>NZ_CP109171.1:1290000-6090000 GCF_036246005.1 Streptomyces sp. NBC_01723
GAGGGCACGGTCGTGGCCGTCGACGGGAGCACCGGGCAGATCTTCGTGAACCCCGACGCAGAGAAGAAGGAGCGGCTGGCGTCGGAGGCGGCCGAGCGCAAGGCGGCGCTGGCCGCCGCGACCGGCCCGGGTGCGACGTCGGACGGGCACAAGGTGCCGCTGCTCGCGAACATCGGTGGTCCCGCCGACGTACCGGCGGCGGTGGAGGCCGGGGCGGAGGGCGTCGGTCTCTTCCGTACCGAGTTCCTCTTCCTCGACGACAGCAAGAACGCGCCGACGGAGGAGAAGCAGGTCTCCGCCTACCGGCAGGTGCTGGAGGCGTTCCCCGAGGGCCGGGTCGTCGTGCGGGTGCTGGACGCCGGCGCGGACAAGCCGCTGGACTTCCTGACCCCGGGCGACGAACCGAACCCGGCGCTGGGTGTGCGGGGTCTGCGGACGCTGCTGGACCACCCGGACGTGCTGCGGACGCAGCTGACGGCGCTGGCGAAGGCCGCGGAGGGTCTGCCGGTCTACCTCGAGGTCATGGCGCCGATGGTGGCGGACCGGGCCGACGCCAAGGCGTTCGCGGACGCCTGCCGCGAGGCCGGGCTGCGGGCGAAGTTCGGCGCGATGGTGGAGATCCCGTCGGCCGCGCTGCGTGCGCGCTCGGTCCTCCAGGAGGTCGAGTTCCTGTCGCTGGGCACCAACGACCTCGCGCAGTACACCTTCGCCGCCGACCGTCAGGTGGGTGCGGTGTCCCGGCTGCAGGACCCGTGGCAGCCTGCGCTGCTCGACCTGGTCGCGCTGTCCGCCGAGGCGGCGAAGGCCGAGGGCAAGAGCTGCGGCGTGTGCGGTGAGGCCGCGGCGGATCCGCTGCTGGCGTGTGTGCTGACGGGTCTGGGTGTCACCTCCCTCTCCATGGGTGCGGCGTCGCTGCCGTACGTGCGGGCGACGCTGGCGAAGTTCACGCTGGCGCAGTGCGAGCGGGCCGCCGCGGCCGCCCGGGCGGCGGAGAGCGCCGAGGAGGCGCGCAACGCGGCTCAGGCGGTGCTGTCCGGCGAGTAGGGCCGGGCGGGGCCGCGGCTGTCGCTGTGTACGGGGCGTTCCACCTCCGGGTGGGGCGCCCCGCGGTCGTCAGTGGTGGTGTCCCGGGGGCAGGTGGTCGTCTCCGAGGTCGGGCGGGGCGCAGTAGTCGACGTTGGACTCCGGGGAGATGAGGTCGCCGTTCTCGACGTCGGTGCAGTACGCGTCGAAGATCTCGCCGGCGGTGAGGGGTTCGAGGCCGTATCCGCGCAGTCGCCAGCCGTGGATGCGGTCGGGGCCGCTCGCCGGGCTGATGCGCATGACGAGTCCGCCGGGGCTGTGGGTGGCCAGGCCGAGGGCGAGGACGCTGGTGAATTCGAGGGCCTCGGCCTCGTCGAGGTGCGGGGTGCCGTCGATCTCCTCGTCGGCGTGCAGGACGGAGACGAGGTCTTCCGGGGATCCCGAGACGCTGCACACCAGGTGCCGGTTGCCCGGTGGGGCCGTGCGCAGGACCTGGAGCAGGAGGCGCGAGGCCCGGGTGAAGGCGGCTCGGCCGAGATCTTCGCCGCAGGTGGAGCACGCGCCGAGGCGGGCGAGCAGGGTGGAGGCGTACTCCCAGGTGGCCTGGCGGACGGCCTCGTCGACCAGGGCCGGCAGCAGGTCGGTGAGGGGCTGGCCCTCGTACGGGACGGTGGGTCCGTTGGTGGCGAGTTCGGCGGTGAAGCGGGTCCGGCTGGCGGGGGCGTCGGGGTCGAGGCCCGCCGTGGTGCAGTAGTCGGCGTACTCCTCCGGGTCGAAGAGGGCGATCGTGGTGTGGGTGCCCTCTGCGGCTCGTGCCCTCAGGAGGGCTTCGACCTGGCGGAGATAGGCGGCGTGGTCGTGGAAGGTGAAGCTGCGGTAGCGCCGCATGGCGCGGAAGTCGTGTTCGTCGGTGAGCAGTCCGATGGTGCCCGCGATTTCGCGGCGCAGGACGCGTCGCATGGTCTGGTCGGTGTGCGCCATGTTTCCCCCTGTGCACGGTCGATCAATGCTCACTCACAGTAATCGGCGGCACTGACAACGGCGTCGGGCGGGCGCGGGCCGGCCGGGCGCCGTCGAGGCGGCCGGCCGGTCGAGTGCCTGGTCAGGAGCGTTTGCGGGCCAGGTCCTCGTAGAAGTGGAGCAGGTCGAGGTTGTCGATGGAGCCGGGGTTGACGGCCTTGTCCAGGGGGGTGCCCTGGAGGAGGCGCTTGACCGGTACCTCGATGCGTTTGCCGGTCAGCGTGTGCGGGATGCCGGGTACCTCGATGACCTCGTCGGGGACGTGGCGCGGGGAGAGCTGTTCGCGGATGGTCCGTTTGATGCGGTCGAGCAGGGGCTCGTCGAGGGTGGCTCCTGGGGCGAGGTGCACGAACAGGGGCATCCAGTAGCCGCCGTCCGGCTGTTCGATGCCGATGACGAGGGATTCCCTGATCTCGGGGAGTCGTTCGACGGCTTCGTAGATGTCGGCGGAGCCCATGCGGACGCCCTGCCGGTTGAGGGTCGAGTCGGAGCGGCCGTGGATGACGACGGAGCCGCGTGAGGTGAGGGTGATCCAGTCCCCGTGCCGCCAGACGCCGGGGTAGGTGTCGAAGTAGCTGTCGTGGTAGCGGCTGCCGTCGGGGTCGTTCCAGAAGCGGATCGGCATCGACGGCATGGGGTTGGTGACGACCAGCTCGCCGACCTCGTCGGTGAGGGGGTTGCCCTGGGGGTCCCAGGCCTGGAGGTCGGTGCCCAGGCCCGGGGCCTGGAGTTCGCCGATGTACACGGGAAGGGTGGGGACCGCGCCCGCGAAGCAGGAGCACACGTCGGTGCCGCCGCTGACGGAGGCGATCCACAGGTCCGCGCCGCTCTCGGCGAACTCGTCGTGCAGCCAGCGGAAGCCGTCAGGCGGGAGCGGGGAGCCGGTGGTGGCGACGCACTGGACGCGGGAGAGGTCCAGGTCGCGGGCCGGGTGGACGTCGGCCTTGCGGCAGGCCATGACGTAGGCGGCGGAGGTGCCGAAGAGGGTGGCGCCGGTGCGTTCGGCGATGCGCCACTGGGCGTCCGTCGCCGGGAATCCGGGGCTGCCGTCGTAGAGGACGATCGTCGTCCCGGTGAGCAGGCCGGAGACGAGGAAGTTCCACATCATCCAGCCGGTCGACGTGTACCAGAAGAAGCGGTCCTCGGGGCCGAGGTCGCAGTGCAGCCCGAGCTGTTTGAGGTGTTCGACCAGGATGCCGCCCTGGGACTGGACGATGGCCTTGGGCAGGCCGGTGGTGCCGGAGGAGTACAGCACCCACAGGGGGTGGTCGAAGGGCACCTGTTCGTAGACGGGTTCCGTGTCCGCGCCCGTCAGGGTGCCCCAGTCGAGCGCTCCCTCGGGGGCCTCGGTGCCGAGGAGCGGGATGTGGACCACGGCGCGCAGGGTGGGCAGTTCGCGGCGGAGTTCGGCGACGGTGTCGCGGCGGTCGTGTTCCTTGCCGCCGTAGCGGTAGCCGTCGACGGTGAACAGGACGACGGGCTCGACCTGCTGGAAGCGGTCCAGGACACTGCGGGCGCCGAAGTCGGGGGCGCAGGAGGTCCAGACACCGCCGACGGCCGCGGTGGCGAGGAGGGCGACCACGGCCTGGGGGATGTTCGGGAGGTAGCCGCTGACGCGGTCCCCGGGGCGGACGCCGAGGGCCCGCAGTTCGGCGGCGAGCGAGCCGACCTGGCGGCGCAGCTCGCCCCAGGTGACGGGGACGGTCTCGTGGGTCTCGTCGACGTGGAGGAGGGCCGGTTCGTCCGCGCGGGTGGCCGCGGCGCGCAGGGCGTGCTCGGCGTAGTTGAGGGTGGCGCCGGGGAACCACTGGGCTCCGGGCATCACGCGGTCGGCCAGTACGTGCGCGTAGGGGGTCGAGAAGCGGACGTCGAACCACTCCGTGACGGCTTTCCAGAAGGTTTCCGGCTCGTTCACGGACCAGCGGTGCAGTGCGGGGTAGCCGCCGTCGGCGGGGGCGTCGTGGTGGTCGGACGCCCAGGTCTGGAACCTGGTGATCCGCGCCTGGGCGACGCGCTGGGGGTCTGGCTGCCAGAGCGGCTGGGGGGTGACGGTCGACATGGGCGGCTCCCGGACTGTGCGCGTCGTGTGCGTCCTCCGCGCACGGGCTGGGGTGTGCGCGTGACGCAGCTGACACGGACGATGCCATGTGATCGACTTCCGCACCAGGGCGTGCCCCACATAGTCGGTGTCGTGAAGATGTGGTCCCGTCACGGGTGAACGGCAGTTGAACGACGCCCCTGGGCGCGCTCGTCGATGGCAGGGTGAGCAGCATGGACGGTCGTGACCTGGTGCGTTCGATGAAGACGTTCGGTTCGGCGGGGGCGGCGCAGGGGTTGCGTAGCGTGCGGGTGGCGTGGCGCCGGAGGCGGGCCGATGCCGCGGGACTGCCGCCGCGGGGTGCGGAGCGGGCGAGGGTGCCGGGCCCGATGCGGGAGGTGGAGCCCGGACCGGGGGGCGGGGTGATCCGGTTCGGCCGCTCGGAACTGCGCATCCTCGTCGCCGTGAACGGGGCGGTCTTCTGGGGCTGGGACGGGGCGGGTCCGGAGCCGTCGTACGCGTTGGCGGGCCGTTGTCCTGAGCCGGATCCGCGGGCGGTGCTGGAGCCGGACAAGGACGGCGGCCGGCGGGTGGTCGCGGAGCGGGCCACGGTGGCGGTGTCCCGGCACGGAGCCGTCGAGGTGCGGACCCCGGGGGGCGTGGTGCTGCGGCGTGAGCTGCCGCCGCGCTGGTGGGAGCCGGCCGACGGCGGGCCGGCGCGCTGGACTCAGCGGTCGGAGGTGGCGGCGGACGCCCGGTTCTTCGGGCTCGGCGGGCGGTCCGCGGGGCCCCGGCTGCGAGAGGGCACGTACCGGCTGTGGAACACCGACTCGGGCCTGCCCTCCGTAGCGGGCGCGGACCCATTGTCCGTCACGATGCCGGTGCAGTTGGTGGTGGCCGACGCCGGGACGCATCTGGTCTTCCACGACAGCACGTGGGACGGCACGGTGGACCTGCGGGAGGGCGCGGAGGGGGCGGGCTCCGGGCACGACCGGCCGGGGCGGAGCGTGCTGCGGATGGACGGCGGTCCGCTGCGGTGCTGGGTGATGGTGGGTACGCCCGCGCGTGTGCTGCTCGCCTGGGCCTCGCTGACCGGGGCGCCCGCGTTGCCGCCGTCATGGGCGCTGGGTCACCATCACGCACTGTGGGGATCCGGTGACGAGGAGGAGGTCCGGCGGGTCGTCACCGGCTACCAGGAGCGTGATCTGCCGCTGGACGCGGTGCACCTGGGCATCGGTCATGCGGATGCCCACCAGGTGTTCACCGTGGACGAGGAGCGGTTTCCCAAGCTGCCGGTCCTCGCCGAGGAGCTGCGGCGGGACGGGATCCGGCTGGTGTCGGTCGTCGAGCCGGCGGTGCCCGCCGTGCCCGGCAACCCGGTGTACGACGGTGGGACGCGCGAGGACGTGTTCGTCCGGGAGGCCTCCGGGCCGGTCGTGCGGGGTGTGGCACGGGCCGGGGACGTGGTCTTCCCGGATTTCACCCACGCGCGTGCGCGCGAGTGGTGGGGCGAACGCTACGAGGAGCGGCTGGGGCAGGGGTTCGCCGGTGTGTGGCACGACCTGAACGCGCCCACGTCGTTCGCCGCCTTCGGGGAGCCGACGCTGCCGCGCTCCGCCCGACATTGGCTGGAGGGCGGGGGCGGTGACCACCGGGAGGCGCACAACGTCTACGGCCTGTGCATGGCCCGCGCCGCGTACGAGGGGCTGCGGGCCCTGGTGCCCGGCGAGCGGCCGTTCGTCGTCTCGCGCTCCGGGTGGGCCGGGCTTCAGCGGTACGGCGGCACGTGGTCGGGGGACGTGGCCACGGGCTGGCCGGGGCTGCGGGCGTCGCTGGCGTCGGTGCTGGGTCTCGGGCTGTGCGGGGTGCCGTACGCGGGGCCGGACGTGGGCGGGACCGACGGGAGTCCGTCGCCGGAGCTGTATCTGCGGTGGTTCCAGCTGGCGGCCCACCTGCCGTTGTTCCGCACCCACGGAGGGCCTCGGGCGGGGCGCAGGGAGCCGTGGGAGTTCGGGGCCGAGGTGCTGGAGTACGCGCGCGTGGCGCTCGCCGAGCGGCGTCGGCTGCTGCCGTACTTCGTGACGCTGGCGCATCTGGCCCGGCGTACGGGTGCGCCGTACGTGCGTCCGCTGTGGTGGTCGTCGCCGGAGGAGCGGGCGTTGCGGGACTGCGAGGACGCGTTCCTGCTGGGTGACTGTCTGCTGGTGGCGCCGGTGCTCGATCCGGGTGCGGACCGGCGCGCGGTGCGGTTGCCGCGGGGGTGGTGGTACGACGTGGTGACGGAGCGGGCGTACGAGGGGCCGGCGCAGGTGCTCGTGGAGGCTCCGTTGGCGCGGATCCCGGTGTTCGCGCGCGCGGGAGCGGTGGTTCCGGTGCGCGGGGAGGACGGGGCGCCGGAGTTGGAGGTGTGGGCGCCCGCGCGGGGGCGGACCGGCGGTGGGCTGGTCGTGCGGGACGCGGGCGACGGGTGGGTGGAACCGGAGATCGAGCGCTACGTGTCGCGCTGGGAGGATGAGCGGGTGATCGTGCGACGCGAGGGCGGGGACGGGGCCGGGGAGCCGCTCTGTCCTGTGCGTGTGCGAGGGCGGGCCGAGCGCCCGGCTCAGAGGTAGCGGCCCTCGAACCAGGACCGTACGGCCCTGGTGTGGAGCGGGAAGGCGAGCTCATCCGACCGGCGCAGGAGGTGCCAGCCCTCTGTCTCGTCGGTGGCGTGGGAGGCGGGGAGGCTCTCGGCCGGACGCTCGGGAAGGGAGCCGAAGAGCAGCAGGTGGCCGTCGGGCGAGCTCATGGCGTCGGCGAGCCGTACGTCGTGGCTCGCCGCGTCGATGCCGGTCTCCTCCTTGAGTTCGCGGACGACGGCCTGCCGCCAGTCCTCCCGGTCGTCGATGTAGCCGCCGGGCAGGGCGACGCCCCCGCGCGCGGGGGCCACGGTGCGAGTGATGACCACCAGGGCGGTGCCCTGCGTGTCGTACACGGGCTGGAGGGCCACCGCGACCGGCAGTGGGTTGCGGTAGGCCACGGTGCCGCAGGCGGGGCAAGTGCGGGGCCAGCCGGAGACGCCCTCTCCGTAGGGCGTGCCGCAGCTCGAACAGTGCGAATTCGGCGCGGAGTTGGGAACGGAGGTTTGAGTTTCGGACACGCGGCGGACTGTATCCGATTCGCGGAGCGGGCGGCTCCGGCAGCCCGTTCAGCGGCGGCCGGCGAGGGACCTGGTGGAGACCGGGAAGTCGAAGTAGGTGTCCGGGTAGGGCTCGGGCTTGTACGTGAAGTGCCACCACTCCTCGGGGAGGTTTACCAGGCCGACGTCCTCCAAGGTGTCCTTGAGCAGGAGGCGGTTGGCGCGCTGGGTGCCCTGGACGCGGGGGTCGAGGGTGTGGGAGCGGGTGTCGAAGCAGTCGTATCCGGTGCCCATGTCGACGGAGTTGTCGGGGAAGCGTTCGCCCTGCGGAGCGAAGCACGGCACCAGGGGCTGTCCGGGACGGTACGGCGGGGTGGGCTTCGCCGGGAGCCGTACGATCGTCAGGTCCATGGTCGAGCCCCGGCTGTGGCCGGACTTCTCCGCGATGTAGCCGTCGTCGAAGAGGCGGGTCTTGTCGACCTCCGGGTAGAACTCGGCCTTCATGGCCTGGTCGTCGAGGTCCTCGGCCCAGCGGACGAAGTGGTCGACGGCGCGCTGCGGCCGGTAGCAGTCGTACACCTTCAGGGAGTAGCCCTGGCGCAGCAGCCGGGTCTGCGCCTGGTGGAGGGCCTTGGCCGCGGGGCGGGTGAGGATGCACAGCGGTTGCCGGTAGCCGTCGATCGGTTCGCCGACGAAGTTGTGCGGGGTGACGTAGCGGATCTCCTGGATGATCGTCGGATCGACGCTTCTCAGCGCCACGAAGTTCTCCGGGGCCCTCGGTTCGGGCCTGGCCTGCGCGGTGGCGGGTACCGCCGTGACGGCGAGCAGGGCGGCGAAGGCGGGGGCCAGAGCGCGCAGCGCGGTCGAGAGTCGTGTCATGTTCCCTGCATCTATCAGGACCGACTCCCGTGAGGGAAGGGGGCGGCCCGGCGACTCACCGCGCGTGTGCGGTGCCGGTGAGCCGGAATCCCGCGTGAACGTCTCATGAACTGGGCCCGCGTGGGTGCCGGCGGCGCGATCCTGCTCCCGTGCGCTCCTGGACGGATCCTCTCCGCTTCGCCTTCCAACCGGTGGTCAATCTGATGACCGGCGGGGTCGCGGCGCTGGAGATACTCGCCCGCCCGGAGAGCGGCGACATTCTGGCCGAGGCGCGCCGCGACCCCGAACTCGACGGCCGCCTGGCGGTGTCGGCGCTGCGCGCGGCGGTGCGCAAGGAGACGCTGCTGCCGCTGCACGTCAACGTGTTCGCGGGCACCCTCGCCGATCTGGGCGGGCTGCAGCCCCTGCACGACGCCGTGCGGGAGGCGGGCCGGATGCCGTGGGAGGTGACGCTCGACGTCTGTCCGCCGTACACGCATGTGCCGCGGCAGGCCCTGCTGGAGGCGTTGACCGTGCTGCGGGCGCAGGGGTTCCGGATCTCCGCGGACGGGGTCGGCGACGGCGACGCGCCGCTGCGGCTGCTGACGGACCTGGCGCCGGAACTGGTCAAGCTCGACGCGTCGCTGCTGGCCAGGCCGGCGGCCGTGCGGGCGATGCGGGTGCTGTGCGACGAGATGGGGGCGCTGCTGTCGGTCGAGGGGGTCGAGACGGAGAGGCAGTACGCCGTCGCGCGGGCGGCCGGGGCGCAGTGGGCGCAGGGCGAGCTGTTCGCGCCGCCGGCCCGGCTGCCCGCGGCGGACGTGTACGTTCCGTCCGGCCCGCCCGGCGTCGTACCGGCGCCGCGGTCGGGGCCGTCGGTACGGCAGTTCGTGCGGCCGGCCGCGCTGCTGCCCGTGACGGCCTCGGCGGGTCAGGTGCGGGCCCTGCTGACCGGGTCGCCCGACGTGTCCGGGGTGCTGCTCGTGGACCGCGACGGCGTGCCGGTGCGGTCGGTGCACCGCTCCCGCTTCCTGCTGTCCATGTCGGCACGTTACGGGCACGCTCTCTACGCCGACCGCCCGGCCGCGAAGCTGGGCGACGCGCCGCGGACGGTGGGCGTGGACGCGACGGCCTGGGAGGTACTGGACGTGGTGGCGGTCGGCGGCCGGGGCCGTACGTCGGACGACGTGGCCGTGGTGGACGCGTATGGGCGGTGCGTGGGCGTCGTACGGCTCGCGGACCTGGTGCGGGCGCTGGCCGAGAGCCGGGTGGAGGAGGCGGCCGGGCTCAACCCGCTGACCCGGCTGCCCGGTTCGGACGCCATCACGGGCGAGGTGGACCGGCGGATCGCGGACGGGCGGGCGTTCGCGCTGAGCTGGCTCGACGTGGACCACTTCAAGCAGGTGAACGACGGGGCCGGGTTCGCCGCGGGGGACGAGTTGATCCGGTCGGTCGGGCAGGCGCTGCTCCGGTCGGCGAAGGGGACCACGCGCGTGGGGCACATCGGCGGGGACGACTTCCTGGTGCTCACCGACCCGGACGGGCTGGATCCGCTGGTCGCCTCCGTGCTGGACGTCCCGTGGTCGGCCGGCGGGCGGTCCGTGACGCTCTCCCTCGCGACGGTCCTGTGCGCGCCGGGCAGCGTGCCGGACCACCGGCAGGCCGCGGCAGGCCTGGCACCGCTCAAGAAGGCCGCCAAGGCGTTGCGCGGCGCGAGTTGGGTGCTGGGCCGGGCGGGTGCGCCGGGGCACGAGGTCCGGCGCGGCTCGGACCGGTCGGCGGCGCCCGCGGGCTGAGCGGACGGCCGCCGCGCCAGGGGGCGGGACATGCCGTCGGCCACGCGCGCGTGGCGGCGTGTCGCCGGAACCGTTGCCGTCGGCCACCTTGACGCTCCCGGGACGCCGGTGAACACTTCCGGTGTCAGTCGACATCGCCGTACATCTCGGCGTATTCCGGTCTGCGTCGCGCGGGTTCCCCGGTGCTCGGGGGCCCGCTCCCCCACGGGCGGTTCGGCTGCTACGGCACGCTCGTCACCCACGCCCCCGCGGCGGAACTCGCCATGGGAACGCACCCCGCACGTGAGGACCGGGGCCGACCGTCCCGGGCCAGGGCCTAGGAGCCGCCATGAGCAACGGAGACATCTTCGTCGGCGAGATCATCGGTACGGCGATCCTCATCCTCTTCGGCGCGGGTGTCTGCGCCGCCGTGACCCTCCGGTACAGCAAGGCGCGGGCGTCGGGGTGGGTGGTGATCGCGTTCGGCTGGGGGTTCGGTGTGCTGGCGGGCGCGTACACCGCGGCGCCGCTGTCCGGCGGGCATCTCAACCCCGCCGTCACCCTCGGGATCGCCGTCGACACCGGCGAGTGGGGCAAGGTCTGGGTATACCTGCTCGGCCAGCTGGTGGGGGCGATGCTCGGCGCCGTCCTGTGCTACCTCACCTACTTCGCCCAGTTCCAGGCCAACGTCCGCCAGACCGGTACCACCGAGGGCAGCGCGGACGAGCCGGTGCCGACGCTCGGCATCTTCTCCACGATCCCGGAGATCCGGAACCCGGTCGCCAACCTGGTCACGGAGATCATCGCGACCGTCGGGCTGGTGCTGCCGATCCTGGCCTTCGGACTCACCGAGGGGCTCGGCGAGTCCGGGACGCTGGTGCTGATCGTCTCCCTGCTCGTGGTCGGGATCGGCCTCTCCCTCGGCGGGCCGACCGGTTACGCCATCAACCCCGCGCGCGACCTCGGTCCGCGCATCGTGCACACCTTCCTGCCGATCCCCAACAAGGGCACCTCCGACTGGGGTTACGCCTGGGTGCCGGTGGCCGGGCCGCTGATCGGCGGGGTGCTCGCCGGGTTCATCTACAGCATGGCCTTCTGAACGGTCCTCCCAACGGCCTTCCGTCCTCCGAATCCAGCCCAAGGGGCAGCCATGACGGACCACTCCACGAAGTACGTCGCCGCGATCGACCAGGGCACCACCTCCAGCCGCTGCATCGTCTTCGACCAGGACGGCGCGATCGTCGCCGTCGACCAGCGCGAACACCGCCAGATCTTCCCCAAGCCGGGCTGGGTGGAGCACGACGCCACCGAGATCTGGTCCAAGGTGCAGGCGGTGGTCGCCGGGGCGATCGCCAAGGCCGGGCTGCGGGCCGACCAGCTCAGCGCACTGGGCATCACCAACCAGCGCGAGACGACCGTGCTGTGGGACCGGGCGACCGGCAAGCCGGTGCACAACGCCATCGTGTGGCAGGACACCCGTACCTCGGCGCTGTGCCGCCAGTTAGGCGGCACGGACGGGCAGGACCGTTTCCGCGAGTCGACCGGGCTGCCGCTGGCCAGCTACTTCTCCGGGCCGAAGGCGGCCTGGCTGCTCGACAACGTGCCCAGCCTCAGGGCCCGGGCCGAGCGCGGCGAGATCGCCTTCGGCACCATCGACTCCTGGCTGATCTGGAACCTCACCGGCGGCACCGAGGGCGGGCGGCACGTCACCGACGTGACCAACGCCGGGCGCACCATGCTGATGGACCTCCGCACCCTCCAGTGGGACCCGGCCATCCTCTCGGCGATGAACATCCCCGAGGCCGTGCTGCCGGAGATCAGGTCGTCCGCCGAGGTGTACGGCACCGCCGTCGGCCAGCTCGCCGGCGTGCCCGTGGCCTCGGCGCTCGGCGACCAGCAGGCGGCCGTGTTCGGCCAGGCCTGCTACGACGTAGGCGCGGCGAAGAACACCTACGGCACGGGCAGCTTCCTGCTGCTCAACACCGGTGACCGGCCGGTGCCGTCGAAGAGCGGGCTGCTCACGACGATGGGCTACAAGATCGGCGACGAGGCGCCCGTCTACTGCCTGGAGGGTTCGATCGCCGTCACCGGCGCCCTGGTGCAGTGGTTCCGCGACCAGCTCGGCATCATCCGCGACGCGGACGAGATCGAGCCACTGGCGGCGAGCGTGGCGGACAACGGGGGCGCCTACATCGTGCCCGCGTTCTCCGGGCTCTTCGCGCCGTACTGGCGTTCCGACGCGCGCGGGGTGGTCACCGGGCTCACCCGGTACGTCACCAAGGCGCATCTCGCGCGGGCGGTGCTGGAGGCGACGAGCTGGCAGACGCGTGAGGTCGTGGACGCGATGTACCAGGACTCGGGGGTGCGCATCACGACTCTGAAGGTCGACGGGGGCATGACGAAGAACGGGCTGCTGATGCAGCACCAGGCGGACGTGCTGGGGGTGCCGGTGATCCGGCCCCGGGTCTCCGAGACGACCTGCCTCGGCGCCGCGTACGCGGCCGGGCTGGCCACCGGAGTGTGGAACGGTCTCGACGCCCTCCGGGCGCACTGGCAGCGGGACGCCGAGTGGGCCCCCGCGATGGAGTCTTCGGTGCGCGACCGCGAGTACCGCAACTGGCGCAGGGCGGTGGAGAAGAGCTTCGGCTGGCTGGAGGACGAAGACGGTCCGGGTCCGGCCGGCTGAGGGTCGAGCCCGGGGGTGTTCCGGGGTCCCCCTGATGCCCGTGAGATTCCGCTCGGATGGGATGGGCATCAGGGAGCGCGATGACCGTCACGTCCGACGAGGACGCGGTGCTGGAGGCGGAGTTCCGTGACCGGTGACCGGCGCCGGTCAGGTCGTGACGACCCGACGGCGGTCGGCTGCCTGGGCCATCGCGTGCTGGACCACGCCGACGAGGACCTCCTTGACCGACTCCCGGTCACGCGCGTCGCACATCACCACGGGCACGTCGGGGTCCAGATCGAGGGCCTGCCGGACGGTCTCGGAGGGATAGCGGGCCGAGCCCTCGAAGCAGTTGACGCCGACCAGGAAGGGGATGGAACGCCGTTCGAAGTAGTCGACGGCGGCGAAGCAGTCCTCCAGGCGGCGGGTGTCGGCCAGGACGACCGCCCCCAGCGCCCCCTCGGACAGCTCGTCCCACATGAACCAGAACCGCTCCTGGCCGGGCGTGCCGAACAGATAGAGCACCAGGTCCTCGCGCAGCGTGATGCGTCCGAAGTCCATGGCCACCGTGGTGGTGTGCTTCTCCTCCACCCCGCTCAGATCGTCGACGGGCCGCCCGGCCTCGGTGAGGAGTTCCTCGGTGCGCAGCGGCCGGATCTCGCTGACCGCGCCGACGAGGGTGGTCTTGCCCACGCCGAAGCCGCCGGCCACCAGGATCTTGAGCGTGACGGGCTCGACCGGCGGCTTGCCGCGCTGGGAACGCCCGAAGATCATCGGTCTCTACTCCTTAACGTGCCGCTCGACGAGCCGGTGGGAGGGTTCACAGTGCCCTCAGTCCATTGATCACGTCGCGCAGAATGTTCTCGTCCGGCAGTTCGGCCGGGGGTACGGGCCGGTTGACGTGGACGAGGTCGACGTCCACGAGGTCGCCGACCAGGACCCGCACGACCCCGATCGGCAGGTCGAGTTCGGCGGCGAGTTCGGCGACCGACTGCGGGGTCTCCCGGCACAGTCCGACGATGTCCACGTGCTCCGGCGAGAGGGTGACGTCCGCCTCGGGGTCGTCCGCGTGGGGTTCCGTGACGACCACCGCGATCAGGTCGAGGCGGTGCTGGGCCGCGCTGGTGGTGCGACCGCGCGTCATGGCGTACGGACGGACGACGGGGCCGGCCTCGTCGTCGAACCAGTGGTTTCTTCCCTGACCGTCTGCGCTCATGTCATCCCACTTACCCGCCCGAGGGCACATCGGTGCGTGGAGCGGTGGCCAGGTGTGCGCCGACCCGCTTGACGAGGAGGGTCATCTCGTAGGCGACCTGGCCGACGTCCGAGTCGGCGTCCGAGAGTACGGCGAGGCAGCTGCCGTCGCCGGCGGCGGTGACGAACAGGAAGGCGTCGTCGAGTTCGACGACCGTCTGCCGGACGCTGCCCGCCTCGAAGTGGCGGCCCACGCCCTTGGCGAGGCTGTGGAAGCCCGACGCCACGGCGGCCAGGTGCTCGCTGTCCTCCCGGGTCAGGTCCTTGGACGCACCCGTCGCCAGGCCGTCGCCGGACAGGACGACTGCCTTGCGGATGCTCGCGACCCGGTCCACCAGGTCGTCGAGGAGCCAGTTCAGCTCCCCGGACTTGGTCGCGCTGTGGCCGGTCGCCTTCGGTGCGGTCATCGACCGTCCCCCTCTGTCGTTCCTCGTGGTGCTGTTGGTGCCGTGCCGCCGGGGACGTCGTCACCCGCGGCGTTCTCCTCGCGCCCGCGCCGCCAGCCGCGCTGGAGTGAGGCCATCCGGCTGCGGACCTCGTCGGCGTCACGGTCGGCGGGGTCGGAGCGGTCCTCGGACGGTTCGGGGCCCTGCCGTAGCTGGGGCGCGAGGTTGGCCTGCCGCACGCGCCGGGGCAGCGCACCGGACTCCGCGGCGTCGGCGTCCCGCCCCTCGGCGCGGCCGCCTCCGGAGGCTTGGCCGCCGTCCCGGCCCGCGGGATGTCCGCGTTTCCGGCGGGAGGGCAGCGCGGGCGGTTCGTCCGCTCCTGCCCGCGGTGCGGCCGGGACGCGCGTGCCGTCGGCGTCCGCGTCCGCCGGGGGCTGCTCGTCCGCACCGTCCCGGGCGTCCCGTGAGGGGACCGGGCGGCCGTGCGAACTGACCAGCTTGGGGGTGCGGCGGCGGGGCAGCGGGAGGGGTGCGTCCGCGTCGGCCCGGTCGTCGTCCTGGCCCGACCGGTCGTCGTCGGCCGCGGCGAGCGAGCGGCGCGGGCGGAACAGGCCGCCGCGTTCACCGTCCTCGTCGTCGAGCCCGCCCGGCAGGCCGTCGAGGGCGTCCAGGTCGACGGGCGCCTCCAGTTCCACCGGTCCGTCCAGCAGCGCGGCCGGGCGCTCCGGCAGCCGCGCCGGCACGTGGGACAGGGCCGAACGACGGCTCTCCTGTCGCCCCTTCTCCTTGACGTGCTGGGGACGGTCGAGGCGGAAGCCGATGCCGTTGGTGTCGGGGGCGTCGTCCGAGAGCAGCGCGTCGGGGACGAAGACGACCGCGGTGGTGCCGCCGTACGGGGAGGGCTGGAGGGAGACCCGGACGTTCTGCCGCTGGGCGAGCCGGCTGACGACGAAGAGGCCGAGCCGGTCGGTGTCGGACAGCTCGAACTCGGGGGTCTCGGCGAGCCGGAGGTTGGCGTCCAGGAGGGCGTCGGCCGCCATCCCGAGGCCGCGGTCGTGGATCTCCAGGGTGAAGCCGTTGGCGACGCGCTCGCCCAGAACTTGGACGGCGGTGTGCGGTGGCGAGAACACCGTGGCGTTCTCCAGGAGTTCGGCCACCAGGTGGGTCAGGTCGGCGACCGCCGGCCCGGTGACGGCCACCCGCGGCAGCCTGCGGACCTCGATGCGCTCGTAGTCCTCGACCTCGGCGACGGCGGCCCGCACCACGTCCATGAGCTGGACGGGCTTGCGCCACTGCCGGGACGGGGCGGCGCCGGAGAGGATGACGAGGCCCTCGGCGTGCCGGCGCATCCGCGTGGTCAGGTGGTCGAGGCGGAACAGGTCGGCGAGTTCCTCGGTGTCCTCGGTCCTGCGCTCCATGGTGTCCAGCAGCGTGAGCTGCTTGTGCAGCAGCACCTGGCTGCGGCGCGCGAGGTTGACGAAGACCTCGGAGACACCGGCGCGGAGTTCGGCCTGCTTGACGGCGGCCTCCACGGCGGCCCGCTGCAGCGTGTTGAGGGCCTGGCCGACCTCGCCGATCTCGTTCCTGTCGTACTCCAGGCGCGGCACCTCGGTCTCCACGTCGACCTCCTCGCCCGCGGAGAGGCGGCGCATGACGCTGGGCAGCCGGACGCCGGACGCCTCGTGTGCCTCCAGTCTCAGCTGCTTGAGGTCACGGATCAGGGAGCGGCCGACGCGTACCGAGAGGAACAGGGAGTAGAGCAGGGCGATCAGGCCGAGCGCGCCGGCGATGACCACTTTGGCGATGACGTTCGTCGCGACCGGGTCGACCCGGTCCTGGTAGCGGTCGGCCGCGTCGTCGTCGAGGGCGCCGAGTTCCTCCAGGACGCTGCCCGCGGCGGTGTCCCAGCTCTTGGCGGTGACGCCGCGGGGCGTCCCGGCCCCGGCGGAGAGGGCGGCCTCCTCGGCGGTCCGCAGCGGGGCGGAGGAGGCGTTCTTCCAGAAGCGCTCGTAGCGGCCGCGTTCGGCGGACGGCAGCAGCGGCAGGTTGATGCCGTACATCAGGGTGCGCTGCGCCACGAGGTCGGAGACGTCCCGGATCTCGGCGCGGGTGAGCCGGCCGGTGACCAGGGCGGAGCCGAGGAGGGCGTCCTCGCGGGAGAGGAGTTCGCGGGCGCGGGAGAGGTTGACGAGCGCGCGGTACTGCTTGTCCAGACCGACGTTGTCGACGACGTTCAGACTCGCGAGCAGGTCGTGGCAGGGGTCGACCAGGCGGTTGTAGAGGCCGAGCGCCTGCGCGCGGTCGACGGTGCCGTCCTCGACGCTGCGGCGCAGCGAGCCGATGCCATCGAAGGCGTCGAGTACGGCGGTGAGCCGCTCCTCCTCGGTCTGTCCCATTTCGTCGCGCACGCCGGGGTCGGCGGCGTTGCTGCGGATCTCGGCGACGGCGTCGTCCGTGGCGGTGCGGCTGCGCTGGAGGGCGGCGAACCCGTCGGAGGCGCGCGGGTCGGCGAGGTGGACGAGGGTCTGGCGGCGTTCCTGCTGGAGGACGCGGACGGTGTCCTCGATCGGGTAGCCGATCTCCTCGACGACGGTGGAGACGCTGAACAACCGTTCCGCCTCGCGCCCCGTGAGTACCGTGGCGAACGCCCAGATCGCGGTCAGGGACACCAGCGGCACGAGAAGCAGCGCCACGATCTTCCGGCGGATCGACTTCCCGCGAAAGCGCATGGCCTCCCCCAGCTCGACCCCCTCCGGGAGGGGGTACACATGTGCGTCAACAAACGGCGCGAGCCTACTACTGACGCATACGTAACTCGAAGGCCCGTCCGGCGGGCGAACCTCCGCGCCAGGGTGCGGTGATGGTCAGTTGTCCGGTCATTGCGGGAGATTGCCTCCCGGGATCGGGGTGTGCGGGGAGGGTTCGGCTCCGGCTCGACCGGGCGGATTGGCCGAAATTCTTCGACTGCGCGGGCCTTTCGGGAATCTTGAGCGCACGTCGTTCGTCGTTCACTACGGGAAATGGAGGCGGAATCGGCCACAGGAGCCGCATCCCGCCTCTGGGCGGCGTAAAGCAGCGCAAGCCGGGCAGCCAGAGGGGAGCCGTGTCGTGGGACACGGTCGAGCTGTCTGCTGGCGGTGGGGAGTGACATGTCAATGGGCACGGCGGAGCGGCGCGGGGCGCCCGAGGACGGCGGTGCGGCCCGGGTGACCGCCCGATCGGCCCCCAAGGCACCGGATCGCGACGTTCCGGCAGCCGGTACGGGCGGACCGGCGTATGACCGGCCGGAGGGACCGGGGAGGCGGGCGGCGCGCGAGCAGCCGTCCGGCTACCGGCCGTTGTGGCGGGAGGAGCCCGCGCGGCGGCGTCGGCTGCCGGATCCGGTGCGTACGGCGGCCGTCCGCGCGGTGATCGTCGTCGCGGTGACGCTGATCATGGCGATGGTGGCCTTCCTGTGCACGATGGCGGAGTCCTGGCTGGCGTTCCCGATGGTGATCGGCAGTGTGGCGGGCACGGTGGTGGCCACGTGGGGCGTGCTGGACGTGTGGGTGACGCGGCAGGTCTGGAACCAGCGGCACGGCGTGGTGTCGGAGCCGAGCAGCACCGCGCGGGCCATGCGGCGCGAGCGTCGCCGGGCCCGGCGCCAGGAGAGGTCCGCCGAGCGGAGCCAGGAGCGGATACGCCGGCGGGGCGGTGGCGCGAGCCGGCTGTCACACCCTTGAGCGACTGAGCGGCCCTGGGACGGAGGCCCGCTCCGGGCGCCGTTGGCGGACCGCGACGCACGGCACGCCGGCCGGGTGGCTCCGCCGACGTCCCTCGCCGGGTCACGCCTCACCGCGCGCCCGGCCCCGCCCCACCGACGGTCACCGGTATCCCCGCCTCTTCGGCGGCGAGTTCGCGGCGGACCCGCATGAAGGGGCGCGGCCGGTCCACGGCGAGCACGGCGGTCGTACGCCCGTCTCGTTCGTAGCGGGCCAGGAAGCCGCCCTCGTCGGGCGCGCCGTCGGCGATCCCGCCCTCGGCGATGCGCACGGTGTCGCCGTCCCGGCGCCGCCCGGCGAACTGGAGGCGGGAGCCGTACTGGTCGGACCAGAAGTCCGGCACCGACCTCGCGCTCTCCAGCGTGCGTCCGGCGAGGAGGTTGCGCACCGCGGCCCGGGGCTGCTGGGTGGCGGAGGTCCAGTGCTCCGCGCGGGTGCCGCCGACGCGGGCCACATCACCGACGGCGACCACCTGCGGCAGGGCGGTCACACAGCCGTCGTCGCACAGGACGCCGTCGTTCAGGAGCAGGGGCGAGCCCGCCAGCCAGGCGGTGTTGGGGGTGGCACCGATGCCGACGACCACCACGTCCGCGGGCAGCGCGCGGCCGTCGGTGAGGTCGACCCCGGTGACGGCCGCCGTGCCGCGCAGCGCGGCCACGGACGCGCCGGTGACCAGCCCGACTCCGGCACGGCCGTGCAGGGAGGCGCAGACGGCGGCCAGTTCCGCGCCGAGGTGCGGCACGAGCGGCATCGCGGCGGCCTCGACGACGGTGACGGCGTGACCGAGGGCGGCGCACGAGGACGCGGTCTCCGCGCCGACGAAACCGCCGCCGACCACGACCACCCGGCACGGACCGCGGGTGAGGTGCGCGCGCAGGGCGCGGGCGTCGTCCAGGGTGCGCAGGGTGTGGACCCCGGCGAGGCCACCGCCGTTCAGGCGCCGTGCCGATGCCCCGGTGGCGACGACGACGCCGTCCGTGGACACGGTGCGGCCGTCGTCGAGCAGCACGGTCCGTCCGCGGGCGTCCAGGGCGCGGGCGCGGACACCGAGCAGCCAGTCGGCGTCCAGTTCGGCGGCCTCCTCGGCGTCGCTGAGCGCCAGGTGCTCCTCGTCGGCCCGGCCGGTGAGGAACTCCTTGGACAGGGGCGGCCGGTCGTAGGGCGGGTGGGGTTCGCCGCCGACCACCACGAGGCGTCCGTCGAACCCCTGGGCCCGCAGTTCCCGGGCGGCGTACAGGCCGGACAGGGAGGCACCGACCACGGTCACGGTCCTCATGCGGCGCTGCCCTCCTCCGCGGCGAGGTGGACGTGGACGAAGCCGTCCTCGACGCCGACCCGGTGGGTGCGCACCGCCCGGCGGGCCGGGAGGCAGGTCGGGAGGCCCGTGCGCAGGTCGAACGAGGCGGCGTGCAGCGGGCATTCGACCAGGCAGCCCTCCAGCCAGCCCTCGGAGAGAGAGGCGTCCTGGTGGCTGCAGGTGTCGTCGATGGCGTAGAGATCGCCGTCGTCGGTGTGGAAGACGGCGATCGGCGGACTGGTCTCGACGCGGACGGACCCGCCCTTGGGGAGGTCTTCGAGACGGCAGACGGGAATCATGGGCTCCCCTCTCGGTCCGGATCGCGTAGTTCGGCGGGGTGCGGAGCGCGTACCCTTCCGGGATCCGGACGCTTCGGTAACATGATGTTTCACATGGCGCACTGGAGAGCGCTATGCGCAACAGAATCCGGGCGGGCGCCCGTGGCGTCAAGGGCTTCCCGCAGATGCGGCCCGATCGGGCCGCCAGGTGGTGAGAGTTGAGCCATGACCCGCACACAGCAGCAGCCCGACCCTGGTGAGGACCGCGTGGAGAACAAGCAGTCAGGCAGGGGCGCGGTGAGCGGCGTGCAGTCGGTGGACCGCGCCGTGACCGTGCTGGAGATCCTCGCCCGGCTCGGGGAGGCGGGTGTCACCGAGATCGCCGACGAACTGGACGTGCACAAGTCCACGGCGTTCCGGCTGCTCGGCGTGTTGGAGAACCGCGGTCTGGTGGCGCAGGAGAAGGAGCGCGGCAAGTACTACCTGGGCGCCGGCGTGCTGCGGCTGGCGGGAGCGGCGGCCGTGCGGCTGGACATCTCGCAGGAGGGTGTGCCCGTCTGCCGCGAGCTGGCCGACGAACTCGGCGAGACGTCGAACATAGCGGTGCTGGACGACGACGCGGCGGTCAACGTCATGCAGGCCCGCGGCACCGCCTCGGTCACCGCACAGAACTGGCTCGGCCGGCGCACCCCGCTGCACGCCACCGCCAGCGGAAAGGTGCTGCTCGCCCATCTGCCGACCACCTTGCGCGAGGGGCTGCTGGCCCGCCCGCTGCACCGGTTCACCGAGCACACCGTCACCGGCGCGGCGGTGCTGCGCGGCGAGTTGGAGACGGTGACCGCGCAGGGTTACGCGATCACACAGGAGGAGCTGGAGATCGGGCTCGCGGCCGTGGCGGCGCCGGTGCGCTCGCACGACGGCAAGGTGATCGCCTCGATCAGTGTCTCGGGCCCGGTGTACCGGCTGACGCCGGAGCGGTTGCCCGACCTGGCCAAGCGCGCGCTGGCGGCGGGGGTCGAGCTGTCCCGGCGCATGGGCTACGGCGGCTGAGCCCTCCCACCCGGCGGGGCGGCCCCGCCGACGTCCCGTCCGACGGCGCGGGACCCGAACTCCCTTCCGGGGGCCCGGGTTCCGCGCCGTCCCGTGTCCGGTGTGTTTCGCACCCCGGGCCCGCCGCCCGCTCGTTTTGCCAAGGGTTAACCCGTACCTCTTGACGGCCCCTCGACGGCGTTCCCACTATGTTTCTCATCGCGCAACCCATCGTGCAATGCGCAACAGCAGAGGAGCTTCTCGTGTCACACGAGGTCCGTGCCGTAGTCGCTGTGAAGAGGGGCGCACCCGTCGAAGTGCAGACGATCGTCGTCCCGGATCCCGGGCCCGGCGAGGTTCTGGTCGCGGTGCAGGCCTGCGGGGTCTGTCACACGGATCTGCACTACCGCGAGGGCGCGATCACCGACGACTTCCCGTTCCTGCTGGGCCATGAGGCGGCCGGCACCGTCGAGGCGGTCGGCGAGGGCGTCACCGACCTCGCGCCGGGCGACTACGTGGTGCTGGCGTGGCGGGCGCCCTGCGGTGGCTGCCGGTCCTGCCGCCGCGGCCGCCCCTGGTACTGCTTCGACTCCCGCAACGCCGCCCGTCCGATGACCCTGCTGGACGGCACCCCGCTGACCACCGCCCTCGGCATCGGCGCCTTCGCCGAGAAGACGCTGGTCGCCGCGGGCCAGGCCGTGAAGGTCGACCCGGCCGCCCGGCCCGAGGCGGCCGGTCTCGTCGGCTGCGGGGTGATGGCCGGCTATGGCGCCGCCGTCAACACGGGCGGCGTCGGCCGCGGCGACTCGGTCGCCGTGATCGGCTGCGGCGGCGTGGGCGACGCGGCGATCGCCGGTGCCGCCCTGAACGGCGCCATGAAGATCATCGCGGTCGACGTGGACGGCCGGAAACTGGACCGGGCGGAACGGTTCGGCGCGACGCACACCGTCGACTCCCGCGGCACGGACCCGGTCGAGGCGGTCCGCGCCCTCACCGACGGCCACGGCGTGGACATCGCGATCGACGCCGTGGGCCACCCGGAGACGTTCCGCCAGGCCTTCTACATGCGTGACCACGCCGGAGTGCTGGTCCAGGTAGGCGTGCCCACACCGGAGACGACGGTCGAACTGCCGCTCATCGACGTGTTCTCGCGCGGCGGTGCGATCAAGTCGTCCTGGTACGGCGACTGTCTGCCGAGCCGCGACTTCCCGTTCCTGATCGACCAGTACCTGTACGGACTGCTCGACCTGGGCGCCTTCGTGTCGGAGACGACGACGCTGGACCGGGTGGAGGAGGCGTTCGGCAGGATGCGACGCGGCGAGGTGCTGCGCTCGGTGGTGGTCCTGTGAGCGGCCACGGCCTGCGGCCCCCGCCCCGCGTGGTGGTCATCGGCGCGGGCGTCGTCGGCTGCTCCCTCGCGGACGAGCTGACCGCGCGCGGCTGGACGGACGTCACCGTCCTCGAACAGGGCCCGCTGCCCGCGCCCGGCGGCTCCACCTCGCACGCGCCCGGCCTCGTCTTCCGGACCAGTCCGTCGCGCACCCTGACGGCGTTCGCGCGGTACACCGTCGAGAAGTTCACGTCCCTCACGTGGGACGGCGCCCCGTGCTTCCAGCGGGTCGGCGGCCTGGAGCTGGCCACCACGCCGGAGCGCCTCGCCGACCTGCACCGCAGGGCCGGTTACGCCGCCTCCTGGGGCGTGACCGGCGAGATCGTCGACGCCGCACGCTGCAAGGAACTCTGGCCGCTCCTCGACGAGTCGGTGGTCCTCGGCGGATTCCACACCCCGGGGGACGGGCTGGCCCGCGCCGTGCCCGCCTGCCGCGCCCAGCTGGACCGCGCCACCGCGCGGGGCGCACGTTTCCTGGAACGGCACACGGTCACCGGCATCGAGCGGCAGGACGGCCGGGTCACGGGCGTCGTCACCGACCGCGGCACCTTCCCCGCCGACCACGTCGTCTCCGCCGCCGGATTCTGGGGACCGGTCGTCGGCCGCATGGCCGGCGTCGACGTACCCCTGCAACCGCTGGCCCACCAGTACGCGAGGACGGGTCCGCTGCCCGAGCTGGGCGGCGCCACCGAGGAGGCATCGAAGCCGATCCTCCGTTTCCAGGACCGCGACCTGTACTTCCGTGAGCACGGCGACCGCCTCGGCGTCGGCTCCTACGCCCACCGGCCGCTGCCCGTCGACCCGTTCGCCGTGCCCGGCTACGACGAGGCACGCGCCCGGCACATGGACATGCCGTCGTCGTACCCCTTCACCCCGGAGGACTGGGCGCCGAGCTGGGAGGACTGCCGCCGGCTGATGCCCGCCCTGCGCGACTCGGACGTCGAGTCGGGCTTCAACGGCGTCTTCTCCTTCACCCCGGACGGCATGCCGGTCCTCGGCGAGTCCCGTGACCTGCGGGGCTTCTGGCTCGCGGAGGCGGTGTGGGTCACCCACTCGGCCGGTGTCGCCAAGGCCGTCGCCGAGTGGATGGTGAACGGACGGCCGTCGCTCGACGTCCACGAGTGCGACCTCACGCGCTTCGAGGAGGCGCAGCGGTCACCGGCGTACGTCCGCGAACGCGGCGCGCAGCAGTTCACCGAGGTGTACGACGTGATCCACCCGCTCCAGCCGATGGAGCGGCCGCGTCCGCTCAGGGTCAGCCCGTTCCACGCACGGCAGCGGGAGCTCGGCGCGTACTTCCTGGAGGGCGGCGGCTGGGAACGCCCGCACTGGTACGAGGCCAACGCCGGGCTCGCCCCGGACGCGCGCCTTCCCGACCGCGACGCCTGGTCGGCCCGGCACTGGTCTCCGATCGCGGCGGCGGAGGCGCGGGTCACCCGCGAGCGGGTCGCCCTGTACGACATGACGCCGCTGCGCCGCCTGGAGGTCACCGGGCCGGGCGCTCTTGCCTTCCTGGACCGCATGACCAGCAACAACCTGCGCAAGAAGCCAGGCGCGGTCACCTACACCCTCCTCCTCGACGAATCCGGAGGCATTCGCTCCGACCTCACCGTCGCCCGCCTCGCCCCCGACCGCTTCCAGATCGGCGCCAACTCCCCCGCCGACCTCGACCACCTCCTGCGCCACGCGCCCGGTGGGGAGGTGCACATCAGGGACATCACCTCCGGCACCTGCGGCGTCGGCGTCTGGGGCCCGCTCGCCCGCGACCTCGTCCAGCCGCTGACGCCGGACGACTTCTCGCACGAGGCGTTCGGCTACTTCCGCGCCCGGGAGACGTACGTCGGCCACGTGCCGGTGACCGCGATGCGCCTGAGCTACGTCGGTGAACTGGGCTGGGAGCTGTACACCACCGCCGACCTGGGCCTGCGGCTCTGGGACACGCTGTGGGAGGCCGGCCGGGACCTCGGCGTGATCGCCGCCGGACGCTCGGCCTTCAACTCCCTGCGCCTGGAGAAGGGATACCGGGCCTGGGGCACGGACATGACCGACGAGGACAACCCGTACGAGGCCGGTGTCGGCTTCGCGGTCCGCATGGACAAGGCGGACTTCGTCGGCCGGGCCGCGCTGGCCCGCGCGGGCGAGCCCGGCCGTCGCCTGACGCCGCTGCTCCTCGACGACCCGGCGGCCGTGGTCCTCGGCAAGGAGCCGGTCCACGTGGACGGCGCGCCCGCCGGGTACGTGACCAGCGCCTCGTACGGCTACACACTCGGCCGCTGCGTCGCGTACGCCTGGCTCCCCGCCGGCCTGGCCGCCGGCACCGGTGTGCACGTGGAGTACTTCGGCGAGAAGGTGCCCGCCACGGTCGCCGAGGAGCCGCTGTTCGACCCGAGGATGACCCGTATCCGCCGCTAGGACGCCAGGAGGCCCTTCTTGTCCCCCACCTACGACGTGATCGTCATCGGCCTCGGCGGCATGGGCAGCGCCGCCGCCCACCACCTGTCCGCGCGCGGCGCCCGCGTGCTGGGCCTGGAGCGGTTCGGCCCCGTGCACAACCGGGGCTCCAGCCACGGCGGTTCCCGGATCACCCGACAGTCGTACTTCGAGGACCCGGCGTACGTTCCCCTGCTGCTGCGCGCCTACGAGCTGTACGCCGACCTGGAGCGGGCCACCGGCCGGGACATCGCCCTGCTGTGCGGGGGCGTGATGGTGGGCCGGCCCGACTCCTGGACCGTGTCCGGCTCCCTGCGGTCGGCCCGCGAGTGGGACCTGCCGCACGAGATGCTGGACGCGCGGGAGATCCGCCGCCGGTTTCCGACGCTCGCCCCGCGGGACGACGAGGTCGCTCTGTACGAGGCCAAGGCGGGCCTGCTGCGCCCCGAGAACACGGTCGCCGCCCATCTCCAGCTCGCCACCCGCCAGGGCGCCGACCTGCACTTCGAGGAACCGGTGACGCGCTGGGAGCCGTACCGGGACGGCGTCCGTGTGCACACCGGCGAGAACACCTACGCCGCCGCCCGGTTGGTGATCTGCCCGGGCGCCTGGGCGCCGCGGCTGCTCGCCGACCTCGGGGTGCCGTTCACGGTGGAGCGGCAGGTCATGTACTGGTTCCAGCCCCGGGGCGGCATCGGCCGCTTCCTCCCGGCCAACCAGCCGATCTACGTCTGGGAGGACGCGGCCGGCGTCCAGGTGTACGGCTTCCCCGCCATCGACGGTCCGGACCACGGCGCCAAGGTCGCCTTCTTCCGCAAGGGGCAGGTCACCACCCCGGAGGCCATCGACCGGACCGTGCACGACCACGAGGTCCGGGCCATGGCGGACCACATGTCCGACCGTCTCCCCGATCTGCCCGGCACCTTCCTCAAGGCCGCCACCTGCATGTACACCACCACAGCGGACGAGCACTTCGTCATCGCCCGCCATCCCGCGCATCGCGATTCGGTCACCGTGGCCTGCGGATTCTCCGGGCACGGCTTCAAGTTCGTGCCCGTCGTCGGCGAGATCCTCGCCGACCTGGCCCTGACCGGCGACACCGCGCACCCGATCGGTCTCTTCGACCCCGCTCGCCTCACCGCCGCGTCCGCCCGAGGAGCCAGCACGTGACGACGACCCCCCTGTCCCCCAGCCTCATCGCGACCCTGCCCGGCCGCTACTACACCGACCCGGAGATCTTCCGTCAGGAACAGCGGCAGGTCTTCGAGTCGCTGTGGTTCTGCGCCGTCCGCGGCGCCGACCTGGAACGGCCCGGTGCCTTCCGCACCGTGCAGGTCGGGTCCGAGAGCGTCGTCGTCACCCGCACCCGTACGGGCGCACTGCGCGCCTTCCTCAACATCTGCCGCCACCGGGGTGCCCGGCTGTGCCTGGAGGAGTCGGGCGAGGTGCGGCGCAACCTCCAGTGCCCGTACCACGCCTGGACGTACGACCTCGACGGCCGGCTGGTCGCCGCGCCCGGCCTGACGAAGATGCCGGACGTCGACCGCGCCGCGTACGGCCTGGCCGAGGTCGCCCTGCGTGAATGGCTCGGCTATGCCTGGGTGTGCCTGGCCGACGAGCCGCCCTCCTTCGAGGAGACGGTGCGCGGTGCCGTCGTCGAACGGCTCGGCGACCCGGCGGCGATCGAGCGCTACGGGACGGAGCGGCTGGCCCTCGGCCGACGCGTCCGGTACGACGTGCGGGCCAACTGGAAGCTGATCGTCGAGAACTTCATGGAGTGCTACCACTGCGCCACCATCCACCCCGAACTCACCGACGTGCTGCCCGAGTTCGCGGACGGCTACGCGGCCCAGTACTACGTGGGCCACGGCGCCGAGTTCGGCGAGGAGGTCAAGGGCTTCACGGTCGACGGCGGCGAGGGCTTCGACCGGCTGCCCGAGGTGGCGGAGAGCCAGGACCGCCGCTACTACGCCGTCACCGTCAGGCCGACGGTCTTCGTCAACCTCGTACCGGACCACGTGATCCTGCACCGCATGTTCCCGCTCGCCGAGGACCGCACGGTCGTCGAGTGCGACTGGCTGTACGCCCCCGACGTGGTGGCGTCGGGGGCGGACCTGTCCCGGTCGGTGGAACTGTTCCACCGGGTCAACACGCAGGACTTCGCGGCGTGCGAGCGGACCCAGCCCGCGATGTCGTCCCGCGCCTACCGCGGGGGCGGCGTGCTGGTGCCGACCGAGCACCACATCGGGCTCTTCCACGAGTGGCTGCTGGAGCGGCTAGGAGGCTGACGGCGCGGGGCGCTTGAACATCCGGGTCGCCGTGATCTCGCTGTGCACCGTCTCCCCCTCCCCCTCGGCGGCCGGGGCCGGCTGCGGCAGGCCGGGCCGCAGGTGCTCCTCGACGCTGATGTACTTCAGGCCGGCCCTGAGGTCGGCGTCGTTGCGCAGCCGGATGACCAGCGGGAACTCGGCGAGCGCGGTCGTGTCGAACAGGCCGGTGGTGTACAGCAGCTGGACGCCGAGGGCGTCGGACACGGCCCGCTGGAGCTCCAGCAGGTAGGTGGCGTTGGCGCGCCCGATGGGGTTGTCGAGGAACAGGGTCCCTGCGTGGCGGTGCCGGTCACGGCCCCGGTCGTTGCTGCGGAGCGCGGCCATCGTGCAGTACAGGGCGATGGCCGCGGTGAGCAGCTGGCCGCCGGAGAAGACGTCGCCCATCTGGCCGACGGGGACGCGCTCGGCGCGCAGCACGGCGTCGGGCTTGAGGATCTCGACGGCGACGCCCTTGGGCGCCAGGGCGGCGGCGACGCCCCGCAGCAGCAGGGACATGCCGTCGCGGCGCAGGTCGGAGTTCTTCTTCACGGCGGCGCGGGTGGCCTCGTCGACCACCTCGCCGAGCCGCTCGGTGAGGGTGGCCTGGTCGGGTTCCTCGAAGCGGATGCGCAGGAACTCCTGCCCGGACCACTCCCCCAGCCCTTCCGGCAGCCGGGAGAGGCGCTGGGCGGAGCGGAGGGTGGCGAGGGCCGACTCGACCAGGCCGCGCAGCCGGTCCACGATCGAGTCGCGGTTGCGCTCCAACTGCGCGAGTTCGTCGGTGAGGACGCGGAGCCGGGGCGCGAAGGCGTCCGCCCACTTGGCCGCGTGCTCGGGCAGCGTGGCGGCGGGCAGCTCGCGGATCTGCTGCCGCGCGGGGGTGCGGACCTGCTCGTATCGGGTGGAGTTGGCGTGCCGGACCAGGACGTCGCTCGCCTCGCGGACCCCGGCCTCGGCGGCGGACAGGTCGGCGGCGCAGCCGCGCAGCGAACGGCGGGCCTCACCGGCCGCCTGGCGGGCCTCCTCCAGACCGCCCGGATACGGCTCGGGCTCTTCCTGCTCCTCGTCGGCCGCGTGCTCGCGCAGCAGGTCACGGAGCATCGCGGCGATCTCGTCGAAGCCGCCGGCGGCGTCCTCGGCGGCGCGGTGCGTGCCGAGCAGTCCGGCGTGGGCGTCGCGGGCCCGGGTGAGCGCCTCGGTGTGGGAGGCGAGTTCGGTGGTGGCCGTGCGCAGCAGGGTCTGGGCGTGGTCGGCGTCGCGGGGGAGGAGTTCCTCGGGCAGCTCGGTGTGGGCGTCGCCCTCCTCGGGCGCGTGCCGTTCGGCCTCGCCGCGCAGGCGGCCGAGCTGTTCGCTGGCGCTCGACATGCGGGTCTCCAGGAGCTGCACCAGCTCCTCGGCGCGGGCGGCGGCGGCCTGCCGGGACGGTCCGTCGGAGCCGTCGGGCGATTCGAGGAGCTGCCCGGCGCGGGTGCGGACCTTGTTGCTGAGCCGGTCCAGGTCCCCTCGCGCGGCGCTCTCGTCGCTCTCGGCGCGGGCCTGTTCGGCGCGCAGGTCGGCGCCGACGCCGACCTTCTCGTACACCTGGGACGCGGCGCGGTAGGCCTCGCGCAGGTCCGGCAGGGACGCCTTCGGCGCGTCCGTGCCGTCGCCGGGTGTGTCCGGTCCGTCCTCGGTCACGTCGTCGGGGGCGCCGGCGATCTCGGAGCGCTCGGCGCGCAGCGCGCGGGCGGTGCGGCGGGCGTCGTCGGCGGCGCGCTGGGCGGCGCGGCGGTCCTCGTCGGCAGCGCGGGCCCGGTCCAGGCAGGCCTGGGCGCGGGCCTCGGCCTCGGCGCCCTCGTCGGCGAGTTCCCGCAGGCGGACCTGCCAGCCCGCCCGTTCCCGCAGCCGGAAGGCGAGCCCGGCGAGCGCGTCGGCGGCGCGCCGGGCCTTCTGCGCGGCCTCCTGCCGTTCGTCCCGCAGGTGCACGGCCTCGGCGGCGGCCTCGTCCGCCTCGGTCCGCGCGGTGCGCGCCTCGGTCAGTTCGGCCTCGGCCTCGTCGGCGAAGGCGCGCGCCTCCTCGGCGGTCCGGGCGAGTTCGGTGAGGCGTCCGGCGGGGCAGCCGGCGCGCCAGGAGGCGAGCCGGGCGGCCAGCTCGCGGTCCTTGCCGAGCCGGGCGGCGAGGGTGCGGATCTCCTCGTCCCGCCGGGTCGCCCGCGCGCGCAGCGCGTGCCGCTCCTCGTCGGCCGCGTGCTCGTCGTGCATCGCGGGGTTCGGCGGTACGAGGAAGACGTCCCCGGCGTCGGAGTCGGGGGCCGGGGTGGGGGCGAGCAGGGCGGCGGCGGTGCCGACGGCGACGGCCGAACGCGGGAGGAGGGCCGCGTCGCCGAGGACGTCGCGCGCGCGGGTGTGCGAGTCGGGGTCGGTGATGATGACGCCGTCGACCAGTTCGGGCCGGGCGGCCAGCACGCGCGCGTGGTCGGCGGGGTCGACGGCCTGCGCGAGGTAGCGCCAGCCGGGCAGGGCGGGGATGCCGTGCTCGCCCAGGAACTCCACGGTGGCCAGCACGTCGGGGCCGGGCGGCAGCAGTCCGCCGTCGCCGAGCGCGCCGAGGATGCGGGAGTCGTCGGCGGCGGCGGTGCGCAGGTCGAACAACTGGCGTTCGGCGGAGGAGACGGTGTCGTCGAGCAGTTCGCGCAGTTCGTCGGCGAAGCGGTCGAGTTCCTGGGGTGTGAGGGCGCCGTCGGCCCGCGCGGGCGCGGGGTCGTGGTCCGCGTCGTGGCGGGGCTGCGGGATGCCGGGGCGGGTGCCGGCGGCGAGGCCGAGCAGTTCCGCGAGGCGTTCCTCGACGGCCAGTGCCTCGGCCGTGCGGCGCTCGGCCTCGTGGGCGCGTTCGGCCGCGGTGGCGGCGTCGGCCGCGCGGGCGGCCGTCAGTTCGGCGCGGCTCTCGGCGGAGGCCGTCTCGCGCGCGTGCTCCGTGGCCCGGCGTGCCGACTCACGGGCGGTGTCCCAGGCCGCGACGGTGCTCTTCTCGGCGTCGCTGGCGGCGAGGGCCGCGCGGGCGGGGTCGGCGTCGGGCGCGCTGTCGTCGAGCCAGCCGGCCCTGACCGCTTCGGTGGTCTCCTGCTCGACCTCGGTGAGGCGCTGGCGCAGGTGCCCCACCTCGCTGCGGGCGCGCTGTGCCTCGGTGGCGGCGGTGGTGGAGTCGCGGTGCGCCGCGTCGCTGACCTCCTGGAGGGCGGCGGACCGCTCCTCCTCCTCGTTGGCGTGGCCCTCGGCCCGGTCGGCCGCCGCGTGCAGGGCGCGGACGAGGTCGACGGCGGCCTTGGCGCGGGCGGCGAGCGCGGGGGCCGCGTCCCGCTCGGCCTCCTGGATGGCGGCGGACACGCGGGCGACGCGGTCGGCGGCGGCGCGGTGGCGCAGTACGGCCTCGGCGGCCTGCCAGGCGGAGTGCAGGGTGCGCGCGTCGGCGAGTTCGCGCTTCTGGGCGGCGGCGGACTTCTCGGCGCCGGTCAGGGCGAGCGAGGCGTGCCGGTAGGCGAGTTCGGCGGCGATGAGGGCGCTGCGGTCACGGGCCGACTCGGCGTGGGTGACGGCTCGGGCGGCGGCGGTGACCCGCTGGGCGAGGTCCGAGGCCCTGACCCGCTCCTGGGCGCCGCGCGCGGTGAGCCGCCGGGCGAGGGTCCTGGTCCGGCGTTCGGCCGCGGTGTGGATGTCGCGCGCGCGGGTGCGGACCTCGGCGGCCTCGACGATCCGGCCGAGCAGCTCGACGGACCCGGCGGTGAAGTCGCGTTCGGCGATCAGCTCGGCGCGTCGGCCCAGCTTGTTGCCGAAGCCGCTCACCAGGTCGGCGAGTCCGTCGGTGTCACGGGTGTCGGTGACCGCACGCAGCAGCAGGTCGGTGAAGTCGGCGTCCTTCTTGACGGCGAAGAGGCCGGCGGCCTCGCCCTCGTCGGCGTTCATCTCGCGCTGGTAGCGGAAGAGTTCGGGGTCGAGGCCGAGGTCGCCGAGGTGCTCGATCCAGCGGTCGTGGATCTCCTCCCAGTGCACCTCCAGGTGCGGGTAGGTCTTGGCGGCCTCGGTGAGGGCGTCGCGGAAGCCCTTCATGGTGCGCCGCCTGCCCTGGGCGCCGGAGACGCCCTCCACGGGCGGGCGTACGGCGGTGGCCTCGGCGACGGGCAGGTTGTCCAGGGTCAGTCCCGGCCCGGGCCGGAAGGAGTACCAGGCCTCGGCGAACTTGCGGGGGTCGTTGGAGACCTGGCGCCCGCGCCACTCGCTGGCCTTGCCGACGACGACGCACTCGCCGCTCTGCACGTGCTGCCACTCCAGCGCGACGTGTCCGCAGTCGTCGGCGAGCAGGAACTTGCGCAGGACGCCCGAGCTGGCGCCGCCCAGGGTGTTGCGGTGGCCGGGCAGCATCACCGAGAAGATCAGCTTGAGCAGGACGGATTTGCCACCGCCGTTCTCCAGGAACAGCACCCCCGCGGGGGCGGGGCGGCGCGGCGGGCCGACCGGCTCCTCCTCGAAGAACTCCGCCTGCGTGGGCGCGGGGTCGGGCACGGGCTCGCCCACACCGCGCAGGTCAAGCACGGTGTCGGCGTAGCGCGCACCGGCGGGTCCGATGGAGTAGAGGCGGACCCGGGACAGCTCGTACATGGCGGACTCTCGTAAGTCTTCGGGAGGTCGGGGAGGCGGGGGCGGCGCTGGGCGCGGGGTCAGGGCGAGTGGAACGGCAGCCCGGCGTCGGCCACCAGCTCCAGGTCTTCCGTCTCCTCGGCGGGCAGCAGCGTCGCCGTGCCGTCGGTGACCGGGACGACGCCCAGGTCCAGCAGCTCGGCCATGGCGGCGCTGCCCGCCATGTCGCGCACCTGGAGCTGGTACCGCGCGGTCGTGCGGTAGGTGCCGCCGCTGTCGTCGCCGGTGCGCTGGAGGAAGCCGGACTCGGTGAGGAACGCGGCGGCCTTGCCGACGATGCCGGTGGTGGAGCCGGGGAGCCTGCGGGCGTCCTTGGTGGCGCCGGTGGAGCTGCGTCTGGCCCAGATCCGCCAGGCGGCCTCCAGGCCGGGGGCGTCGGTGGCCGGGTCGGTGTTCTCGCCCTGCTCGTCGGCGCGCTCCTCCAGTCGGCGGCAGGCCTGGCGGACGAAGGCGTCCACGCCGTTGACCGTGACGCGGCCGATGTAGCCGTCGTCGGCGAGGTCTTCGGGGCGCGGGTAGGCCATGGCGGCGAGGGCGAGGTGGGCGAGGCCGTGCAGGAAGCGGTCGCCGGAGTCGGTGGCGGCGCGGCGCGCGTAGTCGCCCATGCGGACGGCGAACACCGAGTCCTCGGCGGCGGTGACGGCCATGCCCGCGCGCGGGGAGACTTCCAGCACGATCAGACCGAGGCCGGTCGCGACGGCGTCGGCGAGGCGCGCGAAGGGCGGGTCCTCGCGGTACCGGCGCAGCAGGTCGGCGTACTCCTGGTCGCGGGCGGGCAGCAGCTTGGGCTGGAGACCGAAGGAGACGAGCCGCGCCGCGTCGGCGGCGTCGGCGGGCGTGACGGCCGCGGTGGCCGGCGCGGCACCCGCCTCCGGTTCGCTCCGGTCGACGTGCTCGGTCACGGTCGGTTCTCCTTGCTGTGCCGGCGCTCGTCGCCGTGCCGGCACTCGTGCTGTTCGGATCGTAGGGGCGTGTGGCGGTGGGGGGTGTGGCGGTGGGTGACCGTCATGCCGCCTCCGTGCGGGCGGCGGCCATGCCCGCCGCGTCCAGCAGCGCGGTGCCGACGATGAGGTCGGCGCCGCCGAACTCGTGGTCGTCCAGCTCGGTGCCGTCGTCCACGGCGAACAGCAGCTTCGGCTCGCCCTGCCGGTAGGCGGTGCCGACCGGCGGGCTGGCCGCGTGCACGGCCAGCAGGGCGACGAGGTAGGGCAGTTCGGGGTCCTGGGCGCGGGCGTCGGCCAGCAGTCCCGACAGCCGGCGCGGGGCGTCGTGCGGGAGGTCGAGCAGCTCCATGGCGGCCGCGAGCTGCTCCTCGCTGAAGCGGCTGTCGTCCGGAGTGGCGATCAGGTCGGGTTCCGGCATCTCGGCGCCCAGGTGCTCCCGCTCCACCGGCGGGGTCAGGAGTATGTCGACGAGGTCGCCGACCCGGACGGAGACGGGCGTGCGCAGTCCGGTGCCGCGGGCGAAGAAGGCGTCGGTGACGCGCAGCGCCCGCTCCAGGGGCAACGGCAGGACGGGGGCCACCAGATGGCCGTAGAGATCGAGGCCGGAGGTGGTCAGGGGCGTGGCGAAGGCCTGCCGGTCCTGTTCGGCGCGGAAGAGGGGGCCGGCCTCCAGGAGGCGGGACTGGAGCTGGGTGTGGCGGCGGATGCAGTCCTTGACGATGTCGACCAGCTCGGCCGCGCGGCGCTTGTGCTCGTGGTCCTCGGACTCGTCGCGGGCCTTGCGGATGTTGGTGAGGATCGCGTTCTCGTGGCGGTACCGGTCGGCGACGTGGTCCAGGGCCTCGGCGATCATGTCGGGGACGGCGCTCAGCCAGTCCACCGCGCGCACGTTGCGCCGGGTGGCGTCCAGGGCGCGGCGCAGGGTCTCGGAGTACTGCACGGTCCGGTACCGGGCCTGCTCGGCGGCGAGCTGGGCGTCGGCGAGGCGGCCCCGGCTGATCAGCACCTCCAGCTTGACCTCGGCGGCGATCTGGGCGCTGGTGACGTCGGTGTCGAGGGCGCCGACCAGGACGTTGACCGCCTCGTCCGTGGTGCGCAGGTAGACGGTGCCGCCGGGGCCGGGGACCTCCTCCAGGAGCTTGAAGTCGTAGTCCCGGCGGACGTAGGTACCGTCCGGTCCGAAGGTGCCGTAGACCGCGCGGAAGCCGCGGTCTACGCTGCCGACGTTGATCAGGTTCTCCAGGACCCAGCGGGCCACCCGCTCGTGCTCGGCGGCGGGACGGCGCGGGGCCTGGGCGGCGACGCGCGGGATCAGCCTGGCCACTATCTGGTCGTGGTCGGCGCCGGTGTCGAAGTCCATGTTCAGCGTGACGAGGTCGATGGCGGCGAGGGCGACCTCGGCCATGCCGTAGACCGAGTACTCGCCCGCGAGGTTGGCCTTGCGGGCGTCCAGGTCGTGCAGCGGCGCCGTGCAGGCGAGCGCGCGCAGCCGCCGCGCCAGTCCCTCGTCGGCGGCCGGGCCCGGGGCAGGGCGCGGCCCCGCGCTGAGCTGGGGCGGAACGCTGTCCGTCGGTGCAGGCGAAGTCACGGTGCACAGACTAGGTCCTCGGTCTGACATCGACCCAAACGACGCAGATGCGCCCCGGCACGGCAGGCCGCCGACCGCGGGGACCGCCGGGGGCGTGTCCGGAGCGGCGGAGACCGGGGCCACGGCCGGGGCGGCGGGCACCGGACCTAGAGGGTGTCGTCCCCGACCCGCCGCAGGTAGACCTCCACGACGCGCTTGAGGGAGTTGTCGAGGTAGACCGCGAGCAGGCGCTCCGCCGTCTCCCGCTCGCCGTTCTCCAGGGCCGTCAGGAGCTCCGCGTTCCGTGCGATGTACGGCTCGTGCAGGCGCCGTGGGTCGTCCACGACGTGGAAGGCGAGGCGGAGTTCGGCGAAGACGCTGCGCATCAGTTCGTCGGTGCGTTCGCTGCCGGCGAGGGCGACCAGTTCCCGGTGGAAGTGGATGTTGGCCGTACCGACGGCTTTCCAGTCACCTTCGCGGGCCGACCGGCGCCCGTCCTCGACGGCCTCGGCGAGCCCTTCGAGGGCGTAGGGAGGCTTTCCGAGGCCGCGTACGACGGCGCACTCGACGAGGGAGCGGGTGCGGTAGATGTCCTCGACGTCCTCGACGGTCAGGACCCGGACGAAGACGCCCCGGTTCAGCTCGTGGACGAGCAGGCGTTCGTGGGTGAGCAGCCGGAACGACTCGCGCAGGGTGTTGCGCGAGACGCCGAGCGCGCCGCCGATGCTGTCCTCGGACAGGCGGGTGCCGGGCGGGAAGTAGCCCTCGGCGATCCGGCTCCTGAGGATGTCCGAGACCCGCTCGGCGGTGCTGGTCCGGCCCAGGAGGGCGCGGTCGTCGGCCAGTCCCGTCAACTGCTCTGCCATGCCCGGAATTCAATCGCAGATACCAGAACGAAACAACAGGGGTATTGAGGGATCGTTGAACGATCCCCTACGGTGCCAGGAAGTGCACGCACCCTCCGTCCTTCCCCTGCGAGGTGCCCATGAGCACAACCCCTCCCCCACGGGCCCTGTCCACCGAGGCGCGTCCCGGCGCGGATGAACACACCACGGACGACGGCCCGTTCGGCTGGCTGCACGCCCTCGGCCCGCGGGGCCGTCGCGCCTTCGGCGGCGCGTTCGGCGGGTACGCCCTCGACTCCTACGACTACTTCACACTGCCGCTCACCATGGTGGCGCTGGCCGCGTACTTCGGCCTGGACAGCGGCCAGACCGGCCTGCTCACGACGGTCACCCTGGTCGTCTCGGCGATCGGCGGCGCCCTCGCGGGCGTCCTGGCGGACCGCGTCGGCCGGGTCAAGGCGCTGCTGCTCACCGTGATCACCTACGCCGTGTTCACGGTGGCGTGCGGTTTCGCCCCCAACTACGAGACGCTGCTGGTCTTCCGCGCCCTCCAGGGGCTCGGCTTCGGCGGCGAGTGGGCGGTCGGCGCGATCCTGGTGGCCGAGTACGCGAGCGCCAGGCACCGGGGCCGTACGCTCGGCGCGATCCAGAGCTCCTGGGCCGTGGGCTGGGCCCTGGCGGTGGTCGTGTACACGCTGGTGTTCTCGCTGATCGGCGACGATCTGGCCTGGCGTGTCATGTTCTGGACGGGTGCGCTGCCGGCGCTGCTCGTGGTCTGGGTCAGGCGCAGCGTCCACGACGCGCCGCAGGCCACCGAGATCCGGGAGCCGGGCGCGAGCAAGGGCTCCTTCGCGGCGATCTTCAAGCCCGGTACGGCCGGCGCGCCCGGCCTGCTGCGCGTCACCCTCTTCGCCAGCCTGCTCTCCACCGGCGTCCAGGGCGGCTACTACACCCTCGCCACCTGGGTGCCGACCTATCTGAAGGACGAACGGGACCTGTCGGTCGTCGGCACCGGCGGCTACCTGACCTTCCTCATCTCGGGCGCCTTCATCGGCTATCTCACCGGCGGCTGGCTCACCGACGTGCTGGGCCGCAAACGCAACATCTGGCTGTTCGCCCTGCTGTCGGCGGTCTGCATCCTGGCGTACGCCAACATCCCCGACGGCGCCAACACCCTGCTCCTGGTGCTCGGTTTCCCGCTCGGCTTCTGCATGTCGGCCATCTTCAGCGGCTTCGGCTCGTACCTGAGCGAGCTGTACCCGACGGCGGCACGCGGCGCGGGCCAGGGCTTCACGTACAACACCGGACGCGCCGTGGGCGCCGTCTTCCCGACCACGGTCGGCTTCCTGGCCGACAGCTGGGGTGTGGGCGGCGCGCTGGTCTTCGGTGCCATCGGCTACGCCATCGCGGCGCTGGCTCTGCTGTGGCTGCCGGAGACGCGCGGAAAGGAACTGGCGTGAAGCACTCACAGCACGTGGCCGAGGACCGGCCGCTCGCCCTCGTCGAACGGCACGCGCACGCGTGGAGCCCGAAAACCGCCCGCTCCCTCTTCCGGGAGGGGCTGGCCGGCCCCACGGCCGGGGTCGCGGCGGGCCACACCCAGGCCAACCTGATCTCGGTGCCCGCCGACTGGGCGTACGACATGCTGCTGTTCTGCACGCGCAACCCTCAGCCCTGCCCGGTGCTCGACGTCACCGACGCCGGGTCCTGGACCACCGTGCTCGCCGACGGCGCGGACCTGCGCACCGATCTGCCGCGCTACCGGGTGTGGCGGGACGGCGAGCTGGTGGAGGAGCCGACGGACGTGCGGGCGCACTGGCGGGACGATCTGGTGACGTTCCTGATCGGATGCAGCTTCACCTTCGAGTGGGCGCTGGCGTCGGCCGGTGTCCCGATCCGGCACGTCGAGCAGGGCCGCAACGTCCCGATGTACGTCACCACGCGTCGGTGCCGTCCGGCGGGCCGGCTGCACGGCCCGATGGTGGTGTCGATGCGCCCCGTGCCGCCCGCCCACCTGTCGGCGGCGATCCACGAGACCAGCCTGCTCCCGGCGGTGCACGGCAGCCCGGTGCACTGCGGCGACCCGTCGGCGCTCGGCATCGAGGACCTGGGCCGGCCCGACTTCGGCGACGCGGTGGACGCCGAGCCGGACGACATCCCGGTGTTCTGGGCCTGCGGGGTGACTCCACAGGCGGCCGTCATGGCCTCGCGGCTGCCCTTCGCCGTGACCCACGCGCCGGGGCAGATGTTCCTCACCGACGCGCGCGACGAGCAGTACCGCGTCGCCTGACCCCGGGTGCCCCTGCGGGCGCCCGAGAGCGGAGACACTGGAGACATGACCTCGATCGACCTCAACGCCGACCTCGGCGAGGGCTTCGGCCGCTGGCGGCTCACCGACGACGAGGGCCTGCTCTCCGTCGTCACCAGCGCCAACGTCGCATGCGGGTTCCACGCCGGCGACCCGGCCACCATGCGGCGGGTGTGCGAGCTGGCGGCCGAGCGGGGCGTGACGGTCGGCGCCCAGGTCTCCTACCGGGACCTGGCCGGATTCGGACGGCGCGCCATGGACGTGCCACCCGCCGAGCTGGCGGCGGAGGTGGCCTACCAGATCGGCGCCCTAGAGGTCTTCGCCCGCGCGGCGGGCACGCGCGTGGCGTACGTCAAGCCGCACGGCGCCCTCTACAACCGGGTGGTCCGGGACGAGGAGCAGGCGGCGGCGGTCGTCGACGGCGTACTCCTGGCGGGCGGCGCGCTGCCCGTCCTCGGGCTGCCCGGCTCGCGTGTCCTGGAGCGGGCCGCGGAGGCGGGACTGCCCGCCGTGCCGGAGGCCTTCGCGGACCGGGCGTACACCGACCAGGCCACGCTGGTGCCGCGCGGGCAGGAGGGCGCGGTGGTCACCGAACCCGACTCCGTCGTGGCCCGCTCCGTGGAGCTGGCCCGCTCCGGCACGGTCACCGCCCGGTCGGGAGCGGTCGTGACGGTCCGCGCGCGCTCCCTGTGCGTGCACGGGGACACGCCCGGCGCGGTGGACCTGGCCCGCCGGGTACGGGAGCGGCTGGAGGCGTCGGGCGTCCGGGTGGAGGCCTTCGCGTGAACGTCCTGCCGGTCGGCGACGACGCCCTGCTGGTCGAGGTCTCCTCGGGCGAGGAGGCGGAGGCGCTCCGCGTGGAACTGCTGCGGCGCCGCGCGGAGGGCACGCTGGCCGCGCGGGAGATCGTCCCGGCGGCCCGCACCGTCCTGCTGGACGGTGTCGCCGGCCGGGCCCGGCTCGCGGCCGAACTGACCGCCGCCGAGGTTCCGCCCGCTCCCCCGCGCGCGGGGCCCGTCGTCGAGATCCCGGTCCGCTACGACGGCCCGGACCTGGCCGACGTGGGCGCGCACTGGGGAGTGGCGCCGCGGGAGGTGGCGCGCATCCACGCCGACACCGAGTTCCGGGTCGCCTTCTGCGGGTTCGCGCCCGGCTTCGGCTATCTGACCGGGCTCCCCGCGCGGTACGACGTACCGCGCCGGGACACCCCGCGCACGGCCGTCCCGGCCGGGTCGGTGGCGCTGGCCGGTCCCTACACGGGCGTGTACCCGCGCTCGTCGCCGGGCGGCTGGCAGTTGATCGGCACCACGGACGCCGTGCTGTGGGACCACACGCGCGTGCCCGCGGCGCTCCTGTCGCCCGGCACGCGCGTCCGGTTCGTCCCCGAAGGACCCCGAGCACCGCAAGCACCGCAAGCACCCCAGGCAGCACCTCAAGGACGTCAGGCACCCCAAGGCTCCAAAGGCCCCCGAGAACCCCACGAACGGCGGGGCGGCTCATGACGGACCGTGCGCTCGCCGTCGTCCGGGCCGGGGCCCTGACCACCGTGCAGGACCGGGGCCGCCCCGGTCACGCGCACCTCGGCGTCCCCCGTTCCGGGGCGCTCGACGCGCCCGCGGCCGCCCTGGTCAACCGTCTGGTCGGCAACCCGCCCGAGGCGGCCGTCCTGGAGACCACCCTCACCGGCTGCGCCCTGCGCCCCCGGTGCGCCATGACCGTGGCGGTCGGTGGCGCGCCCTGCCCTGTGACGGTGGACGGGAGGCCGGTGTCCTGGGGCGCGCCGGTCGGTGTGCCGGCGGGCGCGCTGCTCGACGTGGGGTCGGCCGGCTCCGGCGTCCGCTCCTATGTGGCCGTCTCGGGCGGCGTCCTGGTCGAGCAGGTGCTCGGCAGCCGCTCCACCGACCTGCTGTCCGGCCTGGGACCGCCGCCCCTCTCGGACGGCATGGTGCTCGCCCTGGGGCGGCCGCGCGGGCGGCACGCGTGCGTGGACGTCGCCCCGCAGCCGGCACCGCCGGCGGAGCTGATCCTGCGGGTGACGCCGGGCCCGCGCGCGGACTGGTTCACGCCCGGGGCGGTACGGACGTTCACCTCGCGCGCGTACCGGGTGTCGGCCGCGAGCAACCGCATCGGACTGCGCGTGGAGGGACCACCGCTGGAGCGTGCCCGCGCGGGCGAACTGCCCAGCGAGGGCATGGTGCTCGGCGCGGTCCAGGTGCCGCCGGACGGCCGGCCCGTGGTGTTCCTGGCCGACCATCCGACGACCGGTGGCTATCCGGTGATCGGCGTCGTCCGCTCCCGCGACCTCCCCGCGGCGGCCCAGGCGGTACCGGGGACGCCGGTGCGGTTCGTGGCGGTACGCGAGCGCTGACGCCCGCAGGGTGGAGGTGCGTCCGACACCGGACTCCCTCCCCGTCGCCTTCCGGTGGCGGCTCTCAGGCCGCCTCCGCCTCCCGCCCGCCGTTCGACGCGAGCGCCGCGAGGGCGGCGGTGACGGCCGCGGACGTGCGCAGGTCGAGCCGGGCGCTCGTCCCGCGTGCGTGGTGCCGCAGTTCGCCGGCGGCCAGCGTCAGCAGCTGGGGCAGCAGGTCGGTGCAGCGCCGGGCCACCCAGCCGGTGCCCGCGGTGGCCAGCCACCACAGGCTCGCCGCCCGGGTGGGGGCGGCGAACTCGTTGTCGGGCGAGGGCGCGGGACCGGTGGCGACGCCGCGCTCGGCGAGCAGCGCGTGGAAGCGCAGGGCCAGCTGGCGGTGCCCCCGCTCGCCGGGATGCAGCCGGTCCACGCTCCACATCGAGCGGTCCGTCGTCCAGCCGCCCTCGCACGCGTGCAGGTGCACGGCCCCGTACCGGTCGGACAGGGCGTGCACCACGGCGTTGACCGCCCGTTGCCGCCGGGCCAGTGGACGGGCGAGCGCGTCCGGCAGCCCGAGCACCGCCCCGGGATCCGGCAGACACGCCGTGAGCAGCAGCGCGCCGCGCCCGGTGCAGGCGCCGTACACCGTGTCGAGGCGGGCGGCGACCGCCCCGAGGTCGAAGGTGCGGCGCAGGGTGTCGTTGACGCCGACGACGACGGACACGAGGTCGGGGCGCAGGGCGAGGCCGGCCGGCAGCTGCCGCTCGGCCACGTCGACGGTCTGCGCGCCGCTGCGGGCGAGGTTGGTGAAGAGGACGGGCTGCTCGGCGAGTCCGGTGGCGAGCAGCGCGGCCCAGCCCCGCCACCCGTGCCCCACCGGGTCGCCCACACCCTCGGTCAGCGAGTCGCCGAGGGCCACGAAGCGGAGGCGTCTCATGACACGGTCTCCGGCAGCGCGGGGCGCGTGGGGACGGCCGCGTCGTGCGCGGCGAGGAACGCCTCGACCGCCGTGTCCCAGCCGAAGCACTCGGCACGCGCGCGTGCCGTCTCGCGGCGGTCCGCCTCCCGGTGCCCGAGCAGCGACTCCACGGCGTCCGCGAAGGCCTCCCCGTGGTCGGCGGCGACGGCCCCGGCGGAGCCGATCACCTCGGGGAGCGCCGACGACGCGCTCGCGACCACGGGCGTGCCGCAGGCCATCGCCTCCAGCGCGGCGAGCCCGAAGGTCTCGGCCGGTCCGGGAGCCAGGCACACGTCGGCGGACGCCTGGAGCGCGCCCAGCAGCCCGGGGTCGGCGACGTGACCGAGGAAGGTCACCGGCAGCCCGCGCTCCCGTGCCCGCTGTTCGAGCCGCGCCCGCAGCGGTCCGTCACCGGCCACCACCAGCACCGCCCGGACGCCGCGCCGCCGGAGCGCGTCGAGGGCGTCGAGAGCCGTGCCGGGCCGCTTCTCGACCGACAGCCGGGAGCACGTCGCCAGCAGGACCTCGTCCTCGCGCGCGAAACGGGCCCGCAGACCCGGGTCGCGCAGCGAGGGGTGCCGCCCGGCCAGGTCGACGCCGAGTGGGGCCCGTACGACGTTGCGGGCGCCGACGCGGACGAACTCCCGCTCGGCGAACTCGGTGGTGCACACCACGCGCGCGTAGGTGTGCGCCGTACGGATGTTGAGCGCGTCGGCGGCGCGCCGGGCGGCCGCCTCGGGCAGGCCCCAGGTGCGCAGCACGCCGTCGGTGGTCTCGTGGGAGACCATCACGGCGGGGACCCTGGCGCGCCGGGCCCACCGGCCGGTCCAGCGCAGCGTGGTGCGGTCGGACACCTCCAGGCGGTCGGGTGCCAGGTCCGCCAGGAGCGCGCTCACGCGCCGCCTGTCGGTCAGGACGCGGTAGCCGCCGGTGCCGGGCAGGAGCGGCCCGGGGAGGGTGATCACCCGGCCCTGCTCGGTCTCCCGGTCGTCGGCGTGCTCGCCCGGGACCACGAGGACGGGGTCGTGTCCGGCCGCCCGGTATCCCCGGCCCAGCTCGCACAGCGCGGTGCGCAGGCCGCCCGAGGCGGGTGCGACGAAGTTGGCGAGCCGGACGATCCGCAGCGCGTTCATGCCGCCAGCACCGCCTTCCGCGAGGCCAGCACGTCCCTGTAGTGCCCGATCAGGCGGTCGCCGACGGCCGCCCACGTGCGCCCCTCGACCTTCGCCCGGCCGGCCGCCCCGTACGCGGCCCGCAGTACGGGGTCAGCGGACAGCGACCACACGGCGTCCCGTACGGCGGCGGCGTCGCGCGGTGGCACCAGCAGGCCGGTGCTGCCGTGGGCCACCAGATCGAGCGGGCCGCCGGCCGCCGGGGCGACGACGGGCACGCCGCTGGCCATGGCCTCCTGGACGGTCTGGCAGAACGTCTCGAGGGGGCCGGTGTGCACGAAGACGTCCAGGGAGGCGAAGACCCGGGCCAGCTCTTCGCCGGTGCGGCGGCCGAGGAAGGCGGCGCCGGGCAACGCCTGTTCCAGACCCGGCCGGCTGGGCCCGTCCCCGACGACCACCACGCGCACGCCCTCCAGGGCGCAGACGCCGGACAGCAGCTCCACCTGCTTCTCGGGGGCGAGGCGGCCCACGTAGCCGACGATCAGCTCGCCGTTCGGGGCGAACCCGCGGCGCAGCTCCTCGTCGCGCCGGTCGGGCCGGAAGCGGACGGTGTCCACACCGCGCGGCCACAGGCCGACCCGGGGCACGCCGTGCGCCCTCAGGTCGCGCAGGGCCGCGCCGGAGGGGGCGAGGGTGAGGTCGGCGGCGGCGTGCACGGAGCGGATGCGGCGCCAGGCGGCCGCCTCGCCCGCCCCCATGTAGGTGCGGGCGTAGCCGGCGAGGTCGGTCTGGTAGACGGCCACGGCGGGCACGCCGAGGCGGGCGGCGGCGGCCATGCCCCGGACGCCGAGGACGAAGGGGCTGGCCAGGTGGACGACGTCCGCGCGGTGTTCGGCGATGGCGGCGGCCACGCGCCGGCTGGGCAGGGCGACGCGGACCTGGGGGTAGCCGGGGAGCGGGAGGGAGGGGACGCGGACGAGCGGGCACGGAGCGGCGGCGTCCGCCGCGTGGCCGGCGGCGGTGGCCGGTGCGACGACGACGCATTCGTGACCGCGGTCGACGAGGTGCCGGGCGGTCTGCAGCGCGCAGTGGGCGACGCCGTTCACATCGGGGGGAAAGGATTCGGTCACGATGACGACACGCATACCGGTGTTGTCGCCGGACTGGACGTGCTCGCGTCAACGTCGATCTTTCCGGCCGGGAAACGTCCCATGAGCGTTGCCCGTGCGCCGGGCGGGTCGGCCGACGGCCATGTCCGGCGGGCCCGCGCGCCATCCGCCATTCACCCGGGGACGGTGGCGCCGGGCCGGGCACGGTCCGGCGCCACCGTCCCCGGGTCGTCTCACACGGCGGGCGCGTCCGGTCCGAAGCGGCTGCGCACGGCCGTCTGGACCTCGTCCTCCTCGGCCGGATCGGCGGCCAGCCTGCGCAGCCGTTCGACGACCCGGTTGTCGCCGGTCTCGGCGTGCCGGGCGGCGACCTCGCGGGTGGTCTCCTCGCAGTCCCACAGGCATTCGATGGCGAAGCCCGCGGCGAACGACGGGTCGGTGGCGGCCAGCGCACGGGCGGCCCGGCCACGCAGGTGGGAGGAGGCGGTCTCGCGGTAGATGTGGCGCAGCACGGGGGCGGCACAGGCGATGCCGAGGCGCCCGGTGCCGTCGACGAGGGTCCACAGGGTCGGCGCGTCGGGGCCTTCGCCCCGTACGGCCTCGCGCAGGGCGGCGAGGACGAGGTCGCGGTCCTGCGCCGCGCCCCGGCAGGCGAGCACCCGTCCGGCGGCGGCGCCGAGGGCGTCGGGGCGGTGCACCCAGCCGCGGGCCCGGTCGACGGCGGCGAGGCTGCGCATGCGCTCGTAGGCGGCGACGGCGGCCTCCACGACCGGGGTCGGGCCGGTGGTCGCGGCGCCCTCGATCAGGTCGAGCACGTCGGGATCATTGGCGTCGGCGAGGTAGTGCAGGGCGGTGCTGCGGGCGGCCTCGGTGCCGGACCGGGCGGCCTCGACGATCTCGGGCCGGTCCTCGGGTCCCGCGACGGCGGTGAGGCAGCGGGCGGCCGGCACGTGGAGCACGGCGCCGCGCTCGATGCCCTGCTCCGCCCACTCGAACACGGCACGCACGCTCCAGCCCGGACGCGGGCCGGTGGGATTCATCTGCCGCTGCCAGCGGTCGAAGCTGCCCGCCTCGTGGGCGGCACGCACACGCGTGGCGATCGATTCGCGGGTGTCGTCGGCCCACAGCCGCCAGGGCCGCGGTTCGAAGGCGTCCCGCACGGCGACGGCCAGCTCGGCGTCGCCCTCGGGATCGCGCGGGAAACGCGCCAGCACGGGCGCGGCGAGGGCGCGCAGCCCCGCGTCGTCGTCGCGCAGCGCCAGCTCGTCCAGGGCCCACGCCCAGTTGACGCCGTGGGCGGCGTACCGGCGCAGCAGTTCGAGCGCGTCCAGCCTGCCGTAGGACGCGAGGTGCCCGAGGACCGCGAGGGCCAGCCCCGTGCGCGACTCGTCGGCGTCCAGGACGTCCTCGGGGTCGAAGAGGTGGGCCTCGATCGCGTCCAGCTCGCCATTGAGGTCGAGGTAGAGGCGGGCGTAGTAGAGGGAGCGGTTCTCGACCTGCCAGTCGTGGCGGGGGTCGTGGAGAACGCAGTGGTTCAGAGCCGCCAGCGCTTCGGGGCGCGGGGCGGTGAGCGCGTGCAGCGTGCCGTCGCCGCGACCCCGCTGAAGCAGGCCGAGCAGCGTACCGCTGGGCGCTATGACCGGATCGAACATGGGAAACAGCCTCACATCAAGCGTCGACGCAACCGGGGAACACGCGTTACCTGGCCGTGCGCCAACACGTCGGAGCGCCCGCCGTCTCTTGCTTGCTGAAGACCATGTTCCTGCCTCTCGTCGGTGGCCCTTGCGAGCCGTGTCACGGCCCGCGCGGTGCGGCAACACCTGCCCAGCCATCACGTCCGTGAACCACGTCGTCATGATGGCCCGGCGGTCACATCTGCCGCGACCGAAATTTCGGCGGCCTTGTACCGCCTCCCCCGTTTTCAGTGTTTTACCTGGTCAGAATGTGCGGATCGGATCCTCGGAGGATCCGCACCGACGTCCGGTCACTGCACGCCGAACAGCTCCAGCAGGTCCGTCCGGGCGAACATCCGCGCCGTGTCCACGGCCGACGGGGTGCCCGCGGCCGGGTCCGCGCCGGCCTCGAGAAGCGCCTTCGTCACTTCCGTCTCACCCTTGAAGGCGGCTCCGGCGAGCGGGGTCTGACCCCGGTCGTTGACGCGGTCGGCGTCGGCGCCGCGGCCCAGCAGCGCGCGTACCGCGTAGGCGTGGCCGTGATAGGCGGCGAGCATGACGAGGGAGTCGCCGCGGTCGTTGGTGAGATCGGCCGGAACGCCGGCGTCCACATACGCCACCAGCTCTTCGGCCCGCCCCTGCCGGGCCAGATCGAAGATCTTGGTCGCCAGCTCCACGACCTCGGGGTCGGGGGCTTCACTCATCGGCCGGACCGCCTCTCACTGCGAACGTTTGGGGACTGCGGGACTGCGCACACTGCCGGGGTACTCCCCGGGTACTGCCACGCACGGCGGCGAGCGGTGCTGCCGTACGAGTGAATCGCCAGGGTACTGGCTCGCGAAGCACTCGTCCGGCCCAACAAACACGCCGCCAATCAGGGTATTTCCGACGAATTTCCCCCATTTGCACCTTTTATCGTATGGATACATGCTGTGAGCCTGGAAGTACTCATGGTGACTGTCCCCGTGAACCAGGAGAACTCACATGATCCTCTCGATCTCAGGCGTGGTCCTGCTCGGCATCGTCGTCTTCATCTTCTTCCGCAAGGACGGCCTCAAGGCCTCGCACGCGCTGGTCGCGGTCCTGTTCGGGTTCTATCTCGCGAGTACGGCCATCGCGCCGAGCATCAAGGCGGGCGGCGAGAGCCTGGCGGGCCTCCTAGGCGGAATCAAGTTCTGACGCCCCTCACCCCCCACCCGACACCCCCCACGTACGCACCAGGAGGCATCAGTGGCCCGGCGGCCCCTCCCCCGCATTCTGAGCAACGGCGGCGCACAGCTCGCCCGGAGCCGGGTGCTGGCCCGGACGGCGGCCGACAGCGCCACCGACGTCCTCCAGCCGCTGATCACGATCGGCCGCGGCCTGCGCAGGCTGGCCGCCGCCGGGCGGAGCAGATGGACCGAGACCCCCAAGGACCGGCGCGGTGCGCTGCTGTTCCTGGTGGCCTCGGTGGTCCTGGTCGTGGCACTCGTGCCGTACGGCCCGCTGCTCGCCGTCATCGCCCTGATGGCGGCGGCAGCCTGGCAGGGCAGGGACCGCACCCCGGCGACGCCGGAAGGCCCCGACGACTCCCAGACCCAGCGCCTCCAGTCCCTCTACGAGGCCCTGGTCCCGTATTTCTCGCTCGCCGAGGACCCCGACCCCCTGTACGCCCACGGCGGCTCCTGGGAGAAGGCGTTCCCGGCCTACGAGTTCGACGACGGCGGCCGCTTCACCCACCTGGTGATCCGCTACCCCGCCTACTTCACCGACGGGGAGGCCGGCTCCCGGACCCGCATCGAGCACCTGCTCACCGCGAAGTCCGGCCGGGGCCGGGAGTACCACTTCACGTGGGACGAGGAGTCCAACCACCTCACCGTCGACGTGCTCGCGGCGCTCCCCACCGACATCGCCGCCCAGCGTTTCGTCACCGCACCCGGCGAGACCGTCCTCGGCTTCACCGACCCGACCCGGGTCCAGCGCACCCTCCCGCTCACCCACGGCGAGGAGCGGCGCGACGTCCCGCCGGTCGTCTGGCGCACCGGCATCCGCTCGACCGAACCCCACCTGCTGGTCCTGGGCCGGCCCGGCACCGGCACCTCCACCCTGCTGCGCTCGGTCGCCCTCCAGGCGCTGCACCAAGGAGACATCCTGATCGTCGACGGCGGCGGCACCGGTGAGTACGCCTGTCTGGTCGGCCGGGACGGCGTCCTGGCCGTCGAGTCCGGCCTCACCGGGGCGCTGACCAGCCTGGAGTGGGCCGCCGCCGAGACCGAGCGCCGGCTGATCTCCGTCAACCGGGCCCGTCAGGAAGGGCAGCCCGCACCGGACGACACCCGGCGGCCCCTGTGGGTCTTCCTGGACCGTCCGAGCGCCTTCACGCACCTCGCCACGGCCGAGGGCCGCAGAGACCCGCAGTCCCTGCTCCAGGTGCCCCTGCGGCACGGCCGCGCCGCGCACGTGACGGTGGTCGTCGCCGACCAGCTGGACGCCCTGGAGAGCCTCAGTGACGCCGTACGGCAGCACACACGCGCGCGCGTGGTGCTCGGCCCGGCCACGGCGGACGAACTGACCGCCGCGCTGGGCGCTCCCCCGCACACCACGCCCGTCGACCAGGTTCCCCCCGGTCGCGGATACGCCCGCCTCGGCACGGGTGCGGTCCACCGCCTCCAGGTCCCGGCCACCCCCGACCCCTACGACGACGCCACGAGCGACGCCCACCGGCAGGCGGTGCTCGACCTGCTCCCCCCGCGCACGACCCCGGCGGACGGGGAGCGGGCGCCGGTCCCCGCGGAGGCGGAGGCGGCGGAGGCGACGGCCGAGGCCAAGGCGGTGTCGATGGAGAAGAAGGCCCCGCCGGCATCCAACCGGACCGAGCCTGAGGAAGCCCCCACCGAGCCCGAACCCACGCCGGTGGCGACGGAGACAACGACGGAGGTGCGTGAGGCACCGGGCGGGCCGGAGGCGACCGCCGAGCCCGCGACGTCGGAGCCGGTTCCCGCGGAGCCGGTCCCCGTTACGGCCGCCGCGGCGGAGCCGGTCCCCGCCAAGGCCGTCGCGGCGGAGACCTCCTGAGAAGGTGACCGCGGCCGGGGCGGAGCGACCCACCGCTCCGCCCCGGCCGCGTTTCCACCGACCGCCACCGTCGAAGCTGGGCTACGCCACGAACGTCCGCGGTGCCTCGCCGCCGCTCCCGGCGCCGCCGCTCTCCACCAGGCGGGCCGCAGCGGCCAGCCGGGACGCCGCCTCCTCCGCCACCGCGCCACCCACGGTGAAGGGCAGCCGGACGTACCCCTCGAAGGCGCCGTCGACCCCGAAGCGCGGACCGGACGGGACCCGTACGCCCACCCGCTCCCCCGCCTCCGCGAGCCGGGAGCCGGAGAGGCCGCCCGTCCGCACCCACAGGGTGAGCCCGCCCCTGGGCACCTCGAACTCCCAGTCGGGCAGCTCCCGCCGTACCGCCGCCACCAGCTCGTCCCGGTTCTGCCCGGCCTGCTCGCGGCGGACCGCCACGGCCTGCTCCCAGCCGCCGGTGCTGAACAGCCAGTTCACGGCAAGTTGCTCCAGTACGGGCGTGCCCAGGTCGGCGTACGCCCGCGCGGCGACCAGGCTGCGGATGACGTCCGGCGCGGCGCGGACCCAGCCGATGCGCATCCCGGCCCAGAAGGCCTTGCTCGCGGAACCGACGGTGACGACCGTGGACCCGGCCGGGTCGAAGGCGCACACGGGCCGCGGCATCTCGACGTCGTCGTCCAGCCACAGCTCGCTCATCGTCTCGTCGGCCACGAGCACCGTGCCCGCCGACCGGGCCGCGTCAACGAGGCGGCGTCGCTGGTCCTCCTCGGCGAGCGCGCCGGTGGGGTTGTGGAAGTCGGCGACGACATAGGCGACGCGCGGCGCGGCCTCGCGCAGCACCTGGCGCCAGCGGTCGACGTCCCAGCCGGTCAGTCCCTCGGCCATCGCGACGGGGACGAGCCGGGCGCCGGCCTCCCGCATCAGCTGGAGGATGTTCGCATAGGAGGGCGATTCCACGGCGATCCGCTCTCCGCGCCCCCCGAAGAGGTGGCAGATGGCGTCGATCGCGCCCATCGCGCCCGTGGTCACCATGATCTGCTCGGGCATGGTCGGGATCCCGCGCGCCGTGTACCTCTCGGCGATCATCGCGCGCAGCGTCGGCAGTCCCGCCGGATAGTCGCCGTGGGTGTGCGCGTACGGCGGCAGCTCCTCCAGGGCGCCCTGCACGGCCCGGGTGAGCCAGGGCTCGGGCGCGGGGAGCGCCGCGCAGCCCAGGTCGATCATCGAACCGAGCGCTTCGGGCGGCAGCGGTTCGAGACCGCGCGCCGGCAGCGGGTTCCCGGCCGGTACGGCCGTCCAGCTGCCCGCGCCGCGCCGGGACTCCAGGAAGCCCTCCGCGCGCAGCGCCTCGTAGGCGGCGGCGACGGTGGTACGGCTGACGGTCAGGGCGAGGGCCAGTTCGCGTTCGGCGGGCAGCCGGGCGGCGACCGGGACGCGGCCTTCGAGGACCAGAAGCCGAATGCCGTCGGCGAGCGCGCGGTAGGCGGGCGGGCGGCGGGTGCCGGGCCCGGCGGGGCGGTCCTGCTGGGAGCCGAGCAGCCGGGCGAGCTGACCGGCCCCCACGGCCGAGGTCCACTGCGCCATGGAAATCAGTCCACCTTCCCCGAATTGGCCATGGTTGCTTCTCCTTCTCAAGCCACAGGGTGTCATGCAGCAGGCCACTACGACCACACAGGGGGCAGATCTTGTCCAGGCAGGCCGAGGTCCGGCACAGGCACCTCACACGGCGGCTGACCCAGCTATACGGCGGACTCGCGCTGTACGGCGCGAGTTCGGCGCTGCTGGTCCGGTCGGGACTCGGTCTGGAGCCGTGGAACGTGCTGCACCAGGGACTGGCGGAACGCACCGGCCTGTCCATGGGCGTGGTGCTGACCGTCCTGGGCGCCGCCGTGCTGCTCCTGTGGATCCCGTTGCGCCAGCGGCCGGGCCTCGGCACGGTCTCCAACGTGCTGGTGATCGGCGCGGCGATGGACGCGACCCTGTCCGTCCTGCCGGACGCCCAGGGGCTGCCGCTGCGGATCGCCGCCATGGTCACGGGGATCGTCCTGAACGGGGCGGCGACCGGGCTGTACATCGCCGCGCGGTTCGGCCCCGGCCCGCGCGACGGCCTGATGACCGGCCTGAACCGGCGCACGGGCCTCTCGGTACGCCTGGTGCGCACGGCCGTCGAGATCACCGTCGTGGTCACGGGCTTCGCCCTCGGCGGCACGGTCGGTATCGGCACCCTCCTGTACGCGGTGTCGATCGGCCCGCTCGCCCAGGTGTTCCTGCGCGTCTTCGCCGTACTCCCGGCACCTTCCGGCAGCACGGTGGTTGCCGCCGGTGAACCCCGGCGCGCGATACTGCGTCGGTGACCAGCCCGATACGCCACCCCTACCTCGACCACCCCGGCCCGATCGCCTTCGCCCACCGGGGCGGTTCGGCGGACGGTCTGGAGAACACGCTGCGGCAGTTCCGGCGGGCGGTCGAGGCGGGCTACCGGTACATCGAGACCGACGTCCACGCCACGCGCGACGGGAGGCTCGTCGCCTTCCACGACGCGACCCTGGACCGGGTGACCGAGGGGGCCGGGCGGATCGCCGACCTTCCGTGGGAGCGGGTGCGTCACGCGCGCGTGGCGGGCGAGGAGCCGGTGCCGCTCTTCGAGGAACTCCTCGAAGCCTTCCCCGAGGTGCGCTGGAACATCGACGTGAAGGCGGAGCCCGCGCTGGTGCCCCTCCTGGAGCTGATCGGGCGGACGAACGCCTGGGACCGGGTCTGTGTCGGCTCGTTCTCGGAGGCACGCGTGGCGCGCGCCCAGCGCCTGGCGGGCCCGCGCCTGGCCACCTCGTACGGCATCCGCGGCGTCCTGGGCCTCCGGCTGCGCTCGTGGGGTGTTCCGGTCGCCCCACGCCCTGCACCGGTGGCCGCGCAGGTTCCCGAGGTCCAGTCGGGCATCCGGGTCGTGGACCGCCGCTTCCTGCGCGCCGCCCACGCGCGCGGGCTCCAGGTGCACGTCTGGACGGTGAACGATCCGGACCGCATGCACCGGCTCCTGGACCTGGGAGTGGATGGCATCATGACCGATCACATCGACACACTGCGCAAGGTCATGGAGGACCGCGGCGTCTGGGCCTGAGTCCCGGCCGGCCGCCCGGGGCGGTGCGCGCGCACGGGGAAGCGAGGGCACGGGTGGGCACCGACACCCTGCGGACGGACGCGGCCGACGGGGCCGCCGACCGGCGGCGCGAACAACGCGGCTGGTACTTCTACGACTGGGCGTGCTCCGTCTACTCGACGAGCGTGCTCACCGTGTTCCTGGGGCCCTATCTGACGTCGGTCGCCGAGTCGGCCGCGGACGGGGACGGGTACGTCCACCCGCTGGGGATACCGGTGCGCGCCGGGTCCTTCTTCGCCTACTCGGTGTCCCTCTCGGTGATCGTGGCGGTCCTGGTGATGCCCCTGGTGGGCGCCGCGGCCGACCGGTCGGGCCGCAAGAAGCCGCTGCTGGCCGCGGCCGCGTACACCGGCGCCGCGGCCACGGCGGGGATGTTCTTCCTGGACGGCGACCGCTATCTGCTGGGCGGCGTGCTCCTGGTCGTCGCCAACGCCGCGCAGTCGGTGGCGATGATGCTCTACAACTCGTACCTTCCGCAGATCGCACCGCCCGAGGAACGCGACGCCGTCTCCTCGCGCGGGTGGGCCTTCGGATACGCGGCCGGGGCCCTGGTCCTGATCGCGAACCTGATCCTTTACACCGCCCACGACTCCTTCGGACTGAGCGAGAGCGCCGCGGTCCGCATCTGCCTGGCGTCCGCCGGACTGTGGTGGGGCGCCTTCGCGCTCATCCCGCTACGCCGGCTGCGCGACCGCCGCACCCCCGCGCGGGAGCCCGCGGGGACCGGCTGGAAGCAGCTCGCGGCGACGATCCGCGACATGCGCCGCCACCCGCTGACACTGGCCTTCCTGCTGGCGTACCTCGTCTACAACGACGGCATCCAGACGGTGATCACCCAGGCGTCGGTCTACGGCTCCGAAGAGCTGGGCCTCGGGCAGTCCACCCTCATCGTGGCGGTCCTGCTGGTCCAGGTGCTCGCCGTGGTGGGCGCGCTGGCCCTGGGGCGGCTGGCCAGGACGTACGGGGCCAAGCGGACCATCCTCGGGTCGCTGGTGGCCTGGACGGCGACCCTCGCCGCCGGGTACTTCCTGCCGGCCGGGGCTCCCGTGTGGTTCTTCGTGCTGGCCGCCGGGATCGGGCTGGTCCTGGGCGGCAGCCAGGCACTCTCCCGCTCCCTCTTCTCCCAGTTGGTACCGCCCGGCAAGGAGGCCGAGTACTTCTCGGCGTACGAGCTGAGCGACCGCGGGATGAGCTGGCTCGGGCCGCTGCTCTTCGGGCTCACCTACCAGCTGACCGGGAGTTACCGGGACGCCATCATCTCGCTGGTGGCGTTCTTCGTGCTCGGTTTCGTGCTGCTCGCGCGGGTACCGGTGCGGCGTGCGATCGGCGACGCGGGCAACCCGGTACCCGAAAGGATTTAGTACTCGACGCGAAAGGGCTGTAGTGTACGCGTTTGGCCTGCCAGGCGGACCGTTACTGCGCGTCAAAGGTGCCGAAACGCAATGTCACATCTGTTAGCAGAGGTGACAAACCGGACGTTGGCGGGTACTGCACTGGTTGCAAGGCTGCGGCTGCGACGGCGACGCAGGACCCGGATCGGGAGTCGGGACGGGAATCTTTACCGCCGCCCGGACGTTGACCGGATGACGACGACAGCGACACCTGTCCTGTGGGCGACAAGCCCGGGAGGCACGATTCATGAGTGAGCGAGCTCTTCGCGGCACGCGCCTCGTGGTGACCAGCTACGAGACGGACCGCGGCATCGACCTGGCCCCGCGCCAGGCCGTGGAGTACGCATGCGAGAAGGGGCACCGCTTCGAGATGCCCTTCTCGGTCGAGGCGGAGATCCCGCCGGAGTGGGAGTGCAAGGTCTGCGGGGCCCAGGCACTCCTGGTGGACGGCGACGGCCCTGAGGAGAAGAAGGCCAAGCCCGCGCGTACGCACTGGGACATGCTGATGGAGCGGCGCACCCGCGAGGAGCTCGAAGAGGTCCTCGAGGAGCGGCTGGCCGTGCTGCGCTCCGGCGCTATGAACATCGCGGTCCATCCGCGAGACAGCCGCAAGAGTGCGTAACGGGAAACCGTAGGCGACACAACCGAACACCGCGGGTGCCGTACGTGAGCTTCACGTGCGGCACCCGCGGTTTTGGTGTGTCCGGGGGGCCGGCGATCCGGCGACCCCCGGAGGGCTCAGTGGGTCAGCGGCGGACGGGGGCCCTGCGGGGCGTCGTCCGGGTCGTCCCGGACGACCTCGCCCTGGACCACCTTGCCGTCCGGGCGGTGCATCCGGGCCTGACGGAAGGCGTCGCCCAGGGTGCCCGGGCCGGCCTCGCGGATCCTGCGCTCCACCGTGCGCTGCGCGGAGCGGCTGACGGCCTTCTGCACCGGCGGCAGCAGCATGAGCAGGCCGAGCGCGTCCGAGATGAGGCCGGGCAGGATCAGGAGCAGCCCGCCCAGCATCATCAGGCCGTTGCCCTCGCTGTTGGGACGGGCCTCGGGCGGAACGCCGGACTGCTGCTGCTGTAGCGTCTCGGTGAGGTTCCTGAAGGCCCGGCGGCCTGCCGCCTTGATGACCACGGAGCCGAGGACGATGCCCGCGACCAGCAGCAGGAAGACCACGAGGCCGCTGGACGCCCCGGCCACCACGGTCAGCAGCCAGATCTCCAGGACGAGCCAGGCGGCGATGCCCAGCGGCAGGAAGGTGCGCAGCCGGGAGCGCGGAGGCCGGCCGGGGGACCTGGGGGTCTGAGCGCCAGTCGTCATACTCCCAGTGTGCCTGGCCCCGGCTCAGCGCGGCGTAAGGGGACGATCAGGCGTTCCTGTCGGACGCCTGTGTCGACTTGTCGCCCGGCACGGCGGGCCCGTCGGGGTGCTTGTCGCGTCCCAGGACCTTGCCGACCCTCTCCCCCACGCCCCACGTGGTGACCCGCCAGAGCGCCTCCACGAGGATGTCCCGGCTCATCTTGGAGTCGCCGAGCTCCCGCTCGACGAACGTGATCGGCACCTCGACGACGTGGTACCCCGCCTTGATCGCCCGGCGGGCCAGGTCGACCTGGAAGCAGTAGCCCTGGGAAGCGACCTCCTCCAGCCCGAGCCCCTCCAGGGTCTCGGAGCGGAAGGCGCGGTATCCGCCGGTGATGTCGCGCAGCGGCAGGTCCAGCGCGATCCTCGAGTACATGCTGCCGCCGCGGGAGATGATCTCGCGCGACCTGGGCCAGTTCACCACCCGGCCACCGGGCACCCAGCGGGAGCCGAGCACCAGGTCGGCGCCCTTGAGGGCGGTCAGCAGCCGGGGCAGTTCCTCGGGCTGGTGGGAGCCGTCGGCGTCCATCTCGACCAGCACGCCGTAGCCGTGCTCCAGTCCCCAGCGGAAGCCCGCGAGGTAGGCGGCGCCCAGGCCCTCCTTGCCCTTGCGGTGCAGGACCTGGACGTGATCGTCCTCCGCCGCCAGCTCGTCGGCGAGCTTGCCGGTGCCGTCGGGGCTGTTGTCGTCGGCCACGAGCACGTGGGCCTCGGGGACCGCCTCGCGCACGCGCGCGACGATCGCCTTGATGTTCTCCGCCTCGTTGTAGGTCGGGATGATCACCAGGACCGTGCCCAGGGGACCGAACCGCCTCCCCTGCCCCGCCGCCGCGGGCGTCCCGTCGCCGTCGTTCACCACTGCCCCTTCGTGTCCGTACGCAGAGCACCACCTTAATCGCCGCCGCCTGCGGTGACGTGACAGGACGTGCGTACGGTGGTGTCGCTTTCCCAAGACCGGGGTAGGGATGGCCGTTTCGGACCGTTTGCGCGGCGGATGGGGGCCCGGCGCCCTTCGGGCCGACCTGGGGCCCGCTGGCTGCGGGTCGACCTAAAGCCGTTGTCTACTGAGCGCCCGGGCCCCACCCGGGGTCACACCTCCCGACCGGCCGGAACGATCCCTCGTCATGGCGCGAGCGCTGAGCCTGGCTGCCAGTGGCGGTGCACCGGTTCGGCACACCGTCCCTGACTCAGCGGCGCCGCGACGGTGCGCGGAAGATTCCCCGGTCGGGCGTCCGGTGGTGGACCCGGCCGAACCTACCGGCCCCCCGCCGTCGCCTGTCAACAGTCGTTCCACCTGCGCCTTTTGCGTCAAAGCCCAGGTCAGCGCGGAGGACACGCACGTCGGACGCGCCCGAAGATCATCGCCCTGTCGGCCGTCGCAATCACTCGCCCGGCCGCACGAACACGGTCCGGCCGCCCACGACGGTGCGCAGGCAGACCGGCAGGTCCCGGCCCGGGGTCAGATCCGGCAGGCCCGGAGTGCCGGAGCGCGGGTCGGTGGACCAGCGGGCCACCCGGTCGTCCGGGGCCTGGACCACGAGTTCGCCGGTGCGCCACACGGCGTAGTCGGCGGGCACGCCCGGCACCAGCACTCCCGCGTCGTCGCGCCCGACCGCCCGCCAGCCGCCGCGCGTGTGCGCCGTGAACGCCGCGCGCACGGAGATCCGGTGTTCCGGCGTGTGGTGGAAGGCGGCGGCCCGGACCGTGCCCCACGGGTCGAGGGGGGTGACCGGGCTGTCGGAGCCGAAGGCGAGCGGGACCCCGGCGCGCAGCAGGGCCGCGAAGGGGTTGAGCGTACGGGCCCGCTCCGCTCCGAGCCGCCGGGCGTACATGCCGTCCTCGCCGCCCCAGAGGGCGTCGAAGGCGGGCTGGACGGAGGCGGTGAGGCCCAGTTCGGCGAAGGCGGCGACGGTCTCGGGGGTGAGCATCTCGGCGTGCTCGACGCGGTGGCGGGCGGCGCGCAGGCGGGCGAGGCCGACCTTGTCGGCGGCGGCGCGGACCCCTTCCACCACGGTGGCCACGGCGGCGTCGCCGATGGCGTGGAAGCCGGCCTGGAGGCCGGCCTCGGTGCAGGCGACGACGTGCGCGGCGACCGCGACGGCGTCCAGGTGGGCGGTGCCGGTGTGCGCGGCGTCGGCGTACGGCTGGTGCAGGCACGCGGTGTGCGAGCCGAGGGAGCCGTCGACGAAGAGGTCACCGGCCGCCCCGACCGCGCCCAGCTCGCGCGCCCTGTCGACGTCCTGTTCGGCCCAGTAGCCGATGACCCGCGGGCCCGCCTCCTCGGCCGTCAGGCGCAGCAGACCGGTGAAGTCGTCCTCGGAGGAGATCTCCGGGCCTGCGCATTCGTGAACGGTTCCGATGCCGAGGGAGGCGGCGTGCGCGAGGGCGGCGCGCTGGGCCGCGGCGCGCTGGGCCGGGGTGACGGCGCCGAGCGCGGCGGCGCGTACGGCGTGGTGGTCGTCGCCGGTGAGCGGTCCGTCCGCACGGGCGACCCGGCCGGGGGTCAGATCGAGCAGGGCGGTGGTGACCACGGCCGAGTGGACGTCGATACGGCTGAGATAGAGGGGCCGGCCGCCGGTGGCCCGGTCCAGTTCGGCGCGGGTCGGCGGTACGCCGTCGGGCCAGCGGGCGGCGTCCCAGCCGTGTCCGAGGAGCACGCGGTCGTCCGGGCGGGCGGCGGCGAATTCGCGTACGAGGGTGAGGGCGGCCTCCCGGGTGGGGGCACCGGAGAGGTCGAGACCGGTGAGGGCGAGACCCGTCGCGGTGGTGTGCACATGTGCGTCGGTGAACGCCGGGGTGACGAGCGCGCCGTCCAGGTCGACCACCTCGTCCACGCCGTCCGCGAAGGCGTCCGCGGCGCCCTCGGAGCCGACCCAGGCGACCTGGCCGCGCTCGACGACCATGGCCGTGGCGAAGGGGTCGGCGGGACTGTGGACCTCGCCGCGGCGCAGCAGGACGGTCGAGGACGGGGTGGTGGTCTCACTCATGGACACCAGTCTCGCCCCTCACGGGGGCCGCCCGGCAGCCGGGGCGGCCACGCGGGCGAGCCGGGGCGGCCCGGAGTCAGACGCGTGGCGGGCGTGCCTCGTACGGCGTGGAGAGCACCACGGTGGTCCGGGTCGAGACGCCGGCCAGGGAGCGTACCCGGGCGAGCAGTTCCTCCAGTTGGTGCGGCGTGGAGACGCGGACCTTGAGGATGTAGTTCTCGTCGCCCGCCACGCTGTGGCAGGCCTCGATCTCGGGGACGCCGGCCAGGCGGTCCGCGATGTCGTCGGGGGCGCTGGGGTCGAAGGGTTTCACCGAGATGAAGGCGGTCATCGGCAGCCCGACGGCCTCGGGGTCGACGACCGCGGCGTACCCGCGGATGACGCCGCGCTGTTCCAGCCGCCGCACCCGCTGGTGCACGGCCGACGTGGACAGGCCCGTGGCCTTGCCCAGGTCGGTGTAGCTCATCCGCCCGTCCTTGACGAGCAGCTGCACGATCTGTCGGTCCAGCTCCTCCATGGCGCAAGAACCTACAGTGCGGTTGATCTCCTCGGATACCTGAGCGGTCCGGGGCATGTCCGGTTCGTGATGTGACGGGGCGTCGGCCGCGTTCGGGGCGGGGACAAATCCACCGGACGGGGCACCCGCGCCGGGCATGTGACGAAGACCACACCGCTCGAACGGTCTCCGTGATGTTCGCGTGATTACCCCGCGAAGGGGGCGGGAAGTGCTTGCTGTGGTCGAGGCCGCAGTGCCGTCACGGCCCAGCCCGAGGGGGAGAATCCCATGCAGAGTCTTAAGCGCCCCGGTCGTACCGCGCCCAAGCGGCAGCAGCCGGTCGTCGAGCCCGTATCGGAGGGCGTCGAACCCGACGCCTTCGACGACGAGGACCTCGACGCCTACGACACCTTCGAGATGTACCGGGTGATCTGCCCGGACTGCGCGCAGCCCATCGCGCTGCTGGCGGACGAGCGGGAGCTGCCGGAGCACGCGCTCTGCGCCTCTCCGTGGAATCCGTTCGGGCTCACGGTCTGCGCCGGCACCGGCCGCAGGGCCACCGAGGCCCGCCCCGCGGACGAGTCCTTCCAGCCCCACGAGCAGGACACCGCCCTGCTGTTGACGCTCCCCCGGGGCCTCGACTGGCGGACCCAGCCCTTCTCCCACGTCGGCGGCCCGGGCTCGCGCCCGATGCGGGTGCCGACGATGCGGAGCGAAGCGGCCTGAGCCACCCGGGCGCCCCCGTTCCGGGGACGCCGCCCATATACGCCGCCCGATTCGATCACCCACCCGCGCCACGGCTCACAGGACGCCGTGGCGCGGGTCGGCGTCGACGAGCCGACGACACGTCAGGACGCCCCGGCAACCGCGCGACGGCGGCGGACACCCGCGAACTCACGCTCGATTGCGTCCGCCGGTGACCTGTCCCCACTTCGCCGCGTTGCCCGGGTATGACCCACACGTACTCGGCGACCGGGAGTCGGCGCCGCGTGTTCGTCCCGGTGCCCGCCGGACCGGTTCCGCCGGCCCCGCAGATCCCGGACCCACCCATCTACCGCGAGCTGATGCGGACCTGGGCCGACGGCGGCCGCACCCTGCCCGGGCGCCACGACCCGGAGTGGATCAGGCTCGCGGAACCCCCGCGCGGACTGGGCGACTTCTTCACCGGCGCCGACGCCCTGACCGCCGCCGACGCCCTCGCCAACGGCGACTCCCGCGTCGCCGGTGGCTTCACCGTCGCCGGCGGCTTCACCGTCACCGGCGACTTCAGCGTCCCTCGGGACCCGCGAGGTGACGCGCGATGACCATGCGCTGGATCTGATTGGTGCCCTCGACGATCTGGAGCACCTTCGCCTCGCGCATGTACCGCTCGGCCGGGAAGTCCGCGGTGTAGCCGTACCCGCCGAGGACCTGCACGGCGTCGGTGGTCACCTGCATCGCCGCGTCGGTGCAGTACAGCTTGGCCATGGCCGCCTGCTTGGCGAACGGGCGTCCGGCGTCGCGCAGCCGCGCCGCCGTCAGGTACAGCGCACGCCCGGCCTCGATCCGGGTCGCCATGTCGGCCAGCATGAAGCGCAGCCCCTGGAAGTCGGAGATCGGCTTGCCGAACTGGCGCCGCTCGACCGCGTAGGACACCGCCTCGTCCAGCGCCGCCTGGGCCACGCCGACCGCGCAGGCGGCGATGCCGAGCCGCCCCGAGTCGAGCGCCGACAGCGCGATGGCGAAGCCCTGCCCCTCATCGCCGAGCCGGCGGTCGTCCGGGACCCGCACGCCGTCGAGGTGGATCTGCGCGGTGGGTGAGCCCTTGAGCCCCATCTTCTTCTCCGGCACCGCCGCGCTCAGCCCCTCGGCGTCGCCGGGCACCAGGAAGGCCGTGATGCCGCGCGGCCCGTCCTCGCCGGTGCGCGCCATGACGGTGTAGAAGTCCGCGATGCCGCCGTGGGTGATCCAGGCCTTGGTGCCGTCGATCACCCAGTCGTCGCCCTCGCGCACGGCCTTGGTGCGCAGCGAGGCGGCGTCGGATCCGGAGGCGGGCTCGGAGAGGCAGTAGGCGCCCACCAGACCGCCGCCGAGCATCGCGGGCAGATGGTCGGCCTGCTGCTCCTTGGTGCCGTAGGCGGCCAGCGCGTAGCAGGCGAGGGTGTGCACGCTGACGCCGAGGCCCACGGTGAGGCGGGCGGCGGCGAACTCCTCCAGGACCTGCAGGTACACCTCGTAGGGCTGCTCGCCGCCGCCGAACTGGGCGTCGTAGGGCAGGCCGAGCAGACCGGAGTCGGAGAGCAGGGCGAAGACCTCGCGCGGGAAGCGTCCGGCGTCCTCCTCCTCGGCCGCGCTCGGGGCGATCTCACGCTGCGCGATGTCGCGGACGAGTGAGATCAGATCCCGTGCCTCGTCCGTGGGCAGTTGCCGGTCCACCGGCTGCGGGGCGCGGTCGGGCATGGCGACGCTCTCCTCCCTGTCGGGCGCATCGGCGGACGTGCGCCTTGGGTGGAGGCGGTTCCGCCGGGTCGTTCGGGCCTGGCCGATGCTCGCACTCCCGGGTCGCGGAAGCGGCTGACCAGCGGCTGTGCGCTGTGAGTATGCCCGATTGGACGCATGGAGTCACCAGTTAACGACCGCTTACTTCAAGAAAGGGTCCGGCCCGCCGCGAAGGGCCGGAATTCGGCCCTCCAGACGGAAAATGGTCCGCACCATTGACCCCACTGGTCTAGTCCTTCTACGGTGACGGCCCGAACGCGTTACCGCGTTCATGCCAATCGGCGCGCGTTTCCCTCTTCCCCCCACGAGGAGACACCCGATGCACGTCCCGCACCTCCCCAGCGCCCGCTCCCTGCGGACGCTCTTCTCCGCCCTGTGTTCCGTCGCCCTCGGCGCGGGGCTGCTGGCCGGCGCCGGCACGGCCACGGCCACGCCTCCTCCGCAGGCGCCCGCCACGCAGGCCGCGGCCGGTTCCAAGGTCGTCGGCTACTTCACCGAATGGGGCACCTACGACCGGAAGTACTACGTCAAGAACGTCGAGACCTCCGGTTCCGCCGCCGAACTGACCCACATCAACTACGCCTTCGGCAACGTCACCGGCGGCAAGTGCGCGATGGGCGACGCCTACGCGGCGACCGACCGGGCGTACACCGCGGCCGAGTCCGTCGACGGGACCGCCGACACCTGGGACCAGCCGCTGCGGGGCAACTTCAACCAGCTGCTCAAGCTGAAGGAGAAGCACCCCGACCTCAAGATCCTGTGGTCCTTCGGCGGCTGGACCTGGTCCGGCGGGTTCACGGAGGCCGCCAAGGACCCGGCCGCCTTCGCCCAGTCCTGCTACGACCTGGTCGAGAACTCCAAGTGGGCCGATGTCTTCGACGGCATCGACATCGACTGGGAGTACCCCAACGCCTGCGGCCTGAGCTGCGACGAGAGCGGCCGGGACGCGTTCCCGAAGCTGATGAGCGCGCTGCGTGCCAAGTTCGGCCAGGACTACCTGGTGACCGCGGCGATCACGGCCGACGCGACGGCCGGCGGCAAGATCGACGCGGCCGACTACGCGGGCGCCGCCCAGTACGTCGACTGGTACAACCCGATGACGTACGACTTCTTCGGCGCCTGGGACGCCACCGGACCGACCGCGCCGCACTCGCCGCTCACCTCGTACTCCGGCATTCCCAAGGCGGACTACCACTCCTCGGCGACCATCGCGAAGCTCAAGGGCCTCGGCGTTCCGGCCTCGAAGCTGCTGCTCGGCATCGGCTTCTACGGCCGCGGCTGGACCGGCGTCACCCAGTCGGAGCCCGGCTCCACCGCGACCGGCCCGGCGAAGGGCACGTACGAGAACGGCATCGAGGACTACAAGGTGCTGAAGACCAGTTGCCCGGCGACCGGCACGGTGGCGGGCACCGCATACGCCAAGTGCGGCAGCGACTGGTGGAGTTACGACACCCCGCAGACCATCGCGACCAAGATGTCGTACAAGAACGAGCAGGGTCTGGGCGGGACGTTCTTCTGGGAGCTGAGCGGTGACACCGCGAACGGTGAGCTGATCAAGGCGATCGACTGAACCACCCGGCGCACGGGGGCGGGGGCGGAGGCCGGCTCGGGCCTCCGCCCCTTCGTCAGCTGTCGCGGCGGGCGGGCTCCGGGGCCGGGTAGGCGGGGTCCAGCTCCTCGATGGCGCGCAGGGTGCCGCCGAGCGACTTGACCAGGAGTTCGCGCATGGTCTCGCGGAGCAGTTCGGGCCGGCCGATCCAGTCGAGGGTGGCGCCCTCGACGCTGCACACCCAGGCGAGCAGGCCCATGCGGGCCAGCGGCCCGATGTCGGAGCGGCCGTAGGCCCCCTCCGCGATGGTGGCGACGATGGCCTCGCGCACCCCGTCCCGGATGGCGTGCACCTCGGCGTCGAAGCCGACCCCGCCGCTGACGATGGTCCGGTAGGCGGCCTGGTTGTGCTCGGCGTAGCGCAGGTAGCCGTCGATGGTGCGCTGCACGCGGTCCACCTGGGGCAGTTCGGTGCCCCGGGCGGCGGTGGTGACCAGGTCGGCGACGGAGTCCTGGATGATCGCCAGGTAGTAGCCCCGCTTGGACTGGAAGTAGTAGTAGATCAGCCCTTTGGCGACATGCGCCTGGCGGGCGATGTCGTCCATCGAGAGCGCGTCGTAGGACGTGTCCGCGAACAACCTCCGCCCGATGGCGATGAGTTCGGCGCGACGTGCCAGCGACCGCTCGGTGCCGCGCGCCCGGGGACGGGCGTCGGCACGTTGTTGACTGATATTCAATTTCGACCCTGGTCTCCTACGGGCAGCGGGACATCCGCAGTATGGCAGGTCGGGTCGTGGGGCAGGTCACACGCCGGTCACGTCACAGCAGCCCCAGCTGAACCACGAGCATCGCGACCACCACGACGAGGGTCCATCCCATGACGTGCTCGACGATCTTCGGACCGTCGTCCTTGGGGCCGCCGGTACGGACACGGGCGGCGGTGGCGGTGTGTGCGGTCATGGCTTCTCACTGATCTCGGGCGTTCGGCGGACTCCCCCCGCGGTCCTGTCCACCTTGCCACCGACAGCGGCTTTTGCGCCGGAGACCTTGGTCACAGCGAGGGCCCCCGGCGGCGGTCCGCCGGGGGCCCTCGAGCTGCGTCAGCGCACGCCCACCGCCGCGAGCGCCCTGCGCTGGCGCGCGCTCGGGTGGGCCGGGAAGTACAGGTAGCAGACGCCGCCGGTGCCGGAGACGACCTTGCCGTCGGCGTTGTACCGCTTGGTCCGCAGCCAGATGTTCTCCCACTCGCGCCGCTTGTAGACGCGCCGCACCGCCTCGTTGTCGTCGGAGGCGGGGTCGTTGGCGATCACGTCCCCGTCGGCGGTGAAGCCGATCACGGTCATCAGGTGGCCCGAGGTGCCGTACCCCGCCCCGGTCAGCTCCTTCTCCAGGAACGACTGGGACGTTATGGCCGGGATGCCGGCCGCGATCAGCGTCTCCAGGTCGGTGAGGGAGCCGAGGCGGGTCACCACGCCCTGGAGGCCCTTGAAGGTGGCCGCGTAGGCGGCGTTGAACGGCCAGTTGCCGCAGCCGGAGTACTGGTTGTCGTACGTGCACCGGGCCGCGTGGCAGACCTGCGGGTCGGCGTAGGAGGGGTCGACCCAGGAGAGCTGGTCCTCGGTGAGCCTGCCACCCCAGTACTCGATGATCATCTGCGAGGAGGTGGGGCTGCACCAGGCCTCGCCGCCGTTGTCGTACTCGGGGTACTGGCCCTTGTGGATCTCCTGCGAGTAGCGCGGGACGCGCAGTTCCCGGGCGAGGCCGGGCGCGGAGGCCGGGACGGTGAAGCGGTCGGGGACGTCGGACCCCATCGCGCCGAGCCGCCAGACGGTGGGCGCGCTCCGCGTGCCGGGGCGCCGGTACAGGGTGAGCCGGAGCCGGTAGGAGGCCAGGCGGAGGCCCGAGGCCGCGTCGTCGACCGCGAAGGTGTCCGTCCAGACGCTGCTCCTGCCGTCGCCCTGGTCGTCGACCGAGGTGCGGCGGATGTCCTGGTCACCGTCGCCCGCCGTCCAGCGGCCCATCACGTACCAGGGCGTGTCCGTGCCGTCGGAGTAGGTGCCGCGCAGCTCGACCTGGATCCAGGTGCCGCTCGGGGTGTGCGCGTTCCAGGAGGCGATGGCCTCCGTCGAGGGCACGGTGAGCCGGTGGACGGGCGAGGTCCAGGTGGCGTACTCCCAGGCGGCGGTGGTGCCGGTGTGCGGGTCGGTGTAGTCGGTGGTGCCGGCCGGGGTGCCGATCGTCACGCCGGGCCGGGAGCCCGCCGCGACCCGGGCCCCCCGGGTGGTACCGCGCCGCCAGTCGCTGTAGGTCGTCCAGGCGCGGTAGTCGACCCGGCGGGCGGGGGCGCGGCCGGTGTCCCCGTCGCCACCGCCGGTGCCCGCGCCGGACGCGGCGGCCTCGGCGGTGGCCGGGACCGCGCCACCGGCGACGGCGGCCGCGGCGACTGCCGCGGCCAGGACGGCTCTGCGGGACGGCTGTTCGGCTCTGCTCATGGGCGGGAGACCCCCAGGTGTCCGAGTCGGGCGGGTCCGTTGCACGGTCGTGCGCCCACTATGACCGCAGGCGCCCGCTCCTGCCAGCACTTCCGCGCACGCCACGCCACGAACATTGGTGTCGACCTGTGGCGCGAACGGCGAGGTGGGGACGGGTCGGGGGCGCGGTTAGAGTGCGGGGCGAACCGTGTCCGTCCCCTCGTGCCGCACAGGATCCGTCATCCACGACCTCGCCGCCCGGCTCCGCCGCCTTCCGCCCTCCTGCGGGCCCGTGCGCCTGATCGGCGTCGACGGGCACGCCGGTTCCGGGAAGTCCACGTTCGCCGGACGGCTGGCGGCCGGGCTGGGCGGCGCACCGGTGCTGCGCCTCGACGACATCGCCAGTCACGACGAACTGTTCGACTGGACCGACCGGCTGCTCGGCCAGGTGATCGAGCCGCTGCGACACGGGGACACCGCGCACTACACCCCCTACGACTGGCGGTCCCGGCGCTTCGGGGCGGCGCGTCCGCTGCCGCCCGCGCCGGTGGTACTGGTCGAGGGGGTCGGCGCGGGCCGTCGGGCGCTCCGTCCGCACCTGGCGCTGCTGTTCTGGATGGACCTGCCCGCCGAGGAGGCGTGGGCCCGCGGCCGGGCGCGCGACGGAGCGGAACAGCGGGAGTTCTGGGACGGATGGGTTCCGGCGGAGCGCCGCCACCTCACGGACGACCCTTCGCGCCCCTTCGCGCACTGCCTGGTACGGCAGAGGGAGGAGGGGTACGAGGTGCTGCCGGGGCCGGCGGGGACCACTTCCGGACCCCCTTTTTTCACGCAGGGTGACGGACCGTCGGCAATGTGCTGAACTCGTGAAGATCGCGCCCCGGCAACCCACGGACGCGCCCCAACTCCGCTTGACCCAGGGGCCGTACAGGTCTTACGTTCTGAATGTGCGGTAGTTCGAAGCCGCCGACAGACGCGAAGCCCCCGGTTGTTCCCCCGTGATCGGGGGCTTCGTTCTGCCCTGAGCCCGTTTTCCGGGTGCTCCGTGACGCCGGACGCTCACCCTCGGTCACCATTCGGTCGCCTGTTCCAGCCACTCCCACCTCGCGGAACGACGGCTCCCCGCACTCTTCGGAGGACCGGGCGCCGCGGGTACGATGCCCTCGGTGCGACCTACGGGCGGTTGCCGCGCGCACCTGCAACTCCGGTCCTCGGTGCAGCCGTTGACCGAGGCGGCCGGACGGGCGACGGCTCGGCGGCTTACCGACGGGGGCACGGTACGTGGGGGACGGGATGGACTTCGGCACGCGGGGCCCGCAGGCCCCGGCCGACCTCGCCTGGCTGCGCGGCGTGGACGCCTACACCATGGGGGCCTACCCGCAGGCGGAGGAGGAGTTCCGGACCGCGGTACGCATCGACCCCACCATGGCCGACGGCTGGCTGGGGCTGCACGCCCTGCGCGTCGACACCACGAACGCCTTGCTGCGGATGTTCCGCAACCGGGAGCGTTTCGGCGAGCAGCGCGCCCGCCACCGTCGCACCCTCAACTCCTGGTACTGGCTGGGCTGGTGGGTGCAGCCCGTGCTGGAGAACCCGCGCGACCTGCTGCTCGCGCACGCCTCCCACTGGCTGGACGGCCGCCACGTCCCGGAGCTGGACCGGGCGCTGGCCGGGCTGCCGCCGGTCGACACCGACGCCCAGGTCCGCTTCCTGCACGCCTGCCGCGCCTACCTCGTCAAGGACTGGGAGCAGCTCGTCCGGCACACCGACCCCCTGCTCGGCGATCCCCTGCTGGGCATCGAGGCCGGCCTCTTCAGCGGCATGGCCCGGGTCCGCCTGGAGATGTTCGGCCAGGCCGAGCCGCTGCTGTCGGCCGCCCTGATGCGGTGCCGCAGCGAGCAGCCCCAGCGCAAGGAGCTGCGCTACTGGCTGGCGCGGGCCCACGAGGGCACCGGCCGCAGCGCCGCGGCACTCCCCCTGTACCGGGCCGTGCACCGCGTCGACCCGGCGTTCATGGACACCTCGGCCCGGCTGGCGGCGATCGACGAGAGCGACGGCTACGACGACGCCGCCGACCTCGCGGGCCTCTCCGGAGCCGGCCCGGGCTTGGACGGCCTGGACGGTCTTGACCCGCTCTTCGGCACCGAGCAGCGCGACCTCAAGGTCTCCGCGCCCGGGTCCTCGCCGGGCTCGCCGCTGCCCACGCTGAGCGGACCGCCGGTGCGCCACAAGGCCGACGGGGCCGATCCGGCCCTGCCGACCGGGCCCACCGACCCCGCGTTGCTGGAGGAGGCGCTCGCCGAGCTGGAGCGCATGGTGGGACTCGAGCCGGTGAAGCGTCAGGTCAAGGCGCTGTCCGCACAGCTGAACATGGCGCGGCTGCGCGCCGGGCAGGGCCTGCCGGTCCAGCCGCCCAAACGTCACTTCGTCTTCTCCGGCCCCTCCGGCACCGGCAAGACCACCGTGGCCCGCATCCTGGGCCGCGTCTTCTACGCCCTCGGCCTGCTCGGCGGTGACCACCTGGTGGAGGCGCAGCGGGCCGACCTGGTCGGCGAGTACCTCGGCCAGACCGCTGTGAAGGCCAACGAACTGATCGACTCCGCGCTCGGCGGCGTCCTCTTCGTGGACGAGGCGTACTCCCTGTCCAACTCCGGCTACGGCAAGGGCGACGCGTACGGCGACGAGGCGCTCCAGGTGCTGCTGAAGCGCGCCGAGGACAACCGCGACCACCTGGTGGTGATCCTGGCCGGCTATCCGGAGGGCATGGACCGGCTGCTCGCCGCCAACCCGGGGCTGTCCTCCCGCTTCACCTCGCGGGTCGACTTCCCCTCGTACCGGCCGCTGGAGCTGACCTCGATCGGTGAGGTGCTCGCGGCCGAGAACGGGGACGGGTGGGACGAGGAGGCGCTGGACGAGCTGCGGTCGATCGCCGGGCACGTGGTGGACCAGGGGTGGATCGACGAGTTGGGCAACGGGCGGTTCCTGCGGACGCTGTACGAGAAGAGCTGCGCCTACCGGGATCTGCGGTTGTCGGTCTGTCCCGGCGAGCTGACCCGGGACGACCTGGCTACGTTGCGGCTGCCGGACTTGATGCAGGCGTATGGGGAGGTGCTGTCGGGGCGGGGGCCGCAGGATCCGCCGACCGGGTGAGCTGCGGCGTCACCACCCGGTGGGCCGGGTCCCTGACCTCCCCCACCAGCAGCTCCAGCACGTCCTCCAGAGCGACCAGGCCCAGCACCCGGCCGGAGGCGTCCGTCACCTGGGCCAGGTGGGTGGCCGCGCGGCGCATCACCGTGAGGGCGTCGTCGAGGGGCAGTTCGGGGCGCAGCGTGGTCATCGGGCGCCAGAGGTGCTGGGGCACGGCCCGCTCGGACTCCTCCAGGTCGAGGACGTCCTTGACGTGCAGGTACCCCATGAAGGCGCCCTGTCCGGCGGCGACCGGGAAGCGCGAGTACCCGGTGCGGGCGGTGAGCGCGACGATCCGGGCCGGGGTGACCGAGGGGCTGACCGTCACCAGGGACTCCCTCTTGAGGAGCACGTCGGTGACCGGGCGGGAGCCCAGTTCCAGGGCGTCCTCCAGGCGTTCCTGCTCCTCCGGGTCGAGCAGGCCGGCCTGGCCGGCGTCCTCCACCAGGCGGTTGAGCTGCTCGCTGGTGAAGACGGCCTCGACCTCGTCCTTGGGCTCGACGCGGAACAGCCGCAGGACGACCCGCGCGCAGGCGCCGAGTGCGACGGTGACCGGTCCGCAGAGGCGGGCGAAGGCGACCAGGCCGGGGCTGAGCCACAGGGCGGCCTTCTCGGGGGCGGCCATCGCGAGGTTCTTCGGGACCATCTCGCCGATGACGAGGTGGCAGAAGACCACGACGGCCAGCGCGATGACGTAGCCGAGCGGGTGGATCATGCCGTGCGGCAGGTGGATCCACGCGAAGGCGGGCTCCAGCAGATGCGCGACGGTCGGTTCGGCGACGGCGCCGAGCGTCAGTGAGCAGACGGTGATCCCGAACTGGGCGGCGGCCATCATCCGCGGCAGCCGCTCCAGCCCGTACAGGACCTGGCGGGCGCGGGCGGTGCCGAGTGGTTCGATCTGGCTGCGGCGCACCGAGACCAGCGCGAACTCGGCGCCGACGAAGAACCCGTTGGCGAGCACGAGCAGCGCCGCGAAGAGGAGTTGCAGGACGCTCATCGGGCGGCCTCCGGCACCGAGACCGGCGCCGTGCGCACCAGCCGTATCCGTTCGGCGCGGTAGTGGCCGACCTGGCGGACGGAGAGCCGCCAGCCGGGCAGCTCCGCGCGGTCGCCGACGGCGGGGATGCGGCCGAGCAGGTCGGCGACGAGCCCGGCCACGGTCTCGTACGGACCGTCGGGCGCTTCGAGACCGACGCGGCGCAGGGCGTCGACGCGGCAGCTGCCGTCGACGTCCCAGGCGGGGCGGCCGTCCTCGGGCGGGGCGGGGGCCAGTTCGGGCGCGTCCAGGCCGTCGTGCTCGTCGCGGACCTCGCCGACGATCTCCTCGACGATGTCCTCCAGCGTGACGACGCCGGCCGTGCCGCCGTACTCGTCGACCACGACCGCGATGGGCTGCTCGCTGCGCAGGCGGGCGAGGAGCGGCCGGACGGGCAGCGTCTCGGGGACGAGCAGCGCCGGGCGGGCGATCCGGCCGGTCAGGACGCGCAGCCGGTCGTGGGCGGGGACGGCGAGCGCGTCCTTGAGGTGCACCATGCCGACGATCTCGTCGATCCTCTCCCGGTAGACGGGGAAGCGGGACAGTCCGGTGGCGCGGGTCAGGTTGACCACGTCCTGGGCGGTGGCCGAGGAGTGCAGGGCGCTGACCTTCACCCGCGGGGTCATGACGTGCTGGGCGGTCAGGTCGCCCAGGGACAGGGTCCGCACGAAGAGGTCGGCGGTGCCCTGTTCCAGCGCGCCGGCGCGGGCGGAGTGCCGGGCCAGGGAGACCAGTTCGCCGGGGGTGCGGGCGGAGGCCAGCTCTTCGGCGGGCTCGATGCCGAGTGCGCGGACCAGGCGGTTGGCCACGGAGTTCAGGGCCGCGATCACGGGGTGGAAGAGCCGGGCGAAGGCGTGCTGCGGGCCGGCGACGAAGCGCGCGACCTGGAGGGGCCTGGAGACCGCCCAGTTCTTGGGCACCAGCTCGCCGATCACCATCTGCACCGCCGAGGCCAGCAGCATGCCGACGACGACCGACACGCCGGGCACGGCGCCGTCGGGGACGCCGACGGCCGTGAACGGGCCGTCCAGGAGCTGGGCGAGCGCCGGTTCGGCGAGCATGCCGACGACCAGGGAGGTGATGGTGATCCCGAGCTGGGTGCCGGAGAGCTGGAAGGACAGCTCCTTGAGGGATTCGACGACCCGGTGGGCCCGCCGGTCACCGTCGGCGGCGGCCTGTTCGGCGTCCGGCCGTTCGACGGTGACGAGGCCGAACTCGGCGGCGACGAAGAAGCCGTTGGCGAGGATCAGCAGGAAAGCGGCTGCCAGGAGCAGCAGGGGGGTGGTCATGATGCCGCCGCCTGTGCGGTGTCACAGCAGGGGGCGGCGCAAGTACTGCAGGACGGTCCGTCCATCGCCGGAGGGAGTCACTCCTCGGGTAGCAGGAACCCCCTGCGCACCGGGCGGAGCGGCAGGGGCGAGGACGCGGTGGGCGCGTCTGTCGTTCCCAGATTAATCAGGAAAAGGGCGCCCGCGGCAGGGCTCGCGGCGCGGTGTCAGTCACGCGTCGGATCGGGTTGGGCGCCGGACCGGGCCTCCACGAGGGCGCGCAGGGCGCGGGCGTCGGCGATGGCGCGCTGCTTGGCGATGCCCGGCTGGATGCCGAGCACGGGCAGGCTGGTGCCGTCGCTGAGGTCGAGGAAGACCCAGGGGTCGCCGTGGCGGAGGTTGACCCGGAGGATCTCGGGCCAGGCCAGGCGCCGCCTGGTGGTCAGGTTGACGACCGTGACGCCCGTCGCGTCGGCGGCGACGTGAGGCCGGGCCAGCAGGAGCAGTCCGCCGGCCAGGAGGAGGGCCGTCAGCACGAAGCTGAGGCGCTCCCCCGTCCCGAGGCCGGCGAGCACCGTCCCGACCGCCGTGATGGTCGCGAAGGTGGCGACGGCGAGGACGATCAGGACGGCGCGGGTGCGGCCCGGCCGGAAGGTGACGGGCAGGGCGGGCAGGTCCGGCGTGGTGTCGGGCATGGCGTCGCTCCGGGCGGGCTCAGAGACGGCAGGCGTGGATGGCCGTGGTCAGGATGGCCCGGGCGCCGATCTCGTAGAGGTCGTCCATGATCCGCTGGGCCTCCTTGGCGGGGACCATCGCGCGGACGGCGACCCAGCCCTCGTTGTGCAGCGGGGAGACCGTGGGGGATTCGAGGCCGGGGGTGAGCGCGACGGCCTTCTCCAGCTGCTCGACGCGGCAGTCGTAGTCCATCATCACGTACGTCCGGGCGACCAGGACGCCCTGGAGGCGGCGCAGGAACTGCTGGACCTTGGGCTCGGTGGCCTCGTCGGGCTCGGCGCCCGCGCGGCGGATCACGACGGCCTCGGACTTCATGATGGGCTCGCCGAAGACCTCCAGGCCCGCGTTGCGCAGGGAGGTGCCGGTCTCCACGACGTCGGCGATGACCTCGGCGACGCCGAGTTCGATGGCGGTCTCGACGGCGCCGTCGAGGTGGACGACGGAGGCGTCGATGCCCCGGTCGGCCAGGTGGGCGGCGACGATGCCCTCGTAGGAGGTGGCGACGGTGCGGCCCTTGAGGTCCTCGATGCCGCCTGCCGCGCCCGGCTTTCCGGCGAAGCGGAAGGTGGAGCGGGCGAAGCCGAGCGGCAGGATCTCCTCCGCGTCGGCGCCGGAGTCGATCAGCAGGTCCCGGCCGGTGATGCCGATGTCCAGCTTGCCGGAGGAGACGTAGATCGCGATGTCGCGGGGCCGGAGGTAGAAGAACTCGACCTCGTTGGTCGGGTCGACGACGCGCAGTTCCTTGGACTCGCGGCGCTGCTGGTAGCCGGCCTCATGCAGCATGTCCGCCGCAGGGCCGGAGAGGGAACCCTTGTTGGGGACGGCGATGCGCAGCATGAGGTCGGCTTCCTTTGCGTGGAGTGGGGCAGGGGGGTGCTGGGCTCACAGGTGGGCGTAGACGTCGTCCAGGGAGATGCCGCGGGCGACCATCATCACCTGGACGTGGTACAGCAGCTGCGAGATCTCCTCGGCCGCCGCGTCCTTGCCCTCGTACTCGGCGGCCATCCAGACCTCGGCGGCCTCCTCGACGACCTTCTTGCCGATGGCATGGACCCCCTTGTCCACCAGCTCGGCGGTGCGGGAGGTGGCGGGGTCGCCGTTTGCGGCCTTGTGCTGGAGCTCGGTGAAGAGCTCCTCGAACGTCTTATTGGACATGGTGGCGCCCACTTTACGCGTAGTGCCGGCGGGGCTAGCGCCACGGTTCGGATACTGAGCGGAGCGTGGCCGCCGTGGCGACGGCCGCGGTCACCGCCTCGTGCCCCTTGTCCTCGTTGGAGCCTTCCAGTCCGGCGCGGTCCAGGGCCTGCTCCTCGGTGTCGCAGGTGAGGACGCCGAAGCCGATGGGGACGCCGGTCTCCACGGAGACCTGGACCAGGCCCTGGGTGACGCCCTGGCACACGTAGTCGAAGTGGGGGGTGCCGCCGCGGATGACGACGCCGAGGGCGACGACCGCGTCGTAGCCACGGCCCGCGAGGACCTTGGCGACCACCGGGAGCTCGAAGCTGCCGGGGACCCTGAGCAGGGTCGGCTCGTCGATGCCGAGGTCGTGCAGGGCGCGCAGGGCGCCGTCCACCAGTCCGTCCATCACCTGGTCGTGCCACTGTGCCGCGACGACGGCGACCCGCAGGTCCCCCACGTTGCGTACGGACAGTTCCGGTGCACCCTTGCCGCTCACGTCGCTCCTCGCGTTGCTGCTTGCTTACTGGTTGCCGCAGGTGGACACGGGCTTCGTGTCCAGCCAGGGCAGGTCGTGTCCCATCCGGTCCCGCTTGGTGCGCAGGTATCGGAGGTTGTGCTCGCCGGCCTGGACGGGCATCGGCTCGCGGCCGGTGACGTCGATGCCGTGCCGGACGAGGGCGTCGCTCTTGTCCGGGTTGTTGGTCATCAGGCGGACGGAGCGTACGCCGAGGTCCTGGAGGATCTGGGCGCCGGCGCCGTAGTCGCGGGCGTCGGCGGGCAGGCCCAGTTCCAGGTTGGCGTCGAGGGTGTCCCGGCCGCGCTCCTGGAGTTCGTAGGCGCGCAGCTTGGACATCAGGCCGATGCCGCGCCCCTCGTGGCCGCGCAGGTAGACGACCACGCCCCGCCCCTCGGCCTGGATGCGGTCCAGGGAGGCGTCGAGCTGGGGACCGCAGTCGCAGCGCTGGGAGCCGAAGACGTCGCCGGTGAGGCACTCGGAGTGGATGCGGACCAGGACGTCGGTGCCGTCGCCTACGTCGCCGTGCACGAGGGCGACGTGCTCGACGCCGTCGACGGTGGAGCGGTAGCCGTACGCGGTGAACTCGCCGTGCCGGGTGGGGAGGTGGACCTCGGCCTCGCGGCGGACGGTCGGTTCCGCGCTGCGGCGGTAGGCGATGAGGTCCTCGATGGAGATGATCGTCAGGCCGTGCTTGCGGGCGAACGGGATCAGCTCGGGCAGCCGCAGCATCCGCCCGTCCTCGCCGGCGATCTCGACGATGGCGCCGGCCGGGCGCAGCCCCGCGAGGCGGGCCAGGTCGACGGCGGCCTCGGTGTGGCCGTCGCGGACGAGGACGCCGCCGGAGCGGGCGCGCAGCGGGAAGATGTGGCCGGGGCGGACCAGGTCGGTGGGTTCGGCGGTGCCGCTCGCGAGGAGCTGGAGGGTGGTGGCGCGGTCGGAGGCCGAGATGCCGGTGCTCACGCCGTGGGCGGCGGTGGCGTCGACGGAGACGGTGAAGGCGGTCTTCATCGACTCGGTGTTGTCGTCGACCATCTGCGGGAGCCGGAGCCGGTCCAGTTCGTCGCCCTCCATGGGGGCGCAGATCAGGCCGCGGCACTCGCTCATCATGAAGGCGACGATCTCCTCGGTCGCCTTCTCGGCGGCGATGACGAGGTCGCCCTCGTTCTCGCGGCTCTCGTCGTCGACGACGACGACCGGGCGTCCGGCGGCGATGTCGGCGATGGCCCGCTCGACCGGGTCGAGCGAGAGGTCGTCGATGCCGTCGGGGCTGTAGAGGAGGGGCGGGCCAAGAGGTGCGGCGCGAAGCGCCTCGTTCAGGGCGGCGGTGGGAGACGGGCGGGTGCTCATGCGGGCGCTCCTTCCGGGACGGGCCGCGCCGCGGTGCGGGAGCGCAGCCACCAGTCGCGCAGGCCCCACAGGACGAGCGCGCCGTAGAGGACGTAGACGAAGCCGGAGAAGGCGAAGCCGTTGGCGAAGTTCAGCGGGACGCCGACCAGGTCGACGAGCAGCCAGGCGAACCAGAACTCGACCATGCCGCGCGCCTGGGCGTACATCGCGACGACGGTGCCGACGAAGATGTAGGCGTCCGGCCAGGGGTCCCAGGACAGGGTCGGGAAGGCGGTGAACAGGCCGCCCACCGCGAGGGTGCCGGCGGCGGCCGCGGCGGCCAGGACGCCGCGCTCGCGCCAGGTGGCGAACCGGACGGCGATGGAGCCGTCCTGGTTCTGCCGCCGGCCGCGGTTCCACTGCCAGAAGCCCCAGGCGGCGACCGCCATGACGACGATCTGCTTGCCGGCGCTGCCGGAGAGGTGGGCGGTGGCGAAGGCGGTGAAGAGGACGAGTCCGGAGACGAACTGCACGGGCCAGGTCCAGATGGAGCGCCGCCAGCCGAGCGCGAGGCCGAGCAGACCGATCACGTTGCCGATCATGTCGGACCACTTGATGTGCTGGCCGAAGAGCGTGAACGCCTCGGAGTTGAGCCAGTTCACCGGGTGCCTCCCTGGGCGCCCAGCAGCCGCTCGACGTACTTGGCGATGACGTCCACTTCGAGGTTGACCGGGTCGCCGGGCTGCTTGAGACCCAGCGTGGTCAGGGCGAGCGTGGTGGGGATGAGGCTGACGGTGAAGAAGTCGGGTCCGGCGTCGACGACGGTGAGGCTGATGCCGTCGACGGTGATGGAGCCCTTCTCCACGACGTAGCGGGCGAGGTCCGCGGGCAGGGAGATCTTCACGAGCTCCCAGTGCTCGGAGGGCTTGCGCTCCAGGATCTCGCCGGTGCCGTCGACGTGGCCCTGCACGATGTGGCCGCCGAGGCGGGCGCCGACGGCGGTGGGGCGCTCCAGATTGACGCGGGAGCCGGTGGTGAGGACGCCCAGGCTGGAGCGGTCCAGGGTCTCGGCCATCACGTCGGCGGTGAACTCGTCGCCCTCGTGGTCGACGACCGTGAGGCAGACGCCGTTGACGGCGATGGAGTCTCCGTGCCGGGCCCCCTCGGTGACCACGGGGCCGCGCAGACGGAAGCGACAGGCGTCGTCGAGGGTCTCGACGGCGGTGATCTCGCCCAGCTCTTCGACGATTCCGGTGAACACTTCCCGGGTCCTCCTGCCTCTTCGGGCACGGACTCCGGGGCTGTCGAGAACGACAGAGACCGCGAGCGAGGACACCTGGGGCGACGCCGGACGAGCCCACCCGTGACGGGCGAGCCCAGAGATCGGCGGCGCGCACGAATGCCCGCCCGCCGCGCACTGCCTCCCATCCGGACTTTAACCGTCGGTCCAGGAATTTCACCTGGTCAACCGGTCGCTGGAGGCGACCGGGTCGCGGACTGTAACCGCCGGTTCGGACTTTCACCGACCCCGGAGTGCGCTGCTTCTGGTACAGAGCCAGTGTGCCACGCCTGATCGCCGTCCATGCGGACGGAGTGTGTGGGGTGGCTCACAGAGCGCTTCTCGACCCAGGCTCGACCGCCCCGTGCCCCTCAACTGACCTGCCCACACTGGGCTCTTCAATTGGTCCATACCTATTGACGCTCTGGTCTAGTCCTCTCTACTGTCTGCGCAACTTCCGTGGAGAGGAACCGACTGTGCCTTCCCCCTCACGTTCCAGATCCCGCCGCCGAGCGAGACCCGCGCTCCTCGCCGCTGCCGCCGCCATCACCGGACTCTTCCTCGCCGGACTCCCGGCCACCGCCTCGCAAGCCGCCGACCAGGAGACCTGTCGCCCGGACGGGCTCTACGAGACCCCCGGCACCGACGTCCCGTACTGCTCGGTCTACGACTCCGCCGGCCGGGAGAAGATGGGCGCGGACCACCCCCGCCGGGTGATCGGCTACTTCACGAGCTGGCGCACCGGCAAGGACGGCAAGCCGGCGTACCTGGCCTCGGACATCCCGTGGGACAAGATCACCCACATCAACTACGCCTTCGCGCACGTCGACGGCGGCAACCGGCTCTCCGTGGGCTCGGACGGCGCGAAGAACCCGGCCACCGGCATGACCTGGCCCGGGGTCGCGGGCGCCGAGATGGACCCTGACCTCCCCTACAAGGGCCACTTCAACCTGCTCAGCAAGTTCAAGAAGCAGCACCCCGACGTCAAGACGATGATCTCGGTGGGCGGCTGGGCCGAGACGGGCGGCTACTTCGCGGACGACGGCTCGCGCGTGGACTCGGGCGGCTTCTACTCGATGGCCACCCACGCGGACGGCTCGGTCAACCAGGCCGGCATCGACACCTTCGCGGACTCGGCCGTCGACTTCGTACGGAAGTACGGCTTCAACGGCGTCGACATCGACTACGAGTACCCGACGACGATGAAGGACGCGGGCAACCCGCTGGACTGGTCCTTCGCCAACGGCCGCCGGGCCGGACTGGTCAAGGGCTACGCGGCGCTGATGAAGACGCTGCGCGAGAAGCTCGACCGCGCGGGTGCCGCGGACGGCCGGCACTACCTGCTCTCCGTCGCCGCTCCATCCTCCGGGTATCTGCTGCGCGGCATGGAGACCTTCCAGGTCCAGAAGTACCTGGACTACGTCAACATCATGTCGTACGACCTGCACGGCGCCTGGAACGAGTACGTCGGCCCCAACGCCTCGCTCTTCGACGACGGCAAGGACGCGGAACTCGCCGCCGCGGGCGTCTACACGACCTCGCAGTACGGCGGCATCGGCTACCTCAACACCGACTGGGCCTACCACTACTTCCGCGGCTCGATGCCCGCGGGCCGCATCAACATCGGGCTGCCGTACTACACGCGCGGCTTCAAGAACGTCACCGGCGGCACCGACGGGCTCTGGGGCCGGGCCCCCGCCACGGACTGCCCGGCCGGCTCCGGGCTGACCAAGTGCGGTGACGGCGCGGTCGGCATCGACAACCTGTGGCACGACCTGGACACCGACGGCGAGGAGTCGCCCGCGGGTTCCAACCCCATGTGGCACGCCAAGAACCTGGAGAAGGGCGTCGTCGGCGACTACGTCACCGACTACGGCTTCCCCGCCGACACCCGGCTGACCGGGACGTACGCCCGCAAGTACGACGCCACACTGGTCGCGCCCTGGCTGTGGAACGCCGAGAAGAAGGTCTTCCTGTCCACGGAGGACGAGCAGTCGGTGCGGGCCAAGGCGGAGTACGTGGCCGACCGCGGCATCGGCGGCACGATGATCTGGGAGCTGGCCGGGGACTACGCCTGGGACGCGGCCGAGGGGCAGTACGTGCCGGGTTCGACGCTGACCGACACGATGTACGACACGTTCAAGGCGGCCGCTCCGTACGGCGCACGGCGAGCCACCACCGAGATGCCGTCCGAGGCGCTGGACGTGGACGTGGAGTTCGGCCAGTTCCCGCTGGGCGACTCCAACTACCCGATCAGCCCCAAGCTGAAGATCACCAACAACACGGACACGCCGCTGCCGGGCGGTACGGAGTTCCGGTTCGACTACGGCACGTCCGCGCCCGGCAACGCCAAGGACCAGTCCGGCTGGGGTACTTCGGTGGTCCGCAGCGACCACACCGGCAGCAACGTGGGCGGACTCAAGGGCGACTACCACCGCGCCTCGCTGAAGCTGCCCGCCTGGCAGTCGCTGGCGCCGGGAGCCTCCACGACGGTGGACCTCGTGTACCACCTGCCGGTGTCGACGCCGTCGAACTGGACGGTGACCTTCGGCGGGAAGTCGTACGCCCTGACGGGTGACCTCGCCCGGGGCACGACCGCGGTCGACCCCGGCACCCCGAGCCCGACGCCGACACCCACCCCCTCCCCCACGGGCTCCGGGTCGCCCGGCCCGACGGAGTGCGCCGCCCCGGCCTGGGACACGGCCTCGGCGTACGGCGGTGGCACCACGGTGTCCCACCAGGGGCACACGTGGAAGTCCAAGTGGTGGACGAAGGGCGAGGAGCCCGGCACCAGCGGTGAATGGGGCGTCTGGCAGGACCTGGGGGCCTGCTGACCCCCGGCCAGAACCGGCCCGGCGGCGGTGACGACGGCCCTTGCCCGCCGCCGGGCCACCCAATCGGCGACCTGCGCGGCGGGACCGGCCTCGACACACTGGACGTGACGACAGGGCGCTCCATCCGGGAGCCCCGCTCGTCCGACAGGGGCTGAGCAGCATGACCGACATCCTGGTGACCGGCGGCACCGGCACCCTCGGCCGGCTCGTCACCGAACGGCTGCGCACGGACGGGCACGAGGTGCGGGTGCTGAGCCGGCACAGCCGGCCGTACGCCGTCGATCTGCGCGAGAACGGTGGCGGACTGGACGCGGCGCTCGGCGGAGTGGAGACGGTCGTGCACTGCGCGACCTCACCGCGCGGTGGTGACGAACGGGCGGCCTCGAACCTCGTCGCGGCGGCGCGGCGGGCCGGGGTGGCGCATCTGGTCTACATCTCGATCGTCGGCGTCGACCGGGTGCCGTTCGGCTACTACCGGTCCAAGCTCGCCGTCGAGCGGACGGTCGAGGAGTCGGGGCTCGGCTGGACCGTGCTGCGGGCGACCCAGTTCCACGACCTGGTCGTGCAGGTGCTCCAGGCGCTGGCCAAGGCGCCGGTCCTGCCGCTGCCGGCCGGGATCCGCGACCAGCCGGTCGAGGTGGCGGAGGTGGCCGACCGGCTCGCCGCACTGGCCGCCGGCGCGCCCGCCGGACGGGTGGCCGACATGGGCGGCCCCGAGGTGCGGACGTTCGAGTCGCTGGCCCGCGCGTATCTGCGCGCGACGGGACGCAGGCGGGCCGTGGTGAAGGTGCCGCTGGCGGGGAAGACTTACCGGGCGTTCCGCGCGGGCGGGCACCTGGCACCCGGGCGGGCGGTCGGCACGGGCACGTTCGAGGAGTATCTGGCGGCACGGTTCGGCGGCGGGGAGGACGGGCGGCGCGGATGAGCGGACGCGCGTGGCTGCGGGCGGGTCTCGGTCTGCTGGCCGGTACGCAGGTGGTGCTGGGGCTGGGGATCGTGCTGCTGCCCGAGCTGTTCTGGAAGTGGCCCTGGGTGTCGCACCTGCCGCCCTACAACGAGCATCTGCTCCAGGACTTCGGCGGCGCGAGCCTCGCCCTCGCCGTGGTGCTGTGCGCGGCGGTGGCGGCGATGGAGCGGCGTCTGGTGCTGACCGCGCTGGTGGCCTACCTGGTGAACTCCGTCGCCCATCTCCTGTTCCACGCCCGGCACCTGGAGCCCCTGTCCGCGGCGAGCGCCGCGGGTTTCATGGCGCTGCTGGGAGCGGCGGTCCTGCTGCCCGCGGTCCTGCTGTGGCTGGCGGCGGACGGGTCGGCCTTCGGCGGCACGGACGCGGAGGCGCGACGGCCGGCACCCTGACCGCGTGCGGGGCGGTTCGCGGAGGCGGTGACGAGCGGGAGCCTCTCCTGGGCTACCGCTCCGGCGGGGCGAACAGGTCGTCCTGGGCCCGGTCGCGGGCGGTGAGGAGGGCGCCGCGCAGAACGGCGCCGCCGCCCAGGGTGCTGGGGCGTACCTCGGTGGCGAGGGGTGACATCCGGGTGAGGCGGTGCTGGACGCGGGTGGCCAGGGCGTCGCCGCCCGCCCGGCCGATCTCGCCGGCCAGCACCAGGCAGCCGGGGTCGAGGACGGAGACGACGGCGGCGGCCCCGAGGACGATCCGGTCGGCGAGCGCGTCCAAGAAGGGTTCGGCGCCCGGGGCGAAGCCGCGTACCGCCTCCCGGACCAGCGCGGCCGCGTACGGCTCGGGACCGGCCGGGGTCGCGGTGAGGCCGTGCTCCGCGGCGAGGGCGGTCACCGCCGCCGCCCCGGCGACGGAGTGGAAGCCGCCGTCGCAGTCGGTGGCGGACGGCAGGCCCGAGGTGCCCGGCACCGGCATGAAGCCGATCTCTCCGGCGCCGCCGGAGACGCCCCGGCGCAGCGTGCCGTCGAGGACGACGGCGGCGCCGATGCCGAGGCCGAGCCACAGGAGCACGAAGGTGTCCCGGTCCCGGGCCGCGCCGTCGCGCTGCTCGGCCAGGGCGGCGAGGTTGGTCTCGTTCTCCACGCCGACCCGCGCCTCGGGGAACTTCTCCTGCAGCGCGGTCGTCAGCCGGCGGTGCCACGCGGGCAGGCCGCTGGAGTCGCGGAGTTCACCGCTGGCCGGGTCGATCAGGCCGGGCGCGCCGATGCCCACGGTGTGCAGCCGGTCGGCGCCGGCCTCCTTCGCCGCGCGCTCGACCAGGCTCACCGCCTGCTCCACCGCGGGCCCGGTGCCCGAGTCGTCGTCGATCGGCGCGGACGCCTCGGCGAGCACCCGGCCCACCAGGTCGGAGACGAGCACGGCGACGCCCTCGGTGCGGACGTCGAGGGCGGCGAGGTGGGCCCGCCCGGCGACGATGCCGTAGAGCTTGGCGTTCGGACCCCGGCGCTGCTCGCCCGACTCCCCCGCCACCTCGATCAGCCCGGAGGCGGAGAGGCGTTCGACGAGGTCGGCCACGGTGGGCCGGGACAGGCCGGTCAGCTGCTTCAACTGCCCTGCCGTCAACGGGCCCTGTCGCTGGAGCAGGTCGAGGGCGAGCCGGTCGTTGATGGCCCGGGCGGTGCTCGGGGATGCGGGCATGCCGGGATCCTTCCAGATCGGCGGCGCGGGGCGCGCGCCGGTAATCCACTATCTATCAGGCAGGGTCCCTGATAGTTTACGCCGCGGCCGGCGGCTCGCGCGGCACGGAAACGGAGGGGTGGACCATGAGCACAGTGACCTACGGGCAACGCGAGGTGAGGCGGTCCCGGTACGCCGTGGCGGCCGTGTTCGCCGTGCACGGCGCCGTCACCGGCTCCTTCGCGACCCGCGTGCCGTGGATCCAGGACCACGCCGGGGTGAGCGCGGGCCAGTTGGGGCTCGCGCTGGCGTTCCCGGCGCTCGGCGCGTCCGTCGCGATGCCGCTGGCGGGCAGCGTCAGCCACCGCTTCGGCGCCCGCACCGCGCTGCGCGGTCTGCTGGCGCTGTGGACGCTGGCGCTGGTGCTGCCCTCCCTCGCCCCGAACCTGCTCACCCTGTGCCTCACCCTGTTCGTCTACGGCGCCACGGCGGGCATGTCGGACGTGGCGATGAACGCGCTAGGCGTCGAGACAGAGAACCGGCTCGACCGGTCGATCATGTCCAGCCTGCACGGCATGTGGAGCGCGGGCGCGCTGATCGGATCGGCCGCCGGCACCCTCGCCGCCCACCTGGGCGCGGACGCCCGGCTGCACCACGTGCTGGCCGCCGCGGTGCTGACCGTGGCGGGCCTGGTCGCCTGCACGTGGGTGCTGGACCTCCAGCCCGCCGAGGACGAGGATCCGCCGCCGCGGTTCGCGCTGCCGCCCAGGTCGGCGCTGCTGATCGGCGCGGTCGGGTTCTGCGCGGTGTTCGCGGAGGGGGCGAGCCTGGACTGGTCAGCGGTCTATCTGCGGGACGAGCTGGAGACCTCGGCCGGGCTGGCCGCGGCCTGCACGACCGGCTTCACGCTCACCATGGCGCTGGCCCGGCTGGCCGGCGACAAGGTGGTGGACCGGTTCGGCGCGGTGCGTGTGGTGCGGGTGAGCGGCGTACTGGCCACGCTCGGCGGTCTGCTCGTCGTCGTGGGGGGCCATCCGGCGGTGGCGATGACCGGTTTCGCGCTGATGGGCCTCGGCATCGCCGTGGTCGTCCCGCTGTGCTTCGCCGCGGCCGGCCGGGCCGGGTCCAACCCGAGCCTGGCCATCGCGGGCGTCGCCACCATCACGTACACCTCGGGGCTGGTCGCCCCGAGCGCGATCGGCGGGCTGGCCCAGGCGACCAGCCTGGTGGTGTCGTTCGGTCTGGTGACCGTGCTGGCCTGCTGTCTCGTGGTGTTCGCGAAGGTGCTGCGCGTCGGCGACCGGGACCGCCCGAAGATCAGCCCGTCGAACGCGGGCGTGCCCGACCGGCAGTCCTGAGGAGCGCCGCCCCGGGGCTCGGCCGCCGGGCGACACCCACCGGGAAGGTGCTGGTCAGCCGGGGAGGGGGGCGGGACGTGAGCGGGACCGGTGTCCCTGACAATGGTCCGGACCGTCCTCACGTACAGAGAAAGCGAAACCTCACCATGGACCTCGGCGTGCGCTGGAAGCTGCACGGGGACGGGAAGACCCCCGCCCCCGGAGCGGTGGTCCGCCCCGACGAACGGCTCTCGTGGCCCCGCACGGCCGGGCTCGGCGCCCAGCACGTGGTGGCCATGTTCGGGGCGTCCTTCGTGGCTCCGGTCCTGATGGGCCTGGACCCCAACCTGGCGATCATGATGTCGGGCGTGGCGACCGTCATCTTCCTGCTCGCCACCCGCGGCCGGGTCCCCAGCTATCTGGGCTGCTCGCTCTCCTTCGTCGGCGTCGCCGCGGTCATCCGGGCGCAGGGCGGCACCAGCGCCACGGTGACCGGCGCGGTCCTGGTGGTCGGCGCCGCGCTGTTCCTGGTGGGTCTCGCCGTGCAGCGCTTCGGGGCGCGGATCATCCACGCCGCGATGCCGCCGATCGTCACGGGTGCCGTGGTGATGCTGATCGGCTTCAACCTGGCGCCGGTCACCGCGTCCACCTACTGGCCGCAGGACCAGTGGACGGCGCTGCTGGTGATGCTGTTCACGGGTCTGGCCGTGGTCTGCCTGCGCGGCTTCTGGTCCCGGATCGCGATCTTCCTGGGGCTGGTCTTCGGCTACCTCCTGTCCTGGGTGCTCGACCTGGTCTTCGGGAAGATCCACTCGGTGGACGGCAGCGGCAAGGTCACCGACCACTGGCGGCTGGACCTGTCCGCCGTGGGCCAGGCCGACTGGATCGGCCTGCCGTCCTTCCACGGGCCGAGCTTCGAGTGGTCGGCGATCCTGGTCGCCCTGCCGGTCGTCATCGCGCTGGTCGCGGAGAACGCCGGGCACGTCAAGGCGGTCGGCGAGATGACCGGCGACCCGCTCGACGACAAGCTGGGCACGGCGATCTCCGCGGACGGCGTCGGCTCGATGCTGTCCACCGCGGTCGGCGGCCCGCCCAACACCACGTACTCCGAGAACATCGGCGTGATGGCCGCGACCCGGGTCTACTCGACGGCCGCCTACTGGGCCGCCGCGGGATTCGCCCTCCTCTTCGGCATCTGCCCGAAGTTCGGCGCGGTCGTGGCGGCCATCCCGGGCGGTGTCCTCGGCGGCATCACCGTCATCCTCTACGGCATGATCGGCCTGCTCGGCGCCCAGATCTGGGTGAACGCCAAGGTGGACCTGCGCAACCCGCTCAACCTGGTGCCGGCCGCCGCGGGCATCATCATCGGCGTCGGCAACGTCAGTATGGAGTTCACCGACACCTTCTCGCTCAGCGGCATCGCGCTCGGCACCCTGGTCGTCATCACCGGCTACCACGCGCTGCGGGCGTTCGCCCCGGCCCACCTCAAGACGCAGCAGCCGCTGCTCGACGAGGGGACGTCCTCGTACGACGAGAAGGGCGGGGGCGACGATCCCGGCGCTCAGCGCGCCAGGTCGTAGGCGTACGACGGTGTGAAGGTGCCCGGCTTCCCCCGGCAGCCGTCGGACTCGCCGGGCAGCTTGACCCACAGGTAGGCGTCGACGCGTCCCATGCCGGTGTGCAGGGTCGGCGCGCGCCCGAGTCTGCGGCCGGCCGGGTCGCACCACTCGCCGTCGGACGGCGCCCCGTTGCCGTTGCGGCTGGTGTCGACGACGGCGCCGAGGCTCGGCGGGCCGCCGAGGGCGTCGAGGACGGCGCGGTCGTGGGCGACCTCGTCGGCGGTGGCGTGGAAGTTGGAGACGTTGCTGAAGACGCCGTCGGAGGAGTCGGGCGAGGCGGCGCCGGCCTGTTTCAGCCAGGCCGCCTGCCTGGCGGGCGCGTGCCAGCCCGAGTGGCCCGCGTCGAAGTAGACCCGGGCGGCGGGATTGGCGTCCTTCATCACCCGGCCGGCCCGGGCCAGGGAGGCGAAGCGGTCGGCCCGCTCCCCCGCGGACAGGCAGTCGGCCTGCGCGACCGAGTCGGGCTCCAGGATCACGATGACCTCGCCGGAGCCGAGCCCGGCCGCGAACCGGTCGATCCAGTCGTCGTAGGCGTCCAGACCCGGCGCCCCGCCCTGGGAGTGGCCGCCGCAGTCGCGGTCGGGTATCGCGTACGGCACGACGACCGGCACCCGGCCCCGGGCGGCGCCCCCGGAGGTGACGGCGCGGACCCGGGGGGTGAGGGTGGCGGGCGTGTAGTCCGCGAACCAGACGGCGGCCGGGTGGCCGGCCACGCGGGACGCGATGACGTCCCGGCGCGGATCGTCGGGGTGGGTCCGGACCCACTCCAGGACCTGGGACTCGGGGTGCCGGTAGAGCAGGGGGGCGGGCCCGGCGGTACGGGACGGCGCCGTCCGGGCCGTCCGCGCCGGAGAGGGCGTACCGCTCGCCTTCCGCACCGGGGGCGAGGCGGAGACCGACGCCGAGGCCGGGTCCGAGGGCGACGGCGCGGCGGGCGGGGGCTTCGGCCACGGCGTCCGCGTCACGGCCGGGCGGGCCTCGTCCGCACCGCCGCCACCGTCGTCGCCGAGCGCGGTCAGCATGCCGGTCGCGGCGCCCACCGCGACCACGACGGACGCGAGCGCGGCCATCGCGCCGCGCCGGGCGGCGCGTCCGCGCTCCGCCCTGCGAGCGGCCCGGCGCCGGGCACGATGGCCTGACACGTACGGTTCCCCCTCCCCCGCGCGGCGGGCGCGTTCCCCCGTTCTGGGGAAGCGCCGGGCCCGCCGGCACTGCGGTCACCCTAAAGCTGCGACGCTGCCGCCATGGCCCACTGCGAGCAAGTACCGACGGCCGTCCGGACGGTGGACTCGGTGCTGACCCGGATGCGCGCCCTCGACGCGGCGCTGCCCGGCCGGGACGGGGTGGCGGTCTTCAACCGCGTCTACCTCTCCGTCACGGAGGAGGTCGACCGGCACATCGACAGCGGCCGGTTCACGGACGCCCGGGCGGCGATCGCGCTGGACGTGCGGTTCGCGGAGCGGTTCCTGGACGCCGTGGACGCGGCGGCGGAGGACCGCCGTCCACCCGCGTGCTGGCGGCCCGTGTTCCAGTTCCGCCGCCATCCCGGCGTACGCCCGCTGCAGTTCGCGCTGGCGGGCATCAACGCGCACATCGGTCACGATCTGGCGCTGGCCGTGGTGGACACCTGCCGTACGCTCGGCTGCGAACCCGTCGACCTGGAGGACGAGTTCGACCGCGTGGGCGATCTCCTCGTCTCGCTGGAGGAGCGCGTCCGCGACGAGCTGATGCCGGGCCCCGACGTCCTCCAGATCGCCGACCCGCTGACCCATCTGCTCGGCTCGTGGAGCCTGGACCGTGCCCGCGACGCCACCTGGGCGGCGGCCCGCGCGCTGTGGGCGCTGCGCCGGCTGCCGGACGTCGCCGGGGAGTTCACCGAGCGGCTGGACGCGGCGGTGGGCTTCGCCGGACGCATGCTGCTCACCCCGCTGCCGGACTGAACCCGGCCGCTGCCGCCGGTGCGCACGGGCAACCGCGGCCCGTTCGTTGTACGTTGCAAGCATGCGCGACATCGCACCCCGACTGCGAAGGAGCACCCAGGCATGACGATCCGGCTCGGACTCGGCCTCCCCCAGATGCGCCAGTACGACCTCGGCAAGGACGTCCCCGACGTCGCCCGCGCGGCGGAACGAACGGGCTACGACAGCCTCTGGGTCTTCGAACGGGCCCTGTTCCCCGAACCCGCCACCCAGGGGCTGTACGGCATCGAGGGCCTGCCCTGGCCCGACGAGTACCGCAACGTGGCGGAACCGCTGGTCACCCTGGCCCTCGCCGCCGCGGCCACCGAACGGGCGGAGCTTGGCTCGAGCGTCCTGGTGGCCCCGCTGCACGTGCCGTTCCAGCTGGCCAGGACGCTCGCCACACTGGACGCGGCCAGCGGCGGCCGGGTGGTCGCCGGCTTCGGCACGGGCTGGTCCCACGACGAGTACGCGGCGGCCTCCGTGCGGCCGTTCGCCGAGCGCGGTGCCGCCCTGGACGAGCTGATCGGGGTGTGCCGGGCCGTCTGGGGCCCGGACCCGGTGGTCTACGACGGCCACGTCACCAAGATCGCGTCGGCCGTGGTCGGGCCCAAGCCCGCCCGCCCGATCCCCATCCTGCTGGCCGCCGGCAGCGGCAGGGCCCGGCGCCGCCTGGTCGACCACGCCGACGGCTGGCTGCCCACCGGCGTCGGCGCCGAGGCCGTGGCCGCGCAGTGGCGGCAGCTGCGCGAGCTGGCCGAGGAGTGCGGACGCACCGCACCGATCCGGACCTCGCTGCGGGTCAACGCCCGCTACTCCCCGGCGACCGACGACAGCGTCGAGCGCCGCCCGTTCCACGGCAGCGTCGACCAGATCGTGGCGGACCTCGCCGCGTACACCGACCTCGGCCTCGACGAGGTCCTGCTCGACCTCCAGAGCACCCTGCGGGACGCCGAGGAGCTGAAGGACGTCGCCGCCCAGGTGTACGAGAAGGCCCGGGCGGCCGGCGTCTGAGCGGACCCGCCCGGGACCGCCCGGTGGATCAGTCCTCGGGCAGCTCCACCGGCGCGATCTCGTCGTACACGTCGCCCGGGCCCGGGTTGGTCGCGTCGGTCTCCCCGCCGAAGTGGTGCATGACGCCCCAGACGGCGTTCAGCGCCGTCTGGACCGCGCCCTCGGCCCAGCCGGCCGTCCAGGAGATGTCGTCGCCGGCGAGGAAGATGCCGCGCTTGTCCTCGGGCAGATCCTCCTGCATGAAGTGTGTGAACAGGCGCCGCTGGTAGCGGTAGTGGCCGGGGAGGTTCGCCTTGAACGCGCCCATGAAGTAGGGCTCGTTCTCCCAGGAGACCGTCACCGGGTTGCCGATGACGTGCTTCCTGATGTCGACCTTCGGGTAGATCTCGCCGAGTGACTTCAGCATGACCTCCATCCGCTCGTTCGCGGACAGCGGCAGCCACTTCAGGCTGTCGTCGCACCAGGTGTAGGAGAGGCAGATGACGGCGGGCCTGTCCGGGCCGTCGTCCAGGAGGTAGGTGCCGCGGGTCATGCGGTCGGTGAGGGTCATCGACATGACGTCCCGGCCGGTGTCCTCGTCCTTGTCCAGCCAGAAGGGGCGGTCGACCGGCACGAAGAGCTTGGACGACTCCATGTAGTGGGTCCGCTCGATCGCCGTCCAGTGGTCGATCGGGAAGAGCGAGTCGTCGCAGGCGATCTTGGACAGCAGCATCCAGGACTGGGCGGTGAAGACCGCCGCCCGGTAGGTGCGGATGTCGCCGTCGGCGTCCGTCACCGTGATCCGGTTGCCGGCGGTGCGGTTCAGCCGGGTCACGGCCGGGCGCGGCTCGCCGTCCGCGTGCAGGGACGCGAGCGAGGTGCCGTGCGGCCAGTGGACGATCTTCTCCGGCTCGCGCTCCCACAGGCGCGTCGGCAGCTGCTGGGAACCGCCGACGATGCCGCGGTGGTGGTCGTCGGCCTCGGTGTAGACGACCCGCAGGATCTCCAGGATGGAGTTGGGGAAGTCGGTGTCCCAGCCGCCGGTGCCGAAGCCGACCTGGCCGAAGATCTCCCGGTGCCGGAAGGACTTGAAGGCCTCGGAGTCGCAGAGGAAGCCGTAGAAGGTCTGGTTGTCGAACTTCTCGACCAGCCGGGACCAGATCTCGCGGATGCGCGGGACGTCGCGCTCGCGCAGGGCGCGGTTCATGTCGGAGAAGTCGGCGCCCTCTTCGAGGCACTTCGCCCAGGCGTCGGCCACGTCCCGGTAGACCTGCGGGAGGTCGTCGAGCGTCTCGGCGTAGTGCGACTCGCCCTTGAGGTCCACGACGGTGGAGGGCGTCGCCTCGGCGAGCGGGTTGGGGAAGGGGCTGGTCCGGAGCCCCACCAGGTCGATGTAGTGCTGCAGGGCGGTGGAGGACGGCGGGAAGCGCATCGCGCCCATCTCGGCGGTCAGGGACTCGTCGCAGCCGTCGAAGCCCACGGTCCGCAGCCGGCCGCCGATCTTGTCGGCCTCGTAGACGACGGGCTTGAGGCCCATCTTCATCAGCTCGTAGGCGGCCACGATGCCGGACAGGCCGCCGCCCACGACCGCGACCTCGGCGCCGTGCTCGGTCGCCGGTATCTGGCCGAGCCCCGCCGGGTGGGCGAGGAAGCCGTCGTACGCGTACGGGAAGTCCGGACCGAACATGGTGATCGGCGGCTGCTGCTCGTCTGCGTGCTCGACGGCGTTGGGCACGGTGGACGTCATGGGGTGCGGACTCCTTGCACGGGTGGAACGGAGGGGGTGGCGGTGGGGGTTCGGACGAGGGACCCGTAGAGACCGGGGCGGCGGTCCTTCAGGTACGGGTTGTGCTCGCGGGACGCGGCGAGGAGGGCCGGGTCCACGTCGCCGAGGACCAGCTCCTCGGCGCGGCCGGCCCGCGCGCGGGCGGTGCCGTCGGGCCCGGCGAGGGTGGAGAGGCCGACGAACTCGAACTCCCCCTCCTGACCGGCCCGGTTGACGTACGCCACGTACATCTGGTTCTCGAAGGCCCGCACCGGCACGACCGACTCGGCGACGAACTGGAACGGATGCATCTGCGCGGTCGGCACGAGCAGCAGGTCGGTGCCGGCCAGGGCGTGGGCGCGGACGTTCTCCGGGAACTCCACGTCGTAGCAGATCATCAGGCCGACGGTGACGCCGTCGAGCCGCGCCTGCACGACCGGCTGCTCACCCGGGGTGAAGTGGTCGCGCTCGAAGCAGCCGAAGAGGTGGGTCTTGCGGTAGTTGGCCAGGCGAGTGCCGTCGGCGGAGACCAGCTGGACGGAGTTGAAGACCCGCTCGCCCTCCCGCTCGGGGTAGCCGTACGCGATCGCGAGGCCGTGGCGCCCGGCGGTCTCCGCGACGGCGTCGGCCGAGTCGCCGTCGGCGGGCTCGGCGAGGACGCCGATGTCGTCGCCGATCGCGTACCCGGTCAGGAACAGCTCCGAGGTGACGAGCAGCCCGGCACCCGCGGCGGCAGCCCGGCCGGCGGCCTCGTCGAGGACCTTGAGGTTCTCGGCGGTGGAGCCGGGCCGGCCGGAGCTCTGGAGCAGGGCGGTGCGCATGCGTGTTCCTCACCGGTGGGAGGGGGTCGGGGGGCCAGATAGACGGTACGGTCGGCGGACTCGGCCGGACAAGACGGACCTGTTGCGCACCGGAGAGCGGTTCGTTGCGTGCGTCGGGCGCGGCGCGGAGATTCGTTGTGCGCGGCCGCCGGCGGCGCGGGACGGGCGCCCCGTTCACGCTCCCGGGCCCGCCCGGCGGGGCGCCGGCAGGGGCGCCCGCTCCTCCTCGGGTGGCATCCCGGGCGGACGCTCCCCGCCGCGCGGCGGAGGGCGGTCCCGCCCCGAAGGCGATGTGGCGGGGGTGCGGCGACGGGACAGTGGTGGGCGTTCAAGTCCGCCGCCACCCGCCCACCGAGGGACCGCCATGAAACGAAGCCGTACGACGACCGCCGCGCTCTGCGCCGCCCTGTTGCTCACCGCCGTCACCACCGGTGCCGCGGTCGCGTCCGGGCCGCACGAGGGCACCCCGCAGGGGCCGCCCCCGCGGGAGGCCGCCGCGCTGACCGGCAGCGCCAAGCTCTACCGGTCGGCGGGCGACGACATCACCTTCACCTTCGACGCCCACCTCGCGGCGGAGCACGACGACAACCCGCTCGAGGCGACCGGGACGTTCGAGTTCAGCCACTACCTCGACGGCGGGGGCGCCCGGGCGAAGGCCACCGTCGACTGCCTCCTGACCGGCGGCGACGTCGCCGTCGTCTCCGGCGTCATCACCGACTCCGACCTGCCGGGCGCCGAGGGCAGGCGGGTCGGCATCACGGTCCACGACCTCGGCCGCCACGACCGGCTCGGCTACAGCTGGGCGGCGACGGGCAGCCCCGTGGAGGGCGGGGAACCGCCCAAGTGCGTCGGGTCGGCCCCCTTCGAGAAGGTGAAGAAGGGCAGCGGCGACTTCACGGTCGTGCCCTGGCGGCCGCGGTTGTAGCCCGCGCGACGGTGACAAGGGCCAGCGCCGTCAGCAGGTACGGCACCGCGGCCAGGGCGAACGCGGTGCCGTGCCCGGTCGCCGAGGATGCCACCGCGTAGGCGCCGTAGGTGGCGAGGGTGCCCAGCTCGGTGCCGAGGCCCGCGACCGAGGTCAGGGTGGCCCGGCCGGTGTCGTCGATCCGCCGCTGGAGACGCGCGTCGGCGAGCACGGTCGCCAGCTGGAATCCGCCGAAGGCGAGCCCGACCAGGACCAGGGCGGCCGGGGTGCCCGCGGCGGCGCCCACCGCCAGGGCGAGCGCGGAACCGGTGAGCAGGGCGGCGAACCCGGTGGCGGTCAGGCGGTCGGCGGCACCGGCCAGCAGGCTGCCGACGGTGGCTCCGGCCCAGATCACCAGCAGCAGCCACGGAACGGTCTCCTCCGCGACGCCGGTGTCCAGCGCCAGCAGCGGCGTGTACTCGTCGAGAGCACCCCACACCGCGGTCACGGCCGGGACCAGCAGCAGCGCGCCGCGCACCGAGCGGTCGGTGCGGGCGTCGGCGAGTCCGGCGCGCAGGGTCGCGGTCCAGCCCGGACCGCCGGCGGACGGTTCGCGGTGCTCGGGGAAGCGCGTCGCCACGGCCGCCCCGGCGAGGCAGACCAGCACGCTCGCCGCGCCCACCGCCCCGTGGCCGCCCCAGGCGAACACCGGACCGGCCAGGCCCATCGCGGTCATCGTCGCGGCGATGCCGACCGCCCGCGCCCGGCCCATCACCCGGGCGTACCGGTCGGCCGCGCCGGCCCGGTCCAGTTCGTCGTAGACCAGCGCCTCCAGCGCGCCGGACCCGAGGGCACCGCCCGTGCCCCACAGCACGAAGCCGAGCGCGAAGGCGCCGTAGGAGGGCACGAGCACCCACAGGGCGAAGCCGGCGGCGGTGAGCAGCGGGCCGAGGACCAGGAGCAGCCGCCGGGATACGGCGTCGGCCCAGGCGCCGGACGGCACCTCGAGCAGGACGCCGGTCAGCGACCACAGGGCGAACAGGGAGGAGATCTGCCAGACGGACAGACCGGTGTCGCTGAACAGCAGCGCGTACACCGGGTAGAGCAGGACGAACTCGTCGCAGAACGCGGAGGCGTACAGCGTGCGCGTCAGCCGCCGGGTACCGGCGGTGGCGGGGGCACGCTCGGGTGAGAGAGTCATGAGGCCTTCCCGAGGGGGCGGATCGGACACCGGAGGTACGGCGTCCGGGGCGGCCCTCGGGAGGAGGCGCTACGGGTGGATCAATGTCGCCGGGTCATGCCACCGATGCTAGACGGCACCGGGCCTCCTGCCCACCGATTACGTGGGCGACCCCGACGAGAAGCGCCGCAGCAGCGGCGAGAGCACCAGCACGGACTTGGTCCGCTCCACGAACGGCTCCCCGGCGATCCGCTCCAGGACCCGTTCGAAGTGCCGCATGTCGGAGGCGAAGACCTGGGCGACCGCGTCCGCGTCCCCGGTGACGGTGGACGCGGCCACGACCTCCTGGTACCGCTCCAGGCCACGCTGGATGGTCTCCGGCGAGGTGTTGCGACGGCAGTGGATCTCGACGAACCCCTCGGTCTCCCAGCCGAGCGCGGCGGGGTCGACCCGTACGGTGAAGCCGGTGATGGCCCCGGTGGCGCGCAGCCGGTCCACGCGCCGTTTCACGGCGGGCGCGGACAGGCCGACCGACTGCCCGATGTCCGCGTAGGAGCGGCGGGCGTCCTCGGCGAGGGCGTGCACGATGCGTTCGTCGAGTTCGTTCAGCACTGCGGGCGGTTCACTTCACTTCTGGTGCGTCCGGACCTCTGACGTGTCCGGCGTGGCGAGTCGGGAGCGGCGGTGGCCGTACACGAAGTAGAACACGAGCCCCACCGCCATCCAGACACCGAAGACCACCCAGGTGACGGTGGACAGGCTGCCCATCATCCAGACGCAGAAGCCGAAGCCCAGGGCGGGCAGGACCGGCGACAGCGGGACCCGGAAGGTGCGGGGCATCTCCGGACGGGTCCGGCGCAGCACCACGACGGCCACGTTGACCAGGGCGAAGGCGAAGAGGGTGCCGATGCTGGTGGCGTCGGCGAGCTGCCCGAGCGGGATGGCGGCGGCCAGCACGCCGCAGAACAGGGAGACGATCAGGGTGTTGGCGCGGGGCGCGCCGGTCTTCGGGTGGACCTTGGAGAAGACCCTGGGCACCAGTCCGTCGCGGGACATGGCGAACAGGACGCGGGTCTGCCCGTAGAGCACGGTCAGGACGACGCTGGCGATGGCGACGACCGCGCAGAAGGCCAGCAGGGTGCCCCAGAAGCTCTGTCCGGTGACGTCGGTCATGATCTGCGCGAGGGACGCCTCGGAGTCGGTGAAGTTCCGCCAGGGCTTGGCGCCGACGGCGACGGCCGCGACGAGGACGTACAGCACCGTGACGATGATCAGGGAGAGCATGATCGCGCGGGGCAGGTCGCGCTGGGCGTTCTTCGCCTCCTCACCGGCGGTGGAGGCGGCGTCGAAGCCGATGTAGGAGAAGAAGAGCGTCGCGCCGGCCGCGCTGACGCCGGCCATGCCGAGCGGCATGAAGTGCTCGTAGTTGCCGGAGCGGAAGCCCTGGACGCCGATCGCGCAGAACAGCACCAGGGCCGCGATCTTGACGACGACCATGATCGTGTTGGCCCGGGCGGACTCGCGGGCGCCGCCCAGCAGGAACGTCATGGCGAGCAGGACGACGATCAGCGCGGGCAGGTTGAAGACGCCGCCGTCGCCGGGTGGCGCCGACAGGACGGCGGGGAGGGTGACGCCGATGGTGCCGTCGAGCAGCTCGTTCAGGTACTCGCCCCAGCCGACGGCGACGGCGGCCACCGACACGCCGTACTCCAGGATCAAGCACCAGCCGCAGATCCAGGCGACCAGCTCGCCCATCGTGGCGTAGGCGTACGAGTACGAGGATCCGGCGACCGGGATGGTGCCGGCCAGTTCGGCGTAGGACAGGGCCGAGAAGAGCGCCGTGAGGCCGGCGATGACGAAGGAGAGCGTGACGGCGGGACCGGCCTTGGGGACGGCCTCGCCGAGGACGACGAAGATGCCGGTGCCGAGGGTGGCACCGATGCTGATCATCGTGAGCTGCCAGAGGCCGAGGGAGCGGCGGAGGCTGCCGCCCTCGCCCTGGCCGCCCTCGGCGACCAGTCGTTCGACGGGCTTGCGGCGCATGAGGCGCGCGGCCAGGCCCGGGGACGGTGCGGTGGCCGTTGCGTCGTGGTGCGGGGGTGCGCCTTGGTCGAGCACGCGTTGACTCCTTTGTCGCTGCCGGTCGGCGCCGCCGTGTGAGCGGACGGGCTGGTGGCGGGGCCTGGGAGCGGCGGGGACCGGCGGGCGCGCTCGTGCGGAACGAACGGGAACCCACCGAGCGGGGTCCCCGCCACGCCACGTACAGCGCAGAACACTACGAGCGGGGCGCGGCCCGGGTAATGCAGCAACCTTGCGCGTCCCGGCACGATCGTTGCGTTCGACGGGGCATGGCGTGTGTTCGTTGCGCGAAGGCCGTGGGGCGTTGCGCGGCGGGTCCGGCGGAGGGTGAATCGTCCCTGGTCAGTGGCTGTCGGGATCGCCCGCGACGGCCCGCGCCTCGGCCACCTCCGCCGCGTCGGGGCCGATCTCGCCGGGCCGGTCGCGGGCGGCCTCCTGGGCGTCGATCCAGCGCGTGTGCGCCTCCCAGGCGGCCTGCTTGCTGGTGCCGAGGGCGGCCCCGATCTGCGACCAGGAGGCGCCTGCCTCGCGGGCGGCCCGCACGGTGAGCCGGCGTCCGTAGGCGGCCTTGCGGGCCACCACCTCGCTCAGCGCGAGCAGTTCCAGGAGCTGGGGACGGTCGAGGGCTTCCTCGTCGCTGCCCGTCCCGGCGAGGGACTCGCGGGCGCGCAGCTCGTCGAGGCGGGCCACGGCGGTCAGCAGGGTGTGCTGCGGCTCGATGCTCTGCGGTGTCGTCATGCGTCGAGCGTCACGTCAGGGCGGCTTGACGTCAAGCCGCCCTGACACTTCTCGGACGCGAGCCGGTGCTCAGCCCCAGCTGGCGTGCAGCGGCTTGCCCTCGGCGTAGCCGGCTGCGCTCTGGATGCCGACGATGGCCTTCTCGGCGAACTCCTCCAGCGAGCCGGCACCGGCGTAGGTGCAGGACGAGCGGACGCCCGCGATGATCGAGTCGATCAGGTCCTCGACGCCGGGGCGGGCCGGGTCGAGGAACATGCGGGAGGTGGAGATGCCCTCCTCGAACAGCCCCTTGCGGGCCCGGTCGTACGCCGACTCCTCGGAGGTGCGGTTGCGCACCGCGCGGGCGGAGGCCATGCCGAACGACTCCTTGTAGGCACGGCCGTTGGCGTCGTGCTGGAGGTCGCCCGGGGACTCGTAGGTGCCCGCGAACCAGGAGCCGACCATCACGTTGGAGGCGCCGGCCGCGAGGGCCATGGCCACGTCGCGCGGGTGCCGGATGCCGCCGTCGGCCCAGACGTGCTTGCCGTACTTCTTCGCCTCGGCGGCGCACTCCAGGACGGCGGAGAACTGCGGCCGGCCGACGCCGGTCATCATGCGGGTGGTGCACATGGCACCCGGTCCGACGCCGACCTTGACGATGTCGGCTCCGGCCTCGATCAGGTCGCGCACGCCCTCGGCGGAGACGATGTTGCCCGCGACGATCGGAACCCGCGGGTCGAGGTCGCGGACCACCTTGACGGCGCTGATCATCGACTCCTGGTGCCCGTGGGCGGTGTCGATGACGAGGGTGTCCACGCCCGCGTCGAGGAGCTGCTTGGCCTTGCCCGCGACGTCCCCGTTGATGCCGACCGCGGCGGCGATGCGGAGCCTGCCGTTCGCGTCCGTCGCCGGGGTGTACAGGGTGGCGCGCAGGGCGCCCCGGCGGGTGAGGATGCCGGCGAGGCGGCCGTCCTTGTCGACGGCGGGGGCGTAGCGCCGGTTGGCGGCGTCGAGGGTGTTGAAGGCCTCGCGCGGGTCCATGTCCGCGTCGATGAGGATCAGGTCCTTGGACATGACCTCTTCGAGCTGGGTGAAGCGGTCCACGCCGGTCAGGTCGGTGTCGGTGACCACGCCGACCGGCTTGTGGTCACCGTCGACGACGACGCCCGCGTTGTGCGCGCGCTTGGGCAGCAGGGCCAGCGCGTCGGCCACGGTCTGGTGCGGGACCAGCACGATCGGGGTGTCCAGGACGTGGTGGCGGCTCTTCACCCAGGAGACGACCTCGGTGACGACCTCGTTCGGGATGTCCTGCGGGATGACCACGAGGCCGCCGCGCCGGGCGACCGTCTCCGCCATCCGGCGTCCCGCGATGGCGGTCATGTTGGCGACGACCAGCGGGATGGTGGTGCCCGTGCCGTCCGGGGAGCCGAGGTCCACGCCCTGCCGGGAGCCCACGGCGGAACGGCTCGGCACCATGAAAACGTCGTCGTACGTCAGGTCGTACGAGGGCTGGATGTCATTCAGGAAACGCACGTGCTGCACATCCCAGTCGATCAGAGGTGGCCCCCGGACAGGTCAGCCAGGGGGAAAGAGCACGTACTTCATTCTCCCACGGCCGGGCGCCGGCAACCCCCGGGCAGATCATCCAGGCTGGTCAGGAGCCTCCTTGGAGGAACCTCCAGGTCCGAGCGTGACGAAGAGTCCCGGCCCGCGGTCGGTGGCCTCGGCGAAGACCTCCTCGGCCACGGTCCACTCGTCCGGCCGCGCCTCGGCGTACGCCCGCCAGCCCCGCACCACGAGGACCAGCCCCCGCTCCTGGGCCTCCGGCGGCCAGACGGACGGGTCGGAGAGGGAGTCGGCGAGCGCGTCCCAGTTCCGGCCGAACCAGTCGGGCAGGGCCAGGTCACGGGCGCAGCGGTCCATCAGGCCCGCCTTGTCCGTGACCCCGTCGAGGTCCAGCGTGACCACGAGCCGCCCCGCGGGATCCTCGGTCATGTCGTGCCCTCTCCCGTTCTGGTCGTCCGTGCCGTCCTGAGTCTCCGTCAGACCCCGTCCGGGTCCGTCCGGTTGAGCGTGGACTTCGGTGCCGAGCCCAGCGTCATCAGGTGGTCGGCGGCCGACGTGTCCGTCACCAGGCTGGTGACCAGCCCGGAGCGCAGCACCGCGTCGATGGCCGCCGCCTTGCGCTGCCCGCCCGCGATCGCGACGACCTCGGGGATGCGGCGGAGCTGGTCGGCCTTGACCGTGATGCACCGCTCCCCCAGGTCCCGCCCGACCCGGCGCCCCTCGGCGTCGAAGAGGTGCGCGGACATCTCGGCGGCGACCCCGAGCGAGGCGTAGTGCGCGCGCTCCTCGTCGCTGAGCATGTCGTGCACCGTCGAGATGCCCGGCTCCCAGGAGCCGATGGAGACGCAGGCGACCGTGACCTTGTCGAAGTACTCGAAGGCCCGGGCGATCCCGGTCTGGTGGCGCAGCGCCTGCGCGGTGGCCGCGTCCGGCAGGAGCATCGGCGCGTAGATGGGGTGCGCGTCGCCGCCGGACACCTGCGCGGCGCGCCGCACGGCCTCGACCGAGCCGCGTTCGGCGGTCCCGGCGTCGTACACGCCCGTCAGCTGCACCACCGTGCACGGCGGCAGCCGGTCGAGCGCCGCCGCCATGTGGATGGTGGACCGGCCCCAGGCCAGGCCCAGCACGTCGCCCTCGGTGACCAGCTCGCCGAGCAGGTCGGCGGCCACCTCGCCCAGGTTCTCGGGGTCGGGTGTCTCCTCGGCGTCGGCCGGGGACTCCACCACGACGGCGTGCCTGAGCCCGTAGCGGGCCCGCAGCGCGTCCGAGCGCTCGGCGTCCAGCTCGGCCGGCACCCGGATCTCGATTCGTACAAGGTCTCGCTCAAGGGCGGTCTCCAGGACCCTGGCCACCTTGAAGCGGCTGACGCCGAACTCCTCCGCGATCTGGATCTTGGACTTGCCCTCGAGGTAGAAGCGGCGGGCCATGGCCGCCGCCTGGACCAGCTCAGCGGGTCCCATCCGCATGGCTGAACGGCCCGCCGACATACCCGACACGGCGATCTCCTCACTGCTGTTCACACTCTGGATACGCCGTTCATCCTTGCAGATTCGACGCACTTGATCAGCCCTGATGGGAGCCGTTCACGTTCTGTTCCTCAGTGGTCGCAGGACCAGGACGCCCCGGCGGTCGCCGACTCGGCCTGCGTGCGCAGTGCACGTACCGCCTCGGCCGGGTCGGATGCCCCGTAGACGGCGGAACCCGCGACGAAGACGTCCGCTCCGGCGTCGGCGCACTGCTCGATCGTCGACGCCGACACGCCGCCGTCGACCTGGAGCCACAGCTCCAGACCATGCTTCTTGATCAGCTCACGGGTGCGCCGGATCTTCGGGAGCATGATGTCGAGGAACGCCTGCCCGCCGAAGCCCGGTTCAACCGTCATGATCAGCAGCATGTCGAGTTCGGGGAGCAGGTCCTCGTACGGCTCGATCGGCGTCGCGGGCTTCAGCGCCATGGACGCGCGGGCGCCCTTGGCGCGGATCTCCCGGGCCAGCCGTACCGGCGCGGCGGCCGCCTCGACGTGGAAGGTGACGGAACCGGCCCCGGCCTCCACGTACTGCGGCGCCCAGCGGTCGGGGGCGTCGATCATCAGGTGGCAGTCCAGGGGGGTCTCGGTCGCCTTGGCCAGCGACTCCACGACCGGCACGCCGAGTGTGAGGTTCGGGACGAAGTGGTTGTCCATGACGTCGACGTGGAGCCAGTCGGCTCCGGCGACCGCCTCGGCCTCGTCCGCGAGGCGGGCGAAGTCGGCGGAGAGGATGCTGGGGTTGATCTGCGCGGCCATGGCCCCAAGCCTGCCATGCCCTCCGGGGGTGTGGCCGGACGGGGGGCCGGGGGGTGGGGGGTTGTTCGTCGGGTGCGGGCGGGATGTGGATGCTCGCGCACTTCCCCGCGCCCCTTCGGGTTCCGGGGCGCGTTATGCGGTTCTGCGGATCAGGGCCAGGTACATCGCGTCCGTGCCGTGGAGGTGGGGCCAGAGCTGTACGTCGGGGCCCTCGCCGAGGGCGGGGACGCCGGGGAGGAGGGGGCGGGCGTCGAGGAGGTCGGCGCCGGGGTGCTGCTTGAGGACGTCCGTGACGACCGCGCGGGTCTCGGCGAGGTGGGGTGAGCAGGTCGCGTAAGCGACCACGCCGCCGATCCGTACGGCGTCCAGGGCACCGCGCAGCAGGCCGCGCTGGAGCGGGGCGAACCCCTCCAGGTCCTCGGGCCGGCGCCGCCAGCGCGCCTCGGGTCGGCGGCGGAGGGCACCCAGGCCGGTGCAGGGCACGTCGACCAGGACGCGGTCGAAGCTGCCGGGGCGCCACGCCGGACGGGTCCCGTCGGCGGCGATCACCTGGTACGGCCCCGGGTTCCCGTCCAGCGCCTTGGCCACCAGTCCCGCGCGGTGCGGCTGCTTCTCCGAGGCGAGCAGGAAGGCGCCGCGTTCGGCGGCCAGGGCGCCGAGCAGCGCGGCCTTGCCGCCGGGACCGGCGCATCCGTCCAGCCAGTGCCGGTCGGGGCCTTCCAGGGGCGCGCCCGCGAGGGCGAGGGCGACGAGCTGACTGCCCTCGTCCTGCACACCCGCGCGGCCCTCGCGTACGGCCTCGACGGCCCCGGGCTCGCCGCCCTCGCTGAGCCGCACCGCGTACGGCGACCAGCGGCCCGGCACGGCGGCCTCCTCGCCGAGCAGCTCGTCGGTCGTGGCACGGCCGGGGCGGGCGACGAGGGTCACCTCGGGCCGCTCGTTGTCGGCGGCCAGCAGGTCCTCGATGCCGGCCCGGCCGCCGCCGAGCGAGTCCCACAGCGCGGAGACCACCCAGCGGGGGTGCGAGTGCACGACGGCGAGGTGGTCCTCGGGATCCTCGTCGTAGGGCGGCGCGACCCGCTCCAGCCAGCCGTCGAGGTCGTCCCGCGCCACCTTGCGCAGCACGGCGTTGACGAACTTGGCCCGCCCGTCGCCGAGCACGACCCGCGCCAGCTCCACGGAGGCGGACACGGCGGCGTGGCTGGGGATGCGGGTGCCCAGGAGCTGGTGCACGCCGAGACTCAGCACGTCCAGGACGGGCGGGTCGACCTCCCGCAGCGGCCGGTCGACGCAGTCGGCGATGATCGCGTCGTACGTCCCCTGCCGGCGCAGCGTCCCGTACACCAGCTCGGTCGCGAGGGCGGCGTCCCGGGCGTCGAACTTCTCGGGGCCCTCCTTCTCCCGCGCCTTGCGCAGCAGCGGCGGCAGCACCAGGTTGGCGTAGGCGTCCCGCTCGTCCACCGCCCTAAGCGCCTCGAAGGCGAGCAGGCGGACGGGGTCCTTCTGCGGCCTGCGGTAGGGCTTGCCGGGCTTGCGGGGACGACGAGGCTGCTCGCTCACGAAAAGGTGCTCCGGGTGTGTGATGAAGTGCGCTGTCCAGCCTACGTCGGGCCGGGGAACGGGGGTGCGGCGGTGGTCAGTCGCCCAGCAGCTCGCCCTCGGTGATCCGCGCCCCCCGCGCCCAGTCCGCGGCCCGCATCGGCTTCTTGCCCTGCGCCTGCACCCACAGCAGCTCGACGGCGTAGGAGCCGGTGCCGACGTACACGTTGTTCTTGCCGGGGGCGAGCTGCCCGGGGGCGAGGTCGTTCCGGTCGGGGAGCGGGACCGCCTGCACGAGCTTGAGCCGCTCGCCCCGGAAGGTGGTCCAGGCACCGGGCGCCGGGGTGCACCCGCGCACCACGCGGTCCACGCGCAGCGCCGGGGCGGACCAGTCGATCCGGGCGTCCTCGACGGTGATCTTCGGAGCGAGGGTGACACCGTCGGCCGGCTGCGGTACGGCGTCCAGGGTGCCGTCCTCGATGCCGTCCATGGTGGCCGCGAGCAGCCCGGCGCCGGCGAACGCGAGCCGGGTCAGCAGGTCGCCGCTGGTGTCGGTGGACCGCACGGTCTCGGTGACCGTCCCGTAGACGGGGCCGGAGTCCAGGCCCTCCTCGATCAGGAAGGTGGACGCGCCGGTGATCTCGTCGCCCGCCATGAGCGCGTGCTGCACGGGCGCGGCCCCGCGCCAGGCGGGCAGCAGCGAGAAGTGCAGGTTGACCCAGCCGCGGGCGGGCACGTCGAGGGCGACCCGGGGCAGCAGGGCCCCGTAGGCGACGACGGGGCAGCAGTCGGGCGCGATCGCGCGCAGCCGGTCCAGGAACTCGGGGTCGCGCGGCTTCGCGGGCTTGAGCACCTCGATGCCCGCCTCCTCGGCCCGTTCGGCCACGGGCGAGGCGACCATCCGGCGCCCGCGCCCGGCCGGAGCGTCGGGCCGCGTGACGACGGCGGCCACCTCGTGACGCCCGGAGGCGATCAGGGCGTCCAGAGCGGGAACGGCGACCTCGGGGGTACCGGCGAAGACGAGCTTCATGGGTGGGACGGGCCTCTCGGGCGGGGGCGTGGGCGGGCAGCACACCAGTCTACGAGCCCGGGCGAACCGGGTAGCCGCCGACGGCGAGCGACAACGACGGCAGAGGTCCATCTCCCAACGAACTGGAAACGGGTGGTGCGCGGGTGGGAGAGACAAGCCGATGGCCGGCGGCCGAGGCGCACACCTCACCGAACCAGGCGCACGCATATGCCCCCACGCCCCCACCCCGTGACCCGCGGAGCCCCCACGCGTTGGTCAAGGAAGAGTTGACCACACCGGGCCGCCCGCGCGGCCCGATTCCTTTCAACGCCGGTTCGAGAGGCTTGTTCATGGCCGACCACGCAACCCACGACGCCCAGGCTCGGGCCAGCCTGCACTTGCTGGTGCGGGACATCGAGCGGGTCCGCCGGCAGGTGGACGCACTGCGCACCCTCACCGCCCAGCTGGGCAACGTCTACCGTCCGCGTCGCTCCGGCCCCTCCACGGGCTTCGTCGTCTACGGACGCGCCCCCGCCCCGACGGTCCGGCTCGCCCAGGAACTGCGGGACAGCGTCGAGACCCTGGTCACCGCCGCCGTGGACTTCGACCGCTCGCTCGGCTTCTCGTGGGACGCGGTGGGCTCCGCACTCGGCGTCACCAAGCAGGCGGTGCACCGCCGCTACGGCTCCCGCCGCGCCGCCGCCCAGCCGGTGGCCGCCGCCGAGGCGCCCGAGCCCACCCCGGAGCCGACGGGCACCCGACCGGTCAACGTGGGCCCCGCCCTCCCCGGGGTGCCCACGGTCCCGGCCGCGCGTTCGATGCCGACCCAGCCGACGTCGAGCAGCCCGGCCTGGCGCGACGAGGTCCGGCCGACGGCCTTCCCGGGGCCGCGCAACGGCTGACGGCACCGCCCGGCCGCCCTCCCGGATCCTGCTGGAGGGCGGTCGGCCGTTTCGGCCACCGGCTCCCGCGGGGGCGGCCCGCGCCCCTCAGCCGATGTCCGGCGGATCGATCCGCACCCACACCACCGCGTCGCTCCCCCGTGCCGTCCGCGCCGCCTGGGCGGCCTTCAGCGCACCGGCCAGCGCCGCCCCGCGCCCCGGCGGCACCCGGATCAGCGCCCGCTCCCAATGCTCCCCGGGCGGTGGGGCCCCCGCCCGGCGCGGACGCCCTGCCGAGGTGACCGGCAGCGGCACCGGGCCCAGCACCTCGGCCTCGGGCGGCAGCTCCGCGGCACCCAGGAAACCGGCCACCGCCTCCGGAGGCCCGGCCACGGCCGCCATCCTGGACACCGGCGGAAAACCCAGCTCGGCCCGCTCGGCCAGCTCCCGCACCGCGTGACCGACGGGGTCCCAGCGCACCAGCGCCTGCACCGGCCTGAGGGTCGGCTCGGCGACGGCGACGACGGTGCCGCCGGCGCTCTGCGGGCGCACCAGCGCGGCGGCGGCCAGCCAGCGGCGCAGCGCGTCCTCACCGGCGCGCAGGTCGGGCCGCCCGAGCATCGCCCAGCCGTCGAGCAGCAACGCCGCCGCGTAGCCGCCCTCGGCGACGGGTTCGGCGCCCGGGGTGCTGACGACCAGCGCCGGGGCCTGCGCCACGGTGTCCAGCACATGCTCGCGTCCGGAGGTGCGCACGGGCACCGCGGGGAAGGCGCGACCCAGTTCCTCGGCGGTGCGCCGCGCCCCCACCACCTGCGCGCGCAGCCGGAAGGCGCCGCACTCCGGGCAGTGCCAGCCGCTCTCCTCGCGCCCGCACCAGCCGCACCGCAGCGCGGACCCGGACTCCTGCCCCTCCAGCGGCCCCGCGCAGTGGCGGCACCGCGCGGGCGTCCGGCACGCGGCGCACGCCATCCGCGGCACGTAGCCCCGCCGCGGCACCTGCACCAGCACCGGTCCGTGCCGCAGTCCGTCCCTGACGACCTGCCAGGCGAAGGTCGGCAGCCGTGCGGCGCGGGCGGCCTCGTCCCGGGCCAGGTCGCCGTCGCCCACGGTGCGCACCAGCGGGGCGACGGCCCGCACCTGGTCCCGGGCGGCGACCAGCGGCCGGGCCCAGCCGGTCTCCACGAGCTGGGCGGCTTCCACGGTGCAGCTCCAGCCGCCCAGCAGGAAGGCGCACCGGTCCTGGGCGGCGCGCAGCAGCAGCACCTCCCGCGCGTGCGGCTGCGGGGCGTGCGGCTCGCTGTGGCTGTCGTCGCCGTCGTCCCAGAGGGCGACCAGCCCGAGGTCGCGCACCGGCGCGAACATGGCCGCGCGGGTCCCGACGACGGCCCGTACGGCGCCCCGGCGCACCGCGAGCCACTGCGCGTACCGCTTCTCGGGTCCGGCGTCGGCGGTGAGCACCGCGTGCCGCCCCTCGCCGAGCAGGCCGGTCAGCGCGGCGTCGACGCGGGCGACCGCCCGCCCGTCCGGCAGGACGACGAGCGCGCCCCGGCCGGAGGCCAGCGTGGCCGCCACCGCCCGCGCCAGCTCCTCGCTCCACTGCGGGCCGGGCAGCGCGTTCCACACCGCGCGGGGTGCGCTTCCCGAGGCGAGCGCCCTCACGAACGCCTCGCCCCGCTCGTACCGCGCCCAGGACCCCGGCTCCGGCGCCGGCGGCGGGGGCAGCGGGTCCGGCGAGGCTCGCTTCTCGGCGCGCGCGTTGCGCGGGGGTACGGCGAGCTGGAGCACGTCGGCGAGGCTGCCCGCGTACCGGTCGGCGACGGCGCGCACGAGTCCCAGCAGCTCCTCGTCGAGGATCCGCTCGGGCGAGACGACCTGGGCCAGCGCCGCGAGGGGCCCCGAGTAGTCGGACTCGGCGCGCCGCTCGATGAGGAAGCCGTCGATGAGCCCGCCGCCCTCGCGCCGCCCGTCCCGCACCCGGTGCCGCCCGGCCCCGAAGCGCACCCGCACCCGCACACCGGGCTGGGCCTCGGCGTCGAGCTCCTCGGGCACCGCGTAGTCGAAGTACCGGTCGAGGTGGAGCACGCCCTTGTCGACGAGCACCCTGGCGACCGGCAGCTCCCCGGCGAGCGCGGCTCCGCGCCAGGTCCGCGGTTTGGCCCGGGGCGTCTTCGCCCGGCGCACGGTCTCCCGGATGAGCGCGAGCTGCTCGGGCGGCGCGTCCTGCGCGCCGCCCTCGGCCGGTCCGTTCTCGCTGCTCACGCCTGCATTCTCGCAAAGGCCACTGACAACCGCGGGCGCCCGCGATCACACCGTCCCGGTACCGGTCCGACGCCGCCCCGGAACGCGCCGGGGCCCGGCGCCCCCGTCGGGGACACCGGGCCTCGTGACGTGCGAAGGACGCGTCCGCGCCTCCTGGAGTGGCGCTCCGGGCGTCCTAGAGCCCCGCCGCCTTGCGCAGCGCGTCCACGCGGTCGGTGCGCTCCCAGGTGAAGTCCGCCAGCTCACGGCCGAAGTGGCCGTAGGCGGCGGTCTGGGCGTAGATCGGGCGAAGCAGGTCGAGGTCGCGGATGATCGCGGCCGGACGGAGGTCGAAGACCTCGTCGATCGCCTTCTCGATCTTCTCGGTGTCGATCTTGGCGGTGCCGAAGGTCTCCACGAAGAGGCCGACCGGCTCGGCCTTGCCGATGGCGTAGGCCACCTGGACCTCGCAGCGGGCGGCGAGGCCCGCGGCGACCACGTTCTTGGCGACCCAGCGCATGGCGTAGGCGGCGGAGCGGTCGACCTTGGACGGGTCCTTGCCGGAGAAGGCGCCGCCGCCGTGGCGGGCCATGCCGCCGTACGTGTCGATGATGATCTTGCGGCCGGTGAGGCCGGCGTCGCCCATCGGGCCGCCGATCTCGAAGCGGCCGGTGGGGTTGACCAGGAGCCGGTAGTTCTCCGTGTCCAGCTTGATGCCGTCGTCGAGGAGCGCCTTCAGCTCGGGCTCGACGACGAATTCCTTGATGTCGGGAGCGAGCAGCGACTCCAGGTCGATGTCGCTGGCGTGCTGGGAGGAGACCACGACCGTGTCGAGGCGGACGGCCTTGTCGCCGTCGTACTCGATGGTCACCTGGGTCTTGCCGTCGGGGCGCAGGTAGGGGATGGTCCCGTTCTTGCGGACCTCGGAGAGGCGCTTGGAGAGGCGGTGCGCCAGGAAGACGGGCAGCGGCATGAGGGTCGGCGTCTCGTCGGACGCGTAGCCGAACATCAGGCCCTGGTCGCCGGCGCCCTGCCGGTCCAGCTCGTCCTCGTCGCCCTCGACCCGGTTCTCGTAAGCCGTGTCGACGCCCTGCGCGATGTCCGGGGACTGGGCGCCGATCGAGACCGAGACGCCGCAGGACGCGCCGTCGAAGCCCTTCTTCGAGGAGTCGTAGCCGATCTCCAGGATCTTGCCGCGGACGAGGGTGGCGATGTCCGCGTAGGCCTTGGTGGTGACCTCTCCGGCCACGTGCACCAGACCGGTGGTGATCAGGGTTTCGACGGCGACCCGAGAGGTCGGGTCCTCGCGCAGAAGCGCGTCGAGAATGGTGTCGCTGATCTGGTCAGCGATCTTGTCGGGGTGACCTTCGGTCACGGACTCCGAGGTGAACAGGCGACGGGACACAACGCTCCCTGGGGTTGCAGCGGCTGCTGGCTGATCATTGGCGGACGGCACGGGGAGCTGCACCCGGCGACGTCCAAGGAACAGTTTATCGGTCACGCTCGGCCGCGGACTCACCCGTCTCAGCTCTCGGAAGGGCTGTGACCTGCGGCACGGGCATTCTGCCCAGAACGAGGCGGCCTTGGCCAGGGCCGCCACGCTCGAATGGGCGGGGTTCGCGCGGACCGCCCGGCCGAATGGCTCATTCAGGCGAGTCGTTCCGCCACGAGGTCCCACACCGTTTCGGCCAGGTCCTCCTTCGGACCGTACGGAACGGGGGTCTCGGTGCCGTCGGCGCCGAGGACGACGGCCTCGTTCTCCTCCGCGCCGAAGGTCTTGCGCTCCCCCACCTCGTTGACCACGAGGAGGTCGCAGCCCTTGCGCTTCAGCTTCGCCCGGCCGTTGGCGAGGACGTCGTCGGTCTCGGCGGCGAAGCCGACGACCACCTGGCCCGGGCGGGCCCGGCTGCCGGAGACCTCGGCGAGGATGTCCGGATTCCGCACCAGCTCGATCGGCGCCGGTTCCTGGCCGTCCTTCTTCTTGATCTTTCCGGTGGCGTAGGCGGCCGGCCGGAAGTCGGCGACCGCCGCGGCCATGACGACGGCGTCCGCCTCCGCCGCGACCCGCAGCACCGCCTCGCGCAGCTCCACCGCGGTGCCCACCGGGACCACGTCCACGCCGGCCGGGTCCGGGAGCGACGGGTTCGCCGAGAGCAGGGTGACGCGGGCCCCGCGCGCGGCGGCGGTGCGGGCGAGGGCGTAGCCCTGCTTGCCGGAGGAGCGGTTGCCGAGGAACCGGACCGGGTCGAGGGGCTCCCGGGTGCCGCCTGCGCTGACCACGACGTGGCGTCCGGCGAGGTCCGGCTCCCGCGCGCCCCGGGCGAGTACCCGGCGGCAGACCTCGAAGATCTCGCCGGGGTCGGGCAGCCGCCCCTTGCCGGTGTCGACGCCGGTGAGGCGGCCGACGGCCGGTTCGACGACGACGGCGCCGCGGCGGCGCAGTGTCGCCACGTTCTCCTGGGTGGCCGGGTGCTCCCACATCTCGGTGTGCATGGCGGGGGCGAAGACGACCGGGCAGCGGGCCGTCAGGAGGGTGTTGGTGAGGAGGTCGTCGGCGAGGCCGTGGGCCGCCTTGGCCAGCATGTCGGCGGTGGCGGGCGCGACGACGACCAGGTCGGCGTGCTGGCCGATGCGCACGTGCGGGACCTCGTGGACGTCGTCCCACACCTCGGTCGACACGGGGTTTCCGGACAGGGCGGACCAGGTGGCGGCGCCGACGAAGTGCAGGGCGGAGGCGGTGGGGACGACCCGGACCTCGTGCCCCGACTCCGTGAACCTGCGCAGCAGCTCACAGGCCTTGTACGCGGCGATGCCGCCACTGACCCCCAGAACGACCTTGGGCTTGTCCACCGTCTCTCCCCGACTCGGATAACGCTTACGACCCATGACACACCACAGGCCCGACAGTCGGGCTGCCGGGCCTGTGGAAAAGTCAGCTTCAGGCTGAAAATACTACCGCCGATGTCGCCGGTACTACTGCGCCGGACCCTCGATGGCCTCGGAGGTCAGCAGCCCTGCGTTGATCTCGCGCAGGGCGATCGAGAGCGGCTTCTCGTGTACGTGGGTGTCGACGAGCGGACCGACGTACTCGAGGAGGCCCTCACCGAGCTGCGAGTAGTACGCGTTGATCTGGCGGGCGCGCTTGGCCGCGTAGATCACGAGGCTGTACTTCGAGTCCGTGGCCTCGAGGAGCTCGTCGATCGGCGGGTTGATGATGCCCTCGGGCGCGGAGATGGAAGAGGACACGCTCTACCTTCCGATGGATGGGAAAGATTCAGCCAGAGTGACCAGTAACGATCACACGACGTTCGTCAAGGCTAGCAGCTCGCGCGCCACGTCCTCGACGGAGGTGTTGACCAGCGTCTGATCGAACTCCGGCTCGGCCGCCAGCTCGACCTTGGCCGTGCCGAGGCGGCGCTCGATCACGTCCGGCGGTTCGGTGCCGCGCCCGGTGAGCCGGCGCACCAGCTCCTCCCAGGAGGGCGGGGCCAGGAACACCAGCTGGGCCTCGGGCATGGAGGCGCGGACCTGCCGGGCACCCTGGAGGTCGATCTCCAGGAGCACCGGCTCACCGGCCTCCAGGCGCTCCAGTACCGCCGCGCGCGGCGTGCCGTAGCGGTTGCCGGCGAACTCGGCCCACTCCAGCAGCTCCCCGTTGGCGATCAGCTTGTCCATCTCCTCGTCGGTGACGAAGAAGTAGTGGACACCGTACTGCTCGCCCGGGCGGGGCCGGCGGGTCGTCGCCGAGACCGACAGCCATACCTCGGGGTGTTCCTTGCGCATATGGGCGACGACCGTGCTCTTGCCGACCCCCGAGGGGCCGGAGAGCACGGTCAGCCGCGGACGTGCGTCCGGGGGTACGGGGGACGTCCCCCGGGGTGTTGCAGCCATGCCAGCGATTATTCCAGCAATCCCGGAGTGGTCCGGACTCAGCTGCCGGTGCTGCCGAACTCACGCTCCAGGGAGGCGATCTGGTTGGACCCGAGACCGCGCACGCGGCGGCTCTCGGAGATGCCCAGACGCTCCATGATCTGCTTGGCGCGGACCTTGCCCACGCCCGGCAGGGACTCGAGGAGGGCGGAGACCTTCATCTTGCCGATGACGTCGTTCTCCTGACCCTGCTTGATGACCTCGTGGAGGGAGGCGCCGGAGTGCTTGAGTCGATTCTTGACCTCGGCCCGCTCCCGGCGAGCCGCGGCGGCCTTTTCGAGCGCGGCTGCGCGCTGTTCAGGGGTAAGGGGCGGAAGAGCCACGCCTACGTCACCTCGGATGTCGAACTGTCGGATACGGACCGGTGAGGAACCTAGTCGCCCCACACCTGGGGAGCCACGAGCAACACGCTTGCCCGCTGGCTCTCGACGGAGACTAGCGGTCAAGTCCGCCAGAGTCAGCGAGAACAGCGGAAAAGTCCTGGTCAGCCTCCGTGAGGCCGGACATTAGGGACATAATGCCTCGGATTTGAGGATGTATCCAAGGTCTCGGCGTCCTAGGCCGCCGCCAGAGCGGCTCTGACCTCGTCGGCGAAGCGGTCCACGGCCGTACGCAGTGCGGTTGCGTCCGGACCGTGACGAAGCACACCCCTGCTGACATTCGGCACCACGTTGCGCACCGCCGCACCGAACACGCGCGGCAGGTCCGCCGGGGTCGCTCCCTGGGCGCCGATGCCGGGTGCGAGGAGCGGTCCGTTGACGTCCAGGTCGTACGACGACAGGTCGCCGAGGGTGGCGCCGACCACCGCGCCGAAGGAGCCGAGGGGCTCCTCCCCCGCGTTCTCGGCGGCGAGGTGCGCCAGCATCGTCGCCCCCACGCTCCGCCCGTCGGGCCGGACCGCGTGCTGGACCTCACCGCCCTCCGGGTTCGAGGTCAGCGCCAGCACGAACAGACCGGCACCGCTCTCGCGCGCCAGGTCGACGGCCGGCCTCAGGGAGCCGTAGCCGAGGTAGGGCGAGACCGTCAGCGCGTCCGAGAACAGCGGCGCGTCCTTGCGCAGGAAGGACTCCGCGTAGGCGGCCATGGTCGAGCCGATGTCGCCGCGCTTGGCGTCCATGACCACCAGTGCCCCGGCCGCGCGCGCCTCCTCGACGGACTTCTCCAGGACGGCGACGCCGCGCGAACCGAAGCGCTCGAAGAAGGCGCTCTGCGGCTTGAGCACGGCCACCCGGTCCGCCGTCGCCTCGACCACGGTGCGGCTGAAGCGCTCCAGACCGGCCACGTCGTCGCCCAGCCCCCACTCGGCGAGCAGGGAGGCGTGCGGGTCGATGCCGACGCACAGCGGGCCGCGCTCGTCCATCGCGCGGCGCAGCCGGGCGCCGAAGGGCTCGAGTACCGTCATGCGGGTCATCGGGGCTTCCTCACGTCGGCGCCGACCGCGTCGGCGAGGGTGGCGTAGGGGCTCTGCCGCAGCCGCGCGGCGAGCCCCTTGTGGATGGCACGGCCCCAGAGCGGGCCCTCGTAGATGAACGCGCTGTAGCCCTGGACCAGCGTGGCCCCGGCCAGGATGCGCTGCCAGGCGTCCTCGGCGTTCTCCACGCCGCCGACGCCCACCAGGGTGATCCGGTCGCCCACGCGCGCGTACAGGCGGCGCAGGACCTCCAGGGAGCGCGCCTTGAGGGGCGCGCCGGACAGGCCGCCGGTCTCGCGCACGAGGACGGGTGAGGAGGTCAGGCCCAGACCCTCGCGCGCGATGGTGGTGTTGGTGGCGATGATGCCGTCCAGGCCCAGCTCCACGGCCAGGTCGGCGACCGCGTCCACGTCCTCGTCGGCGAGGTCCGGCGCGATCTTCACCAGGAGCGGGACGCGCCGTGCGGTGACCGCGCGGTCGGCGGCCTCGCGGACCGCCGTCAGGAGCGGCCGCAGCGCTTCGGTGGCCTGGAGGTTGCGCAGCCCGGGCGTGTTCGGGGAGGAGACGTTGACGACCAGGTAGTCGGCGTGCGGGGCGAGCCGTTCGGCGGACTTCACGTAGTCGCCGACGGCCTCCTCCTCCGGGACGGCCTTGGTCTTGCCGATGTTGACGCCGACGACCGTCGGGAAGACGGGCGTGCGGGAGGCCAGGCGGGCGGCCACGGCCAGCGAGCCGTCGTTGTTGAAGCCCATCCGGTTGATCAGCGCCCGGTCGCCCACCAGCCGGAACAGCCGCTTCTTGGGGTTGCCGGGCTGCGGCTCCCCGGTCACGGTGCCGATCTCGACGTGGTCGAAGCCGAGCATCGCCATGCCGTCGACGGCGACGGCGTTCTTGTCGAACCCGGCGGCGAGCCCGAAGGGTCCGTGCATGCGCAGGCCCAGGGCCTCGGTACGCAGTTCCTTGTGGCGGGGCGCGAGGGCGGCGGCGACGAAGGTGCGCAGCACGGGGACGCGGGCGGCCAGCCGGATCCAGCGGAAGGCCAGGTGGTGGGCCTGCTCCGGGTCCATGCGGGAGAAGAAGAGCTTGAAGAAGATCGTGTACATGTGTCCTCGTGACGCCTCTGGAGACGGTCGGCTCATGAAGGAGACGGTGGGGTCATGAAGAGGGGGACACCGTTTCCGGTGTCCCCCTCGGGGCCGCTAGTCGCGGGCCGCGGTCAGGAATTCCGCGTGTTCCTGGAGCGAGCGCACTCCCACGTCTCCGTGGTTGAGGGCGTCGATGCCCTGGACCGCCGCCGCCAGTGCCTGGACGGTGGTCAGGCAGGGCACGGAGCGGGCCACGGCGGCCGTGCGGATGTCGTAGCCGTCGAGGCGGCCGCCGGTGCCGTACGGGGTGTTGACGATGAGGTCGACGCCGCCGTCGTGGATGAGCTGGACGATGGTCTTCTCGCCGTTCGGGCCGGGGCCCTCGGACTGCTTGCGGACCACCGTGGCGTTGATGCCGTTGCGCTTGAGGACCTCGGCGGTGCCGGAGGTGGCCATCAGCTCGAAGCCGTGGGCGACCAGCTCGCGGGCCGGGAAGATCATCGAGCGCTTGTCCCGGTTGGCGACCGAGATGAAGGCACGTCCCTTGGTGGGCAGCGGGCCGTACGCGCCCGCCTGCGACTTGGCGTAGGCCGTCCCGAAGACCGAGTCGATGCCCATGACCTCACCGGTGGAGCGCATCTCCGGACCGAGGACGGTGTCGACGCCGCGGCCGTGGATGTCCCGGAAGCGGGACCACGGCATCACGGCCTCCTTGACGGAGATCGGCGCGTCCAGCGGCAGCTCGCCGCCGTCGCCGGTGGCCGGGAGCAGGCCCTCGGCGCGCAGCTCGGCGATGGTGGAGCCCAGCGAGATGCGGGCGGCAGCCTTGGCCAGCGGCACCGCGGTCGCCTTCGAGGTGAAGGGCACCGTGCGGGACGCGCGCGGGTTGGCCTCCAGGACGTAAAGGATGTCCCCGGCCAGCGCGAACTGGATGTTGATCAGGCCGCGCACGCCGACGCCCTTGGCGATGCCCTCGGTGGAGGCCCGCAGCCGCTTGATGTCGAAGCCGCCGAGCGTGATCGGGGGCAGGGCGCACGCCGAGTCGCCGGAGTGGATGCCGGCCTCCTCGATGTGCTCCATGACGCCGCCGAGATACAGCTCCTCGCCGTCGTACAGCGCGTCGACGTCGATCTCGATCGCGTCGTCCAGGAACCGGTCGACGAGGACCGGCCGGGAGGGGCTGATCTCGGTCGACTCGGCGATGTAGGCCTCCAGGCGGGTCTCGTCGTAGACGATCTCCATGCCGCGTCCGCCGAGGACGTAGGAGGGCCGTACCAGGACGGGGTAGCCGATCTCGTCGGCGATGCCCTTGGCCTCGGCGAAGGTGGTGGCGGTGCCGTGCTTGGGGGCGGGCAGGCCCGCCTCCGCGAGGACCCGGCCGAAGGCGCCGCGGTCCTCGGCGGCGTGGATGGCCTCGGGCGAGGTGCCGACGACCGGCACGCCGTTGTCCTTGAGCGCCTGCGACAGGCCCAGCGGGGTCTGGCCGCCGAGCTGGACGACGACACCGGCGACCGGGCCGGCCTGCTGCTCCGCGTGGACGATCTCCAGGACGTCCTCCAGGGTGAGCGGCTCGAAGTACAGCCGGTCGGAGGTGTCGTAGTCGGTGGAGACGGTCTCCGGGTTGCAGTTGACCATCACGGTCTCGTACCCGGCGTCGCTGAGCGCGAAGGAGGCGTGGACGCAGGAGTAGTCGAACTCGATGCCCTGGCCGATGCGGTTCGGGCCGGAGCCCAGGATGATGACGGCCGGCTTCTCGCGCGGCGCGACCTCGGTCTCCTCGTCGTAGGAGGAGTAGAAGTACGGCGTCTGCGCGGCGAACTCGGCCGCGCAGGTGTCGACCGTCTTGTAGACCGGGCGGATCCCGAGCGCGTGCCGGACCTCGCGGACCACGTCCTCGCGCAGGCCGCGGATCTCGCCGACCTGCTGGTCGGAGAAGCCGTGCCGCTTGGCCTCGGCGAGCAGGTCGGCGGTCAGCTCGGGCGCCGCGGTCAGCTCGTCGGCGGTCTCCTTGATCAGGAAGAGCTGGTCGACGAACCAGGGGTCGATCTTCGTGTACTCGAAGACCTCCTCGGGCGTGGCGCCCGCGCGGATGGCCTGCATGACCAGGTTGATGCGGCCGTCGGTGGGCCGGACGGCCTCGCGCAGCAGTTCGGCCTTGTCGCCCGTCTCGCCGACGAAGGTGAACTGGCTGCCCTTCTTCTCCAGCGAGCGCAGGGCCTTCTGGAAGGCCTCGGTGAAGTTGCGGCCGATGGCCATGGCCTCGCCGACCGACTTCATGGTGGTGGTGAGCGTGGAGTCGGCCTGCGGGAACTTCTCGAAGGCGAAGCGCGGGGCCTTGACGACCACGTAGTCGAGGGTCGGCTCGAAGGAGGCCGGGGTCTCGCGGGTGATGTCGTTCGGGATCTCGTCGAGCGTGTAGCCGACGGCCAGCTTGGCCGCGATCTTGGCGATCGGGAAGCCGGTCGCCTTGGAGGCCAGCGCCGAGGAGCGCGACACGCGCGGGTTCATCTCGATGACGATCACGCGACCGTCCTCGGGGTTCACCGCGAACTGGATGTTGCAGCCGCCGGTGTCGACGCCGACCTCGCGGATGATCGCGATGCCGACGTCGCGCAGCACCTGGTACTCACGGTCGGTCAGCGTCATCGCGGGCGCGACGGTGATCGAGTCGCCGGTGTGCACGCCCATGGGGTCGAAGTTCTCGATGGAGCAGACGACCACCACGTTGTCGTGCTTGTCGCGCATCAGCTCCAGCTCGTACTCCTTCCAGCCGAGGATGGACTCCTCCAGGAGCACCTCGGTGGTCGGCGAGAGGGTGAGGCCCTGTCCGGCGATGCGGCGCAGTTCCTCCTCGTCGTGGGCGAAGCCGGAGCCGGCGCCGCCCATGGTGAAGGAGGGTCGGACGACGACCGGGTAGCCGCCGAGCGCGTCGACGCCCTTGAGGACGTCGTCCATCGAGTGGCAGATGTAGGAGCGGGCGGACTCGCCGTGCCCGATCTTCTTGCGGACCTCCTCGACGACGTCCTTGAAGAGGTCGCGGTCCTCGCCCTTGTTGATCGCCTCGACATTGGCGCCGATCAGTTCGACGCCGTACTTCTCCAGCACGCCCTGGCCGTGCATGGAGATCGCGGTGTTGAGGGCGGTCTGGCCGCCGAGCGTCGGCAGCAGCGCGTCGGGGCGCTCCTTGGCGATGATCTTCTCGACGAACTCGGGGGTGATCGGCTCGACGTAGGTGGCGTCGGCGATCTCCGGGTCGGTCATGATCGTCGCCGGGTTGGAGTTCACCAGGATGACGCGCAGGCCCTCGGCCTTGAGCACGCGGCACGCCTGGGTGCCCGAGTAGTCGAACTCGGCGGCCTGGCCGATGACGATCGGGCCGGAGCCGATGACCAGGACGGACTGGATATCGGTGCGCTTAGGCACGCTGGCCCTCCATCAAAGCTGTGCTCATCAAAGACGTGAAGCGGTCGAACAGGTAGGCGGCGTCGTGCGGGCCGGCGGCCGCCTCGGGGTGGTACTGGACGCTGAAGGCCGGCCGGTCGAGGAGCTGGAGGCCCTCCACCACGTTGTCGTTGAGGCAGACGTGGGAGACCTCGGCGCGGCCGTACGGCGTGTCGGAGACCCGGTCGAGCGGGGCGTCGACGGCGAAGCCGTGGTTGTGCGCGGTGACCTCGACCTTGCCGGTCGTACGGTCCTGCACCGGCTGGTTGATGCCGCGGTGGCCGTACTTCAGCTTGAAGGTGCCGAAGCCGAGCGCGCGGCCCAGGATCTGGTTGCCGAAGCAGATGCCGAAGAGGGGGGTGCCGCGCTCCAGGACGCCCCGCATGACGGAGACCGGGTGGTCGGCGGTGGCCGGGTCGCCGGGGCCGTTGGAGAAGAAGACGCCGTCCGGGTTGACGGCGTAGACGTCCTCGACGGTGGCCGTGGCGGGCAGCACGTGCACCTCGATGCCCCGCTCGGCCATGCGGTGCGGGGTCATGCCCTTGATGCCGAGGTCGACGGCGGCGACGGTGTACTTCTTCTCGCCGATCGCCGGGACGACGTACGCCTCGGTGGTGGCGACCTCGGCGGAGAGGTCGGCGCCGCTCATCTCGGGGGCCTGGCGGACCTCGGCGAGCATGGTGCCCTCGTCGGGCAGCGCGTGGCCGGAGAAGATGCCGACCCGCATGGCGCCGCGCTCGCGCAGGTGACGGGTGAGGGCGCGGGTGTCGATGCCGGAGATGCCGACGACGCCCTGGGCGGCCAGCTCCTCGTCGAGGGAGCGGGTGGAGCGCCAGTTGGAGGGCACGCGCGCGGGGTCGCGGACGACGTACCCGGCGACCCAGATCTTCCTGGACTCCATGTCCTCGTCGTTGACCCCGGTGTTCCCGACGTGCGGGGCGGTCATGACGACGACCTGACGGTGGTACGACGGGTCGGTGAGGGTCTCCTGGTAGCCGGTCATGCCGGTGGAGAACACGGCTTCGCCGAAGGTGGCCCCCACGGCCCCGTAGGCGCGGCCGCGGAAGGTCCGGCCGTCCTCCAGGACGAGTACTGCGGGAGTCCTGTCGACTCCCCTGGTGGAGGTCGTCATCGTGCGCCTTCCGTTTCCGTCTTGTTGATCATGTCGTTCAGTGTTTCGACCCACTCGTTGTGCTCGGCCGCGTGGTCGGAGCGGAAGCCGGAGTCGATCAGCTTGTCCCCGTGCGCCCAGGTGACGACGAGCAGTCCGCCCTCGGTGAGGACCTTGCCCGCGATGCCCTTGTCGAGCCGGGCCTCGCGCAGTGCGGTGACGGGGACGAAGAAGTCGGCCGCGCCGGGGCGTACGACGTCCAGTCCCGTGTCCGTCAGGGTGAGCTCGACCCGGCTGCGGGTGCCCAGGCCGTGCGCCACGATGCGGTCCAGCCACTGCCCGGCGGTGGTGGAGCCGTGGTAGCGGCCGCTCAGTACCAGTCTCGCCGGACCGGGGTCGTCCGGCGCGCCGGGCAGGTCGGGCAGGTCGCTTTGGAGGGTGCCGCGCCACTTCCAGCCCTCGCGCATCAGCCAGTAGACGAGCGCGACGAACAGTCCGAGGCCGACGACCCAGCCGATACGGGCGGCCCAGTCGGTCACTTGCGCCGATTCCTTCTCGGCGGCCAGCAGGATTACAGGTGTCACGTGAGCTTCCCGTCGACGAGCGTGGCCTTGCCCCGCAGCCACGTGTGCGTCACACGGCCCGGCAGCTCACGGCCCTCGTACGGGGTGTTGCGGCTGCGCGAGGCGAAGCCCGCGGGGTCCACCTGGCCACGGTATTCCGTGTCGACGAGGGTGAGGTTGGCGGGCTCACCAGCCGAGACGGGACGGCCGTGTCCGGTGGCTTGTCCGATCTGCGCGGGCTTGACGGACATCCGGTCGGCGACGCCGGCCCAGTCCAGCAGGCCCGTTTCCACCATGGTCTCCTGGACCACCGACAGCGCGGTCTCCAGGCCCACCATCCCCATGGCGGCGGCGGCCCACTCGCAGTCCTTGTCCTCGTGCGGGTGCGGGGCGTGGTCGGTGGCGACGATGTCGATCGTGCCGTCGGCGAGCGCCTCGCGCAGCGCCAGGACGTCACGCTCGGTGCGCAGCGGCGGGTTGACCTTGTAGACCGGGTTGTACGACCGGACCAGCTCGTCGGTGAGGAGCAGGTGGTGCGGGGTGACCTCGGCGGTGACGTCGATGCCGCGGGACTTGGCCCAGCGGACGATCTCGACGGACCCGGCGGTCGACAGGTGGCAGATGTGGACGCGGGAGCCGACGTGCTCGGCGAGCAGCACGTCCCGCGCGATGACCGACTCCTCGGCCACCGCCGGCCAGCCGCCGAGGCCCAGCTCGGCGGAGACGACGCCCTCGTTCATCTGGGCGCCCTCGGTGAGGCGGGGCTCCTGGGCGTGCTGGGCGACGACGCCGTTGAAGGCCTTCACGTACTCCAGGGCGCGGCGCATGATCACGGCGTCGTGGACGCACTTGCCGTCGTCGGAGAAGACGGTGACGCCGGCCGCGGACTCGTGCATGGCGCCCAGCTCGGCGAGCTTGGCGCCCTCCAGGCCGACGGTCACGGCGCCGATGGGCTGCACGTCGCAGTAGCCGGACTCCTGGCCGAGCCGCCAGACCTGCTCGACGACGCCGGCGGTGTCGGCGACGGGGAAGGTGTTGGCCATGGCGAAGACGTTGGTGTAGCCGCCGCTCGCGGCCGCGCGGGTGCCGGTGAGGACGGTCTCGGAGTCTTCGCGGCCGGGTTCGCGCAGGTGGGTGTGGAGGTCGACCAGGCCGGGCAGCAGCACCTTGCCGCCGGCTTCGACGACCTCGGCGCCCTCGGCGCTCAGCCCCGTACCGACCTCGGCGATCGTCGCGCCGTCGATCAGCACGTCCTGCGGCTCGCCACCGAGCACCTTCGCACCGCGGATCAGGATCTTGCTCATGTGTCTTACTTCTCCTCGCTGGTGCGGGCGTGGGTCACGGCGGGCTCGTTGCCGCCGAGCAGCAGGTACAGGACGGCCATCCGGATGGAGACGCCGTTGGTGACCTGCTCGACGACGGTGCAGCGGTCGGAGTCGGCGACCTCGGCGGTGATCTCCATGCCGCGGACCATCGGGCCGGGGTGCATCACGATGGCGTGGTCGGGCATCTTCGCCATGCGTTCGCCGTCGAGGCCGTAGCGGCGGGAGTACTCGCGCTCGGTCGGGAAGAACGCGGCGTTCATGCGCTCGCGCTGCACGCGCAGCAGCATCACCGCGTCGGACTTGGGGAGCGTCGAGTCGAGGTCGTAGGAGACCTCGCAGGGCCAGGTCTCGACGCCGACCGGCAGCAGGGTGGGCGGGGCGACGAGGGTGACCTCGGCGCCGAGGGTGTGCAGCAGGTCGACGTTGGAGCGGGCGACCCTGCTGTGCAGGATGTCGCCGACCAGGGTGATCCGGCGGCCGTTCAGGTCCTTGCCGAGGCCGGCGTCGCGGCCGACCAGGCGGCGGCGCATCGTGAAGGCGTCGAGGAGGGCCTGGGTGGGGTGCTGGTGGGTGCCGTCGCCGGCGTTGACCACGGCCGCGTCGATCCAGCCGGAGGTGGCCAGCCGGTACGGGGCGCCGGAGGCGCCGTGCCGGATGACGACCGCGTCGACGCCCATGGCCTCCAGGGTCTGGGCGGTGTCCTTGAGGGACTCGCCCTTGGAGACGCTGGATCCCTTGGCGGTGAAGTTGATGACGTCCGCGGACAGGCGCTTCTCGGCGGCCTCGAAGGAGATCCGGGTCCGGGTGGAGTCCTCGAAGAAGAGGTTGACGACGGTACGGCCGCGCAGGGTCGGCAGTTTCTTGATCGGCCGGTCCGCGACCCGGGCCATCTCCTCGGCGGTGTCGAGGATCAGGACGGCGTCGTCGCGGGTGAGGTCGGCGGCCGAGATGAGATGACGCTGCATCTGTCAGGCTCCGTAGGGCGAGTCATGCGGAAGAGCGGGATAATTCGGGCGGCCCGGCACGCGCGGGGGCGCGCCGACGGGGCGTACGGCACGGCTGGGTGCGTACGCGCAGTGCTAGGGGTGGGCGCCCGGGGCGGCCGGCTTGGCACCGAGCAGCACGGTGTCGCGACCGTCCTCCTCGGCGAGCTGGACCTTGACCGTCTCCCGCAGCGACGTCGGGAGGTTCTTGCCGACGTAGTCGGCGCGGATGGGCAGCTCGCGGTGGCCCCGGTCGACGAGGACCGCGAGCTGCACCGCGCGCGGGCGGCCGATGTCGTTGAGCGCGTCGAGGGCGGCCCGGATGGTGCGGCCGGAGAAGAGCACGTCGTCGACGAGGACGACCAGGCGGCCGTCGATGCCGTCACCGGGGATCTCGGTGCGGGCCAGGGCGCGCGGCGGGTGCATGCGCAGGTCGTCGCGGTACATGGTGATGTCGAGCGAACCGACCGGCATCTTGCGTTCGGTGATCTGCTCCAGCTTGTCGGCGAGCCGCCGGGCGAGGAAGACGCCCCGGGTCGGGATGCCGAGGAGCACCACGTCGTCGGCGCCCTTGGCGCGCTCGACGATCTCGTGGGCGATGCGGGTCAGGACCCGTGCGATGTCAGGCCCCTCCAGGACGGGCCGTGCGTCCTGCTGTGCTTCCTGCGTGTCCTGCTTGTCCATGTGAAACGGACCCCCTTCTCCGCCTCACGGGACGGACCTTAAAGGACGTCGGATATGCGCCACCTACGGTAGCAGGCACACATGCCCGCACCGGCGGCGCCCCCGACACCCCCATGTCACTCTTCTGCCGCATCCGTGTCACCCGCTCGGAGCAATGAATGGCGGATACCACGGAAGAGTCGGTGCGGCCCATTCGGCTTGACGCAGGAGAGTAACGCTGCGTAACCTCACAGTGAGTTACCAGCCGCGCGAGCCGGCAGACAGAGCCTGCCGCGTCGACACCTTGTCCGGGGAGCCATATGTCCAGCGAATACGCCAAACAGCTCGGGGCCAAGCTCCGGGCCATCCGCACCCAGCAGGGCCTTTCCCTCCACGGTGTCGAGGAGAAGTCCCAGGGCCGCTGGAAGGCCGTCGTGGTCGGTTCGTACGAGCGCGGCGACCGTGCCGTGACCGTGCAGCGCCTCGCCGAGTTGGCGGACTTCTACGGCGTTCCCGTGCAGGAGCTGCTGCCGGGCACCACCCCGGGCGGTGCCGCCGAGCCGCCGCCGAAGCTGGTCCTGGACCTGGAGCGGCTGGCCACGGTGCCGGCCGAGAAGGCGGGCCCCCTCCAGCGGTACGCGGCCACGATCCAGTCGCAGCGCGGTGACTACAACGGCAAGGTGCTCTCGATCCGCCAGGACGACCTGCGCACACTCGCCGTCATCTACGACCAGTCGCCCTCGGTTCTGACCGAGCAGCTGATCAGCTGGGGCGTCCTGGACGCGGACGCGCGCCGCGCGGTGGCGTCCCACGACGAACTCTGAGCCCCACACCCCTCAGCAGAAACGTGCCGCCGGGGTGGCCGGAACCCATTGGTTCCGGCCACCCCGGCGGTTTTTGTCACATGGTTGCGCTCGACGTCCTCAGGGGCGCGGGGGGCGTGCCGACCTTGCGGCTACCGCCGCGTGGGCGCGACCAGCCACGGACGACCCGCAGCCGCTCCCCCACCACGCCCCCACGGTGACCGCGTCCCCCGCGACACCTGCGGAGCTACTCGCGGCGCAGCGAGGGCTTCAGGTCCTTCAGCCGGCCGAGCAGGCCGTTCACGAACGCGGGCGAGTCGTCCGTGGAGAACTCCTTCGCCAGCTGCACCATCTCGTCCAGGACGACCGCGTCCGGAGTCGCGTCGACCCAGACCAGTTCGTACGCGCCCAGGCGCAGGATGTTGCGGTCGACGACGGGCATCCGGTCGAGCGTCCAGCCGACCGCGTACTGCGCGATCAGCTCGTCGATGCGCTCGGCGTGGGCGGCGTAGCCCTCGACCAGCTCCATCGTGTACTCGCTCACCGGCGGCTGCCGGGTGTCGGACCGGGAGTGCCGGACCCAGTCGGCGAGCACCGTCAGGACGTCGGCGCCGCGCTGATCGCCCTCGAAGAGGATCTGGAAGGCGCGCTTGCGGGCCGTGTTGCGAGCAGCCACGGTTAGCTGTTCACCCGGCCGAGGTAGTCGCTGGAACGGGTGTCGACCTTGATCTTCTCACCGGTGGTGATGAAGAGCGGGACGTTGATCTGGTGACCGGTCTCCAGGATGGCGGGCTTGGTGCCGCCGGTGGAGCGGTCGCCCTGGACGCCCGGCTCGGTCTCCTGGATGGTCAGCTCGACGGCGGCGGGCAGCTCGACGAAGAGCACCTCGCCCTCGTGCTGCGCGACGGTGGCGGTGAAGCCCTCCACCAGGAAGTTGGCGGCGTCGCCGACGGCCTTGCGGTCGACGTGCAGCTGGTCGTAGGTCTCCATGTCCATGAAGACGAAGTAGTCGCCGTCCATGTACGAGAACTGCATGTCACGCTTGTCGACAGTGGCCGTCTCGACCTTGACGCCGGCGTTGAAGGTCTTGTCGACGACCTTGCCGGAAAGCACGTTCTTGAGCTTGGTGCGCACGAAGGCCGGGCCCTTGCCGGGCTTGACGTGCTGGAACTCGACGACGGACCAGAGCTGGCCGCCTTCGAGCTTGAGCACCATGCCGTTCTTGAGGTCGTTCGTGGAAGCCACGGTTGCGGAATCTCCTGGACTGGACTGACGTGGACGACCCCGGAGCGTACGCACAAGCGCGAGGCTAGAGCGCGAGCAGCTCCTTGGTCGTGATGGTGAGTAGCTCGGGTCCGCCGTCCGCCTCGGGGCGCACGACGAGCGTGTCATCGATCCGGACCCCGCCCCGGCCCGGGAGGTGGACCCCCGGTTCGACGGTGACCGGCACACAAGCGTCCAGTTTACCCATGGCCGCAGGAGCCAACTGCGGGTCCTCGTCGATTTCGAGTCCGACGCCGTGACCGGTGAGCGCCGGGAGGTGCTCACCGTACCCCGCCGAGTCCAGCGCCTGGCGGGCGGCACGGTCCACGTCACGGCAGGCGGCACCGGGTGAGAGCGCCTCCCGTCCGGCCCGCTGGGCGGAGAAGACGAGGTCGTACAGCTCGATCTGCCAGTCGGCCGGCGAGGTGCCGATGACGAACGTACGCCCGATCTCGCAGCGGTAGCCGCGGTAGGTCGCGCCCAGGCAGACCGAGAGGAAGTCACCCTCCTCCACGCGCCGGTCGGTGGGGCGGTGGCCGCGGCGCCCCGAGTTCGGGCCGGTGCCCACGGAGGTGGGGAAGGCGGGGCCGTCGGCGCCGTGGTCGACCAGGCGGCGCTCCAGCTCCAGGGCGAGATGCCGTTCGGTGCGCCCGACCAGGATGGACTCCAGGAGTTCACCGAGGGCCTGGTCGGCGATCTCGGCGCCGATGCGCAGGCAGGAGATCTCCTCCTCGTCCTTGACCACCCGGAGCTGCTCGACCGCCTGGCCCAGGTCGGTCAGGCGCAGCCCGGGTGCGACGGAGCGCATGGCGCGGTGCCGGACGACGGTGAGGTGGTGGTCCTCGGTGGCGAGGGACTCGGCGCCCTGGGTCGCGGCGAAGCCGGTCGCCGCGACGGCGGCGTCGCCGCCGGGTCCCGGCAGCGCCCGCACTTGAAGCGACTCGTCGGGCCTGGCCTGGGCCGGCCGGTCGTCCAGCGGTCCGGAGCAGACCAGCACGTCCTCGGTCTTGCCGAGGAGCAGCACGGCGCCGTGCGGGGCGGCGCCCGCGAGATAGCGCACGTTGGCGGGCCGGGAGACGAGCGCCGCCGCGCTGCCGCCCGCGTTGCAGCGTTCCCGTAGGCGCGTCCGGCGGGCCGCGTACACCTCTGACATGCCCCGAGCGTATGGGCTCCGCTGCGGGGGCGCCGCCTGGGAGAGGCCGAGTGGGGATGCGGGGGTGTGCCTTCGGGGGTGGGGGCGGTGTCGTGTGGCGGGTGCGGTCCGGTGGGGCTTCTCGCGCAGTTCCCCCTCCGCTTCGGGGCGCTACCAGCTGGGCGGGCTCGCTATCGAGCGGGACAGGACCTCGTTCAGGAGCTGGGCGGTCTCCGGGACGTCCAGCTGGGAGTTGTCGATGATGGGGAGGCCCGAGCCGTACCAGCCGGCCATGCGGCCGTGGATGCGGGCGACCTCCTCGTCGGTGAGGCGCCTGTTGCCGCGGCGTTCGGCGTTGCGTTCCAGGACGACGTCCAGGCCCGGCAGCAGGACGACCGGGAGCAGGCCGGGCCCGACGTGCCGCTTCCAGCCGCCGAGGCCGACGACCGGGCGGTCCGGGAAGACCGCGTCGTCGAGGATGCAGGAGATGCCGTTGGCGAGGAAGTTGCGCGCGGAGAAGCCGCAGGTGCGGCGGGCGAGGCGGTACTGCGCCTCCGAGTGCTCGTTCCACCCGGCTTGGGGGTCGGCGAAGCCGGAGCGGACCCATTCGCGGACGTCGTCGAGGCTGATGTGCGCGGTGGGGACCCGGCGGTGGTCCGCCCAGTACTTGGCGACGCTGGTCTTGCCGGCTCCGGCGGGACCGATGAGCAGTACCGCCAGGGTGGTCGTGGTGGAGTCGGGTGCGGCGGCCGTCGCGGGGGGCACGCTGGGCACGGCGACGGGGCCGCCGGGCGGCAGCCGTACGTGGCCGGTGGTGTCCGGCACGGGCGGGGCGGGGGCCGGCTGGTGCGCACCCGGTGCCGGGCCGGGTGCCGGTTGCGGCGCCGCCGTCCGCGGCGGGGCCGCGGGGTCGGGGGCCCGCATCGGGTACTCCGGCGCCTGAGGCGGGGGCACGGGGGCGGGCCCCTGGTGCGGACCCGGGTGGTGTGCGGCCGGGGACCAGCCGGCGGCCGGTCCGTGCCCCGGCTGGTGGGGCGGCGGCAGCGGCGAACCCACGGGGTGCTGCATCCGGTGCCACTCCGTCTCGTACAGGTGATGAGCGCTGACAGCGGGACGGGGGCCCCGCGTGCTACCGAACGGTACCGCCCCCGGCCGTCCTTTGGTGAACGGCTGGGGGCGGCACCAAGTGCCCGTCGCGGGAGGCGAATCGGACGGATGGTGCACCGGGGTACTACTCGCCCACCTCGCCGTAGGCGGCGAGCAGGACGGCCGGGTCGGGACCCTCCAGCACGGTGGGCTTGGCGAGTCCGTCCAGGACGATGAAGCGGAGCAGGTCGCCGCGCGACTTCTTGTCGACCCTCATGTTCTCGACGAGCTTGGGCCACTGGTCGTGGCGGTAGTGCAGCGGCAGGCCGACCGCTTCGAGGATGGTGCGGTGCCGGTCGGCGGTGGCGTCGTCCAGGCGGCCCGCGAGGCGCCCCAGTTCGGCGGCGAAGTGCATGCCGACCGCGACGGCGGCGCCGTGCCGCCACTTGTAGCGCTCGTTCTTCTCGATGGCGTGGCCGAGGGTGTGGCCGTAGTTGAGGATCTCCCGGAGGCCGGCCTCCTTCAGGTCGGAGGAGACGACCTCGGCCTTGACCTTGATGGACCGCACGATCAGCTCGGCGGTGTGCGGTCCGGCCGGGGTCCGCGCGGCCTGCGGGTCGGACTCGATCAGGTCCAGGATCACCGGGTCGGCGATGAAGCCGGCCTTGATGACCTCGGCCAGCCCGGAGACGTAGTCGTTGACCGGCAGCGAGTCCAGGGCGGCCAGGTCGCACAGGACACCGGCCGGCGGGTGGAAGGAGCCGACGAGGTTCTTGCCCTCGGCGGTGTTGATGCCGGTCTTGCCGCCGACGGCCGCGTCCACCATGGCCAGCACGGTGGTGGGGACGGCGATCCAGCGCACCCCGCGCAGCCAGGTCGCGGCCACGAACCCGGCGAGGTCGGTGCTGGCGCCGCCGCCGACACCGATGATGACGTCGGTGCGGGTGAACCCGGACTGGCCGAGCGCCTTCCAGCAGTAGGCGGCGACCTCCGCGGTCTTGGCCTCCTCGGCGTTGGGCACCTGGATGGCGACCGCCTCGTAGCCCTGCTCGGCGAGGTCGGCGCGCAGGGCGTCACCGGTCTCGGCGAGCGCCTCGGGGTGGATCACCGCGACCCGCTTGGCGCGGTCGCCGATCAGGCCGCCCAGCTCGCCGAGGAGCTGACGGCCCACCAGGACCTCGTAGGGCTCGGACCCGGCGGTGCCGTCGATCCGGATCCGGGTGACTGCCTCGCTCATGCTTCCTTCAACTCCAGTGCGTCCAGCGCGGCTTGGGTGACTTCCTCGGGCGTGCGGCCGTCGGTGGCCACGACCACCGTGGCCGCCTCCTCGTACAGGTGCCGACGGGCCTCCATCAGTTCGCGCCACTGCTTGCGCGGGTTGACCGCCAGCAGTGGACGCGCGGCGTTCAGGCCGGTCCGTTTGACGGCCTCGTCAACGGCCATGGAGAGGTAGACGACCCGCTGCCCGGCGAGCAGGGCACGCGTGTCCGCGTCCAGGATCGCGCCGCCGCCGAGGGCGAGCACGCCGTCGTGCCCGGTGAGCGCCGTACGCACGGCGTTCTTCTCCAGTTCCCGGAAGACGGGCTCGCCCTCGTCCACGAAGATCTCGGCGATGCTGCGCCCCTGGGCGGAGACGATGTCCTCGTCGGTGTCCCGGTAGCCCACGCCGAGCCGCTCGGCCAGCAGTTGTCCGACGGTGGACTTGCCCACGCCCATCGGTCCGACGAGGACGACCAGCGGGGCCCCGCTCATCGGATGGCCAGGGCGTCGAGGTACGAGGTCACGTTGCGGCGGGTCTCGACGACCGAGTCGCCGCCGAACTTCTCCGCGACGGCGTCCGCGAGCACGAGGGCCACCATGGCCTCGGCGACGATTCCGGCGGCCGGCACGGCGGACACGTCGGAGCGCTGGTGGTGCGCCTGCGTGGCCTCGCCGGTGGTCACGTCCACGGTCTTCAGGGCGCGCGGCACGGTCGCGATCGGCTTCATCGCGGCGCGCACCCGCAGCAGCTCACCGGTGGTGAGGCCGCCCTCGGTGCCGCCGGAGCGGCCGGAGACGCGACGAAGACCCTCGGGCGTGTTCACGATCTCGTCGTGGGCCTGGGAACCGGGCACGCGGGCCAGCTCGAAGCCGTCGCCGATCTCGACGCCCTTGATCGCCTGGATGCCCATGAGCGCGCCCGCGAGCCGGGCGTCGAGCTTGCGGTCCCAGTGGACGTGGGAGCCGAGGCCCACCGGCACGCCGTAGGCGAGGATCTCGACGACGCCGCCGAGGGTGTCGCCGTCCTTGTGGGCCTGGTCGATCTCGGCGACCATCGCCTTCGAGGCGTCCGCGTCCAGGCAGCGCACCGGGTCGGCGTCCAGCTTCTCGACGTCGGCCGGCGTCGGGTACACGCCGTGGGGGGCCTTCGCCGCGGCCAGCTCGACGACGTGGCTGACGATCTCGACGCCGGTCGTCTCCTTGAGGTACGACCGCGCCACGGCGCCGAGCGCCACGCGGGCGGCCGTCTCCCGCGCGGAGGCACGCTCCAGGATCGGGCGGGCCTCGTCGAAGCCGTACTTCTGCATGCCCGCGAGGTCGGCGTGGCCGGGGCGGGGCCGGGTCAGCGGGGCGTTGCGCGCCAGGCCGGCCAGCACCTCCGGGTCGACCGGGTCGGCCGCCATGACCTGCTCCCACTTGGGCCACTCGGTGTTGCCCACCATCACGGCGACCGGGGAACCCATCGTCAGGCCGTGCCGGACGCCGCCGAGGAAGGTGACCTCGTCGCGCTCGAACTTCATCCGGGCACCGCGTCCATAGCCGAGCCGACGCCTCGCCAGATGGTCCGCCACCATGTCCGTGGTGATCGGCACGCCGGCGGGCAGTCCCTCCAGCGTCGCCACGAGTGCGGGACCGTGGGACTCCCCCGCGGTCAGCCAGCGCAACCTGCTCAACGGTGCTCCTCAGTGCTCGCGCCCCGGTATGCCTGCGTACGCGCCTTCTCCGCGTACGGCGACGGCTCGACCGGGTGCGCGGCCCCGGTCCGCCACCTTCGATCCTCCCACGTCCGGCGGTCCGGACCGCCCGCCGGTCCATGGACCGGACGGGGCCGGTCAGGCGGGCCCGTCCCCCTGCCCCCGCGCCGGGGCGTAGGAGCCGAGGAAGTCGGCGCCGCTCTCCCGCCGCTGCGGCGGAGCGTACGGCCCCAGGTAGTCGGCGCCGCTGCCCTGGGCGTACGGTGCCGGCGCGGTGACGGGGTGCCCGGGGCTCGGCGCGCGGCGGCGGTCGATCCTGCGCTTGAGCTTGATCACCCAGCTCGCGACGACGGCGAGCACGATCAGCGCGAGCACCGTGATCTGCACCCAGTCGGGCAGGAAGCCCAGTACGGCTTCGAAGATCTGGGTCTTGACGGAGGCCAGCGGCACACCGGTGTCCATGGGTCGTTCTTCCCCTCCCGTTCCGCCCCCTGCGGAACCGGACGGATCCTAACGGTCCGCGAGCGCGCGTTCTCCCGCTTTTCGCATGGCGGCGAGGGGGGCGGGCGCGCGGCCCGTCATCCGCTCCACCTGGAGGACCGCCTGGTGGACGAGCAGGTCGAGGCCGCTGACGACGGCGCCGCCGGACAGTGACCAGCGGGCGGCCAGCGCGGTGGGCCAGGGGTCGTAGAGCACGTCGAAGAGGGTGGCGGGCATCTCCGGGACCGCCGCGGCGAGGGCGTCGGTGGTGCCGGCCGGGGTGGTGGCCACGACCAGCGGGGCGTGCAGCGCCTCCTCGGCGTCCGCCCAGTCCGCGACGCGCACACCGATGTCGAGGCGTTCCGCCCAGCCGCGCATCTCGGCGGCGCGCGCCGCGCTGCGGACGTAGACGGTGATCTCGCCGGTGCAGATCCGGGCCAGGGCGGCGAGCGCGGAGGACGCGGTGGCGCCTGCGCCCAGGACCGCCGCGGTCTCGACCTTCTCGATGCCGTGCTCGCGCAGGGCGGCGACCATGCCGGGGATGTCGGTGTTGTCGCCGGTCCTGCGGCCGTCGTCGGTGAGGACGACGGTGTTGACCGCGTCCACGGAGGCCGCCGTCTCGCTGATGCCGTCGAGCAGCGGGATCACCGCCCGCTTGAGCGGCATCGTCAGCGACAGCCCCGCCCACTCGGGCCCCAGCTCTTCGAGGAAGCCGGGCAGCGTCGCCTCGTCGACGTCGAAGCTCTCGTACGTCCAGTCCGCCAGCCCCAGCTCCGCGTAGGCGGTGCGGTGCAGTACCGGCGAGAGTGAGTGGGCGATCGGGGAGCCGAGAACGGCGGCCCGGCGACGGTCAGTTGCCGGAGCTGGCATCGAACTTTTCCTTCAGCTTCAAGAACTCGTCGTGCGTCTTGGCGAACTCGGTCTTGGCCACGCCGTCCGTGGCCACGAAGTAGATCCAGCCGTCGGTCGTGGGGTTCAGGGCGGCTTGCAGGGCTTCTTCGCCGGGGTTGCCGATGGGTCCGGGCGGCAGGCCCTTGTTGGTGTAGGTGTTGTACGGGTCCGTGTTGCTGTTGATCTCGGACTCGCTGATGTTGATGTTGCTCTGGCCCTTGAGATAGTTGAAGGACGAGTCGAACTGGAGCTTCTGGTTCGTCTCGGTGTTGGTGGGCTTGAGCCGGTTGTAGATGACCTCGGACATCTTGCGGAAGTCGTCGTGGGTCTTGCCCTCCGCCTGCAAGAGGCTCGCGACCGTGAGCAGTTCCCACGGACCCTTGAGGCCCAGGCCCTCCGCCTTCTCCTCCAGGCCGATCCGCTGGTACTGCTCGCTGGCCCGGGACACCATCTGCTTCAGCACGTCCTCGGGCTTCTGGCCCTTGGCCGCCGAGTAGCTGGACGGGTAGAGGAAGCCCTCCAGGGGGTCCTTGACGTTCTTGTGGTTCAGCGCCCAGTCGGGCAGGCCCAGGCTGTCCGACTCGGTCTTGGCGACCTTGGCGGTGGTGCCTTCCTTCACTCCGAGGCGCTTGTCGATCAGCTTGTAGACGTCGACGTTGCGCCTGCCCTCGGCGATGATCAGGTTGCTGCGGCTGCCGGGGCTGAGCAGGAGTTCGACCGCGCTCTCGGCGGACATCTCCTTCTGCAGCGTGTACACGCCGTCCTGGATGCTCTTGCCGCGGGGGTTGCTCTGCTGGGCGGCGATGAAGGCGTCGACGCTCTTCACCACGCCCTGCCGCTTCAGCTCCTGGCCGATCGTGGAGCCGCCCGCGCCCTTGGGGATGGTGACGGTGACTTCCTCGCCGTTGCCGTCGCCCGCGAAGTTCGGGGCGGCGCCGAAACGGTCCTGGTAGAACTGGTAGCCGAAATAGCCGACGCCCGCGACACCGCCGCCCAGCACCAGGCAGACCACCAGGCAGGCACATCCGCTGCGACGTTTCTTCGGCTTGCCGCCACGCCCCCTGCGGTCGTCGCGGCCGTCGTCCGCCGGGTCGTCGTCGCTGTCGGCGTCCCGGCCGGCGAAGAACGCGTGTTCGCCCTCGTCGGGTCCGGGGTCCCAGTCGGTGCGCTGCGGCTCGGGCTCGGTGCGCCGGCGGCCGGGCGGCTCAGGCGGGGGATACGCCTCCGGCGTGCCGTAGAAGTCGGGCTGTTCGGCCGGGTAGCCGGCGGGCTGCCGGCCGTAGGGGTCCGACGGGTCGCCCGGGTACTGCGCGTGGGGATGCGCGCCGGTGTCCCAGTTGCCGTTGTCGTATCCCTGCTGGGGGTGCGCCTGGGGCGCGTACTGCTGGCAGTACTGCTGCTGGTCATACTGCCGCTGGTCGTACTGCGGCTGACCGTACTGGTCGTACTGCGGCTCGGGGTGCTGCCGCCCGTACTCGTCGTACTGGGGCTGGTTGCCGTACGCGGACTGGCCGCCGTCGCTCCAGTCGGCGTACTGCTGCTGGGCGTGCTGCTGCTCCGGATACTGTGGCTGGCCGCCGTAGGGGGACTGCCCGCCCGCGTGGGCCTGCTGTCCTCCCCATCCGCCGTCCCCGTACAACGGGTCCTCCGGATGCCACGGTTCGGAGCCTGGGCCCCGGCCATAGTCAGTCATCGATCCCCTAGAGCCGCGAGGGGACGGGGGGCGGGGCCTGTGAACGAGGGCCTGCTTCCGTTCCGCCTCTTGCTGTGCGGTGGCTGTTCGAATGCCTCCGCATCGCGCGGAACGTTACCGTATCGCGATCAGATGACCACTTCGACGCCCTCGCCGGGTGGTCTGCCTGACACCCGTTCGGATTCCAGCGCCTGCTGGAGGATGATCACAGCGGCGGCCTGGTCGATGACGGAGCGGCCCTTCTTGGACTTCACGCCCGAGGCGCGCAGCCCCTGGGTGGCGGTCACCGTGGTCATGCGCTCGTCGACGAGCCTGACCGGCACCGGCGCGATGCCCCGGGCCAGCTCCTGCGCGAAGCGCCGCACCTTGGCCGCGGCCGGGCCCTCGCCCCCCTTGAGGGAGCGCGGGAGACCGACGACGACCTCGATCGGGTCGTACTCCTCCACCAGCAGCCTGAGCCTGCGGTGCGCGGCGGGCACGTCGCGTCCGGGGACGGTCTCCACCGGTGTGGCGAGGATCCCGTCGGGGTCGCAGGAGGCGACCCCGATCCGGGCGTCCCCGACGTCGACGGCCAGGCGGCGGCCGCGGCGCATGGCCGGGCCCTCCGCCTGGTCCCCCACCTGAGGGTGCTCCGGACCGTTCACTTGGCGGTGTCCGCCACGAGGCGCTCCACGGCGTCCACGGCGTCGCCGATGGCGGCCGGATTCTGGCCGCCGCCCTGGGCGACGTCCGGCTTGCCGCCACCGCCGCCGCCGAGGGTCTTGGCGGCGGTGCGCACCAGGTCGCCCGCCTTGAGGCCGCGCTCGCGGGCGGCGTCGTTGGTGGCGATGACGGTCAGCGGCTTGCCGTTGACCGTCGTGAACAGGGCCACGACCGCGGCCCGGCCGCCCTGGATGCGGCCGCGCACGTCGAGGACCAGCTTGCGCAGGTCGTCGGCGGTGGTGCCGTCCGGGACCTGCCCGGTCACCAGGGCCACGCCGCGCACGTCCTTGGCGGACTCGGCGAGTCCGGCGGCGGCCTGGAGGACCTTCTCCGCGCGGAACTTCTCGATCTCCTTCTCGGCGTCCTTGAGCTTGCCGAGCATCGCGGAGACCTTCTCCGGCAGTTCCTCCGGGCGGCCCTTGATCAGCTCCTGGAGCTGGGCGACGACCGTGTGCTCACGGGCGAGGAAGTTGTAGGCGTCCACGCCGACCAGGGCCTCGATGCGGCGCACGCCCGAGCCGATGGACGACTCGCCGAGCAGCTTGACCAGGCCGAGCTGGGCGGTGTTGTGCACGTGAGTGCCGCCGCACAGCTCCTTGGAGAAGTCGCCGATGGTGACGACCCGCACCCGCTCGCCGTACTTCTCGCCGAACTCGGCGATGGCGCCCTGCTTCTTGGCCTCGTCGATGCCCATGACCTCGGCCTGCACGTCGAGATCGCGCGCGAGTACCTCGTTGATCTTCTGCTCGACGTCGGTCATCACGGCCGTCGGCACGGCGGAGGGCGAGCCGAAGTCGAAGCGGAAGCGGCCGGGCTGGTTCTCGGAACCGGCCTGGGCGGCCGTCGGGCCGAGGGCGTCGCGCAGGGCCTGGTGCGTGAGGTGGGTGGCCGAGTGGGCGCGGGCGATGGCGTGGCGGCGCCGGTCGTCGATGGAGGCGTGGGCCTTGGCACCGACGGTGACCTCGCCGACCTGGACGACGCCCTTGTGGACGTACACGCCGGGGACCGGCTTCTGGCAGTCCCGGACCTCGATCACGGCGCCGGTGTCGACCCGGATCCGGCCGGTGTCGCCGATCTGGCCGCCGCCCTCGGCGTAGAACGGGGTGCGGTCCAGCACGACCTCGACCTCGTCGCCCTCGGTGGCGGCCGGGGAGGAGGCGCCGTCGACGAGGATGCCGACGATGGTGGACTCGCTCTCGGTGTGGCTGTAGCCGACGAAGTCGGTGGCACCGGCCTGGTCGGCGATCGCGCGGTAGGCGCCGGCGCCGGCGTGCCCGGTCTTCTTGGCCTGGGCGTCGGCCTTGGCGCGCTCCCGCTGCTCCTTCATCAGGCGGCGGAAGCCGTCCTCGTCCACGGACAGGCCCTGCTCGGCGGCCATCTCCAGGGTGAGGTCGATCGGGAAGCCCCAGGTGTCGTGGAGCAGGAAGGCCTTGTCGCCGGCGAGCACCGTGCCGCCGCCGGCCTTGGTGTCGCTGACGGCGGTGTCGAGGATGTTGGTGCCGGCCTTCAGCGTCTTGAGGAAGGCGTTCTCCTCGGCGAGCGCGACCTTCTCGATCCGCTCCCGGTCGGTGATCAGCTCGGGGTACTGCTGCCCCATCATGCCGATCACGACGTCGATCAGGTCCTTGACGACCGGGCCGGTGGCGCCGAGCAGCCGCATGTTGCGGATGGCGCGGCGCATGATGCGGCGCAGCACGTAGCCGCGGCCCTCGTTGCCGGGGGTGACGCCGTCACCGATGAGCATCACGGAGGTGCGCATGTGGTCGGTGACCACGCGCAGGGAGACGTCCGAGTCGTGGGCGTCGCCGTAGGCCACGCCGGTCAGTTCGGTGGCCTTGTCGATGACCGCCATGGAGGTGTCGATCTCGTACATGTTCTGCACGCCCTGCAGAATCATGGCGAGGCGCTCCAGGCCGAGGCCCGTGTCGATGTTCTTGCTCGGCAGCTCGCCGAGGATCTCGAACTCCTCCTTGCCGATCCCCTCGCCCCGCTCGTACTGCATGAAGACGAGGTTCCAGATCTCCACGTACCGCTCGTCGTTGACGGCGGGGCCGCCCTCGACGCCGAACGCGGGGCCGCGGTCGTAGTTGATCTCGGAGCAGGGGCCGCAGGGGCCGGGGACGCCCATGGACCAGTAGTTGTCCTTCTTGCCGAGGCGCTGGATGCGCTCGGTGGGCACGCCCACGACGTCGTGCCAGATGCGCTCGGCCTCGTCGTCGTCCTTGTAGACGGTGATCCACAGGCGCTCGGGGTCGAGGCCGTAACCGCCCTTGTCCTGGGGGCTGGTGAGCAGCTCCCAGGCGTACTTGATGGCGCCTTCCTTGAAGTAGTCGCCGAAGGAGAAATTGCCGCACATCTGGAAGAACGTGCCGTGGCGCGTGGTCTTGCCGACCTCTTCGATGTCGGGCGTGCGCACGCACTTCTGCACGCTCGTGGCGCGGTCGAAGGGCGGCTTGACCTCACCCAGGAAGTAAGGCTTGAACGGCACCATGCCGGCCGGGACCAGCAGCAGAGTCGGGTCGTCCGCGATGAGCGACGCCGAAGGGACCACGGTGTGACCGCGCTCCTCGAAGAAGCTCAACCAGCGGCGGCGAATCTCGGCCGACTCCATCAGTGGTCCTCATTCCGGTTGTACGAGTACGTCGTCCTGTCGACGTACGTCGGGTTGTTCTCGATGGCGTTGCGGCGCCGGGGTGCGGGGAGTTCGCGGTCGACGGGGGCGTTCAGCCCGAGCGCGTCGTCCAGTTCGGCCTCCCGCTGGGCCATGTTGTCGCGGACGTCGAGGGCGAAGCCGACCGCGCGGTCCTTGAGCCGGGTGCCCGCGTCTAGCGCCTTGTTGGCCGCGGTCGCGGCGAGGCTGTCGGGGGTCAGCTGCTTGAGCTTCCGGTTGACCTTGGTGGTGGCCCAGACACCGGCGGCCATGCCGGTGCCGAACCAGAAGGTACGGCGGAACATCGCTGGATCAGTCCTTCTTCCGCTTCGTCCGCCGCGCGGCCGGAATCGTACGGCCCACGATCACGGTGCGCCGTTCCCTGGCCGGCCCGGCGGGCAGGTCGTCCTTGCGACCGCCGAGTGCCCGGCGCACGCCGTATCCGAACGCCGCGACCTTGACCAGCGGGCCGCCGAAGGTGGAGGCCACGGTGGTGGACAGGGCGGAGGCGTTCGACGTGACCTCCTGGACGTCGGAGGCGATCGCGTCGACCCGGTCGATCTGGGTCTGCGCGGAGCGCACCGCCGACGAGGCGTCGGACAGCAGCGGGACGGCCTGGTCGGTCACGTCCGCCACCAGCTTGGTGGTCGCCCTGAGCGTCTGGGCCAGCCTCGCCAGCGCGACGGCGAGGAAGGAGACCAGGATCGCCCAGAAGACCGCCACCAGGATCCCGGCCACCTCGCCACCGGACACTGTGTGCACCCGCTCCCTGAAAGACGTGCCTGAACATCGGGAAAGTCGTGCACCGAGCCTATCGCGCCGCACGCGGCGCTCCGTACCGGATTCCGTCGGCGCGCGGCGCGATCCGGTCGAGTTGCGTGAAGCGATTGTACGGAGTGAATACGGTTCAGTACGCTCCGTGTCTTATGCGAGACCATCGGCGCGACGGCGTCCCGCCCGGCAACCTCCCGCTGGAACTCGACAGTTTCGTGGGGAGAGGGAGGGAGCTCGCACAGCTGGGCCGGGCGCTGGACGCCGGGCGGCTGGTGACCGTCACCGGCGCCGGCGGCGCCGGCAAGTCACGGCTCGCCGCGCGGGCGGGCGCCGGGCGCGCACCCCGGGACGGGGTGTGGCGGGTGGAGCTGGCACCGGTGCGGGACGCGGAGTTCGTCGACTACGCGGTCGTGGAGGCGCTGGGCCTGACCGACCACACGACCCGGCTGCCGCGCGAGACCCTGTTCACCTACCTCGGCGAGCGGGACCTGCTGCTGCTCCTGGACGGGGTCGAGCACCTGGTCGACGCCTGTGCCGGGCTGGTGACCGACCTGCTGGGCCGCGCGCCGGGGCTGCGGGTGCTGGCGGTGGGACGCCGGCCGCTGGGCGTGGCCGGGGAGCTGCTGGTTCCGCTGGCGCCGCTGGGCCCTGAGGAGGCGCTGGAACTGCTGACGGTCCGGGCCAGGCAGCGGAACGTGCCGCGCCGGCCGGAGGGTGGTGACCACGGGGACGGGGGCGAGATGCGCGAGCTGTGCCGGCGTCTGGACGGGATCCCGCTGGCGATCGAACTGGCGGCGGGGCGGCTCGGCGCGCTGTCGCCGCGGCAGGTGCTGCAACGGCTCGACGACCGCTTCCGGCTGCTGACCGGCGGCGACCGCAGCGCGCTCCCCCGGCACCGGACGCTGCGCACGGCGATCGGCTGGAGCCACGAGCTGTGCACGCCTCAGGAGCGCCTGCTGTGGGCCCGGCTGTCGGTGTTCACCGGGCCGTTCGACCTGGAGGCCGCCGAGTACGTGTGCAGCGGCGACGGGCTGCCCGCCGGGGACGTCCTCGACGTGCTCTCGGCACTGCTCGCGCAGTCCGTGCTGGCCCGCGAGGAGACCCCGGCGGGGGTGCGCTACCGGATGCTCGACACGGTCCGGGCGTACGGCGCCGACTGGCTGGAGGCGATGGGCGACGCGGCCCGGCTGCGGCGGCGGCACCGGGACTGGTACGTGGGTCTGGCGACATGGTGCGAGCTGGAGTGGTTCTCACCGCGCCAGGGCGAGGTCGCCGCGCGGGTGGACGCGGAGCTGCCGAACCTGCGCAGCGCCCTGGAGCACTGCCTGACCGAGCCGGACGGGGCGCACCTGGGCCAGTATCTGGCCGGTGCCCTGTGGTTCCACTGGGTGGGCTGCGGGCGGCTGTCGGAGGGCCGGCGCTGGCTGGAGCAGGCGGTGCGGCTCGACGCGGAGCCCACGGCGGGCGAGCAGTCCCGGCTGAAGGCGTTGTGGGTGCTTGCCTACGTGGCGATCCTCCAGGGCGACACGGTGCCCGCGCTGGCGGCGCTCCAGGAGTGCCGCGAGGAGGCGGAGCGGTCGGCGAACCCCACGGCGGTGGCGTACGCGGAGCACCGCGCCGGCTGTCTGGCGCTGGTGACGGACGACATGCCGCGCGCGGAGCGGCTGTTGCGCTCGGCGCTGGAGCGCTACCAGGAGATCGGCGAACTCAACAGCAACGTCCTGATGGGCCAGGTGGAGCTGGCGATGACCCGGGCGTTCCAGGGCGATCTGCCGGACGCGGTGCGCCTGTGCGAGGACGTGCGCCGGGTCTGCGAGGACCACGGCGAGCGCTGGGCCCGGGGCTACGCCCTGTACGTGCTGGCGTACGCGGCCTGGAGCGAGGGCGACCCGATGCGCGCCCGTGAGCTGCTGGCGGACTGCCTGAGCGGCGCCCATGGTTTCCGGGACCAGCTGGGCTCGGTGCTGGCGGTGGAGCTGCTGGCGCTGGTCACGGTGGCGGAGGGCGACCCGGCGGAGGCCGCGGTGCTCCAGGGCGCCGCGGGCCGGATGTGGCCTTCGGTGGGGCTGCGGCTGTTCGGCTCGGCGCACTACAACGCGCCGCACGAGCTGTGCGAGGCGGCCGCCCGGGAGCAGTTGGGCGACGAGCGGTACGAGGAGTGCGTGGGGCACGGGGCGCTGCTCGGCCGCCCGGAGGCGGTGTCGCGGGCGCTGCGCAGGCCCGGGGTGCGGGCCTCGCTGCCGGCGCCGCGCGGGACGGGGCGGCGGGCCGCGCCGGGCGCGCGGACGGCGAAGCCCGCCGCCCCGCCCACCCGTAGGGGTGGGGAGACGGCGGGCTGAGGTACCGCTGGTGGTACTGCGCCGGGGCTGGGATCAGCGGGCGTAGTACTCGACGACGAGCTGCTCGTCGCAGATCACCGGGATCTCCTTGCGGTTCGGCTCGCGGTCCAGGCGGAACGCCAGGGCCTTGAGGTTCACCTGGAGGTAGCGCGGGGTCTCGCCGTCGGGGGCGAAGCCACCCTCGCGGGCGATGGTGAAGAGCGTCTTCTCCTTGGAGCGGTCGCGCACCTGCACGACGTCGTCCGGGCGGACGCGGAAGGACGGCTTGTCGACCTTCTGGCCGTTGACCTGGATGTGGCCGTGGACGACCATCTGGCGGGCCTGGTAGATCGTGCGGGCGATGCCCGAACGCAGGACCAGCGCGTCGAGACGGCGCTCGAGCTCGATGACCAGGGCCTCGCCGGTCTTCATGTTGGTCTTGGAGGCACGCTCGTAGGCGCGGACGAGCTGGCGCTCGCTGAGGTCGTACTGCGCGCGCAGACGCTGCTTCTCCAGCAGACGGACCTTGTAGTCCGAGTTCTGCTTGCGGCCGCGGCCGTGCTCACCCGGCGGGTAGGGGCGGGCCTCGAAGTACTTGACGGCCTTCGGGGTCAGCGCGATGCCGAGGGCACGCGACTTCTTGACCTTGGGGCGGGGCTGGTTCGCCACTGTCTGTGTCTCTTTCCTGGTTTCCGGCTTGTCAGGGTTGAGGGAGGTCGCAATCCGCAGCCGGGGAAACCCGTCCGGTCCCTCGCGGGACCTGTCGGGCAGCCGCTCCCTGGTCTGGGCACATACGTGCAGCACGCGAGTGGCCCACCGGCCGCTCCCGGGACTCCGGGTGGTGGTGGGCTGCCCGCGACACCTATCGACGGTGCGCGACGCTCCTGGAACCCCGAAGGGTTCCGGCTGGTTGTCCCGTTCTGACGGCACGGGACTCAGCGCTTCCGGTGATTCTACAGGCTGCTCAGGACCGCTTGCGACCGAGGTGTCCGCGGGTCCACTCCACGGCGTCCGCGTAGCGGGCCTCGGCGCCGTGCCGGGTGGGCTCGTAGTACGTCCGGTCCTTCAGCTCGTCCGGGGCGTACTGCTGGGCGGCGATGCCCTCCGGCAGGTCGTGCGGATACACGTACCCCTGCCCGTGGCCGAGTTTGCCCGCGCCCTTGTAGTGGCTGTCCCGCAGGTGCGCGGGGACCGGCCCGGCGTGCCCCTTGCGTACGTCGTCCAGGGCGGCGCCGATGGCGGTGGTCGCGGCGTTGGACTTGGGAGCGAGGGCGAGGGCGATGGTGGCGTGGCTCAGGGTGAGGGCGGCCTCCGGGAAGCCGATCATGGCGACGGCCTGGGCGGCGGCGACGGCGACCGGCAGTGCGTTCGGGTCGGCCAGGCCGATGTCCTCGCTGGCGGAGATCATCAGGCGCCGGGCGATGAAGCGGGGGTCCTCGCCGGCCTCGATCATCCGGGCCAGGTAGTGCAGCGCGGCGTCCACGTCGGAGCCGCGGATGGACTTGATCAGGGCGCTGGCGACGTCGTAGTGCTGGTCGCCGTCGCGGTCGTACTTCACCGCGGCCCGGTCGACCGTCTCCTCCAGGGTCGTCAGGGAGACCTCGGACTCGCCCTTGTCGAGCGCGGCCCCGGCAGCGGCCTCCAGGGCGGTCAGGGCCCGGCGGGCGTCGCCGCCCGCGATGCGCAGGAGGTGCTCCTCGGTGTCCTCGGGCAGCCCCACCGCCTCCTTGAGGCCGCGCTCGTCGGTCAGGGCGCGGCGGATCAGGCCCCGCACGTCGTCGTCGGTGAGGGGTTCCAGGGTGAGCAGCAGGGAGCGGGAGAGCAGCGGGGAGATCACCGAGAAGTACGGGTTCTCGGTGGTGGCGGCGATCAGGGTGACCCAGCGGTTCTCGACGGCCGGGAGCAGGGAGTCCTGCTGGGCCTTGCTGAAGCGGTGGATCTCGTCGAGGAAGAGGACGGTCTCCTTGCCGTACCCGCCGACCGCGCGGCGGGCGCCGTCGATGACCGCGCGGACCTCCTTGACGCCCGCGGTGATCGCGGACAGCTCCACGAAGCGCTTGTTGGTGGCCTTGGACACGACGTACGCCAGGGTGGTCTTGCCGGTGCCCGGCGGGCCCCAGAGGATGACGGAGGAGGGACCGGCGGGGCCGGAGCCGCCCTCGCCGACCAGGCGGCGCAAGGGGGATCCGGGCTTGAGCAGGTGCTGCTGGCCGACGACCTCGTCGAGGGTGCGCGGACGCATCCGCACGGCGAGGGGGCTGCCGGTCGGGTCCTTCTCCTGGCGTTCTTCGGCTGCGGCGGTGAACAGGTCGGGCTCCACGCTCTGAACCCTAAATCACGGCACTGACAACCCGGCGGGGCAGGTCAGCTGGTCCAGAAGTCCCACCAGCGCGTCAGGATCATCATGCCGATGATGCCGACGTGCAGCACCGGGAGGACCCAGGTGAACTCGCCGAAGAAGCCGCGCAGCCAGCTCGGCGCGGGCAGGAAGCCCTTGCGGACGTTGAAGGACGTCACGTACCAGAACATCAGGATCGTGGCGACCCAGGCGAGGCAGCACCACAGGCACAGCGCGTTGATCCGGTACAGGGACTGGAACTGCAGCCAGGTGCAGAAGCCCACGCCGAAGAGCGTGCCGGCGTTGAAGGTGAGCCAGTACCAGCGCGGGAAGCGGGCGCGGGCGAGCAGGCTCACGCCGACGGCGACGACGATGCCGTAGGTCACCAGGCCCAGCATCGGGTTGGGGAAGCCGAAGACGGCCGCCTGGTCGCTCTCCATGACGCTGCCGCAGGAGACGACGGGGTTGAGGCTGCACCCGGGGGTGAAGGTCGTCCCGGCGACCTTGGCCTCGAGCAGCTTGAACTTGTCGAGCGTGATGACCCACGCGGCGAGCAGTCCGGCCGCGCCGGTGATCACCAGCAGCAGCGCGAAGGCGCGGCTGCCGCCCTCGATGCGCGGTGTTCCGGATGCGGGTTCCGGCGCGGGCTCCGCCACGGTGGAGACGTCCTTCACTGTCGTCTTGCTCATCACGCCGATTCCGTCACTGGTGAGTCGGACCTGCTTCGGGCAGGGCCATTGTGCCGCACCACCCTGTATGGGCACCGTTCGATGAACATATGAACGGTCTGGCGATCACCCCGGAGCGGCCCCTTCTGGCCAACACCCGTTCCCCGGGGGCACGCGCGGACGAACACGCGCGCCCCTGGAGGGGACCGGACGTACCGGCGCGCTAGCCGAGCCTGGACTCCAGCTCGGCCACGATCTCGTTGACGCCGATCGCGGTCTGCTCGCCGGACTCCATGTCCTTGAGCTGGACGACGCCGTCGGCCAGGTCGCGCTCGCCCAGGACCAGGGCGTAGCGGGCGCCCGAGCGGTTGGCCGCCTTCATCGCGGCCTTGAGGCCCTTGCCGCCGTAGGAGAAGTCGGCGGCGACGCCGTTCTTGCGCAGCTCGGTGACCTTGGCGAAGAGGATCCGGCGGGCCTCCTCGCCGAGCGGCACCGCGTAGACGGAGGTGGCGGACGGAATGTCCAGTTCGATGCCCTCCGCCTCCAGGGCGAGGACGGTGCGGTCGACGCCGAGGGCCCAGCCCACGGACGGCAGGGCCGGGCCGCCGATCATCTCGGAGAGCCCGTCGTACCGCCCGCCGCCGCCCACCGCGGACTGGGAGCCGAGGCCGTCGTGGACGAACTCGAACGTAGTGCGCGTGTAGTAGTCCAGGCCGCGCACCAGCTTCGGGTCGTCCTCGAAGACGACGCCCGCCGCCGTGATCAGGTCGCGCACCTCCTCGTGGTACGCCTTGCAGGCGTCGCACAGGTAGTCGCGCAGCAGCGGGGCGTCGGTGAGCTGCTTCTGCACGTCGGGGCGCTTGTCGTCCAGCACGCGCAGCGGGTTGATCTCGGCCCGGCGCAGGGTGTCCTCGTCCAGGTCGAGGCCGCGCAGGAAGTCCTGGAGCGCGGCCCGGTAGACGGGGCGGCACTCCTGGTCGCCCAGGCTGTTGAGCAGGATGCGGAAGTTCCGCAGGCCCAGCGCGCGGTACGACTGGTCGGCCAGGATGATCAGCTCGGCGTCGAGGGCCGGGTCCTCGGCACCGATCGCCTCGGCGCCGACCTGGGAGAAGTGGCGGTAACGGCCCTTCTGGGGGCGCTCGTAGCGGTACTGCGAGCCCGAGTACCAGACCTTGACCGGGAGGTTGCCCGCCTTGTGCAGGTTGGCCTCCAGGACCGCGCGCAGCACGGGGGCGGTCGTCTCCGGGCGCAGGGCGAGCCGGTCGCCGCCCTTGGTCTCGAAGACGTACATCTCCTTGGTCACGATGTCGGTCGACTCGCCGACACCGCGCGCGAACAGCTCGACGTTCTCGAAGCCGGGCGTCTCGATGTAGCCGTAGCCGGAGTTGCGCAGGGGGGCCGCGATCGCCTCGCGGACCGCCAGGTACTTGGCGGAGTCGGGGGGCAGTAGGTCGTACGTGCCCTTGGGGGCCTTGAAGGTGCTCACGGAAGGTCTCTCGTCACATTCCTCGTCGGGGCGCGCCGGGCGCGCTGTGCTCCTGGCGGCCCGCCGCCACCTGCCGCAGATACGGGTTGGTGGCGCGCTCCTGGCCGATGGTCGTGTAGTCGTTGTGACCGGGCAGCACCACGGTGGCGTCGTCGAGCGGCAGGACCACGCGGGCCAGGGACTCGAGCATGTCGTCCATGGAGCCACCGGGGAAGTCGGTGCGTCCGATGGAGCCGGCGAACAGCAGGTCGCCCGAGAACATGACCGGCGGGATGTCCGCCGACTCGGGCAGACCGAAGGTCACCGACCCCTTCGTATGGCCCGGCGCGTGCGCGACGGTCAGCTCCAGGCCCGCCAGTTCCAGCTTGGCGCCGTCGGTCAGCTCCTTGACGTCGTCCGGCTCCCCGACCGTCAGCTCGCCCATGAGCGGCATGCCGATGGTGCGGCCGATGCCCTTCTCGGGGTCGCTCATCATGTACCGGTCCTCGGGGTGGATCCAGGCGGGCACGTCGTGCGCGCCGCACACCGGGACGACCGAGGCGACGTGGTCGATGTGGCCGTGGGTGAGGACGACGGCGACGGGCTTGAGCCGATGCTTCCTGATCGCTTCCTCGACTCCGGGGGCCGCCTGGTGGCCCGGGTCGATGATCACGCACTCCTCACCGGCGGCGGGGGCGACGAGATAACAGTTCGTCCCCCAGGCCCCGGCGGGGAACCCGGCAATGAGCACGATCGTCCTTCGTTTGTGTCGGTACGGGTGGGCTTGCGAACGGGCCGCGCCCATGGTCAGAGCCTACCGGCGGTGCCGTTTCCTCAGCGAACCCATATACGGTACGGGGCTACACGCCCACGGTCGGCTCATCGCACCCACGCGTACCGGTCGGCACACGAAGACGCATGAGGAGAGAAACCGGTGGTCAGCCAGGAGCAGCGGCGGCGTCAGCTCGCCCGGGAGAAGTTCTTGCGGCAGCAGCAGCGACGTACCTCCGCGCGGCGCAAGGCGCGCACCCGCAACGCGGCGATCGCGTCGGTGCTCGGCGTGATTCTGATCGGCAGCGTCGCGCTGTACACGACCGGAGTGGTCCTCAAGGACGACGACGACAAGACGAACGCCAACGCGGAGGTCACGCCGAGCCCTTCGGCGAGCAAGAAGGCCGAGGACCCGTGCGACAAGCCCGCCGAGGGCAAGGTCAAGACGCAGACCTGGAAGAAGGAACCTGCGATGACCATCGACAAGTCGGCGAAGTACGCGATGAAACTGTCGACGACCTGCGGTGACATAGGGATCGACCTGAAGACGTCGGCGGCGCCGCACACCGTCAACTCGTTCAACTTCCTTGCGGGGAAGGGGTTCTTCGACCACACGCCGTGCCACCGGCTCACCACCAACGGGATCTTCGTGCTCCAGTGCGGCGACCCGACGGGCCAGGGCAACGGTGGACCGGGCTACAACATCCCGGACGAGAACCTGAAGGACAAGAGCCTGAAGAAGAACACGTACCCGGCGGGCACGATCGCGATGGCGAACACCGGGCAGCCGAACTCCGGCGGCAGCCAGTTCTTCCTCGTGTACCAGGACAGTCCGCTGCCGCCCAGCTACACGCCGTTCGGCACGATTTCCGAGGACGGCATGACCGTGCTCAAGAAGATCGCGGCGGCCGGCGAGAGCACCGGCGCGGGTGACGGGGCACCCAACGCGACGGTCGTGATCGACAAGGCCACCGTCTCGAAATCCTGACCCTCATCAGCGAAAGTTCGGTCGCGCGGGATGCGGACAGGCCACCCGCCGGTCGCCTATCTTGGCCGTGACGAAACTGTGGACGATGCCCGGGGGAAGCGAATCCCTCCGTCGGCATCATGTGGAGGAGGCGCTGTGAGCAGCGACCCGTGGGGCCGCGTCGACGAGACGGGCACCGTGTACGTGCGTACGGCCGACGGCGAGCAGGTCGTCGGTTCCTGGCAGGCGGGCTCCCCCGAGGAAGCGCTGGCCTATTTCGAACGCAAGTACGAAGGCCTGGTTGTCGAGATCGGCCTCCTCGAAAAGCGGGTGAAGACCACCGACCTGTCGGCGAAGGACGCCCAGACCGCCGTCGACCACCTGCGCGAGCAGGTGGACGCGCACCACGCGGTCGGCGACCTGGACGCGCTGCGGGCCCGGCTGGACAAGCTCGTCGGCCTCGTGGAGACACGGCGCGAGGAGCGCAAGGCCCAGCGGGCCAAGCAGTCCGACGAGGCGCGCGGGGCCAAGGAGGCGCTGGTCGCCGAGGCGGAGGAGCTGGCGCGCTCCGACCAGTGGCGGGTGGCCGGTGAACGGCTGCGCGCCCTGGTGGACACCTGGAAGGGCCTGCCGCGCCTGGACCGCAAGTCCGACGACGAGCTGTGGCACCGCTTCTCGCACGCGCGCTCGGCGTTCTCCAAGCGCCGCAAGCAGCACTTCGCCCAGCTCGACGCGCAGCGCGAGGAGGCCCGGCAGACCAAGGAACGGCTGGTCTCCGAGGCCGAGGCGCTGTCGAACTCCACGGACTGGGGGCCGACGGCCGCGCGCTACCGCGACCTCATGTCCGAGTGGAAGGCCGCCGGCCGTGCGCAGCGCGAGCACGAGGACGACCTGTGGAACCGCTTCCGCGGCGCCCAGGACGTGTTCTTCGCCGCCCGCGGCTCGGTCTTCGCCGAGCGGGACGCCGAGCAGGCGGAGAACCTGAAGCTCAAGGAGGAGCTGGTCGAGGAGGCCGAGAAGCTCGTCCCGGTCAAGGACCTGAAGTCGGCCCGGGCCGCGTTCCGCTCGGTCAACGAGCGCTGGGAGGCCATCGGCCACGTCCCGCGCGACGCCCGCCCGAAGGTCGAGGGGCGGATGCACGCGGTCGAGCGCGCGCTCCAGGACGCCGAGGAGACCGAGTGGCGCCGGACCAACCCGGAGGCACGCGCGCGTGCCGAGGGGCTGACCGGACAGCTGCAGGCCGCCGTCGACAAGCTGCGCTCCCAGATCGACCAGGCGCGTGCCCAGGGCAACAACGCCAAGGCCGACAAGCTGGAGCGCGAGCTGGAGGGCCGGCAGGCGCTGCTGGACCAGGCGCTGAAGGGCCTGCACGAGTTCGGCGGCTGACACCGCGCATACGAGAGGGGCTCCCGTACGGTGCGTACGGGAGCCCCTCTCGTATGTGTCGTACGGGCCCGTGCGGGCCGCTAGGACGGCCTGCGCGCCGACGTCACCCTGTACACGTCGTAGACGCCCTCCACGCCGCGTACGGCCTTCAGGACGTGCCCGAGGTGCTTGGGGTCGCCCATCTCGAAGGTGAAGCGGGAGGTGGCCACCCGGTCGCGGGAGGTCTGGACGGCCGCGGAGAGGATGTTGACGTGCTGGTCGGACAGCACGCGTGTGACGTCCGACAGCAGCCGGGAGCGGTCCAGGGCCTCGACCTGGATGGCGACCAGGAAGACGGAGGACTGGGTGGGCGCCCACTCGACCTCGAGGATGCGCTCGGGCTCGCGGGAGAGCGAGTCCACGTTCACACAGTCGCTGCGGTGGACCGAGACGCCGCTGCCCCGGGTGACGAAGCCGATGATGGGGTCGCCGGGTACGGGCGTACAGCAGCGGGCCAGCTTGACCCACACGTCCTCGACGCCCTTGACGACGACGCCCGGGTCGGCGCTGGTCCGGCGTTTGCGGCCGCGGCCGTGGGCCGACGGGATCGACTCGTCGATCTCCTCGGTCGCGGCTTCCTCGCCCCCGAGCGCCTGGACGAGCTTCTGCACGATGTTCTGCGCGGAGACGTGGCCCTCGCCGATCGCCGCGTACAGCGCGGAGATGTCCGAGTAGCGCATCTCGTGGGCGAGCGTGACCAGGGAGTCGCCGGTCAGGATGCGCTGGATCGGCAGGTTCTGCTTGCGCATGGCGCGGACGATGGCGTCCTTGCCCTGCTCGATCGCCTCGTCGCGGCGCTCCTTGGAGAACCAGGCGCGGATCTTGTTGCGGGCGCGCGGCGACTTCACGAAGCCGAGCCAGTCCCGGGAGGGGCCCGCGCCGGCCGCCTTGGAGGTGAAGACCTCCACCAGGTCGCCGTTGTCCAGGGTGGACTCCAGCGGGACGAGCCGGCCGTTGACCCGTGCCCCTATGGTGCGGTGGCCGACCTCGGTGTGGACGGCGTAGGCGAAGTCGACGGGGGTGGCGCTCGCCGGGAGCGCTATGACGTCGCCCTTGGGGGTGAAGACGAAGACCTCGTTGCGGGAGAGGTCGAAGCGCAGGGACTCCAGGAACTCGCCGGGGTCCTCGGTCTCCTTCTGCCAGTCGAGGAGCTGGCGCAGCCACGCCATGTCGTTGAGGTGGTCGTCCTTGCCCTTGCCGGACGACTTGGGCGCGTCGCTGCGCACCTTGGAGGCGCCGGCGACGGCCTCCTGCTTGTACTTCCAGTGCGCGGCGATGCCGTACTCCGCGCGGCGGTGCATGTCGAAGGTGCGGATCTGCAGCTCGACGGGCTTGCCGCCGGGTCCGATGACCGTCGTGTGCAGCGACTGGTACATGTTGAACTTGGGCATCGCGATGTAGTCCTTGAACCGCCCCGGAACCGGGTTCCAGCGGGCGTGGACCGTGCCCAGCGCCGCGTAGCAGTCGCGGACGGTGTCCACCAGGACGCGGATGCCCACCAGGTCGTAGATCTCCGCGAAGTCACGGCCGCGGACGATCATCTTCTGGTAGACGCTGTAGTAGTGCTTGGGGCGGCCGGTGACGGTCGCCTTGATCCGGGCCGCGCGCAGGTCCTGCTGGACCTCGTCGGTGACGACGGCGAGGTACTCGTCGCGCTTGGGGGCGCGCTCGGCGACCAGGCGGACGATCTCGTCGTACATCTTGGGGTAGAGGATCGCGAAGGCGAGGTCCTCCAGCTCCCACTTGATGGTGTTCATGCCCAGCCGGTGGGCGAGCGGCGCGTAGATCTCCAGGGTCTCGCGCGCCTTCTTCTCCTGCTTCTCGCGCTTGAGGTAGCGCATGGTGCGCATGTTGTGCAGGCGGTCGGCGAGCTTGATGACCAGGACGCGCGGGTCCTTGGCCATGGCGACGACCATCTTGCGCACGGTCTCGGCCTGCGCGGCCTCGCCGAACTTGACCTTGTCCAGCTTGGTGACGCCGTCGACGAGCAGGGTGACCACGTCGCCGAAGTCGCGGCGCAGGTCCTCCAGGCCGTACTCGGTGTCCTCGACGGTGTCGTGCAGCAGACCGGCCATCAGCGTGGCCGGGTCCATGCCCAGCTCGGCGAGGATGGTCGTGACGGCGAGCGGGTGCGTGATGTACGGGTCGCCGCTCTTGCGCTTCTGCCCCCGGTGCCAGCGTTCGGCGACCTGGTAGGCGCGCTCGATCTGGCGCAGGGTGGCCGTCTCGATCTTGGGGTCGTTGCCGCGCACTATCCGCAGCAGGGGCTCCAGGACCGGATTGTACGGGTTGGCGCGCTGGACGCCGAGCCGGGCCAGGCGGGCGCGGACGCGGTTGGAGGAGCCGGAGCGGGCGGGCTGGCCCGCGGGGGCGCGCACCACCGGCGCGTTCCGCGGGCGCTCGGGCGGCAGCGGCTTGGGGTGCGGCTGCTGCTCGGCGGGCTTGTCGACCGGCCCGGACGAGGCGTGCCTGATCGGCCCACGCGTGTCGTTCTTCGCCTGGGGCGCGCTGGGCGCGGGCTTCGCCGCGGACGCCGAGGCGGACTCGGGCTTTGCGGCGGTCAGTGGCTGGGCCTCGTCTGGCAAGAGGACTCCTCGTGCGCGATCCGGGTCCCCCGGTCAGGCTCCGGAGATCCCATGGTAGCGATCCTGCCCCCGAGGATCGCCTTCAGGCCAATGTGAAGGCCTTCAACTGGGGAAACGCCTGAGGCGGGCACCGGATTCCTCCGGGCCCGCCTCAGGCGCGCGGTGTGCGCGGTGTGCGCGGTCAGACGGTGAGCAGCGCCTTCAGCGGCGCCCCCGCCAGGGCCGTCTCCAGGCGGGCCCGGCCGCCGAGGAAGCCCAGCTCCATCAGGACGGCGAGGCCGGCGACCTGGGCGCCGGCCCGGCGGATCAGCTCCAGGGACGCCTCGGCGGTGCCGCCGGTGGCGAGGACGTCGTCGACGACCAGCACGCGGTCGCCCGCGTCCAGGTCCTCGGCGTGCACCTCGATCTCGGCGGAGCCGTACTCCAGGTCGTACGCCTGGCCGAGGGTGGCTCCGGGGAGCTTGCCCGCCTTGCGTACGGGGATGAAGCCGAGGCCCGCCCGCAGGGCCACCGGGGCGCCCAGGATGAAGCCGCGGGCCTCCAGGCCGACGACCTTGGTGGCGCCGGTCTGCCCGGCGACCTCGGCGAGCGCGTCGGTCAGGACCGTGAAGGCCGCGGGGTCGGCCAGGAGCGGGGTGATGTCCTTGAACACCACACCCGGCTCCGGGTAGTCGGCCACGTCCCGGATGCGGCTGAGCAGCAGCTCCGTGATGTCGGTCGTGCCGGTCATCGCCGCTTCCCCGAGGGACGGCCGCGACCCCGGCCGCGGGAGGCGGGCTGGTTGCGGGGGCCCACGACCGCGGCGGCGGCGTCGTCGGGTTCCTCGTCCGCGTAGGACTCCCCGTCGTCCGCGGAATGCGCCGGCTCGCCCTTGGCCGCGGCCTGGGCGCGCTTGGCCAGGACCCGCTTCCTGAGGGCCTTCATCTGCGGCTCGGCCTCCTTGAGGTCGGCGACGAGCGGCGTGGCGATGAAGATCGACGAGTAGGCACCCGCGGCGAGACCGACGAACAGCGACAGCGAGATGTCGTTGAGCATGCCGGCGCCGAGGACACCGCCACCGATGAACAGCAGACCGCCCACCGGCAGCAGCGCGACCACCGTGGTGTTGATGGAGCGGACCAGGGTGCTGTTGATCGAGCGGTTGGCGATCTCGCCATAGGTCCAGCGAGTCTGCTTGGTGATGTCCCTCGTCTGCTCCTTGAGACTGTCGAAGACGACGACGGTGTCGTAGAGCGAGTAACCGAGAATGGTCAGCAGACCGATCACCGTGCCCGGTGTGACCTCGAAGCCGACGAGGGCGTAGATCCCGACCGTGATGGTGATGTCGTGGATCAGTGCGACGAACGCGGCGAGGGCCATGCGCCACTCGAACGCGATCGCCAGATAGATCACCACCAGGACCATGAAGATCCCGAGGCCCTGCCAGGCCTTGTTCGCGATCTGGTCACCCCAGCTGGGGCCGACCAGGTCGGCGTTGATCTTCTCCGCGGGGACGTCCAGGTCCTCGGAGAGCTGCTGCTTGATCTGGTCCGACGCCCCGGTGTCGGTGCCCGCGATCTGGATACGGAGGCTGCCGTCGCCCAGCTTCTGGACGATCGCGTCGTGCCCGGAGGCGTCCTCCGCCCAGGTCTCCGCCTGGGAGACCGAGGCGCTCATGTTCTTCGGGGTGGTGAAGACCGCGCCGCCCTGGAACTCGATGCCCATGTGCAGGCCGCGCACCGCCAGGCCGACGATGGCCGTGATGGTGATGAGGATCGAGATGCCGTACCAGAGCTTGCGGTTCTTGACGAAGTCGTAGCCGACCTCGCCGTGGTGCAGTCGGGCGCCGAGGTTGCCGAGCTTTCCCATCTCACGCCTCCTTCGGGTCGACGGGGCCGGCGGCGGGACGGGAGGGACGGCGGGTGCGGCGCAGCGGCGGCTTGGCGCCCAGGCTCTTCGGGTCGAGGCCGGACCACTTGTGACCGCTCGCGAAGAACTTGCGGCGGGCCATCAGCGTCAGCAGCGGCTTGGTGAAGAGGAACACCACCACCACGTCGAGCAGGGTGGTCAGACCCAGCGTGAACGCGAAGCCCTGCACCTTGCCGACGGTGACGATGAAGAGCACCGCGGCGGCGAGGAACGACACGAAGTCGGAGACCAGGATGGTGCGCCGGGCGCGCGGCCAGGCCCGCTCGACGGCGGGACGCAGGGTGCGGCCCTCCCGGATCTCGTCGCGGACGCGTTCGAAGTACACGATGAACGAGTCCGCCGTGATGCCGATGGCGACGATGGCTCCGCAGACGGCCGGCAGGTTCAGCGCGAAGCCGATGGTCGGGCCGAGCAGCGACATGATCACGTACGTCAGACCCGCGGAGACCAGCAGCGAGGTGACGGCGATGAAGGACAGGCCGCGGTAGTAGACCAGCAGGTAGAGGACGACCAGCGCGAGGCCGATGGCGCCCGCGATCAGACCCGCCTTGAGCTGCTCACCGCCGAGCGCGGCGGTGACGGTGGTGACGCTGTCCTCCTTGAAGGTCAGCGGCAGGGCGCCGTAGGACAGCATGTTGGCGAGGCCCTGGGCCTCGTCCTGGTCGAAGTTGCCGGAGATCTCCGCGCTGCCGCCGGTGAGCGCCTGGCTGACGTACGGGTCGGAGACGACCTCGTTGTCCAGGACGATGGCGAACTGGTTCTGCGGGGACTGGTTCTTCGCCAGCTTGCCGGTGATGTCGGCGAACTTCTTGCCGCCCTTGTCCGTGAACTTCATGGTCACGGTCCAGCCGGCGCCGGTCTGGGTGTTGAGGACGGCCTCGGACTTGTCGATGTCGGTGCCGTCGACCGACGCGGGGCCGAGGACGTACTTCTGCCACTGGCCCTGCGAGTTCTGTCCGCAGGCCACCATCGAGTCGCCGGGCTTGGAGCCGTCACCGGCCTTGGCGCGGTCGGCGGCGTTCGTGCAGTCCAGCGCCGCGTACTGCTGCTGGAGCTTGGCGTCGCCGGCGGCGCCGCTCGGGGACGGGGAGGCGCCGTCGGAGGTCTTGGCGGACGGGCTGGGGTCGGCCTTGAGGGCGTCGGACGCGGCGCGGCCCTGGCTGGTGGCGCTCGCCGAGGCGGAGTCGGAGGGCGTGGAGCTCGCGCCGTCCTTGTCGGTCGCCTTGTCCTGCCCGTCGGTGGCCTTGTCGGTGGCCTTGTCGCTCGCCTTGTCCGAGGGGTTGCCGGTGGCGCTCGGCGACGGGCTGCCCGTCGCGTTGGCACCGGAGAGCTCGGTGGCTACGACCGGGCGGAAGTACAGCTTGGCGGTGGTGCCGACCTGCTGGCGGGCTTCCTCGGAGTTCGTCCCCTTGGGGATGTTGACGATGATGTTCCGGTCGCCCTGAGTCTGGACCTCGGACTCGGAGACACCCAGACCATTGACACGGCGCTCCATGATGTCGACCGCGGTGTCCATGTTGGTCTTGTTGATCGCGGACTCCTGGCCCGCCTCCGGGACCGCCCGGAGTGTGATGCTGGTGCCGCCGGCCAGGTCGATACCGAGACGCGGAGTCGTGTGTCCGGTGGCGAACATGCCTCCGGTGAGCGCCACGATGGCGATCAGAATCAGGGCCAGCGAGCGCCCGGGCTTACTCGGAGCGCTCGCATTCTTTCCCTTTTTAGGTGCTACCACCTTTGCGTACTCCCTCTCGGGCCGCTTCGCGCCGGGGAGGCGTCACCCGCGGCCATCACATGGTGTCCGGATCCGTGCGAGCCACGCGTCACACGGGGTGCGCGGGGACGTCCTGGACGTCTCCGCGCACCCCGGGGCACGGCTTACTTCGCCTCGGAACCGCCGTCGGACTTCTTCGCCTGCTCGTCGGCCTTCGCCTCGGCGGGCGCGGCGTCGACCGTCGGCTCGCCGGCCGGCTCGTCGGCCGTGTCCTTCTTGCCGAGGTCGACGGGCTGGTCGTCGGAGGCGGCGTCGGTGGCGGCGTCGGACTCGGTGAGGGAGGAGGCGTCGTCCGGGACGACGTCGGCGTCCGACTTCAGGTCGTGCTCGATGCCGTGGACGATGCGGTTGTACTCGTCGTCGGTCAGGACGGCACCGATGCTGTTCTTGGCGAAGAGCAGGTCGACACCCGGACCGGCGTCGAGGAGGACCGTGTCGTCGTTGACCTCCTTGACGGTGGCGTACATGCCCCCGATGGTGCGGACACCGGATCCGGGCTGCATCTCGTTCCGCATGTTGGCGGCCTGCTGCTGCTTCTTCTTCGCCGACCGGGTCATCAGGAACATGGCCCCGATGAGCACGATGAACGGGAGGAGGGTCACGAGACTCACGGGTCGGTACTTCCTTCACACGACCGCGATGGTGAGCGGCCTGATGGTTGGGGGTGTGTACGCCGCCGACAAGGGCGGCATCGGCGGAGTCTAAGCGAGTCCGCGCGCATGGAACAACGCTCAGCATGGCACTGGGGTTCCTGCTCGGGCGAATGCCCTCGTCGTGACGGGGACGTCACGTCCCGAACAAGTCCTGTTGTCCGTTTCCGGTGGTCTGCGCACCGGGCGGGGTGAGCCCCAGATGCGCCCAGGCCGCCGGCGTCGCGACCCGCCCCCGCGGGGTGCGGGCGAGGAGACCTTCCCTCACGAGAAAGGGTTCGGCGACCTCTTCCACTGTCTCACGCTCCTCCCCCACGGCCACGGCGAGCGTGGACAGGCCCACCGGACCGCCGCCGAACAGCTTGAGCAGGGCCTCCAGGACGCCGCGGTCGAGCCGGTCCAGGCCACGCTCGTCGACCTCGTAGACCGCCAGGGCGGCCGAAGCGATCTCGCGGGTGATCAGGCCGTCGGCCTTGACCTGCGCGTAGTCGCGCACCCGGCGCAGCAGGCGGTTGGCGATGCGGGGGGTGCCGCGGGAGCGGCCGGCGATCTCGGCGGCGCCCGCGGGGTCGATCTCCACGTCGAGCAGGCCGGCCGAGCGGTGGATCACCCGTTCCAGTTCGCCCGGTCCGTAGAACTCCATGTGGGCGGTGAAGCCGAAGCGGTCGCGCAGCGGCGGCGGCAGCAGTCCCGCGCGCGTGGTGGCGCCGACCAGGGTGAAGGGGGGCAGCTCCAGGGGGATGGCGGTGGCGCCGGGCCCCTTGCCGACGATCACGTCGACGCGGAAGTCCTCCATCGCCATGTAGAGCATCTCCTCGGCGGGCCGCGACATGCGGTGGATCTCGTCGAGGAAGAGGACCTCGCCCTCCTGGAGCGAGGAGAGGATCGCGGCGAGGTCGCCGGCGTGCTGGATGGCGGGGCCGGAGGTGATGCGGATGGGAGCGCCCATCTCGGCCGCGATGATCATCGAGAGGGTGGTCTTGCCGAGGCCGGGGGCGCCGGAGAGGAGCACGTGGTCCGCGGTGGCGCCGCGCGCGCGTGCGGCCCGCAGCACGAGGTCGAGCTGTTCGCGGACCTTCTCCTGGCCGATGAACTCGCCCAGGTCCTTGGGGCGCAGGGCGGCCTCCACCGCCTGGTCCTCGCCGTCGGCGACGGAGCCCACCAGCCGCTCCTCGGCGGAGCCGACGAGTCCTTCGGGGGCGTCGGACGGGTCGGTCGTGTCGTCCCAGTTCATGTGGTGTGCCTCGGGGGTCGGTGGTGGCGGTTCAGCGGGCGCGGTTCAGGGTCTGGAGGGCCGCCTTCAGCAGTTGCCCCACCTGGGGCGTGCCCCCGGCGGCCTCGGCCTGGGGGGTCACGGCGGACACGGCCTCGTCGGCCTCGCGGGTCGCGTACCCGAGGCCGATCAGGGCGGCGTGCAGCTGGTCGCGCCAGCCGGTGCTGACGGGGGCTCCGACGGCGGGGGCGCCGATGGGCTCGCCGAGGCGGTCCCGCAGCTCCAGCAGCAGCTTCTGCGCGCCCTTCTTGCCGATGCCGGGGACGGCGGTGAGCGCCTTCTCGTCGCCGGTGGAGACGGCTCTGCGCAGGGCGTCGGGGCTGTGCACGGCGAGCATCGCCTGGGCCAGGCGGGGGCCGACGCCGCTGGCCGTCTGGAGCAGCTCGAAGACCTGGCGCTCGTCGTCGTCGGCGAAGCCGTACAGCGTGAGCGAGTCCTCGCGGACGACGAGGGAGGTGGCGAGTTTGGCGGGCTTGCCGAGGCGGAGGGTGGAGAGGGTGTTCGGCGTGCACTGGACGGCCATGCCGACGCCGCCGACCTCCACCACGGCGGCGTCCGGGGCGAGGGCGGCGACGGTGCCGCTGACGAAGGCGATCATGCCGTGGTGCCTTTCGACGGGTGAGGGGTGTGCGGGCTCCGGGGGCCGGCCGGGCCCCGGGAGGTGTGCAGAGCGACGGCCTGCTGGAGCCGGTTCTGCGCGGGGGCGCGCCAGATGTGGCAGATGGCGAGCGCGAGGGCGTCGGCGGCGTCGGCGGGCTTCGGGGGCGCGGAGAGCCGCAGCAGCCGGGTGACCATGGCGCCGACCTGCGCCTTGTCCGCCCGGCCGCTGCCGGTGACGGCGGCCTTGACCTCGCTGGGGGTGTGCAGGGCGACGGGGATGCCGCGGCGGGAGGCGCAGAGGATCGCGACGGCGCTGGCCTGGGCGGTGCCCATGACGGTGCGCACGTTGTGCTGGCTGAAGACGCGCTCCACGGCGACGCGGTCCGGCCGGTGCTCGTCCAGCCACTGCTCGATGCCCTGCTCGACGGCGACCAGCCGGTGGCCGAGGTCGTCGTCCGCGCGGGTGCGGACGACGCCGACGCCGATCATGCTGAGCGGCCGGCCCGCGACGCCCTCCACGACGCCGACCCCGCAGCGGGTCAGCCCCGGGTCCACCCCCAGAACGCGCATGCCCGACCCCCCTCTCCTCGATCACCTGTTTGTGCAGGCTATCGGGTGCCACCGACAAAGCGACGGGCCGACGGGGTGTGTCCCCGTCGGCCCGCTGAGCTGGGGCGCGTTACGCGTCGACCTTCTCCATGACCTCGTCGCTCACGTCGAAGTTGGCGAAGACGTTCTGCACGTCGTCGCTGTCCTCCAGGGCGTCGATGAGCCGGAAGATCTTCCGGGCGCCGTCCTCGTCCAGCTCCACCTGCATGGTGGGGACGAAGTTGGCGTCGGCGGACTCGTAGTCGATGCCGGCGTCCTGGAGGGCGGTGCGGACCGCGACCAGGTCGGTCGCCTCGCTGAGCACCTCGAAGGACTCGCCGAGGTCGTTGACCTCCTCGGCGCCCGCGTCCAGGACGGCGGCGAGGACGTCGTCCTCACCCAGCTCGCCCTTGGGGACGATCACGACGCCCTTGCGGTGGAACAGGTACGACACGGAGCCCGGGTCGGCCATGGAGCCGCCGTTGCGGGTCATGGCGACGCGGACGTCGGAGGCGGCGCGGTTGCGGTTGTCGGTGAGGCACTCGATGAGCACCGCGACGCCGTTCGGCCCGTAGCCCTCGTACATGATCGTCTCGTAGTCGGCGCCGCCGGCCTCCAGACCACCGCCGCGCTTGACCGCGGAGTCGATGTTCTTGTTGGGCACCGACTGCTTCTTCGCCTTCTGGATGGCGTCGTACAGGGTCGGGTTGCCCTCGATGTCGACGCCGCCCATGCGGGCCGCGACCTCGATGTTCTTGATCAGCTTCGCGAAGAGCTTGCCGCGCTTGGCGTCGATCACGGCCTTCTTGTGCTTCGTCGTAGCCCATTTAGAGTGGCCGGACATCTGCCTGTCTCCTTCGCGTAACCCGTCTTTGTACGAACTCCCCCAGCGCTTGCGGAGCCTGGGAGGTACCCGGGGAATCCTACAAGGACTCCGCCTCCCGGTTCGCGCGCACCATGTCGGCGAAGAGGCGGTGCACACGGTGGTCGCCGGTCAGCTCCGGGTGGAAGGACGTCGCCAGCGCGTTGCCCTGGCGGACGGCGACGATGTGGCCCTCGTGCTCGGCGAGCACCTCGGCCGTGGCGCCGACGGACTCCACCCAGGGGGCGCGGATGAACACGCCCTCCACGGGGTCGCCGGGGACGCCCTCGAGGTCGACGGCCGCCTCGAAGGACTCGTTCTGGCGGCCGAAGGCGTTGCGGCGCACGATCATGTCGATGCCGCCGACCGTCTCCTGCCCGGAGCGCGGGTCGAGGATCTTGTCGGCCAGCATGATCATGCCGGCGCAGGTGCCGTAGACGGGCAGACCGTTCCGCACGCGCGCGCGGAGGGGCTCCATCACTCCGAAGAGGACGGCCAGCTTCGAGATGGTGGTGGACTCGCCGCCCGGGATGACCAGGCCGTCCACCTCGGCGAGCTCCTCGGGGCGCCTGACCGGCCTGGCCACGGCGTCGGCCGCGGCCAGGGCCACGAGGTGCTCCCGTACGTCGCCCTGGAGGGCCAGGACGCCGATGACGGGGGTGTCGTTCATGTGATCAGGTGCCTTACCAGCCGCGGTTGGCGTAGCGCTCGGTCTCGGGGAGGGTGTCGCAGTTGATGCCGACCATGGCCTCGCCGAGGTTGCGGGAAGTGTCCGCGATGATCTTCGGGTCGTCGTAGAAGGTGGTCGCCTTCACGATGGCGGCGGCGCGCTTGGCCGGGTCGCCGGACTTGAAGATGCCGGAGCCGACGAAGACGCCCTCGGCGCCGAGCTGGCGCATCAGCGCGGCGTCGGCCGGGGTGGCGACGCCGCCCGCGGAGAAGAGCACCACGGGGAGGCGGCCCAGCTCGGAGACCTCCTTGACCAGCTCGTAGGGGGCGCGCAGGTCCTTGGCGGCGGCGTACAGCTCGTTGTTGTCGTAGCCGCGCAGACGGGCGATCTCGTTCTTGATCTGGCGCAGGTGACGGACGGCCTCGACGACGTTGCCGGTGCCGGCCTCGCCCTTGGAGCGGATCATCGCGGCGCCCTCGGCGATGCGGCGCAGGGCCTCGCCGAGGTTGGTGGCGCCACAGACGAACGGGGTGGTGAAGGCGAACTTGTCGCTGTGGTTGACCTCGTCGGCCGGGGTGAGGACCTCGGACTCGTCGATGTAGTCGACGCCGAGGGACTGCAGGACCTGGGCCTCGACGAAGTGGCCGATGCGGGACTTCGCCATCACGGGGATGGAGACCGCGCCGATGATGCCCTCGATCATGTCCGGGTCGGACATCCGGGCCACGCCGCCGTCCTTGCGGATGTCGGCCGGGACCCGCTCCAGGGCCATGACGGCGACGGCGCCCGCGTCCTCGGCGATCTTCGCCTGCTCCGGCGTGACGACGTCCATGATCACGCCGCCCTTGAGCTGCTCGGCCATGCCGCGCTTCACGCGGGCGGTGCCGGTCTCGGGGGCCTGGTTTTCGGAGAGCGTGCTGGACACGGGTACCTCGCTGAGGGGAAGGGGGTTTGTGCAGCACCGAGGAAACGCGAGGGGACCAGGCCACAGCAAGGGCCAATGGGAAGCCGGTGGATCGTTTTGGCGCGGGCGGCGACGGAAGCGGGCAAGCGGCGACGGCTCAGGCGGCCCGGTCAACCAGGGCCGCCGGCGGCTCGTCGTCCATCTCGAAGGCGAGCGGGAAGGGGGCGTGGCCCGCGAGGCGGAACCAGCGGACCTTGCGGTGCTCACGCAGCCGGCGGGCCGCGCCCACCGCGTCGTTGTGGAAGCGCCGGGCCATCGGGACCCGCCGTACGGCCTCGGCCAGCTCGTGCGCCGTCTCCTCTCCCCCGGGTGCCTCGCGCAACACGTCGACCTGCGGCGGATCGGCGAAGACGGCCCGCAGAGCCTGGCTCAGCTCGCTCTCGGCCACCTCCCGCAGCTCCTCCTCGGCCTGCCGGGCGGCGTGCGTGGCCTCGTACAGCACCATGGAGGCGGCCGGGTCGAGCACGCCCGAGGTGGCGAGTTCCTGGGCGACGGAGGCTCTGCGCAGCAACTGCGCGTCGAGGGCGGCGCGGGCGGCGTCGATCCGGGCGTGCAGCCGGTCGAGCCGTCCCGCCGTCCAGCTGAGATACAGGCCGACGGCGACGAGGACGACCAGGATCCAGATCAGGGTTGCGGTCACGGGCCGCAACCCTATCGGTGGGGCCGGCCGGTCAGTCCCGGGCCAGCCCGAAGCGTGCCCTGAGCCCGGTCGCCCGCTCGTCGGCCGCCACCGCCGCGGCGCCCGCCGTCACCGTCTCGTAGACGGAGAGGATGTCCGCGCCGACCGTGGACCAGTCGAAGCGCCGTACGTGGGCGCTGCCCCGCTCCCGCAGCGCGGCGCGGCGCTCCGGGTCGGCGAGCAGCCGCACCGCGGCGTCGGCCAGCGCGTCGGCGTCCTCGTTGGGGAACAGCTCGCCCGCCGCGCCCCGGTCGAGGACCTGGGCGAAGGCGTCCAGGTCGGAGGCGAGGACGGGGGCACCGGCCGACATGGCCTCGACGAGGATGATGCCGAAGCTCTCGCCGCCGGTGTTGGGCGCCACGTACAGGTCGACGCTGCGCAGGAAGCGGGCCTTGTCCTCGTCGCTGACCATGCCGAGGAACTCCACCCGGGAGCGCAGTTCCTTCGGCAGGCTCTCGACGGCCTCCTCCTCGTCGCCGCGCCCGGCGACCAGCAGCCGGGTCTGCGGACGGGCGGCGAGGATCTTCGGCAGGGCCCGCATCAGCACCGGCAGCCCCTTGCGGGATTCGTCGATGCGCCCCATGAAGCCGATCGTGTCGCCCTGCCACTCGGACTTGGGCTCGGCGCCGGCGAAGAAGTCGACGTCGACGCCGTTGGGGATGACGACCGCGTCCCCGCCGAGGTGCTCGACGAGGGTGCGGCGGGCGTACTCGCTCACCGCGATCCGGGCGCTGATCTTCTCCAGGGCGGCCTGGAGGATCGAGTACGCGGCGATCATCGCGCGGGAGCGCGGGTTGGACGTGTGGAAGGTGGCCACGATCGGGCCCTGCGCCGCCCAGCAGGTGAGCAGGCCCAGCGAGGGCGAGGTCGGCTCGTGGATGTGGATGACGTCGAAGGCGCCGTCGTGCAGCCAGCGCCGCACCCGGGCGGCCGAGAGGAAGCCGAAGTTCAGCCGGGCCACCGAGCCGTTGTACGGCACCGGCACGGCGCGCCCGGCGGAGACGACGTACGGGGGCAGGGGCGTTTCGTCGTCCGCGGGGGCGAGGACGGACACCTCGTGGCCCAGGCGGACGAAGTACTCGGCGAGGTCCCGGATGTGGAACTGGACGCCGCCGGGCACGTCCCAGGAGTACGGGCAGACGATGCCGATCCTCACGAGGCGCCCCGTCCGTCGGCCGCCGCGGGTGCCTTGGCGGGGTCGAGGTCCTTCAGCCACAAGCGCTGGAGCATGTGCCAGTCCTCCGGGTGGTCGGCGATCCCCGTGGCGAAGGCGTCGGCCAGCGCCTGTGTCATGACGGACGTCTTCTCGGCCCGGGTGCCTGACTCCGGGACCGCGACCGGCGGGTGCACCCGGCCGCGCATGATCGGTGAGTCGTCGTACCAGAGCGTCACCGGCAGCAGCCGCGCGCCGGTCTGCTGGGCGAGCAGGGCTGGTCCGGCCGGCATGCGGGCCGTCTCGCCGAAGAAGTCGACCTCCACGCCGGAGGCGGACAGGTCGCGGTCGGCGACCAGGCAGACCAGGCCGCCGTCGCGCAGCCGCCTGGCCAGGGTGCCGAACGCGGCGCCGCCGCTGTGCGGGAGCACCTCCATGCCGAGGGACTCGCGGTAGGCGACGAAACGGTCGTACAGGGTCTCCGGCTTGAGCCGCTCGGCGACCGTGGTGAAGGGGATGCCCAGTTTCGTGGTGACCCAGGCGCCCGCGAGGTCCCAGTTGGCCAGGTGCGGCAGGGCGAGGATCACGCCCTTTCCGGCGTCCATGCCGTCGGTGAGGTGGTGCAGGTCCTTGGCGGTGAAGCCGGACTCGATCCGCTCGGTGCTCCACGCCGGGAGCCGGAAGGACTCCATCCAGTAGCGCAGGTACGAGCGCATGCCCGCGCGCGAGAGGGCGGCGAGGCGTTCCGGGCCGGCACCCGGCACCACGCGCGCGTAGTTGCTCTCCAGGCGCCGCACGCCCGCGCCGCGCTGCTTCCAGGCCAGGTCCGCGACGGTGCGCCCGAGCCGTACGGCGGCCGGTTCGGGGAGCTTCTTCACGGTGCTCCAGCCGGCGCCGTACAGGGCGTCGGTCAGCCGGTCGCGAGCGCTCACTTGGCCGCCTCGGTGCCCTGGCTCTCCTGCGCGGCGGCGTCGGCCTCGGCGGCCTCCCGGCGGACCGTGACGACCCGCTGGACGAGCGTGACGAGGCTGCCGACGGCGACGATCCACAGGGCGATCGGCAGGAGGTACTGGATGCCGGGGACACCGAACTTGTGCAGGCCCGCGAGTCCGGCCGCGACCAGGGAGACGACGAGCCGCTCGGCCCGCTCGACCAGGCCGTTGACGGCGACCGGCAGACCGATCGACTCGCCGCGCGCCTTGGTGTACGACACCACCTGGCCGCTGGCCAGGCAGAAGATCGACACCGCGCACAGGATGTTGTCGTCGCCGGCGCCCGCGTACCAGAGGGCGAACCCGCCGAAGATGGCGCCGTCGGCGACCCGGTCCAGGGTGGAGTCCAGGAACGCGCCCCAGCGGCTGGAGCGGCCGAGCTGGCGGGCCATGTTGCCGTCGACGAGGTCCGAGAAGACGAAGAGCGTGATCACCACCGTGCCCCAGAAGAACTCACCCATGGGGTAGAAGACCAGCGCACCCGCGACCACGCCGGCGGTGCCGAGGAGCGTGACCGTGTCCGGGCTGACCCCCCGGCGGATGAGAAACGCGGCGAACGGTGTGAGGACACGCGTGAAGAATGCACGCGCGTACTTGTTCAGCATGGCCTTCCCGACGGTCGCTGTGGCCGCGGCCCCTGCTGGCCACCGGCTGGCCCATCGTAGTCACGCGCGCGCGTGGGCGGGGGCCGGGCACCCGGACCCAGCGTCCCGGCGGCCGGTGGGCGGTGGGATCGGGTCCTTCGTATGGACGCGGCGTGAAGGGAGTGGAAAGCTCGAAGGACCGCGGGCGTCGCCGGAGCCGCCAGTGCACGCGGTCCCGCGTGTCCGCGCCCACAGGGACCTCACCGTGCACGGGAGGCAGGACATGGGCGACAAGGCACACCACACCCGTCCCGGAGCCGCCGGAAGGGCAACGGCGGCCGACCATCCCGCATCCGTACGGAATGTGGTGCTGGTCGGCCACTCCGGATCGGGCAAGACGACTTTGGTGGAGGCTCTCGCGCTGACCGCGGGAGCGGTGAACCGGGCGGGCCGCGTGGAGGACGGCGGCTGCGTCTCGGACTACGACGAGATGGAGCACCGGCAGCAGCGCTCCGTGCAGCTCTCCCTGGTGCCGGTCGAATGGGGCGGCATCAAGATCAATCTCTTGGACACTCCCGGGTACGCCGACTTCGTCGGTGAGCTGAGGGCCGGTCTGCGCGCGGCGGACGCGGCCCTCTTCGTCGTCTCGGCCTCCGACGGGGTGGGCGGCTCGACCCGCATGGCGTGGGAGGAGTGCGCCGCCGTCGGGATGCCGCGCGCCATCGTGATCACGCATCTGGAGGCCGCCCGCGCGGACTTCGAGGAGATGACGCGGATCTGCGCGGAGGCCTTCGGCGGGGACGATCCGGACGCGGTGCTGCCGCTGTACCTGCCGCTGCGGGGAACCCCGGCGCCCGACGGGCACGCGCCCGTGACCGGGCTCATCGGCCTGCTGTCGCGGAAACTGTTCGACTACGCGTCGGGCGAGCGCGAGGAGTCCGAGCCGGGCGAGGCGGAGCTGCCGGTGATCGACGAGGCCCGCTCCATGCTGATCGAGGGGATCATCTCGGAGAGCGAGGACGAGACCCTCATGGAGCGCTATCTCGGCGGTGAGCAGGTCGACGTCAAGACGCTCATCGAGGACCTGGAACGGGCCGTCGCGCGCGGCGTGTTCTTTCCGGTGCTGGCCGCGGCTCCCGCGGCGGAGGGCGCCCGGCAGGGACTGGGCACGGTCGAGTTGCTGGAGCTGATCACCCGTGGCTTTCCGACGCCGCTGGAGCGGGCGGCACCCCGGGTGACCACGCCCGAGGGCGCCGGGCGCGAGCTGCGGATGTGCGATCCCGGGGAGTCGCTGGTCGCGGAGGTCGTCAAGACGTCGTCCGACCCGTACGTCGGCCGGATCTCGATGGTCCGGGTGTTCTCCGGCACCCTGCGCGCCGACCAGACGGTGCACGTCTCCGGACACGGGCTGGCCGACCGCGGCCACGAGGGCCGTGCCCTCCACGAAGCAGACGAGCGGATCGGCGCCCTGTCGACGCCGTTCGGCAAGCAGCAGCGGCCGGTCTCGCACGTGATCGCGGGCGACCTGGCGTGCGTGGCCAAGCTGAGCCGCGCGGAGACCGGGGACACGCTCTCGGCCAAGGAGGACCCGCTGCTGATGGCTCCCTGGGAGATGCCCGATCCGCTGCTGCCGCTCGCCATCGAGGCGCACAGCAAGCCCGACGAGGACAAGCTGTCCCAGGGGCTTGCGCGGCTGGTCGCCGAGGATCCGACGATGCGCCTGGAGCACAACCAGGACACGCACCAGGTGGTCCTGTGGTGCCTGGGGGAGGCGCACGCCGACGTGGCCCTGGAGCGGCTGCGCAGCCGCTACGGCGTCCAGGTCGACGTCGTACCCCACCGGGTGTCCCTGCGGGAGACGTTCGGGGACCGTGCGGGCGGGCGCGGGCGGCACGTGAAGCAGTCCGGCGGGCACGGGCAGTACGCCATCTGCGAGATCGAGGTGGAGCCGCTGCCGAACGGCTCGGGCGTCGAGTTCGTGGACAAGGTGGTCGGCGGCGCCGTGCCCCGGCAGTTCATCCCGTCCGTCGAGAAGGGCGTGCGCGCGCAGGCCGCCAAGGGCGTCGCGGCGGGCCATCCCCTGATCGACGTGCGGGTCACGCTGCTTGACGGCAAGGCGCACTCGGTGGACTCCTCCGACGCCGCCTTCCAGACGGCCGGCGCCCTGGCGCTGCGGGAGGCCGCGGCGCAGGCCCGGATCCATCTGCTGGAGCCGGTGGCCGAGGTGAGCGTCCTGGTCGGCGACGACTACGTGGGCGCGGTGATGAGCGACCTGTCGGGGCGGCGCGGCAAGGTGCTCGGCACCGAGCAGACGAGCGGGGGCCGGACCCTGATCCGGGCCGAGGTGCCCGAGATCGAGATCGGCCGTTACGCGGTCGACCTGCGCTCCCTCTCGCACGGCACCGCGCGCTTCGACCGCCGTTACGCGCGCCACGAACCGATGCCGCAGCAGGTCGCCGACCGGCTGCCCGAGGAGGTGCGCGCGGCGTCGTAGCGGCGCCCGGCCGGCCGGCGCGGGAACGCCCGCGCCGGCGGCACTCCGCCCCGCGCACGACGGCGTGCCCGGCGGCTCGACCCGCGCGCGTGGGGGCGCCTTCCGGCGTCCGGTGACGCGTGCCGCCGGCTGCGGATACGCTGATGACCAGATCAACAGGTGTGCGGGGCAGGGAAGTCGGGAAGGCCGCAGGAGCGACAGTGGTGGCGATCGGGGGCGGGAATGGCCGTTGACGGCGGTTACGCGGACTTCTTCGGACCGCAGGTGCCGCGCACGGACGAAGGTGGCCAGACGGCCACCTTCGCGCTGGCGTCGGCCGCCTACCGGGACAGCGAGTTGGCGGAGATCAAGAAGGCCGACAACGAGTGGCACCAGACGACCCTCAACGCGGGCCGGTCCTGGGCCACGATCTTCCGGCCCAACCTCGGCGAGGCCTTCTCCCGCGCGGTGGCCGACCGCATGCTGGGCAGCGGCCGCAAGCCGCTCATCCAGTCCTTCGGGGCGGAGCCGCAGGTGGTCGTCGAGCACTGCCTGGCGGCCAACGGCATCCGCAGGGCACGCGACGCCCGGCTCTCCCTGGTCATCCTGCTGTGCGGCGTGCTCTTCCTGCCCGGGATGCTGATCTGGCTGCTGGGCTTCCAGATCCGCACCACCGTCGCCAAGTCGGAGAACAAGCAGGCCGGTGCGCTGGGCACCGCGGTGCTGCTCGCGGTCGCCGCGCTGGCCGTGCTGTTCCTCGTGAAGATGCCCTTCACCGGTTTCTGGGCCTGGTACGCCCGCGCGGCGGTCGTCCTGCCGGTCGTGGGCTGGTTCTGGGCCAAGCGGATCTGCGAGGGCACCGCGAGGGACCTCCGCGAGCGCTGGGACGGCCTCCTGTCGGGCAGCGGCGTCGGCGCCAAGGTGCCCGAGGCGGTCCCCAGCAACCCGAACGAGACCTCTGCCGAGCAGCTGCGCCAGTCCCTGGCCAAGCTCGGCGCCGAGCAGCAGTCCAACTCCGTGTTCTACGCCGGTCCCAAGGGCATACTCGGCATGGGCACGCGCTGGGGCAGCTGGCAGCTCGCCGAGAACCTGGCACCGGCCGACCCGGCGCGCGAGATCCACCCCTTCCGCAGCTGGGACGTCGTGAAGTCCATCCACGACCAGCTGCGCATGCTGGAACGCGGTCCGCTGAACACCGGCGGTTTCACCAAGCCGTCCATACGGCACTGGGTGGTCACGCCGATCGGGGAGAACGCGAAGGCGGTGTCCCGTCCGGAGGGCACGGACGTCGAGGCGTACCAGGTCAAGACGCACGCGATACAGGAGATCTGCAACAAGCAGCAGTTCGGTGCCGGTGACCGGCACTACCTGGGTGTGCAGTGGACGCTGTGGGACGGCCAGTTGGTCATCACCATGCTGATCACGGTGACCGTGCTGCACGAGACGCTGCGCATCGAGGTCACCGGCCATGCGCTCGGTCCGGTGAACCCGCTGTTCACCGCCAAGCCCGAGGCGCCCTCCAAGGAGGTCGCCAAGTCGTTCAAGCCGTGGGAGACGCGCAAGGTGATGCTCCCGCTGGTCACCGCGGGCGAGGTGGTCCGCCTCGCCGTCCGCGCACCGCTCACCTGGTATCCGCCGCTGCTGAACTGGCTCGGCGGCACGATCGGGCTGCCGGAGCCGTTCGGGCTGCGGCACGCGTGGGCGGACCAGCCGTGGCGGCACCGCTTCATGGCCGACGACGCGTTGCGCGCGGCGGCGCCGGTGCTGCGGGTGGTGCACGCGGCGTCGATCAAGGTGCTGGAGGAGAACGGCGTGGACACGGAGAAGTTCGGCACGCGGTCGGCGTTCCTGAGTACGGCCGTGCAGGATGCGACGCCCGGGAAGGCCGACCTCTACAACGCGTAGGTCCCGTCGCCGGGCGCTAGGCGGAGGGCCAGGCCTCCGCCAGCATCTTGCGGGTGTCGCCCAGAAGCTGCGGCAGCACCTTCGTGTGGCCGACCACCGGCATGAAGTTGGTGTCGCCGCCCCAGCGGGGCACGATGTGCTGGTGGAGGTGGGCGGCGATGCCCGCGCCGGCCACCGTGCCCTGGTTCATGCCGATGTTGAAGCCGTGGGCGCCGGACGCGGTGCGCAGCGCCGTCATCGCCTGCTTGGTCAGCTCGGCGAGTTCCGCGGTCTCCACGTCGGTCAGGTCGGTGTAGTCGGCGACGTGGCGGTACGGCACGGTCATCAGGTGGCCGCCGTTGTACGGGTACAGGTTGAGCACCGCGTACACGTGCTCACCGCGGCGGACGACCAGCCCGTCCTCGTCGGATTTGGCCGGGATCGAGCAGAAGGGGCAGCCGTCGTCGGCGCCCGGGCCGCTCGGCTTGTTCTCGCCCTGGATGTAGGCCATCCGGTGGGGCGTCCACAGGCGCTGGAACGCGTCCTGCGTCCCCACTCCCGACTGCTGCTCCGGCTCACTCGTCATGCGTGCAGCATATGGCGTCGTGTACGGCGACAGGGAAAGGCCCCCGGGAGGTCCCGGGGGCCCCGCAAGCCCGCGATCAGACCTGCACCCGCTCCTCGACCACCTTCGCGATCTTCGCGATGGCCTCGTCGACGGGGATGCCGTTCTCCTGGGAGCCGTCGCGGTAGCGGAAGGAGACCGCGTCGTTCGCCATGTCCTCGTCGCCCGCGATGACCATGAAGGGCACCTTCTGTTTCTGGGCGTTGCGGATCTTCTTCTGCATCCGGTCGGAGGAGGTGTCGACCTCGACGCGCAGGCCCGCGGCCCGGGCCTTCTCGGCGAAGTCGTGCAGGTACGGCACGTGGGCGTCGCCGATCGGGATGCCGAGCGCCTGGACGGGGGCCAGCCAGGCCGGGAAGGCTCCCGCGTAGTGCTCCAGCAGGACGCCGAAGAACCGCTCGATGGAGCCGAACAGCGCCCGGTGGATCATGACGGGCTGCTGACGCGAGCCGTCTGCGGCGGTGTACTCGAGGCCGAACCGCTTCGGCTGGTTGAAGTCGACCTGGATGGTCGACATCTGCCAGGACCGACCGATCGCGTCCTTGGCCTGGACGGAGATCTTCGGGCCGTAGTACGCGGCGCCGCCCGGGTCCGGAACCAGCGGCAGGTTCTGCTTCTCGGCGGCCTGGCGCAGTGCCTCGGTGGCCTCCGCCCAGTCTTCCTCGGAGCCGATGAACTTGTCGGAGTCGTCGCGGGTGGACAGCTCCAGCTCGAACTCGTTCAGGCCGTAGTCGCGCAGCAGGTCGAGGACGAAGGTCAGGAGCGTGTCCAGCTCCTGGGGCATCTGCTCCTTGGTGCAGTAGATGTGCGAGTCGTCCTGGGTGAAGCCGCGCGAGCGGGTCAGGCCGTGCACGACACCCGACTTCTCGTACCGGTACACGGTCCCGAACTCGAAGAGCCGCAGCGGCAGCTCGCGGTAGGAGCGGCCGCGGGACTTGAAGATCAGATTGTGCATCGGGCAGTTCATCGCCTTGAGGCGGTAGTTCTGCTCGTCGAACTGGATGGGCGGGAACATGCCCTCCGCATAGTGCGGCAGGTGCCCGGAGATCTCGAAGAGGTGTTCCTTCGAGATGTGCGGGGTGTTCACGAACTCGTAGCCGGAGACCTCGTGCCGACGGCGCGAGTAGTCCTCCATGACCTTGCGGATCACCCCGCCCTTGGGGTGGAACACCGCGAGGCCGGGACCCAGCTCGTCGGGGAAGGAGAACAGATCCAGTTCGGTTCCGAGCTTGCGGTGGTCGCGCTTCTCAGCCTCGGCCAGGAACTCCAGGTACGCCTTCAGCTCGTCCTTGGTCGGCCATGCGGTGCCGTAGATGCGCTGAAGCTGCGGGTTCTTCTCACTGCCGCGCCAGTAGGCGGCGGCCGAGCGCATCAGCTTGAAGGCCGGGATGGCGCGGGTGGTCGGCAGGTGCGGTCCCCGGCACAGGTCCTTCCAGCACAGCTCGCCGGTCTTGGCGTCGAGGTTGTCGTAGATGGTCAGCTCACCACTGCCCACCTCGGCGTCGGCGCCGTCGGCGGCCTGCGCGGCGTTGCCCTTGAGGCCGATCAGCTCCAGCTTGTACGGCTCCTTGGCCAGCTCCTCGCGGGCGGCCTCGTCGCTGGTGACGCGGCGCGAGAACCGCTGGCCGCGCTTCTGGATCTCCTGCATCTTCTTCTCGATGGCCTTGAGGTCATCGGGGTGGAAGGGCTTCTCGACGTCGAAGTCGTAGTAGAAGCCGTCCTTGACCGGCGGGCCGATGCCCAGCTTGGCCTCGGGGAACAGCTCCTGCACGGCCTGCGCCATGACGTGCGCGGTGGAGTGCCGCAGGATGTTCAGGCCGTCCTCGGAGGAGATCTCGACGCCCTCGACGGTCTCGCCGTCGCCGACCTCGTAGGCGAGGTCCTTGAGCTCACCGGCCACCCGCGCCGCGACGATCGAGCGCTCGCCGGCGAAGAGCTCGGCGGCCGTAGTGCCCGTCGTCACCACGCGTTCTTCCCGCTCGGAATCGCGTTGGATGATCACACGGACGTCTGACACCGGTCTCTCCTGACTGAAGGTGGGGCCGCGGCGCCATACCGGAGCGCACGCATGAGGGCGATCGTACCGACCCGGACCCGTGCACCGCGAAATCATTCCCGGCGGCGGCCCTCACCCCGCGTCGTAGTCCTCGGCGGTCTCGCCGTCACCGCCGCAGGTCTCCTCGAAGAAGGCCGCCACCTCCACGTGCTCCTGGACCGCCTTGAGCAGCCGGTCCCGCTCCGCGTCGTCGACCTGCACCGGTGCGATCTCGCAGGCCCCGGTGAGCCGGCGGAAGCCGCCCCGGCTCTCCAGCCGCCCGAGCACCCGCACCGGAAGTCCGACGAGGTGGGCGTGGCCCGCGATCCGGTAGGCGTCCTCGTCCAGGGTGATCCGCACGTGCGGCACCTCGGCACCGGCCAGCACCCGCAGCCGTACGGTGCCCGTGCCGCGCGGTCCGGAACGGCGCATGCGGACGACGGTGCCGGTGATCCGCACCGGCACGGAGGGCTCCGCGCGCAGATAGCGGGCGGCGGCCTCGCGCAGGGCGGGCAGGTCGCCGGGGGAGAACTCGACGGCTTCGGCGAGGGCGCCGCAGCCGTCGGGGACGCCCGCGGCGGGCGCCCAGTCGACGGCGATCCTGGCTCCCTGGGTGCCGCGGACCAGGGCGACCAGCGCCTCGGTCAGCTCGTGGCTGACGCCGGCCCCGACGGCGGCGTCGAAGGCTTCCATGCCGCCGGTGGCCCGCCGGTAGTCGACGGCCTCACGCGCGGCGTACAGGGCCTGGTGGAGGGTTACGGCGAGCGGGCGGCCGCTGGTGACCGGCACGAACGCCGTCAGCCGGCGGCCGCCCGGGGCCGTGCCGACCAGCACGTCCTCCAGGGCGGTGGCGGCGGTGCGCCGGTGCCGGGCGCCGAAGTAGCCCGCACGCGCGCGTGTGGCGAGCGCTCCGGCGAGCAGCATCCGGCGGGCGGCGGCGCGCAGCTGTTCCTCGGCGGTCCAGGAGGCGGTGTCGCCGGGTCCGGTCGGCACGTCGCGTGCCCAGCGGATCTCGTCGCTGGGGACGGCGAGTGAGACGAGGATCTCGCGGGCGGCGGGGGTGGCGCTGCGGGACAGGGCGAGCAGCGCCTCGCCCAGCAGGTCCTCGCTGTCGGGGAAGGCGCGGCTGACGGGCACCAGCAGGCTGGTGGCTCCGGCCGCCGGGCCGGGTGGTGTCCAGCGGCCGTAGCGGCCGGGGGCGCCGCCGCGCCGCTGCCAGCCGTGCCGGTGGAGCAGCGCGGTCAGGACGGCCGGGTCGACGGCGGCGGACTCGGGCGGACGGCCGTCGTCCCAGGCGGAGTCGTCACCGGCGGGGTGCGGCCGTACGGCGCGCAGGGGTTCGCCGGTCGGGCGGTGCGTCATGGTTTCCCTCCCGTACCGACCCGCGTCATGATCTCGCACAGCGCCCGGTCGTCGAAGACCCGCGCGGTCGGTATCCGCACGGTGGTGCGCCGCCGGCCGGTGACCGGGTGTCCGGCGAGGTTGGTCCAGTAGCAGCAGTGCCTGAGGTCGAGCCGGTCGTGGCCGGCCCGCAGCCACTGGTCCCTGGACCGCGGGACGATCATCACGACCAGGATCTTGTGCACGGAGACCGGGGTGCGGGCGAGCTTCGCCAGGTGGTCGTTGTCGAGCGTGAAGGAGAAGAAGCGGCCGGGCGGCTGCGGCGGGATCTGGTACGTCGCCTTGAGCTGCACCTTGATGGTGACCTCGTCGTCGACCGTGTGCCCGGGGGCGCTGTGGCTGACGTGCCAGTCGATGCCGTTGTCCGGGAAGGGCTGCGAGAGCGAGCAGCCCGCGGCGGCGGCGACCGCGTGGAGGTAGCCGACCTGCAGGGTCTCCATGCAGGCGGTGGTGGCGAGGGAGCCGCGGGTGGGCGCGGTGCGCTCCGGCAGCAGCCCGCCCCGTTCGGGCTGCGCGATGGCCATGGCCAACAGCCTTCCAGAACTGGTGTGTCCGTGTCGCGGGTCGCTGAACTGCGATGACCCGTAATCCTGTTGTGTCCTTCCGGCGTACGTCGCAAACAGCCCGGGTATCACCGAACCGGGACAGAGGACGGCGCGTCAGTCGGCGTGTGTGGACGAGGAGTTGAGTGCCCTATGGCGAGCTGGTTCGAGGGGCCGCTGGCCGCCTTCGACACGGAGACGACGGGTGTGGACGTCGAGACCGACCGGATAGTGTCGGCGGCGCTCGTCGTCCAGGACGCGCCCGGGCTCCGGCCGCGCGTCACCCGGTGGCTGGTGAACCCGGGCGTGCCGGTGCCGGAGTCGGCGACGGCGGTGCACGGGCTGACCGACGAGCATCTGCAGCGCCACGGCCGCTGGCCGGCGCCGGTGATGTACGAGATGGCGGAGGCGCTGGCCGAGCAGGCCCGCGCCGGTCGTCCGCTGGTGGTGATGAACGCGCCGTTCGATCTCACGCTGCTGGACCGCGAGTTGCGCCGCCACCGCGCCTCGTCCCTGGGCCGCTGGCTGGAGCGGACGTCGCTGCACGTGCTGGACCCGAGGGTGCTCGACAAGCACCTGGACCGGTACCGCAAGGGCCGCCGCACCCTCACCGACCTGTGCGCGCACTACGGCGTCGAGCTGGCGGAGGCGCACGACGCGGCGGCCGACGCGCAGGCCTCGCTGGAGGTGGTGCGGGCGGTGGGGCGGTGCTTCCCGGGCCGGCTGGAGCGCCTGTCCCCCGCCGAGCTGCACACGCTCCAGGCGGTGTGGCACGCGGGGCAGGCGCGGGGACTGCAGGCGTGGTTCGCGCTCAACGGCACCGAGGAGCCGGTGGACCCGGCCTGGCCACTGCGGCCGGACCTGCCCGCCGCGGCGTGAGCCCGGACGCGCACGCGTCGGCACACGAAGAAGCCGGTCCGTCGTGCAACGGACCGGCTCTTCCCGGGTGGGCGATACTGGGTTCGAACCAGTGACCTCTTCGGTGTGAACGAAGCGCTCTCCCACTGAGCTAATCGCCCGGGAACGCACCGAACAATACAGGGCCCGGCGCGCTTCCATCAAACCGCTTGCCGACCGCCTTCCAGGTACGCGGCGAGGCCGCGCCGCCCCGCCCGCATCATCAGCCGGTGGTTGGCCCGGAACAGCGGCCGCCCCGGCACGGCGAGCCGGCGCAGCAGCGGCTTGCGCACGTCGACCTCCTGGTCGTAGCGGGCGAGGGTGCCGGATCCGCGCGGGGTGACCGTCCAGCGCGCCCATCCCTCCATGTCGCCGCGCATCGCGACCTCCAGGACCCCGGCCGCCGGGTCGCGGTGCCCCTCGTACAGGGTCGCGGTGAGGTCGTACGGGAGCAGGGAGCGGAAGCGGAGGAGTCCGCTGGTGTCGTCGAGCCGGGTGACCTCGCGCACCTGCGGCCACCAGCGGGGATAGTCCTCGATCCGTTCCAGCGCGCGGTAGACGTCCGGGGCGGGCGCGGGCAGCGCCCACAGGCTGCGGAATCGGTACTGGTTCCAGTCCACCTGTGGAGTGTGCCCGTACCCGCCCGTGTCACGTGCCGTCTAGGGCATCCTGTCGCCGAGGAGTGCCAGGTTCTCGATGGCGGCGAGGCCGTAGAGGGCGGTGTCGTTGGTGGACACCCAGCTCGCCTCGCTGCCCGGCACCAGGGCGACGGGGCCGGTCAGCTTCTCCGTCGTCCAGGGCGCCGACTCCTTGTAGCCGTCGGAGTCGTAGAACTTGGCCCACGCGCGCGTGGCGAGCTTCTCGTCGCCGGTCCGCACGGCCGCGTAGGCGTCGAGGCGCGAGTGGCCCTGGAAGAGGATGAGGCTGCCGAAGTCCTTGCCGTACCGGGCCGCTTGTTCGGCCTTGGAGGCGTTGAAGTAGCGGCAGTAGTCGTAGTACGCCTCGTGGAACGCGGGCATGTCGACGAGGTCGATCAGCTCGGCGCAGAGTTCGCCCAGGCCGAAGACGGCCGACAGGTGGGACACCTCGACCTTCGGCGTGTCGGCGACGGCGAACCTCCCGGTGTCCAGGTCGTACAGGCCGCTGCCCTGGACGAAGCCGTTGGGCTGGGCGGCGATGGTCTCCATGGTGGACAGGACGCGGTCCCGGGCCTTCTCCCACTTGGGTCCCCTGCGTTCCCACTCGGTCAGCCAGGCCGACGCCAGGCCGCTCCAGTCGGTGCCGAAGCCGATCGACAGGGCGTGCCGGTCGGGTGTGTACGGCTCGGTGCGGATCTTTCGCAGCGGGTCGAGGGCGAGGAACGTCTCGTCGGAGTCGACGTTGGCGTGCATGAGGTCGCCGACGCGTTCGTCGGCGGTGAGGAAGTAGTAGAAGCGGCGGTAGGTGGTGTTGGCGATGCGTTGCTGCTTGGCGCTGTCCGCGTAGTGCTGGACGCCGTGCCGGGTGCCGAGGCCGGCCCATTCGCCCAGGTGGTAGACGTCGACCTCGCCGGTGTGCCGGGTCATGGCCTCGGCGAAGCGGAAGATGTCGGCCCGGCCGGAGCGCAGGTAGGCGTACCAGAGCCACAGGTCCGGGGAGAGTTCGGAGTTGTCCCAGGCGTAGCCGCCCACGTCGTAGCGCCACTGATGGCGGGCGGTGTCGTAGGAGTGCATGACGTCGCCGTGGTCCCAGAAGCCGTACCAGCGTCGCTGCTCCACCTGGTCCTTGTAGTAGGTGAAGAGGAAGTCGAGGTGGTCCTCGATCCTGGCCTTGGCGGGCGTGGAACGGTCGGGTTCGGAGTAGAGGCCGGGACCGAAGACCCGGGACCTGATGAGCTGTGCGGGCGGGGCGGCGAGCTGCGGCGGTGTCCGCACGGCCCGGACCTGTTCGGCGAGCGTCTCCGCGCTCGGGGTGGCGGCGTTGGCCCAGAACATCAGCTCGCTGGTGCGAGCGATGCCGTACGGGGTGCCGAAGCCGGGTTCGTAGTCCTCGTAGGTGATGTTGAGCCCTTCGAGCTGTTCGGCGTAGCTGTCCTGGCCCATGCCGTCGTGGTAGAAGCGCAGGTCCATGGGCTGGGCCTCGGGTGACCAGAGCCAGAGGGTGACCTCGGCCGCGTCGGTCCGGGCGTCGCGGATGTCGAGCTGGGCGGGGAACTTCTCCCAGAAGTCGCGCAGGCCGAAGGAGAGGCCGCCGCTCACGCCGCCGACGTAGCCGAAGCCGGAGGCGCGTCGTCCGCCGCCGGCGCCGATCCAGCCGTGGCCCTTCCTGGTGCGCTTGCGGACGGTGAAGCCGTCGGCGGACAGCTGGGAGAGGGTGTGGTCGCCCCACTCGGGGATGTACTGGAGCCGGGTGGTGACGCGCTGGTCCCAGGTGGCGGGGTCGGGCAGTTGCTCACCGGCGAACTGCGCCGCCTGTACGGCCGCCCCGGGGTCGCGGCGCAGTCCGGTGATGCCCTTGACGGCCTCGCGCAGCAGGCCGGTGCCCTCGCCGCCGAGGCGGATGTGGCGGTCGTAGGACTCGTCGCGCATCGGGACGGTGAAGCGGACGCCGAGGCCCCGGACGAAGTCGCCGTTCGCCTTCCCGGGCTCCTGCTTCCCGTCGAACGTGATGGTGTGCACCATGCGGAAGGAGTCGGCGCCCGCGTAGAAGTAGAGGCGGACGGAGAAGGGCAGCAGGCCGCGGCGTCCCTTGCGGTGCTCGCCGTCGACACGGACCACGGCGCGGACGGGCCCCTCCTGTTCCACCTTCACCTCGTGGATCGCGCCGTCGAAGCGTTCGGACCTGACCGTGCCCTGCTCGTCGTCCTCGATCTCGGGCCTGCGCAGCACGACGAGGCGGCCGTTCCTGGCGATCTCGGTGGAGCCGCGGACGACCGACTTGACGAGCGTCGATCCCGAGGTGCCGATCCGCGCGGTGATGACACCGGTCGATATGTCGATGATGCCGCCGCGCCGGTCAACGGTGATCTTCCGGGTGGGTGCGGCGGGCGTGCCGGCGGCCAGGGTGAGCGCGCCGGTGCCCGAACCGACGGCGTGCGCGGTCCACTTCAGGGAGCCGTCCGGCCACTGGGCGAGCGGCCAGGACTGCACGGGCACGTCCTTGCCGTCGGCGTCCGTGACCGCGAAGGACTGGTCCGCCCGGAAGGTGCCCCGGGGCCAGGGGACGCCTACGGTGGAGCCGGGTGCGGCGCCGAGGCCGCCGTCCTCCAGCCAGGTCAGCGTGACGGGGCTGTCGTCGGCCACCGCGGCCTGCGCGTTCTTCGTGCCCAGTGCCCAGCTGAACTGGGCGGCGGCGCCGGCGACGGCGGCCGCCTTGAGGAGGGACCTGCGGGGGATGCGGGACATGGCCTTCCTTTCGTGTGACAGGGCTCTTGCGACAGGGCATGAGCGGCATGGGCATGACAGACAGAACTGTGGGTGGGGCACCGCGGCCGGGACGGGCCCGTCAGCGGCGCCGGTGGCGCTCCTCCACGGCGACGGCAGCCGCCGCCACCGCGCCCAGGACGGCGACCGCCAGCGGTGCGCTGAACCAGGCGGAGCAGACCACGAGGGCCAGTCCGCCCACGAGGAGGAAGGAACCGGCGGGGTCGAGCACGGTGCGCCGGGCGGCACCCGCGAGCAGCGAACGCCAAGAGGCACCCGGGTGCCAGGCCGCCGCCGCGCGCAGTCCCGCGACGGCCGCGCCGATGAGGGCCATGACCCCGACGGCACCGACGAAGGCGCCGCCCGGCAGTCCGTCCCGGACCGCCCGCACGTCCACCCACACCACCGCCAGGGCGGCCCATCCGCCGACCCCGACGAGCCACCCGCGGCGCGCCGCGGCCCGGAAGTCGGCCGCGAACTCCCGCAGGCCGCCGCGCTCGTGGGCGAGCCGGCGTCCGAGGTGGCGCGCGCCGGCCGCGAACGCGGCGGGGTAGGTGACCAGCGGCAGGGCCGCCACCGCGATCCACACGCCGGTGAGCAGGCACTCGGCGAACAGGGCGAAGCCCTCGGCGAACCGCGACTCGCCCCGCTCCCCCGCCCGCTCCGTACGGGCCTTCGCACGCGCCTGGGTCATGATCGGCTCACCTCAGCCCTTCAGGCCGGACGTCGCCATGCCGTCGATCAGATAGCGCTGGAAGGCCAGGAAGAAGGCGAGCACGGGCAGCAGCGCGACGAGGGACATGGCGATCATGCCGCCGTAGTTCGCCAGCCCTTCCTGGTCCACGAACATCTTCAGACCGAGCGAGACGGTGTACTTGCCGGGTTCGTTGAGGTAGATCAGCGGGCCCATGAAATCGTTCCAGGAGTTGATGAAGGTGAAGATCGCGCTGGTGATCAGGGCCGGACGGCACAGCGGGAGCACGATCGACCAGTAGATCCGGAAGTGCCCGCAGCCGTCGAGGCGGGCCGCCTCGTCCAGTTCCCTGGGCAGGTTGCGCATGAACTGGACCATCAGGAAGACGAAGAACGCCTCGGTGGCCAGGTACTTCCCCAGCAGCAGCGGAGTGTACGTGTTGATCATGTCCAGGTTGCGGAAGAGCACGTACTGCGGGATCAGCAGCACGTGGTACGGGAGCAGCAGCGTGCCGATCATCAGCGTGAACAGCAGATTGCGCCCGGCGAACCTGATCTTCGCGAAGGCGTAGGCCGTGAGCGAGCAGGACACCACGATCCCGATCACGGAACCGACGGCCAGGAACAGCGAGTTGAGGAAGAAGGTGGAGATCGAGATGTCCGCGATGCCGTCGGCGAGGCTCGTGTAGTTGGAGACGATCGGGTCGCCCGGGAAGAGGTCCAGGCTGCCGACGATGTCACCGCTCTCCTTGAAGGAGCCGCCGACGACCCAGAGCACCGGGTAGAGGATCACCGCGAGGATCGCCAGCGACCCGAGGTGCCAGGCGAGCGAACCCGGCAGCCGGCGCCGCACGGCCCCCTTCGTGGCGGTGGTCGGCGTGACCTCCGTGGCCTGCGCGCTCATCGGCCGCCCTCCTCGTAGTGCACCCAGCGTTTCTGGGACCAGAACAGCACCGCGGTGACCAGGGCGACCGCGACCAGCAGCATCCACGCCATGGCGGAGGCCAGGCCCATGCGGCTGTTCTCGAAGCCCTGGACGTACAGGTAGCAGGTGTAGACCATCGTGCCGTCCGCGGGACCGCAGGCGTTGCCCCCGGCGCCGCCGCCGACGATGTAGGCGGAGCTGAAGATCTGGAACGAGTGGATCGTCTCCAGCAGGACGTTGAAGAAGAGCACCGGGGAGATCATCGGGAGGGTGATGTTCCAGAACTGGCGCAGCTTGCCCGCCCCGTCGACGTCGGCCGCCTCGTACAGCTCGCGCGGCACCTGCTTGAGGCCGGCCAGGAAGATGACCATGGGGGCGCCGAACTGCCAGACGGTGAGTGCCACCAGACTGTAGATGATCAGTTCCGGGTCGCCGGTCCAGCCTCCGGCGCCGATCCCGAAGAACTGCTGGGTCCGGTCGACGACCGCGTCGTCCGAGAAGATCGCCTTCCACACGATGGCGATGGAGACGCTCGCGCCGATCAGCGAGGGCGCGTAGAAGGCGGCCCGGTAGAAGGCCTGCCCGCGCCGCTTCTGTGCCAGCAGCAGCGCGACGCCGAGCGCCGCGAGCAGCTTGATCGGCGTACCGACGACGACGTACCAGAGGGTGATCCGCACCGAGTGGCGCCAGCGGGGGTCGCCGAACATCTCGGAGAAATTGTCCAGGCCGATCCACCTGGGCGCGTCGAACAGGTTGTAGTCGGTGAACGCGAAGTAGAGCGAGGCGACCATCGGTCCCGCCGTCAGCAGCAGGAATCCGGCGATCCAGGGGGACATGAAGAGGTAGCCGGCCAGGTTCTCCCGACGGCCCCGCCGTTTCTGCGCGGCGGAGCGCACAGGCTTCTCCGGGGCGGGCCGCGGCCGGGATTCCCGGGCCGGGCCCGCCATCGCGGGGGCGTGTGTCACGGTGCTCGTCCCCTCAGCCGGCGAGAGCCGTCTTCGACTCGGTGAAGAACTGCTCGACGGCGTCCCCGACGGAGCGTGAGCCGAGCGCCATCTCCTCGGCGATGCGCAGGAAGGCGGCCTCGCAGATGTCCGCGCCGTTCGGGTGCGGGGTGATCGGCTCCAGCACGCCCGACTCGACCAGCGACTCCTCATAGGCGGCGATGGCCTTGTTCACCGGGTCGGTCGGCCGGTAGGCGTCGTACTGGGCCTGGGTCGTGGGAACACCGCGGTCATATCCCATGATCTTGGCGACCTCGGGGTCGTGGACCATGAAGTCGATGAACTGGGCGACCTCCTTGGGATGCTGGGTGCGCTTGTAGGCGCTCAGCATCAGCGAGCCCAGGTACTGGCCGGTCTTCTTGCCGTCCGTGGTGGGGATCGGCGCGAGTCCGTACTCGCTCTTGCCCTCCGCCGTGTAGCGGACGGTGAAGTTGTCCCAGGTGAACTCACTGCCGGCCAGTTCGGCGGAGAGCGCCGACTTGGGCTTGATCTGGGCGACCTTCTTGGGGTCGGCGAAGAGGCCGGACCGCACGGCCTTGTCCGCCTTGGTCCACCAGGCGGTCAGATCGGCCTCGGTGAAGCCGAGTCCGTCCTCGGTGAAGAATGCCTTGCCGTTCTGCCGCAGGTACAGGTCGTAGAGGTACATGACTCCGTACATGCCGCTGTCACCGGCGCGGCCCGTGCGGTCCCGGACCCTCGTCATCGCCTCGTCGAAGTCGTCCCACGTCCAGCCCTGTTCGGGCCTGACGCCGGCCCGGGTGTAGACGGGCTTGTCGATGACCAGGGCCATGGAGTTCGAACCGACGGGCACGCCCAGGAGTTTGCCGTCGATCTCGCCGAACTTCTCCAGGCCCGCGCGGAATCCGTCCATGGAGAGGTTTCCGGCCTCGACCTGCCCGCCGAGGTCGAGCAGGACATTCTTCGCGTCGTATTTGCGAAGGAATCCGATGGCATTCTGGAAGACGTCCGGCGGATTCCCCCCGGAAGCCTGCGTGTTGAACTTCTTCCAGAAGTCGGTGTACGGCTGAAAGTCCGTCTTGACCTTGATCTTCGGGTACTTCTTCTCGAAGAGCGCGATGGTCTTGTTGATGCGCTCGGCCCGGTCCTCGGCACCCCACCAGGAGTAACGGATCGTCACCGAACCGTCTCCCGAAACCGCTCCCGCCGCCGCACGCGGTGGCCGCGGCCCCCAGCCCCGTGACGGCCAGCGAAGCTCCCGCCGCCTTGAGGACCGTGCGCCTCCCGACCTGCCTCCGCGCATTCCCGCCCTGCTGCATACGAGCCTCCCCGCGACGCGGCCTTCGCCTCATGAATCGTTTCAAGTAAGCGCTTGCTGGCACAAGGTACGGAGGGCCCGGAAGCTCGTCAACGATTAGGACAGGAATTTACGGGCGCCCGGCGCGACGAGCCGGAGGCGCCGTTTCGGGGGCGGCGTCGGAAGCACCCGAGAACAGCCAGGTGGGCGCCGCGCGACCGACGGACCGAACACCGGGGAGCCCGCCGGCACGCGGGTCGCGGAAGGTCACGGTTGGATGACGGCACACGGAAGCGGAACCGTCGCGCGAGCGCGCCGGCGGACACCGGGAGCGACCGGCGGACCCGGGGCGGACCCGCCGGGGGCGGACACGTACGCACCAGGTGACGGGCACGTACGTACCGGGCGGCGGACGCCGACCCGCGCACCGGACGACGACACGACAGAACGGCCCGGCTCACGATCGTGAGCCGGGCCGCCTGATGATCCGGTGGGCGATACTGGGTTCGAACCAGTGACCTCTTCGGTGTGAACGAAGCGCTCTCCCACTGAGCTAATCGCCCGGACGCAGGAAGAACATTACCCCATGTCAGAGGCGCTCGTGACCAGCCGGTACCGGGACGCCGCGCCCGTCGCGGGCGGTCACTGGTCCTTGATCTTCCAAGGCATCTCGAGGCCGAACTTCCACAGGTAGATCCCGGCGAGCACGGCGAAGATCAGCATCCCGATCGAGGTCAGGATGATGTTCCTGCGGCGCACCCTGGGGTCGAGGGCGCGCTGCGCCGCCTCGGTGACCTTGCGCTTGGTCCAGCGCAGCACCAGCTGGGCCCAGACGAACTCGGTCGCCCAGATCGCCATGCCGCCGAAGATCACGACCCAGCCCGGTCCGGGCAGCGGCAGCATGATGATGCCGGCCACCACCACGGCCAGGCCGACGATGAACACGCCGACCTGCCAGCTCAGGTGCAGGGCGCGGCGCGCCTTGATGAAATCCGGTGCCCGCGAGCCGAGCGCGCGCTCGCCCGTGGCGTCGTCCGTCCCCGTACGGTCTTCCGCCACGGCCGCCTCGCCGGGCTTGTTACTCCCCGTGTTCATACGGCCAAACACTACCTGAGCGAAACCTGTCACCGGAATGGGCGCAGGACTCGAACGATCACTCGGCCAGAAGAGTTACGTAAACGCACGCAAAACACTCAGAGGGGTTTACAACGGCACCGTAGGTGGCATGTCGATTTCGCCGACGTGCGAATCCCCGAGCGCACACTGAGCGAAAGGCCCTGGCGCTTATGAACACCACGGTCAGCTGCGAGCTGCACCTGCGCCTCGTTGTGTCGAGCGAGTCCTCCCTGCCTGTCCCCGCAGGCCTGCGGTACGACACGGCCGACCCCTACGCCGTGCACGCCACCTTCCACACCGGAGCCGAGGAAACCGTCGAGTGGGTGTTCGCCCGCGACCTCCTCGCCGAAGGGCTCCACCGTCCCACCGGGACCGGCGACGTCCGTGTCTGGCCGTCCCGCAGTCACGGCCAGGGCGTCGTGTGCATCGCTCTCAGCTCTCCGGAGGGCGAGGCACTGCTCGAGGCCCCCGCGAGGGCCCTGGAGTCCTTCCTGAAGCGCACAGACGCCGCCGTGCCCCCCGGCACGGAGCACCGGCACTTCGATCTCGATCAGGAGCTCTCGCACATCCTGGCGGAAAGCTAGGGAGAGGGCTCCGCGTGAAGCCGCCCGTCGCCGTCGACTCGGGGTGACGGCACGGGCCGGGACAACCGCATACGGCACACACGGCGTCGTCGCCGCGGTTCTCCGCGGGGACGGCGCCGACGCGTGTTCCCGCCGGGGAACGAAGGCCGGTCCGGCCCCGTTGTAAGGGCAACCGGCGGCCGGGGGCGCGATCGCGGCCGGTCCGCCCGCCGCGGATGGCACTACCATCGGCCAGCATCGGCGGGCGCCCGCCCGACCCCAGGCCAGGGAGCTAAGTGTGCTGATCACCCACGACATCCGGTGCGCGCTCGACACCGTGGTCGATCTGGTGAACTCCGTACCGGAGGACGACACGGCTCCGGACGGGCTGCCGGACGTCGCCGCCCTCCAGGAATTCGTGGGAACGCACGAAATCAGCGACGTCGGCGTGCTCTCGGAACTCGATCTCTCGGCGGTCCTCAAGATCCGTGGGAGGTTCGCCGCGGTCTTCGCGGCTCCCGACGCCCGGGCCGCCGCCGGACTGATCAACGACCTGGTCGCGGCCGCCGGCACCACGCCCCGTCTCACCGACCACGACGGCTACGACTGGCACATCCACTACTTCGCGCCCGGTGCCTCCGTCGCGGACCATCTGGCCGCCGACTGCGGGATGGCCCTGGCCTTCTTCGTGGTCGCCGGTGAGCAGGAGCGGCTGCGGCGCTGTGAGGCCCCTGACTGTCGGCGTGCCTTCGTCGATCTCTCCCGCAACCGGTCGCGGCGGTACTGCGACAGCCGGACGTGCGGAAACCGTTTGCATGTGGCGGCCTACCGGGCCCGGCGCAAGGAGGCCGCGGGCTGAGCCGTCGGCGCGGTCGGGCGGACGCGTGGACCCGCCCGGGCGGTGTGTCGCGGCCCCCGGCGGGTGGCGCCGGGGAGCGCGGGTACGGCTCACAGCAACAGCAGATCGTGCAACGCAGCCATGAGCAGCAGACACCCGATCACCGCTAGGAAGATCATGAGCGGTGGCTGGGAAAGGGCGAAGAGGCAGCCGCGTGGTTCACTCCGTGTCCGCGCGGTTTCGCTCTGTCTCGTGTCCAGCTGGGGATCCAGCTGAGTGGTGTCCGGCATCTCGCGGCGATGATGACGCAGCGGAGCGGGCCTTCGCGATCAGCACGCCCGTAACGACCGGGAGTTCGTTGAATGTCGCAATGTCCGGTCGGATCGTGATCGTTACGGAGCACGCGCTGTCGGCCTGGGACCGCTGTGTCGCTTCAGCCCGGGACGACGGAGGTCATATGCCGTGCTTCTTGAGGATGGCCTCGATGTCGCTGAAGTCGTCCTCACCACGGGACGCGTTCGCCGGCTTGGGCGCGGGCTTGGCGGCCGGGCTCGCACCGGCGCCCAGCGAGGGTGCGGAGGCGCCCGGCGCCACCGCGTCGCGCTGTGCCGCCGCCCTGGCCTGCTTGCGCTCCTTGCGGGTGCCGCCGCGGCGGCGCTCGACCGTGCGCGTGATCATGAAGAGCACCCAGGCCACGCCCAGGACTCCGAATCCGGCCCAGGCCACCGGGCTGAAGGCGGTGTCGGCCAGCCACTCCACGACCCCGGTCATCACCAGGCCGATCGGAACCAGCGCGTAGGCGGCGACACGGACGGCGGTGAGGAAACGCCTGCGGTACGCGGTGACCGCCGCGATGCCCAGGCCCGCCGCGGACACCGCGGAGCAGACGGTCTCGGCAATCATCCGGTCCTCCAGAGCTGGGCCAGGTCGGGCATGAGTACTTCGTCCCTTCCATCCTGCACCGCCCGCACGCGGTGAGGCCATGCCGTGGCCCGAGATCAGGGAGATCTCCGGGTCGACTCCTCCCCAGGTGCCGGTGCCGGAGGAGGACCGCGGTCGGGGTGCCGCCCCGTGGGCTGGGAGGATGGGGCCATGAGTGACTCCTCCCCCGCCGGGCCCGCCGCGCCCGTACTCGACGTCTGGTGCGAGCTCCAGTGCCCGGACTGCCACGCCGCCCTGGACGACCTGCGCGCCCTTCGCGCCCGCTACGGCGACCGGCTGGAGCTGCGGCTGCGGCACTTCCCGCTGGAGAAGCACAAGCACGCCTTCGCCGCCGCGCAGGCCGCCGAGGAGGCCGTCGCCCAGGGCAGCGGATGGCCGTACGCCGAGGCCGTGCTGGGCCGCGTGGCGGAGCTGGACCGCAAGGGCGAGGCGCTGCTGGTGGAGGTCGCGGGCGACCTCGGACTGGACGCGGAGGAGTTCGACACCGCCCTCGTCGACGGCCGGCACATCCTGATCGTCGACGCCGACCAGGCCGAGGGCAAGGCGATCGGCGTGACCGGCACGCCGACCTACGTGATCGGCGGCGAGCGCCTCGACGGCGGCAAGAGCCAGGAGGGGCTGCGCGAGCGGATCGAGGAGATCGCGGACCGGCTGCTGGCCGAGCGGCAGGGCTGAGACCCGTAAGCCGTCCCGTGCCGGTCCCCCACCGCGCTTACAGCAGGGGTTTGTAGAACAGGGACCGCGTGGTCCGGTAGCCGAGCGACTCGTAGAGGCGCTCGGCCGCGGTGTTCCCCGCGAACACGTTGAGGCCGATCAGGGGCCGGCCGGCGCCGATCGCCCGGCTCTCGGCCAGCAGCATCAGGGTGCGGCCGTGCCCCCGGCCCCGGTGGGCCTCGTCGGCCTCGACGTCGAAGACGAAGGCCCGGTCCTCGTGCAGCGCGAGCCAGAGGATCCCGACCCTGGTCCCCTCGTGCTCCAACACGTTGAACAGCGTGTTCTCCGTGGCCAGACCCTGTGGCAGGAGCACCTCGTGGTCACGGCGGGCCTTGGTGCGCGCTTCGGCCTCCGGCAGCCCCCGCTCCATCCAGGTGCGGGCGTACTGCTCGGACTCGTAGGCCTGCCAGGTGTCGAACTCGTCCGGTGTCATCGGCCGGGCGCGGCTGCCCTCGGGCAGGGCGGGCGGGGTGCCGCCGAGCTGCTTGGTCATGCCGCGGTTGCGCAGGACGTACCCGAGCGCCTGCGTGAGGCGGGCGCCGGCCTCCGCGTCGGCGGCGACGCCCACCTCGATCTGCTGGCAGCCCCAGCCGCGCGCGATCTCCTCGGCGGCGAGCGCGGCCACCGTGCCCCGGCCCCGCCGGCGGTCCGGTTCGTCGATGCGCAGCCGGTGGATCACGGCCACCGAGTCGCCGAGGGAGCGCGAGGTGCCGAGGTGTATGGCACCGACGGGGCGGCTGTTCACGCACACCTGGTAGCGGCGGGAGCGCGTCCCGTCGGCGGCGCGCTGGAGCGGCTCGGTCGGCCGCAGGGTCGTGGTCATCAGGGCAGTTCTACCCATCAAAGAGGCCGAAGGGCAGCCCAATATCCGCGCTCAGGGATCCAGGTCGTCCCCGGAGCGCTCCTCGAAGACCCGCATGGCCTTGGCGGTCACCGGTCCGGGAGCGCCCGGAAGTTCGCGGTCGTCGACCCGGTGCACGGCCTGCACGTCCCGCAGCGTGGAGGTCAGGAAGACCTCGTCGGCGCGTTCCAGTACGTCCAGCGGGAGGTCGGTCTCGCGGGCGCCGCTCCACTCGACGGCCAGGGCGCGGGTGATTCCGGCGAGGCAGCCGGAGGCGACCGGCGGGGTGTGGATCTCTCCGTCGAGGACGACGAAGACGTTGGAGCCGGTGCCCTCGCAGAGCTGCCCGACCGTGTTGGCGAACAGCGCCTCCGAGGCGCCCCGCTCCCGGGCGCGGGCCAGGGCGACGACGTTCTCGGCGTAGGAGGTGGTCTTGAGGCCGGTCAGCGCGCCGCGTTCGTTGCGGGTCCACGGCACCGTGACGACGGCCGTGGAATCGGGGCGGCGGCTCGTCTCCCCGAGGGCGACGACGAGGGTCGGGCCGTGCTCGCCGCGGTCGGAGCCGAGGGGGCCGTGGCCGCCGGTGTAGGTGATGCGGAGCCGTCCCAGCGGCACCGGGTCGGCCGCCAGGACGGCGGCGCAGGCGCGGCGGACCTCGTCGAGGTCGGGGTCGGGCAGGCCCAGGCCGCGGGCCGATCGGGTCAGCCGGTCCAGGTGGCGGGTGAGCGCGAACGGCCGGCCGGCCACCGCCTTCACCGTCTCGAAGATGCCGTCGCCCACGGTGAGCCCGTGGTCGAGGACGGAGACGCGGGCGGATTCCATGTCCTGCAGCCCGCCGTCGAGCCAGATCTTCACGTCGGTAGCGCCTCTCCACTTCCGGTGACCTCGTACACCCCCGACGCTACCGCGAGCAGCCGGGACGCCTTCAGTTCGGTCTCCCGCCATTCGCCGTCCGGGTCGGACCCCCAGGTGATGCCGGCGCCGGTGCCGAAGCGCAGCAGCCCCTCGGTCCGGTCGGTCCAGAACGTCCGGATGCCGACGGCCAGCTCGCCGGTGCCCCGGTCCGCGTCGACCCAGCCGACGCCCCCGCAGTACGGGCCGCGCGGCGCGGTCTCCAGGGCGTCGATGATCCGCAGGGCGCTCGACTTGGGCGCACCGGTGACGGACCCGGGAGGGAAGGCCGCGTCGAACAGCTCCGGCCAGCCGGCGTCCGCGCGCAGTTCGCCGCGTACGGTCGACACCAGGTGGACGAGGCCGGGGTGCTTCTCGACGGCGCACAGGTCGGGGACGGTCACACTGCCCGTGGCGCAGACCCGTCCGACGTCGTTGCGGACCAGGTCCACGATCATGACGTTCTCGGCGTAGTCCTTCTCCAGCAGGTCTCCCTCGGTCAGCCCGGTCCCCTTGATCGGCCCGGACTCCACGGTCCGGCCGTCCCGGCGCAGGAACAGCTCGGGCGAGGCGGTGGCGATCTCGACGCCGTGTCCGGGCAGCCTGATCGTGCCGCCGTACGGCGCCGGGTTGCCCCGGGCCAGCAGGGCGGTGAGGGCGTCCACGTCGGCGTCGGGGGCGAGAGGCGCCGAGAGGACCCGGCAGAGGTTGGCCTGGTAGACCTCGCCGGCCGCTATGTGCTCGCGGATGCGCCGGACCGCCGACGTGTACGCGGCGCGGTCGAGGGAGGACGTCCAGTCACCGACGGCCGGTCCGTGCCACCGCCCCGGTGCGGGCGCCGGCACCGGCTCGGTCCGTACGTCCGCGAAGCGTGCGCAGGTCGTACGGCCCTCGAAGTCCGCGCAGACGGCCCAGAAACCCTCGGACTCCAGAGCGGCGGGATCGCTCGTGACGTCGAGGAGACCGGTGGCGACGCGGTCGCCGAAGCGGGCGAGAGGAGGGAGGTCGTGCACGTGCCCGAGTCTAGGCCGGTGTCCCGGAGGGCACCCGAACGTGTCCTTCCGGGAGCCCTGACCAGGTCCGCGAGCGGACGCACCGCAGCACGCTGCACAAACGCGTTTTTGTACTGGCCCCGGTATCCGCTAGAGTTCATCACGTCGCCGGGCCGCGCAAGCGGACCGAACCGACAGGCGGACGTAGCTCAGTTGGTAGAGCGCAACCTTGCCAAGGTTGAGGTCGCGAGTTCGAGCCTCGTCGTCCGCTCGCAGGAACAGGGGGTCTCCCGGGCCTCCTACACTCCTGGTGGAGTGGCCGAGAGGCGAGGCAACGGCCTGCAAAGCCGTCTACACGGGTTCAAATCCCGTCTCCACCTCCAAGGACGATTAGCTCAGCGGGAGAGCGCTTCCCTGACACGGAAGAGGTCACTGGTTCAATCCCAGTATCGTCCACTGGTCCGCAAGGATCACCGGTCCGTAAGGATCCCCGCGCGATTAGCTCAGCGGGAGAGCGCTTCCCTGACACGGAAGAGGTCACTGGTTCAATCCCAGTATCGCGCACGCAGTACGTCGCACCATCGCATCACTCCCAGGACGATTAGCTCAGCGGGAGAGCGCTTCCCTGACACGGAAGAGGTCACTGGTTCAATCCCAGTATCGTCCACACCCACCGAAGCCCCGGCCGTCTCGTACGGCCGGGGCTTCGTCGTGTCCGGATCAGCCGGAGAGCCGGATCAGCTGGAGAAGAGCATCCGGCCGAAGCCCTTCTGACGGTGGTGACCGTAGTGGCCGTGCCCGTGACCGTGACCGCCGTGCGGGGCACCCCAGGCGGGCTGCTGCGCGGCCGGGTACGCCTGCGGGGCGGCGGGCGGGGCCGGCGGCGGAGCGGACTGGGACCACTGGGCCTCCAGGCGGGTCAGCGACTCCAGCTCGCCGTAGTCGAGGAAGATGCCGCGGCAGCCGCTGCACTGCTCGATCTGAACGCCGTTGCGGTTGTAGGTGTGCATCGGTGCGTGGCACTTGGGGCACTGCATGGACGGCTCAACTCCTCGCCGGTCGGTCCTGCTTCGCGTATCGCCAGGACAGACTCTGTCCGGCCGCGGGTCGGTTGCACCCTACTTCGCGGAAATTCGGCTCAACCGCCTGGGGCGCAGGGGCGGACGGCGGCCATGCGGGCGCAGGCGTCGACCAGGGGCAGCTCCACCTCGTCCAGGGGCCGGCCCGCCGCGAGCGCCTTGGTGACGGAGCGGGCCGCGGTCTGCACGGTGAGGGCGCGGGCCGGGACGTCCAGCGCGGGCCAGGGATCGCCGTCGGACGGGACGGCGGGGCCGCCGGCTGCGCGGTAGGCGGTCAGGAAGCGGTGCCACTCCTCGGGCAGGAGCAGTCCACAGGCGTACCAGGCCGCCGGACGCGCCAGGTCCCAGGCCGGGACGCCGGTGCCGAGGTCGTCGACGTCTATCAGCAGCCAGGGCCCTCCGGGGGCGGGGTGGCGGACGAGCTGGCCGAGGTGGAAGTCGCCGTGGACCAGGCCGGCCGCCGTCGGCGGGGCGGCCTCGCCGCGCGCCCAGGCGGGCAGGTCCGCCCAGGCCCGGAGCACGGGGTCGGTGGCGGGGTGGTCCGGGGCGCCGGCCCGGAGGCGGGCGACGGCCTGGGCCGCCTTCGCGGGTCCGCGCATCGCGGGAACGGCGGCGGGCACCGGCGCCCGGTGAAGGCGCGCGAGGAGTACGGCCGCAGCCTCCCAGGGCGCCGCGTCCGGATCCTCGGGGTCCACGGGGGTGCCGTACGGCCAGGAGGTGACGAGCCGCCCGTGCAGCGTCACGGGCGCCAGGGCGAGCGGCGGCAGGAGGACGCCGGGGAGCCGGGCGGCGACCTCGACGCGGAGGGCCAGGGCGGCGGGGTCGGCGTCCTCCGCGTGGGCCTTGGCGACGGCGCCTGCGTGCCGGACGACGGTGGCGTCCGGACGGTCGGCCAGGGTGGTGAGGGTGGCCGCGCCGCAGGCACAGGCCGGAGTGCCGGCGTGGGCCGTGGCCCTGACGCGGGCCGCGAGGGCGAGGAGGAGGGCGTCCGTGGTCACCGGGTGAGGGTACGCACCGCTTCCTCGGACACGGCAATGCCGGCGCAGCTCCCCAGCTGCGCCGGCATTCTTGCCGTCCGCCGCACCCCCGTCCCCACGGGGTTTCATGGATGGATGTCCCCGCCCGGACCGCTCTTCCGGGCCCGGGGCGCCGCTCAGCGCCCCAGCACCACACCCACGGACGACGCTTGTGTGGCCACTGTCTCCCACCCGTCGAAGACGAGGAGGAGCAGGACCGCCAGGGGCAGGGCCATGAGCGTCGCCACCGCGGGGTGGCGGCGGCCCTGACTGCGGGTCTCCCGCGTGCGGACCAGCGTCCGCGGCAGCGTCTGGGCCATGGTCCCTCTCCTGACCGATTCCGTTGTCCTTGGCAGCGGCGGGTGTCTGACCTCGGGGGACGAGTGCTGCCACCCGCCGCTTGACCTCAAATCTAGGTGCCCGGGGATCGCCGGGCGTCATGCCCTCGTACCGATTGCCGGGCCTCCCGGAGGATGAGCCATGACCAGCCGAGTACTCCCCTGGGTGGAGACCGCGTCCCGGGACTCGGGGTCTTCCCGGACGGGGTGCCCGCCCTGCCCCGGTATCGCCGGGCCGTCCGGTGACTTCGCTCACTTCCGACAGCGCCCCGTGCGCCCCCGTCTCCACCGGCCGTCCGACCCGGACCGGCCCGCACGGCAGGCACCCGGCGTCCTCCCGGCGTCCTCCACCCGCACCGCCCGGCCTCCCGTCCCGGACCCAATCCCCCGCCCTTGACGGTCGGTTGGGATCACCGGCGGGCCGGGGGCGGATCGCCCGCCCGTTTCCTGACCGCCCCTCAACTGTCGCACCCCGCACTGACAATCCGTCGTCGCGAGAGGGCGCGGCCTCTGCGCGCGGGCGGCCGTGGAAACGTAAGCTGTGGCTCGTCACAGGGACCGGGCAGCGGGGATGAACATGGCGATGATGCGCCTGAGGCGCGAGGACCCGCGCGTCGTCGGCTCGTTCAGGCTTCACAGGCGGCTCGGCGCGGGTGGAATGGGCGTGGTCTACCTGGGCTCCGACAAGAAGGGGCAGCGGGTCGCGCTGAAGGTCATCCGGCCGGACCTGGCCGAGGACCAGGAGTTCCGGTCGCGCTTCGCGCGTGAGGTCTCGGCGGCCCGGCGGATCCGGGGCGGCTGCACCGCCCGGCTGGTCGCCGCCGACCTGGACGCCGACCGCCCCTGGTTCGCCACGCAGTACGTGCCCGGCCCCTCCCTGCACGACAAGGTCGTCGACGGGGGCCCGCTCGGCGCGGCGGACGTCGCCGCCGTGGGCGCCGCCCTCTCCGAGGGGCTGGTCGCGGTGCACGAGGCCGGGGTGGTGCACCGGGACCTGAAGCCGTCCAACATCCTGCTGTCCCCGAAGGGGCCGCGGATCATCGACTTCGGCATCGCCTGGGCGACGGGCGCCTCCACCCTCACCCACGTGGGCACCGCGGTCGGCTCCCCCGGGTTCCTCGCGCCGGAGCAGGTGCGCGGGGCGGCGGTCACGCCGGCCACGGACGTGTTCTCGCTCGGTGCCACGCTGGCGTACGCCTCGATGGGCGACTCGCCCTTCGGGCACGGCAGTTCCGAGGTGATGCTGTACCGCGTGGTGCACGAGGAGGCCCAGCTGCACGGCGTTCCCGACGCGCTGGCCCCGCTGGTGCGGGCGTGCCTGGCCAAGGACCCCGAGGAGCGCCCCAGCACGCTGCAACTGTCGCTGCGGCTGAAGGAGATCGCCGCCCGCGAGGCCCAGGGCCTGGCCGACGCCCGGCCGCCGGCGCCGCGCAGCGCGGAGGCCGACCTGCCGACGGGACGGCTCGCCGACACCTACCCCGAGCGCGCGCCACGGCGTACGCAGGGCACCCCGGCGCCGCGGAGCACCCCGGGGTCCCGTGGGCCGGCGCCCCGGCGCGCCACTCCGTCGCGTGGGGGTACGCCCGCGCGCGGGGGTACGCCGTCGCGCAACGGCGGTACGGGCGCCCGGTCCTCGTCCCGGTCCACGCCCGCCCCCCGCGACGGCACCGGCCGCGGCAACACACGCAACGACGGCGGCCGGCCGGGGCCGCGCAGCGGGACCGGCCGCACCGGGCCGAGAACCACGGGAACCGGGCGGCGCCGCCCCGCGAACCCGCGGCTGCTGCGGCAGCGCCTGTTCGTCTTCGTGGTGGTGACGCTGCTGGTCGCGCTGGGTATCGCCGTCGCGCAGGGCTGCCAGGGGCCGTCGCAGGGGCTCGGCGACGACCGCGGTGTCGTACGGGCGGCTCAGGAGCGGGTGCAGGTGCCCGGCGGCGGATCCCGCTCCGGGGACCCGGCACCGGGGCGGTAGCCGCGGGCTACGCCGTGGGGCGGCCCACCGTCACCGCGTAGAAGGCGACCGCCGCCGCCGCGCCCACGTTCAGGGAGTCGACGCCGTGGGACATCGGGATGCGGACCCAGGTGTCGGACGCGGCCAGCGCCCGACGGGACAGCCCGTCACCCTCGGCGCCCAGCATGAGGGCCACCCGGTCCATGCGGTGCGGGGCGACCTCGTCGAGGGGCTCGGCCCGTGCGTCCGGCGTGAGGGCGAGCAGCGAGAAGCCTCCCTCGCGGACCGTCTCCAGCCCGGCCGGCCAGGTGTCGAGGCGGGCGTAGGGCACGGAGAAGACCGCGCCCATGGAGACCTTCACGCTGCGCCGGTACAGGGGGTCGGCGCAGTCCGGGGAGAGCAGGACCGCGTCCATTCCGAGGGCGGCGGCGGAGCGGAAGATCGCGCCGATGTTGGTGTGGTCGTTGACCGACTCCATGACCACGACGCGCCGGGCGGTGCGCAGCAGGTCGGCGGTGGCCGGGAGCGGCCTGCGCCGCATGGAGGCGAGGGCGCCGCGGTGGACGTGGTAGCCGGTGACCCGCTCGGCGAGCACGGGGTCCACGACGTACACGGGGGCGGGGGCCTCTTCGATGACGTCGCGCATGGTGTCGACCCACTTGGCGGACAGCAGCATCGAGCGCATCGCGTAGCCCGCCTCGCCGGCCCTGCGGATGACCTTCTCGCCCTCGGCGATGAACAGGCCCTCGGCGGGTTCGCGGCGACGGCGCAGTTCGACGTCGGTCAGGTTCGTGTAGTCGTGCAGTCGCGGGTCGCCGGGGTCGTCGACGGTGACGATGTCGCCCATGTCAGACCGTCCCGTGCGGGCCCACGCCGACGACCTCGCCGACGACGATGACGGCCGGGGGCCTGACGCCCTCGGAGACGACCCGGTCGGCGACGGTGGCGAGGGTCGCGTCCACCCGGCGCTGGGCGGCCGTCGTGCCCTCCTGGACCAGGGCGACCGGCGTCTCGGGGGACCTGCCGTGCGCGACGAGGGTCTCGGCGATCCGGCCGATCTTGTCGACGCCCATCAGGATCACGAGGGTGCCGGTGAGCTTGGCGAGGGACGCCCAGTCGACCAGGGAGCGCTCGTCGTCGGGGGCGACATGGCCGCTGACCACGGTGAACTCGTGGGCGACGCCGCGGTGGGTGACCGGGATGCCGACCGCGCCGGGCACCGAGATGGAGCTGGAGATGCCGGGGACCACGGTGCACGGGATGCCCGCCTCGGCCAGCGCCTGCGCCTCCTCCATGCCCCTGCCGAAGACGAACGGGTCGCCGCCCTTCAGCCGGACCACGGCCTTGCCCTGCTTGGCGTGCTCGATCAGCGCGTTGTTGATGGCCTCCTGGGCCATGAAACGGCCGTACGGGATCTTCGCGGCGTCGATGACCTCGACGTGCGGCGGCAGCTCGGCGAGCAGGTCGCGCGGGCCGAGCCGGTCGGCGATGACGACGTCGGCCTCGGCGAGCAGGCGGCGTCCCCGGACGGTGATCAGGTCCGGGTCGCCGGGGCCGCCGCCGACGAGGGCGACGCCGGTGGCCCGGGTGCGCTGGTGCGGGGCGACGAGCGTCCCGTCGCGCAGGCCCTCCACGACCGCGTCGCGGATGGCGGCGGTGTGGCGGGGGTCCCGGTCGCGCGCGTCGGTGGTGAGCACGGCCACGGTCACGCCCGCGCTGTGGCCGGACGCCGGGGTCCACGCGGTGGCCCGGTCGGCGTCGTCGGCGCGGACGCACCAGACGCGGCGCCGCTCGCCCTCGGCGGAGGCGGCGGCGTTGGCCTCGGCGTCACTGGTGGCGATCAGGGCGTACCAGGCGTCCGTGAGGTCGCCTTCCGCGTACCGGCGTCGCTCCCAGGTGAGTTCGCCCGCGTCCACCATCGCCTCGACCGACGCGGTCGCCGAGGGAGAGACGAGGAGGACGTCGGCGCCCGCCGCGATCAGCGCGGGCAGGCGGCGCTGGGCGACCTGACCGCCGCCGAGGACGACCACGCGACGGCCGGTGAGGCGGAGGCCTACGGGGTAGGCGGGGTGTTCGGCCATCAGGGTGGGCTCCTCGTCCTGACATGCGGGGGGGGCGCTGCGTCGGTGGAGCGGCCCTGACGTGCGGATACGTGCGGATTGTAAAAGACGTGCACGGGCGGCACGAGGTCGGTCCAGCGTACGGCCGGCCCGGGGCGGTGGCGGGACGGTGGCGACGGATCTGCCGCCGCCCGCTCCCGCTCCGCCCGTCCGGCGCGTCGCGGTGCTACTTCTCGGTGACCCCGGCCGAGTCGAAGGTCGCCACCTCGTGCATCGCCCGCGCGGTGCTCTGCACCATCGGCAGGGCCAGCAGCGCGCCGGTGCCCTCGCCGAGGCGGAGGTCCAGGTCGACCAGGGGACGCAGGCCGAGCTTGTTGAGCGCGGCGACGTGTCCCGGCTCGGCGCTGCGGTGGCCCGCGATGCAGGCCGCGAGGACCTCGGGGGCGATCGCCCGGGCCACCAGGGCGGCGGCGCCGGCGCTGACACCGTCCAGGATCACCGGCGTGCGCAGGGAGGCGCCGCCGAGGAGCAGGCCGACGATGGCGGCGTGCTCGAATCCTCCGATGGCGGCGAGGACGCCCAGCGGGTCGGCCGGGTCCGGCTGGTGGAGTTCCAGGGCGCGGCGGACGACCTCGGTCTTGCGGGCCAGCGTCTCGTCGTTGATGCCGGTGCCCCGGCCGGTGACCTCGGCGGGGTCGGCGCCGGTGAAGACCGAGATCAGCGCAGCGGACGCGGTGGTGTTGGCGATGCCCATCTCGCCGGTGAGCAGCGCCTTGTTGCCCGCCGCCACCAGGTCGCGGGCGGTCTCGATGCCGACCTCGACGGCCTGCTTGGCCTCCTCGCGGGTCATCGCGGGGCCGGTGGTCATGTCGGACGTGCCGGCCCGGACCTTACGGGGCAGCAGGCCGGGCGTGGCGGGCAGGTCGGTGGCGACGCCGACGTCCACGACGCAGACCTCGGCGCCGACCTGGGTCGCGAACGCGTTGCAGACCGCTCCCCCGCCGAGGAAGTTGGCCACCATCTGGGCGGTGACCTCCTGCGGCCAGGGGGTGACGCCCTGGGCGTGCACTCCGTGGTCACCGGCGAAGACCGCGACGGCCGCGGGCTCCGGGATGGGCGGCGGGCACTGCCGGGAGAGCCCGGAGAGCTGGGCGGAGATGATCTCCAGCATGCCGAGCGCGCCGGCCGGCTTGGTCATCCGCTTCTGCCGCTCCCACGCCTCGCCGAGCGCCTTGGCGTCCAGCGGGCGGATCTGCGCGACGGTCTCGGCGAGCAGGTCGTGCGGCGCCTCGCCGGGCAGGGCGCGACGGCCGTACGTCTCCTCGTGCACGACCCAGGACAGCGGGCGGCGCTTGGACCAGCCGGCCTGCATCAGCTCGGGCTCGTCCGGGAACTCGTCGACGTAGCCGACGCACAGGTAGGCGACGACGTCCAGGTGCTCGGGCAGGCCCAGGGCGCGGACCATCTCGCGCTCGTCGAAGAAGCTGACCCAGCCGACGCCGAGGCCCTCGGCGCGGGCGGCGAGCCACAGGTTCTCGACGGCGAGCGCCGAGGAGTACGGCGCCATCTGCGGCTGGGTGTGCCGGCCCAGGGTGTGCCGGCCGCCGCGCGTCGGGTCGGCGGTGACGACGATGTTGACCGGGGTGTCGAGGATGGCCTCGATCTTCAGTTCCTTGAACTGCTTGGCCCGGCCCTTGGGGAGGGACTTCGCGTACGCCTCGCGCTGACGCATCGCCAGTTCGTGCATGGCGCGGCGGGTGTCGGCGGAGCGGATGACGACGAAGTCCCAGGGCTGCGAGTGGCCCACGGAAGGCGCCGTGTGCGCGGCCTCCAGGACGCGGAGCAGCACCTCGTGCGGGATGGGGTCGCCGCGGAAGCCGTTGCGGATGTCGCGCCGCTCGCGCATGACCTTCAGTACGGCCTCGCGCTCGGCGTCGTCGTAGGCGGGGGCCGCGGGTCCGGCGGACCGGCGTACGTCCTGGGACGCCGTCTGCTCCGGGGCCGGCGCGGCGGCGTCGACGAGGTCGTCCTGGTCGGCGGCGTGGGTGTCCAGGTCGTCGGCGCTCTGGGCGAGGCCCGGGTCGGCCTCGCGGGGGGCCGGGATCTCGGGTGCGGGGTCCGTCGCGGGGGCCTCGGTGCCGGGTTCCGCGGCCAGGCCCTCCGGCGGAAGGACCAGCGCCTCCGGCGGGGTGGGGGCGAGGTGCGGGGTGGTGGGCACGGGAGCACCGTCGACCGGCAGGAACCGGCCGACCGAGTCGTCGGGCTGCGGTTCCTGGGCGACGGGCGCCTGCTCGGGCCGGGGCTGCTCGGCGGTGGCGGCGACCGGAGTCGCGTCGGTGGCCGCGGGCTCGGGCGGGGCGGGGAACACGGCCGCGTCCTGGGGCACGTCCTCCTGCGGTACGTCCGGGGCCTCTTCGGCGGTGGGGTGGGCTTCGGGGGCGGGCTCGGCGGGCGGCTGCGCGGCGAACTCGACCTCCGGCTGTGCCGGTGCCGGATCCTGCGGTACGGGGGGTGCCTGCGGCTCGGGCTGCGGCACCTCCTCCTGCTGCGCCGGTGCGGGCGGTTCGGTGGCCACCAGTGCCTCCGGCGCCGGGGCCGGTTCGGGCTCGGTGACCTCGGGTGCGGGTTCGGCTGCCGGGACGGGCGGCGCGGGCATCTCCGGGACAGGGGCGTCCTGCGGCGCGGGCATCTCCGGGACCGGGGCGTCCTGCGGCGCGGGCATCTCCGGGACCGGGGCGTCCTGCGGCGCGGGCATCTCCGGAACCGGGGCGTCCTGTAGCGCGGGAGCCTCGGCCGGCGGGGCCTCCTGAGGCGCGGGAGCCTCGGCGGGCCGGGGTTCCTCCCACGCCACCGGTTCCTCGGGAGCCGACGGCTCGGAGACCGCGTCGGCCCCCTCGGCGCCTTCGGCCGCCTGGGCCTCTTGGCCTTCGTCACCCGCCAGGGCCATGGGGTCCGTGGCGAACGGCTCGGGAGTGGGCTCCGTGGCGAACGGCTCGGGAGTGGGCTCCGCGACGACCGGCTCGGGAGCAGGCTCCTCCGCCGGGCCGGGTACGTGGGCCACCGGCGCGGAATCCTCGCCGGACTCGGGCTCGGGCGTGCCCGTTCCACCCGTCGCCGCGACGGCCTCCGTGGCGACGCGCGTGACGAGCGCCTGGGCGGCGCCCACCGGCTCCGACGCCTGCTCCGGTACCGGAATAACCGTTTCCGCATGCCCCGCCGCGGCGCTCACCGGCGCCGGCGCGGTCTGGGGCTCGTTCTGCGCTCCCCAGGGCGCGGCGGCCTGCGGAGGCGTCGCGGCGGCCTGCTGGCCGTCGAGGTACTCCGGGCCGGCGGCCGGCGGTCCGGAGTGCCGTACCGGAGCGTCGGCCGGGCCGCGGTCGGCGAGGGAGCGGACCGGGCTGGCGGAGGTGTCGGGAATCGGCGGGCCGAGGTGCAGGGGCCTGCGCGGCGGGGCCGGGGCGGTCGCGGGGTCCTGCGCCGGATCGGGCAGGCGGACGCCATTGAGGTCGACCGAGCCGCTGTCACGTCCGGACAGCTCGTGCGGGCCCGGCTGGTGCACGGTCTCGACGACCGGCTCCGGCGCGGGCGGCGCGACCTCGTTGCCCCATGCACCCTGGGCTCCCGGCAGCAACAACAGGTCCTCGTCCTCGGCTTCGGCCTCGGAGAGGTAGGTGTACGCGCCGGGTGCGGGGACGCCCGGCTGCTCCACCATGCCTGCGTTCTCCGGCAGCCCCTCGCCGGGGATCTGGCCGGTGTCGGTCATGCGTAACCCCTCGCCCATCGGTTAGTGCTTCTACGACCAGCTCACCCGGGGCGGCGCACCGACCGCCCCACAGTGAAGAACGAGCGTGCGTGCCCAGCGGCACGAACGACCCGCAGGAAAGACGACAAAGCCATTGAGTGGCATTGTCGCGGTCGTTCCCCCGCCACGACAGCTTGATCCGCGACGGCCCGCTGTGGACTGCGCCACGTTGCGCGTCCTCCGGTTCTGCCGTACCACACCCGCCCCGGAAGGTGCGGGTTTTTGCGGACATCGGCCGACGAAGTGCCGGGTGTCCGAGTGCGGTACAACAATCCGCCAGCCTACCCCGCGCGGTATGAACAACCGATCACGGGGCGCGGTCCGGCAGTCCCACCCGCCGCCCGGCCACCGCCCCTCAACGAGGCGCTTCGCGCCGCGGGATTTCACCGGCGAGCAGGAACGCGACGCTCCGCTCCGTCTCCGTCCACGTCCGGGTGTCCAGTCCGACGGACTGGAGCAGGGCGCACTCGACCCGGTACCCGTGCTCCGTCAGGTCCCTGCCCACGAGTTCGGCCGCGTCACGGGTCGCGGCGTGCGCCACGATGCGCTGCGGGCGCCGGTCGGCGACCGCGGAGACCACGGCCGCTCCCCCGCCGCCGACACGGACGACGTCGGGTTCGGGCAGGTTCTCCAGGACGTGCGGCGCGGTGCCGTGCACGGTCTGGAGCTGGACGCCGAAGTGGCGTGCGGTGGCCTCGGTGCGGGCGCAGGCGTCGGCGTCGCGGTCCACCGCGATGACGGCGGCGCCGCCCCGTGCCGCCTCGGTGGCGAAGGCACCGCTGCCGGAGCCGATGTCCCACACCAGGTCCCCCGGGCGGGGTCCGAGCCTGGCGAGTTGGGCCGTGCGCAGCAGATCGGTCTCCCCCTCGCCCAGCGGGCCGGCGTACGCCTCGGCGGGCAGGGACCAGCCGCGCGGTCCGGCGGCGGGGTCGCGGCCGGCGATCCAGCCGGTGCCGTCGGGTGCCACGCCCGGGCCGACGCTGCCGCCGGCCACGATGACGACGTTCGGGTCGCGCCAGGTGTGGTCGGCGGCCTTGTCGGAGGTGACGACGGTGACCCGCTCGCGTGTGGTGCCGAGTTCCTCGCAGATGACGAAGGTGCGGTGGACGCCCTCCATCAGCAGGCCGAGTTCGGCGGGCCCGGCGCCCGGGGAGGTGAGGACCGCGACCTTGGTGTGGGCCCGGCATACGTTCACCGCACGTCGCAGGGTGCGGGGGTGGGCGACGACCACATGGGCGTCGTCCCAGGGCATCCCGGCGCGGGCGAAGGCGGCGGCCACGGAGGAGACGGCGGGGACGACCTCCACCTCCAGGCCGAACTCGGGCGCCCGCAGGGTGCGTACGACGCCGAAGAAGCCGGGGTCCCCGTCGGCGAGGACGACGGTCGTGCCGCGGTGGGCGGCGATGCGCCGGGCGGCGAGGGCCACGCTGCCGAGACGGATGCGCTCTGCGGTGGGCGGTACCTCGGGAAGTGCCAGGTGGTGGGCGGCGCCGGCCACCAGCGTGGCGGCACCCAGTGCGGAGCGTGCCGCGGCGGTCAGCGGTGAACCGTCCCAGCCGATCACCGTGACACGGTCGGCCATCGTCGTCAGTCTCCAGGAATTTCGCAGGTCGTGGTCACGAAACCATGCGCGGGCGCGCCCCGTGAGGGTACCCGCTGCGGCCCGGTCCCGGAGCGGCGGCGTCGGCCCCCGGGGTCAGTTCCAGTCCGTGAAGGCGGTGAAGTCGCCGTTGTCGGTGAGCTGCCCGGACCCACCCTCCAGGTCCTCCGGCAGCAGGCTCCACACGATGAAGTCGGTGCGTACGTCCGTCCAGAGGCCGTCCTCGGTGCGGACCCGCGCTATACAGGCGTTGCGCAGGACCCCCTCGCTGATGCAGCCGATCTTCTGGGCGACCTGCTGGGAGGCGGTGTTGTCGGCCGCGGTGCGCAGCTCGACGCGTTCGAACTTCTGGTCGCCGAAGAGCCACTGGGCGGTGGCCAGGGCCGCCTCGGAGGCGTAGCCCTCGCCGCGGGCCCAGGGGGCGATGATGTACGACAGTTCGGTGGACCGGACGTGCCAGTTGGTCTTGGCCAGCTGCACGACGCCGACCAGCCGCTGGGTGAGGAACTCGGTGACGGCGAGGTCGAGGCCGCGGCCGGCGGTGCGCTCGGCGGGGGCGTGGCCGCCGATCCAGGCGCGGGCGCCGTCCTCGGTGAAGGGCTGGGGGACGTGGGTCCAGGCGGCGACCTGCTCGTCGTTCATCATGGCGGCGAGGGCCGGGACGTCGTCCTCGTCGAGGGGGCGCAGCACCAACCGCTCCGTGCTGATGGAGATGTTGGGGAAGGTGCTCGTCATGCGCCGCTCCGTAACCTGTGTAACCGTCAGGGCCTGCTCGAACTGCCCAGCATGCAGCATGAAAGCACTCAACCGCACCACCGGGTCCGCTCCGCCGTGCGGAGCGGACCCGGTGCGGGACGCGCTGTTCGGATCGGGACCGGAGCAGGGACGGATCAGAAGGAGGGGAGCACGGACCCGGCGAAGTTGTCCTCGATGTACTTCTCGACCTCGGGCGAGGTGAGGAGCCTCGCGAGCTTCTTGACCCGCGGGTCGTCCTCCTGGCCCTCCTTGACGACGAGGAGGTTGACGTTCGGGTTGTCCTTGGCGGACTCCAGGACGAGGGCGTCCTTGGCCGGCTTGAGGTCGGCCTCGAGGGCGTAGTTGCCGTTGATCACCGCGGCGTCGACGTCGTTCAGGGAGCGCGGGGTCTGGGCCGCCTCCAGCTCCTTGAACTCGAGGTTCTTCGGGTTCTTGGTGATGTCGGCGGTGGTGGCCGAGTTGCCCGCGCCGTCCTTGAGGGTGATCAGGCCCTCCGAGGCGAGCAGCTGCAGCGCGCGGGCCTCGGTGACGGTGTCGTTGGGCAGGGCGATGGTCGCGCCGTTCTTCAGGTCGCCGGCCTTGTCGGCCTTGTGGGAGTACAGGCCGAGCGGCTCCAGGTGCACCGAGGCCACGGACTTCAGGTGCGTGCCGTTCTTCTTGTTGAAGTCCGCGAGGTAGGGCTCGGTCTGGAAGTAGTTGGCGCCCACCGAGCCGTCCTCCGTCGCCGTGTTCGGCGTGACGTAGTCGGTGAACTCCTTGACCTCCAGGTCGAGGCCCTCCTTCTGCGCCAGGTTGTCCTTGACGTAGGTGAGGATCTCGGCGTGCGGGACGGGCGTCGCGGCGACGACCAGCGGGCCGGAGGTGTCGGAGGCGGAGTCCTTGTCCGAGCCGCAGGCGGAGAGACCGAGGGTGAGGGCTCCGGTGGCGAGGACGGCGGTGGTGATCTTGGCGGTGTTACGCACGAAAAGTGCCTTTCCTGAGGTGGTGCGACCCCGTCTCGGGTACAACGGGGAGTCTTTGGGAGGGGTGGGTCAGGCGACCTTGCCGATGTCGGCGGCGGCGGGTTCCTTCGCCTTGAGCAGCCGGAGCCTGGGGGCGGCGCCGCCGCGCCCGCGGCTGTGCAGGGTGCGGGCCGCGTAGTCGCCGGCGAACTGGATGAGGGAGATGGCGACGGCGAGGAGCGCGACGGTGATCCACATCAGCCCGGTCTCGAAGCGCTGGTAGCCGTAGCGGACGGCGAGGTCGCCGAGGCCGCCGCCGCCGACGGTGCCGGCCATGGCCGAGTAGCCGATGAGCGCGATGACCGTGGTGGTGGTGCTGGCGATCAGGGACGGGAGCGCCTCGGGGACCAGGACCTTGCGGACGATGGTCCAGGTGTTCCCGCCCATGGACTGGACGGCCTCGACGAGCCCTCCGTCGACCTCGCGCACGGCGGTCTCGACGAGGCGCGCGAAGAACGGGATGCCGCCGATGGCGAGCGGCACGATCGCGGCCTCGCTGCCGATGGTGGTGCCGGTGACCCAGCGGGTGAAGCTCATCAGCGCGACCATCAGGATGATGAACGGCATCGAGCGGCCCACGTTCACGACCTGGCCGACGACCTTGTTGACCACGACGTTCTGGAGCAGTCCGCCCCGGTCGCTGAGGACGAGCAGGACACCGAGCGGGAGTCCCGCGACGACGGCGATCAGGGTGGACCAGCCGACCATGATCAGGGTCTCCCAGGAGGCCTGCTCCAGCAGGGGCTGCATCTCGGACCAGGTCACTTGGCACCTTCCTTCACCAGCGCGGACGGCGTCTCGCTCGTCGCGTTCACCACGTCGATCTGGAGGCCCTGTTCGCGCAGGAAGCCGACGGGCACGACGTTGTCCTCGTAGCGGCCGGGCAGTTCGATGCGCATCCGGCCGACCTGGAGGCCGCCGACGGTGTCGATGGCGGCGCCGAGGATCGATATGTCGATGTTGTAGGTGCGGGAGAGCTGGGAGACGACCGGCTGGGTGGCGGCCTCGCCGTGGAAGGTGATGTCGAGGACGGTGCGGTCGTCGGCGGAGGCGTCGCCGCCGACCGGGAAGAGCGCGGCGGCCAGTTCGGAGCCCGGAGTGGCGAGGAGTTCGCCGACGGTGCCGGACTCGACGATGCGGCCGTGTTCCATGAGGGCGGCGGAGTCGCAGATGGTCTTGACGACGTCCATCTCGTGGGTGATGAGCAGAACGGTCAGACCGAGCTGCTGGTTCAGGTCGCGCAGCAGCTGGAGGATGGAGCGGGTGGTCTCCGGGTCGAGGGCGCTGGTGGCCTCGTCGGAGAGCAGCACCTTGGGGTCGCCGGCCAGGGCGCGGGCGATGCCGACGCGCTGCTTCTGGCCGCCGGAGAGCTGGGCGGGATAGGCCCCCGCCTTGTCGGCGAGGCCGACGAGGTCGAGCAGCTCCAGCGCCTTGCGGGAACGTTCCTTCCCGGACTTGCCGAGGATCTCCAGGGGCAGTTCGACGTTGTCCCGCACGGTCCGCGCGGAGAGCAGGTTGAAGTGCTGGAAGACCATGCCGATGCGGCTGCGTGCCTGCCGCAGTTCGCGGCTCGCGCGGGGGCCGCGGCCGGCCAGCGCGGTGAGGTCCTGGCCGGCGACGGTCACCGTGCCGGCCGTGGGCCGCTCCAGGAGGTTGACGCAGCGGATGAGCGAGGACTTGCCGGCGCCGGACTGGCCGATGACGCCGTACACCTCGCCCTCGCGGACGTGCAGGTCGACGCCGTCCAGGGCGGTGACCTCGCGGCCGCGTGAGCGATAGACCTTCGTGAGGCCCGATGTGGTGATCACGTGGGTTTCCGTCACTGTCGAGTGCGCGGCGCGGTGGTGGGCGCCGGGCACGGGGCGTTGTTCTTCGGGGGCTTGGGGTCCTTCGGAACGCGGCACGTTCTCGCGGTGGCGGTGCGACCCGGCTGACCGGGGAGAAACGTGTGCGCGGGGCGTGGCTCAGCCGCGTGCGCGGGGCACGGTTGCGGTCATGAGCGGCGCTCGCTTCGGGGCGCGAGGCTCAGGTGGTGCAGGGGCCCTCTAGAAGGCGCACATTCGACACGTGCGAGGAGCGATGCGGCACATACAACGAGCACCGGGCGTCATCGTCGCCTCGGTCGCAGGGGTGCGGTCGCTCGTCGTGCTCATGCGATCAGTAAAGCAGACGTGTACTCGTGACCGGACGCCGCTGTCCGCATGATGGACAGCGGTGGACGGTGGTGTGGTCGCGGGCCGGTGGATCAGCCCCGGACGACGATCTCGATGCCCGCGTCGGTGACCAGTGGGGACAAGGCCGACAGGTCGGTGACCACCAGGTCGGCCTCGAGTTCGCCGGGCCGGTGGGTTGTGGCCAACGCCACGGTCCGCATCCCGGCGGCGCGGCCGGCCCGCAGACCGGCGGGGGCGTCCTCGAAGACGACGCAGTCGGCCGGGTCGACGCCCAGGACGCGGGCGCCCAGCAGGTAGGGCTCGGGGTCGGGCTTGCCGCGTGTGACGTCGTCGGCGGCGACGAGGTTCTTGGGGAGGACGTCGACGGCCCCGAGCCGGGCCTCGGCGAGCCGCCGGGTCGCGGAGGTGACCACGGCCCAGCGGTCGGCGGGCAGCGCGTCGAGGAAGTCCCGGGTGCCGGGCAGCAGTCGTACTCCGCCGTTCGGCACGTCCTCGACCTCCAGCTGCTCGATCCGCGCGACGGCCCGCGGCACCGCGTGGGCGGGGAGCAGGTCGGCGGCTATCTCGGCGGCGGTCCGGCCGTGCAGTTCGACCCGTGAGAACTCCTCCGCGGTGATCCCGTACTCGCCGGCCCACCGCGTCCAGCAGCGGCCCACGGACTCGAGGGAGGAGACGAGGGTTCCGTCGTTGTCGAACAGCAGGGCCTGCGCGTGGAGCTTCATGCCCCCGACCCTACGGGTCCGCCGCGGGTCGGTGCCGGGTGCGGGGGCGGGGCCGGGGACGGCGGGCCTTTTGGGCCGTAATAGGCTCGCTGCCATGCTTGACGCCCTGACGCTGGTGACCGGTGTCGCCGCGCTGCTGCTCGCCGCCTGGTGCGGCTGGGCGGCCTACCGTGACCAGCCGACCAAGGACTGGCACTTCATCGGCATGGCCGTGGTCTCGCTGCTGGCGCTGGTCCAGCTCGTGGTCGGGATCGTGCAGCTGGCGCGGGGCGAGGAGCCGGACCAGGGCACGACGATCTTCGTGGCGTATCTGCTGGGCGCCTTCGCCTGTGTTCCTGCGGCGGGGTTCATGTCGCTGGCCGAGCGCACCCGCTGGGGCTCGGTGACGGTGGCCGCGGGCGGCGTCGTCCTCGCCGTCCTGGAGGTGCGGCTGTATGACATCTGGGGAGGCTGACGTGGTGGCCACGGAGGAGAAGCCGGCCGGTGCGCGGCTGATCAGCGGGCCCGGGATCCTGCTGGTGTGGCTGTACGGGGTGATGGTGGTCGGCGCCGTGTCCCGCTCCGCGTACCAGATCGCGACCGAGTTCGACCGGGCGCCGCTGCCCTACACGCTGTCCGCCCTGGCGGGTCTCGTGTACGGGTTCATCACGTACACGCTGGTGCGCGGCGGTGAGACGGCCCGCAGAGCGGCGGTGGTGTGCTGCGCCGCAGAGCTGGTGGGCGTGCTGACGGTCGGCACCTGGACGATGGTGGAGCCGTCCGCCTTCCACGACGCGACCGTGTGGTCCGACTACGGGATGGGCTACCTCTTCATTCCCGTACTGCTGCCGCTGTCCGCGCTCTACTGGCTGCGCCGGGCCCGCACCGCTTGACGCCGCCGTACGGTCCCGGCGGTGGGTCAGGCGGTCGTCGCGTACGCCTTGGCGGGCTTCTCCAGGACGATCATGGGAACGCCGTCGTCACCCTGGGCGGTGCCCACCGTCTCGTAGCCGACCCGCCGGTACAGCCGCAGGCCGCTCTCGCTGCGGTGTCCGGTGTGCAGGCGGAAGCGCTTGGCGCCCCGCTCGTCGGCGAGGGCGGCCTCGGCGGCCCGCAGCAGGCGGGCTCCGATGCCGTGTCCCTGGAGCCGGGGATGGACGCACAGCTTGCCGATGGCGGCGGCGCCGTCCTCGCTCACCCGGCCGCGCACCGAGCCGACGACCTCCTCGCCGAGCCGCGCCACGTAGACGCAGTCGGCGGCGACCTCGCCGCGCACGGAGTCCAGGGTCTGGACGAGCGGGTCGATGCGGTAGTTGCCGTACAGCGCCGCCTCGCTCTGGAAGCAGAGGTACTGCAACCGGAAGATCTGCTCGGCGTCCTTTTCGGTCGCCGCCGAGATGGTCACGCTCATGCCCATGTGCGCATGCCTCCCGCTCACCTGATCACCAGTGGTCCCCCACTCCTATCCCCGTCCTCAGCGGGCCGCAACCTCCGGCGTCAACAATCGGCGCAGACATCCCAGACATCGGGAACGTTCCGGTCCAAGGCTGCCCTGTGAGATACCCAACTCCCCCGCGATCTCCCGGTATGTGAGGTCTCTCTGCGACAACAGCGCCTCCATCAGCCGGGGGCAGCGGCCGGGCAGCCTGCGCACCGCGTCGCGCAGGGCGCGGTGCCGGGCGGCGGCGAGGGCGAGTTGCTCGGGATCGTGCTCGGCGGCACCGGCGGGCTCGGTCTCGTACGGCCGCTCGCGCCGGGTCGTCCGGCGGGTGCGGCGGGCCTCGGTGCGGACGGCGCGGCGCAGCCAGCGGTGCGGGTCGGAGGGCGGGCCGTCGGCCTCCAGGCGTTCCAGCAGGCGCAGCCAGACCGCCTGTTCGAGGTCGCCGGGCTCGGCCCCGGACGCATGTGCCTCGGCCGCGGCCTCGGCGGTGAGCAGGGGACTCAGGGAGGTGACCAGGTCGTGCGTCATACGCACGTCGACGCGGCCGCCCGGGCGGCGGGTTGCCCGGGCGGCCGAAGCTCACCCCAACCGGGGGCGGACGCTCAGCCGTTGACGAAGTCCTCGCGGGCCAGCACGCCGGTGTCCGGGTTGTCGGTGAAGATGCCGTCGATGCCGGTGGCGAAGTAGGTGCGGAACGCCCCGAAGACGTCACCGTAGGCGTCGGGGTCGCCGCCCTTGCGGAACTCGGCGGGCAGGAAGGGGTTCTCGTTGCGCATGGTGTAGGGGTGCAGGATCAGGCCCGCGCGGTGCGCGTCGCGGACCAGGGTCGTCGGTTCGGTGAGCCGGCCCGCGGAGTCCTTCGGGATGATCAGGTCGAGCGTGGGACCGATGCCCTGCGCGTAGGAGGCGATCTCCTTGAGGCCCTTCGGCGTGATCAGGTCGGCCGTGGTGCGCGGGTCGCCGGTCTCGACGAAGTCCCAGGGGCGGCTGTTCGCGCCGGACAGCAGGACGGCGAGGGGGTTGCCGACGAGCCTGTTCATCCGCTGGATGCTGGTGGGTTCGAAGGACTGGATGACGACGGGCGAGTTCTTGCGGTCCTTGCCGTACTTGCGCAGCAGCCGCGCGAGGCGCTCCTCCGTGCCCAGGCCCAGCTTGCGGAAGTAGGTGGGGTGCTTGAGTTCGGGGTAGATCCAGACCTGCCTGCCCCGCCTGCGGGTCTGCTCGTTCTGCCAGCGGAGCACCTCTTCGAAGGTGGGGATCTCCCAGCGGCCGTCGTAGAGGGTGTTGTGCGGGCGGTTGGCCGGGATGCGCTCGGTCGCGCGGAGCGTCTTCAGCTCGGCGAGGGTGAAGTCCTCGGTGAACCAGCCGGTGGTGGAGACGCCGTCGAGCAGCTTGGTGCGCTCGCGGTCGGCGAACTCGGGGTGGTCGGCGACGTCGGTGGTGCCGCCGATCTCGGGCTCGTGGCGGCAGACGAGGTGGCCGTCCCTGGTCGGTACCAGGTCGCCGGCCTCGACGATGTCGGCGCCCATGTCGAGGGCCAGTTCGTAGGAGCCGAAGGTGTGCTCGGGGCGGTAGCCGCTGGCGCCGCGGTGGCCGATGACGGTCGGTACGGGCAGGCCTCCCAGGCCGCCGCCGTGCCCCCCGCCGTGCCCGGTGCCGGCGGCTCTCGCCGTGCCGGACAGGCCGAACACGGCTCCGCCCGCGCCGAGCACCGCCGCTCCGAGCAGCGCGCGCCGTCCCGTGCCGCCCGCCTGCTCGTCCGACTCCTGCGTTCCCATGAGGGCCTCCTGCCGTCGACGTCGGTGCGGGCCGATCGTAGGGGCGCGTACATGACGAGTGGGAGACCGTGGCCGGAACACGCGGGTGCGAGGTGATGTCGTACGCGGTACGAGCGTGGCGCCGGAGGCCCCTGAGAGTGGTGGGTGCGGATGGCTGACGGGCCGTCGGCTTGAGGGCGGTCTGCGGGGGTACCCGATGTCACACGGGTCGGTGGCGCGGCTCCGGCGGCGCGCCTCGTACGGTGCGGGCGGCGCCCGTGCTTCGATCCGGGCCGGGTCGGCACACCCGGACCGGCGACACACCGGTCTCCGGGCGCGACCTGCCTCACACCGGCGTGGGGACGTTACCGCCGCGCAACACGACGGCACCGCAGGTGAACACGCGTCAACACCGCGTAAGACCCGGGTGACCCGAGGTGCGTGACCCCCTGGGCCGCGAGTAATGTCCTCACCTGCACAGACTCATACCGCATCCCCGACACCGGAGGACCCGTTGTCCCGCTTCGCGCTCATCAAGGCAGTGCTCGGCCCGATCATGCGCCTGATGTTCCGCCCACGGGTGGAGGGCGTGGAGAACATCCCGGGCGACGGTCCGGTGATCCTGGCCGGCAACCACCTCACCTTCATCGACTCGATGATCCTGCCGCTGGTCTGCGACCGGCAGGTCTTCTTCATCGGCAAGGACGAGTACGTCACGGGCAAGGGCTTCAAGGGCCGCCTGATGGCCTGGTTCTTCACCGGCGTCGGCATGATCCCGGTCGACCGCGACGGCGGCCGGGGCGGTGTCGCGGCGCTGATGACCGGGCGCCGGGTGCTGGACGAGGGCCGGGTCTTCGGCATCTACCCGGAGGGCACCCGCTCCCCCGACGGCCGCCTCTACCGCGGCCGCACCGGCATCGCCCGGCTGACCCTGATGACCGGCGCCCCCGTCGTCCCGTTCGCCATGATCGGCACCGACAAGCTCCAGCCGGGCGGCGCGGGGCTGCCCCGGCCGGGCAAGGTCACGGTCCGCTTCGGCGAGGCGATGGAGTTCTCCCGCTACGAGGGCATGGACCGCGACCGCTACGTCCTGCGCGCCGTGACCGACTCCGTGATGACCGAGGTCATGCGGCTGTCGGGCCAGGAGTACGTGGACATGTACGCGAGCAAGGCGAAGGCGGCGTAAGCCTCCGGCGGACCCGCGGGATTGACCTCACGCCCCTCGCCCACGTGCGCCGGGTGGGCCGACCGCCCTCGTCGGCGCCGTACTCCCCCGTGCGGGGCCACGCGGGTCGGTCGGGCATCACCGCCGGGCCGGGACGTGATCCACCAAGCACGGCTGGAGCCTCGCACCTCGCGGAGGCCGGGCCGCTCGGCCATGGATGAGGCAGGCCGTCCACGACGCGCACGGCTGACCGCGCGATCGGCGGAGAGAACCGCGACCGCGGACAGCGCGCCGCGCCACCGCACGCACCGGACCCGCCCAAGCCACGGCGGCGGGTGCCGCAGGACGCGGACGGCAGACGCCCACACCACGGCGGCGGGTCCTCGAATCGCGGACGGCAGACGCCGGTGCGGCACTCCCCGAGTACCACGGGCGGCAACCGTGCCACGGACGGCAGGCCCCGCAGACCACGAACGGCGAGCCGCACCCCAGGGTGTGGCTCGCCGTTCGTGTGTCCGCGCCGGGGGCTACGGGTGTTCCACCCCGTCCTCCAGGCGCTGGCCCCGGAGCAGGAACCAGGAGGCCACCGCGGCGGCCAGGAGGACCGCGGCGCCGACACCGGCCGCGAGGGTCAGGCCGTCGACGAAGGCCTGGCGGGCGGAGTCCAGGAGCGCCCCGGCCGTGTCGGCGGGGAGACCCGCGGCGGCCTCCACCGCGCCCCCCAGTGACTCGTGTGCCGCCGCCGGAGTGCCCGCCGGACCGGTGAAGTCGCGGTAGATGCCGGTCACGATGGAGCCGAGCACCGCGATGCCGAGCGCGGCGCCGAGTTCGTACGCCGTCTCGGAGACCGCCGAGGCGGCGCCCGCCTGTTCCTTGGGCACGCTGGAGAGGATCACGTCGGCGGTCACGGTGAAGGAGAACCCGGCGCCGACGCCGACGACCAGCAGGGCCGCGCCGAGCAGCGGGTAGCCGGTGTTCTGCCCGACGACGGTCAGGGCGGCGAGCGCGAGGCCGACGGCGGCGAGCCCGCCCGCGACCACGGCACGGACCGAGAAGCGCCGGGCCGCGCGGCCCGCGATCAGACCCGCCACCACCGCGCCGACGGCGGCCGGCAGCTCGGCCAGTCCCGCCTCGAAGGGCCGCCTGCCCTGGACGAGTTGCAGGTACTGGGAGAGGAAGAACACCAGCCCCGACAGGCCCAGGATGGTCAGCAGGTCGGCCAGGACCGCCCCGCTGAAGCCCCGGCTGCGGAACAGCCGCATGTCGAGCAGCGGCTTCGGCATCGTCAGCTGACGGCGCACGAACCCGTGGAGCGCGGCGGCGCCCAGCAGGCCCGCGGCGAGCGTGGCCCACGCGAAGCCGTGCGCGGCGGCCTCCTTGACGGCGTACACGACACCGACCATGCCGACCAGGGAGAGGGTGACGCTCAGCAGGTCCCACGGGCCGGGGTTGGGGTTGCGGGACTCGGGCAGCAGCTTGGCGCCGACGACGACCAGGACGGCCATCACGGGCAGGTTGATCAGGAAGACCGAGCCCCACCAGAAGTGCTCCAGCAGGAACCCGCCGACGATCGGGCCGACCGCCGTACCGGCGGAGGCGGTGGCGCCCCAGATGCCGACGGCGAGGCTGCGTTCGCGCGGGTCGTGGAAGAGGTTCCGGATCAGGGCGAGGGTGGCGGGCATCAGGGTGGCGCCCGCGACGCCGAGCAGCGCCCGGGCGAGGATCATCAGCTCGGGCGTGTGCGCGTAGGCGTTGAGCACGGATATCGCGCCGAACGCCGTGGCGCCCACGAGCAGGATCCGCTTGCGGCCGATGCGGTCGCCGAGGCTGCCCATGGAGACGAGCAGACCGGCGATGACGAAGGAGTAGACGTCGCCGATCCAGAGCAGCTGGGTGCCGGACGGGGCGAGGTCCTCACTGATGTAGGGGGTCGCGAGACCGAGCACGGTCGCGTCGACGGCCACCAGCAGCACGGCCAGCACGAGGACGGACAGCGCCAGCCAGCGGCCGGGGCGCTTCACCGCCTCGGTCGTGTGTGCCGACTGCAGGGTGCGGGTCATGATCCCTCTCTCCGGAGTGCGCCGCCGAGCAGCAGCTCGACGATCATGTGGGTGAAGTCGTTGCGGGCCACGCGGCCCTCGGTCACGGCCCAGGCGCCGGCGCCGATCAGGCCGTAGAGCGCCTCGGTGAGCCAGGCCGGGGTGAGGTCGATGCGGAACTCGCCGCTCTCCTGACCCCGGCGGAACAGCGCGGCCAGTCGGGCGTCGACGCGTGCCCAGCCCTCGTTCTGCTCCTCGCCCTCGAACAGCTGGTTCTCGGTGTAGAGGAAGGCGATCAGACCGGCGGCGGGCTCCATCTCGCCGACGAGCCGGCGGACCGCGTCGGCCGCCGCTCCCTCGTCGAGGCGGGCCGCCGCCAGGGCGGCCTCGCACTCGGCGATGCCGAGCGCCTCCAGCGCCCGGACCAGCGCGTCGCGCCCGGCGAAGTGCCGGTGCAGCGTGGCCCGGCTGATCCCGGCCGCCCGTGCCACCTCGTCCATCGTCGCGGTGGCTTTGCGGGTCAGCAGGGACGCGGCGTCGCGCAGTACCTGGTCTCGATCAACGGCCATGAGACAACGATAACCCACATGAGACAATCTTGTCTCACACTGGGCATGCGTGACTCACCTCTCAGAGATGAGTCACGGACTTGCGAAGGGCTCAGTGCCAGGGCAGCTGCCCGCGCCGCTCCCAGTAGGCGCCCGGTTCCTCGACGAGCGCGCCGAGGCGTGCCACTTGGTCCTCGTCGAAGTCGACGACGGCGGCGTGCAGGTTCGAACCGAGCTGGTTCACGGTGGCGGCCCCGGAGAGGACCACGCCCGCCCACGGCTGACGCAGGATCAGCGCGAGGGCGACCGCGTCGCAGCCCAGGGCCGTCTCCTCCGCGACGGCCCGCAGGGCGCCGGGCGCGTGGGGCTCGGCGAGGCGGCCGTTGGCCATGCCCTCCTTGACGATCACGGTGAGCCCGGCCTGGTGCGCCTCGGCCAGCGCGGGCCCGGCGGAGGTCTCCAGCGCGTTGTACGTCGACTGGACGGTACGGAAGAGGGGTTCGCCGTCCACGGTCACCGCGAGCGCGGCGCGGATCGCCTCGGCCTGGGCGGGGCCGCTGGTGGAGAAGCCGACGGTGACCCCGCCCGCGGCGGCCTCGGCCAGCTTCGCGTGCAGTTCCTTGTCCGTGAGGGCCGGACTGTCGGGGGTCAGCGAGTGGATCTGGTAGAGGTCGAGCCGGTCGCCGAGCAGGGCGTCGGTCTCGCCGCGCTGACGTTCGTAGGTCGCCGCGCCGTGGTCCTTGACCTCGTGCCGCTCGGCCGCGGTGGACCAGTCGGCGGTGTAGGTGTAACCCCACTTGCTGCCGACGATCACGTCGTCGGCCTCCGGGCGCTCCCGGAGCCAGTCCGCCAGGAACTCCTCCGAGCGCCCGTAGGAGCGGGCCGCGTCGAAGTAGCGCACGCCCTGGGCGTAGGCGGCGTCGAGGAGGTCGTGGGTCCGCTCGCGCATCGCCTGTACCGTGCGGTTCTCTCCGAGGTCACGGTCGCGGCCGAGGTTGATGTAGCCGGGGCGCCCGACGGCGGCGAGACCGAGGCCGATGTGGCAGGTCGGGGTCGTTGCTGTGGCCAGGCGGGCGAAGGGCATCGCGGGCTCCGTTCGGTCGGCTCCGGTGAGGCTTGCGACCAACGTAACCCGCGACCCTCCGCTTCTGAGCACGGTCCGGACGGTGGTTCCGGGTGCGAGTGCGTCGTGGCTAGGCGCGCAGTTCCCCGCGCCCCTGCGGGGCGCTCGTTTTGGCGTTCGCCCACATGTGCTGGGCCGCCACGTCCGCCTTCACCTCGGCGAGCTGGACGGCGACCGCCTCGGGCGCCGTGCCGCCGCGGCCGTTGCGGGAGGCCAGGGCGCCGGGGACGTCGAGCACGGAGCGGACCTCGGGGGTGAGGTGGGCGGAGATCTTCGCGAACTGCTCGTCGGTCAGCTCGTCCAGTTCCTTGCCCTCGGCCTCGGCGGCCTTCACGCACTCGCCGGCCACCTCGTGCGCCACGCGGAACGGGACGCCCTGCCGGACCAGCCACTCGGCGATGTCGGTGGCCAGCGAGAAGCCGGCCGGGGCCAGCTCCTCCATGCGCTCGCGGTGCACGGTGAGGGTGGCCATCATGCCGGTGAAGGCGGGGAGCAGGATCTCCAGCTGGTCGATGGAGTCGAAGACCGGCTCCTTGTCCTCCTGGAGGTCGCGGTTGTACGCGAGCGGGAGGGCCTTGAGGGTCGCCATCAGGCCGGTCAGGTTGCCGATCAGGCGGCCGGACTTGCCGCGGGCCAGCTCGGCGATGTCCGGGTTCTTCTTCTGCGGCATGATCGACGAGCCGGTGGAGAAGGCGTCGTGCAGGGTCACGAAGGAGAACTCCTTCGTGTTCCAGATGATGATCTCCTCGGCGATCCGCGAGACGTTCACGCCGATCATCGCGGTGACGAAGGCGAACTCGGCGACGAAGTCGCGGGAGGCGGTGCCGTCGATGGAGTTGCCGGCGCTGCCGTGCTCGAAGCCGAGGTCGCGGGCGACCGCCTCCGGGTCCAGGCCGAGGCTGCTGCCGGCGAGCGCGCCGGAGCCGTACGGGGACACGGCGGTGCGCTCGTCCCACTGGCGCAGCCGCTCCGCGTCCCGGCCGAGCGCCTGGACGTGGGCGAGGACGTGGTGCGCGAAGAGCACGGGCTGGGCGTGCTGGAGGTGGGTGCGGCCGGGCATGGCCACGTCCGGGTGGGCCTCGGCGAGGCCGATCAGCGCGTCCTGGAGGTCGGCGATCAGGCCGCCGACGGTCCGGGCGTGGTCGCGCAGGTACATCCGGAAGAGGGTGGCCACCTGGTCGTTGCGGGACCGGCCGGCGCGCAGCTTGCCGCCGAGGTCGGCGCCGAGGCGCTCCAGCAGGCCGCGCTCCAGGGCGGTGTGCACGTCCTCGTCGGCGATGGTGCCGGTGAAGGAGCCGTCGGCGACGTCGGCCTCGAGCCGGTCGAGGCCGTCGGTCATCCGGGTCAGCTCGTCCTCGGTGAGCAGGCCCGCCTTGTGCAGCACGCGCGCGTGGGCACGCGAACCGGCGATGTCGTAGGGCGCGAGCCGCCAGTCGAAGTGCACGGACGCGGACAGCTTCGCCAGGGCCTCGGCGGGACCGTCGGCGAAACGGCCGCCCCAGAGCCGGACGTCACCGCTGTTGCTGCTCACTTGGGTCGCTCCTCACCGTACGATCACTGTCATGCATGAGTATGCAGAACTCTGCATGTTTCGTCAATCTCGCAGGCAGGCGGGACGCCTCGCGTCCACTCCCGCATAATCATTAGGCATGGGAAAGACTTATGAGCGCATAGACGGCAGACTCCGCGCCTTCATCGAGGCGCAGCCCCTCTTCTTCACCGCCACCGCACCCCTGGCCGGCGACGGCACGGTGAACCTGTCCCCCAAGGGCCTCACGGGCAGCTTCGCGGTGCTGGACGAACTCACCGTCGCCTATCTCGACTTCGCAGGCTCCAACGCCGAGACCATCGCCCACCTGCGGGAGAACGGGCGGATCACCCTGATGTGGTGCGCGTTCCAGGGCCCGCCGAACATCGTCCGGGTGCACGGCCGCGGGGAGCCCGTCTTCCGCGACGACCCACGCTTCCCCGGCCTCCTCGGCCACTTCCCCGACATCGACAGCACCGCGCACGGACTGCGCGCGATCATCGTCGTGACCGCCGAACTCGTCCGCGACACCTGCGGCTACGCCGTCCCCTTCATGGCGTACGAGGAGGACCGGGATCTGCACGGCAAGCGGTTCGCCCGGGAGGACGACGCCTCGCTCAGTGCCTATTTCACCAAGAAGGACCACGTCGCGACGAGCCTGGACGGCCTTCCCGGGCTGCCGTTGCCGCTGCCCCCCTCTACCGTCTGACCCATGCGCCCCGGTGTCGTAGCCGTCCTCGTCTCCGCGTCCCTCCTCACGCTCGGTTCCGCGCCGCCCGGCGGGCCCGCCGCCCAGCCGCTTCCGGCCCGGATGGCGGACACCGGCGGCGGCACCCAGCTGATCACCGCCGTCGCGCCGGGCACCGGCTCGACGACGGGCACGGTCACCTGGTGGGACCGCAGGGGCGCGGGGGACGGCCGGTGGGTGCGGGCCGGTTCCGCGCCCGCCCGTTTCGGGGCCGGGGGGCTGACCGACGGGGCGACGCGCGTGCAGGGCACGAACACCACCCCGACCGGGCTGTACGACCTGCCGTACGCCTTCGGCATCCGGCCCGCCCCGCGCGGCACGGCGTACCGGTACCGGCCGGTCCGCCAGGACTCCTGGTGGTGCCAGGACAACGCCTCGCGCGCCTACAACCGCTGGACCGAGCCGCGCCCCGCCGACTGCCGCGCCGCCGAGGCCGAACACCTGGTCACCTACACGGCGCAGTACGCCCACGCCCTGGTCGTGGGCTTCAACTACCACCGCCCCGTGCGCGGGCGCGGCGCCGGCATCTTCCTGCACGTCGACGGGCGCGGGGCCACCGCCGGCTGCGTGTCGGTGCCGGCCGAGGCGATGCGGCGCATCCTGCGGTGGGCCGAGCCCGACGAGCGCCCGCACCTCGCGATCGGCACCACCGGCGGCGCGACGGCGATCACGCGCTACTGACCGGCGACAGGAGTCCGGACCGGGCTGAACGCTCGGGCGGCGCGGCGCGTATCTGTGGGCCAAGGGTCAAGTCCCCACGGAGGAACCGTGACCACCACGCTCGCCGGCGGCCGTGCCGCCCGCCGTCAGACGATGCGGCGCATCCGTCCGCGCCGCTCCCCCGCCGTCCCCCTGCTGCTCGCCGTGTGGGCGGGCGCGGCGGGCGTGTTGTGGCTGTGGTGGCGCAACACGCCCGCCATTTCCGACCAGACCGGCATGATCCTCAACGCGGGCCGGATCACCGGCCTGCTCGCCGGGTACCTCATGGCGCTGGTGGTGCTCCAGATGGCGCGGGTGCCGGCGCTGGAGCGACGGGTGGGCTCAGACCGGGTCGCCCGCTGGCACGCCATGACCGGCCGCTACACGCTCTGCCTGGTCCTCGCCCACGTCTTCCTGATCATGTGGGGCTACGCCGCGCAGGCCGGCAAGGGCCTCGGTGACATCGTCGCCCAGACGGTCGACTCCGTGAACCAGCTGCCCGACATGGGCAAGGCCGCCATCGGCACCGGACTGCTGGTCGTCATCGGGCTGATCTCGATCGGCCCGGTCCGCCGGCGCATCCCGTACGACCTCTGGTACCACGTGCACCTGCTGACGTACGCGGCCGTGTTCCTGACCTTCTGGCACCAGTTGAGCACCGGCAACGACTTCGCGGTCGAGCCGGTCGCCAAGACCGTCTGGTACGTGCTGTACGGGTCGGTGACGGCGCTCGTCCTCTGGTACCGCGTGCTGACGCCACTGCGCCTCAACCTGCGGCACCGGATGCGGGTGGAGGCGGTGATCGAGGAGACGCCCGGCATCGTGTCGGTGCTGATCGGCGGTCGCCGGCTGCACCGGATGGGCGCGGAGGCCGGCCAGTTCTTCCGCTGGCGGTTCCTGGCGCCGGGGATGCGGTTCAGCTCCCACCCGTACTCTCTGTCGGCGGCGCCGCGCCCGGACATGCTGCGGATCACCGTGAAGGCGATCGGCGACCACAGCGCCCGGCTGCGCGAGCTGGAGCCCGGCACCCGGGTGTGGGCCGAGGGTCCGTACGGCGCCCTGACCGCCCAGCGCCGCAGCCGCGGCAAGGTGCTGCTGGTGGCGGGCGGGGTCGGGATCACGCCGATGCGGGCGCTGTTCGAGACGCTGCCCGGCGCGTCCGGCGACATCACGCTGCTCTACCGGGCCAACAGCACGCAGGAGCTGGCGCTGTGGGACGAGCTGGCCGGGATCGCCGAGGAGCGCGGCGCCCGGCTGATGTACGCGGTCAACAGCCCGGACGGGGAGCGCCCGGACATCTCCGCGGAGACCCTGAGCCGCAAGATCCCGGACGTCGAACGCCACGACGTCTTCCTGTGCGGGCCGCCCGGTTTCGCCCAGTCGGTGTACGAGGCACTGCGCGGCGCGGGAGTTCCCGCCCGCCGTATCCACCACGAGTCGTTCGAGATGTGAGCGACGGACATCAGGAGTCCAGGACAGATGAGGAAAAGTCACCCCGTTCGGCGTGCCGTGCTCGCCGGCGCCGCGACCGTGTCCGGGATCGTGCTGCTGCTGTCGCTGAAACCGGCCTCGGACCCGGGCTCCGCATCGGCGGCGGGCGGCGCCGCACCGCCGGTGGCCGCGCAGTCGCCGCAGGGCGGCCGGGGCGCCGGGTCCGGCACGGTCACCGGAGACGCGGCCGACACCCAGTACGGGCCGGTGCAGGTCCGGCTCACGGTGAGCGGTGGGAAGATCACCGGGGCCGAGGCCGTGCAGGCGCCCAAGGGCGGGCAGAGCGACCAGGTGACCGCCGACGCGGTGCCCAAGCTCAACCAGGCCGCCGTCAGCGCCGGCACCGCCGACATCGACGCCGTCTCCGGCGCCACCTACACCAGCGCCGGATACGTGAAGTCCCTCCAGTCGGCGCTGGACAAGGTCGCGGCCGCCTCCGCGGGACAGGACTCGGGCGAGGGCTCGGGCTCGGGGCAGGGTTCCGGCGGCGGGACGGGGCAGGGCTCCGGTGACGGCTCGGGCGAGGAGCAGGGCGGCGGTGGGCAGGGCACGCAGGTGCTCACCGGTGACGTCGCGCAGACCCAGTACGGGCCCGTCCAGGTGCGTGTCACCGTCAGCGGCGGGAGGATCACCGACGCCGAGACCCTCCAGGCACCCAAGGGCGGACGGAGCGACCAGGTCACAGCCGACGCGGTGCCCAAGCTCGACCGGGCCGCCGTCAGCGCCGGCACCGCCGACATCGACGCCGTCTCCGGCGCCACCTACACGAGCGCCGGATACAAGCAGTCCCTGCAATCGGCACTGGACCGGGCCGGTGGCTGACGCCGTGGCCGAGTCCGCACAGGCTCCCGCCGCGGTGCGTCACGTGGAGGAGGCGATGGGGACCGTCTTCTCCTTCGACGTCCGCGGCGGGGAACCCAAGGCCGTCCGGGCGGCGTTGGACGAGGCGGTCGCCGGGCTGCACCGGGCCGACGAGGTGTTCAGCACCTACCGCGACGACAGCCAGGTCTCCCGGCTGGCGCGGGACGAGGTGACCGTCGAAGCGTGCGCGCCCGAGGTCGCCGAGGTGCTGGAGCTGGCGGCCGAGGCGGAGCGGGTCAGCGACGGCTGGTTCAGCACGCGGTACCGCGGACGGCTCGATCCGACCGGGATCGTCAAGGGCTGGGCCGTGGAGCGTGCCGCCCGCCGGATCGCGGCGGCGGGTGCGACGGGGGTCAGCCTCAACGGCGGAGGGGACGTGCAGTTGCTCGGGTCGCCGGGGGCACGGCGGCCCTGGCGGGTCGGTGTGTCGGACCCGCTGCGGCCCGGCGGGCTCGCGGCCGTGGTCTCCGCGGCCGGGGCGGCCGAGCTGGCCGTGGCGACGTCCGGCAGCGCCGAGCGGGGCGCGCATGTCGTCGACCCGCGCACCGGGCGTTCGGCGGTCACCGACCTGTTGTCCGTGACGGTGGTGGCGCCGCGGCTGACCTGGGCGGACTGCTGGGCGACGGCGGCGTTCGCGATGGGTTCGCGGGAGGGGCTGCGGTGGCTGGAGTCGCTGCCCGGCGTCGAGGGGCTGCTGATCACGGCCGGGGACGAGGTGCGGTGTACTGGAGGACTGGCGGCCCGGCTGGGCTGAACCCGGCCGACGGGTGACCGGCGTGCCGCCGGGCAGGTGTCCGCACGCGCTGGAGGAGGCCGCATGGCAGAGGCGAGCGATATCGAGGCCGTCGTGTTCGACGTGCTCGGCACGATGGTCGACGAACCGGGGGGACTGCGCGCGGCGTTGCGCGAGGCGGTGCCCGAGGCCGACGCGGCGTCGGTCGGTCACCTGCTCACGGTGTGGCAGGAGCACGTCGAGCACGAGACGGGACGCATCGGGGCGAAGGAGCGGCCCTACGCCGACTCCGGGGTCCTGGACCGCGAGGCGGCGGAGCGGGTCGCCGAACACGCCGGGCTCACCGACGTGGACGCCGTCGCGCGGCTGGCCACCGCCGGCCGGCGCCTGCCGTCGTGGGACGACTCCGTCGCGGGTCTCGCGCGCCTGGCCGAACGCTTCCCGGTCCTGGGGCTCTCCAACGCGAGCCGCGCGTCGCTGCTCCGCCTCAACGCGTACGCGGGACTGCGCTGGCACCAGGCCCTGTCGGCCGAGGACGCGGGGGCGTACAAACCCGCGCCGGAGGTCTACCGGCTCGCCCTCGGCGCCGCCGGCTGTCCGCCGGAGCGGGTGCTGATGGTCGCCGCCCACGCCTGGGATCTGCGTGGTGCCCAGGCCGTGGGCATGCGCACCGCCTACGTCCGGCGCCCGGTGGGTGACCCGCCGCGCGGCTCGGACGCCTTCGACTGGGCGGTGGACGGTCTGGCCGAGCTGGTCGCGGTGCTGACACGGAGATGACCCCCGGCGCGCCGGCCCCGCTCAGTGGCCGTTCTGCGCCAGCCGCAGCAGGTGGTCGGCGAGCGCCTGTCCGCCCGTCGGCTCCCTGCTGATCAGCATCAGCGTGTCGTCGCCGGCGATGGTGCCGAGGATGTCGTGCAGCTCCGCCTGGTCGATGGCCGAGGCGAGGAACTGCGCCGCACCCGGCGGGGTACGCAGGACCACGAGGTTCGCCGAGGCCTCCGCGGAGATCAGCAGCTCCGCGGAGAGCCGCCGCATCCGCTCCTCCTTCGCCGACTCGCCGAGCGGCGCCCGCGGGGTGCGGAAACCGCCCTCGCTGGGCACCGCGTAGATGAGGTCGCCGTCGGTGTTGCGGATCTTCACCGCGTTCAGCTCGTCCAGATCGCGGGAGAGCGTCGCCTGGGTGACGGTCAGCCCGTCGTCGGCGAGCAGCTTCGCGAGCTGGCTCTGCGAGCGCACCGCCTGCCGGTTGAGGATGTCCACGATCCGCCGGTGGCGTGCGGTGCGGGTCTGCGGCAGGGCGGGCCCCGCCGTCTGATCGTGCTCCTGCGCCTGGCTCATCGTCGTCTCATTCTCCGGATCGTCCGTCCCCGTGGGCCGCGTGGGCGGCCTGGTCAAGGATGCCGGGCAGGGCCCCGAGGAAGGCGTCCACCACGTCGTCGCCGAGGTTCAGCGCGGGCATCAGCCGTACGACATCGGGGGCGGGCGCGTTCACCAGGATTCCGGCGTCCTGAGCCGCCTGCTGCACCTGGGGCGCGAGCGGCTCGGTGAGCACGATACCCAGGAGCAGTCCGGCGCCCCGGACGTGCCCGACCAACGGGTGGCCGAGAGCCTCGACTCCGCCGCGGATCCTCTCGCCCTGCCGCTTCACGTTGTCCAGCAGACCCTCGTCCGCGATGGTGTCGAGGACGGCGAGTCCGGCGGCGCAGGCGACCGGGTTGCCGCCGAAGGTCGTCCCGTGCTGGCCCGGCTGGAGGAGTTCGGCCGCGCGTCCGAAGGCGACCGTCGCGCCCAGCGGCAGCCCGCCGCCGAGGCCCTTGGCGAGGGTGACGACGTCCGGCAGGACGCCCTCGTGCGCCTGGTACTCGAACCAGTGGCCGGTGCGGCCGACGCCGGTCTGCACCTCGTCCAGGACCAGCAGCGCCCCGGTGGCGGCTGTGATGGCGCGGGCGGCCTTGAGATAGCCGGGCGGCGGGACGACCACGCCGTTCTCGCCCTGGATCGGCTCGATGACGACCAGGGCCGTCTCCTCGGTGACCGCCGCCGCCAGCGCCTGCGCGTCCCCGTAGGGCACGTGGGTGACGTCGCCGGGCAGCGGCCGGAACGGCTCCTGCTTGCCGGGCTGGCCGGTCAGCGCCAGGGCGCCCATGGTGCGGCCGTGGAAGCCGCCCTCGGTGGCGACCATGTGCGGCCGCCCGGTGAGCCGGCCGATCTTGAAGGCGCCCTCGTTGGCCTCGGCGCCGGAGTTGCAGAAGTAGACCCTGCCGTCGCGGCCGAAGTGCTGGAGCAGCCGTTCGGCGAGGGCGACGGGCGGTTCGGCGATGAAGAGGTTGGAGACGTGGCCGAGGGAGGCGATCTGCCGGCTCACGGCCTCGACCACCGCCGGGTGGGCGTGGCCGAGCGCGTTGACCGCGATGCCGCCGACGAAGTCCAGGTACTCGGTGCCGTCGGCGTCCCAGAGCCGGCTGCCCTCGCCGCGCACCAGGGGCAGGCGGGGCGTGCCGTAGTTGTTCATCAGCGTGCCCTGCCAGCGCTCGGTCAGCTCCGCGTTGCCCGCGGTGTCCCCGGTGTTGCTCACGACTCCCCCTGTTCGTCCGGCACGACCATCGTGCCGATGCCCTCGTCGGTGAAGATCTCCAGCAGGATCGAGTGCTGGACCCGGCCGTCGATGACCCGGGCGGTGGTGACGCCGTTGCGCACGGCGTGCAGGCAGCCCTCCATCTTCGGCACCATGCCGGAGGACAGGTCGGGCAGCAGTTTCTCCAGCTGGGTCGCGGTGAGGCGGCTGATCACCTCGTCGGAGTCCGGCCAGTCCTCGTAGAGACCCTCGACGTCGGTGAGGACCATGAGAGTCTCGGCGCCGAGCGCCGCAGCGAGTGCCGCAGCCGCCGTATCAGCATTGACGTTGTAGACATGGTGGTCGTCCTGGGAGCGGGCGATCGAGGAGACGACCGGGATGCGGCCGTCGGCGAGCAGCGCCTCGATGGCGCCGGTGTCGATCTCGGTGATCTGTCCGACCCGCCCGATGTCGACGAGCTCGCCCTCGATCCGGGGCTGGTGCTTGGTGGCGGTGATGGTGTGGGCGTCCTCACCGGTGAGGCCGACGGCGAGCGGTCCGTGCTGGTTGAGCAGCCCGACCAGCTCGCGCTGGACCTGTCCGGCCAGCACCATCCGTACGACGTCCATGGCGTCCTCGGTGGTGACGCGCAGGCCGGCCTTGAACTCGCTGACGATGCCGTGCCGGTCGAGGGCGGCGCTGATCTGCGGGCCGCCGCCGTGCACGACGACGGGCTTGAGGCCGGCGTGGCGCAGGAAGACCACGTCCTGGGCGAAGGCGGACTTCAGGTCCTCGTCGACCATGGCGTTGCCGCCGAACTTGATGACGACGGTCTTGCCGTGGTGCCGGGTCAGCCAGGGCAGCGCCTCGATGAGGGTCTGGGCCTTGGGGAGCGCGGTGTGCTTACGGGTGCTCATGAGGAGTACGCGCTGTTCTCGTGGACGTAGTCGGCGGTGAGGTCGTTGGTCCAGATGGTGGCCGTGGCGTCGCCGGCGGCGAGGTCGGCGACGACGTGGACCTCGCGGTAGCGCATGTCGACCAGCTCGCGGTCCTCGCCGACACCGCCGTTCTTGCAGACCCAGACGCCGTTGATGGCGACGTTCAGCCGGTCGGGCTCGAAGGCGGCGGAGGTCGTGCCGATGGCGGAGAGCACGCGGCCCCAGTTGGGGTCCTCGCCGTGGATGGCGCACTTGAGGAGGTTGTTGCGGGCGATGGTGCGGCCGACCAGGACGGCGTCGTCCTCGGTCGCGGCGTTCACGACCTCGACCTTGATGTCCTTGCTGGCGCCCTCGGCGTCCCGGATGAGCTGCTGCCCGAGGTCGTCGCAGACGGTCCGTACGGCCTCGGCGAAGTCGTCCTGGGCCGGGGTGACGCCGGAGGCGCCCGAGGCCAGCAGCAGCACGGTGTCGTTGGTGGACATGCAGCCGTCGGAGTCGACGCGGTCGAACGTGACGCGGGTGGCGGCGCGCAGCGCGGTGTCCAGCGCGCCGGCCTCCAGGTCGGCGTCGGTGGTGAGGACGACGAGCATGGTGGCGAGGCCCGGCGCGAGCATCCCGGCGCCCTTGGCCATGCCGCCGACGGTCCAGCCCGCCTTCGTGACGACGGACGTCTTGTGCACGGTGTCGGTGGTCTTGATGGCGATGGCGGCCTTCTCGCCGCCGTGCTCGGAGAGCTGCCCGGCGGCGGTCTCGACGCCCGGGAGCACCTTGTCCATGGGCAGCAGTACGCCGATCAGTCCCGTCGAGCAGACGGCGACCTCGCCCGCCCCGGTCCCGAGCACCTCGGCGACCTTCTCGGCGGTGGCGTGGGTGTCCTGGAAGCCCTGGGGGCCGGTGCAGGCGTTGGCGCCACCGGAGTTGAGGACCACGGCGGACACCTGCCCGCTCTTCAGCACCTGCTCGGACCAGAGGACCGGCGCGGCCTTGACGCGGTTGGAGGTGAAGACGCCCGCGGCGGCGCGGCGGGGACCGGTGTTGACCACGAGGGCCAGGTCGGGGTTGCCGCTCTCCTTGATCCCGGCGGTGATTCCGGCCGCCGTGAATCCCTTTGCTGCGGTCACGCTCACGGGGCGACTCCGATCGTCGTCAGTCCGGTGGTCTCGTCGAGACCCAGGGCGATGTTCATGCTCTGGACGGCACCGCCCGCGGTGCCCTTGGCCAGGTTGTCGATGGCTCCGATGGCGATGACGCGGCCCGCGGCGGGGTCGTACGCGACCTGGACCTGAACGGCGTTGGAACCGTAGACGGAAGCGGTGGCGGGCCACTGGCCCTCGGGCAGCAGGTGCACGAAGGGCTCGTCGGCGAAGGCCTTCTCGTAGGCGGCGCGGACGGCTTCGGCGGTGACGCCGGGCTTCGCCTTGGCGGTGCAGGTGGCGAGGATGCCGCGGGGCATCGGTGCGAGGGTCGGCGTGAAGGAGACGGAGACCGGCTCACCGGCGACCGCGCCGAGGTTCTGGATCATCTCGGGGGTGTGCCGGTGCAGGCCCCCGACGCCGTACGGCGACATGGACCCCATGACCTCGCTGCCCAGCAGGTGCGGCTTGGCCGCCTTGCCCGCGCCGGAGGTGCCGGAGGCGGCGACGATCACGGCCTCGGGCTCGGCGAGGCCGGCGGCGTAGGCCGGGAAGAGGGCCAGCGAGACGGCGGTCGGGTAGCAACCGGGCACCGCGACACGCTTGGACCCCTCCAGCGCGGCGCGGGCACCCGGCAGTTCGGGGAGGCCGTAGGGCCAGGTGCCGGCGTGCGGGGAGTCGTAGAACCTCTCCCAGTCGCCGGCGTCCTTCAGGCGGAAGTCGGCGCCCATGTCCACGACCAGCACGTCCGGCCCGAGCTGCTCGGCGACGGCGGCGGACTGGCCGTGCGGCAGCGCGAGGAACACGACATCGTGCCCGCCGAGCGCCTCGGGCGTGGTCGCCTTCAGGACCCGGTCGGCCAGCGGCAGCAGATGCGGCTGCAGCGCGCCGAGCCTCTGACCCGCGTTGGAGTTGCCGGTCAGGGCGCCGATCTCGACCTCGGGGTGCGCGAGCAGCAGACGCAGCAGCTCACCGCCCGCATACCCACTCGCTCCGGCCACCGCCGCACGTACCGCCATGACGTCCTCCATCCTTGATGGCATGACTATACGTTTCGCTGCACGTTTATGCAATCCGGTCCACGAGGGGCCCGCCCGGGACGCGGCCAAGCCCCCCTGAGCCGGATCAGCGTTTCGGGAGGCGGTCCTGTTCGCGCTGCAGGGCGGCGAAGTCGTCGGAGACGGTGTAGCTACGCGGGAGTGGCGCGCCTCGTTCGTGACGGACGGTGCGGGGCACGTAGAGGCTGTTGAGCATCCAGGGTTTCGTCTTCTCGGTGATGTCGCGCACGGACGCCTTGCCCTGCACCACTCCGTAAGTGGCCACAGCCAGGCGGCCCGTCTCCCGGTACGCGGTCACCTGGTCCCGCATGAAGTGCTTGTGGTCCTCGAACCACGGGCTCATCCGCAGGAAGTCCCGCCACTGCTCCTCGGTGAGAGGGCGTGCGGCGGCGGCCTTGAGGAACTGCCACACCCGGGTGTCCCGGCCGAGGCCAAGGTCCTTGCCGTGGGCGGTGAGGAATGGGGCGGGCAGGGGCTTCGGCATCTGCCGCTGGTAGTGGTTGACCAGGGAGAACTCGGTGACGAGGAATTTCTTGGCGCGGTCGAGCCGGGGCAGGACGTAGTCCAGGTACTTCTGGGCGGCCCCGGCCGAGGTGACGTGCGGGTGCATGTCCAGTCCGTCGAGCTGCACGGTCCGGTTGACGAAGGCGATCCACTCCTCGGTGGCATCCGAGAGCATCGCGGGGTCGTCCAGGTGGTTGAGGGCGCCCATGTGCAGCCGGGTGCGGCACCCGCCGGGGAAGCGCGCGTCCCGGTAGTCGATGACGTGCTTCGCGACCGCCTGGTAGAAGGGGTTGAGCTTGGTCCGCCTCTCCTGCGGCCGGGTTTCCAGGAAGGGTTCGTTGCCAAGGGTGAGGATCTCCACCTTGTCCAGGACGGTCTCAAGAACCTTGTCCACGGCCGCCAGTTCGGCCCGCATCTCCCGGGTCCCCGGGGCCGGGACCGTCCGGCCCTCCTTCCTGAACTGGAACTTCAGCGCCAGAATGGTGCCGAAACCCTGGCTGTGCAGGTCCAGGAGCGCGCGGACCGCCCGCAGGCGCTCCGGGGCCATACCCTCCTTGACGCGGTCCAGCACGGTGAAGCCGCGCACCCAGCTGGTGCCCAGGCCGTCCAGGGCCGCCTTGTCCACATAGGTGGGGTCCTCGTTGAAGTTCGCGCCGAGCGCACCGTCCGGGGCGGCGGCGCGGGGCCGTCCGGACTCCGTGCTCTTCGGCCTGCCCGTGGTGTCGTTTCCCCGGTCGTCGCGGTCCGCGTCGCCGGTGCACCCGGCGGCCAGAAAGGCCCCGGCGGAGAGACCGAAGAGCCGTCGGCGCGAGAGGGGCGCCTGGGATGCGGGTGCCCGGCCGCTCTGCATGAGTACTCCTTGTCGTCGTGGGCGGACGTGCCGCTCGGTGCGGTGGGTGGGTGCGCCTCGGGAGGAGTCTTCAGCACCTTCCTGTGCGGCGAGGTCCACAGGTTCGCGACCTTCACGACACCTTCGTCTTCCTCGCTTGCCGCCTCAGCCGCCAGCAACACCTCCAGAAGCCGCCCGTTGACGAAGATTCGGTATACCGGACGTTGATCAGTACTTGGAACGGCAAGATGGGAGAGGAGGCCGAAGTGCGTCAACGGGTCGCACAGCAATCAGAGGCAAACAGTGGCCGGGGCCGGAAAGCGAGTGGACATGGGCGAGTCGTGGCCGGTGCCGGACGTGCTGGCGTATCTCGCGGGCCGGTGGCACACCGAGCGGACGGTGCGGGACCTGACGAATGGCGCGGAGGGCCGCTTCGAGGGGACCACCGCGTTCGACGCGCTGCCGGAGGGCGGGCTGCTGAGCCGGGAGTCCGGTGCCTTCAACTGGCAGGGCGTGACCCGGCCCGCGGAGCGGACGCTGCGCTATGCGCCGGGGAGCTCTCCGGGCACCGCCGACGTGCGCTTCGCGGACGGCCGCCCCTTCCACGGCCTCGACCTGGCCTCGGGACGCCATGTGGCCGACCATCCGTGCGCCGCCGACCTCTACCGCGGCGAGTTCACCGTCCAGGGCCCGGACCGCTGGCGGACGGTGTGGCGGGTGGGCGGCCCGGCCAAGGACCTGCTGCTCACCACGGATTATCTTCGCGGAACGCCGGATGCGCGGCCCACTGCGGAGGCGTCCCCTCGAACCGCAGACTCCAGCGGCCCGCCCGGCCCGTGAGCGTGGTCGCCGAGAGGGGCCGCACGTCCAGGTTCCAGTACGTCGCCGGTGGCGCCCGCAGCGCGTAGACCAGCGCGGCCCGGATCACGGAGGGCTCGGCGACGGCGACGATGCGGTCGCCGTGCTCGCCCGGGCGGGTGTCGAGCCAGCCGCCGACCCGGCTGATGAAGACCAGCAGCGACTCCCCGCCGTGCGGGGCCGACCACGGGTCGGCGAGCCAGGCGTCCACCGCCGCGGGCTCGCGGGCCATGGCCTCGGCGAGCGTCAGTCCGCGCCAGCGGCCCATGTCGCAGTCCCGCAGGGCGAGTTGGACCAGCGGCGCGCAGCCGAGGGCGTCCCCGGTGGCGCGGCTGCGGGGCGTGGGCGAGCAGTAGCGCAGCTCGGCGGCCGCCAGCGACAGCAGACCGCCCGCGGCACGGAGCGCCTCGTCCCATCCGGCCTGGTCCAGCGGCCGGTCGTCGTCGAAGCGCTCGGCGAGCAGCGGTGAGCTGCGTGCGGAGGCGACGAACGTGACCCGAAGCGCCATGCCGTGATGGTGGAGGGCCGAGGTGACCAGGTCAAGGGGTGTTACTCGGGGCTACCCAGGATTCACGCCATTCACGGCCCGAAGGTGAGCGCCATCCACGCGCCGGGCCACTCCAGCGCGGTGAAGCCGACCTTCTCGTAGACCCCGTGCTGCTCCCCCGGCAGGGCGTCGCAGACCCCGAAGTCGAGCGAGCCCTCGATGGCCCGGTCCTGCCTCTCGCGGGGCCGCCCGAGGGCCCAGTACGCGTCGGTGGAGAGCCGCCGGTGCACGCGCTCCCCGTCGATGCGCCGCGGGTCGGTGGAGATCTCGTAGCCCTCGGCAGCCTCGGGGTGTGGGTCATGCCGGGATGCTCGCAGGGCCGGTGGGGCCGCGTCGACCGGATGTCGCGCCGAGGCCGGCCGCGTCAGCCGCCCCACGTCTCCGTGCAGGCGGTGCGCAGCCGTCGTACGCCTTCGGCGATCTCGCCGGCGCCCGCCACCGCCGCGAAGCTCAGCCGGAGGTGGGCGGCGGGGGGTTCGGCGCTGAAGTAGGGGCGGCCCGGGGTGATCGCCACGCCCGCGCGCAGGGCGGCCGCGGTGAGCGCGACCTCGTCGGTGCCGTCGGGCAGGCGGAGCCACAGGTGGTATCCGCCGGACGGGATGTGCGGCAGCGACACCTCGGGCAGGCTCAGCCGCAGCGCGGACGTCATCGCGTCCCGCCGGTCCTTCAACTCGGCGGCGATCGCGCGCAGATGGCGCGGCCAGGCGGGTGACCCCACCAGTTCCAGCGCCGCCTCCTGGAGCGGCCGGGGCACGAAGAAGGTGTCGACGACCTGGATGGCCCGCAGCCGCTCCAGGACCGGCCCGCGTGCGGCCAGCGCGCTGACCCGGAAGCTGGGCGAGGTCGCCTTGGTCAGCGAGCAGACGTGGACCACGACGCCGTCCGGGTCGTCGGCGGCGAGCGGCGCCGGCAGCGGTCCGGCGTCCTCGTGCACCAGCCGCCGTACGAAGTCGTCCTCCACCACGAAGGCGCCGGCCGCCCGCGCGATGCGCAGCACCTCACCGCGCCGCTCGGGGGCGAGCACGGCACCGGTCGGGTTCTGGAAGAGGGGCTGGCAGACCAGGACACGGGCGCCAGTGGCCCGGAAGGCGTCGGCGAGCAGGGACGGGCGGACACCGTCGGCGTCCACGGGGACCGGCACCGGGCGCAGTCCGGCCGCCCGCGCGATGGCCAGCATGCCGGGGTACGTCGGCGACTCGACCAGCACGGGGGTGCCGGGCGGGGTGAGGGCGCGCAGGGCGGTGGTCAGCGCGGACTGCCCGCCCGCCGTGATCAGCACCTCCGCGGCCGTGATGGCTCCGCCGATCCCGCGCGCGAACCACTCCCGCAGCTCCGGCAGCCCCTCCATCGGCGGCCGCCCCCACGCACCGGGCCGCCGCCCGGCCCGCGCCAGGGCCGCGGCCATCGCGCGCTCGGGCTGGAGCGACGGGTGCAGGTAGCCGCCGTTGAACTCCACGACGCCGGGCGGCGGGGCGGCCAGCGAGACCAGCACGCCCGAGGCGTCCACCGTGCGCGGTACGAGGTCGGCGGCACCGTCGGCGCTGAGCGCGACCTCCTGCCAGGAGGTGTCCCCCGTGGGTGCGGCCGTGGGGCGCGGCCGGGCACGGAAGGCGCCGGCGCCGGGCCGGGTGACCACCAGTCCCTCGGCCGCCAGCTGCGCCAGGGCCCGGGAGACGGTCACCGGGCTCACCCGGAACCGGTCGACGAGGGCCCGGCTCGACGGGAGCTTTCCGCCGGGCGAGTAGCGGTCCAGTTCTCCCCGCAACTCACTCACCAGGTCAGCGACACTGCTACGCTCTTGCATGAGAGCACAGAGTAGCGCTACCGCACCGTCCGGGATAGCAGTGGGCGGTCCGACCGCGAGCACCGGCGGCCGGTCCTCCGGCACGCTGCTGGCCGCGCTCGGCGTCGTCGCCTTCTCCCTCACCTTCCCGGCCACCGCCTGGGGCCTGGAGGGCTTCGGCCCCTGGTCCCTGATCGCGGTGCGCAGCATCCTGGCCGCGGTGATCGCCGGGGGCTGCCTGCTCGTACTGCGCGTGGCGTTCCCCGAGCGGCGGCACTGGGCGGGGCTCGCGGTGGTCGGCGCCGGGGTGGTCCTGGGCTTTCCGCTCCTGACCACGCTCGCCCTCCAGACGTCGACGACCGCGCACGCCGCCGTCGTGGTCGGCCTCCTCCCGCTGACGACCGCGCTGTTCTCGGCCCTGCGCATCGGCACCCGGCCCTCGCGCACCTTCTGGCTCGCCGCCCTGGCGGGTGCGGCGGCCGTGATCGCCTTCACGGTGCAGCAGAGCGGCGGGGCGCTGACCTCGGCCGACGCCTATCTCTTCGCGGCGCTGCTGGTGTGCGCGGCCGGCTACACGGAGGGCGGCCGGCTGGCCCGGGTGATGCCGGGCTGGCACGTGATCGGCTGGGCGCTGGTGCTGTGTCTGCCGCTGACGGTGCCGATGGCCGCGGTCGCCCTGTCGTTCGAGCCGGTGCACCTGACGGCGCACAGCGTGACCGGGCTGCTGTGGGTGGCGGCGGGCTCGCAGTTCCTCGGCCTGGTCGTCTGGTACCGGGGCATGGCGGCCATCGGGATCCCGAAGGCCAGCCAGTTGCAGCTGGCCCAGCCGCTGCTCACACTGGTGTGGTCGGTACTTCTCCTGGGCGAGCACCTGACGGTGGCCGCTCCGCTGACGGCCGCGGCGGTACTGGTGTGCATCGCGGTCACCCAGCGGGCCCGGGGCTGAGAGCGGCACACAGGCGAGGAGGCCCCACGCATGCACGCAATGAAGGGCGACCAGCTGGTGCAGCACGGCCGGGTGGTCGGTGAACACGACAAGGTCGGCGAGATCGTCGAGGTTCTGGGCGAGAAGGGCTCTCCCCCGTACCGGGTCCGGTTCGAGGACGGGCACGAGGGCGTGTGCTCGCCCGGACCCGACACCGAGATCCGGCACCGGGAGATCCAGCTCTAGCCCGCGCCGGTCCCGGGCGGCCGGCTCAGCGCGGTGCGGTGGCCGGCAGCGTGTAGTGGTCCGCCGTCAGCCGCGCCATCGCACCGCCCTGGTCCTCCGCCACGTCCTTGGCGGAGAAGAAGACGTGTCCGCGCACCTGCGGGTAGCGGGCGGCCAGCGTGAGGTGCCGGGACAGCTCGGCCGGGTCCTGCCAGGCGGCGGGCTGCGCCTGGTCCCCGGCCTTGTACAGCGCCTCGCCCACGTACAGCTGCGTCCGGCTGCCCTCGGCCACCTCGGCCCACCAGGGGAGCAGCTTCGCGTAGTCCGCGCCGTTCTGGCCGATGCTCCAGTACAGCTGCGGCACGACGTAGTCGAGCCAGCCCTCGCGCACCCACTTGCGGGTGTCCGCGTACAGGTCGTCGTACGTCTGGACGCCCGCCCGGGTGTCCGAGCCGCGCTCGTCGGTGGCCGCGTTGCGCCACACCCCGAAGGGGCTCACCCCGAACCGGGCGGACGGGCGGACCTTCCTGACGCGTGCCGCGGTCTCGCGCACCAGCCGGTCGATGTTGTCCCGCCGCCAGTCGGCCCGGCTGCCGAAGCCGGCGCCGAAGGTGCTGAAGGCCACGCCGTCGTCGAAGCTCTCGCCGGTGACCGGATAGGGGTAGAAGTAGTCGTCGAAGTGGACGCCGTCCACGGCGTACTTCTCCACCGCGTCGAGCATCGCGTCCTGGACGAAGGCCCGGACCTCGGGCAGCCCGGGGTTGTAGTAGAGCTTCCCGCCGTACGGCACCACCCACTCGGGGTGCTTGCGCGCGGGGTGGGCGGGGACCAGGTGGCTCGGATCGTCGTGCAGGGAGACCCGGTACGGGTTGAACCAGGCGTGCAGCTCCAGGCCGCGGGCGTGCGCCTCCTCGACCGCCGTGCCCAGCGGGTCCCAGCCCGGGTCGCGTCCCTGGCTGCCGGACAGGTACTGCGACCACGGCTCGTACGGCGAGGGCCACAGCGCGTCGGCCGTCGGCCGCACCTGGAGGAACACCGTGTTCAGCCGGTGCCGGACCGCGTTGTCCAGGTGCTCGACCAGTTCCGCGCGCTGCTCCGCGGCGCCCAGCCCGGCGCGGGTGGGCCAGTCGCGGCCGGCCACCGTGGCGAGCCACATGCCCCGCATCCCGGCGGCGGCGCGGCGCACCGGCGGTTCCGACGCGGAGACCGGCGCCGCCGACGCCGCGGGCGCCATGGTGAACGCCGACAACGCCGCCACCGCGAAGGCACGACGCGAGACACCGCCCATGGGAGGACCTCCTGAACGCTGTGGATCCGCACGCTCACGGATCGTGTACGGGGCCTCAGCATGCCCGACCCGGGAGACGGATCCGTGACCATTCGGGGGTAACGTGCTCGATCGGAGCAGGCGCCGGGGACCCCGGTACGCCTGTTACCGGCCTTGAAGTCAGCGAAAGGGACGATGTGACCGGCATCTCGGGAGATATCGCACGCGTCGGCGTGGTGGGCTGCGGCCAGATGGGGGCGGGCATCGCCGAGGTGTGCGCCCGCTCCGGTCTGGAGGTGATGGTCGCCGAGACCACGGGCGAGGCTCTGGAGATCGGCCGCACCCGGCTGTACAACTCGCTGGCCAAGGCCGCCGAGCGCGGCAAGATCACCGAGGAGGAGCGGGACGCCACGCAGGCGCGGCTCAGCTTCACCACCGATCTCGGCGAGTTCGCCGACCGTGACCTGGTGATCGAGGCGGTCGTCGAGAACGAGCAGGTCAAGACCGAGATCTTCCAGGTGCTCGACCAGGTCGTGACCCGGCCGGACGCGATCCTGGCCTCCAACACCTCCTCGATCCCGCTGGTGAAGCTGGCGGTCGCCACCTCGCGGCCCGACCACGTCATCGGCATCCACTTCTTCAACCCGGCCCCGGTGCAGCAGCTGGTCGAGCTGATCCCGGCGCTCACCACCTCCGAGGGCACGCTGAGCCGGGCGCAGCTGTTCACCGAGAAGGTGCTCGGCAAGCACGCCATCCGCGCCCAGGACCGCTCCGGCTTCGTGGTGAACGCGCTGCTGATCCCGTACCTGCTCTCCGCGATCCGGATGTTCGAGTCGGGCATCGCGAGCCGCGAGGACATCGACAACGGCATGGAGATGGGCTGCGCCCACCCGATGGGCCCGCTGAAGCTGGCGGACCTGATCGGCCTGGACACGGTCTCCTCGGTGGCGTACTCGATGTACGAGGAGTACAAGGAGCCGCTGTACGCCGCTCCCCCGCTGCTCCAGCGCATGGTCGACGCGGGCCGCCTCGGCCGCAAGAGCGGTTCGGGCTTCTACTCCTACGGCTGATTACGCGCAGCTACGCGCACGGGCCCGGCACCTCAGGTGGTGCCGGGCCCGCGGCTTTCACACGGCGTGTGCGCCCCGGGCTCGCATATGCCGTCCGCACACTCTCCCCAGGCGCCCACCAGGCGAGTTGACTCGACATGCACATGCAAGGGACGTGAGACGCCTACGGAAAGGAGCGGTCCGTGACCGCCGATCCCGAGCACCCTGTCGCCCAGGGAGAACTCGCAGAGTTACGACGCCGGCTCGATGTGGCCTACGCCCGAGTCGAGGGCGGGCACGCCCTGCTCTCCCACCGCACCGAGGAGACCGCCAAGGAGCTGGCGGACCTCAGTACCCGGCTGACCGCGCTGGAGCACGCCCGCTGGCCCCTGCCCTCGGTGGCCGTCGTCACGGCCCTGGGCGCGCTGATCGTGGCGGTCTGGCAGGCCCTCGGACGCTAGCCGGCCCGGCGGCCGAGGCCGGGCATGTCCTGGCCGAGCCTGAGATGGTGCAGCAGGAGTAACGCGGCCGCCATGTTGGCGGCCGGGACCTCCCCGCGGGCGACCAGGTCGGGAACGAGCTTGAGCGGAATCCACTCCCGGCGGTCCGACTCGAAGTCGTCCACGGGGTGCCCGACGTACGTGCCCTCGTCGGCCCAGTAGACGTGGTGCCGGGCGTCGGTGAGCCCGTTGGACGGCTCCACGCTCATCAGGTGCCGCAGCGGTCCCGGCCGCCAGCCGGTCTCCTCCACCAGTTCCCTGGCCGCCGCCACCGCGACGTCCTCGCCGTCCTCGACGACGCCGGCCGCCAGTTCCCAGCCCCAGCTGTCGGTGATGAAGCGGTGCCGCCACAGCAGGAGGACCTCGTTCGCCTCGTTCACGACCGTGGCCACGGCCACCGGACGCATCCGTATGAGGAAGTGGTCGAGGTGCCGACCGTCCGGTAGTTCGACATCGGCGAGATTGACGCTGAACCAGCGATTTGCGTACACATTTTGTTCGCTCTGTTTCGTCCACTGCACGGTTCTGCCACCTTTCTTGGAGTAGGTGGCAATATCGCAGCAGCAGCGTCCCGGCAGCAGGCGCACGGCGGCCGCTCACGGCGCAGTGGTGGGCGCAGTGTGCCCCGAGGGGCGGACGGATCACAGCGGTACGCGCAGCGCCCCGTCGATGAGTTCGGCGGCCTCGGTCGTGCCCGCGCAGCCGCTGCGCACCAGGTGCTCGCGCACCGCGCGGAGTCGGTCGCGCAGACGCTGGGACTCCATGCCCCGGGCCTGTTCGGCCATCTGCACGGCGGTGGCCACCGCCTTGTCGGCGTTGCCCTTGCGCAGTTCGATGGTGCTGAGCATGGCGAGCCGGTGCACCCGGCCGCGGTCGTGCGCCGGGTTGTCGACCGCCGCCGCGGCGTGCTCCCCGGCCGCGGCCAGTTCCCCGAGGCTCAACAGGGCCTCGGCGACCTGGACGTTGACCAGCCCGGGCTGGACATAGCCGGTCTCGTCGGGCTCGTAGCCGCGTCGGATGCGCTCGGCGGCCTGCTCGGCCCGGCGGATGCAGGACAGCGCGCCGCTGCCGTCGCCGAGGTGCGCGTACGCCTTCGCCTGCATCGCGTAGAGGTCGGAGGCGAGCGCCGGGGTGATGTGGCGGCCCGCGGCGCGCAGCGCGGCCTCGGCGAAGGCGACGGCCTGCCGGTACTCCCGCATGAACAGCGCCTGGTTGACCAGCAGCGCGATGACGTAGGCGCCGAGGCCCTGGTCGCCGCTGGCCTTGGCGAGCCGCAGGGCCTGGTGGAAGTAGCGCTGCGCGAGTCCGTGCGCGTCGGAGTCGTACGCGCAGATCCCGGCGACCGCCACCAGGCCGCCGGTGGCCCGGTGCAGTTGGCGTCCGGTGGCGTCGGTGTAACCGCCGCGCAGCAGCGGCGCGGCCTCGGAGTTGAGGAAGCCGACGATGCGGGCACGGGTCGCCATGCCGCCGGCCTTGCGGTACATCTGCTCGTAGTGGGCCCGCGCGCAGCGCAGCATCTCCAGGTCGGCGGCGGTCACCCGGTGCCGCCCGCCGCGGGAGACGTCGACGTCCTCGGGCGGGTTCTCCCACTCCCAGACCGGCATCACGGCGGGCGTGCCGGTGAGCGCGGGGGCACCGAGGATGTGCGGGCGCCGCTGCTGGTCGGAGCGCCACAGGGCGGTGGCTCGCTCCACGAACCCGGAGAGCGAGCCGGTGTGCGGGGCGGCCGGTTCGCCGGGCACACCGAGGCCGATGTCGTCGAGGGTGACGGGGCGGTGCAGGCGGGAGGCGAGGACCTCGCAGATCAGGTCGGGCACCTGACCGCGCGGGCGCTGGCCCTTCAACCACCGTGCGACGGCGGTGTGTTCGTACCTCAGCGCCAGCCCGCGGGCGCGTCCCGCCTGGTTGACGTGCGCGGCCAGTCCCGCGTGCGAGATCCCGGCCTCGTCCAGGATCGCGTCGAGCAGGGTGTTGGGCTGCATGGGTGCCCCCCGGTGCCGCGGTGACTCGGTGCCGACAGCGTAGTGTGCCGGGCTTCACACGGGGTGTGAACGGAGTACGCGCATCCGCAGCGTGTGCGCACTGTCGCGGAGAGTTCCGGGACGCTTGACTGAAGGGCCTCGAAAGAGGCCGGCCGGGCCGCCGGCTCCCCCTCGTACAGTGCGGCGGCCCGAACTTGTGCCGTCCGCCCAGCTGCCTGCCCGACACTCCGTGGCGGGGCGGACGGCTCCGCCGGCCGTACGGTGCGACTCGACGCCGTTCAGTGTGCGGGCGCGTTGTCGAGCGCGGGTGCGCCGTGGCTGGTCGCGCAGTTCTCCGCGCCCCTTCAGGGACGTCACCCGAACGCCGCCAAGGGGCGCGGGGAACTGCGCGAGCGACCACGACGTACCCGCGGCCGCCAACCGGCAGAAGCCCCCCGCCCCTTGGGCGCCCCGCCTAACTGCGCAGCACCGCTCCGACCCGCTCGCCCGCGAGGGCCACCGCCGCGTCCCGCGCGGCCGACGCCTCGTCGACGGTGAGCGTCCGGTCCCCCGCGCGGAAGCGCAACGCGTACGCGAGGGACTTGCGCCCCTCACCCAGCTGCTCCGCGTTGTCGTAGACGTCGAACAGCCGGATGGACTCCAGCAGCTCACCCGCCCCGTCCCGCAGCGCCGCCTCGACGTCCGCCGCGGGCACGTACGCGTCGACCACCAGGGCGACGTCCTGCGTCGCCACCGGGAACGTGGAGATGCCCGGCGCCTGCGGGGTGTCGTTCCCGGCCCGCGCCACGACGTCGAGGTCCAGCTCCATCGCGCAGCTCCGCGCGGGCAGACCGAGCGCCTTGAGCACCCGGGGGTGCAGCTCACCCGCGTGTCCGACGACCCGCTCCGTGCCGTCGACCGTGACGATCAGCTCGGCGCAGCGCCCGGGGTGCCACGGCCCGTACTGTCCCTTGCGGAGGATCAGCTCGGCGCCGGCCTCCCGGGCCACCAGGCGTCCCGCCTCGACGGCGTCGGCCCAGTCGGCCGGACGGCCCTTGCCCCACCAGCCGGCCTGTTCCCGCGCGCCGGTCAGCACGACCGCGACGTGCCGCGGCTGGTCGGGCAGCGCGGCGTTCAGCGCGGCGAGGTCGTCGTCGCCGGGCCTCCGGTCGACGGGCAGGTTGGCGGCGACCCGCCGCTCGTCGCGGGGGTGGAAGACCAGGCCGGTCTCGAAGAGCGCCAGGTCGTGCGAGCCCCGGCCGTCGTTGCGGCGCAGCGCGCCGAGCAGGCCCGGCAGCAGCGTGCTCCGCAGCGCGGGCTCCTCGTCGCTGAGCGGGTTGACCAGCTTGACGACGCGGCGGGCCGGGTCGTCGGCGTCCAGCCCGAGCTGGTCGAAGACCTGCTCGCTGACGAACGGGTAGTTCAGCGCCTCGACGTAGCCCGCGCCGGCCAGCGCCCGGCCGACCCGGCGGTGCAGCCGCTGCCGGGAGGTCAGGCCGCGGCCCGCGGAGGGCCTGGGCAGGGTGGAGGGCAGGTTCTCGTATCCCTCCAGCCGGATGACCTCTTCGGCCAGGTCGTTCGGGTCGGTCAGGTCGGGCCGCCAGGACGGGACGGTGACGATCAGTTCGTCCTGCCCGTACACGTCGCAGCCGACCTCCTGGAGGCGGCGTACGACGGTCTCGCGGCCGTACGTGACACCGGCGACCTGGTCGGGGTGGTCGGCGGGGACGCTGATGGTGTGCGGTGCGCAGGGGGCGCTGATCTCCGTGACGCCGGCCTCGGCGGTGCCGCCCGCGAGCAGCACCAGCAGGTCGACGGTGCGCTGCGCGGCAGCGGCGGCGGCCTGCGGGTCCACGCCGCGCTCGAAGCGGCGGGAGGCCTCGGAGGACAGCTTGTGCCGGCGGGCGGTGCGGGCGATGGACACCTGGTCGAAGTGGGCGGCCTCGATGACCACGTCACTCGTCGCGTCGCCGCCGTTCTCCGCGGCGTCGTGGTCCGCGATCTCGGTGTTGGCGCCGCCCATGACGCCGGCGAGACCGATCGGGCCCCGGTCGTCGGTGATGACCAGGTCCTCGGCGTGCAGCTTCCGCTCGACGCCGTCGAGGGTGACGATCTTCTCGCCCTCCTCGGCCCGGCGCACGCCGATGGTGCCCTGGACGAGGCCCCGGTCGTAGGCGTGCAGCGGCTGGCCCAGTTCCATCATCACGTAGTTGGTGACGTCGACGGCCAGCGAGATCGGGCGCATGCCGACCTTCTGGAGGCGCCGCTGGAGCCAGATCGGGGAGCGCGCCTCGGCGCTGAGGCCGGTCACCGTGCGGGCGGTGAAGCGGTCGCAGCCGGTGGGGTCGGCGATCTTGACGGGGTAGCCGTAGGCGTTGGGGCCCGGCACGTCGATGAGGGCCGGGTCGCGCAGCGGCAGGCCGTAGGCGATGGCCGCCTCGCGGGCCACGCCGCGGATGGACAGGCAGTCGCCGCGGTTGGCGGTGACGGCGATGTCCAGGACCTCGTCGACCAGCTCGAGCAGTTCGATGGCGTCCCTGCCGACCTCGGTCTCCGGCGGCAGCACGATGATGCCGTGGCTGCCGTCGTCGCCCATGCCCAGCTCGTCGCCGGAGCAGATCATGCCGTGGGACGTCTTGCCGTAGGTCTTGCGGGCGGAGATCGAGAAGCCGCCGGGCAGGGTGGCGCCGGGCAGGACGACGACGACCTTGTCGCCGACGGCGAAGTTCCGGGCGCCGCAGACGATCTCCTGCGGCTCACCGGTGCCGTTGGCCTGTCCGACGTCGACGGTGCAGAAGCGGATCGGCTTCTTGAAGCCCTCCAGCTCCTCGATGGTCAGCACCTGGCCCACCACGAGGGGGCCCTTGAGGTCGGCGCCCAGGTGCTCGACGGTCTCGACCTCCAGACCGGCCGAAATCAGCTTGGCCTGCACGTCGCGGCCGGTCTCGGTGGCCGGCAGGTCGACGTACTCCCGCAGCCAGGAAAGCGGGACCCGCATCAGATCTCCATCCCGAACGGCCGGGTGAACCGGACGTCACCCTCGACCATGTCTCGCATGTCCTCGACGTTGTGGCGGAACATCAGCATCCGCTCGATGCCGAACCCGAAGGCGAAGCCGCTGTACTTCTCCGGGTCGATGCCGCAGGCGGTGAGCACCCGCGGGTTGACCATGCCGCAGCCGCCCAGCTCGATCCAGCCCTCGCTGGAGCAGGTGCGGCAGGGCCGGTCGGGGTTGCCGACGGACGCGCCCTTGCAGACGTAGCAGAGCATGTCCATCTCGGCGGAGGGCTCGGTGAAGGGGAAGAAGTTCGGCCGCAGCCGGGTCTTCATCTCCGCGCCGAACAGCGACTGGACCATGTGGTCCAGGGTCCCCTTGAGGTCCGCCATGGTCAGGCCCTCGTCGACGGCGAGCAGCTCGACCTGGTGGAAGACGGGGGTGTGCGTGGCATCCAGCTCGTCGGTGCGGTACACCCGGCCGGGGCAGATCACGTAGACCGGCAGCTCGCGCTCCAGCAGTGAGCGGATCTGCACGGGCGAGGTGTGGGTGCGCAGCACGACGCCGGACTCGGAGCCGCCGTCGGGGCCCTCGACGAAGAAGGTGTCGGCCTCGCCGCGGGCCGGATGGTCCGGGCCGATGTTGAGGGCGTCGAAGTTGAACCACTCGGCCTCGGCCTCGGGGCCCTCGGCGACCTCGTAGCCCATGGCCACGAAGACGTCCTCGATGCGCTCCGAGAGCGTGGTGAGCGGGTGGCGGGCGCCGGCCGGCACGCGGTCGTGGGGCAGTGTGACGTCCACGGCCTCCTCGACCAGCACGCGCGCGTCACGCTCGGCCTCCAGCTCCGCCTGGCGGGCGGCCAGCGCCTTGTTGACCGCGCCGCGGGCCATTCCGACGCGCTTGCCCGCGTCGGCCTTGGCCTGCGGGGGCAGGGCGCCGATCTCGCGGTTGGCGAGCGCCAGCGGAGAGGCCCCGCCGGTGTGGGCGACCTTGGCCTCCTGGAGCGCGTCGAGGGAGTCCGCGGCGGCGAAGGCGGCGAGCGCCTCGTCCCGCATGCGCTCGATCTCTTCCGGTTTCAACGCCTCGACCTCGACAGGGTCGTACGACTTATTCGGTGCCGACATCTCTTCCCGTGCTTCCGATTGGCTGGCTGGAACGCCCCGTCTACGGTCCGGAGACGGGGCTGGGACGCTTCGTCTGCGGAACTGGACGCAAAGGTGCCAAAGACCGAGTCTAACGGGGCTGTGGAACGCGGATTACGCCCGTGGGGTCGTCCGCCGTCTCAGGTGCTGCTCAGGTGAGATACGCCGGTGCCGCCACGGGCAACGTAAATCGGAACTCGGCGCCGCCGCCGGGGGCGCGGCCGACCGTGATGGTGCCGCCGTGGGCCTCGACGATGCCCTTGACGATGTACAGCCCGAGGCCGGTGCCACCGCGCTTGCTGCCCCGCCAGAAGCGGGTGAAGACGCGGTTCATGGACTCCTCCGGGATGCCGGCCCCTTCGTCGCTCACCGTGACCGACGTGCCGAGGTCCTCCCCTTCACGGGGGGACGCCGTGGGCGTGATGTCAATGGTGACGGTTCCCTCGCCGTGCCGCACGGCATTTTCCAGCAGGTTGCTCAGCACCTGGTCGACCTTGTCGGGGTCGGCCCACAGGTCGGGCAGCGGCCGGCCGAGACGGAGGAGGAAGCGGTCGGCCTCCTGGCCGGAGGCGACGTACGCCTGGATGTGCCGGCCGACGGCGGCGCCGATGTCGACGGGCTGACGGCGGACCTCCAGCCGGCCCGAGTCGATCCGCGAGATGTCCAGCAGTTCGGCGATGAGCCGGGTGACCCGGTCGGCGTCGGCGTCGACGGTCTCCAGCATCAGCCGCTTCTGGTCGTCGGTGAACCTCTCCCACTTGGCCAGCAGCGTCGCCGTGAAGCCCTTGACGGAGGTGAGGGGCGAGCGCAGTTCGTGGGCGACGGTGGCGATCAGCTCGGCGTGGCTGCGTTCGGTACGACGGCGGGCCTCGGTGTCACGCAGGGTGACGACGACGCGGTGGACGGGGCCGAGACGCTCGACGCGGACGTAGCGGGCGGAGACGAGGACTTCCCGGCCGCCGGGGAGCAGGAGGTTGCGCTCGGGCTGGCCGGCGCGGATGGCGAGGCCGCCGTAGGGGTCGGTGAGCTGCCACCAGCGGCGGCCCTCCAGGTCCTCCAGGGGCAGGGCCTTCTCCAGCGGCCGGCCGAGGGCTTCGGCGGCCGGGACGGCCGTGATGCGGGCGGCGGCGGCGTTGAAGCAGACCACGCGGCCGAGCTCGTCGGCGACGACCAGGCCGTCGGGCAGCTCGTCCGGGTCCAGGCCCGGGCCGGCGAGATCACCGGGGGTGCGGGGCGCGGGCGGACGCGGCGCTCCCCGGGCTCCCGGCGCGCTGCTCGTGCCGACACTCATCCGCGTATCCCACCTCTCAGCCGCGCGGGGGCCCTGGGCAGGTCACCCTACTAGGCGTTGGTGACGGAGCGGCACCCTCCGGCGGCGCGCTGTGCACGCGCCGACGCGTAGAGACATACGGCGGCGGCGGTCGCCAGGTTCAGGCTCTCGGCCTTCCCGTGGATCGGGACGCGCAGGACGGCGTCGGCGAGGCCGCGGGTCTCCTCGGGGAGCCCCCATGCCTCGTTGCCGAACACCCAGGCGGTGGGGCCGCCCATGGTGCCGGCGTCCAGCTCGGCGTCGAGGTCCTGCTCCCCCGCGCCGTCGGCGGCGACCACCCGGACCCCGGCGTCCCGCAGCCCGGCCACGGCGCGTTCGACGGGGACGCCGACGGCGACCGGCAGGTGGAACAGGGAGCCGACGGAGGCGCGTACGGCCTTGGGGTTGTACAGGTCGACGGAGGCGTCGGTGAGGACGACGGCCTCGGCGCCGGCGGCGTCGGCGCAGCGCAGTACCGTGCCCGCGTTGCCGGGGTCGCGGACGTGTGCGAGGACGGCGACGAGCTTGGGGCGGGCGGCGAGGATCTCGTCGAAGGGGGTGTCGACGAACCGGCAGACCCCGACCAGGCCCTGCGGGGTGACGGTGGTGGAGATGTCCTCGATCACCTGCTCGGCGGCGAGGTGCACGCGCACACCGGCCTGGCGGGCCGCCCCGATGATGTCGGCGTACCGCTCGGCGGCCTCGACGGTGGCGAACAGCTCGACCAGCGTGTCCTCGTACCCGGCGGCCTCCCGCACGGCCTGCGGCCCCTCGGCCAGGAACAGCCGCTCCTTGCCCCGAAAGTTCCGCTTCCCCAGCCGCCGCGCGGCCAGGACACGGGGAGAACGGGGGGAGATCAGCTCGGGGCTGGCGGGTCGCATGCTCTTCCTAACGTTCACAGATATCTCGACGCGGGCTGCACACGCCCTCCGGGGGCGCGGGGAGCTGCGCGACCAGCCACGACGCACCCGCGGCAGACGACGAACCGAACAACGGCAATCGAAGGGACCCGCAGGCCGGAGCCTGCGGGTCCCTTCAACTACGGCTCAAGCCGGCGCAGCGTCACGCAGCCTTGGGCGCGTTCACGTCGCTCGGCAGCGCCTTCTGCGCAACCTCGACCAGCGCCGCGAAGGCACCGGCGTCGTTGACGGCCAGCTCGGCGAGGATCTTGCGGTCGACCTCGACGTTGGCGGCCTTCAGGCCCTGGATGAAGCGGTTGTACGTGATGCCGTTGGCGCGGGCAGCGGCGTTGATGCGCTGGATCCACAGCTGGCGGAAGTCACCCTTGCGCTTCTTGCGGTCGTTGTAGTTGTAGACCAGCGAGTGGGTGACCTGCTCCTTGGCCTTGCGGTACAGGCGCGAACGCTGACCGCGGTAGCCGGAGGCCTGCTCGAGGATCGCCCGGCGCTTCTTGTGGGCGTTGACTGCCCGCTTGACGCGTGCCACTTGTTAACTCCTTGTAGCGGGGCCGCGGTGATCCTCACGCGGCCCGGTATCGATGGGGTCCCGGTCGTGCCGTACGGCGCTCAGTGGCGCCCGTACGTCACTTGCCGAGAAGCTTCTTGATCTTCGCGGCGTCGCCCGGGGCCATCTCGGCGTTGCCGGTCAGGCGGCGCGTCACGCGGGACGACTTGTGCTCGAGCAGGTGGCGCTTGCCGGCGCGCTCACGGAGCACCTTGCCGGAGCCGGTGATCTTGAAGCGCTTGCTGGCACCGCTGTGCGACTTGTTCTTCGGCATAGCGCCGTTCTCTCCTCGTCGGTGGCGCTCCGGTGCCCGGTCGTGAAACCGGGCACGGTGGAACGTCGCTTGTATCGGTTACGTCCTGGGGACTGGCGTCCCCCGGGGTCACGCCTCGGCGTGTTCCTGAGCCGGGGCCTCGACGTCCTCGACGTCCTCGCCGTCGGCCTCCGCGGCGTTCTGCGACTTGCCGGGGTTGGCCTTCGCGTCAGCCTTGCGGGCTTCCTGCGCCTGGCGAGCCTCGGCCATCGCCTCGGTCTTCTTCTTGTGCGGACCGAGGACCATGATCATGTTTCGGCCGTCCTGCTTCGGGTTCGACTCCACGAACCCGAGGTCGGCCACGTCCTCCGCGAGACGCTGCAGCAGTCGGTAGCCCAGCTCGGGGCGGGACTGCTCGCGGCCGCGGAACATGATCGTGATCTTGACCTTGTCGCCCTGCTTGAGGAACCGGACGACGTGACCCTTCTTGGTGTCATAGTCGTGCGGGTCGATCTTCGGCCGGAGCTTCATCTCCTTGATGACCGTGTGCGCCTGGTTCTTGCGCGCCTCACGGGCCTTCATGGCCGACTCGTACTTGAACTTCCCGTAGTCCATGAGCTTGCAGACAGGCGGACGGGCGTTCGCCGCGACCTCGACGAGGTCGAGGTCGTACTCCTGCGCAAGCTCCAGGGCCTTGGCAAGCGGAACAATCCCGACCTGCTCGCCGCTGGGACCGACAAGTCGCACCTCGGGAACGCGAATCCGGTCGTTGATGCGGGGCTCGGCGCTGATGGATCCTCCTCGGTAGCACCACGCGACGGTCTGGCAAACAGCCGCGTTACGTCTGTGTTCGATAGACCTAACCGCGCCGGTGCACAAAAAATGCCCCGGACGATCACAGGCGGGGCTCCTCGAACTACTACCGGAGCACCGCCGCGATGACCGCGGGGCGCGATTTCGGGCCGGTCGCCGCCGCTGGGACGGGACCGCCTGACCGGTGACCCGCCGTCCCGGAGGACGGCCAGGTGGGAGATCGGAGCCTCCACTTGTGGGCCGGATCCGCTGCCGTGGGCGTGCGTGTCCGACCGGTCGTTACACAAGGTTAGCAGCTCGGCGGGGGAAGGGCTAACCGAGACCGAGTGGGGCCGGATCGCCCGCTGCGCCTATCGTGTGCGGCATGAGTGACACCCCGCCTGAGACGCCCGACTTCGACGCCATGACCCGCGACATCGCGGAGGTCCCCGCGGTCGAGGTGATCGTGACGGTCGCCGTCAACCTGATGAGCGCCGCCGCCGTGAAGCTGGGGCTGACCGAGGAGGGCGAGGCGCACAAGGACCTGGACGAGGCGCGCAAGCTGGTGCACGCGCTGGCCGGTCTGCTGGACGCGACGGCGACCGAGATCAGTTCCTTCCACGCGGCGCCGCTGCGGGACGGCCTGAAGTCGCTCCAGCTGGCCTTCCGCGAGGCGTCGCTCGTCCCGGACGAGCCGGGCCAGGGTCCGGGCGAGAAGTACACGGGCCCCGTCTACGGCTGACCCTGCCCCTCCCGCACGTACAAGGGCTCGCCCGGCGGCGTGGCCCCGGCCGGCAGCAGTGCCAGGTCGAGGCCGCGCACCAGGCGGGCCCTCAGCGTCTCGTCGGCGGCCAGCCGCTCGGCGACGGCACGGGCTGCCTTCGCCGGGTCGTCCTGCGCCGGATCCAGGACCAGCGCCAGCGTGCCGTCGGCCCGGCCCCGCCCGAGGTGCGCCCGGAGCACGGCCGGCTCCGCGGCCAGGGCGGCCCGTACGGCGTCGGTGACGGCCGGATCGGCGAGCGGGTCGGTCGTCGTACGTCCCTCGGCCAGCGCCAGCAGCACCGCTCCGGTCAGTTCGAACGGCACCGGTCCGGCCAGATCGAGGACGACCGTGTCCGCCTTCTCGTGCGCGGCGGCCTGCAGCGCCTGGTGCACGGGTACGGCGACGGGGCGGGCCGCGGGGTCCCAGCGGGCGAGCGACGCGGTGGACGTGAACGCGGGCAGCGCGGTACGGCCGCCGGCCTTCAGGGTCGGCACCGCCATGTCACTGGTCTTCTCCCGGCGCAGCCCGCCCTCCCGTCGCCCACCACCACCCTTCCAAGGAGCTTCGCGCCCCTCTTGACTGTCCTCCTCCACCTCCCCGAGCACGGCCACGACGGGCACCAGCAGCCGGGCCCCCTTGAGTGCCTCCAGCACCGGCGCCAGGGCGGTGCGGTCCTCGGCCCAGGCGGCGAGCGCGGCGACGAGCCGGGGGTCGGCGGAGCCGTCGTCGTCGGAGTAGCCGGAGTCTGGAATGTTCTTGTTCACCACGGTCCCCGACCCTAGTTCAGGGTGTCTGCCCGTCGGCGAGGGGGCGTGGCCGGGGGCCGGGGGCCGCAGGCCGAGCCACTGCTCGGCGTCCCAGGCCCAGAACCGCTCGACCTCGGTGAACCCCAGCCTTGCCGCGAGGCGCATCGAGCCGACGTTGGCGGTCTGGGTGGCCAGCACGACCGGCTCACCGGGAAGGGCGGCGTCGAACCATTCGACGAAGACCGGACGGTCCCGGGCCTCGGGCTCACGGAGCACGAGACGCTTGGTCCTGATCGGGACGGGCGGCCAGCCGACGTCCGCGAGTTCGGTCATAGTGGCCAGCCAATCAGCGGGCCGGGCGGCGATCAAGGCCGGGCGGGGGCGTCGTATCGTCGGCGGTCCTGGTGCCCGTGGCGGGAGGGGTCGTCGGTGAGGGGCGAGACGGTCGTGGAGCGGGACGTGCCGCTGGCCGCTGCCATGGCGGCGGCCGGTCTGCGGGACGGTGTCGAGGTTGCGGTGGCGGGGCTTGATCCGGAGGCCGGGGTGGGGGCGGCCTACGGTGCGGGGGTCTTCGAGACGGCGAGCGTCGTCAAGGTCGGCATTCTGGCGGCGCTGCTGCTGCGGGCGCGGGACGCGGGGCGGGTGCTGACCGTCGCGGAGCGGGCGCATGCCGCCGCGATGGTCGAGCGGAGTGACAACGACTCGGCTTCGGCGTTGTGGCGGGCGATCGGCGGGGCGCGGGGGCTGGACGCGGCGAACGAGCGGTTCGGGCTGACGGGGACCGCGGGCGGCGAGGGGACGCTGTGGGGGCTGACGCGGACGACGGCCGTGGATCAGGTCGCGCTGCTGCGGCAGTTGTTCGTCGCGGACGGTTCCGAGCTGAGCGCGGACGCACGGGCGTACGTGACCGGGTTGATGGGGCGGATCGCGGACGGTCAGCGGTGGGGGGTGTCGGCGGCGGCCGACGGTTCCGCGTGGGCGCTGAAGAACGGCTGGCTGCGGCGGAGCACCACCGGGTTGTGGGTGGTCAACAGCGTCGGGCGGGTCACCTCGGGCGGTCACGACCGGCTGGTCGCGGTGGTGTCGCGGGGCAGCGCGACCCTGGCGGAGGGGATCGCGCTGGTCGAGGCGGCGGCCCGGGCGGCGGTGTCCGTCCTCGCCGGTGAGGGCGACGGGAGTGGCCGGGCGGAGCGGGATCAGAAGTCGTCGTAGCGTTCGCGGCGGCCGCGCCACAGGACGACGGCGGCGACCACGAGGACGCCGCCCGCGCCGCCGGCCAGCGGAGCCGCCCAGGCGGAGGTGGAGTCGTCGGAGTCGGCGGTGTCGGGGCCGGAGCCGAAGTACTTGTCGCCGTAGGCCGCCGAGTTCAGACCCTCCGGCTTCAGCCGTCCGGCCGCCTCGATCGCGGCGGCGGGGTCCACGAAGCCGAAGCCGCGGGAGTCGTCGCGGCCCTCGGCGGGGGCGTTGCGGGCGGTGTCCTCCAGCAGGGCCTTGACCTGGGCCGGGCCGAGGTCCGGATGGGCCGCCTTCACCAGTGCGGCGGCGCCGGAGACGAAGGCCGAGGCGGCGCTGGTGCCCCATCCCTCGTAGTACCGGTGATCGGGGTCGGCGATGATCACGTCGACGCCGGGCGCGCTGACCGTGGCGTACCAGCGGCGGGTGGAGAAGGAGGCGCGGGTGCCGTAGCGGTCGACGGCGGTGGCGGCGATGACGCCCGGATAGGCGGCCGGGTAGGAGACGTGGTCGCCCTTCTCGCCGCCGTTGCCGGCCGAGGCGACGACGATCACGCCCTTCTTCAGGGCGTACTGGATGGCCTCGTCCTCGGCGGGTTCGGGGTGCGCGGAGGCGGAGTCGTCGCCGAGGGAGAGGTTGATGATGTCGGCGCCGTTGTCGGCGGCCCAGCGGATGCCCTCGGCGAGGGCGTTGCCCCGGGTCTTGCGGGCCTTGGCGCGGGAGGGGTCGCCGTCCTCGAGGATCACGCGCAGGGGCATGATCCTGGCCTCCGGGGCGATGCCCATGACGCCGTCGGCGTTGCCGGCGCCGTGGCCGTGCCCGGCGATGATCCCGGCCATGGCGGTGCCGTGCCGGGCCCAGGCGCGGTCGCCCTCGCTCGCGCCGAAGCCGACCAGGTCCTTGCCGGTGACGACGTTGCCGGCCAGGTCGGGGTGGTCGGCCTCCACGCCCGTGTCCAGGACGGCGACGGTGACGCCGGCGCCCTTGGTGGTGCGCCAGGCGTCCTGGGTGTGCATGGCGTCCAGGGCCCACTGCTGGGCGCGGATGCCGTCGGCGTGTGCGGCGGGGGCGGGGACGAGCACGAGGGCGCCCGCCAGCAGGAGGCTCAGGGCGGTGCCTGCCCGGCGGGTGCGGCGGGTGTTCACCTGGGGTGCGTTCACGACGGGTGCTCCGTGGCCTGGCCCACGTTCTTGCGCAGGGCGCGTTCGACGCGGTCGGCGAGGCCCTTCGCCTCGTGGCCGAGGCCGGCCTGGGCGGGGGCGGACGTGGCGCCGGACTCCATGGCCTCCTCGGCGGGCTCGGGGTCGTCGACGGGGCGTGCGTCGGCCCAGCCGGAGACGGCGTAGACGACGACGGGGGCGTCGGTGAGGACGGAGACGGTCCAGGCGGCCCGCTGCGGGGCGCCGAACCCGGCGGCGACGGTGTCCTTCGCGGCGTAGGGCAGCGGCATCAGGTCGTCGCGGCCGGCCAGGCCCTCCTTCTCGAACCGCTTCGCCAGTGAGGTCATGGCGGCGGTGTCTGCCTTGGTGAACAGCATGCCGACGGTGGTGACGTGGCTCCGGGTGGCGTCGGTGTACGTGGCGCGCAGCAGGCGCCGGCAGCCGACCGGGTCGAGCACCTTGGTGAGCAGCCGGTCGAAGGCCTCGGCGCAGTCGCCGTCCGGGGCGACCGCGACCCGCGTCCAGGTGCGGTCGGCGCCGCCGGGTCCGGCGCCCTGGCCCCGCACGGTGGGCGGGAACAGCTGGTCGACCGGCACGTTGTGCCACAGGTCCCCGGCCTCGGTGAACGCGCTGCGCGCGCCACCGTCTCCGGAGTCTCCGGCGAGCCAGCTGCCGGTGACCGCTCCGGTGAGGAGCCCCACGCCGAGCACGAGACAGACGGCGGCGGCGAGGGCCTGCGGCCGCAGCCGCCCGCCGAGCGGGCGGGGCCGGGCGAGCCCGTCGTACCCCTCGGGCCGCCCGAACGACACCCGGGGCCGCCCGTCGCCGGGCACCACCGGGGCGCTCCACGAGAACGCGGGGTCGGGACCGGAGTCGCGGTCCGCCACCGGCTCGGCGGGCACGGGCCGCAGCCGCCGGGTCGTCTCGGAGGGGGTCTCCTCGGGGACGGCGGTCCGCTGGGCCGACGACCGGGACGCCCCGGTTCCCCGAAGGGCCTCGCCCGCACCGAGGCCGTGCGCCGTGCGCCCCACCGGGCCGCGAGGCGGGTCCTGGGGCGCGGGAACGTCTCGCCGGGGCGAGCCCGGCACGGTACCCGGGGGGCGTGCGGCGGGAGCGTCCGGGCGCGCGGTGGGCGCCGCTGAGCGCGCGCCGGGTGTCTCCGGGCGCGTGACGCCGGGAGCCGGGGCATCGCTGCCGACGGTGGGCGGGGCATCGGGGAAGCGGGCGGAAGCGTGTGGTGCGGCGTCCCGCCCGACAGACGGCGCAGCATCCGGGAACCGGGCCGAAGCACGCGGCTCGGCCTCACGCCCGACAGACGGCGCAGCATCCGGGAACCGGGCCGAAGCACGCGGCGGCGGTGCGTCCTGTCCCTGTCCGCCGCGTGAGCGGTCGTCGAGGCGGAGGCGCGGGTACGGGGGCGCCTCCGGGGCCGGCGAAGGCTCTCGGCCCGGGGTCTCGCCGCTCCCCGGGAGGGCCGCTGCGGCGCCGGTGTCCCGGGACGGGGCCTGCGTGCGCTGTCCGGGGACGTGGTCCGACGAACGCCGGCCGGCTCCCACCGCGTCGGTGTCGTGCGACGCCGGCGCCTGGGCCGGGCGGGGCGGCGTGGCGGGGCGCGGTGGGTTCCGCGGGTGGGCCGCGGCGCCCGTGAGATCGGCGGTGCCGGAACCGGACGCGGTGACCGACGCGGCGCCGGCACCACCCGCGACCGCTCCGGAAGCCGGGGGCGTCGCGGGGCGCGGTGGCGCAGCGGGGCGGGACGGAGCGCCGGGGGTCCGGGAGGCGTCGGCCGGAGCGGGTTCCGTCGCGGGACGCGGTGGGAACTGCGGCCGGGCCGGGGCGGCGGTGCCCGAGCCGGACGCGGTGGCCGACGGGGTCCAGGGGTGCCGTGCCGGGTCCTGGTCGTCGGGTCCCGGCGGTGGCGGGTGTTCCCCCGGTGGGGCGGTGGGGCGGGGCGGATGGGAGGCGCGGCGCGCTTCCGTGCTCATGCACCCCCCGTTTCTCGGGCCCGGGCCGTTCTCCGGCGCGGGCCGGTGATGTCTCCTGCCCCGGCCCGGCGCGGACCGATCCGTCCCGGGCACGCATACCCGCACGGGAGGACCGCCATCCCGGCGCGAGCCCGGGGGCCCGGCCGCCCGGGGTCGTTCCGCCGTGCGTGCGCGTCACTCTACGGCGTGACCCCGCCCGGCGGGGAACCAGTCCGCACGCCCGTGGCATTGGCCCGGAACGTCCCCCTACCCTGCGGTAATCCTGTCTGGCAGGCTTCGAGCATGACTGCGCGCGCCGCCGACCGGGCCCGTTACGACCGGGCCACCGCCCATCTGGACGCCCCCGTGGCCATCGTGGACCTGGAGGCGTTCGACGCCAACGCGGACGACCTGGTCCGCCGGGCCGGCGGCAAGCCGGTCCGGGTGGCCAGCAAGTCCGTACGCTGCCGTGCCCTGCTGGAACGCGCCCTGGCCAGGGACGGTTTCGCCGGCCTCATGTCGTACACACTGGCCGAGTCCCTGTGGCTGGCCCGCTCCGGCTTCGAGGACGTGCTGCTCGCCTACCCGTCGGCGGACCGCACCGGATACGCCGAGCTGACCGCCGACCCGAAGCTCGCCTCCGCGGTGACCGTGATGGTCGACGACCCGGCGCAGCTGGACCTCATCGAAGCGGCCCGCGACGGCGGCCGCGAAGTCGTCCGGGTCTGCCTGGAGTTGGACACCTCGCTGCGGCTGCTCGGCGGCCGGGTGCGGGTCGGCGCCCGCCGTTCCCCGCTGCACTCCCCCGCCGAGATGGCCGAGCTGGCCCGGGCCGTGGCCCGCCGCAAGGGGTTCGAGGTCGTCGGTGTCATGGCGTACGAGGGCCATGTCGCCGGGGTCGGGGACGCGGTGGCCGGGCGGCCGCTGCGGTCACGTGCGGTGCGGCTGATGCAGGCCGCCGCCCGCCGGGAACTCGCCGAGCGCCGCGCCGCGGTGGTGCGGGCCGTGCGGGCGGTGGTGCCGGGCCTGGAGTTCGTCAACGGCGGCGGCACGGGCAGCGTGCAGCACACGGCGGCCGAGGAGGCGGTCACGGAGATCGCCGCCGGGTCCGGCCTGTACGTGCCGCGCCTGTTCGACAACTACACCTCGTTCACCGGGCGTCCGGCGGCGCTGTTCGCGCAGCCCGTCGTACGGCGCCCCGGCGTCGGGGTCGTGACCGTGCTGGGCGGCGGCTATCCGGCCTCCGGCGCGGCCGGCGCCGACCGGCTGCCGGTGCCGTACCTGCCCGAGGGGCTGCGCTACGACCCCCAGGAGGGCCCCGGCGAGGTGCAGACGCCGCTGCTCGGTTCGCCCGCCGACGACCTGCTGATCGGCGACAAGGTGTGGTTCCGGCACGCCAAGGCCGGTGAGCTGTGCGAGCGGTTCGACGCGCTGCACCTGGTGGAGGGGGACGCGGTGACGGCGACGGTCCCGACGTACCGGGGCGAGGGGCACACCTTCCTCTAGACCCCGACGCGCCGTCAGTCCGTCGGACCGATGCCGCTGCCCACGCCGCCGCCCGTGTCCGCGTCGCCGATGGGCCGGATGCCCTTGGTGATCCTGTCCATGTCGGCGAGCGGCGGCCCGTCCTCGCCCGCGTCGAAGACGTAGCGGACGAGGATCGGGGACTCGGTGCCGACGGTGGAGGGGAACACCAGCGACTGCACGTAGCCGCCGGGCCCCTTGGCCGTCTCCACCCGCCAGCGCACGTAGTAGCCCGCGCGTCCGGCGACCGCGACCTGCCCGGACGCCACCTCCTCGTGCGACTCGATGCCGCCGAAGGGCTTGTTGCCGACCAGGTCGCGGTCGTACGCGTCGTCGGCGGCGTCCTCGATGTCCTGCCGGGCGAGGGTCTTCGGGGAGGACTCGGCGTTCGACGTGACGGTGCGGGAGACGACCATTCCGTGCCGGCACACTCCGCCGTCCGCCGGGCAGTCGTAGGTGCCGTCCGTGGTCATCATGACGTCGTCCTCGGCGACGTGCTCGGGCAGGACCCAGCCGTCCGGCAGCGGGAAGGTGACGCCGTTGAGCTGGTCCTCGACCACGGCGGGGTCGCCGGCGGAGGGTTCGGAGGGGGTGGGCGACGGCTCCTCGGTCACCGGCGCGGGGTCGGTGGCGGTCGGGGTGACGGGCGGCGCCTGCGTCTCGGGACCGCCTCCGTCGTCCTCGCCCAGGACGAACACACCGGTGACGATCGCGGCGACAAGCACGGCCGCGGCGACGGTGAGGGCGACGGCCTTCCCGCGCCCGGTGCCGCCCTGCCGGCCCTGTCCACCGCCCGCGAACAGCGGCACTGTCGACGGCGGGCCGGGCTGCGCCGGGGGCGTCGCGTGCTGGGCGGCGCCGTACCCGGTGGTCGCGGGTGCGCCGTACCCGGTGTCCCCGGGCGCTCCGTACCCGGTGGCTCCCGGTGCGCGCCGGTGCTCGGTCCAGGCCGTGCCGTCCCACCAGCGTTCCTGGTGGGCGGCCGACGGGTCGCGGTACCAGCCGGGCGGCGGCGTCATGCTCATTCCGGCACTGTAGGACGCCGCGCGCGGTGATCTACAGCGGTGTGACGTACGCCCCGGAAATCCCGCCGTCCACCAGGAAGTCGGTGGCGTTCACGAAGGAGGAGTCGTCGCTGGCCAGGAAGGCGACGGCGGCGGCGATCTCGTCGGCCTCGGCGAACCGCCCGACCGGAATGTGCACCAGGCGGCGGGCGGCCCGCTCGGGGTCCTTGGCGAACAGCTCCTGGAGGAGCGGGGTGTTGACCGGGCCCGGGCAGAGCGCGTTGACGCGGATGCCCTCCCGGGCGAACTGCACGCCCAGTTCGCGGGACATGGCGAGGACGCCGCCCTTGGACGCGGTGTACGAGATCTGGGAGGTGGCCGCGCCCATCCGCGCCACGAAGGACGCGGTGTTGATGATGGACCCCCGGCCCTGGCGCCGCATGTACGGGATGGCGGCCTTGCAGCACAGGTAGACGGAGGTGAGATTGACCTCCTGGACGCGCTTCCACGCCTCCAGGCCGGTCTCCAGGATCGAGTCGTCGTCGGGCGGTGAGATGCCGGCGTTGTTGAACGCGACGTCGACGCTGCCGTAGGTGTCGTAGGCGGTACTGAACAACGTCTCGACCTGCTCGGGGTCGGTGACGTCGGCCATGACGAAGGTCCCGCCGACCTCCTCGGCCGCCGCCTTGCCCCGGGCCTCGTCGACGTCGCCGCAGACGACGTGCGCGCCCTCGGAGGCGAGCCGGCGGACGGTCGCGAGGCCGATGCCACTGCCGGCTCCGGTGACGACGGCGGTACGGCCGACAAGCCTGCGGCAGACGATCTCTTCGCTCACTGTGCGGGGCCCTCCGTGCTCGACGAGGCGGTGCTGATGAAGACGTTCTTGGTCTCGGTGAACGCGGTCAGCGCGTCCGGGCCGAGTTCGCGCCCGAGTCCGGACTGCTTGAAGCCGCCGAACGGGGTCCAGTAGCGGACGCTGGCATGGGAGTTGACGGACAGGTTCCCGGCGCGGACCGCGGCCGAGACGCGCAGGGCGCGGCCGACGTCCCGCGTCCACAGTGAGCCGGACAGGCCGTAGTCGGTGGCGTTGGCCAGGCGGACCGCGTCGGCCTCGTCCTCGAAGGGCAGTACGACGGCGACGGGCCCGAAGACCTCCTCGACCGCTACCCGGGCGTCCGGGTCGGCGCCGGTGAGGACCGTGGGCGGGAACCAGAAGCCGGGGCCGCCCTCGGGGGCCTTGCCGCGGATGCCGTCGGCGCCGTCGGGGACGTAGGAGCGGACGCGGTCCAGTTGGGCGCGGGAGATCAGGGGGCCCATGTCGGTGCTCTCGTCGGCCGGGTCGCCGACCCGGACGGAGTCGATCGCCGGGGCCAGGAGGGAGAGGAAGCGGTCGTACACGGGGCGCTGGACGAGGATGCGGGTGCGGGCGCAGCAGTCCTGGCCGGAGTTGTCGAGGAAGGACATGGGTGTGGCGGCCGCGGCGGCCTCCACGTCGGCGTCGGCGAAGACGATGTTGGGGCTCTTGCCGCCGAGTTCGAGGGTGACGGGCTTGAGGAGCGCGGCTCCCTTGGCGGCCACCCGCCGGCCCACGGTCGTGGACCCGGTGAAGACGATCTTCGCCACGCCGGGGTGCTCCACCAGCGCGTCGCCCGCGACCGGCCCGTGTCCCGGCAGCACCTGGAACAGCCCCTCGGGCAGCCCCGCGTCCAGGGCGAGTTCGGCGAGCCGCAGCGCGGTCAGCGGGGTCGTCTCGGCGGGCTTGAGGAGGACCGCGTTGCCCGCCGCGAGCGCCGGTGCCGTGCCCCAGGCGGCGATCGGCATCGGGAAGTTCCAGGGGGCGATGACGCCGACGACGCCGAGCGGTTCGAGGATCGTCACGTCCAGGCCGCCGGGCACCGGGATCTGGCGTCCGGTGAGCCGCTCCACTCCCCCGGCGGCGTAGTCGAGCAGGTCGCGGACGTTGCCGGCCTCCCAGCGGGCGTTGCCGATGGTGTGCCCGGCCTCGCGGACCTCCAGCCGGGCCAGTTCCTCCAGGTGCTCGTCGACGGTGGCGGCGAAGCGGCGCAGCAGCCGGGCCCGGTCGCCGGGGGCGAGGGCGGCCCAGGCGGTCTGCGCCCGGGCGGCCCGTACGACGGCGGCGTCGACGTCGGCCGCGGAGGCGGCGGGGACGGTGGCGACGACCTCTTCGGTGGCGGGGTTCAGTACCCGTAGTACGTCGGGCAGTTCGGCGGACGGGCCGGACAGGTCAGGCAGGTCGGGCAGGTCGGACAACGGGTACCTCACATGCGTTCGAAGGAGCGGCGCAGTTCCCAGTCCGTGACGGCGGCGTCGTAGGCGTCGATCTCGACGCGCGCCATGTTGCGGTAGTGCGCGACGACCTCGTCCCCGAAGGCGGCCTTGGCGAGGGTGCTGTTCTCCCACAGCTCGGCGGCCTCGCGCAGGGTGGTGGGGACGTGGGCGTAGTCGGCGGTGTAGGCGTTGCCCGCGCAGGGTTCGGGCAGCTCCAGCCGCTGTTCGAGGCCGTGCAGTCCGGCCGCCACCATGCCCGCCACCGCCAGGTACGGGTTGACGTCTCCGCCGGGCAGCCGGTTCTCGAAGCGCAGGGAACGGCCGTGGCCGACGACGCGCAGGGCGCAGGTGCGGTTGTCGTGTCCCCAGGCGACCGCGGTCGGCGCGAAGGATCCGGGCTGGAAGCGCTTGTAGGAGTTGATGTGGGGGGCGTAGAGGAGCGAGAACTCGCGCAGTGCCACGAGTTGTCCGGCGAGGAAGTGCCGCATGACCTCGGACATGCCGCCCGCTTGGTCGCCGGCCATGACGGCGGCGCCGTCCTCGTCGGCGAGGGAGAGATGGATGTGGCAGGAGTTGCCCTCGCGCTCGTTGTACTTGGCCATGAAGGTGAGGGACATGCCCTCCTGGGCGGCGATCTCCTTGGCGCCCGTCTTGTAGACCGCGTGCTGGTCGCAGGTGACCAGGGCGTCGTCGTAGCGGAAGGCGATCTCGTGCTGGCCGGGGTTGCACTCGCCCTTGGCGGACTCGACGGTGAGCCCGGCGCCCGCCATCTCGTTGCGGATGCGGCGCAGCAGGGGTTCGATGCGGCCGGTGCCCAGCACCGAGTAGTCGATGTTGTACTGGTTGGCCGGGGTCAGGCCGCGGTAGTTCGCGTCCCAGGCCTGTTCGTAGGTGTCCCGGAAGACGATGAACTCCAGCTCGGTGCCGGCCCGCGCGGTCAGGCCGTGACCGGCGAGGCGTTCGAGCTGGCGGCGCAGGATCTGGCGGGGCGCGGCGAGCACCGGGTTGCCGTCCTCCCAGGCGAGGTCCGCGACGACCATCGCGGTGCCCTCGTTCCAGGGCAGGCGGCGCAGGGTGGCCAGGTCGGCGTGCATGGCGAAGTCGCCGTAGCCGCGGTCCCAGGAGGACATCGCGTAGCCGTCCACGGTGTTCATGTCGGCGTCGACGGCGAGGAGGTAGTTGCAGCCCTCGGTGCCGTGTGCCAGGACCTCGTCGAGGAAGAAGCGGGCCGCGAACCGCTTGCCCTGGAGGCGGCCCTGCATGTCGGGGAAGGCCAGGACGACGGTGTCGATGTCACCGGCGGCGACGAGGGCGTGCAGTGCCTCGACCCCGAGCGGGGGTGTGCGGTCTGGCACGGGGAGAGCCTCCTTTGGCCGGGAGCCATAAGGTATTGCCGAGAACCATTGGCTGGGAAGGGGGCGCGGCCGCATGCCGGAGGAAACCGGGGGGAGCGTGACGGACCGGCTCGCACCGGTGTTGCGGCCGGTGCGGGCCGGCAACGGCTTCGAGGAGGCGCTGGAGCAGATCCTTCAAGTGGTCAGGCTGGGGCTGGTGTCCGGGGACGAGCGGCTGCCGGCCGAGCGGGAGCTGGCGGAGCGGCTCGGGATCAGCCGGGTGACCCTGCGCGAGGTGCTGCGGGTGCTCCAGGACCAGGGGCTGGTGGAGGCCCGGCGGGGGCGGTACGGCGGAACGTTCGTGCTGCCGCGTGCGGACGCCGGCGGCGAGGACGAACTGCGGCGGCGGGTGGCCGGGGTCGACATCGAGGACGTACTGCGCTTCCGCGAGGTGCTGGAGGTGGGCGCGGCCGGGCTGTGCGCGGCGCACGGGCTGACGGACGGCCGGGCAGCGCGGCTGAGCGAGTCGCTGGCCGCGACCCGGGACGCTCCACTGGCGGAGTACCGGCGGCTGGACACGAGGCTGCACCTCACCCTCGCGGAGCTGTGCGGGTCGGCGGCCCTGGCGGCGCAGTACGCGGCCGTCCGGGCCACCCTGAACGACCTGCTGGACTGCATCCCGCTGCTGGTGCGCAACCTGGAGCACTCGCAGCGGCAGCACACGGCGCTGGTGGCGGCCGTGCTCGACGGGGACGCGGACGCGGCCCGCGAGATCACGCGGGAGCACTGCGCGGGGACGGCGGCGCTGCTGCGGGGGTTCCTGACGTGAGTGTGCCGCGCGGGCGTGTCCCACGCGGGCAAAGGTATGAGGACGGTCCATAGCGGCAGGCGGAGGGCTCGGATGGTGACGGACAGACCGCTGATCGGCGTCAGCACGTACCTGGAGACCGGGGCGCGCTGGGGCGTGTGGGAACTGGAGGCGGCGCTGCTGCCCGCCGGGTATCCGCGGCTGGTGCAGCGGGCGGGAGGCCTGGCGGTGATGCTCCCGCCGGACGTGCCGGAGCACGCCGCGGCCACGCTCGCCCGCCTCGACGGACTGGTGATCGCGGGCGGCCCGGACGTGGAGCCGGTCCGCTACGGCGCGACCCCGGATCCCCGCACCGGCCCGCCCGCGCGCGCCCGCGACACGTGGGAGCTGGCCCTCGTCGAGGCGGCCCTGGCCGCGCACGTCCCGCTGCTGGGCGTCTGCCGCGGCATGCAGCTCCTCAACGTCGCCCTGGGCGGCACCCTCGTCCAGCACATCGAGGGCCACGCCGAGGTGGTCGGCGCCTTCGGCGGTCACCCGGTCAAGCCGGTACCGGGCACGCTGTACGCCGGTGTGGTCCCCGAGGAGACCTTCGTCCCGACCTACCACCACCAGGCGGTGGACCGCCTCGGCACCGGCCTCACCCCGTCGGCCCACGCGGCGGACGGCACGGTGGAGGCCCTGGAACTCCCGTCCGCCCCCGCCTGGGTCCTGGGCGTCCAGTGGCACCCGGAGATGGGCGAGGACGTACGGGTGATGCGGGCTCTGGTGGAGGCGGCGGCCCGGCCCTCCTGAGCGCCGGGGGCGGACACGCCGAGCCCTCTACACCCGCGTCAGCGACAGCAGTTGCCGTGCCGGCCCCGTGGGCCGGTGCCCCGTGGGCCATACCGCCCGTAGCTCGCGGGCCAGGGTGACGTCCGCGAGGGGGACGCTCACCAGGCGGCGGGTGGTCAGTTCCTCGCCCACCGCGAGTTCGCTGAGGACGGAGGGTCCGGCGCCGCTCACCGCCGCAGCCTTCACGGCCGTGGTGGACGACAGCTCGATCAGGGGGCGGGCCAGGCCGCCCAGGGCCGCGTCCAGGACCTGCCGGGTGCCCGAACCCTTCTCGCGCAGGATCAGCGGGGTCGCCGCCAGTTCCGAGGCCGCCAGCGGGCGCCGGCGGCGGGCCCACGGGTGGCCCGGCGCGGTGACGACGATGAGGCGGTCGTGGGCGATGACCGCGGAGTCCAGGCCGGCGGGCACGCTGACGCCCTCCACGAAGCCGAGGTCGGCCTCGTCGGCCAGCAGTCGTGCCGCCACCGTCGCCGAGTTCCCGGCGAGCAGGGAGACCGCCGTGTCGGGCAGCTGGCTGCGCAGGGCGACCAGCCAGCCCGGCAGCAGGTACTCGGCGATCGTCATGCTCGCCGCAACCCGCAGCCGCGAGTCCCGCCGGTCCCGCAGCGCCTGCGCGCCCGCGTCGAACGCCTCGGCGGCCTCGACGATCCGTCGCGCCCAGTCCGTGACCAGCACGCCCGCGTCCGTCAGCCGGGAGCCGCGCGGCGAACGGTCCACCAGCGCGACCCCCAGCTGCCGCTCCATCGACCGGACGCGGCTGCTGGCGGCCGGCTGCGTGATGCCCAGCTCGCGCGCGGCGCCGCCGAGGCTGCCCAGCCGGGCCACCGCCAGCAGCAGCTCCATCGCGCCGAGGTCGGGGACCCGGTGCGCCAACGAACCCGGCACACCCTGACCGCCCTGACCGGCCTGCTCACCCTCCGCACTGCTCCTGCTCATAACCCCAGCTTATGCCCTCATAGAGGCATGGTCCCTGGTCAGCGGCCTCGGCCGCGACGATCGTGGACGCATGGTCACCGTCGCCCAGCCCCACTCCCCCGCCGCGGCCCCCGCCCGGCGCGTCCCGGCCGTCCGCCATCTCGGACCCAACTGGTACGCCTGCGTCATGGGCACCGCCGTCGTCGGCGGCGCCGGAGCCGCGCTGCCGGGGCACATACCCGGGCTGCGCCCCGTGTGCACCGCGTTCTGGGCCCTGTCCCTCGTCCTCCTCGCGGCGCTGCTCGTGGCCCGTTCCCTGCACTGGTACCACCACCGGGACCAGGCCCGCGCGCACCTGCTCGACCCGGCCGCGGCCCCGTTCTACGGCTGCCTGTCGATGGCTCTGCTGGCCGTCGGCGGCGGCGCCCTGACGGTCGGCCGGGACTGGATCGGCACCTCGGCGGCGGTCGCCCTGGCCGCCGTGCTGTTCACCGCCGGTACGGTCGTCGGGCTCGCGGCGGCCGTCGCCGTGCCGTACCTGATGGCCGTACGGCACCGGGTGGAGCCGGGGCAGGCGAGCCCGGTCTGGCTGCTGCCGCTGGTCGCGCCCATGGTGTCGGCGGCCGTCGGTCCGCCGCTGGTCCCGCACCTCCCGCCGGGACAGCTCCGCGAGACGCTGCTGCTCGCCTGCGTCGCGCTGTTCGGGGTGAGCCTGCTCGCGACCCTGGTGACCCTGCCGGTGATCTTCGGCCGGCTGCTCACCGGCGGCCCGCTGCCGCTCGCGCTCACCCCGTCGCTGTTCCTGGTCCTGGGCCCGCTCGGGCAGTCGACGACCGCCGTGGGCCAGTTCGCGGACGTGGCCCCGGGCGTCGTTCCGCCGCCGTACGCCGAGGGCTTCGGGGTGCTCGCCGTGCTCTACGGCGTGCCGGTGACGGGCTTCGCGCTGATGTGGCTGTGTCTGGCCACCGCGCACGTGGTGCGGGCGCGGCGCGAGGGCATGGGCTTCTCGATGACGTGGTGGTCGTTCACCTTCCCGGTGGGCACCTGTGTCACCGGCGCGGAGGCCCTGGCCCGGCACACCGGGCTCGTCGTCTACGACGGGCTGACGGTCGTCCTGTACGCCGTGCTGGTCACGGCCTGGGCGGTCGCCGCCGTGCACACGACCCGCGGCCTGTTCAGCGGTGTGCTGCTCGCAGGGCCGCGGCCAGTGCCCGCGGCGCCTCGGCCAGTGACGGCCCGTACCACGTGAGGTACCGCCCGTCGACGAGGGCACAGGACAGCCCGGGGAACGCCTCCGGGCCGTCGCCGGCGGTGAAGCGGTACGGCTCGTCCGGCAGGACCACGACGTCCGGACGGGCCGCCCGCAGGTCCTCGAGGGGGATCTTCGGATACCGCTCGGGGTGGGAGGCGTGGAGGTGGTCGACGCCCAGGCGGGACAGCACGTCACCGGCGAAGGTGTCGCGGCCCAGCACCATCCAGGGCCTGCGCCAGATCGGCACCACGGCGGTGCGGCGCTCCCCGGGCGGCGGGGACGGCAGTGCGGACCAGGCCGCCTCGGCCTCGTCCAGCCACCGGGGCCGGGAGCGGGCACCGCAGGCGGTCAGCACGCGGTCCATCTCGGTCAGGGCCTGCGACACGGTGCGCACCTCGGTCACCAGCACCTCGACGCCCGCCTCGCGCAGGGCGTCGAGGTCGGGGGCGCGGTTCTCCTCCTCGTTGGCGATCACCAGGTCGGGGGCGAGGGCGATGATCCGGTCGGTCTTCGGGTTCTTGGTGCCGCCGACCCGTACGACGTCGAGCCCGGCCGGGTGGGTGCACCAGTCGGTGGCACCGGCGAGGACATCGGGGAGGGTACGGGCCACCGCCTCGGTCAGGGAGGGCACCAGGGAGACCACCCTCACCGGCGGGGCCCCTCCCGGACCGCCTCGATGTGCTCGGCGACGGCGACCACGACCAGCCGGGTGTCGGGCACCGTGGCCCGCCACCGGTGCCGCACGCCGCCCGTGAGGTACAGCGTGTCGCCCCGGCCCAGCCGGTAGGCGCGGCCCTCGGCCTCGATCTCCACGGCGCCCTCGGCGACGAACATCAACTGGTCGTTGCGGTACTGGAGTTCACGGCCCACGTCATGGTCGCCGGTGAACTCGGAGGCGTGCATCTGGTGGTGCCCGCGCACCAGCGAACGCACCCTGGGGGCCAGCTCGGGGTCGGGGTCCTCGTTGCGGACCACGTCGACGCTGCACGCGGGGTCGGCGGCGGCGAGCAGCTCCACGGCGGTGGTGCGCAGGGCGTCGGCCACCTTCTCCAGGGAGCTCTGACTGGGCCGCGCCCGGTCGTTCTCGATCTGGCTGAGGAAGGGCACGGACAGGCCGCTGCGCTCGGACACCACGGCGAGAGTCAGGTCGAGGGACCGGCGCCGGCGCCGTACGGCCGCGCCGACCCGGAGGTGCTGATCCTTGTGGTCGCCCATCGCTCCGGCTCCCTCCTTCACCCGTCGTCGTGCCGCCGCGGTGCCCGTCTCGGGTCGCCGTCCTCCTGATGAGTTCTCTGCACCCTACGCATGTTCGGCAAACCGTTTCATGCGGCCGTCACATCGATGTCACGGTGCGGTGGCCGGGACCTCACAGTTCTCGCCACGCGCGGGCCGCTCCGTCCCACGTGCCGGACGCCTTACCGGTTCAAGGCGCGGAGGGCCCCGCGTGTTCCCGCCAGCCCCTCCCGCCCCGGCGAGGCGATGCTCGGGCAGGGGGTTGGCGCTCCGTGGTTGTCCAAATCCTTACCGTGTCCCCGGCCGACACGACCCGAGGGGTGGGCCCGGCCGCGCGCCGTCAGGAGGCGCGGCCGGGCCCACCCCTCGGGGTGACCGGTGTGCGGTGCTACTACGGGGTCATCCGGCCCACCATGTCCGGGTGCTCCTCGAGCCAGGCCGCGACGGCTTCCTCCTCGTGGCCCTGCCCGCGGTCCTTGATCTCGGCCTCCAGGGTGCCGAGCTCGTCCTCGCTCATGTGGAAGTTCTTGATCCACTTGGTGAGCTGCGGATACTGCTCGGGGAACTTCTTGCTGGAGATGGTGCGGATCGTGTTGCCCTCACCGAAGGCCTTCTTGGGGTCCTTCAGCTTGGTCAGCTCGTAGTCGCTGTACGCCCAGTGCGGGGACCACAGGGTGACCGCGACCGGCTCCTTCTTGGCGTAGGCGCGCTTCAGCTCGGCCAGCATGGCCGGGGTGGAGCCGTCCACGATCTCGTACTCGTCCTCCAGGCCGTAGCCCGGCAGCACCTCGTCCTTGGCGAGCTGCATCTCACCGGTGCCGGGCTCGATGCCGATGATCTTCCCGTCGAAGAGGTCGGCCTTGCCCTTGAGGTCCGCGAGGGACTTGACGTCCTTCACGTAGGAGGGGACGGCGATCTCCAGGGAGGTCGGTTCGTACCAGGTGCCGAGGTCGGTGAGGTTGTCCTTGTTCTTGTCCCAGTAGTTCTTCTGGGCGTGGGGCAGCCAGGCGTCGAAGTTGAGGTCGAGGTCGCCGGAGGCCAGGCCGGTGTAGACCGGGCCGACGTCCATCTGCTTCAGGTTCATCTTGTAGCCGCGGCGCTCCAGGACGTTCTTCCACAGGTAGGTGACGGCGACGTCCTCCTCCCAGGGGAACCAGGCCACGTCCAGGGCGCGCTTCGCCTCGGCCGGGGTGGCGCCGCCGGCGCCCGCGACCGGGGCGAGCTTGTCGACGAGCCCCGGGTTGCTCTTCAGCCAGGTGCGGACGGCGTCCTGCTGCTTGCCCTTGCCGGCCTTGTTGATCTCGGCCTCCAGGCTGGTGAGCTGCTTCTCGTCCAGCTTGAAGTCCTTCATCCACTTGGCGGCGGTGGGGTCATCGCCGGCGAAGCCCTTGCGGGAGAGCGTGTGCACGCCGTCGCCCTTGCCCCAGGCACCCTTGGGGTCCTTGAGCTTCTTCAGGTCGAGGTCGTTGTACGCCCAGTGCGGGGACCAGAGCGTGACGACGATCGGTTCCTTCTTGCTCATCGCCCGCTTCAGCTCGGCCAGCATCGCCGGCGTGGAGCTGTCGACGACCTTGTACTCCTTGTCGAGGCCGTACTCCTTGGAGACCTTGTCCTTGAGCAGGGCCATCTCGCCGGCGCTGGACTCGATGCCGGTGATCTTGCCGCCGAACTGGTCGGCCTTGCCCTTGAGGTCCTCGAGCGAGTTGATGTCCTTCATGTACGCCGGGACGGTCAGCTCCAGCGACGTGTTGTCGTACCAGGAGCCGAGGTCGTCGAGCCGGTCGCCGTACTTCTTCCAGTACTGGGCGTGGGTGGTCGGCAGCCACGAGTTGGTGACGATGTCGATGTCGCCCTGCGCCAGGGAGGTGTAGAGCGGCCCCGCGTCGAACTGCTTGGCCTCGACCTCGTAGCCGCGCTGTTCGAGGATCTCCTTCCACAGGAACGTGGAGGCGACGCCCTCGTCCCACGGCACGTAGCCGAGGGTGACCTTCTTGCCCTGGCCGACGTTCTTGCCGTTCGCGACGGCCTCCGAGTCGCCGGAGCCGCCGAAGACGCCCATGCCGCCGGCCACCAGGCCGAGGATGACGACGCCGATGACGGCGACCTGCGGGCGGGGGCGGTAGGACCAGATCTTCAGGCCGCCCATGCTGCGGGCCTTGGCGGCGGCGCGGCGGCCGAGCGGCGACACCTGGGTGCCGAGCGCGCTGGTCATGCGGTCCAGGTAGATCGCGAGGATCACGATGGCCACACCGGACTCGGAGCCGAGACCGACGTTCAGCTGGCCGATGGCCTCGTTGACGTCGCCGCCGAGGCCGCCGGTGCCGACCATGCCGGCGATCGCGGCCATGGACAGGCCGAGCATGATGACCTGGTTGACGCCCGCCATCACCGTCGGCAGGGCCAGCGGGAGCTGGACGCGCAGCAGGGTGTTGCGGGGAGTGGTGCCGAAGGCCTCGGCGGCCTCGACCAGTTCCTTGTCGACCTGGCGGATGCCCAGCTCGGTCATGCGCACGCCCGGGGCGAGCGCGAAGATCAGGGTGGCGACGATGCCCGCGGAGGCGCCGGTGCCGAAGAACAGGATCGCCGGGATGAGGTAGATCATCGCGGGCAGCGTCTGCATGAAGTCCAGCACGGGCCGGACCAGACCGCTGACCCGGTCGGAGCGGGCCGCCCAGATGCCGACGGGCACCGCCACCACCAGGGCGATGATCGTGGCGACGAGCACCAGCGACAGGGTGATCATCGCGTTCTCCCACAACTCCATGGAGTCGATGAACGCGAATCCCACGAAGGTGAGCACACCGGCGAGCGTGCCGCGCAGCCAGAAGGCGACGACCGCGAAGATACCGGCGAGGAGCAGCGGTTCGGGCGCCTGGAGGACGGCGTTGATGCCGTCGTAGGTGCCGGTGAAGACGGTCTTCAGGAAGTCGAAGAGCCACGCGACGTGTTCGAGCAGCCAGTCGACGGTGCTGTTGACCCAGTCGCCGAGCGGGATCCTAGGCACGGGCCATCACCTTCTCCGGACCCTGGTCGCGCGGGCTGTCGCAGGTGCCGGGCTCGGCCTGCTCGTCGCCGAGGAAGCCGACGAGGCGACGGGTGGGGACCACGCCGACCAGCTCGCCGTCGCCGTCGACGACCGCGACGGGGTGCGGGGTTCGGGCACTGATCGCGCACAGGTCGGTGAACGACGTCTCGGGCGTGGCCGTCTCGCAGTCGCAGTCGGCCTCGTCGCCGCGCAGGTCGGTCTCCATGACGGCGGCCGTGGTCAGCACGCGGGAACGGTCGACGTCCTGGGTGAAGGAGGCGACGTAGTCGTTGGCGGGACGTATCAGGATGTCCTGCGCGGTGCCTATCTGGACGATCCGGCCGTCGCGCATCATGGCGATGCGGTCGCCCAGGCGCATGGCCTCGTTGAGGTCGTGCGTGATGAAGACGATGGTCTTCTTCAGGGTCTTCTGGAGTTCCAGCAGCTGGTCCTGCATGTCACGGCGGATCAGCGGGTCCAGGGCGCTGAAGGACTCGTCCATCAGCAGCAGATCGGCGTCCGTGGCGAGCGCACGGGCCAGGCCGACGCGCTGCTGCATACCGCCGGACAGCTCGTCGGGCCAGGACTTCTCCCAGCCGGCCAGGCCGCACAGGGCGAGCGCCTCGTCGGCGCGGCGTTCGCGCTCGGCGCGGGGCACGCCCTGCACTTCAAGACCGTAGGCAGCGTTGTCACGGACGCTGCGGTGCGGGAAGAGCGCGAAGTGCTGGAAGACCATGCTGATGCTCTTGGAGCGGACGTCGCGCAGCTTGCGCTCGCCGATCTCGGTGAGGTCCTGACCGCCGAAGCGGACATGTCCGGCGGTCGGCTCCAGCAGACCGTTGAGCATGCGCAGCAGCGTGGACTTGCCGGATCCGGACAGTCCCATGACCACGAAGATCTCGCCGGGCTCCACGGTGAACGACGCGTCGATGACGGCGGCCGTGGTGCCGTCGGCGTGCAGTTCCTTCCGCACGTCCCCCTGGCGCAGTCGTTCGACTGCCTGGTCCGGTTTCCTGCCGAAGACCTTGAACAGGCCCTCGGCTTCTAGTCTCGCTGACACGCTTACCTCTTGCATCGGGGGCAGGGACAGGGTGTGAAGCCTCGCTAACAGTTGAATGCATCAACCAGCTTCGACCCGGCTGCGCACCTGCCCCGATGCTTATGCACCAAACACAAGAGTGACCCAGTTCACACGTCCTCCCTCACTCGTCCACACGCTCTGCGGCATGATGCGAGGCGTGACCGGACGACTGATGCTTCTCGACACCGCCTCCCTCTACTTCCGCGCCTACTTCGGCGTGCCGGACTCGGTGCGGGCCCCCGACGGCACGCCGGTGAACGCCGTGCGCGGCCTGCTCGACTTCATCGACCGCCTGGTGAAGGACCACCGGCCCGACCACCTGGTCGCCTGCATGGACGCCGACTGGCGCCCGCACTGGCGGGTGGAGCTGATCCCCTCGTACAAGGCGCACCGCGTCGCCGAGGAGCGCCCCGCGGGCCCCGACGAGGAGGAGGTGCCCGACATGCTGTCACCGCAGGTGCCGGTCATCGAGGACGTCCTCGACGCGCTCGGCATCGCCCGTGTCGGCGTGGCCGGGTACGAGGCGGACGACGTCATCGGCACGTACACGGCTCGGGCGAAGGGTCCGGTGGACATCGTCACCGGCGACCGGGACCTCTACCAGCTCGTCGACGACGCCCGCGGCGTGCGCGTGCTGTACCCGGTCAAGGGCGTGGGCACCCTCAACCTCACCGACGAGGCCGCACTGCGCGAGAAGTACGGGGTCGACGGCCGCGGGTACGCCGATCTGGCGCTGCTGCGCGGCGACCCGAGCGACGGTCTGCCCGGTGTGGCCGGCATCGGCGAGAAGACGGCGGCCAAGCTGCTGGCCGAGTTCGGGGACCTGGCGGGCATCCGGGCCGCCGTGGACGACCCGAAGGCGAAGCTCACGCCCTCGCAGCGCAAGCGGCTCACCGAGGCCGGGCCGTATCTGGACGTCGCCCCGAAGGTCGTCCGGGTAGCCGACGACGTGCCGCTGCCGGACGTGGCCACCACGCTGCCGCGCGGACCGCGCGACGCCGCGGCGCTGGACGCCCTCGCGGCACGCTGGGGCCTGGGCGGATCGCTGCACCGGCTGCTGACGACGCTCACCGTCTGAGCGTGCGGCGCCGGCAGGCAATGGCTGGGCGGTGCGTCGACTCCCGGTCGAGGGGAAGTCGTACTCTGCGTGCGGAACGTCGCGGATCTCCCCTTCGTGACGCGAGAAGCGGGAAGGGGATGCTAACTTAGGTGAACCTAACTCAGTGATCCGCACGCAGTGAGCAGGGAGGCCGTCATGGCAGACCGTCCGGCGCGCAAGCCGCGCAAGCCGCACACCGCACAGGTCGTCCGCACCGAGCGGCTGACCCCGCACATGCAGCGTGTGGTGCTCGGTGGCGAGGGGCTGGCCGAGATCTCCGCGGACACCTGTACCGACCACTACGTGAAGCTGCTGTTCGCCGCCGAGGGCGTGACCTATCCCGAGCCCTTCGACGTGGACCGGATCCGCGAGGAGTTCCCCCGCGACCAGTGGCCGGTGACCCGCACGTACACCGTGCGCCACTGGGACGCCGCGCACCTCGAGATGACGCTGGACTTCGTCATCCACGGCGACGAGGGGCTGGCGGGCCCCTGGGCCAAGCGCGTCCGGCCGGGCGAGACCGTCCACTTCATGGGCCCCGGCGGCGCCTACGCCCCCGACCCGACGGCCGACTGGCACCTGCTGGCCGGCGACGAGAGCGCCCTGCCGGCGATCGCCCGCTCCCTGGAGGCGCTGCCCGACGGCGCCCGCGCCTTCGCGTTCGTGGAGGTCGACGGGCCCGAGGAGGAGCAGAAGATCGACTCGGACGTGGAGGTCGTCTGGCTGCACCGCGGCGCCCGTCCGGTGGGCCAGGCCCTGGTCGAGGCGGTGCGCGCGCTGGACTTCCCCGAGGGCCGCCCGCACATCTTCGTGCACGGCGAGGCGGCCTGCGTCAAGGAACTGCGCCGTTATCTGCGGATCGAGCGGGAGATCTCCCGCGAGGACCTGTCGATCTCCGGCTACTGGCGGCTCGGCCACAACGAGGACGGCTGGCAGGCCTCGAAGCGCGAGTGGAACGCCCGCATCGAGGCCGAGCAGGAGGGCGCCCCGGCGGCCTAGCTGTATTGACCCGCAACGTTGTTCACGCGGCTGATTGGTGGCTGGCCTCCGAGTGCGGTGTGGCAGCGGTGGTGGTTGTAGGTGTGGAGGAAGTCTGCCAGGGCTGCTGTTCGTTCGGTGTTGCTGGTGTAGGGCCGCAGGTAGGCCCATTCGTCGAGCAGGGTGCGGTTGAAGCGTTCGACCTTGCCGTTGGTCTGCGGCCGGTAGGGCCGGATCTTCTTGTGGGTGATGCCCGCGGTGGCCAGCGTCTGGGTGAACAGTCTGGACTTGTAGCAGGAGCCGTTGTCGGTCAGGACCCGTTCGACGGTGATGCCGTGAGCAGCGAAGAAGGCGTTCGCCCGCTGCCAGAAGCCGGCGGCGGTCTCCTTGCGCTCGTCGGTGAGGACTTCGCTGTAGGCCAGGCGGGAGTGGTCGTCGACGGCGGAGTGGATGTAGCTGTAGCCGATTACCGGTGTGCAGCTCTTGCGCTCGGTGGTGGTGGACTGGCGGTTGCGGTCACCGGCCGCGCGGCCGACAGTTCGCCATCCGCCGCCGTCGGGGATGTTGCCGAGTTTCTTGATGTCGACGTGGACCAGCTCGCCCGCTCTGGCTCGCTCGTAGCGGCGGATCGGTTCGCCGGTGGGCCGGTCGAGCCAGGCCAGACGGTTCAGACCGTGCCTGACCAGGATGCGGTGGACGGTCGAGGCGTGAAGACCCAGGATCGGTCCGATGCGTGCCGGGCCGAGCTTGCGCCCGGAACGCAGTCGGCAGACCCGGGCCTCGACCGCAGACGGCGTGCGGTGTGGAGTGGTGCGGGGCCGGCTGGAACGGTCGTGCAGCCCCGCATCGCCTTCGGTCCGCCAGCGGCGGACCCACTTGTGGGCTGCAGGACGGGATATACCCATCTCCGCGGCCACGTGCGCGACGGGACGGCCGGACAGGACGCGTTCGACCAGGATTCGTCTGCCGTGAACGGTAAGACGGGCATTACGGTGGGACACGAAGACCTCCGTGTGGTGAAGCCTAGACACCTCCACCACACCGGAGGTCTTCGCCATGATCAAGATCTCGACCCTGTTAACAACGCTCGTGGTCAATACACCTAGCCGGGCGCCCCACCCGCCCGCTCGGTCCCCGCGCACCCGCGCGTGCAGATGCATGTCGTGCCAGCCGTCCGGATGCGGCAGGGCCCTGCGCTCGACGCCCTCCCCGGGCAAAGCCCGCCCTGAACGCGCCCGGCAGGCCCGCCATGACCGACCGCCCGGGCGGAGCGCCACCGGCGCGCAGGCCCCCACCCGCTCAGTCCCCGCGCACCCGCGCATGCAGATGCATGTCGTGCTGGCCGTCCGGATGCGGCAAGGCCCTGCGCTCGACGCCCTCCCCGGGGCAAAGCCCGCCCTGAACGCGCCCGGCAGGCCCGCCATGACCGACCGCCCGGGCGGAGCGCCACCGGCGCGCAGGCCCCCCACCCGCTCAGTCCCCGCGCACCCGCGCATGCAGATGCATGTCGTGCCAGCCGTCCGGATGCAGCAGGGCCCTGCGCTTGACGCCCTCCGGGGCGAAGCCCGCCTTGTGGGCCACCCGGCAGGACGCTTCGTTGGCGACCGCGTGGGAGAGTTCCAGGCGCTGGAAGCCGACCTCGTCCAGGGCCCAGGCGGCCAGTGCCCGGGCGGCGCGGGCCGCGACGCCCCGGCCGCGGGCGGCCGCGGTGGTCCAGTAGGCGACCTCGGCCAGTCCGTCCCAGAACACCATCTCCCGCAGGGCGACCCGGCCGACCAGCAGATCGTCGGCCGCCTCGACGACGGCCCACTGCGCGTTCCGCTCCCGCTCCCAGCCCTGCCGCCAGTCGGCGATCCAGCCGCGCGCCTCGTCCTCGGAGTCGGAGGTCCGGATGTGCCACTGGTGCATCACCGGGTCCTGGAAGGCCGCGTGGACGGCGGGTGCGTCCTCGTCGCGCCACGGGCGCAGCAGCAGCCCGTCCCCCGTGGGGAGCGTGGGCTGCGGGGTGCCGGAGAGGGTGCCCGCGGCGAGGACCGGGTGCGTCAGGTAGGGCATGTCCGGCAGTCTGCCAACCGGCGGCACCGGCGGCCCAGCGTTTTTCCGGCGCCGTCGGCCGCCTCGTAGGCTGGCGGTGATGAGACGCCGCCCCCCTCCCCCGCCCTCGCCCCTGCCGCAGCGCGACGGCATCGACGCGATGCGGGTGCGGCTGCCCGCGCACGGCCCGTGGTCCACGGTGCGCGAGCACCTGGCGGAACGGCTGTCCGGCGCGGGCGCCGGCGTCGTCGACGGCATGTTCGCCGCCGGACTGTTCGTCTCGGCGGACGGCCGGGCGGTGCCGGCGGACGCGCCGTACGAGCCGGGGATGTTCGTGTGGTTCCACCGCGAGACGCCCGCCGAGGTGCCCGTCCCCTTCCCGCTGGAGGTCGTCTACCGCGACGCGCACATCGTCGTCGCCGACAAACCCCACTTCCTGGCCACCACCCCGCGCGGCGGCCACGTCACCGAGACCGCGCTGGCCAAGCTGCGCCGGGAGCTGGACCTCCCCGCGCTCGGTGCCGCGCACCGCCTGGACCGGCTCACCGCGGGACTGGTCCTGTTCATCGTGCGCCCGGAGGAACGCGGCGCGTACCAGAGCCTGTTCGGCGACCGCCGGGTGCGCAAGGAGTACGAGGCCGTCGCCCCGTACGCCCCGGGGCTCGCCCTCCCCCGGACCGTGCGCAGCCGCATTCTCAAGGAACGCGGGATCCTGGCCGCCCGCGAGATCGAGGGCGAGCCCAACGCCGTCACCCGCGTAGAACTGGCCGCGCACCACCGGGCCCCGGGCGGGGGTCCGGAGCTGGGGCGGTACCGGCTGGTGCCCGGCACCGGCCAGACCCACCAGCTGCGTGTGCACATGAACAGCCTCGGCGTGCCGCTCCTCGGCGACCCCCTCTACCCCGAGGTGACCGCCCCCGTGCCGGCCAGCGACTTCCGGCGCCCGCTGCAACTGCTGGCGCGGGAGCTGGGGTTCACCGATCCCGTCACGGGGCGCGAGCACCGCTTCCGCAGCGGACGGTCCCTCGGGGCGTGGACGGCGTACGAGGAGTGGGCCGGCGGTCAGTAGCCGCGCCACCAGAGCAGGAAGCGCTGCCAGGCACCGCGCGGCCGGGGCTGCTCGGGGAACGGCACCGGCTGGGGCGGCGCGGCGTTCGCGGGCACCGGCTGCGGCGGGTACGACGGAACCGGCGGCTGCGTCCGCTCTTCCATTTTCGGGATGCCGACGTGCCAGTCGGGGCGCCGCGCGGGGGCGGGCGCGTGGCTCGGCTGCTGCATGATGTCCTGCTGCTCCTTGGGCTCGAACCGCACCGGCAGTTCCACCAGGTGCCGGGAGGCGATCGAGGACCGCCACCGCAGCTCGTCCTCGTCACAGGCGAGCTGCACGTCGGGCAGCCGCATCAGCAGCGCGTCGATGCCCGCGTCGGCGATGGCGCGCCCGATGTCCTGCCCCGGGCACTCGTGCGGGCCGCCGCCGAAGGCGAGGTGGGAGCGGTTGCCCATCATGCTCGCGTCGAGGTCGGGGCGGATGCGCGGGTCGACGTTGCCCGGCGCGATGCCCAGCAGCAGTCCGTCGCCGGCCCGGATGCGCTGCCCGCCCAGCTCCGTCTCCTGCTTGGCGAAGTAGGCGAACACGGTGCTGAACGGCGGCTCGTCCCACAGCGACTGCTCGACCGCCTCCGGCACCGTCATCTGCCCGCCGCTGAGCTGGGCGCGGAAGCCGGGGTCGGTCAGCACCACGCGCAGCACGTTGCCGATGAGGTTGACGGTCGCCTCGTAGGCGGCCAGGAGCACCACCCGCAGGTGCTCCCTGACCTCGTCGTCGGTGAGCCCGGCGGGGTGGTTGACGAGGCGCCCGGCGATGTCGTCCCGCGGGTTGGCCCGACGTGCCTCGGTGAGCCGTCCCAGCGCCTCCATGACGTAGGCGTGGCTGGCGATCGCCGTATCGGTGCCCTTGAGGGTGTCGCGGGCCGCCTCCACCATCCGGTCGCTGTACTCGTCGGGCATGCCGAGGAGGTGGCACATCACGCCCATCGGCAGGTGCTCGGCGAACTGTCCGACGAGGTCGGCGCGGCCCTCCTCGCAGAACCGGTTGACGATGCGCTGGGTGTAGCGCTTGATGTGCCGGCGCAGCTCCCGGTAGTCGAGGTCGGACATGGCGCTGGTGACCGCGGAGCGCAGCCGTTTGTGCTCGTCGCCCTCGGCGTGCGAGCAGATGGGCTGCCAGGCGATGTGCGGCATCAGCGGGTGGTCGGGTTTGACCATGCCCTCGTTGAGCGGGTTCCAGATCCGGCTGTCGCGGCAGAACTGGGCGGGGGTGCTCACCATGTGCAGGTTCTCGGCGTGTCCCAGAACCACCCACACGGGTACGTCGTCGTGGAGCAGCGCCGGCGCCACCGGCCCGTGCCGCTCGCGCAGTTCGTCGTACAGCTCGTTCAGGTCGTCCGCCTCGTGCAGCCGGTGCAGTCCGCCCGGCCCGAGGCCGTGCGCGGGGCAGCCGGGGGGTGGGTCGAGCAGGGGGTCGCCCGTTCCGGTCGGGGAGTGGCGTTCAGGCGTCACAGTGTCGCTCCGCAGCAGAAGTGGGGGTCAAGGGGGTGGGTCGTCCGGGCACGGTCAGGTGAGCGCGCCCTTCATGGCGAGGGAGTGCAGGAAGCGCATCAGGGTCATCAGGACGTCGCGGCTGGAGGCGCGGCGCCGTACGTCGCAGTCGAGGATGGGAATCTCCTCGGGCAGGTCGAGCGCGGTCCGCAGCTCCGCGACGGGGTAACGGGGCGCGTCGGGGAAGGTGTTGACGGCGACCACGAAGGGCACGCCGCGTTCCTCCAGGCGCCCCATGACGTCGAAGCTGACCTCCAGGCGGCGGGTGTCGACCAGGACCACCGCGCCGAGGGCGCCCTCGAACAGTCCGTTCCACAGGAACCAGAAGCGTTCCTGGCCGGGTGTGCCGAAGAGGTACAGCACCAGTTGGTCGGTGATGCTGATGCGGCCGAAGTCCATGGCGACCGTGGTGGCGGTCTTGGAGGCGGAGCCGTAGTTGTCGTCGACGCCGATGCCGGCCTGGGTCATCGTCTCCTCGGTGGTCAGCGGTCTGATCTCGCTGACCGAGCCGACCATCGTGGTCTTGCCGACGCCGAAGCCGCCCACGATGACGATCTTCACGGCCGCCTCGGCCGTCTGCGGCAGCCGGTCCTCGGTGCGCGGGCCGGGGATCGTGTCAGAGTTTTTGAAGTCCATGCATCACCGCTTCGAGGAGGTTCCGGTCGGCCACCTTCTGGCGGACGATCGAGGCGCGGGCCTGCACCAGTTCCGCCGCCAGCAGGTCGGTGAGCAGCACGGTCACCACACTGAACGGCAGGCTCAGGTAGGCCGACAGCTCGGCTACGGACAGGGGTGCGGCACAGAGCCGCAGCAGGGCGGCCTGTTCCGGGGTGGCGGAGACCGGGGGGTCCGCGCGGGCCACGATCAGGGTGACCAGGTCGATGTCGGCGCGCTCGCCGTTGCCCTCGCCGCCGATGACGAAGAGCCGCTCGGGGTTGCGGGTCTCGCCCTCTTTGCCGGGTGGGGCGGGGCCGGTGGACTCGGCGGGCCGGTCCGGTCCGGGAGTTCGCCTCTGGCGTTGGGGAGGCGTCATACGGTCTGCCCGTTGCGCCGCGCGGGACTGGTGAGATGGGGGCCGATGCGGGCGACCAGGTCGGCCATGCTCAGGCCCATCCGGCCGGGTTCGCAGCGGACGTCGGAGAGCACGGCGAGGTAGGCGTTGGGGCCCGCGGCCATCAGGTAGAAGTAGCCGCCGTTCATCTCGATGAGCACCATCTTCATGTCGCCGTCGCTGGTGGGGATCTCCTGGCTGACGGCGCTCGCCAGGCTCTGCAGGCCCGCGCAGGCGGCGGCGACCCGGTCGGCGGCGTCGGGGTCCCCCGAGTAGCGGGCGATGCGCAGGCCGTCGGCGGAGAGCACGACGATCATCTCGATGCCCGGGACGCCGTCGTAGAGGTCCCGGAGCATCCAGTCGAACTTGCCTTGCTGCTCGATCACTTGAGGTTCCCCTCGTCGTCTGCCGGGGCGTGGGCCGGCTCGTCACTGCTGGACTGCTGGTGGGCCTGGGTGATGCCCGGGTGCTGCTTGAGGCCCTCCCAGAAGGCCCCGATGAAGTGCCCCGGCGGGAGGCCCTGGTCCTTGTGCTGCGCGGGCTCGGGCTCCGCGGGCGCCGGGATGCCGTTGCGGGCGCGTTCGGCGGCCAGGCGGGCCTCGCGCTCGGCATCCTCGCGCTCCCAGGCCGCCTGTTCGGCGAGGCGCTGGCTGAGCGGCATCTTGACCCGGCTGCGTCGCTGCGGCAGACCGCCCGCCGTCCACTCGGTGACCTCGGGGACGTCGTCCTCCATGGAGACGCCGGCCGGGATGCGCGGGCTGGTGGGGCGGCGCTTCTTGGGCTTGCGCTGCGGTCCGGGCAGCGCGTCCGGGCCCGGGGTGGGGATCGAGGTCGCGCCGATGCCGTGGGCGAGGCCGACGCCGGGCTCGGTGGTCATCATCTTGCTCGGCACGATGAGGATGGCGCGGACCCCGCCGTACGCGGAGGCCCGCAGCGAGACGTCCATGCCGAACTGCGTGCACAGCCGGCCGACGACGGACAGGCCCAGGCGCGGGTGGTGGGCGAGGTCCTGCACGTCGGTGCCGCGCTTGGCCTGCTCCAGCAGGCCCTCGATGCGGGCGCGGGACTCCTCGCTGAGGCTGACGCCGGCGTCCTCGATCTCGATGCAGACACCGCTCTGCACCTCGGTCGCGGTGACGTGCACCTTGGACGCGGGCGGTGAGTAGCGGGTGGCGTTGTCGAGCAGCTCCGCCGCGGCGTGGATGACCGGTTCGACCGCGGTGCCCTTGATGTTGACCTTGGCGATGGAGGCCAGGTTGATCCGGCGGTACTCCAGGATCCGGGACATGGCGCCGCGCAGCACGCTGTAGAGGGCGACCGGTTCGGGCCACTGGCGTCCGGGCCGGCCGCCGCCGATCACGGAGATGGAGTCGGCGAGGCGGCCGATCAGCGAGGTGCCGTGGTCGATGCGCAGGAGGTCGTCGAAGACTTCGGGGTTGCGCCCGTGGTCCTCCTCCATCTCGCGGAGTTCCTTGTTCTGCTGGTGGACGATCGCCTGGACGCGGCGGGCGATGTCGACGAAGGAGCGCTCCGCGGACTCGCGCATGGAGTCCTGGTGGTCGACGATTTCGCAGACCATGCGGATCAGCCGGCGCTGGGGCTCGCCGAGTTCGGTGTAGGCGGGGTTCACCTCGCCGAGGCGGCGCATCACCTCCGCGGGCGTGTTCCCCCTGCGCATGAAGTGCAGCACGTCGGGCAGCACGACGGCGCCGAGCTCGACCATCTCCTCGTGGTGGCTCGCCGCCCGGTGCTCCAGATACGCGCTGTGACGGGCGTGCGCGGCGCGCTCGGCCCGCAGCGCACGGCCGCGGCGTACCGCTTCGGCCGCCGCGGAGACCACCAGCAGCGTGGCCACGGCACCGCACAGGCCGACGGCGAGCCGGGCCGGTTCCGTCACGAGGGCGACGGCGGCCCCGGTGGCCGCGGCCATCAGTATGGCCGGCAGCAACAGCGTTCGCGCGTAGGGAAGTTCACGGCGACCTGGAGGGGAATCAACACTCACCATGTAGGCCCTCTGAAAACGAATCGGCTGGGATGGGGGAGCTTGCGACGGGGTAGGTCTGGGAGTTGTCGGGATCATCGACGCATAGAGAACAAGCGCGCGATTACACCTCAACTCGGTGCGCTGCGGGCGAGCTTAGTCCGGGCGGATCATCGTCGTGTCATATTCAGCAACCGCCTGAAACGGCCCTGGGGGCTGGAGTAAGGTCGGCACTTTTGCACTGCGGGGAACCATTCGAACACGATGCGTGAGCGTGTTCGGGTGTACGAGATTCACTCACCGTGATGAGGGAAGGGCGCCGGACTCCCCCGCGAACGCGCGAAGGCCCGGCGGTCTCCCGCCGGGCCTTCGTCGCGTGCCGTCCGCCCGGGCTAGGGGCTGTCTGACATCCCTAGCCCACGGACGAGTAGGCGACCACCCCGCGCAGCAGCTCCTCGACCGCCTTGCGCGCGTTCTTCGGGACCGTGGACCCCTGGGCGGGTGCGGCGGCCGCGATCTGGCCGAGGACGTCGATGACCTGCTTGCACCAGCGCACGAAGTCGCCCGCCGGCATCTCCGCCTCGCGGAGCACCTCGTCGAGGCCCTTGCCGGACGCCCACATGTACGCCGCCCAGGCGAAGCCGAGGTCGGGCTCACGCTGGCCGACGCCCTCGGTCTGGCTGATCCGGAAGTCCTCCTCCAGGGCATCGAGTCGGCCCCAGATGCGGACCGTCTCGCCGAGCGCGGCCTTGGCCTGGCCCGAGGGCACCTTCGGCGCCATCGCGTCGTCGGCGACCCGGGACTCGTAGACCAGCGCCGAGACGCAGGCGGCCAGTTCGGCCGGGGAGAGCCCTTCCCAGACGCCCTCGCGCAGGCACTCGCTGGCGAGCAGGTCCAGCTCGCCGTAGAGCCGGGCGAGGCGCTTGCCGTGCTCGGTCACCTCGTCGCCGCGCAGGTAGTCCAGCTCGGTCAGCAGCGCGACGATCCGGTCGAAGGTGCGGGCGATGGTGTTCGTCCGGCCCTCGATCCGGCGCTCCAGCTGCGAGGTGTCGCGCAGCAGCCGGTGGTAGCGCTCGGCCCAGCGGGCGTGGTCCTCGCGGTCGTCGCAGCCGTGGCAGGGGTGGGCGCGGATGGCCTTGCGCAGCCGGGCGATCTCCCGGTCGTCGGCAGCCTGCGACCGCTGCTTGCGGGCCCGCTCCGGCGGGATGTGACCGGCCTTGGTGCGCAGCGCGGAGGCGAGGTCGCGGCGGGACTGGGGCGAGCGCGGGTTGAAGGACTTCGGGATGCGCATCCGCTCCAGCGCCTCGACGGGCACCGGGAAGTCCATCGACGCCAGCCGCTTGACCTGCCGCTCGGCGGTGAGCACCAGCGGGCGGGGTCCGTCGTGGTGCTCGAAGCCGCGGTGGCCGTTGGACCGGCCGGCGGGCAGGCCCGGGTCCAGCACCAGGGCGAGGCCCGCGTACTTGCCCGTCGGCACGTGGATGACGTCGCCCGGCTTCAGCTTCTCGAGGGCGACGGCGGCCTCGGCGCGCCGCTGGTTGGCGCCCTGCCGAGCCAGCTCGGTCTCCCGGTCCTTCAGCTCGCGGCGCAGTCGCGCGTACTCCTCGAAGTCGCCGAGGTGGCAGGTCATGGAGGCCTGGTAGCCCTCCAGGCCCTCCTCGTTGCGCTGCACCTGCCGGGAGATGCCGACGACCGACTTGTCCGCCTGGAACTGCGCGAAGGAGGTCTCCAGCAGCTCCCGCGAGCGGTGCCGCCCGAACTGCTCGACCAGGTTGACGGCCATGTTGTACGACGGCCGGAAGCTGGAGCGCAGCGGGTAGGTGCGGGTGCCGGCCAGTCCCGCGAGGTGCTCGGGGTTCATGCCGCGCTGCCACAGCACCACGGCGTGGCCCTCGACGTCGATGCCGCGCCGGCCGGCCCGGCCGGTGAGCTGGGTGAACTCGCCGGGGGTGATGTCGGCGTGCTGTTCGCCGTTCCACTTGACGAGCTTCTCCAGCACCACCGAGCGGGCGGGCATGTTGATGCCGAGGGCGAGGGTCTCGGTGGCGAAGACGGCCTTCACCAGTCCGCGGACGAACAGCTCCTCGACGACCTCCTTGAACGTCGGCAGCATGCCCGCGTGGTGGGCGGCGATGCCGCGCTCGAGGCCCTCCAGCCACTCGTAGTACCCCAGGACGTGCAGGTCCTCGGTCGGGATGGAGGCGGTGCGCTCCTCCACGAGGGCGCGCACCCTGTCCCGCGCGTCCTCGTCGTTGAGCCGCAGGCCGGCGTAGAGGCACTGCTGGACGGCGGCCTCGCAGGCGGCGCGACTGAAGATGAAGGTGATCGCCGGCAGCAGGCCCTCGGAGTCGAGCCGCTCGATGACCTCGGGGCGGCTGGGCGTCCACACCCGGGAGCGCTGTCGGCGCTCGCGCTCCCGGTCGGCCTCCTTCATGGCGCGGCCGCGCCTGCGGTCCTGGTAGGACGGGCGGCTCGCCTCCATGCGCGCCATGCGCGTGAGGTCCGGGTTGACGGCTCTCTTGCGGCCCTCGCCCTCCTCGAACAGGTCGTACATCCGGCGCCCGGCGAGCACGTGCTGGAACAGCGGCACGGGCCGGTGCTCGGAGACGATCACCTGGGTGTCGCCGCGGACGGTGTCGAGCCAGTCGCCGAACTCCTCCGCGTTGGACACGGTCGCCGACAGTGACACCAGGGTCACGGACTCGGGGAGGTGGATGATCACCTCCTCCCACACGGCGCCGCGGAAGCGGTCGGAGAGGTAGTGCACCTCGTCCATGACCACGTATCCGAGGCCGAGGAGGGTCTGGGAGCCCGCGTAGAGCATGTTCCGCAGGACCTCGGTGGTCATGACGACGACCGGGGCCTCCGAGTTCACGCTGTTGTCACCGGTGAGGAGGCCGACGCGGTCCGAGCCGTAGCGGCGGCACAGGTCGGCGTACTTCTGGTTCGACAGTGCCTTGATGGGCGTCGTGTAGAAGCACTTCTTGCCCTGCTGGAGGGCGAGGTGGACGGCGAACTCGCCGACGATCGTCTTGCCGGAACCCGTGGGCGCGGCCACCAGCACGCCCTTGCCCGCTTCGAGGGCCTGACAGGCCTCGATCTGGAAGGGGTCGAGGCCGAAGTCGTACATCTCGCGGAAGGTGGCGAGCGCGGTGGCCTGCTCGACAGCGCGCTGACGGGCTGCCGCGTACCGCTCGGCCGGTGAGAGATCCTCTGTCATCGTGCTTTCGAGCGTACCGGGCCGCACTGACAACAGGACGATCATTATCCGGAACGGCCCTGTGGGGGTTCCGTGGGGGCGGCGGCGCCTGCCGTCACCGCCCCGGTGGCGCTAGGTCACGTCGTCGTAGCCGTTGACCCGGTCCCTCGTGGCCTGCTCGGGCAGGGCGCGGGCGGTGGTCACGGCCTCGACCTCGCCGATGCTCTCGGGGTTCAGGTCCAGGTCCGACGCCTCGTCGTCGTCGGGCTCCAGGGCCTCGCGACGGGCCCTGCGGCGGTCGTTGACCAGGGAGACGGCGACGGCGGCGAAGTACAGCACCCAGATCGGCCCGGCCAGCAGGATCATGGTCAGCGGGTCCGTGCTCGGCGTGGCGATGGCCGCGAACAGCGTGATGCCCATGATCATCGCGCGCCACCAGCCGAGCATCCGCCTGCCGGACAGCACTCCGGTGAGGTTGAGCATCACGAGCAGCAGGGGCAGCTCGAAGGAGAGTCCGAAGACGATCACCATGCGGGTGACGAGGTCGAGCAGGTCGTCCAGCGGCAGCAGGTTGTCGACGTCGCTCGGCGTGAACTCGATCAGCACCTCCGCGGAGGTGGGCAGCACCGCGTAGGCGAAGTAGGCGCCGATGAGGAACAGCGGGGCACCGGTGGCGACGAACGCGTAGGCGTACTTCTTCTCGTTGCGGTGCAGCCCCGGGGCGACGAACGCCCACAACTGGTAGAGCCAGACCGGCGAGGCCAGCACGATGCCCGCCGTCAGCGACACCTTCAGCGCCAGGGTGAACGGGCCGAGCAGACCGTTGATGGTGATCTGCGCGCACGGCTCCGAGCCGGCCGTCGACTCGGCCAGCTCCGCGAAGGACTTCTCACAGCCGATCGACTGGAGGATCGGATCCGTGAGGGCGTTGATGATCCACTCGTAGAAGAAGGCGGCGACCACCGTGACGACGACGATGGCCAACAGTGCCTTCGCGAGCCGGTTGCGGAGCTCACGCAGGTGCTCCGCCAGGGGCATCCGCCCCTCCGGGTCCCTCTCCTTGGTGCGGGCAGGCTTCAGCAACCCACGTTCCCATCTCGTGCGGCGGGCCGGAGGTCACCGGCCCTGCGTCAGCGCTTGGTCGTGTCCGTCGGCTCGTTGACCGGGCGGGAACTGGTCACGTCACCGGGGGCGGCCTGGATGGTGCGCTGCGCCGCGGACTGCTCGGGGTTGGGCGGGTCGGCGGGGGCGGACGAGTCGTTCTTGCCCTCGCTCTTCATCGCCTTGGCCTCGCTCTTGAGGATGCGCGCGGACTTGCCGAGGGAGCGCGCCATGTCCGGAAGCTTCTTCGCGCCGAACAGCAGGATGATGACGACGAGGATGAGAATGATCTCGGGGGCTCCGAGCCTTCCGAACATAAGTCTTTACCTTCTCACCGAGGCGGCTGGGTGGGGTGCTGTCCGACCGGTCGGACACACGTCCGATCGATCGCCTTGTGCAGCGATCGTAACGCTCAGGGGTGAACGTGAGGCAATCCCCGTGCGTACTCCCGTCCGCGGCCGGGCCTCGTTTTCCGGGCCGCGACCAGCAGCGTACCTTCAGGGGCCTGTGGGGTGACAGGGCGAATCGGTCCACAACGCGACTCGCGCGCGTCCGTCGGGCGGTCGCGGAGCCGCGTGGCGCGGTTCCCGCGTTCACAGCGCGTCCACGGAACGGGCGGCGCTCTCCGTGGCCCGCTCCAGATCATCCGCGGCCCGGCCGATCCTTTGGGCCGAGTCCGTCACCTGCCTGGCGAGTCGCTGCGTCTCCACGAACACCTTCACGGCGAACACCGTGAGGACGGCGAGACCAAGGAAACCCAGGGCAACGGCGAACATCGGCCAGAACATGACGTCGAGACTAGACCGTGGAGTGCAGCCGCAGTGTCCTGACCCCGCCGCCCGTGAGCAGTTCCACCACCCGCTCCCCCGCCGGCTTGCGGACCGCGGAGCCGCACTCGGGGCAGGTGAACGAGTAGAAGGTGGTGCGGCTGGAGGCGCCGATGGCCAGCCGAAGGGCGCTCGCGGCGAGTTCGAAGCGGCCCCGGCAGTCCGGGCAGCCCGCCTTGAACACGATCGGCGACACCCGTCTCATGCCCGCGAACGCGGACGCCGCCGACATGCCCGGCCCAACTGGTCCCAGGGGCTCGCTCACAGTCCTCGCTCCTGCCTTTCGTGCGGGCCCTCGACCGTCTCGACGCCGGCTGCCGGACCGGCCGCCTCGATCCCGTCGTAGGCGGCCAGCGCCTCCCGGGCGGCGTGCCGGGCGCTGTCGGCCAGCTCGGGCGGGGAGACGATCCGGCCGTCACGGCCCAGCCGCAGCGCCAGCCGCCGCAGAGAGGCCGGCTCGGGGGTGCGCAGGGTGATGCGCAGTCCGCCGTCGGGAAGTTCGTCCGCGCTGTCGTGCGGGTAGTACTCGGCGACCCAGCGCCCGCCCGGGCCGACCTCGACGACCACCTCCGGGTCCTCGGCGGCGGGCTGCACCAGGCCCTCCGACAGGTCCCGCAGCTCCACCTCGGGCGGCGCGGACGGCTCGTCCAGGATGCGGATCTCGGCGACCCGGTCGAGGCGGAAGGTGCGCCGCGCCTCGGAGCGGCGGCACCACGCCTCCACGTAGGTGTGCCCGACGCTGACCAGCCGGATGGGGTCGATCTCGCGCTCGGTGACCTCGTCGCGGGCCGGTGAGTAGTAGCGGATCCACAGCCGGCGGCGCTCGGAGATCGCCCGGTCGACGTCGGCGAAGACGCCGCCCTCGGACTCGAAGGTGACGGACAGCCTCGAACTGGCGCCCGCGGCCTCCCCGGCCGAGGTCTCCACCTTGGCGGTCGCCCGCAGCAGTGCCTGCCGGTCGCTCTCGCGCAGGCCGGGCAGGGTCGCCACGGCCCGGGCGGCGACCAGCAGCGCGGTGGCCTCGTCGGCGGCGAGCCGCAGCGGCTCCGCGGCGTCGGCGCCGAGCGCGGCCGGGTTGTGCCACCAGATGCGCTCGCCGTCGGTGTCGATGTCGAGCAGGTCGCCGCCGCGGAAGCTGGTGCCGCACATGGGCAGCACGTCGAGGTCGGAGACCAGCTCGTCCTCGGTGATGCCGAAGGCCCGAGCGACGTCCTCGATCCGCGCCCCGGGACGCTCCCTCAGATACGTCACCAGGGACAGCATCCGCCGGGTCTGGTCGATGGCGTTCACTGCCCTGACCGGTTTGCCTGCCACTGTGTTGTCCGCTCCCCCTCAGCCCTTGGCGACGGCACGCAGCCGGTCCACCACGTCCGCACGCAACTCCGCGGGCTCCAGCACCACCACGTCCGGCCCGAACTCGACCAGCCAGGCGTCCAGGCCGTGCCCGTACGGAATCTCCAACTCGTCCCAGCCGTCACCGAGTTCCCGTACGGCGGTGGCCTTCGCCCGCAAGGGGTATCCCGCGCCCGCACGCAGCCTGATCCGCGCGGAGCGGTCGGCGGTCTCCCCCGCCCAGCTCGCGACCGTCTCACGGACGGTGACGACGTCGGGCACCGGCGCGGTGAAGCGCCCGCCGCGCGAGCGGACCCGGCCGGTGATCCGCGACAGCCGGAAGACCCGCTCGGCCCCGCGGTCGCGATCGAAGCCCGCCAGGTACCAGTGCCCGCGCCAGCACTCCAGCGCCCAGGGCTCCACGTGCCGGGGCTCGGGCTGCGCGGCGTTGGCCTTGCGGTAGTCGAAGCCGACGGGCCGGCGGTCGCGGCAGGCGAGCATCAGCGGCTCGAAGGCCGCCTCGTGCACCGGGATGCGCGGCTCCAGCGCGCTGTGCGGCTCATAGGGGTCGACGTCCTCCGGCAGCCCCGCCGCGCGCAGCTTCTGCAGGGCGCCGCTGGCCGCGCCGGCGAGCCGGGCCTGCTGCCACACCTTCGCGGCGAGCCCCAGCGCCGCGGCCTCCTCGGCGTCCAAGGTGATCGGCGGCAGCCGGTTGCTGTCCCGGCGGGCCAGGTAGCCGATCTCTCCGTCGAGGCTCTCCACGGTCTCGATGACCAGTCCGAGTTCGCGCAGGTCGTCCTTGTCGCGCTCGAACATGCGGTTGAAGGAGTCGTCGGAGCCCGCTTCGAGGTAGGCCTCGACGGACTCACGCAGCTCACGCTTGCTGAGCGGCCGCCGTGTCCCGAGCAGACACAGCGCCAGGTTCATCAGCCGCTCGGCCTTGGCAATGGCCATCGACGCCCTTCTCCCTATGGTGCTTACGACGGATGACCGTACCGCCCCGGGGTGGCGCGGCAAAAGCCGAGGGCCCATGCCCGGACAGGCATGGACCCTTGATGACCGGCTCTGATCACCGTCCGTTCGGACGTGGATCAGACTCCGAGCAGATCGACCACGAAGATCAGCGTCGAGCCGGGCGGGATCGCCGGGGTCGGGCTCTGGTTGCCGTACGCGAGGTGCGCCGGGATGGTCAGCTGGCGGCGACCGCCGACCTTCATGCCCTGCACGCCCTTGTCCCAGCCCGCGATGACGCGGCCGCCGCCGAGCGGGAAGCGGAACGGCGCACCGCGGTTCCAGCTCGCGTCGAACTCCTCGCCCGTGCTGAAGGTCACGCCCACGTAGTGGACGGTCACGGTCTGACCGGCCTCGGCAACCGGGCCGTCGCCCTCCCAGATGTCCTTGATCTCGAGGTCCGCCGGCGGCTCGCCGCCCGGGAAGTCGACCTCGGGCTTGTCGATGCTCACGTGTTCAGCTCCTGCTTGTCTGCGGAAAGGCAACGGGCCAAGTCTTACATCTCCGGAGCGTCACATCTTCGCCAGGATGTCGACCGAGAAGACGAGCGTGGAGTCCTTCTCGATGCCGCTGCCCTCCGGCGGGCTGTCGCCGTACCCCAGGTCCGGCGGGATCACGATGAGGACGCGGCTGCCGACCTTCTTGCCGGTCAGACCCTGCGACCAGCCCTTGACGACCTGCTGCAGCGAGAACGACGTCAGCTGCTTCCTGCTGTACGTCGAGTCGAACTCCTTGCCGCCGTCCCACACGACGCCCTTGTACTGCACGAGGACGCTGTCCTGCGCGCCGACCTCGGCGCCGTCGCCCTCCAGGACGTACTCCGCCACGAGCTTCTTCGGCGCGTCGGTCTTCGGCACCTCGATGGAGGGCGCCTTGCCGTCGGTGTTGGTGCCGACCTCGGGCAGCGCCGCGTCGTCCTGCGGCACCTCCTTGCCCTTGGCGGAGCTCTTGGCGTTGAACGTGTCCTGCAGATCGACCACGAAGACCAGCGTGTCGGTGCCCTTGATGCCCGCCTGCTCGTTGCCCTGCTCGCCGTACCCCCAGGTGGGGGGCACCGAGAACTCGACGCGGCTGCCGGTCTTCTTGCCCGTGAGCGCGTACCGCCAGCCGTCGATGATGCTGCCCTGGGCGAGCTGGATGACGAGAGGCGTCTTGCGGTCGTAGGAGTTGTCGAAGACCTTCGCGCTCTGCCAGACCTGCCCGAGGTAGTTCGCCGACACGAAGTCGCCCTCCGCGACGGCCTTGCCGCCGCCCGCGATGACCGTCTTCACCGCGAGGTCCTTGGACGGCTCCCCGCTGCCCTTGGCGACCGTCGGCTTCTCGTCGAACTTCGTCCCCGCCGTGATGGCCGGCAGCGGACCGTCGACGATCTTCGGCGGCGGCGGTGCCGACGTCGTGGCCGACGCCTCGGGCGACGGACTGTCGGTCGCGTTGCCCGAAGAGCCGGAGTCGTCGTCACCGCATGCGGCGAGCGTGGCCAGTCCCGCGGGGACGGCGATGAGGAGGGAACGTCGGCGCACGGTGGGGGCCTCGTATCGATGGGGGACTGCGTGATGGCGTGCGCGCAACTCTACGGCGTGAGAAGGGCACCGTACGGATAACGTACGGTGCCCGTGTGGCGTTCCGCCCTTTCGCGCGGTGACGCGTAACTCACCCGGCCGGGGTCACATCCCGGCGATCAGCTTCTCCACCCGGTCGTCCACCGAACGGAACGGGTCCTTGCACAACACGGTGCGCTGCGCCTGGTCGTTGAGCTTGAGGTGCACCCAGTCGACGGTGAAGTCCCGCCGCTGCTCCTGCGCCCGCCGGATGAAGTCACCGCGCAGCCGGGCCCGAGTGGTCTGCGGCGGCACCGACTTGCCCTCGAAGATCTTCAAGTCGTTGGCGACCCGGGCCGCCTGGCCCTTCTTCTCCAGCAGGTAGTAGAGGCCACGACGCCGGTGGATGTCGTGGTAGGCGAGGTCTATCTGCGCGACCCGCGGATGCGACATGGTCATGTTGTGCTTGGCCCGGTACCGCTCGATGAGCTTGTACTTCATGACCCAGTCGATCTCGGTGTCGATACGGTCGAGGTCCTCGGCCTCGATCGCGTCCAGCGTGCGCCCCCACAGCTCCAGCACCCGCTCCACGGTGCCGGTGCGGATACCGCGGCGCTCGCAGAAGTCCACGGCCTTCTCGTAGTACTCCCGCTGCACCTCCAGCGCGGACGCCTCCCGGCCGCTGGCCAGACGCACCTTGCGCCGTCCGGTGATGTCGTGGCTGACCTCGCGGATCGCCCGGATCGGGTTCTCCAGGGTCAGATCACGCATCACCGTGCCCGCCTCGATCATGCGCAGCACCAGGTCGGTGGCGCCGACCTTGAGCAGCATGGTCGTCTCGGACATGTTCGAGTCGCCCACGATGACGTGCAGGCGCCGGTAGCGCTCGGCGTCGGCGTGCGGCTCGTCGCGGGTGTTGATGATGGGACGGGAGCGGGTGGTCGCCGAGGAGACGCCCTCCCAGATGTGCTCCGCCCGCTGACTGACGCAGTACACCGCACCGCGCGGCGTTTGCAGCACCTTTCCGGCGCCGCACAGCAGCTGCCGGGTCACCAGGAACGGAATGAGGATGTCCGCGAGCCGCGAGAACTCCCCGTGCCGCGCCACCAGATAGTTCTCGTGGCAGCCGTAGGAGTTGCCGGCGGAGTCGGTGTTGTTCTTGAAGAGGTAGACGTCGCCCGCGATTCCCTCCTCGTGCAGGCGTCGTTCGGCGTCCACCAGGAGTCCTTCGAGAATGCGCTCGCCCGCCTTGTCGTGGGTGACGAGTTCGATCACGTTGTCACATTCGGGTGTCGCGTATTCCGGATGTGATCCCACGTCGAGATAGAGGCGGGCCCCGTTGCGCAGAAAGACATTGCTGCTGCGGCCCCATGACACGACACGGCGGAAGAGGTACCGCGCCACCTCGTCAGGCGACAGGCGGCGCTGTCCCCTGAACGTGCACGTGACGCCGTACTCGTTCTCCAGCCCGAAAATGCGGCGGTCCATGACTGAACATTACGCCTGATGACCCGAACTGAAACGGGGTTCGACGGCACGGTTTGGATCATTTTCCGATGAAGCCGCAACCACCGCTCCCCGCGCGGGAGCTGCGAGGACCCGCCCCGTGGCCACCAGCACGAGCAGCGACACCGCCCCCGCCGCCCCGGGCACCGCGAAGCCCCACAGGGCCCCACCGTGCTCCACCACGGGCCCCGTGAGCCCGGTCCCCACCGACGCCCCCACCGTGAAGGTCGTCACCAGCCACGAGAACGCCTCCGTCACCGTCCCGCGCGGAGCGTGCACATCGACGAGGACGAACGCACAAGCGATGCACGGCGCCAGGAAGACACCCGCGAGAACCGTCAGCAGCACCATCGCGACGGCACCCGGCATCCACATCAGCGGCAGATAACAGACCGCCAGCAGAGCCACCAGCAGGCGCAGTCGCCGGGCCGGCTCACCGGTCCACCGCCGCGCCCCGTACACCGCTCCTCCGACCAGCGCACCGAGCCCGAGAGCGGCCATCAGCCAGCCGTACACCGCGTCACCACCGTGCCCGTCGGCGTACGGCACCGACGCCACGGTGATGGAACCGAGCGCCATCCCGATGAACAGGAACGCTCCCAGCAGCGCCAGCAGTCCGCCCGAACGCAGCGCGCCCAGCCAGTGCGCCTCCCGAGGCGCCGACCGCCACGCGCGCGAAGGCGGCGACACCACCACGGACAGCGCGCCCAGCACACCCAGCCCGTTGAGCACCAGCAACGCGACCAGCGGCGACCACAACGACACGCACACCGTCACCAGCAACGGCCCGACGGTGAACATGACCTCCTGCGCCACGGCGTCCATCGCGTACGCCGTGTGCACCTGCTCCTCCTTGCCGAGCACACTGGGCCACAGCGCCCGCAAACCGCCCTCCAACGGCGGCGTGAACAACCCGGCCGCACCCACGGCCACATACGCGACCACGGCCGACCCGGTACCGGCGAAGGCGAACACACCCATCGCCAGCGCCGACAGCACGGCCGCCGGCAACTGCACCAGGGGCTGCCCGCGCAGGTCCACCAGCCGCCCCAGCACCGGCTGCCCCACCGCGTTCGCGACGCCGTACACGGCGGCCAGCGCCCCCGCGAGACTGTACGAGCCGCCCTCCGCCCGCACGAACAGCACGATCGCGATCGCCGCCGTGGCGTTCGGCAACCGCCCCACCAGCGTGCCGACCAGCAGCCGCACGGCGTGCCGCGCCCGGAGGATGTCCAGATACCCGGCGACCACGCGGCGCCCCCTTCTCCTGCTGCACTCACTGACGTGCAGACGTGCTGACGTGTTACGTATAACTACCTCCGCCATACGTACCATGTCGCCAGTTCACGAGTCCAGACGAAAGCGCAGGCGAACGGTGGCACAAGGCAGCACCCGCCCCACCAGCCGGGACGTCGCCCAGGCAGCCGGAGTGTCCCAGGCCGCGGTCTCCCTGGTACTCGGCGACAAATGGCGCGGCCGCGTCTCCGAGCCGACCGCACAGCGGGTCCGCGAGGCGGCCCACGAGCTGGGCTACCGCCCCAACCTCGCCGCGCGCAACCTGCGCCTGGGCCGCACCCGCACCGTCCTGCTGGTCGTCCCCGCGCTGACCACGGAGTTCTTCGCGGAGGTCTACACGGGCGCCGCACGCGTGGCCGCCGAGCACGGCTTCGGCGTCGTGCTCTACCCCTCCCCCGAGGGCGTGGGCCCCGCCCGGGACCCCTTCGCCTCCGCGCAGGCCGCGCTGGACGGCGTCATCGCGTCCTCCATGGCCGCCGACGCCCTCACGGCGATCCGGGGCGACCAGCTGCCCCTGGTCATGCTCGACAGCGATCCCGAGGGCAGCCTCGGCGCCGCCACGGTCAACCTCGACATCGCCGACGGCATCCGCCAGGTCGCCGACCACCTGCTCACCCTGGGCCACCGCCGCTTCCTCCACCTCGCGGCCGACGTGCCCTCCTGGACCTTCGAAGTACGCGCCCGAGAACTGGCGGCCCGACTGTCCGCGGCCCCCGGCACCGACCTGCGCACGGCCCGCGCCCCCATCTCCATCGAAGGCGCCCGCACCGCCACGGAGGCCGCGCTCAGAGCACCCGGACCCCAGCCCACGGCCCTGGTCTGCGACGACGACAAACTGGCGGCCGGCGCCTACAAGGCAGCCCGACGAGCGGGACTGCGCGTCCCCGACGACCTCTCCGTCACCGGCCTGGACGACCTCGGCCTGGCCACCGCCATCGACCCCGAACTGACCACCGTCCGCCTCGACGCGGAAGCCTTCGGCGAACGCGGCATGCGGGCACTGCTGGCCGTACTGGACGGGCAGGCCCCCGAGAAAGGGGACCTGCCCGTCAGCCTGGTCGTACGGGGCTCCACGGCACCGCCGCGGTGAGCCGGACGGGGCGGCGGAAAGCCGCCCCGCCTCCTCCTACTCGTCCGTCCCGGCGTCCGCGTCGTCCGCGTCGGACGCATCCGCGGCCTCGGCACCCGCGCTCGCACCGGCTTCCAGCAGCCGCGACAACTGGCCGCCCACGATCCGCTTGAACTTCCGCTGCTGCGGCCGCGTACGGTCCAGCACAGCGACCTCCAGCCGCTCCGCCGGAATCTCCCGCTCACTGCCGTTCGTGTCACGCGACAGCGCCTGCACCGCCAGCTTCAGCGCCTCGGCCAGCGTCATACCGTCCCGGTGCCGCTGGTCCAGGTACCCGCTGATCTGCTCCGCGTTGCCCCCGACCGCGACCGAGCCGTGCTCGTCCACGATCGAGCCGTCGTGCGGCAGCCGATAGATCTGATCGCTCTCCGGACTGTCACCGACCTCCGCGACGACCAGCTCCACCTCGTACGGCTTCTCGGCCTGACTGGAGAAGATCGTGCCCAGCGTCTGCGCGTACACGTTCGCCAGACCACGGGCGGTCACGTCGTCCCGGTCGTACGTGTACCCGCGCAGATCGGCATAGCGCACGCCGCCGATCCGCAGGTTCTCGTACTCGTTGTACTTGCCGGCGGCCGCGAAGCCGATCCGGTCGTAGATCTCGCTGAACTTGTGCAGCGCACGGGACGGGTTCTCACCGACGAACACGATGCCGTCGGCGAACTGCAGCACGACCAGGCTGCGGCCACGGGCGATGCCCTTGCGGGCGTACTCCGCCCGGTCGGCCATGGCCTGCTGGGGTGAGACATAGAACGGCGTCGACACCGGTTATCCATCCCTTTCTGGAGAAGTCACTGGACCACCTGACAACACGAACGCACCCGCTACAGCAGCGCGGCCCGCGGACCGTCCGGGTGCTCGAGCCGCCGCTCCAGCACCGCACGGGCGAGCTCCGAGCCCTCGTCCTCGCTGAGCCGGCGGAAGCCGTCCTCGGTGATCACAGTGATGATCGGGTAGATCCGGCGGGCGACGTCGGGACCACCGGTCGCCGAGTCGTCGTCAGCCGCGTCGTACAGCGCCTGGACCACGAGCGTCGTGGCCTGCTCCTCGGTCAGATCCTCACGGAACAGCTTCTTCATCGCACCACGCGCGAAGATCGACCCCGACCCGGTGGTCGCGAAGTTCTGCTCCTCGGACCGCCCGCCCGTCACGTCGTACGAGAAGATCCGGCCCCTCCCCCGGTCCACGTCGTACCCGGCGAACAGCGGCACCACGGCCAGACCCTGCATCGCCATGCCCAGGTTGGACCGGATCATCGTGGACAGACGGTTCGCCTTGCCCTCCAGGGACAGCTGCGCCCCCTCGACCTTCTCGAAGTGCTCCAGCTCCAGCTGGAACAGCTTCACCATCTCCACGGCCAGGCCCGCCGTGCCGGCGATGCCCACCGCCGAGTACTCGTCGGCCGGGAAGACCTTCTCGATGTCCCGCTGGGCGATCATGTTGCCCATGGTGGCCCGCCGGTCACCGGCGAGGACGACGCCCCCCGGGAACGTGACGGCCACGATCGTGGTGCCGTGCGGCGCCTCGATCACACCCTGCACCGGCGGCAGCTGCCGGTTGCCCGGGAGCATCTCCGGCTGGTGCGCACCAAGGAAGTCCATGAAGGAGGAGGACCCGGGCGTCAGGAAGGCAGCTGGTAGACGCCCGGTGCTACGAGTGTTGGCTTCCACGCGATTCCCTCCACGTAAGCGGCAGCCCGCCTTATGGCATCGGGCCGATCCTTGAACTGCCCCAAGGCTGCGTTGCAGCTGAAGCACAGTACGCCTCGGACCCTACCCGTCTTGTGGCAGTGATCCACATGTGCGGCCGGAGCCGCCAAGCATATGCAGCAGACGCCGCCCTGGTCGGCGATCAACTGATCGCGCTCGGCCTCGGTGAGGCCGTAGTGGCGCTTCAGATGCCCTTCCCGCCCCTGGATGGCCCGGCATGCCTTGCAGCGGGTCGACAGGCCGTCGGAGGCGGTCGCATTGCGTGCCACTCACTGTGAGGCTTGACTTCACCGCAGGTCCTACAGAGCTTGTGCCCAGCTGGAACCTCGACCTTCTCGCGGACAGTCAGCCCCACGGCCTCCCGGCGGCGCCGGTAGTGCGGGGCGCTGTACTCCGCCACACACTCCCGACACCGCACTTGAAGGCCGTCAGCACGGTTCTTGTCCCGGGCGAACCCGGCCACGGGCAGATCCCGTCGGCAGCCGGTACACCGCTTCTCACCCGATGCTCCAACCACCCCGAAATCCCCCCGTCACCTTCAATTCGAAGGACATGCGGCCATCGAGGTCTTACTCTCCACCCTTTTGCACGAAGCTTCGCACGAAATCCTCGGCATTTTCCTCGAGTACGTCGTCGATTTCGTCCAGGACGGAGTCCACGTCGTCGTTCAGCTTTTCCTGGCGTTCCTTGAGGTCCTCGGAGGCCTGCGCGTCCTGCGTCTGCTCCTCGACCTCCTCGGTGGACCGCGTGGCCTTCTGCTGCCCGCCGCCGGTGTCCTTGGTCGCCATAACCCTCACCCCGCTCGGTTCGCCCGACACAGTTGCTCGGTTCAAGATCAGACCCTACAAGCCGGGTCCGACATCGACCCCGTAGTTTCCACAACGTACGAGGGCCATCTCGATGGTTCCCGGACCCGGTGGTTTTCCACCTCGTCCGGCGGTCTCCTTCTGGTGTACCCGCTGGCTGCCGCTACCCGCCGGCCAGCACCTTGACCAGGTCTTCCGCGGTGCGGCAGCGGTCCAGGAGCTCCTTGACGTGATTACGCGTTCCGCGAAGCGGTTCCAGGGTTGGCACCCGCTGGAGCGAGTCCCGGCCCGGCAGATCGAAGATCACCGAGTCCCAGGAGGCCGCCGCGACGTCGTCCGCGTACTGCTCCAGACAGCGTCCGCGGAAGTAGGCGCGGGTGTCCTCCGGCGGCTTCGTACGGGCCCGCTCGACCTCGTTCTCGTCCAGCAGCCGCTTGATGCGGCCGCGCTCCACCAGACGGTTGTACAGGCCCTTGTCGGGCCGTACGTCGGCGTACTGGAGGTCCACGAGGTGCAGCCGGGCCGCGTCCCAGTCCAGGTTGTCGCGGCGCCGGTAGCCCTCCATCAGCTCCCGCTTGGCGACCCAGTCCAGCTCGCCGGCGAGGCTCATGGGGTCGTTCTCCAGGCGGTTGAGGGTGTCCTCCCAGCGGCCGAGGACGTCCTTGGTCTGGTCGTCGGCGTCCGCGCCGTACCGCTCCTCGACGTACTTGCGGGCCAGTTCGTAGTACTCCATCTGGAGCTGGACCGCGGTCAGTGTGCGGCCGCTGCGGAGCGTGACCAGGCGTTTGAGCGTGGGGTCGTGGGAGACCTGGTGCAGCGTGCGAACGGGCTGGTCGACGGCCAGGTCGACGGCGATGAAGCCGTCCTCGATCATCGACAGCACGAGTGCCGTGGTGCCGAGTTTCAGGTAGGTCGAGATCTCGGACAGATTGGCGTCGCCGATGATCACGTGGAGCCGCCGGTACTTCTCGGCGTCCGCGTGGGGTTCGTCGCGGGTGTTGATGATGGGGCGCTTGAGCGTCGTCTCCAGGCCGACCTCGACCTCGAAGTAGTCGGCGCGCTGGCTGAGCTGGAAGCCGTGTTCGTGGCCGTCCTGGCCGATGCCGACGCGGCCGGCGCCGGTGAAGACCTGGCGGGAGACGAAGAAGGGGGTCAGGTGGCGCACGATGTCGGAGAAGGCGGTCTCCCGCTTCATCAGGTAGTTCTCGTGCGTGCCGTAGGAGGCGCCCTTGTTGTCGGTGTTGTTCTTGTAGAGGTGGATCGGCTGGGCGCCGGGCAGCTGGGCGGCCCGGTCGGCGGCCTCGGCCATGATCCGTTCGCCGGCCTTGTCCCACAGCACGGCGTCCCGCGGGTTGGTGACCTCCGGAGCGCTGTATTCGGGGTGGGCGTGGTCGACGTAGAGCCGTGCTCCGTTGGTGAGGATGACGTTGGCCAGGCCGATGTCCTCGTCGGTGAGCTGGCTGGAGTCGGCCGACTCACGGGCGAGGTCGAAGCCTCGCGCGTCCCGCAGCGGGTTCTCCTCCTCGAAGTCCCAGCGGGCCCGGCGGGCCCGGTGCATCGCCGCCGCGTAGGCGTTGACGATCTGGGACGAGGTGAGCATGGCATTGGCGTTCGGGTGGCCGGGGACGGAGATCCCGTACTCCGTCTCGATGCCCATTACTCGCCGTACTGTCATGCGGCCCTCCTTGCCCGGCGGTGCCCTCGGTCGTGGGCGCCGCTCAAGTACCGCTGGCGCTCCGATGCGTGTGCGGTGCCCGTCCCCGCACTGCGCGACTCGGCGGTATGGAAGAGCCTAGAACGCCTTTGCACTGGTGGGGAGATCATTTGCGGCATTGCCTTGCTCCAGTCGGGGCTCCGGAAAACAGTCGGCTGCGGGTACCCATTGAGGGGACCCGCAGCCGCCCCGCCTTTTACAGGTACTGACCGGTGTTCGCCACCGTGTCGATGGAGCGTCCGGTGTCCGCGCCCTGCTTTCCGGTGACGAGCGTACGGATGTACACGATCCGCTCGCCCTTCTTTCCGGAGATCCTGGCCCAGTCGTCCGGGTTGGTGGTGTTCGGCAGGTCCTCGTTCTCCTTGAACTCGTCCACGCAGGCCTGGAGGAGGTGGGAGACGCGGAGGCCCTTCTGGGTCTTCTCGAGGAAGTCCTTGATCGCCATTTTCTTGGCGCGGCCCACGATGTTCTCGATCATGGCGCCGGAATTGAAGTCCTTGAAATAGAGGACTTCCTTGTCGCCGTTGGCGTAGGTGACCTCCAGGAAGCGGTTCTCCTCGGATTCGGCGTACATCTGTTCCACCGCCGTCTGGATCATGCTCTGGACGGTGGCACCCCTGTCCTTTCCGTGTTCGGAGAGGTCGTCGGAGTGGAGCGGGAGGCGCTCGGTGAGGTACTTGCCGAAGATGTCCTTGGCCGCCTCGGCGTCCGGACGCTCGATCTTGATCTTCACGTCGAGCCGGCCGGGCCGCAGGATGGCGGGGTCGATCATGTCCTCACGGTTGGAGGCGCCGATCACGACCACGTTCTGCAGGCCCTCCACACCGTCGATCTCGGCGAGCAGCTGGGGGACGATGGTGTTCTCCACGTCCGAGCTGACGCCGGAGCCGCGGGTGCGGAAGAGGGATTCCATCTCGTCGAAGAAGACGATGACGGGGGTGCCCTCGCTGGCCTTCTCGCGGGCTCGCTGGAAGACCAGGCGGATCTGCCGCTCGGTCTCGCCGACGTACTTGTTGAGCAGCTCGGGGCCCTTGATGTTGAGGAAGAAGCTCTTGCCGGCGGCTTGACCGGTGACCTCGGCGACCTTCTTGGCCAGCGAGTTGGCGACCGCCTTGGCGATGAGCGTCTTGCCGCATCCGGGGGGTCCGTAGAGCAGGACTCCCTTGGGCGGCCGCAGCTCGTGCTCCCGGAACAGGTCGGGATAGAGGTAGGGGAGCTCGACCGCGTCCCGGATGGCCTCGATCTGTCCGCCGAGGCCGCCGATCTGCTCGTATCCGATGTCGGGGACTTCTTCGAGGACGAGTTCCTCGACCTCGCTCTTGGGCACGACCTCGTAGACGTAGCCGGAGCGTGGTTCGAGCAGGAGGGCGTCGCCGGGGCGGATGGTCAGGCCGCGCAGCGGTTCGGCGAGCCTCACCACCCTCTCCTCGTCGGTGTGCCCGAGCACGAGGGCTCGCTCGCCGTCCTCGAGGATCTCCTTGAGGGTGACGATGTCTCCGACGCTCTCGTACTCCATGGCCTCGACCACGTTGAGTGCTTCGTTGAGCATCAGTTCCTGGCCGCGTCGGAGCTCGTCGAGCTCGACGCTCGGGCTGACGTTCACCCGGAGTTTGCGGCCGCCGGTGAAGATGTCGGCGGTGCCGTCCTCGTTGGCCTGCAGGAAGACTCCGAAGCCGGCCGGTGGCTGGGCCAGCCGGTCGACCTCCTCCTTGAGGGCCACGATCTGGTCGCGGGCCTCGCGGAGTGTGCCGGCGAGCCGCTCGTTCTGTGCGGACACGCCGGCCAGGTTGGTCTGCAGTTCGACGATCCGCTCTTCGAGAATTCTCGTGTGCCGCGGAGATTCGGCGAGCTTGCGTCGCAGGACGGCGATCTCCTGCTCAAGGTAGGCCACCTGCCCGGCCGGGTCGTCGGACCCGCGTCCCGGGCGGATGCCGCGGTTCATGTCGTCGTCGTGGGCTGCCACGGTCCTCACCTCCTCCATGGGGAGCTGGACGCTTCCAGACCCTACCTGGGTGGGTGTCGATTGAAACCCCTAGATCACAAAGACTGTCGGGGTGTGTCCGATCTTCACCCTTGCGCTCTCCCTCACGCCAGGGGAATACCCACCGGACGTGAATGGAACCCAGGCGGGGGTACGCTCGAAGCGTTCAACACCCGTCGGAGCTGGCCGGATTCCCGAGCGGCTCGGCGCAGGAGACGGCAGGAGAGATGAGCGTGCAGCAGGAGGCCGGAGTCGACGGCGAGGCTCTGGAGGTCTGGATCGACCAGGACCTGTGTACCGGTGACGGCATCTGTGCCCAGTACGCGCCCGAGGTGTTCGAGCTGGACATCGACGGTCTGGCCTACGTGAAGGGCGCGGACGACGAGCTTCTGCAGGCTCCTGGGGCGGCAACACCCGTGCCGTTGCCGCTTCTCACGGACGTGGTCGACTCCGCGAAGGAGTGTCCGGGCGAGTGCATCCACGTACGTCGGGTTTCGGACAGGGCCGAGGTCTACGGCCCGGACTCAGAGTGACCAAATTGTGACTCGGCGTCTACGGTGCGTGACCGGTGTCCGTTGGGTCACACGGTGCGCGCCTGGGACGGCGCGTCGCTGACGAACGCGCCGTTCTCCCAGCGCCACTTCGCGTGGTCGGTGACGTCGGGGCAGCAACTGGGTACGTCGGCCGACGAGTAGCCGAGGAGGGTGGCCCGCACGGCTCCGCGGCCGTCCACCGTCAGTCCGGTGACGGTGTGGCGGTCCTTCGGGTCCACGAGGGTGGCCACGACCCGCGGCTTGCCTCCGTCGGCGCCGTGTGTGACGACGTACACGCCGTCGGGCGGGGTCCCCATGGGTGCGTCGCAGTGCACGGCCGCCACCGTCTCGGGCCGTCCGTCGCCGTCGAGGTCGCCGGACGCCTTCTTCTGCACCACGGCCTTGACGGGGCCGCACTCCAGGGGGAAGGCGACGGCCGCCGGATCGGGGGGCGTGCCGTGGGCCGGCGCGGTCTTGGGGCCGGCGGCGGGCTGTGCCGCCGTGGCCGCGTCGGGCTGGAGGACCGAGGACAGGGCGACCACCGCGGCGACGGCCGTGGCGGTGGCGACCCAGTGGATCGGCCGGGTGTGCGTGTGGGACAGGTCCGGAACGGCGGGGTGCTGCACGAGGAGTGTCTCCTGTGAGGGCTGTGCCGGTGGGGGTGGCCAGCATCGTGCCACACGTCACAGTGCGAGGGAACGGCGGGGTGGGTACCTGGTCGGATTGCCACGGTCGCGGCTCGCTCCCGGGGGGTGCCTGTCAACGCGAAGACGCCGTGGTGGAGTTCCCGGGGGCTGCCGGGAACTCCACCACGGCGTACGTGCGTTGATCAAGGCACGGGGGTGCCTCAGCGGCCGGCGCCTCCGTCGGCGTTGGGCCCGGCGTAGTCCTCGCCGTAGGCGCCCTTGGCGGGGCGGCGGCGGCGCATGGGGGGCTCGACTCCGTCGGCGAGGCGGCGGGCGGTGAGCAGGAAGCCGGTGTGGCCGATCATCCGGTGGTCCGGACGGACGGCGAGGCCCTCGACGTGCCAGTTGCGGATCATCGTCTCCCAGGAGGTCGGCTCGTTGAAGGAGCCGATCTCGCGGATGGACTCGACGGTCCGGGCGAGCTGGGTGGTGGTCGCGACGTAGCAGCACAGGATGCCGCCGGGCACGAGAGCCTTGGAGACGGCCTCGAGGCACTCCCAGGGGGCGAGCATGTCGAGGATGACGCGGTCGACGTCGGTGTCGGAGAGGTTGTCCTGGAGGTCGCCGACGGTGAGCTGCCAGGCGGGGTGCGGTTCGCCGAAGTAGCGCTCCACGTTCTGGCGGGCGATGTCGGCGAAGTCCTCGCGGCGCTCGTAGGAGTGCAGCATGCCCTGGTCGCCGATGGCGCGCAGCAGGAAGCTGCTCAGCGAGCCGGAGCCCACGCCGGCCTCCACGACGCGAGCGCCGGGGAAGATGTCGGCGAAGGCAAGGATCTGCCCCGCGTCCTTCGGGTAGACGACGGCTGCCCCGCGGGGCATGGACAGGACGTAGTCGGGGAGCAGGGGGCGCAGCGCGAGGTAGGCGACGTTCCCGGTGGTGCGGACAACGCTGCCCTCGGGAGCACCGATCAGTTCGTCGTGGGGGAAGGAACCCTTGTGGGTGTGGAAGTTCTTCCCGGCCTCGAGCGTGAACGTGTAGTGGCGGCCCTTGGGGTCGGTCAGCTGAACCTGGTCCCCGACCTTGAAGGGCCCGCGTCTGCGGGCGGCACCGGTCGGTTCGGACATGTGACCAGCCTACCGGTTCCCTGCCGGGGGCTGGACCAGCGTAGGGGGTGGTGGCTGCGTGCGTGCGAAGTGCGCGGGCCGTGCGGGGTTGCCCGCGCAGGACCCCGCGCCTCTTCGGGGCGCGTTCAGCTGGGCCTTGCCATTGCCTTGACGAAGGCCCGCTCGACGTCGGCCGCGGACAGGACGCCGTAGATCTCGCCGGACTCCTCGATCACGAGGTACTCGCTGGCGGGGTTGGCGCGCAGGGCGTCCAGGAGCTCTTCGCCCGAGAGTTCGGCGGAGACGCGCATGCCGTCGGTGAGGTCCTGGGCGAGGGTGCTGACGGCCACCCAGGGGCGGCGGTGTTCCGGTACGCCGACGATGGCGGCCTCGCGGACCAGGGAGACGGGTCCGCCTTCGGTGTCGACGACGACCAGGGCGCGGGCTCCGGAGGCGTTGGCGCGGCGCAGGGCCTCGGAGAGGGGGGTGTCGGCGGGTACGGGGACGGCGCGCCGGGTGAGGGCGCGGGCGCGCAGTTCGGGGAGGTGTTCGCGCAGGCGGGCCATGCGGAGGCTGTTTCCGGCGCCGGTCCAGATGATGGCGGCGAGGATCGCGGCGAGCAGGGCGTCCATGACGGTGTCCATGCCGACGTTGTCCACGGCGTCGGAGCCGAGGGCGCCGGACTGGGTGAGCAGGGGCAGCCCGATCAGGACGGAGACGGCGAGGGCACGGCCGACCCAGGCGGCGGCGACGGTGCCGTGCATGGGCTTGCCGGTGATCTTCCAGACGACGGCGCGGAGCATGCGGCCGCCGTCGAGGGGGAGGCCGGGCAGGAGGTTGAAGGCGGCCACGATCAGGTTGGAGATCATCAGGCCGGCCAGCAGGACGCCGGGGACGGTGCCGGGTTCCACGGGCAGCAGGGCGAGGTAGAAGACGCCGGAGAGGACCAGGGAGAGGAGTGGGCCGACGAAGGCCAGCACGAATTCGCGGCCGGGGGTCTCGGCCTCCTTCTCGATCTCGGAGACGCCGCCGAAGAACTGGAGCTGGATGCGGCGCACGGGGAGCTTGAAGCGGAGTGCGGCGACGGTGTGCGCCAGTTCGTGGACGAGGACGGAGGCGTAGAAGGCGACGGCGAAGAAGAGGGAGACGAGGTAGCGGGCGGCGCCCAGCTCGGGCAGCACGCGGTCGAGCTGGCCGCCGAAGACCCAGGTGATGAGGGCGGCGACGAGGAACCAGCTGGGTGCGACGTACACGGGCACGCCGAAGGGCCTGCCCATCAGGAGCCCTCCGCCGGGTTCGGGCCGGCGCTGCGGTGGCCGCCCGGGTCCGCCCTTGCCGTCGCCGCGGGGTTCGCCGCCGGCGTGGTGGGCGGGGGGACGGGGCGGGGACTGCGGGGGCGGGGTCGGGTCCGGGTGCTGGTTGTCGTCGTTCCGGCCCGGGTCCTGGTTGTCGGTGGGGCCCTGGGGCTCCGGGCCCGGTGTCCCGGGTGTCGTGGGGGCCGCGGGGTCCGGCTGTGCGCCGTCGGCGGCCGGGGTCGTGGGACCCGACTGGGGCCGGGCCGACTCGTCGTTGCCGGACCGCGGGTGCCCGCTCCCGCCGCTCACGTCCACGGTGTCCCCTCGTTCGAAGCGTCTCCCGCCTGCCGGACGGGAGGGTCTCCTGTCGATGGTATGCGTCCGCCCCCGTCCGTTCCGCCCCGGCACCCCTGTGCTTCCCTTCCGTCGCACGGGTCACGGGCCACGGGCTGGGTCACTGTCGGTGGCGGGCCGTAAGGTCTGTGGGCATGGAGACGAGCATCGAGGATGTCGCGGAGGACGCGGGCGGACCCGCCCGACCGGCGACGACGCTGGCGGACGGCGCGGACGCGGCGGTGGGCGCGGAGGCCGCCGCCCCCGCCCCCGTGGCGATACGGCCCGCCTCGCTCTCGCCCTCCCGGGCCGGCGATTTCATGCAGTGCCCGTTGTTGTACCGGTTCCGGGTCATCGACCGGCTGCCGGAGAAGCCGAGCGAGGCGGCGACGAGGGGCACGCTGGTGCACGCGGTGCTGGAGCGGCTCTTCGACGCCCCGGCGGCCGAGCGCACCGCTCCGCGGGCCAAGGCGCTGGTTCCCGGTCAGTGGGACCGGTTGCGGGAGAGCAGGCCGGAGGTCGGCGAGCTGTTCGCGGACGATCCGGAGGGCGAGCGGCTGGCGCGGTGGCTCGGGGAGGCGGAGCGGCTCGTCGAGCGGTGGTTCACCCTGGAGGACCCGAGCCGGCTGGAGCCCGCCGAGCGGGAGCTGTTCGTGGAGGCGGAGCTGGACTCGGGGCTGCGGCTGCGCGGCATCATCGACCGGGTCGACGTGGCTCCCACGGGCGAGGTGCGGATCGTCGACTACAAGACGGGCAAGGCTCCGAAGCCGCAGTACGCCGAGGGCGCGCTGTTCCAGATGAAGTTCTACGCGCTGGTGGTGTGGCGGCTGAAGAAGGTCGTCCCGCGGCGCCTGCAGCTCGTCTATCTCGGCAGCGGCGACGTGCTCACCTACGATCCGGTCCTCGCCGACCTGGAGCGGGTGGAGCGCAAGCTGCTGGCGTTGTGGGAGGCGATCCGGCTGGCGACCGAGACGGGTGAGTGGCGTCCGCGGCCCACCAAGCTGTGCGGCTGGTGCGACCACCAGGCGCACTGCCCGGAATTCGGCGGTACTCCCCCGCCCTACCCGCTGCCGGTGAGGGCGGCCGAGTCCGCTTGCACCGAGCAGGGCAGAATGGGCCCGGGCTAGCCGAAGGAGACTTACGTGGCCATCCGCGTCCTACTGGTCGACGACCAGCCGCTGCTGCGCACGGGCTTCCGGATGATTCTGGAGGCGGAGCAGGACATCGCGGTCGTCGGCGAGGCCGGTGACGGCCTCCAGGCACTCGACCAGGTGCGGGCGCTGCAGCCCGATGTGGTGCTGATGGACATCCGCATGCCGCGGATGGACGGTGTGGAGGCGACCCGGCAGATCACCGGGCCCGAGCGGGACGGCCCGGCGAAGGTGCTGGTGCTGACCACCTTCGACCTCGACGAGTACGTGGTGGAGGCGTTGAAGGCGGGCGCCAGCGGGTTCCTCCTGAAGGACGCTCCGGCCAACGAGCTGGTGCAGGCGATCCGGGTGGTGGCGGGCGGCGAGGCGATGCTGGCGCCGAGCATCACCCGGCGGCTGCTCGACAAGTACGCCACGCATCTGCCCTCGGGCGACGAGCCGGTGCCGGACACGCTGCACACGCTGACGGACCGCGAGGTCGAGGTGCTGAAGCTGGTGGCCCGGGGTCTGTCCAACGCGGAGATCGCCGCCGACCTGTTCGTCAGCGAGACCACCGTGAAGACGCATGTGGGTCATGTGCTGACCAAGCTGGGCCTGCGGGACCGGGTGCAGGCGGCGGTGTACGCGTACGAGAGCGGTCTGGTCCGCCCCGGCGCGCAGTAGGGCAGTGCGGTAGAGCAGCAGAGCAGCGCGAAGGGCGCCCTTCTCCGGTCGGAGGAGGGCGCCCTTCGCGTGGTCCGGCGGGGTGTCAGCCGCTCACGCCCCGGCCCAGCTCCCACAGCTGGAGCGACGAGGAGGAGTTGAGCAGGTAGGCGGTGCCGGTGACGTCGTCGCCGGCGGCGACGTACTGCTTGCCCTGCCACAGCGGGATGACCGGGACGTCCTCGGCGGTGATGTCCTGGATCTCCGTGAGGGTGTCCACCGCGGAGAGGCGGTCGGCCTCACGCCGGGACTCGGGGATCAGATCGTTGATGATCTTCGGGTTCAGGTAGGGCGAGTTGAGCGTGTTGTCCCGGTCGAGGAACGGCGCGATGAAGCTGTCCGCGTCCGGGAAGTCGGGGAACCAGCCCATGCCGAAGACGTCGTACTTGAGGTCGCGCTCGGCGGGGCGGAAGACGTCCCAGGGCTTGCCCTCGATGTCGACGTCGAAGAGGCCGCTCTCGTTGAGCTGGCGTCGCAGTTCCTCGAACTCCGGCTTGGTCGCGGCACCGTAGTGGTCGGTGGTGTAGTGCAGGGTCAGCTTGACCGGCGTCTCGATGCCGGCCGACTTCAGCGCCTGCTTCGCCGCGCCCGGGTCCGGGTCGCCGTACTTGTTGAAGAACGAGTTGGAGTGGCCGGTGATGCTGGCCGGGACCATCGAGTACAGCGGCTCGGCCTGCGAACCGTAGACCTTGGCGACGAGTTCGTCGCGGTTGATGAGCCGGGCCATGGCCTGCCGGATGGCCTTGTCCTTCACGCTGGGCGCGTCGACGTTGAAGCCCAGGTACCGGATCTCGAGACCGGCGACCTCGATGAGCTTGACGTCGCTGTCGGAGCTGTTGGAGAGCTTGCGGATCTGCTCCGGCGTCATCGCGCGCGTCATGACGTCGATGTCGCCCTTCTCCAGGGCGCTTCCCATGGCGTCGGCGTCGTCGAAGGACACCAGCTCCACCTTGTCGTTGTTCACCTTCAGACTCCCCTTGTAGTTGGGGTTCTTGGTGAACACGACCTTGTCGAGGACGCCGTCCTTGGACTCGCCCTTCATCTCGTACGGGCCGGACCCGCTGAGCTCGAAGCCCTCGCGCAGCTTGCCCTTGGGGTAGGAGTCCTTGTCCACGATGCCGGCCACGGGCGTCGACAGCTTGTACGGGAAGGTCGCGTCGGCGGAGTTGAGGTGGAAGATGACCTCGCGGTCGCCCTGGGTCTCCACGGTGTCCACGGTCGACAGCAGCGCGGAGACGCCGCTGTCCGCCTTCAGGGACATGGCGCGGTCGATGGAGTACTTGACGTCCTCGGCGGTGATGGCGTCGCCGTTGGAGAACTGCAGGCCGTCGCGCAGGGTGCAGGCGTAGCGCTCGTTGCCGGTGTCGGTGAAGCCGCACTTCTCGGCGGCCTCGGGGACGGGCTCGCCGTCACCGCGCGGCTGGGTCATCAGCGTCTGCGAGGTGTGGCGGAGGATGTTCCAGGCTCCGACGTCGTAGGCCCAGGCCGGGTCGAGGGGCGCCGTGACGTCCTTCGTGATGGTGAACCGGTCCGTGGTGCCGACGACTATCGCGTCCCCGCCGCCGCTGCCGCCGTCGGACCCGCCGCAGGCGGCGAGTACCGGCGCGAGCAGGCCGACGACGACCGGCAGCACCAAAGTCTTACGGTTCATGCTCGAGTTTCTCCAGAGCTGTCGGTCCGTGTATCCGGAATGCAGGGGTGTCGCGGCGGATCACGGGGGTAGTGGCGGACGTTCTCGCGACGAGATTAGTCCGCGCCCGCACGGGGGCTCGCAGCCACCGGAGTTGGGGGCTCATCACGGAGCGAAACCGGGTGTGGACACACCGAAAACCCGACAGTGGAAGGATTAGTGCAGGCTTTCACCAATCAGGACACAAGGACTCCTCGACAACGTTCGCCTGACCGAAAGCGGCACACCTACGCACGCTTGTCGACCCCGGACAACGTGGGGAACGTCACACTTTGAGGTCGGTGACCGGTGCTGCAATTCGGCCATCGGGGAAGGCGGGAATACCCCCGTGGACGCCTAGAGCATTACGGTCATCAGACCGCGCAGAAATGTCAGGTCGACCTCTTCCAGGGAGCCGACCACGGTGCGCCGCGCGCCCGGTGTGATGGGGGCGACCGAGGGCACGGCGACGACCTGGCAGCCGGCGGCCTCGGCGGCGGCGACCCCGGTCGCGGTGTCCTCGACGACGGCGCACCGCGCGGGGTCCACGCCGAGCCCGGCCGCGGCGGCCAGGTAGGGGTCGGGGTGGGGCTTGGTGCGCGGCACCTCGTCACCGGCGACGGTGAGGGCGAAGTGCCGCGGGCCGAGCGAGGCCAGCACGCGGTCGATGATGCGCCGGTGCGAGGCGGAGACCAGGGCGGTGGGGATCTCGTGCGCGGACAGTTCCGCGAGCAGCCGGGCGGCTCCCGGCATGAGCCGCAGGTCGCCGCCGATGCGCTGCTCGAAGCCGTCGTTGAGCAGGACGCTCAGTTCGGCGAGGGTGATGTCGGCGCCGGTGGCCTCGATCAGGAAGCCGGCGCTGCGGGTCATGGGGCCGCCGACGACCACGTGGCGCCAGGAGTCGTCGAGGGTGTGGCCGAGGGAGGCGAAGACCTCGACCTCGACGTCCCACCAGAAGCCCTCGGTGTCCACCAGGGTGCCGTCCATGTCGAGGAGCACTGCCTGCAGGGCTGAGCCTTCGGCCGTACGGGTTCCGAGTGCGGGGACCGTGCTGGTCATCCACGTACCTCCTTGAGGGACGATCAGGCCGGTTCCCACGTGGGGAACCGGCCTGCGGTGGACCGACCAGTGTACGTCGTGCGGGACCGGAACGCCTGGTGTGGCCTGTGGAGCGCCTCACACAGGGGTTCAGCGGGCGTTGAAGTACTTCGCCTCGGGGTGGTGGATGACGATGGCGTCGGTGGACTGCTCGGGGTGGAGCTGGAACTCCTCCGACAGGTGGACGCCGATGCGCTCCGGCTGGAGCAGGTCGGCGATCTTGGCGCGGTCCTCCAGGTCCGGGCAGGCGCCGTAGCCGAGGGAGAAGCGGGCGCCCCGGTACTTCAGGGCGAACATGTCCTCCATCTCGGCGGGGTCCTCCCCGGCGAAGCCCAGCTCGGAGCGCACGCGCGCGTGCCAGTACTCGGCGAGGGCCTCGGCGAGCTGCACGGACAGGCCGTGCAGCTCGAGGTAGTCGCGGTAGGCGTTGGCCTCGAACATGCGGGCCGTCTCCTCGCCGATGCGGGAGCCTACGGTGACGACCTGGAAGCCGACGACGTCGGTCTCGCCGGACTCCTCCGGGCGGAAGAAGTCGGCCAGGCACAGCCGCCGGCCGCGGCGCTGGCGCGGGAAGCTGAACCGGGTGCGCTCGTTGCCGTCGTCGTCGAGGACGATGAGGTCGTCGTCCTTGGAGACGCAGGGGAAGTAGCCGTAGACGACGGCCGCCTCCAGCAGGTTGTCCGTCTGGAGCCGGTCGAGGAGGCCGCGCAGCCGCGGCCGGCCCTCCGTCTCGACCAGTTCGTCGTACGAGGGTCCCTCACCGGTGCGGGCCTGCTTGAGGCCCCACTGGCCCTTGAACAGGGCGCCCTCGTCGAGCCAGGAGGCGTACTCCTTGAGCTGGATGCCCTTGACGACGCGGGTGCCGCGGAACGGCGGCTCGGGCACCGGGTTGTCGACGGCGACGTCGGAGCGGACGTGGCCCTCCTCGGGCCGCTCCTCGACCTGGACGGTGGCCGCCCGCACCCTGCGCTGCTTGAGGTCCGGCAGCTTGGCGCCCGGCACTCCCCGCTTGATCCCGATCAGCGCGTCCATGAGGCGCAGGCCCTCGAAGGCGTCGCGGGCGTAGCGGACCTCGCCGTCGTAGATCTCGTGCAGGTCCTGTTCGACGTAGGCGCGGGTGAGGGCCGCGCCGCCGAGGATCACCGGGTAGTCGGCGGCCAGCTTGCGCTGGTTCAGCTCCTCCAGGTTCTCCTTCATGATCACCGTGGACTTGACCAGGAGCCCGGACATGCCGATGACGTCGGCCTTGTGCTCGTCGGCCGCCTCCAGGATCGCGGAGACCGGCTGCTTGATGCCGAGGTTGACGACGTTGTAGCCGTTGTTGGACAGGATGATGTCGACGAGGTTCTTGCCGATGTCGTGGACGTCGCCGCGGACCGTGGCGAGCACGATGGTGCCCTTGCCGTCGTCGTCCGTCTTCTCCATGTGCGGTTCCAGGTGCGCCACCGCGGTCTTCATGACCTCGGCGGACTGGAGCACGAACGGCAGCTGCATCTGGCCGGAGCCGAACAGCTCGCCGACGACCTTCATGCCGTCCAGCAGGGTCTCGTTCACGATCTCCAGCGCCGGACGCTCCTGGAGGGCCTCGTCCAGGTCCTGCTCCAGGCCGTTGCGCTCACCGTCGATGATGCGCCGCTTGAGCCGCTCGTCCAGCGGCAGCGCCGCCAGTTCCTCGGCCTTGGACGCCTTGAGGGACTTGGCGGTGGCGCCCTCGAAGAGCTGCATCAGCTTCTGCAGCGGGTCGTAGCCCTCGCTGCGCCGGTCGTAGATCAGGTCGAGCGCGGTGGTGACCTGCTCGTCGTCGAACCGGGCGATGGGCAGGATCTTGGACGCGTGGACGATCGCCGAGTCCAGGCCCGCCTTGACGCACTCGTCCAGGAACACGGAGTTCAGCAGGATGCGGGCGGCCGGGTTGAGGCCGAAGGAGATGTTGGACAGGCCGAGCGTGGTCTGGACGTCCGGGTGCCGCCTCTTCAGCTCCCGGATGCCCTCGATGGTGGCGATGCCGTCCTTGCGGGACTCCTCCTGGCCGGTGCAGATGGTGAACGTCAGGCAGTCGACGAGGATGTCCGACTCGTGGATGCCCCAGTTGCCGGTCAGGTCGTCGATGAGCCGCTCGGCGATCTCGACCTTCTTCTCGGCGGTGCGGGCCTGGCCCTCCTCGTCGATGGTCAGCGCGATCAGGGCGGCGCCGTGCTCCCGCGCCAGCGTCGTGACCCGGGCGAAGCGGGACTCCGGGCCGTCGCCGTCCTCGTAGTTCACCGAGTTGATCACCGCGCGGCCGCCGAGCTTCTCCAGCCCGGCCTGGACGACCTCGACCTCGGTGGAGTCCAGCACGATGGGCAGTGTCGACGCGGTCGCGAAGCGCCCCGCCAGCTCCTCCATGTCGGCGACTCCGTCGCGGCCGACGTAGTCCACGCACAGGTCGAGCATGTGCGCGCCCTCGCGGATCTGGTCCCTTGCCATCTCCACGCAGTCGTCCCAGCGGCCCTCCAGCATGGCCTCACGGAACTTCTTCGAGCCGTTGGCGTTGGTCCGCTCGCCGATCGCCAGGTACGAGGTGTCCTGCCGGAAGGGGACCGTCTGGTAGAGGGAGGCCGCGCCCGGTTCGGGCCGGGGCTGCCGCTCGCCGGGTGCCGTGTCCCGCACCCGCTCGACGACCTGGCGCAGGTGCTCGGGCGTGGTGCCGCAGCAGCCGCCGATCAGGGACAGGCCGTACTCGCGGACGAACGTCTCCTGGGCGTCCGCCAGCTCCGGCGCCGTCAGCGGGTAGTGCGCCCCGTCCTTGCCCAGGACCGGCAGACCGGCGTTGGGCATGCAGGACAGCGGGACGCGGGAGTGCCGGGCGAGGTAGCGCAGGTGCTCGCTCATCTCCGCCGGGCCGGTGGCGCAGTTCAGGCCGATCATGTCGATGCCCAGCGGCTCCAGCGCCGTGAGCGCGGCGCCGATCTCCGAGCCGAGCAGCATGGTGCCGGTGGTCTCCACGGTCACCGACACGATCACCGGCAGGTCGAGGCCGAGGGCGTCCAGGGCGCGCCGGGCGCCGAGCACGGAGGACTTGGTCTGGAGGAGGTCCTGCGTGGTCTCCACCAGCAGGGCGTCCGCGCCGCCCGCGACCAGGCCCTCGGCGTTGCGCTGGTAGGCGTCGCGCAGCACCGTGTACGGGGCGTGTCCGAGGGTGGGGAGCTTCGTGCCGGGGCCCATCGAGCCCAGGACCCAGCGCTGCCGTCCGTCGCGGGCCTGGAACTCGTCGGCCACCTCGCGGGCCACCCGGGCGCCGGCCTCGGACAGCTCGTGGACGCGCTCGGGGATGTCGTACTCGCCCAGCGCGGAGTGGTTCGCGCCGAAGGTGTTCGTCTCCACGCAGTCGACGCCGGCGGCGAAGTACTCCTCGTGCACCGAGCGCACGATGTCGGGCCGGGTGAGGTTCAGGACCTCGTTGCACCCCTCCAGCTGCTCGAAGTCGTCGAGTGAGGGGTTCTGCGCCTGGAGCATGGTGCCCATCGCGCCGTCGGCGACCACGACGCGGCTGGCGAGGGCCTCGCGGAGGGCGGACACACGGGTCCGGGTGTCGGCGGGCGGGGTGGATGGCGACGAGGCCATGAAAGGGCTCCCTAGGATGCGACGGCTGTCGGCTTTGCGCTGCCCGGGTGCCGTCCGCTGGGGGCGTCCCGGGGGAGAACGCACGACGCCAGGGTAGCCGGGACCGGGGACGGATGGTCGGGGCGTCCACGAGGCGGACGAGTGTGGCGGGGCGGAACGGCCGCCGAAAGGATGACGCGCGGTCCCCGGCGGTCTCCGGGGGACGGCCGGGACCACCGGGACGTGGCCGAAGTGCAACAGTTGCCCGCCGACGGTTAGCGGGAGGTCGGCATCGACCGGTAGTGTTCGGCATTGCCGAACGACGTCAGTGGCGTCGAGGTCGGCACTCGAAGGGGACGGAGGCAGTACGTCGATGGCACGGAACATCCAGTCGCTCGAACGGGCGGCCGCGATGCTGCGCCTACTCGCGGGCGGTGAGCGGCGGCTCGGCCTGTCGGACATCGCCTCCTCGCTGGGTCTGGCCAAGGGCACCGCGCACGGCATCCTGCGCACCCTCCAGCAGGAGGGCTTCGTCGAGCAGGACGACGCCTCCGGGCGCTACCAGCTGGGCGCGGAGCTGCTGCGCCTGGGCACGACGTACCTCGACGTGCACGAGCTGCGGGCCCGCGCCCTGGTGTGGACGGACGACCTGGCCCGCTCCAGCGGGGAGAGCGTCCACCTGGGCGTCCTGCACCAGCAGGGCGTCCTGATCGTGCACCACGTCTTCCGGCCCGACGACAGTCGGCAGGTCCTGGAGATCGGGGCCATGCAGCCGCTGCACTCCACGGCGCTGGGCAAGGTGCTGTCGGCGTACGACCCGGTCGCGCACAGCGAGGCGCTGGAGGCGGACCGCAAGGCGTACACGGACCGGACGGTGTGCGAGCCGGAGGGGTTCGAGCACATCCTCGACATCACCCGCGCGCGCGGGTACGCGGCCGACGTGGAGGAGACCTGGGAGGGGATCGCCTCCATCGCCGCCCCCATCCACGACCGCAGGCGCATGCCGGTCGGCGCGGTCGGCATCACCGGCGCGGTGGAGCGGCTGCGCCGCGAGGGCGAGCTGCGGCCCGAGCTGGTCGCGGCGGTCCGGGACTGCGCCCGCGCGGTGTCGCGGGACCTGGGCGCCGGGCGCTTCTAGGGGCCGGGGAGGGATCAGAGGGCCGGGCGCCGCAGGGCGTCCCGGCCCTCAGTCATGTCCGCCCGAGGACCGATAGCCCGAGACGATCAATAACGATCGTGCTTTCGATAACAGGGCTCTTGACGCACCCGGGACACCGAGCCAGACTCGCGTCCATCGGTCGGCATTGTCGAACACCTACCGGCAATACGCGTTAGAGTGTGACAACGCCAAGGGCCGCCATCGCTCTCATACCGAGGGCGCCGGAACACCCGGAGGGACCCGGGGTTCGGCTTCCCCTGGACGAAGGACAAAGGAGTCGCGGGTGTCCAGCTCCGACATCTTCATCGGCGAGACCATCGGTACCGCCATACTCATCCTGCTCGGCGGCGGCGTCTGTGCCGCCGTGACGCTCAAGGCCTCCAAGGCGCGCAACGCCGGCTGGGTCGCCATCGCCCTCGGGTGGGGCTTCGCCGTCATGACGGCGGCGTACATCTCGACGCCGCTCTCCGGCGCCCACCTCAACCCGGCCGTGACGGTCGGCATCGCGATCAAGGACGGTGACTGGAGCAACGTCCCGACCTACTTCGCGGGCCAGATGCTCGGCGCCATGATCGGTGCGGTCCTGGTCTGGGCCGCCTACTACGGCCAGTTCCAGGCCCACCTCACCGACCGCGAGATCGTCGGCGGTCCGGGCGCACAGGACACGACGGCCAAGGCCGTCGAGGCACAGGAGAAGGGCGCGGGGCCCGTCCTGGGCGTCTTCTCCACCGGCCCCGAGATCCGGCACGTGGTCCAGAACCTCGCCACCGAGATCATCGGCACCTTCGTCCTGCTGCTCGCCATCCTCACCCAGGGCCTCAACGGCGAGGGCAACGGCCTCGGCGTCCTGGGCGTCCTGATCACGGCGTTCGTGGTGGTCTCCATCGGCCTGTCGCTCGGCGGTCCGACGGGCTACGCCATCAACCCGGTCCGCGACCTCGGCCCGCGCATCGTGCACGCCCTGCTGCCCCTGCCCAACAAGGGCGGTTCCGACTGGTCCTACGCGTGGATCCCGGTCGTCGGTCCGCTGATCGGCGGCGCCATCGCCGGAGGTGTCTACAACCTCGCGTTCGCCTGAGCGGACCTACGCTCGGCCATCATCGGGCCGCAGCACACGCGCACCGACCGGCCACCCACCACGGAACCAGGAGCACAAAGTGACCGACGCCCACACCGCCGGACCCTTCATCGCGGCCATCGACCAGGGCACCACGTCGTCCCGCTGCATCGTCTTCGACCGCGACGGGCGCATCGTCTCCGTCGACCAGAAGGAGCACGAGCAGATCTTCCCGAAGCCGGGCTGGGTCGAGCACAACGCCACCGAGATCTGGACCAACGTCCAGGAGGTCGTCGCCGGTGCCGTCGAGAAGGCCGGCATCACCCGCGACGACATCAAGGCCATCGGCATCACCAACCAGCGCGAGACCACCCTCGTCTGGGACAAGAACACCGGTGAGCCCGTCCACAACGCCATCGTCTGGCAGGACACCCGCACCGACGCCCTGTGCAGGGAACTCGGCCGCAACGTCGGCCAGGACCGCTTCCGCCGCGAGACCGGCCTGCCCCTCGCCTCCTACTTCGCCGGTCCCAAGGCCCGCTGGCTGCTCGACAACGTCGACGGGGTGCGCGAGCGCGCCGAGGCGGGCGACCTGCTCTTCGGCACCATGGACACCTGGGTCATCTGGAACCTGACCGGCGGTGTGAACGGCGGCAAGCACGTCACCGACGTCACCAACGCCTCCCGCACCATGCTGATGAACCTGCACACCATGGCCTGGGACGAGAAGATCGCCGAGTCCATCGGCGTGCCGATGCAGATGCTCCCCGAGATCCGCTCCTCCGCCGAGGTCTACGGCGAGATCACCGGCGGCCGGCTCGGCGACCTGCTGGGCGGCATCCCGGTCGCCTCCGCGCTCGGCGACCAGCAGGCGGCCCTGTTCGGGCAGACCTGTTTCTCCGAGGGCGAGACCAAGTCGACGTACGGCACCGGCACCTTCATGGTGATGAACACCGGTGACAAGCTCATCAACTCCTACTCGGGCCTGCTGACCACCGTCGGCTACAAGATCGGCGACCAGGACACGGTCTACGCCCTGGAGGGCTCGATCGCCGTCACCGGTTCGCTGGTGCAGTGGATGCGCGACCAGATGGGCCTGATCTCCACCGCCGCCGAGATCGAGACCCTCGCCCTGACGGTCGAGGACAACGGCGGCGCCTACTTCGTCCCGGCCTTCTCCGGCCTGTTCGCCCCGTACTGGCGCTCCGACGCCCGCGGTGTGATCGCCGGCCTCACCCGGTACGTCACCAAGGCGCACCTCGCGCGCGCCGTCCTGGAGGCCACCGCCTGGCAGACGCGGGAGATCGCGGACGCCATGACGAAGGACTCCGGCGTGGAGCTGACCGCCCTCAAGGTCGACGGCGGCATGACCTCCAACAACCTGCTGATGCAGACCCTCGCCGACTTCGTGGACGCCCCCGTGGTGCGCCCGATGGTCGCCGAGACCACCTGCCTCGGCGCCGCCTACGCCGCCGGCCTGGCCGTCGGCTTCTGGAACAGCACCGACGACCTGCGCGCCAACTGGCGGCGGGCCGCCGAGTGGACCCCCCGCATGGACGCGGAGACCCGCGACCGTGAGTACAAGAGCTGGCTCAAGGCCGTCGAGCGGACCATGGGCTGGCTCGAGGACGAGGAGTAAGAACCGCAATGACCACTCAGTCCACCCTGCAGTCCGTGCCTGCCCTGGGTACGCACCCGGCCTCCGGCTCGAACCCGAGCCGGGCCGAGACCCGGGAGCAGCTCTCCAAGGCGTCGTACGACCTTCTCGTGATCGGCGGCGGCATCCTGGGCATCTCCACCGCCTGGCACGCCGCGCAGTCCGGCCTCAGGGTGGCCGTGGTCGACGCCGGCGACTTCGCCGGCGCCACCTCCTCAGCCTCCTCCAAGCTGCTCCACGGCGGACTGCGCTACCTGCAGACCGGCGCGGTGAAGCTGGTGGCGGAGAACCACTTCGAGCGCCGTGCGGTCTCCCGCCAGGTGGCCCCCCACCTGGCGAACCCGCTCACGTTCTACCTCCCCGTGTACAAGGGCGGGCCGCACGGCGCGGCGAAGCTCGGGGCCGGCGTCTTCGCGTACTCGGCGCTGTCCGCCTTCGGTGACGGCGTCGGCCACCTGCTCTCCCCGGCCAAGGCCGCGCAGGACGTTCCGGAGCTGCGCACCGACAATCTCAAGGCCGTGGCCGTGTACGGCGACGACCAGATGAACGACGCCCGCATGGCGCTGATGACCGTCCGCGCGGCGGTCGACTCCGGCGCGGTCGTCCTCAACCACGCCGAGGTCACCGGCCTGCGCTTCACCAGGGGCCGGGTGACCGGCGCGGAGTTGAAGGACCGGCTGACCGGCGACGAGTTCGGGGTGAACGCGCGCCTGGTGCTCAACGCCACCGGTCCCTGGGTCGACCACCTGCGCCGCATGGAGGACCCGGCGGCGGCGCCGTCCATCCGCCTGTCCAAGGGCGCGCACCTGGTGCTCAAGCGCACCGCGCCCTGGAAGGCGGCGCTGGCCACCCCGATCGACAAGTACCGGATCACCTTCGCCCTCCCCTGGGAGGACATGCTGCTGCTCGGCACGACCGACGAGGAGTTCGAGGGCGACCCGGCGGACGTCGCGGTCAACGACAAGGACATAGCCCAGATCCTCGACGAGGCCGCGTTCTCCATCCGCGACCAGCAGCTCGACCGGGACCTGATCACGTACTCCTTCGCGGGCCTGCGGGTGCTTCCCGGCGGTCCGGGTGACACCGCCAAGGCCAAGCGCGAGACGGTCGTCACCGAGGGCCGGGGCGGCATGCTGTCCGTGGCCGGCGGCAAGTGGACCACCTTCCGCCACATCGGCCGCACGGTGATGAAGAAGCTGGAGGCGCTGCCGGGCCACCCGCTGGGCGAGGACTTCGAGCCCATCGCGTCGCTGCCGAAGAAGCTGCCGCTGCCCGGTGTCGCCAACCCGCGCGCGGTCGCCCACCGGCTGCTGGTCGACGGTCCGGCGCCCGGCCCGCGCATGGCCGCGGACACCGCGCGGCACCTGGCGACCCACTACGGTTCGCTGGCCTTCGACATCGCCCGGCTGGCCAACGAGAGCCCGGAACTGGCCGAGCGGGTCCACCCGGACGCCCCGGAGATCTGGGCGCAGGTCGTGTGGGCCCGGGACAACGAGTGGGCCGAGACGGCGGACGACGTGCTGCGCCGCCGGACCACGCTGACCATCCGCGGCCTGGCCACCGACGACGTCCGCGCCAAGGTCCAGGGCCTGCTCGACGGGAAGTAGGCCGACCCTCTCCGGGCAGGCCAGGAGGGTGTCCGGCCCCCTCGCGCGGGGCAGTGATCCGTTCACTCCCCCGTGCAAGGGGGCTGCGGGCGGCCCCTCCGCACGCCGTAAGGTTGGGGGGTACGCGAGGGCACGTCGGAAGGAGGCGCTGGGTGATCGAGCTCGAGGGGGTTCCCGAGCTGGTCGACCCGGTCATGGTGGCCGCGTTCGAGGGCTGGAACGATGCCGGCGACGCCGCCTCCACCGCGGTCGCGCATCTCGACAGGGAATGGAAGGGCGAGGTCTTCGCGGCGCTGGACGCCGAGGACTACTACGACTTCCAGGTCAACCGTCCCACCGTCTTCATGGAGGACGGCGTCCGCAAGGTCACCTGGCCGACGACCAGACTCTCGGTGGTGCGGGTCGGCGGCGACAAACCGCGCGACCTCGTCCTCGTCCGGGGCATCGAACCGTCCATGCGCTGGCGCTCGTTCTGCAACGAACTGCTCGGCTTCGCCCACGAACTGGGCGTCGAGCTGGTGGTCGTCCTGGGCGCCCTGCTGGGCGACACCCCGCACACCCGCCCGGTGCCGATCAGCGGGACCACGTCGGACGCCGACCTGGCCCGGCGCATGGACCTGGAGGAGACCAAGTACGAGGGGCCGACCGGCATCGTCGGCATCCTCCAGGAGGCGTGCGCCCACGCGGGCGTACCTGCCGTGTCGCTGTGGGCCGCGGTGCCGCACTACGTGTCGCAGCCGCCCAACCCGAAGGCGACGCTGGCCCTGCTGAACCGGCTGGAGGACCTGATCGGGGTGCGCGTCCCGCTGGGCGACCTGGCCGAGGACGCCCGCGCCTGGCAGACGGGGGTGGACCAGCTGGCCGCCGAGGACAGCGAGGTCGCCGAGTACGTGCAGTCGCTGGAGGAGGCCCGGGACACCGCGGAGCTGCCGGAGGCCTCGGGCGAGGCGATCGCCCGCGAGTTCGAGCGGTACCTGCGGCGCCGGGACGGCTCCGGGGCGGGCGGACCGGGCGGGCACGCCACGGCGGACGGCGGCGACGGGCCGCCCGGCACGCCGTTTCTGCGGGACAACCCCAGCGGCCGGACCCGCCCGCCGCGGCCGCCCAAGGCGACCGGGGACGACGAGGAGTCGTCGGAGGACTGAGCGGGCTCACTGATGTCGGACGGGGGGCGCTTCCCGGCGGAAGCGCCCCCGTTCCGCGTCCGTGCGCGGGTGTGCTGCGGCTGTGCGCCCGCCTACAGGGCCACGCCCATCAGGGCGTCCACCGCACGGGAGACGACGCCGGGCGCGCCCTCGTCCGTGCCGCCGCTCTCCTGCTGGCGGGCGGCCCAGCGGTCGACGGCGTCGAGCGCGGCCGGCGAGTCCAGGTCGTTCGCGAGAGCCTCGCGGATCTCCTCGACGAGCGCCTCGGCGGGCGGGCCGTCGGGCCGGGACACGGCGGCGCGCCAGCGGTCCAGCCGGGCGACGGCGTCCCGCAGCACCTGGTCGGTCCACTCCCAGTCGGCCCGGTAGTGGTGGGCGAGCAGCGACAGCCGGATGGCGGCGGGGTCGACGCCGTCGCGGCGCAGCGCCGACACGAAGACCAGGTTGCCCTTGGACTTGGACATCTTCTCGCCGTCGAGACCGACCATGCCGGCGTGGACGTACGCCTTGGCCATGGGGAACTCGCCGGTGAGCGCCTGGGCGTGCGAGGCGCCCATCTCGTGGTGCGGGAAGGCGAGGTCGGAGCCGCCGCCCTGGACGTCGAAGCCCATGCCGAGGTGGTCGAGGGCGATGGCCACGCACTCGATGTGCCAGCCGGGGCGCCCGCGGCCGAGGGACGCGCCGTCCCAGCTGGGCTCCCCTTCACGGGCCGCCATCCACAGCATCGGGTCGAGCGGGTTCTTCTTGCCCGGCCGGTCCGGGTCGCCGCCCCGCTCGGCCGAGAGCAGCCGCATGGCGGCGGCGTCGAGGTGGGAGACGCCGCCGAAGTGGGGGTCTGCCTCGACGGAGAAGTAGGTGTCGCCCTCCAGTTCGTAGGCGGCGCCGGCGTCGCGCAGCCGCTCGACGAGCGGGACGATGCCGGGTATGGCCTCGACGGCGCCTATGTAGTGCCGCGGCGGCAGCATCCGCAGTGCCGTCATGTCCTCGCGGAAGAGGGCGGTCTCCTTCTCGGCGAGGGCGGTCCAGTCGACGTCGTCGCGCACGGCACGCTCCAGGAGCGGGTCGTCGACGTCGGTGACGTTCTGGACGTAGTGCACCTGTCGCTTGGTGTCGAGCCACACGCGCTGCACGAGGTCGAACGCGTTGTAGGTAGCCGCGTGCCCCATATGGGTCGCGTCGTACGGCGTGATGCCGCAGACGTAGATGCGGGCGACGGGACCGGGGGCGAGGGTCACCAGGTCTCCGGTCGCGGTGTCGTGGATCCTCAGGTCGCGGCCCTGACCGGGCAGGACGGGGACCTCGGAAGCGGGCCAGGCATGCATGTCATGAGCGTAACCGGACGGATGTTCCGTACACGAACCGGACCGGGCCGGTTGGCCGGTAACGCGCTCTTGCGCCGGACCGGCCCTCGTGCTTCCGCGACACCGGGTGCCTAGACCGGCGGCCAGGGGATGGCCGGCCACTCGCCGCCGGGTTCGGGGTGTTTCCCGGAGGCCAGCAGCGTGTCGACCCGCGCGCGCGTGGCGTCGAGTTCGGCGGGGGTGATGAGGTCGCCGAGTCTGAGCGCCAGGGCGCCGCCGTCCTTCAGGGCCTCCCTGAGGGCGTCGAGCGCCGCCAGGGCCTCCCCGGTGAGCTGGTCGCCCGCCCAGCCCCACAGCAGGGTGCGCAGCTTGTTCTCGGCGTGGAAGGTGACCCCGTGGTCGATGCCGTACAGCCGCTCACCGTCGGCGGGCAGCAGGTGCCCGCCCTTGCGGTCGGCGTTGTTGATCACGGCGTCCAGTACGGCGAGCCTGCGCAGCCGCTCGTCGTCGGCGTGCACGAGCAGCGCGGTGCGGCCCTCGCCGACCTCGGCCAGGGCGATCCCCTTCCAGCCGGGGCCGGGATCCTCCTCGTCCACCAGGGCGAGCAGCTCCGCCTCCGGCACCGCCTCGATCCACAGCTGGACCATGCCCTCGCCGTAGGGCCCCTCGCGCAGCACCGTGGGCGGGACCAGGCCCCAGCCGGTGGCCTCGGACACCTCGTAGGCGGCGACCTCGCGCTGGGCGAGGGTGCCGTCGGGGAAGTCCCACAGGGGCCGCTCGCCGGCGACCGGCTTGTAGATGCACGCCGCCTCGCGCCCCTCGTGCGTCACGGTGCAGTACAGCGCCGCGTTGGACGCCTCACGGATGCGTCCGCGCACGGTCAGTTCGCCCAGCGCGAGCAACTCGGCCGCGGCCGCGTCGGTGGTCACGCTCCGCGGCGGTATCCGTTCTGGCGCGGACATACGTGTCCTTCCGGGTCGAGCGGGAGACTGCACAGGGGGCACGGCGGGCGCCCGGCGTTGACGACGTCGAGGGCGCGCTTGGCGAAGGCCCTGGCCTGCGCGCCGGTGAGGCGGACCCGGAGCATCGGGGGGCCGTTCTCCTCGTCCTGGAGGAGCCGTTCCTCGGCCTCCGCCAGGTCCTCCTCGGACTCGGCCTCCAGCTCCACCAGGGCCTGCGCCTCGACGATCATGCGCTGGTCCTCGCCGTCCCAGGCCAGCGCCATGGTGCCGACCCGGAACTCCTCCTCGACGGGCGTGTCCAGCGGCGCGGTGTCGGACGGCTCGGTGGGGGCCACGGCGGGGACGACGGTGCTGCCGCCGCTGCGCCGTACGACCTCGTCCAGCAGCTCGTCCATGCGCTCGGCGAGGGCGGCGACCTGGGTCTTCTCCAGCGCCACGCTGGTCACCCGGGAGCCTGCGGTGGCCTGGAGGAAGAACGTACGGCGCCCGGGCAGCCCGACCGTACCGGCCACGAAACGTTCCGGTTGGTCGTAGAGGAACACCTGACGGGACACGTCCTGTCTCCATGGAAGTCGGGGAAAGCGGAAGATCGGGGTCACTGCCGCGACCGGTTCACCCTACTGCGGCGGACGATCACGGTGCGCCCGCACCACCCCCGACCGGGGCTTGGTCGTCCGGCGACGTCTGCTGCGGGGCCAGGGAGGCGAAGTCGCCGGTGTCACCGAGGCGGACGAGGAAGGGCCGCAGTCGCGTGTACCGGATCGCGGTGACGGAGCAGGGTTCGACGGAGATCCGCTGGAAGAGGTCGAGGTGCAGGCCGAGCGCCTCCGCGACCAGGGACTTGATGATGTCGCCGTGGGAGCACATGAGGTAGACGGCGTCGGCGCCGTGGTCGCGCTCCACACGCGCGTTCCACTCGCGTACCGCCTCGGCGGCGCGGGTCTGCATCGCGCGCATCGACTCGCCGCCGGGGAAGGCCGCGGCGGACGGGTGGGACTGCACCACCTCCATGAGGGGCTCGTCCTTGAGTTCGGCGAGCTTGCGCCCGGACCAGTCGCCGTAGTGGCACTCGCCGATGCGTTCGTCGGTGTGCGCCCGCAGACCGGGCCGGGCGTCGAGCAGCGGCCGGATCGTTTCCTGGCAGCGCTGGAGCGGGCTGGTGACGATCTCGGAGAGTGGCAGGCCGGCGATCCGCGCGGGCAGCGCGGCGGCCTGTGCGGCGCCGCGTTCGTCGAGGGCCACGCCGGGCGTCCACCCGGCGAGCAGCCCCTCGGTGTTGGCGGTGGAACGTCCGTGCCTAACCAGGATCAGCGTGGGCATGCGGCCAGGGTAGGCGTACGGCGCCGTGCAGGGGCGTCGGGGCGAGGGGAGAATGCGTTCGGTGATCGTCGACTGTGCCATCTACCGGGACGGGCACCGCACGGACGGGCCCGAGGACCTGTCCGACGCGCTCGGCGAGGCGCGGTCCGCGGGCGGCTTCGTCTGGATCGGGCTGCATGAGCCGACGGAGGCCGAGTTCGAGCTGGTCAGCCAGGAGTTCGGGTTGCACCCGCTGGCGGTGGAGGACGCGCTCAAGGCGCATCAGCGGCCCAAGCTGGAGGTGTACGACGACTCGCTCTTCGCCGTCCTGAAGCCGGTGGTGTACGAGGCGGACAGCGACACCGTCTCCAGCGGCGAACTGATGATCTTCCTGGGGGACGCGTTCGCGGTCGTGGTCCGGCACGGCGAGGGCTCCCCGCTGAAGGCCGTGCGGCAGCGTCTGGAGCACGAGCCCCAGCTGCTCGGCAAGGGGCCCACGGCGGTGCTGTACGCGATCGCGGACGCCACCGTGGACCACTACCTGGACGTGGCGGTCGAGCTCCAGAACGACCTGGAGGAGCTGGAGGCCGAGGTCTTCTCGCCGGACGGCGGCGGCTCGCGGCACACGGCGTCCAGGATCTACAACTTCAAGCGGCAGATCCTGGAGTTCCGGCGGGCGACCGGTCCGCTGGCGCCGCCGCTGGACCGGCTGGCCGGGACGGGCACGTTCGGCACCGGGGTGCCGTTCGTGAACGACCGGGCGCGGCCGTTCTTCCGGGACGTGAGCGACCACCTCACACGCGTGAACGAGTCGGTGGAGAACCTGGACCGGCTCGTCTCGGACATCCTGTCGGCGCATCTGGCGCAGATGAGCGTCCGGCAGAACGACGACATGCGGAAGATCTCCGCGTGGGCCGCCATGGCCGCCGTCCCCACGATGATCGCGGGGATCTACGGCATGAACTTCGACCACATGCCGGAGCTGCACTGGGTCGGGGGCTACCCGGCGGTGATCCTGCTGATGGCCGTGCTGGAGGTCCTGCTGTTCCGGCAGTTCAAGCGCCGGGGCTGGCTCTAGGCCGTGTCCGCCTGGCGGCTCAGGCGATCTCGGGGGCCGGGGTCGCGGGGCCGCCGAGCGCGTCGCGGCGGTCGGGGGCCCGCAGCCGCACCATGCGGCGCCAGCCGGCCAGCCGCTCGTAGGCGTACGTCGCGTAAATGCCGGCCGCGAGCAGCGCCGACCTGCCGCGGGACCAGCCCAGGACGCGCCCCATGCGGGCCATCACGGCGAGGCTGACGTCCCGGTGGACGCGGATCTCGGCCAGCGCGCACTCGCGCAGGGTGCGCCGGATGTACGCGCCGTGCCCGTCGGCGGTGTAGCGCAGCAGCTCCTCGTGGGAGTAGGCGAGGTGGTTGTCCTCGTCGGCGGAGATCATGCGGACGGCCCGGCCCAGGTCCGGGTCGTCGCCGAAGTACTTGAGGAGCATCGCCATCTGCTCCGCCGCGCGCTGCTCGGTGACCCTGCTGTGCGCGAGGTAGGTGATGACGTCCCGCACAGTGAGGGGCTGGTCGGCCTTGAGCTTCTCGTGGGCGAGGCCGATGCCGTGCCGCTCCAGCAGCATGGTGTAGTCGGTCTCGGGGGGTACCGCCACGGGTTCGAGGCCGCGCTTCTTCAGGAGGGCGTTGAAGATCCGGCCGTGCTTGTCCTCGTCCGCCCCGTGCCGGGTGATCTTGGGGGCGAGGGCGCGCTCGCTCTGGGGGACCAGCGCGGCGATGCGCGCGTTCTCCCAGCCGCCCTGCGACTCACCGCTGGCAGCGATGGAGCAGAAGAGACGGAACGCCTCGTCGTTGTCGAGGATCTCCTGGAACAGGCTCTTCGCCGAAAGCATCGGTGGCACCCTTCTGCCGCTGCAAGGTCCGCAGGTTCCGCACACTCCGCGAAACGAGTCAAGTGCGGAAGCGGGGACTCGGCAACAGGTGCGGCGGGCAGCTCCGCCGAAAGAAGGACAGCGGGGTCACGGGGACGCGTAACCACCGGCGCGCAGAAGCGTTGTTCCCCGTGACGGCCGTGGCGGGGAAGACCCCCGAGCCCCCACCACGGCCGCAGAACTTGCCCGAGGGTCACGCCAGTCCGGCGCGCTCCAGGGCCTCGGTGCCGGCGCGGAGCGCGGCGAGGCGCTCGTCCAGGGTGAAGCCCGCGGGGGCGAGCGTCAGGGTGGTGACGCCGGCCGCGGCGTAGGCCTTCATCCGGTCCGCGATCCGGTCGACGGAGCCGAGCAGGGTCGTCTGGTCGATCAGCTCGTGCGGCACGGCCGCGGCGGCGCCCTGCTTGTCGCCGGACAGGTACTTGTCCTGGATCTCGGCGGCCTCCCGCTCGTAGCCCATGCGCTGGGCGAGCTGGTTGTAGAAGTTCTGCTTGCGGCTGCCCATGCCGCCGACGTAGAGCGCGGTGTAGGGGCGGAAGGTGTCGGCGAGCGTGGTGACGTCCTTGTCCTCGCCGAGGGCGAGCGGCAGGGTCGGGCAGACGTCGAAGCCGTCGAGGGTCAGGCCGGCCTTCTCGCGCCCGGCGCGCAGGTGCTTGACGGCGGTCTCCTCCAGGTGGTCCGCGGAGGGGAAGATGAGCAGGGCGCCGTCGGCGATCTCGCCGGTCTGCTCCAGGTTCTTGGGGCCGATGGCGGCGATGTAGAGCGGGATGTGCTCGCGCTGCGGGTGCACGGTCAGCTTGATGGGCTTGCCGGGGCCGCCGGGCAGCGGCAGCGTCCAGTGCTGTCCCTCGTACGACAGCCGCTCGCGGGTCATCGCCCTGCGCACGATCTCCACGTACTCGCGGGTGCGGGCGAGGGGCTTGTCGAACTTGACGCCGTACCAGCCCTCGGAGACCTGCGGTCCGGAGACGCCGAGGCCGAGGCGGAAGCGGCCCTGGGAGAGGGAGTCCAGGGTGGCGGCGGTCATCGCGGTCATCGCGGGCTGGCGGGCCGGGATCTGGAAGATGGCCGAGCCCACGTCGATGCGCTCGGTCTGGGCGGCGACCCAGGTGAGCACGGTGGCCGCGTCGGAGCCGTAGGCCTCGGCGGCCCAGCACACGGCGTATCCGAGCCGGTCGGCCTCCTTGGCCACGGCCAGGTTGTCCGCGTCCATTCCGGCACCCCAGTAGCCGAGGTTGATCCCGAGCTGCATGGCCGATTCCCCTTACCCATCAGTAACGTCGCTGGTGTCCCGACCTTAGCGCGCGGAAATCGGTTGTCCACAGGCCCCCACAGCGCAAGCCGTGGCCAGTAATGTCGCCGTTCATGGAGCAGAGGCATCTCGGCCGCACCGGCCTGCGTGTGTCCCGCATCGGTCTCGGCACCCTGACCTGGGGCCGGGGCACGGACGAGCACGACGCCGCGGACCTCTTGAAGACGTTCTGGGAAGCGGGCGGCACACTCGTCGACACGGCGGACGTGTACGGCGACGGGGAGTCGGAGTACCTGCTCGGCCGTCTCATGGAGGGTCTGGTGCCGCGCCGGGATCTGGTGATCTCGACGAAGGCGGGCAGCGTGCCCGATCCCGACCGCCGCTTCGACGGTTCGCGCGGCCATCTGCTCTCCGCGCTGGACGCCTCGCTCGCCCGCCTCGGCACCGACCACGTCGACGTGTGGCACCTGCACGCCTTCGACCCGCACACCCCGCTGGAGGAGACGCTGCACGCCCTCGACGTGGCGGTGAGCAGCGGCCGCGCCCGGTACGCGGGGGTCTCCAACTTCTGCGGCTGGCAGCTCGCGAAGGCCGCGACCTGGCAGCTGGCGGCGCCCGGCGTACGGAACCGGGTGGCGAGCACCCAGATGGAGTACTCCCTGCTGCAGCGGGGCGTCGAGCGTGAGGTGCTGCCGGCCGCCCTGGACATGGGCGTCGGCCTGCTGCCCTCCTCACCGCTGGGCCGGGGGGTACTGACCGGCAAGTACCGCAAGGACGCCACGCCCCCCGACTCGCGGGGCGCCTCGGAGCAGCTGGCGCCGTTCGTCGCGCCCTACCTCGACGACACGGCCGGGCACATCGTGGACGCGGTGGCGACGGCGGCCGACGGGCTCGCGGTGACCCCGCTCCAGGTGGCGCTGGCCTGGATCCGCGACCGGCCGGGTGTGGTCGCGCCGATCATCGGACCGCGCAACGCGCAGCAGCTCACGGCGGCGTTGTCAGTGGAGGCCCTTAGTCTTCCTGACGAGATCTGCCGGGCGCTCGACGACGTGTCGGCACCGGTGCACCGCTATCCCGATCACGACTGGAGCACGCTGTGAGCACGGAGCCCGAGCCCGCCCCCGAGGACACCGCAGAAACCGTGGAGCCCGGGCCGGGAACGCCGGGCACCGCGGACGCCGCCGGGACCGGCGGGGAGGGGGGCGACGCGGCCGCCCCGGCGGGGCAGGTGTCCGAGACCGAGGCCGAGCTGGCCGCTCAGCGGCTCGAGCGGGAGCGGATCGAGCGGCGGAAGGCGGAGAGGCAGGCGCCGATCGAGGCCGGGGGGAAGCTCAGCGGCACGGCGGCCGATCTGCTGGCCGCCGTCCGGGCCGTGGAGGGCGGCGAGAAGCCCGCGGCCACCGTCTTCGGCGACCCCGGCCCGGCCCGCCGCCCCGCCCCGGAGCCGGTGCGGCCGCCCCGGCCCGCGCCCGCCGAGCCGTCCGCCGCACCCGCGGGCCCCCCGCCGGAGACCGTCGAGGCGGTCCGGCGCGTGCTGGCCGAGGGCGGCGCCCCGGAGGCGCTCGCCCCGCAGACCGCCGCTGCCCTCGGCGAGGGGGCGGCGGAGGCCCTGCGCGCGGACCCCTGGCAGCTGCTCCGGGTCGGCGGGGTGCGGCCCGAGCAGGCCGACGGGTTCGCCCGCGCACTGCTGGGCGCGGAGTGCGGCCCCGACGACGAGCGGCGCGGCCGTGCCGTCACCGTGTGGCTGCTGGAGCAGGCGGCGCTGGCCGGGCACACCGCCCTGGAGCTGGCGCGCCTCACCGCCACGCTGGCTCAGCGGGGCGTGCCGGATCCCGACGCGGCCGTGCAGAGCACGCTGGCCGAGGGCGAGGCACTGGCCTTCCAGGACGCCTTGGACGAGCCCGGCGCCCGCCCGGAGCGCGCGGAGGGCTCGGGCGAGGAGGGCGAGGGGGCCGACGAGCGCCCGGTCCGCGTCCTGATCGGCCTGGAGCGGTACGCGCTCGCCGAGGAGAGCCTGGCCGACGGTCTCGCCCGGCTCGTCAACGCGGCACCGAAGCAGGACGGTTCGGCCGCGGACTGGGAGCGGGCCGCCGACTCGGCGCAGGGGTCCGCCGCCGAGCTGATCCGCGCCGTCGCGGGCCACGGGCTGGTCCTGCACACCGGCGGGGAGGCGTCCCTGGCCGAACCGGCGGCCCTGTTGCACGCCGCGCACGCCCTGGGGCTGCGTGCCTGGGCCGCCGCGCCGGGCCCGCTCGGCCGCGACCGCTTCACCGCGCTGCTGGGTTCCGCGGCCGCGGAGGGTCCGGCGGTCGTCACCCTGGCCGGGTTGCTGGCCGGTGCCGAGGGGCCGGGGCGGGACGCCGACGGTGCGGTGGACCTTGATCTGCTGGTGGTTCTCGACGCACCGCAGCTGGACGTCGAGGCGGGCGCGCTGCTGGCGGAGTCACTGCCGGACGGGGCCCGGCTGGTGCTGGCCGGGGACCCGGCGGTGCTCGGCTCGGTGGGGCCCGGCCGGGTCTTCGCGGACCTGCTGGCGGCGGGGGTCTGCCCGCAGATCGCCTCGCGGCTCCCGGACCCGGGCCCGCTCGGCGAACTCGTCTCCGGCATCGGCATCGGCGAGCTGGGCCAGGTGGAGGCGCCCGGCAAGGAGGTCGTGATCGTGCCGGTGCGGGAGGCGGGTGAGGCCGTGCACCGCACCGTCCAGCTCGTCGCGGACTCGGTGCCGCGCGCGATCGGCGTGCCCGCCGAGGAGACCCAGGTGATCACGCCGGGCCACGGCGGCGCGGCGGGCACCCGGGCGCTCAACGCGGCGTTGAAGGAACGGCTGAATCCCGGCCCCGGCCGCTTCGGCGGCTTCGACCCCGGCGACCGTGTCGCCTACTCCCCCGCGCCTGGCCGTACGCTGCCCGGCCGGGTGGTGAAGGCCGACGCCGACGGACTGCACCTGTCGTGCGGGGGCGAGGACGTGGTCGTCCCCAAGGACCGGGTCGAGGGATCCGTGCGGCACGGGTGGGCCCTCACCGCGCACCAGGCGGTGGGCGGCCGGTGGCCCGCGGTGGTCGTGGTCCTGCCCGGCGACGCCGCGCAGGCCCTCAGCCGCCCCTGGGTCTACACGGCCTTCGGCCGGGCCGCCCGGCACCTCTCCGTGGTGCACGGCGTGGAGCAGGCGCTGCCCCACGCCGTGGCCGAGATCCCGGCCAAGCCCCGCACGACCCGGCTGCCGGCGCTGCTCGCGCCGCAGGTCCCCACGGCCGGCTGACCCCGAGCACCGGCCCCCGGAGCGCTCCCGGGGGCCGGCCGCTCAGTGACCCGCGGTCGGACGTGCCGGTTCGGTGTCCTCGTCCGGGCCGATGTCGTCGTCCAGGTCCGTGTCGAGGTCCTCGTCCAGCTCCCCCGCACCGAGGTCGCCGCTCTCGTCCGCGTCCGCCTCGTCGTCATCGTCATCGTCATCGTCATCGTCGAGACCGTCGTCGTACTCGTCGTCGAAGACCGCGCTGACGTCGAAGCGGCAGACGACCAGTTGCGGGTCGGCCTGGTCGAACGGGGCCTCCAGCCACTCGCCGGGCTCGGCGGTCTCGTCCGCGGCCGTCACCCAGAGCGTGGAGTCGCCCTCCTCCAGTCCGAACTCCTTGTGCCGGGAGGCGATCTCGTCCGGCTCGAACTCGCCGAACAGGAGGCCCAGCGCCCCGTGGACCGTGCCGGAGGCCTCCGCGCCCACGCCTTCCTCGTCCGCCGCCTCGACCCGCCGGGCCTGGGCCATCAGACGCTGCGGCTCGGCCACCGAGTAGTCGCGGCGGATCAGCACGCTGAGCGCGCTGGGCTCCTCGGGGCCCGTGTACGGCGGCATCGAGTCCCCGGTGCCGGGGATCTCGAAGGGAGTGACCTCGTCGTACCGGTCGTAGAGCAGTTCGTCGTACGCCTCCGCGGCCGCGGCCAGCTGGTTGAACGCGTCGTAGACGGCAGGGTCGTCCTCCCCCGACCGGCGTTCGACCGCGGCCAGGTGGCGGTCGAGCGCGGTCTTGACGGCCTCGGCGGCGGCGCGTACCTCGGCAGCGGTGGGCTGCGCAGCATCAGACATAGTGCAGACGCTATCCGTACCGGGCCCCAGACCGCACAATAGATTCGATGCCGGAATACGAATTTGTCGATGTGTACGTTCCGCGCGGGGTCACCCGCAGGGAGACGACACGCCTGCTGACGGAACATGCCGAGTACGGACACTGGGAGTTGTACCGCCTGACCCTGTTGCGCGACGGCAGCCGCAAGGTGCGGCTGCGGCGGCGGATCATCCGCCAGGTACGCGCCACCTGGTGAGCCGCTGACGGGCCCCGCCGACGCGCGGGGCCCGCTCCGCGTACCGCACCGCCCGGGTCAGGCCGAGGCGCGCGCCTTGCGGTAGAGCACCGTGCCCGCGAGCAGCGCTCCCGCGCCCACCGGCAGGGTGAGGCCCAGCGGCAGGCCGTTGCCGGTCTCGGCGAGGCGGGCGTCACCGTGCGGCTGGGCGGCGTTCCGGGTACCGGAACCGTCCTCGTCCGGGGAGCCGCCCGGGGTCCCGCCGTCCGGACCGTCGGGGCCGTCCGAGCCCGGCGGGGTGTCCGGGTTCTCGGGGTTGCCCGGGTCACCGGGATCGCCGGGGCTGCCCGGGTCACCGGGATCGCCGGGGTTGCCCGGGTCACCGGGGTCGCCGGGCGGCGTGGAGTGGTCGCCGCCCCCGTTGCCGCAGTCGTTGCCGGTGGCCGGGTTGAGGACGCCGACGACGTCGACGCTGTTGCCGCACACGTTCACCGGAACGTGCACCGGCACCTCGACGTGGTTGCCGGACGCGACGCCCGGCGAGTCCTTGGCCTGACCGCCGGCGTGCGAGCCTCCGTGAGAACCGTCCCGGCCGCCGGAGTCGCCGTATCCGCCCGAGCCCCCGGAGGCGCCGCCGCCCCGGTTGACGCACGAGTTGCCCATCGCCGGATTGAGGATGCCGACGACGTCGACCGTGTTGCCGCACACGTTGACCGGAACGTGCACCGGCGCCTGCACGGTGTTGCCGGACAGAACGCCGGGCGAACCCGAACTCGAGCCGTGCGCCCCCGAGTCGGCGTGGGCGGCGCCGCCCGCGGCGGCGATCACACCGGTGGCCGCCGCCATCGTCATCAGGCCCTTGCGGGTGACCTGTCGCATTTTCTGGATCCCTGCCTTGCCCTAGTCCCGTGGTACGGAGAATGCCGGGAATTCCGGCGTTGCCATCGCCCCCCGCCTCGAAGGCCGATCAAAAGGCCGTCGGCCCCGGAGCGCATGGCGTGCGCTCCGGGGCCGGCGGACTCAGACCCTCATGGGGCGAGGCACAACGTCACTTGTTGACGCAGGCGTTGCCGAAGGCGGGGTTCAGCAGACCGATCACGGAAATCGTGTTGCCGCAGACGTTCACCGGGACGTGCACGGGAACCTGGACGACGTTGCCGGAAAGGACACCGGGCGAGTGCACGGCGGCACCCTGCGCACCGGAGTCGGCGACGGCCATGCCCGCGCCCGCGAGAACCAGACCACCGGTGGCAGCCGCGGCGGCGACGACCTTCTTGAGCATTGTTCCTCCTAGTTGGAAAACGCGATCCCAGCTTGCTGATCGCATCACCTGTAACGAGGAGGAAGTAATGAGGCTACGAGCTTATGAGCGCATTCACTCGTCCCGGTCGACGTCCGCACGCGCGGCCGAATACCGGCGCGTGCGGACCCCGTTGACCCGAGGGGCGCGGTTCAGGAAGCGTCGATGAAACGGTCGAGCACCCGCACGCCGAACTGGAGTCCCTCCACCGGCACCCGCTCGTCCACCCCGTGGAACATGCCCGCGAAGTCCAGCTCCGGCGGCAGCTTGAGCGGCGCGAAACCGAACCCCCGGATGCCCAGGTCGTCGAAGGACTTCGCGTCCGTGCCGCCGGAGAGCATGTAGGGGATCGCCTTCGCGGCCGGGTCCTCGGCCACCAGCGCGGACTGCATCGCCTCGACGAGCGCCCCGTCGAAGGTCGTCTCGACGGCCTTGTCGGCGTGCACGTCCTCGCGCAGTACCTTCGGTCCGAGGATCCGGTCGAGGTCGGCGAGGAACTCCTCCTCGTGCCCGGGCAGGAACCGCCCGTCGACGTGCGCGGTGGCCGCGCCCGGAATGACGTTGACCTTGTAGCCGGCCCCCAGCTGCGTGGGGTTGGCGGTGTTGCGCAGGGTCGCGCCGATGAGCTTGGCGATGCCGCCGAGCCTGGCGAGCGTGGCCTCCATGTCGTCCGCGTCGAGTTCGATGCCCATCGCGTCGCCCAGTTCGTCGAGGAACGCCCGGGTCGTCTTGGTCACGCGGATCGGGAACTGGTGCCGGCCGAGGCGCGCGACGGCCTCCGACAGCTCGGTGATCGCGTTGTCGCGGTGGATCATCGACCCGTGCCCGGCGGTACCGGCCACGGTCAGCTTCATCCAGTGCATGCCCTTCTCGGCCGTCTGGATCAGGTAGAGGCGGCGCTGCTCGCTCACGGTGAAGGAGAAGCCGCCCACCTCGCTGATCGCCTCGGTGACGCCCTCGAAGAGGTCGGGGTGGTTGTCGACGAGGTGCCGGGCGCCGTAGGTGCCGCCGGCCTCCTCGTCGGCGAGGAAGGCCAGCACGATGTCGCGCGGCGGCTTGCGCCCGCTGCGCAGCCGGTCGCGGACGACCGCGAGGGTCATCGCGTCCATGTCCTTCATGTCGACGGCGCCTCGGCCCCACACGCAGCCGTCGGCGACCTCGCCGGAGAAGGGGTGGTGGGTCCAGTCGTCCGCGTTGGCCGGGACGACGTCGGTGTGGCCGTGGATGAGCAGCGCGGGCCGGGACGGGTCCGCGCCCTCGATCCGGGCCACCGTGGAGGCTCGTCCGGGGTGGGATTCGAAGATCCGCGGTTCGAGTCCCACCTCCGCGAGCTTCTCCGCGACGTACTCGGCGGCCTTGCGCTCGCCCGGCCCCGAGTGGTCGCCGTAGTTGCTGGTGTCGATCCGGATCAGCTCGCGGCAGAGGTCGACGACCTCGTCCTCGCCGGTGACGCTCCTGGCCGTGCCCGAGTCGCTCACGTGGTTCCTCCCGCTGTCACTGCTGGTGGGTCCCTGCTGGTGGGTCGCTCTCATCCTCTCTCTCCGGACGCCCGTGCCCAAGAAGGGGGTGATCGGCCACCCCGGAAAGCCTGGTAATGTTTACGTCGTCGCCGCGGGCAACGCCCCGCGCGGCAGACACCTTGTCCGGGTGGCGGAATGGCAGACGCGCTAGCTTGAGGTGCTAGTGCCCTTTATCGGGCGTGGGGGTTCAAGTCCCCCCTCGGACACCAGCTGAAACCCCTGCTGAGCAGGGGTTTTCTGCTTTTCCTCTACAGTGGTCGCCATGACCACCCCTTCCTGCCCCTGCGGGCGGTCCGAGGCGTACGAGAAGTGCTGCGGGCGTTTCCACGCCGGGGCCGCCGCCCCGACCGCCGAGGCCCTGATGCGCTCGCGCTACAGCGCCTTCGTGAAGGGCGACGCCGGGTACCTGCTGCGGACCTGGCATCCGCGGACCCGGCCCGCGCGCCTGGACCTGGATCCGGGGACGCGGTGGACCGGCCTGGAGATCCTGGACTCGTCGAGCGGGTCCGCCTTCCACACCACCGGGACGGTCACCTTCCGCGCCTCCCACCGCGGCGGCTCGCTGCACGAGCGGAGCCGCTTCGAGCGGGTGGACGGGGCATGGGTGTACGTGGACGGGGAGTTCCTCGACTGACGCCCGTCCCGTACTCAGGGTGCCAGGATGTCCAGTTCCTGCAGGGCGCCGACGGTGATCTCCCGGGTCAGCCGCTCGGCGCGCTCGGCGTCCCGGGCCCGTACCGCCTCGGCGACCTGGACGTGCAGGGTGACGGCGGCCGGGTCGGGGTCCTCGAACATCACGTCGTGGTGGGTGCGGCCGGCCAGGACCTCGGCGACGACGCCGCCGAGGCGGGCGAACATCTCGTTGCCCGAGGCGGTGAGGATGACGCGGTGGAAGGCCACGTCGTGGAAGAGGTACTCCTCCAGCCGGTGCCCGCGCGAGTTGGCGACCATGCCGAGCGCGCACTCGGTCAGCTCGGCGCACTGCTCCGGTGTGGCGAGCCGCGCCGTCAGGCCGGCCGCGACCGGCTCGACCGCCGACCTCAGCACGGTCAGTGAGCGCAGCTGCCGGGGGCGTTCGGCACCGGCCAGGCGCCAGCGGATGACCTGCGGGTCGTAGACGTTCCACTCGCACTCGGGCAGGACGGTGACGCCCACGCGGCGGCGCGACTCGACGAGGTGCATGGACTCCAGGACCCGGACGGCCTCGCGCATCACGGAGCGCGACACCTCGAAGCGCTGCGCGAGTTCGTCCGTGCGCAAGACGCTGCCCGCGGGGTATTCGCCCGCTGTGATCGCGGGACCGAGGGTGTCCAGTACGCGGCCGTGCAGCCCCCGGCCCGGTGTGCTCATGCACTCAGCGTACGGGGCGCGTCACGGGAACAAAAAGTCAGACTTATATGTCACAGGCTCTTGAATTAGTCGTACCTAATGGGTTTCAGTTGCGTCGACATCACGTGTCGACGAAGACAGCAGACAGCGAGAGTGCGATGCAGCGACTGCACACCCCCCATGTCGTCGTGGTCATGGGCGTAGCGGGCACCGGGAAGACCACCATCGGCCCCCTGCTCGCGGCCCGGCTCGGCGTTCCCTACGCCGAGGGCGACGACTTCCACCCGCCGGCCAACATCGCGAAGATGACGGCCGGCACCCCCCTAACGGACGAGGACCGCTGGCCGTGGCTGGACGCCATCGGCGGCTGGGCCCACGGGCGTGCGGGGCTCGGCGGGGTGGTGAGCAGTTCGGCGCTCAAGCGGTCGTACCGCGACCGGCTGCGGGCCGCCGCTCCCGGTGTCGTCTTCGTGCATCTCACGGGCAGCCGTGAGCTGATCGAGGACCGGATGGCGCACCGGCAGGGCCACTTCATGCCGACGGCCCTGCTCGACTCCCAGTTCGCCACCCTCCAGCCGCTCCAGTCGGACGAGGCCGGGGTCGCGGTGGACGTGTCCGGTACGCCCGAGGAGATCACCGAGCGCGCGGCGAGCGCCCTGGGCGACCTCGCCGAGCCGGTCCAGTAACCCCCCGCACCGTCCCCCGAATCCCCATCACCGCAAGGAACCCACCGTGACCAGACTCAGCGTCGAGATGCTGGCAGCGGACACCGTCGAGCCGATCACCTCGGCCGGCCACGCCCAGCTGGGCATCGCCGTGCTCCTCGGCATCGCCGTCATCGTGCTGCTCATCACCAAGTTCAAGCTGCATGCCTTCCTGTCGCTGACCATCGGGTCACTGGCGCTCGGCGCGTTCGCCGGTGCGCCGCTGGACAAGGTCATCACCAGCTTCACCGCCGGGCTCGGCTCCACCGTCGCGGGCGTCGGCGTGCTGATCGCCCTCGGCGCGATCCTCGGCAAGATGCTCGCCGACTCCGGTGGCGCCGACCAGATCGTGGACACCATCCTCGCCAGGGCTACGCCTCGTTCGATGCCGTGGACGATGGTGCTGATCGCCTCGGTCATCGGACTGCCGCTCTTCTTCGAGGTCGGCATCGTGCTGCTGATCCCGGTCGTGCTGATGGTCGCCAAGCGCGGCAACTACTCGCTGATGCGGATCGGCATCCCGGCCCTCGCCGGTCTCTCCGTGATGCACGGCCTGGTCCCGCCGCACCCCGGCCCGCTGGTCGCGATCGACGCGCTCGGCGCCAACCTCGGTGTGACCCTCGCGCTGGGCGTGCTGATCGCCGTCCCGACGGTGATCATCGCCGGTCCGGTGTTCTCCAAGTACGCCGCCCGCTGGGTGGACGTGCCCGCTCCCGACCGGATGATCCCGACGCGCGCCTCCGAGGACCTGGAGAAGCGCCCGGGCTTCGGCGCGACGCTGGCCACGATCCTGCTGCCGGTCGTGCTGATGCTGCTCAAGGCGCTCGTCGACATCATCGTCGACGACCCGGAGAACCTGGTGCAGCGCACCTTCGACGTCATCGGCAACCCGCTGATCGCCCTGCTGGTCTCCGTGATCGTCGGTATCTTCACGCTGCTGCGGCCCGCCGGGTTCGGCAAGGACCGGCTGTCGGGGCTGGTCGAGAAGGGCCTGGCGCCCATCGCCGGCATCCTGTTGATCGTCGGCGCCGGCGGCGGCTTCAAGCAGACGCTGATCGACTCCGGCGTGGGCCAGATGATCCTGGAGATCTCCAAGGACTGGTCGATCCCGGCGCTGCTGCTCGCCTGGCTGATCGCGGTGGCGATCCGGCTGGCGACCGGTTCGGCGACGGTGGCGACGGTCTCGGCGGCCGGTCTGGTCGCGCCGCTCGCCGCCGACATGTCGACCACGCACGCCGCCCTGCTGGTCCTCGCCATCGGCGCCGGCTCGCTCTTCTTCAGCCACGTCAACGACGCCGGATTCTGGCTGGTGAAGGAGTACTTCGGGCTGAGCGTCGGCCAGACCATCAAGACCTGGTCCGTCATGGAGACGATCATCTCGGTGGTCGCCGGAGCCCTGGTCCTGCTGTTGTCCCTGTTCATCTAGGCGCACGGGACACCGGTCGACCGGAAACAGGAGTACGACGATGACGGCTCACCCCCTCTTCGACATCGGCGGGCGCACGGCCCTGGTGACCGGCTCCAGCCGGGGCATCGGGCTGGCCCTGGCCCGGGGCCTGGCCGAGGCAGGCTGCCGCGTGGTCCTCAACGGGCGCGACGGCGAACGCCTCACCGAAGCGGCCGCCGGCCTCCCGGGCGACGTGCACACGGCCGCCTTCGACGTGACCGACGGCCCGTCCGTGGCCGCCGGGATCGCGGAGGTCGAGGAGCGGGTGGGCCCGCTCGACATCCTGGTCAACAACGCGGGCATGCAACTGCGGGCGCCGCTGCTGGAGTTCGCGGACGCCGACTGGCACCGCATCCTGGACACCAACCTCACCAGCGCCTTCCTGGTGGGCCGGGAGGCCGCGCGCCGGATGACGGAACGCGGCCACGGCAAGATCGTCAACATCTGCTCGCTGCAGAGCGAGGTGGTCCGCCCGGGCATCGCGCCCTACGCGGCCACCAAGGGCGCGCTGAAGATGCTCACCAAGGGCATGTGCGCCGACTGGGGCCCGCGCGGGGTCCAGGTCAACGGGCTCGGTCCCGGCTACATCGAGACCGAGCTGACCCGGCCCCTGGTCGAGGACGAGGAGTTCAGCGCCTGGGTGCGCGGGCGCACACCCGCCGGGCGCTGGGGCACCACGGAGGACCTGGTGGGCGGGCTGCTGTTCCTCGTCTCGCCCGCCGCGGACTTCGTCGGCGGACAGGTGCTGTACGTCGACGGCGGCATGACGAGCGTGCTGTGAACGCCGGGGAGGCCGTCATGCGGGGTTGTGTGATCCACGGCGCCGGTGACCTCCGGGTCGAGGAGCTGCCGGTCCCCCGTCCCGGGCCGGGCGAGGCACTCGTCGCCGTGGGCTATGGCGGCGTGTGCGGCTCCGATCTGCACTACTGGCGGCACGGCGGGGTCGGCGACTTCCGGCTGCGCGAGCCGATGCTGCTCGGGCACGAGGTGGTCGGCACGGTGGTGGCGTACGGCTCCCCCGGCACGCCGGGCCCCGAGATCGGTACGCCCGTCGCCGTGCACCCGGCGACCCCGTGCGGGGTGTGCCCGGAGTGCGTGGACGGGCGGCGCAACGTCTGCCGGGACACCCGCTATCTGGGCAGCGCGGCCCGCTTCCCGCACGTGCAGGGCGGCTTCGCGTCCCGGATCGCCGTCCCGGCCTCCCAGCTCCGGTCCCTCCCGTCCGGCCTCGACCCCCGGCGCGCCGCCCTCGCCGAACCCCTCGCCGTCGCCCTGCACGCCGTGGGCCGGGCCGGGGACCTGACCGGCCGGCACGTCCTGGTCACCGGCGCCGGTCCCATCGGCTGCCTGGTGGTCGCGGCGGCCAGGGCGGCGGGCGCGGCCCGCGTGACGGTGTCGGACCTGCTGCCGGCGGCCCTGGAGTACGCGCGGGCCGCGGGCGCCGACGTGCTGGTACGGGCCGACGACCCGGACGACGCCGGGTGGCCGGCCGAGGTGGACGCGGCGATCGAGGCGTCCGGGGTGGCCGCGGGCCTGGACGCCTGTCTGCGGCTGGTCCGGCGCGGCGGGGTGGTCGTCCAGCTCGGCATGCTGCCGCCGGGCCGGAGCCCCTTCGCCGGCAACCTGGTGGTGAGCCGGGAGATCGAGCTGCGCGGGGCCTTCCGCTTCGACGGTGACTTCGACGCGGCGCTGGACCTGCTCGCCGCCGAGCCCGCGTTCGACGCGCTGGTCGGCGCGGTGGTCCCGGTGCGCGACGCGGAGTCGGCGTTCGAACTGGCCGCGGACCGGAGCCGGTCCTGCAAGGTGCTCCTTGACTTCGGGGCGGACCCGGCGCTCTGAGGCCCCGGGATCCGCACGTCTCCCACACCCTCCCCCGGGTCAGGAGGACGCCGCCTTGTCCAGCTGGAACGCCTCGTTTCCCTGCCCGATGCGGGCGTGCCGCTCGGGCGCCCGCGAGCGCAGCAGCAGTCCCTGCACGACGCCGGCGACGGCCGCGAGGCCGATGATGCCGGGCAGCACCCAGCTCAGGGCGGAGTCGGGACCGGCGCCGACCAGGACGTCGAAGTCCTTGGCCGTGTATCCGGCGATCACCAGCAGGGCGGCGCCCGCGACGGCGGAGGCGGCCAGCCGCACGCCCTGGGCGCCGGCGGCTCCGCGGCGTACGAAGAAGGCGACCACGGAGAACGAGGCCGTGGCCATCAGCAGGATCACGCCGAGGGCGCCGATGTTGCCGCCCCAGGTGAACAGGTGCAGCACGGGCTGGGTGGGGTCGCCGTTCGGCCTGTCGTCGGCGAGGGCGAATCCGGCCACGACGACCAGGGACACGGCGGTCTGGAGCAGCGAGCCGGTGCCCGGGGCGCCGCTGGAGCCGCTGGTCCGCCCGAAGGCGGCGGGCAGCAGTCCTTCGCGGCCCATGGCGAAGGCGTACCGGGCGACGACGTTGTGGAAGCTGAGCAGGGCGGCGAACATGCCGGTCACGAAGAGCACGTGCAGCACGTCGGTGAAGGTGGAGCCGAGCCGCGACTCGGTCAGGAAGAAGAGCAGCCCGGCGCTCTGCTCCTGGGCGGTACCGACGATCCTGTCCGGCCCGGTGGCGACGGTCAGCGCCCAGCTGCTGAGCGCGAAGAAGACGGCGACCCCACCGACCGCCAGGAACATGACACGCGGGACCAGCACGTGCGGCCGGCTGGTCTCCTCGGCGTACACGGGCGCCTGTTCGAAGCCGAGGAAGGCGGCGATGCAGAAGCACAGGGCGGTGCCGACCCCGGCGCCGGTCAGGGTGTCCGGGTTGAAGGCGTGCAGCGAGAGCCCCTGCGGTCCCGGGTCGGCGACGGCGGCGATGTCGAAGACGACCACGAGGACCACTTCGATGAGCAGCAGTACGCCCAGGACGCGCGCGTTGACGTCGATCTTCAGCCAGCCCAGCGTGCCGACCGCGAGCACGGCCAGCAGCGCCGGGATCCACCAGGCGACGTCCAGGTCGGCGTAGGTGGACAGGAGCCCCGAGACCTCGAAGCCGAAGATGCCGTAGATGCCGACCTGGAGCGCGTTGTAGGCGACCAGCGCGACCAGGGCGGCACCCGCGCCGGCGGTGCCGCCGAGGCCGCGGGAGATGTACGCGTAGAAGGCGCCCGCGTTGTGGACGTGCCGGCTCATCTCGGCGTATCCGACGCTGAAGAGGATCAGCACCACGCCGAGCAGCACGAAGAGCAGCGGCTGTCCCACGATGCCCATCACGGCGAAGGTGGTGGGCATGACGCCCGCGACCACCATCAGCGGGGCCGTGGCGGCGAGCACGGACAGCAGCAGCCCGCCCGTGCCCAGCCGGTCGGCGCGCAGCGCGCGCTCCTCGCCCTTGAAGGTGCTGATGGCGCCACCGTTCGCGGTGCTGCTCGTGCTCGAACTGCCCGTGGTCATCGGGGGACGTCCTTCTCTCGTCTGCGGGGGATGGTCAGGCCGTACCGAGCGCGCTCGCGCGGGCCGCGCGGAAGGCGGGTAACGGGTCGCGGTCGGGATACGACCAGGGGGCGGGCGTGACGTGCTCGCCGATGCGGTGGAACAGGGCGGCGGCCTCGGCGCCCCGGCCCTCGCAGCACTTCGCGTGGGCGAGGAAGTTGAGGTCGATCAGCCGGCGCGGATGGCCGTCCTGCTCCCACTCGAGCCACCAGTCGAAGGCCGCCTTCATCACCAGGCGGGCGCGGCGCCCCGCCCAGTGGCCGGCGGTGTTCGGGCCGGTGGGCTCGTGCCCGGCGACGGCGAGCACGCGGTAGCGCTCGGCGTGCGCGACGACCGGGAGGATGGCCAGCGGAGAGTCGGCGGGGGCCTGCTCGGCGGCCCAGTTGGCGAAGTCGTACACCTCGTGCAGCGGGTCCGGACCGCCGTCGCCGCCGCGCTCGGCGAGCCGGGCGACCATCAGGTGGTGGGCGTGGTGGTGGTCGGCGTAGCGCACCCGGACCTCGTCGAAGACCCGGACGACATCCTCCTCGGCGCCCAGCGAGCGCTCCAGCATGAGGAGCCCGAGCCAGGGCGTGGGGTCGCCCGGCACCAGCGCGGCGGCGTCCCGGCAGGCGTCCCGGGCCCGGGCGGCCTTCTCCTTGCCCCGCAGGGCGCGATGGACCAGGGCGAGGGCGAGCAGCACCGACGCGTCGGCGGAGTCGGGTTCGGCGAGCAGCCACTCGCGGGCCCAGGGGGCACAGCAGGGCTCCTTGGCGAGGACGGCCACCCGATGTCCCCGGCGGTCCCAGTCGTCACCCGTGTGGACCAGCAGGGACCGGACGGACTGCCAGCGCCCCTGGGTCAACGCCGCCCGGGCGGTGACGAGTTCGGCGTCGTCGAGGGCCTCGTCGAACGCCTGGGCCGCGCGTCTGCGGCCGCGGCCGAGGGGAGGCGGGGGTGGGGACACCGCGGGAAACTTCCTCACGCGACGCGGGGGGTCGTCGTAGCCGGACTGCCATGAACTGATCACGCACAGCAAACCGGCCGCCAAGGCTTGACGTCAAGAGGAATCCATTCGTTACACGCGTCAACTCAGTTGCGGACAAGGCGACTTGACCGGGCCCCACCCCGAATGCCGCACTCGCCCGGCGACCGGCTGCCGCCGACACTAGAGTCGGCCTCGACGCACCCGTGACCCGACTGACGATCGAGGTACGCAGCGTGTCGGTTCTGGTTCTGGTTCTCGCCGTGAGCGCCGCGTGCTGCCTGGGCTTCGGTTTCGTCCTCCAGCAGAACGCCGCGCAGCGCGCTCCGCTGGGCGACTTCCTCTCACCCCGCCTGCTGCTCGACCTGGTCCGGGTACCTCGCTGGCTGGCGGGCATGGGGCTGATGGCGGCCGGCATGGTGCTGGGCGCGATCGCACTGGGCGGCGGCGAACTCACCCTCGTCGAACCCCTCCTGGCGACCAACCTCCTCTTCGCCCTCGCGCTGTCCCGCCTCCAGACCCGGCAGCCGCTGGGCCCGCAGGGCTGGGCCGGCCTGGCGCTGCTCGCGGGCGGGGTGACGGCGTTCATCCTGGCGGGCGAGCCGCGCGGCGGCAGCGCGGTGAGCGACCCGCTGCGGCACTGGCTGATCATCGGCGCGATGCTGGGCGTGGCCCTCGTGCTCACGGCGTGCGCCGGACGCTTCCGGCTGACCTGGGGCCCGACGCTGCTGGCCCTGGCCGCCGGGCTGCTCTACGGGGTGCAGGACGCGCTGACCCGGGTCAGCGGACGCCGCTTCTCCGCGGGCGGCCTCGCGGAACTGCTGACGGGCTGGCAGCCGTACGTGGTCGTGGTTCTCGGCGTCACCGGCCTGGTCCTGGTCCAGAGCGCCTTCGAGACGGCGCCGCTGCGCAGGTCGCTCCCCGCGCTGACCGCCGCCCAGCCGCTCGCGGGCATCGCCTGCGGGGTCGGCTTCCTCGGCGACCGCCTGCGCACCGACACCGCGGCGCTGGCGTGGGAGGCGGGCGGCCTCGCGTCGGTGGTGGCCGGCATCGTGCTGCTGGGCATGCACCCGGCGATGCCGCAGGGGACGGGCGAGAGCGGGCGCGAACGGGCTCTGCAGCGGCGCTGACCCGCCGCTGCTTGGATGGTCGGCATGAGCGCTGCTGACGAGATCCTCGACATCGTCGACGAGACCGACCACGTCGTCGGACAGGCCCGGCGGGGCGACGCGTACGCACGTGGGCTGCGCCATCGCTGCGTGTTCGTGTGGGCCAGGGACGCGGAGGACCGGGTCTTCGTCCACCGCCGCACGGCGACGAAGCTGGTGTTCCCCTCCCAGTACGACATGTTCGTCGGCGGGGTGGTGGGCGCGGGCGAGTCCTACGACGACGCGGCGCTGCGGGAGGCGGAGGAGGAACTGGGGGTCACCGGGCTGCCGCGCCCGGCGTTCCTCTTCAAGTTCCTGTACGACGACGGCGCCGGGCGGACCTGGTGGTCGGCGGTGTACGAGGTGCGCTGCGAGGGCCCGGTCTCCCCGCAGGTGGAGGAGGTGGCGTGGCACGGGTTCCTGCCGGAAGCGGAGCTGGAACGACGGCTCGCGGAGTGGGAGTGGGTGCCGGACGGTTTGTCGGCGTACGCGCGGCTGCGGGCTTGGCGGCGGTGACGCGACAGGGTGCGGGGGCGCGGTGCGGGGGTGGGTGGGTGACGCGGGCCGCCGCCGGCCGCCGCGGGCATCCGGCCCGATAGGGTCCCCACGTGATCGAATTCGTGCGGAACGCCCGGCTCTGGTTCGCGCCCGAGGAGGTCAAGCGAGAGGGCCGTACGCCCGACTACCGCTTCTCGCTCGCGAACGAGCGCACCTTCCTGGCCTGGCTGCGCACCGCCATGGCCCTGATCGGCGGCGGTTTCGCGGTGGACCAGTTCCTGCCCGACCTCCGCTGGGGCTGGCGCGTCGGCCTCGCGCTCGCGCTGCTCGCCTCCGGTGTGCTGTGCTCGCTGCGCGCCGTGAACCACTGGGTGCGCTGCGAACGCGCCATGCGCCGCGGCGAGGACCTCCCCGCCTCCCGCTTCCCGGCCCTGCTCAGCCTGGTCGTCGCGGTCGTCGCCGTGGCCATGGTCGTCGTGGTCCTCGTCGGCTGGGAGAGCTGACCGGTGAGCACGGACCGCGACCCCGGGCTCCAGCCCGAGCGCACCCGGCTGGCCTGGCGCCGCACCACCCTCTCCGGCACCGTCGTCGCCGTGCTCGCCGCGAAGACCGCGCTGCACGGCGGCGCGACACCCTCGTCCGTCCTGGCCGCCACCCTGTGCTGCGCCCTGTGGCTGGCCTTCCTTGGCATCGCCCACGGCCGCATCACCACCCTCGCCTCGACGAACCGCCCCCGGGCCCTCACGCCACCGCACGCGACGGCGGCAGCCCTGTGCACGGTCGCCATCGCCGTCTGCGGCGCGCTCCTCGTCCTCTGAGGCACCGATCACGTTCCGCCCGCCCACTGGACGGCATACCGACCGGTCGGCATCATGAGATGCGTACTGTTCACCTGCCGCAGGGAGCGACGATGACCCCCGACCACCCGCCCGGACTCGATCTCGACCGGTTGCGCGAGCTGCTCGACCGCGAGCGGCCCGGCCTGGTGACCGGCCCGCTGTCCGGCCGGCTGATCGAGGGCGGACGCTCGAACCTCACCTACGCCGTCACGGACGGCACCGCCCGCTGGGTCGTCAGACGCCCCCCGCTCGGCCACGTCCTCGCCACCGCGCACGACATGAAGCGCGAGCACCGCGTCATCAGCGCCCTGCACCCCACGAACGTACCGGTCCCCCGCCCCCTGCTCCTCTGCGAGGACGAGGACGTCGTCGGGGCGCCCTTCTACGTCATGGAGTTCGTCGAGGGCACCCCGTACCGCACCGCCGACCAGCTCGCCCCCCTCGGCCCCGAGCGCACCCGCGCCGCCGTGCTGAACCTCGTCGACACCCTCGTCGAGCTGCACGCGGTGGACCCCGCCGAGGTCGGCCTCGGGGACTTCGGCCGCCCGGAGGGGTTCCTGGACCGCCAGCTCCGCCGCTGGGCCAAGCAGCTCGACGCCTCGCGCAACCGCGACCTGACCGGCATCGACGAACTGCACGCCACGCTCGGACGGGAACTCCCCCGCTCCCCCGCCCCGACGGTCGTCCACGGCGACTACCGCCTGGACAACGTCCTGATCGGCGGCGAGAACGACGAGATCAACGCGATCCTCGACTGGGAGATGTCGACCCTCGGCGACCCGCTCACCGACCTCGGCCTGCTGGTGATGTACAGCAGCCCGCTCGGCATGCCGGACTCCCCCGTCTCCACCACGGCCCAGGCCCCCGGCCACCCCGCCCCCGCCGAGCTGGTCCAGCGGTACGCCGACCGCTCGGGCCGCGACGTGGGCGCCGTCGCCTGGTACACGGCGTTCGCGTGGTTCAAGCTCGCCGTGATCCTGGAGGGCATCCACTACCGCTACACGCTGGGCCGCACGGTCGGCCCCGGCTTCGACCGCATCGGCGACCTCGTCCCCGTATTCATCGAGCACGGCCTGACCACCCTTCAGAAGGGCTGACCCGCCATGGACTTCGCGTACGACGCACGCACCGAGGAACTCCGCGCCAGGCTGCTCGCCTTCTTGGACGAGCACGTCCACCCCGCCGAGCAGGTCGCCCACGAGCAGCGCGCCCGCCTCGCTTCCCCCTGGGACACCCCGCAGGTCGTGGAGGACCTGAAGGCCGAGGCCCGCCGCCAGGGGCTGTGGAACCTCTTCCTCCCCGACGCCGAGTACGGCGCGGGCCTGACCAACCTCCAGTACGCCCCGCTCGCCGAGATCACCGGCCGCAGCCCGCAGCTGGCGCCCACGGCGACGAACTGCGCGGCCCCGGACACCGGGAACATGGAGGTGCTGGCCCAGTTCGCCGACGAGGCGCAGAAGAAGCAGTGGCTCCAGCCCCTGCTGGCCGGCGAGATCCGTTCCGCGTTCGCGATGACCGAGCCGGACGTGGCCTCCTCGGACGCCACGAACATCACCACGCACATCGAGCGGGACGGCGACGAGTACGTCATCACGGGCCGCAAGTGGTACATCTCCGGGGCGATGAACCCGGACTGCCAGATCTTCATCGTGATGGGCAAGACCGACCCGGACGGCGCGGACATCCGCCGCCAGCAGTCCATGGTCCTGGTCCCGCGCGACACGCCCGGGGTGACCGTCGACCGCGCCATGCAGGTCTTCGGCTACGAGGACCACTACCACGGCGGCCACGCCGAGGTGACCTTCGACCACGCGCGCGTGCCGGTGTCGAACCTGATCGGTGAGGAGGGCGGCGGCTTCGCCATCGCCCAGGCCCGCCTCGGTCCCGGCCGCATCCACCACTGCATGCGGCTCATCGGGATGGCCGAGCGCGCGATCGAGCTGATGTGCCGCCGCGCGGTGTCCCGCGAGGCGTTCGGCAAGGCGCTGGCCCAGCAGGGCGTGGTCCACAACTGGATCGCCGACGCCCGGGTCACCGTCGAGCAGTTGCGGCTGCTGGTGCTGAAGACCGCCTGGCTGATGGACACCGTCGGCAACCGGGGCGCGCACACCGAGATCCAGGCCATCAAGATCGCCACGCCGCGCGCGGTGGTCGACATCATCGACCGGGCCATCCAGTTGCACGGCGCGGGCGGCGTGAGCCAGGACTTCCCGCTGGCGGAGCTGTACGCGGGCGCCAGGACGCTGATGATCGCCGACGGGCCGGACGAGGTGCACCAGCGCTCGCTGGCCCGCCGGGAGATCAAGAAGTACCTCTGAACGAGGCCGACCGGGCGAGGTGACGGCCCCCGGAACCCGGGGCCGTCACCTCACGGGCGCAGTGCCCGCAGCAGCAGGTCCGCGAGGTGGTCGGCGACCTCCTGCGGGCCCAGCGGGCCGTCGGGGCGGTACCAGGTGGACAGGTGGTGGACGGAACCGAAGTGGTAGTCCACCACCAGGTCCGCCGGGGTCTCCTTGGTGAAGACCCCGGCCCGCTGGCCCTCCTCGATGAGCGCGCGGAAGCGCTCGTGGTAGCGGCGCCGCTCGGCCCGCACCTGCTTGTTCTTCTCGGGGCTCAGCTGGTGCATGGAGCGGAAGAAGATCGACGCGTCGTCGAGGTTGTCGATGGTGGTGACGACGACGTCGGCCGCCGCTTCCCGCACCCGCTTCTCGACCGGCTCGTCGGATTCCGCGAAGGCGTCGAGGCGCTCCTGCTGGAGGCGCAGCACGCGCGCGTAGACCTCGTGCAGGAGGTCGTCCTTGGAACCGAAGTAGTGGTACAGCGCTCCCTTGGTGACGCCCGCCGCCTCCACGATCTCCTGTACCGAGGTGCGGTCGTAGCCCTGCTCCGCGAAGAGCCGGGTGGCGGCGGCCAGGAGCCGCTGCGGCACCGGAGTGCCGTCCCCGTCCGTGGTCCTGGGCACTGCCGTCACCTGCCTTTCCGTTCAACTGTCCGTCTTCACTGTCCGTCGTCGTGCTTACGGGAACGCAGTTCCCGACGGAGGATCTTCCCACTCGCCGTCTTCGGCAGGTCGGGCAGGATCTCCACCTGACGCGGGTATTTGTAGGCGGCCAGTCTCTCCTCGCAATAGGCGGCGAGTGCGTCCGGGGCCGTGTCGGCACCCGGACGGAGGCTGATGTACGCCTTGACCGTCTCTCCCCGGTACCCGTCGGGCACGCCGACGACGGCGGCCTCGCGCACCGCCGGATGGGTGTAGAGCACGTCCTCGACCTCACGCGGCCAGACCTTGAACCCGGAGGCGTTGATCATGTCCTTCTTGCGGTCGACGACGTAGAGCCACCCCTGAGCGTCCATGAAGCCGATGTCACCGGTGCGCAGCTCGCCGCCGGGGAAGGTCTCGGCGGTGGCGTCCGGGCGCCGCCAGTAGCCGGGGACGACCTGCGGCCCGCCGACGACGATCTCGCCCTGCTCCCCGAGGGGCACCTCGGCGCCCAGCTCGTCGACGATGCGGACGACGGTCTCGGGGCCCGGCACGCCGACCGCGAGGGTCCCGGAGGCGGGGTCCACCGGGGCCTCCAGGTGCGGCGGGACCGAGGCGCACGGCGCGGTGCACTCGGTGAGTCCGTAGCCGTTGCGGATGTACGGCCCGAAGCCCGCGCGGAACTTCTCCACCAGGGCCGGCGGCAGCGGGGCACCGCCGGAGGAGATGTTGACGAAGGAGGCGAAGTGCTCGCGGGTGACGGACGGCTGGGCGGCCAGCGCCATGAAGGCGGTGGACGGGCCGACCGTGTAGTGCGGGCGGTGCTCGGCGAACGCGTCCAGCACGACGCCCGGCTCGAAGCGGTACGCCAGCACCAGCGTGCCCGCGCTGTTCAGACAGGCGCCGAACTCGCAGACCATGCCGGTGATGTGGAACAGCGGCGCCAGCGCGAAGTAGACCGGCGCGTCGGGCAGGCCGAGCCCGGTGCGCTGGCGCTCCGCGTTGTACATGATGTTGCGGTGGGTGTTGGTGGCGCCCTTGGGGGTGCCGCTGGTGCCCGAGGTGTAGCTGATGAGCGCGGTGCCGTCCGGCGCCGGGTCGCGTCCCTCGGGCGCCGGGTGGCCGGCGCGGGCCGCGGCCGTGAGGTCGTCGGCGTCGTCGGTGTCCGGCAGCCGCTCGAAGGTCAGCACGCGCGCGTCCCCGCGGGTCTGGAAGTCCAGCTCGCACCCCGTGAGCACGATCCGCACCGGCGAGCCGGACGCCGTGTCGCGCAGGTACGACTCCCAGGCCCGGTCGGAGCAGACCAGCGCGGACACCTCGGCGTCCCGCAGGACGTGGCCGACCTCCCCCGACTTGTACATCGGGTTGACCGGCACCACGATGGCGCCCGCCTTCCAGGCGCCCAGGACGGCGAGCACGAAGTGCGGGGAGTTCTGCAGCACGACCGCGGCCCGGTCGCCGCGTTCCAGACCGCGCGCGGCGAGGTGCCCGGCGACGGAGTCGCTCAGCCGGTCCACCTCGCGGTAGGTGAGGCGGCCGTCGAAGTAGGCGAGGAAGACGCGGTCGGGAGTCTCGGCGGCGACCCTGCGCAGGGCGTGCACCAGGGAGGCGTCGGGGTCGAGCGGTGCCTTCTGGGCATCGGTGAGCAGGCCGAGCCAGGGCTTGGCCGCGTAGGGGGAGCCGGTCATCGGGCGTTCCCCTCCTCCCACTGCCGCTGGAGCCGGTTCATGCCGTGCAGCCAGCGGTCGGGTTCGGCGGCGCGGGCCTGGTAGTACTCGGCGACCTCCGGGTGCGGCAGGATCAGGAAGCGGTCCTCCTCGATGCCCTTGAAGAGGGCGTCGGCCACGTCCTGCGGCTCGATCGCGGTGGGCTGGAGCACCAGTTCGCCCGCGCTGCCGCTCGCGGTGAGCATGTCGGTGCGCACGCCCTGCGGGCAGATGGCGTGGACCTTGATCCCGCGGTGGCGGTACGTCAGGGACAGCCACTCGGCGAAGGCGTAGGCGCCGTGCTTGGTGACGCTGTAGGGGGCGGCGCCGATCATGGTGAGCAGTCCGGCGGCCGACACGGTGGAGACGAAACGGCCACTGCCGCGCTCCAGCCAGTCCGGGATCAGTTCGTGGGCCGCGCGGACGTGGGCCATCACGTTGACGTCCCAGGCGAGCGCCCAGACGGCCTCCTCGGCCGCCTCGGTCCCTCCGGAGCCGACGCCCGCGTTGGCGCAGTACACGTCGACCGTGCCACCCAGCGCCGCACGGGCCTCGCCGACGATCGCGGAGGCGTCACCGGGCACCGCGATCCCGCCGATCTCGTCGGCCACGGCCCTGGCCCGGTCGGCGTCAAGGTCGTTGACGACGACGCGGGCGCCCTCGGCGGCGAAGCGGCGGGCCAGCGCGGCCCCGATGCCGCCTCCAGCCCCGGTGACGACGACTCCGGCATCCTGCACGGCTTCCACGATCGGTCTCCTTCGACGCGGCTCGGGCACTGCTGACTCCCCGTTGCAGCGTCAGACTAACCAGTCGGTATGTACGACGGAAGGGGCTCAGCGCGGTCTACTCCATTCCGTGCGACCCACGGTGCGGGTTAGCGTGCGTGCACATGACACCCGCCGCGATCACGGAGGTCACCGCATGACGCTGTCCAGACGGAATCTGCTCGCCACGACGGCCGCGGCGGCGGCCGGAACCACGGCGGCGGCCGCCGGCCCGGCCCAGGCGGCCCCCGGGGGCCACGGCGGCCGCCGGCTGCGCACCGGCTTCGAGCGCCTCGCCGACGACGGCTACGCCGTGCTCGACGGCCAGAAGGCCGGCGTGGTCACCAATCCGACCGGCATCACCCGGGACGTCCGCCACATCGTCGACGTCATGCACGCCGACGACCGGGTGAACCTCACCGCCGTGTTCGGCCCCGAGCACGGATTCCGCGGTACCGCGCAGGCGGGCGGCTCCGAGGGCCGCTACGACGACCCGGCGACCGGGCTGCCGGTCTACGACACGTACCTCAAGAGCGGGCAGCCGCTCGCGGACGTCTTCACGGCGTCCGGCGTGGACACCGTCGTCTTCGACATCCAGGACGCCGGGGCGCGCTTCTACACGTACATCTGGACGCTGTTCGACTGCATGGAGGCCGCGAGGCTGGCGGGGAAACGGTTCGTCGTACTGGACCGGCCCAACCCGGTGACGGGGCGGGCGGCCCTCGGCCCGGTCCTGCACGAGGAGTTCGCCACCTTCGTCGGCCGTCAGCCGATCTCCCAGGCGCACGGCATGACGGTCGCCGAGCTGGCGCACCTCTTCAACCACGAGTTCCTGCCGTCGCCGGTGCCGCTGGAGACGGTGACGATGACGGGCTGGAGGCGCTCGGAGTTCTACGACGCCTCGGGGCTGCCGTGGGTGCCGCCGAGCCCGAACATGCCGACGCCGGAGACGGCCCTGGTCTACTCGGGCACCTGCCTGTTCGAGGGCACGAACCTGTCCGAGGGGCGCGGCACCACCCGTCCGTTCGAACTGCTCGGCGCCGAGGGGATCGACGGCGGCTGGGCCGCCGCCGTCAACGAACTGGACCTGCCCGGCGTGCGCTTCCGGGAGGCGTACTTCGCGCCGACCTTCTCCAAGTTCCAGGGGAAGACCGTCGGGGGCGTCCAGCTGCACGTGCACGACCGGGAGGCCTTCGACCCGGTGCGCACCGGAATCGCCCTCCTGGTGACCGCCAAGCGGACCTGGGACGGTTTCGCCTGGCGGCCGGACAACTGGATCGACAAGCTCACCGGGTCCACGCAGGTGCGCACGATGATCGACGCTGGCGCGGACACCGACGAGGTGGTGGACGGCTGGCAGCGGGAACTGGCGGCGTTCCGCAGGACCCGCCGCCAGTACCTGATCTACCGCTGAGCCGGTGACCGGCCGGTCACCGGTGGGACGTGAACTCCACGATCTGCTGGTACGTCGGCCGGTTCTGCCAGCTGATCCCTCCGTGTTTGATGCCGCCCAGGGTGCGGTGGACGACCGAGTCGGCGCACCACTGGTCGCCCGCCGAGCAGTGGTCGTCACCCGGGTAGACCTGGGCGGCCGTGCGGCCCGAGGCCTCCTTCAGGGTGGCGACCAGGGTGTCCCGGCAGGCGGCGAGGTCGCCGCCGCCGCAGTACTCCCGCGCGAGCGGTCCCCGGACGGACTCGCCGAGCACCGCCCTGACGTCCTTGTCGACAAAGCTCCACCAGCCGTACTGGAAGGCGCTGCCGGCGTGGGCGCCGGTGGGGCCGTGGGCGGCGGACGGGGACTCGTCGACGGGCAGATTGGCGGCGAAGGCGGTGTACAGGTCGCTGCCGAGGCCGGGTTCGAACTCGGCCTTCACCAGGAGCGGCCACCAGGCGTCCAGGGTGCGGATCGCGTCGGCGTGGGCGTACTGCTTCGAGCCGGCCGAGGTCTCCGTGCGCAGGCCGCCCGCCGCGCGCCAGGCCTTGAGCCGGTCGACGGCCGTCCGGGCGTCCGGGTCGGTGACCGGCGCGGAGTCGATCACCTTCAGCAGATCGGGCAGCACGTCCTCGGCCCGCAGGTCGGCGAGGCCCGCCTCGGCCATGGCCCGCACCAGTGCGGCCCGGGTGACGCCGCCCTCGGCGACCAGCTTCTTGACGCGGTCGTCGAGAAGGTTGCCGCGGTGGACGGAGCCGTTGCCCCAGGAGGAGGCCGGGTAGTCCTTGGCCTGCTTGTTGTTCCAGGACACGTAGTAGTCCTGGTCGACCGACTGCGGGTGGGCGGCCGCCTCGGTGTACCGGGCGGTGTTGCCGTCCGGGTCCCAGCCCTGCCACTCGTACGGTTGCCGCGCCCAGACCGGGAACTCCGCGTCGACACCGTTCGCCCGGACCGGGTTGTCGCCGCTGTTGTAGTACGCGGTGTGCTCGGAGTCGGCGTAGAACCAGTTGAAGGTGTAGTTGATGTGCTGGACGGCGCTCCGGAAGCGCTCGGGGCTGTCGAGGTAGTCCGGGTCGTTGAGCATCTGGAAGCCGATGATCGAGTCGGCCTCGTGCAGGTAGGAGGAGCGCAGGGTGGTGTAGGCGACCTTCTTGCCGCCGACGGTGGCGCGGTGTTCGACCGGGCCGTACTTGGTGCGCCAGACGCGCATCGTGTAGGAGCCGGCCTTGGTGCCGTCGGCGACGGTCGGCTTCCAGGCGTTCTTGCGCTCGATCTTCTCCATCGCCGTGCAGGTGCCGCGGTAGAGGTAGTGGTAGTCGTCCTGGCAGAGTTCGACGGCGTAGGTGTCGATGATGTCCTGGCCCGAGGTGGTCGCGCTCCACGCGTAGTCCTGGCCGCGGCCGAGTTCGACGTACATGCTCAGGCCCGCGAAGGAGGCGCCGCGGGCGCTCAGGCCCGGGCCCTGGATCTCCTGGAGCATGAGGAGCTGGGGCGCGAAGTAGCCGGTCTGCGGTCCGAAGACGGCGACCGGGTGGCCGCCGGCGGTGTGTTCGCCGCTGACGACGAGGGCGTTGGACATGCCGCGCCGGGCCGACGTCACCGCCGCGTCGGCCGCCTTGGTGGAGGCGCCGGTCGCGTTCGCCGTGGCCGCGCTGCCGGTGCGGTCGTAGATCAGCGGTTCCGCCTCGACCGAGCCGGCGTCGGGCAGGGCGCGGCCCTGCGGGTCGTCGGGCCTCGGCAGATAGGGGAAGCTGCCGTTCTGCTGGGTGAGGACGGCCTCGGGGTCGTTGCGCTGGCGGAAGGACTCCCAGACCTCGGTGCCCTCGGCCACGCCGTACTTCTCCTGAGCGGCGAGCAGGGAGCGCGCGTTGCCGACCTCGCCGCCGCCTCCGGCGCCGAAGAGGGAACCGATGACCGAGGCCAGCGCGATCAGGTCGGTGCGCTTGAAGTGCTCGATGGTGCCGGCGTTGGTGATGGCGTTCTTGTGGCCGGTCAGGACGTACTCGCCGGGGAAGTAGCGGCCGCGGTCGGAGCGGTCGATGTAGGCGTTGATGCCGGCGACGTAGGCGTCCACGTCGGCCAGGGCCAGCTCGCCGCGTTCGCCGGCCTTGGCGGCGGCGCTCTCGATCTGCGCCTCCAGGTCTGCCTCGGTGTACGGGGCGCTGCGCCAGAACTGCTGTTCCAGGCCCTGGTTGGCGGGGGCGCCGCCGGCGAAGGGGGTCAACTGGCCGCGTCCGACGTGCCGGAAGAGGTCCATCAGCCACAGCCGGTCCTGGGCCGCGGCGTAGCCGGCGCCGAACTCGGTGCCGTAGCGGGTGGTGCCGGTGATGTGCGGCACCCCGGTCTTCTTGTCGCGGACGATGGTCACGTCGTCGCGGCCGGCGGGACGGACGGTGGAGGCGACCTGGCCGGCGGGGACGCCGAAGGAGGCGTCGTTGAAGAAGTCGTCGATCTTGTCGTTGGTGAAGGCGGAGTAGCCCGTGGCGAGGTTGGCGTACGGGCCGAGCTGGTCCTCCGCGTGGGCGGGCTGGGTGCCGAATGCCTGGTTGAGGAGGATTTCGGCGAGAGTGGCGTTGCCGTTCTGGCCGGGCGGGAGGATGTCGGAACACTGCCCTCCGCAGTGATCCTGGGCCGTCGCTTCGGCCGTCGTGGCTTCGGCGGATTCCGTGTCGGCGGCCATCGCCGGGGAAAGCGGCGACAGGAGACCGGCGATGAGGGCGCATACGGAGGCGCCCTTCAGGAACCCGTGGAGGCCGCGGGGAGTTCTCAGTCTGTCGAGGGCGTCGCGTGGGGTGCGTCGTGGCATGGCAGCTCCTCCCGACGGGGGTGTGGCGGGACGTTACCGCCGGTATCCCCGAGTTGGAAGATGAACATGCGTCACTTTTTTCCAGTGGGTGGATCGGCTGATGGGGGGCATCGGAAATCGGATGGAGCCGAATCGGTTGTCGATACGTCTATTCGGCGACGTCCGTACGACGACGCCGAAGTGACCCGAGTACAGGTGCAGGTGTGACGGAGGTGCAGGGCGATGGCCGGTTTCCGAAGTCTGGCGAGACAGGTCCGCGATCCACGGTGCGACCTGGCGCTGCGGCGTTATTCGCTGCGCAAGTGCCTTGAACGTTTTGCCCCTTATGGGCACAGGGCTACCTGGGACCATCTCTGCTCCAGGGCAGGGTTCGGTCCCGAGGACCGCTCCCCCGACCCGGTGCGGCTCGTGGCCGCACTGGAGGAGCTGGAGGAGGCGCGTTCCGTGTGGCTGGCCTATGAGGTCGAGTTCGCCGAGCGGCGCAGGAAGGAGAAGCACGACGGGCTGCGCAGGCCGGGCAGCGTGGACGACTGGCACCGGCTGACCTGGGGCGGTTTCGGTGTCGCCTGGTGCGACGACCCCCGGGTGCATCCCGACTGGCCGCTGGCGGAAGTACTGCGCCGGCTGATCTCGGCGCTGGAGCGGGAACCGGGCTCCGTCTGCCCGGTGTGCGACGGGGAACGCCTCGTCTGGACCTACGACCTCGACCACGAACCCTCGACGGGGCCCGTCTGCGCGGAGTGCGGGATCCTCGTACCGCGGCCGGTCCTCACCCCCGACGCGCTCGCGGAGGCCCGGCGGGGGCGACGGCTGCTGATGTCGGCGTAGCCGGACTCGCGGGGGTGTGCCGGGGAGGCCGCACCCCCCGACGACCGGCGGCCGACGGGTGTTGTCAGTGGGGCCCGGCACCATGGGGGGATGGTGCAACTGTGTGCGAACGGGGGCCGGGAGGCCGCCGACGGGGCGGTGGTGCCGCTGTCGCCGGAGGCGCTCGCGGACTCCGTGGCGGGAGCGGTCGCCGCCGGGGCGACGGATGTCCACGTCCACCCGAAGACACCCTGTGGCCGGGACACGTTGTCGCCGCGCGTGCTCGCGGCCACGCTGGAGGCGGTGCGCGCGCGGGTGCCGGGCTCGCTTCAGGTCGGCGTCACGACGGGCGCCTGGGCGGAGCCCGACCCGGCCGCCCGGGTGGCGCGGATACGGAGTTGGACGGTGCTGCCCGACCACGCGTCGGTCAACTGGCACGAGCCGGGCGCCGAGGAGACCGCGGCCGCGCTGCTGGAGCGCGGGGTGGGCGTGGAGGCCGGCATCTGGACGGGCACGGACGGGGCGGCACGCTTCCTGCGCTCACCGCTGGCACCGAGGGTGTTGCGGGTACTGGCCGAAGTCACGGACACCGGCCCGGCGACCGCGCGTGACACCGCACGAGCCCTGCTGTCCACGCTGGGCACGGCCCACGGCCGCCCGATCCTGCTGCACGGCGAGGACGCGGGCACCTGGCCGGTACTCCGCCTCGCCGGCCACCTGGGCCTGCCGACCCGGATCGGCCTGGAGGACACCCTGTTCCTGCCGGACGGCAGCCGTGCCGCCTCCAACGCCGAACTGGTGAGGGCGGGACTGGAGGAGTGGGCCTCGGCACGGCGGGGCGGGGTGTGAACGCCACGCCGGGTCAACGGCGATGGGGCCGGTCCCGCACGTCGACCCGGCGCCTTCGGGGCCACCAAGGCCGGGCCGCTGGACCGCCCCCGCGGCCGGCCACCAGTGGCGCGCGCCGGAACGGGGGTGCCACCGCGCCCGGCCGCCCCGCCGGAACCGCGAGATGACCGTGCGGCCCCGGCGGCGACGGAACGCCCCGGCGCACGCGGGCCGTCGGAGCCCGGGGCGCCGGGACCGGGCGTGCCGCCTCGCACGGCCACCGACGCCAGGACGTCGCCCGCCCTGCCGGGAGGACGAGGTGATCAGCCGGTCCCAGGGCGGCGGAGCGCCGCCCCGAAGCGGGCGTCAGGGCCGGGCGGGGTGTCTGTCGGAGGCGGGTCAGTCGCAGTTCGTCGGGGTCGGGGCGCAGGTCCGGCCGGCCGCGTGCGGGGACTTGCGTTCCACCAGGAGGCGGGAACCCGCTCGGGTTTCTCCGAACGCGTCGTCCGGGTTGGACAGGACGCAGGTGTCGAGGGACAGGCAGCCGCAGCCGATGCAGTCGGTGAGGTGGTCGCGCAACCGGTTGAGCTGCTTGATGCGCTCGTCCAGTTCGGAGCGCCAGGACGCCGAGAGGCGGGCCCAGTCGTCCCGGGTGGGGGTGCGGCCCTCGGGCAGCTCCGAGAGCGCCTCGCGGATCGTGGCGAGGGGGATGCCGACCCGTTGGGCCGCCCGTACGAAGGCGACACGGCGCAGGGCGTCACGGCTGAAGCGGCGCTGGTTGCCCGAGGTACGGCGACTGCTGATCAGGCCCTTGGACTCGTAGAAGTGCAGGGCGGAGACGGCGGCGCCACTGCGCGCGGCGAGCTGGCCGACGGTGAGCTCATGGATCTTCTCGGGAATCTGAGGCACCCCTCGAACCCTACCCACCCGCCCCCTCACCCGTCCGGTCCGTTGACAGGGGCTCCGCGGACGACCATGCTAAGCAGTCGCTTAGAGTCGCGTCACACGGGAGGCCGGGAGCATGGCAGAGCCGAGGATCTTCACATCCGTCGACGAGGTGAAGGCGGCGGTGGGCGAGCAGCTGGGACACACCGACTGGCTGGAGGTCGACCAGAAGCGGATCGACCTGTTCGCCGAGGCCACCGGCGACCACCAGTGGATCCACGTCGACCCGGAGAAGGCCGCCGCGGGCCCCTTCGGCACCACCATCGCGCACGGCTATCTGACCCTGTCGCTGCTCCCGCTCTTCGGTCCGCAGCTGATCAGGGTCGAGGGCGTGAAGATGGGCGTCAACTACGGCACCAACAAGGTCCGCTTCCCCTCCCCCGTCCCGGTCGGCTCGCGCCTGCGTGCCACGGCGACGATCACCGGCGTCGAGGACGTGACGGGCGGGATCCAGGTGTCCGTCGCCTTCACGGTGGAACGCGAGGGCGGCGACAAGCCGGTCTGCGTCGCCGAGTCCGTCTCCCGCTACTGCGTCTGAGCGGACCGGTCGGAGCCGGACGCGCCGGCCCCGACCATCCGCAGTACGAGGTCGGCGTAGAGCGCGCCGACCTCGTCGGGCGTCCGGGCGCCGTTCACGTTGAACCAGCGGGCCACGTCGATGCAGAGCGACAGCACGGCGAGCGTGGTGCCCTTGACGTCCGGCACGTCGAACTCGCCCGTCGCCACGCCGTCGTCGATGATGCCGCGCACCGCGGCGTCGCACTGCCGGCGGAGCGTGAGGATCTCCTCCCGGGCCTCGGGGCCGAGCGCGTCCAGCTCGTACTGCACGACCCGCGCGGTCGTGCGCCGGCCGGCGTGCCAGCGGACGAAGGAGCTCACGGCGTCGGCGAGCCGTTCGGTCGCACTGCCGTCACCCTGGGCCGCGGAGCGCAGGATGGCCACCGCCCGGGTGTGACCGATGCGGCTGATGCGGTGCAGCAGCTCTTCCTTGGTCTTGTAGTGGATGTAGAGCGCGGCCGGGCTCATGCCGGCCCGCCCGGCGATGTCGCGGGTCGTGGTCGCGTGGTACCCGCGTTCGGCGAACGCCTCCACGGCGGCGACCAGGAGCCGCCGGGCCGCGTCAGGCGTGACCTCTTCCCACGGCTCGATGTCGCCGCCCGTCGTCTCGGCCGCCGTACTCATCGCTTGTTCGCCCCTCTCGGTGACAGGAGCACCACCATACCGCCGATACTGAGCGGGCGCTTAGGCGCGCTGCCCGGCGGAGGGGCCGCCGGGCTTGTGGAACGGGTCGTGCTCCACAAGGATCTTGTCCAGCCGCGCCTGGTCCACACGGCTCACGATCTGCCCCACCTCCTGACGGTCCCGGATGATCTTGGCCAGCGTGAAGGCCGAGGTGACGAGGTACAGGACGGCGATGGCCAGGAAGGCACGCACCCAGGCGTCGGCCTGGAGCTGGTAGATGCCGATGGCGGTGGCGGCCATGGCGACCGAGAACGACGCGACGGCCTGCCCGTAGAAGGCCGCCGTGTTCTGCTGCTTGACCGGTGTGTCACTCATGGGCACAAGGATCGGCGGATGCGGTCCGGGCCACATCCGCCGCCGTACTCAGTCGAGGTACTCAGAAACCCCGGCCCTCAGAAGGCCGAAACCCCGGTCAGCGCCCGCCCGATGACCAGTTTCTGGATCTGGCTGGTGCCCTCGTACAGCGTCATCACGCGGGCGTCGCGCAGCAGTTTGCCGGCCGGGTACTCGTCGATGTAGCCGTAGCCGCCGAAGACCTGGAGGGCGTTGTTGGCGGCGCGCACGGCCGCCTCCGAGGCGAACAGCTTGGCCTTGGAGGACTCGACGGTGAAGGGCTGCCCGCGGTCGATCAGGTCGGCGACCCGCCAGGTCAGCAGCCGGGCGGCGTCCACGTCGAGGGCGATGTCGCTGATCAGCTCCTGCACCAGCTGGTGGTGGGCGATGGTCTTCCCGAACTGCTCGCGCTCGCCGGCGTACCGCACGGCCGCGTCCAGCGCGGCCTGGGCGATGCCGACGCAGCCGGCCGCGACCGACATCCGCCCCTTGGCGAGCGCGGACATGGCGACCGAGAAGCCCCTGCCCTCGGGTGCGAGCATCGCGGAGGCCGGGACCCGGACGTCCTCCAGGACCAGTTCGGCGGTGGCCTGGCCGCGCAGCCCGAGCTTGCCGTGGATGGTGCGCCGGGTCAGACCGGGGGTGTCGGTGGGCACCAGGAACGCGGAGACACCCTTGTGGCCCGGGGCGTCGGTGGAGCGGGCGAAGAGCAGGACGACGTCGGCCCAGGTGCCGTTGGTGATGAACATCTTCGTGCCGTTGATGACGTAGTCGTCGCCGTCGCGGACCGCCCGGGTGGCGAGGTTCCCCGCGTCCGAGCCGGTGCCGGGCTCGGTGAGGCCGAAGCAGCCGACGTACGCCCCGGAGGTGAGCCCCGGCAGCCAGCGCCGCTTCTGCTCCTCGTCGCCCCAGGCGGCGATGGTCTTGGCGACCAGGCCGAGGGAGACGGACACGATGCCGCGCACGGAGCTGTCGCCGCGCCCCAGCTCCTCCGTCACCAGGCAGTACGCGAGATGGTCGCCGCCGGAGCCGCCGCACTCCTCGTCGACGGTGAGCCCGAGGAAGCCGACCTCGCCGAGCTTCTTCACGATGGACCGGTCCACCTCCTCGGCGCGGTCCCAGGCGACGACGTGCGGGGCGATCTCGCGCTCCACGAAGTCCCGCGCGAGCCGCCGCACGGCGCTCTGCTCCTCGCTGAGCTCCAGATTCATGCCGAGTCACCCCACAGAAGACGGTCCTTGAACGTCGGACTTTTAAATTAGCACTGCTAGTTTAAAGCCGCAGCCCTACTATGTGCGCCATGGCCCGACCGCGCAAGCCCCTGCTCAGCACCGACCGGATCGTCGAGAAAGCCCGCGCGCTGGTGGACGCGGAGGGCCTCGCGGCCGTCTCCACCCGCCGGCTCGCCGCGGAACTGGGCGTCAGCGGGCCCTCGCTCTACAACCACTTCCGCACCAAGGACGAGATCCTGGAGGCCGTCGCCGACTCGGTGAGCGCGCAGGTGGACCTGTCGATGTTCGAGGACGGCCGGGAGTGGCGGACCGCGCTGCACGACTGGGCCGTCTCCTACCGGGCGGCCCTGCGCGACCACCCCAACATCGTCCCCGTACTGGCGCACGGCCCCGGCCGCCGGCCGGCCGGGCTGCACCTCGCGGACGCCGTCTACGGCGCCATGGTCGCGGCCGGCTGGCCCCCGGCCCAGGCCACCTCCATCGGCGCGCTGATGCGGTACTTCATCATGGGCTCCGCGCTCGGTTCCTTCGCCGGTGGCTTCGTCGACGACGCCGGCGCCTACGACCCCGCCGCCTACCCGCACCTCCAGCAGGCCCACCTCCTGGCCGAGCAGCAGGAGAAGATCGACGAGCGGGCCTTCGAGACCGGGCTGACGGCCCTGCTGGACGGGCTGACGCAGCAGTACGCGCAGGTGGCGCGGGACGCCTGAGGACACTTCGGCGCCCGCCGAACCGTGCGTGGCGCATCCTGGACGCATGACCGAGAGGGACGCCGAGGCGCCCGGCCTCGCGCGGCTGGCCGGGCTGATCGCGGACGAGACGCGCGCCGCCTGTCTGCTGGCGCTGCTGGACGGACGCGCCTGGACCGCCGGTGAGCTGGCCCGGCACGCGGGCGTCGCCGCGTCCACGGTGAGCGAGCACCTGGGCAAGCTCGTCGCGGGCGGGCTGCTCACGGAGGAGCGCCAGGGACGGCACCGGTACGTGCGGCTGGCCGACGAGCGGGTCGCACAGCTGGTCGAGGACCTGGCGGCGCAGGTCGCGCCGCAGGCCGCCGCCCGGCGTCCACGCACCCTGCGGGCGTCGAGCGCCGGGTCGGCGATGGCCCGGGGGCGTACCTGCTACGACCATCTCGCCGGGCGGCTGGGCATCTCGGTGACCGACGCCCTCACCGGGCGCGGACTGCTGCGCCAGGACACCGGTTTCGCGCTCACCGACGCGGGGCTCGGCTGGTTCGACGCGGCCGGGATTCCGCTGACGGCCACGGGCCGCCGTCCGCTGGCGCGGGCCTGCCTCGACTGGACCGAACGCCGTCCGCATCTCGCGGGCGTGGCGGGCGCGGCCCTGTGCAAGCACGCCCTGGACACCGGCTGGTGCGTGCGCATCGGCTCGGAGCGGGCGGTGAAGGTCACACCGGCGGGCGAGGCCGCGCTCTCCGAACTGCTGGGCATCGATCCCGTGGCGCTGCGCTGAGCCGCGCGGCAGCGCCTCCCCGTCCGAAATCCGCGAGACCACGAGACCGTCGCGCCCTAACGTCTGGAGCATGATGAGCACCGCTCGCACGTCCCCCTCCGCCCCCTCCCGCCGCTCGCAGCTGCTCGCGGCCGGCGCGGCCACCGTGACCGTCGTCCTGTGGGCCTCCGCCTTCGTTTCCATCCGCAGCGCCGGCGAGGCCTACTCGCCGGGTGCGCTGGCCCTCGGGCGGCTGCTGTCCGGCGCCGTGGTCCTCGCCCTGATCTGCCTGGTGCGGCGGGAAGGGCTGCCGCCCCGCCCGGCCTGGCGGGGGATCGCGATATCGGGGCTGCTGTGGTTCGGCTTCTACATGGTGGTCCTGAACTGGGGCGAGCAGCAGGTGGACGCCGGTACGGCCGCGCTGGTGGTGAACGTCGGCCCGATCCTCATCGCGCTGCTCGGCGCCCGCCTGCTCGGGGACGCGCTGCCGCCGCGGCTGCTGGCGGGGATGGCGGTGTCGTTCGCCGGTGCGGTGACCGTGGGCCTGTCGATGTCCGGCGAGGGCGGCTCCTCGCTGTTCGGGGTGGTGCTGTGTCTGCTGGCCGCGGTGGCGTACGCGGGCGGGGTGGTCGCGCAGAAGCCCGCGCTGGGGCACGCCAGCGCGCTTCAGGTGACGACGTTCGGCTGCCTGGTCGGTGCGGTGCTCTGCCTGCCGTTCACGGGGCAGCTGGTGCACGAGGCGGCCGACGCGCCCGTCTCGGCGACGCTGAACATGGTGTACCTGGGCGTGTTCCCGACCGCGCTGGCGTTCACGACCTGGGCGTACGCGCTGGCCCGGACGACCGCCGGGCGCATGGGCGCCACGACGTACGCCGTGCCCGCCCTGGTGGTCCTGATGTCGTGGCTGGCGCTCGGTGAGGTGCCGGGGCTGCTCACCCTGGCGGGCGGCGCGCTCTGCCTGGCGGGTGTGGCGGTGTCGCGGTCCCGCAAGCGGGCTCGGGCCGCGACCTTGGACGAGCCGGTGGGGTCGCGGCCCGAGGGCGCTTCGCGGTCAGCGTGAACGCGCCCTGTCGGCCAGCACCTTGATGGACACCAGGGCGATCACCGAGAGGGCGATGATGTAGCCGGACACGGCCATCGAGGTACCCGTCGCCTCCAGGAGCAGCACCATGACGAAGGGCGCGAGCCCGCCCCCGCCGACGGCGGCGATCTGGTAGCCGAGGGAGGCGCCGGTGTAGCGCATCTCCGGCGTGAACAGTTCGGCGAAGAGGGCGGCCTGGGGGCCGTACATGATGCTGAGGAAGCAGCTGGCGACGAAGGTGCCGACCGCCAGCCACACCAGCGAGCCGGTGTCGATGAGCAGGAACAGCGGGACGGCCCACACGGCGATGCCGACCGCGCCGACCGTGTAGACCCTGATGCGGCCGAACTTGTCGGACAGGGCGGCGGCGCCCGGGATCAGCACCAGCTGGGTGAGGCTGACGCAGAGCGAGACGGCGAGCACCGCGCCGTGGTCCATGTCCAGTTCCCGCGTCGTGTAGTCGAGGACGCCGGTGATGAGGATGTAGAACGTCGCGGTGTTCACGGCGAAGGAGCCGCCGGCCAGCAGGACCGTGCCGAGGTGATCCCGCATGATGGTGCGCAGCGGGGAGGTCTGCTCGCCCTGCTCCTTCTCGGCCAGCGCCCGCTCGGCCTCCCGGAACTCCGGGGTCTCCTCGACGCGGGTGTGGATGTACCAGGCGAGCCCCAGGACGAGCAGGCCGACCACGAACGGCACCCGCCAGCCCCAGGACTCGAAGGCCGACTCGGAGGTGAACGCCCCGGCCAGCAGGAAGACGGTGTTGGCCGTGACCACGCCGATGGGGACGCCGAGCTGGACGACGCTGCCGTAGATGCCGCGCTTGCCCTCGGGGGCGTACTCGGTGGCCAGCAGCATCGCACCGCCCCACTGGGCGCCGACGGCCACGCCCTGAACGATGCGGAGCAGGACGAGCAGGACGGGGGCGGCGACGCCGATGGTCTCGTACGTGGGCAGCAGGCCGATGCCGGTGGTGGCCACGCCCATCAGGGTGAGCGCGATGACCAGCATCGGCTTGCGGCCCTTCTTGTCGCCGAGCTGGCCGGCGACGATGCCGCCGATCGGGCGGGCGAGGAAGCCGACCGCGAAGGTGGCGAAGGCGGCCAGAACCCCGGCGGTGGAGCTGCCGGCCGGGAAGTACAGGTCACCCAGGACGAGCGCGGCGGCGATGCCGAAGACGAAGTAGTCGTACCACTCGACGGCCGACGCGAGGGCCGCGGCGGTGGCCACGCGGCGGCGGTTGGGGGCGGCGGCCCGGGCGGTGGCGGCCAGGGGCTGAGCGGAGGGGGTGGTGTCCATACGGGCACGCTCCGGTGAGTGCGGAGGGGAGTGGGGCGTGGGGGAACGCGGGGGAACGCGGGGAAAAGGGCGGGGAGGGGGTGGGGAGGGGACGTTGGGGAAACGTTTCGGGGAACGTACTGACCGGACGGTATGCGGTCAACAGTCGTGCCGGATGTTTGTCGCACCGCGACCGTGGCGCTACGCAGGGACGCGCGACGCGCGCGGGCACGCCGAACGGGGCGCCGGGGCGGGCCCGGCGCCCTCCTGACCGCGTGGCGCGGTGCGGCCGGCCTAGAACACCACCAGCGCCCGGCCGCCCTTGCCCGCCAGCATGTTCTCGAACGCCGCCGGGATGCCGTCCAGCGCGATGCGTTCCGTGACCAGGGCGCCGAGGTCGAGGCGCCCGGCCCGGACGTGTTCCGCGAGGACGGGGAGGTCGCGGGCCGGGTCGGCGTTGCCGTAGACGCAGCCGGACAGGGTGCGGCCCCAGTGGAAAATCTCCAGGGCGTTGAAGGTGACCTGCTGGTCCTTGCCGCCGATGCCGACGACCGTGGTGCGCCCGCCGCGCCGGGTGGATTCCCAGGCGGTGCGGATGGTGGTCGCGCGGCCGACGCACTCGACGGCGACGTCGACGCCCTGCTTGCCGGTGAGGGCGCGGATCTCGCGGGCGGTGGCGTCGGAGGCGATCAGGTAGTCGGTGGCGCCGACCGCGCGGGCCAGCTCCTCCTTCTCCGGGGACACGTCGACGGCGACGATCTTCGACGCGCCCGCGATCCGGGCCGACTGGAGGGCGGCGAGGCCCACTCCCCCGGCGCCGAAGACCGCGACGGTCTCGCCCTCGCGGACCTTCGCCGAGTGGTGGACGGCGCCGTAGCCGGTGAGGACGGCGCAGCCGAGCAGCGCCGCGTCGGTGAGCGGGATGCCGTCCGGGGCGGGCAGCACGCAGCCGGCGTCCACCACCGTCTCCTCGGCGAACGCGGCGACGTTCAGGCCGGGGTGCAGGTCGGTGCCGTCGTCGGCACGGCGGGCGTGCACGTGCGCGGCGCCGGCCAGGGCGTTCGCGCACAGCCAGATCTCGCCGAGCGCGCAGGCGTGGCAGGCGCCGCAGGACGGGGCCCAGTTGAGGACCACGGCGTCGCCGGGCGCTACGTGGGTGACGTCCTCGCCGACGGACAGAACGGTGCCGGCGCCCTCGTGGCCGAGGACCGCGGGGAGCGGCACGCGCATGGTGCCGTTGGACAGGGACAGGTCGGAGTGGCAGACCCCGGCGGCGGCGAGCCGCACCCGCACCCGGCCGGGGCCCGGTGCGGGGAGTTCGATCCCGGTGACCTCCAGCGGGGCGCCTACGGCGGGTACGACGGCGGCACGGACAGCGGAACGGACGGCCATGACGTGGGCAACTCCCCTGGGCTAGAACTGGAGGGACTTGGTCTGGAGGTACTCGGTGAGGCCGTGCGCGCCCAGTTCGCGGCCCACGCCCGACTGCTTGTAGCCGCCGAAGGGCGCCAGCGGGTTGAACCGGCCGCCGTTGATGTCGACCTGGCCGGTCTCCATCCGCCGCGCGAAGGCGACCGCCTCGGCCTCGTCCCCGGCCCAGACGGCGCCGGCGAGGCCGTACACCGTGCCGTTGGCGATCCGCAGGGCGTCCTCCTCGTCCTCGTAGCGCAGGACGGACAGGACGGGGCCGAAGATCTCCTCCTGGGCGACCGTCATGTCCTCGGTGACGTCGGCGAGGACCGTCGGGGAGACGTAGTACCCCTGCTCCCGCGGGGCTTCGGCGCCGCCCGCGACGATCCGCGCGCCCTCGGCGACGCCCTTCTCGATGTAGCCGCGCACGCGCTCCTGCTGCTTGGCGTTGACGACCGGGCCGATCCGGTCGCCGTACTTGGCGGCGGCCCGGGCGGCCAGCTCCACCGCCTCGTCGTACTGGTCGCGGTGGACGAGCATGCGGGTCCAGGCGCTGCACGTCTGACCGGAGTTGGACATGACGTTGGCGACGCCGACGTTCACGGCCTTGGCCAGGTCGGCGCTGGGCAGGATGACGTTGGCGGACTTGCCGCCGAGTTCGAGGGCGACGTTCTTGACGGCGGCGCCGGCGAGGGCGCCGATCCGGCGGCCGACCGCCGTCGAGCCGGTGAAGGAGACCAGGTCGACGCCGGGGTGCTCGGCGAGGGCCTGGCCGGCGACCGGGCCGAGGCCGGTGACCAGGTTGAAGACGCCCGCGGGGAGGCCCGCCTCGTGCACCGCCTCGGCGAAGAGCTGCGCGGTGAGCGGGGTGTCCTCGGCGGGCTTGAGCACGATCGTGCAGCCGGCCGCGAGCGCCGGGGCGACCTTGGCGACGATCTGGTGCAGCGGGTAGTTCCAGGGGGTGATGGCGCCGACCACGCCGACCGGCTCGTGGTGGACGACGGAGTTGCCGACCTTCTCCTCGAAGGCGTACGTCGCCGCCAGCTCGGCGTAGGAGCCCGCGACCGCGATCGGGGCGGCGGCGTGCACGGCCTGCGAGAACTTCAGCGGGGAGCCCAGTTCGGCGGTGACCGTCTCGGCGACCTCGTCCTTGCGGGCGACCAGCACGTCCCGCAGGGCGGCCAGGCGGGCGGCGCGCTCGGCGGGCGGGGTGGCGGCCCAGCCGGGCAGGGCGGCGCGGGCCGCGCGTACGGCGGTGTCGACGTCCAGGGCGGTACCGGCGGGGACCGTGCCGATCACCCGCTCGTCGACCGGGTTCACGACGTCGATCGTGTCCCGGCCGTCGGCGGACCGCCAGGCCCCGTCGATGTACATGCCGTCGTGTGCCTTCATCGGGTTCCCTCCGGGCGGGCTTCTCGTCCGGCCCCAAACTAGCGCCGATAGTTTTACGGCACCAGGGGCTCCCCCGATGGTGGCGCGGCTCACCCTCTCCGGGGACGCGGTCCCGGCGGGTTCACTCCTCCAGGTCCGGCAGCCGCGCGGGGGCCGGGCAGATGCGGTCGCCGTGCTGGTCGAAGACGAACAGGTGGGCGAGGTCGACGAGCAGCGGGACCTGCATGCCGTGGCGCAGGTCGATGTCGGGGGTGGTGCGGACGATCAGGTCGCCGGGGAGGCGGCCGTCGGGGGCGGTGACGGCGGGGCTTTGCCCCTGCGCCTCCTCCGCTTCGTCCATGACCACCACCGGCCCGGCGCGCAGGGTGCCCGCCCGTTCCCTCAGCCGGTCGAGGACGGTGCCGTCGCGGCGGCGGCGCCGGACGGGCCGGGTGGCGGGCCGCGGGGCCTCCAGGTCGGGCACGACGGCGGGCCGCGACCCGGTGTTGAGGTGGACGAGGATCTCGTGGCCCTGGAACTCGACGTGCTCGACCAGGCCGGTGAGCAGTACCTCGCCGGGGCGGGCGGACGCGGGCTTCGCGATCCGGACGGCCTCCGAGCGCAGGCCCACGATCACCTCCCGGCCCTGCTGGACGCGGAGCAACTGGTGGTCCAGGCAGAGCGGTTCGGGCAGGCGCAGGAACTGCTTGCCCAGGCTGATCGTCATCGCGCCGTCCAGCGGGGCGCGCACGATCCCGCGCAGCAGGTTGATGCGCGGGGTGCCGATGAAGGCGGCGACGAAGACGTTGCGGGGCAGGGCGTACACGGCGCGCGGGGCGTCCACCTGCTGGAGCACGCCGCCGCGCAGGACCGCGACCCGGTCGCCGAGGGACATGGCCTCGGACTGGTCGTGGGTGACGTAGATCGTGGTGACGCCCAGTTCCCGGGTCAGCCGGGTGATCTCGGCGCGCAGGTGGTTGCGGAGCTTGGCGTCCAGGTTGGACAGCGGCTCGTCCATCAGGAAGGCGGTGGGGTGGCGGGAGATGGCCCGGCCCATGGCGACGCGCTGGCGTTCGCCGCCGGAGAGCTGGGCGGGCAGGCGGTCGAGGAGGTCCTCGATGCCCAGCATGCGTGCGGTGGCGTCCACGCGGGGCCCGGGGTCTGTCTGGGGGTCCTCGACGCGCAGCGGGAAGCCGATGTTCCCACGGGTCGTCATGTTGGGGTACAGCGCGAAGTTCTGGAAGACCATCGCCATCCGCCGCTCGGCGGGGAGCAGGTCGTTGGCGTACGCGCCGTCCAGCAGCACCTCGCCCTCGGTGACCTCCTCCAGCCCGGCGATCATGCGCAGCACGGTCGACTTGCCGCAGCCGGAGGGGCCGAGCAGGACGAGGAACTCGCCCGGCGCGATGTCCAGCGACAGCCGGTCCACCACGCGGACGCCTCGCGCGAAGGTCTTGCTCACGTCGTGCAGGGAGATGGCGCGTGTCATGGAGGTGCCCCCGGGGCTCACTGGGCGCTGGTGTTCCGCGGTCGGACGCCCTCGTGCGGGTCGTACGGGGCGTGTGAGTCACGGAAGTTAACGGACAGTGCGCGGCCGGGGGAAGACGCCGGACCGGATCCCCCTCCATCGTCCACCTGGTGAGAAAGCGGACGAACTGGTTCCCTCAGCCGTCCACGCTGCTGCCGCTGCCGCTCCCACCTGCGCGCGAACGACGGTTCGACGCACGGAGCAGTTCCCCCGCCAGCAGGGTCGCCCTGGAGACCCCCCGCGTCCAGCGCGGGCCGCCCCTGGCCGCCCACACGACGCAGACACAGCCGCCTACGGCCAGGAGGAGGACTGCGGACAGAAAGATGAGGATCACGGTCATCCCTTCGCTTCCCGACACGGCCGGTCGCTGCCGGCCCGGTCCGTGTCATCCTGCCCGATCCCCGCACGCCGACGGTCGCCCGTCCCCGCCGACGGGGAGCGCAGGGCAACCCCCGACGAGAGCAGGAGCAACGCGCCGAGCATCACGAAGGGTGCGGCGACGCCCGCGACGCCCGCGATCAGTCCCGCCGCGGCGGGCGCGGCGACCTGGCCGAGGCGGTTGCCGGTCAGCCGCAGGGCGAGGGCCGTGGAACGGGCCTCGTCGGGGGCGGCCTGGACGACCGTCGTCATGGACAGCGGCTGGCCGACGCCGAGGCAGAAGCCGAGCACGACCAGCATCAGCGCGAGCGCCCACACCGGCACCGGCAGCGCGACCCCGGCGCACAGCAGGGCGGCCAGCAGACAGGTCACCGTGAGCAGCACGGTGCGCCCGAGCAGCCGTAGCAGGGGCGTCAGCACGAGCCGGCAGGCGATGGTGGCCGCCGCGCGCAGGCTGAGCAGGACGCCGATCACGGCCGGGGAGATGCCACGGTGCTCGCCGACCACCGGCAGATAGGCGGTGAGGATGTCGGTCGCGGACAGCACCGACAGACTGATCAGGATGCCCCCCGGGACACCCCGGGCCCGCAGGATGCTGCCCACGGGGACGCGCGCGCCCCGCTCCTTGCCTGCCCCGGCGGTCCTCGGATGCTCTATGCGCCACAGGGAAGTGAAGGCGACCGCCGCGCCCGCGCCCGCCACCACCAGGGCCAGCGCGCTGCTGCCGGCCATGTCGGGGCCCCCGATCAACGCGCCCGCGGCGATGGGGCCGATCAGCTGGCCGAGCGAGGCGCCGATGGTGAAGTGCCCGAAGTTGCGGTCCTGTTCGTGCGGCGCGGACTGGCGGGCGACCAGCGACTGAGCGCCGATGACGAAGCAGAGGTGGCCGAGGCCCATGACGCCGCTCCACAGGGCCATCGCCCACAGGGAGCCGGCGACGCCGCTGAGCGCGCAGCCGCCGGCGATGAGCACCACGCCGACGGGCAGCAGGGGCGCACAGCGGCCGTGGTCGGTACGGCGGCCGAGCGGGACGGCGGCGAACAGTGGCAGCAGCGCGTACACACCGGCGATGACGCCGACCGCCCGTTCGTCCGCGCCCAGCGCGAGGGCCCGGTAGGAGACGGCGGGCCGTGCCATCGACACCGCCCCCTGCGCGAAGCCGAAGGCGATGACGAGGCGGAGCAGCCAGCCGCGGTTCCCACCGGGCCCCATGATCGTGTCCTTCCCGTACGACTCACCGCGCACTCGCCGCGGACGCCGTTTTGATGATCAGATGATGCCGAACAGGATGCCCGCCGCGAGAATCACCAGGCTGGTCAGGACCGCCCACTTCACGACGAACCGCGTGTGGTCGCCGAACTCGACCTTCGCCATGCCGACCAGGACGTACACGGCCGGGACGAGCGGGCTGGACATGTGCAGCGGCTGGCCGACGATCGAGGCGCGGGCGATCTCCAGTGTCGACACGCCGTGCGCCTGGCCGGCCTCGGCGAGCACGGGCAGGACGCCGAAGTAGAAGCCGTCGTTGGACATGAAGTAGGTGAGCGGCAGGCTCAGCAGGCCGGTGACCAGGCCCATGTGCGGGCCCATGCCCTCGGGGATGGTGTCCACGAGCCAGTTGGCCATGTGGTCGACCATGCCGGTGCCGGTGAGGACGCCGGTGAAGACGGCGGCGGCGAAGACCATGCCGGAGACGTTGAGCACGTTGTCGGCGTGGGCGGCGATCCGGGCCTTCTGGTCCGGGATGTGCGGGAAGTTCACGGTGAGCGCGAGCGCGGCGCCGAGCAGGAAGAGCACCGGGATCGGCAGCAGCTCCATGATCATGGCGGTGAGCAGCGCGACCGTGAGGAGCGCGTTGAACCAGTACAGCCTGGGGCGCAGGGTGGGCCGGTTCGGGTCGAGGCCCTTGAAGTCGTCGTCCGACGCCTCGTCCGCTCCGCCGGAGCCGCCGGAGCCGGCGGAACCCCGGGAGGCGTCCGCTCCACCCGGGCCGCCACGACCGGCACCGGCCTTGGCACCCGCACCCGCACCGACCAGCACCGTCTCGCTCTCCGGCGCCGGTTCGCGCACCAGCGCCTCGTCCAGCGTCAGCGTGCCCACCCGACGGCGCTCGCGCAGACCGAGCACGTACGACAGGGCGACGACCGCGAGCAGACCGACGGCCAGGGCCGGGATCATCGGGACGAAGATGTCGGTGGCGTCGACCTTGAGCGCGGTGGCGGCGCGGGCGGTGGGGCCGCCCCAGGGCAGCGTGTTCATCACGCCGTTGGCCATCGCGGCGACGCCGGTCATCACGACCAGGCTCATCTTCAGCCGCTTGTACAGCGGATACATGGCCGAGACCGTGATCATGAAGGTGGTGGACCCGTCGCCGTCGAGCGAGACGATCGCGGCGAGCAGTGCCGTACCGACGACGACGCGCATCGGGTCGGCCTTGCAGAACTTCAGGATGGCCCGGACGATCGGGTCGAAGAGCCCGACGTCGATCATCACCCCGAAGTAGACGATCGCGAACATGAGCATCGCCGCGGTGGGGGCGAGGCTGGACACGCCGTCGATGACGTAGTCGCCGAGGTGGGCGCCCTTGCCGACGAACACGCAGAACAGCGCGGGAATCAGCACGAGCGCCGCGATCGGCGACATCTTCTTCATCATGATCAGGACCAGGAAGGTCGCGATCATGGCGAAGCCGAGGATGGTCAGCATGTGTGAGTACCTAACGTTCGCCCTTGAACATTCCACCGGGGCAGGCGGTGCGAGCGACGTTAGGTGCCGTGAAGTCGCGTTAACAAGACGTTGACATGCGAGCAATAAGCGCAAAACTCCAGGTCAAAGCTTTGCTCAGGTCAGAGCGCGGTCACCGGGGTGAGCTTTACCGGTACGCCGTTGAGGACCGCGTTGCCGGAGAGCGGGTCGAGCAGGCTGCCGTCGAGGAGCTGGTTGACGTTGACACCGGGCTCGGTGGCGGCGTGGGTCTGGCGGGTGCCGGGGCGGTCGTGGCCCCAGCCGTGCGGCAGGCTGACCACGCCGGGCCGGACGGTGTCGGTGACCTCGGCGGGGACGGTCACCTCTCCCCCGGGCCCCTGGACGCGCACGGGCTGCGCGCCGCGTACGCCGAGCCGTCCGGCGTCGTCGGGATGGAGGTGCAGGGTGCAGCGGTTGGAGCCGCCGGTGAGGGCCGGGATGTTGTGCATCCAGCTGTTGTTGGACCTGAGGTGGCGGCGGCCGACGAGGACGAGCCCGGCGGGCCGCTCGGCCAGGGCGTGCCGCAGGCGGGGCAGGTCGCCGGCGATCGGCTCCGGCAGCAGCTCCACCTTGCCGCTGCGGGTCTTCAGCGGCTGCGGCAGGCGCGGGCGCAGCGGGCCGAGGTCGATGCCGTGCGGGTGGGCGAGCAGGCGCTCCAGGGTCAGCCCGTCGGGTCGTGCGCCGAAGCCGTCGCCGTAGGGGCCGAGTCGCAGCATCAGGTCGAGCCGTCGCTCGGGGCCGTTCTCGCCGGTGAGCCGTGCGGTCAGGTCGCCGGGGTCGCGGCCGTGCACGGGTGAGTGCGGGTCGCGGACGGACTTGCCGAGGGTCTGCTCGATCACCATGGCGTCGACGGCGGCCGGGTCGGCGCCGTGCCTGCCGCTGACGGCCAGGGTCAGCCGGGCCAGGATCTCGGTCTCCGCCATGCGGCCGGGCTCCAGCGGGACGGCGGGGCGGGTGTAGCGGACCTGGTTGCGCACGGCGAGGGTGTTGAAGGCGAAGTCGTGGTGCGGGCTCTGCGCCGGCGGGGGCGGCGGCAGGACGACGTCGGCGTGGCGGGAGGTCTCGTTGAGGTAGGGGTCGACGCTGACCATGAAGTCCAGCGAGTCGAGCGCCTTGTCGAGCCGGTCGCCGTCGGGGGCGGACAGTACGGGGTTGGCGGCGATGGTGATCAGCGCGCGCACCGGCTCGCCGGCGGCGGTGTCGGCGTCGGCGTCGGCGTCGGCGTCGGTGGCGGTGTCGATCTCCTCCGCGAGGGCGGACAGCGGCAGTTCGCCCTTCGCCTCGGGGTGTCCGCTCACCCGGGAGCGCCAGCGGCCGAGCGCGAAGCCGCGGCCGGGTCCGGCGGGGCGCGGGGTCCGGTCGGTGGCGGCCTGCGGGAAGAGGGCGCCGCCGGGCCGGTCGAGGTTGCCGGTGAGGATGTTGAGGACGTCCACGAGCCAGCTGGCGAGGGTGCCGTGCGGGACGGTGCAGCTGCCGATGCGGCCGTAGACGGCGCCGGTGCGGGCGGCGGCGAGTTCGCGGGCGAGGGCGCGTGTCACACCGGCGTCCACGTCGCAGGCGGCGGCGACCGCCTCGGGGGTGAAGTCGCGTACGGCGTCGCGGACTTCTTCGACCCCGGTCACGTGCGGGGCGAGGTCGCCGAGGTCGGCCAGGTCCTCCTCGTACAGCACGTGGACCATCGCGGCGAGCAGCAGGGCGTCGGTGCCGGGCCGGATCGCCACGTGGCGGTCGGCGAGTTTCGCGGTGCGGGTGCGGCGCGGGTCGACGACGGTGAGGGTGCCGCCGCGGGCGCGCAGGGCCTTGAGCCGGCCGGGGAAGTCGGGGGCGGTGCACAGACTGCCGTTGGACTCCAGCGGGTTGGCGCCGATCAGCAGGAGGTGGTCGGTGTGGTCGAGGTCGGGCACCGGGATGGCGTTGGCGTCGCCGAAGAGCAGCCCGCTGGAGACGTGCTTGGGCATCTGGTCGACCGTGGAGGCGGTGAAGAGGCTGCGGGTGCCGAGGGCGGCGAGCAGGACGGGCGGGTAGAGGGCGCCGGCCACGGTGTGCACGTTGGGATTGCCGAGGACGACGCCGACGGAGTGCGGTCCGTGCCGCTCGGCGACGGTGCGGACCCCGGCGGCGACCGCGTCGAAGGCCTCCTCCCAGGTGGCCTCGCGCAGTTCGCCGTCCCTGCGCACCAGGGGCGTGCGCAGCCGGTCGGGGTCGGAGTCGACGGCCCCGAAGGAGGCGCCCTTGGGGCAGATGAAACCGTGGCTGAAGACGTCGTCGCGGTCGCCGCGGGCGGCGGTGACCTCGGTGCCGTCGATGGTGAGGGCCAGGCCGCAGGTGGCCTCGCACAGGGGGCAGATACGCAGGGCGGTGCGGGACACGGGTCCTCCTGGAGGGCGGCGTCGCTCTTGCCGCGAGCATACCGACCGGTAGGCATGTTGGGGAGCCCTCGCACGCATGGCCGCACGGCGCCGGTGCGGCCGTGGGTCAGTCCAGGACGCGCCCCAGATAGGCCCGGAGCAGCTCCCGCGCCTCCTCGATGATCTTCGCGTCCCCGTCCGGCGCGACCCGGAAGGCGAGTTGGACGAGGGTGTCGGCGGTCTCCACGGCGACGAGGAAGACGCGGCGCAGATCGTCGTCGGGGCTTCGGCCGAGGTAGCCGGAGAGCAGCTCGGTGAGCCGCTCGGCGACGCGGTGGTTGGGGACGGCGGCCCGGTCGCCGACCGGGATCTGGTTGCCGAAGTCGATCAGGGAGAAGCCGGGCGCGGTCCGCTTCATCGCCAGGTACTCGTCGAGCACGGCGTCCAGGGCGCAGCGCCAGCCGCCGTCGCCGGTCTCCGTGAGCCGTTCGGTCACGCGTTCCGCGTAGCGCTCCAGGTTGCGCTGGGCCAGCGCGTCGGCCATCTGCCGCTTGTTGCCGAAGAAGCGGTACACCGACCCGATGGGGACGTCGGCACGCAGCGCCACGGCCCGGGTGCTCAGGGCGTCGTAGCCCACCTCGTCGAGGAGGTCGGCGCAGGCGTCGAGGATCCTGGTCAGCCGTTCGGCGCTGCGCCGCTGCACGGGGGCGCGGCGGAGCGGGGTCGCGTGGGACACGGTCCTCATGATGCCCTCACCGTGCCGTCGCGCGGGTGGGAACGGTCCGGCCCTCGATCTCCTCGGGCTGCGTCGCCTCCGTCGGCTCGGTGTCCGACGCAGTGATGTCCGCCGTGCTCTCGACGGGCTCGCCGTCGACGGCCCAGACGGTGTCGTCGTCGGCGTACAGCCGGACCGTGACCTGGTGGGTGCCGCGCGGGACCAGGTCGGCGGTGAGCCGGTACTCCGGGCCGCGCAGGCGGGTGAGGAGGTCGCCGTCGAGGAAGAGATGGGCGACGCCGCGGCCGGGCACCGCCTCGGCCGCGGTGCCGTCGGGCGAGAACCTGAAGCCGCGGACGGTCAGGCGCACGTCCCAGCTGTCGTCGCTCTCGGGCTGCACCTCGATGCCGACCTCGGGGGCCCGTTCGGCGTCCACCTCGCGATAGCGCCGGCCCTGCTCGTCGGTGGCGTCGAGCAGCCTGCCCGCCGGAGCGGCCGACTCCCCGGCCTCCGGTTCTCCACCGCCTCCCGAGCCGCAGCCCGCGGATCCGGTCACCAACAGGACGCAGACCGCGAGCACGGCGAGCACTCCCCGCGTCCACGACATGACGCGAGACTAGAACACGGGTCCGACAGTCCGGATCCCCCGGGGGCCTGGTTCCGGTCATCCTTCAGGAGGACGCACGCGCCGGACGGGGAAGAACCGGGATGCACCGGGAAGACCCGCACGCCCCCTTGCGCGCGGGAAACCGCAATCCTACGGTGTGCCATAGGAATCGGGTTGCGAGGGAGCGATCAATGAGCGGGGACGCGCGGAAGACCGCGGAGGGGCTGGCCTATCTGTCCGGTTTCGGCAACGAGCACAGCTCGGAAGCCGTCGCGGGCGCACTGCCCGAGGGCCGGAACTCGCCGCAGCGGGCGCCGCTCGGGCTGTACGCGGAGCAGTTGAGCGGCACGGCGTTCACCGAGCCCCGTGCCCACAACCGGCGTTCGTGGCTGTACCGGATCCGCCCCTCGGCCGCCCACCCGGCGTTCACCCGCGCGGGCAACGGCGCGATCCGCACGGCGCCCTTCGCCCAGGCCGTGCCGGACCCGAACCGGCTGCGCTGGAACCCGCTGCCGGAGCCGGCGGCCGGGACGGACTTCGTCGCGGGCCTGTGGACGCTCGGCGGCAACGGCGACGCGGCCCAGCGCACCGGCATGGCCGTGCACCTGTACCACGCGACCGCCTCCATGGAGCGCGTGTTCAGTGACTCCGACGGCGAGCTGCTGATCGTCCCGGAGCGCGGCGGCCTGCTGCTGCGCACCGAGTTCGGGCTGCTGCACGCCGAGCCGGGCCACGTGGCGCTGATCCCGCGCGGGGTGCGTTTCCGGGTGGAGCTGCTGGACGCCGACGCCCGCGGCTACGTCTGCGAGAACTACGGCGCCCCCTTCCAGCTGCCGGACCTCGGCCCGATCGGCGCCAACGGCCTGGCGAACGCGCGGGACTTCATGGCGCCGGTCGCCGCCTACGAGGACGACGGGGACACGCCGGGTCCGGTGGAGGTGGTGAACAAGTTCTGCGGCAACCTCTGGACGGCCGAGTACGACCACTCCCCGCTGGACGTCGTCGCCTGGCACGGCAACCACGTGCCGTACGTCTACGACCTGCGCCGCTTCAACGTCATCGGCACCATCTCGTACGACCACCCGGACCCGTCCATCTTCACGGTGCTCACCTCACCGTCGGACACCCCGGGGCTCGCGGGCGTCGACTTCGTGGTCTTCGCGCCGCGCTGGCTGGTGGGCGAGGACACCTTCCGGCCGCCGTACTTCCACCGGAACGTGATGAGCGAGTACATGGGCCTGATCGAGGGCGCCTACGACGCGAAGGCGGAGGGCTTCGTGCCGGGCGGCGGCTCGCTGCACAACATGATGTCGGCACACGGCCCGGACCGGGAGACCTTCGACCGGGCGAGCGCCGCCGAGCTGAAGCCGCAGCGGATCGACGACGGCCTGGCGTTCATGTTCGAGACGCGGTGGCCGGTGACCCTCACCCCCCAGGCGGCCCGCGCCGAGCACCTGCAACCCGGCTACGACGACGTCTGGCGGGGCCTGGAGCGTCACTTCCGCCCCTTGCACTGAGGTTTCCCTACCGGTACGGATGGCCCGTGACCTCCTTCGCCCCGGACTCCATCGTCCTGAACCGCAAGCTTCCGCTGTGGTACCAGGTGTCGCAGTCGCTGCGCGCCTCGATACTCGGCCGCTCGCCCCGGGATCCGCTGCGGCTGCCCACCGAGGAGCAGTTGGCCGGTCACTACGGGGTGAGCGTGCTGACCATGCGGCAGGCGCTCAAGGAGCTGGAGGACGAGGGGCTGATCACCCGGCACCGCCGGCGCGGCACGTTCATCGAGCCGGACGCCCGGCGGGGCGCCCCGGTGCGGCTGCTGGGTTCGGTTGACGCGATCGTGGCGCAGCAGTCCGGCATGAAGGCCGAACTGCTGGGCCACGGCACGGTGCCGGTGCCGCCCGAGGTCGCGGAGTACTTCCCCGAGTCCGCGGAGGTGGGGACGTACCACCGGCTGCGCTGCGACGAGACGACGGGCGAGCCCACCAACCACGCCCGCAACTACGTCCGTCCCGAACTGGCCGCCCGCATCGACGTGGACGACCTCGCCCGATGGCCGATGACCAAGGTGCTGCGGGACGTGGTGGGGATGGACATCAGCCGGATCACGGACACCGTGGAGGCCCGGCTCGCCGACCCGGAGACGGCCCGGCTGCTCGAAGTCCCCCTGCTCAGCCCGATCCTGCACTACACGGGCGTCACCTACGACACCGCGGGCCGGGTGCTGGACGTGGCGGTCATCCACTACCGGGGCGACCGGTTCTCCTTCACGGTCACCCTGGACGCCACATGAGGCCGCGCCCTCCCGTCGTACGATGCCGGGCGTGACGCACGACGACGCTCCGCCGCTGGCGGACCTCATGCCGTGGTCCGTCGCACCGCCACGGCTCGGCCGGGGGTGGCCGACGGCGCCCGACGCGGCGTCCCTGAAGGCCCGCTGGGACGCTCTGGTGAAGGCCGAGGGCGCCGACCGCGAGGCCCTGTTCGAGCCGACCCGCTCCCGCACCCCGCACACGGCGGTCGGGCGGCTGCCCGGCGGCGCCGGGGGCACCGAGCGGCTGGCGCGCGCCTCGGGGCCGTGCCCGGAGCCGCTGCGGGTGCTGCGCGCGCCCTTCGACGAGCAGTGGCTGATTCCCGACCACCGGCTGATCGACGCGGCCCGCCCGGAGCTGTGGCGGGTGGCGGACGAGCGGCAGGTGTTCGTCGTGGAGGTGCCCGGGGCCACCGGCCCGCCGCTGCTGCTCGCCTCCTCCCGGCTGCCGTTGTTCGGCCCCGCCCGGATCCGTCCGCTGTACCGCAGGCCCGGCGGCGCCGAGCCCAACCTGGCCCCCGGCCTCCTGGACCACCTCGCCGCCCGGCTCGGGCGGCCGGTCGCGCCGCCGGACGTGCTGGCCTGGTCGGTCGCGGCCGTGCGGCCCGGCGGGAGGGTCCCGTTCACCGCGGACCCCGAGCTGTGGGAGCGGGGCGTCGACCTGGGGCGGCGCGCGCTGTGGCTGATGCTGCGCGACGGCGAGCGCCCCAGACTCCCCGGCGGCCGCCGCCCGTACGTCCGCGCCCCGCTGCCCGCGCGCCCGCTCACCCTGCGCTACGACCCGGACGACGAGGTCCTGCACCTGGACGAGGGCCGCGTCTCCCCCGTGCCGCCCGGCGCCTGGGAGTTCGAGGTGGGCGGGGTCCGGGTGCTGGAGCAGTGGTTCGCGGCCCGCACCGCCGAGGGCGAGCCGGGCACGCTGGCGGCGATCCGCCCGGCCACCTGGCCGCAGATTTGGACGTCCGAGCTGCTGGAGCTGATCACGGTCCTCGCGCTGCTCGCCGAAGTGCGCTCCGGGTACGCGGAGTCGACGGTGACGGCGGAGATCACCGCGGCGGAGCTGCGCGAGGCGGGCGTGCTGCCGGTGCCCCCGACGGCCCGCCGGCCGGCCTCCGTGCTGGACGGCCCGGAGGAAGGGCCGGAGGGACAGCTGGCGCTGCTGTAGCGCCCCCGGCCCCGGTGCTCAGGAAAAGCCGTCCAGGACCCTGGTCAGCGCCCTCTCGAAGACCGCCTCCAGGTCGATCGGACCGGCGTCCTCGGCGAAGCTCGCGGCCAGCCGCGGATAGGCGCCGCTCGCGAGCTGCCCGCCCAGGTAGGCGATGCGCGTCGCGTCCTCCTGCTCCTGGGACCAGGGCAGCGACCGGGTGCGCTCCACGGTGGAGATCTCGTTGGTGACGTAGGTCGTCACGACGCCGTTCACCATCGCGACCAGCTCCATCTTGGTGCCCGGGGGCGCGTCGAACGGGTCGAGGCAGGCCAGGCAGTGCTCCAGGTAGCGCAGGGCGTTGGGGCTGAAGCCGTAGACCGGGGACATCAGGCGGGGCAGCCAGGTGTGGCGGTGCATCAGCGCGCGGGTCTGGTGGGCCACCCGGACCATGTCGGCACGCCAGTCGCCACTCGGTTCCCACAGCTCGTGCTCGCCGCTGACCGCGTCCATCATCAGCTCGTACAGGTCCTCCTTGCGGGGGACGTAGTTGTAGAGCGACATCGTGCCGCAGCCCAGCGCGGCGGCGACATGCCGCATCGAGACCGCGTCCAGCCCCTCGGCGTCGGCGATCCGCACCGCGGCCGCGGCGATGTCGGCACGGGTGTAGGCCGGTCTCGGCCCCCTGCCGGTGCGCTCGGGGCGCGACCAGATCACTTCGGGTACGGCCGCTCGGCCCGCCATCGTGCATCACCTCGGCCACCATCCTAGTTACGTACAGCGTACGTAGTGCGCTATGGTCACCCCATGACTACTACGTACGCTGTACTTAGTGAGGGTCTGGAGAAACGCTTCGGCGAGGTGCGCGCGCTCCGCGGCCTGGATCTCGCGGTGGCCGAGGGCACCGTGTGCGGACTGCTCGGACCGAACGGGGCGGGCAAGACCACGGCGGTGCGGCTGCTGACGACACTGCTGCGGCCGGACGCGGGGTCGGCCCGGATCGCCGGGCACGACCTCGTCCGTGAAGCGGCCGCGGTGCGGCACCGGATCGGGGTCACCGGGCAGTACGCGTCGGTGGACGGGGACCTCACCGGGCGTCAGAACCTGCGGCTCTTCGCCCGCCTCCACCGGGTGCGGGACGCGGCGGCGCGGACCGGTGAGCTGCTGGACCGCTTCGGACTGACGGAGGCCGCCGACCGGCCCGCTTCCACCCTGTCCGGGGGCATGCGGCGCCGTCTCGACCTGGCGGCGAGTCTCGTCCGGCGGCCCGACGTGCTCTTCCTGGACGAGCCGACGACCGGCCTGGACCCGGCCGGCCGCAACGGGATCTGGGAGGCCGTGCGCGCCCTGAAGGAGGACGGCACGACCGTGCTGCTCACCACCCAGTACCTGGAGGAGGCCGACCGCCTCGCCGACGACATCGCCCTGGTCGACCGGGGCCGGGTCGCGCACACGGGGTCGCCGGCCGAACTCAAGGCGCTGGTGGGGGCGTACGCGGAGGCCGTCGTCGCCGACGCGGACGCCATGACGCGGGCGGCGGGCGTCCTGGACCGCCTCACGGGAACCGAACCGGCGCTGGACCACGACCGGCGCACGGTCGGCGCGGTCAGCACGGACCCGACGCTGACCCTGCCCCGCCTGGTGCGCGAACTCGACGCGGCCGGGGTGCCGCTGGTCGACGCGAGCCTCCGGCCGCCGACCCTCGACGACGTCTTCCTCCGCCTGACCGACAACAGGGAGCTGGTGGCATGAGCACGGTGACGACAGGGCCGGGCCGGCCGGGCACGTACGGCCTGGTGCACGACGGATCGGCCATGCTGGGCCGCCAGTTGCGGCGGCTCCGGAACAACCCGGGCCTGCTGATCCTCACCCAGACGATGCCGATCACGATGCTGCTGTTCTTCGGCTACGTCTTCGGCAGCGCGCTGGCGATGCCGGGCGAGGAGTACCGCTCCTTCCTGCTGCCGGGCCTGCTGGTCGCGACGGCCGCGAACGGGATCATGACCGGCATGTTCCAGGCGGCCCAGGACACCCACCGGGGGGTGACGGACCGCCTGCGCACCCTGCCGGTGAGCCGGGCCGCCGTACCGCTCGGGCAGTCGGTGGCGGACGTGCTCGTCACGGCGGCGGGGACGGTGCCGCTGTTGCTGGTGGGGCTCGCGGTGGGGTGGCGGATCGAGGGCGGCGCGGCGGGCGCGGCCGGCGCGGTGGGGCTGTTGCTGCTGTTCCGGTTCGCGACGACGTGGATCGGGATCTTCCTGGGGCTGCTCACCCGGAATGAGGAGGCCGCCGGTCAACTGGGCGGCGCGACCTTCATCCTGCCGTTGCTCTCCAACGCGTACATCCCGACCGACGGGCTGCCCGGCTGGCTGCGCACGGTGGCCGAGTGGAATCCGATCAGCGCGGTGACGACGGCGCTGCGTGACCTGTTCGGCAACGCGCCCGTGCCGGAGGGGGCGGCGTGGCCGGTGGCGCATCCGGTGGCCGGATCGCTGGCCTGGTGCGGACTGCTGCTGGCGGTGTTCGTCCCGCTCGCCGTGCACCGGTACGCGCGCGGCGGGCGCTGAGCGCGCGGGTGGGCGCCACCGCCGGGCGGAAGAGGGCGGGCCGAGGGCCGGGGACCTGACGGGTCTACGGGTCTGCGGGTCTGCGGGTCTGCGGGTCTGCGGGTCTGCGGGTCTGCGGGTCTGCGGGTCTACGGGTCTACGGGTCAGGCGTACGGGAAACACCCGCGCTCGGGGACACACCGGGGCGCCGCTTCGTGCCGTGGGGACGACGGACGAGTGCGCGGCGCCGCGCCGGGGCGGTGTGACCTCCGGAGCGCGGGCCTCAGTTGCCGCCGAACAGCGAGCGGCGCAGTCGGCGCAGTGGCGCGAACAGCGAGACCCGGCGCACCCTGGCGCCCCTGCTGCTGCGCTTGTGCGCGGGCTCACGCGCGGTCAGCTCACGCATCAGCGACGTCGCCTCCACGGTCTCCCGCTGTGGGAGGGCAGGCCCTCCGAGCACCGCGAGATGCCGGTCGAGACGCGAGCTGCTCGCGCTGCTCTTGCAGGTGATCGCAGGCACCCTTGCCCTGCTGCGCACCGTTATCTGTTCCATGTCACTCCCCACCCGTACGAGTCCACCCGGCCCGGGCAGGGTAACCCTATCGCCCCGGTACGGGATGCGTGTATCGCGGTCACAGGATTCACCTTCCCCGTAAGGGGGTTGACGATTACTCTCCGAATCCGACAGATTCCAGGGTGAGTTGGACAACGGGGCTGCTCGTCGGCCGGACCGATCCCCCTCCGGGCTCGACGGTCACCGCGAGTGATGTCGCGGACCGGTTCAGGCCGGACGCGATCAGGGGCGTGTCGCCGTCCAGAAGCCCGAGGGAGCGCGGCCCGGCGCCGGGGCGCATGAGCCACAGCTGGTGCACGCGGTCGCCCGACGGCTCGCCGTATCCGCTCAGGGTGACCACCGCGCGCCCCTCGGCGGCGGAGGCGACCACTCCGATGCCGCGGCCGCGGTCGTCCGTGTCGCTCGTCGCGCGGGCGTCCGGAGCCGCGAGAACGTGGGCGATCTCACGTTCCCGGTCTCGCGCCGTGTCCAACTCGTCCCGGGTCCGGTCTGCCTGCACGGCGAAGAGCGAGGCGACCACGAGCGCCGCGGCGGCCGTCACCGTGGCGAACGGCACCAGCAGGGGACGCGGCCGGACCGCGCGGGACCGTTCCGGCCTCCGGCCGCCCTGCCACACATGGGCGGGCAGCCGGGGCGCGGGGCCGAGTCCGGCCGCGGGCTCCTGCGGAGTGGTGCGGACGGCGGCCAGGACCCGTTCGCGCAGGGCGGCCGGTGCCGGGGCGGCCGTGGACCAGGCCAGCCGGACGGCGTCCTCGGACAGGGCCCGCACCTCGGCGACGCAGTGGTCGCACCCTTCCAAGTGCCGTTCGAAACGGACCCGTTCGGCGCCCTCCAGGGCGTCCAGGGCGTAGGGGGCGGCGAGGGAGTGCAGGTCGCCGCGGCGGGACAGCCGGCCCAGGATGCTCATGCGGTACCTCCGAGGCAGTCGCGCAGGCGGCCCAGTCCGTCCCGCATCCGCGTCTTCACCGTGCCCAGCGGCAGGGAGAGGCGTTCGGCCACCTCCCGGTAGGTGTAGCCGTCGTAGTAGGCGAGGGTGACCGACTGGCGTTGCAGGGCGGTCAGCCGGTCCAGGCAGCGGCGCACCCACTCGCGTTCGAGACCCGCCTCGACCTCCTCGGAGACCTGGTCGAAGGCGGGGTGGTGGGCGCGCCGGGCCTCGCGCCGCTCACGTTCGCCGGCCGCGCGGGCGCTGCGCACCCGGTCGACCGCGCGGCGGTGGGCCACGGTGAGGATCCACGACAGGGCGCTGCCGCGGCGCGGGTCGAACCGCGCCGCGGACCGCCAGAGTTCGAGCAGCACCTCCTGCGCCACCTCCTCCGACTGCGCGGGGTCGCGCACCACCCGCCGTACGAGTCCGAAGACGGGGCCCGAGACCAGCCCGTACAGCTCCTCGAAGGCCTTCTGGTCGCCGTCCGCCACGAGCGTCAGCAGCTCGTCCGCCTCCACCCCGTCCCCCTCTCCGCGGGCCGCTCCCGGCCCGTCAGCGTCAGCGAGGGCGCACACGGCGGCACGCCCTTCGCAGGGGTTACGGATCCGCGGGCCGAAATCGCCAGTCGGCCGGGGACGGAATCGGATGTGGGGCCGCACCAATCCGGCCCCGGGGGTGCTCCGAATGCCGGTGCGTCAGGTAACTCGGCACTCGGGCACAGAGGACGGACCGCATGACACCTTTCTCCGGTATCTCCGGAAGCGACACGGGTCGACGGCGCTTGGCCACGCTGGTCTGCGGCGCGCTGGCCGCCGGGGGGCTCACCGCGGCCGGCGTGACCGCGCTGGAACCGCCGGCGGCGTCCGCCTCCAGCCACCGGGAGGCCCCGTTGACATCGGGGACCCCTCAGTACGACAACACGGATCTCTACGCCTTCGTGAGCCCGGACCGGCCGGACACCACGACGCTCGTCGCGAACTGGATCCCGTTCGAGGAACCGGCCGGCGGACCGAACTTCTTCACCTTCGCCGAGGACGCCCAGTACGACCTGCACGTCGACAACGACGGCGACGCGCTCGGCGACCTGCTGTTCCGGTACACGTTCACCACGCACACGAAGAACGACAAGTCGTTCCTCTACAACACGGGCACCGTCACGAGCCTCGACGACCCGGACCTCAACATCACGCAGACCTACGACATCGAGCTGATCAAACTGCACGGCGGGAAGGAGTCGTCCCGGACGACGATCGCGCACGACGTGCCGGTGGCGCCGTCGAACGTCGGCAAGGCGTCGATGCCGGACTACGGCGCCCTGCGCGACCAGGCCGTCCACGAACTGGACGACGGGACGAAGACGTTCGCCGGTCAGGCCGACGACCCCTTCTTCCTGGACCTGCGGGTCTTCGACCTGCTGTACGGCGGGAACCTGTCGGAGGTCGGCAACGACACCCTCAAGGGCTACAACGTCAACTCGATCGCCCTCCAGGTCCCGACCGACATGATCGTGGAGTCGGCGGAGCAGCCGGTGGTCGGCATCTGGTCGACGACCCGGCGCGAGAACGCCCAGGGCGAGTTCACGCAGGTGTCCCGGCTCGGGAACCCCCTGGTGAACGAGGTGGTCAATCCGCTGAAGGACAAGGACACCTTCAACGCGTCCGCGCCCGCGGACGACGCGCAGTTCCTCCAGAACGTCACCAACCCCGAACTGCCGAAGCTCATCGAGGCGATCTACGACATCAAGGCACCGGCCGAGCCCCGCGACGACCTCGTGAACGTTTTCCTCAAGGGCGTGCCGGACCTCAACCAGCCGCCCCACGTCACGCCCTCGGAGCAACTGCGCCTCAACACCTCGGTCGAACCGGCCGCCGACCCCAAGCGCCTCGGTGTCCTCGACGGCGACAACGCGGGCTTCCCCAACGGACGCCGGCTGACCGACGACGTGATCGACGCCGCGCTCCAGGTCGTCGAGGGCGAGCTGGTGGGTGCCGCGAACGACCTGGGCGACGCGGTCGACGCCAACGACAAGGAGTTCGGGGCCGCCTTCCCGTACGTGGCGAACCCGACGGAAGGTTCGCGCGGTCCGCTCGCCGACGGCACGGGCGGCGGCAACGACGTGCGCAACCAGCTCGGTGACGCGCTGCGCCCGGCGGACTCCGGCGACACGACCCTCATCGCCGCCTCGGCGGGGGCCGGTGCCGTCGGCATCCTGCTGATCGGCGGCGCGGTGGCGTGGTGGCGCCGCATGCGCGGCCGGGCGTACTGACCGGCCGCACCGCTGCTCGCACCCTTCACGCAGACCGCCCGACCTGAGGAGAGGCATGTCCTCGCACGGCAACGACAACGAGGCACGGAGCGAGCCACCCGGCCCGGCCGCCACCACCCCACGCCCACCCGACACCGATACGGCTCGCGGCCCCGGTGACGCACCGCCCGGTGCCGCAAGGGGCGCGGCGCGGATCGTCGCCGTGCGGCGGTTCGCGGCGGCGGCGCGCAGGTGGCGGGGGCTCCAGGTCACCGGGTGCGCCGTCCTGCTGGCCGTGGCGCTCAGCGCCGGGGCCGTCGCGGTCGGCGGCGCCCGGGAGGGGGCCGGCGCCGTGCCGGGCGGCGCACCCGCGGGCCGGCCGGGAGCGGTTGGGGACGCCGGGCCCGGCGTGGGGATTCCCGCGCTGGAGGCCCGGCTCCGGGCCCAGCCCCGCGACTTCGAGGGCTGGGCGGCCCTCGGGCTGGCCCACGTCGAGCTGGCCCGCACCGACGGCGACCCCTCCCGCTACCCGCGGGCCGAGCGGGCACTGAAGCGGTCCCTGGAGCTGAAGCCGGGCAACGACCAGGCGCTGTCGGGGCGCGCCGCTCTCGCCGCCGCCCGGCACGACTTCGCCACGGCGCTGGCGTACGCCGACCGCGCGCTGGCGGCTAACCCCTACAACGAGCGGGCCCTGTGCTCCCGTGTCGACGCCCTCGTCGAACTGGGCCGTTACGACGACGCGGCCCGGGCCGCCGACACCGCCGACACCCGGCGCCCCGGCGTCCCCGTCTTCACCCGGTACGCGTACGTCCGCGAGCTGCGCGGCGAGACGGACACCGCGCGGAAGGTGCTGGAGCGGGCGCTCGCCGTCGCCTCCTCCCCCGCCGACGTGGCCTACGTCGCCACGCAGTTGGGCCACCTCGCCCGCAGGCAGGGCGATCAGTCGGCCGCCCTGCGCCACTACGCCCGCGCCCTCGCCGCCGACGACACGTACCTGCCCGCCCTGGAGGGCCGGGCCAGGGCCAGGGCCGCGAGCGGTGACCGGAACGGTGCGGTCGGGGACCTGGAGCGCGTGGTCGACCGCGCCCCGCTGCCCGGTCCGCTCGTCGCGCTCGGCGAGCTGTACGAGGTGCGCGGCGAGCCGGCGAAGGCGCGCGAGCAGTACGCCCTCGTCGACGCGTGGACGGCGCTCGCCCGGGCCGGCGGTGTCGAAGCCGACCTGGACACCGCCCTCGCCGCCGCCGACCACGGCGACCGGAAGGCCGCCCTGCGCGCGGCCCGCGCCGAGTGGGACCGCCGCCGCACCGTGCACACGGCCAACGCCGTGGCCTGGGCGCTGCACGTCAACGGCCTCGACCGGGAGGCACTGCCGTACGCCCGTCGGGCCGTCGCCACGGGGTACCGCGACGCCACGTTCCTCTACCACTTGGGCGTGATCGAGCGCGCGGTGGGACGGCACGCGGACGCGCGCCGCCACCTCTCGGCGGCGCTCCGCCTCGACCCGGGCTTCTCGCCGCTCGGCGCCCGCGAGGCGCGCGGGGCGCTGAAGGAACTGGAGGCGGACCGGTGACGCCCCGGGGTCTCCTCGCGCGCGGCGCCGCCGCCCTCACCGCCGCGTGCGCCCTGGTCCTCCTCGCCCCGGCGGGCGTGAGCGCGCATCCGCTCGGCAACTTCACCGTCAACCGCTACGACGGTCTGATCGCCGCCCCCGGTCGACTGAGCGTCGACCACGTCGAGGACCTCGCGGAGATCCCGGCGACCCAGGCGGGCCCCGACGTCGAGCGGCTCGGTCCGGCCGAGTGGGCCCGGCGGCGCTGCGAGCGGGCGGCGCTCGACAGCCGCCTCACCGTGGACGGCCGCGGCGTCGCCCTCACCGCCCGGCACAGCGGCGTGCGCGTGCGGCCGGGGCAGGCCGGGCTCGACACCCTGCGGCTGGAGTGCCGGTTCACGGCACCGCTGCCCGACTCCGGTCCGGTGAGCGTCGGCTTCCGTGCGGCCGGCGCCTCGGCGGGCCCCGGCTGGCGGGAGATCACCGCGCGCGGCGACCGCACGACGCTCACCGCGTCGGACGTGCCGGAGGAGTCGGCCTCACGTGAACTGACCCGCTATCCGCAGGAGTCACTGTCGTCCCCGGCCGACACGGCGAGCGCGTCGCTGCGGGTCCGGCCCGGCGGCCCCGCCCTGGACCGGGACCGGCAGGACGCCCCCGCCGCCTCCGTCCTGCCCCGCGGCGCGGACCGCTGGACCCGCGCGCTGGACTCCCTGGTCGCCCGCCGCCACCTCACCCTCGGCTTCGCCGCCCTCGCCCTGGTCGTCGCGGTCGCCCTCGGCGCGGGGCACGCGCTCGCACCGGGCCACGGCAAGACCCTGATGGCGGCGACGGCGGCCGCCCGGGGCGGCGGGGCCCGGCTGAAGGACGTCCTCCCGATGGCGGCCTCGGTGACGGTCACCCACACCCTGGGCGTGGTCGCCCTCGGCGTCCTGGTCACCGCGGGTTCGGCGGCCACGCCGTCGGTCGTCGCGTGGCTCGGTGTCGCCGGCGGCGCCCTGGTCACGCTGGCGGGCGCGAGCCTCGTACGCCGCGCACTGCGCAACCGGGCGCACGGCCGTACGCACGCGCACCATCACGACCACGGACACAGCCACGACCACCCCCACGAACACGGCCCGCACACCCACACCCACCCCGTCTCCCCCACCCTGCGCGGCACGATCCTCCTGGGCTTCGCGGGCGGGCTCGTGCCCAGTCCGTCCGCCGTGGTGGTGCTCGTGGGCGCCGCGGCCGTCGGCCACGCCTGGTTCGGACTGCTGCTCGTGGTCGCGTACGGCCTCGGGCTCGCCCTCACCCTCACCGCCGCCGGGGTCGCGGTCGTCCGGCTCGGCGGCGGCGTGAGTCGGCTGCTGACGCGGCGCCCGCGGTGGACGTCCGGCCCGCTGGCGGGCATGGTGCGCCGGGCCACCCCGCTCGGATCGGCGTGCGTGGTGGTGCTCCTCGGGGCCGGATTGGTGTTCAGGGGGGCGGCATCCGCACTCGGCTGAGCTACTTTGGGAGGAACGCGGCGGACAGCCGGGCCCGTTCCCGGACCGTGTCCGCGCGAGACGTCTGTAGGGGGCGCCGGTGTTCGAGGAACCCGGCGGTGAGCGCGTGATCGCCGGCCGCTACCGCCTCCTGTCCGCTCTCGGCGAGGGCGGCATGGGCACGGTGTGGCGCGCCCGCGACGAGGTACTGAACCGCGAGGTCGCCGTCAAGGAGGTGCGCGCCCCCTCCGGGCTGCCGGAGAGCGACGTGCGGCGGATGTACGCCCGGCTGGAGCGCGAGGCGTGGGCCGCGGCCCGGGTCGCCCACCACAACGTCGTCACGGTGTACGACGTGGCCACCGACGGCGACCGGCCCTGGATCGTGATGGAACTGGTCCGCGGGCTGTCCCTGGCCGACCTGCTGGACGCCGAGGGCCCGTTGGAGCCGGGGCGGGCCGCGCTGATCGGTGCCGAGGTGCTGGCCGCGCTGCGGGCCGCGCACGCGGCCGGGGTGCTGCACCGGGACGTCAAGCCGGCCAACGTGCTGCTGTCGAACGACGGCCGGGTGGTGCTCACCGACTTCGGGATCGCCAGGGTCGAGGGCAGCTCCGCGCTGACCATGACCGGCGAGGTCATCGGCTCGCCCGAGTTCCTCGCCCCGGAACGGGCGCTGGGCCGCACCCCCGGTCCCGAGTCCGACCTGTGGTCGCTGGGCGTGCTGCTGTACGCGGCGGTCGAGGGCGCCTCGCCGTTCCGCCAGGACACTCCGCTGAGCACCCTGCGCGCGATCGTCGACGAGGAGTTGCCGCCGCCCCACCGGGCGGGTGCGCTCGCGCCCGTCGTCGAGGGGCTGTTGCGCAAGGACCCGGCCGAACGGCTCCCGGCGGAACGCGCCGAGCGGGACCTGCGGCTCGTGGGCGCCGGGGGCACCCCTGCCTCGGAGCGAGGCGCGTACGGCGCGGCGCCGACGGACGGGTACGCCACGACCGTCGGGGGGCGCCAGGACGCGGGGGCCGCTGCGACTCCCCCGCTGCCGGGACCGGCGACGACGGCGGGCACGGCCGGCACGAGCCCGCCCGCGCACCGGGACCGGCGCGCGCGTGCCGTACTGATCGCCGGGGTGGCCGTGCTCGCGCTGGCGGCGGCCGGGCTGACGTACGGGCTGCTCAACCGCTCGGACGGCGGTGACGGGACGGAGGGCGCGGACGGCGGCGGGGGCTCTTCGGCCAGTGCCCCCGCGACGGGACCGGACGAGAGTGCCGAGCCGAGTCCGTCGGAGTCGTCGGAGTCGGAGTCGGAGTCGGAGGACGACGAAACGGAGAGCGGTACGCCCCCGCAGTCGGTGAAGGTGTCCGTGGCGGGCTCGCACCCCGACTACTCGGGCACCTGTCCCCCGCCCCGCGACCGGGCGCCCGCCTTCACGGCGACGTTCACGGTGGGGCGGCTGCCCGCGGAGGTCGGCTACCGCTGGGTCACGGACGACGGTTCGGTCTCCGACCCGGGGTGGCGGACGCTGTCCTTCCCCGCGGACGGCGACCGCTCGGACGAGGACACCGTCGTGGTGACGACGCGCGAGGACAGTGGCGCGTTCGAGGGCGCCGTGCGGGTGGAGGTGCGGTCCCCGGTGCGGGCCACGTCGAACGCCGTGGCGTTCTCCGTGACCTGCGAGACCGGGACGGAGACGGAGACCCCGGCCGACGGGGCCTCCCCCTCCTCTTCCGCTTCGGGTCAGGCGGCGCCGTTGAGGACCGGCAGGTAGCCGCCGGACTGACCGGCCGCGGTCGGGTGGTACGACTCGCCGATGTTCAGCCAGTTGACGCTGTGCAGCCACGAGGCGCCGGAGCACAGCTCGTGACCGGTGAAGGTGGTGCGGACGTCGCCGAAGGTGAAGCCGTGGTCGGCGGCGCGCTTGGCGATGGCGGTGTTGAGGTAGTCGGAGGCCTCGTTGATCGCCTTCCGCTTGGTCTCGGAGAGGCCGATGCAGGAGGTGCCGAGCTTGTAGAAGCGCGGGTAGCCGATGACGACGACGTCGGCGTTGGGGGCCTTGGCGCTGATCGCCGAGTAGACGCTGTCGAGGTTGCCGGGCAGCGTCGAGTCGACGTAGGCCTTCGCGGTGGCGATCCGCGAGAGACAGGTGCTGTCGGACTGGAGCACGCAGGTCGTCATGACGTCGGCGAAGCCCGCGTCGTTGCCGCCGACGCTGATCGAGACGAGGCCGGTGGCCGTGGAGAGCGGGCCGAGTTGTCCGGAGAGAACTTCACTCGTTCGGGCGCCCGAGCAGGCCGTGAAGTCGAAGGTCGTGGGGGAGTTGGCGGCCGCCCAGAGGTACGGGTGGGCCTTGGTGCTGCGCTTGCAGTCGCCGCTGGAGCTGATGTAGCTGCCCGCTCCGACCCCTGAGGAATAGGAGTCGCCGAGGGCCACATAGCCCCCGGCCGCGGTGGGTTGGGCCGCCTGGGCGGTCGCGGCCCCGGTGAGGGCGGCGCCGGCGGCGAGGAGGACGGAACTCAGGAAGCCGACAAGTCGGAGACGTCTCATGGAACCTCCTTTAGCAGGATCTCTGCCGTAACCGTCGTAACAGTGACGCGCGTTGACCGGGAGTGTCCATGCCAAGAAATGGCTGACAGTCATTCAAAATCGGACGAAAGTCAGTGGGAACGTCAGTGCGCCCTTGACGCTCCGAGCCGGGCTGGGCCAGATTGAGGCGCGAAGAACAGATGACGGCAAAACAACAAAAACGTGAGACCTGCTTCCAGGTCTTGCCATACGGTTTCAATCGTCAATACCGTCATACATCTCCCGCATCGGTACGTCGGCAAGCGGCTCAGGGGAGGGCTCGAGGCCGCGGCGCACCGAGGCGGGACGCGCGGTAGGGGGGTGCCGTGCTCGGTGACCGCATCGGTGACCGGGCCGTGCCGCGCGGTCGGCTGCCGTTTTCTCGCGGTGCCGACAAGCTTTGCCAGCTCATCTGGCACGCACGGAGTAGCACTTCGTCGCGCGCCGGCTGGGCGAGAACCCCCCTTTCGAACCGGATACAGAGCCGGACCGCCCCTGGGGCGGGCGGTCCGCCGGACGAGAGGGACCAGACTCATGAGCTCAGTTCTGCAGCCGGCTTCGACGGGCAACGATCCGTCGGCCGACCCGACACCCGCCGGAAAGTACCGGCCCGTCTCCTCGCACCTGGCGATAGCACCGCCGGTGAGCGTGGTCATACCCGCCATGAACGAGGCGGAGAACCTTCCCTACGTCTTCAAGACGCTGCCCGAGTGGGTCCACGAGGTCGTCCTCGTGGACGGCAACTCCACCGACAACACCATCGAGGTCGCCCGGGAGCTGTGGCCGGACGTCAAGGTCGTCGAGCAGCGCGGAAAGGGCAAGGGGGACGCGCTGATCACCGGGTTCAAGGCGTGCACCGGGGACATCATCGTGATGGTCGACGCCGACGGCTCGGCCGACGGCCAGGAGATCGTCTCCTACGTCTCCGCGCTCGTCTCCGGCGCCGACTTCGCCAAGGGCTCCCGCTTCGCCAACGGCGGTGGCACCGACGACATGACCTTCATCCGCAAGCTCGGCAACCGCGCCCTGTGCGCGGTGGTCAACCGGAAGTTCGGCGCCCGCTACACCGACCTCTGCTACGGCTACAACGCGTTCTGGCGGCACTGCCTGGACAAGATCGACCTCGACTGCACCGGTTTCGAGGTGGAGACCCTGATGAACATCAGGGTGGTCAAGGCCGGCCTGAAGGTCCAGGAGATTCCCAGCCACGAGTACCTGCGCATCCACGGTGTCAGCAACCTGCGCGCGGTGCGGGACGGGTTGCGGGTGCTCAGAGTCATCCTCGACGAGCGCTCCAACCGGCGTGCGCTGCGCGGCCGTACGCGCTCGGCGACGCTCGGCCCGGTCGGTTCCGTCACCGCCGTCGCGCCGGTGACCCCCGTGAGCCCGGTGGCACCCGCCCGCGGGAAGGCGTCTTGAGCGGTAGCCGCGCCTCGCTCACGGTCTCCGTGGTGATCTGCGTCTACACCGAGGACCGCTGGGAGGACATCCTCGCGGCGGTCGACTCGGTGCGGGCGCAGTCCCACCCGGCCCGGGAAACGCTGCTGGTCGTCGACCACAACGAGGCGCTCCGGGACCGGCTGATCAAGGCATACGAGGAGTACACGGAACGACGGGAGGTGCGGGTGCTCGCCAACGCGGGCCCCCGCGGCCTGTCCGCCGGCCGCAACACCGGCATCGCCGCCTCGCGCGGCGAGGTGATCGCCTTCCTCGACGACGACGCCGTGGCCGAACGCGACTGGCTGCGCCACTTCGCCGAGGGGTACGCCGACCCGGCGGTCGTCGCCGTCGGCGGGCGAACGGTGCCGATCTGGGCGTCGGGGCGCCGGCCCGTCTGGTTCCCCGAGGAGTTCGACTGGGTGGTGGGCTGCACGTACCGCGGCCTGCCGCCCGGCCGCGTCCGGGTGCGCAACGTGCTGGGCGGCAACGCCTCCTTCCGGCGCGAGGCGTTCGACGCGGCGGGCGGCTTCGCCACCGGCATCGGACGGGACGGCGACAAGCGCCCGCTGGGCTGCGAGGAGACCGAGCTGTGCATCCGGCTCTCCCGCGCCCGGCCCGACGCCGTCCTGCTGATCGACGACCGGGCGGTGATCCACCACCGGGTGCCCGCGGCCCGCGAGCACTTCGGCTACTTCCGCACCCGTGCCTACGCCGAGGGCCTGTCCAAGGCCCTGGTGGCGCGCAGCGTCGGCGCGGACAAGGGCCTGGAGTCCGAACGCCGGTACGCCACCCGGGTGCTGCCGGCGGGAGTGGCGCGCGGGCTGCGCGACGCCGTGATGGCCCGGCCGGGCGGCGCGGGCCGGGCGGGCGCGATCGTGGCCGGGGTGCTCACGGCGGCGGGCGGTTACGTGGTGGGGAGCCTGCGGGCCCGCCGGGGCGGAGCCACGTTCTCGGTGGCGCCGCTCGCTCCCGCCGAGGGGGGCGCGCATGGCTGAGGAGGCGGACGCGCGCGTACCGGTGCTCATGTACCACGCGGTCGCCGCCGAACCGAACGACGCCACCCGCGCCCTGTCGGTGACGCCGGAGGCCTTCGCGGAGCAGATGGCGGCGATCGCCGACCGGGGCCTGACCCCGATCGGCACGGCGGAGCTGGCCGCCGCCTGGCGCTCGGGGCGTCCGCTGCCGAGGCGGCCCGTCCTGATCACCTTCGACGACGGCTACGAGGGCGTGCACCGGCACGCCCTGCCCGCCCTGGCCGAGCACGGCTTCGCTGCCACCCTGTTCGTCTCGACCGGCTGGCTGCGCGGCCCGTACGACACCGGGGGCGCCCTGGACACCATGCTCGACTGGGACCAGGTCCGCGAACTGGCCGCGGCCGGCGTGGAGATCGGGGGGCACAGCCACACGCATCCGCAGCTCGACCAGATCGGCGAGGAGCGGCTGCGGTTCGAGCTGATCCACTGCAAGGAGATCGTCGCCGACCAACTGGGCACCGTACCGACCTCGTTCGCCTACCCGTACGGGTACTCGGACCGCCGGGTGCGGCGGGCGGTGCGGGAGACGGGCTACGCGCAGGCGCTCGCCGTCGGCAACGGCCTGGCCCGCCGCGCGCAGGGGCCGTACGCCCTGCGGCGGGTCACCGTGCGCCGCCGCACGGGGCTCGACGAGTTCGCCCGGCTGGTCGAGGGCCGCGCGATCGCCCGGACCTTCGCCGGGGACCGCGTCCTCACCAAGGGGTACGCCGTACTCCGCAGGACCCGGCAGGCGGGGAGGGGGGTGCTGGGGGCCGGTGCCTGAACCGCCGGCCGCCCGCACCGCCGACCGCCGTCCGTACCGCTTGTGCCCGGGAAACCGGGTGCACGCGGCGGCCGGGTGCCGGATCATGGCGGCATGTCCGTGAACCCGCACGACGCCCTGCCGATCCGGCTCAACGTCGACGACAGCGACTCCCCGTCCGACGTCGTCGACGCGCTGTTCCTCGGCCGCTTCGCGACGGGCGAGCAGCCGTACTCGCACGCGACGAACATCGACCGCGTGCGGTCCGCCGCCACGCTGCTGCCGCGGGGCGCTCGGGTGCTGCGGACCGCCCGCGACGACGACCGCAGCGCCACGCTGGCGGAGGGCGACGGCTGGACGCTGCTCGTCTCGCGGTGGAACCGTGGCGCCGACGTCACGGTGACGGCGACCAGCGCCGAACTGGCGGAGAAGGTGCTCGGCGAGGCGACGGACGGCGCGGCGGACGAGCCCGAACCGCAGCCGGAGAACGTCACGATGGGCTTCTGGTACGTCTCCCCGCGCCGCGGCCCGCACCGCACCACCCGGCAGATCTCGGCGGGCACCTGGGAGGAGGTCCGCGCCAACTACACGGCGCCGGTCGCGGACGCGATGGACGGCCTGATGAAGACGACCCCCGAGGACATCGCGGGCCGCCTGCTGCTCCTGCACGGGCCGCCCGGCACCGGCAAGACCTCGGCGTTGCGCACGCTCGCCCGGTCCTGGCGGGACTGGTGCCAGGTGGACTGCGTCCTCGACCCCGAGCGGCTCTTCTCCGACGTCGGCTATCTGATGGACATCGCCATCGGCGAGGAGGACGCGGCGGGCAAGGGCCGCTGGCGGCTGCTGCTGCTGGAGGACTGCGACGAACTGATCCGCGGCGAGGCCAAGCACACCGCGGGGCAGGCGCTGTCGCGGCTGCTGAACCTCACGGACGGGCTGCTGGGCCAGGGCCGCAACGTCCTCGTCGGCGTCACGACCAACGAGGACCTCGAACGCCTCCACCCCGCCGTCGTCCGCCCCGGCCGCTGCCTGGCCCGCATCGAGGTCGGCCCGCTGACCCGCCGGGAGGCGGTCGGCTGGCTCGGCACCGAGGAGGGAGTGGGCCGCGAGGGCGCCACCCTGGCGGAGCTGTACGCGCTGCGCCGGGGCACCTCGCCCACCGCGCTGCCGGAGCCGCGGGCCGGTTCGGAGGCCGGGCTCTACCTGTAGATGCTTTGATGGGGGTATGCCCCTGTTCGTCGGCACGTCGGGCTGGCAGTACCGGGACTGGCGGGAGGCCTTCTACCCGCCCGGTCTGCCGGTACGGCTCTGGCTGGAGCGGTACACGGACGTCTTCCCGACGGTCGAGATCAACAACGCCTTCTACCGGCTGCCGGCGCGCGAGACGTTCGAGGCGTGGCGGGAGCGGGTGCCGCCGGACTTCGTGGTCGCGGTCAAGGCGAGCCGCTACCTGACGCACATCAGACGACTGCGTGATCCGGCGGAGCCGGTCGACCGCCTCATGACCCACGCGGCGGGCCTGGGCGACCGGCTCGGCCCGGTCCTGCTCCAGCTCCCGCCGACCCTGCGTGCCGACCCGGCCCTCCTGGACGCCTGCCTCGCCTGCTTCCCGCCCGGGACGCGGGTCGCGGTGGAACCCCGGCACGACTCCTGGTGGACGCCCGAGGCCCGGGAGGTCCTGACGTCCCGGGGCGCGGCCCTGTGCTGGGCGGACGTCCGGGCCCGCCCGCTCACCCCGCTGTGGCGCACCGCGGACTGGGGCTACGTCCGCTTCCACGAGGGCCGAGCCACCCCGTGGCCCCACTACGGCCGCCGTTCCCTGTCGACTTGGCTCGACCGCATCACCACGACCTGGCCCCCCGACCAGGACGTCTACGCGTACTTCAACAACGACCAGAACGCGGCGGCGGTAAAGGACGCGCAGCGTTTCGCAAGGCTGGCGAAACGCGCCCCGTAAGGGGCGCGGGGAACTGCGCGACAAGCCACGACGCACCCGCGGACAAGACCGGACCGTAGCCAAAACGGCGCTCACCCCCCGTAAGCCGCCCGCAGGGCATCCCGCACGGCGGCCGCCGCCTGCGCCTCCGTCAGCCCGAGCCGTCGAGCCCGCTCGGCGTAGAGCCGCGCGGCGGACGCGACCTCCCGCTCCGCCGCGGAGCCCGCGGCAGCGACGAACGTCCCGTTGCGCCCCCGCGTCTCGATCACCCCGTCCCCCTCCAGCGCCCGGTACGCCTTGGCGACGGTGTTCGCGGCGAGCCCCAGGGACTCGGCCAGTCCGCGTACGGTCGGCAGCCGGTAGCCGACCGGCAGCGCGCCCGAGCGGGCCTGGTCGGAGATCTGCGCGCGCACCTGCTCGTAGGGCGGCACGCCGTCGTCGATGTGGATCTTCAAGGTCACGGGGTTGATTGTCCCGTATCCCCGCGAAAATGAGAGGCACCCGACGGCCCACCCGCCGTAGCGTGCGCCCACATGACCGTTCTTGTGCGCGACCTGCGCAGCGATGATCCGGCCGATGTCGCGGCCTTCGCCCATGTCCGCCATCTCGCGGTGCCGTTCATCCTGTGGACGCCGGAGGCCATCGTCCACCGGCTCGTCCACACCCACCCGGACGCCCGCAGCCGCTCCCTGGTCGCGGAGGAGGACGGTGAGGTGATCGGCACGGCGCAGATCGGACTGGTCCACGACAGCCCTGAGCCCGGCCAGGCCTTCCTCAACATCTACGTCCACCCGGAGAGGTTCCGGCGCGGGGCCGGCGGGCTGCTGGTGCGCACGGCCGAGGAGTACCTGGCCGGCGAGGGCGCGACGAAGCTGTACTCCTGGGTGCTGGACGGGCCCGCCAACCTGGCCTTCGCCGAGCGGCACGGCTACGAGCGGCGGCGCGCCGCGCACTTCCTCCGGCTGGACCTGGCAGGCGCCGCGCTCCCGCCCCTGTGGGCCCCTCCCCCGGGCGTCGAACTGCGCACCGCCGCCGACTTCGCGGACGATCCGCGCCCGATGTTCGAGCTGGACGCGGAGACGGTGGCGGACGAACCGAGCGACGTCGACGTCGAGTTCACGGACTACGAGGCGTGGCTCGCGGACACCTGGCGGAACCCGCTGCTGAACCGCGAACTGACGACGGTGGCGGTCGTCGACGGACGTCCCGCCGCCTTCAGCGTCGCCTACACCGACGGCACCCGGTACGCGACCGCGATGACGGGCACGGTCCGCGCGCAACGCGGCCGGGGCCTGGCCAAGCTCACCAAGACCGCCTCCCTGCACCGGGCCCGCGCCGCCGGCTGCACGGTGGCCTTCACGGGCAACGACGCCGACAACGGCCCGATGCTCGCCATCAACAAGTGGCTCGGGTACGAGGTCTGCGCGACGGAGGTGCGCCATGTCCGCGAACTCGGCTGAGCCGCCCGCCCGGGTGGACGTCGTCCTGGTCAAGGCGGGCCGTACGAAGATCCGGTACCCGAGTGAGCTGCTGCACGACGACGGCACCCGCCTCGCCGTCCGCGCGCCTTGGGCCGGTGACGGCGTCCGCGACTTCGGCTTCGTGCGCTTCGAGGCCGGCGACGTCTTCACCGAGTACTACTGGCGCGACCGCTGGTACTCGGTGAAGGAGGTCCGCACGGCCGCCGGAGCACTGAAGGGCTGGTACTGCGACATCACCCGCCCCGCCGTCCTGACCGGCACGGAGCTGGTCGTCGAGGACCTCGACCTGGACCTGTGGCGCTCCGCCGACGGCACGGACGTACGACGCCTGGACGAGGACGAGTTCACCGAGAGCGGCCTGGCGGACCGGGACCCGGAGGCGGCAGCGGCGGCCATGGCCGCACTGGACGAACTGGAACACCTGGCCCGCGGAAACGACTTCACGCACCTGCTGGCCTAGGGGGCGCCTCACTCGGGCAACGCGACCACCGCGTACCGCTCGTCCGTCACCTCCCGCCCCCACAGCGCGGCGTCGTCCGACAGCCGCTCCACGCGCACGCGCCCGGCGAGCGGGGTGAGGAGGGCGGTGAGCAGGTCCGCGGGTATGCCGACCGGGGCGACCGTCCCCCACACGCCCTCGACCAGGACCAGCCGGCCCCCGGGGCGCAGCAGGTGCCGCCAGCGGCTCAGGGCCCGGCCGGGGTCGGGCAGGGTCCACAGGACGTGCCGGACCAGTACGGCGTCGAAGCGCTGCTCGCCCACGGGTGGTGCCGCGGCGTCACCCTCGAGGAACACCGCGTCACGACCGGCGAGTTTGGTCCGGGCCAGCTTCACCATGGCCGGGGACCGGTCGACGCCGGTGACGCGGTGTCCCTGCTCCGCCGCGAGGAGCGACAGGCTGCCGGTGCCGCAGCCCAGGTCGAGGACGTCCCCGGGCCGTGCGGGCAGCCAGGACGCCAACCGGGCGGCCCAGGCCCGGCGTACGTCCGGATCGCGCAGTCCGTGGTCCGGCTCGTCGTCGAAGCCCGCGGCTGCCACGTCCCAGTCGACACTCGATGTGGTCGTCTCGTCACGGTTCTCGTCCATGCACCCAGCGTGACACCCGCCACTGACAACGGAGTCTGGGCGGGGCAACGTGACAACCGCCACTGACAGGAATGCATCGATGAGTGAGTCTCGGGGAAAGGGTCTACCTCCGTGAGAACGCGGAACCCGGTGGATCCGTAAGGGAGGCAGCCATGCGCCGTCTGACTGTGCAGAAGCCCCTGAAGAAGAGCGACGCCCGCCGAGTCCGCGAGGAGGTCGACGAGCGGCCCGCGGGGCGGCCGGAGGTGCGCAAGGACATCGCGCGGACCTGGTGGCCGGAGAGCTGACCGGGCGGGCGCGTCATGAGACGCAGACGTGTCAGGGCAGCCGCTTGCGGTAGTGGACGCGGTCGTAGGGCCCGTCCACTCGGCGTTCCACGAGCTCGTACCCGTACTTCGGGTAGATCTCCTGGTTCTCCCACATCATCGCGTTCGTGTAGAGCCTGACCTCGGGCAGGCCCAGCGCACGCGCGTGCGCGTCCACGAACCGCAGCAGCCGCCGCCCCACACCCCTGCCGTGGGCGTCGGGGCGGACGGCGATGCTGTCGAGGAAGAGATGGCCGGGGCGCGCCTCCAGGACGACGAGGCCCACCGGGTCCCCTCCGGGTTCGCACGCGACGAAGACCCTTCCCGCGGCCACGTTCGCCGCGTGGTCCGCCTCCATGGGCTGCGGCACCACTCCGATGCGCTCGATGTAGGGCCGGTAGGCGGCGTCGGTGATCGCCTTCACCGCGGGTACGTCGTCGGTGACCGCCTGTCGGACCTGTTCGTCTTCCACACCTCGAACGGTAGCTACCTCAGCTCAGCCTGAGCACTCCCTTAACGCGACCATAAGGATCTCCATCACCCGTCTCCAGCAGGCGATTTCACGGTTTCTTGGGGCTAGTTTGCTGATCACCCCACGGGTTCCGGCCCATGTCCCCACGTCCACCGTGACCGCCTCCAGGAGATCCCCATGCCCGCACACTCCGCGTCCCGCAGGGCCGCCGCCGTCGCCGTCGCCGGTCTCGCCCCGCTCGCCCTGACCACGCTGGCCGCCGCTCCCGCCTCGGCGCACGGCTCGATGGGCGACCCGGTCAGCCGGGTGTCGCAGTGCCACGCCGAGGGCCCCGAGAGCCCGCGGTCCGCCGCGTGCAAGGCCGCGGTCGCGGCCGGCGGCACGCAGGCCCTCTACGACTGGAACGGCATCCGCATCGGCAACGCGGCCGGGAAGCACCAGGAGCTGATCCCGGACGGCAAGTTGTGCAGCGCCAACGACCCCGCCTTCAAGGGCATGGACCTGGCGCGCGCGGACTGGCCCACGACCAGCGTGAGCAGCGGCTCGTACACCTTCAAGTACCGCGTGACGGCCCCGCACAAGGGCACGTTCAAGGTGTACATCACCAAGCCCGGCTACGACCCGGCGAAGCCGCTGGGCTGGGGCGACCTGGATCTGTCCGCCCCGGTCGCCACGGCCACCGACCCGGCCGCCTCGGGCGGCTTCTACACCTTCTCCGGCAAGCTGCCCGAGCGTTCCGGCAAGCACCTGCTGTACGCGGTGTGGCAGCGCTCGGACAGCCCGGAGGCGTTCTACTCCTGCTCCGACGTCTCGTTCGGCGGCGGCGGCGGTGCCGCGGGCGAGGAGGCGGAGGCCGGCGAGAGCGCTGCCGGGGGGAACGCGGGCGGTGAGAGCGCCGCCGGCACCGCTCCGGCGCCCGAGGCCTCCGCGCCCACCGACGAACAGCTCGCCGCCGCGGCCGACAAGTCGACGATCGAGCACCGGGGCCACGGCGACCAGGACGCCGAGACCACCACCGACCCCACGGACCCGGCCGCCGCCCCGGACACCGAGGCCGCCGCGGAGCCCAACCAGGTCAAGGCCGCCGGCGGGGGCACCGGGAACCTCGCCGAGACCGGCGGTGACAGCAGCACGCCCTACATCGCGGTCGGCGGCGCCGCCGCCCTGGCCCTCGGCGCGGCCGCGCTGTTCGCCTCGGTCCGCCGCCGGGCGCTGACGGCCGGGGGCCGGCACGGCCGCTGATCCGGGACGCGGGGTCCGTCCGGCGGCTCAGGCCGGACGGACCCCGCCCTGCGTTCCGGGCGTCCCGGTCAGCCGAGGACCGAGGCGCAGGTGGTGCGCGTGGCGCGGGCCGGGTCCAGGGCGTTGGCCACCTCGTGGAAGGCGATCCGGTCGAGCAGCCCGATCGCCAGGTGCTCGGAGAGGTCGAGGGGGCACAGGTCCTGCAGCAGGACGTTGCGCACCCCGGGGCCGCTCAGGTACTGGCTGCGGTACGGAGTGACCACCTCGTCGTACTTCGTGGCGAGGACGGTGTAGCGCACGCCGGGCACCGTGTCGCCGCCCGCGTTGAGCTTGGTCAGAACGTCGGAGCCGGCGACCTGGTCGGCGAGGGCGGGGGTGTTCTCGTCGAGCAGGTCCCCAACGCCGGGGAAGTACGGCAGCAGGTTGGTCAGGCCCAGGAGCGTGGTGCCGTGGTTGCTGGGCGCGATCCCGACCAGGGCGTTCACCTCGGCCGCTCCGCCGAGGAACTTCAGGTAGTAACGGGGCATCATGCCGCCCTGCGAGTGGCCGACGATGTCGGTCTCCGCGGCGCCGGTCGCGGCGAGCACCCTGTCGACGTAGGCGTCCAGTTGCTCCGCCGACTTCTCGACGGGACCGAGGCCGTGGAAGAACGGGACGCCGGGCAGTTGGCCGTAGTCGAGGGAGAAGACGCAGTAGCCGCGGTTCTTCAGGTAGGGCGCGAGGCCGAGCCAGTTGTCGACGGAGTTCCCGAAGGTGCCGTGGACCAGGACGACGGGGCGGGGATGGGCGGCGGAGGGCTTGCAGCCGTAGTCGTTCCAGCCGGCGCTGGGGCGGGCGTCGGCGGCGTGGGCGGCGGTGGCGGCGGGGAGGAGGGCGACCGCGGCGGTCAGCAGCAGCGCGGTCAGCGGTCTGAGCAGTCGTCTCCAGGGCAGCATCAGGTGATCTCCTTGCGGCTCGGGGGAGGTGCGACAGGGAGGTGCGACGGCAGGACGCCCTGTGATCCGGATCACGGGATGCTGTTCACTCGTCAAGTTACGGGTGAGTAGTGCAGGTGTGAAGTTACGCGTCAGTAAAAACTTCCAGTGATAACCAGAGCGCGGTGCGCCACAGGTGATAAAGGGTCACCAGGCGCGGGTCACCAGGCGGGCCGGACGGGCCCACCCGGCGCGACGCGCAGCAGACGGTCCCGCAGGGCGCGGACCTCGCCCTCGCCGAGCACCTCGACCCACGCGCCCACGGCCTCCGCCGCCGCCTCCTCCGCGGCCCGCGTGCAGGCCCACCCCGTCTCGGTCAGCACCACCAGCCGGGCGCGCGCGTCGGCGGGGTGCGGCCGGCGTTCGGCGTACCCCTTGCGGACCAGCTCGTCGACGAGCTGACTGGCGGCCTGCTTGGTCATCCCGAGGTGCGCGGCGAGGTCGGTGACCGTCGCGCCGTCCGGGGCGAGCCGGGTGAACGCGAAGCCGTGCGCGGGTCGCAGCCCCTCGAAGCCGCGAGCGACGACCCCCTCGTGGATGCGCTGCGTGAGCCCGCCGGCCGCGGCGAGCAGGGCGGCGGAGAGGGCCATGGCTTCGGAGTTCTGCACGGAGGCATTGAAACACCCTTGACGTATTGGTCAAGCGGCTTGACCATAGGACCGCGCGAAGTAGTCAAGCAACTTGACCATTTCGGCTCCATCGGCCGACGGCTGCCCGCAGCCGACAGCGCGCCTCAAGCCCCCTCACCCCCAGGAGACCCCCGTGCCCGTCATCCGCTCGTCCGAAGGCGTCACCCACGAGATCCACGGCGCCCGTTTCGTCTCGTACGCCACCCCCCGCACCGGCAGCAGCCAGCTCTGCGCCTGGCGGGGCGAGATCCCGGCGGGGACGCGGGCGCCCGCGCACACCGTCGACCGCGAGGAGGTCCTCCACCTGCTCACCGGCGAACTGCTGATCGCCCTCGACGGCCGCACCGAGCGCGTCGCGGCGGGCGACACCGTGATCATCAGCCCGGGGGCGACCCTCGCCGTGGAGAATCCCACCGACCGGACGGCGACGACCTGGGTCACCACCTCCGTCGGCCTGACGGCCGAACTGGCCGACGGCACCCGGCTCACGCCGCCGTGGGCCAACTGACCCGCGAGGGTCTCAAGCCACCGCCAGGGACCCCGGCATCACCGCACGCGGCCCGAACTTCGCCCGTGCCCGGTCCGCGACCTCCTCGATCCGGCGGACCTTCTCGTCCACGGGGTCGAAGGTGAGCTGGTGGGAGGCCTGTTCGGCGGGGGCGAGGCCCTCGGCGCGCAGGACCACCGACCGGACCCGGGCGCGCTGGAGCCCGAGCGCCTCGTACATGCCGTACGCGGCCCGCGTCAGCGCCGCCGAGTGCGCGGTCGGCTCCTTCAGGGTGCGGCTGCGCGTGGTGGCCGACCGGTCGGCGTAGCGCACGGTGAGGGTGAGGGTGCGGCACACCTTCTCCACGGCGCGCAGCCGGGCGCCCAGTTCCTCGGCGGCCGAGAGCAGGGCGCGGCGGTGCCGGCCGGGGTCCAGCTCGTCGCGGCCGAAGGGGCGTTCGGCGGCCAGTGAGCGGGAGATCCCGTTGGGGATGACCCGGCCGCGGTCGATGCCGTTGGCCTTCTCGTGCAGCTCGCGGCCCGTCCGCGCGCCGAGCAGGCGCTGGAGCGTGGACAGGGGCGCGGCGGCGACCCGGCCGAGGGTGTCGAGGCCGTACTCGCACAGCGTGCGGGCGGTCGCGGTACCGACGCCGGGCAGCGCGGCGACGGGCTTGCCGGCGAGGAACTCCCGCACCCCGCCCTCGGGCACCGCGCGGGTCAGCCCCGGCCGGGCGTCCCGCAGGGCCATGCGGGCCGGCATCGGGCCCGGCCCGGCGCCGATCAGGCAGTCGACGCCGTACAGCGCGAGGGCGCGGACGCGGATCACCGCGGCCAGTTCCACGGCGTCTCGGCCGAAGTACCGCTCGGCGCCGCGCAGGTCGGCCAGCGCGCCGTCGGGTGGCAACGCCTCGACGACCGGCGTGAACTCCTCCAGGAGCCCCAGCAACTGGGGCAGGGCCGCCTCGTACATCGGCGGCAGCTGGAAACGTACGCAGAGAATGGTCATCCCGCACTCCCCGGACTCTGGTGCCACAACTTCCTTCCCACCGCGGGCCCTTCGCCCGCGGGGCGCAGATCGGCCCAGGGGTGCATCTCGTACCCCGTGGACATGCGGATCCTCCGCTGCCCCCCGTCGCCGTCGGCCGCCTCGGGACCCGCGCCGGGGGACTCGGCGAGCCGGGCCGCGACGCCCTCCAGACCCTCCGCGCCCCGCACCTCCAGCAGGTCGGCGAGGTTCCAGGCGGCGGAGCCGACCACGCTGAGGCTGCGCGGGCCGCGCCGCTGCACCACCCCGCGCACCAGCAGCAGCCAGGAGTGGAAGACGGTGTGCGCGCAGGCGTCGTGGGAGTCGTCGAAGAAGGCGAGGTCGACCAGGCCGGAGCCGTCGTCGAGGGTGGAGAAGATGACCCGGCGCCCGGAGCGGATCGGCGGTGTCTGCGTGGCCGCCTTGGCACCCGCGACCAGCACCGTCTCCCCGTGCCGGGCCTCGCGCAGCCGCTTGGCCGACACCACGCCCAGCTCGCGCAGGAAGGTGCGGTGGTCGTCCATCAGGTTGCGCGAGGCGTCCATGGACAGCACGCCCAGTTCGGCGCTGAGCCGCTCCGCCGAGGTGAGGTCGGGCAGTCCGGCGGACGCGGTCCTGCGTCCGCCGGCCAGCGGGAGCTGGTCGCCGCGGCCGGCCCGGGCGCCTCGGTGCAGCTCGGTCAGGTGCAGTTGCAGGTCGCGGCGGTTGGCGCCGAACGCGTCCAACGCGCCGACCTGGGCGAGCCGTCCGGCCAGCGGCCTGCTGGGGCGGGCCCGTTCCCAGAAGTCGAGCAGGGAGGCGTACGGCTGCCCCTCGGCGGCCCGTTCCGCCTCGGCCTCGCTGATGCCGTGCACGTCGGAGAGGGCGAGGCGCAGGCCCCACACGGGCTCCCGCCGCTTACCTTCGGACACCAGTTCGATCCTGTGTGCGACCCCGGACTTGTTCACGTCCAACGGCAGGATCGGCACCCCGCGCCGCCGCGCGTCCGCCAGCAGCAGCCGCTTGGGGTACATGCCGGGGTCGTGGGTGAGCAGGCCCGCGTAGAAGGCGGCCGGGTGGTGGGCCTTCAGCCACGCCGACTGGTACGTCGGCACGGCGAAGGCGACCGCGTGCGCCTTGCAGAAGCCGTACGAGCCGAAGGCCTCGATGATCTCCCAGGTGCGCTGAATCGTTTCCGCGTCGTACCCGTGCTCCGCCGCGTGCTGGGCGAACCACACCTTGATCCGCCCCTGCGACTCCGGGTCGGACAGCCCGCGCCGCACCCGGTCCGCCTCGCCGCGTCCGCAGCCGGTCATGATGTCGACGATGTCGATGATCTGCTCGTGGAAGACGACGACCCCGTACGTCCCCTCCAGCGGCTCCGCCAGGTCATCGTGCGGGTAGCGCACCGGCGCCCGCCCGTGCCGCGCCTCGATGAACGGCCGCACCATGTCGGCGGCGACCGGACCGGGACGGAAGAGCGAGATGTCGACCACGAGGTCGTGGAAGGTGGCCGGCTGGAGCCTGCCGACCAGGTCCCGCTGGCCCGGCGACTCGATCTGGAAGCAGCCCAGCGTCTCGGCGGAGCGGATCATCCGGTACGTCGCCGGGTCGCCCTCCGGCACGGCGTCCAGGTCGACCTCGGCGCCCGTGGCCCGCTTCACCTCGGCGACCGCGTGCGCCATCGCCGACTGCATCCGCACGCCGAGCACGTCCAGCTTGAGCAGCCCCAGGTCCTCCACGTCGTCCTTGTCGAACTGCGCCATCGGGAAGCCCTCGCCGCTGGTCGGCATCACCGGCGTACGGGAGAGCAGGGAGGCGTCGGACAGCAGGACGCCGCAGGGGTGCATGGCGATGCCGCGCGGGAGGGCGTCGAGGCCCTCGACCAGCTCCCAGAACTTGCCGTACCTCCCTCCCCCGTCCCGGCGGGACTCCTCCGCCAGCTCCCTCAGCTCGGGCAGCTCCTCCAGCGCGGCGCGGGCGTCGCGGGCGCGGATGTGCGGGAAGGACTTGGCGACGCGGTCGATCTCGGCCGGGTCCATGGACAGGGCTGCGCCGACGTCGCGCACGGCGTGGCGCACCCGGTACGTCTCCGGCATGGCGACCGTGGCGACCCGCTCGGTGCCGAACCGGCCGATGATCGCGCGGTAGACCTCCAGCCGGCGCGCGGACTCCACGTCGATGTCGATGTCGGGCAGCACCACCCGCTCCCTGGACAGGAACCGCTCCATCAGCAGCCCGTGTTCGACCGGGTCGGCGTGCGCGATGCCGAGGAGGTGGTTGACGAGCGAGCCCGCGCCGGAGCCGCGCGCGGCGACCCGGATGCCCATGTGCCGCACGTCGTCCACGACCTGGGCGACGGTGAGGAAGTACGAGGCGAAGCCGTGGTGGGCGATGATGTCCAGCTCGTGGTGCATCCGCTCCCAGTACTCCCGGCGGTCGCGCCGCCGGTCGTAGCCGCGCAGCACCATGCCGGCCACCGCCCGGGAGGCGAGCGCCCGCTGGGCGGTACGGCGGCCCGCGCCCACGAGGTGGGGTTCGGGGAAGTGGACGGCGCCCATGCCGAGGTCGTCCTCGGGGTCGACCAGGCACTCGGCGGCCGTGGCGCGGGTCTGCTCCAGCAGGCGGTCGGCGGTGTCGCGCCGGAAGCCCGCGGACTCGACGATCCGCTCGGCGGCGTGCCGCATGGCGGCGGCGTCCTTGAGCCACGCCTCACCGGAGTCCAGTTCCCCGGTGGCGTCGATCGGGACGAGGCGGCGGGCGGCGTCCAGGACGTCGGCGACCCGGCCCTGGCCCGGGTCGGCGTACCTGACGGCGTTGCTGAGCACCGGCCGGACGCCCTGCTCGGCGGCGAGGCCGACGGTACGGGCGGCCAGCCGCAGGGAGCCGGGGCCGGTCCCCTCGCGGCCGTGCCAGACGGCCTCCAGGCGCAGGGCGTCGCCGTAGACCTCCCGCCAGGGAACGAGGAGCTTCGCCGCGCGGTCGGGGCGGCCGGCGGTGAGGGCGCGGCCGACGTCGGAGCCGGGGCCGAGCAGGACGGTCAGGCCGTCGGCGTGATTGTCGGCCCAGGACAGCAGCGGGCTCTCCTCGGCGGTGTGGGCGGCGGAGACGAGGCGGCACAGGTCGGCCCAGCCGCGGGCGCCGTCCCGGGCGAGGAAGGTGACCCGCGGGGCCGACTCGTCGACGAAGGCGCCGCCGCGCACGGGGACGCGGCGCCGGTCCCGGCGTACGGAGGTCTCCGTGCGGCCGGTGCCGGACTCGGGGGCGGCCACCGCCAGGTCCGCGCCGAACAGCGGGCGGACACCCGCCTTCGCGCAGGCCTTGGCGAAGCGGACCGTGCCCGCGAGGGTGTCGCGGTCGGTGAGGGCGAGGGCGTCCATGCCCCGCTCCGAGGCGCGCTCGGCCAGCCGCTCCGGGTGGGAGGCGCCGTAGCGGGCGGAGAACCCGGAGACGGTGTGCAGATGCGTGAAACCCGGCACACGCACCTCCCGATCTCATGAACCCGACGTCCTGCGCCCTACGCCTATCGAACGTCTGTTCCCAACTACCTCACCCCCACCATAGACCAATTTTCGAATGTGTGTGCGACATCCGTTCGGCCCCGTCCCACCTGCGCAAACACCCTCAGGCCCGGACCGTGAGGACATGTCACACACACCGGGCGACACCGGCACGCGCAGCAGCTCCTTCCTCTCCGAGGTGAAGGACGCCGTCACCCCGCGGGCCACCCTGCTCGTGCTCGGCGTGATCGCGCTCCAGCTGCTCTTCATCGCCTCCTACGTGGGTGCGCTGCACGACCCGAAGCCGAGGGACGTGCCCTTCGGGGTGGTCGCGCCCCCGGCGGTCGCCGACCGGACGGTGAGCGCGCTGGAGGGGCTGCCCGGGTCGCCGCTGGACCCGCGGACGGTGGCCGACGCGGCAAGCGCCCGCAAGCAGATCGAGAACCGGGACATCGACGGCGCCCTGGTCGTCGAGGACTCCGGCCGCACCGACACCCTGCTGGTCGCCTCCGGCGGCGGCACCGTCCTCGCCACCACCCTGGAGGGGCTGGTCGCCGAGGTGGAGCGGAGCCAGGACCGCGCGGTGCGCACCGTCGACGTGGCCCCCGCCTCGGCCCAGGACTTCGACGGGCTGTCGTCGTTCTACCTGGTGGTGGGCTGGTGCGTCGGCGGCTATCTGTGCGCCTCGATCCTGGCGATCAGCACCGGCGCCCGGCCGGCCAACCCGCGCCGCGCGGGGATCCGGCTGATCGTGATGGCGCTGGTGTCGATCGTCGGCGGACTCGGCGGCGCGGTGATCGTCGGGCCGATCCTGGGCGCGCTGCCCGGCAGCGTGGTGGACCTGTGGGGGCTCGGCGCGCTGATCACCTTCGCGGTGGGCGCCGCCACGCTCGCCCTCCAGGGGGTCTTCGGGATCGTCGGCATCGGGCTGGCGATCCTGCTGGTGGTGATCGCGGGCAACCCGAGTGCGGGCGGGGCCTTCCCGCTGCCGATGCTGCCGCCGTTCTGGCAGGCGATCGGACCGGCGCTGCCGCCGGGCGCGGGCACCTGGGCGGCGCGTTCGATCGCGTACTTCGAGGCGAACGACGTGACCGAGTCCCTACTGGTGCTGTGGGCGTGGGCGGTCGCGGGGACGGTCATCGCGATGCTGTCGTCCGTACTGCGCCGCGAACGCCGGGAGCCGGAGCTGCCCACACGGGCCGGCTGACCACGGCCTCGCAGACACGGGAACGTACGCACACGGACGCACGCACGCGGAAGTCCCGCCCCTCGAGGGACGGGACTCCTGCGTGCCGTGTACCGCGCGTGCTCAGCCGATCTGCGTACCGGTGGCCGACAGGGCCTCCGTCACCGGCTGGAAGAAGGTCTCGCCGCCGGACGTGCAGTCGCCGCTGCCGCCGGAGGTGAGGCCCACGGCCTTGTCGCCCGAGAAGAGCGAGCCGCCGCTGTCGCCGGGCTCGGCGCAGACGTCGGTCTGGATCAGGCCGTTGACGATGTCGCCGTTGCCGTAGTTGACGGTGGCGTCCAGGCCGGTCACCTTGCCGTCGTGCACCTGGGTGGTGGAGCCACTGCGGGTGACCTCCATGCCGACGGTGGCGTCGGCGGCGCCCGAGATGGCCTGGGAGGAGCCGTTGTAGAGGTTCACCTCGCTCGGGTGGTCCACGTCGCCGCTGTACTTGACCAGGCCGTAGTCGTCGTCCGGGAAGCTGGACGTCACGTTCTCGCCGAGCTGGTTGCCGGAGGAGTCCTGCCAGCTGGTGATGCCCTCGGTGCAGTGCCCGGCGGTCAGGAAGTGCGGCTCGCCGCCCTTGGTGACGTTGAAGCCGAGCGAGCAGCGCCCGCTGCCGTCGGTGATGGCGTCGCCGCCCGCGATGAAGGGCTTGTACTCACCCTTGGTGCGCTTGAGTTCGGCCTTGGCGCCGAGCCCGTCGACCACCTTGGTCAGCTTGGTCAGCTCGGCCTTGGAGACCGTGCGGTCCGCGGTGACGACGACCTTGTTGGTGGTCGGGTCGGTCGCCCAGGACGTGCCCGGGATGGCCGCGTCCTCGGTGAGCGTGGTGCGCGCGCTCTTCAGCTCGGCGAGCGAGTTCTCCACGACTCTCGCCTTGGCGCCGGCCTCCTCGACGGTCTGCGCGGCGGCCTTGTCGAGCACGTTGACCACGAGGCTCTTCGCCTGTGCGTCGTAGTACGTGCCCGCGGCGTCGGTGCCGAGGTCGCCGAGGAGCGTCGAGGCGAGCTTTCCGGCCGCCGTGACCGAGAGGGTCTCGGGGGCGGCGGACCGCGGGGCCTCACTGGCGTTCGCACTCTGGAAGGTGACTCCCGCCGCGACCAGTGCGGTGATGCCCGCGCCTACGACTGCGGCCCGTCGCCTGGGTATCCGTCGGTGCTTCAACTCATGTCCTCCTGTGGGGGGGTCGGCCCGGGAGGTTGTGGGGACCTCGCGAACCGGAAGGCTGGTTGACGAGCGCTAACTCTTCCGATTCCACAGGGAGCACACAAGGTCGACTTCGAGACGTGCGCACGACAACTTCAGCGTGGTCACACGACCTTCACCATTCATGTCCCTTCCAGCAGGATTCACGGAGCGAACGCACCAGCAAACGCTACGGGCGAGTAACCGAAGGCCGGCCGAACCGGCCCAGCACTGTCCGAAAACCACCCCTTGCCTTCCGGCCGTCGGGTGTGCGTCTACACGCGGTGGCCGCGCGCGGAGCCGTCCGGACCCGGGCACGGGAGAGCCCCCGCACACCGGTTGGTGTACGGGGGCTCGTCGTGCCGCCGACCGGGCCGGACTAGTAGACGCTGACGCCGTAGGCGCTCAGGGCCTCCGTGACCGGCTGGAAGAACGTCGTACCACCGGAGGAGCAGTTGCCGCTGCCACCGGAGGTCAGACCGTACGCGGTGCCGTTGCTGCCGTAGAGCGAACCACCGGAGTCGCCGGGCTCGGCGCAGACCGTGGTCTGGATCAGCCCGCCGACGACGTCGCCGCCGCCGTAGTTGACGGTGGCGTTCAGGGCGGTGACCCGGCCGCTGTGGGTGCCGGTGGTGGAACCGTCGCGGATCACGGTGGTGCCCACGCTCGGGGTGGCGGCGCGGGTGATGTCCACGCCGTTCGCGGTACCGGGCCGGGAGACCGAGCCCGTGTACTGCACGATGCCGTAGTCGTTGCCCGGGAAGCTGGAGCCCGCCGTCTGCCCGATGACCGTGCCGCCGGAGCTGGAGCGCCATGCGCCGGCACCGTCGGTGCAGTGACCGGCGGTCAGGAAGTACTCGGCGCCGTTGGAGGCACGGACGTTGAAGCCGAGGGAGCAGCGCCAGCTGCTCGCGTAGATGGCGTCGCCGCCCTGGATGAGCTTGTTGAACGTGCCGGGTGTGCGCTTGACCGTGAGCGCGCCGGCCTTGTCGCCGGCCTGCTCCTTGATCTTCGCGATCTCGGCCTGGGAGACGGTGCTGTCGACGGTGAGCAGCACCCGGCCGGACTTGCTGTCGACGGCCCAGGCGGTGCCCGGGACGTCGGCCTTGAGTACCGCGCCGCTGGCACTGCTGAGTTCGGCGGCGCTGAAGGTGACCGGGGCGGGTGCCGCGGTCGCGCTGGGGATCGCGACGGCGGCCGCGGCCACGATGCCGGTGGATACGGCGATCAGCCGAGTCCGTCTCGTGATGCCGCTGCGGGGGGTGGTGCGCTTGATCCTCACTTTTCGTTCCTCCACATGGGAAGTCGGGGGCCCTCGTGTGGGGTTGGGCCCGTGAGGCGCAGCCATGGGCGGACCTCCGGGTTCCGGATGCGTCGTGCCCCTGACAAGCGCTGAGGTTGGAGTATTCGGCCGAACGACCGGTCGGCGCAAGGGTGCCTTTCGGCCGTTGATCTTTGAACGACCTTTACCAACCCCCGCTGAACCTCAGCGCACTTCCCGCTCTCCGGCCTCGACACGGACCACCAGCGTGTTCCCCGGCGGCGGGAAGGGACAGACGAAGTGCTCGGCGAACGCGCACGGCGGCAGCAGCGCGCGGTTGAGGTCGACCGTCGTACGGCCCTCGGCGTCCGGCGCGGCCGGGCGCAGGAACCGGAAGCGGTAACTGGTGCTTCCGCTGGTGCCGTCGGCGAAGACCGCCCACAGCGAACCGTCGTCCTCAACGCTCACCTGGAGCGTGTGCTCCCGCCCGCCCAGGGCGAAGGCCAGCTCCCCGCCGAGGGCCAGGCCACGTTCCCTGCCGTCCGCGTTCGGCACCCGCACACTGCGCCGCCCGGTCTCGTACGGCGTGAAGCGTCCCGGCACCGACCAGCGCGGATCGTACGGGGTGGCCGCGATGGAGCGGAACGCCCGCCTCGGGCCGGCCGCCGGGTCGAAGTCGCGCACGCCCCACAGGCCCTCGCGGACCAGCACGACCAGCCGCCGCTCCCCGAGCGCCACCCGGGCCTCACCGGCCGGCCCCGCGTCGGCGGTGAGCCGCACCTCGCCGTCGAGGGGCCGTCCGTCCACGGTGAGCCCGTCGGCACCGGTGGCCGCCAGCAGCACCGCGTCGCCGTCCTCCGTCCACCGCCCGGGGATGTCCGGAAGTTGCCCGTCCGGATAGTCCGCCAGCCAGTGCGTGCCGGTGAGGGCGAGCGGCCCGTAGGGTGCCGACACCGTCGCCACGCGGTGTTCGTGCCACCGCTTCCACTCGTCGGATGCGTCCGTCGTCATGGGATCAACCCTTCCATACCGGTTCGCCCAGACCGAGGTGGGAACGGAGGGTGGCGCCCTCGTACGCGGTACGGAACGCGCCGCGCTCCTGCAGCAACGGGACCACCCGGTCCACGAACTCGTCCAGCCCGCCCGGGGCCGGGTGCGGTACGAGGACGAAGCCGTCGGCGGCGTCCCGCGCCACGAACTCCGTCAGCTCGGCGGCGACCTGCTCGGGGGTGCGGGCCCCGGCGGCGGTGTCCCCGAGGACCACGGTGACACCGGACATGATCCTGAGGTCGTCCGGGTCGCGGCCGTACGCCGCCACGCGCCGCTTCACGTCGGCGTAGAAGGCGCGGCCGGCCTCCAGCGTGCCGTGCCGCGCGAGGAGCACGTCGGCCGAGGACGCGGCCAGCTCCCGGCCCTCCTCGGAGTCGTCCGCCTGGATCACCACCGGGTGGCCCTGCGGGGAGCGGGGCAGGGTGAACTCGCCCGCGATGTCGAAGTGCCGCCCGTGGTGGGCGAAGGGGCGGGGGGTGCCGTCGGGGGTCCAGGAGTCCCACAGCTCCCGCGCGGTGGCCACGAACTCGGCGGCGTGGACGTACCGCTCGGACCGGTCGAGGTGGCCGCGGCGCCGGAAGTTCTCGCCGGTCGAGGGGTCGGAGGAGGTCACCACGTGCCAGGCCGCCCGGCCGCCGCTGAGGTGGTCCAGGGTGGCGAGCCGTCGGGCGAGTTCGAAGGGCTCGTTGAAGGTGGCGTCGGCGGTGGCCGCGAGCCCGAGACGCCCGGTGACGGCGGCGAGGGCGTTCAGCACGGTCAGGGACTCGGGGCGGCCGGCCACGTCCAGGTCGTGGACGCGGCCCTCGTGCTCGCCCGGCCGCGGCTCCTCCGCGAGGAGGAAGAAGTCGAACAGGCCGCGCTCGGCGGTACGGGCGAGGTGTTCGAAGGAGGCGAACTCGATCTGCGGGCCCGAGCACGGATCGGCCCGGACGGTCGGGTGGCCGGCGCCCGGGAAGCGCGCGGCCAGGTGCATCCTCTTGGGTCCGGTCATGACGCTCCCCGCGCGACGGCGTACTGGTTGGCGGGCCGGGCCAGGCCCAGGTGGTCCCGGAGCGTGCCGCCCGGGTAGAAGGTGCGGAACAGTCCCCGGTGCCGGAGCAGGGAGACGGTGCCGTTGACGAGGCGTTCCAGGTCGCGGCGCGGCTCGACCGGCCTCAGGTGGAAGCCGTCGACGGTGCCGTCCCGGTGCCAGGCGGCGATCAGTTCGGCCAGGTCGACGGGGCCGCCGCGGTAGAGCGGACCGCGCGGTGTGGGCCGGGGGCCGCCTCCGCCGTGGCCGGGGTCGGCCGCGTACTCGCCGGACCCGAGGTCGATGTCCAGGGCCGCGAGGACCCGCAGACCGTCGGGGTCCCGGCCGTACGCCGCCGCGGACGCCCGCAGTTCGGCCCGCGCCACGGCGGCCCGGCCGGGGTCCGCGGTGCGGACGAGGGCCACGTCGGCGTACCGGGCGGCGACCGCGCGGGCCGGCCCGCCGGTGGCGTCCACCACGCGCACGGGGTGCCCCTGCGGGGGCCGCGGCACGGGCGAGGGGCCCCGGACCGAGAAGGCGGAGCCGGTGAAGTCCACGTGGTGCAGCTTGTCCCGGTCGACGAAGCGGCCGGTGGTGACGTCCCGGATCTCGGCGTCGTCCTGCCGGCTGTCCCACAGGCGGGCCGCCACGTCGGCGGCCTCGCCGGCCTCCTGCCACAGCGCGTCGGCGGGCGCGGCGTGCCGACGACCGAAGAGACGGGCCTCGCCCTCGGTGGTGGACACCTCGATCCGCCAGCCGGCCCGGCCGCGGCTGACCCAGTCCAGGGTCGCCACGGCGGCCTGGACGTGGAAGGGCTCGGTGTGGGTGGTGGTGAGGGTGGGGACCAGGCCGACGCGCCGTGTGGCGGGCGCCACCCGGGCCAGGACGGCCGACGCGTCGGGGCCGGGGCGGGCGAGGCCGTCGTCCAGCGTCACGAAGTCGAGCGTGCCGCGTTCGGCTAGGCGCGCCGCCGCCAGGTACTCGTCGGCGTCGTACACCGACGGCCGGTCGAGGGCGGCGGCCAGGTGCAACCGGCGCGGGACGTGGGAGGAGGACATGCGAAGGCTCCGTGACATCAAGTCAGTCGGACATGGTGGATGGTGCCTTCACACGGCCGAGCCCCTCAGCAGGACCGTCCGCCGAGAGTACGGCGGTGTTTCGGTCGGCTGTCAAGCGCGTCCACACTGTGAGCCACGCGTCTCAATTCGTTGACGCGGAACCGGATGCCTGTTCCACTTGGCCCATGCATCCACAGCAGTGGCTGGTCACGCGCTCCCACATCGACTTCGGTCGAGTGTGGTCCTGTTCCTGTTGAGCCGACCCCCTGCCCAGCCCTGACCTCCCGAACCCGTCGGTCACTGCCCGGGGCTGACGTTCCGTCTCCCGCCTTCACCCACGCGTGCCCCTCCCCCTCGCCGCACTCAGCAACTGCACCCGCAGTCGCAGCCGTCGCATCCGCACCCGTCGCCGTCACAGCAGTTACTGCAGCAGTCGCAGCAGCTGCAGCATCCGTCGCACCCGCCGCAGTCGCAGTTGGCGCACGAGCCCTCCTTGCGTTCCCCGCTCCACGGGTCGTGGTAGGTGCCGCAGCACAGCTGGCACGTACAGGCCAGCCCCACCCACACCGCGCACCCCGCGAGCAGCCCCCGCCGGTCGCGCCGGGGCGGTTCCGGGGGCGTCGGCCCACCGGGGCCACCGGGTGCGCCCGGGGTGCCGGGAGGGGCGTACGGATGGCCGCCGTGGGCGCACGACACGGTGCCGAACGCCCGGTCGACGGAGTTGCCCAACTCGTGCACGAGCAGCCGGTGCACGAGCCGCCCGTCGCCGAACTCCGCCTCGCGCAGGGCCAGCCGCACCCCGTGCACCGCGTCGTCGGCGAGCCGCCGGGCCTCGGTGAGCGGGGTCCCGGTCGCGGTGAGCGGGTTCCAGGCGCCGGACGCGGCGTCGGCCTCCCGGTCCTCCACGGCGTCCAGGAGATGGGCGAGCCGGCCGAAGAGGCGCCCCGCCTCGGCGAGCGGCTCGGCGTTGTGCGGGCGGCCGGCGAGGTGCGCGGTGTGCGCGAAGGCGGCGGCGGTGGCGGTCTCGGTCGGCTCGGTGACCGTGAGCAGGGGTGTGCCGGGCCCGGCGAGAGCCTCGATGCCACCCTGCCGGTCCACGGCGTCGACCAGGACTGCCGTGTCGAACCCGACGGCACTGCCGCCGCGCGCTCCCGCGGCGTCCCAGCCGGTGGCGACCCGGCGGGCGGCGAGGGCCACCGGCCGGCGCGCCAGCAGGCCGTCCCCGTCGGCGACATGGTCGCGCACCTTGGCCGAGGCCAGCACCAGTGAGACGGCCGCAGCGAGCCGGGCCCCCTCGCCGTGCGCGACCGACGCGGTACGCATCCCGCGCAACGGACAGGGCCCGGCGGTGCGCCGCCCGGCCCCCGCACCACCGTTCCCGGCCTGAGCCTCCGTCAAAACCGATATAAGAAGCCCGTCATAGTTCGTCACGATCCGCGCGAACTGGCCGTGGTCCTTGCGCAGAGCGAGACACAATCCGCACAAATGCGCCATCCACTGGCTCGTGAGGCTCTCTCCGAGCCGGTGCCTGCAAGGCCTGACGATTCCGAACACGACACTCCCCCGTGGTTGGTACGACGCTGAGCTGCGGCATCGTACCGAGCCCTCGTTCACCCGTACGCACCCCGCCTCACCCGTCCGCCGCGAAGAATCATATTTCACTCACAGTCAGCAGCCGTTTGGGAAACGACCCTTGGGACACAAGGACTCTCGACGGATTCGCTGTGCACCAGTACCGTCACAAACCCCCCGGGCGGCGTCTATCCACTTGGCGCGACGTCCGCATCATGGATGACCATAGGGATGCGGAAGCACGAAAGACCGCTGTGAGAGGAGGCGTCCATGGGATCGGTACGCAAGGCGAGTGCGTGGCTCGGCCTCGTCGACGACAACGATGACGAGCGCTACTACGACGACGACTACTCCGAGGGCACCGAGTCCGGGGACGCCTGGGTCACGGACCCGCGGGTGAAGGTGGCCTCGGACGTGGCCGAGGAGAAGGGCCGCCGCATCGCGACCGTCACCCCGGACAGCTTCCGGGACGCACGGTCCATCGGCGAGCTGTTCCGGGAAGGGGTCCCGGTCATCATGAACCTGACGGCCATGGAGGCGACCGACGCCAAGCGCGTCGTCGACTTCGCCGCCGGGCTCATCTTCGGCCTGCGCGGTTCGATCGAGCGGGTGTCCACCCGGGTGTTCCTGCTCAGCCCGGCCGACACCCAGGTCATCAGCGGCGAGCCCGCCGCGCACCGTTCCGACGGTTTCTTCAACCAGAGCTGAGGCGGGGCCGTTCACCACGGCCCCGCCCGCCCCACGCCGGACTCCCCCGGGACCTGACCCGTCCTACCGGAAGGCGTCGAGTCCGGTGAGCGCCTTGCCCAGCACCAGCTGGTGCATCTCGACGGTGCCCTCGTAGGTGAGCACCGATTCCAGGTTCGTCGCGTGCCGCATGACGGGGTATTCGAGGGAGATCCCGTTGGCGCCGAGGATCGTGCGGGCCGTGCGGCAGATGTCGATGGCCTCGCGCACGTTGTTGAGCTTGCCGAAGCTGACCTGCTCGGGACGCAGGCGGCCGGCGTCCATGCGCCGCCCGAGGTGGTGGGCGAGCAGGATCCCCTTGTGCAGTTCGACCGCCATGTCGGCGAGCTTGGCCTGGGTCAGCTGGAAGCCGCCGATGGGCCGCCCGAACTGCTCCCGCGACTTCGCGTACTCCACGGCCGCCTCGAAGGAGCTGCGGGCCGCGCCCATCGAACCCCACACGATGCCGTAGCGGGCGTGGGTGAGACAGCCGAGCGGTCCGCGCAGCCCGGTGGCCTCCGGCAGTACGGCGTCGGCGGGCAGTCGTACGTCGTCCAGGACCAGCTCGCTGGTGACGCTGGCCCGCAGGGACCACTTGTGCTTGATCTCGGGGGCGGAGAAGCCGGGGCTGTCGGTCGGCACCACGAACCCCCGGATGCCCTCCTCGGTCTGCGCCCAGACGACGGCCACGCCGGCCACCGACCCGTTCGTGATCCACATCTTGCGGCCGTTGAGGATCCAGTCCCCGCCGCCGTCCCGCTTGGCGTGGGTACGCATGTTGGCCGGGTCGGACCCGTGATCGGGCTCGGTCAGCCCGAAGCACCCGATGACGTCACCGGCGGCCATGCGCGGCAGCCATGCCTGCTTCTGGTCCTCACTGCCGAAGCGGTGGATGGCGTACATGGCGAGGGAGCCCTGCACGGAGACCAGGGAGCGGATGCCGGAGTCGGCCGCCTCCAGCTCCAGGCAGGCGAGGCCGTACTGGACGGCGGTGGCGCCGGCGCAGCCGTAGCCCTCCAGCGACATGCCGAGCGCGCCGATACCGCCGAGTTCGCGGGCGAGTTCCCGGATGCCGGGCAGCTCGCCCCGCTCGTACCAGTCGGCGACGTACGGCAGCACGCGGTCGGCGGCCCAGTCCCGCACGGTGTCCCGGATCGCCAGGTCCTCCGGGTCCAGGAGGTCGTCGATACCGAGGGGGTCGACGGGGTCGAAGGCGGGCAACTTGGGGGACGAGGCCATGGGACACCCTCCGGGACGATAAAACTAGCAGTGCTAGTTACGGCTCGACGCCGACGTTACGCGGCAGTGTGGCGCACGTCCACCCTGTCTCCCACCCACACACCACCCGTTCACCGTCGACCGGGAGGCGGACGTCGCCCGCGGGGGTGCACCACCATCGGCGGCCGCGGGCGCACCGAACCACCCGCCGCAAGCCGCCAACGGCGCGACGCCCCCCGGGGGGCGCCCGCCTCCCGGCCGACGGTGAACGCGTCTCCCACCCACCCACCGCAAGCCGCCGCACCCCCGCCGGCGGCGCCGCACCCCCGCCGGCGCCGCACCCCTCTCTTGGCGGTGAACGGGTGGTGCGTGGGTGGGAGGGAACCGCGGTCACACCGAGACGCGTGACTCCGCCGCGTCCCGCGGCGCGGGCACCGACACCGACTCCTCGCACTGCATCACCCGCGGCAACCGCAACGCCATCACCGCCCCCAGCAACAACAACCCCGCACTCACCACCAACGTCACATGCAGCCCGTGCACGAACGCATCCCCCGCGGCCCGCCGCAGCGCAACCCCCGCAGCCCCACCCAGCTGCGCAGCAACCTCGTACGCCTCCCCCAGCGAATGCCCCGCCGCAGAGGACGCCGACGACGGCACCCCCGGCACACCCCCCGCCACCCCGGGCCCGTACGCCGCGTTCATCACGCTCCCCAGCAGCGCGATCCCGATCCCGGCCCCGAGCTGGTACGACGTCTCGCCGATCGCCGCCGCCCCACCCGCCTGCTCCTGCGGCGCCTCACTCAGCATCGACTCGTACGCCCCGAACAGCGTCGTCTCCAGACCGAACCCGAGCAGCACGAACCCGGACAGCATCAGCGCGCAGTTGTCGCTCCGCCCCAGCGCCGTCAGCAGCACCACCGCGAAGGCCGTCAGGCAGAACCCCGCGCACACCATCCGCCGCGGCCCGAACCGCCGCAGCATCCGCGCGCCCGCCAGCCCCGCCGCCATCGCCGCGAAGGTCAGCGGCAGCAGCCGCAGCCCGGTCTCCAGCGGCGACAGCCCGAGCACCAGTTGCAGGTACTGCGCCGCGATCAGCTCCAGGCCCACCAGCGCCAGCATGGCCAGCACGATGCACCCCACCGACGTGCTGAAGGCCGGCCGCCGGAACATCTCCAGGTCCACCAGCGGATGCGTACGCCGCCGCTGCCGCCGTACGAACCCGACCAGCAGGGCCGCGCCCAGCACCAGCGGTACCACGGTGAGCAGGCTCGCCACCGGTTCGCCGCCGCCCAGCCGCTTCACGCCCAGGACGACCCCGAAGAGACCGGCCGCCGCCATCAGCGCGCCGACCACGTCCCAGGGCCCGCGCCCGTCGCCCTTCGACTCGGGCAGCAGCAGCCGCCCCACCGGCAGGCTGACCAGCATCAGCGGGATGTTGACGAGGAAGACCGAGCCCCACCAGAAGTGCTCCAGGAGGAACCCGCCGAGCAGCGGCCCGACCGCCGCGCCGACCGCGGCCACCGCGCTCCAGATGCCGATGGCCAGCGCCCGCTCCCGCCGGTCGGGAAAGACCTGGCGCAGGATCGACAGCGTCGCGGGCATGATCATCGCGCCGCCGACCCCGAGCAGCGCCCGGGCCAGGATCAGGACCTGGGCGGTGTCGGCGAGGGCCGCCAGCGCGGAGGCGACGCCGAAGAGCGCGTAGCCGAGCAGCAGGATCCGTCTGCGGCCCACACGGTCACCCAGCGTGCCGAAGAGGATCAGCAGCGAGGCGCAGACCAGCGGATAGATGTCGACGATCCAGAGCAGCTCGATCGCACCGGGCCTGAGGTCCTCGGTGACGGCGGGGACCGCCACGTGGAGGACCGTGGCGTCCACGGCGACGAGCAGCAGGCTGACGCAGAGGACGACCAGGACCACCCAGCGGTTGGCACCGGCCCCGGCAGCCCGACGGCGCAGCTCGGCGGCGGCCGTGGTCGTACCGGACATGTACGTACCTCCATGTTCCCTCGCGTCCGGCGGGCTGCGCGGGGTGGGGACTCCCCTGCGGGTCGCCGGAGAGGAGCGGAGGTCTCCGGGCCGTGCAACGGAACGCGAGTGACTGGCCAGATTACGCGAGAGCGCGCACCGCACATGTGGCGGGCCTCACACATCCCGCGTGACCTGTGCGGCATGTGCCGCCGCGGCCGCGGTTCCGCCCGCCCCGGCCGACGGGCCGCCGCCCCGCCCGGCCGATAATCGAGCCCGTGACCGATCTCGAGACGCGCGCCGCGGACCGCCCCGGTGTCCTGCGCCGGGCCGCCCCGGCGCTCCTGGGCTACGCGGCCGTACGCGCCCTCGGCCTGCTCGCCCTGGCCCTGTGGAGCGCCGCCCGCGACAAGAGCGCGTACACGCTGCTGACGGCCCGCTGGGACGCCCTCTGGTACACGAGGGTCGCCGAGCTGGGGTACGGCTACGAGGTGCGGCTGCCCAACGGGGACGTCCATTCCAACCTGGCGTTCTTCCCGCTGCTGCCGTGGCTGGAGCGGCTCGGGGCGGCGGTGACGCCCCTGTCGTACGCGGATGCCGGGTTCGTCGTGAGCCTGCTCGCCTCGCTCGCCGCGGCCTGGGGCATCTTCGCGGTGGCGGAGCACCTCTACGGCCGCCGCGTCGGCGTCTGCGCCGTGCTGCTGTGGGCGGTGCTGCCGGTCGCGGTCGTGCAGTCGATGGCGTACAGCGAGTCCCTGTTCACGGCGCTGGCCGCCTGGTCGCTGTACGCGGTGCTGACCGGGCGCTGGGTGACGGCGGGGACGCTGGCCGCGCTGGCCGGGCTGACCCGCCCGGTGGGGCTCGCGGTGACGGCGGCGGTGTGGGTGGCCGCGGTCGCGGCATTCGTGCGAAGCCGGAGCGACGCCCTCCCGGACGGCGCCCACCGGCCGGAGCGCGCCCTGGGCGACGGCGCACGGCGCGTGCTCGGCATGCTCCTCGCGCCCCTGGGCGCCGCCGGTTACGTGCTGTGGGTCGGCCACCGCACCGGCGGGGGCCCGCTCGGCTATCTCGACGTGCAGGCCGGCTGGCGCAACGGCTTCGACGGCGGCGCGGCCTTCGCCCGCTTCGTCGCCGGGAAGTTCACGTCGTTTCCGGGGGCCATGGCGGGCGTGGGACTGATCGTCGGGGTCGCGTTGCTGGTCTGGCTGTACGTGGTGTGCGTACGGCGGCGGCAGCCGCTCGCGCTGCTGGTGTACACGGGCCTCGTCGTGGTGCTCGCCCTGTGCGCGTCGAGCTACTTCGGATCCAAGCCCCGGCTGCTGCTGCCCGCCTTCCCCCTGCTGCTGCCCCTCGCCGTGGCTCTGGCCAAGCTGCGAACGCCCAGGTCAGCGCTTGCCGTGGGGGGCCTCGCGCTGGTGTCGGCGGTGTACGGGGCGTTCTGGCTGAACGGGTCCGGACCGCCCTGACCGGCCGCGGGCGCCCGGTGGCCGCAGGGAGAATTCCGTACCAGCATTCGGTTAACTAATTCATAAGCACGATAAAACCGCCGACCGGGCCGATCAAAGGAATTGAAGCCCACGACCCGCGGGGATTGCGCATTCGCCGGAAATAAAGCGCCGCCTGAGAGGAATCCCACATCACATCGTCATCACAAACCCGTTGATTCGGCCGGGATCACTCCTCACTCGCTGTAACGTCGATTGGGTGCGTACCGAACGGAAGCTCACCCGTCTGGACCGGGTGTTCGCGAGACTGGACCGGGAGCCGGAACGACCGGCGCTCCTGGCCGTGCCGGAGATGAGCCGGCACAGGATCGCGCTGTTCGCCGGAACCCTCGCGTTCTACCTCGCGATCGTGTGGGCCGTGCTGATCAGCTCGTGGCTGGTCCGGCTCGACTGGCAGGTCATGTTCTTCCGGCCCTACCAGCAGTGGCCGGAGATCCACGCCTTCGTCGACTACTACGTCGTGCTGGGCCAGCGCGGCCCCACCGCCGTGATGGTCGCGGCCTGGCTGGGCTGGCGCTCCTGGCGGCAGCACACCCTGCGCCCGCTGCTCGCGCTCGGCGCCTCCCTGCTCCTGCTGAACGTCACGGTCGGTGCCGCCAAGTACGGCATGGGCCGGCTGGGACCGCACTACGCGACCACGATCGGCTCCAACGAGATGTGGCTCGGCGGCGATATATTTCCGAGCGGTCACACCGCGAACGCCGTCGTGACCTGGGGCATCCTGGCCTACCTGGCCTCGACGCCGAGGGCGCGGCGCTGGCTGTCGGCCCTGATGGCGGTCACCTCGCTCGGGGTGGGCATGTCCACCGTCTACCTCGGTACGCACTGGCTGAGCGACGTGCTCCTCGGCTGGGCGGCCGGACTGCTGATCCTGCTGGCGCTGCCCTGGTTCGAACCGCTGATCACCCGCGCCGAGGCCTGGATCCTCGGCCTGCGCGACCGCTGGTACGCCCGCCGCGGCAGCGAGGACGCCGCGGGCCGGCCGGCCGGCCCGCCCGTGGTCCTCACCCCGCCGGTCCCCGGCCGGGACGAAGCGCCGTCCCGCGAGCCGGTGGCCCCGTCCCGCACCACCCGCGCCCCGGCGCATCTGCCTCCGGGCCCGCACACGGCGCGCTCGGACCGTACGCCGGTGACCCCTGCGGGGAGCCGACGGCCGCCGCACGCCGACCGGCACCCACGCAACACGGCCCCGGCCGCACGCCCCCTGTCGGGCGGCTGAGCGCGCTCAGCCCTTCCAGGACCGCGCCACGCGGCCGTCCTTCACCTCGAAGTTGAGGCGGCCCACGCGGTACTCCATGGTGATGATCGTGCCCGGCGCCAGGGACCGCACCGTCGACCAGCCGCGCTCGCGCGCCAGCCGCTCGGCCTCGTCGGAATCGAGGCCGACGTAGCCGTCCGGGCTGTCCTGGGGTTCGGCCGGGGGTGTCGGAATCGGTGCCATGCGGCCACGCTATGCCCTGCCCCCGGACCGGGGAAGCCCAGGCCGCCGACACAGGGCACGGATGCACCTACGGTCACATTTCTGTCACAGGATCACGGTGCGCGTTTTGCGGGAACTCCGTCACACGAACGGACGGTTTCGTACGCCTTTCGCGAGCGGGTGAGGTGAATTACCGCGTGTCGCGACGGACCGTCGAATAGGCGGACGCAATTGGCCCGCATTGCACCCCTGGGCCGGTCCGCATTCCGCACCCGAACATCCCCGAACGGACATGCGGGCGACTTCGAAATCACTTACGCGGACCGAACACGGGACACAGGAAAGACACCCCTCGCTCACAGGTTCTCCCCATCTCGCCGGCGAGGGTCAGGGGGCCGGCGGGACGACGGAGAGCGACAGGTCGTTGTCGTCCGTGTAGTACGGCCCGGCCTCCACGGGGCCGTCCGGGGTGAGCACCCGCGCACGGGGATAGGTGAGGACCGGGTGCTTGTCGGCGACGTCGTCCAGCAGTCGCGCCAGGCGCACGACCGGGCCGGACTCACCGGCGGGCCGCAGCCACAGGTCCCAGTCGCCCGGCGCCAGGGTGTCGTAGCGCACGGTGAAGTCGAAGTCGGCCCGCTCGGCGACGACGTCCACCCGCCGCACTCCGCCCCCGTCCCCGTCGGCGGCGGCCCTGGCCCGCAGCTCGGCGTGGGCGTCGGCGGTCAGCTGCGTGCCGTACACCCGCCCGCGCACGGTCAGGCCGCCGTTCACCAGCCCCAGCTCCGCCGTCTCGGCGTGCGGGGCGCGCAGCCAGCTGCGGACGGTGAGGTTGCCCTGCCGGGTGGCGTACGGGATGCGGACGGCGACGTGGCCGAGCAGCCCGCCGGGGGTGCGGGCGGCGAGGGAGCGCAGGTCGGTGACGCCGGGCACCAGGCGCCGGGGCTCGCCGTCGGACAGGGCGGCGTAGGCGTCCCAGCGACCCTCGGGCAGGGAGACGCTGCTGGGCAGCGCGGCGCGCAGCAGACCCTCGGCGGCCGGCGCCAGCGGCAGGCTGACCGTCTCCTCGGCGTCGGTGTCGCGACGGCGCAGGATGAGCAGGGCCGCCCCGGTGTTCCCGCGCGCGGCGACGTCGAAGGTCAGGCCGCCCGCGGAGTCGCCGACGCAGTCGGCGCGCAGCGCGGCCGGTGGGTTCGGCGGCGTCATGCGATGCGGTTCCTCCCTGGGCTTGTCATCGTCCGGTTAGACCCGGAACCCCGCCTTCTGGTTGTTCGTGTCCGATTGCGATGTGGTCACGACCGGAGTATCGACCGGGACCACGGCCATTTCCAGTCACCCAATTCATTCACCGATTTCATGATTTGTCGACTTCAAGCGGCGACGATCACGGTCCGCGTCCGGCCCCAACCTCCTTCCACCGCAGGTCACTTGGGTGCACCGCCGGGCGGGTGGCCGGGGAACGATCACGCGCGTCGCATGGTTCGATTCCGTTGGCCATGGGGCGTGACTCCCGCCACAGATCGCCCGTTGTCTTTGCATGAGCCGGGGACCCGCCCGGACCACGGACCAGGAGCCACCCGGTCCGGTCACGCACCGCATCCCGAGGGAGCCCCCCGTGCCGCGCATGCTCGACGTCAGCGACGACGTACGCGCCGAGATCGGCGACGAAGAAGCCGACCGCCTGCTCGCCGGGGAGTCCGCCCCGGGCAGCTACGACTGCACGTCCTGTCGCACCCCGGGCGACTGCGAGCAGGAGCGCACCAGCACCGTTCTCTTCATCGGCGACGAGACGGCCGTCCTCGCCTTCGCCCACGCCGGCTGTCTGCCCTCCCAGGTCGTCAAGGTCACCGAGGAGCAGCTCCAGGGCGCCGTGCGGTCCATCAACGCCGACCAGGCCGCCCGGCCCGAGCGGCAGCGGCCCGCCCCGCCCGAGCAGGCCCCCGAGCAGGCGGTGCTCGGCGTGACCAGCGGTCTGGTCCTGATCGCCGGGGAACTGCACCCGGCGCTCGTGGTGGAGCCGACCGCGCCGATCGCGCGGCCCGGGACGGCCGGGGCCGGGGACGACTTCCTGCCGCTGCTGATCGAACAGGGCTTCATGCCGGTCACCGAGCTGGCCGCCACGCCCTCCGTGCTGCACGGCTGGTCGGTGCTGCTCGCCATGGGCCAGCTGCACGCGGTGCTGCAGCCCGGCACGGACGGCGGCCGGCCGGTGGCCTGGTGGCAGGCACACCAGCCCCTCCAGGTCACCGAGGGCTGGCGCACGGCGGCCAACAAGCACCAGCAGGTACTGATGTTCGCGGCGCCGGTGGGCTCGATCGGCCGGCAGCCGCGCGAGGACCTGCTGCGGGACGCGCTGGACAAGGCGGCGGCGGGCGGACAGCTGGTCGCGGCGGCGCTGCCGCTGGCGGGAACCTGACCGGAGATTCACGCGGGTGCCGGGCGGCCGCCACCTGGCCCGCATCCCTTCCAGCGTGAGGTCGTTTGGACATACGTGTACGCATACGACGCCTTCCACCGCCATGGCGGCCCCTCGGCCACGCCGATCTACGACGCGCTCTACGCCGAGTACGTCAGGTCCTTCCGATCGCTGCCGGGCGATCGCAGCGGTGAGGAGGAGCTGGGGTTCACCGCCTTCCGGAGCATCCCGTGCGGCAGAGGCACGTACAGCGCCTACAGCGCGGGGGCCCAGAGCGCCCGCGTCGGCCAGCAGTCGGTGTGGCAGCGGGTCGGGACCCAGCACGTCCCGGCGGCGCTGCCACCGGCCCCGCGCAGGGGTGCCTGACGGCCACCAGCAGGACGCGAGAGGGAGACCCCCGGCGGGGGTCTCCCTCTCTCGCGTCCGACGACCGCTACTTCTTCTTCGCGCCGCGCTTCTCGCGCACCCGCACCGAGATGTGGATCGGCGTCCCGTCGAAGCCGAACTCCTCGCGCAGCCGGCGCTCGATGAACCGCCGGTAGCCCGCCTCGATGAAGCCGGAGGCGAAGAGCACGAAGCGCGGCGGCTTGGTGCCGGCCTGCGTGCCGAAGAGGATGCGGGGCTGCTTGCCGCCGCGCACCGGGTGCGGGTGGGAGGCGACCAGTTCGCCGAGGAAGGCGTTGAGACGGCCCGTCGGGACGCGGGTCTCCCAGCCGGCCAGCGCGGTCTCGATCGCGGGGACCAGCTTCTCCATGTGCCGGCCGGTCTGCGCCGAGACGTTGACCCGCGGCGCCCACGCCACCTGGCCCAGCTCGGTCTCGATCTCCCGCTCCAGGTAGTAGCGGCGCTCCTCGTCGAGGGTGTCCCACTTGTTGTAGGCGACGACGACCGCGCGGCCCGCCTCGACGGCCATGGTGACGATCCGCTGGTCCTGCACCGAGATCGACTCGGAGGCGTCGATGAGGATGACGGCGACCTCCGCCTTCTCGACGGCGGCGGCGGTGCGCAGCGAGGCGTAGTAGTCGGCGCCCTGCTGGAGGTGGACGCGCTTGCGGATGCCCGCGGTGTCGACGAACTTCCAGGTCACGCCGCCGAGTTCGATCAGCTCGTCGACCGGGTCGCGGGTGGTGCCGGCCAGTTCGTTGACGACGACGCGCTCCTCGCCGGCCACCTTGTTCAGCAGCGAGGACTTGCCGACGTTCGGGCGGCCGATCAGGGCGATGCGCCGGGGGCCGCCGATGACGCCGCCGAAGGACTCGCGGGGCGCCTCGGGCAGGGCCTCCAGAACCTGGTCCAGCATGTCGCCGGTGCCCCGGCCGTGCAGCGCCGAGACGGGGTGCGGCTCGCCCAGGCCCAGCGACCACAGGTAGGCGGCGTCGGCCTCGCCGCTCGGGCCGTCCACCTTGTTGGCGCACAGCACGACGGGCTTGCCGGCCTTGCGCAGCAGCCGTACGACCGCCTCGTCGGTGTCGGTGGCGCCGACCTTGGCGTCCACGACGAAGACGACCGCGTCGGCGGCCTCGATTGCGTACTCGGCCTGCGCGGCCACGGAGGCGTCGATGCCGAGGACGTCCTGCTCCCAGCCGCCGGTGTCGACGACCTTGAAGCGGCGGCCGGCCCACTCGGCCTCGTAGGTGACCCGGTCGCGGGTGACGCCCGGCTTGTCCTCGACGACGGCCTCGCGGCGGCCGATGATGCGGTTCACCAGGGTCGACTTGCCGACATTGGGGCGGCCGACGACGGCGAGGACGGGCAGCGGGCCGTGCCCGGCCTCCTCGATCGCGCCCTCGACCTCCTCGACGTCGAAGCCCTCGTCGGTGGCCAGCTCCATGAACTGCGCGTACTCGGCGTCGCCGAGCGCCCCGTGGTCGTGCTCCTCGCCCGAGCCCTCGGAGTGGATGTGGTCGTTCATGAAGTCCGTACCTCGTTCATCGTGGTGATCGGTGGAACACCCCTTTACTGGGTGATCCACTACTCAAGTGTCGCCTAGCGGGTGGTGAGCCGCCTGGCATTCTCCAGGTGCGCGGTCAGCTGCTTCTGGATGCGTTCGGTGGCCTCGTCCAGCGCCTTGCGGGTCCGGCGTCCGCTGCCGTCGCCCGCGTCGAACGGGTCGCCGAAGACGACGTCGACCCGCGCGCGCAGGGGAGGCAGCGCCTTTATCAACCGTCCGGGACGGTCGGTGCTTCCCAGCACCGCGACCGGGACGATGGGGGCGCCGCTGCGGAGCGCGAAGTAGGCGAGCCCGGCGCGCAGCGAGGCGAAGTCGCCCACACCCCGCGTGCCCTCCGGGAAGATGCCCAGCACGCCGCCGTTTTCCAGCACGCCGAGCGCCTGCGCGATGGCCGTGCGGTCGGTGGAGTGGCGGTCCACCTTGAGCTGGCCGATGCCGGTCAGGAAGCGTCCGAGCGGGCCGATGAACGCCTCCTTCTTGATCAGGAAGTGCGTCGGCCTGGGCGCCACGCCCATGACCATCGGGCCGTCGATGTTGTGCGAGTGGTTGACGGCGTAGATCACCGGGCCGCGGGCGGGGACCCGCCAGGCGCCCAGCACGCGCGGCTTCCACAGCCCGTACATCAGGCCGACGCCGATGCGCCGCCCGACCTCGGCGCCCCGCGCCGAAGGGACCTCGGTCACTTCCCCGCCCGCTTCTCCTCGACGAGGGTGACGACACACTCGATGACCTGCGGCAGGGTGAGGGCGGTGGTGTCCACCTCGACCGCGTCCCCGGCCTTGGCCAGCGGGGAGGTCTTCCGGGTGGAGTCTGCCGCGTCCCGCTTGATCAGGGCCTCGCGGGTGGCGTTGACGTCGGCGCCCTTCAGCTCGCCGCTGCGGCGGGCGGCGCGGGCCTCGGCGGAGGCGGTGAGGAAGATCTTCAGGTCGGCGTCCGGCAGCACGGTCGTGCCGATGTCGCGGCCCTCGACGACGATGCCGAGCGGCGCGGCGGCGGCGATGGAACGCTGCAGCTCGGTGATCCGGGTCCGCACCTCGGGTACGGCGCTGACCGCGCTGACCTTGGAGGTGACCTCCTGGGTGCGGATCGGGCCGGACACGTCCACGCCGTCGACGGTGATGGCCGGGCCCAGCGGGTCGGTGCCGGAGACGATCTCGGGCTTGCCGGCCGCGGCGGCGATCGCGTGCGGGTCGTCGGTGTCGATGCCGTTGGTCACCATCCACCACGTGATCGCCCGGTACTGGGCACCGGTGTCCAGGTAGCTCAGGCCGAGCTGCGCGGCCACGGCCTTCGACGTGCTCGACTTGCCCGTGCCGGAGGGGCCGTCGATGGCGACAATCACGGCCGGGACGGTCGGGGCGGCGCCGTTTTCCACGAGGGGACACCTTCCTGGTGCGGTGCGGTGGGTGGTGTGCGGGACGCGAGCGCGTCCCGCACAAGGTTACTGGGTCCCCGGAGCCCCTCTTACAGCCGTACGAGCTACCGGATCACTGCCGGATGGCCCAGCCCCGGTCCTTGAGTGCCGCGGTGAGGACGGCGGCCGCCCTCGGCTCCACCATGAGCTGCACCAGACCCGCCTGCTGGCCGGTCGCGTGCTCGATGCGTACGTCCTCGATGTTGACGCCGGCCACCCCCGCGTCGGCGAAGATGCGGGCCAGCTGGCCGGGCTGGTCGTCGATGAGGACGGCCACGGTCTCGTAGGCCCGTGGGGCGGAGCCGTGCTTGCCGGGGACGCGGACCTGTCCGGCGTTGCCGCGCCGCAGCACCGAGGCGATACCTGTGCCGCCCTCCAGGCGCTTGTCCTCGTCGGAGGACTGCAGGGCGCGCAGGGCCCGTACGGTCTCCTCCAGGTCGGCCGCGACGTCGGTGAGCAGGTCGGCGACCGGTCCCGGGTTCGCGGAGAGGATGTCGATCCACATCCGGGGGTCGGAGGCGGCGATCCGGGTGACGTCGCGGATGCCCTGGCCGCACAGCCGTACGGCGGCCTCCTCGGCGTGCTCCAGGCGGGCGGCGACCATGCTGGAGACCAGGTGCGGCATGTGTGAGACGAGCGCCACGGCGCGGTCGTGGGCGTCCGCGTCCATCACCACCGGCACCGCGCGGCAGTGCGAGATCAGCTCGAGGGCGAGGTTCAGCACCTCGGTGTCGGTGTCCCGGGTCGGGGTCAGCACCCAGGGGCGGCCCTCGAAGAGGTCGCCGGTGGCGGCCAGCGGGCCGGACTTCTCACGGCCGGACATGGGGTGCGTGCCGATGTACGACGACAGGTCGAGGCCGCGCGCCTCCAGCTCCCGCCGGGGGCCGCCCTTGACGCTGGCCACGTCGATGTACCCGCGGGCGGCGCCGCGTCCCATGGCCTCGGCGAGGACGTCGGCCACCAAAGCGGGCGGGGCCGCGACGATCGCCAGGTCGACGGGGCCCTCGGGCGCCTCGTCGGTGCCGGCGCCGAGCGCGGTGGCGGTGCGGGCCTGCTCGGGGTCGTGGTCGGAGAGGTGGACGGTGACGCCGCGCTGGGTCAGCGCGAGGGCGGCGGAGGTGCCGATGAGGCCGGTACCGATGACGAGTGCGGTTCTCACTGGGCGATGTCCTTGCGCAGGGCCGCGGCGGCGCCGAGGTAGACGTGGGCGATCTCGGCGCGGGGCCGGTCGGACTCTATGTGGGCGAGGACCCGGACGACGCGGGGCATGGCGCCCTCGATGTCCAGCTCCTGGGCGCAGATCAGCGGCACGTCGGTGATGCCGAGCCCGCGGGCGGCGGCGGCCGGGAAGTCGCTGTGCAGATCGGGGGTGGCCGTGAACCACAGGCTGATCAGGCTGTCGGCCGACAGGCCGTTGCGCTCCATGATGGCGGTCAGCAGGGCGGCGACCTGCTCGTCCATGTGCCCGGCCTCGTCCCGTTCCAGTTGGACGGCGCCCCGGACCGCTCGTACCGCCACGGCGATGCTCCTTGCTGACGTTGCTGACGCGTGTATCGGTTCTTGGTCCGTCCAGCCTAGTCAGCCCGCCGGGTGGCGGCCCGGGGCGCCCGCCCCCTGAGACGCTGGCCCCGACCGTCGTCTCCTCCCCCACGCCTTTACGGAGTGACCATGAACCACAGCCCGACGCGTCGTACGGCCCTCCTCTCGGCGGGCGCGGCGGCGCTCGCAGTCGGCTGCGGCAGCGGCGACGACTCCGCCGACGCCGAGACCTCCGCGGGGCAGGAGCTGACGACGACGGACGACATCCCGGTGCGCGGCGGCAGGATCCTCGCGGATCAGAAGATCGTGGTGACCCAGCCGGAAGCGGGCGACTTCAAGGCCTTCTCGGCAGTCTGCACCCACCAGGGCTGCATCGTGTCGGACGTGCGCGACGGCACCATCGACTGCGCCTGCCACAACAGCCGCTTCAGTGTCGCCGACGGCTCGGTGGAGCAGGGACCGGCGACCGAACCGCTGCCCGAGAAGACGATCACGGTGGAGGGAAATTCGGTCCGCCTGGCGTGAGGCGCCCGCGTACGCTCCGCGGCATGGACCCGGAACTGCTGGTACGCGACCACACGATCTACGCCTGTGTCATGGGTTCGCGTGCCTTCGGTCTGGCGACGGAGGGCAGCGACACCGACCGCCGGGGCGTCTTCCTCGCCCCCACGCCCCTCTTCTGGCGCTTCGAGAAGCCGCCGGCACATGTGGAGGGTCCGGCCGAGGAGCAGTTCTCCTGGGAGCTGGAGCGCTTCTGCGAGCTGGCCCTGCGCGCGAACCCCAACGTCCTGGAGTGCCTGCACTCACCGCTCGTGGAGCACGCCGACGCCACGGGCCGTGAACTGCTGTCCCTGCGCGACGCGTTCCTCTCCCGCCGCGCCCACGAGACGTTCACCCGCTACGCGCAGGGCCAGCGCCGCAAACTCGACGCCGACGTCCGCACGCACGGCGCCCCGCGCTGGAAGCACGCGATGCACCTGCTGCGGCTGCTGGAGTCCGCCCGCGACCTGCTGCGCACGGGCACGCTCACCATCGACGTCGGCGACCGGCGCGAGTCGCTGCTCGCCGTGAAGCGCGGCGAGGTCCCCTGGCCGGAGGTGGAGACCCGGATGACCCGCCTGGCCGACGAGAACGACCAGGCCGCCCACCACACCCCCCTCCCCGCCGAACCGGACCGCCGCCGCGTCGAGGACTTCCTCGTCCGGACCCGCCGCGCCTCAGCTCTGCAGGCGGACCCGCACGACGAGGTCGTGCAGCGCGTCGTACGCACCGGCGCCGTCGGGCAGCGCTGACAGGCTGCCCGGCCGTCCCGGGGCCGGGCAGATGCTGAGCCGAGGGGCGTCGATCATGGGCTCAAGCGTCCCAGAGCGCGCCCAGGGACAGCAGATCGCCCCGGTACTCGATGCGGTCGGCCCAGTCGGTGGGCCAGGCGTCGGCGCCCAGGTGGGCGCCGACGAACGCGCCCGCGAGGCAGGCGATGGAGTCGGAGTCGCCGGAGGTGCAGGCGCCGCGGCGCAGGGCGGTCAGCGGCTCGTCGACGAAGAGCAGGAAGCAGAGCAGCCCGGCCGCCATGGCCTCCTCGGCGATCCAGCCCTCGCCCACGGACAGGCAGGGGTCGGTCTCGGGCGAGGCCGTGCGCACGGCCTGCTGGAGCCGGTCGAGGATCGCCAGGCACTCGTCCCAGCCGCGGGCGATGAAGTGCTCCGGCGTGGGGTCCTGGGCGCGGGTCCACAGGTCGCCGAGCCAGCGCTCGTGGTAGCGGCCGCGGTTGTCGTAGGCGTACGAGCGCAGCAGCCCGACCAGTCCGGTCGGCTCCGCTCCCTCGGCGAGCAGCCGTACGGCGTGCGCGGTCAGGTCGGAGGCGGCGAGCGCGGTGGGGTGGCCGTGGGTGAGCGCGGACTGCAACTGGGCGGCGCCCGCACGCTGTTCGTCGCTCAGACCGGGGACGATGCCTATGGGCGCGACGCGCATGTTGGCGCCGCAGCCCTTGGAGTGGATCTGGCTGGCGTCCTGCCAGGGGCGGTCGGCCCGCTCCAGGAGGTCGCAGGCGCGCAGGCAGGTGTTGCCCGGCGCCCGGTTGTTCTCCGGTGAGCGGTTCCAGGCGATGAACTCCTGGCGTACCGGTTCGGTCATCCCCTCGGGCGCGAGGACCCCGCGGTCCATGGCCGTCCGCAGCCCCTTCCCCAGCGCCAGCGTCATCTGCGTGTCGTCGGTGACGTACGCCGGGTCCGGCAGGGCCATCTCCCGCCAGGGGCCGCACTTGGCGAGGATCCCCGGGACGTCGTTGAACTCGGTCGGGAAGCCCAGCGCGTCGCCGAGGGCGAGGCCGGTGAGCGCTCCGGTGGCGGCGCGCTTGGTGACGGTGTTCGTGGTCATGCGGGGCGTCCTTCCCGAGGGGTGCGGAGCAGGGGCGGGTGCAGGGTGGTGGCGGGGCCCGCGCGGTACAGCGCGGCGGGTTTGCCGCGTCCGCCGGTCAGCCGGGCGGCGCCGGGGACGGGCTCCACGAAGCCCGGGGTGGCGAGGACCTTGCGACGGAAGTTGGGCCGGTCGAGAGCCGTGCCCCAGACCGTCTCGTAGACCTGCTGCAGCTCCCCGAGCGTGAACTCGGGCGGGCAGAAGGCGGTGGCCAGGCAGGTGTACTCCAGCCTGCCGCCGACGCGGTCCCGGGCGTCGGCCAGGATCCGGTCGTGGTCGAAGGCGAGGCCGCGGGCCTCGTCGTACGGCATCCAGCGGGCCTCGGCCGCGTCCGTGCCGGCGTGCGGCTCGGGAGGGTCGGGCAGCAGCGCGGCGAAGGCGACGGAGACGACGCGCATCCGGGGGTCGCGGCCGGGTTCGCTGTAGGTCCGCAGCTGCTCCAGGTGCAGCCCGGTCACGTCCGCCAGGCCGGTCTCCTCGGCCAGCTCGCGCCGGGCGGCCGTCTCCGCCGACTCGTCCGGCAGCAGGAAGCCGCCGGGCAGCGCCCAGCGGCCCGCGTACGGCTCCTGGCCGCGCTCGACGAGCAGCACGTGCAGGGCGCCCGCGCGCAGCGTGAGGACCGCGAGATCGACGGTGACGGCGAAGGGTTCGAAGGCGTGCTTGTCGTAGCCGTGCAGAACGGCCCACCCCCTTTAATAGTCACTAGGACTATAAAGAGGGTGGGCCGGTCGGGACAACCCCGAGGGGACGCCTAGAGCTCGACCTCCGCCATCAGCATCCCGACCTCGGTGTTGGACAACCGCCGCAGCCAGCCCGACTTCTGGTCGCCCAGCGTGATCGGGCCGAAGGCGGTGCGCACCAGCTTGTCGACGGGGAAGCCCGCCTCCGCCAGCATCCGGCGCACGATGTGCTTGCGGCCCTCGTGAAGGGTGACCTCGACCAGGTAGTTCTTGCCGGTCTGCTCGACGACCCGGAAGTGGTCCGCGCGCGCGTACCCGTCCTCCAGCTGGATGCCGTCCTTGAGGCGCTTGCCGAGGTCCCGCGGGATCGGGCCCACGATGTGCGCGAGGTAGGTCTTCTTCACGCCGTACCGGGGGTGGGTCAGGCGGTGCGCCAGCTCGCCGTGGTTGGTGAGCAGGATGACACCCTCGGTCTCGGTGTCGAGCCGGCCCACGTGGAAGAGGCGGGTCTCACGGTTGGTGACGTAGTCGCCGAGGCACTGGCGGCCCTCCGGATCCTCCATGGTGGAGACGACACCGGCGGGCTTGTTCAGCGAGAAGAACTGGTACGACTGCGTGGCGACGGTCAGGCCGTCGACCTTGACCTCGTCCTTCTCCGGGTCGACGCGGCGGCCCTGCTCCAGCACGATCTCGCCGTTGATCTCGACCCTGGCCTGCTCGATCAGCTCCTCGCAGGCACGCCGGGAGCCGTAGCCCGCGCGCGCGAGGACCTTCTGCAGCCGCTCGCCCTCCTGCTCGGCGCCGGGGAAGGTCTTCGGGAGCTTGACGTCCTTCTTGCCCGCGTACCGCTCGCGGTTGCGCTCCTCGGCCCGCGTCTCGTACTCGCGGGACGTGGCCGGAGCCGAGCGGCCACGCTGCTGGGGCCGCTTGGGGCCGCCCTTGGCGCCGCCGCGGGCCGCGCCGCCGCGCCCCGACTTGGGGCCCTCGGGAGAGGCTCCGGGGCCCACGTCGTACCGGCGCTCCTCCGGGCGGGGCTTCTTCGGCCGGCCGCCCGGCTTGTCGTCGCGGTTGTTACCGGCACCGCGGTAGTTACCGCGGCCACCACTGCTCCCGCCGCGGCCGCCGCTGTTGCCACCACGGCTCCCGCCGTTGTTTCCGCTGCTGTTCCTGCCGCTGCTGCTTCGCATCAAAGTTCCGTCTTGTCGTCTGCGTCCTCGGAATCCGGGGCGTCCGGATCGAACGACGGGACCCCTTCCAGCGTCTCGGCCTCGATCGCCGCCGCCTCCGGGAGGAAGGGCGCGAGCTCCGGGAGCTCGTCCAGGCCGCGCAGGCCCATCCGCTCCAGGAAGTAGTTCGTCGTCACGTACAGGATCGCACCTGTTTCGGGTTCCGTGCCCGCCTCCTCGACCAGACCCCGCTGCAGGAGGGTGCGCATCACACCGTCGCAGTTCACGCCGCGCACCGCGGAGACGCGGCTGCGGCTGACCGGCTGGCGGTAGGCGACGACGGCGAGGGTCTCCAGCGCGGCCTGGGTGAGGCGGGCGTGCTGGCCGTCCAGGACGAAGCCCTCGACGGCCGCGGCGTACTCGGGGCGGGTGTAGAAGCGCCAGCCGCCGGCGATCAGGCGCAGCTCGAAGCCACGGCCCTGGACGGTGTACTCGTCGGCCAGCTCCCGCAAGGCGTCCGCGATGCGCCGCCGGGGGCGTTGCAGTATCTTCGCCAGCTGCTCCTCGGTCGCGGGCTCGTCGACGACCATGAGGACGGCCTCGAGTGCGGGCTTGAGGTCGAGGTCGGCGACGCCTTCCGGTGCGCGCACGGCCTCCGTGGTCTGCTCACTCACGCCTTCCGCTCCTCCTCGGTCTTCTCCGGCGGCCGGTCGAACTCGTCGGTCACCACCGGTGCGGCGTCCTCGTCACCGCCGGTCCAGCGCACCAGCAGGTCGCCGAGCGCGGTCTCCTGGTCCAGCTCGACGGCCTTCTCCCGGTACAGCTCCAGCAGGGCCAGGAAGCGGGCCACGACGGTCAGTGTGTCCGCGGTGTCCTGGACCAGCACCCGGAAGCTGGCCTCGCCCAGCTCCCGGAGCCGGGCCACCACGATCCCGGCCTGCTCCTGGACGCTGACCAGGGGCGCGTGGATGTGCTCGACGTAGACCTGCGGCTTGGGCTTGGGCTGCATGGCCTTCACGGCGAGCTTGGCGAAGCCCTCGGGGCCGATGCTGATGACGACCTCGGGCAGCAGCTCGGCGTGGTGGGGTTCCAGGCCGACGGTACGGGGGTAGCGGCGGGCCTCGGACTCCAGCCGCTCGTTGAAGATCTCGGCGATCTGCTTGTACGCGCGGTACTGGAGCAGCCGCGCGAACAGCAGGTCGCGGGCCTCGAGAAGTGCCAGGTCGGCCTCGTCCTCGACCTCGGCGGCGGGCAGCAGCCGGGCCGCCTTCAGGTCGAGGAGGGTAGCGGCGATCACCAGGAACTCGGTCGTCTCGTCGAGGTCCCAGTCGGACCCCATCGCCCGGATGTGCGCCATGAACTCGTCGGTCACCTTGGACAGCGCGACCTCGGTGACGTCCATCTTGTGCTTGGAGATCAGCTGAAGAAGCAGGTCGAACGGCCCCTCGAAGTTGGCGAGCCGAACCTTGAAGACACCATCGGCGTCACCGTCGACCTCCGGGCCCTGCGCAGGGGACGCGTCGGCCGGGGCGGAAGGCGAGACCTCGGAGCGCACGGCCTCCGGCGAGACCGCGACGGGCGCGGATTCCGGCGGGACCTCAATGGGCGCCGATTCCGGCAGGGGAGCCGGCGGCGGCCCAACGTCGACCGGCGCGGGCGCCGCGCGGGGCGGTGCTTGCTCCTCGAGGGTGGGCGCGGGCCCCGGGGCCTCTCCGGGCCCCCGCCCCAGCGCGCGCCGGCGGCCGGCGCGGGGGCCGGGGCTGGAGGCGTCGTTCGAGGTCATGGCCCCCGCAGGCTATCGCTACCGCCCGCGCAACCGTCGTACGAGGATGCTGGCGTCCCCACGGGTCTCCAGGTCGGCGAGGACCACGGCGACCGCCTCGCGGACGATGCGCCCCCGGTCGACGGCGAGGCCGTGCTCACCGCGGAGCACCAGGCGGGCGTGCTCCAGGTCCATGAGCTCCTCGGCGGAGACGTACACGGTGATCTTCTCGTCGTGGCGCTCACGGCCGCTGGGGCGGCGTGCGGCCGCCCTCCCGCCGCGCTTGCGGGGCTGGGCGGTGGCAGAACCTTCCTGCGCGCCCGCGCCCGGCACGGAGGGCCGCGCGGAGCGCTCCGCACCCCGGCTGCGCGACTCGCCGCCCGCGCCCGGTTCCGCGTCCGCCGCCGCGTGCTCGGCGCCCTCGCCGTCGCCGCCCTGCGCGGGCACCGACTGCGGCGCGTCCTCGGCGGCGGCCTGGTCGCTCTCCCCCGCCGGCGCCGGCACGCGTGCCTCGCCGTTGGCCGGCCGCCGCGGGGTGGACGCCTGGAGCGCCATCCCCCCTGTCGTACGGAAGAGTTCGTCGGCCCCCGGCAGACTCACTCGGCGTGACACCGGGCGAGCACCTCCCTGGCGAGCTGGCGGTAGGCGGCGGCACCGACGGAGTTGGAGGCGTACGTGGTGATCGGCTCACCGGCGACCGTGGTCTCCGGGAAGCGGACGGTGCGCCCGATGACCGTGTGGTAGACGTGGTCGTCGAACGCCTCGACGACACGCGCGAGCACCTCACGGCTGTGCACCGTGCGCGAGTCGTACATCGTGGCGAGGATGCCGTCGAGCTCCAGGTCCGGGTTGAGCCGCTCCTGGACCTTCTCGATCGTCTCGGTCAGCAGGGCCACACCGCGCAGCGCGAAGAACTCGCACTCCAACGGCACGATCACCTTGTGCGCGGCGGTCAGGGCGTTGACCGTGAGGAGGCCGAGCGAAGGCTGACAGTCGATCACGATGTAGTCGTAGTCGTCCATCAGCGGCTTCAGCGCGCGCTGCAGCGTGGACTCGCGCGCGACCTCGCTCACCAGCTGCACCTCGGCCGCCGACAGGTCGATGTTGCTGGGCAGCAGGTCCATGTTGGGGACCGCCGTCTTCAGCAGCACCTCGTCGGCCGCCATGCCCCGCTCCATGAGCAGGTTGTAGACGGTGAGGTCGAGCTCCATCGGGTTGACGCCGAGCCCGACCGACAGCGCGCCCTGCGGGTCGAAGTCGACGAGCAGCACCCGGCGCCCGTACTCGGCGAGCGCGGCACCCAGGTTGATGGTCGACGTGGTCTTGCCCACGCCGCCCTTCTGGTTGCACATCGCGATGATCTTCGCGGGGCCGTGATCGGTCAGCGGGCCCGGGATCGGGAAGTACGGCAGCGGGCGTCCGGTCGGACCGATGCGCTCACGGCGCTGGCGGGCCGCGTCGGGCGCGAGCGTGGCGGCGTACTCGGGATCCGGCTCGTACTCCGCGTCCGGGTCGTAGAAGTGCCCCTCGGGCAGTTCGTCGTAGTCGGCGAAGTGGTTGCGGGGCGCGCCACTTCCGTCGCCGGCCATGGCGTTCACGTGTTGGCCATCCATACTCATGTGTGCTGTCAGAGTTGCCTGCGGACTCTGGTGGGCGGCTTCGAAGGTACGTACGGCGACGGAGCCGACAGCCTCGAGACGCCCCGGGCTGTGGGCCCGTGCAGGCATTCCTGGTTGACCACCCCCGGGAGTAAATGTCGACTCATTCACAAGTCGTCTTACCTCCTTGGTGACCAGGGGACTTCTAGACAGGTCAGCGTGGCACCATGCCGACGTTCGGCGACTCTATGGCGTGTCGGCCGTCCGCAGCAACACAATCCGCCGGACCCGGCCCGATGTGTCGGCAATGAAACATCCCTCTGTCAAGGGCGTACGGCCGTCGCACGGCAGGTTTCACCGGTGCGCGAATCGGTTGAAGCGTTACGTTCGAGGCGAGTTGACCGAGAATCGCAAAGTGACCATACACACACCCGGCCGGACCTTGTCGGGCAAGGTCCGGCCGGGCGTGTGGGGTTGACGGCACTTGTTGACGTATCGCCTTTGTGGGTTGCCGACTTAGCCGAGCAGCGTGCTGGGATCGACGTACTCCAGGCCGTGGGCGTCGGCGACCTCGCGGTAAACGACCTTGCCGTCATGCGTGTTGAGACCCCGGGCCAGCGCGGGGTCACGGCGCAGCGCCTCGACCCAGCCGCGGTTGGCCAGCTCCACGATGTACGGCAGCGTGGCGTTGGTGAGGGCGTTGGTGGAGGTGTTGGACACCGCGCCCGGCATGTTGGCCACGCAGTAGAAGACCGAGTTGTGGACCGGGAAGGTCGGCTCGGCGTGCGTGGTGGGACGCGAGTCCTCGAAGCAGCCGCCCTGGTCGATCGCGATGTCGACAAGAACACTTCCGGGCTTCATCCGGGAGACCAGCTCGTTGGTGACCAGCTTCGGGGCCTTGGCGCCCGGGATGAGCACCGCGCCGATCACCAGGTCCGCGTCGAGGACGGCCTTCTCCAGCTCGAAGGAGTTGGAGATGACGGCCTTGACCTTGGCGCCGAAGATCTTGTCGGCCTCGCGCAGCTTGTTGATGTCGCGGTCGAGCAGGGTCACGTCGAAGCCCATGCCGACGGCGATCTGGGTGGCGTTCCAGCCGGAGACGCCACCACCGATGACGACGGCCTTGGCCGGGATCACGCCGGGCACGCCGCCCGGCAGCACACCGCGGCCGCCGTTGGAGGCCATCAGGTGGTAGGCGCCGACCTGCGGGGCCAGCCGGCCCGCGACCTCGGACATCGGGGCCAGCAGCGGCAGGGCGCGGGTGGGCAGCTCGACCGTCTCGTAGGCGATCGCGGTGGTACCGGACTCGACGAGGGCGTCCGTGCACTCCTTGGACGCGGCCAGGTGCAGGTAGGTGAAGAGCGTCTGGTCCTTGCGGAGGCGGTGGTACTCCTCCGCGATCGGCTCCTTGACCTTCAGCACCAGGTCGGCGGCGGCCCAGACCTCGTCGGCGGTGTCCAGGATCCGGGCACCGGCGGCGACGTACTCGGCGTCCGGGATCGAGGAGCCGACGCCGGCCTCGCGCTCGATGACCACCTGGTGGCCGTGGCGCACCAGCTCGTGCACGCCGGCGGGGGTGATGGCCACCCGGAACTCGTTGTTCTTGACCTCGCGGGGGATGCCGACCTTCACGGGGATCACGGTCCTTGGCTCAGAGAATGGGCTATTACAAGACATACCCGCTCAGACGCGGGCACACCTGGAGAGACCGCAGGAGAATGTGCGGCAGAGCCAGTCTAATGAAGGCGTTCCAGCTGTCCAGCCTTTCAAAGCATCAATCTTCAGACGATGCGCTACGGATTTCGCAGGCGTCTTCGGGATCTTCCCTCAACATGCGGTCGGCGATGCTCCGCTTCAGGCCCGCCGCGACGGGGTCGCCGAGCCGGTCGAGGGTGTCGGCGACCCGCAGGTGCAGGGCGGCCTGGAGCCGGACGTCCTCGGCCCGGCGGGCCCACTCGACGGCCTCCTGGCAGGTGCGCAGCGACTCCTCGGGCCGTCCGGCGTACTCCTGGACCCGGGCCAGCTCCGACAGCGCCCGCGCCTGCGCGGCCACGTCCCCGCCCTTGCGGTACCCGGCGACGGCCGCGCGCCAGGAGCGCACCGCCTCTCCGTAGCGGCCCGCGTAGGTGTGGGCGGTGGCGATGCGGCCGTAGACCCGGGCGGCGTCGGCGCGCTCGTCGCGGGCCAGCCGCTGGGCCAGGGCCCGGCCGAACCAGTCGGCGGCCCGGTCGTAGTCCCCGAGCTCCAGGTGGGCGCCGCCCACGGATTCCATCGCGCGGCCGGTGGCGTACGGGTCGTTCGCCTCGCGTCCGGCGTCCAGCGCGGCCCGGTAGCGCACCAGGGCCTCGGCGGTGCGGCCGGTGCGGGCGTCGAGGTCGGCCAGGTTCAGCAGGGCCGCGGCCTTCTCCCGGGGCAGTTCGCGGCGCTCCGCGACGTCGAGCACGAGACGGTGGATGCCGTACAGGTCGGGGGCCGCGGCCTGGGTGCCGAAGTGCGCCACCATGGCCCGGACCAGCTGGGACATCAACCTGCGGGCCAGGGTGTCCAGCTCGCCGTCGGCGACCGCGAGGCGGGCCGAGGCCAGCAGGGCGGGGCGCCGGGCGCGCAGCCAGTCGGCGGCCGCCCTCGGGGTGGGGAAGCGCAGGTCGCGCGGCATGCCCACGAGCTTCTCGCGGGCCTGCGCACTGTCCGTCTCGGTGACCGCCCGGCAGGACTGGAGCAGCCGCACCGTCCGCTCCAGCATCCGGGCGCGGGCCAGCTGCAGCTCGGCCGGCCGGTCCTGGGTCTCGGCGAGGCGGGTCAGCCGGGCGTGCAGGCAGGCGGGAACCTCGTACCCGGGCGGCGTGGAGCCGACCGCGCGCAGCAGGCCGAGGCCGACGAAGTCGTCGAGGGTGGTGCGGGCACCGTTCACCGAGCACCCGGCGAGCGCGGAGGCGGTGTGCGGGTCGACCAGGCCGGCCGGGGCGAGGGAGAGCAGGCGGAGCATCCGGGCGGCGGTGCTGGGCAGCGAGGCGTAGACGAGGCGGAAGACGCGGCTGAGCGCGGTGCCCTCGTCGCCCTCCGCGTGCACGTGTTTCGCCAGGTCGGCGACGGCCGCCTGAGGCCGGGCCGCGAGCCAGCCGCCGGCCAGGGTGAGCGCGGCGGGCTGGGCCTGGCAGACCTCGACCAGTTGCTCGGCGGCCCGGGGGTCGACGGTGATGCGGACCGAGCCGGTGTACCAGGACAGCAGTTCCATGGCCGACTTGGTGTCGAGGCCGCCCAGCGTGCACGGGCGGACGTCCGTGATGCCGGTCAGCGGCCCCTCGGCGACCACCACGGCCAGGCAGTCCGGGGTGTCCGGCAGCAGGGCGTCGACCTGCTCGGCGTCGGCGGCGTCGTCGAGCAGCAGCAGGACCCGGCGGTCGGCCAGGGCGGTGCGCAGCGCCTCGGTCAGGTCGTCCTCGCCGGCGCCGGGCGGGGTGGGACGGTCCAGGTCGGTGAGGAGTTCGCGGGCGATGCGTGCGACCGGCACGCGCGTGCCGTCCGGTTCGCTCAGCCGGGCCCGCAGCACGCCGTCGGGGTAGTCGTCCGCGACCTGGGCGGCCAGTTCCCCGGCGAGCGCGGTGCGGCCCGAGCCGGGGCGGCCGGCGATGAGCAGCACGCGCGCGCGAGGGGCCTTGCGTCCGGAGAGGGTGTCCAGGCCCGCGCGCTCGATGTCGGCGCGCAGCTCCTTCAGCTCCCGGTTGCGGCCCAGGAACCGACTCTCCTCGACAGGGTCTTCCGACAGCCGTTCGCCGTCCGTGTCCACCGCCTGATCCGTCACGGGCCACACTCCCGATCCCACCGCACCGGCGCCCGCCGGAACCCCGGTTCGGGCGTTTCCAGAGCCTAGTTCACGCTCTGCGACGTTCCCGGCGGAGCGCGGCGGGCAGGTCCCTCGATCGGATCAACAGATGGTCACACCGGTGGGGGGTGCCAGGTGGTCCGGCGCCGGCGGATCAGGCCTCGAAGGGACGGGCCGGCCACGGCGCCTCGGCCGGGCGGAGCGCGTCGAGTCCGTCACCCCGCTCCGCGGCGATCAGCGAGAGCACGCCCACGACCAGGCAGTTGTTGTGCAGATCGCCCGCGAGCACACCCCGCACCAGGTCCGCCACCGGCACCCGGGCCAGCTCCATGTCGGCCTCTTCGTCCTCGACCTCGAAGCGCTCGCCCTCGGCCTCGGAGAGGCTCCGGGCGAGGAAGATCCGCACGGCCTCGTCGCAGCCGCCGGGGGTGGTGTAGACGTCGGTCAGCACCCGCCAGTCCTCGGCCTTGACGTGCGCCTCCTCGTACAGCTCGCGCTGGGCGGCGTGCAGCGGGTTCTCGCCGGGGACGTCGAGGAGTCCGGCGGGGATCTCCCACAGCTTCTCGCGCACGGGGTGCCGGTACTGGCGGATGACCAGCACCCGGCCCTCGCCGTCCAGGGCGAGGACGGCGACGGAGCCCGGGTGGACCTGGTAGTCGCGGGTCACCACGGAGCCGTCGGGCATGACCACGTCGTCCGTGCGGACGGAGGTCTTCTTCCCCCGGAAGGGCGTCTCGGTGCCCCGGACCTCCCACTCCTCGGGGGTGTCCTTGATCGTACTGCCCGTCATGCCTGACCTGCCCTTTCAGACGTACGCGAAAGCCGGGGCCCGCGCCGTTGAGTGCGCGTGCCCCGGCCACCGTACAACTGGTGTGCTACTTCGACGTCTTCCGCTCGACCGCGGCCTTGACCAGCCCGGCGAAGAGCGGGTGCGGGCGGGTCGGGCGCGAGCGCAGCTCCGGGTGCGCCTGCGTGGCGACCAGGTACGGATGGACGTCGCGCGGGTACTCGACGTACTCGACGAGCTTGCCGTCCGGGGAGGTGCCCGAGAAGACGATGCCGGCCTTCTTCTCCAGCTCCGCGCGGTAGGCGTTGTTCACCTCGTAGCGGTGCCGGTGCCGCTCCTCGACGTACTCCTTGCCGTCGTACACCTCGCGCACGATGGAGCCCTCGGCCAGCTTCGCCGGGTACATGCCGAGCCGCATGGTGCCGCCCATGTCGCCCTCGCCGGCCACGATGTCCAGCTGCTCGGCCATGGTGGAGATGACCGGGTGACCGGTGGCCGGGTCGAACTCGGTGGAGTTGGCGTCCGCGATGCCGGCCAGGTTGCGCGCGGCCTCGACCACGATGCACTGCAGGCCCAGGCAGAGGCCGAGCAGCGGGATCCGGTTCTCGCGGGCGTACTGGATGGCGCCGACCTTGCCGAGCACACCGCGGTCGCCGAAGCCGCCCGGGATGCAGATGGCGTCGACGTCGCCGAGCTGCGCCGCCGCGCCCGCCGCGGTCTTGCAGTCGTCGGACGTGACCCACTTGATCTTCACGCGGGCCTTGTTGGCGAAGCCGCCGGCGCGCAGCGCCTCGGTGACCGAGAGGTAGGCGTCGGGCAGGTCGATGTACTTGCCGACCAGGGCCATGGTGATCTCGTGGTCGGGCTTGTGGACGCGGTCGAGCAGGTCGTCCCAGGTCGTCCAGTCCACGTCGCGGAACGGCAGGTCCAGCTTGCGGACGACGTACGCGTCCAGACCCTCGGTGTGGACGACCTTCGGGATGTCGTAGATCGAGCGGGCGTCGGGGCAGGCCACCACGGCGGCCTCGTCGACGTCGCACATGAGGGAGATCTTGCGCTTGATCGCGGTCGGGACCTCGCGGTCGCAGCGCAGCACGATCGCGTCCGGCTGGATACCGATGTTGCGCAGCGCCGCGACCGAGTGCTGGGTCGGCTTGGTCTTCAGCTCACCCGAAGGGCCGATGTAGGGCAGGAGCGAGATGTGGACCACGAACACGTTGTCCCGGCCGACCTCGTGCCGGACCTGGCGGACGGTCTCCAGGAACGGCAGCGACTCGATGTCGCCGACCGTGCCGCCGACCTCGGTGATCACGACGTCGACCTCGTCCGTCGCCATGCGGCGGATGCGGTGCTTGATCTCGTTGGTGATGTGCGGGATGACCTGGACCGTGTCGCCCAGGTACTCGCCGCGCCGCTCCTTGGCGATCACCGTGTTGTAGACCTGACCGGTGGTGACGTTGGCGGAGCCGTCGAGGTCGCGGTCGAGGAAGCGCTCGTAGTGGCCGATGTCCAGGTCGGTCTCGGCGCCGTCGTTGGTGACGAACACCTCACCGTGCTGGAAGGGGTTCATCGTGCCCGGGTCGACGTTCAGGTACGGGTCGAGCTTCTGCATCACGACGCGCAGACCCCGGGCCTTGAGCAGCATGCCGAGGCTGGAGGCCGTCAGCCCCTTGCCGAGCGAGGAGGCGACACCCCCGGTGACGAAGATGTGCTTGGTCGTCGAGGCAGTGCTGTTTCGAAAAGCAGTGGGCGGCATGGCCAAGAGGGGGCTCCCGTGGTCGCGGTCTGGGGTGCGGTGCGCTCGCCCTCCGCCCCCGTCGTCCGGGGGTGTCGGCGGTGGCGCCGTCGCTGCGGTTCCGGGGTTTTTCTCCCACCGGTCCACGGGCTACCAGCGTATCAGCGCCTCGGGGCGGCGGCTTCCGGCCACCCTCCGCGCACACCCGGACACGCAGGTGGAGGCGTCACACTTTCCTCACCCGGTGGTCACCCGTTCGGCGGACCCGGGTTGCCCGGAGCGGCACACAGATCATCTACGTGCGTCGTATCCTGCTCGGACGTTCGCTGCCGAGCCGGCCCCGGCGACGCGGCACCACCCCTCGCCCGTCACCGCCGGAACAACGAGAGCTCGTCAGTTGGTTGAGCGACAATTGTCGTTTGCGGCTCAGCGTTTGGCTTGACGGCCGGACGACTGCTTTGCTTCATGGCTCAACGACGCATGACATACACCCTGACCCCACCCTTGACCGCACTAGCGACCGCCCCCATCGCGGGGTGACGTGGCCGTTCGACTGGAGTTGCACGTGGCCGGGCGCATCGAAGACTACGCACTCATCGGAGACATGCAGACCGCCGCACTGGTCTGCCGGGACGGCACAGTCGACTGGCTGTGCCTGCCCCGCTTCGACTCGCATGCCATCTTCGCCGGTCTGCTGGGCACCGGGGAACACGGCTTCTGGCGGATCGGACCCGCCTGCACCCCGGGCGCGGAGCCGCCCAGCGCGGCCCGGCGGACCTACCGCGGTGACTCGCTGATCCTGGAGTCCGAATGGGACACCGGGCGCGGCACGGTCCGGGTGACCGATTTCATGCCGCCGCGCGACGGCGCGCCGCAGCTGATCCGGATCGTGGAGGGCGTCTCCGGCCGGGTGCCGATGCGCTCGGAGCTGCGGATGCGGTTCAGCTACGGCCGGGTCGTCCCCTGGGTGCACAAGCACGAGGGCCGCACGGTGGCCGTCGCCGGGCCCGACTCGGTGTGGTTCGACACGGATGTCGAGACCTACGGCAAGGCGCTCACCACGTACGCGGACTTCACCGTCGCTCCGGGTGACCGGATCGCGTTCACCATCTCGTGGGAGCCCTCGCACAAGGAGCCGCCCCCGCTGCCCGAGCCCGAGCAGTCCCTGGAGGCCACCGAGGACTTCTGGCGCGACTGGGTCGATCACTGTACGTACCACGGCCCCTACCGGGAGGCCGTGGTCCGCTCCCTGATCACCCTGAAGGCCCTGACGTACGCCCCCACCGGCGGCATCGTCGCCGCGCCCACCACCTCCCTTCCGGAGGAGATCGGCGGCGTCCGCAACTGGGACTACCGCTACACCTGGCTGCGGGACGCGGCGATCACCCTGTCCTCACTGCTGCGCACCGGCTACCGCGAGGAGGCCCGCGCGTGGCGCGAGTGGCTGCTGCGCGCGGTCGCGGGCGACCCGGAGAACCTCCAGATCATGTACGGCATCGCCGGTGAGCGGGAGCTGGGCGAGGCGGAGCTGGACTGGCTGCCGGGGTACGAGAACTCCACCCCCGTGCGGGTCGGCAACGGCGCGGCGCACCAGCTCCAGCTGGACGTCTACGGCGAGGTCACCGAGGCCCTGCACCTGGCCCACATGACCGGCCTGGCCCGCAACGACTACGCGTCGGTGCTCCAGCTGAAGCTGATCCGCTACCTGGAGGACCACTGGCAGGAGCCGGACGAGGGCATCTGGGAGGTGCGCGGCCCGCGCCGCCACTTCGTGCACTCCAAGGTGATGGCCTGGGTCGCCGTCGACCGCACGATCAAGCTGATCGAGTCCGGCGACGCGGACGGCCCGCTGGAGCGCTGGAAGCAGTTGCGCGACGACATCCACCGGGACGTCTGCGAGAAGGGCTACGACAAGGAACGCAACACCTTCACGCAGTCCTACGGCTCCCAGGAACTGGACGCCTCGCTGCTGCTGATCCCGCAGATGGGCTTCCTGCCGCCGGACGACAAGCGGGTCATCGGCACCATCGAGGCCATCCAGCGTGAGCTGTCCACGTCGGACGGGTTCATCCTGCGCTACCCGACGGACGGCAAGGACGAGGGCGTCGACGGCCTCCCGGGCGACGAGGGCGCCTTCCTCGCCTGCTCGTTCTGGATGGCGGACGACCTGGCGATGATCGGCCGCGTGGACGAGGCCCGCAAGCTCTTCGAGAAGCTGCTCGCCCTGCGCAACGACCTCGGCCTGCTGGCCGAGGAGTGGGACCCGCGCCTGCAACGCCAGGTCGGCAACTTCCCCCAGGCCTTCAGCCACGTGCCCCTGATCGACACGGCACTGCGGCTGACGGCGAGCGGGGCGTACGGGGGATAGCGGGGCGTACGGGGCTGACGGGGCCCACCGAGGCCGACGACGGCGTCGGCGGGCCGAACCACCCGGTTCGGCCCGCCGGCGCCGTCGGCGTCCGTTCGCCGTCGGGGGAACCGTCGTCCTCGCGTGCGGCGGCCACCGCGGTGGTCTTCGTGCCGGGGCCCTTCCCGGCCGCCCCGCCGCCAACCGGGTGTCCCCGGCCCGCGGATGTCCCCGGGGTGCCCCGGCGGGTAGCGTCCGGGACATGGACAGCGGCAGGAACAGCGGATTCGACACCCAGGGCGCCGGTATCACCGTGCAGCGGGCACTGGAGCTGCCCGGGCTGCGCAGCGGCCTGCCGGAGACACTCGCGGGCGCCGACCGGCTGCACCGCACCGTGCGCTGGGTGCACGCCGGCGAGGTGCCGAACATCGCCTCGCTCCTCAAGGGCGGCGAGCTGCTGCTGACCACGGGGTACGGCCTCGGCACCCGCCCCGCCGAGCAGCGGGCGTTCGTCCGCACGCTGGCCGAGCGCGGCATCGCGGCCCTCGTCGTCGAACTGGGCCCGCGTTTCGCCCGGCTGCCCGCGGCCCTCGTCGACACCGCCCGGACGGCCGGGCTGCCGCTGGTCCAGCTGCACCGCGAGGTGCCGTTCGTGACGGTCACCGAGGAGATCCACACCGAGATCGTCAACGGCCACTACGCGCTGCTGCAGCGGGCCGAGGAGGTGCACCGCCGGTGCACCCGGGCCCTGCTCGGCGGCGGCGGAGTCCCCCAGGTGCTGGGCATCCTGGCCGACTTCGGCGACAACCCGGTCTTCCTGGAGACCACCGACGGCCGTCTGCTGTACGCCGCCGGTTCCGGGCCGGAGGGCGCAGACCCCCTCCAGGTGTGGGAGGGGCTGCGCGGCCCGCACAAGGACGCGCCGCCCCCGGCCGGCTCGGTCCTGGTGGACGTGCCCGGCGGCGGGCCAGGCGCCGGGTCGGTGCGGGCGCGGCTGGTGCTGCTGCCGGTGCGCTCCCCGCTGGCGCCGGTGCACCGGATGGCGGCGGAGCGGGCGGCGGGCAGCCTCGCCGTGGTGCTGATGCAGGCGCGGCAGGAGGAGGAACTGGCGGCGCGCGGGCGCGGCGACTTCCTCAGCGACCTCGCCGAGGGCCGGGTCACGGCGGAGGACGCCCCGGCCCAGGCGCGCGTCCTGGGCTTCAAGCCGGGCGACGGTCCGATGCTCCCGGTGGTGATGCGGCTCGGCGACGCCCTGTCCCCGGCCGGCGGCGGCTGGGCGGTGCTGGCCCGCGCCGTCGCCGAGGAGCTGGCGTCGGTCGGGGTGCCGGTGCTGCTGGGCGTACGGCCGGTGGAGGGCCGGGTGCCGCTGCTGCTGGGGCTGCGTTCGGAGTCGGAGCGGGCGCCGGTCGCGGACCGGGTCGCGGCGGCGCTGCGGGCGGGCGTGGAGCGGGCCGGGATGCAGCGGCCGGGGGCGCAGCCGCCCGTCGTGGTCGTCGGGGTGGCCGGCGGCTGGGCGGCGGCGTCGGCCAGCCTGCGGCACGCGGCGGAGACGGCGACCGCGGCGCAGGGGCTGACCGACCGGCCCTGGTACGACGCGCGGCGCCTGGACATCGACCTGCTGCTGTGGCGGCTGCGCGACCATCCGGACCTCGCGGCCTTCGTGGACCGGGCGATCGGCCCGCTGCGCGACCACGACGACCGCTCGAAGCCGCCCCTGCTGCCCACGCTCCAGACGTACCTGGCGCACGCCGGCCGCAAGGCGGAGACGGCGCGCGAACTCCACCTCAACCGGCAGACGCTCTACAACCGGCTGGCGCGGATCGGGGAGTTGCTGGGCACGGACCTCGACGACCCGCAGACCGTACTGGCCCTGAGCCTGGCCCTGCGTGCCCGCCGGCACGTGCCTTAGAGCATCGGTGTGGGCTGGGTCAGCTCGTCGTAGACGCTGAGGACCTGGGCGACGGTCTCGTCCTCGGTCGGCCAGGTGGCCGCCTGCCTCACGCCCCGCGCCCGGAGTCCGTCCCGCCGGCCGGGGTCGCCGAGCAGGCGGACGACGGCGTCGGCGAGCCCTCGCGCGTCCCCGGCCGGGACGAGTTCGGCGGCATCGCCGACGAGTTCGGGGATGCCGCCCACCCCGGCGGCGACGAGCGGCACGCGCGCGTGGAGCGCCTCCTGGGCGAGCACGGAGCGTCCCGTCTCCCGGCGGGCCGGCAGCAGCGCGAGGTCGGCGGCCGCCAGCAGGTCGGGGACGTCGTCGCGGCGGCCGGCGAGCAGCACCGGCAGCCCTTCGCTCTCGATCCGCCCCTGCAGCTCCGCGCGCAGCGGTCCCTCCCCCGCGACGACGACCAGCGGTGCGGGATCAAGGCGGCGCCACACCCGCGCGGCGTCGAGCAGGACGTCGTACCCCCGGTGCCACTCCAGGGAACCGACCGCGACCAGCAAGGGGCGTTCCACCGCGCCGAGTTCGGCCCTCAGCTTCGGGCGCAGCCGGTCGGGGTCCTCGGGTCCGGACGGGTTTCCCGGGCGGACGGGGAGCGCCACGGGGCCGAGCCGGGCGTCGCGCGCGCCGGTCCGCCGGGCCCCGTCGACCAGCCCCGAGGTGGTGCCGAGGACGACGGTGGCCGCCTTCATCACCCGCCGTTCCAGCGCCCGCAGCAGGTGGGCGCGCGCGCCCTCGGCGTACGCGCGGTCGTGCCAGGTGACGACGAGCGGGGTACGCACCCGTCGCCCGCCGAGGGCCAGCACCGCGCGGAAGGAGGCGTGCAGTCCGTGCGCGTGCACCAGGTCGGCGTCCGCGCACACCGCCCGCAGCGCGGCCACCGAGACGGGGTCGCTGCTGCGCGGCACGTGCACGTGCTCGGCCCCGGTGCCCGTGAAGTCGTAGGTGCACTCCGCATCGGAGGGGGCGCACACCGTGACTTTCACGCCCCTGGCGACGAGCCCCGCGGCCAGTGAACGCACGTGCGCGCTGCTGCCGGCGTTGCCGCCGCCCAGCACCTGCACGGTGCGCAGCGGCGACTGGCCGTGCGGTGAGTGGCTGCTCACGGGGTCACCTGGCCGGGGCTCCTGGTTCGGCGGGGGTGGGACACGAAGAACGTACAGAACGATGGTGCGGAGGGTGTGCGCCACGCGTCGTGCCGCGCGTCACTCCGTCAAGGATGCCAGGCCGTACGGGCGTTCCGGGAACGACGGCCGCCCCGGGCGGTCGACCACCGGGGCAACGGAACGGCATCGGTTCACTCACACGAGTGAACGAGGCGGGCCGGCCGCCAACTCACCGCCGACCGCCGCGGCCACGAGCGCGACCGCGTGCGCGGCGACCATGGCCCGCCCGCCCGCGGCCACCACCGCGACCCCGAGGGCCGCGCCCAGCGCGTGTGCTCCCGTGTCCCCGAGCATGGTGCGCTCGGCGACGTCGTCGGGCAGCACGGCCGCCGCCGCTCCCATCGCGACGGCCGCCGTCTGTGCCCCGGGGCCGGCGCGCAGCAGTCCCGGCGCCCCGAGCGCGAGGACCGCCGCACCGGCCCGCCCCGGGCGTACGTCCAGGAGGTTGACGAAGTGCGCGGCCCCGGCGATGACGACACCGGCCAGCAGCCGGTCCAGGGGCCGTTCCCTCAGCACCGCCCCCGCGGCGAGCGCGGCCCCGGAGACGCCGAACAGCTTGACCGCCCCGCCGGTGACCTCGCCGTCCCGCAACGCCGTCAGATGCGCCCGGAAGCCGCGCCGGGCGTCGCCCGCGCCCGCCACGTCGTCGTAGGCCCCGCAGGCACCCGCCGCGAGCACGGCGAGCCCGGCGGCGGGCCGCACCCTCGCCGTGCCGGCCGCCGCCGCCAGGGCGCAGGCGGGCCCGGCGTACAGATCCACCGTCCGACCCGCGTGGTTCACGCGCTCCCAGCGTTCCCGGCCGCCCGGCGCCACGGCGCGCAGTGCGGTCACGCCGGTCCGGGCGAGACCGGCGGCGAGGGCAAAGGAGGCGGTGCGGCCACTGCGGTTGATCATCCGGACACCCTACGGGCGTCCGGAACCCTGCCTCTACGCGTCCGCGCGAGCCGTTTCGAGCAGCTCCTCCGCGTGTGCCCGTGCCGTCTCCGAGTCCTCCTGGCCGGCCAGCATCCGGGACAGTTCACGGATCCGCTCCTCGCCCTCCAGGACCTTCACGCCGGAGCGGGTCACGGACCCGTCGTTCGTCTTCTCCACCAGCAGCTGCCGGTCGGCGAACGCGGCCACCTGCGGCAGATGGGTGACGACCACGACCTGCGCGCTCTTCGCCAGCCGCGCGAGCCGACGGCCGATCTCCACCGCCGCCTTGCCACCGACACCGGCGTCGACCTCGTCGAAGAGGTAGGTCGGCACCGGGTCCGTGCCCGCGAACACGACCTCCACGGCCAGCATCACGCGCGACAGCTCACCCCCGGACGCGCCCTTGGCGATCGGCCGCGGCGGCGCCCCCGGGTGCGGGGCGAGCAGCAGCTCGACCTCGTCGGCACCCGACGGCCCGTACGCGACCGGGCGTCCGCCGACCTCTACGCCCTCCGGGTCATCGGTCTGCCGGATCTCGAACGACACGCGCGCGTGGGGCATGGCGAGCGAGGCCAGCTCGGCGGTGACCGCGGCGGCGAACCGCTCGGCGGCCTCCGTCCGCGCGTCCGAGAGCGCCTGCGCCAGACCGCCCAGTTCCGACCGCAGCGCGTCCCGTTCGGCGGTCAGTTCACCGATCCGCTCGTCGTCGCCGTCCAGCTCGGTCAGCCGCGCGGCACTCTGCTCGGACCAGGCGAGCACGGACGCGACGTCCTCGCCGTACTTCCGGGTCAGCGCGGTGAGCGCGGCCCGCCGCTCCTCGACCGCGGCCAGCCGCAGCGGATCGGCGTCCAGGTCGTCCGCGTACCCCGCCAGTTCCCCGGCCACGTCCCGCAGCAGGATGCCGACCTCGCCGATCCGCTCGGCGAGCGCGGCCAGCGCCGGGTCGTGCGACCGTACGGCGTCCAGGGCCCGCTGCGCGCCCGCGACGAGGGTCGCCGCGTCGACGCCCTCGGGGTCCTCGGGGTTGCCGGCCAGGGCGGCGTGGGCGGCTGTGGCGGCCGACGCGAGCGCCTCGGCGTGTCCCAGCCGCTCGGCCTCCTCCGCCAGCTCGACGTCCTCACCGGCGCGCGGTTCGACGGCGGCGACCTCGTCGAGGCCGTAGCGCAGCAGGTCGGCCTCCTGGGCGCGCTCACGCGCGCGGGTGGTGATCTCGTCCAGTTCGGTGGCGACGGCCCGCAGCCGCCGGTAGGCCCCGGCGTACTTGTCGAGGGGCCCGGCGACCGCGTCGCCCGCGTACCGGTCGAGCGCCTGCCGTTGCCGGGACAGTTTGAGCAGCCCCTGCTGGTCGGTCTGCCCGTGCACGGCCACCAGTTCGTCGGCCAGCTCGGCGAGCATCCCCACGGGCACGGACCGCCCGCCCAGATGCGCCCGCGAGCGCCCCTCGGCGGAGACGGTACGGCTGATCAGCAGCGCCCCGTCGTCCAGCTCGGCCCCGGCCTCCTCGGCCCGGACGGCGGCAGCGGCACCCCCGGGCACGGCGATCCGTCCCTCGACGACCGCGTTCTTCGCCCCGATCCGCACCAGCGCGGCGTCCGCGCGTCCGCCCAGCAGCAGCCCGAGGCTGGTGACCACCATGGTCTTACCGGCACCCGTCTCACCGGTGACAGCGGTGAACCCGGGCGACAACTCGACCACGGCGTCGTCGATGACTCCGAGCGACCGTATCCGCATCTCCTCAAGCACGGACACGACCTTACGAGGTCGAGGGCGGGGAGCGCACATAGGCCGCTCATGTGACGCCGGGCAGGGTATGCCGTGCAGGGGCGCGGGGAACTGCGCGACCAGCCACGGACGACCCGCGGCCGGGGCGCGACAGATCCACCCCATCGAGTCCCTAGTGCGGCGCCCCGCGCCACCCGGACACAGGCAACGCGAACTTCGCCACCAGCCGATCCGTGAACGACGCATGGTGCAACCGAGCCAACCGCACCGGCACCGCCCCCCGCCGAACCTCCACCCGCGCCCCCGGCGGCAACTCCACCGTCCGCCGCCCGTCACACCACAACACCCCCGGCGGGATGTGCGGCAGCACCTCCACCGCGAGCACGGAGTCCGGCGAGGTCACCAGCGGCTTCGCGAACAGCGCGTGCGCACTGATCGGCACCATCAGCAGCGCCTCCACCTCGGGCCACACCACCGGCCCGCCGGCGGAGAAGGCGTACGCCGTCGACCCGGTCGGCGTCGACAGCACGATGCCGTCGCAGCCGAACCCGGTCACCGGCCGCCCGTCGATCTCCAGCACGACTTCCAGCAGCTTCTCGGCGCCGGCCTTCTGCACGGCCGCCTCGTTCAGCGCCCAGTCGGTGTGCACGATGTCGCCGTTGCGGTGCACGACGACGTCGACGGTCATCCGCTCCTCGACCTCGTAGGCCCGGCTCACCACCCGGTCGACGACCTTGTCGAGGTCGTCCCGCTCGGCCTCGGCGAGGAAGCCGACCCGCCCGAGGTTGACCCCGAGCATCGGCACGCCGGAGGCGCGGGCGAACTCGGCGCCGCGCAGCAGCGTGCCGTCGCCGCCGAGGACGATCAGCAGTTCGCACCCGTCGAGGCACTGCGGGGTGGCCTCGCCGACCAGCTCGACCTCACCCGGCAGGGGGAGGTCACGCGCCTCGGCCTCCAGGACCCGGACGCCGATCCCGGCCCGCAGCAGCCCCTTGACCACCAGCTCCGCACTGCGGATGGCGGCGGGACGCCCGGTGTGGGCGAGCAGGAAAACAGTACGAGCTCGGTTCTGTGTCAACGCGGCCCCTCCGCCACTGCACGGTCAACGTCGGCCGGGTCCAGTGCGCCGGCCCCGGCCCGCAGCCACAGAAAGTACTCGACGTTCCCGGAGGGACCCGGCAGCGGACTGGCGGTGACCCCCTTCACACCGAGCCCCAGTTCCCAGGCCTTGTGGGCGACTCCCCGCACGGCCTCGGCCCGCAGCTGCGCACTGCGTACCACTCCCCCGCTGCCCAGCCGCTCCTTGCCCACCTCGAACTGCGGCTTCACCATCATCACCAGGTCGGCGTCCGGCCGGGTGCACCGCGCCAGGGCGGGCAGCACCAGTCCGAGCGGGATGAAGGACAGATCCCCCACGACAAGATCCACGGGCTCCCCATCGATCGCTTCCAGCGTCAACTCGCGTACGTTCGTACGGTCCTTGACGGTGACGCGTTCATCCTGCCGGAGGCTCCAGGCGAGTTGTCCGTATCCCACGTCCACGGCGACGACGTGCGCGGCGCCCGCCCGCAGCAGTACGTCGGTGAAGCCGCCGGTGGAGGCGCCGGCGTCCAGCGCCCGGCGGCCCTCGACGACGAGGCCCCGCGGCCCGAACGCCGCGAGGGCGCCGGCGAGCTTGTGGCCGCCGCGCGAGACGTAGTCGGGATCGCCGTCGTCGTCGCTGACCACGATCGCGGCGGCCGTCTCCACCTGCGTGGCGGGCTTGGTCGCGACGGTCTTGCCGACGGAGACCCGCCCGGCGGCGATCAGCTGGCTGGCGTGCTCGCGCGAGCGCGCCAGCCTGCGGCGGACCAGCTCCGCGTCGAGACGGCGGCGTGCGACTCCTGCCACGTTCGGTTCAGCTCCTGCGGTCGTACGGTGATGGCGGCGACGGGGGCGCCGGGGGTCCCTGGGGTCCCGGGCGGGCGTCGAGCGCGGTGAGCGCGTCGCGCAGCCCCCGGTGTACATCCTCGTACACCTCGACATGTCCGTCCGTGGCCAGGTGGTCGGCGTCGGCCAGCCGCGCCAGCCGGGCGTCGACCTCGGCGTTGCCGGTCGGGGTGCGGGGGACGCCCAGCGGGGCGGGGGCCGCGGGCTCGTACCCGGACTCCGCCTCCTGGGGCTCCGGCCCTGCCCCGTTCTCCTGGACCGCCGGCTCCGGTACTGCGTCGCTCATGCCCCGACGCTACCGCGTACCGCTGGGGTACGGTTCGTCCCGATGGCGACGACTGAGGAGTGCCGCGCCGCACTCGACAAGCTCTCGAACGACATGCGGGGCGCCGAAGGGGACGTGCGGTCGGCCGCCGCGCTGGACCGCTCGGTGAGCTGCCACATCACCGACCTGGACGTCACCTTCGCCGGACGCATGGCGGACGGCGGGATCGACGTGCGCGAGACCCTGGCGGGGCCCCCGCGCGAGAAGGCCGAGATCAGGCTGGCGATGACCGGCGACGACCTGGTGGGGCTGGTCGCCGGCGAGCTGAACTTCGCGAAGGCCTGGGGCTCGGGACGGGTGCGGCTGGAGGCGGGCCTGCGCGACCTGTTCCGGCTCAGGAAGCTCCTGTAGCCGCCACCTTCTGGACCGGCTTGCCGGGCTGGGTACCGCCCGCGCCCCGAGCCCTGCGCGCGGCCGGCACCACCAGCGGCGTCCCCGTCTCCGGGTCGTCGATGACCTGGCAGCGCAGCCCGAAGACCCGCTCGACGAGGTCGGCCGTGACGATGTCCCCCGGCGCGCCCTCGGCGATGATCTCCCCCTCGCGCAGCGCGATGAGGTGGGTGGCGTACCGGGCGGCGTGGTTGAGGTCGTGCAGGACCGCCACGAGCGTGCGGCCCTGCTCCTCGTGGAGTTCGGCGCACAGGTCGAGGACGTCGATCTGGTGCTGGATGTCCAGGTATGTCGTCGGCTCGTCGAGGAGCAGCAGCGGGGTCTGCTGGGCGAGCGCCATGGCGATCCACACCCGCTGGCGCTGACCGCCGGAGAGTTCGTCGACGTAGCGCTCGGCGAGTTCGGAGACGCCGGTCTGCGCCATGGACTCCTGGACGACCCGCTCGTCCTCGGTCGACCACTGCCGCAGCAGACCCTGGTGCGGGTAGCGGCCGCGGCCGACGAGGTCGCCGACGGTGATCCCGTCGGGCGCGATGGAGGACTGGGGCAGCAGGCCGAGGGTCCGCGCGACCTGCTTGGCGGGCATCGACTGGATGACCGACCCGTCGAGGAGCACCCGGCCCTGGGTGGGCTTGAGCATCCGCGACAGGGCCCGCAGCAGGGTCGACTTGCCGCACGCGTTCGGGCCGACGATCACCGTGAAGGAGTTGTCGGGTATCTCCACCGACAGCTTCTCCGCGATGACCCGCTGGTCGTAGGCGAGGGTGACGTTCTCGGCGGTCAGGCGGTTCACGTTGCTCCCTTGGTCGTTCGGCCCGCTGCGAGCACCCGTGCCGGCGCTCATATCCGGCCCGCCTTGCGCTCGGTGACCAGCAGCCACAGCAGATAGACGCCGCCGAGTACACCGGTGACCACGCCCACGGGCAGCTGGTCCGCGCCGAAGGCACGCTGCGAGATCCAGTCGGCGCTCACCAGCAGCGCGGCGCCCATGCACAGGGAGGGCAGCAGGTTGGGACCCGGCGAACGGGTCAGCCGCCGGGCCAGCTGCGGCGCGGTGAGCGCCACGAAGCTGACCGGGCCGGCGGCGGCCGTGGCGGCGGCGGTCAGCAGCACGGCCGCCACCATCAGCAGCGCGCGCACCCGCTCGACGCGCACCCCGAGGGCGTACGAGACGTCGTCGCCCATCTCCATCATCCGCAGCGCCCGTCCCTTGCCGAGCACGAGCGGCACGAGCACGGCACACAGCGCGAGCAGCGGCCAGACCTGGTCCCAGTCGCGGCCGTTGAGGGAGCCGGTCATCCAGACGACGGCGCGGGAGGCGTCGACGATGTCGGCCCGGGTGAGGAGGTAGCCGTTGACCGCCGTGACGATCGCGGACACGCCGATGCCCACCAGGACCAGCCGGTACCCGTGCACGCCCCGCTTCCAGGCGAGCAGATAGATGGCGGTACCGGTCACCAGGCCGCCGGCGAGCGCGCCGAAGGTGACCTGGGCGGAGCTGCCGGAGAACAGGACGATCATGATGAGCGCGCCGGCCGTCGCGCCCTGTCCGAGGCCGAGTACGTCCGGACTGCCGAGCGGGTTGCGGGAGATGGCCTGGAACAGCGCGCCGCCGACGCCGAGCGCGGCGCCGACCAGCAGTCCGACCAGGACCCGCGGCAGCCGCAGTTCGTTGACGATGAACTCCTGGCCGGCGTTGCCCTCGCCGACCAGGGTCCGCAGCACGTCGGCGGCCGGTATCTCGAAGTCGCCGGTGCCGATCAGAACCACGCTCGCGGCCAGCGCGACGACCAGCAGCAGGGCGACGACGACCACGGCCCGCACGTCGAGGCGGAGCGACAGGCCACCGGGGCCACGGAGGGACCGGTTGCTCTTCAGGGTCTTGGCGGTCTTCACAGTCCTCACGCTCTTCGCGGTCCTCACAGCTGGGCCGTCCTCCGCCGTCGTACGAGATAGATGAAGACAGGCCCACCGAGGACGGCGGTGACGATGCCGACCTGTAGCTCCGCGGGCCGTGCGACGATCCGGCCGAGGACGTCCGCGCCCAGCAGCAGCACGGGCGACAGGATCGCGGCGTACGGCAGGATCCAGCGCAGGTCGGGCCCGGTGAAGGAGCGGACGATGTGCGGGACCATCAGGCCGACGAACACGATCGGCCCGCAGGCCGCGGTCGCCGCCCCGCACAGCACGGTCGCGGCGAGCATGGCCAGCGCCCGGGTGCGGTTCAGATTGGCGCCGAGGGCCTTGGCGGTGTCGTCGCCCATCTCCATGGCGTTGAGCGGCCGGGCGAGCGCGAGCGCGAGGAACGTGCCCACACCGAAGAACGGCAGCACTTCCATGATGGTGTCGTCGGTCGCCGAGGCGAGCGAACCCACCGTCCAGAAGCGCATCCTGCCCAGCGCCGCGTCGTCCATGATCATCACGGCCTGGAGGTAACCGAACAGCGCGGCGCTGATCGCGGTGCCGGCCAGGACCAGCCGCACCGGCGTGGCCCCCCGGCTGCCGCCCAGGAACCAGACCAGCGCACCGACCCCGGCGGCACCGGCGAAGGCGAACCAGACATATCCGGTCAGCGAGGTGACGCCGAGGAAGGTGATGGCCGTGACGACCGCGGCCGAGGCTCCGGCGTTGATGCCGAGCAGTCCGGGGTCGGCCAGTGGATTGCGGGTGAGCGCCTGGAGCACCGCGCCCGCGAGTCCGAGCGCGGCGCCGGCCAGCAGACCGAGGACGGTCCGCGACTGCCGTTCGCCGACCACGACGTCGCCGTAGGTGCCCGAGTCGTGGAACAGACCATGCCAGACCTGCGCCAGGGACAGGTCCTTCGCACCGATCGCGATGCTCGCCAACGCGATGGACACGAGTACGGCCACGGAGACGGGCAGCCCTGCGGCTCGCAGGACGCGGCGCTTGGCGGGCGGCGCGGTGGCGGTCTCCGCGCGCTGTTCGGGGGGACTCTCGACCAACACGTTGGTTAGGCTAGCCTACCCTGCCAAGCGATCACGATTCCGTGGCGCGAGGGCGCCGCCCGGTCCCGGTGGCTCACAACCCCAGCCGCGCCAGCGCCTTCCCCGAGTCCAGGCCGCACCCTTCCTCCCCGCCGGCCGTCCAGGCCGCCGCGCACAAGGCACGCAAACCGTCCAGCGCCTCGCCGTCGCCCTCCAGTTCCAGCCGGTCCTCGCCCGCCGTCGCCGTCCAGCCGCCGCAGCGGAATCCGTCGTCCGCGTCACCGGTGACCTCCGGCTGCCCGGTGAGCAGTCCGCGCAGATCCGCGTCGACGTACGTCGGCCGGTGCCGCGGCGGTGCGGACAGCAACTGGGCGCCGTCGGTCACGCCGGTCAGGACGAGCAGTGAGTCGACCTCGCCGTTGAACGCGCCCTCGATGTCCGTGTCCAGGCGGTCCCCGACCACCAACGGCCGCCGCGCGCCGGTGCGCAGGATCGTCTCCCGGTGCATGGGAGGCAACGGCTTCCCCGCGACCTGCGGTTCGGCGCCGGTCGCGATCCGCACCACCTCCACCGCCGCGCCGTTGCCCGGGGCGATTCCCCGGGCGCCCGGGATGGTGAGGTCCGTGTTGGAGGCGTACCAGGGCAGGCCCCGCGCGACGGCGTAGCACGCCTCGGCGAACCGCCCCCACGGCAGCTCGGGCCCGCCGTACCCCTGCACCACGGCCGCCGGGTCGTCCTCGGCGGACTCCACGGGCTCGAGGCCGCGTTCACGCAGCGCCACGCGCAGTCCCTCGCCCCCGACGACCAGCACCCGCGACCCCGACGGCATCTGGTCGGCGATCAGCCGGGCCACCGCCTGGGCGGACGTGATGACATCGGCGGCGTCCGTCGCGATCCCCAGCTCGGTCAGGTGCTCGGCCACCGCGTCCGGCGTCCGCAGGGCGTTGTTCGTCACGTAGGCCAGGTGCATGCCGCCGTCGCGGGCCACGGCGAGCGAGTCGACGGCGTGCGCGATGGCGTTCCCCCCGGCGTACACCACGCCGTCCAGGTCGAGCAGCGCCGTGTCGTACGCCTCGCTCAGGTGCCGCCCACTGCCCGCGGGCCTCGTCCTGACGCTCCGGCTCATTGCACATCGCTCCTCGTTCGACGCCTTTCCCCCGATCATCCCCCATGCCACCGACAGACGTACGATGCCGGGATGAACACTGCAGGTCACCCGGAAGCAACGGCGCACCGGGGCCTGGAACTCACCCCGTTCCGAGGCCTCCGCTACGACCCCGACCGGGTCGGCAGCCTGGCCGCCGTGACGTCCCCGCCCTACGACGTCGTGGTCCGCCCCGACGGCCTGCTGCACCTGGAGTCCGCCGACCCGCACAACATCGTCCGCCTGATCCTGCCCCAGGCCGCCACCCCGGAGGCGCGTCACGAACAGGCCGCCCAGACCCTGCGGCGCTGGCTGGCGGAGGGCGTCCTGACCACCGATCCCGAACCGGGCCTGTACGTCTACGAACAGCGCGCCGGCGACGGCCTCCTGCAACGCGGCGTCATCGGCGCCCTGCGCGTGTCGGACCCCGCCGAGCGGGTGGTCCTGCCGCACGAGGACGTCATGCCGCACGTCGTCGCCGACCGCGCGGCGCTCATGCGCGCCACCTGGACGAACCTCGAACCCCTGCTGCTGACCTACCGCGGCGACGACACCACGTCGGCCACGACCGCCCTCGTGGAACGCAGCGCCGAACAGCCACCGCTGCTCGCGACGACCACGGAGGACGGCTACCGCCACCGGCTGTGGTCGGTCACCGACCCCGACGCCGTGGCCCGGGTCCGTGGCGAGCTGGCAGGGCACCAGGCCCTCATCGCGGACGGCCACCACCGCTGGGCGACCTACCGCACCCTCCGCGCGGAGCACCCCTCCCCCAGCCCGTGGGACCACGGCCTGGTCCTCCTGGTCGACACGGTCCGCTATCCCCTGCGGGTCCGCGCCATCCACCGCCTGCTGCACGATCTCCCGGTGCGGGACGCCGTCGCCGCCCTGGACGGCCACTTCCAGGTCCGCCGCCTGGAGACTCCGCTGGCCGAGTCCCTGGACACCCTGGCGAAGGCGGCCGACGCGGGCAACGCCTTCCTGCTCGCCGGCGACGGCGCCTTCCACCTCGTGGACCACCCCGAACCCGGTCTGCTGGCCCGCACGGTCCCCACCGACCGGCCCGAGGCCTGGCGCACGCTGGACGCCACCGTCCTGCACACCACGCTCCTCGCCCACGTCTGGCACATCCCCGACGACTCGGCGGCCCACGTCTCCTACATCCACGACACGGCGGCCACGGTCGAGAAGGCGGAACGCGACGGCGGTACGGCCGTGCTGATGCACCCGGTCCGCGAGGAGGTCGTCCGCGACCTCGCCCGGCAGGGCGTCACGATGCCCCGCAAGTCGACGTCGTTCGGCCCGAAGCCGGCCTCCGGTCTGGTGCTGCGCCAACTCGACGCGTAACGCGGAAGGGGCGGGACCGTACGCACGGTCCCGCCCCTTCGATGTCGCGTCAGTCCTTGTCGCCGTCCTCGGCCTCGTCCTGCACGACCGTGGTCTCCCCGGCGTCGTCCGCACCTTCGTCGAGGGCGTCCACGAAGTCCACGCCGTCCAGCTCGGCCAGCCGGTCGGAGGCGTCCGTGCTGCCGTCCCGATCCGACTCCACGGCCTTCGCGAACCACTCCCGCGCCTCCTGCTCACGGCCCGCGGCCAGCAGCGCGTCGGCGTAGGCGTACCGCAGCCGCGCGGTCCACGGCTGCACGGAGTTGGAGGCCAGCTCGGGGCTCTGCAGCGTCACGATGGCCGCGTCCAGCTGCCCCATGTCGCGCCGGGCGCCGGCCGCCACGAGACGCATCTCGACCTGACCGGCCTTGTCCAGCTTGTGCACCTCGGGGGTGCCGGCCATGTCCAGCGCCTTCTCCGGACGGCCCAGCCCACGCTCGCAGTCGGCCATCACCGGCCACAGCTCCACGGACCCCGTCATCCGCCGCGCGGCACGGAACTCCGCCAGCGCCTCGCTGTACTTCTGGTTGGCGTACGCCGCGAAACCGGCGGCCTCCCGTACGGCGGCGACACGGGACGCCAGCCGCAGGGCCACCCTGGAGTAGCCGTACGCCGCCTCCGGGTCCTCGTCCAGCAGCCTGGCGACCATCACCAGGTTCCTGGCGACGTCCTCCGCGAGCGTCTTGGGCAGGCTCTGCAGCTCCTGCCGTACGTCCTTGTCGATCTCGTCGCCCGTGACCTCCTCGGGGATCGGCAGGCGCTTGATCGGCTCGCGGTCCCGGTCCCGCTCCTCACGGAAGCGTCCACCGCCACCGTGCCGGTCGTCGCGCCCCCGGAAGCCTCCGGGCCGGCTGCCACGGTCGTCCCGACGGGGCCCACGCCCACCGCGGTCGTCCCGGCCACGGAACCCACCGCGGTCGCCCCCACGGTTGTCGTCCCGACGGAAGCCACCCCGGTCGCCCCGGTCGTCGCGACGGTCGCCCCGGTCGTCACGCCGGTCGTCACGCCGGTAGGCGGGACGGTCACCGCGGTCACCGCGGTCGTCACGACGGAACGGAGGGCGGTCATCACGGCGGTCGTCACGGCGGTCATCCCGACGATCATCCCGACGGTAGGACGGACGATCACGGCGGTCGTCGCGCCGGTCGTCGCGCCGGTCGTCCTGGCGGTACGAGGGGCGCTCGTCGCGCCGGTCGTCACGGCGGAACGCGGGACGGTCGTCACGTCGGTCGTCACGTCGGAACGCGGGACGGTCGTCACGTCGGTCGTCACGACGGAACGCGGGACGGTCATCACGTCGGTCGTCACGACGGAACGCGGGACGGTCATCACGGCGGTCGTCACGACGGAACGCGGGACGGTCATCACGGCGGTCGTCACGACGCGGTCCACGGTCACGGTCGTCTCGACGCCCGTGCCCGCCACCTCGGTTGTCATCGCGACGGAACGAGGGACGGTCATCGCGTCGGTCGTCACGACGGAAACCACCCCGCTGGCCGCCCCGGTCGTCGCGACGGAACGAGGGACGGTCACCCCGGTCGTCACGGCGATCGTCGCGCCGGTCGTCACGGCGATCATCTCGGCGGTCGTCGCGGCGGAAGGCAGGACGATCGCCACGGTCACCGCGGTCGTCGCGGCGGAACGAGGGACGGTCGTCGCGGCGGAAACCGCGGTCACCGCCCCGATCGCGGTCATCGCGACGCGGCCCGCGGTCACGGTCGTCACGGCGGAAGCCGCCACCACGCTGCCCGCCGCGGTCACGGTCGTTGTCGCGACGGAAACCGCCACGGTCTCCGCGCTGACCCCCACGGTCGCCGCGGTCACCACTGTCCCGGCGCCGCTGATCGCGCTCCGGTCGGTCGTCGGGAGAGTTGGTGGACATCGGGTGACTCCTGTCTTCGGTACCGCAAGTCATTCTCGCGCAGCCGGGTACCCGGTGCGCCCTGGAAAAACGAAAGGACCCCTGGTCCCCAGCTGAACGCTGGGGACCAGGGGTCCTTCCCAAATATTGTTCGGCGGCGTCCTACTCTCCCACAGGGTCCCCCCTGCAGTACCATCGGCGCTGTAAGGCTTAGCTTCCGGGTTCGGAATGTAACCGGGCGTTTCCCCTACGCTATGACCACCGAAACCCTAATGGTTTCGAGCGAACAAGCACACTCTTCAATTGTTCTGTTCAGCTCGAAAGCCGGCAACTGTTCGTTGCCTCAGAACTAACACAGTGGACGCGAGCAACTGAGGACAAGCCCTCGGCCTATTAGTACCGGTCACCTCCACACCTTGCGGTGCTTCCAGATCCGGCCTATCAACCCAGTCGTCTACTGGGAGCCTTAACCCCTCAAGGGGGTGGGAGTCCTCATCTCGAAGCAGGCTTCCCGCTTAGATGCTTTCAGCGGTTATCCCTCCCGAACGTAGCCAACCAGCCATGCCCTTGGCAGGACAACTGGCACACCAGAGGTTCGTCCGTCCCGGTCCTCTCGTACTAGGGACAGCCCTTCTCAAGACTCCTACGCGCACAGCGGATAGGGACCGAACTGTCTCACGACGTTCTAAACCCAGCTCGCGTACCGCTTTAATGGGCGAACAGCCCAACCCTTGGGACCGACTCCAGCCCCAGGATGCGACGAGCCGACATCGAGGTGCCAAACCATCCCGTCGATATGGACTCTTGGGGAAGATCAGCCTGTTATCCCCGGGGTACCTTTTATCCGTTGAGCGACGGCGCTTCCACAAGCCACCGCCGGATCACTAGTCCCGACTTTCGTCCCTGCTCGACCCGTCGGTCTCACAGTCAAGCTCCCTTGTGCACTTACACTCAACACCTGATTGCCAACCAGGCTGAGGGAACCTTTGGGCGCCTCCGTTACTCTTTAGGAGGCAACCGCCCCAGTTAAACTACCCATCAGACACTGTCCCTGATCCGGATCACGGACCCAGGTTAGACATCCAGCACGACCAGACTGGTATTTCAACGACGACTCCACCCACACTGGCGTGTGAGCTTCAAAGTCTCCCAGCTATCCTACACAAGCCGAACCGAACACCAATATCAAACTGTAGTAAAGGTCCCGGGGTCTTTCCGTCCTGCTGCGCGAAACGAGCATCTTTACTCGTAGTGCAATTTCACCGGGCCTATGGTTGAGACAGTCGAGAAGTCGTTACGCCATTCGTGCAGGTCGGAACTTACCCGACAAGGAATTTCGCTACCTTAGGATGGTTATAGTTACCACCGCCGTTTACTGGCGCTTAAGTTCTCAGCTTCGCCCCACCGAAATGGAGCTAACCGGTCCCCTTAACGTTCCAGCACCGGGCAGGCGTCAGTCCGTATACATCGCCTTACGGCTTCGCACGGACCTGTGTTTTTAGTAAACAGTCGCTTCTCGCTGGTCTCTGCGGCCACCCCCAGCTCGGAGTGCAAGACTCGTCACCGGATGTGGCCCCCCTTCTCCCGAAGTTACGGGGGCATTTTGCCGAGTTCCTTAACCATAGTTCACCCGAACGCCTCGGTATTCTCTACCTGACCACCTGAGTCGGTTTAGGGTACGGGCCGCCATGAAACTCGCTAGAGGCTTTTCTCGACAGCATAGGATCATCCACTTCACCACAATCGGCTCGGCATCAGGTCTCAGCCGTATGCAAGGCGGATTTACCTACCTTGCGGCCTACACCCTTACCCCGGGACAACCACCGCCCGGGATGGACTACCTTCCTGCGTCACCCCATCACTCACCTACTAACCGCTTGGTTCGACGGCTCCACCACTCCCCTCAACTCCGAAGAGATCAGGGCGGCTTCACGGCCTTAGCATCACGATGCTCGATGTTTGACGCTTCACAGCGGGTACCGGAATATCAACCGGTTATCCATCGACTACGCCTGTCGGCCTCGCCTTAGGTCCCGACTTACCCTGGGCAGATCAGCTTGACCCAGGAACCCTTAGTCAATCGGCGCAAACGTTTCTCACGTTTGTATCGCTACTCATGCCTGCATTCTCACTCGTGAACCGTCCACAACTCGCTTCCGCGGCTGCTTCACCCGGCACACGACGCTCCCCTACCCATCACGATCCCCGTTGGGGGTATATATCGCAATGACACGACTTCGGCGGTACGCTTGAGCCCCGCTACATTGTCGGCGCGGAATCACTAGACCAGTGAGCTATTACGCACTCTTTCAAGGGTGGCTGCTTCTAAGCCAACCTCCTGGTTGTCTGTGCGACTCCACATCCTTTCCCACTTAGCGTACGCTTAGGGGCCTTAGTCGATGCTCTGGGCTGTTTCCCTCTCGACCATGGAGCTTATCCCCCACAGTCTCACTGCCGCGCTCTCACTTACCGGCATTCGGAGTTTGGCTAAGGTCAGTAACCCGGTAGGGCCCATCGCCTATCCAGTGCTCTACCTCCGGCAAGAAACACACGACGCTGCACCTAAATGCATTTCGGGGAGAACCAGCTATCACGGAGTTTGATTGGCCTTTCACCCCTAACCACAGGTCATCCCCCAGGTTTTCAACCCTGGTGGGTTCGGTCCTCCACGAAGTCTTACCTCCGCTTCAACCTGCCCATGGCTAGATCACTCCGCTTCGGGTCTTGAGCGTGCTACTGAATCGCCCTGTTCGGACTCGCTTTCGCTACGGCTTCCCCACTCGGGTTAACCTCGCAACACACCGCAAACTCGCAGGCTCATTCTTCAAAAGGCACGCAGTCACGAGACACCAAGCAAGCTTGATGTCCGACGCTCCCACGGCTTGTAGGCACACGGTTTCAGGTACTATTTCACTCCGCTCCCGCGGTACTTTTCACCATTCCCTCACGGTACTATCCGCTATCGGTCACCAGGGAATATTTAGGCTTAGCGGGTGGTCCCGCCAGATTCACACGGGATTTCTCGGGCCCCGTGCTACTTGGGTGTCTCTCAAACGAGCCGCTGATGTTTCGACTACGGGGGTCTTACCCTCTACGCCGGACCTTTCGCATGTCCTTCGCCTACATCAACGGTTTCTGACTCGTCCCACGGCCGGCAGACCGTGGAAGAGAGATCCCACAACCCCGCACACGCAACCCCTGCCGGGTCTCACACGTATACGGTTTGGCCTCATCCGGTTTCGCTCGCCACTACTCCCGGAATCACGGTTGTTTTCTCTTCCTGCGGGTACTGAGATGTTTCACTTCCCCGCGTTCCCTCCACACTGCCTATGTGTTCAGCAGCGGGTGACAGCCCATGACGACTGCCGGGTTTCCCCATTCGGAAACCCCCGGATCAAAGCCTGGTTGACGACTCCCCGGGGACTATCGTGGCCTCCCACGTCCTTCATCGGTTCCTGGTGCCAAGGCATCCACCGTGCGCCCTTAAAAACTTGGCCACAGATGCTCGCGTCCACTGTGCAGTTCTCAAACAACGACCAACCACCCATCACCCCGGGAGAAATCCCGAGTGCACTGGGGCCGGCACCGAAGACCCAGCCATACGGCCGTGCCCTCAGATACCCAACAGCGTGCCCGGCCAAGTCCCGTCCGGTGATCGTGCGTTCCACGCTCCGAAGAGCAGTACTGGCAGCCACCGGCCCGAAACCGGACCGAATAGTCAACGTTCCACCCATGAGCAACCAGTGCGAGACATTCGCTCGCATGCTGGCCTCTGACCAGCCAGAGGCTGGTAAGAAGTGCTCCTTAGAAAGGAGGTGATCCAGCCGCACCTTCCGGTACGGCTACCTTGTTACGACTTCGTCCCAATCGCCAGTCCCACCTTCGACAGCTCCCTCCCACAAGGGGTTGGGCCACCGGCTTCGGGTGTTACCGACTTTCGTGACGTGACGGGCGGTGTGTACAAGGCCCGGGAACGTATTCACCGCAGCAATGCTGATCTGCGATTACTAGCGACTCCGACTTCATGGGGTCGAGTTGCAGACCCCAATCCGAACTGAGACCGGCTTTTTGAGATTCGCTCCACCTTGCGGTATCGCAGCTCATTGTACCGGCCATTGTAGCACGTGTGCAGCCCAAGACATAAGGGGCATGATGACTTGACGTCGTCCCCACCTTCCTCCGAGTTGACCCCGGCGGTCTCCCGTGAGTCCCCAGCACCACAAGGGCCTGCTGGCAACACGGGACAAGGGTTGCGCTCGTTGCGGGACTTAACCCAACATCTCACGACACGAGCTGACGACAGCCATGCACCACCTGTACACCGACCACAAGGGGGCGACCATCTCTGGCCGTTTCCGGTGTATGTCAAGCCTTGGTAAGGTTCTTCGCGTTGCGTCGAATTAAGCCACATGCTCCGCCGCTTGTGCGGGCCCCCGTCAATTCCTTTGAGTTTTAGCCTTGCGGCCGTACTCCCCAGGCGGGGCACTTAATGCGTTAGCTGCGGCACGGACAACGTGGAATGTTGCCCACACCTAGTGCCCACCGTTTACGGCGTGGACTACCAGGGTATCTAATCCTGTTCGCTCCCCACGCTTTCGCTCCTCAGCGTCAGTATCGGCCCAGAGATCCGCCTTCGCCACCGGTGTTCCTCCTGATATCTGCGCATTTCACCGCTACACCAGGAATTCCGATCTCCCCTACCGAACTCTAGCCTGCCCGTATCGACTGCAGACCCGGGGTTAAGCCCCGGGCTTTCACAACCGACGTGACAAGCCGCCTACGAGCTCTTTACGCCCAATAATTCCGGACAACGCTTGCGCCCTACGTATTACCGCGGCTGCTGGCACGTAGTTAGCCGGCGCTTCTTCTGCAGGTACCGTCACTTTCGCTTCTTCCCTGCTGAAAGAGGTTTACAACCCGAAGGCCGTCATCCCTCACGCGGCGTCGCTGCATCAGGCTTTCGCCCATTGTGCAATATTCCCCACTGCTGCCTCCCGTAGGAGTCTGGGCCGTGTCTCAGTCCCAGTGTGGCCGGTCGCCCTCTCAGGCCGGCTACCCGTCGTCGCCTTGGTGAGCCATTACCTCACCAACTAGCTGATAGGCCGCGGGCTCATCCTGCACCGCCGGAGCTTTCGACCCTCACAGATGCCTGCGAGGTTCAGTATCCGGTATTAGACCCCGTTTCCAGGGCTTGTCCCAGAGTGCAGGGCAGATTGCCCACGTGTTACTCACCCGTTCGCCACTAATCCCCACCGAAGTGGTTCATCGTTCGACTTGCATGTGTTAAGCACGCCGCCAGCGTTCGTCCTGAGCCAGGATCAAACTCTCCGTGAATGTTTACCCGTAATCGGGTGACACCACGAGAGCGGAACGGTCGAAGGAATAATCCGACCGTCCACAGCGTCCTCGCTGTGTGTATTTCAAAGGAACCTCAACCTGAACCGGATGAACCGATCAGGCCGGAGGTATCAACATATCTGGCGTTGACTTTTGGCACGCTGTTGAGTTCTCAAGGAACGGACGCTTCCTTTGTACTCACCCTCTCGGGCTTTCCTCCGGGCGCTTCCCTTCGGTCTTGCGTTTCCGACTCTATCAGATCCTTTTCGGTCCGATTCCCGGTCGGCGGGTTTGTCTCGGGCTTTCGGGCTTTCGCCCCTCGGCCTTTCGACATTCACTACGTTAGCCGATTCCTTCGCGGACTCATAATCGGGTCCGGCGAGATTGAATTCAGGCATGCGGGCACGCCGAACTCGCTCCCGCTGAGGGAAGTCGGAGGTAGTGGGTTGGCCGCTCTCGGCTGCTGACGAATGCCGTAACCGGTTCAAGCGGCTCGGGCTACGTTACGCGCCCCCCAAAGGGGAGTCAACTTCGGCGCCGCTTCGGGACATGGGCCCGATACGGGCTGACCGTCGGGTCGTCGGCGACCCAGTAGCGCCACGGATGAACGCCGCCCTCGCCGGCCACGCCGGTCCGCGGACCGTTGCGTACCTGGTCGCGGGGCACGGCGGCGCCGGTCAGGATGCGCAGCGGGGTGTCCTCGGTCGTGCACGCGTCGGTGCCGTCCAGGGCTCGGTCCACGCCCAGGGCGGTGGCCAAACGAGCCGGTCCTTTGGCCAGTTCCTTGTCATTGCGGGCGGAGAGTCGACGAGTCCGGGCCAGCTCGGCGCCCTCGATGATCTCGCCGGCACGCAGGAGGACGGCGCTCGCGGTGCCGTCGGGACCGCACACCAGGTTCATGCAGAACCACATGCCATAGGTGAAGTACACGTACACGTGTCCGGGCGGGCCGAACATCACGTCGTTGCGGGGGGTCCGACCGCGGTAGGCGTGGGAGCCGGGGTCGTTCTGACCGTCGTAGGCCTCGACCTCCGTCAGGCGGAGGGCGATCGGACCGTCCGGGGTGTCGCGCACGAGGACGCGTCCCAGGAGGTCGGGGGCCACCTCGAGGACGGGCCGGTCGAAGAATTCCCTGGGCAGGGGCGTACGGTCAGGGCTCGCGATCATGCCGTCCGAGCGTAACGCAGCCGGGTCCGTGCGCGGGGTGGCCAGAGGGCGGCCGGCTTGCCAGGGTGTGGGACGCGGAACCGGCCACGGCCGGATCGCGTTTGTAGGGATCAAGGGTTCACACGCAAGCCTGGAGGAGAGACATGGCGTTCAAGAAGCTGCTCGCGAGCCTGGGGGCCGGCGGGGCTTCGGTCGAGACCGTGCTCAATGAGGTCAACGTCGTACCGGGGGGTGTCGTCCAGGGCGAGGTGCGGATCCAGGGCGGATCCGTCGACCAGGAGATCGAGGGGCTGTCCGTCGGGCTCCAGGCCAAGGTCGAGGTGGAGAGCGGCGACCAGGAGTACAAGCAGGACGTCGAATTCACCAAGGTGCGGCTCGGCGGTGCCTTCGAGCTGAAGGCCGGTGTCGTGCACGCGGTGCCGTTCGGGCTGGAGATCCCGTGGGAGACGCCGATCACCATGATCGACGGACAGTCGCTGCGGGGGATGAACATCGGCGTCACCACGGAGCTGGAGATCGCCCGTGCCGTGGACTCCGGTGACCTGGACCCGATCAACGTGCATCCGCTGCCGGCGCAGAAGGCGATCCTTGACGCGTTCATCGGGCTGGGCTTCCGGTTCAAGAACGCCGACATGGAGCGTGGCCACATCCGGGGTACGCGGCAGCAGCTGCCCTTCTACCAGGAGATCGAGTTCTTCCCGCCGCAGCAGTACCGGGGGCTGAACCAGGTCGAGCTGAGCTTCGTGGCCGACGCGCAGGCCATGGACGTCGTGCTCGAGATGGACAAGAAGCCCGGGCTGTTCAGCGAGGGCAGCGACACGTTCCGTTCCTTCAAGGTGGGGCTGAACGACTACCAGGGCACCGACTGGACGGCGTACCTCAACCAGTGGCTGTCGGAGGTCGGCAGCAAGCGCAACTGGTTCTGATGGATCTAGGCTCGGTCATCTCTGCACCAGACATTCAGGAGGTACCGAGGTGACCGAGCTGAAGCGGCGTCCGCTCCCCCATGACTTCCACCCGCCCGTGCCGTCGTTCACGGTCACGAGTGACGACGTCCAGGAGGGCGGGACGCTCAAGGACGATCAGGTCCACGCGGTCGGCAACACCTCTCCGCAGCTGCGGTGGGAGGGCTTCCCCGCCGAGACCAAGAGCTTCGCCGTGACCTGCTACGACCCGGACGCCCCCACGGGCAGCGGGTTCTGGCACTGGGTGGTGTTCGACATCCCGGCGTCGGTGACCGAGCTGCCGGTGGGCGCGGGCAGCGGCACCTTCGAGGGGCTGCCCCAGGGTGCCGTACAGGCGCGCAACGACTACGGCAGCAAGGACTTCGGCGGTGCCGCGCCGCCGCCCGGCGACGGTCCGCACCGGTACGTGTTCACGGTGTACGCCGTGGACCAGGAGAAGCTCGGCCCGGACGCGGAGGCGAGCCCGGCGTTCGTCGGCTTCAATCTGCGGTTCCACACGATCGGGCGCGCCCAGCTGATCGGTGAGTACGAGCTGCCCGCCGACAGCTGAGCGTTCCGAGCGTTCATGGAACGTTTGCCCGCCCCCGGTCTTGGAATGGATCAGGGGCGGGCATTTTTAATGCCAGGGGTGGCGGGGGGAGATAGTCGCCCCTGGAGCAGCGGATATTGCGTTGTCCATCTCGGCGTGCCCGGCCAGAGTTGATCCCAGCCCGCCACGGGGTGGGCCGGTGCACACGGGAGGTGGGCTGGTATGCGGGACACGCTGGTGCTGAACGCGAGCTTCGAGCCGTTGTCGACGGTGACGTTGAACCGAGCCGTCGTTCTGGTGCTCCAGGACAAGGCCGTCGTCGAGCAGGCCCACCCCGAACTGCGGATGCGCGGAGCCGCGCTCGACATACCGGCGCCACGGGTGATCAGGCTCTGCCAATACGTACGGGTGCCCTTTCGAAGACGCGCTCCCTGGTCGAGGCGGGGCGTGCTGGTCCGGGACCGGAACCGGTGCGCGTACTGCGGCCGGAGGGCGACGACCGTCGACCACGTGGTGCCGAGGTCGCACGGTGGGCAGGACTCGTGGCTGAACACGGTGGCCTCCTGTGCGGAGGACAATCACCGCAAGGCGAACCGGACGCCGGAGCAGGCGGGGATGCCGTTGCTTCGGGAGCCGTTCGAGCCGACGCCCGCCGATGCGATGTTGCTGGCGCTGGCTCGGGACGACTTTGAGGCGCTGCCGGACTGGTTGGTGCTGGACGCGGCGTGACGGCTGCGCCGTCGGGGCCTGGGTCTTGATGCCGGGTGCGGGTCCTCTGGGGCTGGTCGCGCCCACGCGGCGGAGCCGCCTATCGACACAGCCCCGCGCCCCTTTCGGGGCACGGTGTCCGACCTCAGTCGATCGTCGGCTTCTCTCGGCGTTCCTGGGCGGGGACGCTGGGGGCGCCGTTGCCTCCGCCGCCGCCCAGGCCGCCGAGGTTGCCCATGGCGCCGGACAGGCCCTTGAGGGCGTCGCCGATTTCGCTGGGGACGATCCAGAGCTTGTTGGCGTCGCCCTCGGCGATCTTCGGGAGCATCTGGAGGTACTGGTAGGAGAGCAGCTTCTGGTCCGGGTCGCCGGCGTGGATGGCCTCGAAGACCGTGCGGACGGCCTGGGCCTCGCCCTCGGCGCGCAGGGCGGCGGCCTTGGCCTCACCTTCGGCGCGCAGGATCTGGGACTGCTTCTCGCCCTCGGCACGCAGGATCTCGGACTGCCGGACACCTTCGGCCTGGAGGATGGCGGCGCGCTTGTCGCGGTCGGCGCGCATCTGCTTCTCCATCGAGTCCTGGATGGAGGTGGGCGGTTCGATCGCCTTCAGCTCGACGCGGTTGACGCGGATGCCCCACTTGCCGGTCGCCTCGTCGAGGACGCCGCGCAGGGCCGCGTTGATCTCCTCGCGGGAGGTCAGGGTCCGTTCCAGGTCCATGCCGCCGATGATGTTGCGCAGTGTGGTGACGGTGAGCTGCTCGATGGCCTGGATGTAGCTGGCGACTTCGTAGGTCGCGGCGCGGGCGTCGGTCACCTGGTAGTAGATGACGGTGTCGATGTTGACGACCAGGTTGTCCTGGGTGATGACCGGCTGCGGCGGGAAGGGGACGACCTGTTCACGCAGGTCGATACGGTTGCGGATGGTGTCGATGAACGGGACCACGATGTTGAGGCCCGCGTTCAGGGTCCGCGTGTAGCGGCCGAAGCGCTCGACGATGGCGGCGCTGGCCTGTGGGATGACCTGGATGGTCTTGATCAGGGCGATGAAGACCAACACCACCAGGATGATCAAAACGATGATGACCGGTTCCATCGTGGTTGTCCGTCCCCTTCTCCGACCCTGACGTCTGCTGATCTTACGGCTGTTGAGGATCTTGCTGGTCGAGTCTGACAGACCGTCGCACGACTCGGGGCCCGTTCGGGCCAGTTGTGCGCGGCGGGGTCACATGATGATCGCCGTGGCGCCCTCGATGTCCACGACGTCGACTTCCTCACCCGCTTCGAAGGCGCGCCCGGTGTCCAGCGCGCGTGCCGACCAGATCTCGCCGGCGAGTTTGATCCGGCCGCCGGAGCCGTCGACCCGCTCCACGACGACGGCCTGTCTGCCCTTCAGAGCGTCGACTCCCGTGGCCAGTTGGGGCTGTTGGGAGCGATGCCGGGCGGCGACGGGCCGTACGACCGCGATGAGGGCGACCGATACGACGACGAAGACGAGGACCTGGACGACGAGGTCCGCGCCGAACCCGGAGGCCACGGCGGCGGCGACCGCCCCGACGGCGAACATCCCGAACTCCGGCATCGCGGTCACGACGAGCGGGATTCCGAGCGCTGCCGCGGCGACGAGCCACCACACCCATGCGTCGATGTCGTTCACGTGGTCATGGTAGGTCCGTCGGGTGGGCTGGGGACAGGGCGCACGGGGGGCGGGTCAGGACAGCGGAAGGCCCTGTGCGGTCCAGCGGTCGCCGTTCTGCTCGACGACCAGCGGGAGTCCGAAGCAGAGGGAGAGGTTGCGGGAGGTGAGTTCCAGCTCCAGCGGGCCGGCGGCCATGACCTCGCCCTGACGGATCATCAGGACGTGGGTGAAGCCCGGCGCGATCTCCTCGACGTGGTGGGTGACCATGATCATGGAGGGCGCGATGGGGTCGCGGGCGAGCCGGCCGAGGCGGCGGACGAGGTCCTCGCGGCCGCCGAGGTCGAGGCCGGCGGCCGGCTCGTCCAGGAGCAGCAGCTCGGGGTCGGTCATCAGGGCGCGGGCGATGAGGGTGCGCTTGCGCTCGCCCTCCGAGAGGGTGCCGAACTTCCGCTCCAGGTACTCGGTCATGCCGAGGCGGTCGAGGAAGGCGCGGGCGCGCTGCTCGTCGATGTCCTCGTAGTCCTCGTGCCAGCCGGCCGTCATGCCGTAGGCGGCGGTCAGTACGGTCTGCAGGACGGTCTGGCGCTTGGGCAGCTTGTCGGCCATGGCGATGCCGGCCACGCCGATGCGCGGGCGCAGCTCGAAGACGTCGGTGCCGGGCTTGCCGAGCGTCTCGCCGAGGATGGTGGCGGTGCCCTGGCTGGGGTAGAGGTAGCTGGACGCGACATTGAGGAGGGTGGTCTTGCCTGCGCCGTTGGGGCCGAGGATGACCCAGCGTTCGCCCTCCTTCACCGACCAGGAGACCTGGTCCACCAGAGCCCGGCCCTCGCGGACCACGGATACGTCCTGAAGCTCCAGAACATCGCTCATGAGCGCGTTGTCTCCCCTTGCATTGTGGCCGGTCTCGGCTGTCGCGTACGCCTTGGCTCGGGCCGCCGCGCCGGTGGGCGCAGGCCCTCCAGGAAATCTACGCCACCGGTCGGCATGACCGTTCCATCGGTCCGGTCCTTAGGGTGGGGGCATGCTCTCGGAACCACGCGCAGGGCGCCTTGCCGCCTGGGGAAATGCCCTTATTGCCGGATTGGTCTCGCCTGATGACGCCGCGGTGGCGATCGTCGGGGAGGACGCGGTGCACCGGGTGGAGGGGCTGCCCGGCGAACCGGCGCCCGTCGGTCTCACGCTGGCGCTCGGCCGGCTGCGGGCGCTCGGGGCGACGGGGCTGCGGGTCGCGCTGCCCGCGCCGGGACATCCGCTGGGCCTGAGCGGGCCGCCGGACTTCAACGCGCGGGCGCTGGAGGCGGAGGAGGCCGTGGTCTGTCACGGTGCGGCGGTGGGGCTGGTGCCCGAGGTGCACGAGGCCGGGCCCGAGGGTGACGTGCACGTCGAGGTGGTCTGGCACTGCCTGCCGGTGCGGGAGGCGCCGCCCGCGGACGTGCCCTCGCTCGGGGAGGCGGAGCGGGAGCTGGCGGAGGCGCTGCGCGACGCGACGGAGGTGCTGACGCGGCTGGACGTGGCCGGGTCGGGGCCGGTGGCGGAGGCGGCGGTCGCGGCGTACCGGGCCCGGGCCGAGCGCGGTCGCCAGGTGCTGGCGCCGGGGTATCCGCCGCGGGCGGTGCGGGTGCTGGAGTTGGCGCAGCGGGTGGGGGCGCTGGTGTCGCTCGCGTATGAGAACGGTCACGGTGGTGCGGTGAGCGCGTCCGAGATGGCGGCGCGGGGGGAGGCACTGCGGCCGGTGGAGCGGACGGCTCGGCGGGCGCTGGTCGCGGCGTACAACTCCGTTGTGGAGGAGCGGGGGCAGGGGATGCGGTGACCGTCCTCACCCTGTACCCGGCGCTGGTGTGGGCGACCTGGGGGCTGCGCCCCCAGACCCCCCTTTCGGCCTGAACGGCCTCGTCCTCAATCGCCGGACGGGCTGGTCGGTGCCGATCGGCCTCCCAGCTGTCCGGGAGGCCGCGAGCATCGTGCTGCCTGGGTCAGTGGTTGAGGCCCAGGTTGCCGAAGGCCGGGTTCAGGACGCCGATGACGTTGACGCTGTTGCCGACGGCGTTGACCGGGATGTGGATCGGCGCCTGGACCAGGTTGCCGGAGGCGACGCCCGGGGAGCCGATGGCCTCGCCGTGGGCCTGGGACCCGTCGGTGGCGGAGGCCATCCCCGCGCCGGCGGCGATCAGCCCGCCGGCCACCATCGTCACGGCCGCTGCCTTCTTCAGGTTCTTCACTTACAAGCCCTCCTTGCGATCGCCGCGGCAGTCGCCGCGGCACGCACTGGAGAACGGCCGGCCCCCGCAAAGGATGCGCCATTCGGGGGACATTCCCACGACGGTATGAATCTCCGACCGGAAGGGAACCTTCCGTCAGCCGGTCACGCCGTGGCGTACGGCCCACAGCGCGGCCTGGGTGCGGTCCGCCAGGTCGAGCTTCATCAGGATGTTCGAGACGTGGGTCTTGACGGTCTTCTCGGAGAGCACCAGCGCCCGCGCGATCTCCCGGTTGGAGCGGCCGTCCGCGATCAGACCCAGCACCTCCCGCTCGCGCTCCGTGAGTGAACCGGCCCTTCCCTGGCCGGAGTTGCCCTCGTCCTGGCTGAGCAGGGCGCCGGCGACCTCGGGCTGGAGCAGGATGTGGCCGGCGTGGACGGAGCGGATGGCACCGGCCAGGGCCTCGGGGTCGACGTCCTTGTAGACGTAACCCGCCGCGCCCGCGCGCAGGGCCGGGACGACGGTGCGCTGCTCGGTGAAGCTGGTGACGACCAGTACGCGCGCGTGGTTGTCCAGCTCGCGGAGCCTGCGCAGTGCGTCGACGCCGTCCATGCCCGGCATCTTGACGTCCATGAGGATCACGTCGGGTTTCAGTTCCTGGGCGCGGTCGACTCCCTCGGCGCCGTCGGCGGCCTCCCCGACCACCACGATGTCGTCCTGCACCTCCAGGAAGGTGCGCAGGCCCCGGCGGACCACCTGGTGATCGTCGACGAGCAGCACCTTGATTGCGTCAGCCACCGGGGACCTCCATCTCGATCGTGGTGCCCTTGCCGGGCGCGGACTGCACGGTGAGTCTTCCCCCGGTGCCGTTGGCCCGGTCGCGCATCGAGACCAGGCCGAGGTGGCGTCCCGCGCGACGCACGGTGCGCGGGTCGAAGCCGGTGCCGTCGTCGGTGACCCGGAGTACGGCCCCGGTGCCCCTCCGGTGCAGGGTCACGTCGACGCGCGCCGCCTCGGAGTGGCGCAGGGCGTTGTGCAGCGCCTCCTGGGCGACGCGCAGCATCGCCTCCTCCTGGGCGGCGGGCAGGGCCCTGACCCCGTGTCCGGCGAAGGTCACGCGCGCGGTGTGGGCGCGGTCGAGGACCTGGATGTGGGTGCGCAGGGTGGCGACGAGGCCGTCCTCCTCCAGGGCGGCGGGGCGCAGCTCCACGACGGCGGCGCGCAGCTCGTCGGCGGCCTCCGCGGCGAGGGCGGCGACCTGCTGCAACTCGCCCTTGGCCCGCGCGGGGTCGCGGTCGACCAGGGCGGTGGCGGCCTGGGCGGTCAGGCGCAGTGAGAAGAGCTTCTGGCTGACCGCGTCGTGCAGCTCGTGGGCGAGGCGGGAGCGCTCCTCGGCGATGGTCAGCTCGCGGCTGCGTTCGTACAGGCGCGCGTTGGTGAGGGCGATGGCGGCGTGCTGGGCGAGGATGCCGAGCAGTTCCTCGTCGTCCGGCGTGAATCCGCAGGTGCCTTCAGGTTTTGGGCCCGGGGGGTGTGGGGGGTGTCCCCTCACAGGGCACAGCTTGTTGGCCAGGAAGAGGGCGCCGATGATCTCGTCGCCGTCGCGGATCGGCAGGCCCAGGAAGTCGACGAGGTCGGGGTGGGCGGAGGGCCAGCCGCCGAAGCGGGGGTCCTCGCGGACGTCGGCGAGACGCTCCGGCGTGGCCTCGTGGAGCATGGCGGCGAGGATGCCGTGCTGGCGCGGGAGGGGGCCGATGGCCTTCCACTGCTCGTCGCTGACGCCGTCGACCACGAACTGGGCGAAGCCGCCGTGGTCGTCGGGGACACCGAGGGCGGCGTACTGGGCGTCCAGCAGCTCGCGGGCGGAGGCGACGATCGTCTTGAGGACGTCGCGCACCTCCAGGTGCCTGCTCATGGCCAGCAGCGCGGAACTCACCGCGGCGAGGCCGGACCGGGGGCCGTGACTCATGTCCTCACGGTACCGGCGGGGGGTGACAGGGGGATCGGACCTGTGACGGCCGCCGCCTAGGGCGGTGGGCCTAGGTCCGAGGTCCCGCCCCTCCGCCCTAGGGCGAAGGGCCCTGCCGGGTTGGGGCCGGTGCCCGAGGCGGCTGGTGGGGCCCGGTTCCTACGTTGAGATCACGCCGTACCGGACGGGTGGCGGCGGGGACGACGAGGGGACGTGTGTCATGCCGGTCGCGATCATCACGGGAGCGTCGAAGGGGCTGGGCCGAGCGCTCGCCGAGGCGTTGGCGGCTCGGGGCTGGGATCTGGTGCTGGACGCCCGGACCCCTGAGGTGCTCAAGGACACGGCGGCGGCGCTGGAGGCGTACGGCACGCGCGTGACGGCGCTGCCCGGGGACGTCACCGACCCCTGGCACCGGACCGGGCTGGTGACGGAGGCGGGGCGGCTGGGCGGGGTGGATCTGCTGGTCAGCAACGCGAGCGCGCTGGGCGCGGAGCCGCTGGTGCGGCTGGCGGAGCTGCCGACGGACGGGCTGCGACGGGCCCTGGAGGTGAACGTGGTGGCCGCGCTCGGCCTGGTCCAGGAGGCGCTGCCGGCGCTGCGGGCGGCTCCGGCGGGCGCGGTGCTGACGATCAGCTCGGACGCGGCGGCCGAGGCGTACGAGACGTGGGGCGGCTACGGGGCGTCCAAGGCGGCGCTGGACCAGCTGGCGGCGGTGCTGGGCGTCGAGGAGCCGGGGCTGCGGGTCTGGGCGGTGGATCCGGGGGACATGGCCACGGACCTGTACGCGGCGGCCGTACCGGACGACGACGATCCGAGGCCCGATCCGGTGGGTGTCGTTCCGGCGCTTCTGCGGTTGCTGGACGAGCGGCCGGCCAGTGGGCGCTACGGGGCTCCGGCCCTGCTGGAGGCGCGGTCATGACGGTGGCGCTGACGGTGCCGGAGGAACTGTCGGCGCGGGTGCCGACCGAGCAGCGGGGGCCGGGCCTGGACCGGGACGGCGTACGGCTGCTGGTGTCGCGGGGCACCGAGGTGTCGCATCACGTGTTCGGTGAGCTGCTCGGGCTGCTGCGGGCCGGTGATCTGCTGGTGGTCAACACGTCGCCGACGCTGGCGGCCGCGGTCGACGGGTCGGCCGGCCACGCGCGCGTGGTGGTGCACTTCTCCGCGCGCGGGGACGACGGCCGGTGGGCGGTGGAGGTTCGGGAGCCGGACGGGAGGGGCACCACGCGCGCGCGTGCGTGCGTGGCGAAGGGGACGGTGGTCCGGCTGCCGGGCGGTGGGCGGCTGGTGGCGGAGGAGCCGCTGAGTACGCGCGGGGACCGGTTGTGGTGGGCGCGGGTGTCGGGGGCGGAGGTGACCGCGGTGCTGCGGGAGCACGGGCGGCCCATTCGCTACTCGTACACGGAGCGGGACCAGCCGCTGTCCGTGTACCAGACGGTGTTCGCGCTGGCGACGCCCGACGGGACGGGCAGCGCGGAGATGCCGAGCGCGGCGCGGCCCTTCACGGCACGGCTGGTGGCGGAGCTGGTGAGCCGCGGCGTGCAGTTCGCGCCCGTGACGCTGCACACGGGGGTGGCTTCGGCGGAGTCGCACGAGCCGCCCTATCCGGAGCGGTTCTCGGTGCCCGGGGAGTCGGCGCGGCTGATCAACGCCGCGCGGGCCGCCGGACGGCGGGTGGTGGCCGTGGGGACGACCGCCGTGCGGGCGGTGGAGTCGGCGGCCGGCGGCGACGGCGTCGTACGGGCCCGGGCGGGGTGGACGGATCTGGTCGTGACCCCGGAGCGCGGGGTGCGGGTGGTGGACGGCCTGCTGACGGGGCTGCACGAGCCCGAGGCCTCGCATCTGCTGATGCTGGAGGCGGTGGCGGGGCGGGCGGCGATCGACCTCGGGTACGACGCGGCGGTACGGGGGCGGTACCTGTGGCACGAGTTCGGCGACGTGCATCTCCTCCTGCCGTAGGAGAGGGCCGCGCAGCCACTCACACAGCGCATTGCGACAGCAACCAACGGTGAGAACGGCGGGGGGTCGATGTGAGCCCGGGCATAGGGCGCACGTCACGTACGAAGAGGAGTAGGAGTACGACTCGTCCGTTTTGAGCGGGGCAGATAGTCCAATCTGCCCCGTTTCGCCGTTCCCTGATCCACTACCTCGGATCGTACGTCACACCTTTGCCTCCGGATTTTGCGGCCGCTAAGAATTGCTCTCGTCGCTCAGCGCCGTGGGTTCTCCCCCGCGGCGTTTGTGCCGGAAGCACCCCTGTCCCCACCGGACGAGAGCGACCTCCGCGCTATTCGAAGAGGTCTATCCCGCCATGCTCAAGAACATCCTTTCCCGTGGTCGCAGTCGTTCCCTGACCCGCACCCAGAAGGCCGCCATAGCCGGTGTCGGCACGCTCGGCGCCGCCGCCGTCGCGCTCACCGCCGTGCCGGCCAGCGGCCAGACGACCACGAGCGAGGCCGCTCCGACGGCCAAGGTGGCGTACAGCACCAAGCAGATCCAGGACGTCCACGCCGGCGTCACCGGCCAGCTGGCCAGTGCCAGCCAGAAGGTCGCCACCATCGAGGCCAAGAAGGAGGCGGCCGCGAAGAAGGCCGCCGCCGAGAAGGCCGCGGCGAAGAAGGCCGCCGCCAAGCGCGAGGCGAAGGAGGCCGCCAGCCGGTCCGCCAAGCGCACCGAGGTCAAGAAGTCCTACCCGAACAACCTCGACGGCTGGATCCGCGAGGCCCGGGCCATCATGAAGAAGCACGACATCCCCGGCTCCTACGAGGGCATCCACCGCAACATCATGCGGGAGTCCTCCGGCAACCCGAAGGCCATCAACGACTGGGACATCAACGCCATCAACGGCATCCCGTCGAAGGGCCTGCTCCAGGTCATCCCGCCGACCTTCGAGGCCTACCACGTGGCCGGCACCTCGAAGAACATCTGGGACCCGGTCGCCAACATCGTCGCCGCGTGCAACTACGCCGCGGACAAGTACGGCACCATGGACAACGTCGACAGCGCGTACTGAGGTCGGCGCGGACCTCTTCGGACCGACGCCGACGCGGACGCCGATCGCACGCCGAAGGGCGGCACCCTCCTGACGGGGTGCCGCCCTTCGGGGCGTCTCGCCGCGGTCATCCGCGGTCGCGCGTCACTTGCGCATGACCTCGGGCTCGTGCCGCCGCAGGAAGCGCGCCACGAAGAAGCCGCAGATCACACCGAGGACGATCAGCGCGGCCATGTCCATGCTCCAGGCAGCCACGGTGTGCTCCCACAGCGGATCGGCCCCGGCGCCCTCCTCGGGCGGGCTGATCTTGTTGAAGTCCAGCGTGGCGCCGGCCGCGGCCACCGCCCAGCGCGAGGGCATCAGGTACGAGAACTGGTTGACGCCGACCGCGCCGTTCAGCGCGAAGAGGCAGCCGGTGAAGACGACCTGGATGATCGCGAACATGACCAGCAGCGGCATGGTCTTCTCGGCGGTCTTCACCAACGACGAGATGATCAGGCCGAACATCATCGACGTGAAGCCCAGCGCCATGATCGGCAGTGACAGTTCGACGAGGGTCGCGCCGCCGAGGATCAGGCCCTCTTCGGGGATCTCGCGGTTGGCGAAGCCGATCACACCGACCAGCAGACCCTGCAGCACGGTGATCATGCCGAGCACGAAGACCTTGGACATCAGGTACGCGGACCGCGACAGACCGGTCGCGCGTTCCCGCTCGTAGATCACCCGTTCCTTGATCAGCTCGCGGACCGAGTTGGCGGCGCCGGCGAAGCAGGCGCCCACCGCGAGGATCAGCAGGACCGTGGTGGCGGTGCCGTTCGGGATGATCCGGCCGCTCTGCGGGTTGGCCGGGTTGGGCAGCAGGCCCTTGTCCGCGTCGATCAGCAGGCTCACCGCGCCGAGCACGGCCGGCAGGATCACCATCAGGGCGAGGAAGCCCTTGTCGGAGACGATCACCGAGACGTAGCGCCGCACCAGCGTGACGAACTGCGACATCCAGCCCTGTGGCTTCGGCGGCTTCATCGCCTGCATCGCCGGCACCGGTGCGGACTGCGGAGCGACGGCGTCGAGGTCCGCGGCGTACATCTGGTAGTGCTGCGAGCCCTTCCAGCGGCCCGCCCAGTCGTAGTCGCGGTAGTTCTCGAAGGCGGAGAAGACGTCGGCCCAGGTGTCGTAGCCGAAGAAGTTCAGCGCCTCCTCGGGCGGGCCGAAGTAGGCGACCGAGCCGCCCGGCGCCATGACCAGCAGCTTGTCGCAGATCGCCAGCTCGGCCACCGAGTGGGTGACGACGAGGACCGTGCGGCCGTCGTCGGCCAGCCCGCGCAGCAGCTGCATGACGTCGCGGTCCATGCCGGGGTCGAGGCCGGAGGTCGGCTCGTCCAGGAAGATCAGCGACGGCTTGGTGAGCAGCTCCAGGGCGACGGAGACGCGCTTGCGCTGGCCACCGGAGAGGGACGTGACCTTCTTGTCCTTGTGGATGTCCAGCTTCAGCTCGCGCAGCACCTCGTCGATGCGGGCGTTGCGCTCCGCGGCCGTGGTGTCGGCCGGGAAGCGGAGCTTCGCCGCGTACTTGAGGGCCTTCTTGACGGTCAGCTCCTTGTGCAGGATGTCGTCCTGCGGGACCAGACCGATGCGCTGGCGCAGCTCGGCGAACTGCTTGTACAGGTTCCGGTTGTCGTAGAGGACCTCGCCCTGGTCGGCCGGCCGGTAGCCGGTGAGCGCCTTGAGCAGGGTCGACTTGCCGGAGCCGGACGGTCCGATGACCGCGATCAGCGACTTCTCCGGTACGCCGAAGGAGACGTCCTTGAGGATCTGCTTGCCGCCGTCGACCGTGACGGTCAGGTGCCGCGCGGAGAAGGACACCTCACCGGTGTCGACGAACTCCTCGAGCCGGTCGCCGACGATCCGGAACGTCGAGTGGCCGACGCCGACGATGTCGGTCGGGCCGAGCAGCTGCGAACCGCCCTTGGCGATCGGCTGGCCGTTGACGTACGTGCCGTTGTGCGAGCCCAGGTCGCGGATCTCCATGCGCCCGTCGGGCGTCGCGTGGAACTCCGCGTGGTTGCGGGAGACCTGGAGGTCGGAGACGACCAGCTCGTTCTCCAGGGCACGGCCGATGCGCATCACACGGCCGAGCGAGAACTGGTGGAACGTGGTCGGGCTGCGGTCGCCGTAGGCCGGCGGCGCCCCCGCCGCGCCACCGGAGCCCTGCTGCTGGGGGAAGTGCGGCGCGGCCTGCTGCTGCGGCTGCTGCTGCCAGCCGGCCTGCTGGTGCGGCTGCCCGTGCTGCGGGACCTGCTGCGGCGGCTGCTGTGCCGGGGCCTGCTGGGCCCAGCCGGCGTTCGCGCCCTGCGCGGCGTACGGCTGCTGCTGGGGTTGGACCTGCGGCGTCTGCTGGGGCTGGGCCTGCGGCGTTCCGGCCGGGGCCTGTACGCCGGTCAGGTCGACGCGCGGTCCGTCGTTCGCGTTGCCCAGGTTCAGCACGCTGCCGGCGCCGAGCTCCATCCGCTGGACCCGCTGCCCGTGCACGAACGTGCCGTTGGTGCTCCCGTGGTCCTCTACGACCCAACTGCGGCCGTCGAAAGTGATCGTGGCATGACGCCAGGACACCCTGGCGTCGTCAAAGACAAGTTCCCCCTGCGGATCGCGTCCGAGCGCGTATGACCGGGACGGATCGAGCGTCCAGGTCCGTCCGTTGGATTCCAGTACGAGTTCCGGCACTCCAAGCCCCACTGAGTTGTCCCCCGATGTACCCCCGTCGCGGGGAGTCTAGGGATGTCGAACATCGGGGGGAACTATTTCAGGCTCGGGCCCCTGACCGAAAGTCGGGCCTTGTGAAAACTGCGTAGGCACCCCTCGACCGACCCCGTTGACGGGGTTGAAACCTGCTCGGAGAGTGGTAATCCACGCGAGGGGGACATGCGCGGCAACTCCGCCGCGCAGCGGATCGGGGGGTCTGCCATGAGCGCGTGCACGAGCGTCGGGTCCGAGGGGTATGCCGCCGGGGTGCCGTGGGGAGACGTCCTGCTGACCGCGATCGCCGCCGTGAGCTGGGCGTTGATCGGCATGGCGGGAACGGCGGCGCTCGGCCTGCACCTGCTCGACGCCGACGCGGCGGGCTCGCCGGGCCCGATGACGGCGGCGGTCGTGGCGCTGGGCGCGGGCGGTTCGGTGACACCGGACGGAGACCTGTCGGCGTTCGGGCTGAAGGGGGCGGAGGCGTACTCGGCCATCGAGATCACGCCACTGGGCGTGAGCCTGGTCGGCGCGCTGCTGCTGTCGTTCTTCTTCCTGCGCTCCCTGCGCGGGGCCGGAGTTGTGGTCTCCCCCGCCGAACTCCTCGCACGCGCGGGCGCGGTGGTCGCCCTGTTCGTGGCGATGACGGGCGGTCTGGTCTGGGCGGGTCACGGCATCATCACGATCGACGGCGGTGCGCTGGGGATCGACGCGCTGCCCGGTGGTGCCGGTGGTGGCGCGGACATTCCGGGGCTCGGGGACGTGGGTGACATCGGCGGGCTGCTCCCCGACCGGATCGGTGACCTCGTCGACGCCGAGGCCGCGGTCGGCATCAGCGTCGACACCGCGCCGACCCTGCTGGGCGGGCTGGCCTGGTCCGCCGGGGTCCTGCTGATCGCGCTGCTGGCCTCGCGCCGTACTCCGCTGCCCCGCGGGTGCGCGGTCGTGCACCGGGTGGTGCGGCCCGCCGTGTCCGCCGTGGTCACGGTGGCCCTGACCGCGGTGGCGGCCGGCCTCGCGGCGGCCGGGTACGCGGCGGTCGGCGACGACCATCCGCGGCGGATCGCGGGCGCCGCGCTCCTCGGGGCGCCGAACGGGGTCTGGCTCGGCGTCCCGGTCGGCCTGTTCGTGCCGTGGGACGGCCGGGCCGCCGGCGAACTGGCCCGGGTTCTCCCCGCTCCGCTGGACGACCTGCTGGGCGCGGGCGCGGGCGAGCCGGTCACGCTGGCGCGGCTGGCGGAGCTGGACGGACGGGTGTGGCTGCTGGGGGTGGCGGCGGCCCTGATGATGTTGCTGGCCGGGGTCCTGACGGCGGTACGGACGCCCGTGGCGCCCGGCGAGGGGCGCTCCCCCGCTTTCGTGGCGCGCTGCGCGCTGCGGGTCGGTCTCGTGACCGGGGCGGCACTGCCGCTGCTCTCCCGGCTGAGCGGGGTGTCCGTGGACGCCTCGCTGTCGGTACTCGGCATCGATGCCTTCGGCGCCGGCCTCGACCTGCGCGCCCACCTCGGCACGGCCCTGCTGCTGGGCGCCCTGTGGGGTGCGGGGGCGGGGGCCGCCGGGGCGTTGGCGGCGCGGGCGAGCGGGGCGGCGGGGGCGCGGGCGACGTGGCTGGCACGGGGTGCCGGGGTGGTGGCGCCGGATGCCGGTGGCCTCGAGTACGGGGTGTCCGCCTCGGGTCCGTACCCGGGGCACGGGCAGGGTGCCGCCGGAGAGCACGCCGACCCACACCGCCGGGCGGGTGACGACGTGTACGGCGCCCCCACCGTGGCCGGCCCGCTCCGACCACCGCCGGGAGCGCCCCGGCGGCCACCGCACCCGGGGGGCCGGCCGCCGTCACGCCGTTGGGGCGAGGTCCCGCCGCCCCCGCCTCCGCCACCGCCCGCGCCGCCGAGGCGGCCGAGGGACGGGGAGTGAGGGGTGGTACTGGGCAGTACGGGACGGTGGCGCTGTCCGTCAGGCGGACCTCGGGGGCGGCAGGCACCGGGTGCCGGATACGGTTGGACCACCATGAGCGCTACGCAGACCTCTGACGTTCCCACGCTTCTCGTCAAGATCTTCGGCAAGGACCGGCCCGGTATCACGGCCGGCCTGTTCGACACCCTCGCCGCCTACTCCGTCGACGTCGTCGACATCGAGCAGGTCGTCACCCGTGGCCGGATCGTGTTGTGCGCGCTCGTGACCGAGCCGCCCCGCGGTCTGGAGGGCGATCTGCGGGCCACCGTCCACAGCTGGGCAGAGTCGCTGAAGCTCCAGGCGGAGATCATCTCCGGCATCGGCGACAACCGGCCGCGCGGGCTCGGCCGCTCCCTGGTCACCGTGCTCGGGCACCCGCTCACCGCCGAGGCGACGGCCGCCATAGCGGCCCGGATCACCGAGGTCGGCAGCAACATCGACCGTATCTTCCGGCTGGCCAAGTATCCCGTGACCGCCGTCGAGTTCGCGGTGTCCGGCGTGGCGACCGAGCCCCTGCGCACGGCGCTGGCCACCGAGGCCGCGGCGCTCGGTGTGGATGTCGCGGTGGTCTCGGCGGGGCTGCACCGGCGGGCGCAGCGCCTGGTGGTGATGGACGTGGACTCCACGCTGATCCAGGACGAGGTCATCGAGTTGTTCGCCGCGCACGCCGGGTGCGAGGACAAGGTCGCCGACGTGACGGCGGCCGCGATGCGCGGGGAGCTGGACTTCGAGCAGTCCCTGCACGCTCGCGTGGCGCTGCTGGCGGGGCTGGACGCCTCGGTGGTGGACAAGGTCCGCGCCGAGGTGCGGCTGACGCCGGGTGCCCGCACCCTGATCCGCACGCTGAAGCGGCTCGGCTACCAGGTGGGGGTCGTCTCCGGCGGATTCACGCAGGTCACCGATGATCTCAAGGAGCGGCTGGGGCTGGACTTCGCCCAGGCCAACACCCTGGAGATCGTCGACGGCAGGCTGACCGGCCGGGTCACCGGGGAGATCGTGGACCGGGCGGGCAAGGCGCGGCTGCTGCGACGGTTCGCCGCCGAGGCGGGCGTACCGCTGTCGCAGACCGTGGCGATCGGTGACGGCGCCAATGACCTGGACATGCTGAACGCGGCGGGTCTCGGGGTCGCCTTCAACGCCAAGCCGGTGGTGCGCGAGGCGGCGCACACCGCGGTGAACGTGCCCTTCCTGGACACCGTCCTCTACCTGCTCGGCATCACCCGCGAGGAGGTCGAGGCCGCGGACACGCTGGACGAAGGTCTCGGTGAGGCCCTCGGTCTGCCCGCCGACCGGCTCTGAGCCTGCGCCGAGGGGCCCGGGCCGTACGGTGCCGGGCCCGCCGCGTGGGACCGGGTGGGGTCAGTCGGTCGGCGCCCAGTAGTCGACCAGGGAGGCCGCTCCGGGCTCCACGTCCTTCCAGGAGCCGGTGAAGGTCAGGACGGCGAAGGCGGCGGTCGGGAAGCCCCGGCTCCCCATCCGTCCGCGAGCCTCGTCCTCGGCCGAACCGGCCAGGATCTCGGCGAGTCCCTCCATGCCCGGGTTGTGGCCGATCACCAGCACGTTCCGCAGGTCGTCGGGGGTCTCGTTGAGCACGGCGATCAGTTCGCCGGGCGAGGCCTCGTAGATCCGCTCCTCGTAGACGGTTTTCGGCCGGTGCGGGAACTCGTGGACGGCGAGCTTCCAGGTCTCGCGGGTCCGGGTCGAGGTGGAGCACAGGGCCTGATCGAAGGCGACACCGGTGTCCGCCAGCCGCCGCCCGGCCTCTGCGGCGTCCTTGCGACCCCGTTCCGCGAGCGGTCGCTCGTGGTCGGTCACCTGTGGCCAGTCGGCTTTCGCATGCCGGAAAAGGACAATCCTGCGGGGTTCTGCGACGCTCATGGCATCCAGCTTCGCATGAAACAGGCCATGGGGCGCAGGTAGTTGACATGCGGAATCACCGCCGTACGCTCGCCCGGGCCCGGGTCCGGCCTCAGCCCACGGTCAGCTGGAGCAGCCGCTCCAGCAGGTGGGCGATGGCCGGCTGCTCGGTGGCCGCCTGCGCGTCGGCGGGGTTGAGTATCAGCAGGAGCAGCGTCACGAAGGCGAGCACGGGCAGGGCGAGGGCCCACCAGGGGAGCCGGCTGTCGACGCCGCCCCGGGTCGCGCGGGGAGGCCGGGTGTAGGTAGGGGCCGACATGAGTGCCTCCGCTGGTCTTCGAGCGTCCCTGGTCCGTGCTCCGCGTCCCGCCTGTCGCGGGCACATCTCGAAACTACGGAATCCGCGGGCCCCAACCCATCCGGAGGTCCACCCACTTGACCCTGACCCTGGCCCCCTAGGGGATGGGGGGTTAACCCCACCATCCGGCCGGGGGCCCGGTCACGGCGAGGCGATCGTCGCGACGATGCCGATGATCACGAAGATCGCGAGGAAGCCGCCGAAGACGAGCAGCATCTTCTTCTGGCCGTTCTGGGGGTTCGGGTCGAGGACTGGCATGCGGCAAGTCTCGCATCCGCCGGATGCGGGGCGCCGGGCGGGCCGCCGGACGGCTCAGCGGGCCGCCTCGTCCTCCACCGTGCGGTCGCGGCCTGCCAGGACGCCCACCACGATCTGCGGCACCATCAGGGCGCTCATCAGCGCGATCGGCAGGCCCCAGCCGCCGCTGTGCTGGTAGAGCACGCCGACCAGGAGCGGGCCGGGGATGGAGATCAGGTAGCCGGTGCTCTGCGCGAAGGCCGACAGCTGGGCGACGCCCGCGCCGGTCCTGGCCCGCATGCCGACCATGGTCAGCGCGAGCGGGAAGGCGCAGTTCGACACGCCGAGCAGCAGGGCCCAGGCCCAGGCGCCGCCGGCCGGGGCGAAGTACAGACCGGCGTAGCCGGCGAGGCCGCACAGGCCCAGGACCAGGACGATCGGGCCCTGGTGGGGCAGCCGGGTGGCCACGCGCGGGATGACGAAGGCGAGCGGCACGCCCATCACCATGATCACGGCGAGCAGCAGCCCGGCCGTGCCGGCGGAGACCCCGGCGTCCCGGAAGATCTGCGCCATCCAGCCCATCGTGATGTAGGCGGCGGTGGCCTGAAGGCCGAAGAAGACGGCGAGCGCCCAGGCCGTACGGCTGCGGGTGATCCGTATCGGGGCCTGGCCGGCGGCAGGTTCGGCGGGCCGCTCCGCGGACGGGGCGGGCGGCGCGGCGGAGGGCGCCTCGCGGTGGCGCACGAACGGGATCCAGGGCAGGACGGCGGCCGCCCCCACCACGGCCCACACCGCGAGGCCGGGCTGCCAGTGGCCGCCCAGGGCGTTCGTCACCGGCACGGTCGCCGCGGCGGCGACGGAGGTGCCGAAGGCGAGGGCCATCGAGTAGAGGCCGGTCATGGAGCCGACCCGGTCGGGGAAGTAGCGCTTGACGATGACCGGCATCAGGACGTTGCTGACCGCGATGCCCATCAGCGCGAGCGCGGTCGCGGCCAGGAAGCCGGCAGTACCGCCGGCGTACGGGCGGATCAGCAGGCCCGCGGTGATGGCGGCCATGCCCGCGCAGACCACCGCGCCGGGCCCGAAGCGGCGGGCCACCCGGGGCGCCATGACCCCGAAGACGGCGAAGCACAGCGGGGGGACCGAGGTGAGCAGTCCGGCGACGCTGCCGCTCATGCCGAGCCCGTCGCGGACCTCCTCCAGGAGGGCGCCCAGGCTGGTGATGGCGGGGCGCAGGTTGAGCGCGGCCAGGACGATGCCGAGGATCAGCAGCCGGGTCGTCCACGGCGTCCACGCGCGCGTGCCGGGCGTTCGGGGCGCCGTCGCCGCCTCGCCGGGTATCTCACGCATCCGCGTTTCCGTACGTGTCTCCGTGCGCGTCTCCGTCCGGGTGTCCGTCCGGGCTTCCTCACTAGCCATGAGGCCCATCATAGAATCATGGGATGATTGATTGTCCACTCCACGTGCGAAGGTGAGCCATGCCTCTGAGCCATCCCCGCCGCTCGGCGCTGTCCGAGCAGGTCATCGCGGCGCTCCGGCAGCAGATCGCCTCGGGCGAGTGGCCGGTCGGTTCCCGCATCCCGACGGAGCCCGAGCTGGTCGAACAGCTCGGGGTCGCCCGCAACACGGTCCGGGAGGCGGTCCGCGCGCTGGCGCACAACGGCCTCCTGGACATCCGTCAGGGCTCCGGCACGTACGTCGTGGCGGTCAGTGAGCTGGCGGGCGTGATGCAGCGCCGCTTCGCCGGGACCGACCCCCGGCACATCGCCGAGCTGCGGTCCACCCTGGAGTCGGCCGCCGCCCGGCTCGCCGCGGAGCGCCGCACGGAGAAGGACCTCAAGCAGCTGGACGCGCTCCTGGTGCGCCGCGAGGAGGCCTGGGAGTCGGGCGACGCCGAGGCGTTCGTGACCGCGGACGCGACCTTCCACCTGGCCGTCGTGGCCGCCTCGCACAACGACGTGATGACCGCGATGTACGCGGACCTGGGCGAGGTGATGCGGGACTGGCTGCGGAGCGACGTCGGCAGCGAGCTGACGCCCGAGAGCCACATGGACCACACCAGGCTGGTGGACGCGATCCGCGCGGGCGACGCCGGGACCGCGGAGGCGGAGGCGGCGGGCTACCCGTTCCAGTGCCGCCCGGGCCGGTTCACCGCACCCTCCGGTGGCTGACCCAGGCCGACCGGACCTCCTTCCAGCACCGCCCGTCCAGCCGGACGGTCTGCGCCGGTCCGGCCTCGACCGGCGCGGCGTCGCTGTCGAGGTCCCACCAGCGGGCGCACTCGACGTGCAGCCGCACGGAGTCGGCCGCCGGGTACGGGTTGTGGCAGTGGGCGGTCACGTCGGAGTCGACGACGCGGACCCGGCACGCCGAGCCGAACAGCTCCGCCCGCGCGGAGTCCCCGGTGCCCACGCGCGCGTGGGACATCGCTTCGTACGGCAGGAGCAGCACACAGACGAGGGCGAGGGACGCCGAGGCGAGGCGGGCGAGCGGACGCACAAGAGGCCTCCTCGGCGGCACTGGGGAGGAAAGGCTCGTGGGGAACGCGGACTCCAGCGTGCGCCGACGGCAGGCCCGCCGCCCGCCGGCTGGGCCGGACGGGTGACACGCGAAGGACCCGCACCCAAGGCGGATGCGGGTCCTTCGCGGCGTCCGGACAGTGCTTCCGGTCAGGCGCCGATGGCGTGCAGACCGCCGTCCACGTGGACGATCTCGCCCGTGGTCTTCGGGAACCAGTCGCTCAGCAGCGCGACGACACCGCGGCCGGCCGGGTCCGGGTCCTTGAGGTCCCACTCCAGCGGGGAGCGGTCGTCCCACACCGAGGCCAGCTCACCGAAGCCCGGGATGGACTTGGCGGCCATGGAGCCGATCGGACCGGCCGAGACCAGGTTGCAGCGGATGTTCTGCTTGCCCAGGTCACGCGCCATGTAGCGGCTGGTGGCCTCCAGCGCCGCCTTGGCCGGGCCCATCCAGTCGTACTGGGGCCAGGCGAACTGCGCGTCGAAGGTGAGGCCGACGACCGAGCCGCCGTTCTGCATCAGCGGCAGGCAGGCCATGGTCAGCGACTTCAGGGAGTACGCCGAGACGTGCATGGCCGTGGCGACCGACTCGAACGGCGTGTTCAGGAAGTTGCCGCCGAGCGCGTCCTGCGGGGCGAAGCCGATGGAGTGCACGACGCCGTCGAGGCCGCCCAGCTCCTCGCCGACGATGTCCGCGAGGCGCGCGAGGTGCTCGTCGTTGGTGACGTCCAGCTCGATGACCTTGGTGGGCTTCGGCAGCTTCTTGGCGATGCGCTCGGTCAGCGTGGGACGCGGGAACGCGGTCAGGATGATCTCGGCGCCCTGCTCCTGGGCCAGCTTGGCGGTGTGGAAGGCGATGGAGGACTCCATCAGCACACCGGTGATCAGGACGCGCTTGCCCTCGAGAATTCCGCTCATGGTGATCAGTGACCCATTCCCAGTCCGCCGTCAACGGGAATGACGGCTCCAGTGATGTACGACGCCTCGTCCGAGGCGAGGAACCGCACCGCGGCGGCGATCTCCTCGGGCCGCGCGTACCGGCCCAGCGGCACCTGCGACACGATGTTGGCCCGCTGCTCGTCGGTGAGCACCTTGGTCATGTCGGTGTCCACGAAGCCGGGCGCGACGACGTTGAAGGTGAGGTTGCGCGACCCCAGTTCACGGGCGAGGGAGCGCGCGAAGCCGACCAGACCGGCCTTGGAGGCGGCGTAGTTCGCCTGGCCCGCGGAGCCGAGGAGCCCGACCACGGAGGAGATCAGGACGACGCGGCCCTTCTTGGCGCGCAGCATGCCGCGGTTGGCGCGCTTGACGACCCGGAAGGTGCCGGTGAGGTTGGTTTCCAGGACCGAGGTGAAGTCCTCCTCGGACATGCGCATCAGGAGCTGGTCCTTGGTGACGCCGGCGTTGGCGACCAGGACCTCGACGGGACCGTGCGCTTCCTCGATCTCCTTGTAGGCCTGCTCCACCTGCTCGGTGTCGGTGATGTCGCACTTGACGGCCAGGAAGCCCTCCGGCGGCTCACCCGAGCGGTATGTGATCGCGACATTGTCGCCGGCATCGGCGAAAGCGCGGGCGATGGCGAGGCCGATGCCCCGGTTGCCTCCGGTGACGAGAACCGAGCGGCTCAACGGATCACCCTTTCCCTAGCGGTCTGTGTTCCGCCCGAGCACCCGGATGACAGGCGGCTACGGCAGGCGGTTACACCGAAAACCTATCGGTCCCCGGCCTCCGCCAGAGACTCGGGCACCCACAGTGGCTTACGGGACTGACTGTCGGGTCCCTACAGAACGGACCCGGCCACGGGTAACCGCGCACCGCGGCAAAGGTGTGGTCGCCGTCCGGCCCGACGCGACATGATGCGGCCCAGGGCGACAGGCCCTGGCCCCCGGTGTCGCCGCAGACGACCGGTCACGTCGACAGAAAGAGACGCAGGTGCCTCACCGCATCGACGAAGCCTTCACGGCACTCCCCCTACGCGCCCTCGCCGACGCCGCCCTCGCACGCGCGCGTGCACTCGGCGCCGAACACGCGGACTTCCGCCTCGAACGGGTGCGCAACGCCTCCTGGCGCCTCAGGGACGCCAAGCCCGCCGGGTCCTCGGACACCACCGACCTCGGGTACGCGGTGCGGGTGGTGCACGGCGGTACGTGGGGCTTCGCGTCCGGTGTGGACCTGACCATGGACGCCGCCGCGAAGGTCGCGTCGCAGGCAGTGGCGATGGCGAAGCTGTCCGCGCAGGTCATCGGGGCGGCGGGGTCGGACGAGCACGTGGAGCTGGCGGGCGAGCCCGTGCACGCCGACCGGACGTGGGTGTCGTCGTACGAGGTCGACCCGTTCACCGTGCCCGACGAGGAGAAGTCGGCGCTGCTGGCGGACTGGAGCGGGCGGCTGCTGGCGGCCAACGGGGTCGACCACGTCGACGCCTCGCTGCTCACCGTGCACGAGAACAAGTTCTACGCCGACACGGCCGGGACCGTGACCACGCAGCAGCGGGTGCGGCTGCATCCGGTGCTCACCGCCGTGTCGGTCGACGACTCCAGCGGCGAGTTCGACTCCATGCGGACGCTGGCCCCGCCGGCCGGGCGCGGCTGGGAGTACCTGACCGGGACCGGCTGGGACTGGGACTCCGAGCTGGCCGAGATCCCGGAGCTGCTGGCCGAGAAGATGCGGGCGCCCAGCGTCGAGGCGGGGCTGTACGACCTGGTCGTCGACCCGTCGAACCTGTGGCTGACCATCCACGAGTCCATCGGGCACGCCACCGAACTGGACCGGGCGCTCGGGTACGAGGCGGCGTACGCCGGCACCTCCTTCGCCACCTTCGACCAGCTCGGCACGTTGCGCTACGGCTCGGAGCTGATGAACGTCACCGGCGACCGCACCGCCGAGCACGGGCTGGCGACCGTCGGGTACGACGACGAGGGCGTCGAGGGCCAGTCCTGGGATCTGGTGAAGGGCGGCACGCTGGTGGGCTACCAGCTCGACCGGCGGATCGCGCGGCTCACCGGGTTCGAGCGGTCCAACGGGTGCGCATACGCCGACTCCCCCGCCCACGTTCCGGTGCAGCGCATGGCCAACGTCTCGCTCCAGCCCGACCCGGGCGGTCTGTCGACGGAGGATCTGATCGGGGGCGTGGACCGCGGGATCTACGTCGTCGGCGACCGTTCCTGGTCCATCGACATGCAGCGCTACAACTTCCAGTTCACCGGGCAGCGTTTCTTCCGGATCGAGAACGGGCGGCTCGCCGGTCAGCTGCGGGACGTGGCCTACCAGGCGACGACCACCGACTTCTGGGGCTCCATGGCGGCCGTCGGCGGCCCGCGGACGTACGTCCTGGGTGGCGCCTTCAACTGCGGCAAGGCCCAGCCGGGGCAGGTCGCGGCCGTCTCCCACGGCTGCCCGTCCGCCCTCTTCAAGGGAGTCAACATTCTGAACACCACGCAGGAGGCGGGTCGATGAGCGCGGGTAGGAGCAGGCCGCACGAGATCGTCGAGCGGGCGCTGGAGCTGTCCCGGGCGGACGGCTGCGTCGTCATCGCCGACGAGGAGTCCACCGCCAACCTGCGCTGGGCGGGCAACGCGCTCACCACCAACGGCGTCACGCGCGGACGCACGCTGACCGTCGTCGCCACGGTCGACGGTCAGCAGGGCACGGCGTCCGGTGTCGTGTCGCGCTCGGCGGTGACCGTGGACGAGCTGGAGCCCCTGGTGCGGGCCGCCGAGGCCGCGGCCCGCGGCGCCGGTCCCGCCGAGGACGCGCAGCCGCTGGTCACCGGCGTGCCCGAGTCGCCCGACTTCACCGACGCGCCCGCCGAGACGTCCTCGGCCGTGTTCGCGGACTTCGCACCCGCCCTCGGGGAGGCGTTCGCACGCGCGCGTGCGGGCGGCCGGGAGCTGTACGGATTCGCCAACCACGAGATGACGTCGACCTACGTGGGGACGTCCACCGGGCTGCGGCTGCGGCACGACCAGCCCAACGGGACGCTGGAGCTGAACGCCAAGTCGCCGGACCGGACCCGGTCGGCGTGGGCGGGGCGCTCCACGCGGGACTTCAAGGACGTCGACCCGGGTGCGCTCGACGCCGACCTGGCCGTACGCCTGGGCTGGGCGGAGCGGCGGGTGGAGCTGCCGGCGGGCCGGTACGAGACGCTGCTGCCGCCGACCGCGGTCGCCGACCTGCTGATCTACCAGCTGTGGTCGGCCTCGGGGCGGGACGCCGTCGAGGGGCGCACGGTGTTCTCCAAGCCGGGTGGCGGCACGCGCGTCGGTGAGCGGCTGGGCGAGCTGCCGTTGACCCTGCGCAGCGACCCGCACGAGCCGGGGCTGGAGAGCGCGCCCTTCGTGGTCGCGCACTCCTCCGGCGGCGACCAGTCGGTGTTCGACAACGGGCTGCCGCTGGCGGCGACCGACTGGATCCGCGCGGGCGAGCTGCACCGGCTGACGACCACCCGGCACAGCGCGGCCCTGACGGGGCTGCCGGTGGCACCGGCGATCGGCAACCTGGTCCTGGACGGCGGCTCGGACCGCTCGCTGGAGGACATGGTGGCCGGCACGGAGCGCGGGCTGCTGCTGACCTGTCTCTGGTACATCCGCGAGGTGGATCCGGCCACGCTGCTGCTGACCGGGCTGACCCGGGACGGCGTCTACCTGGTCGAGAACGGCGAGGTGGTCGGCGAGGTGAACAACTTCCGGTTCAACGAGTCCCCGGTGGGCCTGCTGGGCCGGGCCACGGAGGCCGGGCGGACGGAGAAGACGCTGCCCAGGGAGTGGGGCGACTGGTTCACCAGGGCGGCGATGCCCGCGCTTCGGGTCCCCGATTTCAATATGAGCTCTGTCAGTCAGGGCGTATAACCTCGTAGTCGGCCGTCACCCGGCCGACCGAAGATCATCAAGCACGTATGAGCACGTAGGAGACAAGAGAACCGTGACGGACATCGTCGACGAGCTGAAGTGGCGCGGGCTGTTCGCCCAGTCCACCGACGAGGACGCTTTGCGCAAGGCTCTCGCGGACGGTCCCGTCACGTTCTATTGCGGTTTCGACCCGACCGCGCCGTCCCTGCACGTGGGGCACCTGGTGCAGGTGCTCACCGTGCGCCGGCTCCAGCAGGCCGGTCACCGGCCGCTGGCGCTGGTCGGTGGCGCGACGGGCCAGATCGGCGATCCGCGCCCGACCGCGGAGCGCACGCTGAACTCGCCGGAGACCGTCGCGGGCTGGGTCGACCGGCTGCGCGGCCAGATCGAGCCGTTCCTGACCTTCGAGGGCGAGAACGCGGCCGTGATGGTCAACAACCTCGACTGGACCGAGGGCCTCTCGGCCATCGAGTTCCTGCGGGACATCGGCAAGCACTTCCGGGTCAACAAGATGCTGACCAAGGACTCCGTGGCCCGGCGCCTGGAGTCCTCCGAGGGCATCAGCTACACGGAGTTCAGCTACCAGCTGCTCCAGGCCATGGACTTCCTCCAGCTCTACCGGAGGTACGGCTGCACGATGCAGCAGGGCGGCAGCGACCAGTGGGGCAACCTCACGGCCGGCCTCGACCTGCTGCACCGCCTGGAGCCGGACGCCGGCGTCCACGCCTACGCGACGCCGCTGATGACCAAGGCGGACGGCACCAAGTTCGGCAAGACCGAGGGCGGCGCGGTCTGGCTCGACCCGGAGATGACGACGCCGTACGCGTTCTACCAGTTCTGGCTGAACGTGGACGACCGGGACATCTCGACGTACTCGCGCATCCTGTCCTTCCGGTCCCGCGAGGAGCTGGAGGAGCTGGAGCGGCAGACCGAGGAGCGTCCGCAGGCCCGGGCGGCGCAGCGCGCTCTGGCGGAGGAGCTGACGACGCTGGTGCACGGCGCCGGGCAGACGGCCGCCGTGATCGCCGCGTCCAAGGCCCTCTTCGGCCAGGGCGACCTGGCCGGGCTGGACGACCGGACGCTCGCCGCGGCCCTCTCCGAGCTGCCGCACATCGAGGTCACCGAGCTGGGCCCGGTCGTGGACCTGTTCGCCGAGGTCGGTCTGGTCGCCAGCAAGTCCGCCGCCCGCCGCACGGTGAAGGAGGGCGGCGCGTACGTGAACAACGCCAAGGTCACCGGCGAGGACGCGGTCCCCGCCAAGGAGGACCTGCTGCACGGGCGCTGGCTGGTGCTGCGCCGCGGCAAGAAGAACCTGGCCGCGGTGGAGGTCACCGGCGCCTGAGCACACGGCACGGCACGGGGTGCCGGCCGTCAGGCGCGTCCGCGCTTCTTGTTGCCGCGCACCGCCACGTAGGCAGCGTCTCCGAGGGCGACGATGATGACCGCGGCCACCACCTGGAACAGGTGCCGCCACCAGTCGATGCCCGAGGTCTCGTCCACCCCGGCCGCGCGGGCGACCGCGTTGCCGACGATCGCGCCGAGGATGCCGAAGATGGTGGTCAGCCACAGCGGACTGTGCTGCTTCCCGGGGATGATCGCCTTGGCGATGAGTCCGAGCACGAATCCGACGATGATCGCCCACAACCAGCCCATGACCTGCCTCCTCGTACGGCTCCACGCGAGCATTGCCGCCAGTCTTCGGCCGTACCGCGTACGGCGCACGCCGGATACGGCCGAACGGGGTCCCCCGGCCGTGCCGACCGGCGCGGACCGGCCGCGCGCCGAGTGGGTGCCCCGGTCTCGTGGACGGCGCGGGGGCGGCGTAACGTGGTGAGTTGTCCGGGACCGGTGTCCCCGAGCGGCCACGGACGGGAGCGGGGCGGGGACGGTCCGATCGGGCGGATGGTGGAACCAGATGCGGAAGCACAGTGCCGGCGGCGTCGAGGTGTTCCGGATCACCGGGGCCCGGACGGGCCTCCAGGAGGACGTGCGCGCGCGGCAGCGCCGGTACGTGATCTCGATGTCGGTCCGCACCGTGTCGGTGGTCCTCGCGGCCTGCCTGTGGAACGTGGAACGCCACGTCGCGATCGTGGCGCTGGTCCTCGGTGTGGTTTTGCCGTACATCGCGGTCGTGATCGCCAACGCGGGGCGCGAGAACGCGCCATCCTTGCCGTCGACGTTCGTGACGCCCCAGACGCCGCCGATGATCCTGCCGCCGCGGGCGGACGACGCCTCCGCGGACTCCGTCCCGGAGGACGCCATGTCGGATCCGTCGCCGGGAGCGGGGGGCGAGTCGCGCGGCCGGCCGTGACCTCGCGGCGCCCTCCGGCGGGGGCGCGCGTTCCGCGCCAGGCCGAAGAACCGCTGAGATGAATCGTGCTGTTCCGGTGCCGGGCGATGGGTGACCCATGACATACTTCCTACGCGCTCCGCATCCCCCGTCGGAGCGACGGACCGACGCCGGGCAGCTCCCCCCGTGGCTGCTCGGCGTCGCCTTTTGTGTGAACCTGTGAGACGAACTGTGAGTGACGAAACCGCCCCGGACAACGCTCCGGAGGCCTCCCCCATCTGCTCCGCGAAGGGCTGCCGCACGGCCGCCGTATGGGTGCTGTCGTGGAACAATCCGAAGATCCACACGCCCGAGCGGCGCAAGACGTGGATCGCCTGCGACGAGCACCGGGAGCATCTGTCGCAGTTCCTCGGAGTACGGGGCTTCCTCAAGGACGTGGTCCCGCTGACCGAGTGGGAGCCCCCGAAGACCCCCTAGCTAGGACCCGTCCGGCACCCCGGCGTCAGCCGCCGATCGCCGACATCGGCCGGTCGGGCTGCACGAACGTCGGGTCGTCGAGGCCGGCGCCGGCCTTCTTGCCCCACATGGCGAGGCGCCAGATGCGGGCGACCTCCTCGTCGGGGGCGTCGGAGCGCAGTGCGGCGCGCAGGTCGGTCTCCTCGCGGGCGAACAGGCAGGTGCGCACCTGGCCGTCGGCGGTCAGGCGGGTGCGGTCGCAGGCCGAGCAGAACGGGCGGGTGACGGAGGCGATGACGCCGACGCGGTGCGGGCCGCCGTCCACGACCCAGCGCTCGGCGGGGGCCGAACCGCGCTCCTCGGAACCCTCGGCGGTCAGCTCGAAGCGGGTGCGCAGGGACTCCAGGATGTCACCGGCGGTGACCATCCCGTCGCGCTTCCAGCCGTGCTGGGCGTCCAGGGGCATCTGCTCGATGAACCGCAGCTCGTAGTCGTGCTCGACCGCCCAGGCGAGCAGGTCGGGGGCCTCGTCGGCATTGAGCCCCGGCATCAGGACGCTGTTGACCTTCACCGGGGTCAGCCCGGCCTCGCGGGCGGCCGCCAGGCCCTCCAGGACGTCCTTGTGGCGGTCCCGGCGGGTGAGGGTCTTGAAGACGTCGGGGCGCAGGGTGTCCAGCGAGACGTTGACCCGGTCCAGGCCCGCCGCCTTCAGGGCCGTCGCCGTGCGCCTGAGGCCGATGCCGTTGGTGGTGAGGGACATCTGGGGGCGCGGGGCGAGGGCGGCGACGCGCTCGACGATGCCGACCAGGCCGGGACGGAGCAACGGCTCCCCGCCGGTGAAGCGGACCTCCTCGATGCCGAGGTGGGTGACCGCGATGTCGATGAGGCGGACGATCTCGTCATCCGTGAGCAGATCGGGCTTGGCGAGCCACTGGAGACCCTCTTCGGGCATGCAGTAGGTGCAGCGCAGGTTGCACCGGTCGGTGAGCGAGACCCTCAGGTCGGTGGCCACTCGGCCGTAGGTGTCGATGAGCACGTGGGCCCCCTCCCTCGACGCGGATCGGCGGAGCACTTGACTCCTGCTACACCTGCGAGCCTACGTGACCGGTCCGACATCCACAGGGGGCCGATCCCTACGACGTACGGCGCGGCCCCGTCGTAGGGATCTACGACAGGGCCGCGGACGAGACGGATCAGTGCGCTCCGGTGCCGGTCAGGGAGCGGACCTCCAGCTCGGCGTACTTCGCCTTGTCGGGTTCCTCCTTGGACAGGACCGTGCCGAGCCAGCCCATCAGGAAGCCGAACGGGATGGAGATCAGGCCCGGGTTCTTCAGCGGGAACCAGGCGAAGTCGACGTCCGGGAACATCGCCTTCGGGTCGCCGGAGACCACCGGCGAGAACAGCACCAGGCCGACGGCGACGATCAGGCCGCCGTAGATCGACCAGAGGGCGCCCTGGGTGGTGAAGCGCTTCCAGAAGAGGCTGTAGAGGATGGTCGGCAGGTTGGCGGACGCGGCGACGGCGAAGGCCAGGGCGACCAGGCCGGCCACGTTCAGGTCGCGCGCGAGGGCGCCGAGCGCGATGGAGACGATGCCGATGAAGACGGTGGCCCAGCGGGCCGCCCGCATCTCCTCCTTCTCGGTGGCCTCGCCCTTGCGGATGACGTTGGCGTAGATGTCGTGCGCGAAGGACGAGGACGAGGCGAGGGTGAGGCCCGCGACCACGGCGAGGATGGTCGCGAAGGCCACCGCCGAGATCGTCGCGAGCAGGATCGCGCCCCAGGTCGAGTCGACGCCGCCGACGTGCAGGGCGAGCAGCGGCGCCGCCGTGTTGCCGGACGGGTTGGACTCGGTGATCTCCTTGGGGCCGACGAGCGCGGCGGCGCCGAAGCCGAGCGCGATGGTCATCAGGTAAAAGGCGCCGATGATGCCGATGGCCCAGTTGACGGACTTTCGGGCGGCCTTGGCGTTGGGCACGGTGTAGAAGCGGATCAGGATGTGCGGCAGACCCGCCGTGCCGAGGACCAGGGCGATGCCCAGGGAGATGAAGTCCAGCTTGGTCGTCCCGTTGATGCCGTACTGGAGGCCGGGTTCGAGGAAGGCGGCGCCGTGGCCGCTCTTCTCGGCGGCGGTGCCGAGCAGGTCGGAGATGTTGAAGTCGAACTTCAGCAGCACCAGGAAGGTGATCAGGATGGTGCCGCCGATGAGCAGCACGGCCTTGACCATCTGGACCCAGGTGGTGCCCTTCATGCCGCCGATGGAGACGTACACGATCATCAGGAGGCCGACGAGGGCGACGATGAGGATCTTGCCGGCGTCGGAGGTGATGCCGAGCAGCAGCGAGACCAGGACGCCGGCGCCCGCCATCTGGGCCAGCAGGTAGAAGATCGAGACGACGATCGTGGAGGTGCCGGCGGCGGTCCGCACGGGACGCTGGCGCATGCGGTACGCGAGGACGTCACCCATGGTGTAGCGGCCGGAGTTCCGCAGCGGCTCGGCCACCAGGAGCAGGGCGACCAGCCAGGCGACCAGGAAGCCGATGGAGTACAGGAAGCCGTCGTAGCCGAAGAGGGCGATCGCGCCGGCGATGCCGAGGAAGGACGCGGCGGACATGTAGTCGCCGGAGACGGCGAGGCCGTTCTGGAAGGCGCTGAACTGGCGGCCGCCCGCGTAGAAGTCGGCGGCGTCCTTGGTCTGGCGGCCCGCCCACACGGTGATGCCGAGGGTGGCGAGGACGAAGACGGCGAACAGGGTGATGATCAGCGGCCGGTGCTCGCTGGCCTCGTTGGCGGCCAGTTCGGCGGCGAGAACGGTCTGTGCGGGGCTCATGCGCCGCCCTCCATCCGGGACTTGATGGCCTCGGCCTTGGGGTCGAGCTTCGCGGCGGCGTGCCGCGAGTACCACCAGGCGATGAGGAACGTGGTGACGAACTGGGCGATGCCGAAGACGAAGGCGACGTTGATGTTGCCGAACAGCTTGGTGCCCATGAAGTCGCCGGCGTAGTTCGACAGCAGCACGTACAGCAGGTACCAGACGACGAACGCGATCGTCAGCGGGAACGCGAAGGAGCGGAAGGAGCGGCGCAGTTCGGCGAACTCAGCGCTCTGCTGCACTTCGGAGAACTCCTCGGCGGAGGGGAGTCGGTGTTCCTCTTGCGAGGGGGGCTCCTCTTTCGAGGGGGGTGGTGCGTCGGTGGCCACGGAGTCTCCTCGTACGACGGACATGACGGCTTGGACCTCGGTGTTCTCGCTGGGAGCTGGTCGTGCTCGGGCTCCCTGCCCAACGACACGGCGCCCCACGGGCACCGGTTCAACGCCCGGGCCACTTTCCGAAGTCACCCTCGGTGGGTCATTGCTGGCCAGCGACTTGGGGGGATAGCTTCACCCTGCACCACTCCGTCATGTACCTGCCCGAGCACAACCCGTGTCTCGGGCCGGTTTCGTTACCGGATGATGTGGAGACCCCATGGATCATCTGCGTTCCCCGCGTTCCAGACGCAGGCTCGCCCTCGCCGTACCGGTCGTGCTCTCGCTCACCGCGTCGCTCGGCTTCCTGCCCGCGGCCGCGCAGGCGGCCCCGGACGGGCGGGCGGGCCAGACCGCGGCCGCCGAGGCGCCGAGGCTGGCCTACGTCGTCAACACCCGCACGGACCACCGGACGATCGCGTCCGTGAAGCGCGCGATAGCCAGGACGGGCGGCACCGTGGTCGCCACGTACGACAGGATCGGCGTGATCGTCGCCCACTCGGCCGAGCCCGGCTTCGCCGCCGCGATGCGCGAGGTCCGGGGCGTGCGGTCGGCGGGCGCGACCCGCACGGCGCCGCTCACCGCCGCCGCGACGACGGACCAGGGCGCCGCCCAGTTGCTCACGGCCGAGCAGGCCGCGCGGACCGCGCGGGCCTCCGGGGCCGCGGGAGCGGGCGAGCCGCTGGAAGCGGACCAGTGGGACCTGCGCGCGATAGGCGCCGACAAGGCCGCGAAGATCAACCCGGGCAGCTCCCGCGTCACCGTCGCCGTGATCGACACCGGGGTCGACGACACCCACCCCGATCTCGCCCCGAACTTCTCCGCCTCGCAGTCCGCCAACTGCGTCGGCGGCAAGGCGGACACCAGCGCGGGCGCCTGGCGGCCGTACACCGCCGAGGACTACCACGGCACCCACGTGGCCGGCGAGATAGCCGCCGCCCGCAACGGCATCGGCGTCGCCGGTGTCGCACCGGGCGTGAAGGTGTCGAGCATCAAGGTGAGCGACCCGGACAACGGGCTCTTCTACCCCGAGAACGTCGTGTGCGCGTTCATGTTCGCCGCCGACCGGGGCGTGGAGATCACCAACAACAGCTACTACGTGGACCCGTGGCTGTACAACTGCATGGACGACCCCGACCAGCGCGCGATCGTCGACGCGGTCAACCGGGCCCAGCTGTACGCCCAGCGCAAGGGCACCCTGCACCTCGCCTCCGCCGGCAACTCCAACCACGACCTGGACTCCGACGCGATCGTCGACGACTCCAGCCCCGACGACTCCACGCCGGTGACGCGGACGATCGACCCGCACGAGTGCTACGACGTGCCGACCCAGCTGCCGGGCGTCGTCACGGTCAGCGCCACGGGCGTCGACAAGGAGAAGTCGTACTACTCCTCGTACGGCGAGGGCGTCGTCGACGTGGCCGCGCCGGGCGGCGACGGGCGCTACCAGATCCCGGACACGCCGTCGAAGAACGGCCGCATCCTGTCGACCATGCCGAACAACGCGTACGGCTACCTCCAGGGCACCTCGATGGCCTCGCCGCACGCGGCGGGCGTGGCCGCGCTGCTGAAGTCGGAGCACCCCTGGGCGTCCCCCGCGCGGTTGCAGTGGCTGCTGAAGGCCCAGGCGGACAACCCGGGCTGCCCCGACTCCTACGACCAGGACGGCGACGGCGCGCAGGACGCCACGTGCGAGGGCGGCGGGCGCGTCAACGGCTTCTACGGCTTCGGCATCGTCAACGCGCTCCGCGCGGTGAAGTGACCCGCCCGGCACCGGCCCACCTCCACCTTCCTTCCCGTCACGCACCGGTTTCAGCAACGAACTGGAGACACCGCACATGACAGCACCTCTCGCCCGTCACCGCCGCGCCCTCGCGATCCCGGCCGGCCTGGCCGTGGCCGCCTCGCTGGCGTTCCTGCCGGGCAACCCGGCCGTCGCGGCGGAGGCCGCCCCCTCCTCCGCGACGGACGCGACCTCGCTCAGCTACGTCGTCAACGTCTCCCCCGGGCACGGGCCTTCGGCGTCCGTGCGCAAGGCGATAGCCAAGGCCGGCGGCACGATCGTGACGTCGTACGACCGGATCGGCGTGGTCGTCGTCCACTCCGCGAACCCGGACTTCGCCAAGTCCGTCCGCAAGGTGCGGGGTGTGCAGTCGGCCGGTGCCACGCGTACCGCGCCGCTGCCCTCGGCCGCCACGACCGACACGGGCGCGCCGAAGGTGCTCAGCGGCAAGGAGATCGCCGCCGCCGAGGCCGCCGAGGGCCAGGACCCGCTGCAGGGCCTCCAGTGGGACCTGCCCGCCATCAAGGCGGACAAGGCGCACGAGAAGACGCTGGGCAGCAAGAAGGTGACCGTCGCCGTCATCGACACCGGCGTGGACGACACCCACCCGGACATCGCCCCGAACTTCGACCGGGACGCGTCCGTCAACTGCGTCTCGGGCAAGCCGGACACCACCGACGGCGCCTGGCGGCCGGGCGCGGCGGAGAGCCCGCACGGCACGCACGTGGCCGGTGAGATCGCCGCCGCCAAGAACGGCGTCGGCATGACCGGTGTGGCGCCCGGGGTGAAGGTCTCCGGCATCAAGGTGTCCAACCCCGACGGCTTCTTCTACACCGAGGCCGTGGTCTGCGGCTTCGTGTGGGCGGCCGAGCACGGGGTCGACGTGACCAACAACAGCTATTACACCGACCCCTGGTACTTCAACTGCAAGGACGACCCGGACCAGAAGGCGCTCGTCGAGGCCGTCACCCGGGCCTCGCGGTACGCGGAGAAGAAGGGCGCGGTCAACGTCGCCGCGGCGGGCAACGAGAACTACGACCTCTCCGCCGACGAGATCACCGACCCGTCCTCCCCGAACGACACGACGCCCGGCGACCGGACCGTCGACCCGTCCGAGTGCCTGGACATCCCGACCCAGCTGCCGGGTGTCGTGACGGTCGCGTCGACCGGCGCGAAGGGCCTCAAGTCGTCGTTCTCCAACCACGGTCTGGGCGTCATCGACATCGCCGCGCCCGGCGGTGACTCCACGGCGTACCAGACGCCGGCGCCGCCCGCCACCAGCGGCCTGATCCTCGGCACGCTGCCCGGCGGCAAGTGGGGCTACATGGCCGGTACGTCGATGGCCTCGCCGCACGTCGCGGGCGTCGCCGCGCTCATCAAGTCGACGCACCCGTACGCCCCGCCGGCCCTGGTCAAGGCGCTGCTGTACGCGCAGGCCGACGCCACGCCGTGCACCAAGCCGTACGACATCGACGGCGACGGCAAGGTCGACGCGGTGTGCGAGGGCTCGAAGAACCGCAACGGTTTCTACGGGTGGGGCATGGCCGACGCGCTGGACGCGGTGCGCTGGTAGCAGGCAACAACCGGGGAACTTGCCCGGATCTGGGGACTTGGTGAAGATCCTGGGGTGACCCCGATACGACCCAAGTCCCGGACCACCGGTACCGGACGGCACGCGACGCCCTCCGGTACCGGCCGGACCGCGGCCGTACTCGCGCTGGTGGCGCTGGCCGCGCTGATACCGGTGCTCGGCCCCTCCCCCGCCCTGCGCGGCACGGGAGAGGCCGAGGCACCAGGCACCGGCGGCATCGCGCTGCTGCGCGCGGTGCTCTTCGCCGCGCTGAGCGTGCCGCTGGGCGAACTGTTCGTGGACCGGCTGGCCCGGTCGCTGCCCGGCGCGCCCCCGGAGCGGCCCCGCAGTTGGTCGCCGTACGCGGCCGGGGTCGGTTTCGTCGCCGCCCTGGGGCTGGCGTCGGTCGTGGCGACGGGCAACCTGGTGCCGGACGGCGCAGCCGACATCGACGTGGGCGGTCTCTACGCCTCCCGTGACGGCAAGCTCGCGCTGCTGGAGGTCAACGGGTTCCTCGCGGCCGGTCTGTGCGCCGCCTCGCGCCGGCCCGGCAGCCAGGTGTGGCCGCTGGCCGCCGTGATCGTCGCGGAGGCGCTGCGCGCCCACCCCACGACCGAGTACAGCCCGCTGATCGGCTCCGGTCTGACCCTGGTCCATCTGACGTGCGCCTCGGTGTGGGCGGGCGGACTGCTGTACGCCCTGCGGTCGCTGCGGCGGTGGCGGGGCGCCGAGGCGGGTCCGGCGCTGCTCGGCCTCTACGCGCGCGTGGCGGCCGTTCTGCTGGCCGCCCTCACGGCGACCGGGGTGGGCAGTTCGCTGCGCCGGATGCCGCCGGGCACGATCGTGGACCAGTTGACGGACACGGCGTACGGGCGGGTGCTGCTCGCCAAGGTGCTCCTGGTGGCCGCCGTCGCCGCCCTCGCCCTGTGGGCCAGGATCCGGCTGAGCCGCGCGGCGGACCCGCTGACGGCCTGCTCCCCCGCGCGCGCGGAGGTCGTCGCGCTGGGGGCGGTGGTCGCGGTCTCGGGTCTCCTGACGGCCCTTCCGGTACCGATCCGGTGGTGAGCAACCCCGCCCGGTGGTGGAGAACTTGACGGAGGAACCGTTTCGCCGGTGTCGCGGGCGGCACCTCCGGCACCGCGGTGTCGGTCCCGGCCCGTATCCTCAGTGACCATGCTCGAAGACCGTACGATCGCGGCGCCGTCCGCGACTGCCTGGCCGGCCGCGTATCCGCGGGGATACGCGGTCGTCGACGTGGAGACCACCGGCCTGGCCCGCGACGACCGCATCATCTCCGCCGCCGTGTACCGGCTGGACGCGCGCGGCGAGGTCGAGGACCACTGGTACACGCTGGTCAATCCGCAGCGGGACCCGGGTCCGGTGTGGATACACGGTCTGACGAGCGACGTACTGCGGGACGCGCCGCTCTTCCCCGACGTCGCCGGGGAGTTCGCGGCCCGGCTCGACGGGAGGGTCCTCGTCGCGCACAACGCGGTCTTCGACTGGCAGATGATCGCCCGCGAGTACGCCCGCGCGCGGCGTGAGGCGCCGGTGCGTCAACGGCTGTGCACCATCGCGCTCTCCAAGGAGCTGCGCCTGCCCCTGCCCAACCACAAGCTGGAGTCGCTGGCCGCCCACTACGGCGTCGTCCAGCAGCGGGCGCACCACGCGCTGGACGACGCGCGGGTGCTGGCGGAGGCGTTCCGGCCGATCCTTGCCGCGGCGGCGGCCGGGGGCGTGCGGCTGCCGCTGCACGAGTGCCGGCCGCTGACCGAGTGGTCGGACCGGCCCGCACCCCGCATCGGGCAGCAGGCGGGCCACAGCTCCTACCGGCCGAACAGCTGGCGCCCCGCCCGCAAGAGGCCCGCCTGCCCGTATCCCAACCCGGGCCGGTACGAAGCGGACAAAAGGCTCAAGCAGGGCATGCGGGTCGCCTTCTCGGGTGACACCTCCGTGGAGCGCGACCTGCTGGAGGACCGGGCGACCGAGGCCGGGCTGCACGTCGCCACCAGCCTGTCCCGGCTGACCAGCCTGCTGGTCACCAACGACCCGGACTCGGGCACCTCCAAGGTGGTCAAGGCCCGGCAGTACGGCACGCCGGTGGTGGACGAGGCGGCGTTCGGACAACTGCTCGCGGACGTCGAGGCGGCCGACGCGGCTCCGTGACGGGGGCCGGGACGGGGCCGTACGGACGGGTGATTCCCGGCGACTCGCCCGGCGTCCGCTCGCCCGCGTGGCGACGACGGCCCACCCTGTGGCGCATGGCGACATGTGAAGTCTGCGGCAACAACTACGGAATGACCTTCGAGGTCCACGCCCAGGGAGCGGTGCACGTCTTCGACTGCTTCTCCTGCGCGATCCACCGGATGGCACCCATCTGCGAGCACTGCCGGGTACAGATCATCGGCCAGGGCGTCGAGGTCGAGGGCCACTGGTACTGCGGCGCCCACTGCGCCCGCGCGGAGGGGAGGGCGGGGATCGTCGACAAGGTCTGAGCCCCGGCCCGCGCAAGCCCCCACCCGCCGCGTCGCGCCCCACGACCGAGTTGTACCGTCGTGGGGTGTACCGGTTCCTGTTGTCCCGCCAGTGGGTGATCCTCACCCTCGTGGCGCTCGCGCTCATCCCGACGATGATCGAGCTGGGCTTCTGGCAGCTGCACCGCCACGAGCACAGGGTCGCGCTGAACAAGGTGATCGCGGACTCCCTGGCGGCCCGGCCCGTACCGGCCGAGACCATGACCTCACCCGGGGCGAGGGTCGGCGACGACGACCTCTACCGCCGGGTGACGGCCAAGGGGCACTTCGACACCGCCGAGGAGGTCGTCGTGCGCCGCCGCACCAACGCGGACGACCGCGTCGGCTACCACGTCCTCACCCCGTTCGTGCTGGACGACGGCAAGGTGCTGATGGTCAACCGGGGCTGGATCCCCTCGAACGGCGCCAGCCAGACCGCCTTCCCGAAGATCCCGGCGCCCCCGGCGGGCGAGACCACCGTCACCGGCCGGCTGATGCCCGACCAGACCACCGAGGACAGCGGCATCAAGAACGTCGCGGGCCTGCCCGACCGCCAGGTCATGCTCATCAACAGCGAGCAGCAGGCGGAGCGCCTCGGCAAGCAGGTCCTGGGCGGCTACGTCGAGATGACCGAGCCGAAGCCCGCGGGCGACACCCCCGAACTGATCGCGGAGCCCGACCACGACAGCATCGGCAACCACATGGCGTACGCCGTCCAGTGGTGGCTGTTCGCCGCCGGGGTGCCGATCGGCTGGTTCGTGCTGGCCCGCCGCGAGGTCCGGGACCGGGCCTCCCAGGACGGCGAGGGCGACGAGGACGAGACCGAGGAGGCCGCGGAGCCCGCGGCGGTGTAGCCGGACGGCGGGCCGATTGCGCCCCTCCCGGTCGGGAAGACGATTCCCGTGCACACCGACATCGAGGACTACGCGCTCATCGGCGACCAGCAGACCGCCGCCCTGGTCTCCACGGACGGCTCCGTGGACTGGCTCTGCCTCCCCCGCTTCGACTCCGCGGCCTGCTTCGCCAGGATCCTGGGCGACGAGGACAACGGCCACTGGCGCATCGCCCCCAAGGGCGCCGAGCGCTGCACCCGGCGGGCCTACCGGCCGGACACCCTCGTCCTCGACACCGAGTGGGAGACCGAGGACGGTTCGGTCCGGGTCACCGACCTGATGCCCCAGCGGGACCGCGCCCCGGACCTGGTCCGTGTCGTGGAGGGCCTGAGCGGCGAGGTCACGCTGCACAGCGTGCTCCGGCTGCGCTTCGACTACGGCTCGGTCGTCCCGTGGGTGCGCAGGTCCGACGGGCACCGGGTGGCCGTCGCCGGGCCGGACTCGGCGTGGCTGCGCAGCGAACCCGAGGTGCGCAGCTGGGGCGAGGACTTCGGAACGCACTCGGAGTTCACGGTCGCCGCGGGCGAGAAGGTCGCGTTCGTGCTGACCTGGCACCCCTCGCACGAACCGCGTCCGCCGCTGATCGACCCGTTCGTCGCGCTGGAGCACAGTGTCGAGGACTGGCGGGAGTGGGCCGCGCGATGCCGCTACGACGGTCCGCACCGGGACGCCGTGGTCCGCTCCCTGATCACGCTGAAAGCACTCACCTACCAGCCCACCGGCGGCATCGTGGCCGCCCCCACCACCTCGCTGCCCGAGGAACCGGGCGGCGTGCGCAACTGGGACTACCGCTTCTGCTGGCTGCGCGACTCCACGCTCACCCTGGGCGCCCTGCTGTCGGCCGGGTACCTGGAGGAGGCCGAGGCATGGCGCGACTGGCTGCTGCGCGCGGTCGCGGGCAGCCCGGACGACCTCCAGATCATGTACGGCCTCGCGGGCGAGCGGCGGCTGCCGGAGTTCGAGCTGCCGTGGCTGCCCGGCTTCGGCGGGGCCGCCCCCGTACGGATCGGCAACGACGCGGTGAACCAGCTCCAGTTGGACGTGTACGGCGAGGTCATGGACTCCCTGTCGCTGGCCCGGCAATCGGGCATGCACCCGCGGCCGCAGATGTGGGAGCTGCAGTGCGCCCTGATGGACTTCCTGGCCACCGCGTGGCGGGAGCCCGACGAGGGGCTCTGGGAGGTGCGCGGCGGACGTCGGCAGTTCGTGCACTCGAAGGTGATGACGTGGGTGGCCCTGGACCGGGCGGTGCGCACGCTGGAGGACCATCCCGAGCTGGGCGGCGGTGACCTGGAGGGCTGGCGCGCGCTGCGCGAGGAGGTGCACCGCGAGGTGTGCGAGAAGGGGTACGACCCGGAGCGGAACACCTTCACCCAGTCCTACGGCTCGCGGGAGCTGGACGCCTCGCTGCTGCTGATGCCGCGCGTGGGCTTCCTGCCCGCGGACGACCCGCGGGTGGTCGGTACGGTCGACGCGATCGGCGCGGAGCTGACCCGGGACGGCCTGGTGCGCCGCTACAGCACCGAGGGGGAGCCCGTCGACGGGCTGCCGGGCAGCGAGGGGACGTTCCTCGTGTGCTCCTTCTGGTACGCGGACGCGCTGCACGCGATCGGCCGGACGAAGGAGGCACGGAAACTGTTCGAGCGGCTGGTGGCGCTCACCAACGACGTGGGGCTGCTGGCCGAGGAGTACGACCCTGCGGCCGGACGTCAGCTCGGCAACTTCCCGCAGGCGTTCAGTCACGTCGGTCTGGTGAACACCGCCCTCGCCCTGTTCGGGGAGGAAGGGGCAGGATAGGACCATGGATCTTGGACTGAAGGACCGGGTGTACGTCGTCACGGGAGCCACCCGGGGCCTGGGCAACGCCGCCGCGCGCGAACTGGTCGCCGACGGGGCGAAGGTGGTCGTCACCGGGCGGGACGAGCAGAGCGTCGCCCAGGCCGCGGCCGCGCTGGGCCCGGACGTGGTGGGCGTGGCCGTGGACAACGCGGACCCGCAGGCACCCGAGCGGCTGATCGCGACCGCGCGTGAGCGCTTCGGCCGCTTCGACGGCGTACTGATCAGCGTGGGCGGGCCGCCGCCCGGCTTCGTCGCCGACAACACGGACGACCAGTGGCAGGCGGCCTTCGAGGCGGTGTTCCTCGGCGCGGTGCGGCTGGCCCGGGGTGCGGCGGCCGAATTGGAGGAGGACGGGGTGGTCGGGTTCGTGCTGTCGGGCTCGGTGTACGAGCCGATCCCGGGCCTGACCATCTCCAACGGCCTGCGGCCGGGGCTGGCCGGCTTCGCCAAGTCCCTCGCCGACGAGCTGGGCCCGCGCGGCATCCGCGTCGTCGGCCTGCTGCCGGGCCGCGTCGACACCGACCGCGTACGCGAGCTGGACGGGCTGTCCGCCGACCCGGAGGCGACCAGGGCGGCCGCCGAGTCCCGCATCCCCCTGCGCCGCTACGGCACCCCGGAGGAGTTCGGCCGCACGGCGGCGTTCCTGCTGTCCCCGGCGGCGTCGTACCTCACCGGCGTGATGCTGCCGGTGGACGGCGGGGTGCGGCACGGGTTCTGACGGCACCGGTTCTAGCAGCACCGGTTCTGTCGGCAACGGTTCCGGCGGCACGCCGGACGCGTCGGTCAGCTGACGCGTTCGGCGTGGTGCTTGACGCCGCGGAGCTGGACCTCCGCCGGGAGGGACGAGAGGCCGGCCGAGTCCCGGGCGTGGGTCAGGGCCCCGGTGGTGAGGTCGTGCAGGGCGGTGCCGGGATCGACGTGGGGGGCCAGCAGCAGCCGGACGCGGGTCCTCGGGGCGTCGCGGCGTCCGGTGAGCCGGACCGCGGCCCGCTCCACCCCGTCCACCCGGTCCGCCTCCCCGGCGAGGACGCCCTCCAGCGCCCGGCCGCGCAGCGACGCGGCCTCGCCGTCCCCGGTGTCGACGAGGACCTCGGAGAGCCGGCGGCGGCGCAGAACCGCGACCAGCCACCACAGGGCGAGCAGCAACAGCACGGCGAGCGCCGCGATGACGACCGGCCACCACCAGCCGGCGTCCCGCCATCGGGTCCGCTCGGCGGTACTGAGCAGCACGTCGTGCGGCCCCTGGTGGACCCACCAGGAGGGCGCGGGGAGGTCGAACCCGACGGCGAGCACGGCGCCGCCGAGGGCGAGCAGGACCAGGCCCACGAGGCCGGTCAGCACACGGTCGACGGTCCTGAGCACCTGCCTCACCCCTTCCGGCCGGGACGCGCCACCCGCAGGGACACGGCAGGCGGCCGGGCCAGGCCGAGACCGCGCACCGCGTCCTCGAGCACGCCGTCCAGATCGGCCCGTACGTCGTCCAGTTCACGGAAGTGCGACAGCGCGCGCACACGTGCCTTGCGGCGGCGCATCCGCACCCGGGCCGACTGCACCCCGGCGACCTCCATGGCCCGGTCGCGCAGCACGGTGGCGGCCGCGTCCCGGTGCAGCCCGGCGCGTACGTCCGGGTGGGTGCGCCGCATCGGCAGCACCCTGCGCAGGCCGGGGGTGAGCGCCAGCAGCAGGAGCCAGAGCCCGAGGGCCGCGGCGACTCCCGCGCCGACCAGCACCCACGTGTCGTCCAGGGGGCGCTCCGCGAGCTGCCGGGCCAGGTCGCGGCGCCAGCCGAGGGCGTCGCGGCCGGTACGGACGGCGACGACGTCGTAGAGGAAGGCCCCCGCGACGAGCAGGACCAGGAGGGCGACGATGCCGGCGGGGACGCGGCGCGCGGACCAGAAGCGGTGGGCCGTTCCGCTCTCCGGCACGTCGGGGACGTGCTTCTCCATGGCGGGCGGACCGGGCCGCTCGGGGCCGGGTTCCACAACCGGCAGACGCCGGGTGCTGCCCTCGGCCGCCTCGGGGCCCTGGGACTCGCTCATCGCGTCCTCCCCCGCCTCGCGCCGTACTCCCGCGCCAGGTGCAGCCGCTCCACCTGGACGGCGACCTCCGGCACCGCCATGCCCACCAACGTCCTTACCCGCTGCACGACTTGGTGGCGCACCTGACCGCAGCGGGCGCCGATGTCGCACGGGTAGTCGAGTTCGAGGTGGACCCGGACGTGCGCGACGTCGTGGTGGACGGCCACGCTCGCGTGCGGGCGCGCTGCGTCCGGATGGAGCGGACCGACCGCCTCGCGGGCCGCCTGGGCGGCGACCTTGGCGACCACCCGGTCGGCGATCCGCGTGGCACCGCACTCGCCCGGTGCGACGGCCGCCGGGGACTCCAGGACCTCGCCGGCCCCACCGCTCACGCCGGTCACCGCCGTCGGTCGTCGCGGGTGCGGAAGAAGTCACCGAGTTCCAGGTCGCCCTCCAGAAGGCGGCCGACGACGAACCCGACCGCGCCCAGGGCCGCCACCAGCAGGAAGGCGCCGAATCCGCCGAAGTACCCGGCGAACCCCAGCGCCATGCCGGCGATCAGGCCGACCACGGCCATGCTCATGGTGCGCTCCCCTCGTTCACCGCTGCCTCGTCCTCCACGTCACTTGATCCGGGGCTCCGGCTCCTCGTCCTCCTCGTCGGGCAGCTTCACATCGCTGACGGCGATGTTGACCTCGACGACCTCGAGACCGGTCATCCGCTCCACCGCGGCCACCACGTTCTCCCGCACGTCCCGGGCCACGTCCGAGATCGACACGCCGTACTCGACGACGATCTCCAGGTCGAGGGCGGTCTGCTTCTCCCCGACCTCGGCCTTCACTCCCCGTGTCACACCGGACTTGGTCCCGCCGGGCACCCGGTCGCGCACGGCGCCGAAGGTGCGCGACATGCCGCTGCCCATGGCGTGCACACCGGCGACGTCCCGTGCCGCCATTCCGGTGATCTTCTCGACGACGCCGTCGGCGATGGTGGTCCGTCCCCGGCTCCCGGGGGCTCCACCACCGCGTCGGATCTGGCCCTTGCCGGTACTCGGACTGTCGATCGTTTCCTGCCCGGTCCGGTGGCTCTCCATGTCGGTCATGGCCGTACGTCCCTTCCGGTCGTAGTCCCCGTGACCACGGTAGGCGTGGTGGGGACTCCGCGCGCCACGGATACGGCAGGCTGGAGCAATGACGACGGCGGACCGGTGGACGCGCACGATGCGGGAGCGGTTGGGGCTCGGCAGGCTGCTGCCGCTGGGTGAGCCCCGGGACGGGGCGTGGATCGCTGAGCGCGCGGCACGGGAGGTGCTGCTGACGGCGGCCGGCTGCGTCGCCGGGGTACGGCCCGGCGGTCTGCGCATCGGGCTCGCCAGCCCGGAGGACACCCGGGAGCCCGCCGTACCGCCGCCGCCGGGCGCCCTGCCGCCTGGACCGCTGCGGGTGACGGCCGACTTCACGGCGACCATGGACGGCGCGCCGGCCGCCGCGGAGCCGCTGCCGGCGAGGGCCGCGCGGCTGCGGGCGGCGCTGACGGAGGCGGCGGCCGACGGGCTCGGCCTCGCGGTGACGGACGTGGACCTGAAGGCGACGGGCCTGTGGGACGCGGCCACGGACACGGCCCCCGAGCGGGAGCCTCCCGGGTCTCGGCCGGACGGGGGAACGGAGCCGGGAACCGCCGGCGCCGACGACGAGGGGCCCGGGGACGAAGGCCGCGTCGCCCGGGCCGCGCTGGGGGTGCCGGGTGTGGTCCGGCTGACCGGCGTACTGGGCCGTCCGGTCCACGTGACGGAGCCGCCGGCGGGCGAGGGTGCGCTGCCGCGCCGCCATGTCCGGCTGGAGCTGGCGGTGGCGGCGGACCACCGGGCCGTGGAGGTGGCCCGGCGGGTCCGTGCGGCGGTGTCCGAGGCGCTGCCCGACCGTCCGTCGGTGGCGGTGGTGGTGACGGCGGTCGGCTGAGGCACGGGGCCGACCGCGCGCCGCGCCCCGTCCGACTACTCCCCGAGCCCCGCCAGGTCGCGCAGGCGGCGTGCCTGGGCGGCCCGCTCCGCGGTGCGCTGGGTCTCGTAGTCGCGGTGCTGGGCGCCCTGGAGGAGGACCTTGGTCTCGACGACCGCGTCGCGGGGCGCGGCGAGGACCGCCGCCACCAGGTCGTGCACGGCGCCGTCGAGCTGGTCCGCGGGTACGGCCAGGTTGGCCAGGCCGCTGTTCACGGCCTCCTCGGCCATGACGAAGCGCCCGGTCGCGCAGATCTCCAGCGCGCGGGCGTAGCCGACGAGGGACACCAAGGGGTGCGTGCCGGTCAGGTCCGGCACCAGGCCCAGGCTGGTCTCGCGCATGGCGAACTGCACGTCGTCGGCGACGACCCGCAGGTCACAGGCGAGGGCCAGCTGAAAGCCCGCCCCGATGGCGTGCCCCTGCACGGCCGCGACGGACAGGATGTCGCCGCGCCGCCACCAGGTGAATCCCTCCTGGTACTCGGCGATGGCGTCATCCAGCTCGGCGTCGCCGCCCCGCGCGAGGTCGATGAACGACGGTTCGCCGTCGAAGCCCTCGGGCGTGAACGCCTGCCGGTCGAGCCCGGCCGAGAAGGACTTGCCCTCGGCCCGCAGCACCACGGCCCGGACGGAACCGGGCAGCAGCCGGCCGGCCTCGGCGAGCGCCCGCCACAGAGCGGGGCTCTGCGCGTTGCGCTTGGCGGGGTTGGTCAGCGTCACCGTGGCGATCGCGTCGTCGACGGTGAGCCGCACGCCGTCCCGGTCGAGTGCGGGACCGGTGTCGTGGGCGGGCGAAGCCATGGGGCGCCTCCGAAAGGTGCGGTCGTCGTCCCCGCCGTACGCAGGCCCGGAGGCCGTGTGACGTCGGAGCTAAGTGACTGCACAGTAACCACCCGGACGGTCGGACGACCGACCGGGTGACCACCTTCACTATCGGAGCCGAGGAGCCACCGGGATGTCAGGCCGTTGTGGCCTTTTTGCCCCGGGTAGCCCCGCCACGCCCTCGGAGCGTGACGCCCGACTCGCTGAGCATGCGGTGCACAAAGCCATACGAGCGGCCGGTTTCCTCGGCCAACGCCCGGATGCTCGCACCGGCGTCGTACTTCTTCTTCAGGTCTGCCGCGAGCTTGTCGCGCGCGGCGCCGGTAACCCGGCTGCCCTTCTTCAGAGTCTCGGCCACCCGTGCCTCCTCAAGGAAGTGCGCTCTGGTCTCCTCATGATCACCCCTTCCGCGCCTCCTGGCCACCCATTCGGCAAGGTCGATGAGTCAAGGATGTGACGACAGGAGCGTGTCCCCACATGTGGAATATGGAATTCCAGAGTTTCGCGCCCGTACCGCCGAACGGGTTTCCGCGCGTAATTCCAGGTCAGAAAGGCGTCGCGGCCGGACCCCCGGCGATGGGGGGTCCGGCCGCGAATTGGATGTAGGACGCACCTCTTGATGAGGAGATCTCACACAGATGGTGGATCACGACTCGGCCGAATGATCCATACTCAGTGGATCATCCTTTCGATCAAGCCAGGGCGACGAGATCCGCGTAGTCGGCGCCCCACAGGTCCTCGACGCCGTCCGGAAGCAGAATGATCCGTTCCGGCTGGAGGGCGTCGACGGCGCCCTCGTCGTGGGTGACCAGGACGACCGCGCCCTTGTAGGTGCGCAGCGCGCCGAGGATCTCCTCGCGGCTGGCCGGGTCGAGGTTGTTGGTGGGCTCGTCGAGGAGCAGCACGTTCGCCGAGGACACCACGAGGGTGGCCAGCGCGAGCCGGGTCTTCTCGCCGCCGGACAGGACGCCGGCGGGCTTGTCCACGTCGTCACCGGAGAACAGGAACGAACCCAGCGTCTTGCGGACCTCGACCAGGTCGAGGTCGGGGTTGGCGGAGCGCATGTTCTCCAGGACGGTGCGCTCGGGGTCGAGGGTCTCGTGCTCCTGGGCGTAGTAGCCGAGCTTGAGGCCGTGGCCCTCGACGACCTGGCCGGTGTCGGGCTTCTCGACGCCGCCGAGGAGCCTGAGCAGCGTGGTCTTGCCGGCGCCGTTGAGGCCGAGGATGACGACCCGGGAGCCCTTGTCGATGGCCAGGTCGACGTCGGTGAAGATCTCGAGGGAGCCGTACGACTTCGAGAGGCCCTCGGCGGTCAGCGGGGTCTTGCCGCAGGGCGCCGGCTCGGGGAAGCGGAGCTTGGCGACCTTGTCGGACTTCCGCTCGGCCTCCAGACCGGCCAGCAGCTTGTCCGCCCGGCGGGCCATGTTCTGCGCGGCGACGGTCTTGGTGGCCTTGGCGCGCATCTTGTCGGCCTGCGAATGCAGGGCGGACGCCTTCTTCTCCGCGTTCTGCCGCTCGCGCTTGCGGCGCTTCTCGTCGGCCTCGCGCTGCTGCTGGTAGAGCTTCCAGCCCATGTTGTAGACATCGATCTGGGAGCGGTTGGCGTCCAGGTAGAACACCTTGTTGACGACCGTCTCGACCAGGTCGACGTCGTGGGAGATCACGATGAAGCCGCCGCGGTAGGTCTTCAGGTAGTCGCGCAGCCAGACGATCGAGTCGGCGTCGAGGTGGTTGGTCGGCTCGTCGAGCAGCAGGGTGTCGGCGTCCGAGAACAGGATCCGGGCCAGCTCGATCCGGCGGCGCTGACCGCCGGAGAGGGTGTGCAGGGGCTGGCCGAGGACCCGGTCGGGCAGGTTGAGCGCGGCGGCGATGGTGGCGGCCTCGGCCTCGGCGGCGTATCCGCCCTTGGTGAGGAACTCGGTCTCCTGGCGCTCGTACTGCCTGAGCGCCTTCTCGCGAGTGGCGCCCTGGCCGTTGGCGATGCGCTGCTCGTTCTCCCGCATCTTGCGGATCAGTACGTCGAGGCCGCGGGCGGAGAGGACGCGGTCGCGGGCGAGCACGTCGAGGTCGCCGGTGCGCGGGTCCTGCGGGAGGTAGCCGACCTCGCCGGAGCGGGTGACGGCGCCGGCGGCGGGCTGGCCCTCGCCGGCGAGCACCTTGGTGAGGGTGGTCTTGCCGGCGCCGTTGCGGCCGACCAGGCCGATGCGGTCGCCCTTGGCGATCCGGAAGGTGGCGCTTTCGATGAGGACGCGGGCACCGGCGCGCAGCTCGATGCCGGAGGCGGAGATCACGGTCAGACTCCTGGGGCGGGTGGGGGCGGGATGGGCGGCTGAGGACGTTTCCCGCCGTCTAATGCGCGAGGAGAATGGCCATGGGGGCCAGTCTAACGGGGCGGTGCAACCCCTTTTCCCCGGTTCCGGTGTCAGTGGGCGGTGCCAGACTGGACACATGGGGCCGGTCCCAGGTCCGGCGCCGTCCACCGGCTCACGAGGGAGTGATCGGCATGGCAGGCACCGACGGCGGGCGCCCGAGCATCTTTCCGACGCTGCTGTACACGGACGCCAAGGCGGCGGTCCGGCAGCTCACCGAGGCCTTCGGCTTCAGGGAGCTGGCGGTGTACGAGGGCGAGGACGGCACGGTGGCCCACGCCGAGCTGGCCCAGGGCAACGGCGCGGTCATGCTCGGCTCCAAGGGCACGGGCAGCCGCTTCGACGAGGCGATGAAGAACTCCGGCACGACGGGGGTGTACGTCGTCGTGGAGGACGTCGACGCCCATCACCGGCAGGCCGTGGAGCACGGCGCGGAGATCCTGATGCCCCCGACGGACCAGGACTACGGTTCGCGCGACTACATGGCCCGTGACCTGGAGGGCAACATCTGGAGCTTCGGGACGTACGCGCCGGAGGTGGGCGGCTAGACCCCGTCGGCCGCGCACGCCCCGTCGGTCAGCTGCCGCCGGTGTGGACCTGGAAGGCGGCCCGGCGTACGGCCTTGGCCAGGGCGGGGTCGGGATGGGCGGCGGCGAGGGCCACCAGGACCTGCACGGTGCGGGGGTGGCCGACCGCGCGGACCTCGTCGAGCAGCGCCGGGACGGTGAACTGGACCGCCGCCTCCAGGTGCCGGACGAGCAGCGGTGCCTCCCCGTGGTCGGCGACGGCGGCCGCGGTGTCCACCCAGAGCCAGGTCGCCTCCCGGCGGGTGAGGACCTCGTGGGCGTCCTCGGGGTCGGCGCCGTCGTGCTCGGCCAGCCACAGCAGGGCGTACGGACGCAGCGTCGGCTCGTCGACCACGCCGCGCACATCGGGCTCGGCGGGGGCGCCGACGACCCGCAGCGCGTCGAACGCGAGGCCGCGCAGCAGGGCGTCCTCGCCGCGCGCGGCGGCGAGCAGCTCGGCGACGGCGCTGCCGACGGGCCGGGCGGCGAGCCAGGCGCGGTACTCGGCGCGGGCGGCGTTGGGCCGGAGCTGGGCGCAGCCGCGGAGCATGTCCTCGGCCGGCTGCTCGATGTTCCCGGCGGGGCTCTGGGCGGCCACGCAGATCTGCTCCAGCTTGACCCAGACCGCCCAGTTGCCGAGCGGGGTGAGCGTGGCCTGTCCGTCGCCGCAGGTGAGGGCGCCCACGGAGGCGAGGGCGTGCAGGGCCCAGTCCAGGAGCGGGGCGAGCGGGGTGTCGGCGGTGACGTCCGGGGCCGGCTGGGGGCCGGGCTCCAGGCGGGGGCCGTAGGGCACCTCGCAGCGTTCGGTGCGCAGCTCGGTGACGCGCTGCTCCAGCAGGTCCAGGAGCTGGTCCACGGGGACGGGCCCGGCGGAGAGCTGGAGGAAGGAGAGCACCTGGGGCATCGCGGAGACGACCTCGGCGACGGCGGCGGGCTCCTCGCCGGCGGGCTCGGGGTGGGCGAGCGACCAGGCGTCGAAGAGCGCGACCCAGCCGCGCAGCACCGCGCTGTCGTCGCGGTTCCAGGCGCGCAGCCGCCAGCCGGGGCGGGCGGTGTCGCCGTGCACCTCGATCAGTCCGGCGAGGCGGGCGGTGTCCCAGTCGGCACGGACCTGCGCGGCGGTCAGGCCCAGTTCGCGGGCCGCCTGGTCGGCGGTCGCGTCGGAGAGCGTGGCCTTGCCGTCGGCGGTGGCGCTGCCGCGGCCGGGGCCCAGCTCGGAGTCGGCCCAGCGGGCGACGCGGGCCGCGCCGGCCAGACCGGAACGCGCCATGCGGGCCAGCTCCGACCGGGCCGGTGTGCCCTCCGGGGGGCGCGGTGCGGGGCGGCGCGGACGCCGCTGGTTGATCGCTTGGGGGGCGGCGGCCAGGGGTCGTGGGCGGACGAGTCGAAGCCTGGAGTCGCGCGGGATACGGGACGTCACGGGTGCAGTCTTCCGGTTGACGGTCCGAAAACCCAAACGGAATGCCCCGACGGCCGCCGGGGAGGGCGGAGTCGGGGGTCGGGCGCGCTGCCCGGGCAGCGGATCAGGCCAGTGGTACGGCGCTAAACGGAACCGGAGGATCACACGCTGCGACGGCGCCGTGCCGGGTCACACCAGGGGTGTCATGAAGCGACGGAGCTTCTCTTCGTAATCGTCGGGGTCGGCGTTCCACATGGCGCCGTGCGGGGCGTCCCGGACGGTGTGCAGGGAGACCAGGCGCGGGTGGGTTTCGGCCAGCCGCCGGGAGAGCCGCCAGGGGGCCACCGTGTCGCCGGGGCCGTGGAAGATCAGCGTGGGGACGGCGGGGCGGTGCAGGCCCGCCGTGCCGATGTCGTGGTCGGCGTGCAGTCCGGCGCGGCCCTGGGCGGCGCGGACGGCGAGCGGCAGGAGCGGTCCGGGGGTGCGGCGGGCGGCGGCGAGGGCGCGCAGGGTGGTCTCCCAGCTGAGGACCGGGGAGTCCAGCACGAGCCCCGCGATGCGCCCGCGCACGCCGGAGAGGGCGGCCGTGCGCAGGGCCATGGTGGCGCCGGTGGACCAGCCGAGCAGGACGACCTGGCGGGCGCCGTGGTCGAGGGCGTAGCGGACGGCCGCGTCCAGGTCGCGCCACTCGGTCTCGCCGAAGTGGTGCAGCCCGTCGGGCGAGGGCGGCGCGCCGACGTCGCCGCGGTAGGCGAGGGCGAGCACCGGGACGCTGCGGTCGTGCAGGGGGGCCAGCAGGTTCAGGACGTGCTCGCGGGTGGCGGCCAGGCCGTGCACGGCGATGATCCAGGTCGGGCGGGCGCCGGGCACGAACCAGGCCGGGAGCGGGCCGAGTTCGCCCGGGATCCGGACCTCGGTGTGGTCGAGGTCGAGGGCGCTGCCCGGGTTGCCGACGTAGAGGTTCGGCGTGAACCAGGCACGGTCCCCGGCCTCCAGCGTGCCGTGCGTGACGCGTTCGAGGCGGCGTACGACGGTGTCGGCGCCGTGCTCGGCGGTGTCGAGGACCGGGCCGACGACGGCGTGGGAGCCGTCGCCCGCCAGCCCGTAGCGGCCGGGGCGGAGCGCGGCCAGGTCCCGGGTGAGGGTGATCCGGCCGGCCGCGGTGCCGTGCACGGTGAGCCGGGGTTCGGTGGGCAGCGGCCGGCCGGGGGGCGCCTTGAGCGCGGCGTCGCTGGCGAGCCGGCCGGCGGCGACGCTCGCTGCGCCGGCCGCCAGGGCTGCGGTGAGGGCGGCGGCCGTTGCTGTGACAGTGCGCATGGGGCCAGTCTCCTGGTGGAGTCCTCGGGCGGCCAGTGGGCGGTGGGCGGGGGGTGACGGCGCTCCGTCAGGGCGCCTTCCGCCTGTCCGCCGGGGCCGGGGAGCCATGGTGCGGTCCCGCTGCCGGTACCCCGGAACGGGCCGGGTACGCGCCGCGTCAGCCCGGCCGGCCGTGCCCCGGAGCCACCCGCCGGCTAGCCCGGCTGCCCGTACCCCTGGAGCCGCTCCGCCGCCTCCGCCAACTGCCCCGGTGTCAGGAGCGACGGGGTGCGGCCCGGGACCGAGGAGGCCGTCAGCCAGAGCCGGCACATCCACTCCAGCTGGGCGGTGCGGTCGTACGCCTGGTCGAGGGAGGTGCCGTAGGTGAGCGTGCCGTGGTTGCGCAGCAGGCAGCCGGTGCGGCCGGTGAGGGCGTCGAGCATTCCGCGGGCCAGTTCCTCGGTGCCGTAGGCGGCGTACGGCGCGACCCGGACGGGGCCGCCGAGCGCGGCGGCCATGTAGTGCACGGGCGGCAGTTCGGGCACCAGCAGCGAGACGGCCGTCGCGTGCACGGCGTGGGTGTGGACGACGGCGCGGGCGGTGTCGTCCGCGCGGTACACGGCGAGGTGCAGGGGCAGTTCGCTGGTGGGGACGAGGGTGCCGAGCACCTGCCGTCCGTCGAGGGCGACGGCGGTCACGTCGTCCGGGGTCAGACGGTCGTACGGCACACCCGAAGGGCTGACGAGGACCGTGTCGCCGACGCGCACCGAGACATTGCCGGAGGTACCGACCACGAGCCCGTCCGCGACCGTGCGCCGGGCCGCCGCGACGAGGTCCGTCCAGGCCCGCTCCTCGTCCGGGCCGGCGGCCCCTCCGACCCGCGAATACGTCACAGTCACCGTCTCCTCACGAGTGCTTCCGTGCCTCTCCCGGCACGTCGCCGGCCGGTCTGGCGGTGATCCTGCCAGGGGCGTCTCCGGAGAGCACCGGGACGGCCACGCAGAGGGAGGCGGCGACGCCGCTTCCGGTCACCGTGACGCCCTGTCCAGTTCATCTTCCGTTCACCATGGTTACCTACGTTCGTCCAGCCAATGACCTCGAACGATTGCCTGGGTAAATGGAAAGCTTCTCGCTGATCCTCGCGATTGTGGTGGTAACCGCACTCGCGTTTGATTTCACGAACGGTTTCCACGACACCGCGAACGCGATGGCAACGACCATTTCGACCGGTGCGCTCAAGCCCAAGGTGGCGGTGGCGATGTCCGCCGTCCTCAACCTTGTAGGCGCCTTCCTCTCGGTGGAGGTCGCCAACACGATCTCCAAGGGTCTCGTCGACGAGACCGGCATCCGTCCCGAGGTCATCTTCGCCGCCCTGGTCGGCGCGATCCTCTGGAACCTGCTGACCTGGCTGGTCGGCCTCCCGTCCAGTTCCTCGCACGCCCTGATGGGCGGTCTGATCGGTGCCGCGGTCGCCTCGGCCGGCGTCGGCGCGGTCAACGGCGACGCGCTCGTCACCAAGGTGCTGATCCCCGCGATCGCCGCCCCGATCGTCGCCGGTGTCGCGGCGCTGCTCGGCGCACGGCTGACGTACAAACTCGGCCGCAGGGCCGACGGCAAGGCCGCCGCCAAGGGCTACCGCGCCGGGCAGATCGCCTCCGCCGGGCTGGTCTCGCTGGCCCACGGCACCAACGACGCCCAGAAGACGATGGGCATCATCACCCTCGCCCTGGTCGCCGGCGGCGCGCTCGCCCCCGACTCCGACCCGCCCCTGTGGGTCATCCTCTCCGCGGGTATCGCCATCGCGCTCGGCACCTACCTCGGCGGCTGGCGCATCATCCGCACCATGGGCAAGGGCCTGACCGACCTCCAGCCGCAGCAGGGCTTCGCCGCCCAGACCAGCGCCGCGACGGTCATCCTGGCCTCCTCGCACCTCGGCTTCTCCCTCTCCACCACGCACTCGGTCTCCGGTGCGGTGATGGGCGCGGGCCTCGGCCGCAAGGGCGGCGTGGTGCGCTGGTCCACGGCCACCCGGATGTTCGTCGCGTGGGGGCTGACGCTGCCGGCCGCGGCCCTGGTCGCCGCGATCGCCGAGTGGGTCTGCCGCATGGGCGACTGGGGCACGGCGCTCGTCGCGGTCTTCCTGATCGCCTCCAGCGCCGCCATCTGGCGGATCTCCCGGCGCGAGGTCGTCGACCACACCAACGTCGTCGACCCCCACGAGCCCGAGCCGGCCGGTGTGGTCACCACGGCGATGGCCGCCGTCTCCCCGCCCCCGGTGCACCTGGCCGAGGAGCTGCCGGCGAACCCGTCCGAGGCCAAGCCCGCGTCGGCCGCCACCACCGTCTGAGCCCGCGTCCCGGGTACGAAGGAAGCGAACCCCCATGAGCATCGACTGGGCAGCACTGGGCTCCGTCTTCGGCGTCAGCCTCGTGGCCACCGTGGCCCTGGTGGGCCTGTTCACCCTCGGCATCGCCGGTCTCTCCCGCCAGGAGCGGGCCACCGCCGAGGGCGGCTCCGCGGCCCTCGCGGTCACCGGCGCGTACGCGTGCTTCGCGGCCTGCGCGGCGGCGGTGGCGTACGGCATCTATCTGATCGTCGCCTGACCCACGGCACACCCCGGGGCGGGGCGCGGGACGGACTCCGACCGTCGCGCGCCCCGCCCCTTCGTGTACCGGCGCACACCACCCGTGTGTGGGGCTTCGCACACTCCCCCGCCGCAGGTCAACGCCAGGTTGACGGGTGTTCTCGCGCCGTGGTGGACTTCCGGGGCCATCTACGGCGGCAGGAGAGGAAGCCCGGTGCGATTCCGGCGCGGTCCCGCCACTGTGACCGGGGAGCAGACCCCGGTAGCCAGGAACTCTCACCGCCGGACTCTTCGAACCAGGGCGTGGACACCCTGAGTGAGGACGCGACGCGATGCCCGGCTGCCGATCTACGTTCAGTACCAGGTGCTCCCCTGCCCGTGTGACCGGCTGAACCCGTGCGTGCCGGACGCGTCTTCGCGTACGGCGCCGCCGCCGGTCTGCTCGGTGACCTCCTCCTCGGCGACCCGCGCCGCGGACATCCGGTCGCCGCGTTCGGCCGCGCCGCCGGTGCCGTGGAACGGGTGCTGTGGCGTGACCACCGGGGCTGGGGCGCGCTGCACACCCTGGTGTGCGCCGGCGGCGCCACCGCCCTGGGCTCGGCCGCCGCGCGCGCCGTACGCCGCTCCCCCGCCGCCTCGGTCGCGCTGACCGGCGCGGCCACCTGGGCCGTGGTCGGCGGTACGTCGCTGGCGCGCGAGGCGCTCTTCATCGGCCGGGCCCTGGAGGCCGGGGACGTCGAGGCGGCCCGGGCGCGGCTGCCGCACCTGTGCGGGCGGGACCCGCAGTCGCTGGACGCCGACGGGATCGCGCGGGCGGTCGTGGAGTCGGTCGCCGAGAACACCTCGGACGCCGTGGTGGGCGCCCTGGTGTGGGGTGCCGTCGGCGGAGTGCCGGGGCTGCTCGGCTTCCGGGCGGTGAACACCCTGGACGCCATGGTCGGCCACAAGTCGCCCCGCTACCGGCGGTACGGCTGGGCCTCGGCCCGCCTCGACGACCTCGCGGGCTGGCCGGGCGCCCGGCTGACCGCCCTGCTGACCACCGTGGCCGGCGGCGATCCGCGGGGCGCCGTACGGGCCTGGCGCGCGGACGCCGGACTCCACCCGAGCCCCAACGCCGGTCCCGTGGAGGCGTCTTTCGCGGGCGCCCTCGGGGTGCGGCTCGGCGGGACGCTCTCCTACGGCGGGCGGGTCGAGCACCGGCCCGTGCTCAACGGGGCGGCGGGGCGCGCCGTCCGGGCCGGTTCCGGCGACATCGAACGGGCCGCACGGCTCTCCCGGCGCGTGGGCTGGCTGGCGCTCGGCGTGTGCGCGGGCGCCCGGCTGCTGGTGCGCGGGGCCGTCAGGAAGGGACGTACGTCATGAACGGTGGACTCCTCGTCGCCGGCACCACCTCCGACGCCGGCAAGAGCGTCGTCACGGCGGGGATCTGCCGCTGGCTGGTGCGCCAGGGCGTGAAGGTCGCGCCCTTCAAGGCGCAGAACATGTCGCTCAACTCCTTCGTGACGCGCGAGGGCGCGGAGATCGGGCGGGCGCAGGCCATGCAGGCCCAGGCCTGCCGGGTGGAGCCGACCGCGCTGATGAACCCGGTGCTGCTCAAGCCCGGCGGTGACCGCAGCAGCCAGGTGGTGCTGCTCGGCAGGCCCGTCGGCGAGATGACCGCCCGCGGCTACCACGGCGGGCGGCAGGAGCGGCTCCTCGGCACGGTGCTCGACTCGCTGGCCGAGCTGCGCGGCACCTACGACGCGGTGATCTGCGAGGGCGCGGGCAGCCCGGCCGAGATCAACCTGCGCCGCACCGACATCGTGAACATGGGGATCGCGCGGGGCGCCGGGCTGCCCGTGCTGATCGTCGGCGACATCGACCGCGGGGGCGTCTTCGCCTCCTTCTTCGGCACGGTGGCGCTGCTCTCGCCCGAGGACCAGGCACTGGTCGCCGGGTTCCTCGTCAACAAGTTCCGCGGCGACGTGTCGCTCCTGGAGCCCGGCCTCGACATGCTGCACGGGCTGACCGGGCGGCGGACGTACGGGGTGCTGCCCTTCCGGCACGGGCTCGGCATCGACGAGGAGGACGGGCTGCGGGTGTCGCTGCGCGGCACGGTGCGGGAGTCGGTGGTCGCGCCGCCGGTCGGCGAGGACGTGCTGCGGGTCGCCGTCTGCGCGGTCCCGCTGATGTCCAACTTCACGGACGTGGACGCGCTGGCCGCCGAACCGGGCGTGGTGGTGCGGTTCGTGGACCGGCCCGAGGAACTGGCCGACGCCGACCTGGTGATCGTGCCGGGGACGCGAGGGACGGTCCGGGCGCTGGAGTGGCTGCGCGAGCGGGGGCTGGCGGAGGGCATCGCGCGCCGGGTGGCCGAGGGCCGGCCCGTGCTCGGCGTGTGCGGCGGGTTCCAGCTCCTCGGCGAGCACATCGAGGACGACGTCGAGTCGCGCGCCGGGCACGTCGACGGGCTCGGACTGCTGCCCGTGCGGGTGCGGTTCGCCCGCGAGAAGACCCTGACGCGCCCGGTGGGCGAGGCCCTGGGCGAACGCGTCGAGGGGTACGAGATCCACCACGGTGTCGCCGAAGTCCTGGGCGGCAACACGTTCATCTCTGATGACAACGGACACAGCCTGGACGGCTGCCGGGTCGGTCAGACCTGGGGCACGCACTGGCACGGCTCGCTGGAGTCGGACGGCTTCCGGCGGGCGTTCCTGCGCGAGGTGGCCGCCGCCGCGGGCCGCCGGTTCGTGCCGGCCCCCGACACCTCGTTCGCCACGCTGCGCGAGGAGCAGCTCGACCGGCTCGGCGACCTGATCGAACAGCACGCGGACACCGACGCGCTGTGGCGGCTCATCGAGTCCGGCGCGCCGCCCGCTCTGCCCTTCGTGCCACCGGGGGCGCCCGCATGAGCCCGAGGGAACCCGAACGCGACGCACACGACGAGCGCGACTCGCGCGACGTGGAGGACGACAACAAGTGACCAGTACCCCGTTCCCGTTCACGGCCGTCGTCGGCCAGGACGACCTGCGCCTCGCGCTGCTGCTGAACGCCGTCTCCCCGGCCGTCGGCGGCGTGCTGGTGCGCGGCGAGAAGGGCACCGCCAAGTCGACGGCCGTCCGCGCGCTCTCGGCGCTGCTGCCGGCCGTGGCGGTGGTCCCGGGCTGCCGCTTCTCCTGCTCCCCGGGGTCGCCCGACCCGGGCTGCCCCGACGGTCCGCACGAGCCCGGGACGGCCACCGAGCGTCCCTCGCGGATGGTCGAACTGCCCGTCGGCGCCTCCGAGGACCGGCTCGTCGGCGCCCTCGACATCGAGCGGGCGCTCGCGGAGGGCGTGAAGGCCTTCGAGCCCGGGCTGCTGGCCGCCGCGCACCGCGGGATCCTGTACGTGGACGAGGTCAACCTCCTCCACGACCACCTGGTGGACCTGCTCCTCGACGCCGCCGCGATGGGCGCCTCGTACGTCGAGCGCGAGGGCGTGTCGGTGCGGCACGCCTCGAAGTTCCTGCTGGTCGGCACCATGAACCCCGAAGAGGGCGAGCTGCGCCCGCAGTTGCTGGACCGGTTCGGGCTGACGGTGGAGGTCTCCGCCTCGCGCGAGCCCGACCAGCGGGTGGAGGTCGTACGGCGCCGGCTCGCGCACGACGACGACCCGGCCGGTTTCGTGGCCCGCTGGGCGGACGAGGAGGCCGCCGTACGGGCGCGGATCGTGGCGGCCCGGGAGCTGCTGCCGTCGGTGACGCTGGGCGACGCGGCGCTGCGGCAGATCGCGGCGACCTGCGCCGCCTTCGAGGTGGACGGCATGCGGGCCGACATCGTGATGGCCCGGACCGCGACCGCGCTGGCGGCCTGGGCCGGGCGGACCGACGTCCTGGCGGAGGACGTCCGCCAGGCGGCGCTGCTGGCACTGCCGCACCGGCGGCGGCGCAACCCCTTCGACGCGCCCGGCCTCGACGAGGACAAGCTCGACGAGACGCTGGAGGAGTTCGGCGACCAGGGCGAGGACGACCCCGATCCGGACCCGGACCCCGGTCCCGACGGTCCCGGTGGCGGTGGTGGACGTCCGCCCGAGGAGGGGCCGCAGGGCGGTGCGGACGACACGGGTGTCCCGCCCGAGGCCGGTACCGGTGACGAACCCGGGCCGGCACCCGCCGGGGGCGGCGCCGGGGAGCGGTCCGCCGTACGGGCCGCCGAGCCGTTCCGAACCAAGGTGCTGAGCGTGCCCGGACTCGGCGAGGGGGCCGCCGGGCGGCGCTCCCGGGCCCGGACCGAGCACGGGCGGACCACCGGCGCCCGCAGGCCGCGCGGGGCGCTGACCAAGCTTCACCTGGCGGCGACCGTTCAGGCGGCGGCTCCGCACCAGCGGGAGCGCGGCCGGGCGGGGCGCGGTCTGGTGGTACGCCGGGACGACCTGCGGCAGGCGACCCGCGAGGGGCGCGAGGGCAACCTCGTGCTGTTCGTCGTCGACGCCTCCGGATCGATGGCGGCGCGGCAGCGGATGAGCGCCGTGAAGGGCGCCGTGCTGTCGCTGCTGCTGGACGCCTACCAGCGGCGGGACAAGGTGGGTCTGGTGACCTTCCGGGGTTCGGCCGCCGACGTGGCGCTGCCGCCGACGTCGTCGGTGGACGCGGCGGCGGCCCGGCTGGAGTCGCTGCCGACCGGCGGCCGCACGCCGCTCGCGGCCGGGCTGCTCAAGGCGCACGAGGTGCTGCGGGTGGAGCGGCTGCGGGACCCGGCACGCCGGGCGCTGGTCGTGCTGGTGACGGACGGGCGGGCCACCGGGGGTGTGGAGCCGGTGGCGCTGGCGGGACGCGCGGCGCGGCTGTTCGCGGCCGAGGGCACCGCCTCCGTGGTCGTGGACTGCGAGTCGGGGCCGATCCGGCTGGGGCTCGCCGGGCAGCTCGCGGGGGAGCTGGGCGGTACGGCGGTGACCCTCGACGAGTTGCGGGCGGACTCGATCGCGGGGCTGGTCAAGGATGTGCGGGATACCGGAACAAGGAGGGCCGCGTAGTGCCCAAGGGACAGCCGAGTGTCGTACCGGACGACGGACTGACGACCCGACAGCGGCGCAACCGGCCGCTGGTCTTCGTGCACACCGGGATCGGGAAGGGCAAGTCCACCGCCGCCTTCGGGCTGGCGCTGCGCGCCTGGAACCAGGGATGGCCCGTCGGGGTGTTCCAGTTCGTCAAGTCGGCCAAGTGGAAGGTCGGCGAGGAGAACGCCCTGCGGGTGCTCGGCGCATCCGGTGAGGGCGGCACCGTCGACTGGCACAAGATGGGCGAGGGGTGGTCCTGGGTCCAGCGCGACCAGCAGCAGGACAACGAGGAGAAGGCCCGGGAGGGCTGGGAGCAGGTCAAGCGCGACCTCGCCGCCGAGACGTACAAGCTGTACGTGCTGGACGAGTTCGCCTACCCGCTGCACTGGGGGTGGATCGACACCGACGAGGTCGTGTCCGTGCTGCGCGACCGGCCCGGCACCCAGCACGTCGTGATCACCGGGCGGAACGCGCCGCAGCAGCTGGTGGACTTCGCCGACCTGGTCACGGACATGTCCAAGGTCAAGCACCCGATGGACACCGGCCAGAAGGGGCAGAGGGGCATCGAGTGGTGACGGCCTCCGTCCCCAGACTGGTCGTGGCCGCGCCCTCCTCGGGCAGCGGCAAGACCACCGTGGCCACCGGGCTGATGGCCGCGCTCGCCGCGCGGGGGCTGGCCGTGTCCCCGCACAAGGTCGGGCCCGACTACATCGACCCGGGGTACCACGCGCTGGCCACCGGGCGGACGGGGCGCAACCTCGACGCCTACCTGTGCGGGCCCGAGCTGGTGGAGCCGCTGTTCCTGCACGGGGCTCGCGGCTGCGACATCGCCGTGATCGAGGGCGTGATGGGGCTGTACGACGGGGCGGCCGGGGAAGGCGAACTCGCCTCCACCGCACACGTGGCCAAGCTGCTGCGGGCGCCCGTGGTGCTGGTCGTGGACGCGTCGGCGCAGTCTCGGTCGGTGGCGGCACTGGTGCACGGGTTCGTGTCCTTCGATCCGGACGTGCGGGTCGGGGGCGTGATCCTGAACAAGGTCGGGTCGGACCGGCACGAGGTGATGCTGCGGGAGGCGTTGGACTCCGTCGGGGTGCCGGTGCTGGGGGCGTTGCGGCGGGCCGCGCCGGTGGAGACGCCGTCGCGGCATCTGGGGCTGGTGCCGGTCGCCGAGCGGGGCTCGGCCGCGGTCGACGCCGTCGGGGCGATGGCGGCGTTGGTCTCCGAGGGGTGTGACCTGGAGGGGCTGGTGGCGTTGGCCCGGAGGGCCGGGGAATTGTCCGGTGCGGCTTGGGACGCGGGTGCGGTGGTTCGTTCCTCGCCCCCGCCGCGGCTGGAGAACGCCCGGGTCGCTGTCGCGGGCGGGGCCGCGTTCACCTTTTCCTATGCCGAGCATGCCGAACTGCTCGCGGCGGCGGGGGCGGAAGTCGCCGTCTTCGATCCGTTGCGGGACGAGGAGTTGCCGGAGGGGACGCGGGGGCTGGTGATCGGGGGCGGGTTCCCCGAGGTGTACGTCTCCGAGTTGTCGGCCAACGAGGGGCTGCGGAAGTCCGTCGCCGAGCTGGCGCGCGGGGGTGCGCCCGTCGCGGCGGAGTGTGCGGGACTGCTGTACCTGGGCCGGGAGCTGGACGGGCTGCCCATGTGCGGGGTGCTGGACGCCTCCGCGCGGATGTCGGGGCGGCTCACCCTCGGGTACCGGGACTGCGTGGCGCTGACCGACAGTCCGCTGGCCGTGGCGGGGACGCGGATGCGGGGGCACGAGTTCCACCGGACCGTCGTGGAGCCGGGGGCCGGGGCGACGCCGGCGTGGGGGATGCGGACGCCGGAACGGCGCGTCGAAGGGTTCGTCGAGGGTGGCGTGCACGCGAGTTACCTGCACACGCACTGGGCGGCGGAGCCGTCGGTCGCCCGTCGGTTCGTGGAGAGGTGCCGGGCGTCGTGAACGGCGGCCGCTCACTCCGCGATGCCGACCACCAGCCAGATGAAGGCCGCGCCGGCAACGGTGCACAGCAGGGTCGAGCGGGCCGGGTGCTCGTGGTGGGCCTCGGGCAGGATCTCGGCGGCGGCGAGGTAGAGCAGTACGCCGCCGAACAGGCCGAGATACGCACCGAGCACGCCCTCCGGGATCGTGAAGAGCAGGGTGGAGGCCGCGCCGGCCACGGGTGCCAGGGCGTCGGCGACCAGCATCGCGATCGCGCGGCGGCGGGCGTTCCCGTACAGGCTGGTCAGCGTGTAGGTGTTGAAGCCGTCCGCGAAGTCGTGGGCGATCACCGCCATCGCCACCGCCGCGCCCATGCCGCCGCCCACCTGGAAGGCGGCGCCGATCGCCACGCCGTCCATCGCGCTGTGCCCGACCATCGCGGCGGCCGCCGTGAGGCCCACCTCGGGCGAGCGCTGCGCGTGCTCGTCGGCGCCGTGCGCGGCGCGGCGGGCGGCCAGCAGGCGTTCCACCAGGTGCGCGAGGAGGAAGCCGGCGACGAAGAGCAGCAGCGCCTCGGGTACGCCGAACACCTCGTCGCCGGCCGCCTCCAGTGCCTCGGGCAGCAGGTCGAGGCCGACGACGCCCAGCATCAGGCCGCCGGCCAGCCCCAGGACCAGGTGGCGCCGGTCGGTCACGCGCTGTGCCGTCCAGCCGCCGGCCAGCGTCATCAGGAACGCGCCGAGCGCGACGAAGACCGCCATGGGCCCTTGCTATCCGATCAGGGCGCGTTCGCGCGCGCACGACAGCGGCAACGGCGGTAAATATGCGCAGGATGAGCGGGACGGAAGCGGATTCCGTGCCCGGACGTGCGGTGCGGCCCGCGTCGTCGGTCGTCGTCGGCGTCGGCGCGTCCCGGGGCGTGCCGGTCGACGAGGTGCTCGCGCTGGTGGCGCTGGCGCTGGGCGAGGCGGGGCTGACGGCCGCGTCGGTCACGGAGCTGGCCACCCTCGACAGGAAGGCAGCGGAGCCCGGGATCGCCGTGGCCGCCGAGCGGCTGGGCGTGCCGCTGGTGACCTACAGCGCCGCGGAACTGGCGGCGGTCGGGGTGCCCCATCCCTCCGGTGCCGCGTTGGCGGCCGTGGGCACCGCGTCGGTCGCCGAGGCGGCGGCGCTGGCGGGTGGCGGAGCGCTCCTCGTGCCCAAGCGCAGATCGGCGGCGCGTCCGGCACGGGCGACCTGCGCGGTGGTACGCCGGTCCGGACGCGGGACGGCGGACCCGGGCGCCGGGGCGGAGGACGGGGTGCGGCACCATCACGCACATGGACACGCACACTCCCATGCGCGCTGAGCCGGGAACCCGGGGCCACGACCTGCGGCACCACGGGGACGCCGAGGTACGCGACGACGGCTCGGCGCTGGTGGACCTCGCGGTGAACGTCCGCGCGGACACGCCCCCGGTGTGGCTGCGCGAGCACGTGGCCGCCTCGCTGGGCTCGCTGGCCGCCTACCCCGACGGGCGGGCGGCGCGGGCCGCGGTGGCGGACCGGCACGGGCTGCCGGTGGAGCGGGTGCTGCTGACGGCGGGGGCCGCGGAGGCCTTCGTGCTGCTGGCGCGGGCGCTGAAGGTGCGGCGGCCGGTCGTGGTGCACCCCCAGTTCACGGAGCCGGAGGCGGCGCTGCGGGACGCCGGTCACACGGTCGACCGGGTGCTGCTGCGGGCCGCGGACGGTTTCCGCCTCGATCCGGCGGCCGTCCCGGAGGACGCCGACCTGGTGGTGGTCGGCAACCCGACCAACCCGACGTCGGTCCTGCACCCCGCGGGCGTGCTCGCGGGGCTGGCCCGTCCCGGGCGGACCCTGGTCGTGGACGAGGCGTTCATGGACGCGGTGCCGGGCGAGCGGGAGGCGCTGGCGGGGCGCGTCGACGTGCCCGGGCTGGTCGTCCTGCGCAGCCTGACCAAGACGTGGGGTCTGGCGGGGCTGCGCATCGGCTACGTCCTGGCGGCGCCCGAGACGGTGGCCGAGCTGGAGCGGGCGCAGCCGCTGTGGCCGGTGTCCACGCCCGCGCTGGCGGCGGCCGAGGCGTGTGTGGCGCCGCGGGCGCTGGCGGAGGCCGCCCACGCCGCCCACCGCGTCGCCGCGGACCGGGCCCATCTGGTCGCCGGGCTCGGGGAGTTCGCCGGGGCCGGTCTGCGGGTCGTCGAGCCCGCCGAGGGCCCCTTCGTCCTCGTCCGTCTCCCCCACGCCGCCGCGGTACGCCACCGGCTGCGCGGCCTCGGGTTCGCGGTACGGCGCGGGGACACGTTCCCCGGCCTGGACGAGGAATGGCTACGCCTCGCGGTCCGGGACCGTGCCACGTCGGACAGGTTCCTGCGGGCGCTGGAGCGGGCGATGCTGGCCCCGGCCTGACGCCACCGCCGCCCGGCCCGAGGTGACGGCCCCGGCCGCGAGGCGCGGGAGCGGACCCGCCCTCACGGGGCTCGACCCGGCGGGACGCGCGCCGACGGGCCCCCTCCCCCGCACGCGCCCCCGGGGCCCGCCCCGGCGGGGTCTGCGGCGGCCGGGGCACGCCGGTCGCCGCATGTGCCGCCGTCCCCCTGACGCGTCAGCCGCGCCCGCGCCTGGCCAGGACCAGCGCTCCGCCGCCCGCCAGGACCAGGGCCGCGGCGCCGGCCGCGACGTACGGGGTCGCGGAGCTGCCGCCCGTCTCGGCGAGGCCGGCCTCGGCGCGGGCGCCCTGGGGCCTGGCGTCGGCCTCCGGTTCGGCGGCGGGCTCGGCCTCCTGGTCGGCCGCGGGCTCCTCGGCCTTCACCGGGGGCTGCTCGGCCTCGTCCGCGGGCGCCGTCGGTGCCTCGCAGGCCGCCTTCGCGAGGGTGACGGTGCCGTGCACCTCGGCGACGTTCAGGTCGAGCGGGTTGACGGACACCTTCAGTTCGAGCGCGGTGGCGGCGGCCGTACGGGAGGTGGTCTCGGTCTTCGACAGGTCGAGCCGCACCTCGCCGACGCCGGGCACCTTCACGTCCGTCGTCCCGGCCGTGGTCAGCGTGACCTTCTTGCCGAGGACCGTCACGGCGCCCAGCAGGTTGGCCTCGGCGGCCGGCTTCTTCCCGGCCTCGCAGGTCGCCCTGGAGGTGACCTGCTCGACCTCGATCACCGACAGCAGCGGCAGCCCGGGGACGTGGAGCCGCGCCTTGGCGAGCTTGGTACGGCCCTCGCTCTTCCCGGCGTCCGCGGTCGCCCCGGCCTCGGCCACGTCGGCGCGCAGGACGCTGAAGGGCTTGCCGCCGTCGACGCCGTCCAGCCGGGCGGTCAGCGCGGTCTTCTCGGCGCTCGCGGGGGCCTGCACCTCGTTGAGGGTGACCGCGAGCGGGACGTTCACGGTCTTGTTGAGCAGGGAGACGTCGAGCCCGGTGCGCAGCACGGTGGCGCTCGCGCGGCCGTGGTCACCGGTCGCGTGGGCGGCGCCCGCGCCGGCCAGGGCCGCGGGACCGGCGGTCAGGACCGTGGCCGCCGCGACGGTGGCGAGGCGGCGTGCGGGCATGCGGAAGGTGTTGCCGTTCAAGGTGGTGGGACCCCCAGTGAGACATGCGTGCGGGACACGCATGAGCGACATGCTTGGGACCCGGAAAGAATGTCCCCGCGCACGCCGAACCGTCAGCGATCCAGGGTCACTTCACCCCTTCGTGGAGTTTTGGCGAACCCTTTCGAATCCTCCGGCACGGGTGTTCGCCGCTGTCACTCCCGTCGGCTAACCGACGACCCGCCCGTTCAGCACCACCCGGCGCGGAGCGGCGAGCACGCGCACGTCGGCGCGCGGATCCTCGTCGTACACCACCAGGTCCGCCGGCGCCCCCTCGTCCAGGCCGGGGCGCCCGAGCCAGCTCCGCGCGGCCCAGGTGGTCGCGGCGAGGGCCTCCAGGGGCGGAATGCCGGCGGTGACCAGCTCGCCGACCTCCGCCGCGGCCAGGCCGTGGGCCAGGGAGCCGCCCGCGTCGGTGCCGACGAAGACGGGGACACCGGCGTCGTAGGCGCTGCGCACGGTGTCGTAGCGGCGTTCGTGCAGTCGGCGCATGTGGGCCGACCAGCGCGGGAAGCGGGACTCGCCGCCGTCGGCGAGGGCGGGGAAGGTGGCGATGTTGACGAGGGTCGGCACGATGGCGACGCCCCGTTCGGCGAAGAGCGGGATCGTGTCGTCCGTGAGGCCCGTGGCGTGCTCGATGCAGTCGATGCCGGCCTCGACCAGGTCGCGCAGGGAGTCCTCGGCGAAGCAGTGCGCGGTGACGCGGGCGCCGAGGCGGTGGGCCTCCGCGATCGCCGCCTCCACGGCGCCGCGCGGCCAGCAGGCCGACAGGTCGCCGAGGTCGCGGTCGATCCAGTCGCCGACCAGCTTCACCCAGCCGTCGCCGCGGCGGGCCTCCTGGGCGACGTAGGCGACGAGGTCGTCCGGCTCGACCTCCCAGGCGTAGTTGCGGATGTAGCGGCGGGTGCGGGCGATGTGCCGGCCCGCCCGGACGATCTTCGGGAGGTCCTCGCGGTCGTCGATCCAGCGGGTGTCGGACGGTGAGCCCGCGTCGCGGATGAGCAGCGTGCCCGCGTCCCGGTCGGTCAGCGCCTGCTTCTCGGCCACGTCCTCGGGGACGGCGCCGTGCTGGTCGAGGCCGACGTGGCAGTGCGCGTCGACCAGGCCGGGCAGCGCCCAGCCCTCGACGGTGCGGACGTCGGCGGCGCCGGCGGGCCGGTCGTAGGAGACCCGGCCGTCGATCACCCACACCTCGTCGCGGACCTCGTCCGGTCCGACGAGCACCCGACCCTTGACGTGCAGCACCGCGCGATCGCTCATGCCCGCACCCTAAACCGGGCCCCGGGGGTGTCCGGAAGGCCGGTCGTCGCCACCGTTCCGCGCTGCGGCCCGGGCCCGCAGTTCGGTCGCGTACCCGGCCGCGACGGCGCTCCCCGCGGCGGTCAGGGCGAGGACGGCGGTGCCCGGGTTGACGTAGCCGGGGACGTCGTCGGAGGCGTATCCGTCGCCGTCGGCGGTCTCGCAGCGGAAGCCGAGGGGCAGCCAGGAGACCGAGTAGTCGACGATGCGCGCCGACAGCTCCGGGTGTTCGCCCGTGCGGCAGGGCCGCAGTGGTGCGGAGCCGGTGCCGCCGTCCTCCGCCTCCATGACCGCGAAGGCCACACACAGCGCGCCCCAGGCGTACAGCAGGACCGCCCCGGCGGCGGCGCACCCGGCGAGCACCCGGAACGGCGCACCGGCGGCCGGGGACGCGGCGGCCGGTGGCGCGGCGGGCGCCCGGCCCTCACGGCGCGCCCCGTTCCGGGCGGCCCGGCCGAGGACGACGGCTGTGGCCCCCGCGACGAGGAGAAGTATCAAGACAGCGAACACAGAGGGGAGTTCATCAGCCCGCAGGCGCCCACCGCTGTAGCGGAAGCCACAATTCCGGGCGTGGGGGTGTCGCAACGGATGGACTCGGTGGCGAGTGGTGGCAGAGGTCATGGTTACTCTCGACTCGTACGTTCCGTACACCTGCCCGTACCGAAGAGAGCCCGACGTGACCCACCCGCTCCTGGACCTCCCCCCGCTGACCGCCGGTCGCTTCGCCGCGATCGAGGACCGGGTCGCGCGTCTGCTCGGGACCGCGCAGGACGTCGTGGTCATGCAGGGCGAGGCGCTGCTGCCGCTGGAGGGCGCGATCCGTGCCGCCGCGGGGCCGGGCACCGTCGCGCTCAACATCGTCACCGGGCCGTACGGGCAGACCTTCGGGAACTGGCTGCGGGACTGCGGCGCGACCGTGCACGACCTCGCCGTGCCGTTCCACACGGCCGTCTCCGCCGAGCAGGTCCGCGGGGCCTTCGCGGAGCACCCGGAGATCGACTTCGTGTCGCTGGTGCACGCCGAGGCGGCGACCGGCAACACCAACCCGGTCGCGGAGATCGGCGAGGCCGTCCGGGCGCAGGGCGCGCTGTTCTACCTGGACGCCGTGGCCTCCGTGGGCGCCGAGCCGGTGCTGCCGGACGCATGGGGCGTGGACCTGTGCGTGATCGGCGCGCAGAAGGCGATGGGCGGTCCGGCCGGAGTCTCGGCGGTGTCGGTCAGCGAGCGGGCGTGGGCGCGCATGGCGGCGAACCCGGCGGCACCGCGCCGGTCGTACCTCTCGCTGCTGGACTGGAAGGAGCGCTGGATCGACGGCGGCCGCAGGGCGCTGCTGCACGCGCCGGCCCAGCTGGAGATGCTCGCGCTGGAGGCCTGCGTGGAGCGCATCGAGGCGGAGGGCCCCGAGACGGTGATGGCGCGGCACGCGGCGGCCGCGGCGGCCACCCGGGCCGGCGCCCTCGCGCTGGGCGGCCTGGAGCCGTACGTGTACGAGGCGAAGGAGGCGGCGCCGGTCGCCACGACCCTGCGGACGCCGTCGGACGTCGACGCGTCCGCCCTGGTGGCCCGGGCCCTGGCGGCCGACCCCGCGCTGCCGCTGGCCGCGGGCGGGGGCGCGCTGGCCGGCGAGATGGTCCGGGTCAACCACTACGGTCCGGACGCGACGCTCATGGCCGTACAGGGCTGTCTGACGGCACTGGGTGCCGCGCTGACGGAGACGGGGCGGAAGGCCGATCCGGAGGGCGCCCGGCGGGCCGCCGGGGACGCCTGGGAGCGGCCGGTCCGGGCCGGCCTTTCCGGAGCATGAATTCAAGGGAATTCCCTTATCCCGCACTTACACAATAGAGGAATTCCCGTCCAGCACAGGATCCCGTATTCTTCTGCCCGCTTTCTCTTGACCTAAACACAAAGATTCCGCGAACGCGGAGCCACACATTTCGGACACGTCGCGCATGGGTTACGAGATTGTGACCCGATACACATGCTGTCCGCTTCGCGACGTTTGCCCGGGTCAAATTATGACAAGTTGCCGTCCGCTCGCGCGGAGGTACGCGCCCGCGTGATAACACACGAGGCAGCGATCCGTAACCCCATCCGGCGATGCAATTTCGAAATTCCCTCGGTAAATTCAATTTGCATGACTGCCGCGCAAGCAGACCTGCAAATCGATCGTCCGAGAGTGGCCGACGGCGCCGCCCTGTGGCGGATAGCCAAGGATTCCAAGACCCTCGACCTGAACTCGTCGTACAGCTACCTGCTCTGGTGCCGGGACTTCGCCGCCACCTCGGCCGTTGCTCGCGACGGGCACGGGGTGCCGGTCGGCTTCGTCACCGGCTACATCCGGCCCGACCGGCCGGACACGCTGCTGGTGTGGCAGGTGGCCGTGGACGAGGCGTACCGTGGACGCAGGCTCGCGGCTTCACTGCTCGACGGGCTGGTCGCCCGCACTGTCGCGGAGTGCGCGACGACGACCTTGGAGACCACCATCTCCCCCGACAACACCGCGTCCCAGCGGTTGTTCACCTCGTTCGCCGAGCGGCACGGTGCCCGGCTCGATCGCGAGGTGCTGTTCGACACGGACCTCTTCCCGGACGGGCCGCACGAGCCCGAGGTCCTGTACCGCATCGGTCCCCTGACCGCAGCCGGCTGACCCGCCGGACGCCCGGACGGCCTGGCACCCCCGACCGTCCGGCCCCCCAGACTTCCCGCCGGGACCACACCGGTTCCCGCCGGATTCGTACGACCTTCCTCTCCCACCCTCACCCCACGAGGAGCGATTCGTCGTGACCATCACCCAGCCCGACCTCAGCGTCTTCGAGACCGTCGAGTCCGAGGTGCGTAGCTACTGCCGCGGCTGGCCCACCGTGTTCGACCGTGCCGTGGGCAGCCGCATGTACGACGAGGACGGCCACGAGTACCTCGACTTCTTCGCCGGAGCAGGCTCCCTCAACTACGGGCACAACAACGCGGTCCTGAAACGCGCGCTGATCGACTACCTGGAGCGAGACGGCGTCACGCACGGTCTCGACATGTCGACTACCGCGAAGCGCCGCTTCCTGGAGACGTTCCAGGACATCATCCTGCGCAAGCGTGACCTGCCGTACAAGGTCATGTTCCCGGGCCCGACGGGCACCAACGCCGTGGAGTCCGCGCTCAAGCTGGCGCGCAAGGTGAAGGGGCGCGAGTCGATCGTGTCGTTCACCAACGCCTTCCACGGCATGTCGCTGGGCTCGCTGGCCGTGACCGGCAACGCCTTCAAGCGGGCCGGCGCCGGCATCCCGCTGGTGCACGGCACGCCGATGCCGTTCGACAACTACTTCGACGGCACCGTCGAGGACTTCCTGTGGTTCGAGCGACTGCTCGAGGACCAGGGCTCCGGCCTGAACAAGCCGGCCGCCGTGATCGTCGAGACGGTGCAGGGCGAGGGCGGCATCAACGTCGCCCGGACCGAGTGGCTGCGCGCCTTGTCGGAATTGTGCGCACGCCAGGACATGCTTCTCATCGTGGACGACATCCAGATGGGCTGCGGCCGGACCGGCGCCTTCTTCTCCTTCGAGGAGGCGGGCATCACGCCGGACATCGTGACCGTGTCCAAGTCGATCAGCGGCTACGGCCTGCCGATGTCGCTGTGCCTGTTCAAGCCGGAGCTGGACGTCTGGGAGCCGGGCGAGCACAACGGCACCTTCCGCGGCAACAACCCGGCCTTCGTGACCGCGACCGCCACGCTGGAGACGTACTGGGCCGACGGGTCGGCGATGGAGAAGCAGACCCGCACCCGCGGTGAGCAGGTCGAGCAGCACATGATCGCCATTACCGAGGAGAACCTCGCGGACGTCAAGGAGTACCGGGGCCGCGGCCTGGTCTGGGGCCTGGAGTTCCACGACAAGGACCGCGCGGGGAAGGTCGCCAAGCGCGCCTTCGAGCTCGGGCTGCTCATCGAGACGTCCGGCCCCGAGAGCGAGGTCGTCAAACTGCTCCCGGCGCTCACCATCACGCCCGAAGAGCTGGACGAGGGCATGAAGACCCTCGCCCGGGCCGTGCGTGAGACGGCCTGACACCACCACTGCTTCCGGCGCCTTCGGCCCGCGTGCCGAGGGCGCCGGGGACCCTGCACACCCTTCACCTAGGAGGCATCGCAACACCGTGATCGTCCGTTCGTTCAAGGAGATCGAAGGCACCGACCGGCACGTGAAATCGGCGTCCGGCACCTGGGAGAGCAAGCGCATCGTCCTCGCGAAGGAGAAGGTCGGCTTCTCCCTCCACGAGACGATTCTGTACGCGGGTACGGAGACGTCGATGTGGTACGCGAACCACATCGAGGCCGTCGTCTGTACCAAGGGCGAAGCCGAGTTGACCGACCGCGAGACGGGGAAGACGTACACCATCACGCCCGGCACGATGTACCTCCTCAACGGCCATGAGCGGCACACGCTCAAGGTCAAGGAGGACTTCCACTGCCTGTGCGTCTTCAATCCGCCCGTGACCGGACGGGAGGACCACGACGAGAACGGCGTCTACCCGCTGCTCACCGAGGAGGTGTGAGTCATCGTGACCATGACCACGAACGTCACCGATCTCTATCCCACCCGCGGCGCCACCGAGGTGGCAACCCCCCGGCAGGACCCGGTCGTCTGGGGCTCCCCGGACACGCCCGGTCCCGTCTCGCAGGGTGACCTCCAGTCCCTGGAGCGCGACGGGTTCCTCGCCATCGACCAGCTCATCGGGCCGGACGAGGTCGCGGTCTACCAGCGGGAGCTGGAGCGCCTCACCTCCGACCCGGCCATCCGCGCGGACGAGCGCTCGATCGTCGAGCCGCAGTCCAAGGAGATCCGGTCGGTCTTCGAGGTGCACAAGATCAGCGAGGTCTTCGCCAACCTCGTGCGGGACGAACGAGTGGTCGGACGGGCCCGGCAGATCCTCGGCTCGGACGTCTACGTCCACCAGTCGCGGATCAACGTCAAGCCCGGCTTCGGGGCCAGCGGTTTCTACTGGCACTCGGACTTCGAAACCTGGCACGCCGAGGACGGCCTGCCCAACATGCGGACGATCTCGGTCTCGATCGCGCTCACCGAGAACTACGACACCAACGGCGGTCTCATGATCATGCCGGGGTCGCACAAGACGTTCCTCGGGTGCGCGGGGGCCACGCCGAAGGACAACTACAAGAAGTCCCTGCAGATGCAGGACGCGGGGACGCCGTCCGACGAGGCCCTGACGAAGATGGCCTCGGAGTACGGCATCAAGCTGTTCACCGGCAAGGCCGGCTCGGCGACCTGGTTCGACTGCAACTGCATGCACGGATCGGGCGACAACATCACGCCCTTCCCGCGCAGCAACGTGTTCATCGTCTTCAACAGCGTCGAGAACACCGCGGTCGATCCGTTCGCGGCACCGATCCGGCGGCCGGACTTCATCGGCGCGCGGGACTTCACTCCGGTGAGGTGACCCCGCATCTGAACTCGGGCAGGGGCCTTTTGTGTGGGACGGGAGGCTCCTGCCCGATGCACGTTCTCAGCCCGCCAGCACGTCCAGCAGCCGGTCGACGTCCGCCGCCGTGTTGTACAGGTGGAAGGCGGCCCGCAGGTTGCCCGCCCGGTCGGAGACCTCGACGCCGGCCCGGCTCACCTCGTCCCTGCGCCGGCCGAGGCCGGGCACGGACACGATGGCGGAGCCCGGCGCGGCCACCGGCTCGTGGCCCAGCGACAGCACTCCCGCGCGGAACCGGTCGGCGAGACCGGTGTCGTGGGCGTGCACGGCGTCCACGCCCAGCTCCTCGAGCAGCGCCAGGGAGTGCCTGGCGCCTGTGTACGAAAACACCGCGGGGCTCTCGTCATAGCGCCGGGCCGAGTGCGCCAGCTCCTGGACGGGGCCGTAGCAACTGTCCCAAGGGCGCTCCCCCGACGCCCATCCGGCGAACAGCGGCGTCAGCCCGGCCGACACCCCCAGGTCCTCCGGTACGACGAGGAAGGCGACGCCGCGCGGGCAGAGCACCCACTTGTAGGCGACGGCGACCACGAAGTCGAAGTCGTCCGCGGCCGTCGGCAGCCAGCCGTTCGCCTGGGAGACGTCGATCAGCGTCCGCGCCCCGTGCGCCCGGGCCGCGTCCCGCACCGCCGCGAGGTCGGCGATCCGCCCGTCGGCCGACTGGACCGAGCTGACCGCGACGAGCGCGGTCTCGGGGCCCACCGACTCGGCGAGGCGCTCCAGGGGCACACCGCGCACCTTGAGGTCGCCCCGCATGTACAAGGGGTTCACCAGCGAGGCGAAGTCGGCCTCGGCGGTGAGGACTTCGGCGCCCGCGGGCAGTGCGGCGGCGACCAGGCCGCTGTAGGTGGCCACCGAGGCACCGGCCGCGACCCGGGTGGCGGGCACCCCCACGAGCCGGGCGTAGGCGGACCGGCACGCCTCGACGTCGGCGAACATGTCGAGCGGCTGCCCGGCCGCGGCCGACGCCGCCGCGTCCCGCATCGCGACGAGGGTCCTGGCGGGCAGCAGGCCGGTGCTGGCGGTGTTGAGGTACGTGGTCTTCGGGGCGAACTCGGCACGGACGAGATTCTCGAAGCTCTCCATGGCACCACTGTGCGGCCCCGTGACCCCCCCGTCCATTGCGTATTTCTACGCGGTTTCTCCAAGCAACGCTTATGTACGGGCCCTCACCTGGGGTTCTCGGCCCCCGGCACCGCACAGCCGTCGGGACCGCACGCCTCCGCGCCGCCGTCGTCGATCAGCTTCAGCGGGGTGCGCTCGCCCCACGCCTGCGTCAGCGCCTGGGCGAAGACCTCGGCGGGCTGGGCGCCGGAGACGCCGTAGGCCCGGTCGAGCACGAAGAACGGCACTCCGGTGGCCCCGAGCTGCGCGGCCTCGCGCTCGTCGGCGCGGACCTCGTCGGCGTAGGCGGCGGGGTCGGCGAGCACCGCACGGGCCTCGTCGGCGTCCAGACCTGCGGCGACGGCCAGTTCCACGAGCCGCTCGTCGTCGTTGAAGACGGAGCGCTCCTCGGCGAAGTTGGCCCGGTAGAAGGCGTCCAGCAGGGCGTCGTGGCGGCCCCGTTCCCTGGCGAGGTGCAGCAGCCGGTGCATGTCGAAGGTGCTGCCGTGGTCGCGGTCGCGGGTGCGGTAGTCCAGGCCCTCGGCGGCGGCCTGCGCGCCGAGGTTGTCCTCACCGGCCCGCGCCTGCGCCTCGCTCATGCCGTACTTGGCGGTGAGCATCGTCAGCACCGGCTGCACGTCGTCCTTGGCCCGCCCTGGGTCCAGCTCGAACGACCGGTGGACCACCTCGACGCCGTCCCGGTGCGGGAAGGCCGCCAGCGCCTTCTCGAATCGGGCCTTGCCCACGTAGCACCACGGGCAGGCGATGTCGCTCCAGATCTCGACGCGCATGTCTCGGCTCTTCTCCAGGTCGTACGGGTACGGAGGCCCTCTCCGCGCCCATACGTGAACGTTCAAGCAGCGGGCCTCATTCCCCGGGCACCCGGAAACGCAGGAACAGATGGTGGTCGCCCTCGGCGGGCGGGTTCTCCGGGTCCGGGACCCAGCCCAGGCGGGCGTAGAAGGCCTGCGCCCGCCGGTTGTCGACGTGCACGTCCAGCACCGCCGACCGCCGGCGGTCGGCCTGCCACTGCTCGACGCAGGCGGCGTGCAGTGCGGTGCCGAGGCCGCCGCGCCAGTGGCCGGGGTCGACGTGGAACTGGAACAGCTTGACCTTGTCCGCCGCTCCGTCCTCCGGGACCCGGAACGAGGCGATGGCGGCGATGCGCCCCTGTTCCACCGCGCACAGCACGTGCCCGTCGGTCCGCTCCACGGCGGTGCGCCAACGGGCCGGCCAGTCGAGACCGTCGTCGGGCAGCCCGTCGGGGTAGTACGTCGCCCGGGCCCGGGCGTGCAGGGCGGCGACGGTCTCGGCCTCGGCGGGCAGGACGGTGCGGATCACCCTGCTTCCGGTCACACGTTCGCTGATCATGCACCGCAGGACGCGCGCGACCACCCAGCCGGTTGCGTCAGCTGCCGTCGCGCAGGTCCGCCGGCCAGCCCGGCCGGAACTCCAGGCGGTCGTACGTCACGACGCAGCCCTCCCCCGTCGGCGCCTGCGCCAGGAAGCCCACCAGGGCCGCACCGGTCTCCTCCGCGTCGCCGAGCGTGAAGAGCCGGACGAAGGTCCAGCGCTCGCCGTCGAGCGAGGCGTGGAAGGCGAAGGCGCGCCCACTGCGGCTGACCCGGAACCAGACGGAACTCCCGTCCACGGTGAAGGAGTTGCAGTCGTCGGAGTGGCCCCGCGTGACCACCGTGCAGACGGTGGGCACGTCCGGCGAGTACTCCAGGCACAACTTGGCCCACGCCCGCTCACCGACGTGCACGTAGAGCACCCCGGCGTCGAAGGCCGCCTTGAACCCGACGGTGACCCGGGCGACGAGCTGGAAGTCCCCGTCGGGCGCGCCGAGCAGCCGGGGCGCGTCGGAGGGGGTGTCCAACGCCTCCCCGGTCGGCGTCACGAACCGGTCCTGCCGCGGCCCGGCGGCCCCGGTGAGCACGCCCCCCTCGTAGGACCAGCCGCCGTCGGGCCCGTAGGGGCGGAGCGGAAAGGGCAGTTCGGGAAGTGCGATGTCCATGTACTGATTCTCTCCGGTCGGGTGGACTCACTCAGGGGCGCGGGGAACTGCGCGACAAGCCACAACGGCGCAGCACTCCGCGACGAACCCCACACCCCACGGCGCCACCGTTACCGCTCGAGCACCCCGTTGAACCTTCGAGGCAACCCCAGCGGATTCCCGTCCCGCAGCTCCGCCGGCAGCAGCGCCTCCGGCACCCCCTGATACGCCACCGGCCGCAGCCACCGCTCCACAGCCGTTCCCCCCACCGACGTGGACGTCGACGTCGTCGCGGGATACGGCCCCCCGTGATGCTGAGCCGCCGCGACGGCGACCCCCGTGGGCCACCCGTTCACCAGCACCCGCCCCGCCAGCGGCGTCACCGCACCGAGAAGCTCGGCACCGCTCCCCTCCCCCGCGACCTCTCCGGAGGAGAGCTGCACGGTCGCCGTGAGGTTCCCCGGCAGCCGCGACAGCACGCCCCGCACCTCGTCCTCGTCCTGGTAGCGGGCCACCACGGTGACCGGCCCGAAGCACTCCTCCAGGAGCAGATCGTGCTCCCCCTCCGCCGCGAGCCGCGCGGCCGGCACGGTGAGGAACCCCGCGGCGACGGTGTGCTCGCCGCCCGCGCCGGGCGTCACCGGCGAGTCCACGTCGGGCAGCGCCGCGCGCTCGGCGACGCCGGCGACGAAGTTGTCCCGCATGCGGTGGTCGAGCAGGACGCCGGCGTCGGTGTCGCTGACCGCGTCCGTGAGCGTCTTGACCAGGCCGTCACCGGCGGCGCCCGCCGGCACCAGGACCAGGCCGGGCTTCACGCAGAACTGGCCGACGCCCAGGGTCATCGAGCCGGCCAGCCCCGCGCCGATCGCGTCCGCCCGCTCGGCGGCCGCCGCCTCCGTGACGACGACCGGGTTCAGCGAACCCAGCTCGCCGTGGAAGGGGATCGGCACCGGCCGCGCCGCGGCCGCGTCGAAGAGCGCGCGGCCACCGCGGATGGAGCCCGTGAAGCCGGCCGCCGCGACGAGCGGGTGCCGGATCAGTTCGATGCCGGCCTCGAAACCGTGCACCAGGCCGAGTACGCCGTCCGGGATGCCGTGCCGGGCCGCGGCGCGGCGCAGCACCTTGGCGACCAGTTCGGACAGGGCCGGGTGGTCGGGGTGGGCCTTGACGACGACCGGGCAGCCGGCCGCGAGGGCGCTGGCGGTGTCGCCGCCGGGGACGGAGAAGGCGAACGGGAAGTTGGAGGCGGAGTAGACCGCGACGACGCCGAGGGGCACCTTGTAGCGGCGCAGGTCCGGGATGGGCGGGGTGGCGGTGTCGTCGGGGTGGTTGACCACGACACCGAGGAACTCGCCCTCGTCCACGATGTCCGCGAAGGCGCGCAGCTGGTAGCAGGTGCGGGCCAGTTCACCGGTGAGCCGCACCGGACCCAGCGCGGTCTCCGCGTCGGCGACCTCGACCAGCGTGTCCTCGGCGGCCTTCAGTTCGTCGGCGGCACCGCGCAGGAAGGCCGCGCGGACGGTACGGTCCGCGAGGGCGCCGCGGGCGGCGTGCGCGGCACGGACGGCGTCGTCCACCTCCTGGGCGGTGGCCTCCACCGCGACCTGTTCACGCTGCTTCCCGGTACGGGGGTCGACACTCCAGACTGGTGCTGCTGCCACCGCGGGTCCCTCCACGTGCTCTGCATCGGACCGTTCGATATACTGAACGCTGTCTCTGGTGATGAATATGCTGTTCGAGACTATTTCCCGGCGAACGAAGGGGTCAAGGGCGATGTCGGCTGGCGAGACGGGGGGCGGAGCGCAGGTCAAGTCCGCGGTGCGGACGGTTGAACTGCTCGAGTACTTCGCCGGACGCCCCGGTATGCACTCCCTCGCGTCGGTCCAGGAGGCCGTCGGCTATCCCAAGTCCAGTCTCTACATGCTGCTGCGCACGCTGGTGGAGCTGGGCTGGGTGGAGACGGACGCCACGGGCACGCGGTACGGCATCGGGGTACGGGCGCTGCTGGTCGGCACCTCGTACATCGACGGCGACGAGGTGGTCGCGGCGGCGCGGCCGACGCTGGACCGGCTCTCCGACGACACGACGGAGACCATCCACCTCGCGCGCCTGGACGGCACGAACGTCGTCTATCTGGCCACCCGGCAGTCGCAGCACTACCTGCGGCCGTTCACCCGGGTCGGCCGGCGGCTGCCCGCGCACTCGACCTCGCTGGGCAAGGCGCTGCTGAGCACGTACACCGACGAGCAGGTCCGCAAGATGCTGCCGGAGACGCTGCCCGCGCTCACCGAGCACACCATCACCGATCGGGAGAAGCTCATCGAGGAGCTGCGCCTGGTGCGGGAGCAGGGCTTCGCCGTGGACCGCGAGGAGAACACGCTGGGGCTGCGCTGCTTCGGCGTGGCGGTGCCCTACCGCACCCCCGCGCGGGACGCGATCAGCTGCTCGGTGCCGGTGGCGCGGCTGACGCCCGCGCACGAACAGATGGTGAAGGACGCGCTGTTCGACGCGCGGGACCGGCTGACACTGGCCACGCGTAGGCTCTGAGCCATGCTCATCGCACTGCGCGACGTCCACGACAGCGATCTGCCCGTGTTCTTCCGGCAGATGAACGATCCCGAGGCCCTGCGCATGGCGGCCTTCACGCCGAAGGACCCGGCCGACTGGGACGCGTTCGCGGCCCACTGGAGCAGGATCCGGGCCTCCGCCGACGTCGTGCGGACCATCCTCGGCGACGGTGACGTCGTGGGCAGCGCGGCGGTGTACGGGGAGCCCGGCGAGCGCGAGGTCACCTACTGGGTGGACCGGGCGTACTGGGGCCGCGGGGTGGCGACGGCGGCGCTGCGGGCCCTGCTCGCCGAGGTGCCGGACCGCCCGCTCTACGCCCGTGCGGCGGCCGACAACGCGGGGTCGCGGCGGGTGCTGGAGAAGTGCGGCTTCGAGACGACCGCCCGGGCCAGGGGCTTCGCGGCGGCGCGGGGCGAGGAGATCGACGAGGTCGTCCTCCACCTCGCGCACTGACCCCCTCCGCCGCGCGGCGGAGACGGATCGTCGCCGCGCGTGACGTGCCCGGGGTGTCCGCACGGGAGCGTGGAGGCATGACGCGGACGTTCGCACCCACGCCCCCACCGGCCGCCACGTCGCCGGGGCCGACCCGCACCCACGGGCTGCCGCGCGCGGTGGACCTGTTCCAGCACCAGCGCCGGCACGATCACACAGCCGTCCAGCGGGACCGAGACCCCGTTGGTGACGATCATGGTCATCCGGCGGACGATCCCGCCGACCGGCCGACAGCGCCGAGGACGCTCACCTACGCTGGCCGGATGACCGTCGGCCTGCTCCTCGCGTCGGGCGGCGCCCACTTCCCCGTCCGGCGGTCGGCCGCCCTCGGCGCCCGGCCGTGACCTCGTTCGCCGGGCTGCTTTTCGGGCGGCGGGCGCGGCTGCGGTGGATCCATCTGATCCTCGGCGGCGCGCTCGCCGTACCGTACGTCCTGGTCGGCTCGGTCGTCGTCGGCCCGGTCGCCGGGGACACGGACGTCTTCGGGTCACTGCGCCTGCAACTGGCCTCGTTCGCCGTCGGGCTGCCGCTGGCAGCCGTCACCTCGCTGTTCCCGCTGACCCGGCCGCTGGAGTCCGGGGTCGTGCGGTCGCTGTGCGGGGTCGAGCCGGACCGGCTCGCCCACGGGCCCGCCCGCACCAAGGGCGAGAAGGGGCGCACGGCGGCCTGGTTCACGCTGCACCTGGGCCTCGGTGGCGTCATCGCGGGGATGTCGCTCGCGGTGCCGCCGTTCGCGGCCGCGCTGATCGTGCTGCCGTTCGTGCCGACGCTGCGGGACGACCGGATGGGGCTGCCCGGCGTCCTCCAGCACACCTGGTCGCTCGCGCTCGCGCCGGTCGCGGGCGCCGCGATGCTGGTCGCGCTCGCCGGGTGCGCCGCCGCCTGCGGCACACTGCTGGCCCGCTGGGCGCCCGCGCTGCTCGGCCCCTCCGCCGAGGACCGGCTCGCGGTGGCCGAGGCCCGCGCCGCCGCGCTCGCCGTCCGCAACCGGCTCGCGCGCGAGCTGCACGACTCCGTCGGCCACGCCCTGAGCGCGGTCACCCTCCAGGCGAGCGCCGCCCGCCGGGTCCTGGACAGCGACCCGGAGTTCGTCCGCGAGGTGCTGGCCGCGATCGAGGACACCACCCGGCGCACGGTCGGCGAACTCGACGCCGTACTGGGCGTACTGCGCGACGGCGACGCCCCCGGCACCGCGCCGGCACCGACGCTCGCCGACGACCTCGACGGGCTGCTGCGCCGCACCCGCGCGGGCGGACTGCGGGTGACCGCCAGGGTCACCGCCGACCCCGGCGCGCTGCCGCCGCCGGTCTCGCGCGAGGCGTACCGCATCGTGCAGGAAGGGCTGAGCAACGCGCTCAGGCACGCGGGCGCGGACGTCACCGTGGCGCTGCGCGTCGACGTGCGCGACGACGACCTGCGGATCTTTGTCGAGAACCCCCTCGGCGAGGCCGGCACCACGCGCCCCGGCGGCGGCCACGGCCTGCGCGGCATCACCGACCGCGCCCGCCTCCTGGGCGGCGCGGCCGAGGCCGGCGCCGAGGGAGCGACGTGGCGCCTCCAGGTACGACTGCCCCTGGAGGCACCCAAGTGACCCGCCGGCTCCACGCCCCGCCGCCGCAAGCCGCACCCGAGGAGGCCCCGTGACCCGCCCGCCGATCCGCATCGTGCTCGCCGACGACGAGCGGATGGTGCGCACCGCGCTGCGTGCCATCCTCTCCGCCGAGGCCGGCCTGGGGGTCGTCGGGGAGGCGGCCACCGGTGCCGAGGCGGTGTCCGTGGTGCGGGAGACCGTGCCGGACGTGGTCCTGATGGACGTCCGCATGCCCGGCGTCGACGGCATCCGCGCCACCGAGCAGATCCTCGCCACCGTCACCGAGCCGCCCCGCGTCGTGGTCGTGACCACCTTCGAGAACGACTCCTACGTGTACGACGCCCTGCGCGCCGGGGCCGCCGGGTTCCTGCTCAAGCGGGCCGACGCCGACACCCTCGTCCGCGCGGTGCGGCTGGTGGCGCACAGCGACACGCTGCTGTTCCCGTCGGCGGTGCGGACGCTGGCCGCAGAGCACGCCCGCGCGAACCCCGCCCCGCCGCCCTGGGTGGCACGGCTCACCGAACGCGAGGGCGCGGTGCTGCGCCTGATGGCGACCGGCCTGACCAACGCGGAGATCGCGGCGCGGATGGCGGTCGGCCCGGCCACGGTGAAGACACACGTGGCGTCGGTGCTGGCGAAGACCGGCAGCCGGGACCGCACCCAGGCGGTGATCCGGGCCTACGACGCCGGCTTCACCGGACCGGCCACATGAACGGACGATGAGAAAACGGGGCACATGGAACGATCGGCCCCGGCCCGTTCGTCCTGTCAGCGGGATGAACAAGACGATCAGGCGCGCATCGGTCCTCACGCTGCTCCTGGTGTTCGCTCTGCTGATCAGGGCGACCTGGGTGCAGTTCTACGAGGGCCGGGCGCTCGCGGACAGCAAGGACAACCGGCGCAACGCGATCGAGACGTACGCGGAGCCGCTCGGGAACATCATCGTGGGCGGCCGGTCGGTCACCGGCTCGGCACCCACGGAGGGGAGCGACCTCGCTCACAAGCGCACGTACGAGAACGGCAAGATGTACGCGGCCGTGACGGGCTTCGCCTCGCAGGCGTACGCGCCGACCCAGCTCGAGGGCATCTACCAGGACGTGCTCAACGGCACGGACCCGCGGCTCAAGACCGTCATGGACACGATCACCAACAAGCGGGCCGAGCCGGGGAACGTGGTCACGACCATCGACCCTGCCGTGCAGAAGGCCGGGTTCGACGCCCTGGGCGAGACGAAGGGCGCCGCCGTCGCGATCGACCCGAAGACGGGCGAGATCCTGTCGGTCGTGTCGACCCCCTCGTACGACCCGACGTCGCTCACCGACGCCAACACCGCGGGCGAGGCCTGGGAGAAGCTCACCAAGGACCCGGACAAGCCGCTGACCAACCGCGCGCTGCGCCAGCCGCTGCCGCCGGGCTCCACCTTCAAGCTGGTCGTCGCGGCCGCCGCGCTGGAGAACGGGCTGTACGGGTCCGTGGACGAGAAGACCGACAGCCCGGACCCGTACCGGCTGCCGGGCACCACGACGGACCTGTCCAACGAGAACCCGAACGCGCCCTGCGAGAACGCCACGATCCGCACCGCCCTCCAGTACTCGTGCAACAACGTGTTCGCGAAGATGGCCGTCGACCTCGGCCAGGACGAGCTGCGCGCCATGGCGGAGAAGTTCGGCTTCAACGACGAGTCGCAGGACGTGCCGGTCCGGGCGTACACGAGCGTGTACCCGAGGGACATGAACAGCTCGTCGACCGCCCTCACGGGGATCGGCCAGTTCGACGTCACGGCGACCCCGCTGCAGATGGCGATGGTCTCGGCGGCCCTCGCCAACGGCGGCGAGCTGGTCTCCCCGCACATGGTGTCGCAGGTCACCGACAGCGGCGGCGACGCCCTGGAGGACCACTCCGACGCGGACTCGAAGCGGATCGTCGGCTCCGACACCGCCGAGCAGCTCCAGTCGGCGATGCAGACCGTCGTCGACAAGGGCACCGGGTCCAACGCCCGGATCGCCGGCGCCACGGTGGGCGGCAAGACGGGCACGGCCCAGCACGGCGAGAACAACAGCAAGACGCCGTACGCCTGGTTCACCTCGTACGCCAAGTCCGACTCCTCGGACAAGGAGGTCGCCGTGGCGGTCATCGTCGAGCAGTCCGACGCGGCCCGCTCCGAGGTCAGCGGCAACGGCCTGGCGGCCCCGGTGGCCAAGGCGATGATGGAGGCGGCGCTCAGGAGCTGACCCTCCCCCGCGGGTTCGGTCTGCCGTACGGTGTTCGACGCCGGGAAGCCGCTGGGAGGAGAGCCCGCCCGTGGGGAGAGCCGTCGACGACGCCGCCTCCGCGGAGTTCCACGCCTTCTTCGAACGCCACTACGCCGAACTGGCCCGGCTCGCCCAGCTGCTGACGGGTGAGCCGGACGCCGCCGACGATCTCGCGGCGGACGCCCTGCTGGCCCTGTGGCACCGCTGGGACCGGGTGCGCACGGCCGACCACCCGGTGGCGTACGCGCGCGGTGTCGTCGCCAACCTGGCCCGCTCCCGTATCCGCGCCGCGGTGCGCGAGCGCAGACGGGCCGCCCTGTTCTGGTCGCCGCGCGAGCAGCGGACGGAGGACCCGGACGTCGCCGGGGTGGTCGACGTACGGGAGGCGCTGCGCCGGCTGCCGTTCCGCAAGCGGGCCTGTGTGGTGCTGCGGCACGGGTTCGACCTCTCCGAGCGGGACACGGCGCTCGCCCTGGGCGTCTCGGTGGGCACGGTCAAGAGCCAGACCTCGAAGGGCGTGGCCGAACTGCAGCGGCTGCTCGGCACCCGGGCGGCCCCCCGGCAGGTGCGCGCGGCGCTCGCGCGCGGCGGTGAGGCCGCGGGAGGCGCCGGATGACCGGGCGGCGGGACGCCGACGCGGAGCTTCGCGCCCGGCTCCGCCGGGCGGCCGGGGCGCACGAGCCGGACCGGGCGCGCATCCTGGCCCGGGTGGAGCGCTCCATGGCGGCCGGGGACGACACCACCGGACACCATCGGCCGTCCCGTGCGCTGCCGGGCTGGGCGCGGGTGGCCGGGGCGACCGTCGCGGTGGCGGGTGTGCTGGTGGCCGGCGGCTCCCTGGCCGCGTCGACGGTGGACGGGGACGCTCCCGCACCGCGCTCGGTCGCCGCCCCGCCCGGTTCGCGAGAGCCCGGGACGCGGGAGCCCGGGACGCGAGAGCCCGGCCCGCTGTGGTCGGCCGGCGCGGTGGACCCGCACAGCAACGAGTTCTGGGCGCAGAGCAACATCACCCTGAGGACGAGCGCTCCCCTGACCGCGCTCACCGTCGAACTGCGGGTGGCGCAGACCGGCTCGGTCACCTCCACGGGCGCGTGGCGTTCGCTGCCCGAGGACGACTTCACGTTCACGGCCGGTGAACGGGACGGCTTCCTCGTCTACCGGTGGACGCTCAGGCCGGGCCGCACCGTCCCGGCGGGCGAGTGGATGTTCGCCGGGCAGTACAACCACGAGCGCGGTGGCCGGGACGCGCGCGGCGACCGCTACTCCGCGTCGGCCACCGCGGCGTCCGGACGCCACTCGGTGGAGGGCGGTTTCACGCCGGGCGAGAGCGGCTGACGCCCCCGCGCTACTCGACGAAGTACGTCGGGTTGGGCAGCTTGTAGGTGCGATCCGCGTGGCCGCCCCGGAGGTCGGAGTACTGGTCGCCGACGTTGGCGACGATGCATGACACACGTTTCTGCGCGCGTCGCCCGGGTGGGGGCGAGACCCGTGCCCGGATCCGCGCCCCTTTACCTGGCCACATTCGTGTCGAGCGGGTCACGTGCCGGACCCGGTGGGCCCGTCAGGGCATGCGTCGGTACGGGCGCCAGTCGCCCAGGTACGCCTCCCGGGTGTGCGCCGCCGCCTCGGCGCGGGTGAGGAGGGGCCGGTTCTCCGGGACGGTCACCACGGCGCCGGGCCCGGTGTTGCGGTACTCCCGGAACCGCTGCCGCTGCCAGGGGTGTTCGTCCCGCATGTTCGCGTAGGGCGCGCGGGCGTCGATGCCGGCGCCGAGGCGGGTCTCGCGCACGGTGAGCATCGGGCGGGCGGTGCCGTCGGAGCTGGGCACCCAGGGGCGGGCCAGCTTGTAGTAGCCGTCGGGGGCCTCACTGTCGACGCGGCCGCCGGTCACCAGGTAGCCGCGCGGGTTGGCGCCCGCCGTGGACGGCGCGAAGACGAAGCCGTAGGGGGCGGCGTCGAGGTCGGTGCGGGTCAGGGTGCGGAAGCGGCAGTGCTCGTACACCGCGGTCGCCCGGCCGAAGACGAAGTCGACGTCGCCCTCGACGTGACAGTGCGCGTAGTACTGGCGGGCAAAGTGGGAGAGGTCGCGGCTGTCGGCGTAGAGGGTGTCCTGGTGACCGAGGAAGCGGCAGTGGTGGAAGGCGGAGCGGTCGCCCTGGACCTTGACCGCGACGGCCTGGGTGCCGGTGATGCCGGGGTGGTCGGCGCGCAGCCAGTCGTTGGCGAAGGTGAGGTGGCGGGCGGTGAAGCCGTCGGCGCGCAGGGTGGTGGTGGCCGACCCGCTGGTGCCGTACGTGCCGGAACCGTCCGGCCTGGGGGTGCCGGCCGCGTTGTCGTACACGATGACCACGTCGCGCGGATCCCCGGAGGCGCCGATCCAGGTCGCGTCGGTGCGGTCGGTGTCGAGCAGGACCGTCTCGCGGTAGGTGCCGGGGGCGAGGACCAGCGTCCAGCCGCTCCCCGCGGCCGCGGTCACGGCGTCCTGTACGGAGGTGAAGTCGCCACGGCCGTACGGGTCGACGTACAGGGTCTGCGGGGAGCGCCGGGCGGCCGGTGAGCCGTGGCGGCCGAAAGGGCGCGGGTGGGTCCGGGGCCCGGCGACGGCGGGGCGGGCGGTGAGGCCGAGGGCGGCGCCCGCGCCGGCGGTCGTCATCAGGAATCCCCTGCGGGACAGGGCGGGTCTGGGCATGCGGATGCTCCTTCGGGTCAGCGCAGGCGTCCGGCGCCCGCGCCGTGGTCCACGGCGAACGGGACCGCCCAGGCGGGCAGGACCTTGGTGCGCAGGGTGGGCGTCCAGCCGGCGCCGGAGCGCAGGGTCTCCTCCGGGATCTCCGCGTTGTGCACGGCGATCAGGTCGGCGGTGCGGCCGTTGACGCGGTTGTGCGCGGCGGTGAGCGGCGCGTCGTTCCAGCGCTTGAGCACCTTCGCGGCGCTGACGCCGTCGGGCAGCGTGAAGGCGTTGTGCTCGGCGACGAGCTGGGACTCCTTGCCCACACCGAAGCTGTAGGCGTAGTCCTCGCCGGCCACGAAGTGGTTGTTGTAGACGTCGACCTGCCCGAACCGCACCCGGGGGGCGCGCTCGACGAGGTTCTTGAACAGGTTGTGGTGGAAGGTCACCTTCAGGTGCCCGCGGTCGCCCGCGGCGGTGGACTCGCTGTCGCTGTTGCCGATCAGGATCGTCTTGTCGTGCTCGGTGAACACGTTCCAGGACGCGGTGACGAGGTCGGCGCCGCGTACGACGTCGAGCTGGCCGTCGTGCTGCTGGTAGAGCATGCCGAAGTAGGTGGGCGCCGCGCTGTCGGGGTGGTCGCCGTCGGTGAAGGTGTTGTGGTCCAGCCAGACGTGCGTCGATCCGTACACGACGGCGCTGTCGTACTCGGAGTTCCAGTTGCCCTTGTCGCCGTCCGTGGGGTCCCACTGCGGGAAGCAGTCGACGGGGCTCTCGAAGGTCAGGTTGCGGACGATGACGTTGTCCACGCCCTTGATCTGCAGACTGGCGCCCTTGAGACCGGCGTCGCGGCCGACGCCGATGATCGTGGTGTTGGAGGGGACCTCCACCTTGACGGCCAGGTCCTGCCGGGCGGCGGAGGCACGGCGCAGCCCCTCGGGGCTGTCGTCGGGCTCGGCGCTCAGGTCGGTCTCCGTGCCCCAGTTCTCGGGGCTGTACTTCTCCAGGTAGGCGTCGAAGTCGTAACCGGGCGCGGCGAAGGCGTCACACCCCTCGGCGACGGCGTCGACGGTCCCCTTCACCTTGATGATCCTCGGCGCGGTGCCTTCGACGGCGAGTGCGGCACGGAACCCGTCCCAGTCGGTGACGGTGAAGACGCGGGCGGCCTCGGCGGCGGCCCCGCCGGTGGTCCCGGACCCCGCCGAGGCCCACCCGTCCTTCGCCGGCAGCGTCTGCCGGGCGGCATCGCGCGGAGGGTGATGCCCGGGCCGGGCCTGGGCGGTGGCGGTGGTCAGGGCCAGCACGAGGGTGGTGCAGCCTGCCAGCAGGCCGACTCTGAATATGGCATGCCCATGCCATCCAAGTGTGTACATGATGCGGCTCTCCTCTTTCTTCGCTAGGGAGGGTTCAACGCCCTCAGGGGCGCGAGGCTGTTTCGATGGGCGACTCCGTCGCGTGGGCGCGACCAGCCGGGGACGGCCCGCAGTCCGCACACCACGGACCGCCCCACGGCGAAGCTCGGTGTGAACTAACCCGCCTGCGCGACCCAGTCGGCCTGCGCCGCGTTCAGCTTCTCGGCCAGATCGTCGAGGAACGACTTCGCGCTCATGTCCCCGAGCAACACCTTCTGGAACGCCGGCTCGCTCTCCGACTTGGACAGCGTGTTCCAGTCCGGCAGGTAGTACGGCAGCTGCACGATCGTCGTCGACCCGTCGTTCAGCGCCTCCGCGGCCAGCTTCGTCGGCTCGGCCTTCTGGATCCACGCGTCCTGCCCGGCCCCGGTGTTGGACGGCACCTGCCCGGCCGACTCGTTGAACTTCGAGTTCTGCTCCTTCGAGGTGGCGAACTCGATGAACTTCCAGGCCGCCTCCTTGTTCTTGGAGCTCTTGAACACGCCGAGCCCGTCGACGGGGTTGGACACCTGGACCCGCTTGCCGCCGGGGCCGACCGGCTGCGGGATGCCGCGGAACTTGTCGGCCCCGAGCGCCTTCACGTGGTCCTGGTAGGAACCGAGGTTGTGGTTGAGCAGGCCGATCGTGCCGGTGTCCCACTGGGCGACCATCTTGGCGAAGTCGTTGTTGACGTCGGCGGCCGGCGTGACCTTCTTGTAGAGGGCGGCGTACTTCTCCAGCGCCGCGACGTTCTTCGGGTCGTTGACCGTGGTCTTCTTCTTGTCGGCGTCCCAGAACGAGGTGATGCCCGACTGCCCGTACATCGCGTCGAACGCCTGGGCGATGGAGCCGGAGCCGCCGCGGATGGTGTAGCCGAACTCGTTCTTGCCGGCCTTGGTGAGCTTCTCGGCGGCCGTGAAGAAGCGGTCCCAGGTGGTCGGCTCCTCCAGCCCGGCCTTCTCGAACAGGTCGGTGCGGTAGTAGAGGACGCCGTTGTTGGCGGAGGTCGGCACCGAGTACAGGGTGCCGTCTCCGCCGCCGGCCGCCTTCAGGGACTCGACCATGTCCTTGTTGAGCTGCCCGTTCAGGGAGGACTTCGCGAGCCGGCCGTCGAGCGGCTCCAGCGCGCCCTGGGCGGAGAAGCCCGCGAGCATCGAGGCGGTGACGCCGCCGACGTCCGGCAGACCCCCGCCCTGGATGGCGGTGTCGACCTTGGACTGGTACTCGGTGGCGGCGATCCCGACGTACTCCACGTCGATGTCCGGGTTGGCCGTCTCGAAGTCGGCGATGATCTCCTTCCAGACGGCCGTACGGATACCGCCGTTGTTGTCCCAGAAGACGATCTTCCCCTTGCCGCTGCCCTCGGCGCCCTTGTCGCCGCCGGTCCCGCTGCCGTCGTCACCGCAGGCGGTGGCGGTCAGCGCGAGTACGGCGGCGAGGGCGACGGCGGCGGACGTCCGGCGCCTGCCTGTGCCTCTGCTGCTGAGCATGCTGATCTTCATTGGTCGGCTCTCTTCTTCTGGATCCAACAAAGGGGGAGCTTCGGGTGGTTCAGTAGGTGGGCGGGTGCGGTCCGACGCGGAACCGCGTGAAGGTGGCCGCGCCGGCGTGTCCCTGGCCGGCCGGCGCCAGGGCGAACAGGCCGAGCAGGGCGCCGACCCAGCGCCAGGGGGTGGCGGCGAAGTCCCGGCCGGTGGGGCGCGGGCCGTCGCCCAGGTCGTAGGAGAAACGGCACCGGGCCCCGGCGACGGTCTCCACGCGCAGGAGTGCGCGTACCCGTGGTGCGGGGCGGGGCCGGTCGGCGTCCCGCTCGGCCTGCGCCACCGACTCGGCGAACCGGTGCACCAGGTACGCCGTCCCGTCGGCGTCCCGCTGGAGCCCGATCCAGCGGTAGGCGTCGCCGAGGACCGCGAGCCCGGCCCGCGCGCCCGGCTCCTCGCTGTCCAGCCGCAGCTCCACCTCGACCACGCGGGGCTCGCCGGGCAGCCGCTGCGTGAGCACGCTCGGCACGCGGCGCAGGTCGTGCGCGTCGTCGGAGCGGACGCAGGCGAGGCGCAGCCCGTCCCCCGAGTGCTGGGTGGCCCAGCCGTCGCGGGGGTTGGCCGTCCACGACCACTGGCGGCCGTGGCGACCGCCGGGGAAGTCGTCGCCGGTGGCCGGCGCGGCGGGCGGCTGCGGCGGCAGGGCGGGACGCCGGTGCTCGGTGACCGGGGCGCCGTCGTCGCCCAGCACCGGCCAGCCGTCCTCGCCCCACACCATGGGCTGGAGGTGCACCACGCGCCCGTACGCGCCGCGCTGCTGGAAGTGCAGGAACCAGTCCTCGCCGGACGCCGTGCGCACCCAGCCGCCCTGGTGGGGGCCGTTGACGTCGGTGTCCTTCTGTTCGAGGACGACCCGCTCCTCGTACGGCCCGAAGAAGCCGCGCGAGCGGAAGGCGCCCTGCCAGCCCGTCTCGACCGACCCCGCGGGCGCCAGGATCCAGAACCAGCCGTCGTGCCGGTAGAGCTTGGGGCCCTCCAGGGTGAACCAGCCGGGGATGCGGTCCGCGTCGACGATCACCTCGCCCTCGTCCAGGACCTCGGTGCCGTCGGGGTGCATACGGTGGCCGGTGAGGCGGTTCTTGATCCCGGAGCGGGACCTGGCCCAGGCGTGCACGAGGTACGCCTCGCCCGTCTCGTCGTCCCAGAGGGGGCAGGGGTCGATCAGTCCCTTGCCGGCCTTGACCAGGCGGGGCGCGGTCCACGGCCCGCGGATCTCGGGAGCGTTGACCTGGAAGACGCCCTGGTCCGGGTCGCCCCAGAAGATCCAGAAGCGGTCGGCGTGGTGCCGCAGGGACGGTGCCCAGACGCCCCGGTCGGGGCCGGGCGTCGCGAAGGCGTGGGCGGGTTCCAGGCGGTCCAGGGCGTGCCCGACCAGGGTCCAGTTGACCAGGTCCCGGGAGTGCAGCAGGGGCAGGCCGGGGACGCGGCCGAAGCTGGAGGCGGTCAGGTAGAAGTCGTCGCCGACCCGCACGACGTCCGGATCGGACCAGTCGGCGTTCAGCACGGGGTTGGTGTACGTCCGCGCGCTCTCGGGGGTCACCGGCCGACCGCCTTCCGTACGAGGGCCGCGGCGCCGTCGCCGTCGAGGCGGCCGTCGGCGACCACGGTGACGACCCGGCGGACCAGGGTGTCCCCCGGTGCGACGGCCACCCGGTCGTCGTGGGCCAGCGACGACCCCACCCCCGGGTACTGCTCGGTGCGCACGAACCACGGGTCGCGCCGGGTGCGTTCGGTGGCGCCGGCGAAGACCAGCGTCCAGGTGTCGCCGCTCAGCGCGAGCCAGTCGGCGCGGTGGCCGTGGACCTCCGGCTCGCCCTCCCGGTCGGCGGTGAAGACCCGCGGGGCCGTGCCCTCCTTGCGGGCCCGCCAGAAGAAGCCGCCATAGGCCGCGCCGGGGCGCCCGTTGGTGGCGGGGCTGCCGAAGGTGAGCGGGGCCCTGGTGGCGTTGGTGAGGGAGAAGGTGAAGTCCAGCGCCCAGGCGGTGGCGGTGAGTTCGGTGGCGGCGACTGTGCGGCGTTCACGCAGCAGCTCGGTGCCCGCGGCGACCCAGCGCAGTTCCTCGACGAAGCCGTCCGGGTCGCGGAGCTGGAAGGCGGTGTGCCGTTGCGCGCCGTGGTTGTCCAGCTCGGTCGGGCCACGGTCGCGGACGTAGGTGCGCCCGCCCCAGAAGTTGTGCCCCTCGACGTCGGGAACGGCGACACCGACGCCGAGGTGATGGAGGTGGTCGGCGGGGCGGAACTCGGTGACGGGGGTGCCGGCCAGGGTGGTGACGGGGTGCAGACAGGGGCGCGGGGAGAGCCGGGACGGCAGCTCGGGCCGGGTGAGGTACCGGGCGACGGGGCGGCCCGCCACGCGCAGCACCGGGGTGTCGTCGCCGGTCATCGGGCACTCACCTCGTTCAGCGCGTGCTCGGTGCGCGGTGCCCAGGGCGCGCCCAGCTCGGAGTAGAGGCTGAGGGTGTCGGCGACGGCGGCCACGAGTCCGTCGACACCGGGGACCACGCGGCGGCTCTCACCGGGGACGCGGTGCCAGGCGGCCGGGGGCAACGGGTCCGGGTCGGGAGCCGTGCGGATCGCCTCCACGACCCGCATGAAGGCACCGGTCTCGTCCGGCGGCACCAGCAGGGCGGCGCCGGTGGTGAGGTGGTCGACCAGGTTCTCCAGCAGGTCGGTGCGGCCGTACTGGTACTCCTCGGGGCCGTGGCCGCCGCGCTGGAGCAGGATGCGGTCCTGCTTGTACCAGAAGGTGATGCGCCCGCTGCCGCCGTGCAGCAGGACGTAGGGCTCGGCGGCCCGTTCCGCGCACAAGGTCGCGGCGACGGTGACGCGGTGCCCGCGCGCGGTGCCGATCCGCACGCAGGAGGTGTCGTCGGCCTCGATGTCGTTGGCGTGGCTCAGTTCGGTCTCGATGCCCGTGACGTCCTCGGCGCGGGTGGTGCCGCCGAGCGCGAGGGCGGTGGCGACGGCGTGCGCCAGCGGGTTGGTCAGCGCCCCGTCGACCACGTCGGCGCCGTCCATCCGCCGCCGGCCCGCCCAGGGCGCCCGGCGGAAGTAGGCCTCGTCGCGCACCCACGCCCCGGCCCCGCCGACGCCCACGACCTCACCGATGGCCCCCTCGGCCACCAGTTCCCGGATCGCCGGCACCGCGTGCGAGCCGAGTGACTGGAAACCGACCTGGCAGGCCACGCCGGTCCCGGCGACCCCGTCGGCCATCCGGCGGAACTCGGCGTAGGACGGCGCCGGAGGCTTCTCCAGGAGCAGGTGCACGCCCCGCCGGGCGGCGGTCAGCGCGAGGTCGGTGTGGGTGGGGATCGGCGTGCAGACCACCGCGACCCGGGCGCCGGTGGAGTCCAGCAGGGCACCGAAGTCGGCGGACTGCTCGGGGAGTTCCCCGCCGGCCTCCTGCTCGGTCAGCGGGGTCAGTTCGCAGATCCCGGCCAGCCGGACCAGTCCGGCCCGCTCCAGGCGCCGGATGTTGGCGACGTGCCAGCGGCCGTGCCCGCGGGCGCCGGCGAGGACGACGGGAAGCGGGCTCATCCCTTCACCGCCCCCGCGCTGAAGCCGGTGATCAGCCACTTCTGGATGAAGGCGAAGACGATCACGACGGGGACCGCGGCGACGATGCCGCCCGCCGCGAGCGCGCCGAGGTCGACGCTGTCCGCGCTCATCAGGGAGTTGAGGCCGACCGGGATGGTCTGCTTGGACTGGTTGTTGAGGAACATCAGGGCGAACAGGAAGTGGTTCCAGGAGTGCACGAAGGCGAAGGAACCCACCGCGATCAGACCCGGCCGCAGCAGCGGCAGCACGACGATCCGGAAGGCCCGGAACCGGCCGCAGCCGTCGACCCAGGCCGCCTCCTCCAGGGAGTACGGCACGTTCTTGATGAAGTTGCTGATCAGGATGATCGACAGCGGCAGCTGGAAGACGGTCTCGGCGATGATGACGCTGCCGAGCGAGTTGATCATCTGGAGTTCGGCGAAGATCTCGAACAGCGGCACGAGCAGCAGCGCGCCGGGCACGAACTGGGAGCACAGCAGGCCGAGCATGAAGACCCGCTTGACCTTGAAGTCGAACCGGGCGAGGGCGTAGCCGCCGGCCAGGGCGACGAGGGTGGTCATCACCAGGGTGGCGACGCCTACGTAGACGCTGTTCTGGAAGAAGGTGCCGAAGCTTCGGTCGGTCCACACCTTCTCGAAGTGGTCGAACGTCATCGGCCAGGGCACCAGCGAGGTCGAGCCCGCCGGGCGCAGCGCGAAGAGCAGGATCCAGTAGAACGGGACCAGGGTGAAGACGAGGTAGATGCCGAGCGGGAGGTAGATCTGCCAGCGGGGGACCTCGTCCCAGGCGGGGCGGCGTTTCCCGGCCGGCCGCGGCGGTTCGTGGTCGGTCCGCGTCGGCGCGGGGGCGGGCGCGGTGGCCTCCTTGGTGATCACTTGTTCTCGCCTCCGAACTTGCTCAGCCGCAGGTAGACGATCGAGCAGAAGAGCAGGATCACGAACGCGACCGTGGTGAGGGCCGACGCGTAGCCGAAGTCGTGGGCGTCGACGCTGGTGTTGGCGATGTACAGCGGCAGGGTCGTGGTGACGCCCGCGGGTCCGCCGCCGGTCAGGGTGTAGAGCAGGTCGACGTTGTTGAACTCCCACACCGCGCGCAGCAGGGTGGACAGGATGATGGCGTCCTTCAGGTGCGGCAGCGTGATGTGCCAGAACTGCTTGAGGCGGCTCGCCCCGTCGACCTCGGCGGCCTCGTACAGGTCCTTGGAGACGGACTGGAGGTCGGCGAGGATGAGGATCGCGAAGAAGGGGACGCCGCGCCACAGGTCGGCGACGACCGCCGCGGAGAACACGGTGGAGGTGTCCGAGAGCCAGCTGGTGCCGTAGGTGCCGATGCCCATGTCGGCGAGGTAACGGGTGATGCCGGTCTGGGAGTTGTAGAGCAGCACCCAGATGGCGGAGGTGAGGACCCCGGAGACGGCCCAGGGGGAGAAGACCAGGGCGCGCCCCACACCCCGGCCGACGAAGGTCTGGTTGACGATGAGCGCCAGCGCCAGGCCGAAGAGCAGTTGCAGCCCGACCTCGACGAAGACCCACTTGGCGCTGAAGACGAGGGTGTCCAGGAACACCGGGTCGTCGGTGAAGATCCGGACGAAGTTGTCGAAGCCCGCGAAGCCGTTGCGCCACGGCTTGGTGGGGTTGTAGTGCTGCAGGCTGTAGTAGAAGACGCTGATGACCGGATAGGCGATGAAGCCCAGCATCAGCAGGACGGCCGGCCCGATCAGCAGGTAGGGGAGCCTGCGCGGGGTGGCGGAGGCACGGCGCCGCCGGGGTGGCGCGGGCGGTTTCGCCACGGCTGCGGCTTGGGCCATGACAGTTCTCCGTTCTGGTTCTGGTACGTCGTGCGCGGGTCGTGCAGGAAGCGCTTTCTCGGCGTGCAGGGAGGTGCGGAGGTCTTTCGTGCGGTGGGGTCAGCCGGCGTACGGGTCCCGCACCGCGCCCGGGCGGGCCAGGAACTCGAAGTCGCAGCCGGTGTCGGCCTGGGTGATCTGTTCGTCGTAGAGCGCGCCGTAGCCGCGCTCGGCGCGGGCGGGCGGCGGCGTCCACGCCGCCCGGCGCCGCGCCAGCTCCTCGTCGTCCACGTCGAGCCGCAGCGAGCGTGCCTCGACGTCGAGGGTGATGGAGTCGCCGGTGCGCACCAGCGCGAGCGGTCCGCCGACGTGCGACTCGGGCGCCACGTGCAGCACGCAGGCGCCGTAACTCGTGCCGCTCATCCGGGCGTCGGAGATCCGGACCATGTCGCGCACGCCCTGCTTGAGCAGGTGGTCGGGGATGGGCAGCATCCCGTACTCGGGCATGCCGGGGCCGCCCCTGGGGCCGGAGCCGCGCAGCACCAGCACGCTGTCGGCGGTGATGTTCAGGTCCGGGTCGTTGATGGTGCGCTGCATGGTCCGGTAGTCGTCGAAGACGACCGCGCGCCCGGTGTGCTTGAGCAGGTGCGGCTCGGCGGCGATGTGCTTGATGACCGCGCCGTCCGGACAGAGGTTGCCGCGCAGGACGGCCACCCCGCCCTCGCTCGCGACGGGGTTGTCCCGGGGCCGGATGACGTCGTCGTGGTGGACGAGGGCGCCGTCCAGCTGTTCCCGCATCGTGTCGTGCGCGACGGTGGGCCGGTCCAGGTGGAGCAGGTCGGTGATGCGGGAGAGGAAGCCGGGCAGGCCGCCGGCGAAGTGGAAGTCCTCCATCAGGTACGTCTGTCCGCCGGGCCGCACGTTGGCCAGGACCGGCACCGTGCGGGCGATGCGGTCGAAGTCGTCGAGCGTGAGGGTGACGCCCGCGCGGCCCGCCATGGCGATCAGGTGGATGACGGCGTTGGTGGAGCCGCCGAGGCCGAGGACCGTGGTGACCGCGTCCTCGAAGGCGTCCGCGGTGAGGATGTCGCTCGGTTTCCGGTCCCGGTGGACCAGTTCCACGATGCGCAGGCCGGCCGCGGCGGCCATCCGGTCGTGGCCGGAGTCGACGGCCGGGATGCTGGAGGCGCCCGGGACCGTGACGCCGAGGGCCTCGGCGGCGGCGGTCAGCGTGGACGCCGTACCCATCGTCATGCAGTGGCCGGGCGAGCGGGCCAGACCGCTCTCCAGTTCGTGCATCTCGCAGTCGCCGATGAGGCCGGCCCGCATGTCGTCCCAGTACTTCCACATGTCGGTGCCGGAGCCGAGGGTCTCGCCGCGCCAGTGCCCGGGGAGCATCGGCCCGGCGGGGACGAACACCGCCGGGAGGTCGACGCTGGCGGCGCCCATCAGCAAGGCGGGGGTCGACTTGTCGCAGCCGCCCATCAGCACGGCGCCGTCCACCGGGTAGGAGCGCAGCAGCTCCTCGGTCTCCATGGCGAGGAGGTTGCGGTAGAGCATGGGCGTCGGCTTCTGGAAGGTCTCGCTCAGCGTGGAGACCGGGAACTCCAGCGGGAATCCGCCCGCCTGCCACACACCCCGCTTGACCGCCTGGGCGCGGTCGCGCAGGTGGACGTGGCAGGGGTTGATGTCGGACCAGGTGTTGAGGATGGCGATGACGGGCTTGCCGAGGTGCTCCTCGGGCAGGTAGCCGAGCTGCCGGGTGCGGGCGCGGTGGCTGAAGGAGCGCAGGCCCGAGGAGACGCCGCTGCCGTACCACTGGTGGCTGCGCAGCTGTTCGGGGGATTTCCTGGGTGTCATATCGACCATCCGGCGGCGATGGCGGCGACCTCGGCGCGCTCGCTCTCGGGCAGGGGCTTGCTCGGCGGGCGGACCTCCCGCCGGCACAGGCCGAGGGCGGCGAGGGCCTCCTTGACCACGGTGACGTTGTTGGCGGAGCCGTTGGCGGCGCGCAGCTCCTCGAAGCGGCGGATCTGCTCCCAGACCTTCATGGCGGCCGGGTAGTCGCCCGAGCGAAGCGCTTCGATCATGTTCAGCGACACGGCCGGGGCGACGTTCACCAGCCCCGAGGTGAAGCCGGTGGCTCCCGCGCTGAAGTACGAGGGGGCGTAGGGCTCGGCCAGACCCGCGATCCACACGAAGCGTTCGAGGCCGGCGTCGCGGGCGAAGGCGGCGAACCTGGCGGCGTCCGGTACGGCGTACTTGACGCCGAGGACGTTGGGGCAGGCGTCGGCGAGTTCGGTGAGGCGGGCGCCGGTGAGCCGGTCGTTGCGGATGTAGGGCACGACGCCGAGTTCGGGCACGGCCTCGGCGATGGCGCGGTGGTAGTCGACCCAGCCGCCCTGGGCGACGTAGGGGTGGACGGGCTGGTGGACCATCACCATCGAGGCGCCCAGTTCCCGGGCGTGCCGTGCGGAGGCGACGGCGGTCGGCAGGTCGTGGCCGACGCCGACCAGGATCGCGGCGCGGTCGCCCGCCTCCTCGACGGTCAGTTCGGTGACCAGGCGCCGCTCGGCCGGGGAGAGGGCGTAGAACTCGCCGGTGTTGCCGTTGGGGGTGAGCGTCGTGATGCCGCCGTCGAGGAGACGACGCAGCAGGGCCCGGTAGGTGGCGGGGTCGACGGAGCCGTCCTCGGCGAACGGGGTCACCGGGATCGCCACCACGTCGGCCAGGGCCGCCCGCTGGGTCTCGAACGTCGCTGTCATGCCTGACCGTCCTCTTCCTGGGCCGCCGTCCCCGCTTCGGGGAAGGCCCGCTCGACGAAGGACGCGATGTGCGCGTGCAGGGCGCGGGCCGCGCCGTCCGCGTCACCGGCGAGGGCGAGGCGCAGGATCTCCTGGTGCTCGCCGGCCTCCCGCTGCCAGGAGGGGTCGGCGGCCCAGGCGACGGCGGAGACGAGGGCCGCCTGGTCGCGGACCTCGTCGAGCATCCGGCCCAGCAGCGGGTTGCCGCAGGGCACGTACAGGGCGCGGTGGAACTCGCGGTTGGCCAGCGACCGTTCGGCCGTGTCGGTGGCCTGGTCGGCCCGGGTCAGCGCGGAGCGGGCGGCGTCCAGGGAGGCGCCGCGGCGCACGGCGCGCCGCAGGGCCTCGGGCTCCAGGAGCAGCCGCACGTCGTAGACCTCGCGCGCCATGTCCGCGTCCACCATGCGCACCGTGACGCCCTTGTACTGGCTCATCACGACCAGTCCGGTACCGGCCAGCGTCTTGAGCGCCTCGCGCACCGGTGTCTTGGACACCCCGAACTGTGCGGCGAGGTCGGTCTCGACCAGTGCCTGTCCCGGCGTCAGCCGGCCGGTGAGGATGCGGCGTTTGATCTCCTCCAGCACGTACTGCGTGCGGGAGGGGATCGGCGTGGGCACAGAGGTCATGCGCGCCTCTCGGAGTCTCGCGTCGGATGCGCGGGCGCCGGACACCCGTCTCGGATATCCGATCTCGCGTATCGCGTCTCATATATGACGTACGGAGTACGACGCGTTGAAGGTAAGAGGGGCGTGAGGCCACGTCAATGCTTCCGACAAAGGAAAGTTCGGGCGGGGCGGCGCTGCCCCGGCCCTTCTCCGGCACTACCGGGCGGGGCGGCTCCATCCGGGGTCGCGTCCGCTCAGGCCCACCGCGCGCTCCAGCAGCGGCGCGTCGTCGGGCACGGCGACGACCGGCCCGAACATGCCCTCGTCCCGGTCGGCCTCCTCGGCGGCGGCACTGAGCAGGCCGTACGCCGCCTGGAGCGCGGCCGGGTCGGGGCGGTACTCCTGGCCGGTCGCGCGGGCGAGGTCCCAGCCGTGGATGACCAGTTCGTCGGCGACGACGGCGCCGGCGACCTCGCCGGGCAGGTCGATGCCGCCGGCCCGGGTCATGCCGGCCCAGGCACCGGGGTCGCGCCAGGCCACCGCGAGTTCGCCGAGCACCCCGGACAGTTCCTCGCGCCAGCCGGGCCCGATGTCCGGCACGGATACCTCCGGGGCGGTGTCGGTGGTGGCGCCGAGGTCCTTGCGCGCGGCGTCGCGGAAGGCGACGGCCAGGCCGGTCAGGTGGCCGAGCAGGTTGCGGACGGCGAGGTCGGGGCACGGCGTCGGGTCGGCCAGCCGCGCGTCGCTCACGCCCTCGGCGAGGCGGGCCAGGACCCGCGTCTGCGGGCCGAGATCGAGGGTCGTGGTGTCGTGGGTCATCGAGTGCTCCTCGGGCGACGGATGGGCCGGCTCTCCTGGGAGGTAGACCGATCCGGGCCGCGGAACTCATCGGCGGCGGGGGCGGCCGACAGGGCATCTGCCCGATGCCCGGCGCCGGGCCTTAGGACCACGCTGACCAGGCATGACACCAAGGACGACGAAGACAGCCCGGACGCGGGGACCCTGGGCGGTGTCCCGGGTCCTGCGCGACCGCGAAGCGGGCCTGTATCTGGCCGGGGTGGTGGTGTCCGGCTTCGGCACCTCGGCGATGTGGCTGGTGTCCGGGGTGTGGGTGAAGGACCTCACCGGCTCGGACGGACTCGCGGCACTGTGCGTGCTCGCGCTGTGGGCGCCGACCCTGGCCGGCCCGGCGCTGGGTACCGTGGCGGACCGCGTGCGCCGCCGGCCGCTGCTGATCGCCACGAGCCTGCTGACGGCCGGCCTCCTGCTCACGCTGTTCGCCGTCGACTCACCGGACATGCTGTGGCTGCTGTTCGCGGTGCTGTTCGGGTACGGCGCGGCGGGCGTCGTCCACGACGCGGCCGAGGCGGCACTCGTCGCCGCCACCGTCGAGCCGCGGCTGCTCGGCGACTTCAACGGGCTGCGCACCACCGCCAACGAGGGCATGAAACTGGTGGCGCCACCGGCCGGCGCGGCCCTCTACACGGCGTACGGCGGCCCGGGCGTGGCCCTGCTGGACGCGGCGACGTTCGTGCTGGCCACGGGGGTGTACGCGGCCCTGCGGGTACGCGAGGCGCCGCCGCCCCGCCCCGCGGTGAACGGATGGCGGCAGGCGGCCGAGGGCGCCCGCCTGCTGTGGGGCCACCCCCGGCTGCGCCCGCTCGTCCTCGCCGGCGGCGCCACGATGCTGTGTGCCGGCGTCAACGGCGCCACGGTCTACGCCCTCGTGGACCGCCTCGGGCACTCCCCCACGTACGCGGGTGCGCTGTACGCCGTCCAGGGGGCCGGGTCCGTGGCGGTGGGCCTGCTGGCCGGGCCCGCGCTGCGGCGACTGGGCGGGCGCCGCTTCGCCGCCGCCGGGATCACCCTGCTCGCGGTGGCGGTCGCGGCGCGGGCGGTCCCGTACGACGCGGTGGCGCTGTTCTCCGGCGCGGCGATCGGCGCGGGGCTGCCCGCGGTGCTGATCGCCGCCCTGACCGCGGTCCAGCACGAGACGCCCGGACCGCTCCTGGGCCGGGTCACCGCGACGGCCACCTCGCTCGTCTTCGCCCCGAACGTCCTGGGCCTGGCGGCGGGAGCGGCCCTGGTGGAGCTGGTGCCCCTGCGGTTGCTGCTGCCCGCCCTGGGCATCGCCCTGATGGCAACGGCGGCGCTCATCGCCCGCCGCCCGCGGGAGAATCCCGGCCGCACGCCGCTGTGACGGCCCGGCGGGGCCGCCCACAGGCCGGGTGCCAAGCCACGGCGTCCGGCTCTGTCACCCCCGGTTCACCGCCCCGTGAGTGCCGACCGCACCCCCCTCAGGTCGGCGTCCGACGCCAGGCCCGCGTGGTACAGGCGCAGCTCCGTCGCGCCCCGGTCGGCGGCGTGGGACGCGTCCGCGGCGAGGGTGTCCGGGCTGCCGCCCATGCCGGAGACCACGGTGAGGTTGGCGGCGAGGACCGCACCGGCGCGGTTCTGCTCGGCGAAGGGCGTCAGCAGGGCCGCGCCGCCCGTGCAGGGCACGACCACGCCGTCCGCGACGGACAGGATGTGGGCGGGGTCGACGCCGGCGTTGGCGCCGCAGTGGTAGGACACGGGGTCGGCGTGGAGCAGGACCTCGAAGTCCGGGGGCGCCACGGCGCGCACGGCCGCGACCGCAGTCTCCTGGAGCGTGCGGGCGGTCTCGTCCCGCCACGCGCGCGTGGCGTTCGCCGGCGCCTCGCCGAGGAGCTTCTCGACGCCCGCCCAGCCCCCGTCCGAGGGCGCCGTCCCCCGCCACACCGGCTCCAGCGCGGTGCGCACGGCGGCGGCCAGTTCGTCGGCGTCGAGGCCCCGACCGCCGTATCCGCCCCGGCAGTCCGGGCAGAAGCAGAGCGACATCAGGTACTGCCCGGCGTCCCCGAGGGCGACCCCGCCGGTCTTGTCGTGGGCGTGCAGGTGGGCGAGCCCGTACCAGCCGAGGGACTCCAGTTCGGTGCCGCGCGCTCCGGACCGCACCGCCGCCTCGGCGGCCAGGTCGGTGAGGTACGCGCGCGTGGCGGGCTGCGCGATGCACGGCGCCCAGGGGTAGCGGTCGCCGTAGGCGTTGACGACGGAGGTGTGCGGGTGCTCCGCGCCGAGGCGGGAGTTGTGGGCCAGGACGACCCACGTGCTCACCTCCAGGCCCGCCCGCGCGAGGGCGTCGGCGGCCTCGCCCCAGGCGTCTCCGGGCGCCCAGTCACCGGCCTGGTACGGGCGCGGCACGCGGCCCTCCCAGCGGGCGGCGTCCGGCGGGTAGAGCACGGCGGAGTGCTCGGCGGTGACGACGCGGTGGCGGGGGTGACGGGGGGTGAGCGCGCGGGTCGAGTGGTACGCGGAGGCGAGCGTCACCTGGGACACGCCGAGGTCCGCCACGCGCGCGGGGGCTTCCGGGTCGCCGTTGACGTCCCACGGGTAGACGAACGCCGACGCCTTCACTTGCCCTCCCCCGCGACGGGCTCCGCGTCGAGCAGCGCGTAACCCCGCTCGATGATCCGGGCGAGCTGCTTCACGTGGTCCTCGGCCGGCTCCTGCAACGGCGTCCGCACCTCCCCCACGTCCAGGCCGCGCAGCCGTACGCCCGCCTTGACCAGGGCGACGGCGTACCCGCGGCCCTGGGCACGCAGTTCGACGAAGGGCCGGTAGAAGCCGTCGAGCAGACGGTGCACGAGCGCGTCGTCGCCGGTGCGCAGCGCCCGGTGGAAGGCGAGGGCGATCTCGGGCGCGAAGCAGAACGCGGCGGAGGAGTACAGGGTGACGCCGAGCGCGCGGTAGGCGAGCTGGGTCTGCTCGGCGGTCGGCAGGCCGTTGAAGTACAGGAAGTCGCCGCCGGGCAGCGCGGTGCGCACGGCACTGATGATGCGCTGCACCAGGTCGAGGTCGCCGAGCCCGTCCTTGAGGCCGACGATCCCGTCCGTGCGGGCCAGTTCGACCACGCTCTCCGGGGTGAAGACGGCGTTGTCCCGCTGGTAGACGATCACGGGCAGGGAGGTCGCGGCGGCCACCTCCCGGTAGTGCCGCACCAGCCCCTCCTGTCCGGCGACCACCAGGTAGGGCGGCATGGCGAGCAGTCCGTCGGCGCCGGCCGCCTCGGCGAGGCGGGCGTGGCGCACGGCGAGGGCGGTGCCGTAGCCCGCGCCCGCCACCACGGGCACCCGTCCCGCCGTCTCCTCGACCGCCGCGCGGACGCAGACCTCGAACTCCTCGGGCGTGAGGGCGTGGAACTCGCCGGTGCCGCAGCAGGCGAACACGGCGGCGGCCCCGGCCTCGACCCCCTGGCGCACATGGGTGCGGTAGGCGTCGAGGTCGAGGCCGCCGTCGGGGCCGAACGCCGTGACGGGGAAGAACAGCGGCCCGCTGGGGGCCGTGATCCGTTCGGCGAGAGGGGCTGAGGTCACGGGCGCTCCCCATTCTCATACTCATGATTCGCGTCTATATTTCTGAACGCGACCACGCTAAGCCGCCCCGTGTGCACCGTCAAGCAGGGCGCCCTCTTGACGGCCCACGACCCATTCCTTAGCGTGTCCACGCATATGAACGCCAGGCACGCACCCGCACGACTGCCGCCGCAGCAGACCTAGGAGTCCCGAGGATGCCCGCTCCCCGCACCGTCCTGCTCACCGGCGCCGCCGGCGGCCTCGGCACCCTGATGCGGGACCTGCTCCCCGCCCACGGCTACGCACTGCGCCCGCTCGACCTGCGCCCCGTCGAGGGCGAGCCGGACGCGATCGTCGCCGACCTCGCCGACCGGGACGCGCTGCGCGAGGCGGTCCGCGGCGTCGACGCGATCATCCACCTCGCGGGCATCTCCCTGGAAGCCCCCTTCGAGAAGATCCTCAAGGCGAACATCGAGGGCACGTACAACCTGTACGAGGCCGCCCGCGAGGAAGGTGTCCGCCGCGTCGTCTTCGCCTCCTCCAACCACGCCGTCGGCCACACCCCGCGCCCCCGCGGCGACGACCCCCTCATCCCGGTCGACACGCCGCGCCGGCCGGACACCTTCTACGGCCTGTCCAAGTGCTTCGGCGAGGACCTGGCGCAGCTCTACTGGGACAAGCACGGCATCGAGACCGTCTCCGTCCGCATCGGCTCCTGCTTCCCCGAGCCGACCAGCGTGCGCATGCTCTCGGTGTGGATGAGCCCCGCGGACGGCGCCCGCCTCTTCCACGCCGCCCTCACCGCAGAGAACGTCGGGCACACCGTCGTCCACGGCTCCTCGGCCAACACCCGCCTGTGGTGGGACCTCACCTCCGCGCGGGCGCTCGGCTACGAGCCGCAGGACGACTCCGAGCCGTACGCCGGCAAACTCGTCGCGGAACAGGGCGCGCTCGACCCGGACAACCCGGCACACGCGTACCTGGGCGGCCACTTCGTGACCGACCCCCCGATCTGGCCGTACTGACCGGAACACGACCCCACGAGAAGCGGACGGGCACCGAACGGGCCCGTCCGCTTCCGCATGCGGGCATCCGCACTGCCCGTTCTCACCCCCTCCCGTGCTGCGCCCCAGGTCCGAGACGGGCAGCCGACGCCGGAAACGGGCCCACACGGGCAGCATCGGGTCCGCAACAGACCTGGTCAGTGCCGCTCGACCGCTGTAGAACTTCCCCCACGGGCCCGAACGGGCAACGACACGGCGACGAGGCGGTGAGGCAGGTGTTCGGCATGGGCACGAGGACGGCGGAAGAGCGGCAGCGCGAGATCGTGCGGATCGCCCGCGCCACCGGTTCGGTCGACGTCACCGCGCTCGCCTCCGAGCTGGGCGTCGCCAAGGAGACCGTACGCCGGGACCTGCGCGCGCTGGAGGACCACGGCCTGGTCCGCCGCACCCACGGCGGCGCCTATCCGGTGGAGAGCGCCGGATTCGAGACCACGCTCGCCTTCCGCGCCACCAGCCACGTGCCCGAGAAGCGCCGGATCGCCTCCGCCGCCGCCGAGCTGCTGGGCGACGCGGAGACCGTCTTCGTGGACGAGGGCTTCACCCCCCAGCTGATCGCCGAGGCCCTGCCCCGGGACCGGCCGCTGACCGTGGTCACCGCGTCCCTCCCGGTCGCCGGCGCCCTCGCCGAGGCCGACGACACCTCCGTCCTGCTGCTCGGCGGCCGGGTCCGTCCGGGCACCCTGGCCACCGTCGACCACTGGACGACGAAGATGCTGGCCGGCTTCGTCGTCGACCTGGCGTACATCGGCGCCAACGGCATCTCCCGCGAGCACGGCCTCACCACCCCCGACCCCGCGGTCAGTGAGGTCAAGGCACAGGCCATCCGGGCCGCCCGCCGCACCGTGTTCGCCGGCGCGCACACCAAGTTCGGGGCGGTGAGCTTCTGCCGGTTCGCGGAGGTCGGCGCCCTGGAGGCGATCGTCACCAGCACGCTGCTGCCCACCGCCGAGGCACACCGCTACTCCCTGCTCGGACCGCAGGTCATCCGCGTCTGACACCCGACCCACTCCCCGCACGGCACACCCTCATGCTCATGGCACACCCATACCCCTCAATGCCCCATACCTCCCCATATGTTCAGGAGCGATCCATGCGAACCCAGAGCCGACGGAGGCCGCGAGCCACGCTCGCCATGGCCGCCGCAGGGACGCTGCTCGCCCCGCTGCTCACCGGCTGCTGGGTCGGGGCGGGCGGCGCCGGATCCGGCGGCAACGCCATCAACGTCCTGATGGTCAACAACCCGCAGATGGTCGAGCTGCAGAAACTCACCGCCGACCACTTCACCAAGGAGACCGGCATCAAGGTGAACTTCACCGTGCTGCCGGAGAACGACGTCCGCGACAAGATCAGCCAGGACTTCGCCAACCAGGCCGGCCAGTACGACGCCGCCACCCTCTCCAACTACGAGATACCGATCTACGCCCGCAACGAGTGGCTGCAGCCGATGGACCCCTACGTCGCCGAGGACCCGGCGTACGACGAGAAGGACATCCTCGGCCCGATGCGCGAGTCCCTCACCGGCGACGACGGCAAGCTCTACGGCCAGCCCTTCTACGGCGAGTCGTCCTTCCTGATGTACCGCAAGGACGTGTTCGCCCAAGAGGGCCTGAAGATGCCCGAGCACCCCACCTGGACCGAGATCGCCGGCCTCGCGGCCCAGTTGGACGGCGCCGAGCCCGGCATGAAGGGGATCTGCCTGCGCGGGCTGCCCGGCTGGGGCGAGCTGATGGCCCCCCTGACGACGGTCGTGAACACCTTCGGCGGCACCTGGTTCGACAAGGACTGGCAGGCCCGCCTGGACTCGCCCGAGTGGGAGAAGGCGACGAAGTTCTACGTCGACCTCGTCCGCGAACACGGCCAGTCCGGCGCCGCCCAGTCCGGATTCGCCGAGTGCCTCAACAACATGACGCAGGGCAAGGTCGCCATGTGGTACGACGCCACCTCCGCGGCCGGGTCCCTGGACGCCGCCAAGTCGCCGGTCAAGGGCAAGGTCGGCTATGCGCCGGCCCCGGTCGAGAAGACGGACTCCTCCGGCTGGCTCTACACCTGGGCCTGGGGCATCCAGAAGGCCTCCCGCAACACCGACAAGGCCTGGAAGTTCGTCTCCTGGGCGTCCAGCAAGGAGTACGAGCAGCTCGTCGGCAAGGAGATCGGCTGGTCCAACGTCCCGGCCGGCAAGCGCGCCTCGACGTACGAGAACCCGGCCTACGTCAAGGAGGCCGCTGCCTTCCAGGAGATGACCAAGGAGGCCATCGAGGGCGCCAAGCCCAACGACCCCGGCGTCCAGCCGCGGCCCGCGCCCGGCATCCAGTTCGTCGGCATCCCCGAGTTCACCGACCTCGGCACCAAGGTCTCCCAGGAGATCAGCGCGGCCGTCGCCGGACGCCAGTCCGTCGACGAGGCCCTGAAGAAGTCCCAGCAGCTCGCCGAGAAGATCTCCGAGGAGTACGAGGGACGATGACCGCCACGACCACGGCCCCCTCGGCCGCCCCCGACCAGACCCGCCCCACCGTCCGCCCGCCGTCCTCCCGGCTGCGCGCCTGGGCCACCCGCGCCCCCCTCCTCCCCGCCCTGATCTTCATGATCGCGGTCACCCAGCTGCCCTTCGTGGCGACCCTGGTGATCTCCTTCTTCGACTGGAACTCCCTCTATCCGGACGCCCGGCACTTCACCGGCTTCGCCAACTACGGCGACGTCCTCGGCGACCCGGACCTGCGCCAGTCGGTGTGGACGACGATCCTGCTGACGGTGGCGGTGGTCCTGGCCAGCCTGGTGCTCGGCCTGGCCCTCGCCCTGCTGCTCGACCGGAGGTTCAAGGGCCGGGGCGTGGTCCGCACCCTGCTGATCGCCCCGTTCCTGGTGGTCCCGGTGGCGGCGGCGCTGCTCTGGAAGCACGTCCTCTACAACCCCGAGTACGGCCTGCTCAACGGGTTGCTGCACTACGTGGGCGGCCCGCAGCCGGACTGGATCTCCAACACCCCGCTGCTCGCGGTCGAGCTGTCACTGGTGTGGCAGTGGACGCCCTTCATGATGCTCATCCTGCTGGCCGGCCTGCAGAGCCGCGACCAGCAGCAGATCGAGGCGGCCCGGGTGGACGGCGCGGGCGACTGGCAGATCTTCGTCCACCTCACCCTCCCCCACCTGCGCCGCTACCTGGAGCTGGGCGCCCTGCTCGGCTCGATCTACATCGTCCAGAACTTCGACGCCGTCTTCACCATCACCTCCGGCGGCCTGGGCACGGCCAACCTGCCCTACACCGTCTACCAGAGCTTCTACCAGGCCCACGAGAACGGCCTCGCCTCGGCCGCGGGCGTCCTGGTCGTCATCGGCTCGATCATCATCGCCACCTTCGCACTGCGCGTGGTGTCGTCCCTGTTCCGCGAGGAGGCCGGCCGCGCATGAACGCCACCGCCGTACGACCCGCCACCACCACCGCCAAGCCGGCACGGACCCGCCGCAAGGCCGGCGCCGGACTGGGCCTGGTGGCCTGGCTGGCCGGCATCGTCTTCTTCCTGCCCATCGCGTGGATGGCGCTGACCTCCTTCCACTCGGAGGCGGACGCGGCCACCAACCCGCCGTCCTTCGCCGCGTCGCTCACGCTGGACGGCTACCGCGAGTTCTTCGGCGCGGGCGGCGGCGCCAGCCCCTGGCCCGCGCTGATCAACTCGGCGGTGGCGTCGGTCGCGTCGACCCTCTTCGTCCTGGTCCTGGCCCTGCCCGCCGCGTACGCCCTGTCCATCCGCCCGGTGAAGAAGTGGACGGACGTCCTGTTCTTCTTCCTGTCCACCAAGATGCTGCCGGTGGTGGCGGGCCTGCTGCCGATCTACCTGTTCGCCAAGAACACCGACATGCTGGACAACATCTGGCTGCTGGTCATCCTCTACACGTCGATGAACCTGCCGATCGCGGTCTGGATGATGCAGTCCTTCCTAGCCGAGGTCCCGGTCGCGATCATCGAGGCGGCCCGGGTGGACGGCGCGAAGCTGCCCACGATCCTGGTCCGCGTGGTCGCCCCGATCGCCCTGCCGGGCATCGCCGCCACCTCCCTCATCTGCTTCATCTTCAGCTGGAACGAACTGCTCTTCGCCCGGGTGCTGACGGGCGTGGTCGCCGAGACCGCCCCCGTCTTCCTGACCGGCTTCATCACCAGCCAGGGCCTCTTCCTGGCCAAGGTGTGCGCCGCGTCGCTCGTCATCTCCCTGCCGGTGCTCGCCGCGGGGTTCGCCGCCCAGGACAAGCTGGTCCAGGGCCTGTCGTTGGGAGCCGTGAAATGAAGGCCGCCGTCATCGAGTCCGTGGGCCGCGCCGTCGTCACCGAGGTCCCGGACCCGACGCCAGGTCCCCGGGACGTCGTCGTCGAGGTCGCCGCCTGCGGCCTGTGCGGCACCGACCTGCACATCCTCCAGGGCGAGTTCGCGCCCAAGCTCCCCATCGTGCCCGGCCACGAGTTCGCCGGCGAGGTGGTCGGCGTCGGCGCCCAGGTCACGGAGGTGTCCGTCGGCGACCAGGTGGCGGTCGACCCCTCCCTGTACTGCTTCGAGTGCCGCTACTGCCGCAACGGCCACAACAACCTCTGCGAACGCTGGGCCGCCATCGGCGTCACGACGGCGGGCGGCGCGGCGCAGTACGCGGTGGCCCCCGTGGCGAACTGCGTGAAGCTCCCCGAGCACGTCCGCACCCAGGACGCGGCCCTGATCGAACCGCTGTCCTGCGCGGTCCGCGGTTACGACGTCCTACAGTCCCGCCTCGGCGCCCACGTCCTGATCTACGGCTCCGGCACGATGGGTCTGATGATGCTGGAGCTGGCCAAGCGGACCGGCGCGGCCAGCGTCGACATGGTCGACCTCAACCCGGCGCGCCTGGAGACGGCCCGCGGTCTCGGCGTCACGGGGTCGGCCGCGACGCCCGACGAACTGGACCGCCCCCAGGGCTGGGACCTCGTCATCGACGCCACGGGCAACGCGGCGGCGATCCAGGACGGCCTGGACCGCGTCGCCAAGGCGGGCACGTTCCTCCAGTTCGGCGTCGCCGACTACGCGACCCGCGTGCAGATCGACCCGTACCGCGTCTACAACCAGGAGATCACCATCACCGGCTCGATGGCCGTTCTGCACAGCTACGAGCGCGCCGCCGAACTCTTCGCGAACGGCGTCCTGGACCCCGACGTCTTCATCAGCGACCGCATCGAGCTGGACCGCTACCCGCAGGCGCTGGAGCAGTTCGCCGCGGGAGTGGGACGGAAGATCGTGGTCGTGCCGTAGGCGTTCTCGTCGGGGCGGCGGGGGCGGAAACCCGGTGGGCCGCGCCGCCCCGCCCCCGTACAGTCCCCCCATGCCCAGACCCCACGGCTTCGCCTACACCGCCACAGCGGCCGGCACCGTCCACATCACCCACCACGACAAGCCCGCCAGCACCCTGGGCGGCCCCCGCGCCGCCCGCTTCCTCCAAGAGGTCACCGCGGGCGATCCCCAGTTGGTCATGGCCCGCTGGACGGGAAACTACAAGCGCGGCAACGAACGCACGGCCCGCGACCACCCCCGCAACCGCCGCTGACCCGATTGGCCGCCGGGTAAGGGAACGGTAAAACGCGCTCGCTCGTTCACCCGGCATGACAGCTATGACCCCCGGCTCGAACATCCCCCTCTCCGCCGCCCGCGTGACGGTGGACGTCGCCGCTCCCGTGCGGCTCGACGTATCGGGCCTGCTGCTCACCGCCGACGGCAAGGTGCGCTCCGACGACGACTTCATCTTCTACAACCAGCCCACCGGCCAGGGCGTGACCTACCGCTCCGGCGGCGGCACCGCCCCGGACGCGATCGTGGTCGACACCGCCGCCGTCCCGCCGGGCATCGAGAAGATCGTCGTCACCGCGAGCCCGGACGCCGCGGGCCAGACCTTCCAGGGCATCGAACCGACCGCCACCATCCGCAACGCGGACGACCAGTCCGTCCTCGCCACCTTCACGCCCCCGCAACTCGCCGCCGAGACCGCGCTGGTCATCGTGGAGGTCTACCTGCGCAACGGCGCCTGGAAGGCCCGCGCGGTCGGCCAGGGCTACGCCAACGGCCTGGCCGGCATCGCCACCGACTTCGGCGTCACGGTGGAGGAGCCCGCCCCGGCCGCTCCCCCGGCCCAGCCCCAAGCGGCCACCCCGCCGCCCCCGCCCGCCGCCGCGCCCACGATGCCCGCCGCTCCGCCCGCGGCACCGCCGGCCCCGCCCACCCCCGCCCCGGGCGCCGGGAAGATCAACCTGGACAAGGGCCGGGTCAGCCTCCAGAAGAACCAGACCGTGTCCCTCGTCAAGGGCGGCCGGCCGGTGCTCTCGCAGGTCAAGATGGGTCTCGGCTGGGAGCCGGCGTACCGCGGCAAGGACATCGACCTGGACGCGTCCGTCATCGCCTACGGCCCGCAGCGCAACCACATCGACAGCTGCTACTTCGGCAAGCTCTCCATCGTGAACGGCGCGATCAAGCACTCCGGCGACAACCTGACCGGTGAGGGCGGCGGCGACGACGAGGTGATCGTCGTCGACCTCGGCCGGCTCCCGCAGGAGGTCAGCGGCCTGGTCTTCACGGTGAACTCCTTCTCCGGCCAGAAGTTCACGGAGGTCGCCAAGGCCTACTGCCGCCTCATCGACGCCGCGAGCGGCGAGGAGCTGGTCCGCTTCGACCTCACCAGCGCCGAACCGCAGACCGGCGTGATGATGGCGAAGCTGATCCGCCAGTACTCCGGCGAGTGGGAGATGACCGCCATGGGCGACTTCGTCAAGTCCCGCACGGTGCGGGGCATGGTGAAGCCGGCCGGCCAGGCGCTGTAGCGGCACGGGGGCGCCCGTCCGCGGGGCGCCCCCTACCGCCGTGTCAGCCCCTCCATGAGCAGCGACAGATACCGCCGGACGGCCGTGCCGCCGTCCTCCCCACCCGCGGCCTCGGCCGCCGTCACCACGCCGTGCACCAGCCGCAGCACCTCGACCGGCTCGACGTCCCGGCGCAGCGTCCCCGCCTCCTGCGCCGCGCGCACCAGCCGGTCCGCCGCGCCCCGCACGCACTCACCGCACGCCGTGTCCACGGCCGTGCCGAGCAACGCCTTCATCCCGCGGACCTGGATCATCCCGACGCCGAGTTCGGTCAGCCACGCCGGCAACGCCTCGCCCGGCGCGCGCTCGGCGGCGATCGGGTCCGCCCGCGCCGCGATCGCCTCGATCCGGTCGAGATAGGCGGCCTCCAGCAACGCCTGCCGCGTCGGGAAGTGCCGGTACAGGGTCCCGACCCCCACCCCCGCACGCCGGGCGATGTCGTCCAGGGAGGCACCCTCACCACGCTCGGCGAACGCCTCCGCCGCCACCGCGAGCAACCGCTCACGATTCCGCCGGGCATCCGCCCGCATGGGCCTGACCTGCGCCATCCCTTTACTCCCTGGCCGGTGGTGCCCCCTGCGGGGTGCCTCCTGCGGCCAGCCTACCCATGGAGTGGTTCCGTCCGTCCGTCCTACTTCCGCTGACGCTTCCAGGGCCCCGTGATCGCCAGCATGATGCCGGGCGTCTGGATGTTGGCGTACAGGGTGCGGCCGTCGGGGGAGAAGGTGACGCCGGTGAACTCGCTGTACGACGGGTCGTCCTCGTCGCCGATGTTCAGTTCGTTGCGGGCGATGGGGTAGGTGCGTCCGCTGTCGGTCGCGCCGAAGAGGTGCTGGACGCCCTCGCCGTCCTCGGCGATGACCAGGCCGCCGTACGGGGAGACGGTGATGTTGTCGGGGCCGTCGAAGGCGCCGTCGGCGGACGGGTCGGTGTTGACGCCGAGGAGGACCTTCAGCGTCAGGGTGCGGCGCTTGGGGTCGTAGAACCAGACCTGCCCGTCGTGCGGGCGGCCCGGGCTCTCGTCACGGGCGTAGGAGGAGACGACGTACGTGCCGCCGTCCGCCCACCACATGCCCTCCAGCTTGCGGGCGCGGGTGACCTCCCCGGCGGCGAACTGCTTGCGCACCGACGTGGTCCGCGCGTCGCGGTCGGGGACGTCGACCCAGTCGACGCCGTAGACCGTGCCGGTCCTGGTCGCCCGGGAGAGGTCGTCGACGAACTTGCCGCCGGAGTCGAAGCACTTGAAGGCCTGGAGGACCCCGGCGTCGTCGGCGAGGCCGCGCAGCCGCCCCCGGCCGTGCCGGAAGTGCTCCGGCGGGGTCCAGCGGTAGAGCAGGCCGTTGGGGCCGGAGGCGTCCTCGGTGAGGTAGGCGTGGCCGCGCCTGGGGTCGATGACGACGGCCTCGTGGGCGTAGCGGCCGAACGCCTTGACCGGCTTGGGGTTCCGGTTGGCGCGCCGGTCCTCGGGGTCGACCTCGAAGACGTAGCCGTGGTCCTTGGTCATCCCCTCCTCGCCGGCCCTGTCCTCGGTCTCCTCGCCGGTCAGCCAGGTGCCCCACGGGGTGCTGCCGCCGGCGCAGTTGGTGGCGGTGCCCGCGATGCCGACCCATTCGGCGACGTGTCCGCCGCGCCGGACCTCGACGACGGTGCAGCCGCCGGCGGCGGCCGGGTCGTAGACGAGGCCCTCGGTGAGCGGGACGGGGTGCGGCCAGTCGTCGCGGTGGCCGCCGAGTTCGTGGTTGTTGACGAGGAGCGTGGTGCCGCGCGGGCCGTCGAAGGCGGCCGTGCCGTCGTGGTTGGACGGGGTGTACTCGCCGGTCTCCAGCCGGGTCCGCCCGGAGTAGGTGATGATCTCGTAGCGGAAGCCGGCGGGCAGCGCGAGGATGCCGTCGGGGTCGGGGATCAGCGGCCCGTAGCCGACGCCGCCGTGGTGGTGGTCGTGCCCGCTGCCGTGCTCGTCGGGCGCGCTCTCGGCCTCCGTGAACGCGAGGGCGTTCGGGGCGGTGGCGAGGGCGCCGACGCTGCCCGCCAGTGCCACTCCGGCGCCGGTGAGCGCGGATCGACTGGTGAAGTCCCTGCGGGTGAGCGACATGGTGTCTCCTGTGACGGTGGGCGTGCCGTGGAGGGTGGCGGACCTCGGTCCGGCGTCACGGTTCCGCCCGTGACTGAACAGGGATCCCGCCCGTCACTGAACGGGAGTTGAACTGGCGGAGACCTCTCCCCGCACACCCGCGCCGTGCCGCTCAGCCGCCCTGCTGCGACCGCGCCTTGAACGCCGCCTTGCGGGCCTCCTTGGCGATCTTCTTGTCGGGGTGCAGCCGCCCCATCGCCTCCAGGACGTCCGGTGTGGCGGGGTGCTCGACCCGCCAGGCCGTGTCGAAGAACCCGCTGTGCTGCCGGGCCAGGCCCTCCACCAGGGCCCGCAGTTCCTCGGAGTTGCCCTCGGCCGCGAGCTGTGCGGCGAGGGTGTCGATGGTCAGCCAGAAGACCATCTCCTGCGGCGGCGCCGGCACGTCCCGCGCACCGTGCTCGGTGAGCCACACCCGGGCGAGGCCGCCCAGTTCGGCGTCGTCGAGGACCTCGCGCAGCGCGGGTTCGGCCTCCTTGCCGACGAGCGAGAGTGCCTGCTGGCAGCGGAGCCGGCGCAGCGGTGCGCCGGGGTCGGAACCGCGGGCCGCGGCGAGCAGTTCGCGGGCGGCGTCGAGCGGGCTCCGCCCGGCCAGCCACAGCTCGGTCTCGGCGTGTGCGGCGGCCGGCGGGAAGGGCGCGGTGCCGTCGAGGAGCGCGTCGGCGCCCTTGTCGGCCAGGTCACCGACGGCGGGTGCGTCGAAGCCGGCGTCCAGCAGCCGGGCGCGCAGTCCGTACAGTCCGAGCGGGGTGAGCCGCACCATGCCGTAGCGGGCGACGTCGGTCTCGTCGACGGGTGCCGCGGGTTCCTCGTCGGCGTCGGCCATCAGGGCCTCGTCGACCGGCTGGTACTCGACGAGCCCGACCGGTTCCAGCAGCCGGAACTGGTCGTCCAGGCGCATCATCGCGTCCGACACCTGCTCCAGGACCTCGTTGCTGGGCTCGCCCATGTCGCTGGGCACGATCACGGAGGCGGCCAGCGCGGGCAGCGGCACCGGGGCCTCGCCGGGGCCGTCCTCGCCGACGGTGAGCAGGTAGAGGTTGCCGAGCACGCCGTCGAGGAACTCGGCCTCCGCCTCCGGGTCCCAGTCGAGGGAGGACAGGTCGACCTCGCCGCCCTCGGCCATGGCGTCGACCAGGTCGTCGAGGTCGGGGACGCTCGCGTCGGCGAGGACGGCCTCCAGGGCGGTGACCCACAGCCCGAGCACGTCCTGCGGCGAGCCGCCGGTCAGCAGGGCGAGGTCCTCGCCCGCGGCGACGGTGCCCGCCTCCTCGTCGGTGATCTCGACGAGCCCGGTGTCGACGGCGATCCGCCATGCCTCGCTCGCGTACGCCGCGGCGTCGTCGCCGGTCAGTCCGAGCTGCTCGGCGGCGGCCGGCAGCTGTTCCTCGACGAGTCCGCCCCCGGCGTCGACGCGGGTGTCCGCCCCGGCCCAGCGGGCCAGCCGCGCGGCCCGGGCGAGGACCGGCGTGGACAGTGCCTCGCGGGCCAGCTCCGCTTCGGTGCGCAGCCGTGCGGGCGGCAGGGTGGAGCTGTCTGACATCGGCTGTTTCTCCTCGCGCGCCTTGGCCGCCGTACGGCCGAATCCGGATGCCGTACGGCTCGACGGCCCAGCCTAGACGGGTTTCCACCCATGCCGCCCGGTTCATCTCCCCGTCGGACGGCGTACATGGCCGAAACCTTGACAACTCGCGTGGCCAGGCACGAGATTGACGCGCGTAGAAAGCGAGGGGAGAGCGGGGGGACACGTGTGTGACGCGGGTCCGTGCGCCCTGTGGCCCTCCGCCGTCCACCCTCGTCCCGGCGCCACGTCACGTCCCCGGAGGGATCCCGTTGGCCAGCAAGTCCTCCACGCGCCTCGCCGCGCTCACCGTCGCCGCAGTGTGCTCGGCGGCGTCCACCGTCGTCCTCACCTCGCCCGCGCGGGCCGGCTCCGCGTCCGAAGGCCCGGTGCGGGTCCACGACATCCAGGGCACCACCCGTCTGTCGCCGTACGCGGGCCGGCAGGTCACGGACGTGGCCGGAATCGTCACCGCCGTCCGCGGCTACGGCTCCTCCAAGGGGTTCTGGATCCAGGATCCGCGGCCCGACGCCGACCCGGCCACCAGCGAGGGCGTCTTCGTCTTCACGAACGCGGCCCCGGCGGTCACCGTCGGTGACGCGGTCACCGTCTCGGGCACGGTCTCCGAGTACGTCCCGGGCGGCACGTCCTCGGGCAACCAGTCGCTGACGGAGATCACCCGTCCGACGGTCACCGTCGTCTCCGGCGGCAACGCGCTCCCCGCGGCGACGACCCTCTCCGCCCGCTCCGTGCCGCGCGCGTACGCCCCCGAGGGCGACCCGGCGGCGGACGGGTCCGTCAACGGCCTGCGGCTGCGCCCCGACCGGTACGCCCTGGACCGCTACGAGTCGCTGGAGGGCATGACCGTCCGGGTCGCCGACGCCCGGGTGGTCGGCGCCTCCGACCCGTACACCGAGCTGTGGGTCACGGTGAAGCCCCGGGAGAACCGGAACCACCGCGGCGGCGCCGTCTACGGCTCCTACGACGCCCAGAACACCGGCCGGCTCCAGATCCAGTCGCTCGGCAAGCCGGCCGACTTCCCCGACGCCAACGTGGGCGACACCCTCGCCGGCACCACCGCGGGGCCGCTCGACTACAACCAGTACGGCGGCTACACGCTGGTGGCGAGCGAGATCGGCGCCCTGGAGAGCGGGGGCACCGAGCGGGAGTCGACCCGCCCGCAGAGCGGCCGGGAACTGGCGGTGGCGACGTACAACGTCGAGAACCTCGACCCGTCGGACGACACCTTCGCCGCGCACGCCGACGCGATCGTGCACAACCTGCAGTCGCCCGACATCGTGTCCCTGGAGGAGATCCAGGACAACAACGGCGCCACGGACGACGGCACGGTGGCCGCCGACGCGACGGTCGGCAGGCTGATCGACGCGATCGCCGCGGCCGGCGGCCCGCGCTACGAGTGGCGGGGCATCGACCCGGCCGACAAGGCGGACGGCGGCGAGCCCGGTGGCAACATCCGCCAGGCCTTCCTGTTCAACCCCGAGCGGGTCTCGTTCACGGACCGCGCGGGCGGCGACGCGACCACCGCGACGGGCGTGCGCAGGGTGCGCGGCGAGGCCGAGCTGACGTACTCCCCGGGTCGTGTCGATCCGGCGAACCCGGCCTGGGAGAACAGCCGCAAGCCGCTGGCCGGCGAGTTCGTCTTCCGCGGCCGCACCGTCTTCGTCATCGCCAACCACTTCAACTCCAAGGGCGGCGACCAGGGCCTGACGGCGCAGTACCAGCCGCCGTCGCGCTCCTCGGAGACCCAGCGCCACCTCCAGGCGAAGGCCGTGAACACCTTCGTCAAGGACATCCTCGCCGCGCAGCAAAACGCCGACGTCGTCGCGCTGGGCGACATCAACGACTTCGAGTTCTCGAAGACCGCGCGCATCCTGGAGGACGGCGGCGCCCTGTGGTCGGCGGTCAAGTCGCTGCCGAGGAGCGAGCGTTACTCGTACGTCTACCAGGGCAACAGCCAGGTCCTCGACCAGATCCTGGTCAGCCCGTCGATCCGGTGGGCAGGGCGGCTGTCGTACGACAGCGTGCACGTGAACGCCGAGTTCCACGACCAGGTCAGCGACCACGACCCGCAAGTGCTGCGGTTCCGACCGTGACCTGAGCCGTGGTGGGGCGGGCTCAGCGGGGTGCGAGGCCGAGGGCGTGGTCGTAGCGGGCGACCGTACTGCTCTTCAGGCCCGGCCAGTTCTGGACCCGCCGCCACGCGGCCGTCGCCGAGCCGATCCCCTCGCCGGGTGCGTCGAGGGCGTCCATGTGGGCCTGGGCGCTCTCCCACTCCGCGTAGTTCAGGACGCGGGTGCCGTCGGTGCTGAGGTGGAAGTGGGCGGAGATACCGCCGGGGTGCTGCTCCGGTTCGCTCTCCAGTGCCTCGAAGACGGCGTCGACCCAGGCGCGCTGGCGGCCGGGGTCGGGACTCTCGAACTCGACGTCGACGATCACGACGCACCCCGGGACGGGCGCGGTCCCGCTCTCGCGGGTGCCGCTGCGGTAGCGCCGGTACCGGCCGAGGCCGAGCCGCTCGATGCCCGGCACGGCGGTGTCGATCTCGTCGACGCGCTCCTGGCGGTGGGTCTTCACGAAGGCCTCGTAGGCCTGCTCGCTCGCCCACTGCGAGTGGTGGAGCAGCGTGCCGCCGTCGTGGCCGGTGTAGACGTGGTAGCCGAGCAGGCCGCCGGCGGGCCACGGTCGGCGCTCCCAGGTGCGGGCGACGGCGTCGACGGTGAGGCGCTGCCGTTCGGGGGTGCCCACCCGCCAGGTGCTGAAGAAGGGCGCCTGGACCTCGGGACGGTCGAGTACGGGGTGTGCGTCGGTACGGCGGGTCATGCCGGCCTCCACTGCTCGGTGGTCGTCGGGTGCACGCACCACCCTGTGACCTCGACCTTGGTTGAGGTCAAGTGCCGCCCGGTAGCGCTACGACGGCCGGTACGACGCGAGCGACGAGGGACACTCCGTGGGCGGTGTCCCTCGTCGCTCGCGTGCGCATGTGGGTGCCGTGGTTCAGCGGTGCCCCTGGTGGCGGTGGCGCAGCACACCCGCCGTGGCCAGGGCGCACGCGGCCGCGCCGGCGACCAGCAGCACCCGCGGATGCCCCAGCCCCGTCCGCACGGCGCCGCGCGCCCGGTCCGGCACGTGCTCCTCGGCGGAGTGACCGGCCCGGCCCGCCTTGTCCTGCACGGTGTGGCCCGCGTGCGAGGCGGAACTGCGCAGTTGCACGGTCATGGCGCCGGCCTTGTCCCGCAGGTCTGCGGCCCGGGCCTTGGCGCGGCCCTTCACGTCCGCCTTCCCCGCCAGTTCCTCCACGGTGTCACCGAGCTGGCTGCGGGTCTGTTCGATCTGCCTGCGCAGTTCGTCGGGGCCCTTGGCCCCGGTGGGCTGCGCGGTGGAACCGGTCCTCGGGCGGTCCCCGCTCGTCGCGTCGGTCATCGATGCGCCCTTTCCCTGATCTGGTCCACGTCGGCCCTGACACTGCCGAGGGCCTCCTCGGGCTTGGGGGGTACGGCTCGACGGAGCTGGGCGCGACCGGTCGCGGCGAGGATGCCGGCGATCACGAAGAGCGCCGCCGTCACGATGAGCGCCGCGGCCCACACGGGCAACACCAGCGAGAGCGCGGCGGTGGCCGTACCGGCGAGGGCGAACAGACCGACGTACGCGACGGCGCCCGCGGCACCGAGCATGCCGCCGCCGCGCCCCGCGCGCTTGCCCTTCTCCGCCAGCTCCAGCTTGGCGAGGGACACTTCCTGGCGCACGAGCCGGGAGAGCTGCTCAGTGGCCTGACCGACGAGTTCGCCCACGGAGTGGTGCTCGTCGTGCACCGGCCTGGTGTGCATGGTTCCGGTCACGGTGTACCTCCTCCTCTCGGTTGGAAGCACCCCGGGTACCCCGCGCCGCCGGGCACTACCCCTGCCCTGGTCCCCGGCCGGGCCGCACCCCATCCCTACAGCACTCCTTACACATATCTCGTAGAAGAATTAAGTGGAGCTACAGTGTGGGGCCGCCGACACTACCCTCATGACGACAGACGACGACCGCCCCGCTCCTCCCCCCTTCGGCCGTGCCCTGTGCGCGATGATCACGCCCTTCACCGACTCCGGGGCGCTGGACCTCGACGGCGCCCAGCGGCTCGCCGACCGGCTGGTGGCGGCGGGCTGCGACGGCCTGGTGCTGTCCGGCACCACGGGCGAGTCGCCGACCACCACGGACGCCGAGAAGTCGGCGCTGGTGACGGCGGTGCGGGAGGCGGTCGGGAACCGTGCGGCACTGGTCGCCGGGGTGGGCACGGCGGACACGCGGCACACCGTCGAGCTGGCCCTGGCCGCGGAGAAGGCCGGCGCGGACGGACTGCTGGTGGTCGCGCCGTACTACAGCCGCCCCCCGCAGGACGCCCTGGAGGCGCACTTCAGGGAGATCGCGGACGCCAGCGGACTCCCCCTCGCCCTGTACGACATCCCCGGCCGCACCGGCACCCGCATCGAGCCCGACACCCTCGTCCGCCTCGCCGACCACCCGCGCGTCGTCGCCGTCAAGGACTGCTCCTACGACCTGCTGGGCACCCAGAAGGTCCTGTCCCGCACCGGCCTGGCGTACTACGCGGGCTGCGACGAACAGATCCTCGCCCTGTACGCGCTCGGCGCCGCCGGATACGTCAGCACCGTCGCGAACGTCGTCCCGGGGCTGTTCCGCGCCCTCCTCGACGCCTTCGACGCGGGGGACACCGGAGAGGCCGCACGCCTCCAGCGGCGGGCGCTCACCCTGATCGAGCCGATGATGGCGGCGGGCCTGCCCGGCACGGTCACCGCGAAGGCGCTGCTCGGCGCACTGGGCCTGCCGTCCGGCCCGGTCCGCGCACCCCTGCGGGCCGCGGACCGGGAGACGACCGACGCACTGCTGGCGGCATACCGGGGACTGACGTCCGAGACGGCTCAGTTCCAGGCGTAGCCGTCGCCGAACAGCAGGGTGTGCTCCAGTACGTCCTCGGCGGGGTCGTCGATCTGCCCCACGTTGACGTTGAGGAGCCCGACCCGGGGGCCGTTGTGCGAACCGGTCGTCGTCTCGTCGGCGTGCGCGGCCCCCGCCGGAACCCAGCACATCAGCACGGCGGCCCCCGTCCCGGCCAGCCGGCGCGCCATGGTCCTCGCCCGCTCGTTCGTCATACCAGGCCCTCGTCTCGTCGGATCGGCGTCTGATCGGACTCTGCGTCCACCCGTTCATCCGCCAAGTCCGCCGCAAGGTCACGGGCCGTCATCCGAACGTGCGGGGGCGCGTGGGGTCACGATCGTGCGACCGTCCCCTACGGCACCAGGTCGCGCGCCGCCGAGAACGCGTCCGTGGGCTCGTAATAGGCGTTCCAGACCTCCACGGGGGCCTTCTTGTACACGAGGAGGAACTGCGTCATCAGGTCCTCCATGGAGGTGGGGTGCGGTTCCTCCTCGTCGTCGATGAACCGTCTCAGGACGGGCTCGATCAGGGTTTCGCCCTGGTCCAGGGCGTCCCGCAGGTCACCGATGCGGGTCATGTCCTGCGTGTTCAGGAAGTGCACCAGGTCTCTGCGGTCCACGGGCGGTACGGGGTCGGAGTCGCCGAGCAGCGGCCAGCCGATCCGATGGGCGACCTGCCGCACCCGCGCCACCAGGGGATCCTCGCGGATCCACGCCGTCACGGAGTCGACGTTGACCTCCAGGTCGTAGGTGCCGCTGCGCACCTCGCGGACGTAGTCGGCGGAGATCCGCTGCCCCTCGAGCCTGATCTTCGAGAACTCCTCGTCTGCCAGCTCGAAGAGGGCACTGAGCCGGAACAGGCGCCGCCGCAACTCCCTGGGGCTGTCCTGGGACTTCTTGTAGTCCAGCTTGTGGTTGACCGCGGCCCACGCGTGCTGGAGCGCCGTCCGCACCTGGATCTCCGCCTTGCGGCCGGCGAACTCCTGCCACTCGAGAAGTGAACTCCGCTTCTCCGGCAGCTCCAGAACCAGGTGGAACGACGCGTACCCGAACTCGTTGTCCGCCAGCTCCGCCTGCTTGTCACCGCTGTGCTCCTCCAGCACGGAGAACTCCTGCCGGATGATGCTCGCGATCCTTTCCACGTCCTCCACGTAGTACGCGATGATGCGGATCCCCGCCAGATCCGTCACCTCGGCCAGCGGATCGCCGTACTTCCCGCCCTTCCGCTGGATCTTCTCCGTGAAACTCGCGACGTCCTTGGCCCTGCCCTCCATCTGCACGTACTCGATGCCGTACGTCTCCAGCACCAGCGCGAGCAGATCCTGGAGCTTCTGGCAGTACCGCTCGTACGTGTTCCGCACCGCCGAGTAGGCGGCGGTCCAATCCGTCCCGGACCCCGTCTCCTCCTTCACGCACCCCTCCCCCATGTGACTGGACGTCACATCCTCCCAGAGGGCCCCGGCCCCGGACGACGCTTCCCCCAGAACCACGAGAGCGCCCTCCCGAACGGCCCGGAGACCGTCCGCGGGGGCGCTGCCCGGTGACCGGGTCGGGTCAGTTGTGGCTGTGGAGGATCTCGTTCAGGCCGCCCCACACCGCGTTGTTCGGGCGGGCCTCGACCGTGCCCGTGACCGAGTTGCGGCGGAAGAGGATGTTGGAGGCGCCGGAGAGTTCGCGGGCCTTGACGATCTGGCCGTCGGGCATGGTCACGCGGGTGCCGGCGGTGACGTAGAGGCCGGCCTCGACCACGCACTCGTCGCCGAGCGCGATGCCCACGCCCGCCTCGGCGCCGACCAGGCAGCGCTCGCCGATGACGATGCGCACGTTGCCGCCGCCGGAGAGCGTGCCCATGGTGGAGGCGCCGCCGCCGATGTCGGAGCCGTCGCCGACGACGACGCCGGCGGAGATGCGGCCCTCGACCATCGAGGTGCCCAGCGTGCCCGCGTTGAAGTTGACGAAGCCCTCGTGCATCACGGTCGTGCCATCGGAGAGGTGCGCGCCGAGGCGGACCCGGTCGGCGTCGGCGATGCGCACGCCCTTGGGGGCGACGTAGTCCGTCATGCGCGGGAACTTGTCGATCGAGGTCACCTGAAGGTGCAGGCCCTCGGCGCGGGCGTTGAGGCGGACCTTCTCGACGTCGTCGACGGCGACCGGGCCCAGCGAGGTCCAGGCGACGTTGGCGAGGTGGGCGAAGATGCCGTCCAGGCTCTGGCCGTGCGGCTTGACCAGGCGGTGGGAGAGCAGGTGCAGGCGCAGGTAGACGTCGTGCGTGTCGACCGGCTTCTCGTCCAGCGAGGAGATGACCGTACGGACCGCGACCACCTCGACACCGCGGCGGGCGTCCGGACCGACCGCGGCGGCCGCGCCGGCGCCGAGAAGGTCGGCGGCCTGTTCGGCCGTGAGGCGCTGGGTACCGGACGGGCCCGGCTCGGCGGACAGTTCGGGAGCCGGGAACCAGGTGTCGAGGACGGTGCCGTCGGCGGCGATGGTGGCAAGCCCGGCGGCCACGGCGCCGGTGGTGCGGGGAGCAGTCGTGTCGGTCATGAGGGCAACCTAACCGGCCGCCGCCCACCGATGCGAGCCGACCCCGCGGCCGTCTCGCCCCGCGGTCACCGGTCCGGTGGGGTCGGTGGGATCACCCGAGCCAGTACCTCCCGCGTGTACTCCTCGTCGTACGGCGCGTCCGTCAGCAGCACCTGGAGGCAGACGCCGTCCATCAGCGCGACCAGCGCCCGCGCCGTGAGCGGGTCCGTGCGGTGGGAGAGCAGGTCGGCGACGCCCTCGGCCCACTCCGCCGCCACCGGACGCAGGGCTGGGCGGCGCAGCGCGGCCAGGTACAGCTCGTACTCCAGCTCCACGCCCGTGCGGTCGCCGGCCAGCCACTCGCCGAGCACGCGGGCCAGTTCGCCGGGCAGGTCGGCGTCGGGGTCGGACAGGCCCGGGTGCGCGGCCACGACCTTGGCGAAGCCCTCGTTGGCCTGGCGCAGGGCGGCGACCAGCAGCTCGTCCAGGGTCGCGAAGTGGTACGTCGTCGACCCCAGCGGTACGTCCGCCTCGGCGGCGGCCGTGCGGTGGCTGAGACCGGCGATGCCCTTGCGGCCGACCACCCGGATCGCCGCGTCGATGAGGCGCTGGCGTCGCTCGGGGTCGTAGCGGCGGGACATCAGTGCGCGCCGCCCAGGTTGAGGACGACGACCCCGATGATGATCAGCGCGATCCCGGCGGCCTTGGTGAGCGTCATCCCCTCCCCCATGAACGCCACCCCGATCGTGGCGATCGCGGCCGTGCCCACGCCCGCCCAGATGGCGTAGGCGGTGCCGACGGACAGCACCTTCAGGGTCTGCGCGAGCAGCGCGAAGGAGAGCACGTACCCGAGCGCCGTCAGCAGCGAGGGGACCAGCCTGCTGAAGCCCTCGCTGTACTTCATGGCGGTGGTTCCGGCGACCTCGGCGGCGATGGCTCCGGCCAGGAGCAGATATCCCATGTGTACGAGCGTACATAACAGAGGACCCGATGACACGAGAACGGCGACGCCCGATGGGCGTCGCCGTTCTGGGAAGCGGTGCGATCAGACGTTGAACCCGAGCGCCCGCAGCTGCTCGCGGCCGTCGTCCGTGATCTTGTCCGGGCCCCACGGCGGCATCCAGACCCAGTTGATGCGCAGCTCGTTGACGAGGCCGTCCGTGGCGGACTTGGCCTGGTCCTCGATCACGTCCGTCAGCGGGCAGGCCGCCGACGTCAGGGTCATGTCGATGGTCGCGATGTTCGCGTCGTCGATGTGGACGCCGTAGATCAGGCCCAGGTTGACGACGTCGATGCCCAGCTCGGGGTCCACCACGTCCAGCAGGGCCTCGCGGACCTCCTCCTCGGAGGCAGGCTTCATTTCCACGGTCTCAGTCATGCCGTCGTCTCCTTCTCGGCGTCGGCGCCGTCCAGCGCCTGGGCCGTCGCGTCCTTCCAGGCCATCCAGCTCAGCAGGGCGCACTTGACCCGGGCCGGGTACTTCGAGACCCCGGCGAACGCGACCGCGTCCTCCAGGACCTCCTCCATCTCGTCGTCGGGCTCGATCCTGCCCTTGGACTGCATCAGCTCCAGGAAGGTCTCCTGGATCCGCTGCGCCTGGGCGAGGTCCTTGCCGACCAGCAGGTCGTTCAGCACGGAGGCGCTCGCCTGGCTGATCGAGCAGCCCTGGCCCTCGTAGCTGACGTCACTGATCGTCGTGCCGTCGTACTTCACACGGAGGGTGATCTCGTCGCCGCATGTCGGGTTGACGTGGTGGACCTCGGCGTCGCCCTCCCGCAAGCCCCGCCCGTGCGGGTGCTTGTAGTGGTCCAGGATGACTTCCTGGTACATGGAGTCCAGCTTCATGCTCTTCGCTCGTCCCGTCAGCCGAAGAAGTTCCGTACGTGCTCCAGGCCGTCGACCAGTGCGTCGATCTCGGCCGGCGTGGAGTACAGATAGAACGACGCTCGCGTGGTCGCAGGAATTCCGTAGCGCAGGCATACGGGGCGGGCGCAGTGGTGGCCGACCCGGACCGCGATGCCCTGCTCGTCGAGGACCTGGCCCACGTCGTGCGGATGGATGTCGCCGAGCGTGAAGCTGATCGCCGCGCCGCGCTCCTCGGCCGTGGTGGGGCCGATGATGCGCAGGTCGGGGACCTCCAGCAACCGCTTGACCGCGTACTCGGTCAGCGCGTGCTCGTGCGCGAGGATCTTGTCCATGCCGATCGACCGCAAGTAGTCGATCGCCGCGCCCAGACCGACCGCCTGCGCGACCGGGGGCGTGCCCGCCTCGAACTTGTGCGGCGCCGGGGCGTACGTGGAGGAGTGCATCGAGACGGTCTCGATCATCTCACCGCCGCCGAGGAACGGCGGGAGGTCCTCCAGCAGCTCCTGGCGGCCCCACAGGACGCCGATGCCGGTCGGGCCGCACATCTTGTGGCCGGTGAAGGCCACGAAGTCGGCCTGGAGGGCCTGTACGTCCAGCGGCATGTGCGGCGCGGCCTGGGAGGCGTCGACGCACACGAGCGCGCCGACCTCCTGGGCGCGGCGCACGATCGCCTCGACCGGGTTCTGGGTGCCCAGGATGTTGGAGACCAGCACGAAGGAGACGATCTTCGTCTTCTCGGTGATGACCTCGTCGATGTTGGACAGGTCGAGGCGGCCGTCGTCGGTCAGGCCGAACCAGCGGAGCTTCGCGCCGGTGCGCTGCGCGAGCAGCTGCCACGGCACGATGTTGGAGTGGTGCTCCATCTCCGTGATGACGATCTCGGTCTCGTGGTCCACGCGGTACGGGTCGTCGGCCCAGCCCAGCATGTTGGCGACGAGGTTCAGGGACTCGGAGGCGTTCTTGGTGAAGATCACCTCGTCCCGCGAGGGCGCGTTGATGAACTCCGCGACCTTGTCGCGCGCGCCCTCGTACAGCGCCGTGGCCTCCTCGGCGAGGACGTGCACGCCGCGGTGGACGTTGGCGTTGTAGCGCTCGTAGTACTCGCTGAGCGCGTCCAGCACCTGCCGCGGCTTCTGGCTGGTCGCCGCGTTGTCCAGGTACACGAGCTTCTGTCCGTCGTGGACCTGGCGGTCCAGGATGGGGAAGTCCTTGCGGATCGCCTCGGTGTCGAGGAGGCCCGGCAGCTGTGTCACTCGGATGCGCCACCCTTCGTGTATGCCTCGTAGCCCTCGGCCTCCAGCTTGTCGGCCAGCTCGGGGCCGCCGGACTCGGCGATCCGGCCGTTGGCGAAGACGTGGACGTGGTCGGGCTTGATGTAGCGCAGGATGCGCGTGTAGTGGGTGATCAGCAGCGTGCCGACCTCACCGGTCTCGCGGACGCGGTTGACGCCCTCGGAGACGACGCGCAGGGCGTCGACGTCGAGGCCGGAGTCGGTCTCGTCGAGGATCGCGATCTTCGGCTTGAGCAACTCCAGCTGGAGGATCTCGTGGCGCTTCTTCTCACCGCCGGAGAAGCCCTCGTTGACGTTGCGCTCGGCGAAGGCGGGGTCCATGTTGAGGTTCTGCATGGCCTCCTTGACCTCCTTCACCCAGGTGCGCAGCTTGGGGGCCTCGCCGCGGACGGCGGTGGCGGAGGTGCGCAGGAAGTTGGAGACCGAGACGCCGGGGACCTCGACCGGGTACTGCATGGCGAGGAAGAGGCCGGCGCGGGCGCGCTCGTCGACGGACATCTCCAGGACGTCCTCGCCGTCGAGCAGGACGGTGCCGCTGGTGATCGTGTACTTGGGGTGACCCGCGAGGGAGTAGGCGAGGGTCGACTTGCCGGAGCCGTTCGGGCCCATGATGGCGTGCGTCTCGCCCTGCTTCACGGTCAGGTCGACGCCCTTGAGGATCTCCTTCGTGGCGTTGTCGGCCTCGACGGTGACGTGCAGGTCTCGGATTTCAAGCGTTGCCATGGGTGCCTCAGGACTCCTGGGTGAGGGAGACGAGCACGTCGTCCCCTTCGATCTTTACGGGGTAAACGGGGACGGGGCGCGTCGCCGGAAGACTGTCGGGCTTGCCGGAACGGAGGTCGAAGCGCGAGCCGTGCAGCCAGCACTCGATGTGGCAGTCGTCGACCTCGCCCTCGGCCAGCGACACGTTCGCGTGCGAGCAGATGTCGTGGATCGCGAACAGCTCGCCCTCGGTCCGCACGACGGAGATCGGCGTGCCGTCGAGTTCCACCCTCTTGGGGGTGTCCTCCTCCAGCTCGTCCGCTCCACAGACGCGTACGAAGGTCATGCGACCGACGCCTCCAGCTCTTCCTCGATCTTGGCGATCAGGCGCTCCTCGATGTCCGGGACACCGATCTGCTGGACCAGTTCGGCGAAGAAGCCGCGGACCACCAGGCGGCGGGCGTCGATCTCGGGGATGCCGCGCGCCATCAGGTAGAAGAGCTGCTCGTCGTCGAAGCGGCCGGTGGCGGAGGCGTGGCCGGCGCCGACGATCTCGCCGGTCTCGATCTCCAGGTTGGGCACCGAGTCGACCCGCGCGCCGTCCGTGAGGACGAGGTTGCGGTTCATCTCGTAGGTGTCGGTGCCCTCGGCCGCGGCCTCGATCAGCACGTCGCCGATCCAGACAGCGTGCGCGTCGTCGCCCTGGAGCGCGCCCTTGTAGACGACGTTGGACTTGCAGTGCGGCACGTTGTGGTCGACCAGGAGGCGGTGCTCCTGGTGCTGGCCGGCGTCGGTGAAGTACAGGCCGAACAGCTCGGCCTCGCCGCCGGGTCCCGCGTAGGCGACGCGCGGGTGCAGCCGGACCAGGTCGCCGCCGAAGGTGACGACGAAGGACTTGAAGCCGGCGTCCCGGCCGATCAGCGCGTTGTGCTGACCGACGTGCACGGCCTTGTCGTCCCAGTCCTGGACGGAGACGACGGTCAGCTTGGCACCGTCGCCCAGGACGTAGTCGACGTTGGCGGCGAGCACCGCGTCACCGGTGTGGTCGATGACGACCACGGCCTCGGCGAAGGCGCCCAGCTCGACGACCTGGTGGGCGTAGGCGGTGCCGCCCTCGCCGTGCACGGCGATGCGGATCGGCTCGGTGAGGACCGTCTCCTTGGGGACGGTGATCACGCCGGCCTTCTCGAACGCCGAGTACGCCTGGGCGGCGACCCGGTCCACCGGGGTGCCGGCCCGGCCGATGCGCGCGTCGTCGCGGCCGACGGTCTCGACGACCACGCCCTCGGGCGCGTCGACGTCGACCTTCACTCCGTCGCCGGTGGCGACCGCGGTGCCGTCGTGCAGCCCGCGCAGCCGCTCCAGCGGCGTGAACCGCCACTCCTCCTCGCGGCCGTGGGGGACCGCGAAGTCCGCCACGTCGAAGGACGCGGGCGCGCTCATGCGCGTGGCGACGGTCGACTCGGCGGCCACCGCGATCTGGCCCGCGGTGGTGGACCCCACGGGGATGTTCTGAGCCTCAGCCATGGCTGTCGGTCTGCTCTCTTCCTGCGTCAAGAAATCGGGGAGTGCTGCGAAGGACGGGCCTCAGCCGACCGCGCCTTCCATCTGCAGCTCGATCAGCCGGTTGAGTTCGAGGGCGTACTCCATGGGCAGCTCCTTCGCGATCGGCTCGACGAAACCGCGCACGATCATCGCCATCGCCTCGAACTCGCTCAGACCGCGGCTCATCAGGTAGAAGAGCTGGTCCTCGGAGACCTTGGAGACGGTCGCCTCGTGGCCCATGGACACGTCGTCCTCGCGGACGTCCACGTAGGGGTACGTGTCGGAGCGGGAGATGGTGTCGACGAGCAGCGCGTCGCACAGCACGTTCGACTTGGAGCCGTGCGCGCCCTCGCCGATCTCGACGAGACCGCGGTAGGAGGTACGGCCGCCGCCGCGCGCCACGGACTTCGAGACGATGTTGGACGACGTGTTCGGCGCCATGTGAACCATCTTGGAGCCGGCGTCCTGGTGCTGGCCCTCGCCCGCGAAGGCGATGGACAGGGTCTCGCCCTTGGCGTGCTCGCCCATCAGGTAGACGGCCGGGTACTTCATCGTCACCTTGGAGCCGATGTTGCCGTCGATCCACTCCATGGTCGCGCCCTCGTACGCCACGGCGCGCTTGGTGACCAGGTTGTAGACGTTGTTCGACCAGTTCTGGATGGTCGTGTAGCGGCAGCGGGCGTTCTTCTTGACGATGATCTCGACCACGGCGGAGTGCAGCGAGTCGCTCTTGTAGATCGGCGCCGTGCAGCCCTCGACGTAGTGCACGTAGGCACCCTCGTCGACGATGATCAGGGTCCGCTCGAACTGGCCCATGTTCTCCGTGTTGATACGGAAGTAGGCCTGGAGCGGGATCTCGACGTGCACGCCCTTCGGCACGTAGATGAAGGAGCCGCCGGACCACACCGCGCTGTTCAGCGAGGCGAACTTGTTGTCGCCGACGGGGATGACGGTCCCGAAGTACTCCTTGAAGAGCTCCGGGTGCTCCTTCAGGGCCGTGTCGGTGTCGAGGAAGATGACGCCCTGCTCCTCCAGGTCCTCGCGGATCTGGTGGTAGACGACCTCCGACTCGTACTGCGCGGCGACACCGGCGACGAGGCGCTGCTTCTCCGCCTCGGGGATGCCGAGCTTGTCGTAGGTGTTCTTGATGTCCTCGGGCAGGTCCTCCCAGGACTCCGCCTGCTTCTCCGTGGAGCGCACGAAGTACTTGATGTTGTCGAAGTCGATGCCCGACAGGTCCGAGCCCCAGTTGGGCATGGGCTTCTTCTCGAAGAGGCGCAGGCCCTTGAGGCGGAGCTTGGTCATCCACTCCGGCTCGTTCTTCTTCGCGGAGATGTCGCGGACGACGTCCTCGTTGATGCCGCGCTTGGCAGAGGCGCCGGCCGTGTCGGAGTCGGCCCAGCCGTATTCGTACTTGCCCAGGCCCTCGAGCTCGGGGTGGGCAGTCTCCGTGGGGAGAGTCATGCGGGGTTCCTCCCGGCCGTGCTTGCGGATGCGTTAGCGGTGTTCTTGGACGTGTGCGCCGCGGGCGGCGCGTGCGAGGTCTTCGGAATGAACGTGGTGCAGACCCCGTCGCCGTGCGCGATGGTCGCGAGCCGCTGTACATGCGTACCGAGCAGCTCGGCGAAAAATTCCGTCTCCGCCTCGCACAGCTGCGGAAACTGCTCTGCGACGTGGGCGACCGGGCAGTGGTGCTGGCACAGCTGCTCGCCCTGCTGCGGATGGGGTGCGCTCCGCGCCGTAGCAGCGTACCCGTCCGCGCTCAGGGCCTTGGCCAGGGCTTCGGTGCGCTCCTCGGGCGGGGCGGACTCGACCGCCTCGCGGTAGGCGCCGCCCTGGGCGGCGATCCGGGCCCGGGCGAAGGCGGCGATCGCCTGCTCCCCGCCCTCCCGCTCGGCGATCCAGCGCAGGGCGTCCACGGCCAGCTTGTCGTACGACTGGTCGAAGGCGTCGCGGCCGCAGTCGGTGAGCGCGAAGACCTTGGCGGGGCGCCCGCGCGTGCGCGTGCCGTAGACCCGCTGCTGGCGCGCCTCGACCACGTCGTCGGCGACCAGGGCGTCGAGGTGGCGCCGGACCGCCGCCTGGGTGAGGCCCAGGCGCCCGGCGAGTTCGGCGACCGTCGACGGCCCGTGGTCCAGGATGGAGCGCGCGACACGGTTGCGGGTGGACCGCTCACCGGTCGCGAGTTCCTCCTGCGGAGCCTCGCCAACGTTTTTCACAACGCCATTGTTGCGTAATTCCTCGGAGGCGGGCAAGCCGCGTCCGGATCTTCCTACGGTGCCCTGCGTCACTTAGGCATACCTAATCTGACCTGCGGAAACGATCTTTGATCGATCAATTCAGTGGCGTTCCGAGCGGACCTGCGGGACACTCCCCGGCATGCCCACACCCCCTCCGACCGGCCCACTCGTCACCCGCGGCACCATCGCGGCGGGTCTGCGCGAGCTGGGTGTGCGGACCGGTGACACCCTCCTCGCGCACACCTCCCTCAGCTCACTCGGCTGGGTCTGCGGAGGGCCGGTCGCGGTGGTCCAGGGACTGCTCGACGCCCTCGGTCCGGTCGGCACGCTGGTGGTCCCGACGCAGACGGGCGATCTGTCGGACCCGGCCCTGTGGACCAGCCCTCCGGTGCCCGAGGAGTGGTGGGACACCGTGCGCACCGCGACGCCCGCGTACGACCCGCTGATCACGCCCTCGCGCGGCGTCGGGGTGGTCCCCGAGACGGTCCGCACCTGGCCCGGCGCCCTGCGCAGCGCGCATCCGCAGACCTCGTTCGCGGCCCTCGGGGCACGCGCCGCCGAGGTGGTCGAGGGCCACGCGACCGACTGCCGGCTCGGCGAGCGCAGCCCGCTGGCCACGCTGGAACGGCTCGGCGCCCGCGTCCTGCTGCTCGGCGCGGGCTACGAGGCGTGCACCGCCTTCCACCTCGCCGAATACCGGATCCCCTCCCCTTTGGTGGAGGTGGGGCGCCCGGGGCCGGTGGGCTGGGAACGGGTGACCGAGGTGTCGATCACGTCGGACCGCTTCGACGAACTCGGCCACGACTTCGAACGCGACCGGCCGGTCGCCCGCGGCACCATCGGCGCGGCCACCGCACGCCTGTTCCCCCTGCCGGACGCGGTCGCCTACGCCGAACGGTGGCTGCCCGTGCACCGCCCCCGCGACTGACGGCCCACTAACGCGCCGCTCCCGCCCCGTGCGGGGGAGATCCCGCACCCCCGCGCCCGGGGGCCGCGCCGCCTACCTAGACTCGTGACCCATGCGAAGCGAGCCCGTGGTCCAGGTGCAGGCCCTGGTGAAGCGGTACGGCACGAAGACCGCGGTGGACGGCCTGGACCTGGAGGCCGGGGCGGGAGTCACCGCCGTACTCGGCCCCAACGGAGCGGGCAAGTCGACGACCGTCGAGACCTGTGAGGGATACCGCAGACCGGACTCCGGGACGGTGCGCGTCCTGGGCCTCGACCCGGTGGGGCAGGGCGCCGAGCTGCGGCCCCGGATCGGGGTGATGCTCCAGTCCGGCGGCGTCTACTCCGGCGCCCGGGCCGACGAGATGCTGCGCCACGTCGCGAGACTGCACGCCCACCCGCTGGACGTCGACGCGCTGATCGAGCGGCTCGGCCTGGGGTCGTGCGGCCGGACCACGTACCGCAGGCTCTCCGGCGGGCAGCAGCAGCGGCTCGCCCTGGCGATGGCGGTGGTCGGACGTCCGGAGCTGGTGTTCCTGGACGAGCCGACGGCCGGCCTGGACCCCCAGGCCCGCCGCGCCACCTGGGACCTCGTGCGGGACCTGCGCGGCGACGGCGTCTCCGTCATCCTCACCACCCACCACATGGACGAGGCCGAGCAGCTGGCCGACGACGTCGCCATCATCGACGCGGGCCGGGTCATCGCCCAGGGCTCGCCCGAGGACCTGTGCCGCGGCGGCGCCGAGAACACTCTGCGGTTCACCGGCCGGCCGGGACTGGACGTGGCCTCCCTCCTCAAGGCGCTGCCCCCGGACTCGGCGGCGGCGGAGCTGACTCCGGGCTCCTACCGCGTCGTCGGCAAGGTCGACCCGCAGCTGCTCGCGACGGTGACCTCCTGGTGCGCCCAGCACGGGGTGATGCCGGACCGCATCTCGGTGGAGCGGCACACCCTGGAGGACGTCTTTCTGGAGCTCACGGGCAAGGAGTTGCGCTCATGACTGGAGCTCACGGGCAAGGAGTCGCGCGGGTGACCACGACCGGTACGTACGCACCGAGGCCCGGTGCCGCGCCCCTCGGACGGATGATCGCGGCGCAGGCGGCGCTGGAGACGAGGATGCTGCTGCGCAACGGCGAGCAGCTCCTGCTGACGGTGATCATCCCGACGCTGCTGCTCGTCCTGTTCAGCACCGTGGACATCGTCGACACCGGCACCGAGGAGGCCGTCGACTTCCTCGCCCCCGGCGTGCTCGCCCTCGCCGTCATGTCCACGGCGTTCACCGGACAGGCCATCGCCACCGGCTTCGAGCGCCGGTACGGGGTGCTGAAGCGGCTGGCCGCTTCGCCGCTGCCCCGCTGGGCCCTGATGGCCGCGAAGACGGTGTCGGTGCTGGTCACCGAGGTGCTCCAGATCGTCCTGCTGACGGTGATCGCCTTCGCGCTGGGCTGGTCGCCGCACGGCAGCCCGGTGGCCGTGCTGCTGCTCCTGGTCGCCGGCACGGCCGCCTTCTCCGGGCTCGGGCTGCTCATGGCGGGCACGCTGAAGGCGGAGGCCACGCTGGCCGCCGCCAACCTGGTCTTCCTGCTGCTGCTCGTGGGCGGCGGGGTGATCGTGCCGCTGGACAGGTTCCCGGACGCCGCGCAGGACGTGCTGGGGCTGCTGCCCATCTCCGCCCTCTCGGACGGGCTGCGCGACGTGCTCCAGCACGGTGCCGGGATGCCGTGGGGGAACCTGGCGGTCCTCGCCGTGTGGGCGGTCGCGTCACTCGCGGCCGCCGGGAAGTTCTTCCGCTGGGAGTAGGGCCGCATGCCCGGGACCGACCCTCGTGAAAGCGTGCACAAGCGGACCCCTACGATGGACGGCGTGCCAAACGTGACCCGCGCCGACGCCGTAGCAGCCGTGCGCAACCCGCTCGCCTTCATCGCCGCACGCTGGACCCCGGATCCCCGGACCGTCCGGCGGGCGGCTCTCGTCGCCCTCGTCATGTCGGTGGTCATCGTGGTCACCGGCGGCGCGGTGCGCCTGACCGGCTCGGGCCTCGGCTGCCCGACCTGGCCGAAGTGCACCGAGGACTCGCTGACCAACACCAGCGAGATGGGCGTCCACGGCGTCATCGAGTTCGGCAACCGCATGCTGGCCTACGTGCTGTGCGCGGCGGTCGGCTGGGCGATCATCGCCGCGCGGTCGCAGAAGCCGTTCAGGCGCTCGCTGACCCGGCTGGGCTGGGTGCAGTTCTGGATCGTGATGGGCAACGCGATCCTCGGCGGCATCGTCGTCCTGGTCGGTCTCAACCCGTACACGGTCGCCGCGCACTTCCTGCTGTCGAGCGCGCTGATCGCGGTCGCCACCGTGATGTGGCAGCGCACCCGGGAGGGCGACGCGGCACCGCGGCCCCTGGTCGGCAAGCCCGTCCAGCAGATGGTGTGGGTGCTGACCGTCGTCTCCGTGCTGCTGATCGCGGTCGGCACGGTCGTCACCGGCGCCGGTCCGCACGCGGGCGACTCCAGCGAGGTCGCGCGGATGCCGGTCGACTGGGAGACGGTGAGCAAGGTGCACGCCGTCCTGGCGTGGATCGTGGTGACGCTGACGTTCGCCCTGTGGTTCGTGCTGAAGGCGGTCGACGCCCCCAAGTGGCCGCTGGCCCGTACCCGTGACCTCTTCCTGGTGCTGCTCGCCCAGGGCGTCATCGGCTACGTCCAGTACTTCACCGACCTGCCCGAGGTCCTGGTCGGGCTGCACATGCTCGGCTCGTGCCTGGTGTGGATCGCGGTGCTGCGGGTGCTGCTGGCGGTGCGCGAGCGCGCCGGCGGGACGGAGGCCGGGGTGCCGGGTCCCGCGGCGGAGGCGACGCTCACCCGGGCCTGACGGGGCTCGGCGGGGCCGCCTCCAGTCCGTAGACCCGGCCCGCGTTCCCCGACGCGATCATGGCGGCCACCCGCTGCGCGTCCCCCAGGCACCACGCCCCCTCGGCCACCCAGGTGCCCAGCACCCGGCCGAGGGCCTCGCGGAACAGGCGGGCGGCCACCACGTGCAGCTCGGGCAGGCCCTGGGCGCCGCTGGAGAACAGGATCTTGCCGAAGGGGGCCAGCTCCAGGATCTCGGCGAGGACCGTCGCGGCGCGCGCGCCGGTGCGCACCAGCGCGGCGCCGGAGTCGGCGTAGACGTGCGGGAAGACGCCCGCCAGGTGGGCGGCGTGGCGGTGGTACGGGTAGCCGTGCAGGAGGACCAGGTCGGTGCCGAGACCCGCGGTGGCCCGGACGAAGTCCGTGAGCAGGACCGGGTCGGTGCGGTCGATGCGCAGGCCCGGCTCGCCGAGGCCCGCGTGCAACTGGAGCGGCAGTCCGGAGGCGACGGCGATCCACAGCAGGTGCCGCAGCAGCACCGGGTCGCTCAGTTCCCCGCCCACCTCGCGCCCGCTCAGCCAGCGCCCGGCGGCCCCGCGCACCTCGCCGGGGCCGGGCGGTTCGGGAGCGAGCGCGAGTCCGTGCCGTACGCCCGCGACCGAGGTGAAGGCGACCGCGCCCGCGGCGGCCCCGTGCACCGCCTCGGCGAGGTTGGCGAGGAAGGACTCGACGGTGCCGGAGGTGTCGGCGACCTGTTCGGCCAGCAGTTCGAGGCGCACGATCTCGTGGGTGTCGGCGTCCGCCGCGGAGGCCATCTCCCCCGGTCCCGTCAGGTCGCCGGGCAGCCCCGCGTCCACCAGGTACGTCGTGATGCCGCTGCCGCGCAGCAGCCTGCGGTCGGCCTCCATGACGCCCAGCTCCCGGCGCCGGGCCAGGTAGCGGGCGGGCGGGCAGTGCGGTTCCAGGCCGAGCAGGGGCGGGCACCAGCGGCGTACCGCGAAGCCGGTCTGGGTGTCGAAGAGGGTGGTGCCCGGCGCGGGCGGACCCTCGGTGCGGGCCAGCTGGGCCTCGAAGGTGCCGAGGCCCAGCTCCGTTCTCAGGACGCCGTGGCAGTACTGGTCCACCAGGGACGGCGTTTCGATCATCCGGACTCCCCCGTGACGGGACCGCGGGCCGTCGCGGCTCGTGCGCCGTACGGCTTCCTACGGTCCTAACGGGTGAACCCGGTCTCAGGTGTTGCTCGGGCCGCCGACCTGGATGCCGGCCATGCGCGACCACTCGTAGCGGCCCGTCGTCACCTTCGCGGCGAACTCGCCGTCGAAGTCCTCGTGGACGGTGAGTCCGGACTTCTCCACGGCCTGCCGGGCCGTCTCGTGGGAGCGCGCGACCAGGTCTCCCCAGGCGCCGTCCTCGCCCACGAGGACGATCCGGGCGCCGCGCTCACCGAGGTAGGCCACCTGGGCCTCGGCGCCGCCGTGCGCCTTGGAGAAGGAGTCGATCGACCGGGCGAGGCGCGCCACCCGGCGCTCGGCGCGCCGGTCGGCCTTCGTGTCCCCCTGCTGCGTGTCCACCTGCTGCGTGTCTGCCATGACCAGGATGCTACCGACGGGTAGATCGAACGGCGACGGGCGGGGTGCGTGGCCTTGGCCACGCACCCCGCCCGTCGGACACGGCCCCCGGGGGCATCAGCGCAGGAAGGGGTCCACCGCGATCGCGAGGAACAGCACCGACACGTAGGTGATGGACCAGTGGAAGAGCCGCATCTCCTTGAGCTTGCCGCCCGTGACCTCGGCCTTGGCACGGTTCTGCAGCCCGTGCGCCTCCCACAGCCACATGCCGCCCGCCAGCAGGGCGACGGCCGTGTAGAACCAGCCGGTGTAGCCCAGCGGGGTCAGCAGCAGCGACACCACGACCATCACCCAGCTGTAGATGACGATCTGCCGTGCGACCACCTTGTTGGAGGCGATGACCGGGAGCATCGGCACGCCCACGCGCGCGTAGTCCTCCTTGACCTTCATGGACAGCGGCCAGTAGTGCGGCGGCGTCCAGAAGAACATCACCCCGAAGAGGATGATCGGCGCCCAGGACATCGAGTTGGTCACGGCCGACCAGCCGATGAGCACCGGGAGACAGCCGGCGATGCCGCCCCAGACGATGTTCTGCGAGGTGCGGCGCTTGAGGATCATCGTGTAGACGACCACGTAGAAGAGGAGCGCGCCGAGGGAGAGCCAGGCCGACAGCCAGTTGACGGTGAGACCGAACAGCAGGGTGGAGACGACGGCCAGGGTGATGCCGAAGACGAGGCATTCCACCGGGCTGACCATGCCGGTCACCAGGGGGCGCTGCGAGGTGCGGTCCATCAACGCGTCGATGTCGCGGTCGATGTACATGTTCAGCGCGTTCGCGCCGCCGGCCGAGAGGTAACCGCCGACGCAGGTCAGCAGCACCAGCCCCAGATCCGGAACACCCTGTTCGGCGAGGAACATCACCGGAACCGTGGTGATCAGCAGAAGCTCGATGATCCGCGGCTTGGTCAGCGCCACGAACGCCTTGACACGGGCCCCGAACGGCCGGTGACTCGGGCTCTGGCTCGTCCCGATTACCCCCGCAGGACGGGATTCAACGGCCGTCACGCACACCCCTGACAGAGACATCCCAGCAAGCCCGACCGTGTGAAGTGGCGGTAAAGGCTCGCGCGTACCACGCCACTTTAGACGTTGCCCATACCTCGGCCTTCGCGGGGGTGGGGTCGTGTTGGAAGGGGTGCTCCGACGTGCGTTCGGAGAGTCGATTGAGCAGTCAGATGAGCGGCGCCGTATTCACATGCCGAATGCGGTTTCGCCCAGTCGACAGGCGGATCGAGAAGAGTCCCGGCAGTCTGGATTCCAGCGGAAAAACGCACGTACTTACGGGGGTAGGCTCGACAGCGGCCGGCCGATCTCACGGACGCGCCGGCAGCCGGTGGGCGCCCACGTGCACCGGCATCCGACATGTGGAGAGGAGCCCTGACTCAGGGTGAGCACCAAGCCGACCACCACAGACCTCGAGTGGACCGAACTGGACCAGCGGGCCGTGGACACCGCCCGCGTCCTGGCCGCCGATGCCGTACAGAAGGTTGGCAACGGCCATCCGGGTACGGCGATGAGCCTGGCGCCCGCCGCCTACACCCTCTTCCAGAAGGTGATGCGGCACGACCCCGCCGACGCGAACTGGGTCGGACGCGACCGCTTCGTGCTGTCCGCCGGCCACTCGTCCCTGACCCTCTACACCCAGCTGTACCTGGCCGGCTTCGGTCTGGAGCTGGCGGACCTGGAGTCCTTCCGCACCTGGGGCTCCAAGACCCCCGGGCACCCGGAGTACGGCCACACCACGGGCGTGGAGACGACGACCGGCCCGCTGGGCCAGGGTGTCGCCAACGCGGTGGGCATGGCGATGGCCGCGCGCTACGAGCGCGGCCTGTTCGACCCGGAGGCCGCCGAGGGCACCTCCCCGTTCGACCACTTCATCTACTGCATCGCCGGTGACGGCTGCCTCCAGGAGGGCATCTCCGCCGAGGCGTCCTCGCTCGCGGGCCACCAGCAGCTCGGCAACCTGGTCCTGCTGTGGGACGACAACCACATCTCCATCGAGGGTGACACGGAGACCGCCGTCTCCGAGGACACCTGCAAGCGCTACGAGGCGTACGGCTGGCACGTGCAGCGCGTCGCCCCGAAGCCGGACGGGGACCTGGACCCGAACGCGCTCTACGACGCCATCGAGGCGGCGAAGAAGGTCACCGACCGGCCGTCCTTCATCGCCATGCGCTCGATCATCGCCTGGCCCGCCCCGAACGCGCAGAACACCGAGGCGGCGCACGGCTCGGCGCTCGGCGACGACGAGGTCGCGGCCACCAAGCGCGTCCTGGGCTTCGACCCGGAGAAGTCCTTCGAGGTCTCCGACGAGGTCATCGAGCACACCCGCGGCGCCCTGGAGCGCGGCCAGGCGGCCCGTGCCGTGTGGGAGAAGGCCTTCCAGCAGTGGCGGGACAACAACCCCGACCGCGCCGCCGAGTACGAGCGTGTCGCCAAGGGTGAGCTGCCCAAGGGCTGGGAGGAGAAGATCCCGGTCTTCGAGACGGGCAAGGGCGTCGCCACCCGCGCCGCGTCCGGCAAGGTGCTCCAGGCGCTCGGCGCGTTCGTGCCCGAGCTGTGGGGCGGCTCGGCCGACCTGGCCGGCTCGAACAACACGACGATCGACAAGACGTCCTCCTTCCTCCCGGCGGGCAACCCGCTGCCCGAGGCGGACCCGTACGGCCGCACCATCCACTTCGGCATCCGCGAGCACGCGATGGCCGCGGAGATGAACGGCATCGCGCTGCACGGCAACACCCGCATCTACGGCGGAACGTTCCTGGTCTTCTCCGACTACATGCGCAACGCCGTCCGTCTGTCGGCGCTGATGCACCTGCCGGTGACGTACGTGTGGACGCACGACTCCATCGGTCTCGGCGAGGACGGCCCGACCCACCAGCCGGTCGAGCACCTGGCCTCGCTGCGCGCCATCCCCGGTCTGAACGTGGTCCGTCCGGCGGACGCCAACGAGACGGCGATCGCCTGGCGCGAGATCCTGCGCCGCTGGACGAAGGAGTTCGGCAAGGGCCAGCCGCACGGTCTGGCGCTGACCCGCCAGGGCGTGCCGACGTACGAGCCCAACGACGACGCGGCCAAGGGCGGCTACGTGCTGTTCGAGGCCGACGGAGGCGACGCCGAGGTCGTGCTCATCGCCACCGGCTCCGAGGTGCACGTCGCCGTCGAGGCGCGCGAGCGGCTCCAGGCCGACGGTGTGCCCACGCGCGTGGTGTCGATGCCGTCCGTCGAGTGGTTCGAGCAGCAGGACCAGGGGTACCGGGACAGCGTCCTGCCCCCGTCCGTGCGTGCCCGTGTCGCGGTCGAGGCCGGTATCGGCCTGACGTGGCACAAGTACGTGGGAGACGCCGGCCACATCGTCTCGCTGGAGCACTTCGGTGCCTCGGCCGACGGCAAGGTGCTCTTCAAGGAGTTCGGTTTCACCGCCGAGAACGTGGCCGACGCCGCGCGGGAATCCCTCGCCGCGGCTCGGCGCTGACGCCCGTATACGACACGTAGGAGATGCATTTTCCATGACAGACGCACTCAAGCGCCTCTCCGATGAAGGCGTGGCGATCTGGCTGGACGACCTGTCCCGCAAGCGGATCACGTCCGGCAACCTCGCCGAGCTGATCGACCAGCAGCACGTCGTGGGCGTCACCACCAACCCGTCGATCTTCCAGAAGGCGATCTCGCAGGGCGACGGCTACGACCAGCAGCTCGCCGACCTCGCCGTGCGCGGGGTCACGGTCGAAGAGGCCATCCGCATGATCACCACGGCGGACGTCCGCGACGCCGCCGACATCCTGCGCCCCGTCTTCGACTCCACCGGCGGCAAGGACGGCCGGGTCTCCATCGAGGTGGACCCGCGCCTGGCGCACAACACGCACGCGACGGTGGCCGAGGCCAAGCAGCTGGCCTGGCTGGTGGACCGGCCCAACACCTTCATCAAGATCCCGGCCACCGAGGCGGGCCTGCCGGCCATCGCCGAGACCATCGGTCTGGGCATCAGCGTCAACGTCACGCTGATCTTCTCGCTGGAGCGCTACCGCAAGGTGATGGACGCCTTCCAGACCGGCCTGGAGAAGGCCAAGGAGCGCGGCCTGGACCTCTCGCAGATCCACTCCGTGGCGTCCTTCTTCGTGTCGCGCGTCGACACCGAGATCGACAAGCGGATCGACGCGCTCGGCACCGACGAGGCCAAGGCCGCGCGCGGCAAGGCCGCCATCGCCAACGCCCGCCTCGCCTACCAGGCGTACGAGGAGCTCTTCTCCACCGACCGCTGGGCGGCCCTGGAGAAGGCCGGCGCCAACAAGCAGCGCCCGCTGTGGGCGTCGACCGGCGTGAAGGACAAGGCGTACAGCGACACCATGTACGTCACCGACCTGGTCGCGCCGAACACGGTCAACACCATGCCGGAGGCCACCCTGCTGGCCACCGAGGACCACGGCGAGATCACCGGCGACACCGTCACCGGCACCTACGAGCAGGCCCGTGCCGACCTCGACGCGGTCGAGAAGCTCGGGATCTCCTACGACGAGGTGGTCCAGCTCCTGGAGGACGAGGGCGTCGAGAAGTTCGAGGCGTCCTGGAACGACCTGCTCAAGTCCACGGAGGCGGAGCTCAAGCGCCTCGCTCCCTCGAAGGGCTGAGAATTGTCAAGCAGCAACCCGCTGCGTGACCCCGCAGACCGACGGCTCCCGCGTATCGCGGGGCCGTCGGGTCTGGTCATCTTCGGCGTCACCGGCGACCTCTCCCGCAAGAAGCTCATGCCCGCCGTGTACGACCTCGCCAACCGGGGTCTGCTGCCGCCGGGCTTCTCGCTCGTCGGATTCGCCCGCCGCGACTGGGAACACGAGGACTTCGCCCAGGTCGTGCACGACGCCGTCAAGGAACACTCGCGCACGCCGTTCCGCGAGGAGGTCTGGCAGCAGCTCATCCAGGGGATGCGCTTCGTCCAGGGCACCTTCGACGACGACGAGGCCTTCGAGCGGCTGCGCGGCACCATCGAAGAGCTGGACAAGGCCCAGGGGACGGGCGGCAACTTCGCCTTCTACCTCTCGGTGCCGCCGAAGTCCTTCCCGGTCGTCATCCAGCAGCTGAAGAAGCACGGGCTGGCCGACCAGTCGAGCGGCTCCTGGCGCCGCGCGGTGATCGAGAAGCCCTTCGGCCACGACCTGAAGTCGGCCGAGGAACTGAACGCGATCGTCCACGAGGTCTTCGGCTCCGACCAGGTCTTCCGCATCGACCACTACCTGGGCAAGGAGACCGTCCAGAACATCCTGGCGCTGCGGTTCGCCAACACGATGTTCGAGCCGATCTGGAACCGGTCGTACGTGGACCACGTGCAGATCACGATGGCCGAGGACATCGGCATCGGCGGCCGGGCCGGCTACTACGACGGCATCGGCGCCGCCCGTGACGTCATCCAGAACCACCTCCTCCAGCTGCTCGCGCTGACCGCCATGGAGGAGCCCGCCTCCTTCGACGCGGACGCGCTGGCCGCCGAGAAGACCAAGGTGCTCGGCGCGGTCCGGCTCCCGAAGGACCTGGGCCGGGACACCGTGCACGCCCAGTACGCGGCCGGGTGGCAGGGCGGCGCGAAGGCCGTCGGCTACCTGGAGGAAGAGGGCATCGACCCCAAGTCGAAGACCGACACCTACGCCGCGATCAAGGTCGGCATCGACAACCGCCGCTGGGCGGGCGTCCCCTTCTACCTGCGCACCGGCAAGCGCCTGGGCCGCCGCGTCACCGAGATCGCGGTCGTCTTCCAGCGCGCCCCGCACTCCCCCTTCGACACGACGGCCACCGAGGAACTGGGCTCGAACGCGATCGTCATCCGCGTCCAGCCCGACGAGGGCGTCACGGTCCGGTTCGGCTCCAAGGTGCCGGGCACGTCGATGGAGATCCGGGACGTGTCCATGGACTTCGCGTACGGCGAGTCCTTCACGGAGTCCAGCCCCGAGGCGTACGAGCGCCTCATCCTGGACGTGCTGCTCGGCGACGCGAACCTCTTCCCGCGCACGGAGGAGGTCGAGCTGTCCTGGAAGATCCTCGACCCGATCGAGGTGTACTGGGACCAGCACGGCACCCCGGCCCAGTACCCGGCCGGCACCTGGGGCCCCGTCGAGGCCGACGACATGCTGGAGCGAGACGGACGGAGCTGGCGCCGCCCATGAAGACGGACCTCACGGACACCACGGCCAGCAAGATCAACAAGGCGTTGGTCCTCGGCCGCCGGGCCATCGGCACTCCGGCCATCGGCATGGTGCTGACGCTGGTCATCGTCACCGACGAGGAGAACGCCTACGACGCGCTGAAGGCCGCGAGCGACGCCGCGCACGAGCACCCCTCGCGCACGCTCGTCGTCATCAGGCGCGTCTCGCGCTCACCCCGGGACCGCACCAGGTCCCGGCTGGACGCCGAGGTGCGCCTCGGCGCCGACGCGGGCACCGGCGAGACGATCGTGCTGCGGCTGTACGGCGACGTCGTCGACCACGCCCAGTCGGTGGTCCTGCCGCTGCTGCTGCCGGACGCGCCGGTCGTGGTGTGGTGGCCGGTGAACGCGCCGCTGGACCCGGCCCGGGACCCGCTCGGCGCCCTCGCCCAGCGCCGGGTCACCGACACCTACGCCTGCGAGGAGCCGGTCCGGGAGCTGACGGCCCGCGCCGACGCCTACGCGCCGGGCGACACCGATCTGTCGTGGACCCGCATCACGCCGTGGCGCTCGATGCTGGCGGCGGCCCTGGACCAGGTCGACTGCCAGGTGCAGGCGGTCGAGGTGGAGGGCGAGGAGTTCAACCCGAGCTGCGAGCTGCTGGCGATGTGGCTGGCGGACCGGCTGGACGTCCCGGTGAAGCGTTCCGCGTCGAGCGGCCCGGGTCTGACGGCGGTCCGGATGGACACCGACTGCGGTCCGGTCGTCCTGGACCGGGCCGACGGGTCGCTCGCGAACCTGTCGATCCAGGGGCAGCCGTCCCGCGCGGTGGCGCTCAAGCGCCGCGACACGGCCGAGCTGATCGCGGAGGAGCTGCGCCGCCTCGACCCGGACGACACCTACGCCTCGGCGCTGCGCTACGGGGTGGAGCGGCTGAACTCCCCGGCCAAAGGAGGCTCCGACGGCCAGGAGGGCGCCGTCGCGGTCGCCGCTCCCGTCGAAACGGTCGCGAAGGCCCGCGCGCAGGACGCGGCGCAGGAGAAGACACCGGTGAGGAAGGCGGCGGCGAAGTGAGCGAGACCCCTCAGCTGGTCGTGCACCGCGACAAGGAGCTGATGGCCGAGGCCGCCGCGGCCCGGCTGATCACGAAGATCGTGGACGCGCAGGCCTCCCGGGGCAGCGCGTCCGTGGTCCTCACCGGCGGGCGCAACGGCAACGGCCTGCTCGCGGCGCTCGCCGGGTCCCCGGCCCGGGACGCGATCGACTGGAGCCGTCTCGACCTGTGGTGGGGCGACGAGCGCTTCCTGCCCGAGGGCGACCCGGAGCGCAATGTCACCCAGGCACGCCAGGCGCTGCTGGACTCGGTGCCGCTGGACCCGAAGCGGGTGCACGCGATGCCGGCGTCCGACGGCCCGCACGGCGCCGACGCGGAGGCCGCTGCGGCGGCGTACGCGCGGGAGCTGGCCGAGGCGTCCGTCCCCGAGAACCACGCCGCGGTGCCGTCCTTCGACGTCCTGCTGCTGGGCGTCGGCCCGGACACGCACGTCGCCTCCCTGTTCCCGGAGCACCCGGGCGTGCGGGAGACGGAGCGCACCGTGATCGGCGTCCACGGCTCCCCCAAGCCGCCGCCCACCCGCGTCTCGCTCACCCTGCCCGCGATCCGCGCGGCCCGCGAGGTGTGGCTGCTCGCGGCGGGCGAGGACAAGGCGAACGCGGTCGCGATGGCCCTGTCGGGCGCGGGCGAGATCCAGGCCCCGGCGGCCGGCGCGAAGGGCCGCGCCCGCACCCTGTGGCTGCTGGACTCGGCGGCGGCGTCGCAGTTGCCGAGGTCGCTGTACCCGCCGGCGTCCGCCTAGCCGGCCGGGCACCGTCCGACGCCCCCGACCGTGAGCGCCCTCGCTCGCACGGTCGGGGGCGTCGCCTGGTCGCCCTCGGTGGGCTGGTCTCCGCCCGAGCGGGTCACCACCCCGCCCTCACTTCACCGACCCCGCCATGACCCCCTGCACGAAGTGCCGCTGGAAGGCGAAGAACACGACCACCGGCACGACGAGCGACAGGAAGGCCCCCGGCGCCAGCACGTCGATGTTGCTCCCGAACTGCCGGATCTGCGACTGGAGTTCCACGGTCAGCGGCTGCGCCGAGCTGTCCGCGAACAGCAGCGCCACCAGCATGTCGTTCCACACCCACAGGAACTGGAAGATGGCGAGGCTGGCGATGGCCGGCCGCCCCACCGGCAGCACCAGACGGATGAAGATCCGCCACTCGGTGCCGCCGTCCATGCGGGCGGCCTCCAGCATCTCCTTGGGCATCTCGGCGAAGTAGTTCCGCAGCAGGAACACCGCGAACGGCAGCCCGTACGCCACGTGGAACAGCACCACACCCGGGATGGTCCCGAACAGCCCCAGCTGCCCGAAGAGCTTGGCGACCGGCAGCAGCCCGATCTGCACGGGCACCACCAGCAGCGCCACGACGATCAGGAAGATCGCCTCGCGCCCCGGGAAGTCCAGCCACGCGAAGGCGTACCCGGCGAGCGCCCCGACGACCACGACGAGCACCGTCGTCGGCACGGAGATCAGCACCGTGTTCCAGAAGGCCTGGGTGATGCCCGAGTTGCCCAGCAGCGCCGAGTAGTTGTCGAGGGACAGCTGCCCGGGACTGGCCAGCGCCGTCCACCAGCCGCCCTCAGCCGTCTCCTCGGCCGACCGGAGAGAGGAGAGGAAGAGCCCGGCCAGCGGCGTCATCCACACGAGACCGACGAGCACGAGGAAGGCCTGGACGACTCCGTTGCCCAGATACCGCCGGACGGCGTTCATCGCTGACTCCTCATCGCTGACTCCTCTTGAAGCGGCGGACGTTGAAGACCATGGCCGGGACGACGAGCAGCAGGAGCAGTACGCCCAGCGCGCTGCCGAGCCCCTGGTTGTTGCCGCCGCCGAACGACACCAGCCACATCTGCGTCGCGAGCACCGTCGCGTCCTCCTGCACCGGCCCGGGCGCGATGATGTAGACGAGGTCGAAGACCTTCATCACGTTGATGACGAGGGTGATGAAGACGACCGTGAGCACCGGCGCCAGCAGCGGCACGGTGATCCGCCGGAAGATCTGCCACTCGTTCGCGCCGTCCATCCGCGCCGCCTCCAGCGCGTCGCGCGGCAGCGAGGACAGGCCGGCGCCGATCAGCACCATCGCGAACCCGGTCCAGATCCACAGGTACGCCCCGATGATCGCGGGCGTGACCAGCGCGGGCCCGAGCCAGGAGACGCCCTCGTAGGGCGGGGCGAAGTTCGAGGCGGGCAGCTCGACGGTGTACGAGCCGTCGGCCAGCGACTCGAAGCGGAAGGAGCCGTCGGACGCGGTGGTGGCGGTGGCGACCGTACGTCCGTCGCGCACGGCCTCGACCGTCATTCCGGGCAGCCCGCTCTCGCGCCGGTCCACCCTGCCCTGCTCCCCTCCCCCGCCGGGCGTGAAGTCCAGGTAGACGACACCGCTCACCTCACCGGACGCCGCCTCGCGCCCGGCCGCGCCGTACGCCGGCTCCGTGCCGGACGGCAGGTCGTCGGGCCCCACCCCGACCAGTCCGAGCGCCACGGTGTCTCCGGGGGACACGCCGGCACTCGTCCGGTACGCGCCGTCCGCCGCCTTGACCAGGCCGCCGTCCTGTCCCTCGCGCGCCCGCGCGGTCGGGTAGGAGGCGGTGTCGGCGAAGGCGTCGTGGACGCCGGTCACGGCGGCGTTGAGGACGCCCTTGTCCGGGTCGTGGTCGTAGGCGAGCCGGAAGATGATGCCGGCGGCGAGGAAGGAGACCGCCATCGGCATGAAGAGCAGCAGCTTGAAGGCGGTGGCCCAGCGGACCTTCTCGACCAGGACGGCGAGGATCAGGCCGAGGCCGGTCAGCAGCGTGGGTGCGATCACGACCCAGATCGCCGTGTTGCGGATGGCCTTGAGGGTGGCCGGGTCGCGGAACATCTCGGTGTAGTTCTCGCCGCCCACGAAGCGCGTCCCCGAGGCGTCGAAGAAGCTGCGGCCGACGGAGAACAGCACGGGGTAGACGACGAGCGCGCCGAGCAGGAGCAGCGCGGGGAGGACGAAGAGCAGGGCGACGGCCGCCCGGCGCCGCCGGGGGCGCCGCAGCGGCGCCGGTCCGGGGGCGGTGGGCGGGCTCGCCTCTTTCACCAGGGTCGAGGTCATGACCGGTCAGCCCTTGTAGGCCTTGGCCGCCGCGGCCTCCAGCTGCGCGGCGGTCGCCTTCGGGTCGGACGGGTCGCGCAGGAAGTCCTGGAGGATCTTCCACTCGCCCGTGCCCTTGGTGCCGCCGAAGGCCGCCGGTGCCTGGTCGGACATGTCGAAGCGGACCGAGTCCCCGGCTCCCACCAGGGACTTGGCGGTGGCCCTGCTGACGTCGTCGCCGTAGGAGGCGAGGTCGAGCTTCTTGTTCGGGGAGAGGAAGCCGCCCGCCTCGGCCCACACGGCCGCGGCCTCCGGCGTCGCGAGGTACTCCAGGAGCGCCGTTCCGGCCTTGGAGTTCTTGCCGTCCTTGAGGACGACGGCCGCGTCACCGCCGCTGACCACCGGCGCCTCACCGCCGGCGACCGCGGGGAACGGGAAGAAGTCGGCGTCCTTGCCGATCTCCTTGCCGAACTGGTCCTTGGCCACCCCGGCGACGAAGTCGCCCTCGTAGACCATGCCGGCCTCGGGCTTCGGGCCGAAGACCTTCTCCACGGAGCCCGGGAAGTCGGTGTTCAGGGCGCCCTTCTGGCCGCCCTGGATGAGCTGCTTGTCCTTGAAGAGCTTACCGAGGGTGGTGAGCGCCTCGACCACGCTGGCGTCGGTCCACTTCAGTTCGTGGGCGGCCAGGGCGTCGTACTTCTCCGGTCCCGCCTGGGAGAGGTAGACGTTCTCGAACCAGTCGGTCAGCGTCCAGCCGTCCTGCCCGGCGACCGAGAAGGCGGCGAGCCCGGAGTCGGAGACGGTCTGCCCGGCCTTCAGCATCTCGTCGTAGGTCTTCGGCGGCTCGACCCCGGCCTGGGCGAGGGCGTCGGGGCTGTACCAGACGGTCGACTTGTGGGCGGCCTTGAAGTAGAGGCCGTAGAGGGTGCCGTCGACGCTGCCGTACGACTTCCAGACGTTCGCGAAGTTGCTGTCCACGGACTGCTGGGCCGTCTTGGACAGCGGCTTCAGCCAGCCCTTCGCGGCGAACTGCTGGAGCACGCCGACCTGCGGGACCATCACGACGTCGGGGGCGTTGCCGCCCTCGATCTTGCTGCCGACGACGGTGGAGACGTTGTCGCCGGTGGAGACGAACGAGGTCTTGGCGCCGGTCTTCTCGGTGAAGGCGTCCAGCACCTTCTGGAAGTTCTCCTGTTCGGTGCCGGACCAGACCCCGGCGACGGTGACGGACTGGCCGCTGAGCGCCTTGTCGCCGCCGCCGGCCGAGACGGGTCCGCCGCCGCCGCAGGCGGTCGCGCCGAGGGCGAGTACGAGGGCGGTGCAGCCGGTGAGCAGGGTGGAACGTCGTCGCATCATCGTTGATGTCCCTTCGAAGGGTGGGCGGAGCGAGGTCAGAGGTCGGCGATCCACCAGGCGGCGGTGGAGCCGGGCAGGGAGCCGGCCGGGCAGGGGCCGCTGCTCAGCAGCGGGGTGCCGGAGACCGGCGCGGGCGTCGGGGCGGTGCCGAAGTTGACGGCGCAGACCAGTCCGTCGCCGCGGACGAACGCGAGGACGCCGGGCGGGGTGTCCAGCCAGCGCAGGGTGCCCTCCCCCAGCTGGGGCAGGTCGCCCCGGAGCTGGAGGCCGTCGCGGTAGAGGTGCCAGAAGGAGCGGGTGTCGGCGAGGGCGCGGTCGGTGGCGTACTCGGCGAAGTACTCCGGCTGCGGCAGCCAGGGCTTGGCGCTCCCGTCGCCCGAGGTGAAGCCGAACGGGGACGCCTGTCCCGACCAGGGCAGCGGCACCCGGCAGCCGTCGCGGACCCGGGCCCGGCTGCCGGTACGGCGGAAGATCGGGTCGGTGAGCACGTCGTCGGGCAGGTCGACGACCTCGGGCAGGCCCAGTTCCTCGCCCTGGTAGATGTACGCGGCCCCGGGCAGCGCCAGCATCAGCAGGGCGGCGGCGCGGGCGCGGGCGGTGCCGAGGGCCTGGTGCGGAGACCCCGCCGTCTGCCCGGCGGGCGGGGTCTTCGTACCAGGCCCTCGTCCGCTGCCGTCGGTGGCGGGTTCGCCGTAGCGGGTGACGGTGCGGACCTGGTCGTGGTTGTTGAGGACCCAGGTGACCGTGGAGCCGGTCCCGGCGATGTCCTGCATGGCCTCGGAGATGACCTTGCGGAACGCGTCGGGGTCCCAGGGGGCGCCGAGCAGGTCGAAGAAGAAGGCCTGGTGGAGTTCGTCGGGGCGGACGTAGCGCGCGTGTTCGCGGGCCGACGGGACGGACACCTCGCCGACCAGGAGGCGTTCGCGGCCGTCGCGGTCGGCGTACTCCTCGCACACCGCGCGCCACTGGCGCCACACGTCGTGCACCTCGGGCTGGTTCCAGGCGAGCGGGTTGACCGAGTCGCGGGTGCGGGCGTCGGCCTCCGGGTCCGGGGAGTCCGGCAGGTCCGGGTGCTTGTAGAGGCCGGCGGCGACGTCGATGCGGAAGCCGTCGACCCCGCGGTCCAGCCAGAAGCGGAGTATCCGGTCGAACTCGGCGGCGACCTCGGGGGTGCGCCAGTTCCAGTCCGGCTGCTCGGGCGTGAACATGTGCAGGTACCACTGGCCGGGCCGGCCGTCGGGCTCCGTCACGCGGGTCCAGGCCGGGCCGCCGAACATGGCGTGCCAGTTGTTGGGCGGCTCGTCGCCGTCCGGGCCGCGGCCGTCGGCGAAGTGGAAGCGGGCGCGGGCCGGGCTGCCGGGCTCGGCGGCGAGGGCCTCGCGGAACCACGGGTGCTCGCTGGAGCAGTGGTTGGGGACGATGTCCAGCAGCACCCGGACGCCGAGGCGCCGGGCCGCGGCGACCAGCGCGTCGAACTCGTCGAGGTCGCCGAAGAGCGGGTCGACCCCGCGGTAGTCGGCGACGTCGTAGCCGTGGTCGTGCTGCGGCGACGGATAGAAGGGGCTCAGCCAGATCCCGTCCACGCCGAGCTTGCGCAGATACGGCAGTCCGGCCCGGACCCCGGCGAGATCGCCGACCCCGTCGCCGGTGCTGTCGAGAAAGCTGCGGACGTAGACCTGGTAGATCACCGCGTCACGCCACCAGTGGTGCCTGTTCACCTCATGGACCCGTCTGTCGAGAGCCGCTGCCGTTGTGCATGCATGTTAGGTAGCGGTGTCGCGAGGGTGTCAACGAAGGAAACAGAAGCTACTGGCCGGTTGGGTGGGCATATCCGGACTTAATGGCACGCGAAGAGCCCAGATGAGACGTCAGCGTTACCTAACACGTAACTAGGAAGCTCGGCGAAGCTCAGCGGTGGGAGATCGCGGCCAGTTCGCGCGCCAGCCGGCGCACCGCCGCCTCGGGCGCCTGCCGCCCGGTCATCGCGTCGTGCACGACCGCCTGCACGGCCAGGCTGACCTGGTCGTAGCGCGGGCTCTTGGGGCGCGGGGCGGCGGCGAGCACGCTCTCGCGCAGGGTCGGCAGATACGGGAACGCCTCGACGAGCCGGGGGTCCTCGTAGAGGTCGGCCCGTACGGGCGGCAGCGCGCCGCGCGTGAGGACCTGGCGCTGAACGCGCTCGCTGGTCAGGTACGCGATGAGGCGCGCGGCCGAGTCGGGGTGCCGGGCGTGGGTGCCGACGGCGAGGTTGGAGCCGCCCAGGACGCTCGCGCCGGGCCCGTCGGGGCCGGGCAGCGGCACCGCGCCGACCTTTCCGGCGATCTTCGAGTCCTCGGCGGAGGCGCCCACGTAGGCGTAGGGCCAGTTGCGCAGGAAGAGCAGGCGGCCGTCCTGGAAGGCCTGCTTGGACTCCTCCTCCTTGTAGGTCAGCGCGTCCCTGGGTATCCAGCCCTCGCGCACCCCGCGGGCCAGGAACCCGATGCCCTCGCGGGCCGCCGCCGAGTCCACGGTGACGCGTTCGCCCTCGTCGCCGAGGATGCTGCCGCCGGCCGAGTACACGGCCTCGGCCGCGTTGACGGTGAGGCCCTCGTAGGGCAGGAACTGCCCCGCGTAGCCGTCGAGCCCGTGCTTCGGGGCGAGGGTCCCGGCGTACCGCTCCAGCTCGGCCCAGGTGCGCGGCGGCGGGACGCCCTCCGCCGCGAGGACGTCCTTGCGGTAGAGGAGGAGGCCGGCGTTGGTGACGTACGGGACGGCGTACAGCCGCCCGTCGTAGGTCGCGGTGTCGACGACCGGCGGCAGGAAGGTGCCGAGCGGGAAGCGGTCGCGGGGCAGCGGGCGTATCCAGCCCGCGGCGGCGAACTCGGAGGTCCAGTTGACGTCGATGTTGAGGACGTCGAAGCGGTGCCGGTCGCCGTCGCGCAGGTCGGTGGCCATCTGCGCGCGGGTCTCGTCGGCGGAGTCGGGCAGTTCGACGAGGGTGACCTTCTCGTCGGGATGGTCGCGGTTCCAGCCCTCCAGCAGCGGGCCGAGGTAACCGGTGAGGTCACCGGCGGTGGCCAGCGTGAGCGGTCCGCGCCCGCTCCCGGCACCCACGTCGGCGCGGGCGCCCGAGGCGACGTAGCCGGTCAGGAGCACCACCAGGACGAGAAGGCCCCTACCGGCGGCGTGGATCCACCGCATAGGTTCCTCCCTGTACACCCTCGTACACCGGTCAGGGGCCATGTATACCTGTTAGGTATGCGCGATACTAGGGCCTGGAGCACATGTGACCAGAAGGGAAGGACGGCTGAGTGCGCCTGCACCTTCTGGCCCTTCTGGCCCGCGGACCGGCCCACGGCTACGAGCTGAAGCAGGACCTTGAGCAACTGCTGGGCTCCGCGTACCCTCAGCCGAACGTCGGCCAGATCTACGTCACCCTCGGCCGCCTCGAGAAGACGGGACTGATCGAGGGCGAGGACATCGAGCAGTCGAGCCGGCCCAACAAGAAGGTCTACCACCTCACCGAGGCCGGGCGCGACGAGCTGCGGGCCTGGTACGAGGAGACGGCGGACGAGCCGCGGGTGCGGGACGAGTTCTTCATGAAGCTCGCCCTGGCTCCGCAGACGGGGCTCGCCGACCAGGTCGCCCTCATCAACAAGCAGCGGCGGCAGTATCTGAACACGATGCGGCAGCTGTCGAAGCTGGCCGCCGCCGAAGACCGCGACAACCGCGTCGCCCACCTCCTCATCGAGGGCGCGATGCTGCACCTGCAGGCCGACCTCGACTGGCTGGAACGGTGCCAGGAAGAGCTGGAGGAGCTGGAGTGAGCGCTGCGGTCGGCTCCGGGGACACCTCCGGGGTGAGCGAGGACGAGGCTCCCGTGCTGCGCGCCGAGGGCCTGGTCAAGACGCATCACGGCGAGGGCGCCCCGGCACACGCCGTGCGCGGGGTCGGGCTGTCCGTGCGGCGGGGCGAGTTCGTGGCGATCACCGGGCCGTCCGGCGCCGGGAAGTCGACGCTGCTGCATCTGCTCGGCGGGCTCCAGCGGCCGGACGCCGGGAGCCTCTGGCTGGACGGCGCGTGCACGGACCGGTACAGCGAGGCGCGCTGGGCGGTCGAGCGCAGGAAGCGCATCGGGATCGTCTTCCAGTTCTTCAACCTGGTCTCCGACCTGTCCGTCGCCGACAACGTCGAGCTGCCCGCCCTGCTCGCCGGGGTGCCGCCCAAGCGGGCGCGCGCCGAGCGGGAGGAGCTGCTGGCCGAGCTGGGCCTGGCGGGCAAGGAGCGCAGCATGCCCGGTGAGTTGTCCGGCGGCGAGCAGCAGCGGGTGGCGCTCGCCCGGGCGCTGGTCAACCATCCGCCGCTGCTGCTGGCCGACGAGCCCGCGGGCAGCCTGGACAGCAAGGGCACCCGCGAGGTGATGCGGCTGCTGACCCGCTTCCACCAGCGCGGTCAGACGATCCTGCTGGTCACCCATGACGCGCGGCTCGCGAGCGCCGCGGACCGGGTGATCAGCTTCTTCGACGGGCGCATCGCCGACGACGCCGAACTGGACGCCGGCCCGCCCCCGAGCCGCCGGTCCGGCACGTCCGCCGTGCTGGAACTCAAGGACTGACATGCGGGCGTACGACCACCGCGCGCACCGCGCATCGGAGCGTTGAGGCCGGTGCGAGCCACCCTGCGTCGGGCCCACTCCGATCTGCGCGCGCACCGGGGCGAGGCGCTGTTCCTCGTCCTCGCCACCGCGGGCATCGTCGCCTCGCTGCTGCTGGCCACGGCCCTGTTCGGGTACGCGACGAACCCGTGGCAGCGCGTCTTCACGCAGGCCCGCGGCGCCCACGTCTGGCTGCACACCGACACCGGCGCCGACACCCGCGAGCTGGCCGGTCTGGACGGCGTCCGGACCGTCGCCGGCCCCTACCCCACCGCCTCCACGACCGTCGCCGTGCGCGGCACCCGCGCCTCCGTCGAGCTGCGCGGCACCGCCGAGGAGCCCGACGTGGGGCGGCCGTTGCTCACGGCGGGGCGCTGGCTCGACCAGTCGGATCCCGACGGGGTGGTCCTGGAGAGCCGTCTGGCCCGCGCGCTGCTGGCCCAGCCCGGCGACGCCCTCACCCTGCCGGGTACGCCCCGGACCCTGACGGTGCTCGGCATCGCCGACAGCCCCGAGCGCCGCTACCGGCCGGGCGAGCAGCCGGGCCTGGTGTGGGCGCCGCCGGGCGGGGTGCCCGACCCGGGCGGCCAGGTGATCGGGCTGCGGCTGACCGACCCCGGGGACACCGACTACGTCGTGCAGCGCGCGGTGACCGTGCTGGGCGCCGGGGCGATCGGGCAGGTCTCCACCTGGCAGCAGGCCCGTGCGGAGGCACAGGGCGACAACCGGCTGCTCGGCCAGGTCCTCGGCCTGTTCGGGCTGGGCGCGCTGCTCGCCGCGGGGTTCGCGGTGCACGGGGCGATCGGCACCCGGATCCGGGGTCATCTGCGGGACATCTCCGTGCTGAAGGCGATCGGCTTCACCCCGGGCCAGGTCGTCCGGGTCTTCCTGCTCCAGCACCTCGCCTACGCCCTGCTCGGGGCGGTGGCCGCCGCCGCGCTCACCCAGGCCCTCGGCAGCCTTGTCCCCGGGCGGCTGGGTGACGCGGTCGGCGTGTGGCAGGGGCTGCCCGGACACACCGTCGCCCTGTTCGCCGTACCGGCGGGCGCGGTCCTGTTCATCGGCGCCACCACCGGGCTGGCGGCCTGGCGCGCGGGCCGGGTGCCACCGGTTCCGGTGCCCCGTCCGGCGGCGGCACGGGGCGGCGGGCTGTCGGGCACGGCCCGGCGCGCCCTGGGGGTGCGCGGATTCAGGGTGCGCGGGGTGCGGGGGCGTGAGGGTCCGCTCGACATCCGGGTGCCGCCCGCGCTCGTCCTCGGCTGGCACAAGGCGTTCACCCGGCGCCCCCGCTCACTCGCCACGGTCGCCCGCCTCACCCTGCCGCTGCTGCTGATCGTGGTGGCGATGAGCGCGTGGACCACGATCGACCGCTTCCACAGCAAGCCGGAGCAGATCGGGCTGCCGACCGCCCTCTCCGTCCGCGCCGACGCCGGACTCGGCGACCGCGGCACCCGTGCCCTGCTGGAGCGCGACCCGGAGGTCTCCGCCGCCTATCCGGGCGTCGAGGTGGCCGCCCTGGTGCCGGGCCAGACCGCGACCATCGCGCTGCGCGGACTCGGCACCCGCGAGGACCCCTACCCGTACGCCCTGGCCGACGGCCGCCGCGCGCAGGGTCCGGACGAGGCGGTGGCCGGGCAGGGGCTGCTCGACCTGCTGGAGGTGGAGGTCGGCGACTGGGTGCGGATGACCGTCGGCGACCAGCCGCAGATCCTGCACATCGTGGGCCGCAGCATCGAGCCGGAGAACGCCGGCCGGGTGATCTCCACGTCCCTGGACACCCTCAGGGAGAACGACCCGCGGCTGAACCCGACCTTCTACCAGGTGCGCCTGGACCCCGGCGCCGACCCGGACGGCGTGGCCGGGCGGCTCGCCGAGGCCGGAGGGGGCCGGCTCGACGTGCACGCCGCGGCCAACCCGGCCGACGGGCTCTCCCCGCTGCGCGGGGTCGTCCTCGGGCTGATCGCCGTGCTCGCCCTGATCGGGCTGATCGAACTGCTCACCGCGATCGGCGGTACCGTCCGCGAGAGCGAACGGGACCTGCTCGCCCTCAAGGCGATCGGCCTGTCACCGCGCCAGATCACCGGCATCACCGTCGCGGCCACCGGGTACACAGCGCTGGCGGCCGTGGTTCTCGCCACCGCCCTCGGGCTGCCGCTGGCGCACTGGCTGATCGACGCCCAGGGTGCCTCCAGCGGCATCGGCGCGGGGATCGCCCGGTCCCCCTCCCCCGTGTTCCTGGCGCTCCTCGGTACGGCGGCCGTGCTCGGTGCCGCGGCCCTGGCCGCCGTACCGTCGGCCCGGGCGGCCCGCAGACGTCTGGCGGACACGTTGAGCGCGGTGGCCTGACCGGGTCGGGCCACCCGCACCATGGTCACCGCCGGCCGCGCAGCTCCCGGTAGGCGGCGACCAGCGCCTTCGTGGAGGCGTCCAGACCGGGCACCTCCGTCCCTTCCGTGAGCGCCGGCTCGACCCTCTTGGCCAGCACCTTGCCCAGTTCGACACCCCACTGGTCGAAGGAGTCGACGCCCCAGACCGCGCCCTGCACGAACACCTTGTGCTCGTACAGCGCGACGAGCTGCCCGAGCACCGACGGGGTCAGTTCCCGCGCGAGGATCGTGGTCGTCGGACGGTCGCCCCGGAACGTCTTGTGCGGGACCAGTTCCTCCGGCACTCCCTCGGCGCGCACCTCGTCCGCCGTCTTGCCGAAGGCGAGGGCCTGGGTCTGGGCGAAGAAGTTGGCCATCAGCAGGTCGTGCTGGGCCTTCAGTCCGTCGCTCAGCTCGGCCACCGGCTCGGCGAAGCCGATGAAGTCCGCCGGGATCAGCTTGGTGCCCTGGTGGATCAGCTGGTAGTAGGCGTGCTGCCCGTTGGTGCCGGGCGTGCCCCAGACCACCGGACCGGTCTGCCACTCGACCTCGCGGCCCTCGCGGTCGACGGACTTGCCGTTGGACTCCATGTCGAGCTGCTGGAGGTAGGCGGTGAACTTCGACAGGTAGTGCGAGTACGGCAGCACCGCGTGCGACTGCGCGTCGTGGAAGTTGCCGTACCAGACGCCCAACAGGCCCATCAGCAGAGGCACGTTGGATTCGGCGGGCGCGGTGCGGAAGTGGTCGTCGACGATGCGGAAGCCGTCGAGCATCTCCCGGAAGCGGTCCGGGCCGATGGCGATCATCAGGGACAGGCCGATCGCCGAGTCGTAGGAGTACCGGCCACCGACCCAGTCCCAGAACTCGAACATGTTGGCCGTGTCGATCCCGAAGCCGGAGACCTTCTCCGCGTTCGTCGACAGCGCCACGAAGTGCTTCGCCACCGCCTTCTCGTCGCCGTCGTAGGCGTCGAGCAGCCAGGAGCGCGCCGAGGTCGCGTTCGTGATCGTCTCGATCGTGGTGAACGTCTTGGACGCCACGATGAACAGCGTCTCGGCCGGGTCCAGGTCCCGCACCGCCTCGTGCAGGTCCGCGCCGTCCACGTTGGACACGAACCGGAAGGTCAGCGAGCGGTCGGTGAAGGCGCGCAGCGCCTCGTACGCCATCGCCGGACCGAGGTCGGAGCCGCCGATGCCGATGTTGACGACGTTGCGGATGCGCCGGCCGCTGTGACCGGTCCACTCGCCGGAACGGACCTTGTCGGAGAAGGCGGCCATCTTGTCGAGGACGGCGTGCACCTTCGGCACGACGTTCTCGCCGTCGACCTCGACGACCGCGTCCCGCGGGGCGCGCAGCGCGGTGTGCAGGACCGCCCGGTCCTCGGTGATGTTGATCCGCTCGCCGCGGAACATGGCGTCGCGGAGCCCGAACACGCCGGTGGCGGCGGCCAGTTGGCGCAGCAGTCGGAGCGTCTCTTCGGTGACCAGGTGCTTCGAGTGGTCGACGTACAGGTCTCCCACCCGCAGCGACCAGTCCGTGCCACGCCCCGGGTCCGCGGCGAACAGTTCGCGCAGCCGCACGTCACCGAGTTGCTCGCGATGCTTGGCCAGCGCGGTCCATTCGGGCGTCTGGTCGAGCCTGGTACGGCCGTCTGCGTTCATGTCGGTCTTCAGCCTTCTTCCTCAGGTGTCCCAGCTGTCCCGGCTGTTCCAACCTAATTGATCAGAGGTGAAGGCGACCGACGGAGACGGAACTCCGCCCGTTGCTAGATCTCGCCCCGCAGTTTGGCGAGCGCCTCGGCGAGGATCGCCTCGCCGTCCGCGTCGCTGCGGCGTTCGCGCACGTACGCCAGGTGCGTCTTGTAGGGCTCGGTGCGCGGCGGGTCCGGTGGGTTGTCCCGGTCCTGTCCGGCGGGGAAGCCGCAGCGCGGGCAGTCCCAGGTCTCGGGGACCTGGGCGTCGCTCGCGAAGCTCGGCTGTGTCTCGTGTCCGTTGGAGCACCAGAAGGAGATGCGCAGACGCGGCGCGGACTCGCCACGCTCGGCCTCGCCCATCGGCCCCGCCCCGACCCGGCTTCCCCGGATCGCGTTGCCACTTGCCACGGTCGTAACTCCCTGCGTGATGGTGCCGCAAAGCGAGTCGGCGTTCGCTTCGCTGCGAGCGCCTCAGTCTACGTAAGGCCCAACGCGCGTCCAGTGATTGGAGTTACAAGCTCCAGCGCACAGACGCAAGCCCCATGATAGGCGGCGCGCTCAAGCGCGTACCGGACATGGGGCTTTACGTGTACAAGTGCGTGAGGTGTCAGTTGTTCGCCTTCATGAGCAGGCCGAGCACCATGATGCACGCGAACCACGCCAGACCGACCACCACGGTGATCCGGTCGAGGTTGCGCTCGGCGACGGAGGATCCGCCGACGGACGACTGCATGCCGCCACCGAACATGTCGGAGAGGCCGCCGCCCTTCCCCTTGTGCATCAGCACCAGCAGCATCAGCAGCAGGCTGAAGACGATCAGGGCGATCGAGAACCCCATAACCACGGCTGGACCAACTTCCTCGGCTTCGGATGAACGGGGGCAGGGTGACAGCGGGCCACCATGCCCCCGCAAGGGTACGACGTATCGCCGCTACCGCATACTCACCGGTCGACCTACTGGTCGCGGAAACGGACGATCTTGACGAACTCGTCCGGGTCCAGCGAGGCACCGCCGACCAGGGCGCCGTCGATGTCCGCCTGCGCCATGATCTCGGCGACGTTGCCGGACTTGACCGAGCCGCCGTACTGGATGCGGACCTTGTCGGCCAGCTCCTGCGTGTACAGCTCGGCGAGCTTGCCGCGGATCGCCGCGCAGACCTCCTGGGCGTCGTCGGCGCCGCAGACCTTGCCGGTGCCGATGGCCCAGACGGGCTCGTAGGCGATCACGATCGACTCGGCCTGCTCGGCCGGGAGGTCCTTGAGACCGCCCTCGACCTGGGCGAGGGTGTGGGCGACGTGGTTGCCCGCCTCGCGGACCTCCAGCTCCTCGCCGACGCACATGATCGGGGTCAGGCCGTGCTTGTAGGCCGCCTTGACCTTGGCGTTGACCTGCTCGTCGGTCTCGGCGTGGTACTGCCGGCGCTCGGAGTGGCCGATCGCCACGTAGGTGCAGCGCAGCTTGGCCAGCATCGCGCCGGAGATCTCGCCGGTGTAGGCGCCGCCGTCGTGGGCGGAGATGTCCTGGGCGCCGTACTTGATCTTGAGCTTGTCGTGCTCGACCAGGGTCTGCACGGAGCGCAGGTCGGTGAAGGGCACGAGGACGGCGACCTCGACGGCGTCGTAGTCCTTGTCCGCGAGGGCGAAGGCGAGCTTCTGGACGTGGGCGATGGCCTCGAGGTGGTTGAGGTTCATCTTCCAGTTGCCCGCCATCAGCGGCGTGCGTCCGGACGGATTGGATGCCATTGCGGGTCAGTCCTCCAGTGCGGCGAGGCCGGGGAGCGTCTTGCCCTCGAGGTATTCGAGGGAGGCGCCGCCGCCGGTCGAGATGTGGCCGAACGCATTCTCGTCGAAACCGAGCGTCCGCACGGCCGCGGCGGAGTCGCCGCCGCCGACCACGGTGAAGCCCGGGGCGTCGAGAAGCGCCTGGGCGACCGTCTTGGTGCCCTCGGCGTAGTCGGGGTGCTCGAAGACGCCCATGGGCCCGTTCCAGAAGACGGTGGCGGCGTCGACGAGCTTGGACGCGTACAGCTTGCGGGACTCGGGACCGATGTCCAGCCCCATCCGGTCCGCCGGGACGGCGTCCGCGGCGACGGTGTCGGGGTGGGTCGGCGCCTTCGCCTTGAGGTCGGGGAACTCGGGCGCGACCACGACGTCGACGGGGAGGACCAGCTCGACGCCGGTCTTCTCCGCGCGCTCGATGTACTCCTTGACGGCCGGGATCTGGTCCTCCTGGAGGAGGGAGATGCCGACCTCGTAGCCCTTGGCCTTGAGGAAGGTGTAGGCCATGCCGCCGCCGATGAGGAGCCGGTCGGCCTTGCCGAGCAGCTCGTCGATGACCGCGAGCTTGTCCGAGACCTTGGCGCCGCCGAGGGCGACCACGTACGGGCGCCGGACGTCGTCGGTGAGCTTCTTGAGGACGCCGACCTCGGTGGCGATCAGATAGCCGGCGTAGTGCGGCAGCCGCTTGGGGAGGTCGAAGACCGAGGCGTGCTTGCGGTGCACGGCGCCGAAGCCGTCGCCCACGTAGACGTCCGCGAGGCCGGCCAGCCGGTCGGCGAAGGCGGCGCGCTCGGCGTCGTCCTTGCTGGTCTCACCGGCGTTGAAGCGCAGGTTCTCCAGCACCGCGACGCCGCCGTCGGCGAGGCCGGACACGGCGGCCTCGGCGGAGGTGCCGACGGTGTCCTCGGCGAAGGCGACGTCGGCGCCGAGCAGCTCACCGAGGCGGGCGGCGGCCGGGGCCAGCGAGTAGACGGGGTCCGGGGCGCCCTTGGGGCGGCCCAGGTGCGAGGCGACGATCACGCGCGCGCCCGCGTCCGCCAGGGCCTTGACGGTGGGCACCACGGCGCGGATGCGGCCGTCGTCGGTGATGGTGGTGCCGTCCAGCGGCACGTTGAGGTCGGCGCGGACGAATACGCGCTTGCCCGCGACGCCTTCGGAGAGCAGTTCGTCGATCGTCTTCAAGAGGGCTCCTGGGTTCTCGGATCGCTCGTGATCCTACGAGGGCCGGTCACCGCGGACGCGACGCAGGGCCCGGACGGCGCGACGTTGCGCTGCCCGAGCCCTGCTACCGCATGCGAGGTGCCGGCTGAGTCTGAGTCGCTCAGAGCTGCTCGCCGACGAAGACCGTGAGGTCGACGAGGCGGTTCGAGTAGCCCCACTCGTTGTCGTACCAGCCGAGGATCTTCACCGACTTGCCTTCCTGGACCATGGTCAGGGAGGAGTCGAAGGTGCAGGAGGCCGGGTCGCCGACGATGTCCGAGGAGACGATCGCGTCCTCGGTGTAGAACAGGACGCCCTTGAGGTCGCCGTCGTCGGCGGCCTTCTTGAACGCGGCGTTGACCTCGTCCTTGGTGACCTCGCGCTGGAGCTCCACGACCAGGTCGGTGGCCGAACCGGTGGGCACCGGGACGCGCATCGCGATGCCGTCCAGCTTGCCCTTGAGCTGCGGGAGGACCAGCGCGGTGGCCTTGGCGGCACCCGTGGTGGTCGGGATGATGTTCTCCGCGGCGGCGCGGGCGCGGCGCAGGTCCTTGTGCGGGAAGTCCAGGATGCGCTGGTCGTTCGTGTACGCGTGGACCGTCGTCATCAGGCCCTTGACGATGCCGAAGTTCTCGTCGAGGACCTTGGCCATCGGCGCCACACAGTTGGTGGTGCAGGAGGCGTTGGAGATGACGTGGTGGTTCGCCGGGTCGTACTTGTCCTGGTTGACGCCCATCACGATGGTGATGTCCTCGTCCTTGGCCGGAGCCGAGATGAGGACCTTCTTGGCGCCACCGGCGATGTGCTTCTCGGCGTCGGCCTTCTTGGTGAAGATGCCGGTCGACTCGATCACGACGTCGACGCCCAGCTCACCCCACGGGATGTCGGCCGGGTTGCGCTCGGACAGGACCTTGATGGTCTTGCCGTCGACGGTGATGGTGTCCTCGGTGTGCGTGACCTCCTGCTTGAGGCGGCCGAGGATGGTGTCGTACTTCAGCAGGTGGGCGGTGGTCGCGGTGTCACCCAGGTCGTTGACAGCCACGATCTCGATGTCTGCACCCTGCTCCAGCAGCGCGCGGAAGTAGTTACGACCGATGCGGCCAAAGCCGTTGATGCCTACGCGGATCGTCACGAACCGATCTCCTCGTTGGTACGCCGGCCCGATGTGCCGGCGAGCTGTATTTGGGATGTCCCCGACCACCCCCGACCCTACCTCTCCGAGGCTTGCGGGGTGACATCGAGACGACCCATACCCGGCACGGCGGTCCGTACCCGCCAGTAGGGGTACGGACCGCCGCGCGGTACGGGGACCGATCACCCGATTTCGTTACACCGTCAGGTCCCCGCCGGGCCCGGATTCACTCGTCCAGGGCACGCAGCGCCTGCCTGACCAGTGCCGCCCGGGCGGCCGGCTCGGTCAGGTGCTCCAGGCCGAAGCCCAGCAGCACGGTGTCGTCCGTGGTGACCGCGCCGTACGTCTGGAACAGGGTCCCGGTGCGGTCCCAGTCCTTCAGGACGGCGGGGCTGCCGGCGGGCGGTCCGGAGACCCGCCAGGCACCCAGCGAGGTCTCGAAGCCCTCGGTGCCGGTGGCCGTGGAACCGACGACCAGCGAGGCTTCGTCGGCGAGGACGCCGCGGCCGCCGCTGCCGGGGTCGGTGACGTAGGCGATCGACACGTCCACGGACTTCCCGGCGTAGGCGCTCAGGTCGAACTCGACCTGCCGCCAGCCCCCGGAGGCGCCGGTGAGGCTGTTCCACTGCCCGGTGGTGCCGGTCGCGGTGCAGCCGTCGTCGGACAGGGTGAGGTAGTGCTCCAGCCAGGGGTGCTCGCCGACGTAGAAGCCGGCCCCGCACTCCGCGGGCACGGCCGTGCCGGTGGCGCCAGCGGCCTCGGGGAGCGTGGTCCAGTCGTCGGCGCCGGTGGTGTGCGCCTCGACCAGTGCGTGGTCGTAGCCGCGTTCGGTGTCCCACAGCAGCTGGGTGCGGAGGGTGGGACGGTCGGCGGCGGTGACACCGGTGAGGTCGATGGTGCGGGTGAGGCGCTTGTAGGCGTCGTCGGTGTGGACGGCGGCCGCCATCCACGCGCCCGCGTAGGGCCCGTAGGGGTTGACCGTCCCGGCGAACTTTCCGGCGCCCTCGCTCGCGAACTGGGGATAGGTGTCGGCGGGCAGCTCGTCCGAGGTGACGCTGTAGGTTCCGGCGGCGTCCAGCGGGTTGCCGGGCGCGGCCCCGAACGCGCCGGTGGCTCCGTCGAGCCGTCCGGTGCCGGTGAACCCGGTGGCGCCGGTGGTCGAAGTGCGGGTGTAGGCGCCCAGGTAGTACTGGCTGAAGTCGTCGGAGAGGCTGCCGCCGCCGAGGTCGACGTCGCCGCCCGCCTGCTCACCGGCCTCGATCAGCCGGCCGCCCTCGTTGAGGAAGGCGCGCAGCTGGAGCTGGGTGGCGTTGCCGGGCACCGCGGCGCCCGTGTAGTGGACGACGGTGTCGAAGTGGCCGAGGACGCCGAGCGCGTCGGGCGCGCCCTGCGTGGCGACGTCCCAGACGGCGGCCCGCTTGCCGCTCGCCTTGAGGGCGTCGACGTAGGTCCGGGTCTGCGTGGCCTTCGCGCCTTCCTCGGCGACGACGAGGACGTCCGCGCCGGGCCGCTCCGCGACCTTGTACGTGAAGTGCTCGCTCGCGGTGCGTCTGCCGCCCTTGGTCTCGCCGGTGAACCAGACCTCGACCCGGTCGCCGCGTTCGCCGTGGCGGATCTTGGCGCGGTACTCGTCGAAGTAGAGGTTGTCCTCACCGCCGTACGTCTCGCCGCCCCGCCAGGGCTTCAGCCGCACGTCGTGGGTGCGTCCGCCGTTGACGCGGTACTTCAGTTCCTTGTCGCGCACGGACTTGCGGGCGACGACGGAGACCTCCTGGTCGGCGCCGCGCGCGTAGGACGTGGTGAAGGCGTCCGGGGTGAAGTCGGCGGCGTCCGGGCCGACCGAGGAGGAGGGCCGGTCCGGGTGGGCGGCGCTCTCGGCGACGGAGAGCGCGAAGGGGATGTTCTTCGCGAACTCCTGCTGGATCAGCTTCTCGTCGTCGGGGAAATTGAAGCCCGACTGGCAGTCGGCCGCGTTCCATTCGTCGTCGGGGTCCTGCTCGGAGACCGTCTGGCAGGTCGACATCTCCGGGGTGAACATCGCCGTGCCGTTGACGTTGGCGGCGTGTCCGTCGGCCTCGCCGTTGGTGGTGTACAGCTCCGAGGAGACCTGCGGGTGGTAGCCGGGGATCGCAGAGTTCTCGGGCGTGCCGGCCAGCGCCTTGTAGAGGACGTCGTCCGGGGTGTCGGTGGCCACCTGCCAGCCGACGCCGTAGAGGAGCAGCTCGGCGGCGGAGTGGTAGTTGATGCCGTAGGTGAAGCCGATCCGCTTCTGGAAGCGGTCCAGGGCCTTGGTCTCGGGCTCGGAGTTCGGGCCGGCGCCCCGGTAGGTCTGGCTGGTGGGGTTGGGGGACGAGCCCTCGTCGTCGTAGCCCCACTTGTAGGCGAAGTTGCGGTTGAGGTCGACGCCGTCGCCGGCACCGAGGGCGCCGTCGCCGTTGTTGTCGCGCAGGTTCTTGCGCCACAGGCGGTTGTCGGTGTTCTCGAACGTGTAGTCGTAGCCGTCCGGGTTGGCCGACAGCAGGAACCACAGCTCGGTGGAGTCGACCAGCTTCCTGACCCGCCGGTCCTCGTCGTACTTGTCCAGGTAGTGGTGCATCAGCCGCCGGGTCATCTCCGGGGTGATCCACTCGCGCGCGTGCTGGTTGGACATGTAGAGGACGGAGGGCTTGGAGCCGTCCTTGGACTCCTTCGCGTTCCTGGTGAGCTTGAGCGCTAGGATGTCCTGGCCGTTCACCGTCCTGCCGATGGAGACGACCTTGGTGAGGCGGGGGTTCTGCCGGGCGGTCCGCAGGATCTCCTCGCGGAGGCCGCCGCTGCCGCTGTACGGGCGGAAGACACCGTCGGCGGCGTCCTCGACGCGCTTCTCGGCCCGGCCGGAAAGGGAGTGCTCGGTGAGGTCGACGCCCTGTTTCTCCAGCTTGTCGGCCTGCTGGTCGGTGAGGTAGACCTCCACGGTGGCGGTGCCCCGGTCGGGGACCCGCTCGGTGAGTTCGTGGCCGTCCTGTCCGGCGGCCAGCAGCAGGGGCACCTGCTCCTGGGTGACGTCGGCACGGAAGACCTTCACCTCGTCCGCGTCCGGGGTCTCCGGGCTCGCGGGTTGTGCCTGGGCGACGGGTGCGAAGCCCGCTCCGCCGATCAGGAGCGCGCCGACGGCGAGGATCGATCTCGCTCTTCGTCTCATGAACCCCCCTAGATGGGGCCTGTCTGACAGGCCTGGTTCCGCCACAGTGGCGAACAGATGCCAGGCTCATGACAGCTCATGATCGAGTCAAGGGCGCGGTAAAGACACGTGAAAGCCGGTGCGGGTCACCCAAGTGGGCGCCCGCACCGACGTGTTGACGGCTCGTGTGCGGCGAGGTTGGTGCGTGTGCGGCGGACCGGTACGCGTTCGGTCAGCCGACGAGGCTGTCCGCCAACTCCTCCTCGCCGAGGTTGGCGTCCGTGCCGGGGATGCCGAGGTCCGAGGCCCGCTTGTCGGCCATGGCCAGCAGGCGGCGGATGCGGCCCGCGACGGCGTCCTTGGTCAGCGGCGGGTCCGCGAGGGCGCCCAGCTCCTCCAGGGATGCCTGCTTGTGCTCCATGCGGAGCCGGCCGGCGGCCGCGAGGTGCTCCGGCACGTCGTCGGCGAGGATCTCCAGGGCCCGCTGGACCCGGGCGCCCGCGGCGACGGCCGCGCGGGCCGAGCGGCGCAGGTTGGCGTCGTCGAAGTTGGCGAGGCGGTTGGCGGTGGCGCGGACCTCACGGCGCAGCCGCCGCTCCTCCCAGGCCAGCACCGAGTCGTGGGCGCCGAGCCGGGTGAGCAGGGCGCCGATCGCGTCGCCGTCGCGGACGACGACCCGGTCCACGCCGCGCACCTCGCGGGCCTTGGCGGGGATCGAGAGCCGACGGGCGGCGCCGACCAGGGCGAGCGCGGCCTCGGGACCCGGGCAGGTCACCTCCAGGGAGGAGGAACGGCCGGGCTCGGTGAGCGAGCCGTGCGCCAGGAAGGCGCCGCGCCAGGCGGCCTCGGCGTCGCAGGTGGCCCCCGAGACCACCTGCGGCGGCAGGCCGCGGATGGGGCGGCCCCGCCCGTCCACCAGGCCGGTCTGCCGGGCCAGCTGGTCACCGCCCGCGACCACCCGAACGACGTAACGCGAGCCGCGCCGCAGCCCGCCCGGCGCCATCACGATCAGCTCCGAGCTGTGCCCGAAGATCTCCAGGATGTCCTGCTTGAGCCTGCGGGCCGCCCGCGCGGTGTCCAGCTCCGCCTCGATCACGATGCGCCCGCTCACCAGGTGAAGGCCGCCGGCGAACCGCAGGATGGCGGATACCTCCGCCTTTCTGCAGCAGGTCCGGGTGACGGGGAGCCGGGAGATCTCGTCCTTCACCGCTGCCGTCATCGCCATGGGCCGATCCTTCCATGCATCCGAAAAATACGGTCGTACGCGGCGGCCAGCAGCTCCGGGTCGTGCCTCGGGGTCCCGTCGGTCCGGGCAACCGGAGCCAGTTCGACCGCGGCGCCGAACCGTTTCGCGGCGTCGGTGAGCGAGTCACGGTCGGGCACGGCGGCCTCGTCGGCCAGCACCACGTCCAGGGCGAGTTTAGGGGCGTGTCGTCCCAAAACCTCCAAATGACGCTGCGGAGAGAACCCCTCGGTTTCTCCGGGCTGGGGAGCGAGGTTGAGGGAGAGGACCCGGCGGGCCTTCGTCTCGGCCAGCGCGTCCAGCAGATCCGGCACGAGCAGGTGCGGGATGACCGAGGAGAACCAGGAGCCCGGGCCGAGCACCACCCAGTCGGCGTCCAGGACGGCGTCCACCGCCTCGGGGACGGCCGGCGGGGCGCCCGGCACCAGGTGCACGGACTGCACCTCACCGGGCGTGAGCGCCACCGTCGCCTGCCCCCGGACGGTGTCGACCTCGTCCGGGCGGCCGGGGTCGTGCCCCCGGACCAGGGCCTGCAGCTCCAGCGGGACGGCGGACATGGGCAGCACCCGCCCGTGCGCGCCGAGCAGCTTGCCGACCAGGTCCAGTGCCTGGACATGGTCGCCGAGCTGCTCCCACAGGGCGACGATCAGCAGATTGCCGACCGCGTGTTCGTGCAGGTCGCCCTGGGACTGGAAGCGGTGCTGGATGACGCGGGCCCAGGTCTGGCCCCAGTCGTCGTCGCCGCACAGCGCGGCCAGCGCCTTGCGCAGGTCGCCGGGCGGCAGCACGCCCAGCTCGTCGCGCAGGCGCCCGCTGGAGCCGCCGTCGTCCGCCACGGTGACGACGGCGGTCAGGTCGCCGGTGATCCGGCGCAGTGCGGCGAGCGAGGCGGACAGTCCCATGCCGCCGCCGAGGGCGACGACCTTGGGCTGGGCGCCCCGGCGGCGCGGCCTGCCGCCGCGCGCCTGTTCGGGCCGGGCGGCGCGGGTCTCGGCGGTCCTGCCGCCGCGTCCCTCGGGCACCACCCGGCGCAGCCTGCTCAGCCGCGGAGTACGTCCAGTCATTCCCGTCCCATGTCCCGGTGGACGACCACCGTCTCCACGCCCTCGGCGGCGAGCCGGGCGGCGAGCTTCTCCGACATGGCCACGGACCGGTGCTTGCCGCCCGTGCAGCCGACGGCGACGGTCACATAGCGCTTGCCCTCCCGACGGTAGCCCGCGGCGATCAGCTGGAGCAGCTCGGCGTAGCGGTCGAGGAACTCCTTGGCGCCCGGCTGGTTGAGGACGTACGAGGAGACCTCCTCGTTCAGGCCGGTGAAGGGGCGCAGCTCCGGGACCCAGTGCGGGTTGGGCAGGAAGCGCATGTCCACGACCAGGTCGGCGTCGACCGGCAGGCCGTACTTGAAGCCGAAGGACATGACGGTGGCCCGCAGCTCGGGCTCCTCCTCACCGGCGAACTGGGCGTCCATCTTGGCGCGCAGCTCGTGCACGTTGAGGCTGGAGGTGTCGATCACCAGGTCGGCGTCGCCGCGCAGCTCGCGGAGGAGCTGCCGCTCGGCGGCGATGCCGTCGACGATGCGGCCGTCGCCCTGGAGGGGGTGCGGGCGGCGCACCGACTCGAAGCGGCGCACCAGCGCGTCGTCGGAGGATTCCAGGAAGACGATCCGCCGGGTGACACCGCGGGTGTCGAGGTCCGCGAGGGATTCGCGCAGGTTGTCGAAGAAGCGCCGGCCGCGGACGTCGACGACGACCGCGATGCGGGCCACGTTGCCCTGCGAGCGGGCGCCGAGCTCCACCATGGTGGGGATCAGCGCCGGCGGCAGGTTGTCGACGACGAACCAGCCGAGGTCCTCCAGACACTTGGCGGCCGTCGAGCGGCCGGCTCCGGACATGCCGGAGATGATCACCAGCTCGGGGATGGCCGCCTCGTGCGCCCCGGCTGTTTCCTTGCCCGTACTCACCTGTGCTCCGTCGTCCTGGCCCGGTCCGGGGCCGGCCGTCTGCGGGCCGGCGTCCTCGCCGGTCGTGCGGTGGGTCTGTTCTCGTCCGGCTGTGGGCTGTGCCTCGTGCTCGGTCATCTCTCCTGCCCCCGTCGTTCGTCCGGGGTGCCCGCGGACACGGGCTCCCCCGGGGCGTCCGCCGTCGTCTCGGGCGCCCCGTCCTCGTCATCCATGATCTCTCCGGTCGCCGTGTTGACGGCGGGCGCGGCCGGGGTGGCCCGGGCGAGGGCCACGGCGACCGTCTCGGCCGTCTTCCGGCCTATGCCGGGCACCTCGCAGATCTGGTCGATCGTCGCCGACCGCAGCTTCTTCACCGAACCGAAGTGCTTGATCAGCGCCTGCTTGCGGGTCTCCCCCAGGCCCGGCACCTCGTCCAGCGGGCTGGAGCGGAAGCGTTTGGCTCGCTTGGTGCGCTGATAGGTGATCGCGAAGCGGTGGGCCTCGTCGCGGACCCGCTGGAGCAGGTACAGCCCCTCGCTGGTGCGCGGCAGGACGACCGGGTCGTCCTCGCGGGGCAGCCAGACCTCCTCCAGCCGCTTGGCGAGGCCGCAGACGGCGATGTCGTCGATGCCGAGCTCGTCCAGGGCCCGTTGGGCGGCCGCCACCTGCGGCTGTCCGCCGTCGACGACGACGAGCTGGGGCGGGTAGGCGAAGCGCTTGGGGCGACCGTCGTCGTCCTTGAGGGCCGGCCCGTCCGTGAGGGCGAGGTCGTCGGCGGCGTCGCTGGGCGTGGCGTGGTGGTCGGGCGCGGTGCCCTGGCCGGGCGCGGTGCCGTGGCCGGGGGTCTCGCCGTCGGTGGTGGCCGTCGTGACGCCGTCGTCCTCCCCGTCCGCCCACTCGCCGGTCCGCTCCTTCTCGGCGAGATAGCGGCGGAAGCGGCGGGTGATGACCTCGTGCATGGAACGGACGTCGTCCTGTCCCCGGAAGCCCTTGATCTGGAATCGGCGGTATTCGCTCTTCCGGGCCAGTCCGTCCTCGAAGACGACCATGGAGGCCACGACGTCGTCGCCCTGGAGGTGGGAGATGTCGTAGCACTCGATCCGCAGCGGGGCGCTGTCGAGATCCAGGGCGTCGGCGATCTCCTCCAGGGCGCGCGAGCGCGTCGTCAGGTCGGAGGCGCGCTTGGTCTTGTGCAGGACGAGTGCCTGCTGGGCGTTGCGCTGAACGGTCTCCATCAACGCCTTCTTGTCGCCGCGCTGCGGGATGCGCAGCGACACGCCCGAACCCCGGCGGTCGGTCAGCCACTGCTGGACCGGCTCCACCGGATCGGGCAGGGCGGGGACCAGGACCTCCTTGGGAACGGCGTCCCCGCTCTCCTCCCCGTACAACTGCTGGAGGGCGTGTTCCACGAGGGCGCCGGTAGTGATCTCCTCCACCTTGTCGGTGACCCAGCCGCGCTGGCCGCGCACGCGTCCGCCGCGCACGTGGAAGATCTGGACGGCGGCCTCCAGCTCGTCCTCCGCGACCGCGATCAGATCGGCGTCGGTGGCGTCGGCGAGCACGACCGCGCTCTTCTCCATGGCCTTCCTGAGCGCCCCGATGTCGTCGCGCAGGCGCGCCGCCCGCTCGTACTCCATGTCCTCGGCCGCCTCACCCATCTTCCGCTCCAGACGGCGCAGATAGGTGCCGGTGCGGCCGGCCATGAAGTCGCAGAACTCCTCGGCCAGCTCCTGGTGGTCCTCGGCGGAGATCCGCTCCACGCAGGGGGCGGAGCACTTGCCGATGTAGCCGAGCAGACAGGGGCGGCCGGTACGGGCGGCGTTCTTGAAGACACCGGCGGAGCAGGTGCGCACCGGGAAGACGCGCAACAGGAGGTCGACCGTGTCGCGGATCGCCCAGGCGTGCCCGTACGGCCCGAAGTAGCGCACGCCCTTCTTCTTGTGGCCGCGCATCACCTGGACGCGTGGGAACTCCTCGTTCATCGTCACCGCGAGGTACGGGTAGCTCTTGTCGTCGCGGTACTTGACGTTGAACCGGGGGTCGTACTCCTTGATCCAGGAGTACTCCAGCTGGAGCGCCTCGACCTCCGTGGACACCACGGTCCACTCCACGGACGCGGCCGTGGTGACCATGGTGCGGGTGCGGGGGTGAAGGTTCGCCAGGTCCTGGAAGTAGTTCGCCAGGCGCTGGCGCAGGCTCTTCGCCTTTCCGACGTAGATCACCCGGCGGTGCTCGTCACGGAACCTGTACACCCCCGGGGAGTCCGGGATCTCACCCGGCCTGGGGCGGTAGCTGGAGGGGTCGGCCATGAGTCACACCCTACTGGCGAGGGCCGACACTCCGGCGGGGCTGTGGACGACGGGTCCGGCCCCTGTGGACGGCCGCCGGGGAAGCCCGGGGAGGGACGGTCCGGGGCCGGTCGGTCACGCCGCGTGCCCTCGGGACGGCGGGCCCGTGCGTTCTCGGCCAGGAGCGCGTGACGGTCGGGCGTCAGGTGTTGTCGGGACTAGGTCAACACGCTTCAATGCGGGGGGACTCGGGGCCCTGAAGCGCGGCGTACGGATGTGAAGACCGCTGCGCCGCGACCGGGGGAGGGCGGCCCCGGCCGATCCGCGTCGACGGTCTGACCAGCCGTCGTGAACTTCACAGAAAGGCCCCTGCATGCCGCACGCCACACAGCACGCGGACGTCGCCACCGCGGAACTCGACTCGGCCCTGCGCGGTGGCCCCTTCCACGTCGCCCTGCGCGCCGCGATCGCCGCTCGCGGACTACCGTTGCAGCGTGTGCAGCACCATCTGTCGCGCCACGGGGTGAAGGTGGGCGTCACCAGCCTGAGCTACTGGCAGCAGGGCGCCCGCCGCCCGCAGCGCCCCGAGTCGCTGCGGGCCGTGCGAGCCCTGGAGGAGATACTCCAGCTGCCCGAGGAATCGCTGATCCGCCTGCTCGCCGAGGCCGAGGAGGACTCCCCCGAGCGACGGCCCGCCGCCCGCTCCTACCGCGCCCACCTGGAGGCTTCGGGCGTCCTGGACCGGCTGCTGGCCGAACTGGACCAACCGTCGCCGGACAGCGGGGTGCACATCCTCGGCCACCACGAGCTGATCCGCGTCGGTGCACACCGCGAACTGGCGGGACGCGAGTCGCACCACATCGTCCGCGCCCACCGCAACGGCGTCGACCGCTTCGTCGCCGTCCACTACGGCGATCCGGGATGCGCTCCCGCGCGGATGACGGTCCACGCGCTGGAGAACTGCCGCACGGGACGCGTCCGCATCCACCACGACACCGGTCTGCTGGTGACGGAGGTGCTCTTCGACACGTGGCTGCGCGCCGGGGACACCCATCTCTTCCGCTACGGCGTGGAGGACGGCACGGCGGGAGTGTCACGGGAGTACGTCCGCGGGTTCGGTGCGGCGGGCGGGCAGTACGCGCTCCAGGTGCGGTTCGACGCCGCGGCGCTGCCGGTGCGCTGCCACCGGTTCACCCAGCACTCGCCGGCGGCGCCGCGCGGCGGCCGGCAGGAGCTGACCCTCAGCGGGCGGCACCACTCGGTGCATCTCGTGGAGCCGCGGGCGCGGACGGGGATGCTGGGGATCGGGTGGGACTGGGAGTAGGCGGGCGCGGGCGGGCGCGGGCGGGCGCGGACGGGCGCGGACGGGCGCGGTGAGCCGGCGGCTCCTCGCCCGCCACGGTCAGGTCCCGGGGCTCGCGACGATGCGGCCCCGCTTCACCTCGACCGGGAGTTCGATGAGCGGCGCGGTCGCCGGGGCGTGCAGCACTTCGCCGGTCCGGGCGTCGAACTCGCTGCCGTGACAGGGGCAGACCAGTTTCGTGCCCTCCAGCTTCTTGATGGGGCACCCCGCGTGCGTGCAGACCGTGCTGAACGCCTTCAGGGTGCCGTCCTCGGCCCGGCTGACCACCACGTTGCCGTCGGGGTAGAGCTTCGTCGCGCCCTTGGCGACCTCGCCCTCCGCTCCCAGCTCGACGGGCGCGGTGGGCCTGGCCGGGGCGGCGCCGTCGTCGCCCGGTGAGCATGCGGCCGCCGTGAGTCCGGCGACGGGCGTGAGGGCCGCCGAGCGAAGGACGGTACGGCGGCTCGGGGCGGGGCGGCCAGGCATGGGGTCTCCACTGTTCAGGGGGCGTGCAGGGCGACGATATCCGGCGGGCGGGTCGGCGTTCCGGGGCGGGTGGGCGGTTCGGGGTCCTGGCGTAAACGTTTGCGCAAGCGTTTACGCGGACCCGGCGCATGGGGTACGGTCCCGGCCGACGCACGCACACGCGGCACGGAGCCGGTGCGCGGCGATACGGAAATGGGGACGCCGATGCCGACCATGGTGGATGTCGCACGGAGCGCCGGGGTCTCCGTGGCCACCGTCTCGCACGTGCTCAACGACACGCGCCCGGTCCTGCCGGGCACCCGTCAGGCGGTGCTCGACGCCGTCGAGGAGCTGGGCTACACCCCCAACACGCTGGCCCGTTCCCTGGTGACCTCCCGCACCCGCTCGATCGGGCTCGCGGTGTCGGCGATCAGCAACCCGTACTTCACGGAGATTCTCCAGGGCGTCGAGGCCAGTGCGCTGGAGCACGGCTACAGCCTGCTCATCGCCGACCCGCACGACGATCCCGGACACGAACGCAAGGTCGTACAGCTGCTGCACGAGCGGCGCGTGGACGGCATGATCGTCGCGCCCTCCGCCGAGCCGGGGGACCTGGTCGCCTATCTCGGGCGCCACCGGGTGCCGGCCGTGTTCCTCGACCGGGTGGTCGAGGTGCCGGAGGGCGACGGCGCGCCGCGCTTCGACCAGGTCTGCGCGGAGGGCGCCGAGCCGACGGCGCTGCTGGTCGGCCACCTCGCCGGACTCGGCCATCGCCGGATCGGCCTGGTCGCGGGCCGGCCGGGGCTCAGCACGACGCGCGAGCGGATCACCGGGTACCGGCACGGCCTCGCGACCGCCGGACTGCCCTTCGACGACCGGCTGCTGGTCCACGGCGACTCCGAGGCGGACGGCGGCGAAAGGGCCACCGCGGCCCTGCTGTCGTGGTCGGTGCCGCCCACCGCGCTGGTCACGGCCAACAACGCGATGACGATCGGCGCGCTGCGCGCCCTTCGGGACCGGGGCCTGTCCGTGCCCGGCGACGTCGCGCTGTGCTGCTTCGACGACTTCGCGTGGGCCGATCTCTTCACGCCGCGCCTCACCGCCGTCGCCCAGCCCAGCAGGGACCTCGGCGCGCAGGCCGTGCGGCTGCTGCTGGAACGCCTCGCCGCGCCGGACCGGCCCGCCCGGACCGTGCGCCTGCCCTGCGCCTTCGTCCACCGCACGTCCTGCGGCTGCCCCGAGCAGACCGAGCAAGCCCACGTCACCGCTCCCGAAAGGACCCTCCCGTGATCGTCGTCGCCGGTGAGGCACTGATCGACCTGGTACCGCAGGGCACGGGCGCCCTCGCCGCTCTGCGGCCCGCCCTCGGTGGCGGCCCGTACAACACGGCCGTCGCACTCGGCCGCCTCGGCTCCCCCACCGCCTTCTGCTCCCGGGTCTCGTACGACGCCTTCGGCGAGGCGCTCCTGGACCGGCTGCGGGAGACGGGGGTGGACATCGCGCCCGTGCAACGCGGGACCGAGCCGACGACGCTCGCCGTGGCCTCGGTGGGCGCGGACGGTTCGGCCGCGTACTCCTTCTACGTGGACGGCACGGCGGACCGGCTGTTCACGGTCCCCGCCGACCTGCCGTCGGGCACCCGGGCGGCGTCCTTCGGGACCTGCTCGCTGGTGCTGGAGCCGGGTGCGAGCGCGTACGAGGGGCTGCTGCGCGAGACGGCCGCGCGGGGCGTCCTCACCGCGCTGGACCCGAACATCAGGGCCGGACTGATTCCGGATCCGGACGCCTACCGGGCCCGGTTCAAGAGCTGGCTGCCGTCCGTGTCGCTGCTGAAGTTGTCCGAGGAGGATGCCGCGTGGCTCGGCGGCACGCCCCGGGAGTGGCTGGCGTCCGGACCGGCGGCGGTCGTGGTCACCCGGGGTGGAGCCGGGCTCACCGCGTTCACCCGCGACGGGGGCGAGTACGCGGTGCCGGGCGAGCGGGTCGAGGTGGTGGACACGATCGGTGCGGGCGACACGGTGAACGCCGCACTGCTGCACGGCCTCGCCGCACGCGACGCCCTCGACCCCGACGGCCTGGCCGCCCTGGGACCGGAGGGATGGACGGGGCTGCTGGGATTCGCCGCCCGCGCGGCCGCGCTCACCTGCTCCCGCGCGGGCGCCGAACCGCCGTACGCCCACGAGATGACCGCCTGACGGCGCGCCCGGCGGGCGGCGGACCGCACCAACGCGGGTCGTCAAGCCCGCGGGGCGCGCCGTCCGGCCGGCCCGGGCCACCTGTGCGACGCGCCGGGGCCCACGGATGATCGTGGGCCCCGGCGCGTCGATGTCGGCCGGTGCGGCGCCGGACTCGGCTCAGGCCTTGCTCGTCCGCGCCGTCTTCTTCGCGGCGGGCTTGGCGGCCTTCTTGGCCGTCTTCGCGGCGGAGGTCTTCGCGGTGGTCTTCTTCGCCGCGGCCCCCTTGGGAGCGGCCTTCTTCGCGGCCGTGTCCGCGACCGACTTCGTCGCGGTCCTCTTGGCGGTGGCCTTGGACGCCACCGTCTTCGCCGCCGCCTTGCGCGGGCTCCGCACGGAGGACGCGTCGCTGATCCGGTCGGCACCGAGGACGTCCCGCAGGAACTTGCCGGTGTGGCTGGTGGCAACCCCGGCGACCTGCTCGGGCGTGCCCTCGGCGACCACCAGGCCACCGCCGGCGCCGCCCTCGGGGCCCATGTCGACGACCCAGTCGGCGGTCTTGATCACGTCGAGGTTGTGCTCGATGACGATGACCGTGTTGCCCTTGTCGACCAGCCCGGCCAGGACCGTCAGCAGCTTGCTGATGTCCTCGAAGTGCAGACCGGTGGTCGGCTCGTCCAGAACGTAGACCGTGCGGCCGGTGGAGCGGCGCTGCAGCTCGCTGGCGAGCTTGACGCGCTGGGCCTCACCGCCGGACAGGGTGGTCGCTGACTGGCCGAGCCGGACATAGCCGAGGCCGACGTCCTTGAGCGTCTTCATGTGCCGGGAGATCGCGGGGACCGCCTCGAAGAAGTCGGTCGCCTCCTCGATCGGCATGTTCAGGACGTCGGCGATGGACTTGCCCTTGTAGTGGACCTCCAGGGTCTCCCGGTTGTACCGGGCACCGTGGCAGACCTCGCACGGGACGTAGACGTCCGGTAGGAAGTTCATCTCGATCTTGATCGTGCCGTCGCCCGCGCAGTTCTCGCAGCGGCCGCCCTTGACGTTGAAGGAGAAGCGGCCGGGCAGGTAGCCGCGGACCTTTGCCTCCGTCGTCTCGGCGAACAGCTTGCGGACGTGGTCGAAGACTCCGGTGTACGTCGCCGGGTTCGACCGCGGGGTGCGGCCGATGGGCGACTGGTCGACGTGCACGACCTTGTCGACGAGGTCGTCGCCGTCCACGCGCGTGTGGCGGCCGGGCACGCTCCGGGCACCGTTCAGCTCGCGGGCCAGGTGCGTGTACAGGATGTCGTTGACCAGGGTCGACTTGCCGGAGCCGGAGACACCGGTGACGGCCGTGAAGACGCCCAGCGGGAAGGAGACGTCGATGTCCTGGAGGTTGTTCTCCCGGGCGCCGTGCACGGTGAGCTGCCGGGACGGGTCGTGCGGGCGCCGGATGTCGGGCAGCGGGATGGCCTTCCTGCCGGACAGGTACAGGCCGGTCTGCGACTCGGCGTTGTCGAGCAGTCCCTCGAGGGAGCCGCTGTGCACGACCTTGCCGCCGTGCTCACCGGCGCCGGGGCCGATGTCGACGATCCAGTCGGCGACCTTGATGGTGTCCTCGTCGTGCTCGACGACGATGAGGGTGTTGCCCATGTCGCGGAGCCGGACGAGGGTCTCGATCAGCCGGTGGTTGTCGCGCTGGTGCAGGCCGATGGACGGCTCGTCGAGGACGTAGAGCACGCCGACGAGTCCGGAGCCGATCTGGGTGGCCAGCCGGATGCGCTGGGCCTCGCCGCCGGAGAGCGTGCCGGCCGCGCGGTTCAGCGAGAGGTAGTCCAGGCCGACGTCGACCAGGAAGCGGAGTCGCTCGTTGACCTCCTTGAGCACGCGCTCGGCGATCTTCTTGTCGCGGGCGCTGAGCTTGAGCTCGCCCAGGAAGTCGGCGCAGTCGCTGATGGACATCGCCGAGACCTCGGCGATCGACTTGCCCATGACGGTGACCGCGAGGACGAGGGGCTTGAGCCGGGTGCCCTCACAGGTGGGGCAGGGCACCTCGCGCATGTAGCCCTCGAAGCGCTCGCGGCTGGAGTCGCTCTCGGCCTCGCTGTGCCGGCGCTTGACGAACGGGATCGCGCCCTCGAACGCCGTGGTGTACCGGCGCTCGCGGCCGTACCGGTTGCGGTAGCGGACCTCGACCTGGGTCTTGTGGCCGTTCAGCAGGGCCTTGCGGGCGCGCAGCGGGAGGCCCGCGAAGGGGATGTCCGTGCGGAAGCCGAGCGCGTCCGCGAGGGCGCCGATCAGGCGGCCGAAGTAGTCCTTGGTGTGTCCGTGCGACCAGGGGTGGATGGCGCCCTCGTCGAGGGACTTGTCCTCGTCGGGGACGATCAGCTCCGGGTCGACCTCCATGCGGGTGCCGATGCCGGAGCAGTCGGGGCAGGCGCCGAAGGGCGAGTTGAAGGAGAAGGAGCGGGGCTCCAGCTCCTCGAAGGACAGGTCGTCGTACGGGCAGTACAGGTGCTCCGAGTACATGCGCTCGCGCTCGGGGTCGTCCTCGGGGAGGTCGACGAAGTCGAGCACGACCATGCCGCCGGACAGGCCGAGCGCGGTCTCGACGGAGTCGGTGAGGCGGCGCTTGGCGGAGTCCTTGACGGTGAGGCGGTCGACGACCACCTCGATGGTGTGCTTCTCCTGCTTCTTCAGCGTCGGCGGGGTGGAGAGCTGGATGGTCTCGCCGTCCACCCGCGCGCGGGAGTAGCCCTTGGTCTGGAGCTCCGCGAAGAGGTCGACGAACTCGCCCTTGCGCTCGCGCACCAGCGGCGACAGCACCTGGAAGCGGCTGCCCTCCGGCAGCTCGAGGACCTTGTCGACGATGGCCTGCGGCGACTGGCGCGAGATCGGCCGGCCGCATTCCGGGCAGTGCGGCTTGCCGATGCGGGCGAAGAGCAGGCGCAGGTAGTCGTAGACCTCGGTGATGGTGCCGACCGTGGAGCGCGGGTTGCGCGAGGTCGACTTCTGGTCGATGGAGACCGCCGGGGAGAGGCCCTCGATGAAGTCGACGTCCGGCTTGTCCATCTGTCCGAGGAACTGCCGGGCGTAGGAGGAGAGCGACTCCACGTAGCGCCGCTGGCCCTCGGCGAAGATGGTGTCGAAGGCCAGGGAGGACTTGCCCGACCCGGAGAGGCCCGTGAAGACGATGAGCGAGTCACGCGGCAGGTCGAGCGAGACGTTCTTCAGGTTGTGCTCGCGCGCGCCACGGACGATGAGACGGTCGGCCACGCCGGTCCGCACCTTTCTTGAGAGAAGTGACAGGGGCGGGGCCCCCGTCTTTTCTCAGACTAGGGGGAGCCACTGACAACGCCGGTCGGATTCACCGGTTGTCAACAAACCCCGACTTCCCAGCATGCCCGACGCCGCCTCCGACCTTATAGCACGCACATTCGAATTGCGGGCGTCGTCCACCACCTTCACCCGAAGGTGTGGGTCGGTCTAGGGTCAGCACCATGATTGATCACGCTCATGACCTGGCGTCTGTACGTGACGCGACCGAGCGGCTGCTCACCGCGGTCGGGAAACTGGACAACGCGTCCGTGACGCAGTCGTCACGGCTTCCCGGCTGGACCCGCGGCCATGTCCTCGCCCACCTCGCCCGGAACGCCGACGCGCTCGTGAACGTCCTCGAAGGACGTCCCATGTACGTCTCCGGCGAGGCCCGGGACGCCGACATCGAGCGGGACGCCCCGCGGTCCCTCGACGCCCAGCTCGCGGACGTCCGCGAGAGCGCGGCCGGGTTCCAGGCGGCCGGTGCGGCGCCCGCGGACTGGTCGCGCACGGTGGAGCTGCGCAACGGTGTCACCGACTCCGCGTCCCGGGTGCCGTTCCGGCGGTGGGTCGAGGTGGAGCTGCACCACGTGGACCTGGGCATCGGGTACGAGCTGGAGGATCTCCCGGCGGAGTTCACCGGGCGCGAGACCGACTTCCTCGCCGCCCGCTTCACCGGGCACCCGGACGTGCCGCCCACCCGCCTGACGGACGGTACGCACGCGTGGCGCACGGGCCGGGAGGCGGACGCACCGGAGGTGACCGTGACCGGTCCCCCGGCGGATCTGCTCGGCTGGCTCGCCGGGCGCCGAGAGGGCACCGCGCTCACGGTGACGGGCGGCCCGCTGCCGGAACTCCCGCCGCTGTAGCCCGTGCACGGCGGTCCGCGGACCGCTTCCCGGAGCTAGGCTGGCCGTCATGACGTACAGCGGAGAGGTGACGGTCGGCGGACCCGCCGACGTGCACGAGCTCAAGGACCTGATGATCACCAAGGTCGCGGTCGGCCCGATGAACAACAACGCCTATCTGCTGCGCTGCCGGGCCACCGACGAGCAACTGCTGATCGACGCCGCCAACGACGCGCACACGCTGCTCGGCACGATCGGTGACGACGGCATCGCGTCCGTCGTCACCACCCACCGCCACGGCGACCACTGGCAGGCACTCGCCGAGGTCGTCGCCGCCACCGGGGCCCGCACCCACGCCGGCCGGTACGACGCCGAGGGCATTCCGGTGCCGACCGACGTCGCGGTCGACGACGGGGACACGATCAGGGTGGGGCAGGTGGAACTCACCGCACGCCACCTGGTCGGCCACACCCCGGGCTCCATCGTCCTGGTGTACGACGACCCGCACGGGCACCCCCATGTGTTCACGGGGGACTGTCTCTTCCCGGGCGGTGTGGGCAACACCCACAAGGACCCGAAGGCGTTCGCGAGCCTGCTCCACGACGTGGAGACGAAGGTCTTCGACGTGCTCGCGGACGAGACGTGGGTCTACCCCGGGCACGGCGACGACACCACGCTCGGCGCGGAGCGGCCGCACCTGGCGGAGTGGCGCGCACGCGGCTGGTGAGCGACGGGAGCGCGGCGCGGACACCCGCGCTCGAACCGGCGCGCGCGCCCCGTGTGACGCGTTCGCACACATCGGTGCTCCGCGCGCGCTCCCGGCCCGCCGGCGGGGGCGGTCCACTGAAGGCAGCCCCGCGCGGGATGACGGCTCCCGTGCGGTAAGGGCCGCCGGTCTCCCGATTCCCGCCCTCGACCGGCGGCCCCGGCGGACTCAGGCCCGGGCCTGTCCCGTCCCGGCCAGCGCGGCGACCCGCTCCACGGCGAACGCGTATCCCTGCACACCGCACCCCGCGATGACTCCGTCGGCGCGCTGCGAGACGTAGGAGTGGTGCCGGAACGGCTCCCGCTGGTGGATGTTGGAGATGTGGACCTCCACCACGGGCAGCCCGTCGCAGGTGTTGAGCGCGTCCAGGACGGCCACGGAGGTGTGCGAGTAGGCGGCGGGATTGATCACGATCCCGCAGTGGCTCAGCCGGGCCTCGTGGATCCAGTCGACCAACTCGCCCTCGTGGTTGGACTGCCGGAAGTCCACCGTGCCGCCGTGTGCCGCCGCGGCCTTCACGCACAGGGCCTCGACGTCGGCAAGGGTGTCGGAGCCGTAGATCTCCGGCTGTCGCTGGCCCAGCAGGTTCAGGTTGGGGCCGTTGAGGATCATGATCGGGGCGTTGGCCAGGGTGCGGGGCACGGTTCCTCCGGTCCGTGAGGGGTGCGGCGGCCCTTGCGCGACCGCTGCTCGGCCCCCGGTCTATCACGGTGCGCCGGAGCCCCGGCCGGCCGTCCCCTCCGCCTACGGATTGATCGCGAGCTCCAAGTACGCCGCGAACAGCACCAGGTGCACTCCTCCTTGGAGGGGGGTGGCCCGTCCCGGTACGACGGTCAGCGAGGCGACGACCACGGTCAGGGCGAGCAGCACCATGTGGATGGCGCTCAGGCCCAGGACCAGCGGCCCGGTGAGCCACACGGAGGCCAGGGCGACCGCGGGAATGGTCAGGCCGATGCTCGCCATCGCCGAGCCGAGGGCGAGGTTCATGCTGGTCTGCACCCGGTCGCGGCGCGCGGAACGCACCGCGGCGATGGTCTCGGGGAGCAGCACCAGCAGGGCGATGATGACGCCGACCACGGCGTGGTGGAGCCCGGCGGCCTCCACTCCGTCCTCGATGGTCGGCGACACCCCCTTCGCCAGTCCGACGACGCCGATCAGCGCCAGGGCCAGCATCACCAGGCTGGTCAGGGCGGTACGGGCGGACGGTGCGTGGGCGTGCTCCTCGACCGTGATCACTTCGCCGTGCCGGGTGATCGGCAGGAAGTAGTCGCGGTGCCGCACGGTCAGGGTGGCGATGAACAGGCCGTAGAGGATGAGCGAGGAGAGCGCCGCGAAGGTGAGCTGCACGGTGGAGAACTCCGGGCCGGGCGCGCTGGTGGTGAACGTGGGCAGCACCAGACTGAGGGTGGCCAGGGTCGCCACCGTCGCGAGGGCGGCACCGGTGCCCTCGGCGTTGAACTGGGCGATGCCGTGCCGGAGGGAGCCGACCAGGAGGCTGAGGCCCACCACGCCGTTGCAGGTGATCATCACGGCGGCGAAGACCGTGTCCCTGGCCAGGGTGGCGCTCTTGTCGCCGCCGTCCACCATCAGCGTCACGATGAGCGCGACCTCGATGACCGTCACCGCGACGGCGAGGACCAGGGAGCCGAAGGGTTCGCCGACCCGATGGGCCACGACCTCCGCGTGGTGCACGGCGGCCAGGACGGCCATCGCGAGGACGACCGTCATCAGCGCGACCAGGGCTCCGGGCAGATCGCGTCCCCAGGTGAGGATCAGCAGCACCACCGCGGCCAACGGACTGATGGCCGTCCACTGTGTGATGAGGTCCCTGGGCCGCGTGATCATGCGGCGATCGTCGCAGAGGGCGACGAGCCCCGCATTCTCTGTCACACGGACCGGCGAACGGGAAGCGGCGGGCGGCTCTTCGCCGCCCGCTGCTCCCGGTGGGGGTCGCCCACGACCGGCCTACGACCGACTGGGGATCGGACCGTTTCCGGTCAGGCTTCGACGCTGTCCTTCTCGGCGTCGTCGCTCCCGGCCGCCGCTTCCGCCTGGGCCTGCTTCTTGGACGCCCGCAGGCTGGTGATCGTGGTGATGATCAGGACGGAGCAGATCACGCCGAGCGAGACCGGAATGCTGATCTCGGGAACGTGCACCCCGGACTCGTGCAGCGCGTGCAACACCAGCTTGACGCCGATGAAGCCCAGGATGACCGACAGGCCGTACGAGAGGTGGACCAGCTTCCTCAGCAGACCACCGATGAGGAAGTACAGCTGGCGCAGGCCCATCAGGGCGAACGCGTTGGCCGTGAACACGATGTACGGATCCTGGGTCAGACCGAAGATCGCCGGGATGGAGTCGAGCGCGAAGAGCACGTCGGTGGTGCCGATCGCGAGCATCACGACCAGCATCGGGGTCATGATCCGCTTGCCGTTCTCCTCGATCCACAGCTTGGTGCCGTGGTATCGGTCGGCGACACCGAAGCGGCGCTCGGCGGCCTTGAGGAGCTTGTTCTCCTCGAACTCCTCGTCCTCCTCATCGGCCCGGGCCTCCTGGATGAGCTTCCAGGCGGTCCAGATCAGGAAGGCACCGAAGATGTAGAAGACCCACGCGAAGCTGGCGAGGATCGCGGCGCCCGCGGCGATGAAGATCGCCCTGAGGACCAGGGCTATGAGGACACCGATGAGCAGCACGCGCTGCTGGTACTGCGAGGGCACCGCGAACTTCGCCATGATCAGGACGAAGACGAACAGGTTGTCCACGCTGAGGGACTTCTCGGTGATGAAGCCCGCGAAGAACTCACCGGCGGGCTGGCCGCCGCCGAAGATGAGCAGGCCGACTCCGAAGAGGCCCGCGAGGACGATCCAGACGATCGTCCAGATTCCCGCTTCCTTGATCGATACGTCGTGCGGCTTGCGGCCGATGAAGAAATCGACCGCGATAAGGGCGGCGAGGCCCACGATGGTCAGGACCCACAGGGTCACAGAAACTTCCACTACGCCTCCGGCAGTGCGTCACACGGCAAATGTCAGCGTCGTCGCTGCCGGAGGTCTCTTCCACCCCGGGTGTCCGGAACGCGCTGTGCGTCCGCGGAACCCACGGGCCGACGCCCCGGGATCTGGCCTGATCCGTATTGACGGGGTCGCCGCACAGACAGGGAGTACTCCCCTCCGTACGGACGACAGTACCCCATTCCCCAAGGGAGGGTAAAGAGATTTGCAAATTAAGCTCAAAAGCCCAGCTCGGGGCCCTTTACCCGCCCCACGAACGGCGGGCCGCCGCGACCTGAGCGAGGACCTGCTGGAGCACCTGGCTGCCGGGCGGCACGAGCGCCGGCTCGTACGTCCACGCATGCCCGACCCAGGGGTCGGCCAGGTGGTCCTCGGGTACCGGTGTCAGCCGGAGCAGTGAACGCCACAGGGGGTCCAGCAGCGGCCCGTACCCCGCGGACTCCTCCCGGTCGGCGACCATCATCAGGTGGACGCCGACGGCCGGCCCCTCGTCGGCGAGGTAGCGCAGCTGGTTCACCGCCCGGTCGTCGAAGCCGTGCGGGAAGTCGTTGACGATCAGGAGCTGCTGGGACGTGTCGACACCGGGCGGCAGCGCGTCGGGAGCACCGCCGCGCAACGCCATCTGCACCAGGTCGACGCGCTGGGTGAGGCGGGCCAGCACGTCCGCCGTCCCTGCCGCGCCGAGGGCGGGCGGAGCGGCGAGCACCCCGGTCTGCACGAGGGGTGCCAGCGGCTGCGCACCGGATCCGGCCGGGTCGATGACGTGCACGGTGAACTCGCCCGCCGGGTACACGGCGAGCAGCCGGGCCGCGTGCGCGACCGCCGTCTCCAGGCCGAGCCGCCGCGTCTCGTGGGAGTCCGGGACCGCACCGTCGAGCGAGGCGGAACGCCCGCTGTCGATCCACAGACCGCGCTCCAGCGGCAGCCGCATCAGCAGCGGGATGCGTACGCGGTCGGCCTCCGGCAGATGGAGATCGCCCAGCCGCAGGGCCATCGGTATCTCCATGGGGACGCGGTAGGCGTGCCAGACCGGGTTGTCCCAGCGCGCGAACGCCGCGGGCAGGGCGGGCTCGACGACCTCGGCCTCGGCGACCAGCTGGGCGACGTCCCGGTCCAGGACCTCCCTGGCCCGGGAGACCAACTGGTCGTGCCGGGCACGTGCCGCCTCGCGGGCGGCGTCTCCCTGTCCGCCGATCCGGCTGCGCGGGTCGGAGAGGGCCTGGTCGAGTTCCTTCTCCATGCGCGAGTCGGCGAAGTCGACGGCGCTGCGGTACGCGGCCATGGTGCGGGACAGGTCCTCGAACATGCCCCACACCTGGTTGTAGAGCCGCTCCTCCATGGACCAGCCGGTGGCGTCACCGGCGACGGGCCGGGCGGGCCGGCCTGGTTCGGCCGGGGGCGCGGCCGGCGGGGGCGGCGGCGGGGCCGCGTTCTGGCGGCGCGGGTGGCTGTAGTCGATGGGGCCGCCGCCGGTGGGCGTGGACGCCTGGCCGGCCGGTGCGGGGTCGCCCGTGCCGTCCCGGTACGGCTGCTGCGTCACGTGCTGTCCCGGCCCGCCGGGTGTCTGACCGCCGGCAGGACTCTGGCCGTCGTACGGGGACACCGGCGGTACGGGACCGGGAGCGCCCTGGGGTGCGGAGCCGTGGTCCGGACCGTGCGCCGGGGCGGCGGTCTGCCGGGGGCGGTCGGCGTCCGCGGCGTGGGCCGGAGGGGCCGGTACCGAACGGGCCAGCCCGCGCCCCACCGCTTCGTGGATGGTCCCGGCCAACTGGTGGGCCTGGGGCAGGTTCTGGTCGGTGAGCAGTTCGGCGAGGCCGCCCGCGTAGCCCTGGCCGACGGCGCGCACCTTCCACGCGCCCTGGCGCCGGTAGAGCTCCAGGGCGACGACCGCGGACTCGCGTTCCAGGCCGGTGACGGTGTAGCTGGCGACTTCGTCGCCGTCGAGGTCCGTGACCGCGACGAAGGGGGCGGCGACGGCACCGAAACGGACCGGGCCCTGCCCGGCGGCGGGCAGGGCGAGCAGCACGCTCACGCGGTGCACGGTGTCCGGGAGTGCGTCCAGGTCCACCGCGAGGCGGTGGTCGGCGGCCGCCTGCCGGGAGACCTCCAGGCCCGGCAGGGTGGGGGTGCCCGGGTGAGCCACCCACTCCACCCCGTGAACCGTGCCCTTCTCGTCGCCGAGCGTGGCTCCGGCCACGATCGGCGTGCCGGCCGAGACCCGGATCTCCAGACGGGTCCGGGGAAGCGGGTGGTTCTGTCCCCGCGTCAGCTCGGCCGTCATCGCCTGTCCCCCTGTGTCACTCATGCGTCACTCGTGATGTGCCGTGCGGCGCTCGTCCGTCCCGCTCGCGGGGCGGGGTGTCCGGCCGGCCCCTCGCGGGACCGGCATTGCGGCTTCGTCGCTCGTCAGAGGACCGGCAGGATCGCCGGCATCAGGTCCTGGAAGGTGCGGCCGTTGGCCGGGGTACCGATGGCGGTCATCGACCAGCCCTGGCCCGCTCGGTCCACCTTGGCCATGATCTGCGCCGTGTAGGCGCCGCCACCGGCCAGCGTGTAGCGGGCGAGTTCCTGCCCGTTGGTCTCGTCGACCAGGCGGCAGAACGCGTTCTGCACTTCCTGGAAGGTCTGGCCGGTGAACGAGTTCACGGTGAAGACGATCTGGTCGATGTGGACCGGGATGCGCTGGAGGTCGACGAGGATCGCCTCGTCGTCGCCGCCCTGGCCGACACCGCCCACCAGGTTGTCCCCGGTGTGGCGCACCGAGCCGTCGTCGCTCACCAGGTGGCGGAAGAAGACGACGTCGACCGGCTGCTTGTCCGCGAAGAGGACCGCGGAGGCGTCCAGGTCGATCTCCCGGGTGCGGGAGCCGAACAGGCCGCGCCGGGGAGCCGCCTGCCAGCCGAGACCCATGCGCACCGACGTCAGGCTGCCGCCGTCGTTCTTCTGCAGACTGATGGCCTGACCCTTGGTCATGTTGACGGTCACGCGCTGATCCCCTCTCGAACTGTCCCCTGTTGCCGCGGAGCCCGCGGTTGACCTGAACCCTACGCACGGGCACTGACAGTGCCCCACCCCGGTCCGCACTTTGTGTCGGTCTTGCAACACAGCCCGTGCCCGGTCGGGCCCTCAGGCCAGGCCCGCCTCCCTCATCTGACGCAGTTCCTTCTTCATCTCGGAGACCTCGTCGCGCAGCCTGGCGGCGATCTCGAACTGGAGGTCGGCGGCGGCCGCCCGCATGCGGTTGGTCAGTTCCTCGATCTGCTCGGCGAGCTCCGCGGCGGGACGGTCGGTCGGCACCGTCTCCTTGGTCTTGCCCCGGCCCTTGGCCGGTTTCGCACCCGCCGCCTGGCCGCCGAGGGAGGGCACGGGGGCCTTGGCGCCCTTCCCCTCCTTCACCTGGCGGTAGCCGGAGCCGAGCAGCTGCTCGGTGTCGACGTCCTCGCGGGCGATCTGCGCGACGATGTCGTTGATCTTCTTGCGGAGTGGCTGCGGGTCGATGCCGTTCGCCTTGTTGAACGCGACCTGCTTCTCGCGTCGGCGGTTGGTCTCGTCGATCGCCTTCTCCATCGCCGGCGTGATCTTGTCGGCGTACATGTGGACCTCGCCGGAGACATTGCGCGCCGCGCGGCCGATGGTCTGGATCAGCGAGGTGCCGGAGCGCAGGAAGCCCTCCTTGTCGGCGTCGAGGATCGCCACCAGGGAGACCTCGGGCAGGTCGAGGCCCTCTCGCAGCAGGTTGATGCCGACCAGGACGTCGTACTCACCGGCGCGCAGTTCACGCAGCAGTTCGACGCGGCGCAGGGTGTCGACGTCGCTGTGCAGGTAGCGGACCTGGATGCCCAGTTCCAGGAAGTAGTCGGTGAGGTCCTCGGCCATCTTCTTGGTGAGTGTGGTGACCAGGACCCGCTCGTCCTTCTCGGTCCGCTTGCGGATCTCGTGCACCAGGTCGTCGATCTGGCCCTCGGTGGACTTGACGACGACTTCCGGGTCGACGAGGCCGGTGGGGCGGATGATCTGCTCCACGGCACCGTCCGCGCGGGAGAGCTCGTAGGCGCCCGGGGTCGCGGACAGGTAGACGGTCTGCCCGATACGCCCCTGGAACTCCTCCCACTTCAGCGGTCGGTTGTCGAGTGCGGAGGGCAGCCGGAAGCCGTGGTCGACGAGGGTGCGCTTGCGGGAGGCGTCGCCCTCGTACATCGCGCCGATCTGCGGCACGGTGACGTGCGACTCGTCGATGACGAGCAGGAAGTCGTCCGGGAAGTAGTCCAGCAGCGTGTTCGGCGGGGAGCCGGGGAGGCGACCGTCGAAGTGCATCGAGTAGTTCTCCACCCCGGAGCAGCTGCCGATCTGGCGGAGCATCTCGAGGTCGTACGTCGTGCGCATCCGCAGTCGCTGGGCCTCCAGGAGCTTGCCCTGCTTCTCCAGCTCGGTCAGGCGCTCGGCCAGCTCCTTCTCGATGTCGTTGGCCGCCCGCTCCAAGCGCTCGGGGCCCGCGACGTAGTGGGAGGCGGGGAAGACGTAGAGCTGCTGGTCGTCGCTGATGATCTCGCCGGTGACCGGGTGGAGGGTGGACAGGGCCTCGATCTCGTCACCGAACATCTCGATGCGTACGGCGAGCTCCTCGTAGACCGGGAAGATCTCGATGGTGTCGCCGCGCACGCGGAAGGTGCCGCGGGCGAAGGCCATGTCGTTGCGCGTGTACTGGATGTCGACGAAGCGGCGCAGCAGCTCGTCCCGGTCGTGCTCCTCGCCGACCCGGAGGGGGACCATCCGGTCCACGTACTCCTGGGGGGTGCCCAGGCCGTAGATGCAGGAGACGGAGGCGACCACGACGACGTCGCGGCGGGTGAGCAGGGAGTTGGTCGCGGAGTGCCGCAGCCGCTCCACCTCCTCGTTGATCGAGGAGTCCTTCTCGATGTAGGTGTCCGACTGGGGGACGTAGGCCTCGGGCTGGTAGTAGTCGTAGTACGAGACGAAGTACTCGACGGCGTTGTTCGGCAGCAGTTCGCGGAACTCGTTCGCCAGCTGGGCGGCCAGGGTCTTGTTCGGCGCCATGACCAGGGTGGGCCGCTGGAGCTTCTCGATCATCCACGCGGTGGTGGCGGACTTGCCGGTGCCGGTCGCGCCGAGCAGGACGACGTCCTTCTCGCCTGCTTCGACTCGCCGGGCCAGCTCGGCGATGGCCGCCGGCTGGTCGCCGTTCGGCTGGTAGGGGCTGACGACCTCGAAGGGCGCCACCGTGCGTTCGATCTGGGAAACGGGCCGCATGGGTTCCACCGTACGACCCCCCACTGACAACGGGTCCGGATCAGCGGTTCTGCGGGGCGCGAGGTCGCCGGTGGGCGAGCGGACGGCGCAGGTGGCGGGCCGGGTGACGGACCGGACGGTGGACCGTGCGCGGGATCTCGGAGTGGGCGGGGATGCCGGGCTTCCGCTCGACGGGCGGGGCGGTGGGCTTGCCCATGACCATCAGCGGGTCGAGCAGGACGACGACGCCGGCCAGGACGAGGAAGGCGAGGGGTCCGATCAGCATCGGGGCGAGGAGCTCGGCGGGCGAGCCCCCGACGCTGGGCTCGGACGTGCCGCCGACATGGACGTCGAGGGCGGCCATGCCCGTGTAGTGCATGCCGGTGACGGCCAGCCCCATGATCAGGGCGGCGCCCACGCTCCACAGGAAGCCCCGGACCTGTCCGGCCGCCCACAGTGAGGCGGTGGCAGCACCCATGGCGATGACGACGGACACGGACACGGTGAACGTGTTGTAGCTCAGTTGTCCGTCCAGGTGCATCCCGGCCATACCCAGGTAGTGCATCGAGGCGATCCCCAGGCCGGTGACGGTGCCGCCGGTGAACAGGGCGGTCCCGCGGGCGCCGCGGTAGCCGACTATGAAGATCCCGACCCCCACCATCACGATGGCCACGGCCAGGCTGGCGAAGGTCATCAGCCAGTCGTAGCGGATCGGCGTGTGTTCGATCGTGAACCCCATCATCGCGATGAAGTGCATGGTCCAGATGCCGGAGCCGATCGCCGCCGAGCCCAGGGCGAGCCACCCGGGGCGCCAGGAACGGGTGACCAGCATGGCCCTCGTGGTGCAGCGCAGACCGAGGGCACCGCCGAGGCACGCCATGAGGTAGGCCACCAGTGGTGTGACGAGTCCGTAGTTGAATCCGTCGACCGTGCCTTGCATCTGCGGCTGCCCTTCCGCCTTCTTACGCCCCGGTGGAGTACCGGATTCCCCTGATGTGCACCCACTCGCGGGCCTGAGCGAACGACCGGGGCCGAGGCAGAGAGTATGACGCCCACCGGAATGGTCGAACGATTCTCCGGCAAAGAATCACGGCCTCGCCCCACTTGTGCCGCCCTGGTGAGCGTAGTTGAGCAACTCCATTCAGCCAGTGGCCATTCTGTACCCCTCTCCCGTTGACTCTCCGGTGTCACAGTGGAGCTGTCCGTGATCGCTCGACGCGAGGAGTACGCATGCACGTGCGCACAGTTGCCGTCACGACCACCGCACTTCTGGGAGTCGCCCTGACTGCGCCCCTCTCGCACGCCCGGGACACCGGGACCGGCGACGACGGGCCCACGGTCGTCGCGCACCGGGGCGCTTCGGCCTACGCGCCGGAGAACACGCTGGCCGCCGTCGACAAGGCGGCCGAGCTGGGCATCCGCTGGGTGGAGAACGACGTCCAGCGCACCAAGGACGGCGAACTCGTCGTCATGCACGACGACGACCTGCGGCGTACCACCGACGTGGAGGAGGTCTTCCCCGGCCGGTCCCCCTGGAAGGTGAAGGACTTCACCGCCGCGGAGATCGCGCGGCTGGACGCGGGGAGCTGGTTCGGGTCCCGGTACGCGGGCGCGCGCGTGCCGACGCTGAAGCAGTACGTGAACCGTGTGGAGCACAACCACCAGAAGCTGCTGCTGGAGCTGAAGAGCCCCGGCCTGTACCCGGGCATCGAGCAGCAGACCCTCAAGGTGCTCGCCAACGAGGGCTGGCTCGACCGCCGCCATGTGACCGGCCGGCTGGTGGTGCAGAGTTTCAGCACGGACAGCATCCGGACGGTCCACGAGCTCAAGCCGGCCGTCAAGACGGGCTTCCTCGGCACGCCTCTCGTGTCGGACCTGCCCGGGTACGCCGAGTTCGTGGACCAGATCAACCCCTCGCACGGCTCCCTCTCCATGACCTACGTGGCCTCGGTGCACGCGTTCGAGGGGCCGCACGGCAAGCGGATGGAGGTTCTGACCTGGACGGTGGACACCGCTGCCGCAGCCCGGCGGGTGGCGGGGTACGGCGTCGACGGCATCATCACCAACAAGCCGGACGTGGTGCGGGACGCCGTCGGCGAGGACGCGTACCCGTCCGCACGCTGACCCCCTCGATGCCCGGGACGGACCGGCCGCACAGGCCGCTGTCCCGGGCATTGTCAGTGGTCGGCCGTACCGTGGGCGCATGGACAGCCCTGGGCAGTACGAGCAGCGGGTCGTGTGGACCGTCGTCGGCACCGACATCGGTCCGCTGATGCTGGCCGCCACCTCCGACGGCCTGGTCAACGTCGTGTTCCACGCCACCGCCGACGCCCGCGACCAGGCGCTCGAAAGGCTCGCGGCCCGGCTGGGCACGGAGCCCGTGGAGGCCCCCGGCTCCCCGCTGCTGGCCGAGGCGATACGCCAGGTGGCGTCGTACTTCGCGGGGGCCAGGCAGGACTTCGACCTGCCGCTGGACTGGTCGCTGATCTCGGGGTTCAACCGGGAGGTACTGCGTGAGCTGGCCTCCGGCGTCCCTTACGGCTCGGTCGTCGGGTACGGCGACCTGGCCGGCCGGGTGGGCCAGCCGGGCGCGGCCCAGGCGGTCGGTATGGCCATGGGCGCCAACCCGCTGCCGGTCGTCGTGCCCTGCCACCGCGTGGTGGAGCGCGACGGGGGCATCGGCGGGTTCGGCGGCGGGGTGGAGACCAAGCGGCGGTTGCTCGCGCTGGAGGGTGTGCTGCCCGAGCCGCTGTTCTGAGCGCGCTCCCCGGGATGTCCGGTGGCGGGCGGAGCTAGTCGTAGTGCCTGGCCTCGATGATGTTGCCGTCCGGGTCGCCGAAGTAGAAGCTGCGCCGGGCCATGCCGCGGGCGCCGTAGGAGTCGTGGGAGAGCTCCGAGACCGGGACGGACTGCTCCTCCAGGCGGGCGCGCAGCGCGTGGAACTCGTGCGCGGGCAGGGACAGGCAGATGTGGTTGACGGGATGCCCCGCGCTCTCGTCGGCGCCGGCGACGACCCGCATGCGTGCCGCGAGGGAGTGCGGCGCGAGATCGAGGATGGTCTCTTCGTTGAGCCGCACGGAAGGAAAACTCACGGTCCCCGCGGCGTACTCGGTGAGCCGCAAGGGCTCCAGCCCCAGGTTCTTCTCGTAGAACCCGGCCGCGGCGACCGGGTCGCGGACCCAGAGCACCACGTGGTCGAGACGTGTCGTGTTGTCCGTCATGGTTCCCAGGCTGGCGCCCTCCCCCGGCACCCGCAAGAGGCCGGTGCGGCCCCCTCGGGGGTTTGACCCGGTCCGTCGCCCGCCAGGGATGAGGGAGACCGGAGCCGAGGGAGACCGTCGGACAGGAGGCAGGCGCGTGATGCTGGTGGTGTCGGAAGAGGTACGGGCGGCGATCGACGCGCGTGAGCCCGTGGTGGCCCTGGAGTCCACGATCATCGCGCACGGGCTGCCGCGCCCGCGCAATCTGCTGGTGGCCGGGGAGCTGGAGGAGGTGGTCCGTCGGGAGGGCGCCGTCCCGGCGACGATCGCCGTCCTGGACGGGCGGCCGCACGTGGGCCTCGACAAGGAGCAACTGGAGCGGGTCGCCAACGAGGACGGCATCCGCAAGCTGGGCCATCGGGACCTGCCGCTCGCGGTGGCGGCCGGAGCGAGCGGCGCGACCACCGTGTCGGCGACCGCGCTGCTGGCGGCTCTGGCGGGCGTGCGGGTGTTCGCGACCGGTGGGCTGGGCGGTGTGCACCGGGAGTGGACGGTGACGCAGGACGAGTCGGCCGACCTGGGCCTGCTGGCACGCACCCGGATCACCGTGGTGTGCGCGGGGGTGAAGTCCATCCTGGACGTACCGGCGACCCTGCAACGGCTGGAGACGCTCGGCGTCTCGGTGGCGGGCTACGGCACGGACCGCTTCCCCGGCTTCTACCTGTCCGACTCCGGGCACCCGGTGGACTGGACGCTGGACAGCCCGGAGCAGGTGGCGGCCGTCATGCGGGCGCAGGACGGCCTGGACGGGCCGCGGTCCGCGTTCGTGGTCGCCAACCCGGTCCCCGAGGAGGAGCAGCTGGATCCCGCGCTGCACGCACGCGTGCTGGCCGACGCGCTGCGCGCGTGCGAGGCGGAGGGGGTGACCGGGCAGGCGGTCACCCCGTTTCTCCTGGACCACCTGGTGCGCCACACCGACGGTGCCTCGCTGAGCGCCAATCTGGCGGCGGTGCGCGGAAACGTACGGCTGGCGGCCCGTATCGCGACGGCCTGGGCCCGGGCATGACCGTGCGGCCGGGCGGGGCGTTGCTGGTCGTCGGCGATGTCGTCACGGACGTGGTCGCCCGCCACCGGGTGCCGCTGGCCGCCGGTACGGACACGGTCGCCTCGATCCGTCGCCTGCCCGGCGGTGCGGGTGCCAACGTGGCCTGCTGGGCGGCCTGGGCGGGGTACGGGAACGTCCGGCTGCTGGGCAGGGTCGGCGCCGACGCGGCCGGCTGGCACGAGCGGGAGCTGACGGCCTGTGGAGTGCGTCCGCTGCTGATGGTCGACCCGTCGGCGCCGACGGGGACGGTGATCTGCCTGGTCGACACGGGCGCGTCGGCCGAGCGGACCTTCCTCACGGACAGCGGGGCTTCGTTGCGGATCGGGCCGGGCGACTGGTCGGACACGCTGCTCGACGGCGTCGACCGACTGCACCTGTCGGGCTACCTCCTGTTCGCGGAACCGAGCCGCGCGCTGGTGTCGGTCGCCCTGGCCGCGGCACGCGCGCGCGGGGTGCCGGTCAGCCTTGACCCGGCCTCGGCGGGGTTCCTCGCCGGGCTGGGGGTGGACCGTTTCCTGGGTCTGGTCGAGGGGGTGGACGTCCTGCTGCCGAGCCGTGACGAGGCGTGCCTGCTGACCGGGCTGCCCGATGCCGCGGACGCGGCGGCCAAGCTGAGCCGGCACGTTCCGCTGGTGATCTCCAAGCAGGGGGCGGAGGGCGCTCTGGTGGCCCGGGCCGGCGCCGTGTGCGCCCGGGTCCCCGCTGCCCCTGCGTCGCCGCGGGACAGTACGGGCGCCGGTGACGCATTCACCGGCGCGTTCCTCGCCGCGCTGCTCGCGGGTGCGACGCCCGAGGAGGCGGCGGCCGCGGGGTGCCGGGCGGGTGCGACTGCGGTCGAACGGGTGGGCGGGAGACCTCCGCGGGCGGTCGGCTGATCAGCGGCGGAGACCCGGCAGGCATGCTCGCGTGCTCTCCGTGCCGTGAGCGTGCCTGGCCCGGACATCCGGGCCGACGTGGCTGACGGGCCGACGTGCACAACGGGACGTGGCTGACGGGACGACGTGGCCAACGGGACGTGGCTGACGGGGCGGACAGGCCGATGAGGGGGCGCCGGGGCCCCGGCAGGTACTCCTTACGCCTTGCGCCCCCACGCCGAGATCATCGGAGCCGTCGCCAGGTCCATGCTGCCGGACGCGACGTTGGCGAGATGCCGGTCGATGTCGTCGTGGGTGGCCACTCCCTCGCCGACCAGCTCGTCGCGGATCTGACGGACGGTCGCCGACTCCAGGGCGGCGCACGCGGGCGAGGTGACCGGGAAGTAGGCGTCGGCCTCCACGCGGCGCAGTCCGGCCTCCCGGAGCAGGCGCGGCAGCCGGCGGCCGTAGGAGAGGTCGGCTCCGCGGCGGGACAGCAGCTGGCGGAAGCCCTGCCGGAGGCGGTTCGCCAGTTGCTGCTCGGGGCCGTGCTCGTCGGGGCAGAGCAGGGGCTGCAGGGCGGGATCGGCGTCCTCGACCAGGAGGCGGCCACCGGGGCGCAGGGCCTTGACCATCGACCGCAACGCCCGCTCCCGGTCCGGGACGTGGACGAGTACCAGCCTCGCGTGCACCAGGTCGAACCCCTCCCCCGGCGGCTCCTGCGCGCCCACGTCGTGCACACGCACCTCGACCGGCGGGCGCCCGGCCGGAGCGACCCGCGAGGTGTCGATGTCCGTCGCGATGACCCTGCCGGTCGGCCCGACCTTCTTGGCCAGCCACGACACCACGGAGGTTCCGCCGGCCCCGACCTCCCAGCAGCGCCAGCCGGGTCCGACGCCGAGCGTCTCGAGGTGCCGGAACGTGGTGGGGTCGAAGAGCTTGGCGAAGGCGTCGAAGCGCTCCGCAGCCTCGGCCTGCCGGTTGTCGAGGAGGTATCCGTCGGTTCGCGTCATGCTGCGATCATCCCAGTTGTCCGGCTTGTCGGAAGGGGGCGACGCTCCGGCGCGAGGGCGACGCCCGCTCCACCGCCCCCGGCCCCTGACGGCCCGTCGGGGCGGCTCCGGCGGTGCGTGGCCGACGGTTCGTCCACAGCCCGGAAGGAAGCGGAATGCTCCGTTTCCACAGGCCCGAACGGCGCTCGCGCAGGACTGGCAAACTGGCCTGCCAAGGCGCGGGAAGCACGGCGCGAGGGGACCCACGCGAGGAGATTCGGATGACCATGGCAGGGAATCTGCGCAAGGTCACCGGCCTGGGAAAGGTCGGCGGCCTGCGCAAGGTGGCACAGCTGGGCCGCCGCCGACGGCGGGTGGACCTGAGCCACCCGGTCCGCTCCCCGCTGGGTTCCTCGGTGGTGAACTGCGTGACCTACCGGGACGGTGTCCGCACCCCCGAGGGCGGCGATCCGGTCGACGTGGTAGCCAGGATGCGCAAGCGCGCTGCGGGCTTCGTCTGGCTCGGCCTGCACGAGCCGACGGACCAGGAGTTCGCCGGCGTCGCGGAGCTGTTCGATCTGCACCCGCTGGCGGTGGAGGACGCGATCGAGGCCCACCAGCGGCCGAAGGTCGAGCGGTACGGCGAGACGCTCTTCGCCGTGTTCAAGACCGTCTGCTACGTGGAGCACGAGGAGCTGACGGCCACCAGTGAGGTGGTCAGCACCGGCGAGATCATGGTGTTCGTCGGCCAGGACTTCGTGATCACCGTGCGCCACGGACGGCACGGCTCCCTGGGTCCGCTGCGAGAGGAGCTGGAGTCCGATCCCGCGCAGCTCGCCAAGGGGCCGTCGGCGGTGCTGCACGCGATCGCGGACCACGTGGTGGACGACTTCCTGACCGTCATCGACTCGGTCCAGGCGGACGTCGACCATGTGGAGACGGAGGTGTTCGCGGAGAACGGCGCGCGGGTCGACCCGGGGCGGATCTACCAGCTCAAGCGTGAACTGCTCGAACTGAGGCGGGCCGTGGTACCGCTCAGCCGGCCGCTGGAGGAGCTGGCCACACGGCCGTTCCGGGTGGTCGACCCGGAGATACAGGCGTACTTCCGTGACGTCTCCGACCACCTGCTGCGGGCCGGCGAGCAGATCGCCGCGTTCGACGAGCTGCTCAACTCCATCCTCCAGGCACACCTCGCCCGCGTGACGGTCGCGCAGAACGAGGACATGCGGAAGATCACCGCCTGGGCGGCGATCGTCGCCGTCCCCACGATGGTCTGCGGGGTGTACGGCATGAACTTCGACCACATGCCCGAGCTGCGCTGGCGATACGGATACGGCCTGGTCATCGGGGTGATAGCCGTCGCCTGCCTGGCGCTGCACCGCGGCTTCCGGCGCAACGGCTGGCTCTGAGGGCGGAGCGAGCGGCTCGGGCGCCGGGCCGATCAGGCCGAGAAGCTCACGATCTTCCGTGGCACGACACGGATGATCACACGGGTCTCCTCGTCCTTCTCCGCCGGCGGATCGATGCCGAGGTACTTGTGCGAGAGGTCGCGCGGAAGTCTCTTCCCCTCGTCGGGGACGATCTCGGCGGTGCCGCGGATCTCCACCGAGGTGTACGGGTTGGCGAGGTCGTAGACCGACAGGCTGATGCGCGGATCCCGGCGGAGGTTGCGCACCTTCTGCCGTCCGTCCACGGAGGAGAAGAGCACGGTGTCGCCCTCGCGCTTGATCCAGACCACGGAGTTCTGCGGGGCGCCGTCGGGACCGAGCGTGGCGACCGAGGCGAAGTTCTTGCCGTCCAGGAGGGCGCGGACCGGCTCGTCGAAGGTGGCGGCGGAGTTGCGGGCATCGGTGGTGACGGCGGCATCGCCGGAGTGAGTGGTCATGCCGGCAGCCTAGTTACATGCATGCGCATATAGAAGCGCTTCGGGGAAACTGGCGCCCCGAACCCGTCAGCCGCTCCACGCGGGATGCCGTGGATCGTCGGCCCGCACCACGATGTCGGCGGTGCCGGCCGGGTCGGTCTCCTCGTCGTAGCGCTCGAAGGCAGGCAGGGTCCACTGCTCGGTCTCCGTGGTCCGGCGGCGCAGTGCTCCGGGGGTGAGGACGAGATGGACGCTCAGGTCGAGGGGGAACCAGTGACGCAGCAGGAACGGGCCGTGCAGCAGCAGCACACCGCCGGGAGGGAGTTGGACGTGGGGACTGCGGGTGGCGCGGTCGGTGACCGGGTCCCACAAGTCGGGCAGCGCCCGCCCGTTCCCCTCGGGCCCGAGGGGGTCGAAGACCTCGCGCCACAGGGCACCGATGTCGTACCAGCCGTTGTAGTAGGACTCGGTGTCCCGGTGCCCGTACTCCAGGCGCAGCGAGGCGGGGCGCAGGAAGTCCTCCGTCCCGACGACGAGGGAGGGTCGGCCGCGGACGCGCAGCGCCTCGGAGACTCGTTCGGCGAGATCGCCGGGGCGGGCGGCGGGGGCACCGTCGAGGGCGACGCGGGTCCATGCGCTGCCGTCCGCGGGTTCGAGGTCGAGCAGGCGCTCGGCGAGCTGGTCGCCGAGCCGGTCCCAGGTGATCGCTTCCAGTCGCACCCGCCCATGATGCGTCACTCGCCGGTGCGCCCGCTTGGACGCTCGCGCATGGTCGGGCGCGGGTCGGCCATGGTCACGGCGCTCGCGCGGCGGTTGACTTGGGGTGACCGGCGGCGGACGGCACCGGTCGGGCGACCGGTCGACGGGTGGGAGTTGACGCGACATGATCGACGGACCGTACTTCGTGCTGACGGTGCTGGGTGTGCTCGGGGCCGGTCTGACGGCCGGGGTGTTCTGCGCCTTCTCGACCTTCGTCATGCGGGGGCTGGCCGCGCTGCCGCCGGCTCAGGGGATCGCCGCGATGAACTCGATCAACAAGGCGGCGGTGCGGCCGCCGTTCATGGCCGTGTTCCTCGGGACGACGGTGCTGGCCGCGGTGATCGCCGTGGTGACGTTCGTGCTGTGGCCGGAGGAGGCCGCGGTGGAGCTGCTGCTGGGCAGCGCGCTGTATCTGATCGGGTCGTTCGGGGTGACCGCGGCCGCAAATGTGCCGCGCAACACCGCCCTGCTCGCAGTGGAACCGGGCTCCGCGCAGGCGGCCGAGCGGTGGACCGCGTACGTGCGCGAGTGGACGGCGTGGAACCACGTCCGGACGATCGCCTCGGCCGCGGCGGCGGTGGCCTACGTGCTCGCCCTGCGCTGAGGGAGCGGGCGCCGCCGCGCGGGGCGCGGGAAGGGTGTGCGGCGCTCTGCGTCCGGGGCGGGCCCGACGTATCGTGGGGCGCAAGAGCGCCGCCCCGAACGCAGAGCGCCGCACGGCCAGCCACCCCGCACGCAAGGGAGAGGGCCATGGCCGATCCGAAGGGTTTCCTGACGACCCCCCGCGAGGAGTGGCCCCGCAGGCCGGCCGAGGAGCGGGTGCGGGACTGGGACGAGGTGTACGTCCCGGGCGCGCTGCTGCCGATCGTCGGCGCGCAGGCCGACCGCTGCATGGACTGCGGCGTCCCCTTCTGCCACGAGGCCTGTCCGCTGGGCAACCTGATCCCGGACTGGAACGATCTGGTGGCCCGCTCGGACTGGCGGGCGGCGAGCGAGCGGCTGCACGCCACGAACAACTTCCCCGAGTTCACCGGCCGGTTGTGCCCCGCGCCGTGCGAGGCGGGCTGCGTCCTCGCCATCAACCAGCCGGCCGTGACCATCAAGAACGTCGAGTGCGCGATCGCCGACCGCGCCTGGGAGGAGGGGTTCACCCCGCCACGGCCGCCGGACCGGCTCTCCGGGAAGACGGTGGCGGTGATCGGCTCCGGACCCGCCGGTCTCGCGGCGGCGCAGCAACTGACCCGGGCCGGGCACACGGTGGCGGTGTTCGAACGGGACGACCGGATCGGGGGGCTGATGCGCTACGGCATCCCCGCCTTCAAGATGGAGAAGCGGCATCTGGAGCGGCGTATCGAGCAGATGCGGGCGGAGGGGACAAAGTTCCGGACGTCGGCCACGGTCGGCCGGGACGTGGGCGCGGCGGAGCTGCGGAGCCGTTACGACGCCGTGGTGGTCGCCACCGGGGCGACCGCCTGGCGCGAGCTGCCCGTGCCGGGGCGGGAGCTGGCGGGCATCCACCAGGCGATGGAGTACCTGCCGCTGGCCAACCGGGTGTGCGAGGGAGACCTGGAGCGCTCCCCGCTGTCCGCGGCGGGGAAGCACGTCGTCATCGTGGGCGGCGGCGACACCGGCGCGGACTGTCTGGGCACGGCGGTACGGGACCGGGCGGCGTCCGTGACCCAGCTGGACATCTACGCGCAGCCGGGTGCGGAGCGGGACGAGGAGGCGGAGCCGTGGCCGGTCTATCCGCGGCTCTACCGGCTGTCGGCGGCGCACGAGGAGGCACGCGATCTGCGGTCCGCGCCGGCGGCGGACGCGGACGCGCGGCTGTTCGCGGCGTCCACGCTCCGCTTCACCGGGGACGACGAGGGGCATGTGCGGTCGCTGCACCTGGTCGGGGTGGACGCGGGGCGCCGTCCGCTGCCCGGTACCGAGCGCGCGCTCCCCGTGGACCTCGTCCTGCTCGCCCTCGGTTTCTCGGGGCCCGACCGGGAGGACGGGCTGATCGACGGGCTGGGGCTGAGGTTGGAGCCCCGGGGCACGATCACCCGGGACCAGGACTTCGCCACCGGCGTCCCGGGGGTGTTCGCCGCGGGGGACGCGGCGCGCGGGCAGTCGCTCATCGTGTGGGCGATCGCGGAGGGACGGGCGGTGGCGGCGGCCGTCGACCGCCACCTGTCCGGCGGCCGCACGCGGCTCCCCGCCCCCGTGGGGCCCTTCGACCGGCCGATGAGGGTCTGAGCGGCCCGCCGGCGACGGGCCGCGAATGGCAATCAGGTCAGGTCAGGTCAGGTCAGTGCCAACAAGCTTAAAGAACAAAAAGATCAAAGACACACGTCTCAGGACAGCAGGAAGTCCGCCTCTCCCGCCTTCGCTCCCTCGATGAAGGCCGTCATCTCCGCGGAGGTGTAGATCAGCGCCGGCCCCTCCGGATCGGTGGACTGCCGGACCGCGATCCGGCCGTCCGCGAGCTTCATGGCCTCCAGGCAGTTGCCTCCGTTGCCCCCGCTCCACGGCTTGTGCCAGCCCTCGCTGCCCAGCTCGCCGGCGGGCATGCCGTTGTAGATCCGCTCGCCGCGGGTCCGTGGCGAGCGCTGGGGTTTGATGCGGTTCATTCACAGCTCCTTGCGGAGATCCCGGAGGATCTCCTTCGTGCGATGTGCCGTGGCGGCCTGCGCCGCCATGCGGTCCATGACCTCGAGATGGGTCGCCACCTCGGCGCGCGCGTCCAGATAGACGGCGCCGGTCAGGTACTCGCTGTAGACCATGTCCGGCAGTTCCGGCATGGCGAATCGGAACAGCACGAAGGGCCCGTAGGTGCCGGGGTGCGGCCCGTTGGAGAACGGGGCGACCTGCAGCGTCACGTTGGGCAGCTTCGTGGCCTCGAGCAGCCTGTCGATCTGGGCACGCATCACCTCCGGGCCCCCGACGGGGCGGCGCAGCGCGGTCTCGTCCATCACGACCCACAGCCGGGGCGCGTCCTTGCGGGTGAGCAGTTCCTGGCGTTGCATGCGCAGGTCGACGTGGCGCTCGATGTCGTCGGGCCTGGTCTGCCCGATGGCCCCCGAGCGCAGCACGCCACGCGCGTAGTCCTCGGTCTGCAGCACTCCCGGGACGAAGTGCGGCTCGTAGGAGCGGATCAGGGCGGCGGCGCCCTCCAGGCTGACGTACAGCGAGAACCAGCCGGGCAGGATGTCGTGGAAGCGCTGCCACCACCCCGGCTTGTTGGCGTCCTCGGCCAGCCGCACGAAGGCTTCGGCCTCCTCGTCACCGACGCCGTACGCCTTCAGCAGGAGCTGGAGGTACGGGATCTTGAGGGCGACCTCGGCCATCTCCATCCGGCGGACGGTGGCGGGGGCGACGCGCAGGATGCGGGCGGCTTCCTCACGCTTGAGGCCCGCGCGTTCCCGCAGGTCCAGCAGGCGCCGGCCGAGTACGACCTGGCCGACCGTCGGCGCGGACCGCGGCTCACTCACCGCCCACCTCCTGAAGAGTCCCGAAGAGTCCTTGCGTCCCTGTGCCCGGCGCCCGTGCTTGTCGCCCGTGCCTGGTGCGGACAGCCCGGCGGCGCCATCCGAAGACCTGTTCGAAAACCTGTGCAGGCCTTCGACGGACTGAAGTGGCGCCGCTCGACGTGCTGTTGCGAGCAGTGTGCCACGGCCGTCCAGAACGTCACACAGCACTCTGCATTTTTCAGAGTGACACTTGCCAAGTGTTCACGGCGGGGCGATAGTGGCAAGCGTGATTCCGTCCGCGCCCTTAGGAACAGACGCCACCGCGGGCTCCCTGGGCCTCGGTGCCGCCATGGGAGTCGGCCCTTCGGGGACCGCAGCCGCCGAGCGCCGGTTCCGTTTCGAACTGGCCGCACATCCGAGTTCCCCCGCGCAGGCGAGACGCCTGACCCGGGCTCGGCTGAACGGCTGGTCGGTGTGCGAGGACACCTGCGACACCGCGGCCCTGGTCGTCTCCGAGCTGGTGACCAACGCGATCGTGCACACCGCGAGCAGACACATAGTCTGCGAGCTGCACGACGGGGACGAACTGGTCCGCATAGCCGTGCGCGACGAGGGCTGCGCCCCCGGCCAGCCCCACCCCGCGGACGATCAGCAGCCCGAGGACGAACACGGCAGAGGACTGCTCCTCGTCGACGCCCTGTGCGACGCGTGGGGCGCCCACGAGCACGGCCCCGGCCTCCTGGTCTGGGCGGAGCTGGCGCGCAAGACCGACACCCCGCGCGACCCGTCGGAACCCCACAACGACCTCGGCTGGGGCGCCCGCCCGAAGCCCGGCCCCGCCGACGACACGGGCGACGAGGGCGAGGCGGAGAACCACCTCCGGTCGCCCCGCGGTACGGAGACCCAATGGCGCGGGACGGGGACCGAATGGCTGTGAGGGCCGCATCCGGCATCCGACCGCTCGGTCTGGACACGATGGTCCGCCTCCAGCGCGAACGACGCGCCTCCGCGACACCCCTGCGACTTCCCGTGCCGGACGGCATGACGGTCCCGCTGGGCTGCGACGCGGTGGCGGTACCCGCCTACCTCGCCCAACAGGTGCTGCCGAGGCTGCCGCGCGTCGGGTGCATCTACGCCGATGAGACGCACTGGTGGTGGATCGTTCCGTCCGACTCCGACTACGCCCTGGAGTGGCCCGCGCCCGCGCGGTACGTCACCGGAGCGGTCGTCCCGGACGCCTCGGCCGTTCCCGGCCTCATCCACCGCCCGGACGGCACGGTTCCGTACACCCCGCCCATCCCGCTCTACCTGGCGCTGTGCAGGCTGACGAACACGACGCCCACCTGGTCCCGGCCGGTGAGCGCGTAGGCGTCGCCGCGCCCTGCCTCTCCCCCGCGAGCCCGCGGCCACCCCCTTCGCCGTCACGCGCTCCCTCCTCCGCGGCGCCGGCCCGCCCCGCACGCCCGCACGAACCGCGCCGGGATCCGGCCGCTTCGCCCCGCGCGCCCCCTTCCGGCTCCGCCGGGTCCGGCGTGCGCCCGCGCGCTCCGCCCTCCCCCTCCCGCGCCCTGCCCCCTGGCGTCCCGCCCCGCGATAGTGGCCGTCCGTCCACGATCGGGGGAGGCCGACGGTGCGCAGGAAGGGCAGCACGGAACCTGCCGGGGTGTCGGAGTCGGAGCGGCTGCTCTTCGGCGGCCCCCTGCGCTACGACATGGGCTGGAACCAGCACGCCGACGCGTTCCTCGAGCTGGGCTTCCGCGCGATGCTGACCCGGTTGCCGTCCCTGCTGGCGTCCAGCCTCCGGCTCGCCCGGCAGGCCGACCCGCGGGCGGCGCGGACGGTACTCGCGGCCGAGGTGGGCCGGGGCCTGGCGCAGGCGGTCAGTCTCCTCGCCGTCAACAGCGCGCTGGCCGGGCTGATGGCCGCCGGTCCGATCGAGGAGCGCCTGCGCGGGACCGTCCCCGCACTGGTCACGGTGGCCGGGGTGATGCTGGTCGCGGCGCTGCTGCGGGCGACGTCGACGTACGCGACCGGGCGGCTGGAGCCGAAGGTCGAGCGGGTGGCCACCGAGCGGTACCTGGAGCGGGCGGCGGCCGTGGAGCTGTCCGCGATCGAGGACCACGCCTTCCACAAGCTCCTGGACACCGCCCAGTACGGCGCGGCCTCCGCGCGGCGCATGATCTCGTACGGCGCCCGCGTGGTGAACGCGATGATCTCGCTGATCGCGGCGGCCGGCGTCCTGACCGTGCTGCACCCGGCGCTGCTGCCGCTGCTGGTGACGATGACGCTGCCGAGCGCCTGGAGCGCGCTGACCCTGGCCCGTCGCCGGTACGAGTCCTTCCACGCCTGGGTGCAGCACGAGCGGGCGGGACGGCTGCTGGGCAGTCTGCTGATCGAACCGGCCGCGGCCCCCGAGATCCGGGTGCACTCGGTGGGCCCCTTCCTGCTGCGGCACTTCCGCGCGATGTCGGAGACCGCGGAGGCGGAGCAGGCCAGGCTGGCCCGGCTGGCGGCCCGTACGGGGCTGATCGCGTCGGCCTGGACGGGGGTGGCGACGGCGGCGACGTACGCGACCCTCGGCGGGCTGCTGCTGGGCGGCGCGATGGCCCTGTCCGTGGCGGGCACCGCGGTGATCGCCATCCGCACCGGCTCGCAGAGCCTCGGCACCCTGGTCGTCGAGGTCAACGCGCTCCACGAGGAGGCACTCTTCGTCGGCGACCTGGACCGGCTGCACGTGGAGGCGGCCGAGCGGGCCATCCCGCTGGGCGGCGCCGCGCTCCCCGAGGACCCCAAGGAGATCCGCTTCGAGGGCGTCACGTTCAGTTATCCGGGCGACGCGACCCGCCCGGCGCTCGACGACGTGACGCTCTCCCTGCCGCTGGGCCGGATCGTGGCCCTCGTCGGCGAGAACGGCTCGGGCAAAACCACGCTGGTCAAGCTGCTCGCGGGCCTCTACACACCGGACCGGGGCCGCGTCACCTGGGACGGTGTCGACGCGGCGACGGCGGACCGGCACGCGCTCGCCGAACGGGTCGCGATGGTGGCCCAGGACTTCAAGCGCTGGCCGTTCACCGCGCGGGTGAACGTCGCCGTGGGCCGCTCCTCGGTGCCGCTGGGCGACGAGCGGGTGGCCGACGCGGTCGCCGAGGCCGGCGCCGAGGACGTCGTCGCGGATCTGCCGCGCGGCCTGGACACCCTGCTGGCCCGCAATTTCAGCGGGGGGCACGAGCTGTCCGGCGGCCAGTGGCAGCGGGTGGGGATCGCGCGGGCGGCGTACCGGCAGGGCCGCATCCTCATCGTCGACGAACCGACGGCGGCCCTGGACGCCCGAGCCGAGGTGGAGGTCTTCGAGAAGATCCGCGCCCTGGCCGGCAGCGGGCAGACCGTCGTCCTGATCACCCACCGGCTCGCCTCCGTGCGCCACGCGGACCTGGTGCACGTCCTCGACCAGGGCAGGCTGGTGGAGTCCGGGACCCCGGACGAGCTGCTGGCCACCGGCGGGGTCTACGCGGAGCTGTACTCGCTCCAGGCGGAACAGTTCACGAAGGCGCCGGTACCGGCCCCGGAGGCGGGCTGACCCGGGTCGTCAGGCCGCCGCGTCACCCGCGGCGACGGCGCCGCGCACCACGACCAGGAACATGTCCGTGGCGAGGTCCATGACCACTTCGGCGGGCTGGCCCTCCAGCCGCCGTGCCTGTGCGAACTCCTCCGCCGGCCAGGATCCTCGCGGTCCACCTGCGGGAAAGCGTTCGAGCACTGTTCGCCCGTTCACTCCGCACCTCCATGTAGCGCTGTACTCGTAGAGAGTTAAACGCCAACCATGGAGCGAAAGCCTCGCGCGGTGATGGTACTGAGACATAGTTGACACTCGTTCACCGCAAAGTGTGAGCCGTGACGCGACCGTTCGGCCGTTTCCGCTACGGAGCGTCTCAGTCCTCGTACTCGTCGTGGTAGCGGACTCCCTCGCTGCCCGCGGGCGCGCCGAGAGCCGTCGCGCGCCCCTCCGGTTTCTCCCACGGCTCCTGCCGGCCGAGCGCGGTCAGGTCGAGCAGGCTGGTGGTGGAGCCGACCCCGTCGAGGCCGCGCTCGTACGTCGAGTAGGTGTGGAAGACGCGCTCGCGGTCGCGCAGGAAGCAGCTGAGGCCCGGCCGCTCGACCAGCTCGCCCTCGTGTTCGAGGGTGACCTCGAAGTCGGCGTTGAAGTCGCTGACGTACGACGAGAACCAGGGCAGCGTCCAGCCCATCCGCGCCTTGAACGGAAGGATCTTCGGGTACGGCGCCCGGGAGACGGCGGCGAAGGACGTACCGCGGGCCCTCAGGTGCGCGAGGTGGCCGATCTGGTCCAGGAACGCGGAGCAACTGCGGCAGCCCGCGTCCCACTCGGGCGCGAACATGAAGTGGTAGACGACGAGCTGGTCGCGGCCCCCGAAGAGGTCGAGGAGGGTGGCCTTGCCGTCGCCGCCCTCGAACACGTACTCCTTGTCGACCTCCACCATGGGCAACCCGCGCCGTTCGGCGTTGAGGGCGTCACGCGCGCGGGTGGCCGCCTTCTCCTTGGCCAGTAAGGCCGCGCGCGCCGCGCGCCAGTCCGCGCGGGTCACGATCTCGGGCAGCGACATGGCTCCAGCTCCTCCATTGCGACGGAACGTCGAAAGGTGGTGACTGCCGTTGGGAGAAGAACTCATCGCGGCTCGGAGAACTTTCCTTTCCGGGCCGCCGCGCGGATGCGGTTCAGGTGTCGTACTCCTGGACACGCCGCCCGTGGCCGCGGTCGGTGAGGGCGGGCAGCCGCTCCTCCAACTCCCGCACCACGGCGGGCACGTCGAGGGTGAGCAGCACGCGGTCCCGCATGAGGACGCGGCCGTCGACGATCGTCGTGCGCACGTCGGCGGAGCGGGCGCTGTGCACCAGGGTGGCGGCGAGGTCGTGCACCGGCTGCGTGTGCGGTTCCGTGAGGTCGACGAGGATCAGGTCGGCCCGCAGGCCCGGCGCGATGCGGCCGACGGTGCCGGCGAGCCCGACCGCGTCGGCGCTCTGCAGGGTGGCGTGGTGGAGGGCCTGACGGGAGGTCAGCCAGCGCGGATCGCCCTCGGTGGACTTCTGGATCAGGGAGGTGAGCGCCATCGACTCCCACACGTCGAGGGAGTTGTTGGAGGCGGCGCCGTCCGTGGCGAGGCCGACGGGGATCCCGATGTCGCGCAGGGCGCGCACCGGGGTGGTGTCGGGCCAGGCGAACTTGAGGTAGCCGCGAGGTGCGGTCGCCACGGCCGTACGGCCCTCCGCGCGGGCGAGGAGCGGCAGATCGTCCCCGGTGATGCCGGTGCCGTGCGCGATGAGCACGTCGGTGCCGAGGATGCCCGTGCGCTCCAGGACCCGGATCGGGGTGGCCCCGTGCCGGGCGAGGCTGGTGTCGGTCTGGTCCCGGTTCTCGGCGGCGTGGAGGTGCACGGGCAGTCCGTGGTCGCGGGCGAGCGCGGCGGTGGCGGCGAGGTCGGCGTCGGTCACCGTGTAGGGGGCGTGCGGGGCGAGGGCGGTGGTGATGCGGCCGCCTGCGGCGCCCCGGTGCCGCAACGCGAACTCCAGTGACGCCTCCCGCCCCTCGGGGCCCTGCGAGGAGAAGTACGCCTGGCCCAGCTGCGCCCGCATCCCGCACGCGGCGACGACGGCGGCCACGGCGTCCATGGCGAAGTAGCTGTCCGCGAAGGTGGTCACCCCCGCGCGGATCATCTCGGCGCAGGCCAGCCGGGCGCCCAGGGTCACGTCCCGTTCGGTGAGGTTGGACTCGACGGGCCAGACGACGTCGTTGAACCACTCCTCGGTGGGCAGGTCCTCGGCGAGGCCCCGCAGGGCGACCATCGGCGCGTGCGTGTGGCAGTTGACCAGCCCGGGGAGGGCGACCTGGCCACGGGCGTCGATGCGGTCGGCGGCGGCCAGGCCGGCGACGGCGGCGGCGGTCGTCACGGAGTCGACGGCTCCGTCCCGTACGACGATCGCGGCGTCCTCCTCGAAACCGATCCGCTCCCGGTCGTCGTGGACGAGGACGGTGCAGCCGGTGATGACGAGATCCGCGGGCTTCCCGTGCGAAGAAGGCGTCATCACGCCAACCTACGGGGGCGGGCGCCGCCACGGCTCCGGTCCGCCGGGGGCGCTCACCCCGCGAGCGGCAGTTCGGGGCGGTCGCCGCCCACGCGTCCGCGCCGCTGGGCCAGTTCGTCCCCCAGCTCGGCGAGCCGGGCGGTGTGACGGGGCGTGAGCCGGCCGGTGTCGTCGAGGTGGACGGCGCAGGCGGTGGTGGTGTCGACGAGCCGCTCGAGGACCGCGGCGACCTCGTCCGTGCCCTCGGAGTGGCGGGCGAGGGCGGGCAGTTCGGCGGCGGCGCGGTCGATGGCGGCACGTGCCTCGGCGAGCGTGCGGTAGGCCTCGCGGCGGAGCGTCCACCGGGTAGCGCGGTCGCCGGACCCGCTCAGTACGTGTGCGAGGTAGGCCTGCGCTGCGGCGTCGGCGGCCCCGATCCGGGCCCGTACGCCGCCGCCCCGCTGTCCCGGCATCGGCAGATGCCCGACGACCAGCACGATCGCGCAGGCCAGCAGCGTCTCCCCGATGCGGCCGGCGGATGCCTGGGGTTCGCCGCCCACCATGACCAGGGCGAGGACGAGGACGGTGACGACGGTGGTCTGGGCGGCGAAGTGCCGTGCGGCGACCGGCACCAGGGCACCGCACACGGCGACGAGCGCGACCAGCCCCTCGGGCCGGGGCAGTACGGCCGCGAACCCGGCGAACAGCAAGGCCCCGAGCACGGTCCCGGCCGCCCGGCACAGGACCCGCGACACGAGCGGACCGAGATCGGGCTTGACGAGGAAGACGGCGGTGGCGGGCAGCCAGTACCAGTGCTGGTGGGCGCCGTACCAGTGGCCGTGGTGCAGCGCCTGGGCGACGGCGGCGGCGGCTCCGAAGCACAGCCCGGCCCGCAGCCCGTACTCACGCCCTCCCGCCCCGAAGACGTCGCGGGCGAGGGCGGCGGCCGACCGCCTGCGAGTGTGCAGGTCCTGGCCCCTGCCCAGGTCGAAAGCGACCGCAGCGTGCAGGAGGGCGTCGTCCAGGGCGCGCAGGGCGGGGTCGGTGCGGTGGGGCGCGGGCAGTGGTCCCGCGTGGGCGTTGCCGCGTACGGCGGCCGCGAGCCGACGGGGCCCTTCCGAGGCACGGGCGGGCACGGGCCGCTCGGCCCACGCGAGCGCGGTCGCGGCTTCTCCGAGGGGCAGCGCGGCCGCGTACTGGGCGTGCAGTCGGCGTTCGGCCGCGGTGGAGGCACGGCGACGCAGCCGGGGTCCGGCGAGCGCGTCCTGGGCGTGGTCGAGGGCGGCGGTGAGCGCGGCCCGGCGGGCCACGGCGTGCTCGGTGCCGACGGCGTCCAGCAGCGCGGCGACGGCGTCGTACACGTCGGCGACGGCCGCGCGCTCCCCGTCGAAGCGGAAGCCGCCGGTCAGGGAGCCGGGCGTGGGCAGGACCAGCCGCAGCAGGATCAGCCATCCGGCGCCGGCGAGGAAGGCCAGCACGCTCTGCCAGCCGGGGTCGGGCAACAGCATCCCGGCGCCCACCGCACTGCCGACCAGCAGCTGCGTCCCGGTCTGGGACGCCACGGGCCCGACGGCACTGACGCCACCCGCGACCAGCCCCAGCCCGGTCAGCACCAGGGTCAGCGGAACGGCGCCCAGCTGCTGTCCGGCGTACGTCCCGACAAGCAGCCCGGCCGCGCCCGCGAGCGCGGGTACGCCGATCCGCCGCACGGACGCGCGGCGACTGCCCGGCCGGTCGTTGATGCCGGCCAGCATGGCGGCGATCGCGGCGACGACCCCGAGGGAGGGCCGCCCGGCGACCAGCGCGGTGATCAGCAGCGGCCCGCCGGCCAGCGCACCGCGCGTGACCGCGTTCCAGGGCACGGGACCGCGTTGGGCGTTCAGAGCATGGGCGAGCCACGGCGGGAGCACACGGGCGGCGGTACGGAACAAGGGGCGCGGCCTCCTGTCGTCCGGTCGAGGGCGATGACGAGCCTTCGGGCGACGGTGGCCGGGCTGGGTGGTGCGCTGTCAAGCGTACGACGGAATGGCGCGGGGGCGGAAACGGCCGTGTTTCCGGAGGATGACGGGGCCTCGGCGCCTACGCCGCGCCCTCCAGGGCGACGCGCAGGAACGTCTCGGTGTGCTCCACCGAGCGGGTCAGGGAGTGCGGCTCCGAGGTCAGTCCGGCGACCAGTTCGTCGATCCCGCCCAGACCGGCGCGCTCGACGATGCCCTTCTCGTTGGTGACCCATTCCCCCCGTCCCGCCAGGACCGCGTGTGCCGTCTGGGTGGTGGCGAGGGCGATGGCGCCGGCGACCTGGGTGAGGGCACCCCTGGGGGCGTGGCCGGTTCTCGCGTAGGCGAGGGTGGCCGTGGCCGCGCCGTGCCAGTGGTCGGGGGCGGTGGCGCGCAGGGCGTCGGGGTAGCCGGGGCGGGGCAGTTGGCCGCGCAGCGTCCGGTTGACCGCCAGTTCGGCGACCACCAGGTACGTCGGGATGCCCGCCAGGTGGAACATCAGCGGCTCGACGCCGAAGCGGCCCGCTTCCGCCTCCGTCACCTGGTGCTCGACCGCGTCGAGGTCGCGGTAGTGCACGTCGACGCGGCGGCCGTCGATCGTCAGCCAGGCGCCGCCGTTGAAGACGCCGCCGCCCCAGGCGCCGATCTCCGAGACCTCACCGGCCCAGCCGAGGGCGCGGAGGTCGTCGGGGTCGAAGTCGCCCCGGTAGTAGACCGCCATGTCCCAGTCGCTGTCGGGTCTGTGCGTGCCCTGTGCCCGGGAGCCGCCGAGGGTGACCGCCCGGACGGCGGGCAGGGCGGCGAGCCGGTCGGCGGTGGTGTCGAGGAAGGCCTCGTCCGTGGGATCCGTGAGGGAGGGCACTGCGGTGGGCTCCTGGCGGTGACGAGGCGACGGAACGGACACCGGAAGCCTAGGCGGGCCCGGGCGCGGGCCGCGAGGGAAAACCGGGTGCGCGACGTGGGCCGGGAGGCGGACGATCGGGAGGTTGTCCGCCCAGCTTCCAGGAGCCAACGTGATTCAGCGCGTCACCGTGTCAGGTCTCTTCCCGCCGCCCACCTACTCCCACGCCTCCGTCGTCGAGGCCGGCACGAGGCTCGCCTTTCTCGCCGGGGCCGTTCCGCTCGACGCGGACGGGAAGCTGGTCGGCGAGGGCGACGCGGTCCGTCAGGCCGAGCAGGTCGTCGCGAACCTCACCGAGCAGTTGCGTGCCGTCGGCAGCGACCTGCGGTACGTGCTGTCGACCGATGTGTACGTCGTGGGTACCGAGCCCGCCGAACTGTCCGCCGTCTGGGACGTCGTCGAGGCGTCGGGGCTCAGCACCGGCCCGCATTCCTCGACGCTCCTCGGGGTGAGCTGCCTCGGCTACACGGGACAGCTGGTGGAGATCACGGCAACGGCGGTCGTGCCCGGTGAGGCCCGTCCGTGAGCCCGGACACGGGAGCCGGGGCGGTCGTCCTGCGGCGCGCGTCGGCCGCCGACGCGCGTGCCGCCGCCGACGTGTGGCTGCGCTCCTTCGCCGCCGCGCTGCCGACCGTGGTCCGGCCCCGGACCGACGACGAGGTCCGGGCGTATTTCCGGCACGTGGTGGTGGAGCACCACGAGACGTGGGTGGCCGAGGAGACCGGTGGTGCGGTGGCAGGGGTGATGGTGCTGGAGGGCGAGGAGCTGTCGCAGCTGTATCTCGCCCCCGAACGGCGCGGTCGCGGGCTCGGCGACCGGTTCGTCGCCCTGGCCAAGGAGCGCAGGCCGGCCGGGCTCGAGCTGTGGACGTTCCAGGTCAACGCGCCCGCGCACCGCTTCTACGAACGGCACGGGTTCACCGCGGTGGAGCGGACGGACGGCGCCCGGAACGAGGAGCGGGAGCCGGACGTGCGGTACGTGTGGCGTCCGTAGGCGGCGCCCGTGGGCAGGGCATCGGGCACGCCCGGCCGCCGCACCCGCGTCCGTACGCCGCTCAGGCTTCGCGCCGGGCGTATGTGTCCGTCGCCGCCACGAGTGCCTCGTCCCCGACGGCTCCTGCGTCGTGTCCGGCCTCGTCCACTACCACCAGCTCGCTGTCCGGCCACGCGTGGTGGAGCCTCCATACGATGCCCAGGAGGTTGCCGAAGTCGAGGCTGCCCTGGACCAGGGTGCCGGGGATGCCCTTCAGCAGGTGCGCGTCCCTGAGGACCACGCCCTCGTCGTTGCCCTCGCCGAGGAAGTGGTCGTTGCCCCAGTAGTGCGTGACGGTGCGGGCGAAGCCCAGGCGGAACTCCGGGTCCTCGAACCGGGCGACCGAGCGTGGCGGCGCCGGCATGGTCGCCGTCTCCCAGTCGGTCCAGGCGCGGGCTGCCCGCTCCCGGACCGCGGCGTCCGGCGACTCCAGCATCCGGTTGTAGGCGGCGGCCGGATCGCCGTCGCGCTGGTCCGGGGGCAGCGCGGCGAGGAACCGCTCGAAGGCCTCGGGGAAGATCTTGCCCAGCCCCCGGGTGAGGAGGGCCACTTCGGCGTTGGAGCCGGTCGCGACGCCGGTCAGCACCAGCTCGGACACCACACCGGGGTGCGTCTGCGCGTACCGCAGGCCCAGGGCCGATCCCCACGACACGCCCCACACCAGCCACCGCTCGATGCCCAGGTGGGCACGGAGCCGTTCCAGGTCCGCCATGACGTGGGCGGTGGTGTTGACGCTCATGTCGGTGTCGTGTGCGCTCGCGCCGGGCAGTGACCGTCCGGCGCCGCGCTGGTCGAGGAGGACGATCCGGTAGGCGGCGGGGTCGAAGTACCGCCGGTGCCCCGGGCGGGCGCCGCTGCCCGGCCCGCCGTGCAGCACCAGCGCGGGCTTGCCGTGCGGGTTGCCGCAGGTCTCCCAGTGGACGCTGTTGCCGTCGCCGACGTCGAGCATGCCGTGGTCGTACGGTTCGATCTCCGGATACAGGCCCATCGGAGCACCGTAGCGCCGCCGGGCCGGGGCGCTCATCCGCTTTACCGGGTGGGCAGGCCCGCCTCGTCCGCCGCCGCGCGCAGCACGTCGCGGAGCATCTCGGGAGTGAGCCGGCCGGTGAAGGTGTTGCGCTGGCTGACGTGGAAGCAGCCGAAGAGGTGCAGGCCGGGCCCGTCGGGCGCGTCCAGCGTGACCCGGCCGCCGTGTGCGAAGGGCGGACGGGGACGGGGTACGGTCCAGCCCGCGCCGGCGAACGCGGGCAGCGCCGCCTGCCATCCGAAGGCGCCGAGTACGACCACTGCACGCAGCGTCGGCCGCAGCAGGTCCAGCTCCCGGACGAGCCAGGGACGGCAGGTGTCGCGTTCGGCGGGGGTGGGCTTGTTGGCGGGCGGGGCGCAGTGCACCGGCGAGGTGACGCGCACGCCGAGCAGTTCCAGGCCGTCGTCGGCGGAGACCGCGGTGGGCTGCGAGGCGAGGCCCACGTCGTACAGGGCCTGGTACAGCACGTCCCCGGAGCGGTCCCCGGTGAACATCCGGCCGGTGCGGTTGCCGCCGTGGGCCGCGGGGGCGAGTCCGACGATCAGCAGGCTCGCGTCGGGCGGTCCGAAGCCCGGCACCGGACGGCCCCAGTACGTCCAGTCGGCGAAGGCCGCCCGCTTCGTACGGGCCACCTCCTCCCGCCAGTCGACCAGCCGCGGGCAGGCCCGGCAGTCCGCGATCCGCTGGTCGAGCGTGGAGAGTCCGCCGGTGTCCATACGTCCACCGTAGAACGATCCCCGGGCGGAAATTGCGGTCCCTCCCGCCGGGCCGGGCGGCTAAGGTCGGAGCATGGCTTCCGAGCATGACGAGGGCAAGGTCCCGGCGGACGGGGCGGCCGTCCCGCAGGACGCCCCTGGGGCCCCGGAACAGGACCCGAAGACCGCCGCCGCGATCGCCGCCGCCGAGGCGGCCGGGCCGCAGAGCGGCGAGAGCGTCCGCGTGGACAGCTGGATCTGGGCCGTTCGCCTGATCAAGACCCGCTCTCTCGGCGCCACCGCCTGCCGGGGCGGCCATGTCCGGGTGAACGGTGACCGGGTGAAGCCCGCGTACTCACTGCGCGTGGGCGACGAGGTGCGCTTGCGGCAGGAGGGCCGGGAACGCGTCGTCATCGTGAAGCGGCTCATCCGCAAGCGCGTCGGTGCCCCGGTCGCCGCCCAGTGCTACGTCGACAACTCCCCGCCGCCCCCGCCCCGCGAGGCCGTCGCCCCGGCCGGGATCCGTGACCGCGGCGCCGGGCGGCCGACCAAGCGGGACCGCCGTGAGATGGACCGCCTGCGCGGGCTGGAGAGTCTGGCCCGCGCCCGTAAGGACGCCGAGACCAGGCCCTAATCACCGTGACCAGGCCCTGATCCCGTCCTCGGACCGCTCGCTCAGCCGCGCCGGGCCCGGACCAGCCGGAGCAGCTCGCGGTTGTGCTCGCGGCGGGCCCGCGCGATGACCAGAAGCGGCACCAGCAGGATGAGCGGGGTCACCGCGTTCTCACCGTCGAAGTAGGTCAGCTGGACGACGAACGCGCCGACCATCAGCCCGCCGAGCGCCGTCGCCGCCACCGACTGGAGCAGCGGGATCAGCAGGGCGACCGCCCCGGCCAGCTCCAGGACTCCGATCGCGTACATGCCGGCGTCGCCCCAGCCCATCGTGGCGAAGCTGTCGGCCGCCGAGGAGTGCCCGACGAGCTTGGGCGAGGCGCTCGCCACGGCGAAGAACAGCGCGACGAGCACCTGCACCACGCGCAGGGTGATCCGGGCGGTGCGAGCCGTGGGGGCGGTGGAAGCGGCGGTCTCGGCCATGGCGGTCTCCTGAGCTGGGTGATCCGTGCTGCTGTCGGGTGGGTAGACCGCCCGCCGGACCGGAACTCATCGCCGGATGCCTGCTCTTGCGGGAGCAATCCTGTGGCACCACTCCTGTTGCCTCACGCCTGTTGCCTCACGCCTGTGGCATCGGAATCGCCCTCACCCACGTCCCGTCGTCGGTCAGGTACCGGTCCACCCGGAGTCCCGCCTCCGCCAGTGCCTGCTCGAACTGTTCCTTCGTCAGCGGCCGGGCCAGGAAGGTCTGGGTCCAGACCGCGTCCGGGAACTCGTACTCCGCGCGTACCGAGTTGACCCCCTCCGCGACCGGGTCCGCCGACAGGATCCGCACGGTGAAGCCGCTCGGGTCGACCCGCTCGCGCGGCAGGTTCGTGTGGTAGTCCGCGCCCTCCCGCTGGATCAGTACGCAACCGTCGCGCGCGACGTGCCGCGCACAGGTGCTCAGCAGCCCCCGCCGCACCTCGACGTCCCCGGTGTGGACGAGGAACGACGCCATCATCACCACGTCGAAGCGCTCGTCCAGGTCGAGGTGCTCGATCGGGACGCATATGGTCCGTGCGCCGCGCACGTGCTCCAGCATCTCGGCTGACTCGTCGACCGCGGTGACGGAGAACCCGCGCTCCAGCAGCGGATGGGTCATGCGGCCCACCCCGCTGCCCAGCTCCAGGATGTGCGCACCCTCGGGCACGGCGGCGGCGACGATGTCCGGCTCGGGTCCCGCGGGCAGCCGCGAATACAGCTCGACGGCACAGCCGTCCGGGGTGATGGCCCCGGGCCCCGTCCCCTGGTGTCCCTCTCGCATTCCCAGTTCCATGCCCGTCCAACGGCCCGCCACCGCACACCCGTTCCCACGCACCGCCGGTTCACCCGACCGAGTGAACGCACGCGGTCCGGTGGTGCGGTGGGACCGCCGACGCGGCCCGTTTCCCCCTCGTGGCCCGCCGGAGTACGTTGCTTACAGGAGTGGTGATCCGATGCGTACAGGCAGTGAACCGGCCACCGCGCGCAGTGCACTGCGGGCGCGGTTCTGGCTGAGCCTGTGGGGGCTGGTCTGGGCGATCTTCGGAACGGCGGCCTTCGCGCTCACCGGCCGAATCGGCTGGGCCGTCGCCTGCGGGGTGCTCTGGCTGGTCGCTACGATCGACCTCACGGTGGTCCTGCGGCATCTGCGCCAGGGCCCGCACTACCAGCCGGGCCGGGACGTCCCGCCGTATCCGCCGCCGAGGAGCTGACCGTCAGGAGTCGAAACGCGCCTGCTGGAGGTACTCCGGGTTCGGATCCAGGGCCGCCGCCAGCCTGAAGTGCCGCCGGGCCTGGTCGGGGCAGCCTCGGCGCTCGTAGGTGCGGGCCAGCGCGAAGTGCGCGAACGCGTTGTCCGGCTCGCGCTCCAGGACGATGGTGAACTCCAGCTCGGCCGGTCGCAGTTGCGCCGCTGCGAAGAAGGCGCGGGCACGCAGCAGCCGCGCGGCGGTGTTCTCGGGGTGGGCTCCGATGACCGCGTCGAGCAGCTTGACCGCGCCCCGCGGGTCACGCGCCGCGAGCAACCGCTCGGCGGCACGGAAGTCGATGACGTCCGTCTCCGGGGTACGTCCGGTGGAACCGCTGATCTCGGGCACGGCAGAGTCCTTCCCTCACTGGAAGGGATCAACGCCCGCGCGGGGCACGCTATTCCTGTGCCGTCCGGCGCCGGGCGTGTGCCCGGTGCGCCAGCTCGGTCCACACCTCCGCGACGCGGCGTCGCAGCTCGTCCAGGGGCACGTCGTTGTCGATGACCACGTCCGCGATCTCCCGGCGCTGCTCACGCGTCGCCTGGGCGGCCATGCGGGCCCGCGCGTCCGGTTCGGTCATGCCGCGCAGCCGGACCAGGCGGTCGAGCTGGGTGGCCGGGTCGGCGTCCACGACGACCACCACGTCGTACAGCGGTGCCAGGCCGTTCTCGGTGAGCAGGGGGACGTCGTGGACGACGACGGCGTCGTCGTCGGCCGCCTCTTCGAGGGCGCGGGAGCGGTCGCCCACCAGGGGGTGCACGATCGCGTTCAGCGCGGCGAGGCGCTCCGGGTCGGCGAAGACGATCGAACCGAGCTTCGGCCGGTCCAGGCTGCCGTCCCCGGCGAGCACGTCCTCGCCGAAGGCCGCCACGACCGCCGCGAGTCCCGGGGTCCCGGGCGCGACGACCTCGCGCGCGATCCGGTCCGCGTCGATCAGTACGGCGCCGTGCTCGACGAGCAGCCGCGACACCTCGCTCTTGCCGGCACCGATCCCGCCGGTCAGGCCCACCTTCAGCATGAGCGGAAGCTTAGGGCCTGCCGGTGACGGGCCGGCCCGCGGGCCGGTCGGGCGGCCTCAGTTGTCGCCCTCCCGGTCCGCCAGGAACTGTTCGAACTCGCGGCCGATCTCGTCCGCCGAGGGGATCTCGACGGGCTCGGCGAGCATGTTGCCGCGGGTCTCGGCGCCCGCGGCCGCGTCGTACTGGTGCTCCAGGCCCTGGACGAGGGCGGTCAGCTCCTCGTCGCCCTCCTGGATCTGCCGGTCGATCTCCGTCTGGGTGCGGTGGGCGTCCGTGCGCAGGGCGTGCGCGATGCCGGGCAGGACCAGACCGGTCGCCGCGGTGATCGCCTCCAGGACGGTCAGCGCCGCGTCCGGGTACGGGGAGCGGGCGATGTAGTGCGGGACGTGCGCGGCGACGCCCAGGACGTCGTGGCCGGCCTGAGTGAGCCGGTACTCGACGAGCGCCTCGGCGCTGCCGGGGACCTGCGCCTCCTCGAAGGGGCTGCGATGGCCCGGCACGAGGTCGGTGCGGGTGCCGTGCGGGGTGACGCCGACGGGGCGGGTGTGCGGGACACCCATGGGGATGCCGTGGAAGCTCACCGCCAGGCGGACGCCCAGGCGCTCAACGATCTGCGCCACGGCCGCGGCGAAACGCTCCCACTCGACGTCCGGCTCGGGGCCGGACAGCAGCAGGAACGGCGCCCCGGTGGCGTCCTGGACGAGCCGCACCTCGATGGCGGGGTCCTCGTACTCCGTCCAGCTGTCCCGCTTGAAGGTCAGCAGCGGACGCCGCGCCCGGTAGTCGACGAGCCGGTCGTGGTCGAAGCGGGCGACGACCTGGTGGGGCAGCGTGTCGAGCACTCGCTCGACGATCTGGTCACCGGTCTCCCCGGCGTCGATGTAGCCGTCGAAGTGGTACAGCATGACCAGTCCGGCCGACTCCTGCGCGAGCGCCATGTCGACGACGGCCAGGCCCTTCGGCTCCCATGCGTACAAATCCTGCGGATCAAGCACAGTGACCGCTCCCCTCCTCGTGTTCGTATGTGACAACGCAGGGACGGTGACGGGCATTCCCGGAAGGGCGAGGACTGTGATCTTGGCGGCCGCGTGGAGGGGCGCTGTCCGGGGCAACGCCAAAGGGCCGCACCTCGAAAGGTACGGCCCCTTGGTCTACGGCTTGGCCTCAGTGGCCTGCGATCAGCTCTGGCCGCCGGCCAGCTTCTCGCGCAGCGCGGCCAGCGCCTCGTCCGACGCCAGGGCGCCGGAGTTGTCGCCACCCTCGGAGGAGTACGAGCCGCCGCCGCCACCGCCACCGGACGCGGCCGGAGCCGCACCCGCGGTGTCGACACCCTCGGCCGCGGCCTTCTCGTCCGCCTCGCGGGACTTGATGACCTGGGCCTGGTGCTGCTCGAAGCGCTGCTGCGCCTCGGCGTACTGCGTCTCCCACGCCTCGCGCTGGGTCTCGTAGCCCTCGAGCCAGTCGTTGGTCTCGGGGTCGAAGCCCTCGGGGTAGATGTAGTTGCCCTGGTCGTCGTAGGACGCGGCCATGCCGTACAGGGTCGGGTCGAACTCGACCGTCGACGGGTCGGCACCGAAGGCCTCGTTGGCCTGCTTCAGCGAGAGGCTGATGCGACGGCGCTCGAGGTCGATGTCGATGACCTTGACGAAGATCTCGTCGTTGACCTGGACGACCTGCTCCGGGATCTCCACGTGGCGCTCGGCCAGCTCGGAGATGTGGACCAGACCCTCGATGCCCTCGTCCACGCGGACGAACGCACCGAACGGCACCAGCTTCGTGACCTTGCCGGGCACGACCTGGCCGATCTGGTGGGTGCGGGCGAACTGCTGCCACGGGTCTTCCTGGGTCGCCTTCAGCGACAGGGAGACACGCTCGCGGTCCATGTCGACGTCGAGAACCTCGACGGTGACCTCCTGGCCGACCTCGACAACCTCGGAGGGGTGGTCGATGTGCTTCCAGGACAGCTCGGAGACGTGGACCAGACCGTCGACGCCACCCAGGTCCACGAAGGCACCGAAGTTGACGATCGAGGAGACGACGCCGGAACGGACCTGACCCTTCTGGAGGGTGGTGAGGAACGTCTGGCGGACCTCGGACTGGGTCTGCTCCAGCCAGGCACGGCGGGACAGGACCACGTTGTTGCGGTTCTTGTCCAGCTCGATGATCTTCGCCTCGAGCTCCTTGCCCACGTAGGGCTGGAGGTCGCGGACGCGGCGCATCTCGACCAGGGAGGCCGGGAGGAAGCCGCGGAGGCCGATGTCGAGGATGAGACCACCCTTGACGACCTCGATGACGGTACCGGTGACGATGCCGTCTTCTTCCTTGATCTTCTCGATGGTGCCCCAGGCACGCTCGTACTGGGCGCGCTTCTTCGAGAGGATCAGGCGGCCTTCCTTGTCCTCCTTCTGGAGAACAAGGGCCTCGATCTCGTCACCGACGGCGACGACCTCGTTGGGGTCGACGTCGTGCTTGATCGAGAGCTCGCGGCTCGGGATGACACCTTCGGTCTTGTAACCGATGTCGAGCAGGACCTCGTCCCGGTCGACCTTCACGATGACGCCGTCGACGATGTCGCCGTCGTTGAAGTACTTGATCGTCTCGTCGATCGCGGCGAGGAAGGCTTCCTCGTTACCGATGTCGTTGACCGCTACCTGCGGGGTGGTGGCGGTGGTCTCGGTGCTGCTCGTCATGTGGGAAAGGGCTCCGGTACGGACATTGAAGTCGTAGGTACTGCTTACGCCGGGAGCCCGTTTCGCTCTGCAGAAGCCGGACAGCCAAGGAAGCGTCACCGAAAACCACTGGTGGCGCCTCGAGAACCGAGGGGACATACAACAGATGCGAGCGCGGCCTACTACGTCTGAGGCGCGCAGGCCCGCAGCGCAACTTGTAGCATACGGGGGCAGCCGGGCAGGGTCAATGCGCGAAGCCGCACACCCGGGGCAGATCACCGCATACCCGGCACAAAAGCTGTCCCCCGAGGCCACGTGGACCCCTGAGCGTCCCTTGCGTTACCCGGGGCCGGCGGCACGGAAGAGCCCGCAGACTAGTACGAGGGAGCCGGTCATCCAAGAGCCCGTAACGTCCGAGACCGCGGCGGCAGAACCCGAGGCCACCCGGCGTGCCGCCGGTGTCACGGAGAGTTCGCGCGCCAACCGCGGCTGGTGGGACCGGAACGCGGACGAGTACCAGACCGAGCACGGCACCTTCCTCGGCGACGACCGCTTCGTGTGGTGTCCCGAGGGGCTGGACGAGGTGGAGGCCGAGCTGCTCGGCCCGCCGGAGGACCTGAAGGGAAGGACGGTCCTGGAGATCGGCGCCGGCGCCGCGCAGTGCTCGCGCTGGCTGACCGCCCAGGGTGCCCGTCCGGTGGCCCTCGACCTCTCCCATCGCCAGCTCCAGCACGCCCTGCGCATCGGCGGCGACTTCCCCCTGGTCTGCGCCGACGCCGCCGTGCTGCCCTTCGCGGACGGCTCGTTCGACCTGGCGTGCTCGGCGTACGGGGCGCTGCCGTTCGTCGCCGATCCGCGGCTGGTGCTGCGGGAGGTGCGCCGGGTGCTGCGCCCGGGGGGCCGTTTCGTCTTCTCCGTCACGCATCCGCTGCGCTGGGCGCTGCCGGACGAGCCGGGCCCCGAGGGACTGTCGGTGTCCGCGTCGTACTTCGACCGCACGCCCTACGTCGAGCAGGACGACGACGGCCGCGCGGTGTACGTCGAGCACCACCGGACGCTCGGTGACCGGGTGCGGGACGTGGTGGCGTCCGGGTTCCGGCTGGTGGACCTCGTGGAACCGGAGTGGCCGGACTGGAACACCTCCGAATGGGGCGGGTGGTCCCCGCTGCGCGGGCACCTGATCCCGGGGACGGCGATCTTCGTGTGCGAGCGCGACTGAGCCGTACGGGCCGTGCGCGCGCACGCGCGCGTGGAGGCCGGTTTCGCGGGCGTACGACACTGGGGGCGTGATCCGTTACGACGCCCTGGACGCGCTGCCCGTGCGCGGTGCGCTGTCCGCGCTGCACGACGCCCTGGAGGGGCACGGCACCGCGGTGCTGGTCGCGCCGCCCGGCACCGGCAAGACGACGCTGGTGCCGCTCGCGTTGGCCGGGCTGCTGGGCGAGGGACCCGCACGGCGCGTGGTCGTGGCCGAGCCCCGGCGGATCGCGGCGCGGGCGGCGGCCCGGCGGATGGCGTGGCTGCTGGGTGAGAAGCCCGGCGCGCGTGTCGGGTACACCGTGCGCGGTGAGCGGGTGGTCGGGCGGCACACGCGCGTGGAGGTCGTCACGACCGGCGTGCTCCTGCAGCGGCTCCAGCGGGACCAGGAACTGACCGGCGTCGACGTGGTGGTGCTCGACGAGTGCCACGAGCGGCACCTGGACGCGGACACGGCGGCGGCGTTCCTGTGGGACGTGCGCCAGGCGCTCCGCCCGGAGCTGCGCCTGGTGGCCGCGTCGGCGACGACGGACGCGGAGGGCTGGGCCCGGCTGCTGGGCGGGGCGCCGGTCGTCGAGGCGGAAGGCGTGTCGCATCCCGTGGAGGTGGTCTGGTCGCCGCCGGCGCGTCCGGTGCGGCCTCCGCACGGGACGCGGGTGGATCCGGCGCTGCTCGCGCACGTCGCGTCGGTGGTGCGGCGGGCGCTGGCCGAGCGGGACGGGGACGTGCTCTGCTTCCTGCCCGGCGTCGGGGAGATCGCGCGTGTCGCCGGGCAGTTGGGGGGCCTCGGGGACGTCGACGTGCTCCAGGTGCACGGGCGGGCGCCCGCGGCCGTGCAGGACGCGGTGCTGGTGCCCGGGGCGCGGCGCCGGGTGGTGCTGGCGACCTCGGTGGCGGAGTCGTCGCTGACGGTTCCGGGCGTGCGGGCGGTCGTGGACGCCGGACTGGCGCGGGAGCCGCGCGTCGACCACGCGCGCGGGCTGAGCGCCCTGACGACGGTACGGGCCTCGCGGGCGGCGGCGCGGCAGCGGGCGGGGCGGGCCGGGCGGGAGGCCCCCGGCGCGGTGTACCGCTGCTGGGCGGAGGCGGAGGACGCCCGGCTGCCGCGGTTCCCGGCGCCGGAGATCAAGGTGGCCGATCTGACCGCGTTCGCCCTGCAGGCGGCCTGCTGGGGGGATCCGGACGCGTCCGGACTGGCGCTCCTGGACCCGCCGCCGGCCGGTGCGATGGCGGCGGCGCGGTCGGTCCTGACGGCGGTCGGGGCGGTCGACCCCACAGGTCGTGCCACGCCCCGGGGCATCCGGCTCTCCCGTCTCGGCGTCCATCCCCGCCTGGGTCGGGCGCTGCTCGACGCGGCCGGTTCGGCGACGGGGGACGCGGGGACGGGTCGCTCCGGTGGAGGCGGCGGTGGTCCTGAGGTGGTCGCCGAAGTGGTCGGGCTGCTCAGCGAGGAGGCGCCGCGGGAGTACGGCGACGAACTGGTGTCCGTGCTGCGGGCCGCCCGGCGTGGAGGTGACGGATACGCGGCGCGGTGGCGGGCGGAGGTGCGGCGGCTGCGGGGCGCTGTGGAGCCGGGGGACGGCCGGCGGGGGCTGCCGCTCGCCGAGGACGCTCTCGCCGGGTTGGTGGCCGCCCTGGCCTTTCCCGAGCGCGTGGCGAAGAAGGACGGCGGTACCTATCTGATGGTCTCCGGCACCCGGGCCGAGCTGTCCGCGGGGTCGGCGCTGCGCGGTGCGCCGTGGATCGCCGTCGCCGTGGCCGACCGGCCGGTGGGCCGGGGCCACGCGCGCGTGCAGCTCGGTGCGGCCGTCGACGAGGAGACGGCGCGGCTCGCGGCGGGGGCGCTGCTGACGGAGCGGGACGAGGTCCACTGGCGCGACGGCGACGTCGTGGCCCGGCGGGTGGAGCGGCTCGGCGCCGTGGAACTCGCGGTCCGGCCGCTCACCGGCGCCGACCCCGGTCTCGTTCGGGACGCGCTGCTCGAAGGGCTGCGGCAGGAAGGTCTGGGGCTGTTGCGCCGTACGGCCGACGCGGACGCGCTGCGCGCGCGGCTCGCGTTTCTGCGGCGGCATCTCGGTGAGCCGTGGCCGGACGTCTCCGACGACGCCCTCCACGCGCGCGTGGACGAGTGGTTGGAGCCCGAGCTGGGCCGGGCCCGACGGCGGGCCGACCTGGGCCGGATCGACGCCGTGGAGGCGCTGGCGCGGCTGCTGCCCTGGGCGTCCGGGGAGGCGGTGCGGCTCGACGAACTCGCGCCCGAGCGCATCACGGTCCCCAGTGGGTCCAGGATCCGGATCGACTACGGCGACCCGGAACAGCCGGTCCTCGCGGTGAAGTTGCAGGAGATGTTCGGGTTGCAGCGGTCGCCCCGGATCGCCGGGGTACCCCTGCTCGTCCATCTCCTCTCCCCCGCCGGACGCCCCGCCGCGGTGACGGCCGACCTGGCCTCTTTCTGGCGGGACGGCTACAAGGGCGTACGCGCGGAGCTGCGCGGCAGATACCCGAAGCATCCGTGGCCCGAGGATCCCGCCTCGGCGGAGCCGACCCGGTACACGAAGGCCCGGCTCGCGAAGTGACGCGGTGCCTGTGGAGACGACCGAGGGCGCCCTCCGCCGTGGTGGAGGGCGCCCTCGGTCGTCCGGTCGGGATCGCGCTTATGCCTTGGGCTCGGTGGAGGGGCTCGTGGACGGCTCGGTCGACGGCTCCGTGGACGGGTCGGGCGTCGGCTCGGCCGCCTCGGCGACCTTCAGCTGGACGTTGAGCGCGGCGCCGCCCGCCGTGGTGACGCGGAGCAGGTACGTGCCGCCGGCGTCGTCGGCGTACAGCTTCGGCAGCTTCAGCATGCCCTTGGCGTCGGTCTTGAGGCCGGTCAGGGTGCGGACGGTCCTGCCGTCGGCGTCCTTGAAGTAGGGGCCCTTGTCGGCTTCGGTCGGGTCGAGCACCGACTTGATGAGCGTGGCGGTGACGGCGACCTTGTCCGCGGCGGCGCCCTTGTGCGTGGCCTTCACCTCGACCTGGTCCGCGAACTCGCCGCCCGGCGCGCAGGTCAGCTCGGTGTCGCCGACGCGGGCGAGGGCGTCGGCGACGCGTTCGGTGACCGTCGCCTTGTAGTCGAGGCCCACGGTGCGGCCGATGACGGTGGCGCGGACGGTGAAGGCGCCGGTCTTCTCGCCCGCCACCAGCGCGGGCGCGACGGCCACGCCGGAGGCGTTGGTGGTGACCGCGGCCACCTTGTCGCCGCCGGTGAAGGCGGCGTCCGTGTCGCCCAGCACGGTGAAGCGGACACGTACCTTGCCGACGGCCTTTCCGGCCTTGGTCTCGGCGCGGGCGCTGAGCTTCTTGGCGAAGGTGTCGCCCGCGATCGCGGTGAGCCCGGTGGCGCCCGCGTTCTCCAGGTGGTGCACCGTGTCGGTGGGCGTGGGGGGCCGGGTGCCGGTGGGCGGCTCCGGTTCGGTCGGCGGCTTGGGGGTCGGTGAGCCGGTGCCGGGGTTCGACGGCTCGCCGGGCTCGGCCGGGCGGTTCGGCTTGTCGCCGCCGGGCGACGTGGAGCCGGAGGCGCCGGGTCGCGTCGTCGGGCTCGTCGCGCCGGGTGAGGGACCGGTGCCGGCGCCGATCGGGTCGTCGCTGCGACCCACCGGGAGGCTGCCGGTGCCGTCGGGGATCTCGTGGGTGCCCTTGCGGTAGTGCTCCAGCCAGGACAGGACCGTGTGCAGGTAGTCCTGCGAGTTGTTGTAGCTGAGGATCGCGCTCTTGAGGTCGGCCTCGTCGGAGAGGTCCCAGGTGAAGCGGCAGAGGTAGTGACCGGCGGCGAGCGCGGCGTCGTAGACGTTGTTGGGGTCGTCCTTGCCGTCGCCGTTGCCGTCCCGGCCCGCCCACGACCAGGTGGAGGGGATGAACTGCATGGGGCCGACGGCGTTGTCGTAGCTGCTGTTGCCGTCGTAGACGCCGTCGTCGGTGTCCTTGATGAGCGCGAAGCCGTTGCCGTCGAGCTGGGGTCCGATGATCTTGCCGATGGTGGTGCCCTGGGCGTCGACGCGGCCGCCGCGGGCCTGGCCGGACTCCACCTTGCCGATGGCCGCGAGGAGTTGCCACGGCAGGTTGCAGCCGGGCTTGGCCTGGCGCACCGCCGCCTCGGCCTTCTTGTAGGCGTCCAGGACGGTGGCGGGTATGCCGGCCTCGGCGGCCGCCCGGGAATCGGGGGTGCCGATGGTGGGTGCGGGACTCGGGCTGTTGAGCGGCGGCAGGTCCGTGTAGTACGGCGAGTTGCCGGTCGCGCTCTCCTGGGAGGGTGTGTCGGACGTCGGCGCGTTGTCCGCGGTGGTCTGTCTGCCGTTGGCGTCGGCCGTCACGTCCGGGGCCTGGGACGCGGACAGGGCCGCGACCACGACCGCCGCCACGGTGGTGGTGACCGCCGCCTTACGGAGCCTCCGGTCGAAATGCGCCGCCATAGAGTGAACCCCTCCCGTGGACGCCCGCGCGTCCCTCTCCGTCCGTGTCCGGCCGCGGTGTCCGGCTGCCGTGTCGGCTGCCGTGCCGTCGCCCGTTGTTTCCGCCCTGTTGTGACGATCGGTCCGCGCCGACGGTTGCACCGCAACCTTCCGAGCGCGGTGTCCGTCTGTTCGACCGGCACGGTGCCGCAGGCGACCCTACGGCAACTTGCTTTGCACGGGCACCCGTTCGCGCCCGATATTCACCGGTTGGCCATAAGAGGAGTTCCGTTGCCCTTCACTCTCAGTCATGCCGCCGCCGTGCTGCCAGGAGTGCGGGGTGACGGGACGGGCCGTGGACGGCTGGTGCCGGCCGCGCTGGTGGCGGGGTCGTTCGCGCCCGACATGACCTATTACGCGGCGAGTTTCCTGCCCGAGGCGATGGAGTTCGGGGACGTCACGCACTCGTTTCCCGGTGTCTTCACGGTGGATGTGGCGGTGGCCTGGGCGCTGGTGGGGTTGTGGCTGCTGGTCCGCGAACCGCTGGTGGCCCTGCTGCCGAGCGGTCACCAGGGACGCGTCGCGGCTCTGTCGCGCTGCGGGGCGCCACGCGCGCGTGTGCTGCCCTCACTGGTGGCGTGGTGGTACGTGTCGGCGGTGCTGGGGGCGCTCACGCACGTGGTGTGGGACGCGTTCACGCACCTCGACCGCTGGGGGATGCGGGTGTTCCCGGTGCTGGGCCGGGAGATCGCGGGCTCGCCGCTCTACTGGTACCTGCAGTACGGCGGTTCCGCGGTGGCCGCGGTCGTCGTCGTCGTGTTCCTGACGCGGGCGCTGCGCCGGACGCCCCGGAGCGGGACGCCGGCGGTTCCGGTCCTCTCGGCCCGGGACCGGTGGTGGGCCGCGGCGCTCCTCGGCGGCTGCGCGGTGGCCGGGGCGGTGCGGCGGGCGACTCGGTGGTGGGACTACTGGGGTCACATGGCGAAGCCCTGGGAGCTGATCCCGACGGTGTGCTTCGGGGCGGGCGCGGGGCTGGTCCCGGCGCTGCTGCTGTACGCCGTGGCGGTCAGGGTGTGGCGTCCGGTCCCGGCTCCCACCAGCCGTGCCGGTGCCGGTAAGGAGCCGGACCGCCGGGTCGCCCGCTGAGTGTGTCGGCGGTCGCGACGAACACGGTGAAGGTGCGTGCGGGGCGGGGCCGCGGCACCCGGGAGAGGGCCAGCGACAGGTAGCCGCACGCCAGGTCGGCCCACAGCCGCCAGGCCGGTGTCTCGCGTGGGACGACGGTCGCCGGGTCCCGGCGGGCGACTCTGCGGCGGAGGCCGGTCGCCGTGCGGCGCAGGGCCGTGGTGAGGGTGGCGGGGATGCGGCCGGTACTCGCGCCTGGCGCGAGGGCCGGGACCGGTAGCAGTGGCACGCGGGCGGGTCCGTCTGTGCTTGCCCGTGCCGGTGTCGTCCGGTGGTGGAGCATGCGTATACCCATGCCCGCATCCTCACGGGAGACGAGCGCGGGCGGCGCATCCGCGGGGGCCACCAGAGTGACGAGCCCTCCGGGGGCTGGGGGCGTCGCGGGGTGCCGCGTCGGCACCGGTGTCGCCGCCGAGGGGGGCGCCCCGGGGGTGCCTTACGGAGGGCGAGCGAACCACGCCGAGGCCTCCGGCCCGGGGGAGCACACGCGGCGCGCGAGCGGAGCGCCGCTGCCCGGCGGGGTGCCCGCCGTCCGCGCGGCACGGCCCCGGGCCGTGCCCGGCCGAACGGCCGCCGCGCCCGGTGAGCGCCCGGGCCGGTGTCTGGCGGAAGCCCGGGGACGCGGGCGGACGGCCCGACCGGGGGCGGGGCCGGGCCCTCACGGACGCTGCGGCGCAGGTCCCAGCCGACCGGACCCCCGCTGCCACTGCCGGTGTCACGGCGTAACCGGGCGGACGGCCCAGCCGGGCAGACGGGCGTTCGACCCATCGCAAAGCGTCGGGGAGCCGCCTCGCCGGGCGCTTGCGGGAGGACGCCTTGGCCGCTCCCCCACCCCGCCAACCGCCGGAGGCCAGCGCGCCGCCGGGCCCACAGCACGGCGGGCCGCCCTCGCGCTCGGCGCGTGCGGGTGGGCGCCCTCGCCCGCGCTCCCCCGCCCCGCCAACCGCCGGAGGCTAGTGCGCAGCCGACTCCCAGTCCGCCCCCGAGCCCACCGAGACGCCCAGGGGGACGCTGAGCTGGACCGCGTTCGCCATTTCGCGGCGGACCAGTTCCTCCGCCGCCGCGCGCTCGCCCGGGGCGATCTCCAGGACGATTTCGTCGTGGACCTGGAGCAGCATGCGGGAGGAGAGACCGGCCTCGCTCAGCGCCTTGTCCACGTTGAGCATGGCGATCTTGACGATGTCGGCCGCGGTGCCCTGGATGGGGGCGTTGAGGGCCATGCGCTCGGCGGCCTCGCGACGCTGGCGGTTGTCGCTGTTGAGGTCGGGCAGGTAGCGGCGGCGGCCGAAGAGGGTCGCCGTGTAGCCCGTTGCCCGTGCCTCGTCGACCACCCGGCGCAGGTAGTCCCGTACGCCGCCGAAGCGCTCGAAGTAGGCGTCCATCAGGCCGCGCGCCTCGGCCGCCTCGATGTTCAGCTGCTGGGAGAGGCCGAAGGCCGAGAGGCCGTACGCCAGGCCGTAGGACATGGCCTTGATCTTGCGGCGCATCTCCGCGTCCACGGCCGACTGCTCGACGGAGAAGACCTGCGCGGCGGCGGTGGTGTGCAGGTCCTCGCCCGAGGTGAACGCCTCGGTCAGGCCCGCGTCCTCGGACAGGTGGGCCATCACCCGCAGCTCGATCTGGCTGTAGTCGGCCGTCATCAGGGACTCGAAGCCCTCGCCGACCACGAAGCCGCGGCGGATGGCGCGGCCCTCGTCGGTGCGGACCGGGATGTTCTGCAGGTTCGGGTCCGTGGAGGAGAGGCGGCCGGTCGCGGCGACCGTCTGGTTGAACGTGGTGTGGATGCGGCCGTCCGCGGCGATCGTCTTGATCAGGCCCTCCACCGTGACGCGCAGCTTGGCCTGCTCGCGGTGGCGGAGCATGATCACCGGCAGTTCGTTGTCGGTCTGGGCCGCGAGCCAGGCCAGAGCGTCGGCGTCGGTGGTGTAGCCGGTCTTGGTCTTCTTGGTCTTGGGCAGGTTCAGCTCGCCGAAGAGGACCTCCTGGAGCTGCTTGGGCGAGCCCAGGTTGAACTCGCGTCCGGCCGCCGCGTGCGCCTCCTTCACCGCCTGCTGCACGGCGCCCGCGAACATCTGCTCCATGGCCTCCAGATGGGCCCGGTCGGCCGCGATGCCGTGCCGCTCCATGCGGGCGAGCAGCGCGGAGGTCGGCAGCTCCATGTCGCGCAGCAGGTCCGCGGCACCGACGTCCGCCAGGCGGCCCTCGAAGGCCTCGCCGAGGTCGAGGATCGCGCGGGCCTGCACCATCAGCGCCTCGGCCTCGGCGCCGTCGTCCGCGCCGAACGCCAGCTGGCCGTCGGCCGCGGCGGCCGGGGCCAGCTCGCGGTGCAGGTACTCCAGGGACAGCGCGTCCAGGTCGAAGGAGCGGCGGCCCGGCTTGACCAGGTAGGCGGCGAGCGCGGTGTCCATGCCCACGCCGGCGATGCTCCAGCCGTGTTCGGCGAAGACGCGCATCGCGCCCTTGGCGTTGTGGAACACCTTCGGCCGGTCCGCGTCGGACAGCCAGGCGGCGAACGCCGTCTCGTCGGCCTCGTCCAGCGCCGTCGGGTCGAACCAGGCGGCCTTTCCGTCGGCCGCGGCCAGCGCGACCTCGGCGACCGAGCCGGTGCCCAGGGCCCAGGTGTCGACGGTGGCGACGCCCAGGGGCTGTGCGCCGTGCTCGGTGAGCCAGCCGGCCACCTCGCCGGTGCCCAGCACCACGCCGTCCAGCTCGACACCGTCCGCCACGACCGGGGTGGCCTCGGCCTCCTCGGCGCCCGGGTCGACGGCGTAGAGCCGCTCGCGCAGGGACGGATTGCGGATCTCCAGGGTGTCCAGGATCATCGCGACGCCCTTGCGGTCGTACGCGGGCCGCTCCAGGTCGGTGACCGCCTTGGGCAGCTCGACCCGCCGCTCCAGCTCGGTGAGCCGGCGGTTGAGCTTGACGGACTCCAGGTGATCGCGCAGGTTCTGCCCGGCCTTGCCCTTGACCTCGTCGACGCGCTCGACGAGGTCCGCGAAGGATCCGAACTGGTTGATCCACTTCGCGGCCGTCTTCTCGCCGACGCCCGGGATGCCCGGCAGGTTGTCGGACGGGTCGCCGCGCAGGGCGGCGAAGTCGGGGTACTGGGCGGGGGTCAGCCCGTACTTCTCGAAGACCTTCTCCGGCGTGAAGCGGGTCAGCTCGGAGACGCCCTTGGTCGGGTAGAGGACCGTGGTGTGCTCGCTGACCAGCTGGAAGGAGTCCCGGTCGCCGGTGACGATCAGCACGTCGAAGCCCTCGGCCTCGGCCTGCGTGGCGAGCGTGGCGATGACGTCGTCCGCCTCGAAGCCGTCGACGGCGAAGCGCGTCACGTGCATGGCGTCGAGCAGCTCGCCGATCAGCTCGACCTGGCCCTTGAACTCGTCGGGGGTCTTGGAGCGGTTCGCCTTGTATTCGGTGAACTCCTGCGACCGCCAGGTCTTGCGGGAGACGTCGAACGCCACCGCGAAGTGCGTGGGCGCCTCGTCACGCAGCGTGTTGGCCAGCATCGACGCGAATCCGTAGATCGCGTTGGTCGGCTGGCCCGTCGCGGTCGTGAAGTTCTCCGCGGGCAGCGCGAAGAACGCGCGGTAGGCCAGCGAGTGCCCGTCCATGAGCATCAGCCGCGGGCGGGCGCCGGAGGTGCTGTCGGTCTTCTTCGATGCTGTCTTCGCCACGACACCGATCCTGCCACGGACCACTGACAGTCGGTCCCGGCCGCGCCCGTCCACGCCGTGGGCGCGGTGGTGCGCGCGAAGTCCGCGACCCTTGCTCACGATCTCCGCCCGCCCCGGCCGGACGAGTTGTCGGCAGCGCGTGCGAGGATCGGAGACGTACCTCACACGCGTCAGCGAAGGAGCGCGCGATGGCCAGCAAGCCGCCCAAGGGTGATCCCGTCCAGGACGCGCCGCAGGTGACACAGCCCCAGCACGCGGCGGCCGGCATCCCGGCCATCGGCCACACCCTGCGGATGGCACAGCGGCAGATGGGCGTGAAGCGGACCGCGCTGACGCTGCTGAGTGTCAACCAGAAGGACGGCTTCGACTGCCCGGGCTGCGCCTGGCCCGAGCCGGACCACCGGCACAAGGCGGAGTTCTGCGAGAACGGCGCGAAGGCGGTGGCCGAGGAGGCCACCCTGCGCCGGGTCACCCCGGAGTTCTTCGCCGCGCACCCCGTGACCGACCTCGCCACCCGCAGCGGGTACTGGCTGGGCCAGCAGGGACGGCTCACGCACCCGGTGTACCTCCCCGAGGGCGGCGACCACTACGAACCGGTCACCTGGGAGCGCGCCTTCGGCATCGTCGCGGAGGAGATCGCCGCCCTGGACTCCGCCGACGAGGCGGTCTTCTACACGTCGGGACGCACGAGCAACGAGGCGGCGTTCCTCTACCAGCTCTTCGCGCGCGAGCTGGGCACGAACAACCTGCCCGACTGCTCCAACATGTGCCACGAGTCGTCCGGCTCCGCCCTGTCCGAGACCATCGGCGTCGGCAAGGGCAGCGTCCTCCTGGAGGACCTGTACAAGTCCGACCTGATCATCGTGGCGGGGCAGAACCCGGGCACCAACCACCCGCGCATGCTCTCCGCCCTGGAACAGGCCAAGGCGAACGGCGCGCGGATCATCAGCGTCAACCCCCTGCCCGAGGCCGGGCTGGAGCGCTTCAAGAACCCGCAGACCGCCAAGGGGCTCACCGCGGGCGCCGCGCTCACCGACCTGTTCCTGCAGATCCGCCTCGGCGGCGACCAGGCCCTGTTCCGGCTGCTGAACAAGCTGATCCTGGAGACCGAGGGCGCGGTCGACGAGGACTTCGTCGCGGAACACACGCACGGGTTCGAGGAGTTCGCCGAGACCGCGCGGGCCGCCGACTGGGACGAGACGCTGGCGGCCACCGGCCTCACCCGCACGGAGATCGACGAGACGCTGCGCATGGTGCTCGCCTCCGAGCGCACCATCGTGTGCTGGGCGATGGGTCTGACCCAGCACAAGCACTCCGTGCCCACGATCCGCGAGGTCGTGAACTTCCTGCTGCTGCGCGGCAACATCGGCCGCCCGGGCGCCGGCGTCTGCCCGGTGCGCGGCCACTCCAACGTGCAGGGCGACCGCACGATGGGCATCTTCGAGCGGCCCGCGCCCGCGTTCCTGGACGCCCTGGAGAAGGAGTTCGGCTTCGCCCCGCCGCGCGAGCACGGCTACGACGTCGTACGGGCCATCCGCGCGCTGCGCGACGGGGAGGCGAAGGTCTTCTTCGCCATGGGCGGCAACTTCGTGTCGGCCTCGCCCGACACGGAGGTCACCGAGGCGGCCATGCGCCGGGCGCGCCTGACGGTGCACGTGTCGACGAAGCTGAACCGCTCGCACGCGGTCACCGGCGCGCGGGCGCTGATCCTGCCGACGCTGGGCCGCACGGAACGCGATCTCCAAGTCGGCCCGGACGGGCAGAGCACAGAGCAGTTCGTCACCGTCGAGGACTCCATGGGCATGGTGCACGCCTCCCGGGGCCGGCTGGAGCCCGCGAGCGGGCAGTTGCTGTCCGAGCCGGCGATCGTGTGCCGCCTGGCGCGCCGGGTGCTGGGCGAGGACAGCCGTACGCCGTGGGAGGAGTTCGAGAAGGACTACGCGGCGATCCGCGACCGCATCGGGCGGGTCGTCCCGGGCTTCGAGGACTTCAACGCGCGCGTGGCGCACCCCGGGGGCTTCGCCCTCCCGCACGCCCCTCGCGACGAGCGCCGCTTCCCGACGGCCACCGGCAAGGCCAACTTCACGGCCGCGGCCGTCGAGTACCCCGAGCTGCCCGAGGGACGGCTGCTGCTCCAGACGCTGCGCTCGCACGACCAGTACAACACCACGATCTACGGCCTGGACGACCGCTACCGGGGCATCAGGAACGGCCGCAGGGTCGTCCTGGTCAACCCGGAGGACGCCCGGAGGCTGGACGTCGAGGACGGCTCGTACGTCGACCTGGTGAGCGAGTGGCGGGACGGGGTGGAGCGGCGGGCGCCCGGTTTCCGCGTCGTGCACTACCCGACGGCCCGGGGCTGCGCGGCGGCCTACTACCCGGAGACCAACGTGCTGGTGCCGCTGGACGCCACCGCGGACACCAGCAACACCCCGGCCAGCAAGTCCGTGGTCGTCCGTCTGGAACAATCGGCGACCGACTGAGCGTTTGCTCAGTCGAGCCGACGGCCCGACCGGGCGGCCGGCGCGCCAGCCAGACGGAGCGACGAGACGGAGCCGGCCCATGGGCGAGCAGCAGCAGACGCAGTTCCCGCAGGAAGTCATCGACGAGTACGCCGCGCTCGGCGTCGACCTGCCCGCGCTGTTCTCCGCCGGGCACCTGGGGACGCGCATGGGCGTCCAGATCGTCGAGGCGTCGCCCGAGCGGGTCGTCGGCACGATGCCGGTGGAGGGCAACACCCAGCCGTACGGGCTGCTGCACGGCGGCGCCTCGGCGGTGCTGGCCGAGACGCTCGGGTCGGTCGGTTCGATGCTGCACGGAGGCAGTTCCAAGATCGCCGTCGGCGTCGACCTGAACTGCACGCATCACCGCGGGGCCCGCTCCGGCCTGGTCACCGGGGTGGCCACGCCGGTGCACCGGGGCCGGTCGACGGCGACGTACGAGATCGTGATCAGTGACGAGCAGGACCGGCGGGTGTGCACCGCCCGTCTGACCTGCCTGCTGCGGGACGTGAACCCGGGTGACGCGGCTCCGGCGAGCTGAGGCGCCGGGGTCCCACGGCCCTCCCCGGCCGAGCACTCGCGGCTCGGGCATTGCTCCCGGCCTCTCCCCCGTCCTAGCGTCGGGGCATGGGACGGGGAGAGGCCCCCTGGCCGGGGGTGGCGGCTCGGCGGCTCCTTCTCGGCGCCCTGATGGCCGCCACGGCGGTCACGACCGTCTCCTGCGGCGACTCCGGTGACCAGGAGGCCGGTTCGGGCAGCAGCAGCGCGACGGCTGAGCCGCCCTCCCCCACGGAAGCCTGCGTCGGCGCCGTCGGCCACTGGGCCCGCGAGCTGCTGGCCGGCGGCGAGCCCTACGGCGACTACCAGTCGATGGGGCTGTCCAACCGTCAGTACGGCATCCTGCGCGAGGTCGTGGCGGCCGCGCGGGTCGCCGAGCGGCACCAGGGCGACCGCGCCGCCCGGCAGCTGATCGACCGCCGGGTGCGCGAGGCGTGCGAGGAGCAGTACGCCGGCGGCGGCCCGAGCGAGGGCCCGTGGCAGTGACGGGCGGCATCGGGCCGGTCGAGCCGGGCGAGGACACCCACGCCTGGGACGTGGCCGACCACGCCCGCCCGCGCGGCCGGGTCGCTCGGTTCTACGAGCGTCGCCGCCGGACCGTGCTCACGACCGCCGCCGCCCTCCTCCTGCTGCTCGGCGGGGGCTACCTGTACGCCGACCGGACCCGGGAGCCGGCGGCCGACCCGCCGCCCTACCCCTCCCAGGCGGTCACGCTCGAATACCTGGACGCCGTGGACGGCCCGAGCGGGGCGAAGGGCGGCGGCTTCAGCTTCGCGGTGCGGCTGAGCGTCCGGTCGGGACCGCCCGTCACCGTGACGCGGATCGCCCAGCCCTCGGCCGGCCTCTCGGTGACCTCGTCGCCCGCGGCACCTTTCCAGACAAAGCCGCATTCCGCCAGCAAGATCATTGTCACGCTGCGGGTGACGGAATGCAATAAAGCGCCCCGGAACCTCGGATTCCCTTTCTTGGATGTAACGCTGCGTAATGCGCGCGCAATACAAGCCCACAGTTTCATCCTGGGGTCACGCTATGCGCGGCAGCTCTCCCAGGCACTTCAGGTCGCCTGCAGCAACGATTCACGGTAATCACCAAAACGCTCCAGACACCTGAACACAGGCGGCGCGTCCTGCGGGTTCTCACCATGCGGACAGGGCGAATCGGCCTGAATTCCGCCCTTCTTCCCAGCCAGTACCGCTCTGCATTACCCGGTGTCATAACAAGAGCGTCACAGCATGAGTCAGACCCTCCTCCACGTTCCCCACACACGCTTAGAGTCACGGCCAGTCACCGCGCCGTCGGATTGTCACTTCGGCCCAGCGCTCGACTCGGCCGTCTCCACGGGGAAGCGGCTGTGCCAGGGAAAGGACTGATCGTGCGTCAACGTTCGCTCATCGCCATCACCGCCGCTCTGGCGGCGGGAGCGCTCACCCTCACCGCCTGCGGTTCGCGCGACGACGACGGCGGCTCGGACTCCGGAAGCGGCGGCGGAGGAACCACCGTCGTCATCGGCGTCGACGCCCCGCTGACGGGCGACCTGTCCGCGCTGGGCCTCGGCATCAAGAACTCGGTCGACCTCGCCGCGAAGACCGCCAACAAGGACAACTACGTCGACGGCGTCAAGTTCGAGATCCAGGCGCTGGACGACCAGGGCCAGCCGTCCGTGGGCCAGCAGAACGCCACCAAGCTCGTCGCCAACGACGACGTCCTCGGTGTGGTGGGCCCGCTGAACTCCTCGGTCGGCGAGTCCATGCAGAAGGTCTTCGACACGGCCAAGCTGGTCGAGGTCTCCCCCGCCAACACCAACCCCGCCCTGACCCAGGGCGTGGACTGGCAGACCAAGCAGGTCCGGCCGTACAAGTCGTACTTCCGCACCGCGACCACGGACGCCATCCAGGGCCCGTTCGCCGCGCAGTACGTCTTCAACGACTCCAAGAAGAAGAAGGTCTTCGTCATCGACGACAAGAAGACCTACGGCGCCGGTCTGGCCGCCACCTTCACCGACGAGTTCAAGAAGCTCGGCGGCCAGGTCGTCGGCACCGAGCACATCAACCCGGACACCAAGGACTTCAACGCCGTCGCCACCAAGGTGAAGAACTCCGGCGCCGACGTCGTCTACTACGGCGGCGAGTACCCGCAGGCCGGTCCGCTCAGCAAGCAGATCAAGGCGGCCGGCGCGAAGATCCCCGTGGTCGGCGGTGACGGCATCTACAGCGCCGACTTCATCAAGCTCGCCGGCGCCACCGGCAACGGCGACCTCGCGACCTCGGTCGGCGCTCCGGTCGAGGAGCTGCCCTCGGCCAAGGAGTTCGTCGCCAACTACAAGGCCGCGGGCTACAAGGAGGCCTACGAGGCGTACGGCGGCTACTCCTACGACTCCGGCTGGGCGATCATCGAGGCCGTCAAGAAGGTCGTCGAGGACAACGACGGGAAGCTCCCCGACGACGCCCGCGCCAAGGTCGTGGAGGCCATGCAGAACGTCTCCTTCGACGGTGTGACCGGCAAGGTCTCCTTCGACGAGTTCGGTGACGCGACGAACAAGCAGCTCACCGTGTACGCCGTCGAGAACGGTGCCTGGAAGTCGGTGAAGTCCGGCACCTACACCGGCTGATCAACCGCACCCACCACTGATCACGTGATCACGAGCCGCGCGGGGCGCCGTTCCAGGCGCCCCGCGCGGACTCGCATCCGGCCACATCCGTCGATAGTTCCGAAAGTCTCGGAGGACATGCGGTGAACGAACTGCCGCAGCAGCTGGTCAACGGCCTGCTACTGGGATCCATGTACGGGCTGGTCGCCATCGGCTACACGATGGTCTATGGCATCGTCCAGCTCATCAACTTCGCCCACGGCGAGATCTTCATGACCGGTGCCTTCGGCGCGCTCACGGTCTATCTCTACATCCTGCCCGACGGCACCTCCATGCTGATCGCCCTACCCCTGATGCTGATCGGCGCAGTGATCGTCTCGGTCACCGTCGCGGTCGGGGCGGAACGGTTCGCCTACCGTCCGTTGCGCGGCGCACCCCGCCTCGCCCCCCTCATCACCGCCATCGGTCTCTCCCTCGCTCTCCAGCAGGCCGTGTGGGCCTGGTACCCCGGCGCCAAGTCGAAGATCAGCTTTCCGCAGATCGACGGCGGCCCCTTCCACCTCGGCAGCGTCACGCTCCAGACCGGTGACATCTTCCTGCTCGTCGCGGCCCCCGTCAGCATGGCCATCCTCGCCTTCTTCGTGATGCGCACCCGCACCGGACGCGGCATGCAGGCCACCGCGCAGGACCGGGACACCGCCAAGCTGATGGGTGTCGACACCGACCGCATCATCGTGATCGCCTTCGCACTCGGCGCCGTGTTCGCCGCCGTGGGAGCCGTCGCCAACGGCCTGAAGTACGGCGACATCGACTTCCGCATGGGCTTCATCCTCGGCCTCAAGGCCTTCACCGCCGCCGTCCTCGGCGGCATCGGCAACATCTACGGCGCCATGATCGGCGGCGTGGTCCTCGGCGTCGCCGAGACCCTGGCCACCGCGTTCATCGCCGACGTACCCGGTCTGGAGAAGCTCGGCAGCCAGTCCTGGGCCGACGTCTGGGCCTTCATCCTCCTCATCCTCGTGCTCCTGTTCAGGCCACAGGGCCTGCTGGGCGAACGCGTCGCGGACAGGGCGTGACACCGATGACCACACAGACCACCGCACCCGAGAACGCCGGCACCTCCGCCGCGCGCGAAGCCTCCGGCCTCATCGGCATACCCGCACAGGCCGGCCGCGCCCTCGCCACCGGCGGCGGCATCCTCACCGTCGTCTCCACCTTCCTCGCCTGGACCTGGACCGACGAATTCCCCGGCGACCTCACCTTCTACGGCTACCCGGGCGGCCTCCAGGTCCTGGTCCTCATCGCCGGCGCCCTCACCGCGCTCTTCGGCCTCGCCTCCTACGACGTGAAGGGGCTGCGCTGGCTGGTGCCCGCCGGCGCCGACGCCGCCCTCAAGTTCGCCGCGCTCGCCGCATTCGCCACCACCTGGTACACGGTCATCGCGATCAGCGCCCAGCTCGGCGGACTCGTCAACCTGGAACCGGGCGCCTACGTCGCCGCCGTCGCCACCCTGCTCGCCGTCCTCGGCTCGCTCGCCCTTCCCTTCGAACGCCCCGAACCCGACCCGTTCGACCCGGACGACACCGGCTGGGAGCAGTTCAAGCACACCACCGCGCACAACTGGCAGACCGTCAGGGCGGCCTTCGCCGGCGGCACCCCGCGCCCGGTGCGCGCCCTGCCCTCGTACGTCGAGATCCTGATCATCGTCGCCGTGCTCGCGATCGCCCTGCTGGTCTTCACCTACGGCATCGGCACCGAGTACGACGAACTCTTCGTCGGCTTCCTGGTCACCGCCGGCCTCGGCTTCGCCGCCCTCAACAAGGCCGGCCTGGTCGCCCAGGCCACCGAGATCACCACCCGGCACCAGAACATCACCGTCTGCGGTGCCTTCATCGCGGCCGCCTGCTTCCCCTTCACCCAGTCCGACGACCAGTACGCGACTCTCGGCGTCTACATCCTCATCTTCGCCACGGTCGCCCTCGGCCTGAACATCGTCGTCGGCCTCGCCGGTCTGCTCGACCTCGGCTACGTCGCCTTCCTCGGTGTCGGCGCCTACGCGGCCGCGCTGGTCTCCGGCTCGCCCAGCTCGCCGTTCGACGTGCACTTCCCCTTCTGGGCGGCCGTCATCGTGGGTGCCCTGGCGTCGCTGGTCTTCGGCGTCCTCATCGGCGCCCCCACCCTGCGGCTGCGCGGCGACTACCTCGCCATCGTCACCCTCGGCTTCGGTGAGATCTTCCGCATCACCGCCAACAACCTCGACGGCACCTCGGGTCCCGACCTCACCAACGGCTCCAACGGCGTGTCGTCCATCCCGGACCTGAAGATCTTCGGGCTCGACCTCGGCGTCCAGCACGACTTCGGCGGCTTCACCATCGGCCGGTTCGCCAACTACTTCTTCCTGATGCTCGTCATCACGGCCGTGGTCGTGCTCGTCTTCCGGCGCAGCGGCGACTCCCGCATCGGCCGCGCCTGGGTCGCCATCCGCGAGGACGAGACCGCCGCCCTCGCCATGGGCATCAACGGCTTCCGCGTCAAGCTCATCGCCTTCGCCGTGGGCGCCACCCTCGCCGGTCTCGCCGGCACCGTGCAGGCGCACGTCACCTACACCGTGACGCCCGAGCAGTACCTCTTCGCCGGCACCACCCCGCCCAACTCGGCGTTCCTGCTCGCCGCGGTCGTCCTCGGCGGCATGGGCACCATCGCGGGTCCGCTGATCGGCGCCTCGCTGCTCTTCCTGATCCCCAACAAGCTCCAGTTCCTCGGCGACTACCAGCTCTTCGCCTTCGGACTCGCGCTCGTCCTGCTCATGCGCTTCCGCCCCGAGGGACTCATCGCCAACCGGCGCCGCAAGCTCGAATTCCACGAAGAGGCCGAAGCACCCACCACCCTGAGCAAGACAGGGGCCTGACCACCATGACCACCGACACCACCACCAGGGACACCACCCCGGGCGCACCCGCCCCCGGCACCACCGTCCTCGACGCGCGCGGCGTCACGATGCGCTTCGGCGGACTGACGGCCGTCAACGGCGTCGACCTCACCGTCAACAGCGGGGAGATCGTCGGCCTGATCGGCCCCAACGGCGCCGGCAAGACCACCTTCTTCAACTGCCTGACCGGCCTCTACATCCCGACCGAGGGCGAGGTCCGCTACAAGGACAAGGTCCTGCCGGCCAAGTCCTTCAAGGTCACCGCCGCCGGCATCGCCCGCACCTTCCAGAACATCCGCCTGTTCTCCAACATGACGGTCCTGGAGAACGTCCTCGTCGGCCGCCACACGCGGACCAAGGAGGGCTTCTGGTCGGCCGTCCTGCGCGGACCGGGCTTCCACAAGGCGGAGAAGGCCTCCCGCGAACGCGCCGAGGAGCTGCTGGAGTTCGTGGGCCTGGCGAGCAAGGCCGACCACCTCGCACGGAACCTGCCCTACGGCGAGCAGCGCAAGCTGGAGATCGCCCGCGCCCTCGCCAGCGAGCCGGGGCTGCTGCTCCTGGACGAGCCGACGGCCGGCATGAACCCGCAGGAGACGCGGACCACCGAGGAACTGGTCTTCGCCATCCGCGACAAGGGCATCGCGGTCCTCGTCATCGAGCACGACATGCGGTTCATCTTCAACCTCTGCGACCGCGTCGCCGTCCTCGTACAGGGCCAGAAGCTCGTCGAGGGCGACAGCGCGACCGTGCAGGGCGACGAGCGTGTCATCGCCGCCTACCTCGGCGAACCCCTGGAGAACGACCCCGGTGCCGCGGAGGCCGCCGAGGTGGAGGCCGCCGAGGCCGCCCAGGCCGACGCCTCCTCGGACACCTCGGCCGGCAAGGAGAACGACCGATGACCGCACTGCTCGAGGTCGAGGACCTCCGCGTCGCCTACGGCAAGATCGAGGCCGTGAAGGGCGTCTCCTTCAAGGTCGACGCCGGTGAGGTGGTCACCCTCGTCGGCACCAACGGCGCCGGCAAGACCACCACCCTGCGCACGCTGTCGGGTCTGCTGAAGCCCGTCGGCGGTCAGATCAAGTTCGGGGGCAAGTCGCTCAAGAAGGTGCCGGCGCACCAGATCGTCTCCATGGGGCTCGCCCACTCGCCCGAGGGGCGGCACATCTTCCCCCGCATGACGATCGAGGACAACCTCCGCCTCGGCGCCTTCCTGCGCAGCGACCGCGCGGGCATCGAGAAGGACATCCAGCGCGCCTACGACCTGTTCCCGATCCTCGGGGAGCGCCGGAAGCAGGCAGCGGGCACCCTCTCCGGCGGTGAGCAGCAGATGCTCGCCATGGGCCGCGCCCTGATGTCCCAGCCCAAGCTGCTCATGCTCGACGAGCCCTCCATGGGTCTCTCCCCGATCATGATGCAGAAGATCATGCAGACGATCGCCGAGCTGAAGTCCCAGGGCACCACCATCCTGCTCGTCGAGCAGAACGCCCAGGCGGCCCTGTCCCTGGCGGACCACGGCCATGTGATGGAGGTCGGCAGCATCGTCCTGTCCGGCAGCGGGCAGGACCTGCTGCACGACGAGTCGGTCCGCAAGGCCTACCTCGGCGAGGACTGAGCCGCCCCCGGGAACCGGAGAGGCCCGCGCCCCCTCGGGGGTGCGGGCCTCTCTCGTGGTCCTGGGTGTCAGCCCTTGGCCGCCTTCTTCTCGTCGGCGTCCTGGATGACCGCCTCGGCCACCTGCTGCATCGACATCCGCCGGTCCATGGAGGTCTTCTGGATCCAGCGGAAGGCGGCCGGCTCGGTCAGGCCGTACTCCGTCTGGAGCACCGACTTGGCCCGGTCCACCAGCTTCCGCGTCTCCAGGCGCTGGCTGAGGTCGGCGACCTCCTTCTCCAGCTCCTTCAGCTCCGTGAACCGCGAGACGGCCATCTCGATCGCCGGAACGACGTCGCTCTTGCTGAAGGGCTTCACGAGATACGCCATGGCGCCGGCGTCCCGGGCCCGCTCCACCAGGTCGCGCTGGGAGAACGCGGTGAGCATCAGCACCGGCGCGATGCTCTCCTCGGCGATCTTCTCGGCCGCGGAGATGCCGTCCAGCTTGGGCATCTTCACGTCGAGGATCACCAGGTCCGGCCGGTGCTCGCGGGCCAGCTCCACGGCCTGCTCCCCGTCCCCGGCCTCGCCGACGACGGAGTAACCCTCCTCCTCCAGCATCTCTTTGAGGTCCAGCCGGATGAGCGCCTCGTCCTCGGCGATGACGACACGGGTCGTCAGCGGAGGCACGTGCGACTTGTCGTCGTCGGGCACGTCTACGGGCTGGGGCGACTCGGGGGAGGTCACGTGAGCTCCTAGTTCGGGGCAGGGGTACCGCTGACAAGAGCCTACCTAGCTCCTGTATCTTTGAGTCACCGAGGGGCTACACTGACCTTCGGTTCGAAGAGGCTCCGGTAGTCCAATCGGCAGAGACGATGCCCTCAAAAGGCATTCAGTGTGGGTTCGAGTCCCACCCGGGGCACTTTACCTTCATTTCGAAGGCATCCCTCAGATCCGTCGAGGCACCCGTTCAGCGGTCGTCCTCCCCGATGTGATGCACCCGCACCAGGTTCGTCGTACCCGAGACGCCGGGCGGTGAGCCCGCCGTGATGACCACGACGTCGCCCTTCTGGCAGCGGCCGTACCGGGTGAGCAGCTCGTCCACCTGGTCGACCATCGCGTCCGTGGAGTCCACGTGCGGACCCAGGAAGGTCTCCACCCCCCAGGTCAGGCTCAGCTGCGAGCGGGTGGCCGGCTCCGGGGTGAAGGCGAGCAGCGGGATGGGCGAGCGGTAGCGGGACAGGCGGCGGACGGTGTCGCCGGACTGGGTGAAGGCCACCAGGAACTTCGCGCCGAGGAAGTCGCCCATCTCCGCCGCGGCCCGGGCCACCGCGCCGCCCTGGGTGCGGGGCTTGTTGCGCTCGGTCAGCGGGGGCAGGCCCTTGGCCAGGATGTCCTCCTCCGCCGCCTCGACGATCCGCGCCATGGTCCGCACCGTCTCGGTCGCGTACTTGCCGACGCTCGTCTCGCCGGACAGCATCACCGCGTCCGTGCCGTCGATGACCGCGTTGGCGACGTCGGAGGCCTCCGCGCGGGTGGGACGGGCGTTGTCGATCATCGAGTCGAGCATCTGGGTGGCGACGATGACGGGCTTGGCGTTGCGCTTCGCCAGCTTGATCGCCCGCTTCTGGACGAACGGCACCTGCTCCAGGGGCATCTCGACACCCAGGTCCCCCCGGGCGACCATGATGCCGTCGAAGGCCGCGACGATGCCCTCGATGTCCTCCACGGCCTGCGGCTTCTCGACCTTGGCGATGACGGGCAGGCGGCGGCCCTCCTCGTCCATGATGCGGTGCACGTCGCGGATGTCCCGCCCGCTGCGCACGAAGGACAGCGCGATCACGTCGAAGCCGCTGCGCAGGGCCCAGCGCAGGTCGTCCTCGTCCTTCTTCGACAGCGCGGGGACGGACACCGCGACGCCCGGGAGGTTGAGGCCCTTGTGGTCGGAGACCACGCCGCCCTCGATCACCGTCGTGCGGACGCGGGGCCCGTCGACGCCGGTGACCTCCAGGCACACCTTGCCGTCGTCGACGAGGACGCGTTCACCGGGGGTGACGTCGGCGGCGAGGCCGGCGTAGGTGGTGCCGCAGGTGTGGCGGTCGCCCTCGACGCCCTCCTCGACGGTGATGGTGAACGTGTCGCCGCGTTCAAGGAGTACGGGGCCCTCTCCGAAGTGGCCGAGGCGGATCTTCGGACCCTGAAGGTCGGCGAGGGTGCCGACGCTGCGGCCGGTCTCGTCGGACGCCTTCCGGACACGGCGGTAGCGCTCTTCGTGTTCGGCGTGGGTGCCGTGGCTGAAATTGAAGCGGGCGATGTCCATTCCGGCGTCGACCAGGTCCTTGATCTGGTCGTACGAGTCGGTGGCGGGCCCAAGAGTGCAGACGATCTTTGCTCGGCGCATGGGTCGAGCCTATGACTTACCGGCCAGTAGCGAATTGGCCACGTATGACCACTCAACAACCTTTGAGTAAAGGGTTATTGACAAGTGTTGAATTGTGCGCCGGGGCGCTCCGATGAGCATTCCCGGCGGTTCTTATTGCGCCTTTCGGGCAATTGAGCGACCCGCTGTTGACAGGCGAGGTGATCACGCAGGAATCTACGCGCGTTGTCGATGCCGTGCCGTCAAGGAGATCCCGTCATGCCGTTCAACCGCCGGAAGTTCCTGAGCAGATCCGCAGTGACGGGAGCGGGGGTGGCGCTGGCCGGTGCGGCGGCGGCTCCGGCGGCCGAGGCGGCGCCCGCCGCGCACCGGGGCCGCAGGCGGCCCAAGCGGTACGCGCTGACCGTGCTGGGCACCACCGACCTGCACGGACACGTCTTCAACTGGGACTACTTCAAGGACGCCGAGTACACGGACGCGGCGGGCAACGCGCAGGGACTGGCGCGCATCTCGGCCCTGGTCGACCAGGTACGCGAGGAGAAGGGCCGCCGCAACACGCTGCTCCTCGACGCGGGCGACACCATCCAGGGCACCCCGCTGACGTACTACTACGCGAAGGTGGACCCGATCACCGCCAAGGGCGGCCCGGTGCACCCGATGGCCCAGGCGATGAACGCCATCGGGTACGACGCGGTGGCGCTCGGCAACCACGAGTTCAATTACGGCATCGAGACGCTGCGGAAGTTCGAGGAGCAGTGCGACTTCCCGCTGCTCGGCGCGAACGCGGTCGACGCGAAGACGTTGAAGCCCGCGTTCCCGCCGTACTTCATGAAGACCTTCCGGGTGAAGGGCGCGCCGCCCGTGAAGGTGGCGGTGCTGGGCCTGACCAACCCCGGCATCGCGATCTGGGACAAGGCGTACGTGCAGGGCAGGCTCGCCTTCCCGGGGCTGGAGGAGCAGGCGGCGAAGTGGGTGCCGAAGCTGCGCTCGATGGGCGCCGACGTGGTGGTCGTCTCGGCGCACTCCGGCTCCTCGGGCACGTCCTCGTACGGCGACCAGCTCCCGTACGTCGAGAACGCGGCGGCCAACGTGGCGAAGCAGGTGCCGGGCATCGACGCGATCCTCGTCGGGCACGCGCACCAGGAGATCGCGGAGCTGAAGGTCGTCAACGACGAGACCGGGAAGACCGTCGTCCTGTCGGAGCCGCTGTGCTACGCCGAGCGGCTCACCCTCTTCGACTTCGAGCTGGTATTCGAACGCGGGCGGTGGCACGTGGAGTCGGTGAAGGCGTCGCTGCGCAACACCAGCACGGTCGCCGACGACCCGAGGATCACCCGACTGCTGACCGACGAGCACGCGAAGGTCGTGGCGTACGTCAACCAGGTCGTCGGCACCGCCACCGAGGCGCTGACGACGGTGGAGGCACGGTACAAGGACGCCCCGATCATCGACCTGATCACCAAGGTGCAGGAGGACGTGGTCAAGGCGGCGCTGGCGGGCACCGAGTACGCGTCGCTGCCGGTGCTGGCGCAGGCGTCGCCGTTCTCCCGGACCTCCGAGATCCCGGCCGGCGACGTGACCATCCGGGACCTGTCGAGCCTGTACGTGTACGACAACACGCTGGTCGCGAAGGTGCTGACGGGCGCGCAGGTGCGGGCCTACCTGGAGTACTCGGCGGAGTACTACGTCCAGACGGCCGCCGGTGCTCCCGTGGACGTGGACAAGCTGACCAACGCGGGCGGCCGCCCGGACTACAACTACGACTACGTGTCGGGGCTGACGTACGAGATCGACATCGCGCAGGCGGCCGGGTCGCGGATCAGGAACCTCGCCCACGGCGGTACGCCGCTCGCCGACGACCAGCAGTTCGTGCTGGCGGTGAACAACTACCGGGCCAACGGCGGCGGTGCCTTCCCGCACGTGGCGTCGGCCAAGGAGGTGTGGGCGGAGTCGACGGAGATCCGCACGCGCATCGCCGAGTGGGTGACGGCGAAGGGCGTGCTGGACCCGAAGGACTTCGCGTCCGTGGACTGGTCGCTGACGCGGGACGGCACGCCGGTGTTCTGATCCGGGTCCGCCGGGCGGGCCTCAGACGCCGTCCACCAGGGGGATGAGCGCCCGGGGGCGGCGCGCGGACGGGATCTGCGGTTGTCCGCTCTCCAGGCCGAAGGTGGTGAAGGCGGTGCGGCCGGGCAGGGGGTACGGCTCCTGCCCGGTCAGGTCGTTGAGGATGGTCGCGCTGCGCCAGGCGGCGAGGCCGAGGTCGGGGGCGCCCACGCCGTGGGTGTGGGTCTCGGCGTTCTGGACGTAGACGGAGCCGCCGACGGAGGGGTCGAGGAGGAGGCGGAACCGGTCGTCGACGCGGGGGCGTTCGCGGCCGTCGCGGCGCATGTAGGGGTCGAGGCCGGCGAGGACGCGGCCGAGGGGGCGCTCGCGGTATCCGGTGGCGAGGACGACGGCGTCGGTGGTGAGGCGGGAGCGGGTCTTCTGCTGGGCGTGCTCCAGGTGGAGTTCGATCCTGGTGGTGGCGACGCGGCCGGCGGTGCGGACGTGCACACCGGGGGTGAGGACGGTGTCGGGCCAGCCGCCGTCGAGGGTGCGGCGGTACAGCTCGTCGTGGATGTCGGCGGTCGTGTCCGCGTCGATGCCCTTGTGCAGCTGCCACTGGGAGGCGACGAGACGGTCGCGGACCTGTTCGGCCAGGCCGTGGAAGTAGCGGGTGTAGTCGGGGGTGAAGTGCTCCAGGCCGAGCTTGGAGTACTCCATGGGGGCGAACGCCTCGCTGCGGCCCAGCCAGTGCAGCCGCTCGCGGCCGGCGGGCCGGTGGCGGAGCAGGTCCAGGAAGATCTCCGCGCCGGACTGCCCGGTGCCGATGACGGTGACGTGCCCGGCGGCGAGGAGCGCGTCCCGGTGGTCGAGGTAGTCGGCGGCGTGCAGGACGGGCACGCCGGGCGCGTCGACGAGGGGCCGCAGCGGGTCGGGGACGTCGGGCTCGGTGCCGACGCCGAGGACGACGTTGCGCGTGTGGGTGCGGCCGAGGGCCTCGGCCTCGCCCTCCGCGTCGAGCTGGGTGTAGTCGACCTCGAACAGCTCGCGCTCGGGGTTCCAGCGGACGGCGTCGACCTGGTGGTGGAAGCGGAGCGAGGGCAGGCTCTCGGCGACCCAGCGGCAGTAGGCGTCGTACTCGGCGCGCCGGATGTGGAAGCGCTCGGCGAAGTAGAAGGGGAACAGGCGCTCTCTGGCCTTGAGGTGGTTGAGGAAGGTCCAGGGACTCGCCGGGTCGGCGAGGGTGACCAGGTCGGCGAGGAAGGGCACCTGGACGCGCGCGCCGTCGATGAGCAGCCCGGGGTGCCAGTGGAAGGCGGGGCGCTGGTCGTAGAACACGGCGTCGAGCCCGGCGAGGGGGTCGGCGAGTGCCGCGAGGGAGAGGTTGAAGGGGCCGATGCCGATGCCCACGAGGTCGCGGGGGACGTCGGACGCGGTGGCGTTCATCGCGGAGCGGGTCCTTTCGGGAAGTTTTCCACGGGGGTGCGGAGCGCGGGCGGCTCGGCGGGACGGGCATGGAGGGTGGGCGGGGCAGCCGTGAGCCGCGGCCGGCGGGCGGGAGCGCGGGTGGCGAGGGCGACGGCCCTGGCGGAGGCACGAGTGGCGCGGGCAGGGCCGGCGGCGCCCTCGGCGGGCACCGTCTCCAGGGCGCGGAGCGCCGCGGCACCGCCCCGGGCGGGCAGGATCTCGCCGGCCGCGACCACGGCCCGGGAGGCGACGGCGTCGAGCCCGCCCCAGGGCGGCCGGCCACCGCGGGCGGCCGCGGCAGCGCGCCGAGCGCGCGATACGACGCCGAGCGGGGACCGCAGGACGCGGGCCCTGGCGAGAGCGGGCGGGGCGGTGGGCCCGGAGGGCGGTGGCGCGTGGGGTGGGAGGTCGCGTGGGGGCCGCGGGGCGTGGGTGCCGTGCGGGTTCCGGATGGAGGGCGGGGGGCCCATGGGCTGTCCTCCGGGCGCGGGGACGGGGAGCTCCAGCTTGGACGCGAATGCGTGGCTTCGCCCGGACAGCCCAACGATCACACCCGAAAGGGTGTACGCCCGCGGCCGGTTCCCCGGGGGAGGGAACCGGCCGCGGCGGGGTTCAGCGCGCGTCCGCCTCCCGCACCCGCAGCGCCCGGCCCAGGTCGTCCAGCTGGTCGGCGAGCTTGCGGCGCAGGGCGGGGATCGGGCCGTCGCCGGCGAGGCATTCCCGGCCGAGGCGCAGGTTGGCGTCGTCGACGGCGTGGCCGGGGAAGGCCCAGCGGCCGGCGGCGTCGGCGATGGCGGGGCCGCGGCGGGTGGCGACCGCGACCGCCTCGGCGTAGTAGCGCGGCACGTACTCCCGCACCAGGTCGGCCTGTTCGGGCTGCCAGAAGCCCTGGGCAGTGGCGGTGAACAGGTAGTTGGAGAGGTCGTCGGTGGCGAACATGGCCTCCCAGGCCCGGCTCTTCGCCTCGGCGTCGGGCAGCGCGGCGCGGCAGCGGGCGGCGCCCTCCTGGCCGGTGGCGCTGGGGTCCCGGGCGAGTTCGGCGGCGATGGCCTCCTCGCCGGTGGCGCCGAGGACGGCGAGGCGGGTGAGGATGCGCCAGCGCAGCTCGGGGTCCAGCTCCGGGCCGCCGGGCACGGTGCCGTCGGCGAGCCAGGCCGCGATGGTGTCGGGGTGGGCGGCGGTGGCGATGCGGTGGCGCACGGCGATGAGGCGCAGCCCGGGGTGGTCGCCGTCCTCGGTGCGGCGGATGAGGTCGCGGCACAGCTCGGCGAGGGTGGACAGCGCGGCCGGCCGCCGCTCGGGCGTGACGTACCGGTCGGCGACCTGGCCGGCGGCGAAGGCGAGGACGCCGTCGACGAGGGCGAGGTCGGTCTCGTACGGGAGGTGGGCGCGGGCGATGTCCAGGTAGGTGCCTGCGGGGAGTTCGCCGTCGCGCACCGCGTCCCGCAGGGCGTTCCAGACGACGGCCCGGGTGAGCGGGTCGGGCAGTCCGGACAGGCCCTCGCGGACGGTCCGGAAGGACTCGGGGTCGAAGCGGACCTTGGCGTAGCTGAGGTCGCCGTCGTTGAGGACGACCAGGGCGGGCAGCTTGCCGATGGGCCGGGGTTCGGCCTGGGGCAGGTCGACGTCGAGGCGTTCGCGCAGGGTGAGGCGGCCCTCGTCGCCCAGGTCTCGGTCGTAGAGGCCGACGGCGACGCGGTGCGGGCGGCTGCCGTCCCGGTCGACGGCGAGCAGGCGGCCGCCGTTGTCGCCGGTGACGCGCGGGGTGAGGGTGTCGACGCCGGTGGTGCGCAGCCAGGCGTCGGCCCAGGCGTGGACGTCGCGGTCGGTGGCGGCGGCGAGGGAGTCGATGAAGTCGGCGAGGGCGGCGTTGCCGAACTTGTGGCGCTCGAAGTGGATGTTGATGCCGGCCAGGAAGTCCTTCTCGCCGAGCCAGGCGACGAGCTGGCGCAGGGCGGAGGCGCCCTTGGCGTAGGAGATGCCGTCGAAGTTGAGCAGGGCCGAGGCGGTGTCCCCGACGTTCTCCGGGGCGACGGGGTGGGTGGAGGGGCGCTGGTCGGCGTCGTAGCCCCAGGCCTTGCGGGTGACGCCGAAGTCGGTCCAGGTGTCGGCGAAGCGGGTGGCCTCGGCGGTGGTCTGGTAGCCCATGTACTCGGCGAAGGACTCGTTCAGCCAGATGTCGTCCCACCACCGGAGGGTGACGAGGTCGCCGAACCACATGTGGGCCATCTCGTGGGCGATGACCATGGCGCGGGTCTGCCGCTGCGTCTCGGTGACCGCGGAGCGGAAGACGAACTCGTCGCGGAAGGTGACCAGTCCGGGGTTCTCCATGGCGCCGGCGTTGAACTCGGGGACGAACGCCTGGTCGTAGGAGTCGAAGGGGTAGGGCTCGGTGAACTTCTCGTGGTAGCGGTCGAAGCAGGCGCGGGTGACGTCGAGCAGTTCGCCGGCGTCGGCGTCGAGGTGGCGGGCGAGCGAGCGGCGGCAGTGGATGCCGAAGGGCAGACCGCGGTGCTCGGTGCGCACGGAGTGCCAGGGGCCGGCGGCGACCGCGACGAGGTAGGTGGAGATCAGCGGGGTGGCGGCGGCCTTCCAGCGGCCGTCGCCCAGGTGCTCGGTGACGCCGTTGGCGAGCACGGTCCAGCGCTCGGGGGCGGTGACGGTGAGGTCGAAGACGGCCTTGAGGTCGGGCTGGTCGAAGGCGGCGAAGACGCGCTGCACGTCGTCCAGGAACAGCTGGGTGTAGACGTAGGTCTCGCCGTCGGCGGGGTCGGTGAAGCGGTGCATGCCCTCGCCGGTGCTGGAGTAGCGCATGGCGGCCTCGACGCGCAGCTCGTGCTCGCCCGGGGTGAGGGACTTCAGGGCGAGCCTGTTGTCGTCCAGGGCGGCCGGGTCGAGGGGTTGTCCGTCCAGCGTGACGGTGCGCAGCTCGGCGGGCCTGACCTCGACGAAGGTGTCCGTGCTGTCCGTGTCCTCGCGGACGGTGAAGCGGATGACGGTACGGGAGTCGAAGGTCTCGTCCCCACGGGTGAGATCGAGGTCGATCGCGTAGTGGTGGACGTCGAGGAGCCGGGAACGGGTCTGCGCTTCGTCGCGCGTCAGTACGGACATGCACGACATGCTGCCTGATGCCGTCGGCAGGGCACAGGGGCGGTTCGGTACGCGGAGAATGTCCGGCGCGCGCCCCCACGGGCGGGGCGCGGTCGCCGGGTCAGCCGGAGGCCGAACTCTCCGCGATGCGCTCGTGGTGGTGGATCACCTCGGCGATGATGAAGTTCAGGAACTTCTCGGCGAACGCCGGGTCCAGCTTGGCGCTCTCGGCGAGAGCGCGCAGCCGGGCGATCTGCTTCGCCTCACGGGCCGGATCTCCGGGCGGCAGCTGGTGGCGGGCCTTGAGGTGGCCGACCTGCTGGGTGCACTTGAAGCGCTCGGCGAGCATGTGGACGACGGCCGCGTCGATGTTGTCGATGCTGTCCCGCAGCCGGGCCAGCTCCTCGCGGACGGCGGGGTCGACGGCATCCGTGTTGCTGGTGGTCATGGACGCCCACCCTACGGGCGTGGCGGCTCTCGCCGCAGACCGTCTCAGGCCCTGAACGCCGTACAGTCGTCGTGAGGGTCCTCTTGGAGTGGACACGGGGTTCAGGCGTCTTGGGGGTCGGGCGTGGCGAACGGCGGACCGGTCGAGCACGGCTTCCCGCACCTGGCGACGGTGCGCGAGGCGGTCACCGCGCTGTACAGGCGGTTGTCGTACGACACCGTGCGGACGTTCTCCGCCAGTGTGGCCCCGGCCGACGTGGCGTTCAGCGACACCGACGACCTGTATCTGGGCACGCAGCGGGTCGCCCACGAGCTGGTGCGGCACTACCGGCTGCCCGACGCCCGGATGATCGTCTCCTTCCGCGAGATGACGCACGCGGCGAACGTGGAACTCACGGCGGGCCCCGAGTACTTCGTCGAGCTGAACGAGCGCTTCCGCACCCACCGCCGGGACATCGGCGCGGCCCTCGCGCACGAGGTGATGCACGTCTACCTGCACCGTCTCGACCTGTCCTTCCCCGGCACCCGGGACAACGAGATCCTCACCGACACCGCGACGACGTACCTGGGCGCCGGGTGGCTGCTGCTCGACGCCTACCGGGAGGACTCGGCGTCCTCGCAGAAGCTGGGCTACCTGACCCCGGAGGAGTTCGGGTACGTGCTGGCCAAGCGGGCGCTGGTGTTCGGCGAGGACCCGTCGGTGTGGTTCACCAGTCCACAGGCGTACACGGCGTACGGCAAGGGCATGCAGCGGGCCCGCCAGGACGGGCAGCAGCCGCCGCTCACCGCGGCCGGCTGGGCGGGCCGCCGCCGCTACGCACGGGACCGCCGCCACGCCCAGGACGCGCACGCCGCGGGCCCCGCCGCGGAGGGCCCGTACCGGTTCACGCCGCAGGAGCACGGACCGCTGCGTGTGTCGTTCCCCTGCCCGACCTGTCATCAGCGGATCAGGGTGCCGGTGCGCGGACGGGTGCGGGCCCGGTGCGGGCTGTGCCGGACGGTGCTGGAGTGCGACACCTAGCGGGTGGCGCGGTGCTTCAATTGCCGGTATGACAAAGGCCATCGAAGAGCCCTGGGGGATCAGCGTGTCCGGCACGGGCACGGTGCGAACCGAACCCGGCCTCGCGCGGGTACAGCCGGCGGTGGACGTGCTGGAGCCGTCACCGGAGCGCGCGTTCCAGCAGGCTGGGGCGGCCGTGTCGCGGCTGCGGGAGGTCCTGCGGCGGCACGGCGTACCGGACGCCTCGGTCTCGGGCTCCCGGCTCGGGCTCAGCTCGGAGTACGACGGTCACGGGGGTGGGCGGACGCTCCTCGGCTACCGGTGCCAGGCCTCGTACTCGGTGGAGACGCGGGCGCTGGACGGTCTCGAACAGCTGATCGTGGACATGGTGGACGCGGGCGCCCACCGGATCGACGGCGTCGAGTTCGACGTGCTCGACAAGCAGACGCTGCGGGACGAGGCACGGCGCCGGGCGGTGGCCGCCGCCCGGCGCAAGGCCCAGGTGTACGCGGAGGCGGCGGACGTGCGGCTGGGCCCGGTGCTGCACATCCAGGACGTGGAGGCGGAGCCCTTCGCGCACTTCCGGGCGGCCAAGGCGAGCGGCGGGTCCGGCGACCTGGCGCCGGGCACGGTGGAGGTGTCCGCGGAGGTCCTGCTGGGCTTCTCGCTGCGGCACTGACCAAGCGCCGCCGCCCGTCCGCTACGGCCGTACGATGCCCTGCGCGCGTGCGGCCACCAGCCACTTGGGAAACTCGCCCACCAGCCGGTCGTACAGCTCGGCGTCGGTCACCCGGCGCGGGTCGCGGCCCGCGTGGAAGAACCCGGCGTTGTCCACGACCCGCTTCTGCGGCACCGCCAGTTCGTCCAGCTTGCGCAGGTACTCGAACTGGCGGCTGCCCGGGTCGCCGAAGCCGACGAACTGCCAGAACAGCGGCAGCGGCGCCGCCTTGCACAGGTACCGTTCCGCCGCGAGCCGGTTGATCGGGCCGCCGTCGGTCTGGAAGACGACCAGGGCGGGGTGGCGGGCGCCGCTGTCCAGGTAGTGGTCGATGACGGCGTCCATGGCCAGGTGGTAGCTGGTCTTGCCCATGTGCCCGAGTCCGGCCACGATCCGCTCGATCCGTCCTTCGTGGTCGGCGAGCGCGATCTCGGAGACCGCGTCGACGTCCGTGGAGAAGAACACCACGGGCACGGTGCCGTCGTCGTCGAGGTGCGCGGAGAGCCCGAGCACCCGGTCGGCGAGCGCCTGCACGCTGCCGTCCTTGTAGTACGGCTTCATCGACCCTGAGTAGTCGACGACCAGGTACACCGCCGCCCTCGTCTCCTCCAGCCCGTGCTTGGTGAGCGACACCCCGGCGCTCTTGTACAGGTCGACCAGCGCGGGCGCCGTCTCCCGCACCTTGGTGAGACTGATCGCGGCCATCCGGACTCCCCCGTCACCCCTGACGTACGGCTACTGGCTGCCGAGGTTACGGCACCGCGCACCCCGCCTCCCGGAGCGGCCACCGGCATTCGCTATTTTGTTCGCCGCCGACCCCACCGGCTCACCTTCCGTCGCGCACCGAGGAGCCGGCCGTGGATCCCGAGTCCCCCGACACGACCCGTCGCCGCCGTCCGGCGACCCCCGTGGCGACGTACGCGCTGTTCACGCTGAACGTACTGGCGTACCTGGCGGAGTTGGTGCGGCCCGGCGTCGTGGACCGGTTCGCGATGGTCGGTGCGCGGGTGGTCGCCGTGGACGGCACCCGGTACTCGGACGACGGGGCGTACCTCGTCCTCGGGCCGGTCCGCACGGAGGGGGTGGCGGGAGGTGAGTGGGAGCGGCTGCTCACCGGCACGTTCCTGCACGTCTCGCCGTTCGAGGGCGTCTTCGGGATCCTGCACATCACGCTGAACATGGTGGCTCTGTGGCATCTGGGGCGGGTGGTGGAGCTGATGCTCGGAGCGGCCCGGTTCGTCGTCCTGTATCTGCTCTCGGCGCTGGGCGGCTCCGTCCTGGTGCTGGTCCTGGCGGACCCGGGGCAGGCCACGGTCGGCGCGTCGGGGGCGGTCTTCGGTGTGGGTGCCGCGTACTACGTGCTGCACCGCAGGCTGGGCGCCCGGATGGCACCGGTCAACCGTTCCATGGTCCTCCTGCTGCTCTGGCTGGTGGTGTCCGCCTGGTTCGCCTCCTCCTGGGAGGGCCACCTCGGCGGGCTGCCGGCCGGCGGCGTGGTGGCCCTGGCGTTCGCGTACGGGCGTCGCACGGCGGTGCAGGCGGGCGCGTGCCTGGGCCTGCTGACGCTGCTGGCGGTGACGACGACGGCCAGGGTCGCGGAGCTGACCGGCGGAAGTGTTCCCCTATGAAAGGTTCTCCCCCGATGAGACGTGCCGGTGTGCTGCTTCTGGCGGCCGTTCCCCTGATCGCCGCGGGGGTGTACTTCGTGGTGCCGGCGGACTCCGGCGAGACCGAGGGCGCCTCGACCGCCACGGCCACCGCCCCGTCGTCCCGCGAGGACGCCAAGGGGCGGGCCGAACAGGAGCGGGCGGCGGACGACGCGCTGATCGCCGGCCTGCCGCCGGGGCTCGCCTCGCCGGACAAGAAGGAGCTGGCCCAGCAGCTGGTGTCCAGCGCCGAGAACTCGACCACCGAGTGGCGCACCGCGTACGGCACCATCGAGGACCTCGGGGACGGCGACGGGTACACCGCGGGCATCATCGGTTTCTGCACCGGCACCCACGACCTGCTCGCCCTGGTCGAGCGCTACACCGAGGCCCACCCGGACAACGGCCTGGCCCGGTACCTGCCCGCCCTGCGCGAGGTCGACGGCACCGACTCCCACGAGGGCCTGGACCCGGGCTTCACGGCGGCCTGGCGGGCGGAGGCGGAGGTCCCCGCGTTCCGCGAGGCCCAGGAGGCGGAGCGCGACCGCGTCTACTTCGAACCGGCGGTCCGCCTCGCCAAGCTGGACGGCCTCGGGACGCTGGGGCAGTTCGTCTACTACGACGCGATGGTCTTCCACGGCCCGGACACGGACGCCGAGGGCTTCTACGGGCTGCGCGAGCGGGCCATGGCCGAGGCGAGGACGCCCGCGCGGGGCGGCTCCGAGAAGGACTACCTGGGGGCCTTCCTCGACGTCCGCCGCCGGGCCATGGAGGCCAAGCGCCCGGGCATCGACACCTCCCGCGTCGACACCGCCCAGCGCCGGTTCCTGGCGGCCGGGAACCTGAAGCTGGAGACGCCGCTGGAGTGGGAGGTGTACGGGGACGCCTACCGGGCGCCCTGACACATGCGACGGCGCCTGCCCATGGTCCGGTCGGGGACGGGGCAGGCGCCATCAGTGTTCCGCACGCCTTTGTGCGGGACGTTCTTCGGTTGTTCCGTCCGTCAGACCACGAGTGCGCGGTCCGTCGGGCGGATCGGGGCCGGCAGGTCGCTGGCCCCGGTCAGGAAGCGGTCGGCGCCGCGCGCGGCCGAGCGGCCCTCGGCGATCGCCCAGACGATGAGCGACTGCCCGCGGCCGGCGTCACCGGCGACGAACACACCCGGCACGTTGGTCTGGAAGTCCGCGTCCCGGGCGATGTTACCGCGCTCGTCCAGGTCCAGGCCGAACTGGTCGACCAGACCGTTCTCCTTGTCCGTGCCGGTGAAGCCCATGGCGAGGGTGACCAGCTGGGCGGGGATCTTGCGCTCGGTGCCCGGCTTCGGGGTGAGCTTGCCGTCGATGAACTCGACCTCGCTCATGTGCAGCCACTGGACGTTGCCGTCCTCGTCGCCCTCGAAGTGGGTGGTGGAGACGGCGTAGACCCGCTCGCCGCCCTCCTCGTGGGCACTGGTGACCTTGTACAGCATCGGGAAGGTCGGCCACGGCTGGCGCGCCGCGTCCCGCTCCTCGCCCGGCCGGGGCATGATCTCCAGCTGGGTGACGGAGGCCGCGCCCTGGCGGTGGGCGGTGCCCACGCAGTCGGCGCCGGTGTCGCCGCCGCCGATGACGACGACGTGCTTGCCCTCGGCCGAGAGCGGCGGGGCGACGTAGTCACCCTCCTGGACCTTGTTGGCCAGCGGCAGGTACTCCATGGCCTGGTGGATGCCGTTCAGCTCGCGGCCGGGGACCGGCAGGTCGCGGGCGGTGGTGGAGCCGGCGGCGATGACGACGGCGTCGTAGCGCTTCTTCAGGTCGGTGGCCTTCAGGTCGCGGCCGATCTCGACGCCGGTGCGGAAGCGGGTGCCCTCCGCGCGCATCTGCTCTATGCGGCGGTTGATGTGCCGCTTCTCCATCTTGAACTCGGGGATGCCGTACCGGAGGAGGCCTCCGACGCGGTCCGCGCGCTCGTAGACGGCGACCGTGTGGCCGGCCCGGGTGAGCTGCTGGGCCGCGGCCAGGCCGGCCGGGCCGGAGCCGATGACGGCGACGGTCTTGCCGGACAGGCGCTCGGGGATCTGCGGGGCTACGTCCCCGGTCTCCCACGCCTTGTCGATGATCGAGACCTCGACGTTCTTGATGGTGACCGGCGGCTGGTTGATGCCGAGCACGCACGCCGACTCGCACGGCGCCGGGCACAGGCGGCCGGTGAACTCCGGGAAGTTGTTGGTGGCGTGCAGGCGCTCCTGCGCGGCCGACCAGTCCTCGCGGTAGGCGTAGTCGTTCCACTCGGGGATCAGGTTCCCGAGCGGGCAGCCGTTGTGGCAGAACGGGATGCCGCAGTCCATGCAGCGGCTGGCCTGCTTGCTGATGATCGGCAGCAGGGAGCCGGGAACGTAGACCTCGTTCCAGTCCTTGACGCGCTCCTCCACCGGCCGGGACTTGGCGACTTCGCGGCCGTGGTTGAGAAAGCCCTTGGGGTCAGCCATTGGTCGCCGCCTCCATCATCTTCTCGGTGATCTCGGTCTCGGAGAGACCGGCTCGCTCGGCGGCGTCCTTGGCGGCGAGCACTGCCTGGTACGTGCTGGGGATGATCTTGCTGAACCGCTCCACGGCGGCGGGCCAGTCCGCGAGCAGCTTCTCGGCGACCGTGGACCCGGTCTCCTCGGCGTGCCGGCGCACCACGTCGTGCAGCCAGTCCCGGTCGGCGTCGTCCAGGGCCTGTACGGCGCCGACGTTGCCGGCGTTGACGTTGTCGGGGTCGAGGTCGACGACGTAGGCGATGCCGCCGGACATGCCGGCCGCGAAGTTGCGCCCGGTCTCGCCGAGGACGACCGCGTGGCCGCCGGTCATGTACTCGCAGCCGTGGTCGCCGACGCCCTCGGAGACGACCAGCGCGCCGGAGTTGCGGACGCAGAAGCGCTCGCCGACCTTGCCGCGCAGGAACATCTCGCCGCCGGTGGCGCCGTAGCCGATGGTGTTGCCGGCGATGGTGGAGTACTCGGCGAGGTGGTCGGCGCCCCGGTCCGGACGGACGACGATCCGGCCGCCGGAGAGGCCCTTGCCGACGTAGTCGTTGGCGTCGCCCTCCAGGCGCAGCGTGATGCCGCGCGGGACGAAGGCGCCGAAGGACTGGCCGGCGGAGCCGGTGAAGGTGATGTCGACGGTGTCGTCGGGCAGGCCCGCGCCGCCGAACTTCTTCGTCACCTCGTGGCCGAGCATGGTGCCGACCGTGCGGTTGATGTTGCGGATCGCGACCTGGGCGCGCACCGGGGCGGCGTCCGAGGCGGAGAGCGCGTCCGACGCGAGCTTGATCAGCTCGTTGTCGAGCGCCTTCTCCAGGCCGTGGTCCTGTCCGGTGGCCTGGTGGCGCACGGCGCCCTCGGCCAGCGCGGGCACGTGGAAGAGCGGCTCCAGGTCGAGGCCCTGCGCCTTCCAGTGGTTGACGGCGCGGGTCACGTCGAGGGTCTCGGCGTGGCCGACGGCCTCCTCGATGGAGCGGAAGCCCAGCTCGGCGAGGATCTCGCGGACCTCTTCGGCGATGAACTGGAAGAAGTTCACCACGTACTCGGCCTTGCCGGAGTACCGGTCGCGCAGCACCGGGTTCTGGGTGGCGATGCCGACCGGGCAGGTGTCCAGGTGGCAGACGCGCATCATGACGCAGCCGGAGACGACGAGCGGCGCGGTCGCGAAACCGAACTCCTCGGCGCCGAGCAGCGCGGCGATGACGACGTCCCGGCCGGTCTTCAGCTGGCCGTCGGTCTGCACGACGATGCGGTCGCGCAGGCCGTTGAGCAGCAGCGTCTGCTGGGTCTCGGCGAGGCCCAGCTCCCAGGGGCCGCCGGCGTGCTTCAGCGAGGTGAGCGGCGAGGCGCCCGTGCCGCCGTCGTGGCCGGAGATGAGGACGACGTCCGCGTGCGCCTTCGACACACCCGCCGCGACCGTGCCGACGCCGACCTCGGAGACCAGCTTGACGTGAATCCGCGCCTGCGGGTTCGCGTTCTTGAGGTCGTGGATCAGCTGGGCGAGGTCCTCGATGGAGTAGATGTCGTGGTGCGGAGGCGGCGAGATCAGGCCGACGCCCGGGGTGCTGTGCCGGGTCTTGGCGACCCAGGGGTACACCTTGTGGCCGGGCAGCTGGCCGCCCTCGCCGGGCTTGGCGCCCTGGGCCATCTTGATCTGGATGTCGTCCGCGTTGACCAGGTACTCGCTGGTGACGCCGAAGCGGCCGGAGGCGACCTGCTTGATCGAGGAGCGGCGCGCCGGGTCGTACAGGCGCTCCGGGTCCTCGCCGCCCTCACCGGTGTTGGACTTGCCGCCCAGCTGGTTCATGGCGATGGCGAGGGTCTCGTGCGCCTCCTGGGAGATGGAGCCGTACGACATGGCGCCGGTGGAGAAGCGCTTGACGATCTCGGAGACGGGCTCGACCTCGTCGATGGAGATCGGCGCCCGGTCGGACGTGAACCCGAACATGCCGCGCAGCGTCATCAGGCGCTCGGACTGCTCGTTCACGCGCTCGGTGTACTGCTTGAAGATGTCGTACTTGCCGGAGCGCGTGGCGTGCTGGAGGCGGAAGACGGTCTCCGGGTCGAACAGGTGCGGCTCGCCCTCGCGGCGCCACTGGTACTCGCCGCCGATCTCCAGGGCACGGTGCGCGGGCGCGATGCCGCTGGCCGGGTACGCCTTGGCGTGGCGGGCGGCGACCTCCTTGGCGATGACGTCGATGCCGACGCCGCCGATCTTGGTGGCGGTGCCGTTGAAGTACTTGGCGACGAACTCCTCGTCGAGCCCGACGGCCTCGAAGACCTGGGCGCCGCGGTAGGAGGCGACGGTGGAGATGCCCATCTTGGACATGACCTTGAGGACGCCCTTGCCGAGGGCGTAGATCAGGTTCCGGATGGCCTGGTCGGGCTCGCCGTCGTCGGTCTGCAGGAAGGTGCCCGCGCGGACCAGGTCCTCGACGGACTCCATCGCCAGGTACGGGTTGACGGCGGCGGCGCCGAAGCCGATGAGCAGGGCGACGTGGTGGACCTCGCGGACGTCGCCGGCCTCGACCAGCAGGCCCACCTCGGTGCGCTGCTTGGTGCGGATGAGGTGGTGGTGGACGGCCGAGGTGAGCAGCAGCGAGGGGATCGGGGCGTGCTCGGCGTCCGAGTGGCGGTCGGAGAGGACGATCAGCCGGGCGCCGTTCTCGATCGCGGCGTCGGTCTCGGCGCAGATCTCCTCTATGCGGGCGGCGAGCGAGTCGCCACCGCCGTGCACCCGGTAGAGACCGGAGAGGGTCGCGGCCTTGAAACCGGGCATGTCGCCGTCGGCGTTGATGTGGATGAGCTTGGCCAGCTCGTCGTTGTCGATCACCGGGAAGGGCAGCAGGACGCTGCGGCAGGAGGCCGCCGTCGGGTCCAGGAGGTTGCCCTGCGGGCCCAGCGAGGAGCGCAGCGAGGTGACCAGTTCCTCACGGATGGCGTCCAGCGGCGGGTTGGTGACCTGCGCGAAGAGCTGGGTGAAGTAGTCGAAGAGCAGCCGGGGGCGCTCGGACAGCGCGGCGATGGGCGAGTCGGTGCCCATGGAGCCGATCGGCTCGGCGCCGGACTTGGCCATCGGCGCGACGAGGACGCGCAGCTCCTCCTCGGTGTATCCGAAGGTCTGCTGGCGGCGGGTGACCGAGGCGTGGGTGTGCACGATGTGCTCGCGCTCGGGCAGGTCGGACAGCTCGATCTCGCCGGCCTCGATCCACTCGGCGTACGGCTTCTCCGCCGCGAGCTGGGCCTTGATCTCGTCGTCCTCGATGATGCGGTGCTCGGCGGTGTCCACGAGGAACATGCGGCCCGGCTGGAGGCGGCCCTTGCGGACGACCTTCGCGGGGTCGATGTCGAGGACGCCGACCTCGGAGCCGAGGACGACGAGGCCGTCGTCGGTGACCCAGTAGCGGCCGGGGCGCAGGCCGTTGCGGTCGAGCACGGCGCCGACCTGGGTGCCGTCGGTGAAGGTGACGCAGGCGGGGCCGTCCCAGGGCTCCATCATCGTGGAGTGGAACTGGTAGAAGGCGCGCCGGTCCGGGTTCATGGAGTCGTGGTTCTCCCACGCCTCCGGGATCATCATCAGCACGGAGTGCGGCAGCGAGCGGCCGCCGAGGTGCAGCAGCTCCAGGACCTCGTCGAAGGAGGCGGAGTCCGAGGCGTCCGGCGTGCAGACCGGGAAGATCCGCTCCAGGTCCGAGGACGAGCCGAACAGGTCGGAGGCGAGCTGGGACTCGCGGGCGCGCATCCAGTTGCGGTTGCCCTTGACCGTGTTGATCTCGCCGTTGTGCGCGACGAAGCGGTACGGGTGGGCGAGCGGCCAGCTCGGGAAGGTGTTGGTGGAGAACCGGGAGTGCACGAGCGCGATCGCCGAGGCGAAGCGGCGGTCGGACAGGTCCGGGAAGAACGGCTCCAGCTGGCCGGTGGTCAGCATGCCCTTGTAGACGATGGTCCGCGCGGACAGCGACGGGAAGTAGACGCCGGCCTCGCGCTCGGCGCGCTTGCGCAGCGCGAAGGCGTGGCGGTCGAGGGCGATGCCCCGCGACTCCCCGTCGCTCACGAAGATCTGGCGGAAGACCGGCATCGTCGAGCGGGCGGTGGCGCCGAGCAGCTGCGGGGCGACCGGCACCTCGCGCCAGCCGAGGACCGTCAGGCCCTCCTCGCCCGCGATCGTCTCGATCCGCGAGACGGCGTCCTCGGTGCCGTCCACCGGCAGGAAGGCGATGCCGACGGCGTACGACCCGGCCTCGGGCAGGTCGAATTCGGCCACGTCACGGAAGAACGCGTCCGGCACCTGGGAGAGGATGCCCGCGCCGTCGCCCGAGTCGGGCTCGGAACCGGTGGCGCCGCGGTGCTCCAGGTTGCGCAGCACGGTGAGTGCCTGGTCGACCAGGGTGTGCGATGCCTCGCCGGTGAGAGTGGCGACGAAACCGACGCCGCAGGCGTCGTGCTCGTTGCGGGGGTCGTACATACCCTGGGCAGCAGGGCGAGCATCCATGAAGGACCAGTTCTGGCCACTCGCGGAATGCTGGGACGGCTGGCGCGGCGTACGCATCGGCTCTCCCGTCGTCGTCATCTGGCATGTGCAGGTGCCGAGGGACGACGTTGGCCCTCTGCGGTGTCGGTGCAAAATTTGGTGCAGGTTACATGATGGAGTGGTTCTCGGTAAACGGGACAATCCATTCCAACATGCGGACACCGGGGGCTGCGGCGGGGTACCGCGCCCGGCGGTGGAAGCTATGGAGGACCGAAGCGCACAGATCGATGTCCGTCGGCCCGACGGCGTGGAATGAGCGACGTCGCTCGCCCCACGGGTGCGCGGCCGGCCTCATTGCCCACAGCGCTTACGGCTCATGCCCGGAGATTACGTACTCGAAACCAGCGAGTAACGGCTACTTATGCGGCCCCCCGCATAAGTTCGAGCCGGGCTATCCTACGGCCGTTCCGAACAGGCTGCCCAGGACGTACGTCACACCGGCCGCCGCACCGCCGAGCGCGAGCTGCCGCAGTCCGCTGTACCACCAGCTGCGTGCCGTCACCTTGGCCACCACCGCGCCGCACAGGAACAGTCCGGCCAGCGCGAGCAGCACCGCGGGCCACAGCGCACCGGCGCCGAGCAGGAAGGGCAGCACGGGCAGCAGGGCGCCCAGCGCGAAGGAACCGAAGGACGACACGGCGGCGACGGCGGGCGAGGGCAGGTCGGAGGGGTCGATGCCCAGCTCCTCGCGGGCGTGTATCTCCAGCGCCTGCTCGGGGTCGCTGGACAGCTGCCGGGCCACCTCGCGCGCGAGCCGCGGTTCTACGCCGCGGGCCTCGTAGAGCGCGGCCAGCTCGGCCTCCTCGTCCTTCGGGTGCTTTCTCAGCTCCCGGCGCTCCACCTCCAGCTCCGCCTCGACCAGCTCGCGCTGCGAGGCGACGGAGGTGTACTCGCCGGCGGCCATGGAGAAGGCGCCGGCGGCCAGGCCGGCCATGCCCGTCAGTACGACGGTCTGCTGGCTCACCGCGCCGCCGGCGACGCCGGTCATCAGGGCGAGGTTGGAGACCAGGCCGTCCATCGCGCCGAAGACGGCGGGCCGCAGCCAGCCGCCGTTCACGTCGCGGTGGGTGTGGTTGTCGCGGTGCGCCTCGTGCAGCGGCGCCTCGGTCTCGATGATGGCCATGCGGGATCCCCCGGAAAGCTAGTTTGGATCGGTTCTACTTTTTAACAACACCCAATCTACGCCGATCATTTCCGCCCCGCCAGCAAGGAAAGGCTGGGCTTACCTGCGGTTTTACCTCTCCACGCTCATTCGTGATCTTGCCTGCACAGATGTCGACCGGGTGACGCTGAGCCCGGTGAGGCTGCGGTGCGCACCGCACCGGGGACAGATGCGCAGAGGGAGAGGAGAGGCCGCATGGCATCCACCGCCTGCATTCCCCCGGTCCCCGCGCCCGGAGACGCCGTCGGACTCCGCGAACGGGCCCGGGGCGCGCTGCTCGGACTGGCCGTCGGGGACGCCCTCGGGGCGCCGGCCGAGAACATGAAGCCCTCGGAGATCCGCGCCCGGTGGGGCCGCATCACGGGATACGTGGCCGACCGGCCGGCCGGCACCGACGACACCGAGTACGCGATCTTCTCCGGCCTGCTGCTCGCCCGGTACGGCGCCGCGCTCACCCCGGTGCACGTGGAGACCGCCTGGCACGAGTGGATCGCGGACCGGGAGGAGGGCCCGTTCCGGGGCGCGGGCTTCAGCGAACGCGGCACCCTGGAGAACCTGCGCCGGGGGCTGGCCGCACCGATCTCCGCCCAGCACCGCCACGCCTGGAGCGACGGCCTCGCCATGCGGGCCGCCCCGCACGGCGTGTTCGCGGCCGGCCGCCCCGCCGAGGCGGCCCGGCTGGTCGCGATCGACGGCTCGGTCAGCCACGACGGCGAGGGCATCTACGGCGGCCAGGCGGTGGCGGCGGGTGTGGCGGCGGCGATGGCCGGGGCGGCGCCGGTCGCGGTCGTGGCCTCCGCGCTGGCCGTCGTACCGGACGACTCCTGGACCGCCCGCTGTCTGCGCCGCGCGATGACGGCGGCGCATCGCGGCGAACGCGCGGTCCGCTCCGCGGTGGTCATCGGCGGCTACCCGTGGACCGACCTGGCACCCGAGGCGGTCGCCCTCGCCTTCGGCGCGTACGCGGCGGCCGACGGCGACTTCGCGGACGCGGTGCTGACGGCCGTCAACATGGGGCGCGACGCCGACACCACGGCCGCGGTGGCGGGCGCGCTGGCCGGCGCCACCCACGGTGTCGCCGCCATCCCGCCCGCCTGGGCCGCGGCCATCGGCCCCGCCCGCGGCACCTGCCTGCCGGCCATCGCCGGCCACCACGTCCTGGAGGTGGCGGACCTGCTGACGGGCGCGGCCGAGGGAATGCGGCGGGCCGTGCGGGATCCGGAGCGGATCCCCCCGGGACGCGAGGAGCCGAGGCACCCGTCCCACCCCGAAGGCCCCCGCACCCCGCGCCCACCCGGCGACCGGCCCCCACCGGACCCCGGCCCGTACGCCCCCTTGCCGACCGTCGGGACACCGAAGGCACCCCGGCCCGCGGAAACCGCACGGCGCACGAGGCCCCACGGCTCGCCCCTGCCGGGCGCCACCCCGCTCCCCGGCGACGGGCCCTCGCCGGAGCCCGTCACGAACCCGCCTGCGCCGGGCGGCCAAGCCACCGGCGTACTCCGGACACCGCAGGCCGCACCGCTCGCGAGCCCGCCCGACCAGGGCACCCTCGTGCCCGAGGCGGGGACGGAGGTGTGGCCGTGAGCGGGGTCCGGCCCGGCGTGGAGACCACGGTCGCCACCGCGTACGTCGAGGCGCCCGGGGAGTCGGCGCCCCCCGGGATGGGACAGCGCCCCGCGCCCGAGGCCCTGCGTGCGGTGCCGGGCCGCGACCGGGTCGAAGGGCTGCTCCTCGGTCTGGCCGCGGGGGACGCGGCGGGCTGGCCCGCCGCCCGGCACCGGGCCGCCCGGATGCCGGAGTGGACGCGGCGCCTCACCCGCGAGCTGGACACCTTCGCCGAGCAGAACGCGACCACCACCCTCCCCGTCCCCATCGCCCTGAACCAGCCCCCCGAGCCCCTGCGCCTCGGCCCCTCGGACGACGCCGAGTGGGCGGCGTTCGCGGCCGAGGCGCTGCTGCGGGCCGGTGACGACAGCGTGCTCGGTGACCTGAGCCGGGACCGCCGGATGCGGGCGGCGATCGACCTGACCTGGAACGCCGTCGCCAGCGAGGTGGCCGCGGCGACGGAACGCGCCCCGGAGGCCGAGTCGGCCGTACTGCCGCTGCGCGCCCGCATCTCGGTACGGGCCGGGCTCGGCAACCTCGCCGCGGGCCTGCGCCCGCCCGCCACCGGCCACGACAACCCGCACTACTTCGACGACGCCGCCTGCGTCCGCGCCTGCGTGCTCGCCGTCGCCCACCCGGGCGACCCGCGCCTCGCGGCGGACCTCGCCGAGTTCGACGCCCGCTACACCCAGGACGGCGACGGCGTGCACGGCGCGCGGGCGATGGCGGCGGCGCTGGCCCGCGCCCTCACCGGCGCCGACGTGGACACCTGTGTGGCGGCCGCCCTCGCCGAACTCCCCGAGGGCACGGAGATCGGCCGCAACGCCCGCCAGGCACTGGCCCTGGCGGCGGACGCCGAGAGCGCCTTCGCCCTCGTCCCGCTCCTCGAGCACCAGATCGTCGACCACGTCTACAGCTACGGCATCGCCGCCGCCGAGACCGTGCCGGTCGCCCTCGCCCTGGCCACCGCCGCCCGGGGCGTCCTCGCGGAGGCGGTCCCGGCGGCGGCCTGTCTGTCCCGGGTCGCGGACTCCGCCCCCGCGCTGGCGGGCGCCCTCACCGGCGCGCTGGGCGGCGGCACCTCGGTGCCCGCGTCCTGGCGGGACACCTGCCGCACCCTCCCCGGCTGCGTACTGCCCAGGCTCACCGGCACCGACCTCGTCGAACTCGCCGGACTCCTGCACGCCACGCAGCCGACCCGACCCGAAGGAGGACGCACGACATGACAGCCCGCACCCCGCGCCCCGGCCCGGCGACCCTGGAGGAGCGCGTCACCGGCGCCCTCGTCGGCGCGGCCGTCGGCGACGCGCTCGGCGGCCCGGTCGAGGGCTACTCCCCCGAGCAGATCCTCGAACGCCACGGCGGCCGGATCCACGGTGTCGTCGGCCCCTGGAACGGCGACGACTGGCGCACCGCCCGCCCCCTCGCGCCGTACCACAAGGGCGACGGCCACGTCACCGACGACACCCTGATGACCCACGCGCTGGTCCGGGTGTACGGCACGGTCCGCGACCACCTCGACGCGTACGCGGTCGCCGAGCACCTGGTCCCGGACCTGATGACGCACCCCCGGTGGATCCCGGAGCTGGAGACCGAGGCGCTCCCGCTCCAGCGGATCTTCCTCGCCGAGAAGTGGCTGGTGGCGCGGATCCACTACGGACACGTGGACCCGCGCGAGGCGGGCACCGGCAACATCGTCAACTGCGGTGCCGCGATGTACATGGCGCCGGTCGGCCTGGTCAACGCCGCCCACCCGGCGGGGGCGTACGCCGAGGCCCTGGACGTCGCGGGCGCGCACCAGTCCTCGTACGGCAGGGAGGCGGCCGGTGTCTTCGCGGCGGCGGTGGCCGCGGCCTGCGCGCCGGGCGCGACGCCGGACTCGGTGGTGGCCGCATGTCTGTCCCTGGCCAAGGACGGCACACGGGCCGCGATCGAGGCGGTCTGCGACGTGGCCGCGCGGTACTCGGACTTCGAGTCGGCGCTGGCCCCGCTGCGGGAGGCGGTCACCCCGTACGACACGGTGGGCCCCGACTACCGCGCGCCCTCGCTGGGCGCCCGCCGCCCGTCCCGGCTGCACGCGATCGAGGAACTGCCCGTCGCCCTCGGCATGCTCCTCGTCTCCGGCGGCGACTGCCGGCACGCGGTGCTCGGCGCGGTCAACTACGGCCGCGACTGCGACTCCATCGCCACGATGGCGGGCGCGCTGGCCGGGGCGCTGGGCTCACCGGTCCCGGAGGAGTGGGCCAAGCGGGTCGCGGAGGCCAGTCGGCTCGACCTGTGGGAACCGGCCGCGACGCTGAGCGCGGTCGCCCGGGAGGTCTTCGAGCGGGACCTGGTGCGGCGCCGCGAGCACGAGCGGGCGTTCGGCGCGATCGGAGGTCCGTGATGCTCCGGCTGACCTGGGTGCAGCCCGAGGACCTGATCGGCCACGAGCTTCGCCAGGCGGCCCTGGAGGGCCGCGACGCGTCGGCGGTCGCCGCCCGCTGGGAGGCGGCGGGCGGCGAGCCGGCCCCCGACCGCGCGGGCGCGTCCCCCCGGCCCGCCTCCCGCCGCCTCCGGCTCCTGGCGGAGGAGCTGCTGGACGACCTGGCCGGGCTGGCGAACCCGACCGCCGCCGCGGAACCGACCGACCTCGACCGGATCCGGGCCCTGTGCCCCGACTGGCCGGCACCGGCCGCCCCACCGGCCTCGTCCGTGTCCCCGGCCGGGCTGGAGGCCGCCTGGCTGGGCCGGGCCGCCGGCTGCCTGCTCGGCAAACCGGTCGAGAAGCTCCCGCTGACCGGCATCCGCCGCATCGGCCGCGCCACCGGCAACTGGCCCCCGACCGGCTACTTCACCGCCCGGGGCCTCCCCGCGGACCTCGCGGCGGCCCACCCCTGGAACCGCCGCTCCGCCGCCACCTCCCTCGCCGAGAACATCGACGGGATGCCCGAGGACGACGACCTCAACTACCCGCTCCTCAACCTCCTGCTCCTCCAGCGTCACGGCAGGAGCTTCAGCACCGCCGACGTGGCCCGCGTGTGGCTCGACGAACTCCCCGCCGGCCGCACCTTCACCGCCGAGCGCGTCGCCTACCGCAACCTGCTCTCGGGCCTGGAACCGCCGGCCACCGCCCGCCACCGCAACCCCTTCCGCGAGTGGATCGGCGCCCTGATCCGCGCCGACGTGCACGGCTGGACCAACCCCGGCGACCCGGCCGCCGCGGCCGAACAGGCCCACCGCGACTCCGCCCTGACCCACACCGCGAGCGGCGTCCACGCGGCCATGTTCGCCGCGGCCGTCATCGCCACCGCCGCCACCGGCACCCACGACGTGCACACCTGCCTGCACACCGGCCTCGCGGTCGTCCCGCCCGGCTCCCGCCTGTCCGCGGCCGTGCGCCACGCCGTCCACCTCGCCCAGGCACACGCCGACTTCGACACGGTCGTGGACGAGCTGCACGCCCGCCACTCCCCCACCCACCACTGGGTGCACGCCGTGCCCAACACCGCCCTGATCGCCGCCGCCCTCACCCACGCGGACGGCGACTTCACCGGCTCGGTCTCCCGCGCGGTCTCCGGGGGCTGGGACACCGACTCCAACGGCGCCACCGTCGGCGGCGTCGCCGGACTCCTCGCCGGCTCCCCCGCCGCCCTGCCCGAGCACTGGACGGGCCCGCTGAAGAACCGCCTGGCCACGTCGGTCGGCGACTTCGACGGCGCCGGCTTCGACACCCTCGCCCACCTCACCCACCGGGAGGCCACCCGCCCATGTCCCAGCCCGCCGTGAACGCCGTCCCCGGCTCCGTCACCGCCGCCTCCGCCCCGCTCACCGGTCTGCGGGTGCTCGACCTCGCCACCCTCTTCGCGGGCCCGCTCGCCGCCACCATGCTCGGCGACTTCGGCGCCGAGGTGGTCAAGGTCGAACACCCCTCCCGGCCCGACCCGTCCCGGGGCCACGGCCCGTCCAAGGACGGCATCGGCCTGTGGTGGAAGATCCTGGGCCGCAACAAGCGCACGATCACCCTGGACCTGTCGAAGCCCGCCGGGCGCACCACCCTGCTGCGCCTCGTCTCGACCGCGGACGTCGTCATCGAGAACTTCCGTCCCGGCACGCTGGAGAAGTGGGACCTGGGCTGGGACGAGCTGTCCGCCGTCAACCCCCGCCTGGTCCTCACCCGGGTCACCGGCTTCGGCCAGTTCGGCCCGTACGCGCGCCGCCCCGGCTTCGGCACCCTCGCCGAGGCCATGAGCGGCTTCGCCGCGATGACCGGCGAACCGGACGCCCCGCCGACGCTGCCCCCGTTCGGGCTCGCCGACTCGATCGCCGCGCTGGCGACGTCGTACGCCGTGATGACGGCGCTGGCCGCGCGCGAGCGCACCGGCGAGGGGCAGGTCGTCGACATGGCGATCATCGAGCCGATCCTCACCGTCCTGGGCCCGCAGCCCACCTGGTACGACCAGCTCGGCCACGTCCAGCCGCGCACCGGCAACCGCTCGCAGAACAACGCCCCGCGCAACACCTACCGCACCGCCGACGGCACCTGGGTCGCCGTGTCCACCTCGGCCCAGTCGGTCGCCGAGCGGGTGATGCGCCTGGTGGGCCGTCCGGAGCTGATCGACGAGCCCTGGTTCGCGTCCGGTGCCGACCGGGCCCGCCACGCCGACGTCCTGGACGCGGCGGTCGGCGACTGGATCGCCCGGCACAGCCGGACCGACGTGCTCGCCGCCTTCGAGAAGGCCGAGGCGGCCGTGGCACCGATCCAGGACGTGCGGGGCGTGATGACCGACCCGCAGTACCAGGCGCTCGACACCGTCACCACCGTCGACGATCCCGAGCTGGGCCCGCTGCGCATGCAGAACGTCCTCTTCCGGCTCTCCGCGACCCCGGGCGCCATCCGCTGGGCGGGCCGTCCGCACGGCGCGGACACGGAGGAGGTGCTGACCGAGCTGGGGCTGACCCCGGCGGACGTGAAAGAGCTGCGTGAGGAGGGCGTCGTATGACCGCACCCCCGCTGACCTGGCTGTACGCCCCCGGGGACCGGCCTCGGGTGGTCGCCAAGGCGCTGGCCGCCGGGGCCGACGTCGTGGTGGTCGACCTGGAGGACGCGGTCGCCCCGGACCGCAAGGCGTACGCCCGCGAGGCCACCGCGGAACTGCTCACCGAGCCGCAGCCGGTGCCGGTGCACGTCCGCGTCAACGCCCTGGACGGCCCGCTGGCCGCCGCGGACCTGCGGGCGCTGGCCGCGCTGCCGGGGCTGTCCGGCCTGCGGCTGCCCAAGGTGACGTCCCCCGGACAGATCACCGGCGTGGCGGCGGCCACCGGCGGGCCGCCCCTGTACGCGCTGCTGGAGACCGCCCTGGGCGTGGAGCGGGCGTACCCGATCGCCGCGGCCCATCCGGCGCTGCGCGGCATCGCCCTCGGCGAGGCGGACCTCCGGGCCGACCTGGGCGTGCACGGGGACACCGGCCTCGACTGGTCGCGCTCCCGGGTGGTGGTGGCCGCGCGGGCGGCCGGCCTGGCGCCGCCGTCGCAGACGGTCCATCCGGACACCCGGGACCTGGAGGGCCTGGCGGCGTCCTGCGCGCACGGCCGCGCCCTGGGGTTCCTCGGCCGCGCCGCGATCCACCCACGCCAGCTGCCCATCATCGAGCGGGCGTACCTGCCGACCGAGCGGGAGCTGGAGGAGGCGGAGACGATCGTCAAGGCGGCCAGCGTGCAGCCGGGGGCGCAGGCGCTGCCGGACGGCCGGTTCGTCGACGCCGCGGTGGTGGCGACGGCCCGGCGCACCCTGTCGCTGGCCCGGCGGCCCGTCCTGTCCTGACACGCGCCGAGGGCGCCCGGTGGAGATCCGGGCGCCCTCGGGGACGTCGTACGGCGGGCCGTCAGCCCTTCTTGGCGGAGTCGGCGCCGTCCTTCACGTCCCGCGCGTCGTCCGCCTCGTCCGGAGTCCCGGCGTCGTCCTCCGTGGCACCGGACCCGGCGTCCTCGTCGGTGGTGTCCGCGTCCGTCTTCGCGTCGTCCCCGGCGGAGCCTTCGGGTCCCTCGGCACCGTCGGCGCCGTCGGACGGCCCGGCACCCGGCTCGACCACGGCCTCCCGGCCCGGACGCGACCGCGCCGAGAGCACCATGTAGACCACGGCGAGCACGAAGACGAGCAACGCGGTCCAGTTGTTGAGCCGCAGGCCGAGGATGTGGTGGGCGTCGTCCACGCGCATGTACTCGATCCAGAACCGGCCCGCGCAGTAGGCGGCGACGTACAGGGCGAACGCCCGGCCGTGGCCCAGCTTGAAGCGGCGGTCGGCCCAGATGACGAGCGCGGCGACACCGATGCACCACAGCGACTCGTACAGGAACGTCGGGTGGTAGGTGCCCGGGACCCGCCCGTCGGTCGTCGAGGTGATCTCCACGGCCCACGGCAGGTCGGTCGCCTTGCCGTACAGCTCCTGGTTGAACCAGTTGCCCCAGCGGCCGATGGCCTGCGCGAGGGCGATGCCGGGGGCGACGGCGTCGGCGTACGCGGGCATCGGGATGCCCCGGCGGCGGGCGCCGATCCAGGCGCCCAGCGCGCCGAACGCGATCGCGCCCCAGATGCCGAGGCCGCCCTCCCAGATCTTGAAGGCGTCGACCCAGTCACGGCCCTCGCTGAAGTACAGCTGGTAGTCCGTGATCACGTGGTAGAGCCGGCCGCCGATCAGGCCGAAGGGCACGGCCCAGACCGCGATGTCGGCCACCGTGCCCGGCCGCCCGCCCCGGGCGATCCAGCGGCGGTTGCCGAGCCAGACGGCAACGAAGACACCGATGATGATGCAGAACGCGTAGCCGCGCAGCGGGATGGGACCGAGGTGCAGCACCCCGCGCGACGGGCTGGGAATGAAGGCAAGTTCCATGGCAGGGTCGACGCTACCGTGTCGGACGGGAGGCGCGGCGGGCAGCCCGGCTACGGGTCCGTAACGAGCGCGCGCATCACGGCGCCGCGCCTGCCCACCGCCGCCCGCCCTACTTGTTGGCGTCCTCCACCATCTGCTTCAGCTTGGCCGGGGTCATCGACTGGTCCTGGTAGATGTTCGTGCCGTCGAGGAGCACGGTCGGGGTGCCGCTGAAGCCGCCGTTCTGGAAGGCCTTGTTGGACTTCTCCACCCAGCTGTTGTGCCTGCCGTTCTTCACGCACTCCTGGAACGGGGTGGTGTCGAGGCCGTCGACCTTGCCTGCCAGGTCGATCAGCCGGTCCTCGTCGGCGAAGGCGTCGTCGCTCTCGGGCGGCTGGTTGGTGAACAGCACGTCGTGGTACGAGGTGAACTTCCCGGCGTCCTGGGCGCAGGCGGCGGCGTTGGCGGCCTTGCGGGAGCCGGTGCCGCCCATGTTGCCGTCGATGATGGTCGCCAGGTGGTACTCGACCTTGAGCTGTCCGGACTCGGTCAGCTCGTGGATCGTGTCTCGGTACGCCAGCTCGAAGCCCTTGCAGGCCGGGCAGCGGAAGTCCTCCCAGACGGTGAGCGTCGACTTGGCGCCGTCCTCACCGACGGGGATCGCGAGGCCGTCCTTGCCCTGCGCGCCCGAGGGCGCCACGACCGGTCCGGCCGAGTCGCTGCCGTCGTCCTTGCCCGCGTTCGCCGCGACGACGCCGATCACCGCCGCGAGCCCCAGAACGCAGACCACGCTCGCGCCGACGATCAGCGCGCGGCGGCGCCTGTCCCTGGACCTGTGCTTCTCGCGCTCGGCCGCCAGCTTCTCCCGGGCGGTGCGCTTTCCCTGTCGGTTCTTCTCGCTCACACCCCGCAGAACGAACCGGGGAGGCGCAGCGCGCCTCCCCGGTCGAAGGTCCACCCGTACGAGGGACCCTGGTCACGTGCCCGTCGTCACGCCTTTCCGCGTACGCCCTTCGCGAGGTCGGCGGCGAGGGCGCGGACGCCTTCCAGGCCGGCCGCGTCGTCGGGGGCGTCCAGCATGCGCTTGACGAACGCCGAGCCGACGATCACGCCGTCGGCGAAGCCGGCCACCTCGGCGGCCTGCGCGGCGTTGGAGACGCCGAGTCCGACGCAGACCGGGATGTCGGTGGTGGCGCGGGTGCGCCGCACCAGGTCCTCGGCCTGCGCACCGACCGACTCACGGGTGCCGGTGACGCCCATGAGGGAGGCGGCGTAGACGAAGCCGCTGCCGGCCTCGGTGATCTCGGCGAGCCGCGCGTCCTTGCTGCTGGGCGCGACCACGAAGACGGTGGCGAGCCCGTGCTTCTCCGCGTGCTCCCTCCACAGCGCCGACTCCTGGACCGGCAGGTCGGGCAGGATGCACCCGGCGCCTCCGGCCTCGGCCAGCTCGGCGGTGAACCGCTCGACGCCGTAGCGGTCGATGGGGTTCCAGTACGTCATGACGAGGATCGGCTTGCCGGTGGCGGCGTGGGCCTCCCGGACCGTGCGCATCACGTCGGCGATGCGAACACCGCCCTTGAGGGCGATGTCGTCGGCGGTCTGGATGACCGGGCCGTCGAGCACCGGGTCGCTGTGCGGCAGACCCACCTCGACGACGTCGGCGCCGCCGTCGAGCGCGGCCTTGATCGCCTCGATGCCGCCGTCGACGGTCGGGAACCCGGCCGGGAGGTAGGCGATGAGGGCGGCGCGGCCCTCGGACCTGGCCCCGGCGAGGGTGTCGTTCAGCAGCTGTACGTTCCCGCTCACTTGGCGTCCCCCTCGATCTCCGCGGTGGTGCCGGCCTCGTCGGCGGCGACCTCGGCGTCCGTGTCGTACAGCCCGAAGTAGCGGGCGGCGGTGTCCATGTCCTTGTCGCCGCGGCCGGACAGGTTGACGACGATCAGCCCGTCCTTGCCCAGCTCCTTGCCGACCTCCAGGGCGCCGGCCAGCGCGTGGGCGCTCTCGATGGCCGGGATGATGCCCTCGGTGCGCGACAGCAGGCGCAGGGCCTGCATGGCGGCGTCGTCGGTGACCGCGCGGTACTCGCCGCGGCCGGAGTCCTTGAGGTAGGAGTGCTCGGGGCCGATGCCCGGGTAGTCCAGACCGGCCGAGATCGAGTACGGCTCGGTGATCTGGCCCTCGTCGTCCTGGAGGACGTAGGAACGGGAGCCGTGCAGGATGCCGGGTTCGCCCGCGGTCAGGGTGGCCGCGTGCTCGCCGGTCTCCACGCCGTGCCCGGCGGGCTCGCAGCCGATGAGGCGGACGTCCGCGTCGGGGATGAAGGCGTGGAAGAGGCCGATGGCGTTGGAGCCGCCGCCGACGCAGGCGATCGCGGCGTCGGGGAGGCGCCCGGCCTGCTCCAGGAGCTGGCGGCGGGCCTCGACGCCGATGACGCGGTGGAAGTCGCGCACCATCGCCGGGAAGGGGTGCGGTCCGGCGACGGTGCCGAAGAGGTAGTGCGTGCGGTCGACGTTGGCGACCCAGTCGCGGAACGCCTCGTTGATGGCGTCCTTCAGGGTGCGGCTGCCGGACTTCACGGCGATGACCTCGGCGCCGAGCATCCGCATGCGGGCCACGTTCAGGGCCTGGCGCTGGGTGTCGATCTCGCCCATGTAGATGGTGCAGTCGAGGCCGAAGAGGGCGCAGGCCGTCGCCGTCGCCACGCCGTGCTGACCGGCGCCGGTCTCCGCGATCACGCGGGTCTTGCCCATGCGCTTGGTGAGCAGGGCCTGGCCCAGCACGTTGTTGATCTTGTGGGAGCCGGTGTGGTTCAGGTCCTCGCGCTTGAGGAAGACCCGGGCGCCCCCGGCGTGCTCGGCGAAGCGGGGTACCTCGGTGAGGGAGCTGGGGCGGCCGGTGTAGTGGACCAGCAGGTCGTCGAGTTCCCGGGCGAACTCGGGGTCGTGCTTGGCCTTGTCGTACTCGACGGCCACCTCGTCGACGGCGGCGACGAGGGCCTCGGGGATGAACTTGCCCCCGAATGTGCCGAAGTAGCCCTCGACGGTGGGGACTTGACCCTCGGGGTCGGGGATGAAGAAGTTGCTGGGCATGCGGAAGCCTCACGGTGAGTGTCTTGTGTGGGCACTGTCGCCGTGGGGACGGGGTTGTCAGGCCGCTGCGGGCCGTCGGTGGTTGCTCGCGCCCACGCGACGGAGTCGCAGATTCAGTACAGCCCCGCGCCCCTGACGGGGCGCTGCTGCCATCGCATGCCATTGACCTGGCCCGGCTCGTCTCCGATGACGTACCGCACCCGGCGGCCGTGGATCCGGCGTGCGGGGGCGCGGCAGCCGCGGGGGCGGCAGCCTCGCGCCAGGCGCGCGTACGGATCCCTGGCGGCCAGGGTGAGCGGGAGAGTCATCGTCGGTCAGCCTACCGGGAGTCAGCCGCGGCCGTGGCGCAATGCCGGGTGTTCGCCTGCGGCGACCAGGTCGGAGACCGCCGTCTTCGGGTCGCGGCCGGTGACCAGGGACTCGCCGACCAGGACGGCGTCGGCGCCCTCGTTGGCGTAGGCGATGAGGTCGTGCGGGCCGCGGACGCCGGACTCGGCGACCTTGACGATGTGCGCGGGGATCTCCGGGGCGACCCGTTCGAAGGTGCCGCGGTCGACCTCCAGGGTCTTCAGGTTGCGCGCGTTGACGCCGATGACCTTGGCGCCCGCGTCCACCGCGCGCTCGACCTCGTCCTCGTCGTGCACCTCGACGAGCGGGGTGAGACCGATGGACTCGGCGCGCTCGATCAGGGACTCCAGCGCGGGCTGGTCGAGCGCCGCGACGATCAGCAGCACGAGGTCGGCGCCGTGCGCGCGGGCCTCCCACAGCTGGTACGAGGTGACGATGAAGTCCTTGCGCAGCACGGGGATGTCCACCCGGGCGCGGACCGAGTCCAGGTCGGCCAGTGAGCCGCCGAAGCGGCGCTCCTCGGTGAGGACGGAGATGACGGCGGCGCCGCCCGCCTCGTAGTCCGCGGCGAGTCCGGCGGGGTCGGCGATGGCCGCCAGCGCGCCCTTGGACGGGCTGGAGCGCTTGACCTCGCAGATGACCTTGACGCCGTCGCCGCGCAGGGCGGCCACACCGTCCTTCGCGGGACGGGCCTTGGCCGCACGCTCCTTGAGCTCGTCGAGGCTGACGCGCGCCTGCCGCTCCGCGAGGTCGGCACGGACTCCGTCGATGATCTCGTCGAGCACACTCACGCGAGCGGCCCCCTTTCAGACGGCGAAACCGGTGGTCACTGTGATGGTATCCGGAGCGGGGCACAGGGCCCGCATCCGGCCGCCGCCGGTCCCATTACCTGGACATTCATCGGATGATCAAGGGCGGAGCCAGCCACCGAACGGCAGGTTCCGGACAACCGTGAAGACCAGCAGCAACGTCCCCAGCGCCCACAGGTGGACCGGTCCCAGTTCGACCCGCAGCGGCCGGCCGCGGGCCGCGCGGACCACCCAGACGGTCCACAGGACGGCCAACCCCAGATAGCCCAGGACCGCCGTCGCGTTGGCCTGCAGCGCGGCGAGCAGGTCCCCGTGGGCGAAGGCGTGGGCGCTGCGCAGGCCGCCGCAGCCGGGGCAGAGGACCCCCGTGAAGCGCAGCAGGGGGCAGACGGGGTAGTGCCCGGGTTCGTTGGGGTCCACGGCACCCACGTACGCGAAGGCCCCGGCGACGGCCGCGAGCACCGCGGCCGGGGCGGCGAGGCGGGCGGCCCGGCCCTTCGGTACGGCACTGGTCGGGGTCGGCGGTGCGGTCTCGGCGTCCACGCCCCGCATTCTGCCCCCGGCGGTTCCCACCCGCACGTGAGGGGCGGTCCCGGCACCCTTGTGCCGCTCCGCCCCTCCGGTGGGTCCGTGACGCCGTGCGGGGTCAGCCCTTGGCGCCGGCCGTGGCGCGCTCGCCGGCGACCTGGTGCACGGGGTGGCTGTGCTTCGGCTGGCCGAGGCCCATCATCCGCATGATGTAGCCCACCACACCACCGAGGACCACGACTCCGAGACCGGCCCAGAAGCCCATGGGCTGGGCCGCCACCATGAACAGGCCCGCGATGCAGAAACCGATGAAGGCGATGATGACACCGGTCCAGGCGGCCGGGGTGTGACCGTGGCTGCTGCCCGCCATTGCTTGCTCCTCGTTGCTGTGTGCCGTGTCTGAGCAGGATGCTCGTACCCATTGTCCCGCACCCCCGCGCGCGCCATGAGCGGGGGTGCTCCGCCGGGGCACGGCGCGTCAGGCGCTGGTGGGGTCCTCGCCGCGGTCGATGGCCTTCCAGAGGTCCTCGGGGCGGTCCGGGTCCACGGTCTGCGGCTTGCGGCGCGGGCGCGGGGTGCCGTCGCGCTCGTAGCGGCCGGACATCGCGGGCCACTGGCGGCCGTAGCGCAGCGCGAGCAGCCCCGCGAGCAGCAGCAGGGCGCCGCCCACGGCCGCGACGTACGGCCAGGCGGTGTGCGAGAGGACGTCCACGGTGGCCGAGGTGTCGCCGGCGGCCTTCGCGGCCTGGTCGTCCAGCGCGGAGCTGTCGGAGGCGCCGGCCAGGGCGGCGGCGACGGTGCCCGCGCCGCTCAGCGCGAGCAGTCCGGCCACCGCGAAGCGGCCCGCGCGGCGGACGGCGAACACGGCTACGAGCGCGGCGAGGCCCACTATGGCCAGCGCCGCGGGCACGCCCGTGACGTCGCTGCCCTTGGCGGTCAGGGGGAACGCGCCGCCGGCCACCGTCGCGGTGCCCTCCGCCCACTCCTGCCGGGTGGCGAGCAGGGCGACGGCGGCGCCGAGCGCGCCGCACAGCAGGGCGACGGCGAGGCTCCGCCGGCCGGCCCGGGCGGGTCCTGCGGCTGGGGTACGGGGGTGAGGAACGGCTGTCACGTACTCCACTATCACCCGAACCCCGGGCGAACCGTCACCCGGGGTTCGGATTGGCCGGCGTGAGAATCGCCCCACCGCTGAGGCGGGTTGGCCCTATTGCGCCAGCCGGTTGGCCGTGTGTACGGCGCGCAGCACCGCCGCCGCCTTGTTGCGGCACTCGGTGTCCTCGGCGACGGGGTCGGAGTCGGCGACGACGCCGGCGCCCGCCTGGACGTAGGCGGTGCCGTCGCGCAGCAGGGCGGTGCGGATGGCGATGGCGGTGTCGGAGTCGCCCGCGAAGTCGAGGTAGCCGACGCAGCCGCCGTACAGGCCGCGCCGGGAGGGTTCGAGTTCGTCGATGATCTGGAGGGCGCGCGGCTTGGGGGCGCCGGAGAGGGTGCCGGCCGGGAAGCAGGCGGTGAGGACGTCGAAGGCGGTGCGGCCGGGGGCGACCCGTCCGGTGACCGTCGAGACGATGTGCATGACGTGCGAGTACCGCTCGACGGACATGAAGTCGACGACCTCGACGGAGCCGGGCTCGCAGACCCGGCCGAGGTCGTTGCGTCCGAGGTCGACGAGCATCAGGTGCTCGGCGCGCTCCTTGGGGTCGGCGAGCAGTTCGTCGGCGAGGGCCTGGTCCTCCTGCGGGGTGGCACCGCGGGGCCGGGTGCCGGCGATGGGGTGCACCATGGCGCGGCCCTCCTCGACCTTGACCAGGGCCTCGGGCGACGAACCGACGACGTCGAAGCCGTCGAGGCGGAGCAGGTACATGTACGGGGAGGGGTTGGTGGCCCGCAGCACCCGGTACACGTCCAGCGCGCTCGCGGTGCACGGCGTCTCGAACCGCTGGGAGGGGACGACCTGGAAGGCCTCCCCCGCGCGGATGCGCTCCTTGATGTCCTCGACGGCCTCCTGGAAGTCGGGCCCGCCCCACAGCGCGGTGTACTCGGGCAGCTCGGACGGCGGCAGGGCGGCCGGGGGCTGGGCGACCGCGCGCGTGAGGTCGGCCTCCATGACGTCCAGGCGGGCGATCGCGTCGGCGTAGGCCTCGTCGACGCCGGTCTCCAGGTCGTTGTGGTTGATCGCGTTGGCGATCAGCAGGACCGAGCCCTCCCAGTGGTCCATCACGGCGAGGTCGCTGGTGAGCAGCATGGTCAGCTCGGGGAGCTTGAGGTCGTCCCGCTCCCCCGGGCCGACCTTCTCCAGACGGCGCACGATGTCGTAGCCGAGGTAGCCGACCATGCCGCCGGTGAAGGGCGGCAGGCCCAGGTCGTGAGCGAGGTCGCGGGGGGTGTGCAGGGCCTCGACGGTGGCGCGCAGCGCGGCGAGCGGGTCGCCGTCGGTGGGGACGCCGACGGGCGGGGTGCCCTGCCAGTGCGTCTGGCCGTCCTTCTCGGTGAGGGTGGCGGCGCTGCGGACGCCGACGAAGGAGTACCGGGACCAGGATCGTCCGTTCTCGGCCGACTCCAGCAGGAAGGTGCCGGGGCGCTCGGCGGCGAGCTTGCGGTACAGCGCCACGGGGGTGTCGCCGTCGGCGAGGAGCTTGCGGCTCACCGGGATCACGCGGCGGTCGGCGGCCAGCTTGCGGAAGGTCGGGAGGTCCATGTCGTCCATGGCGGCAGACCCTACTGACCCGCGGCGGGCGCGCCGGAACCCGCGCCGTCGGCGCCCTCGGCGCCCTCGGCCCCCTCGGCCGCTTCGGCGAGGAGCACGTCGGCGTCGAAGCAGGTGCGGGCGCCGGTGTGGCAGGCGGCGCCGACCTGGTCGACCTTGACCAGGACGGTGTCGGCGTCGCAGTCCAGGGCGACGGACTTCACCCACTGGAAGTGCCCGGAGGTGTCGCCCTTGATCCAGTACTCCTGCCTGCTGCGCGACCAGTAGGTGCAGCGTCCCGTGGTCAGCGTGCGGTGCAGTGCCTCGTCGTCCATCCAGCCGAGCATCAGCACCTCTCCGGTGTCGTACTGCTGGGCGATGGCGGGCAGAAGGCCGTCGGCGCTGCGCTTGAGGCGGGCCGCGATCTCCGGGGCGAGCGGGCTGGGCGGCCGGGGGGAGCTGCTGGTCATGCGCCCATTGTGCCGCGCGGGTCGGACACACCCCGGCGCTGTCCATTGGGCGGACCCGGCCGGGCGCCGTAGGCTGGCCGCATGTCGACTTTCGCCAAGCGTGAACGACTTCTGCTCGCGGACCTGTTGGAGACGGCGGGCCCGGACGCACCGACCCTGTGCGAGGGCTGGCGGACCCGCGACCTCGCCGCGCACGTGGTGGTGCGCGAGCGCCGGCCGGACGCCGCCGGGGGCACCCTGATCAAGCAGCTGGCGTCCCGGCTCGACCGGGTGATGGAGGAGTACGGGGCGAAGCCGTACGAGGAGCTGCTCCAGCTGATCCGCACCGGGCCGCCCCGCTTCTCGCCGTTCCAGCTCAAGCAGGTGGACGAGGCGGCGAACACGGTGGAGTTCTACGTCCACACCGAGGACGTCCGCCGGGCCCGGCCCGACTGGTCGCCGCGCGAGCTGGACCCGGTCTTCCAGGACGCCCTCTGGTCCCGCCTGGAGCGCGCCGCCCGGCTGATGGGCCGGGGCGCCCCGACGGGCCTCGTCCTGCGCCGCCCGAACGGCCAGACGACCGTCGCCCACCGGGGTACGCCGGTGGTGACGGCCACCGGTGAGCCGTCCGAGCTGCTGCTGTTCGCGTACGGCCGTCAGGACGCGGCGAACGTGGAACTCGAGGGCGAGAAGGCCGCGATCGCCAGGCTGCAGGAGACGAAGCAGCTCGGGCTCTGAGGCCGACCGCTCACTTCGGCAGTTCGGCCCGCCGCAGGCCGGGCGCGCACAGGGCGACGACCCCTCCGAGGGCGCAGACCACCGCGCTGACGACGAAGACCGGCCCGGTGCCCCAGACGCCGATCGCGGCGGCGGACAGCGGCATGCTCAGGGGCGCGATCCCCAGGCTGACGATCCCGGCCACCGCCGTGACGCGCCCCAGGTAGGCGGTGTCGGTCTGCGTCTGCAGCAGGGCTCCGCACATGGCGCCGCTGAGCCCCGTGAGCAGCCCCACGAGCACCGCGGTGCCGACGGCCACGGGGAGGCCGGGGGCGTACGCCAGGGCGGCGATGGCGGCGGCGCCGGGGATGATGGCTCCGGCGGCGACCAGACCGGCGTGCGGGACGCGTCCGCGCACCGTCAGCAGCAGCGCCGCCACGCCGGCCCCGGTTCCGAAGCCGCCGAGCACCCAGCCCATGCCGGAGGCGCCCCAGCCGCGTTCGTCCGCGAGCAGGGTGAGGCCGACGTTGAGCGGGCCGACGAAGCCGAGGTCGCCGAGGGCGATGGTGATCATCAGCGGGCCGAGGACGCGGTGCCGGCGGATGTGGCGCAGGCCGGCCCGCAGGTCGCGCCAGGCGGTGGTGTTGTCCCGGGGGGTGGCCTCCTCCGGCGGCAGCTCGCGTACCCGTACGGAGACCAGCAGCGGCACGGAGACGGCGATCAGCAGCCCCGCGCACGCGAAGGCGGCGGCCGAACCGCCCACCGCCACGCCGAGCCCGCCGAGCGGGGCGCCCACCACGGCGGCGAAGCGGATGCCGAGGCCGCGCATCCCCTGGACGCGGGCGAGCTGGTCCTTGGTGGTGATCCGCGCGGGGAGCGCGCCGACGGCGGGCAGGAACACGGCGTCGACGGTGCCGAAGACGACGGCGAGCAGCGCGAGCAGCCACAGTCCGGGGTCGGTCACGAAGAGCACGGCGGCCACCGCGAGGACCGTGCCGCACCGTACGGCGTCACTGCCGATGACGACCCGGCGCGGCCCGAACCGGTCGGCGACCACGCCGCCGCCCAGCATCAGCAGCGCCCGCGGCACGGCGCTCACGGCGGTGACGATCCCGGCCTGCGCGGCGGTGCCGTTCTGCACGGCGGCCCACGACAACGCGAGGTAGAAGACCATGTCGCCGACCATGGAGACGGTGTAGGCGGCGACCCAGCGCAGGACGTTGGGGTCGCGATGGGCGGCGACCGCTGCGGGCGGGGGTATGAAGGTGTCCGGCACGGACGTGGTCTCAGACACGGAACGGGAACCCGTACACGTGCAGCGCGACGTTCTCGCGCCCCTCGGTGTCGCCGGCGGCCTCGGCGGCCTTGCCCTTCTCGTCGTACTTCTTCGCCAGGGCGAGCAGCTCAGCGGCCAACTCCGCCAGTTCGGCCGGGGTCAGCCGGAGCAGGGACTCGTTGTCGGGAGCGGCGGAGTTCCATTCGGGGCCCCAGGTCGGGCGTTCGTCGAGGTAGCGGCGGTACATGCCGGTGCGCTGGTCGTGGAAGAGCCGGGTGGCCGCGAGGTGGGCGGCCGCTCGCTCGGGAGCGCCGCGGAAGTTCTCGTCGCGGATGCTGACCCCGTCCGAGGCGGGCTGCCACCACCGTTCCCTGCCGTCCCCGCTCTGCGCCTCGGCCTGCTCGACCAGCCCGTGCTCGGCCAGTTTGCGCAGGTGGTAGCTGACCAGGGAGACCGCCTCGTCCACTTGCTCGGCAAGCTGCGAGGCGGTCGCCGTCCGCGCAACGCACAGACCTCGGTAGAGCTGCATGCGCAACGGATGTGCCAGGGCTTTGAGGGTGCCCAGGTCGGTGATGGGGCGGTTCTCCTCGCGGGTCATGACCTCACCGTAATCAGGAAAGGAAAGTTGCGCAATATTTATTGCGCAACTTTCCTTTCCTGATTCACTACCGGACGGGACGCCCCGCCTCACGCAGCGTGTCCTTCACCTGGCCGATCCGCAGGTCGCCGAAGTGGAAGACGGATGCCGCCAGGACCGCGTCCGCACCCGCCGCCACGGCGGGCGGGAAGTCGGCGAGGCGGCCCGCGCCGCCGGAGGCGATCACCGGGACGGTCACGTGGCGCCGGACCGCCTCGATCATCTCCAGGTCGTAGCCGTCCTTCGTGCCGTCCGCGTCCATCGAGTTGAGCAGGATCTCGCCCGCGCCCAGCTCCGCGGCCCGGTGCGCCCACTCCACCGCGTCGATGCCGGTGCCGCGCCGGCCTCCGTGGGTGGTCACCTCGAAGGTGCCCGCCTCGGTGCGCCGCGCGTCCACCGACAGCACGAGGACCTGGCGGCCGAACCGCTCGGCGATCTCGCGGATCAGGTCGGGCCGGGCGATGGCGGCCGTGTTCACGCCCACCTTGTCCGCGCCGGCCCGCAACAGCTTGTCGACGTCGTCGGCGGTGCGCACGCCGCCGCCGACGGTCAGCGGGATGAACACCTGCTCGGCGGTGCGCCGCACCACGTCGTAGGTCGTCTCGCGGTTGCCCGACGAGGCGGTGATGTCCAGGAACGTCAGCTCGTCGGCACCCTCGGCGTCGTACACCTTGGCCATCTCGACGGGGTCGCCCGCGTCGCGCAGGTTCTGGAAGTTCACGCCCTTGACGACCCGGCCGTCGTCCACGTCCAGGCAGGGGATGACTCGGACCGCCAGGGTCATGAATCCACGGCTCCTCTTACTGTCCTCTGAATGCTTCCACTTCCACCGACACCAGCACCCGCGAGTCGATGAAGCCCTCGACGACCAGCAGGGTCGTCACCGGGCGTACGGCGTCGAACAGCTCCTTGTGGGCGCGGCCCACCGCATCGACGTCGCGCGAATGTGCCAGGCACACACGCGTCCGGATCACGGACTCGATGCCGAGCCCGAACTCACCGATCGCCTCGACCGCGGTGGCGAAGGCCACCTTGGTCTGTTCGTACGGGTCGCCGTCGCCGTACAGCACGTCGCCCCTGAAGGCGGTCGTGCCGGCCACGATGACATGATCACCCGCCGCCACGGCCCGTGCGAAACCGAAGGACTCTTCCCAGGGACTTCCGCTCTGCACACGCCGTACGGCTTCGGATGTCATGGCGACACAGCCTCCAAGGCTTCTTCCAGGGTGAACGCCTTCGCGTACAGGGCCTTCCCGACGATGGCCCCCTCGACACCGGCCGGGACGAGACCGGCGATGGCGCGCAGGTCGTCCAGGGAGGAGACGCCGCCGGAGGCGACGACCGGGCGGTCGGTGGCCGCGCAGACGTTCTTCAGGAGCTCCAGGTTGGGGCCCTGGAGGGTACCGTCCTTGGCGATGTCGGTGACGACGTACCGGGCGCAGCCCTCCTTGTCGAGGCGGGCCAGCGTCTCGTAGAGGTCGCCGCCGTCGCGGGTCCAGCCGCGGCCGCGCAGCGTGGTGCCGCGTACGTCGAGACCGACGGCGATCTTGTCACCGTGCTCGGCGATGATCCCGGCGACCCACTCGGGGGTCTCCAGGGCGGCCGTGCCCAGGTTCACCCGCGTGCAGCCGGTGGCGAGCGCGGCGGCGAGCGTGTCGTCGTCGCGGATGCCGCCGGACAGCTCGACCTTGATGTCCATGGCCTTCGCGACCTCGGCGATCAGCGCACGGTTGTCCCCGGTGCCGAACGCGGCGTCCAGGTCGACGAGGTGCAGCCACTCGGCGCCGGAGCGCTGCCAGGCGAGGGCGGCCTCCAGCGGGGAACCGTAGGAGGTCTCGGTGCCGGACTCGCCGTGCACGAGGCGGACGGCCTGGCCGTCGCGGACGTCGACGGCGGGGAGGAGTTCGAGCTTGCTCATCTCTACCGGGCTCATCTCTACAGGGTCTCGATCCAGTTGGTGAGGAGCTGGGCTCCCGCGTCACCGGACTTCTCGGGGTGGAACTGCGTGGCCCACAGGGCGCCGTTCTCCACGGCGGCCACGAAGGGCTTGCCGTGCGTGGACCAGGTGACCTTGGGCGGGGCGATCAGCGGGTTGAGCGACTCCTGGGTCCAGTCGTGGACGGCGTAGGAGTGCACGAAGTAGAAGCGGGCGTCCGCGTCCAGGCCGGCGAAGAGCTGGGAGTCGGCCGGCGCGTCGACGGTGTTCCAGCCCATGTGGGGCACGACGTCGGCCTGGAGCGGGCCGACGGTGCCGGGCCACTCGTCCAGGCCCTCGGCTTCCACGCCGTGCTCGATGCCGCGCGCGAACAGGATCTGCATGCCCACGCAGATGCCCATCACCGGGCGGCCGCCCGACAGCCTGCGGTCGACGACCCAGTCGCCGCGGGCCGCCTTGAGGCCGTCCATGCAGGCGGCGAAGGCGCCGACGCCGGGGACCAGCAGGCCGTCGGCGTTCATGGCCTTGTCGTAGTCACGGGTGATCTCGACGTCGGCTCCCGCGCGCGCGAGGGCGCGCTCGGCGGAACGGATGTTGCCGAAGCCGTAGTCGAAGACGACGACCCGCTTGGCGGGGGAGCTCAATTCCACACCTCCAGGCGCAGCACGCCCGCGAACAGACACATCGCGGCACCGATGGAGAGCAGCACGATCAGGCCCTTGGGCATCTGCTGCTTGGCGAAGGAGATGATGCCGCCGATGAAGAACAGGCCGACGACGATCAGCGCGGTGGACGTACCGTTCATGGGTTAGAGCGCGCCCTTCGTGGAAGGCAGGATGCCGGCCGCGCGCGGGTCGCGCTCGCTGGCGTAGCGCAGGGCCCGGGCCAGCGCCTTGAACTGGCACTCCACGATGTGGTGCGCGTTGCGCCCGTAGGGCACGTGCACGTGCAGCGCGACCTGGGCCTGGGCGACGAAGGACTCCAGGATGTGCCGGGTCATCGTGGTGTCGTACTCGCCGATCATCGGCGCCATCTTCTCGGGCTCGGTGTGCACGAGGTAGGGGCGGCCGGAGAGGTCGACGGTGACCTGGGCGAGGGACTCGTCCAGCGGGACCGTGCAGTTGCCGAAGCGGTAGATGCCCACCTTGTCGCCGAGGGCCTGCTTGAATGCGGCGCCCAGCGCGAGGGCGGTGTCCTCGATGGTGTGGTGGGAGTCGATGTGCAGGTCGCCGTCGGTCTTCACGGTCAGGTCGAACAGACCGTGCCGGCCGAGCTGGTCGAGCATGTGGTCGTAGAAGCCGACGCCGGTGGCGATGTCGGTCTTCCCGGTGCCGTCGAGGTCGATCTCGACGAGGACCGAGGTCTCCTTGGTCGTACGCTCCACGCGTCCCACGCGGCTCATGTGTTCTGCTCCTTCTTGACTTCACGTACCGCGTCGAGGAACGCGTCGTTCTCCTCCGGGGTTCCGGCGGTGACCCGCAGCCACCCCGGTACGCCGTTGTCCCGTACCAGCACGCCCCGGTCGAGGATCTTCCGCCAGGCCTCGTGGGAGTCCGCGAACCGCCCGAACTGGACGAAGTTGGCGTCGGACTCGGTCACCTCGTAGCCGGTGGCGCGCAGTTCGGCGACCAGCCGGTCCCGCTCGGTCTTGAGCTGCTCGACGTACTTCAGCAGCGTGTCCGTGTGTTCCAGGGCGGCCAGCGCGGTCGCCTGGGTCACGGCCGAGAGGTGGTACGGCAGCCGTACGAGCTGGACGGCGTCGACGACGGCCGGGTGCGCGGCGAGGTAGCCCAGGCGCAGGCCCGCCGCGCCGAACGCCTTCGACATGGTGCGGGAGATCACGAGGTGGGGCCGGCCGTCCAGCAGCGGCAGCAGCGAGGCGCCGTGGCTGAACTCGATGTAGGCCTCGTCCACGACGACCATCGAGGGCTTCGCCGCCTGGGCGGCCTCGTACAGGGCGAGGACGGTCTCGGCCGGGACGGCGTTGCCGGTGGGGTTGTTGGGGGTGGTGATGAAGACGACGTCCGGGCGGTGCTCGGCGAGGGCGCGCTCGGCGGCGGGCACGTCGATGGTGAAGTCGTCGTGGCGCGGCCCGGAGATCCAGCCCGTGCCGGTGCCGCGCGCGATGAGGCCGTGCATCGAGTACGAGGGCTCGAAGCCGATCGCGGTGCGGCCCGGGCCGCCGAAGGTCTGCAACAGCTGCTGGATGACCTCGTTGGAGCCGTTGGCCGCCCAGACGTTGCCCGTGTCCAGCGGGTGGCCGGAGGTCTTCGTCAGGTACTCGGCGAGCCCGGTGCGCAGCTCGACCGCGTCCCGGTCCGGGTAGCGGTTGAGGTCGCGGGCGGCCTCGCGGACCCGCTCGGTGATCCGCTCGACCAGCGACTCGGGCAGCGGGTAGGGGTTCTCGTTGGTGTTCAGCCGTACGGGCACGTCCAGTTGGGGCGCGCCGTAGGGGGACTTGCCGCGCAGCTCGTCCCGTACGGGGAGGTCGTCGATTTTGAACGTCACTTGCTCTCCGGGACCTTCCACTCGAACCTCGCCTTGATCGCCGCCCCGTGCGCGGGCAGGTCCTCGGCCTCCGCCAGCGTCACCACGTGGTGCGCGACCTCGGCGAGCGCGTCGCGCGTGTAGTCGACGATGTGGATGCCGCGCAGGAACGACTGCACGGACAGGCCCGAGGAGTGGCAGGCGCAGCCGCCGGTGGGCAGGACGTGGTTGGACCCGGCCGCGTAGTCACCGAGGGAGACGGGCGCCCAGGGGCCGACGAAGACCGCGCCGGCGTTCTTCACCCGGTCGGCGAGGGCGGCGGCGTCGGCGGTCTGGATCTCCAGGTGCTCGGCGCCGTAGGCGTCCACGACGCGCAGGCCCTCGTCGAGGCCGTCGACCAGGACGATCGCGGACTGGCGGCCCTTCAGGGCGGGGACGATCCGGTCGTCGATGTGCTTGGTGACCTCGACCTGCGGCTGGAGTTCCTTCTCGACCGCGTCCGCGAGCTCCACGGAGTCGGTGACCAGGACGGCGGCGGCCAGCGGGTCGTGCTCGGCCTGGCTGATCAGGTCGGAGGCGACGTGCACCGGGTCGGCGGTGGCGTCGGCGAGGACCGCGATCTCGGTCGGGCCGGCCTCGGCGTCGATGCCGATCTTTCCGGTGAAGTAGCGCTTGGCGGCGGCGACCCAGATGTTGCCGGGGCCGGTGACCATGTTGGCGGGCGGGCAGGACTCGGTGCCGTACGCGAACATCGCGACGGCGGTGGCGCCGCCCGCCGCGTACACCTCGTCGACGCCGAGCAGGGCGCAGGCGGCGAGGATCGTCGGGTGCGGCAGGCCGTCGAACTCGGCCTGGGCGGGCGAGGCGAGGGCGACCGACTCGACGCCCGCCTCCTGCGCGGGCACCACGTTCATGATCACGGACGACGGGTAGACCGACCGGCCGCCGGGCGCGTACAGCCCGACCCGCTCGACCGGCACCCACTTCTCGGTGACCGAGCCGCCGGGCACGACCTGCGTGGTGTGGGTGGTGCGGCGCTGCTCGCGGTGGACGAGCCGGGCGCGGCGGATGGACTCCTCCAGGGCGGCGCGCACGGCCGGGTCCAGCTCCTCCAGCGCGCGCGTGAGCGCGGCCGCCGGGACCCTGACCTGGTCCAGCCGGACCCCGTCGAACTGCTCGGCGAAGTCGATCAGCGCCGCGTCGCCCCGATGATGCACGGCCTCGCAGATCGGACGCACCTTCTCCAGGGCGGCCGAGACGTCGAAGTCGGCTCGGGGCAGCAGGTCGCGCAGAGCGGGGCCCTCGGGGAGGGCGTCGCCGCGCAGATCGATTCGGGAGATCACGCAACCAATTCTCTCAGACCCGCGTCGGGCACGGTTCGCGCGTATCAATGGCTGATACAGAACGCGGCGGCCCCGCGCGGCCCACGGGCAACTCACCCGAATCGGTGCTCACTTTGAGTGTTCGGAGTGTCACCCAGCGGGCATGAACGGTTGTACGAAGAGTGAGCGACCGACGAGTAGTTGGGGAGGGAGTGAAGTGCCGTGACCGTAGTGGTGGGTCCTCGTGACGGAGAGCTGCCGGACGACCTGACCGCCGCCGAGGCCGGCATGTGGCAGGCCTTCCGCAACGGCAGCGTGTACGACCTCAGCAGCGGCGACGCGCTCGTCGACGACCCGCACGGCGGGCACCCGTGGGGACCGGAGCGGAGCGTGCGGGCCCGCATCGTGTGCTGGCTGCTGCTCGACGGTCCGCCGGCGCTCGCGGGCCGGGTGGCCTCGCTCCAGCTGACCGGCGTGCGGATCAGCGGCACGATGGACCTGGCCGGCGGCACCGTGGACCCGTACGTGGAGCTGCGGGGCTGCCGGTTCGAGCGGGAGGTGCTGCTGCCGGAGACCCGCTTCACCACCGTGCGCCTGGTGGACTGCTCGGTGCCCCGCCTGGAGGCGGCCCGGCTGCACACGGAGGGCGACCTGCACCTGCCCCGTTCCCGCTTCCGGGGCGGCATACGGCTCACGGACGCGCGGATAGGCACCGACCTGCTGCTCAACCAGGCGATCGTGCACCGGGACCGGCACGGCCGTTCCATCGCCGCCGACGGGATGACCGTCGGGCAGGACCTCCAGGCCGAGATGCTGGAGGCGCACGGCGAGGTGAGTCTGCGCAGCGCCCAGGTCGGCGTGTCGCTGAGCCTGCGCGGCGCCCGGCTCCTAAACCCGTACACGCGGCACGCGCTCAACGCCCCGCAGCTGACGGTGGAGCGCACCCTGTACCTGACACCGGCGGGGCTCGGCAGCCCGCTGCTGCGGGGCACCACGCCGGCGCAGGGCACGCGGATCCAGCGCTTCGAGTGCGAGGGCGGGGTGCGGCTGGACGACGGGCGGTTCGGCGACGCGCTCGACTTCGAGCACGCCCGCTTCACGTTCACCGACGAGCAGGAGCTGTCGCTGCGCCGGGTGCAGACGCCCGAGCTGCGGTTCCTGGGCGAGCGGCCGGCGCGCGGCCGGGTGGTGCTGTCGGGGGCGCGGGTCGTCAACCTGATGGACCGGGCGGACAGCTGGCCGGGGCCCGGCCGGCTGCACATGGGCGGCTTCACCTACGAGAACCTGGTACCGCGGGGGCCGTTCCCGCTGGAGAAGCGGCTGCGCTGGGTGGGCGCCGCGACCGCCGAGTACAACCCGGAGCCGTACGAGCGCCTCGCCGCCGTGCTGCGGGCCGGCGGCGAGGACGAGGACGCCCGCGAGGTGCTGCTCGCCAAGCACCGCCGACGCCGCGAGAGCCTGCCGATCGCCGCGAAGCTCGTGGGGTACGCCCAGGACTGGACGGTCGCCTACGGCTACCGGCCGGGGCGGGCCGCGGTGTGGATGGCGGTGCTGTGGGCGGCGGGCTCGCTCGCCTTCGCCCGTGCCGAGCCGCCGCCGCTGAAGACCGGCGAGCACCCGGACTGGAACCCGGCCCTCTTCGCCCTCGACCTGCTCCTGCCGGTCATCGACCTGGGCCAGGCCGGCTTCTGGCAGCTCCACGACGCCTGGCAGTGGCTGGCGACGGCCCTGATCCTGCTGGGCTGGATCCTGGCGACGACGGTGGCGGCGGGCGCGACCCGCCTGCTGCGCAGAAGCTGAGCCCTCCGAGGGTGGAGCGGCAGCACGTCCGACGCCCGGCCCGCGTCCGCCTGGGACACCCGCACCCGACCACGAAAGCCGCACGTGCGGCGCACCCTCCGCTTCCGGGGCGGCTCCACCCCCGACGCCCCACGACCAGCGGCCGCCGACGGCGAGAGGCCCCACAAGGGCCACCCGCACCCGACGGCGAAAGCCGCACGAGTGGTGCGGGTGGGACCACAATCGACCGAAGGCGAAGCCGAGGCCGAATCCGGACCCCGTCCGCACAACCATCCCGCCCGGTCGACCGTCGTAGTCACCATGCTGCGCGCGTTCCTCAGGACCGCGGCCACCCGGGCCCGCTCGCGGACCTCACGGCCCGCCCAAGACGACGACGTGCTCCTCGACGCCCCCGACGACCGCCTCGCCCCCGCCCTCCTCGCCGCGGCCCGCGGCGAGCACACCCCCGCGGCCGGTCTCCTCGCCGGCACCCGTGAGGACGCGGAGTGGGAGCACCGCGACCGGTACACCACGCGTCTCGCCGCCTTCTCCCGCTCCCGTTCCGAGTGGCTCGAGACCTGGCGTGCCACCGCCCCGGAGGACCCCGGCGCCCCGCTGGTAGCGGCGCGCCTGGCGGTGGCCCGCCACTGGGACTCACCGGACCGTGCCGAGCTGCTGCGCGGGCTCGTGCCCGCGGTGACCGCGGCGGCCGAGGCGGCCGGACCCGACCCGGTGCCGTGGCGCACGGCGCTGGACGCGGCGCGGGGCGCCGGTGCCGGACACGCCGAGTTCGAGCGGCTGTGGGGACAGGCGGTCCGCCGCTCCCCGCACCACTACGGCTGCCACGTCGCCGCCCTGGAATACCTCGCCGCCGCCTCACCCGGCGCCCACCGCGAATGCCTGGACTTCGCCGAGACGGCCGCGCAGGACGCCCCCGAGGACGCCCTGGTCCGGGCGCTGCCGCTGCGGGCGGCCTTCACCTGTCTGCGGGCCGCCGGCGCCGACGTCGGCGCCGCGACCGGCGCGCCCCCGCGTGACCTCCGTGTCCGTCTGGACGCGGCCGCCGACCGCGCGGTCGCCCTGTCGGCGGCCCACCCGGCGGCCGACCCGTGGGCGGCGGAGCTGCGGAACCTGCTGGTCTACGTCCTCGTGCGCCTGGACCGGCTCGCGGACGCGGCGGAACAGCTGCGGCTGACCGGCCCGTACGTCACGTCCTTCCCGTGGGACCGGGAGACGGACGATCCACTCGGCCGCTTCCTCCAGGTGCGCGCCGATGTCCTCGCGGCCGTGGCCGCCGCGCCGCCGAGGACGGGTTCGGGCCATCCACGAAGTGGGCGGGGCGGACGCGTCGGTCGCGGCGACCATTAGGCTTCTGCGTCGTGACCACCGTCCGGCTCCCCCTCTTCCCCTTGAACTCCGTCCTGTTCCCGGGGCTGGTGCTCCCCCTCAACATCTTCGAGGAGCGCTATCGCGCCCTGATGCGCGAACTGCTGAAGACCTCCGAGGACGAACCCCGGCGGTTCGCCGTCGTGGCGATCCGCGACGGCTACGAGGTGGCCCAGAGCGCTCCCGGCCTGCCCGACCCGACGGCCACGCCGGAACGCGGGCCGACGGCCGGGTTCGGCTCCGATCCGCTGAAGGCGTTCCACAAGGTGGGCTGCATCGCGGACGCCGCGACGATCCGCGAGCGGGCCGACGGCACCTTCGAGGTGCTGGCGACCGGCACGAACCGGGTGCGCCTGGTCTCGGTGGACGCGTCGGGCCCCTTCCTGACGGCGGAGCTGGAACCGCTGCCGGAGGAACCGGGCGACGAGGCCGGCGCGCTGGCCGAGGGCGTCCTGCGGTCCTTCCGGCAGTACCAGAAGCGGCTGGCGGGGGCGCGCGAGCGGTCGCTGGCCACCGGCGCCGAGCTGCCGGACGAACCGGGCGTGGTCTCGTACCTGGTCGCCGCCGCGATGATGCTCGACACACCGACGAAGCAGCGTCTGCTCCAGGCTCCGGACACCGCGTCCCGCCTGAGGGACGAGCTGAAACTCCTTCGCTCCGAGACCGCCGTCATCCGTACGCTGCCGTCCCTGCCCGCGTCGGAACTGACGCGCGGCCCGACGAGTCTCAACTGAGGTACCGGCCCGTATGGCGAAGAAGTCGAAGAAGCAGCAGTCCGGCGGCACCCCCGCGACGGTGGCACTCACGGCGGCCGGGGTGACGTACACCGTGCACGCCTACGAGCACGACCCCGCGCACCCGTCCTACGGCGAGGAGGCGGCCGAGGCGATGGGTGTCTCCCCGGAGCGGGTCTTCAAGACGCTGGTGGCGGACGTCGACGGCGCCCTGACGGTCGCGGTGGTGCCGGTGGCGGGCCAGCTGGACCTGAAGGCCCTGGCGGCCGCGGTGGGCGGCAAGCGCGCGGCGATGGCCGACCCGGCGCTGGCCGAGCGCACCACGGGCTATGTGCGGGGCGGCATCTCGCCCCTGGGCCAGCGCAAACGGCTCACGACGGTCCTGGACGCGTCGGCCTCGGAGCACGCGACGATCTGCGTCTCGGCGGGCCGCCGCGGCCTGGAGGTCGAGCTGTCCCCCGACGACCTCGCCAAGCTGACCGACGCGGTCCGCGCGCCGATCGGCCGCGTGTAACCACTCGACGAGGGCGCCGTTCTCGGCCAATCAGACAGAACATGTCGAAGAGAACGCGCAAACGCAAGTGGCGCACCAGGAAGGGACGGGCGAACCACGGCCGCCGCCCCGCCTGGACCAGGCGACGGCGACGAGACCCGCGTCGGCTCGGCGGGAGCTACGCCGGCTTGTCCCCGTACGGCGCGGGCCAGGGGTCCGGCTCCGGGTCCCTGGGGCCGAACAGTCCGGTCAGTCCCAGGTGGACGACGAGCGCCGCCAGTGACCAGGCCAGCAGCGCGCCCTTCGCGCCCAGCTTCAGCGGCGCGTCGAACGTCACGCCCTTGCCCACGTCCTTCGCGTGCGCGATCACGTCCTGTGCGGGTCCGAGCCACACGCCGACCCGCCACGCCAGGAGCGAGCCGAGCAGTCCGCCGACGCCCAGCGCCACCACCAGCGGCACGCCGCCGCGCCGCCGCAGCAGGAAGGCCACGAGCCCGCTGAGCGCCCCGAACGCCAGCGCGAGCAGCGTGAACGTTCCGTCGACGCCGATCGCCTGCTCGCCCTCGGACTCCTTGAGGAAGACCACCCAGCGCTCGTCGACCACGTCGCCGACCAGCGGCACGGTCGGGGCCAGCTTCCACCACAGCACGCCCAGCAGCACACCGGAGAGCGCGATCGCCAGCACGGCCACGGCGGCCTGCCGCACTTCGGTCAGCATCCCGGGGCCGTCCTGTTCGCCGTGGTGGTCGTACGGTGCGCCGGGCGCGGTTCCCACCGCGTGCGCGCCGACGGGCGGCGGCACCGGCCCACCCCGGTACGGCGGGCGTTCGTTCGGTGGGGGTGGCGGATTCAGAGGAGCGGTCACCGTGCCATCGTGCCAAACCCGCCGGTGCGGCACATCACCGGACGGCCGCCCTGCGGTACGCCCAGGTGGCGACGGCCAGGGAGATCACACCGACCCCGGCGCACACCGCGAGGTCCCCGAGGACGAAGGCCCAGTCGGGCCGCTCCCCGAAGGTGCGCGCGAACGCCTCCACGCCGTACGTCGAGGGCAGCAGGTCCCGGACCAGCCGGACCGCCTCCGGCATCCGCTCCGCCGGCAGCACGCCCAGCAGCAGCGCCGCCGACATGCCCAGCTGGCCCAGCAGCGTGGCGAACTCGGGCCGGGGCGCGAGCAGGCCGAGGGCCGCGCCCAGTCCGGCGAGGGCGGCGCCCGCCAGCGGGATCACCGCCACCAGCACCCACAGATGCGTCATCGGCAGCCCGTACAGCAGACAGCCGAACACCGCCGTCACGACGGTCCCGGGCACCGTGAAGGACGCGTACGCGCCCGCCGCGCCCAGCACCACGGCGGCCGGCGGCACCGGCAGGGTCGCGTAGTGGTCGAGGCCACCGCTGGCCCGCAGCTGCCCGAAGTACTGGGCGAGCAGGTTCAGCGCCACGAAGGCCACGACGAGCACCGCCGAACCGGCGACCACGGCCCGGGCCTCGCCGCCGCCGTCCACCACGCCGCGCATCAGGATCATGATGCCGACCGACTGGAAGGTGGCCACGAAGAGCAAGGGGATGCGCGCGACCCGCGCCCGGGAGAGCTGCGCCCGGTACACGGCCACCAGGGAGGGCCACAGCCGCGCCCTGGGGCCCAGCTCGGCGGCGTCCTGCTCCTCGACGGCCAGGACGCCGCCCGTCAGGACATCGGCGGATACGACACTCACGTCGCGCTGCTCCCCTTCGTTGGGGTCGTTGGAGACGGTCGCCCCGACGGGTACGGATGCGGCGGCCGATGTGCTCACCGTGCGTGCGCTCAAGCCCTCACCAGCCCCTGCCGCGCCGCGCCGCCCAGTGCCAGGTATACGTCCTCCAGGCTGGGCGTGGCCAGGGTGAAGTCGTCGAGCGCGGCGAAGGCCGCACCGCCGGTGACGGTGGCGACGACCGCGCGGGCCTCCTCGGGGGCCAGGCGCAGCGTCCAGCGCCGCCCCGACTCGACGACGCGGTCGCGCAGGGCGGCGACCTCCGGAACGTGCAGGGGGGCCGTCTCGCGCCACACCAGGTCGACCCGGACCTCGCCGGCGACCTTCTCCTTGAGCCCGGAGGGGGTGTCGCAGGCGATGACGCGCCCCCGGTCGAGGACGGCGACCCGGTCGAGGACAGTCTCGGCCTCGATGACGTTGTGGGTGACGAGCAGGACGGTGGTGCCGCGCTCCGCTCGCCGCCGGTCGACGGCCGCCCACACCGCGCGCCGGGCCACCGGGTCCATGCCGGTGGTCGGCTCGTCCAGCACGAGCAGCGGGCGCTCCCCCACCAGCGCGGAGGCGAAGCAGGCGAGGCGGCGCTGGCCACCGGAGAGCTTCTTGATCGGGCGGGCGGCCAGGGGGGTCAGGCCCAGCTCGTCGAGGACCGCGTCCCGCTCGGCGCGCGCCCGCCGCACCTCCAGGCCGCGCAGCCGCCCGGTGGTCTCGGCGGCGAGCGACACGGTCAGCTCGTCCAGGGCGCTGGACTCCTGTCCGAGGTAGGCGAGGATCCGGGCGGCCCGCTCGGGGTGGCGCACGACGTCGTGCCCGAGGATCTCCACGCTGCCGTGGTCGGGCCGCATGAGGCCGGTGAGCTGGCGTACGAGGGTGGACTTGCCGGCGCCGTTGGGTCCGAGCAGGCCGAAGATCTCACCGCGGCGGATGTCCAGGCTCACGTCGTCGGTGGCCCGCACCTCGGGGGTGGCGGGAACGCCGCGCCTGCCGCGCTGGGCCGGATAGGTCTTGGTCAGTCCGCGCACCGCGCACACGGCACCGCCACCGGGTCGTAGTGCCTGTGCCGCGCGCGTACTCACAAGGGACGAGACTACGGGGTCCGTCCCCCCGGCCCGCTCCCGGGTCCGCCCATAAGTGTCGATTCAGCCGGGGAGGCGCCGGAGCGTCTCACTCCGCCGCGGGGGTGCGTTCGGTCGCCGTCCGCACGTCGATCTCCCGCCAGAACCCGGCCCGGATCGCGTACCGGTCGTGCTCGTCGATCTGGTCGTCCTTGTGGGCCAGCAGCCCGAAGCGGGCCGCGTAGCGCAGCAGCTCCCCGTCGACGCGGTGCGGGATGCGCGGGTACATCCCGGAGAGTTTCTGCAGGTGGCCGTGGTCGCCGAGGCGCTCCAGCCAGCGGCGGGCGAAGACCTGACCGACCTCGTACGGGTCGCCGCCGACCGTGGTGATGTCCTCCTCGCGGTCGGCCCAGCGCTGCTCGGCCGTGGTGAGCTGGGCCAGCGTCGGCATGGAGGCGGCCTCGGACGGCTCGGCTCCGGGCCGGTCGACCCAGCCCTTGTCGGAGGACCAGCGCAGGGTGGCGGTGGTCGGCTGCGGGGCATGAGGGGCGCCGGGGGCGCGCAGGGCGGCCAGGTCCTTGGGGGTGGGCACGCCCTTGGCGGGCGGTACGCGCTCCTCCGCCCCGTTGCGCCCGGCGGCCGTCGTGGGGTGCTCGGGCTCCTGTGCGGGCCGTTCGGCGGTCGCCGCGAGGGCCGATTCGGGCAGCGGCGCGGAGAGGATCGCGGCGATCTCGGGGCGGGGCACGGGCGGCGGCGCGCAGATTCCGCCGAGTTCCTTGGCGCGTACCGCCTTGGTGATCCACGTACGGTCCAGGACGCGGCGTTCGTCGGCCTCGGCGACCAGGTCCTCGGACTGGTTGTAGTCGCCGTCGGCGGCCTGTACGGCCCACAGGTGGACGGCGACGCCGTGCTCCTTGGCGGCCATCATGCCGGGCAGCAGGTCGCCGTCGCCGGTCACCAGGACGACGTCGGAGCAGGCCCGGTTGCGGGCCAGCTCGGTCAGCTCGGCGTGCATGGCGGCGTCGACGCCCTTCTGCGCCCAGCGGCCGTCACTGCGCGTGAGGGCGCCCAGCCGGACGGTGACCCGGGGCATCACGCGCAGCCGGCGGTGCTCGGGCTGCGGGACGCGGTCGGGGGCGCCGTCGAACCAGTAGATGCGCAGCAGGGGCTGCCCGGTGTCGGACTCGGCGCGGTCGCGCAGCCCCTGGATGAGGGCGGCGTGGTCGACGGTGATGCGCGAGCGTGAGGGCTCCCCGGCGAGCAGACTCGCGGCGGCCCCCAGCAGATACCCGGCGTCCACCAGGACGATGCAGCGGTCCACGCGATCCACCCTCTTTCCGGGAGGTTTGCTTCGGGCTTCCTTCGAGTCTGCCCGACGGCGCGGAGGTTAACGGCCCGAACTCGATCTTCGGCGTGGCGTTTCGGCGGACCGGACCCCGACCAGCCGTGTCACACACGGTAATTGCCCGATATGCGTTCTTTATCGGCCTATGTGAACCTGGTTCCGTCGTTGGCCCCTAGATCCCCCTCAGGAGGTAGATCACCATGGCCAAGAACAAGAACAACCGTGACCGTAAGCAGCCCCATGCCGAGCGCGCCCCGCAGGCCGCCGAGTCGAACGTGCTGGAGCGCGAGGAGCAGCACTCCCCGCAGCTGACGACGCCCGGCGACGCCGCGTCGCGCAAGCGCCAGAAGCGCTTCGGCCACAACTGAGCCGCACCACGGCGACAACTGACATCCGCGGTACGGGCCGTTGCGGCCCGCACGACGAGGGGCGCGCCCGGCAGACCGGGAGCGCCCCTCGCTCACTTCGGGCCGAGCCCCCGGAGCCCGGTCAGCCCGCCAGGCAGGACGGCCCGAGCAGCACCTTCAGGTCGCCGAAGAGCGCCGGATCGGGCTTGACCCGGTGCCGGTCCAGCCGGAGCACCGTCGTCTTCGTCGGGCCCTGGAGCTTGATCCGCACCTCGCTGTCGCCCCGGTGGTGGGTGAGGATCTCGCCGAGACGGCTGACCATCGGCGGCGTGATGCGGGTGGCCGGGATGGTGAGGACCACGGGCGCGTTGGTGCCCGCGTTGGACAGGTCGGGGACCTGGAGCTCCATCGCGACCAGCCGCGGCACGTCCTCCCGCTTGTCCAGCCTGCCCTTGACGAAGACCACGGCGTCCTCGACGAGTTGGGTGGACACCAGCTGGTAGGTCGCCGGGAAGAACATGCACTCCAGCGAGCCGGCCAGGTCCTCGACGGTGGCGATGGCCCAGGCGTTGCCCTGCTTGGTCATCTTGCGCTGGAGGCCGGAGATGATGCCGCCGATGGTGACGACCGCGCCGTCCCCGAAGTCACCGCCGGTGAGCTGGGAGATGCCCGCGTCGGCCTTGTCGGACAGCACGTGCTCCAGGCCGAAGAGCGGGTGGTCGGAGACGTAGAGACCGAGCATCTCCCGCTCCTGGGCGAGCAGATAGGTCTTGTCCCACTCGTCCTCGCCGAAGACGACGTCGAGTCCGAACCCCGGCTCGTCGTTCTGCTCGTCGCCCATGCCGCCGAAGAGGTCGAACTGCCCCTCGGCCTCCTTGCGCTTGACCGCGACCACGTTGTCGATCATCGGTTCGTACTGCGCGGTGAGGCCCTTGCGGGTGTGCCCCATCTCGTCGAAGGCGCCGGCCTTGATCAGCGACTCGGTGGTCCGCTTGTTGCAGACGACCGCCTCGACCTTGTCCAGGTAGTCGGGGAAGGAGACGTACTTCCCCTTCGCCTTGCGGCACCTGATGATCGACTCGACGACGTTGGTGCCGACGTTGCGGACGGCGGAGAGGCCGAAGAGGATCACGTCGTCGCCCTGGGCGGCGAAGTTCGACATGGACTCGTTGACGTTGGGCGGCAGGACCTTGATGCCCATGCGCCGGCACTCGTTGAGGTAGACGGCCGACTTGTCCTTGTCGTCCTTGACCGAGGTGAGCAGGGCCGCCATGTACTCGGCCGGGTAGTTGGCCTTGAGGTACGCCGTCCAGTACGAGACCAGGCCGTACGCGGCGGAGTGCGCCTTGTTGAAGGCGTAGCCGGCGAAGGGGACCAGGACGTCCCACAGGGCCTGGATGGCCTCGTCGCTGTAGCCCTTCTTGCGGGCGCCCTCCTGGAAGAGGACGAAGTTCTTCGCCAGTTCGTCGGGCTTCTTCTTGCCCATCACGCGGCGCAGGATGTCGGCCTCGCCGAGCGAGTAGCCCGCGATGATCTGGGCGGCCTTCTGCACCTGCTCCTGGTACACGATCAGGCCGTAGGTGACCGCGAGGACCTCCTGGAGGGGCTCCTCCAGCTCCTTGTGGATCGGCGTGATCTCCTGGAGGTTGTTCTTGCGCAGCGCGTAGTTGGTGTGCGAGTCCATGCCCATCGGGCCGGGACGGTAGAGCGCGGAGACGGCGGAGATGTCCTCGAAGTTGTCGGGCTTCATCAGCCGCAGCAGCGAGCGCATCGGTCCGCCGTCGAACTGGAAGACGCCGAGCGTGTCGCCGCGCTGGAGCAGGTCGAAGGTGGTCGGGTCGTCCAGCGGCAGGGACAGCAGGTCGAGGTCGACGCCCTTGTTGGACTTCACCATCTTGACGGCGTCGTCCATGATCGTGAGGTTGCGCAGGCCGAGGAAGTCCATCTTCAGCAGGCCGAGCGACTCGCACTGCGGGTAGTCCCACTGCGTGATGGTGACGCCGTCGGTGTGCCGCACCCAGATCGGGGCGTGGTCGACGATCGGCTCGCTGGACATGATCACGCCGGCCGCGTGGACGCCCATCTGCCGGACCAGGCCCTCGACGCCCTTGGCGGTGTCGATGACCTTCTTCACGTCCGGCTCGTTCTCGTACATCGAGCGGATCTCGCCGGCCTCGCTGTAGCGGGGGTGGGTCGAGTCGGTGATGCCGTTGAGGTCGATGCCCTTGCCGAGGACGTCGGCGGGCATCGCCTTGGTGAGCCGGTCGCCCATCGCGTACGGGTAGCCCAGCACGCGCGCGGAGTCCTTGATGGCGTTCTTCGCCTTGATCTTGCCGTAGGTGCCGATCATGGCGACCTTGTCGGCGCCGTACTTCTCCGTCACGTACCTGATCACCTCGACGCGCCTGCGCTCGTCGAAGTCGATGTCGACGTCGGGCATGGAGACGCGCTCGGGGTTGAGGAACCGCTCGAAGATCAGGCCGTGCGGGATGGGGTCGAGGTCGGTGATGCCCATCGCGTAGGCCACGATCGAACCGGCGGCGGAGCCTCGGCCGGGGCCGACCGCGATGCCCTGGTTCTTGGCCCACATGATGAAGTCGGCGACCACGAGGAAGTAGCCCGGGAACCCCATCTGGATGATGACGTCCATCTCGTACTCGGCCTGCTTCTGGCGGTCCTCGGGGACCTGGCCCGCGAAGCGGCGCTCCATGCCGCGGCGGACCTCCTCCTGGAACCAGGTGACCTCGGTGAAGCCGTCGGGGATGTCGAACTTCGGCATGAGGTCGCGCTTCTCGAACATGCCGGTGGTGTCGATCATCTCGGCGATCAGGCGCGTGTTGGCGCAGCCCTCCTGCCAGGCGTCGGACGAGTCGATGGCGTACATCTCGTCCGTCGACTTCAGGTAGTAGCCGGTGCCGTCGAAGCGGAAGCGGTCCGGGTCGGAGAGGTTCTTGCCGGTCTGGATGCACAGCAGCGCGTCGTGGGCGGTCGCCTCGTGCGCGTAGGTGTAGTGCGAGTCGTTGGTGACCAGGGGCGGGATGCCGAGCTTGCGGCCGATCTCCAGCAGGCCGTCACGGACCCGGTGCTCGATCTCGATGCCGTGGTCCATCAACTCCAGGAAGTAGCGGTCCTTGCCGAAGATGTCCTGGTAGTCGGCGGCCGCCTTCAGCGCCTCGTCGAAGTGGCCGAGGCGCAGCCGGGTCTGGACCTCGCCGGAGGGGCAGCCGGTGGAGGCGACGATGCCCTCGGACCACTGGGAGATGGTCTCCTTGTCCATCCGGGGCCACTTCTGCAGCCAGCCCTCGGCGTAGGCGTCCGAGGAGAGCTTGAAGAGGTTGTGCAGTCCGGTCCGGTTGGTCGCCCACATCGTCTTGTGGGTGTAGCCGCCGGAACCGGAGACGTCGTCCCGCTTCTGGTGCGGCTGGCCCCACTGGATCTTGCGCTTGTTCCGCCGCGACTCGGGGGCGACGTACGCCTCGATGCCGATGATCGGGGTGACTCCGGCTTTCTTCGCGGAGTGGAAGAAGTCGTACGCCCCGTGCAGGTTGCCGTGGTCGGACATGGCGATGTGCGACATGCCCATCTCGTTGCAGGCCTCGAACATGTCCTTGAGCCGCGCGGCACCGTCCAGCAGCGAGTACTGGGTGTGGACGTGCAGGTGCGTGAACGGCGGCTTGGACACGTGCGGCCTCCATGGATTCGATTGCTGTGGCGCGTAGCGCCTCGATGAGGGGCGGTGGTCGGGCGACGGGTGGGCGACGGGCTGCGGTCAGTCCGGGGGGTCAGCGTCGAAGTCTATGCCTCGGCACTGACACTCCGAGGCCCCCCACGCGTACCTTCGTGGGCGGGCACTCCCTCACCCCTTCGGACGTTGGGCCGTGGGGGGAATCCGCTCCACCCGTCAGGCACCACCCCGCACCAGGAGGCACCAGGCATGTCGGTCCCGCAGCTCAACGAGGAGCACCGCGGCGAGGAGATCCTCGCCGTCTTCGACACCGCCTTCGGCCAGCTGCTGGCCGCGGACCCGGCGGCGTTCCGCGTGAAGTTCCGGAAGATGGCGGCCTCGGCCTTCGCGTTCTACCGGGGCACGGCATGCCTCTTTTACCACGATTTGACCGTGGACCGTGAGTTCGGTGGGCAGGACGGTGGCCCCTACCTGGACGAGCGGACCTCCCGGGTGTGGATCCACGGCGACCTGCACGCCGAGAACTTCGGCACGTACATGGACTCCACCGGCCGGCTGATCTTCAACGTCAACGACTTCGACGAGGCCTACGTCGGCCCCTTCACCTGGGACCTCAAGCGCTTCGCCGCCTCCATCGCGCTGATCGGGTACGCGAAGGCGTTCAGCGACGAGCAGATCACCGAGCTGGTGCGGGTGTACGCGGGCGCGTACCGCGAGCGGATCCACGCCCTGGCCACCGGCGCCAAGAGCGACGAGGTGCCGCCCTTCACGCTGGACACCGCGGAGGGGCCGCTGCTGGGCGCGCTGCGGGTGGCCCGCTCCCTGACCCGCTTCGGGCTGCTGGACTCGATGACCGAGATCCGCGACTTCGAGCGACGCTTCGCCCCCGGCGGCGGCGCCGTCGAGCTGGACGCCGCCACCCGCTACAAGGTGCTCGCGGCCTTCGACGGCTACCTGGAGACGCTCCCGGAGTCCTCCCTGGCCCGCCCCGACTCCTACCGCGTCAAGGACGTCGTGGGCCGCCGGGGCATCGGCATCGGCTCGGCCGGCCTGCCCTCGTACAACATCCTTCTGGAGGGCAACAGCGACGCCCTGGAGAACGACGTCGTGATCTACATCAAGCAGGCCCAGACCCCGGCGGTCTCGCGGCACATCACCGACCCGGCGATCCGGGACTACTTCCAGCACGAGGGCCACCGCACGGTGATCTCCCAGCGCGCCCTGCAGGCGCACGCCGACCCGTGGCTGGGCTGGACCGAGCTGGACGGCTCCGGCCAGCTGGTCGCCGAGGTCTCGCCGTACGCCGTCGACCTGGACTGGGGCGACATCGACGACCCGGAGGAGATCGCCGAGGTCGTCGCCGACCTGGGCCGGGCCACGGCCACCATGCACGCGGCGGCCGACGACCAGTCCGGTGAGTCGCTGGTGCCGTTCTCCACCGAGCGGGCGATCGACGCGGCGATCGCGGCCGACGAGGAGAATTTCGCCCCCCTGCTGACCGACTTCGCGCACCGGTACGGCGCACGCGCGCGTGCCGACCACCAGACCTTCGTCGACCTCTTCCGCAACGGCCGCATTCCGGGTCTGTAACCTTCGGCGCTCTCACAGGAACCCTTTAGGGGTCCCTTACCGGACCCCGTGACACACTCTTCTACTGCTATGGACATATCCGGAACCCCGCTCAGAGCCGTACGCGCGGCGCTGTTCACGGCACTCGTCGTGACCCTCAGCACCGCGTCGCACGTTCTGCTGTCCGGGGTTCCGCTGCCGCTGCCCACGGTGGCCGCCGTCGCCGCCGCCGTGTTCCTGATCGCGTACGCCCTGGCCGGGCGGCGCGAGCGCGGCTTCGGGCGGATCGCCGCCCTGCTGATCCCGCTGGAGCTTGCCGCCGACACGGTCTTCACCACCGGTCAGCACGTCTGCTACGGCCGGGCGGGCGGTCCCGTCGCGGGCCCGCTGCGCTCCGTCGGCTTCGACGTGCTGTGCGGCGACGGCACCGGCCTCCACGCGGGCGTGACCGCGCCGCTGACCCGGGTGACCGGCGCCGAGACCGACCGGATGGCGGCGCTGCTCGCCGACGCCGATCCCGGCACCGCCTGGCTGCTGCTCGGCGCGCACGTCGGGGTCGGGCTGCTCGCCGCGGCCTGGCTGCGGCGGGGCGAGAAGGCGCTGGCCCAACTGCTCGGCGCGGTGGCCGCGACCACCTTCCGGCCGCTGCTGATCGCGGTCGCGGCCGTGTCCGTCCGCCGCGCCCCGGCGGTGCGCCGCCCGGCCGTCCCGGCCGGCCGCACCACCGGCGCCCGCGAGCGGATCCTCACGTACTCCCTGGGACGTCGCGGACCGCCGTGCGCGGCCGCCCTCGTGTGACCCGTCACCGGACCTCACCGAGCACCGCAGCCCCCCTTACGAGTTTCCGCACACGCCCGTGTGCGCGTCCCCGGAGAGATCACCATCATGAGCAAGCGGAACAGCCAGGCGGCGAAGACGGCGGCCCGTGAGCGCCTGCGCCAGGAGCGCGAGCGTCAGGCCAAGCGCGACAAGGTCAAGCGGCAGGGCATCGTGGCCGCCGCCATCGTCGGCGTGCTGGCGATAGCCGGCGGCATCAGCTACGCCGTCGTCCAGGGCAACCAGCCCTCGAAGTGGGAGGCGGCCGCCGACGCCAAGGTGGTGGCCCCGGCCAACACCTCGGGCAAGGACGGCACCACGGTCACCATGGGCGAGTCCAAGACCGACAACACCGTCCACCTCTACGAGGACCCGCGCTGCCCGGCCTGCGCCTCCTTCGAGCAGAACATCGGCGAGACCGTCAACAAGGGCATGGAGGACGGCGACTACAAGCTCTCCTTCACCATCGGCACCTTCCTCGACGGCAACCTGAGCGGCGAGGGTTCGAAGAACGCGCTCAGCGCCCTCGGCGCCGCGCTCAACGTCAGCCCCGAGGCGTTCATCGACTACAAGACCGCCCTGTACTCCTCCGAGTACCACCCGGAGGAGTCCAGCGACGAGTTCGCCAAGGACGACTACCTGATCAAGGTGGCGAACTCGGTCGACGCCCTGAAGAACAACAAGAAGTTCCAGGACGCCGTCGAGAAGGGCACCTACGACGCCTGGGCGATGCGGATGAGCAAGTCCTTCGACACCGCCGAGGGCGTCCAGTCGACCCCGACCATCAAGATCAACGACAAGGTGATCGAGAACCCCAGCTCGGTCGCCGACTGGGAGAAGGCGCTCAAGGACGCCAAGGTCACCAAGTGACCCCCGCACGGGGGTGACGCCGCACCGACGCACGACGAACGAGCGGGCGAACTTTTACGAGTTCGCCCGCTCGCGCGCATACCGATCAGTAACCTGATCGTCCGTGACCAGTCGACACAGATCGTCCGAGATTCCCGTCCCGTCGCCCGCCGAGTCCGCGGGCGCCCGAACTCCGAGCCGCCGTACGGTCGTCAAGGCCGCGGCGGCCGGCGCCGTCCTGGCCGCCCCGCTCGCCGCCGCCCTGCCCGCGGGCGCCGCCGACACCGCCCCGGCCTTCCTGCACGGCGTCGCCTCCGGCGACCCGCTGCCCGACGGCGTCCTGCTCTGGACCCGCGTGACGCCGGCGCCCGAGGCCATACCGGGGTCGGGAGCCGGTCCCGACACCGCGGTGAGCTGGGTCGTCGCCACCGACAAGGCCCTCACGAACATCGTCGCCAAGGGCTCCGTCACCGCGACCGCGGGCTCCGACCACACCGTCAAGGCGGACGTCCGCGGTCTCGCCCCCGCCACGGACTACTGGTTCCGCTTCTCCGCGGGCCCCACCGACTCCCCCGTCGCCCGCACCCGCACCGCGCCGGCGGCCGACGCGGCCGTCTCCGGGCTGCGGTTCGGCGTCGTCTCCTGCGCCAACTGGGAGGCCGGGTACTTCTCGTCGTACCGCCATCTCGCGGACCGCGGCGACCTGGACGCCTGGCTGCACCTGGGCGACTACATCTACGAGTACGGCACCGGCGAGTACGGCACCCGGGACACCGTTGTACGGCCGCACGCCCCGGCCCACGAGATCCTCACCCTCGCCGACTACCGCGCACGGCACGGCCGGTACAAGACCGACCCCGACCTCCAGGCGCTGCACGCCACCGCGCCGGTCGTGGCCATCTGGGACGACCACGAGATCGCCAACGACACCTGGTCGGGCGGCGCCGAGAACCACACCGAGGGCACCGAGGGCTCCTGGGCGGCGCGTCAGACCGCCGCCAAGCGGGCCTACTTCGAGTGGATGCCGGTGCGCCCGGCGATCGCCGGCACCACCTACCGGCGGCTGCGCTTCGGCAAGCTGGCCGACCTGTCGCTGCTGGACCTGCGCACCTACCGCTCCCAGCAGGTGGGCATCGGCGAGGGCGAGGTCGACGACCCGGACCGCACCGTGACCGGCCGCGCCCAACTGGACTGGCTCAAGTCCGGCCTCGCCGCCTCGGACACCGCCTGGCGGCTGGTCGGCAACCCGGTGATGATGTCGCCGTTCGCGATCGGCTCGCTCTCCGCCGAGCTGCTCAAGCCGCTCGCCGAGCTGCTCGGCCTGCCCAGGGAGGGCCTCGCCCTCAACACCGACCAGTGGGACGGCTACACCGACGACCGCCGGGAACTGCTGGCGCACCTGCGCGCGAACGCCGTCCGCAACACCGTGTTCCTCACCGGCGACATCCACATGGCGTGGGCCAACGACGTGCCGTACAACGCCGGCACGTACCCGCTGTCCGCCTCCGCCGCCACGGAGTTCGTCGTCACCTCGGTGACCTCCGACAACCTCGACGACATCGTGAAGGTCCCCGAGGGCACCGTCTCGGCGATCGCGGCACCGGTCATCCGGGCCGCGAACCGGCACGTGCACTGGGTCGACACCGACCGGCACGGCTACGGCGTGCTGGACATCACGGCGGAGCGCGCGCAGATGGACTACTACGCCGTCTCAGACCGCACCGACCCGGACGCCACGTCCCGGTGGGTCCGCTCCTACCGCACCCGCAGCGGCACCCAGCGGGTGGAGCGCGTCTACTCGCCCGCCTGAGCCGTCTCCTCCCTAAGCGAGTCGAGGAAGCCGAGCGCCACCCGCCAGGTGGCCTCGGCCGCCTCCTCGTCGTAGTCCGGCAGCTCGGGGTCGGTGTAGAGGTGGCCCGCCCCCGGGTAGCGGTGGACCTCCACGTCGGCGCCGATCCGGCCCATCTGGAGATACCAGGCGCTGAGCCAGTCGTCCGTCTCGAAGGCGTCCGGCTCGGCCACGTGCAGCTGGACCGGCAGGTCGTCGACCGCGGCGTTGGCCGCGATGTCCGAGGTGCCGTGCAGCAGGAGCAGTCCGCGCGCCCGGTGGTCGCCGAGGGCGAGGGTCTGGGCGATGGACGCGCCGAGGGAGAACCCGGCGTACACCAGTCCCCGCTCGGAATACGGGGCGGCGGCCAGCACGGCCCGCTTGAGCAGTTCCTCCCGGCCGATCCCGTCCTGGTGGGCCATGCCCTCCTCGACCGTGTCGAAGGTCCGGCCCTCGTAGAGGTCCGGGGTCCAGACCTGGTGCCCGGCGTCGCGCAGCCGGTCGGCGGCCTGCCGCACCGCGGGCCTCGGGCCGAGGGTCGAGTGAAAGAGCACGATGTTCATGAGGCCATGGTGCCAGCCGGGTGTGACAGCGCGATGCGCGAAGATCCCCCGGGCGGGACGGAAGTCACAGGTTCACGGCACGCCGCGGGCGGTTACGTTCGAGGGCATGGAGACGATACTCCGCCCGCTGATCGTGGTCGGCGGCTCCGTCCTGCTGACGCTGGTCATCGGCTGGGCCACCGACCTGTTGCTGCGCAAGGCCGACGGACGGCACCCCGAGACACCGCTGTGGGGGCTGCTGCGCCGTGCCCGCATCCCTTACCAGGTGATGCTGTGCGCCGCCCTGCTGAGAGGGTCCTACGTAGAGGCACAGGTGTTCCCGGACCACCGGTCGGACGTCGGCCGGCTGCTGACGCTGTTGCTGATCGGCTCGGTGGCCTGGCTGGTGATCCGGATCGCCGCCGCGGTCGTCGAGACGTCGTACTCCCGCTACGCGCACGCCCACTCCCAGCGGAACCCCGCCCGGGTCCGCCGGGTGCGCACCCAGGTGTCGCTGATCATGCGGGTGGTCACGGCGGTCGTCGGCGTGGTCGCCGTGGCCTCGATGCTCCTCACCTTCCCCGCCATGCGCGCGGCGGGCGCCTCGCTGCTGGCCTCGGCCGGACTGCTCGGCATCGTGGCCGGCATAGCCGCGCAGTCCACGCTGAGCAACATGTTCGCCGGGTTCCAGATCGCCTTCGGCGACATGGTGCGCATGGGCGACACGGTCGTGGTGGACGGCGAGTGGGGCACCGTCGAGGAGATCACGCTGACGTACCTGACGGTGCGCACCTGGGACGAGCGCCGGATCACCATGCCGGTGTCGTACTTCACCTCCAAGCCGTTCGAGAACTGGTCGCGCGGCACCCCGCAGATGACCGGGACCGTCTTCTGGCACCTCGACCACACGGCGCCCCTGGACCGGATGCGCGAGCGGCTGCGCGACCTGCTGCGCGAGTGCCCGGCCTGGGACGGACGGGACTACAACCTGACGGTCACGGAGACGACCCAGAACACCATGCAGGTGCGGGCCCTGGTGACGGCGAAGGACGCGGACGACATCTGGACGGTACGGGTCACGGTCCGTGAGGGGATGATCCGCTGGCTGGCCGAGGAGCACCCCTACGCCCTGCCGCGGGTCAACACGGCGGACGCGGCCCCGCGGCCGTCCCGCGACGGCGTCCACCGGCCCCGCCGCTCCTCCGACGGGGGCATCCGCCGCTTCCCGGAGCACCCCACCAAGAACCTGTGACCGCCGCGCGCCCGGGCGGGGCTCAGCGCAGGCTGCGCACGTCCAGGTGGCGCAGCACCCGGTCCACGATCTCCGGGTCGGAGCCGGGTTCGCTGCGCGCCGCGAGGATCTCGTGCCGGGCGGCGCTGAGCATCTCGCCCTGGATGCGCCGGATCCGCTTGATCCGCCGCGCCCGCTGCTCCTGCGCCTCCCGGCGCTCCTCGTCCCCGAGGTCGGGGCTGATCCGCACCCCGATGTCGTAGGCGCGGCGCAGCATCTGCTCGGCCAGCTCGTCCGGCAGTTCCTCCACCGCCTCGATCTCCTTGAGCCGCTGCTTGGCCGCCTTGGCCGCCCGCAGGCCCAGCTCCTTCTCGTAGGCCTGCTCCCGCTCGGTGTCCGCCCGTACCCCGAGCCGGCCCACCAGCCAGGGCAGCGTGAGCCCCTGGAGCAGCAGGGTGACCATGATCACCCCGAAGGCGATGAAGATGATCTCCTCCCGGTTGGGGAAGGCCGCTCCCTCCTCCGTCTCCAGCGGGATCGCGAGGGCCAGCGCGACCGAGGCCACGCCGCGCATCCCGGCCCACCACATGACGACGGTCTCCCGCCAGCTCGTCGGGATGTCCTCGTCCTGGTCGCGTCTGGCGTGCAGCCGCTGGGTCAGCCAGGTGGCGGGCAGCAGCCACAGCAGCCGGACCAGGATGACGACGGCGCTGACCGCGGCCGCCCAGCCCAGCAGCTCGGTCCAGCGGCCGGAGGCCGTGCGGATCGCGTTGTGCAGTTCGAGACCGATCAGCCCGAAGGCCACGCCGGTGACCAGGGTGTCGACGACGTCCCACACCGTGTGCCCGGCGAGCCTCGTCATCACGTCGTCCGCGTCCGAGGCGTACTCGGCGAGGAACATCGCGGTGGTGAGCACGGCGAGCACCCCCGAGCCGTGCAGTTCGTCGGCGGCCACGTAACTCACGAACGGCACCAACAGGGTCAGGCCGATCTGCAGTGTCGGGTCTTCCAGGAGGCTCATCAGCCTGTTGGAGCCCCAGCCCAGCGCGAGTCCCACGGCGACGGCGACGACGGCGGACAGCACCAGGTCGAGCCCGGCCTCCCAGGCCGAGAAGGTGCCGCTGACGGCCGCGGCGATGGCCACGTGGTAGAGGACGATCGCCGTGACGTCGTTGAACAGCCCCTCGCCCTCCAGGATGGACACCAGGCGGCGCGGCAGCCCCAGCTGGCCGGCGACGGCGGTCGCCGCGACCGGGTCGGGCGGTGCCACCAGTGCGCCCAGCGCGAAGGCGGCGGCGATCGGCAGCCCCGGGACGATCGCGTGGGCGACGGTGGCCACGCACGCCATGGTGACGAAGACCAGCGCGACCGCCAGCAGGAAGATCGGGCGCTTGTTGGCCGCGAACTGCCGCCAGGAGGTGCGCCGCACGGCCGCGTACAGCAGCGGCGGCAGCAGTGCGGGCAGGATGAGTTCGGGCGGGATGTCGACGTTGGGCACGAAGTCGAGCAGGGCGAGGACGATCCCGAGGACCGTCATCAGGACCGGTGCCGGCAGCCCGAGCCGGGCACCGAGGGGGACGCTCAGCAGGGCCCCGAGCAACAGCATGAACAACAGGGCCAACTGATCCACGGTCACCGCTCCGGTGGGGTCTCGGTATGGGCACGGCGGACCTCAAGCCTGCCACGCCACCCGCCCCACCAGCCTGTTCCGCGCCTCTGGTTACAGGGCGCGCCGCATCGCGCGGTGGGGGATCCCGGCGTCGGGAAACTCGGGTCCGTACGCCACGTACCCCAGCCGCTCGTAGAAGCCCAGGGCGTGGGTCTGCGCGTGCAGGTCCACCGCGGTGAGCCCACGCGCGCGTGCCGCGTCCTCCACGGCCCGCACCAGGGCGGCGCCGACGCCGAGACCGCGGGCCGCCGCGGTCACCGCGAGCCGGCCGAGCGAGCCGACGGCCGGGTCGCCGTCGCCGTTCTTCGCGGCCGCCGCCGCACCGTGCAGAAGCCGGCCGGTGCCCAGGGCCCCGCCGTCCTCCCGGACCGCGAGGACGTGCACGGCGTCCGCGTCGTAGGCGTCGTACTCGATGTCCTCGGGGACCTTCTGCTCGGCGACGAAGACGTCCTTGCGCACCGCGAAGCAGGCCTCCCGGTCGGCCGGGTCCTCGGCGACGCGCACCACGTAGGCAGGGGCCGGGTCCGGGGCGCTCATCCGTAGGTCTCCTCGCGGACCAGGTCGAGGGCCAGCTGGAGGTCCTCGGGGTAGTCGCTGGCGTACTCCACCCAGTCGCCGGTGCCCGGGTGCTCGAAGCCGAGCCGGACCGCGTGCAGCCACTGGCGGGTCAGGCGCAGCCGCTTGCCGAGCACGGGGTCGGCGCCGTACGTCAGGTCGCCGACGCAGGGGTGGCGGTGGGCGGCCATGTGGACACGGATCTGGTGGGTGCGGCCGGTCTCCAGCTTCACGTCGAGCAGGGAGGCGGCGCGGAATGCCTCGATGAGGTCGTAGTGCGTGACGGAGGGCTTGCCCTCGGCGGTGACGGCCCACTTGTAGTCGTGCTGCGGGTGGCGGCCGATGGGGGCGTCGATGGTGCCGCTGGTGGGATCGGGGTGGCCCTGCACGAGCGTGTGGTAGCGCTTGTCGACCGTGCGCTCCTTGAACTGGCGCTTGAGCGAGGTGTACGCGCGCTCCGACTTGGCCACCGTCATCAGGCCGGAGGTGCCGACGTCGAGACGGTGCACGATGCCCTGGCGCTCGGCGGCGCCGGAGGTGGAGATGCGGTACCCGGCGGCGGCCAGTCCGCCGATGACGGTCGGCCCGCTCCAGCCCGGGGACGGGTGGGCCGCGACGCCGACGGGCTTGACGATCACGACCACGTCCTCGTCGTCGTGGACGATCTCCATGCCCTCGACGGGCTCGGCGACGATCTGCACGGGCGCGGGCGCCTGCGGCATCTCGACCTCCAGCCAGGCGCCGCCGTGCACCCGCTCGGACTTGCCGACCACCGATCCGTCGACCTGCACCTTGCCCGCCGCGGCGAGCTCCGCGGCCTTGGTACGGGAGAAGCCGAACATGCGGGAGATGGCGGCGTCGACGCGCTCGCCCTCCAGGCCGTCGGGCACGGGCAGGGTGCGGATCTCGGGAATCGTGCTCACCCGTCGAGTATGCCGGACGGGTCGGACACTCCCGAACGCGCGCTCAGTCCTTGTGGACGGTCCCGTCCGGGTCCAGCCCCCGGAAGGAGAGGATCACGATCAGGATGCCGCCGCACACGATCGCCGAGTCGGCGAGGTTGAAGACGGCGAAGTGCTTGGGCGCGATGAAGTCCACGACCGCGCCCTTGAAGACGCCGGGCGAGCGGAAGATCCGGTCGGTGAGGTTGCCCAGGGCACCGCCGAGCAGCAGACCGAGCGCGACCGCCCACGGCAGGCTGTAGAGCTTGCGCGCGAGGCGGGCGATCACGACGATCACGGCGGCCGCGATGACCGTGAAGATCACCGTGAAGGCCTCGCCGAAGCCGAAGGCCGCGCCCGCGTTGCGGATGGCCGCGAACCTCAGCCAGTCCCCGATGATCTCGATCGGTTCGTTGTGCTCCAGCTTGGCGACCACGATCATCTTGCTGACCAGGTCGAGCAGGTACGCGAACGCGGCGACCGCGAACAGCACGGCGATCCGCCGCCTGCCCCGAGGCCGCTCCGGAGCGCCCCCCTGACCGGCGTCGGGCCGTTCCTGCCCGTCCCCCGCCGCGTCCGGGGTGTCCGGCGTACCGATGATGCGCTCCGCCTCTGCCACGTGAGTCCCTCAGCCTAGGTACCTGACTGAGGACGAGGGTACGGCACACTTTCCGTCCCGTACGTGCTCAGGACCCATACCTGCGCTCGGTGGCGGCGGATCAGTACCGGCGCTCCTGCTTCTGCTTGCACTCGACGCACAGGGTCGCCCTGGGGAACGCCTGCATGCGCGCCTTGCCGATGGGGTTGCCGCAGTTCTCGCACAGGCCGTAGGTGCCCGCGTCCAGGCGTTCCAGGGCGTGCTCGGTCTGGGTGAGCACCTCGCGCGCGGTGGCCGCCAGCGCCAGCTCGTGCTCGCGCGTGATGTTCTTGCTGCCGGTGTCGGCCTCGTCGTCGCCCGCGCCGTCTCCGGAGTCCCGCATCATGCCCTGGAGCGACCGCTCGGCGGAGTCGATCTCGGTGCGCAGCCGGTCGGCCTCCGACTGGAGCCCGCCGCGCGCCTCCTCGACCTCTTCCGGGGTCCAGGGCTCCTCACCGGGGCGTACCGCGAGGTCACCAGGGCCCGCAGCGGCGCCGCGGGCCTTGGGAACGGCGGTCTTGGCCGCCGTGGCCGTGCCAGGAGTCTTCTTCGCAACCACCGTCGTGGCTCCCGTCTGCTCCGCGGCCCGCGCCGCGTCCACCTTCTTGGCCGTGCTCTTCTTCGCCGTGCTCTTCTTCGCCGTGCTCTTCTTGGCGGTGCTCTTCTTGGCCGCGGTCTTCTCCGCGGCGCCCGTCGTCCTGTCGGACGTGGTCTTCTTCGCAGCCGTCTTCTTCGCAGCCGTCTTCTTGGCGGCTGTCTTCCCGGCCGTCGTCTTCTTGGCGGCGGTCTTCTCCGCAGCCGCCTCCGACTGCTCTTCGGCGGTCTTCTTCGCCACCATGGCCGCGGCCCCTTCACATATTGTGATCTTGCGCGCGAATCGTGCTGGGACGATAAATCGACTCGGGTCCCGCGGCAACGGGGCACGCCGCCCGATTCGCCGGCCCGCCGTGCGCCACGCGGCGAGCATGCATGCGTTGTGCCCAGCTCCCCGCCGGGTAATCCGCCCGGACGGCGTCCGGCCGGGCCGCCCGGGCGCCGCACGCGCGCCGGCGGCATTCGGGTCACACCGGGCCCCACCGGGGCCGTGCGGCGCCCACCGCTCCGGCCCCCGCGAAATCGGGTCGGCCGCTGTCCGCGCGGCGCCGTACACTGGGCGGAGCGAAAAGCGTGGATGGGGACGAGTAGCGGCGTCAGCAGCCCAGAGCGACCCGGGGACGGTGTGAGCCCGGGGGCGAGCGCGACGTGAAGATCACCCCGGAGCCGCCGGAAGAAAGCCGTGACCGACGAGCCGCGGCGAGTAGAACCGGTTCGCGACCCCAATGAGGGGGCTGTCCGGCGCACACGACGCACCGGGGAGCCAAGGAGGGTGGTACCGCGGGAGCACGTCTCTCGTCCCTCCGACGGAAGGCAGCACGTCCGCCGGAGGAAGCTCGTTGAATACGCAGCCGCAGTACCGCCAGGTGCCCGCCCAGGTCGACCTGCCCGCGCTCGAACACGCGGTGCTCGACTTCTGGCGCGAGCAGAAGATCTTCGCCAAGAGCCTGGAGCAGTCCGAGGGCCGCCCCGAGTGGGTGTTCTACGAGGGCCCGCCCACCGCCAACGGCATGCCCGGCGCCCACCACATCGAGGCGCGCGTCTTCAAGGACGTCTTCCCCCGGTTCCGCACCATGCGCGGCTACCACGTGGGCCGCAAGGCCGGCTGGGACTGCCACGGCCTGCCGGTGGAGCTGGCCGTCGAGAAGGAGCTGGGCTTCTCCGGCAAGCAGGACATCGAGGCGTACGGCATCGCCGAGTTCAACGCCAAGTGCCGCGAGTCGGTGACCCGCCACACCGACGCCTTCGAGGAGCTCACGACCCGCATGGGTTACTGGGCCGACCTCCAGGACCCGTACCGCACGATGGACCCCGAGTACATCGAGTCCGTCTGGTGGTCGCTGAAGGAGATCTTCAACAAGGGCCTGCTGGTCCAGGACCACCGCGTCGCCCCCTGGTGCCCCCGCTGCGGCACCGGCCTGTCCGACCACGAGCTGGCGCAGGGCTACGAGACGGTCGTCGACCCGTCCGTCTACGTCCGCTTCCCGCTCACCTCCGGCCCGCTGGCCGGCGAGGCCGCCCTCCTGGTGTGGACGACCACCCCCTGGACGCTGGTCTCGAACACCGCCGTGGCCGCTCACCCGGAGGTCACCTACGTCGTCGCGACCAACGGCGACGAGAAGGTCGTCGTCGCCGAGCCCCTGGTCGCCAAGGCCCTCGGCGAGGGCTGGGAGACCACCGGGCAGTCCTTCACCGGCGCCGACATGGAGCGCTGGACGTACCAGCGCCCCTTCGAGCTGGTCGAGTTCCCGGAGCCGGCGCACTACGTCGTCAACGCCGACTACGTCACGACCGAGGACGGCACCGGTCTCGTCCACCAGTCCCCCGCCTTCGGTGAGGACGACCTCAAGGTCTGCCGCGCCTACGGCCTGCCGGTGGTCAACCCGGTCCGCCCCGACGGCACCTTCGAGGAGGACGTCCCACTGGTCGGCGGCGTCTTCTTCAAGAAGGCCGACGAGAAGCTGACCGAGGACCTGGACACCCGCGGCCTGCTCTTCCGGCACATCCCGTACGAGCACAGCTACCCGCACTGCTGGCGCTGCCACACCGCGCTGCTGTACTACGCGCAGCCGTCCTGGTACATCCGCACCACGGAGATCAAGGACCGCCTCCTGGAGGAGAACGAGCGGACCAACTGGTTCCCGGACTCCGTCAAGCACGGCCGCTACGGCGACTGGCTGAACAACAACATCGACTGGGCGCTCTCCCGCAACCGCTACTGGGGCACCCCGCTGCCCATCTGGCGCTGCGAGGACGACCACCTCACCTGCGTGGGCTCGCGCGCCGAGCTGACCGAGCTGACCGGCACCGACCTGTCCGGCCTCGACCCGCACCGCCCGTACATCGACGACGTCACCTTCGCGTGCCCGCAGGACGGGTGCGGGAAGGCGGCCACCCGCGTGCCCGAGGTGATCGACGCCTGGTACGACTCGGGTTCCATGCCGTTCGCGCAGTGGGGCTACCCGTACAAGAACAAGGAACTGTTCGAGTCCCGCTACCCGGCGCAGTTCATCAGCGAGGCCATCGACCAGACCCGCGGCTGGTTCTACACGCTGATGGCGGTCGGCACCCTGGTCTTCGACAAGTCCTCCTACGAGAACGTCGTCTGCCTCGGCCACATCCTCGCCGAGGACGGCCGCAAGATGTCCAAGCACCTGGGCAACATCCTCCAGCCGATCCCGCTGATGGACCAGCACGGCGCCGACGCGGTCCGCTGGTTCATGGCGGCCGGCGGCTCCCCCTGGGCGGCCCGCCGGGTCGGCCACGGCACGATCCAGGAGGTCGTCCGCAAGACGCTCCTCACCTACTGGAACACGGTCGCCTTCCAGGCCCTGTACGCCCGCACCTCGGGCTGGGCGCCGAGCGAGGCCGACCCGGCCCCGGCGGACCGCCCGGTCCTGGACCGCTGGCTGCTCTCGGAGCTGCACGCGCTGACCGACCAGGTCACCCAGGCACTGGACGCGTACGACACCCAGCGCGCCGGCAAGCTGCTGTCCGCGTTCGTCGACGACCTGTCCAACTGGTACGTCCGCCGCTCCCGCCGCCGCTTCTGGCAGGGCGACAAGGCCGCGCTGCGCACGCTGCACGAGGTCGTGGAGACGGTGACCAAGCTGATGGCGCCGCTGACCCCGTTCATCACCGAACGGGTCTGGCAGGACCTGGTCGTGTCCGTCGACCCGAGCGCCCCGGAGTCGGTCCACCTGTCCTCCTGGCCGGAGGCCGACCTCTCGGCGATCGACCCCGAGCTGTCCAGGCAGATGGTCCTGGTCCGCCGCCTGGTCGAGCTGGGCCGCGCGACCCGCGCCGAGTCGGGCGTCAAGACCCGGCAGCCGCTCAGCCGCGCGCTGATCGCGGGCGCGGGCTTCGACACGCTCTCCCCCGAGCTGCACACCCAGATCACGGAGGAGCTGAACGTCGAGTCGCTCGCATCGCTGAGCGAGGTCGGCGGCTCCCTGGTCGACACGACCGCCAAGGCCAACTTCCGGGCGCTGGGCAAGCGGTTCGGCAAGCGGGTCCAGGACGTGGCGAAGGCCGTCTCGGCGGCGGACGCGGCCGCCCTCTCCCTCGCCCTGCGCGAGGGCACGGCCTCGGTCGAGGTCGACGGCGAGACCGTCACCCTCGCCCCCGACGAGGTGATCATCACCGAGACGCCCCGCGAGGGCTGGTCGGTCGCCTCCGACGCGGGTGCGACGGTGGCGCTCGACCTGGAGATCACGGAGGAGCTGCGCCGCGCGGGCCTCGCCCGGGACGCCATCCGCCTGATCCAGGAGGCCCGCAAGAACAGCGGCCTCGACGTCGCCGACCGGATCGCCCTGCGCTGGACGGCCACCGACCCGGCGACGATCGCCGCGCTGACCGGCCACTCGGGGCTGATCGCCGACGAGGTCCTCGCCACGGACTTCGTGCAGGGCGAGGCGGACGACACGTACGGGACGCCGTTCACGGACGAGGGCCTGTCCCTGACGTTCCGCCTGCGCAAGCAGTAGCAAGGAGAACGACGAGGGCCCGCCTCCCCCTGCCGGGGAGGCGGGCCCTCGTCGTCGCACCACTGGAAGGCATCGGGCAAAAGGGCGGGCCCCGGGTCAGAAACCCGGGGCCCGCCCTGAACGCTGCCGACTGCTACGCCGTACTACCTACCGGACGTCGGTGCGCCGGCTCAGTTGTCGTCCTCGTCGATCAGGAACCCGCGCATCGGCGAGGGCGCCTGCCCCATCGGCGACGGGCCCTGCGGCCGTACCGGCGCCATCGGCTGGGTCATCGCCGGCGACATCTGCTGCTGGCCGCCGTAGGACGGACCGGACTGGCCCGGCCCACCGCCCATCGACTGGTTGCCGCCGCCGTAGGACGGGGCACTCGCGCCGGCCGGTGCCATCGAGGGCGCCGGGGACGGCGGCAGAGAGGCCGTCGCGGGCGTACGCGGCGGGGCGAGCGAGTCGTCCGCCTGGGTCTCCAGCTGACGCAGCTGCGACTCCAGGTACGACTTCAGTCGCGTCCGGTACTCGCGCTCGAAGCCGCGCAGGTCCTCGACCTTGCGCTCCAGCGTGGCGCGGGCGGACTCCAGGGAGCCCATCGCGACGCGGTGCTTCTCCTGCGCGTCCCGCTCCAGGGCGTCCGCCTTGGCACGGGCGTCCCGCTCCAGACCCTCGGCACGCGAACGCGCCTCTCCGACGATCTTGTTGGCCTCGGAACGGGCCTCGGCGATCGCCTGGTCGGCGGTCTGCTGGGCCAGCGACAGAACCCGGGCGGCGCTGTCGCCACCGGGGCCGCCCTGACCGGGCATGCCGGGGCCGCCGGGGCCCTGCGGACCGCCCATGGGGCCGCCCATCGGCCCGGGACCCATCTGACCCTGCATCGGGCCCTGGCCCATCGGCCCGGGACCCTGACCCATCGGGCCGGGACCCTGCGGGCCACCCTGACCGCCGGGACCGGCGGGCAGCTGCGGGGCACCGCTCGGCAGCTGGGGCGGGCCACCCATGGGGCCACCCATCTGCTGCTGCGGCGGGCCCGATATGCCGGCGGGCACCGGAGCGCCGGGACCTCGCATGCCCTGCTGGGGCATACCGCCCTGCTGCGGCATCCCACCCTGCTGGGGCATGCCGCCCTGCTGCGGTGGGTGCTGCCCGTGCTGCTGGTCCTGCGGGGGTTCCGGAGGCTTGCGCATGTTCTGCTGGTTCTGCGCGGCCGCACGCGTCGCCGCGGCCAGCTTGGCACGCAGGTCCTCGTTCTCGCGGAGCAGGCGGGTCAGTTCGGCTTCGACCTCATCGAGGAAGGCATCGACCTCGTCCTCGTCATAGCCTTCTCGGAGGCGGACGGTCGTGAACTGCTTGTTCCGCACGTCCTCGGGGGTCAACGGCATCTCTTCACCTCAACGTTGTCGTCGGCATTCGGCAAGCCCGTATCTCTCTCATCGTTCACAGCCGGCTCACGATGTGGATCAGGATGTAGACGATGATCATCAGTACGAAGAAGGACAGGTCGAGCGCCACGCCCCCGAGACGCAGCGGCGGGATGAACCGCCGCAGAAGCTTCAACGGTGGATCGGTGACAGTGTAGGTGGCCTCCAGAACGACCACCATCGCCTTGCCGGGTTGCCACGAGCGGGCGAACTGGAAGACGTAGTCCATGACCAACCGGAAGATGAGCACGATGAGGAAGCACATCAGCGCGATGTAGACGACATCCAGGACCACGCTCATGACTGGTGCTTCCCTCTCCCCTGAACCATCTCTCGGAACCGTCCTCGGATCCGTGCTCTTGCTCTGTACCGGTGGTGCGTCTCAGCTCTGGTTGAAGAACCCGCCCTCTGCGATGCGGGCCTTGTCCTCCGCCGTGACATCGACGTTAGCAGGAGACAGCAGGAACACCTTCTGCGTCACCCGCTCGATACTGCCGTGAAGACCAAACACCAAACCGGCCGCAAAGTCGACAAGTCGCTTCGCATCTGTGTCATCCATCTCAGTGAGATTCATGATCACCGGAGTGCCCTCACGGAAGTGTTCCCCGATGGTACGGGCCTCGTTGTAGGTCCGGGGGTGAAGCGTGGTGATGCGGTAGGGCTCTCGTTCGGACACGACCTTGGGCATGATGACCGGTGCGCTCTTTTCCAGGCTTGCGCGTTCTTGTGTGATGGACGCCACGGGCGCGATCCGCGCCGGGCGCCCGGATTCCGCCGCCAGCGAAGTGGCACGGGGCATCGGCTCGCGCTGCGCGGGCGGTTGCACGACTCGTACCTCTTCGTCCCTTTGGGGCTGATGTGAACCGTGCGACTGGTGTGCCGGTTCGTGTCGCCGGTGGTCCCGCTCGGGCTCCGGGTCCAGTTCCGGTTCGAAGTCGTCGTCGGGGTCGAACCCCCGGCCGTCGTAACCATCGTCCTCCACGAGGCCGAGGTAGACCGCCATCTTGCGCATCGCGCCGGCCATGCTCTGAGTCCTCCGCTCTGTGGTGGATCGGCTGACGACTGCCAAGTGCCTGCGATCCACGAGGTCGTTGCGTCCGCCTTTCGGCGGTAATGACCATATTTTCTACTGTGGTCCGACTTCTTGGCGACGTTACCCGAGCCTGGGGCGGACTCCGAGTACCGCAGTGCCGACGCGTACATGTGTCGCTCCGGCGGCCACGGCCTGTTCGAGGTCCGCACTCATGCCTGCGGAGACCATGTTCGCAGCCGGATGGGCTCGGCGCACGCAGGTCGACAAATCCATGAGGCGCTCGAACGCCGCCTGTTGGCGTCCCGCGTACTCGCCGGTGAGGGGGGCCACCGTCATCAGCCCGTCGAGCCGCAGCCCCTCGGCCCCCGCGACGAGGTCGGACAACTCCTCGACCCCTGCGGGCGAGACGCCTCCGCGCTCCCCGCGCTCGCTCTCCCCCGCGTCGAGCGCCACCTGGAGGAGGCAGCCCACCTCGCGACCGGCCCGCACGGCCTCCTTCGACAGGGCCGTGACGAGCCGGGCCCGGTCGATGGACTGCACCACATCCGCGTACCCGACCACGGAACGCACCTTGTTGGTCTGCAACTGGCCGACGAAATGCCAGGAAAGCGGCAGATCCGCACAGGAGGCGGCCTTCGGTGCCGCGTCCTGGTCGCGGTTCTCGGCGACGTGCCGCACACCGAGTCCGGAGAGAATGCGCACATCGTCCGCCGGATAGGTCTTGGTGACCACGATGAGGGTGACCTCGTCGCGGGGGCGGCCGGCGGCCGCGCAGGCGGCGCTGATGCGCTCCTCCACCTTCGCCAGGTTGGCGGCGATTTCGTGCTTACGGTCCGTCATGCCCCATCAGTCCAGCCAGACATAGCTCGCGAGCCGCCCGGTGGTGCGGTCGCGTCGGTACGAGAAGTGGTCCCGCGACTCCCGGGTGCACACCGGCGACCCCACCAGGTCGCGCACCCCGAGCCGTTCGAGCTGCGCGTGCACGCCCGCGGCCACGTCGACCGCCGGGGTGCCCCAGCTCGTCTCGGCGTGCGCGGCCGGCTCGGCGGCGGCCACCTCGGCCCGCATCTCCTCGGGTACCTCGTAGCACAGGCCGCACACGGCGGGTCCGGTGCGGGCGACGACCCGGGCGGGGTCCGCGCCGAGTCCGGCCATGGCCCGTACGGCCGCGGGGACGACCCCGGCGACCAGGCCGGGCCGGCCCGCGTGGGCCGCGGCGGCCACACCGGCGACCGGGTCGGCGAGCAGGACGGGCACGCAGTCGGCGGTGAGGACGGCGAGGGCGAGACCGCGTTCGGCGGTGACGACCGCGTCGACCCGCGGGACCGGGCCCTCGCCCCAGGGACCGTCGACGACGGCGACGTCGGCGCCGTGCACCTGGTTCATCCAGACCACCCGGTCCGGGTCCACGCCCAGCGACTTGGCGGCCAGCTCCCGGTTGGCCGTGACGGCGCCGGGGTCGTCGCCGACCGCGCCGCCGAGATTGAGCTCCTCGTACGGAACGGCGCTCACTCCGCCCCACCGGTCGGTGAAGCCGAAGTGCGCGCCGTCCACGGTGTCGCGCTGTCCTATCACTTCAGGAAGTCCGGCACGTCCAGTTCCTCGGCCGCGCTGTCCGAGTAGGTCCGCGACGGCGGGACCGGCGGCGGGGAGACCTGCGGCAGGTCGGCGACCGGCTCGGGCGCGGGCGCCTGCTCCGGCTCCTCCTTCGGCTTGACGCTGCCGAGCGAGCCGAAGGACGGACGGCTGTCGGTCTGCCGTGCCGGGGTGGGCTCCTCGCGCTTGGCCGAGGAGGAGCCGAGGACGTTGTCCCGCTTGGACGGCGGCTGGCCCCCGTCGAAGCCGGCCGCGATCACGGTGACCCGCACCTCGTCGCCGAGCGCGTCGTCGATGACCGCGCCGAAGATGATGTTGGCCTCGGGGTGGGCGGCCTCACTGACCAGCTGGGCGGCCTCGTTGATCTCGAACAGGCCGAGGTCCGAGCCGCCGGAGATGGAGAGCAGCACACCGCGGGCGCCGTCGATGGACGCCTCCAGGAGCGGCGAGGAGATCGCCATCTCGGCGGCGGCCACCGCGCGGTCGTCGCCGCGGGCCGAGCCGATGCCCATGAGGGCGGAGCCGGCCTCGGACATGACCGACTTGACGTCGGCGAAGTCCAGGTTGATCAGGCCGGGCGTGGTGATCAGGTCGGTGATGCCCTGCACACCGGAGAGCAGCACCTGGTCGGCGGACTTGAAGGCGTCGAGCACGCTGACCTGGCGGTCCGAGATGGACAGCAGCCGGTCGTTGGGGATGACGATGAGGGTGTCGACCTCTTCGCGGAGTTCGGCGATGCCGTCTTCGGCCTGGTTGGCCCGGCGCCGTCCCTCGAAGGTGAAGGGGCGGGTGACCACGCCGATGGTGAGGGCGCCCAGCGAGCGGGCGATGTTGGCCACGACGGGCGCGCCGCCGGTGCCGGTGCCGCCGCCTTCTCCGGCTGTCACGAAGACCATGTCGGCCCCCTTGAGGACCTCCTCGATCTCCTCGCGGTGGTCCTCGGCGGCCTTGCGGCCGACGGCCGGGTTGGCTCCGGCGCCGAGTCCGCGGGTGAGTTCGCGGCCGACGTCGAGCTTGACGTCGGCGTCGCTCATCAACAGCGCCTGCGCGTCGGTGTTGATGGCGATGAACTCGACGCCCTTGAGACCGACCTCGATCATCCGGTTGATGGCATTGACACCACCGCCGCCGACACCGATGACTTTGATGACTGCGAGGTAGTTCTGCGGTGCTGCCACGTCGAAGGCCTCTCGCCTCGAGTTACGTGTCGCCCGGTCACCGAAGCACTGATGCCCCCGCGACCCGACGACTGATGCCGATTGGGACGGTCCGTAGTGCCGACCCGAACCCTAACGCTGAAGTTTAGGGTTACCAGTGTGTCTGTTCCTTGGAGTCTTCTGAACAGGACACTAAGTCGACAAGTGGCGCACGTTCAACGAACACGCCGAACCTCCCGTTTTTCTTTTCACCCTATGTGATCAGCCGTAGCGCTGCCCAGCCAGGGTGCTGGCCTGCACGGATACCCGTCAACTCGCCGATGACGCGGGGGCGGTGGGAACACTCACGTCGAAGTGCCGCGCCTTGGGCGTCGCTTTCATCAGCGCGGTGAGCGCACGGGCTTTGTCCGTACCCTGTTCGCCGCTCCCCCACGCCACGGTCCGCTCGCCGCTCAACTCCACTGAGATGTCGTCGTAGGAACGGACCTCGACGCGGCGTGCGTCCCGGGCGACCGCGGCCGGGAGGCGGCCAGCCACCCGTACCGCCTCCCGCACCAGACGGTCGTCGTCGAAGCGACGCAGACTCGCCCCGGCCGAGCCGGAACGGTCGGGCTCCAATTCCAGTGCCGGCACGCCTTTGGGGGCCCGGGAAACCGTGGCGAATCGGACGCCTTCATCGTCCACTTCCACGAAGTTTTTACCCTTTTGGACAATCAGAACCGGGGTGCGCTCCGTCACTTTCAGTCCGATTCCGTGCGGCCAGGAACGCTCGACGTCGACCTCGTCAATGCGGGGCAATTTCCGGCGCAGTCGCGCCTCGACCGCCTCGGTGTCGATGGAGACCAGGGGTTCACCGACGGGCACGTCGGCGGCCTCGCGCACCTGCGCGGGGGTGAGGACCCGCGTTCCGGAGACGGACACGCCGTCCACGCGAGTCCAGTTCGAGCCGTAGAGCACCCAGACGGTGCCGCCCGCGACAAGGGCGAGAGAGACGGCCGTGATGATGATCGTACGAAGGCGGGGCGGGCCGAACCGGCGCGCGCGGGGCGGGCCGGACGACTCCTGCTGGCGTTCCCCGCGCTCGGCGGTGGTCGGTCCGGCCACGCTCCCTGCCTTCCGTCAGTCCCTATCGGTGGGCACGGGCGGCGATCGCCTCGTACACCATGCCGACGAGCAGGTCGTCGGCGTCCCGGCGGCCGAACTCGGCGGCGGCGCGGGACATCTCGTACAGCCGGTGCGGATCGGCGAGCACCGGCAGGACGTTCTGCTGGAGCCACTCGGGCGTCAGTTCCGCGTCGTCCACCAGCAGTCCGCCGCCGGCCTTGACCACCGGCTGGGCGTTGAGCCGCTGTTCGCCGTTGCCGATGGGCAGCGGAACGTAGGCGGCCGGGAGCCCGACGGCGGAGAGTTCGGCGACGGTCATCGCGCCCGCGCGGCAGAGCATCATGTCGGCGGCGGCGTACGCGAGGTCCATCCGGTCCAGATAACTTACCGGGATGTACGGGGGCATCCCCGGCATCTGGTGGACCTGCGGCAGTTCGTTCTTGGGGCCGACCGCGTGCAGGATCTGGATGCCCGCCTGCTGGAGCCAGGGCGCGACCTGCTGGATCACCTCGTTGAGGCGGCGGGCGCCCTGCGAGCCGCCGGTGACCAGCAGGGTCGGCAGGTTGGGGTCGAGCCCGAACATCGCGCGGGCCTCGGGACGGGCGGCGGCCCGGTCCAGGGTGGCGATGGAGCGGCGCAGCGGGATGCCGATGTAGCGGGAGTTGCGCAGCTTGCTGTCAGGGGTGGAGACGGCGACCTGGCTGGCGTAGCGCGAGCCGATCTTGTTGGCCAGGCCGGGGCGGGCGTTGGCCTCGTGCACCACGATCGGCACACCGAGCCGCTTGGCCGCGAGGTAGGCGGGCAGCGCCACGTAACCGCCGAAGCCGGCCACGGCGTCCGCCTTGGTGCGCTCCAGGATCTGCTCGGTCGCCTTGATCGTCCCGCGCAGCCGGCCCGGGACGGTGATCAGCTCCGGGGTGGGCTTGCGTGGCAGCGGTACGGCCGGGATCAGCGCCAGCTCGTAACCCCGCTCGGGCACCAGGCGGGTCTCCAGGCCGCGTTCCGTGCCCAGGGCCGTGATCCCCACGGTCGGATCCTGCCTGCGCAGGGCGTCCGCGAGGGCGAGCGCGGGCTCGATGTGGCCCGCGGTTCCTCCGCCGGCGAGTACGACATGCACCGAAATTCACCGCTCTCCGGACGAACGCGCCGCCGAGGCACGCCGTCTCATCGTGTTCCAACTCCGGGGGCTCCGCTTGGTTCCGGGACCCCTGGCTCCCCGCTTTCTACCAAAGCGAGGTTGCCGCAACGCAAGCGCCGCCCGCGCACCGGGTTCGTCACGCGCGAAGGCGATCAGCAGTCCGATGGCGAACATGGTCGGCAACAGGGCGGAACCGCCGTAGGAGAACAGCGGGAGCGGGACACCGGCGATCGGCAGCAGCCCGAGGACCGCACCGATGTTGATCACGGCCTGGGCCGTGATCCAGGTGGTCACGCCTCCCGCGGCATACCTCACGAACGGGTCCTCCGTGCGTCCGGCCACGCGGATACCCGCATAGCCTAGAGCCGCGAAGAGGGCGAGCACCGACAGCGTCCCCGCCAGGCCCAGTTCCTCACCGGTGACGGCGAAGATGAAGTCGGTGTGGGCCTCGGGGAGTTGACCCCATTTCTCCACACTGGCACCGAGCCCGGAGCCGAACAGCCCGCCCGAGGCGAGGGCGTAGATGCCGTGCACGGCCTGCCAGCAGGAGTCGCCGGGGCCCGGGTCGGTGGCACCGAGGCAGTTGAGCCGGGCCATGCGGTTGGGGCTGGTCTTGATGAGGATGAAGCCGAGCAGCGCGGCGATGGACAGCACGCCGGCGAAGAGCCGGGTCGGCGCGCCCGCCAGCCAGAGCAGCCCGAACAGGATCGCCGTCAGGATGATCGCCGTGCCCATGTCGCCGCCGATCATGATCAGCCCGAGCAGCATGAACGCGGCCGGGGCCAGCGGCACCAGCATGTGCTTCCACTGGGTCAGCAGCCTCTTGTCCTGCTTGCGGGCCAGCAGGTCCGCGCCCCAGAGCACCAGGGCCAGCTTGCCGAACTCGCTGGGCTGGATCTGGAAGGAGCCGCCGAGGGCGATCCAGTTCTGGTTGCCGTTGACCGCGACTCCTATCCCCGGCACCTGCACCAGGATCATCAGGAAGACGGCACCGGCGAGGATCGGGTAGGCCAGCGCGCGGTGCAGCTTCACCGGCATCCGCATGGCGGCCACCAGCAGTCCGGCGCCGATCAGGGCTGCCAGGGCCTGCTTGCGGAAGAAGTAGGAGCCGGGCAGCGACAGCTGGAGCGCGGTGACCTGGGAGGCCGAGTAGACCATCACCAGCCCGAGCACGGTGATCAGCGCGCTGCCGCCGCAGATCAGGTAGTACGCGGTCAGCGGCCGGTCCCAGGCGCGGCGCAGGCGCAGGTACAGGCGGAGCACCGGGTTCTCGTGCTGCGGCCCCGGTGCCACGGGTCGCTTGACGGCCCGCTGTACGGGCGGACGTCCGGTACGGCTCTGGGGACTACCGGGCATCGCTGCCTCCGCTGTACGTCGGCATGGACCGTCCCACGCGTCCTCCCGAGGTCGCCCGGCGCAGGAGGCGGCCGGGTCAGGCGCCGAGTTCGCGAACGGCCTCCGCGAACGCGTCGCCGCGTTTGTTGTAGTTGGTGAACATGTCCATGGAGGCACAGGCCGGGGCCAGCAGGACCGTGTCGCCGGGCCGGGCGAGTCGCTGGGCTTCCTGGACGGCCTGGAGCATCGCCCCAGTGTCGGTCCGGTCGAGGTCGACCACGGGTACTTCGGGGGCGTGTCGCGCCAGGGCTTCGCGGATCAGGGCGCGGTCGGCGCCGATGAGGACCGCCCCGCGCAGCCGCTTGGCCGCGCCCGTGACCAGTTCGTCGAAGGTCGCGCCCTTGGCCAGCCCGCCGGCGATCCAGACGATCGACTCGTACGCCGCCAAGGACGCCTCGGCGGCGTGGGTGTTGGTGGCCTTGGAGTCGTCCACGTACGCCACCCCGTCGACGTCGGCGACGTGCGCGATGCGGTGGGCGTCGGGCGTGAAGGCCCGCAGCCCGTCCCGCACGGCCGCGGCGGAGACGCCGAAGGCGCGGGCGAGGCCCGCGGCGGCCAGGGCGTTGGCGATGTTGTGCGGGGCCGGCGGGTTGACGTCCGAGACCTCGGCCAGTTCCTGGGCGTTCTTCTGCCGGTCCTCGACGAAGGCGCGGTCCACCAGGATGCCGTCCACGACGCCGAGTTGGGAGGGGGCCGGGGAGCCGAGGGTGAAGCCGATGGCCCGGCAGCCCTCCTCGACGTCGGCCTCACGGACCAGGTCCTCGGTGGACGGCTTGTCGGTGGCGTCCACGTTGTACACGCAGGCGACCTGATTGCCCTCGTAGATCCGGCCCTTGTCGGCGGCGTAGGCCTCCATGGAGCCGTGCCAGTCGAGGTGGTCGGGGGCGAGGTTGAGCACGACGGCCGAGTGGGCGCGCAGGGAGGGCGCCCAGTGGAGCTGGTAGCTGGACAGCTCCACGGCAAGGACGTCGTACTCCTCGTCGCCCGTGACCGCGTCCAGCAGTGAGACGCCGATGTTGCCGACGGCGGCGGTGCGCAGGCCGGCCGCCTTCAGGATCGACGCCAGCATCTGGACGGTGGTGGTCTTGCCGTTGGTGCCGGTGACCGCGAGCCAGGGGGCGGCTTCGGGGCGGCGCAGGCGCCAGGCCAGTTCGACGTCGCCCCAGACGGGGACGCCGGCCTCGTGGGCCGCGGTGAACAGCGGCTTGTCCGGCTTCCAGCCGGGCGCGGTGACGATCAGCTCGGTGCCCTCGGGCAGGGTCGCTCCGTCGCCGAGGCGCACGGTGACGCCCAGCGCCTCCAGGTCCGCCGCCTGCGCCCGCGCGCGCTCGTCGTCGCCGTCGTTGACGACGGTGACGCGCGCGCCGAGCCCGTGCAGGACCTTGGCGGCCGGGACGCCGGAGACGCCGAGCCCGGCGACGGTGACGTGCTTGCCCTGGAAGTCGAAAGGCACCGAGGAGTCGGTCACTTGTCCGCTGCCCATCCCGCGTAGAAGAGGCCCAGTCCGACGATCACGCAGATGCCCTGGATGATCCAGAAGCGGACCACGACAAGGACCTCGGACCAGCCTTTGAGTTCGAAGTGGTGCTGGAGTGGCGCCATCCGGAAGACCCGCTTGCCGGTCAGGCGGAAGGAGCCGACCTGGATGACCACCGACATGGTGATCAGGACGAACAGGCCGCCGAGGATGGCCATCAGCAGCTCGGTGCGCGAGCAGATCGCCAGACCCGCGAGCACACCGCCGAGTGCGAGCGAACCGGTGTCGCCCATGAAGATCTTGGCCGGCGAGGTGTTCCACCACAGGAAGCCGAGGCAGGCGCCCATCAGCGCGGACGCGACCACGGCGAGGTCGAGGGGGTCTCTCACCTCGTAGCAGGCGCCCGGGTTGGTCAGGGTCAGCGCGTTGGCGCACGACTCCTGGAACTGCCAGACGCCGATGAAAGTGTAGGCACCGAAGACCAGGACGGAGGCGCCGGTGGCCAGTCCGTCCAGGCCGTCGGTCAGGTTCACGCCGTTCGACATCGCGAGGATCATGAACAGCGCCCAGATGACGAACAGCACCGGGCCGATCGACCAGCCGAAGTCGGTGATGAACGACAGCTTGGTCGAGGCCGGGGTGTTGCCGCGGTTGTCCGCGAACTGCAGCGAGAGCACCGCGAAGCCGATGCCGACGATCAGCTGGCCGGCCATCTTCGCCTTGGCCCGCAGGCCCAGCGACCGCCTTTTGACGATCTTGATGTAGTCGTCGAGGAAGCCGACCAGGCCCATGCCCACCATCAGGCCGAGCACCAGCAGGCCCGAGAAGGTCGGCCCCGCGTCGGTGTCGGGGTCCAGGTAGCTGGTGATCACCTTGGCCAGGAAGTAGGCGGCGACCGTGGCGAAGATGAAGGCGATACCGCCCATCGTCGGCGTACCGCGCTTGCTGGCGTGCTCGCGCGGTCCGTCGTCGCGGATGTACTGGCCGTAGCCCTTGCGGGCCAGGAGCTTGATCAGCAGCGGGGTGCCGACCAGCGTCAGGAAGAGGCCAATGACGCCCGCGAACAGGATCTGCTTCATCATCGGGCGGCAACCTCACCCTCGGCGCCGGTCTCGAGCAGCGCCGAGGCGACACTCTCCAGACCCACCGAACGGGACGCCTTCACGAGCACGACGTCCCCCGGGCGCAACTCGCTGCGCAACAGGTCGACCGCCGCCTGTGCGTCGGACACGTGCACCGACTCCTCACCCCACGAACCCTCGTTATATGCGCCCAGTTGCAGCCATTGGGCTTCCCTGCCCCCGACCGCGACGAGCTTGCTGACGTTGAGCCGGACGGCGAGCCGCCCGACCGCGTCGTGCTCGGCGAGCGCCTCGTCCCCGAGCTCGGCCATCTTGCCGAGCACCGCCCACGTACGGCGCCCCTTGCCGATGGCCACCAGCGCGCGCAGCGCGGCTTTCATGGACTCGGGGTTCGCGTTGTAGGCGTCGTTGACGACCGTCACGCCGTCCGGGCGCTCGGTGACCTCCATCCGCCAGCGGGAGAGGGAGTCCGCTTCGGAGAGCGCGGTGGCGATCTCGTCTGCGGACATGCCCAACTCGTGGGCGACGGCGGCCGCGGCGAGCGCGTTCGACACGTGGTGCTCACCGTACAGGCGCATGGTCACATCGCTTGCACCGGAGGGTGTGTGAAGCCTGAACGAAGGCTGGCCGGTGTCCGTGAGTCGCACGTTCTCGGCGCGAACGTCCGCTTCGTCGGACTCTCCGAAAAGGATCACCTTCGCCTTCGTTCGGGAGGCCATGGCCCGTACGAGGGGGTCGTCCGCGTTGAGGATCGCGGTACCGCCCTCCTCGGCCGGCGGCAGCGCCTCGACGAGTTCGCCCTTGGCCTGGGCGATCTGCTCCCGGCCGCCGAACTCGCCGATGTGCGCGGAGCCGACGTTGAGGACGAGGCCGACCTTCGGCGGGGTCAGCTCGCAGAGGTACCGGATGTGGCCGATGCCGCGGGCGCCCATCTCCAGGACGAGGAACCTGGTCTCCTCGGTGGCGGTGAGCGCGGTGAGCGGCAGCCCGATCTCGTTGTTGAGGGAGCCGGGCGTGAAGACCGTGGGCGCCTTGCGGCGCAGCACCTGGGCGATGAGGTCCTTGGTGCTGGTCTTGCCGGCGGACCCGGTGAGGGCGACGAGCGTGGTGCCGAGGCGGCGTACGACGTGCCGGGCGAGGGCGCCGAGGGCGGCCTGGACGTCGTCCACGACGATCGCGGGCACGCCGACGGGGCGGGAGCCGAGCACGGCCACCGCCCCCGCCTCGACGACCGCGGCGGCGAAGTCGTGGCCGTCCACCCGTTCGCCGACGAAGGCGACGAAGAGGCTGCCCGGCCCCGCTTCCCGGGAGTCCCGGACGACGGGGCCGGTGACCTGCGCGGACGCGTCCGGTATGTCATGCATCCGCCCGCCGACGACTTCTGCGATCTCGGCGAGAGAGAGGGTGATCACAAGTTCGTCCCCTGGATCATCTGGGTCATTCGGGATCTCATCCCTGGGTCTTCTTGATGGCTTCGCGCAGCACCTGGCGGTCGTCGAAGGGACGGACCACCCCGGCGATGTCCTGGCCCTGCTCGTGGCCCTTCCCCGCCACCAGCACCGTGTCGCCGGGCTCGGCCCTGGCGACGGCGGCGGCGATCGCGGCGGCCCGGTCCTCGAAGACCTGCACCTCGCCGCGCTCGTGGGCGGGCACGGAGGCCGCGCCCTGGAGCATGGTGGCGAGGATCGCGAGGGGGTCCTCGGAGCGGGGGTTGTCGGAGGTCAGTACGGCCGTGTCGGCGAACCGGGCCACGGCGGCGCCCATCGGCTCGCGCTTGGTGGTGTCCCGGTCGCCGCCGCAGCCGAGCACGGCGTGCAGCTTGCCCCCGGTCACCTTGCGCAAGGCGCGCAGGACCGACTCGACGGCGTCGGTCTTGTGGGCGTAGTCGACCACCGCGAAGTACGGCTGGCCCTCGTCCACGCGCTCCAGGCGGCCCGGCACGCCCGGCACCGCGGCGACGCCGTCGGCGGCGGTCTGCGGCTCCAGGCCCGCGGCGGCGAGGGCGACGATCGCGGCGAGGGTGTTCGCCACGTTGAACGGTCCGGCCAGCGGCGACTTGGCGGTGACGCGCTCACCCTTGGGCCCGAGCACGGTGAACGTGGAGTCCAGCGGGCCGACCTCGACCTCGTCGGCGCGCCAGTCCGCGTCGGGGTGGCCCTCGGCGGAGTAGGTGACGACCGGGACGGTGGCCTCGTTCGCGAGGCGGCGCCCGTACTCGTCGTCCACGTTGACCACGCCGAGCTTGCTGCGTTCCGGCGTGAACAGCTGCGCCTTGGCCTGGAAGTAGTCCTCCATGCCGGAGTGGAACTCCATGTGCTCCGGGCTGAGGTTGGTGAACACCGCGATGTCGAAGACGCAGGCGTCCACGCGGCCGAGCACCAGGGCGTGACTGGAGACCTCCATGGCGACCGCCTCGGTGCCGCGCTCGCGCATCACCGCGAACAGGGCCTGGAGGTCGGTGGCCTCGGGCGTGGTGCGCTCGGACTTGATGCGCTCGTCGCCGATGCGCATCTCGACCGTGCCGATGAGCCCGGTGGACTTCGCCGTGCGCAGACCGCCCTCGACGAGGTAGGCGGTGGTGGTCTTGCCGGAGGTGCCGGTGATGCCGATCTGGAGCAGGTCGCGGCCGGGGTGGCCGTAGATCGTGGCCGCCAGCTCCCCCATCCGCGCCCGCGGGTCGTCGACGACGAGCGCCGGCAGGCCGGCGGCGGCGACGCGCTCGGCGCCGGACGGGTCGGTCAGCACGGCGACGGCGCCGAGGCCCTCGGCCTGGGTGGCGAAGTCGGCGCCGTGCAGGCGGGCACCGGGCAGGGCGGCGTACAGGTCACCGGGGCGGACGGCGCGGGAGTCGTGGGTGATGCCCGTGACTCCGGCGGTGCTGTCCGGCGCGGCGACACCCAGCTGATCGGCGAGTTCCGCGAGGGGTGTGGCGGAGATCCGCACCGGCCGGGGCGGTCCCGGGTATGTCACGGGTTGGCCCTTCTGGGTGGTTTGGGACTGATCAGGGTGTGGCACGGCGGTGAGCGTACCGGGCGTACCGGCTTCCGGGCGAAGTGAGGGCTCGGGGCTGCTCTGGTTCCCGGGGTCGGGGGTGATCGTTGTCACGGGTGGTTCCTGGTGGCTCGGTACTGAATCGACGCTGGCTCGGTACTGGCCCGATGGGGGTCAGGGCTTGAAGGTGACCGGGAGTCTCGCGGGGGCGGCCCCGGTCGGGGGGACCTGAAGGGTCTTCAGGGCGAACTCCATGACCTGCTTGTAGATGGGTCCGCAGATCTGGCCGCCGAAGTAGCTGCCCTCGGTGGCGTTCTGGATGGCGCAGTAGACGGTGACGCGGGGTTTGTCGGAGGGTGCGAACCCGGCGAACGACGAGGTGTAGCCCCGGTACTGGCCGGTGTCCGGATCCACTCGGTTGGCCGTTCCGGTCTTGCCCGCCACGCGGTAGCCGGGGATGCGGGCCTTGGTGCCGGTGCCCTCCTCGTCGTCGACGACGGACTCCAGCATCTGCGAGAGGGTCTTCGCGGTCTTCTCGCTGATCACACGGCGCTTGTCGGGCTCCGGGGACGGTGCGAAGCGTCCGTCGGCGTCCTTGGTGCCGCGTACGAGCGTGGGCTCGACGCGGACGCCGCCGTTGGCGATGGTCGAGTACACGGAGGCCGCCTGGAGCGCGTTCAGGGAGACGCCCTGGCCGAAAGGGATCGTGTACTGCTGCGAGGTCGACCACTGGCCGGGCGGCGCCAGGATGCCCTTGGTCTCGCCGGGGAAGCCGAGGCCGGTGTAGCCGCCCAGGCCGAACCTGCGCAGGTAGGAGTAGAGCACCTTGTTGGCCTCGGCCTGGGTCTTGCCCAGCTCGCCGGTGGCCATGATGGTGCCGATGTTGCTGGACTTGGCGAGCACGCCGTTGAGCGTGAGGTACCAGGTCGGGTGGTCGATGTCGTCCTTGAAGAGCCGGTCGCCGCGCTTGAGGCGGTTGGGGACGGTGATGTGGGTGCCCGGGGTGGCGGCCTCCTCCTCCAGTACGGCCGCCATCGACATCACCTTGGCGGTGGAGCCGGGTTCGAAGGCGTCCTGGAGGGCGGCGTTGCCCAGCGCGTTCGGGTCGGCGTGGGCGAGGTCGCCCGGGTCGAAGGCCGGCGAGTTGGCCATGGCGAGGATCTCGCCGGTGGCGGTGTCCTGGACGATGACGTAGCCGCCGTCCGCCTTGGACTTCTCCACCTGCTCGCTGATGGCGTCCTGCGCGGCCCACTGGATGTCGCGGTCGATGGTCAGCTCGACGTCGCTGCCGGGCACGGCCGGTGTCTCGGTGGAGCCGGCGGTCGGGACCTTGCGGCCGCCGGACTGCGCGTAGCGGATCTTGCCGTCCTCGCCCGCCAGCGTCTTGTCCAGCTGCCGCTCCAGGCCCCCGCCGCCCTTGCCGTCGGCGCCGACCCAGCCCAGGACGCCGGCGGCCAGGTCGCCGCCCGGGTAGACGCGCTTGCTGCTGGGGTCGGCGAGGACGCCCGCGAGGACGTTGACCACGGACTCGTCCGTCTCCGCCTTCGTGGTGAGCGCGGACTTCAGGTCCTTGATCTGGTTCCAGACCTGCGGGGTCTGCCGCCGGGCGAGGCGGACGTAGCGCAGTTCCTTGTTCTCGGGGCGCAGCCGCTCGACCAGGTCCTCCTGCTCCTGGCCGAGGATGGGCGCCAGGAGCGCCGCCGCCTGCTCGGGCCCGTCGTCGACCTTCAGCTCCTCGCGGGTGAACAACGTGGGGTCGGCGGTGATGTCGTAGGAGTCCACGGTCGTCGCGAGGGCGACGCCGTTGCGGTCGGTGATGCCGCCGCGCTCGGCGGGCAGGGTGTGGACCACGTAGCGGTTCTGCTCGGCCTTGGCGGAGTAGGTGCCGGCGTCGACGGCCTGCACCTGGAGGAGCCGTACGACGAAGGCGGCCAGCACGAGGGTCAGCGCGAGGCCGATCATCCTGAGCCGCGGCCGGGGGCTGCCCAGCCGGATGGTGCGGGGCGCGGCGGGCCGGGGCGGGCCGGGGCGGCGGGCGGGCCGGGCGCCGGGACCGGGCTGCCGCCGTCCGCCGGGACGGACGGGCCTCGCGGGTCCGGGCACACGGCGGCGCGGCGGTTCCCTGTCGGACACTTCCGTCACCTGCCGGGAGTCGGGGTCGGAGTCGGGCTCGGGGTGGAGGTCGCCGCTGCGGTGGGGGTGGCGGGCGTGGCGGAGGGGGCCGGGGGCGGCTGGGTGCCGACGGGCGACGGGGTGGCCGTGGGCACGCCGCCGGGCGGCGCGGTCAGCGCCTCGGGGGCGAGGACCAGCGGGGTGGTCCCGGTCGGCGCGGCGCTGGGCGAGCCCTTGACGGTGCCGTCGGGACCGAGGAAGGCGGGGTCGCCGCCGGGCACCATGCCCAGTTCGCGGGCGCGGCGCTGGAGGGCCCGGGGGGCGGAGTAGGCGTCGATGTCCCGCTGGAGCGCCTGTTCCTCGTCGGTGAGGCTCTTGGTCTCCTGTTTGAGGTCGTCCAGCTGGAAGGAGCCCTCGCTCAGGGCGGAGTTCAGCACCAGCAGCCCGATGAGGCCGCCGCCGAGGAGGACGACGACGAGGAGGACGAAGGGCGCCCGGGCCGCCTGGCCGCGGCCGCCGGGCGGGAGAAGCCGGGCCAGCCGGGCCGCCCGCCCCTTCAGTTCGGGTTTCCTGCTCACTGGCCCTCCCCCTCGGCCCGGGTGGGCCGTCCGCCCCCGTGCCTGGCCTGCCTCGCTCGCTTCACCCGATGGACTCCCTGATGCGCTCGGCGCCGCGCAGCCGCGCCGGAGCCGCCCGCCGGTTCTCGGCGATCTCCTCCTCGGTGGGAAGTTCGGCACCGCGCGTGAGCAGCTTGAGCCGGGGCGCGTACCGTTCGGGGACCACCGGCAGACCGGGCGGCGCGGTGTTGGCCGCACCGGCCGCGAAGACCTGCTTGACCAGCCGGTCCTCCAGGGACTGGTAGGAGAGCACCGCGATCCGCCCGCCGACGGCGATCGCCTCTACGGCGGCCGGGATCGCCCGCTCCAGGACGGACAGCTCGCCGTTGACCTCGATGCGCAGGGCCTGGAAGGTGCGCTTGGCCGGGTTGCCGCCGGTGCGCTTGGCGGCCTGCGGGAGCGCGGCGCGGATCAGCTCCACGAGCCGGGCGCTGTTGGTGAACGGCTCCTTCTCGCGCTCGCGCACGACCGCGGACACGATCCGCTTGGCCTGCTTCTCCTCGCCGTACGCCCGCAGGATGCGGACGAGTTCGCCGGGCGGGTAGGTGTTGAGGACCTCGGCGGCGCTCATGCCGGACGTCTGGTCCATGCGCATGTCGAGCGGGGCGTCCTGGGCGTAGGCGAAGCCGCGGTCCGCCTCGTCGAGTTGCATGGAGGAGACGCCGAGGTCGAACAGGACGCCCTGGACGCGCGGGAAGCCGAGCCGGTCGAGTACGTCGGGCAGCTCGTCGTAGACGGCGTGCACGAGGGTGGCGCGGTCGCCGTACGGGGCGAGCCGCTCGCCGGACAGGCGCAGGGCCTCCTTGTCCCGGTCGAGCGCGACGAGCCGGGCCTCCGGGAAGCGTTCGAGCAGCGCCTCGCTGTGCCCGCCGAGTCCCAGTGTGCAGTCGACGACCACGGCCCCCGGCTCCTTCAGGGCGGGCGCCAGCAGGTCCAGACACCGCTGGAGCATCACCGGGACGTGTCGACTCTGGCTCAAGTGGGGCGGCCTCTCAGGTCCGGCGCGGCGTCACGCACCGCCGGGTCCCCTCCCGCTCGCTCGTGAAGGGGAGCCCTGCCGGCGCCGGAGGCGTCGGCCGGCCGGGAGCGGGAGGAGGCCGAGCCGTACGTACGCGCCGCGCACGTGGGGAGAACTGGCGGGGCGTCGCCCAGGTCTCCGGGGAATTCAGTCCAGCAGGGAGAGCCTCGCCTCCCGCTTCGCGTCACTTTAGTCCACCCTGTCGCCCGGTCAATCAACCGGCCTGCGCGTCGCGGACGCCGCCGGACCGCGTGAATCGGCGCGGGCCGGTACTTCACTCGCACGGAGGCACCCGTACGGGTCTGTGGAGTGGCTCACAACAAGCCTCGTTGACGTTCTTTGTCCCTCTTCACAGCGAGCCTGGCCCATCGGTGACCAGTAACGTCATGCTTATGACGACTTCTGCATCGGTTCCCGCAGGCTCCGCCACCGACCGGCTCGTCGAGGCGAACGCGCGCTACGCCGCCGAGTTCTCCGACGCCGAACTCGCGGGCCGCCCCGCACTCCACACCGCCGTCGTGGCCTGCATGGACGCGCGCCTGGACGTGACCGCCGCGCTCGGCCTGCGCAACGGCGACTGCCACGTCATCCGCAACGCCGGCGGCGCCGTCACCGACGACGTGATCCGTTCCCTCGCCATCAGCCAGCGGGCGCTCGGCACCACCGGCGTGGTCCTCGTGCACCACACGGCGTGCGGCATGGAGACCCTCACCGAGGACTTCCGGCACGAGCTGGAGCTGGAGGTCGGCCAGCGTCCCGTCTGGGCGGTCGAGTCCTTCCAGGACGTCGACCAGGACGTGCGCCAGTCGATCGAACGGGTGCGCACCTCGCCGTTCCTGCCGCACACCGACGACGTACGTGGTTTCGTCTACGACGTGAAGACGGGACTGCTGCGCGAGGTCACCCCCGCCTGATCCAAGCCCCGCAAAGGCCGCAAGGCATGACATAGCGCGGCCAGTTGTCCACAGGCGAGTGACACGAATCGGTAACGGCGGCAAGAATGCGGGAAGCGGTGTCGCACGGAACTTTTTCCGCGCGGTGTCCGTGATTCGGGGTGGGCCGGTCCGCGCGGTGCGGGACCGGCCCGGCAAGTTGGGGTACCCCCGCTTCCCGGGAAGCGCGGGGAAAGGCCGAGGAGGGCCGGGTGACGACCTTTGACGATCAGGCGAGCCATGGAGGCAGCCCCGACCGGGCATACGCGCGGGTGGGAGACGATCTGACCGCTGTCGTCGAGCGGGTGCGTGGTTCGGTCGAGGACGTGATCGAGGGCAAGCCCGAGGTCGTGCGGCTCTCACTGACCGTGCTGCTCGCCGAGGGGCACCTGCTGATCGAGGACGTCCCGGGAGTCGGCAAGACCATGCTGGCCAAGGCGCTGGCGCGGTCCATCGACTGCTCAGTGCGCCGGATCCAGTTCACGCCGGACCTGCTGCCCTCCGACATCACCGGAGTCTCCATCTGGGACCAGCAGCGGCGGGACTTCGAGTTCAAGCCCGGCGCGATCTTCGCGCAGGTGGTGATCGGTGACGAGATCAACCGCGCCTCGCCGAAGACGCAGTCGGCGCTCCTGGAGTCGATGGAGGAGCGCCAGGTCACCATCGACGGCCAGACCTACGAGCTGCCCAGCCCCTTCATGGTGGTGGCCACGCAGAACCCGGTCGAGATGGAGGGCACCTACCCGCTGCCCGAGGCCCAGCGCGACCGCTTCATGGCCCGGGTCTCCATCGGCTATCCCAGCCCGGAGGCCGAGCTGGAGATGCTCGACGTGCACGGCGGAGTGAACCCGCTGGACGACCTCCAGCCGGTGGCGCACGCCGACGAGATCCTCAAGCTGATCGAGGCCGTCCGCGGCGTCCACGTCGCGGAGCCGGTCCGCAGGTACGCCGTGGACCTGGTCGCGGCCACCCGGAACCACCCCGATCTCAGACTCGGCGCCTCGCCGCGCGCCACGCTGCATCTGCTGCGCGCGGCGAAGGCTTCCGCCGCCCTGAGCGGCCGGGATTACGCGCTGCCGGACGACGTGCAGGCCCTCGCGGTCGCGGTCCTGGCCCACCGCCTGCTGCCGACCGCCCAGGCCCAGCTCAACCGCCGCAGCGCCGAGCAGGTCGTCCAGGAGATCCTCCAGCGCACCCCGGTGCCCGCGGCGCCCCAGCAGCAGACCGGCTTCGGCATGAGCCGCGGCGCACCGGCGTACCCCCAGCAGCCGCCGCGGAGGCTCTGATGGACGCCGGGGGGACGGACCGGTCGCACGACGACCGGGGCGAGAGCGGCGGGATCCGCACCGCCCTGACCGGTCTGACCACCCGCGGCCGCTCCTTCCTGGCCGCCGGACTCGCCGCCGCGGTCTGCGCCTACGTCCTCGGCCAGAGCGACCTGCTGCGGGTCGGGCTGCTGCTGAGTGTCCTGCCCCTGGTCTGCGCGACCGTGCTGTACCGCACGCGCTACCGGGTGGCGGGCAGCCGCCGGCTCTCCCCCGAGCGGGTGCCCGCGGGCAGCGAGGCCCGGGTGCACCTGCGCGTCGACAACGTCTCGCGGATGCCCACGGGACTGCTGATGCTCCAGGACCGGGTGCCTTACGTGCTGGGCCCCCGGCCCCGCTTCGTGCTCGACCGGGTGGAGCCGGGCGGTCGCCGCGAGGTTTCCTACCGGGTCCGCTCCGACCTGCGCGGCCGCTATCCGCTGGGCCCGCTGCAACTGCGGCTGACCGACCCGTTCGGACTGTGCGAGCTGACCCGGTCCTTCTCCACGTACGACACCCTGACCGTGATCCCGCGCGTGGAGGCGCTGCCGCCGGTGCGGCTCAGCGGCGAGGCGAAGGGGTACGGCGAGGGACGGCAGCGCACGCTCGCGCTGGCGGGCGACGACGACGTGATCCCGCGCGGGTACCGCTACGGCGACGACCTGCGCCGCGTGCACTGGCGCTCCACCGCGCGCTACGGCGAACTGATGGTGCGCCGCGAGGAGCAGCCGCAGCGCGCCCGCTGCACGGTGCTGCTGGACACCCGGGGCCTGGCCTACGAGGGCGCGGGCCCCGACTCGCCCTTCGAATGGGCGGTGTCGGGCGCGGCCTCCGTGCTGGTGCACATGCTGGAGCGGGGCTTCTCCGTCCGGCTGCTCACCGACACCGGCAACTCGGTGCCGGGCGAGGGCTCCGACGGCTTCGCGGGCGCGAGCCAGGGCACGGCCGACGCGGCCGGGCTGATGATGGACACCCTCGCGGTGATCGACCACTCCGACGGCACGAGCCTGTCCCCCGCCTACGACCTGCTGCGTGGCGGGAACGAAGGGCTGCTGGTGGCGTTCTTCGGCGACCTCGACGAGGAGCAGGCCACGGTGGCCGCCAGGATGCGGCAGCGCAGCGGCGGCGCGGTCGCCTTCGTCCTGGACAGCGGGGCCTGGGCGCGGGGACCGGCCGACGTGCCCGGTCCGTCGGACGGGAGCGAGGAGCGGCTGCGGATGCTGCGGGAGGCCGGCTGGACCGCCGTGAGCGTTCCGTACGGCGCCACCCTGGAGGAGCTGTGGCGTCTGGCGGACCGGGAACGCACCGCCGTCGCGGCGGCGGCCGGCGGGGAGGGGACGCGATGAGCGGGCGGGCGCGGCTGGCGGTGTGCGCGTGGGCTGCCACCCTGATGGCGGCGTGCGCGCTGCTGCCGCTGGTCGAACCGGCGACCTGGATCCTGCAGGCCGCGGTGCTGCTGGCGGTGCAGGCCGCGGTGGGTGCGGTGGCGCGACGGGTGCCGCTGGCGCGCCCGCTGACCATCGCCGTGCAGGCCCTGGTCACGCTGCTGCTCCTGACCCTGGTCTTCGCCCGGCAGCAGGCGTTCGCGGGGCTGATCCCCGGCCCGCAGGCCATCCAGCGCTTCGGCGACCTGCTGCAACAGGGCGGCGACGACATCGCCCGGTACGCCATCCCGGCGCCGTTGGAGTCCGACGGCATCCGGCTGATGCTGGTCGGCGGTGTCCTGGTGATCGGGCTGCTGGTGGACACCCTCGCGGTGACCTTCCGCAGCGCCGCGCCGGCCGGCCTGCCGCTGCTCGCGCTGTATTCGGTGGCCGCGGGGCTGTCCGAGGGCGGCGCCGACTGGCTGTGGTTCCTGGTGGCGGCGGTCGGCTATCTGACGTTGCTGCTGGCGGAGGGGCGGGACCGGCTCTCGCAGTGGGGCCGGGTCTTCGGCGGTGCGGCGCGCGCTCCGGGCGCCGAGCAGGGCGGCGCGGTCGCCCCGGTCCGCACCGGACGGCGGATCGGCGCGTTCGCGCTGGGCGTCGCCCTGGTGGTGCCGCTCGCCCTGCCCGCGATGAACGGCGGGCTGCTGGACAGCGCCCGGACGGGCGTCGGTTCCGGGACCGGGGGCGGCGGCACGATCTCGGCGGTGAACCCGCTGGTCTCCCTGCGGGACAGTCTCAACGTCGACGAGAACCGGCAGGTCCTCTCCGTCCAGACGGACTCGAACAACCTGTCGGACCTCTACCTGCGCATCGTGTCCCTGGACGACTTCGACGGCACCACCTGGAAGCCGTCCAAGCGGCAGATCACCGCCGTACCGGACGGCTCGTTCCCCACCCCCGTCGGCCTGGGCCCCGACGTCCGGCGCAGCGAGACCCGGACCTTCATCTCGGCCGCGGACTGGTACGCGCAGGACTGGCTGCCGATGCCGTACCCGCCCACCGGCGTGCGCGTCGCGGGGAACTGGCGGTACGAACCGGTCGGCATGACCCTGGTCGGCGACCACGGCCAGAACACCCGCGGGCTGAAGTACGAGGTGCGGAGCCTGAACGTGCAGCCGACGGCGGAGCAGCTCGCCGCCGCGCCGTCGCCGTCGACCGCGCTGAAGCGCGAGTACACGCAGTTGCCGGACTCGCTGCCCGACCTGGTCTCCAGGACCGCCCGCGAGGTCACCGCCGGCGCGGCGAACCCCTACGAGCAGGCGGTCAAGCTCCAGGAGTACTTCGCGGTCAACGGCGGTTTCGAGTACGACACCGAGGTCAGCGTCGGCAGTGGCTCGGAGGCGATCGCCCGTTTCCTGAGGGACAAGGAGGGCTTCTGCGTCCACTTCTCCTTCGCCATGGCGGCGATGGCCCGGTCCCTGGGCATTCCGGCCAGGGTCGCGGTGGGCTTCGCGCCGGGCTCCCCGCAGGCGGACGGTTCGGTGTCGGTGGGGCTGCGGGACGCGCACGCCTGGCCCGAGGTGTACTTCGAGGGCGTGGGCTGGACCCGCTTCGAGCCGACGCCGACGCGTGGCTCGACCCCGGCGTACACCGTGCCGGACACGCCGGGCAGTTCGGTGCCGGACCCGGCCCTTCCGTCGCAGGACAGCGAGACGGAGCCGTCCGCGGCGCCGTCGACGAGCGAGAGCTGCTCGGCGCAGGACAAGAAGCTGGACGCCTGCGACACCGAGTCCGCGCTGCCCGTGCCCGTCTCGGACGACGGCGGCCCGAAGTGGTACGAGGCGCCGGCCTGGGCGCTGGCGGGTCTCCTGGTGCTGCTGATCCCGCTGTCGCCGATGCTGTGGCGCCTGCGTACCCGGGCCAGGCGGCTGGGGGCGCACGGCCGCGCCGAGGCGGACGCGGGTCCGCACACCCTGGCGGTCTGGCAGGAGCTGGCCGATACGGCGTGGGACCACGGGATCCCGCCGGAGGAGGCGCAGACGCCCCGCAAGGCGGCGGCCCGGATCGTCCGGCTGGGCCGGCTCGATCCGACGGCCGCTGCGGCGGTGCACCGGGTCGCGGACGCGGTGGAGCAGGTCCTCTACGCGCCGCGACCGCGCCTGACGGCGGGGCTCGCCGAGGACGTCAGGCTCGCGACGGCCGGTCTGCGGGCGGCGGTCGGCCGCCGCACGCGGCTGCGCGCACGGATCGCCCCGCGTTCGACCGTACGGGTGGCCTGGGCGCTCTCGGACCGGTGGACGGCTCTGAAGCGGCGGGCCGCGGCGGCGCGGCCGGCCCTGCGGAAGACGACGGGGCAGCAGGGCTGAGGGAGAGGCGCCGGGGTGGCACGGGCCGTGCGGGGAGACCCGCCGGCCGCGCGTAGGGACACGTGAGCGCGCGTAGGGACACGTGAGGGGGTGACCACCCGGTCGGTGGTCACCCCCTCACGCGGATGTCCTGGTGAGCGGTTGCCCGGGCGCGCTACTGGCCGCCCTGCTGCTCATCCCTGCGGCGCTGCCAGCGTTCGTCGATGCGGTCCATCATCGAGCGTTTCTGGCGTTGCTGGCGGCCCGCGGTCTGTGGTCCGGCACCGGCAGCCGGCTGCTCGCCCGGCTTGGGGGCCTTGCGCCAGCCGGTCACGGCGAGCACGGCGCAACCCAGCATCACCAGGAAGCCCACCACGCTGAGCCACACCTGCTGGGCGACCATACCGGCCATGAGGAGCGCAATACCTACGAGGAAGCCCGCGACCGCCTGGTAGACCCGTCGCCGGGTGTACGTACGCAGCCCGCTTCCCTCGAGCGCTGTCGCGAACTTGGGATCTTCGGCGTACAGCGCTCGCTCCATTTGCTCGAGCATGCGCTGCTCGTGCTCCGAGAGCGGCACGGAGTCCTCCTCATCGTGCAGTCGCCGGGGCGACCCGGGGGGGTCCCTTCAGGATAGGCAGGGAATCGCCCCCGTGAAACCCGCCCCTCTGCGCCAATTGGCCAACCGGACTCCGTCATGGCCGTGCCGGCTCGCTGAAGTTCCCATTCCCCAGCGGCCGACCCGTCATGCCGGGCCGTCTCCCTCGATCATACGGCGAGTGGCCCCCGTTCGGGGGGCCTGTGGCGTACTCCATGTGCAGTCGCGCCCCTGATCAGCGGCGTACCCCACCGGGTTGCTCAGGTCTCGTCGGTCCCTGCGGTCTCACCGAGCACATGAAGCTGCGTGGCCACAGAATGGAAGGCGGCGAGTTCGGCCGCCGCGGCCTCCAGCTTCAACAGGGCGTCCATGGCGCCGGGCTCGGTGTCCACCAGCACGCCGGGAACGAGGTCGGCGAAGACCCGTACACCGTGGACCGCGCCGATCCGCAGCCCCGCGGCCTCGACCAGCCCGGTGAGCTGTTCGGCGGTGAACCGGCGGGGCACGGGGTCACCCGCGCCCCAGCGGCCGTTCGGGTCGTCCAGGGCCTGCCGGGCCTCCGTGAAGTGCCCGGCGAGGGCGCGCGCGAGCACGGCGCCGCCCAGGCCCGCGGCGAGCAGGCTGAGGACGCCCTCGGCGCGCAGGGCGGCGACCACGTTGCGGACGCCCTCGGCGGGGTCGTCCACGTACTCCAGGACGCCGTGGCACAGCACCACGTCGTAGCCGCCGCGCTCGACCACGTCGAAGAGGCCGTGGGCGTCCCCCTGGACGCCTCGCACGCGGTCGGCGACGTCGGCCTCGGCGGCGCGGCGCTCCAGGGCGAACAGGGCGTTGGGGCTCGGGTCGACGACGGTGACGCGGTGGCCGAGGCGGGCCACCGGCACCGCGAAGTTGCCGCTGCCGCCGCCGGTGTCGAGGACGTCCAGCGCTTGGCGGCCCGTGGCCTTCACCCGGCGGTCCAGGGCGTCCTGGAGGACGTCCCAGACCACGGCGGTGCGCAGGGCCGCCCGGGAGCGCGAGGGCTCGGAGCGCGGCGACGCGGGGTTCGGGCTCGGGTCCGGCACGGCAGTCGACTCCTCGGCGCGGCACCGCCTCGGACTCGGGCGGAGCGAACGGGCTGCCGCCCCCGCCCGGCGTGGGAAGGGGGAGGCTTCAGGCGCCTCCCACCCTATTGCCTCCGCCGCGCCCACAAGGTGGCGCCCGGCGCCCCGCGCTGCTCATCCCGTGTCCGGCAGGTCGGGATCCGGCTGGTCCGTGTCGGGGCGGGGCTGGGGCAGGACCGGCTGGAGTACCAGCATCCGCTCCACGAGGCGCAGGAACATCGCCACGTCGCGTATCAGGTCGTCGGCGTCCCGGCGGCCCGCCGCACCCTGGATGCCCGCCTCGGCCCGGGCCCGGCGCCGGGCGCCCGCGGCGAACAGGGCGCTCCAGTCGGACAGCTCGGGCGCTATCTCGGGGAGCACCTCCCAGGCGCTGCGGATGCGGGCGCGGCCCCGCGGGGTGGTCTCGGGGCGGCCCCGCGCGGCGAGGACCGCGGCCGCGGTGCGCAGGGCGGCGAGGTGGGCCGTCGCGTAACGCTCGTTCGGCGTCGCGAGGGTGGTGGCCTCCTCCAGGCCGGCGCGGGCCTGGGCGAGGAGGTCGAGGGCGGCGGGCGGGGCGGTCGCCCGGCGGAGCACCGGGTGCACGTCGCTCGCCGGGCCGGTCAGTGAGGGTGCAGGGCCGGCTGCGCGGCGCCGCCGGGAGGCGGCTGCGAACGAGTGGGCCATGACGATCCTCCTGTCGTCTCCTGGACGGCACGTCCTGGCAGGAGGTGCCGTATGTGCCCATCGTGAGGTATGGCACTGACAATCCGTTCTGACCTGGACTTTTGATTCGAGCGAGCGTTCGGGTGGGCCGGTGGGCGGGCCCTGCGGTGACCGCGGCGCGAGCGGTGCTGTGAGAATCTGGACCATGGAAAGCAGCAGCACCGCCGCGCCGGGCAGCAGCCGTCGCGAGGCCACCCGGCAGAAGCTGTACGAGGCGGCCGTCACCCTCATCGCCGAGCAGGGTTTCTCCGCCACCACCGTGGACGAGATCGCCGAGCGGGCCGGCGTCGCGAAGGGCACGGTCTACTACAACTTCGCCAGCAAGGCCGTCCTCTTCGAGGAGCTGCTGCGGCACGGCGTCGGACTGCTCACCGCCTCGCTGCGGGAGGCGGCGGAGCGGACGGCGCGGGAGGGCCGCGGCCGGGTCGACGCCCTGGACGCGATGATCCGCGCGGGGCTCGTGTTCATCGACCGCTACCCGGCCTTCACCCAGCTGTACGTGGCCGAGCTGTGGCGCACCAACCGAGCCTGGCAGTCGACTCTGCTGGTGGTCCGGCAGGAGGCCGTGGCGGTGGTGGAGGGCGTGCTGCGCGAGGGCGTGGCGAGCGGGGAGTTCAGCGACGGCATCGACGTGCCGCTGACCGCCGCCGCGCTGGTGGGCATGGTGCTGGTGGCCGCGCTGGACTGGCAGTCGTTCCAGCCGGAGCGCTCCCTGGACGACGTGCACGCCGCGCTGTCGCGGCTGCTCCACGGGCGGGTGAGCGGCCGCCCCTGAGCCGCCGCCCGCACACGAAGAACGCCGGCCCGTGGTGGCCGCGTCCCCCGCGGGCCGCCGTCGGACCGGCGCCTTCTCCTGCTCCCCCTACGTCCCCCCGTCCGGAACCCCCGTGGCCGGTCGTTCCCCCGGGTTCCCCCGTGCCTCGCTCCCGCCGACCGCAGTCGGCGGAAGGAGCGGATCGCGGGCCCGGCTCCGTTCCGGCACCCCGTGTCGCCGGTACCGGAGCCGCGCCCCTCTCCGTGCCTCCACTCTCTCGTTCCAGCAGGTCGGGGCCCATCCGCGCGCATACTCATCTACGCGGCTAGGTACGGGTACTCAGTCCTGCGCACCCCGGCTCACGGCAGCGCCCTGTCCACTGGTCACCCGGGCGTCCGTCGAGGTACTCGCACGAGGCGGGAGCAGGCCGGAGGAGGACTGTCGGTGGGGGCGGATAGAGTCCCTGGCATGGCACGGATTGCGGTGATCGGCGCCGGGATGGGCGCGATGGCGGCCGCCGCCCGGCTGGCCGTCGCGGGCCACCGGGTGGTGGTGTACGAGCGGACGGGGACGTACGGCGGAGCCCTCGGCCGCTTCGAGCGGGACGGGTTCTCCTTCGACACCGGCCCCGGTCTGCTGCCGCTGCCCGCGGTCTGGCGCGATCTGTTCGTCAAGACCGGCAAGGAGCCGCTGGAGGACTGTGTCGAGCTGGTCCAGGTCGACCCGTCGTCACGGCACGTGTTCGCGGACGGCACGGAGGTCGCGCTGCCGAACGCCTCCCGGGCCGGCGTGGTCGACGCCCTGGACGCGGCTCTCGGTCCGACGGCCGGGCGGCGCTGGAGCGACTTCCTCGTGCGGGCCCGCGAGGCCTGGGACCGGACGCGCCGCCCGCTCCTGGAGGAGCCCCTGTGGCCGAACTGGGAGGTGCTGGCCGAACGCGACCCCTACCCGTCGGTCCCGCACAAGCGGCTGCTGCGCACCCGCCGCGCCGGCACGCTCGCCGAGGTGGGTGCCTGGGAGCTGCGGGACGCCCGGCTCGCCGCCCTCCTGGGCAGCCACGCGCTGGCGTACGGCCTGGATCCCCGGACCGCCCCGGCGAACACCGCCGTGCTGCCGTACATGGAGTACGCGTTCGGGATGTGGTACGTGCGCGGTGGCGGCCTGCGGGAGCTGGCGCGCGCCGTGTACGAGCGGTGTCTGGCCCGCCGGGTCGAGTTCCGCTTCGACACCGAGGTCACCGAAGTGGTCGAGAAGGACGGCCGGGTGGCGGGCGTGGAGCTGGCCGAAGGGGGCCTGGCGGAGGCCGAGTTCGTGGTCGCCGGGGTGGCGCCGGACGTGCTGGACCGGCTGTGCGGCGGGTCGACGGTGCGGGGTGCGGGCGAAGTCCCGCCACAGCGCGGCGGGGCGAGCCGGCTGACGGTGCATCTGGCGCTGCGGGGTGGGCGTGACGAGGGCGCGGCACACCGGACGGTGGTGCACGCGCCGGACGGGGACGGCGAGTTGGACGCGCTGTTCGGCCCGGAGCCGCGCATGCCCGCGCGGGCGACCGTCACCGTCCTGCGGCCCGACGACCCGGCGCTGGTGCCGGACGGGGACCACGAGGCGGTCACTCTCAGTTCGGTGGTGCCCGCGGGCCGGAGAGTGGACGCCGAGGACGGGGCCGAACGCCTCGTCGATGCCGCCGAGCGGGCGATACCCGGGCTCCGCGACCGCCTCCTGTGGCGCGAGGTGCGCACTCCGGCCGACATCGCCGCGGCCACCGGCGTGGCGGGCGGGGCGATTCCGGTGCCGACGCTGGCGGCGGCCGGCGGACGGCTGCTGCACGCCGCGAACAACACGCGCGTGGCGGGCCTGTTCACGGTCGGCGGCTGGTCGCACCCCGGCGGGGGCCTCCCGCACGCGGGCATGTCGGGCGCGCTGGTCGCCGGACTCGTGGTGGAGGGACCGGAGTTCCGCGGCTCCCAGTGAGCGACCGGGGACGGTCGCCGGACGCCGGAGGGGCCGTCAGAAGCGGTACTGCTCGTCGTATCCCTGGCCCTGTCCCTGGCCCTGCCCCTGGCTCTGACCCTGGGTCTGGCCGTTGTCCTGGTAGGGGTACTGCTGCTCCGGCGGGAGTTCGCCGCCGTAGGGGTCGTCGGTGCTGCGCTGCTGCGGCACCCACACCCCGCCGGCCGGGGTCTCGCCGCCGTAGCCGCCGTGCGTGCCGGTGGCGTACTGGTCCTGCCCGTAGCCCTGCTGGCCGTACTGCTGCTGCGCCCCGGTGGTGTCGTAGCCGCCGGTGTCGTAGGAGGCCCCGCCGTAGGCGTGGGTGCCGATGTACGGGTCGGAGTAGGCGGCGTACTGCTGCTGGGCGCCGGTGTCGTAGCCGTACCCCTGCTGCCCGTAGCCCGAGTAGTCGTAGGCGTAGGCCTGGTCGGCGCCCGGTGCGGCGGCGGCCGGTGCCTGCTGGTCGTGGCCGTAGCCGGAGTCGGCGTAGACGCCGTAGGAGCCGGTGTCGTCCGGCATCGGCTGCGGCTCGTAGACGGCGGTGGTCTCGGCGGCCGTGGGGGCGCCGGGCCGGGCCGGAGTGAAGACGTCGTCGCGGTCGTAGTCGTCGTGACCGTAGGACAGGCCGTCCTGGGACGGGGCGTGGCCGGCGTGGTCGTCGTAGCCGTCCCGGTGGCCCTGGCCGGCGTCGGCCGGTTCCAGACCGGAGACCTCCAGCGTCGGCTCCTGGCGGCCGCGTTCGGGACGGCCGCGCTTGCCGACGAGGCTCGCCGGGGCGTTGACCGCCCAGCCGGCCTCGAAGCCGCGGCGGAACGACAGCGTGACGTAGGTCTGGCCGACCGCGAAGGCGGCGGCACCCAGTCCGATGACGAGCACATTGGACATCAGCACGCCGGCGACCACGCCGACGAAGCCGCCGAAGGCGAGCAGTCGCCAGCGCAGCCGCGCCTTGTACTGCAGCAGCACCTCACCGAGCAACCACAGCGCAACCACGCCGAACGCGATGTAGAGGACCGTCCAGCCCATGTACGCCCCTCTCCCAGTGGCCGTTACGCAGTGTGTCGTAAGTATGTGCGGCCGGTCTAGGCCCGCGGTGGGTGGTGCAGGCCCAGGTTCTCGTAGATTTCCAGCGTCGCCGTGGAGTTGTTCAGCGTGATGAAGTGCAGTCCGGGGACGCCCTCGGCCAGCAGCCGCGCGCAGAACTCCGTGGCGAACTCGATGCCAATGGAGCGTACAGCCGCCGGATCGTCCTTGGCTGTGAGGATCCGCTCTTTCAGCTCCGGCGGGAACGAGGCGTTGCTGAGCTTCGGCAACCTCTCCAGCATCTTCACACTGGTCACCGGCATGACCTCGGGGATGACCGGGGTCGCGCAGCCCGCCGCGGCGACCCGGTCGCGCAGCCTCAGGTAGGACTCGGCCTGGAAGAACATCTGCGTGATCGCGTAGTCGGCGCCGGCCCGGCACTTGTCCACGAAGTGCTTCACGTCCGCGTCCCAGTCGGCGGAGCGCGGATGCATCTCCGGGAAGGCCGCGACTCCGACGCAGAAGTCACCCGACTCCTTGATGAGCCGGACCAGTTCGGCCGCGTAGGTCAGTCCCTGGGGGTGTGCGATCCAGTCGGCCGTCGGATCGCCGGGCGGGTCTCCGCGCACGGCCAGCATGTTGCGGATCCCGGCGTCGGCGTACTGGCCGATGATGTTGCGCAGCTCGGCGACGGAGTGGTCGACGGCGGTGAGGTGGGCCACGGGGGTCAGCGTGGTGTCGGCGACGATCTGCTGGGTCTCCCGGACCGTGCCCGCGCGCGTGGAACCGCCGGCGCCGTAGGTCACGGAGACGAAGTCCGGGGCCACCGCCTCCACGCGGCGCAGCGCACTCCACAGGTTCTTCTCGCCCTTGGGCGTCTTCGGCGCCGAGAACTCGAACGAGTACGTCGTCTTGCCGGTGGCGAGGATGTCACGCACCGTGCGGGCGCGGTCAGTCCTCGTGCTTGCGGTTCCGAGGGCCATACGGGCAGGTTAGCCAGGGGGCGGCGGTCACCCAACCGGATGCGGGATATTTGTCCGCATTGTCGATTTGTTGTCCACCCCTTGGACACATGCCTCCGGCATCCGCCTACGGCTGCCGCAGCCGCTTCGCGAACTCGGCCGCGGCCGCGCCCGGATCCTCGGCGGCGGTGATCGCGCGGACCACGACGACCCGCCGGGCGCCCGCCTCCAGCACCTCGTCGAGGTTGCCGAGGTCGATGCCGCCGATGGCGAACCAGGGGCGGTCGGTGCCCAGCGACGCGGTGTGGCGGACCAGGTCGAGGCCGGGGGCGTGACGGCCGGGCTTGGTGGGGGTGGGCCAGCACGGGCCGGTGCAGAAGTAGTCCACGCCGTCCTGGACGGCCGCCGCGGAGGCCTCGGACCCGGCGTGCGTGGAGCGCCCGATGAGGACGTCGTCGCCGAGGATCGCGCGGGCGGCGGGCACCGGGAGGTCGCCCTGGCCGAGGTGCAGCACGTCGGCGCGGGCGGCGTGCGCGACGTCCGCGCGGTCGTTGACCGCGAGGAGCTTGCCGTGCCGGGCGCAGGCGTCGGCGAGGACCGCCAGGTGCTCCAGCTCCTCGGCGGCCTCCATGCCCTTGTCGCGCAGCTGCACGATGTCGACGCCGCCGGCCAGTACGGCGTCCAGGAACTCGGGCAGGTCGCCCTGGCTCCGGCGGGCGTCCGTGCACAGGTAGAGCCGGGCGTCGGCGAGCCGGGCGCGGGCGGTGGTCGGAGCGTTGTCGGGCATGCGGGTGTCCCCCGGGTCGGTGGATGGCGTGGACGGCGCGGGCCGCACGGCCGTGCGGCGTACGGGCCGCGGACCGTGAGGGCCGCGGCCCGTACGCCGGGCGATGGGTCGGGTCAGACGGCGAGCGCCTGGGCGCGGCGCTTCACCTCCGTGCCGCGATTCTCACTCAGCGCCTGTGCCGGGGTGCCCGGCAGGGTCGGGTCGGGGGTGAAGAGCCACTCCAGCATCTCCTCCGGCGTGAAGCCGTCGTCCCGCAGCAGCGTCAGGGTCCCGACCAGGCCCTTGACGACCTTGTCCTCGTCGATGAAGGCCGCCGGAATGTGCAGCGCGCGGTTCTCACCCCGGCGTACGGCGATGAGCTGGCCTTCCTTGATCAGCTGGCGTACGCGGGTCACCTCGACGCCGAGCATTTCGGCGATGTCGGGAACGGTGAGCCAGGCAGGCACGAGAGCATCGGTCTTTGCGTCAATCTCGGTCACGTCTCCAGCCTGCCATCTGGCACTGACAGGAGGAAGCCGGACCCGTCCGGACCGGTGTCAGGCCGTCGCCCCCTTGAGCGGCCTCGCCGGGTCGGCCAGCAGCACCGGGTCCATCGTCGTGCCCGCCTGGATCAGCCGCTTTCCCTGCGCCAGGTCGCGGGGGCGGCCCACCGCGAGCAGGGCCACCAGCCGGTTCTCGCGCAGCCAGCAGACCGTCCAGGCCGGGCCCGTGCGGTCCCCGCGCCACAGGACCGTGTCGGCGGCCGTGTGGTGACCGGCGTACTGGACGAAGCGGCCGAACTGCTCGGACCAGAAGTACGGCACCGGGTCGTACGCCGCCGGGGTCTCGTCCGCGGGGGCGCCGACGATGTCGGCGGCGACGGTGCGCGGGCCCTGGAGGGCGTTGTCCCAGTGGTGCACCAGGAGCCGCTCGCCGTAGCGGGCGGAGGGGAAGGAGGCGCAGTCGCCGACCGCGTGCACGTCCGGCGCCGAGGTGCGCAGGAGGTCGTCGGCCAGGACCTCGCCGTGCGTGCCGAGGGAGATCCCGGAGCCGGCGAGCCACGCGGTGGAGGGGCGGGCGCCGATGCCGACGACGACCGCGTCGGCGGGCAGCCGGGTGCCGTCGTCGAGCAGGACCCGGAGGGGCTCCCCCGGGTCGCCGGGCTCGACACGCTCCACGCGCGCGTGGGTGCGCAGTGCGGCGCCCGCTTCGGCGTACCAGGCGGTCATCGGCGCGGCCACCTCGGCGGGCAGCGCGTCGGCGAGCGGCCGGTCGGCGGCCTCCACCACGGTCACCGCGCAGCCCGCCTCACGCGCGGCGGTGGCGAACTCGGCGCCGATCCAGCCGGCGCCGACGACGACGATGTCGTGGCGGCGGGCGAGCACGGGGCGCAGCCGTTCGGCGTCGTCCAGGGTGCGCAGCAGGTGCACGCCCGGCACGCCGTCGGTACCGGGGAGCCGGACCGGTTCGGCGCCGGTCGCGAGGACGAGGGCGTCGTACGGCACGGGACCCTCGGAGGTGTCCAGGAGGTGCTCGCCGGGGCGGACGCCCAGGGCCTCGCAGCCGAGCCGCAGGGTGATGCCGAGTGCCTCGAAGTCGACGTCGAAGGCGGAGCCCTCGGCCGTGCCGAGCAGGACGGCCTTGGACAGCGGGGGCCGGTCGTAGGGCTGGTGGGGTTCGGCGCCGATCACTGTCAGGGTGCCGGTGAAGCCCTGTTCCCGCAGGGCGACGGCGGTCTGCACGCCCGCCATGCCGGCACCCACCACGACCACGCGGCGCGCGTCGTCCGCCGCCGGTTCCGGTCCCCGCTCCCGCGTCTGCTCGCTCACCTGATCACCTTAGCCACCTGACAATTTGTCAGTCAGCGGTCGTGCACCGTGACCTGCTCCACAACGCTCGTGCCGCGGCCGGGGCGCGACTCCCACTCCCAGCTCTCCTCCAGGCGCACCCGGCCGTCCGGCAGCTCCACCACGGTCGACACGCAGTGCCCCGACGCCGTGCTGCCGTCGGTTCTGAGCTGCACGTACCGGAAGTCGAGCCGGTCCCCCGCGCGGGTACCCACCAGGTGGCCGCGGACGACGTCACCGCCCGCGTAGTCGGCCCAGACGGCGCCGTCCCGCTCGTGGTAGGTGAACCGGGTGCGGGTGCCCACCTGGCCGGGCGCCTGGTCGGCGACGGGGGCGAGGACGAGACCGTCGAGTGAACGGGGCACGGGCGGAGGCTCCCTTACGAGTGCGTGGCGCTGCGGGCTAGGCTGGCCAACGTAAAGCACTCGCGGGAGCCCGGACGCACCGGGCTGAGAGGGAGGCTGGCGGCCTCCGACCGTACGAACCTGATCCGGGTCATGCCGGCGAAGGGAGGGGCTGGACGCCCATGCCGTCCTCATCACACAGCTCGTCACACACCGTGTCGTCGCACACCATGTCGTCACCCACCGTGTCCCGTACGCCCGACGTCCTCGTGGTGGGCGGTGGCGTCATCGGTCTGGTCACCGCCTGGCGGGCCGCCCAGCGCGGGCTCGTCACGGCCCTCGTCGACCCCGAGCCCGGCGGCGGGGCGGCGCAGGTGGCGGCCGGGATGCTGGCCGCCGTCACGGAGCTGCACTACGGCGAGCAGACGCTGCTCTCGCTGAACCTCGCCTCGGCCGGCCGCTACCCGGAGTTCGCGGCCGAGCTGACCGACGTCACCGGCCATGACCTGGGTTACCGCCGCTGCGGCACCCTCGCCGTCGCGCTGGACGCCGACGACCGGGCCCACCTGCGCGAACTGCACGCGCTCCAGCAGCGCTCCGGCCTGGAGTCGGAGTGGCTGTCGGGGCGTGAGTGCCGGCGCCTGGAGCCGATGCTCGCGCCGGGCGTGCGCGGGGGCCTGCGGGTGGACGGCGACCACCAGATCGACCCCCGGCGCCTCACCCACGCGCTCGTGGCCGCGTGTGAACGGGCGGGCGTGGTCTTCCACCGGGTGTGGGCCGACCGGCTCACCGTCGGGCCCGGGGAACGGGCCACCGGGATCGCCACCGCCGACGGGACCGCGCTGGAGGCCGGGCAGGTGGTGCTGGCCGGGGGCAGCCTGAGCGGGCGGCTCGCGGGCGTACCGGACGCCGTGCTGCCGCCGGTGCGGCCGGTGAAGGGGCAGGTGCTGCGGCTGACGATGCCGCGGACGCACGGGCCGCTGCTGAACCGCACGGTGCGCGCGGTGGTGCGCGGCAACCACGTCTACCTGGTGCCCCGGGAGAGCGGCGAGCTGGTCGTCGGCGCCACCAGCGAGGAGATGGGCTGGGACACCACGGTGACCGCGGGGGGCGTCTACGAGCTGCTGCGCGACGCCCACGAGCTGGTCCCCGGCATCACCGAGCTGCCTCTGACGGAGACTCGCGCGGGCCTGCGCCCCACCTCCCCCGACAACGCCCCGCTGCTCGGGCCGACCGGCCTCGACGGGCTGCTGCTGGCCACCGGGCACCACCGCAACGGCGTCCTGCTCACCCCCGTCACCGGCGACGCCATGGCGCACGCCCTGACCACCGGAGAGCTGCCGGACGAGGCCCGCCCCTTCACCCCCCGGCGCTTCGCCGCCGCCCCCGCACTCTCGGAGCAGTCCGCATGAACATCTCCGTCAACGGCGAGCCGCGCGAGGTGGCTCCCGGTACGGCCCTGGACGCCCTGGTGGGCACGCTCACCACCGCGCCGTCCGGAGTGGCCGCCGCCCTGAACGAAACCGTGGTCCCGCGCGCGCGGTGGTCCGCCACCGCCCTGGCCGACGGCGACCGCGTCGAGGTCCTCACCGCTGTGCAAGGAGGCTGAACCATGGCCGACGATCCCTTTGTCCTCGACGGCACGTCGTACGCGTCCCGTCTGATCATGGGTACCGGCGGGGCGCCCAGTCTGGACGTGCTGGAGCGCGCGCTGGTGGCCTCCGGGACGGAGCTGACCACGGTCGCGATGCGGCGCGTGAACGCGTCGGTGCACGGGTCCGTGCTGTCGGTGCTGGAGAAGCTCGGCATCCGCGTGCTGCCCAACACGGCCGGCTGCTTCACCGCCGGGGAGGCGGTGCTCACCGCCCGGCTCGCGCGCGAGGCGCTGGGCACGGACCTGGTCAAGCTGGAGGTCATCGCCGACGAGCGCACGCTGCTGCCGGACCCGATCGAGCTGCTGGAGGCGGCGGAGACGCTGGTCGACGACGGGTTCACGGTGCTGCCGTACACGAACGACGACCCCGTTCTCGCGCGGAAGCTGGAGGACGTGGGGTGTGCGGCGATCATGCCGCTCGGTTCGCCGATCGGGTCGGGGCTCGGGATCCGCAACCCGCACAACTTCGAGCTGATCGTGGAGCGCGCGGGGGTGCCGGTGATTCTGGACGCGGGGGCCGGTACGGCGTCCGACGTGGCGCTGGCGATGGAGCTGGGGTGTGCGGGTGTGATGCTGGCCTCCGCGGTCACGCGGGCGCAGGAGCCGGTGTTGATGGCGGCGGGGATGCGGGCCGCGGTGGAGGCGGGGCGGTTGGCCCGGCGGGCCGGGCGGATTCCTCGGCGGCACTTCGCTTCGGCGTCGTCTCCCGCGGAGGGCTTGGCGGTGCTCGATCCGGAGCGGCCCGCTTTTCAGTGAGCCTGCGTCGAACCGCGTCCTCCACCCGTTTCCGGTCGGGAAAGAGGTTGGCCTCTCCCGTGGGGTGCGGCGTCGGCGGCCGACCCGTCGTGACCGGGTACGTGTCACGTCCGTCACAGGTGCGCTGCAGTACCGCCCCGGTGGCGGGCGGCGAGCGCGGGGTGTCGGTCGCGGCTCGTACACTCGCCTGCGTGGACACGACCCTTCAGGACCCTCTCGTCGGGCAGGTGCTCGACGGCCGGTACCGCGTCGAGGCGCGGATCGCGGTCGGCGGGATGGCCACGGTCTACCGGGCCGTGGACACCCGCCTGGACCGGGTGCTCGCGCTGAAGGTGATGCACCCGGCGCTCGCGACCGACGCCGGCTTCGTCGAGCGGTTCATCCGCGAGGCCAAGTCGGTGGCCCGCCTCGACCACCCCAATGTCGTCCAGGTCTTCGACCAGGGGGCCGACGGGGCGTACGTCTACCTGGCCATGGAGTACATCCCGGGCTGCACCGTGCGTGACGTGCTGCGCGAGCGCGGCGCGCTCCGGCCGCGTGCCGCGCTGGACATCCTGGAGCCGGTGCTGGCCGCGCTCGGCGCCGCGCACCGGGCGGGTTTCGTGCACCGGGACATGAAGCCGGAGAACGTGCTGATCGGGGACGACGGCCGGGTCAAGGTCGCCGACTTCGGCCTGGTCCGCTCCGTGGACACCGTCACCAGCACCACCGGCGCCGTCCTCGGCACCGTCTCCTACCTGGCGCCCGAGCAGGTCGAGCACGGTGCCGCCGACCCCAGGGTCGACGTGTACGCGTGCGGCGTGGTGCTCTACGAGATGCTGACCGGCGGCAAGCCGCACGAGGGGGACTCGGCCGCGGTGGTGCTCTACAAGCACCTCCACGAGGACGTGCCGCCGCCGTCCGCCGCGGTGCCGGGGATGGCGTACGAGCTGGACGAGCTGGTCGCCGCGGCCACCTCGCGCAACCCGGAGATCCGCCCGTACGACGCCGTCGCGCTGCTCGCGCGGGCCCGTGAGGCGCGCGCGGCGCTGACCGCCGAGCAGCTGGACGCGGTGCCGCCGCAGGCGCTCGGCACGGAACACGACAACGCCGAGGACCGCACGAGTGTCATCCCGCGCTCGCTCACCGTGCCCCGGCCGCTGCCGGTCAACGAGGACGAGTACGGCGCCGCCGACGACGGCGTGCAGCACACCAGCCGGCTGGCGTCTCCCCCGCCGGACCCGCCCCGGCGCCGCCGGCCGGGGGTGCGGCGCGGCCCGCTGACGATCGTGCTGGCCGTGCTGGTGGTGCTCGGCCTGGGCACCGGCATCTGGTACATCAACTCCGGCCAGTTCACGAAGGTGCCGCCGCTGCTCTCGAAGACCGAGGCGGAGGCCCGCGACCGGCTGGAGGACACCGGGCTGGACGTCGGCAAGGTGCGGCACGCGCACAGCGACACCGTGGACCGCGGCCGGATCATCAGCACCGACCCCGGCGTGGGCTCCCGGATCCGCAGGAACGACTCCGTGTCCTTCACGGTCTCCGACGGCCCCGACACCGTGAAGCTGCCGGACCTGGAGGGCTACAGGCTGGACCGGGCGCGCACCCTGCTGAAGGACGAGGGGCTGGAGCCGGGCATGGTGACCCGCGCGTTCAGCGACGAGGTGCCCAAGGGCTTCGTGATCTCCACCAAGCCCGCCTCGGGCACCACGGTGCGCGGCGGCTCGGCGGTCGCGTTCGTGGTCAGCAAGGGCAGCCCGGTGGACGTCCCGGACGTCGCGGGCGCCGGCCTGGAGGACGCGCGGAGCCAACTGACGGAGGCCGGCCTCAAGGTGAAGGTCGACGAGACGCGGGTGAACTCCGAGTACGACAGCGGCCAGGTCGCCCGGCAGACCCCGGAGCCGGGCAGCCGCGCCGCCGAGGGCGACACCGTGACGCTCACGGTGTCCAAGGGCCCCCGGCAGATCGAGGTCCCGGACGTGGTCGGCGACAGCGTGGACGACGCCAAGCGGAAACTGACGGAGGCCGGCTTCCAGGTGGACGAGGACCGCGGGCTCCTCGGGCTGTTCGGCGACACGGTGAAGAAGCAGTCCGTGGACGCCGGGGACACGGCGGCCGAGGGCTCCACCGTCACGATCACCATCCGATGACCGGGGGCAGGGGCGGGACGCCCGCACTCCCCCGCAACCCGGTCGGCGGTCACGTCCCCGTGGCCGGCGGGCTGCACTCCGTGGGGCTGTCCTACGCCCGCGAGCTGAAGGCGGAGACCGTGCAGGTCTTCGTCGCCAACCCGCGCGGCTGGGCCACGCCGGCCGGCAACCCGAAGCAGGACGAGGCGTTCCGGGAGACCTGCGCGGCCGAGTCGATCCCGGCGTACGTGCACGCACCGTACCTGATCAACTTCGGCTCGCACACCGAGGCGACGGCGGAGCGGTCGGTGGAGTCCATGCGGCACTCGCTGCGGCGCGGGCGGGCCATCGGGGCGCTGGGCGTGGTCGTGCACACCGGCAGCGCGACCGGCGGACGGGACAGGTCGGTGGCGCTCAAGCAGGTGCGGGAGTACCTGCTGCCGCTGCTCGACGAGCTGACCCACGACGACGACCCGTTCCTCCTGCTGGAGTCGACCGCCGGGCAGGGCGCCTCGCTGTGCTCGCGGACCTGGGACTTCGGCCCGTACTTCGAGGCGCTGGACTCCCATCCGAAGCTGGGCGTGTGCCTGGACACCTGCCACGTCTTCGCGGCGGGGCACGACCTGACCGGCCCGTCCGGCATGCACCAGACCCTGGACCTGCTGGTGGACACGGTCGGCGCGGGCCGGCTGAAGCTGATCCACGCCAACGACTCCAAGGACGTGGCGGGCGCCCACAAGGACCGGCACGAGAACATCGGCGCCGGGCACATCGGCGAGGACCCGTTCCGGGCGCTCATGACCCACCCCGCGACCGAGGGCGTGCCGCTGATCATCGAGACGCCGGGCGGCAAAGAGGGGCACGCGGCTGACGTGGAGCGGCTGAAGAAGCTGCGCGACGGCTGATCCGCGTCCGGCGGCGGGCTCAGAGCTCGGGGCCGTCCCCGGGTTCCTCCTGGTAGGAGTAGCGCTGCTCGCGCCACGGGTCGCCGATGTTGTGGTAGCCGCGCTCCTCCCAGAAGCCGCGCCGGTCGGCTGTCATGTACTCGATGCCGCGGACCCACTTGGGGCCCTTCCAGGCGTACAGGTGGGGGACGATCAGCCGCAGCGGAAAACCGTGCTCGGCGGTGAGCAGTTCGCCGTCCTTGTGGGTGGCGAAGAGGGCGCGCTCGGCGGCGAAGTCGGCCAGCCGGAGGTTGGAGCTGAAGCCGTACTCGGCCCAGACCATCACGTGGGTGACGGCCGGGGCGGGCGGCGCGAGCTCCAGGATCGTGGCGGCGGGCACCCCGCCCCACTCGGCGCCGAGCATGCTGAACTTCGTGACGCAGTGCAGGTCGGCGACGACCGTGGTGTACGGCAGCGCGGTGAACTCCTCATGGGTCCAGCCGCGCTTGTCACCGTCGGCGGTGGCGCCGAAGACCCGGAACTCCCAGCGCTCGGGACGGAACTTGGGGACCGGTCCGTAGTGCGTGACCGGCCAGCCGCGCTGGAGTCGCTGTCCCGGCGGGAGCTCGAACGAGGACGCCCCTTCCGAACCGTCTTCCCCCATTTCGTTTCCCACCGGCTGACCCATGTCTCCATCCTGACAGACCCGGACCGATGCCCTTGACCCACCCCACTTACATTCGGGCAAAGGGGAAAGACATCAACAAAATCGACTAAGCCTGTACTTACTTACTAAGTCAACACTTACTGGACGATCTTCGATGCCGGTGCAATCATGCGGCGCAACAGGCCAGTTCCCGTTTTAAGGAGCGTCAAGCGATGCAGGGCGACCCCGAGGTCATCGAGTTCCTGAATGAGCAGCTGACCGCCGAGCTCACGGCGATCAACCAGTACTTCCTGCACGCGAAGCTGCAGGACCACAAGGGCTGGACCAAGCTCGCGAAGTACACGCGCGCGGAGTCCTTCGACGAGATGCGCCACGCGGAGGTGCTCACCGACCGCATCCTGCTCCTGGACGGCCTGCCGAACTACCAGCGGCTCTTCCACGTGCGGGTCGGCCAGAGCGTGACCGAGATGTTCCAGGCCGACCGGGAGATCGAGATCGAGGCGATCGACCGGCTGCGCCGCGGCATCGAGGTGATGCGGGCCAAGCACGACATCACGTCGGCCAACGTGTTCGAGGCGATCCTCGCCGACGAGGAGCACCACATCGACTACCTGGAGACCCAGCTCGACCTGATCGAGAAGCTGGGCGAGTCGCTGTACCTGTCGACGGTGATCGAGCAGTCCCAGCCCGACCCGTCCGGCCCCGGCTCGCTCTAGCCGCGCGGCCTACGGCCGGCTAGGCGGCTTCCGGAAGCTCGGCGAGTGCCGGTTCGCCCTGGTCGGCCATGCTCCGGCGGGGGCAGGCGCCGCGGCCGAGCAGCGCCTGGATGCGCCGTACGCAGCCGCCGCAGTCGGTGCCGGCCTTGCAGGCGGACGCGATCTGCCGGGGCGTGCACGCACCGGCGTCCGCGTGGCTCTTCACCTGTTCCTCGGTGACACCGAAGCAGCTGCAGACGAACACGCGGTTCACCTCCCGGGCGGGGTACAAGGTCGTGCCGTACCGACGACCGGAGGGCCCGACTGATCGGTGAGGCAAACCTAACCTTACCCATCAGGTCCGGCCGGCAAAAGTGGAGGGGGCGCGGATCCCCTGTGACCCGCGCCCCATTCCACCGCCCGTAAGGGGCACGGCCTCACTGGTCCCGGTACATCTCCGCCACCAGGAACGCCAGGTCGAGCGACTGGCTGCGGTTGAGCCGGGGGTCGCAGGCCGTCTCGTAGCGCTGGTGCAGGTCGTCGACGAAGATCTCGTCGCCGCCGCCCACGCACTCGGTGACGTCGTCGCCGGTCAGCTCCACGTGGATGCCGCCCGGGTGGGTGCCGAGCGCCTTGTGGACCTCGAAGAAGCCCTTGACCTCGTCGAGCACGTCGTCGAAGCGGCGGGTCTTGTGCCCGGAGGCCGCCTCGTAGGTGTTGCCGTGCATCGGGTCGGTGATCCAGGCGACGGTGGCGCCGGAGGCGGTGACCTTCTCGACCAGCTCGGGGAGCTTGTCCCGGATCTTGTCGGCGCCCATGCGGACGATGAAGGTCAGCCGGCCCGGCTCGCGCTCCGGGTCGAGGCGCTCGATGTACTGGAGCGCCTCCTCGGCCGTCGTCGTGGGGCCGAGCTTGATGCCGATCGGGTTGCGGATCCGCGAGGCGAACTCGATGTGCGCGTGGTCCAGCTGCCGGGTGCGCTCGCCGATCCACACCATGTGCCCGGAGACGTCGTACAGCTGCCCCGTGCGGGAGTCGACCCGGGTGAGGGCCGACTCGTAGTCGAGCAGCAGCGCCTCGTGCGAGGAGAAGAACTCGACGGTCTTGAACTCCTCCGGGTCGGTGCCGCAGGCCCGCATGAAGTTCAGCGCGCTGTCGATCTCCCGGGCCAGCTGCTCGTAGCGCTGCCCGGACGGGGAGGACTTCACGAAGTCCTGGTTCCAGGCGTGCACCTGGCGCAGGTCGGCGTAGCCGCCGGTGGTGAAGGCGCGCACCAGGTTCAGCGTGGAGGCCGAGGCGTGGTACATGCGCTTGAGCCGCTCGGGGTCCGGGATCCGGGCCTCTTCGGTGAAGTCGAAGCCGTTGACCGAGTCGCCGCGGTAGGTCGGCAGGGTCACGCCGTCGCGGGTCTCGGTCGGCTTGGAGCGCGGCTTGGAGTACTGGCCGGCGATCCGGCCGACCTTCACCACGGGCACGGACGCGGCGTACGTGAGCACGGCGCCCATCTGGAGCAGTGTCTTCAGCTTGTTGCGGATGTGGTCCGCGGACACGCCGTCGAAGGCCTCGGCGCAGTCGCCGCCCTGGAGGAGGAACGCCTCTCCCTTGGCGACGGCCGCCATCCGGGCGCGCAGCTGGTCGCACTCGCCCGCGAAGACGAGCGGCGGATACGACTCGAGGTCCGCGATCACTGCGCGCAGAGCCTCGGTGTCGGGGTACTCGGGCTGCTGCGCCGCGGGCAGGTCTCGCCAGGTGTTGCCAGCGCTCGGGCTGGTCTTAGCGTTCACGGTCACCCCTCAACCCTACGGGGTCCGGGCCCCCGCTCCGCGCCCCGGCTCGACAGATGAGACGGGCCCCCGGTGAGGGCCGCGGCGACCGGCTTGGTACCCTCACGCGCCTTCCATGTTCTGATCACGGTTCTGATCACGGACATCTCAAGTACATATCGAGCGCGTATCGGGGTGGGGATTTGAGCGCGGAGCATCGCAGAGACCGCAAGAAGAAGAGACTGCTCGTCTACGGTGTCGCCTCGGCGGTGGCCGTCGCCGCCACGGCCGGGACGCTGGCCCTGGCCTCACCCGGCCTCCTGGGCGCGGACACCGCCCGGGCCGCGGCGGCACCGGGCGCCCGGCTGCAGAGTGAGTTCCGGCAGGCCGCGGAGGAGTTCGAGGTCCCGCAGAGCGTGCTGATGGCGGTCTCGTACCGGCAGACCCGCTGGGAGGACCACGACGGACTGCCGAGCACCACCGGCGCGTACAACGTGATGGGACTCACCGACGTCGATCCGGAGAACCTGGAGGACGGCGGCTCCGCCGAGGAGCGCGAGCACCAGCTCGAGCACATGAACCGCAGCGGCGACCCGGTGGTCGAGAAGAACTTCGACGCCGAGAAGGCGCTCCGGAGTCTGCGGCAGAAGCCCGTCGACACCACCGACCCGCGGCTGCACACCCTGGACGAGGCCGCCGGTCTCATCGACGCGTCTCCCGGTGAGGTGCGGAGCGATCCCGGGGAGAGCATCCGGGCGGGCGCGGCCCTGCTCGCCAAGTACCAGCAGGACGCGACCGGTTCGCTGCCCGAGGACCCCGGCGCCTGGTATCCGGCGGTCGCCCGGGCCAGCCAGGCGACGGACACCAAGGGCGCGCGGCTCTTCGCGCAGCGGGTGTTCGAGTCGATCAAGACCGGTGAGCGGCGCGTCACCGCCGACGGCGAGTCCCTCACGCTGCCGGCCGATCCGGCCGTGCGGCCGGACCGCACCGCGGACCTGGACCTGGCCGCCGCCACCGCCGCCCCGGCCCCCGACTGCCCCTCGGGCCTCAGCTGCGACTTCCGTCCCGCCGCCTACAAGCAGAACGGCGGCATCGACGACTGGGGCAACTACAACGTCGCGAACCGCCCGGTGGCGGGCAACGAGATCACCTCGATCGTGATCCACGACACCGAGGGCAGCTACAGCAGCGCCCTGGGCGTCTTCCAGAACTCCCTGTCGTACGCCAGCGCCCACTACCTGATCCGCGCCTCCGACGGTCTGGTCACCCAGCTCGTCGAGAACAAGAACGAGGCCTGGCACGCGGCCAACAAGACCCTCAACATGCACTCGATCGGCATCGAGCACGAGGGTTACGCCATCAAGGACGGCAGCTGGTACACCGAGCCGCAGTACGAGTCCTCGGCGGCGCTGGTGAAGTACCTGGCCGGAAAGTACGACATCCCGCTGGACCGCGAGCACATCATCGGCCACGACGAGGTGCCGGGCGTCCTGGACGCGAACGTGAAGACCCAGCACTGGGACCCGGGCCCGTTCTGGGACTGGAACCACTACATGGGCCTGCTGGGCGCCCCGACCGGCGCCGAGGGGCCGGGCGGCCCGTACAAGGCCGGTCAGGTGGTCCGCGTCGTGCCGCCGTTCACCACGGCGAACCAGCCGAAGATCACCAACAACGGTGCCTCCGTCCCCGGGCAGCCGGCGAACTTCACCTACCTGTACTCCTCGCCGTCCACCTCCTCGGCCACGCTCACCGACCCGTACCTGGGCAGCCAGACCTGGAGCGAGGGGTGGAACTGGGGCAACAAGGTCCTGGCCGGCGGTGAGTTCGTGGTCGCCGAGGCGCGGCAGGACTGGACGGCCATCTGGTACGGCGGCAAGAAGGCCTGGTTCTACAACCGGGGCGGCCAGTTCGCCACCGCCGCCGGCACCCCGGACGTGGTCACGGCCAAGGCCGGGGCGAGCTCCGTCCCGGTGTACGGCCGCGCCTACCCCGAGGACGGCGCGTACGCGGGCACGGGCGTGCCGGTGCAGAACAAGAACGGCGAGTCCCTGAGCAAGTACGGCGTCCTGAGCGGGCAGAAGTACGCCCTGGCCGGCGGCGCCGTGAAGGGTTCGTACTACAACAGCGGCAACATCGACGGCTCGGGCACCGGCTCGCGTGTCGTGGTCGTGGGCGACACGACGTACTACCCGATCCGTTTCAACCACCGCATCGGCTACGTGCGCACGGCCGACGTCCAGCTGGTCAAGGGCACCGCGCCCGACGCGGGCACCGACCGCTACAACATCCTCGGCCGGGACGCCTCGGGCGTGCTGTGGCAGTACCAGGGCACCGGTGACGCCACCGCCCCGTTCTTCGGCCGCTTCCGCGTCGGCGGCGGCTGGAACGACTACAACGCGGTGACGACCCTGACGGCGCTGCGCGCCAACGGCACCGGCGACATGGTGGCCCGCGACAAGAGCGGGGTGCTCTGGTACTACAAGGGCACCGGCAACCCGGCGAAGCCCTTCGGGTCCCGCGCCCGGGTCGGCGGCGGCTGGTCGGTCTACGACACCCTCACCGGCGCCCGTGACCTCGACGGGGACGGCAGGGCCGACCTGATCGCCCGCGACAAGAGCGGAGTCCTCTGGCTCTACCAGGGCACCGGCAGCACCTCCGCGCCCTTCGGGAGCCGGGTCAGGATCGGCGGCGGCTGGTCCGCCTTCAACGCGCTGGCCGACACCGGCGACCTCAGTGGCGACGGCCGGGCCGACCTGATCGCCCGTGACAAGAGCGGAGTCCTCTGGCTCTACAAGGGCACGGGCAACGCCGCGAAGCCCTTCGAGAGCATGAGCAGGGTCGGCGGCGGCTGGTCCGCCTACGACGTGCTGAGCGGCCCCAGCGACCTGAACCGCGACGGGGTGCCCGACCTGATCGCCCGGGGCAAGGACGGCGTGCTCTGGTTCTACCAGGGCACCGGCAGCGCCTCCGCGCCGTTCAAGACCCGCGCCCGGGTCGGCGGGGGCTGGAACACGTACAACATGATCGTCTGACGTGGCGGGCGGCGCCGCGGTCGTCCCGTGTCCCGGGATGTGCCGCGGCGCCGCGCGCGGATGCAGTAGGGTCTGGGGCATGTTCGCGCACTCGACCCAGAACTGGTGGTGGACCGCTCATCCGGCGGCCCGCTGACTGCGCGTGACGTAAGACTTCGCGAAGGCCGCCCGAGGGGCGGCCTTCGGTGTTTCCGCGACCGGGGTCCGTTCCTCTCTCCGACGAACCGAGAAGGACACGGACTCATGACACCGCTCGACGGCCTCCTGGCCGACTCCCGCCCGTTCGCCCTGCTCCGCCGCCGCGCCCCGGGCCACGATCACGACACCGTGGAACTGCTGCTCGGCCCGGTGACCGAGCACGACAGACTCGCCGACCTGCCCGACGAGGGACTGGCGCTCGTCCCGTTCCGCCAGATCCGCGAGCGCGGCTTCGACGTCCGCGACGACGGCACACCGCTGCTCGCGCTGACCCCCGAGGAGCGGTACGACATCCCGCTCGCCGAGGCCCTGGACCGGCTCCCCGCGCACGAGGTCCACGTCGAGGGCGGCGGTTTCGACGTCGGCGACGAGGAGTACGCGGAGATCGTCGGGCGGGTGCTGGAGGAGGAGATCGGGGCCGGCGAGGGCGCCAACTTCGTGATCCGGCGGACGTACGGGGGCCGGATCGCGGGGTTCGGGCGGGCCGACGCGCTGGCGCTGTTCCGGCGGCTGCTGGAGGGCGAGCGGGGCGCGTACTGGACGTTCGTCGTGCACACCGGGGACCGGACGCTGGTCGGGGCCAGCCCCGAGGTGCACGTGCGGATGTCCGGCGGCACGGTCGTCATGAACCCGATCAGCGGGACGTACCGCTACCCCGCCGAGGGACCGACACCCGAGCACCTGCTCCGCTTCCTCGCCGACGGCAAGGAGATCGAGGAGCTGTCGATGGTCGTCGACGAGGAGCTGAAGATGATGTGCACCGTCGGCGACATGGGCGGTGTGGTCGTCGGGCCGCGGCTGAAGGAGATGGCGCACCTCGCGCACACCGAGTACGAGCTGCGCGGCCGTTCCTCGCTGGACGCGCGGGAGGTGCTGAAGGAGACGATGTTCGCGGCGACGGTCACCGGCTCGCCGGTGCAGAACGCCTGCCGGGTCATCGAGCGACACGAGCCCTTCGGGCGGGACGGTGTGGGGCGCGGCTACTACGCGGGGGCGCTGGCGCTGCTGGGGCGGGACTCCGGCGGCGCCCAGACCCTCGACTCCCCCATCCTGATCCGTACCGCCGACATCGACGCCGAGGGGCGGCTGCGGGTGCCGGTCGGCGCCACGCTGGTGCGCGGCTCGGACCCGGCGGGCGAGGTCGCGGAGACCCACGCCAAGGCGGCCGGGGTACTGGCGGCGCTCGGCGTACGCCCGTCCCGGCCGCGTGCGGAGGCGGGCCGGCCGAGGCTGGCCGACGACCCCCGGGTGCGGGCGGCGCTGGACGGGCGCCGGGCCTCGCTGGCCCCGTTCTGGCTGCGGATGCAGGAACCGACCGACGCGCTCACCGGGCACGCCCTGGTCGTCGACGGCGAGGACACCTTCACGGCGATGCTCGCCCACCTGCTGCGCTCCTCGGGGCTCACGGTGAGCGTACGGCGGTACGACGAGCCGGGGCTGCGCGAGGCGGTGCTCGGGCACGAGGGGCCGGTGGTCCTGGGGCCGGGGCCCGGTGACCCGTCGGACCCCGACGACCCGAAGATGCGCTTCCTGCGCGCCCTGGCCGCCGAGGTGATCCGGGACCACCGGCACGGTGTCCTCGGCGTCTGCCTCGGGCACGAGCTGATCGCCGCGGAGCTGGGTCTTGACATCGTCCGCAAGGAGGTGCCGTACCAGGGGGCGCAGACGGAGATCGACCTCTTCGGGCGGCGCGAGACGGTCGGCTTCTACAACAGCTTCACCGCGCACTGCGACGACGCGACGGCCGGCGAGCTGGCCGCGCACGGCGTCGAGGTGAGCCGCGCCGCGAACGGCGAGGTGCACGCGCTGCGGGGGGTACGTCGTGCCGGAGGCGCGCCCATGAACGCAGTCGCGGGTGTCCAGTTCCACCCCGAGTCGGTGCTGACGCTGAACGGCGCCGCGATCGTGCGGGAGCTGGCCGGTCAGCAGCGCGGCACCAGCACGTTCTCCGAGCGGCGGCCCTCCCGGTAGTCGAGGACGTTGCGCGCCGTCGCGTCGACGATCTGGCCGACGGCGTCCTCGGTGTAGTACGCCTGGTGCGAGGTGACCACGACGTTCGGGAAGGTGACGAGGCGGGCCAGGGTGTCGTCCTCGACGGGTTCCAGCGACTTGTCGAGGAAGAACAGGCCCGCCTCCGCCTCGTAGACGTCCAGGCCCACGCCCGCGAGGCGGCCCGCGCGCAGCTCGCCGACGAGTGCGGCGGTGTCGATCAGGCCGCCGCGGCTGGAGTTGACCAGGATGGCGTCGTCGCGCATCGCCTTGAGTGCGGCCGCGTCGATCAGGTGCCGGGTCTCGGCCATCAGCGGGACGTGCAGGGTGATCAGGTCGGACCGGGTGAGCAGCTCGTCCTTCGGGACGTAGCGCATGCCGAGTTCCGCGCAGGCGGGGTTCTCGGCGACGTCCCAGCCGAGCAGGCGCATACCGAATCCGTGGGCGATCCGGGCGAAGGCCTCGCCGATCTTGCCGGTGCCGATGACACCGGCGGTGCGGCCGTGCATGTCCCGGCCCATCAGGCCGTGCAGGCGGAAGTCGAAGTCGCGGGTGCGGGTGGAGGCGCGGACGATCCGGCGGTTGACGGCCATGGCCAGCGCCCAGGCGAACTCGGCGACCGAGTACGGCGAGTAGTACGACACCCTCGCCACGGTCAGCCCGAGCCGCTCGGCGGTGTCCAGGTCGATGTTGTTGAAGCCGGTGGAGCGCTGGGCCACCATCCGGGTGCCGCCGGCCGCGAGGATCTCCAGGACGCCCTCGCCGAGGTCGGCGTTGACGGAGGTCGAGATGATCTCGTGGCCGGCCGCGATGGGGGCGGTGTCCTCGTTGAGGAAGACGTCCAGGCAGCGGACCTCCTCGGCGTCGCGGAAGGCCCGCTCGATCAGGGGCTGCTCATCGGCCTGGACGCCGAAGGCCAGGATCTCCATGACCGCTCCCCTTCCGGTGGGCTCCGGGCCGAATATACGACTCGCCGCCCGGAGCCGCCGGTCGGCCGGTAGCCGGTAGCCGGTAGCCGGTCAGCCGAAGAAGACGCCCACCTCCTCGTACAGCTTCGGGTCGACGGTCTTCAGGCGGACCGTGGCGTCGGCGATCGGGACGCGGACGATGTCCGTGCCGCGCAGGGCGACCATCTTGCCGAAGTCGCCGTCGCGCACGCAGTCGATGGCGTGCAGGCCGAAACGGGTGGCGAGCCAGCGGTCGAAGGCGCTGGGCGTGCCACCGCGCTGGACGTGGCCGAGGACGGTGGTGCGGGCCTCCTTGCCGGTGCGTTTCTCGATCTGCTTGGCCAGCCATTCGCCGACCCCGGACAGCCGGACGTGTCCGTAGGAGTCGAGCGACTCGTCCTTGAGCACCATGTCGCCGTCGCGCGGCATCGCGCCCTCGGCGACGACCACGATCGGGGCGTAGGACGCCCGGAACCGGGAGGTCACCCAGGTGCACACCTGCTCGACGTCGAAGCGCTGCTCGGGGATGAGGATGACGTTGGCGCCGCCGGCCAGGCCCGAGTGCAGGGCGATCCAACCGGCGTGCCGGCCCATGACCTCGACGACGAGGACCCGCATGTGGGACTCGGCGGTGGTGTGCAGCCGGTCGATGGCCTCCGTGGCGATGCCGACCGCGGTGTCGAAGCCGAAGGTGTAGTCGGTGGCGGAGAGGTCGTTGTCGATGGTCTTGGGGACGCCGACGCAGGGCACGCCGTACTCGTCGGCGAGCCGGGTGGCGACGCCGAGGGTGTCCTCGCCGCCGATGGTGATGAGCGCGCCGACGTCGAGCTTGGCCAGGTTCTCCTTGATGCGCCGGATGCCCTGCTCCTGCTGGAGCGGATTGGTGCGCGAGGAGCCGAGGATGGTGCCGCCGCGGGGCAGGATGCCGCGGACGGCCGGAATGTCGAGGCGGACGGTGTCGCCCTCCAGGGGGCCGCGCCAGCCGTCCCGGAAGCCGGTGAACTCGTAGCCGTACTCCTGGACTCCCTTGCGGACGATGGCCCTGATGACGGCGTTGAGCCCGGGGCAGTCGCCGCCTCCGGTCAGTACTCCGACCTTCATCGCACAACCCCTTTGGGAGGGTGAGTGGTTGGGGCCACTGTCCCGCGTGGGGTCAGGCGTCGTCCAGACCGCGTTCTATCGCGTACCGCACCAGCTCGACCCGGTTGTGCAGCTGGAGCTTGCCCAGGGTGTTCTGGACGTGGTTCTGCACGGTGCGGTGGGAGATCACGAGGCGCTCGGCGATCTGCTTGTAGCTCAGGCCCTTGGCGACCAGGCGCAGCACCTCGGTCTCCCGGTCGGTGAGCCGGGGCGCCCCGGGTTCGTCGGCGCCAGCGGCGGGGGCGGGTTCGGAGGCGAGGCGGCGGTACTCGCCGAGGACCAGGCCGGCCAGGCCCGGCGTGAACACCGGGTCGCCGACGGCTGTACGGCGCACCGCGTCCTGCAACTCCTCGGTGGACGCCGACTTCAGCAGGTAGCCGGTCGCGCCGGACTTCACCGCCTCCAGCACGTCGGCGTGCTCCCCGCTCGCCGAGAGGACGAGGACGCGCAGCCTCGGGTCGGCGCCGACGACCTCCTTGCAGACCTGGACGCCGGGCTTGCCGGGCAGATTGAGGTCGAGGACGAGGACCTCGGGCGCGGTGGCCCGGGCGCGGCGCACCGCCTGGTCCCCGTCGCCCGCGGTGGCGACCACGTCGAAGCCGGACTCGGCCAGGTCCCGGGCGACCGCGTCGCGCCACATCGGGTGGTCGTCGACCACCATGACCTTGATCGGTTCCCGTCGTTCACTCATGGTCCGCTGCCTTCCCCCGGGCGGCGCCGCCGCCGGTTTCCTTCGGTGCCCTCAGTTCGACCTCCGTGCCCTGGCCGGGCACCGAGATCAGTTCGGCCGTGCCGCCGAGGTCGCGCAGCCGGCCCCGGATCGACAGGGCCACCCCGAGCCGCCCCTCGCCCTCGGCCTCGGCGAGCCGCCCGTCCGGGATGCCCGGTCCCTCGTCGCGGACGGTGACGATCACCTCGGCGGGCTCGTCCTCGACCAGGATCCAGGCCCGCGCCCGCTCACCGACGTGCACGCGTACGTTGTCCAGGGCGGCCCCCACGGCCGCCGCCAGCTCCCGCGCCGCGGCCGGGGCCAGCGGGACCGGCGCGCCCGGCTCGGCGAGGTGCACGAGGGAGCCGGCGTACGGGGCGAGCAGGGCCCGCAGGTCGACGGGGCCGTCCGGGTCCGCCGGTTCCGGTTCCTCCACCGCCCGGACGACCGCGCCCTCGGCGGTGTCCTCGGAGACGCGGGAGACCGGCACCAGGCCGCCGGAGACCAGGGTGCGCAGCGCCACCTCCTGCTCACCGGCCATCCGGCCCAGCTCGGCCGCCTCGCCGCCGATGACGGCGCCGCGCCGCTGCACCATGGCCAGCACCTGGAGGACGCTGTCGTGGATGTCCCGGGCGAGCCGTTCGCGTTCCCTGGTGGCCGCCTCGATCTCCAGGGCGCGGGCGAGGGTGCGCTCGGAGGCCCGGGCGACCTCGACGACGTAGCCGATGGCGATGGAGGCGACCCAGACGAGGATCACGTTGTGCACGGTGTCGCGGGCCGGGGTGCCGCGTTCGACCAGGTTGGCGACGGCGACCAGGGTGGAGGCGACGGCCGCCCAGCGCCAGCCGCCCTTGATGGCGAAGGCCAGGACGGAGCCGGCGGTCCATATCGACGGCAGGGTGGGGCCGCCGTCCATGACCCGCTCGTGGGCGTCGGCGAAGGGCGTGAGCAGGATGCCGGTGACCGCGATGGTGAGGTCGGCGGCGAGGAAGCGCTTGGTGCAGTTCGCGGCGCCCGCGACCTTCGGCAGGGTGGCGAGGGTCCAGACGAACAGGAGGGCGTAGTAGGCGACGGCGAGCCAGGGGCGGGCGAAGCCGGAGTAGGCGGTGGCGAAGAAGCCGATCGCGTACAGCATGGTCAGCACGCGGTAGCCGGCGAGCGCGCGCCACAGCGGCTGCTCGACCGACATCCGCATGACTCTCTCACGCCTGGCCATGTCCCCCCTCCCCCGGGATACCGGTCTCCCGGGCTACGACCCGGTCGGATCCTTCTCGGCCTTCTCGGCCTTCTCGGCTTTGTCGGCCTTCTCCGCCTGGGCGAGTGCGGCCTTCGCCGCCTTGCCCGCCTCCTTCTCGGCCTTGGCCGCGTCCGCGATCTGCCGCTTCATCGCGGTCGCGTACATGTCGACGTACTCCTGGCCGGAGAGCTTCATGATCTCGTACATGACCTCGTCGGTCACCGCGCGGAGCACGAAGCGGTCGTGCTCCATGCCCTGGTAGCGGGAGAAGTCCAGGGGCCGGCCGATGCGGATGCCGGGCCGCATCAGCTTCGGCATCACCTGGCCGGGCGGCTGGATCTTCTCGGTGTCGATCATGGCGACCGGGATCACGGGCGCGCCGGTGGCCAGCGCGACGCGCGCGAGGCCGCCCGGCTTGCCCCGGTAGAGGCGGCCGTCGGGCGAGCGCGTGCCCTCGGGGTAGATGCCGAACAGCTCACCGCGCTCCAGGACCTCTATGCCGCTCCGGATGGCGGCCTCGCCGGCGCCGCGCGCGCCGGAGCGGTCCACCGGTAGCTGGCCGACGCCCTTGAAGAACGCGGCGGTGAGCCGTCCCTTGACGCCGGGGGTGTTGAAGTACTCGGCCTTGGCGATGAAGGTCACCTTGCGGTCGAGGACGGCGGGCAGGAAGAACGAGTCGGAGAACGACAGGTGGTTGCTCGCCAGAATGGCGGGGCCGTCGGCCGGGATGTGCTCCAGGCCCTCCACCCAGGGCCGGAAGGCGAGCTTCAGCGAACCCCCGACGGTGACCTTCATCGCGCCGTACAACAACCGATTGCCTCCTGTGTCTGTGGGTCAGACCCTATCCCGGGGCACCGTCAATGGCCCCGACGGCCCTGGTCGGTGTCAGTGCGGTCGCGTACGGTGAAGTACCCGCAAGTATCTGACGACAGGAGACCGAGACGTGTCGGTCCTGCCCGGAGCCGAGCCGTTCCGCCACGAGGGCGGGGAGACCGGCGTCCTCCTCTGTCACGGCTTCACCGGTTCCCCGCAGTCGCTGCGCCCCTGGGCGCGGTATCTCGCCGCCCGCGACCTGACCGTCGCGCTTCCCCTGCTGCCCGGGCACGGCACCCGCTGGCAGGACATGCAGGTCACCGGCTGGCAGGACTGGTACGCGGAGGTGGACCGCGAGCTGCGCGCCCTGCGCGAGCGCTGCGCGCGGGTCTTCGTGGCCGGTCTTTCGATGGGCGGCGCGCTGGCGCTGCGGCTCGCCGCCAAGCACGGGGACGCGGTCTCCGGCGTCATGGTCGTCAACCCGGCGAACCGGGTGCACGGCGTGGCCCAGCACGCCCTGCCGGTCGTGCGCCATCTGCTGCCGGCGACGAAGGGCATCGCCAGCGACATCGCCAAGCCGCTCACCTCGGAGCTGGGATACGACAGGGTGCCGCTGCACGCGGCGCACTCGCTGCGCTCGTACTTCCGTCTCGCCGACGGCGACCTGCCGCAGGTGACGCAGCCGCTGCTGTTGCTGCGCAGCCCGCAGGACCACGTGGTGCCGCCGGCCGACTCGGCGCGGATCCTCGGCCGGGTGTCGTCCACGGACGTGACGGAGGTCCTGCTGGAACAGAGCTACCACGTGGCGACGTTGGACCACGATGCGGACCGGATCTTCGCGGAGAGCGTCGCGTTCATCGGCCGGCTCGCGCCCGGTTCCGTCAGGGAGCCGGAGCCCGGTCTCGGCAAGGAAGGGACGGCCGCAGGTGGCTGAGCACGACTCCGACCGCGAGGACCGCGAGGAGCGGGAGCGGGAGCACCCCGAGGGGCGGGAGCGCGCGGCGGACCGCGGGCCCGAGGAGCAGGGCGGCGTGCCCCTCGACGAGGACGCCGCCTGGGCCGCGATCGTCGCCGGGTACGGGGACGAGCCGCCGGACCCGCCGGGCGCGAAGCCGTTCAAGTCGGTCGAGGACCTGGCGCTCCTGGAGCCCGAGACGAACGACGAGAAGCCCGCGCCGGACCAGCCGTCCTCGGCCCGGCCGCTGGGCAGCTCCGTCGCGTTCGCGCCCGGCGTCGGTCCCCGCGACCACACGCCGGCCGAGCCGTCCGACGACGACCTCGACGAGGACGACGAGGGGCACTTCGTGCCGCCCGAGCCGCCGCCGCTGCCCGAGGCGGACCCCACCGCGAAGTTCGCCTGGCTTGGCGTGCTCGGCGGGCCCGTGCTGCTCCTGCTGGCGGTGCTGTTCGGCTGGGACATGACCTGGTGGCTGACGACCCTCAGCATCGGCGGTTTCCTCGGCGGCTTCGCCACGCTGGTCATGCGGATGCGGACGGACGACGAGGACGACGACGATCCGGGGCGGGGCGCGGTGGTCTAGGCCTGTCTGGGACAGACCCCGGCCGGGCGGCCCCCGGGCTCAGGGCGTCGCGGGTACGCGGAGGGCGGTCAGGACCGGGAGGTGGTCCGTGGCCGCCCTCAGGTCCGCCTCGGCCACCCCGGCGAGCCCCAGCGGCACCCCGCAGCCCAGCACCTCGACGCCCTCGGTGACGAAGACGGCGTCGATGCGGCGGTCGGGCGCCGTGGGTGTGAACGTGTACTCGCCGCCCCAGGGCGCGGCGGTCCAGCAGTCCCGCAGCCCGTCGCCGAGGCGCCGGAAGGTGCGGCCGCCGGGGCGTTCGTTGAGGTCGCCGCCCGCGACCGCGTGCGGGACGTCCAGGGCGGCCAGCCGGTCGAGGAGGTGGCCCGCCTGCTCGTGGCGCTCCTCCGCCTCCAGGGAGAGGTGGCAGCTCAGGACACCGAGGCGGGCGCCGCCGAACCGGACCACGGCGGTGGCGAGGCCGCGCCGGTGCCGGCCGGGGGTGAGCGGGAGCAGTACGTCCTCGGTGCGCTCGACGGTGGCCCGCAGGGAGCACAGCAGCGCGGGGCCGGCCGCGGGGGCGCCGCCGGAGAGCAGAACCAGGCCGGAGGCGTCGGCGAGCCGGGTGAGCTTCTTGCGCCACCGGAAGAAGCGGGGGGCCTCCTGGAGGAGGACGAGGTCGGGGGCGCAGGCGGTGATGACACGGGCGAGGGCGTCGGTGTCGTCGCGCATCGAGCGGATGTTGTAGCTGAGGACGCGGACGACGGCGGAACCGTCCGGTTCGGTACGGGAGTTGGGGAGCGGGGGGAGGGATGTTGCCATGCGGTCAATTTACGGGACCGCGGATCTTGCGCCGGACGGCTCGGGGCACGAGGTCCGTGGGCGACTGCCGGTTCGTCGTGGCTTGTCGCGCAGTTCCCCGCGCCCCTTCGGGAGCGTCCGGGCGCCGTTCGCCTACATGATCGGGTCGGGCTCCCGGGCCAGGTCGGCCGCGCCCACCAGGCCCGCCTTGTTGCCGAGTTGCGCGGCGACCACGTCGGCGACCGGGCGCCAGTTGCCGCCGACCAGCCAGCGCTTGTAGGACTTGCGGATCGGGTCGAGGACCAGGTCGCCCTCGTCGGAGAGGCCGCCGCCGACGATGAAGGCGGACGGGTCGAAGAGGGAGGCCAGGTCGGCGAGGCCGGCGCCGGCCCAGCGGGCCAGTTCCCGGTAGGAGTCGACGGCGACCGGGCAGCCCTGGCGGGCGGCCACGGAGATGTGCTTGCCCTCGATGCCCTCGGGGGTGCCGTCGCCGAGCGCGAGCAGCACCTCGGCGCGCTCGGGGGTGGCGTTGGCGCGCTGCTTGGCGTACCTCACCAGGGCCCGCCCGGAGGCGTACTGCTCCCAGCAGCCCTGCGAGCCGCAGCCGCACAGCAGGCCGTCCGGGACCATGCGGATGTGGCCGAACTCGGCGGCCACGCCGAAGTGACCGCGGCGCAGCTTGTTGCCGATGATGATGCCGCCGCCGAGGCCGGTGCCGAGGGTGATGCAGATGACGTTGCGGTGGCCCTTGCCACCACCGAACTTGTACTCGCCCCAGGCGGCCGCGTTGGCGTCGTTCTCCACGACGACCGGGAGGCCGACGCGAGCCTCGACCTTCTCCTTGAGCGGTTCCTGGCGCCAGTCGATGTTGGGCGCGAAGTAGACCGTGGAGCGCTGGCGGTTGACGTATCCGGCGGCGCCGATGCCCACTCCGACGATCTCGTGCCCCACGCGTGCGCCCTCCACCGCGGAGGCGATGGCGTCCACGATGGCCTCGGGTGTGCTGGGGGTCGGCACCTTGTGGGTCGAGAGGATGTTGCCTTCCTCGTCGACCACGCCGGCCGCGATCTTCGTGCCGCCGATGTCGACGCCGATGGTGAGTCCCATGAATCCCTCAGTTCGGTCGAGCCCCGCTATGGGCAACCGTACCCGAGGCGGGGCTCAGTCCAGGTCGATGCGCTGGCCCGGGCCGGTGCCCTCGTCGCCGTCGTCCCCGTCGCCGTCCCGGCGTTCGGCCTGGTCGCGGGGGTCGCGCGGGTCCTTGGCCGCGGCACTGCCGGTGGTCCAGCGGCGTTCCTGGTCCTGGACGGCGGAGCGGTAGGCGGCGAGGAGTTCACCGCCGGCGGCCGCGAGGTGGTCGAAGACGTCCGGGTTGCGCTCGATGACCGGTTCGACGGCGGCCTTGGCCTGCTGGACGACCTGCCGGAACACCTGCTGGGCGGCGGGTCCGGCGACCTGGCCGAGCAGCGGGGACTGGAGGCCGGACAGTTTGTCCGCCACGGTGTCGACGAGCCGGCGCAGCTCCTCGGCGGCCGAGCCGGGCGGTACCCCGTACTCGGCACGGCGGCGGGCCTTCTCCGACTCCAGGTCCTCGGCGCACGCCGTCGCCCAGGCGTCGGCGTCGCTCGGTCGCGCGGCGTCGGCCCCGTCGGCCTCGTCGGGGCGGGGTGCCTCGGACGGGGGGAGCTTTTCGCTCATGACGGACTCCTGACTACGTTTCGTCCTTACGACGTTACCCGAACGGACTCGGGCCCCGTGGCGGATCAGCGCCCCCGCGGCCACAGCTGCGGGTCCGGCGCGAACCGGACGGCGAGTGTGCCCTCCCGCAGCGCGGCCCCGTCGACGGTGCAGCGGCGCAGCGCGGACGGCAGCGGAACGATCCGGCGGAACGGCCCGGCGGCGACGACCAGTTCGTCCTCACGGCGGACCAGGTCGAGTTCCTCGCGTACGGCGCCGGGCAGCGGGATGCGCCAGACCAGGACGCCGTCCTCGGCCAGCCGGTCGGTGACGGGCCACTCGACCGGGGCGACGGCCGGGCCGGCGCCCGGCGCACCGAGCGCGGCGAGGTCGTCGGTGCCGCGCGGATCGCGGCCGAGGTGAGCGAGCGCGCGGACGTCGTACGTGCCGCGCCACTCCTCCAGCGTCTTGCGCTGCTGGGCGAGGGGGCCGGTGAGCCAGCTGTCGGCCGGGACCTCCTCGGGCAGCACGCGGTTGGCGATCAGCAGGTCGGTGCGCAGGCCGCGCAGGGCGAGGCCGAGGACGGCGGCGTGGACCGCGTCGGCGCCCGCCGGGCCGGGCTCGGCGACCAGCCGTACGACGGTGTTCCGGTCGGCGACGACGGCCTCGGCGGCGGCGAGTTCCAGCTCCCAGCGGGCCGCGGCCTCGTACAGCGCCTCGGCGGGCATGGGGACGCCCGCGAGCCTGCCGAGGACGGGGCGCAGGGCGCGGGCCGCCTGCCGCTCGGGGGGCAGCAGCCGGCGCAGGCAGCGGCGCAGCTCCTCGGGGGCGGCGAGCAGGGCGAGGGCGCGCGGGGCGGGCGGGAGGTCGACGACGAGGAGGTCGTGCCGCTCGGCGAGGGCGGCGTCGCGCAGGGCGCGCAGCAGGGCGAGTTCGTCGGCGCCGGGGAGAGGGGTGAGTTCCTCGGGGTCGAGGCGGGAGGCGCCGAGGAGGTCGAGGGCGGAGGAGGCGCGGTCCTGGAGAGCGGCGAGGCCGTCCCGGAACCCCTGTGCGGCGTCCGGCCGCCAGGCGGTGAGGTGGGGTTCGACGGACGTCGGCGCCGGGCCGGTGCGCACCCCGAGCGCGGCGCCGAGGGTGTCGTCGCGGTCGGTGCCGAGCAGCAGGGTGCGGGTGCCCTGCCGGGCGGCGGCGAGCGCGGTGGCGGCCGCGACGGTGGTACGGCCGCTGCCGCCGGGGCCTGTGATCAGGATGGTGCGCATGAGGCTGAACGGTACCTTCGCGGCCCGGCGCCGGGCCGCGTGACGCCGGGGTGGTTCACGATTGCCCGCGGCTCGGCCGACGGTTACTTCGCCGGTGTTTCGACTCGCTTCTTCAAGCCCGCCAGCGCGCGGTCGATGATGACCTTCTCGGCCTTGCGCTTGATCATGCCCAGCATCGGGATCTTGACGTCGACGGTGAGCCGGTAGGTGACCTCCGTGCCCGTGCCCGCCGGGCGGAGCAGGTAGGAGCCGTCGAGTGAGCGCAGCATCTGCGACTTCACCAGCGTCCAGGACACCTCGTGCTCGCCGGTCCAGGTGTACGCCAGCGTCTGGTCGTCCTTGATCGCACCGGCGTCCATGACCAGCCGGACCTGTTCGGCGCGCCCCTGGGCGTCGCTGGCGAGGACCTCGGCCTCCTTCACCTCGCCGGTCCAGTCCGGGTAGCGGGCGAAGTCCGCGATCACCGACATGACGTCGGCGGGTGCCGCCTCGATGGTGATGCTCGAGCTGGTGTGTTCCGCCATCGCCGTGGCTCCTCCGGATGCGGGCCGGTACAGGTGTCGTCGTGAGTCGTCTTGCGGTCCCGTGCGCCCGTGGCGCGCACGTGTGTGCCGCGTGAAGGCTATCGCGCACGGACGCCGCGACGGTCACCACCTGCCTGTGCGGCCCCGGTCGGAAAAATCACCACTCCAGCACCCACGGCCGCCCGGTCGACGCGAAGTGGCCCACGTTCACGCACTCGGTGGCGCCGATGCGCATGCGACGGGCCAGCGGCTGGTGCACGTGCCCGAACAGCGCGTACCGGGGCCGGGTCCGCCGGATCGCGTCCAGCAGCGCCCGGCTGCCTCGTTCGAACCGCCGCGCCACCGTGTCGTAGACCAGGTCCGGCACCTGCGGCGGGATGTGGGTGCACAGCACGTCCACCTCTCCGACGGCCTCGATCTTCGCGGCGTACTCCTCGTCGCTGATCTCGTACGGCGTGCGCATCGGGCTGCGCAGGCCGCCGCCGACGAAGCCGAAGACCCGGCCGCCGATCTCCACCCGCTCCCCGTCGAGCACGGTCGTGCCGGGGCGGGCGTACTCGGGCCACAGCGGCGGCACGTCGACGTTGCCGTAGGTGGCGTACGTCGGGGTGGGGAAGGCGGCGAACAGCTCGGCGTACTGCTTGCGCACCGCCCCCTCGATCAGCTTCGACCGGTCCTCGCCGACGCCCGCCCACAACCCCGCCCCGAACTCCCGCGCCTCGGCGAAGCGGCGGGCGGTGCGCAGCTCGACGATGCGGTCGGCGTTCGCGACGCCGAACAGTTCGGGGAAGATGCCGCGCGAGTGGTCGGCGTAGTCGAGGAAGAGGACCAGGTCGCCGAGGCAGATCAGGGCGTCGGCGCCCTCGCCGGCCCTGGCCAGGTCGCGGGCGTTGCCGTGCACGTCGCTGACCACGTGGACGCGCGTGCTCGTGTTACGGGCCGGTGTGGGTGCCATGGCGATCAAGCGTAAGCAGCGCGCGCCTCTTGTGAACAGTGGCGGTCGGACCTGCGGTTACTGGCTGGTCGGTTGATCCGTCGACTACTGTGCGCAAAGGAAACCCCATCCGTGTGACGCGTCGAACATCTCGCGGGGACCCCCTGTCGGAGAACGCATACCGGCGGGTAACGTCCGGGCAGTCCAGTCGTGCTCAGGATTTCAACCACCTCCCGAGCACCAGCCCGAGCCTTGGACCGCACCGTCGCATCACACAGTGTCGTGGCGCCGGCGCCCTATGAGGAGCAGCAGTCTTGCGCGAGTTCAGCCTTCCGGCCTTGTACGAGGTCCCCGCGGACGGAAACCTGACCGACATCGTCCGCAGAAACGCCGCGCAGCATCCGGACGTCGCCGTCATCTCCCGCAAGGCGGCAGGCGCCTGGCAGGACGTGACGGCCCGCGAGTTCCTCGCCGAGGTGCACTCCGCCGCCAAGGGCCTGATCGCGTCCGGTGTCCAGCCGGGCGACCGGGTCGGCCTCATGTCCCGCACCCGCTACGAGTGGACGCTGCTGGACTTCGCCATCTGGAGCGCGGGCGCGATCACCGTGCCGGTGTACGAAACCAGCTCGCCGGAGCAGGTGCGGTGGATCCTCAGCGACTCGGGGGCCACCGCCTGCGTCGTGGAGTCGGCCGGGCACTCCGCCGTCGTCGATTCGGTGCGCGAGGCGCTGCCCGCCCTCAAGAACCTCTGGCAGATCGACGCCGGCGCCGTTGAGGAACTGGGCCGCCTCGGCCAGGACGTCACCGACCGCGCCGTCGAGGAGCGCGGCTCGATCGCGAAGGCGGACGACCCCGCGACCATCGTCTACACCTCCGGCACCACCGGCCGCCCCAAGGGCTGCGTCCTCACCCACCGCAGCTTCTTCGCCGAGTGCGGGAACGTGGTCGAGCGCCTGCGACCCCTGTTCCGCACCGGTGAGTGCTCCGTCCTCCTCTTCCTGCCCCTCGCGCACGTCTTCGGGCGGCTGGTGCAGGTCGCGCCGATGATCGCGCCGATCAAGCTGGGCTGCGTCCCCGACATCAAGAACCTCACCGACGAGCTGGCCGCCTTCCGGCCGACGCTGATCCTCGGTGTGCCGCGCGTCTTCGAGAAGGTCTACAACTCGGCGCGCGCCAAGGCGCAGGCCGACGGCAAGGGCAAGATCTTCGACAAGGCGGCGGACACCGCCATCGCGTACAGCAGGGCGCTGGACACGCCGTCGGGTCCGTCCGTCGGCCTGAAGATCAAGCACAAGGTCTTCGACCGGCTCGTCTACGGCAAGCTGCGCACGGTCCTCGGCGGACGCGGCGAGTACGCCATCTCCGGCGGCGCCCCGCTCGGCGAGCGGCTCGGCCACTTCTTCCGCGGCATCGGCTTCACGGTCCTGGAGGGCTACGGCCTGACCGAGTCCTGCGCCGCCACCGCCTTCAACCCCTGGGACCGGCAGAAGATCGGCACGGTCGGTCAGCCGCTGCCGGGCTCCGTGGTGCGCATCGCGGACGACGGCGAGGTGCTGCTGCACGGCGAGCACCTGTTCAAGGAGTACTGGAACAACCCGGGCGCGACCGCCGAGGCGCTGGCCGACGGCTGGTTCCACACCGGTGACATCGGCACCCTCGACGAGGACGGGTATCTGCGGATCACCGGCCGCAAGAAGGAGATCATCGTCACCGCCGGCGGCAAGAACGTCGCCCCGGCCGTGATCGAGGACCGCATCCGCGCGCACGCGCTGGTCGCGGAGTGCATGGTGGTCGGCGACGGGCGGCCCTTCGTGGGTGCGCTGGTCACCCTCGACGAGGAGTTCCTCGGACGGTGGTGCGCGGAGCACGGCAAGCCGGCCGGCTCCACGGCGGCGTCGCTGCGGGACGACGCGGAGCTGCTCGCCGAGATCCAGTCGGCGATCGACGACGGGAACTCGGCGGTCTCCAAGGCGGAGTCGGTGCGGAGGTTCCGGGTGCTGGGGGCTCAGTTCACCGAGGACTCCGGGCACTTGACGCCGTCGTTGAAGCTGAAGCGGAATGTCGTTGCCAAGGATTACGCGGGGGAGATCGAGGCGATTTACGCCAAGTAGGGGCGCCTGTGGGGGTGCCGGGTGCGGTTCGTCGGCGGCCTTCGGGTCCGTCGGGGCCGGTCGCGCGGTTCCCCGCGCCCCTGAGGGGGCGCGGTCACCCCGCGCTACAGCAGCGCCTTCAGGTGTTCCGCCAGTAGGTCCCAGCGCCACTTCTCCTCGACCCAGGCACGGCCCCGCTCCCCCATGCGGTGGCGGAGTTCGGGGTCGGCCAGGAGGGTGATGACGCGGTCGGCCGTGTCGTCGTGCGAGTCGCCGCGGACCACCCAGCCCGTCTCGCCGTCGAGTACCGCGTCCGGCGCGCCGCCGGAGTCGCCGGCGACGACGGGGAGGCCGGTCGCGGAGGCCTCCAGGTAGACGATGCCGAGGCCCTCGACGTCGAGGCCGCCGCGGCGAGTGCGGCAGGGCATGGCGAAGACGTCGCCGGCGCCGTAGTGCGCGGGCAGCTCGGACCAGGGCACGGCGCCCGTGAAGTGCACGGAGGCGGCGACGCCGGTGTCCTCGGCGAGGCGGCGCAGGTCCTTCTCGTAGGGGCCGCCGCCGACGATCAGCAGGACGGCGTCCGGTTCGGCCGCGAGGATGCGGGGCATGGCCCGGATCAGGGTGTCCTGGCCCTTGCGCGGTACCAGGCGTGAGACACACACCACGACGGGGCGCTCGGTCAGCCCGAGGCGGGCGCGGACCTCGTCGCCGCCGCTGCCCGGGTGGAAGGTCTTCTCGTCGACGCCGGGCGGCAGCTGCGTCATCCGTGCGGCGGCCGCCGGGGTGAGCGCGTCCGCTACGCGTGAGCGCGTGTACTCGCCGAGGTAGGTGATGGTGTCGGTCGACTCCCCGATACGGCGCAGCAGCTGCCGGGCGGCAGGCAGCTGGGCCCAGCCCGCCTCGTGGCCGTGGGTGGTCGCGACGAGGCGCTCGGCGCCCGCCCGGCGCAGCGTCGGTGCCATCAGGCCGAGGGGTGCCGCCGCGCCGAACCACACCGACGTGCAGCCGTGCTCGCGGAGCAGTCCGGCCGCGCGCCTGGTCGCGCCCGGCGTCGGCAGCAGCATCGTCGTACGGTCCCGTACGACGGTGAAGGGCTGCTCGGCGTCGAAGGCGGCGGTGGCCTCGACGCCCTCGCGGCTCCGCTTCCAGGTGGAGGCGTAGACGACCAGCCGCTCGGGGTCCAGGCGCAGCGCCATGTTGTGCAGGAAGGCCTGGATGCCGCCCGGACGGGGCGGGAAGTCGTTCGTCACGATCAAGGTCTTGCGCACGCCGCCGACCCTACCGAACCCTCCGTGCGGGCCGGGGCCCGGCCGCGTCCTGTGGCAGACGCACAGGTGTCCGGGTCATCATGGCCGCACCGGCAGGGCGGACGCGGACGGGCAGGGAGCACGTGGAGACGAGGGACGAGGGGCGGTCACCGCGGTGGCTGCTGACGGCCTGGGGCGCCACACGGCTGTTGCTGCTGCTGTTCGTGCTGAAGGTGCTGGTCTTCCCGGGTCCGGACGTCACCAGCGACGTGTCCGTCATCTACCGGGGCTGGTGCGAGATCCTGCGCACCGGAACGTTTCCGCTGGACGACGTCACCTGGCAGTACCCGCCGGCGGCGGCCTTCGCGGTCCTCTCCCCCGGGCTGCTGCCCTTCCTGAAGTACGCCACGGCCTTCTTCGTCCTGGCCTGTGCCGTGGACCTGGCCGTGCTGGCGCTGCTGCGGCACGCGGGCCGGGGCGCGGGGCGCTCGCCGCGCGGGGCGTGGGTGTGGGTGGTGGGCGTGCCGCTGCTGGGCCCGACGGTGTACGCCCGCTACGACGTGATGGTCACCGCCGTCGCGGTGGCCGCGCTGCTGGCCGCGGGGCGGCATCCGCGGGTGGCGGGGGCCCTGGCGGCGCTCGGGGCGCTGCTGAAGGTCTGGCCGGCGCTGGTGCTGCTCGGGATGCGGGGGCGTGGGCCGTGGGTCGCGGCCGCGGTGAGCGGGGCGGGGCTGGCCGCGCTGTTCGTGGTGGCGATGCCGGGGGCGTTCGCGTTCCTGACGTTCCAGAGTGAGCGGGGCACCGAGGTGGAGTCGCTGGGGGCGCTGGTGTTCCACGTCGCCCGGCACTTCGGCTGGCAGGGCGAGGTGCTGCTGAACTACGGCTCGGTGGAGTTCCTCGGCCCGTACGTGGGCGCGGTGAGCACGGTGGCCCTGGTGCTGAGCGCGCTCGGCTTCGGCTGGCTGCTCCTGTGGCGGCTGCGGGCGGCCCGGTTCGCGGCGCACACGGCGGCGGACGCGGCCTTCGTGGCGGTGCTGGTGTTCACGGTCACGAGCCGGGTGATCAGCCCGCAGTACATGGTGTGGCTGGTCGGCCTCGCGGCGGTCTGCCGGTGCTACCGGGCGACCCGGATGCGGGTGCCGGCCACGCTGGTGCTGGCGGCGACCCCGGTGACGGCGCTGGAGTTCCCGGTCCTGTTCGCCGACGTCGTGGCGAGCACGCCTCTCGGCATCGCGCTCCTGGTCGTCCGCAACGGCCTGCTGGTGGCCGCCGCCCTGATCGGGGCCCGTGCCCTGTGGCACGACGCCCGGCGACGCACTCCCGCCGCCCGGAGCGAACGGCTCACCACGACTCGCCCCACGGAGACGCCCGCCATCGCACCGTGACGCCGCGCGGCACCCCCGCTCCGTTGCCCAGCCCCCCGGAGCCAGGGCGCCTCAGCCCAGCTCGACCCGCAGACCTTCCGCCGTCGCACCGTGACCCCGCGCGGCGTCCCCCTCCCGCGCCCCGGACCACACCCGCCCCTCCCGGGGGGCCTCAGCCCAGCTCGCTCCGCACGTACTCCCGCCAGCGTGCCGTGAAGTCCTCGGGTGTCGTCCCGAGGGTCTCCTTCATCGCCGCCTCCACCGCGCCCGCGCGCTCGTCGTGGGTGCCCACGGCGCGGTAGAACGCGTCCAAGCGGTCCTCGCCCCACTGATCGGCGATCATGCGGCAGGCCAGCCAGCCGCCCTCGTAGGCGCGGGCCAGCTCGTCGGCGTCGGCGGTGAAGCCGAAGTCCTCGTCCGTCGGCAGTGCGCCGGGCACCCGGCCCTCGGACACCTCGCCGCGCAGCTCGGGAGCGGCCTCCTCGGGGTCGCGGTCGCTGCCGCGGTAGCCGACCCAGTCGGCGTAGCCCTCGGAGAGCCACAGCGGGGTGGCGGCGGTGGTGTCGGCGCGGGTGGCGACGTGGGTGGTCTCGTGGGTGAGCACGACCTGCTTGCCGAGGCTGCCGAGCAGCCCGTACGCGTCGGGATTGACGATGATCCGGTCCGCCGGGGCGTGCTCCCGGCCGCCCGTCTCCCCCGTGGTGACCGCGGCGATGCCCCGGTAGGACGAGGCGGGCGAGCCCAGCAGGCCCGCCATGCCCTCCACGGACCGGGGGACGAGCACGACGACCCGGCGGGCCCAGTCGCCGTCCCAGGCGTCGGAGACGGCGGGCACCGCCCGGTCGGCGAGCCCGGCGAAGGCGCGCAGGGCGCCGGTGGACTGCCCGACGCCGAGCACCAGGCTGTGCGTGCCGCGCACCACCCGGACCGTGCCCTGGTCCCAGGGCTGCTGGCCGGACTCCTCGGCGGGCCGCTCGGAGTCGACGGCCCACTCCCCGTCCGCACCGTCCCGGCTCAGCGCGACGGTGCGGTTCGCGGTGACGGCTCCCCGGTCGTAGCCGTCGACGCGGTAGCGCAGCTCGACCTCGGCGGTGGCGGTGTCGCCGCCGCGGTCCACGTCGGTCACCCGGTACGACCAGTCGGCCAGCGGAATCGCGCTCAGGTTGCCGAAGCCCGTCCCGGTGCCCGTACGGGCGTAGGCGGCCCGGTCGTGGCCGAGGACGGCCGCCGCGCGCCGGTCCAGCACCTTCTGCACCTCGGCCCGCACCGGGTCGGCGGTGCCCCTGCCGCCGCAGGCCACGAGGGCGACCAGCAGCAGGCACAGCGCCACCACCGAGGAACCCGACACCCGCGATCGACCAGCCACCTTCCCGATCGTACGGGCGCGTGGCGGTACGGGTGACAGGGCGGCGTTCCGGATCCGGTGCCGCGGCGGGTCAGACCCGGGTGATCGAGGAGACCGGCATCATGCCGACCGGGTCGTAGCGCACCGGCGCACCGGGGTAGGGCGCGTGGATCACCTGGCCGTTTCCGGCGTACATGCCGATGTGGCTGGCGTCGTCGCGGTAGGCGACGAGGTCGCCGGGCCGGGCCTCGGAGAGGGAGACCCGCTGCCCGCTGCCGGACTGCGCCTGCGAGGTGCGCGGCAGGCCGACCCCGGCCTGGGCGTACGCCCACTGGGTCAGGCCGGAGCAGTCGAAGCCGGAGGGGCCGTTGGCGCCCCACACGTACGGCTTGCCGAGGGCGGCGCGGGCGGCGGCGAACGCGGCGCCCGCGCGGCCGGAGGCGGGGCCCCCGGCGCCGGTGAGGGCGGTCAGGTCCGCGCGACCGGAGCGGGACCCGCGCTCGTAGCCCGCGCGTTCGCCGTCCGGGAGGGAGTTGACCAGCGCGCGCGCCTTGGCGAGCTTGCGTTCCACGGTCTTCTTGTGCGCGGCGACGGCCTTGCGGCCCTTCTCCAGCTCGGAGAGCTTGTCGGCGGCCTCGGCGCGGTCCTGGGCGAGGTCGCGCATGGCCTGCTGGAGTTCCCGCAGCTCGCCCGCGTGGCGGATGGAGATCCGGTCGAGGACGGAGGCCCGCTCCAGGTATTCGTCCGGGTTCGCGGAGAGCAGCAGGGCCAGCGAGGGGTCGATGCCGCCTGAGCGGTACTGGGCGCCGGCCAGTGAACCGAGCGCGTCGCGCATGGAGTTGATCCGCTCCTGCTGCCGGGCGATCGAGTCCTGCGCGGTGCCGACCTCCTTCTGCAGGGCGTCGGTGCGCGCGTCGGCCTTGTTGTAGGCCTCGGTCGCCTGCTCCGCCTCGGTGTGCAGGCGGTCCACCTCCGCTCGCCGGTCGTCCTGCGGGGCGGCCGGGGCCGCGGGCGCGGCGGTGGCCGGTACGGCGCCCAGGACTGCGGCGGCGACGGAGAGCAGGCCGACGGCGGCGGCGGAGCCGCGGTCGAACCCGGACGGTGCAAGGCGGCGATGGGACCCCACGGGAAGCCGCACTCCTTCCGCTGGCGGACGGGGAAACGCGGCAGACAGTAACCCCGTGACGGGGTACCGGCCAACGACCTCCGGGCGCCGCGCACGGCGGCGCCCCGCCGCTGACGCAGGTCACCGGCGGGGCGGGGGTCCACAGGCCGTGCCGTGATTCGCCCGAACGGGCGGCATGGCGAGGGCGGTTCAGGGGTGGCGCGTGCTCCGGGTCAGACCCGCACGCCGAACATGAACGGGCCGCCGATGGTGCTCATCGACTCGTAGCGCACGACCGTGCCGGTACGCGGCGCGTGCAGGACCTGGCCGTTGCCGGCGTAAAGGCCGACGTGGTGCAGGTCGTTGAAGAAGAAGACGAGGTCGCCGACCTGGAGCTGGCTCATCGAGGAGATCCGGGTGCCCGCGCCGGTCTGCGCCTCGGAGGTGCGCGGGATGCCGACGCCGGCCTGGGCGTAGGCCCAGGAGGTCAGGCCCGAGCAGTCGAAGGAGGACGGGCCGGTGGCGCCGTAGACGTACGGCGTGCCTATCTTGCTCTGGGCGGCGGCGAAGGCGGCGGCGGCCCGGCCGGAGGCGGGGGTCCCGCTGCCGGAGAGGACCTCGCGCTCGCTGCTGCGGGTGGCGCGCTGCTCCTCGGCGGCGAGCGCGGCCTTCTCCTTCGCGGTGAGCGTGTTGAGCAGCTTCTGCGCGGAGGAGAGCTTGCCCTGGACTTCCTTCTTCTTGTTGCCCAGTTCGGTGCGGGTGGCGGAGAGGTCCTTGAGCTTCTCGGACGCCTCGGAGCGCTGCTGGGCGAGGTCGCGCTGCTTGCCCTGGATCTTCTTCAGCGCCTCGACCTGCTGACCGCTGAGCTGGTCGAGGGTGGAGGCCTTGTCCAGGTAGTTGTCCGGGTCGGCGGAGAGGAAGAGCTGGAGGGAGGGGTCGATACCGCCGGAGCGGTACTGGGCGCTGGCCATCGAACCGAGGCCGTCGCGCAGCTCGTTGAGCTCCTCCTGGCCGCGGGCGACGTTGTCCTGGATGGTGGAGATCTCCTTCTGGAGCTTCTCCTGCTTCTCCTTGGCGCCGTTGTACTTCTCGGTGGCCTTCTCGGCCTCCTCGTAGAGCTTGTCGACCTTGGCCTTGACCTCGTCCTTGCTCGGCTTCTCGCTCGGCGCGGCGTTGGCGGCCTGCGAGCTGAGAGCGACAGCGGCGGCGGCAGCGGTGGTGAGCACGGTCACGCGCGTGCGGCTCGGCTGCTTGGGACGACGGTGGGACGCCACGGAGACGAGCTCCTTCTTGAGAGGGATCACCCGTTCGAGGGTTCGAGGGCTGACCCTAGTGACCCACTCGTGATCAGTTCAAATCCTCCGCCGAAAAATCCTGGTTACGCACCGCGTTCTTCGTCACAACTCACCTGCAGTGACGCTCGCCTGACACTACGTTGCGTGACAGTTCCGTCAATTCAGGCATAGGGTGCCTACGTTGCGGTTGGTGCGGATGTGAATGAGCGGCTAGGAAAGCCGCTTGAGGAGCACCACGGACGCCACCGGGCGCGCGCCGGCGCGCGCCACGCCGTCGGCCACCTCGCGGTCGGTCGAGACGACGATGACGGGCCGTCCCGGCGGCTCGGCGCGCACCAGTTGGCGGATCAGCTCGTCGGCGGTGACGCCGGGCTTGGAGAAGAGCACCCGCACGCCGCGCGGCGGCGCGAGCAGCACCGGCGCCGCCAGTTCGGCCCCGTCGAAGACGCAGGTCATCTCGGCGCCGGTCTGGGCGGCGAGCTGGGAGAGCTGGCCGAGCAGCCGGAGCCGCTGCTTCTCCAGCGGCATCTGCGGATAGCCGGTCTTGGTGACGTTGTAGCCGTCGACGACCAGGTGGGCCTGGGGCAGGGCGAGCAACTGGTCGAGGATGGCGGGGTCGTTCTCGGACAGGGCGCGCGCGGCGATGTCCTTCGGCGTCATCCGGCCGGGTTCGACCGCGTCCACGGTCTCGGCGGGCCGCACGGACACCGGAGGCAGCGCCAGCTCCCTGCGCAGCCCCTGGGTGGCGTCCAGCAGGGTGTCCAGGAGCAGCCGGACGCGCATGTCCTCGACGCTGCGCCCCTCGCGGGCGGCCTTGCGGGTGGCCTCCAGGGCCGCCTCCGCCTCCGCGAGGCGGGTCTTGAGCCGCCGGGACTCGCTCTCGGCGGCGGACACCTGGGTATGGCCCTCGGTGCGGACGGTGTCCATCTCGGCCTGGACCTTGCGCAGCGCGGCCTCGCCGCGCTTGACGTCGCTGAGGGCCGAACGCAGCTTGCGCTGGAGCGCCTCGGTCTCCTTCTTGGCCGACTCCAGCTCGGCGCGCAGCCGCTCGGTCTCCGTCCGGGTGTGCTCCCGGGCCCGGGCCAGCTCCTCGTGCAGCCGCTCCAGCTCGGCGCGGCTCTCCTCGTCGGCACGCTCGGCGTCCGCGCGCTGCGCCTCCTCGCCGGCGGCGGTCACCAGCTTCACCCAGCCGTGCGGGCGCAGCACGTAGGCCGCGGCGGCCACGTCGAGCGGGTCGGCGGCCGGCGGCGGGGAGCCGGCTTCGAGGGCGCCGGCCAGCTCCGGCTGGGCGTCGCGGAACTTCTCGCCGATGCGCTGGCGGAACAGCGGGTCGCTCTCCACGGCGGCGGCCATGGCGTTGCCGGCGAACTTGGCCCTGCGGTTGGGGGCGAACCTGGCGTACTGCCTCAGCTGCGCGGGCAGCTCGGCGAGAGTGAGTCCGCCGAAGCCGTCGGACACGATCTGCACGACTCTGCGGCGCACGCCGTCGGGCAGCGGGCGGTCGAGCACCTCAGCGGCGCCGTCGCCCGGCCCCCCGTCGTGTGTCTCCACCATCCGTCATCCCCATGTCTCAGGGCGGTCCCGGCCGGGGACCGCCTCGTACGGGAACCGCTCCGCTCAGGAGGCGGCACCCGGCCTGTCCACGAGTTCCACCTGGTCCACGGCGTTGCACCAGCGACACCGCACCGACTCGACGGTCTCGCTGAGCACCTCGCGCTCCTCGACCTTCGGCTCGCCGGCCAGGTCGAGGTGGACGTACTCGACGACCTTCGAGGCCCGGGTCACGTCGAATCGGGTCAGGTTGCCGCACAGGGTGCAGCGCCACCGTGTCGTGTCCGTCGGCAGGGGAACCGTCATCGTGGCTGTTCGCTCTCTTCCAGTGTCGGTGACGCGCCGGGCTCCCCCGGTGCGTGTGGCTCGTAACCCTACGGCCTGGCGGGTACCCGTCGCCCGCGTGTCCACGGCGGCGAGGCGGTATGGGAGGTTGCGTTCCGTTACGTCATGCTCTGTGTCCATGATCGGTAACTGGAGCAGGACGGCCCTCGGGACGGCTCGAACGCTCGGCACGGCCCTTACGCCACGGGGCCGCACGGCGCCGGTGACGTACACGCTGATCACGCTCTGCTGCGTACTGTTCCTGGTCAGCCCGGCGGCGGGCCTCAATCCGGTGTACGGCACCGGGGAGGAGCTGCTGGCCGCACAGCGCGCGTACTTCCGGCGCTGGGGCGTGATCCCCGCAGAACTGTTCGAGGGCTCCCCCGGTTCCGCGCTCACCCCCGCCACGGCGCTGTTCGTCCACGGCAGCTGGGTGCATCTGCTGGGCAACATGCTCTTCCTGTACGTCTTCGGCGCGATGACCGAGGAGCGCATGAGCCGGTTCCAGTTCGCCCTGTTCTACCTCGGCTGCGGCTACCTGGCGCTGCTCGGCTACGCGGGCGCGAACGCCCACTCCCTGCAGTCCCTGGTCGGCGCCTCCGGGGCGATCTCCGCGATCCTCGGCGCGTTCCTGTTCCTCTTCCCCCGCGCCCGGGTGACCAGCCTCCTGCCCTTCCTCTTCTTCCTGCCCCTGCGCTTCCCGGCCTGGCTGGTCCTCCCCTTCTGGGCCGCCCTCCAGTGGATGGCGGCGGGCCGGGCCGGCGACGGCCCGGGGGTGGCGTACCTCGCCCACCTGGTGGGCTTCGGCCTGGGCTTCACTTTCGCGTGGGTGCGGTTCGGGCGTACGACTAGAGTGAAGAGCGTTCCAGTGGCGGCCCCCGAGGGAGAGAACCAGCCGTGATCAGCGCGATCGTGCTCATCAAGACCAGCGTGGACCGGATTCCCGAGATCGCGGAGCAGATCGCCGCGCTGGAGAGCGTCAGCGAGGTCTTCTCCGTCACCGGCACCTACGACCTGATCGCCATGGTGCGGGTGAGCCGGCACGAGGACCTGGCCGACGTCATCCCGGGCCGGATCAGCAAGATCCCGGGCGTGGAGGGCACCGACACCCACGTCGCGTTCCGGACGTACTCGCAGCACGACCTGGAGGCGGCGTTCGCCATCGGGCTCGACAGCTGAGCCGACACTCCACGGGCCGTCGCGGATGAAGGGTTCTTCATGCGGGACTCATCGGAACCACCGGGTACCGGGCGCAACATCGGACGTATGGTCTTCTCCCGCCGGATGGCGGCCCTCGCCGCCGTCGTCCTGATCCCACTCGGCATCGCCGCGACCAGTTTCGCCCTCACCGACAGTCCGCAGGAGCCCAGGGTCCCGGCCAAGGTGGAGCTGGAGAGCGGCTCCCCCAGCCCGGCACCGGCCTCCTCCTCGCCCGACCCCACGCCCAGCGACCAGGTGGTGACCCGGCCGCCGGTGACGGACGGCCCTTCGGATGACGACGATGACGACGACCGAGGCCGGGACGGCGGGGACGACGGAGCCGGCGACGACGGGGCCGACGGCTGACCGTGAACGCCGACGGATCTCGGCCCGGGTCCGCATCCTGCTCTGGCTGCTGCTCGTGATGGCGGTCGCGCTCGCCTCGGTGGCGGCGACCACCCGCTCGATCCTGCTGCGCGACACCGACCAGCGGATCAACGGCCTGCTCGCGCAGGAGGCCGGCGAGTTCGCCAACTTCGAGGAGCAGGGGTTCGACCCGGAGACCGGCCGCCCCTTCACCGACCCCGGCCGGCTGCTGCGGGTCTTCCTGGAGCGGCAGTACGCCGACCTGGACGAGGAACTGGTCGGCCTGGTGGGCGAGGTGGGCAGCAGGCCCACCCAGATCATCCAGCAGCGCGAGATCCCGGTCGACCGCCCCTTGCACGAGGACGCCGACGCCCGGCGCCGCATCCACGCCTCGCCCGACTCCACCGGCACCCTGGAGCGGCCCGAGGGCGAGATCCGCTGGGCCAAGGTCACCGTGGCCCGCTACGGCGGCGAACCGGCGGCCGCCTTCGTGGTCGCCTTCCACCCGGGGCGTGAACAGGCCCGCGCGGACGAGGTGTTCCGCGTGCTGCTCGCCATCTCCGGGGTCGCCCTGCTGATGACCACCGGCATCGCCTGGGTGGTCGCCGGCCGCATCCTCAAACCGGTGCGGCTCGTGCGGACCACGGCCGCGCAGCTCACCGAGCAGGACCTGACCCGGCGCATCCCGGTGCACGGCCACGACGACGTCGCCGCCCTGGCCGAGACCTTCAACGCCATGCTGGACCGGCTGGAGCGCGCCTTCGCCACCCAGCGCCGGTTCGTCGACGACGCGGGCCACGAACTGCGCACCCCCATCACCATCGTGCGCGGCCACCTGGAACTGATGGGCGACGAGCCCGCCGAGCGCGAGGAGACCGTCCGGCTCGTCACCGACGAACTGGACCGGATGAGCCGCATCGTCGAGGACCTGCTGCTGCTCGCCAAGGCCGAACGCCCCGACTTCGTCACCCCCGAGCCGGTACAGCTGGCCGAACTCACCGCCGACGTCTACGTCAAGGCCCGCACCCTCGGGGACCGCGACTGGGTACTGGCGGAGGTCGCCGACCGGGAGGCCCTGCTCGACCCCCAGCGGATCACGCAGGCCATGGTGCAGCTCGCGCAGAACGCGGTGCAGCACACCACCACCGGCCAGACCATCCGCATCGGCTCCCGCGCCGACGGCGCCCGCGTCGAGCTGTACGTCGCCGACTCCGGCCCCGGGGTCCAGGCGCAGGACGCCGAGGTGATCTTCGAGCGGTTCCGGCGCGGCACGGCACGGCGCGGGGTGCGCGGCACGGGCGCCGGGCTCGGACTGTCGATCGTCCGGGCGATCGCCGAGGGCCACGGCGGCCGGGTCGACCTGCGCGCCACCGAGGGCGGCTGGGGGTGCCCCCGGACGGAGTCCGGGGGAGCCACCTTCGTACTGACACTCGACTGACTCCGGAAGAGGCACGTCCATGAACCGCATCCTCATCGTCGAGGACGAGGAGCGCATCGCCTCCTTCGTCGAGAAGGGCCTGCGCGCCAACGGCTTCACCACCACCGCCGTCGGCGACGGCGAGGCCGCCTACGAGTACGCACTCACCGGCGGCTTCGACCTGGTCGTGCTGGACATCGGGCTGCCCGGCCGGGACGGCTTCACGGTCCTGCGCGAGCTGCGCGAGGCCCGGGTGACGACCCCGGTGATCGTGCTGACCGCCCGGGACTCGGTCCGGGACACGGTGGCCGGCCTGGAGGGCGGCGCCGACGACTGGATGACCAAACCGTTCCGCTTCGAGGAACTGCTCGCCCGGGTGCGGCTGCGGCTGCGCACGGCGGCCCGCGCGCCTGAGGTGACGGTGCTGAAGTCGGGGGCGCTCAGCCTCGACCTGCGCACCCGCAGGGCCCGCTCCCAGGGGCGCACGGTCGACCTGACGGCCCGTGAGTTCGTGCTCCTGGAGCTGTTCCTGCGTCATCCGGGGCAGGTACTCTCCCGCGAGCAGATCCTGTCACACGTGTGGGGCTACGACTTCGACCCGGGCTCCAACATCGTGGACGTCTACGTGCGGGCGCTGCGCAAGAAGCTCGGAGCGCAGCAGGTGGAGACCGTGCGCGGGATGGGGTACCGGCTGCCGGCCTGGTGAAGTTTCCTTCATGTGACGCTCATCGATGGCTCACCGCACCCGTGAACCCTCGATGACGTGACGTTGAACCTCCGCCTCGCGGCGGCCCTGTGCGTGGCGCTGTCCCTGTGCGCGCTGCTGGCGGTCCCCGCCAACTTCCCCGCCCTGGGCGGCGACGCGCGGCTCACCCTGGCCGTGTTCGCGCTGGCGACCTGTGCCTGGATCGGCACGCCGATCGACGACACGTACATCGCGCTGGGCGCCGGGCTCGCGCTGACCGCGACCGGAGTGATCAGCAGCGACACCCTCTTCGGCACCCTCGGGGACGCCACGGTGTGGCTGCTGATCTGCGCCTTCGTACTGGCGGCGGCGGTGGCGCGGACCGGGCTGGCCGGGCGGGCGGCGGCGTTCCTGGTCGGCGGGGCGCGCACCGTACGGCAGTTGGTGCACCTGACGACGGCCGCGCTGGTCGTGACCGCGTTCGCGGTGCCGGCCACGTCGGGCCGGGCGGCGCTCGCGCTGCCGGTGTTCCTGGCGCTCGCCAAGGCCCTCGCGGACCGGAAGCGGCTGGTGGTGATGCTGGCGCTGCTGTTCCCGACGGTGATCCTGCTGTCGGCGGTCGCCACCCTGATCGGCGCGGGCGCGCACCTGATCACCGTGTCGGTGCTGTGGGAGGCGACCGGGAACCGGATCGGGTTCACGCAATGGCTGCTGCTGGGGCTGCCGCTGGCGGTGGCGTCCTCCCACCTGGCCGCCGAGACCGTGCTGCTGACCACCACGCGCCGGGCGGACCGGCAGGGCCCGGTCCACATCACCGCCGAGGAGATACAGCGGCACAGCGAGAGCCCGGTCACCGGCCCCTGGACGCAGGCGGAGAAGCGCTGCGCCCTGCTGCTGGCCACGGTGGTGGCGCTGTGGTGCAGCGAGCCCCTGCACCACGTGTCGCCCGCCGTGGTGGCGCTGATCGGGGCGGTCGTCGCCTCCTCCCCCGCGCTGGGCACCGTACGGCTCAAGGACGCGCTGAAGACGGTGCCCTGGTCGCTGCTGCTGTTCATGGCGGCGACCATGGCGATGGGCGTGGCGCTCGCGGACTCCGGGGCGGCGAAGTGGCTGGTGTCGGGGCTGCCCGCCCACGTGGCGCCGGCCCTCTTCCTCGGGGTCGTGGTCGCGGTGAGCACGGCGGCCCACCTGGTCCTCCAGTCCCGTTCGGCCCGCTCGTCCGTGCTGGTCCCGCTGGTGATCGCCGCGGCCGTCGGCGCGGGGGTCAACCCGGTCGCGGCGGCGCTCGCCTCGACCGCCGCGGCCGGTTTCTGCCACACGCTGCCGGCCTCCGCCAAGCCGGTCACGCTCTTCTCCGACATCCCCGGCACCCCCACCTACACCCCGCGCGACCTGCTGCGGCTGTCCGCCGTCCTGGCCCCGCTGACCGCCCTCCTCGTGCTGTTCTTCGCCGCCGCCGTCTGGCCGCTGCTCGGCGTGCCCGTCACCCGATGAAGGAGTCCGCCATGTCCGCCATGTCCGCCCCGCCGTCTGTGCCCTCCGCGTCCTCCGCGTCCTCCAAACTGCACCGTGTCGTCGTCGCCCCCAGCGGCTTCAAGGAGTCGCTGTCCGCGCAGGCCGCCGCCGACGCCATCGCGGCCGGTGTCCGCCGGGTGCTGCCGGCTGCCGAGATCGACCGGATCCCGCTGGTCGACGGCGGTGAGGGCACGGCCGTGGCGCTGGCCGCCGCGACCGGTGGGCGGCTGGTCGCGCTGGCCGCCACCGGCCCGGTCGGCGAGCCCGTCGGCACCCACTTCGCGCTGCTCGGCGGCCGGGACACGGCGGTGGTGGAGATGGCCGCGGTCGCGGGTCTGTCCCTGGTCCCCCGCGCCCTGCGCGACCCCGGCGCGACGACCACGTACGGCGTCGGCGAGCTGATCGGTGCCGCGCTCGACACCGGGGTGCGGCGGATCCTGGTCGGCTGCGGCGACTCCGGTACGTCGGACGGGGGCGCGGGGGCGCTCCAGGCGCTCGGGGCGCGGCTGCTGGACGCGGACGGCTTCGAACTGCCGCCCGGCGGGGGCGAGCTGGTCCGGCTGGCCCGGGTCGACCCGTCCGGCCTGGACACCCGCCTGAAGGACACCGAGCTGCTCGTCGCCTGCAATCCGTACAACGTGCTGTGCGGCGAGCGGGGCGTGGCCCGGGTGTTCGGCCCGCAGAAGGGGGCGACGCCCGCGCAGGTGGAGCAGTTGTCGGCCGGTCTGGAGAACTGGGCGCGCGTCCTCACCCGCGACCTCTCGGTCATCGGCACGGACCTGCGGGGCGGCCCCGGCACCGGTGCCTCCGGCGGACTCGGCGCCGGGCTGGCCGCCCTCGGCGCCCGGCTGCTGCCCCGTTTCGACGTGCTGCTCGACCACCTCGACCTGGACGCCCGCCTCGCCCGTGCCGACCTGGTGCTGACCGCCGAGGGCGCCCTGGACCACCAGACGCCGCGCGGCAAGGTACCGGCGGAGGTGGCCCGGCGCGCCAAGCTCCACGGCCGTCCGGTCCTCGCCCTGGCCGGCACGCTCGGCGAGGGCGCGCACGACGTGCCGGGGGTGGACGCCTGCCACGGGATCATGCCGGCCCCGATGGCGCTGGCGGACGCGCTGTCGCGGGCCGCCGAGCTGCTGACGGACGCCACGGAGCGGGCCCTGCGGATGGTTCTCCTCGGGTCGCGGCTGCCGGGCCGGCCGGCTCAGGCGGCGGAGCCCAGGGCGGCGGAGGTGTCGGGCACGCAGCGCCCGTCCTCGGTGCGGTAGCTCCACCGGGCGCCGTCGCTGACCAGCTCCTTGACGGCGTGCACGAACCGCTCGACGTGCTCGTCCGGGGTGCCGGCGCCGAAGCTCACGCGGATGGCGTTGAGGGACTTCTCCCCCGGCGCCGCCTCGGGGGCGCCGCACTCGCCCTGCGCCCCGGGCTCGCCGCCGAGCAGGGTGCGCACCAGCGGGTGGGCGCAGAACAGGCCGTCGCGCACCCCGATGCCGTACTCGGCGGAGAGCGCGGCCGCGAAGTGGGAGCTGTTCCAGCCGTCGACGACGAAGGAGAGCACGCCCACGCGGGGCGCGTCGTCGCCGAAGAGGGAGAGGATCCGCACCTCGGGCACCTCGGCGAGACCCTCCCGCACCTTGGCGATCAGGTACTCCTCGCGGGCGACGAGCGAGTCGAACCCGGCCTCGGTGAGCGCCTTGCAGGCGGAGGCGATCGAGTAGGCGCCGATGACGTTGGGCGAACCGGCCTCGTGCCGGGCGGCGCTCTCGTGCCAGCGCACGTCCACACCGCCGTCGGCGCGCCGGGTGACGCTGCGGCTGGCACCGCCGCCGGCGAGGTACGGCTCGGCCTCGCGCAGCCAGTCGGCCCGGCCGGCCAGCACGCCGGAGCCGAACGGGGCGTACAGCTTGTGGCCGGAGAAGGCGACCCAGTCGACGTCGAGGTCGCGCACGCTCACCGGGTGGTGCGGGGCGAGCTGGGCGGCGTCCAGCACGATCCGGGCGCCGTGCGCGTGCGCGGCGGCGGCCAGTTCACGCACCGGCCACAGCTCGCCGGTGACGTTGGAGGCGCCGGTGACGCAGACCAGGGCGGGCCCGTACGGCTCGCGGGCGGCGAGGGCGCGCTCCAGGGTCTCGACGGCCTCGGCGTGGGTGCGGGGGGCGTCGAGGTAGGTCACGTCCGCGTCCCTCCCCCTACGCCCTGCGGCGTGGGGGGACCCCCAGGGCAGCAGCGAGGCGTGGTGCTCGGTCTCGAAGACGAAGACCCGGCAGCCGGCGGGCAGCGCGCCGGCGAGCAGGTTGAGGGAGTCGGTGGTGGACCGGGTGAACACGACCTGGTCGTCCTGCCGGCAGCCGAGGAACTCGGCGACGGTGTCGCGGGCGTTCTCGAACAGGTCGGTCGACAGCTGCGACAGGTACCCGGCCCCGCGGTGCACGCTGCCGTAGTACGGGGCGTAGGCCGCCACGTCGTCCCAGACCCGCTGGAGAGCGGGGGCGCTGGCGGCGTAGTCGAGCGCGGCGTAGGTGACCTCGCCGCCGGTGACGAGCGGGACGGTGACGTCGCGGCCCAGAACGGGCAGCGGGGTGGTGACAGCAGTGGGTACGGACATGGCGGACTCCCGTGAGGACCAGCGCGAGGCAGAGCGCTGGGAAAGAGAAGAAGAGGGTGTGCGGAGGCGGGGCTCTGCGGCCCTATCGCATTCGCTGGTTCACGGGAGACTCCCTCGGACGACCCAGGACCCCTGGTTTCGCGAGGGGTCCGCGCTTGCCGTGAACCTTGCTGTCCACGACCTGGTCTTCACCCGGGGCACCCCGCCACGGACGGAGGGTTGCCGGACAGTCGGCCGGGGCCTCATGACTGTCACTCATGACCTGTCGAAAAACTTATGGGAAGTGATCGGCGTCCCGCAACCCGAGTCCGGATCGCGGGACGCACGTCACACGGTGGGGCCTACGCGTTGCTGGCGGCCACCCAGCGGTCCAGGGCACGCTTGGCGGCGCCCGAGTCGATCGCCTCGGCCGCCCGGTCCATGCCGCCCCGGATGCGCTCCGGCAGGGGTCCCTCGCCGCCCTCCAGAGCGACCAGGGCGGCCGCCGAGTTCAGCAGCACGGCGTCCCGCACGGGGCCCGTCTCGCCGTTCAGCAGGCGCCTGGCGACGTCGGCGTTGTAGGAGGCGTCGGCGCCGCGCAGGGCCTCGACCGGCACCAGTTCGAGGCCGACGTCGCGCGGGTCGAAGGTCTCCTCGGTCACCCGGCCGTCGCGCACGACCCAGACCCGGGAGGTGGCGGTCGTGGTCAGCTCGTCGAGGCCGTCGTCGCCCCGGAAGACCAGGGACGAGTGGCCGCGCTCGGCGAAGACACCGGCGATGATCGGCGCCATCCGGGCGTGGGCGACGCCGATCGCCTGGGCCTTGACCTTCGCGGGGTTGGTCAGCGGGCCGAGGAAGTTGAACACCGTGCGGATGCCGAGCTGGCCGCGCGCCGAGGCCACGTGGCGCAGCGCCGGGTGGAACTTCACGGCGAAGCAGAAGGTGATGCCGGCCTCGTCGGCGACCTCGGCGACCCGCTGCGGAGTCAGCTCCAGGTTGACGCCCAGCTTCTCCAGTACGTCGGAGGCGCCGGACGCGGAGGAGGCGGCGCGGTTGCCGTGCTTGACGACCTTCGCGCCGGTGCCGGCCACGACGATCGCCGACATGGTGGAGATGTTGACCGTCTTCGCGCCGTCGCCCCCGGTCCCGACGATGTCGACGGTCTCGCCCGGCACCTCGATGACGTTGGCGTGCGCGTACATGGTGCGGACCAGACCGGAGATCTCCTCCACGGTCTCGCCCTTGAACCGGAGGCCCACCGCGAGGCCGGCGATCTGCGCGTCGGTCGCCTCGCCGCGCATGATCACGTCCAGCGCCCACGCGGTGTCGTCCTGGGACAGGTCGTGGCCGTCCAGCAGCCGGTTCAGCAGGGCGGGCCAGGAGCGGCCGCCCGCGGTGTCGCCTCCAGCGGGGGTCACAGCGCTCATGGTCGCTCCTGATGGTCGTAGGTCGTGGAGAAGGAGTGTGGTCCCACCCTATCCAGCCCCGGGCACGGCGAAGGGCCCCGTCCGCGGAACGGACGGGGCCCTTCGACCGTGGTGTGGCGACGCGGGAGGGTCAGTGGTGGCCGTGGCCGCTCGTGATCTCCTTGTACTCCTCGACGGTCGGCTTCGGAATCTGCGACTCCTCGCCGTAGTACGACTCGCTCAGCTTGGCGCGGAGCTTCTCGCCGCGGGACACCTTGCGCTCGACGCCGTTCTCGTCGACCGTCGGGCCGATCTCGGCCGGCTTGTACTGCTCGTGCGCGGTGAGGGTGTGCAGCTGCTCCTGGCTGAGCGGCTCGTGCACCTCGATGAACTCACCGTGCGGCAGGCGCTTGATGATGCCCGACTCGCGGCCGTGCAGCACCTTCTCCTTGTCCCGGCGCTGGAGGCCGAGGCAGATCCGCTTGGTGGCGATGAACGCGAGGACCGGCCCGACGAAGAACGCGATGCGGACGAACCAGGTGATCGCGTTGATCGACAGGTGGAAGTGGGTGGCCCACAGGTCGTTGCCGCCACCGATCAGCAGCACGAAGTACACCGTCATCCAGGCGACGCCGAAGGCGGTGCGCGTCGGGGCGTTGCGCGGGCGGTCCAGGATGTGGTGCTCGCGCTTGTCCCCGGTGACCCAGGACTCGATGAACGGGTAGACCGCGATCGCGACCAGCACCAGCGGGAAGATCAGCAGTGGGATGAACACGCCCAGGGCGAGTGTGTGACCCCAGAAGTTGATCTCCCAGCCCGGCATCACGCGGATCAGGCCCTCGGAGAAGCCCATGTACCAGTCGGGCTGTGCGCCGGTGGAGACCTGGTCCGGCCGGTAGGGGCCGATGGCCCAGATCGGGTTGATCGTGGCGATGGCCGAGACGGCGGCGATCACACCGAAGACCAGGAAGAAGAAGCCTCCGGCCTTCGCCATGTACACCGGCAGCAGCGGCATGCCGACGACGTTCTTGTTGGTCTTGCCGGGACCCGCGAACTGCGTGTGCTTGTGGTAGAAGACCAGGATCAGGTGGCCGACCACCAGGCCGAGCATGATGCCCGGCAGCAGCAGGATGTGGATCGAGTAGAACCGGGCCACGAAGTCGTGTCCGGGGAACTCCCCGCCGAACAGGAAGAACGAGATGTACGTGCCGACGATCGGCACGGACAGGATCGCGCCCTCCATGAAGCGGATACCGGTGCCGGAGAGCAGGTCGTCCGGGAGCGAGTAACCGGTGAAGCCGGTGAACATGCCGAGGACGAGCAGCAGGAAGCCGAACAGCCAGTTGATCTCACGCGGCTTGCGGAACGCGCCGGTGAAGAAGACGCGCATCATGTGCACGAACATGCCGGCCAGGAAGATCAGCGCCGCCCAGTGGTGGATCTGCCGGATGAGCAGACCGCCGCGGACGTCGAAGCTGATGTCCAGCGTGGAGGCGTACGCCTCACTCATCAGCTGGCCCTGGAGCGGCACGTACGAGCCGTGGTACGTGACCTCGTTCATCGACGGGTGGAAGAACAGCGTCAGGTACACACCCGTGAGGATGATGATGATGAAGCTGTAGAGGCAGATCTCACCCAGCATGAACGACCAGTGGTCGGGGAAGATCTTGCGCATGTTGGCCTTGGCCAGGGAGTAGATCCCCAGCCGGCCGTCGGCCCAGTCGGCGACGCGCTCGCCGGCCGGTGCCTTCCCGCGAGAGCGCGGGGCTTCGTTGGGTGTAGTACTCATCCGCGCTCCCAGAAGGAAGGACCGACGGGCTCGTCGAAGTCGCCGAGCGCTTCGAGGTACCCCTCGTCGTTCACGCCGATGCGCAGCTGCGGCAGGGCGTGACCCGCGGGACCGAAGATCACCCGGGCACCGTCGGCAAGGTCGAAGGTGGACTGGTGGCAGGGGCAGAGCGCGTGGTGCGTCTGCTGCTCGTACAGGGAGATCGGGCAACCGACGTGGGTGCAGATCTTCGAGTACGCCACGATGCCCTCGTGCGACCACTCGAGCTCGCGCTTGTCCTTGATGGCGTCCGGCTCCAGCCGGATGATCATCAGGGCCGCCTTGGCGATCTCGTTCATGAACCCCTCGTCGTGCTCCTCCAGGCCCTCGGGCTTGGCGAAGGTGAGGGAGCCCACCGCGACGTCGGCGGGACGCAGCGGCTCGTTGGTGTTCATGTTGACGAGCAGCTTGCCCTTGGACCACATGGTGTGGCGGAGGCTGGTGCCGGGCAGCGGGCCGAGGTCGCGCAGCAGGACGACGCCGGAGAGCGGCACCAGGGTGAGCGCGCCCAGCATCGTGTTGCGGATCAGCTTGCGGCGCCCGATCACGGACTCCTTGGCGCCCTGCTTGAAGTCCGCGTGGACCTTGGCACGGGTCTCGGTGTCGGCCTCGATCGCGTGCCGCTCGTCGGCGACCTCCTCGTCGGACATCAGGGTGCGGGCCCAGTGGACCGCGCCCGCGCCGATCGCGAACAGCGCGACGCCGAGCGTCATGCCGAGCGCGAAGTTCAGCGCGCTGATGTGACCGAGCGGCCAGATGTAGACCGGCTTGTCGACCGGGATCGCCACGAACGAGGCGATGAAGCCGACGGTGGCCAGCATCGACACCGTGAACAGCAGGGCGACCGTGCGCTCGGACCGCTTGGCGGCCCGCTCGTCGATGTCCTGGATCCGGTGTTCGTGGGGCGGCAGCCCCGGGTCGGCGAACGGGTTCTCCTCGTCCGCGACCTTCACCGCGCCGTGCGCGTGGCCCTGCTCAGCGGGCAGGTTCTCTTCTGGAATGTCTTGGCTACTCATGACTTCTTGGCCTTTGCGGTCCGAGCGGCGACCCAGACGGCGACCGCGATCAGCGCGCCCAGTCCGAAGACCCACGCGAACAGACCCTCACTGACCGGACCCAGTCCACCGAGGCTGAGACCACCGGGCTCGACGGTGTCGTCACCGTTGACCGCGTCCAGGTAGGCGATGATGTCCTTCTTGTTCTGCTCCGACAGCGTGGTGTCGGGGAAGGAGGGCATGTTCTGCGGGCCGGTCTGCATGGCCTCGTAGATGTGCTTGGGGTCGACACCCTCGAGGGTCGGCGCGTACTTGCCGTGCGTCAGGGCGCCGCCCTTGCCGGTGAAGTTGTGGCACTGCGCGCAGTTGGTGCGGAACAGCTCGCCACCCTTGGCGATGTCCGCGCCCTCCGGGCCGTACTTCTCCTCCGAGGGGACGGCGGGGCCGGCACCCAGCGAGGCGATGTAGGCCGCGAGCTGGTCGATCTCCGCCTGGGAGTAGATGACCTTCTTCTTCGGGACCTGCGCGCCGGGCTGCTGGGCCGGCATGCGGCCGGTGCCGACCTGGAAGTCGACGGCGGCGGCGCCCACGCCCACCAGGCTCGGGCCGTCGGTGGTGCCCTGCCCTCCGGTGCCGTGGCAACTGGCGCAGCCGACGGCATAGAGCTTCTTGCCCTCGTCGATGGCGAGGGACTGGGCGGTTTCATCGGCCTGCGCCTTGCTCGCGGGTGCGAACGCGGCGTACAGCCCCCCTGTGCATGCCAGCGCGAGGAGTAGGACGACGAGCGCCGCCAGCGGATGGCGTCGTCGTGCGGAGAGCTTTTTCACGGATTACCCCGGTGTCAGGATCTTCTGCGTCGATGCTTCTGGTATTGCGCGGGTGCGTGCCGCGACTACTTGATCATGTAGATCGTGGCGAAGAGGCCGATCCAGACGACATCGACGAAGTGCCAGTAATAGGACACGACGATGGCCGCGGTCGCCTGCTCGTGGGTGAACCTCCGGGCCGCGTAGGTGCGGCCGAGGACCAGCAGGAAGGCGATGAGGCCGCCCGTCACGTGCAGTCCGTGGAAGCCGGTGGTCAGGTAGAACGCCGAGCCGTACGGGTCGGACGAGAGCGAGAGACCCTCGTGCTTGACCAGCTCGGTGTACTCGAACACCTGACCGCCGATGAAGATCGCACCCATCACGAAGGTGACGATGAACCACATCCGGAGCTTCTTCACGTCACCGCGCTCGGCCGCGAACACGCCGAGCTGACAGGTGAGGGAGGAGAGCACCAGGATCGTGGTGTTCGTCGCGGAGAACGGGAAGTTCAGCGCGTCGGCCTTCTCGGACCAGAAGTCCGGGCCGGTCACCGATCGCAGGGTGAAGTACATCGCGAAGAGGGCCGCGAAGAACATCAGCTCGGAACTCAACCAGATGATGGTTCCGACGCTGGTGAGGTTCGGCCGGTTGACCGACGGGTGCGCGTGCCCGGTTTCTACTGTCGTTGCTGTCGCCACGACCGACATTATGTCGGTCGCTTATCCCGCCCTCACCCCGGGGGGTGCCGTTCGGAGTGTCCGCCCCGTCTGTACTGCCCGTATGGCCCATCGAACGGCCCGTCGAAGCCGTGTCCCAACCGGTGTTGACGAGGTGTTCAAGGGAGTAGCATCCGGCCCAACGGGCTACGACAGCCACGACAGCCTTACCGGTCTTCACCGCGTATCGGAGGAAGCATGCAGGCGACCGCCACGGTGCTGGTCTACAGCGACGACTCCAACACCCGCGAACAGGTGCGGCTCGCGACCGGCCGCCGGCCGGCTCCGGACGTCCCCGTCGTCGAGTTCGTGGAGTGCGCCACCCCGGCCGCCGTGATCAAGGAGCTGGACAAGGGCGGGATCGACGTCTGCGTGCTGGACGGGGAGGCCGTTCCCATGGGCGGCATGGGGGTCTGCCGCCAGATCAAGGACGAGGTCTTCATGTGCCCGCCGGTGCTGCTGCTGATCGCGCGGCCGCAGGATGCGTGGCTGGCCACGTGGAGTCGGGCGGAGGCGGCTGTGACGCTGCCGGTGGAGCCGGTGGAGTTCGCGGGTGCGCTGGCCGCGCTGCTGCGGGAGAAGCGGCTCCAGGGCGTTTAGGACGCCTGAGGGGGCGGGGGCGGGAGTCGTGCGGCGGGTGCGGCTGCGTCGTGGCTTGTCGCGCCCACGCGGCGGAGCCGCATATCGCACAGCCCCGCCCCCCGGCGGCGCTGCCCCGGGGGGCGTCGTCACACGCTCTCAGGTCGCAGCCGGGCCTGCTCTCCGGTGCCGGAGGCGCTGCCCCCGCCGCCCGTGAGGGCGCTGCCGGTGCGCCACTTGTTCCAGTCCAGGTTCCAGTCGCCGAAGCCGTTGCCGAACGGCTCCATCATCTCGCCGCCGGAGTTGACCACCTCCACGAGGTCGCCCTCCTGGACGGCCTTGAAGAACCACTCCGCGTTGGCGGTGCTCATGCCGACGCAGCCGTGACTGACGTTGGCCGAGCCCTGGGAGCCGACGGACCAGGGGGCGGCGTGCACGTACTCGCCGCTCCAGGTGACGCGGGTGGCGAAGTGGACCGGCAGGTCGTACGACTCCGAGGAGCCCTCGGCGATGCCCACGGTCGTGCTGCGCATGCGTACGAAGGGTTCCTTGCCGAGGACGACCTTGACGCCGTTGCGGGTGTCGAAGCCGGGCTTGCCGGTGGTGACCGGGATCTGCTTGATCTCCTCGCCGTCCTGGAAGACCGTCAGCGTGTGTGCGGCGGCGTCGGTGACGGCCACCACCCGGTCGTCCGTGGTGATCTTCAGGGGCTTGGCGGCGCCGCCCCACATCCGGTCGCCGACCTTGATGCCTTCGAGGGTGCTGCGCACCTGAACGGTCGCGTGCGCGGGCCAGAACTCCTTCGGGCGGTAGTGGAGCTTCTTGTCGTCCACCCAGTGCCAGGCGCCCTCCACCGCGGGCGTCGAGTCCACCTTCAGCGCACGCTCCACTATGGCCCGCTGCGCCTTGTCCTTGACCGGCTGGCTCAGCTCCGCGGTGACGGGCTGGCCGACCCCGTACGCGCCCGCCTTGGGCCCGAAGGTGATGCCCAGGGTCTTCTTGGCGCCGGGCTTGCCCGTCTCGAAGGTGAGCACCTTGCGGCCGGGCGCCCCGTCGTCGTCCTCGGTGCTGACCCGCACCGTGTAGCTGGCGTTGGCGGCCAGGGGTGAGGTGCTGTGCCAGCGGGCGCCGTCGGCGGACAGCTCGCCGGCGACGTAGCGGCCGGACGCGTCCATGGCCGTGACGTCCGTGATGCGCCCGTCGGCGCCCTCGGCGACGACCTCCAGGGGTTTGTCCGGGTCGGCCTTCTTCCCGGCGTCCTTGGGGCCGTTGAAGGAGATCTGGCCGGCCGCGTCGTAGGGCGAGGCCGACAGCGGGTTGTCGTCGTCCGTGCAGGCGGTGACGCCCGTGGCGAGGGCCATCACCAGCAGGGTGCAGCCGACGACCGTACGCCCCCGCGCCTGGAAGTGAACCGTGTCGCTCATGGCCTCACGCTAGGGAGCCACGTCAAGGACGGCACGGTGGGTAATCCGGACGAGTGAAAGGCGTACGGCATGCGAAGGGCCCGGACGCTCCTGACGGAGTGTCCGGGCCCCTCTGTGCTCAGCGCGTGCTACTGGGTGCGGTTCTCACCGCGGTAGTACTCGAAGACCCAGCCGAACAGGCCGACCAGGATCACCGGTGCCGAGAAGTACATGATCCACCAGCCGACGGCCACGCCCAGGAAGGCGAGCGCACCGCCGAGACCGAGCGCGAGCGGCTGCCAGCTGTGCGGGCTGAAGAACCCGACCTCGCCGGCGTCGTCCGCGACGTCCGCCTCCTTGTTGTCCTGCGCACCGACGTCGACCCGCTTGGCCGTGAAGGCCAGGTAGAAGCCGATCATGATGGACAGGCCGAAGGCCAGGAAGAGCGCCGTGGTGCCGGCCGGCTCCTTGGACCAGTAGCCGTAGACGACCGCCACGACGAGGATGAAGACGCTCAACCAGATGAACATCTTGCCCTGGATCTTCACTTCCCGGCCTCCTTGCCGCCGGCGAGGGTCTTCTCCCCGTGACCGACGTTCTCCAGCTGGTCGATCGCCGAGATCTCGGGGTGGTGCAGGTCGAACGCCGGGGATTCGCTGCGGATGCGCGGCAGGGTGAGGAAGTTGTGCCGCGGCGGCGGGCAGGAGGTCGCCCACTCCAGCGAACGCCCGTAGCCCCACGGGTCGTCCACCTCGACCGGCTTGCCGTACTTGGCCGTCTTCCAGATGTTGTAGAAGAACGGCAGGATCGACGCGCCGAGCAGGAACGAGCTGATCGTCGAGATCGTGTTCAGGGCGGTGAACCCGTCGGCCGCCAGGTAGTCGGCGTACCGGCGCGGCATGCCCTCGGCGCCCAGCCAGTGCTGGACCAGGAACGTGCCGTGGAAGCCGACGAAGAGCGTCCAGAACGTGATCTTGCCCAGGCGCTCGTCGAGCAGCTTGCCGGTGAACTTCGGCCACCAGAAGTGGAAGCCCGCGAACATCGCGAACACCACCGTGCCGAACACCACGTAGTGGAAGTGCGCCACCACGAAGTACGAGTCCGAGACGTGGAAGTCCAGCGGCGGCGAGGCCAGGATGACACCGGTCAGACCACCGAAGAGGAAGGTGATCAGGAAGCCGGTGGACCACAGCATCGGTGTCTCGAAGGACAGCGAGCCCTTCCACATGGTGCCGATCCAGTTGAAGAACTTCACACCGGTCGGGACCGCGATCAGGAAGGTCATGAAGGAGAAGAAGGGCAACAGCACGCCGCCCGTGACGTACATGTGGTGCGCCCACACCGTCACCGACAGACCCGCGATCGCGATGGTCGCCGCGACCAGACCCGTGTAACCGAAGATCGGCTTGCGGGAGAAGACCGGGATGATCTCACTGACGATGCCGAAGAACGGCAGCGCGATGATGTACACCTCGGGATGGCCGAAGAACCAGAACAGGTGCTGCCACAGCAGCGCCCCGCCGTTGGCCGAGTCGAAGATGTGCGCACCGAACTTGCGGTCCGCCTCCAGCGCGAACAGGGCCGCGGCCAGCACCGGGAAGGCCAGCAGGACCAGCACCGCGGTGAGCAGCACGTTCCAGGTGAAGATCGGCATCCGGAACATCGTCATGCCGGGCGCGCGCATGCAGATGATCGTGGTGATGAAGTTGACCGCGCCGAGGATGGTGCCGAAGCCGGAGAAGGCCAGACCCATGATCCACAGGTCGCCGCCGATGCCGGGCGAGTGCACCGCGTCGGACAGCGGGGAGTAGGCGAACCAGCCGAAGTCGGCCGCGCCCTGCGGGGTCAGGAACCCGCCCACCGCGATGGTCGAGCCGAACAGGTACAGCCAGTAGGCGAACATGTTCAGCCGCGGGAACGCCACGTCCGGCGCACCGATCTGCAGCGGCATGATCCAGTTCGTGAAGCCGGCGAACAGCGGCGTCGCGAACATCAGCAGCATGATCGTGCCGTGCATCGTGAACGCCTGGTTGAACTGCTCGTTCGACATGATCTGCAGACCCGGCCGGGCCAGCTCGGCGCGCATGAAGAGCGCCATCACGCCGCCGATGCAGAAGAAGGCGAACGACGTCACCAGATACAGCGTGCCGATCGTCTTGTGGTCAGTGGTCGTCAGCCACTTGATCACGACGTTGCCGGGCTGCTTGCGCCGTACCGGCAGCTCGTTCTCGTACGAGTCCTCCGCTGCCGAGGCACCCTGGGGTTCGTTGAGGATGCTCACAGGTTGTTCGTCTCCCGGTTCTTCTCGTGGCTCGTCTGCGCGATGCCTGCGGGAACGTAACCGGTCTGCCCCTTCTTCACGAGGTCCTGGAGGTGCTGCTCGTAGCGCTCCGGGGAGACGACCTTCACGTTGAACAGCATCCGGGAGTGGTCCACGCCGCACAGCTCGGCGCACTTGCCGAGGAAGGTGCCCTCCTTGTTGGGGGTCACCTCGAAGGCGTTGGTGTGGCCCGGAATGACGTCCTGCTTCATGAGGAACGGCACCACCCAGAAGGAGTGGATGACGTCACGCGAGGTCAGGACGAAGCGAACCGTCTTGCCCTTGGGGAGCCAGAGGGTCGGACCGGGGTTGTCGGTCTGCGGGTTCCGCGTGCTCGGGGTACCGCAGTCGTAGGTGCCGCCGGCGTTCGCCGGGAAGTCCTCCTTGAACCGGTCCGGGATGGCGGACAGTTCCTCGGAGGTCTTGGCGTCACCGGAGGAACCGTTGACGCTCTCGACGTAGTTGAAGCACCAGCTCCACTGGAAGCCGACCACGTTGACCGTGACGTCGGGCTTCTTCTTGAGGCTCAGGAGCTCGGACTCGTCACGCGCGGTGAAGTAGAACAGCACCGAGACGATGACGAGCGGAACCATGGTGTACAGCGCCTCGATGGGCAGGTTGTACCTGGTCTGTGGAGGGACCTCGACCTTGGTGCGGCTGCGCCGGTGGAAGAACACACTCCACAGGATCAGGCCCCACACCAGCACGCCGGTGGCCAGCGCGGCAGCCCAGGATCCCTGCCAGAGGGAGAGGATCCGCGGAGCCTCTTCCGTGGTTGGGGTGGGCAAGCCGAGGCGGGGGAAGTCCTCGTATGTGCAACCTGTGGCGGTCGCCAGGACCAGGCCCGCGGTCAGTGCCTGCAGCAGCTTCCGCCGCATCGGGCGCCGCGGCGAGCGGTCGGAGCCGTTGGGACTCACGTAGCGCCTTCCCGAGAGTCTCGCCCGCGCTGTTCGGCTGCGGCCTTCTCGCTGGTCGGTCGCCGCCCTGCGTCGGGCAGGGGTTTGATGTTTATGCGGACCAAACCCTAGCCGACGCCCTCCGGGGGGTCGCGGGGAGGGTGGCATACGCGCCGGGGGTCACTCTTTAAGGGTGGGATGGGGTGCCTACGGGGGTGGTGGGCGGGCGTTGTCTCGCGGCTGACGGTGCGTCGTGGCTTGTCGCGCCGTCCCCGCGCCCCTAAGGGGGCGCCGCACCACCCGGCGTTCTAGCGTTGTCCCGTGGCCTACTTCGACGCTGCTTCCGCTGCACCCCTTCATTCCGTTGCCCAGCAGGCGCTGCTGGCCTCTCTTGACGAGGGGTGGGCCGATCCCGCGCGGCTCTACAGGGAGGGGCGCCGGGCGCGGCTGCTGCTCGACGCCGCCCGGGAGGCCGCCGCCGAGGCGGTGGGGTGCCGGGCCGACGAGCTGGTGTTCACCCCTTCGGGGACGCGGGCGGTGCATTCAGGGGTGGCGGGTGCGCTGGCCGGGCGGCGGCGCGTCGGACGCCACCTGATCGTGTCGGCCGTCGAACACTCCTCCGTACTCCACGCGGCCGAGGAGCTGGAGCGTGACGGCGGGACCGTCACCCAGGTCCCCGTGGACCGCGCCGGCGCGGTGGACGCGGGGGCCTTCGCCGCGGCCCTCGGTGACGGCACCGCGCTGGCCTGCCTCCAGTCGGCCAACCACGAGGTCGGCACCGAGCAGCCGGTGGCGCGGGTGGCGGAGGCCTGCCGGGCGGCGGGCGTGCCCCTGCTGGTGGACGCGGCCCAGTCGCTGGGCTGGGGGAAGGTGCAGGGCGACTGGTCGCTGCTCACGGCCAGCGCGCACAAGTGGGGCGGGCCCTCGGGGGTCGGGCTGCTGGCCGTACGCAAGGGGGTGCGGTTCGCGCCGCAAGGGGCGGCGGACGAGAGGGAGTCGGGACGGGCGCCCGGGTTCGAGAACCTCCCGGCGATCGTGGCCGCGGCGGCGTCGCTGCGGGCGGTGCGGGCCGAGGCCGCGCAGGAGGCGGCCCGGCTGCGGGAGCTGACGGAGCGGATCCGGGCGCGGGTGCCCGGCCTGGTGCCGGACGTCGAGGTGGTCGGCGACGCGGTGCGGCGGCTGCCCGGGATCGTCACCTTCTCGTGTCTCTATGTCGACGGGGAGACTCTGCTGCACGAGCTGGACCGGGCCGGCTTCTCCGTCTCGTCCGGGTCGTCCTGCACCAGCAGCACGCTGACGCCGAGCCACGTCCTCAAGGCGATGGGCGTGCTGACCGAGGGCAACGTCCGGGTGTCGCTGCCCCCGGGGACGCCGGCCGAGGACGTGGAACGGTTCCTCGAGGTGCTGCCGGGCGCGGTGGCCGCGGTGCGGGAGAGGCTGGGCGCGCCGGCGGCCGCGGAGTCCGCCCCGGAGACCGGGGCGGACCTCGTCGTGGACGCCATCGGCCGCCGCTGCCCGATCCCGGTCATCGAACTGGCCAAGGTCATCGGCGACGTCCCCGTCGGCGGAACGGTCCGAGTGCTGTCCGACGACGAGGCCGCCCGCCTGGACATTCCGGCATGGTGCGAGATGCGGGGCCAGGAGTACGTGGGCGAGGAGCGGGCGGACCGGGGGACGGCTTACTTGGTACGCCGGATCGGCTGACTGGCCAAGGTGCGCGGGGCGGTGTCGATTTGCGGCACCGCCGCGTGAGCCCGACCAGCCCCCCACGACCCGCACCCGACGACTCAGCCCAGCCGTCCCCGGACCTCCTCCGCGGCCTCGTCCCCGTACGCCTTGGTGAACCGCTCCATGAAGTGCCCCCGGCGCAGCTGGTACTCCTGCGTACCGACCGTCTCGATGACGAGGGTCGCCAGCATGCAGCCCACCTGCGCCGCCCGCTCCAGCGAGACCCCCCATGCCAGTCCCGACATGAACCCGGCCCGGAAGGCGTCGCCGACCCCCGTCGGGTCGGCCTTGCGCTCCTCGTCGGGCACGCCGACCTCGATGGTCTCCTCGCCGGCCCGCTCGATCCGTACGCCCCGCGCGCCGAGGGTGGTGACGCGGTGCCCCACGCGGCCGAGGATCTCCTCGTCCGTCCAGCCGGTCTTGGTCTCGATGAGCCCCTTCTCGTACTCGTTGGAGAAGAGGTAGGTCGCCCCGTCCAGCAGTATCCGGATCTCGTCGCCGTTCATCCGGGCGATCTGCTGGGAGAAGTCCGCGGCGAAGGGGATGGACCGCGCGCGGCACTCCTCGGTGTGCCGGAGCATCGCCTCCGGGTCGTCGGCGCCGATGGAGACCAGGTCGAGGCCGCCCACGCGGTCGGCGACGGTCTTCAGCTCGATGAGGCGGGCCTCGCTCATCGCGCCCGTGTAGAAGGAGCCGATCTGGTTGTGGTCGGCGTCGGTGGTGCAGACGAAGCGGGCGGTGTGCAGGGTCTCGGAGATGCGCACCGAGCCGGTGTCGACGCCGTGCCGGTCCAGCCAGGCGCGGTACTCGGCGAAGTCCGAGCCGGCCGCGCCGACCAGGATCGGCCGGATGCCGAGCTGGCCCATGCCGAAGGCGATGTTCGCGGCGACGCCGCCCCGGCGTACGTCCAGCTGGTCGACCAGGAAGGAGAGCGAGACCGTGTGCAGCTGGTCCGCGACGAGCTGGTCGGAGAATCGGCCGGGAAAGGTCATGAGGTGGTCGGTGGCGATGGAGCCGGTGACTGCGATGCGCACGGCGTGGACTCTCTCCTGAGAGGAGGCGGGTTGACAGTTCACGCTACCCGGGACCGCCTCGCGATCGAAGCAGGCAAAACTACCCGGTAGTACAACTTTCTTCGCGGTCCGTGACGTGCCTACGGTGCTGTTATGACGAACCTGAGGACCGCCGACCCCGCCCCGGCCGACCTGGACGGCGACCTGGCGTCGCTGCGCGGTGACTGCGCCCGGATGACCCCGCGCTGGTCGGCCCCGGCTCACGTCGCCACCCGCCCGGTGCCCGTCTCGCTGCTCCACGGCGTACGGGTGCCGCAGACGTCGGCCCGGTTGCTGGAGGCGATGTCGGACTACGGCGACTGAGCCGTTCGGGCGACGCGCGCCGTCGCCGGGAACCGGATGCCCGCCCACCGCGTCCCATCGCTGTCCCCGGTAACAGCTGAAGGAGCGATGCGGTGAACAGCGAGCGACCCGACAACGACGCCACCGCCGCCGACGAGGCCGGCACCGGGCGTCCCGCGCGACGGCGTCCCTCCGCGGCCGTCGTCGCGTCGGTCGCCGCCGCCGTGCTGCTGGTCGGCACGGGCGGTGCCTACCTGGCCACGTCCGCCTCCGGCGGCGACGCGGACGGCGGTACGGCGTCCGGGGCGTCGGGCGACGACACTCCCCCGCCGCTGGCCCTGGACGACCACGGGACGTCCCCCGGCGGCGGTACGGACGCGACGAACGGCATCGCGCCCGGTGAGCCCGACCCGTACGGCGTCATCTACCGCGCCGACGGCTCCCTCCCCGAAGGGCCCGGCTCGGCGCCCGTGTACCGGACGAAGGGCGAGGTCACCGAGGCGGAGGTGGCCCGGCTGGCCGAGGCGCTCGGGGTGGCGGGCGCACCGCGCGTCCAGGGCGGGGCCTGGAAGGTCGGCAACGCCAAGGACGGCTCGGGGCCCCTGCTGACGGTGACCACGCAGGCGCCGGGCACCTGGACGTTCCACCGCTACACACCCGGCACCGACGACTGCAAGAAGGGCGCCGTGTGCCAGGCCCCGTCGGCCGACGGGAGCCCGGTGAGCGAGGCGGCCGCGAAGAAGGCGGCGGCGCCGGTGCTGAAGGCGCTGGGCCAGGACGACGCCAAGCTGGACGCGGGCCAGGTCATGGGCGTGCGGCGGGCCGTGAACGCCGAACCCGAGGTCGGCGGGCTGCCCACACACGGCTGGACGACCGGCGTGGTCGTCGGTGCCCAGGGCGACGTGGTCGGCGGCAGCGGGCAGGTCAAGGCGCCGGTCAAGGGGGACACGTACCCCGTCCTGGACGCGAAGGAGGCCCTGGCGCTGCTGAACTCGCCGGGCGGTGGTTCCGGGCCCGGCGTGGGAGGCATCGGGGGCTGCGCGAGCCCGGTGCCGCACGAGGACGGCGCGGACACGCCGTGCGCGCCGCCGACCGGCTCACCGGAGAAGCCCGGGAAGCAGACGGTCACCGTCGAGGACGCGGTGTTCGGTCTGGCCGCGCATCCGGTGCGGGGGCGGCAGACGCTGGTGCCCTCCTGGCTGTTCGAGGTGCGCGCGCCGGGCGCGGAGGACAGTTCCATGGTCACGTATCCGGCGGTCGAGCCGAAGTACCTGACCACCGCGGCCCCGGCCTCGCCGTCCCCGTCCGACGAGCCGACCTCCAAGCCGGGCGAGCCGCGGGACGTGCGGGTGAACGGGTACACGGCCGCGGGCGGAGAGCTGACCGTGCACTTCACGGGCGGGGTCTGCGCGGACTACGAGGCGAAGGCCGAGGAGGAGGACGGGGAGGTGACCGTGACGGTGACCGAGACCCCGCATCCGGACAAGGTGTGCATCCTGATCGCCAAGGAGTACGAGCGCACGGTGCGGCTCGACGAACCGCTCGGTGACCGGAAGGTCGTGGGCACGGACGGCGAGAAGGTCCCGCTGCACAAGCCCGGCGCGCGGCTGCCGGCGCCCTCCGGGGGCCGGTGACACCGGGCGCGTGAGCGGAAGAGGGCGGCGGCCCGGGGTTCTCGCCCCGGGCCGCCGCCCTCTTCGTGTCGCGTGCGCGTGTGCCGCGCGGCTCAGCTGAAGGAGTCGCCGCAGGCGCAGGAACCCGTCGCGTTCGGGTTGTCGATCGTGAAGCCCTGCTTCTCGATCGTGTCCACGAAGTCGATGGTGGCGCCGCCCAGGTACGGCGCGCTCATGCGGTCGGTGGTGACCTTGACGCCGTCGAAGTCCTTCACCACGTCGCCGTCGAGCGAGCGCTCGTCGAAGAAGAGCTGGTAGCGCAGGCCGGAGCAGCCACCGGGCTGGACGGCTACGCGCAGCGCGAGGTCGTCACGGCCTTCCTGGTCGAGCAGGGCCTTGACCTTGGCCGCGGCGGCGTCGGTCACGATGATGCCGTCGGTGACGGTGGTGGACTCGTCCGATACGGACATCTACATCTCTCCCGGGTTGTACGGAGACTGCTTACCGACGGTTTCAACCGGCGGAGCCGCGGATTCATTCCGGGCGGGCCCGAGTCTTTGTCCTCGGTGTTCCCTTCATGCTCGCACACGCCCCGCCCACGGTAAGCGGCACCGGGATTCACGTCACACCGACACGATGGGCATCGTCAAACTGACGTGAAGCGGTTATGATATATAGCGTCAGTTAGACGAAAAGTAGAAAGGGTGCGTGTCGTGACCACCGCCCAAACCCAGGAGCTCGACGTACAGCCGACGCCCCTCGCCCTGCTGCTGCTCGGCCGTGAGGCCGACCCGAGGAGCGAGCGCGGCGTGGAGTGCCCGGGCGACCTGCCCTCGCCCTCCGACCCGGACCTGGTCGCACGCGCCCGCGCGGCCAAGGAGAAGCTCGGGGACAAGGTCTTCGTCCTCGGCCACCACTACCAGCGCGACGAGGTCATCCAGTTCGCCGACGTCACGGGTGACTCCTTCAAGCTGGCCCGGGACGCGGCCGCGCGCCCGGAGGCCGAGTACATCGTCTTCTGCGGTGTGCACTTCATGGCGGAGTCGGCCGACATCCTGACCTCCGACGACCAGAAGGTGGTCCTGCCCGACCTGGCCGCCGGGTGCTCCATGGCGGACATGGCCACCGCCGAGCAGGTCGCCGAGTGCTGGGACGCGCTGACCGAGGCCGGGATCGCCGAGCAGGTCGTGCCCGTCTCGTACATGAACTCGTCGGCGGACATCAAGGCGTTCACCGGCAAGCACGGCGGCACCATCTGCACCTCGTCCAACGCCAAGCGTGCCCTGGACTGGGCCTTCGAGCAGGGCGAGAAGGTGCTGTTCCTGCCCGACCAGCACCTGGGCCGCAACACCGCGGTGCGGGACATGGGCATGACGCTCGAGGACTGCGTCGTCTACAACCCGCACAAGCCGAACGGCGGGCTGACCGCCGAGGAGCTGCGCGGCGCGAAGATGATCCTCTGGCGGGGGCACTGCTCGGTGCACGGCCGCTTCAGCCTCGACTCGGTGAACGACGTGCGCGAGCGCATACCCGGGGTGAACGTCCTCGTGCACCCCGAGTGCAAGCACGAGGTCGTCGCGGCGGCGGACTACGTCGGCTCGACCGAGTACATCATCAAGGCCCTGGAGGCGGCCCCGGCCGGTTCCAAGTGGGCCATCGGGACCGAGCTGAACCTGGTCCGGCGGCTGGCGAACCGTTTCGCTGCGGAGGACAAGGAGATCGTCTTCCTCGACAAGACGGTCTGCTTCTGCTCGACGATGAACCGCATCGACCTGCCGCACCTGGTCTGGACGCTGGAGTCACTGGCCGAGGGCACGCTGGTCAATCGCATCCAGGTGGACACGGAGACGGAGGCGTTCGCGAAGCTGGCGCTCGAGCGGATGCTGGCGCTGCCGTAGCGGGTTCCGTCCCACCCACCCTGTGCGGGGTGCCGGAAATGGCGGAGGTCCCGCCCGACACCGTCGGTGTCGAACGGGACCTCCGTCATTTCGCGGTCTCAGACCTTCGCCGGCTCCGGCTCGTCCGAAGCCGCCGCCTGCGGCGGCACGTCGCCGCCGCCCTTCTTCGCCGCCCGCTTCTTCGCGCGCCGCTCCTTGCGGAGTTCCAGCATCGCGTACAGCGTCGGGACCAGCAGGAGGGTCAGCAGGGTCGAGGTGACCAGGCCGCCGATCACGACCACCGCGAGCGGCTGGGCGATGAAACCGCCCTCGCCGGTGACGCCCAGCGCCATCGGGAGGAGGGCGAAGATCGTCGCCAGGGCCGTCATCAGGATGGGCCGCAGCCGGTGCCGGCCGCCCTCGACGACCGCTTCGACCACGCCGTAGCCCTGCTTGCGGTACTGGTTGATCAGGTCGATCAGCACGATCGCGTTGGTGACCACGATGCCGATCAGCATCAGCATGCCGATCATCGCCGGGACGCCCATCGGGGTGCCCGTGGCGATCAGCAGGCCGATCGCGCCGGTCGCCGCGAACGGGATGGACACCAGCAGGATCAGCGGCTGGGCCAGCGACCGGAAGGTGCCGACCAGCAGCATGAACACGATCGCGATCGCCGCGAGCATGGCGAGGCCCAGGTTGACGAAGGCCTCGTCCTGGTCCGCCGTGACGCCGCCGATCTCGGCGGTGGCGCCGGCCGGCAGGTCCAGCGCGTTGATCCTCGACTGGAGGTCGGTGCCGACCGCGCCGGTGTTGTCGCCGGTCGGCTTGGCGGTGATGGTCGCCGCGCGCTGACCGTCGATCCGGGTCATCGAGACCGGACCGTCCACCAGTCGCACGGTGGCGATGTCACCGAGCTTGGCCGGACCCAGGTCCAGGGCCTTCAGTTCGGCGATCGTCTCGGCGGGCTGCGCCGACCGGATCACGACGTCGCGCTCGGTGTCCTCCAGGGTCGCCTTGGCCGCGGGCGTGCCGCGCACGGCCTGGCCGACGGCGGCGCCGAGCGTCTGGTCGGTGAAACCGGCCTCGGCGGCGCGGGCGTTGGCCTTGACCGAGATGCGCGGCACGCTCTGCGCCAGGTCGCTGGTGACGTCGGTGACGTCGTCGAGGCCGGCGACCGTCTTGCGGACCTGCTCGGAGGCGTCCCGGAGCACCTTCGCGTCGGCCGCCTTGACGACGACGCTCAGGTCCTGGCTGCCGAAGCCGTCACCGGCGGCGACCGTGGTGGTGCCGATGCCGTCGAGCTTCGCGAGACCGTCCTCGATGTGGTCCTGGACGTCCTCGGAGGACGCGGAGTCCTCCAGCATGATCTGGTACGACGCCTGGTTGGTGTCCGTACCGCCGCCGAAGGCGGCCATGAAGCCGGACGAGCCGATGGTGACCTGGTAGTCCTTGACGCCCTCGGTGTCGCCGAGCAGCTTCTCGACCTTCTTCGCCTGGGCGTCGGTCGCGCCGAGGCTGGTGCCCGGCTTCAGCTCCTGCTTGACGCTGAGGACCTCCTGCTCGCCCTGGTCGAAGAAGTTCGTCTTCAGCAGCGGCGCCATGCCGAAGGTGCCGATCAGCACGACGACCGCGATGGCCACGCTGGTCAGCCGGCGGCGGGTGGCGAAGCGCAGGACGGGGACGTAGAAGCGCTGGAGGCGGCTCCTGGCCTCCTTCTCCTCGGCCAGCCTGCGGGCTTCGGCGGCGTCCTCGGGGGTGCCCTTCGGGGGCCGCAGGAACCAGTACGACAGGACCGGGACGACCGTCAGCGACACCAGCAGGGACGCCAGCAGCGCGGCGGTGACGGTGAGGCTGAAGGAGCCGAACAGCTCGCCGACCATGCCGCCGACCAGACCGATCGGCAGGAAGACGGCGACCGTGGTGAGCGTCGAGGAGGTGACCGCTCCGGCGACCTCGCGCACGGCCTGGAGGATGGCCTCCCGGCGCTCCTCGCCGTAGCCGAGGTGGCGCTTGATGTTCTCCAGGACCACGATCGAGTCGTCGACGACCCGGCCGATGGCGATGGTCAGCGCGCCCAGCGTCAGCATGTTCAGCGACAGGTCGCGCGTCCACAGGACGATCAGCGCCAGCACCACCGACAGCGGGATGGAGACCGCGGTGACCAGGGTGGAGCGGACGGACGCCAGGAAGACCAGGATGATCAGGACGGCGAAGAGCAGACCGAGCCCGCCCTCCGTGGTCAGACCGGAGATGGCCTTGGAGACCGCCGGGCCCTGGTCGCTGACGACAGTCAGTTCCGCGCCGGAGCCGAGCTGCTCGCGCAGGTCGGGAAGCTTGTCCTCGACCGCGTTCGAGATGGCGACCGCGCTGCCGTCGTGGTCCATCGTCACGGCGACGGCGAGGGACGGCTTGCCGTCGGTGCGGGTGAGGGAGTCGGCCTTGGCCTCCTCCTCCTTGACGGTGGCGACGTCGCCGAGGCGGACGGGCTTGTCGACGCCCTCGCCGGTGACCATGAGGTCCTGGATCTGCTTGAGCGAGGTGAAGCCGCCGCCGACCTGGACGGTGCGGTTGGCGCCGTCCTCGTCGAAGGAGCCCGCGGGGACGGTGGCGCCGCCGGCCTGGAGGGACTGGGCGAGCACCTGCGGGCTCACCCCGGCCGCGGCCAGCTTCGCCGGGTCCGGCGTGACGGTGACCTCGACGTCGCGCACGCCGTCGACGGTGACCTGGGCGACGCCGTCGATGTCCTTCAGCTCGGAGACGACCGTCCTGTCGAGCCGGTCGGCCAGCGCCTGCTGGTCCTCGTCCGAGGTGACGGCGAGGACGACGGTCGGGATGTCGTCCGTCGAGCCGGAGATGACCTGCGGGTCGACGTCGTCGGGGAGCTGCGCGCGGGCCCGGTTGACGGCCTGCTGGACGTCGGCGACGAGCTGCTGGGTGTTCGGGCCGTAGTCGAAGGACGCCATGATGACGGCGTTGCCCTCGCTGGCGGTGGCCGTGACGCCCGATATCCCGTCGACGGCTTCGAGGCTGTCCTCGATGGGCTCGACGACCTGCTTCTCGACCACGTCCGGGGAGGCGCCCTGGTACGGCGCGAGCACGGACACCATGGGGAGTTCGATGGTGGGCAGCAGCTGCTGCTTGAGCTGGGGGATCGCGATCGCCCCGAAGACGAGCGCGACGATCGACATCAGCCCGATCAGGGCCCGTTGCGCGAGGCTGAATCTCGACAGCCAGGACATGGGTCAGGGTCTCTCTTCTGTGGCCGAGCGGAGGGGACGGGGCAGGTCTGTACGCCCACCCCACCACCCTGGGCCATGGGCGGCCCCGGTTCCCTAGCCCGCAGGTCCATTTCCTTATCCGGCGCCTACTGCCGCCGCAGTACACGCGGGTAGAGCTCACTCCACCCTTGGACGTACCAGCCCGGATTCGTACGCGATCACGACCAGCTGGGCGCGGTCGCGGGCGCCCAGCTTGGCCATGGCCCGGTTCACGTGCGTCTTCACGGTGAGCGGGCTGACCTCGAGGCGCTCGGCGATCTCGTCGTTGGAGTGCCCGCCGGCGACCTGGACCAGGACCTCGCGCTCCCGTCCGGTCAGCGTCTCCAGCCGCTCGGCGCGGGCGGGGTCGCCGTCCTCCCCGGCCGTGCCGTCCTGGGCGAGGAAGCGGGCGATCAGACCCTTGGTGGCGGTCGGCGACAGCAGGGCCTCCCCGCCGGCCGCGACGCGGATCGCGCTGAGCAGCTCGTCCGGTTCGGAGCCCTTGCCGAGGAAGCCCGAGGCGCCCGCGCGCAGCGACTGCACCACGTAGTCGTCGACCTCGAAGGTGGTCAGTATGACGACCCGGACGTAGGCGAGGGCGGGGTCGGCGCTGATCAGGCGGGTGGCCGCGAGGCCGTCCGTGCCGGGCATGCGGATGTCCATCAGCACCACGTCGGCCCGCCGCTCGGCGGCCAGCCGGGCCGCCTCCGCGCCGTCGGACGCCTCCCCCACCACCTCCATGTCGGGCTCGGAGTCGACCAGCACCCGGAAGGCGCTGCGCAGCAACGCCTGGTCGTCGGCGAGCAGGACACGGATCGTCATACGGGGTCCTCCGCGGCATCGGTGCGGCTTCTGACCGGAAGGATCGCATGGACCCGGAAGCCGCCTCCGTAGCGGGGACCGGTGGTGAGGGTGCCGCGCACGGCGGCGACGCGCTCGCGCATCCCGAGCAGCCCGTGGCCGCCGCTGTCCGGGGCCGAGCCGTCCCCGGCGCCGTCGCCGGTTCCGTCGTCGAGGACGGTCACCTCGATGTTCGGCCCCACCCGTACGACGCTGACCTCGGCCTTCGCCCGCTGTCCCGCGTGCTTGCGGACGTTGGTCAGCGCCTCCTGGATGATCCGGTAGGCGGCCAGGTCGACGGCGGCGGGCAGTTCGGTGCCCTGGTCGGCGCGGGCCACCTCGACGGGCAGCCCGGAGTGGTGGAAGGTCCCGACGAGTTCGTCCAGCCGGTCGAGGCCGGGAGCGGGCTCGGTCGGCGCCTCCGGGTCGCCCGACTGGCGGAGCAGCCCCACGGTGGCCCGCAGTTCATCCAGCGCGCTGCGGCTGGCGTCCCGTACGTGGGCGAGGGCCTCCTTGGCCTGGTCGGGCCGCTTGTCCATGACGTGCGAGGCCACCCCGGCCTGGACGTTGACCAGGGCGATGTGGTGGGCGACCACGTCGTGCAGGTCGCGGGCGATCCGCAGCCGTTCCTCGGCGACCCGGCGGCGGGCCTCCTCCTCGCGGGTGCGCTCGGCCTTCTCGGCCCGGTCCCGGATGGCCTGCACGAAGGCGCGGCGGCTGCGGACGGCGTCCCCGGCGCTGGCACCGATGCCGGTCCAGGCGAAGACGGCGAGGTTCTCCTGCGCGTACCAGGGCAGCGGCCCGAACAGCATGGCGGCGCCGGTCAGCACCGTCATGGTGAGCAGGCCGACCCGCCAGGTGGTGGGGCGGTCGGTGGAGGCGGCGACGGTGTACAGGGCGATGACGGCGGACATCACCACGGGTGCGCGGGGGTCGCCGGTGATGCTCTCGACGACGGAGACCGAGCCGGTCACGCCGAGGACCACGAGCGGGGCGCGGCGGCGGAAGGCGAGGGCGGCGGCGCCTACGGCCATCAGGACCAGGCTGAGCACGGCGGGCGTGCGCAGGCTCCAGGTGACGCCCTCGGGTCCGTGCGGGTCGGCGAAGGAGCCCGCGACCATGCACACCAGGACCGCCGCGGCGAGGGCGGTGTCCAGTGCGGAGGGGTGGGCGCCGAGGGTGCAGCGGGCGCGGGCGAGGGTGCTCACGGCTGTTTACGGTAGCTGGAGTGGGCGTGGCTCTTGACTGGGCCCGCGTTCAGGACTGGGCCCGCGTGCAGTGGGCGTCTGCTGGGGGCTGCGCCCCCAGACCCCCGCTTCGGCCTGAACGGCCTCGTCCTCAAACTCCGGACGGGCCGCAAGATCCGGGCGGGCCGGAAGGCGAAGCCACCAGTTCAACCGCCCGGAATGAGGCCGTCGTCGCTCAGCAGTTCCTGGACCTCCTCCAGGGTGGCGTCCGGGGAGGGGAGGATGAGGTCCGACGGCTCCAGGGAGTCCTCGGGGAGGGGCTCGCCGAGGTCGCGGACCTTGGCGAGGAGGGCCTGGAGGGTGGCGCGGAAGCCGGGGCCGTCGCCGTTCTCCATCTCGGCCAGGAGTTCGTCGTCCAGCTTGTCCAGCTCCGCGAGCCGGTCGTCGGCCAGCGTCAGCTGTCCCTCCCCCATGATCCGTACGATCATGTCGGCCCTCCTAGGCGCGTGGGCTACTGCTTGTCGAAGCGCGGGGTGTCCTGCGGCTGCTGCTGGGACTGCGTCCTGTCCTGACCCTCGCCGCCCTCGATGGCCTGCCGGTCGGCGGTGCTGCCACCGGCCAGCTCGGCCTTCATGCGCTGGAGCTCCAGCTCTACATCCGTACCACCGGAGAGCCGGTCCAGCTCGGCCTGGATGTCGTCCTTGTGCATGCCGGACTGGTCGTCGAGGGCACCGGAGGCGAGCAGCTCGTCGATGGCGCCGGCCCGGGCCTGGAGCTGGGCGGTCTTGTCCTCCGCCCGCTGGATGGCCAGGCCGACGTCGCCCATCTCCTCGGAGATGCCGGAGAACGCCTCGCCGATACGGGTCTGCGCCTGGGCCGCCGTGTAGGTGGCCTTGATGGTCTCCTTCTTCGTGCGGAAGGCGTCCACCTTGGCCTGGAGCCGCTGGGCCGCCAGAGTGAGCTTCTCCTCCTCGCCCTGGAGGGTGGCGTGCTGCGTCTCCAGGTCGGTGACCTGCTGCTGGAGGGCGGCCCGGCGGGAGAGCGCCTCGCGGGCGAGGTCCTCACGGCCCAGCGCCAGCGCCTTGCGGCCCTGGTCCTCCAGCTTGCCCGACTGGGACTGGAGCTGGTTGAGCTGCAGCTCCAGGCGCTTGCGGCTGGTCGCCACGTCGGCGACCCCGCGGCGCACCTTCTGCAGCAGCTCCAGCTGCTTCTGGTACGAGTAATCGAGGGTCTCGCGCGGGTCCTCGGCCCGGTCCAGGGCCTTGTTGGCCTTCGCGCGGAAGATCATCCCCATACGCTTCATGACACCGCTCATGGGCTTCGCGCGCCCCCTTCTGGCCGACTCCGGCTCCAGCGACTGCAACAGAACCCACAGTACGGGCCCTGCATCCATTACCGCACTGTTCGGGGACGGATGCGCTCATCCCCAAGGACGACTGCGTACGCTCCCGATCCGGCGCAAGGAGTAGGTGCTCCCCGGGGTTGTCCGGAATGACCGGTGTCCGGGGGCGTACGCAAAGTCCCCTCTGTCCCCCTACTGACGACCGGCGTTGCCGGATCGTTCCCCACCGGACTGGGGTCCACACCCCCGCACCCCGTACCCTTGGGTTTTGTGTTCCGTAGCCGTGCCAAGGATGAGAAGGCCCAGAGCGCCAGCGCGCCGGTGACCGACTCCACTCAGCCCCGTGACCCGCAGGCCCCCAAGGGCAGGCCCACGCCCAAGCGCAGCGTGGCCCAGTCCCAGCGCCGCAGCGTCGCCAATACGCCGTTGACGCGCAAGGACGCCGCCAAGCGGCAGCGCGAGGATCGGCGGACCGCGATGGCACGCCAGCGCGAGGCGCTGGCGAAGGGCGACGAGCGGTACCTGCCGGCCCGCGACAAGGGCCCGGTCCGCAGGTTCGCGCGCGACTTCGTCGACTCGCGGTTCAACATCGCGGAGTACTTCCTGCCGATGGCCGTGATCATTCTCGTGCTGAGCATGGTCCGCGTCGCCTCGCTGCAGAACGTCGCGCTGCTGCTGTGGCTGGTCGTGATCGTGCTGATCGTGCTGGACTCGATCGTCACCGGCGTCCGGCTGAAGAAGCGCCTCGCCGAGCGGTTCCCCGACGAGCGCCGCCGCGGCGCCGTCGCCTACGCCCTGATGCGGTCGCTCCAGATGCGTCGCCTGCGGCTGCCCAAGCCCCAGGTCAAGCGCGGAGAGCGGCCCTGAGCACGACGCCTTTCGCCGGTGACGCGGCCCAGAGCTGGACAGCGAAACTGCCGGGTCTGCGCGACGTCGTACGGCAGGAGATGGTGGCGCGACAGCTGGACGAGCAGATAGCCGGCCGTTTCGCCGTGGGCAGGCGCCTGCGGGTGCTCGACGTCGGCATGGGCCAGGGCACCCAGGCGCTGCGGCTGGCACGGGCCGGGCACCAGGTGACCGGCGTGGAGCGGGACGCCACGATGATCGCCGCGGCGCGGGACGCGCTGGCCGGGCAGCCGGAGGGCATCAGGGAGCGGATGCGGATCGTCGAGGGCGACGGCCGGGACACCGGCGTGCACTTCCTGCCCGGCAGCTTCGACGTGGTGCTCTGCCACGGCGTACTCATGTACGTCGAGGAACCCGATCCACTGCTCGCGGGGCTGGCCCGGATGCTCGCCCCGGGCGGCCTGCTGTCGCTCCTGGTGCGCAACGGCGACGCGCTCGCCATGCGCCCTGGACTGCACGGCGACTGGGCCGGCGCGCTGACCGCCTTCGACACCACGCAGTACCGGAACCGCCTCGGCCTCGATGTGCGCGCGGACCGGCTGGCGACACTGACGGCGAAGCTCGCGAGCATCGGCGCCCCGCTGCACGTCTGGTACGGCGTCCGGGTCTTCACGGACACGGCGACCGACGAGACCGCTCCCCCGGCCGACCTCGAACCCCTGCTGGCCGCCGAGGAGCGGGCCGGCCGGACGGACCCGTACCGCGGGACAGCGGCGCTGCTGCATCTGTGCGGAGTGCGCGGCTAGGCCTGTCCGCAAAGTCCTGCCGTCCGCCCGGAGGGCGGGCCCCGCGGCGTCCGGTGCGTGCTCTGGGGGTCCCCCCGGCCGGAGGCTGGGGGAATGCCGGGCGCAGCCCCTCGTACTGGGCGTACTCGGGGCTTCGCCCGGTGCGGCGAGAGTGCGTGCCGGGCGTCGCGGGACTGGGGGCACCTCCCGGCCGGAGGCTGGGGGAAGGACTTTGCGGACACGGCCTGGGGCCTGTCCGGCGCCCGTTCGGGTGTTCACCGGAAGCCGCCGCCGGGGTGCGCGGTGAGACTCGGGGCATGGACGCTTCCCGTACCCGTGTGCCACGTCGGCTCGGTCCCGTCGCCGCGTGGGCCTGCGCCCTGCTGCTGGTGACCGGCTGTTCCGGATCCGGCCGGGGCTCCGGCGGCGCACGGGAGGGCGACACGGCGCAGGCCGCCGCGCCGCACGCGGCCAACGACCTCCAGGCCGACTACGAGCGGGTGATCAAGGACGTACTGCCGTCGGTCGTGCAGATCCAGGCGGGCGACTCGCTGGGGTCGGGGGTCGTGTACGACGGCAAGGGGCACGTCGTCACCAACGCGCACGTCGTCGGGGACCGCGAGTCCTTCCGGGTGACGACGGCCCGCAGCGAGGGCGCCCTGGCCGCGCGGCTCGTCTCCTCGTACCCGGAGCAGGACCTGGCGGTCATCAAGCTGGACCGGCTGCCGGACGGGCTGAAGACCGCCCGTTTCGGTGACTCCGCGAAGGTCGCCGTCGGGCAGATCGTGCTGGCGATGGGTTCGCCGCTCGGCCTGTCCTCCAGCGTGACGCAGGGCATCGTGTCGGCGACCGGGCGGACCGTCACGGAGGGCAGCAGCGGGGGCGGCACGGGCGCGACCATCGCCAACATGGTGCAGACGTCCGCGGCCATCAACCCCGGCAACAGCGGGGGCGCCCTGGTGAACCTGGACGGCCAGGTCATCGGCATCCCGACGCTGGCGGCGACCGACCCGGGCATGGGCGACAGCGCGGCACCGGGCATCGGCTTCGCGATCCCGGCGTCGATGGTGCGGACGGTCGCCGACCAGATCGTCGAGGACGGCCGGGTCACCGACTCGGGCCGGGCGGCGCTGGGCATCACCGCCCGTACGGTCGTCGACGACGACTACCGTCCCGCGGGCGTGGCCGTCGTCGAAGTGAGCGACGGCGGGGCCGCGGACGACGCGGGAATGCGTCCCGGCGACGTCATCGTCAGGGTCGGGGACACCGGCATCACCACCATCACCTCCCTGGCCGAGGCCCTGGCCTCGATGGCGCCGGGCGACCGGACGAAGGTGACCTACACCCGGGACGGCGACGAGCGCACCGCCGAGGTGACGCTGGGCGAGCAGTGACGGGGACGCGACCGCCCCCGCCCGCTCCCCGTGCCTACGCCTCCGAGGCCTCGGACGCCTCGGCGCTCTCGGCACCCTCGGCGTGCAGGCTCATCGGGCCGTAGATCTCGGTGGCGTCCTCGAAGAGCCGCACCTGGTCCGCGCCGCCCTCCTTGAGCTGCTGCCAGTACTCCCCGATCCAGGACTCGGCGTCCCCTTGCGTGGTGAACTCCTCGGGCTCCACCGCGGGCTGGACCTCCGTCCCGCCGGCCGTCTCGAACCGCCACGTCCATGCCGCCATGTACGCCTCCAAGATGTGAGCACATGCAGAGCGGATGCCGGATCTTGGTCCGGCCTCCGACCGCAGCCTATGCGCTGAGCGGGGTGCGCCGTACAAGGCGGTGCGTGCTCCTTGGGGGCCTCGGGCGCGCACGTCGCCGGGCGACCGGCGAAAATCGGGTGCGTGGACGTGACTCTGCTCGGCACCGGTGCCCCCGCGGGACTCCCCCGCCCCGACTGTCCCTGCGCGGCCTGTGCCGCGGCGCAGGGCGAGCAGGCGCGCGCGGCGACCGCGTTGCTGGTCGACGGTGCGCTGCTGCTCGACCTGACGCCGGGCGCCGCGTTCGCCGCGGCCCGCGCCGGGCGCTCCCTGACCGGCGTACGGCAGGTGCTGCTCTCCCATCCGCACGACGGGCCCGCGGTGGAGGTGCCGGCCGGGCTGCCGCAGCCGGGGCGGGTGCCGGACGGGCGGGAGCTGGCGGTGCTGACCGGGCACCGGGTGCGGGCGGTGGCACTGGACGCGCCGGGCACGGGTTACGCCGTGACGGGGCCGGACGGCCGGCGGCTCCTCTACGTGCCGCCGGGCGGCGCCCCGGCCGGTCTGGAGGAGCCGGCGGAGCCGTACGACCTGATCGTCGCGGACGTGGTGGGGCGGCCGGACGCGCTGGCGAAGCTGCGGGCGGTCGGCGCGGCGGGCCCGACGACGGACGTCGTCGCCGTCCACCTGGACCACGACGTGCCGCCCGGCCCGGAACTGGCGCGGCGGCTCGCGGCGGCCGGGGCGAGGGCCGTGCCCGACGGCACGACCCTGACGGTGGGCGCCTACGAGGACGTACCCGACGTACCCCGGCGCACCCTCGTGCTGGGCGGCGCCCGGTCGGGCAAGTCGGTGGAGGCCGAACGCCGCCTGGAGTCCTTCCCGGACGTGCTCTACGTGGCCACCGGCGGCTCCCGGGGCGGCGACACCGAGTGGGCGTCCCGGGTCTGCGCCCACCGGGAACGGCGCCCGGGTTCGTGGCGCACCGCCGAGACCTGCGACCTGGTGCCGCTGCTGAAGGACGACGGCCCGCCCCTCCTGATCGACTGCCTGTCGCTGTGGCTGACGGACGCGATGGACGCGGTGGGCGCGTGGGACGACGCGGAGTGGTCCGGCGGGGGTGAACGGGCCCTCGGGGACCGGGTACGGGAGCTGACGGAGGCGGTCCGCGCCACCCGGCGTACGGTCGTCGCGGTGTCGAACGAGGTGGGCTCGGGCATCGTCCCGGCCACCGCGTCCGGCCGCCGCTACCGGGACGAACTCGGGCGGCTGAACGCGGCGTTCGCGAACGAGTGCGAGCAGGTGCTGCTGGTGGTGGCGGGCCAGGCCCTGGTGCTACGCGGCTGACCCGTCCCGGCGCGCGACGACCCGGTGCCCCCGGGCGCCGCCGAGCACGGTGCAGCCCTGGGCCACCAACTCGGCGGCCAGGCCGACGGGATGCGCGGGAAGGATCCGGCGCGGGTCCGCCACCCCGACGAGCAGATGACCACCGGGCCGCAGCACCCGCACCGCCGCCCGCAGTTCGGCCCGTGGGTCGGGCACGCTCTCCAGGTACTGGAAGAGACTCACGACGTCGTAGCGGGCGCGCAGCCGGGACGCGATGTGCGGGTCAGTCAGCCGCCCCACGAACGCCTCCTCGACCCGCTCCACCGCACGGGCCCGCAGCACGCGGTGGGTGGCGTCCAGGCCGTCGAACGAGGTGTACGGGAAGTGCGCGCGGGCGGCGTGCGGGAAGTCGGCGTCGCCGGTGCCGACGTCCAGCCAGCTCTCGGGCTCGGGGCAGTGGCGGAGCATCGCGCGGGCGGCGAGCGCGTGTCTCAGCCGGACCCCGGCCCGGAGCGCAGGGTGCCCGGTCTCCGCCGGGACCGGCGGGTTCCTGAACCCGAGCCGGCAGTCCGCGCACCTCTCGAGAACGGACCGGCCGGGTTCGCCCTGCCGCGGCTCCTCGCGTCGCGGCCGTGCCCGCAGCCGACGCGAGCCGCACCAGGGGCAGTCCGCGCGGTAGGGCCCGTAGCGGGGGACGGGAGGCACCGAGGGGGCGGGGGGTGCGGACATGGGCGGCTCCCGAGACGAGTACGAACGACAATCCAGGCAAAACGTTACGTAGGTGATCGCGTTCCGGGGTGCAACGACGCCGCCCGGGCGCGCTGCCCACGGGCCCTCCTCGGTGTTCGACCGGGGCCGGTACTGTTCGGCGAATGAGCTCGCTGAATCTCGACGACTTCACCGACCTGATCGAGCGCCCGGACGGCGGCGTACGTCGCGACGCGGAGGCGCGCCGGGAGCGTCAGGTCGTGCCGCCCGGAGCGCTGGGCCGCCTGGACGAACTGGGCGAGTGGCTGGCCGCGGCGCAGTCCGCCGTGCCGGTGCGGCCCGTCGAACGGCCCCGGGCCGTGCTCTTCGCCGGCGACCACCGGATCGCCGAACTGGGTGTCTCCGCGCGGCCCGCGGGCGGTGCGGGCGAGTTGGTGCGCGAGGTGCTGGAGGGCGGCCGGCCGGTGTCGGTGCTCGCCCGGCGCCTCGGTGTGCCGGTCCGCGTCGTCGACATGTCGCTGGACTGCGACCCCGAGACGCTGCCGGCCGAGGTCTCCGGCCACCGGGTGCGGCGCGGCGCGGGGCGCATCGACATCGAGGACGCGCTGACCCCGGAGGAGGCGGAGGCCGCCTTCCGGGCCGGGATGGCGGTGGCCGACGAGGAGGCCGACTCGGGCACGGACCTGGTGGTGCTCGGCGATGTGAGCGTGGGCGGGACGACGGCGGCGGGCGTGCTGGTCGCGGCGCTGTGCGGGACCGACGCGTCGGTCGTCACCGGGCGGGGCGGGCTGCCCATCGACGACCTGGCCTGGATGCGGAAGTGCGCGGCGATCCGGGACGCGTTGCGCCGCGCCCGGCCGGTACTCGGCGACCAGTTGCAGCTTCTCGCCACCGTGGGCGGCGCGGACCTCACCGCCATGACGGGCTTCCTGCTCCAGGCCGCGGTGCGGAAGATGCCGGTGATCCTGGACGGCGTCGTGTCGGCCGCCTGCGCGCTGGTCGGACAGCGGGTCGCCTTCCGGGCGCCGGACTGGTGGCTGGCGTCGCACGACAGCGGCGAGCCGGGCCAGGCGAAGGCGCTGGACCGGATGGCCCTGGAGCCGCTGCTGTCCCAGGGTGTGACGGTGGGTGAGGGCACGGGGGGTCTGCTGGCCCTGCCCCTGGTCCAGGCCGCGGCGGCACTGGCCGCGGAGCTGCCGGAGAAGTCGTCCGCCGACAAGGCCGTCACCGCCGCCGAGTAGTCCGCACCGGGCGCGGGTGCGGGGCCTGGGGTGGGTGCGGGCCGGGGGTGGACGCTGCCGGGTCGGTCCGCACAGGCGCCGCGGGCGTCAGCGCTCAGGGTCCGGGCGGCCCCCGATCCAGTCCTGGAGGGCGCGGCGTGGGCCGGACCAGCGGCGGTCGTGGTGGTAGGCCCGCAAGCGGGCGCGAGCGCGGGCGCGGGGGCGGCCGGCGTAGAAGCGGCGGGCCCAGAGCGAGCCGGGCCGGGCCAGCCGGACCGCGCCGATCAGCGCGATCAAAGGCACGATCACACCGAAGATCGCGAGCCGCGCCTTCCCCTTGGCCAGGGCGAGCAGCGAGAACAGGAAGTTCCCCGCGACGGTCGTGATGACGCTCGCCCGGTCCTGCAACTCGTCCTGGTCCACCCCGTCGACCCCGAACGGCGTGAACCCGGCGAGGACCAGCCCCACCAGAGCCGCCGTGACCACCACGACCTCCACGCTCTGGCGCCCCGCCTCGGTCCAGTACACGTCGTCGAGGTGCAGGATCAGCGCGAACTCGTCCAGGACCAGCCCCGCCCCGAGGCCGAAGACCACGGCCGCGACGGCGGACCCGAACCCGTGCCGTCCCCCCGCCACCGCCCCGAACCCCCCGAGGACGGTCAGCAGGACCCCGGGCACCACGTGGTGGATGTGCACCCCGCCGGCCTGGACATTCCCGAACGGCCCCTTCCCCGCCCGGATCAGACGCGTGACGACCCGGGTGATCACGAACGTCAGCACGAAGGACCCCAGGGCGAGCAGCAGTGGCAGCTTTCCGGGCTCCACGATGTTCCGCTGCCACCAATCTCCCATATGCGCACTTTATCCCCGCCCCTCGTCAACGCCCTGCCAACCGCCTCCGGGTACTCTGCGCCGGTGTCCAGGACCCCCTCCCCCGACGGCCTCCGCTTCGCCTTCGGCACCCTCACCGTGTTCCCGGTCAAGGTGACCCGCTGGGACAGGGAGGCGGCACGCGCCGGCATGCTGTGCGCGCCACTGGCCGGGCTGGCCGTCGGTGCCGCGGCCGCCGGGACCGGGCTCCTGCTGCTGTTCCTGGGCGCCGGCAGCCTCCTCGCCGCCGTGGCCACCGCCGCCGTTCCCGCCGTCCTCACGCGGGGACTGCACCTGGACGGCCTGGCCGACACCGCGGACGGACTGGGCAGCGGCAAGCCCGCCGAGGACGCCCTGCGGATCATGAAGCAGTCGGACATCGGGCCGTTCGGCGTACTCGCCCTGCTGTTCACGCTCCTCGCCCAGGTCGCCGCGCTGGCGCAGGCCTACGACGGCTCCTGGGCCCGGGGCGCGCTCGCCGCCGTGGTCTCGGCGACCGCCGCCCGGCTGGCGCTCACGCTGGCCGCCCGCGCGGGCGTGCCCGCCGCCCGCCCGGAGGGACTGGGCGCCGCGGTCGCGGGGGTGGTCCCGACCGCCGCGGCGCTGGGTGCGGCCGCCGCCGTCACCCTGGCGGCCGCGGGCGCGGGCGCGCTCCTGGGGCCGAACGACGTCGTACGCACGGCCCTCGCCGTACTGTGCGCCGCGGCCGCGGCCGAACTGCTCCTGCGGCACTGCGTCCGCCGTTTCGGCGGCGTCACGGGCGACGTCTTCGGCGGCGTCGCGGAGACGGCGGCCACCACGGCACTGGTGGTCTCGGTCCTCGGCTGATCCGGGAGCAGGAGCCGAGCGGGCACCGGCCTCAGCAGGCCTCGCGCTCCACTCCCAGCTCGTACTTCTTCAGCATCGAACTGAGCCGCATCTTCCGGGACTCGGCGCAGAACCGCTCGGTGGGCAGCTCGTACTCGACGTGGAAGACCGCCTTGTCCGCCTCGATGAACGGCTGGTTGTCACCGCACTCGCCGTACTGCGCGCACTGCTCGTTGACCGCGAAGTCGAAGTCGTCGACCAGTTCGGGGATCTGGTCGAGGTCGTTCTTGAGCCCGACGGCCATCCCGCGTTCGTGGGCGAGTTCGGCGATCAGCCGGTTGTAGCGGAGCTGGTCGTCCGCGGTGAGGGGGAAGCCGGTCTCGTTCCGGTAGCCGTCCATGTTGTCCGGCTCGACGGCGTCGAAGCCCTTCTCCCGGCACATGTCGAGGCGTTCGGCCATCAGGGGCTCCAGGACGTCCGTCGCGCGGATGTCCAGCCACCGCTCGCCCTCCCACCCGTTGCCCTTGCCCAGCACGGACTCGGGGAACTTCGCCGCGTCGGGCCGGAAGTCCTCCCAGGCGCCGGTGGAGAGGTAGCAGATGACCTTGCGGCCGTCGTCGTGCAGACCGGCGACCGTGGCCTTCGTGTGGTCGAAGCCGTCGATGTCGTAGACCGGCACGTCCACGGAGGTGTCGAGCTTCCCGCTGAGCTGCCACTGCCAGGCGGTGCCGGGCCGCGGCCGCCAGTGGTCCGCGGCGTCCCCACCGTCCCCGCCGCCCCCGCCGTCAACGGGAGACGAGGTGCAGCCCGCGAGCAGCAGGAGGAGGGCTATCGACAGGACCGGGCGTCTCACGGGGGTGCTCCAGGGTGTGGGGTGGCGCGGTGGCGTACCCCAGGAATGATCTCTCATCCCGGGTACCCGGCGGGAAACCGCGGACCCGCGGGAGCGGACGCGCGCGGGCGCGAGCGTAGGCTCGTCCCGGGTGTTCGCCCGCCCGGGCGAGGACCGCGTCGCAGGAGGGATCCAGGGTCGGATGTCGGGCCCGGTCGACCCACCCGCATTCGGCCACACCAGACTTCATACGGAAGCGAGAATTCACCACCGTGACTGCTCTCACTCTCAGCACCGCAGCGGCGCCCGGCCTCCGGGCCGACGCGATCGTGATCGGTGTCGCCAAGGACACGGCGGCCAAGTCCCAGGGCCTGGTCGTCGCACCCGGCGCCGAGGCCGTGGACAAGGCGTACGACGGCCGGCTCGCCGGCGTCCTGGAGACCCTCGGTGCCTCCGGCGCCGAGGGCGAGGTGACGAAGCTGCCCGCTCCGTCCGGCTTCAAGGCACCCCTCGTGGTGGCGGTGGGTCTCGGCGCCCGGCCCGAGAAGGACGCCGCCTTCGACGCCGAGGCGCTGCGCAAGGCGGCCGGTGTCGCCGCCCGCACCCTGGCCGGCGCCAAGAAGGCCGCCTTCGCCCTCCCGCTCACCGAGGCCGCCGACGCCGGCGCCGTCGGTGAGGGAGTGCTGCTCGGCGCGTACTCCTTCGACGCCTACAAGGAGAAGGGCGCCGCCAAGGCCAGGAACGGCAAGGCCCCGCTGGCGGAGGCCACGCTGCTCGGCGGCAAGCCCCGCGACAAGGCGTACAAGGCCGCGATCGAGCGTGCCGCGGCCGTGGCCGAGGAGCTGAACCGCGCCCGCGACCTGGTCAACACCCCGCCGAACGACCTGAACCCGGAGGCGTTCGCGGCGATCGCGCAGGCCGCGGCCAAGGAGCACGGCATCAAGGTGCAGGTGCTCGACGAGAAGGCGCTGGCCAAGGGCGGCTACGGCGGCATCCTGGGCGTCGGTGCCGGGTCCGCGGCGGGTCCGCGGCTGGTGAAGCTGTCGTACACGTCGTCCAAGGCGACGAAGTCCCTGGCGTTCGTCGGCAAGGGCATCACCTACGACTCGGGCGGCATCTCGCTGAAGCCGGCCGGGCACAACGAGACGATGAAGTGCGACATGGCCGGTGCCGCCGCCGTGTTCGCCGCCGTCGTCGCCGCCGCGCGTCTGGGCCTGGAGGTCAACGTGACCGGCTGGCTGGCGCTGGCCGAGAACATGCCCTCGGGCTCGGCGACGCGCCCGGGTGACGTGCTGCGGATGTACAGCGGCAAGACGGTGGAGGTGCTCAACACCGACGCCGAGGGGCGGCTGGTGCTCGCGGACGCGCTGTGGGCGGCCTCGCAGGAGAAGCCGGACGCGATCATCGACGTGGCGACGCTGACCGGCGCGATGATGCTGGCGCTGGGCAGCCGGACGTACGGGGTCATGGCGAACGACGACGCGTTCCGCGCCGCGGTGCACGAGGCGGCGGAGGAGGTCGGCGAGCCGGCCTGGCCGATGCCGCTGCCGGAGCACCTGCGCAAGGGGATGGACTCGGCGACCGCTGACATCGCGAACATGGGTGAGCGGATGGGCGGCGGTCTGGTGGCCGGCCTCTTCCTGCGCGAGTTCGTGGGCGAGGGCATCGCCTGGGCGCACCTGGACATCGCGGGCCCGGCGTTCAACGAGAGCGGTCCCTTCGGGTACACGCCGAAGGGTGGCACGGGTACGGCGGTGCGGACGCTGGTCCGCGTGGCCGAGCTGACGGCTGCGGGTGACCTGGGCTAGGGGCGCTCGAGAGCTCGGGGGTGCGGGTGATCTTGCGACCGCGGGTCCGTCGTGGCTGGTCGCGCAGTTCCCCGCGCCCCTGGCGGCACTGTCGTGCCGTCGGCGGCAAGTGAACGTGGCTCGTCGCGCCCGCGCGGCGGAGCCGCTGTCAGACCCAGCCCCGCGCCCCTGGCGGCGTCGCTCCTCCCGCGGCCACAGGGAACGTGGGGCGTCTCACACCCCGGCCCCACGTCTCGTTCGCCTCTCACAAGTGCGAAGATGGAGCCCGGCAGGACAGGGCCCACCCAAGGGCCGAGAACAATGAGCGGCCGGACACCAGCCGCCGACCGGTCACTGGAGACCGGCGTGGCGCACATGCATGGAGGACGTGACGTGGCGAACGACGCCAGCACCGTTTTCGACCTAGTGATCCTCGGCGGTGGCAGCGGTGGTTACGCCGCGGCCCTGCGCGGGGCGCAGCTGGGCCTGGACGTCGCCCTGATCGAGAAGGGCAAGGTCGGCGGTACCTGCCTGCACAACGGCTGCATTCCTACGAAGGCCCTGCTGCACGCGGGCGAGATCGCCGACCAGGCCCGCGAGAGCGAGCAGTTCGGTGTGAAGGCCACCTTCGAGGGCATCGACATGGCGGCCGTCCACAAGTACAAGGACGACGTGATCTCGGGCCTCTACAAGGGCCTGCAGGGTCTGATCGCCTCGCGCAAGGTGACCTACATCGAGGGCGAGGGCCGGCTGTCCTCGCCGACCTCCGTGGATGTGAACGGTCAGCGGGTCCAGGGCCGGCACGTGCTGCTGGCGACCGGCTCCGTGCCGAAGTCGCTGCCCGGCCTGGACATCGACGGCGAGCGGATCATCTCGTCCGACCACGCCCTCAAGCTCGACCGCGTGCCGAAGTCCGCAATCGTGCTCGGCGGCGGCGTCATCGGCGTCGAGTTCGCCTCCGCGTGGAAGTCCTTCGGCGCCGACGTCACGATCATCGAGGGCCTCAAGCACCTCGTCCCGGTCGAGGACGAGAACAGCTCCAAGCTGCTGGAGCGCGCCTTCCGCAAGCGCGGCATCAAGTTCAACCTGGGCACCTTCTTCGAGAAGGCCGAGTACACCCAGGACGGCGTCAAGGTCACCCTCGCCGACGGCAAGGAGTTCGAGGCCGAGGTTCTGCTCGTCGCCATCGGCCGCGGCCCGGTCTCCCAGGGCCTGGGCTACGAGGAGGCCGGGGTCGCCATGGACCGCGGTTTCGTCCTCGTCGACGAGTACATGCGGACCAACGTCCCGACGGTCTCCGCCGTCGGTGACCTCGCCCCCACCCTCCAGCTCGCGCACGTCGGCTTCGCCGAGGGCATCCTGGTGGCGGAGCGGCTCGCCGGCCTGAAGACCGTCCCGGTCGACTACGACGGCGTGCCGCGGGTGACGTACTGCCACCCGGAGGTCGCCTCCGTGGGCATCACCGAGGCCAAGGCCAAGGAGATCTACGGCGCGGACAAGGTCGTCGCCCTGAAGTACAACCTGGCCGGCAACGGCAAGAGCAAGATCCTCAAGACCGCCGGCGAGATCAAGCTCGTGCAGGTCAAGGACGGTGCCGTGGTCGGCGTCCACATGGTCGGCGACCGCATGGGCGAGCAGGTCGGCGAAGCCCAGCTGATCTACAACTGGGAGGCGCTGCCGGCCGAGGTGGCCCAGCTCATCCACGCCCACCCGACGCAGAACGAGGCGATGGGCGAGGCGCACCTGGCGCTGGCCGGCAAGCCGCTGCACTCCCACGACTGACCTCCCTCGGTCATTGGGCGCGACGACACAGACTTCCGCAATTCGTAAGGAGCAACCGAAACCATGGCGGTTTCCGTAACCCTTCCGGCGCTCGGCGAGAGCGTCACCGAGGGCACCGTCACCCGTTGGCTGAAGGCCGAGGGTGAGCGCGTCGAGGCCGACGAGCCGTTGCTCGAGGTCTCGACCGACAAGGTCGACACCGAGATCCCGGCGCCCGCGTCGGGCGTGCTGTCCTCCATCAAGGTCGCCGAGGACGAGACCGTCGAGGTCGGCGCCGAGCTGGCGCTGATCGACGACGGCACCGGTGCCCCGGCCGCCGAGCAGGCCCCGCAGGCCGAGCAGGCCGCCGAGCCCGCCCCCGAGCCCGCCGCTGCCGCCCCGTCCACCGAGCAGGCCGCCCCGGCGCCCGCGCCGAGCGCCGAGCAGTCCGGCGGCGGCTCCGCCGAGGGCACGGACGTCGTCCTGCCCGCGCTCGGCGAGTCCGTCACCGAGGGCACCGTCACCCGCTGGCTGAAGTCGGTCGGTGACAGCGTCGAGGCCGACGAGCCGCTGCTCGAGGTGTCCACCGACAAGGTCGACACCGAGATCCCCGCCCCCGCGTCCGGCACCCTGCTGGAGATCGTGGTCGGCGAGGACGAGACCGCCGAGGTCGGCGCCAAGCTCGCCGTCATCGGCGAGGCGGGTGCCGCTCCGGCCGCCGCCCCCGCCCAGGAGGCCCCGGCCCAGGAGGCCCCGGCCCAGCCCGAGCCCACCCCGGCTCCGGCTCCGGCTCCGGCTCCCGCGCAGGCCGCCCCGGCTCCGGCCGCTCCGGCCCCGCAGGCGCCCCCGGCTCCCGCCCCGCAGCCGGCCGCCCCGGCTCCGGCTCCCGCGCAGGCCGCCCCGGCCGCCGCCCAGCCGGCGGACGACGGCGCCTACGTCACCCCGCTGGTGCGCAAGCTCGCCGCCGAGAACGGCGTCGACCTGTCCACCGTCAAGGGCACCGGCGTCGGCGGCCGCATCCGCAAGCAGGACGTCATCGCCGCCGCCGAGGCCGCGAAGGCCGCCGCTCCGGCGCCCGCCGCCGCGACCGGAGGTCCTGCCACCGCCGCGAAGAAGGCCCCCACCCTGGAGGCCTCCCCGCTGCGCGGCCAGACCGTCAAGATGCCCCGCATCCGCAAGGTCATCGGCGACAACATGGTCAAGGCTCTGCACGAGCAGGCCCAGCTGTCGTCGGTCGTCGAGGTCGACGTCACCCGCCTGATGAAGCTGCGCGGCCGGGCCAAGGACGCGTTCGCGGCCCGTGAGGGCGTCAAGCTCTCGCCGATGCCGTTCTTCGTCCGGGCCGCCGCCCAGGCGCTGAAGGCGCACGCACCGATCAACGCCAAGATCAACGAGGCCGAGGGGACCATCACCTACTTCGACACCGAGAACATCGGTATCGCGGTGGACTCCGAGAAGGGCCTGATGACCCCGGTCATCAAGAACGCCGGTGACCTCAACCTGGCCGGCATCGCCAAGGCGACCGCCGACCTGGCGGGCAAGGTGCGGGCCAGCAAGATCAGCCCGGACGAGCTGGCCGGTGCGACCTTCACCATCAGCAACACCGGTTCGCGCGGCGCGCTGTTCGACACGATCATCGTGCCGCCGGGCCAGGTCGCCATCCTCGGCATCGGTGCCACGGTCAAGCGTCCGGCCGTCATCGAGACGGAGGACGGCCCGGTCATCGGCGTCCGCGACATGACGTACCTGACCCTGTCCTACGACCACCGCCTGGTGGACGGCGCCGACGCCGCCCGCTACCTGACGGCGGTCAAGGCGATCCTGGAGGCCGGCGAGTTCGAGGTCGAGCTCGGCCTGTAATCCCTCGCCAGTGGGCCTGTACGGTGCCCCCGCCCGGAATCCCTCCGGGCGGGGGCATCGCCGTGTTCCGGGCTGGGAACGCTGTGTAAGTCTCGTCTCACCTGCGCCGAAGCGCCCCCGTGCACCCTTCCCGCCCGCCGCGACGGCCGTATTGTCTAAACGTCAAACGCCCCAGGGGCCGAAGGGGCCCCTCCCGAAGGAGCTCCCATGACCGCGCCCGTCGTCCACTCGCTGCGCGAACAGATCCGCGAGCACATCCTGGAAGGGATCATCAGCGGGCGCTGGCAGCCGGGCGAGCGGATCGTGGAGCGCCGGATCGCCACCGAGCTGGAGGTCAGCCAGACGCCGGTGCGGGAGGCGCTGCGGGAGCTGGAGTCGCTGCGGCTGATCGAGTCGGCGCCGAACAAGGGCGTGCGGGTGCGGAACCTGACCGCCGCCGACCTGGAGGAGAGCTACCCGGTCCGGGCCGGCCTGGAGGCGATCGCGGCGGAGCTGGCGGCGGAGCGGCTGGCCGTGGACTGTTCGGCCCTGGAGCCGCACGTGGCGGCACTGTACGAGGCCGACCGGGGCGCCGACGGCACCGCGCAGGTGCGGCACACGGTGGGCTTCCACCGGGAGCTGGTCCGCGCCGCGGGCAACTCGGTACTGCTGCACACGTGGGAGGGCCTGGGCATCGAGGTCTTCACGGCGCTGTCGATACGGTGGCTGGGGACGGTGCAGCAGTCGTACGCGGAGGAGCACGACGAGCTGGTGGCGGCCTTCCGCCGCCGGGACCCCCGCATCCCGGAGATCGTCAAGTCCCACGTCCTGGGCTGCGCTCCCCGGGCGTAGTCTCTCGCCCCCGCCGCCCCTACCCTTCCCGTCCCTGAGGGCTGCGCCCCCAGACCCCCCGTTTCGCGCAGTTCCCCGCGCCCCTGAAGGGGCGCGGGGAACTGCGCGATCAGCCACGACGGCCCCCGCACCCGCCACTCGGCCGCACCCCCCGAGCTCATCCGCGCCCACCCGCTCTCACCTGCACGAATCCCCCGACGGCACCGTCACTCCGTGCCATCGCCGAAGGCACCCCGTGCCGACTTTCTCGTAATCAAGAGGTTTTGCCCCTCAACCCTTTGATCGATCATCGATCAGGGAGTTACAGTCACGGACGGGCTTCCACCCGAGCCCCACGCCCTGTCCTGCCAAAGACCTAGGGCACCCCGAACCCTTGCCGATGAGGGAACCCCCTTCGACTGAGGAAGGCGGCGACATGACCGACCCCAAAGCCATCCAGCCGAGCGAGCTCGACCAGCTCCCGGACCGCGACCCCGAGGAGACCGCCGAGTGGCAGGCCTCCCTGGACGCCGTCACCAAGGCGGCCGGGCCGCACCGTGCCGCGTACCTGATGCGCCGCACGCTGGAGCGCGCCGAGGGCGCCGGCCTGGCGCTGCCGAAGCTGCTGGAGACGGACTACGTCAACTCCATCCCGACCGCCGACGAGCCCGCTGTGGACGGCGACGAGGACCTGGAGCAGCGGATCACCGCCTGGAACCGCTGGAACGCGGCCGCCATGGTGACCCGCGGCAGCAAGCACGGCGTCGGCGGCCACATCGCCACCTTCGCCTCCGCGGCCTGGCTGTACGAGACCGGCTTCAACCACTTCTTCAAGGGCAAGGAGGGTGACGGCTCCGGCGACCAGCTCTACGTCCAGGGCCACGCCTCCCCCGGCATCTACGCCCGTGCCTTCCTCGACGGCCGGCTGACCGAGGACCACCTCGACAACTTCCGGCGCGAGGCCGGCGGCAACGGACTGCCTTCGTACCCGCACCCGCGCCGCCTGCCCTGGCTGTGGGAGTTCCCCACCGTCTCCATGGGCCTCGGCCCGATCTCCGCGATCTACCAGGCGCGGTTCAACCGCTACCTGACCAGCCGCGGCATCAAGGACCTGACCAACTCCCACGTGTGGGCGTTCCTCGGCGACGGCGAGATGGACGAGCCGGAGTCCACCACCGCGCTCACCCTCGCCTCCCGCGAGGGCCTGGACAACCTGACCTTCGTCATCAACTGCAACCTGCAGCGCCTCGACGGTCCGGTCCGCGCCAACTTCAAGATCGTGCAGGAGCTGGAGGCCCAGTTCCGCGGCGCCGGCTGGAACGTCGTCAAGAGCCTGTGGGGCACGGCGTGGGACGAGCTGTTCCAGCTCGACACGAACGGCGCGCTCGTACGCCGCCTGCGCGAGGTACCCGACGCGCAGGTGCAGACGTACCAGACGCGCGACGCCGCCTACATCCGCGAGGACTTCTTCGGCAAGGACCCGGAGCTCGCCGCGATGGCGAAGCTGCTGTCCGACGACAAGATCCTCGAGTGTTTCCACTACTCGCGCGGTGGCCACGAGTCCCGCAAGGTCTACGCCGCCTACCGGGCCGCGCTCGCCCACAAGGGCGCGCCGACCGTGATCCTGGCCCAGACGGTCAAGGGCCACACCCTCGGCACCGGCTTCGCCTCCAAGAACGCCAACCACCAGATGAAGAAGCTCTCGGTGGACGAGTTCAAGGACATGCGCGACCTGCTCGGCCTGCCGATCAAGGACAGCGACTTCGTCGACGGCGTGGTCCCCTACGGCCACCCCGGCGCCGACTCCCCCGAGGTCCGCTACCTCCAGGAGCGCCGCGCCGCCCTCGGCGGTCCGGCCCCGGCCCGCCGCGTGCACCCGGTCGCGCCGCTGCCCGCGCCCGCCGAGAAGGCGTTCGCCTCCTTCGACAAGGGTTCCGGCTCGCAGAGCGTGGCCACCACCATGGCCTTCGTCCGCCTGGTCAAGGACCTGGTCCGCGACAAGGAGACCGGCAAGCGCTGGGTGCCGATCGTCCCCGACGAGGCGCGCACCTTCGGCATGGAGAGCCTCTTCCCGTCCCTCGGGATCTACTCCCCCAAGGGCCAGACGTACGAGCCGGTCGACCGCGACCAGCTGATGTACTACAAGGAGGCCAAGAACGGCCAGATCCTCAACGAGGGGATCACCGAGGCCGGTTCGATGGCCGACTTCATCGCCGCGTCGACGTCGTACGCGACGCACGGCGAGACGATGATCCCGTTCTACATCTTCTACTCGATGTTCGGCTGGCAGCGCACGGCCGACCAGATGTGGCAGCTCGGCGACCAGCTCGGCCGCGGCTTCCTGGTCGGCGCCACGGCCGGCCGGACCACGCTGACCGGTGAGGGCCTCCAGCACGCGGACGGCCACTCGCCGGCGATCGCGGCGACCAACCCGGCCGCGATGACGTACGACCCGGCCTTCGCGTACGAGGTCGCGGCGATCGTCAAGGACGGTCTGCGCCGGATGTACGGCGAGGCGGCCCCGGGCGAGGACCCGAACGTCTTCTACTACCTGACCGTCTACAACGAGCCGATGCCGCAGCCGGCCAAGCCGTCCGGCGCCGGTGTGGACGAGGGCATCGTCAAGGGCCTGTACCGCTTCAACACGGCGGAGTCGGCGGGCCTGACCCCGGCGGCGAACGCCCCGCGGCTCCAGCTTCTGTCCTCCGGTACGGCGATCCACTGGGCGCTCAAGGCGCAGCGGCTGCTCGCCGAGGAGTGGGGCGTGGCCGCCGACGTGTGGTCCGCGACCTCCTGGACGGAGCTGCGCCGGGACGCGATGGACGCCGACGCGGCGCTGCTGCGCGGCGAGGAGCGGGTGCCGTACGTCCGCCGGGCGCTCCAGGGCGCCGAGGGCCCGGTCCTCGCGGTCTCCGACTACATGCGCCAGGTCCCGGACCAGATCGCGCAGTGGGTCGAGCAGGACTACTCGTCGCTCGGTGCCGACGGCTTCGGCCTCTCGGACACCCGTGACGCCGCCCGCCGGCACTTCGGTGTCGACGCCGAGTCCATCGTGGTCGCGGCCCTGGCCCAGCTCGCCCGGCGCGGCGAGGTCAAGGCGACGGCCGTGAAGGAGGCGCGCGAGCGCTACGGCCTGTAAGGCCGGGCATGACCCGAGGAGGCCCCCGCCGCGGCGGGGGCCTCCTGCATGATGTGGGGATGCGCGCTGCCCGCCTCATCAAGATGGTGCTGCTCCTCCAGTCCCGCCCGGCCATGACCGCCGCCGAGCTGGCCCGGGAGCTGGAGGTCTCCGAGCGGACCGTGACGCGGGACGCGCAGGCGCTGTCGGAGGCCGGGGTCCCGGTGTACGCCGAACGCGGGCGGGCCGGGGGCTACCGGCTGATCGGCGGCTACCGGACGCGGCTGACCGGGCTGGCCCGGGGCGAGGCCGAGGCGCTGTTCCTGTCCGGGGTGCCGGGCGCGCTGCGCGAGATGGGCCTGGAGGACGCGGCCTCGGCGGCCCGGCTGAAGGTGTCGGCGGCACTGCTCCCGTCGCTGCGGGACGCCTCCCGTACCGCGGCGCAGCGCTTCCATCTGGACGCGCCGAACTGGTTCCGGGAGCCCCGCACGCCCGAGCTGCTGCCGGCGGTCGCGGACGCGGTCTGGGACGACCGGCGGATCACGGCGCGCTACCGGCGTGCGCAGGACGAGGTGGTCCGGGAGCTGGAGCCGTACGGGCTCGTGCTGAAGGCGGGCGTCTGGTACCTGTGCGCACGGGTCGCGCGGGAGGCGGACGGCGGGCCGTACCGGGTGTACCGGATCGACCGGTTCACGGCGGTGGAGCCGGGCGAGGAGCGTTTCGCGCGGGACGACGACTTCGACCTGCCCGCGTTCTGGGCGGAGCGGGCCGAGCAGTTCGCGCGGTCCATCCTGCGGGCGCGGGTCGTGGTGCGGCTGTCGGAGCGGGGCGTGCGCGGACTCCCGTACGCGGTGGACGCCCTGTCGGCCCGGGAGGCGCTGGCGGCGGCCGAGGGGCCGGACGCGGACGGGTGGGTGACGGTGACGCTGCCGGTGGAGTCGGAGGAGGTCGCGCACACCCAGCTGACGGGGCTGGGTGCGGAGGTGGAGGTGCTGGCGCCGGAGGGGCTGCGGGACCGGTTCGCCCGGGACGCCCGGCGGCTCGCCGGCCTGTACGCCGGTGCGGGGCAGGACGGCGCCTGACGGTTCCCGCCGATTCCCGCATAACGATCCGCCGCACTCCACGTGCGTGGCACCCCCGCAGGGACGATGCTGGACCCGTGATGGACGAGACGGAGTTCTGGGAGCTGATCGACGCCGCCCGGCAGGGCGCCGACGGCGATCCCGAGGACCAGGCCGACCTGCTGGTGGACCGGCTCCTCACGATGGACCCGGACCTGGTGCTCGACTTCGCCCGCCACTTCGAGGCCCGCTACAACCGCGCCTGCACCTGGGACCTGTGGGGCGCGGCGTGGGTGCTGCTGGGCGGTGCCAGCGACGACGCGTTCGACTTCTTCCGCTGCTGGCTGATCGGCCAGGGCCGGGAGGTGTACGAGGGCGCGGTGCACGAACCCGACTCGCTCGCCGAGCTGCTGGACGACTTCGACGAGGAGCTGGACGGCGACGGGGAGGAGCTGGGCTACGCGGCCGACGAGGCCTACGAGCAGCTCACCGGCACCGTCGCCCCCGACCTCGGCATCGCCCCCGCCCCCGCGGAGCCCCTGGGCACCGCGATCGACCTGGAGAGCAACCAGGCCCTCGCCGCACGCCTGCCCCGCCTGTGGGAGCGGTTCGGCCCGGAGTGACCCCGCGGCGTCCGCTGAGCCCGTGAGGCCGCGAGTCAGGCCGTGCGGCCCTGGAGACGGGCCGCCGTCCGGCGGATTTCCGGGAGGCGGTCCGAGAGGGCGGCGCCCGGGCAGCTGGTCTGGTAGCCGTCGTCGTGGCCCGCGACGGCGGGCAGGGTCGCCGTGGCGCCCGCGGCGTAGCGGCTGAGCCCGTTGCTGGAGACCAGGGCGACCTTCGCGCGCGGGTCGGTGTCGGTCTCACCGAGCTTCCAGGCGGCCACGGCGGCGATCGCGTCGGTCAGCGCGTCCGGCACGGGCACGCCCGCGGTGAAGGTGCCGAGGGCGGCGATGCCGGTGGTGCGGTGGTTGAAGCCCTGGGTGTGGGCGCCGGTGACGGGGCGGTCGGCACCGCCGGCGCGGCCCTCGTAGACGGTGCCACAGCGGTCGACGATGAAGTTGTAGCCGATGTCGTCCCAGTCCCGGGCGCCGGTCTGGCCCATGTACACGCCTCGCAGGATGGCCGGTACGTCGGCGCAGTCGTAGCCGTTCGGCGTGTCCGTGTGGTGGACGAAGACGGCGAGGATCTTGTCGTCGTAGCGCGGGGCGGGCTGGTCGCGGGCGGCCCCGCCCAGCCAGGCCGACCTGGGCACGATGGCCGGCCGGGGCGCGGAGTGCCGGTCGGCGGCGACGGGACTGGTCTGCGTGGTCGCCGCCTGTTCGACCCCGTTGGCGCAGAGGAACAGCGCGGCGACGGCGGCCAGGCCGGGCAGCGCGCCGAGCACCGCCCGCAGCGCACGCGGCATCCCGGCCGCACCGGGGGTGGAGGCGCGGGCGGCACCCGGTGCGGGAACGGCACGCCGATCCCGGGCCCCGCGCGGTCGGAGGGGACGCATGGTCCCACTGTCCGGCGGATCGGGTCCGCCCGCGATGTGTGCTGTGCCACCTGGTGGAACCATCGTCCCGGTCCACGACGTTTTCCGGTTGATCGCACATGCTCGCTCGGGTGACCGTTTCCGGTCGGTCGCGCGGCAGAGTCTGATCATCGGGGCCGTACGGCACGTACTGAGGGTTCCCGGGGTCCGGTGGTGGAAAGGCGGCTCGCGTGGACCTGCTCGACGTTCTGCTGGTGCTGGTGGTGTTGGCCTACGCCGCGTCCGGGTACCGGCGCGGCCTGGTGGCCGGCTGTGTCTCGCTGGCCGGTTTCGTGGGCGGTGCGGCGCTCGGCGTGTGGATCCTGCCCTGGGTCACGGATCTCGTGACGCCGGGCTCGACGTCGACGACGGTGCTCGCGGTGGTCACCGTGCTGCTGCCGGCGATCGTGGTCCACGAGCTCGCGGGGCGGCTGGCGCTGCGGCTGCGCCGGGAGCTGGACGCCGGCCCGCTCAGGGTGGCCGACGGGGTCGGCGGAGCGGCGGCGAACGCGGTGGCGGCGCTGATCGTGGCATGGGTGGCGGCCAGCGTGCTCGCGGCGTCCTCGTCCTCGCTGCTCACCTCGGCGATCCGGGACTCGACGCTGCTGGGCGCCGTACAGCGGGCGATGCCGGACACCACGCCCGCGTGGTTCTCGGGGGCGACGTCCGCGCTGACCGAGGCCGGGTTCCCGCAGGTCTTCAACCCGTTCGAGAACGAGGCGACGGCGCGGGTCGCCGAGCCCTCCGGGGACAGCGTGACGCCGGCCGCGACCCGGGCGGCCCAGCGCAGCACGGTGAAGGTGGAGGGCGTCACGGGCACCCAGGGCCGGGAGGGCAGCGGCTTCGTCTTCGCGCCGGAGCGGGTGATGACCAACGCCCACGTGGTGGCCGGCATCGACGACCCGACGGTGCGGATCGGCGGGGTGGGCCCGTCGTACGAGGCCCGCGTGGTGCTGTTCGACCCGGGCAAGGACGTGGCCGTGCTGTACGTCCGGGACCTGTCCGCGCCCGTCCTGCGGTTCGACGACGACGCGGAGCGCGGGGACCCCGCGGTGGTGGCGGGCTATCCGCAGGACGGCGACCTGGACCTGCGGGCGGCGACGGTGGCGAACCGGATGCGGGCGACCGGGCAGAACATCTACAGCGACGCGAACGTCACCCGGGAGATCTACTCGATCCGCTCCACGGTCCGCCCCGGCAACTCGGGCGGACCGCTGCTGACCACCGACGGCCGCGTGTACGGCGTGGTGTTCGCCCGCTCCACCTCCGACGCGGGGACCGGCTACGTGCTGACGGCGGCCGAGGTGGCCGCCGACGCGGAGCGTGCCGCGGACGCGACGGAGGCGGTGGACACGGGCGAACCGGTCACGTCGTGACCGGCGACGGCTCCCGCTCGGTCAGGAAGCGGCCCATCGTCACGTCGTCGACGTAGGCGCCGCCGAGGTAGAACTCCTCGGGCTGCACCCCCTCGACGACGAAGCCCTCGGACTCGTAGAGCTTCCGGGCGGCCGTGTTGTGGCCGAGGACGCGCAGGGTGATGCGGCGGGCGCCGAGGCGGCGGGCCTCCTCGACGGCGGCGCGGACCAGCGCGCGGCCGACGCCGCTCCCGCGGGCCGTGTCGGCGACGGCGAGGCCGCGGATCTGGCGTACGTGGGAGTTGGCTTCCAGTCCCGTGGGGAAGCCGAGGCGGACGTAGCCGACGACGGCGCCGTCGACTTCGGCGACGAGGTGGTCGCCGGGGCCCGCGTGCGGGCGGAAGAAGGGGTCGTCCGGTCCCGGCGGGGGTGAGACGGCGTGCAGGAGCGACCAGGTGTCGCGGTCGAGCCGGCGCAGCGGCTCCTCGTCGTCGGACCTGGCGGGACGTATGTGCGGAGCTGGCATGACGGTCACTGTACGACGCGGACGCGGGCACCGGTCCGCCCATTTTTCCGGTCCACCCGGCAGGATGGGCGCATGGACTTGGAACGTTCCCGCATCGTGGTGGCCGGCGCGTCCGGTCTCATCGGCAGCGCCCTGGTGCGGTCCCTGACCGCGGACGGACACGAGGTGGTGCGGCTGGTACGCCGTACGCCCCGCGGCGCGGACGAGGTCCGCTGGGACCCGGAGAACGGGCGGGTGGACGCGGCCGGGCTCGCGGGCTGCGACGCCGTGGTCAACCTGGCCGGCGCCGGGGTGGGCGACCGCCGCTGGACCGACGCGTACAAGACACGCATCCGCAGCAGCCGCGTACACGGCACGACGGCGCTCGCCGAGGCCGTCGCGGCGATGGAACGGCCGCCGCGGGTCTTCGTGAACGGCAGCGCGATCGGCTACTACGGCGAGACCGGCGACCGGGCGGTGGACGAGAGCGCGCCCGCCGGTGAGGGTTTCCTGCCGGCCCTGTGCGTGGAGTGGGAGGCCGCGGCGGCGCCCGCCCAGGAGGCGGGCGTACGGACCGTCTTCACCCGGACGGGGCTGGTCGTCTCCGGCGGCGGCGGGGCCTGGGGGCGGCTCTTCCCGCTGTTCAAGGCCGGGCTCGGCGGACGGCTGGGCGACGGGTCCCAGTACTGGTCCTTCGTGGCGCTGCACGACGAGGTGGCGGCGATCCGGCACCTGCTGGACCACGAAAACCTGTCGGGACCGTTCAACCTGACGGCCCCGCAGCCGCTGACGAACCGTGAGATCACCGTGGCCATGGGCCGGGTGCTGCACCGCCCGACGCCCTTCCCGGTGCCCGCGCCGGTACTGCGCGCCGCGCTCGGCGAGATGGCCGGCGACGTCCTGGGCAGCGCCCGGGTCCTGCCGGCCCGCCTCCAGGAATCGGGGTTCCGGTTCGCGTTCCCGGAGATCGACGGGGCGATCCGGGCGGCGCTGTGAGGTGCGGATGTGACCACTCCGCGCCGCTATGCGACCGCCGTGCGACCGTGCCCTGTCCCTGCGCGACTCCTCTTGACGATTTCTGGACCTAACCTCGTCTCGAACTCGGGTATCCCTCAAGGCGGTTGGGGGCATGACGTCTCCAGCGGCCGCGCAACCTCGAGGAGGGGCACGTGCTTGAGCCCGCGTACCAGGCGGACGTCGTCGTCGTGGGGGCCGGCATCGCCGGACTCGCCGCGGCGCATCGGCTGACCAGCGCAGGAGTGACGACCACGGTCCTGGAGGCCGCCCATGCGGTGGGCGGCAGGCAGGCGACCGAGAAGGTCGACGGATTCCGGCTCGACAGAATCGGACAGCTGCTGTCCACGGCCTGTCCCGAACTGCGCCGCGCCCCCGGGCTCGACGGCCTCGCGCTGCTGCCCTTCGCCCCCGGGGTCCTGCTGCACAGCGAGGGCCGGCACCACCGCGCGGGCGCCCCGGCGGGTGTACGGGGCGCAAGGGGCGCACTCCATGCGGTGCGCGCCCTCGCGAGCGCCCCTCGGTCGATCCCCGCGCCCCGGCGCACGGTCGGCTCTCCTAGGGCGTACGGCAGGCCCGCGCCCACGCCCCGCGTCCGGGCCGGCGCGCCGCTCGGTACCGCCGTCGACCAGGCCCGGCTCGGCGCCGCGCTGTCGCGGCTCGCGAGCACCCCGGTGGAACGGCTGCTGGCCCGCCCGGAGCTGCCCGCCGCCCGGGCACTGGCCGCGCGCGGAGTGCCCGCACGGACGGTGGACGGCTTCCTGCGTCCGCTGCTCGCCGCCCTGCTGTGCGACCCGGACCTCACGACCTCCAGCCGGTGCGCGGACCTCGCGCTGCGCGCCTTCGCCGCCGGGCGGCTGGCTCTGCCCGAGGGCGGCGCCGAGGCTCTGCCCGAGCACCTGGCCCGCTCGCTGCCGCCGGGCACCGTGCACACCGGCGTCCGGGTCACCTCGGTCGCCACCAACGCCGTGACCACCGCGGAGCACGGGGTCATCCGCTGCCGTGCCGTCCTGGTGGCGACGGACGCCCGCGCGGCGGCCGCGCTGCTGCCGGGACTGCGGGTGCCGGACTTCCATCCCGTGACGGTGGTGCACCACACCACCGACGAACCCCCGACGACCGGTACGTCCCTGCTGCTCGACGCCGACCGGGGCGGTCCGGTCGCCCACACGGCGGTGGTCAGCCACGTGGACCCGACCAGGGCACCGGCCGGTCGCGCCCTGGTCTCCTCGACGGTCCTCGGCCCGGCCCCGTCCGACGTGGACACCGCCGTCCGCATCCACCTGTCCCGCCTCTACGGCACCTCCACCACCCGCTGGGAGACCCTCGCCGTGCACCACACGCCCGAGGCGGTCCCCGCGATGCGCCCCCCGCACGACCCACGCCGCCCCGTCAGGCTCCTGGCCGGCCTCTACGTCTGCGGCGACCACCGCGACACCAGCACCGTCCAGGGCGCCCTGCACTCGGGCCACCGCGCCTCGGCGGCCATCCTGACGGACCTGGGCGCGGGCCGGCCGATGCACTCGGCGGAGTCCGTGGGGTCGGCGCGCGCGGCGTAGGGCCTGTCCGGTCGGACAGGCCCCTATGGCCGGGTGGTCAGCTCAGCGCGGCGACCTTGTCGCGATACCCGCGTGCCGGGGCCGCGTCCCGGTACGGCTCCAGGCGGCGTTCGAAGTCGCGGACGTACTCCGCGGCCCGGACCGAGCGCATCTCGGCCGCCTGCCCGGCCGCCTCGGCGGCCAGCTGGCAGGCCTGGTCGAGTTCACCGAGGCCGAGGCGGGCGGTGGCCAGGACCACCCGGCAGAACAGCCGGCTGCGGGCGTAGACGGGGGCGCGCAGTTGCAGTGAGCGTTCCGCGTGCTGGGCGGCGGCGCGGAACTGCTGGAGGTCGCGGTGGCAGTGGCCGAACTCGTCGGCGAGCTGTGCCTCGTCGAAGAAGCGCGCCCAGTGCGGCACCTCGTCGCCCGGCCGCGCGGTCTCCAGCGCCCGCTCGGCCCGCACCAGGGCGGCGGTGCACGCCCGCACCTCGCCGAGCAGACCGTGCGCCCGCGCCTCGGCGGCGTGCAGCAGCGTCTGCACCACCGGCGGCGCGGAGGTCCCGACGCCCTGCTGAGCCACCCGCGCGAGCTGCACGGCCTCGCGCCCGTGGCCCAGGTAGACGGCCTGGCGGCTCATCGTGACCAGCACGTACGAGCCGTACGCCCGGTCGCCCGCCGCCTGCGACAGCCGCAGCGCCTGCACGAAGTAGCGCTGGGCGAGGCCGTGGGCGGCGATGTCGTACGACGTCCAGCCCGCGAGCCGGGTGAGGTCCGCGGCGGCGGCGAACAGGCGCCGGCCGGTCTGCTCGCCGTAGGTGCCGCGCAGCATCGGCTCCAGCTCGTGCTCCAGGTACCGCACCAGCGCCTGCCTGGCGTGCCCGCCGCCGTACCGGTCGTCCAGGCTGCGGAACAGCTCGCCGACCGAGCGCAGTGCGGCGAGGTCGCCGCCGGTGACCTTCTGGCCGGGGCCGCGGTCGGCCGGGGCCCTGCGCCGGGACGGTTCGAGGGGAATGGCCGGGAGCCGGGGCGTCGCCGGGCGGCCCTGCGCCGGGATACGGAGGGGCACCTCGGCACGGGCCACCCTCTCGTCGGCGCGGCCGATCAGCCAGTCCCGGCTGGGCACGACGAGCCCGGCCGGGGTGAAGGCGATCTTCCGCAGTTCCGCGTGGCTGCCGGAGTCCTTGCGCCACAGGCCGCCGACGATGTCGACGGCCTCGTCGGGGCTCCCGGCGAACTCCAGCCCGGCGTAGACCGGCGCGCAGGCGTCCAGGCCGAGGTCCTGGGCGGTGAGGCGGCGGCCCAGGCGGCGGGTGAAGACCTCGGCGATCAGCGCCGGGGTGGTGCCGCGGGGCTGCTGGCCGCGCAGCCACCGGGTGACGGACGTCTTGTCGTATCTCAGGTCCAGGCCGTGTTCGAGTCCGAGCTGGTCGACGCGACGCGCGAGACCCGCGTTCGAAAACCCCGCTTCGGCGATGAGCGCGGCGAGCTGGCGGTTGGGAGTGCGCTGCGCGGGTCGTTCCGTCATGGTGCGGTGCGGTCTCCTGCCTTCCGGGCCGATATGCCCGGAGCGCCTGTGAGCAGCCATTATGGCCTCGTGAACGGCGTGAATGTAGCGGAGAGTAAGCACCCGATCGCAGGCTTCGCGTGGCATTCATCCGATCGTGTGAGGATTGCCCGCCCGGCTGACGGCGAGCGGGCGGTCGTACAGTGGCTTGGGCACGGTTCGTGCCTGACGACCTTCCAGGGAGGCACTTGCCGTGAGTGAGCTGCGGTTCGTCCGAATGGGGTTCGATGCCGAACGCGTCGAGTACCAGGAGGCGTGGGACGAGCAGCGCCGGGTGCACGCCGCGCGGTTCGCCGACGAGGTCCCCGACACCGTGCTGCTCCTCGAACACCCGCCGGTCTACACCGCCGGCCGGCGCACCGAGGAGAGCGAGCGCCCGCTGGACGGGACGCCCGTGATCGACGTGGACCGCGGCGGCAAGATCACCTGGCACGGGCCGGGCCAGCTGGTCGGCTACCCGATCCAGAAGCTCCCGCGCCCGGTGGACGTGGTGGCGCACGTACGGCGCCTCGAGGAGGCCCTGATCCGCACCTGCGCGGAGTTCGGCCTGAAGACCACCCGGATCGAGGGCCGCAGCGGGGTGTGGGTGCTCGGCGACGCGGTCGAGCACCGCCCGGCGCTCGGCGGCCTCTCCCTGGACTTCGACCCCCGTCTGACGGACGACGAGTTCGACCCCCGCATGAACGGGCCCGAGTACGCCCCGTCCAACGCCGGCCAGCGCCGCGAGGACCGCAAGATCGCCGCGATCGGCATCCGGGTCGCCAAGGGCGTCACCATGCACGGTTTCGCGCTGAACGTGAACCCCGACAACAAGTGGTTCGACCGGATCATCCCGTGCGGCATCCGCGACGCGGGCGTCGCCTCCCTGGCGGGCGAACTCGGCCGCGACGTGACCATCGAGGAGGTCCTCCCGGTGACGGAGCGCCACCTGCGGGACGTCCTGGAGAACGCCGACCTCAAGCCCCGGGTGATCGAGAAGGCGCCGGCGGCATGAATCCGGTGCCGGGGGCATAAATCCAGCCCGTCCGGCGTTGGGGGACGAGGCGGTTCAGGCCGGAAGCGGGGGCCTGGGGGCGGCAGCCCTCGGCAGGCCAGCACCCTCGCCGGGCATTCAAATCAACGGGCGTACGCTTAAAGGCGCCGAAGAATCAAACGCTAGGGAGCCGGTCGTGTCCGCAGTCGCACCCGACGGACGCAAGATGCTGCGCCTGGAGGTCCGCAACAGCCAGACCCCCATCGAGCGCAAGCCCGAGTGGATCAAGACCCGGGCGAAAATGGGCCCCGAGTACACGAAGATGCAGAACCTCGTGAAGGGCGAGGGCCTGCACACGGTCTGCCAGGAAGCCGGCTGTCCCAACATCTACGAGTGCTGGGAGGACCGCGAGGCGACCTTCCTCATCGGCGGCGACCAGTGCACTAGGCGCTGCGACTTCTGCCAGATCGACACCGGCAAGCCCGAGGCGCTCGACCGCGACGAGCCCCGCCGCGTCGGCGAGTCCGTGGTCACCATGGACCTGAACTACGCCACCATCACCGGCGTCGCCCGTGACGACCTGCCCGACGGCGGCGCCTGGCTGTACGCCGAGACCGTGCGCCAGATCCACCAGCAGACGGCGGAGCGCGAGGCCGGCCGCACCAAGGTCGAGCTGCTCGCCCCCGACTTCAACGCGGTGCCGGAACTGCTGCGCGAGGTCTTCGACTCCCGCCCCGAGGTCTTCGCGCACAACGTCGAGACCGTCCCGCGGATCTTCAAGCGCATCCGCCCGGGCTTCCGCTACGAGCGTTCGCTGAAGGTGCTCACCGACGCCCGTGACTACGGCCTGGTCACCAAGTCCAACCTGATCCTCGGCATGGGCGAGACCCGCGAGGAGGTCAGCGAGGCACTGAAGCAGCTGCACGGGGCCGGCTGCGAGCTGATCACCATCACGCAGTACCTGCGCCCCTCGGTGCGCCACCACCCCGTGGAGCGCTGGGTCAAGCCGCACGAGTTCGTGGAGCTGAAGGAGGAGGCCGAGCAGATCGGCTTCTCCGGTGTGATGTCCGGCCCGCTGGTCCGGTCCTCCTACCGGGCGGGGCGGCTCTACGGCATGGCCATGGAGCAGCGTCACTCCGCCACCGTGTGAATTCACGCACAAGGCCCTACTCGCCAGTAATGGCCGAGATTCCGCGGCCCCGACCGTCCTCGCAGATGAGGACACCGGTCGGGGCCGCGCCCGTTCCGGGGCCCGGCATCACGGCTTCACGTCCGTTTGACCGGCGGGTCACGCCCTGGTAACACCAGTCAGTGACCCTGGAATCACACCACGTACACCCGTCTCCGTACCCGGAGCCGTACCGAGGGGGGACCTCCACCATGCAGGCCGCACCCGTTCGCCCCACCGCCGTCCGCGCCACCGCCATCCCGTCGTTCACCACCGCGCTGCGGGCCGTCGAGTCGCTGCTGATGAGCAGCGGCCAGCGCACCGCCCGGCGCAACGCCTGGACCTCCGTGCTGGAGGACCGCCGCCGCGCCAAGGAGCGCATCGAGACGGAGCGGGTGCTCGGTCAGTCCGTCGTCGGCCGCCCCTGAACCTCGCCCGGCCTCTCCTCCCCGCCCCCCGCCGGACACTGCCGTCGTCGGCGCTTTCGGGGCCACGTAGACTTCGTGCCATGGCGAGGAAGGAACCGGCAGCGGACGCTGCGAATCCAGGGCGACTGAAGCAGATCGCTCTGACCTACAAGATGACCCGCAAGGCCGACAAGAAGATCGGTCTTGTGCTCGCGGGTGTCGGCATCGTCGTCTTCGGTGTCTTCCTGGCGATCGGTTTCCTGGTCGGTCACCCCATCTATCTCGGCATCCTGGGCGTGCTGCTCGCCTTCCTCGCGACGGCGATCGTCTTCGGGCGCCGGGCCGAGCGGGCGGCCTTCGGCCAGATGGAGGGACAGCCGGGTGCCGCGGCGGCCGTGCTGGACAACATCGGCCGGGGCTGGAGCACCACCCCCGCAGTGGCGATGAACCGCAACCAGGACGTCGTGCACCGCGCGGTCGGCAAGGCCGGCATCGTGCTGGTCGCCGAGGGCAACCCGAACCGGGTGAAGTCCCTGCTCGCGGCCGAGAAGCGCAAGATGAACCGCATCGTCGCCGACGTGCCCGTGCACGACCTGCTGGTGGGCACCGGCGAGGGCCAGGTCGAGCTGAAGAAGCTGCGCACGACCATGCTCAAGCTCCCCCGCGTCCTGTCCGGCCCGCAGGTCACCGTGACCAACGACCGGCTGCGCGCGCTGGGCGACCTGATGAGCAACATGCCGCTGCCCAAGGGCCCGATGCCCAAGGGCATGCGCATGCCCCGCGGCGGCAACCCGAGGCAGCGCTGATCCCGTAGGACCTCCCGCAGGACTTTGACTTTGAGACGCCGGTACGGCGACGGGGCGCCCGATTCGATTCGGGCGCCCCGTCGCCGTACCGGCGTCGTCGCGTGGGTCAGATGCGGATCTCCACGGTGCGCGCCAGCCTGTCGTGCAGGCCGCGGCCGTCGCGGTCCCAGATCAGCGCCGGAAGGGCGAGGCACAGCAGGACCGAGCGGAGCAGGGCGCGCACCGGGCTGGGGCGGCCGGTGGCCAGGTCGACCACGCGCAGGCCGAGGAGGCGCTTGCCCGGGGTGAAGCCGACCGTGCCGACGGTCAGCACGCTGAGCACGAAGAAGATCAGCAGGGCCCAGTTGCCGGTCGCCTGGTCGTAGCCGTCCGTGATCAGGCCGTATGCGATCAGGAGGCACAGGGCCCAGTCGACGGCCAGGGCGCCGATGCGCCTGCCCGGGCGGGCGATCGAGCCCGGTCCCTCCTCGGGCAGACCGAGCTGCTCCCCCCGGTATCCGAGGTCGGCGCCGGACTCTTCGATGGCCGCGCGCGGCCCGGAAAGCCACGATCCGATTGCTTGCCTGTTGTCCACCCGAACACGGTACTGCGCCCGTATACGTACCGGGGACGGCGGGGTGTGGCGGGCCCCGATCGGACCTAGGCTGGATGCGGAGCCGGTTAACTTCTGCGAAACAAACGGGTCACGTTAGAGAAATCACCCGTCCCTAGGGTCGAGGAAGCGTGTGCCACCCGCACTGGCCGCACGAACGATCTACCACCCCGGCGGGACGGTCGGGAGTAGGAGGAGCTGGATGTTCCAGAACGCCGACGACGCCAAGAAGTACATCGCGGACGAGGACGTCAAGTTCGTCGACGTCCGGTTCTGCGACCTGCCGGGCGTCATGCAGCACTTCACGTTGCCCGCCGAGGCGTTCGACCCCGACGACGAGCAGGCCTTCGACGGATCCTCGATCCGCGGCTTCCAGGCCATCCACGAGTCGGACATGTCCCTGCGCCCGGACCTGTCCACCGCGCGCATCGACCCGTTCCGCCGGGACAAGACGCTCAACATCAACTTCTTCATCCACGACCCGATCACAGGCGAGCAGTACTCCCGCGACCCGCGGAACGTGGCGAAGAAGGCCGAGGCCTACCTCGCCTCCACCGGCATCGCCGACACGGCGTTCTTCGGCCCGGAGGCGGAGTTCTACGTCTTCGACTCCGTCCGCTTCGCCACCAGCGCGAACGAGTCCTTCTACCACATCGACTCCGAGGCCGGCGCCTGGAACACCGGCGCCCTGGAGGACAACCGCGGGTACAAGGTCCGCTACAAGGGCGGCTACTTCCCGGTCCCGCCGGTCGACCACTTCGCCGACCTGCGCGCCGAGATCTCCCTGGAGCTGGAGCGGTCCGGCCTGAAGGTCGAGCGCCAGCACCACGAGGTGGGCACCGCCGGCCAGGCGGAGATCAACTACAAGTTCAACACGCTGCTCGCCGCGGCCGACGACCTCCAGCTCTTCAAGTACATCGTGAAGAACGTGGCCTGGAAGAACGGCAAGACGGCGACCTTCATGCCGAAGCCGATCTTCGGTGACAACGGCTCGGGCATGCACGTCCACCAGTCGCTGTGGTCGGGCGGCGAGCCGCTCTTCTACGACGAGCAGGGCTACGCCGGCCTGTCCGACACCGCCCGCTACTACATCGGCGGCATCCTGCGGCACGCCCCGTCGCTGCTGGCCTTCACCAACCCGACGGTGAACTCCTACCACCGCCTGGTCCCGGGCTTCGAGGCGCCGATCAACCTGGTGTACTCGCAGCGCAACCGCTCCGCCGCGATGCGTATCCCGATCACCGGCTCGAACCCGAAGGCCAAGCGCGTCGAGTTCCGCGCCCCGGACTCCTCCGGCAACCCGTACCTGGCCTTCTCGGCCCTGCTGCTCGCGGGCCTGGACGGCATCAAGAACAAGATCGAGCCGGCCGAGCCGATCGACAAGGACCTCTACGAGCTGGCTCCCGAGGAGCACGCCAACGTGGCCCAGGTCCCGACCTCCCTCGGCGCCGTCCTCGACCGCCTGGAGGGCGACCACGAGTTCCTCCTCCAGGGCGACGTCTTCACGCCGGACCTGATCGAGACGTGGATCGACTACAAGCGGGCGAACGAGATCGCCCCGCTGCAGCTGCGTCCGCACCCGCACGAGTTCGAGCTGTACTTCGACGTGTGATCGACTCGACGGCCGAGCCGTCCGGCGCCCCCGTCCCCCGTTCTCCGGGGGGCGGGGGCGCCTTCGTCCGTGGCCGAAAACCCTTCACAGCGCGGACCGGGGCCGGAATCATGTCCAGTGACACGATTGTTCGAGTCGGGTTCGGATCAGGGGGACGGGGAGAGTGCCGGAGATGGCTGAGCGGGACGACGAGGAGCGCGAGTTCGACCTCCGGTGGGCGGACGGCGCCGAGCACAAGGAGCCCTCCGCGCGCGCCCGGATGCTCGCCGCGCGCTGGAAGGAGAACCCTCCCGGACCGGTCCCGTTCCGCGGCGACCCCGACCACGTGGGCTCGCCGCGCCGGTCGTCCTGGGTGTCCACCGTCATCGTGCTCGGCTGCGTGGCCGCGGTGATCGTCCTGCTGGGGTACATCAACTTCCGGGTGCCCTAGGGGCTGCGCGTTCGGGCGCGGGCCGTTGTCAGTGGGTCCGGGCAGGATGGGCGTACGCGGACGCTGCACGGACGGGCGGAGGGCCAGGCATGGGTGACGGCGGGCGGCGGCACATCGGGGCGGCGGAGCGGCGGGGCCGGCTGGCCCTGCGGCAGCGGCTGACCGCGTCGGCGCGCGCGGCGAGCCCGGAGGAGGTCGCCGCCGCTCTGGTCGCGCTGCACGGCACGGACCCCGCCACCGTGCACCTGGCCGTGGGCGCACGGCTGACGGACGCGGCGAAGACCGTGGGCGCGACGGAACGGGCGTTGTACGAGGACGGGACGCTGGTCCGGATGCACGGCATGCGGCACACCGTGTTCGTGTTCCCGGCGGAGCTGACCGCGGTCGTGCACGCCTCGACCGGCCGCACCGTCGCCGCCCGGGAGCGGGCCGCGCTGCTCAAGGACATGGCCGGGGCCGGGGCGCCGGACGCGGCCTGGCTGGCGGAGGTCGAGGAGTCGGCCCTGTCCGCGCTGGCCCGGCGCGGCCAGGCCACGGCTGCCGAGCTGGCCCGGGACGAGCCGCGCCTGAAGGAGCGGTTCGTGTACGCGGCCGGGAAGAGCTACGAGGGCGTGCACACCGTCTCCACCCGCCTGCTGAGGGTGCTGGGCGTGGAGGGCAAGGTCGTCCGGGGCCGTCCGCTGGGGTCGTGGACGTCCAGCCAGTTCCGCTGGGCGCCGGCGCCCGAGCATCCCGAGCTGGATCCGGGCGAGGCGCAGGCGGAGCTGTTGCGCCGGTGGCTGGCGGCGTGCGGGCCCGCGACCGAGGACGACCTCAAGTGGTGGACGGGGTGGCGGGTGACGGAGGTGCGCCGGGCGCTGGCCGCGATCGGGGCTGAGGCGGTGGCGCTGGACGAGGGCACGGGGTACGTCGCCGCCGGTGACGCCGGTCCGGTGTCCGGCCCGGCCGAGCCGTGGGCGGCGCTGCTGCCCGGCCTCGACCCGACGGCGATGGGCTGGCGGGAGCGGGACTGGTACCTCGCTCCCGAGCTGCGGCCGGCGCTGTTCGACAGAAGCGGGAACGTGGGGCCGACGGTGTGGTGGAACGGCCGCGTGATCGGCGGCTGGGCCCAGCGGCCCGACGGCGAGATCGTCTGGCGGGTGCTCGACGGCGCGGGGGTCGGCCGCGAGGCGGAGTCCGCGATCCGGGCGGAGGCGGAGCGGCTGGGTTCGTGGGTGGGCACGACCCGGATCACACCGCGCTTCAGGACACCGCTGGAGCGGGAGCTGTCGGCGTAGTTCCGGGCAACCTCAGCCCGTCCGGCGTTCGACGACGAGGCCGTTCAGGCCGAGGCGGGGGTCTGGGGGCGGCAGCCCCCAGGGACGGCAACGACGACGCCGGGCACCGCACAACGGACGGCACCCGGCGCCAGGCTCACCGCGAGTACCGCATCAACGCCCGCACCATGTGGCACGTGGTGTCCGACGGCGGATGAACCCCGATCGTCAGCGCAGCGCTCCGTATCCTCTCGTTGCGCGCCTGGTTCGGCAGGTAGACGCCGGAGTCGAGCAGGGCGATGGCGAGCCGCATCGCCTTGAGCCGGCGGTTGTGCGTGACGTACCACTCGCGGGGGCGGCCGGCCGGCAGCGGACGCTTCTCCACGGGTGCGTACGGGAGGTCGAGCTGGACGGGCCGCTTGGCGGTGGACTGGGTGGGCAACGGCTTCGACTTCAGTGCGGCAGCGGGCACGGGCATCCTCCTGTCGCGGTCAGGGCGCCGTCCGGACCACCCGGCGACACCCTCGAACACTGCTTCTATTTTACCGCCCCCCACTGACAAAAGCCCCTGGCCACAAGGGCTTTCGGGGTTGCTGTGACGGACGGGGAGAACGGGTTTCGGAAGCCCTCGGCTACCGTGTCCGGCATGGAGATCTGGATCAATCCGGCCTGCTCGAAGTGCCGCAGCGCGCTCAGCCTGCTCGACGCCGAGGGCACCGACTACACCGTCCGCCGCTACCTGGAGGACGTACCGACCGAGGACGAGATCCGTCAGGTGCTCGTCCGTCTCGGCCTCGAGCCCTGGGACATCACCCGCACCCAGGAGGCCGCGGCCAGGGAACTGGGCCTGAAGGACTGGCCCCGTGATGAGGCGTCACGCGACCGCTGGATCACCGCGCTCGCCGGGCACCCCAAGCTGATCCAGCGCCCGATCATCACGGCGACCGACGGAACGGCCGTGGTGGGCCGCACCGACGAGGCGGTGCGTGACGCGCTGGCGCACGAACAGGGCGGCCTGTGACGCAGGTTACGTGCGCGAATCGGCGTGACTGCTGAGTAACCGCGTTCGGTATCTCGTACATAGCGGCGTACGCTCCCCTATCTCTTCAGGAGGCGCGCATGTCGCGCAGGAGAACTCTCGGCACGAAGAAGAAGATCGCGCTGCTGGTCAGTGCCGCGGCGGTGGCGGGTGGCGGGGCCTTCATGATGGCGAACGCCTCGAACGCCGCGCCGACCGACCAGAACGCGCAGACCAAGTCCGCGCAGGACTCGACCGTCTGCCAGGGGCTGGCCACGGCGCTCGGCAACAACCAGCGGTTCATCGAGGGCCAGCGGGCCAATCCCGACGCGCAGTCCGAGGCCCGGATCGCCAACCGCGAGGCCGTCGTCGCGGAGATCGAGCGCAAGCAGGAGGCCTCGGGATGCACCGCCGGGGAGTCGGCTCAGGACTCCCAGGCGACGCAGCCCCCGCCGGCCGGGCAGGACGCGGGCCAGGAGGCGGGCGAGGGAGCCGGGCAGGACGCCGGCCAGCAGGCCGGGGAGGAACAGGCCGGGGAGCAGGCGGGCGGTGGCGCGCAGGCGGGTGAGCAGGTGTGCAACGGCTCCACCGTCACCCTCTCCGGCGAGGGCGGCGAACCCGCCGCCTCCAGCAACCAGTTCCCCGTGGGCACCCAGCTCAAGGTGACCAACCTCGACAACGGCAAGTCCACCACGGTGGAGGTGAACTCGGCCTCGGGCAGCTGCGCGCTGCTGAACAACGCCGCGTTCGAACAGGTCCGGGAGGAGGGCAAGTTCCTGATCCGGCGGGCGCTGATCGAGAAGGTCGGGTGAGGCTCAGTCACCCGGCCCGGCGAGGAACTCGCTGAGGCGGCGGCCCAGCCCGGGCGGCGCGGCCTGCGGCAGCGCGTGATGGGACACGTCCGGCAGGACGGCCACCTCCACGCGCGGCAGCAGCTCCCGCGCCCGGGCCGCCACCCCGGCGGGGTCATGGGTCCTGCTGTTCCCGGCCAGGAGCAGCAGGACCGGCACGTCCAGTCCGCGCAGCGCGTCGGGCGCCGGACGCGGTCCGGTCACCGGACGGCGGGCGGGGAAGCCGACGGCAGCCTCCTGGAGGGCGAGCCAGTCCGGGTCGAGTCGGGTCGCACCGGTCTCCCATTCCAGGAAGGCACGCGTCCGGCGCGGAGTCGGCCGCAGCAGCACCGGCGCCGCGCGCAGCAGGTAGGCCACCTTGAACCCGGCGAAGCACTGGGTCGGGTCCAGGAGGAACAGGCGGCGTACCCGGTCGGGTGCGTGCAGGGCGTACGACAGGGCGATCCAGGCGCCGTAGGAGTGCCCGCCCAGGGCGGCCGCCCGGATGCCGAGGCCGTCGAGGAGCGCGTCCAGCCAGCCGGTCAGGTCGGCGACCGTGCGGGGGTGACGGTCGCCGGCCGGCGTGCTGCGGCCGGGGGCGCCGATCAGGTCGACGGCGTGGACCCGGTGGGTGCGGGACAGCTCGGCGGCCTGGGCGTACCAGGAGGCGGAGGTCGCCTCGCCGCCGCCCGGCAGGAGGACGAGCGGCGGGCCGCCGGCCGGGCCGGTCACATGGACGTACGTCTCGCCGAAGGGCGTGGGTACGGTCACCGACTCGCGCCCGGGCGGCCACTTGGCCATGACCTTGTCGTAGGCGTCGTGGAAACGGCCGGCGTCGTACGAACCGCGCGCGCTCATGAGCGGTGCCCCCTGACTCTTTCGAGACTCTCCGCCTCTTCCGAGACTCTCCGAGGTTTCCGATATTATCTCGTGGAGCGAGATACATGCCGGGCGAGACAATAACCCGGAGAGCCGGGGAGCGGGAGAGGAAGACCGATGCCCGACGAGGGACCGGAGATGGAGATCGTCCATCTGCTGCGCGCGGTCGCGGTCGAACTGGGCGCGCACAGCACGCGGTTCGCGCAACGCAACGACATGCACCCCACCGACGTCCGCGCCCTGATCGCGCTGATGGACGCCTCGCGGGCGGGCGAGGAGATGACCGCCGGACGCCTCGGCGCCGCGCTCGGGCTGAACTCGGCGGGGACGACGGCGCTGGTGGACCGGCTGGAGAAGGCCGGCCACGTGCGGCGGGTGCGCGACGGACGCGACCGGCGCCGGGTCACCGTCGAGGTCGACGAACGGGCCGTCACCCTCGGCCGGGCCCACTTCGGCCCGCTGATCGGGCGCGCGGTGGACCTGCTGCGCGGGTACGACGGACGGGAGACCGCGGCGATCCGGTCCTTCCTGGCCGGCGTGCGCGAGGCGGCGGCCGAGGACGGGCGCGCACCGTGAGAGACGGGCCACGCCCACCCCGGGTAACACGGGGTTCACACATGGGCAACGGTCGGGAAATCGCCTGTTGACACGCTGCTGCGCAGTAGACGCGGCGCCCCGGTGCCGCAGCGCCGCAGCACCCGCAAGTGCGCCCAGACCCACCCCGAAGGATGTGGCCCCGTGACCTTCAAGGCTGAGTACATCTGGATCGACGGCACCGAGCCGACGGCCAAGCTCCGTTCCAAGACGAAGATCATCACGGGTGCTCCCGCCGGTCTCGACGCCCTGCCGGTCTGGGGCTTCGACGGCTCCTCCACCAACCAGGCCGAGGGCAGCTCCTCGGACTGCGTGCTCAAGCCGGTCTTCTCCTGCCCCGACCCGATCCGCGGCGGCGACGACGTCCTGGTGCTGTGCGAGGTCCTGGACACGGACATGACGCCGCACCCGTCCAACACGCGCGCCGCGCTGGCCGAGCTGTCCGAGCGGTTCGCGGCCCAGGAGCCGATCTTCGGCATCGAGCAGGAGTACACCTTCTTCAAGGGCGCCCGCCCGCTCGGCTTCCCCGAGGGCGGCTTCCCGGCCGCGCAGGGCGGCTACTACTGCGGTGTCGGCTCGGACGAGATCTTCGGCCGTGACGTCGTCGAGGCGCACCTGGAGAACTGCCTGAAGGCCGGTCTCGGCATCTCCGGCATCAACGCCGAGGTCATGCCCGGCCAGTGGGAGTTCCAGGTCGGCCCGCTGGCGCCGCTGGAGGTCTCCGACCAGCTGTGGGTGGCCCGCTGGCTGCTCTACCGCACCGCCGAGGACTTCGAGGTCTCCGCCACCCTCGACCCCAAGCCGGTCAAGGGCGACTGGAACGGCGCGGGCGCGCACACCAACTTCTCCACCAGGGCCATGCGCGAGGGCTACGACGCGATCATCACCGCCGCCGAGTCGCTCGGCGAGGGCTCCAAGCCGCTCGACCACGTCAAGAACTACGGCGCCGGCATCGACGACCGCCTGACCGGCCTGCACGAGACCGCCCCGTGGAACGAGTACTCCTACGGCGTCTCCGACCGCGGTGCCTCGGTGCGCATTCCGTGGCAGGTCGAGAAGGACGGCAAGGGCTACATCGAGGACCGCCGCCCCAACGCCAACGTCGACCCGTACGTGGTGACCCGCCTGCTCGTCGACACCTGCTGCTCGGCGCTGGAGAAGGCCGGCCAGGTCTGATCAGGCCCCGCCCGCTTCCGAGGGGCGTCCACCGCGACGGTGGGCGCCCCTCGGCGTTGTCGCGTGCCATGGCGGCTCACGGTCCGGGAGGGCTTCACCTGCTGCCGCGGCTGCGCGTTCGCCGGGTCCGGGCTGTCCACGGAGGTGGACGGTGATCCGGGCCGCGCGATCACCCTCACCCCGCTGAACCGGCGCAGACGGCTGGAGGGATGATCCGGCCGGGGAATACTTCACGCCAGTCCGCGTCCACGCAGTGAGAGGAGTCTCCTGCCCGGCGCCGCCTTCTGCTTCAATGGGCCCATGGCCAGCTTCCGGAAGTACGCAGCGACGGGTCGCCATGACCTCGAGCCCTTCTGGCCTTCCCGTCAGCACGACGACTTCGACCGGGTGTGTTGCCGCGCGACGATCGCGCCGGCCCGCTAGAAAGCCGTACACCCCAGGCCTTCGGCCGGCGCGCACGACGTACGTCCCGCGACGCGCCCGACCATGAACTCGCGCCCGTCGCCCCTCCCGACGAACTTCTCGCGCGAAAGAGCTGACGTCTCATGGCGACCACCCGTTCCCTGTCCACCGTCCCCGTCGACTCCCCCACCCCCGCCGCCGGCCTGCCCGGCTCCGGCGGCCCCCGGCACCGGCTGCGCGCCGTCGACCGCGACGACGTGGTGGACGTCGCGGACCTGCTGCCGCCGGGCGCCACCTGGCTGCCCGCACCCCCGCACGCCCTGCCGTCGCTGCCGGGGCGCCCGCCGATGGTCGGCTACCTGGTGCTCGTCCCGGCCGACCAGCAGCCGCCGTTCCCGCGCGAGGCCGGACCGACGGCCGTGCCGTCCCGGCCGGACGCGGAGGACGGCGACGCGCTCGTCCGGATCGACGCCGCGCGGCGCACCGCTGCCGTGGACGGGCAGGAACTCGACCTGACGTACCTGGAGTTCGAGCTGCTCGCCCACCTCGTGGCGCATCCGCACCGGGTGCACACCCGCGACCAGCTGGTCACCACGGTGTGGGGCTACGGACACGTGGGCGACGGCCGGACCGTCGACGTGCACGTGGCCCGGCTGCGGCGCAAGCTCGGCGCGGCGCACCGGCAGACGATCCAGACCGTGCGGCGCGTCGGCTACAAGTACACGCCGCCCACGGGGCGCTGAGCGTCTGCTGTCGGCAGAGCACCGTTCCGTGCGGGCGGCGGGCCGGGCACAGTGACCGCATGAGGCTACTGGTGCTGGGCGGTACGGAGTTCGTGGGGCGGGCCGTGGTGGAGGAGGCGCTCGGGCGCGGCTGGGAGGTGACCGTCTTCCACCGCGGGCGGCACGCGCCCCCGCCCGGGGCGCGGGCGCTGCACGGTGACCGCACCGCGCCCGACGGGCTCTCCGCCCTGGCCGACGGATCCTGGGACGCCGTCGTCGACACCTGGTCGGCGGCGCCCCACGCGGTGCGGGACACGGCGCGGCTGCTGCGCGAGCGCGTCGGCCGGTACGTGTACGTGTCGAGCTGCTCGGTCTACGCCTGGGCCCCGCCCGCCGGGTACACCGAGGAGGCGCCACTGGTCGAGGGCGCCTCGGCGGACGCCGGGCAGCTCGACTACGCCCGGGACAAGCGCGGCGCCGAACTCGCCGTGTCGGCCGCCTTCGGCGCGGACCGCTCGGTGCTCGTCAGGGCCGGGCTGATCCTCGGCCCCTACGAGAACATCGGCCGCCTCCCCTGGTGGCTGAACCGCGTCGCGCGCGGCGGCCCGGTCCTCGCGCCCGGCCCGCACGACCTGCCCCTCCAGTACATCGACGTCCGTGACCTCGCCGACTGGGTGCTCGGCGCGGTCGAGCGGGAGCTGAGCGGCCCCTGCAACCTGGTCTCCCCGCCGGGGCACACCACCATGGGCGCCCTGCTCGAAGCCTGCGTGCGGACGACGGGCGGCGCCGCGGAGCTGCGCTGGACCGACCCCGGCACCCTGCTCGCCGCCGGTGTCGAGCCCTGGAGCCAGCTGCCGGTGTGGACGCCGCCGGGCAGCGAACTGCACGACGCCGTGCAGAGCGCGGACGTCTCCCGGGCACTGGCGGCGGGCCTGCGCTGCCGGCCCGCCGAGGACACCGTCGCCGACACCTGGACCTGGCTGCGCGACATCGGCGGCACGGCACCCCACCGCCCCGACCGCCCGCCGGTCGGCCTGGCCCCGGAGACGGAGGCGAAGATCCTCGCCGCGGCGGACGGGCCCGGCGGAGGTGTACCTGGCACCACCCCCTGAGCGGGGTGCCCGGCCCCGTGACCGGCGCCGCCGCCTCCGGAAGACTGACGGCATGAGCATCGAGACGAAGAGCGGGAACCGTACGCAACGCACCCGGGGTGTGGTGCTGTCGGCCGTGCGGGGACTCGCGGTGGCACTGATCGCCCTGCCCGGGGCGGTGCTGTGCTTCTGCCTGGCGCTGGTGTCGATCGCCCTCGTCCCGATCGGCGTCGGCATCGTCACCACGCCGTGGGTGCTGACCGGGGTACGGGCGTTCGCGGACTGGCGGCGGCTGCTCGCCGCCCGGTGGGGCGGGGTGCGGATCCCGCGGGCGTACCGGCCGCTGCCCGCGGACGCCAACCCGTGGGCGCGCACCTTCGGGATGCTCCGTGACCCGGCGACCTGGCGGGACCTGCTGTGGCTCCCCGTCGACATGACGGCGGGCTTCGTCACCGCGCTGCTGGCCTTCGCGCTGGCGCTCTACCCGCTGGAGGGCTTCGCGATCGCCGCCGGGCTGTGGCGGGTGCTGCCCGAGGGGTACTGGTACGGGTTCGTCCGGGTCACCGACCAGACGTCCGCCCTCTACGCCGCGGGCCTCGGGGCGGTGCTGCTCGCCGCCGCCTGCCGGCTCACCCCGCTCCTGCTGCGCGCCCACTTCCGGCTCACCGGCGCGGTCCTCGGCTCCGGCCAGGGGGAACTGGCCGAGCGGGTGCGGGTGCTGACCGAGACCCGTCGCGACGCCGTCGACACCTCCGCCGCCGAACTGCGCCGCATCGAGCGGGACCTGCACGACGGGGCACAGGCCCGCCTGGTCGCCATGGGCATGGACCTCGGCACCGTCGAGGCGCTGCTGGAGAAGGACCCGGCCAAGGCCCGGGAACTGCTCGCGCAGACCCGTGCCTCCTCCGCCGAGGCCCTGACCGAGCTGCGCGAACTCGTGCGGGGCATCCACCCGCCGGTGCTCGCCGAGCGGGGTCTGGGCGACGCCGTGCGGGCCCTGGCGCTGCGGCTGCCCGTCGCGTCCGAGGTGAACGTGGATCTGCCCGGCCGCGCCGACGCGCCGGTGGAGGCCGCCGCCTACTTCGCGGTCAGCGAGGTCCTCACCAACGCCGTCAAGCACTCCGGCGCCGACCGGCTCTGGATCGACGTGCACCGGGCCGAAGGACGGCTCCGCGTCACCGTCACCGACAACGGCAAGGGCGGCGCGGTGATCGGAGCGGGGTCGGGGCTGGCCGGGGTGGAGCGGCGGCTCGGTACATTCGACGGCGTCCTGGCCGTCAGCTCGCCCGCGGGCGGCCCCACCATGGTCACCATGGAGATCCCTTGCGCGTAGTCCTGGCCGAAGACCTGTTCCTGCTGCGCGACGGTCTGGTCCGGCTCCTCGAGGCCCACGACTTCGAGATCGCCGCGGCCGTCGAGACCGGCCCCGAGCTGTCCCGGGCCCTGGCCGAACTGGAACCGGACGTCGCGGTGGTCGACGTACGGCTGCCGCCCACGCTCACCGACGAGGGGCTCCAGTGCGCCCTCCAGGCCCGCCGCGACCGCCCGGGGCTGCCGGTCCTGGTGCTCTCCCAGCACGTGGAGCAGTTGTACGCGCGCGAGCTGCTGGCCGACGGCGACGGCGGGGTGGGATACCTGCTCAAGGACCGGGTGTTCGACGCCGAGCAGTTCGTGGACGCCGTACGGCGGGTGGCGGCCGGCGGTACGGCGATGGACCCGCAGGTCATCCAGCAGCTGCTGAGCCGGCGTGCGGCGGAGGACCGGCCGCTGGAGCGGCTGACGCCCCGGGAGCTGGAGGTGCTGGAGCTGATGGCGCAGGGCCGGACCAACGCGGCGATCGCCGGGCGGCTGGTCGTGACGGAGCGGGCGATCGCGAAACACACGGCGAACATCTTCGCCAAGTTGAGCCTCGAGGTTTCGGACGACGACAACCGCCGTGTCCTGGCGGTTCTCGCCTATCTGGACCGCGGACGCTGACCCTTTCGCCCCTCTCACGCGTCCCACGGGCCCCAGCAATCTTTGTGACGGGTGAACACCACTGCGGCGGCTTCCGTATCCATGGGAGCCGCTTCACTCCTGTCGGGCGCCCTCGATGCCCCGCAAGGAAGTCAGAGGAGTTCCATGGGACGCAACACAAGAAAACGCCGTTCGCCGCTGGCCACCAAGGTCGTAGCCGGGGCGGCGGCCCTGGCGGTCGGCGGGGGTGGGCTGGTCTGGGCCAACTTCTACGCCTCGGCGCACGAGTCGGAGTCGTCGCACAACCGCACCAGGTCCGCGGGGGCGCAGGTCGCCACGATCCAGTGCCCGGACGTCGGCCAGAAGCTGCGGAAGGTGCCGAAGGGGGCACGGGCCGGGGTCGACAAGGAACTGGCGCAGCTCGACAAGCAGATCACCGAGGCCTACGCACGGCTCGCGTCGACGCGCCAGGCACAGTCCGGTGACGCGAGCTACGTCCAGAACGCCATCCTCGGCCCCCTCAAGTCCAAGCGGACCGCCGCCCTGGACCGGATCGGGACCAACATCCGGCGGGTGGGCGGCAACGCCCCGCAGGGCCTCGACGGCTTCGCCGAGTGCCGGGGCATGGGCGTCGACCAGCCGAACGACGGCAACGGGAACGGTGACGAAGGGAACGGCCAGGACGACCAGAACAACGGCGGCCAGGGCCAGGACAACGGCCAAGGTCAGGACGGCGGCCAGGACGGCGGCCAGGACGGCGGTCAGGACGGCGGCCAGAACCAGGGCGACAACGGCAACGGGGCCGCGGGTCCCTTCGCCGAGGACTTCGTGGACATCAACGACGTCCAGCCCGGCTCCAGGGACCTGGAGAACGGCTTCGCCGCCAACGGGGACGGTGGGTCCCAGGGCTCCTTCACCGCGGTCTGCGGCGTGAACGAGAACAACGTGTTCAACAGCGACAACCTGATCGTCGCCCCCGGTGTCGACAACGGCGCGCACCACACGCACGACTACGTCGGCAACCAGGACAACGACGCCTTCTCCAGCGACGAGGACCTCGCGAACGCCGAGACCTCGTGCCAGAACCAGGGCGACAAGTCCACGTACTACTGGCCGGTACTGCGACTGCAGGACGGTACCCAGGAGTTCGACGCGGGCGACCTGGGCGGTGGCGCCGAGGGCAACGTCGGCAAGATCCTCAAGGCCTCCGAGGCGGAGATCAAGTTCGTGGGCAACCAGCAGAGCGACGTCGTCGCGATGCCGAAGTTCCTGCGCATCATCACCGGTGACGCCAAGGCCTTCACCAACGGGGTCGCCAACGCCAACAGCTCCTTCAGCTGCACCGGCTTCGAGGACAGGCAGGTGACGGACAAGTACGTGCTCTGCCCGGAGGGCAGCCAGGTCGTGCGGACGTCCAACTTCCAGAGCTGCTGGGACGGCCAGAACATCGACAGCGCCAACCACCGCGACCACGTGGCCTTCGTCCAGCAGGACGGCAGCTGCCCGAACGGCTTCCAGGCGATCCCCCAGCTCCAGGTCCGCCTGGTGTACGACGTGCCCGCCCCGACCGTCGAGAACGGTCAGGTGCAGAACCCGTACGCCGTCGACGGTTTCCCGGAGCAGCTGCACAAGCCGATCACCGATCACAACGACTTCATCAACGTGATGGACGAGAACCTGATGAACGAGGTGGTCGACTGCATCAACAGCGGCGAGGACTGCCAGTAGTCCTCACCGGAACGGGGTGAGCAGGCGAAGGGGCCGGTGGCGGATTCCGCCACCGGCCCCTTCGTCGTGCCCCAGGGGGTCAGCCGCCGTGCCCGGAGTGTTCACCGCCGTCGGCCGAGTGGCCACCGCCGCCGTGCACCGTTCCCTGCTCCAGGGTGCCGCCGAGCCTGCCGCGCAGGCCGGCGACGACGTCCTCGTGGCCGACGGCGACCCACTTGCGGCCGACGAGGTAGAACCCGCCGTAGTCCTTGGCGGTGTTGATCCACTCACGCTGGCCGCGGTCGGTGGAGAAGGTGGCGAGGACGTACCGCTCGTCGCCCTTCTCGCAGATGGCCTGACGGATGGTGTCGGCGTCGGTCTGCATGTTCGGGGCGCACTTCGCCTCGGCGGCCAGGTGTTCCAGGCTGCCGGTCGCCGTCTCGGGCACGGCGTCCTCGCCGTCACCGCCGGATCCGCAGCCCGTCAGCGCCAGTACCGCCGCCAGGGCGGCCGTCGCGAGCATGGGTCGGGTCAGCCTCATGTGTTCCTCCGGTCCGTTCCGGCGACATGCCGCACGGAGCCCCGGCAAGGGGCTCTGGTCATCGGTACGGGCGCGGGACCCGAAGTATTCACGGATGCGGGTGACCTTCTGGTGGTACCCGTGCGAAAGTGGCGCCGTGGACCAGGACTGGGAAGACCGCGTGAATGCCGCATGGACGGCGTTCGACGCCTACGCCGGAGACGACGCCGCCGAGTTCCGGGCGGTGATCGACGCCCTCGCCGACGAACTGCCGGCGGACAGTCCGCTCGCCCTGTTCGAGAGGGCCTGCGCCTGGGACTCCACCGGCCACTCCGACCGCGCCGTGCCCCTGTACCGGGAGGCCCTGGAGCGCGGGCTCGCCGAGGCGAGCGCCTACAAGGGGCGCCGGGCGAAGATCCAGCTCTCCAGTTCCCTGCGCAACACCGGGCATCCGGAGGAGGGCGTGAAGCTGCTCTCGCCGGAACTGGTGGCGCCCTCGGACGAGTTGGACGACGCGGTCCGGGCCACGCTGGCGCTGTGCCTGTCGAGCATGGGCCGCGACCGGGAGGGCCTGTCGCTGGTGCTCGGCGCCCTGGCGCCCCATCTCCCGCGCTACCAGCGGTCGATGGCCACCTACGCCCGGCTGCTGGTGGAGCCGGAGGAGTAGCCCTCCCCCCGCCCCGGTGACGGCCCACGGTGACCATCCCCCCGTTCGCTCGTTCTGCTGAACGTGCAGCCACAGGATGTCGCCCCGCGCCCCGCACCGCCCTCAAACTCCTCGGCCGACCCGGTCGTCGACGTCGACCAGGCCGAGGCGGCGCTCGTCGAGCACTATCCGCGCCTGGCCCGGCTGGCCTATCTGGTGCTGCCGCCGGGTCTCGGCCGCGGCCGTCGCGTCCTGACCGCGCACGCCCTCACCCAGCGCGCGCTGCCCCGAGGCCGGACGACGACCCCGGTGATCCCGGCCCAGTCGACCGGTCAGGAGGTCGACCCCGGCTACGCCCTGGTCCGCCTGCGGGTCGTCCGTACGGCACTGGAGGCGGGCCGTCCGCTGCGTCGGCGCGCCTGGCCCACGCGGGCCCAGCTGCCGCCCCTGCTGCCGCACGTCCGCGGTCTCAAGCTGTTCCCGCGTTCCGGCGGCGCCGACGAACTCGCCCTGGACCAGCGGCTGTCCGCGCTCTCCGGGCCGGCCCGGGCGGCGTACGCGCTGCGGGGTCTGGAGGGGCTCTCCGAGGACGGTGTCCGCCAGGTGCTCCGGGCCGCCGGGGCCGAGGACGTGGACGGCGCCCTGCGGGAGGCCGGCGCGATGCCGGACGCGTACGCGCTGCTCGGCTCCCCCGAGTTCGACCCCTGCTCCCTCCAGGCCCGGCCGACCGATCTGATGCGCCGGCGCCGGCACACGAAGGCCGCGCTCGTCGCCGGTGCGGCCCTGGTGGTGTGCGGGGCGCTGCTGGGCCTGCCCGGCGACGGCTGGGGTCCGGACGGTGCCGCCGCCCCGGCGTACGCGCAGAACGCGGCGGCCCGGGCGGCCCTCGATCCCGGCAGGCTCACGAAGGTGGCCCCCACCGCGTGGGAGACGTCCGCGCGCACGGACTTCTCGGTGTGGCCGGCCCGCGGCGACCGCACCGGCGACGAGGAGCTGCTGCGCCGCGCCCTGGCAGTCTGGGCGCGGCCCGGCGAGAGCGTGGGGGTCTCCGCGACGCCGGGCACCGCGACCGGCGGTCCGGCCGGGCCGCCGCAGTTGCTGTACGCCGGTGACGTCGACAACGCGCGCGTGGTGATCCTGCACGACGGTCTGCGCGTCGTCCGGTACGCCGAGCCGAAGGACGGCACGGCCGGTGCCGCCCTGGACCTGGCGCGGACCGACGGGGCCGACCGGGCCGGGGCGACCGCGGTGGTCCTGGGCCGGGCCGACGGCAACGTCCGCTATCTGACGGCGCCCTGGGTGACGAAGGCGGCCGGGCGGGACCTCGGCAAGCCGGACGCCGGGGCGCGGGAGCTGGTGCTCACCGACGGTGTGACCGCGCCGCTGGCCAGCCCGGTGCAGCAGCGGTCGGGCGCGTGCACGTCCTGGAACGTGCTGGAGCTGACCGACGGCGCGGACACCCGCGTGGTGACCGACCTCGGCGAGCTGGTCCCGGCCCGTCTGACCACCGGCCGTCCCGGCTCGGTGCGGGACGCCTCGGGCACGGAACCGCTGCGGTCCTGGGCGCCGTACGCCTGCTCGCTGGGCGCGGTGCGCGGGCAGGGGGTGCGGTCGGTGAACGCCTGGGAGTTCGCGAAGCAGCCGCTGCCCGACTCGACCGGGTCGGGCGCCTGGGTGTGCACCCGGGCCGAGACCTGGCGCGGCGACGGGGCCCGGGTGCTGGCCCAGTTCCGCACGCCGGGCGGCACGCAGGGGGCGGTGGCGGCGAAGGCGCAGTCCGTGCCGGCCTGCGGCGCGCGCGACCCGCATGTCCTGGCCGGGGTGCTGTGGAAGTCGGCGGGCGGGCACTGGTACCTGCTCGCCGCCGGAAGCCGCGACACCGAGTCGATCCGGGCGACGGGCGGCATCAGCGACTCGGCGGACGGAAACCTGCTGACGGCGAAGGCCGAGCAGGGTGCCCGCGCGGAGCTGAAGGGCAGGCTGGAGGGCGGCCGGACCATCGGCGGGCTGCGCTAGCGGCCCCCGGTCACCGCACCCACCACGCCTGCTGACACTCGCGTCAACAAGTGGGCGCACGAGGGTTCCCTGAGCCCTTACCCGTCAGTACATTGACGCCATGTCTAACACGCATGTCCCGCTCAAGGCCCGCAAGGTGTCCTTCGCCTGGGAGGCCACCCCGCTGCACTGGGTGCCGGGGGACCCGTTCACGACGCACACCATCAACGTGCTGCACCTGCTGCTGCCCGCCGGGGAACGCTGGTTCGTGCACGTCTACAAGCAGGTGCTGCCGCTCATCCGGGACGAGCGGCTGCGCGAGGACGTCATCGGGTTCATCGGGCAGGAGGCGATGCACTCCCAGGCCCACGACGAGGTGCTGCCGCACCTGCGGGACCAGGGGCTCGACCCGACGCCGTACACCGCGCAGGTCGACTGGCTCTTCGAGAAGCTGCTCGGCGACCGCACGCTGCCGCCGGGCCGGCCGCGCCGCTGGTGGCTGATGGAGCGGGTGGCGCTGATCGCGGCCATCGAGCACTACACGGCGTTCCTCGGCGACTGGGTGCTCAACGCCGAGGCGCTCGACCGGCACGGGGCCGACCCGACCATGCTGGATCTGCTGCGCTGGCACGGCGCCGAGGAGGTCGAGCACCGGTCGGTGGCCTTCGACCTCTTCGAGCACCTGGACGGGGGGTACGCGCGGCGGGCCCGCACCTGGGCGACGGCGTTCGCGGCCCTGGTGTTCCTGTGGCAGCGCGGTGCCCGGTTCTTCATGGAGAACGATCCGACGCTGACCGACGGCCGCGCCACCTTCGGCGACTTCCACCGGCGCGGGCGCAGCGGCCTGCTCCCCGCCACCGGCGCCGTACTGCGCTCCATACCCGGCTATCTGAGCCGGGACTACCACCCGTCCCGGTTCGGCTCCACCGAGCAGGCCGTGGCCTACCTCGCGGCCTCCCCCGCCGCCGTGGCCGCCGAGAGGTCCCAGGAGGCGTCCGCATGAGGCCCAAACCGACGGCTCTGCTGCTCGCGGCCGGTGCCGCGCTCGTCGCCCGGCGCGCGCTGCGGCGCCGGGTCCAGGGCTCTCCGCTGTGGCCGATGCCCGCCCTGGACCCGCCGGTCTCGGGGCGGCCGCGCTCGCGCGCGCTGACGCTGCTGGTCACCTCGCGGGAGCTGGTGGCCGACGGGGTGGTCCGGATCCGCCTGGAGGGGCACGACCTGCCGCGCTGGGAGCCGGGGGCGCACCTGGACCTGGTGCTGCCCTCCGGTCTGGTGCGGCAGTACTCGCTGTGCGGCGACCCCGAGGACACCTCGTCGTACACCGTCGCCACGCGGCTGGCCGAGGACGGGCGGGGCGGTTCGCGTGAGGTGCACGAGCAGGTGCAGGAGGGCACGGAGCTGGAGGTGCGGGGGCCGCGCAACCGCTTCCCGCTGGTCGAGGCGCCGGCGTACGTCTTCGTGGCCGGCGGCATCGGCATCACGCCGGTGCTGCCGATGCTGCGGGCGCTGCCGGAGGGCACCGAGTGGCGGTTGCTGTACGGCGGCCGGACGCGGGCCTCGATGCCGTTCCTGGAGGAGATCGAGAAGCTGGACCGGGACGGCGAGCGCAGCGGGATGGGGATCCCCCCGGCCGAAGGCCGGGGGAGGGTCACCGTCGTCGCCGAGGACGAGGACGGGCGGCCCGGGCTCGACGCCTTCCTGGCGGAGCTGCCCGAGGGCACGGCCGTGTACTGCTGCGGTCCGGAGGGGCTGATCGCGGCCGTCGAGGAACGCCTCCCGGCGGGCACCGCCCTGCACCTGGAGCGGTTCGCGCCGCGCACCGCGGCGGGCGGCGACGCGGAGTTCGAGGTCGAACTGCACCGCAGCGGGCGCACGCTGACCGTGCCCGGCGACTCGTCGGTGCTGGCCGCCGTGCGCGCCGAGCTGCCGGGCACCCCGTACTCCTGCGAGCAGGGCTGGTGTGGGACCTGCCAACAGAGAGTGCTGGAGGGCGAGATCGATCACCGGGACGAGCTGCTGACCGACTCCGAGCGCGGCGATTCGATGCTCATCTGCGTGTCCCGTGCCCGCGGCACCCGGCTCGTGCTCGACATGTGAACGCCGATGCCCGGTCCGGCCCGTTCGGGGGCTGGATTCGATCGGTAAGGTGTTCGTATGACTACCGGGGTACGCCGCAGAATGGGCGTCGAGGAGCGGCGGCAGCAGTTGATCGGCGTCGCGCTCGAACTGTTCAGCCGCCGCTCGCCGGACGAGGTGTCCATCGACGAGATAGCGTCGGCCGCGGGCATCTCACGCCCGCTGGTGTACCACTACTTCCCCGGCAAACTCAGCCTGTACGAGGCCGCGTTGCAACGTGCCTCGGACGATCTGGCGGCCCGGTTCGTGGAGCCGGCGGAGGGTCCGCTGGGGGCCCGGCTGCTGCGGGTGATGGGGCGCTACTTCGACTTCGTCGAGGAGCACGGGCCCGGTTTCTCGGCCTTGATGCGCGGCGGTCCGGCGGTTGGCTCCTCGACGACCAACGCCCTCGTGGACTCCGTACGGCAGGCCGCGTATGTCCAGATCCTTTCGCACCTGGACGTCACGGATCCGCCCGCGCGGCTGGAACTGGTGGTCCGCTCCTGGATCTCGCTCGCCGAGTCGACGGCCCTGATCTGGCTGGACGGGCGCCGCATCCCGCGCGCCGAACTGGAGACGCAGCTCGTGCACGACTTCGCCGCGCTGACGGCGGTGAGCGCCGCCCACGACGAGGAGATGGGCGCCCTGCTGCGCCGCGTCATCGAGGCCGAACCGGCCGACGGCCCGTTCGGGGACCTGGTCGGCCGGCTGATCGCGCCGGCGTCCTGAGGCCCCTGTCTCAGACCTCGGCCTTGCGGTAGGACGGGTCGAGATCGCGCACCTCGGCCGACAGGTGCAGGGTGACGCCGTCCCTGGGCGGGACGTGCTCGCGGAGCAGCTCCACCACGGCCTCGGTGAGCTTCGCCTTGGCCTCGTCGGAGCGTCCGGCGAGCAGCGCGATCGAGACGTCCACGATGGCGTGCCGCTCCCTCTCGCCGCCGACGACCTCGTCCTCGCTGCGCAGGACCCGCGTCTTGCACGCCTCCAGCCGCGCGGCCACCGTCTCCACGATCACCGGGTGCAGGGCGACCGCGAACTCCTCCCAGTCGACGTCGTCGAGAAACGGGGAACGGTCGATGGTGATCTGCGGCATGGGCGCTCCTGTCTACGGCGGACAGGAGCACCCTAACCGCAGCCCTCCGCTAGCCCGCGCGGGTGAAGACCGCCACCGTGCGCGCCGGGACCGTGAAGGTCCCCGACGCCTTCGCGTAGGCGGCGTCCCGGACGACCGGGTCCGCTCCGGACGCCTGGGCCGGGTGCAGCCGGTAGCCGGTCCCGGCCGAGCCGCTCAGCCGCTGCCGCTGCTCCTGCGGGGTGGCGTTGAAGACGACCACCAGGTCACCGAGGCGCATCGTGATCACGCCGGGTGTCTCGTCCTTCCCGGAGAGCGGGAAGGAGAGCCGGGACTGCACCTGGCCCGCCGTGGCGAGCGAGAAGTCCTGCTCGCCCGTGCGGATCTTCAGCAGGTCCCGGTACGCGGCCGAGGCGCCCGTGATCTGCGGGCAGCCGACCCCGACCGAGCCGAGGAGCGGCTTGGCGTACGGCCACTTGTCCTGGTTGTCGGCGGCCGGCGGCAGCCCGCGTCCGAATCCGTTGCCGTCGGCGCAGTTCCAGTGGACGGCGTTGAACCAGTCCCCGCTGTCGTAGGAGTTGCGGTCCAGCGACTTGGAGCGCAGCAGGTCGGTGCCCGCCTGGGAGAGCGCCGGGCCCTGCGAGAGCGCCGCGGTCGCCATGGCGAGGACCTGCATGCGGGCCCGGTCGGCGGCGGACGTGTCCTTCGGCAGCTTGAAGGCGAGCGCGTCGAACAGGGACTCGTTGTCGTGCGCGTCGGCGTAGGCGAGGGCGTCGCCGGGTGCCGCCGCGTATCCGGCGGGGGCGCCGTTGTAGTCGACCTCGGAGCCCTTGACCTCCTTGCCGCCGGTGTCGGTGAAGCGGTATCCCGCGAGGTTCCCGGAGAGGCCGACCTTGATCAGGTCCTGGTAGTGCAGCAGGCGGGCCTTCTGCTCGGCCTCGGTGCCGTTGGCCTCCGCGGAGTTGGGGTCGGTGAACAGACCCGAGGCGAAGCCCTGGACGCCGGGGTCCTCGTCGAAGGGGCCGCCGCCGCGCACGGCGTCGCGGGCGCGGTCGGAGAAGGTGGCGACGCCGGTGCCGGCCATGTTCTTCTGGGTGGCCTGGGTGAAGCGTGCGTCGTCGGCGACCTCGCCGAAGTTCCAGCCCTCGCCGTACAGGATGATCTTCTTGCCGTCGACGCCGTCCTTCTTGAGGGTCAGCGCGTCGAGGGCCTCGCGGACGGCGAGGATGTTGGCCTTCGGGTGGTGGCCCATGAGGTCGAAGCGGAAGCCGTCGACCTTGTACTCCTTGGCCCAGGTGACGATCGAGTCGACGACCAGCTTGCCCATCATGGCGTTCTCGGTGGCGGTGTTGGCGCAGCAGGTGCTGTTCGCGACCGATCCGTCGGCGAGGAGCCGCTGGTAGTAGCCGGGCACGATCCGGTCGAGGACGCTCGTCCTGGCCTGACCGCTCGCCGCGGTGTGGTTGTAGACGACGTCCATGACGACCCGCAGCCCGTCGTCGTTGAGGGCCTTGACCATCTTGCGGAACTCGACCGTGCGGGCGGTGCCGTCCGGGTCGGTGGCGTAGGAGCCCTCGGGCACCGTGTAGTGGTACGGGTCGTAGCCCCAGTTGTAGGCGTCCTCGGCGGCGGCCCGGGCCACGCACTCCTGCTGCTTGTCGGAGTCGGCCGGCAGCGCGGCCAGGTCGCAGTCGACGGTGGCCTGGTCGGCCTTCTTCTCGGGGATCGTGGCGATGTCGAAGGCCGGCAGCAGGTGGACGTACGAGGTGCCGGCCTCGGCCAGTTCGCGCAGGTGCTTCGAGCCGTCGCTCCGCTTGTCGGTGAAGGCGAGGTAGGTGCCCCGGTGGTCGGCGTCCGCCGTCCGGTCCGCGACGGAGAAGTCACGGACGTGCAGTTCCTGGATCTGGGCGTCCCTGAGCGGCACGGCCTCGGGCTTGTCGTAGCCGGTCCAGCCGCGCGGGGCGAGGTCGCGGTCGGCCAGGTCGACGACGAGGCTGCGCTCGGAGTCGGTGGTCAGGGCGAGCGAGTAGGGGTCGGTGACCTTGTTGGTGACGACCTCGCCCGCCTCGGGCGCCCACACCGTCACGGCGTACCGGTAGGCCTCGCCCTTCCAGGAGCGGGGGCCGGTGACGGACCAGACGCCGGAGTCGTCGTCGCGCCGCATCCGGACCGTGCGGTCGCCGATCTCCAGCCGCACGCTCTGCGCGGTCGGCGCCCACAGGGAGAGCGTGGGGCGGCCGTGCCGGAAGGTGGCGCCGAGGTCGGCCCCGGTCGCGTCGTGCGCGTACAGGTCGTCCAGCGCGCCGGCGATCTGCACGCCGGTCGCCGCGAGGACGGCGCCGGTGGCGGCGCGCTGGGCGGCGACGACCTGGCCGCGCAGGGCCTCGCGGACCCGGTCGCGGTCGCGCGGGTCGACCGACCAGGCGGCGTACTCCTTCAGGTGCGGGTACTTCGCCTTCTGGGCGTCGGTGAGGGCGGTCTTCGTGAGGCGGAGCCAGGTGGCCTCGTCGTCGCCGGTCAGTCTGCCGTTCGCGGCCTTGACCGAGCCGGTGCGGGAGGCGAGCAGCTGCGAGGAGGCGGCGCCCTCGGCACCGTTCCAGGCGATGGTGTTCCGGTCGATCCAGACCGCCTTGGAGGTGGCGAGGTCGACGGCCGCCGCCGAACCCGCGGGCTGTGGCAGCAGGTACTTCTCCTGGCCGCTCAGCAGCCACACCTCGTGGCCGTGGGCGGTGAGGTCCAGGGCCTGGTCGGTGGGCAGGTCCTTCTCGTCGCCCTTGTGGATGATGTAGCTGAGGCTGGTGGCGCCCTCGGTGAGCGGTACCTCGAAGACCGCGCCGTAGGAGTCGGTCCTCACCGGCCGGAGCGGTTTCGCCCAGTCGGTGGGGTTGGCGGCGCCGCTCCAGACGTGCAGGCCCCAGCCGTCGTAGTCCCCGTCGGCGCGGTGGTAGTTGAGGACGGCCTTGGTCTTGTCCTGGGCCGGGAGGTCGGGCCGTTCGGTGACGACCTGCTCCTTGCCCTGCTCGATCCAGACCTCGCCCGTCCGGGTGACGTCGATGGTGCGGTCGGCGGCGACGTCCTTGTTGCCGTCCTTGTCGACGACGAGGAAGTCGACCTCGCCGGCGCCGGGCTTGAGCTTGACGTAGGCGAAGGCGCCGTAGGCGTCCCGGCCGATGAAGGGGTGGCTGTCCGGCCATTCGGTGGCCTCACCGTCGGCGAGGTCGCCCCAGGCGTACAGGCCCCAGTCCTCGTAGTTCCCGTCCGCCCGCTTGTAGTGGACGATCGCGTGGTCGCGGGAGGCGGCGGTGGGCGGCTCCTCGACCGGCGGGGTGCCGGTCGTCGAGGCGGCCATGGCGCTCGCGGTGCGGCCCGCCGAGTCGACGGCGACCGCCTTGTAGCGCAGGGCGGTCCCGGCCGGGGTGTCCTCGCCGACGGTGTGGGTGACCTTGTAGGGGGCGTGGTCGGCGGAGCCGAGGGTGCGCCACTCGCCGTCGCCGGTCTGGGCGGCGAAGACGACGCGGTTGAGCTGTCCGCCCGCGACGTCGGCGGTCAGTTCGACGGTGCCGGTGGCGCCGGGGCCGGGGGCGGTGAGGGTGACCGTGGGCTTGGTGGCGGGCTCGGCGAGCCGGGCCGCGGCCTTGAGGACGACGGCCGACCCGGCGGGCACGGTGACCGTGACCTTCTTGTCGGCGCCGGACCTGGCGTCGTCGTCGGTGCCGTAGAGGGCGCGGAAGGTCATGTCCGCCGAGCCGGTGGCGAAGGTGGCCGTCCTCGCCTCGTCGGCGTTGTTGAAGGCGACGACGTACTCGGTGCCGCGTGCGGCGTCGGTGCGCGAGAAGGCGTAGACGCCGGCGCCGTCGGCCGCGTAGCGCTCGGTCTGGACGCCGTCGGCGAGGGCGGGGTGGGCCTTGCGCAGCTTGGCGAGGGTGCTGATCTGCCGGTACAGCGGCGCGTTCGGGTCGTAGGCCGATTCGGCGTGGGTGCGGTCGGTGCCGAGCTGGTCGTCGTCCAGGTAGTCGGCGGTGCGGGAGGCGAACATCGGCTGGCGGGCGTCCTTGTCGCCGCCCGCGCCGGTGAAGCCCTGCTCGTCGCCGTAGTAGACCACCGGGTTGCCGCGGCTGAGGAACATCAGCTCGTTGGCGAGCCGGTCCTTCCTCAGCAGTTCGGCGTCGGTGGCCTTCGGGTCGTCCTGCCCGAGGAAGGTGCCGATGCGGCCCATGTCGTGGTTGCCGAGGAAGGTGACCTGCTCGTACGCGTTGGCCTTGTCGGTCGTGTACTTGTAGTCGTCGCCGAAGACCGAGGCGAGCTTCTGTGCGCTGCCGCCCTGGGAGGCGTACGCGCGGGCCGCGTCCTGGAAGGGGAAGTCCAGCGTGGAGTCCAGGCGGCCCTCGGTGACGTACGGGGAGGTGACGGAGGTGTCGGCGGAGTAGACCTCGCCGAACATGAAGAAGTCGTCGCGGCCCTTCTTCGCGGCGTACGCGTCCAGCGCGGTCGCCCACTGGGTCCAGAACTCCATGTTGACGTGCTTGACCGTGTCGATGCGGAAGCCGTCGATGGCGAAGTCCTTGACCCACCGCTGGTAGATCTTCTCCATGCCGCTGACGACCTCGGGCCGCTCGGTCCACAGGTCGTCGAGGCCGGAGAAGTCGCCGTACGTGGTGGACTCGCCGGCCCAGGTGGAGTCGCCCCGGTTGTGGTACATCGCCGGGTCGTTGAGCCACTGCGGAACCTTGAGGTTCTTCTTCGTGGCGGGCACGGTCGGTGTGCGCGGGAAGGAGCCGGTGTCCACGCGGGGGAACCCGCGGTCGCCGTCCGCGTAGTCGGCGTCGTCGAAGGGCTTCCCGTCCTCCGTCAGGTAGGGGAAGGCGCCCTTGGAGAGGTAGTCGTACGACTTCTCCTCGTAGTCCACGACGTCGGCGGTGTGGTTGGTGATGACGTCGAAGAAGACCTTCATGCCCTTGGCGTGCGCCTTGGAGACGAGGTTCTTGAGGTCCTGGTTGGTGCCGAAGTGCGGGTCGACCTGGGTGAAGTCGGTGATCCAGTAGCCGTGGTAGCCGGCCGAGGCGTTCTCCCCCGTGCCCTGCACGGGCTGGTTCTTGAAGAGGGGCGCCATCCAGATGGCGGTGGTGCCCATGCCCTTGATGTAGTCGAGCCGGTCGGTCAGGCCCTTGAGGTCGCCGCCCTGGTAGAAGCCCTTGTCGGTGGGGTCGTAGCCGGTCGCGAGACGGGAGCCGGTCAGGCCGCCCTTGTCGTTGCGGGTGTCGCCGTTGGCGAAACGGTCCGGCAGGACGAAGTAGAACTGCTCCCGGGTGAGGTCGTGCCGGGCGTCCGCCTTCGCGAGCCTCGCGTCGGACGGGGGCGCGGGCGGGGTGTCGGCCCGCGCGGCCAGGGGCGGGAGGAGGGCTGCGGCGAGCGCGGTCACGGTGACCGCCGCGACCCGTCTCACTCGTGCGGTGCGGCGCGCGACAGGCACCGGCCATCTGGGTATCACGGGCGTGAACTCCTTGTGCTGACGGCTCGATCGGGTCCGACCCCGGCGTGACCGTAGCGCTGCCGCAAGTCTTGCGGCAAGGGTCGTGAAAGTACCGGTAAGAATTTTCACGACCCTTGCCCATGAGGCGGGTTCAGCAGCCGGACCTGCCCGCGTACAGGGCGAGCGCGGTGTGGGCGCCCAGCGTCGCCGTGAACTGCCCCGAGCCGTTGACGCTCACGGGCTTGCCGCTCTGTACGTCGCAGTACGTGCCGGCGGGCAGCGACGTCTGGTAGGTCCGGTTCAGCGCGCCGGACTCGTGGTTGACGGCGACGAAGCCCTTGCTGCCGCGCCCGAAGGCGATGGCGTCGTTGCCGTTGTCCCACCAGTTCGTGACCGCCTGCCCCCGGGTGGCGTTACGGAAGGCGACCATCGACTTGATCTCGGGCCAGGCGTGCTGGCACTTCCAGCCGTTCTGCCAGCAGGCGTCCACCCGTCCGCCGTTGGGCGGTCCGGCGTCGGCGTTCGACCACTCGTAGCCGGAGTTGACGTCGGGGGCGCCGTAGGGCCAGGCGAGCATGAAGACGTTGGCCAGGGTGTAGGTGGCGTTGTCCTTGTAGGTGAGCGTGGAGCCGTTGCGCTCGGTGTCGTGGTTGTCGACGAAGACGCCGGAGACGCCGCTGCTCATGTACCCCCAGCCCTCGCCGTAGTTCTTCAGGTAGGCGAGGTTCTCGTTGTTGAAGACGCGCTTGAGGTCGTAGGCGTACCGGAACTCCTGGACGTCCCCGGTGCCGGTGTACTCGCTCGGCTGGACGGCCTCCCCGGCGCCGAAGATGGCCTCCTGCTTCCAGTACACGCCCGGATTGCTCAGCCGCGACTTGATGTTGGCGAGGTCGGCCGCCGGGATGTGCTTGGCCGCGTCGATCCGGAAGCCGTCGACGCCGAGCGAGAGCAGGTCGTTCAGGTACCCGGCGACGGTCTTGCGGACGTACTCCTCGCCGGTGTCGAGGTCCGCGAGGCCGACCAGTTCGCAGTGCTGGACGTTGTAGCGGTCCTGGTAGTTGGTGATCTGGGAGCGGCAGTCGTCGAAGTCGGGCGACGAGTAGAGCCCCGGGTAGTCGTACTTCGCGTACGTGGAGCCGCCGGTGCCGGTGCCGCCGCCCGCCGACATGTGGTTGACCACGGCGTCGGCGACGACCTTCACACCGGCCGCGTGGCAGGTGTCCACCATGCTCTTGAACGCGGCCCGGTCCCCGAGCCGCCCGGCGATCCGGTAACTGACGGGCTGGTACGAGGTCCACCACTGCCCGCCCTGTATGTGCTCGGCGGGCGGCGAGACCTGCACGTAGCCGTAGCCGGCGGGGCCGAGGGTGCTGGTGCACTCCTTGGCGACGGAGGCGAAGTTCCACTCGAAGAGGACCGCGGTGACGTCCTTGGCGCCGGGCGGGGAGGCCTGCGCTCCAGTCGGGGTCATGACAACGGCAGCCGCGAGAGCGACGGCCGCCGTGAGGAATCTGCGTGCCATGTGGGGGTTCCTTCTTCTTTGAAGGCTCTTGCTGCAAGCTTCAGCAAGATTGCGGGTGACGCAGATGGTAGAGGCCCGCCGCCCGAAAGGGCAGCGGGCCGTACCAACTTCAAAGAAAAAAGCCGTTCGCCGAGCGGCGGCCCGTCAGGCCGTCGTCCACCACACGGTCGTGTCCCCCGGCACCTTCGCCTCGCCGTCCGCCTCGGTGACCTCGCCGCTGGACAGCAGCAGGCGGCCGAAGGCGGGGACCGTCACCGACTCGCCGGTGGTGTTGGCGACGCACACGAAGCCGCCGCGACGGAAGGCGAGGACGCCCTCGGGGGCGCGGAGCCACTCCACCGCGTCGCCCGCGCCCAGGTCGGGCTGGTCACGGCGGGTCGCCAGTGCGGCGCGGTACAGCTCCAGGGTCGAGCCGGGCTCGCCGGTCTGGGCCTCGACGCTCAGCTCGGCCCAGCCCGCCGGCTGCGGGAGCCAGCTGCCTCCCGCGCCGAAGCCGTACGACGAACCCGTGCGCGTCCAGGGGATCGGCACCCGGCAGCCGTCGCGGAAGCCGTCCTGGCCGGCGCCCCGGAAGTAGGCCGGGTCCTGACGTACCTCGTCGGGAAGGTCGACGACGTCCGGCAGGCCCAGCTCCTCGCCCTGGTAGACGTAGGCCGAGCCGGGCAGGGCCAGCATGAGGAGGGTGGCGGCGCGGGCGCGGCGCAGGCCGAGCGCGCGGTCGCCGGCCAGGCGGATCTGGGTGCCGAGGCCCGCCGGGTTGGCGAAGCGGGTGGCGTGGCGGGTGACGTCGTGGTTGGAGAGGACCCAGGTGGCGGGGGCGCCGACGGGGCGCATCGCGTCCAGGGTGCGGTCGATGACCGTGCGCAGCTCCTCGGCGTCCCAGTGGGTGCCCAGGTACTGGAAGTTGAAGGCCTGGTGCAGCTCGTCGGGGCGGACGTAGTTCGCGGTGCGCTCGACGGTCGGGGTCCACGCCTCGGCGACGAAGATCCTCTCGCCGCTGTACTCGTCGAGGATCAGCCGCCACTGGCGGTAGATGTCGTGGACGCCGTCCTGGTCGAAGAACGGCATGACATCGTTGCCCAGCAGCTTCAACTGCTCATGGGATCCCAGGTCCGGCAGGCCCTGCGCCTTCACCATGCCGTGCGCCACGTCGATGCGGAAGCCGTCCACGCCCATGTCCAGCCAGAAGCGCAGGATGGAGCGGAACTCGTCGCCGACCGCCGGGTGCTCCCAGTTGAAGTCGGGCTGCTCGGGCGCGAAGAGGTGCAGGTACCACTCCCCCGGCGTGCCGTCGGGCTCGGTGACCCGGGTCCAGGCGGGCCCGCCGAAGATGGACTCCCAGTCGTTGGGCGGCAGTTCGCCGTTCTTCCCCTTGCCCGGGCGGAAGTGGTACCGGTCCCGGGAGGGGGAGCCGGGGCCCTCGGCGAGGGCGCGCCTGAACCACTCGTACTGGTCCGAGGAGTGGTTGGGGACCAGGTCCACGATGATGCGCAGGCCCAGCCCGTGGGCGTCGCGGATCAGCGCGTCGGCGTCGAGGAGGGAGCCGAACATGGGGTCGACGGCCCGGTAGTCGGCGACGTCGTACCCGGCGTCGGCCTGCGGCGAGGCGTAGAAGGGGCTGAGCCACACGGCGTCCACGCCGAGGTCGCGCAGGTACGGCAGACGGGTGCGGACACCCTCCAGGTCGCCCATGCCGTCACCGTTGCTGTCGGCGAAGCTGCGCGGATACACCTGGTAGATGACCGCGTCCCGCCACCAGTCGCGGCGCCCCGCGACGGTGGCCGTGGCGGAGGAGGTGACGGAGGTGGGGGCCGGTGCGGCGGAGTGCTGCTGGCTCATGGCGTCCTTGGTGTGTAACAGGGTTCTGGTCATGGAGGCATGGGTGGGGGACGAGGCGGCCGGCCGCGGTGCTGCGGGGTCGGATGGGCACCGCGGCCGGACGTTCTCCCGGTCGGGCGTCAGCCCTTCGTGCCGCCGGCGGTGAGGCCGGCCACCAGGTTCTTCTGCACGAGGTAGAAGAAGGCGGAGACGGGTATCGCCACGAGCACGGCGGTGGCCGCCATCAGGTGGCGCTGCGCGTCGTGTTCGCTGATGAAGCTCTGCAGGCCGACCGCGAAGGTGTACTTCGTGTCGCTGAGCATGAACGTCGAGGCGAAGGCCACCTCGCCGAAGGCGGTGATGAAGCTGTAGAAGCCGGCGACCGCCAGGCCCGGCCGGGCGAGCGGCAGGATCAGCCGGAAGAAGGTCCCGAACGGGCTCAGACCGTCCACCCGTCCGGCCTCGTCGATCTCGAACGGGATGGTGTCGAAGTATCCCTTGAGCAGCCACGCGCAGTACGGCACCGCGGTCGAGCAGTAGACGAGGACCAGACCGAGGTAGCTGTCGACGAGCTGGAGGTCGGACAGGATCTGGTACATCGGCACGATCAGGACGGCGATGGGGAACATCTGGGTGACCAGCAGCACCCACATCAGCTTGCGGTAGCCGGGGAAGCGCATCCGCGAGACGGCGTAGCCGGTGGTGGCGGCGACCATGACGCCGATGACCGTGGTGCCCAGCGAGACGATCAGCGAGCTCTTCAGCCACTCGAAGAAGTTCGTGTGCTGGAGCACGAACGCGTAGTTGTCGAAGGTCATCTTCGACCAGATGCGCCCGGGGTGCAGGTAGTCGTCCTTGTCCGGACCGAGGGACAGGTAGACCAGCCAGGCGACCGGGAAGAGCGCGATCAGGCTCGCGACGGTCAGGATGCCGTGGGAGGCGGCGCTCGCGGTACGGCTTCGTTCGCCGCGCCCCCGGGCCCGGGGCGGCTTCGCCGCGGACTCGGTGACCTGCTCGGCGGGCGCGGTGGTCGGCACTGCGGTCGTGCTCATGGTGGCTCCTGCCTCAGATCGCGAGCTGCTGCTCATTGCGGTTCAGCCAGCGGCGGTAGAAGGAGGTGAAGACGATCAGGATGGCCAGCAGCAGGATCCCGTACGCCGCGGACTGTGCGAAGTCGCGCGGCTGCTGCCCGAAGCCGAGGTGGTAGGCCCAGGTGACCAGGATCTGCGCGTCGGGGGCGGAGTTGCCGAAGAGCAGGAAGATCACGGCGAACTGGTTGAAGGTCCAGATGATGCCCAGCAGGACGACGGTGGAGCTGACCGACCTGAGCCCGGGCAGGGTGACGTACCGGAAGCGCTGCCAGGCGCTCGCGCCGTCCATCTCGGCCGCCTCGTAGAGGCTGTTGTCGATGGACTGGAGGCCGCCGAGGAGCGAGACCATCATGAACGGCACACCGCACCAGGTGTTCACCATGATCGCGGAGAACCGCTGCCAGAAGGTGTCCTCCAGCCACGCGGGCGTCGGCAGGTGCAGCCAGTCGAGGGCCGAGTTGATGATCCCGGCGTCGGCGAGCATGAAGCGCCAGCCGAAGACGGTGACGAAGGTGGGCACGGCCCAGGGCAGGACCAGCAGCAGCCGGTAGAAGGTGCGGCCGCGCAGGTTCTGGTTGAGCAGCAGCGCCAGACCGAGCCCTATGAAGAAGTGCAGGCCGACGCAGACCGCCGTCCAGACGATGGTCCAGATGAAGTGCGACCAGAAGCGGTCGTACGCCGTCGGGCCCCACAGGATGTCGGCGTAGTTGTCCAGGCCGATGAACTTGTAGGTGGCCTCGATCTCGTTGACGCCGATCGTGCGCGCCGTGTTGAGGCTGTTGGCGTCGGTGAGGGTGAGGTACAGGCCGTACCCGAGCGGGTACAGCACGAGGACGCCGATCACGACGGCCACCGGCGCGATCATGGCGTAGGCGTACCAGTACTTCTGGTAACCGTCTCTCAGCCGGCGGCCGAGGCCGGGCCGCGGTGTGCGGTCACCGCGGCGCTTGCCGGTCGCGCGGTCGATGGTGACTGTCATGGTTCGGCACCTTCGGGAGCATCGGGCTGGTCGGGACGATCGAGGGGTACGGCGCACAGGCCGCCGGGTCCCCTCCCCCCACGCGGGGGACCCGGCGGCCGCGGACTCACTTGGAGAAGTCCGGCACCAGCTTGGCGATCGCGGCCTCCGCGTCGCCCAGCCCCTCGTCCAGGGACTTCTTGCCGCCGGCGATCTGCGGGAGCTGCTCGTCCAGCGGCGCCCACAGGGAGCCGTACTCCGGCAGCGCCGGGCGCGGCTGGGCGGCGGGCAGGACCGTCTGGTAGCCGGCGATGCCCGGGTCGGCCTTGACCTTGTCGGTGTAGGCGTCGTCGCGGGTCGGCAGCGTGGAGTTCTTCAGGGCGATGGTCTCCTGGGACTTCGCCGAGGTCATGAACTTCACGAGCTTCAGCGACGCCTCCTGGTGCGCCTTGTCCGAACCGGCGTAGACCGACAGGTTGTGGCCGCCGGTCGGGGCGCCCGCCTTGCCGGTGGAGCCGGCCGGGACGGTGGCGATGCCGAGGTTGTTCTTGTCCTTGAACGCGGAGCCCTTGTAGAAGTTGGTGATCTCCCACGGGCCCTGGACGATCGAGGCGACCTTGCCGCTGACGAACGCCTCCTGGATGTGGGCGTAGGCGTCGGCGGTGGTGTCGGCCTTGTGCAGGCCCTTGCCGTCGAACAGGTCGAGCCAGGTGCCGTACGCCTTCTTCGCCGCGGGCGAGTTGACGGTGACCTTCTTGCCCTCGGCGTCGACCGTGTCGGTGCCCTCGCCGAAGAGGAAGGGCTGGCCGTAGTAGCCGGCCGTGGAACCCCAGTAGCCGTCGGCGCCGGTCTTGTCCTTGATGGTGGCGGCGGCCTTCTTCAGGTCGTCCCAGGTCTTGGGGGCCTCGACGCCGGCCTTCTCGAACAGTTCCTTGTTGTAGACGAAGGCGAGGGTGTCGGTGACCAGCGGCACGCCGTACGTCTTGCCCTCGTACTTGGCCTGCTCGATCAGGTTCGGCTGGAACTTGTCCTGCTCGGCGAGGGCCTCGGTGCCGTCCAGCGGCAGGAAGAAGCCCTTCTTGGCGAAGGCGGGGGTCCAGCCCACCTCGGAGCGCAGCACGTCGGGGGCACCCTTGGAACCGGCGGCCGTGTCGAACTTGTTCTGCGCCTGGTCGAAGGGGACGTTGACGAAGTTGACCTTGACGTCCTTGTTGGCGGCCTCGAACTCCTTGACCAGGGCCTTGTAGGTCGGCGCCTCGTTGGTCGCGTTCGAGGTGTCCCAGTAGGTGATGGTCACCGGTCCGCCGGACTCGCTGTCGCTGTCGCCGTCCCCGCCGCACGCCGTCGCCGCCAGGGCGAGGGACGCCACCAGCGCGGTGGCCGCTATGCCACGCCGCATGAGTTCTCCTTGAGGGTGAAAGCCCGTGTGGTGCAGGGTGCGGGCCCGTCCGCCGCTCCTGCCGCTGCCGACCGCGTCGTTGCTGCCGTCGGGCGACGTGAACGTAACAGCGTTGTAAGCGCCGCGAAAGGTCTTGCAGCAAAAAAGTGCAAGACATCTCCGAAGTTATCCGGGCGTGACCTCCTGGCGACCACCATGAGACGCTTGTTTACAGGGGTCGAGCGGTATCCGGCCGGTTGTGCAAGACTCTGCAAGCTCTTGCCGCCACTTTCTCGAGGGAGCGCGATGACGCAGCAGCCCGCGCCGGGCCGTCCAACAGGCCGTCCGCGGCGCCCGATCGGTGTGCAAGGCGGCGGCCGACAGGTACAGTCCACCCCTGTGACCACACGGCTTGCCGACATCGCCGCCCAGGCGGGGGTGAGCGAAGCGACGGTCAGCCGGGTCCTCAACGGGAAGCCGGGCGTCGCCGCCACCACCCGCCAGTCCGTACTCGCCGCCCTGGACGTCCTGGGCTACGAACGCCCCGTGCGGCTGCGCCAGCGCAGCGAGGGCCTGGTGGGCCTGATCACCCCGGAGCTGGAGAACCCGATATTCCCGGCGCTGGCCCAGGTCATCGGCCAGGCGCTGACCCGCCAGGGATACACGCCGGTCCTCGCCACCCAGACCCCGGGCGGCTCCACGGAGGACGAGCTGACCGAGATGCTGGTCGACCGCGGGGTGGCCGGCATCATCTACGTCTCCGGACTGCACGCCGACACCACCGCCGACATGCAGCGCTACGAACGGCTGCGCGCCCAGGGCGTGCCCTTCGTCCTCGTCGACGGCTTCTCGTCGAAGGTGCAGGCGCCGTTCATCTCCCCGGACGACCGGGCCGCGATGAGCCTCGCGGTCACGCACCTCGTCTCGCTCGGCCACACCCGGATCGGGCTGGCCCTGGGGCCGAAGCGGTTCGTGCCCGTGCAGCGCAAGATCGAGGGCTTCGTCCGCACCGTCCAGGACCAGCTGGACCTCAGCGCGGACGTCGTGGAGAAGGAACTCGTCCAGCACTCGCTGTACACCCTGGAGGGCGGCCAGGCGGCGGCCACCGCGCTCATCGCCCGCGACTGCACGGCGGTGGTCTGCGCGAGCGACATGATGGCGCTCGGCGCGATACGGGCGGCCCGGCAGCAGGGGCTCGACGTGCCCAAGGACATCTCGGTCGTCGGCTTCGACGACTCGCCGCTGATCGCCTTCACCGACCCGCCGCTGACGACCGTCCGCAAGCCGGTCCCCGCGATGGGGCAGGCGGCCGTGCGCACGCTGCTGGAGGAGATCGCCGGGACGCCCGCGCCGCACAGCGAGTTCGTGTTCATGCCGGAGCTGGTCGTCCGCGGCTCCACGGCTTCCGCACCGGGCGAGCGCAACCGCTCCTGACGTCCGCCCTCCGCGCGGCGGATGCGGGCCACAGCGCACGGGGGGATGATCGGTGGAAGATGTCTTTTCTGGCAGACTCCATGCCTATGGGTGACGCGACCGTGAGGACTCCGGAACGCCGTGCAGAGGCCGTTCCGCACCCCGTCACTGAGGGGACGGGGCGGGGGCTCCTGCGTCGGCTCCGTGCGCCGCGCCGGCCCCGTCTGTGGTTCGAGATCCTGCTGATCGCGGTGAGTTACTGGACGTACTCGCTGATCCGCAACGCGGTGCCGGAACAGCGGTCGCAGGCGTTGCGCAACGCCGACTGGATCTGGCGGGTCGAGCAGCAACTGGGCGTCGCCGTCGAGGAGTCGGTGAACCACGCCGTGAACTCGGTGACTTGGCTCATCGTCGGGATGAACTACTACTACGCCACGTTGCACTTCGTGGTGACCCTCGGTGTCCTGGTGTGGCTCTACCGCAGCCATCCCGGCCGCTACGCCGCGACCCGTCTCGTCCTCTTCGCGACCACGGGCGTCGCGCTGGTCGGTTACTACCTGTATCCCCTCGCCCCGCCCCGTCTGATGAACGGCGGTCGGTTCATCGACACCGTCATGGTCCACCAGACGTGGGGGTCGATGGCGTCCGGCGACCTGAAGAACATGTCCAACCAGTACGCGGCGATGCCCTCGATGCACATCGGGTGGTCCGTCTGGTGCGGGCTGACGATCTTCGCGCTGGCGTCCGTGCCGTGGGTGAAGGTGCTGGGGCTGCTGTACCCGGCGCTGACGCTGGTGGTGATCGTGGCGACCGCCAACCACTTCTGGCTGGACGCGGTGGGGGGCGTGCTGTGCCTGGCGTTCGGCTACATGGTGGCGGCGGTCTGGTACGGCAGCCTGCCCTACCAGCTGCCGCGGGTGGCGGCGGCGCGGAAGGGGGCGTGGTCGCCCACGCGGGCGTAGCCGCGGGGCATCACGCGTAGAACAGCTCCTCCACCACCGCGCGTGCCCTGCGCGCCGTGCGCCGGTACTCGTCCAGCATGTCGCCCGCGTGACCCGGGCCGTGGCCCAGGTAGCGGCCGACCGCGGCCAGCTCGCGCGGGTCGGTGGGGAACGTGTCGCCGGCCCGGCCGCGGACCAGCATCACCGCGTTGCGCACCCGCGTCGCCAGCACCCACGCCTCGTCGAGGATCCCGGCCTGCTCCGCCGGGATGAGCCCGGCGCCGGACGCGGCGGCCAGCGCGGCACGCGTCCGGGTGGTGCGCAGCCCGGCCTCGGTGTGCCCGTGCCGCAACTGGATCAGCTGCACGGTCCACTCCACGTCGGTCAGCCCGCCGGGGCCCAGTTTGGCGTGCAGCTTGGGGTCCGCGCCGCGCGGCAGCCGTTCGGACTCCATCCGGGCCTTGAGCCGCCGGATCTCCCGTACGTCGTCGTCGCCGAGCCCGTCCGCCGGGTACCTGAGCGGATCGATCAGCTCGGTGAACCGCCGCCCCAGGTCCGCGTCCCCGGCCACTATCTCGGCCCGCAGCAGCGCGTGCCGCTCCCACGCCAGCGACCAGCGGCGGTAGTACGCCTCGTACGACTTCAGGGTCCGCACCAGCGGCCCGGACTTGCCCTCGGGCCGCAGGTCGGCGTCGATCAGCAGCGGCGGGTCGGCGCTCGGCACCTGGAGCAGGCGGCGCAGCTCGGCGACGACCTTGTTGGCCGCGTCCCCGGCCTCCCGCTCGTCGACGCCCTCGCGGGGCTCGTGCACGAACAGCACGTCCGCGTCCGAGCCGTAGCCCAGCTCGTGGCCGCCGAACCGGCCCATGCCGATGATCGCGAACCGGGTCGGCAGCGTGTCGCCCCACCCCTCCCGCACGACCGCCCGCAGCGTCCCCGCCAGCGTCGCCGCCGTCAGGTCGGAGACCGCGTCGCCCACCAGGTCCACCAGGGCGCCCTGGTCGGCCTCGACGGGCTGCGCCTCGGTGCCGTAGGAGCCGACGATGTCCGCGGCGGCCGTGCGGAACAGCTCCCTGCGCCGCACCCCACGGGCCGCGGTGACCGCCTGTTCGCCGCCGTCGGCGCGCCGGACCGCGGCCATGATCTCCTGCTCCAGCTGAGGGCGCCCGCGCGGCGTGAGTCCCCCGGCCGCGCCGTCGCCGAGCAGCGCGACCGCCTCGGGGGCCCGCATCAGCAGGTCGGGGGCGAGCCGGCCGGCGGAGAGCACACGGGCGAGGTTCTCGGCCGCCGCGCCCTCGTCCCGCAGCAGCCTGAGATACCAGGGGGTCTTGCCGAGCGCGTCGGAGACCTTGCGGAAGTTGAGCAGGCCCGCGTCCGGGTCGGCGGAGTCCGCGAACCAGCCCAGCATCACCGGCAGCAGCGTGCGCTGGATGGCCGCCTTCCGGGTGACGCCGGACGCCAGCGCCTCCAGGTGCCGCAGCGCGGAGGCCGGGTCGGCGTACCCGAGGGCGACCATGCGTTCGCGGGCCGCCTCGGGGCTGAGCCGGGCCTCGCCGGGCGCGAGCTGGGCGACGGCGTCGAGCAGCGGCCGGTAGAACAGCTTCTCGTGCAGCCGCCGCACCACGGAGGCGTGCCGCTTCCAGGCGCGCTGCAACCCGACCACCGGGTCGGTGCGCAGGCCCAGGGAGCGGCCGAGGCGGCGCAGGTCGGCCGGGTCCTCGGGCACCAGGTGGGTGCGCCGCAGGCGGTGCAGCTGGATGCGATGCTCCATGGAGCGCAGGAAGCGGTACGCCTCGTCGAGCTGGGCGGCGTCCGCCCGGCCCACGTACCCGCCCGCGGCGAGCGCCTCCAGGGCGTCCAGCGTCGTACCGCTGTGCAGGGAGGTGTCGGACCGCCCGTGCACCAGCTGGAGCAGCTGCACGGCGAACTCGACGTCCCGCAGGCCGCCGGGGCCGAGCTTGAGCTGGCGGTCCACCTCGGCGGCGGGGATGTTCTCCACCACCCGGCGGCGCATCTTCTGCACGTCGGCGACGAAGTTCTCGCGGTCGGCGGCCTGCCACACCAGGGGCTGGAGGGCGGCCACGTACTCGGCGCCGAGGCCGGGGTCGCCGGCCACCGGGCGGGCCTTGAGCAGCGCCTGGAACTCCCAGGTCTTGGCCCACCGCTGGTAGTAGGCGACATGACTGCTGAGGGTGCGCACCAGCGGCCCGTTGCGGCCCTCGGGGCGCAGGTTGGCGTCGACGGGCCAGATGGAGCCCTCGACGGTCGTCTCGGAGCAGATCCGCATCATGTGCGAGGCCAGCGAGGTCGCGGCCCGCAGCGCCTTGGTCTCGTCGGCGTCGCCGACCGCCTCGCCCACGAAGATGACGTCCACGTCGGAGACGTAGTTCAGCTCGTGGCCGCCGCACTTGCCCATCGCGATCACGGCCAGCCGGCACAGCGCGGCGTCCCCGGGCGCGGCCTCCTCGGCGATGGCCAGGGCGGCGCGCAGGGTGGCGGTGGCGAGGTCGGCCAGCTCGGCGGCGGTCTCGGCGAGGTCGATGGTGCCGCACACGTCGCGGGCGGCGATGGAGAGCAGGCAGCGCCGGTAGGCGACGCGCAGCGCGACGGGGTCGGTGGCCTCGGCCAGGCCGCGTTCGAACTCCTCCACGCCGGGGTGCAGGTCGCGGGGCTCGTAGGTGACCAGGGCCTGCCAGTCGCCGGCGTGCCGGGCCAGGTGGTCGGCGAGGGCCTCGGAGGCGCCGAGCACGCCGAGGAGCCGGTCGCGCAGCGGCTTGGCCGCCACCAGGGTGTCCAGCAGCTCCTGGCGGGCGGTGGGGTCGGGCTGCGCCTCCAGGAGCCGGACCAGGCCGTGCAGGGCCTGGTCCGGGTCGGCGGTGGCGCCGAGCGCCTCGAGGAGCACGGGATCGGAGCGGACCTCGGCCAGTTCCGCGGCGTCCAGCAGCCTCTCGGCGGCCGAGGGGTCGGTGAAACCGTGCCGCAGCAGCCGTGTGAAGGTACTGCTCCTGCGCCCCGGCGCCGTCATCTCGGCCTCCTGTCGGACCCTGTGGGATGGACCTGTGGGATCAAGGTCGTACGGCCCGAGCGTAACCGGGGTTCGGCCGCGGGGCACCGAACGGGCGGCGTACCGGGCGGGAAGCCGCTAGCTTGTTGGACACCGCGGCCGGCGCCGAGACCGGCACGGATGCCGTAGGAAGCCGAAGGAGTCATGCCATGGACTTCACCCTCGAGGTCGTTCCGCTGCCCGTGAGTGACATCGACCGGGCCCGGGACTTCTACCGGGACAAGGTCGGCTTCCACGTCGACATCGACCAGGAGGTCATGCCGGGGATGCGCATCGTCCAGCTGACGCCTCCGGGCTCCGGCTGCTCGATCGCCCTCGGTGACGCCATCTGGGACATGGCGCAGGGGCAGACCCGGCCGGAGCCCGGTTCGTACCAGGGCCTCCAGCTGTGCGTCGCCGACATCAAGGCGGCCCACGCGGAGCTGTCCGGGCGCGGCCTGGAGGTCTCCGAGCCGGTGCAGTACGCGCCGGACGACGGCGCGACCTTCATGTACTTCAAGGACCCGGACGGTAACGGCTGGGCGGTCCAGGAGTACCGGCGCCGGGTGGCGGAGCCGCTGCACAAGGTGCTCGCGGAGCAGCGGCCCCAGGGCTGACCGGTGCCGTGCCGCCGTCTCAGCCGGTCTCCCGCCAGCGGTTGGTGACCGGCAGGCGGCGGTCCTTGCCGAAGCCCTTGGCCGAGATCTTGGTCCCCGGCGGGTACTGGCGGCGCTTGTACTCGGCGGTGTCCACCATGCGCAGCGTCCGCGTCACCAGGTCCCGGTCGAACCCGGCGGCGACGATCTCGTCCGCGCCCCGGTCCCGGTCGACGTACAGGTCGAGGATGGCGTCCAGCACGGGGTAGTCCGGCAGTGAGTCCGTGTCGACCTGGCCGGGGCGCAGCTCCGCGCTGGGCGGCTTGGTGATCGAGTTCTCCGGGATCGGCGGGGTCTGCCCGCGGGCTTCGGCCGCGCGGTTGCGCCATTCGGCGAGGCGGAAGACCGACGTCTTGTACACGTCCTTGATGGGCCCGTACGCGCCCACCGAGTCGCCGTACAGCGTCGAGTAGCCCACCGCCAGTTCCGACTTGTTGCCGGGCGCCAGCACCAGGTGGCCCTCCTGGTTGGAGAGCGCCATGAGCAGCGTGCCGCGCAGCCGGGACTGGAGGTTCTCCTCGGCCAGGCCGGTCAGGCCCAGCGCGCCCATGTAGGCGTCGAACATGGGCGCGATCGCCACGGTCCGGTAGTGCAGGCCGGTGCGCCGCGCCAGCTCGGCCGCGTCGTCCTTGGAGTGCTCGGAGGAGTACCTGGACGGCATCGACACGCCGTACACGTGCTCCGCGCCCAGCGCGTCGCAGGCGATCGCCGCGACCAGCGCGGAGTCGATGCCGCCGGACAGGCCGATCAGCACGGAGCGGAAGCCGTTCTTGGTGACGTACGCGCGCAGTCCGGCGACCAGCGCCGAGTAGACCTCCTCGTCGTCGTCCAGCGGCTCGGCGCGGCCGCCGGACAGCGCGGTCCCGTCGGCCGGTACCGGGTCCTCGGACAGCACGACCCGCTCGATGCGCAGACCGTCGTCCACCACGCCGGTGGGCGCCTCCGGCTCGGCGGCCGGCAGGTCGAGGTCCAGGACCACGCACTCCTCGGTGAACTGCGGGGCGCGGGCCACGACCGCCCCGTCCCGGTCGACGACGATCGAGTCGCCGTCGAAGACCAGCTCGTCCTGCCCGCCGGTCATGGCGAGGTAGGCGGTGGTGCACCCGGCCTCCTGGGCGCGCTTGCGCACCAGCTCCAGCCGGGTGTCGTCCTTGTCGCGCTCGTACGGGGAGGCGTTGACGGAGAGCAGCAGTCCGGCCCGTGCCGAGCGGGCGGCGGGCACCCGGCCGCCGTCCTGCCACAGGTCCTCGCAGATGGCGAGCGCGACGTCGACGCCGCGCACCCGGACCACGGGCAGGGTGTCGCCGGGGACGAAGTAGCGGAACTCGTCGAAGACGCCGTAGTTGGGCAGGTGGTGCTTGGCGAAGGTGAGCGCCACCTCGCCGCCGTACAGCACCGCCGCCGCGTTCTGCGGGGCGCCGGCCGGCTGGCCGTACTTCGGCTGGGCGGTCGCCGAGCGGTCCAGGTAGCCGACGACCACCGGAAGGCCGCCGAGGCCCTCCTCGGCGAGGCGCGCCGCGAGGGCGCGCAGGGCGCTGCGGGACGCCTCCACGAACGACGACCTGAGGGCCAGGTCCTCCACGGGATACCCGGTGAGCATCATCTCGGGGAACGCCACCAGGTGGGCTCCCCGGTCGGCCGAGTGCCGGGTCCGGCGCAGGACCGCCGCCGCGTTCGCGTCGAGGTCGCCGACGGTTGAGTCGATCTGGTTCAGGGCGAGTCGTAGTCGAGGCACCCGCCCAGTGTAATCGTCAGAACGACACAATGGGGTGACGTGCCGGTGTCCGCCTCATGTCGGGGGCCTCCTCATGTCGGGGGCCTCCTCATGTCCGGGGTTTCGCGCCCCGCTCCGCCAGCAGGTCCGCCATCAGCCGGATCTCCGACTCCTGCGACTCCACCATCCCGCCGGCCAGGCGCTTCTCCACGCCGACCGTGCACTTCTCGACGCAGCCCCGGGCCATGTGGACGCCGCCCTGGTGGTGCTCGGTCATCAGCTGGAGGTAGTAGACCTCGGCCCGCTTCCCGTTCAGCGTGCCGAGCTTCTCCATCTCGGCGTCGGTGGCCATCCCCGGCATCAGGGAGCCCTCACCGGCCGACGGCGCCCCACCCATGCCCATCCAGCTCATCGGCGGGTCGGACGACACCTTCGGCAGCCCCCACAGGTCGAGCCAGCCGATCATCATGCCGCGCTGGTTGGCCTGGGTCTGCGCGATGTCGTACGCGAGCCGCCGGACCTCCTCGTCGTCGGTGCGGTCGCGCACGATGTACGACATCTCCACGGCCTGCTGGTGGTGGACCGACATGTCGCGCGCGAACCCGGCGTCCGCGGAATCGGCGGACGGCACCCGGCTCGCCCCGTCGTCGCCCGCGACGGCGTAGGTGATCCCGCCGGCCGCGACGAGGACCGCGGCGGCGGCCCCCGCGGTCCAGCCGGCCCGTTTCGGTGTCACTGGGAGAGCCCGTTGGTGCACGCGGCCCCCGGCTCGGGGGTCTGCTCGCCCTGGACGAACTTCTCGAAGAACTTGTCCACGTTCGGGTCTTCGGCGCCCGTCACCGTGCGCTGGTGGCCCCAGGCGGTGAGCATGATCGGGTCCTGCTGCTTCTCGTCCGGGCTCATCAGCGAGTACGGCGTCTTCTTGACCTTGGCGGCCAGCTTCTCGACGTCTGCCTTCGGGGCCGCGTCGGTGTACGTCACCCACACCGCTCCGTGCTCCAGCGAGTGCACGGCGTTCTCGTTGTTCAGCGGCTTGGTGTAGACGTCGCCGTTGCAGTTCATCCAGGCCTGGTTGTGGTCGCCGCCGACCGGGGGGTTCACGGGGTAGCTGACCTTCTTGGTGACGTGGTTGCGGGCCAGGTCCCCGTCCCAGGTCTTCACCCCGTCCTTGCCGGTGACGAACTTGCCGGAGTTCTTGCCGTCGGACGCGGTGTCGTCGGAGGAGTCGTCGGACTGTCCCCGGACCAGGAAGACGCCGCCGACGACGAGACCGGCGACCACCACGGTGCTGACCGCGATCGTGAGGATCCGGTTCCGGCGCTCACGCGCCTCCTCGGCACGCCGCATCTCGGCTATGCGGGCCTGTCGCGCCGTGTTGCTGTTCTTCTTCGCGGAACCCATGGGGTGCAGCCCTTCTGGGAAGTCTTCTGCCATCGAGCGGGGTGGCCGGGTCCGCTGATCGTAAGCGTGGAAGGCCGCTCCTTCGTAGCTAGATCACAGGATCCGTCCCGGGCGGATCCCCGGAATGGCCCGATCGAACAGGTGGCCTCTACGCTGCGGTCATGGGGTGGGCCGGCCAAGCGGGGCCCGCAACGCATTCGAAACGGCGCTGTGGTGTGATGCACAGGTGCCCGACCGCCTCCCGCCGTACGCGAGACAGGCGGCCTGACCAGCGAGGATGGGGAAGCGGAAGATGGACAAGCAGCAGGAGTTCGTGATCCGGACGCTGGAGGAGCGCGACATCCGGTTCGTACGCCTTTGGTTCACGGACGTGCTGGGCTTCCTCAAGTCCGTCGCCGTGGCCCCCGCGGAGCTGGAGCAGGCCTTCGACGAGGGCATCGGCTTCGACGGCTCGGCCATCGAGGGCTTCGCCCGCGTGTACGAGTCCGACATGATCGCCAAGCCCGACCCGTCGACCTTCCAGGTCCTGCCCTGGCGCGCGGAGGCCCCCGGCACGGCCCGCATGTTCTGCGACATCCTCATGCCGGACGGCTCCCCGTCCTTCGCGGACCCGCGCTACGTCCTCAAGCGCGCCCTGGCCCGCACCTCCGATCTGGGCTTCACCTTCTACACCCACCCGGAGATCGAGTTCTTCCTGCTGAAGGACAAGCCGGTCGACGGCTCGATCCCCACCCCCGCCGACAACTCCGGCTACTTCGACCACACCCCGCAGAACATCGGCATGGACTTCCGGCGCCAGGCGATCACGATGCTGGAGTCGATGGGCATCTCGGTGGAGTTCTCGCACCACGAGGGCGCGCCGGGCCAGCAGGAGATCGACCTGCGCTACGCGGACGCGCTCTCGACGGCGGACAACATCATGACGTTCCGCCTGGTCATGAAGCAGGTCGCGCTGGAGCAGGGCCTCCAGGCCACCTTCATGCCGAAGCCGTTCTCGGAGTACCCGGGCTCGGGCATGCACTCGCACCTTTCGTTGTTCGAAGGCGACCGCAACGCGTTCTACGAGTCCGGCGCGGAGTACCAGCTCTCCAAGGTCGGCCGCTCGTTCATCGCGGGCCTGCTGCGGCACGCGGCCGAGATCTCGGCGGTCACCAACCAGTGGGTGAACTCGTACAAGCGCATCTGGGGCGGCTCCGAGCGCACGGCCGGCGCGGGCGGCGAGGCCCCGTCCTACATCTGCTGGGGCCACAACAACCGCTCCGCGCTGGTCCGCGTCCCCATGTACAAGCCCGGCAAGACCGGCTCGGCCCGCGTCGAGGTCCGCTCCATCGACTCCGGCGCCAACCCGTACCTCACCTACGCCGTCCTGCTGGCCGCCGGCCTCAAGGGCATCGAGGAGGGCTACGAACTCCCGCCGGGCGCGGAGGACGACGTCTGGGCCCTCTCCGACTCGGAACGCCGGGCCCTGGGCATCGAGCCCCTCCCCCAGAACCTCGGCGAGGCCCTCGCCCTGATGGAACGCAGCGACCTGGTCGCCGAGACGCTCGGCGAACACGTCTTCGACTTCTTCCTGCGCAACAAGCGGCAGGAGTGGGAGGAGTACCGGTCGCAGGTGACGGCGTTCGAGCTGCGGAAGTCTTTGCCGGTGCTGTAGGGGCCGGGGGCCGGACGGCCCCCCGGTTCAGTCGTGGGGGACTTCCTCGATCACCGTCTCTGCGAACCGCCACGAGCCCCGATTTCCCAGCGCCTCTGCGCGCAGCCCCATCTCCCAGGCGATCCGGGCCGCCCGCTGCTGCGGGACATCGGGGTACTCCTCGGGCTGGACCTTGATGTAGCCGCGCCGGTCGACGGGTTGGGTGCGCAGCACTTCGCGCAGTTTCTGCTCCTGCTCGTCCGGCGTGGTGGAGTCGCCGGTGACGCGCTTGTACGCCTTGCCCGTGCCGACCGGGCGCTTCCGCTCCTCCCTCCGGCTCGCGGCGTCCGATCCGCGCCATGTCATCCACCCGACTGCGCCGAGCGCAGCCAGGCCGGCCGCCCCCGCGCCGAGCAGCTCACCGGTGGCGTCCGCCTGCCCTGGCGTCCGGGGGCGGAGTGCTCCTTCCGGATCCGCGAGCACGGTCAGTTCCTGGCCGACGTCGTAGAGGTCGGTCGTCGTCTCCAGCTCCGGCCCGGGCACGCGGGAGCCGTCCTCGCGCCGCAGCTCATAGTGGGAGTGGCGGGCCTTGCGACCCTGAGCCGGGTCGAGCCGCTCCTTCACCACCGTGGCCGTGACCTCCTCGCCACGTTGTTGCAGCGTGAGGTCGTCGCGCCCCAGGTCGAAGACGTACACCGACACCACGGAGGTGAGCACGACGAACAGCGCCGCGTATGTGCCCGACTCCCGAGCACCGAGTCTCCGGATCAGTGCGACGAGCAGCAGCCCGTGCACGACCCACAGAGCGATCTCAACGAAGGGCCCGGTTCCGTCGACGAGGAGGAACATCGCCGCGATCACGGCGATCGTGTAACAACCGATACCGATCGCGAGCAGGACGGGATACTTCATGCGCCTCCCGCGGGCCTCGTCCCTTGCCTGCCCGACGCTGATCATGCTCGTTGCTCCGTTCCTCCGGCGTCCTGGACTTCGGCCTTCACGGCATTCTCCACACCCGGTTCCTCGTCCGAGATCGACTTCATGATGCCGCCGAGCACTTCGAGGTATTCGGTCCAGTGCTCACGGTCCTCGGTCATGAAGACGAACAGGACCGACCCGGGCCCGGCCTTCAGCGGAACGCTGAGCTGCACCTGCCGCATTGTGGCGGGTACGGAATCCTCCTGCCCGAAAAGTGCACCGGGGATTTCCAGGTCCAGGTCCCGGATGCACAGGGCGGCCATGCCGTACGGGAGCATCACCATTCCCACCTCGGCGTCCGGATGCAGCTCACGCCATTGAACAGCCGTGCGCTTCGCCGAGCCGCGTCGGTCCTGGAAGTCGGGGCCCGTCTCCGGCCGCTCGACCATCACGCAGAGGGTGCCCTGCGAAAGCTGGTCGTCAGACATGCGCAACAGACAACTGGATACGTGAGCGGCGCCCGCCTCGATCATCATCTGGAAGATGTACTCGCTCGAGACGACGAGGCTGAATTTCTGCTCCGGCGGCACCGAGGGGAACAGTACGTCGGCCGCCTCCGCCATGCGCACGACGCGCGCCTCCGGATCCTCCTGGAGGTCGAACTCCACGAAGCCCGGTGGCCGCACGAACCAGAAGTCGGGAGTCTCGTCGAGGGATGCAAAGGGCGTCGCGGCCGCCTCCGGTGCCGAGGCGGGTATGGGGTCGGGAGAGGAAGCCATCAGTCCGTCAGCTCCCAAGCGCCCAGCCCTACGGCGCTGCCGACGGCGACGAGGCCGCCGAACTTGCCGCCGCCGGCACCCGTGGCGATGTTGGCAACTCCGGTGCCCCAAGTGGCGGCGTCGTAACGGCCAGTGCTCGTCTGGTAGGCATTGATCGCGGTAGGTGCCGTCCACGCGAGCTGTGCGGCTGCCTGAATGCCCTCCGTCGCGGTGAGAGCGGTGCCACGCGACACACCCAGCTTGGCAGCCGCCGCCATCACGGGCTTGTCGATCACGGCGGCAACCGGATCGGCCGCCTTCATGGCGTTCTTCGCCACGGAGCTTCCTGTCTTGATGCCGACCTTGGCCCCGTTGACGAGGCCACCTGCTCCGCGCCCCGCCTTCAATCCGGCCATGACACCCGCCTTGGCCGCGCCAACACCGGGAATCATGCCGAGCGCGTCGCCGCCCAGGGTGAGCCAGTTCCCGATGTTCGGGCCGGTGGGCGGGAAAAGTCCGTCCGCGCCGTAGGACGCCGCGTGCGCGAACAACGCCACGGCGCTGAGCCCGATCGCCAGCGGCGCGAGGACGGGGCAGAAGATGGCCACCACGCCAATGACCGAGGCGGCGACCGTGATCCAGTCGGCGTGGCTTTTCACCCACTCGCCGATGTCGGTCAGTAGTTCGCCCACTTGACCGGGCAGGTCGGCGATGGCTCTGCCAAGATCCGCGATGGCGTCCCCGAGCTTGTCCCACATGCCGGGCTCGTCGGGGGCGATGTCCATGGCGTTCTTGAGCCGGTCAGCTATGTCCTTGCCGTATTCACGGTAGTTTGCGGCCATCCGGCGGCCTTTGCGGCGGAGTTCCTCCAGCTCGAGCTTCTTGGCGTTCACTGCGCGGTCGGCGTCCTGGACCTTGTCCTCGTGGTCCTGGGTGTCCTTCTTCTCGTCGTCGGCGTTCTTGAGCTTATCGGCCTTCGTGTGCGCCTTGCCGAGCTGCTCGTCTACCTCGGCCGCCTGCGCCTCCAGCCCTACCGCGTCCCCCTGCTTGTCTTCCATGTACGCCGCCCAGTCCTCCAAGGCGGTCGCGGCGGCGCTGAACGAGTCACGGGCGTCGTCCATGCGGGGACGGAATTCGTCGTCGAACTTCTCCCGGAACGTTTCCGCCGCCTTCCCCTTCCAGTCGCCCACGCCGGTTCCGTGCAGCACATCGGATATCTCTACGAGTGCCTTCGCCGTCCTGCGCACTGTCTTGGCCACGTCATCGGCGACCGTGTGGTCGCCGGGGCAGGGCACGAATCCGAGTGCCGGAAAGTCCTCTGGTGTCGCCGCGGCCACGATTACTTGCCGCCCTTCTTGCCCTGGCTCTTGTGCGCCTCGGCGAGCTCGTGGTCCAACGCCTCGAAGGATTCCTTCACCGTGAGCAGCGCCTTGGACGCCTTTTCGGAGAACTTGGTCAGTTGCTTGATCCCGTACGACCACTCATCACCGAAGTCGTCCATGCGCCTTGCGAGTTCCGGCACCCCCATGGCATCACCGGTAACCTGCTCCATCTCACGGCCCGGCTTCTTCATCAGGAGCGCTATGTGGTCCATATTGTGTCGCACCCGCATCAGCACTTCGTAGTCCGCCGACAGATCGCTCACCGTGCCCCCGTTCCCGTTCGGTTGGTGTCCCCCCAGCCCCGACCTCCTCGCGGGGACGGATGGATCAAGCCCTTCGACGGTATCCAAGGGGTTCACGTGACACCATGCCGGGGCCAGTCGGGACAGCGGCCCGGCTTCCCGTCGGAGTGGGAACGCTCAGCGAGCGGGGCGGGAGTCGCCGGCGTCCAGGAGGACCGAGGCGTAGAAATGCCTGAGCGTTCCGAGCGGTCTTCGCGCCACGCGGTCAGAAGGCCGCTTTCAGCTCCGACGAGGGCGCCACGGTGGCCGACCGCGCGATCCCGATAGAGCGGGATGCCCTGGTGCGTCTCCGGTCAATGAGGACGCCCCGTCGGTTGAAGGCGCTCCGGGCGGCCTGAGAGCACCCTGCCGGTGGTAGGCCACCCTTGGGGTCGGCGAACCAGGCCAGGACAGCCTTGCTGGGTCATGGGCATGGGTAACGGGACACCAACACACCACGCCGGTCGCCCCTGTGACTCCCGATGCAGAGCCCGATAGTCTCTGCCTCACCTCACGAGCCACCCAACTCAGTTATTCGGAGGCTCAGTTCCCGATCGAGGAGCGTCATGCCGCTGTCTGAAGGCCAGGCCCTGTACGCAGTCGAAGTGCCGCTGGGGAGCGACGGCGAGGTCGTACGAGTGCAGGTGAACGACCGCGGAGAGGACGTCGTGCGCGTCGGACGTGGCAGCCGTGCCATCACCCGGGCCGAGCAGTCCCTGGAACAGATGCTGGATGTCGTACGGCCGGTCGCGGACGCATTCGTCGGCCGCTGCCGTGGCATGCTCCGGTCGCCTGACGAGGCGACCCTGGAATTCGGCATGTCGCTCTCGGCCGACGCGAAGGTCCTCATCGCGGGCTCCTCTGCGGAGGCCAACTTCTCCGTCAGCCTCACCTGGCACAGCAGCCCCGCCGGTCCGGACGCCGTGCCGGAAACCGAGCCCGGCCCGGATGCCGCGAGCCGAGTCCCGGAGGGCCACCCCGCCTCCAGCGGCTGAGTCGCGCGGGTCAGGCCGGGATCGGCCTGCGCACTGCCAGCACCCTCCTGCTCTCTCTACCGCTCCGAGGAGGCCCGGTGTACGACCAGGACGAATCCGGCCGAACCGCGTTTGGGGCCGGGCACGGTGAACACGAGGACGCCGACACCATCCTCGCCGCCGGGACGGTCCGCCTCCGTGACCTGCACGGCGACTCTGCCGGGACCGGATTCCTTGTCGGCGACGGGCTGGTCCTCACCTGCGCCCATGTGGTGTGCGACGCGCTCGGGAAGCCCCGCGACACCGAGGTGCTTGCGGGCGCCCGTGTCACGTTTGATCTGCCGCTCCTCGCAGGGGCGGGAGTCCCGGGGCAGGGCATCGAAGCGGAGGTGGCGCACTGGATACCGATCCGGGAGGACCGGGGCGGTGATGTGGCCGTGCTTCGAGTACTCTCACCGGCACCGGAGGCGAGGCCGCTGCCCACCAGCCCGTCCCGGCGCCTGTGGGAACACGGGTCCCGCATCGTCGGCTTCACCGGGGCCTCCGACCGGCCCGTGTGGCAGCGGGGCAGTCTCCTCGGCCCTGCTGGGAAGGGCTGGGTACAGCTGTCCCGGGCCGACGGTCAGACGGTCCGTGTCACCGGCGGTTTCAGCGGCAGCCCGGTCTGGGACAACGCTCTCGGCGCCGTCGTCGGCATGATCGTGGCCGCGGAGCCGGCACGCGACGACCAGCAGGCGTACATGTTGCATCTCGGGGCGCTCGCCGACGAGATCCCCGCTCTCGCCGACGCGCTCTTGGCCCCGACGCCCTTCCGTGGCCTGGAGCCCTTCCGCGAGGAGGACGCCGACGTCTTCTTCGGCCGCGAGGAGGACACGGAGACCGTGGTCACCGCCCTGCGCGGTGACCGTGCAGCGGTGACGTTGTGCGGCCCCTCGGGGTGCGGCAAGTCCTCCCTCGCCCTCGCGGGGGTGGCGCCCGTGATGCGCCGCGCCGGCCACGAGGTGGTGATCATCCACTGCGGCCGCACCTCCCGTCCGATGGATGCCCTGGCGGTCGAACTCCTCGAACTGGGACGCCAGAAACGGTTCGGGCCGCCGCGCGCCACCGGCCTCGAGCGGGTCGTCACCTGGCTGACCGGGGCAGGCCTCGCGGACACCGTCCACCGGCTCACCGGCACTGCCACCACAGACCTCCTCGTCGTACTGGACCAGGCCGAAGCTCTGCTCGACCTGCCCGAGGAGGCCCTCACGGCCCTCTTGTCGGTGCTGTTCCCCGCCCGGCGCACCGCCGGAATGCGGGTGCTGCTCACCTTGCGCGCCGACTTCATTGACGCCGCCCTCAGCCACGAGCACCTCGGACCGGTGCTGAAACGGGGAGCCGTCCTGCCGCTGACCCCGATGACCCGGGAGCAGCTCCAGGCAGTCATCACCCGCCCCGTGGACCGCGTCCCCGGTGTCTCCTACGAACCGGGGCTGGCCCGCCGCATCCTCGAGGACGCCGGCAGTGAGCCCGGCGCCCTCCCCCTGCTCTCCTTCGTCCTGCGGCACCTGTGGGAGGAACAGTCGGGCGGCCGACTGAGGGTCGAGGCGTACGAGAGGGCCGGCGGCGTATCCGGCGCACTGCGCAGGCACGCGGAGGAGGCTTGGCGGAAATACGTACCGTCCGTGTCCGGGACCGGCTCCCCAGACGCCGCAGACTCCCCGGAGGCCCCTGACCCCACGGAAACCACCAGGCACGCGCGACGGCTCCTCGCCGGACTGGTGCGAGTGGTGCCGGGAAGCGGCGCACCCGCACTGCGGCGGGTGCTGACCCGTGCGGAGGCCGGCGAGCAGCGCTGGCACCTGGCCGTGTTGTTCGCCGGGAAGGACGAACGTCTGCTGGTGCTCCACGGCGGGGCCGGAGTGCCGGAGAGTGTGGAACTCGCCCATGAGGCCCTCATCACGGCCTGGCCGACTCTGTCCGAAGTGGTGCGCGAGGACCGTGACTTTCTTGCCGCGCGGACGGAGTTGCAGCACGACCGGGAACGCTGGGAGAGAGAAGGCTGTACCGACGAGCTCCTGCCACGAGGTGCCCATCTCGCCTCTCTCGAGAGCCGTCTTGCGGGACGCACCGACGAACTGACGGCGGCTGAGACCGACTTTCTCGGCGTCGCGGACCGGCAACGCCGCGTGTTGGAACAACTGCACCGTGCCCGGCAGAGGCGCCTCCGATGGGCATGGGTGGCCGGCAGCCTCGCTATGGTGCTCATCGCCGCCTTGAGCGTGTTCTTCGTCCAGGCGTCCCGGGTGAGCAAGGAGCGGGCGGCGGAAGGCCGGTCCAGGACGCTGGCCGTCCAGGCGGACGAGCTGGCCAAGACGAATCCTGCCCAGGCCGCTCTGACCGCGATAGCGGGATATGACACCTCCCCGACGCAGGAGGCCCGCAACGCGTTGATGCGACGGTACTCGGAGATGATGAAGGCAAGTTGGGTCCTGTCCGGACTGGATTCCGACATCGAACAGGCGAGTATGAGCGCGGACGGCAAGGTGACCCTGGTGACCACCGTGGGCGGTCGCGCGACCTTGTTCCTCCGCTCCGACGACGGACGGGTGCGACAGGAGAACCTGCGGCTGGGCCAAAAGGTCCGCAACCCTCAGGTGAGCGGCGACGGCCGGAGAATCGCCTACTTGCGCGAAGCCGACGTGCTCCTCGCCTGGCACGAGGTGACCACCTCCGGGAAGCGCCTGGTAGGCACGGCTCACCTGCTCCGGCACGCACAGGCACGGGACAAGGACGGCTCCATCCTCGCGGTCAAAAGTTCCCGGTTCTCTCCCGACTCGCGGTTCCTGGTGGAAGCCTCCCAGGTGACCGAAGGACTGCCCCTCCTGGTCTGGGATCTCTCCAGCGGTCGTCCTCACGAAGTGCCGGGGGGCATCACCGACGTGCGCTGGATCTGGTTCGGTGCGGACAGCGGAACCCTGGTCGCGTGGAAGGGTCTCAAATTCGAATTGGGAGGGGGAGAGCGCTCCTCTCTGCTGGCTATTGATGTCGCCACCGGGTCCGTCCGTGAATTGGCCCATGATTTCTACTCCATTCCCGAGGTGTCCTGGGACGGGAAAACGGCTGTTGTCTGCCACAAGCAGGGGGAGGACGTCCGCCGTTACCAGGCCATCCGGGTGTCGGACGGCAGAATCCTCCGCAGCCAAGGGCTCAAACTGTCGTCCTGCCGGAAACCGGAGTTCGACACGGCAGGCCGCAATTTCGTCGTCGAAGGGCCCGGCTCGGGTGAATGGTCCCGTATGGCGATCCACGGTGACGCGGCGCCCGAACGGCTGGCGCCCCGTCAGCGACTCTCCACTTCGATCGGCGTCGAACGCCTGCCCCTCCTGACGTCCGGGTCGGAAAGCGTGATGCCGTTCGCCGAGGGCCGCACGGTCACGGGCGTCAGCATGTCCGGCGGCCCCTCCAATCCGGCACACGGTTATCCGGTGCTGCTCGGTGACGGTGACCGGATGCTGGTCCGCAGCGACGGCGGCAAGGCGCTCCGCATTATGGAGACGAGGCCCGGGGCACGCACCCTCGCCCGGGCCGAGACTCCCGGAACACCGCCCACCGAGGAACAGCCTCTTGTCACCGACAAGGAGGAAACCCTGGTGGCGGACGTCTCGGACCACAAAAGGGTCACGGTCCGCACCCTGCCCTCCCTGCGCCGGCTCAGCCAATTCACCGTGTCCGCGCCGCCCCTCGACGATGCGACCGGAGAACCGGGCACGATCGACATCATGTTCCAGAGCGACGACAGGGTGGTCACCTTGTCAGGTTCGGTTCTCGAGTACTGGGACGCACGGCGAGGGCGCCGGCTCTCGTCCGCCGTCAAACTTCCGAGCCTAGGGCTCAGTAGTGCCGAAGCCCCGTCCTTCTTCATGGGGGCCCATCCGGACCCGGCGTATGTAACGGTGACTGTGCAGGGAGAGCCCGATGTGCACACGATCGACCTGCGGACGGGAAGAGAGGACAGGAAGCAGCGCATTGACCTCGCCGAGGACCTGCTCACCGCGGAGTATCTGCCGGACACGCGCTACATGGCAGTGCTCACCACCGGCAGGATCGTCGAGATCTGGTCCGTGGAGAAGGGGGCGCCGCCGGAAAAGGTGCTGGGGCCGTTCGGACCGCTCGAACCGCATCGCTGGACGATGGGGTCCTCCGGCGGATCCGGATTCTTCCTCGCCTACGAGAGCACCATGGTCCGTCTCCGGGCCGACGATCCGGAACACCGGGACACCTTCGTGTTCTCGAAGATCCAGCGATTTCTGGACGCCACCAAGGACGGCAGGACCCTGCTGAGCATGCCGGTGCGGGGTGATCTGGACGACCCGTCCAGCACGGGAGGCCTGTTGACACTCTTCCACCTCGACCCCGCGCTCTGGAAGGAACACCTCTGCGGTGTCGTCGGCCGGGAGCTCACGGCAGACGAACGCACGGCCCTTTCCGGTGAGCTGCCGGAGAGATCGTGCCCCGATCCCGAGCAGGACTGAGGCCGGAGCCGTACCGGTCGCAGGTGACCGCCTTCGAGTTGAGAAAGTCACTGCCGGTGCTGGGAGGGCCTGAGTGCGGGTCGGAGAGAAGGAAGGCGTGGTTCCTCTCCCCCACGGGGTAGCCGGTCGCCATGACGGAGCGCCGGCGGTCAGGAGATGCGGCCACGCCTTCATGGCACCGACGCCGGCGGGTGTACTGGCCGGCAGTGTTGGCCTACGTGCTTGCCGTGGCGGGTCTCGCAGCCGCGTTCTGGCACTGGGTGAGGGGCAAGTCCTGGGACGACTCGCTGTCCTTCGCGCTGACGGTGACGATGTCCGCGATCGGCAGCCAGTGGGCAGCCGCAATCATCCGGCGGAAGGCCGGTCGCGGTGACGGCTGACCGTCGGGAGTGGCACGGGTTGCGCCCGCCCCTTCGGGATGACGCCGACCTGCGCCAAACCTCCCTCGGACCTGCACACCGTTCATCGCACGGTCGCAGGGGACGCTGTGGCGGACGCTCACCGCGCCCCCTGTGGCCGTCCCGGCTCCTGGGAGCGCTGTCACCGGCTGAGAAGCGTGAAGACGCGGGTTTTTTCAGCGACCGTGTGCGCACACTCATGAATGCGGAGCGCCCATCGTCTCGCTGTCAACAACACGCGGATGGTGGGCCGTTCCCCACCGTGCTTTGATCGGTGCACGGCACGCTGGTGGCCGGTTCCGGCCCCCCTCGGAATACGGGCGGGCGTGCCTCACCGCTCCCCCATTTTCGTCGGCACGAAAGGTAAGACCTGCCATGAACCTCGTCCCCCAAGTCGAAACGGCTGAGATCTCCGACGCGAGCCTGGACCAGGTGTCCGGCGGCAACATCGCCATCGGCGCGGCCCTGATAGCGGCCGACGGCCAGTTCGGCGCCGGCCTCCACGCGGAGTCCGGCTGCATCGGCCTCACCACCGGCGTCGGCGCCTCCGCCATCCACGGCGACGCGCACACGACGGTGGCCTGAGTCACCCCGATTTACGCGCGCGGGCCCCGGATCATCGTGTCCGGGGCCGCCTCACGAACGCGGTCCAGACCTCCCGGGCGACGGCGAGGCGGGGGCCGTCGGGGCGCTTGGAGTCACGGATGTGGATGGCGACGGGGGTTATCGCGACCTCGACGCAGTCGCTGGGGTTGCTGCTGTCGCTGTAGCTGCTGGTGAACCAGGTCAGGTCGGACGCGTTTTCGCGGCTCATGTCTCCCCAAGCAGTTTTTCGATGAAAGCCGTTGATTCCCGGGCGGTCAGCGCCTCGGACCGGATGATGCCGTAACGCAGTTCGAGGATGCGGATGTGCCGGGGATCTGTGACGGGACGGTTGCCGAACTCGTCGTCAGCCCGGCCTACTGCCGTGCCGTCGCCGAACTTGAGCACGTGGATCCGTCCTCCCGTTCCCGGATGATCACCTCGAGATGTCGGCATCACCTGGATCTCGACGTACGGCAACCGCGCCATCTCAAGCAGGTGTTCGAGCTGACGACACAGCACCATCTTGCCCCCTACCGGGCGCCTCAGCGTCACCTCTTCCACGACAAAGCTGAGTTCGGGAGCGGGCTCCCGATCGAAGATCGTCCTGCGAGCCATCCGTGCGGCGAGCGCCCTCCCCAGTTCTTCCTCCGACAGCACCGGCCGCCGCGTACCGAGCAGGGCACGGGCGTACTCCTCGGTTTGCAGGAGGCCGTGAACGTTGTGGATGCCGTACGAAAGCGACTCGACCGCGCAGGACTCCAACTTCGCCAAATCCCGCACCTGCTTGGGATACCGGACCCTCTTCACGTCCTCCCACGTCGCCGCGAGAAGCCCACCCGCCTCCAGCACCTGGTCCGCCTTCTCCAGGTACTCCCGGCGAGGAATCCGCTTCCCGCCCTCGACCTTGTAGACGAGGTCCTCCCCGTAGCCGACGGCGATGCCGAAGTCACCGGCCCGCATCCCCGCCGCCTCGCGTCGCAGTTTCAGCTGCCGCCCGACCGTGGCCAGGACCGCCACACCCCACTCGTCGTCCGGGTCGACCTCCCAACCCGGCTCGTCCGCCTCGCCGTTCACCGACATCCGCATCCCTCCGCCGTACGCGTTGTATCGCGACGGGCGACACGGTAGGGAAGGCAGCCAGGCCCTGGTGCCGGAACGGGACTCCATCCACGCCAACGGGTGATCCGAGATGTGAGGGCTTCGGCGTCGAGCGCCTGGCGCACCGATGAGTTTTGTGCGCTGCAGGGGTCTCCTGTTGGCAGTAACGCACACCACAGCAGTACGGCCCCTACATGAACCGGAGAGACAAACATGGCAACAGCGCGAGAGCAGTCGGCCGGAGCCGAGGCCCGTGTCGTCTCCGCAGACGGCACCGAGATCGCATTCGAGCAGTCGGGCCGCGGCCCGGCCGTCGTCCTGGTTGCCTCGGCGCTGGCAGACCGCTCGGACACGACCAAGCTCGCGGCTCTCCTGGCCCAGCACTTCACTGTGGTCAACTACGACCGGCGCGGACGGGGTGCCAGCGGTGACGCCCATGCTTACGCCCCCGACCGCGAGATCGAGGACATCGCCGCGTTGGTCGAACACGTCGGCGGTTCGGCGTCGCTGTTCGGCTCGTCCTCCGGAGCGGTCCTCGCCCTGCGCGCGGCCGCTGCCGGAGTGAACGTCGACCGTCTGGCTCTGTATGAGCCGCCGTTCGTGGTCGCCGAAGGCGACGACGGGCCGCCCAAGGATCTCGCACAGCAGATCACCGTGATGCTTGCGGAAGGTCGGCACAGTGACGCGGTCAAGTACTTCATGACGAGAGTGCAGGGCATGCCCGGCATCGCCGTGTTCTTCATGAAGCTCATGCCGAAGATGTGGGCAAACCTCACCAAGCTGGCCGGCACTCTGCCCTATGACATCGCGGTCATGGGCGATACCCAGCAGGGCAAGCCGCTCGATGCCGAGGAGTGGAAAGGGGTGGCCGTACGCACCCGGGTGTTGACCGGTGGCAAGAGTTCGGCCGCGTTCCAGCGCGCAGCCCTCGCCCTCACCGAGATCCTGCCGCAGGCCGACCACCGCACCCTGCCCGGACTCAACCATGGCGCCGTCGTCATGGCCCCGAAGAAAATCGCCCCGGAGATCATCGAGTTCATCAAGGGATGAGCTTGTCGTTCGAGCGGTTCGGCGGCGCTTGGTACCGCTCCTTGCACTCGGGGCGGAGCGACCCAAGTCCGACTGACCGCCGAACCCCGAACGACCAGGCTCGGTGCGAGCTCCACGGGTCGTACACGGTCAGCGTACGGGCGCTCGCACCTGCCGGCGCCGGGCTTCGCTGCCGCCGCGAGGGACGCCCCTCACCCCCGTACCCTCTCCACCCCCTCCACCACGTGTGCCGCCACCACGCGCTTGCGGGCCGTGGCCGTGACGGCCGTCCGCCGGTCCACCGCCCAAGCCGCCCCCGCGACCCCCAGCCCGAGCACCGCCAGCCCCGCCCCCGCCAGGGCCGGGGACGTGACGCCGAAGCCGGCCGCCAGGGCGAGGCCGCCGATCCAGGCGCCGCCGGCGTTCGCGAGGTTGAAGGCGGCCTGGTTGGCCGAGGAGGCGAGGGACGGGGCCGCGGTGGCCTTCTCCATCACCATCAGCTGGAGGGGGGAGCCGGTGATGAAGGCTGCCATGCCCAGCAGGGCCACCGACACGGCCGCCGTGACCGGCGTGCGCATCAGGACGGGGAAGAGGGCGAGGACCACGACCAGCGAGGCGAGGCCGCCGAAGAGGGTGCCGCGCAGGGAGTGGTCGGCCAGGCGGCCGCCGAGCAGGTTGCCCGCGGTGGCGCCGACGCCGAAGAGTGCCAGCAGCAGCGTCACGCTCGCGTCCGCGAAACCGGCGGCGTCCGTCAGCATCGGCGTGATGTAGCTGTACGCCGCGAAGAGCGCGCCGAAGCCCGCGACCGTGGTGCCGAGCGCCAGCCAGACCGGCAGGGAGCGCAGGGCGGCCAGTTCGCCGCGCAGGCCCGTGGTGGGGGCGGGGGCGTTCTCGCGCGGGATCAGGACGACCAGGGCCGCTATCGCCGCCACGCCGATCGCGCTCACGCCGACGAAGGTGGCCCGCCAGCCGAGCGCCTGACCCATGGCGGTGGCCGCCGGCACGCCGACGATGTTGGCGACGGTGAGGCCCAGGAACATCAGGGAGACGGAGCGGGCCTTGCGTTCCGGGGCCACCATGCCGGTGGCGACGACCGCGCCGACGCCGAAGAAGGCACCGTGCGGCAGGCCGCTGACGAAGCGGGCGGCGAGCAGGGAGATCTCGCCGGGCGCCACGGCCGACAGGGCGTTGCCCAGCACGAAGAGCGCCATCAGGGCGATGAGGACGGAGCGGCGGGACATCCGCGTGGTCGCCGCCGCCAGCAGCGGGGCGCCGATGACGACGCCCAGCGCGTAGGCCGACACGAGGTGGCCCGCGGTGGGGATGGAGATGTTCAGGTCGTCCGCGACGTCGGGCAGCAGGCCCATCATCACGAACTCGGTGGTACCGATGCCGAAGGCGCCCACGGCAAGGGCGAGCAGGGCCAGGGGCATAAGGGGGCGTGCCTTTCGAGAGCGGAGTGCGTAAGGGAGGGACGACTGTATGTTCCCCTACGGAACAAAGGCTCTCAGGGCAGGTATTCCACGGGCGAACTTCAGGAGGCCGTTGTGTCGACCTTCACACGCGCGGCGATCGGCAGGTGGTCGCTGCCCGTCGACGGAAGGGTCCAGCTCGTCATCGGCTCGACCCCGTCGACCAGGATCTGGTCGATGCGGGCCATCGGGAAGGACGCCGGCCAGCTGAAGCCGAAGCCGTTGCCGACGGCGCCCTGCGGGGAGCGCATCTGCGAGGTGATCGCGGTGAGCGAGCGGTCGTTCATGGTGCCGTTGAGGTCGCCGAGGAGGATCTTGCGGGGCAGCTTCTCGTCGGCGATGGCCTCACCGAGGGCGTCGGCGCTCTTGTCCCGCTGCCGGGCGGTGAACCCCGCCTCCAGCTTCACCCGGACGGAGGGCAGGTGGGCGACGTACACCGCGAGCGGCCCGGACGGGGTGGTGACGGTGGCGCGCATCGCGCGCTTCCAGCCCAGCTGGATGTCCACCGCCCGCACGTCGGCGACCGGGTACTTGCTCCACAGCCCCACGGTGCCGACGACGGCGTGATGGGGGTACTTCGACTCCAGCGCCTTCTCGTACGTCGGTACGGCGGACGCCTTCAGCTCCTCCAGGGCCAGCACGTCCGCGCCCGACGCGGACACGGCGCGGGCGGTGCCGGCCGGATCGGCGTTGTCGGCGTTGACGTTGTGCGTGGCCACCGTGAGGTCGCCGCCGCTGCCGGTCTTGTCGAAGAGCAGGCCGCCGAAGAGGTTCAGCCACACGCTCACCGGCAGCACCAGCGCGATCAGCGCCGTCGCCGACTTGCGGACCACGGCGATCACCAGCAGGACCGGGATCAGGAGGCCGAGCCACGGCAGGAAGGTTTCGGTGAGGCTGCCGAGGTTGCCGATGGCGTTCGGGATGTGCGAGTGGGCCGCCATGACCGCGGAGAGGAGGAGCGCGACCGCGGCCGTGACCAGGCCCCGGGTCCAGATCCGCCGGTCGCCCCGCCAGCCGGTGACCACCCGGCCGACCAGGCGCCGAAGCCGGTTCCCCCGGTGCTCGGGATCCGAGCCGCCGTTGTCCGTCTCCGTCATGTACGCCTGCTGCGCCATACCGTCGCCTCACTGCCCGCCGTGCTCACCGTCGCCCCCGTGACTCAGCACCATAGGGGATGATCGGTTCCGATCCTGCCGTCCTTCGACGGCCGTACGGGCACTGGGACGAACGAGTCGCCGCGCGGAGTTCCACATCGCTCCGGGTCGGGTCGCTCTGTGACAGAACGGGCACATTTCACCCCGTGAGCCGTTCGGTGGCACGTGACGAGGGTCCCCTAGCCGGGGAGACGGCGGAAGTGCCACCATGGAGGGGATCCGGGGACGCCGTCAGGGCGCCTCGAGATGACATGAAGGAGCCGTTGCCATGACGCAGCTTTCGGCTGCCCCGACGCCGCAGCGCACCCCCGGGGACGGGAGCAGGGCGCTGTACGGGGGCAAGATCAACCGTCGCATCACCGTCCGGGACATCACCGCCGCCAAGGAGCGCGGCGAGAAGTGGCCCATGCTCACCGCGTACGACGCGATGACCGCGTCCGTCTTCGACGAGTCCGGCATCCCGGTGATGCTCGTCGGCGACTCCGCGGGCAACTGCCACCTCGGGTACGAGTCGACCGTGCCCGTCACCCTGGACGAGATGACGATGCTCTCGGCCGCCGTCGTACGGGGCACCAGCCGCGCCCTGATCGTCGGCGACCTGCCCTTCGGCTCCTACCAGGAGGGCCCGGTGCAGGCGCTGCGCTCGGCGACCCGCCTGGTCAAGGAGGCGGGGGTGGGCGCGGTCAAGCTGGAGGGCGGCGAGCGCTCGCACCGGCAGATCGAACTGCTGGTGGAGTCCGGCATCCCCGTGATGGCGCACATCGGCCTCACCCCGCAGTCCGTGAACGCCATGGGCTACCGGGTGCAGGGACGCGGCGAGGAGGCGGCCCAGCAGCTGCTGCGCGACGCCAAGGCCGTGCAGGACGCGGGCGCCTTCGCCGTCGTCCTGGAGCTGGTGCCGGCCGAGCTGGCCGCCGAGGTGACCCGGACGCTGCACATCCCGACCGTCGGCATCGGCGCGGGCGTCGAGACCGACGCCCAGGTACTGGTGTGGACCGACATGCTCGGGCTGACCGGCGGCCGGATGCCGAAGTTCGTCAAGCAGTACGCCGACCTGCGCCAGGTCATCGGCGACGCGGCGAAGGCGTACGCCGAGGACGTCGTCGGCGGCACCTTCCCGCAGGACGAGCACTCCGTCCACTGACAAGCCACCGCGGTACGACACCGGCCCCGCCGATCTTCCCCCGTCGGCGGGGCCGGTGGTTTCGCGGCACCGTCGGCGGGACGCCGGGGGGTGTCGGACGGCTGTCGGACGGCTGTCGGTGGCTGTCGGCGCTCTGTCGGTGGTTTGTCGGTGGGGGCTGACAACGTCGTCGGCATGAAGCGAATCGACGACAACCCCTCGGCCGCGGACCGCGCGGTCACCGTACGGGGGCTGGTCAAGCACTACGGCGAGACCAAGGCGCTGGACGGTGTCGACCTGGACGTGCGCGAGGGCACCGTGATGGGTGTGCTCGGACCGAACGGCGCCGGCAAGACCACCCTCGTCCGCATCCTGTCCACCCTCCTCGCACCCGACTCCGGCCAGGCGCACGTCGCCGGCTACGACGTCGTACGGCAGCCCCGGCAGCTGCGGCGGGTCATAGGTCTCACCGGGCAGTACGCGTCCGTGGACGAGAAGCTCCCCGGCTGGGAGAACCTGTACATGATCGGCCGGCTCCTGGACCTGCCCCGCAAGGAGTCGCGTGCCCGGGCCGACGAACTGCTGGAGCGGTTCTCGCTCACCGACGCCGGCAAGCGGCCCGCGGCCACCTACTCCGGCGGCATGCGGCGCCGCCTCGACCTGGCGGCGTCCATGATCGGGCGCCCGAAGGTCCTCTTCCTCGACGAGCCCACCACCGGCCTGGACCCCCGCACCCGCAACGAGGTGTGGGACGAGGTCAAGCGCATGGTCGGCGACGGCGTCACCGTGCTGCTCACCACCCAGTACATGGAGGAGGCCGAGCAGCTCGCCTCGGAGCTGACCGTCGTCGACCGCGGCCAGGTCATCGCGAACGGCGGCATCGAGGAGCTGAAGGCCAAGGTCGGCGGCCGCACCCTGCGCGTCCGCCCGGCCGACCCGCTGCAACTGCGCCCGCTCGCCGCCTTCCTGGACGAGCTGGGCATCACCGGGCTGGCCGGCAGCACGGTCGACACGCAGCGCGGCGACGTCCTGGTGCCGATCCTGAGCGACGAGCAGCTGACCGCCGTGGTCGGCGCGGTCACCGCGCGCGGCATCACCATCGGCTCCATCACCACCGAACTGCCCAGCCTGGACGAGGTCTTCCTGTCCCTCACCGGCCACCGCGCCAGTGCCCCGCAGGACCCCGCGCCCACCGACGCCCGCGAGGAGGTCGCCGTATGAGCGCCGCCACTGCCACTCCCACAGACGACGCCCGCATCTCGCTGCGCGGCCACGCCCGTCACACCAGCGCCCTGGTCCGCCGCAACCTGCTCTGGATCCGGCAGGACCCGGAGTCGATGTTCGACGCGCTGCTGATGCCGGTCGTCTTCACCCTGCTGTTCGTGTACGTCTTCGGCGGGTCGATCGGCCAGGCCCTGGGCGGCGGGCAGGACGGCTATGTGCAGTACGTGATCCCCGGCATGATCGCGATGATGAGCATGACGCTGTCCCAGGGCGTGGGCACCGGGTTCAGCCAGGACTTCAACTCCGGTGTCATGGACCGCTTCCGGTCGCTGCCGATCGGGCGCGGCTCGGTGCTCTTCGCGAAGATCGCGGTGGAGATGGTGCGGATGCTCTTCGCCACCGCCGTGCTGATGATCGTCGCCGTGCTGGTCGGCTTCGACATCAACCACTGGGTCGGGCTGTTCGCGGCCGTGGGGCTGTCCGCGGTGTTCGCCTCGTCGATCATGTGGGTGTTCCTCACCCTCGGGGTGATCCTGAAGAACGCGCAGTCCGTGCAGGCGATGGGCTTCCTGGTGCTGTTCCCGCTGCAGTTCGGCTCCTCGATCTTCGCTCCGCCGCAGTCGATGCCGGGCTGGCTCCAGGCCTTCACCGACTACAACCCGCTGTCCACGCTCGCCGACGCGGCGCGCGGCCTGATGGTGGGCGGTCCGGTCGCGCACGACCTGTGGATCACGCTCGGCTGGTCGGTGGCGATCACGGCGGTGATGGCGCCGGTCGCCATCCACAAGTTCCGCACGAAGAGCTGAGTCACGTACGCGTCATACGAGGGCGACGGCCTCCCCGGGGGAGAGGCGGCCGCCCTCGGCGTACGCGGCGTCGTACGCCTCGGCGCCGAGCGCCGAGCGCACCCGCTCGACGGCCCGGACGCGCGCGTCCCGCTCCATGCCGGACGACACGTGGCCGGGCGGCAGCATCGCCTCGGCGGCACCCATGCACCGTGCGCCGTCCGCGGCCCGGCGCCCGCCGTCCACGCGGGCCAGCGCCATCGCGGCGATGGTCAGGTAGGCGGACCGCATGTGCGGGGCGATGGCCGCGGAGAGTGGGGCCTCCGCCCGTTCCAGGGACTTGCGGACCTTGGCCAGGCACTCCTCGTGCCGGTCCTCCAGCGTGGCGAGCCATGCCTCCGCGGCGAGGATGAAGGCGTCGAAGACCACGAAGTGGGCGATGCTGAACTCCTCGCGCAGCAGACGCAGTTGCTCGCGCGCTTCGGCGGTACGGCCGGTCATGCCGAGCCGGCCGGCGAGGAAGAGCCGGGCGGCGGGCATCGCGCCGTTGTGACCGGTGCCGCGGTTCCGCTCGATCACGTCGCGCAGGATGCGCTCGCCCTGCTCCTCGTCGCCCGCCTCCAGCAGCACGCTGCCGAGGCGGGCGTCGAGGACGTCCACCTGGGCGTGCGCGCCGAGCCGCTCGGCGTGTTCCGCGGCGGCCCGGTAGTCGGCGGCGGCGAGTGCGTACTCGCCGGTGCGTTCGCGGGCCTCGGCGCGTCCGGAGAGGGCTTCGGCCATGCCCCAGGCGTCGCCGAGGCGGCCGTAGATCTCCAGCGACTCGTCGGCGTCGCGGGTGGCGTCGCCCGCCCAGTCGGTGCGGTTGGCCAGCATGTTGGCGCGCATCTGGAGAGCGCCGGCCAGCTCCCACTCGTAGCCCGGGGTGTCGCGGCAGGTCCGCACGGTGGCGTCCTGGATCTCGCGCAACCGCTCGATGTCACCGGCGAGCAGCACGGCGAAGAACCAGAGCACCCCGGGGCTGCGGCAGGTCTGCGGCATGCCCGGCTCGTACGTCGCCGCGATGACCCGCAGCTTGCTCTGGGCCGCGGGCCGCTGCCAGGCGTCCAGTTCCGTGTCCATGCAGGCCAGGTGGGCCAGGTGCACCCCACGCCGGGCCTCGGCGAGGACCTCGCCGGTCATCGGGGGCGGGGCGGCGGTACAGCGCTCCCACACCGGCAGGGCGGGGCGGACCGGTTCGGCGAACGGGTCGGGACCGAGGGCCATGATCTCGACGAACCAGTTCCGGGCCTCCACCCGCAGGTCGCGCATCTGCCAGTACCAGACCAGGGACAGGGAGAGGGACAGCGCCTCCTGCTCGTCGCGCTCCACGATGGCGTGGCGCAGGGCGGTGCGCACGTTCTCGTACTCGCGCTCCAGCCGCTCGATGGCGGCGAGCTGCTGCGGGCCGCGCAGCAACGGGTCCGTGGTGCGGGCGAATTCGCGGTAGTACGTCAGGTGGGCGCGTTCGGCGGCGGCGCGGCCGCCGGTCTCGTCGAGGCGTTCGCCGGCGTACTCGGCGACGGTCTCCAGGAGCCGGTAGCGCATGCCGTCGCCGGTCTGCCGGTCGGTCACGGGCGTGGCGACGACGAGGGACTTGTCCACGAGGGAGCCGAGGGCGTCCAGGGCGGCGGGCCCGCACACGGCCTCGGCGGCGGCGAGGTCGCAGCCGCCGGCGAAGACGGAGAGTCGGCCCAGCACCTCCCGCTCGTCGCCGTCCAGGAGGTCCCAGGACCAGTCGACGACCGCGCGCAGGGTCTGCTGGCGGGGCAGGACGGTGCGGCTGCCGGAGGTGAGCAGGCGGAAGCGGTCGTCCAGGCGGTCGGCGATCTGGCGCGGGGTGAGCATGCGCAGCCGGGCGGCGGCCAGTTCGATGGCAAGCGGCAGGCCGTCGAGGCGGCGGCAGATCTCGGCGCAGGCGGCGGCGGTGTCCTCGTCGGCGTCGGGGCGGAAGCCGGGGCGGGCGGCGGCGCCGCGGTCGGCGAGCAGCCGCAGCGCGGCGGGTTCGGGCAGCGGCTCCACCGGGCGCAGGGACTCCCCCGGTACGCCGAGGGGTTCGCGGCTGGTGGCGAGGACGGTCAGGTGGGGGCAGCGGGCGAGCAGTTCCTCGGTGAGGCGGGCGGCGGCCTCCACGACGTGCTCGCAGTTGTCGAGGACGATCAGCATGCGGCGCCGGCCGCAGTGTTCGACGAGGCGCTCGACGGCGGTGGTCCGCCGGTCGGCGCCGACCGCCCGCATCTCCTCGGCACCCGCGCCGTACAGCACGGTCTCGCGGGCGCCGAGGGCGGTCAGCACGGCCTCGGGTACGGCGTCGGGGTCGTCGACGGGGGCCAGTTCGGCGAGCCACACGCCGTCCTGTGCGGTGTCCCCGGCGCCCTCGGCGGCCTCCTGCGACAGGCGGGTCTTTCCGGCGCCGCCGGGCCCGAGGAGGGTGACGAGACGCGTGGTCGCCAGGTCGGCGCGCAGGCACTTCAGGTCGGCGTCCCGGCCGACGAAGGAGGTGAGCCGGGCACGGAGGTTGCCCCGGGGGCGGGGGGTCGCCTCGCGGGGTGGCTCGGCGGGCGCGGGCCGGTCGCCGGGTGCGGGCCGGTCGCCGGGTGCCGTGGGCGTCACCCGTTCCCCGGGCGCGAGCAGCTCCGCGTGCAGGGCCCGCAGCTCGGGCCCGGGGTCGGTGCCGAGCCGGTCGGCGAGCAGGTGCCGTACGGCCTCGTAGGCGGCCAGTGCCTCGGCGGTGCGGCCGGTGTCGCGCAGGGCGCGCAGCCGCAGCGCCTGGAGGGATTCGTCCAGGGGGTGGCCGTCGCACAGCGCGGTCAGCTCGGGCAGGGAGCGCTCGGCCGCCCCGAGGTCGAGGGCGGCGGTGTGCCGGGCGCGCAGGGCGTCCAGGTGCCTGGTCTCCCAGCGGGCCGCCTCGGCGGTGCGGTCGGGCAGGTCGGCGAGGGCGGGGCCGCACCACAGGGCGAGGGCGTCGTCGAGCACGGCGGCCGCCTTCGCGGGGTCGCCGTCGGCGAGGGCGCGGCTGCCCTCCCCGACCAGCCGGTCGAAGCGGTGCAGGTCGACGTCGTCCGGGGCTGCGGTGAGCCGGTACCCGCCGTCGGCCGAGGCGACCGCGTCCGCGCCGAGCGCCCGGCGCAGCCGCCCGACCAGGGCTTGGAGGGCTCCCGGCGCGTCGGCGGGCGGATCCCCGTCCCACACCTCCTCCACCAGCAGCCCCACGGGCACGGCGCGGCCGGACCTGAGCGCGAGCACGGTCAGCAGCGCACGCAACCGTGCCCCGCCGAGCGGGACGGCCGTGCCGTCGGGACGGAGTACCTGTGTGGTGCCGAGGATGCGATAGCGCACGGGCCCCATTGTCCCTGGTGCGGTCGGAGCCGGTCACGGGGTTTTGGCGGCGCGGCGGGGCGCCCTCCCGGAACCGCCCGGCACCCGCGGGACGTTTTGCCGGTGGGCCCGGTACGGTCGGGCAGTCCCGCAGGTCTTACGTGTGTTCGAGTACCAGGGAGTTCCATGACCACCGCCACCGCCCGCCCCAGTGACCGGCGGGTCAGTCCCGTCTTCCTCGGGATCGTCGCCGTCGCCGCGGTCACGGGGTGGGCCACCTGGAGTGGGTTCGCAGAGCAGCCGGGGCCGGCCCTCTTCCTGTTCGTGACGGCGGCGTGGGTCGTCTCGCTGTGCCTGCACGAGTACGCGCACGCCCGCACCGCGCTGCACAGCGGTGACATCTCGGTCGGCGCGAAGGGCTATCTCACGCTGAACCCGGTCAAGTACACGCATGCGCTGCTCAGCATCGTGCTCCCGGTGCTGTTCGTGATCATGGGCGGGATCGGGCTGCCCGGCGGGGCCGTCTTCATCGAGCGCGGGCGGATCCGGGGGCGGTGGCGGCACAGTCTGATCTCGGCCGCGGGTCCGCTGACGAACGTCCTGTTCGCCGTGGTGTGCACGGCGCCGTTCTGGCTGGACGCGCTGGACGGCGTACCGCGCGACTTCCGGCTGGCGCTGGCCTTCCTCGCGCTGCTCCAGGTGACGGCGGCGATCCTGAACTTCCTGCCGGTGCCGGGTCTGGACGGCTACGGGGTGATCGAGCCCTGGCTGTCGTACAACGTGCGGCGGCAGGTGGAGCCGCTCGCGCCGTTCGGGCTGCTGATCGTGTTCGCGCTGCTGTGGATCCCGGCCGTCAACGGGGTGTTCTTCGACGCGATCGACGCGATCCTGCGCGGGCTGGGGATCGGCGAGACCGACACGTACTGCGGCTTCGAGCTGTACCGGTTCTGGCAGACCGACGAGCTGTGCACGGTCGCCGGGTGACGGCGCTCAGCCCGTGACGGACTCGCGGCGGGTGTCCCGGCCGCGCTTGACGTAGTACCAGCACATGTTGGACGACAGCCCCGACAGCAGCACCCACACGACGCCGATCAGCACGCTGCCCTGCACGAAGGAGACGACGGCGGCGGTCACCGCGAGGACGCAGACGACCAGGGCGTAGAGGGCGAGGCGGGGCATGGGGCTGGCTCCTGTCGGGGGACACGTGCGGGTGACGCGGGTACTGCGGCACCCACCAGTGTCCCCCATCGGTTCACACGTCCGTGACGCGGAGCCCGGCGTGTGCCTTGTAGCGGCGGTTGACGGAGATCAGGTTGGCGACCAGCGACTCGACCTGGTGGGCGTTGCGCAGCCGTCCGGCGAAGATGCCGCGCATGCCGGGGATGCGTCCGGCGAGGGCCTGCACCCTCTCCACGTCGGCGCGGTCCTCGCCGAGCACCATCACGTCGGTGTCGATCTCGTCGATCTCCGGGTCCTGGAGGAGGACCGCCGAGAGGTGGTGGAAGGCGGCGGTGACCCTGCTGTCCGGCAGCAGGGCGGCGGCCTGCTCGGCGGCGCTGCCCTCCTCGGGCTTGAGCGCGTAGGCGCCCTTCTTGTCGAAGCCGAGCGGGTTGACGCAGTCGACGACGAGCTTGCCGGCCAGCTCCGCGCGCAGGGATTCGAGGGTCTTGCCGTGGCCCTCCCAGGGCACGGCGACGATCACGACGTCGCTGCGGCGGGCGGTCTCGGCGTTGTCGGCGCCCTCGACGCCGTGCCCGAGTTCCGCGGCGGCGGCCTCCGCGCGTTCGGCGGCGCGCGAGCCGATGATCACCTTCTGGCCGGCCCTGGCGAGGCGGTACGCGAGGCCCTTGCCCTGCGGGCCGGTGCCGCCGAGCACGCCCACGACCAGCCCGGAGACGTCGGGCAGGTCCCAGGGGTCCTTGGCGGGGGCCTTCTGTGCGGCACTGTCGGTAGAGGTCATGCGCCGACCCTACGTCCGCCCCGGTCACGACGGTCGTACGGGTCTCGGCGCCGGCGGCGGGCCCTCCCCCGTATCCCCGGGTCGGGCGAATCCGGGGCGAACGCCGGACCGGGCGGGCGGGGTTGCGGCAGGATGCGGCCGCATGGACGCCGTACGGGTCGCGCTGCTGCGGGAAGTGCTCGCCGGGACCGAGTGGCTGGGGGCCACCCGGAGGTTCGCGGGGGCGCTGCGGGGGTCGGTGGTCCCGCACGGGGGCGGGCTGCTGCTCGTGGGCACCGCCGAGCACGAGCCCTGGCATCTCGCGGCGCACCTGGTGGACGAGGCCGCCTGGTCGGGGACGCCGGAACTGGCGCCCACGCTGGTGCGGCACGACGCGCGTCCCACGGACCCGGCGCATCTGGCGGTGGGCCTCGGGCGGCTGGCGGCGGCCCGGCGCGGGGAGACGCTGCTCGTGGTGACGCCCTCCGATCCGGGCGCTCCGCTGCTGGAACGGGTGCACGACGCCCGCCGGGCCGGTGCGACGGTGCTGTCGCTGGGCACCGACCGCGACCCGGGCGAGCGGGAGCTGACGGCGATGGCGCACGAGGCGCTGACCGTGCCGGACGGCGCCGAGCTGGACCTGGACACGGTGCAGCACCTGGTCAGCGCGGCGGCCGGTGAGAACGCGGTGCCGCCGCCCCGGGGCCGCCGCCGCTTCCGCGACCGCATGTCCCGCCTGGCCGACCACCTGACGGCCCCGCCTCCGTCCGGCTGGTGACGGCCGGTCCGGGGTCTGGGGAAAACCGGTTGCCGCGGTTCTCCGCCCGGCCCGACGATGGCTCCTCGTGACCGAAGCCTCCCCCGTGTCCGCCGACGCGCCCGTCGGCCTGCGTGCCCTGCTGCCCGACCTCTCTCCCTGGCGGGCCTCCCGGGACTTCCGGCGGCTCTGGGTCGCCGGGCTGATCACGACTTTCGGGAGCTTCCTGACCTTCGTCGCGCTGCCGGTGCAGATCAAGGAGCTGACCGGGTCCGCGGCGGCGGTGGGCGCGATCGGCGCCGTGGAGCTGGTGCCGCTGATGGTGTTCGGGCTGTACGGCGGCGCGCTGGCCGACGCCTGGGACAAGCGGAAGCTGATCGTGTGGACGGAGGCCGGTCAGGGCGTGCTGTGCGCCGCGCTGCTGGTCAACTCGCTGATGCCGAGCCCCGCCGTGTGGCCGCTGTACGTGATCGCCGCGCTCACCTCGGCGCTCGGCGCGGTGCAGCGCCCCGCCCTGGACGCGCTGATCCCGCGGATCGTCGCCCATGAGCACCTGCCGGCCGCCGCCTCGTTGAACGCGCTGCGCTGGCAGGCCGGCGGGATCGCCGGGCCGGCGCTGGCCGGTGTGGTGGTGGCGTACGCGGGTCTCGGCTGGGCGTATGCGGTGGACCTGATCACCTTCCTCGCCTCCGTGGCCCTGGTGGTGGGCCTCGCCTCCGCGCCCGCCTCGCACGAGGCGGCGAAGCCGTCGTGGGCGGCGATCGCCGAGGGGGCCCGGTACGCGTGGAGCCGCAAGGAGCTGCTGGGCACGTACGCGGTCGACCTGGCGGCGATGTTCCTGGCGATGCCTCTCGCGGTGCTGCCGTTCCTGGCGGACGAGCTGGGCGCCGAGTGGTCGCTGGGCCTGATGTACGCGGCGATCCCGGCGGGGTCGCTGCTGGTGAGCGTGAGCAGCGGGTGGACGTCGCGGGTGCACCGGCACGGGCGGATGGTGGTGCTGGCGGCGGCCGGGTGGGGTGTGGCGATCGCCGCCGCGGGGGTCGCCGGGAATGTGTGGCTGGTGCTGCTGTGCTTCGTCCTGGCCGGCGCCTGCGACATGGTCAGTGGCGTCTTCCGCAGCGCGATGTGGAACCAGACCATCCCGGACGAGCTGCGCGGGCGGCTCGCGGGCATCGAGTTGCTGTCCTACTCGGTGGGCCCGCAGCTGGGCCAGGTCCGGGCGGGCGGCACGGCCGCGCTCACGGGGGTGCGGGCGTCGGTGTGGTCGGGCGGGCTGCTGTGCGCGGGCGCGGTGGGGCTGCTGGCGCTGTGCCTGCCGACGATGATGACGTACGACGTGCGGACCAACGAGCACGCGGTGCGGCTGCGCGAGAAACGCGCGGCCGCCCGCACGCCGGACGCCTGATCAGGTCGCGTGGCGAGGCCCGGTCAGGCGTCCGGTCACTCGTCGTCGGGACGGCCCGCGGGGGCGTCGTGCCACTTGGGGTCGTTCTCCCATTCGAGGTTGCGCTCGCGGGCGGTCTGCATCGCGTGCTCGGCCTCGGCGCGGGAGGCGTACGGCCCGAAGCGGTTCTTCGCCGGGCACTCCGGGCCCTCCTCGACCTTCTTGTGCTCCAGGCAGTAGTACCACTCGCCCGGCTTGCCGACCGTGCGCTTCTTGAACAGGGCCATGACCAGCTCCTCTCGCCACCGACATGTTCCCCCATGCCCGCTGGTTAGACTCCTTCGCATGTCTGGCCAGTCGCTGCTCGTACCAGGGGAGCTGTCTCCCACCCGTTCCGTGCCCGGAAACATCCGGCGGCCCGAGTACGTCGGAAAGCCCGCGCCCACGCCGTACACCGGTCCGGAGGTGCAGACGCCCGAGACCGTCGAGGCGATGCGCGTGGCCGGGCGGATCGCGGCGCGGGCGATGGAGGAGGCCGCGAAGCTCATCGCGCCCGGTGTGACGACGGACGAGCTGGACCGGGTGGCGCACGCCTACATGTGCGACCACGGCGCCTACCCGTCGACGCTCGGTTACCGGGGTTTCCCCAAGTCGCTGTGCAGCTCGGTCAACGAGGTCATCTGCCACGGCATCCCGGACTCCACGGTGCTGCGCGACGGCGACATCGTGAACCTCGACGTGACGGCGTACATCGGCGGTGTGCACGGCGACAACAACGCGACGTACCTGGTCGGCGAGGTGGACGAGGAGAGCCGGCTGCTGGTCGAGCGGACCCGGGAGGCGCTGGCCCGCGCGATCAAGGCGGTCCGGCCGGGCCGGCAGATCAACATCATCGGCCGGGTCATCGAGTCGTACGCCAAGCGGTTCGGGTACGGGGTGGTGCGGGACTTCACCGGGCACGGCATCAACACGTCGTTCCACTCGGGGCTCATCGTCCCGCACTACGACAGCCCGCACGCGACGACCGTCATCCAGCCCGGGATGACCTTCACCATCGAGCCGATGCTGACGCTCGGGACGCACGAGTACGACATGTGGGACGACGGCTGGACGGTCGTGACGAAGGACCGCCGGCGGACGGCCCAGTTCGAGCACACGCTGGTGGTGACCGACTCGGGGGCGGAGATCCTCACCCTCCCGTAGTCCCCGCCGCGCCCGGTGAAGGCCCGCACTCTTCGATGTGCGGGCCTTCACCTGTCTGGGTAGGCTTTTGCCGACAGACCGTCGGAAAGACCCTTGACTTAGGTAAGCCTAACTATAGAAAATCGGCCCATGGACTCCTTCTCGACCCTCATCCGCACGGCGTCGCACGAGCAGCACGTGGAGGCCGAGACCTCCACGTTCATGAGCGACCTGCTCGGCGGCCGGCTCGGCGTCGACGCGTACGCGCGCTACACCGAGCAGCTGTGGTTCGTCTACGAAGCCCTGGAGAGCGCCGCCGACCGCCTCGCGGCGGACCCGGTGGCGGGTCCCTTCATCCAGCCGCAGCTGCTGCGGCTGGCCTCGCTGGAGCGGGACCTGGCCCATCTGCGCGGCCCCGACTGGCGTGCGGGGCTGACCGCCCTGCCCGCGACGGGGGCGTACGCCGCCCGGGTGCGCGAGTGCGCCGAGGAGTGGCCCGCGGGGTACGTCGCCCACCACTACACGCGCTACCTCGGCGACCTGTCCGGCGGCCAGATCATCCGCGACAAGGCGGAGCGGACGTGGGGCTTCGCCCGCAAGGGCGACGGAGTCCGTTTCTACGTCTTCGAGGAGATCGGCAACCCGGCCGCCTTCAAGCGGGAGTACCGCGAACTGCTCGACGGCATCCGCGCGGACGACCTGGAGAAGCAGCGGGTGGTGGCCGAGTGCAAGCGCGCCTTCGCCCTGAACACGGCGGTCTTCCGGGCACTGGGCGAGGAGTTCCCGCTCTCCGCGTGAACCGGCCCCGGACCCCGGCGCGTGGCCCACTGGCCCCCCAGGGGCGTCGCGCGCACACCCTGTTCCACCCGTACGGAGGTGCGGCGCCGTGCGCTTTCACCGCTCCAGACGCACCCGCCCGCCGATCTCGACCCAGCCCTCCGGCTGCGGAGCGGTGAGAATCTGCGATCCGGCGCCCTGCGTGATGTTGAGCGCGCGGCCCAGCCGCTCGGTCAGCAGCAGCGCCGCCGCACCGGTCGCCTCGTCCTCGTCGATGCCGTCGTCCCGGCCCGGGAAGGCACGGGCCCGCACCCGCCCCGCCGCCTCGTCCTCCCACGCCCAGGCATAAACCCAGTCCCCCGGCGGCGGCACCGGCAGGTCGTCCACCTCGGCGGCGGTGGCGTACTGGCGCAGGGTGCGCGGCGGGGCCCACTCGGGGCGGGCCTCGATCCAGCTGAACTCCCCGTCCAGCCGGGCGCCCACCACCCCGGCCGGGGTGACGAGTTCGGGCACGTCGAGCAGCCAGGCCGTGCCGACGCAGGGGTGCCCGGCGAAGGGCAGGCGCAGGGTGGGCGTGTAGATGTCGACGACGCCGCGCTCCGGGTCGTCGACGAACACCGTCTCGCTGAAGCCGAGTTTCGCGGCCAGCTCCTGCCGCCGCCCCGGCTCGGGCACCACGGAGCCCTCCCGGACGACGCCCAGCTCGTTGCCGTATCCGCCGTTCGGCGCGCAGAAGACGCGCAGTACGTCGTAGTCAGTCACCGAAGCATTCAAGCATCGTCCGGAGGGCCGGAGCGGCACGGGAGTCCGCCCCGGCCCGCGACGGACTACTGCTGGGTCCGGCGCCTGCGCGTCGCGTAGCGCGCCCGCTCCGATCGCGACCGCGACGCCCGCCGCCCCGGCCAGGGCCGGGCCCGGGATGTCGGAGCCGGTGGTGGCGAGGGTGAGGTCGAGCTGATGGCCGCCGCCGCTCGTGCGGTGACCGAGGAAGCGCACGCCGCCGGAGTACGGCCCGGAAGGTGCCCTGATCGCCGTCGTGGGCGCCGGTCGCGGAGTGGAAGCGGAAGGCGCTGCCGCCGACGGTGGCCGCTCCCCCGGTCAGCGAGTAACTCCCCTTGGCGATGGGCCCGGTGACGTAGCTCTGGAACGACTTGATGCCCCGGTCGAGCCGTCCGCCCTGCACGGTCCGACTCTCGGCTTCTTCTGGCTGCTGCGCCGCACCCGGCGCAGGCAAGGGGGTTGGGCATGAGAGCCACGAAGGTGTCCAACACGCGGGCCCTGCTGCGGCTCGTACCGTCCCGTCCACTGCCGCCGCCCCCGGCCGCGCCCGGCGACGTGCGCGCGGAGGCGGCGGCGAGCGGGCCCGGGTGGCGCTCGCCCGGGTCCTCGCGCAGCGCGCGCCGCTGCTCCTGCTCGACGAACCGACCGCGACCCTGGACCTGCGGCACCAGGAACTCGTCCTCCGCCTGTGCCGGGAGCGGGTGCGGGCCGGGGACGCGGTGGCCGTCGTCCTGCACGGCCTCGCGCTGGCGGCGGCGTACGCGGACCGGGTGGCGATCCTGCGGGCGGGCCGGATCACGGCCGAGGGCCCCCCGGCGGAGGTGTGTTCGCCGAGCCCCTTCTCTCAGAGGTCTACGACCAGCCGGTGGAGGTGCTGCCGCACCCGCGCACGGGCGCGCTGCTGGTCGTCCCGCGCCGCGAGGTGTGAACGGAGGTCACGGTGTGGCGGCTGTCCCCGGTCCCGGCGTTCGGACGCCGCCCCGCCCCGGTAGGGTTCGCCTCCGGGAAGGGGAAGGTGAAGGAACCTGATGAGCAGGGATCGCGGCCCTCGACGGCCCCACCGGCTTGACCGGAAGATACTCACGGCGGCCTCGGTGACCGCTTTGTCGTTGACGGCGAGCGGATGCGTGGTGGTGCACGGCGAGCGCGAGGTGCTCCCCTCGGCCACCCGGGCCGAAGCCGCCAAGGCGCTCGAACAGTTCACCTCCGCGTACAACGCCGCCGACAAGGCGTACGACGCGTCCCTGGACGCCGAGCACACCGCCGGCGCCCTCGCCGCCATCGACTCGGCGCGGCTGAAGGCGGGCCGGACCAACCACCCGGACGGCAACCCGGCGCACGCGCCGCTGGAGCTGACCGACGCGAAGTACACGATTCCGAAGAAGGCGGGCTGGCCCCGCTGGTTCGTCGCGGACACCAAGGCCAACAAGGGCGGAACGTCGCGCTGGCTGCTGGTGTTCACCCGTGACGGCCTGGACGAGACCTGGCAGGCGACGTACCTGACGCTGGTCGCCCCGGACCGGATGCCCGAGTTCAAGACCGACGCGGACGGCTGGGCCGAGGCGGTCCCCGCCAACTCGACGGATCTGGCCGCCCCGCCGGGAGACCTGAGCAAGGACTACACGACGTATCTGCAGGACGGCGGCGCGTCCTTCGCGGACGGCGTGCACACCAGTTCCTGGCGGAAGGTGCGGGAGAAGCGGTCGAGCCGCCCCGGCCTGGTCACCCAGTTCATCGACGAGCCGCTGACGAACGGCGACTACGCGCCGCTGGCGCTGCGTACGAAGGACGGCGGTGCGCTGGTGTTCTTCACCACGCGGCACTACGAGAAGCAGACCTCGGCGCGGGGCGCGGCGGTGCCGACGCCGAACAAGGACGTGCTGGCCCTGACGGACGGCGAGATCAAGCAGTCGCTGACGATGGAGTTCGTGTCCAACGAGGTGGCGCTCGACCCGGCGGACGGGAAGGTGTCGGTCCTGGGCCGGGTGCAGGGTCTGACGTCGGCGAAGGGCGAGTAGCCCCGCCGCCGGGCCTCAGCGGCGCAGTGGCCAGGCCGTGCCCGCCTGGTCGCTCTCCTCGCCGGTGTGCCGGGCGCAGGCGTCGGTGAGGGTCTCCAGCAGGGTCAGCGGGTCCGGCAGCGGGTGCTCGGGTCCGCGCACCCAGTGCACCGTGCGGTCCTCGCCGGGCAGCCGGGCGGGAGGTACGAGTACGTAGGACCCGCGGCAGTGCCAGCGCAGCCCGGGGTGCTCGTCCATGGTCTCGGGGTGGCAGTCCAGCTCGCAGGGCCACCACTCGTCCTCGTCCTCGGGGGTGCCGCGGGTGAGAGTGAACAGCAGCATGCGGCCGTCGTCGCTCTCGGCGACCGGGCCGACGTCGATGCCGGCGTCCAGCAGCCGCCGGACCGCCTCGCGACCGGCCTCCAGGGGCACGTCGAGGACGTCGTGGACCATGCCGGTCGCGGTGATGAAGTTGGCCTCGGGCTGATGCCGGGCCCAGCGCTCGATCTGCGACCGGTCGGTGGTGGACTGGGTCTGCCAGGCGAAGGAGACCGGGTGTCGCGCCGGGGTGGGACAGCCCACGCGGTCGCAGGAGCAACGGTATCCGGCGGGGTGCGCGGCGGGCGCCAGCGGCAGTCCCGCACCGGCGGCGGCGAGCAGCAGGTCCTCCCGGCCACCGTCACCGGCGGCCTCCTTGGGGCGGCGTCCGCGCAGCCACGAGGAGAGTTTGCCCTGCAGACCGCTCCGACCGCCGAACTCCGCGCTCATCACACCCCTTGCCTCGCCGTCGTGCGCACCAGCATGCCCTATGGTCGCACCATTCCGCTCTTCGGGGTCGCGAAGGGACAAACTTCCCTGGTCACCGAGGGGCGAGCCCGTGGAGCGCGTAGTCGACGAGCGTGTCGGTGTACTCGTAGGAGATCGGCGCGGTGTGCTGGAGCCAGCGCTGGGCGAGCGGGGAGACGAAGAGTTCCAGTCCGATGCGCGGGTCGATGTCCGGCCGCACCTGGCCGGCCGCCTGGGCGGACCGCAGCCGGTCGACGTAGAGCTGGAGCGAGGGCTCCAGGAGCTTGGCGACGAACCGCCGGCCGAGCTGCTCGTCGACGAGGCCCTCCGCTGCCAGGGCACGGGAGGGGCCCTCGAACTTCGGGTCCCGCAGTTCGTCGACGGTGCCGCGCAGTACGGCCTTGAGGTCGGCGGCGAGGTCGCCAGTGTCCGGGATGGCGTACGTCGCCTGCCCCTCGGCACCCGCGGCCCGCGCGGCGCGGTCGCCCAGGTCGAGGAATGCCTCCAGCAGGACGTCCGCCTTGGAGGACCACCAGCGGTAGATCGTCTGCTTGCCGACGCCGGCACGGGCGGCGATGCCCTCGATGGTGGTCTTGGGGTAGCCGACCTCCCCCACGAGGGCGAGGGCGGCGTCGTAGATGGCCTGGCGGGAGCGCTGGCTGCGCCGGGTGGCGTCGGGGATCGGCTTGTCGGGGGTGTGAGCGGGTTTCTGAGCGGCCATGTCTCGAATCTATCAGGTTGACAAGACGCCCCGTCTCGCCGGACAGTGAGGGCACGAGGCCCGAGACGAACCGTCTCGTGTCACTGGCGAGGACGAGGAGGACACGATGTCCCGAGGTGGAGCAGGAAACATACTGGGCGTCGGCGGCACCCGCCGGAAGCTCGGCCGGGACGCCCTGCGCGGCGGCGACCGCTCCGGCAGGGCCGGCGGCGCGCCGAGCCCGCAGGAGCAGAAACGGGAGCTGCTGCGCAAACTGCAGGAGCGACGGCAGCCCCGTCAGGAAGGGGAGGGCGCCGGCGAGGCGTCGTGAGACCGGGCCCGGTCAGTGTGGCTGCGCGTTCTCCAGGTAGTGGAGGACGGCGGCCACACGCCGGTCCACCTGGTCGGCCGGGGAGAGGTCGAGCTTGGCGAAGATGCTGCGGATGTGCTTGTGGACGGCTCCGTCGGTGACGACGAGCCGCCCGGCGATGGCGCTGTTGCCCAGGCCCTCGGCCATCAGGCCGAGCACCTCGCGCTCCCGGGGACTGAGCCGTTCGAGCCGGGTGTCCTGCCGGCCGCGGGTGAACAGCTGGGCGACGACCTCCGGATCGATGGCGGTGCCGCCGCCCGCGACCCGCCGCAGCGCCGCCATGAACTCCTCGACCCGTCCGACCCGTTCCTTGAGCAGATAGCCGAGGCCACCCACGCCGCCGGTCAGCAGATCGGTGGCGAAGGACTGCTCGACGTAGGCGGACAGCACCAGCACCGCCAGCTCAGGACGGAGCCGTCGCGCCTCGACGGCCGCGCGCACGCCTTCGTCGGTGTGGGTGGGCGGCATCCGTACGTCCAGGACGGCGACGTCGGGCCGGTGCTCGTCGATCGCGAGGAGGGCCCCCTCACCGGTGCCGGCGGTGGCGACCACGTCCAGCCCCTCGGCGCGCAGCAGCAGGGCGAGTCCTTCGCGCAACAGGGGGTCGTCCTCGGCGATGACGACCCGCAGGGCGCGGTGCTCTTGATCTTCCACGGGCCCACTTCCGGATCGTCGGTCCAACGACCCTACTCGTTCCCGGGGTTGCCGCCCGCCGCCTCCGGCCAGGCATCCCCCCAGGCCGCGTCCCGCGCCGCCTTGTACAGGTCGCCGTGCCGTTTGGTGACGGTCCGCCGCTCCAGCCGCTCGTCCGGCTCGCAGAGGTCGAGCAGCACCTGGCCCTTGCGGATCTGCGGCCGCCGGACCACGCGGGAGGGGGCCGGGGAGACCGGGAGGCGGGTGGCGGCGACGTAGCTGAACTTCTCGTCCTCGTAGGCGAGGGACCCGCTCTTGACCTGCCGGTGCAGGGAGGAACGGCTGACCCGCGCCGCGAAGTGGCACCAGTCCGTGCCGGGCACGATGGGGCAGGCGGCGCTGTGCGGGCAGGGCGCGGCGACGTGGAACCCGGCGGCGACGAGCCGGTCGCGGGCCTCGATGACGCGGGCGTACCCGGCGGGGGTGCCGGCCTCCACGATCACGACGGCCCGGGCGGCGCCGGCGGCGGCGTCGACGAGAGCGGCGCGGTCCGCGGGGGTCAGCTCGTTGAGCACGTAGGAGACGGTGACGAGGTCGGCGCTCTCGACGGTGAGGGCCGCTCCGATCCGGGAGCGCTGCCAGCGGACGTCGCGCAGGGCGGGGTGGGAGGCGGCGATCTCCCGGCCCAGGGCGAGGGCGGGCTCCGCCCAGTCCAGCACGGTCACCGGGCGGCGGCCGTCCCAGGTGTCGCTGACGGCCCAGGTCGCGGCACCGGTCCCGCCGCCCACGTCCACGTGGCTGCCCGGCACCCATCCCGGCACGGCGTCCGCGAACGCGGCCAGCGCGGAGCGTACGGCGGCGAAGGTGGCGGGCATGCGGTAGGCGGCGTAGGCAACGACGTCGGCGCGGTCGCGGAGGATGGGGGCGTCGGTCGGGGTGTCCCCCCGGTACTTCCCGATCAGCCGCTCCACGGCCTGCGCGGCCTGCCGCGGCGGCAGCCCGTCGACGAGGTCGGCGAGGGCGGCACGCAGGATGTCGGCGGGGTCGTTCACGCGACGATTCTACGAGGGGCTGCGCGGGGGGCGGGGGGACGGGGGCCGACGGTCACATGGCGCCCCGGCGCGGGTGTGGGCCGGGGGGGGTGACGCGGGCCGGCGCCGGCCGGGTGCCGCCGCGCCCACCCCGTGGCCCACACCCCCCGGGCCGCCGTCAGGCATCCCGTACCGCTCGGGCCACCCGCGTACACACGCCCGCCCGGGGCCCGTTGGCAGCAGCCCTCCGGCGCGGGTGGACCGTGTTCGCGAGGAGGATCGCGAAGGTGTCCGTCACGCGGTCGAGGACCAGCATCGTGCCGGTGAACCCGGTGTGCCCCGCCGCCCCGCGTCCCGCCAGTTCCCCCATGAACCACGGCTGGTCCAGGGCGAACCCCAGCCCCGGCTCCGTGAGCAGCAGTTCCACGAAGTCGGGACCGAGGATGCGGGCCGGCCCGTACGCCCCGCCCCCGAGCAGCGCCCGGCAGAAGACCGCGAGGTCACGCCCGGTCGAGAACAGCCCCGCGTGCCCGGCCACCCCGCCGAGCGCCCACGCGTTCTCGTCGTGGACGACCCCGCGCAGCATCCCCCGGTCGGCCTTCCCCCACGGCCGCCGCTGGTCCTCCGTCGCCGCCGCCCTCGGGCAGGGCCCGAAGCCCGTCGCCGCCATGCCCAGCGGCCGGGTGATCCCGTCCCGGACGAGGGTGTCGAGGCCGCGCCCGGTGATGTGCTCCAGCACCTGCTGGAGGAGCAGCATGTTCAGGTCCGAGTAGCAGTACGTTCCCGGCACCTCCACCGGCCGCTCCGCCCGCAGCAGCGCCAGCCGCTCCGCGTCGTCCGCGCAGTCGTACAGCGGGAGTTCGGGCCGCAGTCCGGAGGTGTGGGTGAGCAGCTGCCGCACGGTGACCCGGTGCTCGGCGGCGCCCCGGAAGTCCGGCAGGTACGCGCCCACCTCCGCGTCGATGCCGAGCGTGCCCCGCTCGATCTGCTGCACCGCGGCGACCGAGGTGAAGAGCTTCGTCAGGGACGCCAGGTCGAACGGCGTCCCCACGCTCATCGGCACCCGCTCCCCCTCCGGCAGCTCCACCCCGCGGTCGGTGCGCGGGTCGTACGCGGCGTACCGCACGGCCCACCCGGCCGCCTCCTCGACGGCGAGCACGGGCCCGCGCCCGACGGCCACGACGGCACCGGCCGCCCAGGGCCGCTGTCCGGCGGTGAGGGCGTGCACGTCGGCGACGACGCGGCGGAGCTGCCGGGGATCGAGCCCGGCCCGCTCAGGGCTGCCACTGCGCAGTCTCGGAGCGCTCAGTTCTCCGCTCCCTGCCCGCTCGCGGCTCCCCGCACGCTCGCACGCCCCGCCGAGGGACGCCCCATGCCCACGAGGAACACGAGGAAGCCGAGCGCCACCACCGCCGCCGTCAGCTGGACGACGGCCATCGGCAGGGCGGTGTCCTCGCCGCCGATCCCCACCAGCGGGGAGGCGACGGCGCCGACGAGGAAGGAGGACGTGCCGAGCAGCGCGGACGCGGAGCCGGCCGACTTCTTCACCCGCATCAGGGCCAGCGCCTGGGTGTTCGGCAGGCTGATCCCCATCGCGGACATCAGCACGAACAGCGCGGCGGCCACCGGCACGAGCCCGACCTCGCCGAAGACGCCCAGGGACATCAGCAGCAGCGCGGTCGAGGCGGCGATGACGATCACGAGGCCGACGCACAGCACCCGGTCCAGCCGGACCCGGCCGACGAGGATCTTGCCGTTGATCTGTCCGACGACGACCAGGCCGATCGAGTTGAGCCCGAACAGCAGGCTGAAGGTCTGCGCGGAGGCGCCGTAGATCTCCTGGATGACGAACGGGGACGCGGCGACGTAGGCGAACAGGGACGCGAAGGCGAAGCTGCCCGCGAGCATGTAGCCGGTGAAGGCGCGGTCGGCGAGCAGCCCGCGCATCGCGCGGAGGGTGTCCCGGGCCCCGCCCGCGTGCCGCTCGGTCTCGGGCAGCGTCTCGGGCAGCTTGGCCCAGACCACGACGCCGAGCACCACCCCGACCACGACGAGGACGACGAACACGCCCCGCCAGTCCGTCACCCGCAGGATCTGCCCGCCGATGAGCGGCGCCACGATCGGCGCGACGCCGGAGATCAGCATGAGGGTGGAGAAGAAGCGGGCCATGGCCACACCGTCGTACAGGTCGCGGACCACGGCCCGGGCGATGACGATCCCGGCGGCGCCCGCGAGCCCCTGGATCAGCCGGAAGGCTACGAGGAGTTCGACGGTGGGCGCGACCGCGCACAGGGCGGTGGCGACGACGTAGACCGCGAGCCCGGCGAGCAGCGGACGCCGGCGTCCCCACTTGTCGCTCATCGGTCCGACGAGGAGCTGGCCGAGGGCCATGCCGGCCAGGCAGGCGGTGAGCGTGAGCTGGACGGTCGCGGCGGGCGCGTGCAGGGACCGGGTGACCTCCGGGAGCGAGGGGAGGTACATGTCCATCGCCAGCGGCGGCGTCGCGGTGAGGCTGCCGAGGATGAGTGTGACGAGCAGCCCGGTGCGGCGGGCGGCGCGCAGCGAGTGGACGGCCGGCCCCGTTCCGGGGCTCGTGATGTCGGTCGATTCGTACGATATGGACGGCCCGCGCTCGGGCATGTGCCCTCCCTCTTCTACAGATCCGCCACCTATGCTCTCAGCTCGTACGCACTTGAACGAACAGACTCGAACGAACCTGAGCGAGGGTGGGGCAGCGTGTCAGCGGTGACCGGGCAGAAGGTGCGCTGGGGGATTCTGGCGACCGGCGGGATGGCGGCGACGTTCACGGCGGATCTGGTGGATCTGCCGGACGCGGAGGTCGTGGCGGTGGCCTCGCGGACCGACGCGTCGGCGAAGGCGTTCGCGGAGCGGTTCGGGATACCGCGGGCGTACGGCGACTGGGAGACGCTGGCGCGCGACGAGGACGTCGACGTGGTGTACGTCGCCACCCCGCACTCGGCGCACCGGAGGGCCGCCGGCCTGTGCCTGGAGGCGGGCCGGAACGTGCTCTGCGAGAAGCCGTTCACGCTGAACGCGCGCGAGGCGGAGGAACTGGCCGGGCTCGCCCGGCGGCGCGGCGTCTTCCTCATGGAAGCGATGTGGATGTACTGCAACCCGCTGGTACGCCGTCTGAAGGCACTCCTCGCCGACGGCGCGATCGGCGAGATCCGCAGCGTCCACGCGGACTTCGGACTGGCGGGCCCCTTCCCGCCCACCCACCGTCTGCGCGACCCCGCGCAGGGCGGCGGCGCGCTGCTGGACCTGGGCGTGTACCCGGTGTCGTTCGCGCAGTTGCTGCTCGGTGAGCCGTCGGACGTCGTCGCGCGGTCGGTCCTCTCGGACGAGGGCGTCGACCTCCAGACGGGCGCCCTGCTCTCCTACGCGAGCGGCGCGCTCGCGTCGGTGCACTGCTCCATCATCGGCGGCACCCCCAACTCCGCCTCGGTCACCGGCTCCAAGGGACGCGTCGACGTCCCGCACGGCTTCTTCTTCCCGGACCACTTCGTCCTGCACCGCGACGGCAGGGACCCGGAGGAGTTCCGGGCCGATCCGGCCGACGGCCCCCGGGCCAGCCTCCAGCACGAGGCCCGCGAGGTGATGCGGGCGCTGCGGGCCGGGGAGACGGAGTCGCCGCTGGTGCCGCTCGACGGCACGCTGGCGGTGATGCGGACGCTCGACGCGATCCGTGAGCGCGTCGGCGTCCGCTATCCCGGCGAGGAGCGCGCGGTCACGCCGGCTTGAGCCCCTGCTCCCCCACCTCCGTCACGAACGACCCGGCGGTCGTCAGCGGCGCGCCCTGCGTGGTGACGTGCGAGACCGTCTTGAAGTCGGCGCGCGCCAGGCCCCGGCCGAGGGACACCTTGGCGTAGCCGCGCCGCCCGTTGAAGAACTTCAGGTGCGGGTTGGCGGCCATGAGGGTGTCCCAGTTGGAGGGCTTCTCGGAGCCGTCGCGGCCGCTGGTGACGGAGGTGGTGACGATCTCGGTGCCCAGGGTGCGGGAGCCGGGGTCGTCGAAGTCGCGCTTGATGTCGAAGCCGTAGGAGACGTGCACGTCGCCGGTGAGCACCATCAGGTTCTCGATCCCGGCGGCCTGCGCGCCGGCCAGCACCCGGTCGCGGGAGGCCGGGTAGCCGTCCCAGGAGTCCATGGAGACCCGGGAGGGGAGCGTGGTGGAGTTGTACCGGCGGGCGAAGGTGACCTGCTGGGGCACCACGTTCCACAGGGCGTTCGACCGGTGCCAGCCGTTGATCAGCCAGCGCTCCTGGGCGTCGCCGGTCAGGGTGCGCGAGGGGTCCTCGGACTCGGGTCCTGAGTACTGCCAGCCGTCGCCGTAGGCCTGGTTGGAGCGGTACTGCCGGGTGTCGAGCACGTCGAACTGGGCCAGCCGGCCCCAGTGCAGGCGGCGGTAGAGCTTCAGGTCCGGGCCGTCGGGGAGCTGGGGCCGGCGCAGCGGCATGTTCTCCCAGTACGCCCGGTAGGCGGCGGCGCGGCGGATGAGGAACTCCTCCGGCGGGACGCTGTTCTCCGGCGTCTCGTCCGCGTAGTTGTTCTCCGTCTCGTGGTCGTCCCAGGTGACGACGAAGGGGTGGGCGGCGTGCGCGGCCCGCAGGTCGGGGTCCGACTTGTAGAGGGCGTACCGCAGCCGGTAGTCCTCCAGGGTGACGGTCTCGTGGTTGAAGAGGCCGGGCAGGGTGCCGGCCGGGTAGGCGCGGGAGCCGCCGGTGGCGTTCACGGCGTACTCGTAGAGGTAGTCGCCGAGGTGGAAGACGACGTCCACGTCCTCCTGGGCCAGGTGCTTGTACGCGGTGTAGTACCCCTCGTCGTACTTCTGGCAGGAGACGACGCCGAAGGTGAGGTCGGAGACCCGGCTGGAGGGGGAGGGCGCGGTGCGGGTGCGGCCCACGGGGCTGATCCAGCTGCCGGCGCGGAAGCGGTAGAAGTAGACCTGGCCGGGTGCGAGGTGGTCCACCTCGACGTGCACGGTGTGGTGGAACTCGGGGTGGGCGGTGGCGGTGCCCCTCCTGACGACGCGGCGGAACCGTTCGTCCAGGGCCACCTCCCAGCCCACCTCGACGCGTTTCGCGGGCAGTCCGCTGTCGGCCTGGTAGGGCACGGGGGCCAGGCGGGTCCACAGCAGGACGGAGTCGGACTGCGGGTCGCCGGAGGCGACGCCGAGGGTGAAGGGGTCGTCGGTGAGCCGCGCGGCGTCCAGTTCGGCGGCGCTCGCGGTGCCGGCGGCCGGCAGGTTCACGGAGAAGGCGAGCGCGGCGGCGGCGCCGGTGACGGTCAGGAAGCGGCGGCGGCCCAGGTGGCGGGCGGCGGCGCGGAGTTCGGGCGCGTGCGAGGGCTGGGACTGGGCGGGCTGGTTCGCGGGTGTCATCCGTTTCTCCCCTTACGGTGGCTGCAAGGGGCATTCGACGGTCCGGGAACGACACTCGCTTGGCGCGGACATGGCGATCCCATGTCGGGAGGGTGAGTTCGGCACGATCCGCGACCCGTACGCTGCCGACTCATGAACTCCGTGAAAACCACCGACGAGGAAACCGTCGGCGCGCAGCAGATCGCCGTCGTGACGGGTGCCGGTTCCGGCATCGGCCGGGCGGTCGCCGTGGAACTGCTCACCGCGGGCTGGGCGGTGGCGCTGGCAGGCCGGCGCCCCGAGACCCTGGAGGAGACGGCCGCCCTGGCCCCGGCGGGCGCCGCGGCGCTGCCGGTGCGCGCCGACGTGTCACGCCCGGACGACGTGGCGGCCCTGTTCGCGGCCGTGCGCGACCGCTTCGGACGCCTGGACCTGCTGTTCAACAACGCCGGGACGTTCGGCCCGGGCGGCGTGCCGGTCGAGGAACTGCCCTACGAGGCGTGGCGGCACGTGGTGGACACCAACCTGAACGGCGCGTTCCTGTGCGCGCAGGCGGCGTACCGGCAGATGAAGGAGCAGGACCCGCGGGGCGGGCGGATCATCAACAACGGCTCGATCTCGGCGCACACGCCGCGCCCGCACTCGGTGGCGTACACCGCGACCAAGCACGCGCTGACGGGCCTGACCAAGTCGCTGTCGCTGGACGGCCGTCCCTACGGCATCGCGGTCGGCCAGATCGACATCGGCAACGCGGCGACCGACATGACGGCGGGGATGCAGACCGGCGCGCTCCAGGCCAACGGGGAGACGGCGGCCGAGCCGGTGATGGACGTGGCCGACGTGGCGCGCACGGTGCGGCACATGGCGCAGCTGCCGCTGGAGGCGAACGTGCAGTTCGCGACGGTCATGGCGACGGCGATGCCGTACGTGGGGCGCGGCTGAGTCGATTCACACAATCGGAATATCAAAGTCCGCAGCATTGCGGCCCGTGGCGGACTTATGCTCAACTCTCCTTCACCAGAGCTTCACACTTGGAGCGTTAGCCTTCGGTCTTCCGTCTTCCGTGACGCTCACGGCGATCCGCAGGCCATACCGAGGGGGGAGGCGACAGCCGTCCGCAGCACCGGGCTGGGGGTGGATCCCGCGTGGGACCGCGGGATACGCACCGGTGGGCGGACGGCTGCCGCACACATCCGCCGCGGGCCCGTCGCCCGCGCTACGCCTGACCGGTCTCGAACCGCGTGATCCGGCCGTCGTCGTTCACGGTGAAGTCCCACCGGGTACGCATCTCGCCCCAGGTGTCGTTGCGGTAGCGGGCGATGAGGGCGCGACCGCCGTTCGACTCGTTGTCGACCTCCATGTGGCCGTTGGAGGAGAAGATCTCCTGGTCGATCCAGTCGGCGAGGTCCCGGTCGGCCCCGTCGTCGGCCATGGTGGCGTCCGGCGCGAGCAGCGCGAGGAAGGCGTCGCGGTCGTGGGCGTTGACGGCGGTGACGAAGCCGCGGACGGCCGGGTCGCTGAGTCGCGTGGTCTGAATGGTCATGCCGGCCAGCGTCACACCGGCCCGGCACCCCCGCCACCGGTCCGCCACCCGAACGGCGCCCGCGACGGGCCCGCGCGGGAGACCCGGGAGACGGTGATGGGGGTGAGCCGCCGCCGTCTGCGAGGGATGCGAGGGAGTCGACGTGAACTGTTACGACCGGCGTGATCTGGGCCTGCTGCTGCTCCGACTGGGTACCGGCGGCGTACTGGCCGCACACGGGGCGCAGAAGCTGCTCGGCTGGTTCGGCGGTGGCGGCATCGAGGGGACCGGCCAGGCCATGGAGGCCATGGGCTACGAGCCCGGCCGGACCAGCGCGGTCATGGCCGGCCTGGCGGAGGCGGGCGGCGGGACCCTGCTGGCGCTGGGCCTGGCCACCCCGGCCGCGGGTGCCGCGGCGGCCGGCGCGATGGTGGGCGCGGCGGCGGTGCACGCCCCGAACGGCTTCTTCGCCCAGGCCGGCGGCTACGAGTACGCCGCGTCCCTCGCCCTGACCGCCACCGGGCTCGCGGTCACCGGCCCCGGCCGCCTCTCCCTCGACCACGCGCTCGGCCACGCGGTCAACCGCAACTGGATGGTCCCGGCCGCCTTCGCGGCGACGGCGGCGGCCACGGCGGTCGTCGTCGGTGCCCGCAACAAGCGGGTACGGAAGGCGGCCGAGGGCGAGCAGGAGCCACTGTTCGACTGAGACCGCACCCGGCAGGCCGGCTCCGGCATGGCACGCTGCTCGGTATGAGCGAAGACCCCGCCGGCACCCCTGCCGCCGACCCCTGGGACACCATCGACGACCTGTGCGAGTGGCTGGAGGCGGACCAGCCCGTCGGCGGCCGGGAGGGCCTGCTGCTGCGCATGCTGAAGCTGTCGGAGGAGGTCGGGGAGGTCGCCGAGGCGGTGATCGGCGCGACCGGTCAGAACCCGCGCAAGGGCACCACCCACACCTGGGAGGACGTGGAGGCGGAGCTGTGCGACGTGGTGATCACGGCGATGGTGGCGCTGCGGTCGCTGACGCCCGGGGCGCGGGAGGTGTTCGGGCGGCATCTGGCGCGGGTGGCGGGGAGGTCGCTGCCGCCCAGGTCGTGACGGTGCCGCCCGGACGTGAGGGTCGCTGCCGCCGGGCCTGCGAGCCGCTGCCGCCGGGCGCGAGGTGCCGGGCCCGGGCGAAGCCGCACCCGGGCACCCACGACGCCGACGTCAGCCCGTACTGCAGGAGACGCCCGGCCAGGTCCAGTTGCCGTTGGCCTGGATGGTGGCACCCCAGTTGCTGCCACTCCCGTTCGACTTGGCGGTCAGCGTCTGCGCACTGGGATAACTCGCGTTGACGTTCCAGGTGGACAGCACCTTCGCCGGAGAGGGCACGTTCAGCGTCACCGTCCAGTCGGCGGCGCCACTGACGGAGACGTTGAGGTTGTAGCGGTCCCCCCACCGCTGTCCGGCGGAGAGCGTGGCGGTACAGGCTCCACCGCCACCCCCTCCCCCGCCGCTGCCGTCGGGAGCCACCGCGCGGCCGGTCTGCGGGGAGATCATGCCGGAGCACAGGCCCTTGCCCGCCAGCGTCTGCGCGATGCGCGGTACGGCCGCGAGGGTGTTGGCGGGCCAGTCGTGCATGAGGATCACCTGCCCGTTGCCGAGCCGGGAGACGGCCTGCACGATCGCGTCGGTACTGGCGTTGTTCCAGTCCTGCGAGTCGACGTCCCAGATGACCTCGGTCAGCCCGTACTTGGCCTCGACCGACCGCAGTGTGGAGTTGGTCTCGCCGTACGGCGGCCGGAAGAGCTTGGGCGTCCCGCCGCCGGCGTCCGCGATCGCCTGCTGGGTCCGGGAGATCTCCGAGTCCATCTGGGCCTGGCTGAGCTGGGTCATGTGCGGGTGGGTGTAGCTGTGGTTGGCGACCCACATGCCGGCGTCGACCTGAGCCCGGACCAGGGACGGGTTCTGGGCGGCGTACTGACCCTGGTTGAACATGGTGGCCCGCAGCCCGTTCTGCTTGAGCGCGTTGAGCAGGGCCTGGGTGCTGCCGGAGGGCCCGTCGTCGAAGGTGAGCCCGACGTAGCCGTTGCAGGCGGCGGCCTGGGCGGGGGCGGCGCCGGCGGCGACGGTGCCCGCGGCGGCCAACGCGGCGACGGTCACGCCGCTGACCAGGGAGCGCAGGGGACGCGATGACGGACGTGGTCTGGTGCGCATACGAGTGGTCCTCCTCGTTGCTCGTGCTGGGTTCGACCGGGTCAGCCGGCCGCGCAGGAGACTGAGGGCCAGGTCCAGTTGCCGTTGGCCTGGATGGTGGCACCCCAGTTGCTGCCACTCCCGTTCGACTTGGCGGTCAGCGTCTGCGCCCTGGGATAACTCGCGTTGACGTTCCAGGTGGACAGCACCTTCGCCGGAGAAGGCACGTTCATCGTCACCGTCCAGTCGGCGGCGCCACTGACGGAGACGTTGAGGTTGTAGCGGTCCCCCCACTTCTCCCCGGCGGACACCGTGGCGGTACAGGCCCCGCCGCCACCACCACCGCCGCCACCGCCACCTCCACCGCTCGTACCGCCGACGGTGATGTTGGAACTGCCGCTGCTCTGGTAGCCCTCGGTGGCCATGATCATGTAGTAGCTGAAGTTGCCGAGCGGCATTCCGGCCCGCGACCACGCGTCGAAGTGGTTGCCGGTGGTGATGGTGCCACCGGTCCGCTTCTGCTGCCGCACGCTCCAGTACTGGTCGAAGGTGCGGGTGCCCTCGACGGAGGGGGCGTTGTAGCGGGTCGTCTTGTAGATGTCGTAGGTGCCGCCGTCGGTGGTGACGGTGCCCTTGTACTCCCCCGTGGGCCGGTAGGTGCCCCAGTTGTCGACGATGTAGTACTCGACGAGCGGGTTCGAGGTCCACCCGTACAGGGTCAGGTACGCGTTGCCGGACGGGTTGAAACTGCCCGAGTACTGCACGGTCCTTCGCCCGCCGTTGCTCCACCCCTTGCCCGCGACGAAGTTGCCGGTGTTGCGCCACGAGGTGCTGTACTGACCGCCCGACCCCATGTTCATGGAGACGGTGCCCTGGCTGTCGGTCCAGAACGAGTAGTAGTAGCCGTTGTTGGTGCCCTCCTGGTTGGTCGTGACGACCGTGTCGGCCCGGGCGGTACCCGGCAGCAACACCGCGACCAGCGCGGCCAGCGCGACGACCCACACTCTTCTCCGCATGCCTGTGCTTCCTCTCCTGGAGGTCCTGTAGTCCCTGGGAGGTTTCCACGACGGCGCCAGTGTTGGCCTGCACTCGTCAAGCGTCAATAGTTTCGGTAATTATTTCGAAAGCTTCGAGAGCGGATTGACTGGAACTTAGGGACATGCGAGCAGCTCATCCACGACCAGACGCTCGCATTGGGCAGCGCTCGATTACTCGAGCACCGGCCGCGTCAGCTTTCATTTCGAAACTTTCGAACCAACGGCACGCACAGAGCCTCTACCGATCAGCGGGGGTCGGTGAACGAGACCGGCCCGCGCATAAGCGATCTCCCTGCTCGTGGACTCGCCGACATACCCGCCCGGGTTGACGACCAGAACCCGGTCTGTGAGGTCGATCTTCCGCAGATGGAGGGCGCCCAGTGCGGCCTTCTGCTCCTCGGTGATCAACTCGTCCGCTCCGTGACCCTCGGCGCCCGGGAAGACGCCTGGCGCGACGACGATGGCACCTGCGAAGGTCAGCTCCCGGATCGCCGCGCTCATCTCGTCCACGAACCGGGCAGAGCCGCAGAGGCAGACGATCTCGGGTCGGTCGGTCACGGCGCAGTTCCTTCGGGTCGAACGGGAACCGTCAGTGTGCGCGTGTCCGCGATCGCGGACCGCCACGGTCAGGGCTCGTGGCTCACCTCCACGACCACACCGACCTCCCCCGCGTTGTCGTCCACGCACCCCTCGCCGTCGTTGATCCGGAGCTGGACCACGCCGCCACCGCCCGCCCGGAAGGCCTTCGCCTCACCGATGGCGAGAACCGGCGCGTCGTCGGCGTCCGAGAGGCGGGTCACCAGCGTGCCGAAGGCGGCGTCGGGTACGACCTTGCAGTCGACGGCGAAGGCCAGGTCCCGGTCGCTGTCCGGGGCGTATCCGGCTGGCCCGGTCATCGGCATGCGCTCGCGGTCGACCGTCCACTCACCCCGCCCGGACCTGACCGTGACGGTGTCGCCCGCGCGGACCACCGCGTCGACGACCGTCTGCCAGCCCCCGTCGGCGCTCACGACCACTTCGTACGAGGTCACCTGGGGCGCCCCGACCGGCGAGGCCCGGGAGGTCGGCGCCGGAGCGGGCGCTTCGGCCGCGCTCCGGTCCGCGCCCTGCCCGTCGCCCTGGAAGGGCGCCACGCCCGCGAGGAGCAGCCCGCCGCTCACGACCGCGACGAGCGTGGCAGCTCCGGCGAGTGTCCCCGCCAGCCAGCGGCCGGCGCCGCCCTTGCGTGCCGGGAGCGGTGCGGAGGTGGTTTCGGCGGTACGTGCCGCCGTACCACCGAGAGGGAACGGGGGCGCCGTCAGGGTGTCCCCCGCCCGTGCCGACAGGGCGGGGACGGGGCTGACGGCCACGGTGACGGCCTCGGACGCGACAGGGCCGTCCGCCGCCTCCCCCGCCGCGACGCTCCGCAGCGCCACCGTCAGTTCGTCGGCGGTGGGACGCTCGCGCGGGTCCCTGTGCAGCAGGGCCTCGACGACCGGACGGAGCGGGCCGAGCCTGTCCGGCAGCCGCGGCTTCCCGTACACGACGGCGTGCAGGGTCGCGGCGTGCGCGGGTCTGCGGAAGGGGGACTCCCCGCCGCAGACGGTGACCAGCGTCGCCCCGAGCGACCACAGGTCGGACGCGGGGCCCGCCTCCTGCGCCGTGGCCCGTTCCGGCGCCATGTACTCGACGGAGCCGATGAGTTGACCGGCCGACGTGACCGGCTCGCCGTCCTCTTCGAGAGCGGCGATGCCGAAGTCGGTCAGCACCGCGCTCCCGTCGGGGCGCAGCAGCACGTTGGCGGGCTTCACGTCGCGGTGCAGGGCTCCCGCCAGATGGACCGCCCGGAGGGCGTCGAGCAGCTGGAGCCCGAGGCGGGCGGTGTGCTCCGGAGTGAGCGGCCCGGACCGGCTCAGGTGGGCCGCGAGCGACGGACCGCGCACCAGCTCCATCACGATCCAGAGACGGTCCTCGAATTCGACCAGGTCGTGCACCCCGACCACGTGGGGGTGCGGTACCCGCGCGACGGCCCGCGCCTCACGGACGGCACGGCGCATCCGGGCCCGGCGGCCCTCGTCGCCGCCAGCGGCGATGTGCAGTTCCTTTGCGGCGACCGGCCGGTCGAGCAGCTGGTCGTGAGCGCGCCAGACGACGCCCATGCCGCCCCTGCCCAGGACTTCGTGCAGCAGATAGCGGCCGGCGACCAGCCGCCCGGGCCCTCCGCCCACCTGCTGATCAGGAACGCCGGTCAGCACCGGTCCTCACATCCCTCTCGCTGAGAACGAGGGCAACCATACCGACACCCGACGGTCGCCCGTTCCCAACCACCGCTGCCATATGCGGTGTTGACCGGCGGTGACCGGTACGCTCGCCCACGATCCGGGGGCCCCGCCCGGTGACACGGTCGGTCCCGACCAGCGCTGCTCCACCACCGACGGCGAGGACCTTCCCGGGACGATGTCGCTGGGCATGCGCACCGGGGTCGAGACCCACCAGCCGGGCTCGGCCGTGCTCCTGAGCGGCACCCACCAGGCACCCAACGTGCCGCGCCCTTCTGTTGTCCATCACCCGGCCGTCGTCAGCACATCCACGGTGGAACTTGCCCGCCGAGCCGTTGCCCGCTCTAGGACCCCCCCTCGTCAGGCAGCCCTACGGACGGCGTCCGGCGCCGGTTGGGTGGCGCCCTGCCCGGCGGCCGGTACGGGAGTCAGGGGTTCGGCGAAAGAGTCGAGCACCGTCACGCCGAACCGGCTCGCGATGGGCGCGGCCGCCATGGCCAGCGTGACAACGATTGGCGCCGTGAACTCGCCGGCGGCTCCCGTGAGTCCCAGTCCGACGGCCACGGCCACGAGGGTGCACAGGAAGAGCGACGGGACGACTACGCGGGCCTTCGGGGAGGGCATCGCCGTCGCGTCCGGGACGGCCTCCGGCACATTGGCGAGCCGGTCCGCGTCGCACACGCGGAAGTCCGCGACGAGGGCGCGCGTGCGGCTGCTGTACGCGAGAATACTGCAGATGAGCAGTACCAGTTCGCGCTCGTGGGTTGTCCGCTCCTCGCACGCGGCGTTGCCGTGGACGAGCGCGGTGTGGTGACGCAGGGCACGGATGACGGAGGCGGTGCTCGATACCATGGCAAGGCGGCTTCCGGGTACGGCGCCGGCGGACTCCCGATGGGCCCTGCGAGTAAGGTCCGTGCACAGCTGCTCGACCATCCGGCTCTGCCAGATGACCGGCGTCAACTTTGCCGGAGCCTTGTCGGAACGGGTGGTGAAGCTCTCCAGGACACCCACGGCCACCGCGGTAACCGTGCCCGCGGGGTCTGCGTTGCGCACGGCCAGGATGTCGATGCAGGTCAACAAGGCCGAGACCAGGATGAAGCCGAGGTAGACGCCGATTGCCCACAGCGGCGAGGTGCGCCAGTCCGAGGGGACGACGACGAGCGCGAGTGCGGCGCAGGCGAACATGCCAGGTACGGCGAAGACGAGCCGGCTCAGCGGTACCCACGTGCTGTGCGCGTGCACCTGGTGCTGGCCGGGCCTGTCTCCACACTGGCCGACGACCGGTTCACCGATCTCCAATTCGACGTGGTGGTGGCCAACCCTAAGGAGGGAGCCCGGAGCGCATACGCGGCCCTCTTTTCCTGAGGGCAGTCGTCGCTCCGTGACGTACAGGGTGGGGTGACTTGCTCTGCAGGATGTCCGCGGGTGCGACGAAGGCCGTACCAGGCCCAGACAGCGCGCCTTCGCCGTCCGGCTTCGGTCGTGGCTTTCCGGCGATGAGGTGGACGAGGCTTGTAAGGGGCCGTTCGGGCCAGGGCGTGCTGTCGCTCGCCTCGCGCGCGAAGTGTGCTTCGCTCAGCTTCATGGCGCACTCGGTGATACCTGCGTTCGTCGCTGCCTTCTCCTCCAGGAGCCGCATCGCTCGCAGCAGATGCGCCCTGAGTCCGGCCGGCGGGATCGGTACGGGGAGCCTTCGCAGCGCCGTCACGCTGAGCGTGCGTTGCAGGGTCGAGCCGGTGGCCTGACGCTCGCACCACGCTCGCACCGCCGGCGATCCGAACCACAGATTCAGCCAGGCCGCCTCGTCGGGTTCCCTCGTGCGGATGACTGCGACGGTCCGCGACGCGTTCCAGTGTTGGAACTCCGCTTGCACGACCGCCGCTTCGCCCACACGGCCCACCAGGACCACGACGACGTCGCCGATCTCCAGCCGGCTGCGCCTGTTCGCTTCATGGACCCGGAAGTCGATCCGCCTGGGTTCGTCGCCGCGCAGACGTCCTCCCTGGATGTCGGCAGCGCGGATCATCGGCACACCGTCCTCGGTGTGTGCCCCGGGTCGGGTGACGCCGTACCCGATGACCTGTGCGGTCGGCAGATCACCCAGCCGTCCCACGTCCCAGCCATCGGGCAGGCGCTGCAGTCGGCCTTCCAGGTCTTCCCCCGTCACAGCTCCCCCAGCAGGTCACGCAGCTCGTCCTCGAGCCGGCGTGACACCTCGAACAGGCCGAGCAGTTCGTCGGTCAGGTCGGCGGCACGCTCGGGCGCGTCGGGGAGGACGGACGGGACGAGGGGGGGCCGCAACGTGGTGCGAGGGCAGGACGTCGTACTCCGTTTCCGCGAGCTCGTCGCGGGACAGCGATCTGCACCAGCCCGGTACGTCCTCGTACGGCGCGTGGCCGGGTGCTCCGCGCCAGGCGGCGAAGGTGGCGGCGATGCGCTCCCGCGCTTCTTCGGGGACGGCTCGCCGTCCGCGCTTCACGTTCGTGGCGCTGTCACGCGCGTCGATCACGAGGACCTGCCCCGACCGGTCGTTGTGCCCCCACTTGCGATGTGGCTTCTTGATCTTGCTGAAAAGCCAAAGACTCACGGGATTGCGCACATGGGGGATCAGGCCGGCGGGCAGCTCCACGACGCCGCTGAGGACGTCGGCGTCGACGAGAGCGGCGCGGATCCGGCTCTCCGCGCCCTTGGTTGTGGAGGCGGCTCCTGTGGGCAGGAGGAGCGCGCCACGTCCGGTTGGCGACATCTTCCGCACCACGTGCTGGGCCCAGGCGAAGTTGGCATTTCCTGCGGGCGGGAGCCCGTACGGCCAGTACGGGCCCTCGCGGAGGAACCCGTGTTCGTCCCACCCCGATTGGTTGAAGGGCCTGGCACGCTCACACATATAACTCAGAGTGATCATTAATTTACTCTCTTCCCCCATACTATGGTTCACTTGAGTATGTTCGATAGGAGCAACCTTGAAAGGTGACCCATGCCAGGATTCGTAGGCCGCACATCCGAGCTGGCCACCCTCAATCGCCACCTCGACCGGGTGCGCGAGGGCCGGGGCGACCAGCGTGGCCGAGCCCTGCTCCTCCGCGGCCGGCGTCGGGTCGGGAAGTCAAGACTCGTGGACCTCTTCTGCGAGCGCGCCCAGGTGCCCTACGTCGTCCACCAGGCCACCCGAGGCGAGGACGCCCACCGGGAACGGGCCCGTTTCCTCAAAGAGGTCCGCCACTCCTCGCTGCCCGACACCGCCCTCCTCACCGGTGTCACAACCGTCGCCGAGTGGGACACGGCCCTGCGCCAGCTCGCAGCCGTACTCCCGGACGACTCCCCCAGCGTCGTCGTCCTCGACGAGCTGCCGTGGATGCTCGAAGGCGACCCGGTTCTGGAAGGCACCCTGCAGACCGTGTGGGACCGGGTGCTGAGCCGGAAGCCTGTCCTGCTCATCCTCATCGGCAGCGACCTCGCCATGATGGAGCATCTGTCCGCCTACGGCCGCCCCTTCCACCAGCGAGGGGTGGAGATGGTCCTCGCGCCCCTCTCCCCAGCCGAGGTCATGGCCATGACCGGGCTCCCCGCTGCCGACGCCTTCGACGCGCACCTGATCACCGGCGGTCTGCCTCTCGTCTGCCAGGAGTGGCGGGAGGGCGAGAGCCGCACCGAGTTCCTGTCCCGCGCCCTCGACGACCCCACCTCCCCTCTCCTCGTCTCCGCCGAGCGGGCGCTGGCCGCCGAGTTCCCGACCGCGCTTCAGGCCAGGCACGTGCTCTCCGTGATCGGCAGTGGAGAGCGGACTTTCGGGACGATCGCCGCGAAGGCCGGGGCAGCCGAGCGGCCCCTCCCGCCCGGCTCCCTCACCCCCGCCCTGCACACCCTCACGGACAAGCGGCTGATCGCCGTCGACACTCCGCTCTCTGCCCGCCCTGGTGACCGCGACCGCCGCTACCGCGCCGCCGACCCCTACCTGCGTTTCTGGCTCGCCTTCCTGGAGCAGGGGATCCCGGAGATCGAGCGTGGGCGCGGCCGGATCGTGGCCGAGGCGGTCGAGCGCGGTTGGACCTCGTGGCGCGGGCGGGCGATCGAACCGGTCGTACGGGAGTCCCTGGCCCGGCTGCTGCCCGACGCCACGTGGTCGCAGGTGAGAGTGGTGGGCGGCTGGTGGCCTCGTACGAACAATCCCGAGGTCGATCTCGTGGGCGCGGACCGGTATCCAGCACGCGAGATCGGATTCGTCGGCTCGGTCAAGTGGCACGAGCGAGGCTCCTTCGACCGCCGGGCCCTGGCCTCGCTGGCCCGGGACGCCCTTGCCGTCCCAGGGGCCGACGAGGACACTCCCCTGGTCGCGGTGTCCCGCTCAGGGTTCACGGTGGATGGCCTGGCGGCGACGTACGGACCCGAGCAGCTGATGGAGGCCTGGGCTTCCCCGGTGTGAGCGCCCTCCCCCGTGTCGGAAACCGCCCGATACGATCGAAGGCCGTACCCACGGGTGAGCAGGGACGGACAGTGCTCGCAGACAGCGTGCGGTGCCGGTTAGCGCTCGTGGTCCCGGTTGACGGGGGACGCGCCGCGCTTCCCGGTGGGCGTGAGCGCGGACGTGGACGTACCGCACGAGACGCTGGCCCTCGTACCTACGAACCGGGTGACCGTGACCCACCCGGACATGTGCACGCCCTGCAGGATCGGGTGCACGCCAACGTCGCCGACGGCGTCGGGCCGGCCGAGGGGCCGACGGACGAGCTGGCCACGGCCGTGTTCGCCATGGAGTTGGAGCCGACCTCCGTGTGGAAGCGATCAACGACCTCTGCACCCCGCCCAACGCAACGTCGTGGGCCGGCTCAACAGGCTCCTCACCCAGCCTCCCGAGCACGGCGAACACGTCGGAAGGCGCTGCAGCGAGGCAACCGCAATTGGCGGCAGACGAGTCGGGCTGTACGCCGGGTATTCCTGACGCACCTTTCTGACCTGCGCTTTCGTGGGCAGTATCGGCTGTGACCTGCTAGGTCGGGTCGCAGAGGCGACCGGAGGCAGTCAGAGGAAACCGCTCTGATTCGACCCCGATTCGAACCGAGCTGCTCGGAGCCAATCAGAGGCAACCGCCCTCTGTCTTAGTCCGAGTCTGCCCAGGTCAGACGGCGTTGATCGGGCTGTGAACCCGCTGACAGCACTCGGAATCGACCTCGGTCGAGCCGCGATGGGGACGTCTGCCTCCGGCATCGGAGCCAGGCATCGCTGGCACCGGTTGGAGGTCGGTACCGGACACCACCCGTGGTTTTAGCGGGCCTGGGTGGCGTCTCTGTCCTTGCGGGACGGCTCCACAGTGCCACACAGCACCCACCAGACAGCTTCTCTCCGACGGCCATTTCACCCAGGCGAGCGACTGGGTCTTCACCATCTGCCTACGGCTGCAGCCGATCTCATTCTGCTCGGAGACCTCACTGGCCGCTACGCGGCGGGCAGTTACAGCAGGCTCGCCTCCGACGGCCGGACCGTGTCCCTACGCGATACCCGTCAGGGCGTGGCCGAACACGGGCACCGGGTCACGGCGGCCATCGCCTGCCATGTCGCTCGCGTCGGCGGCACCGTCGACGAGCTGGCGCAGCTGTTGCTGCATCCCGAGCACGAGGGCGGGTGGCACGCCCGGAGCATTGCGCTGCGGTCCGGGCAGTCGCGTGCCCTGGCGTACATCGGTCGCGTATGGGTCAGCGCCTCGGCCGCGGTCAGCAGCACAACGATGCTGGAATCGCGGCACCACGCGTACGAGGTTCTCGCCGCGCTGCGCGACCGCATCGAGACGACGCCCTGGCGTGGGGAACGTGGGCGGACCGCGCTACGGGTCCTGCGGGCGCATCTGAACTTCGCCGAGATCGCGGGCGGTCCCCTGCACCACGCCAGCGAGCGGCAGACCGCGGAGGAAGCGGGGATATCCCGCACGACCCTCCGGGTCGTCTACGAGACCGTCCTCAAACCGCGGGGCTGGCTGCGACGCCTTCGAGTCGGCCACGGCCGCGAGGGCTCGACCTGGTACCTCGCCGAGGGCAGCCCCGACCGCCACAGCATCCCCGTAGCGCAATCTCGTTTCCGAACCACTCAGTACCCCCCCGACCCGGCACTTGAGGAGTGGTTCACCCCTGAGACGGACACGACGGCCGACCTCGACTCCACCGTCATCGGCCGACTGATGGGCCACGACGCCTTCGCCCACCGCGGTCTCGGCAGCGCCGCACTGGTGATCATCGGTGCACTGCACGCCCGGCCGGCACAGACGGTCGCCGAGCTTGTCGGCTCGTCCTCCGTCTCCCGCGCCACCCTCTACCGCACCTTGCGGCGCCTTGCCGACCACGGCCTCGTCCACCACGGCGGTGAGACCTGGACCCTGGCACCTCGCGCCCTGGAAGGCTTCGGTGACCACCCTCCAGAGGCTGCGGCCGAAGAGATCGCCGAGCCAGCCCGCGGCTGGGACGCAGTCGCGACGCGGCACGGAATCACGGGCGTCGCGGCCCGGCGCAAGGCGGTGCACGCCGCCGAGCGCGCGGCGTACCAGAAAGCACTGGAGCGGCTGTCGGAGCACCGCAGCAAGGCCGTGGTGATCCTCCGCGACGGGCGCCAGGTGCTGGTTCCCGCGCCACGCCCCGACGAAGTTCCCGCCGCGTGGCACGCCCCGGGCGGCTGCGTCCTCGATCCAGCCAGTGGCCGTGCCGCTCCCGGCTGGCGGATTGCCACCGACGGGCGGCTGATCCTCATCACCCCTGCCGACCAGCGCAGTTACGACGAGCTGGCCGCCGCCCATGCCGAAGCCCTCAGCAAATGGGAGTCCGCAGCGTGAACCCACCCCCTCGGCCCACAGCCGGTCACAGCGATCAGATCACCGGGCAAGCACTGCGGGAGCAGTACGAGTCCGGTTCCACCGTGGACCAACTCGTGGCGAGCAGTGGCCTGTCCTACGGCACGGTCCTCAACCGGCTGCACGAGGCCGGGACCGAGATGCGCACCTCATGGCAGACGCGCAGGCTGCGCGACGGGCAAGCCCGCCGCAACCTCGCAGCCCGCCTGCGTCGCCTCTACGAGCAACAGGGCGCCACCCTCGCGGAGTTGGCTGCGGCGGGGTCGGTAACGCGACGTGTGGCTCGGCGGCTGCTGATCGAGGCTGGTGGCACGCCCCGGACCACCCAGCAGACGCTGCGCATCCGCTCCGCGGCCGATGCCGCACGGCGAACGAACCTCGCGTTGTCCCTGCGGGCGCGGTACGAGGCCGGCGCCACGGTGCCGGACCTGGCCGCGGAGTGCAGCTACTCCGTCGGCACCGTCTATCGGCTCCTGCGCCAGGCGGGCACCCGCATGCGGCCCAAGCACAACCACGGCCCGGCCCGTGCCCCGAGGAAGGGGTCATGAGAGCCCCGGCAGGTGTCCCCGGCCGGGCCTGGCAGATCGCAGGACCGATGGCGTGCCATCCCGGATCCAGCGCTGCCGCACGAGCCCCTCCTCTGTCCGCACTCAGCTGCCTCCGTGCGTCGGCCTTCTGGTCGATGCACGCACGTCAACACACCTTTCCCGATTCAGGAGATCAAGCACCGTGAGTGAGAACACTCGTACCAAGACCCTGGCCGCGGCCACGGCCAGCGCCTGGGACGCCTTCGTGATCGTTGTCGGCATGCTCAAGGGCGGCACCGGCAAGACCACCTCCGCCTGGTTCATCGCCCTCTACTACGCCGTCGTCCTCGACCTGCCGACGCTTCTGCTGGACGCCGACGCGACCAGCCAGTCCGCCTACGACTGGTTCAAGGTCGCCCAGGCCGCCGGCTTCGAAATTCCCGAGCACCTGATGGTCGAGCGGTACCCGTTCGACGACATCGCCGAGTACATCCGCACCAAGCGCGCCGAGTTCGGCGCGATCGTGGTCGACGCCGGCGGCGGCAGCGCCCGGATCTTCCACGAGGCTGTTACCGAGGCGAACCTGCTGCTCGTGCCGGTCGCCCCCACCAAAATCGAGCGCCGCAAACTCGTGGCCACCTTCGACGAGGCCGAACGCGCCGCCACCCGCAACGAGCAGGGCGTCACCGCCCACGTGGTCATGGTCAAGGCCGACGACCGCACCAGCCTGCCCAGCCGGGCCAAGGACCAGCTGCTGGAGCCCGCCGAGGGCGAGGGCATCGGCCCCGACCGCGACGAGCCGTTCCCGCTCGCCGAGACCACCATCCACTCCTGGGTCCACTACATGGAGGCCTTCGGCGAGATCCCCACCGAACTGAGCGAGTACGCCAACCTGATGAAGGAGCTGACCGCAGCATGACCGAACGCATGAAGCCCCCGGCCCGCCGCACCGGCGGCCGTACCTTGGGCGGAGCCAAGAAGACAGCCCCGCCCCCTCCCCCGGCCGCCGAGCTCACCCCCGAGCAGTACGCCGCCGCCCAGGGCGAAGGCCGTCCCGCTGCCAGCGAGCCGCAGGTGCAGTCCGCTCCTTCCGCCGTTCCCGTCGAGGCATCGGCGCGGGGCCGGACCGATGCGGTGCCCGAAGTGGCGCAGTCCTCCGCCCAGCCAACCGTTGAGGTCACACCGAGCGGCTCCGTGCCGAAGCCAGCCACCAGTCAGCCGTTTCGCCCGGCTGTCGTCGCTCCCGAGGCGGGGACAGAGTCCGCTGGAATGCCGGTGGAACGGCAGGTGGCGCCTGTGGCCCCGGCTGCCGATCCTGCAGCACCTGCGCTCCAGCCGACGCAGCCGACCGAACCCGTTGCGCAGCACAGCCCGTCCACGGCTCCTGGCGCAGCCTCGGGCGCCGAGGTGGCGCTTCGCCCCGCAGCTCCTCCGACGACAGGCGGCAACGGGTTCCCCGCGAGGACCGATGTTCCACGGGCTCACCAGGAACAGGACGTGCAATCTCAGGCAGCGCCCCACGAAGGGACACCGTGGGCTCAGGGGGCCGGCCGTCCCAAGGACATTCCCGAAACCGCCGTCGTTCTCAACCAGCGCATCATCACGCGCGAGAGCCTCGACTCATCGGTCCCCGCTGCCCTGAAGTTGAAGAAGCGGATCAAGCGCTTCGCGCTGGACAACGAACTCGACCACCTGCCTATCGGCGACATCGTCTCGGTCGCGCTGGACGAGTGGCTCACTGCCCGCGGGTTCTGAGCCCAACGGCAGTGCACGAGGAGCGGCCGCCCCACTCCAGGGTGCGGCCGCCCCACGTGCCGACTATTCCAATAGCCCAGTAGGCGGATAGCTATCCGCCTAGCCGGACCAACCGGAGCAACTCTCGTGCCCGATGACTCCCCCTACGCGCGCCGACTGCGTGAAATCGCCGCCGCGCTCGACGCCGAGTTCCAGCCAGCCGCAGACGCTCTGACGCCGCACCCCGACACTCTCAACGTCATCAAGGACCGGCACACCAAACGAGGGCAGCTGAACCATGCCGTCCCTGAAGTTCTTCAGTTCCAGCGCCGGATCCGCCGATGCAACGCCGACACCGACATCCCTCGCGGTGACATCGTCGCTCTCGCCCTTGACGCCTGGCTCCGTGCGAAGGGCTACCCGCCAGACCTGAAGCCACTGGGCACAGAATTCCCTTAACCAGACGTCTCACAACGAAAGACGCTGGGGCGCCGGGCTTTACGGTGTGGGTGGCAGCCTGCCGAGATGCCGGGGCAACTGGCGAGCGATTCGAACCTACACACGCCGAAGGCGGCACGCACGCTGACGGCTCCGCGGCGTCCAAGACGCGTCCAACAGTTCACACTTGGCAGCCGGGGGCGGGCACCATCGTCAAGGTGACTACACCACCCGCCCACTGGGATCCGATCTCACAACGCCTGTGGCAAGCAGTACGCAACGGCAGTCCCCTCGATCTCACCGCTGCTTCACCCGACGGCACAACGCAAGACCCGCATTCCATGAGCCAGGAAGTCCCTGCCGAGGTTATTGCCGCTCTCCTACTGCAGCCCCCTGCGCCGGAGCCGGGCGTGGTGTCGCGGCTTCAGCTGATCGGCGCACACATCACCGGACGCCTTCAGCTGCACTACGCCGCGGTCGAGATCGCCTTCTCCCTCCTCGATTGTCGGTTCGACGAGCGGGTGGAACTCGCCGACGCCTCCCTACGCGCGGCGGACTTCACCGGCTGCCGCGTACCCCGGCTGAGCGCGGACCGACTGCGCGTCGACGGCGATCTGACGCTCGACCAGCTGGTCAGTGGCGGAGTTGACCTGTTCGGCGCGCAGATCAGGGGTGATCTGTGGCTCACTTCCGCCCGCATCACCGGCAACGGATACGGCTTTGCCGTGAACGGGCCTCAGCTCCGCGTCGAAGGCGGCTTGTACGCACACTCCGCTCACGTGACGGGCGGACTGAACCTGTGGGGCGCCCAGGCCTTCACCCTTGAGCTCACCCAGGCCCGCCTATCTGGGGAGGGGGAACGTCCGGCGTTCCGTGGCGACGGCCTCCACCTCGTTCAAGACCTCCGCTGTACCGACCTGTTGGTCGACGGCGGCGGCATCCGCCTGTTCGGCGCAACGATTGGCGGCCAATGCTGGCTTGCCCGTGCCGACATACGCAGTACCACTGGGTGGGCCGTCAACGCACCTACTCTCACCGTCGGTGGTGGTATCTACGCTGACGGCCTAACGGTTGAAGGGGGCGTCAATCTGTTCGCTGCAGTCGTCGGCGAATCGATAGAACTCACCGCCAGCACGCTCCTTCCTTACCACCAGCAGGCGCTTCGAGCTCCCGGAGCCCGAGTGGAAGCAAACATCACACTGGACAATGCGACACGCGTCGCAGGAACCATGGACCTGACCCGCGCTGAGGTCAAGGGCATCTTTTCCGTCATCGGGACAACATTCGCGCAGGAAGCAACCGTCGACCTGCACCGCGCCGTCCTCGGAGCGCTCCATCTAGAGGCCCTCACTGCGCCACCCGCCACCGTCGACCTGAGCGCTGCCACCATCGTGGCCATCACCGATGCCGCCGACTCCTGGCCCGCACAGATTGCGCTCACCGCACTCACCTATCAAGCTCTCCATCCGGTGATGCCGGCCGCTCACCGTCTGCCCTGGCTGCAGCGCGACACTGACTACCACCCGCAGCCCTACGAACAGTTGGCCGCCTACTATCGTCAACTCGGCCATGACGACGACGCGCGGACAGTACTCTTGGCCCGGCTTCGACAACGGCGGCGTAGCCTGCCAAGGCCTGCCCGAATCTGGAGCTACATTGAAGACGCCACCGTCGGATACGGCTACAGACCGGGGCGCGCGCTCATATGGCTGCTGGCCCTTGTCGCTACCGCTGCCATCGCCTTCTCAGCAGCACCACCACAGCCCGCCCAATCCCACGGACCGTCCTTCCAACCGATCGTCTTCTCCCTCGACCTGATCCTGCCTGTCCTCGACCTGGGTCAGGAAAAGGCGTTCACCCCCGTCGACAGCACTGCCTGGATCGTCTGGCTCAGCTCCCTCTCAGGGTGGCTGCTCGGCACCACCGTCATCACCAGCCTCACCCGTCGCCTCACCCGCTCCTAAACACTTGCAAAACGTGCGTGCCTGAGCACGCAATCTGCCCTTGCGACCAGGCGCGAGCCTTCTCGACTATCCGAACTCGGGGCTCATCCGATGCTCGACGGTGCCACCGGAGCATGGTCCGCGAGGAGTACACCATTGGCTCGATCAGTAGAAGCCATGGTGTAGCGGATAGTAATTGGCTTATGGCAGGAGCCTCAGAATTCCCCGACGCTGCAGTTCCCGAATATGCTCCGCGGCCCTCTGCGGAGCGGCGCCGCCGCTGACAAGCACGCCAGCTTCCAGGTTCCTGCGTACTCCGGATTCGGTGAGGTTTGCGCTGCCCACCAGAAGGACGCGGCGGTCGGCCACAGCCAGCTTGGCGTGCTGCCGTGCACGCTCGTGCTCACGTGCAGAGGGAGCCCAGTGCCAGAGTCTCAGGCCAGACACCGAGGCGAACGCAGCAGCCGGTTCGGGTCCGTCGAGCAGTCCGGCCGCACCCTGCCGGGTTTCGACGACGACATGGACCTCCACACCTCGTGCGACGGCTTCGCGCAGGGCCGATATGAGCGGTGGGTGGCGGCGGGCCGCGTACGTCATGGCCAGCAGTTCAGAGCGGGCCCGGCTGACGACCTCGGTGAGTACGCGTGCAGTCGCGCGGACCGGGACGCCCGGTGTCGCTGGCCCGCTCCACACCGTCCGTACCTCTACTTCGTCTCCGCGCCGGGACCACCCCGCCACGAAGCCGCGAAGGTAGGCAGCAGCCTCGGCCGACGGTATGCAATCGCTGTGGGCTGCCTCGTACAGCGCCCGGATGGCGTCGCCTGCAGCCGGGACCTGGACCAGGAGCAGGGCGTGCTCCAAGCCCCGGCCTCGGGCGAACACACCCGCTAAGTCCTTGGTCCGGGACGGCCCCAGCAGGATGACCGCCTGCTCGGCTGCCGCCTCGAATCCTTGGCGGCTCACGGCCTCAGACTCGCGGGAGTGAGTACCTGGTCGGTGTCGTCACCGAGCGGGACAAGGAAACGCCGGTCCAGGAAACGGTTGCCGCGTTCGCAGGTGGTCTCGGAGACGAAGAGGCAGACGTGGCAGGCCGCGCCGTGCAGGTAGTCCGCAGGGTCCTTCGGCAGCCGTTCGGCGCACAGCGGGTCGGATGAGCAACGGGCCGCGTCCTCCAGGGCCCTGCGCACGATTCTTTCGAAGTGAGCGTCCTCCGTCAGCGAGACGAGGCCGCCGAGAGTGCCCTCGGAGTCGGGAACGGCGGTGTAGATGAGGATGCCGGTACGAGTGGTCTCCTCGTCTCCGGCGTAGATGCGTTCGCCGAGGCTTGCCGAACTGTAGCCGCATTCGAGGGCGATGGTGCGGATCAGCAGATGGGAGAGAGTGTGGAGGACTATGTAGCGTTCGCCGGGCCAGCCTCGCATGGGGTCGAAGGGCCCGGTGATCCGGTCCGACTTCCGGTTGCTGCGGAATCGGCCGAAGGCGTCCCGGTGGGCGGCCATCTGCAGTGATTTCTGCATTCGGTCCTCCCAGTCCGCCATCAGGTTCTCGCGTACCCGCAGGAAGATGCCCTCGCCTCGGACTTCGCTGGCCGGTACCCAGTTCTGCGAGGTGCGAGAGAGGCGCACGAGAGTGGCGATCTCGTCCGATTCAGGGTCGGGGGCGTCGAGCCGGGTGAAGCCGACCAGCGCTCGGGCCTCTCGTAGCCGCTGCACCTGGCGGACGTCCGCAAAGAGTTCGCCGAGTGCCGGGGGCACGGTGACGCTCTCCATCGCGAAGTCATCGGTCGGGTCGGGTACGTGCGGTGCGGCGAGGACGTCCCATTCGGGGCTGAGCAGGTCGGCCGCCACCTCCGCCGCGGGCTGGATCTGCTGTCCGGCGTTGCCCTGCCTGCGGGCCTCGACGGCAGCGATCAGCGCGTCCGGGCCGTACTCCTTGAGGTAGGTGAACTGAGGCATGGCGGCCAGTGCGTCGTAGACCGGGCGCGAGGTGACGTTCTGGAGCTCCACCCAGCGTTCCTCGACGAGTTCGGTCAGGTCCTGGTTTCTGCTCGGTGGCAGGGCGAGGGCACTGAGCGTCATCGGGAACCACTGGTTGGAGGCGCCCGCCACCATCAGAGTGGCCTCGCGGTCGCACCCGTCACTCTCGAAGGCGGACAGGTGCGGATGGCGGCCGCGGCAGGCGGGCAGCTCGGCGCGGCCCCGCTCCCCCATCGCGTCACGGATGTTGCGCTTCTCCCCACAGGCGACGCATTCGAGGGTGACGTTGGCCGCCTGGTTGCCGCCGTGGTCCTTCATGCGCATCAGCGGCCGGGGACTCTTCGCACACGGGTTGCCGTGGTGGACGAACATCGCGTACGGGAACTCGTCGAGGTGCCCATTCGTGCAGACCAGCGTGAAGCGGGCGGTCACGGCGAGGGGCCTGCCGAACTTGCAGTCGCTGTGAGCGAACTTCGCTTCGTGCGGGGTGCGCGGGTTGTTGTTGAGGAAGGTGAAAGCCTCTGAGTCGATGGGTGCGAGCAGGTTGCACGCGGTACAGCGCAGCCACTGCGGGAAGGGCGTGACAGGCACGCCGATGCCTTGGGCGGCCCAGTCCTTGGGGGCGCCGTCGGCACCTTCCATCCAGGGAGCGGAGCGCAGTTCACTGATCTGTGCCCGGCCGTAGAGCTGGAGGGCCCGGTTAACGGCGGTGCGCAGCCGGGGTTCCTCGATGAGGTAGTCGTCGGGGAGGAGCCCGGTGTGGCTCCAGGATTCGAGTCCTTTGACCAGGACGGAGAAGTTAGGCAGGTCGACGAGCGCGCCGACGCCGGCCGTGTACATGAGGTGGCTGGGGCGTGCGGCACCCACGCGCCGATAGTAGTTGCCGCTCATCGCCGTCCCTTTCCTGCCGCGGTTGCGGCGTCTCCGTACTCATCGGCGTCGACCGGTGTGCCACCGTCACCGCCGGTATCCTCATCGGCGGACGTGTCCTTGCTGCCCGCAGCCCCGAAGTACCAGGCGGGGCCGCCGTTGGTGGGCTGGTCCACGAAGTTACCGCCGCCGGGCAGCAGCAGGTTGAGTTCGTTCTCCGTCTCCCGCATGGACATGGGTACGGTGAGTTCGTCCCATCGCGAGCCGTCGGCACGGTGGAGAAGTCCGGTAACCAGGGTGTCCTTCTTCTTCTCCTTGCGGTAGCCCAGGATGCCGCCGCCCTCGCGCCGTTCCTCCCAGCGGTCCTTGAGGGCGTCGATGCGTTCGGTGAGATAGTCCTGCGCGCGTTGACCGCCGACTCGGTCCGCCCGTTCCAGCAGCCGCTGTTCGACCTGCCGGGCGAGGTCGCCGTGAAGATCCACGTGCTGGGCGTCGGTGTTGCGGGAGTTCTCGTAGGCAGCCTGGCGCAACGCCGCGATGTACGTCGGTGCGGTGCCGCGGTCGAGTGCGCGGCGGGTGAACGGGGTGACCGACAGGGCTTCGACCTGGCGGTAGAAGGTCGCGTGGTAGTGCGCGAAGTCCTCGAAGTGCGCCAGGTCGCGCGGCCGGGACCAGTTGTAGAGGGTGACGACCAGGCCGGGACGCCGCGCGTCACGGCCGACGCGGGAGGACGCCTGGATGTACTCGGCGGTGTTCTTGGGCTGGCCGACGACGAGCATCAGGCCGAAGCGGGAGACGTCGACGCCGACCTGGAGCATGGAGGTGGCCAGGACGACGTCCACCGCGCGTTCCTGCACGGGCGTCATGCGGGCCCGCGGTTCGCGCTTGTCCCGCCGTGCCGCCACGTATTCGGCGGCGAAGGCCTTGCGACGCTCCGTGGTGTCCCGTTCCGGGTCGAAGGGGGACTCCAGCCGTTTGAGGGTGGCACTGATGTCCGCCGAGGAGATGCGGGAGGTCAGTTCCTGGATGGTGAGCATCCCGGATTTGGTAGGGATGCGGTTCGCGATCGTGTCGTGCCCCTTGCGGCCGCCGTTGCTACGGACACGGGTGGCGATGTCGTCGTCGAGGTAGCGCCGCATGCCGGCGAGTTCACGGGTGGCGTTGAAGTAGCCGACGAGCGTCATGTACGGGTCTGCTGCGTCTCCGTAGGTGTCGAACTGCTCCTGCGCGGCGAGCAGCAGGATCTCGGCGACCCGGATCTCGGCGGCCTTGAGCCGGGTGCCGTGGGCGCACACGCCGAGGTAGCGGCGGCCTGGGTTGTCCCGGGCGAGTTCCACCTGCCGGGAGAAGAAGGTGTCGCCGACGTCGAGGACCTGTGGCGGGAAGACGGCGACCTGGCGGGCGAAGACGCCGCGCACCTGCTCGGCGGCGCGCTTGGTGGTGGCGGTGGACGCGACGATCTTCGGACCGACGTCGTGACGTACGCCGTCGCGATCGGAGTACGTCCAGCTGCACAGTTGGTCGATGGCGGCCTCGAAGAGTCCGACGGTGGTGCCGAGGGCGCCGGAGATCAGGTGCAGCTCGTCCTGGATGATCAGGTCCGGGGGCCGCAGCCGGGTGACGGGCTGGGCAGCCACCGCTTCCAGCGTCCCCTTTCGGGTGTGACGGCTACGGCAGCCGGTTCGCTCGTCGAGGTCGTCGTGGCGGTAGCCGTGGCGCGGGCACCATTCGGTGACTCGGCCGAACAGCAGCCCGGCGTAGCCGTTCCAGGGCAGCTGGGCGAACTTGTCGACAGTAGCGATGACCATGGCGGGGGCGAGGCGGTAGATCTCCTCGTCGACGGTGAGCACGGGGATGCCCTCGTCGGGTGAACCGAGCCGGGAGAAGGGACAGCGGTCCGCGCCTTCGCCTCGCGGGCAGTACAGCAGCACGCGGCGCCGGTCGGCGTCGTAGTCCATGTTGGAGTGGGCGGTCAGGCCCTGTCCGCACCAGGGGCAGCTGAGGACCTGGATGACGCGTGCGTGCTTGTCGCTGGCACTCTCCCGGGCACCCGCGATCTGCTCCTGTGCCTCGCCGAACCAGTTGGGAGACACGGAGGTCCCCACCCACAGTCCGATACGGAACGGGGTGCCGCCCCAGCGTCGGTCACGCGCGTACTCCTCGCGCCGCAGCACCTCACAGGCGCTCATGAGGGCAGCGGCCCGCTGGAACTGCTGGGCCGTCAGCAGCCGCAGGGTGTAGCGCATGAGGACGGCGACGCCCGCACTGCCGTCGTGGGCCTCGGTGCCGCTGCCCACGATGCCTTGGAGCCTGCGCAGGGCGAAGGTGTACGCGGCGAGGCCCAGGTAGGCCTCGGTCTTGCCGCCGCCGGTGGGGAAGAACAGCAGGTCGACGAGGGCCTCGCGGCCAGTGCCGCGGTGCGGGTGGCCGGGTGCGCTCAGTGAGGCGAGGTTGAGCAGGACGAAGGCGAGCTGGAAGGGCCGCCATTCGGCCGCCTCCTTGCCCTGTGCGTGCACCTCCTCATGGGCGCGTCGGTAGGAGGCGGGGTCGTCCTCGTGTCCGGCGCGTCGGCCGGCGATGGCGGTGTTGCGCCGCTGGAGGGCCATCGCCCGGTTGGCGAACCGGAACGCTTCGAGCGCGTCGTCGTCCGTGGACAGGACGTCGATACCGAAGGCGATGCGGTGACACACGTCCTCGGCCTGGTCGATGGCCGCCTCTGCGGCTGTACGCAGGTCGGCGGGGAGGGTCCGCGTCTTCTCCCGCTGGGTCTGGAGCCAGGTGCTGTAGCCGTCGGCAAGCGGGGCCAGGGCTGCGCTCAGTTCCGCGCGGCGTCCGGGCAGGGCGAGGGCCGCGAGTTCGTCCATGCCGAGTTCCAGCCCGGCCAGCAGCGGCTGTTCATCGATTTTGGGGGCGGTGGTGGCGCGCACGTCGTACTCCGGCAGCCAGGTGGTGGCCAGCCGGTGGGCCCGCCGCTCGCCGTGGCGGACGCCGGCCGTGACGGCGACGTTGCGGCCGACGGCGTAGCGGAGGCTGTCGCGGTAGAGCAGGCGCAGCCGCCGCTCCTCCGGTTCCTCGGAGGCCCCGGCGGACCGGGGGTCGAGCGGGTCGTCGATGGGCAGGAAGACGGCCGCCCGGTCGTCGGGGAACGCGGTCATCTCCAGACCGGTCTGGAACAGCCACTGGGTGTCCCTGCGGTCGGAGGTGCTCTCGGGGAGCCGGTTGACGAGAGCGACCTCCACGACGCGCAGGTCCTCGCCGGCCGCTCCCGCCGGGCGTTCACGGACCTGTACGTCGAGGTGGATGCCGTGAGTGTCGTCCCCCTCCAGGACGCGCCGCTGGTCGCCGGCACGGGTGACCTGGACGTCGATGGGGTGGTGCATCACGGGCTCGCGCCCCCACACCCGCACAGGGTTGGGGCTGGTGTCGACGATCCTGTCGGTCAGCGAGTACCGCCCCCAGCGGGCGGTGACGCTGAGGGTGCCGATGGACGCCGGGACCACGAAGGACAGCCCCATGGAGGAGGCCCAGATACGGCCGGCGGCCTGCGGGGTGAGGCGTTCGGGCAGCTCGCCGCCCTCGGCGGCCTGCCCGTCGTCGCTGCCGAGCTCGTCGTCGCCGGTCTGGGCGGCACTGCGAGCCATCCGGCGGGCGTCGTCGCCACCGTCCGGGCGGGGCCCGAGCATGCCCACGAGGTACCGGTCGCGCGGCCCCGCCGACCGGTGCGGCAGTTCCTCCGTCTCCCCGTCCCATGGGCCGAGGAGGTCCCGCCGGATGTACGTCACCAGCCCGTCACGTACGTCGTACGAGTCCCCGGGGCGGAAGGTCTGCGGCACCTCATTCAACGGATGCGGCGGCACGCCGGGGGCGGCGGGCAGGGACGACGGCATGGGGCGGGCCCTTTCTGCCAGGTGGTGAGCCAATGGGGTGAGGCTATCGCGGGGGTGTGACAGTGCGAGCGGCTTCAGCATGATGTCGATTGACTTAGTTCACACCAGTTTTGCGAGATCAGTGGACGTAATGAGCTGCGCTCTCCGCCACACCCACGCGTCCCACCGGAATCCGTACTAGTATCTGTACAGAATCAAGACTCTATATGGGTACGGTGACAGCATGGAGATCCCCGAAGTCGTGACTGTCAGCGACGCGCGCGCGAGACTGTCGCGGATCCTGACCGACCTGTCGGAGTCCGGCGCGGATGCCGACCCGGTCCTGATCGGCGCCCACCGCAAACCCCAGGGCGTCCTCCTGTCCGTCGAGGCCTTCGAGGCGCTGAGCAGCCGAGCGGCACGACGTGCGGCCGTCGCCTCGGCCACGGGCTCCATCGAGGCCGAAGGGCTCCACGCCTCCGAGGCCTCCGACCGCGACACCGAGGCGTACGTGAAGGGCGACCTCGACGCGGACGCCCTTGTCGCCCGCGCGATCACCCGCCACCGTCAGACCTCGGAGCGGCGGGCAGGGTGAACGATCCGTACGCCATGCCCAACGGCGTGCTGCGCAACAAGCTCGGCATCACCGACCATCAACCGCTCGCGGCAGCAGAGGCGGACATCACCCGGGCGCGCCTCGTCCTGCTCGCCGAACGCCCCCTGCCCGGTGCGTACGACCTCGGTCATCTCCAGGCGTTCCATGCCGCGGTCTTCGGGGACATCTATGCGTGGGCAGGCGAGTTACGCACCGTGAACATCGCCAAGCGCACGCCGTTCTGTCCGGCGAGAAACCTGGTGCCCTACGCCGGAGAGGTCTTCGGTCGTCTCGCCTCCTCCGGCCATCTGCGGGATCTCCCCCGCCAGGAGTTCGCAATCCAACTGGCCGAGCTGTACGGCGACATGAACGTCCTCCACCCGTTCCGCGAGGGCAACGGCCGCGCCCAGCGAGCGTTCCTGGCCCAGCTCAGCGCTGACGCGGGATACGACGTGAACTGGTCGGGCATGGACGCCCAGCGCAATGAGGACGCCTCGGTGAAGAGCTTCCTCGGCGACAACAGCCTGTTGGAGCAACTGCTCGACGAACTCATCACCACCACGGGCTGACACCGTCGCCACCGACAGGCGGCACGGCGTCTGGCGTCCGGCACGTCAGGCCGACACGGAGTGCGCCGGTGCCGGGCGGAAGGCCGGGCACCTGGGCCGGAAGCGGGGTTCAGGACCCGCCCGTGAGGTTCGATGCCGCTTCGAGGCTCACCTGCACCAGGCCTTCCGCTGTGGCCAGGGCCAGGTCTCCGTCAACGCAGGCGACGTCGTTCACGCAAAGGCCCAGGGGGATCCTCAGCGTCTCGGTTCCCGTCTCGCAGTTCCAGAAGCGGACGGTTCCGTCGCCGTCACCCGTGACCAGCATGGTTTCGCGGCCCGGGATCGGGTACGACTCCACGGCGGTCACGCCTGGATGGGCTAACGGCTCCCCTACGGCCTGGCCGGTCATGAGGTTCCACAGCCGCACGACCCCGTCCTCACCACCCGTGGCCAGGAGAGACTGGCCGCCAAGGCCGACGAACGCGGACAGGACCCGCACGCCACCGGCGTGATCCGTCACCACCTCACCGGCCTTCTCACCATTGCCCGGATCCCACAACCGCACCACGCCGTCCTCACCACCCGTGGCCAGGAATGACCGCCCACCGAACCCGGCGAACGCCGATAGAGCACGCACCCCACGGGCGTGATCCGTCACCACCTCACCGGTCATCTCGCCGGTGCCCGGATCCCACAACCGCACGACCCCGTCCTCACCGCCCATGGCGAAGACGAGCCTTTCGTCATCGTCCTGGACGACTCGGACCGTGGTCACCGTGAGGACATCACCGTCATGTTCGGTCTCCAGCCCGTCGACCTGCTCGCCCTCGGCCGGGTCGAACACGCGCAGCTTCGATTCGCCGTCCACGGCGGCGATCAGGGTCTGTTCGTCCTCGCCGCTGAAGGATGTCAGCGTCCGCGTGGTCGTCACGGCGTCGTCGAACGGCACGCCTGCCGTTCGGCCGTCGTGCGGTGCCCAGATCCGTAGCGTGTGGTCGTCACCGCCGGTGGCCAGCAGTGGGTGTGTGCCAGACAGAGGCGGCACCGGCGACACAGTCCTCACCCAGTTCTCGTGGCCTGTCAGAGGCGCTGTCACCGGCTCGCCGCCGACCGGATCCCACAGTCGTACGCTGTTGTCTTCGCCGGCGCTGACGAGCAAGGTCCGTTCACCGGCCTCGGTCTTCTCGACCAGCGTTCCCACCGCGCGGACCGGCTTGCCGTGGCCGGTGAGAGGTGCCCTGGTCTGTCTGCCGATGTCCGGGTTCCAGATCCGTATCGTCCCGTCCTCACCGCCCGATGACAGCAGCACCTGCCCTTCCCGCCCCTTGAACACCGCGACGGAGAAGACGGCTCCCTCGTGACCGGTGAGGGGATCGGTGGTCTCCTTCCCGGTGGCCGGGTCCCAGATCCGTATCGTGCCGTCGTTGCCTGCGGTGGCCAGGCGAACATGCCTATCTTGGCCGTCTAGGCCAACAAACGCCGCCACCGAGTAGACGTCGCCGTCGTGGCCGGTCTCCACGAGCCGTTCGGTCTCCTGGTCGGTGTGCAGGTCCAGGTCCATCGCATACTCATCCAGGCCTCCCACCGCCAGTTCCTTGCCGGTCAGCGGCTCCCAGACGCGTAGCGTCCCGTCTCCGCCTCCCGTGGCCAGCAGCGTTTGCCCGTCGGCGTCTTCGAACGCCGCCACGCAGTGAACCCAGTCGTCGTGGCCGGTCAGTGGCTCCCCCACTGTCTCTCCCTTGACAGGGTCCCAGATGCGTACCGTGCCGTCCGCGCCCCCGGTGGCCAGCAGAGTCCGCCCCCTCGGGCCCGCGAACTCCGCGATCGACTGGACGGCGCCGTCGTGCGGCGTCACCGGGTCCCCCACGGTCTCCCCCCTCACCGGATCCCAGATCAGCACCGCCCCGTCGTCACTACCCGAAGCCAGGAGCACCCGCTGTGAGGCGTCCGTGAACGCCACGAGGGTCTGTACCGAGCCGGTGTGACCGGTGAGACGCAAGTGGGGTGCATGGCGCTTCAGTTGGCCCCAGGCCACGGACCAGGCCGCATCAGGGTCGGAAGATCTCCTGCCGAAGCGCTGTACGACGGTCTCCGGCGTGCAGCGAAGGCTCGCCAGCTCGCGCAGTCCTCGCCGATCCCGGGGGTTCGCTTTGGTGAGCTGCTCTCGGGCGAACAGGACTCCCGCCACCGCCGGAGGCAGCTGGAATCGGCCAAGGGCTCTGAGCATGACACTGGAGACGACCGCCGAGGGGTTCAGCCGGTCGAGCAGTTGGGGACGGTCCGCCAGGGCTTGCCATCCGTCGGGCCCGGCGAGACCGGCATGGGTGGGCAGGTGTTGCACGACATAGGGGTTGGGGCGCTGCTCCGGCCCGGTCGGGGGCGTCGCCAGGTGCTCGGTGATACGGCGGTGCCGGTCGTCGTGCGCGGAGGACGGAACCGTCCGGGTGAAGTGCTCGGAGAAGGTCCGGTGGGCCAGTCGGTACACGCTCTGCCCGGATTCCGTGTCAAGCAGGAGGTAGGGGGCCGCCGTCCATGTCAATTCTTCGATATCCGCGTCGGTGACCTTCATGTCAGGGCTGTCGGCGAGTGCTGTAGCGACGTCGGCCCACACACCCCCGGTCAGGGGCAGGCCGTGCCCCTGTGCCAGGGCCAGCGCCTCCAGCAGGGCCTGGTTGACAGGAGCCTTCTCGGCCAGCCGGTCGACGGCGCGGGCGAAGAGCCGACGGTGGTCGTCCTCAAGCAGCGGCCCGGGGTCGTCGGCGAGTCCCGGAGTGGCGATGATCTCGTGCACCGCCAGGCGTGCGTAAAGGAACTCCCGCTCAAGGCACCCGAGTGCTTTCGCCAGGTGGTCGATCTGTGCGGGCTCCACCTGGAGTTCACCCCTGCTGCGCGCTACCTCCAGGCGTCGCTGGATGTAGCTGGTCATGGCCTCCTCGTCACGGTCAACGTGAACGACCTTCCGGTTCCGCTCCCGGCCGACGCCCAGAGCGTCAGTGAGGTCCCGGTCCGCCGGCTCCGGCAGGTCGGGGCCTTCGAGTGTGGAGCCGCGCGTGCCGACGACGACCCGAACACCGGGGAGATCCGCCAGAGGGCTCAGGATCCGCTCGGCGATCGTCAGAGGCAGGCGGGCCTCGTCGAGTGCGTCCGCCAGGACGGTGAAAGCGGGATCGTCGGCCTCAGGAACCTGTTCCGCAACGGGGTCGTCCGTCCTGCGGAACTGCTGGATCAGCCACGAGCACTGTTCGGCGATCGGCCCCTCGGGAGGGGTGGGGAACCCGGCTGCCGCGGCGATCCGCAGCACAACCTCCCTGGGTGTCGCCCCAGTCAGGTGGAGGACCAGATCGAAGGCTTCATAGGGGCGGGGGCTGCCGAGGGGAAGGGGGTCGAGCTGCCGGTGGCGGATGAGGATGTCGGAGAGCTCACGCCGGGAGTGCACCAGGACATGCCCGAGCAAGGCGGACTTTCCCGATCCTGCCGCTCCGGTGACAACGAGCATGCCCGGTGCGGCACGGGCGAGCCAGCAGAGGATCTCATGACGTTCCTCGACGCGCCCCTGGAAGTACCAGGTCTGCTCACCGAGTTCGGCACCACTGGCCTTGGGGACGAAGTGACGCCGTTCGTCGTCGGTCAGGGACGCGATGACGGCATCGATTTCGGCGACCACATCCAGCGGTGCCTGAGTATGCGCCGCGATGGTCGACCGCGTGCGCCGCAGCACGGCACGCCCCGTATCCGTCTTCGGCGTGACAGGGCAACCTTGGAGGTTGCGGTTCAGTTCCGTGGCGAGGTCGTGCAGGTCGATGGTCTGCTGTGCGCGGAAGGTCACCGTGAGGACGGTGGTCAGCGCTCTGCGGAACGCACCGAGCGTGGTACTCCCGTCCTTGGACGTCGCCACGAGCAGAAAGTTGTGGACGTCCCCATCCCGGTAGGCGTCCCCGGTCAGCAGTTCGACGAAGCGCCCGGAGGTGCAGGCGTCGATGATGACGATGGCCCAGCCGGCGCCGTTCCTGCCCTGCCTGGCCTTGAGGTGCCGCAGCAGAGTGGGTGGGTCGATGCCGTCTGGGGCGACAAGCTTGGGACTGTGGGCGTGTGCCAGCAACGAGGTGGGCCCTCCGTCACTGAAGCCGTGACCGACCCAGTAGAGGACGGTGTCGCCGATGTCTCGGGGAGCGGACCACGTCGTCAGGCGCGTGGTGACGGCTTCAACCCCGCGGTCCTCCGGGGAAACCGGCCAGGGTTCGGTCTGGGAACCGAACGGCTTCAGCAACGCCTCGATGCCTTCGATCTCGGGATCCGTCTCCAGCCCGGGGAGGTGGAGATAGACACCGATGCCGATGGGGAAGAACTGCAGAGGTCTTCCGTCAGTGCTGTCGGAGATGGTCATGACGCACTGCGCTCAGTCGTCGTCGGAGTCGAGCGCCAGGACAAGTTGGGTGACGGGGGCGTTGCCGCCGGTATCGGCCCTGACCCGGTAGAGGCCCGGCCCGGGAAGGGTGATCGAGGCACCGATCTCACCGTCGTGCCAGCCGAGCCGACCGGTGGCAACACGCAGGCCGGTCTCGGCGTCCTGCACAGTGCAGGTGATCCCGGCATACGTGTCCAAGACGGAACCCGGTCCGGGCCTCAGGCGCAGCAACCAGGGCCGGCCCGCCTCGACGCAGTCCGGGACGTCCAGACCGATGTCCCCCTCACCCAACGCGGGGCCGAGGTCCTGATCGTGCTCGGTGAGCACCGCGCGGATATAGGCGATGGCGACGCTGTCCTTTGCCAGGGCACCGTGCTGCAGCGGGAGTGGGGTCACGCCCATGGTCGGGCCGAAGGAAGCGGCGTCCCGGTAGACCGTGCCATCCCCGGCCCGGTCCCTGCGAAGCGGGATGCCGTTGCGGTCACGGGCCAGGCCCCCGTCACCGTTGCGCTCGAACGAGAGGTACTGCTCGTGCACCACACCACTGTCGAGACGCAGACTCTGCACGGTCGGCTGCGCGACGCCGACGACAGCGCGGTGCCCCGGCAGCGCAGGTCCCTTCTCCCGCAGGTGCTGCTGGAACTCCTGCGCCTCGCGGGCGAGTTCGGCATCTCCTCCCAGGACTGCCACGTCGGCCGGGGTGAGCCGGTGGACATCGAGACCCGCGTCGACGCAGCGGTAATCTGGCAGCAGGTCGTGTACACCGGGCAGTGTCGCGCACAGGGCCTGCATTCGGCGCCGCAGCCGGGCGGGCAGCCGGCCGGAGTGGTCACCATTGAGGATGACGGCCGCCATGACCGAACCCAGGAACGGGGTACCGAGGGTGACCACGGCCCTGGTTTCAGGGGTCAGGTCGCTGCCCTGGGAGGCGGCGTGGGCGAAGGCGGCCCGGGTGACCAGTCCGCCCATGGAATGGGCGACGAACACCAAACGCGCCTCGCGCTCGTCCGGATGCGAGCAACGTGCCCGAGCATGCTCCTCGCTGGCGCGCCACCGCGCCAGGTGATCGTGAGCGGCTTCCGCCAGCCGCGCTCCATTGACGGCGACGGGGAGCCGCCAGTCGTACGCGAACTCAAGTACGGCCTTGGGGCGGGCGACAGCACGGACGGCGTCAAGAAGATCGCCGTACGGCTCGAAGCCCTTCAGGAACGGCGCCACCGTCGGGACGCGCAGCAACTCGGTGGCTTCGATCCGACCGTACCGGCCGGATCGTTCGTCGTCGTCCAGGTGCAGCGGGCGCATCCCGTCCTCGTGCCGCCATGCCTCGACCACCCACCGAGGATCACGCAGTCCCCACACCAACCGCCCGGTCGTGGTGTCGCGCAAGGCGCTGCCCATGATCCCCGGCACCACGATCACCGCATCATGCGTGGCATCCCGGATCACGGGTGGTGTCGGCGTCCAGGGCGCCACGCCCGCGCCAAAGGACATACCGGCTCGCTCGGTCCCCCCATACGTCATGCGGGAACGATATCCGGCATGCCTCACGCGGAGGCGGGAAAGCCGAGGACCGTAGGCGTGGCGACACTGTAGCGCGTTGCCCAATGTCGCGCTCATTGAAGGTAGTTGCCCTTGTTCGAAAGGCTCCACCGAGGCGTCAGCAGTGACTGGGCGCCCGATCCACCTCGGCCCACAGCGTCTTGGTGCAGGGGCCCTGCGGTCCCGTGCACCAGCGGTCGGCGAGGGCTTCCACAAGTAGCAGCCCGCACCCCGACTCGGCCTCCGTCGCTGGCAGTTCGGGCAGTCTCTGGGTGTAGGCGGGAAGCCCGCCCGGCCGGGTGTCGGTGACCTCGACACGCACCGACTCCGGCGTCAGCGTCAGGCACAGCGCGAAGTCCCGTCCCGACGCGCAGCCGATCAGGCGATGCGGGCGCGACACTGTTGACAGCCTGTCACCCCTCGCTCACCATCGTGCCTCTTGCGGTTGGGGTCTGCGCCCGGCAACAACCCGATCACCTTGTGGATTTGATCGTCGGCCACTGCCGCATACCCTGCGGTCGTCGCCGGTGAAGCGTGCCGCATCAGGCGCTGGGTGAGCAGGAGATCACGCCCCGAGGCGCGATAGACGGCTGTCCCGAAGCGGTGCCTCAGCTGGTGGTAGCGCATACGGATGCCCTCCTTGGCCGCGATGGCAGCGACCGTGCGCGAAACTCGCTCAGGGGTGACTCCGCCCCATAGGCGCCCCTCGGCCGTGAGGTCTAGCTTCTGAGTGACAACGGGAGGGACCGGGACGATATCGGTACGTCCACCCTTGCCTTGCACCCGCAGGACGACCTCGCCGTCCTGGAGAACCGATATGTCCTCACGTCTGAGCTTGGCTGTCTCATGCGCTCGCAGACCACAGAAGGCCCCCAAGAGCACCCACGCGCGATGATGGCCCCGTGCGACTGAAGTAATGCGGGCCAGGTCCCCCTCCGGCAGAGGGTTCGGCGTTGAACGCGGTGCCGGCGGCTTTCGAATGCCTGTGACAAGATCTACGCCTCTCCATCTACCAAAAGCCTGTAAGTGGTTGAGGTAGGTCCGCCGGGACCACGGCTTGAGCGAGCGCACCGCGAAGTAGGCCATCACATGATCGACTGTTAAGTCCTCAACCCGAACGAGGGCCGCCTTGGCGATGGCGCGAATACAGCGGGCTCTGGCACGGATGGTGTTGATCGAGTATCCGTCCACATGCTGTGCAGCAATGAAGGCATCGAGGACCATGAGGGGAACGTGTGCACCAACGGGGTTGGCAAACCAGACTCACCATCACATGGCCATTAAGCATTCAATAATGTCTTAAAGTATGAGATTTCGGCATCCGACTGGTAGCCAACCGCGGGAAGTCCTTTCAGGGGGCCAACGTTCTGGGGAAGGGCTTCATCCTGTCGCCCCAGCAGGCCGAGGAGCTCATCCAGCGCGACCCGCGCAACCGCGACGTCCTCTTCCCCTACCTCAACGGCGAGGACCTCAACTCCCGTCCGGACTGCTCGGCGAGCCGCTGGGTGATCAACTTCCATGACTGGCCCGAGGAGCGGGCCCGTGAATACCCTGAAGTATTCGCCATCGTGGAACGCGACGTGAAGCCCGAGCGACTCAAGAACAACCGCAAGGTCTATCGCGATTACTGGTGGCAGTATGCAGAGAAGCGTCCGGCCATGCTTAAGGCGATCAAGGGACTGGACAGTGTCTTGGCGGTGGCACTCGTGTCCCGAACCGTGATGCCAGTTTCGGTACCGACAGGACAGGTCTTCTCACACATGCTTGGGGTGTTCGCAGCTTCGGATTCTGCCCACTTGGCGTTGCTGGACAGCGGTATCCACTACGCGTGGGCAATCGCACGGGCGTCCAGCCTCAAGGGAGACCTTCGCTATACGCCGTCAGATGTTTACGAGACAATGCCGTTGCCTACCGGCAGCACGACCATGGCCGTTGCAGGTGCCGAGCTTGATCAAATCCGGCGATCTGTCATGCTCCAACGCGGCCTTGGTCTGACCAAGCTCTACAACCTCGTTCACGACCCGAGCATCATCGACGCAGATATCCATGCTCTGCGTGCAGCACATGTGGAGGTCGACCATGCCGTGATGCAGGCCTACGACTGGCAAGACCTGCACTTCCGGCACGACTTCACAACGACTCGAAAGAGCACGCGCTTCAGCCTACCCCAGCCGGTCCAGACTGAAGTGATCGACCGATTGCTCGAACTGAACCACGCCCAGCACGGGGGAAAAGCCGACTTCCTGCTCTTTTGAAGATCAGAAGAGCAGCCCCTCGCGTACTGCTGAGGGCGACTGAAAATGTCGCTGGTGATTAAGCTCCAGGAGTCGGTCCAAGATCTCGGTAAGAGTACGCATCGGGAACGTGTAGCGCACGCCTTGACGAGTTTCATGGAACCCATGTTCCAAGTTCAGGTCGCTCCACCCGTAGGCTGCCGACACAGCCTCGTCCACAGCTCGATGGCAATCTCGTACAGCTGCAATCTCGGCATCTCCGACAGAAGGATCATGGACGAGGTTGTAGAGCTTGGTCAGACCAAGGCTGCGCTCCGCCATGATCTCAGCTCGCAGCTGATCAAGGCGGGCACCCGCATCTGCCATGCCTGATGAGTAGGTAGGACGTGGAAGCGTCTCGAACACGTCTGACGGTGAGTAGTTGAGGTCAGCCTTCATTGTGGACGAGTTACGCCATGCCCAACATGTATGGAACGAACTACTGAGGAACGCGAGATCCCCGTCGGAAGCGGACGCAAAAACGGCCAACTTGTGCGAAAGGACCTGTCGGCTTGGGACTCGGGCCGGCATCACGGTTCGGGACACGAGTGCTACCACCAAGACACGTTCGCGGCCGGAGATGGCTCGGTACAAGTCCATGGCGGGCCGGGTGAAGCGCCACCAGATCTCACGACGCTGTCGGTTGTTGTTCTTGAGTCGCTCGGGCTTCACGTCGCGTTCCACGATGGCGAATACTTCAGGGTATTCACGGGCCCGCTCCTCGGGCCAGTCGTGGAAGTTGATCACCCAGCGGCTCGCCGAGCAGTCCGGACGGGAGTTGAGGTCCTCGCCGTTGAGGTAGGGGAAGAGGACGTCGCGGTTGCGCGGGTCGCGCTGGATGAGCTCCTCGGCCTGCTGGGGCGACAGGATGAAGCCCTTGCCTAGGACGTAGGAGCCGATATAGGCGCCTGGTCGCCCCGAGGCGTCCCCAGATACCAGTCGATACGGCCGCCCCTTCACCCGTGACTGTGGATCCAGCGACGTCGTGATGCCCCGAACCTTCTCGCCGTCCAGCACTCTGTCCGCCTCGTTCGCGAGCGGCGGCACCGAAGTCCAGACGGCGCAGTACTCCAAGACCGCCGACTTTGAAGGCCAGGGTGCGCTCTTCACCGCCCGCCGGATGCTGACCTTCCTCTTCTCCTCCAACTGGTCCAGGCCGACCTCACGGGTGTCACCTTGAGCCAGAGTGTTGGTAGCGATGAGCCCCGTCTGGCCATGCTTGTTGAGGAGCTGGTGAGCGCGGAGTTCAAAGTAGGCCACCAAGTCGGCGCTACCACGCTTCTTGTCGGCGAGGTAGTCGACCATGTACTCGCGGTACGCCTCGCCCAGGGCGCCCGTGAGTTTCTGGCCGCCGAGGAACGGCGGGTTGCCGATGATCGCGTCGAAGCCGCCATGTTCCGTGAAGACTTCAGGGAAGGTCAGGGGCCAGTGCAGAGGTCGTCGGGCCAGCCCTCCGCTCGGGGCTTCGGAGGAAAGCCACTCTTCAGCGGTGGCATGGGCTTCCCGCACTTCATCCGAGTCTTCCGAAACCTCCTCGTCGATGATCCGTTCCACGATGAGCTCAGCCTGCGGGAAGAGATCCTTGATGCGCTTGCCGCCGTCCTCCACGTACCACTCGACGCGTCCCGAGGCACAGGTAGCCAGTGCCGCACCGGCGAGAAGGTCGCCGACAAGCCGTAGCCGTGCGGAGTGGCGGTTCACCTCGGAGAGCTTCTCCCGTTTACGCTGCAGCGCGACCAGGTCCACACCCCTGACCGAAGTGATCGCCAAGCGAAGGTCCTTGAGTTCCTTGGCCTTCTTCTTCAGTGCTTCCGCGCGCTCGTCGGCGTGCTTGGTGAGCAGGCTGCGCTTCTCGGTCGGTTCCAGGTGTTCCGCTCTGATCTGCTCCATGTTGTGCACACCCAGCAGCGAGTCCCCCGCCACCAACCGGTCGTCCAGGAAAGTGAACGGACGCGTCGGGTCCATGGAGACCAACCACAGCGAGAGCTTGGCCATCTCCACGGCCATGGGGTTGATGTCCACCCCGTACAGGCAGTGCTCGATCACCTGGCGCCGGGCCTCGATCACTACCGGGTCGGACTCCGCGTCTGCTGCAGTGACCGCGTCAACAGCGCGCCCCGCCCGGTACTTGACCGCCTCCTCGCGGCCCTCCCGCTCCCACGCCTCGATCAGCCGATCCCCCAAGTACCGGCAGGCGGCCACCAGGAACGCCGCCGAGCCCATCGCGATGTCCGCGACCTTCAGCTCACGGATCCGCTCAGCTGTCTTCGGCACCCAGGCATCCCTGTCCGCCGTCTGGAGCGGACCCGGCTCGTACACCAGCGGCTCCAGCGCGTGCAGCACGACCTCCTCCGCCAACCGGCGCGGGGTGTAGTGCGTACCCGTGTTCTTCCGCAGCGAGGACTCCGTCACGAACAGCGCGCCCGCCGGGATGACCACCGGCAGGTCCCGCAGGTCCCTCCGAATCACACCGAAGAAGGGCAGCAGACGTTCCGTCAGGGCCGCGTCGCGGCAGGCTGCGAGCAGCAGACGCCTCGCCTCCGTCGCGGCCTCCGCCTTCGCCGGGGCCAGCAGCTTCTCCAGACGCACCGCGCTCGCCGGCGGCTTGGGGTCCTTCCACGTCTCGTAGATCTTCTTCGCGAGGGTCTTCACGTCCCTCGACGTGGCCGCCAGGGACTCCAACTCCCTCAGCGGTACCTCGTGTTCCACGCCGTCCGGGCCGATGAGGCCGACCATCGTCTCGACGGCGCGCCGGGCGTCGTACGAGAGCAGGCCCTCGTACACGTAGCCGATCTCCTCCACGCCCAGCGCGCGGAAGCTGAGCGTGCGGGTCTCCCTCTGCCTGCCCGTGCCGACACGGACCTCCTGCACGGACTGGAGCATGTGCAGCACCGTGCGGTCGTCGATGGGGAGAAGGGGGAAGCTGTTCTCCAGCCAGGGGTACTTGTCCGGATCGAAGATGGAGCCGTCGTACGCCGGGAGTTCGAGCTCAGGGTGCAGCACTCCGCCGTGCACGGCGTGGAACAGCGCGATCAGGCGGTGCCAGGCGGCGGTCGTGTACTCCAGGGAGGCCTCGCCCTCGGCGTCGGCGCGGGACTTCAGCTCGGCGCGCAGGAAGCGGGCGGAGTAGGAGCGGGCGTAGACCTCGTTGTCGGCGGGCAGCAGTCCGCGTTCCTCGGCGAAGAGGAGGAAGACGACGCGCATCATGACCGCGACCGCGCCCCGGTAGACCTCGCTCGCCTCGACGCCGCTCGCGCGCAGGCCGGGGGTACCGCGTTCCATGGCGCTGGCGTCGGCGCGGCCGATGGCGTCCACCAGTTGCTCGACGGCCTGGCGGACCTGGATGCCGAGGGCCTCGGTGACCTCGTCGCCCGCGTCGAGGCTCTTCCTCAGCAGACCGACCAGAGTCTCGGACTCGTCGTACTCGAAGAAGCGACGGCGGCGCAGCAGGGAGACGAAGGCGCGGACGACCGTGCGTTCGGCGGCCTCGTTCCAGCCGATGGCGTCGAAGACGGCCGTGGTCGTGACGCCGCCGACCGGGGCCCAGACCAGGCACCACCAGCGGCCGTCGGTGACCAGGCCGAGGGGTACGTCGTGGTGGCGCAGGAGTCGGGCGAGGCGGTCGGCGGGGCCGGCCGCCCAGTCGTCGCCCCAGCTCGGGCGGGCCGTTGGGGCGGTGCCGCTGGGGATGGTCATGCCCAGCATTCGTACGCGCTTGGCAGCAGACCCCGTGTCCGGTTCGGCGGCGAGTTCCGTACCAGGCTCGGTTAGCGCGAAGTCGGCGCGGACACGGGCGTTGTGCTCGTGGACGTCGAGAGTGAGGCGGTCCAGGGCGAGGTCGTCGTCCTGGCCCTCGCGCAGAACAAGCGCATCGCCCCACTCCAGCAGCGAGCGCAGGATGTAGCCGGTCCACTCGTCGCGGCCGGCGTTGGTGTCGGCCTGCCAGTCGGCGTGGCGGGCGCGCAGCCGGGTGCGCTGGTCCTTGTCGAGGGCGTCGAGCTGGGGCCAGGCCTGGAGCAGGACGGGCATGGTGAGGAAAGGGCCGGAGACCTCGGTGAGGTCCAGCCATTCCTGGTGCTGGCCCCGGCCGTCCATGGCCTTGGCCCTGGCGGCGGCGACTCCGCGGGAGGAGCCACGGAAGGAAGAGGCGGCGGAGCGGCTCATCGGCTGGCTTCCTTTGCGGGGATCACGACGACGACGGCGACGGGGAAGAGGTGGGAGCGCGGCTCGTAGTAGCGGGCCGCGATGGCGGCGAGTTCGCGCTCGCGTTCGGCGGTGAGGCCTTCGATGCGAGCCTGCCAGCGGTCCCGGTCCTCGCGGTACTGGCGCTGTTCGGCGGTGGTGACCTCGCGGGTGCCGAAGAGAGCGATCTGCTCGTTGTCGTCGTCGCCCTCCTCCTTGAGCTTGGCGCGCAGGGTGGCCTCGAAGCGGTCCAGGGTGGCCCGGATGCGGTTCTCCTCCTCGGTGCGGCGGGCGGCCAGCGCCGATTCGAGGGAGGTGCCGCGTTCACGGGCGCGGGCGGTGAGGGAGTCGTGGAGGGGCTTCTCCAGCCGGGACCAGGCGTCGGTGAAGGCGTGCCGCAGGTCGGGGGCGGCCTCGGCGCCGTCGGCGAGCGCGCGGGCGAGGACTGCGCCCTGGGTGCGTACGGACTCCCAGCGGCGGAAGCGGCCGGTGTCGCCGAACCAGCCGCCCGCGTAAAGGATCTCCTCGTGAAGGCGGGTGCCATCGTTGCCGACGAGGACGTAACGGGCGTAGGCGGAGACGAGGGCCGTCTCGACGGCGGGGTCGTCGGTAACGACGGCGGTCACGCGGTGCAGACCGACGGTGTCGGCGTTCCACACGGCGGCCGTGAGCAGGCGGGTGGAGAGGGCGACCAGCGGGTGCTTGAGGTGGGCGAGCACCACGTCGTCGCGGCCGAGGGCAGCGACCTGCGGGGTGAATGTGACGGGGCGCTGCTCGGCTGGGCGAAGTTTGTGGGCGAGGCCGCGGGTGGCCCGTTCCCAGGTGCCGGAGAGCGGCGGGACGGTCCAGAGGCCTTTCATGTCCTCGTTGTAGTGCGGAGTCAGGGGCTGCTGGTGGTCCAGGGTGAGGGCGGTGTCGACGACCCGTTTGATGTTGGCTGGGGTGAGGCCAAGGGCGTCCACGGTCTCCTGGTACTGCTCGGCGAGGCGCTTGGCCTGCGCAGTGACGTTCTGCTCGGCGGCGACGGTGCCGCCAGTGCGGCGACCGGCGATCTGCTTGGGCTTGGCGTTGTCGATGTCGACGGGGGTGGTGTCGCCGGTCATACGGCGCTGTACGGCGTCGGCGATGACGGCGTTGACGGAGCCCAGGTCGGCTTCAGTGCGGGCGATCTTGCGGGCGATGCGGGAGAGGAACTCCAGGTCGGCCTCGTAGGATCCGGCGGCGGCGTTCTCCCAGCCGGCGCCGATGAAGTGAGTGATCTCCGGGTCGGTCTTCTGGCCCCAGCGGTCGATGCGGCCGATGCGCTGTTCGAGCTTGTTGGGGTTGAAGGGGATGTCGTAGTTGAACAGGCGGTGGCAGTGGTTCTGGAGGTCGATGCCCTCGCTGGCGGCGTCGGTGGCCAGCAGGATGCGGACCTTGCCCTCGTCGGTGGCGGGATGAGCCTGGAAGCCGAGGCGGATGTCCTCACGGTCGTCTGTGCTGAGTCCGCCGTGGAGGACGGCGACGCGGCCGCCGTCGGTGAGTTCCTGCTGCTGGAGCAGGTTGAGCAGCCATTTCTGGGTGTCGCGGTACTCGGTGAAGATCACGACGCGTTCGTTGGTCCAGAACTGGCCATCGGGGCGGCAGATGGCCTTCAGCTCGCGGATGAGCGCGTCGGCCTTGGAGTCGGCGGCGGCCTCGTGGGTCAGTGCCCAGCGCTCCATCTGCTGGAGAAGGGCGAGTTCCTCGCCGTCCTCCTGCGGGGTGAGGCTGGTTGAGCGCGTGAGGGCGTCGTCCTCTGCCTCCGCCAGGCCCAGGTCGTCGAGTTCGGCGACGAGGTCGGAAAAGTCCTCCAGCCAATCGGGGACTTCGGCAGCGGCCGAGCGGGAACGGGTCCGGGTGTCGTCGAGGTGGGAGAGGTAGACCTGGACGGTGTGCAGGAAGGCGGCCGGGGAGGAGAACAGCCGCTTCTTCAGCAGGAGAGTGACCAGGTCGGCGGCGCGGCGGCCGCCGCGGGCCTTTGGGGTCATCCGCTTGCGGCGAAGGTCGGAGAAGCTGCTGAGCACGCCGTGGATCTCGCGTTCGGTGTCGGTGTACTCGACGGGGAGTTCGCGGGTGCGGCGGGTGCGGAAACGGGGGGAGCCGTCGGGGTTGGTGATGGTGGACTTCAGGCGTCGGACGACGGTCTCCTTGCGGGCCTGCTCGTCGGGGTCGACACCACGGGCGAACTTCTGATTGTCGATGAGCTCCAGCAGCGCGGTGTACGACTCGGGGTAGCCGTTGTGCGGGGTGGCGGAGAGGAAGAGGCGGTGCTCGAAGTGCGGGACGAGCCGCCGGATCAGCTTGGTCTGCTGGGAGTCGACGGCGTACACCTGCTTGGGCGCGGCGGGTGCCACGTGGTGGGCCTCGTCGAGGACTAGCAGGTCGAAGAAGCGGCGGTCGGTTCCGTCCTCCCTCGTCTCCTGGCGGGTCGGGACGACCTCGTCGAGGAGGCGCTGCGCCTTGGTGCCGCGCAGCCAGGGCAGGGACACGATGGTGAGCGGGTGGACGCGGAACGGGTTGGCGGCGGTGCCGTGGGTGCGGCGCAGCCGGGCGCAGCGCTCGGCGTCGACGATCGTGAAGTCCAGGCCGAACTTCTCTGCGAGTTCGTCGCGCCACTTCAGGGTGAGGCCCGCCGGACAGATCACCATGACGCGGTGGGCACGCCCTCGCAGCAGCAGCTCCTGGACGACGAGGCCAGCCTCGATGGTCTTGCCGAGGCCGACGTCATCGGCGAGGAGCAGGTTGACACGGGGGGCGCCGACCGCGCGGGAGACGGGTTCGAGCTGGTAGGGCTCGACGGCGACGCCGGAGCGGAACGGCGCCTGGAGGGTCTTGACGTCGGCGGAGGCGACGGCCGACCAGCGGACGGCGTCGAGGAACGCGGCGAGACGGGACGGCGGGTCGTACTGTCCGGTCGACGCGTCGGGCAGGGAGCCGCGGTCGAGGACACGGCGGCCGGGCTCGACTTCCCAGATAACGGAGAGGGTGTCCCCGAAGCGGCCGTCGGCGACGGACTGGAGGTGGACGAGGGTGGCGGCGCGGCCGTCGGAGGGCGGGGCGGGTTCCACCCTGCTGACGACCCAGCTCTGACCCCGTACTTCGACGAGCTCACCGTCCCCGGGTAGTCGCTCCTGAGGAGCCGCCGCACCTCGCTCCCGGTGAGCCGTCTGCGTCATCGGTGTTCCGCCTCCCCTTGGCCTGGCATACGGCCAGAACACTACGCAATACAGGGCCTTCGCCCCGCCTCCTGCAGTAAGCTAGCACCGACGGATTATTGTGAACTAAGTTCACGAACCTCTTTCGGAATCCGTCAGCATCCACTCCAATCGGGCGATCAGGCTATCTGTCCGCGCGCGGCGTTCGTCGTCAGCCGGGAAAAACCGCTGCTGCTCCTGCCGCAGAGCGGTGAGCTGGTCACGCGCCTCGCGCAGCCGTCCCATCCGGGCAACGAGCGAGCCGATCCGGAACCTGGTGTCGAACACGCGCCAATCGGCGGCGCCGAAGACGGTCCGCTGCACGGGCAGGAGACTCTCGAACTCGTGCAGCGCCTCGGTCGTGTGCCCCAGCTCGGCCAGACATGTGGCCGAGCCGGCCCGGCAGGCCAGTACATCCGGGTCGGTGGCCGGGCGGCTGCGGCGGAGCGCGTCGCCGAGTGCGGAGTAGCCGCCGTGGGCGCGGGTGAACTCTTCCGACTTCACCAGCAGGTCGCACAGTGTGAGCCGCGCCGCCACGGTCTCGCTGTCGCCGAGCGGGCGGCCCGTCTCGTGCAGCATCCGCTCCAGCGAGGCGGCAGCCGCCGCGTGGTCGCCCCGGGCGGCCTGGTCGAGGATCTCTTGAGGTATGGCGGCGGCCGGGGCGGGGTCTGCGGTAGGCGCGGGGCGCGGGGCAGGGATCGGCCCGGAAAGGGAGTGGCCGGCCGGGGGTGATACGGACACGGAAGCGGACCGCAGGGCACCGGAGCCGGTGGCTGCCGCGCTGCCCGGCTTGGCAGACGTGCTCCCGGAGGTGGCGGACGTTCTCCCGGTGACAGCCCGGCCGGGCCACCGGGTGAGCCATGGGCGTGCCGCGCTGCGGACCTCTTCCGTCGAGGGGCGGTCGTCGGGGGACTTTGCCAGCAGTTCCATGATGAGGGAGGCGAAGCCCGCGGGTATGTCACCGCGCAGATCGCCGAGCCGGGGCGGTTCCTCGTACGCGTGCCGGTAGAGGAGTGTTACGGCCGTCCCCGCGGTGAAGGGCGGTCGGCCCGCCAGGATCTCGTACAACACACAGCCCAGGGCGTACAGGTCGCTCCGCTCCGTCGCCCGCCCGCCGTCCGCCTGTTCCGGTGCGATGAACCCGGGTGTGCCCAGCACTTCCTGGGTGCGGGTGAGCCGGGGTTCGCCGACGTCCGGCTCCAGGGCCGCCGCGATGCCGAAGTCGAGCACCTTCACCGTGCCGTTCGGCGTGAGCATCAGGTTGGACGGCTTCAGGTCACGGTGGACGACGCCGATGCGGTGGGCGTGGGCCAGGGCGTCGGCCGCTTGTGCGGCAACCTCGGCGGCGAGGTGGATCGGGAAAGGGCCGTTGCGCTTGAGGAGCCGGGAGAGGGTATCGCCCTGCACGAGTTCCATGACGAGGTACAGTCCGTCGCCGTCGTCTCCGTCGAGCCGACCCGAGTCGTACACGACCGGCACGCTCGCGTGGCGGATCCGGGCGGTGAGGCGGGCCTCGCGCAGGAAGCGCTGTTCCATGCGGTCGAGGTCGACACCGCGGCCGCCCGCCGACAGGAACTTGACTGCGACGGGCCGGTCAAGCCGCAGGTCCCGGGCCGACCACACGTCGCCCATGCCACCGCGGCCCAGGCGGTCGATCAGCTCGTAGTGTCCTCTGATCCGTCGTGTCACGCCGTACTCGGCCCCCTGCCCAGTTCGTGCGGTCGCCCGTACGGCATATTCTCACGCTCCTGGTGATCGGGTGGTCACACCGGGTACGGGCCCTGCGGGAGCACGAACGGTCGGCGCGGGTCCTCGGTACCGAAGCCGCGCAGGGTGCCGGGGCCGGGGCGGGCGGCGGGCAGCCACGGTCCGAGCGCGCCGTACACCTCGGCGGCCGAGGAGGGCCGATTTTCGCGGCCCTTAGCCATCAGGGCGAGGGCCAGTTCCTGGAGCGCGTCCGGTACGGGGACGCCCGCCGTGGCGAGGCTGGGCGGCGCGTCGTGCAGATGCCCGCGCAGGACGGCCAACGGCCGCTCCGCGGGGAAGGGCGGGGTTCCGGCGAGCATGTGGTGCAGCAGGCAGCCGACGCTGTACAGGTCGCTGCGCCCGTCGAGCGCCGCGTCGCCCGACAGCAGTTCGGGCGACGCGTAGCGGAGGTTGCCGGGCTGCTCACCGGTGGCGGTCAGTCTCGGGCCCTCGTCCGCCATCAGTTTCACCAGGCCGAAGTCCAGGATCTTCACCACGCCGTCGCGACGGATCATGACGTTCTCGGGCTTCAGGTCCCGGTGGACGAGACCTGCGGCGTGCGCGGCGGCGAGGCCGGAGCAGATCTGGGCGGCGACGGCCGCTGCGGACGCCACGTCGAGCCGTTCCTCCTCGGCCTCGTCGATGACTGTACCGAGCGTCGCCCCATCGACGAGCTGCATCACGAGCCAGTGGGTGTCACCGGTGACGGCCGCGTCGTGGACGGTGGCGATGTTGTCGCTGTCGAGCGCCGCCGCGGCCTTCGCCTCCCGTACGAAGCGGCGCCGCGCCCGCTCGCGGTCCTCCGCCTCGGCGAGGAGTTCCGCGGCGACTGTCTTGACGGCGACAGGACGCCCCAAGTGCAGGTCGCGTCCCTGCCAGACCTGCCCCATGCTGCCGCGTCCAAGAGGACGGTCAAGTGCGTAGCGGTCGCCGAGCACGGTGCCCTGGCCGATGGTGTGCACGAACTCCCCCTCCTGGCGGGGCGATCAGTAAAGTGATCGTAGTTCCTGGAAGGCTGGCCGGAGGGGGCGGGGATGGCGACGCTGGGCATGCACCGGGACTTTCTGATGGAGTTCGCCACGCTGGAGAAATCCGTCCAGAAACGCGTCTTCGAGGTGTTCGAGAAGTTCGCGGCAGCCAAGCACGCGGGACTGCACCTGGAGAAGCTCACGCACCAGAAGGATCCGCGGCTGCGGACCATCCGGATCACCGACTTCTGGCGCGGCGTCGTCCTCAAGGCGGAGTCCGGCGACAGCTATCTGCTGTTGAGGGTGCTCCCGCACGACAAGGCCAACGACTGGGCGGCGAAGCACCGGGCGTCGGTGAACGAGGCCACCCAGGGCATCGAGATACGCAACGATGTGGCCCTGGAGCGGGCCACGGCTGGGCTGCGTGCGTTGGCCGCCGACGAGCCGTCCCGTCTGTTCCCCGCCGCGGAGTATCCGGACAAGGTGCTGCGCAGCCTCGGGGTCGACGAGGAGATCCTGCCGATCATCCGGCTGGTCCCCGACGAGGCCCACCTGGAGGCACTGCACAAGGTGCTTCCCGAGCAGCAGTACGACGTGCTGCTCGGGCTCGCGACCGGTATGAAGCCCGAGGAGATCGACCGCGAGCTCGTGCAGGCGTACGCCCGGACAGCCGTGCGGAGCGCCCGGGCCTCCGAGGGCGACGAGCTGGGCACCGCGATGGGCCGCTCACGCGGCCGTATCGCCCTCGTCTCCGGAGCCAATGAACTGCTGGAGATCCTTCAGCGCCCCTTCGACGCCTGGCGGGTCTTTCTGCATCCGAGCCAGTACCGGGTGGCCTACCAGGAGAGTTACGCCGGCTCGGCGCGGGTCACCGGCGGGCCGGGTACGGGCAAGACCGTCGTGGCGCTGCACCGGGCGTACCACCTCGCGCGGGGCCTGCCCGCCGACGCGCCCGACGGCTGTGTACTGCTGACGACCTACACGAAGGACCTGGCCGCCGAACTGCAGCGCTGCATGGAGCTGCTGATCACGGAGGACGCTGTCCGCGCGAAGATCCGGGTGGTGAACGTCGACGCCCTGGCCAACGAGATCGTACGGGCGGACCGCGGCGGCGCACCGCTGAAACTGGTCTTCGACCAGAAGGAGATCACCGCTCGGTGGGCGCGGATCGCGCGACGCTTGAACCTCGACTTCACGGACGTCTTCCTCGACCAGGAGTGGCGGCACGTCGTCGTCGCGCATGCCGTCGCCACTCCCGAGGAATACCTCAAAGTGTTGCGGACAGGCCGTGGGAGCGGGCTCGGGCCGCTGAAACGCCTTCAGGTGTGGCGTGCGGTCTCCGCTTTCGAGGAGCAGCTGCGCCAGGCCGGGGAATGGACGTTCCTGCAGGTGTGCGCCGAGGCCGCACGTGTCCTGGACGGGAGCGGCAAGCGGCCCTTCCGGCATGTCGTCGTCGACGAGGCACAGGACCTGCACCCCGCCCAGTGGCGGTTCCTGCGGGCCCTCGTCGGCTCCGGCGCCGACGACCTGTTCCTCGCCGGGGACACCCACCAGCGTATCTACGGCAACCGGGTCTCGCTTCGCTCGCTCGGCGTCGAGGTCGTCGGACGCTCGTACCGGCTGCGGGTCAACTACCGCACCACGCAGGAGATCCTCGCCTGGTCCACCGCGCTGCTGACCGGAGAGAAGCCCGACGACATGGACGAGGGGAAGGAGACCCTGGCTGGCTATCGCTCCACGATGCACGGCGAACGGCCCGAGACCGCGGGACACGCCTCGAAGCCCGAGGAGATGGCGGCGCTGGTGGCCCAGGTGGAGAAGTGGGCCGCCTCGGGCGTGGATACGGAACACATCGGCATCGCGGTGCGGTTCATCCAGTTCGGGCGGGACATCGCCAAGGCCCTGGAACGCGCCGGGATCCCTTCTTTCGTCCTGGGGGCCGGGCGCAGTGGTGCGGGGGTGCGGATAGGGACCATGCACCGGATGAAGGGGCTGGAGTTCCGCTGCGTCGCCGTGGCCGGGGTGATGGACGGCACGGTTCCGATGAAGTCCGCCGTGACTCCGGTGGACGTCGACGCGCAGCAGCACCAGGAGGATGTGAATAGCGAGCTGAGCGTGCTGTTCGTGGCGTGCACGCGGGCGCGGGAGGCACTGCGTGTGTCCTGGCACGGGACGCCGAGTCCGTTCCTGGCACCAGTCATCAGCGGTCCGCGTCCGTAGCACTTTGGGTTCGACGGGTGTGGGGCCCATGCGTTCTCGGGCCTCACACCCGTGATGACAACGTCAGAGCGTGTCCGGACCGTCGTCCATCATGCGGCGGGCCTCAGCCAGAGCGGCGGTCTGCGCGAACCATTCCAGCACCACGCAGATCTCCTCGCTGTGCCCGGAGAAGACCTCCAGGGCGAAGGATGGACGCAGGTCCAGTTTGGCCTCCGCCAGGTCGATGCCCTCGATGCCGTTCAGCCGGATCATCAGCTCCCGGCGCATTGGCTCGTCATCGAACGGAGGCCGCCGCTTCAAGTATTGGAAGACCACTTCGACAGTGCCCGCGACTGGGTAGATCCCCAGCGGCCAGAGCGCACGGGCGGTGTCGCGCGTGTCGCCGAACCGCACCATTGGGAAGCAACTGGTCTCGTCGGCTCGGCCGTAGGCAAGGTGGCCGCCCTGCTGCTCCCAATAACGCAGTGCGCCGAGGACGCCCTGCACGGTCTCCTCGGTCTGGTTGTCGCGGAGTTGGGCTTCGAACCGGTCGGCCTTTGTCTGCTGCTCGACTTCGGCCTGCGCGGATGGCACGGACTCATCCGCGGTGTCCCTGCCGAGCAGGGTAGCCAGGTCGGCGGTGGTCAGCCGGTGGGACCGGCGGGCCCGTCCCGCGTCGTCGAAGCGAACTCCCTCCGCTTCCAGGCGGGTTCGCGCGTCGCCGGACTCCTTGCCGTCCGGCCACCGGAAGCCCGCCGAGACGCGGCCGTCCGCCGTCAGCACGCGGTACGCGCCGTGCAGACCAACCCTGGTCGCCAGGTGCTGGCCCACTGGGACGGCATGGGTGCCGATCAGTGCCGCCACATCGCCGTACGTCGTCCACGTGCCGGCCGGCATGGCAAGGAGCGCAGCCCGGAGTTCCTTCCAGCCAGCCCACTCGTCCTCTGCTTGGACGACTCCCTCGGCGGGGCCGGGCCACAACCTCACGGCTTTGTCCGCCAGTTCGTCGGCGCGGGCGAGAATCTCCTTCCTCGCCCACCGTTCCTCGGCGGCGATCCGCTGGTTCATGCGCAAGGCGCTGGCGTCGAGGATTTCCTGCTTGCGGCGGAAGGGGTGGTTCGACAGGCGCGCGTTGTCCGCGGAGAGGGTGAGGTTGCCCAGGGTGTGGACGAGCAGGGCGTGGAGTTCGTCCGGGCTCTGGCCGTCCTCGGCGTCCTCGGCGAGAAGGTCGTACCATTGCTGGGCCGGGCTCTGCGGCAGCACGTGCTCGACGGTGAGGGATGCCTTGGCGTAGTCCACGGGCTCACTACCGTCATAGCTCTCCTCCAGTCGGCGCAGCACCTGGAACCGCTGGTTGCTGCGGCCCGCCTTGTAGAAGGGGCGGGTGCGGACAGCCTCGCGCAGCGCTTCGTCGCCGGGCCAGACTCGTGCCCCCGTCCTGTTCCGGGACAGGAAACGGCGTACGGCGTCCGCCGGGTCGTCGTCCTTCTCCAGTTCCTTGGGCATCTCCATGAAGACCCGGTTGCTGCCCGTGGTGGACAGGCCCGCCAAGAGGCGGCGCACCATGTAACTCTCGGCGTAGGCCAGCGCTCGGGCGGCCTGCTGGGGCGTGGCCCGGCCGTCGTCGACACGGTCGAGCAGCTGGAGCGCCAGCGGGTAGTGGGTCTGACCGCCCCAACGGAACAGCCTCTCCAGGACCTCTCGCAGTTCCGGGTCCGGCTCCCGCCGAGGCTCCAGGATGCGCATCAACCGTTCGGCCCGCCGGGCGAGGGAGGCGATCTCGGCCACCAGTGCCGCCTCGTCGGTGCTCAGTGGCTCCAGGCGCTTCTTCTGGTCGCGGTAGATCTCGCTCTGCTTGGCCCGGCTGTTGCCAGCCACAACCAGATCAAGCCAGACGAGCAGTTCGAGGTTGTCGGGACCGAGGAGCTCCTGCATAGGCAGCCAGTGGTTGCGGTAGACCGACTCGCCACGGGTCTGCAAGCACATGAAGAGGTAGTTGCGCAGCAGGTCGCTCTGGCGGAGACCGACACCGGTGTTGTTGATGGACTCGAAGATGCGGTAGACGTTGTCGCCTTCGGCCGCGGTGATCTCGACGATGGACACCAGACTGCTCAGGACGGTTTCCACCGCGCCCGTCCACGCTTCGCCGCCGTTCTCCTCGCCCTCCGTGAGGACGGCCACGAAGAAGCGGTAGGCGGCGCCCACATTGCCGGGGCCACCGGCCTTGGGGGTGTTCTCGACGCACGCGGTGAAGGCCTCGCGGTCCGCCTGTGTCGGCAGGAGACGGTAGTGGTCGTCGCCGTTGCGGTACCTGTTGACGAGCACGAGGTCGTGAATGCGGTCGGCGTCCCGCTCGGCGCCGCGCTCCCGGTAGCGGTCACGCAGCGCGGTGAGGGCCAGCATGAGGGTGGTGAGCCGCTGCTGCCCGTCGACGACGAGCCAGCGCTGCATACCTCCCGCGGTGATCCTTCCCGGGGCGAGCACCACGGAGCCGAGGAAGTGGGTCGCGGGCGTCCTGCCCTCCAGGTGCTCCTCGACCAGCTCCAGCACGTCGTCCCAGAGCTGCTGCAGCTCGTCCTGCTGCCAGCTGTATGTGCGCTGGTAAAGCGGCACCTGGAACTGCTTCTCGCCTTGGACGAGCTCCTTGAACGTGGTCTCCTGAGCGTGCACGCACCCCTCCCCGCTGTCTGCCGGGCCAGCTCATACTCCCCCATCGGGTTGGGATGGCCTCTGCCCCGACTCGATCACCAGCGGTGACACTATCGGCCGAGCCTCAGGCGCACACCTCGTTCCCCCGTCATCGGGGAGGTCGTGGGGAACTCGCGGTTCCGGAGGCACTCACCCGACAACGACACGGATCGGGCCCGACAACAGCCGCGGAACTCCGCGTGGGCTGCCCACAGGGGATAGCAGCAGTACAGCAATCAGCCGCCCGGACACGCCAAAACGTCATGCCGTTCGGGCACCGCCGAGTTCATGGCCAGTCGGCGAGGGGGCGGTGGCGATTGAGCTCCTCAGAAAAATGACCACCAACAAAGTGCTTATCCCACATCAGTGCGAGATGGATTTTTCGGGTTCTCGCCCAATATGGTTGACGAGCCGCCCTGGTTCCACACCAAGCCCCGCTGCGATGCCGAGGAGTGTCAGCACGCTGAGATTGCGCCTCCCGTGCTCGATATAGATGAGGCCTCGAAAGCTCAATCCGCTGCGTTCAGCAAGCTGCTCCAAGCTGTAACCGCGCTCTTCTCTGAGGCGTCGAATTTGCAGACCGATGGCCAGGAGTCGCGGATCGGGCGGCGATGAGCTTTCAGACACATGGTGACTCGACCGTCAACCCATCAGGTACACCATGAACAGCTGTGCATAACTACTTCCCGTAGTGGAAAGTCTGCGCGGGGAACGGATAGAGCAGCACACCGTCGGCCGTCGTCAGCACTCGCGTGCTGGCGTTGATGGCTGTGGGCAGGTCCTGTTCGCAGCCATCAACGGAGCACTCGGGCTCCGAAGCCAACGCGAGGTCAACAAGGCCGAGGGGTAAACAGTAGACAGGCAGGCGGGATTTCATGGGCAGGCCAAACGAACCTTTTGACCGCTGGCACAAGACGTATCCAAAACCGGACCGCGGGGAGATCCCATGCCGCTGTGGAACGACACGTCGCCCGCTGTATCCCTCATCGGATCACGGGCGAGGACTCCAATGGCAAGCCCGATACGCGGACTCCAACGGTAAACAGTACCGTCGCTCCTTTGCCGCCTGGCAGGAGTGCCGCGACCATCTGGATAATCTTCATGCAGCCATGCAGTTGGGTACATCGGGTAACCCGGGTGCAGTCAGCCTGCCTGTCGAGTTCTACGCGAAACAGTTGATCGAGAGGAGGCGCAAGAGAAACAAAAACGCCAACACGACAAATACCTACGAGAGCCATCTTCGGAATCACATCCTGCCGTTCGCCGGACGCCGGCCCGCGAGCGCGCTACGCCGCCGGGACTCCACGGCGCTAGTCGACTGGCTCCTCGTCAAACCCAGCCTCAGTTCCACGTGCACGGTCGTCCAGATCTTCAAAACTTGGCGGATTCTTGTGCACTACATGCTGGACGAGGACGTTCCACTACCGTCCAACGTCGTGGCGCGCATCGACCTTCCGGACGTCACACAGCGCGTAGCGGTCGCGCTGTCACCCGGACAGGTCGCAGCCATCGCAGCAGCCATGCGCAAGGTGGCGCCCCGCTACGAGATCCTGATCTGGCTCGCCGCGTGCGCCGGGCTCCGTCAAGGTGAGGCCTTTGGGTTGAGGCAAAGCCAAGTCATGCAGAGCCAGGACCGGCTCTGCATCAAGGAGCAACGGCAGCGCGGCAAGGCCGTAGGGCTCAAGACCAAAGCCAGTTACGCCACGCTGCCAGTGGACCACTTCCTGATCGAGCAGCTGACCCAGCACAGTTCACAGTTCGTTGAACCGGAGCTCGTTTCGCCATACACCGAGCAGCGCCGCAGGGCGCGCGGCTACGCGGAGCCACCGGGCGAGGACCTCATCGTCACCAACCGCTTCGGCAGGCCTGTCCTGCGCAGCGATTTTCATGACAAGTGGAAAAGGGCCGTGAGGCTGGCCGGGCTTCCCGGAACGACACGTTTCCACGATCTCAAGCACTTTTACACCACCACGCTCGGCTCCTCCGGTAATCACGATCCGAAGACCGTGCAAGCGCTCTCCCGGCATGCCGAGTTCTCCGAAACCTGGGACACTTACGCCCATCCTCCACTCGCCGTGGAGCATGTCACGGTCACTGCGTTCAGCTCCGCCTTCGCACACATCGCGCAACACAGTTCGTGCCACGAGCAACCTTGACGGCTCCCTGCTGCTCGGCGAGCGGCCTCTGCGCCCGGGGCATGGGTCCGGAGCTGGCCGACTCCGTGGATGGCAGGTGCGCGACTGGCAGGCTGCCGGGGTCACTTCCCCGAAGATCGCGGTCTGCGCGGTTCGAGATGCACGCTGCGTAGATCAGCGAGCTCGCCAAGGCGAGGCTTCCGGTGGTGCGGTCGAGGAGAGGGAGCCCGCCGACACGGTCGGCGTTTAGGTGTCGAGCCTGTACAGCGTCAAGGGGCTTGAGTTCTACTGCGTGGTCGTGGCCGGGATGTCCGTCTCCGCATTCCCGTTCCTCGATCAGGTGCATGGAGCGTCTGAACGACCATGCCTGACCTGTGAACAAAGTCAATGGCCGTAGTAGCCTGACGGACGTAAGAGGAGAAGGGTGGCTCGATCACGCACCCACCGTCGGGGGCAAATCCTCGTTCGCCCAAGAAACGCCCTGGGAGTGCAGATGACCACGCCTCGCGCCGTACCGGTGACTCTGGCCGAAATCGCCCGCCTCGCCGGCGTCGGGCGGGCTGCCGTCAGCAACTGGCGGCGGCGGCATCCGACCTTCCCCCAGCGCATCGCGGGCACCGACGTCAACCCCCAATTTTCCATGACCGACATCGAGAACTGGCTGCGCGAGAACAAGAAACTCAAGAAGTCCGTCGAGCGGGAATGGCTCTGGCCCCGCTTCGAGGTGCTCGGCGGACGCGACGAGACCGGGGATACCATCGCACGGACGGGACGGCTCCTCGCCAGCCAGGAGGACGAGGATTGTGGCCAACTCCCCCCTGAGGCTGCGGAATTGATCGACCGGACCGTGGCGCTGGGGCGGCGCGAGGGGGAAGCCGAAACATTCGCGTTCCTGCTGCGCCGGTGGCTCGATGTCCACGTACGCCAGATCGCCACGACGCCGGAACCCCTGGCAGCACTCATGGCGAGCCTCGCTCTCAGCGCGGCCACCAGCGCTGGGAGCGGCTCGAACAGCGTCACAGTGATGGATCCGGCCTGTGGCACCGGGCACCTGCTCGTAGCCGGGGCCGAAGCGGTGAAGGCAGCCGGAGGCGGGGAGCCCACCCTGCTCGGCGGTGACCGCGACCCTGTCCTCGCCGCACTTGCGGACGCCCGCCTGAGACTCGCTGAGAGGGAGGGCGGGCGGGCCGTCATCGATGTGCGAGCTGGCGACTCGCTGCGCGACGACCCCTTCGCCGATGACCCCGCCGACATCGTCCTGTGCAATCCGCCCTTCAGCGAACGGGACTGGGGATATGAGGAGCTCGCCACCGACTCCCGCTGGAGCTACGGGCTGCCCCCGCGCACCGAGCCCGAACTCGCGTGGGTCCAGCACTGCTTGGCCCGGCTGCATCCCGGCGGCGCCGCTGTGCTGTTGCTGCCGCCCGCCGTCGCGGCCAGGAAGGCCGGACGACGAATCCGCGGTTCGCTGCTGCGCACCGGCCACCTCCGGGCCGTCGTCGCACTGCCGCCGGGATGCGCGGCACCACACAGCGTCTCCCTGCACCTGTGGCTGCTGCAAACGCCCGTGCCCGGGAAGGAGAAGCAGGCGGGCGGGCGACTCCTGGTCGCCGACGCCGCGTCACGCTTCCCCCGGGATTCCACGCGGGAGAGCGCCCCCGCCCCCGACTGGGCATCGATCGGCGCCTTCGTCCGCGAGGCCGTCGAGCAGGCCGACTCCCCGCAGCTCCCCGCCTACGTCGCGCAGGTGCCCGTCATCGAACTCCTCGACGACGAGGTCGACCTCACCCCGGGACGCCACATCAGCCCGTCCCCAGCGGACACCGCGCCCCGACTGGCCGCGTCCTGGGGGGAGTTCACCGCACTCACCGCAAGCGTGGACAAGTCGGCGCAGCTGCTCGCCGCGCTCGACCTCGTCGCAGCCACGGCGGACACACCGACAGCGACCACCGTCGCCGAACTCGCCCGGGCCGGTGCACTCACCCTGCGCGGCGGCCAACAGCCACCGGAGAAGTCGATCAGCACCAGCCCCTCGTCCGACGGCGACATCCCCTTCCTCACCGTTCCCGACCTATTGGGGACGGGGGAACCCGGGGGCTGGCTCGCCTCCGACGGCGATTCGGCCCGCGAGGCCGTGATCGTCCAACCCGGGGACATCGTGGTCGTGGGCGTGGCGCGGAAATTCTCCGCCTGGGTCCACGAGGGGCCGCCGACCGCCCTCGGTCCGCAGCTGCATGCCGTGCGGGTGCAGCCCGAGCAGCTCGACGCCTGGTTCCTCGCCGGTTCGCTCCGCGCCCCGGCCAACGCCCGGCAGGCCGGCACCCACACGACGAGTTCCTCCCGCATCGACGTCCGCCGCCTCCAAGTCCGCCAGGTCCCGCTCAGCGAACAGCGCCGCTACGGCGAGGTTTTCCGTGAACTGGACTCCTTCGAGCGGGTGTTGCGCCGCGCCACCGACCTCGGCGCGGACCTCGTCCGCGACCTCGGCGACGAAGTCGCGGCCGGACGCCTGGCGGGCGGGGCGTAGGACGGCGAGCGTGACACGGTGGCCGGGTCCGTCTGGCTCACGCAACGCTCTGCCGCCAACTGTGAGCGTCATGCGGCCCGGCCTGCGCGGACCGTGCTTACGTACTCGTGTCCGTGGGACCGGCGGGTAGTCTCCGGTCGTCCGCAGGATGCGGCCGTGCGTCGACGACATCGCCCAGCTGCTCAGCGAGCGGTCACGCCCCCACATCCCCCGGGTCCGCCAGGCGGGCCGAGAGCTGGGTGTCGACCGCGACGCGTACGGCCTCGACGCGGGCCGCGAGATCCAGTGTCAACCCGGCGGCGGTGCGGCCCGCCGCCTCGACCGCCCTGATGGCGGACTCCAGCTCACCGAAGGCGAGGCGGCACTCGGCGAGGCGCAGCCGGATGACCGCCCGTTCGGCCCGCTCGGCCGGGCCGTCCCCGTGGATGAGGTCGTCACCGATGGCTCGATAAAGACGGGTCGCGGAGCCGAAATCGCCGACCAAGCGGAGTCCGTCCGCCGCTGCCTGCCACACACGGCGTACCAGGGGACGACGCTCTCCCCACTCGCTGCGGACCCGTTCCGTCAGGCCAACCAGCACGGCGGCCGCGTCGCCCGGCTCGCCGGAGGCGATCTCCGACTCGGCCTGCGTGCACAGCTGGTCGACTGCACCCTGATCCAACCACTCCTCCTCGGTCGACGCGGATTCGGCGGGCGAGGGAGCGGGGGCGGGGCGGCGCGGGGCCCGCTCCTGCGGCCGACGCAACGGGGCGGTGGGGTCGGGGTGCGTACGCGGACTGGGCCCTGGGGCACCAGGCCGAGGCGCGAACGGGGCCAGCATCGCCAGCACCTCGCCGACGGCGGGACGCTGCTCGGGCTTCTTGGCAAGCATCCGTACCACCAGATCTTCGATCGGCTCCGGGATGCCCGCGGCGTACACGCTCGGCGGCAGCGGCTCCTCGTGGAGGTGCTTGTCGGTCAGGCCGGAGTCCGCACCGAGCGGGAACGGGGGCCGTCCGGTGAGGAGTTCGTAGAAGATGCAGCCGAAGCAGTAGACGTCCGTACGAGCGGTCGGCTCCAGCTCCAGGAGCTGTTCCGGCGCCAGATAGCCACGGGTGCCCAGCGTCGAACCGTGCGCCGTGTACCGCGTGGCATCGGCGCGCAGTGGCTTGGCGATCCCGAAGTCGATGAGGACCACCGCGCCCTCGTCGTCAATCATGATGTTCGCGGGCTTGAGGTCCCGGTGAACAACGGGGAGCGTATGCGCACAGGCCAGTGCCCCGGCCATCTGCGCGGCGACGGCGACCGCCGTGGCAAGGGGCAGGGGATTGTGCTCGTCGAGGAAGGTCCGCAGGCTCACCCCGTTCACCAGTCGCATGGCGATATACGGCACGCCCTGGTGCGATCCGCTGCCGTACAGCTCCGTGATACCCGGGTGGTCGAGCGTACCCAGGAGGCTGGCCTCACGCCGGAACCGGGCGTTCCTGGCTGCGAGTTCGGCCTCCCGCTCGTACGGTTCGAGGCAATAGAGGGCCTCGGAGTCGTGGCGCAGGAACTTCACCGCCACCTCCCGGCCCCCGGACACCTCGCGGGCCCGCCAGACCTGGGCCATCCCGCCCTTGCCGAGCGAGTCTCTCAACTCGTAACGCCCGTCGATGAGATCGCCCGCACTGGGCCTGTACGTATCCGCGTCCACCGCCGTGCCCCTTTGCGCTCCTGCTTTATCAGGCACACCAGAGTAGCGTGAAGGGAGCATCACGCGAGTAGTCCATGGACTGAGTTCACAAACGTATGTCATGCTCGACTGGCATCGGGCCTCAATAGAGTCCCATCAGTCCTGGGCACCTCCTGCCCATGCCGCCATCCACGGGGGTCAGCATGCAGAATCCATCGGGTGTCGTCGGCCACGACTGGCTGATCAAGGCGAGCCCCCGGATGGCCCGGCCCGACGACGCGGCCTGTCCTACCCACCGGCGCACGGCGATGCGCCCCCTCCTCGTCGCCGAACCGCCCGTACCGTTCCGGCCCGACCCGCGCGAGGAGTTCCCGTTCGCCCCTCTCTTCACGGCCCTCGACCTTGTGGAGCACAGTGGCTGGCCCATCGAGCGGGTGCGTGAGGAACTCCGCAACACCCGCGGCCCCTTTCGAGGGTGGGGCGCCCCGGTCCACCCCGCTCACCTGGCCTGGACCGCCCACGCCCTGGAGCGCTACATAGCCGCCCGCCACCAGGAGCAGGCTGCTGCCGTCGAGGCCGGACTGCCCCCGACCGAGCCGGTGTTGAAGCCATGGACGTGGCGCACCCTCCGCACGGACACCCCCGATCCGCGTGGTGTCCGGCAGTACGAGCACACCCTCTGGGGGCGAATGTACGCCTCTCAGGACGGAATGGTGCGCGACCTGTGGCTCCCCTCCCTGGGCCGCGCCAAGACCGGCCGCCCCGATGCCGAACTCGCGGCCGTGGCCAAGGTGATGGTGTACGGCGCGCCCACGCCGCGGCGTAAGGCGCGCAGCGAACCTCCGCCCACTGCGACCGATGTCGTCCGGCCGCCCGGACTGCTCCGCGTCTTCGATGTCGGATGCGCCGACGGCTCCGTACAGGGGCTGCTCTCCACAGACCCGGCCGAGGCGAGCCGGCGATTCACGGAAGACGCCGTGCCTGCCTTCCTCTCCGCCGCGACCGGAACCGGTGTGCGGCCCGGGGAGAGCTGCGTCGACTGCAAGGCCCTCGCCAGCTGTACGGATCTCAAACGCACCCCGCGGCTGTGGAACGGGCGGCCCCCGGTCCCCGTTCGCAAACGCCGCTCCATATCTGTCTGGGATCTGCGCCTGCACGCCGAGTGTCCTGCCCAGTACCACCTGGTACGGCGGCTGCACCTCAACGATCTGTCCAGAGAGAACCAGGGCGCACAGCGCGGCCGGGCCGTCGATGCTTGGCTCGACGCGCAGCACGCCGAACGCCCAACGCGGGGCTGCCGGGACCGTCAGCCCCCGGGGCCGGTCGACATTCGCGCCCGTACCGTACTCGACGACGCGTCCGCACGCGAAGCCGCCGCCATGCTCGCCGAGCACCGGCTGCTGTGTCCGCTCAACGGGCTCGGCGCCGACGAGGAGGTGCTTGTACAGCATCGGGTAACGACGTACGTGCCCGAGCTCGACGTCGTCGTCCTCGCCGTACCCGACCTGGTGTACACCCATCGCGGACGATGGATCTGGCGCGAGACCAAGACGTCGGCCCGCCCGCTGTGGGAACGCGAGTCACTGCTCCGTACCTACCCTCAACTCGCCCTCGGGGTACTGCTGTTCCATGCAGGTGCGGTCGGCGCCGAGCCGCGCCGGTCCTGGGTCGAACTGGAGCACCTACGCGAAGGTCATGGGGAGAGCCGGCTCGAACCCATCGACCCCGGCCGCGCTGAGAACGTCGACGAAGCCCGGGCCGTCATCGCCGAACTCGCCCAGCCACTCCTGGACGACACCACGTACGAACCGAGGACCGGGCGCCACTGCCACGGCTGCCAAGCCCGGACCTGGTGCCGGCCCGGCACCGCCTACGTCACCGACCATCCACGCCCGGGAAGCCCCGCCGTGGACACCCCCTACGAGGAGACACCCCGGCACGTACCTGACGAGCAGCTCGCGCCCGACCGCCTGTCCGCCCCAGGGGCAGCGTCCTCCCCGGATGCGAGGCCCACACCGAGAGGAGAGGCCTCCGCTCATGACTGACCAGCAACTCGTACCGGACTGGCTGTCCCACCCCGATGTCGTCCTCCTCCGGGACGTCGCCACCGCCGTCCTACACCTGGCGGCCGTCGACCGCCTCGACTCCTTCACCCTGCCCTACCCGCCCGCCGCGCAGCGCGCCTTGGACGCCCTCGTGCTCCAGTGCCTGCGCAACAGGGCCAAGCCTCCAGCAGGGGTGCCCGAGATGATGCGCTGGGCCCGAGCCCGTCCCCTGGGCAGCTGGCCCCTCGACAGGCTGCCCGCCGATCTGTTCGACGCCGCCGACCGACTCATCGACGCAGATTCGGGAGAGCCCGCGCAGCTCTGCCACGAACTCGCCGTGCAGGGACACGGCGACAGCACCGGACGACAGTACGACCGTCTGGTAATCCACGAGGCCCTCCGTGCCTGCCGCGCCATGTCATCGCCCGAGTCGTACACGGCCTTCCGCCGCCTTCTGGTCACCCAGCCTGTGCTCACGGAGGCGGACTGGACCGAGGTCAGTACGGACCTCTTCCTCGACCCGGTCCGCTTCCTCATCGAGGAGATCTACGCCCCCGTCCCCCTCGGGTTCCGCCGGAACGGGGCTTACCTGTGCTGCCACCGCTGCCTGACCCTGCTCCACCCGGTGTCCAACAACGAGTGGTGGTGCGAGCGTGACCAGTGTCGGCACCGGGGCCCCGCACCGCACGGGAGGGAACTCGTCGCGGCGGAAGTGGGTGAGCTGCGCCAACTGCGCAAACCCCTGCGGCAGTTCGTCACCGGTCCCGGACGCTCCGAGGTATCGCTGGAGAGCGAACTGCGTGCCCTCGGGCTCACCGTCGAGATGTGGCCCGGCTTCGACGCGTACGACCTGCGCGTCACCTTCCCCGACGGCCACGTGTGGGCCGTCGACGTCAAGGACTGGGCACACCCCGCCTTCCTCGGACGCGCCGCCGCCACGGTCCGCGCCGAGCCGCCGTACGACGAGGCCTGCTGGGTGGTGCCGAGCTTCCGGGTGCGCGCCCGCCGCGACTACCTCGACGTCTACACCCGGGAGCGTGGTGCGGGGGCGGACGGCCTGCGGCTTCTGACTGACAAGCAACTGATACGGGCCGCACGGCTGCGGCTGTCCGGCGAACGCGGACCGGACGCGTCCATCGCGCCCACCCGCACAGTGCGCACCCAGTCGCCCCCGGCCGGAAACCACACGGCGCCGGCCGATGGCGCCCGGAAGAACGGAGCGGATCATGCGTGACCGCAGCAGCTGGTACCAGCCAGTCGTCGCCGCCCTGGGTCCCTGGCCCGAAGAGCATGCCCGGACCCGGCCGACCCTACTCTGCCAGGTCGAGCTCGCCCTGCGGTTACTGGAGACCGTGGCACCCGGCCACGCGGCCAACGGAGCGTGGACACTTCTCGGCGGTCATGGTCTCCGGTTCGTGCAGGCCGCGAAACTCCCCATCGGAACCGCCGAGCAGACCGCGCTGACCGCAGCCCGACACCTGCTCTGGCCGATGCGCCGCGGCCGGATGTGGCGGCAGAGCCTGGATGCCTACCTGGAGCTGCCCGAACGGCTGCGCGCGTACTACGTACCGGCGGCCGGGGAGCCTGCTCTCCGGCTTTCTCTCAAAGTGGCCGCCGATCGCTTCACCACCTACGACGACGCCCTCGCGGACCTCCCCGGCTTCACTACGAAGCCACTCCCCCAAGCGGAGGCGGGAGAACACCGCTTCATCGATCGCCGCCACCGGCGTACCTCCGTCTCGATCCCCGCCGACCTCGTACGCGTCCCCTTCCCCGGCCACCCCCTCACCGCCGACCGCCCGGCCACCGCGGGCCCCCTTGATGTACCGCTCGGCGAACTCGCCGACGTGGCGCGGTGGATGGATGGTGAGGAGCGGCGCCGTGGGCTGAAGGCGGGAAACTGGGAGGAGCGCCTCGACCACCTCGAACTCGACACCCGCACCCCGGACGGGACGGCATTCGAGGAAGCGGATGCGCTGCGACTCGACCGGCTCACCCACCTCGTCGGCATGGTCGGCGCTGGCAAGTCCACCCTGATGACCTTGCTCGCCGTCTGGGCGCACCAGAATGGTCTGCGCATCACCCTTGTAGTCGGCGACGTGGCCGAACAGCTCACCCTGACCGAACTGTTCCGCGCGCTCGGTCTGAGCGCCGCCCTCGTGCAGGGCGGCACCACGCGGCCCCAGCACACCCAGCGGCTGCACCGCAGGCTCGCCGCACGCGGGGAGCACTCGTTGCTGGCCCACACCCTCCCCAGCTTCACCCACCTGAGCACCGCCTGCCCGCTGGACGCTCTCCGGGCCCTCGACACGTCCGAGCCGCTGCGCTACGCCGACGCACCGTGCGGTGCCCTCCACCCCGCACCCAGCAAGGAAGCCGTCGAAGAACCGGTGGGCGAGCGCGCCGTACGCGAACTCGAACACGCCCGGGGAATCGCCGGAAGGGAGACCGCCGCGGACGATGCAGACAACGAGGACTTGGGCACCCCGCACGCCTGTCCGCTGTGGAGCGCCTGCCCCCGGCACTCCTCCGCCCGCGACCTCGTGGACGCGCTGATCTGGGTGGCCAATCCCGCCAGCCTTGTCCAGACTGCCGTACCGCGCCAACTCAACGCCGAACGCCTGCGTTACTTGGAACTGGCCTGCCTACGCAGCGACATCTTGATCGTCGACGAGGCCGACCGCGTACAGATGCAGCTCGATCAGATGTTCGCGCCGTCGGCCACCCTCGTCACCACCGGTGTCTCCGAATCCTGGCTCGACCGGCTACAGACCCATGAGATCGCCGAACTCGCCCGGCAGGGACGACTCCAGCTCTCCGACCAGGACGTGGAACGGTGGTCCGCCGCACTGGATGTTGTCGGATCCGCCGCGGACCGGCTGTACGCCATGCTCATCGACGACGAAGGGCTGCGGAACTGGGCGCAGATAGACTATTTCAGCGCGTGGACCCTCCAGGAGAAGCTGCTGCACGCCTGGTACCCGCCGGTGTCGAGCCGGGCCGAGGGGCAGCCGAATAGCCGCACAGACGAAGGAGGCATTGAAGACGAGAGCGCGCTGTACGAAGACGAAGACGGTCTCGGAGACGACAGCGACATCACTGCTCCGGAGGCTCCTTGGGAGCAGCGCCGTATCGAGATCACCCGGTTCTTCGACACGTTCCGCGACGATCCGCTCGGCGGGCGCGGCCCCTACGGGACGCCCGCGGACGAGCTGACCGCCCTCGCCCACGACGTTCTGCACACCCTTGACGAGAAGCGGACACGGCGCCGCGTCCGCAGCCTCCTCGACTCGCTCCTCATCGGAGCGCCGGGGCCAGAGCAGCGCCGCGCGCCCGTCACCAAGCGGGGTAAGGAACCGGCCTCCGAGGACGTGCCCCTCACCGAGGCATGGCGCGAACTCAACGCACGCCGACTGGAATTCACCCTCGTTCTCGCTGCCCTGCACCAACGCCTGGACCGGGTTACGTTCCTGTGGCCCCAGGTGGAGGCGGCACTGCGGCTCGACGCAGCCAGCCACGAACTGACCCGCCGCCCGCCCCTCGACTACGCGCCCCTCCTACCCGAGGCGCCCATGGGAAATGTGCTCGGCTTCCAGTACCTGGTAGACGAACGTGCCGCGGCCCGTAACAAGGACGGTCACCGCACCGGTACTCTGCGCTTCTTCCGCTGCGCAGGCGTGGGCCGCGAGCTGCTTCTCAACCTTCCCCAGCTCGGCGCCGACCCCGGCCGCGGTCAGGCGGGCCCGCATGTCTTGTTGATGTCGGGCACCAGCTGGGCCGGCACCTCCACCAGGGCACACGTCCTGGCTCCCGTGCGCGCGGTTCTTAAACCGCAGAGAAAGGCGCTGGATGCCATCCGGAAGACCGTGTTCCGTACCGAGTTCCTCTACGACGCCGCCGGGCAGCCGATCCGGCTCTCCGGGCAGGACCCTGACCATCGCGAGGACGTCCTGCGTCTGATGATCGACCGGCTCGCCCGGTCCCGGGGCGACGGAAACTCCTCTCCGCTGCAGAGTGAACTGGCCCGCATCCCCGACCAGCGCCGCAAGCGCGCCCTGCTCCTGGTGGGCAGCTACGCCGAGGCCAAGGTGGCCGCCGCTGCCCTGGACGAGATCCCGCGCTGGCGCGGCCGGGTGCGTGTTCTGGCAGCTGACGACGCCGAGTTGGAGACCGCAGTCGAGGGTGCGCCCCCGTCGGGCAGCCGGACATCGGACACCGGATCGCGTACGGGATCAAGGGCCGGAGCGGTCCGGCGCGGAGACCTCGCCTCCTTCGCCGACGACTCGGACGCCGAACTCCTCGTCGCTCCCCTCCTGGCCGTCGAGCGAGGGCACAACATCCTCACCGTCCCCCAGCGTCCGGGCGAGGAGAGAGTGGCGGCGTTCGGGACGGTGTTCTTTCTGGTCCGACCGCACCCGCGCCCCGACGACCTGACCCTGGCCGTCTTCGCCGTCAACGACTGGGCGACCCGGTTCGTACGCGGTCAACTGACGTGGCAGGAAAGAACATTCGACGAGCTGGTTGCCGAGGCGGGCAGCCTGGACGCGGCTGGCGGCGCCTTCCGAACCACCGCCCGCGGCGTCTGGCGGCACCTGCTGTCCCGGCCCTATATCTACTCCTCGCTCCCTGAAGACGAGAAGAAATCCTTCGTCTGGGACCAGCTCGTCACCATCTGGCAGGTCATCGGACGCCTCGTGCGCGGCGGCGTGCCCGCCCGCGTCGTCTTCGTCGACGCGGCCTTCGCGCCACAGCTCGCAGCGGCCCAGGCGCCTTTCACCGAACAGGGACGGCAACCCCGCCGTACCAGTGACCCGGGATTGCTCGTGCGGCTGCGGGACGTCCTCGCCCCGTACTTCGGGGAGAGCGGGGTCGGGGGCGCCTTTGGGGGCGCGCTCCCCGACCCCGCTGACGCCGAGCTCGTCAAACTGCTCTACCGCCCGCTATACGAGGCGCTGTGCGTCATGGGAGCGCCTCCGCCCGACCCTCTCGACGCGGGCTGACAGGCATCGACCGACGCCGTCGATGATCTGGCCTGCCATCGATCACGTACGACTTCGCAGGGAGAACCGACATGTACAAAAATACCCGCCGATCCGCGTACCACCTCGCCGAAGACAGCGCTCCCTGGACTGAGGACTTCCGCGCGCTAGCCTTCCCCGAACACTGGCACGCCGGACTCCTCGATCTGCACAACCACGGGCGGGACGAGGAGAAGCAGCTGCTGACTCTACCCACCCGCCGGTTCGATGGTGTCCTCCAGACCCTCGCCCCTGACGTGATCGTCCGCCCCCGGCCCCGGACGCCCGTCGAGCCGGGTCCGCAGGTAGCCGAGGACTTCTGGATGTACGTACCCGCCTCGGTCCCTGATCCGCTGCCGGGCCGTTCGCTGCAACAGCTCCTTGATGCCTGGCTGCGCACACTGGGTCCCAAGGGCGCCGCACAGGACCCCGGATTTCGCTCGCTTCTACTCGCCAGCAGCGCCGACCTGAAGCGGAACCTGCCCACGTGGCAACCCGTCGCCGGCGTCGAACTGCTCACCACCCCGACCACCGCGGGCGGCACCGCGGCCCCCGAACCAAGGCAGTTCCAGCTCGCCACCGACGCACTGGCACGCCGCATCCTGGCCCTCGGCGCCTACCCGTTCGAGGGCGGACAGCTGCGCTTCCGTGCTCTGCCCCGGGGGCCGCGGGACCAGGGCGCTGAGCTCATGTCGCAACCCCTGTGCCGGACCGTCAAACGGAAGGAATGGTGGTTCTCCGTCGTCCTGAACATCTCATTGCACACCACACCGTTCGACCCCAGGCCGCGCCTCCACCTGCACTGGGGCGTACGACGCTGGGCCACCCACCCGCGGGCCACGACCAAGCGCCTTAACCTGTCCTACCGTGAGGCCACTACGGCCTACCTCCGTCCCACCATCCCTTGGCTCCCCGGAGCACCAGCCACCGAACGCTACGCCGTCGCCCGGCTGCGTCGCGACCGGGCCGCCGATACCTTCGTCTGGTCAGAGAACGACACCGCCGGCATCCTGCGCGGACTCAGCCTCGCCGGCAATTTCCCCGACCCCGAACAACTCCTTACCGAGCCGGTCTCCTGGATCGGCGAGGGCGGAGTCCGCGGCGCCGTTGTCCACAGCACCCGAATGGGCAAGCACGAGATCGGCGTCGGCTTCATGCCCAACCAGCGGGCCCAGCTGACCGAATGGGCCGAACAGGCCCTTCCCGAGACGTTGGTCCGGGTGCCCGATCTGACACGGGGACGCGGCAAGGGCATCGCCGCACCGGAGAACCGGCGGCCTAAGAAGAGGACCGACGAAATCAAGAAAGCCGAGGGCCAGGCCCGGCGCGTGGCACTCGCCACGCAGGCCCGGATCGACGGCCACGGTCCGCACCAGGATGCCCCGCCCGTGGTGGAAGCCCGGCTGCTGTGGCAGTCGCCTGAGGTACGCAAGGAGGCGGTGGCACAGTTTGCCGAGGTCCTGGGACTCGATGGCGACGGCGGTGTCTCCGTCGCACACGTCACGGATCAGGACTTCGACGAGGCCAGGCCTGGGTCACCGATCGTCCTCGAATGGCGGACGGCTGAACTTACCCTCCGCCTGCGCTGCTTGCCCCTCGCCGATGGGCTTGGTGACCGGCTTGTACCCGATCCCGTCGTCAAGGCAAGGGGTGCAGCCCTCGCATCGGCCGTCGCCGAACGTCGCCGCGCCTTGCATGCCTGGCTTCACGCGGACGGTGTTGTCCCCTCCCGGCCGGGCCTTGCCCTGGTGGAGATCGCGCACCGAAGCACTTTCCGTCCCACATCGACGGACCCAAAGTTCGCTGTCCGTCTCGGGTGCGCCGACGCCGGGCTGCTGACCCAGTTCGTCGTGACCCCGTCCACCGACCGTCAGATCGACAACGCGGAAGATATCGATCACCGCACGCACAGTTCCTGGCTTGACGGACTGCGCCAGCTCGGCGTCCGTGTCCTGCCCCAGCACACCCTCGGCGACGACCTCCCCGACGCACTGCAATACGCGGCTGTGTGGATGGTGAAGCGCCGCAAGGATGGCCCGACCCGGCTGCCAAAGCACCTGCCCGTGGCCGTCCTGGTCACCCCGCTGCCGGATGGGGAAGGCATCGCGTCCGTACGCGGCTGGGACGACAGTACGGGGGAGTGGGTCTCCTACCCACGTTTCCTCCTAGGTCTGGTGAAGCAGGCCGAGATAGACCCCGAAGGATTCGCGGAGCCCGAGCCTTCGACCGATGGCCCGCACATCAGCGCGCCCCGAGTCACCGGCAAGCAGTGGCGTACCAACCTCACCCAGCAGCGCAAGGAGACCGCGGCCTTCCTCCAGCGCGTCCTGCACTCCCTGCGCGGGCAGCCCACCGTCCTGATCACCCATGCGCAGAACAGCAGGCTTCACTGGCCGTGGCTCCAGGACGGACGCATCGAACGTGACCTGATCAGGACCGGTCACGCCCCCGCCGGCCGTCTCGACGACGAGCTCCGGCTCGTCCGTGTACGCGGGTGCGGCGGACGCGAGAGCGCCCAGTGGTGGGGACTGGCTGACCCTGGCAATCCCCATGGTCAACCGGCCGGTTTCTGGAAGCAGACTCCCAGCCAGGACCATGGAGAACCCGTGAGCGAGCGAATCTTCTACAGCACCACAGAACGCCCCGCAAGCCACCCGGTCTCACCCTCCCTCGACCGGCTCGCCACCAGGGTCAACGCGGCAGGCAACCTCACCTCGCAGGCAGGCACCAGCGCCTGGAACCCAACTCTGATGGAGATCGCGGTACTGGGTTGCCACGAGGACACCGACCCGGGTGCCCCAGTACCGGGCCAGGCCGACGACGCCGAGGCACTCGCCCTCGCCATGCACCAGCTGCGCCAGGCACCGGACTACGTCTCAGCACTGTCTCTCCCATTGCCACTTCATTTGGCGGGACTGGCCCAGGCGTACGTCCTCCCTGTTCTAGCTGATCGCGACGAGAGCCCAGGCGAGGAAACCACGGAGGCCGCCGTGGAAGGGAGCACAGAGCACCTCGACCCAGACCTGACCGATGCAGCCGGACTGTCCACAGAACCCGACATCGACGATGACTATGTGGCGGAGACACTCAGCGCCTCATGAGCCGGGCCGTTGACCGAAGACTCCGGGATCCGTGCATGCAGGCCAAAGCACAGGACCCCGAAGTTGACCAGTAGGTCAGGGCAGCACGGGTTCCACGACCGACGCCAGACGGCACCGGAGACACGTCAGAATCATGAGGCAGAAGAGGGGGATCATGGACGGCAGGCTCTGCGATGGCTGGGTTCGCTCGCTCAGAGGACAGACACTCTGCTTCACCGGCAAAGTGCTCATCGACGGCGAGTGGACCATCCGAAAACACTGCATCGAGATTGCCCTGAGGCTCGGGGCGGGGTGGAAACCAGACTTCTCACGCAAGATCACTGTCGTGGTTCATGGTGATCTCGCAAGCCAGGTTGTGACCGACGCACGCCGGGAGTACAGCCAGAAGCTCGTGCGTGCAGCGTGGGAGCGCGACCGGGGCTACCACGTGTGTGTCGTGGACGCGGACGGCTTCGCGGACCTCCTCGGACGATTTCCCGCACGTTGTCGAGAGCTGCGACAAGCTGAGAGCGGCAGTGACCGAGTCCTCGTACTGCCTCAGACTGGGGATGGCATCCTCGGCGGCCCACTCCGGCGACGGAGCGTCGGTCAGCACGAAGCTGGTGCACTTGCGCTCGACCTTGATCAGCTCGACAAGGGCACGAGAGCACACGAAGCAACTGTCACAGCACTGGTCGAGCACCTTGCTCGACAGCAGATCGAGCTTCGCGGGCATGCTCGCCACGCTCCGAGGTTCGACGCGGGCTGGTCGCGCGGCGACGACGTGTTCATCGCTGAGGTCAAGAGCCTGACCGGCGCGAGCGAGGATCAGCAGATTCGGCTGGGAATTGGCCAGGTCCTCGACTACGCCCACCAGCTCCAACGTGTTAGGACCTTTGGGCAGATACGCCCTGTGCTGGTCCTGGAGAAGCAGCCGGACGACCCCAGATGGAGGTCGCTCGCGGAGGCCAGCGGAATTCTACTGACGTGGGCTCCGCTTTTTGCGGGCTGCTGAGCATCCGTCCGCGCCACAGTCGATAGCTGCGCTGGTCCTCCGATCCGCAATCCGTCGCACGGCAGCGCGGACTGCACCCCAAGCCTTTAAGATCATTTACGGAGAGCACCCAACGAGCACGCCGTACCCGGCCAGTAATGCACCTTGCCTCTACAGTCAATCCGGGCCAGCTGACACTCAACGCACCGTCGTTGACGGGGTGTCGATGATTATTCTCGTGCGCTCGACCGTTGAGCTGACCCAGTCCGCGGACTCTACGAAACTGGGTCAACGAAGTTGAGCGGTGCGAGGTGCCCTCGGGCTCGGCGGGTGGTGACGCAGCGTGTGCGTAGCCGCTGGTTGGCCGGGTTCCGGAAGCCGTTCGTATTCCGCGCGCATAGCTTGATCATCCGGTTGACGCCCTCGCTGGTGGCGTAGCAGTGGCCGGTCGCGATGAAACGCCGAGATCTTGGGCCACGAGCAGTCGAGAGTGACCGCGAGCTGGCGGACCTCGGAGTCCGCGTACCAGGTGAGGACCTTCCAACACAGGTGGCCGACGCGCTCGCGGTCGGCCCGGTGCGGGCGAGGGCGAGCAGGTCCCGCAGCCGCTCCTGCGCGATGCACGCAGTCAGCAGCGCCATGCCGATCTGGCCGGCGTCCATCACGGCGTTCCGCATCTTCGTGAACTGCACGCCGTACCCGGCCAATAATGGACATGTCGATGGCCACCTTCCATAAGATTGCCCCTGATGCGCGGCCAACGAGGAGGTATGGGTGGGCAATCTGGGGGGATACCAGATGATGACGACGCTGGCGAAGAAGGTGGGCGGCCCCGGGGCGCTGGCCGTCGTCACTGCCGTGGGCGGGTGGGCCATCGGCCGGGGTGCTGAAGCTGGCGGGAAGAACGTATTCAGGGCCGCCAAGGCTGCGGCCAAGAAGCGGAACGCCCCGTGCTCGACGAAGGGCCAGGTCTTCGACGTCGTGTCCGACGGCGAGGACGGCAAGGGCCTCGCGCTCCGGGCAGGTGACCAGTACCGAGTCATGGAGTGCGACGAGGAAGCGATCCTTATCGAGGTGCTCGGTGGCACGAACAATCCCTACTTCACGTCAGCACAGTTCCTGGCGTCGGTGTCGGGCTTCCCCCACGGCGGAGAAGATTAATGCCGAGTAGCTCGACTGCGGGTGTAGGCACTCGAGTCAGGGGCTGACTCGCGCATCGTAGAAGCCCCGTGAGTGCGGCGCTTACGGGGCTTCTACGCTGATGTCGATCCAGGTCGCTCGGTCTCGAGTCCGTCATTCGAGTCGATCCCGAACTCGGCCGCCGACGTGCGGGCGCGGTCAACGGCGCAGAACTGTGCGCTGTCCAGTTCGTGCGTCGCCAGGACGGCCGAGCCGCCGTTGAGCGTCCCGCCCAGGATGCCCGGCGGGAGGCCACAGCCGTGTCGTTGCTGGCTCTTCGCTCTTGAGCGGTGCGCCTGGCTCTTGTCGCTGACGTGCTATCACGGTCGGTGACGGGTCTGTCGGCCCCGTTATGAGGCGCTCGTGGTCCTGAGTAATCATGCGCACGGCTTCCGGAACCCTGCTAACCAGCGGCTACGCACACGCTGCGTTACCACCCGCCGAGCCCGAGGACACCTTGAACCGCTCAACTTCGTTGACCCACGAAACTAGGGACAGCTCAATCCCGCCTGCCCCGCCATGCCAGTGCGCGCCACACAGGAAGACACACCGGACCATACTTTCCGCTGCCTCGGAAGCGTCCAGACCCACTACCCACCAGCCTCCGACTGCGTTCTGCACGCGACATGACGCCGATATTGCCCCACTTGCCCCATACGAGTCGGACCGGAGCGACGATACTCGGCGTACACATCCACGATGTCACTCACCCGCACGGCCCAGATTCGACCCGGATTCGACCCCGAGAGTTTGTTTAGCCAAAAAACATGGCCTCTGACCTGCAGAAATAAAGAGCGGCAGACGAGCAGGGCTATACGCCGGGTTCTGTTCCGGAGGGTCCTCGCGGGCCCTCCGGCGACGGCCATCCATCTAGGGCCGGTGTTGCCACCGGCCTCCAGCGGTCTACCCGCGGACTCGGGCGGGCAGCCCTCGATCGTCCGCGCAGAGCGCGTGTTACGGCGCTCCTCTTGACCTTGCTCCGGGTGGGGTTTACCTAGCTGCCCAGGTCACCCTGGGCACTGGTGGTCTCTTACACCACCGTTTCACCCTTACCGGGGGCCGAAGTCCCCGGCGGTCTGCTTTCTGTGGCACTGTCCCGCGGGTCACCCCGGGTGGCCGTTAGCCATCACCCTGCCCTGTGGAGCCCGGACGTTCCTCGGGAAGTCCCGTGAGGGACTCCACGCGGCCGCCCGCCCGGCTCGTCTGCCGTGTCGACCATGGTACCGGGCGGGTGCGGCGGCTCGCTCCAGTGGCCGTCGTGGCCGCCGTCGCCAGGACCGGGCCCGTCAGGATCAGGACGAACGCGGCGAGGACGGTCGGCGCCAGGCGCTCCTCCAGGAAGACGGCGCCCGCCGTCACCGCGACCGCCGGGTCGACGTACGTGATGACCGTCGCGCGGGTCGGACCGGCCTCCTTGATCAGCTCAAGGAAGGCGACGAAGGCGATCGCCGTGCAGACCACGCCGGGGCCGGCGAGGGCGGCCAGTCCGTCCCCACTCCGGGTCGTACGGACCAGAGGCGGTCCACCGGTGTCCGGTGCGAGCCGGCCGCGCCGCTCGCTTGACCCTGTCGCAACGTCAACGTTTCTACTGGGGTCATGCGGATCGGAGAACTCGCCGACACCGTCGGCGTCACCACGCGGACCGTGCGGCACTACCACCACCAGGGGCTGCTGCCCGAGCCGGAACGGCTGGCCAACGGGTACCGGTCGTACACGCTGCGGCACGTCGTCGTGCTGGCCCGGATCCGGCGGCTGGCCGAGCTGGGGCTCGGGCTCGCCGAGGTGCGGGACGTGCTCGCGGACGAGGCCGGGAAGGAGCTGGCCGAGGTGCTGGAGGAACTGGACGCGGACCTGGCGCGGCAGGAGGCGGCGATCCGGGAGCGCCGGACGCGGCTGCGGGCCCTGCTGGCGTCGGAGGGCGGGCTGCCGCCCGAGGGGCCGGTCTCGCCGGAGCTGGCCGAGCTGTTCGCGGGGATGGGGGACGTCTCCGGTTCCCCCATGGCCGTACGGGACCGCGAGATGCTGGCGACGCTGGAGAGCACGGTGCCCCCGGAGGAGCGGGCCGGGCTGGTGGCCTCGCTGCGCGGCGCGCTGGGGTCGCCGGAGGCGGTGGCGCGGGCCCACAGGGCTTACGCGCTGCTCGACGAGCTGGTGGACGTCGGCGCCGACGATCCGAGGGTGGCGGAGGCTGCCGGGGTGCTCGCCGAGGCCATGCCGGCGGACCTGGTGCCCGAGGAGGGCGTCGACCTCGACTTCGACCACAGCATCCTGCGTGCCCTGTACGCGGACTTCGCGCCGGGGCAGGCGGAGGCGATCCGGCAGGCCATGGAGATCGTGTCGAGGGGGCGGCGGTCATGACGGGCTCCTCCCTCACCTCGGTCCCGTACCTGCTGGTCCGGCACGAGCTGCGGCTGCTGGCGAGCCTGTGGCTGTGGATGACCCGGCGGACCCACGGGACGGCGGACGGCTCGGCCGCCTTCGGGTACGCGCGGGGGCAGGGCGCGATGATGTTCGGTTTCGCGTTCGTCTGCGTGGTCGAGTCCGTGGGGATGTCCGTGCTGCTGCGCGACTGGCCCACGGTGCACCACGTGGTGCTCGTCCTGGACGTGTACACCGTCGTCTTCGTCATCGGGCTGCACGCCGCGTCCGTGGTCCGCCCGCACGTCCTCGACCCGGGCGCGGGCACGCTGCGGATCCGCCGGGCCGTGCACGTCGACGTACGGATACCGCTGGAGCGGATCGCCGCGGTCCGCCGCGAACTGCGCGCGACGCACGAGCCGAGGGACGGCGAGCTGAACCTCGCCGTGGGCGCGCAGACGTCGGTGACCGTCGAACTCGCCGAGCCCGTCACCCACGTCACCTTCCTCGGGCGGCGGCACGAGGTCCGCGTGGTGCGCTGCCACGCCGACGACGCCGGCGGCCTCGTACGGGCCGTCAACCAGGCGCGGGAGGGGCACGCCGTACCCTGACCGGGAGCTTGGATCGAAGGAGTGCCTGTGCTTGTCCTGCTGCCGCCGTCCGAGGGGAAGGCCGCCTCCGGCCGGGGTGCCCCGCTGAAGACCGACGCGTTGTCGCTGCCGGGGCTGACCCCGGCCCGCGAGGCCGTCCTCGGCGAACTCGTCGACCTGTGCGCCGGGGACGAGGAGAAGGCGCGCGAGGTGCTGGGGCTGAGTGAGGGGCTGCGCGGCGAGGTCGCCAAGAACGTGGAGCTGCTGACGGCGGGGGCCCGGCCGGCCGGGGAGATCTACACCGGTGTGCTGTACGACGCGCTGGACCTGGCCTCGCTCGACGCGGCGGCCAAGCGGCGGGCGGCCCGTTCGCTGCTGGTGTTCTCCGGGTTGTGGGGTGCCGTGCGGGTGACCGACCGGATCCCCTCCTACCGGTGCTCGATGGGCGTCAGGCTGCCGGGGCTCGGCGCGCTGGGCGCGTACTGGCGGGCGCCGATGGCCGAGGTGCTGCCCGAGGCGGCCGGGGAGCGGCTGGTCCTGGACCTGCGCTCGTCGGCGTACGCGGCGGCCTGGAAGCCGAAGGGCGAGGTCGCCGGGCGGACGGCGACCGTACGGGTGCTGCACGCGCCGACCCGGAAGGTGGTCAGCCACTTCAACAAGGCGACCAAGGGGCGGATCGTGCGGAGCCTGCTGACCTCCGGGACCGCGCCGGGCGGTCCGGCGGAGCTGGTGGAGGCGCTGCGGGACCTGGGCTACGAGGTGGAGGCCGAGGCACCCGCGAAGGCGGGGCGGCCGTGGTCGCTGGACGTGCTGGTGGACGAGATCCACTGACGTTCCGGCAGGGCGGTCCCCGCTGTCGTTGCGCATACCGCAAAGCGCGTTGCGCGTCGTGCGTTGCGGCGGCACGATGAGGTCATGAGTTCTCCGCTGCCCTCCTCCCCCGCCACCTCGGTGCTGGACCTCGCCCCCGTCGTGCCCGTCGTGGTCGTCGACGACCTCGCCGACGCCGTACCGCTCGCCCGGGCGCTCGTCGCCGGCGGGCTGCCCGCGATCGAGGTGACGCTGCGGACGCCGGTGGCGGTGGACGCGATCCGCGCCATCGCCGACGAGGTGCCGGGCGCCGTGGTCGGCGCGGGCACCGTCATCACGCCGGACCAGGTCGGCGAGGTCGTCGCGGCGGGGGCGCGGTTCCTGGTCAGTCCCGGGTGGACGGACGTCCTGCTGGACGCGATGCGGGCGTCCGGGGTGCCCTTCCTGCCGGGGGTGTCGACCACCTCGGAGGTGGTGGCGCTGCTGGAGCGCGGGGTGCGGGAGATGAAGTTCTTCCCGGCCGAGGCGGCGGGCGGCACCGCCTACCTGAAGGCGCTCGCCGCGCCCCTGCCGCAGGCCCGTTTCTGCCCGACCGGCGGCATCGGTCCCGGCTCCGCACCGGAGTACCTGGCGCTGCCCAACGTCGGCTGCGTCGGGGGCAGTTGGATGCTGCCGAAGGACGCCGTGGCCGACCGTGACTGGGGCCGCGTGGAGGCGCTGGCCCGTGCGGCGGCGGCGCTCAGCGCAGGTGGGACGTCTCGTTGAACAGGCGGACGCTCGCGCCGCCGTCGGCGTAGTACGCGACCGCCGACAGCGAGGCCGCGGACAGCTCCATCCGGAACAGCGACTCCGGCGGGGCGCCCAGGGCGAGCCGCAGGAACGTCTTGATCGGCGTCACGTGCGAGACCAGCAGCACGGTGCGGCCCGCGTAGGCCGGGACCAGCCTGTCGCGGGTGGCGGCGACGCGCTCGCCGGTCGCCGCGAAGCTCTCGCCGCCGCCGGTCGGCCGGGCGTCCGGGGAGGACAGCCAGGCGTCCAGGTCGGCGGGGTACCGCTCGCGCACCTCGCCGAAGGTGAGTCCTTCCCAGGCGCCGAAGTCGGTCTCCCGCAGGCCCTCCTCGATGGTCACCTCCAGGCCGAGGCGGGCGGCCACGATGCCGGCGGTCTCACGGGTGCGGGCCAGGGGTGAGGCGACGACCGCCTGGACCGTGCCGCGCCGGGCCAGGCTCGCGGCCACCCTCTCGGCCTGCTCCCGGCCGACGGACGACAGCGACGGGTCGCTGCCACCGCTGCCGGAGAACCGCTTCTGCGGGGTCAGGGGCGTCTCACCGTGCCGCAGCAGTACGAAGGTGGCGGGGGCGCCCATGTCGGGGGGTCCCCAGCCGGGGGACGCGACGGTCTTGGCGGCGCGCATGTCGGCGTCTTCGCCGGTATCGGCGTCGGTGTCGGCGTCCGCGCCGGTGTCGGCGTCCGCGCCGGTATCGACGTCCGCGCCGGCGTCGGTGTCGGCGTCGACCTCGGCACCGGTGCGAGCCGCCTGGGCGACCCGCTCACCGATGGCGGCACCGGCCGTGCGGGCGGTCACCGCCCGGCGTCCGGCGGCGCCCCCCGCGTCCAGTTCCGCCGTCGACTCGGCCGGTGACCACTGCTCACCGCGCGCGCTCGCGTCCATCGCCTCGTTGGCCAGGCGGTCGGCGTGCTTGTTGTCCGCGCGGGGGATCCACTCGTACGTCACGCGGCCCGGCGGGAAGACCCGCGCCGCCTCGGCCGCCAGCGGCTTCATGTCGGGGTGCTTGATCTTCCAGCGGCCCGACATCTGCTCCACGACGAGCTTGGAGTCCATCCGTACGTGCACGCGCGCGTCGGGGTCCAGCTCCCTCGCCGCACGCAGTCCGGCCAGCAGCCCCCGGTACTCGGCCACGTTGTTCGTGACGACCCCGAGGTGCTCGGCGACCTCGACGAGAGTCTCCCCGGTCGCCGCGTCCCGCACCACCGCGCCGTAGCCCGCGGGCCCCGGGTTGCCCCGCGACCCGCCGTCGGCCTCGACGACGAACTCCCGCACCCGACCGGCCGCCGAAGCTTCCACCGAAGCCGCCACCGAACCGGCCCCTACAGCCCGGAGTCGGCCGTGCGCACCAGGATGCGACGGCAGTTCTCGCAGCGTACGACGGTGTCGGGCGCCGTCGAGCGGATCTCGCTCAGCTCGGTGATCGCCAGCTCCTGGCGGCACCCCTGGCAGCTGCGCTGGTACAGCTTGGCCGCGCCGACGCCGCCCTGCTGCTCGCGCAGCTTGTCGTAGAGCTTCAGCAGGTCGTCGGGGACCGAGCCGACGATGACCTCGCGCTCCTTGGTCACCGAGGCCGCCTCGCCGTCCAGTTCCTCGACGGCCGCGTCCCGGCGCGCGGTGGCGTCGTCGATCTTCCCCTGGACCGCGCCGACCCGCTCGGTCAGCTCGGCGACCCGCTCCTGCGCGGACTCGCGGCGCTCCATCACCTCCAGGACGACGTCCTCCAGGTCGCCCTGCCGCTTGGCGAGCGAGGCGATCTCACGCTGGAGGTTCTCCAGGTCCTTCGGGGAGGTGACGGCGCCGGAGTCCAGGCGCTGCTGGTCGCGGGTGGCGCGCTGACGCACCTGGTCCACGTCCTGCTCGGCCTTGGTCTGCTCGCGGGCGCAGTCGCTCTCCTCGGTCTGCGCGGCCACGAGCAGGTCGCGCAGCTGGGTGAGGTCCTTGGTCAGCGACTCGATCTCGGCGTGCTCGGGCAGCGACCGGCGCTTGTGCGCGAGCTGCTGGAGCCGGACGTCGAGGCCCTGCACGTCGAGGAGGCGGATCTGGTCGGCGGGCTCGGCTTTCAGTTGGGGGCTCCCATTGTGTTGGAGGTCGGGGCGGACGCCGCGTGGGCGGTCCAGGGGTCGGTGACCGTCTTCGAGACGTGGACCCTGAGGTCCCAGCCGTTGCGGTCGGAGATCTCGTCGAGCTGGGCCGCGGCCAGCTCGCACCAGGGCCACTCGGTGGCCCAGTGCGCCGCGTCGAGCAGCGCGAGGGGACTTTGGGCGCGATCCGCCATGAACTCTGCGGCGGGGTGGTGGCGGAGGTCCGCGGTGAGGAAGGCGTCGACGCCGGCCGCCCGCACGTGGTCGAAGAGGCTGTCGCCGGAGCCGCCGCTGACGGCGACCGCGCGGACGGTCGCCTCCGGGTCGCCGGCGACGCGCAGGCCCTGCGCGGTGGCGGGCAGCCGCTCGGCGGCGCGGGCGGCGAACTCGCGAACGGTCAGCGGATGCTCCAGTTCGCACACCCTGCCCAGGCCGCGGCGGCCCTCGGGGTCGGTCGGGTCCGGCACCAGGGGCCGTACGACGCGCAGGTCGAGCGCGCCGGCCAGCGCGTCGGAGACGCCCGGGTCGGCGGTGTCGGCGTTGGTGTGGGCGACGTGCAGGGCGATGTCGTTCTTGATGAGCGTGTGCACCACGCGGCCCTTGAAGGTGGAGGCGGCGACCGTCGTCGTCCCCCGCAGATAGAGCGGGTGGTGGGTGACGAGCAGGTCGACGCCGAGCTTCACGGCCTCGTCGACGATCTCCTGGACGGGGTCGACGGCGAACAGGACCCGGGAGACCTCCTGGTCGGGCTCGCCCACGACAGTACCGACCGCGTCCCAGGACTCGGCCCGCTCGGCGGGCCACAGGTTCTCCAGCGCGGCGATGACTTCTGACAGACGGGGCACGAAGCCAAGGCTACCTGGAGGTTCTGTGCCCTTGTACCCGTCGCCGGTACCCGCCGCGGCCCTCGCCGCCGACCCGGTCCGGCACAGCACACACCCCTCCCTCCCCTCAGGTGAATCGTTCCTGTGACACACGTACGTGTGATGGGGACGGCAGCCGGTCCCCCGCCCGCGCGTGCGAAAACTAGCTTCGTCGCCGGAGGTGACCGAACGATGACGGCCTGTGCGATCGAGCCTTCGGCGGAGTCCGGGAACAGCGGGGCCCCGCGGGCGGGCTGCAGCATCACCGCGGAAGGCGCCTACGCCGCGCGTCTCGCCCGGCGCGGGGAGTCCTGGTACCCGGAGCGCTGGACCCTGGACGGCCCCGAGCCGTACGCGGTGCCGCTGCCCGGCAACCAGCCCGAGGAGCCCGGCACGGAGGTGCAGCCGATGGCCGACGGGCGGGTCCTGGTGCACCGCGTCGCTGCCGGACGGCACCACTTCTCGCTGCTGTACCCGACCGGCCCGGGCACCGGTGAGCTGCCCCTCGGCGCGGTGGAGTGCCCGCCGGACACCACCGGGCTGCGGCTGCTCCCGCCGGTGCCGGGCGGCGAGCGGGCGTACGCGCTCGCCGTCGGTCCGCGGGCGACGGTGCTGTGGCAGGTCGTGGGCGGCGCCTTCGGGCCGGAGCGGCTGGCCGAGATCCCCGGCCGCTGCTCGGGCGGTGTCTGGCTGGACCGCGCGGGCCGGATACTCGCCCTGGACCGGGAGACCGGCGGGCGCGTGAAGGCGGTCGCGGTGGACCTGGAGCGGGACGGAGAGGTGTCGCCGCTGCTGCAGATCGCCCCCGAGAGCGACGACCGCATACTGCTGGCCGACCCCGACAGCGGACTGGTGCTGATCCGTTCGGACGCGCCCTCGCCGGGGCGGGACCGGCTCGGCTGGGGAGTGCTGGGCAGCACGCTGCCGGTGCGCTTTCCGGAGTGCCTGCGGCTGCCGGACTGCGTGGTGACGCCGGTCGCGATCCAGCCTGGGCAGACACTGACGCCGGAGCGGTGCGCGGTGGCGCTGCGCGTGGACGGCCCGTTCGGCAGCTGGGTCGGGGTGTGGCGGCCGGCCGAGCGTCGGGTGCGCCACCTTCCGGCGCCCGAGGGGTGGTTGACGGGGGCGGGGCTGTGGACGGCGGACGGGGAGCTGCGGCTTCCGTGCTCCACCCCGGAACTGCCGTGCGGGGTGGCGCGGCTGGCCCCGGGGGAAGCGGGGGGCACCGGCGACGCGGGAGGCGCCGGCGATACGGGGGACGCGGCTCCGGACCGGCCCGCCGAGCCGGACGGAAAGCCGGACGAAAAGGATGAACAGACACCCCCTCCACCCCGCCCCGTACCCCTTCAACAGGCCCCGCTGGCACGGCTTGTAACGAAGTAGTGCCGGTTGGCGCGGCCGCCTGGATTCGGGTCGAGGGGTGCCGGTTACACTCGCCCGGCTGTACGAAAGATCATGTTGACGGGGTGAATTCCTTCCGATGAACGACGCCAGCACGACCCAGCCGATGCAGGCCGCCGGTGCCGACGTTTCCGAGACCGACACCGGCCACGGCAAGCACCGCGGACCGGTCTCCAGCCAGGAGGCCGCGGCGACCCCGCGGGGCCGTCACCGCAAGCCGTCCGAGGAGTCCGGGACGGCGGCCTGACGGCACGCCGAGGCACGACACACACGCGGTAGAGAAGCAGGCAAGCGGCTACGGCCCCGTGCGTCACTCCGACGGACGGGGCCGTCGTCGTCACTCGTACCGGACGACGGTGTCGGCGAGGACCGGGGCGTCGTCCCGCTCGACGGCGCTCACCGCCACGCGCACCGAGCGGCCGCCGTCCGGCACCACCGGCCGCCACATCCGCACCCGCAGCGTCTCCCCCGGGTACACCACCCCGGCGAACCGCGTGCGGTACTCGCGCACCCGGGTCACGTCACCGTCCAGCAGCGTGTCGACCACCGACTTGAGCGTGGAGCCGTAGGTGCACAGCCCGTGCAGGACGGGCCGCTCGAAGCCGGCGCGCGCGGCGAACTCCGGGTCGGCGTGCAGCGGGTTCCAGTCACCGCTGAGGCGGTAGAGCAGGGCCAGGTCCTCGCGTACCGGAAGGTCGGCGACCTGATCGGGCTCCGTGTCCGGCGGCGGTCCGGGGCGCCCGGACGGCCCCCGCTCGCCGCCCCAGCCGCCCTCCCCGCGGACGAAGATCTCGGCCTCGTCGGTCCACAGCGGCCCGTCCGCGCCGGTGACGTCGGTGCGCAGCACGAGGACGGCCGCCGTGCCCTTGTCGTACACGGCGACGACGCGCGAGGCCGCGCTCGCCCGGCCGCGCACCGGGACGGGCCGGTGCGTCAGCAGGCGCTGCCCGCCGTGCAGGACGCGGGCGAGGTCGACGTCGACGCCGGGCCTGGACAGCGCGCCGATCACCCCCGGGGGTCCGCCCCCCGCCACCGTCGCGAAGCTCGGCAGCACGTGCAGCCGGGACTCCAGGGTGTAGCGCAGCTCGCGGGGGTCGGTGGCGGGCAGTCCCGCGCCGATCCCGAGGTGGTAGAGCTGGACGTCCTTGTGGTCCCAGGCGAGTTCGCGGACGTGGGGCGGTGCGGCGAGTGCCGTGGCCGCGTCGACGGGCATGGCTGTCCCCTTCTCCCAGGTCCTCCCAGGCATGTGGACGGTGACCGGCAGCCACGACCGTACGGGACGCCGGCGGCCGGGACATTTGTCCTCCCGGACTCCGGACAACCGCATCTGCCGCCCACCCCCGCCGGCTCCGTAGCGTCACCGGCATGAGAGCGACAGAAGCCACCGCGTCCGCCGTCTGCTTCACGCGAGCGGCCAAGGCGTACGGCGATGTGCGCGCCGTGGACGGCGTGGACCTGGAGATCGCGCGCGGTGAGACGGTCGCGCTGCTCGGCCGCAACGGCGCCGGCAAGTCCACGGCGATCGCGCTGCTGCTGGGCCTGTGCCCGCCCGACGCGGGCACGGTGGCGCTGTTCGGCGGGGAGCCGGAGCGGGCGGTGCGCGCGGGCCGGGTGGGGGCCATGCTCCAGGAGGCGCGGGCGGTGCCCCGGGTCACCGTGGGCGAGCTGGTCGCCTTCGTGGCCGGCCGCTACCCGGCGCCGATGCCGGTCGGGCAGGCCCTGGAGCTGGCCGGGATCGAGCGGCTGGCCGGGCGTCGCGTGGACCGGCTGTCCGGCGGGCAGACCCAGCGGGTGCGGTTCGCCGTCGCGCTGGCAGGCAACCCCGACCTGCTGGTCCTCGACGAACCCACGGCGGCCCTGGACGTGGAGGCCCGGCACACCTTCTGGGAGTCGATGCGGGCCTACGCGCGGCGTGGCAGCACCGTCCTCTTCTCCACCCACTACCTGGAGGAGGCCGAGGCGCACGCCGACCGCATCCTGGTCCTCGACCGGGGGCGGATCGTCGCGGACGGCACCGGTGACGAACTGCGCCGGGCGGCGGGCGGCAGCCGCGTCTCCTTCGACCTGGCGGGCCGAGCCACCGGCGACCTGGCGCTGCTGCCCGGCGTGTGCGCGCTGGAGATCCGCGGGCACCGGGCGCTGCTGCGCACCGACGACTCCGACGCGACCGTGATCGCCCTCGCCGAGCGGGGCGCGATCCGCGGCCTGGAGGTCGCCCCGGCATCCCTGGACGACGCCTTCCTGGCCCTGACGACGACGGCCGCGGAGACCACCGCGCAGACCGCCACGGAGACGGAGCCGGTGCGATGAGGGACTACCTGCGGCTGGAGACGCGCCGCACGCTGCGCGACCCCGGCTTCGTGATCGGCGGCATCGCCATGCCGGTCCTCATGTACCTCCTCTTCACCAACCTCGGAGGCGGCGACGCGGGCGACTGGAAGACCGGGGCGATGGTCGGCATGGCGGCGTACGGCGCGGTCGGCTCGGCCCTGAACACCGGCGGCGGGGTCGCCGAGGACCGGGCGATCGGCTGGCTGCGGCAGCTGCGGGTGACGCCGATGCCGCCGCACCAGGTGGTGGTGGGGCGCGCGCTGACCGCCTCGGTCACGGTGCTGCCCGCGATCATGGCCGTCCTCGCCGCGGGCGGCCTGGTCAACGGCGTACGGCTGGAGGCGTGGCAGTGGGCGGCGCTGGCGCTGCTGCTGTGGCTGGGGTCGGTCCCGTTCACGCTGCTGGGCCTCGGCAACGGCTACCGGCTGACCGGGCAGACCACCGGGGTGGCGAACATGGTGGCCAACCTGGGGCTCGCGGTCCTCGGCGGGCTGTGGTTCCCGTTGGCGCTGTTCCCGGAGTGGCTGCGCGCGGTGTCGGCGTACACCCCGACCAACCGCTTCGCCGAGCTGGGCACCTCGGTCGCCACGGGGCAGGCGCCCCCGGCGGGTGCGATTCTCGTACTGGCGGCATGGCTGCCGGCGTTCGGGGCGTACGCCGTCCTGTCCTACCGCCGCGGCACGGAACGCGGCTGAGCACGTGAACGACCGAGGAGAGGGGCCGAGGGCGATGAGCGGGACCGGAGGGTGGCTGCGCAGGGTCTCGTGCCGCCTGGACGCGTGGCAGCTGGCGCGGCAGTCCGAGCCGGTGGCGGCGGCGAAGGCGGGCGAGCTGCCGGAGCGGGTCGGTCCGCCGCCCACCGGTTTCGCGCTCCTGCCCTGGCTGCTGATGGGCCTGGGCAGCCTGGCCAACATCTTCCAGGGACGGACGTCGAACCCCTGGATCGGCGGCCTGGGTCTCCTGGTCTTCAACTCCCTCTACATCTACGTGGCCTTCCGCTCCTTCGACAAGGAGCGGCGCGAGGCGCCGTCGACCCGGCTGGCCCTGGCCGGCATGGCGCTGGTGACCTGCGCCCTGTCCCTGGCCTACGGCGGCAGCTGGCTGCTGTTCTTCCCGCTGCTCGGCCTCGCGGCGGGCGCGGCGCTGCGCGGGCGGTGGCTGGGCCGGTGGGGCTGGACGCTGGCCGCCGCGGCCGGGATCGTGGCCGGCGTCAAGGACGGCTGGACCGGCCTCAACATCGCCTACGGGACCTTCCTGTCCACGATGGTGACGGCCGCGATCCTGAGCCTGTCCGACGCCGTACGGCAACTGCGCGCGGCCCGGGAGGAACTGGCGACGCGGGCGGTGGCGGAGGAGCGGCTGCGGTTCTCCCGGGACCTGCACGATCTGCTCGGGCACACCCTGTCCGTGATCGTGGTCAAGTCGGAGGCGGCCCGGCGGCTGGCGCACCGCGACCTGGACGCCGCGCTGACCCAGATCGGCGACATCGAGGCGGTCGGGCGTCAGGCGCTGACGGAGGTCCGGGAGGCGGTCACCGGATACCGGGAGGGCAGCCTGGGGACCGAGCTGGACCGGGCCCGTTCGGCGCTGGCCGCGGCGGACGTGGAGCCGGTGGTCGTCCGCTCGGGACCGCCGCTGCCTCCGCAGGCCGAGGCGCTGCTGGGGTGGGTGGTGCGGGAGGCGGTCACCAACGTCGTACGGCACAGCGGGGCGAGCCGGTGCGAGATCGCCGTGTCGGGCGGCGCGGACCGGGTCCGGCTCACCGTCACGGACAACGGCACGGGCGCCGCCGGCCCCACCCGGGGTCCGGGCACCGGCCTGACCGGTCTGACGGAACGCCTCCTCACGGCCGGCGGCTCGCTGACCGCGGGCGTGGAGCCCCGGGGCGGCTTCGCGGTGACGGCGGAACTGCCGGTTCCGCAGGAGGAGAGGCCGGTGGGGGCGTCGGCGCCCTAACCTGGCCCCGTGACCGACGAGTCTTCCCCCGTGACCGACACGCCTCCCCGCCCCCGGCCCATCCGCGTCCTCCTCGCCGAGGACCAGGGCATGATGCGCGGCGCGCTCGCGCTGCTGCTCGGGATGGAGGAGGACATCGAGGTGGTCGCGCAGGTGTCGGCCGGGGACGAGATCGTCGCCGCCGCGCTCGCGCACCGTCCGGACGTCGCCCTGCTCGACATCGAACTGCCGGGCCGCAGCGGCCTGGACGCCGCCGCCGAGCTGAGGGAGCGGGTGCCCGGCTGCCGGGTGCTGATCCTGACCACGTTCGGCCGTCCCGGGTACCTGCGGCGGGCCATGGAGGCGGGCGCCGCCGGTTTCCTGGTGAAGGACGGTCCGGTGGAGGAACTGGCCGGTGCCGTCCGCCGGGTGCTGGGCGGTGAGACGGTCGTGGACCCCGTACTGGCCGCCGCCGCGCTCAGTGCGGGGCCCAGCCCGCTCACGGCCCGGGAGTGCGACGTGCTGCGGGCCTCGGCGGACGGGGCGACCGTCGCGGACGTCGCCGCGGTCCTGCATCTCTCCGAGTCCACGGTGCGCAACTATCTCTCGGCGGCGATCGGCAAGACGGCTACGCGCAACCGGACGGAGGCGCTGCGCGAGGCTCGGCGGCAGGGGTGGGTGTGAGTGGGGGCTGCTCCAGGGCCGGGGGGTGTGTGAGTGAGGGCTGTCCCAGGGCCGGGGGGTGTGTGAGTGAGGGCTGCCCCAGGGGCGGGGTGGTTCGTCGAGTGCGGGCCGGTGGGTGGTTGCTCGCGCAGTTCCCCGCGCCCCTTCGGGGCGCTCGCTCCGAGGCGCTCATGCCGTGGCGGGCTTTGGCTTTCCGGCCGGTAGCCACGCCCACATGAGGAGGGCGGCGGCGGTCAGGACCGCTGTTCCCGTGCGGAAGACCAGGGCGTAGCCGTCCGTGAGCGCCACCGGGCCGGCGTGCTCTCCCCCGGACCTCGCCGCCGCGATCGTGGACATCACCGCGAGGCCCAGTGAACCGCCCATCGTGCGGGACGTGTTGACCAGGCCGGAGACCAGCCCCGCGTCGCCGGGTGCCGCACCGGAGATGGCCAGGGAGGCCAAGGGCGTCGCCGCCATGCCCGCGCCCAGCATCATCAGCACGCCGGGGATCATGATCGCCGTCAGGAAGCCCCCGTCCGCGGTCATCGTCGACTGCCAGCCGAAGCCGGCCGCCGCCACGAGCGTGCCCAGCACGGCCACGTTCCGCGCCCCGAGCACCGGCATGAAGCGCGGCGCCGCCTTGGACCCGAGGATCACCGCCAGCGAGCTGGGCACCAGCGCGAGACCGGCCTCCAGCGGGGTGTAGCCCAGCACGTTCTGCGCGTACAGCGTCATGAAGAACCACATCGAGAACATCGACGAGCCGGACACCAGCATCGCCACGTTCGCCGACGCCACCGACCGCCGCCGCAGCAGCCCGAGCGGCATCAGCGGCGCCGCCGTCCGCGCCTCGACGAGGAGGAACAGCCCGAGCAGCGCGAGGCCGGCGAGCAGCGGCACCAGCGTCGCCGTCGCCGTCCAGCCCTCGGACTCGGTCTGCGAGATGCCGTAGGCGAGCGTGGCCAGTCCGACGGTGACCAGCAGCGCGCCCGGCAGGTCGAGGCGCCGCCGCGCCGCGCCCCGGCTCTCGGTCAGCCACAGCACGGCGCCGGCCAGCACGACCGCGCCCACCGGCACGTTGATCAGCAGCACCCAGCGCCAGGACAGCCCGTCCACCAGGGCGCCGCCCACCAGTCCGCCCGCGGCGCCGCCCCCGGCGCCCACGGCAGTCCAGGTCGCGATCGCCCGGGCCCGCGCGGCCCCCTCCGGCACCGCCGCCGTCAGGATCGTCAGCGTCGAGGGCGCGAGCACCGCCGCGCCCAGGCCCTGCACGGCCCGCGCGGCCAGCAACTGCCAGCCCTCCTGGGCCAGGCCGCCGCCCAGTGAGGCCAGGGTGAACAGCCCGAGCCCGACCAGGAACATCCGCTTGCGCCCGTACAGGTCACCGGCCCGCCCACCGAGCAGCATGAACCCGGCGAAGGCGATGGCGTAGGCGTTGACCACCCACTGGAGCCCCTGCGCGCTCAGCCCGAGGTCGGTGCGCATGGACGGCAGGGCGACGTTGACGACGGACACGTCGAGCACGACCAGGAACTGTCCGGCACAGGCCAGGGCGACGACCAGCCAGGTCGGGGGCGTGCGGCGGGTGGATGTGCGGGCGGTGGCGGAGACGGGGGAACTGGTTGCTTCGGGCATGGGTGTCATGGTCTCAACGGCAGCCCGGCCCGTACATCGGAATTTGGTCCCGGACCGGCCTGGGTCCACGGACCCAGGCCGTCGCGGACCTGGACGAGGACCAAGAGAAGGTCAAGAATTCATTAGGGACCCGAAGCAACGGAATAGTTGCCCTGGCTGACGAGGTTCATCCTGCAGTCATCCCGCACCGCGGTACCGCACTGCACTTCGACGCCCCCCGGCCTGGAGGCCCCACCCCATGTCCCACACGACGACCGACGAACCCACCCGGAGTGCGAGCGGGGCCACCGTCCCGGTGCTCGCCTTCGCGGGCATCGTCGTCGCGGTGATGCAGACCCTGCTCGTCCCCGTCATCAAGGACCTGCCCGCGCTCCTGGACACCAGCCCCAGCAACGCCACCTGGGTCCTGACGTCGACGCTCCTGTCCGGAGCCGTGGCCACGCCGATCATGGGCCGGCTCGGCGACCTGTTCGGCAAGCGCCGGATGCTGATCGTCAGCCTCTCGGTGATGGTGGTGGGCGCGCTGATCAGCGCGTTCACCGACGCACTGCTCCCGATGATCGTCGGCCGCACGCTCCAGGGCGTCGCGATGGGCGCGATACCCCTCGGCATCGGCCTGATGCGCGACATCCTGCCCCGCGAGCGGCTCGGCTCGGCGATGGCGCTGATGAGCTCCTCGATCGGCGTCGGCGGCGGCCTCGCGCTGCCCGCCGCGGCCCTGGTCGCCCAGCACACCGACTGGCACACCCTGTTCTACGGCGCCGCCGGCCTCGGCGTGCTCTCCATCGCCCTGACCCTGCTGGTCGTACCGGAGTCCCCGCTGCGCGCCAAGGGCTCCTTCGACCTGCCGGGCGCGGCCGGTCTGACCGCCGGTCTGATCCTCTTCCTCCTGCCGATCACCAAGGGCAGCGACTGGGGCTGGTCGTCGCCCTCCACGCTCGGCCTGTTCGCCGCCGCCGTCGTGGTCCTGCTGCTCTGGGGCCTGATGGAGCTGCGCGTCGCCGCCCCGCTGGTCGACCTGCGCACCACGGCCCGCCGCGAGGTCCTGCTCACCAACCTCGCCTCGATCATGGTCGGCGTCTCCTTCTTCGTCATCTCCCTGGTCCTGCCGCAGCTCCTCCAGCTGCCCGCCGAGACGGGCTACGGCCTCGGGCAGTCGATGGTCGTCGCGGGCCTGTGCGTGGCGCCGCTGGGCCTGACGATGATGTTCACGGCGCCGGTCTACGCCCGGCTGTCCGCCCGCTACGGCCCCCGGACCACCCTGATCATCGGCCTGATGATCATCGGGATCGGCTACGCCGGCGGCCTCGGTCTGATGAACGCCGCCTGGCAGACCGTCATCACCTCGGTGCTGATCGGCGCGGGCATCGGCCTCGCCTACTCCTCGCTGCCGGCGCTGATCATCGGCGCGGTCCCGGCCTCGGAGACAGGCGCGGCCAACGGCCTCAACACCCTGATGCGGTCCATCGGTACGTCGGTGTCGAGCGCCGTGATCGGCATGGTGCTCGCCAACACCTCGAACGACGTGGGCGGCGTCGCCGTCCCCACCATGCACGGCTTCCGGGTCTCCTTCCTGATCGCGACCGCCGCGGTCGCCGTCGGCCTGGCACTGGCCTTCTTCCTCCCCCGCCGCCCGTCCACGGCCACGCAGCTGCGCGCGAGCAGCGAGGAGGACGCGAACCTGGCCCGCGCCGAGCAGGCGCTCGCCGGGGAGGCCGTCGCCGGTGAGTCGCCGCGCGGCTTCCGGGGCCGGGTGCTGGACGCCGACGGCGCCCCCGTCGCCCGCGCCAAGGTCACGCTGATCGACCGGCACGGCCGGCAGGCGGGCGCGACCCTCTCCGCCGGGGACGGCGGCTACGCCCTGGCCGTGCCCGCGCGAGGCCCGTACGTACTGGCCGCCCGCGCCGCCGGACACGGCCCGCTCGCCCACGCGGCGACCCACGGCGGCGACCACCAGGTCGACCTGGACCTGTCCCTGCCGGGCGAGACGGTCCACGCCTGACCCGCACGCCGTCACCACTCACCGCACCCCCTGCCGCACGTCCGGCAGGGGGTGCGGTGCGACGGGGAGGACCGCACCCGCACCGGCCCGCCGGGACTCCCCTCTCCGGGCCGGCCCACAGGCGCACGCGCACCCTTCCCCACCCACCCCCGGCAGACGGTGCACCCGGCACGGACACCCCCGCACCGGCCCGCCGGGACACCCCTCTCCAGGCGCACAGGCGCACGCGCACCCTCCCTCCCCACCTGCTCGGCGGAGTTCTCCCGGCCCGACCCACACCCCCGCCCCCTCACCGCACCCCCCGCCCGACCCCCGGTACGGAGTACGGCAGCATGGGCGCCGAACCGCGCCGCCGCCCGGCGCCCCGTGTCACCGAGAGGACCCGCATGTCCGCGCCGCCCGCCCCCGACGCCCTGGCCGCCTTCGAGGCCGCCAAGGGGTTCATGCCCGTGCACGAGGGCCGCGCGCTGTACGCCGCCGCCGTGGAGGCGGGCGGGCTCGGGCTGCCGCTGCTGGAGGTCGGCACGTACTGCGGGCGCTCCACCGTCCTGCTCGCCGACGCGGCCCGCCGGGCCGGGGTCACCGCGCTCACCGTCGACCACCACCGGGGCAGCGAGGAGCAGCAGCCGGGCTGGGACTACCACGACCCGGAGACGGTCGATCCCGAGCTGGGCGTGATGGACACCCTCCCCACCTTCCGCCGCACCCTGCACCGGGCCGGTCTGGAGGAGCACGTGGTCGCCCTCGTCGGCCGCTCGCCCCAGGTCGCGGCCCTCTGGAACTCCCCCCTCGGCCTGGTCTTCGTCGACGGCGGACACACCGACGAGCACGCGAACGCGGACTACGAGGGCTGGGCACCGCACGTGGCCGACGGCGGCCTCCTCGTCATCCACGACGTCTTCCCCCACCCGGCCGACGAGTTCACCGGCCAGGCCCCGTACCGCGTCTACCTCAGGGCCCTCGCGTCCGGCGCCTTCACGGAGGTCTCCGTGACCGACTCGCTGCGCGTCCTGCGGCGAACGGGTACGGGGATCTGAGGGCACGGTTAGAGTCGCTGACGTGTCGTACACAGGCCCCGATTTCGAACCTCCCCGGCCCCGTCGCTCCCCCCTGCGCCGCCCGCTGACCGTGGCGGTCGCCGCGCTGGTGCCCGGGGCGTTGCTCGGGTGGGGGGTGTACGCGGCGGTCGGCGGCTCCGACGACGGTGGGGACGCGTCCGGTGCGCGGACGTCCTCGGCGGCACCCTCCGAAGGCGCGGCCTCCGCGAGCGACGACGCCAGGAAGCCCGCGGAATCCTCGCCCTCCGCGAGCGGGAAGCCGACCGCGTCCTCCTCCAAGTCCGCGCCCGCCGGGGCCTCCGGGCCGCTCAAGGGGAAGGTCGTCGTCATCGACCCGGGGCACAATCCGGGCAACTTCCAGCACACGTCCGAGATCAACCGGAAGGTGAACGTCGGCACGCACTGGAAGGAGTGCGACACGACGGGCACCGCCACCAACGCGGGATATCCGGAGGCGAAGTTCACCCTCGACGTCGCCCACCGGCTGCGCACGCTGCTGGAGGAGCAGGGCGCCACGGTGAAACTGACGCAGGACGGCGACCGTTCGTACGGCCCCTGCGTGGACGAGCGGGCCCGGATCGGCAACGAGGCGGACGCGGATGCCGCGATCTCGATCCACGCCGACGGGTCGGGGGCCGGCAACCGCGGCTTCCACGTGATCCTGCCGGGAGCCGTGCACGACGGCGACGCCGACACCCGCCCCATCGTCGCGCCCTCCGCCGACCTCGGCGAGCGCGTCGCGGGCAACTTCCTGCGTGCCACGGGCAGCGCGCCGTCCAACTACCTCGGCGACGGCACCGGCCTGGTCACGCGCACGGACCTGGGCGGTCTCAATCTGTCAACGGTTCCCAAGGTGTTCATCGAGTGCGGCAACATGCGAGACGACAAGGACGTGGCGCTGCTGACCAGCGGCACTTGGCGCCAGAAGGCGGCGCAAGGGATGTCTGAGGGAATCGTGAGTTTCCTGCGCGGGTAGTGATCAGCGTCCCGATCCCTGCGGACAGCCCCGATGTGCGGACGATAGTGTCGTCCGTACGATGAGGGGCCACCCCCGCGCTTCACACCGGAACCTTTCGGCGACATCGTGACAGCGACGCCTCTATTGACGACGAGACGACCTACGAAGGACCTGAAGTGAATATCCGCTCCCTCACTCGAGGCGACGGCGTGGTGATCGGAGCAGCGGTTCTGCTGTTGATCGCGTCGTTCCTCGACATCTACTCGTTCGACGGTGCCCCGGACAGCGCCGACATCCCCAGCCTGTGGGGCAGTGGGCCGGTCGTGCTCGGTGTCGTCCTGGCGGGGGTCATCGGCGCCGCGCTCATCGTGGTGGCCCGCGCGATGCCGCAGCCCAAGAAGGTGGCCGGCCTCGACCTCGGCCAGTTCGGCATCGCCTTCACGGTCTTCGCGGCCTGGAGCGCGCTCGGCAACATCTTCGACCCGGCGGGCGCCTTCGACGGCGAGGGTGGCATCGTCGACGAGTTCGGGGCGGGCCTGGGCCTGATCCTCGCCCTCATCGCCACGCTGGTCATGGCCGCCGCTGCGGTGGCCACGCCGCTGCTCCCCGCCCTCAAGGGCGCCCTGATCCCGGCCGCGCGTCCGGCGGCACCGCAGCCCTACGGCGGCCAGCCGCAGGGTGGTTACGGCTACCCCGGCGCGCAGCAGCAGCCGTACGGCGGCCAGCCGGGCCAGCCCGGTCAGCCGGGTCAGCCGGGTCAGCCCTTCGGCGGTCAGCCGCAGCCGGGTCAGGCCCAGCCGCAGCCCCAGGCCCCGCAGCAGGCCCAGGCGCAGGCGCAGCCGGCCGGGGACTTCTCCCCGTTCTGGTTCGCCGTGCCGGTGCCGCGTCCGCTGTTCGCGGAGGACGGCTCGCCCACGCCGATCGCCGAGCTGGCGCCGGGCACCTGGTACCTGGCCGTCGAGCAGCGCGGTGCCAACCTGGTCGCGCAGACGCAGGACGGCCGCCGCGGCGTCCTCCAGGACACGTCGGGCATCCAGCGCGGCTGACCCGCCCGCATCACCCGCACCTCAACGGCCCTCCCTCCGGACCCGCTTCCGGACGGAGGGCCGTCGTCGTAGGTTTCCGCCGGGCTTCCGGGGCCATACGCAAGGCATGTCTAGATCTCACGGTTCCAGTTCCGCGGGCAGGGCCATAGCCGTCGTCGCCGACATCATGGCCTTCATCCTCGGCCTGTGGATTCTGATGTACCTGTTGGACGCCAACCGGGCCAACGACCTGGTCCAGTTCGTCCATGACGCTGCCAACTGGCTGGCCGGCTGGTCGCGTGACCTCTTCACCTTCGACGAGGACTGGGCCCGCGTGGTCGCCGGCTACGGCCTGGCCGCCGTGGTCTACCTCTTCATCGGCCACGCCATCGCCAACCGCGTCGGCCGCCGCTGAGCGTTCGTCTTCGACGAGAACCCGACCGGGTGTGGTGCCGCACCGTGCTCAGACGCAGCAGTCCGGGTCCAGCCCCCTCGGCAGGTGGTCGCCGGAGAAGACCTGGCAGGTGGCCTCGTGGCCGCCGAGGGCTGCGACGGCCAGGAGCAGGGAGCCGGCCGTCCAGGTGGTGAGTTCGCGGGGCCAGACGGCCTGGTCCTCGAAGACGTAGCCCGTCCAGTAGAGGCCGCTCTCGGGGTCGCGCAGGTGCTGGATGGACTGGAGGATCTCCAGGGCGTGGTCGGACTCGCCCACCGCCCACAGGGCGAGGGCGAGTTCGGCCGACTCGCCGCCCGTGACCCACGGGTTGGGGACGACGCAGCGCACGCCGAGGCCGGGGACGACGAAGCGGTCCCAGCTCTCCTTGATGCGGGACCTGGCCTCCGTGCCGGTCAGCGCGCCGCCCAGCACCGGGTAGTACCAGTCCATCGAGTACCGGCCCTTGTCCAGGAACCGCTCCGGGTGCCGCCGGATGGCGTGCCGCAGCGCGCCCGCCGCCAACTCCCAGTCGGGCTGAGGCTCCTCACGCTGCTCGGCGATCGCGAGCGCGCAGCGCAGCGCGTGGTGGACGGAGGAGCTGCCGGTCAGCAGCGCGTCCTTGGTGGCCGTGCCGTCCTCGTCGCGCCGCCAGCCGATCTGCCCGCCGGGCTGCTGGAGCCGCAGCACGAACTCGACCGCCGCGTGGACGACGGGCCACATCCGCTCCAGGAACGTGTCGTCGCCGGTGGCGAGGTAGTGGTGCCAGACGCCGACGGCGACGTAGGCGACGAAGTTGGTCTCCCGGCCCCGGTCGGTGACGTCGGCGAAGTCCCCGTCGGCGTAGGCGGCGTACCAGGAGCCGTCCGCGTTCTGGTGCCGGGCCAGCCACGCGTACGCCCGCTCGGCGGCCTCGTGCTCGTCGGCCGCGTCCAGGGCCATCGCCGCCTCGACGTGGTCCCAGGGGTCGAGGTGGTGCCCGCGGAACCACGGGATCGCCCCGTCCTCGCGCTGCACGGCGAGGATGCCGCGGACGGTCCCGGCGGCCTCGGCGTCGGTGAGGACGCCGGGCAGGACGAGGTGCTCGGTGCGGGGCGTGCGAGGACCGCGGGGCGATGTCACGCGGCGTCCACCGGCGGCAGGTGCGGCTTGGTCGCGTACGCCACGAAGCTCTTGCCGATCAGCGGGTTCAGCGCCTGCTCGGCGACCCGCGTCGCCAGCGGCTTCTTCATGATGTCCCAGACCAGCAGCTTGTGGTACGCCCGCACCGGCAGCGCCTTGTCGTTGTCGACGCCGAACGCGCACTTCAGCCACCAGTACGGCGAGTGCAGCGCGTGCGCGTGATGGCTGCCGTACGGCCGCAGCCCCGCCTCGCGGATGCGGGCGAGCAGCTGGTCGGCCTTGTAGATGCGGATGTGGCCGCCCTCGACCTCGTGGTAGGCGTCGGACAGCGTCCAGCAGACCTTCTCGGGGCCGTAGCGCGGGACGGTGACGGCGATGCGGCCGCCGGGCCTGAGCACCCGGACCATCTCGGCGAGGACACCCTTGTCGTCGTGGATGTGCTCCATCACCTCGGAGATGATGACCACGTCGAACGACTCGTCGGGGAAGGGCAGGGCCAGCGCGTCGCCCTCCATCGCGGTGGCGGTGGCGCCGGCCGGGGCCTCGCCGGCCTCCTCCATCGCCGCGAACCACTTGGCGACCTCGCGGATTTCCTCGGCGTTCCGGTCCAGCGCGACGACCCGGGCCCCGCGCCGATAGCACTCGAACGCGTGCCGGCCGGCGCCGCAGCCGAGGTCCAGTACGCGGTCGCCGGGGGCGAGCGGGAACCGGGAGAAGTCGACGGTCAGCACGTGGCCCTGCTTTCGGGGTAGACGCCGGTGTCACTGGTGGTGGTCGGGGTCGCGGGGGCGGGCGCCGGGGTGGCCCGGTCGGGGCCGACGGCCTCGCGGTAGCGGGCGACCGTGCCCTCGGCGGCGCGGGCCCAGGTGAAGTGCCGCAGCACGCGCTCGCGTCCGGCCGCGCCGAGGCGCACCCGCAGTTCCCGGTCGCCGAGCAGCCGGTTCAGGCCGGCGGCCAGCGCGTCCGCGTCGCCCGGCGGCACCGCGAGGCAGGTCTCCCCGTCGGGTCCCGCGACCTCCGGGACGGCCCCGCCGGTGGTGGCCAGCAGCGCCGTGCCCGTCGCCATCGCCTCGGCGGCCGGCAGCGAGAAGCCCTCGTACAGCGACGGCACGCACGCCACCTCCGCCGACCGCACCAGGTCGACGAGTTCGGCGTCGGAGATGCCCTTGACGAACTCGACGGCGCCTTCGAGGCCGTACCGCTCGATCGCCTGGGCGACGGGTCCCTCCGCGGGTCGCTTGCCGACGACGACGAGGTGCGCCCGCGGGTGTTCGGTGCGGACCTTCGCGAGCGCCTCGACGAGGAAGACCAGGCCCTTGAGCGGCACGTCCGCGCTGGACGTGGTCACGATCCGGCCCGGCACCCGGGGCACCGACGGGTCGGGCGAGAACAGGTCGGTGTCGGCGCCGATGTGGACGACGTGGATCCGGTCGTCCCGTACGCCGAGGTGGTCGACGATCTCCTGGCGGGAGGTGCCGGATACGGTGAGCACGGAGGGCAGGCGGCGCGCGACGCGCTTCTGCATGCGGGTGAAGGCGTACCAGCGGCGCACGGAGTACCGGCGCTTCCAGCCGTCGGCGGCGTCGAGTTCCAGTTGCCGGTCGACGGTGATGGGGTGGTGGATGGTGGTGACGAGGGGCGCGCCGACGTCGCCGAGCAGTCCGTACCCCAGCGTCTGGTTGTCGTGCACGACGTCGAAGTCGCCGCGGCGGGCGCGCAGATGGCGGCGGGCGCGCAGCGAGAACGTCAGCGGCTCCGGGAATCCGCCGGTCCACATCGTGCCGACCTCGACCGCGTCGATCCAGTCGCGGTACTCGCCGCGGCCCGGGGTGCGGAAGGGGTCGGGCTGGCGGTACAGGTCGAGACTGGGCAGCTCGGTGAGGGAGAGCCGGTCGCCGGCCGCGGGGTCCTCGTCCAGGACCGGATAGGGCTGGGCGCCGACGACCTCGACCCGGTGGCCGAGGCGGGCCAGTTCGCGCGAGAGGTGGCGGACGTAGACGCCCTGGCCGCCGCAGAACGGGTTCCCCTTGTAGGTGAGGAGGGCGATGCGGAGCGGTCGCAAGCCGTCGGCGGCGGGCTCCGGACGGGGACCCGTCCCACTGGCCTCAGCGGTCACTCCCGGGCCCCCTTCTCACTGCACTGTCCCGCGACACTACGCCGGGACGTTAATCTAGAACAAGTTTCAGACTTGATCGTCAGAGGCTCCGAATCTACCGGCAGGTAGCGGAGCTGGGACGAGTGGATCAGGTGATTCACGCCACGGCACGGCGCTCCGCCGGGCCACCGTGCCGGACGGACGACGGGGAGAAGGTGACCAAGGTGGACAACCCGGAAGCGGAATCAATTGCTCCGCAGCACCTCTCCCCCTCCCCGCCGCTCACCGAGCGACAGCGGGAGCGCCGCCGCCGCATCCTGCGCGCGACCGCCCAGCTGGCCTGCCGGGGCGGCTTCGAGGCCGTGCAGATGCGCGAGGTCGCGGAGTCGTCGCAGGTGGCCCTCGGCACGCTGTACCGGTACTTCCCGTCCAAGGTGCATCTGCTGGTCGCCACCATGCACGACCAGTTGGAGCGGCTGCACGGCACTCTGCGCAAGAGCCCGCCGGCCGGCGACACGGCCGGCGACCGGGTGGCCCAGACCCTGATGCGGGCCTTCGGCGCGCTGCAACGCGAACCCCGGCTGGCCGAGGCGATGGCCCGCGCCCTGACCTTCGCCGACCGCAGCGTCTCCCCGGAGGTCGACCAGGTCTCCCGGCAGACCACCGCGATCATCCTGGACGCGATCGGCGGCATGGAGAACGCGACGCCCGCCCAGCTCTCCGCGGTCCGCGTCATCGAACACACCTGGCTCTCCACCCTGATCACCTGGCTCGCCGGCCGCGCCTCGCTCACCCAGGTCCGCGTGGACATCGAAACGGTCTGCCGCCTGCTCGACCTGACGGAGACCGGACCGGGGCGGGCGGCGGCGCACGTGTGACGCCGGCTCGACCTGCGCACCACCGGCCGGCGCGGCGGGGGCCGAACACCCCGACCCCGCGCACCCGCCCCCGCTCCCCCGGCCGCCCCTCGGCCCGCGCGCCCCGGGCGGGTAAAGTGGCGGCGTCGTCATCACCCGTACGGGGGGAAGCCGGTGCAATTCCGGCGCTGACCCGCAACCGTGAACCGCCCGCGCCCGCCCAGGGACCTCCGCGGACGGTCAGCCGGAATGCCCCGCGCGGACGTGACCGGCTCACGTGCCCGGCGCCCGCCGGAGCACGGGCACCGTCGAGGCATACGGGGCCGAGCCGCCGGGGGTGCCCCGTGCTGCCCGGTCCCGCACAGGGAAAGGCACCCGCCGATCATGAACGTCCGCCGTCGAGGCAGCGCCGCGGTCCTGGCCGCCGCAGCAGTGATCGGCGCCGCCGCCGCGCCCGCGGTCGCCGCCGACCCCTCACCGTCCGCCTCCGCGTCCAAGCCGGCGGCCCTGTTCGGCACCGGCGACCCCCAGTTCGACGGCGTCTGGCGCCAGTCCTTCGCGCTGCTCGCGCAGGACACCGCGGGCGTGATCCCGTCGCCGAAGGCCGTGGAGTGGCTCACCGGCCAGCAGTGCGCGAACGGCTCCTTCGCCCCGTACCGCGCCGACCCCGCCAAGGCGTGCGACGCCAAGACCATGGTCGACACCAACCAGACCGCCGCCGCGGTCCAGGCACTGTGGGCCGTCGGCGGACACGGTGACGTCGTCGAGGACGCCCTCGACTGGCTGAAGTCCGTGCAGAACAAGGACGGCGGCTGGGGCTACTCCCCCGGCGGACCCAGCGACGCGAACTCCACCTCCCTCGTCATCGGCGCCCTGACCGCCACGGACACCGACCCCACGAAGGTCACCAAGGGCGGCAAGTCCCCGTACGACGCCCTGCTGACGTTCGCCCTCCCCTGCGCCAAGGACGACGGCGCCTTCGCCTTCCAGCCCGACAAGGACGGCAAGCTGCTCCCCAACGCCGACGCCACTGCCGCGGGCGTCCTCGGCTCGCTCGGCAAGGGCCTGGTCACCGGGCCCGGTAAGAAGGCGGCCGCCGCCACCTGCGCCGACGAGCCCGACCGTGCGCAGGCCGCCGCGAACGGCGCGGCGTACCTCGCCGGCGCCGTCGCCGAGGACGGCCACCTCAAGTCCGCCCTCGGCGGCTCCCCCGACCAGCCCGACTACGGCAACACCGCCGACGCGGTCGTCGCGCTCGCCGCGCAGGACGGCGCGGACAAGGCGGCCGAGCCGCTGGCCTGGCTGGAGAAGAACGCCGCGAAGTGGGCGGAGGAGAGCGGCCCGTCCGCCTACGCCCAGCTGATCTTCGCCGCCCACGCCACGGGCACCGATCCGCGCGACTTCGGCGGCACGGACCTGGTGGAGGGGCTCAACGCGACGGGGCCGGCCCCCCAGGGAGCGAAGGCCGGCGACTCCGCCACGGCGAGCGACCAGGCCGCGGACGAGAACGAGAACAACGACGACTCCGGCTTCGGCGTCTGGTGGTTCGTCGGCGTCTGCCTGGTCTTCGGCATCGGCATCGGCTTCCTGCTCAGCGGCCGCAACAAGAAGCGGCAGCCGTGACCCGCCGCGTCGTCCTCCTCTTCCTGGCCGCGTTCCTGCTGATCGGGAGCGCGGGCCAGGCGCAGGCCGCCGGGTACCGCTACTGGTCCTTCTGGGACCGCGACGGCGACCAGTGGGTCTACGCCACCCAGGGCCCGTCCCTCACCCGTCCCTCGGACGGCGACGTCCAGGGCTTCCGCTTCGCGGTGAGCGCGAACTCGGACGACGCGGCCAAGCCGCGCGGCGCCGCGGAGTTCGCGTCGATCTGCGCGAAGACCCCGGCCGAGGACGGCAGCAAGCGGGTCGCCCTCGTCCTCGACTTCGGTACGGCGGCCGACGCGCCGTCCGGCGATACCCCGCCGGCCCGGCGCACGGCCTGCGCGCAGGTCGCTCCGGACGCCACGACGGCCGACGCCCTGGCCGACGTCGCGGGCCCGCTCCGCTACAACACCAGCGCGCTGCTGTGCGCGATCGGCGGCTACCCGAAGGCGGGCTGCGGCGAGCAGGTCTCGCAGGAGGCCGACCCGACGGCCACCGAGCCGCCGGACCAGCGGACCGCCCAGGACGACGACACCGACGGCCCGTCCGTCGGCCTGATCGCGGGCATCGCGGTGGTGGCGGTCCTGGCCGGAGCAACAGCCTGGCAGGCGAGGCGGCGCAGGAATGCCCCGTAACGGGCAACCCGCCGAGCCGTCCGCGGGCAGTCGTGCCGCTGGGGCGGCGACCGTCCCGCAGAGAGGCGGCACCCCGCAAGCGCGGTCCAGCGCACCCACCCCCCGCCACCAGCGCACCGCCCCCCTCCACCCCGGCGCCTGGTGGCTCTGGGCGTTGGCCCTCGGTACGGCCGCCACCCGCACCACCAACCCCCTCCTCCTCGCCCTCCTCATCGCCGTCTCCGCCTACGTCGTGATCTCCCGCCGCCCCCACGCCCCCTGGTCCCGTTCCTACGGCGCCTTCGTCAAGCTCGCCCTGGCCGTCCTCGTCATCCGCCTCCTCTTCACCACGGTCCTCGGCTCCCCCATCCCCGGCACCCACACCCTCGTCACGCTCCCCGAAGTCCCCCTCCCCGACTGGGCGCAGGGCATCCGCCTGGGCGGCCGGGTCACCGCCGAGGGCCTCGCCTTCGCCCTGTACGACGCGATGAAGCTCGCCACGCTCCTCATCTGCGTCGGTGCCGCGAACGCCCTCGCCAACCCCTCCCGCCTCCTCAAGTCCCTCCCCGGCGCCCTGTACGAGATGGGCGTCGCCGTCGTCGTCGCCCTCACCTTCGCGCCGAACCTCATCGCCGACGTCCAGCGCCTGCGCGCCGCCCGCCGCCTCCGGGGCCGCCCCGACAACGGGGTACGCGGCCTGCTCCAGGTCGGACTCCCGGTACTGGAGGGCGCCCTGGAGCGCTCCGTCGCCCTCGCCGCCGCGATGGACGCCCGCGGCTACGGCCGTACCGCCCGGGTCCCCACCGCCGTCCGCCGTACCACCGCCGCCCTCACCCTGGGCGGCCTGCTCGGCGTCTGCGCGGGAACGTACGGGCTGCTGACCGCCGCGGGCGGCACGTACGGCATCCCCGTCCTCGTCGTCGGCCTCGCCGCCGCGCTCGCGGGCCTGTGGCTCGGCGGACGCCGCACGGTCCGCACCCGCTACCGCCCGGACCGCTGGGACGCCCGCGCCTGGCTGGTGACCGGCTCCGGCGTGGCGGTCGCGGCGGCGCTGTTCCTCGCCGCCGCCCGCGACCCGGCGGCGCTGCACCCGGGCGTGGTCCCGCTGGTCGCGCCGTCGCTCCCGCTGTGGCCGGCCGCCGCGATCCTCGTCGGCCTGCTCCCGGCGTTCATCACCCCCGCACCCGAGACCGCCGCGAAGGAGCCGTCGTGATCCGCTTCGAGAACGTGTCGGTCACGTACGACGGAACGAACCGACCAGCCGTCCAGGGAGTGGACTTCGAGGTCCCGGAGGGCGAACTGGTCCTCCTCGCGGGCCCGTCCGGCGTCGGCAAGTCCACCGTCCTCGGCGCGGTCGGCGGCCTCGTCCCGCACTTCACCGGCGGCACGCTGCGCGGACGGGTCACCGTGGCCGGCCGCGACACCCGCACCCACAAGCCGCGTGAACTGGCCGACGTGGTCGGCACGGTGGGCCAGGACCCGCTCTCCCACTTCGTGACGGACACCGTCGAGGACGAGCTGGCCTACGGCATGGAGTCGCTGGGCCTGGCCCCCGACGTGATGCGCCGCCGGGTCGAGGAGACCCTCGACCTCCTGGGCCTCTCCGACCTCCGCGCCCGGCCCATCGCCACGCTCTCCGGCGGCCAGCAGCAGCGGGTCGCCATCGGCTCGGTACTCACCCCGCATCCCGACGTGCTGGTCCTGGACGAGCCGACGTCCGCTCTGGACCCCGCCGCCGCCGAGGAGGTCCTGGCCGTCCTCCAGCGCCTCGTGCACGACCTCGGTACGACGGTCCTGATGGCCGAGCACCGCCTGGAGCGGGTCATCCAGTACGCCGACCAGGTCGTGCTGCTCCCCGCCCCGGGTGCCGCGCCGGTGCTCGGCGCCCCCGCGGACGTGATGGCCGTGTCCCCGGTGTATCCGCCGGTGGTGGGTCTCGGCAGGCTGGCCGGCTGGTCCCCGCTGCCGCTGACGATCCGCGACGCCCGCCGCCGCGCGGCCCCGCTGCGGGAACGGCTCGCCGACCGCCGGATCCCGGAGCACACTCCGCCGGCGGCCGTCCTGCCCGCACCGCCCGCCCTCGGCGCCGCCCCCCGTCGCCGGCGACTCCTCGGCGCCAAGGCCCCGCAGCCGACCGCCGCCCCGCCCGCGGCCCCGTACGCCGCCGAGGTCCGCTCCCTCGCCGTGCGCCGCGACCGCGTCCAGGCCCTGCGCCACGTCGACCTGACCGTCTCCCCCGGCGAGACCGTCGCCCTGATGGGCCGCAACGGCGCGGGCAAGTCGACGCTCCTCTCGGCGCTCGTCGGCCTCGTCGCACCGTCCTCCGGCACGGTCCGGGCGGGCGACGCCGTGCCGCACCGCACGGCCCCCCGCGACCTCGTACGCCGCGTCGGCCTGGTCCCCCAGGAGCCGCGGGACCTGCTGTACGCCGACACGGTCGCCGGCGAGTGCGCGGCCGCCGACCGGGACGCGGACGCGGCGCCCGGCACCTGCCGCGCCCTGCTGACCGAACTGCTCCCCGGCGTCACGGACGACGCCCACCCCCGCGACCTCTCGGAGGGACAGCGCCTCACCCTCGCGCTGTCCGTGGTCCTGACGGCCCGCCCTCCCCTCCTCCTGCTGGACGAGCCGACGCGCGGCCTGGACTACGCGGCGAAGGCCCGGCTGGCCGGCATCCTGCGCGGCCTGGCGGCCGAGGGGCACGCGATCGTGCTGGCCACGCACGACGTGGAGCTGGCCGCCGAGCTGGCCCACCGGGTGGTGCTGCTCGCCGAGGGCGAGGTGATCGCCGACGGCCCGGCGGCGGACGTGGTGGTGGCCTCCCCGTCCTTCGCGCCGCAGGTGGCGAAGGTGCTGGCGCCGCGCAAGTGGCTCACGGTCGCGCAGGTACGGGAGGCCCTGGCATGACCGGGCCCCCTGTCACTCCTCCCGACCGCCAGGCCCGCGCCGTCCGCCTGGGCCCGCGCTCGGTCACCGCACTGATCCTGGTCAGCGCGGTGGGCGTGGCCGGATTCGGCTGGCCCTTCCTGGCCCCGCCGGACGCCTCCCTCAACGCGCACGCCCAGGACGCGCCGTGGCTGTTCGCGGGCCTGCTGGTGCTGCTGGTGGCCGTGGTGGCGGCGACGATCTCGGAGTCGGGCCTGGGCCCGAAGGCCGTGGCGATGCTCGGCGTCCTGGCGGCGGCGGGCGCGGCCCTGCGCCCCATCGGCGCGGGGACGGCGGGCCTGGAACCGATGTTCTTCCTCATGGTCCTCAGCGGCCGGGTCCTCGGCCCCGGCTTCGGCTTCGTCCTCGGCTCGGTCACGATGTTCGCGTCCGCGCTGCTCACCGGCGGGGTGGGGCCGTGGATGCCGTTCCAGATGCTGGCGATGGGCTGGTTCACGATGGGCGCGGGCCTGCTGCCCGGCCCCGACCGCCTGCGCGGCCGGGCGGAGCTGCTCATGCTGGCCGCCTACGGCTTCCTGGCCGCCTTCGCCTACGGCACGGTGATGAACCTGGCGGGCTGGACCTTCATGAACACCCTCGCCTCGAACATCGCCTTCGACCCGGACGCGTCGGTCGCCTCCAACCTGGCCCGCTTCCTCGCCTACTGCCTGGCCACGTCGCTGGGCTGGGACGGCGGCCGCGCGGCGATGACGGTCGTCCTGACCCTCACCCTGGGCGCCCCGATCCTCAGAGCCCTGCGCCGCGCCACCCGCAGAGCGGCCTTCGAGGCCCCGATCACCTTCGAAGACCCCGAGAAGGCGAACGGCCCCACGTAAAGGGTGACGCCTGGACCTCAGCGGTTGAGATCCAGTTCCCGAGAAGCTCCCGCTCCGCATCCAGGACGCACGGGGCCGGCACCCACAAGCGGGTCTCCGTCTCGTAGTAGGCCCGGTGGATCAGCGCGGACACCTGCCGATTACCCGACAGCGCCACCAGCGTGGGCGTGTCGAGGACCAGGTGGTGAAGGATCACGCGGCGTCATCCTGCTGCCGGGCGAACGCCTCCCGGAGCCTGCGCCCCATGACCGCGCTCTCCTCGTCCCCCACCTCTGCGTCCGCGGTCGAGCTGACCGACAGGCAACCGAGTTGCGAGACGATCACGCCATGACCGAGATCGTTCTGATGTCCGACCCGAGGATAGCCGCCGTGTCGGTACAGGAGTGCGGCGAACCGCTCGTGGATGTGCGGCGGGGTGGCGCTCTGCTGGTCGACCGGCGCGAGTGGCAGGACTCCGCGGGCGTCTGCTTCCACCTGCGGGAGGGGGTGCTCACCCGGCTCCTCGAAGCCCAGGCACAGCTCCCGCCGGGACTGCAACTGCTCTTCGTCGAGGGGTACCGTCCGCCCGCCCTCCAACGTCGCTACTTCGACGAGTACGCGTCCCGGCTCCGCACCGAACACCCGCAGTGGTCCCCTGACCAGCTCCGCTCGGCGGCCAGCCGCTACGTCTCCCCGCCCGAGACAGCACCCCACAGCGCGGGCGCGGCCGTCGACCTGACGCTCGCGGACGCCGAGGGCCGCGAACTGGACCTGGGTACGCGGATGAACGCGACCCCGGAGGAGAGCGCGGGCGCCTGTTACACGCACGCCGGCAACATCAGCGCCGAGGCCCGCTCCCACCGCACCCTTCTCGGCACCGCACTCACCACCGCCGGCCTGGTCAACTATCCGACGGAGTGGTGGCACTGGTCGTACGGGGACCGCTACTGGGCCTTGGCGGCAGGAGCGGAACACGCGCACTACGGGCCCAGGGAACTCTGCTGATCGGCGTCACTCAGCCGAGCCCCGTCCGGAACCTGCGCCGGTACTCCGTCGGGGTCGTGTCGAGTCGGCGGCGGAAGGCTCTGATCAGGGTGTCGACGGTGCCGAAGCCGCAGGTGGTGGCGAGGCGGTCCAGGGTGGCGTCGGTGGATTCGAGCTGGTGGCGGGCCGCCTCGACGCGGGCGGACTCGATGTAGGCGTGCGGGGTCGTGCCGAGTTCGGTCTTGAAGATGCGGGTGAGCTGGCGGTCGCTGACGTGGAGGCGGGCGGCGAGGTCGGCGACGGTGAGCGGTTCGGCGAGGTTGCGCATGATGTGGTGGCGCAGCTCCTCGACGCGCCGGGTCGTGGAGACCTGCTCCAGCGGGACGCTGAACTGGCTCTGCCCGCTCGGCCGCTTCAGGTACATCACCAACTGCCGGGCCACGCGCAGCGCCACCGCCTCGCCGAGGTCGTCGGCGACCAGGGCGAGGGACAGGTCGAGGCAGGAGCTGATGCCCGCGCCGGTCCACACGTCGCCCTCGCGGACGAAGATCGGGTCGGCGTCGACCTCGACCGCCGGGTGGTCGTCCGCGAGTTGCCGCGCGGTCGACCAGTGCGTCGTGGCCCGCTTGCCGTCGAGGAGTCCGGCGGCCGCGAGGATGTGGGCTCCGACGCAGACCGACGTGACCCGCCGGGTCCGTTCCGCGAGCCTCCTCACCCACTCGACCACCGCCGGGTCGGTGAGCGCCCGGACCCTGCGTCGGTCGTCGATCTCGACCGCGCCGGGCACGATCAGGGTGTCGATACGCCGCGTGGACATCGCCTCGAAAGTGGCGTCGGGCAGGACGCGGACCCCTGCGGCGGTGGTGACCGGGTCCGTGGTCCCGGCGGCGAGGACCACCTCGTACCCCGCCGCGTCCTCCGTCTCGCGCCGCGCGAGGGAGAACACCTCCGGCGGTCCGGTGACGTCCAGCAGGTCGACGCCCTCGAAGAGGACGACGACGATCAGTCGTCCTACGGAGTTCACGGTGCCTCCCGCGGATCACACGCCATGTCGGTATCTGCAGGTTAGACGACATTGCCGACATGACGTGACCGGCCATAGCGTCACAGGCACAGGTCGACCAGGCACCCCGTCCCGACCACCGACCCCAGGGAGTTCCCATGCCCAGAACCACGCTGCGCCGACTCAGCGGGCTCGACGACACCCCCGCCAGGCTCGCCGACTCCACGCTGGTCCTCGTCGACTACCAGAACACCTACACGACCGGCGTGATGGAACTCGACGGCTGGCAGGACGCGCTCGACGCCGGCGCCCGGCTGCTGGCCCGCGCCCGGCGGGAAGGCGCCAAGGTCATCCACGTCGTCCACGACGGCGGCGAGGGCACCCCGTACGACATCCGGGCCGAGATCGGGCAGATCCACCCGAGCGTCGCGCCGGCCGACGGCGAACCCGTCGTCACCAAGAAGGCGCCGGACTCCTTCTTCGGCACGGACCTCGGCGAGCACGTCGACGCGGCCGGCCACAACGACCTCGTCGTCATCGGCTTCATGACGCACATGTGCGTGGCCTTCACCGCCCAGGGCGCCTTCCTGCGCGGCCACCGTCCCACGGTGGTCGCCGACGCCTGCGCCACCCGCGCCCTGCCAGTCGCGGACACCGAACTCGACGCCCGTCAGGTGCACCACAGCGCCCTCGCCACCATCACCGACATGTACGGGGTCGTCGTACCGTCGCAGGAGTCCCTGACCTAGCCAGGACCTGTCCTAGCGCCGGGGCAGGACAAGCGCGCACAGGGCGAACGCGATGGCGCAGGCCGCCTGGACGAGCATGCAGATCGCCAGCGCGGTCGTGTAGTCCTGACCTGCCGGGGCGGTCGAGCCGGACAGGGCCGCACCGAGCAGGCCGCCGGCGACGGCGACGCCGAGGCCCATGGCGGCTTGCTGGGTGGTCTGCAGCGTGCCCGACGCCGCTCCCGCCATCGTCGGCGGGACCTCCGCGATCATCGCTCCGACGAGCGGCCCGAACATGAAGGCCTGCCCGACCCCGACCCCGACGAGCAGAGCGCCGAACGTCCACGAGTCCAGGCCCGAGCCCTGGACGAACACGGACCCGGCCGTGCCGCTCAGCAGCGCGGCCTGAATGATTCCGCCGATGACCAGGAGCCTGCGGAACCCGAAGCGGGGCGCGAGCTTCCCCGACCAGACCGACACGGTGAGGAAGCACAGGGAGAACGGCAGCAGCACGAGGGCCGCGTGCATGGGCGACCAGCCGAGCCCGGTCTGTGTGGAGATCGCGTAGAGGAACGTGAACGCACCGAACGCCGACTGGAGCAGCAGCGCCATCACCAGCCCGATCCGGTACGGCCTGAGCCGGAACAGCGGCGGCGGCACGAGCGGCACGCGGTCGCCGCGGTGCAGCCGCAGCTGCCACCGCCAGAACGCCGCGAAGAGCACCGGCGTCGCCCCCAGCAGTGCCCAGCACCAGACCGGCCAGCCCAGGGCGTCGCCCTGGGAGACCGGCAGCATGAGCGCCAGCAGGGCGAGCCCGAGCAGGGCGGTCCCGGTCAGGTCGAGCGATCGGTGACCGGGCGCCCGGGTGTCGGGCAGCCACCGCAGCGCCGCGCCGAACGCCGGCACGCCCATGACCACGCTCATCACGAAGACCATGCGCCAGGGAGCGCCGGGCAGCGGGGCGGACAGCAGCACGCCGCCGAGGACCTGACCGATCGCCGTGGCACCGCCCGCGGTCGCACCGAACAGCGCCACGGCACGGGCGCGCTCGGACCCCTGGGTCGACGCCGTGATCGTCGCCAGCACCTGCGGGACCATGGCCGCCGCGGAGATCCCGGTGAGGGCCCGCGCGACGATCAGCACGGTGATGTTCGGGGCCAGCGCCGCACCCAGGGAGAACAGGGTGAAGCCGGCCATGCCGGCCAGGAAGAGCAGGCGTCGCCCGTACAGATCTCCGAGCCTGCCGCCCAGGACCATCGGGACGGCGAACCCCAGCGCGTACACCGACACCACCAGAGACTGCTCGGCGGCAGTGGCCCCCAGGGACGCGCCGATGTCGGGTACGGCGATGCCCGCGGCGGAGAAGCTGACCACCGACAGCAGCAGCGCCGACAGCGTGGTCAGGAGCCGGCCCGTCCCCAGCCCGGGAGGCGGCGGGCCCGATGGCGCCTGGGCAGGCGGTGGCGCGGCGCGGTCGTTCTTCGGTGCGGAGGATGTCGTCATGACCTCGACCCTGAAGGGCTGCTCATCCTGGCACCAGGAGCCTGTTTATGGGGGTACTGACCAGCACCTGGATGCCAGGTTCTCCGTAGGGCAGGCTGATGACATGACAGCGTCCAGGCCCGCCGCGATCCGGCGCGAGCTGGGTGACTTCCTCCGCAGCCGTCGCGAGCGCGTGACCCCGCAGCAGGCGGGCCTCCCGTCCACCGGGCGACGGCGGACGCCCGGTCTGCGGCGTGAGGAGGTCGCCGTCCTCGCCGGGGTCGGCGTCACCTGGTACACCTGGCTCGAACAGGGCCGGCCGATCAACGTCAGCACCCAGGTCCTCCGGGCGGTCGCCCGCGTCCTGCAGCTCGACGACACCGAGCAACGGCACCTGTACCGGCTCGCCGGATCGAGCCTGCCGAAGGACGGGCCCGCCGAAGGCGATCCGGGGCTCACCGCGGCGTTCCAACCCGTCCTGGACAAGCTCGACCCGTTCCCCGCGTGCCTGCAGACGCCGCTGTTCGACGTGGTGGCGTACAACCGCGCCTACCGGTTCCTCTTCACCGACATGGACCTCATCCCGCCCGCTGAGCGCAACTGCGCGGTGCAGTTCTTCACCGACCCGGACTGGCGCAGCCGCTATGTCGACGGCGACCTGGTCGCCGCCCGGATGGTGGCGAGGATGCGCGCCGAGATCGGCACCGAACTCGGGGCCGCTGCCGCCGCCGGCGTCGTCGACGACCTCCGGGAGCGATCGGAGGAGTTCGCCCGGCTGTGGGCCCGGCACGACGTGCTGCCCCAGCAGTACGAGACGAAGCGCCTCGACACCCCTCTCGTCGGGCAGCTCCAGCTGAACTTCGTCTCCACCCATGTCCCGGACACCGGACACCGGATGACGGTGATGACGCCGGCCGACGAGGACACCGCCCGGCGCCTGACCCGGATGGCAGACCTGTCACCTACCCGGCCGCGGTGAGATCCCGGAGCGCTTGAAGCAGTTGCGCCCGTTGCGCCTCGTCGAGCGGTGCGAAGAGGTCCCGCAGGACACCGCCCGTCAACCGCCGGCCGTCCGCGAGTGCCGCCTGGCACCACCCGGAGCGCGGTTACGCCGATCCGGCCCAAGCGATCCGGCGTTGCTCGACCGGCTCGACACGGTGGACGTCCCGACACTCGACTCTGACGGGGCCTCCAGTGGCGTAGGTCCAGCTACAGCAGCGACCAGGGTGGCAACTGTGTCGAAGCAGCGGAGACCGCCCTTCCACCGTCGCCGTCCGCGATTCCAAGACCCCCGCGGGCCCGATCTCCTCACCCTCGCCCCCGCCACGTTCGCCACCTTCGTCGGCTGGGCCTCCGCCACTTCCGCATGATCTGACCGGTCCCGGTCAACGTTTCTGTTCGAATTACCGTCTTCACACGTGCACCAGCCGTGCACCCCGATGACGCCGAACGGAAATCTCGACCGTGGTCCCTGCCGAACTCACCGTCCCCAGGCCCGATCGGCGTCAGGAGAGACGCGCGAGCGATGCCCTGCGTGCCTTCGGGCACCGGCATCGCGTGCCGCTGCTCGCCACACTGCCCACCATCCCGCTGTACGCGGTGTGGTGGGTGTTTCTCGCCACGGGCGGGGGCGACCTCGCCGCCCAGCAGGCATGGGCGGACTTCGCGTCGCGGCACGGGGGTTCGGCGTACGGGCTGTTCTGGTACGGCGGGATGCACTCCGCCAACTACAGCGTCATCTCGCCGTACTTGATGGCCCTGCTCGGGGTGCGCACGGTCACCCTGGTCGCCGGCCTGGCCGCCTCCTGGCTGACGGCCGTGCTGATCGTGCGGGGCGGGGTGCGCCGGCCGCTCGGGCCCGCGCTGCTCGCGTCGCTCGCGCTGTGGTGCAACGTCGCCTCCGGCCGGACCACCTTCGCGCTCGGCGTCGCCTTCGCCGTGGCCGCCTGCGTGCCGCTGGTCCGGGAGCGGAGGCCGTACCTCGCCGCCGGGTACGCGGCGCTGGCCACCCTGGCCTCGCCGGTGGCCGGGCTGTTCCTCGCCGTGGTGGGAGCCGGGTACCTGATGGTGCGGGACTGGGGGCGCGCTCTCGCGCTCCTCATACCCCCGGCCGCCGTCGTCGGGCTGACGACGCTGCTGTTCCCCTTCAGCGGGGAGCAGCCGATGCCGGCGGGACGCATATGGCCGCCGGTCGTGCTCGGCCTCGCCGTCACCCTGCTGGCGCCGCGTACCTGGCGGGTCGCCCGGTGGGGCGGGGCCGTCTACGCGATCGGCACCGTACTGACGTACCTCGTCGCCTCGCCCGTCGGGACGAACGTCGAACGGTTCGCGGAACTGTTCGCTCCCGCCGTGCTGTGCGCGGCCCTGCTCCACGTCCCGCCGCCGCCCGTGACCGCCCGGCTGCGGCGCTTCGCGCGCGGGCTGCTCGCCGTCGCGCTCGTCTTCTCGGTCGGCTGGGTGGGCAAGAAGACCGCCGACGACCTGCGGGAGTACACCGTGGTGCCCGCCTGGGCGGCCGAGACGGACGGGGTCGTGCGGGCGCTGGAAGGGCTGGGCGCCGACCGTACGCGGGTGGAGGTGGTGCCCGCCCGCGACCACCGCGAGGCCGCCCGGCTCGCCCCGCACGTCAATCTGGCCCGGGGCTGGAACCGGCAGCTCGACGTGGAGCGCGCCCGCCTCTTCTACGACGGCAGCTTCTCCGCGGCCACCTACCGGTCCTGGCTGGACCACTGGGCGGTCGGTTTCGTCGTCCTCCCCCTCGGCAAGCCGGACGGCCCGGCCAGGGCCGAGGCGGCACTGGTGCGCGACCCGGACCTGCGGCCCGACTGGCTGGAGCCGGTCTGGCAGGACCCCCACTGGAGGGTCTACCGGGTGCGGGACGCCGTACCGCTCGTCTCCACCCCCGGCACCGTCGTGACCAGCACCGGCGTCGACCTCGTACTGCGCGTGGACCGGCCCGGCGCGGTGACCGTGCGGGTCGCCTGGTCGCCGTGGCTGCGGTCCGACGGCGGCTGCCTCGCGCGGGACGGCGACTTCACCCGGCTGACCGTCGAGGCGCCGGGTGAGTACCGGCTCAGCTCCCGGTACGGTCCTTCGCCGGGCTCGGCGGATCGCTGCTGACGCCTTCCGAAGTGGCCCGGGACTCGGGCGTGTTCGCGGTGACCGCCGCCGCCGTGAGGGTCCTGGCCCGCGGGCCCTGGAACAGGTACGTCAGGCCGAAGCCCGCGGCGACCACGGCCGCGCCGCCCACCGCGTCCAGGAGCCAGTGGTTGCCGGTCGCCACGATGGCCGAGGCGGTGAAGAGGGGGTGGAGCAGGCCCAGCGCCTTCATCCACATCCTCGGCGCGATGATCGCGATCACCACGCCGCACCAGAGCGACCAGCCGAAGTGCAGCGACGGCATCGCCGCGTACTGGTTGGTGAGGTGCGTCAGGGTGCCGTAGTCCGGCTTCGTGAAGTCCTGCACGCCGTGCACCGTGTCGATGATGCCGAGCCCCGGCATCAGCCGCGGCGGGGCCAGCGGGTACAGCCAGAAGCCGACCAGGGCCAGCAGGGTGGCGAAGCCCAGGGAGGCGCGGGCCCAGCGGTAGTCGACCGGACGGCGCCAGTACAGGACGCCCAGGACCGCCAGCGGCACGACGAAGTGGAACGACGTGTAGTAGAAGTCGAAGAAGTCCCGCAGCCAGCCGACCTTCACCACCGCGTGGTTGACGGCGTGCTCGATGTCGATGTGCAGGAAGCGCTCGATGTCGAGGATCTGCCACCCGTGTTCCTCGGCGCGGGCCCGGCCCGCCGAGTTGCTGCCGCCGGTCGCCGCGAGGCGGACCTGGGAGTAGGCGGCGTACGTGACCCGGATGAGGAGAAGCTCCAGGAGCAGGTTCGGGCGGGTGAGGACCCGGCGCAGGAACGGAAGCAGGGGGACGTGCTTGAAGCGGGTCGGGACGGCCGGGGCGTGGCTCGTCGGGACCGGCGTGTCGAAGTACGGCGACGTGCGGGGCAGGAAGGGCACGGCGACGGCGGCGGCCAGCGCCGCGAGCAGGACGACGTTGTCGCGCAGCGGGTAGAGCGCCGCCATGTTCGGCAGCATCATCTTCGCGGGCAGCGTCATGACCAGGACGACGGCGACCGGCCACACGTACCGGTCGGAGGCGCGCCTGCCGACCCGGCCGACCAGGGCGGGCAGCACCCACAGCAGCTGGTGCTGCCAGGTGGCCGGGGAGACCACGACGGCCGCGCAGCCGGTCACGGCGACCGCGAGCAGCAGCTGGCCGTCGCGGGCGTAGCGCACGGCGCGGCGCAGGGCGAGACCGGCGACGGCCGCGCCGAGGACGAGGAAGAGGACGATCTCCAGCGGGCCGGAGAGCCCGAGCCGCAGCAGGGCGCCGTGGAGTGACTGGTTGGCGAGGTCGTCGGCCTCGCCGCCCAGACCCACGCCGGCCATGTGGTGCACCCAGTAGGTGTACGAGTCCTGCGCCATGGCCGCCCAGGCGACGGCGGTGCAGGCGACGAACGTGAGCCCCGTGGACAGGGCGGCGCGTCTGCGGTCGGTGAACCACAGCAGGGGGACGAAGAGCAGAACGGTCGGCTGGAAGGCCGCGGCGACGCCGATGAGGACGCCGCCGATCCGGTCACCGTGCGCGCCGCGTACCGCGAAGCAGCCGACCAGGACGAGCAGCACCGGGATGATGCTGGTCTGGCCGAGCCACAGCGCGTTGCGCACCGGCAGGGACAGCATCAGCAGGCTGACGGCCACCGGCGCCGCCAGCAGCGCCGTACGGCGGCCGACCGGCTGCGGCAGGGCGCGGGCGGCGACCAGGCCGAGGGCCACGACCAGCAGAAGCGAGCCGAAGGTCCAGCCCCAGCCGAGGGCCTGTTCGGCGGCGCGGGTGAAGGGCTTGAGGACGAGGCCCACGAAAGGGGTGCCGGTGAACTGCGTGGATTCGTACAGCGACCCCTTCACATGCAGGACGCCGTGCTCACCCACCCAGGTCTCCAGGTCCGTCAGGCGTTCGCCGCGCGGGGTGCCGAGCACCGCGGCCAGCTGTCGTGCGGCGAGGACGGCGGCGATCAGCCACAGGCCCAGGCGCGCGGCGCGCAGCCTTGCTCTGGTCGCGTCGGCGGCCGACGCTCCGAAGGACTCCGCCGGTCGCCCACTGTGCTCCGCATTCGCCACGCCTCGTCGGCCTCCCGCCCCGTAGAACCGCCCGTACCGCGCTCGTGTACGCAGTGTGTCTTTCCTGCGAACCCTATGAGGCTCGCACCACCCCCGGGAGAAGACGCAGGCAGCCCCCGCTCAACCTGACCGCCGTCCGCGTTTCGTTCCGCGTTTTCCGGGACGTTTTTCGCGAGAAGGATCACAGGTCACGGCGTGCACGGTGGTCCGCGGCGCGCGGACGTCCCTGCATGTACGCCGTTTTGGTGCACAGTGCAACGAAAAGCATACCGGGCGTAAGCGGCGGATCAGCGCCTATGGTCGCTTTTCCGCCCGTGGCCGAGTGCCGCGGGCCCTTTCCGGCCCGGCGACAGCGCCGCCGTGCGGGTCGTGGCGTCCCTGTCCCCGTCGAAAGGTAGGCGAGCGAAGTCTTGTCGGCCGCCCACGTCGCCACCGCGTCGTCCCCCTCGGTCTCCTCGTCCGCGTCTGCGTCGCCTTCCGGCACCGAGCCCACTGTCACCGATCCCGCGCTGGTCAGGCGTGCCGTCAAGGCGGCGGCGCTGGGCAACGCGATGGAGTGGTTCGACTTCGGTGTCTACAGCTACATCGCCGTGACGCTCGGCAAGGTGTTCTTCCCCTCGGGCAACCCGACGGCACAGCTCCTGTCCACCTTCGGTGCCTTCGCGGCCGCCTTCCTGGTCCGGCCGCTCGGCGGCATGGTCTTCGGGCCGCTCGGGGACCGGGTGGGGCGGCAGAAGGTGCTCGCCCTGACGATGATCCTCATGGCGGCGGGTACGTTCGCGATCGGGCTGATCCCGTCGTACGCGACGATCGGCGTGTGGGCGCCGGTGCTGTTGCTGGCCGCGCGGCTGGTGCAGGGGTTCTCGACCGGGGGTGAGTACGCGGGCGCGTCCACCTTCATCGCGGAGTACGCCCCGGACAAGCGGCGCGGGTTCCTCGGGAGCTGGCTGGAGTTCGGCACGCTGGCCGGATACATCGGCGGTGCGGGTCTGGTGACCCTCATGACGGCGCTGCTGTCGGACGGCGACCTCACGTCCTGGGGGTGGCGGATCCCGTTCCTGATCGCCGGGCCGATGGGCATCGTCGGGCTGTATCTGCGGATGCGGCTGGAGGAGACGCCGGCGTTCGCGGCCGAGGTGGCGAAGGCGGAGAGGAAGCGGCCGAAGGTGCCGCTGCGCGAGATGGTCACCGGGCAGTGGCGGGCGCTGCTGCTCTGCGTCGGCCTGGTGCTGGTCTTCAACGTCACCGACTACATGCTGCTGTCGTACATGCCGAGCTATCTGACGAGCGAGCTGAAGTACGACGAGACGCACGGACTGCTCGTGGTGCTGGCCGTGATGGCGCTGATGATGGTCGTCCAGCCGTTCGCGGGCGCGCTGACCGACCGGGTCGGACGGCGGCCGGTGATCGCCGCGGGCTGCGCCGGGTTCCTGCTCCTGTCCGTCCCGGCGCTGCTGCTGATCCGCGAGGGCAGCCTGCTGGCCGTGGCGCTGGGGATGGCCGCGCTGGGGCTGCTGCTGGTGTGCTTCACGGCTTCGATGCCGTCCGCGCTGCCGGCGCTGTTCCCGACGCGGGTGCGGTACGGGTCGCTGTCGATCGGCTTCAACATCTCCGTGTCCCTCTTCGGCGGGACCACGCCACTGGTGGTGACGGCGCTGATCGGGGCCACGGGCGACATGATGATGCCCGCGTACTACATGATGGCGGCGGCCGTGATCGGTGGCGTCGCGGTGTGGTTCATGTCGGAGTCGGCGGGGCGGCCGTTGCCGGGATCGGCACCGGCGGTCGCACCGGCGGCTGACGGCCGCTGACGCCTGCGGCCCCCGTGCGGATTCGGCGGTACACGTGGCGCTTCGGGTTCAGTGGCGGGCCGGGGCCGTGGGCGGCTTTCCCGCCGTCGCGCGTGGCTTCAGGAATCGCGTACCTGGGGAATGTCCGTTCCGCGAGCAGTGCCGCCAGTTCGTTCTCGCGCCCCGTGAACGCCGCCGCCGTCGGCGGAAGCGCGTCCTCTACGTGAGGCATGGGTCCGTAATGGTGGTGATGCTCCACCTTCTTCCCGACCCACCTCGCCCCGGAACGCACCGTGGCTGAAGTCGATCCCGTCCCCGCCGTACGTGTCCCCGCTCACCCGGCTCATCCTGCCCCGGCGCGGGGAACACGCCCACGAAAACGCCCGGCACACCACCGCCCCACGGCATATCTTCGTCAGCGCATCTACTTAGGAAGACTAACGACGCACACGAGAGGCCCGTCATGAGCGAGTCGCAGCTCTGGGAAGACGTCGACGCCTACTTCATCAGCCATCTCACCCCCGACGACCCCGCGCTGGAGGCCGCCCTGCGGGAGAGCGAGGCCGCCCGGCTGCCGCCGGTGAACGTCACCGCCACCCAGGGCAAACTCCTCCAGCTCCTCGCCCAGCTCCAGGGCGCCCGCACCATCCTGGAGATCGGCACCCTCGGCGGCTACAGCACCATCTGGATGGCCCGCGCCCTGCCCGCCGACGGCCGCCTCGTCACGCTGGAGTACAGCGCCCGGCACGCCGAGGTCGCCACCCGCAACCTCGCCCGGGCCGGTCTCGACGCCCTCGTCGACGTACGCGTGGGCCCCGCGCTGGAGTCGCTGCCGAAGCTCGCCGACGAGAATCCCGCCCCCTTCGACCTGGTCTTCATCGACGCCGACAAGGGCAACAACCCGCACTACCTGGAGTGGGCCCTCAAGCTCACCAGCACCGGCAGCCTCATCGTCATCGACAACGTGGTCCGCGAAGGGCGGGTCGCCGACCCCGACGACACCGCCGACGACGTACGTGGCACCCGCGCCGCCATCGAACTGATCGGCGCCCACCCCAGGCTCAGCGGCACCGCGATCCAGACCGTCGGCGGCAAGGGCTACGACGGCTTCGCACTGGCACGCGTGCTGGCCTGAACGACCGCTTCCGGTCCTACACCTCGTGGTAGAAACCGACGTTGACGCTGCGTGGCTCCGACCGGTCCTGGACCACGATCTCGCCGCTGCCGCCCCTCGGCAGCGGCACGGTGCCGCCGTACGCCACCGGCTGCACGTGCGGACCCACGGTCAGCCGGACCTCGGAGGACGGATCCGGCTGGGAGCCACGCAGCCAGGTCAGCCGCCACGTGCCGTCGGGACCGCACCGGAACTCCAGGTGGACCCGGGAGACGAACAGCCAGTCCTCCGGCGTCGACAGCCGGCACACGGACTTGTCCCGGCCCACCCGCAGTACCGCGTCCGGCTCGCTGGGCGCCTCGGCCATCTGCATGCCGGCCGTGGCGCCCGCGTCCGCCGCGGTGACCGTGGCCATGGTCAGTTCGAGCACGTGCGCTCCTTCGAAGACCTCGGGACGTCCGTCCTGGGATTGTCGCCGCCGAATGATAAATCGGCCGGTGGCACGGTGTCCGGCACAATGGGGTCATGACCGAGCGAAAGCCACCTGGCGTCGACTTCGAGTCCTGGGTCGACAGACAGATTCGCGAAGCGGAAGCGCGCGGCGAGTTCGAACGACTGCCCGGCGCGGGCAAGCCCCTCGCGAGCGAGATGGACAGCCCCTACGACGAACTGTGGTGGGTGAAGAGGAAGATGGCCCGCGAGGGCTTCTCCGTGCTGCCGCCCGCCCTCGCCCTGCGCAAGGAGGCGGAGGACGCCCTGGAGGCGGCCCTGAAGGCGCCGTCGGAGCGGGTGGTCCGCCGGATCATCGAGGCGGTCAACGTCAAGATCCGCGACATCCTGCTCAAGCCGCCGCCCGGCCCCCCGCTGGGTAGGAAGCCCTACGACGTCGACGAGGTCGTACGGCAGTGGCGGGAGCGCCGGGCGGAGCGGTGACGCCTGCGCGTCACAGGCGCATCATGCGGTCCGCCAGCTCGCGGTAGTCCCGCAGAACCAGGCGGAGTTGTTCGGTGTCGGTGCTCGGTGCGCGGCCGTCCGCGCCGTTGTCCTGCCAGGACGTGCGCAGGGTGTGGCGGCGGTGCGTCACCGCGTCCGCCAGGCGCGCGGCGAGCTCCTCCAGGACCCGGTCCGCCTCCTCGACGGAGGCGCGCGGCGCGTCCACGAACCCGGCCACCGCGTGGTGCAGCCGCCGGCCGAGCTGGTCACCCTCGTCGTGCGGGAGGAGCTGACCGGCGGCGTCGTGAGCGGGGGCGGCAGAGGCAGCAGGCGTGGTGCTGGTGGTGCTCGTAGTGCGGGCCTCGGGTGTCGCGGAGGCGTCAGGGTGAGCAGGGGTGGCCGGGTTGGCGGGAGTTACGGGGGTGACCGCTGTGACCGGGGCTTCCTTGAGCGGGGTTCCGGCCTTCGGGGCGGGCGTGGCCTCGGGGGCAGGGGTGCCTGGGGTGCCCTCGGAGACCGGGGTGGCCTTGGGGAGCGGGGTGGCCTTGGGGTCGGGGGTGTCGCCGGGGTTTCGAGTCACGTCGGGCATTCCTCAGCTCTCCTTCGGCCGGCGCTTGCCGAGCGACCACGTGTGCGGGGCACGGGCCGCGGGGGCGGGTTCGCCGGTGTCCTTGGCGGTGCGGGGACGGGCGGTCTCGTGCCGGCCCGGGCGGACCAGCTCGTCGAACAGCGCGCGGGCCGCGACCATGGACTCGCGCAGCTCCTCCGTGTCCGCGCCGCTCTCCTGGGCGCCGTCCACGCGCGTGTGCGTCACGCGGTGCACGCGCCGGTAGCCGTCGACCTGGTGGGCGTGGTGCACGGACAGCGCCGCGAGCTGCTCCTCGTACTGGTCGCCGCCCGGGAAGCCCCGGACCCCGGCCAGTTCCGCGAGCAGCCGGTCGGCCTCGCCGACCGCCTCGCGCGGGGAGTCGACGAAGCGCTCCTGGGCGGCGGTCCAGCGCGCCTCGAAGCGCTCGCGCTCGGCGGACTCCAGCGGCCGCGTGTGCAACGACCCGTGCCGCTCGACCCGTTCGCCGAGTTCACGCTCGGCGGCCTTGGTGTCGCCGTCATGCCGGGCAACCGCCCGGTCGTACTCCGGCCCGAAGCGACGCTTCAGGCTTCCGCCGTGCTGGGGACCCCGTGCTCGCTGCGCAACGACGGCAGCGACGACGAGCACGGCCGCCACGATCACGATCAAAGCGATGATCACGCCTGTGGACATGAGTGCCTTCCGAGTTTCGGCCCTACCGGCTCTCCGAACGGGCCGGTTCGCCGTTCGTGTTGCCCCGGACCGCGCGCTCAAACGGCCGTCGGGGCGCGCCGCCCGTACACCGCCGGGGACCGGTGGGAAAATACGCTTGCCCGGCGCGCCGGTCCCCTCCCGACAATGTGCCCATGACCTGGACCATCTCCCCGGAACCGTACGACTCCCCCGTCGCCGCCGCCCTCTGGCGTGCGTACTACACGGAGGTCAGCGACCGCTGGTACCTGCTGCACGAGGGGCGGCGCACCGACCCCGGCGAGCTGGAACGCGAGATCGCGGCGGAGTCCGGCGCCGAACTCGTCCCGCCCCGGGGGCGGTTGCTGGTAGCGCGGTACGGCGGTGAACCGGCCGGCACCTCGGGCGTACGGCTGCTGGACGCCACCACGGCCGAACTGACCCGGGTCTTCGTGTACGAGGGGATGCGGGGCCGGGGCGGTGCGGCGCTGCTCGTGCGGGCCGCCGAGGACGCGGCACGGGCGCTCGGGGCGGCCCGGATGATCCTCGACACGCGCACCGACCTCGTCGAGGCCCGCACCCTCTACGCACGCCTCGGCTACACCGAGACCGCGGCCCACAACGAGAGCCCGTACGCCCAGCACTGGTTCGCGAAGGGGCTCCAGGCCGCGGCCTGAGCGGCCTGTTTCTCCCTGAGGAAGCCGACATTCCGGGGACTCGTGCGCGGAAGTGTGGAGAATATCTGCATAATCTCTGGAGTTCGCGAGGGGAGTCGCGAGGGGAGGGACGGACGCGTGGAACAGGAGCGGCCCACGGGGGCCTCGTGCCCGGAGTGCGGCACACCCAGAGAGGCGGACAACACGCCTTCCTGCGGCTGCGGATCACGGGCGTCCGACGCCCTGCGCGACGCGCGCACCGCACAGGCGGCAGCGGCCGAGGACTTCAACCCGCTGCGGATCCGGCCGTATGTCGAACTGGACGGCGGGGCTGCTTCGGGGGGCGGGAGCCCTTCCGGGGACGCGGGCCCGGGGGGTGCGGCCACGGGGGCTGGGGTCCCGGGGGCTTCACGTCCCGCGGTTGGGGTCCCGGGGGCTGCGGTCCCGGGGGCTTCACGTCCCGCGGTTGGGGCGACGGGGGCTGCGGTCCCGGGGGCTTCACCTCCCGGGGTTGCGGGCACGGGTGCTACGGCCCCGGGGCCTTCGACTCCAGGGACTCCGGCCACAGGGGCTACGACCCCGGGGGCCGCGCCCACGGGGGCCACGGCTCCAGGGGTGAACCCTCCGGAGGGCAGGGCCTCGGAGGGCTCGTCGGCGGAGGACACGTCCTCGGGGGCCGCGTCGTCGAGGCCTTCGGCTCCGGGGAGCGGATCCTCGGGGGCTTCGGCTCCGGGGAGCGGATCCTCAGGGGCTTCGGCAGCGGAGGGCGCGTCCTCGGAGGCCACCTCGTCCGGGGCCACGTCGCCGGGGGCCACGCCCGCCGGGGACGCGGCTTCGCACGGCACGGATCCGGACGCCACCATGACGCTGCGCGCCGTCGAGGCCGGGCGGCCCGCCGTCGCCGCCGGGGCGACCTCCGCGCTGCCCACCCCGCTGGCACCCTCGGCCGCCCCACCCCGCGCACACGACCTGCGCCTGTTCGAGACCGCGGCCACCACGCCCGTACCGTCCGGCGCGGGGCCCGCGGACGGCTCCGGCGCAGGACCCTCGGACGGCTCCGGCGCGCGCCGGTCGCGCAGGCGGCGTAAGGGCATGCTGCTGAGCGCCGCCGGAGCGGTCGTGGTCGTGGTGGGTGCCGCCGGGTACGCGAGCGGGCTGTTCTCCTACGAGGCACCGTCACGGGACGGAGCGCTGCCGGCCGAGGTCCGGGCCGGCGTGCCGGACCCGTCGCCCAGTGAGGGCACCCCGACCACGGGAACGAGCGCCACCCCCGTCCCGCAGGCCGGCTCCGCGTCGCCGTCCCCGTCGGCCTCCGCGTCCGCCTCCGCGAGCCCGTCGGCCTCGCCGTCCCCGTCGGCGTCGAGCGCGTCGCCGTCGCCGTCCCGGTCGGCCGAACCGACGCCGAGCGCGACGTCCACGGCGACCGAGAAGGCCCCGCAGGAGTCGCAGGACGACGACCGCGACTTCTACGGCAACCCGCTGCGGCGCGGCGACCGGGGCCCCGAGGTCGTGGAACTCCAGCAGCGGCTGGCCCAGTTGTACCTGTACACCGGCGACATCGACGGCAACTACAACCACCGCGTCGAGGACTCGGTCCGCACGTACCAGTGGGCCCGCGGCATCCGCTCCGACGACCTCGGCGTCTACGGACCGGACACCCGGCGCCAACTGGAGTCGGAGACGCGCGAGCCCTGAGGCCCCGGCAGGGAGGTCAGCCGATGTGCAGCCGCAGACCGCCGTCGGCGCCGGCCTCCACCCGTACCGACGTCAGGTCCTCCACGACCACGTCCGGACCGTGGAAGCCGGCCCGCGGGCCCACGCCCACGACCCGCATCCCGGCGGCCCGGGCGGCCGCGATGCCGGCGCCGGAGTCCTCGAAGGCCACGCAGTCCGCGGGGGCGATGCCCAGTTCGGCGGCGCCCTTGAGGAAGCCCTCGGGGTCGGGCTTGCTGGCGCCGACCGACTCGGCGGTGACCCGGACGTCCGGCTGCGCGAGCCCGGCGGCGGCCATCCGCGCGGTGGACAGCGCCACGTCGGCGGAGGTCACCAGGGCGTGCGGGAGGCCGCGCAGCGAGGCGAGGAAGTCCGGCGCGCCGGGGATCGCGACGACGCCCTCGGTGTCGGCGGTCTCCTCGGCGAGCATGCGCGCGTTGTCGGCGTGGTTCTGCTCCATGGGCCGCTCCGGCAGCAGCAGCGCCATCGAGGCGTAGCCCTGCCGTCCGTGGACGACCTTCAGGACCTCGTCGCCGTCCAGCCCGTTCCGGTCGGCCCAGCGCCGCCAGACGCGCTCGACGGCGGCGTCCGAGTTGACGAGGGTGCCGTCCATGTCGAGCAGCAGGGCGCGGGCGGGCAGAACGGTGGTGGCGGTGGCCGTCATCGGCAGTCTCCAGGGTGCGGGGAGGAAACAAGGCGGCCCCGCCCGCCGGTCAGGGAGAACGGGCGGGAGCCACTTTGTTCATCCACGGTACAAAACAGACGGGGGGTCGCGCCACCGGGCCGCCGAGACGGCCCGAAGGTTCACGCGGCGTTCAGTTCGCACGCCCCCCGGGCGGACCCGACGCCGGGCTCAGCCGGCGATCGCTTCCCACAGGCTCCACACACCGAGGCCCAGCATGAGCAGCGCCGCGACCTTCGTGATCAGCCGCAGCGGAACCCGCTTCATCAGGGCCTTCCCCCCGACGATGCCGAGCCCGGCCACCGCCCACAGGGCCAGCACCGCGCCGAGGCCGACGGAGAGCGGGTCGTCGTAGCGGGCCGCCAGGTTGGCGGTCATGATCTGCGTGAGGTCGCCGAACTCGGCGACCAGGATGAGCATGAAGCCCGCCCCGGAGACCTTCCAGAAGGACTGGTCCTCCGGCTTGCGGATCTCCTCGTCCTCCTCGTCCCTCTTCATCAGCAGCACGGCGGCGCCGCCCAGGAACAGCACACCGGTCAGCGCGTGCACGAGCTGCTGCGGCAGCAGGGTGAGCACACTGCCGGCCGCGACCGCGAGCACGACGTGCAGCGCGAAGGCGGCGGCCACGCCCGCGAAGACGTAGGAGGCGCGGTAGCGGGTGCCGAGGACGAGGCCGGCGAGTGCGGTCTTGTCGGGCAGTTCGGCGAGGAAGACGACGCCGAAGACGAGCGCCGTCACGGTCAGGCTGATCAAGATTCCTCAATCGGTCGGGGCCGCCCCACCGAGAGTGCTGGTTCCCACGGACTTCGTCTTGTCCGCGTCGCGCGACACCTCGGCACGGCAGCGCACTGGTCCGCCCCCGCCGTACGGCACGGGCGTGCACTGCTTGCCGAAGGTCTCGCTGGCCGGCCTCGCGAACGAGGTCTGCCTCCGGGCGCCGGCTCAGACGAGCTGAGCAGTATGTCGACGGTCCGGCGAAGAGCTACTCCCCTTCTGCGCCGTCCATAGTACGCGAACCCCGGTGCGCCTCCGAGGGCCGAAAGTCCCGTCGCGCTTATAGACGTGCCATGCACACGTCACTAACTTCTAACCGACCGCACATCTGTGCGCCATGCGGCGTCGCGAGCATTCCCCTGCCCGCGTCCCAACACCCCCACACCCCAAGGGAGTTCGCATGCCGAAGTTCTACGCGCGTCGACGCCTCGGTTTCCTCGCCGCGTTCACCGGCCTCATAGCCTCGGCCGGGCTGCTCAACGGCCCGGCCGCCTCCGCCGCCCTCCCCACCCCGGTCAGCGCCGCCACCGCCCGCTCCTACCTCGCCTCCCTCACCGTGGCCACCGAGAACCGCACCGGCTACGACCGCGACCTCTTCCCGCACTGGATCACCCAGTCGGGTGCCTGCAACACCCGCGAGACCGTCCTCAAGCGCGACGGCTCGGGCGTCGTCACCGACTCCTCCTGCGCCGCCACCAGCGGCAGCTGGTACTCCCCCTACGACGGCGCCACCTGGTCCGCCTCCGGCGACGTCGACATCGACCACCTGGTCCCGCTCGCCGAGGCCTGGGACTCCGGCGCCGGCTCCTGGACCACCTCGCGGCGCCAGTCCTTCGCCAACGACCTGACCCGCCCCCAGCTCCTCGCGGTCACCGACAACGTCAATCAGGCCAAGGGCGACCAGGACCCGGCCACCTGGATGCCCTCGCGCTCCGCCTACCACTGCACCTACGTCCGCGCCTGGGTCCAGGTGAAGTACTACTACGGCCTCTCGGTCGACTCCGCCGAGAAGTCGGCCCTGCAGAGCCGGCTCGCGAACTGCTGACGCACCATCCACCAACTGTTCGGCGCGGATCCTCCCCACCGGCCTCCGTCGTTCCGTACCGTACGGGGCGACGGAGAGGGGATCACCATGGCCGGTCTGCGCCTGGGGCCACTGCTGAGGTACACCGACGGCTCGTGCGCGACCGTCTGGGTCGAGACGAACCGGCCCTGCACCGCCGAGGTGCGCTGCGCCGACGGCGCCCGCGGCACCGCCCGCACCTTCCAGGTCGCGGGGCACCACTACGCCCTGGTCGCGGTGAGCGGCCTGACGCCCGGTACGTCGACGGAGTACGAGGTGCTCCTCGACGGCACCCGCGCCTGGCCGCCGCCGGACTCGCCGTTCCCGCCGTCCGTGATCAGCACGCCCACCGAGGAGGACGGCCTGCGCGTCGCCTTCGGCTCCTGCCGCTGGGCCGCGCCGCCCGCCGGCGGGAAGGACCCGGTGGGCCCGGACGCGCTGGACACCCTCTCCGCCCGCATCGCGGCCGCCCCCACGGGCGAACGTCCCGACGTACTCCTCCTGCTCGGCGATCAGGTGTACGCCGACGAGGTCTCCGACGCCACGCGGCAGTGGATCTCCGGCCGCCGCGACCTGAACGAGCCCCCGGGCGAGCAGGTCGCCGACTACGAGGAGTACACCCACCTCTACTACGAGTCCTGGCGCGACCCCGAGGTGCGCTGGCTGCTCTCCACCGTCCCCAGCTGCATGATCTTCGACGACCACGACGTCATCGACGACTGGAACACCTCGGCCGCCTGGCTCGCCGACATGCGGGCCACCGACTGGTGGCGCGAGCGCCTGATGAGCGGGCTGATGTCCTACTGGGTGTACCAGCAGCTGGGCAACCTCTCCCCCGACGAGCTGGCCGCCGACCCCCTCTACGCGGCCGTCCGCGAGACCCCCGACGGCACCGACGCCCTGCGCGACTTCGCCGCCCGCGCCGACGCCGAGCCGGCGTCCGTCCGCTGGAGCTACCGGCGCGACTTCGGCCGCACCCGGCTGGTCATGGTCGACTCCCGCGCGGGCCGCGTCCTGGAGGAGGACCGCCGCGCGATGCTCGACCCGGGCGAGGCGGCCTGGCTGCGCGAACAGGTCCTGGACGAGCGGGACTCCTACGACCATCTGCTGATCGGCACCTCCCTGCCCTGGCTGCTGCCCCACCTGGTGCACGACGTGGAGACCTGGAACGCCGCGATGTGCGGCGGCGAACGGGGCGCCCGCTGGGCACAGCGCGGCGAGCGGATCCGGCGCGGGGCCGACCTGGAGCACTGGTCCGCCTTCCCGTCGTCCTTCGACGCCCTCGCCGACCTGATCGCCGAGGCCGGTACGGGGCCGGGAGCCCCCGCGACGATCAGCGTGCTCTCGGGCGACGTGCACCACGCCTACGTGGCCGAACCGTCCTGGGAGGACCGCGCGCCCGACGCCCGGGTGGCCCAGCTGACCTGCTCCCCCGTCCACAACTCCGTGCCGCCGTCGATCCGCCTCGGCTTCCGCTTCGGCTGGAGCGCCCTGGCCCGCGCCCTCGGGCGGCGCATCGCCCGGCACGGACGGTGTGCGCCGGCCGCGGTCAGCTGGCGCAAGACCGGCGGACCCTGGTTCGGCAACCAGCTCATGACGCTGACCCTGCGGGGGCGTTCGGCACGGCTGCGGCTGGAGCAGGCCCGGACGGACCGGGGCGGCGGCATCACCCTGCGGACGGCCATGGAGCGGGATCTGGCGTAGGGGGCGCGGCCGGCATTTACGGGCGGGGCCCGACGGGTATGAATTGAGTCACGTCGGCGGGCCTCGGCCCGAGTGTGGGAGCGCTCCCACCTGCGGAGGCGACCGGGGCGCCGGCGTGATCCCACGTCAACCCATGGCCAAATGTTGAACTTGCAAGCACTAGTTAGGCCGACCTAACGTGGGCAGCCCACTCGGTTCCGTCCCCCACCGGTCCCTCCCGGACCGGCTCGACCGAAGGAGCACCCCCCATATGTCCGGACGCCTCGACAGCGCCCAGCCCTACGCCCTCGGCCTGTTCCGCATGGTCGTCGGCCTCCTCTTCGCCTGCCACGGAGCCGCCTCCCTCTTCGGCGTCCTCGGCGGCGCGGGAGGTACCGGCGGCACGATCGACTCGGGCACCTGGCCCGGCTGGTACGCGGCCGTGATCCAGCTGGTCGGCGGCGGCCTCGTCCTGCTCGGCCTCGGCACCCGCGCCGCCGCGATCGTGTCCTCGGGCTCGATGGCCTACGCGTACTTCAAGGTGCACCAGCCCGACGCCCTGTGGCCGATGGAGAACGGCGGTGAGGCCGCCGCCATGTTCTGCTGGGCCCTCCTCCTGCTCGCCTTCACCGGCTCGGGCGCGTTCGGGCTGGACCGGCTCTTCGCGCGACGCGGTGCGGAGCGGAAGGAGACCGCCCCGGAGCGGCAGACGCCGGTCGCGGCCTGACCCGGCTCTCTTGGGCGGCCCGCCGTGGCCCGGAGGGCGTGAACGTCCCCTCCGAGGTGAACGTCCCGTGCCGAACACACGAGCCCCCTGTGAACCCTCTGTCACACCCCCGGCGTACGCTGTATGGCTGTGATGGGCCGCTCCGAAGCCCCCGCGTCTCGCGGCACGGTCCGGTCCACGGGGGAGTAACGGGGAGTTGTGGTGGTCGAGAGTCTGGGAAGTATCGGGTCGCTGGTCAGCAGCCCATGGATCTACGCGCTGGTGGCCGTCTCGGTGCTCCTCGACATCTTCCTCCCCGTGCTGCCGAGCGGTGTCCTGGTGATCACGGCGGCGACGGCGGCGGCCGCGGGTTCCGGCGCGGCGGCTGCCGGGCGGGGACCGGAGGACGTTCCCGACATCCTCGTCCTGACCCTGTGCGCGGCGACCGCCTCCGTCCTCGGTGACCTGGCGGTCTACCGCCTCGCCTGGCGCGGGGGGCCGCGCCTGAACCGCGCCATCGCCCGTTCCCGTCGGCTGACCACGGCGCAGGAACGTCTCGGCGGCGCCCTCGCCCGAGGCGGCGGCGCCCTGGTCGTCCTGGCCCGGTTCGCCCCGGCGGGCCGCTCGGTCGTCTCGCTCGTCGCCGGCACCGCGCACCGCCGGATCCGCGAGTTCCTCCCGTGGTCCGCCCTCGCCGGGCTGGCCTGGGCCGCCTACAGCGTCGCGCTCGGTTACTTCGGCGGCCAGTGGCTCGGCGCGACCTGGCTGGCGGCGGCGGTGTCCGTGGTGGCGCTGTTCGGCGCGGGGGCGGGAGCGGCGTACCTGATGCGGCGCCAGCCTCGGGCTTCGGAGGCGTCGTAGGGGGTGTCGTCGCCGGTGGTGGCGCGGGCGGGGTGCCGTCAGCCGGATGTCCTCGGGCGGGGGGCCGCAGGCCGGGCTGTCGTCAGCCGGTCCTCGGGCGGGGTACCGCAGGCCGGGTACGCGCCCCGTACGTGCCGCACGACGTGCCGCAGGCCGAGAGTGTGCTGTCCGAGGACGGCGTCGGCCGTGCGCAGGCCGGAGCCTTCGCGTCCCGGGGGCGCCGTGAGCCTGGGCGCCCCCGGGAGCGCCGAGAGCCGCACGGCGCCGTAGGCGGGTGTCGTCTGCCGGGGCGCCGTAGGCGGGTGTCGCCTGCCGGAAAGTCGTCGGCCGTCCTGTGTCGCCCGGGGAGGGCGTCATCCGTTGAAAGGCCGGACCCTCGCGTCCGGGGGGCGCCGGAGGCGCGGCGTGCCGCGTGGAGGTGTCCTGAGTCGCGCCTCGCAGCTCAGGGATGCCCCCAGGCGGCAGGTCTCGTACTCAGGAGCCCCTGCACCACGACCGCCGTGCCGCGGAGACGTCGCCGGTATCGGCGGCTTCGTCGGCGACCGCGTCCGCCGAGCCGAGCCGCCCGCGTGGCAGCGGGCGGGCGGCCCCGGCGGTGTCCGGCGTTGTCAGGAAGCGCGTCGGGCGCCGGAGGCGCCCCGTATCTCCAGGCCGGCAAGCAGGTCGGCCGTGGCTCGGGTGACGGCCTCCACCGCCCGGTCGAAGACCTCCTGGTTGTGCGCGGCCGGCGCGCGGAAACCGGACACCTTGCGCACGTACTGGAGGGCAGCGGCCCTCATCTCGTCCTCCGTGGCCTCCTCGGGCATCGCGGGCGGACGCAGGGTCTTGATGCTGCGGCACATGGCCTCAGTCTCCTCTCTCCAGGTCCACCCGCCAGTCGTTCGACCTGATCCAGTGGCCCTTCGGGTACTCGAAGTCGGCCTGCCCGAGCAGGGTGAACCCGGCTCCACGGCAGACCGCGTTGGAAGCGGCGTGATCGACACTGGGGAACGCGTGCAGATACCGGAGCGACCCGTCGGCACGGGCCTCCTCACGGACCGCCCTGGCCGCCCGCACCGCCAGCCCCCGCCCCTGGAACTCCGGCAGCACCGCCCACCCGGTCTCCCAGACCTCCGCGTCCTGCCAGGTCCGCCGCCAGAACCCGATCGAGCCGAAGGTCTCGGCGCCGTCCGCCGACGTCACCCGGTACATCCGCCCCGGCCGCAAGCCGGTGTACCGCCGGTGCCGGGCCGCGAGCTGCTCCTCGGTCTCCGGGCCGCCGAGGTGCGCGGTCATCTCGGCGCTGTTGGTCCTGCGCAGCACCCACAGATCCCCCTCCGCCCAGGGGACCAGGCGCACCCGCTCTCCACTCCGTCCCGCCCGCTCGTCCACGCCATCCATGTGTTTCACGGTAGGGCAGGGGTCTGACAGTCGGCCCGGAGCCGACGTGCACCCGGGCCACTCTTTCGCGTGAACCACTGAAGGGAACGCGCGCCTCAAAATCGAACAGGCGTATCATTGGGGCTGTGGCAACGACCTATGATTTCCCCAGTGACCTCCTCGCCGGTCAGGAGGAACTGCATCAGGTCCGGGCCGAGCTGACGGCCCTGTTGAAGAGGCTCCCCTGGTCCGTGGAGCCCCTGGACGGATTCAGCGACGACAACGGCTGGCGCAAGGTCGAGCGCCCGGCCTCGCCCGGCTGGTCGGCGGACGAACAGGCCGAGGTCGAGAAGCTCCGGCAGCGCGAGCGCGAGCTGGCCGTCTTCGTCAGCACGCATCGCTACTGGTCGGAGATAACCGGCCCCGACCAGGTGAACGCCCGGTCGGAGCTCAAACGCGCCCACGACACCCCGCTCCCCGAGACCCCGCCCGGGGACGCCTGAGCGACGTCACCCGAGCAGGACCCGTGCGGGCGTTCAGTCCTTGCCGAGGAGCCTGTTCATCTCGGTGATCTCGGCCTGCTGTGCCGTGACGATGTCGTCGGCGAGGGCCCTGGCGGGGGCGTAGCGGCCCTTGGCCTTCTCGGTCCCGGCCATCTCGACGGCGCCCCCGTGGTGCTCGACCATCATGGTCAGGAACTTGGTGTCGAAGGTCCGCCCCGAGGCCTTCTCCAGCGCCGCCATGTCCTGTCCGTCCATCATCCCGGGCATGCCCGAATGCGCCGAGTGGTCCATGCCGGACCTCGACCCCGTCGACTCCGGCACTTCCTCGCCCCAGGTCTTCAACCAGCCGGTCATGGTCGTGATCTCGGGGTCCTGAGCCTTCTCGATGCGGGCGGCGAGGTCCGCGACCTCGGGCGTCGCGGACCGGTCGTCCGCCAGCCGGGCCATCTCCAGTGCCTGCCTGTGGTGCGGGATCATGCCCTGCGCGAAAGCGACGTCCTGGGCGTTGTGCGCCTGCTCGCCGGCCTCGGTCCCGGCAGGGCCCGCGGGGTCGGTGGCGGACGCCGAGGCGGCCCCGTGCGAACCCTCGTGCCCACCACCGCCGTCGCCCCCGCAGGCGGCGAGGACGAACGCGGCGGCGACCGTCGCCAAGACGGGTGCGATACGGCGCGTACGGGTCGTACGGGTGCTGCGGCTGATGCTGGTCATGCGTGAACTCCTGCTGTGTGAAGGGGGATGGACATGCCTGCGCTCCGCACCGCGCACAGGTGGCGCGGTCCGGGGAGGCGGTGCCTATATCCGCAGGAGTTGGAGTTCGGCCAGGGAGGGCGGCGCCCGCGCACCGTCCGGCGCGTCGGCCGCGTACGCGTGCACGACCCCGGCGCAGGGGGCCACGGGCACCGGGGCGGGAACGAGGCCGGGCAGCGCCGGCCCGTGTGTCACCGCGCCGGACGCGCACACCGAATCGGCGTGCCCCAGATGTCCGCCGCCGCAGGAACCGTCGTCCTCGGCGCACCCGGCGTGGGCCGCCCCGGCCTGCGGCGCGGAACCCGGGAGGGAGTGCCGGGCGGAGTGCTCCGGGAGACCTCCGCCGGGCGCCAGCCCGTGCATACCGAACAGCCCGGCCAGCAGTCCGAGCACACACACGGTCTGCAACCACCGCACGGGCGGTCGCGGGACGTGCTGCTCGGGGCTCCTCACGGGCCTCATCCTAGAGAGATGACCGGCGACCGCACGCGAGAGGCCCCCGGAGGATCTCCGGGGGCCTCGTCACCGACGACAGCGGCGCCGGTCCTGGTGGGCGCGGACGGTTTCGAACCGCCGACATCCTGCTTGTAAGGCAGGCGCTCTACCCCTGAGCTACGCACCCAGGACGAGTCGACAGCCTACATGGCCCGGGCCGGGGGTTATCCCCACCCCGGATCCGGTAGTGACCCGGATCCCCCTGCGGGCCCGTGCTCCGTACGGTCGAAGGGCCTCGTCGGCAGGGCCGCCTCCACTCCGGAAGGCCCCGGCGCGGCACTTCACCGTCCGTCCCAGGGGGAGACCGTCATGCCCGCCCGTACCGTTCACGCTCGCGCCTTCGCCGCCGCCGGAGCCGTCGCCGTTCTCGTCGCGGGTCTCAGCGCCTGCGCCTCCGCCTCGGACGACAAGGAACCCGAACACCGGTCCTTCGGTCTGCGGGGCAGCACCCTCACCGTCGACTCCGACGACTCCGCCCTGGAGATCATCGCCTCGGACGACCACGAGTCCGGAAAGGTCGAGGTCACCCGCTGGTTCTCCGGGTCGGTCGCCGTCGGCTCGGAGCCCGAGGTGACCTGGAAGATGGACGGCGACCGGCTGGAACTGCGGATGCACTGCTCCGGCGTGATCGCCGACTGCGAGGCCAAGCACCGCATCGAGGTGCCGCGGGGCATCGCCGTCAAGGTCGAGGACGGGGACGGCAGCGTCCGGGCACGAGGATTCCGGGATGCCTTGAACATCCGTACCGGCGACGGATCCGTGCACGTCACCGACACCTCGGGACCGCTGGAACTGCGCACCGGCGACGGTTCCGTCCGCGCGGAGGTCTCCTCCCGCCGGGTGAGCGCGCACACCGGGGACGGCTCGGTCCGCCTCGAACTCGGCACCGTCCCGGACCTGGTGGAGTCCCGCAGCGGCGACGGCTCCGTGTCGATCACCCTGCCCCGGGACACGTACAAGGTGTCGACGAAGTCCGGTGACGGCGGGGTCGACGTCTCCGTGCCGCGGGACGAGACCAGCACCCACGTGGTGAACGCCCGGACCGAAGACGGCAAAGTCACGGTCCGAACCGCGAACTGACCGGCCCGTGTGTTCGTCCCTATCGGGTGGGAGAATGGACCCGGGCAGGACGGACGACACGGGAGAGGGATGTGACGGCGACACCATCGCAGCCGTACTCGCCGATGGTGGCGCGCGCGTCGCACCCGCCGCAGCGCTCGCGTCGCCGCCCCCCGAGCGCGGTCCGTGACACGCTCGCCCTGATGGGCCTGCCGGTCCTCGCCGTACTCGCGCTGCCCGCCGCGTTCACCGGAGGCGGCACCCGGCGCTGGTTCGGCGGGCGGGCCGAGAGCCAGCGGGCGGAGGCCCAGGCCGCGAAGGACGACGCGGCGGCCGCCTTCTACGAGCTGGACAGCGCCCAGCGGGACCTGCGGATCTCGATAGAGACCATCGCGGCCGTCGACTCCTCCCCCGCCGCCCGGCGCGCGGTCACCGACTTCGACGCGCTCGGCCGGCGCATCGACGAGGTCAGCCATCAGTACATCGGTGCCGTCGACGCCCACGACCTGGACCGGGACGACCTGGAGGCCTCGGCCGCCTCCCGCGCCCGCGGCGAACTGACCGCGGCCAAGAACGAGCTGGGCCGGGTCAAGCAGGAACTGGACCGCTTCGCCGACGGCCTCGGTCCCCTGCTCGGCAAGGCCGAGACCCAGCTGGCCCGGCTGGCACCCGCCGTCGAACGCGCCCGGCAGGCCCTGCTCGCCGCCTCCAACGCCCTGGACTCCGCTCGCGGCTCCGGGCTCAAGGCGGACGACCTCGCCACCCGTCTCGCCACCCTCGGCCCGGAGCTGACCCGGCTCAACCAGGGCGCGGGACAGCACGGCGTGCCCCAGACCCTGGAGCGGGCCGAGCGGGTCACCCGCGAGGCCGAGGCGGTCCGCGCCGAAGCGGAGCGGCTGCCCGAGCGCGCCGACGAGATCAGCCACCGACTGGTCTCCCTGCGCACCCGCGCCCAGGCCCTGACCACCCGCACCGAGCAGGTCGAGCCGGTGCTGAGCGAACTGCGCCGCCGGTTCACCGCCGCCTGCTGGCAGGACCTCCAGCAGGTGCCGGACCAGGCCACCGAATCGGTCCGGCAGGCCGAGCGGAAGCTCACCGAGGCACAGACCGCCCGCGACGAACAGCGCTGGCCCGACGCCACCGCCCTGCTCTCGACGGTCCGGGCGCTGCTGAACACGACCGACGAGGCGGTCTCGGCGGCCGGTGACCGGCTGCGGCAGCTCAACGCCGTGCAGAAGGACCCGCAGCAGGAGATCGAGCGCACCCGCTTCGCCATCCGCGACGCACAGCGCCTGGCCATGGCGGGCCGCAACACTCCCGACCCGCGTCACGCGCGCCCCCTGGACGAGGCCGTGGCCCGGCTGGAACGGGCGATCACCACGCTGGAGGGCCGCCACCCCGACTACTGGCACTTCCTGACGGAGACGGAAGCGGTCCGGCAGTCGACGAGCCAGGTGGTCTCCCACATCCGTGAGGAGCGCGGGGCCGGCCACTGACCGCGGGGCGGCACGGCGGCCACTTCTCCGCCACCGGGTCCGGTCGCGGGCCGGTCCGGCTAACCTGTGCGCATGCCTCGCTACGAGTACCGCTGCCGGAGCTGCGGCGACACCTTCGAACTGAGCCGTCCCATGGCTGAGTCCTCCGCCCCCGCCGCCTGCCCGGCGGGCCACGACGACACGGTGAAGCTGCTGTCGACGGTCGCGGTCGGCGGCTCGGCGGGCTCGTCCGCCCCCGCGCCGTCGCCGGGCGGCGGTGGCGGTGGCGGCTGCTGCGGTGGGGGCTGCTGCGGCTGAGCCCGCGGGGCGGCCCCCCTCAGCTGCCCAGATAGCGCAGCACCGCCAGTACTCTGCGTGAATAGCCCTCACCTCCCGTCAGCTCCAGCTTGTCGAAGATCGCGTTGGTGTGTTTCTCCACGGCGCTCTGCGAGATGTGCAGACGCCGCGCGATCGCCGCGTTGGTGTGCCCCTGCGCCATCTCGCCCAGCACGTCCCGCTCCCGTCCGGTGAGCCGGGCGAGCAGATCGCTGTGCGTCGTACGGCCGAGGAGCTGGCGGACGACCTCGGGGTCGAAGGCCGCCCGCCGGGCGGCCACCCGCTCCAGCGCGTCCAGGAACTCGTCGATCTGGACCACCCGGTCCTTGAGCAGGTATCCGACTCCTTCCGTCTCCCCGGTCAGCAGCTCCGTCGCATACCGCTTCTCGACGTACTGCGAGAGCACCAGCACCCCGACCTGTGGCCACCGCTCGCGTATCTCCAGGGCCGCGCGCAGGCCCTCGTCGGTGTGCGTCGGCGGCATCCGGACATCGGCGACGACCACGTCCGGAGGGTCCTCGGCGACGGCCTTCAGCAGCAGCTCCGCGTTGCCCACGGCCGCGAGCACCTCGTGCCCCTCCTCCGTCAGCAGCCGCACCAGCCCCTCCCGCAGCAGGGTCGAGTCCTCGGCGAGGATCAGCCGCATGGCAGCTCCGCGGAGACCAGGGTGGGCCCGCCCGGCGGGCTCACCACGCTGAGGCTGCCGTCGAGGGCGGCGACGCGGCGGGCGAGCCCGAACAGTCCGCTGCCGGCGGCGTCGGCCCCACCGCAGCCGTCGTCCTGGACGCTCACGTACATCCGTTCCTCCTCCGCTCTGACGGCGACGCTTATCCGGGTCGGCGCCGCGTGCTTGACCGCGTTCGTGACCGCCTCGCAGACGACGAAGTAGGCGACGGTCGCCACCGCCCGCTCGGGTTCGTCGGCGAGGTCGTACTCCACCCCCACCGGCACGGACGCCCGCTCGGCGACCGTCTCCAGCGCCGCTCGCAGCCCCGCCTCGTCCAGCGTCGTCGGATAGATCCGCCAGGCCACCTCGCGCAGCTCGTCCAGGGCGCGGCGGCTCTCGTCGTGGGCCTGGCCCAGCAGTCGGTCACGGCGGCCGGCCTCCTGGCTGCGGCGGGCCCGGCCGAGCAGCATGCCGAGGGCGACGAGACGCTGTTGCACGCCGTCGTGCAGGTCCCGCTCGATGCGGCGCCGTTCGTCGTGCACCGCGTCCACCACGGCGGCGCGGCTGGCGGCCAGCTCGGCGATCCGCCGCTCCAGCTCCTCCTGGTGCCGCGGACCGAGGAAGTGACGTGCGAGCTGCCCCTCCAGGCCGGCCACCCCGAATATTCCCTGCACGGCGAGGAACACGAGGAAGAGGCCGCCCAGACTGCCGAGGACGAACGAACCGGGGTTGCGTATGCCGTCCAGCAGGAACCAGCCGTACAGCCCGAAGGTGCCGTACCCCAGGCCGATGGCGGCCGTCAGCATCACCACCCCGCCCAGGACGCCCAGCGCCCAGTGGCAGGCCACGTACCGCAGAGCGCGCGCGTCCTCGTACGCGGGGGTGATCCGGAGGTCCAGCCACATCCGCAGCCGGGCCCGCTCCAGCTCCGCCAGTATCCGCGCGCCCGCGAGGGCCGGGCGCAGGACTGCGCGGCGGGCGGCCGGCCAGGCCGCGACGGGCAGCAGGGCCGCCCCGGCCAGCAGGGCGAAGAGCAGCTCGACGGCGGCCGTGGCGGTCCCCATGATCAGGCCCACCCCGCACCGCACCACACGTCGCGCCATGACTCGCATGATCGGGAGGCTAGCCGGGCGCGGCAGCGGCGCACACTGCGGAAAACCGCAATTCCCGCCTGCGGTACACCGCAGTCGATCTTGCGGTCTTCCTCAGGGTCTCTTCAGCCGCCATTTTCTAGCGTGGTCGTCATGACAGCCATCGCAGCGCAGCCGGCCGCCGACAGCGGCGCGGCACCGCAGTGGATCAACGACCTCATGGACGCGCTCGGCGCACCGGGCGCCGGGCTCGCCATCGCTCTGGAGAACCTCTTTCCTCCACTGCCGAGCGAGGTGATCCTGCCGCTCGCCGGGTTCGCGGCGAGTTCCGGCCGGATGAACCTGATAGCCGTCCTGCTGTGGACGACAGCGGGTTCGGTGATCGGCGCTCTCGCGCTGTACGGGATCGGCGCGCTGCTCGGCCGGGATCGCACGGTGGCGATAGCGGGGAAGCTGCCGCTGGTGAAGGTCTCCGACATCGAGAAGACGGAGGCCTGGTTCCTCAAGCACGGGACCAAGGCGGTGTTCTTCGGCCGGATGATCCCGATCTTCCGCAGCCTGATCTCGGTACCGGCGGGCGTCGAGCGGATGCGGTTGCCCGTCTTCCTCGCCCTGACCACGCTGGGCAGCGCGATATGGAACACGGTCTTCGTCCTCGCGGGCTACGCGCTGGGCGACAACTGGTCCGAGGTCTCGGGCATCGCCTCCACGTACTCGAAGGTGATCCTCGCGATCGCCGCTCTGGCGCTGCTGGTCTTCATAGGCATGCGTCTGCTGCGGCCCGGAGCCGGCAACCGCAGGCGTGGCCGCCGCTCCGGAACCGGCACCGGCACCGAGGACGGTGCCGGTGACACGGACCGCGAAGTCAGCGAGCCGGACTCACCGCGCGCAGGAACTCCCGAAGGATCCGCTCACCGGCCAGGACACCGCGCTCGGGCAAGGCGCTGATCGCCGGAGCCGTCCAGTCGGAGTCCGCCAGCTCGCCGTGGCCGGGGCGCCAGCCGCGGTCGGCGGCGAGCAGCAGGTCGGCATCGAGCAGCGAGTCCCCGGCGGCGAGGGTGAGTTCGGCGCCCGTGCGGCGGGCGATCTCGTGGACGGCGGCGCTCTTGGTCAGCGGCTTGGGGACGGCGTAGATCTTGCGGCCCTGGAGGGACACGGTCCAGCCGCGGTTCTCGGCCCACACGGCGAGTTCCTTCACCCACTCCTCCGGCAGCAGTTCGCGCTCGACGACGAGGTAGGCGAAGAGGTCCTCGGCGACCCGGTGCTTGCGCACCCACAGCGGGTCGGCGGTGTTCATCAGGTGGTCGCGGACCTCGGCCAGCGAGGCGCACTCGTCGGCGAGCCGGGCGGTCACGCGTGCGTGCCAGTCGGGGTCCGAGACGCCGTCCACCAGCACGTGACCCCCGTTGGCGCAGATCGCGTACTTCGGCACGGGGCCGGGGAGGTTGATGCGCTGGTACTGCTTGCGGGTGCGGGTGGTGGTCGGCACGAAGACGGCCTTGTCGCCGAGGTCGGTCAGCAGTTGGGCGGCGGTCTCGGTCATGTAGGAGAGGGGTTTGCTCTCGTAGACCTCCACGCACAGCAGCCGGGGGGCCCGCAGGTCGGGCATGGTCAGTCCGAGCGCGGCCGCGGAGTAGATGAGTGTGCGGTCGAGGTCGCTGGCGACGAGGACGGACATCAGAGCGCCACCGCCTTGCCGTCGGCGCCGGTAGCGCCCCGCGTGTACTTGGGGTGGATCAACCCGACGCAGGTGTAGGGCAGGTCGTCGACCTCCTCGACGGGCACGCCCCGCTGCTCGGCCAGCAGGCGTACGTGGTCCAGGTCCGGGCCGGCGCCGGCCCGGGCGAGGACCTTCCAGGGCACGCGGCGCAGCATCACGCGCGTGGTCTCGCCGACACCGGGCTTGACGAGGTTCACATCGTCGATGCCGTACTCCTCGCTGATCCGCTCGACGGCGGCCCAGCCCTCCCAGGTGGGGGTGCGGTCGGCGGCCAGCAGTTCCTTGGCCTGGGCGTGGACCGCGTCGGTGACGTCCGGGTAGTGCGCGGAGACGGCGTCGAGGAAGGCGGGTGACAGATCGGAGCCGGCGAGCTCGCGGTAGAACTTCGCGCCGTGGAAGTCGTGCGGGCCGACCAGGTCGGCGCGGAGCACGGTGCGGGATATCAGGCCGGAGACGGTGGAGTTGAGACAGGCGGAAGGGATGAGGAAGTCGTCGCGCGTGCCGTAGGTGCGTACGCAGGAGCCGGGGTCGGCCAGCACGGCGATCTCCGGGTTGAAGCCGGTGACGCCGTCCGATACCTCGAAGTCGCGCAGGGCGGCGGCAAGTTCGCGGGTGATGGCGCCCTTGCCGGTCCAGCCGTCGACGAAGACGACGTCGGCGGGGTCGTGGTGGGCGGCCAGCCAGCGCAGTGCGTTGGCATCGATGCCCCGGCCCCGGACGATCGACACGGCGTAGTGAGGGAGGTCGAGACCATGGCGGTACTGCGCCCAGCGTCGCATCAGGATGCCCACGGGAGTGCCCGCGCGGGCGAGGGAGACCAGAACGGGGCGGGGCGACCGCTCCGCGAGCACGATCTCGGTGACGGCACCGACGGCGCGCGCCAGCCGGGCGGCGGACGCGTCCAGGGCCGCGTGGAACAGCTCTTGGTACTGCTCGCTGGGCTGGTACTCCACGGGCAGCGACTCCGCGTAGTGCGCGCCGCCGCTCTGGATGGCCTCCTCGCGCTCCTCGGTAGGCGCCTCCAGCGTCACGTCCGAGAAGTCCTGGAGCAGCCAGCCGACCTCGTCGGACGCGTACGAGGAGAAGTCGGGGCCGCGCAGGGGCTCGGGCAGCATGGAGGGCCTTTCGGGAGCGTGCGGGGCGTACGGGACGTACGACGGGACGACCGCGAGCAGGACGTGCGGGACATGGGCGGCGAGCCGGCCCAGCAGTCCGTCGGGCTCGTGCAGTGCGGGGGTGTCGGCGGCGGAGTCGACGACGGCGACGACGGCGTCGAAGCCGGCGCCCGCGACGTTGTAGGCATAGCGCTCGCCGGGGCCGTCGGCCGGGTCGTCGTGTGCGGGGAAGACCAGGCGGGTGCGTATGGCGTAGCCGGGGTCGTCGACCGCGAGGACGGGAGAGCGGGTCGTGGTGGAGTAGCGCACATCGGCGTCGGTGGTCCGCTCGAGTGCGTCGGCCAGGCGGAGGGGCGCGTACATCAGTTCCTCGAAGCCGAGGACGAGCACGCGTCGGGTGTCGGCGGGCAGTGCGTCGGCGATCCGGGCCGCCATGCCGGGCAGCGCGTTCTCCAGCCGCTCACGGTGCGCGGCCGTGAACCCGTGCCGGCCGCCGTCGGGAACCCCGTCGGGCCAGTGGAGGTCGACGCGGGACACCCGGCCGGCGGCTCCCCCGGCGCCGGATCCCGCACCCGCACTCCCGGCCTCGTACCGCGCGACCAGTTCCTGCCCCTTCTCCAGAACCCCCGGCGGCAGCCGCACCGTGCCCGAGGCGGCGGTCACCAGGTCCACGCGGGCGCCGATCTCCCGGGCGAAGTCCTCCAGCCGGCCGGCGTCGGCGGGCGAGCGCATGTCGACCAGGGCGACCACGACGTACCGCTTGCGGGGATAGCGCTCGTGCAGGGCGCGGACGGTGTTGAGCACCGTGTTGCCGGTGGAGAACTCGTCGTCGACGAGGACGAGCGGCCCGTCGCCGGCCAGCAGCGCCGGGTCCTCGGGCAGCAGGAGGTGGGAGGTCGCGTGCGAGTGGGACTCCTCGAAGCCGCCCGCCCGGCTCACCCCGGCGACCGGGCGGCGGGTGGAGTGCAGGTAGGGGGCGGCGCCCAGGCCGTCGGCGACGGAGTGGCCGAGTCCGGTGGCGGTCTCCGCGTAGCCGAGGACGACCGCGTGTCCGGCCGTCTCGGCGCCGAGCAGGTCGCGGACGCGGCGGCCGAGGGCGACACCGTGGCCGTGGACGACGGAGGGCGACTGGGGGACGTGTTTGCCGAGCACGTTGGAGACGAGCAGGTGCGCCCGTTTGGGGTTGCGGCGCAGGGCGAGGCCCAGCAGGCCGGTCAGACTGTCGTCACCGGCGAGTTCGACGCCGAGCCGCTCCGCGACCCAGCTGCCGGACCAGACTCCGGCGCGCCCCTCGGCGCGCGCCCTCTCGGTCATGTACTCGTGCCTCCCGTTGTCCATCTCGGCCTGGGCCCTTGCGTCGGTCGTGGATCGTTGCGGTCAGTCGGACAGTCCGGCGGCGAGCAGTTCCACGAAACCGATGTCCTCGTTCGCCACCCCGAAGATCTCGGCGCGCAGCAGGGTCCGTTCGGCCCAGGCGCGGTGCGGCTTCACCTCGTTCATCTTGTTCGTGTAGGCGGACCTCATCACACCCCCGCCGCAGCGTTCCGGCCGCAGGATGTCCTGGGCGTCGCTGAACTCCTCGTGGCTGACGACGGACAGCGCGTGGACGGGGAGCACGTGCGAGGGGTGGATGCAGGTCTTGCCCAGCAGGCCGTTGGCGCGGTCCAGGGAGATCTCCCGCAGCAGGCCGTCCATCGAGTGCTCGATCAGTTTCTGGCGCAGTCCGACGGCCTGGCCCTCCAGGAAGGGGCTCTGCCGCAGCTGCGGTTTGAACATCCTCTCCGGGACGCGGAAGTACTCCCACACGGGCCCGGTCACGGTGAATCCGGTGCCGTCGGCGCGGGCGAGCATGTTCACCACGTCGGCGATCACGGAGGCGACGATCTGGACGTCGTACGCCGTCATGTCGGGGCCCCGGCGCAGCCCGTAGGAGGAGCAGAAGTCGGTCACGCCGAGCCGCAGGGCGAGTACGCGGTCGCGGTACTTGTCCACCGCGCGGAAGATCCCCTCCAGCGTCTGCACCCGGGACTCCCGGTACAGCAGGTCCGGGGACTCCAGGACCGGCATGGCGAAGAGCCTGCGGCCACTGGCGGCCTCCCCGGCGGAGAGCGCCTCCAGGAAGGGCACGCCGCGTTCCTCGGTGAACTTCGGCAGCACGAATCCGGACAGCAGCCGCACGGCGGGGCCGAGGCGGCGCACGAGGTCGGGTATCTGCTCGGGGGTGCGGACCCGGACGAACAGGAGGGGGACGTCGGCGTCGGAACGTTTCGCCAGATCATTGAGGTGACGGACGAGGTTGGCCTCACCCTCCGGTACGTCGGCGTCGTCGATCGAGTCCTCCAGGCACAGCACCATCGACACCACACCGCGCGCACCCTGCTTGAGGACGTCGTCGGCGAGATTCGGCCGGGTGGCGGGACTGTAGAGCGTGGCACCCAGGGCCGCGGAGAGCAGCCGGGCCGGAGAGTCGGCCGAGAAGGCGCAGGGCTCCTGGTGGAACAGACGCTTCCGCACTTCAGGGGCAATCTGTCCGAAATGACGCATTTAAACTCCCCCGTGGTGTCTGGGCAACCTGTGAATCGTCGAAAGGTGGCCGGTAATAGTACGTACGTATCCATGTCGGAGGTTCCCACCGGGCATGAATTCCAGGTAACCCGGCCATGTCGTCGATGGCCACCCGGGAAGGCGGACACGGGTCGAGTACCCGCCCCCGCGTTGTCGTGACCAGGACCGAGAGGGCAGGATGACCGCATGACGCACGCGATGCTGAAGGGATCGAACATCCCGCTGCAAGCCACCACGGTACGCGCCGTGCTGCGCTGGACACCCGGGTCCGGAGTCCCTGACATCGACGCCTCCGCGTTGCTGCTGGGTCCGGACGGCCGCGTGCGTTCCGACGAGGACTTCGTCTTCTACAACCAGCCCCGGCACCCCTCCGGCCAGGTCTGGCGGCTCGGCAAGAAGCGGGGCGCCGAGGGCCTGACCGACACGATCCAGACAGACCTCTCCCGGGTCGAGCCCTCGGTCGGGCGGATCCTGCTGGTGGCGTCCGCGGACGGGGTCACCTTCGACCGTGTGCGGTCCCTGCGCATCCTGGTGCACGACGCCGCCTCGGCCGACGCGGAACCGCTGGCGTACTTCGACGTGAAGCCGGAGACGGGCCAGGAGACGGCGCTGATCTGCGGCGAGCTCTACCGGCGCGGGGAGGCCTGGAAGTTCCGTGCGCTGGGCGAGGGGTACTCCAACGGGCTCAAGGGCCTGGCGACCGACTTCGGCATCTCGGTGGACGAGTCGGAGGGGGCTGAGGACCCCCTGTCGGCCCCTCGCTCCGAGCCGACGTTCCCGCCCGCCCAGCCCGGCCCCGCGCAGACCCCGGCCACCCAGCCCGCGCCCGCCCAGCCGGTGGTCGATCCCGAGCAGCCGACGACCGTCCAGCCCCTCCCTGGGGCCTCGCGACCGCTGCCGCCGGAGCAGCCCGCGGGCGTCCCGGCACAGCCCGCGTACGGCTTTCCGCAGCCGGCCGGAGCACCGGGGTACGGATATCCGCAGGCCCCGGCCGCGGCCGCCGGCGTGCAGTCCGGCTACGGCTATCCGCAGCCGGTCACCGCGGCTCCCGACCCCGATTTCCGGATGCCGCCGCAGGGACCACAGTTCGTCGGGCGCTAGCCGACCCGGCGGCCCGACGGCTCGGCGGCTCGGCGGCTCGGCGGCTCGGCGGCTCGGCGGCTCGGCGGCTCGGCGGCTCGGCAGTGAAGGCGGGCCCTAGCGGTCCGCCTTGCTCTTGTGGCCGCGGCCCCACTGCAGGCCCCAGCCGTAGAGCCGGTCCAGTTCGCCCTGGAAGCCGTACACGAACTTCACCTCGCGGCGGACGAAGATCTCGCCCTTGACGTTCTCGATCATCACCACGGCGCAGGACCGGGCCTGGGGATGGCGTTCGTCGAGGCCTATCTCGATGCGGGGGCCGTTGCTCGGGTAGAGCGTGACGATGGCGTGCGTCCGGTCGAAGGCCGGAGTCTGGTCGTAGATGTACGCGAACAGCAGGAGGCGCTTGATGGCGTCCTTGTGGTCGAGGTTGACGTATATCGTCTCGCCGGAGGCCGAGCCGAACCGGTCGTCGCCGCTGAGCTTGACGTACGGCGGGGCGTTGACGTCGCCCAGGAAGCCGCCGAGCGGCTGGACGACGCCGCGGGTGCCGTCCATGAGTTCGTAGAGGCAGCCGAGGTCGAGGTCGACGTTGACCATGCTCTGGCTGTGGCCGACGACCTCGGGCGGCTTGAGTGCCTTGAAGGGGTGCCGCAGCAGGCTCTCGCGCTGGGCGCCCATGATGTCCGACGTGCGCATGCGCCAGGCCAGGTTGACGCGCAGGTGGCCGGTGGCCGCGCCCTGCTTGGTCAGGGACACCTGGCTGTGCCGTTTGGTCAGCTGGATGGAGTTGGTCGCCGCGCTGCCCGAGTCGAACTCGGACTCACGGCCGCGCCACAGCCCGTCCAAGAAGCCCATTACCGCCCCCACCTTGTTCCGACCGCCGACGGGGCGGCCCCGAGGAGTCGTCCTCGTCGGCCGCCCCGCTCAGAGCGTTCCTCGTCCGGGCCGGGTTCACACCAGTGGTGCGGGCGCACCGGGGTCGAACCCGGCCCGGGGACGGAGTGGTTTCACACCCCGGAGGAGACCTCCGTCTTCTCCTGATCGCCGCCGCCGGCCGCCGCGATGGCCCGGTTGCGGCGCACCGAGGACCAGAAGGAGGCGCCGATCAGGACCACGCCGATCAGGCCGGTGATGATCTCGTTGATCTCGTACTGGATGGTCACCAGCAGGATGACGGCCAGGGCGCCGATGGCGTAGTGGGCGCCGTGCTCCAGGTAGACGTAGTCGTCGAGGGTGCCCTGGCGGACCAGGTAGACGGTCAGCGACCGGACGTACATGGCGCCGATGCCGAGTCCGAGGGCCATCAGCACGATGTCGTTGGTGATGGCGAAGGCGCCGATGACACCGTCGAAGGAGAACGACGCGTCCAGGACCTCCAGGTAGAGGAACATGAAGAACGCGGCCTTGCCGGCCAGCTTGACGGCCGACTTGGGCTTGCCCTCGCGTTCGGCCTTCTCCTCGGCCTCGTGCTCGCGCTCCTCCTCCTCTTCGAGCTTCTCCTCGAAGAAGCTGGAGAGGCCGCCCACGACGAGGTAGGTGATCAGACCCGCGATGCCGGAGAGCAGGACCGTCTCCGCCTTGTCGGCGTGGGTGCCGCCGTGCTGGTGGGCGTGGGCACCGAAGGTGATCGCGGAGACCAGCAGCACGACCAGGGCGATGCAGACCGACAGCATGTCGACCTTGCCGAGCTTGGCCAGCGGGCGCTCGAGCCAGCCGAGCCACTTGATGTCCCGGTCCTCGAAGATGAAGTCGAGGAAGATCATCAGGAGGAACATGCCACCGAAGGCGGCGATCGACGGATGGGCGTCCGTCACCAGCTCCTGGTAGCGGTCCTTGTCGGTCAGGGCGAGGTCGACGGCCTCGATGGGGCCGAGGGACGCGCTCACCGCGACGATGACGACCGGGAAGATCAGGCGCATGCCGAAGACGGCGATCAGGATGCCGATGGTGAGGAAGATCTTCTGCCAGAAGGCATTCATCTTCTTCAGGATCCCGGCGTTGACCACCGCGTTGTCGAAGGACAGCGAGATTTCCAGGACGGACAGGATCGCCACGATGCCGAAGGCGGTCCACCCCCCGTAGAAGACCGCGGCCACCAGGCCGAGCGCGGTGACCGCGAACGACCACCCGAAGGTTTTCAGAACCACTGGCTACCCAATCGTGTGTGTACGGGGCTCCCCCGCGCCGTACGCGGCTTTACGAAACGTTGACTCCGAAGTCTAGAGCGATGCCCCGGAGCCCCGACGCGTACCCCTGCCCCACCGCGCGGAACTTCCATTCCCCCTGGTAGCGATAGAGCTCACCGAAGATCATCGCGGTCTCGGTGGAGGCGTCCTCGCTGAGGTCGTAGCGGGCGAGTTCCTGGCCGTCGGCCTGGTTGACGACCCGGATGAAGGCGTTGCTGACCTGGCCGAAGGCCTGGCCGCGCTCGTCGGCCAGGTGGATCGAGACCGGGAAGACGATCTTGTCGCAGTGGGCCGGCACCGCGGAGAGGTCGACCAGGATCGACTCGTCGTCGCCGTCCCCCTCGCCGGTGAGGTTGTCGCCGGTGTGCTCGATCGAGCCGTCCGGGCTCTTGAGCTGGTTGTAGAACACGAACCACTCGTCGCCGAGCACCCGGCCGTTGCCGCACACGAGGGCGCTGGCGTCGAGGTCGAAGGGTGCTCCGGTGGTGGAACGCGCGTCCCAGCCGAGTCCGACCAGAACCTGAGTGAGGTTCGGTGCGGCCTTGGACAGGGAGACGTTGCCGCCCTTGGCAAGCGTGACGCCCATGGTGATGGTCCCTCCCCGGGTGATGATTCCTGGAGTTCCTGCGCGTCCGGCGCCGCACGTAAACCGTGCGGCGCCGGACGATCGGGGCGGGTGCCCCGGTGGTTCTGGTCGCTCAGACGTTCACGCCGAAGTCCTGGGCGATGCCGCGCAGGCCCGAGGCGTAGCCCTGGCCGATGGCGCGGAACTTCCACTCGGCGCCGTGCCGGTACAGCTCGCCGAAGACCATCGCGGTCTCCGTGGAGGCGTCCTCCGACAGGTCGTAGCGGGCGATCTCGGCTCCGCCGGCCTGGTTGACGACGCGGATGAACGCGTTGCGCACCTGGCCGAAGGACTGCTGGCGGTTCTCGGCGTCGTAGATGGAGACCGGGAAGGTGATCTTCTCGATGTCGGCGGGGACGTTGGCCAGGTCGATCTTGATCTGCTCGTCGTCGCCCTCGCCCTCACCGGTGAGGTTGTCACCCGTGTGCTCGACGGACCCGTCCGGGCTCTTCAGGTTGTTGAAGAAGATGAAGTGCGCGTCACTGGCGACCTTGCCGCCGCTGTTCAGCAGCAGCGCGCTGGCGTCGAGGTCGAAGTCCGTACCGGTCGTGGTGCGGATGTCCCACCCCAGACCGACGATGACCGCGGTCAGGCCGGGGGCCTCCTTGGTCAGCGATACGTTGCCGCCCTTGCTGAGGCTGACTCCCACGAGTCCTCCATTGGTGTCCAGGGGCGGGGTGCCCCGTAGTGCGTGGATATCGGATCAACGATTCGATCCTAGTGACGGGTTCCCGCCCCCCGCAGGCCCTGCGGCCGACAAATCGCGGTGTCGGGTCACGGGTGCCGGGTCACAGGGTGTCGAGCGCCTTCACGTACTCGTTCAGGTCGCGGGCGTCCGGCAGACCGTTGACGACGGTCCAGCGCACGACGCCCTCCCGGTCGATGATGAAGGTGCCGCGGACGGCGCAGCCCTTGTCCTCGTCGAAGACGCCGTAGGAGCGCGAGACGTTGCCGTGCGGCCAGAAGTCGGACAGCAGCGGGTACTCCAGGCCCTCCTGCTCGCCGAAGACGCGCAGGGTGTGGATGGAGTCGTTGGAGACGGCGAGCACCTGGGTGTCGCGGTCGGAGAACTGCGGCAGGTTGTCGCGCACCTCGCACAGCTCGCCGGTGCACACGCCGGTGAAGGCGAACGGGTAGAAGAGCAGCACCACGTTCTTCTGGCCGCGGAAGTCGGACAGCCGGACGGTCGCGCCGTGGTTGTCCTTCAGCTCGAAGTCGGGGGCCTTGTCGCCGACCTGGATCGCCATGTCCTGTTCGTCCCTTCCGGAGGTGTTCGCTGGAAACACCCTACGCAGGGATCATCGCGAACCCGCGGACGGGCCGACCGAGGCCGGCCCGTCCGGAGTCCGGGGTGGTGCGGAGGCCGTGCGGCTACCGCTTGGACTTGGCGGCCTTGGGCGTCGCCAGCCGGCTGCCGCTCCAGTCCTTGCCTACGCTGACGCTCTTGGACGCCGTCAGTCCGGCGGTCGTCGCGGCTTCCGAGATGTCGCTGGCCTCGACGTATCCATCACGGCCGGTCTTCGGCGTGAGAAGGAGGATCGACCCGCCCTCTTCGATGTACGTGGTGGCATCCACCAGCGCATCCGTCAGGTCGCCGTCGTCGTCACGGAACCACAGCACGACGGCGTCGGCCACGTCCTCGTAGTCCTCGTCCACCAGCTCGCCCTCGACGGCACCCTCAATGGCCTCGCGGAGCTCCTGGTCGACGTCGTCGTCGTAGCCGATCTCCTGGACCACCTGCCCGGGCTGGAACCCCAGCCTGGCGGCAGGGTTCGTCCGCTCCTCCGCGTGGTCCGCGGTCGCGCTCACGGGTTGCCTCCTGATCATGTTTCGGTAGATGTCTTCAGCCTCGCGCGTGCGCGAAGCTTGGCCGTAGTCCACACGGGCGGGACCGATCGCGCAAGTACCCGGCGTCTGGGACCGCCGAAACGGTGACGATCCCGGCCGTGTCGCCGCAACTCCAGCCATGCCGTCCAGACCGAAGGTGACGTACACCACACCTATCTGCCCCGTTTGCGTATTTGGGAACCATGCGTGGGTACGAGACTCGAATGAACGTGCCCCCGATCCCCTCGAAGGAACCGGTTACCCCACGGTACAGATGACGATTGCCCCCGTGAGGTACACGATGGGGAACCGGCGGGTAATCGGCGCAGACACCCGGCCAAGTAGCCCTCTGAGAGCGAAGGAACAGCGTGGCTTCCGCATCCGATCGCAATCCGATCATCATTGGCGGCCTTCCGAGTCAGGTTCCTGACTTCGACCCCGAGGAAACCCAGGAGTGGCTCGACTCCCTCGACGCCGCCGTCGACGAGCGCGGCCGGGAGCGGGCCCGCTTCCTGATGCTGCGGCTGATCGAGCGCGCCCGCGAGAAGCGCGTGGCCGTGCCCGAGATGCGCAGCACGGACTACGTCAACACCATCCCGACCAAGAGCGAGCCGTTCTTCCCCGGCAACGAGGAGATCGAGCGCAAGATCCTCAACGCCACCCGTTGGAACGCCGCGGTGATGGTCTCGCGCGCGCAGCGGCCCGGTATCGGCGTCGGCGGCCACATCGCGACGTTCGCCTCCTCGGCCTCCCTGTACGACGTGGGCTTCAACCACTTCTTCCGCGGCAAGGAGGACGGCGACGGCGGTGACCAGGTCTTCTTCCAGGGCCACGCCTCGCCGGGCATCTACGCCCGCGCGTTCCTGCTGGACCGGCTCAGCGAGCAGCACCTGGACGGGTTCCGGCAGGAGAAGTCAGCCGCGCCGCACGCCCTGTCGTCGTACCCGCACCCGCGGTCGATGCCGGACTTCTGGGAGTTCCCGACGGTCTCGATGGGCCTCGGCCCGATCGGCGCGATCTACCAGGCGCGGATGAACCGCTACATGCACGCGCGCGGGATCGCGGACACCTCGCGTTCGCACGTGTGGGCCTACCTCGGCGACGGCGAGATGGACGAGCCGGAGTCGCTGGGCCAGCTCTCCATCGCCGCCCGCGAGGGCCTGGACAACCTGACCTTCGTGGTCAACTGCAACCTCCAGCGCCTGGACGGCCCGGTGCGCGGCAACGGCAAGATCATCCAGGAGCTGGAGTCGGTCTTCCGCGGCGCCGGCTGGAACGTGATCAAGCTGGTGTGGGACCGCACCTGGGACCCGCTGCTCGCCCAGGACCGCGACGGCGTGCTGGTCAACCGGATGAACACCACGCCGGACGGGCAGTTCCAGACGTACGCCACCGAGTCCGGCGCGTACATCCGCGACCACTTCTTCGGCGACGACCACCGGCTGCGCGCGATGGTCGAGAACATGACCGACGACCAGATCCTGCACCTGGGGCGCGGCGGGCACGACCACCGGAAGATCTACGCGGCCTACAAGGCGGCGCTGGAGCACAAGGGCCAGCCGACGGTCATCCTGGCCAAGACGATCAAGGGCTGGACGCTCGGACCGAACTTCGAGGGCCGCAACGCCACCCACCAGATGAAGAAGCTGACGGTCGACGACCTGAAGCGTTTCCGCGACCGGCTGCACCTGCCGATCTCCGACAAGGAGCTGGAGTCCGGCCCGCCGCCGTACTACCACCCCGGCCGGGACACGGAGGAGATGCAGTACATGCACGACCGCCGGCTCGGTCTGGGCGGGTACGTCCCGACGCGCGTCGTGCGGTCGAAGCCGCTCGCCCTGCCGGACGACAAGACGTACGCGACCGTGAAGAAGGGGTCGGGCCAGCAGTCCATCGCGACGACGATGGCCTTTGTGCGACTACTGAAAGATCTCATGCGGGACAAGGAGATCGGCAAACGGTTCGTGCTGATCGCGCCGGACGAGTACCGCACCTTCGGCATGGACTCGTTCTTCCCGAGTGCGAAGATCTACAACCCGCTCGGGCAGCAGTACGAGTCCGTGGACCGGGATCTGCTGCTCGCCTACAAGGAGGCGCCGACCGGGCAGATGCTGCACGACGGCATCTCGGAGGCGGGCTGCACGGCCTCGCTGATCGCGGCGGGTTCGGCGTACGCGACGCACGGCGAGCCGCTCATCCCGGTCTACGTCTTCTACTCGATGTTCGGTTTCCAGCGCACCGGCGACCAGTTCTGGCAGATGGGCGACCAGTTGTCGCGCGGTTTCGTGCTGGGCGCGACCGCGGGACGTACGACACTGACCGGTGAGGGCCTCCAGCACGCGGACGGCCACTCGCAGCTGCTGGCCTCGACCAACCCGGCATGCGTGGCGTACGACCCGGCGTTCGGCTTCGAGATCGCGCACATCGTCAAGGACGGCCTGCGCCGGATGTACGGCGGGGACGAACACCACCCGCACGGCGAGGACGTCTTCTACTACCTCACGGTCTACAACGAGCCGATCCGCCACCCGGCCGAACCGGAGGGCGTGGACGTCGAGGGCATCCTCAAGGGCGTGTACCGCTTCAGCGAGGGCACGGAGGGCTCGATCCCGGCGCAGATCATGGCCTCCGGGGTCGCGGTGCCGTGGGCCGTCCAGGCCCAGCGGATCCTCGCCGAGGAGTGGAACGTACGCGCCGACGTCTGGTCGGCGACCTCCTGGAACGAGCTGCGGCGCGAGGCGGTGGCGTGCGAGGAGCACAATCTGCTGCACCCCGAGGAGGAACAGCAGGTGCCCTACGTGACCCGGAAGCTGGCGGGTGCGCAGGGGCCGTTCGTGGCCGTGTCCGACTGGATGCGGTCGGTGCCCGACCAGATCGCCCGGTGGGTGCCGGGTACGTACCAGTCGCTGGGCGCGGACGGGTGGGGCTTCGCCGACACGCGCGGGGCCGCACGGCGGTTCTTCCACATCGACGCGGAGTCGATCGTGGTGGCCGTACTGAGCGAGCTGGCGCGGGAGGGGAAGGTCGACCGGTCGGTGCTGAAGCAGGCGATCGACCGGTACCGGCTGCTCGACGTCGCCGCGGCCGACCCGGGCGTGGCCGGCGGGGACGCGTGACGCGCACGCGGACGAGCACACGATGAGGGGCGCCCCGGCCGGACGGCCGGGGCGCCCCTCATCACTCTTGCGTCGTGGGTGCGCGGCCCGTCAGAGCATGCCGTTGTTCATGCCCGCCGAACCGGCGAGCCAGACGATCGCCAGCAGCGTGTCGATCGCGCCCAGCACGAAGGCGACCACCGCGGGCACCGGCCGGGAGCCCGCCCAGCTGCGTCCCATGGCGAGCCATCCGCAGGCCATCGCGGCGGGACCCAGGACGATGCCCAGCTGGAAGAAGCCCGCCACCGCGCACACGACTCCGATGATCCCGAGCGTCGCACGGTCCGGCCCGGTCCGTGCGCCTGTCCGGCCACGTGAGCGGGGGTACCCGTGCGATCCCTGTCCGAAGCTCGCCATCATCAACTCCCTCGATTCCTCGTGGAGTTCGGGTACCCGCACCCGGCGTCTTATGCCCGCCGCGCGCGCTGCCCCCCTCCAGCAGCGCGCCGCAGCGTGCCGTCCTCCATGTCCTGCGGAGGACTTGACCCACTGTGACCTGCGCGGCCCGCCGGAGGGGAGGGTTCGCCGGTCCTGTCACCCTGATGGGCGAACGGGGGCCGGCGGTCCGTCAGATGTGCCCCATGCCGGCGCCGCCGTCCGCGTTCACCCCGCGCTTGGTGAGGAAGGCGACCCCCACCGCCACGACCGCGACACCGGCGGCCACCAGCGAGGCCAGGCTCATGCCGTCGATGAAGGTGTTGTGGGCGACGTCGGCGATCTTCGCGGCGATCTGCTCCGGGGTGCCCGGGGCCACCGGCGGGACGCCGACCTGGACCGCCTCGGAGGCCTGGTGGGCCTGTTCCGGCGTCAGTTCGGGAAGCCCCGCGTCCGCCCAGTTGCCCGCCAGGTCGCTGTCGACCTTGGAGGCCATGACCGCGCCGAGGACCGCGGTGCCGAGGCTGCCGCCGATCTGCATCGCCGCCTGCTGGAGACCGCCGGCCACACCGGACAGCTCCATCGGCGCGTTGCCGACGATCACCTCGGTGGCGCCGACCATGACGGGCGCGAGGCCGAGGCCCAGCAGGGCGAACCAGACCGACATGACGGCGCTGCCGGTGTCCGTCTCCAGCGTGGAGATGCCGTACATGGCGATCGCGGTGCAGGCCATGCCGCCGGCCAGCGGGATGCGCGGGCCGACCTTGGTGATCATCACGCCGGCCAGCGGTGAGGCGACGATCATCATGGCGGTGAGCGGCAGCAGGTGGAGACCGGCGTCGACCGGGCTCATGCCATGCACGTTCTGCAGGTAGAAGGTGACGAAGAACAGGCCGCCCATGAAGGCGATGGCCATCAGGACCATCAGGACCACACCGGCCGACAGCGGCACCGAGCGGAACATCGCCAGCGGGATCAGCGGCTCCTTCACCTTGGTCTCCCACAGGGAGAACAGGACGAAGCCCACCACCGAGCCGCCGATGTACAGCCAGGTCTGCCCGGAACCCCATCCCCACTCGGGAGCCTTGATGAGTGCCCAGACGAGGGCGAACATCGAGGCCGACAGCAGCGCGATGCCGAGGAGGTCGAAGGAGCGCGGCGCGTTCTCGGCCCGGTGGTCCAGCAGGATCATGACGCCGAGGACGACGGCGAGGATGCCCACCGGCACGTTGATGAAGAACACGGACTGCCAGTTGACGTGCTCGACCAGCACGCCGCCGAGGATCGGGCCGCCCGCGGTGGAGGCGCCGATCACCATGCCCCAGATGCCGATGGCCATGTTGAGCTTCTCGGCCGGGAAGGTGGCCCGGAGCAGGCCGAGCGCGGCCGGCATCAGCAGGGCGCCGAACAGGCCCTGGAAGACACGGAAGACGATGACCGCGGCGATGCTGCCGGACAGTCCGATCGCTCCGGAGGAGGCGGCGAAGCCCGCCACGCCTATGAGGAAGGTCTGCCGGTGCCCGAATCGGTCACCGAGCTTGCCCGCGGTGATCAGGGCGACCGCGAGGGCGAGGAAGTAGGCGTTGGTGATCCACTGGACGTCGGCGAGGCTGGCGTCCAGGTCGTCCTGGATGGCCGGGTTGGCGATCGCCACGATGGTGCCGTCCAGGGCCACCATCATGACCCCGACCGCGACGGTGACGAGGGTGACCCACGGATGGCCGCGCAACCCCTTGGCGGGCGCGGAACCCGACGGGACGCCGTCCCCCGGTCCGGTCTTGTCGATGGTGGTCTGACTAGTCATACGGTGAGGCTAATGACAGCCACTGACAGTTGACAAACCAATTCACGTGTCAGTAACTGACATGTCATCTGCGTATAGCCTGAACTGCGGAAACACACTGCGGCACCCTGGTGGAGGAGCGAACTTTTGGGCCTGCGCGAACTCAAGAAGCAGCGCACCCGGGACCTCCTGCTGCGCTCCGCCCTCGAGCTGTTCACCGAGCGCGGGTACGAGGAGACGACCGTCGACGACATCGCCGACGCCGCCGACGTCTCGCAGCGCACCTTCTTCCGCTACTTCGCCTCCAAGGAGGACGCGGCGTTCTTCGTGTCGCGGCTCGCGGAGTCGCACTTCGTCGAGGCCGTGCGCGCGCGCCCGCCCGGGGAGGCGCCGCTGGACGCGCTGCGCCTCGCCCTGGTGGAGAGCTGGAGCACCATCGGCGAGGCCGTCGAGCGGCTGATCCCGATGGAGCTGCACCTGCGCTTCTACCGGGTGATCGAGTCGACGCCCGCGCTGCTCGCCGCGCATCTGCGGCGCGCGACGGAGCTGGAGGAGGAGATCGCGCGCCTCATCGCCGACCGCGAGGGCCTGGACGTGGAGGAGGATCCGCGCCCGCGGGTGGTCGTGGCCGTCTTCGGGGCGGTGATGCGGGTGACCGAACGGATCTGGTCGGCCCGGGACGACGCCGGTCTGGCGGCGCTGCGCGACCTGACGGCCTCCTATCTGGACCACGTGGCACCGGCGCTCACCGGCGACTGGCGGGACCCCGGCGGCCGTCCGCTCGCCGAGCGTGCCGGACCAACCCCGCAGCGCAGCAGCGAAACGTGATCCGTGTCACTGGATTCACGCGAGACCGTCCCGTTCTCCTAGTGTGTCCTCCCAGTGACTTCCTTCGACACCTCCCCGCAGCTGAACGTCTGGCGCGCACTGCTCGCCCTGGCCGTGGTGTTCGTGATGCTGGCGACCACCGGCTGGACCGCTCTGCGCAACCAGCGGGGCCCCACGGCACTCGAGGCGTCGGTCTCGGCCTGGGAGCACGGCCGGATCGGCGGACGCTCGCTGCCCGACGTGCACACGACACCCACGCGGCTGGCCCGCTTCTTCGCCTCACTCGGCGAATGGCAGCGCGAGAGCCTGGCCCGCCGCTATCCGCTGGCCGTCGGCAACATGAACGGCGCCCCCGTCCAGCTGCGCTACCTCGCCAACCGGACGGCGCTCGAGAAGGCGCGGTCGGTGGAGCGCGCGCGCATGCACGACAAACGCCTGTCCCTGTCCGGCCAGCGCGAGGCCGCGAAGCGCATGAACCACTACGACTCGCTGCTCGCACCGGGCCGGCACATCCTCGCCTTCGACCCGGCGGGCGCGGGCAAGGTCGCCGAGGTGTTCGGGAACCTCGACCGCGCTGAACGCGTGTCCGTGGTGGTGCCCGGTGTCGACACCGAACTGGTCACCTTCGAGCGCACCGCACGCAAGTACTCGGCACCCGTCGGCATGGCCGAGTCGCTGTACGAAGCGGAGCGCACCGCGAGCCCCGACACGCGGACGGCCGTGATCGCGTGGGCCGACTACACCTCCCCCAGCGGCCTCGGCATGGAGGCGGCCACGGCGACCCGCGCCGAGCAGGGCGCCGCCCGGCTGAACGGGCTGCTGCGGGCGCTGCCCGGCCGGGCCCCGGTCTCGCTGTTCTGCCACAGCTACGGCTCGGTGGTGTGCGGCCTCGCCGCCGACACGCTGCCCCTCCGGGTGACCGACATAGCGGTGGCCGGCAGCCCCGGCATGCGTGCCGAGAACGCCTCCCACCTGCACACCTCCGCCCGCGTATGGGCGATGCGGGACACCGACGACTGGATCCGGGACGTGCCCTACCTGGAGGTCGGCGGGCTCGGGCACGGCGCCGACCCGGTGTCCGCCGCCTTCGGGGCGCGGGTGCTGTCGGCGCGCGGCGCCCAGGGGCACAGCGGTTACTTCGTGCCGGGCACGGAGAGCCTGCGCAACTTCGCGGAGATCGGTGTTGGCGCATACCGCACGGTCGCCTGTGCGGGAGAAGGTGACACATGCCGGGCGGGTTTGTCCGTGGCGACGGCGGCCGGACGCGCGTAGAGGCGCAGAAACTCCGGTTTGCACGGGGAGGGGACGGAGAGGCTCGTGCCGCATACGATGAGCCGCATGGGTGACGTACTGGCCGGATTTCATGCCGCCTGGGAGTTCGAGTCCGACTCCGTGCTCATCCGTTACGAACGGGGGATTCGAACACCCAAGCTCTTTCAGGCCCTGGGGGAACGCCGGGTGCCCTTGGAGGCCATCGCCGGGGTGACGCTCACGCCGGGCCGGCGCGGCAGCGTGGTGCTGCGCGTCGAACCGCGCGAGGGCGCCGATCCGCTGATCGAGGCGGCGGCCGGACAGCTGAAGGAGAGCGGCGACCCGTACCGGCTAGTGCTGCCCGCCGAGCGGGAGACGCTGGCGGAGTACTACGCCGACGAGCTGCGCGGACTGCTGACCGGCTCCGGAGCGTCCGAACCGGCGGACCGGTACCTGGTGGCCGCGCCCGACGCGCCGCTGCACTTCAAGGCGTACGACGGGAAGGCGTCCTTCGACGGGAAGGCGGTGTCCTTCCGGTGGTCCTGGACCGGCGCGTCCTCGGCGAAGTGGAAGGCCGGCGACCAGAGCTTCCCGGTCGCCGACCTGGGCGGGGTGGAATGGCGGTCCCCCGAGGTGTTCGAGGGGTATCTGCGGCTGCTGCCGCGCGACGCCGCGGGGGCCGCTCCGCAGGCCGACCAGGACCCGGCGTCCGTCGTGTTCGGGCTCGGGTACGGGCCCGTGCACGAGTCGCTGCCGTTCGCCGCGGCGGTGTTGGCGGCGGTGCGGGAGAGGGGCGCCGGCGCCCCTGTTCCGGTTCCGGTGCCGGCGCCTCGGCGGGATCCCGCGGACATCGCCGAGCGGATCCGGCACCTCGGGGAGTTGCATCAGCAGGGGCTGGTGACGGACGAGGAGTTCTCCTCGAAGAAGGCGGAGTTGCTGGCGGAGCTTTAGGTTCGTCGCCGGGTGGGGGCCGTGGACGCCCTACTCGCGACCCGCCGACGTGAACGTCATGTCCGCGTAGCGGTCGCCCGACACCTTCTCCGCGATCGGCTCCAGGGACGACAGCTCGTCCTGGGTCAGGACGACCCTCGTCGCCGCCGCGTTCTCCTCCACCCGCGTCGGCTTCCGGGTGCCCGGGATCGGGATCACCGGCAGGCCGTGCACCTGGGCCCGCTGCTGGGCCCAGGCCAGGGCGATCTGGCCGAGGGTGGCGTCGTGGGCCTCGGCGATGGTGCGGACCGGGTCGAGGAGGGCCGCGTTGGCCTCCGCGTTGTCGCCGGTGAAGCGGGGCTGCCGGCGGCGGAAGTCGTCGGCGGTGAGGTCATGGTCGGCGTTGGCGAAGGAGCCCGTGAGGAAGCCCCGGCCGAGCGGCGAGTACGGGACGAGGGCCACGCCCAGTTCGCGGGCGGCCGGGACCACGCCCGCCTCGATGTCGCGGCTGAACAGCGACCACTCCGACTGCACGGCGGCGATCGGATGCACCGCCTGTGCGGCCCGCAGCTCGTCGCCCGTCACCTCGCTGAGGCCCAGGTGCTTGACCTTGCCCTCGCGGACCAGGTCGGCCATGACGGCGACGGTCTCCTCGATCGGCACGTTCACGTCGCGCCGGTGCATGTAGTAGAGGTCGATCACGTCGACGCCCAGACGGTCCAGGCTCGCCTCGACCGACCGGCGGACGTACGGCGGGTCGTTGCGGATGATCCGCTTCGTCGGGTCGTCCGGCGGGATCGACAGGGCGAACTTGGTCGCGATCACGACCTCGTCGCGGTGCGCCGCGAAGAACGGCGCCAGGAAACGCTCGTTGTCGCCGGCACCGTACGCGTCGGCCGTGTCGTACAGCGTGACGCCCAGCTCCAGCGCCCGCTCCAGGGTGGCCCGCGACGCGTCGGCGTCCGACGGGCCGTATCCGAAGCTCATGCCCATGCAGCCGAGGCCCTGGACGCCCACCTCCGGGCCGTCGTCGCCGAGCCGCGTCGTGGGGATCCTGCTGTCCGTCATCGGGTCCTCTCCCCTTCACGGGAACGTCCGGCGTCCCCGTAGAAGCTGATCTTCCGGTCGAGCACGGCGAGGGTGTCCTGGAGTTCGGTGATCCGCGTCAGTACGTCGCGGCGCGTCGACTCGAGGAGTTCCCGCCGGTCCAGGTAGGTGCTCTCGCCCTCGCGCACCAGCTCCGCGTACCTGACCATGTCGGCGACCGGCATGCCGGTCATGCGCAGCTTGCCGACGAAGTCGAGCCAGTCCAGGTCGCGGTTGCTGTAGCGGCGCTGGCCGGTGTGCGAGCGGTCGATGTGGGACATCAGACCGATCCGCTCGTACCAGCGCAGGGTGTGCGCCGTCAGCCCGGTGAAGGCGACGACCTCGCTGATGGTGTAGCGGTCCTCTCCGTCGGGGCGCGGGTGGCGCGGGGGCGGAGCGGAGCAGATGTCTGTTCTGGTGGCGTTCGGCGCGAGTGTCCCGGCCGTGTTCTGCATCACCGTCATGCACGCCACGCTATGACCTTGGAGTGCACTCCAGGCAAGCGGCGCTTTCGGAAGGGGGGAGGAAAACCGCGGGACACGCGGCGGGCGGATCACTAGCGTGCGGGCATGAGTCCCGTACGCCGTGCCGCCGCCGAGGACGCGGAGGAAGTGCTCCGTCTGCGCCAAGTGATGATCGACTCGATGCACTCCGCGTCGCCCACCGACTGGCAGGCCGGTTCCCTGCCCGCCCTGCGGTCCCGGCTGGCGGACCCGGACGGGGAGTTCGCGGCGTTCGTCGTCGACCACCCGGACCGGCCCGGCGCGCTGGCGGCGCTGGTGGTGGGGACCCTGGAGTACCGGATCGGCGGGCCGGACCGGCCGCCCGGCGGACTGATCGGTTACGTGTTCAGCGTCGCGACCGACCCGGACGCCCGGCGCCGCGGCTACGCGCGCGCGTGCATGGACGAGCTGCTGGAGTGGTTCCGCGCGCGGGGCGCGGGCCACGTCATGCTCACCGCGTCCGAGGACGCCGAGCCGCTGTACGCGTCGATGGGCTTCACCCGGGACACCACCCCCTCGATGAGGCTGTACCTCTGAGCCGCTTAGGCTCGGTGGCATGTCCTTGAAGAGCCTCGCGTTGATCGAGAACTGGCCGGTCCCCACCGCCGCGGCGGGCGTCGTCCGGGCCGACGGCACGACCCTGGGCACCCACGGCCCGGTCGCGCACCGCTTCCCCCTCGCCTCGGTCACCAAGCCGCTCGCGGCCTACGCGGCGCTGGTGGCGTACGAGGAGGGCGCGATCGAGCTGGACGAGGCCGCGGGCCCGGCCGGGTCGACCGTCCGGCACCTGCTCGCCCACACCTCGGGGCTGGCCTTCGACGAGCACCGGGTGACCGCCCCGCCCGGCGAGCGCCGGCTCTACTCCAACGCCGGCTTCGAGCAGCTCGGCGACCACATCGCGAAGGCGGCGGACATGCCGTTCGCCGAGTACGCGCGGCAGGCGGTCCTTGAGCCGCTGGGCATGACGTCCACGGCCCTGGACGGCTCCCCGGCGAAGGACGGCGTCTCCACCGTCGAGGACCTGCTGCGCTTCGCCGCCGAGGTGCAGGCACCGCGGCTCCTCGACCCGCGCACGGTCGCCGAGGCGATGACGGTGCAGTACCCGGGCACGAAGGGCGTGCTGCCGGGCTACGGCCACCAGAACCCCAACGACTGGGGCCTCGGCTTCGAGATCCGGGACGGGAAGTCCCCCCACTGGACGGGCGCCTCGTCCTCCCCACGCACCTTCGGCCACTTCGGCCAGTCGGGCACCTTCCTGTGGATCGACCCGGACGCCGGCCTCGCCTGCGTCGCCCTGGCCGACCGCGCCTTCGGCCCCTGGGCGGCCGAGGCGTGGCCGCCCTTCACGGACGCGGTGCTCGCCGAGGTCTAAGCCATCTCCCACAGGAGCAGCTCGGCCGCCGTCACCGCCACCGCGTCCACCCCCTCGGCGTCCGTGATCCGCGCCGCGTCCCCCGGCCCCAGCTCCTGCCCGCCCAGCGTCACCTCGCCCCGCACCACGTGGACGTACACGTACGCCCCGTCCGGCACCGCCGTCCGCTCCCCCGCCCCCAGGCGGCGTACATGGAGCATGGCGGCGGCCTCGGGGACCGCGTACGGGGTGGAGTCGGCGATGCCGCGGACGATCTCGTAGGCGGGGTCGCCGCCGGGGTCGCGGGGGGCCAGCCACATCTGGACGAAGGTCAGGGGGACCGCGGCGTCGTTGCGTTCGACGTGGCGGACGCCGCCCGCGGAGCTGAGGCGCTGCACGTCCCCGGCGCGGACGACCGTCTCGTGGCCCGCGGAGTCCCGGTGGGTCAGCTCGCCCTCGACCACCCACGTGACGATCTCCGTGTGACTGTGCGGGTGCTCGTCGAAGCCGGCGCCGGGCGCCAGGCGCTCCTCGTTGCAGGCGATCAGCGCGCCGAAGCGGAGGTTGCCGGGGTCGTAGTGGGGGCCGAAGGAGAAGGCGTGGCGGGAGGCGATGCCCGCCGCCTCGTCACCCCCGGGATAGCGCTCGTCGGCGCGCCGTACGTCCGTCACGACGTCCACGGTAGACCCGGCGGCGCGTGCTCCCGTCCTGATAAGGCAGTCTTGTCCCGTGCCCGAACCCGAAACCAGCAAGCCCGAGCCCGCGGCGCACGCCGTCCATTCGCACACCGCGACGCTGAAGCGGCTGGAGCAGTCCGCCGGATCACTCGCCGCGCAGGCCATCGCGCGCATGGACGAGACACTGCCGTGGTACCGGGCGATGCCACCGGAGAACCGTTCCTGGATCGGGCTGGTCGCCCAGGCCGGCATCGCCGCCTTCACCGAGTGGTTCCGACGGCCGGACGCGCCCCAGGCCATCTCCACCGACGTGTTCGGCACCGCGCCGCGCGAGCTGACCCGCGCGATCACACTGCGGCAGACCGTGGAGATGGTGCGGACGACCATCGAGGTGATGGAGTCCGCCATCGACGAGGTCGCCGCGCCCGGCGACGAGTCGGTGCTGCGCGAGGCGCTGCTGGTCTACGCCCGGGAGATCGCCTTCGCGACCGCCCAGGTGTACGCGCAGGCCGCCGAGGCACGCGGTGCCTGGGACGCGCGTCTCGAGTCGCTGGTGGTCAACGCCGTGCTCAGCGGGGAGGCCGACGAGGGGGCGGTGTCCCGGGCCGCCGCCCTCGGCTGGAACTCGCCCGACCACGTCTGTGTCGTGCTCGGCACCGCGCCGGACGGCGACTCCGAGCTGACCGTCGAGGCCATCCGGCGCGCGGCCCGGCACGCCAAGCTCCAGGTGCTGACCGGGGTGCTCGGGGACCGGCTGGTGGTGATCGCCGGGGGCCGCGACGACCCGCTGGCGGTGGCCAAGTCGCTGATCGGGCCGTTCGCCCAGGGGGCGGTCGTGGCCGGTCCCGTGGTGCCGGACCTGCTGGCCGCGACGCGGTCCGCGCAGGCCGCCGCCGCCGGGCTCAAGGCCTGCACCGCCTGGCAGGACGCCCCGCGCCCGGTGCTGGCGGACGATCTGCTGCCGGAGCGCGCGATCGCCTCCGACCCTGCGGCCCGTGAGCAGTTGGTGGAGGAGATCTACAGACCGCTGGAGGAGGCCGGGGCCGCGCTGCTGGAGACGCTCAGCGTCTATCTGGAGCAGGCGAGCAGCCTGGAGGGCGCTGCCCGGATGCTCTTCGTTCACCCGAACACCGTGCGCTACCGGCTCCGACGTGTGACTGACGTCACCGGATGGTCACCCTCTGATGTACGGTCTGCGTTCACACTGCGGATCGCGCTCATCCTGGGGCGTCTGGCCGATGGAGATCCGCAACTCTAAGCTTTTGTGAGGGGTCCACAAAACCCCCCGCTGTTCTTCGTCCTTGTCCCCACGGGCGGTCCCGGCCGTCCTCAAGAGAGAGTGTGAGAGTGCTCGTACTCGTCGCTCCCGGCCAGGGCGCCCAGACGCCCGGCTTCCTGACTGACTGGCTCGCCCTCCCCGGCGCCGCCGACCGCGTCGCCGCGTGGTCCGACGCCATTGGACTCGATCTCGCCCACTACGGCACCAAGGCCGACGCGGACGAGATCCGGGACACGGCCGTCGCCCAGCCGCTGCTGGTCGCCGCCGGCCTGCTGTCCGCCGCGGCACTCGGTACGTATACATCTGCCGCTGACGCGGCGGGCGCCCCCGGCGCCGTCGCGGGCCACAGTGTCGGCGAGATCACCGCCGCCGCCTTCGCGGGTGTGCTCGACGACACCGCCGCGCTGACCCTCGTACGCCGCCGGGGCCTGGCCATGGCCGAGGCCGCCGCGGTCACCGAGACCGGCATGTCGGCGCTGCTCGGCGGCGACCCGGAGGTGAGCGTCGCGCACCTGGAGAAGCTCGGCCTGACCCCGGCGAACGTGAACGGCGCCGGTCAGATCGTGGCGGCCGGCACCATGGAGCAGCTGGCCGCGCTGAACGAGGACAAGCCCGAGGGTGTGCGCAAGGTCGTCCCGCTGAAGGTGGCCGGCGCCTTCCACACGCGCCACATGGCGCCCGCGGTGGACAAGCTCGCCGAGGCCGCGTCGGCGCTCACGCCGGCCGACCCGAAGGTGACCTACGTGTCCAACAAGGACGGGCAGGCCGTCGCCACCGGCGCCGAGGTGCTGGACCGCCTGGTCGGGCAGGTCGCCAACCCGGTCCGCTGGGACCTGTGCATGGAGACGTTCGGCAAGCTGGGCGTCACCGCGATCGTCGAGGTGTGCCCGGGCGGCACGCTGACCGGTCTCGCCAAGCGCGCGCTGCCGGGCGTGAAGACGCTGGCCCTGAAGACCCCCGCCGACCTCGACGCGGCCCGCGAGCTCGTCGCCGAGCACGCCCAGCAGGCCTGACAAGGAGCGCGACAGCATGTCGAAGATCAAGCCCAGCAAGGGCGCCCCGTACGCGCGCATCCTCGGGGTCGGCGGCTACCGTCCGACCCGGGTGGTGCCGAACGAGGTGATCCTCGAGACGATCGACTCGTCCGACGAGTGGATCCGCTCGCGCTCCGGCATCGAGACGCGGCACTGGGCCTCCCCCGAGGAGACCGTCGCGGCGATGTCGATCGAGGCGTCCGGCAAGGCCATCGCGGCCGCCGGGATCTCCGCCGACCAGATCGGCGCCGTGGTCGTCTCGACCGTCTCGCACTTCAGCCAGACCCCGGCCGTCGCCACCGAGATCGCCGACCGGCTCGGCACGGACAAGGCCGCCGCCTTCGACATCTCGGCGGGCTGCGCGGGCTTCGGCTACGGACTGACCCTCGCCAAGGGCATGGTCGTCGAGGGTTCGGCGGAGTACGTCCTGGTCATCGGCGTGGAGCGGCTCTCCGACCTGACCGACCTGGAGGACCGGGCCACGGCCTTCCTGTTCGGCGACGGGGCCGGCGCGGTCGTGGTCGGCCCGTCGCAGGAGCCGGAGATCGGCCCGACGGTCTGGGGCTCGGAGGGCGACAAGTCCGAGACCATCAAGCAGACGATCCCGTGGGACCGCTTCCGGATCGGCGACGTCTCCGAGCTGCCCCTCGACTCCGAGGGCAACGTCAAGTTTCCTGCGATCACGCAGGAGGGCCAGGCGGTGTTCCGCTGGGCCGTGTTCGAGATGGCGAAGGTCGCGCAGCAGGCGCTGGACGCGGCCGGGATCAGCCCGGACGACCTCGACGTCTTCATCCCGCACCAGGCCAACGTGCGGATCATCGACTCGATGGTGAAGACACTGAAGCTGCCGGAGCACGTCACGGTCGCCCGTGACATCCGCACCACCGGCAACACCTCGGCCGCCTCGATCCCGCTCGCGATGGAGCGGCTCCTGGCGACCGGCGAGGCCAAGAGCGGCGACACCGCGCTCGTCATCGGCTTCGGGGCGGGTCTCGTGTACGCCGCCACGGTCGTTACCCTCCCCTAGGCACTCCGTGCCGGATCACGCGGTCCGGAACGGAGAGCAGCAACACTCGCCGCGACGCGGCGGGCCGCCACACCCTCTGGAAACCAAAGAAGGAGCGCCACCATGGCCGCCACTCAGGAAGAGATCGTCGCCGGTCTCGCGGAGATCGTGAACGAGATCGCCGGCATCCCGGTTGAGGACGTCCAGCTGGACAAGTCCTTCACCGACGACCTGGACGTCGACTCGCTGTCCATGGTCGAGGTCGTCGTCGCCGCCGAAGAGCGCTTCGACGTCAAGATCCCGGACGAGGACGTCAAGAACCTCAAGACGGTCGGCGACGCGACCAAGTACATCCTCGACCACCAGGCCTGACCCGCCGATACTCGGGCATGTCCCGAGTATCCGGGCAGACTGCCCCGCCACCCGGCGGTGGCGCCGTACGAATCCGTATCCCGTTGGAGAAAGAATTCCCGTGAGCTCGACCAATCGCACCGTGGTCGTCACCGGTATCGGCGCAACCACACCGCTGGGTGGCGACGCAGCCTCGACCTGGGAGGGTCTGGTCGCCGGCAGGTCCGGCGTCAAGCCCCTGGAGCAGGAGTGGGCCGCCGACCAGGCGGTCCGTATCGCCGCGCCGGTCGCCGTGGAACCCTCCGAGGTCATCCCGCGGCCGCAGGCCCGCCGTCTGGACCGTTCGGCGCAGTTCGCGCTGATCGCGGCCCAGGAGGCCTGGAAGGACGCCGGCTACACCGGCAAGGCCGGCGAGAGCGCGCCGGACGCCGAGAGCGGGGCCCATGTCGACCCCGACCGGCTCGGTGCGGTCATCGCCTCCGGCATCGGCGGCGTGACGACCCTGCTCGACCAGTACGACGTGCTCAAGGAGAAGGGCGTCCGCCGCGTCTCCCCGCACACCGTCCCCATGCTGATGCCGAACGGCCCGTCGGCCAACGTGGGTCTGGCCGTGGGCGCCCGCGCGGGCGTGCACACGCCGGTCTCCGCCTGCGCGTCGGGCGCCGAGGCCATCGGCTACGCCATCGAGATGATCCGCACCGGCCGGGCGGACGTCGTCGTCGCGGGCGGCACGGAGGCGGCGATCCACCCGCTGCCCATCGCCGCGTTCGGCAACATGATGGCGATGTCCAAGAACAACGACGACCCGCAGGGCGCCTCGCGCCCCTTCGACACGGGCCGCGACGGCTTCGTCCTCGGTGAGGGCGCCGGCGTCCTCGTCCTGGAGTCCGCCGAGCACGCCGCCGCGCGCGGTGCCCGCGTCTACGCGGAGGCCGTCGGGCAGGGCATCTCCGCCGACGCCCACGACATCGTGCAGCCGGAGCCCGAGGGCCGGGGCATCTCCAACGCCCTCCAGAACCTGCTGGACCGCACCGACCTGAACCCGGCGGAGATCGTGCACGTCAACGCGCACGCCACCTCGACGCCGGCCGGTGACATCGCCGAGCTGAAGGCGCTGCGCAAGGTCCTCGGCGACGACGTGGACCACATGGCGGTCTCCGGCACCAAGTCGATGACCGGTCACCTCCTCGGTGGCGCGGGCGGCGTGGAGTCCGTCGCGACGGTGCTCGCCCTGTACCACCGGGTCGCGCCGCCGACCATCAACGTCGAGAACCTCGACCCCGAGGCCGAGGCCAACGCGGACATCGTGCGCGGCGAGGCCCGCAAGCTGCCCGTCGAGGGCCGGATCGCCGCGCTGAACGACTCGTTCGGGTTCGGCGGGCACAACGTCGTCCTGGCGTTCCGTTCGGTCTGATCGGCGTCGCTGAGCGATCTGATGGCCCGAGCCCCGGTGGGGGTTCGGGCCATCGCCGTTCGTGGTGCGGTGGTTTGCCCAGTGCGGCGGTGCGTCGTGGCTGGTCGCGCAGTTCCTCGCGCCCCTTGCGGGGCGCGTCTCTCTACACGACCTGGTGCAGCCAGCGGACCGGGGCGCCTTCGCCCGCGTGGCGGAAGGTCTCCAGTTCGTCGTCCCAGGGCTTGCCGAGGAGTCTCGCGATGTCGGACTCCAGGTCGGTCTCGCCGCGCTGGGAGCGGACCAGCGCGGCGCGCAGCCGGTCCTCGGGGATCAGGATGTCGCCGTGGATGCCGGTGACGGCGTGGAAGATGCCGAGGTCGGGGGTGCAGCTGTAGCGCTCGCCCTCGGCGCCCGCGGACGGTTCCGCGGTGACCTCGAAGCGCAGCAGCTGCCAGCCGCGCAGCGCGGAGGCGAGCTTGGAGGCGGTGCCCGCCTGGCCCTGCCAGGAGAACTCGGAGCGCCAGGTGCCGGGCGCCGCGGGCTGCCGGATCCAGTCCAGGCCGACGCGCGTGCCGAGCACCCCGGCGACGGCCCACTCGACGTGCGGGCAGAGCGCGCGCGGCGCGGAGTGCACGTACAGGACTCCACGTGTCGTCACCGGAACCTCCGGGCTGAGCGGGACATCTCGGAACGGGCGGACGGCCGTGACCGGGCGGGTCACGTTCAGGGCGAGGCTACCGTGCGACGGGGCATGGAGTGTGACGTACCGTCGGTCCCGGTGCCGACGAAGCCGCGCCATTCACCCGGCAGGACGCTTGTACGGGTGTGAGGCGTCGCATCACCGCCCCGGGAACCCCCGGCGGGGTGTCATGGGTTGAGGACACTGGAGGCACGAGGCGAGGGGTGGGACGCGTATGGGCCAGGGGACGGACCAGGTGGAGGTACGGCCGGCGCGCCGCGGCCGGCGCCGGACGCGTGCCGCGCTCGCCGTCCTGACCGCCGCCGTGCTGGGCGTGGCGGGCTGCGACGCCGTGGGCGGTGACTCCCCCGCCCCGTCCGGCAGCGCGTCGAAGCGTCCGAAGCCCACCCCGGTCTGGGACCGCAGCCCGGACTCGGTCGCCGCGGTGGGCGACTCCATCACGCGCGGCTTCGACGCCTGCTCGGTGCTGTCGGACTGCCCCGACGTGTCCTGGGCGACCGGCTCCAGCGCCGAGGTCGACAGTCTGGCCGTACGGCTGCTGGGGAAGGCGGAGGCGGCCGGGCGGAGCTGGAACTACGCGGTCACCGGGTCCCGGATGGCCGACCTGACCGGGCAGGTGACCCGGGCGGCGGCGCGCAAGCCCGAGCTGGTCGCGGTGATGGTGGGGGCCAACGACGCCTGCCGGGCGACGACCTCGGCGATGACCCCGGTGGCCGACTTCCGGGACCAGTTCGAGGAGGCCATGGGCACCCTGCGCCGCGAGCTGCCGAAGGCGCAGGTGTACGTGGCGAGCATCCCGGACCTGAAGCGGCTGTGGTCCCAGGGGCGCACCAACCCGCTGGGCAAGCAGGTGTGGAAGCTGGGCCTGTGCCCGTCGATGCTGGCCGACGCGGACTCCCTCGACTCGGCGGCGACCCTGCGGCGGAACACCGTGCGGGACCGGGTGACGGACTACAACGAGGTGCTGCGGGAGGTCTGCGCGAAGGACCGGCGCTGCCGCACCGACAGCGGCGCGGTGCACGCGTACCACTTCGGCACGGACCAGCTGAGCCACTGGGACTGGTTCCACCCCAGCGTGGACGGCCAGGCCAGGCTGGCCGAGATCGCGTACCGGGCGGTCACCGCTGAGCGGCCCTGACCTGGGCGTGTCCTAGAGTTCGCACATGAACGAACTCTTCGGCACACTTTCCGACGGCACGCCGGTACACCGCTGGACCCTGGAGCGGGCCGGCGTACGGGTCCGGGTGCTGTCGTACGGCGGGATCGTCCAGTCGGTGGAGGTCCCGGACCGGGACGGGAACACCGCGGGCGTGGTGCTGGGGTTCGCGGACCTGGACGGCTATGTGCGCCATCCGGAGCCGTACTTCGGCGCGCTCGTCGGCCGGTACGCCAACCGGATCGCGGGCGGCCGTTTCCCGCTGGACGGGCGGTCTTACACACTGGCGCGGAACAACGGGCCGAACTCGCTGCACGGCGGTGAGCGGGGCTTCGACAAGCGGGTGTGGGACGTGGAGCCGGCCGGGGACGACGGGCACGGCATCCGGCTGAGCCTGGTCAGCCCGGACGGCGAGGAGGGCTACCCGGGCCGGGTGGCGATCTCGGTGACGTACACGCTGGACGAGCCGGGGGCGCTGCGGATCGACTACGAGGCGGTCACCGACGCGCCGACGGTGCTGAATCCGACCAACCACAGCTACTTCAACCTCGGCGGCTCCGGGCACGCGGGCGGCCACGAGCTGTGGCTGGCGGCCTCCCGGATGACGCCGGTCGACGCGGGTCTGATCCCGGTGGGCGAACCGGCGGACGTGACGGGCACGCGGTTCGACTTCCGGCGGGCGCGCAAGGTCGGTTCGGGCTACGACCACAACTTCTGCCTGGACAAGGGTGTGACGGAGGCCGCCGAGGAGGTCGCGGAGCTGTACGACCCGGCGTCGGGGCGGGTGCTGACGGTGGCGACGACCGAGCCGGGTCTCCAGGTGTACACCGCCGACCAGCTGGGCGAGCCGCACGCGCCCGGTGACGGCATCGCCCTGGAGACGCAGCACTTCCCGGACTCCCCGAACCGGCCGGACTTCCCGGGCACGGTGCTGCGGCCGGGCAAGGTGTTCCGCTCGCGGACGGTGTACGGGTTCTCGGCGCGGTAGCGGGCCGAGTGGGTCCGGCGAGCCCCGGCCCGGCCGTCAGGTCCCGGGCCGGGGCTGTTCGCGGGGGAAGGCCCTCGCGGGCGTCCCGGTTCAGACGGTAATCGCCGATGTGATCCGGCGGTCGGCGATCGAGCGTCCGATGCCGAGTTCGTACGAACCCTTCACAAACGCCCACGAGCCGGTCGCCTCGTCCCAGACCTCGAAGGCGCGGCGCGGCAGGTCGACGCTGACCTCGGCCGGCTCGCCGGGCCCGGCCTCCGCCCGGGCGAATCCGGCGAGGACGCGTGCGGGGCGGGCGGGGTCGGGTTCGACGGGGGCGAGGTAGACCTGGACGACCTCGCGGCCGGGGCGGTCGCCGGTGTTGCGCAGGCGGACCGTGACGGTGGTGCCGTCGACGTGGGCCGACTCGTAGGTCCACTCGGTGTAGCCGAGGCCGTGGCCGAAGGGGTACGCCGGGGTGCGGGCGGCCCGGTCCCAGGCGCGGTAGCCGATGAACAGGTCCTCCTCGTAGGGGAGTTCGCCGTCGGCCGGGGTGACCCGGGTGACCGGGGCGTCGGCGAGGTCGCCCCAGGTGGTGGGCAGCCGGCCGCCGGGCTCGTGGGCGCCGGTCAGGACGTCCGCGAGGGCCGCGCCGCCCTCCTGGCCGGGGAACCAGCCGAGCAGCACGGCGGCGACGTCCTCGCGCCAGGGCAGTTCCACCGGGGAGCCGGAGTTGACGACGACGACCGTGTGCGGGTTGGCGGCGGCGACCGCGCGGACCAGGTCGTCCTGGCGGCCGGGGAGCCGCAGGTCGGTGCGGTCGAAGCCCTCGGACTCGACCCGCTCGGTGGTGGCGACGACGACCACGGCGGTCTCGGCGGTGGCCGCGGCGCGGGCCGCCTCGGCGATCAGCTCGTCCGGGTCCCGGCGGGGCCCGGCGTGCGCGAGGGCGAAGGTGACGACTTTCATCCGGTCGCCGTCGGGGAGGTCGACGACGTACCGGAGGGACACCTCGACGGGTGTGCCCGCGGTGAGCCGGACCTCGGCGCGGGGTTCGGGGGCGCCGAAGAAGGACAGGAACGGGTCGTCCTTGGCGGGGCGCTGGACGTCGTCGTAGTACGTGGTGCCGTCGACGGTGAGGGTGAAGTGGCCCAGGCCCTTGATGCCGAAGGTGTGCGGGCCGGTCTCGTCCGGGGTGAAGGTGCCGGTCAGCTCGACGGTGTGCAGCCGGTCGTGGGTGACGCCCTCGGGGAGGTCGGACCCCATCCACTGAATGTGCCCGCTCGGGGCCGATCCGGTGCCGGTGACCTCGCCGTCTGCGTCCCGGCAGACGGCGCGCAGCGCGAAGCCCCGGCCCGCGGGGGCGAGTTCGGTGTTCGGGTCGGCGCCGACGGAGTAGCTCAGGCCCCCGTCGGGGAGGGCCGCGGTGAGGCCGTCGAGCGGGGAGACGACGTGGGCGGGGAAGACGGTCGCGGAGCCGCCGCCGAGGACGCGGGCGTCGCGGGCGGCGGCTCCGGACAGGGCGACGGTGCCGGGCCGCAGGGGCAGTGCGGGGCCCGTGCCGCCGACGGGCTCGTTGCGGACCAGGACGAACGAGCGGCGGGCGATCTCGCGGGCGAGGGCCCTGCCGTCGACGGCGGCGGGCGGGTCGGTGACGGCCGGTTCGGCGCCGTCGAGGGCCCCGACGCGGGCGGCGAGCCGCAGCACGTTGCGCACCGCCGCGTCGACCTCGGCCTCCGTCACCTCGCCGTCGCGCACCGCCCGCGCGAGCGCCGGCCCGTAGACGGTCCTCGGGCCCGGCATGGCCACGTCGAGGCCGCCCCTCAGGGCGCCGGTGGTGGAGCGGGCGGCCTGCCAGTCGGAGACGTTGAAGCCGTCGAAGCCCCACGCGCCGCGCAGCACCTCCTGGACCAGGTGGTGGTGCTCGGTCATCGTCAGGCCGTTGACCGAGTTGTAGGCGGTCATGACGCCCCAGGGGCGGGCGTCCGCGACGATGGCCTCGAAGGGGGCCAGGTACAGCTCGTGCAGGGCGCGTTCGGAGACCAGGTTGTTCACGGTGAAGCGGTCGGTCTCGGCGTCGTTGGCGACGAAGTGCTTGACGGTGGTGCCGACGCCGCCGGACTGCACGCCGGTGACGTAGCCGGTGCCGATCCGCCCGGTCAGGTACGGGTCCTCGCTGTACGCCTCGAAGTGCCGGCCGCCGAGCGGTGAGCGGTGCAGGTTGACGGTGGGGGCGAGCAGCACGTGGACGCCCTTGCGGCGGGCCTCCTGGGCGAGGAGCACGCCGGCCCGGTGGGCGAGGCCGGGGTCCCAGGAGGCGGCGAGCGCGGTCGGCGAGGGCAGGGCGACGGACGGGTCGTCGGCGGTCCAGCGGACGCCGCGCACGCCGACCGGGCCGTCGGACATCACGAGGGATCTCAGGCCGATCTCGGGCAGTGCGGGCAGGCTCCACATGTCCTGCCCGGACAGGAGCCGGGTCTTCGCGTCCAGGCCGAGTGCGGCGAGCGCCGCCTCGACCACGCCCTCGCGGGCCGTGTCCATGGCTCCCTCTGTGCGCCGTACGTCCCGATCGTCCTGTGCGTCCGCCACCGCGGAGACCTCCTCGTCGACTCCGTGAACGTCCGGATCCTTCCTCGCCGGGCCGCGTTCGAACCGGGACCGCACGCCGACGGCCACCGTGCCGTAGCGCGAGTCCCTCCCGTCACGCGATACTTCGGCCGTCCGCAGCGCACCCCACGGCGACGGAAGGACCTGGACTCCCTTGACTGCCCTACGTGTTCGGATCGGCGTACTCGGACTGGCCCTGGTGGCGGGGCTCGCGGCCCCGGGGGCGGCCATGGCGGCACCTCCGGGGGTCACCGCCGCCTCCCCCGCTCCCACGGTCGAGGAGCGGCGGCTCGACGGGGACGTGCCCCGGGAGATCCTGCGCGGCTCCGGATTCGACGCCGTGGCACCGGCGTTCGCGCGCGGGCTCGGGCGGGCGGACTCCTACCGCGAGGCCCGGCGCCTGGTCGAGCGGGAGGGCTCCGCGCTGTGGCGGCGGGCCGTGGACCGGGCGCAGGGGCGCGGCCCGTCGCACGGGGCCATCAGCCGCGACGACGACCGGCCGCTGTACTGGGCGCGGCTCTCGATGACCCGTGAACTGCGTACCTGGGAGCCCCGGTTCGGGCTCGGTGAGCGGCAGCGGGACGCGCTGCTCGACGCGTTGGAGCGCACCTCGCGCGGGCAGTCCGACATCCGCCTGCCGCAGCGGCACGACGGCGACCGGGGCAAGGGCGCGAAGCGCGTCCTGCTCACCGGCTTCGACCCCTTCACCCTGGACCGCGACATCCGCATCTCCAACCCGTCCGGCGCCGCCGCGCTCGCCCTGGACGGCACGGTGATCGACACCCCGGACGGGCCCGCGCGAGTGGAGACGGCCGTGTTCCCGGTGCGCTGGCGGGACTTCGCGGAGGGGACCGTGGAACGGACGCTGCGGCCGTATCTGCCGGGGGTGGACCTGTTCACCACGGTGAGCCAGGGCCGGGTCGGGAAGTTCGACGTGGAGCGGACCAACGGGGCCTGGCGGGGCGGCTTCCCCGACAACGAGAACGTGTCCCGCACGGAGACGGTGCCCGTCGCCGACCCGGCCTCGCAGCCGCAGTGGACGACGACCACGCTGCCGTACGCGGCGATCACGGCGGCGGAGACCGGCCGCTTCCCGGTGTACGACAACACGAGCGTGACCGAGATCCCGGCGGGCTCCACCCAGGCCGTCGTACGGCCGGACGGTCCCACGCCGGGTTCCACGGCCCGGGAGGGCGGCGGCGGGAACTACCTGTCCAACGAGATCGCCTACCGGGCGACGCTGCTGCGGGACCGGCTCGGGCTGCGCGGCACGCTGCCGGGCGGGCACGTCCATACGCCGGTGCTCCAGTTCGGGGCCGGTAACACCGATCCGGCGACGGGGACGGTCACCGATCCCGAGTTCGTACGCAACCGGCTGGACATCGTGGCGCAGGTACGGGCGATCGTGGCCGTGGCGGTCAGTGCGCCGGAGCCGGACCGGGGCTGACCGCCGGGTCGGCCGGGCCGCCGCCGGAGCGGTCGTCGCGGCCGTCGCGGATCTCCTCGCCCAGCAGTTCGCGGGCGAGGAGCGTGGCGCCGGCGACCGCGCCCGGCATCAGGAACACGGCGACGAAGGGCACCAGGAAGGACACGGCCAGCGGGGTGCCGAAGCCCCAGACCAGCGTCTTGCGCGAGCGCAGCAGGGCGAGGCGTTCGCGCAGCTCGATCCCGCGACGCTGGAGGGCGACGGAGGTCAGCTCCTCGGTGAGGAAGAAGCCGGTCACGAAGAGGCCGACCACCGGGACCACCGTCTGCCCGACGAACGGGATGAAGCCGAGGGCGAAGAGCAGCACGCCCCAGAGGGCGGCGCGGACGAGGATCCGCAGGCTGTCGCGGCCGGAGAGCCACACCTCGCGCCAGAGCGGCAGGTCGGACTCGGGGGCGGTGCCGTCCGGGGAGACGTCGCGGTCGACGCGCTCGGACAGGGCCTCGTAGAAGGGCTGCCCGATCAACAGGGTGACCGCGGTGAAGGTGAGGACGGCCAGCAGCAGGGCGAGGGCGAACAGGACGACGGTCAGGAAGCCGCGGAAGAGCCCGAGCCAGGGGCTCGACCAGTCGTCGGCGAAGGGGGTCGTCCAGGCGACGAAGTCCGTGCCCCACAGCGCGAGCGCGACCAGCGCGGCCGCGTACAGGACCAGTGTGATCAGGCCCGGGACGAGCCCGAAGCCGTAGCTCTTGCCGTGCCGGGCCACCCAGCGCTGGCCCTTCAGGAGATGGCCGAATCCCGCCCCAAGATCGCGCATGGGCGGAACTCTACCGGTCGGCGCCGCCACCGCCGCGCCCCGATTGAGTCGAACCCGCTCGTCCCGCCGTACCGATCGGTGGAAGTCCGGTGGACGTACCGACCGGTGGCGGGCCGCGGGCGGGCCCGGCGAGTGGGTGAGGAGAAGCGGATGACGCAGGAGATCCACGGCACCGTCGCCGACGGCTTCGAACGGGTGCGTGAGGAGTTCACGGCCGTCGTGACCGGAGAACCGGCGGACCACGAGAGCCAGTTGTGCGTGTACGTGCACGGGCGCCGGGTCGTCGACCTGTGGACCGGCGACGGAGCGGGGGCGGGTTCGCTGTACGGGGTGCACACCGCCACCCTGGGCGCCGCGCACCTGGTGGCCGCCCTGCTGGTCCAGGAGGGCACGCTGGAGCTGGACCGCAGGGTGACCTACTACTGGCCGGAGTTCGCGGCCGAGGGCAAGGGTTCACTGACCCTGCGGGACCTGCTGGCGCACCGGGCGGGGGTGATCGGCACGGACACCGGGTTCAGCACCGCCGAACTGGCCGACGACCGGGTGATCGCGGAGCGCCTCGCGGACCAGCGTCCGTACTGGCGGCCCGGCACGGCCTTCGGATCCCACGCGCTGGTGCTCGGGGCGCTCGCGGGCGAGGTGGTGCGCCGGGCCACGGGCCACACGCTGCAGGAGGTCTACGAGGACCGGGTCCGCGCCCCGCACCACCTGGACTTCCACCTGGGTCTGCCGGCGGGGCTCGACCACCGCTTCCGCGCCGCGCGGCCGATGGTCCTCACGCCGGTGCAGCGGGCCGGGGCCGCGTGCCCGGACGGTCCGCGTTCCCTCGCGGCGATCGCGTTCAACCGGAACGCGGCGCACCGCACCTGCCTGGAGACCCTGCCCAACGAGCCCGCGGTCCGTGCCGGGGGCCCCGCGTCCGTGGGCGGGGTGGCCTCGGCGCGCGGTCTCGCGGGGCTGTACGCGGCGGCGATCGGGGAGGTGGAGGGGAGGGCGCCGCTGCTGAAGCCGGACACGCTGGCGGAGTTCGGCCAGTTCCACTCGGTGGGCTACGACCTGGTGACCCGGACGCACGGGTCGTACGGCATCGGCTTCGAGGCGACGGCGGACCTCTGGCACCCGTTCCTGGGCGCCGGGACGATCGGGCACGGCGGTGCGGGCGGCAGCCAGGGCTTCGCGGACCCGTCGGGCGGCCTGGCCTACGGGTACACCCGGCGCCGTTCCGCCTGTCCGGGCGGGGCGGCGCCGGAGAACCAGCGGCTGGTGGCGGCGGTGCACGCGGCGGCGTCGGCCTGCTGAGCGCCGCTCCCGCCGCCGCGTACCCGGGGCCGTCCCCGGTCAGACGAGCGTCACGGTGATGTTGCCGCGCGTCGCCTTCGAGTAGGGGCACACCTGGTGGGCCTTCTCCACCAGGGACCGCGCGGTGGCGGCGTCCACCGCCGGGATCTCGGCGGAGATCTCGACGATGATGCCGAACCCGTCGTCGTTCTTGCCGATGCCGACCTTGGCGGTGACGGTCGAACCGGAGATGTCGGCGCCCTCCTGGCGGGCGACGACGCCGAGCGCGCCCTGGAAGCAGGCGCTGTACCCGGCGGCGAACAGCTGCTCGGGGTTGGTGCCGGCGCCGTTGCCACCCATCTCCTTGGGCGGGTTCACGACCAGGTCGAGCTTGCCGTCATCGGTGGCCACCCGTCCGTCGCGGCCGTTCTCGGCGGTGGCGACGGCGGTGTAGAGGACCTCGGACTGCTGGATGGGCATGCGGTGTCTTCCTCCTCGGTCCGCCGTGACTCGCGCCCACGACCACGACGGATTTCGGAATGACGCTACCGCATGCCGGAAGAGTCGTGAAGTCAGAGCTTGACGATCATCTTCCCGGTGTTGTCGCCGCGCAGGACGCCGAGGAACGCCTCCAGGTTGTTCTCGATGCCCTCGACGACCGTCTCGCGGTACTTCAGGGCGCCGGAGGCCACCCAGGGGCCGACCTCCTCGACGAACTTCGGCTGGAGGTCGTAGTGGTCGCCGACCAGGAAGCCCTCGATGCGGCCGCGGGTCTGGATCAGGCGGGCGAGGTTCTTCGGGCCGGGGGCGGGCTCGGTGTTGTTGTAGACGGAGATCGCGCCGCAGATGGCGATGCGGCCGTTCAGGTTGAGGGAGCCGATGGCCGCCTCCAGGTGGTCGCCGCCGACGTTGTCGAAGTAGACGTCGATGCCGTCGGGGGCGGCGGCGCGCAGCTGCTCGCCGACCGGGGCGTCCTTGTAGTTGAACGCCGCGTCGAAGCCGTACTCGTCGACGAGCAGCCGGACCTTCTCGTCCGAGCCGGCCGAGCCGATGACCCGGGCGGCGCCCTTGAGCTTCGCGAGCTGCCCCACCTGGCTGCCGACGGCACCGGCCGCGCCGGAGACGAAGACCGTGTCGCCCTCCTTGAAGGCGGCGGTGCGCAGCAGGCCGGCGTAGGCGGTGAGGCCGGTCATGCCGAGTACGCCGAGGTACGTCGACAGGGGCGCGGCGTCCGGGTCGACCTTGACGGCGCTCTTCGCGTTCACGGCGGCGTACTCCCGCCAGCCGAGGAAGTGCAGGACGTGGTCGCCGACGGCGAAGCCCTCGGCGTTGGAGGCGACGACCTCGCCGACCGCGCCGCCCTGCATGGCCTTGCCCAGCTCGTAGGGGGCCGCGTAGGACTTGGCGGCGCTCATCCGGCCGCGCATGTAGGGGTCGACGGAGACGTACAGGTTGCGCACCAGGACCTGGCCCTCACCCGGGGTGGGGACGTCGGTCTCCACCAGCGCGAAGTCCTCGGGCTTGGGCCAGCCGACCGGGCGGGTGACCAGGTGCCATTCGCGGTTGACGGCGGGGAGGGAGGGGGAGTCGGTCATGGGGGCGCCTTTCGTCGTTGGCCGAAATGCTTCAGGCTATGAAACAACCATGCGGCTGAACATTTCACCTTGTCAAACAAATGGGTACCCTGGATCGCATGGCCACACCACGCGACACCACGCGCCGACCCGACGCACTCACCCTCGAAGTCGTCGAGCTGATCGGAGAGGTCGTGGCCCGCTTCCACGCCGACTACGAGGAGGCGGCCGCCGAGCGTGCGCTGACCGGGGCGCAGGCCAAGCTGCTCAGCCTGCTGTCACTGGAGCCGCTGCCGATGCGGAAGCTGGCGCAGAAACTGAAGTGCGAGCCGTCGAACGTCACCGGGATCGTGGACCGGCTGGAGGCGCGGGGCCTGGTCGAGCGGCGCCCCGACCCCGCCGACCGGCGCGTGAAGGTCGCGGCGGCGACGGAGGAGGGCCGACGGGTGGCACGGGGGCTGCGGGACTCCCTGCGGTTCGCGCGGGAGCCGCTGGCGGGGCTGTCGGAGGGGGAGCGGGTGGCACTGCGGGACGCGTTGCGGAGGATGCTCCAGGACTGAACCGGCGCCGCCGCATGCCCGCTCGGGAGGGGGCCTACGTGCACCACCACAGGAAGCGGTCGCACGTCTCCGTGGGGGTCGGGGTCGGCTCGTCCGGTGGTGTGGGGGTGGTGGTCGCGGATGGGTCGTCGGGCTGGGGGGACGACGGGGCCGGGTCCTGGTCGCGGGTCGGGGTGCCGGCCTGGGCCGGGGGGCGGGACGCGGTGGGGGTGCCGGATTCCGGGGGTGTGCCGGAGGCGTCCGCGTCGGGGGACTTCGACGGGGACGCCGATGCCGAGGTGGAGGCGTCGGGGGACGGGGTGCCCGAGGCGGTGGCCCGGTCCGAGATCGCGTCGGCCGGGAGTGCCGAGCCCTCCCCCGCCTCCTTGGTCGCCTCGCCGTCCGGTGACTCTCCCCCGGCGGCGGCCGGGCGGGGTGGTGAGTGCGGGGCGTCCGTGCCGAGTTCGGCGAGGCTCAGTCCGCCGGCCGCCAGGACGAAGCCCGCGGTGACGAACAGGGTCCGGCGGCGACGCCGGCGGTGCGCGGCGGCCTTGCGGTCGCGGCGGCTGGAGCGGGCGCCGGGCGAGGCGTCGTCCGGGGCCTCGTCGGCCGCGTCCGCGTCATCGGTGGGCCGGGGCGGCGAGGGGAGCGCCCCGGTCGCCGTCAGGGGCGGCTCGGCGGCGCGGAGTTGTTCGACGGGCGTACCGCACCCGGGGCAGGCGAGGGCGCCGTTGAGGTGCCGTCGGCACGGGTGGCAGTAGTCCATGACGCGGGAAGGTTAAGTTCCGGGGCGGCCGTGTTCCTAGAGGCGGCTGTGAAGGTTGTGTGGGGAATGGTCCGGACCTCGCCGCCGGACCTGTCGAAACTGCCGAAACCGTTATGTGTGCGACCCATTGACACTCCGACCCCCCCGTCCTTACTGTCACGCCAGCATTTCGAACGAGTGACGAAATATCGAACAGAGCGAGGGGCAGCCGCCGTGCGCATCACCGGAATCAGCACACACGTGGTCGGGACGCCGTGGCGGAACCTGACCTACGTCCAGGTGCACACCGACGAAGGCGTCACCGGCGTCGGCGAGACCCGGATGCTGGGGCACACCGACGCACTCGTCGGCTACCTGCGGGAGGCCGAGGCCAACCACATCCTCGGCTCCGACCCGTTCGCCGTCGAGGACTTGGTGCGCCGCATGAAGTACGGCGACTACGGTCGCGCCGGCGAGATCGTGATGTCCGGCATCGCCGTCGTCGAGATGGCCTGCTGGGACATCAAGGGCAAGGCTCTCGGGGTCCCCGTCTGGCAGTTGCTGGGCGGCAAGGTGACCGACAAGGTCAAGGCGTACGCCAACGGGTGGTACACGACCGAGCGGACGCCGGAGGCGTACCACAAGGCCGCGCAGGGGGTCATGGAGCGCGGGTACCGGGCGCTGAAGATCGACCCGTTCGGCACCGGGCACTTCGAACTGGACCAGCAGCAGACGAACTACGCCGTGTCGCTGATCGAGGCCGTGCGGGACGCCATCGGACCCGACGCCGAGCTGATGCTGGAGATGCACGGCCGGTTCTCGCCCTCCACCGCCGTCCGGCTCGCCCGCGAACTCGCGCCGTTCAAGCCGGCCTGGCTGGAGGAGCCGGTCCCGCCGGAGAACCTCAAGGCGCTGCGGAAGGTCGCCGAGAAGGTGGACATCCCCGTCGCCACCGGTGAGCGCATCCACGACCGGATCGAGTTCCGCGAGCTGTTCGAGGACCAGTCGGTGGACGTCATCCAGCCCGACGTCGGCCACATCGGCGGCATCTGGGAGACCCGGAAGCTGGCCGCCACCGCCGAGACGCACTACACGCTCGTCGCCCCGCACAACGTCGGCGGCTCCGTCCTCACCGCCGCCTCCCTCCAGGTCGGCTTCACCTCACCGAACTTCAAGATCCTGGAGCACTTCAACGACTTCGCGGACGCGGAGATCAAGAAGGTGGTGAAGGGCGCCCCGCAGGTGGACCCGGAGGACGGGTGCTTCCACCTGTCCGACGCGCCCGGCCTCGGCGTCGAGCTGGACACCGACGCGGCGGCCGAGTTCCCCCAGCAGCAGGCCCGGTTCGACCTGTGGGCCGAGGGCTGGGAGCAGCGCAAGCCCAAGGGGACGCAGGGATGAGCGGCGCGGTGGCGGTCGTCGTCGAGGCGCCGGGAGCGCACCGGCTGGTGCCGCACGAGCCCGCCGAACCCGGCCCCGGCGAGGCGCTGGTGCGAGTGCACGCCGTCGGGATCTGCGGCAGCGACCGCGAGGTCTACCAGGGCAACCGGCCCGAGGGGTACGTGCGTTACCCGCTCATCCCCGGCCACGAGTGGTCCGGGACCGTGGAGCGGACCGGCGCCGGGGTGCCCGCGTCGCTGGCCGGCCGGAAGGTGGTGGGCGAGGGGTTCCGCAACTGCCAGGTGTGCGACCGCTGTCACGCGGGCGAGACGACGCTGTGCACGGCGGGGTACGAGGAGACGGGGTTCACCCGGCCGGGCGCGATGGCGCCCACGCTGACCCTGCCCGCGCGGCTGCTGCACGTACTGCCCGACGACGCCGACCTCACCGCCGCCGCGCTGCTGGAGCCCGCGGCCTGCGTCGCCGCCGCCGCGCTGAAGGCCGGCGCCCGGCCCGGCGAGCGGGTCGCCGTCGTCGGCACCGGCACGCTCGGCATGTTCGCCGTGCAGTTCCTGCGCGCCGCCTCCCCCGCCGAGCTGCTGGTCGTCGGCACGCGCGGCGACCGGGAGGCACTGTCACGGCGGTTCGGCGCGAGCGACTTCCGCACCAGGGACCGCCCGCTCCCGGACGACTTCGACCTCGTGATCGAGACCGCCGGGTCGGCGGACGCCGCCCGCACGGCCGCCGCGCTGCTGCGCAGGGGCGGGCGGCTGGTGCTGACCGGCATCCCGGCGCCGGGCGCCGACGGCCTCGACCCGACCGACCTGGTGGTGCGGCAACTGGAGGTGCAGACGGTCTTCGGCGCGCCGCCGGACGCCTGGGCGCACACGGTGCGGGTCTTCGCGGCCGGCCTGCTCGATCCGCTGCCGCTGGTGACACACGAACTGCCGCTCGACGGGTTCCCGGAGGCCATCGAGCTGGTGGGGTCCGGTGATCCGAAGGTCGGCAAGGTGCTGCTGAGGCCATGACCGCGTCCCCCGGCTCCGGCTCCTGAGCCGTACGCCGGTGCGGGGGCGACCTGACGGCCTCCGTACCGGCGTACACCCACCGGACCGCCCCGCTCGCGCCCTGAGCCGCGAACTTCGTCCGACATATCGAACACTAAGGACAGCTTGTGACCGACGCTTCCGCCCCGGCCTCCGTACGCAGGCCAGGTGAGCCGGCGCTCACCGCTCTCGGGCTGGCCGCGCCCGCCTCCGATCCCGCCGACGCCTCGCCGCACTCCTTCCCGGACGGTGGCCGCTGGCGCACCGAGATCCCTTCCTGCGAGGGGCCGGAGGCGCTGGCGGTGGTGCTGAAGGAGTCCTCGCGGCTGGACGTGCCGATCCACCGGATCAGCCAGGGCAGCGGTGTGTGGATGCTGACCGACGCCGAGATCACGGAGATGGTCGAGGCCACCGCCGAACGCGACATCGAGCTCTGCCTGTTCACCGGCCCGCGCGGCACCTGGGACATCGGCGGCTCCACCCGCACCGACTCGGGCGGGGCGGGACTCAGGGCGCGCGGCCACGACGCGGTCGCCGGCTGCGTCGAGGACGCCGTCCGGGCCACGGACCTGGGCGTGAAGTGCCTGCTGGTCGCCGACGAGGGCGTGCTGTGGACGCTGCACCGGGCGCGGGCGGCCGGTCTCGTGCCCGCCGACACCACGCTCAAGCTCTCCGCGCTCGTCGGCCCGGTCAACCCGGCCTCGTACGCGGTCTACGAGCGGCTCGGCGCCGACTCCATCAACGTGCCCAGCGATCTGACGCCGGATCATCTGTCCGAAATACGGCGGGTTTCGGCCGCGCCGATGGACCTGTACATCGAGGCCCCCGACGACCTGGGCGGCTATGTGCGCATGTACGAGATCGCCGAGCTGATCCGGCGCGGCGCCCCGCTGTATCTGAAGTTCGGCCTCGCCAAGGCGCCCGGAATCTACCCGTACGGCCACCACCTGCGCGAACTGACGCTGGCCACCGCCAAGGAGCGGGTGCGGCGCGGGCGCCTCGCCCTCGACCTGCTCGCCCGGCACGGGGCGGACGGGGCGATGGCGCCGCTCGGCTCGCGGCTGCCCGGCCCGCTCAACCGGTTCGAGATCTCGTCATAACGTTCCGGAAACTCCCTTCTCAAAAGAAGACACAGCCGCGCACAATCCCACACACCTGCTCTCGGACCGAGCCCTGACCCACATCGAGGATGATGACCATGCGCAACCGCAGAGCCGCACTCGCCGCCATAGCCTCCGCCGCCTCCCTCGCCCTGACACTGACCGCCTGCGGCCAGAACAGCGAGGGTGGCAGCGAGGAGGACAAGGGCGGCGCCGACGGCGCCACCGTAGGCATCGCGATGCCGACCAAGTCCTCCGAGCGCTGGATCACCGACGGCGCCAACGTCGAGAAGGAACTGAAGGCCAAGGGGTTCGAGACCAAGCTCGTCTTCGGCGAGGACGACCCGGACCAGCAGGTCTCGCAGCTCGAGAACATGATCACGCAGGGCGTGGACGCGCTGATCGTGGCCGCGATCGACAACAAGTCCCTGGGCAACGTCATGCAGCAGGCCAAGGACGCCGACATCCCCGTCATCTCCTACGACCGGCTGATCCTCGGCACGGAGAACGTCGACTACTACGCCTCGTTCGACAACGAGAAGGTCGGCGAACTGCAGGGCGGTTACATCGTCGACAAGCTCGGTCTGAAGGAGGGCAAGAAGGGCCCCTTCAACATCGAGCTGTTCGCCGGCTCCAACGACGACAACAACACCAGGTACTTCTTCCAGGGCGCGATGAACGCCCTGAAGCCCTACATGGAGAAGGGCCAGTTGGTCGTACGGTCCAAGCAGACCGACCTCAACCAGGTCACCACCCTGCGCTGGGACGGCGGCACCGCGCAGAAGCGCATGGACGACCTGCTCACCTCCAGCTACCGCAGCGCCCGGGTCGACGCGGTGCTCTCGCCGTACGACGGCATCTCCATCGGCATCCTGTCCGCCCTGAAGTCGGACGGCTACGGCTCCGGCAGCAAGCCCATGCCCGTCGTCACCGGCCAGGACGCCGAGATCGCCTCGGTGAAGTCGATCAAGTCGGGCCAGCAGACCCAGACCGTCTTCAAGGACCTGCGCGAGCTGGCCAAGGTCGCCTCGAACATGGTCGAAGCGGTACTGAACGACAAGAAGCCCGAGGTCAACGACACCAAGTCCTACGACAACGGATCCAAGGTCGTCCCCGCCTACCTGCTCGAGCCGGTCAGCGTCGACAAGACCAACTACGAGAAGGTCCTCGTCGACGGCGGCTACTACAGCGCGGACGACCTCAAGTAACCGGGCTCCCTCAAGGATTGGAAGGCACGACCATGGCGGGACCCGTCCTGGAAATGCGCTCGATCGTCAAGACCTTTCCCGGTGTCAAAGCGCTGTCGGACGTCACGCTCACCGTTCGCCAGGGCGAGGTCCACGCCATCTGCGGGGAGAACGGCGCCGGCAAGTCGACCCTGATGAAGGTGCTCTCCGGCGTCCATCCGCACGGCAGTTACGAAGGGGACGTCCTCTTCGAGGGCGACACCTGCCGGTTCAAGGACATCCGGGCGAGTGAACAGCACGGCATCGTGATCATCCACCAGGAGCTGGCGCTGGTGCCGTATCTGTCCATCGCGGAGAACATCTTCCTCGGCAACGAGCACGCCAAGCGCGGCCTGATCAACTGGAACGACACCCTCAGGCACGCCGCCGAGCTGCTGCGCCGGGTCGGTCTGGACGAGCACCCGGAGACCCGGGTCGCCGACATCGGGGTGGGCAAGCAGCAGCTCGTGGAGATCGCCAAGGCGCTGTCCAAGAAGGTGAAGCTGCTCATCCTCGACGAGCCGACGGCAGCGCTCAACGACGAGGACAGCGGCAAACTCCTCGACCTGATCCTCCAGTTGAAGGAACAGGGCATCACCGCGATCATCATCTCGCACAAGCTGAACGAGATCCGCCGGGTGGCCGACTCGGTCACGATCCTGCGCGACGGGCGCTCCATCGAGACGCTCGACGTGAAGGCGGCCGAGACGACCGAGGACCGGATCATCAGCGGGATGGTCGGCCGCGACCTGGAGAACCGCTTCCCGGACCGGACGCCGCACCATCCCGAAGAGGGGGCCGCGCCCGCCCTGGAGATCCGCAACTGGACCGTGCACCACCCCATCGACCAGCAGCGCAAGGTGGTCGACGACGTCTCCATCCAGGTCCGGCGCGGCGAGATCGTCGGCATCGCCGGGCTCATGGGCGCCGGCCGCACCGAGCTGGCGATGAGCGTCTTCGGCCGCACCTACGGCCGGCACGCGGCCGGCACCGTCCTCAGGGACGGCACCGAGATACGTACGAAGACCGTCCCCGAGGCGGTGAAGCACGGCATCGCGTACGTCACCGAGGACCGCAAGCACTACGGCCTCAACCTCATCGACACCATCAACCGGAACATCTCGCTGACCGCTCTCGGCAAGGTCTCCAAGCGGGGTGTCGTCGACGAGCACGGCGAGCGGCAGGTCGCCGAGGGCTACCGCAAGTCCATGAACATCAAGGCGCCGACCGTCTTCGAGCCGGTGGGCAAGCTGTCCGGCGGCAACCAGCAGAAGGTCGTCCTCAGCAAGTGGATCTTCGCGGGTCCCGAGGTGCTGATCCTGGACGAGCCCACCCGCGGCATCGACGTGGGCGCCAAGTACGAGATCTACACGGTCATCGACCGACTGGCCGCCCAGGGCAAGGCGGTCGTCTTCATCTCCTCCGAGCTGCCGGAGCTGCTCGGCATGTGCGACCGCATCTACACGATGGCCGCGGGACGGCTGACGGGTGAGTTCTCGCGGGCCGAGGCCTCGCAGGAAGCGCTGATGCGTCGGATGACGAAGGACAAGACGGACAAAGAGGTAACGCGATGAGCACGGACGTGACCGCCAAGACCCCGGCCCCCGCGCCGCCCGGCAAGGGCGGATCAGCCGCCGGCGACGGCCTGTTGCGGCTGATGCTCGACGGCATGCGCCGCAACATGCGGCAGTACGGCATGCTGATGGCGCTCGGCCTGATCGTGGCGCTGTTCGCCGTGTGGTCCGACGGCGACCTGCTGCTGCCGCGCAACGTGTCCAACCTGGTGCTGCAGAACAGCTACATCCTGATCCTCGCGATCGGCATGATGCTCGTCATCATCGCGGGCCACATCGACCTGTCGGTCGGCTCGCTGACGGCGTTCATCGGCGCGATGGCCGCCGTGCTCATGGTCGACAACGATCTGCCGTGGCCGCTCGCGGTGGTGCTCTGTCTCGCCATCGGCGCGGCGGCGGGGGCGACGCAAGGGTTCTTCATCGCCTATCTCGGCATACCGTCCTTCATCGTGACCCTCGCGGGCATGCTGCTCTTCCGCGGTCTGACGGAGATCTTCCTGAAGGGCCAGACGCTCGGCCCGTTCCCGAAGGACCTCCAGAAGATCGCCAACGGGTTCCTGCCCGAGGTCGGTCCGAACACCAACTACCACAACCTGACGCTGCTCCTGGGCTTCACCCTGATCGCCTTCGTCATCTACCAGGAGGTCCGCGACCGCCGGCGGCAGCAGGAGTTCTCCCTCGACGTGCCGCCGGCCAAGCTGTTCCTGCTCAAGGTGGTCGCGCTGGTCGCCGCCGTCCTCGTCGTCACGCTGCTGCTCGCCAGCTACAAGGGCGCGCCGGTGGTGCTCCTCATCCTGGGCGTGCTGGTCGTCGGCTTCGGCTACCTGATGCGCAACGCGATCCTCGGCCGCCACATCTACGCCATCGGCGGCAACCTGCCCGCCGCCAAGCTCTCCGGCGTGAAGGACAAGAAGGTCACCTTCCTGGTCTTCCTGAACATGGGCATGCTCGCGGCGCTGGCCGGTCTGGTCTTCGCCGCCCGTTTCAACGCGGCCTCCCCCAAGGCCGGCCTCAACTTCGAACTGGAGGCCATCGCCGCCTCGTTCATCGGCGGTGCGTCGATGAGCGGCGGCGTCGGCACGGTCCTCGGCGCGATCATCGGCGGTCTCGTCCTGGGCGTGCTGAACAACGGCATGAACCTCGTCGGGATCGGCACCGACTGGCAGCAGGTCATCAAGGGCGCGGTGCTGCTGGCCGCGGTCGGGTTCGACGTGTGGAACAAGCGGCGGGTCGGTTCTTAGAGAGGCGGTCCATTCGGACCGTACGGAGACCGCGGTCCGGTGGTGACCGGTCGCGCAGTTCGCCGCGCCCCTGAAGGAGCGCTTCCATCAACCCACTCGAGGAGTTGCCATATGGAACTGAACAGGCGCACGGTCATCGCCGGCGCGGCCGCAGCCGGTCTCACCGCCGCCACCCTCGGCGGCACCGCACACGCCACGGGAGGCTCGAAGCCGGTGAAGGAACTCTTCGGCAGGCTCGCCGACGGGACGAAGGTGTACCGCTGGTCGCTGGAGAACGGCGGCACCCGGATGAAGGTGCTCTCCTACGGCGGGGCCGTCCAGTCGCTGGAGATCCCCGACCGCCGGGGCCGCCACGCGAACGTCTCCCTGGGCTTCGACAACCTCGACGACTACGTGGCTTCCAGCCCCTACTTCGGCGCCCTGATCGGCCGTTACGGCAACCGCATCGGCAAGGGCCGCTTCACCCTGGACGGCGAGGAGTACCAACTCTCCGTCAACGACGGCGAGCACAGCCTGCACGGCGGCGCGCGAGGCTTCGACAAGCGGGTGTGGGACGTCGAGCCGTTCACCGAGGGCCCCGACGTCGGCCTGGTGCTGCACTACACCGGCGTCGACGGCGAGATGGGCTACCCGGGCACGCTCCGGGCACGGGTGACGTACACGCTCACCCGGCGCGGGGACTGGCGCGTCGACTACGCGGCCACCACCGACCGGGCCACCGTCGTCAACCTCACCAGCCACGTCTACTGGAACCTGGCCGGTGAGGGCAGCGGCACGGTCGAGGACCACGAGCTGTCGATCGCCGCCTCCCGCTACACGCCCACCGACGCGGGCCTGATCCCGACCGGTGAACTGGCGCGGGTGTCCGGGACGCCCTTCGACTTCCGCCGGGGCAAGCCCGTGGGCCGGGACATCCGGGACAACCATCCGCAGCTGGTCACCGCCAAGGGCTTCGACCACAACTGGGTGCTGGACAAGGGCGTCACCGACCGCCCCGAGCACGTCGCCACCCTGCGCGACCCCGCCTCGGGCCGCACCCTGCGCATCGCCACCGACCAGCCCGGCCTCCAGTTCTACTCGGGCAACTTCCTGGACGGCACCCTGACCGGGACGGGCGGCGCGCTCTACCGCCAGGGCGACGCCCTGTGCCTGGAGACGCAGCACTTCCCGGACTCGCCGAACCAGCCGTCGTTCCCGTCGACGGTGCTGCGGCCCGGACAGACGTACCGGACCTCGACGGTGCACTCGTTCGGCGCGTGAGGGCACACTTTCTTCACACGCGTTGAACGACGCCCCTCCCGCCTCCGTATGTAAGGGCGGCCCGCATCTCCCCGCGCGGGCCGCCCACTTACGGAGGTCCCCTTGTCCGGCAACGTCACCTCGCTGTTCCGCAGCACCGCGGCGCACAGCCCGTCGATGGCTGCGCTGACGCGGGAGGGCGGGGACGAGGCGGGCGCCGGCCCGGTGGACTTCTGCATACCGTGCAATCCGTACTTCCCCACCCCGGCGATGTTCGACGAGATGGCCGTCCGGCTGCGGGACATCATCACGTACTACCCGAGCAGCGCCGACACCATCACCGCCGAACTGTGCAGCCTGCTCCAGCTTCCGCCGCAGTGCGTGGCGATGGGCAACGGCTCCACGGAGCTGATCACCTGGATCGACCACCTGCTGGTGCGGGAGTCCCTCGCCGTCCCCGTCCCCACCTTCGGCCGCTGGACCGACCAGCCCATGGAGACCGGCAAGCGGGTCGACATGTTCCCGCTCCAGGAGGCCGGCGGCTTCGCCCTCGACCTCGCCCGGTACGCCGAGTTCATCCGGGCCCGCGGCACCCGGGTCGCCGTCGTCTGCAACCCCAACAACCCCGACGGCGGCTATCTGCACAAGCAGGCGCTGGTGCAGTTCATGGACGCGATGGCGGACCGGGACCTGGTCGTCGTCGACGAGTCGTTCCTGGAGTTCGCCGACGCGGAGGCGGAACCCAGTGTGGTCCAGGAGGCGATGCTGCGCCCCAACGTCGTCGTGCTGCGCAGCCTCGGCAAGAACTTCGGCCTGCACGGCATCCGCTTCGGCTACCTGGTCGCCAACCCGGCGCTCGCGGGCCGGGTGCGCGCCATGCTCCCCAAGTGGAACCTCAACTCCTTCGCGGAGCACGTGGTGTTCATGCTCCGCGACCACGGCGCCGAGTACGCGCAGAGCCTGCACCAGGTCCGCCGCGACCGGCTGGAGATGGCCGGCCAGCTGTCCGCGCTGCCCGGACTGACCGTCTACCCCTCCCAGGGCAACTTCCTCTTCGTGCGCCTCCCGGTGGGCGCGGAGGGCACCGTCGTCCGGGACCGCATGCTCACCGAGCACCGGGTCCTGGTCCGTGAGTGCGGCAACAAGATCGGTTCGTCCAGCCGCTTCCTGCGGCTCGTGGTGCGCCCCCAGGTGGACGTACGTCGCCTGGTGTCCGGCCTGGAACAGGTGCTCTACGGGTCCAGGAGGGGAGCCGCCGTGCCCGAGCCGGCCACAGGGACCGGCTACAGCTCGGGCACGGCGGCGGTGGACCGCCTGATGACCCAGACCAACGGGGCCGGCATGCGGGCGATCGCCGCCCAGGCCGCCGGTGCCGGTGTCCCGGGGATCGCCGCCGCTCCGGCCGCCGGCACCGGCATGCCGCTCCCCGCCGCGGTGGCCCCTCAGGTGCCGCCCCCGGCGCCGGTCCCCCAGCCGGCGCCGTACCCCGGGCCGGTGCCGGTCCCCCAGCCGGCACCGGTCCCCCAGCCCATGCCCGCACCGGCCCCGGCGCCCGCGCCCATGCCGATGCCCGCGCCCGCCCCGGCGGCGGCCGCGGCCGCGGCACCCTACCCGCCCGTGGGTCCCACCCCGCCCGGCGTCCCCGCCCACGGTGGCCTCACGGCCGCCCAGGTCAGGGGCACCAACGGACTGGAGTCGGTCCCGGCGACGGGCTGGCCGAACGCCGCCGGGATGGGCCGGGCGGGCTGAGCGCCGGGCAGCGTCGGCCGCTACCCCTCCGTCGAAGTGGCCGAGGTGGGCGAGGCGGTGGACGGGGCCGGGCAGGGTGAGCCGGTCGGGGTGGCCGTGGGGTCGGGCGACGGACTACCCGGTTCCGGTGAGCAGTCGTCCGTCGCGGTCGGCGAAGGGCTCGGGTCGGTCGGGTCCGGCGACGGTGACGGGTTCCCGGTGGGGCTCTCGGTGGGTGTCCCCGTGGGCGGCGTGGAGGGCCCCTGGCTCGTCGGGGGCCTCGTCGGGGTGGAGGGGCGGCCCGACGGTGCGGGCCGGGAGGGGGAGGGCTCGGCGCCGCCCGGGGTCGTGGTCGGGTCCGGGCCGACGACGATGCCGTCGTCCTCGCCGCCGCCCTCGCCGTCCCCGCCGTCCCCGCCGTCCAGGGGGGCGGTCGCCGGGGTGTCGCCGCCCGCACCGGGACTCCTGGGGACGACGCCCTCGCCGTCGGGCACGGTGTGGACGCCCCGGCTGTAGAACTCCAGCCAGTACCTGACCAGTTGAAGGTAGGAGCGGGAGTTGTTGTAGCTGAGGACCGCCCGGTCCAGGTCCGCCGCCCGGCCCAGGTCCCGGTCGCCCGCACACAGGTAGTGTCCGGCCGCCAGGGCCGCGTCGAAGACGTTGTTCGGGTCGGCGCGGCCGTCATCGTTGCCGTCCGCACCCCAACGGGCCCAGGTGGAGGGCAGGAACTGCATCGGGCCCACCGCCCGGTCGTAGACCGTGTCGCCGTCGTGGGCGCCCCCGTCCGTGTCCCGGATCAGGGCGAAGCCCCGGCCGTTCAGCGGCGGCCCGGTGATGCGGCTCAGCGTCGTGCCCTTCCGGTCGACCGCGCCGCCGCGCGCCTGGCCGGACTCGACCTTGCCGATCGCCGCGAGCAGTTCCCAGGGCAGCCGGCAGCCGGGGTCCGTCCTGCCGACGGAGGACCCGGCGGCGCGGTAGGCGCGCAGCACGGTGGCGGGGATGCCGGACTGGGCGCGGATCGCCCGCCCGAGCACCGGTGGGAGCGGGGTGCCGTGACGCGTCGTCAGGGGCGGGAGTTCGGTGTGGTAGGAGCCGTCGCCGGGTGGCGCGAGGGCGGCGAACGGGCCGCCCGGCGGCGAGAGGCTCAGGTCGTCGGCGGCCGGTCCGGCGTGGGTGTCCTTCGCATCCCCGGTGAGTCCTGGGGCCTGGGAGGCGGTGAGGGCCGCCATGGCCGCCACGGCGAGGGCGGTGGTGCGCAGTCTCCTGCGGCTCCGGCCGGCGTACCGGTGCCGGGCACGGCGTACGGACATGGTCGTCACTCCTGTCGGATCCGTCGGAGACGTTGTGGGAGGGCGGGCCTCAGCGGCCGAAGGTGTCGAGGGCGGAGACCAGCCAGCGTCCGTCGCGGTGCACGACGTCGACGGCGAGCATGGCCGCCGCGTACACGCCCTGGTCCTCGGCGGCGTCCTTCCCCTGGCCGGCCTTCTCGCCCGCCTTGGTGCCGGTGGTGGCGACACTGCTCTGGTCGGCGTAGACGAGGACCCGGGCCCGGTCGCCGTCGATCCGTTCGACCGCGCTCTCGGTGACCGTCGTGGTGATCACCGCCTTCTGCCGGTCGGCCCGTTCGCGGACGTCGGCGAGCAGCTCCCGGTGCTGGGCGAGGGCCTTGCCCGTCAGAAGGTCCCGGGCCGCCTTGTCGAGGGCGCCGGGGTCGGCGTGGTCGTAGGAGAAGAGCCGGTCGACGGCCTTGGTCGTCTGTCCCTTGATCTCGCTGGTGCGGGCGAGGTCGGTCAGCGCGGTGTTGCCGCGCGCGGGCTCGTCCCGGAGCGCCCCGGCCTCCGCGTGCGCCCAGCCCGCGAAGACGCCGAGGAGCACCGTCAGCGCGCAGAGCAGCACCAGGCCCAGTGGCCGGCGCCGTCCGGCCGGGGTGGGCTTCGCCCGCTCGGCCTCGGCGGCGGCCGGCCTCGGCTTCGGCTTCCGCGCGGAGGGCGGCGGCGCTTCGGCGGCCTCCGGGGACGTCAGGACGGCCGTGCCACCGGAGGTGGGCCGGGTCTCGCGGGCCTGGCGGCGCCGCTGGCGGTTGATGTGGTGACGGGTCGTCGACATGTGCGGTGTCCTCCTCGCTGCGGCCGGCTTCTGCGGGTACGGGACCGGTCAGCCGGCCGGCGCGCCGCCCACGGGTGCCTGGCCCAGGGCGCTCAGCTTCCACCGGCCGTCGGTCCGGGTGAGTTCGCCGAGCATGCGGCTGTCCTTGTCGGACTTCGATCCGTCGGACGCCTTGACGGTGACGCGCAGGGCGACCAGCACACGCGCACGGCCGGCGCGGTCGTCGAGTTCGGTGACGGCGCCCGAGAGCACCCTGGCCGTGCTGACCGTCTTCGCCTCCTTCACCTGGTCGGCGAACTCCGCCCGGCCGGAGGCCAGTTGTTCGTGCAGCTCGCCGGTGGTCGACGACTCCCAGAGGTCCAGGCCCCGCTGCAGCTCGCGGTGGTCGAGCGTGTTGAGGTTCTGCACGGCCTGCTCCCCGGCGCTGAGCGCCGCGTCCCGCTGCTCGGCGTAGGCGGCCTGCTCGTCGTGGGCCGCCCCGTACCAGTCCTGGCCCGCCCACGCCGCGAAGCCGCCCGCGACGAGGGTGAGCGCGAGGGCCAGGGCCGGCAGCGGCCGGAGGCGGAGTGCGGTGCGGACGCGGGCCGCGCGTTTCATGGGTACTCCCGTCTGCCGCATGTTCAGCGGGCCTTGAGGTCGACGATCCGCCAGCGGTCGTCCTGGAGCCGTGCCGTGACCGTGAGTTGGGCCGCGGCGGTGGTGGTCGCGTCCTTGGCCTCGTCCTCGGCGTTGTTTTTGGTGTCGTCCTTGGCGCTTCCGCGTCGGGAGGTCTGGTCGAGGAAGACCAGCAGGCGGGCCTCGTCGCCGTCGAGTTCGATCACTCCGGTGCGGACGGCCCGGGTGCTCAGGGTGACGCGCTGTTCGGTGAGGTCGTCGCGGACCCGGGCGAAGAGGGTTTCGTACTGGCGGGCGGCGCGGCCGTCGAGCACGGTGCGTGCGGAGCGCTCGGCGGCCGCGGTGCCGTCCGGTGTGTAGGAGAAGATCCGGGCGAGGGCGTTGCCCACGTCGCCGGCGACGCGGGAGGTGGCCTCGGTGTCGGTGAGCGCGTGGTTGCGGGCGGGCGCGGCCGACCTCACCTGGTGGGCCGCGTAGAAGAAGCCGCAGCCGCCGAGGACGAGGACGGCGGCTGCCGCGGTCGGCACGGCCCGCCGCAGGCGCCCGCCCGGCGGCCGCCCGGCGGGGACGTCGCCGCGCGCGTCCGCGGGGTCGGTGCCGGTGGCGCGTTCCGCCTCCGGGGCCGGGCCGGTGTCCGTGCCGGGCTCCGGTGCACCGCCCCTGCCCAGCAGCCACGTCGGCGTCATCGCTCCTCGCCCTCCTTCTCCCCCTCGACCGGTACGGCGCTCAGCGCTCGCACCTTCCACTCCCCCTCGCCGGTGCGGGCCAGGACCGCCTCCAGGCGCTTGCGGTCGGTGGCCGGCCTCTTCGTCGTGGCGGGCGTGACCTCGACGCGGACCGTGGCGATGAGCTTGGCCGTGCCGGACCGGGTGTCGAGCGCGGTGACGGCGGCCTCGGTGACCGTGGCGCGCGCCGAGGAGCCCGCGGCGGGCTCGGTGTCGCCGAGTTCCTCGCGCAGCGGCCCGGTGGAGACGGCGCGCCAGTCCCGGATGCTGCGCTCCGCCCGCTGCCGGGTGGAGGCGTCGAGCGTGGTGAGTACGGCGATGCCCTCGCGGCCGTCGGCGAGCGCCTCGTCCCGCTCCCTGCCGTACGCGAGCGAGTCGTCGGTGCGCGCCTGGGCGTACGTCCAGGCACCGGTGGCGCAGACGCCGAGGGCCAGGGCGAGCGCCGCTCCGGTGAGGATCCGCGCCCGCCTCACCGCGCACCGCCGGTGGCCGGGGTGAGGAGCGCGGACAGGTCGGACGGTGCCTCGCCGCTCTGTCCGGGGAGCGCGAGGGCGCCGGGGAGTGCCTCGCCGCCGCCGCTGCCCTTGGTGCCGGCGCCGCCCGAGGGCAGGGAGCCGGGCCGGGCGGGTTCGGGTACCGCGCCGCCCTTCGGGGCGTTCCCCGAGCCGCGCACGTTGGACCCGCCGGAGGCCGGGGCGGTGCAGGCCGCGTCGGTGTTGAGGGCGGGCGCGGTGCCGAGGTCGAGGCCGTTGCGGTAGCGCGTGCCGCCGTATCCGTCGGTGCAGGGCAGGGGGGTGAAGAAGGTGACGGCCATGCCGAGGTTCAGCTTCCCTCCGTCGACGGCGGTGGCACCGGCGGAGACGGCCGCCGGGTACTTCACGAGGAGTTCCTCGATGCCGCGCTGCCGGGTGACGGCGACCTCGGAGGTGGTGAGGAGGTTGGCGAGGACGACGCCCAGGCTCGGGTCGAGGTCCCGCAGTAGGCCGCTGACCTGGGTGGCGGCTTCGGGGGTGACCGCGAGGAGGCGGCGCAGGTCGGCGTCCGAGCCCTTGAGGGCGGCGGCCAGTTCCTCGGCTCCGACGGCGAAGCCGCGGATGGCCTCGGACTCCTCGGCCTGGGTGCGCAGGACGGTCTCGCCGTCGTTGATGAGCAGCGTGGTGGACGGCAGGGCCCGGTCGGCGGCCTCCACGAAGTCGCTGCCGCTGTCGAGCAGCACCTGGAGGTCGTCGCCGTGCCCCTCGAATGCCTTGCCGAACTCGTCGACGACCGTGCGCAGATCCTCCAGCGGGACGGAGCCCACGAGGTCGTCGACGCTGGTGAGGACGTCGGTGACGGGTGCGGGCACCTGGGTGTCGGCCTGTTCGACGCGGGCGCCGTCGGCCAGGTAGGGGGAGCCGTCGCTCTCGGGCCGCAGGTCGATGTACTGCTCGCCCACGGCGGAGAGCCCGGCGACCACGGCCTTGGTGTCGGCGGGGATGCGGGGCGCGGACTTCTTGATGCGCAGTTCGGCGACGACGCCCTCGGCGGTGAGGTCGATCGGGCCGACGCGGCCCACCGAGACGCCCCGGTAGGTGACGTCGGAGTGGGTGAACAGCCCGCCGGTGCGCGGTAGTTGTACGTCGACGGTGTAGTAGTCGGCGACGCCCACGTACCGGCCGAGGTCGGCGTAGCGGATGCCGAGGTAGGAGAGGGCGAGGACGGCGACGAGCAGGAAGGCGAGGTTCTTCAGCCGTACGGCGAGGGTGATCACCCGCGCTCACCTCCGGGCTCGGTCACGGAGGGCAGCGGCAGGGGTGCGGCGGACCGCTGCTCCGCCGGTGCGGAGGACCGCTTCTTCGCCGGTGTGCCCTCGGGCACGATCGGCGGGATCACCTCGGTGCCGGGCACGGCGACCATGCTCAGGTACGTGTTGAGGTAGTCGCCCTTCACACCGCGCAGCACCTCGTCGGTGAACGGGTAGGTCAGCAGCACCTGGAGCGAGTCGGGCAGGTCCGTGCCCGCGTCGGCGAGCGCCTTCAGTGTCGGCGCGACGGCCTTGAGGTCGGCGATCATGTCGTCCTTGCTCGCGTTGATCGTGGAGACGGCGACGCCGGAGAGCGTGTCGAGGGAGCGCAGCATGGTCAGCAGGGAGCCGCGCTGTTTCTCCAGCGTCTTCAGGCCGGGCGAGAGGCCGGTGAGGACGGTGCCGACGTCCTCCTTGCGGGTGGCGAGGGTGGAGGAGAGCCGGTTGACGGCGTCGAGGGCGTCGGTGATGTCGCCCCGGTGGTCGTCGAGGTCGCCGACCAGGGTGTTGACCCGCTTGAGCATGGAGCGGACCTCGGGTTCGCGGCCGCCGAGCGCCGCTCCCAGTTCCCGGGTGATGGTCTTGAGCTGGCTGACGCCGCCGCCGTTGAGCAGCAGGGACAGCGCGCCGAACACCTCTTCGACCTCGGTGTTGCGCCCGGTGCGGGCCAGCGGGATGACGCTTCCGTCCTCGAGGGGGCCGGCGCCGGTGTCCTCGGCGGGTGCGACGAGCTGGACGTACTTCTCTCCCAGCAGGCTGGACTGTTCGAGCCGCGCGGTGGTGTCGGCGGGCAGCCGCACCTCGCCGTTGATCTCCATGGTGACGCGGGCCGACCAGTCGTCCTCGCCGAGTTCGATGCCGGTGACCCGGCCGACGGCCACGTCGTTGACGCGCACCGCGGAGTGCGGGACCAGGCTGAGCACGTCCTGGAGTTCCGCGGTGACGGTGCGGGGGTGGTCGCCGAGGTCGGCGCCGCCGGGCAGCGGCAGGTCGTCGAGGCCGCCGAAGCCGCGGGGCACGACGGTGATCCCGCCGACGGCCAGGACGAAGCCGAGACCGAGGGCGATCAGTCCGCCCGCGGTCAGTCCGGCGGCCCGGCCGGCGGTGAGGGTGCCGCGCTTCATCGGCCGTCTCCCTTCGTCCCGTCGGTGGCGCCCGTCACGGGAAGCGGCAGCAGGGGGCCGCCGATGCTGATCTCGTTGAGGTTGGCGCGGCCGTCGAGGGTGCGGGTGTCGGGGTTGTAGGCGTTCACGACGTTGCCCGCAGCCAGTGGTGCCACGTCCAGCGCCTCGGCCAGCGAGGCCCGTTGCTCGACCAGGGTCCGGGTGATGGGGACGAGCCGGTCGACGTTCTTCTTCAGCTCGCCCCGGTTGTCCTCGATGAAGGTCTTGACCTGGCCGAGGGCCTTGCCGAGTTCCTCCAGCGCGCCGGTGAGGTCGTCCTTGTTGTCGGCGAAGAAGCCGACGACCTCGTCCAGGCGTTCCTGGGCGGTGCGCACGTCGGTGTCCTTGTCCTTCAGCATGGTGGTGAAGGTCTGGAGGCTGCTGAGCGTCTTGAACAGGTCGCCGCTGCTGCCGTCGAGGGTCTTGGCCGCCTTGCCGAACTCCTCGACGCCGGTGCCGATGGCCTCGCCGTTGCCGTCGAGGTTGGCGGCGCCGGTGCGCAGCAGTTCGGACAGGGCGCCCTCGGAGTTGGCGCCGTCCGGGCCGAGGGCGTCGCCGAGTTCGGTGATGGAGTCGTAGATCTGGTCGATCTCGACGGGGACGTGGTTGCGGGAGGCGGGCAGGACGGCGCCGTCGGCGAGGGCGGGGCCCCTGGCGTAGGCGGGGGTGAGCTGGACGTAGCGGTCGGAGACGACGCTCGGTGCGACGACGACGGCCCGCGCGCCCTCGGGGACCCGCACCCCCTCGTCCAGGCGGAGGCCGACGCGGACCGTGGTGCCCTGCGGCCGCACCGACTCCACCTCGCCGACCCGGACGCCGAGGACGCGCAGGTCGGATCCGGCGTAGACGCCGATGGCGCGGTCGAAGTAGGCGGTGAGGCGGGTGCCGTCCGCTTCGAGGGCGCGGGCGGTGACCAGTCCGGCGGCCGCGAGCACCACGAGGGCGAGCAGACCGGTGACGATCTTCCGGCGTCGGTTCATCACTCACCGCTCCCCTGGGCCGCGGCCGGCTGTTTCGGCGGCAGGCATCCGGTCTCGGGCTGGGAGGTCTCGGGCAGGTAGGCGCGGGGCACGACGCCGCACAGGTAGCTGTCGAACCAGCGGCCGTTGCCGAGGGTGTTGCCGACCAGGCGGTAGTACGGGCCGACCAGTGCGAGGGTCTTGCCGAGCTGGGTGTTGTTCTTCTCCAGGACACCGGTGACGCGGCCGAGCGCCTTGAGGGTCGGGCCGAGCTGCTTCTCGTTGTCCTTGACGAGGCCGCCGAGTTCGATGCCGAGGTCCTGGCTGCCCTTGAGCAGGGCGCTGATGGCGGCGCGGCGGTCCCGCAGTTCGCCGAGGAGTGAGCCGCCGTCCTCGATGAGGGTCTCGAAGCTGGACTTCTTGTTCTCCAGGGTGTTGGTGAACTTGGCGCTGCCCTTGAGGAGTTCGGACAGTTCCGAGTCGCGCTTGGAGACGGAGCGGGACAGGTCGGACAGGCCGGTGGCGGCCTTGCGGACGTGGGGCGGGGAGTCGGCGAAGGTGGCGGAGATAGTCTCGAAGCTCTCCGCGAGCTTCTGGGTGTCGATGTCGTCGACGGTGCCGCTGAGGTCCTGGAACGCCTGGGTGACGTCGTACGGGGAGGTGGTGCGGGTCAGCGGGATGCGCCTGCCGGGGTCCTGGCGGGCGGCGCCGAGCGGGTCGAGCGCCAGGTACTTGTCGCCGAGGACGGTCTTGATGGCGATGGCGGCCGTGGTCCGGTCGCCGAGCCAGGCGTCCTCGACCTCGAAGGTGACCTTCACCTTGGGCCCGTCGAGGGCGACGCCGGTGACCTTGCCGACCTTGACGCCGGCGATGCGCACCTCGTCGCCCTCGTCCAGGCCCGCGGCCTCGGAGAAGTCGGCGCTGTAGGAGGTGGAGCCGCCGAGCGGCAGCCGGTCCACGTTGTAGACGAGGATGGCGATCACGGCGAGGACGAGCAGTCCGACGAGGCCGACGCCGACGGGGTCGCGTTCCTTGACGGGCTTGAGGTGCGGGCGCCTCATCCGCGGCACCTCGATTCGGTGATCGCGATACCGGTAGGCGGTTCGGAGCCGTCGGAGGTGGTCACTCCGCTCACGCGGGCCTCGCAGAGGTAGAGGTTGAACCACGATCCGTAGGAGGACAGGCGCGTCAGGGCGGTCATCTTGGCGGGGGTCCGTTCGAGGAAGTCCTCGATCTGCGGGGTGTGCTCGCCGAGGTTGGCCGAGAGCCGGCCCAGTTCGCGGATGTCCTTCTTGAGGGGCTCCCGGCCGTCCTCGAAGAGGCCGGCGGTGACCGTGGTGAGTTCGCCCATGGCCGTGACGGCCTTGCCCAGGGGTTTGCGGTCCTCGTTGAAGCCGGTGACGAGTTGCTGGAGGGTGACGACGAGGTCGTCGAAGCTGTCCTCGCGGTCGTTGAGGGTGTCCAGGACGGTGGTGAGGTTCTGGACGACCTGGCCGATCACCTTGTCCTTGGCGGCGACGGTCGTCCCGAGGGAGCCGATGTGGCGGATCAGGCTGTCGACGGTGGCTCCCTCGCCCTGGAGCACCTGCACGATCGACCCGGCGAGTTCGTTGACGTCCTTCGGGGAGAGCCCCTCGAAGAGCGGCTTGAAGCCGTTGAAGAGCAGGGTCAGGTCGAGCGCGGGCGTGGTGCGGTCGAGCGGGACCGTGCCGCCCTCCGGGAGGGTGCCGGTGAGGTCGCCGCTGCCGCGGCCGAGGGCGACGTAGCGCTGGCCGACCATGTTGAGGTACTTCACGGCGGCGGTGGTCGACCGGGGCAGCGTGCGGTCCTCGCTGACGGTGAAGGTGACCTGCGCGGTGCGCCGGTGCACGACGCGTACGTCGGTCACCTCGCCGACCGGCACGCCGGAGATGCGCACGCTGTCGCCGTCCATGAGCCCGGTGACGTCGGTGAACAGGGCCTTGTAGGTCCGGGCGCCGGAGTCGGAGCCGGCACCGCCGCCGGCGACGCCGAGGCCGAGCACGGTCGTGGCGAGGGCGGTGACCACCACGAAGACGAGGGACTTGAGCAGCGGCCCGGTCAGCGGGCGGCGCCGGGTGTGCGCGCTGTCGGCACCGGTCATCGGAGCGTCACCTCCGTACCGCGGTAGACGGGGCCGACGAGCAGGCTGCTCCAGTCGGGCAGGTCTTCGGGGCTCTCGCCGGCGGCGGGGGCGAGGAGTTCGTTGACGAGGTCGTTCTCGGACGGGGAGTTGGCGGGCCCGAGGTCCTGGTCCGCCGCGGTGGACGCGGTCCGCGCGGTGGGCCGGGGCAGTGCGCCGGCGTACGGCACGGAGGGGCAGCGGGGGCCGCCGCCGGAGTCGTACACCGGGGTGTCGCGGCCGGGGCGGTAGGCGCCGCGCGAGGGGACGGTGGTGACGTCGACGTGGATGCCGGGCCGGTCGGTGCCCTTGCCGAGCGCCTTGTCCATGGCCGGGACGAACTCGGCGAGGGTGCGCAGGGTGCAGGGGAACGCCGAGGAGTACTCGGCGAGCAGTTCCAGGGTCGGCCTGCTCGTGGCGCTCAGCCGGATGATGTTGTCCTGGTTCTTGCGCAGGAAGGCGGTCACGTCCTCGGAGGTCCGGGTGGTGGCGCCGAGGGTGGCGGCGAGTTCGGCCTCCTGCTCGGCGAGGGTGCCGCTGGTGGTGGTGAAGTCGGTGAGCGCCGTGATGATGTCGGGCGCGGCGTCCGCGTAGACGTGGCTGACCTTCACGAGTTCCTTGAGGTCGCGGTTGAGGGCGGGCAGGTTGGGGTTGAACTCCTCCAGGTGCTCGTCCAGCAGGCTCAGCGTCTCGCCGAGCCGCTCGCCGCGCCCTTCCAGTGCCTGGGAGACGGCCGACAGGGTGGCGGCGAGCTTCTGCGGCTGGACGGCGGTGAGCATCGGCAGGACGTCGTCGAGCACCTGCTGGAGTTCGATGGCGTTGGCGGAGCGGTCCTGGGGGACGACGGCTCCGGCGGCCAGCGGCTCGGCCGAGGGGTTCGCGGGCGGTACGAGGGCCACGAACCGCTCGCCGAACAGGGTGGTCGGCAGCATCTGCGCGCGCACGTCGGCCGGTACGTGGTCCAGGGAGCCGGGTTTCATGGCGAGGGTGAGCCGGGCCCCGGCACCGTCGGCGTCGATGTCGCGGACCTCGCCGACGACGACGCCGCGCAGTTTCACCTCGGCGCCCGGGTGCATCTGGTTGCCGGCGCTGCCGGTCTCCACGACCACCGGATCGGACTCGGTGAACTCCTTGTCGTAGACGGCGACGGCCAGCCAGATCAGCAGGGCGGGCACCAGCAGGAACACCACCCCGGCGAACCGGTGGCCCAGCGTCTTTCCCCGCGGTCCGCTCATCTCACCCCGCCACCTTCACGGTCGTGGTCGCGCCCCACAGGGCCAGCGACAGGAAGAAGTCGGTGACGCTGATCAGCACGATGGCGTTGCGCACGGACCGGCCGACGGCGACGCCGACGCCGGCGGGACCGCCCGAGGCGCGGTAGCCGTAGTAGCAGTGGGCGACGATCACCATCACGCTGAAGATCAGCACCTTCAGTACGGAGAGCAGCACGTCCGTCGGGGAGAGGAAGAGGTTGAAGTAGTGGTCGTACGTCCCGCGCGACTGCCCGTTGAACAGGACGGTCACGTAGCGGGAGGCGAGGTAGGAGGAGAGCAGCCCGATCGCGTAGAGCGGGACGATGGCGACCACGCCGGCGATGATGCGGGTGGTGACCAGGTAGGGCATGGAGCGGATGCCCATGCCCTCCAGGGCGTCGACCTCCTCGTTGATGCGCATGGCGCCGAGCTGGGCGGTGAAGCCCGCCCCGACGGTCGCGGAGAGGGCGAGTCCGGCGACGAGGGGCGCGATCTCGCGGGTGTTGAAGTAGGCGGAGACGAATCCGGTGAACGCGGCGGTGCCGATCTGGTCGAGGGCCGCGTAGCCCTGGAGTCCGACGACGGTCCCGGTGAAGAGCGTCATCGCGATCATCACGCCGATGGTGCCGCCGATGACGCCGAGGCCGCCGGAGCCGAAGGCCACCTCGGCGAGGAGGCGCTGCACCTCCTTGAGGTAGCGGCGCAGGGTCCGCGGTATCCACAGCAGGGCCCGTACGTAGAACAGCAGTTGGTCGCCGGACCGGTCGAGCCAGACGAGCGGGGAGGCCATCGGTCAGCCTCCCTTCGGCGGGACGATCTGGAGGTAGACGGCCGTCATCACCATGTTGACGAAGAAGAGCAGGAGGAAGGTGATGACGACGGACTGGTTGACGGCGTCGCCGACGCCCTTGGGGCCGCCGCGCGGGTTGAGGCCGCGGTAGGCGGCGACGATGCCCGCGATGAACCCGAAGACCAGCGCCTTGAGTTCGCTGACGTACAGGTCGGGCAGCTGGGCGAGGGCGGAGAAGCTGGAGAGGTAGGCGCCGGGGGTGCCGCCCTGCATGACGACGTTGAAGAAGTAGCCGCCGAGGATGCCGACGACGGAGACCAGGCCGTTGAGCAGGACCGCCACGCCCATGGCGGCCAGGACCCGGGGCACCACGAGTCGCTGCACCGGCGAGACGCCCATGACCTCCATGGCGTCGAGTTCCTCGCGGATCTTGCGGGAGCCGAGGTCGGCGCAGATGGCCGAGCCGCCGGCGCCGGCGATCAGCAGGGCCACGATGAGCGGGCTCGCCTGCTGGACGACGGCGAGGACGCTGGCGCCCCCGGTGAACGACTGGGCTCCCAGCTGCTCGGTGAGCGAGCCGACCTGGAGGGCGATGACGGCGCCGAAGGGGATCGACACGAGGGCGGCGGGCAGGATGGTCACACTCGCGACGAACCAGAACTGCTCGACGAACTCGCGGAACTGGAAGGGCCGTCGGAAGACGGCCCGGACGACCTCGGCGGCGAGCGCGAAGAGCCGGCCGGTCTGCCGCAGCGCGCCGGTGATCACGCGCCGCTCCCGGCGGCGGGCATCGGCAGGGTGGCCGCCTCGGAGTCCTTCGCGTAGGTCTCCCGGATGGCGGACCGCGCGGCGGGCGGCAGCGTGTCGATCATGCCCATGACACGCTGACGTCGTCGGGCGACGGCCTTGCGCGGCGGCAGGCCGGGCGACGGTTCGAGCTGCGGGACGATCACCCGGGGCGCGGCGGGGACGCCGGAGGCGGCACCCGCCTCGGCGGCGAGCGTGGCCGCGTCCTTCTCCTCGGACATCCCGATGGGGCCCTCGCGCCGGCCGCCGAGGAACTGGGACACGACCGGCTCGTCGCTGGTGAGCAGCACCTCGCGCGGGCCGAAGGTGACCAGCTCGCGCAGGAAGAGCATCCCCATGTTGTCGGGGACGGTGGCGGCGATGTCGAGGTTGTGGGTGACGATCAGCATCGTCGCGTCGAGCTGCGCGTTCAGGTCGATCAGCAGTTGGGAGACGTAGGCGGTGCGGACCGGGTCGAGCCCGGAGTCCGGTTCGTCGCACAGGATGATCTGCGGGTCGAGGACGAGCGCGCGGGCCAGTCCGGCGCGCTTGCGCATGCCTCCGCTGATCTCCCCGGGAAGCTTTCCCTCCGCGCCCAGCAGCCCGACGACCTCGATCCGCTCCATGACGATGCGACGGATCTCGGACTCCTTCTTGCGGGTGTGTTCGCGCAGCGGGAAGGCGATGTTGTCGAAAAGGGACATGGACCCGAAGAGGGCACCGTCCTGGAACATGAGACCGAAGAGTTTCCGGGTCTCGTAGACGTCTCTTTCCGGACTGTTCACCATGTCCACTCCGTTGATGAGGACACGGCCCTTCTCGGGTTTGAGCAGTCCTATGAGCGACTTCAGGAAAACGGTCTTACCAGTTCCGGACGGGCCCAGCATCACACTGACCTCGCCGGCCGGAAGAGTGAGTGATACGTCCCGCCAGATGCTCTGCTTACCGAAGGACTTGGTCAGACCCTCGACCACTACTTCGATTCCCATATCACCTCCAGCGGACGTCAATCGGATACGCGCTGCGGGCGCACGTTAATTCGGCGCGGAGCGCACTGACAACGGGTCGGCACCGGATCTCCGGCCGCCCTGGCGAACTTGTCACCGCGCAGACAACACGGCGGCCCCGCACTTGTCTCCGGGGAGACAGGGCAGGGTCGCGCGGTTCCGGGGGGTGTGGCCCCGCGGGACCCTGCCGACGGGCACCCGGACCCGATGGAGGGAGGGCCGAAAAGTGTCCGTCATGGCTCCGGCCGACGGGGGCCACCGACCTGGAACCGAGCACCACACCGGCACGTTACGGCCGAGTAACCTCGGCGGGCAACACCGGAATCGGAGTTTTCCGGGATGCCGACTTCGGCCATCCGGAACCTGTCAGGCAGGACACAAAAACCGCTCGGAAACTTGTCGGCCGGTGAGCATCAGGACCCGATGGGAGCGACACCGCCGTGAACAGCCCGTACGCCGTTCACATTTCCCGGACTTGGCGCCACGTGAGCAAGGAGAAGCGCGGATCACTCACCCCGGAAACAGGTGGTCCCACTTTTAAAAGAATCATGGACTACCGCATTGTTCGGCTAAGTTTCCCGCGAGTAACGTCAGGCCCGTCTTCGCCGGTCAACCCTCAAGGAGAGTCCCGAGCCATGAAGAAGAACACGAGAAGGTCGGCCATCGTGGTCTGCGCGGCCGCGTCGGCGCTGGGCCTCGCCGTCGGCCCGTCCTCGGCGGTGCCCTCCACGGTGTGGACCGTCACCCCCTCGCCGGCCGCGTTCAAGGCCACGAACGTCGGCAACATCGTGCTGACCGCCACGATCCCGATGACCTGCACGGTCTCGGGAGCGGAGGGCACGATGAACAGCACCACCGGCAACCCCGGGGACGTCGCCGACATCACCACCATGACCTTCGGCTCGTCCGGTTCACCGTGCACCAGTGTCCTGGGCAACGTCACCACCACCTCGGTCACCCCCTGGGACGTCGTCGCGGTGGACTACAACGCCTCGACGGGCGTCACCAAGGGCCACGTCGGCAACGTCAAGGCGCAGGTCACCGCCGGCGCCTGCAAGTTCACGGTGGTGGGCAAGGCCTCGGCCACCTACACCAACTCCACCGGTGTGCTCGCGGTCAACAGCGTCGTGGGCGACCTGTCGGTCAGCAGCAGCCCGGCGCCGGTCAACTGCGGCTCCGTGGTCACCACGGCCACCAAGCCGACCTTCAAGGGCAACTACGCCGTCAAGGTCAAGAGCACCAACGCCATCCCGACGATCGTCGGCTCCAACCCGTAGGCCACCGCCGCCCCTCACGTCCGCCCGGCCGGCACCCCGGCCGGGCGTTCGCGGGCCCGAGCCATCCGCCCCTGCGCGACCATGCCCGACCGCCCACGCTGCCCGAGCCATCCGAGCGGAGTCGCATGAAAGCCCAACGAGCAGCCGTACCCCGGCCGCCCCGGGTCCGTGCCCGGACCACGTCGATCGCCGCGTTCGTCGTGCTCGCCGCCCTGATCCCGACCACGGCCTCCGCCTCGGGCACCCAGGAGATCGAGGTCGAACTCCCCTACGTCTGCACCCTCCCGTCGGGGCAACTGCCCACGACGGTACGGATATCGGCGGAGTTCCCGGAACGGGCCGACGCGGGCGAGACCTTCTCGCCGTCCGGCGTCACCACCACCGTCGAACTCCCGGCGGAGGCCGTCGCGGACCTCACCGGGCGCGGCGCGGCCCAGGTGCGGGCGGCGACCCGGCTGGCGGTGGGCGTCGCCCAGAACGAGGCGACGGCGAAGGCGACCTGGCGAGGCGGCGCCGAGCCCGTCGCGCTGCCCGGGTCGGGGCCGTTGACGCTGGTCTCGAAGGGCGACGTCCCCTCGGTGGCCGGCCGGGGCGACGGAGACCTGACGTTCACGGCGGGCACCCTCGCCGTCGACCTGGCCCTCGACGCGGCGGACCCGGCCGCCACGGACCCGGCCGACCCACGGCACGCTGCCACCGGCCCCGACGCCGGCTCCGACTCCGGCTCCGACTCGCTCACCGTCGGCTGCACCCTCGCCGAGGACGCGCCCGACCAGGGGCTGCTGGCCACCGTGCGGGTCGGTGCGGACGGTTCTCCGAGCCCGAGCGGTTCACCGTCCGGTCCGGACGGGGCCTCCCGCACCCCGGACCGGGAGGCGCAGGGGCACGGACAGGAGGAGCGGCAGGGAGACCGGTCGCCCGAGGTGCTGGAGACGCCGCCCGGCGCCGCCCCGGACCGCGACGACGTGCCGCCGTGCCGCTACGACGAGCAGCACCCGCCCACGGACGTGTCGCTCAACGCCTACGTCACCGGCTACGCCAACGTGAACAAGATGAAGGGCGCCGCCTACCTCCCGCCGTCCTGCCTGCTGATCGAGCAGGGGATCCCCGTGGACGGCCCGCCCGACCCGGAACACATCATCTTCGACACGGTGTCGTGGGCGAACTTCCACTACCAGGGGCGCAAGGAGACACCGCCGTTCCCGAGCACCTTCCTGTCCTTCGACTTCGCGCCGGTCAGGGCCACGATGGTGCTGGAGCAGACCGGGCCCATCCGGATCGACTCGCGGATCAAATTGCGCCTGTCCGACTTCACCACGGTCACGGACACCTACGTCCGGGCGCCGCTGGTCGTGCACGTGACCGATCTGGAGGTCAACGGGACGCCCCTGGACGTCGGCCCCGACTGCCGGACCGAGACGTCCCTCACCTCCGCCGACCCGGATCCGGCCAATCATCCCGGTGACCACCTGGTGCTCTACGGCCGCGGCGAGCAGATCCTCGGCCAGGAGGCCACCGGCTACCTGCTGCTGAGCGGCGGCACGCTGTCCGGCGAGACGAGCATCCCGGCCTTCACCGGCTGCGGCACGGCGGACGGCGAGGATCTCGACCGTCTGCTCACCGCCTCCGTCTCCGGCCCCGGCAACCACATCAAGCAGGTCCAGGGCCAGACGTGCGCGATCGCCGCCCCCGTCTTCCCGACCCCCGAGACCCCTGGCCAGTGCACGGAAGACCTCCAGCCCTACGAGATCCCCGTCGCCGAGCGCTGAGCCCTCCCGTCCCTGCCACCTCCCCACTTCCAAGGAAGGCCACCACCATGCGTCCGACCTCCGCCCGCACCCGACTCGCCACCGTCTCCGCGCTGACCGCCTTCGGCGCCTTCGCCTCCCTGGGCACGGCGACGGCCGCCGACCCCTCGCTGAACGGCGAGTGGGCCCCCTTCACCCGCTGCCCCGTCGACGCCCCGGCGATGCTGGCCGCCGACGGCGTCGAGAAGACCCCGCAGTGTGTGGTGTCCACCTCCGCCAGCGGCTCCATCAAACTGGGCAACACCACGGTGGTCACGGGCCGGACCAACCTGCAGATCGGCGTCGTGCAGAACGCGGACGGCACCAGCGCGGTCGTCGCCCCGGCCTCCGGCGCGCTCGTCGCCGAGCCCGCCTCCGTGCCCGGCGGACTGCTCGGCCTGATGTGCCCGAGCGACATATTCGTGATCACGGGCATCTGCCAGTCCCTGGAGAACTCCAGCCTCAACAAGATCACCGCGACCATGGAGTCCGTCGGCTCGCCCTACGCGTTCGACCAGACCGCGGGTGTCCTCACCGACATGCCGATCGTCGCCCTGCCGGTCCGCATCCACCTGGAGAACCCGCTGCTCGGCGACAAGTGCTACATCGGGTCCGCCGCCAAACCGATCGTCCTGCGGCCGGAGAACCGCAACTTCCCGGACTTCGGGATGTCCTTCTTCCAGGGTGACGGCACTCCGGACGAGGCCGGCGAGATGAGCCGGATCAACCTCACCGGCGCCACCCAGAACGACAGCACCTTCGCGGTGCCCGGCGCCACCGGCTGCGGCCTGAACGTCGGCCTGATCAACGCGGCGGTCAACGCGAAGACCGGACTGCCCTCCGCCGCCGGGAACAACAGCCTGACCCTCGCCAACACCCAGACCCACCTCACCGGTCTCAACGCGCCCGGAACCGTCGTCCCCGACGCCGGCCGGGTACTGGCCGAGAACTGGCACTCCGCCGTCAAGTAACGGCCACGGGCCCACACAACAGTGGCACGATTACTCCCCAAGAGATGTACATCACATCGAAGTTGATTTACCGTCGGCTAGCCAAGCCGGTGAACGCCTGGTGGACCGGCCAGGTTCCACCCCACGCGAAACGGAGCCCGGCCGGCCATCCCACCGGACATGTCGCAGAGCAAGGGAATACTCATGCCCTCCATCGCGCGTCCTTCGGTGCTCGGTGAACCGCTCGACCCCCTGCCCAAGAAGTTCGCGGCCTTCATGCGGCCGCTGCTCCCGGGGCTGCTGAACGAGATACGCATCGAGGTCACCCGCAGCTACCCGGTGTACGGCAGGCTGCTCAACGGCCCGGACGGGGACGCGATCCGGCAGGGGGTCGAGCAGGCGCTGACCGCCTTCGTGGACCGGATCGACAACCCCGGCAGCAGCTCGGAGGTGCGGAACGAACTGCTGCGCAGGTTCGGCAGGGTGGAGGCCTACGAGGGCCGCGACCTGGAGGTCCTGCAGGGCGCCTACCGGCTCGGCGCCCGCATCGCACTGCGCCGGGCCAAGACCCTGGGACGGCAGTACAGCCTCTCCCCCGCGCTGATCCTGGCCTTCGCCGACGCCCTCTTCGCCTACGTCGAGGAGTTGGAGGCGATCACCCGCGAGGGGTACGCGGAGGTGCGGGAGCGGGCGGCCTCGGAGGAGTCCGCGTTACGAAGACAATTACTCCACTTCCTGCTGACCGCCTCGCCGCTGCCCCGGACGACCATCTCGGAGCTGTGCAAGGCCGCCGCCTGGGAGCTGCCCCGGTCGTGCTTCCTCGTCGCCCTGCACCATCCGGCGCCGGAACACCTCCAGACGGCACTCGACCGGGACGTCCTCACCGACCTGGACATTCCGCAGCCGCACCTGCTCGTTCCCGGGGACCTCACCCCCGCCCGCCTCGACATGCTCCGTACGGCGCTGGCCGGCACCCGCGCCGCGCTCGGCCTGACCGTACCGGTCGCGCAGGCCGCCGACTCCGTCCGCTGGGCCCGCCGTGTGCTGCAACTCGTCGACGACGATGTCATCCCCGACGTTCCGCTGATCCGCTGCGAGGATCACCTGACCACGCTGTGGCTGCTGTCCGACGCCGCCCTCGTCGACCGGATCGCGGCGCGTGAACTGGCCCCGCTCGACGAGCTGCCCGCCAGACGGCGCGACCGGCTCGTCGAGACCCTCCGCGTCCACGTCTCCACCCGGGCGCCGGCCGAGCAGGTCGGCGAGGTGCTGGGCGTGCACGCCCAGACCGTCCGCTACCGCCTGCGGACACTGGACGCCTACCTCGGCGACCGGCTCGCCGACCCCGACCACCGGTTCGCCATCGAGGTCGCCCTCCGCTCGCTGCACCTGCGCGGTCACGACGGCACGGACTGATCACGCGTCAGGCGAACACCGGGTGTCGCAGATGACCTGCGGGTGAATTCGAACGGCGGACTCACCCAATCCGCGGGCCCCTTCCCCTCTCCGCCGCCACCATGGCCTCCCATGTCACCGTCCTGAGGGGGAGGCGGACGTGAGTCTGTCGTGGGAGTCCGTGGCCGCCGTCCTGGGTCTGACGGTGCCCGTCGTGGCCGCCCTGTGGGAGTTCGTGCTGGCGGGCCGCAAAAGGCTCGGCTACCGCGTCCAGTTGGACACCACCATCCGGGACTCGGCCGCCTCGGGGCCGGAGACGACGGTGCTCCAGCGCATGCAGTGGGACGGGACGAACCTGCGCGACCCCTCGGTCGTCCTGCTGCGGATCGAGAACGCCGGCTGGAGCCCCGTGGTCGCCGGTGACTACGTCGCGCCCGCCAGCGACCCCGTGGGCATCAGCATCGCCTTCCCCGGCCGCCGGGTGGTCGGCATGACGGTGACGGAGCGCAGTCCCCAGGTGCCGCCCACCTTCTTCGTCCCGGGGGCCGAGGGGTTCGAGACCACGGGCAGGGTCATCAAGCTGCCCAAGGTGATACTGAACCGCAGGGCGCACTACAAGGTCCTGGCGGTTCTGGACCGTGAAGACGGCTTCACCGAGCCCGAGTTCCCCGAACCGGAGGTCACCGCGGGGGTCGTCGGCGGGGTGCGCGGCGGGAACATCAAGAAGACCGCGTACTACCCGTTCGCCTCCCGGCAGGTCCGCTGGCTGCTCGCCTCGCTCATCCTGGTGAGCGCCACCCAGTCCGCGCTCACCTTCGCCGGGGACGACGACACGGCCGCGCCGCTGGACTGCGCCGCGGGGACGCTGCACCTGTCGGGTTCCACGGCCTTCGCACCGGTGCTGCGGGAGGCCGCGGAGCAGTACGAGCGGACCTGCCCGGACGCCCGTATCCCGCTGACCGCCAACTCCTTCAAGGGCAGTGTGGACGGTCTCGACACCCTCGCCGCCGCGGGCGCCGACGCCGGACTCACCGACGGCCGGGGCCTGGGGAACAGGCTGTCGTTCAGCGACGGGCCGAAGTCCGACGGCCGTCCGCAGTTGCTCCCCCGACCCGTCGCCCTGTCGCTGTTCACGCTGGTCGTGCACGAGGACGCCGGGGTCCGGGACCTCTCCCTGAAGCAGGTCCGGGACATCTACGCCGGGCGCGTCACCGACTGGAGCCAGGTCGGGGGCGACGACGTACCCGTCCGCCTGGTCAGCCGGAACCCCGGCTCGGGCACCCGGACCACGCTCGAACAGCAGGTCCTCGGCGGCCGGGCCCTCCCGGCGGTCACCACGGCCGACTGCGCGGGGCTGGCCCCGGACCGGCCGGGCCGCTGCGAGGTGGGCGGCACCGCGACCCTGCTCGACACGGTGGCCTCCACGCCGGGCGCCCTCGGCCACAGCGAGGTCGGCGCCGCCTCGGCGCGCGACGACGTCCGGCAGGTCCGCATCGACGGCTACCCGGCCACCCTGGAGGGCGCCGACGAGGGGGCGTACCCGTACTGGCAGACGGAGATCGCCTACACCTACGGCGAACCGCCGGCCGACTCGATCGCCGCGGGCTTCCTGCGCTACCTCGCCGACGAGGTCGGCAAGGACGTCATCCGCTCCAAGGGCCACCGCCCCTGCTCCGAACTGGACAAGCCCCTGCTCTGCCGCCCGGCCGGGGGGTGAGGCGGGGATGGCACAGTGGAGAGTCCCCGTCCCGGCTCAAGGGAGACTGATCCGTCGATGCGACTGCTGCTCATACGGCACGGCCAGACCCCGTCCAACCTCAAGCACCTGCTGGACACGGCCGCACCCGGTCCCGCGCTGACCCCGCTGGGGCAGGAGCAGGCGGACGCGCTCCCGGAGGCGCTGGCGGCGGAGCGGATCGACGCCCTCTACGCGTCGACGCTGCTGCGCACCCGGCTCACCGCGGCGCCGCTGGCGGCCCGGACGGGGCTGGAGATCCTGGTGCGGGACGGCATCCGGGAGCTGTCCGCCGGCGATCTGGAGATGCGGGGCGACCGGGAGGCCGTCGAGACGTACCTGACCACCGCGCTCGCCTGGTCGGCGGGGGACACCGCGCGGCGCGTGCCGGGCGGGGAGGACGGCGTGGAGGCGCTGGCGCGTTTCGACGCCGTGGTCGAGGAGGCCGCGGCCACCGGGGCCGGGACCGTGGCCATGGTCAGTCACGGCGCCGTGATCCGTACGTGGGCGGCGGCCCGGGCGGAGAACATCGACGCCGGCTTCGCCGCCGCCCACGGGCTGGGGAACACCGGTGTCGTCGTCCTGTCCGGCGCCCCGGGCGCGGGGTGGCGCGTGCTGCACTGGGAGGGCCGGCCCGTCGGCCCCGAGGACGGCGGCCCGCGCGAGGGCGGTCCCGCCGGGGAGAGCGTCGAGGACGCCGCCGGCTGACCGCCGGGGCCCCCGCGGGCCGGCCGCCGGTCAGGACTCCGGGCACTCCTTCCACGCCAGGTGGTACACGGTGCTGATGTCGCCGTCCGTCGAGTCCATCGTCATGAAGCTCACCTTGGCGGGGTCGGACGTGCCCGTGCTCACCCGCAGCTCCGTGTTGATGTTGAAGTTGCGCTGCACCCCGCAGGGCGCCCAGACCAGCTGGGCCCAGTCGGTGGTGTCGGTGGCCTGCCAGTTGTCGTTGAGCGGGCCGCCGAAGGGGTGGGTGCGGAACTCCGTGTTCGGGGAGCCCTGGAAGTAGTACGAGGCCCGCTGGGTGCCCTTGGCGCCGGGCTGGAGGGCGGCGAAGCCGCGGTAGTCCGCGCTGGCGACGGCGTAGGTGAAGCCCTGCGGGACGTGGACGAGCAGGTTGAGCTGGCAGTTCTTGCGGAAGTCGGTGGGTGCGGAGTCGCCGCCCGCCCTGGCGAGGTAGTCGCTGTAGGTGACGGTGAACGCGGTGTTGTCCTCGGAGACGGCGACGGCCGCCGTGCCCTGCGGACAGCCGGAGCCGTTCACCGTGGCGACCTTGATGACGATCTTGTCCGGCGGCGGGTCCTCGAACCCGCCGGAGGGCTGGTGCTGCGCGGGCAGCGCGGAGGTGAGCAGTGCGGCGATGGTGCCGCTCAGGAGCAGGCCCGTGGCCATGGGTCTCCCATCCCGGTCAGTGGGGGGTGGATGTCGTTGAATGCGTCCGCCATCTACACGTGTTCTGCACATGACATTCACGCAACGTCCGCATCGTAGGGACGCCCGCCGGGTGCGGACAGATGCCTCCCCGGCCATTCACACCGGCCGGTTCCCACCCCGTGCGCCTGTGACCCAGGGGTTCTCCCAGGCGGCCGGTTCCGCCGCCAGCGCCCGGACCGGGTCCGGCAGCGCGTCCGCCGCGAGGTCGGCGACGGTCACGCCCTCCAGGATCCGGCGCACATTGGCGCGCAGCGCCACCCACAGCGGCAGCAGGGGTCCCGCCGTGCCCGTGTACACCAGCCCCGTCGGCCGCTCCCCGCGCACGGAGACGATCGGGCCGTCCACCGCCCGGATCACGTCCGCCACCGTGATGGCCGACGCCTCGCGCGCCAGCCGGTACCCGCCGCCCCCGCCGCGCCGGCTCTCGACGATGCCGCCACGCCGGAGATCGCCGAGGATCCCCTCCAGAAATTTGTGCGGAATGTCCTGGACGGTGGCCACGTCCTCCGCCTTGACCGGCCGGTCGTCCTGCTGGACGGCCAGTTCCAGTACCGCCCGCACCGCGTAGTCCGCACGCGCCGAGATCCTCATACCGACCATTGTGCGGTCCGCTGGAAGAATGGCCGGGCACGGACGGTCCCGCTCACGCGGCAGCACCGGAAGCACGGCAACAGGAGAGGCTCCCTTGGAGCTCAGCAGTCTCAGCAGACGAGCGTTCAGCGCCCTCGCGGGCACCACCGTCCTCGGGCTCGCGCTCGGCGGCAGCGTGAGCGGCGCGGCGCCGGCCGGTCCCCCCGGCCCCGTGCCCACCGGTCCGCCGCCCGGGCCGCCCGGCGCCGACGGGCTGCGCCACCGGGTCGCCCTGGACCGGTACTCCCTGCTGGTGGACGGCAGACGGCTGGCGCTGTGGTCCGGTGAGCTGCACCCCTTCCGGCTGCCCAGCCCGTCCCTGTGGCGGGACGTGCTCCAGAAGATGCGGGCGTACGGCCACAACGCGGTCAGCGTCCGCCTCGCCTGGAACCAGCACTCCCCCGCCCCGGGCGCGTACGACTTCACCGGCGTCCGCGACCTCGACCTGTTCCTGCGGACGGCCGCGGAGAGCAGTCTGTACGTCGTGGTCCACCCCGGCCCGTACATCGGCGCCGACGTGGACGCGGGCGGCCTGCCCGGCTGGCTGGCGGCCACCGGGGCCGTGCCCAGGAGCACGGACCCCGCGTACCTGCGCCACGCCGACGAGTGGCTGAGCCGGGTCAACGCGGTCGTCGCCCGGCACCAGTTCACCCGGGGCACCGGCACCGTCCTGCTCTACCGGGCCGACGCCCCCGACCGCGCCGACCTGACCCACCTGCACGAGCGGATCCGCGCCGACGGCATCGACGTACCCCTGCTGCACGCAGGCACCACCCTCGCCTGGGACGAGGCGGAGCGGACCCGGGACGCCGCCGAGGCGCGGCGGGTGCACCTCGACGGCCTGGCGCGCGGGACCACGCTGCACAACGTCCACATGGCGTACGGCGGCACCTCGTGGGGCTGGCTGCCCGCGCCGTCGGCGCCCGCCCCCACCTACGACCCGGCCGCCGCCATCGACGAGGCACGCCGGCCCACCGCCGAACTCGCCCCGCTCCACCAGCTCGGGCACCTGCTGCGCCACGTCCCCGACTTCACCCGGCTCGACGAGGCGGCGGAGGTCCGGGCCGCGGACGCCCGCGTCCAGGTGCGGCACCTGGCCAACCCGGACACCGGCGCCCACGCCTACGTGCTGCGCAACAACTCCGCCGCCGCCGTCACCTCCACCGTCCCGATGGACGGGACCGACGTCGAGGTCACCGTCCCCGCCCGCGACGCCAAGCTGCTCGCCACCGGCCTCCACCTGGGCGCGGGACGGAAACTGGCGTACGCCACCGTGCAGCCCATGCTGTCCCTGAGCGTGGGGCGGGTGGACATCGCCGCGTTCGTGGGGCGGGCCGGGGAGATGGCGCACCTGGTCCTCGACTGCCCGCAGGAGCCCTGGCCGACCCGCCTGGACGAGGAGGCCGCCTGGGCGTTCGACCACGGGAAACTGCACGTGACCGTACCTCTCAAGGAGGACCGGCTGACCCGGGTGCGGGTACGCGGCGCCGATTCCGACCGCACCCTGCTGCTGCTCCTCGCCGACGACGCCGCCTCACTGCGGCTGTGGCCGTACGAGACGCCGTCGGGCCGGGTCCTGGTCCGCGGCCCGGAGCTGCTGCGCGAGGCCGTGCTGGACGGGGACACGATCCGGCTGACCGGTGACACCGTCGGCGAGCGCGAGCTGGAGGTGTGGGCGCCGCGCGGCATCGGCCGGCTCACCTGGAACGGCACGGCGGTGCAGGCGTCCTTCGGCCGCGCCCAGAGCCTGATGACGGTGTGGCCGCTGCCCGGCGTGCCCGAGGTGGCGCTGCCCGAACTCGACGGCTGGCGGCGGCGGACCGAGAACCCCGAGTCCGCGCCGGAGTACGGCGACTCGGGGTGGACGGTCGCCGACCGGCGGACCTCGCACAGCACCACCCCGGTGCCCGGCGGACAGCCCGTGCTCTTCGCCGACGACTACGGCTACCACTACGGCGACGTCTGGTACCGCGCCCGTCTCACCGGGGCCGCCGGTCTGGAGTCGGTGTCCCTGTCCTACGCCACCGGCGCGCGCGGCCTGCTGATGGCGTGGCTGGACGGCGAACCGCTGGGCGTCCACCGTCCGGACGACGGGGAGGACGGGCCGGACACCTGGACCGGCACGGCGGAACTGGGCGTGCCGGCGGGTCTGCGCGGGACCCGGCGGGAGCGCGCCGACGGCGGCGACTCGGCCGTCCTGTCCGTCCTGGTCCGGCGCACCCAGCACGGCCAGGACGACCCGCGGGCGGCCCGCGGACTGACGTCGGCCGCCTTCGAGGGGGCCTCGCCGGAGGTGCGCTGGCGGATCCGGGGGGCGGTCACGCCCGACCCCGTGCGCGGGCCGCTCAACCACGGCGGGCTGTACGGGGAACGGCACGGCTGGCATCTGCCGGGGTACGACGACGGCGACTGGGAGAAGGCGTCCCCGGCGGACCTCCCGCGCGAGGACCGGCGCCAGGGCGTGACCTGGTACCGGACCACGTTCCGGCTGGACGTGCCGCCGGAGGTGGACGCCTCGGTCGGCCTCGTCCTCGACGACGCCCCGGACGGCGACCACCGCGTCCAGGTCTTCCTGAACGGCTGGAACATGGGCGAGTACGCGGCCGGCCGCACCGGCGCGGCACACACCTTCGTCCTGCCGAACGGCATCCTGCGCACCCGGGCCGCCGCCAACACCCTGGCCCTGGCGGTGCTGGCCGACGGCGAGTCGGCACCGGGGCCCGGGACGGTACGGCTGGAGCTGCTGGGCAGCGCGGCCGGAGGGGTACCGGTGAAGCCGGTCGCCTCCCCCGGCCGGCGCCGCGACTGACCGGGCCGGGGCTCAGCGCAGCCGGATCACGTTCCAGGACAGCGGCTCCAGTACGGCGGTCAGGGTGCCGTCGCGCAGCGCGGTGCCGTCCACCCGGTGCGGGACGACCCGTTCGGGGTCGGCGAGCGTGTTGTGGGCGTCCGGGTCGGCGTCCGCGAGGGCGCTGTGCTCGACGACGTCCGTCAGCTCCAGGGCGCCGAGGGCGACGTCCAGCGGCAGCGGCTCGGTGCGGGAGCGGTTGACGGCGAAGACGGTGACCGAGCCGTCCTCGGCGCGCACGGCCGTCGCGTGCAGCAGGTCGGCCTCGCCGTACTTCGCCGTCCCGTACGTCGGTGAGTCCACCCGCACGTCGAGGACCTCGCCGCGGCCGTACCGCGAGGCCTGCGCGAACGGGAAGAACGTGGTCTGGCGCCAGGCCGGGCCGCCCGGCTCGGTCATGATCGGGGCGATGACGTTGACGAGCTGGGCGAGGCAGGCGACGGCGACGCGGTCGGCGTGCCGGAGCAGGGCGATGAGGAGCGAGCCGAAGACGACCGCGTCCATGACGCTGTAGTTGTCCTCCAGCAGGCGGGGCGCCTCGGGCCAGTCGAGGGCGCTCACCTCGGCCTGCGACTTCGACATGTACCAGACGTTCCACTCGTCGAAGGAGAGGTTGATCCGCTTCTTCGACTTGAGCCGGGCGCCGACGTGGTCGCAGGTGGCGACGACGTTCTCGATGAACGACTCCATGTCCACGGCGGAGGCGAGGAAGGAGTCGACGTCACCGTCGAGCGGCTCGTAGTAGGCGTGCAGGGAGATGTGGTCGACGAGGTCGTACGTCTCCTCGAGGACCGTCGCCTCCCACGCGGCGAAGGTCTCCATGGACTGGCCGGACGAACCGCAGGCGACGAGTTCGACGTCCGGGTCGATCTGGCGCATGGCCCGCGCGGTCTCGGCGGCGAGCCGCCCGTACTCCTCCGCGGTCTTGTGGCCGGTCTGCCAGGGGCCGTCCATCTCGTTGCCGAGGCACCAGAGCCTGATGCCGAAGGGGTCCTTGTCTCCGTGCTCGGCCCGCAGGTCCGACAGCGTGGTGCCGGCGGGGTGGTTGGCGTACTCCTGGAGTTCCAGCGCCTCGGCCACGCCCCGGGTGCCGAGGTTGACCGCCATCATGGGCTCGGCCTGCGGGCCGACCTTCCTGAGGAAGGCGATGTACTCGGACAGGCCGAAGCGGTTGGTCTCCGTGGAGCGCCAGGCCAGGTCGAGGCGGCGGGGGCGGTCCTCGGCCGGACCGACCGAGTCCTCCCACTTGTAGCCGGAGACGAAGTTGCCGCCGGGGTAGCGGACGGCGGTGACGCCGAGTTCCCGGACGAGGTCCAGTACGTCCCGGCGCAGCCCGTCGTCGTCCGCGGCGGGGTGTCCGGGTTCGAAGATGCCGGTGTACACGCAGCGGCCGAGGTGCTCGACGAAGGAGCCGAAGAGGCGGGGGTCTACGTCTCCGATGGTGAAGGCCGGGTCCAGGGTGAAGCGGGCGGTGCGCATCTTTTCCCTTCGGGGGTTGTGAACTGCCGGTCCATGACCGCGTATGCAGGTGCTCTGGCGTGAATGAGTGAGTACGGCGGCGGGTCGGAGGGCTCGGCGTCCGGGTGCGAACGGGAGTCTGTCCGTCGAATGTGTGACCTCTGGTGAGTGGTCGTCGTTGGATGGGGCGTGCGGGTCTTCACGGCTGATCGGTGTGTGTGGGTGGGTGGTCTGCGGAAGCCTTCGGCGCCGTTCGTGGTGCCCGGGCCGTCGGGGGTGGCGGTCCGTACCCGGCTCAGGCAGCTCGGCGCTGCCGACGTGGAGGTGCTGCGGCGGGTGGGCGCGATCTGTGCCCACGCGTACATCCAGTCGCTGGAGGCGGGGGCACGGACCCTGCGTCACCGGTTGTCGCCGCCCGTCGGCCAGAAGGGCGCGAAGCACGCTCCGGGTGGGTATCGCAGTCGGCGGGAGTGGCATGCCGGGGCCCGCCGACCGCACGTCCTGGAGGACCGGCCGGCACGGGAGCGCGCCGACTGGGCGGCCGGGACCGTGCACGTCGTGCGGGGCGGCGAGCGCCTGGCCCGCGCGCGGCACCGCTTGCCCGCCGCCGGGCTCAGCGAGGCCGGGTGGCGTGAACGGTGGGAAGCCGCACGCTGGTTTGTGCAGGCGGACGGGGAGTCCGGGAAACGATTCGGGAACGAGACCATCCGCATCACCCCGGACGGCGAGGTCAGCATCAGGCTCCCCGCCCCACTCCAGGAGTTGGCCGATGCGCCGCACGGCCGGTACGTCCTGACCGGCAGGGTGACGTTCGCGCACCGCGGGCAGGAGTGGGCCGACCGCGCAGCGGCGAACCGGGCCGTCGCCTACCGCATCCACCACGACCCGGCCCGTGGCCGCTGGTACGTGACCGCGTCCTGGCAAAAGCCCGTCACCCGCACGATCCCCCTGAACGCGGGGCTGGCGCTGCCCGCGACCGTGAGGCCGCCCGCCGCGGCGAGGAAGTGCCTGCGATCCAGGCCAGGTCGTCCCATGCCCTGCCCTATCTGTTCGACATCTGCCCGACATTGATTGTTCGAGATTTCGAATGACGCTCGTAACTTCGAACGGGACCGTAGGTGTGCAGCGCTTGCGCGTCAATGGTTCGAGCAGGAACTCGGGCCGGCCCTCCGGAATCCGACCCTCCGGAATCTGGCACTCCGGACAACGGAACTCGCCTGACGCGGACACGTCCGGCCGCGTAGGCTCGTACGGCCTTGGATGCGGCTGCGAGCGAGAGCGGAGGGACGCGATGGAGTCCGCGGGCGCGGCCACGGGTCCGGCCTCGTTCCTCAGCGCCTTCTACACGTCCTACTGGTGGATCCCCGCCGCGGTCCTGGCCACCGCCCTGGCGATCAAACTGCCGACGATCATCCGGCTCTGGAGGGACCCGCTGCTGCGCGCGGTCGGCGGCCTGCTGCTGCTGGCCTGCGCGGTGTTCGTGTTCGTCGCCCCCTCGACCATCGTCTGGGTCAACCGCGTCACCGGCGTGCCGAACATCTCGGCGCCCTGGGTGTACTCGCTGCTCACCGCGTTCTGCGGCGCCTGCCTGGTGCTGATCATCGCCTGGCGCGACGGACTCTCCGAAAGCTCGGCCCCGACCCGCCGGGCCACCCGCTGGGTCGTCTCCGTCTACGGCGGGGTGATCGTCGCGCTCTGGGTGCTGTTCGCCCTCGCCGACGTGCCCGTGGAGCGCACCCGGGACCTGGACACCTACTACGCCAACACGCCCTTCATGCGCGAGGAGATCCTGCTCTACCTCCTCGCGCACACCACCGCCGTCCTCATCACCTCACGGCTGATCTGGAACTGGATCCGCACCGGCGGATTCGACGCCTGGCTGCGCCGGGGGCTGCGGTTCCTGGGCGTCGGCTACGCGCTCAACCTGGCCTTCGACGCCGCCAAGCTCACCGCCGTCGTGGCCCGCTGGACCGGCAACGACCTGGACTGGCTCAGTCTGGACGTGGCCCCGGCCCTGGCCTGTCTGTCCGCGGTGTCGATCGCGGTCGGCTTCATCCTGCCGCACGCCGGCCAGTACCTGCGCGAGCGGCGGCGGATCCGGCTGGCCCACCGCGAACTGCGGCCGCTGTACCGGCTGATGCGCTCCGTGCACGGCTCCGGGGTGCCGTTCGTCCTGCGGGCCAGCCCCGAACTGCGCCTGACCCGCCGCGAGACCTTCATCCGCGACGTCCTGCTCCCGCTGGCCCGCCGCACCGACGAACAACTGGGCGCGCGCTCGTACCGCGCCGCCCTCGGTCTCGGGTTCGCCCCGGAGCGGGCGAAGGGGCTCGCCGCGGCCGTGGTGGTCCTCGACGCGGTCGACGCCCGTCCCGGCACGGACGGCGGTGGAGGCGGCGAGGACAGCGGTGGCGAGCCCGACACCACGGACCTCCTGAGCGGGATCGGGGCCGTCTCCCGCGCCCTCGGCCACCCCGAGGTGCTCCGTGAGGTCCGGGCGCGCGCGATGGCACCCGGGGACACCATGGCGGTCACCGAGTGACCGAGACAGACCTGGAACTGGCCCGGACGGCCCCCGTCTTGGCATATTGCACTGGTGACCGAGCAGCAGCCGGGGAAACGGGGAGACAGCGGTGCGTACCAGGAAGGAGATGCGTCGCCTCGCTGACGCCCTCATCGACCCCATCCGGGTTCCCGTGCCGGCGGATCCCGAGGTGCTGTTCGAGGCGCTCGTCGCGTCCGTGAGCGCGTGGCGGGGCCGCGAGGTGGTCGTGCACCGGGCGGCGTTCCCGCCGCACACCGCGAGCGGGCTCTGGCTGGAACGGGAGCACCACGACGACATCGTGGTGGACGAACGCGCCGCGGTGTGGCACCAGATCGTCATCCTCTGCCACGAGGTGTGGCACATGAGCCGGCGGCGGACGGAGGCGGACGGCGCCCCGGACGGCCTGCCCCGGCCGGTCGCCGCGCGCACCGACTTCTCCCTGGCCGAGGAGCAGGAGGCGGACCGTTTCGGCATGCTGATGGGCGGCCGGCTGCGCACCTGGCTGGAGGCCTCCACCGACTCGGTGTTCGCGGCGGAGGGCGACGGACCGGAGGACCCGCCCGACCTCGCCGGACGCATCGGCGCCGCGCTCAACTACCGCGGGACGACCAGATGAACGGGCTGATCAACTACGTCAGCTGCGGAGTGCTGTGGCTCTGCCTGGTGGTCAAGGCACCCGACCTGCTGCGGCACCGGCGCGATCCGTATCTGGGCGCCATCTGCGCGGTCCTGGGGCTCGCCGGGCTCTGCTTCCTGCTCGGCGCGCCGCCGACGGTCGGCGCCGTCAACCGGCTCAGCGGGGTGCCCAACCTCGCGGCACCGCTCACCTACGCGGCCATCACCGGGTACTGCGCCGCCTCCCAGGTCCTCATCGTGCGCTGGCGGGGCGGGCCCCGGGTGGACAGGACGGTGCGCCGGTGGACGCTCGCCTACGCCGCCGTGGTCCTCGGCATCGGGGTGCTGTTCGCGCTGGGCGACGCGCCCGTGGAGCGCCGTACCGACCTGGACACCTACTACGCGACGACCCCGTTCATCGCCCAGATGATCGTGCTGTACCTGGTCGCGCACCTCGGCGCGGTCACCGTCACGACCTTCTCGGCGCTGCGCTGGGCGCGGCAGGTGCGGGGCGGACTGCGCGCGGGCCTGGCGCTCCTCGGCGCCGGTGCGCTGTGCGGCGCGGGGTACAGCACGGCCAAGCTCGTCGCCGTGGGCGCGCGCTGGTCCGGGCGGGACTGGTCGGCGCTGGGCACCACCGTCTCCCCGGCCGCCGCCGGGCTCGGCGCCCTGCTGACGGTCGTCGGCGTGCTCGTCCCGCTGGTGGTGCCCCGGGTGACCGAGTGGCGGCGGGCGGGGCGGACGTACGCCCGGCTCGGGCCGCTGGAGCGGGTGCTGGACGACCTGCTCACCCGGCGGGCGCTGCGGCTGCCCCGGCCCCGGTTCGCCTCGCCCGCCACCCGCCTGATGTGGCGCCAGACCAGCATCCACAACGCGCTCGGCCATCTGGACGCCTATCTCGACCGGGACCTGTACGACCGGACCCGCGCCGGGGTGCTGGCGGCGACGGACGACCCGGAACGGGCCGAGGCCGCCGCCTGGGCCGCGGTGATCACCGAGGCGGTACGGCGCGAGGCGGATCCGGCGCGGACCGTCGCGGCGGCCGCGGGCGGCGGCGCTCCCCCCGCGTCCCCCGGCTCCCCCGTCGGCCCACCCCTCGGCCCGGCGCCGGGCCCGGCCGCCCTCGGCCGGATCGCCGACGTGCTGGCCGTCGCCCCGCCGGAGCCGGCCCTCGCCGCCGTCCCGAGCGGTACGACCGCGGCGGGAACCGCGTGACCGAAACCCCGCACGAGAGGAGTCGTCCGGCATGAGTCTCGTCGTGTACCTGGCGGCGCTGGTGTTCGGCATGACCTCCGTGCTGCTGTTCCGGCGGCCGCGCACGGCCATGCGCAACCCGCTGACGCTGTCCACCTGTGTGGCGATCGTCCTCGGCGCCCTGGTCTTCGTGTGCGCCGCGCCGGCCACCCTCGCCACCGTCAACGAACTCACCGGCGTCCCCAACTTCGGGGCCCCGCTGACCTACGGGATGCTCTCCGCGTACAGCTGCGCCGTGCTGGTGCTGCTGATCAACTGGCGGGGCGGGCCCCGGGCGCGGGTGCGGCGCATGGTGCTGCGCACCATGGCCGCCTACGGGCTGCTGGTGGTCGCCATCGTCGTGCTGTTCCTGCTCGCCGACGCGGACACCGAGCGGCTGACCGACCTCGACACGTACTACGCGGGTACGCCTTTCATGCGGGAGATGATCCTGCTGTACCTGCTGGGGCACAGCGCGGCGATGCTGGTGATGTGCGCGGTCTGCGTCAAGTGGGGCCGCGAGGTGGGCGGCCTGCTGCGGGCCGGGCTGCGGCTGATCCTGCTGGGCGCGGCGCTGGACGTGGTGGGGTTCCAGCTGACCAAGTACACGGCGGTGGCGGCCCGCTGGACGGGTCACGACCTCGACTTCCTCTCCACCTCGGTGGCCCCGCCGATGGCCTCGCTGGCCGCGCTGCTGTGCTCGGCCGGGTTCGTGCTGCCCAGGCTGCTGCCGCCCGTGGTCGCCCACTGGCGGGGACTGGACGACTACCGGCGGCTGGATCCGCTGTGGTCGCTGGTGCGTTCGGTGTCCACCGCACCCAAGCCTCCGGCGAGCTGGTGGCAGCTCCCGCAGGCCCGGCTCCAGTGGCGCGAGGTGTCCATCCACGACGCCCTGCTCACGCTGGCGCCGTACTTCGACCACCGGGTCCGCGAGCGGGTGCGGGACACCGCCCTGCGCGCGGGCCGCTCGCCCCACCAGGCCCGGCTGGCGGCGGAGGCCGCCATGCTCACCGACGCGGCGCGCCGGGCCGCCGCGCGCGAGGAACCGCCGCAGAGCGCCGCCACCTACCGGCTGCACGCCACCGAAGTGCCCGGCCCGAGCGGGCTGGTGGAGCTGGCGCAGGCACTGCCTCACCCGCCCGGGCGGGCCACCGCGCCCGACGGCGCGGCACCGTCCGCCATGACCGGAACCCTGACCGAACCCGAGGAGCCCCATGTCGCGTAGAGCTGTCGTCGTCGGTGCCGGCCTGGCCGGCATGCTGGCCGCGGCCGTGCTGTCCGCCGCCGGCGTGGACGAGGTGATCGTGCTGGACCGCGACGAGCTGCCCGAGGGGCCGCACCAGCGCCGGGGGCTGCCGCAGGGGCGGCACGCGCACCTGCTGATGACCGGCGGGCTCGCGGCCATGGAGGAGATCGTGCCGGGGGTGAGCCTGGGCAAGCGGCTGCTGGCCGCCGGGGCCCACGAGATATCCCTCAGCTCGGGCATGCTGGCCCTCACCCCGGAGGGCTGGCTGCGCCGGTGGCGGCGCGAGGGGCCGGTCATGCTCACCTGCACCCGGGCGCTGGTGGACTGGACGGTGCGGGCCGCGGTGCTGGAGCAGGCGCGGGTCGAGGTCCGCAGGGCCGCGGTGGTCGGGCTGACCGGGTCCGCGGAGCGGGTGCGCGGGGTGCGGATCGCGGCGCCCGGCGGGGACACGGACCTCGACGCCGACCTGGTCGTCGACGCGAGCGGACGCGGCACCCGGGTGCTCGGCTGGCTGGAGGGCCTCGGGCTGTCCGGCGTCCGGACGCGGACCGTGGACTCGGGGCTGGTCAACGCCTCGCGCGTGTACCGGGTACCGGCCGGGGCGGAGCGGTTCCCGCTGACCATCGTGCAGGCCAACCCGTACGTGGGCCGGCCGGCCCGGAGCGCGATGGTCATGCCGGTGGAGGGCGACCGCTGGCTGGTGAGCTGCGGCGGCTCGCGCGGCGGTGAGCCGCCGGCCGACCCGGAGGGGTTCCTGCGGTACACGCTCGATCTGCCGGACCCCGTCGTGGGGCGGCTGATCTCCGGCGCGGAACCGCTCACGGACGTCCATCTGAGCCGTTCCACCAGCAATGTGCGCCGCTACCTGGAGAAGGCACCGGTCTGGCCGGAGGGCTTCGTGGTCCTCGGTGACGCGCTCGGCACCTTCAACCCGGCCTACGGGCAGGGCATGTCGGTGGCCGCGTTCGGCGCACGCGTCCTCGGTCGCGAACTGGACCGGACCGGCGGCGTCGACGCGCCCGGTCTAGCCCGGCGGGTGCTGCGGGGCGCGGCCCGCTCGGTGGACGCCGCGTGGTCGATGGCCGTCGGCCAGGACGTCCTCTATCCCGGGGTGCGCGGCGGGCGGCCCGGCGCCACCGACCGGGTGGTGACGGCGTACACCCGGCGCATGACGAGGGCGGCCACCGGCTCCTTCGCGGCGGCCTCGGCGATCTGGGACGTCACGAGCATGCGCACCCCTCCGACCCGCATGTTCCGCCCCGACGCCGCCCTGGCCGCCCTGACGGGCTCGCCCCTGCCCCCGCTGTCCGGCCCGCCCCTGACCCCGGAGGAACGCGCGGTGCTGGGCGCGCTGGACCGCACGGGCGCCTGACGGCCCCCCAGCCGACTCCGCCGAGAGCCCGGTTCAGCCCGCGAACGCCGGCTGCGGCAGACCCCGGCCCGCGTCCGGGACCACCAGGAGGGAACCCGCGAGCGGGGGCGGCGCCGGCAGGCCCACGCGGGCCGTCGTGATGTACAGGTCGGTCAGGCCGGGGCCGCCGAAGGCGCAGGCGGTGACGCGCGGGACGGGCAGCGGGAGCACGCGGTCGAGGGCGCCGGACGGCGTGTAGCGGCGTACCGCGCCGCCGTCCCACAGGGCGACCCAGACGGCGCCGTCGGCGTCGACGCACAGGCCGTCGGGGAAGCCCGCGCCGTCCTCGATCACGGCCAGCGGACGGCGGCCCGTGATCCGGCCGTCGGCGGGGTCGGTGTCGAAGACGTCGATGCGCCGGGTCGGGGTGTCGACGTAGTACATCAGCCGGCCGTCGGGGCTCCAGCCGGTGCCGTTGCTCACCGTCACGTCGTCGAGCACGGCCTCGGCCGTGCCGTCCCCGGTGAACCGGGTCAGCGTGCCGCCGCCCGCCGCCTCGTCGTAGCGCATGGTGCCCGCCCAGAGGCTGCCGTCGGGGGCGACGGCGGCGTCGTTGGCGCGGCGGCCGGGAACGGCCTCGCGGTGCAGCCAGCGGAAGGCGCCGTCGGGATCGAGCAGCCCGATCCCGTCGCGCAGGTTGAGGACGAGCCCACCGCCCGCGCGCGGCTTCACGGCGCCCACGTGCTGGTCCGTGCGGCGCACCGTGCGGCGCCCGGTGGCCGGGTCGTAGGTGTGGACGCGGGAGTTCAGGATGTCGATCCACAGGAGCCCGCCGGTCGCCGGGTCCCAGGTGGGCCCCTCGCCGAGGGCCGCCTCCGCCCGGACGGCCACCTCGTACGCCGTACCGCCCGCCGTCACGCCGCCCCCCGGTGTCCGAGCCGCTCGGACAGCTCGGCGGCGCCCTTGACGGCCAGCTCCTCCAGCTCGCCGAGGCGCTCCTCGCTCCAGCGGATCATGGGCACGGAGATCGACAGCGCGGCCACGACCCGGCCCGTGCGGTCGCGCACCGGGGCGGCCACGCAGGAGACGTCCGGGTTGGACTCGCGGCTCTCCACCGCCGTGCCGCGCTCGCGGACGCCGGCCAGGGCCTCGCGCAGGGCGGCCGGGTCGGTGATGCTGTTCGGGGTCATCGCGGTCAGCTCGGTGCCGTCGGGAAAGCGCGCGGCGACCTCCGGCTCGGGCAGCGAGGCCAGCAGCATCTTGCCGACGGACGTGCAGTGGGCGGGCAGCCGGCGTCCGGCCGCGGACACCATGCGCACCGCGTGCGTGGAGTCCACCTTGGCGATGTAGATGACGTCGGTGTCCTCCAGGATCGCCACGTGCACGGTCTCGTCGCAGGTCTCGGCGACGCTCCGGGCGACCTGCTGGCCCTCGGCGGCGAGGTCGAGGTGCTCGGCGTAGCGGGCGCCGAGCTGGTACGGGCGCACGCCCAGCCGGTACCGTCCGGGCTGCCCGGCGACCGGGACGATGTACTTGCGGGCGGCGAGCGTGGTGACCAGCTCGTGCACGGTGGTCCGGGGCAGCTGGAGCCGGCGCACGATGTCGGGGGCGGACAGCGTGCCGTCCCCGTCGAGGAAGAGCTCCAGTATGTCGAGAGCCCGGGTCACGGCGGGTACGAGACGTCCCATGTCCGGCCCCCTCCCTAGGTATGTTCGAGATTTCAACAAGCGGTCGTAATCGCGAACACAGGCTACTCATATCGTGTTTGCCGGGGCAATGGCCCTGCGTCGCCGCGCATGGTCCACGATGGGCTCCGCTCATGGTCCACGATGGTCCCCATGCCCACCGGAAAGCAGCCCGCCGGCCCCTTCACCCCGCGCGACTTCCAGCTGGTGCTGCTGCGCCGCATGGCCGACCACAACCCCGGCCCGGTGGAGGACGCCCGGCGCGAGCTGGGTGCCTCGCTCGCCGAGATGCGGGAGGCCAACAAACGCTGGCAGGCGATGCTCCGCTCGCCGCGCTCCCGCTCGGCCGCCGCCCGCTACCGCTCGGTCCTGGGCGAACCCGAGTCGACGGCTCCCCGCCGGATCGGCGACCTGGAGTGCGAGGCCCGGCAGTGGGCGCTGCCCCTCTGGCCCGACCTGCGCTTCGAGGCACTCGTGGCGGACGGGGGCGTGGTCTGGAACGAGTGGCTGGTGCGCGCGCCCGGCGCCGACCCACCGGAGCTGCGCACCCTGGACGACCTGACCCCGTGGTCCTGCACGGTCGACGAGGCGGCCCGCGCCTTCGCCCCCGCCCGCCCGCTCCAGGGCTCGGCGCCCACCCGCTGGGGCCTCGCCTTCACCGCCCCGGACCGGGACGGAGTACGCCACGAGGTGGTCGCGGAGTTCACGTGGGGGCTGCTCCAGCGCACGGCGGTCACCGGCCGGACGCCCCTCGGCTAGCGGCTGTCCGGGGCCGCGGTCAGCGCTCGTCCTCCGGGTCCCAGTCCAGCAGGCGGACCTTGGCGACGGTGCGGACGTGACGGCGCATCGCGGTGGCCGCGTGCCGGGGCTCCCCGGCGGCGATCGCGTCGAGGATGGCCTGGTGCTGGGCCAGCGAGCGGCCGGGCCGGCCGGGCTGGCGCAGCGACTCGGTGCGGCTCTCGGCGATCTGGTGGGCGATGGAGCGCATGAACTCGGCGAGCAGACTGCTGTGCGCCGCGGCCGTCACCGCCGCGTGGAACAGGCGGTCCCCCTCGACCCCGTCCTCGCCCCGCTCGATCTCCTCGGCCATCACGGTCAGCGCGGCCCGCATCGCGGCCACGTCGTCCTCCGTGCGGCGCTCCGCGGCGAGTTCGGCGAGTTTCGTCTCCAGCGCCTCGCGGGCCTCCAGGACATCCGGCAGGCGTCGTCGGCGCTCGACCATCTTCTCGACGGGTTCCACGTCGAGGCTGTCCCGGACGAGGTACGTCCCGCCGCCGTGCCGCGCCTCCACCAGGCCCTGGACCTCGAGTACCACGATGGCCTGCTTCACGGAGGCCCGGCTGACGCCGAGCCGCTGGGCGAGGTCCCGTTCGGGCGGAAGCCGGTCGCCGGCCCGCAGGCCGCCGTCGGTGACGTACTGGCGCAGCCGCTCCAGCACCTGCTCGTAGAGGCGCTGCTTGGTCATCGGGCGCAGGGCGTCGGTCACGGAGATCCCCCTCTCTTCGGGAGCCTAGCACCGGGCTCCCGGTGGCCGAGTGGCTGAGCCAATTCCTGCGCGACCCCTTGACGGCGCTCCGGTCGGGGCCCACGCTGACCTGCCAACCGCACCTCCCAAGTGGCTCAGCCACTCAGCCAGTCAGGTTTTCCATCAGGACAGCACCCGGGAGCCCCCGCATGTCCCCCGAACTCGTCTCGATCCTCGTCCTGGTCGTGGTGTTCGTCATCGCCACCACCCGCTCCGTCAACATGGGCGCCCTCGCCTTCGCCGCCGCCTTCGGGGTGGGCACGCTCGTCGCCGACCTCGACGCGGACGGCATCTTCGCCGGTTTCCCCGGCGACCTCTTCGTCGTCCTCGTCGGCGTCACCTACCTGTTCGCGATCGCCCGCGCCAACGGCACCACGGACTGGCTGGTGCACGCGGCCGTCCGGCTGGTCAGGGGGCGGGTCGCGCTGATCCCCTGGGTGATGTTCGCGCTCACCGGGGCGCTCACGGCGATCGGCGCGGTCAGTCCGGCCGCGGTGGCCATCGTCGCGCCGATCGCGCTGAGCTTCGCCACCCGGTACGCAATCAGCCCGCTGCTCATGGGCACGATGGTGGTGCACGGCGCGCAGGCCGGCGGGTTCTCGCCGATCAGCATCTACGGCTCGATCGTCAACGGCATCGTCGAGCGCGAGGGCCTGCCGGGCAGCGAGGTCGGCCTCTTCCTCGCCTCCCTGATCGCCAACCTCCTCATCGCGTCCGTGCTGTTCGCGGTGCTCGGCGGGCGGAAGCTGTGGGCGCGGGGGTCGGTGCCGGTGGACGGCGACGGCCCGACCGAGGCGACCGGGACGGGTGCCGGCGGGGGCGCCGAGAAGGGCCCCGGCGAGGGCACCGGCACCGCGGGAACCGCCCCCACCGCCGTCGCCGTGCGCCACGGCCAGGACACCGACGGCACCGGCGGCGCCACCCGCCTCACCCCCGCCCGGATCGCCACCCTGGTCGCCCTGGTCGCCCTGGTCGTGGCCGTCCTCGGGTTCGATCTGGACGCCGGTCTGACCGCGGTCAGCCTCGCCGTGGTGCTGAGCACCGCCTGGCCGGACGACAGCCGCCGCGCGGTCGGTGAGATCGCCTGGTCCACCGTCCTGCTGATCTGCGGTGTCCTCACCTACGTCGGCGTGCTGGAGGAAATGGGCACCATCACCTGGGCCGGTGAGGGCGTCGGCGGCATCGGCGTCCCGCTGCTGGCCGCGGTGCTGCTCTGCTACATCGGCGCGATCGTGTCGGCCTTCGCCTCCTCCGTGGGCATCATGGGCGCGCTGATCCCGCTGGCGGTGCCGTTCCTCGCGCAGGGCGAGATCGGCGCGGTCGGCATGGTGGCGGCGCTCGCGGTGTCGGCGACGGTCGTGGACGTCAGCCCCTTCTCGACCAACGGCGCGCTGGTGCTGGCCGCGGCGCCGGACGTCGACCGGGAACGCTTCTTCCGGCAGTTGATGGTGTACGGCGGGATCGTGGTGGCGGCCGTGCCCGCGCTGGCGTGGCTCGTACTGGTCGTGCCCGGCTTCGGGTAGGCCCCTCGGAAGACCGGCAACCGTGAGCAACAGCTAAGGAGTACGACGCGTGTCCTCTCTCTTCCCGGCCCTCTTCCCGACCCCGGCCGACGGGCCCGCCCTGCGGTTCGGCGAGCGCTCACTGACGTACGCGGAACTCGCCGCCGCCGCGGGCGCCACGGCCGGGCGGATGGGGGACGCCGGCCGGGTGGCCGTCTGGGCGACACCGGCGATGGAGACCGCGGTCGCCGTGGTGGCGGCGCTGCTGGCCGGGGTCCCCGCGGTACCGCTCAACCCGAAGTCCGGCGACAAGGAACTGGCGCACATCCTCTCCGACAGCGAGCCGTCGCTGGTCCTGGCCGCTCCGGACGCCGAACTCCCGCCGGCCCTGGGCGCCCTGGAGCGCGTCGACGTCGACGCGCACGCCACCGGGCCGGTGCCCGAGGACCGCTCCGACGACGGGGACCCCGCGCTCGTCGTCTACACCTCCGGCACCACCGGTCCGCCCAAGGGCGCCGTCATCCCCCGGCGCGCGCTCTCGACGACCCTGGACGCGCTCGCCGACGCGTGGCAGTGGACCGGCGACGACGTGCTGGTGCACGGGCTGCCCCTGTTCCACGTGCACGGGCTCGTGCTGGGCATCCTCGGGCCGCTGCGGCGTGGCGGCAGCGTACGGCACCTGGGCAGGTTCTCCGCCGAGGGTGCGGCGCGGGAGCTGAACGACGGCGCGACCATGCTGTTCGGGGTGCCGACGATGTACCACCGGATCGCCGAGTCGCTGCCCGGCGACCCGGAGCTGGCGAAGGCCCTGTCCGGGGCCCGGCTGCTGGTCTCGGGGTCGGCCGCACTGCCCGTGCACGACCACGAGCGGATCGCCGCCGCGACCGGCCGGCGGGTGATCGAGCGGTACGGCATGACGGAGACGCTGATGAACACGAGCGTGCGGGCGGACGGCGAGCCGCGCGCCGGCACCGTGGGCGTGCCGCTGCCCGGGGTGGAGCTGCGACTGGTGGAGGAGGACGGCACGCCGATCGCGGAGCCGGACGGGGAGAGCGTCGGCGAGATCCAGGTGCGCGGCCCGAACCTGTTCACCGAGTACCTCAACCGCCCCGACGCCACCGCGGCCGCCTTCACCGGCGACGGTTTCTTCCGCACCGGCGACATGGCGGTGCGCGACCCCGACGGCTACGTGCGCATCGTCGGCCGCAAGGCCACCGACCTGATCAAGAGCGGCGGGTACAAGATCGGGGCCGGCGAGATCGAGAACGCGCTCCTCGAACACGCGGGGGTGCGGGAGGCGGCCGTCACCGGTGAGCCCGACCCGGACCTCGGGGAGCGGATCGTGGCGTGGATCGTGCCCGCCGACCCCGGGGCGCCGCCGGCCCTGGAGACGCTGGCCGACCACGTGGCCGCCCGGCTCGCCCCGCACAAGCGCCCCCGCGTGGTCCGCTACCTCGACGCGCTGCCCCGCAACGACATGGGGAAGATCATGAAGCGGGCGCTGAACCGTGACTGACCGCCGGTCCGCGCGGGAGTTCCTCGCCCTCGTCACCGACGACTTCACCGAACTCCCCCACCCCGAGGGCCGGTCGGCGCCCGACGGGCCGCTGGGCTGGCCCGGCTACGACGCCGCCCGCGCCCGCGCCGCCGAGCGCACCGGCGAGGAGGAGTCGGTGGTCTGCGGCACCGGGCACGTGGCGGGTGTGCGGGCCGTGCTCGTCGCGTTCGAGTTCGGGTTCCTCGGCGGTTCGCTGGGCCGGCGCACCGGCGACCGGCTGGAGGCCGCGTACACGTACGCCCGCGCGCACCGGCTGCCGGTCGTGCCGCTGGTCGCCACCGGCGGCAGCCGGATGCAGGAGGGGATGCTCGCGCTGACCCAGCTCCAGCGGGTGGCGCGGGAGTCGGCGCTCACCCGGGAGGCGGGGCTGGCGCAGATCGCGGTGGTGCGGGACCCGGCCACCGGCGGCGGCTGGGCGACCCTGGGCGCGGGCGCCGACGTGGTCCTCGCGCTGCCCGGCGCCCAGGTCGGCTTCGCCGGTTCCCGGGTCCGGCCGCCGGACGCCGATCCGGCGGCGTACACGGCCGAGGCCCAGGTGGCGGCGGGCAGCGCGGACGCGGTCGTACCGGCCGACGAGCTGCGCGGCACGCTGGGCCGGTGGCTGCGGCTGCTGACGGCGCCGTCCGGCGATCCGGCGCCGGTGCCGGGACCGCTGGGGGCGCGGGACCTCCCGGCCACCGGCTGGGACGCGGTCCGCCGGGCCCGGAGACCCGGCCGTCCGCGCGCCGGGGCCTACCTGGACGCCTACTTCACCCACCGCGTCGCCCTCGTCGGGGACCGCTGCGGCGGCACCGACCCGGACGGCATGCTGTGCGGCTTCGGCGAGCACGCGGGGCGGACGGTCGCGTACGCCGCCCAGACGGGGACGGCGACCGGGCCCGCCGGGTACCGCACCGCCACCCGGCTGATCCGTCTCGCGGAGCGGCTCGGCATCCCCGTGCTGACCCTGGTGGACACGCCGGGCGCGGCCAACGACGCGGCGGCGGAACGGCAGGGCGTGGGCGCGGCGATCGCCGAGCTGTTCGGGGTGATGGCCTCGGTGCGCACACCGGTGACCACGCTGGTGATCGGCGAGGGCGGCTCGGGCGGGGCGCTGGCGCTCGCGGCGCCCGGACGCACCTGGGCCACCCCGGACAGCTACTTCTCCGTCATCGCGCCGGAGCTCGCGGCGGCGATCCTGAAGCGAGGGCCCGAGGAGGTGGAGGCGACGGCGGACCAACTGCTGGTGCGTCCACAGGACTTGGCCGAGCTGGGCGTGATCCGAACAGGCGATCAGTTGTTCCCTGGAACAGGTGATCGTCGCTCTGGGGAGCGTATGTGACTGCAGGGACCAACGATACTGACGGTGTGCAGGCAACGGGCTGCAGACCGTAGTCGACGCACATGTCCCCAGTAGGTCCCACACATGCACAGCGCAAGGAGCTGCACGATCATGAACCTTCTCACCGACATCCTCGCCGGCATCGTCCACTTCGTCGGCTGGCTGGTCTGACGGTCCGAGAAACCGACGGCGCCGCCTCCCCGTCCCAGGGAGGCGGCGCCGTCCGCGTGTCACCGCACGGCCACGGCCCGCACGATCTCCTGCGTGACCGAGCCGCCCCGGTCGTCGCGCGCCGAGGCCCGCAGCGAGACGCGCTCGGCGTCGCGCGGCACGTCCAGCGTCCCGCGCCAGGACGCCGTCCCGTCACCGTCGCGCAGCGGCACCTTCCGCCAGGACTTCCCGTCGTCGTACGACACCTCGAGACGGCCGTCGCCGATCCGGCCGGTGCCGGCGGCGCCCGCCACGTACTCGGCGCCGAGCCCGACCCGCAGCCTCTTGCCGCCGCGCACCTCGCCCGCGAGGTCGGTGTCGACGTCGAAGGAGAGGTTGATCAGGGGCAGGAAGGTCCACCGGTCGTCCGGGGTCTCGGCCGAGCGGAAGGTCCACTCCGCGTGCCCCTCGGTGGCGAGCGGCCAGCGTGCCGCGTCGAGCGCGGTGTCGGTGACGAGCCGGTACGTGTGCTCGTCGGCCGGCGCCTCGTCCACGTAGGCGGCGGAACTCGGCCCCTCGTCGACCAGTGCGCCGTCCAGGTACACCGACGTGGTCTGCGTCATCCCGCTCTCCTCGCTCCACACGTCGCCGAAGCCGGTGTGGTCGGGACCGGAGTCGCCCCACCCGGGGGCGTTGAACTGGAGCCGGCTGCCCGCGCGCTGCTGCCCCCAGCCGAGCCCCGTGCCGAGGTACGGGTGCCAGACCGGCTTGAACCAGTTCAGCTCCGTGCGGTCACCGCCCCGGTACCGGACCAGTCCGCTCCGCTCCTCCAGCGCCTCCCCGGCGCTCGTCACGGACTCGTGCCACAGCTGGCCCGGACCGGTGGACACGTACTCGGTGCGCTCGGCCGGGTAGGCGATCCGCTCCTTGAAACCGAGGCCGATCGGGAACGTGTCGGTGATCGAGTACCGGAACTCGCCGCCGCTCGCGGGCTCGGCCCCGTGGTACCGGGTCCGCACCTCGGCGAGGCCGCGCCGCCCGGGCTCGTAGGTGAGGTCCCGGTCGGGCACGGCACCGGGGTGCCCCTCGGACAGGTCGTACACGTAGGGCGTGTCGCGGGTGCCGGTCATGTCGACCCGCCCGGCCTTCCGCAGCCGCTTGGCGTCGTCCGCGTCGACCGTGGCGATCTGGAGCGGCCGGTCGGCGTTGTCGTCCGTGCCCCACCAGGCCATCAGACGGCCGGGCGCGTCGTCCGTGACGAACAGTGCCTTCACGCCCGCGTCCTGGGCGGCCTGCGCGAGGGCGGCCGGTTCGGTGCCCTCGGTGAGCCGCGCGAGGACCGCCTTGCCCCGGACCCCCGCCGGGAAGGGGCCGCCCCCGACGTCCACCAGCGGCAGCCGGCCGCGGCCCTCGGTCAGGGTGCCGCCCGGCTGGACGACGGCCTCGCCGAGCCCCTTGACCTCCAACTGCGGCTTGCCGAGCCGCCACACGGTCCGGTACTCGAAGCGGCCCTCGGTGACCTCCTTCGTCGGTGCGGCGAAGATGCTGTCGTACTTCAGCGGCACCTGGACCGCGCCGAACAGGTCGGCGCCGCCGGCGCTGCGGTCGTACTCCATGAGCAGCTGCCGGGTCTCGGTGCGCTTCGGCACGTCCGCGCTGATCTCCCGCAGCTCCGTGCCGTCCAGGGTGATCTCGCGGTCCCGGTCGAGGACGACCTCCGGCGCGGCGAGGAACCCGAGTCCGAGCGAGTCGGCGCCATGGCTGCCGCGCACGTCGAGGAACGAGGTCAGGCTGTACGTCCCCGGCGCGAGACGCAGCTCCAGGGTGCCGGAGTCGCCGACGTGCGCGGGGACGGGGTCGACGCCCTCGGCGAGGTGCTGGACGACCAGGTCGGCCGGGGAGGCGGCACCGGAACGGTCCTTGACGCGCACCGTCAGCGTGTACCGCTCGTCCTCCTTGACCAGCCCGAACGCCGTGTGCGCGACGGGCTTTCCGTCCGCGCCGGACGCCACGATCCGGCCGCTCGTCGTCCCGGCCGGGGCCTTGGACGCGGCGCCGGTGACGGTGGTGGTGGCGGTGCCGTGCGCGGGCACCGTGAGGGCGGTGTCGGCGAGAGTGACGACGCCCTCGGGGGCGCCCTGCGCGGAGAGCTGCAACTCGACAGCGTTGTCGGAGGAGTTGGTGTAGGTGACGGTGCGCGCGACGGGCTCGTCGTCGTCGTGGGGCCAGGCGTGGAAGCCGAGGTCGGCGCTGCCCGTGGCGGTGACGTCGGCCGCGATGGCGTCCGGCACGCTCACCCGGCCCGCGCCCACCTGGTACGCGGAGGCGTCGAGCCCCTTCGACGTGGACATCAGCGCGTCCTTGAGCCGCGCGCCGGTCCAGTCGGGGTGCTGCTCGGCGAGCAGGGCGGCCACGCCCGAGACGTGCGGCGTCGCCATCGACGTACCGTCCATGGCGATGTAGTCGCCACTGCCCTCGGCGAGCCGGGACCGGGCCGCGAGGATGCCGACGCCCGGTGCGGACAGGTCGGGCTTGAGCGCCTGGTCGCCGTGGCGGGGTCCGGCGCTGGTGAACCAGGCCGCCTCGTCCGCCAAGTCCACGGCCCCGACGGTCAGCGCGGCGTCGGCCGCGCCGGGCGAGCCGATGGAGGACGGGGCGCCGGTGTTGCCGGCCGCGATGACGAACAGGGCGCCGGTCTCGCGGGACAGGCTGTTGACGGCCTCGGCCATCGGGTCGGTGCCGTCGCTGGGCTCGGTCGAGCCGAGGCTCATGGAGACGATGTCGGCGTCCACGTCCCGGGCGGCCCACTCCATGCCGGCGATGATCTCCGACTCGCTGCCCGAACCGGAGTCGTTCAGCACCTTGCCGACCGCGAGCGCGGCGTCGGGCGCGACGCCCTTCTCCTTGCCGTCGGAGGCCGCGCCGCTGCCGCCGACGGTGGAGGCGACGTGCGTGCCGTGCCCGTTGCGGTCGGCGACCTCCTCCCCCGCGATGAAGCTCCGGCTCTCCGTGACCCGTCCGGCCAGGTCGGGGTGGCCCGCGTCCACGCCGCTGTCCAGCACGGCGACGGTGACGCCCTTGCCGGTCAGCCCGGCCTGCCAGGCCTCCGGGGTGCCGATCTGCGCGTTGGACTCGGCCATGGCCGCGGTGACCCTGCCGTCGAGCCACACCCCGTCGACACCGGCGCCACGGGTGAATTCCCGCCAGAAAACGCGCCCCTTGCCGGCCTCCACCGCGGCCCCGCGCACGCTGGGCAGCGCCCGCGTCCGCTCGGTGCCCTTCGGGGTGGCGGACCGGGCGCCCTTCTCGTAGGTCACGATCAGCGGCAGCGTGCCGGTCTCGGTGTCGGCGAGGCCCTGATCCAGCAACTCACCGACGTCGAAGAGCCGTTCGTCGAGGCTGCCGTCGCGCAGGTACGGCAGGGCCTCGTCGGGTACGACGGTGGTCCGGCCGCCTGAACTGCGGGTGTGCACGGCGCCGTCGGCGCCCTCGGGCCGCTCGACCGTGACGGTCTTCCGTCCGCCGCCGAGTTCCGTGACGGTCACCCGGTCGCCGGTGACGAGGGTGACGGTGCGGGCCGCGGTGTCCCGGGCCACGGCGGCCGGGGGGTGCGCCGGCTCCGGGGGCGGATCCTGTGCCGCCGCCGTCCCGGTCGGCAGCAACGCGATCACGAGCCCCGCCGACAGGAGGGTCGCCCCGCGTCCGACTGGTCCTCTGCTCATCCACGCCTCACTTCGCGTCGTCGTATGGTGCTGTGAAGAGTGCTGTGAGCAGTCTCAGGGGGCTTTTGGCGCACGGCAGTTGACGGAGGGTGGCGGATTGGCGCCCTGGCGGGTTTCCGCCAGTGGTCCGACGGACCGGCCCTCTGAGCCGCGACACGGCCGAGTACCGTCCGTCACAATGGGGCCGCGCACGGTGCTGCGCACGGACACGTACGGCACACGGGGAGCGAGCGGCGGCATGGACGGGTTGGTCGAGTTCAAGACCGGGGACGGCGTGCGGGTGGTCGTCGAGGGCGTCGAGGACGAGGACGGCGCGCGACTGGTCTCGCGCGGCGACGGACCCGCCCGGGCGGCCCGCACCTTCGAGGACTCCCTGGAGGGCGTCCGGGCGGCGGCCGCGTCCGCGCTGCGGGTCTTCAGGGACGGCACGCTCAGACCCGACGCGGTGGAGCTGGAGTTCGGGGTCAAGCTGAGCGCGGAGGCCGGCGCGGTCATCGCGAAGGGCACGGCGGAAGGCCATCTGGTGGTGAAGCTGAGCTGGGCTCCGGAGCCCGGACCCGCGCGCCCCGAGGGCCCGGACGCCGCCGCACGGTCATGAGCGGTGCCGCGTGGCACGCCCGCGTCGAGTGCGGTCCCGAGGTCGGCGCCGGATTCCTGGTCTCCGCCCGCCGGTTGCTCACCTGTGCCCATGTCGTCAGGTGGGCCGGCCGAGCACCGGTCACGGTGAGCTTCCCGGGCCGCCGGGACCTCGGCGGGCTGTCGGCCGCGGTCGCCGTGCACGGCGGCTGGCAGGGCGGCGCCGCCGACCCCGGCGACCTGGCCGTACTGGAACTGGACCGCGACGTGCCGCTCACCCCGGCCGCCTTCGCCCCGCCCCGCGCCGAACGGACCACGCCCGCCCCCGAGCTGATCGCCTACGGCTTCCCCAAGGGCTACGACGAGGGCATGCTCGCCTCCTACCGGGCCCTGCCCGGACCGCTCATCTCGGGCGAGTGGGTCCAGTTGGAGGCGGTCACGGCGCACGGGCAGCCGCTGGCGGCCGGGTTCAGCGGGGCGGCGCTGACCCTGGCCGACGGCGCCGTCGTCGGCATGGTCACCGCGGTCGCCGGCGCCAAGGACGTACGCGTCGGCCGGATGCTGCCCGTCGAGGTCATGGCGCGCCACTGGCCCGACCTGGGCGAGCTGGTGCCCACCCCGGGGCACCGTCCGGACGCGCGCAGACGGCTGTACGCGCTGCTGCGCCGCGCCGAGGAGACCGGGCTGAGCTGCGACCCGAAACGGCTGTACGTCTCCGCCACGGACGCCTTCGACCCGCCGCCCCCGGACGGGGGCTTCGCCTCCCTGCGGGACGCGGCCGCCTACGTCCAGTGGGAGGTGCCGGAGCCGGACGTGGTGACCCGCTTCGCCGACCGGCTGGAGGAGCTGCTGCACGCACCGCCGTCCCGGCCCACGACCTGGTCGCCGATCGTCGTGGAGATCGACCACAGCGGCGCCGGCGCCGACCAGGTCACCGTCGAGGTGTCCGCCTACCGGGACGGGCAGCGCCGCCCGGTGGGCTCGCGCCGGCTGGCCCGGAGCGCGGTGCGCGCCTTCGTGCAGGAGCACATCGACGAGGCGTGCACCCAGCTCGATCCGGGCGCCGACGAGCTGCTCACCTTCGTGCTGCCGCGCGAGTGGCTCAACGAACCGGTGGCGCACTGGGAGTGCGGCGAGGACGACTCCACGCCCCTCGGCTGCGCCTACCCGCTGGTCGTCACCGACCGCCACCGCCACCGCAGCGGACGGCTCCGCCACCAGCTGCGCAAGAAGTGGGGCAAGCTCGGGGCCAGTCAGGGCGTACCGCTGCGGCGCGTCGACTGCGGCACCCCGGAGCGGCCGGCCGGCCTGCGCAAGCGGCTGCGGGACGAGGCGGAACTGGCCGGTTTCGGCACCCCGCCGACGACGGCGCGGGAGCACTTCGAGGTGGGTCTCACCGTCCCCGTGCCCGTACTGCTGTGGCCGCGCCGGGGGTGCTCGGGCGACGGACACGACGATCCCTGTCCGGGGACGGCGTTCCTCGACGAGCTGGCGGAGTCGGTGGCTCACGTGCCGCCGTCCCAACTCCCCCGCCTGGTCATGGAGCTGCGCGAGACGGCGGAGGCCGCCGACGACCCCGACGGTCACTGGGCGCGCGACGTCCAGCTCCTGTGGGACGACCCCCGCTGCTTCAGCGAGCCCGCGGCCCTGCTGCACTCACCCGTCGGCTGACGGATCGACGCCACGATGAACCGCCCCCGACCGGACGACCGCCCGACGCGCCTGCGCCCGCCCGACGTGTCAACGCCCGCCCACCCCGACGACCGCCGCCCACCCGCCGTACCCGGCGACCGGGGCGCCCCCCACGCACAAGAACGGGCCGCCGGCCCACGACCATCCGCCACCCCGATCGCCCGGAGAGAAGAACCCATGCCCCTGTGGCCCGTCTACACCGGCGCCCCGGCCCCCCACGACGGCATCGCCGAGCTGCCCCCGCCGCCGCCCTGGCGGGCCTTCGCCGGCGGGCCGGTGCTCGACGCGCCCGTCGAGGACGGCGACGACCCGGCCACCTCGCCGGACCGCGCGCACCGTGCCGTGACGTACCAGGCCACGGAGCAGACGGTGCAACTGGTCAACGCGGCGCTGTACCTGCGGCGCCCGCTGCTGGTCACCGGACCGCCCGGCACCGGCAAGTCGTCCCTCGCCTACGCGGTCGCCCGCGAACTGCGGCTCGGCCCGGTGCTGCGGTGGAACATCACCAGCCGCAGCACGCTGCACGACGGCCTCTACACGTACGACCCGCTCTCCCGGCTGTACGCGGCGCGCCACGCCACGCCGGGCCCCGACGCCCCGGCGGCGGCCACGGGTATCGAGGACCACCTGCGCCTCGGCCCGCTCGGCACCGCCCTGCTCCCCTACGCCCGCCCCCGCGCCCTGCTGATCGACGAGATCGACAAGAGCGACCTCGACCTGCCCAACGACCTGCTGCACGTCCTGGAGGAGGGCCAGTACGAGATCCCCGAACTGGTGCGGGCCTCGCGGGACACCCCGGGCGGACGGGCCGAGGTGCTGATCGACGGCACCGACCGGCGGGTGCCGGTGGAGCGCGGCCGGGTCCGCTGCAAGGCGTTCCCCTTCGTCGTCCTCACCAGCAACGGCGAGCGCGAGTTCCCGCCCGCGTTCCTGCGCCGCTGCGTCTCGCTGCGCCTGCGGCAGCCGGACGACGACCACCTCGCCGAGATCGTCCGCGCCCACCTGGGCGAGCCCGACGGGTACGCGCAGCAGCTCATCCACCGGTTCCTGTCCCGGGTGGGCGGCGGCGAACTGGCCACGGACCAGCTGCTCAACGCCATCTACCTGGCCCGTTCCTCCGGCCTCGGCGCCGACTCCCTGGACGAGCTGGCCGAGCAGCTGATGCCCTACCTGGGCAGGTCCCCGCAGGCCGACGCCTTCTGATGCCGGCCGACCGCCCCGGCTCGCCGGATCCCCTGCCCCGCCTGGCCGACCTCCTCGGCCGGGTCTCCTCGGGTGTCCGCCCGACCCCGCTGGAGCTGGCCGAACTGCTCTGGCTGGCCGGGCACATGGAGCCCGAGCCCTCCGGGCCGAAGGACGACGGAGCGACCGGCCCGGCGGCCCGGGAGCCCGCACCGCCCGTTCCCGCGCCGAGGCCGGAGACGGTGCGCAGCCCGCGGGGCCGGCCGGGACGGGAGCCCGTCGGTGATCCGCCCGAGGCTCGCCCCGACGGCTCCGACGCCTCCCGCACCCCGCTGCGCCTGCCCTCCCCCGCACCCGCGCCGGGAACGTCGACGGCCGAACCGCACAGCTCCCTGCTCGCGCCCGCCCCGCCGATGCTGCGCCACACGCTGGCGCTGCAGCGTTCCCTGCGCCCGCTGAAGCGCCGTACCGACGCGCCCGTGGGCCACGAGGTGGACGAGGCCGCGACCGCCGACCGCATCGCCCGGCTGGGCGGCGGGCCCGACGGGTGGCTGCCGGTGCTGCGCCCGGTGCGGGAGCGCTGGCTGCGGCTGAACCTGGTGCACGACGCGGGCCCGACGATGCCCGTCTGGCAGCCGCTGGTACGCGAACTGCACGCCGCACTCGCCCAGTCGGGCGTCTTCCGCACGGTCGTCCTGCACCGCGCGGAGGCCGACGGCACCGTCCGCGGCGAGGGAGCCGAGGCACCCCCCGACGGCCGTACGGTCACCCTGCTGATCAGCGACTGCATGGGACCGCAGTGGCGGGAGGGCCCGGCCGGCACCCGCTGGTTCGACACACTGCGGCGCTGGGCGCACCGCACACCGCTGGCCGTTCTCCAGCCGCTCCCCGAGCAGTTGTGGCGGGACACCGCCCTGCCGCCGGTCCCGGGCCGGCTGTCGGCACCGCACCGGGCCGCGCCCAGCGCGTCGCTCGCCTTCACCCCGTACGACGACACCGTGCCCCCGGCGCCCGGCGGCACCGTGCACCTCCCCGTGCTGGAACCGGGGCCCCAGTGGCTGGCGAACTGGGCCTCCCTGGTCGCGAGTGCGGGCGGCACCCGCCACCCGGGCGCGGCCGCCGTGCTGCACCGCCCGCTGCCCGCCGACGCCGACGGCCGCGCCGACGTCTCGCGGCTGTCCGCCGAGGAACTGGTGCTGCGCTTTCGCGCGAGCGCGTCTCCCCAGGCCTTCCGGCTGGCCGGGCACCTCGCGCTCGGGCGCCCGGACCTGCCGGTGATGCGGCTGGTGCAGGCCGCGGTCGAGCCGGAACCCCGGCCCCAGCACCTGGCGGAGATCATCCTCAGCGGCATGCTCACCACGGTCGCCGGGCCGCCCGGCTCGTACGCCTTCCGCCCCGGCGTGCGCGACCTCCTGCTGCGCGGGCTGCCACGCACCGCCCGCAACCGCACCCACGAACTGCTGCTGCGCACCGGCGGCCTGATCGACGAGCGGGCGGGGCGGTCGCCGGGCGAGTTCCGCGCGCTGCTCCCCTCCCGGGACGGCACCGAACGGGCCGACGGCGGCGAGACGTTCGCGGCGATCACCCAGGAGAGCGCCAGACAGCTGGCCGCACCGGCGCGGTCCGAGGGCCCCTCGCCCTTCCCGCCCGCGCTGGGGGTCCGCTACCGGCCGGCCCGGCGGCTCGCGCCCACCGGGAGGATGTGGCTGGCCGAGGACACCGAGACGAACCGGACGGTGGCGGTCCGGCTGCACGACCCGGACCGCGACCCCGCATCCCGCCGCGCCTTCCTGCGGGACGCGCGCCTCCTGACGGAGATCACCCACCCGAACGTGGTGACCGTCCTCGACGCCGGTATCGAGGACGACGTCCCGTACGTCGTCATGGAGCACCTGGACGGGGTCGCCCTGCACACGCTGGCCCGGTCGAACGGCCGGCGGCTGCCGGCGCCGCTGGTGGTGTCGGTCGGGGCGCAGCTGGCCCGTGGCCTCACGGCCCTGCACCGGGCGGGCGTCACGCACGGCGGCCTGGAGGCGTCCCGGGTGGTCGTACTGCCGGACGGCACGGTCCGGCTCAGCCTCTTCGAACCGGGCAGCGCCTCGGGGCCGTCCGGACGCTCCGAGGACCTCCGGGCCCTGTGCGACATCCTGTTGCTGCTCACTTCGGGCACCTCACGGCTGACCGTCCCGATCGACTCCCGCCACCTGGACCGGCTGCCCGCCGCCCTGCGCATCCATTACGCGCACGCCTTCGACCAGTTGATGTCGGCCTCGTCGGCGACGCAGGCCCAGGGCCTGGACCTGCTCACAGACCCCCGGTCACTCGCCCGGGCCCGCGAGGCGTACGAGCCGCGCCGCTACCACGCCCTGGGCGCACTGCGGGTCACCTTGCCGGACGGGTCCCCGGCCCTCGGACCGGGGGTGCGCGCGCTGCTCGCCATGCTGCTGCTCAAGCGCGGCCGCACGGTGACGCACGAGGAGCTGCGGTGGGGGCTGTGGGACCCGGGCGAGGAACCGCGCAACCCGCGGGGCGACGTGAACGGGCTGGCGACGCGACTGGCGGAGGCCCTCGGCCCGGGTGCCCTGGTGACGTCCGCCCACGGCCTCGCCCTGCACACCAGCGCCGACTACGTGGACCTGGTGCACTGCGACGAGTTGGTGCGCCAGGCCGACGCGGCCCGGGTGGAGGGGGCGCCCACCGAGGCCCGCGCCCTGGTCACCGAGGCGTTGTCGCTCTGGCACGGCGACGAGTCCCTCGCGCACGTGCCCGGTCCCGCCGCCCGTACCGCCCGGGCCCGGCTCCTGCGGCTCCGCCTCGCCCTGCACACCAAGCGCGCCGAACTCGACCTGGCCCTGGGCGACTACGACCGCACCTCGGCGGAACTGTCCCGTCTGCTCCGCGCCCACCCGCACCGGGAGGACTTCCGCCGCCTCTACCTGATCGCGCTGCGCCGCCAGGGCCGGGGCGCGGAGGCCCTGGAGGCGTACGAGGAGTACGAACTGTCCGGCGGGCGGAGTCCGGCCCTGGCGGCGCTGGGCCGCGAACTGCGCGAGGAGCACGCCGAGCCGGTGGACGACGCCCCGTGGTCGGAGTACGAGGGCACCCGGTCGGAGCGGGACGACGGGCCGCACCGGGCGCTGTCCGCACCGGACGAACTGCCGGAGGGCCCGTTTCCCACGGAGGACGACTCCTGGTCGCCGCGGCGCGAGGCAGCGGCGGAGTCCACGGAGGAACCGGAGGACCCCGAGGAGCCGGAGGCACCGGAGGAGCCCGCGGAGCCCGGCCGGCCGGACGAGGCGGACGAGGCGGACGAACATGTGCAGGACGACTTCGACACCGACTTCCGCGACTGCGCCCGCTTCTCGTTCGCCGACGGCCCTTCGGGCGAGGAGGCCCAGGCGGGACTGCGCACCGTGGTCACGAACCTGCTGGCGGACAGCGGACTCGACGGCACCGCGTACGAACTCGTGGACGACGGGGAGGGCCTGCTCGTCCTGCTCCAGCCGCGGACGGAGGCCGCCCCGCTCCTCCGGACGGCCGTGGACGGCCTGCCCGAACAGCTGGCGCACATCGGCGCGGAGCGGCTGCTGGTCGAGTTCTGGCAGGTGGAGTTCCGGCTGGACGGGACCGAGGAGCAGTCCTTCCGCGCCGACGCCGGGTCGGTCGGCGCGGTCCTGGACGCGTCCGAAGCGCAGGCGCTCGTCGTCCTCTCCGACTCCCTCTACCACGACGAGGTCCACGAGCCGGGGGAGGACGGACCCTCCTTCGATCCGGACCTGTTCAGGCCGCTGGACGACGACACGGGGTGGTACCGCCCGGTCGAGGGTGCCGGGGGCCCGAGGGTGGAGGCGTCGGACGGCCGGGCCGTGAGCGGACCGTACCCCATGCCGCCCGGCGGCAGGCTCCCCGTCCCCCCGCGCGACGGTTCCGTGGCCTTCGTCCTGCGGCTGCCCGACGGCACACTCGCCCTCCCGGACTCCGACGAGTACCGGTCGGCGCCGTCGGCCCTCCGGGCGGCCGGGCAGTACTTCGAGGTCGAGCTGACGCAACGCCCCGTCGGCACGGGCGTGGCCACCGTCGAGGCGAAGTGGCAGGTCGAAGACCCGGTCGAGGCGGTCCGCAACCGGGCGACCGACCTGCGCGAGGTGGTCGCCGAACTGGTCGGGCAGTTCCTCACCGCGCTCCGGGAGGGCAGCGAGTTCGACCTCACGGGTGCCGAGGCGCCCGGCTACCGGCTCGTCTGGACCTTCCGGCCGGCCGGCCGCACCACCACCCCGCGCGGCCGGACGCCGCGCTCCCCCGAGGACCTGATCGCCGGGGCGAGCTGCGTGCTCCTCGGCTTCGACGACGTACTGGCCCGGCTGTACCGGCCGGCCGCCGAGCGGGAGGTGCTCCTGGACATCGCCCGGCTCTTCGTCGAGGAGCGCGACCCCGAGGACGCGCTGTCCGGCGTACCGCTCCCCCGGGTCTCGTCGGACGGATACGCCGGCACGCTCGACTTCGTCCGGGCGCTGGCCGGGCACCGGCTCGCCCCCGACGTACGGCTCCGCCTCGACCGGCACGAGGCGCGGGCGGCACGCACCGCACGGCCGGTGCCCCTGGCCGACCGGCTGGTCGAGGCGCTGGACGCCCGGCGGGTGCGCACCGCCGTGGTCACCGACCGGGACCCCGCCCCGGTCACCGCCTACCTGCGACGGCGCGGCCTGCTGGACGCCCTCGCCGGTGACGTGCACGGCAGGGGCACCGACCTCACCCGTCTGATGCCCGACCCGGACGTCCTCCTGCGGGCCCTGGAGCGGCTGGACGCCACCGTCGACACGTGCGTGATGGTCGGTTCGTCCGTCGCCGAGCAGTCCGCCGCCCGCGCGCTCGGTCTGCCGTTCATCGGGCACTGCGGCGGCGAACGGGTCCGGTGGGAGATGAACGCGGCGGACGACGACGCGCTGCTCGTCCCGGACCTGCGTCCGCTGCTGACGGCGGCCGAGAACGGCTGACCGGCGGCGGCGCTCGGCTCCCGCCGGACACCGCCCGTTCGGCGGCCCCCCGCCCGGCCCCCTCCAACGGGCGCCCGCCCCCGCTCCCGCGCACGATGCCAGCAAGGCCGCCCACCGGGCGGCCGCACGGTCGCGCTCTCGGGAGGATCCGCCATGACCGCCAGTACCGCCAGTCTGGAGCAGCTGCGCCGCTGCCACTTCGCCGTCGACCTGGGCGCGGCACGGACCCGCGTGTACGTGAAGGGTGCCGGGCTCGTCGTCGACCAGCCCTCCGCCGCCGCGGTCAACACCCGCACCGGCGCGCTCATCGCGGTCGGGGAGCTCGCGGAGAAGATGACCGGCCGCACCCCCGGCTACATCCGGGTCGTGCGGCCCGTGTCCGGCGGCACGGTCGTCGACATCGAGATGGCCCAGCGCATGCTGCGGCACCTGCTCGGCGACAAGATCCGCCGCACCCTGCGCCGCAAGCCCCGGCTGCGCGCGGCCGCCTGCACCCCGCACGACGCGGATCCGCTGGCGCGGCGGGCGGCGATCGAGACGCTGGTCGGACTCGGCGCGCGCCGCGTGGAGCTGGTCGACACGCTGATCGCCGCGGCCGTCGGGTGCGGACTGCCCGTGGAGCAGCCCGAGGCGACCATGATCATGGTGTGCGGGGCGCACGCCACCCAGGTCGCGGTGCTCTCCCTCGGCTCGATCGTGACCGCCGCCCGCATCCCGGTCGGCGGCGAGGCCGTGGACCACGCGATCGTGCAGCTCCTGCGCCACCAGCACGAGCTGGTGCTGCCCAGCCAGTCCGTCCGTCCGCTGCAACTGACCCTGTCCGGCAACGGGCTGACCCCGCAGGGACCGGCGTCCACCGAGATCCACGGCCGGGACGTGGCGACCGGCCTCGCGCGCTCGGTGCAGGTCGACACCGCGTCGGTGCGCAACGCCATCCAGACACCGCTGACGGCCGTGCTCGACGGGATCGGACGGGTGCTGCGGGACTGCCCGCCGGACCTGGTCGCGGACCTCGCCGACCGGGGGATCATGATGGTCGGCGGCAGCGCGCTGCTGCCCGGCTTCGACCAGATGCTGCGTCAGGCCACGGGCATGCCGGTGCACATCGCGGAGCGGCCCGACGTGTGCGCGGTCCAGGGGCTCGGCAGCATGCTGGAGGGCCGGGTGGAGCCGATCTCGCTCCAGCCGGCCGCGTCCGACTGACCCGCCGCCGAGGGGGCCGAGCACGCCGAGGGATCCGGACGGTATGACCGCGCAGCACGCGCCCCGACTGACCCGCCTCCTCGAAGCCGTCCTGGCGGTCGGCACCGACCTCGACCTGCGCAGTACCCTCCAGCACCTCGTGGACGGCGCCGCCGAACTGACCGGTGCCGACCGCGCGGCCCTGGTGATGCCCGACCCCGGCCGGGACGGTCTGGCCGAGATCCGCACCCCGGGCCCGGAGCCCGTGGCGACGACCGCGCCCCGGCTGCGGGTGCCGGTCCACGTGCGCGACGAGGAGTTCGGCGAGCTGCGGCTGGTGGGCAGGCCGGGTGCCGGACCCTTCACCGTCGAGGACGAGCAACTGGTGCGGGTGCTGGCGACCCAGGCCGGCATCTCGATCGGCAACGCCCGGCTGTACGAGACGGCACGGCAGCGCGAGCGCTGGATCGAGGGCGCCGCGGCCGTCACCACGGCGCTGCTCACCGAGGAGGGCGCCGACGACGCGCTGACGACGGTCGCCGAGCGGGCCCGGCTGCTCGCCGACGCCTCCGCGGGCGTCATCCTCCACCCGACCGCCGAGGGCGGCATGGAGATCGTGACCGCGTCGACGCCCGACGACCCGGGCGGCATCGTCGGCGCCACCATCGCGCCCGGCAGCCCCGTCCTGGAGCAACTGCTCGGCGGCGAGCCGGTCTTCCTCACGGACTCGGCGAGCGATCCGCGGATGACGACGCGCGTACGGCACCGGTTCGGGCCGAGCATGATGCTGCCGCTGCAGGCGAACGGCCGGCTGATCGGCACCCTCGCCCTGCCCCGCCGGCGCGGCGAACGCCAGTACACGGACCTGGAGCGGCGGCTCGCCACCCAGTTCGCCTCGCAGGCCGCGCTCGCCCTGGTGCTGGCCGACGCACGGCGCGGGCGGGAGCGGCTGGCGGTCTTCGAGGACCGCGACCGCATCGCGCGGGACCTGCACGACCTGGTGGTGCAGCGGCTGTTCGCCACCGGGATGATGCTGGAGTCGACGCAGCGCCGGGGCGGCGCGGAGGACGTGCGGGACATCCTCGCGCGGGCGGCGGACGAGCTGCGGTCCACGGTTCAGGAGGTCCGTACGGCGATCTTCGCGCTCCAGCAGCCGCCGGCCGAGCCGCCGACGGGGCTGCGCGGCCGGGTCCTGCGCGAGACCGCGTCCGCCGCCGCCCGGCTCGGCTTCGCCCCGTCCACCCACTTCCGCGGCGCCGTCGACACCCGCGTACCCGAGCGGGTGGCCGGACACCTGCTCACCGCCCTGCGCCGCGCCCTGACCGAAGCGACGTCCCGCGCGGCCGTCTCCCGGGTCGAGGTCACCGTGGACGCGACCGCCGCGGCGGCGGACGGGGGCCGGGACGGCGTACGGCTGACGGTCTTCGACGACGGCGAGCGCGAGGAGGGCGCCGGGCCCCCGGCGGACGGCACGACGGTGACCTGGTGGTCGCCGCTGTGACCGCGTGACCCCGGGACGCGCCGGCACTGCCTTTACCCTCTCTTCGGCCGCTCATTCCCCGGCGTTGGGTGTAGTCGGCCGTACGGCGGGCAGGCGCCACGACGAAGGGGACGGAGCGACGTCGCGAGCGTCCGCCGGGACTGTCGGGGACCGACATGGACGAAGGCGGTGACATGACCTCAACGGCACCGCCGCGTCTGGCGGGGCGGCCGGCCTTTCTGGTCATCGACGGCAGGGTGGCCGCCGGGCGGGCGCTGCTCGTCGCGCGCGGCCGACTGGTCCACGGGTGCACGGACATCCTGGCCGAGGCCCTGGCCGCGCTGCCGGCCGGCGTCTCCCGGCTCGACCTGGACATGAGCGACGTGGAGTTCATGGACCCGGGCGGGCTGCGCTTCCTCGACCTGCTGGGCGGCTACAGCCACCGGGAGGCGGTGCCGGCGACGACGGCGAACTGGCGGGGCCAGCCGCTGCGCGTCCTGGAGCTGGCCGGTCTGGACACCACCGACCCCCTGCGCACCACCACCGCCGCCGAGCGGCTGCACGTCCTGGAGGAGGAGGTCGACCAGCTGCGCCGGGCGATCGCCTCCCGTCCGGTCATCGACCAGGCGCGGGGCGTCCTGATGGCCCTGCACGCCTGCACCTCGGACGAGGCATGGGGCATCCTCCGGGAGGCCTCCCAGCTCTCCAACACCAAGCTGCGCGACGTCGCCGCCGCGGTCACGGCGGGCACCGAGAACGAGGGCCCGCCGCCACCCCCGGAGGTACGCGCGGCCCTGCGCACGGCCCTGGCCAGGCTCCGCCGCTGACACCGGCCACTGCCACCAACTCCGTCACCGCGCCGAGAGGCGTTCAGCCCGATCGGGGGTGTGCGGACATTCCGCCCGCATCCGGGCCGGGCGGCCGGCCCCAGGGCGCTTCCAGCGCCGTCCGCAGGGCGTCGACCGCCTCCCCACCGATCCGCTCGGCGAGCTGCTCCTCCAGCCGCTCGAGGACGAGACCGGCCTGCCGGTGCACGCGTTCCCCCTCCTCGGTGCGCCGGATCAGCCGCTGCCGGAGGGAGTCGGGGTCGGCGACCTGGTCCAGGAGTCCCGCGGTGATCAGGCCGTGCACGGCCTGATGCGCCGTCTGCCGGGTGACGCCCATGCGCCGGGCCAGCTCCGAGACCGTGGCGCCCTTGTCGTCCAGCACGGCGAAGAGCTGCGCTTGCGTCGGCGACACCGGCACGGCACCGGCCGCCTCCAGGGCGGCGAGCAGCCCCTCCTCGAACCACCGCCGGGCCTCGCCGAGCAACTGCGGAAGGTAGCGGCGGGTGGACTGCATCGTTTCCTCACGCGTGGGCCGGGCTCGCAACCAGTGCTTGATTACCGACAGTCTCTCATGTCAGGCTACCTGACATTCGCTACGGAGACCGATCCGATCCAGGGAGACGGCATGACCATCGAGTACGCCACCCGCTACCGGCGGGCGTCACGCATCCCCGCGGAACCGGGCAAGCCCTACTTCATCGAGAAGGGCGAGGGCGACCGGGCCCACCTGTTCGGCGACCTGATCACCATCTACGCGGGCGGCGAGCAGACCGAGAACACCTTCAACTTCTTCACCGTCGAGGGCCCCAGGGGCGACCTCATCCCCGCCCATGTGCACACCGACACCCACGAGGTCTTCTACATCACGCAGGGCGCGGTGCGACTGTTCGTCGAGGACACCGAGGGCGAGCAGCAGGAGAAGCTCCTCACGCCCGGCGACTTCGGCTTCGTACCGAAGAACTGCCGGCACGCCTACCGCATGGAGCGCCACCACAGCCAGGTCGTCGGCGTCGCGGCCGGCCCCGGAGGGACCTTCGAGCGGTTCTTCGAGAACCTCGGCGTACCGGCCGAGCACATGGGACTGCCCCACCCGCCCGTCGTCCCGGAACCCGGCAAGTTCGCGACCGTTCCCGAGCGGTTCGACGTGCGCTTCCTGCCCGACCACCAGTGGCGGACGCCATGACGGAGCCGGAGTCCGGCCCCTCGCTGCGCGAACTGATCTCCGCACCCCACCCCGACCACGCGCCGCTGCCGCGCGCGCCCCTGAACGAGCACGGCGTACGCGAAGTGCGCGGCGTGCCGTACCTCCCCGTGGAGGGAAGCCGCCCCCTGGAACTCGACCTGTGGCTGCCGGAGCGCTCCGGGTCCGGGCGGCTTCCACTGGTGCTGTTCGTGCACGGCGGCGCGTGGCGACGGGGGCGGCGCGACGACTTGGGCCCGCGCACCCGCCACTGGACACCGGGCCCCTTCGCACGCATCGCGGCCGAGGGCTTCGCCGTCGCCTGCGCCGACTACCGGCTCAGCGGCGAGGCCCCCTTCCCCGCCCCGCTCGACGACCTGCGCGCCGCACTGCGCTGGCTCACCCTGCGCTCCGCGGAGCTGGGCATCGACACCGGGCGCACGGTGGCGTGGGGAGAGTCCGCCGGCGGCCACCTCGCCTCGCTCCTCACCCTCACCCACACCGACCCCTCACCGGCCGGGGCGGTGATCTGGTACGGACCGAGCGACCTGACCACCGCGCGAGGCCCCTTCACCCCGGAGGACCCCGCGTCTCCCGAAGCCCTGATGCTCGGCGCACCACCGACGACCGCCCCGGAACGCGCCCGTGCGGCCAGCCCCCTCACCCAAGTCCGCGCCGGCACGCCCCCGTTCCTGCTCGTTCACGGCGAGCAGGACTCCATGGTCGCCTGCTCACACAGCCAAGATCTCGCCGCGGCACTGGAGGCGGCCGGTTCGTCACCGGTCGAACTGTGGACGATCCCGAACGCCGATCACGGCTGGCACGGCGTGTCCGACGCCCAGGTGGAGCAGATCTTCACCGACTCCCTCGCGTTCGCGCTTCGCCTGGTGTCGTGACTGAGCCACAGGAAGGAGCACACAGCGAGTCGCTCGGGGGTGGACGGGGCTCGGGACGACACCGGCCTCGCCGGAGCCACGCCGATGGTGGGGCGGCAGGTGGGGCGGGAGACTCCGTCCGGGCGATCTTCCGGCGCGGCACGACCGGTCTGCGGCCACCGAGCGGGAAGAATCGACCGCGGGCCCGGTGGCGGAGTCCGACGCTGGACACTCCGACGCAGGACAGAACGATTTTGCCCGAGAGGGCAGGAGTGGGGCGGGTGGGACTCGAACCCACGGCCGACGGATTATGAGTCCGCTGCTCTAACCGGCTGAGCTACCGCCCCATAGCGGCGTGTCGCGTACAGGTGTGCGCGCCGTCTGCCGCAGCATAGCCGCTCATACGATCTCCTGCCTCGGATGGTCGGCTGCCGCGACGCCTTCATGACCTTGAGGACTCCGCGGCGTGCCGCGTGGTTCCCGGGACATGGAAGGAGACATGAAAAAGGACCCCTGAGGGGTCCTCGTTCACCGTGCTCCCCCGACTGGACTCGAACCAGTAACCTGCCGGTTAACAGCCGGCTGCTCTGCCAATTGAGCTACGGAGGAACGAGCTCCCCGGACTGGACTCGAACCAGTAACCTGCCGGTTAACAGCCGGCTGCTCTGCCAATTGAGCTACCGAGGAAAGTCTCGTATCGCATCGAACGCGTCGGCCTGGGTATTCGCCAGGGGGCGCGCGCTCGCTGCGACACATACATTAGCGCAAGCAGGGGGGTGCTCCGCCAATCGGTACTCTCCGGCACCACGGAGCCAGCGAAGAGAAGGGTGGCAGCCATGCGTTACCGGCTCACGTTCGTCGTCGGACTGGCGGCGGGATACGTGCTCGGCACGAAGGCCGGGCGGGAGCGTTACGAGCAGTTGCGGAAGTCCGCGCGGCAGGTCGCGCAGAACCCGGCGGTGCGCAACACCGCCGAGTCGGCGGCCCAGCAGGGCAGGCACTTCGCGGACAAGGCGTACCACGTGGTGAGCGACAAGGTGGGTGACCGGATGCCCGACTCGGTGGCCCAGCGGGTCCGCTCCCTGCGGGAACGCAGCACGAACGGCACCGGCCCGGACGACTGGGGCACCAGCAACACCTGAGACGCAAGCCCCCACCGGGTACGGTCACGCCTCCCGGTGCGGCAGAATTTCGGGCATGGGGATAGTCGCCGGGTTGGACAGTTCGCCCGATTTCACTCGTATCGTCGTCTGCGATTCGGACACGGGCGCCGTGCTGCGCCAGGGCTACGCGCCGCACCCGCTGGAGAGCCCCGAGGGCGGGGGCCGGCCCGCAGACGTCGATCCGCAGGCCTGGCTGCTGTCCCTCGGGGAGGCGGCCGGCGGCGGACTGCTGGAGGGCGTGCAGGCCATCGGCGTGTCGGCGCAGGCCAACTCCGTGGTGCCGCTGGACGCGCAGGGCAACACCGTGCGCCCGGCCATGGTGGGCGGGGACAAGCGCGCACAGGTGGCCGCGGCCGATCTGATCGACGGGCTCGGCGGCCGTGAGGCGTGGGCGCAGGCCGTGGGCTCGGTGCCGCAGGCCGCGCAGCCGGTGACGAAGCTGCGCTGGCTGGCGCGGAACGAGCCGGACGCCGCCGCGCGCACCGCCGTCCTGCTCCAGGCCCACGACTGGCTGGTGTGGCAGCTGCTCGGACGGCCGGTCCGGCGGACCACCGACCGGGGCGGGGCCTCCGGAACCGGCTACTGGTCGGCGGCGACCGGCGGTTACCGGCCCGACCTGGTCGAGCTGGCGCTCGGCCACCAGGTGATGCTGCCGGAGGTGATCGGCCCGGCCGAGGCCGCCGGTACGACACCGGAGGGGCTGCTGATCTCCGCCGGTACCGGCGAGACCCAGGCCGCCGCCTTCGGGCTCGGGATCGGGCTGGGCGACGCGGTGGTGTCGCTGGGCGCGTCCGGGTCCGTGATGGCCGTGCACACCGAGCCGCTCGTCGACCAGTCCGGGATGATCACCGCCCTCGCCGACGCCACCGGCATGCACCTGCCGGTCGTCACCACCCTGAACGCGGTACGGACCCTGCGCGGCGCCGCCGAGCTGCTCGGCGTGCCGGACCTGGAGAGCCTGTCCGAGCTGGCGATGAAGTCGACGCCCGGCGCGCACGGGCTGGTGCTGCTCCCCTACCTGGAGGGCGAGCGGACGCCGAACCTGCCGCACACCGCCGGCACCCTCGCCGGCCTCAGGCGCGAGTCGATGCGGCCGGAGCACCTGGCGCGGGCCGCGTTCGAGGGCATGCTGTGCGGTCTCGGCGACGCCCTCGACGTGCTGCGCGGCCGGGGCGTGGACGTACGCCGGGTCTTCCTGCTGGGCGCGGCGGCCGAGCTGCCGGCCGTGCAGGCGGCGGCGCCCGCGCTGTTCGGGACGCAGGTCGTCGTGCCGCAGCCCGCGGACTACGCGGCGATCGGCTCGGCCCGCCAGGCGGCCTGGGCACTGGGCGCGTCCCAGGGCACGCTGGACCCGCGCACCCCGCCCGTCTGGCAGGGCGCGGTGGCCCAGGTGCTGGAGCCGGGCGAGGAGCTGGCGGTGGGCCAGGCCGTGCGGCAGCAGTTCGTCTCGGTGCGCGAACAGACCCACCCGGGGGCGCTGCGTACCTGACGCGGGGCGCGGTGGCGCTCGTAGGCCGGAATTTGCCGCGCTCTTGGGTTAATCGGTTGAGGTAACGCGGGTCGAGTGTCCGACGATAGGGGCCAGGGGCAACCACCTGCCTCCGTCGCCGACCCCGAGAGACCCAGCGTGCTCATACGACTTTTGCGGACCCATCTCAGGCCCTACAAGAAACCCATCGCCCTGCTGGTGGCGCTGCAGTTCCTGCAGACCTGCGCGTCGCTGTACCTGCCGACCCTGAACGCGGACATCATCGACAACGGTGTCGTGAAGGGGGACTCGGGCTACATCCTGAGCTACGGCGCCCTGATGATCGGCATCTCCCTGGCCCAGGTGGTGTGCAACATCGGCGCCGTCTACTACGGCGCGCGCACGGCCGCCGCCCTCGGCCGGGACGTGCGGGGTGCGGTCTTCGGCCGGGTGCAGTCCTTCTCGGCGCGCGAGCTGGGCGGCTTCGGCGCGCCCTCGCTGATCACCCGGACGACCAACGACGTGCAGCAGGTCCAGATGCTCGCCCTGATGACGTTCACGCTGATGGTGTCGGCGCCCATCATGTGCGTCGGCGGCATCGTGATGGCGCTCGGTCTGGACGTGCCGCTGTCCGGGGTGCTGGTCGCGGTCGTGCCGGTGCTGGCGGTCTGCGTCACGCTGATCGTGCGGCGGCTGCGCCCGCTGTTCCGGGCGATGCAGGTGCGGCTGGACACCGTCAACCGGGTGCTGCGCGAGCAGATCACCGGCAACCGCGTGATCCGCGCCTTCGTGCGGGACGAGTACGAGCAGCAGCGCTTCCGGAAGGCCAACACCGACCTCACCGAGGTGGCGCTGGGCACCGGCAACCTGCTCGCGCTGATGTTCCCGGTGGTGATGACGGTGGTGAACCTGTCGTCGATCGCCGTGGTGTGGTTCGGCGCCCACCGGATCGACAGCGGCGGGATGCAGATCGGCGACCTGACCGCGTTCCTCGCCTATCTGATGCAGATCGTCATGTCCGTGATGATGGCCACCTTCATGTTCATGATGGTGCCGCGCGCGGAGGTGTGCGCCGAGCGCATCCAGGAGGTCCTGGACACCGAGAGCAGCGTGGTGCCGCCGGTGGCGCCGGTCACCGAGCTGCGCCGGCACGGGCATCTGGAGATCCGCGGGGCGGGCTTCCGCTACCCGGGGGCCGAGGAGCCGGTGCTCAGGAACATCGAGCTGGTCGCCAGGCCGGGCGAGACGACCGCCGTCATCGGCTCGACCGGCAGCGGCAAGTCGACCCTGCTCGGGCTGGTCCCCCGGCTCTTCGACGCCACCGACGGGGAGGTGCTGGTCGACGGGGTGGACGTACGGACCGTCGATCCGAAGGTGCTGGCCAAGGTCGTGGGTCTGGTGCCGCAGAAGCCGTACCTCTTCGCGGGCACCGTGGCGACCAACCTGCGCTACGGGAATCCGGACGCCACGGACGAGGAGCTGTGGCACGCCCTGGATGTGGCGCAGGCCAAGGAGTTCGTCTCCGAGCTGGAGGGCGGTCTCGACGCGCCGGTCGCGCAGGGCGGCACCAACGTGTCGGGCGGCCAGCGGCAGCGGCTCGCCATCGCCCGGACGCTGGTCCAGCGTCCGGAGATCTACCTCTTCGACGACTCTTTCTCCGCGCTCGACTACGCCACCGACGCGGCGCTGCGGGCCGAGCTGGGCCGGGAGACGGCCGAGGCGACCGTGGTGATCGTCGCGCAGCGGGTGGCGACCATCCGGGACGCGGACCGCATCGTGGTGCTGGACGAGGGCCGGGTGGTCGGCGTGGGCCGGCACCACGAGCTGATGGCGGACAACGAGACCTACCGGGAGATCGTGCTCTCCCAGCTGACGGAAGCGGAGGCCGCCTGATGGCCGGGCCAGCGGGTCGCATGATGGCCGGGGGCGGCCCCGACCAGCGTTCGATGGACTTCAAGGGGTCGGGCAAGCGGCTCGTCGCCCGGTTCCGGCCGGAGCGGGCGACCCTGTTCACCCTGGTGGGCTGCGTCGTCCTCAGCGTCGGCCTGAGCGTGGTCGGGCCGAAGATCCTCGGCCGCGCCACCGACCTGGTCTTCGCGGGCATCGTCGGGCGGGACATGCCGTCCGGGGCCACGAAGGAGCAGGTCCTGGAGTCCATGCGGGAGCGCGGGGACGGTCGGATCGCCGACATGCTCCGCAGCACCGACTTCACCCCGGGCCAGGGCATCGACTTCGATGCCGTGGGCCGGGTGCTGCTGCTGGCGCTGGCCGTGTTCGCGGTGGCCGGGCTGCTGATGGCGGTGGCCACCCGGCTGGTGAACCGGGCGGTCAACCGCACCATGTTCCGGCTGCGCGAGGACGTGCAGACGAAACTGTCGCGGCTGCCGCTGTCGTACTTCGACAAGCGGCAGCGCGGCGAGGTGCTGAGCCGCGCGACCAACGACATCGACAACATCGGGCAGACGCTCCAGCAGTCGATGGGCCAGCTGATCAACTCGCTGCTCACGATCATCGGCGTGCTGGCGATGATGTTCTACGTCTCCTGGATCCTCGCCCTGGTCGCGCTGGTGACCGTGCCGCTGTCGTTCGTGGTGGCCACCCGGGTGGGCAAGCGGTCGCAGCCGCAGTTCGTGCGGCAGTGGCGTACGACGGGTCAGCTGAACGCGCACATCGAGGAGATGTACACCGGGCACGCGCTGGTGAAGGTGTTCGGACGGCAGGAGGAGTCGGCGAAGCAGTTCGCCGAGCAGAACGACGAGCTGTACGAGGCCGGGTTCAGGGCGCAGTTCAACAGCGGCATCATGCAGCCGCTGATGATGTTCGTGTCCAACCTGAACTACGTGCTGGTCGCGGTGGTCGGCGGCCTGCGGGTGGCCTCGGGTTCGCTGTCCATCGGTGACGTGCAGGCCTTCATCCAGTACTCCCGGCAGTTCTCCATGCCGCTGACGCAGGTGGCGTCGATGGCGAACCTCGTGCAGTCGGGTGTGGCCTCGGCGGAGCGGGTCTTCGAGCTGCTGGACGCCGAGGAGCAGTCGGCGGACCCGATCCCGGGCACCCGGCCCGAGGACCTGCGCGGGCGGGTGGCGCTCGAGCAGGTCTCCTTCCGGTACGACCCGGAGAGGCCGCTGATCGAGGACCTGTCGCTGAAGGTGGAGCCGGGTCACACCGTCGCCATCGTCGGACCGACGGGGGCCGGCAAGACGACCCTGGTCAACCTGCTGATGCGCTTCTACGAGGTGTCCGGCGGCCGGATCACGCTGGACGGCGTGGACATCGCGAAGATGTCCCGGGACGAGCTGCGGGCCGGCATCGGCATGGTGCTCCAGGACACCTGGCTGTTCGGCGGCACCATCGCGGAGAACATCGCGTACGGGGCGTCGCGGGAGGTCACGCGTGGGGAGATCGAGGAGGCGGCGCGGGCCGCGCACGCCGACCGGTTCGTGCGGACGCTGCCCGACGGCTACGACACGGTGATCGACGACGAGGGTTCGGGGGTGAGCGCCGGCGAGAAGCAGCTCATCACCATCGCGCGGGCGTTCCTGTCCGACCCGGTGATCCTCGTCCTCGACGAGGCGACGTCGTCCGTGGACACCCGTACCGAGGTGCTGATCCAGAAGGGGATGGCCAAGCTGGCGCACGGGCGGACCTCGTTCGTGATCGCGCACCGGCTGTCGACGATCCGGGACGCGGACACGATCCTGGTGATGGAGAACGGGTCGATCGTCGAGCAGGGCACGCACACGGCGCTGCTCGCGGCGGAGGGGGCGTACGCACGGCTGTACCGGGCGCAGTTCGCGCAGGCGGTGGCCGAGGTGGAGTAGCCCGTCCGGCCCCGTCGGGGCTCCGTGGGTGTCGTCCGGATGAGATCTGCCCCCAATCCCCTCATATTGGTAGGGAGCGGGACAATCCCCTTGTCCGGCCGACGCCCGCACACCGGAGCGAGGGGGCCATGGCCACCACCACCGAGGGAACCGAGGGAGACGCCGGCCGTCCGGCCGGCCTGAAGCCCAACGCGATCGGCTTCGTCGACGCGCTGGTCATCGGGCTCAACGCGACCTCACCGGCGTATTCGCTGGCGGCGGTCATCGGACCGGTCGTCGCGCTGGTCGGGATCTACGCGCCGGGCGTGATGTTCGCGTCCTTCGTGCCGATGCTGCTGATCGCCTCCGCGTTCTACTACCTCAACAAGGTCGACCAGGACTGCGGGACGACCTTCTCGTGGGTCACCCGGGCCATGGGTCCGTGGTCCGGGTGGCTCGGCGGCTGGGCCATCGCCATGACCGGCGTGCTGGTCGTCGGCTCGCTCGCGGACGTCGCCGTCACCTTCGGGCTGCTGACCGTGGGGCTGGACAGCTGGGCCGAGAACGAGGTCGTGCGGCAGGTGCTGACGGTGCTGCTCATCCTGGTGATGACCGGGGTGTGCGTGATCGGCACCGAGCTGTCGGCCCGGGTGCAGAACGTGCTGATCCTCGCGCAGGTCGCCTGTCTGCTCGCCTTCGCGGTGGTGGCGCTGTACCGGGTCTACGCCGACACGGGCACCCTCGACTCGGTCAGGCCGTCGGCCGAGTGGCTCAACCCCTTCGGGTCCGGCGGCGCGCCACTGACGGCGGCCCTGCTGCTGGGGGTGTTCATCTACTGGGGCTGGGAGTCGGCGGTCAACCTCACCGAGGAGATCAGGGACTCCGCGTCCGCGCCCGGCCGGGCCGCCGTGTGGTCGACGATCGTGCTGCTGGTGACGTACGTGGCGGTCGGTTTCGCGGTGGTGGCGTACGCCGGGCCGCTGTTCCTCTCCGAGAACGCCGGGGAAGAGGAGTTCATCTTCGCCCTGCTGGCCGGGGAGGCCATGGGCGGCTGGGACTGGGTGGTGCTGCTCGCGGTGTCCACGTCCGCGCTGGCCTCGACCCAGACGACGATCATCCCCGCCTCGCGCACGGCGCTGTCCATGGCCCGCCGCCAGGCGCTGCCCGCCCGCTTCGGCCGCATCCACCCGCGCTACCGGACACCCGACGTGAGCACCTGGTGGGTGGCCGGGATCGCCATCGTCTGGTACCTGGTGGTCCGGCAGATCAGCGAGAACGCCCTCTTCGACTCGCTCACCGCGCTGTCGCTGCTGATCGCGTTCTACTACGCCCTGACGGGCATCGCCTGCGCGGTGTACTACCGGCGCCGGCTCACCGAGAGCCTGCGCAACCTGCTGCTGATCGGGCTGGGGCCGCTGGTCGGGGCGGGGCTGCTGATCTGGCTGCTGGTGGAGTCCGTGATCGACATGGCCGACCCCGCCAACTCCTACAGCGGGGTGTCCTGGCTGGGGCTCGGTCCCCCGCTGGTCATCGGCATCGGCATCACCCTGGTCGGGGTGGTCGTGATGCTCGTGTGGCGGTTCGTGTCACCGGCGTTCTGGTCGGAGCGGCCCGGTGTGGCGGGCCCGGATCCCGTGACGGACAAGGAGAGCTGAGATGTCGGTCGTCCTCGGGTACGACGAGTCGGCCGGCGCCGTGCGCGCGCTGCGGGTCGCGGTGGAGGTGTCGGCCGCGTTCGGCGAGCCACTGGTGCTCGTCTACGGTGCCGCGGCCCCCGGGTCCATGGGCGAGGAGTACGGCTCCCACCACGAGGCGCTGGTGGAGGCGGGGCGGACGGCGCTCCGCCATGCCGTGGAGGCGGCGGACGAGGCGGGGGTGCCGAGCACGGTCGAGATCATCGACGAGAAGCCCGCCCAGGCCCTGCTCACGGCGGCCGCCCGGCACGGGGCGCGGGTGATCGTGGTGGGCAGCTGGGGCGAGAGCCCGATGCGCGGGGCCCTGCTGGGCTCCACCCCGCACAAGCTGCTGCACCTGTCGACGGTCCCGGTGCTGTGCGTGCCGACGGAGGAGTGAGGGGCTGCCGCGGCGGTCCGGCTGCTCAGTCCAGGTAGCCGCGGAGCTGGTCCGCGTACGCGTGGTCGCGGAGTTTGTTGAGGGTCTTGGACTCGATCTGCCGTATCCGCTCCCGGGTCACGCCGAAGATGCGGCCTATCTCCTCCAGCGTGCGGGGCCGTCCGTCGGCCAGGCCGTAGCGGAGCTGGACGACCTTGCGCTCGCGTTCGCCGAGGGTGGAGAGGACCGCCTCCAGGTGCTCGCGCAGCAGCAGGAACGCGGCCGACTCGACGGGGCTGGCGGCGTCGCCGTCCTCGATCAGGTCACCGAGGGCGACGTCGTCCTCCTCGCCGACCGGGGCGTGCAGGGAGACCGGCTCCTGGGCGAGGCGCAGCACCTCGCCGACCCGCTCGGGGGCGAGGTCCAGGTGGTCGGCGACCTCCTGCGGCGTCGGCTCGTAGCCGCGTTCCTGGAGCATGCGGCGCTGGACGCGGACGACCCGGTTGATCAGCTCCACGACGTGGACGGGGACGCGGATGGTGCGGGCCTGGTCGGCCAGGGCGCGGGACATGGCCTGCCGGATCCACCAGGTGGCGTAGGTGGAGAACTTGTAGCCGCGGGCGTAGTCGAACTTCTCCACCGCCCGGATCAGCCCGAGGTTCCCCTCCTGAACCAGGTCGAGCATGGTCAGCCCGCGCCCGATGTACCGCTTCGCCACCGACACCACGAGCCGCAGGTTCGCCTCGATCAGGCGGCGCTTGGCGACCCGGCCCAGGACGACGATCCGGTCCAGGTCGAGGGCGAGGCTGCTGTCCAGGTCGGGGGTGAGGCGCAGCTTCTCCTCCGCGAACAGCCCGGCCTCCACGCGCCGCGCCAGGTCGACCTCCTCGGCCGCGCTGAGCAGCGGGATCCGCCCGATCTCGCGGAGGTACTGCCGGAACAGGTCGGAGGAGGGCCCACCGGACTCGGTGCGGGTGGGCGGCGGCGGTTCGGCGGGCTCGGCGGGCTCGTTCTCCGGGGGCATGGCGACGAGGACCCCGCGCTCGGCGTCCGGCTCCGCGCCATCGGTACTGGCGTCGGTCTGGGTGAGGGTCTGGGTCTGCACGGGGGCGACCTCCAGGATGGACGCGGCCGGCGGGGGCCGGCGGCGGTACTTCGGGCGGCGGAGGCGGCTCGCTCGCCGCCGTCCGTCCCGTACGCCGTGAAACGGAACCGCGGGAACCGGGGACCCGCCGGAACGGGTCGCCCACACTCCGAGGACTCAGGCACCGCCCCCAGTGTGGGGTACGACACATCACCGCCACGAGATGCGTGCGGTGACTTTTTGCGTCCGGGCCGTGACCGCGTGAATACCCGGGGCCGGTTCAGAGCGCGGCGGCGCCCTGGACGCGGAGGTTCTGGTCGTACTGCTGGAGGATCCAGAGTTCGTTCTGCACGGCTGCCTGTTCGGCGGGGTCGCCGTGGGTGGAGAGGCGGGTGAGGCGGCCGGTGATGTCGCGGATGCGGCGTTCGACGGCGCGGCGGCGGACCGTGACCAGTTGGGCGCCGGCGTAGACCTCGTCGACGTCCTTGACGCCGCGGTGCAGCATGATCGCCTCGACCGCGAGTTCGGTGACCATGGCGCGGACGGTGTCGTCGGGGGCCGCCTCGCGCACCCGGACCAGGTAGTCCTGCGGGTCCTGGACGCCGAACTCGGCGCCGCCCGCCTCCAGGATCGCCTCGCGCACGGCGGCGTAGGGCGGGGCGGTGAACTCGTCGACGCCGTACGCGTCGAAGGCCGGGGAGACCAGCTCCGGGCGCTGGAGGGCGAGCTTGAGCAGTTCGCGTTCGGTGGCGAAGACGGGGTTGCGGAGGTTGAGGGCCGGGCCGCGGGGGCCGGGGCGGGTGGGGGCGGCCTGGTGCTGGGCGCCGCCGTGCTGCTGCCGGTCGGGGCCGGGGGCGCCCCTGCCGCCCCGGTCGCGGGACCAGCGGGCCAGCTGGGCGATGCGCTTGACGACGAACTGGGTGTCCAGGATGCCGAGCATGCCGGCGAGCTGGACCGCGACCTCGTGCTGGGCGCCGCTGTTCTTGATGCGGGCGACGACCGGGGCGGCCTCGTCCAGCGCGGACGCGCGGCCGGCCGGGGTGTCCAGGTCGTAGCGGCCGACGATCTGGCGGAGGGCGAACTCGAAGAGCGGGGTGCGCGGCTCGACGAGGTCGGCGACGGCGTCGTCGCCCTTGGCGAGGCGCAGGTCGCAGGGGTCCATGCCGTCGGGGGCGATGGCGATGTAGGTCTCTGCGGCGAACTTCTGGTCGTCCTCGAAGGCACGCAGGGCGGCCTTCTGTCCGGCCGCGTCGCCGTCGAAGGTGAAGATCACGCGGGCCGAGCCGTTGTCCATGAGGAGGCGGCGGAGGATCTTGATGTGGTCGCCGCCGAAGGCCGTGCCGCAGGTCGCGATGGCGGTGGTGACGCCGGCGAGGTGGCAGGCCATGACGTCCGTGTAGCCCTCGACGACGACCGCCCGGGACGCCTTCGCGATGTCCTTCTTCGCCAGGTCGATGCCGTAGAGGACCTGGGACTTCTTGTAGATCGCGGTGTCGGGGGTGTTCAGGTACTTCGGGCCGTTGTCCGCCTCGTAGAGCTTGCGGGCGCCGAAGCCGACGACGTCGCCGCCGATGTCGCGGATGGGCCACATCAGCCGGCCGCGGAACCGGTCGATGGGGCCGCGGCGGCCCTCCTGGGCGATGCCGGAGAGGACCAGCTCCTTGTCGCTGAAGCCCTTGCCCCGCAGGTACCGGGTGAGGTGGTCCCAGCCCTGGGGGCTGTAGCCGACGCCGAAGTGCTGGGCGGCCGCCTGGTCGAAGCCGCGGTCGGCGAGGAAGGCGCGGCCGGTGTCCGCCTCGGGGCTGGTCGCCAGCTGCTCCGCGTACCACTGCGCGGCGATCTTGTGGGCCTCGACCAGGCGGATGCGTTCGCCGCGCTGGTGGGTGGGGTTGTACCCGCCCTCCTCGTAGCGCAGGGTGATGCCGGCCTGGCCGGCCAGGCGCTCGACCGCCTCGGAGAAGGTGAGGTGGTCGATCTTCATCACGAACGTGATGGTGTCGCCGCCCTCCTGGCAGCCGAAGCAGTGGAAGAACCCCTTGCTCGGACTGACCTGGAAGGACGGGGACTTCTCGTCGTGGAAGGGGCACAGCCCCTTCAGATTGCCGCCGCCCGCGTTGCGCAGCTGGAGGTACTCCGAGACGACGGCGTCGATCGGGACCGCGTCCCGTACCGCCTTCACGTCCTCGTCGTTGATCCGTCCTGCCACGCGTGAAGTCTACGGGGCGGCACCGACATGCTCCGGCACGGTGACCGGCTCCGGCTGAGGCCACAGCCCGCCGCGAAGCGGCTGCCGGACGCGAGGGCGGCGGGTCCCGGCCGGGGGTCCGGGGGTCGCCCCCCGGGAATCGCGGCCGGGGACGGTACGACAGCTATGCGATGAGGCTTTCCAGGGATGCGTGCGGGTTCGCCAGCGCCTCCGTGTCCACCCGGGCCTTCGACCGGATCAGCTGCTGGATCGGCTCCGTGACGTCCCACACGTTGACGTTCATCCCGGCCAGCACGCGGCCCTCCTTCACCCAGAAGGCGATGAACTCGCGCTTCGCCGCGTCCCCGCGGATCACCACCTCGTCGTACGACCCCGCGGGCGCCCAGCCGGAGTACTCCATGCCCAGGTCGTACTGGTCGGTGAAGAAGTAGGGGACGCGGTCGTGTGCCGTGCCCTTGCCGAGCATCGCGCGGGCCGCCGCCGGGCCGCCGTTCAGCGCGTTGGCCCAGTGCTCGACGCGCAGGCTGGTGTCGAAGAGGGCGTGGTGGAAGGAGGCCACGTCGCCGGCCGCGTAGATGTCGGGGTCGGAGGTGCGCAGGTGCTCGTCGACGACGACGCCGCCGCCGTGCGCCCGGTCGGCGATCTCCAGCCCGGCCGCCTGCGCGAGCGCGGCGCGCGGGGCGGCGCCGATCGCGGCGAGCACGTCGTGCGCCGGGTGCTCCTCGCCGTCGTCGGTACGCGCGGCCAGCACCATGCCGTCCTGGCCGACGATCTCGGTCAGCTCCACGCCGAAGCGGAAGCGCACCCCGTGCGACTCGTGCAGCTCGGCGAAGACGGCGCCCAGCTCGGGGCCGAGGACGCCGTGCAGCGGGGTCGGGCCCGGCTCGACGACGGTGACCTCCGCCCCGTACTCGCGGGCCGCCGCCGCGACCTCCAGGCCGATCCAGCCGGCGCCGGCGATGACGAGGTGGCCGTTGTCCCGGCCGAGGGAGGCGAGGACGCCCTTGAGGCGCTCGGCGTGGGCGAGGCGGCGCAGGTGGTGGACGCCCGCGAGGTCGGTGCCGGGGACGTCGAGGCGGCGGGGCTCGGCGCCGGTCGCGAGGAGCAGCTTGTCGTAGCTGACGTGGGTGCCGTCGTCGCCGTAGTGGACGGTCTTGGCGGCGCGGTCGATCGCGACGACGGTCTGGCCGAGGTGCAGCTCGATGTCGTGCTGCGCGTACCAGGCGGGTTCGTGCACGAAGACGCTGTCGCGCTCCTCCTTGCCGAGGAGGTAGCCCTTGGACAGCGGGGGGCGCTCGTAGGGGTGGTCGCGTTCGTCGCAGATGAGGATCACCCGGCCGGTGAAGCCCTCCGTGCGGAGTGTCTCGGCCGCCTTCGCGCCCGCCAGGCCGCCTCCGACGATGACGAATGTCTGATCCGCGTCGACCACTTGTTTGCCTCCTCGTCAGGGTGCCGCCACATGCGAGCGTCCCGCACGTGGCGTGGTGCGGGAAGAGGGGGTGACCCGATCAGGCCACGGAGCTTCCGGTTTCCGGAGCTTCGCGGTCCGTCGGGTCACACCTGTCCCACCAGTCTCATGGATGCCCCGTCAGGCGGGCGTGAAGCGAGCGGGCCGAGGCGTCGGTGAGGGAGGCGATCTGGTCGACGATCACCCGTTTGCGGGCCCGGTCGTCGGCGGCCGCGTCGAACAGGGCGCGGAACTGCGGGTCGAGGCCGTCGGGGGCGCGGGCGGTGAGCGCCTCGGCCAGTTCGGCGACGACGATCCGCTGGTCGGCGCGGAGCGCCTCCTGTTCGGTGCGCTGCATGACGTACCGGACGGCGACCGCCTTGAGGACGGCGCACTCCAGCTGGGTCTCCCTCGGGACGACCAGTTCGGCGGTGTACCGGGTGAGCCGGCCGCCGCCGTACGCGGCCCGGGTGGCGGTCTCGGCGGCCAGGCAGAACCGGCCGATGAGCTGGCTGGTGGCGTCCTTCAGGCGGGCCTGGGCGACGGCCGAGCCGTCATAGCCGTGCGGCCACCAGTCCTGGGCGAGGAGGCGGTCGAGGGCGTCGGCGAGTTCGGCGTGGTCGGTGCCCTCGGGGACGTAGCGGCCGACGGCGGCCTCGAAGACGGCCTCGCGCTCGGGGTCGGCGAGCAGGCAGTTCGGGTCGATGTGGCCGGCGTGCAGGCCGTCCTCGACGTCGTGCACGGAGTACGCCACGTCGTCCGCCCAGTCCATGACCTGGGCTTCGAAGCAGGTGCGGGCGCCGGGGGCGTCCTTGCGGAGCCACTCGAAGACGGGCCGGTCGTCGTCGTAGACGCCGAACTTGCGCGAGGCCGGGTCGGTGGGGTGGGCGCCGCGGGGCCAGGGGTACTTGGTGGCGGCGTCGAGGGTGGCGCGGGTGAGGTTGAGGCCGACGGAGCCGTCCTCGGTGAACCGCTTGGGCTCGATGCGGGATAGCAGCCGCAGGGACTGCGCGTTGCCCTCGAATCCGCCGCAGTCCTCGGCGAAGGTGTTGAGCGCCAGTTCGCCGTTGTGCCCGAAGGGCGGGTGGCCCAGGTCGTGGGAGAGGCAGGCGGCCTCCACGAGGTCGGGGTCGCAGCCGAGGGCGGCGCCGAGTTCGCGGCCGACCTGGGCGCACTCCAGGGAGTGGGTGAGGCGGGTGCGGGGGCTGGCGTCCCACATGGGGCTGCCCTCGCCCGGGGTGACGACCTGGGTCTTGCCGGCCAGGCGGCGCAGGGCGGCGGAGTGGAGGATGCGGGCGCGGTCGCGTTGGAAGGCGGTGCGGCCGGGGCGTTTGTCCGGCTCGGGGGCCCAGCGGGCGACTGACGTCGGGTCGTAGGGGGACGGGGTGTCTGTGCCTTCCATGTGATGAACATTAAGCGGAAGGGGTGAGCGTCGGGGCGCCTACCCGTGTGCCGGGTGCGGTTGTCGGGCGACTGCGGTCCCTTCGTGGCTGGTCGCGCAGTTCCCCGCGCCCCTGAGTCGGTCAGGTGCGCGCCGGCCAATTCGCGCCCGGCGTCATCGCCGGTGTCGCCGCCGCCTCGTCGTAGCGGTGGAGCAGCAAGTGGGCCATCGCCGGGTGGGTGCCCAGGGGGGACGCGGCTATCCAATGGGCCGCCGCCGTGGACTCCGTCGCGAAGCGGCCCGGGGCCGTGAAGTAGGAGGCGATGGCCACTCGGCGGTGGCCCCGGGACGTCAGGGTGTGGATGGCGTCCGGGACCGTGGGGGACGACGCCGAGGCGTAGGCGGGGAGGACCGGGACGCCGAGGCGGGCGGCGAGGAGGGAGGCGGTGCGGGTCGTGTCGGTCCTGGAGTCCGGGTCGCGGGAGCCCGCGGAAGCGAGGACGACGGCGGCGTCCCGGGGGGCCCGGGTGGGCCAGCCGGCCTCCAGCAGGCGGGCGTGGAGGGCGTCCACGAGCAGGGGGTGCGGGCCGAGCGGGGCGGCGACGCGGGTGCGGGCCGGGGAGGCCGCGGCCATGTCGGGGATGTCGCGTTTGACGTGGTGGCCGCGGCTGAGCAGGAGCGGGACGAGGACCGCGGACCCGTCGCCGAGGGCGGCCAGCGTGTCGGGGAGCAGGGGTTCGTTCAGCTCGATGTGGCCGAGGTGCACCGGCAGGCCGGGGCGCAGGGCGCGGACCCGGTCGAGGAGGGCGCTCACGGTGCTCAGGGCGCGCGGGTCGCGGCTGCCGTGGGCGACGGCCACCAGGGCGGGTGCTCCGCCGGTGGCCCGCGTACTCGTGCTGCCCGTCACTGTCATCACCGTCATGCACCGATCGTGGCCGGGTGACGTTGCCTTCCCGTTGCGTGGGCGTCACGACAATTTTCCGCCGGTTCACACGCCGCCGCCCACCGCGTGTGAGCGTCCGGCGAACCGGACGGCACTCCGGTACGTCCCTGAGGGCAGGAACCGACCGGGGAGGGAACCGTCCGATGCGCCGCCCGACACTTCGCAGACCGCGCCTGCCGCGCACCCGCACGGGGCAGCGGCGGCTGATCCAGGCGGTGGTGGCGGCGTGCGTGCTGGCGCTGCTGCCCGCGACGTGGATGCACCTGGTCACCGGCGACCGGCTGCGCACCACGGCCGACGTGCCGCGCACCGAGGTCGCCGTCGTCTTCGGCGCCGGGCTGTGGGAGGGCGAGCCGTCGCCGTACCTGGCGCACCGGCTGGACGCGGCGGCCGGGCTGTACCGCGCGGGGCGGATCGAGGTGGTGCTCGTCACCGGGGACAACAGCCGGGAGGAGTACGACGAGCCGGACGCCATGCGCGCCTACCTCGTGCGGCACGGCGTGCCCGACGGGCGGATCGTCAGCGACTACGCGGGCTTCGACACCTGGGACTCCTGCGTCCGCGCGAAGAAGATCTTCGGGGTGGACCGGGCCGTACTGATCAGCCAGGGCTTCCACATCCGGCGGGCGGTCGCGCTCTGCCGGCAGGCGGGGGTGGCGTCGTACGGCGTCGGGGTGGACGAGCCTCACGACGTGACCTGGTACTACGGGGGCGCCCGGGAGGTCCTCGCGGCGGGCAAGGCGGCGCTGGACGCGGCGGTCGAGCCGGACCCGCGCTTCCTCGGGCCGAAGGAGCCGGGGGTGGCGCGGGCCCTGGCCGACGCCGGATGAGCCGGGGCCGGATGAGCCGGGGCCGGATGAGCAGCCCCTCACCGTGGCCCGAGGGCGGCGGGGAGGTCGCCGTCCCGGCGGTGTAACAGAGCGCCGCCCGGCCGCGTAACACGGAAGCCGCAGGCTGGGCGGCATGCAGAACACCGCCACGCCCACGCACTGCCCGTACTGCGCCCTGCAGTGCGGGATGAATCTGACGCCCGCCTCCGACGGGACCGTCGAGGTGAGCGAGCGCGCGGACTTCCCGGTGAACCGGGGCGCGCTGTGCGGCAAGGGGCGTACGGCGCCGGAGGTGCTCGCGTCGGGGGCGCGGCTGACCTCCCCGCTGGTGCGTTCCGACGGCGGTGAGCTGGTGCCGGCCGGCTGGGACGAGGCGCTGGACCGGATCGCCGGGAACCTGGCCCGCACGCGGGCGGAGCGCGGCGCGGACGCGGTGGGGGTGTTCGGCGGGGGCGGGCTGACCAACGAGAAGGCGTACACGCTCGGCAAGTTCGCCCGCGTGGTGCTGGGCACCTCGCAGATCGACTACAACGGCCGCTTCTGCATGTCGTCGGCGGCCGCGGCCGGGACGAAGGCGTTCGGGCTCGACCGGGGACTGCCGTTCCCGCTCGAGGACATCCCGAAGACCGGGTGCGTGATCCTCGTGGGGTCGAACCCGGCGGAGACGATGCCGCCGTCCCTGCGGTACTTCACCGAGCTGCGGGAGAACGGCGGCACCCTGATCGTCGTCGACCCGCGCCGCACGAAGACCGCCGAACAGGCCGACCTGCACCTGGCACCGAGGCCCGGCACCGACCTGGCGCTCGCGCTGGGCATGCTGCACCTGGTGGTGGCCGAGGGGCGGGTGGACGAACGGTACGTCGAGGACCGCACGGCCGGCTGGGAGGAGGCGCGGGCGGCGGCGATGGCGCACTGGCCGGAGTACGTGGAGCGGATCACGGGGGTGTCCGTTCCGGAGCTGCGGGAGGCGGTGCGGCTGTTCTGCGCGCCGGAGGCGGCCATGGTGCTCACCGCGCGCGGGCCCGAGCAGCAGGCCAAGGGCACGGACACGGTGGGCGCGTGGATCAACCTGTGCCTGGCGACCGGGCGGGCCGGGCGGCCGCTGTCCGGGTACGGCTGTCTGACCGGGCAGGGCAACGGGCAGGGCGGGCGCGAACACGGGCAGAAGGCCGACCAGTTGCCGGGCTACCGCAAGCTGACGGACCCGGCGGCCCGGCGGCACGTGGCCGAGGTGTGGGGCGTGGACCCGGACTCGCTGCCGGGGCCGGGGCGCAGTGCGTACGAGTTGCTGGACGCGCTGGGGACGGACATCGGGTCGCTGCTGGTGATGGGGTCCAACCCGGTGGTGTCGGCGCCCCGGGCCGCGCACGTCGAGGGGCGGCTGCGGTCGCTGGACTTCCTGACGGTGTGCGACGTGGTGCTCTCCGAGACTGCGGCGCTGGCGGACGTGGTGCTGCCGGTGACGCAGTGGGCGGAGGAGACGGGGACGACGACGAGTCTGGAGGGGCGGGTGCTGCTGCGGCGGCGTGCGATCACGCCGCCGGACGGGGTCCGCAGCGACCTGGAGGTGCTGCACGGCCTGGCCGGGCGGCTGGGTGTGGAGAAGGGGTTCCCGACCGAACCCGAGGAGGTCTTCGAGGAACTGCGCCGGGCCAGCGCCGGCGGCCCGGCGGACTACTCGGGGATCGACTACCGGCGGCTCGCTCAGGAGAACGGCGTGTTCTGGCCGTGCCCGGCGCCGGCGGAGGACACTCCCCCGCACCCGGGGACCCCGCGTCTCTTCCTGGACCGCTTCGCCACCGACGACGGCCGGGCCAGGTTCGTGCCCGTCGCGCACCGGCCGAGCGCCGAGGAGCCGGACGAGGCGTATCCGGTGCTGCTGACCACGGGGCGGGTCGTGGCGCAGTACCAGTCCGGGGCGCAGACCCGGCGGGTGGCCGAGCTGAACGCCGCCGCGCCCGGCCCGTTCGTGGAGCTGCACCCGCGGCTGGCGGCGCGGCTCGGGGCGGCGGAGGGGGACCCGCTGGCGGTGGTGTCCCGGCGGGGGCGGGCGGTGGCCCCGGCCCGGATCACCACCGGCATCCGGCCGGACACCGTGTTCATGCCCTTCCACTGGCCGGGCGAGGGCCGCGCCAACACACTGACCAACCCGGCCCTCGACCCGACGTCGCGGATGCCGGAGTTCAAGGTGTGCGCGGTGCGGGTGGAGGTGGCGCGGTAGGCCCTGCCGTCACCGCACCGGCCAGTTCCCGTCCGCGACCGGAGCGACCGTCGCCCGCAGCCGGGCCGCGACCGCCGGGGCGGCGACGTACACCCAGGCCCGCAGGGTCGTCCCGTCGGCGTCCCGTACGACGGTTCTGGTCACCCGGTCGTAGAGGTTGCGCGGGTCGCCCGGCACGTACTCCTCCAGCCGGTCCAGTTCGGCGAGCAGCGCCTCGTACTCCCCGGGCAGCGCGGTGACGACCTCCCCGCGCACGCTCCCCTCGGGCGCCTCCACGGCGTAGGGGTAGCCGGGGCCCGGGTAGAGCAACGCTCCGTGCAGGCGGGCGGGTTCCTCGGCGCGGGTGCGCCCGCGCAGGAAGGCGTAGTGATGCACGCCGCCGGGGCGCAGGGTGCCGTAGACGAAGAACGGCAGTCGCGTGGTGTCCACGACAGGTCATTCTCTCGCCTCATGCCCCTCATGATCTTCACCGGCGGGCTATGGACATGACATGCCGGGGGTCCTTTAAATCTGAGTCAACACCCCCGCCTCCGCACCCCCATCTCCCCACGCCCCCGCACCCCCACGCGCCCCGTAGCGCTCCTCCCCAAGGAGTCCGATGAGCCGAATACGGCACGTCCGAGGTTCCCGCCCCGCCACGGCCGGCATCGCCGCCACCACCGCCGCGCTGCTCGGCACCGTCCTCGCCCCCACCTCCCACGCCGCCGACGGACCCACCTCCGCCGACGCCCTCGGCCACGCGGCCGCCGTCCTCGCCGACCGGGCCGACGCCCTCGGCCTGACCGCGGCGCAGGACACCGAGGTCCGCGACGTCATCGTCGACGACGACGGCACCCAGCACGTCCGCTACGACCGCACCTACCGCGAACTCCCCGTCCTGGGAGGCGACTTCGTCCTCCACCTCGCCCCCGACGGCGACTTCCGCGGCGCGGACCGCGCGACGGAGGACCGGGTCTCCCTGCCGACCGTCACCCCGAAGCTGTCGGCCCCCAAGGCCGCCGACCTGGCCGCGAACGCGCTGCGCGCCGCCAACCCGGGCGAGCTGCTGAAGAAGCTCACCGCCAAACCGCAGTTGGTGGTCGACGCCCTGCACGGGAGCCCGAAGCTGGCCTGGCGGACGAACGCGGCGGCGATGGACCCCGTCGGCAACCCGGTCGCGCGCACCGTGCTGACCGACGCCGGGACCGGCGCCCGCATCGACGCCTGGGACACCATCGAGACGGCCGCGGGCGACGGCGAGTCGCTGTACGGCGGCAAGGTGCCGCTGGAAACGACGTCCTCGGGGTCGTCGTACCAGCTCAAGGACCCGACGCGGGGCTCCACCTACACCGGTGACGCGGAGAACCAGACCGACCTGTGCTTCCTCGGCATCTGCCTGGTCCGGGCCCCCTCGACGCTGTTCACGGACGCGGACAACCACTGGGGCACGGGGAGCGCCGGCGACCGCGCCTCGGCCGCCGTGGACGCGCAGTACGGCACCGACGTCACGTGGGACTACTACAAGGACGTGCACGGGCGCAGCGGCATCGCGGGCGACGGCAAGGGGTCGTACAACCGGGTGCACTACGGCAACAAGTACAACAACGCCTTCTGGGACGACAGTTGCTTCTGCATGACGTACGGCGACGGCGACGGGAGCACCTTCGGGCCGCTGGTCTCGCTGGACGTCGCCGGGCACGAGATGACGCACGGGGTGACCTCGTCGACGGCCGCGCTGACGTACTCGGGCGAGTCCGGCGGTCTCAACGAGGCGACCTCGGACATCTTCGGCACCCTGGTGGAGTGGCACGCGGGCAACTCCGCCGACGCCGGGGACTACCTGATCGGCGAGAAGGTCGTCCGGGACGGGTTCGGCCGGGACGCGCTGCGCTACATGGACAAGCCCAGCAGGGACGGCAGTTCGGCCGACTGCTGGAACACCGCGGTGGGCGACCTGGACGTCCACTACTCCTCCGGGATCGCCAACCACTTCGCCTACCTGCTGGCCGAGGGCAGCGGCGCGCGGACCGTGGGCGGGGTGCGCTACTCCTCCCCCACCTGCGACGGCTCCTCGGTCTCCGGGATCGGCCGGGACAAGCTCGGGGACGTCTGGTACCGGGCGCTGACGGTGTACATGACCTCGTCCACGGACTACGCGGGCGCCCGCACCGCCACCCTGAGCGCGGCCGGTGACCTGTACGGCACCGACAGCGCCGAGTACGCCGCGGTCGGCGCGGCGTGGAGCGCGGTGAGCGTGGGCTGAGCCCGCCGCGCACGCGACGTGGGGCCGCCCCGGGTTCCGCAAGGGAACCCGGGGCGGCCCCGCGCGTTCTCAGATGTCGTCGTAGGGCCGCTTCTCCTTCGCCTCGCGCAGGGCGCGCCCCCACCACACCAGCTGGTCGAGCATCGTCTTCGCCGCCGCGTCAGGCCCCGACGGGTCCCTGGGCGCGCCCTCGTCGTCGAAGGACGCGCCCGCGTTGTGGAAGGAGACGGTGTCGCGGACGGTGACGGCGTGCAGTTCGGCGAAGACCTGGCGCAGGTGCTCCGCTGCGCGCAGGCCGCCGGCCAGGCCGCCGTACGAGACGAGGCCGACGGGCTTGGCCCGCCACTCGGTGAAGTGCCAGTCGATGACGTTCTTCAGGCCCGCCGGGAACGAGTGGTTGTACTCGGGCGTGAGCACGACGAACGCGTCGGCACCGGCGAGCTTGGGGGTGACCCCGGCCAGCGCGGCGGTCGCCTCCGGGGTCGCGGCCAGCGTCGTGGGGAGGTCGGCCTCGGCCACGTCGACCACCTCCGGGACCAGGTCGTCGTGGGCCCGGAGGTGGTCCAGGAGCCAGTCGGCGACGACGGGGCCGAAGCGGCCGTGGCGGTTGCTGCCGACAAGGAGGGTCACCCGCAGTGGGGCGGTCGTGGTGTCCATGCGAAACAGCCTGATACCTCGACCAAACTTGAGGTCAAGCCGTGGCGACGGCGGGCCCGTTCGGCGGTGCCGGTCACCCGTTCACACCCGCGTCCCGCAGCCTTCGGGATCTTTTCCCGCCCTCACCCGGCACGCCCCCGTGACCTGCTGAAACGGAGTCACATCGCCTCCCGTCCGACGCACCGGCGACACCCGTTCATCCCAATCCGCGCCGCGCGCTCGGGGAGCGGGCCGGGTCCGCTGCCACTTTCCTCGGAAGGGCAGGGGACACCGAAGAGCTCAGAGGAGCACCGATGCGACGTACCGCCCGCCTGCTGACCGGTACCGCGCTCGCCGTCGCGGCCGTCGGTCTCGCCTCCCCGGCGACCGTGTACGCCGGGGACGCCGCGCCGACCGGTGGTCTGGAGGTGTACCCCTCCTCGGTCGTGCCGGGCGAGCGGGCCATGGTGACCACGGCGTGGTGCGGGGAGGGCGGTTCGGCGGCCGGTGACGCCAGCGCGGTCGGCGCCGGCACGTTCCCGCTGGCGCCGGGGACGGGCGACGGGGAGACGGCCGGCCACTTCGAGGTGCCGCCGAGCGCGCAGCCGGGGACGTACGAGATCGTCGCGACCTGCGGGGACGACGAACAGGTGGTGACGGGCGACCTGGTGGTGACGCTGACCGCGGCCGAGGCGCCGGTGTATCCCAGAGGAAGCGTGAAGACGGGGGTCGGCGGCGCTCTTGGTCCCGACCCCGTGCAGACCGCGGCCGGTGTGGCGGCTCTCGCCGTCGCCGCCGCGGGCGGTACCTGGCTCCTGCATCGCCGGGCGAGAGGCGACGGGATCTGACGGGCACCCTCCGCTGCCCGTCCGCCGGTACCGCACTTCCCCACCCCCTCCGGGTCCGACGCCCCTCGCGGCCCGGAGGGGGCAGGGGAGACCACAGGGCCCGACTGGAGAGGGGATATGTACATGCGCAGGGTCGGCAACACCGCGATAGCCGCGGTCACCGCGGTCGCCCTCTGCTCCGGGGCGTGGCTGCTCGTCGGCGGCGCGGAGAACGAGGCCCCGCCGCAGCCGTCGGCCGCGCAGGCCGCCTCCGGCACCGGGCGGAGCGCCGAGGCGCCGCCCGCCGCACCGGCGCTGCCGCCCTCCCCGCCGGACCGCGTCCGGATCCCCGCGATCAAGGTGGACGCGCCCATGACGGGGCTCGGGCTGACGCCCTCGGGCAGCCTGGACGTGCCGCCCGCCGAGAAGAAGAACCTCGCCGGCTGGTACGAGGCCGGTACCACCCCCGGCGAGAGGGGCACCGCGATCGTCGCCGGGCACGTCGACAACGCCGAGGGCCCCGCCGTCTTCTACCGGCTCGGCGCGCTGGAGAAGGGCGCGAGGATCGAGGTCGACCGGCGGGACGGCGGCGTCGCGGTCTTCACGGTGGACGCGGTGGAGGTCTACGCCGCCGACGACTTCCCCGACGCCAAGGTGTACGGCGCGGCGCTCCGGCCCGAGCTGCGGGTCATCACCTGCGGCGGCGACTACTCACGCAGTACCGGCTACCAGGGGAACGTGGTCGTCTTCGCGCACCTCACCGGCAGCCGGTGAGCCGCCGCCCAGGACGTGCGCCTTCCCCCACAGGCCGAGCGGCGCCAGCGCCTCGTTGAGGGCGACGCCCCGCGCGGTGAGCGAGTACTCGACGCGCGGCGGCACCTCGGGGTACTCCTCGCGATGCACGATGCCGTCGGCCTCCAGCTCCCGCAGCTGTGCGGCGAGGACCTTCTCCGTGACACCCGGCAGCTCCCGGCGCAGGGCCCCGAAGCGGCGGACACGCTCGCCGAGCGCCCAGAGGATCAGCACCTTCCACTTCCCGCCGATCACGTCCATCGCCGCGTCGACGCCGCACACGTACGCCCCCGGCCGCCGTGCCGTACCCATCCCCGTCACCCCGTTCGTCCACCGCCCGCGTACTTCCCCCGGGGTAACCACCCACTCTCAAGTACGTACTTGAGCGGCCCCGTCCCCCGGAAGAGGCTTGTCCCCATGACCGACAACCCGACCACTCCCCCTATTCCCCTCACCGTCCTCGGCGCCGGCGCCATGGGCACGGCCCTCGTCCGCGCCTGGCTGGCCGCCGGGCACCCCGTGACCGTCTGGAACCGCACCCCCGCCCGCGCCGAGGCCCTGGCCGCAGAGGGCGCCACCGTCGCCCGCACCGCCGCCGAGGCGGTCTCGGCCAACCGCCTGGTGATCGCCTGCCTCCTGGACGACGCCTCGGTCGGCGCGGCCCTGACCGGCGTCGACCTGACCGGCCGCGACCTGGTCGACCTGACCACCGGCACACCCGCCGACGGCCGCACCCGCGCCGCGTGGGCGACGGCGCGCGGAGCACGCTTCCTGGACGGCGGCATCATGGCCGTTCCGCCGATGATCGGCGACGCGGACTCGGGCGGCTACGTCTTCTACAGCGGATCCTCCACCCTCTTCGCCGAGCACCGCGACACCCTCGCCGTCCCCGCCGGCACCCGCTACGTCGGCGAGGACCCGGGCTTCGCGGCCCTGCACGACGTGGCGCTGCTGAGCGCGATGACGGGCATGTTCGCGGGCGTCTCCCACGCCTTCGCCCTGATCCGACGCGAGGACATCGCGCCCGGCGACTTCGCACCGCTGCTGGCGTCCTGGCTCACCGCGATGGCCCCGGCCGTCCACCTGACCGCCGAGCAACTGGAGCGCGGCGACTACTCCCACGGCGTCGTCTCCAACCTCGCGATGCAGGTGGCGGGCAACGCGACACTGCTGCGCACGGCGCAGGAGCAGGGGGTGAGCCCGGAGCTGCTGACGCCGTACATGGGGTTGATGGAGCGGTGGCTGGCGGAGGGGCACGGGGAGGAGGACGGGACGGGGGTGGTGGAGCTGCTGGAGGTGGGGCGGGACCCACGATGACCGCTCAGGCCTCCTCGTCCAGGGACCGGGCGAAGTCGGCGAGCGTGCGAAAGTCGCTCTCCCGTAGGCCGACTCGAGGGCTGACGTGGTGCAGAAGCCCGTGCCCTCGATGGTGGGCGGTCACGTACGCCTGATCCAGCTCGCTCTGTTCGTCGTCCACCCAGGCGAAAGCGCGGCCGTTGGCGTAGTTCACCAGGGGGCCGGTCTTCCAGTGGACTCCATCGGGGCGTTCTTGGAGCAGGACGTCGCCGAAGTCGACGAAGGGAAGTTCCGGAAGGCCGAGCACCGGTGCGATCCACCGGTTGGCGTCGTCCATCCATGTGGTGGCCCAGCACAGTTCGAAACCGAGCCGGAGCAGGAAGCGTCCGTGCTCCGGGTTGAGCCAGACCCGCAGGGGGCGCCGCCGGGACGTGAGGTACCTGTCCTCGACGTAGGCGCCGCCCCTGGGCACTCTGAGGGTGGTGTAGCCGTCGGGACGCCTCTCCGGCTTGGCCGCACAAGGATTGAGCGGCCCGTCCACGTCGAGGAACAGCAGTGGTCGGTTCACTCGTCAACCACCCCGGCCCCCAGCCCGATCCGGCCCCGCAAGCGCCTCGCCAAGGAGCGCTCCCCGGGGCATCCTCAGGCCACCCACTGCTCATACGCCAAGTTCGCCACCAACGCGAACACCACCGTCAGCAGCACCACCCGCACAAAGCCGCTCCCCTTCTTCAGCGCCGTGTGCGCGCCGAACATGCCGCCCGCCAGGTTGAAGACCGCCATGAGCGCGGCCAGTTGCCACAGGACCGCGCCCTGCCAGGCGAAGGTCGCGAGGGCGCCCGCGTTGGTGCAGCAGTTGACGATCTTGGCGGTGGCCGAGGCGGTGACCAGGTCCAGGTGGAGCAGGGCGGTGAGGGCCAGGACCAGGAACGTGCCGGTGCCGGGGCCGACCAGGCCGTCGTAGAAGCCGATGCCGACGCCCGCGAGGCCGATCGCGGCGAGGATCTGGCGGCGGGTGGCCGGGCCGGTCGCGGGCGCGGTGCCGAAGGCCGGGCGGAAGATCACGAAGGCGGCGACGGCGAGCAGCACCACCATGATGACCGGCTTCAGCACCTCCGTGCTCATCCCGGCCGCGAAGAAGGCCCCGCCGGACGAGCCCGCCAGCGCCGCCAGCCCGATGCGGACGGCCGTGCGGACGTCCACCGGGGCCTTGCGGGCGTACGTCACCGCCGCGCCCGTGGTGCCGACGATGGCGACCGCCTTGTTGGTGCCCAGCGCGTGCGCGGCGGGGGTGCCGGAGGGCAGGCCGAGCAGCATGGCCGGCAGGAGCAGGAGGCCGCCGCCGCCGACCACCGCGTCGATCCAGCCGGCCGCGAGAGCGGCGAGGCAGAGCAGGACGAGCGTGGTCAGCGATATGTCGGGCATGATCGCGACCCTATGGACGGGATCGATGTGCCGTCCATCAAGATGAGCGTCTTCTGAGGTTACCGATCGGTCCCGGACGGCCCCGGGCCATCCGGATCGGTCGTCCGCGCCCTCACACCCACCCCCCGCACCTGCTGAGGGCAGCGTTCCCCCCGGGAAACAGACGCGATGCGACCGGGTAACACCGGCGCCGCACGCTCAATGCCATGACCTCGAATGAGCGTGTGGTGGTGATCGGCGCCGGACTCGCGGGCGTGACGCTCGCCCGGCTCCTCGGTGAGCTGGGCACGCCCGCGCTGCTGGTCGGCGACGAGGAGCACCGCCCGTACAACCGGGTGCTGCTCGCCGACGTGCTGGCCGGACGGTACGGCCCCGACGTGATCAGCCTGCCGGCGCCCGCCGGGCTGCTGCGCGGCCGGGTCACCGGCATCGACCGGGAGGGGCGGACCGTGCGGTGCGCCGACGGGTCGGTGATCGCGTACGACACGCTGGTCCTGGCCACCGGCTCCAACGCCGTGCTGCCGCCGCTGCGCGGTCTGTTCACCCCGGACCGCGCGCTGCCCGAGGGCGTGCACGCGTTCCGGACGCTGGACGACTGCCTGGGGCTGTCGAAGGCGGTTCGGGCGGGGGTGCGGGCGGTCGTCGTCGGGGGCGGGCTGCTCGGGGTCTCCGCCGCCCGGGCGCTGGCCGTGCGCGGCGCCCAGGTCGTCCTCGCCCAGCAGGCGGAACGGCTCATGGAACGCCAGCTGGACCCCGGCGCCTCCGCTCTCGTGCGGCGCCATCTGGAGGACCTCGGCGTCGAGGTGCACACCGAGTGCCGGGTGCGCGACGTGCGCAGCGTCGGCGGGGCGGTGCGGTCGGTGGAGATGGCCGACGGGTACGCCCTCGGCGCCGATCTCGTGGTGCTCGCCTGCGGGGTCCGGCCCCGGGTCGGCCTCGCGCAGGAGGCGGGCCTCGACGTCGGCAAGGGCGTCCTCGTCGACGACGAGCTGCGCACCTCGGACCCGCACATCCGCGCCGTCGGCGACTGCGCCCAGCACGACGGGCGCGTGTACGGGCTGGCCGCGCCCGCCCTCGAACAGGCCGGCGCGCTGGCCGAACTGCTCGCCGGGAACGGCACCGCCCGCTACACCGGCACCCGCTCCCTGACCCGCCTCACCCTCACCGGGCCCCAGAGCCCCTTCGGCGGGCCGGACAGTCCGCTCGGCGGGCCGGACGGCTCCTTCGACCTCGCCGCGTTCGGCGAGACCGACCCCCTCCCCGGCGACGACGTCGTGCAGCTCGCCGACGCCACCCGGGGCACATACCGCAAGGTCGTCGTCCGCGACGACCGGCTGGTCGGCGGGGTCCTGGTCGGCGAACTCGGCACCGTCGGCGCGCTCGCGCGCGCCTGGGAGGGAGCAGAGCCGCTCCCCTCCGACGGCGGCCCCCTGCTCCACCTGCTCACCCATGACGGAGGCTCCTGATGACCGCCACCCCGGCGCACACCCCGACGATCGTGCTCGTCGGCCACGGCATGGTCGGCCAGCGCTTCCTCGAAGCGCTCGCCGAGCGCGGCCTGACCGCCACGCACCGCGTGGTCGTGCTGTGCGAGGAGCCGCGCCCCGCCTACGACCGCGTCCAGCTCACGTCGTACTTCTCGGGCAAGACCCCCGAGGACCTGTCGATGACCGACCTCGCCTTCATCGAGGAGCACGGCATCGAGCTGCACGTCGGTGACCCGGCGGAGACCGTCGACCGGGACGCCCGCACGGTGACCGCCCGCTCCGGGCTCGTCGTCGGCTACGACGTCCTCGTCCTGGCCACCGGCTCCTACCCGTTCGTCCCGCCGGTCCCCGGCAAGGACGCCGAGGGCTGCTTCGTCTACCGGACGATCGAGGACCTGCTCGCCATCGAGGAGTACGCGAGGACCGCCACGACCGGCGCGGTGGTCGGCGGCGGGCTGCTCGGCCTGGAGGCAGCGGGCGCGCTGAAGGGGCTCGGACTCACCTCGCACATCGTGGAGTTCGCGCCCCGCCTGATGCCGGTCCAGGTCGACGAGGGCGGCGGCGCGGCGCTGCTGCGCACCATCGAGGGCATGGGCCTGTCCGTCCACACCGGCGTCGGCACGCAGGAGATCCTGACGGGCGCGGACGGCGCCGTCACCGGCATGAAGCTGTCCGACGGCTCCGAACTCGCCACCGACCTGGTGGTGTTCAGCGCCGGCGTCCGCCCCCGCGACCAACTGGCCCGGGACTGCGGTCTCGCGGTCGGCGAGCGCGGCGGCATCAGCGTCGACGAGCGGTGCCGTACGGTCACCGACGAGCACGTGTTCGCGATCGGCGAGTGCGCGCTGGCGTCCGACGGGCGGGTGTACGGGCTGGTGGCGCCCGGTTACGAGCAGGCCGAGACCGTCGCCGCGACCATCGCGGCCCAGGAGGCGTCCTTCACCGGCGCCGACCTGTCCACCAAGCTGAAGCTGCTCGGCGTGGACGTGGCCTCCTTCGGCGACGCGCACGGCACCGCCGAGGACTGCCTGGACGTCGTCTACTCCGACTCCCGCGCGGGGCTGTACAAGAAGCTGGTCGTCGGCCGCGACGGCACGCTGCTCGGCGGCATCCTGGTCGGCGACGCGGAGGCCTACGGGACGCTGCGCGCCTTCACCGGCTCGGTCCCGCCGGTCTCCCCCGAGTCGCTCGTCCTGCCCGCCGGTGCCGGGGCCCCGGTCCAGCTGGGCCCGTCCGCGCTCCCGGACGACGCGGTGATCTGCTCCTGCCACAACGTCACCAAAGGCAGCATCCGCGGCGCGGTCACCGACCACCAGTGCACGACCGTGCCCGAGGTGAAGAAGTGCACCAAGGCCGGTACGGGCTGCGGCTCCTGCGTCAAGGTGCTCGGCCAATTGGTCACCGCCGAGCTGGAGGCGAGCGGCGTCGAGGTCGACAAGGGCCTGTGCGGCTGCTTCGCGCAGACCCGCGAGGAGCTGTACGAGATCGTCCGCGCCCTGCGGGTCACCTCCTACCGGGAACTGCTCGACCGGCACGGCCGTGAGGGCGCGCGGGGCGGCGACGGCTGCGAGGTCTGCAAGCCGGCGGTCGGCTCGATCATCGCCTCCCTGGCCCCCGCGATCGGCGCGAGCGGCTACGTCCTGGAGGGCGAGCAGGCCGCGCTCCAGGACACCAACGACCACTTCCTGGCCAACCTCCAGAAGAACGGCTCGTACTCCGTCGTCCCGCGCATCCCCGGCGGCGAGATCGCCCCGGAGAAGCTGATCGTCATCGGCGAGATCGCCCGGGACTTCGGGCTCTACACGAAGATCACCGGCGGCCAGCGCATCGACATGTTCGGTGCCCGCGTCGAGCAGCTGCCGGTGATCTGGGCGCGGCTGGTGGACGCCGGGTTCGAGTCCGGGCACGCGTACGGGAAGTCGCTGCGCACCGTGAAGTCCTGCGTGGGGCAGACCTGGTGCCGGTACGGCGTCCAGGACTCGGTGCGGATGGCGATCGACCTGGAGCTGCGCTACCGGGGACTCAGGTCGCCGCACAAGCTGAAGTCGGCGGTCTCCGGGTGCGCCCGCGAGTGCGCCGAGGCCCAGTCCAAGGACTTCGGCGTGATCGCCACCTCCAACGGCTGGAACCTCTACGTCGGCGGCAACGGCGGCGCCACCCCGCGCCACGCGGACCTGCTGGCGCAGGACCTCTCGGACGCCGAACTGGTCCGGCTCATCGACCGGTTCCTGATGTTCTACATCCGCACCGCCGACAAGCTGGAGCGCACCTCCACCTGGCTGGAGCGCATCCCCGGCGGCCTGGACCACGTACGGGACGTCGTCGTGCACGACTCGCTCGGCATCTGCGACGAGCTGGAGTCCCTGATGCGCGCCCACGTCTCGCACTACCGCGACGAGTGGGCCGAGACCATCAACGACCCCGAGAAGCTGGCCCGGTTCGTGTCCTTCGTGAACGCGCCCGACACCCCCGACCCGGTCGTGGGCTTCGTGCCCGAGCGCGACCAGATGAAGCCCGACCTGCCGCTGCTGAACATCGGCATGCGGCGCACCGAGGAAGACCTCCTGGAAGGAAGCACCCGGCGATGACCCTGGCACCCGAGACGACCGACCTCAAGGTCCTGCTGCGGCTGACCGACGACTGGTTCACGGCGTGCGACCTCGGCGCCCTGCTCCCCGGCCGGGGCGTGGCGGCCCTGCTCCCGGACGGCGGCCAGGTGGCCCTCTTCCGGGACCGGGAGGGCGGGCTGTACGCCATCGACAACCGGGACCCGTTCACCGGCGCCGCGGTCCTCTCCCGCGGCCTGACCGGCACCCACCAGGGCCGCCCGTTCGTCGCCTCCCCGCTGCTCAAGCAGCGCTTCGACCTCAGCACCGGGGAGTGCCTGGACGACGAGGCGGTACGGGTGGCGGTGTACGAGGTGAAGGCGGCCTGAGTCGGCCTGCGTCCGCAACGTTCTTGACCGTTCGTTCCAGATGGATCTAGGCTGCGACACGTGGCCAGGACCAAGGAGTTCGATCCGGACGCCGCGCTGCGGGCAGCCCTGGAGCTGTTCTGGGAGCGCGGCTACGAGGGGACGTCGATGTCCGACCTCGTGGAGCGTCTCGGCGTCGGACGCGCCAGCATCTACGCGACCTTCGGCAACAAGCGCGAGCTGTACCTGAAGGCGCTGGCGCGGTACGAGGAGGGGCTGCTGCCGGATCTGCTGGCGGACCTGTCCCGGCCGGGCGCCGCCCTGCCGGGCGTCCGGTCCCTGGTGCGGCGCTACGCCGCCGAGGCGACCGCCGGCGAACTGCGCCTGCGCGGCTGTTTCGTCACCAACACCGCCGCCGAGCTGGCCCCGCACGACCCGGTCGCCGCGCGGCGGGTCGAGCGCAACTGGGACCAGCTGGAGACCGTGCTGCACTCGACGCTGACCCGGGCCGCGGCCCAGGGCGAACTGCCCGCCGGCCGCGACCCGCTCACCCTCGCCCGCATGCTGCTGGTGCTGCTGCAGGGCATGCGGGTGGTGGGGAAGGCGTCGGCGGACCCGGCCAGGCTGCGGGACGCGGCGGAACAGGCACTCGCGCTGCTCGACTGAGAACCCGCGACAGCACCTTCCCCGCGACGGGGACCTTCCGCGCGCTCTCACACCTCCATACTGAACCGAACGGTCAAGAAAAAGAGGAGATTCATGACCACCCAGCGCTTCACCGACAGGACCGCCCTCGTCACCGGCGCGGGCTCCGGCATCGGCCGGGCCGTCGCCCTCGCCCTCGCCGCCGAGGGCGCGAACGTCGTCGTCGCCGGACGCGGGCGGGAACCGCTCGACGAGACGGTGGCCCTGATCGAGGCGGCGGGCGGCAAGGCGCTGGCCGTCACCGCCGACGTCTCCCGCCCCGACGACGTACGCGCCGTCGTGGACGCCGCCGTCGACCACTTCGGCTCCCTGGACGTGGCAGTCAACAACGCCGGCGTCTTCCGCGGCGGAGTCCCCCTGGCCGACCTGCCCGAGGCGGACTGGCACGCGCAGCTCGACATCAACGTCACCGGCGTCTTCCTCGCCCTCGCGGCCGAGGTGCGGCAGATGCGCGCCCAGCCGCGCGGCGGGGCCATCGTGAACATCGCCTCCACCTTCGGCGCGCACAAGCGCAGCCCGGGCGCCGCGGCCTACGCCGCCACGAAGGCGGCCGTCTCGGCACTGACCCGGGGCGCCGCCATCGACCACATCGCCGACGGCGTCCGCATCAACGCCGTCAGCCCCGGCGCCACGGCGACCTCGATGTCCCTGCGCCCCGGGGAGACGGAGGAGGGCCGGGCCGAGCGCATGCGGGGCGAGACACCGCTCGGCCGGGTCTCGTCGGTGGCGGAGGTCGCGGCGGCGGTGCTGTACCTGGCGTCGGACGACGCGGCGTCGGTGGTGGGCACGGACCTGGTGGTGGACGGCGGCCAGACGGCCTGAGCCGCCCGCGTGCCGCCCGCACGTCATAAGTTGTCCATGGCCCGTCAATCAGGCCGCCCTAGGGTCCGTGACCGCACGCTCCCGTCGCCGTCCGGCGGCGGGAGAGGCCATGACACCCGGAGGCAGCAGTGGATCGTCGTACCCTCCTGCGCACGGCCGTCGTCGGCGGCTCGGCCGTTCTCGGCGGAACCCTGTGGCGCGGTGCCGCGTACGCCGCCCCCGCCCAGCCCGGCAGCGGACCGTACGGGGCGCTCGGCTCACCCGACGCCAACGGCCTCCGCCTGCCCGCCGGCTTCACGAGCAGGGTGATCGCCCGTTCCGGCCAGAAGGTGCCGGGCACCTCGTACACCTGGCACGGCGCACCGGACGGCGGCGCCTGCTACCCGGACGGCTCCGGCTGGATCTACGTCTCCAACTCGGAGGTCAACCCCTCCGGCGGGGCGAGCGCGGTGCGGTTCTCCGCCACGGGCGCCGTCACCTCGGCGTACCGCGTGCTCTCCGGCACCCGCCAGAACTGCGCGGGCGGCCGGACGCCGTGGAACACCTGGCTGTCCTGCGAGGAGGTGGACCGCGGCTACGTGTACGAGACCGACCCGTGGGGCGTGAAGGCCGCGGTGCGGCGGGACGCCATGGGCCGCTTCAAGCACGAGGCGGCGGCGGCCGACCCGGTCCGCGAGGTGGTGTACCTGACGGAGGACGTCACCGACGGCTGCTTCTACCGCTTCCGCCCGACCACCTGGGGCGACCTGTCCTCCGGCACGCTGGAGGTGCTGGTGGCGGGCTCGGCCACCAGCGGACCGGTGACCTGGGCGCGGGTCCCCGACCCCTCCGGTGCCACCGCGACCCGCAACCAGGTCTCCGGCGCCAAGCGCTTCAACGGCGGCGAGGGCTGCTACTACGCGGACGACACCTGCTGGTTCACCACCAAGGGCGACAACCGCGTCTGGCAGTACGACGCGGCCGGGCAGACCGTCGAACTGGCCTACGACGACTCCCTGGTGACGTCCGGCGGGGCCCCGCTGACCGGCGTCGACAATGTCACCGGCAGCTCCTCCGGCGACCTGTTCGTCGCGGAGGACGGCGGCAACATGGAGATCTGCGTGATCACTCCGAACGACGTCGTCGCCCCCTTCCTGCGTATCGACGGGCAGTCCGGCTCGGAGATCACCGGGCCGGCGTTCTCACCCGACGGCACCCGGCTGTACTTCTCCAGCCAGCGGGGCACGAGCGGGAGTTCGTCCGGCGGGATCACCTACGAGGTGCGCGGGCCGTTCCGGAGCTAGTCCAGGCCCCGCAGGGCCTCGTACGTGACCCCCGTCAGCCGTTCGGAGGCGGCCCACAGCCGCTCCCCCATCGCGTCGTCGAGGGTCCAGGGCGCCCGCCGGGACGGCGCGGGCGCCCCGCGCCACATCGCGAAGGACGGGCCGGTGAAGGAGTCGGACGGGACGCCGGGGGCGGTCGCCGCGTACAGGACGGGCAGCGCGCCCGCCTCCGCGGGCTGGGCGACGACCCGGGCGGCCAGCCCCATCAGCCGGGTCGCCAGCCGGCGCCCCTCGGCGCGCGGTCCCGCGGTCATGAGGTTGGTGCGCGCGTATCCCGGGTGGGCGGCGACCGCGCGCACGTCCCAGGCGTCGTCGCGGGCCGCGAGGCGGCGGGCCAGTTCGTGGGTGAAGAGCAGGTTGGCCGATTTCGAGCGGCCGTAGGCGGTCCAACGCCCGTACCGACGCACGCTGTTCAGGTCGCGCGGATCGACTTTGCCCAGCGCGTGCAGGAAGCTGGAGACGGTCACGACCCGCGCGCCCGGGGTGGCGAGCAGGGTGGGCAGCAGCAGCCCGGTGAGGGCGAAGTGGCCCAGGTGGTTGACGCCGAACTGGGTCTCGAAGCCGTCCGTCGTCGTCCCGTGCGGCAGCGCCATCACCCCGGCGTTGTTGACGAGCAGGTCGAGCCGCTCGTACGGCAGCCCGTACGCGAACTCGCGGATGCCCGCCAGGTCCCCGAGGTCCAGCCGCCCCGGCTCCACCGCGACCTCCGGCACCTCCGCGAGCAGGCGCTCCACGGCCGCGCTCCCCCGCTCCTCGCTGCGGCAGGCGAGCACCACGCGCGCCCCCTTGCGCGCCAGTTCCCGGGCGACCACGTAGCCGAGGCCGCTGTTGGCTCCGGTGACGACGGCGACCCGCCCGTCCAGGCCGGGGATGTCGCCCGTGTTCCAGCCGGTCATCAGCGGCTCCTTCCCTGCTCCGGACCCGTCTCACCGTACGCGCCCCACGGCCCCGAACGGAGAGCTACCGTCCGGTCACGTCACGTTCGCGTCACGAGTCCTTCATATCGCCACCACATCTCCGGTACCTCAATAGCTTCGTCACCTCATATCCGCTCATCCACACCATTCCTCATCCACACCACCCTGGGACTCCCGATGAACCTGCTCCGCAAGCCCGCCGCCGTGGCCGTCGCCGCGCTGGCCCTGGCCGCCCTGCCGGCCGCCGCCCAGGCGCACGACGGCACCCACCCGTTCAAGAACTGCACCGAGGCGTACGACAACGGGTACTCCAACATCAAGGAGGGCGACCCGCACTACGGCGCGCACCTCGACCGCGACCAGGACGGCGTCGGCTGCGACAAGCCGCCCGCCGGCTTCGAGCCCGCCGACGACTCGGGTGACTCCGGCGACTCCGGAGAGAAGGCGACCGACGACAACGCGGGCACCGGCAGCGGCAAGGGCTCCGGCGGCGACCAGGCCGCCGGGCAGCAGGGCACCGACCTGGCCGAGACCGGCGGCGACGACAGCACGCCCTACATCGCGGCGGGCGGCGCGATCGTCGTGCTGGCCGGCGGCGGACTGCTGCTGGCCGTCGGCAAGCGGCGCGGCAACGGCGCCGCCTGACCCGCGTACCGGAGCCGGAGCCCCCGCCCGTTCAGCGGCGGGGCTCCGGCGTCTTCAGACTGAAGGCGGCGCTGCTCAGCCAGCGCCGCGCGGCCCGGGCGACCGGGCGCTCCACGAACCGCTGCACGACGTACGACAGCGCGACCAGGGCGACGACGGTGATCCCGACCACGGCCCACGGGTGGGCCCGGTCGCCGAAGCGGTGCAGGATGTTCACGCCGATGGCGTCGTGCAGCAGGTAGAGCGGGAAGGTCAGCGTGCCCGCGACGGTCAGCCCGCGCCAGCGGATCCACCGGGTCCAGCCGAGCGCGACCGCGGCGATCAGCAGGAAGAAGACCGTGATGACCAGGACCAGCCAGCCGCGCCACGGCGACCAGGAGTCCCAGTTCAGGCGGCCCCCGTCGGGTGTCAGCAGGTAGTGCAGCGCCACCAGCCACGACATGGCGACGATGCCCCAGAGCAGCGGCGTCGGCCGGTAGCGGTACATGAGGTAGAAGGCCATGCCCGCGATGAAGTACGGCGCGGAGGGCGGGTTGACCAGCAGCGTCAGCAAGCGGATGTCGGCACTGGGTGCCAGCACGGCGGCGACCGTCCAGAGCCCGCAGTAGATCACCACGCGCTGGTAGGTCAGGCCCTTCCACACCACGACCGCGAACGTGAGGTAGAAGCACATCTCCGGCCAGAGCGTCCAGTAGACCGAGTCGAGGTGCTCCACCCCGAGCGGGGTCTGGAGCATCGTCAGGTTGGCGAAGAGCACGCGCGGTGACGGGTGCCCGAACGGGTTGTCGGCGAAGAAGATCACGCACGCGGTGATCGCGACGGCCGCCCAGTACATCGGGTACAGCCGGGTGACGCGGGAGATGAAGAAGTCACGCGGAGTGCGGCCCCACGCGCTCATGCAGATGACGAAACCGCTGATCAGGAAGAACAGCTCGACACCGAGCCGGCCGAAGGCGAAGTAGCCGTGCGCCACCGGGAACACGTCCTCGACGGGGCGGTCCCAGATGGTCTGCATCGTGGACGGCGCCTGGCCGACGAAGTGGAAGAAGACCACGGCCAGGGCGGCCAGGAACCGCAGTCCGTCCAGCGCGGCGAGCCGGTCCCTGCGGACGGGGGGACCGGCCTCGGGCACTCTCGCCTCGGCGGCGGTCCGGGGTCCCGGTACGCCGGAGGCGGTCTCGCCCCCACCGCCGTACGTGGCGGTCGTGCCGGCCGGTTCCCTGTGATCCGTCGAGGTCATCCAACCACCGTTCCGGTGTGGGCCGCTGTCCGCTGCCGGGGATCTCAAACTTCGCTGACAGCTTGCTGCTGCTCAACTCACAGGGATTCACACCATGGAACGCGTCACAAACACCGGGTGAACGCGGAGAGGCGGCACCCCCGCACAGGGTGCCGCCTTCTCCCGTGGGCCGGAGCCGCCGCCGATCGGTGAGGGTGGTCGGGTGACAGACGGCGGCTCCGGGGTCTTCGTCCGGGTCGGCTACCGGTGGTCGCTGCCCTTCGAGCGCGAGGCCGCGCGGCCGGCCTCCAGGCGGGCCACCGGGATCCGGAACGGGGAGCAGGAGACGTAGTCCAGACCCACCTCGTGGAAGAAGTGGACCGACTCCGGGTCACCGCCGTGCTCGCCGCAGACGCCGAGCTTCAGGTCGGGGCGGGTGGCGCGGCCGGCCTTCGCGGCGGCGGCGACCAGGGAGCCGACGCCGTCCTTGTCGATGGTCTCGAACGGGGAGACGCCGAAGATGCCCTTCTCCAGGTAGGCCGTGAAGAAGCTGGCCTCGACGTCGTCGCGGCTGAAGCCCCACACGGTCTGGGTCAGGTCGTTGGTGCCGAAGGAGAAGAACTGGGCGGCCTCGGCGATCTGACCGGCGGTCAGCGCGGCGCGCGGCAGCTCGATCATCGTGCCGATGGACAGCTTCAGCTTCGTGCCGGTGGCGGCCTCGACCTCGGCGATGACCTGGTCGGCCTCGTCGCGGACGATCTCCAGCTCCTGCACCGTGCCGACCAGCGGGATCATGATCTCGGCGCGCGGGTCGCCCTTGGCCGCCTTGCGCTCGGCCGCGGCCTCGGCGATCGCCCGGACCTGCATCGTGAACAGGCCGGGGATGACCAGGCCGAGGCGGACGCCGCGCAGACCCAGCATCGGGTTCTGCTCGTGCAGGCGGTGCACGGCCTGGAGGAGGCGCAGTTCGTTCTCGTGCGGCTCCTGCCGGGACTCGGCGAGCGCCACGCGGACCGACAGCTCGGTGATGTCGGGCAGGAACTCGTGCAGCGGCGGGTCCAGGAGGCGGACGGTGACCGGGAGTCCGTCCATCGACTCGAAGAGCTGGACGAAGTCCTGCTTCTGGAGCGGCAGCAGCTCCTTCAGGGACTCCTCGCGCACGGCCTCGGTGTCGGCCAGGATCAGCCGCTCCACCAGCTCGCGACGGTCGCCGAGGAACATGTGCTCGGTGCGGCACAGGCCGATGCCCTGGGCGCCGAAGCGGCGGGCGCGCAGCGCGTCCTCGGCGTTGTCGGCGTTGGCGCGCACCCGCAGCCGGCGCTTGCGGTCGGCGAAGGCCATGATCCGGTGCACGGCCTCGACCAGCTCGTCGGCGTCCTCGGCGCCCGCGTGCATGCGGCCTTCGAAGTACTCCACGACCGGGGACGGTACGACCGGGACCTCGCCCAGGTAGACCTTGCCGGAGGAGCCGTCGATGGAGATGACGTCGCCCTCCTCGACGACGTGCCCGCCGGGCACGGTCATCCGGCGGCGCTTGGTGTCGACCTCCAGCTCCTCGGCGCCGCAGACACAGGTCTTGCCCATGCCGCGCGCGACCACGGCCGCGTGGGAGGTCTTGCCGCCGCGCGAGGTCAGGATGCCCTCGGCGGCGATCATGCCGTCCAGGTCGTCGGGGTTGGTCTCGCGGCGCACCAGGATGACCTTCTCGCCGGAGCGGGACCACTTGACGGCGGTGTACGAGTCGAAGACCGCCTTGCCGACCGCCGCGCCCGGCGAGGCAGCGATGCCCCGGCCGACCTTCTCGACCTTGGCGTCCTCGTCGAAGCGCGGGAACATCAGCTGCGCGAGCTGGGCGCCGTTGACGCGCTGGAGGGCCTCGGCCTCGTCGATCAGGCCCTGGTCGACGAGCTGGGTGGCGATGCGGAAGGCCGCGCCCGCCGTGCGCTTGCCGACGCGGGTCTGGAGCATCCACAGCTGGCCGCGCTCGATGGTGAACTCGATGTCGCAGAGGTCCAGGTAGTGGTTCTCCAGCGTCTCCATGATCCGCATCAGCTCGTCGTACGACTTCTTGTCGATCGACTCGAGCTCGGCGAGGGCGACGGTGTTGCGGATGCCCGCGACGACGTCCTCGCCCTGCGCGTTCTGGAGGTAGTCGCCGTAGACGCCCTGGTGGCCGGAGGCGGGGTCGCGGGTGAAGGCGACGCCGGTGCCGGAGTCGGGGCCGAGGTTGCCGAAGACCATGGAGCAGACGTTGACCGCGGTGCCCAGGTCGTGCGGGATGCGCTCCTGGCGGCGGTAGAGCTTGGCGCGCTCGCCGTTCCAGGAGTCGAAGACGGCCTTGATGGCGAGGTCCATCTGCTCGCGCGGGTCCTGCGGGAAGTCCCGGCCCGCCTCGGTCTTGACGATCTTCTTGAACTTGGTGACGAGCTTCTTGAGGTCGGCGGCCTCCAGCTCGGTGTCGACCGCGACCTTCTTGGCCGCCTTGGCCGCCTCCAGCGCCTCCTCGAAGAGGTCGCCGTCGACGCCGAGGACGGTCTTGCCGAACATCTGGATCAGGCGGCGGTAGGAGTCCCAGGCGAAGCGGTCGTCCCCGGCCTGCTTGGCCAGGCCCTGCACCGACTTGTCGGAGAGGCCGATGTTGAGGACCGTGTCCATCATGCCGGGCATGGAGAACTTGGCTCCGGAGCGGACCGACACGAGGAGCGGGTCGTCCGCCTGGCCGAGCTTCTTGCCCATCTTCTTTTCGAGGGCGTCGAGGTGCGCACTCACCTCGTCACGCAGTGCCGCCGGCTCCTCGCCGCTGTCGAGGTAGGTCTTGCAGGCCTCGGTGGTGATCGTGAAGCCGGGAGGGACCGGAAGGCCCAGGTTGGTCATCTCGGCGAGGTTCGCGCCCTTGCCACCGAGGAGGTCCTTGAGGTCCTTGTTGCCCTCGGTGAAGTCGTAAACGAACTTCGTCGCGTTCGTTACCTGAGGTTCTTTGTTTTCCGACACGGGTCTCGACTCCTCGAGGACGCGGTGGCTGCCCTGACGGCGAGGAATCTACCCAGATCAAAGGCCCCTGGGTACGTCCACTTGTGCGTCATACGCCTGTAACCACCCGTCCGCCAGCGGATCGAAAGTCAAGGCTTGGCAAGCGACCGACCGCTTATGTTTTCACTTCTTGAACGGATGAACCTTCCAGGATCTAGCATTTCGCTCACATGAGCGGCAATCTCCACGTCTGAGTTCGATCGATGAACGATCAAGACGTGGCACTCAGTGCCACACCTTGGAGAAGTGGAGTCGGTCAAGATCCGCTCATCTGAGCGCCACCGCTATCAGAGGTGGCGAGAATCACGCTGCCACAGGCCGCGGTTTTTCACCATGCGGACGGGTGAACGGACGCATGGGCGCACGGGTGAACGGACCGCCCGCCACGGACGTACGTCACTGCGGCGGGTCCGGCCCCCTCGCCGGGCCCGCCGTCCACCGGGATTCGTACGGAAGGACCTCCGGGTGCCTGTCTTCACGCGCTTTCGCCAGCCACCGACCGCGGGCGGGGAGCCGTACGGAGAAGACGAGCCGGACGAACCGCGCGAGCCCGACGTGGTCGAGCCCGACGACCCCGGGGAGGCCATCGAAGCCACCGCCGACACCGAAGCCATCGCAGACACCGAATCCGCCACCGGCACCGAACCCGCCCACGGCGCGCAGTCCGCCGCCGAGCCCGGGCCGGCCGCCCGCACGTCCCGTCTCGCCCACTGGCGGGCCTGGCGCACCCGTCACCCGCGTGCCGCCCTCGTCCTGCGCCGCACGACGACCGTCCTCGCCGCCGTGCTGGTGCTCGGGGCCCTGCTGCTGCCGAACACCTTCGCCGCGCTGGAGCCCAGCCGGTTCGCGCGGATTCCGGCGGAGGCGGTGATCGCGGCTGTGCTGCTGCTCTGCCTGCCACGCGCCGCACGGCTGGTGGCGGCGGCGCTCTTCGGTGTCGGCCTGGGCGTGCTGACCGTGCTGAACCTGCTCGACATGGGCTTCACCGAGTACCTGGGGCGGGGCTTCAACGTGGTCCTCGACTGGGGGCTGCTGGACGACGCCCAGTCGTACGTGGCGGACTCGATGGGCGGCGCGGCGGCGGCCTGGGCGGCCGTGGGCGCGGTGCTGCTCGTCGTGCTGCTGCTGGTGGTGATGGCCCTGGCGGCGGTCCGGCTGGGGGAACTGCTCGCCGCGCACCGGGAGCGGGCGGCCCGGGGCGCGCTGATGGCGGCCACCGTGTGGATGACCTGCGTGGCGCTGGGCGTGCAGACCTTCGGCGTGCCGGTCGCCACCCGGAGCGCCTCCGGGGCACTGGAGGCGCAGGCCCACCGGGTGGTGGACACGCTGCGCGACGAGGCGGCGTTCGCGAAGGAGGCGAAGGCGGACCGGTTCGGGGCCACGCCCGGCGCGCAGCTGGTGCCGGGCCTGCGCGGCAAGGACATGATCTTCACGTTCATCGAGAGCTACGGCCGCAGCGCCATCGAGGACCCGGTGATGGCGCCCGGCGTCGACCGGACCCTGGACGCGAGCACGAAGGCGCTCGCCGAGGCGGGCTTCCGGGCGAAGAGCGGCTGGCTGACGTCGGCGACGTACGGCGGCAGCAGCTGGCTCGGTCACTCCACGTTCCTGTCGGGGCTGTGGGTGGACAACCAGCAGCGGTACCGCACCGTCACCGCGGGCGACCACCTCACCCTCACCAAGGCCTTCCAGAAGACCGGCGACTGGGACACGGTCGGTGTGATGCCGGGCGTGCAGAAGGCGTGGCCGGAGTCGGAGTGGTACGGCCTCGACAAGGTCTACGACGCGTTCGACGTGGGGTACCGGGGGCCGAAGTTCAGCTGGTCCACCATGCCGGACCAGTACGCGCTGGAGGCGTTCCAGCGCCTGGAGCACGGCAGGGAGCGGGACAAACCGCTGATGGCGGAGATCATCCTGACCTCCAGCCACCAGCCGTGGGCGCCGATCCCGCGGATGGTCGGCTGGGACGAGGTCGGCGACGGGTCGGTGTACGACGGCATCGAGGCGTCGGGGGTGAAGGCGTCGGACATCATCGCCGACTCCACCCGCTCCAAGGAGGAGTACGGCAAGTCGATCGAGTACTCGGTGACCAGCCTCACCCAGTGGCTGGAGCGGTACGGCACCGACGACACGGTCCTCGTCTTCCTCGGCGACCACCAGCCGCTCGCCCGGGTCAGCGGGGACGGGGCGAGCCGGGACGTGCCGGTCTCGGTCGTCGCCAAGGACCCGAAGGTGCTCGACGCCATCGACGACTGGAACTGGACGGAGGGGCTGAAGCCCGCCGAGGACGCGCCGGTGTGGCGGATGAGTTCCTTCCGCGACCGCTTCCTGACGGCGTACGGCTCCACCCCGCACCCGACCACGGGCTGATCAGCCGCCGGAGGTGTCCAGCTCCGCGTCCTCGCCGACGCCTGCGCAGTCGTACGGGTCCTTCAGCCAGCCGTCCGGCAGGACCACCCGGTTGTTGCCGGAGGTGCGGCCGCGCGGGCCGTCGGCGCCGGTGGGCCAGGGCTGGTCCAGGTCGAGTTCGTCGAGGCCCGCGCGCAGCGCCTCCAGGGAGGAGGTGATCGCGAGGCGCTTGCGCATCTCGGAGCCGACCGCGAAGCCCTTGAGGTACCAGGCGACGTGCTTGCGGAAGTCGATGACGCCGCGCGCCTCGTCGCCGATCCACTCCCCCAGCAAGGTGGCGTGCCGGACCATGACGTCGGCGACCTCGCGCAGGGCGGGCCGGGCGAAGGAGCCGGTGCGGCCCTCGAAGGCGGCGACCAGGTCGGCGAAGAGCCACGGGCGCCCGAGGCAGCCGCGCCCGACGACCACGCCGTCGCAGCCGGTCTCGCGCACCATCCGCAGCGCGTCCTCGGCGCACCAGATGTCGCCGTTGCCGAGCACGGGGATCTCCGGGACGTGCTCCTTGAGGCGGGCGATGGCGTCCCAGTCGGCGGTGCCGCCGTAGTGCTGGGCGGTGGTGCGGCCGTGCAGGGCGATGGCGGTCACGCCCTCCTCGACGGCGATGCGGCCGGCGTCGAGGAAGGTGAGGTGGTCGTCGTCGATGCCCTTGCGCATCTTCATGGTGACGGGCAGGTCACCGGCGCCGGTGACGGCCTCGCGGACGATGGCGCGCAGCAGGTTCCGCTTGTACGGGAGGGCCGAGCCGCCGCCCTTGCGGGTCACCTTGGGCACGGGGCAGCCGAAGTTCAGGTCGATGTGGTCGGCGAGGTCCTCCTCCGCGATCATGTGGACGGCCTTGCCGACGGTCACCGGGTCCACGCCGTACAGCTGGATCGAGCGCGGCGTCTCGGTCGCGTCGAAGTGGATCAGCTGCATGGTCTTCTCGTTGCGCTCGACCAGCGCCCGGGTCGTGATCATCTCGCTCACGAACAGGCCCTTGCCGCCGCTGAACTCCCTGCACAGAGTGCGGAACGGGGCGTTCGTGATCCCGGCCATCGGTGCGAGCACCACCGGCGGTGCGACGGTGTGCGGGCCGATCTGCAGGGGTGCGGCAGTGGTGCCGGGGGCGGGCGTGGTGAGCGTGGACATTCCTCCATTGTCACGTACGCGGGGCAGTGCTCGGCGGGCCTTGGGACCGAAGATCATGTATGGGTCATTAGTTAACCGCACTATCGAAACGGCGTACGATGGTGGTCATGCCGGAGCTCACCCACCGCCGACGCCTGCTCGTGCTCGCCATCTGCTGCATGAGCCTGCTGATCGTGAGCATCGACAACACCATCCTCAACGTGGCCCTGCCCTCCATGCAGCGCGATTTCGGCGCGAGCACGTCGGGGCTCCAGTGGGCGGTCGACGCGTACACGCTGGTGCTGGCCGCGTTGCTGATGCTGGCCGGGTCCACCGCCGACCGGATCGGGCGCAAGCGGGTCTTCATGACGGGGCTGGTGGTCTTCACCATCGGTTCGCTGCTGTGCTCCCTGGCGCCCGACCTGTCCTCGCTGGTCGTCTTCCGGATGATCCAGGCGGTGGGCGGTTCGATGCTCAATCCGGTCGCCATGTCGATCATCACCAACACCTTCACCGACCCCCGCGAGCGCGCCCGCGCGATCGGGGTGTGGGGCGCGGTGGTGGGCATCTCCATGGCCGCCGGGCCGCTGGTGGGCGGGGTGCTGGTGGAGTCGGTCGGCTGGCGCTCGATCTTCTGGGTCAACCTCCCGGTGGGCCTGGCGGCGCTGCTGCTCACCCTGCGTTTCGTCCCCGAGTCCCGGGCGCCGAAGGCCCGCCGGCCCGACCCGCTGGGCCAGCTGCTGGTGATCGTGCTGTTCGGCTCGCTGACGTACGCGATCATCGAGGCGCCGAACGCCGGGTTCACGGCGGTGCTGCCGTTCGCGGTACTCGCCCTCGTCGCGCTGGCCGGCCTGCTCCTGCACGAGCCGCGCCGCGCCGAGCCGCTGATCGAGCTGCGCTTCTTCCGGTCGGCTCCCTTCAGCGGTGCCACCGTCATAGCGGTCAGCGCGTTCGCGGCGCTCGGCGGCTTCCTGTTCCTGTCCACGCTGTACCTCCAGAACGTGCGGGGACTGAGCGCGCTGGAGGCCGGGTTGTGGATGCTGCCGATGGCCGTCCCGACCTTCCTGTGCGCCCCGCTGTCCGGGCGGCTGGTCGGCAGCCGGGGGCCGCGGCTGCCGCTGCTGATCGCGGGCGGCGCGCTGACCGTGAGCGGGGCGCTGTTCGCCGCCTTCGAGGCCGAGACCTCCGACGTCACCCTCTTCGTCGGCTACGTCCTGTTCGGCATCGGCTTCGGCTTCGTCAACGCGCCCATCACCAACACGGCCGTCTCCGGCATGCCCCGCGCCCAGGCCGGCGTGGCCGCCGCCGTCGCCTCCACCAGCCGCCAGCTGGGCCAGACGCTGGGCGTGGCGGTGGTCGGCGCGGTACTGGCGGCGGGCGTCGGCGCCTCCTCGTACCGGGACACCTTCGTCTCGGCCTCCCGCCCCGGCTGGTGGATCCTGGCCGCCTGCGGCCTCGCGGTCCTCGTCCTGGGCGCCGTCACCAACGGCCCCTGGGCCCACCGCACGGCGGAACGAACCGCCGACCGGCTCAGGTCGCCGGAGGCACGGGAGGCGGCGCGGTCAGGAGCCTGACGCGCCCCACACGGGCGCGGGGAACCGCGCGACCAGCCCGCACGCCCCCGCAGACGACGTACCCGAGCGACACGGCGCCCCTCCTCCCCGGCCCACCGCACGCCCCGAAGGGGCGCGGGGAACCGCGCGACCGGCCCCCACCCACCCGCAGACGGCGACGTACCCCTCCGCCCCTCCCTCCCCCGGGCCTCAGCGCAGCGGATTCGGCAGCCGCTCCGCCACCATCGGCCAGTACTTCAGGACCGCCTCCTCCACCTCCGGCAGCGCCCGCTGGCCCGCCAGGGCCAGGACGATGGCCGCCGCCACGCCCGTCCACGCCACCGGGCCCAGCGGGGTGCAGCCGAAGAGGCGGCTGACGCCCGGGGTCTGGACGAGGGCGACCAGGGCGGCGGCCGAGCCCAGGGACGTGACCTGGACCAGGCGGCTGTCGCGGCGGTCGGCGAGGGTCTGGGCGAGCTGGGTGCCGACCACGGCACACAGGGCCATCGTCGTCGAGCGGCGGTCCGTGCCCGGCGTGAAGCGGCCGAAGAGCCAGGCCGCGGTCGCCCCGAGCGCCGTGGTCAGGGCCCGGTGCCGGATCTGCCGCAGCAGGGGCTCGCCCAGCACCGCCGCGCCCAGCGGCGCGACCGCGTCGGCGGCCTCCTGCTCGGGATCCCCCGTGCGCGTCACCGCGACCGCCATCGCCGGGAACAGGTCGGTGAAGAGGTTCACCAGCAGCATCTGGCGGGTCGACAGCGGCGAGGAGCCGCTCAGCACCGTGCCGAGGATGCCGAAGCCGACCTCGCCCGCGTTGCCGCCGATCAGGATCGCGATGGCGTCGGCGACGCTGTGCCACAGCGCCCGGCCCTCCCGGACCGCCTCCACCAGCACCAGCAGGTCGTCGCCGGTCACCACCAGGTCGGCGGCGTTGCGGGCGGCGGCCGAGCCGCGGGCGCTGATGCCGACGCCGATGTCCGCGGCGCGGATGGCGGCCGCGTCGTTGGCGCCGTCGCCGACCATGCCGACGACCCGCCCGGCGTCCCGCAGCGACTCGACGACCTGGAGCTTCTGCTCCGGCGCCACCCGGGCCACGACGTCCGCGTCGCGCAGCATCCGGGAGCGCGCCGTACGGTCGGCGGCGGCGAGTTCGTCGCCGGTGACCACGACCGCGTCCTCGGGCCAGCCCAGGTCGACGGCGATGGCGTGGGCGGTCTGCGGATGGTCGCCGGTCAGCACCACGGGCCGTACGCCCGCCTCGCGCAGCCCACGCACCAGCGCCGGGGACGTCTCACGGGGTACGTCGGACAGCGCCAGCAGCCCCGTGAACTCCAGCTTCGCCGGCTGCTGTTCGAGGACGTCGGCCGCCTTCTCGCCCCGGCGCAGGGGGCGGGAGGCCACCGCGATGATGCGCAGTCCGTCGCGGGCCAGGGCCTGCGCCACCTCCAGGGTGTGCGACGGCAGGTCGGCGCAGGCCGGCAGCACGGTCTCCGGGGCGCCCTTGACCACCAGCGTCTCGGGACCGCCGGCCGGGTCCCGTCCGACGGCTGCGGCGTAACCGCGCGAGGTCTCGAAGGGCAGGCCCTCCACCTGCGTCCACCCCGGGTCGTCGCCCGCCGCGTCCAGGACCGCCTCGTCGGTGGCGTGGGTGGGCCGGGCCCCGTCGCCGTTCAGCCGGGGCACGGCGCGCGCGGCGGTCCGTACGGCGTCGGCGGCCTCCGGGTCGCCCACCCTGCGGACCGTGCCGTCGGCGCCCGCGACGCGCGTCAGCCGCAGCCTGTTCTCGGTGAGCGTGCCGGTCTTGTCGAAGCAGATGGTGTCCATCCGGCCCAGCGCCTCCAGCGTGCGCGGGGTGCGCACGAGGACCCCGCGACGGCTCAGCCGCCGGGCCGCCGCGAGCTGCGCCACCGTCGCCACCAGGGGCAGCCCCTCGGGCACGGCGGCCACCGCGACCGACACCCCGCCGGCGACGGCCTGCCGGACCGGCGCCCCGCGCAGCAGCGACAGACCGGTGACCGCGGCCCCGCCCGCCAGGGTGAGCGGCAGCGCCTTGCGGGTCAGTTCCTGGAGCCTGGCCTGCACCCCGGCCGCGGCGGGCGTCCGGGCGGCGAGCGCCACCGCCCGCGCCGCCTCGGTGTGGTCACCGATGTCCACGACGACGGCCCGGGCGCGGCCGGCCACCACGGTCGTGCCCTCGAAGACCATGCAGTACCGCTCGGCCACCGGGGCCTTGGGCGCCGGGTCCACGCTCTTGCCCACCGGCAGCGACTCACCGGTCAGCGCGGACTCGTCCACCTCCAGGCCGTCCTCCCACAGCAGCCGGGCGTCGGCCGGGACGACGTCGTCCGTCTTCAGTTCGATCACATACCCCGGGTGCAGCCGGGACGCGTCCATGATGCGCGGCGGCCCGCCCTCGCGTTCGGGCTCCTCGGTGACCCGGGCCTTCTGCGTCTGCTCGGCCAGCAGCCCGGACAGCGCCCGCTCGGCGCGCAGCCGCTGGAACCCGCCGACCAGCGCGTTCAGGTCGAGCGCCCCGACCACCAGCAGGGCGTCCACGACCGACCCGAGGATCGCGGAGGCCGCCGAGCCGACCGCGAGCACCGGGGTGAGCGGATCGTCCAGCTCCCCGCGGACCGCCCGGGCCAGCTCCCACGACCAGAACGCCGGGGCCAGCACCGGCACCCGGCCCGCCCGGTCGGCGACCGCGCGCAGCCGGGCCGCGGCCTGCTCGACGACGGTCGGATCGGGCTCGCTCTCCCGCTCCAGGCGGTCCCGTACGGCGTCCGGGGCCAGCGCGTGCCACGCCACTCGCGCCCGGGGATGCGGGGCGCGGGCCATCGCCACGCCGACCGCGGCACGCGTCCCGGACAGCAGGGCCGCCGCCGCGCTCGCGTCGACCGGCGCGTGCCGCAGCCCGGACAGGGCGATGAAGCTCGGCCTGCCCCGCCGCCGGCCGCGCGCCTCGCCGACCGCCACCAGCAGCCCGGACAGCGCGGCGCCGGACCGGGCCAGCGTCTGCGAGCGCCGCCCGATGGCACGGGCCGCGGGCACCGCCCGCAGCAGCCGCCACACGTCGGCGAGCCCCTGCGGAGCGATCACGTCGGCGCCCCACGCCACCGGGGAGTCCGCGTCGGCCAGGGCGACCGCCACGTCCCCGCCGAGCAGCCCGGCCAGCACCGATTCGTCGTCCCTGGGCCGCGGGCGTACGACCGTGACGACGCCGCCCTCGGGGCGCAGTTCGGCCACGACGTCCGCGAGCGGGCGCCGCGCGTCGACGACCTGGTCCGCGAGGCCGGTGAAGTCGGCCAGCGCCGGGTCCTGGACCATCACCACGCGCAGGCCGGCCCGCCGGGCCGCGTCCAGCACGTCCTCGGTCCACGGGTCGGCGCCGTCGTCCGGCAGCCGCAGCGCGCTCGGGTGCAGCACGACCGTGCGGGCCATCTCCAGCTGCCGCAGCCGTCCGGGGTCGCGCACCAGCACACCGGTACGGGACAGGGCCGCGCTCAGTACGGCGTGGAAGGCGGCGGGACCGTACCGCGCGGCCTTGGGCGAGCCGGCCAGCACGGCCTCGGCCGCCTCGGTCACGTCGTGCTTGACCAGCAGCGTCGCCGCGGCGCCCGCGACGCTGCCGGCCGAGGCGTGGGCGGCGTAGTCCTGGGCCGGGGAGGTGCGCGGCGCCGGGCGCAGGGTGAGGTCGGCGGGCAGGCTGCCTCGGCCGGGGGCGCAGAGCTGGTCGTGCACCACCTCGAAGGCCGCCGTCCGGGCCACCGCCTCCGTCAACTGGCAGGCGCGCAGCGCTCCGTCGAGGACCAGCGAGGTGGGGCTCTGCCCGGCGCCGTGCACGGCGGCGTTGGCGGCGGCCAGCGCCACGTCCATGCGGTGGTCGCCCATCCGCTCGCGCAGCCAGGCGCGGAAGGCCGGGTTCTCGCGCAGCAGTGTCGCCACGGCGGTGATCAGGCGCGGCGAGGGCGGCAGCCGCAGGCGCGCGCCGGTCACGGCGGCGGCGATGCCGAGGAGGTCGGCGCCGAGGGCGGTCGCGGCGACGCGCACCGAGGCCGGATCGCCGGGGTGGGCCAGTTCGTCCACCTGGTCGCCGACGTCCTGCCGGTCCCGTCGGTCCGTCCGGGTGAGTCCGTGCCGCCCGGCGAGTTCGGTGACGTGGTCCACGACGGAGTCGGTCAGCTCCTCCTCGGTCGCGGTCACCACCAGCCTGGCGAGGCCGGTGTCCCAGTAGGCGACCAGCACGTCCGGGTGTTCGGCCACCTCCGCGGCCACCCTTCGCGCGACGCGTTCCGTGCCGCCCGCCAGGCGCACCTCGTCGGACTCGGCAGGGGCGAGGGCGACGTGGGCCCGGGGTCCGGCCCGCCAGTCCCGGGTGCCGCCGGGCAGCGCGGACCGGGCGACCCGGGCCGCGCGGGCGGCGAAGTCGGCGCCTCGCACACCGGCCCGCGCGGTGCCCGCGACCGCGCCGGCGGCGGCGCCGACGGCGGGTGCGGTGGAGCGGGCGAGCAGCCGGGGGCCGGCCAGTACGAATCCGGTGACGGCGTCCTGGGACCGCGTCAGAAGTGCGCCGACCATGGCCGTGGCTCAGCCCGTCCTGCGGGTGCGCGAGGCGGAGGCGGTCTTACGGCCGCCGGCCGAGCCCGAGGCGGGGGGACGGCTGGACGACGCCTTCTTTCCCGAGCGGCTCCTGCTCCGTGCGGGTGACGCGGTCTTCTTCGCGGGGGCTTTCCTGGCGGCGGTCTTCCTGGCGGCGGTCTTCGTCGCGGCGGTCTTCTTGGCGGTCGTCTTCTTCGCCGTGGCCTTCTTCGCCGTCGCCTTATTGGCGGTCGCCTTCGTCGCCGCGGTCGCCTTCTTCGCCGCGGCGGACTTCGCGGCGGCCGACTGGGCCGTGGCCTTCTTCGCAGTCGTCTTCGTCGCGGTGGTCTTCTTCGCCGCCGCCTTCTTCGCCGCGGCCGACTTCGCCGCGGGCGACGTCGAGGCGGCCGACTTCGCCGCCGCGGTCTTGGCGGTGCTCTTCCTGACGGCGGCGCGCTTCCTGGCGGCCTCGGCGGCACCGGTACCACCAGTGCCCCGCCCGGCGACCCCGTTCCCGTTCCGCCGCCGTGACTGCGTCAGCCAGGCCACCGCCGCCCCGGTGAGCGCCACCGGCCACTCCACCAGGCCGGCGACGCCCAGCACCCCCGCGCCCGTGTACACGATCACGCGCCGCCCGCGCGGCGACACCGCGCCGATCCGTTCCAGCGCGCCCTCGGCGGCCTTACCGACCGTCGTGGCGCCCGGCACCTTCTGTACCGCGGAAGCGGCCGCGTGCAACGGCCGCGGGAGTGTCTGCGCCGACTTCTGCTCAGCCATGACTGTTCGTCCTCGCCCTGTCCGTGCGGTGGGAAACCCCTGGGAACATCACCTTCCGCACAACTGCGCGTTCCCGCACCTCGGGCTCACCCCGACGGCGTCACCCCGCCGGGGCCGCCTCACGCTCCAGGGCGATCGCGCGCAGCCGCTCCAGCCGCTCCCGGGAGTCCTCGTCGGCGGGCGCGTACGTCACCATCCGGGGTCCGGCCTCCGGCCCCAGCCACAGGTCCGTGTGGTCGAGGCGGAGCCGGCCGACGTACCGGTTGAGGAACTCCTTGCGCTTGCCGCGGTGCGCGAGGACCTCGTGCCGCTCCCTGGTCATTCAGGCCTGGAACCACTACGACGGCGCCCCCTCAGGGGCCCCGAAAACGCCGAACGCCCACCCTTCACCCGACTGAGACGGGCGAGGGGTGGGCACAGGCCCGGGAGTCCAGGGGGCGGAGCCCCCTGGCACCTCAACCGGAACGAACGATCAGCACCCGACCAGACGCGAGGCCAGGTACCCCTCGATCTGGTCCAGCGACACGCGCTCCTGCTTCATCGTGTCCCGCTCGCGGACCGTCACCGCGTTGTCGTCCAGCGTGTCGAAGTCGACGGTGACGCAGAACGGCGTACCGATCTCGTCCTGACGCCGGTACCGGCGCCCGATCGCCCCGGCGTCGTCGAACTCGATGTTCCAGTTCTGCCGCAGCGCCTGCGCGAGCCCCTTCGCCTTGGGCGACAGCTCGGGGTTGCGGGACAGCGGCAGCACGGCGACCTTCACCGGGGACAGCCGCGGGTCGAGCCGCAGCACCGTGCGCTTCTCCAGCTTGCCCTTGGCGTTCGGCGCCTCGTCCTCGATGTACGCGTCGAGCAGGAAGGCGAGCATCGCCCGGCCGACACCGGCCGCCGGCTCGATGACGTACGGCGTCCAGCGCTCGCCGGCCTCCTGGTCGAAGTAGGAGAGGTCCTGGCCGGAGGCCTTGGCGTGCGAGGAGAGGTCGTAGTCGGTGCGGTTGGCGACACCCTCCAGCTCGCCCCACTCGCTGCCGCCGAAGGAGAACCGGTACTCGATGTCGGCGGTGCGCTTGGAGTAGTGGGAGAGCTTCTCGGCCGGGTGCTCGTACCAGCGCATGTTCTCCTCGCGGAGACCCAGGCCCGTGTACCAGTTCCAGCGCTGCTCCATCCAGTACTCCTGCCACTTCTCGTCCTCGCCCGGCTTGACGAAGAACTCCATCTCCATCTGCTCGAACTCGCGGGTCCGGAAGATGAAGTTGCCGGGCGTGATCTCGTTGCGGAAGGACTTGCCCATCTGGGCGATGCCGAACGGCGGCTTGCGGCGCGAAGTGGTCTGCACCTGGGCGAAGTTGGTGAAGATGCCCTGGGCGGTCTCGGGCCGCAGGTAGGCGACGGAGCCGCTGTCCTGGGTCGGGCCGAGGTGGGTGGAGAGCAGACCGGAGAACTGCTTGGGCTCGGTGAAGGTGCCCTTGTTGCCGCAGTTGGGGCAGTTGAGGTCGGCGAGGCCGTTCTCGGGAGCCTTGCCCTTCTTCTCCTCGTAGGCCTCCTCCAGGTGGTCCGCGCGGAACCGCTTGTGGCAGGAGGTGCACTCGGTCAGCGGGTCCGTGAAGGTGGCGACGTGACCGGAGGCCACCCAGACCTCGGGGGCCAGGATCACGGAGGAGTCGAGACCGACGACGTCCTCGCGCGACGTGACCATGTAGCGCCACCACTGGCGCTTGAGGTTCTCCTTGAGCTCGACACCGAGCGGACCGTAGTCCCAGGCGGCGCGCTGACCGCCGTAGATCTCACTGCAGGGGAATACGAAGCCACGGCGCTTGCTCAGGCTGACGATGGTGTCGATCTTGTCGGCGGCCACGGTGCTCTCTTCATTACGACGACGGTGACTGACTGGTGCGGCGCGAAGCGCCTCGATGAGGGGGTGGTGGTCGGGTGACGGGCGGGCGAAGCGAGATGCTTCCAGAGAATGCTTCAGGTTACCGGCGTGGACTGCCCCTCAACCAAATCGGGGCCCCGCCGGATCCGCGGGCCCCCGGTACGACCGTTTGTTGACAACCGTTTCCATATTTGTTGAAAATGAATCCCATGAACGTACGACGACGTCACATATCCGGCATAGCAGTCACCGCGGCCGCCGCACTCGGCCTCGGGACCCTCTCGGCCTGCTCCGGCGACAGCGCGGCGGCGGGCAACACGGACAAGTTCGACGTCGTCGCGTCGTTCTACCCCATGGCCTATCTCGCCGAGCAGATCGGCGGCGACCACGTCAACGTCACCAGTCTGACCGAGCCCGGCCAGGAACCGCACGACCTGGAGATCAGCGCCAAGCAGCGCGCCCAGCTGGAGGAGACGGACGCCGCGCTCTTCCTCAAGGGCCTCCAGCCCTCCGCCGACGAGGCCATCGCCCAGTCCGGCGCCAAGACGAAGATCGACGCGACCACGCTGACCGCCCTGGAGGAGCACGGCTCCGAGGTCGGCGGACACGCCGCCGAGCACGACCACGCCGAGGAAGAGCACGGCCACGAGCACGGCGAGGAGGGCGGCGAGGACCCCCACATCTGGCTCGACCCGGTCAAGTACGCCGAGGTCGCCGAGGGCGTCGGCAAGGCCTTCGAGAAGGCCGACCCCGACCACGCCGCCGACTACAAGAAGAACACCGACGCCCTGGTCAAGAAGCTCGGCGCCCTGAACACGGAGTTCGAGACCGGGCTGAAGGACACCGACACCAAGGTCTTCATCACCACGCACGCCGCCTTCGGCTACCTCGCCGAGCGCTACGGCCTGACCGAGGAGGCCATCAGCGGCCTCAGCCCCGAGTCCGAGCCCAGCGCCGCCCGGGTCAAGGAGCTTGAGAAGATGGCGAAGGCCGACGGCGTCTCCACGGTCTTCTACGAGACGCTCGTCAGCGACAAGACCGCGAAGACGGTCGCCAAGGACGCGAACCTCAAGACGGACGTCCTCGACCCGGTCGAGGGCATCACCGAGAAGTCCCGCGGCGACGACTACTTCCAGGTCATGGAAGCCAACCTCAAGGCCCTGCGGACGGCCCTGGGAGCCAAGTGATCAACTCACCGGAGGGCGGCATGAGCGAGCCCGTCAACGTCATCTCGCTGCGCGGCGTGCGCGCCGAACTCGGCTCACGCCCCGTCCTGCGCGGCATCGACCTCACCGTGCGCCGCGGCGAGGTCGTCGCCCTGCTCGGCGCCAACGGCTCGGGCAAGTCCACGGCCGTGCGCACCGTCATCGGCCAGGTACCGGTCACCGCCGGGGAGATCGAGCTGTTCGGCACGGACCGGCGCCGGTTCCGCGACTGGGCGCGCGTGGGCTACGTCCCGCAGCGCACCACGGCCGCGGGCGGCGTCCCCGCGACGGTGACCGAGGTGGTCTCCTCCGGGCGGCTCTCCCGGGCCCGCTTCGGCATCCTGCGCAAGGCCGACCACGAGGCCGTGCGCCGCGCCCTCGCCCTGGTCGGCATGACCGACCGGGCCAAGGACTCGGTGAACGCCCTCTCCGGCGGCCAGCACCAGCGCGTGCTGATCGCCCGCGCGCTCGCCGCCGAACCCGAACTGCTGATCATGGACGAGCCGATGGCGGGCGTCGACCTGGCCAGCCAGGAGGTGCTGGCCGAGACGCTCAGGAAGCAGGTCGCGGCCGGTACGACGGTCCTCCTCGTCCTGCACGAGCTGGGCCCCCTGGAGCCGCTGATCGACCGCGCCGTGGTGCTCCGCGACGGCTGCGTGCTGCACGACGGCCCGCCCCCGAAGGCGGTCGGCCAGCACGCGCTGCCCGGCCACGACCACGTGCACCCGCACGCGCCCACGGACGCCGAACCGATCCGCACCGGCCTGCTGAGCTGAGAAGGCGACGACTGACGACTATGGAAATCCTGAACTACGCCTTCATGCAGCGGGCCCTGCTGGCGGCCGTCCTGGTCGGCATCACCGCGCCCGCCGTCGGCATCTACCTGGTCCAGCGCCGCCAGGCCCTCATGGGCGACGGCATCGGCCACGTGGCGATGACCGGCGTCGGCCTCGGCTTCCTGCTCTCCTGGTCCCCGGTGTGGATGGCAACCCTGGTCTCCGTGCTCGGCGCGGTCCTCATGGAGCTGATCCGCTGGTACGGCAAGACTCGCGGCGACATCGCCCTCGCGATGCTCTTCTATGGCGGCATGGCCGGCGGTGTGATGTTCATCAACCTCGCGCCGACCGGATCCAGCGCCAACCTCACCTCGTACCTCTTCGGCTCCCTGTCCACGGTGAGCGAGTCCGACGTCACGGCGATCTGCGTGCTGGCCGCCTTCGTGGTCCTGGTCACCCTGGGCCTGCGCCGGCAGCTGTTCGCGGTCAGCCAGGACGAGGAGTTCGCCCGGGTCACCGGCCTGCCGGTACGCGCGCTGAACCTGCTGACGGCGGTCACGGCCGCGGTGACGGTGACGGTCGCGATGCGCGTCGTCGGGCTGCTGCTGGTGTCGGCGCTGATGGTGGTCCCGGTGGCCGCCGCGCAGCAGCTCACCCGCAGTTTCGCCGCCACCTTCGCGATCGCCGTCGCGCTCGGCGTGACCGTGACGATCGGCGGCACGGTCACCTCGTACTACCAGGACGTGCCGCCCGGCGCGACGATCGTGCTGCTCACCATCGGCGCGTTCGTCCTGCTGACCGCGCTGGCGGCACCGCTCGCCCGGCGACGCGCGCGAGCGGCCACCGCCGCGGGGCCCGCGTCGGATCCGGCGGAGTGCAAGATTCCGGCCACCCGGGGGGCCACCGACGAGGTCGGCGTCTGACCGCGGGCGAACCGGGCTGGCACAATGGCCCGGCAAGCCGCCAAGACGTGAGGAGGAACCCGGTGACGACCGCTGGACCGCCCGTGAAGGGCCGCGCCACCCGGCAGCGGGCCGCCGTGTCGGCGGCTCTCCAGGAGGTCGAGGAGTTCCGCAGCGCACAGGAGCTCCACGACATGCTCAAGCACAAGGGCGACTCGGTCGGGCTCACCACGGTCTACCGCACGCTTCAGTCCCTCGCCGACGCCGGCGAGGTCGACGTCCTGCGCACCGCCGACGGCGAGTCCGTCTACCGCCGCTGCTCCACCGGCGACCATCACCACCACCTGGTCTGCCGCTCCTGTGGCAAGGCCGTCGAGGTCGAGGGCCCCGCGGTGGAGAAGTGGGCCGAGGCCATCGCCGCCGAACACGGCTACGTCAACGTCGCCCACACCGTGGAGATCTTCGGCACCTGCGCCGACTGCGCGACTGCCTCCGGCGGCTGAGCCGCCGGGTCCGGGGCTGCGCCCCGGACCCCTTCCGGCCTGACGGCCTCGTCCTCAAAGGCCGGACGGGCTCACTTTCCTCCGCTCCGGCCCTCCATGGCCAGGAGCTCCTCGTTCGGGATGGCCCCGCCGAACCGCCGGTCGCGGGAGGCGAACTCCAGGCACGCCCGCCACAGGTCGCGCCGGTCGAAGTCGGGCCACAGCACGTCCTGGAAGACCATCTCGGCGTAGGCGCTCTGCCAGAGCAGGTAGTTGGACGTGCGCTGCTCGCCGCTGGGCCGCAGGAACAGGTCCACGTCCGGCATGTCCGGGTAGTACAGGTACTTCGCGAGGGTCTTCTCGTTGACCTTCGACGGGTCGAGCTTCCCGGCCCGCACGTCCTCGGCGAGGGCCTGCGCGGCGTCGGCGATCTCGGCGCGGCCGCCGTAGTTCATGCAGAAGTACAGCGTCAGCCGGTCGTTGTCCTTCGTCTGCTCCTGGGCGACCTGGAGTTCCTTGGCGACGGACTTCCACAGCTTGGGCATCCGGCCCACCCAGCGCACGCGGATCCCCAGCTCGTCGAGCTGGTCGCGGGTCCTGCGGATGAAGTCCCGGTTGAAGTTCATCAGGAAGCGCACCTCGTCCGGCGACCGCTTCCAGTTCTCGGTGGAGAAGGCGTACAGCGAGATGTTCTTCACGCCCATCTCGATCGCGCCCTGGAGCACGTCGAGCACCCGCTCGGCCCCGACCTTGTGCCCCTCGGTCCGCGGCAGCCCGCGGTCCTTGGCCCAGCGCCCGTTGCCGTCCATGACGATCGCCACATGCTCGGGGACCAGCTCACCGAGGCCCGGGGGCCGCGCGCCGGACGGGTGCGGCTCCGGCGTCCTGTACTCCCGGCGCTGCCGCCCAAGGATCCCGCGTACCGCCATGTGTCTCTCGTCTCCTCGTACTGTGATTCTGCGTGTTTCTGCCTAGGACTTCTCGACGTACCTCAGGGAACGCAGGCCCCGCTCCAGGTGCCAGTGCAGATAGGCGGACACCAGCCCGCTGCCCTCCCGCACGTACCGCGGCTCGCACGCGTCCGCGGTCCCCCAGTCGCCCGTGAGCAGCGCCCCGAGCAGTTCCAGGGCCTGCGGCGAGGGTACGACGCTGCCGGGCACCCGGCAGTCGGCGCAGACGGAACCGCCCGACCCGACCGAGAAGAACCGGTTCGGACCGGGCAGGCCGCACTTCGCGCAGTCCCCGAAGGTCGGCGCGTACCCGTTCACGGCCAGCGAGCGCAGGAGGAACGCGTCGAGCACGAGGTTCGGAGCGTGCTCGCCCCGGGCGAGGGTGCGCAGCGCGCCGACGAGCAGCAGGTACTGCTGCACCGCCGGCTCGCCCTCGTGGTCGGTGAACCGCTCGGCCGTCTCCAGCATGGCCGTCCCCGCGGTGTAGCGGGCGTAGTCCGTGACGATCCCGCCACCGTACGGCGCGATGGTCTCGCTCTGCGTGCACAGCGGCAGCCCGCGCCCGACCAGCTCGCTGTTCCTGGCGAAGAACTGCACGTCGACGTGCGAGAACGGTTCCAGGCGGGCCCCGAACTTCGACTTCGTCCGCCGCACCCCGCGCGCCACGGCGCGTACGCGTCCGTGACCGCGCGTGAGCAAGGTGATGATCCGGTCCGCCTCACCCAGCTTCTGGGTGCGCAGCACGATGCCGTCGTCGCGGAACAGACTCATGCCGCCCATTCTCGCGCATGCCCCGGGGTGGCCGTGCGACAGTGCGGGGAGGTGGTACCCGTGAAGGGGGCCGCGGCTGGGACAGCCCCCTCGGGTATACCCCCGTACGAAGAGGGTTGTTGCCCGGATGTGGGCGGCACCGGAGATCCGTGAGGCTCGTCGTATGACGCAGCGCAAGCGAATCATCCGCGACGCCGCCCTCGTCGGCGTCTCCACCGCACTCCTCGGGATCACCGCGCCGTTCACCGCCTCCGCCACGACCGCGGACCCGGCCGGGACCCTCACCTGGACGGACTGCGGCGGGGGCGCCGTCGACCCCCGTCAGCAGTGCGCCACGCTCCAGGTGCCCATGGACTACGCCGATCCCGGCAGCCCCCGTATCGACATCGCCGTCTCGCGCATCCGGAGCGAGGATCCGGACGCCCGGCGCGGGACACTGCTGCTCATCCCCGGCGGGCCGGGCGGGTCCAGTCTGGGCGACCCGTCGGGGAAGGGGCAGAAGCTGCCGCGCGAAGTCCGGGACGCCTACGACCTGGTCGGGTTCGCGCCGCGCGGGCTCGCCCCGTCCACCGCCGTCGACTGCGGGCTGGAGACCGCCGACCTCGCCACCTCCAGGCTCCGCCCCTGGCCCGCCCCCGACGGCTCGATCGACGGGAACCTCGACACCGCGCGCCGCGTCACCGACGCCTGCGTACGCGACGGCGGCGAGCTGATGCGGCACCTCGGCACGGCGAACGAGGCCCGCGACCTCGACCGTCTCCGGGCCGCTCTCGGCGAGCGGAAGATCTCCGCGTGGGGGGTGTCGTACGGGACGTACGTCGGCGCGGTGTACGCGCAGCTCTTCCCGCACCGCACCGACCGCGTCGTGCTGGACAGCAACGACGACCCCGACCCGGCCCGTGTCGCCCGTGCCTGGCTCGCCGGGCACGAGCAGGGCGTGGAGGACACCTTCCCGGACTTCGCCGCGTGGGCCTCTCAGCCGGGCAACCCGGACCGCGTGGCACTCCGGGCCGCCGACGTACGGCCGCGGTTCCTGCGGCTCGCCGCCGAGTTGGACCGTACGCCGATCCCCTGGCCGGGAGCCAACCCGGAGGAGCTGAACGGCAACGTGCTGCGTCAGACGATGCTGGACAGCCTGTACCGCCCCAGCGCGTATCCCACGCTCGCCAGGCTGATGCGGGCCGCGGCGCAGGGCACCGTGCCGCCCGCTCCGCAGGCGCCGCCCGAGTCCGTGCTGCAGAACGTCACCGCCGTGGGAGTGGGGACGCTCTGCAACGACGTCGCCTGGCCGAAGTCGCCCGCCGTGTACCGCAAGGGCGTCGCCGAGAGCCGCGCCAAGTACCCGCTCACCGCGGGCATGCCCCGCAACGCGATGGTGTGCGCCGCCTGGCCCCACCCGCCGCGCGAGGCGCCGGTGCGGATCACCGACCGGGGACCGTCCAACGTCCTGCTCGTCCAGAACGAACGGGACGTGGCCACCCCGCTCAGCGGCGCCCGGAAGATGCGGGAGGCGCTCGGCCGGCGCGCGGTCATGGTCACCGTGGACTCCACCGGCCACGACGCCTACCTCGCCAACGGCAACGCCTGCGGCGACCGGACCGTCTCCCGCTTCCTCGCGACCGGTCAGCGGCCGTCCGCCGACCTCTACTGCGAGGGCTAGGTCAGTCCGCGCCGTCCCGGCCCGGCGGGAGGACGCCGTCCAAGAGTGGCGGCTCCCGTGGGCCGCCCACGCTCGGCGGTGCCGCGCCGAAGGCCGGCCGGCGCCGGAGGTCACCCGACGCCGGGGGTCACCAGCCCCGACTCGTAGGCCACGATGACCAGTTGCGCGCGGTCCCGCGCCCCCAGCTTGCCCATGATGCGGCTGACGTGGGTCTTGGCGGTCAGGGGGCTCAGGCCCAGGGAGTCGGCGATCTCCGTGTTGTTGAGGCCGCGTGCGACCAGGGCGAGCACCTGGCGTTCCCGTTCGGACAGGCAGTCGGGTCCCGCGGTGCCCGCGGCGGGCGTCGCGGGGCTGCGCAGGAACCTTTCGATCAGGCGGGCGGTCGGTCCGGGCGACAGGAGCGCGTCGCCCGCCGTCACCGTGCGGATGGCGTCGAGGAGTTCGGCGGGCCGGGTGTCCTTGACCAGGAACCCGGAGGCGCCCGCGCGGAGCGCCTCCACGATGTTCTCGTCGGTGTCGTACGTGGTGAGGACCAGCACGCGCACGCCCGCGAGGTCCTCGTCGGCGGCGATCAGCCGGGTCGCCTCGATGCCGTCCAGGTCGGGCATGCGGACGTCCATGACGACGAGGTCGGCGCGTTCGGCGCGGGCCAGCTCCACGGCCTCGCGGCCGGTGCCCGCCTCGCCGACCACCTCCATGTCCGGCGCCGAGGCCACGAGCAGGGCGAACGCGGCGCGGACGAGGTTCTGGTCGTCCGCGAGCAGCACGCGTATCGTCATCGGTCGCTCTCCGGGATCAGGTGCGTCGGGGCCGGGGCGGGCCCCGTCGGTACGGCGGGCGTCGGCAGCACGGCCGTCACCTCGAAGCCGCCCCCGCCGCCCTCCCGCGGCCCGGCGTCGAGTGTGCCACCCACGCTGCGGGCCCGCTCCCGCATGCCGACGAGGCCGAAGCCGGGGGCGCCGGCGGGGTCGGGTCCGGTGCCGTCGTCGGTGACGGACAGGCGCAGGGCGCCCCGCTCGGCGCGCACCTCGACGTGGACGGACGGCTTCGGGCCCGCGTGGCGCACGGAGTTGGTCAGCGCCTCCTGCACGATGCGGTAGACGGCGGCGCCGACCGCGGGCGGGACGGCGTCGGCCCGCACCGACAGCTCCACCCGCGCGCCCGCGCCCCGGGCCGTCTCCGCGAGGTCGGGCAGCCCGTGCAGTCCGGGCAGCGGGCCGCGGGCGTCGGTGGCGTCCTGCTCCCGCAGCACCTCCAGCGTGGTGCGCAGTTCGCCGCGCGCGCTCCGGCAGGTCTCGGCGATGTCGTCGAGGGCCTTGGCGACGGCGGCCCGGTCCAGGCGGCCGGGGTCGGCGGTCAGGACGTGGGCGGCGACCGAGGTCTGCACGCCGATGACGGTGATGCTGTGCGCGAGCAGGTCGTGCAGGTCCCGGGCGACGCGCAGGCGTTCCTCGGCGACGCGGCGGCGGGCCTCCTCCTCGCGGGTGCGTTCGGCGCGTTCGGCTCGTTCGACGATGGAGGCGACGTACTGGCGGTAGTAGCGGACGTCGACGCCGGCGAAGAGGATGGCGATCACCCAGCCGGAGATGCGGATCAGCTCGACGGCCTGGTGGGTGTTGACGGTGAGCATGATGCCGACGGAGACGGTGAGGACACCGATGCCGGTCAGGATCGTGCGCAGCGGGCGGCCGGTGACGGCGAGCGTGTAGAGCGCCACGTAGGAGGCCGGACCGGCCGCCGCGTGGTTGTTGTCCATCGCGTGGTACGGCCCGACGAGGACCACCAGCGCCACGAGCACCAGCAGCGGGTGGCGCCGCCGCCACACGATCGGGACGTGCGCGGCGACCAGCAGCGCCCAGCCGACCGCGTCCGGGCGGCGGCCCTCGTCGGTGGACAGGGCGAGGCAGACGGCGCCGGTGAGGAGGACCGCGGCGAGCACGGCGTCGTTGCGGGTGCCGTGCGGGGCGGCGCGCGGGTCGCGGTTGATGGCGGCCATGATCCGCTCGCCGGCACGCGGCCGGGGCACCGCCGTGGTGGTTGCCTGCACGCGCCCATCCTCCGCGACGGACGCGCCCCTCCGGGAGGGGAGGGGCGCACTCCGGTCGATCGGCACCTCAGACACCTACGGGCTCCCGCTCACCGGCCGCCGCGGGCTCCCCGGGCGCCCGGGACAGCCGGCCCGGCCACCACACCCGGCGCCGCAGGGCGACGCTCGCGCTGGTGACGAGGTAGGTGCGGACGAGGAAGGTGTCGAGCAGGACACCGACCGCGATGACGAAGCCCAGCTCGACCAGTTGCACCATCGGCATGCTGGTGAGCACCGCGAAGGTGGCGGCGAGGACCAGCCCGGCGGAGGCGATGACCCCGCCGGTGGTGCGCAGTGCGGAGAGCGCGGCCTCGGTGGGTTCGGCGCCGCGCAGGGACTCCTCGCGCATGCGGTGCATCAGGAAGATGCCGTAGTCGACGCCGAGGGCGACCAGGAACACGAAGGACAGCAGGCCGAGTCCGGGGTCGGTGCCCTCGAAGCCGAAGAGCGGCCCGAAGACCAGTCCCCCGATGCCGAGCGCCGCGCCCCACACGGCGACCACGGCGGCGACCAGGATCAGCGGCGCGACCAGCGACCGCAGCAGCACCGTCAGGATCAGCAGCACCGACAGCAGCACGATCGGAACGACGATGGCGGTGTCGCGGGCGTTGGTGTCCTCCAGGTCGATCTGCTGGGCGCTGGGGCCGCCGACGTAGGAGCCGTCGAGCGAGTCGCGCAGGGACTCGATGGTGGCGGTCTCGGCCGCCGACTGGGGCGGGGCGGAGGCGAGTACGGTCAGTTCGGTCCAGCCTCCGCCGCTGCGGCCGGCCTCGGCGCTCTTGACGCCGCGGGTGTCGCGGGCCTCGGCGAGGGCGGCCTCCGCCCGGTCGGTGGGGGCGATGACGGTGATGGGCTGGGTGCCGCGCTCCGGGTAGGCGGCGGCGAGGGTCTCCATCGCGGCGATGGCGTCGGGCCGGGTGGTGAAGGAGTCCTCCTGCTTGAGGGAGCCGGGCAGGGCGAACGCCCCGAGCGCGAGCGCGCCGAGCAGCACCGCGCCGCCCACGAGGACGGTGCGGGGACGGCGTTCGGCGGAGCCGCCCATCGCCGTGAACAGCGACCTGCGGGCCTTGGGCGTGCTGCCGTAGCGAGGCACGAGCGGCCAGAAGACGCGTCGGCCCAGCAGGACCAGGAGCGCGGGCAGCAGGGTCAGCATGGCGGCCAGCGCGCACAGCACGCCGACGGTGCCGAGCGGGCCCATGCCCCGGCTGGAGTTGAGGTCGGCGGCGAGCAGGCACAGCAGCCCGGCGGCGACGGTGCCGGAGGAGGCGAGCACGGCGGGGCCGCAGCCGCGCAGGGCGGCGGCCATGGCGTCGTACGGCCGCTCGACGCGCCGCAGTTCCTCGCGGTAGCGGGAGACCAGCAGCAGCGCGTAGTCGGTGCCGACGCCGAAGACGAGGATGGTCATGATGCCGGAGCTCTGGCCGGAGACCGCGGTGCCGAACCACTGGTTGAGGCCGTAGGCGACGCCCATGGAGAGGTAGTCGGCGATGCCGGCGACGGCGAGCGGGACCAGCCACAGGAACGGGCTGCGGTAGATGAGGATCAGCAGCAGCGCGACGACGGCCGCGGTGGTGTAGAGCAGGGGGCCGTCGAGGGAGTTGTAGACCTCGGAGGCGTCGGTGGCGAACGCTCCGGCGCCGCCGACCTCGACGCTCAGCCCGTCGCCGCCCCGGGCGATGTCCCGTACCGCGTTGACGAGGGCGTCGCGGGCCTCCTCGTCCTGGCCGGGCTCGGTGCCGGCGACCGGGTACATGAGGGTGGTGCCGTCCTCGGACGGGATGCCGGCGGGCCGGCCGGTGAGTTCGTGCGCGCCCGCGATCTCGGCGACCTGGTCGGCGGCGGTGGCCCGGTCGGCGGCGGTCAGTCCGGCGTCCCGGTGGTAGACGAGGACCATCTCGGTGGCCTCGCCGCCCGGCAGCCGGTCCTGGATCTTGGCGACCTGCGTCGAGTCGGCGCCGGCCGGCAGGTAGTCGACGGCGCGGTCGCGCTGCACGTCCGCGAGTTTCGACGCGAACGGCGAGGCGATCGCCAGGACCGCGATCCACAGTCCGAGCACCAGCCAGGGCACGGCCCGCCGTCGCCCCCCGCTTGTCCTTACGGCCCCCATGTCACGGGCCTCCCTCCGCTGGATGTCTGGTCAGCCGTCTCCAGACTTCCGGCGGCGGGCGGCCGGCACGTCGGACCCGAGGGCGAGTTGCCCGGTACTGCCCCGGGTGACGTGCGGACGCCGTTACTCCCCCGGGAGTACCGAGGGAGCGGTCAGGCCTGGTCGACCATCCAGTTGCCGTCCTCCTCGTCGTCGACGCGCACCTCCAGTTCGCGCAGGCCCATGCCCGCGTCCCAGAGTTCCCGGAAGCGCTTGAGCCGGTCCCGTACGTAGTCCTGGCGTGCGGTGAGGCGGGTCCGCACGTTGACGTCGCGCAGGTCCTGTTCGATCTCGAACGACACCTCCTCGTCGTAGAGGATGAAGTCGTTGGTGGTGCCGCGCTGGAGGTGCGGGGGCAGTTCGGGCAGGACCGCGACCCGGACGTCGATGCGGCGCAGTTCCTGCTCCTCGCACAGCCGCAGCAGCCGGTCGTCGAGTTCGCGGGCGCTCTCCAGCAGGAACAGGCGGCGTACCGCGACGCCCTGTTCGTCGATGGCCGCCTGCTGGGCGTCGAGGTAGCGTCCGGCGGGCTCGCTGTTCCAGAACTGCCGGTCCACGGAGGTGCTGGTGGCGAGGATGGACTGCTCGGCGGCCCGGGTGAGGGTGAGCATCCAGTCGTGGTTCTCGCCGGGGCACTCGGCGCTCAGGTTGGTGAGGTCCGCCATGTGGCCGACCACCCGCTCCATCTCCAGGTGGACGAAGGTGTGCAGGATCGAGGGGCTGGGCAGCAGGACGTCGGCGAAGCCCTTGGCCAGGTCGGGCACGCTGTCGATGCGGACCGGGTCCAGCGGCGTCCCGGACTCGCCGGACCCGTGGTCCCCGTGGGTGACGTGCGTCTCGACGAGCTGCTTGACGTCCTCGGTGTACCGGGTCAGACCGGACTTCAGCTCGTCGTCGTACTGGTTGAGCCCGTCCCGTACGGCGGCGGTGTTCTCGGCGAGGGCGCTCTCCACCCGGCGGGTGTGCTCCTCCAGCCGCTCGTGGGCCGGGCGTGGTGCCAGGCCGAGCACGTACTGGACGAGTACCGCCGCGCCGGCGCAGAGGACGGCGGCCACGAACTGCCGCAGGGTGCCGTCGTCGGGGCTGAGCAGTGCCGTGACGCTCCAGAAGAGGGCGCCGACCACGAGGGCGACCAGCAGCATGCGCGCCCATGGGGACTCGCCCCTCGGGTCGGCCGGGCCCGGGGTGCGGGCCGTGTCGTCGGGTCGGGGTGACTGTGCCGTGCTCATCTCGCTTCTCCCCCCGTTGGGATGCGCGTCGGATCGAGGTGCGGGGATGTGCGTGGGAGGCGCTGGGTCCGGTCAGGGAGCCGGCTCCACCTCCCGGTGAGGTGCGGGGATGGCGTGCAGGGTGAGCTGGTCGCGGATGCGCTGCACCAGCGCCTGCCACTGCCGGGTGAAGCCGGGCCGTTCCTCCAGCGGGTCCCACAGCGGAGCCAGGTCCCGGGTCACCCGGGCCCGTGGCATCCACAGGTGCAGCAGGTGGTCCACGGCCGGACGCAGCGCCCGTACGACGGCGCCGGCGTCCTGCGTGGGTGTGGCGCCGAGCCGGATGCCGTCGAGCATGCGGACGACGGTGGTGAGGAGCCAGTCGTGCAGGGCGAGGTCGTCGCAGAGCGCGGCGAGGTCGGCGCCGTCGGTGTCCTCGGGCACCCGCAGGCGTACGGTGCGCAGTTCGTCCTCGGCGAGGGTGAACCGTTCGAGGGAGGGTGCGTCCCCCGGGTCCGCGGGGAGGGCCACCCAGCGCAGCCGGGTCGGGCGGGAGCGGAAGGGCGGGCGCTGGTCGAGCAGGGGGTGGCGCAGCAGCCGGGTGAGCAGCCCGTCGGCGATCAGGCCGACGTCGAGGTCGCCGTGGCGTCCGCCGCCGAGCACGCCCTGCGCGACCGCCTCGTGCGGGAGCCTGCCGAGCGGTTCGACCACTCCGGGCCGCACCAGGTACTCGCCCCAGGGCCGCCGTTGGTCGGGACCGGCGGCGGGGAGCCGGCAGTGCGCGGAGGTCTGCAGGACCCGCCCCTCGGTGAGCGCGGCGTGCGCGGTGACGGTGCCCACCGCGCGGATCCGGGCGCCGTTGGCGCTGGGCAGCGGGCAGTCGACGCCGGTCAGGGTGTCGGGCGAACGCGCGTAGAGGCCCGGGCGCTCGGAGAGCAGGACGCGTTCGTCGGCGCGCAGGCCGAGGAGTTGGGCGGCGGAGCGGATGTCGAGGGCCTGCCGGGCGGGCAGCAGGCAGGTGCGGATCTCGCCGCAGGCGAGGACGGCGGGCGGGGTGCTCTGCCGCGGCGCCATCTCAGGGCCCCGCGTAGAAGACGTAGGAGACGCGGTCGGCGACCGAGTCGGGGACGGCCGCGCGCTCCTTCTCGGAGCGGTCGGCGACCTGCGCCAGGGCTCCCGGGTCGACCTCGATCTGGTCGAGGATCACGCGGACGGCGTGTTCGACGGGGAGGAAACGGTTGGGCAGGACCGAGCAGGTCCGGTAGGCGGAGAAGGGGTCGGCGCGGGGGTTGAGCCGGATCAGGGAGGGCAGTTCGTCCCAGTCCTCGGGGAAGCCGGTGCCGGTGTGCGGCTGCGGTACGAGGACGGCCTCGCCGGCGTCGCGCAGCAGGCCGAGGCGGGCGAGCTGCCAGACGGCGGCGAGGAAGGGGCAGGACCAGGTGCGGCGCCCGTCGGCGTCGTCGTTCCACAGTTCGGCGTCGAGGAAGACGGAGTGGCGGCGGGCGGCGGTCTCCCGGGGCGGCTGCCAGGGGAGGGCACGCTTCATCGCCTGCGGGGCACGGGCGACGGGGGCGCGTTCGCCGTTGGCGAGCCAGCCGGTCCGCGCGGTGGGCGGGCGCATGCCGTAGCTGCCGGGGGCGGGCGACTCCACGATGCGGCCGGCCACCGCCTCCGCGACGGGCGTCTTGCCGGTGACGGCGCAGCCGGACTCGCGGGCCAGGTAGTCGACGACGAGCCCGGCCCGTTCGGCCTCCGCGAGGAGCATGGGGATGACCTCGGCCGGGGTGGAGAACCGGCTGAAGTAGTCGTCGATCAGGAAGCAGGTGCTGATCCGGGCCCGCTTGCCGCCGGCCCGCGCGCCGGCCGCGGCCCGCGCCGCCTCCACCCAGGGCAGCACCTCGGTGAAGTGCCGGCGCAGCCGCTCGGGCCCGGCCTCGAAGTCCTCCATGTAGAGATGCCCCAGCTCCAGTGAGAGATGAGCCAACGGCACCGACTGCGTACGCGCCTCGGCAGCGGTCTCCCGGAACACGGCGTCACTCACGGCCGCCCCCAATGCACGTCGTCCGTCAGGCGGCGGGCGATTTCCTCCAGGGCCTCCAGCGTCTCCTTGTTCGCTATCTGGGTGGAGAGGACGTCCTCCTCGGTGATCAGCTGTTCGCGCCACTGGAGTATGGGCTCCAGCGGTACGACGCCGAGGACGACGCTGTCGCCGATGCGGTGCTCGGCGGCGAGCCGGCGGAGTGCCTCGTCGCAGGCCTGCATCCAGGCGGCCTGGGCGGGCGAACCCTGGGACCACAGCGGCGACTCGGGGTCGGGTACGGCGGCCCGTACGAAGCGGATGGCGGCGCGCAGGGCGTCCTCGTCGTGCCCGCGTTCGACGCCGCCGCCGATGATGCCGTGCTCGGCGTGGACCAGTCCGGAGGCGGCGATCACGTGCTGGCGGGTCCAGCGGTGGAAGACCAGCCAGCGGAAGGGGACGTTGCGCATGCGCGGGTGGGCGGTGGCCGCGAGGACCATGTCGACGGCGTAGCTGCGGCCGGCGCTGAGGTCGACGACGGTGACGTCGAACTCGCCGTTGAGTTTCAGCAGCAGGTCGATGCAGCGCTCCAGGGCCTCCTCGCCGGTGGCGAACTCGCCGCCGCCGGCGTCGCCGGGGAACAGCACCAGGCGGCCGGACTGGTTGGGGCGGGCGCGCAGCAGGGGGTGCTCGGTCTGCCGCCAGACGTCGATGCGGACCGGTTCCGCCGTCTCGCCCTCCAGGTAGGAGTGGAGGCCGTGCTCCCGGGTGCCGCGCATGGCGCCGGGCACGTCGAAGACGGCGGCGGCGGTGGGCGATCCGAAGTCGAAGTCGACATAGGCCACGTGGTCGCCGGTGAGGGCGCGCTGGTAGGCCAGGTTGGCGCTGGTCACGGAGCGACCCGTGCCTCCCTTGTCGGAGGCGGCGAAGACGAGCACGCTCACACCTCCTGGGCGGCGGCGCCCCGGGCCTGGGCCAGGGTGTCGAGTTCCTGGAGCACGGGCAGGGCCAGGGCGAACGCGGTGGCGGGCCGGTCGTCGACCAGGCTGCGGGCGTGGTCGAGGCGGCTCTCGATGCTCCGCATGGCGCGGGCCCTGCTTCCGTCGGCGGCGGCGGACGCCTCCAGTTGCTCCTTGCCGAACAGGTGGGTTGCCTCGCTGAGCAGTTCGCGGGCGAGTTCGGCGAGTTCGGGGCTCCGGATGGGCTGCTGCTCGTAGAGGATGCGGGCGGCGACGAGGCATTCGGTGACGCGCTCGGTGATGCTCCAGGACATCCGCAGCCCCGCCTCGTGGGCCTCGGGGTAGACGGCCTGGACGTTGTCCCAGAGGCCGGCGCCGTCCTCGTCGTCGATGCGGCGGGTCCACAGGTGCTCGAAGGCCTGCTCGGCGAGGCGCAGCAGCCGGTCCTGCGCGCCGATGTTCCGGGAGAGTTCGGCGAGCTGGATGATCCGCTTGAGGAGCTGCGCCGAGAAGTCGGTCATCCGCCACAGGAGTTGTCCGCCGGAGCGCTCGGACCCGGCGAGCGGCATGGTGACGCCGGGCGTGTGCAGCAGGATGGTGGGGTCGTTCCTGGTCATGCGGCTGGTGACTCTGCCGCGGTCGGCGAGGCGTTCCATGATGGCGACGGTGCGGGTGAGGTCGTCGTCGGTCGCCTTCCGGCGGACCAGGTCGTGCACGAGGATGGCGGCGACGGTCAGGGAGAAGTACTCGGACTCCAGGCGCAGTCCGGTGGTCTGCCAGGGCAGGTCCTCCAGGGGCCAGCGCTCGCTGCCGAAGCGGGCCACCGCCGACCAGTACTGCTGGCTCAGCTCCCAGCGCAGGCGCAGCGCCTCGGCGAGTTTCTGCTGGTCGGCGTCGAGCAGACCGAGGGTGAGGGTGCGGTCGGAGAAGAGGTCCTGGATGCCGTCGAGGGCGGTGACGGTGAAGTACACGTAGGGCAGCCGGTCGGCTATGCCGTCGGGCTGCCCGGGGACGGGGACGCTCAGGTCGCTGATCTCGGGCGCGTCCTTCACGATGCCCCAGGCCCAGCCGCACTCGAAGAGCTGGCTCTCGTCGCGGATGCCCTCGTCGACCTGGATGCCGCGGGTGAGGCTCTCGATGATGGTGGCGCGCAGCGGGCGTAACCGGCGGGAGAACTGCTGGAGGACGACGCGGTCGGACTGCTTGCCCTGGCCGATGACCTGGATCAGCCGGCTGCCCTGTTCGGACTCGGCGTCGAAGACGTTGACGGTGAAGGAGCGCAGCAGGCTGATCATGGCGGCGGTCAGCCGGGCGTTGGTGGCGTCCCGCAGCTCGGCGATGGCCCTGCGCACCTCGGGGCGGGTGGTGGTGCCCTCGTAGATCTTGAGGAAGCCGAGGGTGGCGAGGCAGAGCGTGACGGACATGGAGTAGGAGTCGACCACGCCGAGCTGGTACTGCTCGTGGGTGATCTCGCCACCGGGTTCGGCGGGACGGAAGTAGTGGCCGCCGGAGAAGGTGGGGCTGTCGTCCGTGCCGGTGTGGGTGCGCATGAACTGGGTCAGCGCGGTGATCAGGTTGGGCGGGATCTCCAGCCGGCTGCCGACGCGGTCGAGGGCGCGCAGGACGTCACGTTCGGTGGTGTCGGGCTGGTCCAGGCGGAAGGCGGGGACCTCGGTGGCCGGATACAGGATGCAGAGCAGGCGTTCGGCGTCGGCGACGCTGCTCAGCCCGTCGGTGTCCCCCCGGACGAGCTTCCCGTCCTCGAACGAGTGACGAGCCATGGCCTGCCAGATTTCCAGCAGGTGCTGCCGTGGCTTGATCTGCATCCCCGCACCCCTCGTACAGATCCCGTTGCCCTGTGTTCAGCATGGTCCCCGTTCCTACGGGGTGGCAATCTCCGAATTGCGCCGTCCCAGGGCGAGGAGCATTCCCTCGTGTCCCGGCCGCACCATGTGGTGCAGATCGTGGATCTCCAGCTCTCCGGTGAAGGGCGCGAGGCTCTCCCTGACCCGCTCCTCGTTCACCCGGTAGGCCGGGTAGTCGTGGGCGCCGACCCGGTAGCCGACGGACTCCTTCATGAAGGCGGCGGCGAACGGGGCTCCGTCACCGAGCGCGTTCATGAAGCAGCGCACGCCCCGCTGGAACTCCTCGGGGCACTCGGACATCGAGTCGGCGACGAAGAACATGGTCCCGAGGCCCCAGCGGCGGTGTCCGTGCTCCAGGTCGAACAGGTTGCCGCGCTCCACCCGGACGATCTCGCCGGCCAGCTCCCGGGGTTCGACGGCGCGGTAGGCGGGCTCCTCGCCCAGCACCTTCCAGAACGCGTCCCAGGCGGTGTCGTACCCGCCCGGGGAGACCTGCTTCTCCAGGTACTCGACGTTCGGGTGCGCGTACTCCAGCAGGAGCACCTTGTCGCACCAGGGCAGCATGGAGAGCGCGGGGTAGAGGTTGGCACCGGCTCCGACGTCGATGCCGCGCACCGGGTGCGGAGTGTCGGCGAAGCAGCGGGTGAAGTGGTCGCGCATCAACCGGACGATGAGGAGGTCGACCTCCAGCGGCGTCCGGTAGTTGTCGTCGACGTACGCCTCCGGATCGAACTTCGACCACGGTGCGTCGGCGTTGCGATCCATAGTCATCCTGCCGCGTTCCATTCGATTCCGGACAAACCCCAGTGTTGTGCACGGTAGGGCACCGGAACACAGCGAGACAGCAGGGAACTCGCCACTCCGCATCCGCCGGGCGCACGTCGGGCGCATCGTCGCACACCTGAACTCGCCCTTGCACGGCCGAAGTTGGAAGCTCACTCTAGCCAGAAGGAGTCACCGGCCGCCACACGAAGCGCCATTCCTTCGAGTGGGCCTCCGGTGGCGAGGAGTTGACGTCCGCACGTGCTGACTGGGGGCTGCATGACCGCCGAACCGCTGGAACGTTCCCTCGACCGCCACGACCTGCTCTCGGGGGTCACCCCCGACCCGGACGGCCCACCCCTGGCCCTGCGCACCGCGCGGGAGTCCGACCTGCCCGAACTGCGGCGGCTCGACGAGGAGGTGTTCCAGGAGTTCGCCTATCCCGGCTTCCTGCTGCGCCAGCTCTTCGACATGTACGAGGAACACTTCCTGGTGCTCGACGACGGCGCGGGCCGGCTGCGCGGCTACGTGCTGGCCGCCACCCGGGCGCTCGGCTCGGACAGCTGGATACTCGGCCTGGGCGTGACCCCGGACCGGCGGCGGCACGGTTTGGGTACGGAGCTGATGACGGAGGTGCTGACCCGGCTGCGCCGGGACGGCATCGACGTCGTGCGGCTGACCGTGGAGCCCGCCAACCTCGCGGCGATCTTCCTCTACCGCTCCCTGGGCTTCCGCCCGGAGGAGCCCGACGGCGGCCTGCGCCAGGACTACTTCGGACCGGGCATGCACCGCCAGATCATGCGCCTGGACCTGCCGGCCCAGGGGCCGGCGGGGGTCAGGACGGCGTGCCCGCCGATTCCATGAGGCGGGTGATGTCGTCGGAGCAGAGGGTCAGGGCCGCCCCGACCGTCGCCAGGGTGTCGCGTTCGGCGGGGGTGTAGGGGCCGTCGGCGAGGGCGATGCGGGCGCCCTGGAGCAGGATCGACTCGCGTCCGGCGGTGGCGAGGTGCGGGGCCAGCGGGTCCAGCGCCTCGTGCAGCTCTATGGCGAGGCCCGGCACGCAGGGTTCGCCGTGGACCCGGCCGGTGTCCGCCTCCAGCGCCTCGACGAGCGCGTTCAACTGCTCCTCGGTGCAGTCCTCGAAGCCGGCCGCGCGCACCGCGACGGCCGCCGTCTCCAGCGCGGTGCGGGAGCAGGCACCGCCGGCGGCGAGGACCGCGAGGGCGACGGTGTGGACGGCGTCGCGGAGCATCGCCGAGAAGCGGGTGGTGGTGGGGTGGTCGAGGACCTCGGTGCCGTAGTGGCGGCGGCAGGCCGCGCACTCGACGGTCGGCGCGGACTCGCCGCGGGGCAGCAGGGGCACGCCGAGCAGGGTGAAGCGGCGCCGTCCGGCGAGCCGCTGGTAGTTGCGGTCGCCACCGCAGCCGGGGCAGAAGAACTCACCGTCGCCGACCGGCGTCCACGCGGTGCGGGTGCCCAGGATGCGTGGCAGCCGGGCAGCTCGGCCGTTTCGTCCCCGTCCAGGCAGCACGTCGCACCTCCGTAACGGCGCGACAGCATCGTCGCGCTGGCGTGATGTTAGCCACATCACCGACGTGGAGTCAGTACCCAGGACGAGACCTTTCCGTGACCTGCACAGATATATGGCCGGTATATGACGGGGCCCGCCCGCCGTTCTGCGGCGAGCGGGGCACCAAACCACCGATTCGGCTGGTCAGCGAGTTGCGCGGTTGACGGCGGAGACGACGGCCTTCAGCGAGGCGCGCGTGGTGTTCGCGTCGATTCCGATGCCCCACAGCACCTTGTCGCCGATGGCGCACTCGATGTAGGAGGCGGCCTGCGCGGAGGCGCCCTCGCTCATCGTGTGCTCCTGGTAGTCCAGCAGCCGTACGTCGATGCCGACGCCCTGCAGCGCGTGGAAGAACGCCGAGATCGGGCCGTTGCCGGTGCCGACCAGGGTGGTCTCCACGCCGTCGACCGCGGCCTCGACGGTGAGGGTGTCCACGCCGTCGCGGTCGGTCGTGGTCTGGCCGTTGGCCACCTGGATGCGGCCCCAGGGGTTGTCCGGGTTGGGCAGGTACTCGTCCTGGAAGACGTCCCAGATCGCCGTGGGCGTGATCTCGCCGCCCTCGGCGTCCGTCTTGGCCTGGATGATCTTCGAGAACTCGATCTGCATCCGGCGGGGCAGGTCCAGGCTGTGGTCGTTCTTCAGCACGTAGGCGATGCCGCCCTTGCCGGACTGCGAGTTGACGCGGATGACCGCCTCGTAGGAGCGGCCGACGTCCTTCGGGTCGATGGGCAGGTACGGGACGGCCCACTCGATGTCGTCGACGGTGACGCCCTTCGCGGCCGCGTCGGCCTCCATGGCGTCGAAGCCCTTCTTGATGGCGTCCTGGTGGGAGCCGGAGAAGGACGTGTAGACCAGGTCGCCCGCGTAGGGGTGGCGCGGGTGGACCTCCATCTGGTTGCAGTACTCCCACGTGCGACGGATCTCGTCGATGTCGGAGAAGTCGATCTGCGGGTCGACGCCCTGGGAGAACAGGTTCATGCCCAGGGTGACCAGGTCGACGTTGCCGGTGCGCTCGCCCTGTCCGAACAGGCAGCCCTCGATGCGGTCGGCGCCGGCCATCAGCGCCAGTTCGGCCGCCGCCACCGCCGTACCGCGGTCGTTGTGCGGGTGGACGGACAGCACCACGTGCTCGCGGCGGGACAGGTTGCGGCCCATCCACTCGAAGCGGTCCGCGTGCGTGGACGGCGTGGAACGCTCCACGGTGGCGGGCAGGTTGAGGATGATCTCGCGGCCGGGACCGGGCTGGTAGGTGTCCATCACCGCCTCGCAGACCTCCAGGGCGAAGTCCAGCTCGGTGTCGGTGAAGATCTCGGGGCTGTACTGGTAGCCGAACTCCGTCTCCGGGCCCAGCAGTTTCTCGGCGTACTCCATGACCAGCCGGGTGCCGTCGACGGCGATCTGCTTGATGTCGTCCCGGGAGCCGCGGAAGACGACCCGGCGGAAGACGGGGGCGGTCGCGTTGTACAGGTGGACCGTGGCCCGCTTGGCGCCCTTCAGGGACTCCACCGTGCGCTCGATCAGGTCCTCGCGGGCCTGGGTCAGTACGGAGATGGTGACGTCGTCCGGGATGGCGTCCGGGTCCTCGACGATGGAGCGTACGAAGTCGAAGTCGGTCTGGCCGGAGGCCGGGAAGCCGACCTCGATCTCCTTGTAGCCCATCTTGACCAGCAGATCGAACATCGCGCGCTTGCGGGCGGGCGACATGGGGTCGATCAGGGCCTGGTTGCCGTCGCGCAGATCGGTGGAGAGCCAGCGGGGGGCGGTGGTGACGCGCCGGTCCGGCCAGGTGCGGTCGGCGATGTCGACCTGCTCGTACCCGCGGTACTTGGCTGTCGGCATGGGGCTGGGCTGCTGGCGGTTGGCCATGATGGCGTGGGCTCCTCGTGAGTTCCGCGGTGTCCGCGTGGTCCGGAAGGACGGCCGACGGCACCACCAAGCTCCGCGGGGAGGGAGTCGGCCTCTTACAGGCCCTCGCCGCGGCAGCTAAGGAGAAGCAGCCCGAAACGCATGATGCCCAGCACCATAGCCGAGTCACGCCGGTCACGCGGGTCCGTATCAGTATGCGGGACCATGGAGAGAACCGGGACAAAAAGTGCCGTATACCACTTGTCGGCGTCCACGGAGCCGCCTTGGTGCCGTTTTTCACCAATCGTGGTTGCGGGTGGTGACACCTTCGTCACGCAGTGCGAAGGTGCCGGACATGACGACATACGGGGGCTTCGAGCCCGTCTTCTGCACCATCGTGCCGCCCCACGTCCTCGACCGGCTGGCCCAGCACGCCGACCCGGTGCTCTCCGGACCGGCCCGCCGCACCCTCCAGCGCGACGCCTTCGAGCGCACCCACCGCCAGCTGACCACGGTCATCGGCGCCGCCACGATCGCCCCGCGCGCCGGTGCCGAGGCCGGGAAGCCGCACCGCACGGTCTTCGACGCCCGGCACGGCACCGACCTGCCCGGCAAGAAGGTGCGCACCGAGGGTGAGGAGCCCGGCCGGGACGCCACAGTGAACCGCGCCTACGCGGGCCTGGGCGCCACTTTCGAGCACTTCCTCAAGGTCTACCGGCGCGACTCCATCGACGGCGCCGGACTGCCGCTGGACGCGACCGTGCACTACGACCGCGAGTACAACAACGCCTTCTGGAACGGCGAGCAGATGGTCTTCGGCGACGGGGACGGGGAGATCTTCCTCGACTTCACCGTCGCCCTGGACGTGATCGGCCACGAGCTGACCCACGGCGTCACCCAGCACACCGCCAACCTGACCTACTACGGCCAGCCGGGCGCCCTGAACGAGTCGGTCTCGGACGTCTTCGGGGCCCTCATCAAGCAGTACTCGCTCGGCCAGACCGCCGCCGAGGCCGACTGGCTGATCGGCGCCGGACTCCTCGCCCCGCGCGTGACGGGCGTGGCGCTGCGCTCCATGAAGGCGCCGGGCACGGCGTACGACGACGACGTGCTCGGCAAGGACCCGCAGCCCGCGACGATGGACGACTTCGTCCGCACCGGCCGCGACAACGGCGGCGTGCACATCAACTCCGGCATCCCCAACCACGCCTTCCACCTGCTCGCCACCGCGCTCGGCGGGCACGCCTGGGAGCGGGCCGGGCAGATCTGGTACGACGTGCTGACCGGCGGCGAGCTGGCGCAGGACGCGCTGTTCGCGGACTTCGCGACGCTCACCCTGAAGGCCGCCCGGGAGCGCTACGGCGACGGCGAGGAACTGGAAGCGGTGGGCAAGGCCTGGGAGCAGGTCGGGGTGCGCACGCTGTAGTTCCGTACTAGACACGGTTGCATGCGGATTTTGGTGAGGCGCACAGGAGGCTTCGCGGGCATCGAGCGCCACGCGGAGGTCGATACGGCGGAGCGCCCCGACGCTGCCGAGTGGCACGCGCTGGCCGAGCGGGCGTGCGCCGACGGCCGGGCCACGCCCCCGGTCGGGGTCCCGGACGGGTTCAGCTACCAGATCACCGTGGACGGGAAGACGGTGTACGCCGCCGACCCCCGGCTGACGGACGAGCAGCGCAGGCTGATCTCCCGGGTGCTGAAGGAGGGTGCGTAACGCGGAACGCCGTTGACGTGCGGGGGCGTTGACTTCGCGCGCGGGGGATGCGGATGATCCGCGCATGGCGACGAACCCGGTACCCCGGTTCCCGGACGGCTTCCTGTGGGGCGTGTCCACCTCGGCACACCAGATCGAGGGCGCGGCCGGCCTGCGCGAGCGCTCCGTGTGGGACGACTTCACGGACCGGCCGGGCCGGGTGAAGGACGGCTCGACGGCGGCGGTGGCCTGCGACCACTACCACCGCCACCGTGAGGACGTGGCGCTGCTGGCGGACCTCGGCGTCGACGCGTACCGCTTCTCGGTCTCCTGGCCCCGGGTGAACGCGCCGGGCGGTCTCGACTTCTACGACCGTCTGGTGGACGACCTGTGCGCGGCGGGCGTCCGGCCGGTGCCGACGCTCTTCCACTGGGACCTGCCGGCCAGTCTGGACTGGCTTGAGCGGGACACCGCCGCCCGGTTCGCCGCGTACGTGTCGGTCGTCGCCGATCGGCTGGGCGACCGGGTCGGCAAGTGGATCACCCTCAACGAGCCCGCCGAGCACACCCTGCTCGGCCACGCCCTCGGCACCCACGCCCCCGGCCGCACGCTGCTCTTCGACGCCCTGCCGGTCGCCCACCACCAGCTCCTCGCGCACGGTCTGGCGGTACGGGCGCTGCGCGCGGCGGGCGCCACGGACATCGGCATCGCCAATTCGCACGGGCCCACCTGGCCCGCCTCGGACGACCCGGCCGACCGGGAGGCGGCGGACCTGTACGACGTCCTGCTGAACCGGATGTTCAGCGACCCGCTGCTGACCGGGCGGTACCCGGAGGGGATCGGCGAGCTGATGCCCGGGGACGTGACGGCCGACCTGGAGGTCGTCGCGGAGCCGCTGGACTTCTACGGCGTGAACTACTACGCGCCGGCCCGGGTGGGCGCCCCGCTGGGCACCGGGACGGAGTCCGGCGGGGTGACCCTCCCGGCCGAACTGCCCTTCTCGCTGCGCGCCATCGAGGGCCGGCCGCTGACGGACTTCGGCTGGCCGGTCGTCCCCGAGGGGCTGACCGAGCTGCTCACCGGCCTGCGCGACCGCTACGGCGACCGGCTCCCGCCCGTCGTCATCACCGAGAACGGCTGCTCCTACGAGGGCCTGGACGACCAGGACCGCATCACCTACCTCGACGGGCACGTCCGCGCCCTGCACCGGGCCGTCGAGGCGGGGGTGGACGTCCGCGGCTACTTCGTGTGGTCGCTGCTGGACAACTTCGAGTGGGCCGAGGGGTACGCCCGCCGGTTCGGACTGGTCCACGTGGACTTCACGACGCTGGAGCGCACGCCCAAGGCGTCGTACGGGTGGTTCCGGGACCTGGTCCGCGAGGGGCGGCGGGGCGGGCGGCCGGGTGCCGCCGGACCGCCGCGCATATAAAAACCTCGGCACTGTCGGCGGGGAGTCGTACGCTGGAGGCAGCAGACCACACCCGTCACGCGGCACGCGCCGCAGAGGAGGACGAGCAGGCCTAGAGCGCCGGCCCATGACTCAGACACCCTCAGCCCACACCCCCGCGCAGGGGCAGGCGAGAGCACAGATCAGCGTCCCCGCCCAGCACCCCATGGTGACCGTCCTGGGCTCCGGAGACTCCCTCCTGCGCGTGATCGAGAAGGCCTTCCCGGCGGCCGACATCCATGTCCGGGGCAATGAGATCAGCGCCGTCGGCGACACCCAGGAGGTCGCCCTCATTCAGCGCGTTTTCGACGAGATGATGCTGGTGCTCCGCACGGGGCAGCCGATGACGGAGGACGCAGTGGAACGCTCGATCGCCATGCTCAAGGCGAGCGAGAACGGGGAGAGCGACGGCCAGGAGACCCCGGCCGAGGTGCTCACGCAGAACATCCTGTCCTCGCGCGGTCGCACGATCCGCCCCAAGACGCTGAACCAGAAGCGGTACGTCGACGCGATCGACAAGCACACCATCGTCTTCGGCATCGGCCCGGCGGGCACCGGCAAGACCTACCTGGCGATGGCGAAGGCCGTGCAGGCCCTCCAGTCCAAGCAGGTCAACCGGATCATCCTGACCCGCCCGGCGGTCGAGGCCGGCGAGCGGCTCGGCTTCCTGCCGGGCACGCTCTACGAGAAGATCGACCCGTATCTGCGCCCGCTGTACGACGCGCTGCACGACATGCTCGACCCCGACTCGATCCCGCGCCTGATGGCGGCCGGGACGATCGAGGTCGCGCCGCTGGCGTACATGCGCGGCCGCACGCTGAACGACGCCTTCATCATCCTGGACGAGGCCCAGAACACCAGCCCCGAGCAGATGAAGATGTTCCTCACCCGCCTCGGCTTCGAGTCGAAGATCGTGATCACGGGTGACGTCACGCAGGTCGACCTGCCCGGCGGCACCAAGTCGGGTCTGCGGCAGGTCCAGGAGATCCTGGACGGCGTCGAGGACGTCCACTTCTCCCGGCTCACGTCGCACGACGTGGTCCGGCACAAGCTGGTGGGCCGTATCGTCGACGCCTACGAGTTGTACGACAGCCGGAACGGCACCGAGAACGGCTCCCACAAGGGCGGCCACGCTCCGCGAAACGGTGCCAAGGCCAAGGGGAAGTAGACCAGCACGACCATGTCGATCGACGTCAACAACGAGTCCGGAACCGAGGTCGACGAGCAGGCGATCCTCGACATCGCCCGCTACGCGCTCGCGCGGATGCGCATCCACCCGCTCTCCGAGCTCTCGGTGATCGTCGTGGACGACGGCGCCATGGAGCAGCTGCACATCCAGTGGATGGACCTGCCCGGTCCGACGGACGTGATGTCCTTCCCGATGGACGAGCTGCGCCCGCCCGCCAAGGACGAGGACGAGCCGCCGCAGGGGCTGCTCGGCGACATCGTGCTCTGCCCGGAGGTCGCCGCCAAGCAGGGCACCGAGGCGCCGACGCAGCACTCCATGGACGAGGAGCTCCAGCTCCTGACCGTCCACGGGGTGCTGCACCTGCTCGGCTACGACCACGAGGAGCCGGACGAGAAGGCCGAGATGTTCGGTCTCCAGGCCGCCATCGTGGACGGCTGGCGTGCGGAGCGGGGCCTGACCGGCCCGTCTCCGGCCCCGACCGTCTCATGAGCCTCCCCCTGGTCGCGGGCGCCGTGGCCCTGATCGTGGTCGCCTGGCTCGCCGCCTGCGCGGAGGCGGGCCTGGCCCGGGTCTCCAGCTTCCGGGCCGAGGAGGCGGTGCGGTCCGGGCGGCGCGGTGGGGAGAAGCTCGCCAAGGTCGCCGCCGACCCGACGCGCTATCTCAACGTGGCGCTGCTGGTCCGCGTCGCCTGCGAGATGGCAGCCGCCGCGCTGGTCGCGTACGCCTGCCTGCAGGAGTTCGCCAACACCACCGAGGCCCTGCTGATCGCCATCGCGGTCATGGTGCTCGTCTCGTACGTCGCCGTCGGGGTCTCCCCGCGCACCATCGGCCGCCAGCACCCGCTGAACACGGCGACGGTCGCGGCGTACGTGCTGGTGCCGCTGGCCCGCGTCATGGGCCCGATCCCGTCGCTGCTCATCCTCATCGGCAACGCGCTCACCCCCGGCAAGGGCTTCCGCCGCGGTCCCTTCGCCTCCGAGGCGGAGCTGCGCGCGCTGGTCGACTACGCCGAGAAGGAGTCCCTGATCGAGGCCGAGGAGCGCCGCATGGTGCACTCGGTGTTCGAGCTGGGCGACACCCTCGTCCGCGAGGTCATGGTCCCGCGCACCGACCTCGTGGTCATCGAGCGCTACAAGACCATCCGGCAGGCGCTCGCCCTCGCCCTGCGCTCGGGCTTCTCCCGGATCCCGGTCACCGGGGACAGCGAGGACGACATCGTCGGCATCGTGTACCTGAAGGACCTGGTCCGCAGGACGCACATCAGCCGGGAGGCGGAGAGCGACCTGGTCTCCACCGCGATGCGCCCCGCGACCTTCGTGCCCGACACCAAGAACGCCGGTGACCTGCTGCGCGAGATGCAGAAGGAGCGCAGCCACGTCGCCGTCGTCATCGACGAGTACGGCGGCACGGCCGGCATCGTGACCATCGAGGACATCCTGGAGGAGATCGTCGGCGAGATCACCGACGAGTACGACCGGGAGCTGCCGCCGGTCGAGGAGCTGGGCGGGGACCGCTTCCGGGTCACCGCGCGCCTCGACATCGGCGACCTGGGCGAGCTGTACGGCCTGGAGGCGTTCGACGACGAGGACGTGGAGACGGTGGGCGGTCTGCTGGCGAAGGCGCTGGGCAGGGTGCCGATCGCCGGTGCCTCCTCGATCGTGGAGCTGCCCGACGGGCGGGAACTGCGGCTGACCGCGGAGGCCGCGGCGGGCCGCCGGAACAAGATCGTGACGGTGCTGGCGGAGCCGGTGGGCGCCACGGAGGCGCCGAAGGAGGCGGCGGAGGAGTGAGTCCCGAGGAGCTGCGCGACTTCTGCCTGTCCTTCAACGCCTCGGTGGAGGACTTCCCCTTCAACCCAAAGACCACGGTCTTCAAGGTGCTGGGGAAGATGTTCGCGCTGTCCTCGCTGGACGGGCGCCCGCTCACGGTCAACCTCAAGTGCGACCCGGACGACGCGGTGCGGCTGCGGGCCGAGCATCCGGGGCTGATCGTCCCCGGCTACCACATGAACAAACGGCACTGGAACACGGTGACCGCCGGCGGCGGACTCCCGGACCGTGTGGTCCGGGAGCTGGTCGAGGACTCGTACGACCTGGTGGTCGCCGGTCTGCCGCGCGCCGACCGCCTCCGCCTCGACCGTCCCTGAGCCCGCCCCTGATCACTGAACGTATGCTCGGTCCATGACCGAGACTCCCGCCCTCGATCCCGAGGACCGCAAGATCGTCACCCTGGCCCGTTCCGCGCGGGCCCGCAACGGTGTGCCCGAGGGGGCGGCCGTGCGCGACGAGACCGGACGCACCTACGTCGCCGGGACCGTGGCCCTGGACTCGCTGAAGCTGAGCGCGCTGCGTACCGCGGTGGCGATGGCGGTGGCGTCCGGCGCGAAGTCCCTGGAGGCGGCGGCCGTGGTGACCGAGGCGGAGTCGGCGTCGGCGGAGGACCGGGCGGCGGTGCGGGACCTGGGCGGTCCCGGGACTCCGGTGCTGGTCGCCTCGCCGGACGGAACGGTCCGCTCCACGGTGAGCGCGGGCTGAGGGCGCCCTGCCGTCGACCTTGGTACGGCGGGGCTCCAAGGATCAGGGACAATGGGCGCCATGAGCGTTCGTACCCAGTCATCCGAAGAACCGGCCGAGACTGTTCACCGGGCCGGCTTCGCCTGCTTCGTGGGCCGCCCCAACGCGGGCAAGTCCACCCTCACGAACGCTCTGGTCGGGCAGAAGGTGGCGATCACCTCGAACCGTCCGCAGACCACGCGGCACACCGTGCGGGGCATCGTGCACCGCGAGGAGGCCCAGCTGATCCTGGTGGACACCCCCGGGCTGCACAAGCCGCGCACGCTGCTGGGCGAGCGGCTGAACGACGTGGTGCGCACGACGTGGGCCGAGGTGGACGTCATCGGTTTCTGTCTGCCGGCCAACGAGAAGCTGGGCCCCGGTGACCGCTTCATCGCCAAGGAGCTGGCGGGGATCCGGAAGACGCCGAAGGTCGCGATCGTCACGAAGACCGACCTGGTCGACGGCAAGACCCTGGCCGAGCAGCTGATCGCGATCGACCGGCTCGGCGAGGAACTGGGCATCACCTGGGCGGAGATCGTCCCGGTGTCGGCCACCGGGAACAAGCAGGTCGACCTGCTCGCGGACCTGCTGACCCCGCTGCTGCCCGAGGGCCCCGCGCTCTACCCCGAGGGCGACCTGACCGACGAGCCCGAGCAGGTCATGGTCGCCGAGCTGATCCGGGAGGCCGCGCTGGAGGGCGTCCGGGACGAGCTGCCGCACTCCATCGCGGTGGTCGTCGAGGAGATGCTCCCGCGCGAGGACCGCCCCGCCGACAAGCCGCTCCTGGACATCCACGCCAACGTTTTCATCGAACGCCCCAGCCAGAAGGGCATCATCATCGGCCCCAAGGGCAAGCGCCTGAAGGACGTCGGCATCAAGTCCCGCAAGCAGATCGAGGCCCTCCTCGGCACACCCGTCTTCCTGGACCTGCACGTGAAGGTCGCCAAGGACTGGCAGCGCGACCCCAAGCAGCTGCGACGACTGGGGTTCTGACGCGCCCCCTGCCCCGCACACCGGCCACGCGGCGGCAGCCGCAGATCGACACAGCCTGGACCTGCACGTGAAGGTCGCCAAGGACTGGCAGCGCGACCCCAAGCAGCTGCGACGACTGGGGTTCTGAGCCGACGGCTCCGGGCGGTCAGGACGGGGGGCGGAAGCCGATCGTCGGGACGGCCCGGCGCAGGGGCCAGGCGGCGGGCGGGTCGTCGGGGAGCAGGGCGGCGAGGAACGCGTAGCGGCGCAGGGCCGCGGGGTCCTGGCCCCGGACCGACTGGACCTTGCGCCACCAGGTGGCGATCTCGCCCCAGCCGGGCGCCGACAGGGAGCCGCCGAACTCCTGGACCGAGAGGGCGGCGGTCAGACCGGCGAAGGCGAGCCGGTCGGCCAGGGGCCAGCCGGCCAGGGTGCCGGTGACGAACCCGGCTACGAAGACGTCCCCCGCACCGGTCGGGTCCAGGGCCTCCACCTCGATCGCCGGGACCTCGGCGCTCTCCCCCGTCCTCCGGTCCACCGCGTACGCGCCCTCCGCGCCGAGGGTGACCACGGCGAGCGGCACGTGCTCGGTCAGGGCGTGCGCCGCGGCGCGCGGGCAGGTGGCGCCGGTGTAGCGCATGGCCTCCTCCGCGTTGGGCAGGAAGGCCTCGCAGTGCGCGAGGTCGGAGAGCCCGGCCAGGTCCCAGGCGCCGGTGTCGTCCCAGCCGACGTCGGCGAAGACGCGGGTGCCGCGGGCGGCGGCCTGGGCGATCCAGGGGGCGCTCACGCCGGGCGTGAGGGAGGCGACGGCGGCACGCGCACGCGGCGGGCAGTCGGGGGACGGCTCCTCCGGCGGCGGCTCGTGGCCGTGGGAGACCATCGTGCGCTCCCCCTCGTACGCCATCGAGACCGTCACCGGCGAGTGCCAGCCCGGAACGGTGCGCGAGGAGCCGAGGTCGATGCCCTCGCCCTGGGCCAGGGCGTCCCAGCAGTAGTCGCCGTAGTGGTCGTCGCCGAAGGCCGCGGCGAGCGAGGTGCGCAGGCCGAGGCGGGCCAGGGCGGTCGCCATGTTGGCGATGCCGCCGGGGCTCGACCCCATCCCGCGGGCCCAGGACTCGGTCCCGCGCACTGGTGCGGAGTCGAGCCCGGTGAAGACGACGTCGAGGAAGACGGTGCCGGTCAGATACACGTCCCAGGGCGGGTCCTGCGGGCCGCGCAGCGCGGCGAGAGGATCAACCCTGGACCGGCGGTGCGATTCCTCGTCCTGGGCGTGGCGATGGCTTCTCGCGTCGGCCGGCATGGCAGGCACGTCGGACGCGGTGGACACGGTGGACGCTGTCACGGTGCGCTCCCTGGCATGGTGCGGATCCCGCCAGTGTGCACCACGCCGCCGACAATCCCCGCGTCCTACCAGCGCGGCACGGACGGGGTGACCCAGTCCGGGTCCGCCACCCGCATCGCGGCGGCGTCGTCGCGGTCGCGCAGGGTCCCGTCGTCGTCGAGCCAGCGCCGGTGCAGGAACGCGAGGCGGTCACGGTCGAGTTCGACACCGAGGCCGGGGGCGTCGGAGACGGTGACACGGCCGCCGTCGAAGACGAGCCGTTCGGTGAGCACGTCCTCGGACTGCCAGGGGTAGTGGGAGTCGCAGGCGTGGTGCAGGTTGGGCACGGTGGCCGCGACGTGGGTCATCGCGGCGAGGCTGATCCCGAGGTGGGTGTTGGAGTGCATGGACACGCCGACGCCGAAGGTGCGGCAGACGGCGGCGAGCTGCTGGGTGTTGCGCAGTCCGCCCCAGTAGTGGTGGTCGCAGAGCACGACCTGGACGGCGCCCTTGGTGAACGCCTCCTGGATCTCGGCGAACGTCGTCACGCACATGTTGGTGGCGAGCGGCACCCCGGTCTTCGCGGCGACCTCGGCCATGGCCGGCGTGCCGAGCGCGGGGTCCTCCAGGTACTCCAGGACGTCCCCGAGTTCCTCGGCGACCCTGAGCGAGGTCTCCACGGACCAGGCGCCGTTGGGGTCCAGGCGCAGCGGGTGTCCGGGGAAGGCGCCGGCGAGCGCCCTGATCGCGGCGATCTCCTCGTCGGGCGGGAAGACACCGCCCTTGAGCTTGAAGGAGGTGAAGCCGTACCGCTCGGTGAAGGCGCGGGCCTGTGCGACCACGCCGGCCGGGTCGACGGCGGCGCCCCAGTCGTCCCGTTCGGCGGCGACGCCCTCGGGGTGGGCGGCCCACTTGTAGAAGAGGTAGGCGCTGTACTCGACGGAGTCGCGGACCTTGCCGCCCAGCAGCGCGTGCACGGGCAGGCCGAGCGCCTTGCCGAGTGCGTCCAGGCAGGCGACCTCGAAGCCGGAGACGACGGACAGGCGCAGCTTGTCGGCGGTCTGGACGCCGCGCAGCCCGCCGACGTCGACCCGGGCGGAGACCCGGGAGCCGTCGACGGCCACCTCGTCGGCCGCGTTGAAGAGCCCGTTCAGATCGCTGACCTGACGGCCGACCAGCTTCTCGGCGAAGGGCTGGGCCAGCTCCAGGTACTTGGCGTCGCCGTAGGTCTCGCCGATGCCGGTGACCCCGTCGGCGGTCTCGACCTCGATGATCAGGCGGGGCGTGTACGGCTGGTGCACGCCCTGCGTGTTGAGCAGCGGAGGGTCCGCCACGAGGATCGGCGTGAGGTGGACGGCCGTGATGGTGAGGTCGGCGGTCACGGGGCGGCTCCTGGGAGGTCGAGTCCGGCGGCGAACGGGGTCGTCTCCATATGTAGACGCAATCCACATATGGAGATCGAGATTAGATAGCCGACCCCGAGGCGTCAATGGTGCGGCCGACCGGGGCGGTGCCGCCGCGTCACCCGGTGGGGAAGCTGTACGCCGCCACCTCGGCCAGACAGCGCGCCCGCAGTTCCTCGTCGTCCTCCAGGAAGGAGGCGAGGAACGAGTTGCGGGCCAGTTCCCGCAGCCGCTCCTCGGTGAGGCCGAGGGCCAGGCGCACGGCGTCGAAGTTGTCGCCCGCGTAGCCGCCGAAGTAGGCCGGGTCGTCGGAGTTGACGGTGCACATGAGGCCCGCGTCGAGCATCGCCGGCAGGGGGTGGTCGGCGAGGGTGTCGACCGTGCGCAGCCGGACGTTGGACAGCGGGCAGAGGGTCAGCGGGACGCGGTCGCGCACCAGCCGCGCCACCAGCTCCGGGTCCTCCAGCGAGCGCAGGCCGTGGTCGACGCGCTCGACGCCCAGCACGTCCAGGGCCTCGGTGACGTACTCCGGCGGCCCTTCCTCGCCCGCGTGCGCGACCCGGCGCAGCCCCAGCGCGGCGGCTGCCTCGTACACCTCGCGGAACTTGGCCGGCGGGTGGCCGACCTCGGCGGAGTCCAGACCGACGCCGGTGATGCGGTCGAGGTACGGCCTCGCGGCGTCCAGGGTCCGCATCGCCGACTCGGCGGACTCGTCGCGCAGGAAGCACATGATCAGCCGGGTGGAGACGCCGTGGTTCTCCCGGCTGCGGCCCAGCGCCCGCCACAGCCCCTCCACGACCGTGCCCATCTCCACGCCCCGGGCGAGGTGGGCCTGCGGGTCGAAGAAGATCTCCGCGTGCCGGACGCCCTGCGCGGCGGCGCGGGCGAGGTAGGCGCCCGCGAGGTCCTCGAAGTCCCGCTCGGTGCGCAGGACGGTCATCAGTTCGTAGTACAGGTTGAGGAAGGACTGGAGGTCCTCGAACCGGTACGCCTCGCGCAGCGCGTCCTCGTCGGCGTACGGCAGGGGCACGCTGTTGCGGGCGGCCAGCTCGAAGGCCAGCTCCGGCTCCAGGGTGCCTTCGATGTGGAGGTGCAGTTCAGCTTTGGGCAGGGACATCAGAGCATCGTACGGCGGTTTCACCGACGTTTCGGAACCGGGATCCGGGTGAGGTCACGGGCCACGGTCAGCTCGCCCGCGAACCCGGCGGCCCTCGCCTGCCGCTCGAACTCCTCGGGCTCGGAGTAGCGCTGGCTGAAGTGGGTCAGCACCAGGTGCCGTACGCCCGCGTCCCGGGCGACCCGTGCGGCCTGGCCGGCGGTCAGGTGGCCGTGGTCGGTGGCGAGCGCCTCGTCCTCGTCGAGGAAGGTGGACTCGATGACCAGCAGGTCGCAGCCCTCGGCGAGCGTGTGCACCCCCGGGCAGAGCCGGGTGTCCATGACGAACGCGAACCGCTGGCCCCGGCGGACCTCGCTGACCTCGTCGAGCGGGACGCCGCCCAGCGAGCCCTCCCGCTGGAGGCGGCCGACGTCGGGGCCCCTGATGCCGTGCGCGGCCAGGCGGTCGGGGAGCATGCGGCGGCCGTCCGGCTCGGTGAGGCGGTAGCCGTAGGACTCGACGGGGTGGGACAGCTTGTGGGCGTCCAGGGTGTAGGCGGGGGTGACCGCCAGCGGCCCGTCCGTGTCCACCGGCGACTCGGTGAGCGCGACCGTCTCGCGGTACGCGGTGGCGTACCGCAGGCGTTCGAAGAAGCGGCGTCCGGAGCGCGGGTAGTGGGCGGTGATCTCGTGCGGGACCTGGTCGAGGTTGACGCGCTGGATGACACCGGCCAGGCCCAGGCTGTGGTCGCCGTGGAAGTGGGTGACGCAGATCCGGTTCAGGTCGTGGGCGGCGACCCCGGCGCGGAGCATCTGGCGCTGCGTGCCCTCGCCGGGGTCGAACAGGATGCCCTCGCCGTCCCAGCGCAGCAGGTACCCGTTGTGGTTGCGGTGCCGGGTCGGGACCTGGCTGGCGGTGCCGAGGACGACCAGTTCACGTACGGACATCGCGGGCTATCCGGGGGGCCATTCGAGGCCGCGGCCGCCGAGGACGTGGGCGTGCGCGTGCCAGACGGTCTGGCCGGCGCCGGTGCCGGTGTTGAAGATGGTCCGGTAGCTGTCCAGCTTCTCCTGGTCGGCGACCTCCCGCGTCTCGCGCAGGACGTCCGCGGCGAGGTCCGGGGCACCGGCGGCGAGCGCGGCGGCGTCGCGGTAGTGCGCCTTGGGGATCACCAGGACGTGGGTGGGGGCCTGGGGGTTTATGTCGCGGAAGGCGACAATGGTGTCCGTCTCGCGGACGATCGTCGCCGGGATCTGGCCTGCGACGATCTTGCAGAACAGGCAGTCGTCCTGGGGCTCGCCCGCCATGGGGCCTCCTCACGCCGGAAAGGGAGCACCGGGTCACCGGTGATCTTCTGCGGGCATCGTATCGACCGGGTGCGTCAGTCGGTCTCCGGTGGCTCGGGCAGCACCGGCGGGGTCTTCGCCGGGGTCTCCTCCAGGGCGGCCAGCGCCAGCCCGATCGCCTCGTCCAGTTGCGGGTCGCGGCCCGCCGCGTGGTCCTGGGGGCGCTGCCAGACCTCCACGTCCGGGTCGACGCCGTGGTTCTCCACGCCCCAGCCGTAACCCTCCAGCCAGAAGGCGTACTTGGGCTGGGTGATCAGGGTGCCGTCGACCAGGCGGTAGCGGCTGTCGATGCCGATGACGCCGCCCCAGGTGCGGGTGCCGACGACCGGGCCGATGCCGAGTGCCCTGATGGCGGCGTTGACGATGTCGCCGTCGGAGCCGGAGAACTCGTTGGCGACGGCGACGACCGGGCCGCGGGGCGCGTCCAGCGGGTAGCTGGAGGGGCGCATCCCGCGGGGCAGGTCCCAGCCGACGATGCGCCGGGCCAGCTTCTCCACGACCAGCTGGGAGGTGTGCCCGCCGCGGTTCTCGCGGACGTCGACGACCAGGCCCTCGCGGGCCACCTCGACCCGCAGGTCGCGGTGGATCTGGGCCCAGCCGGGCGCCTGCATGTCGGGGACGTGCAGGTAGCCGAGCCGGCCGCCGGACTTCTCGTGGACGTGGGCGCGGCGGTCGGCGACCCACGCGTGGTAGCGCAGCGGCTCCTCGTCGGCGAGGGGGACGACGACGGCGTGCCGCAGTTCGCCGCCGCCGGACGGGGAGATGGTCAGCTCGACGGCCTTGCCCGCCGTGCCGACCAGCAGCGGGTTGGGTCCGGTGACCCGGTCCACGGGCTGTCCGGCGACCGCGACGATCGCGTCTCCCGCGCGCACGGCGACGCCGGGCGCGGCGAGCGGGGAGCGGGCGTCGGGGTCGGAGGTCTCCGAGGGCAGGACGCGGTCGATGCGCCAGGTGCCGTCCTCGTGCCGGGAGAGGTCGGCGCCCAGCAGGCCCTGCCGGGCACCGGAGCCGTGGCCGCCGCGCGGGGTGACGTAGGCGTGCGAGGTGCCGAGTTCGCCCTGCACCTCCCAGAGGAGGTCGACCAGGTCGTCGTGGGTGGCGAGGCGGTCCAGGACGGGCCGGTAGCGGTCGAGGACGCCGTCCCAGTCGACGCCGTTCATGTCGGCCCGCCAGAAGTGGTCCCGCATGATGCGGCCGGTCTCGTCGAACATCTGGCGCCACTCGGCGGCCGGATCGACGGTCTGCCGCACCCGGCCCAGGTCGACACTGATGTTGGTGTCGCTGTCCTCGTCGCCGGAGGCCCGCCGGTCGCTGGGCACGACCTTGAGCCGCCCGTCGGTCCACAGCAGCACCCGCTTGCCGTCGCCGCTGACCTCGAAGTGGTCGGCGTCGCCCGCGAGATGCTCGACGCGCTGCTGGGCGAGGTCGTACCGCTCCAGCTCGGTGTTCGGGTCGGCGGCGTCCGGGGTGGCGCGGGAGGCGCCGAGGACGCCGGTGAGCGGGTGGCGGAGCCACAGGACGCCGTCCTTGGCGGCGCGCAGCCCGGAGTAGCGGGCGGCCTCGACCGGGAAGGGCACGATGCGGTCGGCGAGGCCCTCGATGTCGATCCGGGTGGTCGGGGTGCCCTCGCTGTCGGGGGTCTCCTCCCGGTCCGGGGTCTCGAAGGGGCGGCCGTGGCGCTGCGGGCCGAAGGGCGAGGGGGTGGTCGCGGCGAGCGTGATCAGGTACGGCCGGGCGCCCTCGACGAAGGCCAGGTCGAAGACGTGCTCGTCGTAGACGGGGTCGAAGGAGCGGGTGGAGAGGAAGGCGAGGTGCTTGCCGTCCAGGGTGAAGGCCGGCGCGTAGTCCTTGAAGCGCAGCGGCGTCGCCTCGCTCACCGACAGGTCGGTGGTGTTGGCGAGCTTGAGCTGGCGCAGCGGGTCGGGGCCGGGGTGGGACCAGGCGAGCCAGGCGGAGTCGGGCGAGAAGACCAGCCCGGACGCGTCGCCGTCCTCGCTGCGGTCGACCTCGCGGACCTCGCCGCTCTCGCGCTCGACGAGCAGGACCCGCCCGTCGTGCGAGGCGACGGCGGCCCGGCTGCCGTCGGGGGCCATGGCGAGGTGCAGCACCCGGCCGAGCTGTCCGGCGGCCAGGCGCCGCGCGGTGGTGCCGGGCGCGAGCCCGGTGGCGGGCGCGAACTCCAGGGCGTCGTCGCCCTCGGCGTCCGTCACCCACACCACCCATTCCTCGCCGTCGACGCGGAAGGTGCGGGGCAGCCGGGTGCGGACACCGGGCGTCGCCGCGAGCGCGCGGGCCGGTCCGGCGCGGTGGGTGACCCAGTGGACGCCGCCGCGTACGGCGACGGCGCTGCCGCGTGCCGTGTGGTCGGGGGAGGCCGAGCCGAACCAGCGGGCGGCGTTGAGCGGGTAGGACTGGAGGTCGACGCGGGCGCCGCCGAGCCGGATGTCCAGCCGGCGGGGCTCGGCACCGTCGAGGTCGTCGAGGGTCCACAGCTCACCGGCGCTGGAGTAGACGACGCGGGTGCCGTCGGTCGCCGCGTGCCGGGCGTAGAAGCCGTCGAGGGGGGTGTGGCGGCGCAGGTCGGAGCCGTCGGCAAGGGAGGAGTAGACGGCGCCGGTGCCTTCGTGGTCGGAGAGGAAGGCGATCCGGTCGCCGACCCAGAAGGGGTACTCGATGTTGCCGTCGAGGTCGCCGTGGAGGCGTACGAACTCGCCGTCGTCCTCGCGGTCGATCCACAACTTGCCCGCGGTGCCGCCCCGGTAACGCTTCCACCAGGCGGCCTCGCGGCCCATCGGCGCGGACAGCAGCACGGTGTGCGGCCCGTCCGCGACGTCGCCGACGGGGCCGTACGGCAGGGTGGCGGCCGGTCCGCCGTCGAGCGGGACGGCGCGGGCCCAGCTACGGCGCAGGCTGGCCTGTCCGTAGGTGCTGAGGGCGAGGACCTCGCCGCCCGGGGTCCAGCCACGCACCTGGGTCCTGATGCTGCCCCAGTGGGTGAGGCGCTCGGCGCGACCGCCGTCGACGGGCGCGACGTGCACCTCGGGGGCGCCGTCCCGGGTGGAGGTCCAGGCGACCGTGGTGCCGTCGGGCGAGATGCGCGGGTGGTTCACCGGCACGTTGTCGGCGCTGACCCGCCAGGCCCGGCCGCCGTCGAGCGGGGCGAGCCACACGTCGTCCTCGGCGGTGAAGGCGACCAACTCGCCGTGCGGGTGCGGAAAGCGGAGGTAGGCAGGCGCTGCGGGCTGTGTCACCCCCTCACCCTATGCAGCGGCGCGGTCCGCCGACAGAGGTTTGGATCACTTGCCGTTCGCCGGCCCGGCGGACTACTTGCCCTCGACCGGGCGGCAGTGCGGGTCGTCCGGGCACCAGATGGTCCGGGTGACGGTCACGGTGGGCCCGGGCTGCTGCTGGGAGGGGCGGTTCGCGGGCGGGGCGCTGGTGGCGTCGCAGTTGCCCAGCCCCTTGACCCGGAACCACTCCTTGCCGTCCACCGCGGCCTTGAGGTCGCCGCGCACACAGGCGCCGTTGACGACGCGGGTCACCTTGCCGTCGACGGTGATCTCCTTGCCGTCGTCGGTCTCCCCGTCGCAGTCGACGGAGGCGACGGTGTCCTCGCCCGGCGACGCGGTGGAGCCGTCACCCTCGGTGTTCGCGGTGCAGGTGAGCCACCGCACGTCGGCCTTCTGCCGCTCCAGTTCGCGCGTCATGGTCCGGTCGGTCGTGTACGCCACGGTCGCGGAACTGAGCCCGCCCGGTTCGCACGCGACGACACCTCCGACGGCGACGACCGCGCCGACGGCCACCGGAGCCACACGCCGAATCCGCCTCAATGCCCCCATGGAGGGCAGCCTCCCACCGGTCCGGGGCGGGCGGTAGGGGGCATACGGCCACGGTGGCGGCGGGCGCCGTCAGGACCAGCGGCCGGTGCGGGTCAGCAGGGCGGCGGTCGCCGCGGTGCCCGCGGTGGAGGTGCGCAGGACGCTGCGTCCCAGGCGGTAGGGCCGGGCACCGGCTTCGGCGAAGAGGGCCAACTCCTCGGGCGAGACACCGCCTTCGGGGCCGACCACCAGCACGATGTCGCCGGAGGCGGGGAGTTCGGCGGCGGCCAGGGGTTCGTCGCCGCTCTCGTGGAGTACGGCCGCGAAGTCGGCGGTGGCCAGAAGTGAGGCAACCTGCTTGCTGGTCGCCGCGTCCGCGACGTCGGGGAAGCGGACCCGGCGGGACTGCTTGCCGGCCTCGCGGGCCGTCGCCCGCCACTTGCCGAGCGCCTTCTGGCCGCGCTCGCCCTTCCACTGCGTGATGCAGCGGGACGCCGCCCAGGGCACGATCGCGTCGACGCCGACCTCGGTCATCGTCTCCACGGCCAGCTCGCCCCGGTCGCCCTTGGGCAGGGCCTGGACGACGGTGATCCGGGGCTGCTGAGGCGGTTCCTCGTGGACCGTCTCCAGGTCCGTGACGACCAGACGGTCCTTGCCCTCGGCGGCCTTCACGACGCCCTCGGCCCAGTGTCCGCTTCCGTCGGTGAGGACGACCTCCTCGCCGGACCGCAGCCGCTTCACGGAGACGGCGTGCCGTCCCTCGGGGCCGTCGAGGACGTACTCCCCCGCCGTCAGGTCCTCCGGGCCGAGCGAGTCGACCACGAACACCGGTGCCGTCATCGGCCCGCGCCTCCCGTCGCGTAGTGCGACAACGCTGTCCCGGCGGCGGCGAGTTCGGCCACCAGGACCTCCACCAGCTGTCCGGCGGGCAGCTCGCGGGCCATCCGGTGGCCCTGCCCGGCCCAGAGCGCCATGCCCTGCGCGTCGCCCGCCTTGGCCGCGGCCTTGCGCAGCGGGGCGGTGAGGTGGTGCACGTCCGGGTAGGCGGCGGGGGCGTAGGGGCCGTGCTCGCGCAGGAAGCGGTTGACCAGGCCGCGGGCGGGGCGGCCGGAGAAGGCGCGGGTCAGTTCGGTGCGCACGAACAGGGGGTTGGTCAGCGCCTGCTTGTGCAGGTCGTGCGCGCCGGACTCGGGGGTGGCGAGGAAGGCGGTGCCCAGCTGGGCCGCGCTCGCGCCGGCCGCGAGGACCGAGGCGATCTGACCGCCGCGCATGATGCCGCCGGCGGCGACGATGGGCAGGCTCACCGCCTCCCGGACCTGGGCGACCAGCGACAGCAGTCCGGTGCCGGCGCCGCCGGTCTCCGGGTTGTCCCGGTGGGTGCCCTGGTGACCGCCCGCCTCGGCGCCCTGCGCGATCACCGCGTCGGCGCCGGACCGCTCCACGGCGCGGGCCTCGTCCGCGGTGGTCGCCGCGACCAGGGCGAAGGTGCCGACGCGGTGCAGGGAGTCGACGACCTCGGTGCTCGGGACGCCGAAGTGGAAGGAGACCACCGGAACGGGGTTGTCCAGCAGCACCGCGAGCTTGGTGTCGTAGCCGTCGTCCCGGCCGCTGTCGGGGTCGCCGAGTTCCGTCTCGTACCAGGCGGCCTCCCCGGCCAGCTGGTGGGCGTACACGCCGACGGCTGCCGGGTCGGGGGTCTCCGGGTGCGGCATGAAGAGGTTGACGCCGAAGGGGCGTGCGGTCAGCCCCCGCAGCTCCTTGATCTCCTGGTACATCCCGTCCGCGGTCTTGTACCCGGCGGCCAGGAATCCCAGCCCGCCCGCCTCGCAGACCGCGGCGGCGAGCCGCGGCACGGAGACGCCGCCCGCCATCGGCGCCTGCACGATCGGGTAGGGGAAGAGATCGGTCAGTGCGGAGGACATGACCGCATGTTGTCACGTCCTCCGAACGAGTCCGAATCCGGGCTTCCGTCGGCATACGCCAGGAGCATCCGCATCCCGACCGGCCGACGGCCGCCCGCCTCAGCGGCCGTTGAACGCGTCCTTCAACCGGGAGAACAGCCCCTGCTGCCCCGGCTGGAACTGGCCCTGCGGCCGTTCCTCGCCGCGCAGGGCGGCCAGCTCGCGCAGGACGCGCTCCTGCTCGGGGTCGAGCTTGGTCGGGGTGGTGACCTCGACGTGCACGATGAGGTCGCCCCGGCCGCCGCCGCGCAGGTGGGTGACGCCCCGGCCGTGCAGGGGGACCGACTGGCCGGACTGGGTGCCCGGGCGGATATCGATCTCCTCCATGCCGTCGAGCGTCTCCAGCGGCACCTTCGTGCCGAGGGCCGCGGCCGTCATCGGGATGGTGACCGTGCAGTGCAGGTCGTCGCCGCGGCGCTGGAAGGTGGAGTGCGGCAGCTCGTGGATCTCGACGTACAGGTCGCCGGCCGGGCCGCCGCCGGGGCCGACCTCGCCCTCGCCCGCGAGCTGGATCCGGGTGCCGTTGTCCACACCGGCCGGGATCTTCACGGTGAGGGTGCGCCGGGAGCGGATGCGCCCGTCGCCCGCGCACTCGGGGCACGGGGTCGGGACCACGGTGCCGAAGCCCTGGCACTGCGGGCAGGGCCGCGAGGTCATGACCTGGCCCAGGAAGGACCGGGTGACCTGCGAGACCTCACCGCGGCCGCGGCACATGTCGCACGTCTGGGCCGACGTGCCGGGCGCCGCGCCCTCGCCGTTGCAGGTGTTGCAGACCACGGCGGTGTCGACCTGGATGTCCTTGGTCGTGCCGAAGGCCGCCTCGTCCAGCTCGACCTCGATGCGGATCATCGCGTCCTGGCCGCGGCGGGTGCGCGAGCGCGGCCCGCGCTGCGACGCCGTACCGAAGAACGCGTCCATGATGTCCGAGAAGTTCCCGAAGCCACCCGCGCCGAAGCCGCCGGCGCCGCCGCCGGCGGCCTGCGAGAGCGGGTCGCCGCCGAGGTCGTAGACCTGCTTCTTCTGCGGGTCCGACAACACCTCGTAGGCGGCGTTGATCTCCTTGAACCGCTCCTGGGTCTTCGGATCGGGGTTGACGTCCGGGTGCAGCTCGCGAGCGAGCCTCCGGAACGCCTTCTTGATCTCGTCCTGGGACGCGTCGCGGCGCACGCCGAGTACGGCGTAGTAGTCCGTGGCCACCTACGACTCCGCCAGGATCTGTCCGACGTACCGTGCCACTGCGCGTACCGCTCCCATCGTTCCCGGGTAGTCCATGCGGGTCGGTCCGACCACGCCGAGCTTGGCAACCGCCTCGCCGCCCGAACCGTAGCCCACCGACACGACGGACGTGGAGTTGAGTCCCTCATGGGCGTTCTCATGACCGATTCGCACGGTCACGCCCGGATCCTTCGCCTCGCCGAGCAGCTTGAGGAGCACGACCTGCTCCTCGAGCGCCTCCAGCACCGGCCGGATCACCAAGGGGAAGTCGTGCCCGAAGCGGGTCAGATTGGCGGTGCCGCCGATCATCAACCGCTCCTCGTTCTCCTCCACCAGCGTCTCCAGGAGAGTGGAGAGCACGGTGGAGACCGTACCGCGATCCTCGGCCTCGAAGGCATCCGGCAGTTCCTCGACCAGACCCGGCACGTCGGTGAAACGACGGCCCGCGACCCGGCTGTTGAGCCGCGCGCGCAGATCCGCGAGGGACGCCTCGCCGAACGGCGCCGGACAGTCGACCATCCGCTGCTCGACCCGGCCGGTGTCCGTGATCAGCACCAGCATCAGGCGCGCGGGCGCGAGGGCCAGCAACTCCACGTGCCGCACGGTCGAGCGGGTCAGCGAGGGGTACTGCACGACGGCGACCTGCCGGGTCAGCTGCGCGAGCAGCCGCACCGTGCGGGCCACCACGTCGTCGAGGTCGACGGCGCCCTCCAGGAAGTTCTGGATGGCGCGCCGCTCGGGCGCGGTCATGGGCTTGACGCCGGCCAGCTTGTCGACGAACAGGCGGTAGCCCTTGTCGGTCGGGATGCGCCCGGCGCTGGTGTGCGGCTGGGCGATGAACCCCTCGTCCTCCAGGGCCGCCATGTCATTGCGCACGGTGGCCGGGGAGACTCCGAGGTTGTGCCGCTCGGTGAGGGCCTTGGACCCGACCGGCTCCTCGGTGCCGACGTAGTCCTGGACGATGGCGCGCAGTACCTGGAGCCTGCGTTCACTGAGCATCCGCGCACACCTCCAGAAGTCGTCCGCCCGCTGCCCTGCCGGTCCGTCCTGGCACTCACGGCGCGCGAGTGCCAGACTTCCCCGGCCCAGTGTACGGCCGTGGGGTACGCCCCCGGCAAGGCCGGGGCCACGCCGACGTGCGGCGGGACCGTGTGGCGATAGCGTCGTGGCCGTGACGGTGACTTGGGAAGACCTGGGATGGGAGCGGGTGGCGGCCGGGGTGGGCCGGTGCCGGCTGCCGGGCTGGGACTGCACGGCAGGGCTGGTCCTCGGCACGGACGCGGTGCTGGTGATCGACGCGGGATCGAGCCTGGGCGAGGGCGCCCGGTTGCGCGCGGGGGCGCAACGGCTGGCCGGGCACCGTGTGACGCATCTCGCGCTGACCCACCCGCACTTCGACCACGTCCTCGGCGCCGCGGCGTTCGCGGGCGCGGAGGTCTACGGCGCGGTGGGCACCGACGCGGTGTTCGCGCCGGGCGGACACGGGCGGGAGGCGCTGCGCGCGGACGCGGTGGCGGAGGGGCTGGACGAGCGGCGGGCGGAGGAGGCGGTCGACGCGCTGGTCCGCGTCCCGCACGAGGTCTGCGGCGAGCGGACGCTCGACCTGGGCGGCGGGCGGCAGGTCCTGCTCGCCAACGTGGGCCCCGGGCACACCGGCCACGACCTCGCGGTGCTGGTGCCGGGCGACCCGGAGGTGGTGTTCTGCGGGGACCTGGTCGAGGAGTCCGGCGAACCGCAGGCCGGCCCCGACGCCGTACCGTCGCACTGGCCCGCGGCCCTGGACCGGCTGCTCGACCTGGGCGGCGCGGACGCGCGGTACGTCCCCGGTCACGGAGCGGTGGTGGACGCGGCGTTCGTCCGGGCCCAACGGGATGCGCTGGCCGCACGTTTCGGCGTGTCGCACTGATCACGAACGGCGGATTCCTCGTATCGTCGGCAAAATGCGCCAGTACTCCGCCGACCTGACCCCTCCGTGGAAGAAGTCGCAGCCCGTACCCGAGGTACCCGCCGACCCCGGCCTGGTGGTCGAGGAGCCCGGCACCGGGTTCTGCGGCGCGGTGATCGGCTGCGAGGCGGGCACGGTGACGCTGGAGGACCGCTTCGGCAAGCACCGGGTGTTCCCGATGGAGCCACGCGGCTTCCTGCTGGAGGGGCGCGTGGTGACGCTGGTACGGCCCGCGTCCGGCCCGGTACGCCCCTCCAGGACGGCGTCCGGTTCGGTCGCCGTCCCCGGCGCACGCGCCCGGGTGGCGCGCGCCGGGCGCATCTACGTCGAGGGGCGGCACGACGCCGAGCTGGTCGAGAAGGTCTGGGGCGACGACCTGCGCGTCGAGGGCGTCGTCGTGGAGTACCTGGGGGGCGTGGACGACCTGCCGTCGATCGTCGCGGACTTCGCCCCGGGGCCGGACGCGCGGCTCGGCGTCCTGGTCGACCACCTGGTGCCGGGTTCGAAGGAGTCCCGCATCGCGGAGGCGGTGACGGGCGAGCACGCCCTGGTCGTCGGCCATCCCTACATCGACATCTGGGAGGCGGTGAAGCCGTCGTCCGTGGGGATCGACGCCTGGCCGCGGGTGCCGCGCGGGCAGGACTGGAAGACGGGCGTGTGCCGGGCCCTGGGCTGGCCCGCCGACAACACCGGGGCGGTGTGGCAGGCGATCCTGGCCCGGGTCGGCTCGTACAAGGACCTGGAGCCGGAGCTGCTGGGCCGGGTGGAGGAACTGATCGACTTCGTGACCGCGTAGCTCTCAGGCCGTGTCCGGCCGCACGTCAGGCCCTCCGGCGTCCGAGGAGCGGGGGCCCGGGGGCGGAGCCCCCGGGTCGGGGCGGGGCGGGGCGGGGGCGCAACAGACTGGTCAGTCCACCAGGTCCCGCACCACCGCGTCCGCCAGCAGCCGCCCGCGCAGCGTGAGAACCGCGCTCCCCGCCGCGTAGGGGCCCTCCTGGAGGAGCCCGTCGGACAGCGCCCGCCGGGACGCCGCGAGCCCCTCCTCCCGCAGCAGCCCGAGAGGCACCCCCTCCCGCAGCCGCAGCTCCAGCAGGACGCGCTCCACACGCCGGTCCTCGTCCGTGAGGATCTCCCGTCCGGCGCCCGGCGACTTCCCCGCCGCCAGCGCACCGGCGTACGCCCCGGGGTGCTTCACGTTCCACCAGCGCACGCCGCCCACGTGGGAGTGGGCTCCCGGCCCCGCGCCCCACCAGTCGGCACCCCGCCAGTACAGCTCGTTGTGGCGGCAGCGGCCGGCGTCGGAGGTGGCCCAGTTCGACACCTCGTACCAGTCGAAGCCCGCCGCCGAGAGGGTCTCCTCGGCGATCAGGTACCGGTCGGCGTGCACGTCGTCGTCGGTCATCGGGACCTCGCCGCGCCGGATGCGCCGGGCGAGCCGGGTGCCCTCCTCGACGATCAGGGCGTACGCCGAGACGTGGTCGGGTCCGGCGCCGAGCGCGGCGTCGAGGGAGGCCCGCCAGTCGTCGTCGGACTCACCGGGGGTGCCGTAGATCAGGTCGAGGTTGACGTGGTCGAATCCGGCGGCGCGGGCCTCGGCGACGCAGGCCTCGGGGCGGCCGGGGGTGTGCGTGCGGTCCAGGACCTTCAGGACGTGCTGCCGCGCGCTCTGCATGCCGAAGGAGATCCGGTCGAAGCCGCCCTCGCGGAGGGTGGCCAGATAGGCGGGGTCGACCGACTCGGGGTTGGCCTCCGTCGTCACCTCCGCGTCCGGCGCGAGGCCGAACTCGTCGCGGATCGCGCCCAGCATCCGCACCAGGTCCCCGGCGGGCAGCAGGGTGGGGGTGCCGCCGCCGACGAAGACCGTGCGGACCTCGCGCGGGTCGTCGCCGAGCACCTTGCGGGCCAGGCGGACCTCGTCGACGAGTGTCCCGGCGTAGTTGTCGCGGGAGGCGAGGACGCCGCCGGTGCCGCGCAGCTCGGTCGCGGTGTAGGTGTTGAAGTCGCAGTAGCCGCAGCGGGTCGCGCAGTACGGCACGTGCAGGTAGAAGCCGAGGGGGCGGTCGGCGGCCCCGGCGAGCGCGGACGCGGGCAGGGCACCGTCGGCGGGGACGGGTTCGCCGTCGGGGAGTGCGGAGGGCATGCGTTCCATTGTCCCGTACGGGAACGGTTGCCCGTCCTGCGGCCGCTCGGCCCGCGGCGACCCGGCCCGCCGCTACTCGGCCTGGAGCACCAGCAGCGCCAGGTCGTCCTCCGGGGGCCGGGGCCCGAACTCGTGCACCAGACGCCGGATGCGCTCGGCGACCAGTTCGGCGTCAAGACCCGCGCACCCGGCGAGCGCCGCGGCCAGCCCGTCCCCGTCGTCGAACTGGCGGGAGCCGCTGCGCCGCTCGGTCACCCCGTCCGTGACGCAGAGCAGGGTGTCGCCGGACCGCAGCTCGAAGGTCTCGCTGGCGTACGTGGCGTCCTCGACGACGCCGAGCAGGGTCTGCGGCGCGGCGACCGCGCGCACCGCGCCGTCGGGCCCGAGGAGCAGCGGCAGCGGATGCCCGGCGGAGGCGAGGGTGCAGCGGACGCCGTCCTCGAAGGGTTCCAGTTCGCCGTAGAGCAGGGACAGGAAGCGGGTCTGCGGTCCGTCGCCCGGGGCAACCGGTGGTCCGCCGACGGCAACCAGGGCGCGGGCGGCGGCGTCCGCGGCCTCGGTGGCGTCGTCGAGGAGGAGCTGGTTGAGGCGGTCGAGGACGTCGGGAACGCCGTACTGCTCGCGGGCGAGCAGCCGCAGCCACGGCCGGGCGAGGCCGATGACGACGGCGGCCTCGGGGCCCTTGCCCTGGACGTCGCCGACGGCGAAGCACCAGCGGCCGTCGCCGGCCGGGAAGAGGTCGTAGAAGTCGCCGCTGGGGCCGCCCTTGTCGCAGGGCTCGTAGACGAGGGCGCTGCGCACGCCGGGGATCTCGGCGACGGCGCCGGGCAGCAGGCCACGCTGGAGGACGGCGCTGATGGTGGCCTGGCGCGCGTACTGGCGGGCGGCGCCGATGGCGAGCGCCACGCGGCGGCTGAGGTCCTCGACCAGGCCGGTGATCTCGTCGGGGAAGCCCGCGGTGCCGGCCCGTCCGATGATCAGGGTGCCCAACGGCCTGCCCCCGGCGACCAGGCGGTAGGCGAGCGCGGCGCCGTGCGGGCCGAGCGCCTCGGCGGGCCAGGGGTGGCCGACGGGGCCGGAGCGCCAGGGGTCGCGGGCGCGGGGCGGGTCCTTCTCCAGGGCGAGGCGCAGTTCGTCGATGTGGCCCTCACCGGCGTGCCAGACGCGGGCCAGCCGGGCGCCCACGGCCGTGCCGGGGTCGTCGCTCCAGGCGCCCCGGCCCAGGGACTCGTCCTCCAGCCACACCCCGCACCAGTCGGCGAGCCGCGGCACGACGAGCTGCCCGGTGAGCGAGGCGACCAGGTCCTCGTCGAGCTGCCCGGCCAGGAGGTCGGAGGCCTCGGCGAGGAAGGAGAGCGCGCCGCGCCCGAGCCACTCCCGGTCGCGCAGACCGCGCAGGCCGGTGCCCGGGGCGGCGTCCGGGCTCTCCCGGACCTCGTCCGGGGCGTACACCTCGATCTGCCCGGCGGTCACGGTGTCGCTCCCGGCGTCCGCCGCCGCCTCCGTGCCCGCGGCCGGGAGCCGGGCCCACACCGTCTTGGTGCCCGGCCGGTACGTGATGCCCCAGGCCTCCGAGAGCGCGGCGACCAGCCGCAGACCGCGCCCGTACTCGGAGGGGTCCTGCGGTGTCCCGTGGTCGCCGCCCCTCGGCGCGCGGGAGGGGTGGTGGTCCGTGGCCTCGACGACGAGGGTGCCCGTCTCCTCCATCCGGCAGGTGACCTCGACGTCCGTACCGGCGTGCACGACGGCGTTGGTGACCAGCTCGCTGACGGCCACCAGGACGTCGGTGGCGCGGTGCTCGGTCAGCTGTTCCGTGCCGGGCAGGCCGCGCGCGGACCAGTCGGCGAGCGCCGCCCGCACCATCGCGCGGGCGGCGCCCGGCGCCAGGGAGCTGCCGCGCAACACCACGTGCGCCCGCGCGCACTCCTGGGCGGCTGCCTCAGCGGTGTACGCGGGCGCACCGCTGGTGCGGAAGGCGGTCTCCCGCTGCGTCGGAATGGCCCCCATGGACGTCTCCCCGGGCAGTTCGTGCGAGGTGCTCGCAGTCGATGCCGACAGAGTGACAGACCGGCCCCGTTCATAAGCACGGAGTTACCGAAGTCGGCCGTCATGGGTGAGATCCGTGCTACGCGAACGCTCGGACACCGCCGGGAAACGGACGGTTCCGAGCATCCGCCACGGAGCCAGGGGCGCTCACGCCTCGCGCGAGCCCTCGTACATCTCCTCGATCAGGTGCTTGTACTCCCGCTCCACGACCGGCCGCTTGAGCTTGAGGCTCGGGGTGATCTCGCCGTGCTCGACGTCCAGGTCGCGGGGGAGCAGGCGGAACTTCTTGATGGTCTGCCAGCGCTGGAGGCCCTCGTTGAGCTGCTTGACGTAGCCGTCGACCATCTCCACCGTCACGGGCGCCGCCACGATCTCCGCGTACGGCTTCCCCTCCAGGCCGTTCTCCTTGGCCCACTCGGTGATGGCGATCTCGTCGAGGGAGATGAGCGCGGTGCAGAAGTTCCGGTCGGCGCCGTGCACCAGGATGTTGGAGACGTAGGGGCAGACCGCCTTGAACTGGCCCTCGACCTCGGCGGGCGCGATGTACTTGCCGCCGGACGTCTTGATGAGGTCCTTCTTGCGGTCCGTGATCCGCAGGTAGCCGTCGGCGGAGAGTTCGCCGATGTCGCCGGTGTGGAACCAGCCGTCGGCCTCCAGCACCTCCGCCGTCTTCTCGGGCAGCTTGTGGTAGCCCTCCATGATGCCGGGGCCGCGCAGCAGGATCTCGCCGTCGTCCGCGATGCGCACCTCGGTGCCGGGCAGCGGCTTGCCGACCGTGCCGGTGCGGTAGGCCTCGCCGGGGTTGACGAAGGACGCGGCGGAGGACTCGGTGAGGCCGTAGCCCTCGAGGATGTGGATGCCGGCGCCGGCGAAGAAGTAGCCGATCTCGGGGGCGAGGGCGGCCGAGCCGGAGACGCAGGCCCGCAGGCGGCCGCCGAACGCCTCGCGGATCTTGGCGTAGACGAGCTTGTCGGCGACGGCGTGCTTGGTGCGCAGGCCGGCGGGCGCGCTCGCGGTGCCGGTGCGCTTGAAGTTGTCCTGGGTGACCTTGGCGTACTCGCGGGCCACGCCGGCGGCCCACTGGAAGATCTTGTACTTGGCCCCGCCGCCCGCCCGGGCCTTGGCGGCGACGCCGTTGTAGACCTTCTCGAAGATGCGCGGCACGGCCGCCATGTAGGTCGGCTGGACCACCGGCAGGTTCTCGATGATCTTGTCGACGCGGCCGTCGACCGCGGTGACGTGGCCCACCTCGATCTGGCCCGAGGTCAGCACCTTGCCGAAGACGTGCGCGAGCGGCAGCCACAGGTACTGCACGTCGTCTCCGCTGACCAGGCCGGTCGCGGCGATGGCCTTCGCCATGTACGACCAGCAGTCGTGCGGGAGCCGTACGCCCTTGGGCTTGCCCGTGGTGCCCGAGGTGTAGATGAGGGTGGCGAGCTGGTCCTTGGTGAGCGCGCCGACCCGCTTGACGACCAGCTCGGGGTCCGTCTCCAGGCGGGCCGCGCCGCTGCGCTCCAGCTCGTCGAGGGTGAGGATCCAGTCCTCGGTGGTGTCCGCGCCGGTCGCGTCGATCACCACGACGTGGGTGAGTTCCGGCAGCTCCGCCCGCTTCTCCCTGGCCTTGGCCAGCTGCGCGGCGTCCTCCGCGATCAGCACGCGGCTCTCGGAGTCGGAGAGGATGTACGCCGACTCGTCGGCGTTGGTCTGCGGGTAGACGGTGGTCGTCGCCGCGCCCGCGCACATGATGCCGAGGTCGGCGAGGATCCAGTCCAGCCGGGTGGAGGAGGCCAGCGCGACGCGCTGCTGCGGCTGCACGCCCAGCTCGATCAGGCCGGCCGCGATCGCGTAGACCCGTTCGGCGGCCTGGGACCAGGTCAGCGACTTCCACGCGTCGGGGCCCTCACCCGAGGCCGACGGCACCGGGTAGCGGTACGCCTCGGCGTCCGGCGTGGCGGCCACCCGCTCCAGGAAGAGTCCCGCCACGGAGGGCGGACGGTTCTCGATCGTTGTCTGTGTGTCGCTCACGACATCCTCCGTGGGCCCGCGACGGCGCGGCCGGCTCGTGCTGGCCGGCCCAGGTGCGGCTGGTTCAGGTGCGGCTGATTCACTCTCGGGCGGTGTTCGGGCGTGGCTCGGACAGTTGCCCGATCACTTGTTTAACTCACGAGTAACTACGGGGCAGGCATCAGAGTAAAGGGCGACCGGCCCCCGCGTAAGAGTCCACGCCCTGTCACTTCCTACAGACGCCCGCCCGTGACATGCGAAGGGACCCGCCGCACTTTCGTACGACGGGCCCCTCGGAGTCCGTTTTGCCCGGACTTGGCGTGCGGTGCGGCGGTTACTTCTTGCCCTTGCCCGACCCCGCGCTGTCGTCGCTGGAGAGGACCGCGATGAAGGCCTCCTGCGGAACCTCCACGGAACCCACCATCTTCATCCGCTTCTTGCCTTCCTTCTGCTTCTCCAGCAGCTTCCGCTTGCGGGAGATGTCACCGCCGTAGCACTTGGCGAGGACGTCCTTGCGGATGGCGCGGATGGTCTCGCGGGCGATCACCCGGGAGCCGATGGCGGCCTGGATGGGCACCTCGAAGGCCTGGCGCGGGATCAGCTCACGCAGCTTGGCGACGAGCCGCACGCCGTACGCGTACGCCGCGTCCTTGTGGGTGATCGCCGAGAAGGCGTCCACCTTGTCGCCGTGCAGCAGGATGTCGACCTTGACCAGGCTGGAGGTCTGCTCGCCGGTGGGCTCGTAGTCCAGCGACGCGTAACCGCGCGTCTTCGACTTCAGCTGGTCGAAGAAGTCGAAGACGATCTCCGCGAGCGGAAGGGTGTAGCGGATCTCGACCCGGTCCTCGGAGAGGTAGTCCATGCCGAGGAGGGTGCCGCGCCGCGTCTGGCACAGCTCCATGATCGCGCCGATGAACTCGGTCGGTGCGAGGATCGTGGCGCGCACGACCGGCTCGTAGACCTCGTTGATCTTGCCCTCGGGGAACTCGCTCGGGTTGGTGACGTCGACCTCGGTGCCGTCCTCCATGATCACGCGGTAGACCACGTTGGGCGCGGTGGCGATCAGGTCGAGGCCGAACTCGCGCTCCAGCCGCTCGCGGATCACGTCGAGGTGCAGCAGGCCCAGGAAGCCGACGCGGAAGCCGAAACCGAGGGCCGCGGAGGTCTCAGGCTCGTAGACGAGGGCGGCGTCGTTGAGCAGGAGCTTGTCCAGGGCCTCGCGCAGCAGGGGGTAGTCCGAGCCGTCCAGCGGATACAGACCGGAGAAGACCATGGGCCTGGGGTCCTTGTAGCCGCCGAGCGCCTCCTCGGCGCCCTTGTGCATGCTGGTGACGGTGTCACCGACCTTGGACTGGCGGACGTCCTTCACGCCGGTGATCAGGTAGCCCACCTCGCCGACGCCGAGGCCGTCGGCGGCGAGCATCTCCGGTGAGTTGGTGCCGATCTCCAGCAGCTCGTGCGTGGCGCCGGTGGACATCATCCGGATCCGCTCGCGCTTGTTGAGCTGGCCGTCGATGACACGGACGTACGTCACGACACCCCGGTAGGAGTCGTAGACGGAGTCGAAGATCATCGCCCGCGCGGGGGCGTCCTTGACGCCCACCGGGGGCGGGACGTCGGCGACGACCTTGTCCAGCAGCGCCTCGACCCCGAGGCCCGTCTTGGCGGAGACCTTGAGCACGTCGTCGGGGTCGCAGCCGATCAGGTTGGCGAGTTCCTCGGCGAACTTCTCGGGCTGCGCGGCCGGCAGGTCGATCTTGTTCAGCACCGGGACGATCGTGAGGTCGTTCTCCATCGCCAGGTAGAGGTTGGCGAGGGTCTGGGCCTCGATTCCCTGGGCGGCGTCCACGAGGAGGATCGTGCCCTCGCAGGCGGCGAGCGACCGCGAGACCTCGTAGGTGAAGTCGACGTGACCCGGGGTGTCGATCATGTTGAGGATGTGCGTGCTGCTCTTGTCGTGGGTGGGGGCCCACGGCAATCGCACCGCCTGGGACTTGATCGTGATGCCGCGCTCGCGCTCGATGTCCATGCGGTCGAGGTACTGGGCGCGCATCTGCCGCTGCTCGACCACACCGGTCAGCTGGAGCATCCGGTCGGCGAGCGTGGACTTGCCGTGGTCGATGTGCGCGATGATGCAGAAGTTGCGGATCAGCGCCGGGTCGGTACGGCTCGGCTCGGGCACATGGCTGGGGATCGCGGGCACGCAGGGTCCTGATTCTTGAGGCGTCCGCAGTGTCTGCGGTCTCGGGTCGGATCGATACGTAGCCTCCATCGTCCCACGGGTGGGGAGCTGGGATGGGTTGGGGACGGCCCGAGGCCGGGTTGTGGCCGGGTCGCGGGCTGGTTGCGGCCTGGTTTTGGGGGCGCCGCGGGCCGCTGGTACTGTGGGGGGCTGTGTCTCTTGCCCTCTCAGCGCGAGGCACTCCTTCAAGAAATCATCGGTACGGGACCCTCGCGGCCTCGTGCCTGAACCTGCAAAGGCTCAATTCGTGGCGAACATCAAGTCCCAGATCAAGCGGAACAAGACCAACGAGAAGGCCCGGCTGCGCAACAAGGCCGTCAAGTCCTCTCTGAAGACCGCGATCCGCAAGGCCCGTGAGGCCGCTGCCGCGGGTGACGTCGAGAAGGCCACCGAGTACCAGCGCGTCGCTTCGCGTCAGCTCGACAAGGCCGTCTCGAAGGGTGTCATCCACAAGAACCAGGCCGCCAACAAGAAGTCGGCGCTTGCGACCAAGGTCGGCGCCCTCAAGGGCTGAACCCCTCATCTGGTCTGATCGCCGGGTGGACCCAGAGCGGGCCCTCTCTCATCCGCTCCCGTCCGGCACCCAGGATCCATGCGCGGCCTGCGTTCGCCACGCGGGCATGGATCCGCGAGCTTGATCCGAAGGCCCCGGTGGCCGTCCTTCCCCGGACGGACGCCGGGGCCTTCGGTCTGCCGTGCGCCGGGGCCTCGGGCCGGGCAGTGCGGGTGGGGGCGGGCTACGAACGTCCGCGTGAGCGTGCCGCGCGCGCGATCGTCACGACGGCCTTCTCCAGCGCGTACTCGGGATCGTCACTGGCGCCCTTCACCCCCGCGTCCGCCTCGGCCACCGCACGCAGGGCCACCGAGACGCCGTCCGGTGTCCAGCCGCGCATCTGCTGCCGGACGCGGTCGATCTTCCAGGGCGGCATCCCCAGCTCGCGGGCGAGGTCGGCGGGGCGCCCACCGCGGGCGGAGGAGAGCTTGCCGATGGCCCGCACGCCCTGCGCCAGCGCGCTGGTGATCAGCACCGGCGCGACCCCGGTCGACAGCGACCAGCGCAGCGCCTCCAGGGCCTCGGCCGCACGTCCCTCCACGGCCCGGTCGGCGACGGTGAAGCTGGAGGCCTCCGCCCGTCCCGTGTAGTACTGCCCGACCACCGCCTCGTCGATCGTCCCCTCGATGTCGGCGGTCAGCTGCGACACCGCCGAGGCCAGCTCCCTGAGGTCGCTGCCGATCGCGTCGACGAGGGCCTGGCACGCCTCGGGGGTCGCCGACCGCCCGGCGGTACGGAACTCGGAGCGCACGAAGGCCAGCCGGTCCGCGGGCTTGGTCATCTTCGGGCACGCCACCTCGCGCGCGCCCGCCTTGCGGCCGGCGTCCAGGACGCCCTTGCCCTTGGCGCCGCCCGCGTGCAGCAGGACGAGGGTGATCTCCTCGGCGGGAGAACCGAGGTAGGCCTTGACGTCCTTGACCGTGTCGGCGGACAGGTCCTGCGCGTTGCGTACGACCACGACCTTGCGCTCGGCGAAGAGCGAGGGGCTGGTGAGCTCGGCGAGCGTGCCGGGCTGCAGCTGGTCGGGGGTCAGGTCGCGTACGTCCGTGTCGGCGTCGGCGGCCTTCGCGGCGGCCACCACCTCCTGCACGGCACGGTCGAGCAGGAGGTCCTCCTGGCCCACGGCAAGGGTCACCGGGGCGAGAGGGTCGTCATTCGCAGTCTTCCTGGCCATCGCGACAAGCATCGCACGCACCACTGACAACGGACGCCCGCCGCCGGCGCCGGGTCCGGTGCGGGACTACGGCTCCTCGCGCCAGCCCTCCCACTCCCCCGCGAACTCGTCCAGCTCACCGGGGTCCAGCAGCTCCCGCTCGTCGCACAGGAGGACGAGCCACTGGGCGTCCTCGGCGTCGTCCTCGCCGGCCAGGGCGTCCCTCAGGAGCCGGGGTTCCTCGTCGAGCCCGAACCGCTCCCCGAGTGCCTGGGCCGCCTCCTCCGCAGCGTCGCGGTCGGGCAGCACCAGTACATGTCTCACATCGCTCACGGGTGTCATTGTCGGACACCGAGCGGCGGGCGCAGCGCGGGGGCGGTCAGCCCTTGGGCACGGTCTGCACGTCGAGGTCGATGCGGATGCTGGGCCCGACCACGGCGATGCCGCGGGCCAGCATCGTCTGCCAGCTCACCGTGAAGTCGTCGCGGTGCAGTTCGGTGGTGGCGCGGCAGGCCGCCCGCGTCTCGCCCTCCATGCCGTTGCCGAGCCCGAGGTACTCGGTGTCCAGCGTGACCGTGCGCGTCACGCCGTGCAGGGTCAGCGCTCCCGTGACGGCCCACCGGTTGCCGCCGCGGTGCGTGAACCGGTCGCTGTAGAACTCCAGCGTCGGAAACCGCTGCACGTCGAGGAAGTCGGCCGAGCGCAGGTGGTCGTCGCGCATCTTCACGTTGGTGTCGATGGACGCCGCGTCGATGACCACGTGCATCGCCGACCGCTCCATCTCGTCCGCGATCCGCACCGCGCCCGCGAAGGAGTTGAACCGGCCGTGGATCCGGGCCAGTCCGATGTGCCGCGCGGTGAACGCGATCGAAGAGTGCGCCGGTTCGATCTCCCAGTCACCCGGCGTGGGCAGCTCCGGCGGCTGGGCCACCTGGAGGGTCACGTCGCCGAGCGAGGCCAGCGCGTCCTCGGCGACCGTCACGGACGCCCGGTACGGCGTATAGCCCTCGGCGGAGACGGCGAGCCGGTACTCCCCGGCCGGCACCGCCGTCAGGAACGACCCGAAGGGATCCGTGCCGCCGCCGACCACCTTGCGTCCCATGCTGTCGCTGACCACGAACTCCGCGTTCGGCACCGGCTCGTGGACCGGGTCGAGGACCCGGCAGCTGAGCACCCCGGCGTCCGGCGGGGTGCTCACGGCAGCCAGGGGACCCGTCCGGTGCATCCGCTTCGTACGGCTTCCCAGCAAGCGGCCGATCATCTGCGACACCCTCTGCCCCACATCAGAATTAGTTGACGAAGCAACATTCGATCACCGATGGGGCTTTCGAGGCAACACGGGACCACTCACCCGGTATCGGCACACCGCCGGACCGGGACCCGGTCGAGCCGGATGCCGAAGTGTTCGCGGTACGCGGAGAGCACCTCCTCGTCCGTGCCCAACTCGCGCTCCTCCCGGCCGCCCTCGGGGGCCGTCGCCGTGAGCCGGCGTCCGCTGAGCGTGATCCGTCCCCCGTCCTCGGTGATCCGGGAGCAGACCGTCGACTGGAGGAAGTGCGACCGGGGAGAGGTGCTGTGCCACCACGCGCCGGACACGAAGTCGTCCAGCACCCTCGGGCGGACGTCCACCCGGTACACCGGCCGCCCCCCGCGCAGCACGTCCAGGTCGGCCGCCCGCGCCGTGGCCTCCGCCCCGCGCACCCCGGCCGCGTCCGGCCCCGCCTCCACGACCCGGAACGTACCCCCGGGGTCGTTCTGCTCCGCCCGCTCCCCGAACGCCAGCGGACCGTGACTGTGCGCCCCGAACCCGACGTCCGCCAGCCAGTCGCCCCCGTCCACCGTCCGCACCAGCAGCACCATGTGGTCGTACGGGATCCCGAGCCGGCCCCCGTCCCCGTACACCCGCGCGGCGAGCGTCGTGACCCCGTAACCGAGCGCCGCGAGCAACAAGCCGAAGAGACCGTTGAGTTCGTAGCAGAATCCGCCCCTGCGCCCGCCCACCACCTTGTCCAGCAGCCGTCCCTCCTCCAGCACGATCTCCTCGCCCAGGTGGACGGAGAGGTTCTCGAACGGCACCGTCCGCAGATGAAGCAGGTGCAGTGTGCGCAGCGCGTCGAGGGTGGGCCGCTCCGGGTACTCGGCTCCCAGACGGCGGAGATAGGCATCGACCTGTGCGGAATCCATGCCCTCAGTCTCCCAAGACCCGCAGCGCCCCGCCCGAGCCCGTGACGGCCAGCGCGCCGTCCCGGTCCGTGCGCAGCACCGTCGCCCCCTGCCCGCGCAGGGCCGCGACCGTGTCCGGGGCCGGGTGCCCGTAGGTGTTGTCCGCGCCGCAGCTGATGAGGGCCAGACGCGGAGCCACCCTCCGTACGAGGTCCGGATCCTGATGAGCCGACCCGTGATGGGCGACCTTGAGCACGTCGACCCCTGCCAGCGCCGCTGCCGCCGGGGAGCGCGCCAACTCCCGCTGGGCCGACGGCTCCAGGTCCCCGAGCAGCAGGAGACGCAGGCCCGCCGTCCGCACCAGGAGGGTGACGCTGGCGTCGTTGGGTCCCTCGGTGCTCGTGGGCGGCATCGTCCCCGGGCCCGTGCCGGACGGCGGCCACACCACCTGCCAGGAGAGCGGGCCGGCCCGTCGCCGCTCACCGGCGGCCGCGTGCCGCAGGGGGATCCGTCGCGCCGCCGCCTGTCTGCGGACGGCGTCGGCCTGATCCGCGGGCTGTTCGAGGGCGGTCGTCTCGATGGCCCCCACCGCACGCCCCCGCAACACCCCGGGCAGCCCGGCGACGTGGTCGGCGTGGAAATGGGTCAGCACCACGAGCGGGACGCGGGTGACGCCGAGCGAGCGCAGACAGCCGTCCACCAGCGCCGGATCGGGCCCGGCGTCCACGACCACGCCCGTACCCTCCCCCGCCGCGAGCACCATGGCGTCGCCCTGCCCCACGTCGCACATCACCATCCGCCAGCCCGGCGGCGGCCATCCCTTGATCACCCGGGCCAGCGGCGGCGGTTGCACCACCGCCAGCACCAGCAGCAGCGCGCAGACCCCGCACCACCAGGGATGCCGCAGCAGCCGCCGGCCGACGAGCAGCCCGCCCGCCGTGAGGAGCGCGAGCAGCGCCGCCCCCGCCCAGCTTCCCGGCCAGTCCACTCCCGCGCCGGGCAGCGCGGCCCCGGTGCGGGCGATCCCCGCGATCCACCCGGCCGGCCAGCCACCGCACCAGGCCAGCGCCTCGGCCACGGGCATCGCCACCGGGGCGGTCGCCAGCGCCGCGAACCCCAGCACCGTGGCCGGGGCCACCGCGAACTCCGCGAGCAGGTTGCACGGCACCCCCACCAGGCTCACCCGCGCCGACAGCACGGCGACGACCGGCGCGCACACGGCCTGCGCGGCCCCCGCGGCGGCCAGCGCCTCCGCCAGCCGCGGCGGCACCCCGCGCCGCCGCAACGCAGCGCTCCACCGAGGCGCGAGCGTGAGCAGCGCGCCGGTGGCCAGCACGGAGAGCAGGAACCCGTAACTCCTGGCCAGCCCCGGGTCGTACAGCACGAGCAGCAGTACGGCCGTCGCCAGCGCCGGAAGCAGCGATCTGCGGCGTCCGGTGGCCAGGGCGAGCAGGGCGACGGACCCGCAGGCGGCGGCCCGCAGGACGCTCGGGTCGGGCCGGCACACCACCACGAAGCCGAGTGCGAGCGCCCCGCCGAGCAGCGCCGTCGTCCGCAGGGAGAGCCCGAGACGGGGCGCGACTCCCCGGCGCTCACTGCGCTGAGCCAGCCCGGGCGGGCCGAGCAGCAGGGCGAGCACGATCGTGAAGTTGGCCCCCGAGACGGCCAGCGTGTGCGCCAGGTCCGTTTCCTTGAACGCCTCCTCCAGCTCCGGAGTGACGCGCGAGGTGTCCCCCACCACCAGGCCGGGCAGCAGCGCCCGCGCGTCCCCCGGCAGACCGTCCGTCGCCTCGCGCAGCCCGGCCCGCAACCGCCCCGCCAGCCGCTGCGCCGCCGAGGGACCGGTCACCACCTCGGGCGCGGCCCGACCGCCCCGTACCCGCAGCACGGCGGCGATCCGGTCCCCGCTCGTCCTCGGGGGCGCCGAGCGGGCGGTGACGCGGAGCCGGGTGGTCGGCAGGAGCCCCAGCCAGCGCGCGGCCGCGGGATCGGCACGGGACGGCGGGGCGTCCTCACCCGGGTCCTCCTCCCCCACGTCGACGAGCACGAGCACCGGCGTCCGCGTCGCGACCACCGAGCCGCCCTCCTTCATGACCCGTCGCACGTCGGCCTCGACCACCACCGTGGGCGGGGCAGCACGGTTGCCCCGGACGCGCGGCCCGGTGAGGCGGGGGTCGGCGGTGACCTCCACCTCGGCGGTGACCGTGGCGTACTGCCGGGCCGACCCCGGCACGGGTCCGCGCCGCAGGTCCGCGCCGTGCAGCGCGGCCGAGGCGGCGGCCGCGGCGACACAGAGGAGCAGGGCGGCGAGGGCGACCGAGGGCCGAACGCGTGTCGCGCGCTGCCTTTGATCCCTCTGGGGCTGCCTCCGCTCCCTCCGGAGCAGTACACCCGCCAGGACCAAGGCACCGGTCACCATGCCCACGGCCCAACCGGCCGGCGCGGCCGGCACGAGCGCCGCCGTCGCCCAGGCCGCGAGCGCGGGCGGCACCAGCCGCAGGTCCGTTGGCCCCTCCTGGCGGGGGTGGGCCGCGCCGAGCCGGTGGCCGGAGGCGGCGTGCACGGCCGCGCGTGGGGGTGCCGTGCGGGCGTGGTACTGCCTGGCAGGGTCCGTCGGCAGATCCGGGGACAGATCCACGGGCCGATCCGAGGACAGACCCGGGGACAGACCCGCGGGCCGATCCGAGGACAGACCCGGGGACAGACCCACGGGCCGATCCGAGGACAGACCCGGGGACAGACCCACGGGCCGATCCGAGGACAGACCCGGGGACAGACCCACGGGCCGATCCGAGGACAGACCCGGGGACAGACCCACGGGCCGATCCGAGGACAGACCCGGGGACAGACCCACGGGCCGATCCGAGGACAGACCCGGGGACAGATCCGGGGACATGGGCCGATTCGGGGACCGATGCGGGGACGGGCCCGTCGGCCGATTCGTACTCATGGCCGCACGAGATCGCGCAGGTCGGCGAAGCGGCGCTCGCCGATGCCGTTGACCTCGCGCAACTCGTCCACCGACCGGAAACCGCCGTGCTGGGTGCGGTAGTCGATGATGTGCTGGGCGAGCACGGGGCCCACGCCGGGCAGGGTGTCGAGCTGGTCCGGGGTCGCGGTGTTGAGGGAGACCGGTGCCGCGGGCGCCGCCGCCCCGCTCCCGGCGGTGGCCGCACCGCCGGGCGCGACCCCCGCGACGGGCGCGGGAGCGCCCACGACGACCTGCTCGCCGTCCACCAGGAACCGCGCCTGGTTCAGCCCGTCGGTCTTTGCGCCGTCCCGCACGCCTCCGGCGGCCCGCAGGGCGTCCGCGACCCGTGAACCGGCCGGCAGACGGTGGACGCCGGGCTTGCGGACCTTTCCGCCGACGTCCACGACGATCTCGGCACCGGCCGTGGACGCCGCCCCGTCGACCGCCTTGCCCTCACCCTTCCGCCCGTCCTCGTCCCGCGCCCCGACCGCCGCCGCCTCCCGCACCACCTCGGGCGCCGCCACGGACTGGGTGCGACCGGTCCAGAAGTGCTGCGCGGCGAAGAGCCCCGCGACGACGAGCAGCACCGTGAGCGCGGCCACGCTGCGCCGCTCCAGCCCGCACCGCGCCTGCAGCCACACCGGCATGCGCTCCCGCAGCGCCTGCCCGGCCCGCTCCTTCCAGGCCGCCCGGACGACGCCATCCGCCGCGACGGGAAGCGGCGCGTCTCCGCCTCCGCCGTACAAGGGCGGCCCCTTCCCCGACTCCCCGCGCGATCCATCGTGCCCGGCCCGCCCGGCCCGCCCGGCGAACAGCGCCTCCGCCCGTCGCCGCAATTCCTCCGCGGGTGCGGGCCGGCGTCCGTGCCGGGCGTGGGAACGGGGCGGGTGGCGGTGGCGGAGCCGGCCGTCGGAGGCCGGTGCGCGACCCGGGCCGCTGGATCCGGCCGCCGTGCGTGGCTGTGAGCGTGCGGGGGACTGTGGGCGAGAGCGGGACTGTGAGCGTGAGCGTGATCGAAGTGCCATGCGCCGAGGATCCGACACCTCGCCCCACCCGCGACGATCATGGTCGATTCCCGTGGACCACCCACGGGTTGTGGAAAACTCCGCCCCTCGAACGGGTGACGTGCCACGGCGCGATCACCCCACCGCGCAACGCCCCCTCACCGCGACGAGACCACAACCCCCAGCAACCCGGGCCCCGTATGCGCCCCGATCACCGCCCCGACCTCGCTCACATGCAGGTCGGCCAGTCCTGGCACCCGCTCCCGCAGACGGTCCGCCAGGGCCGACGCCCGGTCCGGGGCGGCGAGATGGTGGACGGCGATGTCGACGGGTGCGCCGCCCGCCCGGTCGGCGGCGATCTCCTCCAGCCGGGCGATGGCCTTGGACGCCGTCCGGACCTTCTCCAAGGGCTCGATGCGGCCACCGTCCAGTTGCAGCAGCGGTTTCACGGCGAGCGCGGAGCCGAACAGCGCCTGGGCCGCCCCGATCCGGCCGCCGCGGCGCAGATAGTCGAGGGTGTCGACGTAGAAGTAGGCGGAGGTGCCCGCGGCCCGCTTCTCGGCGGCCGCGACGGCCTCGTCCACCGTGCCGCCCGCCTCCACCGCGTCCGCGGCTGCGAGCGCGCAGAATCCGAGGGCCATCGCGATCATCCCCGTGTCCACGACGCGCACCGGGACCGACGCCTCACGGGCCGCGACGACGGCCGCGTCGTGGGTGCCGGACAGCTCGGCGGAGAGGTGCAGCGAGACGATGCCGTCGACGCCGGACTCGGCGATCTTCCGGTAGGTCTCGGCGAACAGGGCGGGGCTGGGGCGGGAGGTGGTGACCGGGCGCCGTTTCTGCAGGGCCTGGGCCAGGGAGCGGGTCGAGATCTCGGTGCCCTCCTCCAGCGCCCGGTCGCCCAGGACGACGGTCAGGGGTACCGCGGTGATGCCGTGCCGCTCCATCGTCCGGGCCGGGAGGTAGGCCGTTGAATCGGTGACGATCGCGACATGGCGGGACATGAGCTGGAGGTTACCTGGCGTACTGTCCGTCCGGCAGCCCGGCCCCGGTGACCGGGTGTTCACACGGGTGTCGTCAGGTCGTGCTCTCCGGGCGGGCCTTCTTCTGCCAGGGGTACACGGGGTGGGGTCCGGGCGGGTCGAGGGCGGGGCGCGCCGCCTCCTCCGCCGGCTCCTGGACCGGGGGCTCCGGCCAACTCTGCCGGGCGGCGGGGGTGTCGGCGGCCGGGGCCTCGGGCCAGGGCGGCGGCGCGGCGGCGGGCTCCGTCTCCGTCCAGTGCCGCAGGGCACCGGCCTCGACGTCGATCTGCGCGCTCAGCGAATCGAGGTCGTCGTCCGCGAAGCGGCGGGCCCGGTCACGGGCCGCCCAGCGCAGGGACTCGGCCGACCGCGTGATGCGCTCGGTGCGCTCGCGCAACGACGGCAGCAGCTCGGCGAGCGTCACGCGGTCCGGCTCGGACTCCAGCCGCCGCAGCTCGCCGTCGAGTTCGAATCCGTGAGCGCTGAGCCGCTCGAAGAGGGCCAGCGACTCCTTGAGGGACGCGTCCTCGGCCACGCGCGCGTGCAGCGCGTCCTGCGTGGCCCGCATGGACGTGCGCAGGCTCAGCCGCAGCTGCGCCAGCTCGCCGACCGGGCCGGCCTGGACGAGGGACTTCGCGCGCAGGGTGTGGTCCTCGACCGTGCGCCGGGCCTGGGTGATACCGCGGTCCACGCTGCGCTTGGCCGCGCCGACCGCCTTCACCGTGGCGTAGACGCCCAGCACCACGGCGAGCACGAAGAGCAGGGCGAAGACGGTGATCACTGCTTCCACGAAGCTCCTCCTCCGAGCGTCCGGCCCGCGCGCGCCGGCGTCCGCGGCACTCTTCGCGCCGCTCTTCCACGGTAAACGCAACGGGCAGGCCCAGGGTTCCGGCGGAACCCCGAACCTGCCCGTACCCGGCCCCGGGCCTCCCCGTAAGGGGTCACCCCGAGACCGACGAAATCCAGCGCTCGGCCCGCCCGAGCGGGCCTCTGGGCCTGAGGCGTCATGGCGTCAGGCGTCAGGCGTCAGACGCGATGACCTCAGACCTCCTCAGGCCTCAGACCTCTGGCCTCAGGCCTCAGGCCTCACGCGGGGACGATGTTCACCAGCTTCGGCGCCCGCACGATCACCTTCCGGATCCCGGCCCCGCCCAGCGCGGCCACGACCTTCTCCTCGGCCAGCGCCGCCTTCTCCAGGTCGCCCTCGGAGATGGCCGGGTCGACCTCCAGCCGCGCCTTGACCTTGCCCTTGATCTGCACGACGCAGGTCACGGTCTCGTCGACGACGTAGGCCGGGTCGGCCACCGGGAAGTCGTGGTGCACGACGGAGTCCGTGTGGCCCAGCTTGCGCCACAGCTCCTCGGCGACGTGTGGGGCCAGCGGCGCGACCAGCAGCACCAGGCGCTCGGCGACCGGGCGCGGGACCGGGCCGCCCACCTTGGTCAGGTGGTTGTTCAGCTCGGTGACCTTGGCGATGGCGGTGTTGAACCGCATGCCCTCCAGGTCCTGCCGGACGCCGTCGATGGCCTTGTGCAGGGCGCGCAGCGTGTCCGCGTCGACGTCGGAGTCCGCGACGTCCGTGACGGTCACCTCGCCGGTGTCCTCGTCGACGACGTTGCGCCACAGCCGCTGCAGCAGCCGGAACTGGCCCACCACCGCGCGGGTGTCCCAGGGCCGGGAGACGTCCAGCGGGCCCATCGCCATCTCGTACAGGCGCAGGGTGTCGGCGCCGTACTCGGCACAGATCTCGTCGGGGGTGACCGCGTTCTTCAGGGACTTGCCCATCTTGCCCAGCAGCCGGGAGACCTTCTCGCCCTGGTGGTAGTAGGCGCCGTCGCGCTCCTCCACCTCGACGGCCGGCACCGCGATGCCGCGGCTGTCCCGGTAGACGTAGGCCTGGATCATGCCCTGGTTGAACAGCTTGTGGAACGGCTCGGCCGAGGACACGTACCCCAGGTCGAACAGCACCTTGGACCAGAAGCGCGCGTACAGCAGGTGCAGCACGGCGTGCTCGGCGCCGCCGACGTACAGGTCGACGCCGCCGTGCGGCAGGCCCTCGCGGGGGCCCATCCAGTACTGCTCGATCTCCGGGTCGACCAGCCGCTCGCTGTTGTGCGGGTCCAGGTAGCGCAGCTCGTACCAGCAGGAGCCGGCCCAGTTGGGCATGGTGTTGGTCTCGCGGCGGAACCGGCGGGGGCCGCGCCCGTCGCCCAGGTCCAGGGTGACGTTCACCCAGTCCTCGTTGCGCGACAGCGGCGTCTCGGGGCGGGTGTCGGCGTCGTCCGGGTCGAAGGTGCGCGGCGAGTAGTCCTCGACCTCGGGCAGCTCCAGGGGCAGCATCGACTCGGGCAGCGAGTGCGCGATGCCGTCCTCGTCGTAGACGATCGGGAAGGGCTCGCCCCAGTAGCGCTGGCGGCTGAACAGCCAGTCACGCAGGCGGAAGTTGACGGTGCCCTCGCCGGTGCCGGTGCGCTCCAGCCACTCGGTGATGCGCTCCTTGGCGTCGGCGACGCCCAGGCCGTCCAGGCTGATCTCGCCGTTGGACGAGTTCATGATCTTCGCGTCGTAGGAGCCGAAGGCGTCCTCCCACGTCGCCGGGTCGGTGCCGCGGCCGTCGGTCGGCTCGACCACGCAGCGGATCGGCAGCTCGAAGGCGCGCGCGAACTCGAAGTCGCGCTGGTCACCGGCCGGGACGGCCATGATCGCGCCGGTGCCGTAGCCCATCAGCACGTAGTCCGCGATGAAGACCGGGACCTGCTCGCCGTTGACCGGGTTGGTGGCGTAGGCGCCGATGAAGACGCCGGTCTTGTCCTTGGCCTCGGCCTGGCGCTCGACGTCGGACTTGGAGGCGGCCTGCGCGCGGTACGCGGCCACCGCCTCGGTCGGGGTGGCGTGGCCGCCGGTCCACACCTGGTGGGTGCCCTCGGGCCAGGCGGCCGGGGTGAACTTCTCGACCAGGGGGTGCTCGGGCGCCAGCACCATGTAGGTGGCGCCGAACAGGGTGTCCTGGCGGGTGGTGAAGACGGTGATGCGCTCCCCGTCGACGGGGAAGTCGACGCGGGCGCCCTCGGAGCGGCCGATCCAGTTGCGCTGCTGCAGCTTGATGGCCTCGGGCCAGTCCAGCTCGTCCAGGTCGTCCAGCAGCCGGTCCGCGTAGGCGGTGATGCGCATGTTCCACTGGCGCAGCTTCGACTTGAAGACGGGGAAGTTGCCGCGCTCGGAGCGGCCGTCGGCGGTGACCTCCTCGTTGGCCAGCACGGTGCCCAGCCCGGGGCACCAGTTGACGGGCGCGTCGGAGGCGTAGGCCAGACGGAACTCGCCCAGGACGTCGGCGCGCTCGGCCTCGCTCAGCGTGCTCCAGGCGCGTCCGGCGTGGCCCGGGACCTCCCGCTCACCGGAGGCGAACTGGGCGACCAGCTCCTCGATCGGGCGGGCCTTCCTCGCCTCCTCGTCGTACCAGGAGTTGAAGATCCGCAGGAAGATCCACTGGGTCCACTTGTAGTAGTCGGGGTCGATCGTGGCGAACGACCGGCGCTTGTCGTGGCCCAGACCCAGCCGGCGCAGCTGGCTCACCATGTTCTTCATGTTGGCCTCGGTGGACACGCGCGGGTGCGTGCCGGTCTGCACCGCGTACTGCTCGGCGGGCAGTCCGAAGGCGTCGAAGCCCAGGGTGTGCAGGACGTTGTGGCCGGTCATCCGCTGGAAGCGGGCGAAGACGTCGGTGGCGATGTACCCCAGGGGGTGGCCGACGTGCAGGCCCGCGCCGGAGGGGTACGGGAACATGTCCATGATGAACTTCTTGGGCCGGGCGACGACCTCCGGGTCGCCCGCCAGGTCACCCTTGGGGTTCGGCGCCGCGTACGTCTCCTCGGCGTCCCAGAAGTCCTGCCAGCGTGCCTCGATCTCGGCGGCCATGGCGGCCGTGTAGCGGTGCGGCGCGGCGTCCGCCGACACAGGGGCGGTCGCCGCGGGGTTCGTCTCGCTCATGATCCTCAAAGCTCCATCGATCGTCTCTGCCAGCGGCTGCGACCTTCAAGACCAGCGGCTGCGGATGCCGGGAAATGAAAAATCCCCTCGCACAGGAGGGGACGCCGCGCCGATTCCGGCCACCGGGTTTCGACCGGGGTCGGGACTGATCAGCGCGGCTCGCTAAGCAGAAGGCGTACGGCACGCATGGCGTCAGGGTACCGCAGTCGCCGATCGGGCCGCGACGCGCGTTCCGGCCGACCGCGCGACCGGCAATCCTGAACCAAGGTCAAAGGTTACTTCGCGTAACAACCAGTAAGGGGGCAACACTACGAGCGCACTGTCATTTGATAACAACGCAATAACTCAAACCTCGTACCCGCGGGTATGGCGCCACTTAGAGTGCGGCAGCGGGACCGCTTTCCCGAACCGCTCCGGAGTTGCCCCCATGAACCCTCCCCCGATCCGTCCTCCGCTCCACCCTCGCGACACCAGCTCGACGCCTCTTGATGCGTCCGTGACGTGGGGAGGTCTGCCGTGGTGACCAACGACAGCACGGTCGACGACACCTTCGCCGAGTTCCTCAACTTCGGCGCCGGCGTCCTCTCCCTGGTCTTCCTCAGCTGCTCGGTGATCTGGGGACTCCTCGCCCAGGACCGGATCGTCCTCGACACCCGCCAGCGGATCCTGGCCCAGGCCGTGCACCGGACCACCGCGGTCGCCTCGGTCGTCTTCCTCCTGGTGCACATCGGGGTCAAGCTGGCCCTGGACCACACCACCTGGGTCGCCGCCGTCCTCCCGTTCGGACTGCTCGCCACGGACGACGAGGAGTTCGGCGGCCGCGCCGTCCTGATCGGCTTCGGCACCCTCGCCAGCATGCTCATGATCTTCGTGAGCGTGACCGGCGCCCTGCGCACCCGCTTCGCGTCCGCGTCCCCCGTGGCCTCCCGCTGGCGGGCCATGCACATGCTGGCCTACCCGGCGTGGTGCCTGGCCCTGCTGCACGGGCTCTACGCGGGTCGAGCGGCGAAGCCGGTCTTCACGATCCTGTACGGCCTGTCCGTACTGGGCGTCATGGCGGCCCTGGCGCTGCGGGCGGCCCCCCAACCGGTCAAGCGCAGGGCCGCCGACCGGATCGCGGCCCTCTTCGGCACCGGGGAGCGGCCGGTCCGCGAGGAGCGGTCGCGGGAGCGGGCCCAGTGGAAGGACCCCGCGGCGCTGCCCGGCTACGAGCGGGCCGGGGCGACGCGGCGGCGCGGCAGGTCCGCACCGCTGCACGAGACCGCGGAGCGCCTGACCCCGCCGGAGCGCGCGAGCGGCTTCGCGGCGGCCTACCGCGCCGTGTCCGGCCCTTCCGGCGCCGGCCGGCCACCGCTGGCGGGCGACGGCACGGGGTCCCACACGCTGCCGCCCGACATGCGCCCCACCGAGACGATGCCCTACGTGGACAGCGCCGCCGGCACCTCGGGCAGCTGGCCCATACCGTCGCCGCCGCCGGTCGGCGAGGCACCTCCGTCGGCGTACGACCCGCTCAACGACACGGGACACACCATCCCGGTCTACGGCAATCCGGACGCCTCCGGCTACGGGTCGAGTGACGTGTACGACACCGCTGAGACGAACGCGGTCTACGACACGTACTACCCGAACGACACGTACAACAGCGGTCCCGCCAATGAACCAACCCCCGGTACGCCGTCGTCGGCCTACGACTTCGACGCACCGGGTTCGGGCGAACCTTGGAACACGCCTTCCGGAGGCCATAAGTGAACGAGGCCCTGCCCGACGTCCCAGAAGTCCGCGTGGTCGGTCTTCCCCAGCTCACGTCGGGCTTCGACCTTGTCGAGCGCCTGGATCTGCCGATGCACCTCAAGGTGCACGGTCCGCTCGAACCGATGGGCGGCGAGCAGCTCGCGCAGCTCTCGGAACGCATCAACCTGAAGGGCCGCGGCGGCGCGGGCTTCCCCTTCCACAAGAAGCTGCGCTCGGTCGCCGAGGCGGCGATCAAGCGCGGCGTCCGGCCGGTCGTGGTCGTCAACGGCAGTGAGGACGAACCGGCCTGCCGCAAGGACACGGTGCTCATCAACCGCGCCCCGCACCTGATCCTCGACGGCGCGCTGCTGTGCGCGGAGGCGATGGGCGCCCGGACCCTCGTCATCGGGGTCACCCGCGAGTCCACCCAGCGCTCCATGGAGGCCGCCCTCGCCGAACGGGGCCTCAGCAACGGCCGCCGCTCCGCCCTGCGGGCACGCGTGCAGCGCAACCCGGTCCGCATGGTGACCGGCGCCGCCGCATCACTGATCCGCTCCATCGACGGCGGCCCGGCGATCCCGCCCGGCCGCAAGGTCAGCGCCTCGAAGAACGGCGTCGGCGGCGCCCCGACCCTGCTGTCCAACGCCGAGACCTTCGCCCAGCTCGCGATCGCCGCCCGCATCGGCCCGGAGCGCTACGGCAACACCGGACTGTACGACGAGCCCGGCACCGTGATGCTCACCGTCTCCGGCGCGGTCGCCCGGCCCATGGTGATCGAGGTGCCGACGGGTGTGCCGCTGCGCTACGTCCTCCAGCTGGCCGGCGCCCCGCCGGTGCCGCAGGGCGTGCTGACCGGCGGCTACCACGGCAAGTGGCTCGACGCGGCGAGCGTCGACGAGGCGGTCGTCTCCCGCAACTCCCTTCAGCAGGTGGGCGGCTCGCTCGGCGCGGGCGCGATCCTGCCGATCGGTCAGGACACCTGCCCGCTGGGCGAGTCCCTCCGGGTGGCCCAGTGGCTGGCGCAGGAGAGCGCGGGCCAGTGCGGCCCCTGCTACCTCGGTCTGCCCGCCGCCGCGCGCGGCCTGGAGGACATCCTGAACGGTGGCGGCCCGGCCGCCCTGGAGGCCGTCAAGCAGGTCGCCCGGAACGTGAAGCGGCGCGGCGCCTGCTCGCACCCGGACGGCTCGGCGATGTTCCTGGAGTCGACCGTCGCCGCGTTCACCGACGACCTCGCCGCCCACGTCCTCGGCAACGGCTGCGGACGGCCCGTGGAGGGCGTCCTGCCGCTCTTCGAGGGGGGCATGGCACCCACGGGCATCCCCGGCGGCGACGAGGCGAACGGCCCCAGCCGCCAGAAGATCTACGTCGACTGGACCCTGTGCCGGGGCCACGGGCTGTGCGCGGACATCCTCCCGGAGGTCTTCCAGCTGGGCGCCGACGGTTTCCCGACGGTCGCGCAGGCCGAGGTGCCGCGGTTCGCGGAGGCCAAGGCGGTGCGCGCGGTGCGCCGCTGCCCCGCGCTGGCGCTGAGGATCGAGGAGGATCTGCGCGGACCGGCTCCGGCCTCGCGCACCAACCTGCCGGTCCTCTCCCAGGGCCGGGGACGCCGGGCGCTCGGCCGCTGACCGCGGACACACGAAGAAACCCCCCGGATCATGATCCGGGGGGTTCTTTCCGAAGCTGTGGAGCTAAGGAGAATTGAACTCCTGACCTCCTGCATGCCATGCAGGCGCTCTACCAACTGAGCTATAGCCCCTTGCCCTTCATCCGCCCGGTCTCCCCGGCGGCGACGCCAACATTACACGGTCCACCGGGGCGAACACCAAATCGTTTCCGTTCCGTCCGGTTTGCCCTAAGCCGTCACGAACGAGTAGAACCGCTTGAGGGTGCAGTGCTCCTCCAGGAGCCGGCCGTAGATCGGTTCGCCCTCCAGCTCGCGGTACGTCTCGATCGGGTCGCCTTTTATGATCAGCGCCCGCGCGCATTCCTCGCACCAGTACTGGTAGTCCGGGTTGAGCGGCTCCATGTCGCGCACGATCGGCGTACCGCTGCCGCACCAGTCGCACTTCCGCCTGTGTGCACCCATCGATCAGCTCCAGCTGTGGCCGCAGGCCGTGCACACGTACGAGATTCCGCCGTTGTCACCCAGGACTTGGGCCACGTGCCCGGAACCGCAGGAAGGGCAGTGGAGGCGAGTGACCGTGTTCCGTGCCACCGCTCCGCCGAGGAGGTGACCGACCTCCTCGAGGATGCTCGCAGGCATCGCCACTCCCTCCCGTCGGGTCGCGGTCCCCTTCCGGCCGTTTGATTCTGCCACGACCGGGCCAATACGGTCAGCGACGCCTCAGTACCAGTCGGGACACGGAGTTCCACAGGGGTATACGCCCCTGGGAGCCCAGTTGCTCAAGCGGGCGGATGCGAAAAATCCCGCCCCCCGAGGGGGACGGGATTCGTCCGTGGGCTGTGGAGCTAAGGAGAATTGAACTCCTGACCTCCTGCATGCCATGCAGGCGCTCTACCAACTGAGCTATAGCCCCTGGTGCCACGCGACTGGGGCGCGTGTTCCTGTTCGCTCCGCTCGGCGGGGCGAACAAGAAGAACTTTAGCCTGTGGCCTGCCGGAAAGTGAAATCCGGGGATCGGGCCCGCCGCCGACGGCTCAGTCGTCGTCGCCGAGCACCGGTTCCGGCAGCGTGCCGGCGTTGTGCTCCAGCAGCCGCCAGCCGCGCGCGCCCTCGCCGAGGACCGACCAACAGCAGTTGGTCAGGCCGCCGAGGCTCTCCCAGCTGCGCGGGTCGAGGCCGAGCAGGCGGCCGATGGTGGTGCGGATGGTGCCGCCGTGGCTGACCACGACGAGGGTGCCGTCCTCGGGAAGCTTCTCGGCGTGCCGCAGGACCACGGGAGCGGCGCGGTCGGCCACCTCGGTCTCCAGCTCGCCGCCGCCGCGGCGCACGGGCTCGCCGCGCTTCCACGCCGTGTACTCCTCGCCGTGCCGGGCGATGATCTCGTCGTGGGTCAGCCCCTGCCAGACGCCCGCGTAGGTCTCCCGCAGGCCCTCCTCCAGGGTCACTTCGAGGCCGGTGAGGACGGACAGCTCGGCGGCCGTGTCCGCGGCCCGCACCAGGTCGGAGGCGATGATCGCGTCGGGCCTCAGGTGGATCAGCAGCTCGGCCGCGCGGCGGGCCTGGGCGACGCCGGTCTCGGTCAGCTCGACGTCCGTGCTGCCCTGGAAGCGGCGCTCCACGTTCCACGCGGTCTGGCCGTGCCGCCAGAGGATGACGCGCCGGCCGCGGCCCGGCCGGCCCGCCGCCACCTCGCCGGTGGCGCTCATCGCCAGTCCTCGTCTGTCTGCGTCGCCTCCTCGGCGGCCTGGAGCCTGGCGTGCTCCTCGGCCTTGCCGCGGGTCTCCTTGGCGTCGGCGGGCAGCTCCAGCTCGGGGCAGTCCTTCCACAGCCGCTCCAGGGCGTAGAAGACGCGCTCCTCGCTGTGCTGGACGTGGACGACGATGTCGACGTAGTCGAGCAGGACCCAGCGGGCCTCGCGGTCGCCTTCGCGGCGCACCGGCTTGGCGCCCAGTTCCTTGTTCAGCCGCTCCTCGATCTCGTCGACGATCGACTTGACCTGGCGGTCGTTGGGCGCGGAGGCCAGCAGGAAGGCGTCCGTGATCGACAGCACGTCGCTGACGTCGTAGGCGATGATGTCGTGCGCGAGCTTGTCGGCCGCCGCCTGGGCGGCGGTGCTGATGAGTTCGATGGAGCGGTCGGTCGCGGTCACTGCCTGGCTTTCGGGTCGGCGGTCGGTTGACCTCAAGGGTCTCACGACCGCCGACGGCCGCCCACGCGTCGACGGCGCCGCCGCCCCGCGAAGGGGCCCGCGGCCGCTACGACGCCGGTTCGTAGTCCTGGCCGAGCACCACCGAGACCCGCGCGTTCGCGGAGGTCTTCCCCTGCGCGACGGCGTCGGTGGGCAGGCCCAGGGTCTTGGCCACCTGGACGGCGTTCTCCTTGTCGGCGGCCTCGGCGTAGACGACCTCCGACTTCGCCTCGGTGCCGGAGGCGGTGCCGCCGGACAGGAAGGTGAAGCCGCCGTTGAGCAGGACGACGCGGGCCTTGCCGGTGCGGTCCTCGACGCCGGTGGCGTTGCGGACGGAGACGCTGACTGCCGCGTCCTTGTCGGGGCTCTTGGCGGTGCCGCCGAGGATGTCCTTGACGACGCTGTCGCTCGCCTCGGCGCTGAGCGAGCCGCCCTCCTCGACGGGCAGCAGCTCGGTCCTGAAGTCGCCGCCCTTGGCCAGGTCGGAGAGCCCGGCGAGGAAGGAGCCGAGGTCCTTCTCGGTCAGCGGCGGGTCGAGGATCAGCCCGAGGGTCTGGATGGTGGTCGTCGCGGCCTGCGGGTCGGACGACAGCTTGCGCAGCACCCCCTGCATGACCTGCCCGAACCGCTGCAGCTGGGCGTCGGCCTGCTCGCCCGAGCCGCGGTGGGTGGCGTAGGCGACGGCCATCTTGCCGCTGAGGGTCTGGCCCTGGCCCTTGCGCACCAGCGGCGTGGCGCCCTTGTCCTTGGCCTCCGGGTCGGCGACGTCGGCGTTGGTGTCGACCTCGATGTTGCCGACCAGGTCGACGAGGATCTGGAGGTAGGGGGTGTCCAGACGCCAGGTGCCCTCGATGTCGGTGCCGAGGGAGGAGTCCAGGGCCGTGCGGGTGGCGTCGGGGCCCTCGTCGTCGACGGACTTGGCGAGCGTGGTGGTGCTGCCGTCGTCGCCGGTCAGGGCGAGGTCGTTGGGCACCAGTACGGCGGTGCCCTTCTTGGTGGTGGTGTTGTCGACGAGCAGCGCGGTGGAGGTGCTGCCGCCCTTGGTGTCGTGCAGGTGGACGGCGATCACGTCGCGCTTCTGGGCGCCCGCCGCCGTCGTACCGCCGGTCTTGTCGTCGGAGGAGCCCACGCCGGGGAGCTTTCCGGCGTACCAGAGGTAGCCGACGCCGCCGACCGCGACCAGCGCCAGGACGACGACCAGGGCGACGACACGCGTGCGTGCGCGCCGTCGGGCCTCCTCGCGGCGCTCGGTGCGGTTCTCCGTGAACTTCATCCAGTCGATGACGTCCTCGGAGTCGTCGGCCGGCTCCTCGACGAAGGCGAACTGCTCGGTCCGGTAGTCCCGGTCGTCGGCGGCGGGGGCGGCCGGCTGCGGTTCCTCCCGCGGGCCCGCCTGCTGCGGGATGTGCGCGGTCTGCTCGGCGACCCGGGGCTGCGGGCCGCTGGTCGCGGCCTGGCCGTAGGGGTCGTACGGCTGCTGCGCGGCGGGCGGATGGCCGTAGGAGCCCTGGCCTGGCGTCACGGGCTGCTGTCCGGTGTCGTAGCCGGTACCGGAGCCGTAGGGGTCGTACGGGTCGTAGGGCCGCTGGGCGGCCTGCCCGCCGTCCGCCGGGGTGTACTGGTCGTAGCCGTAGCCCTGCTGCCCGTACTGCTGACCCTGCTGCTGGTACGGGTCGTACTGCTGCTGCCCGCCGGGAGCGGCCTGGGCCTGGCGGTAGACCGGCCGGCCGTACTCGTCGTAGCCGACGAGTTCGTACTGGTCGTCGCCGCCGTATCCCGCGGCGTATCCGTCGTTCACCGGTGCCCCTCTCGGTTCACTCGCCGCGGTACAGCTGGCGTTTGTCGATGTAGCGCACGACGCCGTCCGGCACCAAATACCAGACGGGATCGCCCTTGGCGACTCTCGCACGGCAGTCCGTGGAGGAGATGGCGAGGGCCGGGACCTCGACGAGCGAGACGCCGCCCTTGGGGAGTCCGGCGTCCGTGAGGGTGTGACCGGGCCGGGTGACGCCGATGAAGTGCGCCAGGGAGAACAGCTCCTCGCTGTCGCGCCAGGTGAGGATCTGGGCGAGGGCGTCGGCGCCGGTGATGAAGAACAGGTCCGCGTCCGGGTTGAGGGCGCGCAGGTCGCGCAGGGTGTCCACGGTGTAGGTGGGGCCGCCGCGGTCGATGTCGATGCGGCTCACGGAGAACTGCGGGTTCTCGACGGTCGCGACGACGGTCATCAGGTAGCGGTCCTCGGCCGCGGACACCGTGCGGTGGCTCTTCTGCCACGGCTGTCCGGTGGGGACGAACACCACCTCGTCGAGCTGGAACTGCGCGGCGACCTCGCTGGCCGCCACGAGGTGCCCGTGGTGGATCGGGTCGAAGGTGCCGCCCATGACGCCCAGACGGCGCTTGCCCGGCGACGACGGGCCGTTGCCCGGACCGGTGGCGCGGGCGGGCACCGCGTTCTGCGTGCCGCGCCCCGGCGTGTACGCCGGGCCGGTAGGCGTGTCCTGCTCTCCCATGCGTGCAGACCCTACCGGCCCACCCCGGGCACCCCGGCCGCCCCCACGGCCACGGGTGCTCAGCGGTCGCGGTTGAACCGGGTGGTGATCCACAGCAGGAGCATCAGGGCGAGGAACGCGCCGATGCCGGTGACGTAGGGGCTGAGGCTCTCGTGGTTGCCGCTGTGCTCCTCGCCGCCCTCGGCGGCGAGGGTGGCGAACTGGGCGGCGCTGAGGGGAAGGCTCATCGGCAGGACCTATCCGGTGTGGGCGGGACAAGACGTCCGCTCATCGTATGCGGGCCGCTCACGGGCGATCACGCCGACTCCGCCGACGGGGCCGCGCGGAGGGGGTCCGGGGAACCTTCGGATCGGCTCAGTCGTCCTTCCGCTTGTACCCCCGCAGCAGGAACCACGCGGTCAGCACGCACCCCAGGACCATGACGATCAGGACGATCCGGAGCAGATTCCCCGGCCCCTGCTGCTCGGCGGCGGTCGCGGCCCCGGCGAGCCAGTCGGGGTGGGGGATGTGCTGCATGGCGTGGACTCCTTCGACGTACTGCCCGTCCACGGTATCTCCGCCTAGGCTGGGCCCGGCTCCGGGGGTGCAAAGGGCCGCACAAGGGTTCGCACAGGCCAGACACCCGCACAGGCCACACACACGCACATGGGGGAAGACATGTCCGACGGCCATCAGGACAACGGGCACGAGCACGTGCCGAGCCGGCAGCGCAGGCGCTTCCCGGGGATCTCCTCACGTGCGTACGAGCATCCGGCCGACCGCAGCGCACTGGTGGCGCTGCGCAAGCTGAGCGGTTTCGACACGGTCTTCAAGGCGCTGAGCGGCCTGCTGCCCGAGCGGAGTCTGCGGCTGCTGTTCCTGTCCGACTCGGTGCGCGTCTCGGACCGGCAGTTCGCCCATCTGAACGTCATGCTGCGCGACGCCTGCTACATCCTGGACCTGGAGAAGGTCCCGCCGATGTACGTCAACCAGGACCCGGTGCCGAACGCGATGTGCATCGGTCTGGACGAGCCGATCATCGTCGTGACCACGGGCCTGGTCGAGCTGCTCGACGAGGAGGAGATGCGGGCGGTGGTCGGGCACGAGGTGGGGCACGCGCTGTCCGGGCACTCGGTCTACCGGACCATCCTGCTCTTCCTGACCTCCCTGGCCGTCCGGGTCGCCTGGATCCCTCTGGGCAACGTGGCGATCATGGCGATCGTGACCGCGCTGCGGGAGTGGTTCCGCAAGTCGGAGCTGTCCGCCGACCGGGCGGGGCTGCTGGTGGGCCAGGACATCCAGGCGTCCATGCGCGGCCTGATGAAGATCGCGGGCGGCAACCACCTGCACGAGATGAACGTGGACGCGTTCCTGGAGCAGGCCGACGAGTACGAGGCCGGGGGCGACCTGCGCGACTCCGTGCTGAAGATCCTCAACGTGCTGCCGCGCACCCATCCCTTCACCACGGTTCGGGCGGCCGAGCTGAAGAAGTGGGCGGCCTCCCGCGACTTCCAGCGGATCATGGACGGCCACTACCCGCGGCGCGACGAGGACAAGGACACCTCGGTCCGGGACTCCTTCCGGGAGTCGGCCTCCCACTACGCGACGCATGTGCGCGGCTCCAAGGACCCGCTGATGAAGCTGGTCAACGACATCGCGGGCGGCGCCGGTGACCTCGGTGACCGGATGCGGCGGGGCTTCGGCGGCTTCACGTCCTCCCAGCCGCGACCGCCCGGTGACGCGAACGGGTCCTCCGAGGGCCCAGCCGGTACCGACGGCCCCAAGGACCCGGACGACCGCCCGCCGCGCGACGGCGCCTGACCCGGCGCGGGGACCTCACACCTTGGGCTGGGCGCTCGCCGCGAGGGTCCCGCACAGGGCGGTGGCGTTGTCCGAGGTGTACGGGTCGGTGCCGGCGGGGGCGCCGGTCCTGGCCGTCTGGCCGGCGAGCAGCGGCCGCAGGTGGTTCGCCGAGTCCTCGGCGCAGGAGAGCGGCCCGGCCTGGACGTAGGAGGCGACCAGCTGCGTCTGGTGCAGGCGCAGGTCCTCCCGGTCGTAGCGGAAGGTCAGCTCGCGCCGGACGGTGAACAGCGACGTCCCGGCGCGCTGGTCACCGGCCGGCCGCAGCGCGTAGACCATGGTGTGGTCGGCGGTGACCTCCAGCGTGGACGCGTCGGTCTCCAGGGCCCGCAGGCTGCCGTTCACCCGGATCTCGGGGTCGGCCAGCTCGGCCCGGACGGGGTCGAAGCGCACCAGCCATCCGGTGGGCGCGTGCCGTCCGTCGGCGGTGGGCCGCTCGAAGCTCTCGTCGAACTGGTGGAGCTGGTCGGGGTCGAGCAGGACACGCACCGAACGCACCTCCCGGCCGCCGAGCACGTCCGGGTCCAGTGCCGAGCGGACGATGTAGTTCTTGGCGGTGGTCAGCGCGTTTAGTACCTGGTCCTCGGAGAAGTGCGCCGTGCGCCGGACCCCCGGCAGCGGGACGCCCTCGGCGGCGGTGCGGAACCGCGCGGCGGGACTGTGCTCGTAGAGGAAGCCGGCGTCGTCGGCGCCGGGCACCCTGCCCTGGGGTGCGAGCGGGACGACCGTCATCCGCACCGGCTCGGCGGCCCGCTGCGCGGACGGGTTCTGGTACGGGTGCCGTACGCCCATGTAGATGGCGGTGCCGAAGGCCACGGCGATCAGGACGACGAGGACGAGCGCCTGCCGGGAGAGGCCGGCCCGGCGCAGCGGCGGGCGGCGGCGGACGGCGGGGGCGTGGTCGGTGATGCGTTCCTGGGCGGAGAACTCCTGGAGCCGGGCAGCGCGGACGAACGACTCGTCGAAGACGACGGATCGGTATTCGTCCTCTCCGCCGCCGGGGGCGCCCTCGGGCGTCCCTCCGGGCGGATCGCCAAGCCCTGCCATACCTTCAGGGTAGGTCGGCGGAAGGTCGCGTAAACGCGCCGGTGCAGGTCAAGTTGGGACAGCTTCGGGCCGCGGGACGGCAGGTCAGGGGCTGCTCGGAAGCACCGGGACGGCGGGCTGCGAGTAGTCGGCGGAGGCCGAGGGGGTCACGGAGCCGCCCTGCTCGGGGCCGGTCGACGCGGGTGGCGGCACCTGCTGTGTGCCGCTGCCCGAGGACGCTCCCCGGTAGACGGCCACGAAGGCCAGTGCGACCATGCCCACGCCCATCAGGAGGGCGAGTATCCAGGCGACGGGGCGGTGCCAGCGGACCTGCTTGCCGGACGCGGGAGGGGCGCCGTAGGGGCGGTCCAGGAGGTCGCGGTCGTCGTCCGGGTCGTCGAGGTCGGGATCATGGCCGAAATCGCCGTACCCGTCGTCGTGGCGCTCGGCTCTGGTGCGGCCGCGGCGGGCCGCCTCCGCCTCGGTGGCCTCGGCGCGGGCCTGCGCGGCGGCCAGGAGGCGCTCGACGGCGGTCGGCTCGTGCACCGCGGCCGCCCGTACGAAGGCCTCGTCGAAGACCACGGAGGCGAACTCTTCGTCCGACACCCCGCGGTCGTGTTCGTCGTCGGGCTCCCAGCCGTCGGGAAACGGCGTACCCCCCACGTCCTCCGGCACGGCTCCAGAGTAGACCTGGGGGGTCGTTTTGGGCAGACGGCCGGGAAATTCGTCCGTTGGGTGGGATGCCGCGATCGTGTCAGCGCCGTACGTGCCCGTCGCCGGTGACGATGTACTTGGTGCTGGTCAGCTCGGGCAGCCCCATCGGGCCCCTGGCGTGCAGCTTCTGGGTGGAGATGCCGATCTCGGCGCCGAAGCCGAACTGGCCGCCGTCGGTGAAGCGGGTGGAGGCGTTCACCGCGACCGTGGTGGAGTCGACCAGCTGGGTGAAACGGCGGGCGGCCTGCTGCGAGGTGGTCACGATGGCCTCGGTGTGGCCGGAGGTCCACAGCCGGATGTGCTCGACGGCCTTGTCGAGGGAGTCGACGACCGCCGCGGCGATGTCGTACGACAGGTACTCCGTCTCCCAGTCCTCCGGGGTGGCCTCGACGGCCGTCACCTTGGAGTCCTGGGCGTACGCCATCACGCGCTCGTCGGCGTGCACGGTGACCCCGGCCTCCGCGAGGGCGTCCAGGGCGCGGGGCAGGAAGTCGGCGGCGATGTCCTGGTGGACCAGGAGGGTCTCGGCGGCGTTGCAGACGCCGACCCGCTGCGCCTTGGAGTTGACCAGGATGTCGACGGCCGTGTCGAGGTCGGCCCGCGCGTCGACGTAGACGTGGCAGTTGCCGGTGCCGGTCTCGATGACGGGGACGGTGGACTCCTGGACGACGGTGTTGATCAGCGAGGCGCCGCCGCGCGGGATGAGGACGTCTACCAGTCCGCGGGCCCGCATCAGCTCGCGCACGCTCTCACGGCTCTCGCCGGGCACCAGCTGGACCGCGTCGGCGGGCAGCCCGGCCCCGCCCACGGCGTCGCGCACCACCCTGACCAGGGCGGTGTTGGACTGGTAGGCCGAGGAGGAGCCCCGCAGGAGGACCGCGTTGCCGGACTTCAGGCACAGGGCGGCGGCGTCGACGGTCACGTTGGGCCGGCCCTCGTAGATGATGCCGACCACGCCGAGCGGCACCCGGACCTGGCGCAGGTCGATGCCGTTGGGAAGGGTGGAGCCGCGCACGACCTCGCCGACCGGGTCGGGCAGCGCCGCGACGTCGCGCACGTCGGAGGCGATGGCGCGGACCCGCTCCGGGGTCAGGGTGAGCCGGTCGATGATGGCCTCGCTGGTCCCGGCGGCGCGGGCCTTGGCGACGTCCTGCGCGTTGGCCTCGACGATCTCGCTGGTCCGGACCTCCAGGGCGTCCGCGACGGCGAGCAGCGCGTCGTCCTTGACGGCCCGCGGCAACGGCGCGAGGTCGGCCGCGGCTGCCTTGGCCCGGTAGGCGGCCCGGGTGACCGGGGACATCGAGTCGTACGGCGAGAGCGTGGTCATGGGGGCAGCGTAGTGGGCCGGGCCAGGCCGTCCACCGGTTGTCCCAAACCCCGAGACATGCAACGGACGGTACGGAACCCCATCAAAACGGAACCCGCTAAAAGGGGTGCACCCCGACCGGCGTCGCCGGCGCGGGGCCGTACCCCGCGGCGATGCGCTGGTGGTAGGTGGCGCGGTCGATGACCTCCAGGCCGACGATCTCCCACGGCGGCAGTCCCGCGGTCTGCCGGTGCTCGCCCCACAGGCGCAGGGCGACCGCGGCGGCGTCGTGCAGGTCGCGGGCCTCCTCCCAGTACCGGATCTCCGCGTGATCGTCGGCGTACCTGCTGGTCAGCAGGAAGGGATGGTCGTGCGCGAGCTGTTCGAGGGCGCGCCGCACCTCGGTGAGGGGCGCGCGGGCGCCGGAGACGCTGAGGGTGACGTGCCACAGGCGCGGGGTGTGCCCGGGATCCTCGCCCCGGAACCGGTCGCCGGCCGCGACGCTGGTCAGGGCGCGTTCCTCGCCGGGGGCGCGGGCGCCGTTGCGGGGGCCGCCGGGACGGGCGCCCGTGCCGCGGGAGCCCGAGCCGCCGCGGGAGGCGGTACCACCGCGGGACGCCGCCGGCCCAGGGCGCACTCCGCTCACGACGGCCTCCTTCACACACGGCTGGCCCGGCGGTCGGCCGGGTTCGTCCCTGAGAAAAGTTGAGCAGGCCGCGCGGGATCGCGGGGCGGTTTTGCGGAACGTCCACCGCCGATTCGGGGACGTTTCGACCTATTACGGATGCAGGATCACCAGATCGTCCCTGTGTACGACCTCACGTTCGTACGCGGGTCCCAGCTCGCGGGCCAGCTCCCGGGTGGAGCGGCCGATCAGCCGCGGGATCTCCTTGGCGTCGAAGTTGACCAGGCCCCGCGCCACCGCCCGTCCGGTGCCGTCCCGCAGCTCGACGGGGTCGCCCGCGGCGAACCCGCCCTCGGCGCCGGCGATCCCGGCCGGGAGCAGCGACTTGCGGCCCTCGACGACCGCGCGCACCGCCCCTTCGTCGAGGATGAGCGCCCCGCGCGGGGTGGAGGCGTGCTGGAGCCAGAGCAGCCGGTCGGCGAAGCGCCTGCCGGTGGCGTGGAAGTAGGTGCCGGTGTCGCCGCCGGCCAGGGCGTCGGCGGCGTGGACCGCGCTGGTCAGGACCACCGGGATGCCGGCCGCGGCGGCGATCCGGGCCGCCTCGACCTTGGTGACCATGCCGCCGGTGCCGACCCCCGCCTTGCCGGTGCTGCCGATCTCGATCTCCGCCAGGTCGGCGGGGGCGTGCACCTCGGCGATCCGCGAGGTGCCGGGCCTGCTCGGGTCGCCGTCGTAGACGCCGTCCACGTCGGAGAGCAGGACCAGCAGGTCGGCCCGGACCAGGTGGGCGACGAGGGCGGCGAGCCGGTCGTTGTCGCCGAAGCGGATCTCGTCGGTGGCGACGGTGTCGTTCTCGTTGACGATCGGGAAGGCGCCCATCGCCAGCAGTTTGTCGAGGGTGCGGGAGGCGTTGCGGTGGTGCGCGCGGCGGCTCATGTCGTCGCTGGTCAGCAGCACCTGGCCGACGCGGACGCCGTAGCGGGCGAAGGAGGCGGTGTAGCGGGCGACCAGCAGGCCCTGGCCGACGCTGGCGGCGGCCTGCTGGCGGGCCAGGTCCCGGGGGCGGCGGCGCAGGCCCAGCGGGGCCAGCCCCGCGGCGATGGCGCCGGAGGAGACGAGGACGATCTCCCGCTCCCCGCCGGAGCGGACCTTGGAGAGGACGTCCACCAGGGCGTCCACCCGGTCCGCGTCCAGGCCGCCCGACGCGGTGGTCAGCGAGGAGGAGCCGACCTTGACGACGATCCTGCGGGCCTCGCCCACGGCCTGCCTTGCCCCTGCCACGGTTGCCGTCCGCCTCTCCCGTTCGACGCGCGCGAACCCCGCGCTCGCCAGGCAATCTACGCGAAGGGGGACCCGCCCCGCGCCGCGGTCCAGGCTGCGGACAGGGCGCGGGGCACCTCCGCACGGGGGTTGGCGTCAACACGCGCGTGTCGTCGGGAGGCCGCCCGGCGTTAACCCGGATGTCCGATGCGCGACAAGCCTGGAGCGACCGCAGTGCCCCTCTCTCTGCCCCGCCCCCGCCTCCCCCGCCCCTCCCGCCCGTGCCTGCCCGGCCGGCGGACCGTGGTGAAGCTGCTCGTCCTGGGCGTCCTGGCGGCCGCCTTCGCCGCCCAGGCCGTGGGCGCGCTGCTGCCGCACGTGCCGCTGCTGCTCGCGGCGACCGCCGGTTCGCTGGCCGCCGAGGGGGTGCTGTACCGGTGGCAGCGGGGCATGGTGTCGCTGTTCGCCAAGTCGCACGCCGACGTCACGGTCCGGCACGTGCTGCGGGACCTGCTGCTCGTGATCGGGCTGCTGCGGCTCGGCGAGCAGCACCGGGAGGGGGTGTACGCCCCGCTGGTCGCCGCGCTGCTCGTCTTCTACGCGCTGCACTGGGCGGTCCAGGCGGTGTCCGTCCTGGTCCGCCGCACCCGGACGCTGCCCGTGGTGACCCGGAACATCGACGCCTCGGCGCTGCGGCTGACCCCGGCGCCCCCGCTGCTGCTGCGCCGCCCCGGCCCCCGCCTGGCGGTCTTCGGGCTGCCGGCGTCGGCCGGGCTGCTGGCCACGGCGGCCACCGACGCGCCGGTGTGGGGCGCGGCGGGCCTGGGGCTCTCCCTCACGCTGGCGCTGGCCGGCCTGTGCGCGCTGCTGACGCGGCTGCTGCCGGGGCGCAGGCCCGCCGGTGAGCAAGAGGTGCTCGACTGGTTCGAGGCGTGGCTGGCGGAGTACCGGCCGACGGTCGGCCTGTACTTCTCGGGCGGGGCGTCCTCGGCGTACCAGGCGAACATGTGGCTGGAGCCGCTGGCGCGGCTGGAGGGGCGGCCGGTGATCGTGCTGCGCGAGCGGTTCATGGTGCAGCGGATCGCGGCGACGGACATCCCCGTGGTGTGCCTGCCGAAGGTGTCCACGCTGATGCGCCTGGAGCACTCCACCCTCCGGGTCCTGCTGCACCCCTCGAATTCCGGGAAGACCTCGCAGGTGCTGCGCATCCCCACCATCAAGCACGCCTTCGTCAACCACGGGGAGAGCGACAAGCCGTCCTCCTGCAACCCGTACGCGAAGGCGTACGACGAGGTGTGGGTGGCCGGTCCCGCGGCGCGCGAGCGGTACGCGCTGGCGGAGGTCGGCGTCGAGGACAAGGACGTGGTGGAGATCGGCCGTCCGCAGCTCGGCGCCGTACGGCCGCACGCGGGACCGCCCGCGCCGGGAGCCTTCACGACCGTGCTGTACGCGCCGACCTGGGAGGGCTGGGACGGCAATCCGGGCAACACGTCGGTGGTCGAGGCGGGCGAGCACCTGGTCCGGGCGCTGCTCGCGGACCCGGCGGTACGGCTGCTGTACAAGCCGCATCCGCTGACGGGGTCGGTGGATCCGCGGGCCCGGGCGGCCGATCTGCGCGTGCGGGAGCTGGTGCGGGCGGCGAACCGGGAGCGGGGCGGGCCCCGGCCGGCGCCGTCGGCAGCGGCCGAGCTGGCCCGGCGGACCGCGGAGCTGGACCGGCTCACCGCGCCCGGTTTCCGGTCGGCCGCCGACCAGGCGGAGCGGATGCTGCGCGGTCCGGCGCCGGCGTCCGGGCGGGCGGAGGCGGTGGCGCGGGCGACGGCCGCCTGGGAGGAGGCGTACTGGGCGTCGCTGCCCGGGTGGGAGCACCAGGTGGTCACGGACGTCCGGCCGCCCCTCTACACCTGCTTCAACCGGGCGGACCTGCTGATCAGTGATGTCTCCAGCGTGATCAGCGACTTCCTGGCGAGCGGCAAGCCGTACGCGGTGGCCAACACCAGCGGGCTGGCCGAGGACGTGTTCCGCAAGACGTTCCCGACGGTGGTGGCGGCGACCGTGCTGACGCCGGACGCGGCCGGGGTGCCGGACCTGCTGGACGCGGTCCGCCATCCGGAGCTGGACGAACTGGCCGGGGAGCGCGCCGCGTTGGCCCTGCGGCTGCTGGGCCCGGCCGGGCCGCCGCCGCAGGAGCGCTTCGCGGCGGCCGTGCGGTCGCTGTGTACGGCGGCCGGGGAGCACCGGGCGCGCATGGCCGAGCGGCTCGCCACGGAGCTGCCCCTGCCCGGGCCCCGGCGCGGGCCCGCCCAGCGGCCCACGGCGTCGGCCGGCACCCCGCACGCCGGGCAGACGGAGCCGCGGGGCCGCACCTGAGCGCCGCAGCCGGGAGGCCGGACGTCAGCCGTGCCGGTGGCGCCAGCCCTGCCAGGCGGTCTCGATCATGGCGTCCAGGTCGTGGCGGGCCGTCCAGCCCAGTTCCTCGCGGGCCCGGTCGGCGGAGGCGACGACGCGGGCCGCGTCGCCGGGGCGGCGGGGGCTCACCCGCGGCGCGGCGTCCTGCCGTCCGGTGACCTTGAGGATGCGGTCCACCATCTCGCGCACCGAACTGCCCTCACCGCGCCCCACGTTGAGGGTGAGCGCGGTCCCCTCCGGGGCGTCCGCCAGCCGTCGCGCGGCGGCGAGGTGGGCGGAGGCGATGTCCTCGACGTGGATGTAGTCCCGTACGCAGGTGCCGTCGGGGGTGGCGTAGTCGTCGCCGAAGACGCGCGGGGCGTCCCCCGCCTCCAGGCGTTCGAAGACCATCGGGATGAGGTTGAAGACGCCGGAGTCGGACAGCTCGGGGGCGGCCGCACCCGCGACGTTGAAGTAGCGCAGCGAGGCGGCCCGGATGCCGTGGGCCCGGGCGGCGGCGTTGATCAGCCACTCGCCGGCCAGCTTGGTCTCGCCGTAGGGGCTCAGCGGCAGGCACGGGGTGTCCTCCGTGACGAGGTCCACATCGGGCATGCCGTAGACGGCGGCGGAGGAGGAGAAGACGAGGCGGCCGACACCGGTGGCCGTCATGGCCTCCAGGAGGGTGGCGAGGCCCGTGACGTTCTCCCGGTAGTAGTGGAGCGGCCGCTCCACCGACTCCGCGACCTGCTTCTTGCCCGCGATGTGCACCACGCCTGTCACAGCATGGTCACGAATCGCGCCCTCCAGGAGGGCTCCGTCGAGCACGCTGCCGACCACCAGCGGGACCCCGTCGGGGACGCGGTCGGTGCTGCCGGTGGACAGGTCGTCGTAGACGACGACGTGTTCCCCGCCGTCGACGAGGGCGCGCACCACATGCGCGCCGATGTACCCGGCTCCGCCCGTGACCAGCCAGCTCATCCTCATGCCTCCCAGGTCTTCGTCACTGGGTGCAGACTCGTCCGTGGGCCCCGGAAAATCGAGTCGGGCACATGGGGCGGAATGCGATGGAAGTCGGCAAAGAGGACAGGGGGGCCGAATGTGAGGAAGTTCTCCGGCCGCTTCCCGGCGGCCGATTCGAGCGGCCGATCGCGGCCATTTCCGGCTGTGGCAAGGCACAGAGTGTCCGGCTACCGTGCCCACGGAAACTCCGCGTGAATCCTTTACGCTGATGCGGCGGCGCGCTCCGGGCCCAACGGCGCCCGGAGCGCGTTCCGGTTCCAGCCCGCGGTCCCCTGGTCAGATCTCGGAACAGGTTGTAAGGATGCCCAAGCTCTCTCTCGTTGTCCCCGTGTACAAGGTGCAGGGCTATCTGCCCGAGTGCCTTGACTCCGTACTCGGGCAGGACTGCACGGACTTCGAGATCATCGCGGTCGACGACTGTTCGCCGGACGGGTCCGGTGCCATTCTCGACGAGTACGCGAAACGGGACTCCCGGATTCATGTGATTCACCTCACGGAAAACGTGGGCCTGGGGCGTGCGCGCAACGCCGGTCTGGAAAAGGCAAGTGGCGATTACGTGTTGTTCCTGGACAGTGACGACACACTGTCCGACGGCGCGTTGTCGGCCATTGCCGACCGGCTGGAGGCCACCGGCAATCCCGAGATCCTGGTCTTCGACTACGCGCGTACCTACTGGGACGGCCGGATCCGCCCGAACCTGCGGGCCGACCTGCTCAAGGAGGAGGGCCCGGACACCTTCCCCCTCTCCGAGCGGCCCCGCCTGCTCGACCTGCTCCAGATCGTGTGGAACAAGGCGTACCGCCGCGACTTCGTCACCCGGGCCGGGCTCACCTTCCCGCCCGGGTACTACGAGGACGCCCCCTGGACGTTCTGCTCCATGATCAGCGCCGAGCGGATCGCCGTACTGGACCGTGTCTGCGTGCACTACCGGCAGCGGCGCGAGGGCGGCAACATCCTCAAGACGGTCAGCCGCAAGCACTTCGACGTCTTCGACCAGTACCAGCGGGTCTTCGACTACCTGGACGCGCACGAGGAACTCACCGAGTGGCGCGGCCCGTTGTTCCGCAAGATGGTCGACCACTACCTGACCATCCTGGAGCGGCCGGGCCGCCTGCCGCAGGACGCGCGGGCCGAGTTCTTCCACCGCGCCTCGGCCGACTACCGGGCCCGCGTGCCCAAGGGCTGGACCCGCCCGGCCGGCGGCCGCGGCCACAAGTACGGGATGCTGGAGCGCGACGCGTACACGACCATGGTGAGCGCGCTGGCGGCGGTGAAGTTCCGCCAGCGGGTCAAGACCCGCACCCGCTCCGCGCTCAACCGCTCCAAGCGGAGCGCGATGGGCGCCTTCTACCAGTCGCAGCTCAGGCTGCCGCTGGACGACAACCTGGTGCTGTTCTCCGCCTACTGGAGCCGCAGCGTCTCCTGCAACCCCGCCGCCATCGACGCCGAACTGGCCCGGCTGGCCCCCGGGATGCGCCGCGTGTGGGCGGTGCGCGCGGAGAACGCGCACCTGGCGCCCAAGGGCGTGAAGGTCGTCCGGGTGGGCTCCCGCGACTACTGGGCGGCCCTGGCCCGCGCCAAGTACCTCGTGAACAACGTGAACTTCGCCGACTCCGTGGTCAAGCGCGAGGGCCAGATCCACGTGCAGACCCATCACGGCACGCCGCTGAAGACCATGGGCCTGGACCAGCGCAAGTACCCGGCCTCCACCGACATGGACTTCGAGAAGCTCCTGGAGCGGTGCGACCGCTGGGACTACAGCATCAGCTCCAACCAGTTCTCCACCGTGGTCTGGGAGCGGGTCTACCCCTGCTCGTACACCACGCTGGAGACCGGCTACCCGCGCAACGACGCCCTCGTGAACGCCACGTCCGAGGACGTGCGCGCGGCCCGTGCGGCGCTGGGCCTGGCCGACGGCGCCAAGGCGTTCCTGTACATGCCGACGCACCGCGAGTACCAGCCGGGCTTCACCCCGCCGCTGGACCTGGCCCGGTTCGCCGGCGAGCTGGGACCGGACGTGACCGTCCTGGTGCGCGGCCACTACTTCTACGGCAGCTCCTCCCCGCACATCGCCGAACTGCGCCGCACCGGCCGGATCGTCGACGTGTCCGGGCACGGCCGGGTGGAGGACCTGTACCTCGCCGCCGACGCGCTGATCACGGACTACTCCTCGGCGATGTTCGACTACGCGGTCCTCGACCGCCCGATCATCAGCTACGTCCCCGACTGGGACGTCTACTCCGCGGTGCGCGGCACCTACTTCGACCTGCTCCAGGAACCGCCCGGCGCGGTGGCCACCACACAGACGGAACTGCTGCGGCTGCTCGCCTCCGGCGAGTACGACAGCCCGGAGACGACCGAGCGGCGGGACGTCTTCCGCCGGCGTTTCTGCGAATTCGACGACGGACACGCAGCCGAACGCGTCGTACGGCGCGTCTTCCTCGGTGAAGAGAACCTGCTGCCCATCGTTCCGTTCGACGAACGCCACCACGCCCCGACCCCCGCCCAGGCGCTCGAACTGGTCGAGCGGGCCTGACCCCGAAAGGAGATCACCAAGCCATGGCCCCTCGGCTCAGTGTCATCGTCCCCATCTACGACGTGGAGCGTTACCTCCCCGCCTGTCTGGACTCGCTCGCCGCGCAGACCTTCCGCGACTTCGAGGTCCTGATGGTGGACGACGGTTCACCCGACGGCTCCGCCGCCATCGCCGAGGAGTACGCCTCCCGCGACTCGCGCTTCAAGCTCATACGCAAGGAGAACGGCGGCCTCGGCGCCGCCCGCAACACCGGCATGGCGCACCTCGCGCCGGAGTCGGAGTTCCTGACCTTCGTCGACAGCGACGACCTGATCCCGCCGGACGCCTACCGGCTCATGGTCGGCAGCCTCGACGAGAGCGGCTCGGACTTCGCCACGGGCAACGTCTTCCACCTCAAGGGCGAGAAGTCCTGGCAGGTGCCGCTGATGCGGATGCTGGCCGGCGAGGCCCGCGTGCGCACCCACATATCCCGGTACGCCAAGCTGGTCGCCGACCGCATCGCCTGCAACAAGGTCTTCCGCCGCACCTTCTGGGAGAAGAACGGCTTCGCCTTCCCCGAGGGCCGGCTGTACGAGGACACCCCGGTCACCATGCGGGCCCACTACCTGGCCGAGAGCGTCGACGTCATCTCGGAGCCCTGCTACTACTGGCGGCTGCGCGAGGGCGAGTCCGCCCCGTCGATCACCCAGCGCCGCACCGACCCGGCGGGCGTGCGCGACCGGACCACCTCCGTCATGGAGATCAGCGCCTTCCTCGCCGACCAGCCCGGCGAGACCTTCGCCCGTCTCAAGCGCGAGTACGACACCCGCGTCCTCCGGGACGACCTGCGGCTGTTCCTCAACGTGGTGCCGGACGGCGACGAGGAGTACCGCACCGAGTTCCTGCGCTCGGCCAACCGCTTCCTCGACAGCATCGACCCCAAGGTCGTCATGGACCTCCCGGCCGAACTGCGCGTGCAGTGGCTGCTGGTGCGCAAGCACCAGATGGAGGAGCTGATCGCCCTGCTGGCCGGCCAGCGCCGCAAGGAGACGCCCGAGGTCAGCGGCCTGCTGCGCAAGTACGCCTCGTTCCCCTCCCTGGAAGGTGCCGACCTGCACCTGCCCAAGGAGGCGCTCCGCATCGACCAGCACCTGACCATGCGCGCCCCGCTCCAGGAGGTGAGCTGGTCCGGCGACAAGCTCGTGCTCTCGGGCAACGCCTGGATCGACAAGATCGACCTGCCCTCGCGCAAGGCCTCGGTCAAGGTGCTCCAGCTGCGCAAGGACCGCTCCCGCCGCCGCATCCTGCTGCCGGCCCGCAACGTGCCGCGCCCGGAGGTCACCACCGACTCCGGCCAGGACCGCTACAACTACGACTGGGCCGGCTGGGAAGTCACCATCGACCCCACCAGGCTCCGCAAGGGCGGCGAGTGGCAGGAGGCCGTGTGGCACGTGGGCCTGGGCATCTTCGCCTCCGGCCTGGTACGCCGCAACGCCGTCCACTCCAGCGGCGGCGCGGCCTGCAACTTCCCGCCGTACCACTGGCTGAGCCCCGACTTCCGGCTGCTGCCGTCCGTCGAGCGCGGCGCGCTGAAGCTGCGCATCGAGAAGGTCCGCGCCCTGATCACCGGGCGCACCCTGGAGGACGACCGGATCAAGGTCACCGGTGAGATCCGCGAGCCCCTCACGGCGGACGAGCAGGTCGTCCTGCGGGTCAAGAACCAGAAGGGGGCCGAGACCCTCGAGTACCCCGTCACGGTGGCCCGCGAGGGCGGCAAGCAGACGTTCTCGGTCCAGGTGCCGGTGGCCGACGTGGCGCTGGTCTTCCACGAGGGCGTCGACGAGATGGCGCAGCCCGAGAAGCGGACCTGGTCCACGGTGCTGGTCGCGACCGACCCGCAGGGCAAGGAGCGCCGCTTCGGCACCGTGATGCAGGAGGGGCTGTCCGACGTCGAGTTCCCGCTGCCCGCCTCCCTCGGCGAGCAGTCGCGCCTGGTGGAGCTGGCCGTGGTCGCGGGTCACACCGGCTTCCTGAAGTTCTCCGGCCGCACCCGCCGCGCCCTGATCGACACGGCGACCGTGCGCGACGGCCGGATCGCCCTCACCGGCCACGCCGACCCGCGGCTGTCCGGCTCCCGCTTCCTGCTCAAGCCGCGCAACCGCTACGAGGAGCGCTTCGTCGAGACCCACTGGCTCGACGACGGCCGCTTCGAGGTCTCCTTCGACCCCTCCAGCCTCGGCGGCGACGGCAGCGTCCCGCTGCGCGCCGGCCGCTGGAACCTCTTCCTGCGGCCCGAGGAGGAGGGCACGCCCGACGTGCCCTTCGTGGTCGACCGGCTGGCCGCGGACTCGTTCCCGGTCCAGGCCGAACTGGGCGGCCGCCGCTACTGGCTGGAGAACCGCTGGGGCGACTTCCCGCAGCTCAACGCCCGCTCCGAGCTGAGCGACCTGGAGCGCGGCCCGTACCGCCAGCGGGAGCTGCGCAGCAAGGTGTACGAGCCGCTGTTCCAGCAGCCGCTCAAGGACCAGGTCTTCTACCTGAGCTACAACGGCAAGCAGTTCTCCGACAGCCCGCGCGCGATGTACGAGGAACTGGTGCGCCGCGGCCTGGACGTCAAGCACCTGTGGGCGGTCCGTGACGGCCAGGTCAACCTGCCCGACGGGGTCGAGAAGGTCCGCATGTGGGGCAAGGAGTGGTACGAGGCGCTGGCCTCCAGCCGCTACATCGTCACCAACGGCCACCTTCCCGACTGGATCGTGCGCCGCCCGGGCCAGTCGATCGTGCAGACCTGGCACGGCACGATGCTGAAGAAGATCGGGCACGACATCGACACGCTGCACTTCGACCGGCGCTACCAGGAGAAGCTGGCGCTGGAGGCGAAGCAGTGGAGCCTGCTGGTGTCCTCCAACCGCTTCAGCACACCGATCCTGAAGCGGGCGTTCTCCTACGACGGTGAGATCCAGGAGGCGGGCTACCCCCGCAACGACTACCTGTACTCGCCCGACCGGGACGCGGTCGCGGACCGCGTCAAAAAGGCGCTCGGACTGCCCGCGGGCAAGAAGGTCGTCCTGTACGCGCCGACCTGGCGGGACGACCAGTCGCACAGCGCCGGGCAGTACCTGTTCGACCTGCGCATCGACCTGGAGGACGCCCAGCGCCGCCTCGGCGACGACCACGTGCTGCTGATCCGCCGCCACTCCAACGTGGTGGACGCGGTGCCGGGCGCGGGCAACGGGTTCGTGTGGGACGCCTCGGAGTACCCGGACATCGCGGACCTGTACCTCGCGGCGGACATCATGATCACGGACTACTCGTCGGTGATGTTCGACTACGCGCACCTGAAGCGGCCGATGCTGTTCTTCACGTACGACCTGGAGCACTACCGGGACACGCTGCGCGGGTTCTACTTCGACTTCGAGCAGGACTCCCCCGGTCCGCTGATCGGCAACTCCAAGGAACTGGTCGACGCGATCCGGGACATCGACCAGGTCCAGGCGGAGTACCAGGAGCGGTTCGACCGCTTCCACCACCTCTTCTGCGACCTGGACGACGGCAACGCGTCCGCGCGGGTCGTCGACCGGATGCTGGAGCAGGCGCGGGAGAGCTGACCGCGCGGATCACGCGAAAGGGCGGGGCCGGGAGGATCGTCTCCTCCGGGCCCCGCCCTTTCGGCGCCGTGCGCGGGTCAGAGCCGTACGGTCTTCACCGCGAACTGGCAGGCGGCGGTGAAGTAGGGCCGCAGCTCCGTGCGACGCCGGGTGGGCGGCAGCGGCGCGGGGGTCTGGCCGAGGGCCCGGCGGGACTTGCGCACCGCCCGGGTCAGCACGGTCGGCGGCCCCGCCGCCGGCTCGCTGAGCACCGGACGCGGGAAGGTGAACACGTTGATCGGGGCCAGCACGTCGGTGGCCAGCTTGGCCAGCTGCACGCGGGGCGCGTCGGCCGCCGTGCGCAGGGAGAAGTCCCAGATCACCTCGGGCTCGTCGGCCTCGGTGTGCGCCCGCACCAGCGCCGCGCAGTCGATGTCGACCGCGACCCGGCCGTCGCCCTCGGCGCGCAGCGGGAAGGTCAGCACCCGCTCCTTGTCCCTGCGGTGCACGGCCTCCACGACGGCACCCGCGGTGGCCTCGGCGCCCCACAGCTCCGCCTGAACGGCGATGGCCCGCTCGTCGACCCTGACCGGGCCGACCTCGGCGTGGGCGTCGCGCAGGGCACTGCGCAGCCGCAGCCCGCCGTCCTCGTGCATGTGCGGCAGCAGCAGCGCCAGGGACGGCCCCTGCGGGCGCGGCAGCTCTACGGCGAGCAGGTCGCGGGTGTCGCAGCCGTAGCCGTCGGTGCCCAGCGCCACCTCGCGGCCGCCCTCGCGGGTGGCCAGGGTCAGCTCCCAGGTGCCGTGCGGCACCCCGGCGTCCCAGGGCACGACGGCGTCGCCGGCGGCGGAGAACGGGAAGCGGTGCTCCTCGGTGCCTGCCCCGCCCTTGCGCAGGACGAGGTCGGCCTGTCCGGCGCTCGGCGGCAGCGTGCCCACGGCGACGTGCACCGAGCCCTGCCGGTCCACGCGGGCCGTGGCGTGGCGGGGCAGTTCCTTGCGGGCGAAGGCCTCCCGGAGGATGGCCTCGAAGCGCTCGCGGCTCGCCCGCTCGTGGAAGCGCTCGGCGTTGCGGATGCCCGCGGCGGACATCTTCAGCCGCAGTTCGTCGTCCTGGACCAGGCTGCGGATCGCCTCGGCCATCGCGTCGACGTCACCGCGCGGGACGATCAGGCCGTCCTCGCCGTCGGTGAGGATGTTGCGCGGCCCGTGGTCGGCGTCGGTGGCGACGACGGGGAGCCCGGCGGCCATCGCCTCCACGACGACGTTGCCGAACGCCTCGCGCTTGGAGGGCAGGACGAAGATCGAGCCCTTGCCGAACTCCGGGGTGACGGGCGAGGTCTGGCCCATCAGCAGGATGCTGTTGGACAGCCCGAGTTCCTCGATGCGGGCCCGGAGCTTCTTCTTCTCGGCGCCGTGGCCGTAGATGCGCAGCGTCCAGTCCGGCGCGTCGGCGTGGACCCGGGCGAACGCCTCGATCAGCAGGGCGTGGTTCTTGTTGTCCGTCAGGTGACCGGCCGAGACCACGACCTTGTTGGTGCCGGTGGACCGGATGGTAGAGGCGGGCACGCAGTTGGGCATCACCGCCAGGCGGTTGCGCACCGCGGGCACCTGCCGGGCGATGGCCGCGACCTCCTCCGGGGTGAGCGCCGTCAGGGCGTGCAGGTGCCGGTAGGCCGGGAAGAGGCGTTCCTTGATGTCCGTGGCGTAGATGGCGGGCATCGAGTGCTCCTGGGTGACCTTCAGGTAGTCACCGCGGGCCTGCGCCAGCATGATCGTGTTGCGCGGGCTGGAGCTGACGATCACGTCGGCGTCGGTGGTGTCGAAGTACTCGAGGAGCCGCAGTTCCGCGAGCCGGCTCACCACCGGCGTCTTGGCACCGGCGTTGAGCGGGTAGATCAGCGGGAACTTGTCGGACAGCGGGTTGTCCACGTCGGAGACCGGGGAGTCCGGACGCATGTCGCTGAGCACCCGGACGGAGACCCGCGGGTCCAACGGGAAGTAGGACTCGTCGCGCACCTTGCGCAGCGCGACGATCTCTACGTCGTGCCGTTCGGCGAGAGCCCCGGCGAGGTTCTGCGTCGCGCTGACCACGCCCCCCATGTGGCAGAGGTCCCGAACGAGAAATGCGATCTTCACTTTGCTGCTTCTCTCTGCTTCCGGGAACGGATGGTCCGTCCGTTTCCCCGCCCCGGGCCACGCACAGTGGCCACACCCTCCTCACAAAGTACACACGGCTGCTCGACAGCGGATCACGGCCCTGCCACACCTGTGTAACCCTGCGGACAGCAAGATGCCGTCCGCAGGGCTTCGGTTCCAGAGGGCGGGCTCAGAACGGCTCGAAGCCGTCGAACTCCCGCTCCACGTCGTCCCGTTCGGCATCCCGGTCGCGGCGGCGCTGGGCGGCCGGCCGGGGGGCCTCGAAGCGGTGGTCCTCGCCGCGGCGGCCGAGCATCTCGGCGCCGGCCGTCACCGACGGCTCCCAGTCGAAGACGACCGCGTTGTCCTCGGGGCCGATCGCCACACCGTCGCCGTTGCGGGCGCCGGCCTTCATCAGCCGGTCCTCGACACCGAGACGGTTGAGCCGGTCGGAGAGGTAGCCGACGGCCTCGTCGTTGTTGAAGTCGGTCTGGCGCACCCAGCGTTCGGGCTTCTCGCCGCGCACCCGGAACAGGCCGTCCTCCTCGCGGGTGACGGTGAAGCCGGCGTCGTCCACGGCCTTGGGCCGGATGACGATCCGCGTGGCCTCCTCCTTGGGCCGGGCGGCACGCGCCCCGGCCACCAGCTCGGCCAGCGCGAAGGACAGCTCCTTGAGGCCCATGTGGGCCACCGCGGACGCCTCGAAGACGCGGTAGCCGCGCTCCTCCAGGTCCGGGCGGACCATCTCGGCGAGGTCCTTGCCGTCGGGTACGTCGATCTTGTTGAGGACGACGATCCGGGGCCGGTTGTCCAGGCCGCCGTACTCGCGCAGCTCGGCCTCGATGACGTCCAGGTCGGAGAGCGGGTCGCGCTCGGACTCCAGCGTCGCCGTGTCCAGGACGTGCACCAGCACGCTGCACCGCTCCACGTGCCGCAGGAACTCCAGGCCGAGGCCCTTGCCCTGGCTGGCGCCGGGGATGAGGCCGGGGACGTCCGCGATGGTGTAGACGGTCTCGCCGGCCGTCACCACGCCCAGGTTCGGGACGAGCGTCGTGAAGGGGTAGTCGGCGATCTTCGGCTTGGCCGCGCTCAGTACGGAGATCAGCGAGGACTTGCCGGCGCTCGGGTAGCCCACCAGCGCCACGTCGGCGACGGTCTTCAGCTCCAGGTGGATGTCCTGGAGGTCGCCGGGCTCGCCGAGCAGCGCGAAGCCGGGCGCCTTGCGCCGCGCCGAGGCCAGCGCCGCGTTGCCGAGGCCGCCCCGGCCGCCCTGCGCGGCGACGTACGAGGTGCCGTGGCCGACCAGGTCGGCGAGGACGTTGCCCGCCTTGTCGAGGACCACGGTGCCGTCGGGCACGGGCAGGACCAGGTCCTGGCCGTCCTTGCCGGAGCGGTTGCCGCCCTCGCCGGGCTTGCCGTTGGTGGCCTTGCGGTGCGGCGAGTGGTGGTAGTCGAGGAGCGTGGTCACGGACTGGTCCACGGTGAGGATGACGTCGCCGCCCCGGCCGCCGTTGCCGCCGTCCGGGCCGCCGAGCGGCTTGAACTTCTCACGGTGGACGGAGGCACAGCCGTGGCCTCCGTTACCCGCGGCGACGTGCAGTTCGACGCGGTCCACGAAGGTGGTCATGGGATGTGCCTCCAGTTACTGCCTACTGCGGGGATGTCTCTTGGGTAACACGCGAAAGGCGGACCCGCTTCCCCTCGGGGAAGTGAGGCCCGCCTCGCGAAAGTCTCCGGTCAGGCGACCGGGACGATGTTCACGACCTTGCGGCCACGGTGGGTGCCGAACTGCACCGCACCGGCCTGCAGGGCGAACAGCGTGTCGTCGCCGCCACGGCCGACGCCGGCGCCCGGGTGGAAGTGGGTGCCGCGCTGACGGACCAGGATCTCACCCGCGTTGACGGCCTGACCGCCGAAGCGCTTCACGCCGAGCCGCTGGGCATTCGAGTCGCGACCGTTCCGGGTGGACGATGCGCCCTTCTTGTGTGCCATGTCTCCTCAGTCCCTTACTTCGCAGCCGCGGGGATCTCAGTGACCTTGATCGCCGTGTACTGCTGGCGGTGGCCCTGACGACGGCGGTAGCCGGTCTTGTTCTTGTAGCGCAGAATGTCGATCTTCTGGCCCTTGTGGTGGTCCACGATCTCGGCCTGGACCTTGATGCCGGCCAGCACCCACGGGTCGCTGGTCACAGCGTCGCCGTCGACGACGAGCAGGGTCGAGAGCTCGACCGTGTCGCCGACCTTGCCGGTGGAAATCTTGTCAACCTCAACGATGTCGCCGACAGCAACCTTGTGCTGGCGACCACCGCTGCGCACGATGGCGTACACGCGGATCTCACTCTCTCGCTCGGGAACGGCACCCCCGCAGTCCAGCCACCCGGTGACACACGGACAGCCTCTCCCGGCCGGGGCCCGCGAAGGGCCCGTATCCGGAAGGAAAGAGGTTTACGGGGATGTGACGCGTCAGTCGACACGCCGACGCTCAAGATTACGGGGCCGCACGACAGGGGTCAAACCGGGCCCCCGTCCGCCCGCGCACCGAGGCCCCGCCCGCCCGGATACCGGGCGAACGGGGCCACAGGGTCTGCGACGGGTGCCGGATCAGCCCTCGTCGGTGGCGGCCGTGACCGAGGACGGTGCCTGCTGCGCCGCGGCCGCGGTCTTCTTCGACGCCGCCTTCTTGGCCGTGGTCTTCTTGGCGGTCGTCGTCTTGGCCGCCTTCTTCGCCGTGGCCTTCTTCGCGGTCGTCGTCTTCTTGGCCGCGGTCTTCTTGGTGGCGGCCTTCTTCGCCGTCGCCTTCTTCGCCGTCTTGCGGGCCGCCGCCTTCTTGGCCGGGGCGGCCTCCTCGGCGGCCTCCGTGTCCGGCGCGGCCTGCTCGGCCCGCTCCTCCTCCGGCCCGGCCGACGGGACGACCATGACGGCCGCCTCCTCCGACGCGGTGGGCGCGGTGGACTTGCGCACCGCCCGGCGGCGCGGACGCGCCGGGGCCGCTTCCTCGGCGGCGGGCTCCGCGGGGGCCTCGGCGGGCGCCTGAGGCGCCTGCTCGGCCTGCGGGGCCGGTGCGGACGGCGCGGTCTCGGGAACCGTCAGCACGGCGGCCTCCGCACCCGCGGGCGAACCGGCCGGCGCGGACACCTTCCGGGTGGCCCGGCGGCGGGTACGGCCCTTGGGCGCGGCCTCCCCGGCGGCGGGCGCCGGTGCCTCGGCGGGTGCCGTGACGTGGCCGCCGGCGACCGCGTCCTCGACGGCCGCGGGCTCGGCCAGCACCTCGGTGGCGGACTCGCGCCGCACGGGACGCTCGACCTCCTCCTGCACCGTGACGTCCTGCGCGGTCGGGCCCTCGGCGCGCGCGGCCTCGCCCTTCCCGGCCTTCGGCGCGCCCGCCGGGGCCGACGCCCTACGGCTCGCGCGACGCCGGCCACGACCGCGCGTGGCGGCCGCCTCGGCCTCGGCGGCGCTGCTGTACAGCTCCTCGTCCGGGGTGAAGTCGGGCGCCGGGAGGGCGACCGGCTCGGCCACCTCCGCGGCGACCTCGGACTCGGACTCGGTGTCCGCCTCCTGCTCCGCCGTCGGACCGGTCTCGACGCCGGCCACGGCCTCGTGCTCGTGCGGCTGGTCGGCGCCGGCCCGCGCCCGCTTGCGGCGCTTGCTCCCGCCACCGCCGCCACCGGCCGCGGTCGGCTGGTCGAGGTGGACGATGACACCGCGGCCGTTGCAGTGGACGCAGGTCTCCGAGAACGACTCGAGCAGGCCCTGGCCGACCCGCTTGCGGGTCATCTGCACGAGACCCAGCGAGGTCACCTCGGCGACCTGGTGCTTCGTACGGTCCCGGCCCAGGCACTCGAGCAGGCGCCGCAGCACCAGGTCCCGGTTGGACTCCAGCACCATGTCGATGAAGTCGATGACGATGATGCCGCCGAGGTCGCGCAGCCGGAGCTGGCGCACGATCTCCTCGGCCGCCTCCAGGTTGTTCCTGGTGACCGTCTCCTCCAGGTTGCCGCCCTGGCCGGTGAACTTGCCGGTGTTGACGTCGACGACGATCATCGCCTCGGTCCGGTCGATCACCAGCGAACCGCCGCTGGGCAGCCAGACCTTGCGGTCCAGCGCCTTGGCGAGCTGCTCGTCGATCCGGTACGTCGCGAAGACGTCGACCTCGCTGGTCCACTTCGACAGCCGGTCGGCGAGGTCCGGCGCCACGTGGGACACGTAGCCGTTGATGGTCTGCCAGGCGTCGTCGCCGCTGACGACGACCTGGGAGAAGTCCTCGTTGAAGATGTCGCGCACGACCCGGACGGTCATGTCCGGCTCGCCGTAGAGCAGCGTCGGCGCGTTGCCGCTCTTGGCCTTCTTCTGGATGTCCTCCCACTGCGCCTGGAGCCGCTCGACGTCGCGGCGCAGCTCGTCCTCGCTGGCGCCCTCGGCCGCGGTGCGCACGATGACGCCCGCGTCCTCGGGGACGATCTTCTTGAGGATGGTCTTCAGCCGGGACCGCTCGGTGTCGGGCAGCTTGCGGCTGATGCCGGTCATCGAGCCCTCGGGCACGTAGACCAGGTAGCGGCCGGGCAGGGAGACCTGGCTGGTCAGGCGGGCGCCCTTGTGGCCGATCGGGTCCTTGGTGACCTGCACCAGGACCGACTGTCCGGACTTGAGGGCGGACTCGATGCGCCGCGGGCCGTTCGCCATGCCCAGCGCCTCGAAGTTGACCTCACCGGCGTACAGGACGGCGTTGCGGCCCTTGCCGATGTCGATGAAGGCGGCCTCCATCGACGGCAGCACGTTCTGCACCTTGCCGAGGTAGACGTTGCCGACGTACGAGGTGGCCTGCTCCTTGTTGACGTAGTGCTCGACGAGCACGCCGTCCTCCAGGACGCCGATCTGCGTGCGCTCGCCGTGCTGGCGCACGACCATGACGCGCTCGACGGCCTCGCGGCGGGCCAGGAACTCGGCCTCGGTGATGATCGGCACGCGCCGGCGGCCCTGCTCGCGGCCCTCGCGGCGGCGCTGCTTCTTGGCCTCCAGGCGGGTCGAGCCCTTGATGGACTGCACCTCGTCGGAGGGCTCGCTCTTCTCCCGCGGCGGGCGGGGTTCGCGGACCTTGACGACGGTGCGCTCGGGGTCGTCGGTGGACGCGTCGCCGTCCCCGGAGCCGTCCCCGGCCCGGCGGCGACGGCGGCGACGGCGACGGCTGCTGCTGGAGCCGCCTCCGTCACCGGCGGACTCCGCGCTCTCCTCGGCGTCCTCCTCGGCCTGCTCGGCGGTGTCAGCACCGTCCTGATCGGCCTGGTCGGCGGCGGTCTGCTCGCTCTCGCCGTCGGTCAGGTCGCCGTCGGCGGAGTCGCCGCGGCGGCGACGACGGCCGCCCCGGCGCCGGCGACGGCGCGAGCCGGAGTCCTCGGAGCCGTCGGCGTCGTCGTGGTCCTCGCCCGCCTCGTCGGAGTCGTCTGCCTCGGCCTCGGTGTCGGAGTCGGCGCGGGTGTCGGTCTCCCGCTCGTCCTGCGCGGCGGCGGGCGTCCGGTCCTCGGTGCCCTCCTCGGCGGCGCCCCTGCGGCGGCGACGGCGACGCGACCCGGCGGACTGCTCCTCGGACTGCTCCTCGGCCACCTCGGCGGTCTTCGCCGGCTCGGCACCGGCCGCCTCGGCGGCGGCTTCGGCGGCGGCCCGCTCGGGCGTCTGGAACTGCGGCTCGGCGAACACGGGCGCCTGGAACACGGCGACGGCGGGCCGGGACGGGCGCTTGGGCGCGTCGGCGTCGTCGGAGGCGGCGGTCTGCGCCGGAGCGGCGAAGCCGACGGCGGCCTTACGGGTGGACCGGCGGCGCGCCCGGCGCGGAGCGGCGTCCTCGGCGGGCTCGGAGGTCTCGGCGTCCTTGGCGGGCTCGGGGGCGGCCTCACGGACGGGCTCGGGGGCGGGCTCGCGCACCTCGGCGGCGGCCTCGGCGGGCGCCTCGGCCGGGGCCGTCACGCGGCGCGTGGCACGACGGCGGGTGCGGCCCTTGGGCGCGGCGTCCTCGGCCTCCGTCCCGGCGGCGGGCTCGGCGTCCGTGGCAGCGGCGGGCTCGGCGGGGGTGGCCGCGGCGGGCTCGGCGGAGGCCGGCTCGGCGGGCGCGGTGACGCTGCGCGTGGCCCGGCGGCGGCTGCGGCGCGGCGCGGGGTCCTCGGTGACCTCACCGGCCTCGGCGACCGGCTCGGCGACGGGCGCCTCGGCACCGGAGGGCGCCGCGACGACGGTCTCGGCCGCCTCCGTCGACGTCGGGGTCCCGGCGGGCGCGGAGGCGCGGCGGACCGCACGGCGCCGCGGCCGGGCGGGGGCGGCCTCGGGGGCCGGGGCGGCGGCCTGCGCGGCCTCCGTCTCCTCGGTCTCCTCCGCCTCGTCGGTCACGGCGGTCACCTCGGCGGGTGCGACGGTCTCGGCCGGCGCGTCGGAGCCGCCGGACGGCGGACCCGCAGGGCGGGAAGCGGCCCTGCGCCGACGGCGCGGCGGCAGGGTGTCGCTCGGGGTGTTCGACTCGGAGTCGGTCGAGGTGGTCGACGACTCGGTGGGTTCGGTCGGTTCGAGCATGCGGGGCTTTCTCCCGTCAGGCTCCCGGGCGCCGCGCACCAGGCCCGGCGTCGATCTGATCGACCGCCGGTGACGTCCGCGGCTCGCGCGGTGCGCGTCGCCGCCGTCCGGGGCGCGGGCGCCGCTCGGAAGCTCTCCGTGTCTTGTCTCGCCGGTTCCGTACCCCTTGGCGGGTACGGCCTGGCGAAAGTCTTGTGGTCGGTGCGCTGCCCGACCCAGGTGGCTCCCGAGTTCGAGGGCGGCGCTACGACATCCGTCCTTGAGCGGAACCTTCCCTACGCGGGCGCCTTCGCGGCGGCGGGAGCGGCGGCCGGTTGCGGCTCGGGCGCTTCTGCCTCGCGGTCGGGCGCGAGCGGGTCGGTCACCGCACCGGTCTCTTCATCGAACAGCCCCTGCGCCAGCCTGGTCACCGCTGCGGGGACCGGCGGCGCCAGGTCGGCCACGGCGCGAAGACCGGACAGGACGTCGTCGGGTCGTACGGCAGGCGTCACGTGCCGAACAACCAGCCGCAGTATCGCACAGGGCTGGTCGGTCGGCCTATCAGCCGGTGAACCGTGCGTGGTGGCGCTCTCCAGACTCGCGACGGCGGAGCGGGCGTCGAAGGTACGGACGCCGTTCTTGGTCCGGCGCTGGACCTCCACGGCCGGGGCCGAGTTGAAGGCCGCCACGGCGCGCTCGGCGTCCGCGGGCTCCACCCCGTCCAGCCGCAGCTCCCACACCGATGCCGTCAGCCGGTCGGCGAGCCCGGAGGTCCGGGCCTCGACCGCGTCGACGACGTCGAGCCCGGCGGGCAGCGACGCGTCGAGAAGCACCCTGAGCTGCTCCGGGTCACGCGCCGCGGTGAGCGCGATCTCCAGGTACTCCGCCTCACTGCCCGTGCCGGTGGGTGCGGCATTGGCGTACGACACCTTCGGGTGGGGCGTGAACCCCGCCGAGTACGCCATGGGCACCTCGGCGCGGCGCAGCGCGCGCTCGAAGGCACGCTGGAAGTCACGGTGGCTGGTGAACCGGAGGCGGCCGCGCTTGGTGTAGCGCAGTCGGATGCGCTGCACCGCGGGTACGGGCGGCGGGCCTTCGGGCTGTCGCTTGCCCAGTGTCGTTCAGTCCTTCGTGAGAGCGGTCGTACTACTACCAAGAGTACGTGTCTCGGCGACGGATGGTTCCCGCCGGTCGACCGGCCGCGGCTTCGCGGGCTCCCCGAAGAGTGCCCGGCGTACGTCGGCGCGGGTCTGCCGCACGGTCAGCCGGGCAGCGGCGAGAGCCTGCCGGGACACCCGCCCGGCGACGCGTCCGGCGTCGGCGAGGGGCCGCAGGACGGTGTCCCGCACGGCGTGGCCCACCGGGGTGAGCACGCTCCGGTACGCCCAGCGGGCCGGTTCGGCCACGGTCCACCGCCACAGGGTGCCGAGGAACCGCCCGAAGGCGCGCGAGACGTGTCCCGCGATCCGCCAGGCGTGCCCGAGGGCGTCCAGGACCTCCCTGCCGATGACCGCGAGGACCCGGCCCACCGGGGTGAGCACCCACCGCCACAGGGCGAGAGCGGGCAGGACCACCAGCACCCGCGCGGTCCAGTAGAGGACCGCGCCGACACCGGTGACGATCATGCCGAGACACCAGGCGAGCCCTCTGCCGCACCACGCGAGCGCGTGGCCCACCGGCGTGAGCAGCCAGGCGTAGAGCCAGGCGGCGGGTACGACGAGGAGGTACCGCCCCAGCCAGGCGAGGGCCGCGTACAGCCCGCGCCCCGCCGGCGTCAGCACCCTCCGGTACAGCCACACCGCGGGCACCACGAGCAGCACGTGTCCGAGCAGGGCCACGCCCCTGGCCGCCGGGACGACGGCGTACCGCCAGATCCCGGCCAGCGGCCACAGGAAGAGGACCCGCCCGAGCCAGGCCAGCGCCCGTCCGGCCGGGCGGAACACGGTGTCCCGCAGGAACCGCCCGGCGACGACCAGCACGTCCCACGCCATCCGTACCGGTACGACCAGCACCAGGGCGATGATCCGCACCGGAACGCGGACCACCGCGGCGACACACCCCTCCGGGTCCGATCGCCGCGGCGGCTCCTGCGGACGGCCGTCGGGCCGCTTCTCAAACTCCATACCGGCACAGACGCCGAAACGCCCCGCCCGGATGCGGTCAGGTGAGTTCGCTGCGTCCCCAGCTCCAGCTGATCGACCCCGCGCTGTCCCACTTGCGCACCGGCCCACCGAACCCGGAACCGTTGCTGGTCAGCGTCCACAGGGCGGTCCGGCTGACCCCGTCGGCCCCCTGACCGTTGTCGTACAGCACACCGACGTCGGTGCGGCCGTCACCGTCGAAGTCGCCCGACGTCACCTTGGACCGCTCCCAGTCCCAGCTGATCGACCCGGCGCTGTCCCACTTGCGCACCGGCGCACCGAACCCGGAACCGTTGCTGGTCAGCGTCCACAGCGCGGTGCGATTCGCCCCGTCGCTCGTCTGACCGTTGCCGTACAGCACACCCACGTCGGTGCGGCCGTCACCGTCGAAATCGCCCGACGTCACCTTGGACCGCTCCCAGTCCCAGCTGATCGACCCCGCACTGTCCCACTTGCGCACCGGCCCACCGAACCCGGAACCGTTGCTGGTCAGCGTCCACAGCGCGGTCCGCTTCGCCCCGTCGCTCGTCTGACCGTTGCCGTACAGCACACCCACATCACCCCGGCCGTCACCGTCGAAGTCACCGGAGACCACCTTCGACCGGCCCCAGTCCCAGCTGATCGAGCCCTCGCTGTCCCAGACCTTCACGGGCTTACCGAAGCCGGAACCGCTGCTGGTCAGCGTCCACAACGCGGTCCGGTTGGTCCCGTCACTCTGCCGGCCGTAGTCGTAGAGCACGCCGACGTCACCGCGGCCGTCCCCGTCGAAGTCACCGGAGACCACCTTCGACCGGCTCCAGGTCCAGCTGCCGCCGTCGGCACTGTCCCAGACCTTCACGGGCTTACCGAAGCCGGAACCGCTGCTGGTCAGCGTCCACAACGCGGTCCGGTTGGTCCCGTCACTCTGCTGGCCGTAGTCGTAGAGCACGCCGACGTCACCGCGACCGTCCCCGTCGAAGTCACCGGAGACCACCTTGGAACGGCTCCAGTTCCAGCTGCCGCCGGTGGCGCTGTCCCACGCGCGCACCGGCCCGCCGAACCCGGAGCCGTTGCTGGTCAGCGTCCACAGCGCCGTCCGGTTGGTGCCGTCGCTGCCCTGACCGTTGTCGTACAGCACACCCACATCGCTGCGGCCGTCACCGTCGAAGTCTGCAGCGGGGGTCCGCACGGCGTTCGCGGTGACCCAGTCGCGGATGTCGTCGACGCGGGCGGCGACCGCGCTGCTCGTGGCTCCCGCCGTGGAGTCGACGCCGAAGCAGCCCACCTGGTTCGAACGGCTGCTGACCGCGACCAGCGCCGGGCGGCCGTCGACGGTACGCATGACCGGGCCGCCCGCGTCGCCCTGGCAGACCGAGGCTCCGTCCTTGCCGCTCAGGACCAGGTCGGCGCCGTCGACAGAGGTGACGGCGAAGGTGCCGGTGTGCTTGTCGAGCGGCGCCCACTCGGTCGCGGTACGGCCGTGTCCGGCCACGGTGAGGTCCTGTCCGGCCGCGGGTCCCGTGGTGGCGAGGACGACGGGGGCCACGCCCCGCACGGGCTGCGCGAGCCGGGCCAGCACGAGATCGCGCTCGCCGTGCGGGCGCAGTTCCACGACGTTCCGCTTCTCGCCGCCGACGGTCGCGACGGTCTTCAGCCGGGGCGGACCGGCCGGCACGGAGAGGTCGGCGGCCGGGTTCTCGGCGAAGCAACTGGCGGTCGTGAGCAGCCACTCGGGCGAGACCAGCGAGCCCGAGCAGCCCCGCTGGTGGTCACCGACCAACAGCCGGGCGGTAAAGCCGAGACCGGCGTCCGTCGAGGGCTCGCCCGCCACCGAGTGCGCCGGCGTGACGCCGAGGAGCAGCAGCGGCGCCGCACCGAGCAGCGCGGCGGCGTGTCTGAGCCGGTTCGGACGGGAATCGGTCTTGCTGCGTGCGTTCATTGCAGTCCTAGGAGTCGGTCTTGGAAAACTGGCTCGAAGGTTGCGGTGCGCCGACTGCTCTTCACTTGTCGGCGGGTGCCTTCGCTACGCGTTCACGAAATGCACCCGATATCCGCCCCCTGTGGCCATCCAAGACCGTGCTCCATGATCTCGTCCACGGGTCAAATCACCCAAACTGACAGTACGTCACACCCAGAGCATGACTTACGTCACCCGCCGGACGACCGGCCCTACTTGACCGTCAGCGGCAGCAGCTTCTTTGGCGCCTGGATCTCGGTGTCCATCGCTGGGCATATGGAAAAACGCTTAAAACTGTCCGCGAACTGCGCCACGCTGTCTGACATGAGGAAACGAGGACAGCGCCGACTCGCGGCAGATCGAGCGGCCTACAGCGTGGAAGCCGAGTGGACCGAGGCCGACCTTGCCCTGTTGGAGGAGCTGAAACGGGCTGAGGCCCTACTCCCCCAGGACGCACCCCGTGCGCTCTTATCCACCCGCTTGTCCGTACTGACGGACGACACGACGTCGCCGGTACGGCAGGAACTCGATCTCCGCATCCTGGCCAGGGAGCGGGGGAGCCGAGTCGTCGGCGTCGCCTCCGACCTGAACGTGTCGGCGACGAAGGTCCCGCCGTGGAAGCGGAAGGAGCTCGGGGAGTGGCTGAACAACCGCTCCCCCGAGTTCGACGAGCTCTTGTTCTGGAAGCTCGACCGCTTCGTACGGCGTCTCTCCGATCTCTCGACGATGATCGAGTGGAGCCTGAAGCGCGGGAAGAACCTGGTCTCGAAGAACGACAGCCTCGACCTCACGACGACCGCCGGAAAGATCATGGTCACGATCATCGGCGGCATCGCCGAGATCGAGGCGGCCAACACCTCGACCCGGGTCGCGAGCCTGTGGGACTACGCGAAGTCGCAGGAAGACTGGATCATCGGGAAGCCGGCGTACGGCTACGTCACGGACGAGGACGACACGGGGAGGGTCGTTCTCGTGATCGATCCCGAGGCGGCCAAGGCCCTGCACTGGGCCCGACGCATGGCGCTCCGGGGACGCTCCGCCGGGTTCATGGTGCGCTGCTTGAAGCGCTCTGGCCTGATGACCCAAGGGCTCACCGTGGCGACGCTCCATCGCCGCCTCCGCAACCCCGCGCTTCTCGGCCATCGGGTAGAAGAGGACAAGAACGGCGGGCAGCGACGATCGAAGCCGCTCCTCGGCAAGGACGGCAGGCCGATAAAAGTCGCCCCTCCCCTCTTTACTGAAGAGGAGTTCGAGACCCTCGGCGCCGCTCTCGACAAACGCAAGAAGAACCAGCCGCCGCGTCGTGTCGGAGGAGCGACACAGTTCCTCGGCGTCCTGCTGTGCGCCGACTGCAAAACGAACATGACCGTGCAGATCACGAACAACACGCACGGGACGTACCAGTACCTGCGGTGCCGCAACTGCAAGAGCGGCGGGCTGGGAGCGCCCAACCCCGAGCGGGTCTACGAGCGCCTGGTGCAGGACGTACTCAAGGTCCTCGGAGACTTCCCCGTGCAGGTCCGCCAGTACGCCGAGGGTGCTGAGGCCCGCAAGGAGATCAAGCGCCTTCAAGAGACCATCGCGCTGTACATGAAGGACCTCGAACCCGGCGGTCGGTACACGAAGACGCGGTTCACGAAGGAGCAGGCGGAAGCGACGTTGGACAAGCTCATCAGTGAGCTCGAAGCGATCGACCCCGAGACGGCGAAGGATCGATGGGTCAACGTCCACGGCGGCAAGACGTTCCGTGAGCACTGGCAGGAAGGCGGTATGGAAGCCATGTCCGCGGACCTGTACCGGGTCGGGATCCGCTGCGAGGTGACCCGCACGAAGGTACCGAAGGTCCGAGCCCCGAAGGTGCACCTCCGCCTACTGATCCCGAAGGACGTACGCGAGCGACTCGTGATCCGAGAGGACGACTTCGCGCAAGCCTTCTGATCCGGCCCGCACAGGAGAAAGCCGCCTTCCGAACATCTGAGGGAGGCGGCTTCGTCGATTGCTCGAACCATGCAGGTCCTGGCCAGCGCGGCGAGGACCGCACGCACAGCAACGCTTCAAGCGCTGAACACTTCGCGAAGAACCCGCTGCAGGCGGTCGCGAGCCGGCAACAACAACGACGAAAGGCGGATCAGCGCACCTGCTCAGCCGCGCCTCGCGCCTGGTCGCGGCTGGCGACCACCAGGTATCCATCGGTCTCGGGGTCGAAGGTGGTGGACTGCACCGTGAGCCCGACGCTCCGCAACTGCGCCACGAGGTCCTCGTACCGGTAGGGCCAGATGGACAACCGCTCCGAGCTGGCTCGCACTGCCCCGTCCGGCTCGATCTGGGCAACCACGATCTCGAGGAAGTGTTCCTGCTCCCAGCGCTGCTCGATCTGCCAGTAGTAGCTGACGACCGCATCGCGGCCGTGGCGGCGGATGAGTCGATCGCGGACGTCTACCCGTGAGCCGGCGGAGCGCACGAGCTCCCAGTTGCGTGAGTGAAGCACAAGGCGTCCGCCCGGATTCAGCAGCCGTGACATCGCTTGCAGTGCGGTCAGGCGCCCGGCTGCGCCCTCGGCGTGCCCGAGCGAGTTGCCGACGCAGAACACCAGATCGAACGTGGAGTCCTCCAGGTGGTCGGGCAGTTCGTCCCAGCGCGCGCGGAGGGCTCGAAGCGAGACACCCTGCTCGTCGGCGGCCTTCGCGGTTCGGCGAACCATCCCATCGCTGGCGTCTGCGGCGACCACGTCAAGGCCAAGACTCGCGAGACCGACGGCGAGCTGGCCGGTTCCACACGCGCAGTCGAGGACGCGTGCGTTGGGCGGCAGTGAGCCCACGACATCGCTGCCGTAAACCGCGGCTGCCTTGGCGGGGGTCAGCCTGTCGTCCCCGATCAGCCACTCGTACACGTCGGAAAGCGCCCTATAACCGGCCACTGCGATAGCCTCCGCCACTCGACGAACGCGGGCCAGACCTCGCCTGCGATTCGGACCTTGTGCCTCGCACCGTGCCGGGCCGTATCAGCGAGGCATTGAGCAGGACCCAACCACTTCCGACCGCTGAGACTCCACCGGATTTCGTGGGAAAACTGATTGCCCAAACGCCGCGCTTGGATGAAAGACCGCCAGCGACCGCCTCCACAGCCACTGTCCGTCGGTCGTGTTCCGACGTCGGAGACGTGGCCGGCGTGCGCTTCGATGTCTCCCTTACCGCGGGAACTTTCACCAGTTCGGTGATCACAAGGCGACTTTCGCCTTGCTCCCGTTCAGGAGCTTGATGCCGCGACGATCAGAGGGTGACCGAAGATTGGTGGAGCGGCACCAGATCAGCGGGAACATCGCTGCCGAGCTCCGAAAAATCGACGTGCTGCTCACCGGTATGAGTGGCTACGAGCAGGCCAGCCGATGGACACGGGATGCACTGGCCGGCGACGCCGAGTGGAGCCGGGCCCGGCTACTCGCGCGCCATGTCCTGACTGAGTTGACTGGCGCTTGGGAACACCCGCTACCGCCCGTCCACGCGATCCGCTGACGCCACTGCCCTGAGGTCGCCGCGAGCGCTCTTCGTCTCTCAAACCCATTCCACGTTCGACGAAACGCCCGAGGGGGCACCGGGCGGCGGCAGCGGCGTCCTCAGAGCCTTCTTCGCCGGTTGCCGATCCCTTTGCAAGCCGAGCGAGGTCAGCACCGCCACCACATTCGACTCTGTGACGTCAGCCACAGCGTCAGCGATGCGGTGGAGCGGATCGCTCATCCCACAGCCCCGTTTCCGCTGGTCAGTCGGACTTCTTGACCGTCAGCGGCAGCAGCTTCTTGCCCGTCGGGCCCGTTTGTGGCCATGTGTCGAACTGGGGGCATACGCCGCAGTCGAAGCAGGGGGTCCAGCGGCAGTCGTCGACCTCCGTCTCGTCGAGGGCGTCCTGCCAGTCCTCCCAGAGCCACTCCTTGTCGAGGCCGGAGTCGAGGTGGTCCCAGGGCAGGACCTCCTCGTAGCCGCGCTCGCGGGTGGTGTACCAGTCGACGTCCACGTCGGTGGGGGCCAGGGCCTTGTCGGCGCACGCCATCCAGCGGTCGTACGAGAAGTGCTCGCGCCAGCCGTCGAAGCGGCCGCCGTCCTCGTAGACCGCGCGGATGACGGCGCCGAGGCGGCGGTCGCCTCGGGAGAGGAGGCCCTCGACGATGCCGGGCTTGCCGTCGTGGTAGCGGAAGCCGATGGAGCGGCCGTACTTCTTGTCCCCGCGGATCTTGTCGCGGAGCTTCTGCAGGCGGGCGTCGGTCTCCTCGGAGGAGAGCTGCGGGGCCCACTGGAAGGGGGTGTGGGGCTTGGGGACGAAGCCGCCGATGGAGACCGTGCAGCGGATGTCGTTGGCGCCGGAGACCTCGCGGCCCTTGGCGATGACCCGGGTCGCCATGTCGGCGATCTGCAGGACGTCGTCGTCGGTCTCGGTGGGCAGGCCGCACATGAAGTACAGCTTCACCTGGCGCCAGCCGTTGCCGTAGGCCGTCGCGACGGTACGGATCAGGTCCTCTTCCGAGACCATCTTGTTGATGACCTTGCGGATGCGCTCGGAGCCGCCCTCGGGGGCGAAGGTCAGGCCGGAGCGGCGGCCGTTGCGGGTCAGCTCGTTGGCCAGGTCGATGTTGAAGGCGTCGACGCGGGTCGAGGGGAGGGACAGGCCGATCTTGTCGTCCGTGTACCGGTCCGCGAGGCCCTTGGCGACGTCGGCGATCTCCGTGTGGTCGGCGGAGGAGAGCGAGAGGAGACCCACCTCCTCGAAGCCCGTTGCCTTCAGGCCCTTGTCGACCATCTCGCCGATGCCGGTGATGGAGCGCTCGCGCACCGGGCGGGTGATCATGCCGGCCTGGCAGAAGCGGCAGCCGCGGGTGCAGCCGCGGAAGATCTCCACGGACATCCGCTCGTGGACCGTCTCGGCGAGCGGGACGAGGGGCTGCTTGGGGTAGGGCCACTCGTCGAGGTCCATGACGGTGTGCTTGCTGACCCGCCACGGGACGCCGCTGCGGTTGGGTACGACGCGGGAGATGCGGCCGTCGGGCAGGTACTCGACGTCGTAGAAGCCGGGGACGTACACGCCGCCCGTCTTCGCCAGGCGCAGGAGGAGCTCCTCGCGGCCGCCGGGGCGGCCCTCGGCCTTCCAGGCGCGGATGATCGCGGTGATCTCCAGGACGGCCTGCTCGCCGTCGCCGATGACTGCGCAGTCGATGAAGTCGGCGATCGGCTCGGGGTTGAACGCCGCGTGCCCGCCGGCCAGGACGACCGGGTCGTCGATGCCGCGGTCCTTGGCCTCCAGCGGGATGCCCGCCAGGTCCAGGGCCGTGAGCATGTTGGTGTAGCCCAGCTCCGTGGAGAAGGAGAGGCCGAAGACGTCGAAGGCGCCGACCGGGCGGTGGCTGTCGACGGTGAACTGCGGGACGGAGTGCTCCCGCATCAGGGCCTCCAGGTCCGGCCAGACGCTGTAGGTGCGCTCGGCGAGGACGCCCTGCTGTTCGTTGAGCACCTCGTAGAGGATCATGACGCCCTGGTTGGGCAGTCCGACCTCGTAGGCGTCGGGGTACATCAGGGCCCAGCGGACGTCGCAGGATTCCCAGTCCTTGACCGTGGAGTTGAGCTCTCCGCCGACATACTGAATCGGCTTCTGCACGTGCGGGAGCAGAGCTTCGAGCTGCGGAAACACAGACTTCACAGACTCGGCGGCTTCGGCAGGCATCTCACGGAACCTTCGTGTGCTGACAAGGGGGACCATCCAGCCTAACCCGGCGAAGATGGTCCCCCGTACCGTCCACGGCCCCCGCTCAGGCCGACATGGGTCTCTGCACCGTGATCGACTGGAGCAGCCCGACCGCCATCCACACGGCGAACATGGACGAGCCGCCGTAGGAGACGAAGGGCAGGGGCAGACCGGTGACCGGCATGATGCCGAGCGTCATGCCGATGTTCTCGAAGGTCTGGAAGGCGAACCAGGCGATGACCCCGGCGGCGACGACCGTGCCGTACAGGTCGGGGGTGGAGCGGGCGATCTTGCAGGCGCGCCAGAGGATCACACCGAGCAGGGCGATGATCAGGCCCGCGCCGAGGAAGCCCAGCTCCTCGCCGGCGACCGTGAAGACGAAGTCGGTCTGCTGTTCCGGTACGAACCTGCCGGTGGTCTGGGAGCCCTCGAAGAGGCCGGAGCCGGTCAGTCCGCCGGAGCCGATCGCGATGCGCGCCTGGTTGGTGTTGTAGCCGACGCCGGCCGGGTCGAGGGCCGGGTTGGCGAAGGCGGCGAAGCGGGCGATCTGGTAGTCGTCCAGGATGCCGAGCTGCCACACGGCGAGCGCCCCCGCCGTGCCGGCGCCCAGCAGTCCGAAGACCCAGCGGTTGCTGGCCCCGGAGGCGAGCAGGATGCCCAGCACGATGATGACCATGACCATGACCGACCCGAGGTCGGGCATGAGCATCACGATCAGCATGGGCACGGTGGCCAGGCCCAGGGCCTGGAGCACGGTCCGGTGGTCCGGGTGCTGCCGGTCCCCCGCGTCGACGCGGGTGGCCAGCAGCATCGCCATGCCGAGGATGATCGTGAGCTTCACGAACTCCGAGGGCTGGAGGGAGAAGCCGCCGGGGAGCTTGATCCAGGAGTGGGCGCCGTTGATGGTCGAGCCGAGCGGGGTGAGCACCAGCAGGATCAGGAAGACGGAGGCGCCGTACAGGACCGGCACGGCGGTGCGCAGGGCGCGGTGGCCGAGCCAGACGATGCCGACCATGAGGGCGAGCCCGATGCCGGTGTTCAGGAGGTGGCGGGTCAGGAAGTAGTACGGGTCGCCCTGGTTGAGCTCGGTGCGGTTGCGGGTCGCGGAGTAGACCAGCAGCGAGCCCAGCAGCGACAGCCCGACGGATGCCAGCAGTATCGGCCAGTCGAGCCGCCGGGCCATGGAGTCCCGGGCGAAGAGCCGGGTCCAGCCCGCCTTCTCGGGGCCGTACCCGGAGACATGGAAGCTGTTGGCACCGGTCATGTGCGTGCCCTCCGGCTTCCGTGTCCGCCGCCGGTGGAGCGCCTGCCCGGGCCGCCGCGCCGTCGGCGGCGCCTGGTGTCGCGGTTCTCGGTGTTCTGGGTCGGCGGGGTGGCGCCCTGCTGCTGCTCTTCGACGGGCGCGTACTCCTCCTCGGGGGAGAGCTTCTCGTCGGGCTGGAGGTCCTTGACGACGTCCCTGGGCATCTTCGGGGCCGGGATGGTCCCGTCTGCCTTGATCGTCGGGAGCTTCGCCTGCGGCTGGGGCAGCAGCGCCTTCTTCTTGTCGATCGCGCCGTCGTCCGAGACGCCGTACAGGGCGTCGTAGATGTTGCGGACGGCGGGACCGGAGGCGCCGGATCCCGTACCACCCTGGGAGATCGTCATGACGATCGAGTAGTCCTTGGTGTACGTCGCGAACCAGGACGTGGTCTGCTTGCCGTGGACTTCGGCGGTGCCGGTCTTGGCGTGCATCGGGATCTCGTCCTGCGGCCAGCCGCCGAACCGCCAGGCGGCGGTACCGCGGGTGGCGACGCCGGCGAGGGCGTCGTCCATCTTGGCCAGCGTGGTCTTGCTTATCGGCAGCTTGCCGTGCGACTCGGGTTCGATCGCGCTGACCTGCTTGCCGTCGGGGCTGACGACCGCCTTGCCGATGCTCGGGTCGTAGAGGGTGCCGCCGTTGGCGATGGCCGCGTAGATGGTGGCCATCTGGATGGGGGTGACGAGGGTGTCGCCCTGGCCGATGGAGTAGTTGATGGAGTCACCGGCGCGCAGCCTGTTGCCCTCGAGGCAGCCCTCGTAGGCGAGCTTCTCGACGTACGAGCCGTCCTTCTTGCCGGTCTTGCACCAGGCGTCCTTGTTGGCCTCCCAGTAGTCCTTCTTCCACTGCCGGTCGGGGACGCGGCCGGTGACCTCGTTGGGGAGGTCGATGCCGGTCTCCTCGCCGAGGCCGAACTGGTGGGCGGCCTTGTAGAAGAAGTCGTTGGGGTCCTTGGGCTTCGCGCCGCCGTCCTTCTTCCACTCCTCGTGTGCCAGGCGGTAGAAGACGGTGTCGCAGGACAGCTCCAGGGCGCGGCCGAGGCTGATCGGGCCGTAGCTGGCCGACTCGAAGTTCTTGAAGACCTGGCCGCCGAGGTTGTAGGCGCTGGAGCAGTCGTACCTGCCGTCGAAGTCGTAGCCGGCCTCCACGGCGGCGGCCGAGGAGACCACCTTGAAGATGGAGCCCGGGGCCGCCTGGCCCTGGGTGGCGCGGTTGAGCAGCGGGTAGTTGGAGTCCTTGCCGGTGAGCCGCTTGTAGTCCTTGGCGGAGATGCCGCCGACCCAGGCGTTCGGGTCGTAGTCGGGGTTGGAGGCCATGGCGACCACGCGGCCGGTCTTGGCCTCCATCACCACGACCGCGCCGGCGTCGGCCTCGTAGAGCCGGTTGGTGTTGCGGTCCATCTCCTTGCGGGCGGCCTTCATGGCCTCGTTCAGCTCGTACTCGGCGACCCGCTGGACCCGCGAGTCGATGCTGGTGACGAGGTTGGAGCCGGGGGTGCCCGAGTCGGACTCGGCCTCGCCGATGACGCGGCCGAGGTTGTCGACCTCGTAGCGGGTGACGCCGGCCTTGCCGCGCAGCGCCTTGTCGTACTGGCGTTCCAGGCCGGAGCGGCCGACCTGGTCGGAGCGGAGGAAGGGCGAGTCGGTGTCCTGGGCCTTCTGCAGTTCCTCGTCGGTGACCGGCGAGAGGTAGCCGAGGACCTGGGCGGTGTTGGACTTGCCGGGGGCGGCGTAGCGGCGTACGGCCATGGGCTCGGCGGTGATGCCGGGGAAGTCCTCGGCGCGCTCGCGGATCTGGAGGGCCTGCTTGACGGTGGCCTCGTCGGTGACGGGGATCGGCTGGTAGGGCGAGCCGTTCCAGCAGGGCTGCGGGGTCTCGGCGTCGCAGAGCCGGACCTTGTCGATGACGTCCTGGGGCTTCATGCCGAGGACGCCGGCGAGCTTGGTGAGGACCGCCTTGCCGTCGTCCTTCATCTTCAGCAGGTCGGTGCGGGAGGCGGAGACCACGAGCCGGGTCTCGTTGTCGGCGAGTGGCACGCCGCGGGCGTCCAGGATCGAGCCGCGGGTGGCGGGCTGGACGACCTGCTGGACGTGGTTGCCGGACGCCTCCTCGGCGTACTCGTCGCCCTGCCGGATCTGGAGGTACCAGAGCCGGCCGCCGAGGGTGGCGAGGAGGGAGAGGACGAGGATCTGGATGACGACGAGCCGGGTCTGGACGCGTGTGCTGCGGCCGGTCTCTGGAATGTTAGTCATGGGCGCAGCCCATTCGGTTGAGGGTGGTGGTGGGCGACGGGTGGGCGTTGGTCACTGGATTACTGCCTCCCCCTCGCGATGTGCTGGTGCCCTGTCTGCTGCCGCGTCGTGCTCACAGCCGCTTGACCCCCTTGATGCGTCCGGCCCGGGCCACGCGTGCCCGCGCGGTCTTCATCCGCAGCCCGCCGCGCTGTCTGCCGATGCGCAGGCCGGTGCCGCCGGAGAGCCAGCCGGAGGAGATGTCGGGGCTCTGGGCGGCGGCGTTGGTGTCGGCCAGCGGGTCGTTGTCGGCGCGCCGGGCGAGCGCCATGACGCCGGGGACGACGAAGGGCGTGAGCAGCAGGTCGTACAGGGCCGCCGTGAACAGCAGGCTGGGCAGGCCGACGTGGCGGGCGGCGGTGTCGCCGACCAGGGCGCCGACGCCGGCGTAGAGCAGGGTGGTGCCGACGGCGGCGGCGACGACCACGACCATGGGACCGGTGGCCGACCTGAGCCGGCCGTTGTCCGGTTTGGCGAGTCCGGCGAGGTAGCCGATGACACAGAGCACCAGGGCGTAGCGTCCGGCCGCGTGGTCGGCGGGCGGGGCGAGGTCGGCGAGGAGTCCGGCGCCGAAGCCGACGAGGGCGCCGCCGACGTGGCCGTAGACCAGGGCGAGGCCGAGGACGGTGAGCAGCAGCAGGTCGGGGACGGCGCCGGGCAGGTGGAGGCGGGCGAGAACGCTGACCTGGATCACCAGGGCGACGACGACCAGGGCGACGGACAGCAGGATCCGGTTGACGCGCATGGGGTGAGAACTCCTACTGCTCGGTCTGCTCGTTCTGCTCTGTCTGGTCGTTCTGCTGTGACTGCAGGTCCTGTTGCGACTGCTCGTCCTGCGACTGCTCGTCCTGTTGTGACTGCTCGTCCTGGCCGTTCTGCGTCTGGCCCTCGGGGTCGGCCCCGGCGGACGGGGTCGCGGTGACCGTCACCGTCGGGGTGGGCTTCGGCTTCGACTTCTCCGGCAGCACCGTGTCGCGCGGATCCTTCTGCGGCGCCTGGACGACGACGCCGATGATGTCGAGCTTGGTGAAGCTGACGAACGGCGTGACTTCGAGGATGCGGGTCAGATCGCCGCCGTTGGGGTCGACGCGGGAGACGGTGCCGACGGGCACGCCGGGCACGAAGGGCTTGTCGGCCTGGGAGCCGAAGGTGACCAGCCGGTCGCCCTTCTTGACGTCGGCCTTCCCGTTGAGGAGTTCGACCCGCAGCGGGCGGCCGCCCTGTCCGGCGGCGAAGCCGAGCTCGTCGCCGGACTCCATCCGGGTGCCGACGGTGAAGTCCGGGTCGTTGGCGAGCAGCACGGTGGCGGTGTTCGGGCCGACGGTGGTGACGCGTCCGACGAGGCCGTCGCCGTTGAGGACGGTCATGTCGCGCTTGATGCCGTCATTGGCACCGACGTCGATGGTGATGGTCCACGAGAAGCCCTGGGCGGCTCCTATGGCGATGACCTGGGCGCCCTTGATCCCGTACTGTCCGGCGCCGGCCAGTCCGAGCATCTTGTCGAACTGCTGGAGCCGGCTGCGGCCGCGTTCGTCGCTGCCGAGTTTCGCCTTCAGGGCCGCGTTCTGCGTCTCCAGCTCGGCGAGGCGGTCGTGCCGGTCGCCGGAGTCGCGGATCGCGGAGACCGCGTTGCCCACCGGGTCGACCGCGGAGGAGACCCCGTTCTCGATCGGACCGAAGACGTTGGCCGCGGCCTGCCGGGCACCGTCGACCGGCGAGTCCTCCCCACCGCGGATGTCCACCGTGATCAGCGCGAACGCGACGGCGATCAGCAGTACCAGGAGCAGCCGGCTCTCTTTCGTGTCCCTCACGTGCGGCGGCCGTGCCTTCCTCGTCGAAATTCGGGAATCCCGGAATTTACGTGGCGGTGTTCAGGAATTCAGCTGATTCGGTACTTCGCGGTACGTGCGGCGCATCGCGCGCTTCCCGTACGTCCGGTACTGGAACCCTCTATATCAACGATCCGCCGCACGAGAGGAGATCGTCTCGTACGGCGGAACCGAAGTGTTACGTCATCTGCGGGGCGAGGCGTCCAGCACCTGCTGGAGCGCCTCGAACTCCTCGACGCACTTGCCGCTGCCGAGCGCCACGCTGTCGAGCGGGTCCTCGGCGATGTGGATCGGCATCCCGGTCTCCCGGCGCAGCCGCTCGTCGAGCCCGCGCAGCAGCGCGCCGCCACCGGTCAGGACGATGCCCCGGTCCATGATGTCGCCGGACAGCTCCGGCGGACACTTGTCGAGGGTCGTCTTGACGGCGTCGACGATCGCGTTGACCGGCTCCTCGATCGCCTTGCGCACTTCGGCGGCGGAGATGACGACGGTCTTGGGCAGGCCGGAGACCAGGTCCCGGCCGCGGATTTCGGTGTGCTCGTCGGAGTCGAGGTCGTACGCCGAACCGATCGTGATCTTGATCTGTTCGGCCGTGCGCTCACCCAGAAGAAGGCTGTACTCCTTCTTCACGTGCTGGATGATCGCGTTGTCCAGCTCGTCACCCGCGACGCGGATGGACTGGGCCGTGACGATGCCGCCGAGCGAGATGACCGCGACCTCCGTGGTGCCGCCGCCGATGTCCACCACCATGTTGCCCGTGGCCTCGTGGACGGGCAGGCCGGAGCCGATGGCCGCGGCCATGGGCTCCTCGATGATGTGCACCTGCCGGGCGCCGGCCTGGGACGACGCCTCGATGACGGCGCGGCGCTCGACGCCCGTGATGCCCGAGGGCACACAGACGACGACCCGCGGACGAGCCAGATACCGCCGCTTGTGGATCTTCAGGATGAAGTAGCGGAGCATCCGCTCGGTGATCTCGAAGTCGGCGATGACGCCGTCCTTCAGCGGACGCACGGCAACGATGTTGCCGGGCGTGCGCCCGATCATCTTCTTCGCTTCGGCGCCGACCGCGAGGATGCCACCGGTGTTGGTGTTGATCGCGACGACGGACGGCTCGTTGAGTACGATCCCGCGACCCCTGACGTACACCAGCGTGTTGGCGGTCCCGAGGTCGACAGCCATGTCACGGCCGATGAACGACATTGAGTTCCCCATCAGGATTCGACTGGCCTTCCCAGGAGCTTTTGAGGGCTTTTCAGGTAGGCGAAGTGGGTGCAGTGACGCGTGGAGGCTTCCATCGTAGACGCGCTTTCGCGAACACTGCGCGAGGGTCTCCGCCATTGTCAGCAGATGGCGCACCGCCTCGCTTGTGGAGACGGGCCAACGGTGGGATCCGTTCCCCCGATCAGGCGCGCATATGCCATGGGGCGGCCGCTTTCGACGCGACCGCCCCCCCTGCTCCGCCTGGGCCGTTCGACTGACGTGCTGTCAGAAAAAAGGTGTCCGTCGGGTCCTGGAGTGGACTCAGACCCGGCCCGGGAAGAAGATCTTCAGCTCGCGCTCGGCGGACTCCTCGGAGTCGGAGGCGTGGATCAGGTTCTCCCGGACGATCACGCCGTAGTCCCCGCGGATGGAGCCGGGGGCGGCGGCGATCGGGTCGGTCGGGCCGGCCAGCGCGCGCACGCCCTCGATGACCCGCTCGCCCTCGACGACCAGGGCGACGACCGGGCCGGACGCCATGAACTCGACCAGCGGCTCGTAGAAGGGCTTGCCCTTGTGCTCGCCGTAGTGCTGCTCCAGGGTCTCGCCGTCCAGGGTGCGCAGTTCCAGCGCGGTGATCTGCCAGCCGGCCTTGCGCTCGATACGGCTGATGATCTCGCCGGTCAGGCCACGACGGACGGCGTCGGGCTTGAGGAGGACGAGGCTGCGCTGGGTCACGAGGGGCTCCCTTGGAGGTGTGCGGTTGTGCGGGTGATGACTGAGGTTACCGGGCGTGTCGCGGCGCCGGTCACGCAGCGTCAGGCGATGACGGGGAGGCCCGCTCAGGCGGCGTCGGGCGCGGCCGCCTCGGCCTGGGCGGCGAATCTCGCCTTGGCCTCGTCGATCTTCCGCCCGTAGTGCACGGAGGCCCACCACAGGGCGGCGAAGGCGACGCCCAGGAAGAACATCGCCGGGACGACGAAGCCGGAGGCGATCAGCGCGATCTGGAGCGCCCAGCCGAGGGCGACGCCGCCCGGCCGGGTCACGGCGCCGCACAGCGCCACGCACAGGAACATGGCGATGCCGCAGACCGTCCACACCGTCCCCGTGGACAGGTCCGGGTCCTTCATCGCGACCAGGCCGGCGAAGCCGATCACGAAGACCTCGCCGATCAGAGTGGAAGCACAGAGCGTACGCACGGTTTCTCAGCCCCTCCCCAGGAGCAGTCGGGCCTCGCCGACGGTGATGACGGAACCGGTGACGAGGACACCGCCGCCCGCGAACTCGCCCTCCTCCTCGGCCAGCGTGATCGCGGCCTCCAGGGCGTCCGGCAGCCGTGGCTCGACCTGCACGCGGTCCTCGCCGAACACCTCGACGGCGATCCCGGCCAGCTCGTCGGCGTCCATCGCGCGGTGGCTGGAGTTCTGGGTGACGACGATCTCGGCGAAGACCGGCTCGAAGGCCTCCAGGAACCCCCGCACGTTCTTGTCGCCGCTCGCGCCGACCACGCCGATGAGCCGGCTGAACTCGAACGCCTCTCCGACGGCCTCCGCGGTGACCCGGGCGCCGGCCGGATTGTGCGCGGCGTCGAGCACCACGGTCGGCGAGCGCCGCACCACCTCCATCCGTCCGGGCGAGGCGACGGCGGCGAACGCCTTGCGGACGGTGTCGACGTCCAGCGGCTCGGGACGCTGCGCGCCCACGCCGAAGAACGCCTCGACGGCGGCCAGCGCGACGGCGGCGTTGTGCGCCTGGTGGGCGCCGTGCAGCGGCAGGTAGACCTCGGGGTACTCGCCGCCGAGGCCGCGCAGGGTCATCAACTGCCCGCCCACGGCCACCTGCCGGGAGACCACGCCGAACTCGAGTCCCTCGCGCGCGACGGTGGCGTTGACGTCCACGGCCTTCTTCAGCAGCACCTGCGCCGCGTCCACCGGCTGCTGGGCCAGGATCACGGTGGCGTCCTGCTTGACGATGCCGGCCTTCTCGGTCGCGATCTCGCCGGGCGTCTCGCCCAGTCGGTCGGTGTGGTCCAGGTCGATGGGGGTGACGACGGCGACGTCCCCGTCGATGACGTTGGTCGCGTCCCAGGAGCCGCCCATACCGACCTCGACGACGGCGACGTCCACGGGCGCGTCGGCGAACGCGGCGTACGCCATGCCCGTCAGCACCTCGAAGAAGGACAGCCGGTACTCCTGCTGGGCGTCGACCATCTCCACGTACGGCTTGATGTCCTCGTACGTCTCGACGAACCGCTCGGCGGAGATCGGGGCGCCGTCCAGGCTGATCCGCTCGGTGACCGACTGCACGTGCGGCGAGGTGTAGCGCCCGGTGCGCAGCTCGAAGGCGCCGAGCAGGGCCTCGATCATGCGCGCGGTGGAGGTCTTGCCGTTCGTCCCCGTGATGTGGATGGAGGGGTACGAGCGCTGCGGGTCGCCCAGCACGTCCATCAGCGCGGCGATCCGGGCGACGGACGGCTCCAGCTTGGTCTCGCCCCAGCGGGTCGCCAGCTCCGCCTCGACCTCGCGCAGGGCCTTGTCCACCTCGGGGTCCTCGGGACGCCCGGGCACCTCGGCCTGCGGGGGGCCGCCCTGGGTGCGCAGGGTGCGGCTGCCGGCCTCGATGACGGCGAGGTCGGGGTCGCGGGTGGTCTCCGCCGCGATGATCTGCTCGAAGGAGTCAGCGGGGTCGGGCTGGTCGTTGTCGCCGGGGTTGTCACTCACGAAGACCAGTCTACGGAGGCCGGCCGACAGAACGCCCACGGAGTGGGGTGGCTTGCGCATACAGGCGAGTGCGGCGCCGTTGTGGCTGGTCGCGCAGTTCCCCGCGCCCCTGAGTAGCGAAGGTCCCCGGCGCCCAATGCTCCGGGGACCTTCGTCGTCGTACCGGCGTCTACGCCTGCGGCAGCCGCTCCAGCTGGGCCTGGATGCGGGCGATGTCCTCGTCCGCCTTGGCCAGGCGGCCGCGGATCTTGTCGACCACGTTGTCCGGGGCCTTGGCCAGGAACGCCTCGTTGCCGAGCTTGGCGTTGGCCTGGGCCTTCTCCTTCTCGGCGGCGGCGAGGTCCTTCGCGAGGCGCTTGCGCTCGGCGGCGAAGTCGATCACGCCGGAGAGGTCGAGGGAGACCTCGACGCCCGCGACCGGGAGCGTGGCCGTCGCCGTGAAGGCGTCGCCCTCCGGCTGGAGGCGCAGCAGCTGGCGGACGGCCGCCTCGTGGGCCGCGAGGGGGCTGCCCGCGAGCGTCAGCCGGGCCGGGACCCGCTGGCCGGGCTGGAGGCCCTGGTCGGCGCGGAAGCGGCGGACCTCGGTGATCACCGACTGGACGGTCTCGATCTCCCGCTCGGCGTCCGCGTCCCGGAAGCCCCCCGGGGCGTCAGCCCCGGGAACAGACACAGCGGCGGGCCAGTCGGCGATGACGACCGACTCACCGCCGGTGAGCGTCGTCCACAGCGTCTCGGTGACGAAGGGGACGACCGGGTGGAGGAGGCGCAGCGTGACGTCCAGGACCTCGCCCAGGACGCGCTTGGAGACCTCGGCCGCCTCGCCGCCCGCCTGGAAGGTGGTCTTGGACAGCTCGACGTACCAGTCGAAGACCTCGTCCCAGGCGAAGTGGAACAGGGCGTCGGAGAGCTTCGCGAACTGGTAGTCCTCGTAGTACGCGTCGACCTCGGCGACGATCGTGTTGAGGCGGGAGAGGATCCACCGGTCGGTCGAGGACATGGCGGACGCGTCCGGCAGCGGGCCCTCGACCGTCGCGCCGTTCATCAGCGCGAAGCGGGTGGCGTTCCAGATCTTGTTGGCGAAGTTCCGGGAGCCCTGGACCCAGTCCTCGCCGATCGGGACGTCGGTGCCCGGGTTGGCACCGCGCGCGAGGGTGAAGCGGAGCGCGTCGGAGCCGTACTTGTCCATCCAGTCCAGCGGGTTGACGACGTTCCCGAAGGACTTCGACATCTTCTTGCCGTTCTGGTCACGGACCATGCCGTGCAGGGCGATGGTGTGGAACGGCGGGGTGCCGTCCATCGCGTAGAGGCCGAACATCATCATCCGGGCGACCCAGAAGAAGAGGATGTCGTAGCCGGTGACCAGGACGGAGTTCGGGTAGAACTTCGCGAGCGACTCGGTCTGCTCCGGCCAGCCGAGCGTGGAGAAGGGCCACAGGCCGGAGGAGAACCACGTGTCGAGCACGTCGTTGTCCTGCGTCCAGCCCTCGCCGCTCGGCGCCTCGTCGTCGGGGCCGACGCAGACGACCTCGCCGTTCGGCCCGTACCAGACGGGGATGCGGTGGCCCCACCACAGCTGGCGCGAGATGCACCAGTCGTGGAGGTTGTCGACCCAGTCGAAGTACCGCTTCTCCATCTCCTGCGGATGGATCTTGACCTTGCCGTCGCGGACCGCGTCGCCGGCCGCCTTGGCCAGCGGGCCGACCTTGACCCACCACTGCATGGACAGGCGCGGCTCGATGGTGGTCTTGCAGCGCGAGCAGTGGCCGACGCTGTGGACGTAGGGCCGCTTCTCGGCGACGATCCGGCCGTCGGCGCGCAGCGCGGCGACGATGGCGGAGCGGGCCTCGAGGCGGTCCAGACCCTGGAAGGGGCCGTGGGCGGTGATGACGGCGTGCTCGTCCATGACCGCGATGGCGGGCAGGTCGTGGCGCCGGCCGATCTCGAAGTCGTTCGGGTCGTGGGCGGGCGTCACCTTGACGGCGCCGGTGCCGAACTCGGGGTCGACGTGCTCGTCGGCGACGACGGGGATCGAGCGGTCGGTGAGCGGCAGCCTGATGAGCTTGCCGATCAGGTGCTTGTACCGCTCGTCCTCGGGGTGGACGGCGACGGCCGTGTCACCGAGCATCGTCTCCGCGCGGGTGGTGGCGACGACGATGGTGTCGTCCCCCTCCCCGTACTTCATGGAGACCAGCTCGCCGTCGTCGTCCTGGTACTCGACCTCGATGTCGGAGATCGCGGTCAGGCAGCGGGGGCACCAGTTGATGATGCGCTCGGCGCGGTAGATCAGCTCGTCGTCGTAGAGCCGCTTGAAGATGGTCTGGACGGCCTGCGAGAGGCCCTCGTCCATCGTGAAGCGCTCACGGGACCAGGCGACCGCGTCGCCGAGGCGGCGCATCTGCCCGCTGATCTGGCCTCCGGACTCGCCCTTCCACTGCCAGACGCGCTCGACGAACGCCTCACGGCCCAGGTCGTGCCGGGACTTGCCCTCCTTGGCCAGCTCCCGCTCGACGACGTTCTGCGTGGCGATGCCGGCGTGGTCCATGCCGGGCTGCCACAGCGTCTCGTACCCCTGCATGCGCTTGCGGCGGGTCAGGGCGTCGATGAGCGTGTGCTCGAAGGCGTGCCCGAGGTGCAGGCTGCCGGTGACGTTCGGCGGGGGGATGACGACGGTGTACGGAGGCTTCTCGCTCTTGGCGTCGGCCTCGAAGTAACCCCGTTCTACCCAGCGCTCGTACAGCTTCCCCTCTACCTCGGCCGGCGCGTACTGGGTCGGCAGTTCGGTGGTGGGTGCGGGCTGCGGCTGCTGAGAGTTCTCGGTCACGGGGGTCAGTTTAAGGGCGTCACGGCCCTGTCCCGAAACGCGTTTCCTTTGTAACGGTGCGCCCCCCGGTGACCTGCGCACGCCAGGTCTGAGTCAGGATGTCAGCATCACGTAAGCATCTGGAGGGGAACCCAGGAATGTCTCACAACCAGCCGGGCCCGTACGGCGGGCAGCCCCAGCAGCCCGGTCCGTACGGCCAGCCGGGCCCTTACGGCCAGCAGCCGCCGCAGGCGCCCCAGCCCGGCTACGGCTACCCCCAGCAGACGCCTCCCCCGCAGCCGGGCTACGGCTACCCGCAGCAGCAGCCGCAGGGCGGCGTCCCGCCGCAGACCCCTCCCTACGGCCAGCAGCCCCCGTACGGCCAGCAGCCGCCCTACGGCCAGCAGCCCTACGGCATGCCCCAGCCCCCGGCGCCGGGCGGCGGCAAGAAGAAGACCGGCCTGATCATCGGCGCGGTGGCGGTCGTGGCGGCCATCGGCGTGGGCGCGTACTTCGTGCTGGGCGGGGGCGGCGGCGCGGGCGGCCTGGAGGACGACGGCGCGCACAAGCTGACGACGCCGGCGACGGTCCTGACCGACTACAAACGCGCGAGCGAGGAGTCCGCCGAGACCGACAAGGACACGGTCGAGGACCTCAAGAAGAGCGGGGTCGAGGACGGCACGAGCGTGACCGGCTTCTACACCACCGCCGACCTGACGGGTTACGACCCCTCGGACCCGGAGACCGCTCCCGACCCGAGCGAGATGGCGACCGCCAAGGGCGTCACCTACATCGGCGCGTACGGGAAGATCTCCGACCCGGAGACCGTACTCGACAAGTTCTTCGCCGAGTTCAAGAAGGAGTCCGAGAAGAACTCCTCCTCCTCGTCCGAGACCGGCGGCGGCAAGGTGGTCGGCGAGCCCGAGTCGGTCGACATCGACGGCGCGGTCATGAAGTGCCAGGGAGTCGAGGGGAAGAACCCGCTCACCAAGAAGCAGAAGACGGACTGGATCTGCGCATGGTCGGACTACAGCACGATCGCGCTGGTCTCCCCCGGTGACGCCACCAAGGGCGTGACGAAGGACGTCGCGGTGGACATCACCACCAAGCTCCGCAAGGAGATCCGCGTCAAGGCCTGAACACGCACACACCTGAAGGGGCCCCGGTCGGAACTCGACCGGGGCCCCTTCGGCGTAAGTCGTACGTGCGGCGGTTACGCCGTCTTCTGCTCGCCCGAGCCGCGCCCCCGCGAATCCCGGGGGATCAGCGTCGGGTTGACGTTGGAGAGGACCACGTCGGCGGTGATGACGACGCGGGCGACGTCCTTGCGGGACGGGACCTCGTACATCACGCCCTGGAGGACCTCCTCCATGATGGCGCGCAGGCCGCGGGCGCCGGTCTGGCGGAGGATGGCCTGGTCGGCGATGGCCTCCAGGGCCTCACGCTCGAAGTCCAGCTCCACGCCGTCGAGTTCGAAGAGGCGCTCGTACTGCTTGACGAGCGCGTTGCGCGGCTCGACCAGGATCTGGAGCAGGGCCTCGCGGTCGAGGTTGTGCACCGAGGTGATGACCGGGAGCCGGCCGATGAACTCGGGGATCATGCCGAACTTGACCAGGTCCTCCGGCATGACCTGCTCGAACTGGTCCTTGGACTCGATCTCCCGCTTGGAGCGGATCTGCGCGCCGAAGCCGATGCCCTTGGCGCCCGCCCGGCCCTCGATGATCTTCTCCAGGCCGGCGAAGGCACCGCCCACGATGAACAGGACGTTCGTCGTGTCGATCTGGATGAACTCCTGGTGCGGGTGCTTGCGGCCGCCCTGCGGCGGGACGGAGGCGGTGGTGCCCTCCAGGATCTTCAACAGGGCCTGCTGGACGCCCTCGCCCGACACGTCGCGCGTGATGGAGGGGTTTTCACTCTTCCGCGCGACCTTGTCGATCTCGTCGATGTAGATGATCCCGGTCTCGGCCTTCTTGACGTCGTAGTCGGCGGCCTGGATCAGCTTCAGCAGGATGTTCTCGACGTCCTCGCCGACGTACCCCGCCTCGGTGAGCGCCGTGGCGTCGGCGATCGCGAAGGGGACGTTCAGCATGCGCGCCAGGGTCTGCGCGAGGAGGGTCTTGCCGGAGCCCGTGGGGCCCAGCAGGAGGATGTTGGACTTGGCCAACTCGATGGCGTCCTCGCGGCCTTGGGCGCCGCCGTTCTCGCCGGCCTGGACCCGCTTGTAGTGGTTGTACACCGCGACGGAGAGGGCCTTCTTGGCCGCCTCCTGGCCGACCACGTAGCCCTCGAGGAACTCGTAGATCTCGCGGGGCTTCGGGAGCTCCTCCCAGCGCACCTCGCTGGTCTCCGCGAGTTCTTCCTCGATGATCTCGTTGCAGAGATCGATGCACTCGTCGCAGATGTAGACACCGGGCCCTGCGATGAGCTTCTTGACCTGCTTCTGGCTCTTGCCGCAGAACGAGCACTTGAGCAGATCGCCGCCGTCACCGATGCGTGCCACGGTGTGCTTCCCCTTCGCCTGGGAGACTCCTGGACGTCGACCTGACGTCAACGTGCAGCGGACTCCTGGTGCTGCCTTATGTCCGACGGTACCTTGCCGGGCCCCCCGTCCGGGCCCCCCTTGGCACGGTTCGCTTTGACGTGAACCGCGTCAAACCGTGCCAAGGAGCGGCAGACGATACAGCCTCCCGCCTAGCGGAGAGAGGAGTTGTCCATCTTCCGGGTGGTGATGATCTGGTCGATCAGGCCGTAGCTCAGCGCGTCCTCGGCCGTGAGGATCTTGTCGCGCTCGATGTCCTCGCGGATCTTCTCGACCGGGGTGGTGGAGTGCTTGGCCAGCATCTCCTCCAGCTGCGAGCGCATCCGGAGGATCTCGTTGGCGGCGATCTCCAGGTCGGAGACCTGACCGCGGCCGGTCTCGCTGTACGGCTGGTGGATCAGCACGCGGGCGTTCGGGAGCGCCATGCGCTTGCCCGGGGTGCCGGCGGCCAGCAGGACGGCGGCGGCCGAGGCGGCCTGGCCCATGCAGACCGTCTGGACGTCCGGCTTCACGTACTGCATCGTGTCGTAGATGGCAGTGAGCGCCGTGAAGGAGCCGCCGGGGCTGTTGATGTAGACCGAGATGTCCCGGTCGGGGTCCATCGACTCCAGGCACAGCAGCTGCGCCATGACGTCGTTGGCGGAGGCGTCGTCGATCTGGACGCCGAGGAAGATCACGCGCTCCTCGAAGAGCTTCGCGTACGGGTCGTACTCGCGCACGCCCTGCGAGGTGCGCTCGACGAAGCGCGGGATCACGTAGCGGGACTCGGCGGACGGGCCGGTGTACTCGGCACGCGAGCGGTCGTACAGGCCGCTGCCGGGGAAGTCGTTCACAGTGTCTCCTGTAAAGGGGCTGAGGCGGTCGGCTCGGGGCGGGGGATGGCTCAGGCGCCCGTGCCGCCGCCTCCCGGCATGCCGGCGGCCGTGGTGATGACGTCGTCGACGAGGCCGTACTCCTTGGCCTCGAAGGCGTCGAACCAGCGGTCGCGGTCCGAGTCGCGGGTGATCTGCTCGATCGTCTGGCCGGTGTGCTGCGAGGTCAGCTCGGCCATGCGCTTCTTGGTGTGGAGCAGCCGCTCGGCGTGGATCTTGATGTCCGAGGCCGAACCGGCGAGGCCGGCGGAGGGCTGGTGGATCAGGATCTCGGCGTTCGGCAGCGCGAAGCGCTTGCCGGGGGTGCCCGCGCTGAGCAGGAACTGCCCCATCGAGGCCGCGAGGCCCATCGCGATCGTCACCACGTCGTTCTTGATGTACTGCATGGTGTCGTAGATCGCCATGCCGGCCGTGATCGAGCCGCCGGGGCTGTTGATGTACAGGAAGATGTCCTTGTCCGGGTCGGCGGCAAGGAGCAGCAGCTGTGCGGTGATCTTGTTGGCAATGTCGTCGTCGACCGGCTGGCCGAGGAAGATGATTCGCTCGCCGAGCAGCCGGTTGTAGACCTGGTCGCCGAGGCCACCACCGATCGAGGGCTCGCCGGCGGCTGAGGGCATCAGATTCGTCACGTATCCACCTGCTCGTCTTACGACGGCGCCGGGCCGTCTCACGTTTCCCTGCGGGGCTGGAGCCGCTTTCGGGGACTCCCCTGCCCTCGTATTCATGGACCCTAACGCGGTGGGCCTGCGGCGCCATCCCGGTTCTGCGGGTGTTCGCCGGGGGCGTAGAGCTCCGCAGGGTGCGCAGAACCCCACCGCCGTGGGCGGGCCCGCCGGTTTACGGCCGCGGGCCGCCTGTGGCTGGTCGCGCGGTTCCCCGCGCCCCTGGGTGGGCTGTCCAGCCGTATGACGAACGGGCCCCGGCGTCAGACGTCCGGGGCCCGTTTCGCATCCGTCGGGGACGAAGCGAGGGGTGATCAGCTTGATCAGCCCTCGGTCTTCTCCTCGGCCTTCTCGTCGGCGGACTCGGTGGACTCGGTGGCGGCCTCCGTGGCCTCCGTCTCCTCGTCCTCGTCGTCCAGGTCGACGATCTCGCCGTTGGTGTCCTTGACCGTGGCCTTCTCGACCACGGCGGCCAGGGCCTTGCCGCGGGCGACCTCGCCGACGAGGAGCGGGACCTGGCCCTGCTCGACGACGGCCTGGGCGAACTGGTCGGGGGACATGCCGGAGGAGGCGGCACGGCGCATGAGGTGCTCGGTCAGCTCTTCCTGGCTGACGTTGAGCTTCTCCTGCTTGACCAGCTCGTCGAGGACGAACTGGGTCTTGATGCCCTTGACCGCGGCCTCACGGGTCTCGGTCTCGAACTCCTCGGCCGTCTTGCCCTGGAGCTCCAGGTACTTCTCCAGGTCGAGACCCATCTGGCCGAGCTGGTGGTGCTCGAGGTTGTGCTTACGGGTGTTGACCTCGTCCTCGAGGAGCTTCTCGGGGACGGGGACCTCGACCAGTTCGAGCAGCTTGTCCAGCACGCGCTCCTGGGCCTGCGTGGCCTGGTCGTACTGCTTCATGTTGGCGAGGCGCTTGCGGCTGTCGGCGCGCAGCTCCTCCAGCGTGTCGAACTCCGACGCGAGCTGCGCGAAGTCGTCGTCCAGCTCGGGCAGCTCGCGCGCGGCGACCTGGCTGACCTTGACGGTCACCCGGGCCTCCTTGCCGGCCCCCGAGCCGCCCTTGAGCTCGGAGGTGAAGGTGGTCTCGCCACCGGCCTCCAGGCCCGTCACGGCGTCGTCGATGCCTTCCAGCAGCTCGCCGGAGCCGATCGTGTAGGAGACGCCGTCGGCGACGCCGTCCTCCAGGACCTCGCCGTCGACCTCGGCCCGCAGGTCGAGGGTGACCACGTCGCCCTCGGCGGCGGCGCGCTCGACCGGGGAGGTGGAGGCGAAGCGCTCACGCAGCTGCTCCACCGACTTCTCGACGTCGTCGTCGGAGACGTCGACGGCGTCGACCTCCACCTCGATGCCGGAGTAGTCCGGGATCTCGACGGTCGGACGGATGTCGACCTCGGCGGTGAAGTTCAGCGTCTCGCCGTCCTTCAGCTCCGTGATGTCGACCTCGGGCTGGCCGAGCGGGTTCAGCTCGGCCTCGTTGACCGCGTCGGTGTAGAACTTGGGAAGCGCGTCGTTGACCGCCTCCTCCAGCACCGCACCGCGGCCGAACCGCTGGTCGATGACCCGGGCCGGGATCTTGCCCTTGCGGAAGCCCTTCACCGTGACCTGCTGGTTGATCTTCTTGTACGCCGCGTCGAGGCTGTCCTTGAGCTCCTCGAAGGGCACCTCGACAGTGAGCCGAACCCGGGTCGGGTTCAGGGTCTCCACGGCGCTCTTCACGGTTCGGTCTCCTTGGTGGCTGACTTCTTGGGTTTCGCCGGAGCCAGAGCGGCATCCGGCAAATTTCGCCGCCCGGAGACTTCAGACGCTGAGACACACGGGCGTGCAGCTTGCATAGTAACGGCAGCGACTACACGGCCCAAAAGGCGATCACCGGCGCTCGTGCGCGGGGGATCCTCAGGTGATCGGCCGAGGTGGTCGGGGTGGCGGGATTTGAACCCACGGCCTTCCGCTCCCAAAGCGGACGCGCTACCAAGCTGCGCCACACCCCGTCTGGTGCGAGACGTAGGGTACATGCCGCCGGGCGCCGGGTACCGCAGAGTTTTCCGGTGCGTCCGGTCCGGCCCGGCGCGGACCGGAAGGGGTGTGCGGTGAGGGGGAACGACCCGCTACGATGCCTTCAGTGCCGCGGTCACCGACCTGCGGCGCGTGGTGTGCGGGCGTAGCTCAATGGTAGAGCCCTAGTCTTCCAAACTAGCTACGCGGGTTCGATTCCCGTCGCCCGCTCCAACCGATCTGGGCAAGGTCGGAGGATCACTCCTCCGACCTTGCCCAGATTGTTTTTCCGGGTCCCGGTCGGACCCGTCGGACGAAACGGACGGTGAGAGCCCTGGACGGCATGCCGAAGGCGGGGGCCTCCGGCGCGCGCCGGTGGGACGGCGACCCCGGGCCTCGCGCGTCCTTCCTGGTGTCACTGGTGCTCGCGCTGCTGCTGGGCGCGCTGTCGGCGCTGGTGATGCTTCCGGCGGCCCAGCACCTGCGCTCTCTCCAGGACGGCGAGCGGGCGCGCGCGACGTTGCACACGGACGGCGCGTGCATGGCGGGCAAGTGCCGGGTCGAGTTCGAGGCCGGCGGACGGACCGTGGTGGCCGATCTGCCCGTGGGCAGCGGCGGCGGCAAGACCTCTGCCGGCAGCTCGCTGACCGTCCGGTACCAGGCGGACGATCCGCACGTGGTCGCCCGTGAGGCCGATGTCGGGGGCGGCGGGGCAGCCGTACTGGCGGCGGTGTCGGGCGGGTTCGCCCTGCTCTTCCTGGTGGCCTCGGTCGTCGCGGCCGTGTTCGTGGCGCGGCAGCGGCGGCGGCAGCCCTCCTGACCCTCCCCGGCGTGCTCTGCCAGGGCGGGCCCGGATGCGGTCCCCTAGAACTGGATCGAGTTGATCGTGTCCGCTATCGAGTTCAGGAACCGCTGGATGTCGTCGGCCATGCCGGTCGAGGCCAGGAAGAAGCCGAAGAGGACGGCGACGATCGCCGGCCCCGCCTTGATGGAGCCTCCCCGGAGCAGCACCACCAGGATGATTGCCAACAGCAGCACCACTGACAGCGAAATGGCCACAACTGATCACACCCTCGGTCGGTCCGCTCTCCCGGCCCGGAGGTGCCGCATCGCACACCCCCGCCAGAACCATCGTGCCACCAACCGGGCCCCGCTATGCGGCGGGTGACACATCGTCCGGCCGGTTCCGGGTGACCCCGTGCCCCGCACGGGCGGGCTCACTCGAAGATCACACCTCGTATGTACATTCGAGAGATCGCCCGTACGGGGAATTCCAGTCGTTTCGTTTCCATACACACACATCGCGTTCGCAGATATTTCGAATTGTCGCCGCAGCCACAGCGTCCACCACATCACAGGGAGATCACAGGATCACCCACGGGCCCCGTAAGCGTATTGAAGGGGACATTCCAGCAGAGTCGCCCGCCGGTCTTATGCGGTGCTTAGTCATGATGAGTCATGACAAGTGGGGTGCTTCGACGCACCCTGTCACCGCACGGCCTACCCGGTGATGTGGGGGCTGTCACGCGAACGGAGGCGTCGAGTTCCGTGAAATGCGGGGTACCCGACAGGCACGCGGGAGTCGAATGCAGGAATGACGTCGAGGGTTTTACGGAATCACACAGAGAACGCTAGGGTGCCTCAGATGTTCTACGCTGCCCCGTCCCCCACAAGAGCAGCGAGGTCCTGTGACGACTCGCCGAGTTTCCGGCGGGGGGTTGCATGACTAGCTCGCTGCGATCGCACGGTGACCGGAAAACGCCGTCCCCTCCGGACCAGCAGACCCAGCACCCCCGGCCGGGCCGCCAACGTGACGCGTTCTTCGACAACGCCAAGTACCTGGCGATCGTGCTGGTCGGCATCGGTCACGCCTGGGGACAGATCCTGGACGGGAACCGGACCGTGGAGACCCTCTACCGGGTCCTGTACACGTTCCACATGCCGGCGTTCATCGTCATCTCCGGCTACTTCTCGCGCAGTTTCGACCTGAGCCCCAAGCGGGTCAAGCGGCTGATCACCGGTGTCGCCGTCCCGTACCTGGTGTTCGAGGTCGTGTACACGCTGCACCGCCGCTTCAGCGAGGACCCGCAGAGCGACTTCAGCCTGCTGGACCCCACCTACCTCCTGTGGTTCCTGTGCGCGCTGTTCGTCTGGCGGCTGACCACGCCGATCTGGCAGACGGTCCGCTGGCCGCTGCCGATCTCGCTCGCCATCGCCGCGGCGGCGTCCGTGACGCCCAGCGTCGGGAACGACCTGAACATGCAGCGGGTGCTCCAGTTCCTGCCCTGCTTCGTGCTGGGCCTCGTGCTGCGCCCCGAGCACTTCCAGCTGGTGCGCCGCCGTTCGGCGCGGATCGTGGCCGTACCGGTCGTCGCGGCGGCCGTGGTCGTCGCCTGGTGGTCGGTGCCGCGCATGGAGACCGGCTGGTTCTACCGCAACGCCGCGATGACGGACACGGGCCTGCCCTGGTGGTCCGGTGCGATCGTCACCCTCGCGCTCTTCGGCTGCTCGGTCGTGCTGACCGCCTGCTTCTTCGCCTGGGTGCCGGGCCGTCGCATGTGGTTCACGGCGCTCGGCGCGGGCACGATCTACGGCTACCTGCTGCACGGCTTCCTGGTGAAGGAGGGCAGCTACACGGACTGGTTCAAGCAGCCCCTGCTGGACCAGCCGCTCGGCGAGATCGGCCTCACCGTCCTCGGCGCCACCGTCGTCACCCTGTTCTGCACCAAGCCGGTCCAACGGGCCCTGCGGTTCGTCGTGGAGCCGAAGATGGACTGGGCGTTCAAGCGCGACTCGGGTGCGGCCGCCCGGGGACGCAGGGAACAGGAGAAGAAGACCGAGCCGGCCGAGGCGCGCCAGGCGACCGCGCCCAGCAGGGCCGGCGAGAAGGTCTCCGTCTAGCGACGGGTCCCGCGGCCCGTTCCGCCCCCGACTCAGGCACCCGGTTCGACCAGGCCGAGAAGTGCGCGCATCCGCGTGTACTTCTCGGTCAGCCGCGTGCGGGTGGCCTCGTCGAGGACCGCGAGGCGCGCCGGGTCCGCGTTGTGCGCCAGGTCCGCCGCCTTGACCAGGGCCGCGCCGGGCGTGGCCAGGATCCGTGCCGCGTACGCCTCGGGCGCCTCGCCCGGCCGTCTGGTGAGGGCGAGGACGATGTCCTTGGTGCGGCGGCTCAGCGCGGCCTCGCACAGCCATCGCTCGGAGAGGGCGTCGTCCTCGACGGCGTCGTGCAGCCAGGCCGCCGCGATCTGCTCGTCGTCCCCGCCGCGCCGCCGCACGCCCTCGGCGACGGCCCGCAGGTGTTCGGCGTACGGCCGGCCCGCCTTGTCGGTCTGTCCGGCGTGGGCGGCACGGGCGGTGGCCTCGACCTCGGCCGGGGTGAGCCGCGAGGCGGGCGGGGGTGGTGCGGGTGAAGAGGTGCGGGACACGGTGTCCACTGTGTCAGCCGGCCGCCGGCGACGCCGACTGGGACGCCAGGCCCCCGCGGCTGATCAGCAGGAGCGCCCGGTCGTCGTTGACGTCCTTGGCCACCGCCTCGATCAGATGCCAGGCGGCGCCGTGGAAACCGCCCGCGACATAGCGGTCGGCCTCGCCGGTGAGCCGGTCGATGCCCTCGGCGATGTCCCGGTCGGAGGTCTCGACCAGGCCGTCCGTGAAGAGCATCAGCACGTCTCCGGGGCGCAGCGAACCCTTCACCTGGTCGAACTGCGCCCCGTCGTACACGCCGAGGAGCGGCCCGTCGGCCGACTTCTCCTCCCATCGGCCGGTGCCGGCGCTGAGCTGGAGGCCCGGCGGATGTCCGGCGGAGTACAGCTCGTAGTCGCCGGAGTCGAGGTCGAGGACGAGGTGGATGGAGGTGGCGAAGCCCTCGTCCCAGTCCTGGCGCAGCAGATAGCCGTTGGCGGCGGGAAGGAAGGCGTGCGGGGGCAGGCTGCCCAGCAGTCCGCCGAAGGCGCCCGACAGCAGCAGGGCGCGGGAGGCCGCGTCCATGCCCTTGCCGGAGACGTCGGTGAGGACCACCTCGAGCGTCCGGCCGCCGTTGGTGCGGGCGGCCACGACGAAGTCGCCGGAGAAGGACTGGCCGCCGGCCGGGCGCAGTGCCATCTCGCGGTGCCAGCCGGCCGGCAGCTGGGGCAGCTTGCTCTGGACGCGGATGCGTTCGCGCAGGTCGAAGAGCATGGTGCCGCCGCGCCGCCAGGGCACGCCGACCCGGCTGCGGAACTGGGCCACGAGCAGCCCGAAGAAACCACAGGCCGCGACGGTCAGGACCACGCCGGGGGTGACCCGGGAGGGGCCCTCGGTGTAGGGGCCGAGCTGCACGGACTCCACGATCAGCGCCGTGGCGGCCGCCGCGTACAGGCCGAGCAGGCTGGCCGGGCGCAGCAGCAGGCCGCCCGCGACGATCGGGATGACCAGCGCGGCGGGGGCGCACCACACGGAGTTCATCATCGTGGTGGCCGCGATGACGGGGATCGTGAACAGCAGTCCGGCGAGCGCGATCCAGTCCGAGCCGTCGCCGCGGAAGTAGTCGACGGCGGATCGGCGCACGCCGACGCGGGCCCGGTGCCACTGCTTCTTCCACCGGGCCGTGAACGTCTCGGCCGCCGCGCGGCGCTGTCGTCCTGCTGTCATTAGTTCGGGACCCTATCCATCGGACCGGCCGCTTGGCACGGGAGGTCCCACTTGTCCCCCGTCCGAGGCCCGACTTCACAGTGAACTTCACGAACGGCCTTCGCGCCGCAACCCTGCCGAAATTGCCTCGCTCCTCTCCGTACCGCCCTGGTACGCATGCTGCATGGGACGCTCCACGGGAACAGACGGCGACGACATGACGACCGGGCCGCGGGTGCTGCGGCGCGACGAATGGGACATCTGGTACGGGTCGCTGACCCGTGCCTTCGGCGGGGTCCCGGAATCCGCCGAGGAGACGGCGATGTACCGGGAGCTGACGCGGGTCGAGCGCTCGATCGGCGTGTGGGAGGGCGACGCGTGCGTCGGTACGGCGGGGGCGTTCGACTTCCGGCTGACCGTGCCGGGCGGTGCGGCGGTGGCCGCGGCCGGCGTGACGATGGTGAGCGTCGCCGCCACGCACCGGCGGCGGGGTGTGCTCACGTCGATGATGCGGCGGCAGCTGGACGACGTACGGTCCTGGGGCGAGCCACTGGCCGTACTGACCGCCTCCGAACCGGCGATCTACGGCCGGTTCGGGTACGGCGCCGCGACCTTCCAGGTCAACGCGGAGATCGACACGGACCGGGTCCGGCTGTCGGTGCCGCCGGGCACGGATGACGTACGGCTCGCGTACGCGGCGCCCGCCGACGTGCTCGACGCGTGCGAGGCGGTGTTCGCGCGGCTGGTGCCAGGGCGGCCCGGGATGCTGGCCCGGCTGCCGGGCTGGGACCGGCTGGGGCTGCTCGATCCGGAGAAGGACCGGGAGGGCGCCTCGCCGCTGCAGTGCGTGGTCGCCCGGCGGGACGGCGAGGTCACCGGGTACGCGCGGTTCCGGGTGCGGCCGGACTGGGAGCCCGCGGGGCCCAAGGGGACGGTGGTGCTGGACGAGTTGGCGGGGCTGGACGCGGCGACCGAGGCGGCGCTGTGGCGCTTCCTGTTCGACATCGACCTGACCTCGACGCTGACGGCGCGGGGACGGCCGGTCGACGAGGCGTGGCAGTACCAGGTGTCCGACATCCGGCGGTGCCGGCCGACGCTGCGGGACGCGCTGTACGTGCGGTTGGTGGACGTGGGGGCGGCGCTGGCGGCGCGGACCTACCAGGCGCCGGTGGACGTGGTGTTCGAGGTCGAGGACGCCTTCTGCCCCTGGAACGAGGGGTGTTGGCGGCTGAGCGGCGACCGCAAGGGCGCGTCCTGCGAGCGTACGTCCGACGCGGCGGATCTCGCCCTGTCCGTACGGGAGTTGGGCGCGGCCTACCTCGGGGGCGTGGGCCTGGCCTCGCTGGCCGCGGCCGGGCGGGTGCGGGAGCTGCGGCCCGGGGCGCTGACGGAGGCGTCGGTGGGGTTCGGGTCGCCCGTCGTGCCGTGGCTGCCGTACGGGTTCTGAGGGCGGGGCCCTACCGCTTCTGGCAGGTGGGGCACCAGAAGAGGTTGCGGGCGGCGAGGTCCGCGGTGCGGATCGCGTCGCCGCACAGGTGGCAGGAGAGGTCGGCCCGGCGGTAGACGTAGACCTCGCCGCCGTGGTCGTCGACGCGGGGCGGGCGGCCCATGGCTTCGGGGGTGTGCTCGGGCCGGACGGTGTCGATGCGGTTGTTCCGCACGCCCTCGCGCATGAGGACGGTGAGGTCGTGCCAGATGGTGTCCCACTCGGCGGGGGTGACGGCCTTGCCGGGGCGGTACGGGTCGATACCGTGGCGGAAGAGGACCTCGGCGCGGTAGACGTTGCCGACGCCGGCGATGACCTTCTGGTCCATGAGCAGGGCGGCGATCGTGGTGCGGCTGCGGGAGACGCGGCGGTAGGCGGCCTGCGGGTCGGCGTCCGGGCGCAGGGGGTCGGGGCCGAGGCGGTCGTGTATCGCCTGCTTCTCCGGGTCGGTGATCAGGGCGCAGGTGGTGGGGCCGCGGAGGTCGACGTACGCGGTGTCGTTGGTGAGGCGGAGGCGGACGGTGTCCGTGGGCGGGGGCGCCGGGGTTGTGCCGAAGGTGACCTTGCCGAAGAGGCCGAGGTGGATGTGGACCCAGCCGGCGGGCTCGGCGGCGCCGAAGCCGAGGAAGAGGTGCTTGCCGTGGGCCTCGGTGCGGACGAGGGGGGTGCCGGTGAGGAGGGCGGCGGAGTCGGCGAACTTGCCCTGGGGGCTGGTGACGTGGACTGCCGTCCGGGCGAAGGCGGCGGCGTAGTCCTGGGCCAGCCGGTGGATGGTGTGCCCCTCTGGCACGGTGTCCTTTCCCTTCCTTTCCTTGCCTTGGCCCACCCGCCCACCCGACTCGGTCGGTCGAGAGGCGGGACTCGCCCCGGGGCTCCGCCCCGCCCCCCGGCGGGGACTCCGTCCCCTGCACCCCTGGGGCACGTGCCCCGGGCCCAGGTTCCAGCACCCCGGGCGCACGTTCCAGCACCGCGGGCCCAGGTTCCGGCACCGCGAGCCCAGGTTCCAGCACCGCGAGCCCAGGTTCCAGCACCGCGGGCGCACGTTCCAGCACCGCGGGCCCAGGTTCCGGCACCCGGGCGTGTTCCGGCGCCCAAGCGCCGCGGGTCGCCTTGCCCCAGGCGGCGTGGCCCCCCGGCGCGCACACGCCGGGGAAACGGCACCGTCGGAGACGCCCCGCGTTACTGCTGCGGGTGGTGTGCGGGGATCGGCGGGAGGTCGCCCGTGGTCTCGTAGGACGCGAGCATGTCGATGCGGCGGATGTGGCGCTCGTCGCCGGAGAACGGGGTGGCGAGGAAGGTCTCGACGAACTTCGTCGCCTCCTCCCGGGTGTGCATGCGGGCGCCGACCGCGACGACGTTGGCGTCGTTGTGCTGGCGGCCGAGAGCGGCCGTCTCCTCGCTCCAGGCCAGCGCCGCGCGCACGCCCTTCACCTTGTTCGCGGCGATCTGCTCGCCGTTGCCGGAGCCGCCGATCACGATGCCGAGGGCGCCGGGCTCGGCGGCCGTCCGCTCGGCCGCGCGGAGGCAGAAGGGCGGGTAGTCGTCCTGGGCGTCGTAGATGTGCGGGCCGCAGTCGACGGGGTCGTGGCCCGCCGCCCTGAGCCAGTCGACGAGGTGGTTCTTGAGTTCGAAGCCTGCATGGTCCGAGCCGAGATACACGCGCATGCGACGAGTGTGACATGCGCCCCAGGGGAGGGCCCTGTCGGGTGTCAGCCTTGAAATCACCGAGTGAAACTATGGAACCTCAGGCAAAGCTCAAGTAACGATCCGGATTCAGAGGTTCCCCAATCCGTTCACCTCCGTTTCACTGGTCCGGCTCGTACACCGCTCGTACGGGAAAGTGCACGACCGGCGCAAAGGAAGACCTCCCCCATGACTTCGCAGCCGACCTTGACCAAGCCCGAGGACGGGCCCGCGGGGCCCGGAGAACCCGGGCCGGGGCTTCAGGCAGGGCTCAAGAACCGCCATCTGTCGATGATCGCCATCGGCGGTGTCATCGGAGCCGGACTCTTCGTCGGCTCCAGCTCGGGAATCGCCACCGCGGGCCCCGGCATCCTCCTCTCCTACGCCCTCGTCGGCACGCTCGTGGTGCTGGTGATGCGGATGCTCGGGGAGATGTCCGCCGCCAACCCCACCTCCGGCTCCTTCTCCGCGCACGCCGACCGGGCGATCGGCCCCTGGGCCGGGTTCACCATCGGCTGGCTCTACTGGTTCTTCTGGGTCGTCGTGCTGGCCGTGGAGGCGACCGCCGGGGCCGTGATCCTCGAAGGCTGGATACCGGCCGTGCCCCAGTGGGGCTGGGCCCTGATCGTGATGGTCGTCCTGACCGCCACCAACCTCGTCTCCGTCGGCTCCTACGGCGAGTTCGAGTTCTGGTTCGCGGGGATCAAGGTCGTCGCCATCGCCGCGTTCATCGTCGTCGGCGGGCTGGCCGTCTTCGGGCTGCTGCCCGGCGCCGACACCGACCAGGCCGGACTGTCCAATCTGACGGAGCACGGCGGGTTCCTGCCGAACGGGGCGGGCGCGATCCTGACCGGTGTACTGCTCGTCGTCTTCTCCTTCATGGGCAGCGAGATCCCCACGCTGGCCGCCGGTGAGTCCGAGGACCCGCAGCGCGCCGTCACCAAGGCGACCAACAGCATCATCTGGCGTATCGGCGTCTTCTACCTGGGCTCCATCTTCGTCGTGGTCGCGCTGCTGCCGTGGGACTCGCAGTCGATCATCGACAAGGGCTCGTACGTGGCCGCGCTGGACTCGCTCGGCATCGCGAACGCCGGTCAGATCATGAACTTCATCGTGCTGACCTCGGTGCTCTCCTGCCTGAACTCCGGGCTCTACACGGCCTCCCGCATGGCCTTCTCGCTCGGCCGGCGCGGTGACGCGCCGAAGGCCTTCGCCCGCACGACCTCGCAGGGCGTGCCGCGGACGGCGATCCTGGTGTCCGTGGTGTTCGGCTTCGTCGCCGTCTTCTTCAACTACGAGTTCCCGGACTCCGTCTTCCTCTTCCTCGTCAACTCCTCGGGCGCCGTGGCCCTCTTCGTCTGGCTGGTGATCTGCCTCTCGCAGCTGCGGATGCGGAGGATCATCGAGGCGGAGGCGCCGGAGAAGCTGGTGGTGCGGATGTGGCTGTTCCCGTACCTGACCTGGGTGGCCGCCGCCGTCATCGTCTTCGTGCTCGGCTACATGCTCACCGACACCGAGAACAACGGGCGCACGACCGTGCTGCTGTCGCTGCTCGTCGCGGCGCTCGTCATCGTCGTCGCCCTCGTCAAGCAGCGGATCACCGGGCGGAAGGACGCCGCCGACAAGGCCGTCGCCGAGAAGGGCTGACCGCCGCCCGGATCCGGGACACGAAAGAGGCTCGCCCGGTCGCTGCTGCGACCGGGCGAGCCTCTTTCGTGCGCTGCCGCGGCCCTACCGCTTGTCGACCAGCTTCCACGCGGTGGGCAGGACGCCCATCGCCAGGGCGGCCTTCAGCGCGTCGCCGATCAGGAACGGGGTGAGGCCGGCCGCGATCGCGGCGGTGAGGGACATGTCCGCGGCCAGGGCCAGGTACGGCACGCCGACGGCGTAGATGATCGCCTCGCCGAGCAGCATCGTGCCGGCCATGCGCAGCACGGAGCGGTCGGCGCCGCGGCGGGCCAGGGCGCCCACCACCGTGGCGGCGAGCAGCATGCCGAAGACATAGCCGAGGGACGGGGCCGCGGTGCCGGAGCCGCCCTCCGCGAACCACGGCACGCCGGCCATGCCGACCAGCGCGTAGAGCGCGAGCGAGAGCAGGCCGCGGCGCGCGCCGAGCGCCGTGCCGACGAGCAGCGCCGCGAAGGTCTGTCCGGTCACCGGCACCGGGGAGCCGGGCACGGGTACCGCGATCTGGGCGGCCACGCCGGTGAGCACGGCGCCGCCGGCCACGAGCGCTGCGTCCCGGACGCGGGAGGAGGGGATGAGGTCGGCGAGGACCTGCCCGGAACGGGGGGTGGGGACGGCGGCGGTGCTCATGGGGGACTCCGCGGTGGTGTGGACATGTCGGGACAGCGTGACGCTATCCCAGCGGGCCGGGGCCGATCACCAGCAGCGCTCGACAAAGGCTCGATCGGCGGCTTGGTGGGCTCCCGACAAACGCGCGGGATACACCCGCTCTCGGGTGACACCGGTCACGGAGTGGATGAGGCGGGCGTCACGGCAGGCGGAATCCCGCATTCGGACGACCACGTTCCGTATCGGCGGTGTCCGTATCGTGGGCAGCCGCTGTCGCCCACCGGCGCGACCCCGGAGACTGTGGGCGTTTTTGCCCTGCCCCTCCCCCACGCATTGGACGAGCCGCTCCATGTCCAACAGCACCACCACCGAGGCACCGCCGCGGTCGGACGACGCCGCCCTCTCCCACGGCCTCAAGCAGCGCCACCTGTCGATGATCGCCCTCGGTGGCGTGATCGGCGCCGGGCTGTTCGTCGGCTCCGGGGCCGGTATCGCCGCCGCCGGACCCTCGATCGTCGTCGCCTACACCCTCTCCGGCCTCCTCGTGATGCTGGTGATGCGGATGCTGGGCGAGATGTCCGCCGCCTACCCGTCCTCGGGCTCCTTCTCCGCGCACGCCGAACGGGCGATCGGCCCCTGGGCCGGGTTCACCGCGGGCTGGGCGTTCTGGGTGCTGCTCTGCACGGCCGTCGGCCTGGAGGGCATCGGCGCGGCGCAGATCGTGCACGGCTGGCTGCCGGGCACGCCCGAGTGGGCGTGGGTGGCGCTGTTCATGGTGGTGTTCTGCGGGACGAACCTGGCCGCGGTGAAGAACTTCGGCGAGTTCGAGTTCTGGTTCGCCGCCCTCAAGGTCGGCGCGATCTCGCTCTTCCTGGTGCTGGGCGTGCTGGCGATCGTCGGCGTCCTGCCGGGCACGGACGCCCCCGGCACCTCGCACCTCGGCGACTTCATGCCCAACGGCGGCAACGGCCTGATCATCGGCCTCCTCGCCTCGGTCTTCGCCTACGGCGGCCTGGAGACGGTGACCATCGCGGCGGCCGAGTCGGAGAACCCGGTGAAGGGTGTGGCGAGCGCCGTGCGGACGGCGATGTGGCGGATCGCGCTCTTCTACATCGGCTCGATGGCGGTCATCGTCACCCTGGTCCCCTGGGACTCCCCCGAGGTGGTCGAGAAGGGCCCGTACGTCGCAGCCCTCGACGAGCTGGGCATCCCGGGCGCCGGCCAGCTCATGAACGTCGTCGTGCTGGTCGCGCTGCTGAGCGCGATGAACGCCAACATCTACGGCGCCTCGCGGATCGGCTACTCGCTGGTCGAGCGCGGCCAGGGCCCGAGGGCGCTGGGCCGGGTGTCGGGCGGGGTGCCGCGGGTCGCGGTGCTGGTCTCCTCCCTCTTCGGCTTCGGCTGCGTGCTGCTCAGCTACTGGCGGCCGGACGACGTCTTCTCCTGGCTGCTGAACATGATCGGTGCGGTCATCCTGGTCGTCTGGATCTTCATCGCCGTCGCCCAGCTGCGGCTGCGCCGCCGCCTGGAGCGCGAGGCGCCCGAGAAGCTGGTCGTGCGCATGTGGGGCTTCCCGTGGCTCACGTGGGTGGCGCTGGCGGGCATGGCCGCGATCTTCGTCCTGATGGCCCGCGAGCCGGACACCCGGGTGCAGCTGTACTCGACGGGCGGGATGACGCTGGTCCTGGCGGCCGTCGGCTACGCCTGGCAGCGGCGGCGCGCTCGCGTGTGACCGCCCGACCTCTCCGAGAGCCCCCGCACGGACGCGTGCGGGGGCTCTTTCGTGCGCGTTCGGCCCGCCCGTCCGCACTCTCGCCACGCCTTGCTGCTAGCGTGCACTTGCAAGTCTTTTGCAATAAGAGGCTCGGAGGGGATCCACCATGTCCGTCTACACGCTTCCTGAACTGCCGTACGACTACTCCGCGCTGGCCCCCGTGATCAGCCCCGAGATCATCGAGCTGCACCACGACAAGCATCACGCGGCCTATGTGAAGGGCGCCAACGACACCCTGGAGCAGCTCGCCGAGGCGCGCGACAAGGAGTCGTGGGGGTCGATCAACGGCCTGGAGAAGAACCTCGCCTTCCACCTCTCCGGCCACATCCTGCACTCCATCTACTGGCACAACATGACCGGTGACGGCGGCGGCGAGCCCCTGGACAAGGACGGCGTGGGCGGCCTGGCCGACGCGATCGCCGAGTCGTTCGGTTCCTTCGCCGGTTTCAAGGCGCAGCTCACCAAGGCCGCCGCGACCACGCAGGGCTCCGGCTGGGGTGTGCTGGCGTACGAGCCGCTGAGCGGCCGTCTCATCGTCGAGCAGGTCTACGACCACCAGGGCAACGTCGGCCAGGGCTCCACGCCGATCCTGGTCTTCGACGCCTGGGAGCACGCCTTCTACCTCCAGTACAAGAACCAGAAGGTCGACTTCATCGACGCCATGTGGGCCGTCGTCGACTGGCAGGACGTGGCCAAGCGCTACGAGGCCGCCAAGGCACGCACGAACGTGCTGCTGCTGGCGCCCTGACGCCGCCCGACTCCCCGAGTCGTCCTGCCTCGTGATCGTCTTCTCACCCTTCACGGCGGCAGGCGGAATGAGGGAAGCCCCCGCGAGGACCTGACTCGCGGGGGCTTTCTGTGTGCCGGGCGGGGTGTCAGGGCTTGCGGGCGAGCCCGCCGTGCTGGCCGATCGGCTGCGGGGCCGTTCCGTCCGGGGCGGGGTCCGGGCGCCACAGCGGGACCGACACCACGCCCGGGTCGACCAGGTCGAGGCCGTCGAAGTAGGCCTCGATCTGCTCGACGGGACGCAGGAAATAGGGGACCGCGCCGGTCTCGTTGTACCCGTCCTGGGCCGTCTCGTAGGCCGGGTCGGTGCCGCGGGAGCCGTCGTTGACGCACAGGAAACTGCCGGCGGGCAGGCCCGCCATCAGGCGGCGGACCAGGTCGCGGGCCCGGTCGTGGCCCTCGATGTGACCGAGGATGCCGCTGAGGACGAGGGCGGTGGGGCGGGTCGTGTCGAGGGTGCGTCCGGCCGCCTCCAGGACGCGCTCCGGCTCGTACAGGCTCAGGTCCTCGTAGGCGGTGGCGCCCTCGGGGGTGGAGGTGAGCAGGGCGCGGGCGTGCGCGAGGACCAGCGGGTCGTTGTCGACGTAGACGATCCGCGCCCCGGGGGCGTACCGCTGGGCGACCTCGTGGGTGTTGTCTGCGGTCGGCAGCCCGGTGCCGACGTCCAGGAACTGGCGCACCCCGGCCTCCAGGGCCAGGTACCGGATGGCGCGGCCGAGGAAGGCCCGGCTGCTGCGGGCGATGGTGACGATGCCGGGGAAGACGGCCGTGTAGGCGTCGCCGGCCGCCTCGTCCACGGGGTAGTTGTCCTTGCCGCCCAGCCAGTAGTTCCAGATCCGGGCCGAGTGCGGCACCGAGGTGTCGATCTCCGTCATGGGATGGGGCTCGCCTCCAGTGAGTGGGTGTGCCCATGCTCCTACGGGAGGGGAGCCGACGGGAACAGATGACCGCCGCCGGGCGGAGGCTTCCCGGTGCGACTGGTTCCGGGCCACAGTGTCCGGCATGAGTCTTCCGAACCGGCGTTGCCCCAACTGCGGGGACACGGACCAGGACTTCCGCCCGCTCGACGGGGCCGAGCGGGCGTACGCGCTCACCCTCGCGCAGGTGTCCAGGGCCGACCTGGGCACCTACCGGCGCTGTGCGCGCGAGGGCTGCGTGCGGGTGCAGTCCTACTTCAACTGGAAGTCCGGGTTCGATCTGCCGGACTCCTTCCGGCCTACAGGTTGCTGAAGTCCGGGCCCTTGGTGCGGGTGCGCTTGATCTCGTAGAAGCCCGGGACCGAGGCCACCGCGAGGGTGCCGTCCCACAGCCGGGCGGCTTCCTCGCCCTTGGGCGCCGGGGTGACGACCGGGCCGAAGAAGGCGACCTGGCCGCCGTCGGCGCCGGGGACGGCGATGACCGGGGTGCCGACCTCCTGGCCGACCTTGTCGATGCCCTCCTTGTGGGAGGCGCGCAGCTGGGGCTCGTAGGGCGTCGCGTCCCAGTGGTCCATGAGGGACTCGGGCAGGCCGACGTCCTTCAGGGCGGCGGCGACGGTCTCGCGGCCCGGGCCCTCCTCCTGGTTGTGGATGCGGGTGCCGAGCGCCGTGTAGAGGTCGCCGAGCACCTCGGCGCCGTGCTCCTCCTGGGCCGCGACGACCACGCGGACCGGGCCCCAGGCCTTGACCTCCAGCATCTCGCGGTACTCGTCGGGCAGCTCGTCGAGCTTGTCCTCGTTGAGCACGGCGAGGCTCATCAGGTGCCAGCGGACCTTGATGTCCCGGACCTTCTCCACCTCCAGGACCCAGCGCGAGGTCATCCATGCCCAGGGGCACAGGGGGTCGAACCAGAAGTCGACGGGAGTCTTGTCCGACATGTCTCTCCTCATGAGGCGCACGAGCGGGCTTCTGTACGGGCAACGCGGCCGGGTACCCCGCCATTCCCGGGCTGCCGCGCGTCAGGGGCACATGGCAGGATCGGTGCTGTCCGCATACTGAACACCATCCGAGGGAGTGCCACCCGTGCCCGGTGAGAATCTGTCCCGCGACGAGGCCCGGGAGCGGGCCGCCCTGCTGTCCGTCGACGGGTACGAGGTGTCCCTCGACGTGCGCTCGGCCGTGGGTGACACGCAGGGCGAGGGTCCCCGCACCTTCCGTTCCGTCACCACGCTCCGGTTCCGCTGCAACGAACCCGGCGCGAGCAGCTTCGCCGACCTGGTCGCCCCGAGCGTCACCGCCGTCTCCCTCAACGGCCGCGACCTCGACCCGAGCGAGGTCTTCGACGGCACGCGGATCGCGCTGGAGGACCTGGCCGCCGACAACGAGCTGGTCGTCGACGCCCAGTGCGCCTACTCCCGCACCGGTGAGGGCCTGCACCGCTTCGTCGACCCCGAGGACGGCGAGGTGTACCTGTACACCCAGTACGAGCCGGCCGACTCCCGCCGGGTCTTCGCCAACTTCGAGCAGCCGGACCTGAAGGCGCCGTTCCGCTTCGAGGTGCGGGCGCCCGAGGAGTGGACGGTGTGGAGCAACGGCGCGGGCGAGCGCATGAAAGAGGGGCGCGAAGCGCTTCCGCAGAAGGGTGGCGGTGGGCGACGGGCGGGCGGGGTGTGGCGGTTCGCGGAGACGAAGCCGATCTCGACGTACATCACGTGTGTCGTGGCCGGTCCGTACCACTACGTGACGGACTCCTACGAGCGGACCCTGGAGGACGGCACGCGGCTGGAGATCCCGCTGGGCGCCCTGTGCCGCAAGGGGCTGGCGCCGCACTTCGACGCCGACGACGTCTTCCTGATCACCAAGCAGGGCCTGGACTTCTTCCACGACCACTTCGACTACCCGTACCCCTTCGGGAAGTACGACCAGGCGTTCGTGCCCGAGTACAACCTCGGCGCGATGGAGAACCCGGGCCTGGTGACCTTCCGGGAGGAGTACATCTTCCGCGGGAAGGTGACGCGGGCGTCCTACGAGGGCCGCGCCAACACGATCCTGCACGAGATGGCGCACATGTGGTTCGGCGACCTGGTCACCATGGAGTGGTGGGACGACCTGTGGCTGAAGGAGTCCTTCGCCGACTTCATGGGCGCGTTCGCGAACGTCGGCGCGACCCGCTTCAAGGACGCCTGGATCACCTTCGCCAACCGCCGCAAGGCCTGGGCCTACCGCGCCGACCAGCTGCCCTCCACCCACCCGGTCACGGCCGACATCCGTGACCTGGAGGACGCCAAGCTCAACTTCGACGGCATCACCTACGCCAAGGGCGCCTCCGCGCTGAAGCAGCTGGTGGCGTACGTCGGCCAGGACGCGTTCCTGGAGGGCGCGCGGCGCTACTTCAAGCGGCACGCGTACGGCAACACGCGGCTGGGTGATCTGCTGTCGGCCCTTGAGGAGACCAGCGGGCGGGACATGGCGGCCTGGGCGCGCTCCTGGCTCCAGACGGCGGGTGTCAACTCGCTCACCCCGCAGGTGCTGCTGAGCGCCGCGGGACGGATCGACGAGCTGGCGGTGGTGCAGGAGGCAGCGGAGTCGCACCCCGAACTGCGCCCGCACCGGGTCGCGGTGGGCCTGTACCGCCGTACGGGCGAGGGATCCCTGGAGCGGTACGCGCGCGCCGAGGTGGACGTCGACGGGCCGCGCACGGTCGTCGCGGAGCTGGCCGGTGCCGAGGCGCCCGAGCTGGTCCTGGTCAACGACGACGACCTGACGTACTGCAAGACCCGTTTCGACGACACCTCGCTGGCGACGCTGCGCGAGCACCTGGGCTCGCTGACGGACCCGCTGGCCCGCGCCCTGTGCTGGTCGGCGCTGTGGAACATGACGCGGGACGCGCTGCTGCCGGCCCGGGACTTCATCGGTCTCGTCCTGCGGTTCGCGGGGCGCGAGTCCGGCATCGGCGTGCTCCAGATGCTGCACGCCTGGGCCGAGTCGGCGCTGGTGCACTACGTGGCCCCCGAGTGGCGGGAGACCGGTGGCCGGCTGCTCGGCGAGGGCGCGCTGCGGGAGCTGCGGGAGGCGGCGCCGGGCGGCGAGCCGCAGCTGGCGTGGGCGCGGTTCTTCGCGGCGGTGGCGTCCGAAGAGGCCGAACTGTCCTTGCTGCGCGGGCTGCTGGACGGCTCCGAGAAGATCAACGGCCTGGAGGTGGACCAGGAGCTGCGCTGGGCGTTCCTCGCCCCGCTCGCTGCGCACGGCGTGGCGGACGAGGCGGTGCTGGCCGCCGAGCTGGCCCGCGACGACACGGCCTCCGGCAAGCGCCACCAGGTGCGCTGCCTGGCGGCCCGGCCTTCGGCGGCGGTGAAGGCGCAGGCGTGGGCGCAGGTCGTGGAGTCGGACGCGTTGTCCAACGCCCTGGTGGAGGCGACGATCGCGGGCTTCGAGCGGTCCTCGCAGCGGGAGCTGCTCGCGCCGTACACGGAGAAGTACTTCGCGGCGATCGAGCGCGTGTGGGCCGAGCGGTCCATCCAGATCGGGATGGACGTGGTCCGGGGCCTCTTCCCGTCCCTGATGGACTCCCAGGACACGCTGGACGCGACGGACGCGTGGCTGTCGGCTCACGAGGACGCGGCACCGGCGCTGCGCAGGCTGGTCCTCGAGGCGCGGGACGACCTGTCGCGTGCGCTGCGGGGGCAGGCGTGTGACGCGGCGGCGGCCCGCTAGGCCGGACGTGTCCCGGACGACGACGATCTTTGGCCAATGATTGGGCGCTGCGTCATCGTTACGGAATTCAGTCAATAGCAGCCGTAACCCCTGGCCCGCACCTCGGCGGACCAGGGGTTTTCGGCATCCGAACACCCGTCCTTTAGGACGGGCTTGTCCGGGTTCGGCGATGAGCGTGTAACAGGGGTTAAGGGACGGATCGGGCGCGGGAAACCCCCGGTCATGACGCACAACACCCCGCTCTCCCCCCGCCCCCTGCACGACCTGGCGCACGGCAGGCGCCGGCTGATGACGGCCGCCCAGCTCCGGGCGCACGGCGTCTCCGCCGCCGAGACCAACGAACGGTGCCGGCCCGGCGGCCCCTGGCGGCAACTGCTCCCGAACGTCGTCCTGCTGCACCCGGGCCCGCCGACCGGCGACGAACGCCTGCACGCGGTGCTGCTCTACGCGGCGCGGGAGCGCACGTCCGGCGCGGTCCCGGGCGTCACCGCCGCCGTGCCGGTCCAGCCGGGCCGCGAGCACCCGCCCGTCCCCGCGTACGCGGAGGCGATGATCACGGGGCCGGCCGCGTTGGCGCTGCACGGATTCTCGGCCGCTCCCCCGCTGCCGTCCCTGGAGGTCGTCGACGTACTGGTGCCGCGGCTGCGCCGGCTGCGGACGACGGGGTGCGCGCGCATCGTCCGCACGGCCGCGCTGCCCGTCGCCGAGGAGGTCGCCGGGGTGCCGGTGGCGCCGGTGGCGCGGGCGCTGGCCGACGCGGTGGCGGAGCTGACGGACGCGGAGACCGTGCGGCGGCTGCTGACGGAGGCGGTGCGCGGCGGGCACTGCGAACCGGCCGCGGTGGTGCGGGAGCTGAACCGCGCGCGGCTGCTGAGCCGGCCGCACGTGGTGGACGCCGTGGACTCGCTGGTCGCCGAGGGGCGGGCGCTGGCCGAGCAGCGCCTGTACCGGATGGTGCGCGAGCACGGTCTGCCGGAGCCGGTCTGGAACGTCGACCTGCGCATGCCCGGCGGCCCCCACCTCGGCGGCGTGGACGCCTTCTGGCCGGAGCAGGCGGTGGCGCTGGAGCTGGACACCCGCGCGCACCGGCAGCGGGAGGACGACCCGGTCTGGGCGGAACACGCGCGCAAGCGGGAGCACTTGGAGCGGCTGGGCATTACGGTCGTGCACCTCACCCCGCGCAAACTGCGGGACGCGCTCGAGCACCAGGCGACCGTGGTCCGTACGGCGTTGATGGCGGCGGGGGACCGGGAACCCGCCGCGTATGTCGTGGTGCTGCCCCAGTAGCGGACGACGGGGCGGTCACCAGGAGGGGAGAGGAGGGGCCGCGGGGCACGACGCCCCGCGGCCCCTCCTCACGCCGCCCCCGGTCCGGCTCCGGGGATTGTCATGGCCCGCCCCTTGTGTCCCGGATGGCGTATGGCGGAAGTACGCCATGACTCCTTCCCGTCCCGGACAACTCTCCCCAAACAGTGATCCCTTACGTAAAGCTGAGCGGTCGTCCGGGATCGGATTCCGGACTGCCTCGGCCAGGGCCGGTCTGCCCCGGTCGTTCACGCACGTTCCTTTACCTACAAGGGATGCCGATGACCCACACCCCCCAGCGCGAACCGATACCGGGCGCGAGACGCGCGGCCCGCATCGCCGTGGCCGCGGGCCTCGTGGCCGCGCTCGCCGCGGCCGGGCCCGTGCCCGCGGCCTTCGCCGCCGACGGCCCGGCGGCCGCTCTGCCGGCCGACGCCTCCGTCAAGTCCGCGCACGACAAGCTCGGTTCGGACGACGCGGACCGGCTCGCCGAGGCGAAGGCGGACGGCGAGAAGAACGTCACGATGATGGTCGCCACCGCGCCGGGCGACACCGAGCGGGTGGCGAAGGAGCTGGAGGCGGTCCCCGGCGGCACCGTCGGCCGGACCTACGACGAGCTGGGCTACGTCCGCGCCACCGTCCCCACCGCCAAGGCGGACTCGGCCATCGCCGCCGCCGCGAAGCTCTCCTCCGTGCACGGCATCGACCTGCGCGAGGAGATACCGCTGGACGACCCGACGCCGAGCGCGGACCGGGCGAAGGGCGCCACGCACCACAAGGGCCGTTCCTACCCGGCGCCGGACCGCCGCACCCCCGCCGAGAACCCGTACAACCCGTCCTTCGAGACGGGCGCCGTCGACTTCGTGGAGAAGTACCCGAAGGCGGACGGCCGCGGCGTCACCATCGGCATCCTGGACTCGGGTGTCGACCTCGGGCACCCGGCGCTGCGGAAGACCACCACCGGCGAGCGCAAGATCGTCGACTGGGTCACCGCCACCGACCCGGTCGTCGACGGCGACCGCACCTGGCGCCCGATGACCACCTCGGTGTCCGGGCCGACCTTCACCTTCGGCGGGCAGACCTGGACGGCTCCCGCGGGCTCCTACCGGGTCAGCACCTTCCTGGAGTCCTACACCACCGGCGGTGACGCGGCCGGCGACGCCAACCGGGACGGCGACACCACCGACTCCTGGGGCGTCCTGTACGACGCGCAGGCCGGCACGGTCCGCGTCGACCTGAACGGCAACCACGACTTCGCCGACGACACCCCGATGAAGCCCTACAAGGACGGCTTCCAGGTCGGGTACTTCGGCACCGACGACCCGAAGACGGACGTGGCCGAGCGCCAGCCCTTCGTCATCGAGATCCGCAAGGACGTCGTCTACAACTCCTCCGGCGCCAAGGCCGACTTCGTCAACATCGGCGTCATCGAGTCCGAGCACGGCACGCACGTCGCCGGACTCACCGCCGCCAACGGCCTGTTCGGCGGCCGGATGGACGGTGCCGCGCCCGGCGCGAAGATCGTCTCCTCCCGCGCCTGCACCTGGAGCGGCGGCTGCACCAACGTCGCGCTCACCGAGGGCATGATCGACCTCGTCGTCAACCGCGGCGTCGACATCGTCAACATGTCGATCGGTGGCCTGCCCGCGCTCAACGACGGCAACAACGCCCGCGCGGAGCTGTACACGCGGCTCATCGACGACCACGGCGTCCAGCTCGTCATCTCCGCGGGCAACTCGGGCCCCGGCGCCAACACCATCGGCGACCCCGGCCTCGCCGACAAGGTGATCTCCGTCGGCGCGTCCATCTCCCGCGAGACCTGGGCCGCCAACTACGGCTCCCAGGTGCGCACCAGGTACGCGATGATGCCGTTCTCCTCGCGCGGCCCGCGTGAGGACGGCGGCTTCACGCCGACGCTGACCGCACCCGGCGCCGCGGTCAACACCATCCAGACCTGGATGCCCGGCGCCCCGGTCCCGGAGGCGGGCTACGACCTGCCGGCCGGCTACGGCATGCTCCAGGGCACCTCGATGGCCTCCCCCCAGGCCGCCGGCGCCTCCGCGCTGCTGCTGTCCGCCGCGAAGCAGGCGCGCGTCGACCTCACGCCCGCGAAGCTGCGCACGGCGCTGACCTCGACCGCCGACCACATCAGCGGCGTGCAGGCGTACGAGGAGGGCGCGGGCCTGATCAACGTCCCCGACGCCTGGCGCGCGATCCGCGAGGGCGCCACCGCCCACGAGTACACCGTCCAGGCCCCGGTCGACACCGCGATCGACCAGTTCCTGAAGACCCCGGGCAAGGGCACCGGCCTCTACGACCGCGAGGGCGGCCTGAAGGCCGGCGAGCGCAAGACGTACGAGATCACGCTCACCCGCACCTCCGGCTCCGACCGGGCGGTCCGGCACGAGCTGGAGTTCGAGAACAACGCCGGGCGCACCTTCCGGATCGTCGGTCCGGACGAGGTGCGGCTGCCGCTGAACGAGCCGGTGACCGTCAAGGTCGAGGCGCGGCCCGGGTCCGCGGGGCTCAAGAGCGCCGTCCTGGAGGTCGACGACCCCCGCACCGAGGGCGTCGACAAGCAGGTCCTGACCACGGTCGTGGTCTCCGCCCCGCTGAAGTACGACGTCTCCGCCCGGGGCTCGGTGCAGCGCAACGCCACCAAGTCCTACTTCGTGACCGTCCCCGAGGGCGCGAAGACGCTGGAGGTGGCGATGAGCGGGCTGAGGGACGGGAGCCAGACCCGGTTCATCGCCATCCACCCGTACGGCGTCCCGGTCGACAACACCTCCACGCCGTACTGCTACAACAACTACCTCGACGGCAACGGCTGCCGGCCCGACGTGCGCGCGTACGCCGACCCGCAGCCCGGCGTCTGGGAGATCGAGGTCGAGTCGCGGCGCACCTCGCCGCTGCTGGACAACCCGTACGAGCTGGACGTCACCGTCCTCGGCGCCGTCTTCGACCCGGAGACCGTGGCCGTGCCCGAGGCGAAGGCCGGCACGCCGGCCGCCGTCTCCTGGAAGGTGACGAACCGCTACGCCCCGCTGGAGGGCAAGCTGGTCGGCGGCCCGCTCGGCTCGTCCGAGACGTCCCGCCCGTCCATCGCGCAGGGACAGACGGCCACCTCCACCGTCGAGGTGCCCGAGGGCGCCGACTCGCTGGACGTCGCCATCGGCGGGGTCTCCGACGCGGCCGCCGACCTGGACCTGACGGTCTACGGCGCGGACGGTGCCGTGGTCGGCCAGTCCGCCGACGGCGACTCCGAGGAGTCCGTCTCCGTCGCGAAGCCGGCCGCCGGCACGTACACCGTCGAGGTCGCCGGCTACTCGGTGCCGTCGGGCAGCACGGAGTACGACTACCGGGACGTGTTCTTCGCGGCCACCCTCGGCTCGGTCTCCGTGGACGACGCGGCGCCGGTCGAGCTCGGCACGGGCGACTCGGCGACGGTCACCGCCCAGGTGACGGCGCTGGCCGCCGCCCCGGAGGGCCGTGAGTTCTTCGGCCGGGTCCAGCTGGTCAACGCCCACGGCACGGCCGCGGGCCTGGGCAGCGTGCGGATCGGGAAGGTCGTGCCGTAGTCCGGTGCGGTACGGGGAGGGCGGGCGCTCCGCGGGGGCGCCCGCCCTTTGCTGTGTCCGGCGGTCAGCGGTCAGTCGCAGGTGAGGGTGCGGGACTCGGCGAGGGACGCGGTGATCCAGGCGCGTTCGGCGGCGATGGCCGGGCCGCCGGTGATCACGGCGTCCGGGGTGTCCCCGTGCAGGGGGATGCCGATCAGCGCCCGGTCGCCCGCGGCGAGGCGGGCCGTGCCGTCGTCCAGCTCGAAGGTGACCGGCTCGCCGTCCTGCTCCGGCCGTCCGCCCGGCTCCGGCTTGTAGGTGCGGGTCACGTCGAGGGTGACGCGGTGGCGTCCGGTGCCCGGCACGGGTTCGGCGCGGGTCACCGTGCCCTCGGCCACCAGTCGGGCGCAGGCGAGGTAGTGGGGGCTGCCGAAGGCTGTTCCGGACCCGCTGGAGTCCGCCCGCTCGTCGCTCGCCACGCCCTTGCCGGACGCGTCGTCGGAGCCACCGCTCCCGCCCTGCGCCACCAGCCAGCCGAGGCCCGTCACCACGGTGCCCGCGCAGACCACCGCGAGGGCGCCGAGAGCGAGGGCGAGCGGACGGCGCCGGGGGCGGCGGGGGGCGGGGACCACCGTGGAGGTCCCGGGCTCGGGGAGCGGCCCGGGGACCGGCTCGGCGGGTGGCCCGCTCAGCGAGCGGCCGATGATCCCCAGCTGTTCCCGCAGCAGCGCCACGTCGGCCGTCGCGGACCGGTACGCGCCGTGGGCCTCCGCGCCGACGCCGGGCGGCAGCGGCTCCCCCGTGATCGCGGCCATCAGCGCGTCGTGCCCGGCGTGCCCGTCGGCGTGCCCGTCGGGCTGCTTCTCGGCGGCCATCTCACACCACCTCGTCCTCGTGCAGGCGGGCCCGCAGTGCCCGTACCGCCGTGTGCAGCCTGCTCTTGACCGTGCCCTCGGGGATGCCCAGCTCCTCGGCGATGCCGCGCACCGGCAGGTCCGCGAAGAACCGCAGGACGAGGACCTGGCGCTGGGCGTCGGGCAGCTCGTCCAGGCCCTGGGCGACGGCGAGGGAGAGCACGCTGGTGTCCTCCCCCGACGGGTGGTCCGTCTGGCGGAGCGCGGCCAGGCGCTCCCCGAGCCGGTCCTGGCGGCGCCGGGCGCGGTGCCAGTCCATCGCCAGGTTGGAGGCGACGACCGCCGCCCACGCCGACACGTCGCGCGGCGCCTCCCGGCCGCTCGCCGTCCGCTCCAGCAACCGCAGGCGGACCTGCTGCACCCCGTCCGGCAGGTCCGCCTGCGGCACCCCGCCCAGCGCGAGCACCGCCCGCACCCGGCGTTCCTGGGCCGCGTCCAGGGGATCGTCCCGTCCGGCGTCCCCCTGGCCGCGGCGGGCCTTTCTGCGCAGCACTGCCACCCCTCCCCCTGGGACCTGTCCCCGCGTCTCCCCTATGACGCCGCGGCAGCCCGAAACGTTCGCCCGTCCGGCCGGCAGGCGGCGCGAGGCGTACGTCACATCGTCGTGTGGGGTGGGACGGGATGGGCAGGGGCGGACCGAGCCACCGCGTCCCAGGGTGCGGGCACCCGGGGCAAAGGATTGGACAGGCGGGCCGGGCTTCGCCCCATGATGGAAAAGTCTCGGCCGAGCAAAGCGCGCGTGAAGACACGCGTACAAACGGAGAAGGAGTCACCGTGAGGATCGGAATCGTCGGAGCCACCGGCCAGGTGGGCACGGTCATGCGCAGGATCCTCACGGAGCGCGACTTCCCGGTCACCGAGCTGCGCCTGTTCGCCTCGGCGCGCAGCGCCGGCAAGGAGCTGGACGGCGTGACGGTCGAGGACGCGACCACCGCCGACTACTCCGGCCTGGACATCGTGCTCTTCTCCGCGGGCGGCGCCACCTCCAAGGCGCTGGCCGAGAAGGTCGCCTCGCAGGGCCCCGTCGTGATCGACAACTCCTCCGCCTGGCGCCGCGACCCCGAGGTCCCGCTGGTGGTCTCCGAGGTGAACCCGCACGCGATCGCGGACCGCCCCAAGGGCATCATCGCCAACCCGAACTGCACCACGATGGCCGCGATGCCGGTGCTGCGTCCGCTGCACGCGGAGGCGGGCCTCGAAGCCCTCGTCGTCGCCACGTACCAGGCGGTCTCCGGCTCCGGCCTGGCCGGTGTGGACGAGCTGTTCGAGCAGGTCCAGAAGGTCGGCGCGGACGCCCCCAAGCTCACGCACGACGGCTCCGCGGTGGAGTTCCCGAAGCCCGACAAGTACGTGGCGCCGATCGCGTACAACGTGCTGCCGCTGGCCGGCTCCATCGTCGACGACGGCCTGCACGAGACGGACGAGGAGCAGAAGCTCCGCAACGAGTCCCGCAAGATCCTGGAGATCCCGGAGCTGAAGGTCTCCGGCACCTGCGTGCGGGTGCCCGTCTTCAGCGGCCACTCCCTGCAGATCAACGCCCGTTTCGCCCGCCCGCTCAGCGTGGCCCGCGCCAAGGAGCTGCTGGCCGGTGCCCCCGGCGTCGCCCTCACCGAGGTGCCGACCCCGCTCCAGGCGGCCGGGCAGGACCCGTCGTACGTGGGCCGCATCCGTGAGGACGAGACCGTGGAGAACGGCCTCGCCCTGTTCGTCTCCAACGACAACCTGCGCAAGGGCGCGGCCCTGAACGCGGTGCAGATCGCGGAGCTGGTGGCGGCGGAGCTGAAGGGCTAGAGGCCCGGGGCTAGCCCCGCCTCACCTCGTAGAGGAAGCAGCCGTACTCGACGGCCCGGACGTGGACGAACGCCACGGCCGGGTCGTCGAACGCTTCCTGGATGGCGGGGGCGAACTCGTCGGCCCCGCCGACCAGCCGCCCGCCCAGGATGTGCCCCTCGGCCGAGTAGCGGCGCACCGTGCGGTGGGCGTTGGTGAAGGCCAGGCCGTCCCCGTCGGGCCCCGCGCACTCCTCGGCGTGGACGAAGACCGGCCCCTGCTCGTCGTACGCGCCCGGGTCGGCGCCGGTGCGAGCCGCCCAGCGGCGCAGCGGGGCGTAGGAGACGAGGGCGATCCTCTCCCCCGGCACGCTGCGGCGCAGGCAGCAGCGCAGGGGTGCGCCGCCCTCGGGGTCGGTGAGCGGGTCGGGGGCGCGGCCGGCGTCGTCGGTGACGCGCAGTTCCTTCAGGGTGGCAGGGGGGACCGGGTGTGCGGTGTAGTGCTCCATGGCTCCCAGGTTCGCGCCCGCGCGGCCCGCCCACCGGCGGGAAATGGACATCGCGCTCCGTGCGGGCCCCGTGGAAGGATGGCGCAACCGACACATAACGAGGAGATGACCGCGTGCCTGGCACAAACCTGACTCGCGAAGAGGCGCGGCAGCGGGCGACGCTGCTGAGCGTTGACTCGTACGAGATCGATCTCGACCTCACCGGCGCGCAGGAGGGCGGCACCTACCGGTCCGTGACCACGGTGCGCTTCGACGTCGCGGAGGGCGGCGGCGAGTCCTTCATCGACCTGGTCGCGCCGACGGTCCACGAGGTGACGCTGAACGGCGACGCCCTCGACGCCGACGAGGTGTTCCAGGACTCCCGCATCGCCCTGCCGGGCCTGCTGCCGGGGCGCAACATCCTGCGCGTGGCCGCCGACTGCGCGTACACCAACACCGGCGAGGGCCTGCACCGGTTCGTCGACCCGGTGGACGACCAGGCGTACCTGTACACCCAGTTCGAGGTGCCGGACGCCCGCCGGGTGTTCGCGTCCTTCGAGCAGCCCGACCTCAAGGCGACGTTCCAGTTCACCGTGAAGGCGCCCGAGGGCTGGACGGTCATCTCCAACTCGCCGACGCCCGAGCCGAAGGACAGCGTCTGGGTCTTCGAGCCGACCCCGCGCCTCTCGTCGTACGTCACGGCCCTGATCGTCGGCCCGTACCACTCGGTGCACAGCGTGTACGAGAAGGACGGCCAGTCCGTCCCGCTCGGCATCTACTGCCGCCCGTCGCTCGCCGAGCACCTCGACTCGGACGCCATCTTCGAGGTGACCCGGCAGGGCTTCGAGTGGTTCCAGGAGAAGTTCGACTACCCGTACCCCTTCAAGAAGTACGACCAGCTCTTCGTGCCGGAGTTCAACGCGGGCGCGATGGAGAACGCGGGCGCGGTGACCATCCGGGACCAGTACGTGTTCCGCTCGAAGGTGACGGACGCCGCGTACGAGGTGCGGGCGGCGACGATCCTGCACGAGCTGGCGCACATGTGGTTCGGCGACCTGGTCACCATGGAGTGGTGGAACGACCTGTGGCTGAACGAGTCGTTCGCCACCTACGCCGAGGCCGCCTGCCAGGCCGACGCGCCCGGCTCCAAGTGGCCGCACTCGTGGACGACGTTCGCCAACCAGATGAAGACCTGGGCCTACCGGCAGGACCAGCTCCCGTCCACGCACCCGATCATGGCGGACATCAGCGACCTGGACGACGTGCTCGTCAACTTCGACGGCATCACGTACGCCAAGGGCGCGAGCGTGCTCAAGCAGCTCGTCGCGTACGTCGGTGAGGACGCGTTCTTCCGGGGCGTGCAGGCGTACTTCAAGCGGCACGCGTTCGGCAACACGCGCCTGTCCGACCTGCTGGGCGTGCTGGAGGAGACCTCCGGGCGCGACCTGAAGACCTGGTCGAAGGCGTGGCTGGAGACGGCGGGCATCAACGTGCTGCGCCCGGAGATCGAGACGGACGGCGAGGGAGTGATCACCTCCTTCGCCATCCGGCAGGAGGCTCCGGCCCTGCCCGCCGGTGCCAAGGGCGAGCCCACGCTGCGCCCGCACCGCATCGCGGTCGGCGCCTACGACCTCGACGCGGACGGCAAGCTGGTGCGCGGCGAGCGCGTGGAACTGGACGTGGACGGGGAGCTGACGGACGTACCGCAGCTGGTCGGCAAGGCCCGCCCGGCGGTGCTGCTCCTGAACGACGACGACCTGTCGTACGCGAAGGTCAGGCTGGACGAGCAGTCCCTGGCCGTCGTCACCGAGCACCTGGGCGACTTCACCGAGTCGCTGCCGCGCGCGCTGTGCTGGGCGTCGGCCTGGGACATGACCCGGGACGCGGAGCTGGCCACCCGGGACTACCTCTCCCTGGTGCTGTCCGGCATCGGCAAGGAATCCGACATCGGTGTCGTGCAGTCGCTGCACCGCCAGGTGAAGCTGGCCATCGACCAGTACGCCGCCCCGACCGCCCGCGAGGCGCTGCTCACCCGCTGGACCGAGGCCACGCTGGCCCACCTGCGGGCCGCCGAGGCGGGCAGCGACCACCAGCTGGCGTGGGCGCGCGCGTTCGCGGCGACGGCGCGGACGCCGGAGCAGCTCGACCTGCTGGACGCGCTCCTCGACGGCACGCAGACGATCGAGGGCCTGGCCGTCGACACGGAGCTGCGCTGGGCGTTCGTGCAGCGGCTGGCGGCCGTGGGCCGGTTCGGCGGCTCGGAGATCGCCTCGGAGTACGAGCGGGACAAGACGGCCGCCGGTGAGCGGCACGCCGCCACCGCGCGTGCCGCCCGGCCCACCGAGCAGGCCAAGGCGGAGGCCTGGGAGTCGGTCGTGGAGTCCGACAAGCTGCCGAACGCCGTCCAGGAGGCGGTCATCGCCGGCTTCGTCCAGACCGACCAGCGCGAGCTGCTGGCGTCGTACACGGAGCGGTACTTCGAGGCGCTGAAGGGCGTCTGGGAGTCCCGGTCGCACGAGATGGCCCAGCAGATCGCGGTCGGCCTGTACCCGGCGGTGCAGGTGTCGCAGGAGACCCTGGACCGCACGGACGCGTGGCTGGCCTCCGCCCAGCCGAACGCGGCCCTGCGCCGCCTGGTCTCGGAGTCCCGCTCGGGCATCGAACGCGCCCTGCTGGCCCAGGCGGCCGACGCGGCGGCGACCACGGAGTAGGTCTTCACGCCGCAGGGGCGCCCGGTCCGCACGTCGGGCCGGGCGCCCCTGCCGTGTGCCCGGGTGGGCCGACGCGCGGCCGCCCCGTCACCGGGCCCGCCCGGGCCGTGCCGTTCGCCCACCACGCCCGGTGGCGCGCGCCGCGCCGCGGGGCCCCCGGCGCGGCTCGGCTCAGGGGCGGGAGGCCGCCGCCCCGTGGAGAGCCCCGAGTACCGTCGCGACGGCGGGGGCCTCCGACGCTCCCCTGCGTACGGCCGCGACGACGTGCCGGACGGGGCGGTCGGCGTGCAGGTCGCGCATGGAGACGCCGTCGCGCGGGACGGCCGCCATGCGGGGTACCAGGGCCACGCCCATCCCGGCCCCGACCATCGCGAGGATCGCCGTCCAGCCGGCCGCCGTATGGGCCTGGTGCGGGCGGAAGCCGGCCGTCTCGCAGGCCGCATGCGTGATGGCGGACCAGGGGCCGCTGCCGCCGAAGATCCACGGCTCGGCGGCGAGGTCCGCCAGGCGGAGCCCTTCCGCGCGGGCCAGCGGGTGGTCGGCGGGCAGGGCCACGTCCAGCGGGTCGGCGAGCAGCGGGACGCGGGTGAAGCGCGGGTCGGCGGCGCTCGGCGCCTGCGCGGCCAGCGACAGGGCGAGGTCCACCTCCCCGGCGGCCAGCAGTTCGTACGCCTCCTGCGCCTCGGCCTCCCGCACCCGCACCGTCACGGCGGGGTGGCTCGCCCGCAGCGCGGTGACGGCCGGTACGACGAGCGCCGGCACGGCGGTGGAGAAGGCGCCGACCCGTACCTCGCCGGCCTCTCCCCGGACGTACGCCGACAACTCGGCCTCCGCCCGTTCCAGTTGCTCGAAGACCGCCTCCGTGTGCCGCAGTACGAGGCGGGCCGCGTCCGTCAGTCGGACCCGGCGCCCCTGGGCCCGGAGCAGTTCCACGCCGAGCTGCCGGGAGAGGTTCGTCAGCTGCTGGGAGACGGCGGACGGCGTCATGTTCAGCGCCTCGGCCGTCGCGGTCACCGTGCCCCGTTCCCGCAGCGTCCGCAGGATCTGCAGCTTGCGGATGTCCCAGTCGGCCATGTCGGCAACCTGTCCGCGCCCGGCCCCCGTCACCGACGCGACCCCGCGCCGAGGACGACACCGCCGAGGATCAGCGCCATGCAGCCCGCCTGCGCCCAGCCGGTCGGTTCGGCCAGCAGCGCCCAGGAGAGCAGGGCGACGCACACCGGCTGGAGGTAGTAGACGACGCCGGCGCGGGACGGGCCGATCAGGGAGATCGCCCTGTTCCAGGCGAAGAAGGCCACCGCCGAGGAGGCGACACCGACGTAGAGGAGGGCGAGGACGGTGCCCGGCTCCGGGCTGAAGCCGCCCCGCGCGGCGAGGCTGACGCCCTGCGCGGGAAGCAGCATGAGGGTGCCGAGGAGGAACGTGGTGAACAGGAACCCGACCCCGTCCAGACCGGTGGGCCTGCGGCGCAGCAGCGCGCTGTACGACCCGAAGCAGCAGGCCGCGGCGATCATCCACAGGTCGCCCGCCGAGAAGCCCGCCCCGCCTCCGACCAGCAGCAGCACCCCCGCGCAGGCGACGAGCAGCCCCGCCACCCGACGGGCGCCGAGCCGTACGCCGCCCGCCCGTTCGTAGACCGCCATCAGCACCGGGGACGCCGCCATGATCATGCCCATGTTGGCGGCGGGCGTGGTGACGCCGGCCTGGTTGACGAGGGTGTTGTAGACGGCCACGCCGAGCAGGGAGGCGAGGAGTACGAAGCCGAGGTGGCGCCGGATGAGCGCGCGCTGCCGCCATGCCCGCCGGGCGCCGAAGGGGGCCACGACCGCGAGCGCCACCACCCAGCGCCAGAACGCGTGCTGCACGGGCGGGACGCTGTCCCCGAGGGCACGGGAGGCGACGAAGCTGCCGGACCAGACGACGGTGGCGAGCACGGCGAGCCCGATCCCGAGCGCGACGGGGGCGGCGGGCGCGGCGAGGGCGTTGGCAGGGGTGGGAGCGGGGGTGACGGTCCGGCGGTCGGCTACGGCCACGGAGGTCCTTTCACTGTCGACGGTCGTGGTGGAGCTACCGTCGCAGGCCCGGACCCGTCAGGTCCATCGAATCTTTTCGACTGTTCCTTGAAGGAGAACTGAACGGTTCGAGCGCCGTGCCCGTCTTCGCTCGCGGCGCCCGCTGCCCCGCGACCGTCGCCCCGAACGCCAGCGCCATGCCGGCCAGTTGCACCGGCGTCAGCGTCTCGCCCAGCGCCGCCCAGCCGACGACCGCGGCGGTGAGCGGCGAGAGCGGGCCGAGGAAGGTGACCTGGGTGGCGGAGAGCCGGCCGATGCCGCGGAACCAGAGCCAGTACGCCACCGCCGTGTTGGCCAGCGCCAGGTAGAGGTAGCCGCCGACCGCCGCGCCGTCCAGGGCGGGTGGAGCACCCTCGACCAGGAGGGCGACCGGCGCGATGAGCAGCCCGCCCGCGGTCAGTTGCCAGCCGGTGAGCGCGAGCGGGCCGACGCCTTCGGGGCGGCCCCAGCGCTTGGTGAGCACGGTGCCGGTGGACATGGACGCGGCGGAGGCCAGGGCGGCCGGCGCGCCGAGCGCGTCCAGCCCCCCGGCCGCCTTCAGCACGACCAGGCTGACGCCGAACGCGGCGACGACACCGGTGAGCACCGCGCGCGTGGTGGGCCGCTGTCCCAGCAGCAGGGCCGAGAGCCCGACGACGAAGAGCGGGCCGACCGAGCCGACGACGGCCGCCATGCCGCCCGGCAGCCGGTACGCGGAGAGGAACAGCAGCGGGAAGAAGGCGCCGATGTTCAGCGCGCCCAGCACCGCCGCCTTCCACCACCAGGCGCCGCGCGGCAGCACCCGGGCGAGCGCGAGCAGCAGCAGGCCGGCGGGCAGGGCGCGGGCCAGACCGGTGAACAGGGGCCGGTCCGGTGGGAGGAACTCGGTGGTCACGGCGTAGGTGGTGCCCCAGGAGACGGGGGCGAGGGCGGTGAGCGCGATGAGGGAGGTGCGACCGGCGGACGGCATGGAGGTAGCTTACTTGTAAGCAAGTTTCCGTCAAGCTACTTTCTTGCGGCCGAGCGGAATCCTCCCGATACTCGTGCCATGACCGATCACCCCGGGACACCCCCCGAGTCCTCCCCCGAGCCGCGCAAGGACCCCGTCGACGCGATCGTCGACCAGTGGGCGGTGGTCCGTCCCGACCTGGACACGGCCGCCATGGAGGTGTTCGGCCGGGTCTTCCGGCTGGCCCGCGCCATGGGCGACCGGATGGAGAAGGCGTACGCCCGCTTCGGGATCTCCCGCGGGGAGTTCGACGCCCTGGCCACCCTGCGCCGCTCCGGCGAGCCCTACACGCTCTCGCCCCGGCAGCTCTCGGCCACGCTGATGCTCACCACCGGCGGCATGACCGGCCGCCTGGACAAGCTCGAACGCGCGGGGCTGCTGCGGCGCTCCCCCGACCCGCACGACCGCCGGGGACTCCAGGTCACGCTCACCGACCGGGGCCTGGAGCTGATCGACGAGGCGGTCGGCGCGGGTCTCGCCGCCCAGACGGAGGCCCTGTCCGCCCTGGACGCGCGACAGGCCGCCGAGGTGGCCGGCCTGCTGCGGGTCCTGCTCGCCGGCACCGAGAAGTAGGCCGGGAAGCAGGCGGATCCCTCAGATCCCTCAGCCCACGTGCGCGGCGACGGCCGACCCGGTCTCCGCCGCGCCGGCGTCGTCCGCCGCCCAGGCCACGTACCCGTCGGGGCGCACCAGCACCGTCGTACGCCGCCCGCTCGCCCAGCACTCCACGGACAGCCGCTCCTTGCGGCCCTCCCCGTCCAGGTGCGCCTGCGCACCCTGGGCCGACGCCGGAGTGATCAGCACGAACCGTCCGCCGCGCAGCGCCTCGTAGAGCCGGCCCCCGCCCGCGAGGGGCAGGTCCGGGACGCGGGTGCCGGTCAGCCCGTGGGCGCCGCGGGGAGCGGGGTAGTTGTAGCCGATGCCCGTGACCCGGCCGGTGACCCGGCGACGGGCCGGGCCCACGTGGCCGAGCTGCCGCGCGAGGAGGTCGGACGGGCCCTGATGACGCACTTCCTCTCCCGGTGGGAGGAGAACGAGGTGCTCACGGCGCTGCTCCGGGCCGGGACCACCAACCAGGCCGGGGCGGAACGCATGCAGGGCATCTTCCGCGACCAGGTACTGCCGGTCGCCCTACGGGTCTGCCCGGACCCCGAGCAGGCGCCCGCGCGGGCCGCGCTCGTCGCGACGCAGGTGCTCGGTCTGGCGCTCACGCGCTACATCCTGCGGTTCCCGCCGGCCGTGGCGCTGCACCGCGAGGAGCTTCTGGCGTGGCTGGCGCCGACGCTCGAACGCTATCTGACCGCGCCGAGTCCCTGAGACACGCGGCCCCGGCCCGTGAGAACGCCAAAGGGCGCCGCCCCGTCACATGTGTGCGGGGCGGCGCCCTCGGTGAAGCCGTTGCGGAGAGGTCAGGCCTTCGCGGCGACCTCGGCCTTGGTCTTGGTCTTGTTCTTGGTCCCGGGAGTGATCACCCGGTGCTCCGGCTTGGACCTGTCCAGGGCCATGACCAGACCGGCGATGACCACGAACAGCGCGAGCGGGGCCAGGACGTAGTAGCCCAGCGTCTCGATGACGCTCAGGCCGGTGCCGGGGTCGTCGCCGTCGTCGCGGGTCAGCGCGAGCGCGGGGGACGACATGAGCAGCATCATCAGCGTCGTACCGGCTGCCAGGGCGCCGGCGCGCAGGGCGTTCTTCTTGTCCACGGTGCCAAGTTAGCGAACGGCCGGAGGGACCGCGCGCCCGGGGTGCCCGTACGGGGCCCGCGGGCGCCCGGTTCAGCCGTCCCGGCCGTCGTCGCGTTCCCTTACGACGTCGATCAGGGCGTGCAGGCGGGGTGAGGCGGCCAGGTCCTCCAGGGTCACCGGGCGGCCCTCGGCGTCGGCGACGGGCAGCCGCCAGTTCGGGTACTGGTCCCAGGTGCCGGGGAGGTTCTGCGGGCGGCGGTCGCCGACGGCGTCCGGGAGCCAGACGCCGACCATGCGGGCCGGGGTGCGCAGCAGGAAGCGGTGCACGGCCTGGATCTCCGCCTCCTCCGCGGGGGCTCCGGTGTCGCCGCCGGTGCCGTCCAGCAGCCCGAGCCGGGCGAGGACTTCCAGCCACTCCGCGGTGTCCGCCGCGGACTCGGCGCGCTCCCGCTCCAGCGGGCGGGTGAGCAGGCCGAGGCGGTCGCGGAGTTCGACGTGCTCGCCGGTGAGGCGGGCTGCGGTGGACGGCAGGTCGTGGGTGGTGGCGGTGGCGAGGCAGTCGGCGCGCCACCGCTCGGGTGGCAGCGGACGGCCGTCGCCGGTCCAGTCGCGCTCGAACCACAGCACCGAGGTGCCCAGCACCCCGCGTTCGCGCAGCGCCTCGCGCACGCCGGGTTCGACGGTGCCCAGGTCCTCGCCGATGACGACGGCACCGGCCCGGGTGGCCTCCAGGACGAGGACGGCGAGCATGGCCTCGGCGTCGTAGTGGACGTAGGTGCCCTGGGTGGGCGGGTGGCCCTCGGGAACCCACCAGAGCCGGAACAGGCCCATGACGTGGTCGACGCGCAGCGCGCCGGCGTAGCGGAACAGGCCGCGCAGCAGGTCCCGGAAGGGCGCGTACCCGGAGTCGGCGAGGCGGTCGGGGCGCCAGGGCGGCAGGCCCCAGTCCTGGCCGAGGGCGTTGAAGGCGTCGGGCGGGGCGCCCACCGACATGCCGCGGGCGAAGTACTCCTGCTGCGCCCAGGAGTCGGCGCCGCGCGGGTGCACGCCGACGGCGAGGTCGTGCACGATCCCGACCGGCATCCCGGCCTCGCGGGCGGTGTGCTGGGCGGCGGTGAGCTGGGTGTCGGTGAGCCAGGTGAGCCGGGAGTGGAAGTCGACGCGGTCCATCAGCTCGGTGCGGGCGCGTTCGGTGGCGGCCGAGCGGGGGTCGCGCAGACCCTCGGGCCAGCGGTGCCAGTCGGGGCCGTGGATCTCGGCGAGCGCGCACCAGGTGGCGTGGTCCTCCAGCGCGGTGCCCTGTGCGGCGAGGTAGTCGCAGTAGGCGGCGCGGCGGCCGGGCCCGAGGGGGACCTCGTGGAGCAGGTCGAGGGCGTCGCGCTTCACCTCCCACACGGCGTCCCGGTCGATGAGGGCGCCGTCGTCCAGTACGGCACCGCGCAGCCGTCCCGCCCGTTCCCCGAGCTTCCGGGCGCGCTCGGGGTCGGTGACGTAGGCGTACTCGGGCACGTCCTCGATCCGCAGGTGGACGGGGTCGGGGAAGCGGCGCGAGGAGGGCCGGTACGGGGAGGGGTCGGACGGGGCGCCGGGCACGGCCGCGTGCAGCGGGTTGACCTGGACGAACCCGGCGCCGAGGGCCCGTCCGGCCCAGTCGGCCAGTTCGCGGAGGTCACCGAGGTCGCCCATGCCCCAGGAGCGGCGGGAGAGGAGGGAGTAGAGCTGGACCAGGAGTCCGTGGGAGCGGCCGGCGGGCGCGGGCAGCCGGGCGGGCGCCACGATCAGGTGGGCCCGGGCGGTGCGGCCGTCGGGGGTGGTGGCGGTCAGGCGGTGGACGCCGGGCGGGAGCCGCCCGGCGTCGTCGCGGGTCTCGCCCTGCTCGGTGTCGACGCGGAGCAGGGTGCCCTCGGGCAGTGCGGCGAGAGCGGCCGGCGTGCCGCCGTCGCTCCAGCCGACCACGGTGGGCGGCAGCAGGCGGTCACGCAGCCCGTTCTCACACGCGGCGAGCGCGGCCCGTACGGCCTCGGGGGTACTCGTGTCCACGCCGAGGGCGGCCAGCGCGAGGGTCACCGCGGTGACCGAGGCCGGGACGGTGCGGTCCGGGGACGGGCGGTAGGCGGTGGCGACGCCGTGCAGGGCGGCGAGCCTGGTCAGATCCTCGGGAAGGTCCTCGGCGGAGGGCTCGGCCGGCCCGGCTGCTGGCATCTGTGACCCTCACGACCTCGTCGGCTCGGGAACGGCGAAGGAGGGGCCGCCCTGCTCCGGCACGTCGGCCGTGAGCTCGGGCGAGGACTCGCTGGTCAGCGGCACGGCGTCGGCGAACGGCGACTCGCTGGTCAGGGGCTCGGCGTCGGGCAGTGGAGGTTCGCTGGTGAGCGGGGTCTCGGCGAAGCTCTGGGCGGCGCCGAAGACGCAGTAGTGCGCGGTCTCGGAGGCGGCGGAGGGCTCGGCCCATGGAGTGGACGGCTCCGCCACGGGTTTGGAAGGGGCCGGGAGCAGGAGGGGTGCAGCCACGGAGATCTCCTTTGGGTCGGGCTGTGTTGCGAGCACGCTTCTTGCGGGTTTCGGCAGCCCCCTACCCAGAAGGTGCGCAGACAGGCACTCTGACACCCGCAACGTGGCCCTGGTCACATCTCACTCCTTCCAAATACCCATGATCCGGGCAAAAGAAATCCCCAACCGAGTCCGTCATGCTATTCACTCAGTACATGTACGTGGTGAATACTGATCTTCATGAGCACCCGCCATCTCCTCCTGGGCCTGATCGCCTCGGGGCCGAGCCACGGCTACGACCTCAAACGGCGCCACGACGAACGCTTCCCACAGGCCCGTCCACTGGCCTACGGGCAGGTCTACACGACCCTGCAGCGGCTGGTCCGGGACGGCCTCGCGGAGGTCGACGGCATCGCGTCCGACGGCGGCCCGGAGCGCACCGCGTACCGCGCGACGGACGAGGGCGCGCGTGAACTGGCGCGGTGGGCGGGCGAGATCGCACCGCCCGCACCCTTCGTGACCAACGAGATCTTCGCCAAGGTCGTCGTCTCGATCCTCACCGGCGGCGACGCGGGTGCCTACCTGCTGGCCCAGCGCGAAGCCCACATGGGCCGGATGCGGGAGCTCACCGCGCTCAAGACGACGCCGGGCACCGACCTCGCGACCGTGCTCTCGGCCGACTACGCCCTCAACCACCTCGATGCCGACCTGCGCTGGATGACCACCACCGCGGCCCGGCTCACCACCCTGACCACGGAGGTCCGCACCGCATGACGAACGGGGACACGTACCAGGCCACGACGGGACCGCTGCTCGCGGCCCGCGACCTGGTGAAGACGTACGGCAGGACAGAGGCCCTGCGGGGAGTCTCCGTCGACCTCCGGGCCGGCGAGATCCTCGCCGTCACCGGGGCCAGCGGCAGCGGCAAGTCCACGCTGCTGCACTGCCTGGCCGGGATCGTCCGGCCGGACGCGGGCTCGGTGACGTACTCCGGCCGGCCGCTGGAGGGGCTGCCGGAGCATCGGCTGAGCGAGCTGCGGCGCACCGACTTCGGGGTGGTCTTCCAGTTCGGGCAGCTGATCCCGGAACTGACGGCGCTGGACAACGTGGCACTGCCGCTGATGCTGGCCGGCACCGCACGGGCCGAGGCGCGGGCGCGCGCCGGTGAGTGGCTGGAACGGTTCGGGGTGCGCGGGCAGGAGGAGTTGCGCCCCGGAGAGATGAGCGGCGGGCAGGCACAGCGGGCGGCGCTGGACCGCCCTGCTGGTCGCACCGGCGGTGTACGCCGCCTGCCTGCTGGCGGCCGCCACGGCTCTGCCGCTGCTGGGGCGCTCGGTGCGGCCGGGAGAGCTGCGGTACGTGTGACGGCCGTTCAGCAGGAGGGTGCAACCGATCCGAACGCCCCGCCCGCCAGGCCGGATCTCCCCTACCCTGACGATGTGGACCCCTGCACAACCGGAGGAGCCCTGTGACCGTGACCGCTGACAGGCCCCAGATGCTCGTCACCGAGTTCGAGGAACTCGCCCGCCATGCCGACCGGAGCATAGAAGGCGCGCGGCTCGAGTTCATCAACGGACACCTTGGGGGCAAGGCCGTGCCGGACGGCGATCACGGACGTGTCATTCAGTGGCTCACGCGCATCTGCATGCAGCACAGGCCTGACCTGTGGCTGGACCCGGTGCAAGGGCTCGTGGTCGAGACGTACCGCGGCGGGCGCGCCCGCCCCGACGGCTCCCTGGCCCCGGCGGAGGCGTTCGTCGGCCAAGGTGAATGGGCCGATCCCGCCCCCGTCCTCATGACCGTCGAGGTCACCTCGTACGACTCCGACACCGACCGACGCGACCGCGTCGAGAAGCCACGTGCGTACGCCGGAGCGGGGATCCCGGTCTTCGTCCTCATCGACCGGGACACCTGCGAGGTCAAGGTGCACAGCCGACCGGACGGCGGACGCTACGAGACCGTGCAGACCCTGCCCTTCGGCAAGGAGGTCGCGCTCCCCGAGCCGGTCGGGATCACGCTGGAGACCGAGCCGCTGAAGAACTGGGTGCGCTGAGCGGCCCCGCACCGGCGTACGCGAAGGCCCGGACCGTCAGGCGGAAATGCCGTCGATCCGGGCCATGGCGTCGTCCGCGCCGTACGGCTGCAAGTAGGGCAGCCAGCGCGGGTCCCTATGGCCCGTGCCGATGATGCGCCAGGCCAGACCGGTGGGCGGGGCGGGTTTGTGGTGCAGGCGCCAGCCGATCTCGCCGAGGTGGCGGTCGGCCTTGACGTGGTTGCAGCGGCGGCAGGAGGCCACCACGTTGTCCCAGGCGTGCAGCCCTCCGCGGCTGCGCGGGATGACGTGGTCGACGCTGGTGGCGACGGCGCCGCAGTACATGCAGCGGCCTCCGTCGCGGGCGAAGAGGGCACGGCGGGTGAGCGGGACGGGGCCCCGGTAGGGCACCCGCACGAACCGCTTGAGCCGGACCACGCTGGGTGCGGGCACGGTGACGGTCGCGCTGTGCAGGTAGGCGCCGGACTCCTCGAGGCATACGGCCTTGTTCTCGAGGACGAGGACGAGCGCGCGGCGGAGCGGTACGACGCCGAGGGGCTCGTACGACGCGTTGAGGACCAGGACATGCGGCACGGGTGCCTCCTTGGGCGTCGGCGGCGCGTGGCTCGCGCCGGGACGATCTGGTTCAGTCTCCCCTCATGGCTGGTCGAAGCGCCACCATGTCCCGGTAACGGGCTGGGAGTGTTTTCGACCACACGGAGCGCGGCGCCGGTGGCGTGACCAGTCCGAGCGCGGGTGAGGACCGTCTCTCCCGCCCATTTCGGGCCGTTCCGCGCCCGGTGCCCCGTTAGTGTGGTGCATCTGCCCGTCCGGTGACCTTTCCGTGACCTTGAACCGGACCTCGAAGGACGGGCCGCCGCACTTGGAGGTAAGCCGTCGTGTCCCTGTCCGCCGCCGTCCGCACGGCCGCCGGTCCGTCGCCGTCCCCGACGCCCTCGGGGTCGACGACGCCGCCCGTGCCCTCGCTCCGGGACGCCCAGGAACACGCGACGAACGCCGCGGGCTGGGTCGAGGAGAACTGGTCGACGTGGCTGGCGATCGGTCTGCGGGTGCTGCTGATCCTGGTGATCGCGGCGGTGCTGCGGGCGGTGGTGCGGCGGGCGATCACCAAGCTGATAGAGCGGATGAACCGCAGGACCGGAACCGGCGGCGGCACCGCGCTGAGCAGTCTGCTGGTCAACGCCGAGCGGCGCCGGCAGCGCTCCGAGGCCATCGGGTCCGTGATGCGCTCGGTGGCCAGCTTCCTCATCCTCGGCACCGCCGCGCTGATGATCCTCGGCACCTTCCAGATCAACCTGGCCCCGCTGCTGGCGTCCGCCGGTGTCGCGGGCGTGGCGATCGGCTTCGGCGCCCGCAACCTGGTCACCGACTTCCTGTCCGGCGTCTTCATGATCCTTGAGGACCAGTACGGCGTCGGCGACAGCATCGACGCGGGTGTGGCCTCCGGCGAGGTCATAGAGGTCGGGCTGCGGGTGACCAAGCTGCGCGGCGTCGACGGCGAGATCTGGTACGTCCGCAACGGCGAGGTCAAGCGGATCGGCAACCTCTCCCAGGGCTGGTCCACCGCCGGTGTGGACGTGACCGTCCGCTCCGACGAGAACCTGGACAAGGTGAAGGAGACCCTCGACGCGGTCGGCGAGCGGATGAGCAAGGAGGAGCCCTGGAACGAGATGCTCTGGGGCCCGATCGAGGTCCTCGGCCTGGACTCCGTACTGCTCGACTCCATGGTCGTGCGGGTCTCCGCGAAGACCATGCCCGGCAAGTCCCTCACCGTCGAGCGTGAGCTGCGCTGGCGGATCAAGCGGGCCTTCGACGAGGCCGGCATCGCGATCGTCGGCGGGGCCACGTTCCCGGTGGACGGCGTCCCGGCCGTCGCCGACCCGGCGGCCGGTGTCGCGCCGCCGTCGGCATACGCGAGCACGGTGTCGCCGCAGTCCGTCGCCGCGTCCCCGATCACGCCGCCGAGTACCACCAAGTAGCGGGACCGGCTCCCCTCCCTCCGTGACACCGCCCCCGAGGTAACGACTGCGTTGCCCCGGGGCGGTCTCTTGACGCCCCCTCCCGGGCGGGCCTACGTTTCTCAGCCAACAGGAAACTTTCCTAACAGTCACCGTCGGTGGGACGAGCAGTGGACTTACCCGTCCCCCACTGAAAGGCTGAGCGGCCGAGAGGCAGGTGTGGACACGCATGGCAGGAACCGCCGGCACGCCGGGCACCCCGCGCGTCCTGCGCGCCATGAACGACCGGGCCGCCCTGGACCTCCTGCTGGAGCACGGGCCGCTGTCCCGGACCCGGATCGGCAAGCTGACCGGCCTGTCCAAGCCGACCGCCTCCCAGCTGCTGGCCCGCCTGGAGGCCGCGGGCCTGGTACTGGCCGGCGGCACCACCGAGGGCCGCCCGGGCCCCGGCGCCCAGCTCTACGAGGTCAACCCGGCCGCCGCGTACGCCGCCGGTCTGGACGTCACCCCGGACCGCGTCCTGGCCGCGGTCGCCGACGTCACCGGGCGCACCGTCGGCCGCTTCGAACTGCCGACCCCTGGCCGGCGGCCGGTCGCCCCGGTGGTCCAGCAGGTCACCGACGCCCTCGACGGCGCGGTGAAGGCCGCCGGGCTGGCCCGGGCCGACGTCCACCGCCTCGTCATCGGCACCCCGGGCGCCTTCGACCCGGGCACCGGGCGGCTGCGCTACGCCTCCCACCTGCCGGGCTGGCACTCCCCCGCCCTCCTCGACGAACTCGCCGCCGCGCTGCCGATGCCGGTCGAGTACGAGAACGACGTGAACCTCGCGGCCGTGGCCGAGCAGCGCCTCGGCGCGGCCCGGGGGCACGAGGACTTCGTGCTCCTGTGGAACCAGGAGGGCCTGGGCGCCGCCCTGGTGCTCGGCGGCCGGCTGCACCGCGGCTGGACCGGCGGCGCGGGCGAGGTCGGGTTCCTGCCGGTGCCGGGCGCACCGCTGGTCCGCAAGGTCAGCCGGACCGGCAGCGGCGGCTTCCAGGAACTCGCCGGCTCCCAGGCCCTGCCGGGGCTCGCCCGGGAGCTGGGACTCACCGACCTTCCCCCGGGGCCGTACCACGAGGCCGCCGCCGCCCTCGTCGCCCGTGCCGCCGAGGCCGACGACGAAGCGCACCGCCGGCTGCTCCAGACCTACGCCACCCGTCTGGCCACCGGCCTCGCCTCCCTCGTCTCGGTGCTCGACCCCGAGCTGGTGGTCCTGAGCGGCACCTCGCTCGCCGCCGGCGGCGAGACGCTGCGCGACCTGGTCCAGGACGAGCTGGAGGAACTGGCCGCCTCCCGGCCCCGGCTCGTCGTCGGTGACGTGACCGACCACCCCGTACTGCGCGGCGCGCTGGAGAGCGCCCTCGCGACCACCCGCGACGAGGTCTTCGACACCTCGCGCTGAGCCACCCCCGCACGGCACCACCCCCGCACGGCACCACCCGCACCGCACCACCACCCCCGTCCCGCCACGCCCTGCCCCAGGGAGCCTCGCCATGCCCGGAATATCCAGAAAGGCCGCCCTCGCGGTCGCCGCCTCCGCCTCCCTCGCCCTGCTCGCCACCGCCTGTACCGGCCAGGCCGATTCCGGCGCCTCCGACGACCCGAACGCCAGGACCACCCTCACCTTCTGGCACGGCTGGAGCGCGCCCGCCGAGGTGAAGGCCGTCCAGGCCAACGTCGACCGCTTCGAGAAGGCGCACCCCAACATCAAGGTGAAGGTCGTCGGCAACATCAACGACGACAAGCTCAACCAGGCGCTGCGCGCGGGCGGTTCGAGCGGGCCCGACGTGGTGTCCTCGTTCACCACCTCCAACATCGGCAAGTTCTGCTCGTCGGGCGCCTTCGCCGACCTGAAGCCCTTCATCGAGAAGTCGAAGCTCGACCTGGACACGCTCATCCCGAAGCCGATGCTGGACTACACGCAGTTCGAGGGCGTGCGCTGCGCCCTGCCCCTGCTCGGCGACGCCTACGGCCTCTACTACGACAAGGACGCCTTCGCGGCGGCCGGCATCAAGGCCCCGCCCAGGACCTGGTCCGAGTTCGCCGAGGTGGCGAAGAAGCTGACCAAGCCGAAGGGCGACGGCTACGAGCAGCTCGGCTTCATGCCGAACTACCACGGCTACGAGACCGTCGTCGACCACTACATGTCCCAGTGGGACCACGCCTACTTCGACCAGGACGGCAAGTCGAGCGTCGCCGAGGACCCGGCCTTCGCGGAGATGTTCACGTACCAGAAGAAGCTCGTCGACGACCTCGGCGGCTTCGACAGGCTGGAGAAGTACCGCAACACCTTCGGTGACGAGTGGGGCGCCGAACACCCGTTCCACACCGGCCAGGTGGCGATGCAGCTCGACGGCGAGTGGCGGCTCGGCATGGCCAAGGACGCCGGGGTGGACTTCGAGATCGGCACGGCGCCGATGCCCGTCGCCGACGACGAGGTGGACGAGTACGGCAAGGGGTTCCTGTCCGGCACCGTCATGGGCATCGCGCCGCAGAGCGAGAAGAAGAACGCCGCGTGGGAGCTGGTGAAGTACATGACGACCGACACCGGGGCCGTCGTCGCCTTCGCCAACGCCATCCGCAACGTGCCCTCCACGTTCCCGGCCCTGAAGTCCCCGGACCTCAGGACCGACCCCGCGTTCAAGACCTTCCTGGACATCGCCCGGCACCCCGGGTCGAACTCCCCGCCGGCCTCCGTCAACGGCTCCACGTACCAGCTCACGCTCCAGGACTTCGGGTACCAGTACGAGTCGGGCAAGGTGAAGGATCTCGAGGCCGGGCTGGAGAAGACCGCCGAGCAGATCGACCGCGACATCGAGCAGACGAAGTAGCGGGCATGACCACGAACACCCTCCGCGCGAAGCGCCGTTCCTCGGCGCTGCGCACGCTGGCCTTCATGTCACCGTGGCTCGTCGGGTTCGGCGTCTTCTTCGCCTACCCCCTGGTGTCCACCGTGTACTTCTCGCTGATGAGGTACGACGGCTTCGGGGTCCCGGAGTTCCGGGGCCTGGACAACTGGGTGTACGTCTTCCAGGACTACCCCCTGTTCTGGCCGGCCCTGCGCAACACCCTGTGGCTGGTCGTGGTGATGGTGACCTGCCGGGTCGTGTTCGGGCTCGGGATCGGGCTGCTCATCACGAAGATCAGGACGGGGGCCGGAGTCTTCCGCACCCTCTTCTACCTCCCCTACCTCGCCCCGCCGGTCGCCGCGACGCTGGCCTTCGTCTTCCTCCTCAACCCCGGCACCGGACCGGTCAACTCCGTCCTGGAGGGCCTGGGCGTCCACGCGCCCGGCTGGTTCACGGACGCCGCCTGGTCCAAGCCGGCGCTGACCGCGCTCGCGCTGTGGGGCGTGGGCGACCTCATGGTCATCTTCATGGCCGCGCTGCTCGACGTACCGAAGGAGCAGTACGAGGCGGCGGAGCTGGACGGGGCGTCGGCGTGGCAGCGGTTCCGGTTCGTGACGCTGCCGAACATCTCGCCGATCGTGCTGTTCGCCGTGGTCACCGGCGTGATCCAGACGATGCAGTACTACACGCAGCCGCTGGTCGCGGGGAAGGTCGCCTCCGGGATCATCGGCGGCTCCGGCCAGTCCTTCGAGCCGGGCTACCCGGACAAGTCGACCCTCACGCTCCCCCAGCTCGTCTACAACCTCGGCTTCCAGCGCTTCGACTACGGCTCCGCGTGCGTGGTCGCCCTCGTGCTGTTCGCGCTGGCCATGGCGTGCACGGCGCTGCTGATGCGCCGCCGGGGCGGACTGATCCAGGCAGGTGACCGATGACCCAGGTACTGGACCGGCCCGTGGCGGCCGGCACGACACCACCCACCGCACGGCGTGCCGCCCGCCGGCGCGTGTTCCTGGAGTGGATCGGCGTCCACGCCCTGGGCGTCGCCGCCGCCCTGTTCTTCACCCTGCCGTTCGTCTTCGTGGTGCTCACCTCGCTGATGAGCGACCAGCAGGCCCTCACCCGGGACCTGTGGCCGCACACCTGGGAGTGGGGCAACTACCGCACGGTCCTGGACACGCCCGGCTTCCTCACCTGGTGGCGGAACACACTGCTCTACGCCGGTCTGGGCACCGCATTGACCGTCGTGTCCTCGGTGCCCGTGGCCTACGCGCTGGCCAAGTTCCGCTTCCGGGGGCGGCATCTGTCCCTGATGCTGGTGATCTCGATGATGATGCTGCCCCCGCAGGTGATCATCATCCCGATGTACCTGTTCTGGGCGAAGCAGCTGGACCTGTCCGGCACCCTCTGGCCGCTGATCATCCCGATGGCGTTCGGCGACGCGTTCTCCATCTTCCTGCTGCGCCAGTTCCTGCTGACCATCCCGGACGAGTACCTGGACGCGGCCAAGGTCGACGGCTGCGGGGAGCTGCGCACCCTGCTGAAGGTCGTCCTGCCGATGGCGAAACCGGGCATCGCGGCGGTGGCCCTCTTCCAGTTCTTCTACGCCTGGAACGACTACTTCGGCCCGCAGATCTACGCCTCCGAGAACCCCGGCGCCTGGACCCTCTCCTACGGCCTGGAGTCATTCAAGGGCGCCCACCACACCGACTGGAACCTCACCATGGCCGCGACCGTGCTGGTCATGGCCCCCGTGATCCTCGTGTTCTTCTTCGCGCAGAAGGCGTTCGTCGAGGGCGTCACACTGACCGGAGTAAAGGGTTGATGACTGCATGAAACTCACCGTGGTCGGCGGCGGTTCGACCTACACGCCCGAACTGATCGACGGCTTCGCCCGGTTGCGGGACACCCTGCCGGTCGGGGAACTGGTCCTCGTCGACCCGGCGGCGGACCGGCTGGAGCTGGTGGGCGGCCTCGCCCGCCGCATCCTCGCCCGGCAGGGACACGACGGCCGGGTCGTCACCACCTCCGACCTGGACGCGGCCGTGGAGGGCGCCGACGCCGTACTGCTCCAGTTGCGCGTCGGCGGCCAGGCGGCCCGCGAGCAGGACGAGACCTGGCCGCTGGAGTGCGGCTGCGTCGGCCAGGAGACGACGGGGGCGGGCGGCCTGGCCAAGGCGCTGCGCACGGTGCCGGTGGTGCTGGACATCGCCGAGCGGGTCCGGCGGGCCAACCCGGACGCCTGGATCATCGACTTCACCAACCCGGTCGGCATCGTGACCCGGGCCCTGCTCCAGGCGGGGCACCGGGCGGTCGGCCTGTGCAACGTGGCGATCGGGCTCCAGCGCAAGTTCGCCGCGCTGCTCGGCGTGACACCCGCCGACGTCCACCTCGACCACGTGGGCCTCAACCACCTCACCTGGGAGACCGGCGTCCGGCTCGGCGGCCCCGAGGGCGAGGACGTCCTGCCCCGGCTGCTCGCCGACCACGGGGACGCGGTCGCCGCCGACCTCCGCCTGCCCCGCCCGCTCCTGGACCGCCTCGGCGTCGTCCCCTCCTACTACCTGCGCTACTACTACGCGCACGACGAGGTCGTGGACGAACTGCGCACCAAGCCCTCACGGGCCGCCGAGGTGGCGGAGATGGAGCGGCAACTGCTGGAGATGTACGGCGATCCGGCCCTGGACGAGAAGCCCGCCCTGCTCGCCAAGCGCGGCGGCGCCTACTACTCGGAGGCCGCCGTCGACCTGGCCGCCGCCCTGCTCGGCGGTGCCGGCTCCCCGTACCAGGTGGTCAACACGTACAACCGGGGCACGCTGCCCTTCCTGCCCGACGACGCCGTGATCGAGGTGCCGGCCGCGGTGGGCGCCAAGGGTGCCGCCCCGCTGCCGGTGGCGGCCGTGGACCCGCTGTACGCGGGCCTGATGGCGAACGTGACCGCGTACGAGGACCTCGCCCTGGACGCCGCCCTGCGCGGCGGCCGGGACCGGGTCTTCCGGGCGCTGCTCGCCCACCCCCTCGTCGGCCAGTTCGGGTACGCCGAGCGGCTCACCGACCGGCTGATCGCACACAACCGGGAGCACCTGGCGTGGGCCTGACCGCGAGCGTCCTCGCCGTCGACGCGGGCAACAGCAAGACCGACGTCGCCGTGGTGACGGCGGACGGGGAGGTACTGGCCACGGCCCGCGGCGGCCCCTTCCGGCCGCCCGCGGTGGGCGTCGAACGGGCCGTGGACACCCTGGCGGAGGCGGTGGCGCGGGCCTTCGCGGCGGCCGGTGTCGGCTCCGTCGAGCACGTGTCGGCGTGCCTGGCCAACGCCGACCTGCCCGTGGAGGAGGAGCAACTGGCCGCCGCGCTGCACGCGCGCGCGTGGGGCGCGCGTGTCGACGTCCGCAACGACACCTTCGCGATCCTGCGGGCGGGTGTCGACGAGCCGCTCGGCGTCGCCGTCGTGTGCGGGGCCGGCGTCAACTGCGTCGGCATGCGCCCCGACGGGCGCACCGCCCGCTTCCCGGCCATCGGGCGCCTGTCCGGCGACTGGGGCGGCGGCTGGGGGCTGGCCGAGGAGGCGCTGTGGCACGCGGCGCGCGCGGAGGACGGCCGGGGCGGGCCCACGGAACTGGCCCGGGCCCTGCCGGCGCACTTCGGGCTCGACTCGATGTACGCCCTCATCGAGGCCCTGCACCTGCGGCACGTCGAGCCCGCCCGGCGCCACGAGCTGACCCCCGTGCTGTTCGCCACGGCGGCGGCCGGCGATCCGCTCGCCCGGTCGGTCGTGGACCGGCAGGCCGACGAGGTGGTGGCGATGGCGACGGTCGCGCTGACCCGTCTGGACCTGCTGTCCGAACCGGCGCCGGTCCTGCTCGGCGGCAGCGTCCTGGCGGCACGCCATCCGCAACTCGACGACCGGATACGGGAGCTGCTGGCGGCCCGCGCCCCCAAGGCCGTCCCCACGGTGGTGACCGCGCGGCCGGTGCTGGGCGCGGCGCTGCTGGGTCTGGACGGGGTGGGCGCGGCGGCCGGGGCCCGTGCGCGGGTGCGGGAGCGGTTCGCGGCCTGACACCGCGCCTGACACCGCGCCGGACGGCCGGCGGGACCGGCTCGGGGAACCGAACCGGTTCCGCCGGCGTGTTCATGGGCAGGGGTGGTGCGTTGCACCCCGATCGAATCCGGATCGGGTGAAGGCCGGTGCGAATGTCGGTGCGGGCAGCGATACTTGCGGCGACGGATGACCATGGGGGAGGTCAGGAGTGACTCGACCGCCGAAGGGCAGCGCGGCACCGCGGGGCTTCGGCGTGCCCGCGCCGCCCGCCGTGCCGCCGCAGTCCGGCCCTCCGGCGCCCGAACGGGGCCCGTCCGGCGGCGCACCCGCGGCTCCCCCGCAGCCGCCCGCCCCACCGCGGCGCACCGCCTTCGCCGAGGGCGTGGACCGGTTGCGCGCGGCGGCGGTCACCGAGCCCGGGCGGCTGCGCATCATCGGCGCGCTGCTCGCCGCGCTGGTCGTCGCCTTCGGCGCCGTCACCGCCTGGCAGATGAACGGCCGGTCCGCCGCGGCCGACGACGTGCTGACCCGCAGCCAGCCCCTCAGCTCCGCCGCCGCCGGCATCTACCGCTCCCTGGCCGAGGCCAACACGGCGGCCTCCAGCGGCTTCCTCGCCGGCGGCCAGGAGACCAAGGACTCCCGCGACCGGTACGACAACGGCATCAGGGCCGCCGCCGAAGGTCTCGTCACCGCCGCCGCCAACTCCGACCCCGAGTCGCCGGCCGCGAAGACCATCGCCAGGCTGAACCGGCTGCTGCCCGAGTACAAGGGCCTGGTCGAGCGCGCCCGCACCTACAACCGGCAGGGCTTCCCGGTCGGCGGCGCCTACCTGCGCTACGCCAACGAGAAGATGCAGAAGGAGATGCTCCCCGCGGCGGAGGACCTCTACAAGACGGAGAACGGCCGGCTGAGCGCCGACTACGGCGACGCCAAGCCCTACCCCTGGGCCGCGATCGCCCTCGGCGTCGTCGTGCTCGCCGCGCTGGCCTGGGCGCAGCAGCGCAACTACCGGCGCACCAACCGGGTCCTCAACCACGGCCTGGTCGCCGCCACCGCCACCGCCACGATCGTCATGCTCTGGCTGGTCGTCGGCCACAGCGTCGCCCGGTCCAACCTGACCGACTCCTACGAGCACGGCGTCCGCTCGCTGAACGCGCTCAACGAGGCCCGCATCGCCTCCCTCAAGGCCCGCGGCAACGAGAACCTCACGCTGGTGTCCCGCGGCGCGGAGACCACCAAGGTGGGCGAGAAGACGTACGACTCCTACGACCTGGCCTTCGGGAAGAACATGGACGCCCTCGGCGAGGCGCTCGCCGAGGCGGGAAGGCTCGCCGACGACAAGGCGGGCGAGTCCCCCGTGGACGCGGCGAACGGCAACATGACGGAGTGGAAGAAGCGCCACGCCTCGGCCCGTGAGCAGGACGACTACGGCAACTACCAGCAGGCACTGGACCTGGTGATAGGCGGCGAGGGCGCCACCGTCGAGTGCTTCGACGGCGTGGACGACTCGCTGGCCACCGCGCTCGCGCACGAGAAGGACGAGTTCGAGCGGTCGGCCGGCGACGGACTGGACGCGATGACCCTCCTGCCCGAGGGCGCGGGGATACTGGCGGGACTGGGCGCGGCCGGCGCGCTGCTGGGCATCGGACGCAGGCTGTCGGAGTACCGGTGAGGCGGCGCGCGCGGCAGGCGGCCGGTGGGAGGGAACACCCTTGGAAGGAGGCGCAGGGGGCGTGAGGATGCGTGCGTGGCGATTGCGGACCGGACTGAAGGGCTGGGGCGGGGTGGGCGCGATGGCCTTCGCCTGCGCCCTCGCGGTGCTGTTCGCCCTGCTCCTGCCGTTGGTCCGCTCGCACGGCGAGGGCGGCGGCGCCTACGACGGCCACGGCATCGCCCACGGCGGCCAGGCCCGGGCCGCGCAGGAGTGCCCGGACCCGGAGAAGCAGACCCTCGCCCCGTCCGGGGCCGACGGCCCCACCATCGACGAGATCCGGGGCCGCGAGGGCGAGAAGCGCAAGCTGATCGTCGGCGTCGACCAGAACAGCTACCGCTGGGGCTACCGCGACCCGAACAGCGGCGGCGACGCCGAGCTGGAGGGCTTCGACATCGACCTGGCGCACCGCATCGCGGAGGACATCCTCGGCGACGCGGACGCCGTGCAGTTCAAGGCCATACCCACCAACCAGCGCGAGCCGGCGATCCAGGACGGCCGGGTCGACATGGTGGTCCGCACCATGACCATCAACTGCGCCCGCCTGGAGAAGGTCGCCTTCTCCGCCCCCTACTTCCGCACCGGCCAGCAGCTGCTCGCCCCCAAGTCGTCCCCGATCACCGGGTACGACGACACGCTGGCCGGCAGGAGCATCTGCACGGCGGCCGGTTCCACCGCGCTGAGCACACTGGAGCAGGACCGGAAGGACGGCCGGCTCGCCGCCGACGCCGACCTCGGCACCACCGTGCCCAACCAACTCGACTGTCTGGTGCGGCTCCAGCTCGGCGAGGTCGACGCGGTGGTCACCGACGGCGCGCTCGCCGCGAGCCAGGCCGCGCAGGACCCGACGGTGCAGCTGAAGGGCGACCCCTTCACCACCGAGTACTACGGCGTGGCGATGAAGAAGGACGCCGACGATCTGGTACGCCGGGTCAACCGGATCCTGGAGGAGTGGCGCGCCGACCGGACCGACGGCTGGCAGAACTCGTACGACGAGTGGCTGTCCCCGACCATGGGCGACGACCCGGCGCAGTCGGAGCCGCCGGCCCCGGAGTACCTGCGCAAGAGCTGAACGGCCGCCGTACAGGCAAAGAGCACAAGTCCGCGACAGCGAAGGGTGATCGATGGGCGACACGGGACCCACCGGGCCGGTGATGGACCGGGACGAGGTGGACCGTGCGCTGGCGCGGCTCGGCGCGGAGCACGAGGCGGTGGAGACCTCGCTGCTCGCCCTCCAGGACCACGCGGGCCGCAGACTCCTCGAAGGCGCCGAGCTGACCGGCGTCACCGTCGAGCGCTGGAGTACCGCGGAGGCGTCGATCACGCTGCTGTGGTCCTACTTCGACGCGTACACCGGCGCGCTGCGCACCGCCCGGGAGATCCGCTCCCGGCGCCGCTGGTCCAGCCGCGAGGACCTGGCGGAGCTGACGGAGCTGCTGCGCGGCGAGGCCGTCACCGTGGCCGGCAGCGCGGCGGCCCTCGCCCAGGCGCCCGCCCCGGACGGCGGTCCCGGACGGCTCAGCGAGCGCTATTCACTGGCGGCGCTGGTGGAGCGGATGAACCAGCTGTACGCGACCTCCCTGGACATGGTGGTCGCCGCCGACGCGGTGTGGTCGGCGCTGCCCGCCCGGATCGATTTACTCGCCGCCGAGCTCCAGCGCACCCGCAAGCTCGCGCACTCCGTGGGCGTGCGCCCCGGCGAGCACCCGTCCGGCGACGACCTGGAGCGGATCACCCGCACCCTGACGCGGCTGCGCGAGCGGGTGGTGTCCGACCCGCTGGCCTTCTGGCTGCCCGCGGAGGGCAGTTCGGCGCCCGGCGGCGGCCGTCCCGACACGACGGTGTACGACCGTGAGGCGCGCGCCCTGGAGGAGGTGCGCCGCGAGATCGACGCCGTGCTGGCCGTCCGCCAGGACGCCGAGCAGCGCATCGTGCGGCTGCGGGACGTGCTCTCCCGCGCGGACCGCACGCTCGCCGAGGCGCGCACCGCGCGCGGCGAGGTGCTGGCGAAGATCGCCGCGACGGAGGTGCCGGTGGTCGGCGGACCGCCGATCGCGCTCCAGGAGCAGCTGGCGGCGGCCGCCGAGTACCGCAGGCACGCGCAGTGGCACCGGCTGTCCCCGCTCCTGGAGTCCCTGGAGGAGAAGGCGGAGGACGAACTGCTGCGCGCCCGCGAGTCGTTGACCGCGGTCACCGCACCGCTGGCGGTCCGCGCCGAGCTGCGCGGACGGCTCGACGCCTACAAGGCCAAGGTGGCCCGCCTCGGCTTCGCCGAGGACCCGGAGCTGGCGGAGAAGTACGAGAAGGCGCGCCGCATGCTGTGGAGCGCGCCCTGCGACCTGCGCGTCGCCGAGCAGGCCGTGCTGCGCTACCAGCACGCGGCCGCCGAGACGCTGGGCTCCCCGCGGCGCGTGCCCGGGCAGGGCGGGCCGGTGGACCGGACGGGGCCCGGCGTATGAGCGACGAGGGGGAGGCAGCGTCATGAGTGAGGCAGGGCGGACGTGTCAGCGTCCCGGCTGTGGCGGGACCTACGAGGACATGGGCGGCGGCGAGTTGTACTGCGACACCTGCGGCCTCGCGCCGGTCGTCGCGTCGAACGGCATGGTCGGCTCGACCCCGACGGGCGTCACCGGCGGCGGCCGGGGCTCGCGCGGTTCGGCGGGCAGCGCCGGCTCGCGCTCCAGCGCCCGCAGTTCGCGTACGTCGTCGCAGTCGTCGCGCTCGTCTCGCTCGTCTCGCTCGTCTCGCTCGTCGAAGTCCCGGCGCTCGGTGTCGGGGCGGCTCTCGCGGGCCGTGTCGGGACGGTCCACGGGGCGTTCGGTGTCGGTGCGCAGTTCCGGTTCGGGCGCCGGTTCCACCGCGCGGGGGCGCCTGGGGGCCGGACTCGTCGAGGTCCCGGCGATCCCGCGGCCCGACCCGCGCGAGATGGTCATGGAGCGTCCGGAGGTGCCGGAGCGGAAGCGGTTCTGCTCGCGCTCGGACTGCGGGGGGCCGGTCGGGCGCTCCCGCGGCGAGCGGCCGGGCCGTACGGAGGGCTTCTGCACCAAGTGCGGCCACCCGTACTCGTTCGTGCCCAAGCTGAAGACCGGCGACGTCGTGCACGGACAGTACGAGGTGGTGGGCTGCCTCGCGCACGGCGGGCTGGGCTGGATCTACCTCGCCGTCGACAAGGCCGTCTCCGACCGCTGGGTGGTCCTCAAGGGCCTGCTGGACACCGGCGACCAGGACGCGATGGAGGCGGCGATCTCCGAGCGGCGGTTCCTCGCCGAGATCGAGCACGCCAACATCGTGCGGATCTACAACTTCGTCGAGCACCTCGACCAGCGCACCGGCTCCCTCGACGGCTACATCGTCATGGAGTACGTGGGCGGCAAGTCGCTCAAGGAGATCGCCAACGCCCGCCGCTCCCCAGCGGGCAGACGCGACCCGCTGCCGGTGGAGCAGGCCTGCGCGTACGGCATCGAGGCGCTGGAGGCGCTCGGCCACCTGCACAGCCGCAAGCTGCTGTACTGCGACTTCAAGGTCGACAACGCCATCCAGACCGAGGACCAGCTCAAGCTCATCGACATGGGCGCGGTCCGCCGCATGGACGACGACGAGTCGGCGATCTACGGCACGGTGGGGTACCAGGCGCCGGAGGTGGCCGACGTGGGCCCGTCGGTGGCCTCCGACCTGTACACCGTGGGACGCACCCTGGCCGTGCTGACGTTCGACTTCCAGGGGTACACCACCGTCTACGCCGACTCGCTGCCCGACCCCGACACCATCGAGGTGTTCCGGCAGTACGAGTCCTTCTACCGGCTGCTGGTGCGCGCCACCGACCCGGACCCGGCCCGCAGGTTCGCCTCCGCTCAGGAGATGGCGGAGCAGCTGACGGGTGTGCTGCGCGAGGTGGTCTCGCTCCAGACCGGGCGTGCCCGGCCCGCGCTCTCCACGCTCTTCGGGCCCGAGGTCCGGGTGACGGACACGGAGCTGTTCCCCCGGCTGGACGGGGAGGTGTCGCGGCTGGGCGCCCGGACGACGGTCCGCGCGCGAGGGCGCGGCTCCGGCGCGGGTGGGTCCCTGCCGGGCGGCCCGGGGTCCGCGACCGAGCTGCCGGGCGGGACGGGACCGGCGGTGGGAGCGCCGGGCGGGACGGTCGCGGGGGCCACGCCGGGCTCCGGTACGGGCGGCGCGACGGGCTCGGCCCCCGGCGGGGGCGCGAGCGCGTCGCTGCCGGGCGCGGTGAGCGCGGTCGGCGGGCTCGACGGCGGCACCTCCGGGCTGGTCAAGGACGCCGACGCGCCCACCGCGTCCCTCGCCCTGCCGGTCCCCCGGGTCGACGCGGGCGACCCCAACGCGGGCTTTCTGGCCGGGCTCATGGCGTCCGCGCCGGGCGAGCTGCTGACCGCGCTGGCCGCCGCCCCGGCGCCGTCGACCGAGACCCGGCTGCGGCAGGTCAGGGCCCGGCTGGAGAACGGCGACGCGCCCGGCGCGCTGACGGCCCTGGAGACGCTGGAGGGCGAACGGCCCGACGACTGGCGGGTGGTCTGGTACCGCGGGCTGGCCGCACTGGTGACCGGGGGACACGAGGACGCCGCGCTGGCCTTCGACGCGATCTACGACGCCTTCCCCGGCGAGACCGCGCCCAAGCTGGCGCTCGGCCTGTGCGCGGAGGTGCTGGGACAGCTCGACAACGCCGCCGAGTACTACCGCCTGGTGTGGTCGACCGACCCGAGCCATGTGAGCGCCGCGTTCGGCCTGGCCCGGGTGCAGCTGGCCGGCGGCGACCGGACCGGTGCCGTACGGACGCTGGAGTCGGTGCCGGAGTCGTCGGTGCACTGCACGGCCGCGCGGGTCGCGGCCGTCCGGGCCCGGCTGCGGCGGCGTACGGCGGGCGCCGGCGACGTGGTCTTCCTGGACGACCTGACGGCCGCCGCCCGGCAGGTCGAGGCCCTGGACGTGTACGGTCTGGATCCGGCGCGGCGCGAGCAACTGTCGGCCGAGGTCCTCGGTTGCGCGCTGGACTGGGTACTCTCCGGAGGTCGGGGTTCCGTCCCTCCCGCCGCCGGAGGACGGACGCTGCTCGGCAGCGCCCTGGACGAACGCGGCCTGCGCTTCGGCCTGGAGCGTTCGTACCGCACGCTGGCCCGGCTGGCGCGGGACGGCGAGGAGAGGATCGACCTGGTGGAACGTGCAAATCGTTACCGCCCCCGGACGTGGGTGTAGTTGATGTCGCAGATGCCCCAGCAGGCCGCTGTGTCCAAGTGCCCGAGCTGCGAGGAGCCCCTCGAGTCGGGTGACCGTTTCTGCGGTGCGTGCGGATACGACCTGTCCGCCGTGCCCCCGCGGCCCGATGACCACCCGACCGTCGCCGTCGGCGGCGCGGTGCCCGCCCCGGCGCCCGCGCCGGACGGCGTGGACTGGCCCGCGGCCCGGGACTCGGACGGCAACGGCCGTCCCGTCCCCGTGCACGCGGCCGCCGAACTGCCGGGCACCGAATCGGGCGGCTCCCCGCTGCCGCCGCCCCCGGCTGCCCCACCGGCCCCGGCGGCGCCGCCCGCGCCCGGGGTGCGCTTCGACCGGCCCCGCGAACCCGAGGAGTACCCGTTGCAGGCGCCCGACCCGCGGCTGACCGCCGGAGCGGCGCCGCACGCCGAGCAGCGAGCCGAACCGGCCGCGCCCGCCGCCCCGGCCGCGGCTCCGGCCGCCGGTGTCAAGGTGTGCGTGGCCTGCCGCGCGGGCCGCGTCGACGACGACGGCTACTGCGAGAACTGCGGGCACGCCCAGCCTCGCGAACGCGACCACATGGAGCAGGAGTCGGGCCCCGTCGCGGCGGTCAGCGACCGCGGCCTGCGCCACCACCGCAACGAGGACGCGTTCTCGGTGGGCTGCACCGCGCTGCCCGACGGCGCCCCCGCGAGCGTCGCGATCGTCTGCGACGGCGTGTCCTCCGCGACCCGCCCCGACGACGCCTCGCTCGCCGCGTCCCGGGCGGCCGGCGAGCTGCTGCTGACCGCCCTGCCGCGCGGCACGCACCCCCAACAGGCCATGCACGACGCCATCCTCGCCGCCTCGCACGCCGTCAACGCGCTGGCCGACGAGCCCGCCACCGCCCGCGAACAGGGCCCCCACCAGAACGCGCCCGCCTGCACCCTGGTCGGCGCCGTGGTCACCGCCGGCCTGCTGGTCGTCGGCTGGGTCGGCGACAGCCGCGTCTACTGGGTGCCGGCCGACCGCACCACCCCGCCCGCCCGGCTCACCGAGGACGACTCGTGGGCCGCGCAGATGGTCGCCGCCGGCCTGATGAACGAGGCCGAGGCGTACGCCGACGAACGCGCCCACGCGATCACCGGCTGGCTGGGCGCCGACGCCTACGAACTGGAGCCGCACACCGCGTCCTTCAAGCCGGACCGTCCCGGCGTGGTCGTGGTCTGCACGGACGGCCTGTGGAACTACGCGGAGTCCGCCGAGGAGATGGCCGACGCCATGCCCCTCGACGCCGCCACCCGCCCGCTGCACGGCGCCCGCGTCCTGGTCGGCCACGCCCTGGACGGCGGGGGCCACGACAACGTAACAGTGGCCCTCGTGCCGTTCCCGGCCGTGCCGCAGGGGGCAGGATCGGCCTGAGGCCCCCGTACGGGTAGGGGTACGCGCGCGGGGTGGCCTCGCGGGCCGCAGGGGGCGGTCCGCGCCAGCAGCCAATGCCCCACCTCCGTGGGGACGTAGAGGGGGATGCGATCCGGCATGGCCAATTTCTCGAAGTCGAACGTGCCGCAGTTCGCGGTGGACGTCTACCAGAACGAGTACCTGCCCGAGGGCGGCACCGAGGTCAACGCCATCGTGACGGTCACCGCCACCGGCGGCGGCACGGTCGGGAGCGCGGTCGCCGCGCCCCACCTGTACTCGCCGGGCCAGGGCCCGTCGGCGGCCGTGGCGTTGCTGGTCGACTGCTCGGGCTCGATGGACTACCCGCCGACCAAGATGCGCAACGCCCGTGACGCGACGGCCGCCGCGATCGACACCCTGCGCGACGGCGTGCACTTCGCGGTGGTCGGCGGCACCCACGTGGCCAAGGAGGTCTACCCGGGCGGCGGACGGCTCGCGGTCGCCGACGCCGCCACCCGGGCGCAGGCGAAGCAGGCGCTGCGCAGCCTCGGCGCGGGCGGCGGCACCGCCATCGGCACCTGGCTGCGGCTGGCCGACCGGCTGCTGTCCACCGCGGACGTCGCCATCCGGCACGCCATCCTGCTCACCGACGGCCGCAACGAGCACGAGTCGCCGGAGGACCTCAAGGCGGCGCTCGACGCCTGCGCCGGGCGGTTCACCTGTGACGCACGCGGCGTGGGCACCGACTGGGAAGTGAAAGAAGTCACAGGGATCGCCTCCGCCCTGCTCGGCACGGCCGACATCGTCGCCGATCCGGCGGGCCTGGCCGCCGACTTCACGCAGATGATGGAGACGGCCATGGGCAAGGAGGTCGCGGACGTGGCGCTGCGCCTGTGGACCCCGGTCGGCACCACCGTGAAGTTCGTCAAGCAGGTCGCGCCCACGGTCGAGGAACTGACCGGCCGCCGCTCCGAGGCGGGACCGCGGGCCGGGGACTACCCCACCGGTTCCTGGGGCGACGAGTCCCGCGACTACCACGTCTGCGTGCAGGTACCGGCCGCGGAGCTGGGCCGCGAGATGCTGGCCGCCCGCGTCTCGCTGGTCATCCCGGAGCCCGACGGCACGGTTCAGAGCCTCGGCGCGCAGGGTCTCGTACGGGCCGTGTGGACGGACGACATGACCGCCTCCACGTCCATCAACCCGCAGGTCGCCCACTACACCGGGCAGGCCGAACTGGCCCAAGTCATCCAACAAGGGCTGGATCTACGCAAAGCGGGCGACATCGATGGAGCAACGGCCAAACTGGGCCGCGCGGTTCAGCTCGCGGGGGTATCCGGAAACGGCGATACGGCGAAACTGCTTGCGAAGGTGGTGGACGTGGTGGACGCGGCGGCGGGTACTGTGCGACTGAAAGCGAAGGTGGAGGAGGCCGACGAGATGACTCTCGAGACCCGGTCGACCAAGACCGTTCGTGTGAAGAAGTGACGCAGGACCATCCGCGCGACACGCCCGCAAGAGAGGGAAGCCCCGACATGCCGACCTGCCCGAACGGACACCAGTCGGGTTCCGACGACTGGTGCGAGGTCTGCGGTCACCGCATGGCCGGTGCCGTGCCGCCTCCTCCGCCGCCACCGCCCCCCGGCGGCGGCTACGGCTTCCCGCCGCCCGGCGGTCCGGGCGGTGGTCCCGGCGGCCCCGGCGGCGAGCCGCAGCTGTGCCCTCAGTGCCGTACGCCCCGGGAGGGCGGCGCGCCCTTCTGCGAGGAGTGCCGGTGGAACTTCCTCACCAACACGGCCACCTCGTACACCCCGGCCGCCCCGCGCCCGCCGGCCCCCGGCGGCCCGGCGCCCTTCCAGCAGCCGCCGGGTGGTCCGTCGTACGGCGGCGGTGACGCGTACGGCTACCAGGGCTCGCGCCCGTCCCAGATGAACCGCCCCGCCGAGCCGATCCCGCCGGGCCCGCCGTTCGGCGGCGACCCGTCGGGGCGCGGGGGTCCGGGCGGGCCCGGTGGCCCCGGTGGGGGTCCTGGCGGCCCCGGCGGTCCCGCGGGTGGCCCGGGCGGGCCCGGTGGCCCCGGTGCTCCTGGTGGTCCGAACGGCCCCGCGGGCCCGTTCGGGCCCGGTGGTCCGGGCGGCCCCGGCGGCCCGGGTCGTCCCGACGGTCCCGGCGAGCCGAACGGTCCCGGTGGTTTCGGTGGCCAGGGTGGTCCCAACGGCCCCGGCGGTTTCGGCGGTCCGGGCGGTCCGGGCGGTCCGGGCGGTCCGGGCGGCCCCAACGGTCCTCACGGTCCGGGCGGCCCCGGTGGTTTCGGCGGTCCCGGTGGACCCAATGGTCCGGGTGGCCCCAACGGCCCCGGCGGCCCTGGCGGGCCCAACGGCCCCGGCGGCCAGAACGCCCCCTCCGGCCCTCCGGCCCCGCCCCCGTTCGGTGGTGACCCGTCGCGGCCGGTTCCGCCGCCGCCCGGGCCCGTTCCGCCCGCGGCCGGTCCCGGTGGCCCGGGAGGCGGCCCGCAGTCGTACCAGTCGGGTCCGCCGGCTCCGCCGGCCTTCCCGCAGGAGACCAACCGCCCGCAGCAGGGCGGCCCGGCCTTCGGCAGCGGTGACGACGACTGGGTGCTCTCGCCGCCGTCCTCGACCGGTCCCGGCGGCCCGGGTGCTCCACAGGGCGGTTACGGCTACCCGCAGACGGGTGCCACCCAGGCGCCGCCGTCGCCCACCGGCCCCGGCGGCCCGGGTGCCCCGCAGGGCGGTTACGGCTTCCCGCAGACCGGTGCCACCCAGGCGCCGCCGTCGCCCACCGGCCCCGGCGGCCCGGGTGCCCCGCAGGGCGGCTACGGCTACCCGCAGACGGGTGCCGCCCAGACCCCGCCCGGCCAGGGCTTCGCGCAGCCGGCGACCTGGTCGGCGACCATCGGCCCGGACCGCGACTACTTCATGGCGATGATGCACCGCTCGGGCCCCGAGGCCGCGGGGCTGAACCTGCCCGCGTACTCGCCCGAGCAGCAGCGCACGCTCACCGGCAACCAGATCACCATCGGGCGCCGCCGGCACTCCACCGGTGACACCCCGGACATCGATCTGGCGGTACCGCCGGAGGACCCGGGCGTCTCGCACCAGCACGCGGTGCTGGTGCAGCAGCCGGACGGCAGCTGGGCGGTCGTCGACCAGAACTCGACGAACGGCACGACGGTCAACGGCGGCGAGGAGCCGATCCAGCCCTTCGTGCCGGTGCCGCTCCAGGACGGCGACCGGGTGCACGTCGGCGCCTGGACGACGATCACGATCCGCCGGGGCTGACCCGGCGGGGCCCGTCCGTCAGGTGAAGGGCCAGGCGTACGGGCCCTCGGGGTCGTCCAGCCACGCCCAGGCCCGCGCGCCGCTGAGGGTGATGCCGAAGCGCTCGCGGTGCGGAGCGTCCTCGCGGTCCCAGAGCGCGTACGCCTCCTGCGGGTCGAGGCTGCCCCGGCTCAGCGCCAGCAGGAAGCGGAACAGGTCGTTCTCCCGGGCCCGGCGCGGCACCCCGCCCAGGCCCTGCGGCCGCGGCGCGGAGGCGTCCGCGCCGCGCAGCGGCACGAAGTACGCGGGCGTGTGCAGGAAGCGCCCCTCGGCGTGCGCCGGGTCGTGGACGGTGAGGACGACCAGCCCGGTGGCAAGCGGGGTCAGGATCCTGCCGCCGGGACGGCACTGGGCCAGCCAGGCGTGCGGCACCGAGGCCAGCGAGCAGGTGGCGAGGATCCGGTCGTAGGGGGCGCGCTCGGGCACCCCGCGGGCGCCGTCGCCGGTGACGACGGCCGGACGGTACCCGGCGGCGGCCAGGTGCCGGCGGGCCGACTCGGTGATCTCCGGTTCCAGGTCGACGGTGGTGACGAGGTCGTCGTCGCCGAGCCGGTGGGCGAGCAGGGCGGCGTTGTAGCCGGTGCCGGCGCCGATCTCCAGGACCCGGTCGCCGTCCCTCACCTGCAGTTCCGCCAGCATCATCGCCATCAGCGAGGGCTGGCTGCTGGAGGAGACCAGTTCGCCGTCGCGCATCCGGGTCGCCAGCGGGGCGTCGGCGTACGCGCCGCGCACCCAGCGCTCCCGGGCGTCCCGGTCGGGGTCCTCGCCCCACCGGCGTTCGTAGCCGCCCTGGACGCCGACGTAGTAGTACGGCACGAAGAGGTGGCGCGGGACCGTCCGGAACGCCTCCCGCCAGACCGGGTCGGCCGACCAGGCGCCGCTCAGCTCGATCTCCCGCACCAGCTCCGCCCGCGCCGAGGCCGCGAGGCGGTCCAGGTCCTCGTGCCCGCCCATGCCTCCACAGTACGGGCCCGGGCCGGGGGGCCTAAGTCCGAAGTCCTATGTCCAGGCGTCTGAGACCATGGACGACGTGAATGAGATTCGGCGCGGCACGCTTCAGGAGCAGACCTTCTACGAGCAGGTCGGCGGGGAGGAGACCTTCCGCCGACTCGTCCACCGTTTCTACCAGGGTGTCGCCGAGGATCCGATCCTGCGGCCGATGTACCCGGAGGAGGACCTGGGTCCGGCCGAGGAGCGCTTCACGCTCTTCCTCATGCAGTACTGGGGCGGACCTACGACGTACAGCGAGAACCGGGGGCATCCGCGGCTGCGGATGCGCCACGCTCCCTTCGCCGTGGACCAGGCGGCGCACGACGCCTGGCTGAAGCACATGCGCGTCGCCGTCGACGAGCTGGGGCTCTCCGAGGAGCACGAGCAGACGCTGTGGAAGTACCTGACGTACGCGGCGGCCTCGATGGTCAACACCGCCGGCTGACCGGTCCGTCCATGGGTGCCCGGGACGGGTGACGGGCGGATTCCGGTCGCTCGACGCCGGATTCCGGTCACGATCCGGTCAAGTCCGAGCCCCAGGCGCTTACTTCCGTACCTCGCCCTCTGACAGCATCGCCGAGAGGTCTGGACGACATCGGCGGGGGGCCGGGTGGCGGGGTACGGGGGATTCGCGGGGTTCGTGCTGCTGCGCGCGCGGGCGCACCGCCTGCTGCTCGCCGCCGCCCTGCTCACCGTGCTGCTCACCACCGCGGTCCTGACGACCCTGACCGCCTATTCGGGCGCGGTCGGCGACGCGGCCCTGCGCCACGCCCTGGCCGATCCCCGCAACGCGGCGGACACCGCGCTGGTCGTCAAGGCGGACGTGCCCGAGGAGGGGCGCGAGAAGGCCGACCGCACCGTGCGCGAGGGCGCCCGGGACACCTTCGGCGGACTGCCGGTCACCGTCCGGGAGATGGCGCGGTCGGGGGCGTACAGCCTGCCCGGCACGCTGCGGCCGCCCGGCGAGCGCTCGGACGACCCGGACCTGACCTACTTCGCGGCTCTGGACCCGGCGCAGGTGCGCGTCACCGAGGGCCGGCTGCCGCGGAAGGGCGGCGGCGGGGCCGTCGAGGCCGCGCTGCCGACGGCCGCCGCCGAGCGGCTGGACCTCCGGCCCGGAGCCCGGCTCAGCCTCGCCGACCGGTTCGACGGCCCGGACGTGGTCGTCGAGGTCACCGGCCTGTACCGGCCCGCCGACGCCGCGGCCCCCTACTGGCGGCTGGACGACCTCGCCGGGCGCGGCGTCAAGAAGGGCGGCTTCACGACGTACGGCCCGCTGCTCGCCGCCCCCGGGGTGCCGGCCGGGGGCGCGGTGAGCGCGGGGCCCTCGGGGTGGCTGGCGACGGCCGACTTCTCCTCGGTGACGGCCGGGCGGACGGACGAGCTGCGGGAGGCTGCCCGGGGCGGCATGGCGTGGCTGCGCGGACGCCCGGTCCTCAGCGGCTCCACCGCGGCGACCACCTCCCTGCCCGAGGTGCTCGACCGGCTCGACCGCTCCCTGCTGGTCTCCCGCTCCACGCTGCTGGTCGTCGCCCTCCAGCTGGCCCTGCTCGCCGGGTGCGCGCTGCTGCTGGTGGCCCGGCTGCTGAGCGCCGAGCGCGCGGCCGAGCGGCGGCTGCTGCGGGCGCGCGGCGCCTCCCGGGCGCGGCTGGGGTCGCTGGCCGCGCTGGAGGCGCTGCTGCTGGCCGTCCCGGCGCTGCTCCTCGCGCCGCTGCTCGCCGGGCCGCTGACCCGGCTGCTGGCCGGCCAGGGGTCGCTGGACCGGATCGGGCTGCGGCTCGAGGTACCGGGCTGGGGCGGCGGCTGGGTGTGGCTGACGGCGGGTGCGGCGGCCCTCGGGTGCGCGCTGGCGGTGACGCTTCCGGCCCTGGCCTCCTCGCTGAACGCCGGGGGCCGCGTCCGCGCGCTGCCCGCCCCGCTGCGCGCCGGTGCCGACGTCGGGCTGCTGGTGGTCGCGGGCGTCGCCTACTGGCAGCTGTCCCGGCAGACCTCGGGCGCGGTGAGCGGCGACGGCTCCGGGGCCCTCGGCATCGACCCGCTGCTCGTGGCGGCGCCCGCGCTGGCCCTGCTGGCGGGGACGGTGCTGACGCTGCGGCTGCTGCCGCCGGTGGCGCGGCTGGCCGAGCGGCGGGCGGCCGGCGGGCGCGGGCTGACCTCGGCGCTGGCGGGCTGGCAGCTCAGCCGCCGGCCGATGCGCGGCGCCGGTCCGGTGCTGCTGCTGGTGCTCGCGGTGGCCCTGGGCATGCTCGCGATCGGCCAGGGCACCTCCTGGGAGCGCTCGCAGGACGATCAGGCGGACTTCCAGGCCGGGGCCTCGGTGCGGGTCCTGGCCACCGGTTCGGTGGGCCCGGGCCGCACCGAGACCTACGCGGACGTGGAGGGCGTACGGGAGGTGGCCCCCGCGGCGCGCTCCACGCTGCAGTTGTCCGCCGACCGCACGGCGACGGTCCTGGCGCTGGACACCGGGCGCGCGGCGGGCACACTGCTGCTGCGCCCGGACCTGTCCGACGAACCGGCCGGGACCCTGCTGCCCCCGCTGGGCACCGAGGAGCCGGCGGCGGGCGCGCAGGTGCCCGCAGGCACGGTACGGCTGGGGGTGACCGCCACCCTGCGCGGCGGCCCGGGCGGCGGCGGGGAGAGCGCCACGGGACCGGCGGACGTGACGGTCACCGTGCGGGACCGCTACGGCGTCCCCTTCCGGCTGCCGGCCGGCGAGCTGCCCGCGGACGGCCGCCGCCACACGCTGGAGCTGGACGTCTCCCCGGGCGGCCCGCTCACCGTGACCGGCGTGGAACTGGTCACGGCCCAGCCGGCCGGCCGTGCGGAACGGCACCGCCTGACGCTGACGGAGCTGACCGCCACGGCGGCCGACGGGACCGTGCGGCGCCCGGCCCTGCCCCGCTCCTGGACCGCCTCGGCGCGCGGCGACGGGTCGGCTTCGTCACCGGACGCGGACACCAGTCCGACCAAGCCCCGGCTCGCCCCGTCCGGGCCCCCTTCGGTGGAGTACGGCACCGGGTACCTGCCCGCCGACCTGTTCGGCCTGCCGTCGACGGTGACGCTGCGCCTGGACGTCGTACAGCCCGCGCCGCCGCGGCTCACGGCCGTCGCGACCGACCGGTACCTCGACTCGGCGGGCGCCCGCGTCGGACAGAGCGTGGACGTCCCGCTCGACGGCCACAGCCTCCCGGTGCGGATCGTGCGCTCGGTCCGCGCCCTGCCGACCACGGCCGCGCCCGACGCGACGACCCCGACTGCCCCGACGAAGGACGGCGGCGCCCTGCTGCTCGACCTGCCGTCCGTGAACCGGGTGCTCCAGGTGAAGCACGGCGAGGCCCTCGCCCCCACCGAGTGGTGGCTGCGTCCGGAACCCGGCGGCACGAGCGGGGTCGTCACGGCGCTGCGCGCCTTCCCGGACCTGGAGCCCTCGCAGGTCGTCGTGCGCGACGAACTGGCCGCGGGCCTGCGCGACGACCCGTTCGGCGCCGGTCCGGAGGCGGCCTTCACGGCGGCGGCCGGGGTGGCGGCGGCGCTCGCGGCGGTCGGGTTCGCGGTGAGCGCGACGGGGTCGCTGCGGGAACGCGGCGCCGAGTTCGCGATCCTGCGCGCCCTGGGCGCCCCGCGCCGTCGGCTGGCCCGCACGGTCGCCGTCGAGCAGGCGGTGCTGCTGGTCCTGGCCCTGCTGGTGGGCACGGCCCTGGGCGCGGTGCTGACCCGGGCGGTGATCCCCTTGATCGTGCTCACCCCGCAGGCCACCCACCCGGTCCCGGACGTGCTGGTCGCCCTGCCCGCCGGCCGGGTCGCCCTCCTCCTTGCTGGTGTCGCCGTCACGCCCCTCCTGGTCACGGCGGCCCTGGCCCTGCGCCGCACGGACCCGGCGTCGGCGCTGCGCGAGCAGGGAGGTGAGGCGCGGTGATCCACGTTAGCCCCGCCGCGGGGGCCGCCACCCGCGCGAGCGCCCCGTCCACCGCGTCCACCGCGCGAGCGCGCGTCACGGGACAGGGACGACGGAGAGGTGAGGCGCGTTGAGACCGGTGAGCGCTCCCTGGGTCCGCACCCGGCTTCGGGCCGCGCCCGGTGCCGCCTGGGCCCTCGCGGTACTGGTGGCGCTGACCGCGTGTCTGGCCGCCGCCTTCCCGAGGGCACTGGACCGGTACGCGGACGCCGGCCTCGACCGGGCTCTGGCGCAGGCCCGCCCCGACCGGACCAGCGTGCTGGTGGTCGCCCCGCAGCCCGACTTCGGTCTCTCGCCGCGAGAGCGGGAGGAGTCGCTGCGCCCGGACCCGCTGGGCCGGCGGTACGCCAAGGCGGTCGCCGCCGTGGACCGCCGCGCTCCGCTCGCCGTCGACCGGGCGCAGTCGACGTACGGGGTGCGCACCACCGACGGTCTCCCGGTGCCGGAACCCTGGCTGCCGCAGCCGAGCGGCCTGCCGGCCCAGTTCTACTTCGCCGCCCAGCACGGCCTCGGCGACCACGCCCGGATCGACTCCGGCCGCCTGCCGGCCGTGACCGGCGCCCCGGTGACCGCCGCGACCGGCGCGCTGGAGGCGGCCGTCACCACCGAGACGGCCCGCACGCTGCGCATCAAGGTGGGCTCCGTCCTGCACGTGCCCGGCGTCGAACGCGCCCCGCTCACCGTCCGGATCACCGGCGTCCTCGCCCCGCGCGACCCCGACGGCGCCTACTGGTCCACCCAGTCCGTGCTGCGCGAGCCGTCGCTGATGACGGTGCCGGGGGCGGCGGGCGCGGACCGCGAACGCTACTGGCTGGGCACGCTGCTGCTCGCCCCGGACGCCGGTCCCGCCCTGCTGGGCACGGCCGGGGCCCCCGTCCGCTACTGGCAGCTGGCCCCCGAGACCGACGCGCTGCACGCCCACGACGTGGACGGGCTGACCTCGGCCGTCGCCGCCCTGGAGTCCGGGCCGGGCCTGCGCGAGGTGCGTTCGGGGGTCGACCCGCTGGCGGACGTCAGCACGGACCTGGACGAGACGGCCCTCGCCTTCGACGGACTGCGGTCGGGCATCGGCCCGCTGGTCGCGGTCGCCGCCGCCGGGGCCGGCACGGTCGCGGGGGTCGTGCTACTGATGGCGGGCGGCCTGGCAGCCGACCGCCGCCGCGCCGAACTCGCCCTGCTGCGGGCCCGCGGCGCCTCCCTGCGGGGCGTCGCGGGGCGGCTGTTCACCGAGACCGCCGTGGTCGCGCTGCCCGCGGGCGCCCTCGGCCTCGCCGCCGCCCTGTTCGCGCTGCCCGGTGGCCGGCTCGCCCCCGCCGTCTGGGCGGCCGTCGCGGTCACCACCGTGGCCTGCGCCGCGCTGCCCCTGCGCGCGGCCGTCGCGCACCGCGCCGTACGGGTCCACGACGGCCGCCGGGACGTGGCCTCCGCCCGTCCGTCCCGGCGGCGTACGGTCGCCGAACTCACCGCCGTCGCCCTGGCGCTCGGCGCGGTCGAGACCCTGCGTCGGCGCGGCGCGTCCGGCACCGGCGGGGACCTGGTGTCGGCGGCACCGGTACTGGTCGGGGTGATCGCCGCGCTGGTGCTCGTGCGCCTGTACCCTCTGCCCCTGCGCCACCTCGCCCGCCCGGCGGGACGCCTGCGCGGCGCGGTGGGCCACCTGGCGCTGGCCCGCTCGGGCCGTACGTCGGTCTCGGCGGTGCTGCCGCTCCTCGCCCTGCTGACCGCGCTCACCACGGCCGCGTTCGGCGGCTCGGTCCTCGCCGGGGTGACGGACGCCCGCGACCGGGCGGCGCTGCTCACCGTCGGCGCCGACGCCCGCATCGAGGAGACCGGGCCGCTCCAGGACGGCCTGCCCGACCGCGTGCGCGGCACCTCCGGCGTCCGGGACGTGGTCGAGGTCGGACTGGGCTACCAGGCCAAGGGCCCGGACGGCCGCCAGACCCTGCCGGTGGCCGGTGTGGACCCGGCCGCCTACGCGCGGCTCGCGGCGGAGACCGGGCTGGGGGCCTTCGAGGCGGAGGAGCTGAGGCGGCGCGGCGGTTCCGAGGAGCCGCTGCGGGCGCTGGCCTCGCCGTCCCTCGCCGAACGGTTCGGCACCGGGCGGTTCCGGATCCGCGTGGAGGACGGCACCTCGGTCACGGTCCGGATCGCCCTCGTCCGCGACCGCACCCCCGCCGTCTCCGGTGAGGACTTCCTGGTCGTGGACCGGGCCGGACTCTCCGCCGAGGCGGCGCGCCCGACCGTACTGCTGCTGACCGGCGACCCGGTGGACGCGGGCGCGCTGCGCCGTGCGGCGGGTGACGACGCCGGTGCCGAGGCCAGTGCGGTGAAGCTGCGGTCCGAGGAGCGGGACCGGTACGTCGACTCGCCCCTCCAGTCCGGCGCCGAGCGCGTCTACGCCGGTGCCGTCGTCGCGGGCACCGGCTACGCCGTCCTCGCCCTGCTGCTCTCCCTGCTGCGCGCCGCCCCCGAACGCGCCGCCCTGCTGGCCCGGCTGCGCACCATGGGCCTCACCCGGGCGCAGGGCCGCCGCCTGCTCGTCCTGGAGTCCCTCCCCCAGGCCGTGCTGGCCGCCGCGGGAGGGGCCCTGACCGGCTGGGCGGCGATCCGTCTGCTCGCCCCCGGCCTCGACCTGACCACGATCGCCCTGGCGGGTGCCGCGTCCCCGGTGGGCCGCGCCGAACTGCGCACCGACCCGTGGTCGCTGGCCCTGCCGGCGGTCGCGGTGCTGGTGGTGGCGGTGGGCGTCGCCGGGGTGCAGGCGTGGTGGTCGGGCCGGCGCGGGTCGGTCACCGAACTGAGGGCGGGGGACGCGCGGTGAGGGCATCCCCGGCGGGTCTGAAGGACCGCTCCCCCACCGGCACCCCTGGACGACGAGCCGCATCCGCGCAGGAGGCACGATGACGACGAACCCGACCCTCGCCGACCTGGCCGACCGCGCCACCGCGTCCCGCGACCGGCCCGCCTACGGCCACGACGCGCTGATCACCTGCGACCGCCTGGTCCGGATCTTCAGCGCGGACGGCGTGGAGGTGCAGGCCCTCCAGGGCCTCGACCTGCTGGTCCGCGAGGGCGAGTTGATGGCCCTCGTCGGTGCCTCGGGCAGCGGCAAGTCCACGCTGATGAACATCCTCGCCGGACTGGACACCCCCACCGCCGGGGCGGCCCGGGTGGCGGACCGCGACCTGCTCACGATGACCGCGAAGGACCGCCTCGCCTACCGCCGCGAGGTGGTCGGCTTCGTCTGGCAGCAGACCTCACGCAACCTGCTGCCGTACCTGACGGCGGCCCAGAACGTGGCCCTGCCGATGCAGTTGGCGGGCGCACGCGGCCGGACCGGCCGACGGGCCCGTGCCGAGCGGTCCCTGGAGCTGCTGGAGCTGCTGGACGTCGCCGACTGCCGCGAGCGCCGCCCGCGGGAGATGTCCGGCGGTCAGCAGCAACGCGTCGCCATCGCGGTGGCCCTCGCGGGCGCGCCCTCGGTGCTGCTCGCCGACGAGCCCACGGGCGAGCTGGACTCCCACACGGCGGAACAGATCTTCGCCGCGTTCCGGACCGCGAACGAGCGTCTGGGCACCACCATCGTCATCGTCACCCACGACCAGGCGGTGGCGGGCGAGGTCCGCCGCACGGTGGCCATCCGCGACGGCCGCACCTCCACGGAGGTCCTGCGCCGCAGCGAGGTGGACGCCGCGACCGGCCACGAGACGGTGGTGGCCCGCGAGTACGCCATGCTCGACCGCGCCGGACGGCTCCAGCTGCCCGCCGACTACACCGCGGCCCTCGGCATGCGCGACCGCGTCGCCCTGGAACTGGAGGCGGACCACATCGCCGTACGCCCCGACGACAGCGACCGGGACTGAACCGCCCCGGGAGACGGTGGGGGCGCCGCCCCGGGAGACGGTGGGGGCGGCTCAGCGCACGCTGATGCCGAGGGCGCCGGTGCCCGCCCGGCGCAGCGCGACGGACCCGTAGGGCGTACGGAGCCGAAGCCAGGCGCCCGAGGAGAACAGACCCGGCGCGTCCTCGGCGGACCGAGCCCCGGGCCGCAGGAACCCCAGTGACTGGGCCGCGTGCACGGCCCGTACCGGCAGCCCGGTGTCGCCGACCGTCCGGGACCAGATGTCGCGGCCGATCCGGTCCAGCTCGGCCCGGGTACGCGCCTCGGCCGCCAACTCCCCCGTGCGGGAACGGAACTCCGCCACCGCGGCGGCGACCAGCGCGCGCAGGGCGTCCGGTGCGGGCAGTCCGGGCTCGGGCCGCCAGCCGCCGCGCGGGGGCAGCACCCCGGCCCACGGCGGCCCGGTCACCGCACCGGGCACACCGGCGGTGGCCGACTGCTCGTCAACCGTCTCCAGCAGCTCACCGGCGGAAACGGTCACGTCCAGCGTGACGTCGAGTCCGTTCTCGTAGGGCTTGGCCAGCCGTACGGCGCGCACGGCCAGCACCTCGAAGGAGGGAGGCCGGCCGAAGACCGCGAGAGCCGTACCGGCCGCCTGGAGACGGACGGCGGCCGAACGGTCGTAGTGGAGCAGCCGGGAGAGGAAGGCCGCGAGATCCGCGGCCTCCCCCTCGTCGGCCAGATGGAGCACCGTCATGCGGCGACGGCCTCCTCCTTGTCGTCCGTGTACTCCCGCAGGAACTCCCGTTCCTCAGCGGTGATGCGGCGGGGCATCTGCGTCTGGAAGTCGAACGGCACGATCACGGTCGAGGCGCGGACGTAGACCACGTCCCCGTCCTTGACCTCGTAGGTGAGCGTGAAGGAGGCCGCCCTTATCTCCGTGACCCACAGCTCGATGTCGACCGGGTGGTGCCGGTGGACGAGCTGCCGCTTGTAGTCGATCTCGTGGCGCGCCACCACAGACCCCTGCTTGAAGTCCTTCTCCGGGCGGAACAGGAAGTCGATGCGTGCCTCCTCCAGGTAGCGGAGGAAGACCACGTTGTTGACGTGGCCGTACGCGTCCATGTCCGCCCAGCGCAGCGGGCAGCGGTAGATGTGCCGCAAGATCGATCAGCCCCGGGTCAGCTTCTTGTAGGTGGCGCGGTGCGGACGTGCGGCGTCCGCGCCGAGCCGCTCGACCTTGTTCTTCTCGTACGACTCGAAGTTGCCCTCGAACCAGAACCACTTGGACTCGCCCTCGTAGGCGAGGATGTGCGTGGCGACCCGGTCGAGGAACCACCGGTCGTGGGAGACGACCACGGCGCACCCGGGGAACTCGAGGAGGGCGTTCTCCAGGCTGCTGAGGGTCTCGACGTCGAGGTCGTTGGTCGGCTCGTCGAGGAGCAGCAGGTTGCCGCCCTGCTTGAGGGTGAGCGCGAGGTTGAGCCGGTTGCGCTCACCGCCGGAGAGCACCCCGGCCGCCTTCTGCTGGTCCGGCCCCTTGAACCCGAAGGCGGAGACGTACGCCCGGCTCGGCATCTCGACCTGGCCGACGTTGATGTAGTCCAGCTCGTCGCTGACCACGGCCCACAGCGTCTTCTTGGGGTCGATGTTCTCGCGGCTCTGGTCGACGTAGGAGATCTTGACGGTGTCGCCGACCTTGATCTGCCCGGAGTCCGGCTCCTCGAAGCCCTGGATCATCTTGAACAGGGTGGTCTTGCCGGCACCGTTGGGGCCGATGACCCCGACGATCCCGTTGCGCGGCAGCGTGAACGACAGATCGTCGATGAGCACCTTCTCGCCGAAGGCCTTGCTGAGGTTGTTGACCTCGACGACGACGTTGCCCAGGCGCGGGCCCGGCGGGATCTGGATCTCCTCGAAGTCCAGCTTCCGCATCTTGTCGGCCTCGGCGGCCATCTCCTCGTACCGCGCGAGACGCGCCTTGGACTTGGCCTGCCGCCCCTTGGCGTTCGACCGCACCCACTCCAGCTCGTCCTTCAGCCGCTTGGCCCGCTTGGCGTCCTTCTGGCCCTCGACCTTGAGGCGGGTCTGCTTGGTCTCCAGGTACTTGGAGTAGTTGCCCTCGTAGCCGTGCAGCCGGCCGCGGTCGACCTCGCAGATCCAGCCGGCGACGTTGTCCAGGAAGTACCGGTCGTGGGTCACGGCCACGACGGTGCCCTCGTACTTGGCGAGGTGCTGCTCCAGCCAGTTCACCGACTCGGCGTCGAGGTGGTTGGTGGGCTCGTCGAGCAGCAGCAGGTCGGGCGCCTCGAGCAGCAGCTTGCACAGCGCGACGCGGCGCTTCTCACCGCCGGAGAGGTTGGCGACGGGCCAGTCGCCGGGCGGGCAGCCCAGCGCGTCCATGGCCTGCTCCAGCTGGGCGTCGAGGTCCCAGGCGTTGGCGTGGTCGAGCTCCTCCTGGAGCTTGCCCATCTCCTCGAGCAGCGCGTCCGAGTAGTCGGTGGCCATCTGCTCGGCGATCTCGTTGAACCGGTCGAGCTTGCCCTTGACCTCGGCGACACCCTCCTGGACGTTCTCCAGGACGTTCTTGTCCTCGCTCAGCGGGGGCTCCTGCAGCAGGATGCCGACCGTGTAGCCCGGCGACAGGAACGCGTCACCGTTGGACGGCTGCTCCAGCCCGGCCATGATCTTCAGCACGGTCGACTTACCGGCACCGTTCGGCCCGACCACGCCGATCTTCGCGCCGGGCAGGAAGCTCAGGGTGACGTCATCGAGGATCACCTTGTCGCCGTGCGCTTTGCGCGCCTTGCGCATGGTGTAAATGTACTCAGCCAAGAGAAACCGTCCGGCAGCTTGAATCAGGCAGTGGGCAGATACACCCCATCTTGCCGCACCGCCACCCCTGGGAGGAAACGCGTTCCCTGCGGGGCTCCTGACCTGGCCTTTCCTGGATGCCCCCGGAGCCTCACCTGTCACTGTCGGTCGCCGTCGATCGGCCTCGGGCACCCTCGCACGGCCCAGGGACGGCCCAGCAGTGGCCGTGATCAAGGACGTCGTAACCTTCCTCGGGTGGACGACTCCCCTTGCTCCTGCCTCCTGTGCGCGCCCCCTGCCGAAGCCCCGGCCTTGGACGAACGCGACGGACGCATAGCCGCGAACGTCACCGACCACGGCTGGCACGTGATGGGCGTCGGAGTCGGGGAAGAGGCGCCGGCGGACTGGGCCTACTCGATCGGCCTGTGGCACACCTTGCGCAGCCCTGAGGTCTGCGTCTTCGGCCTGCGGGTCGAGACGATGATGTCCGTCCTCAACGTCGCGGGACGAGAGATCCGCAACGGCCACCCTCTGCAATCCGACCAGCGGCGCGACGACATCCTGAACGGCTTCTCGGTGGCCGTCCGGCGGGTGCACCCGAGCTGGTACCGGGACTTCATCGGCGCCGGCCTCGACTTCTACCAGGCCCCTCCGCTTCCGGTCATGCAACTGTTCTGGCCTGACAAGGAAGGCCGGTTCCCCTGGGACGACCAGGCGCAGGAGTACTGCCGTACGAGTCAGCCTCAGCTGTGGATCTCAAAGGCCGAGACCAGCGGGCCCTGGGCCGACCTCGGCTGAGGTCGCCGGCTTGGCCCCTGCCCTGAGCCAAGCAAGCCCGGCACCGCGCTACGCGACTAACGGCTGATCGGGATCTCGTAGACGATCTCGCAGTGAGCCGCGGGCACCACAATGTCCGCCGTCTCAACGGGCCGACCTTCGTCGCTGTAGTAGGTCCGCCGGATGTGCGTAACGAGTGCGGCTTTCTGGATGCCGAGTAGCGACGCCTCCTCGGCGGACGCCTGCCTCGGCTCCGGCTGCTCCACGGCATGGCTGACCGTGATGCCGATCGCGGCCATACGGTTCACGACGCCCGCTCCAGCATGCGGCCCTCCCTCAGGAAGAACGACGAGAGTGCCGGCTGTGAGGTCGTACGGCTCCCAACTCGTCGACAGTTGCACTGGCCTGCCGTCCGCCAGGAACTCGTACACCGTCCGCACGCACAGCTCACCGTCGTCGACCCCGAGACGCGCCGCGATGTCTGCGGGCGCCGGCACCTTGGCGTCCGTCCGGCTCTCCCAGTCCCCTTGCCTGCCCACGGCCTTCATGTCGGCCCGGAAGGGCGACCCGCTCGGCTGCTCGCGCGCCGATGACCGCACCACGCGGACCCGCTGCCGGGGCTCGGCGACGTAGGTACCCGACCCGGCTCGGCCCTCCAGCACACCTTGGGAGATCAGCAGCTCCTGCGCCCGACGGACCACGTTCTCACCGACACCGCACTCCTGGCCGATCTGCGCGCGGGAAGGCAGGCGGTCTCCTGGCTCCCACAGGTGCTCCGCGATCCGCCGCCGGAGCTCGTCGGCGATGCGGAGATAGGGCGGCTGCTCAGGCATATGGAAAATCTAGTCCACTAGCTCTAATCTAGTTAACTAGCTTCACTCAAAGTGATCGCTGGATGACGGAGGCTGCCCTGTGCCCGCTTCGGAAGTTAGCGCGGCGGCCATCGCCGCCCGACTGTCCGCCCTCGGGCTTTCCACGCGAGTGGAGGAACAGCACCAGCACACATCGATGGAAGCGGAGGTGCCGGACACGCTCTCCGCCGAGTCATGGCGGGAGGTCCTGGACGTGGTGGCTGAGGCCGACCGATTCGGGCTCCTGGCCACCAGCTTGAACGACCGCACCTTATGGGCGGTCGTACGCAAAGCGGCCCCCACGACGGGCGATGTCGGGGGACCGAGCCATCAGCGATAGGAGCTGAACAGCGTGCTCAACCGTATCCGCCGCGCCTTCTCTCTCACTAGGGTGCGCAACTCTCCAAGGGGCAGGCACCGCCGGCCGTTAGTGCCCGCCTTTCCTCCTCCACCTCTTCCCGGCTCTCGTAGGCCCGATGGCACGTCGCCCCCCGGCTTGGGCCACACAGGCGACGACGCGGCATCGCACCTAACCCTGCTCAGAGGAGAGGACGACGTGGCCCTGGTCCGCCCGTACGTCCTGGCGATGGAAGGACGCGTCCGGACACGTGCGATGGTCATCGCCCCTCACCTCTCGGCGGACGCCTGGTCAGCACTGACGGGGGCGCACTGATGCCGCATCGTCGACAACCGCACATCGCAGACGCCTCGCCCGTTGCCTATCGCTCGACTGCATGCCGGATCGGTACCCATCACATCTGCGCAGACGCCTCCCCGAAGCCGGTCCCGGCTGGCATCCCGGTGATCTGCGAGGCGTGCGACTGCCCGTGCCACTCGGGCGTTGACCCGTCCGCAGCCTTGGGGGTGACGCAGTGAGGGCGTATGCCCCCGGCGGTGCGCTGGTCTCCAACATCGAGGTCACCGCGACCACCGTGCAGCGCGGCGACATCATCCAACTCGGCGGCCATGCCTTCCGGGTGAGAGACCTCTTCCAACTCCCCCAGGGAGCGAAGCAACTGGTCTTCGAGTCGGGCGAACTGCTGACCATACATGCGCGTACCCGGCTCGTCGCCGTGCGAATGCTGAGAAGGCGGTGACCGGCTCCATGCGCTCACGCCACCTCGACATCGCCGACGACCTCCGGCAGCAGATCACAGCCGGCCGCATCCTGCCGAGCGAACGCCTTCCATCCGAGGCTGCCCTCGCCGACCGATACGGGATCAGCACGGTGACGCTGCGAAGAGCACTCGCCGTGCTCCAGAGGGAAGGCCTCGTCGAGAAGATCCACGGCAAAGGCAACTTCGTCCGACGCCCTTACCGCAAGATCATGTACATCGGCGGCTGGGGCACCCTGGACCCGTGGACCGCCGCCGAACCGGACTTGCGCGTCACCATCCGCAGCACCGCGGTTCAGGCACAAGCGCACTTGGCGACCTTGTTGAAGGTGCCCACGGGCAGCCCCGTCGTGGAGTTCACCTGCCTCAGCCGCGAAGGTGTGTCACCACACGGCCTGGCGCGCGTCTACATGCCGCACGACCTGGTCCCGCCCGAAGCACTCGACGACGCCTCCACATCCAGAGAGGCAGCCAGAAGGTTCGCCTTCCTCGCTCCACCCCCGACTGCTGCCCGAGAGACGGTGAGCGCTCGCTTCCCGACACCGGACGAAGCCTCGGCCCTCCGGATCGGCATCGCGTCAGTCGTCCTATCCATCACTCGCATCGCCACCGACTCCACGGGCCGCGTCGTCGAAGCCACGCTTCTGGCCTTCCCGGGGGATCGAGTCGACGCCGTGTTCACCACCCACCACGAAATCGACGAAAGGCAGAGCAGGGGGTGACAGCACCGAACGAACTGCGACTCCTCCCGTGGTCGGGCCCGGAAGGCAAGCCCTGCTACCTGAGCACCGATGAACGAGGCAGCTACATGTCCCGCCTGGCGGACAACATCGAGGCAGTCCAACTCGGCACGGCGGCCGCGCTACTGGAGGAAGCCTCCGAAACCCTCAACGACCGGGATGTGGCCCTTGACGAGATGCGGCGCTTGGCGAAGGAGCTGAGCGGGGCTCTCCGGGACGTTCTCCGCGTCGCGACCAGCCGCGGTCACCTCTTGGCGGTCGACGGACCCCGCCCCTAAAGAAGCCACCAAGAGCGGTTACCTGCATCGACGTTCCTTGACACGCAGAGGGAGGGAATCCCGCCAACTGGTCAGCGCTTGCTATCCAGCGGTCCTGAAGAAGCCCACGGGGCTGATGCAGTTCAGATGCCGTGGGCTTCTGACCGTGAGCCCTCAGCTTGGGAAGCTGCGGAACTATGGGTCATTTTGGGGAGCTGACCTGGGCGTACGGCTGGGCTCCGGTCTCCGCGGCTGGGCAGATTTCACCGTGACTCCCGTCGTTCCCCGCTGGGTCTGGTGCGGTTGTGGTGCGGGCTCCCAGCCTGGCAGCCACCCGTCTCCACCCAACGACGATGACGGCCGGCACCAGGCTCAACAGGTGATGCCGAGTTCCTCGCGGAGTCCCATATGCTCGCGAGGCAGTTGATATGAGCAGTCCACTTGGGGGGCACTAAACCGCATGGCCGACGACATCAAGTACGAGTACAAGACCGTGCAGACAGTTCGCGGCACCGACGGCTTGGTGATCTCGAAGATGCAGAAGGACGGCTGGGAGCTCGCGGAACAGGCCCAGGGCCCGCTTCGCTCCACCCTGAACTTCCGCCGACCGAAGAAGCCGCAGCCGTGGCTCCTAATCGGCGCGGTTGCCGGCGTCCTCGTGACCCTGACCATCGTCATCGGCACTGCCTCTGCACTCAGCGGCGGAGGCGATAGGAAGGACGAGTCGGACAAGTCGACGGCCGCCGCGAGCCAGAAGCCTGCCGCGACGCCGACTCCGACCGTGGCCGATTCGGCTGCCGCTGAGATGATCACGTCTCAGAACAACCCGGAATTCGCGGCGCTACTGAAGGCGGACTCGTGCGACGACGCGAACCTGAACTTCGCGACCAAGCACGAGGGCAAGACGGTCGCGTTCAACGGCTCGATCGTGAACATGGCGCCCCACGGTAACTACGACACCCGCTACGACTTCCTCCTGGGCCCAGGCGACAAGGGACCGAACACGACGGCCGGCCCGGCCTTCAAGTACCAGGACGTCAGCGCCTTTGACCTGAGACTGACCGGCAAGAAGATTCCCGCCACCGTCGGCACAGGCGACAAGTTCCGCTTCGTCGCGAAGGTGGGCGAGTTCAACGCGGACCAGTGCCTCTTCTTTCTTGACCCAGTCTCGACGGAAGTCCGGTAGTCAAGATGAGCAGCCGCGTCATCACCGGACCAGCGTGCCCGGCCGATCAGCTCCGTCATCAGCATCTCCTGACGGCCTGCATCTGATGCCTGGTGGGACTGAGCCTGCGAACACGGCTCCGGAGGCCCTTGCGCTTCAGCGTCCATGCGCAGGTGACGGGCTTCCGGATGATCGACGAGCCGGAGTCAGTACACGCATAGGCCATGCGACAGCGTTCACCCACCCTCAGAGCGGCTGACGGTGCCGCTGCCGGCTCGCTCGGAGCAGAGTGAAGCTTCTTCGAAGCCCCGTCCACACCCAGTGTATGTACGCAAACCCGGACAGTGAGCAGGCGATTTGGCTGACACCCGAGACAACCCCTCACGTGGCCAGCTACTTTCATGATTGTGGATCAGAGCATGCATGGCTTGATCGGCCTCAGTGGCGCAGAGTGGCAGGACTTGTGCACACGGGTACTCAGGGTGCACCACGGCACCGATCTCGTCGTGGTCCCCGACAAGGGGGGTGATCATGGTCTTGAGGCGTACACGCTAAGCGGTCACTTGTTTCAGTGCTACAGCCCGGATGAGCCACTGACGACATCAAAGCGTTACGAAAAGCAGCGGGCGAAAACGACTGTTGACGTTGGCAAGTTCATCAGTAACTCCGACAAGCTGAAAAAGCTCTTCGGGGAGCATGTCAAGATTAGTCGATGGATTATTTTGTGCCCCTACATCGACAGCAAGGACCTCGCAGCTCATTGTGCAAGCCAGACCAAGAGGGTCCGTGAAGCGGACTTGACGTATGCCGATCCCGATATCCATGTCATTTGCCAGACGATGGAAGATTACGAGTTTAGCTATAAGAAGGTGGTTAACGCGCAGCTTGCCCGCATGCACCTGCCACCCCTTGCGGAGCCGGACTATAGCTCCGTAGAGAGTGGGGATGTGGATAAGATGCGAGAGAAGCTTGCAAAGGTTCACAGTCTGCGCGATGAGTCGCGCAGAAATGACTATGTACGGCGCTTGCTCTACTCATATCTGAATAGCCAGGAGTTTCGCGCATACATTAAAGATCATTACACGGAGATTCACGCGTTGCTTGAGTCTGAGTTGGATGACTTGGAGCAGCGTTTGGTAATGGAATTCGTCCTAGACGAAAGCCGTGCAGCTACTCAGCTGCAAAAGGTTCTGATTGAGACGGAGCAACGAGTGAAGAAGTGCGCTCCCGACACTTCTTCCAGTGACTCTCGCACCTTGGCTCAAGGGCAGGTCGCTGATTGGCTCATGAAGTGCCCGCTTGACTTCTACGAAGAACTAGCATCCTAGGGGGAGCTCAATGACTACCGCTGGCTTCTTGGGTGCGAATGACGAGCTCGTGCACGCACGGATTGCGTTTCGGAGTCAACCTCGGCCGATTCCAGCGGATGCCCGAGTCACTTATAAACTTGCCCAGGTTGCCTTGGTGCTCAACTCTTTCAATCGAAATAGCGCCAGCATTGAGAATCTCCAGCTATTTACCTGGTCGCTTCAGAGTCGTCGCAGCGGCCAGATGCTGGTGTCCTGGTGGTTGGGCACGAGGTATGCCAATACAGTCACCCAAAGATCCGACCCCAACCTTTCCGTCGCTCTCAATGTTGGCCTGATTCGCGGAATGATCCGCCTGACTGGCGCGAACAACTCCCGCGTGACGCTTCAGCCGCCCGGAGCTCTATTCGCGCAGCAGATTGTGGCAGACGACGAATTGATGAGGGCCGAGAAAGACTATCTGCACCAATTTGGGAAGCTCAGTGATGCGGCGATCTCCCGACGGCTTGCGCGCAGCCTGTAGTGTTTTTAGGGGATGGGCATAGATGAAGACCAAGATTCGAGCAGTCAAACTTCGAGTCAGGAGCGCGGCTGGGCCAGCAGGTGCGACTATTGTTTTCGAGTCGGGCTTGAATATCTTGCGGGCGAGTAACAGTCGCGGGAAAACACAATCCCTGCAGGCTGTCGTTTACGCCTTGGGTCTCGAATCCATGTTTGGCCCTAGCGCGGGCACTTCGCTCGGCAGTGCCCTGACGACGCAGATTTCCTACGGAGAACCCGAGCGTGCAATCGCCGTGCACTCTAGCTGGTGTGCGGTGGAATTAGAGAATGAAAACGGAATTATCACGGCACAGAGAGCCGTCAAGAACAGCCGAGTGCAACCGAACCTGGTTCGGGTGTGGCATGGGCCTGCTATTACAGGGGACCCTACCGGGCAGCGGCAGGAAGAATTCTTTGTACGGGAGTCGGGGGCAGCTAAGAATCCGAGGGGATTCCATCGTTTTCTGGCCTCCTATCTAGGCTGGCAATTGCCTGCCATTCCAAAGTATACGGGCGGAGAGGCTCTCCTCTACCCGGAGATCATTTTCCCCTTCTTGTATGCCGATCAGCGAGCATGGGGGTCGGCAGGGCCTCGACCAGTCACGCAATATCAGCTGCGCGAACCGACTCGCCGCGCTGCAGAGTTCCTTCTTGGCTTCACTGGTCCTGAAACCGCAGCGGAGCGGTATCGTCTCGAAGACAAGATTAAGAAACTGCGCAGCGAGTGGGGAAGCAAACTAGCTGCCGTTGAAGCAACAGCCGCTGCGGCTGGTGGCAGGGTTGTAGGATTGCCAGAATTGCCAGTCGGAGCTCGAAGCCGGACCGGCTCAAGGCCTACTCGTCCCACAGTAACAAGTGAGGCGAGATTGCAAGTTCTCGTGGATGAAGAATGGCGTAGCGACGAAGAGGTTCTGCGACATCTCCAGGAAGCTGCCGCTCCGTCAGAGCCCTCGCAGGTGGTTGAAGTCGGACAGGGCTTGATTCAAGAACGACTTGCAGAGCAACAAAGGGAGCTTACGCGTCTATCCACAACAGCGAAGATTGTGGAACAGAATCTCACGCTCAACGAGAAGCAAGTCGTGATCCTGGATAGCAGGATAAATGCACTGGCAGATGAGAAGGTCAAAAACCAGGACATCAAGACTCTGCTGAGACTCGGTGCCTCGAGTGGTGTGCTTGAAATCGACGACGCCGAATGCCCAACCTGCCACCAGCCTCTAGCAAACGTAGAGGCCGGCCAAGTGGGCCCAGTGCTGGATGTCGACGCTACGATCTCGTTGCTTTCCTCCCAGGCTCGGACATTCGAGGAGATGCGACGGCAGGCTCAAGAGGCTGCGACCGAAAGCCGAGCATCATATCGGGCAATTCAAAGAGCCGTGGATGTCTGCCGAACGGAGATCAAGGCGCTTCAGGAAGACTTGGTTGCACCTGAGGACTTTCCCAGCTCTGGTGACATTGCAAGGCGTGTCGCTGCGGAGGTGCGGCTTTCTGATTTCAATCGCGTCCGAGATGCGGTTGACGATCTACTCGCGGAAATGCAAGACCTGGCGAACTCCATCTTTGAGGTGCGCTCTAAGCTCTCTGATCTACCCAATGTCACGCCCCGGGAAGATGACCGGCGCCGCGACATGCTGCAAAGAGTGGTTAGAGAGCAGCTAACTGACTTCGGGTTCAGTAGCTACGGTGCAACTTTGGTGAGCATTGATGAGGAGACGCTGCGTCCGGAGCGAGAAGGTCTAAACCTTGACACGGATGCGAGTGCAAGCGACGTGGTGCGCACGAAGATTGCTTATCTCAATGGTATTCGTGAGGTGGCAAATTCTCTCGGGACGCAACATCCAGGCTTTCTGATGCTCGATGAGCCTCGCCAGCATGAACTCGACGAGGATCATTTCAGAGCGACGCTGCGTAGACTCGCTCGTTGCTCTGATGTTGGTGATCAGGTCATCGCCACGTCTGCTGCTTCAGTGACCGCGCTTTCCACGATGCTTGGCGCAGCACAAGCGAATGTCATCGATCTTGGCAACAAACGGCTGATCCAGCCGGCGTCGGGTGATGATCCTATGGATTACTAGGCTCGGTCAACCTGCACGCCGTCTTATGAAGGGTGGTAACGAACCTCAGCCGACGAAAGTCAGCCACGATGGCGGCTGCGCCCACCGACCACGCGCGCGTATGCCTCGCTGTACCCCCACCGGCCTCAACCACGCCATCGGGTTGAGCCGCAGGGCGGCAGCAAGACAGTGAGCGTCGGCCTGTTAGGCCGACAGGGAGCCTAGCCGAGTCCTGGCTTACCGATGGACACCGAGATGGAGGGGACCGATTGCACGCGGTAGCCAATTGGAGCGGGGATGAATGGGAACAACGATGCATTTTCCTCCTTCGCAGACGTTACGGTGCTGATCAGGTTCAGGTGATTCCTGTAATTAGCAGAGGGGATCTCGGTATCGAGGCGTTTACCTGCGACGGCTTCGTTTTCCGATGCTACGCACCTCATGAGCCTATGACTGTCAGGGAGCGCTACGAGAAACAACGGGCCAAGCTGTCCACTGGTCTGATCAAGTTGATGGATCATCAGGATGAGTTCTCAAGGCTTCTCGGGAACGTAAAAATTACACGTTACGTGCTCATGGTGCCGCACCGTCCCTCACTAGAACTTGTCCAGCATGCATCAGCTAAGGAGGCCGAGTATCGGGCGCTCAATCTCCCCTTCCTGGGTTCCGATTTTCGGATCGACATAGTGAATGATGAAGCCTCTTTGCCTGACCGTATCAGGCCTGTCGATCTTGGTACTCCCGAGAGTGGGGAAATTCCGAGCGTAGGTCATGGCTCATGCGCCGTTATACGCAGCAGGGCGCGTGGTGACAGGAGTGATTACCGATGTGCACGATTCCCGATTCTCGACTCTGGGCAAGCAGATGTCTTTGAGGCCGTACATAAGGACACCAAGATCGCAGTAGCTCTGAAGAAGCTGCGTCAGAAGTATCCGTCTGAGCGTCAAGTAGCCCGCATGAGGCGAGAGATTGAGATCGGCCTCGCCCTCGACGGACACCCGAATGCTGTACCGATCTTGGACCATGGGACTGACTGCAAATGGTTCGTCATGCCCCTGGCTGATAAAACAGCTGAAGCTTGCCAAGCTGTTCTGCAGAACGATTCTGATGAGCTGCGCGCACTGGTCGACGCTCTTGCTTCAGTGTTGTCTGTAGCGCATGAGGAGGGCTGGCTGCATCGCGACATCAAGCCCTCAAATATCCTCCACCTCGACAACCGCTGGACGCTCGCTGATTGGGGTATCGTCCGGCGACCCCGCGGTGCGACGACGAAAGTTGGCAGAACGGGCACTTCTATCGGTACGTTGGGTTTTTCCGCTCCGGAGTTATCAGTCAATCCTCATGAGGCGACCTTTGCGAGCGACATTTACAGCATCGGCAGGGTGATCGCTTGGGCTCTCACTGGGCAAGAGCCACTCGCCAATCTTCCCTTGCTTCCTTCGAGCCCTGGCCCTTGGCGCAATATAGTGAGGCGAGCGACCAATCAAGACCCTGCGCTGAGACCTCAGAGCATTCTCGAGTTGATGTCCCTGATTGAGGAAGAGTTGGCCGAGGAGCCCGTGGATCCGATAACCCGTGCTGCTGCGTTGATCGAAACCGCAAACAAAGGCGAAACGGGTGCTGCTAGCGCGCTGCTCGCTCTCCTAACGGATCATACCGGGGACTACTCTCTGTATGTCGAGGAATTGATCCGTCTTAGGGTGAGTCAAGCCGGGCGAATCCTGGCACGGGACTCGGCGCAAGCGCACGTCATCTTTCGTGCGCTGGCAGGCCACGTCGATGGAGATGACACTCGGAGAGTGGAGTTCGGTGAAGCCGCAACAGTAGTGACGTGGCTATGCGACGTCGCTTCCTACGCTGCGAACCGGCACCATTGGGACGTTCTTGAGGATGCTGTAGACGCCATGTGCATTTGGGATGCGGCATGGGACCAGTGGTCCGCGCAAAAGAGGGTTAGGTCCTGGCTGGAGTCGCTGAGTGGGGAAGCTGCCGCAGCTGTCGCTTCCGTATTGCGCCAGCATGAGGAGTCCGCGCATCACTTCAGTGGGCTGGCAGGAAGCCGGGGCGCTGATCTACGAATCCGTCAGGCGGTTCGCAGCGAGTCAACGTAAAGCGTTGAGCTGGATGTGCCTCTGGTCAACAGGCTGCCAATCTCCTTGCGCGCGGCCCGCCCTCCGGCCGGGCGGGAGCGGGGCGGAGACAGGAGCGTAGGCCCCGGCCGGAGGGCGGGCCGCGCGCGGTGAGCGGAGCGAGCCGCCTTGATGAAGTAGGGAAAGTCTTATCCCGCTGGGATGAGGTGCTTGTGTCCGGTCCCGGTAGATGCTTGACAGTTCGGTCCCAGCTGATGGTTGACAGTGGCCGTGTTCGGCTTTTCTGTGCGCGTCGTTGCGGTGCGTGTGGGGAGGCCGGGATTGGCGCTGGTGGAGTTGTCGGTTGTCGAGCAGAGGTATCGGGCCGTGCTTGCGGTGCTGGCGGGTGCGACGGTGACGGAGGTCGCCGCGTCGCTGGGGGTGTCCAGGCAGACGGTCAGCGGGTGGAAGACCCGGTATCAGGCCTCGGGCCTGTCTGGGTTGGCGGACCGTTCGCGTAGGCCGGGGTCGTGTCCGCATCAGGCTTCTGCCGAGGTGGAGGCTGCCGTCTGTGAGCTGCGGCGGGAGCATCCCCGGTGGGGTCCGCGGCGGATCGCGTTCGTGCTGGAGCGGTCCGGGGCCGTTGCGCCGGTGCCGTCGCGGATGACCGTGTATCGGATTCTGGTCCGGCATGGGCTGGTGGAGCCGGGGGTGCGGCGCCGGAAGCGGTCGGATTACAAGCGTTGGCAGCGGGACCGTCCGATGCAGTTGTGGCAGATGGACATCGTCGGCGGGGTGATGCTCGTCGACCCGGTGACGGGTGAGTTGTCCGAGGCGAAGGTCGTGACCGGGGTGGATGACCATTCCCGGTACTGCGTGATCGCGTCGGTGGTGGAGCGGGCGACGGGCCGGGCGGTCTGTTCGGCGTTCGCCGGGGCGTTGGAGGCGTTCGGGGTGCCGGAGGAGGTACTGACCGACAACGGCAAGCAGTTCACCGACCGGTTCGGGCACGGGGGTGAGGTGCTGTTCGACCGGATCTGCCGGGAGAACGGGATCGCGCACCGGCTGACCCAGCCGGCCTCGCCGACCACGACGGGCAAGGTCGAGCGTTTCCATCAGACGCTGCGGCGTGAACTCCTGGATGACTGCCCGGCTTTCGAGAGCGTCGAAGAGGCCCAGGCGGCGCTGGACGCGTGGGTTCGGGAGTACAACTCGGTGCGGCCGCATCAGGCCCTGGACATGCAGTCTCCTGCTGACCGGTTCGCCCCGGTGCCCGAGGAGGAGCGGGCCGTGCTGGGGCTGCGGGTGCCTGGGGTGCTGGGGCTGGTGCCACAGCAGCGGACGCCACCCACCGCGGTGGCGGACCCGGTCGAGGCGGAGCCTGCCCCTGTCCCCGTTCCCGGCGTGATGCGGGTGGATGAGGCAGGGGCGGTGGAGTTCGAGCGGGTGGTGCCGGCAAGTGGGAATCTGCAGGTCGCGGGCAAGCAGTTCTGGCTGGGTCCGTCACGGGCGGGGCTGACGGTGACGTTCTGGGCGGACACGCGAGTGATCCACGTGCTGATCGCGGGGGCGCGGATCAAGACGGTGCGGTCGCATCTGTCGGTGGTGGATCTGGGGCGGCTGGCGGCCCGGGGCGGTCGTGCGGCCGGCCCTCCGCCGCTTCCCGCCGGTGACAGTGACGGGGCCGCGTTCGAGGTGGACCGGGTCGTGAACAACAGCGGCCTGGTGGGCCTGGGCGGCCACCAGGTGCTGGCGGCGGAGATCCTCGGCGGCCGCCAGGTGGGTGTCCGCATCGACGACGAGACGCTGTCGTTCTTCGATCCGTCCTCACGGGAACTGCTGCGAGTGCGGCCCAACCCGCTGACCGGCGAGGAAGTCCGCAGGCTGCGGGGTCTGCGGCCTGCCGGCCCGCCGCCCCGGCCCCGTGTCGAGCCGGTCCGGGTGCAGCGGAAGGTCAGCGCGGTGGGCACGGTCATGGTCTGCCGCCAGACCGTCTCCCTCGGCCGCCCCTACGCAGGCCAGACCGTGACCGTCCACGTCTCGGACACCACGATCACCGTCGACCTCGACGGCCAGATCCGAGTCATCCGGCGCACCACCGACATCCCGGTCCGTAACGTGAAAGCCAATAAGCCCCACAAAATTTCCGATGTTGTCTAGGCCCACCGTCAAGCATCAGGTGAGACCCGAACGTCAGGCATCAACTGGGACCCGACAGGGATGAGGTGCTTGCCGTCGTGGCTTCGTACGTGGGGGCCAGCCCCGTCTAGGGCGTCCAGGAGTCTGATCGCGTAGACCTCGGCCATGCGGTCGCTGACCTGGTCGGGTGTGAGCCAGGAGACGGCTGTTGACTCGCTTGAGGTGCGTTCGGTGCCGCCGGAGGGCTTGCAGCGGAAGACCAGGGCGACGATGCCTCGGGTGGTGTTCTTGTAGACGCCGGTGAGTTCGTCGACCTCGACGTGGATGCCGGTCTCTTCCCAGACTTCGCGGGCTACGCCGGCTTCTGGGGTCTCGTTGAGTTCGAGTACGCCGCCGGGGAGTTCCCAGGTGCCGTTGTCGGCTCGGCGGATGGCCAGGAGGCGGCCGTCTTCGCGCACGACGACTCCGGCGACGGATACGGAGTGCAGGGGCGTCGACGTTGCTTCCTGTGGTTGACTCATGTACAGGAGCATAGGAGGCAGAGAAGGACTATGGGAACTGCGGTAGAGGGGGGCAGGTCCGGGCCTCGGTACGTGCAGATCGCGGACGAGATCGTGCAGCAGATCCGGGCGGGTGTGCTCAAGCCCGGTGACATGGTGCCGAGTGAATCGGAGCTGGTGGACCGCTACGGCGTGTCCGGGGGCACGATCCGCAAGGCCATGGTCGAGGTGCGGGCGAGCGGGCTCGTCGAGACCCGGCACGGCAAGGGCTCGATCGTGAAGGACCGGCCGCCGGTGCGGCACCGTTCCTCCGACCGCTTCCGGCGTTCGCTTCGCCAGGGTGGCAAGGCCGCGTACCTCGCGGAGTCCGCGCAGTCCGGAGCCACTGCCAAGGTGAGCGTCCTCTACATCGGGCCCATGGAGGCTCCCGCGGATGCCGCCCGGCGTCTCGGCGTCTCGGCCGGTACTCAGGTGCTTGCCCGGCGGCGGCTCTACTTCCGCAACGGCACCCCGGTCGAGACGGCCTCCTCCTACCTTCCGTGGGACGTCGTCAAGGACATCCCGGAGCTGTTCGCCGAGAACCCCGGTGGCGGTGGCATCTACGCCCGACTCGAAGATCACGGGCATGAGTTCGCCGAGTTCGTCGAGACGCTGCAAGCGCGGCCAGCCTCCAAGGCGGAAGCCTCCGAGTTGGCGCTGAGTCCGGGTGCGCCCGTGGTTCACCTGATCCGGGAGGCCCGTACGACCGCCGGAGTCGTGGTGGAGGTCTGCGACACGCTCATGGCGGCTGACCAGTTCGTTTTCGAGTACCGGATCCCTGCCGCCGACTGACGCTCGCTCAACTTCTCGCAACCCGTCGTGACTTCGATGTCGCGGCGGGTTGACTCATGTACAGGAGTGATGCACTCTTCTTCATGTCACTCATATACATGAGTGACGGAGTTCGGCATCTGTAGAGGAGTGTTCTGCTGTGCGTCAGATCCCCGTCGACACCTCCGCCGCGACCGTGATGGTCGCCAAGACCCCGCAGCCCAAGGTGCGTGACCGCCGTACCGGCGAGATCGCCACCGACGCCGAGACCGGCGCGAAGCTGATGACCGTGGACGTGATGTTCGCGGCCAACGACGAAGTCGAGATCCTGTCCGTGACCGTCCCGGAGACCGGCATCTCCGGTGACCTGACCATGGGCACCCCGGCCGCGCTCACGGGGCTGGTCGCCCGGCCGTGGGAGAACGAGTTCAACGGCCAGAAGCGGCACGGCATCGCCTTCCGCGCGGTCGCCGTCACCTCGCTGGCCACCACGGGCACGGGCTCGAAGGCGGCCTGAGCCATGACGTGGCCGACGGTCTTACTGCTGGTGGTCGTCGCCGCTGCGGGTCTCCTGCGGTGGCGGCGTCCCGCCTGGTACTGGATGACCTTCGGGGTCACCTTCGCTGTCGTGCGCGTCCTGGTCCGCTACGCCTCCGTCATGGAGGCCTGCGGGCTGACGGTCCCGCCCTCGCGCTGGCGCCTCATGCTGGCCCGGATGACCAACCGCCCGGCACCGGAGTTCCGCGCGCCGCGCATCCTGCGGCTGCGGCCCACCCACACCGGCCTGGTCCTGCGGCTCAAACTCCGCCCGGGACAGGATGCCTTCGACGTCGTCGCCGCCTCGGACCGGCTGCGCCATTCCTTCGGGATGTACGGCGTCACCTCCCGTGAGCTGCGCTCCGGTGTGGTCGAGATCCGGATGACCGGCTACGACGTGCTCAAGCGGGTGCAGATGCCGGCCAGGACCAACACCCGGCCGATGTGCGTTCCGGTCGCGCTGCGGGAGGACGGCTCGGTGCACTACCGCGACTACCGCGCCGTCCCGCACGGTCTGACCCTCGGGGCTACGGAGTCCGGCAAGTCCGTCTATCAGCGCAACCTCGTCGCCGGGCTCGCCCCGCACCACGTCGCGCTGGTCGGCATCGACTGCAAGCAAGGGGTCGAGCTGTTCCCGCTGGCCCGCCGGTTCTCCGCGCTGGCCGACAACCCGGATACCGCGCTGGAGTTGCTGGAGGCGCTGGTGTCCCACATGCAGGACGTGTATCAGCTCATCCGCGCCGAACAGCGGATCAGCGTCGCCGTGCCGGATGCGGAGATCGCCGCCGACATCTGGGACCTGCCCGAGAACCTGCGGCCTGTGCCGGTCGTCGTCCTGGTCGACGAGGTCGCCGAACTCGCGCTCTTCGCCAGCAAGGAGGAAGAGAAGCGCCGGGACCGGATCATCACCGCCCTGGTCCGCCTCGCCCAGCTCGGCCGCGCGGCCGGCGTCTACCTGGAGATCTGCGGGCAGCGCTTCGGCTCCGAACTCGGCAAGGGCATCACCATGCTCCGCGCCCAGCTCACCGGCCGCACCGCCCACCGCGTCAACGACGAGACATCCGCGAACATGGCCTTCGGCGACATCGCCCCGGACGCCGTCCTCGCCGCCATCCAGATTCCCGCCGAGACACGCGGAATCGCCATCGCCGGGGACTCCACCGGCGGCTGGCACCGCATCCGCGCCCCGCACACCACGCTGCGCCAGGCCGTGAACGTCTGCAACAAGCACGCCGACCGCACCCCCGAGCTGCCCGCCCTCGCGCCCTTCCGGCCCGCGGTTGCTCCGCTGCCCTCGGCCCGCGTGCCGCTGTCCAAGACAGCGCCCGCCACCGCCTGACCCACCCCCTCCCACGGTCGGCGCGACCGTCCTTCGCGCCGCGTCCCTACCCCCGCCATGCCTGATCACAGGAAGGAGCCGTGATGGCCCGCCCCGCTCTCCGCATCGACGCCGTACTCGTCCAGGCCGTCATCGCCGGGGCGCTGTCCTTCGCCCACCTCCACGACCTCGCCGCCGCTGCCGGACAGACCGGCTGGAAAGCCTGGGCCTACCCCGTCTCGGTCGACCTGCTCCTGGTCGCCGCCTGGCGACGGCTGCGTGCCGACGGGCCGTCCCGGCTGGCCTGGTGCTGGTTCCTCATCGCCCTCGTCGCCTCCCTCGGCGCCAACGTCGCCACCGCCGGGCTCCTCGACCTGAGCGACGTCCCGCCTTGGCTACGCATCCTCGTCGCGGCCTGGCCCGCCCTGGCCTTCATGGGCGGAACCCTCCTCGCCCACTCACCCGCAGAACCTTCCCCGGCTCCGCCGGCACCCTCCGACCCGACTCCGGACCCTGCGCCCGAAACGGCCGCCGCTGAGCCGGGCCCGGCGCCCGAACCTTCCGCCGTCCCGCAGATCGAGGAAGCTCCTGCTCTGCCCACGGCCGTGCCGGTCCCTGCCGCCCTCGTCGACCACGCCCGCAAAGTCGCCGACGACCACCACGCCCGCACCGGCACCCCGATCGACACCGACACCCTCCGCGCCCGACTCGGCGTCCCGCCTCACCTCGCCGACGCCATCGCCGCTCAACTCACCTGACCCGACCGCACCCCGACAGGAGACCGGCTGACATGCCCGCCCGCGACTTCTTCCACTCCGTCATGCGGATCGGCCCCGTGCAGATCGGCACCCACCGCGACCGCCGAGGCCAGACCAAACACGCCGCCGTGTGCACCAACGACCGCTGCGGCTGGTCCGCCGACTACTCCAGCCAGTCCGCCGCACAACTCGCCGCCCGCACCCACCGCTGCCGCGTCAGCTAGGAGGCCACCCGATGGACGTCCCGCTCTGGCTCGCGCTCCTCGCCGTCGGCTACCTCGGCGTCAAGCTCATCCGCCCGCCCTGGTGGCTCATCGCCGTACTGCTCCTCGGCGGCTTCCTCATCGCAGACAGCGTGCTGGCCCCCGTCGTCAACGGCTTCGTGAAGTAGCACGACCCGAAGGGAGAACACCGATGCTCCGCCCGAAGATCCCGACCAACCCCACGCCCGCCGGCCACATCACGCCGCCCGTGGTCGTCGCGCCGACCGCCGTCGTACCGAGTGCGCAGGTTCCGCCTCCTGCTCCGGTCGCTCCTGCGCCGTCCCGGCCCACGGTGCAGCTCACCCCCGGCACCGCCCTCGCTCTCGTCGGCGGCGGAACGGCCGTCGTCCTGGTCGTCGGCGCCGTTCTCGTTTCGATGCTCCTGGCCGTCGCCATCACCGGCGCCTCGGTCGCCGTCTGCGCCCTGGTGATCCGCTCCCTCGTCCACGCCGACGCCAAACGACGCTGACCGGCACCCGGGCGGCCTCGATACCGCCAAGCATCCGCCGCCCGGGCGCCGTCCCCAACCGATCTCACAACCGGAAGGAAGCACCCAGCATGGCGCACCGCGCCCCGACCGCGCATGCCCCGCTGCTCGACCCGACCACCCTCGGCGACCTCCTCCGCGTCGCCTCCGCCCCCGACTACACCCGCTGGGAAGACCAGGTCCGCCGCACCGGCGGTTGCTCCGACCCCGTCCACCTCACCGGTTGGACCCTCCACAAGGACAAGACCACCGGCGAGACCCTGCACCACTACACGACCGCCGTTGAGCCCGGTGGACGCCTCCGCCTCGCCTGCGGCAACCGCCGCGCCTCCCGCTGCCCCTCCTGCGCCTGGACCTACGCGGGCGACACCTACCACCTCATCCGCGCGGGCCTGGCCGGAGACGACCGCCGAGACATCCCCAGCACGGTCAGGGATCACCCGCGCGTGTTCGCCACGCTCACGGCCCCCTCCTTCGGCCCGGTCCACAACCGGCCCGACCACGGCACCTGCCGCTGCGGCACCCAGCACGCCCTGGACGCCTCAGAGCTGGGGACTGCCCTCGACCCCGCTACGTACGACTACGCGGGCGCCGTCCTGTTCAACAACCACGCCGGACAGCTCTGGCAGCGCTTCACCACTCGCCTGCGTCGCGAACTCGCCGCCCGCGCCGGCCTCAGCCGCCGAGAACTCGCCGACCGACTGCGCGTCTCCTACGGCAAGGTCGCCGAATTCCAGAAGCGTGGGGCCCTGCACTTCCATGCGGTGATCCGGCTCGACGGACCGGACGGACCAGGAACGCCCCCGCCTCCCTGGGCAACGGTCGGCCTCCTCGCCGACGCCATCCATGCCGCTGCGGCGCACTCCTACACGTCCGTCTCCGTCCCGGCCGCCGGGGACCAACCGGCCCGGTCCTTCCGCTGGGGCACACAGCTCGACGTGCGTCCGGTGAAGGCCTTCGGTGACGGCTCCGACATCACCGAACAGGCCGTCGCTTCCTACGTTGCCAAGTACTCCACCAAAGCCGCCGAGAACACCGGCACGCTTGACCGCCGCTTCGGCGAACTCGCGGAACTCGACCGCTACCAGGTCCCGGACCACACCCGCCGACTCATCACCGCATGCCGGGACCTGGACCGCCTGTATCCCGAACGGCGTCTCTGGGCCTGGGCTCACATGCTCGGCTTCCGCGGCCACTTCTCCTCCAAGTCCCGCCGCTACTCCACCACCCTCGGCGCCCTCCGCCAGGCCCGCGCCGACTACCGCGCCGCCCAGGAACACGCCGCCTTCGCCCTGGAGGACCGCGAGCCGGACACCGTCCTCGTCCTCACCGACTGGCAGTACGCCGGACACGGCCACAGCCCGGGTGAATCCGCCCTCGCCGCCACCATCGCCCGGGACCTACAGCTCAACCGAGAAACCGCACGCGAAGCCCTGCGCGACCAACTCGCCAACGAAGGGAAGTGCTGACCATGCCCTCAGAGCTGCCGCCCCGGTTCCTGACCCCTGAGGACCTGGTCGAGATGTTCGAGCTGCCCAGCGTCGAGACGGTCTACCAGTGGCGACGCAAGCGCACCGGTCCCCGCGGCTTCCGCGTCGGCCGGCACCTCCGCTTCGACCCGAACGACGTGCGGTACTGGGTCGACTCGCAGCTTGGGGAGGCTGCCTGATGGCCGGCCACATCCAGGACCGCTGGTATCGGACTGAGGTAGGCGCAGACGGCAAGACTCGCAGGGTCAAGACCGACCGCCACGGATCGGGCATGCGCTACCGGGCCCGCTACATCGGACCCGACGGCACCGAGAAGTCCAAGAGCTTCCCGGACAAGCAGAAGCGCTTGGCTGACGCCTGGCTGACCAACATCGAAGCTGACATGGCGCGCGGGCAGTACATCGACCCGCGGGCGGCCCGTGTCACCTTCCGGGAGTACGCGGACCGCTGGCTCGCCGCGCTTACAACCGACCTCACGAGCCGGGCCGCCGTCGAAGGCAGGTTGCGCCTCCACGCCCTGCCGTATCTCGGTACACGCCCGATCGGCTCGTTCCAGCCCGAGCACATCCGCGATTGGAACCGCCAACTCGAAGACGCCGTGGCGTCTGCTCAGTATCGGCGCCTCATCTTCGACGCGGTGTCCTCGGTACTCAATGCGGCCGTGGATGACCGGCTCCTGGCCTCGAACCCCTGCCGGGCTCGATCGGTCAAGGCACCTCGTCCCGCGCCGTCACGCGTCCATCCCTGGTCCGCTAAGCAGGTCTTCGGCGTGCGGACTGGCCTGCCCGAACGGTACCGGACCATGGTTGACCTGGGCGCCGGATGCGGACTCCGACAGGGGGAGATCTTCGGTCTGGCCGTCGACAACATCGGCGACCTCGGCTGGCTCTACGTCCGCCAGCAGGTCAAGAAGGTACGCGGCACACTCGTCTTCGCCCCGCCGAAGCGAGGCAAGCTCCGTGACGTCCCCCTCGACCCGGAGGTGTCAACCGCGCTCCGCGAGCACATGGCGGCCTTCCCGCCCGTGGACGTCACCCTGCCCTGGCTGACCCCGACCGGTCCCAAGGTCACTCACCGGCTCCTCTTCACTAGCGGTATCGGCGCAGCCATCTGGAGCCAGGCGTTCAACGACCAGTCCTGGAAGCCCGCTCTCGCCTCCGCCGGCATCATCCCGGTCCCCGAGAAGGGCAAGCGCTATGCCGCCGCCCGAGAGCACGGCATGCACGCGCTCCGGCACTTCTACGCCTCGGTCCTCCTGGACGCCGGGGAGAGCATCAAGGCTCTGAGCCTACCTCGGGCACAGCGACCCTGGGTTCACCCTCCGGGTCTACACGCACTTGATGCCGTCCAGCGAGACGCGGACCCGGAAAGCCATCTCCGAGATGTACCGGGCCGCCGGTCACGCTCACGCGGGCCCAGAGACGGTCCAGGCTGCCTGAGACGGCCCCTCATCGGCGGGAAAGCTACTGGTGATGGGCCCTCTCATGCCCTCTATCGCGTACACCAAAGTGAGAGTCAATGCCGGTGGGCCGCCAAGGCTTCGCAGTCACCATCCGGCGGGCAGGATGCCGTTGGCGTATCTGTTCAAGCCAGGGGGTCACATGGGAAGCGCACTCATCGGCTTAGCCGCTGCGGTGGTTGGTGTCACGGGCACGCTGATTGCCTCCGTCCTTTCGCAACGTCACATGGCTCGCGTGCAGTCGCAAGAGTTCGCGCGTCAACAGCAGGCGACCGAAGCTCAGTGGCATCGTGAGCAGCAAGTAGCAGAGCTGAACCGTCGTCGCGATGGCTACATGCAAGTCAACGCATCTTTCCGGCGTTACCGAACCCATCTCATGAACTTCCTGTGGGATGTGCACAAGGGGTCTGTCACGCCAGATGCTCGTGAGCTGGTCGAGGAGGCTCGACGCGACCACCACTCCGTCTTCGCTGAGGCGCAGATGGTCGCCTCGCCTGCGGTGCTCGTCGAGCTAGACGGGATGACGACGGCGCTGTCTGACGTCTACCGGCGAACCATGTGTCTGGAGGAGGGCAATCCGGAGCCGGATGGGTCCTTCAACGACATACGAACAGACTTCGTTCGCCTTTGGGAGCGCTGGGAGGGGATGCGCACCGTGATGCGCACCGACCTCGGCCTGGGAAGCATCGCTGGGGAGCCGCCCTCATCGGGTCACCGAAGCGCTCCAGCAACGGTCGACGGCCCAGAGACGGCCCAAGCCGCCTGACACGGCCCCTCATCGGCGAGGAAACCGCTGGTGAGGGGCCTTTTCGTGCCCTCTCGCGGTAAGTAACACCCCATCTTGCCCGACCGCCACCCCTGGGAGGAAACGCGTTCCCCGGCGGGGTGCTGACCTGGGGTTTCGCGCCCTGCCGAACTAGGGTGGCGATGTGACAAGCGCACCGGCGCGCCCCCTCCTCTTCCTCGACGTGGACGGCCCGCTCATCCCGTTCGGCTCGTCGCCCGGCCGCGCGCAAGCATCCGTCACCGCTCCGGCCGAGGGGCATCCGCTCCTCGATCGCCTCGTCCCCGGGATCGGGCAGCGCCTCAGGGCGTTGGGGTGCGACCTGGTGTGGGCGACGACGTGGGGAGAGGACGCGAACGCGATCGTCGCCCCGCTCGTCGGCCTGCCGCGTCTGCCGGTGGTGCCGTGGCCGGCCGACGGTGACGTGGCCGGCCCACGCGGCCTCCACTGGAAGACGCCCCACCTGGTCGAGTGGGCCGCCCGCCGACCGTTCATCTGGGTCGACGACGAGATCGGTGACATGGACCGTCTGTGGGTGGCAGCCCAACACCCTGGGCCCTCGCTCCTCCATCACGTCGCCCCGGCGAGAGGCCTCACGGACGCCGACTTCTCGGCACTGGCCGGTTGGCTCGACTCGTGGGGATCGGCCTGACGCCGACGAACGCCTCGACGCCGAGCCAGCCGGGGACTCCGCCGCCCAGCAGGACGGCCTGCCGCCGGACCGCCGCGCCGACCCGGGGCTCGTCGTCGGTGGCGAGGAGGTCGAGGAGGGCGCCGCGGAGGACCGCGAGGGCCAGGGTGCGGCGGGTGACGCTGTGGACCAACGACGTCCTGGTGGCCGCCCGCAAGATCTACCAGCGCTTCGGTTTCCGTCTGGCGGACGAGGAACCCCATCACAGCTTCGGTCATGATCTCGTCGGCCAGAACTGGCTCCTCGACCTGCGCTGACGCCTGGTCAGTGGTCGGCCGCGGACAGGTCCAGCCGTCTGCCCTGGAAGCGCTCGCGCAGGAGTCGGTCGTGGGTCACCACCACGAGGGTGCCGGTGTAGTGGGCCAGGGCCGCCTCGATCTCCTCCATCAGGGACGGGGAGAGGTGGTTCGTCGGTTCGTCGAGCAGGAGCAGGTCGAGGGGGCCGGACGTGACCAGTCGGGCGAGTTCGAGCTTTCGGCGTTGTCCGACGGACAGGTCGCGTACGGCGACGGACAGGTCCGTGGGGTGGAACAGGCCCAGCGCGAGCAGCGCGTCTGCGTGTTCGTCGGAGTGGCCCGGGCGGCCGGCCGCGTAGGCCGCGAGGAGGGTGCGGGCGTCGAAGGCGGATTCGGGGGCGCACTGTTGGCGCAGGTGGCCGATCCTGCGCGGGCGGCGGACGGTGCCCGCGTCGGGTGTCAGCTCTCCTGCCAGTACGCGGAGCAAGGTGCTCTTGCCGGCGCCGTTGGGGCCGGTGACGAGCAGTCGGTCGCCGGGGGCGAGTGTCAGGTGCGGGAGGGAGAGGCGGCTCTCGACTCGCACCCCTTCGAGGTGGGTTGCGGTCGCCGGCTCCTCCTTGACCGGCGCGCCTTCGACTCGAGCCGTGAAGCGGAGGGGTTGCGGCGGTGGTGGTACGGGGTGCTCCGTGAGCCGCTGCAAGCGCTCGCGCGCGTTGCGGATGCGGCTCTGGGCGCCGTGGGACCGCGAGCGTGCCCGGAAGGCGCCGGCGCCGCTGAAGGCCCACGGGCCCTTGCGGGGGATCTCGGACAGCATGCCGATGCCGGAGTCCGCCAGGGCGCGCTGCCGGGCGACCTCGTCGCGCCACTGCTCGTGCTCCCACGCCCAGCGCGCCCGGGCCGCCGCCTTGGCGGTGAGGTAACCGTCGTATCCGTTGCCGTAGCGGCGTACCGTGCGCCGGTCCTGGTCCACCTCCAGCACGGTGCCGGTGACGCGCTCCAGGAACGCCCGGTCGTGCGTGGCCGCGATCACCGTGCCCCGGTGACGGCGCAGGCGGGCTTCGAGCCAGGCCACGGCCTCGTCGTCCAGGTCGTTGGTCGGTTCGTCGAGCAGGAGCAGTTCGGGTTCGGAGGCCAGCGTCGCGGCGAGCGCGAGGCGGGAGCGCTGCCCTCCGGAGAGGGTGCCGAGTGGACGCGCGCGGTCGAGCGGGGCGCGCTCACCGAGGCGGCGCAGGATCACCTTCACACGCCGGTCCGCTCCCTGCCCGCCCCGTGCCTCGTACTCGGCCAGCAGCGCCGCGTACTCCTCGAAGGCGTCGGGGCCGGCCGTGCCCAGTGTGGTCTCCGCGGTCCGGATACGGCGTTCCAGGGCGCGCAGATCGCGCAGTACGTGGTCCACCGCGTCGCCCACGCTCGCCGTGCCGGGCAGGTCGAGGGTCTGGGCGAGATGGCCGATGCCGCCCGGCGCCGTCACGGTCAGGGTGCCGTTGTCGACCGGCTCCTGTCCGGCGAGCAGCCGCAGCAGCGTGGATTTGCCCGAGCCGTTGTCCCCGACGATGCCGACCCTCTCGCCCGGTCGGACGGTGAGGGACACGCGGTCCAGGACGACTCGGTCGCCGTAGCGCTTGGTGACGTCGGCGAGGGCGATCTGAGACGCGGGGCGGGCGGGGGCGGCGTTCACGGTGGTGACGGAGGGAGCAGGGCGCAAGGGCGGTCCTTTGGCGGGAGGGAGCAGGAGTGGGCGGTGGCGGTGACGACGGCGGTACGGCGGGAGCCGGAAGCTTCCTCCGCCAACTGGCACGCCCATAAAACTAGACGATACGGTTCGTCTCGTCAAGCCTTCCGAAAAAGTCCCCGGCGCCACGCGCACGCGGCAGCCGGGGACTCCGGCGGAGGTCTGGAGCCTGGGCCCCAGACGGTCACCCCTCGTTCTTCTTCCGGAGGAACACCAGCACCGCACCGCCGATGACCACCAGGCCGATCGCCGCGCCGCCGATCAGCGGGGTCGTCCCGGAGCTGCCGGTCTCCGCGAGGTTGGCGTTCGGGGTGGGGGTGACGGCCGTGGCGGGGACCGGTTCACCGAGGGTCTGGGTGGTGTCGCCCGTCGCGGCGCCCTGGGTGCGGCAGTCGAGGACGCCGGAGAAGCGCTGTTCGAAACCGGCCGGGCCGCGGATGGTGAAGTCGTAGGGCCGGTCCTCCGGCAGCGGGACGGTCACCGTGCGGGTCTCACCCGCCGCGATGGTGTACTCGGCGTCGAGCAGCGAGAAGGTGAACGGCTCGTCGCCCTTGTTGACGGCGGTGATGTCCAAGCCGCCCTCGGCGCAGTTCTTCTCGGCGGACAGGGCGGGTATCGCCCCCTGGCCGGCCCAGGTGGCCGTGGCCGTCGCCGCGACCGTGGACTCGCTGGAGCCCGCCAGGATCTGGGTCTGGCTGCGGCTCTCGGAGGCGAAGGCCCGGCCGACCGGCACGGTGGTCGACGCCTGGACGGTCAGCTCGGACGTACCGGCCTCCGCGTCCTCGGGCACGTCGAAGAAGATCTGGGTGCCGTCGGTGACCTCGGTGACCGGCTCACCCTTCTTGTCGACGATCCGCACGCCGCTGGTGGTGGCGTCCACCGGGGGCGTCACCGTCGCGCCGCCCGCGTTGGTGTGGACGGTCACCGGACCGATCCGCTCGCCGGGACGGCCCGAGACCGCGGGCGGGTCCAGGGTGAGCGAGGCCGCGGGCTCGGTGAGGCCGCGGGCGTTCTCCTCCAGGTAGTCGGCGAGCCGCTCGGCCTGCGGGTCGGTCGCCTCGACGTCCGTGTGGTCGGAGTAGCGCCAGATGGCCACCTGGGTGCCGGCCGCCGCATCCTGCTCGGTGAGCCCGCCGCGGACACCCGCCTTCTTCGCGAGCTCGGCGAGGTCGTTGACCTGGGGGTAGGAGTTGTCCAGGATCCAACGGATGCGGCCGGCGTCCTTGTTGGTGCCCAGCGAGGTGCCGCTCCACGGCGTCTCGTAGTACTTGGCGTCCCTCTGCGTCGGGTTCTGGACGTCGACGCAGTACGTCTGCAGCATCCCGCCGCCCTCGACGGACATCTCGAAGAGGCCGGCCGGCACCTCCTGGCCGCCGCCCTCCCCGTGGATGACCGCGGTGCCGTGCGTCTTGAGCCCGCCTATGGTGGCCGTCGCCCCGCCCTGACCCCCCGCTCCGTCCTGGGCGGCGGCCGGTCCCGCACCGGTCACCAGACCGGCGACGGCGGCAGCGGACACCAGGGCCGTGGCGGCGGTACGCGCCGCCCTCCGGCCGGGCAGAGACGGTGCAGCGAGCGAAGAAAACACCAAATTCCCCTTCGAGCAGGACCCGTTGGCGTGGGGGGAACGGTCCCACCAGCAGAATCAGCAGCCCCACAGGGCTCGTTCGGCATCCTAAGGACCTGACGGACCGTGACCCCGGGTGATGTTCGCCCACGCGGTGATCCGAATCGGAATCGTTATCGCCGACCGGCCCTGTGAGCAGGACTTATCGACAAATCCACCCGGATTCGTCCGGGCGCATGGGTCGATAAGCCCCTACTCCGGTCAGTTCCGGCGGACCACCCGTGTCAGGCCACGGCGGCCGGCTCCGGGCGTTGTTCGAGGTCCGTGGCGGCCGACTCCCCCACCGGTGTCTCCCAGTTGGGCTCCGGCCGCGGCGGAGAGGCCGAGACCTCCGGCGCCTCCGCCTTCCCGGTGCGCCTGAACGCGGCCGTGCCGCGCGCGAGATCGTGGCCGATCGCCACCGCGTCGATGTCCGCCGAGGTCCAGTTCTGCCCCTCGCGCACGTCCGTACGGACCTTCAGCCGGCCCTGGACGACGACGGGGTCGCCCACCGCCAGCGACGCCGAGGCGTTGGCGGCGAGCTGCCGATTGGCCCACACGGTGAAGAAGTTGGTGTGGCCGTCCGTCCAGGCGCTCTTCTCGCGGTCCCAGTAGCGCGCGGTGACCGCGAGCCGGAAGCGCGCCGACGGCCCGTTCGCCAGGTCCCGGAAGACCGGCTGCGTGGCCACGTTGCCCACCGCGCAGATCATCGTCTCGTTCATCGCGAGTCCTCCCTCCCGCACGGGCCCGTCCCGTACGGCTGCGTCCGGCGACCGCGTTCGTCACGACCGCCGCGAGGCCAGACTGCCCCGGCCCGCGCCCGGCCCGCCGAGGGCTGTGGACCGTCGTCCCGCCTGTGGAGAACTCCGTCACCCGTGCGGGTGAAAGTCGCCGATCCGCTCCGAGGTCGGAATCGCCGATCGGCTCCGAAGTCCGAAGTCCGAGTCGGCGTCGGAGTCGCCGATCCGCGCCTACCTCACCGCGGTCCCCACCCCCGTGACCCGCCCGTACTGCTCCCGCACTTCCCGGTACCGCAGCAGTTCCGCCGCCAGCGGATCCAGCACCCTGGCCCGGCCGCACCCGGCGGCCGCCTCCCGCAACAGGCGTTCCGCCTCGTGGCCGTAGCGACGGGCCGGCCCGCGCGCCGCCATGCGGCAGGCCCACTCGATGAGGGGACCGCCGATGATGCCCGCCAGCATCAGCAGCACGGGCACGCCCAGGTTCGGCGGCATGAAGCCGACGATCTGGCCCAGCAGCCACAGGCCGCCCACCACCTGGATCAGGGTCATGGACGCCTGGGCCAGCACGGCCACCGGCCACCAGCCCGGCCGCGGTGGGCGCCCCGGCGGCAGCCCGGTGCGCTCCGCCAGCTCGTCCAGGGCCTCGGGCAGCCCCTGGGCGCCGCGCACGGCCGCCTCGCGCATCGCCTGCGCCCACGGCGCCGGCAGTCCGGCCGACGCCCGCTCGGCGACCGTGCGCACCGCCTGCTCGACGCGCTGCCGCGCGGTGGCCTCCTCGTCCGGCTGGGCGCGCAGCTGGAACCGCCCCGTGGCCGGTTCACGCCGCTCGTGGTACCACCGCCACAGCCGCAGCCAGGGCGTACCGCACGCCCGGTTGGCGTTGCGCAGCCAGGCCCGCTCGGCCGCGTCGCCCGCCGCGGTGGCGCCCACCGCGTCGGCGAGCCGGTCGGAGAACTCCTCCCGGGCCTCCTCGCTGAGGCCGGTCCGCCGCCCGGTGACGTACACGGAGCGCAGGCGCCGGGCGGCGCCGTCCACGTCGGCAGCGATGCGGCGCGCCGGGGCCTGCCGCTCGGCGACGAACTGGCCGAGCACCTCACGCAGCTCGCCGATGCCCTCCCCGGTGAGGGCGGACAGGGCGAGCACGGTCGCGCCGGGTTCGCCGTACTCCCCCAGCGCGATGCCGTCCTCGTCGAGCAGGCGACGCAGGTCGTCGAGGACCTGTTCGGCGGCCTCGCCGGGCAGCCGGTCGATCTGGTTGAGGACGACGAGGGTGACCTCCGCGTGGCCCGCCATCGGCCGCAGATAGCGCTCGTGGAGGACCGCGTCGGCGTACTTCTCCGGGTCGACGACCCAGATGACGGCGTCGACCAGCTCCAGGACGCGGTCCACCTGCTCGCGGTGCTGGACGGCCGCCGAGTCGTGGTCGGGCAGGTCGATCAGGACCAGCCCGCGCAGCGGTGACTCGGAGTCGGGGTGCTGGATCGGACGGCGGCGCAGGCGGCCGGGGATGCCGAGGCGGTCCAGGAGGCTGGCGGCGCCGTCGCTCCAACTGCACGCGATGGGCGCGGCGGTGGTCGGCCGGCGGACGCCCGTCTCGGAGATCGTCACCCCGGCGAGGGTGTTGAACAGCTGCGACTTGCCGCTGCCGGTCGCACCCGCGATGGCGACGACGGTGTGCTGCCCGGAGAGCCTGCGCCGCGCGGCGGCCTCGTCGAGGACCCGTCCCGCCTCGGCGAGGGTCCCGCCGTCGAGCCGGGTCCGGGAGAGGCCGACCAGCTCGCGCAGGGCGTCCAGCCGGGACCTGAGCTGTCCGTCGTAGGCGAGCGGCATCAGGGCGGCCGAGGTGGCGGCGGGCCTGCTGGGCAGCACCGCGTACTGCTCCGTGCCACCGTTCTCGTCCACCCGCCGCGCGATCAGCCCGTCACCCCAGGCACCCTCCCCGTCCCCGGAAGCGCCACCCGAGCCGGACCCGGAGGAACCACTGGAGCCGGAGGAACCACTGGAGCCGAACGGACCACCCGAGCCGGACGAGCCACCGGCGACACGCTCGGCCCTCGCCGCTCGCTCGTCCCCTCCCGCCCGCTCGACCCTTCCCGCACGTTCCGTCCCTCTCGCACGTCCCTTCCCTCCCTCACGTTCCTTCCCTTCCTCACGTTCCTTCTCTCCGGCGCGCTCAGCCCGTCCCGCAGGCTCAGCCCGCCCCGCACCCTCGGCCCCACCCGCCCCCTCCGCGTCGGCCACGCCCCCCGTACGGCCAGCGCGCCGCCGCAGCCACGCCCCCCGCGCCGGCTCCTCGGACGCGCCCTCGGCGCCGTCCGCACGCGTGGTCTCCGGCTCGGTGGGGCCCTCCGGGTCCCGGCCGTCCCCGGGCTCCGGGTCGCCGGACTGCCCCGTCCGGTCCGCCTCCTGGGTGGTGTGGTCGGTGTGCTCGGTGGGGTCCTGGTCAGTGACGGCGGTCACCGGTCACCTCTCCTTCTGCAGTACGGACAGCGCGGCGATGAGTTCGGCCTGTGGCTCGGGATGCACCTCCAGCCCGTCGAGCGGCGCCAGCCGGCGCTCGCGCTCGACGTGCAGGACGCGGTCGACGTGTTCGTCGAGCAGCCGTCCGCCCCGGTCGCGCAGCCGCAGCGCGCCGTGGGCGCCGAGCCGCTCGGCGAGCCGCTCCCCGGCGACCCGCGCGCGTCGCCCGCCGAGCAGCACGGTGGCGACCAGCCCGGCCACCACCCCGGGATCCGGGGCGAGGTTCCGGTCCAGCTCGCGGACCTCGTCCTCGGCGTACTCCTCCAGCTCCCGCCGCCACCGCCGTACGGCCAGCCCGATCCGGTGCTCGGCGCTCTCCGGCGTGGGGTCGTGGCGCGCGAGTTCCGGAGCGGCCGCGGCCGGTTCGCCCCGCCACGCCTCGTCGACTCGCTCGTCGGCGGCGGTGACGGCGCACAGCAGCAGGGCGCTCAGGCTCTCCACCAGGGAGTCGAGGAGCTCCTCCGGGGAGCAGTCGAGGGGGAAGGCCCGCCAGCGCTTCAGGGCGTCCCCGGCGAGTACGGCGCCCGCCTGCAACCGCCCCCGCACGCGCGCGTGCTCACCGTCGTACGCCCCCTCGACGGCGGCGGTGAGCCGCAGCGCGGCGGCGTACTGCGCCGCGGTGGCGCCGGCCAGCTCGGGCATCCGGGACTTGAGCGAGTCCAGGATGCCGTGCGCCGTACGGGCCATGGTGTGGTGCCGGGCCTCCAGGTCCTGGGCCCGGTGGACGAGCCAGGACCGCAGCGGCGCCACGGCGCTGGCCGGCAACAGCCCGCCGCCCCAGGCCGATTCGGGCAGCTCGGGCACGGTGAAGCGGGGTACGTCGCCGAGACCGGCCTTGGTGAGCAGGGCCCCGTACTGCCGGGACACCTCGGCCACCACCTGGTGCGGCACCCGGTCGAGGACGGTGACCAGGGTGGCGTCGTACTCCTTGGCGGTGCGCAGCAGGTGCCAGGGCACCGCGTCGGCGTACCGGGCGGCCGTGGTGACCATCACCCAGATGTCGGCGGCGCAGATCAGCTCGGCCGCCAGGACGCGGTTGTCGGCCACGAGGGAGTCGACGTCGGGCGCGTCCAGGAGGGCGATGCCCGGCGGCAGGGTGTCGGCGGTCTCCACACGCAGCACACGCGCGGGGTTCTCGCCGGGCAGGAGCAGGTCGTCGTCCGGTTCCCGGTGCGGCACCCACACGCGCGTGAGGTCGGGCAGCACCCGCATCCCGCTGAACCAGTGGTGGTCCTCCGGATGGCACACCAGCACCGGCGTGCGGGTCGTGGGCCGCAGCACGCCGGCCTCGCTGACCCGCTGCCCCACGAGGGAGTTCACCAGGGTGGACTTGCCGGCGCCGGTGGACCCTCCCACCACGGCCAGCAGGGGCGCTTCGGGGTCCTTCAGCCGGGGCATCAGGTAGTCGTCGAGCTGGGCGAGCAGCTCGTCGCGGTTGGCACGCGCGCGTGGCGCACCCGCCAGGGGCAGCGGGAAGCGTGCGGCCGCGACACGGTCGCGCAGCGCGGAGAGTGCGTCGAGCAGCTGAGGCCGTACGTCCAAGGTCACCACATGTGAAGAATGCCCAATTTTAGGGGAATTCTGAAGCATATGAGCATGTCTGCGCGCCGACCGGACACTCCGGACGGAAGCCACTACTGGGACGTGAGCGCAGTCCAGGCATAACGAGTGGACAACACCCGATGCGCGAGCGGCCAAAAGCGATGCACGATTCGCACCTGCCTGCGATTATCAGAACCGCTTCACCGAACCTCCACATCGAGCCACGGAGGGGAAGCATCAGGGACATGGAGCCGGGAGCCCTATCCTTGTCCCCGGCAACGTCACGGACCCGCCCACACCCGGGCACCACGAACGAGGCCACCACACCAGGCCCCCGTAGCTCAGTGGATAGAGCAGGCGCCTTCTAAGCGCTTGGCCGCAGGTTCGAGTCCTGCCGGGGGCGCCACTGCCCGTTTGGCGAGGGGGACCGGACCACGTGCGACTGCGTTGCGCCGTACTCGACGACTTCCAGCGGGTGGCGACCGAGATCGCCGACTGGTCCCCGGTCGCCGACGACGTGGACGTCGTGTCCTTCGACACCCATTTCGGCGACGAGGACGCTCTAGCCGCCGCCCTCGCCGGTTTCGACATCGTGGTCACGCTGCGCGAGCGCGTGGCCTTCCCCGCGTCGCTGATCGCCCGGCTGCCCCGGCTGCGGCTCATCGTCGCCTCCGGCATGCGCAACAGCGTGATCGACTACGCCGCCGCCGAGGCGCACGGCGTCACCGTGTGCGGCACGGCCTCCTCCTCGGCCCCGCCCGTCGAACTGACCTGGGCGCTGATCCTCGGCCTGGCCCGCGGCATCGTGCGGGAGGGCAACGGGCTGCGCGAGGGCGGCCCCTGGCAGCAGACGGTGGGCGCCGACCTGCACGGCCGCCGCCTGGGCCTGCTCGGCCTGGGCAAGATCGGCAGCCGGGTGGCCGGGGTCGGCCTCGCCTTCGGCATGGGGGTGAGCGCGTGGAGCCGGAACCTCACCCGGGAGCGCGCCGACGAGGTGGGCGTCGAACTCGCCCCCTCCAAGGAGGCGCTGCTGCGCGACGCCGACTTCGTCTCCGTCCACCTGGCGCTCGGCGACCGCACCCGCGGCCTGCTCGGCCCCGCCGAACTGGCCCTGCTCAAGCCGACGGCCTATCTGATCAACACCTCGCGCGCGGCGATCGTCGACCAGGACGCCCTCCTCGCCGCGCTGCACGAGGGCCGGATCGCCGGCGCGGGCGTCGACGTCTTCGACACCGAGCCGCTGCCCGCCGGCCACCCGATGCGCACCGCCCCGCGCCTGCTCGCGACGCCCCACCTGGGCTACGTCTCACAGGCCAACTACGCCACGTACTACGGCCAGGCCGTGGAGGCGATCCGGGCCCACCTCGACGGCTCCCCCGTACGCCGCCTGCCCGTGACCCCCGCTCCAGACGCTCAGGCGGTTCCCACCCGGTCGGATTCCGCCGGGCGCGCGTAGATTCCGCCGCTCCGGCGCAGGTGTCCGAAGTCCACCAGATGGCGCCGGAGCGTCACATGGTCGACCTCGCCGTCCTCGCACCACACCCGCAGCTTCTGGTCGACGGTGCGCTCCGGGTACTCCACCCCGGGGGCGAAGGTCCGCTCGGCGATGTGCCGCAGCACCACCTTCTTGCGCGTCCAGCGGGCGGGGAGGCGGACCAGGCGCCCGTCCTTCACGAAGGTCCGAAGGATCATGCCGGTGCGGTCGCCGTCGGCCGCCGGTACGGGGGCACCGGCCGGGTCCGCCGCAGGGCGGGCCGCGCGGGCCAGCTCCCTGAATCGGTGGCGGGCGACGACGAGTTCACCGCCGTCCCCGGGCACCACCACGCCCTGCTCCCGCAGTCGGCGCAGCGCGCCCGCCGTCTCCTTCGCGGACAGTCCGGCCATCCGGGCCACCTCCGCGCTGCCGCCGGCACCCAGGGCGACGGCGGCGAAGGCGCGCACCCTGCTCTCCTCGGAGAAGAGGCCGGGCAGCGCGGCGAGCGCGGACGGCCCGGAGGGATCAGAGGGATCGATGGACGCGTCGGGCAGGTCGTTCGACATGGCGGGGAGGCTAGTGGACGTCCGCTCGGGAGCGGCACTGGTTTTCCGCCGCCGCCCGCCCTCCCTCGCCGTCCCTTGCCTCTCTGCAAAAAGGGTGATCCTCACATTCTCCCCGTGACCCGCTTCGACCAGGTGCGTTGAACCGGCCGCGCGGCGGCGCGTCCTGTCGCCGTGTACCCCGAGTCAGAAGGAGAAACGTGATGTCTCGCATCGCGAAGGCTGCCGGCGTCGCTCTCGGCGCCGGCGCCGTGGTGCTCAGCGGCACCGGCCTGGCCATGGCGGACGCGGGCGCCGAAGGCGCTGCCATCGGCTCGCCCGGCGTCCTGTCCGGCAACGTCATCCAGGTCCCGGTGCACGTGCCGGTGAACCTGTGCGGCAACACCGTCAACATCCTCGCTCTGCTCAACCCGGCGTTCGGCAACGCCTGCGAGAACGGCGACGACGACAAGAAGGACACCAGCGACAAGAAGAAGGACACCAGCGACAAGAACGGCAAGAAGCACAGCAAGAAGAGCGGCGGCTACGGCGGCTGAGTCCCGTAGGCACCCGAAGAGCCCCGGCCGTCCCGGCCGGGGCTCTTCCCGTGGATCCCTCAGGTACACCGGTTGATCCGTCAGGCGTAACGGTAGATCCGTCAGGCGTAACGGTAGATCCGGCCGACGTCCTCCAGCTCGTCCGGGGTCACGTTCCACGGCGGCATCCGCTCGTGCCGGGCGACGATCCGTCCGCGCTGCGCGTTGCCCCGGCCGGGCGGGTTCGCGGGCAGGTAGCGGGCGCCCCGGTGACGGGCCTGCCAGCGGGACCACTGGAGGTCGACGAAGGCGTGGTGCAGCCAGAACACCGGGTCGTTGACGGAGGCGCCGCCGACCATGGCCCCGCCGACCCACCGGTGCACCCGGTTGTGGTTGCGCCAGGAGACGCTGCCGCGGCCCGTCCCCCACCCCTCCAGCTTGTTGCGGAACCCCTTGCGGACCGTGGAGTCGTAGGGCGCGGTGTCGTACACCGGGTCGTCGAGGGCCCACTCCAGGTCGCTCCTGGCGGGGAGCTTGAGGGGATCACCGGCCCGCCCGAGGTCCCGGGTGAGGTACTCGGTGTCGGTGACGTTCACCTTCAGCGTCCAGTTGCCCTCGGCGTACGCGAACGGCCCGGTGGTGACCCGGTGGTCGGAGCGTCGCCCGGTGCCGCCCAGGAAGTCGGCGGTCCAGGGCGGGGCCGTGGTGCTGCGGTTCTTCGTCCAGTCCCAGTACGGCACGGTGACCGACGAGTCGACCCGGCGCAGCGCCTGCTCCAGGTCCAGCAGGAACCTGCGGTGCCAGGGCAGGAAGGAGGGCGCCATGTGCGCCGTACGCAGCCCGTCCTCGCCGTCCGAGACGTAGTAGTCGATGTGGATGCGGACGAACTCGTCGTACTCGCCGCGCCGTTTGATCTCCAGCAGCGCCTTGACGAACCGTCGCCGCTCGGTGCGGGTCAGCGTGCTGACGTCCCTACGCGTGTACGCCATGCCGTCCCCCGGAGCGGTGGTCGTGCCCGTGGGGGTCGTGCCCCTCGGCGGCCGGCGTGCCGCGCAGGTGCTCGCCGGGGCCGAGTTCGTCGACGGCGCGGCGGGCCGCGGAAAGGGGGGTGGGGTACGAGCGGTAGTGGTCGATCATGGTCAGCCAGCTGCCGTCGGCCCGCCGCATCAGGTGCAGCGGGCGGCCGTCCACGGTGACGTGCCAGGTGCCGGCGCCGACGGCGCGCCCCGCGGCGGACCAGACGCCGCGGATCCGGCGCCCCCGGTAGGTCTCGTCGAAGGCGCCGCTCCCTGCCGGCCCGGCGGTGTGCGGCTCGGGGCGGGAGGCGGCGACCAGCGGCGTCAGGGTGACCGCGAGAGCCGGGGCGAGCAGCCCTCGCACCAGCTGCCGCCGAGTGCCTCGCGCCGGGCCGCCTCTCGCCCGGCTCTCCGCCCCGCGATCCTGCTCCTGCTCCTGCTCCTGCTCCTGCTCCTGCTCGGCGTCGCTCGTTGCCGCGCCCGCGTCAACGGCCATGGCTCGCTCCTCGTCCGGTTCCGGTGGTCCGCACCACTAACCGGCCGACGGGCCACTCGGTCACCGCTCGCGGGGCCAGTCGGAGCACGGACGGCCCAGGCGCGTGCCAGGCCGAGCGGGCTAGAGCCCCGGTCCGACGCCCAGGTCGGCCACGGGGACCGTCTGGACGACGGGGGCCGCCACGCCGGCCTCCGGGAGCTTGGCCGCCGGCAGGCCGAAGGCGTCGGCGCGCGGCGCGGTGAGCGGCGCGTCCGGGGACAGACCGGGTGCCAGGGTGCGCAGCTCGGCGGCGGGGGCGTCCAAGGCGGCATGGTCGAAGTTGTCGCCGAGGACGTGCGGCACGGGCTGGCGCAGGTCGGCGCCCGGCAGCCCGCCGTGCACCGGCAACTGCGGCAGTGTCCGCTCCGGCAGCAGCCGGCCCTCGACGTAGCGCGGCCCCTCGGGTGCGCCCACCGTCGGCACGGGCAGTTCGCCGGCCACCTCCGGCAGTTCCATGCCGAGGGCCGTCTCCGCGCCGCCCAGGGGCACGGGCACGGGGACCGCGTCGGCCGCGACGGCGGGGGCCGCGGACACGCCCACGGCTGCCGCCACTCCGGTGACGACGGCGGCCAGGGTTCGTCTGGTGGTCGACTTCATGTCAGGCACGGTCCCTTTCGAGAATGCGGGAAGGCGGGAAGGCGGGAGGAACGGGCGGGAAGAGCGCACGCGGAAATCGGCCCGGGGCTCAGCCGCCCAGCGGGAGGCCCCCGAGCCGCCGGCTCTTCGAGTTCAGGTCGGTGGTCGCACCCTTCACGGTGTGCAGCACGGAGTCCTTGTTCTCGGTGTCGAGCGCCTTCGACTGGTGCTTGAGCGGCATGACGTCGATGGGCTCGGCGGTCAGCGCGTTCACGGCGCCGTTGAGGCTGGTGGGCATGGACCGGGCGGTGTCGGCGTCGTGGGCGAACGCGGGCACGGCGGAGCCGGCGACGACCAGGGAACCGGCGACGACCGCGGCGGCCTTGAGGGACTTCATCGTGTTCCTTTCTTCGGCGACGCGTGTCACCGGAGGAAATACTGACGCCCTCTCCAACGACCTGTACCGGGCACGGAAACTCCACCGTCCGGAAGACATATGAGATCTCCGGACCCTCGAAAGGCAGAAGGACAGAAAGGCGGAAATACAGAAGGGGCCGTCGCGCCACCCCGGAAGAGGGTGACGCGACGGCCCGGGGACGCGCGGGGCGTCAGGAGGGGTTGGCCGGCAGCGGGTTCGCCGGGGCCGCGGCTTCCGGCGTGGTGGCCTCCGGGGCCGCCGGGAGGGCGGGCAGACCGGCCAGGTCCGCGGCGGGCATGCCGTTGCCGACGAGCGTGGCGGCGACGACGTTGACGATGCCGGTCATCACCTCGTCGACGGCCGGGCTCACCTGCTCGGCGTTGCCGGCGGTGGTGGCCTTGACCAGTGCGTCGATCCGCTTCTGGAGGTCGGCGTAGGCGGTGGCCGTCAGGTCGGTCGCCGCCGCGGTCTGGTCCTCCGCCACGACGGGCGCCGGCAGCGTGACCGGGTTCCCGGCCTGCGGCGCGGTCACGGCCGGCGGCTGGGCCGGGGTGGTCGTGCCGGGCAGGTTCACCGTGTCGTCCGCGTCCGCGTCGTCGGCGTCCGCGCCGGCCGCTTCGGCCTTGGCGAGCGCGTCCTTGACGGCGGCGGCGAACTGGTCGGCGTCGGCGGCGGGGAGCCGGCCGTTGTCGGCCTTGAGTACGGCGTTGAGCAGGTCGGTGACGGGCGTGAGCACTCCGCCCAGGCCGGCCAGGTCGGCGACCTGGCTCTGCAGTTCCGCCAGGTCGGGCAGGGGTGCCTGGGACACCGCGTGGGTGCGTTCCCGGGCCGATTCGCCATCGGCCGCCATCACCGCCGGCCCCGAGAGGCCGATCAGCACGCCGGCGCAGAGAGCGGTGGTGGCGATTCGTCGTGCGGGCAGACGCATGGGGGGTTCCTTTCGGTGGTGCGTCGGATCTTGTGCCCACCGTGAAAGCGCCCCTGGCGCTCTGCAACCGATCGGTGACCGCACGTACTCGCCCGGATTTCCCGTCGCCTGCGTCTTACCTGGTGAGACGCCCTGTCAAGGTCCGCACACCGTGTCGGCGTCCGCACCCCCCATTCGGGGCAGCGCTCCGCCGTCCGCACGAAAACGCGGACCGGCCGCCCGGTCGCGGAGGAACCGCGGTACGGACGGCCGGTACGGAAAGGCGCGAGCCTGGTCAGTCGTTCTCGCACTCGTTGCCGAACGCCGGGTTCAGCAGGCCGATGACGTCGACGGTGTTGCCGCAGACGTTGACCGGGATGTGGACCGGGACCTGCACCACGTTGCCGGACAGGACGCCCGGGGAGTGGGCGGCGGCGGCCTTCGCGCCGCTGTCGGCAGCGGCGACACCGGCGGTGCCCGCCACCGCGGCGGCGGCGACGGAGGTCAGGGCCAGGCCCTTCGCAATACGCGACATGGAGAAGTGCTCCTTGGGGTTGTCACACACATCCGGGCGGCTGCCCGGCGCAGTGTCAACGCGTGGCATCCACGTGGGTTGTGCCGCCAAAGGGGTGATCTGGAGAAAGACCGGTATTCACAAATCCAACACACTTAACCGCTTTCACCGTATTAGTACGGATAGCGACTAGAGTCCCACTTCGTTCCCCACTCCATCGACGCCTCCCCGTCGCACCACCCAGGGACATCGGCCGAAGGCACTCTCCGAGAACTCCCGACGCGGCGGTGACCTGCCGGTTTCCGGCTCGTTTGGCAGCGGGACGCGGCGTGCGCCGGCGTACGCCGGGTCGCGGCCGACGCCCCGCCGTCAGACGCGTTCCCGCACGTCCCGAGCAGTCTCCGTGAACGAGGAAACGCGCATGCACCTGGCACCGACCGGCTCCCGGCCACGGGTTCTGCATGTCACCCAACCGGTGGACGGCGGGGTCGCCCGGGTCGTGACCGACCTGACGCGGGCCCAGCTCGCCGCCGGACTCGATGTCGCGGTCGCCTGCCCCGACGGGCACCTCGCGGACCGCCTCCATGCCCTGGGCGCCGACGTACACCACTGGCCGGCCACCCGCTCGCCGGGCCCGGCACTCGTGCCGGAGGTGCGCCGGCTCGCCCGGGTGGCCGGGGCCGTGCGCCCGGACCTGGTGCACGCGCACAGCGCGAAGGCCGGTCTCGCGGCGCGGCTCGCGGTGCGGGGGCGGATCCCGACCGTTTTCCAGCCGCACGCCTGGTCGTTCGAGGCGGTCGGCGGCCCCGCCGGGGCGCTCGCTCTGTACTGGGAGCGGTGGGGCGCGCGATGGGCGGCGCGGACGGTGTGCGTGAGCGAGGCGGAGCGGTGGCGCGGGGTACGGGCCGGGGTCCGCGGACGCTGGACGGTGATCCCCAACGGCATCGACACCAACCGCTTCCCCACGGGGGGAACGCCCGAGGACCCGACCGATCCCGACGGCGTGCGGTTCCGGCACGGCATCGGCCCGGACGCCCCGTTGGTGGTCTGCGTGGGGCGCCTGTGCCGGCAGAAGGGCCAGGACGTCCTGCTGGCCGCGTGGCGCACCGTCCTCGCGCGGGTGCCGGACGCCCGGCTGGTCCTGGTCGGCGACGGCCCGGACCGCGGTCCGCTCACCGCACGGGCCTCGGCGTACGGCTTCCTGGACGGCGCCCGGACGTCGGTGGTCTTCGCGGGCGGTGTGGACGACGTCGCCGCCTGGTACCGGGCCGCCGACCTGGTCGTCCTGCCGTCGCGCTGGGAGGGAATGGCGCTGGCCCCGCTGGAGGCGATGGCCTGCGGGCGGCCCGTGGTGGTGACGGACGTGGACGGGGCCCGCGAGGGTCTGCCACCCGCTCTGGAGCCCCACTGCCTGGTGCCGCCCGAGGAACCCGCGACGCTGGCCGGCGCGGTCGCGGCCCTGCTGCTCGACGCGCCGCTGCGCGCGTCGCTCGGCCGCCGGGGACACGCGCACGTGCGGTCCGCGCACGACGTACGGCACACGGCCGCGGCGGTCGCGGCGGTGTACGGCGCCCTTCTGGGGGGCGCACGGACGACCGGGACGCACGTCGCCGACGACTGCGGGACGGCAGGCGCGGACCTGCCCCTTCCGCACGACGACCCGGCAGCCCCGGACCCGTCCCTCCCGCAGGACGACCCGGCCACCGCAGACCCGCCCCTCCGCCGCGGCGGACCGTCCGACGCCCCCCGTCTCCTCCCCGACGACCGGTCCACAGCCATGGGCCGGCCGGCCGTCGTGCCCATCGAGTGCAGGGAGTCCACCCACCCGTGACCGCGGAAAGCACCGTCCCCACCCCCGCCGGCCAGGCGCACGACCTAGGCCCGTCCCCCGTCGCGGTCCTGCCGCCGCGTACCCGCCCCGCCGGCTTCCGGCTGCCCGCCGGGCGCACCGCGTCGCGGCCGGACTCACCCCTGCCGCTGCTCGTCGCGGACGGCACGGCGGCGCTGCCGGGGTCGCTGGCCCTGACCGGCACCCCGTACCAACCGCTGCTGACGGCACTGCTGGTCGGTGCCTCGCTGCTGCTGCGCCCGCGCCCGGACCCCGCCCGGCGGCCCACGGGGGTGCTGGACGACCTGCCCGCCCTCTGCGGGCGGATCGCGGTGGTCTGGCTGGCGCTGGCGGCACTCGTCGCGGCGTACGACCCGCCGCAGGCGCTGTCCGCGCCCACCCTGCTCCTCGGCTTCCTGCTGCACGCGGCCACGGGCTGCGCCGGGCGGGGCGCCGTGCACCGGCGGCACCGTACGGCGCTGGCGAACCGTCCGTACGCGGCCCTGGTCGTCGGTCCCGCCACGACCGCGCAGCGGGTGGCCTCGGCGCTGCTGCGCCACCCCCGCTGCGGGGTCCGTCCCGTCGGCGTCGTCACCGACGAACCCGGCGGCACCAGCGGTCTGCCCGTGCTGTCCACCGGCGAGGAGGTGCGGCGGGCGGTCGTGCAGAACGGGGTACGCGACATCCTGACCGTCCACCCCTCCGTACGCACCCGGCAGGAACCGCTGCTGCGGGCGCTGGCGGAGTCCGGCTGCGTGGTGTGGGAGCTGGACGCGGACCTCCCCGCGCGGGACGGCCGGGAACGGCTCGCCGGGTTCTCCCGCCGACGCCTGGAGCCGGGCGCCCGGCGACCGGCCGGCGCCGGCAAGCGGGTGCTGGACGTGACCGTGTCCGGGCTGCTCCTGCTCCTGCTCAGCCCCGTGCTGCTGACCTGCGCGACGGTGCTGCGGATGGTCGGCGGGCCCGGCGTGCTGTTCCGGCAGGAGCGCATCGGCCAGGACGGCAGACCGTTCACGCTGCTGAAGTTCCGCACCCACCGCCCGGCCGACGAGCACGAGTCGGCGACCCGGTGGAGCGTGGCGGACGAGCGCCGGATGCCGTGGTTCTGCCGCTTCCTGCGGCGCACCTCGCTGGACGAGCTGCTCCAGTTGTGGAACGTCTTCCGGGGCGACATGAGCCTGGTCGGCCCGCGCCCCGAACGACCCTTCTTCGTTGCCCAGTTCAGCCAGACCTACCCCGGCTACGCGGCCCGGCACCGGGCCCCCGCGGGCATCACGGGCCTGGCCCAGATCAGCGGACTGCGCGGCGACACCTCCATCGAGGACCGGGCCCGCTTCGACAACGCCTACATCGACGACTGGTCGCTGTGGCAGGACGTCTGCATCCTGCTGCGCACCGCCGTCGCGCTCGTGCGTCCCACGGGGAGCTGACCCAGGTGGCTCAAGCCCTTCCCCTGTGGCCGACGGCGCGCGTGCGGCGGCTGCCGCCCGTACTGGCCGTGGTCGCGGTGGTCGCGCTGCTCGCCCTGCCGGTCGCGCCGGACGGCGGGGGCGGCATCGGGGACGCGCATCCGGCCGACGCGGTCTCCGCGTTGGTGGTGCTGTACTGCGCGCTTCGGCTGGTACGGGACCGGCGGCGCCCCCTGACCCGCAGGGCGGCCGTGGTGCTGGGCCTGCCGGTGCTGGGCCCGGCCGTCGCCGCCGTGGGCGCCGTCTCGCCGGGGGCGGGGCTCGAGGGGCTGGGCCGGTACCTCCAGGTCTTCGTCCTCGTCCCCGCCGCCGTCCTGCTGCTCCTGCGGAAACGGGACGACGTACGGCTGCTCGCCTGGGCGATGGTGGGCCTCGCGGTGTGGCAGGGGGCGGTCGGCGTGCACCAGTACGTGACCGGGACCGGTGCCTCCTACCAGGGCGAGCCGATCCGGGCGGTGGGCACCTTCGGGGCGCAGGACGTGATGGGAATGGCGTCCGTGGTCTCCCTGGGCCTGGTCTGCGCGGTCGGTCTGGCGCTGGGGCGTACGCCGGTGCGGCACCGGCTGCTCGCCGCCGGGTGCGCGCTCGCCCTGCTGCTGCCGCTCGCCCTGTCGTTCAGCCGGGGCGCGTGGATCGCGACGGCGGTGACCTGCGCGGCGCAGCTCCTGCTGTCCGGAGCGCGCCGTGCGCTGGCGGTGGGCGCGGCGGCGGTCGCGGCGGGCGTCGTGCTGGTGGGCGGGCTGGGTGTGGGTACGGCGATGCTCCAGGAGCGGGTCGGCAGCATCACGCAGGTCACCGACGCCCCCGACCAGTCGGTGACCGACCGCTACACGATGTGGGCGGCGGCGGCCGGGATGTGGCGCGAGCGGCCGCTGACCGGCGTGGGGCTGAAGGGGTTCCCCGAACACCGCGACTCGCACGCCTCCCTGGCGCTGTCCTCGGGCAGCGAGACCGACGGCGCCGGTGCCGGTTACCAACGGCAGCCGCTGCTGTCCCCGCACAACATGTACCTCCTGGTGCTGGCCGAACAGGGCCTGCTCGGGCTGCTCGCGCTCGCCGGGAGCTGGCTGGCGCTGCTCGTCCTGGGGCTGCGGAGGCTGCGTGCCGTACGGCGGGCCGGGGCGGCAGGGCAGGACTGCGGGCTGGTCGCCTGCGGGCTGCTGGTGTGGCAGTTGACCGACTTCGCGTACGCCGACATCGGCGGGCCCTCGACGGTACTGACGGCGGTCTGCCTCGGGCTGGCGGCCTGGTGGGCGCTCGGGTCCGCGACGAGTGAGCGGGTGGCGGAGCGGTGAGGACGACCCCGCCGCGCGCGGCGGACGGGACGTCGGTCCCGCCGGCCCGGACCGCCCCGCCCGATCCGGACGCCGCGGTGGCCGAGACCCGGTCCTCCCGGAGTTTCCTGGCCCGGGCCGCGCTGCTCACCGCCGTGCTGTCGGTGGCCGGGTCGGTGCTCGGGCTGGCCCGGGACCAGGCGCTGGCCCGGCTGTTCGGGGCGGGCAGCGAGACGGACGCCTTCCTGGTGGCGTGGACGGTGCCGGAGTTCGCGGCGACGCTGCTGATCGAGGACGGGCTGGCCTTCGCGCTGGTCCCGATGTTCAGCCTGGCCCTGGCCCGCCGCGCGCGGGGCGCCCTGGGCGACCCGGTCCGCGAACTGGTCGCCGCCACCCTGCCCCGGCTGCTGCCGGCCTTCGTCGTGGTCGGCGCGCTGGTCGTCGTCTGCGCTCCCGCCCTGGTCCGGGCCCTCGCGCCGGGCCTGGACGATCACGCCCTGGCCGTGGACTGCACCCGGCTCACCGCCACCTGCGTCGTCAGCTTCGGGCTCGCCGGGTACTGCAGCGCGGCGCTGCGGGCGCACCGCCGGTTCCTGGCGCCCGCGGCGATCTACGTCGCCTACAACACCGGCATCATCACGGCGATGTTCGTGCTCGGCGGGCGCTGGGGGGTGCGGTCGGCGGCGGTGGGGGTCGCGGCGGGCGGTCTGCTGATGGTGGCGGCGCAGATGCCGTCGCTGCTGCGGCAGTTGCGGCGCCGCGACACGGGCGAGCGGCTCGCGGACGCCGGGGACCCGGCCCGTCCGCTCGCCCTCGCCCTGTTCACCACCGTGCTGCTCTTCGCGGTGTGCCGGCAGTCGCAGATCCTCATCGAGCGCTTCCTCGCCTCCGGGCTCCCCGCCGGTGCCATCTCGCACCTGAACTACGCGCAGAAGGTGGCGCAGATCCCGATGACGCTGTCGCTGATGCTGTGCACGGTCACCTTCCCGGTGGTGGCCCGCGCCATGGCCGACGGCGACACCGAACGGGCCCGCGAGCGGGTCGAGCGGGACGTGGCGCTGGCGGCCTGCCTGGTGCTGCTGGGCGCCGCCACGGTGGTGGCCTGCGCACCGCAGATCATCGAACTGCTCTTCCAGCGCGGCGCCTTCACGGCGGCCGACACGGCGACGACCGCGGGCGTCATGCGCGTGTACGCCCTCGGACTGCTCGGGCAGACCGTGGTGGGCGCGCTGGCCCGGTCCTACTTCTCGGCGGGCCGCGCCTCCTGGTACCCGCTCGGCGCGATGGCCGTCGGCATCGCGGCCACCGCCGGCGTCGGCGCCTGGGCCGTCGGCCCGTGGGGCGTGACCGGCATCGCCGCCGCCAACGCCGCCGGCATCACCGTCACCGGGGCCCTGCTGCTCGCCGGGATGGGTCCGCGCAGCGTCCCGGTCCGGGTCCGGCGGGTCCTGGGCGACCTGGCCCGGCCGGTGCTGGCGGCCGCCGCGGCGACCGGCGCGGGCGCGTGGGCCGCGGGCGCGGTGACCGGCCTCGCCACCTCCCCCATCCTCTCCACCGGCGTCCGCGCGGCCCTCGCGCTCACCGCGGGCGTCGTGACCGTCGGCGGTGTCTTCGCCCTGCTCGGCCTGGTGCTGGGCGTCCAGGGCGTGCGCCCCGCCCTCCTGTCCGTCCGCTCCGTCACACGAAGGATTCCGCATGGCCGCTTCGGCTTCCGTAGATCCCGTTGACACCCGTACCGGCGCCCGTCCGCGCCCCGGCTCCGTCCCCTGGGTGGCGATGTACCACTCCGTCGGCGACGCCACGGACGACCCGTACCGCGTCACGGTCACGCCCGGCCGGCTGGACGCGCAGCTCGGCTGGCTGCGGCGGCGCGGGCTGCGCGGTGTGTCGATGAGCGAACTGCTCGCCGCCCGGGCCCGCGGCGAGGGCCGGGACCTGGTGGGGCTGACCTTCGACGACGGGTACGCCGACTTCGTCGAGCACGCCCTGCCGTGCCTGCGCCGCTGGGGGTGCGGAGCCACCCTGTTCGTCCTGCCGGGACGGCTCGGCGGGATCAACGCCTGGGACCCGCTGGGCCCGCGCAAGCCACTGCTGACCGCCGACGGCATCCGGTACGCCTCCGCCGAGGGCGTCGAGATCGGCTCGCACGGACTCACCCACATCGACCTGACCCGGGCGGACGACGCCGCGCTGAGCGCCGAGACCGCCGAGAGCCGGGCGCTGCTCACGGAGTTGACCGGCGCTCCCGTCACCGGCTTCTGCTACCCGTACGGCACCGTCGACGCCCGCGCCGCCGACGCCGTGCGCACCGCCGGGTACGGCTACGCCTGCGCCATCGACCCCGGTCCGCTGACCGGCCCGTACGCGCTGCCGCGGGTGCACGTGGGGCAGAACGACACGTCCGTGCGGCTGCTGCTGAAGACGCGGCTGCACCGTCTGCGCCGCCGTCCCGTGGCGGGGGTCTGACGTGCCGGACCTCAAGGCGCTGCACATCATCACCGGTCTCGGCGTGGGCGGCGCCGAGCAGCAACTCCGGCTGCTGCTGCGGCATCTGCCGGTCGACTGCGACGTCGTGACGCTCACCAACCCCGGCCCGGTCGCCGACGGACTGCTGGCCGACGGCATCCGGGTCGTCCACCTCGGCATGACCGGCAACCGCGACCTGGCCGCGCTGCCCCGGCTGGCCCGCCTCATCCGCGCCGGCGGCTACGACCTGGTGCACACCCACCTCTACCGCGCCTGCCTGTACGGACGGCTCGCGGCCCGACTGGCCGGGGTACGCGCCGTCGTCGCCACCGAACATTCCCTCGGCGACTCCCAGATGGAGGGCCGCCCGCTCACCCCGGGCGTCCGCGCCCTGTACCTGGCCGGGGAGCGGCTGGGCAGCGCCACCGTCGCCGTCTCCCCCACCGTCGCCGACCGGCTGAAGCGGTGGGGGGTGCCCGCGCCCCGCATCGAGGTGGTGCCCAACGGCATCGACCTGGCCCGCTTCCGATTCGATCCGGTCCAGCGCCTGCGCACCCGCCGCCGCCTGGGTCTGCCGGAGGGCGCGTACGTGATCGGCGGCGTCGGCCGGCTGACCTCGGCCAAGCGGTTCGACGTCCTGGTCCGGGCCCTGGCCGAACTCCCGGACGACTGCTGGCTGCTGCTGGTCGGCGGCGGCCCCGAGGAGCACGTGCTGCGCCGCACCGCCCGCGAGGCCGGGGTCGCCGACCGCGTCCTGCTCACCGGCGAACGCCCCTACGTCCCCGACGGCTCCCCCGGGCCCGACCTGCCCTCGCTGGCCGCCGCGATGGACGTCCTCGCGTCGCCCTCGCCGGAGGAGGCCTTCGGCCTGGCGGTCGTGGAGGGCCTCGCGTCGGGGCTGCCGGTGCTGTACGCGTCCTGCCCGGCGATCGAGGACCTGCCGTCCGGGCACGCGCCCACCGCCCGGCGGGTCACCGGCGGCGCCGGGGACTTCGCCCGCGCTCTCGCCGAGGTCCGGACCGGCGCCGGGCCCGGTCCCGGGCCGCGCACGGTTCCCGAGGCCGCCCGCCACTACTGCGTCACCCGCAGCGCCGCCCGGCTGATGGACGTGTACGCGACCACCCTCACGCACCCGTTGTCCCCGGCACCCCAGGGAGTCAGTTCCACATGACCGAGCCCCTCACCCAGTCCCCGGCCCAGCCCTCGGCGGAGCCCGAGGCCGGGCCGCCCGCCCGCCCGCGCCGCGCACGGGCCGCCCTGCACCGCGTCCGGAACCGCCTGCGGTCGCTGCCGCCCTGGTCGCCGCTGGCGGCCGGTGTCCTGGCCGGCGGGCTGCTCGGCGCCGGCTACGGCCTGCTCACCACCCCGCAGTACACGGCGACCGGCTACGTCGTCGCCGTCCCCACCGACAAGTCCGACCCGGCGTCCGCGCTGGGCTTCGCGCAGGCCTACGGGCGGGTCGCCACGCAGCTCGCGGTGCTCGGGGACGCGCAGATGTGGGCGGACGTGCCGATGGCCCGGTTGGAGGAGAGCGTGCGCACGGCCACCTCGCCGGACGCGCCGATGGTCTCCGTGACGGCCACCTCCGCCGACCCGGAGGAGGCCGCCGACATGGCCAACGCGGTCGCCCGCGCGCTGACGCAGCACGCGGCGGCCTCCGTCGACGACACCCACGTGGAGCTGCGGCAGTTCGCACGGGCCACCAAGCCGACCGAGACGTCCTCCGCGTCCGCCGCGGTGACCGGCCTGGTGGGCGCGAGCGCGGGCGGGCTGCTCGGCGGGCTGGCGCTGCTGGCCCGCCCGCGCCGTGCCGCAGCGGACGGCGGCCGTGCGACGGCGGCCGTGCCCGGACCCGCCTCGGCGGCCGGCGTCCGCGGGCAGCTGTGACGGACACGAGGGCGCGCACGACCGCGCCCCCGGCCGGCTGCACGACCGAACTGGTCACCGACGAGGCGCACTTCGCCGACCTGGCGCCGCAGTGGGCGCGTCTCCACGCCCGGTGCGCGTCCGCGACCCCGTTCCAGAGCCACGCCTGGCTGCACGCGTGGTGGCGTTCGTACGGCGCGCGCGGCCGGCTGCGGCTGGTGCTGGCCCGCGACGGCCGCGACCTGGTCGCCGCCGCACCGCTGACGCTCGTACGGCGTCCGGTGCCCGCCCTGGTGCCGCTGGGCGGGGCGATCTCCGACTACGGCGACGTCCTCCTGGACGACGAGCGCGGCCCGGACGCGGTGGCCGCGCTCACCGAGGGCCTGTCCCGCGCCGCGCGCACCGCACTGGTCGACCTGCGCGAGGTACGGCCGGGCGCCGCCGCCGAACGGGTCTACGAGCGCTGGCGCGGTCCCCGCCGCCGACTGGCCGACTCGCTCTGCCTGGAGCTGCCCGCCCTCCCGATGGACGAACTGGTCGCCCGGCTGCCCTCGGCCAAGGCCCGCCAGCGGGTCCGTGCCCAGCTGCGCCGGCTGGACTCGCTCGGCGTCAAGAGCCGGACGGTCCTGCCCGACGAGGTCGACGCGGCACTGCGGCGGCTGCTCGAACTGCACCGGCTGCAGTGGCAGGACCGGAAGGTGACCGGCGAGCACCTCAAGCCGCGGTTCCGCGACCACCTGGTGCGGGCGGTACGGCCGATGGTGTGCGCCGGGGACGCGGTGGTCACCGAGTTCCGGATGGACGACGAGGTGGTGGCCGTGGACGTGACGCTGCTGTCGCGCGGACTGGCCGGCGGCTACCTGTACGGCGCCCACCCCCGGCTGCGGGAGCGCAGGGCGGACGTGGCGGTGATGCTGCTGGACGCGTGCGCCGAGCACACCCGGCAGCCGGGGCGCGGCACGCTCAGCCTGCTGCGGGGCAACGAGCCCTACAAGCACCACTGGCGCCCGGACGCGGTGTCGAACCAGCGGCTGCTGCTGGCCCGCCGGCGCACCGCCCCGCTGCTCGCGGCGGCCCTCGGTGACGCCGCCGCGCGACGGCGGGGCAAGGCGCTGTTGCGGCGCCCGGAGCGGAAGGAGGGCGACGGTGGCGGCGGCACCTGACGAGCCCGGCCGCCACCGGCGCGTACGGCTACTTGTCGCGCGAGTACCAGTCGAGGCGCATGCAGAGCTTCCCGCCGAGCCAGTACTCGACCCAGTCGCCCAGTTCCAGCGGCGAGCAGCCGGCCGGCGGTCGCGGAGTGGTCTCCGGCACCGCGGGCACGGGCGGCGTGGTGGGCGTCGCGGGCGCGGTGGGCTCCGGGGTCCCGGGTGCGGGCTCGTCGGTGCGGCCGAAGAGCACGGACCGGTAGACGGCGGTGGAGCGGGGATTGTCGTCGCACTGCCACACGCCGTGCGGGCAGTAGTCGGTGACCGTGTTGTAGACGGGCTTGTGCTCGTCCATCCAGGCCAGCATGCGCCGCATGTACTCGGCGTTGTCGCCGTTGCGGAACAGTCCCCATTCCGGATAGGAGATGGGCTTTCCGTGCTTCTTCGCGAAATCGACGTGCGCCTGGAGTCCGTAGGGTTCCTTCACCTGTTCGTCGAACTTCATTCCGCGCGGCTGGTCGTAGGAGTCCATGCCGATGATGTCGACCGTCTCGTCCCCCGGATAGCACGTCGTCCAGGGGACGGCGTCCCGGCCGCGGCTCGGCGTGTAGTCGAACCGGAACTTCTGGCCGGGCACCGCCCGCATGGTGGTGACGATCCGCTTCCAGTACGTCTTCCAGGCCTCCGGGTCCGGCCCGCACCGGTGGGTGTAGGTGATGCCGTTCATCTCCCAGCCGAGCACCAGGACCGTGTCCGGGACCTTGAGTTCGACGAGCCGTTCGGCGAGGGCGCGGTAGTGGTGGTCGAACTCCCCGGCGGCGCCCCGGCGCAGCAGTGCGCGCACCTCGTCGTCGCCGACCCCCTCCTCGTTGCGTTCCATCATGGGCACGTTGAGGACGAACATCCGGTCCGCCTTGCGGGTGCGCCAGTCGGCCCATGCGTCGAGGAAGGTGGGGGCGCCCTCGATGTTGCTCCATCGGTCGCCGGGCAGATAGGTGTGGCCGACGCGCAGTTCTGCGTCGCCCAGCCACTGGCTGAGGCCGGCCATCCGGGCCACGCCGCGCGGACCGTAGTCCAGGTACGCGCCGAACGCGGGGGCGGCGGCGGGCTTCTTCGCCGGGGCTCCGGGTGCCGGGACCGCGGGCGCGGGTGCCGGCGGGGTCGGTTCGACGGCGGCCGTGGGGCCCGCCGCGGCCACCAGCGCCGCCAGTGCGACCGCCGCCGCGATGCCCGCCGGCCGCGTGGACCGGTTCCGTGAATGCCGTACGGCCATACCGGCTCCATTCCTCGCCGTGAATTCCGCTCCGTCACTGACACTCAGTCATATGAAATGCCATCACGCCACCGCCGCTACGGCTTTCGAGTGCGCCGATCGCCCGCACCGGTGAACCGATTCGAAGACGAAGGAAGTTTCCCGTGTCGCTGTTCGACACCCGCGTCCCCGCCGTTCTGTTGCGGACCGACCGGAATCCCTTTCACCACGGAACGCTGGGCGCCGTGCGTTCGCTCGGTCGGGCGGGAGTGGACGTGCACGTCGTCGCGGACTGCGCGCGCAGCCCCGTCCGGACCTCCCGCTACGTGACGGAGCTGCACACTCCCCCGCCGCCCGGCGCGTCGCCCGCCGACATCACGGCGGCCCTGCGCCGGGTGGCGGCACGGATCGAGCGTCCGGCCGTACTGATTCCGATGGACGACGCGTGTGCCGTGGCGGTGGGCCGGGCGCGGGCCGAGCTGGCGCCGGCGTTTCTGCTGCCGGACCAGCCGGGCGACCTGCCCGGACGGGTCGCCGACAAGGCGGAGCTGGCCGGGGTGTGCGCCTCCCTGGGCGTGCCGCACCCCGAGACACTGGTCCCGGACGGACCGGCGGAGGCGGCGCGGGCCGCGTGGCGGCTGGGTCTGCCGGTGGTGGCGAAGTGGAGCCGTCCCTGGCTGGTGCCCCCGGGCGGCGGGCTGCGCAGCACGGTGCTGGTGCGCTCGGCACGGGAGGCCGGGGAGCTGTACCGGCGGGCCGAGGAGGCGGGGAGCCGGCTGCTGCTCCAGGCGTTCCTGCCGCCGGGGCCGGACCGCGACTGGTTCTTCCACGGGTACGCCGACCGCTCGGGCACGGTCCGGGCGGGCGGGCCGGGCCGCAAGACCCGGGCCAGGCCGCGCGGTGCCGGTCTGACCGCGGTGGGCCGCTGGACGCCCAACCCGCAGGTGCAGGCGCTGGCCGAGCGGGTCACCGGCGAGCTGGGCTACCGGGGCGTCTTCGACCTCGACTTCCGCCGCTGCGGTGCGACGGGCGGCTACCACCTGCTCGACTTCAACCCGCGTCCCGGCGCGCAGTTCCGGCTCTTCACCGACTCCGCCGGGCTGGACGTCGTACGGGCCCTGCACCTGGACCTGACCGACCGGGCCCTGCCGGACGGGGTGCCGCGGCCGGGGCGGACCTTCGTGGTGGAGAACTACGCGCCGCTGAGCGCGCTGCGGCCGATGCCCGGCGGGCGGGAGCTGGCCTGGCACGCCCCCGACGACCGGGCGCCGGGCCGGGCCCTGTGGACCCTGTGGGGACGCCACGTGACCGGCCGGGTGCTGGACCGCGCGCGCAGCCGGCGCGCGCGCCCGGCGAACGAGGCCCCTGCCCGCGCCCGCGTGGTTCGCCAGGCGGGTGCCCCGCGGGCCGACCGTGCGGGACAGCCGGACCACCCGGGGGGCGACCGGGCGGGCAGCCACTGACGCGGGACTCGGCCACGACGACGCCCCCGGTGGCCCATGCGGGCCGACCGGGGGCGTCGGGGTGGAGCGGGGGTCAGCGCGTGGCGGAGGCCCGGCCCCTGCGGTACAGAATCGCTCCGCCGGCGATCAGCACGGCACCCGCGGCCGCGGCGCCCAGCGTGCCCTCACTGCCGGTCTCGGCCAGGACGGGCGGCTGCTCCGTCTGCGGGGCGGGCGGAGTCTTCTCCTCCTCGGCGGGCGGCGGGGGCTCCTCCTCGCTCGGCGGCGGGGGCGGCTCCTCCTCGTCCGTGGGCGGGGTGGTGGGGGGCGGCGGCTCCTCCTCGCCGTAGCCGGGGGGCTCCTCCGAGCGGTTCTCGCACTCGTTGCCGAAGACCGGGTTGAGCGCGGCGATCACGTCGACCGTGTTGCCGCAGAGGTTGACCGGCACCTCGATCGGGAGCTGCACGGCGTTGCCGGAGCCGACGCCCGGCGAACCCACGGCGGTGCCGCTCGCGTCGGCGCCGCTCCCACCGGTGCCGGAAGCGTCGGTGTCGGATGCGTCGGTGTCGGACGGGACGGACGTGTCCTCGCCGGAGCCGCTCTTCTTGTGCTCGTCCGAGTCGTTCTCGCACTCGTTGCCGAAGGCGGGGTTGAGCGCCGCGATCACGTCGACCGTGTTGCCGCAGACGTTCACCGGTACGTCGACCGGGGCCTGGAGGGCGTTGCCGGACGCGACGCCCGGCGAGTTCTTGGCGGCTCCGTCCGCTTGCGAGTCGGCCAGGGCGGGGCTGCCGCACAGGGAAAGGATGCCCGTCGCGGCGGCAGCCGCGACCATCCCCCTGCTCAGAGTCTGTCGCACTCTCGTTGTCTTCCTGCTTGTAGAGGTGGCTGGAGAACCATCCGGAGGACAGGCTGCGGAAAGGGGAAGAGCCGGCCCCGAACCAAAACAAGCTGGCCAAGGCCGGCCGTGACGCAGCCGGTCGGTGCGGAACGACGTCAGTCGTTCTCGCACTCGTTGCCGAACGCCGGGTTCAGCAGACCAACGACGTTGATGCTGTTGCCGCACACGTTGACGGGAACGTGGACGGGAACCTGGACGACGTTGCCGGACAGGACGCCCGGGGAGCCGATCGCGGCGCCCTTGGCGTCGGCGTCGGCGAAGGCCGGGGCGGCCATGCCGAGAGCCATGATCGCGCCCGCGACGACGGCAGCGGTTTTCTTCATGAAATTTCCCTTCTCTGCGGTCATGCCTGAATGGCGGCCGAAAAGCCGCGCGAGCACAGCATTGACGGCTCGCACCATGACCTGCAGCCTGCAAACGAGGAATTGACGGCCGGAGCAACTACCGAACGTGGGACACCCCGAAATTCACTCGGATGCCTCACGACACGGCCCGGCCATTCCCCCAGAAGAGCGACGACGTCAACCGCTTCTCGGCGAAACCCCGGCCCCGGAACGACCGGGCGGCCCACGGGGAAGTCAGCGGGCCACCCGGGCTGGGCGGGAGGGGACTCAGTCCCGGCCCTCGCCGTTCGCCGACAGAACCGACAGGTCCTCCAGGACGTGCGACAGGGCGCCGTCCCGCTTGGCCTGCGTGGAGTTGTCCGCGCACTGCTGGTTCAGGTCGTCCGACAGGACGTTGATGTCCTGGACCGGCACGAGGTTAATGACGGCGGCGTTGATGTCCTCGACGCCCAGGCACGGCTTGTTCAGCGTGCCCTCGACCAGCGACAGCTGCGGGCTCATGTCGCCCTTGGTCGCCGAGTTGCCGAACGCCGACTTGGCGCCGTTGCCGTTGGCCACGGACGGCCCGTTGTCGTCCCCGATGGCAAGAGCCTGAGGAGCGGCCGCAGCCGACATGCCGATCACAGAAGCGGCAGCCGCCGCGGCGACCATTGCCTTCTTGAGCACTTCGTGTTCCTTTCGTCGTAGCGACGCACTGTCCTACGGCCTCATCAACCCGGTGCGCGATGATTGGTTTCGGGCGTTCACCCGGTTGGGCCCCCACCGGATCCCGGAACAGGTCACTCGGATCGCCGGAATACCGGTGGAATCAAGGAGCCGTACAGACTTCCCGTGTCCGCCGACCGAGTGAACGGGAGAAACCCGGCCGGACTCGTGGAGTTGACCAGGGCGCTCCGGTGGACGGGGTTTCCTCAGAAAGGACTGGCCAGTGATCAAGAAGGTAGCCGCCTACGCGGCGATCGCCGCCTCCGTCATGGGCGCCTCCGCTGCCGCGGCCCCGCAGGCGATGGCGATCGGCGACGACAGCGGGCCCGTCTCGGCCAACGGGAACGGGGCCTCGCAGTACTTCGGCAACTCGGCGACCCACGGCAACATGAGCCCGCAGATGGCGCTCATCCAGGGGTCGTTCAACAAGCCGTGCATCGCGGTCAGCGACATCCCGGTCAGCGTCGTCGGACTGGTCCCGATCCAGGACATCCCGGTCCTGTCGGACGACCTGAACCAGCAGTGCGCGGAGAACTCCACGCAGACCAAGCGCGACGGTGCGCTGGCCCACCTGCTGGAGGACGTGTCGATCCTGTCGGCGAACGGCGAGGGCGGCAAGGGCTGACATCGGCCGAGGGGCGGGCCGCCGGGCACAACGGCGGTCCGCCCCTTTCGCGTGTCAGCGCCCGGGCGGCGCGTACAGGGCCTCGATGTCGTCCGCGTACGCCGCGACGGCCGCGTGCCGCTTCACCTTCAGCGACGGGGTCAGCAGCCCGTTCTCCTCGGTGAACTCGCCCTCGACCAGCCGGAAGGCGCGGATCGACTCGGCCCGGGAGACCGCCGCGTTGGCGTGGTCCACGGCCTTCTGGACATCGGCCCGCATCCTCTCGTCCCGTACGACCTCGGACATCGGGGTGTCGGCGGGCAGCTTGCGCACCGACAGCCAGTGGGCGACGGCGTCCGGGTCGAGGGTGATCAGGGCGCCGACGAACGGGCGGTTGTCGCCGACGACGAGGCACTGCGCGACGGGCGGGCGGCTGCGCAGGCGGTCCTCCAGGACGGCCGGGGAGACGTTCTTGCCGCCGGAGGTGACCAGCAGGTCCTTCTTGCGGCCGGTGATGGTGAGGTAGCCGTCGTCGTCGAGGGAGCCGAGGTCGCCGGTGGCGAACCAGCCGTCGGTGAGGGCCGCGTCGGTGGCCTCCGGGTTGCCCCGGTAGGCGCCGAAGACGATGCCGCCCTTGACGAGCACCTCGCCGTCGTCCGCGATGCGCACGGAGGTACCGGGGACGGGCGGACCGACGGTGCCGGGACGGGGGCCGAGCGGCGGGACGATGGTGGCGGCGGCGGTGGTCTCGGTGAGGCCGTAGCCCTCGTAGACCATGATTCCGGCGGCGTAGAAGAAGAGGTTGAGGTCGCGGTCGAGCGGGGAGCCGCCGCTGATGGCGTAGCGCATGCGGCCGCCCAGTTCGGCCCGCACCCGCCGGTAGACCAGCAGGTCGTACAGGGCCCAGCCGGCCCACAGGCCGAGGGCGGGGCCCTTGCCGCGGCCGAGGAAGCGTTCCAGGTGGGCGCCGCCGAAGCGGACGGCGAGGCGGTGGGCGCGCTCGAAGGAGGCGCCGCGGCCGATCTTCTCGGCGGTCGCCCGGCCGGTGTCGTGGATCTTCTCGAAGAGGTACGGGACGCCGACCAGGAAGGTGGGGCGGAACGACTTGAGCGCGGGGCGCAGTTCGTCGGGCCTGATGCTCGGGAAGTGACCGATCTCGATGCGGGCCAGCAGGCAGGCGATCTGGATCGTGCGGCCCAGGATGTGGGCGAGCGGCAGGAAGAGGAGCGTCGAGGCGGTCTGGCCGGTGACCTCCTTGAAGATCGGGTGCAGCAGCTCGACCGTGTTGGCGGCCTCGGCGTGCAGGTTGGCGTGGGTGAGGACGCAGCCCTTGGGGCGGCCGGTAGTGCCGGAGGTGTAGCAGACGGTCGCCACCGCGTCCGGGGTCAGGGCGGTGCGGCGTTTGGTGACCTCCTCGTCGCTCACGCCCAGGCCGAGGGCGGTGAGGTCGGCGAGCGCGCCCGCGTCGAGTTCCCAGACGCGCGGGCGTTCGGGGTGGGCGGCGGTGCCGGCCAGGACGGCGGCGGTGTTGGCGGCGGTCTCGGTGACGAGGTGCCGGGCGCCCGAGTCGCGGACGATCCACTCGACCTGGTCGGCGGAGGAGGTGGCGTAGACGGGGACGGTCTGGCCGCCGGCCGCCCAGATCGCGAAGTCCAGGACGGTCCACTCGTAGCGGGTGCGGGACATGACGGCGACCCGTCCGCCCGGTTCCAGGCCGGCCGCGATCAGGCCCTTGGCCACCGCGGTCACCTCGCGGGCGAACCCGGCCGCGGTGACGGGCCGCCAGGCGCCGTTCTCCTCGCGACGCAGGACCACCGCGTCGGGGGCCTCGGCGGCGTTGGTGAACGGGATGTCGGCGGTGCTGCCGGTGGCGGGACGGGGCGCGAGGGGTGCGGTGCGGGCCTCGCGGACGGCACCGTAGGCGTCCCTGACGGTCTCGGTGCTCGCGCGGGACACCGGGCCACCGCGGTTTCTCGCCCGTTTCAGGTCCTTGCGTACGCCCATGTCGGCTCCCGGTCGCTGATCGGCTGGCGTTGTGTCGTGCGCACCCAGACTTGCTTACTCCTGAGTAAACTTACTCAAGAGTAAGCATAGGTCAATGGGTGCGGCCGGACCGAGGCGCCTCAGGTCAGCCGGTTCGCCGTGCCGATCGCCTCGGCCAGTCGCCGGACGTCCTCGTCCTCGGTACGGCCGGCCAGAGAGCCGGCGCGCTCGGCGAGTTCACCGAGGCCGGGCGCGCCCGGCAGGGAGCCGTGTCGGGTGTCGCCGTCGTAGGAGGACGAGGAGGACGAGGAGGACGAGGACCGGAGCGCGTCCGCGAAGTACGCGGCGGTCGCGGTGACCCGCAGGCCACGGTCCGCCTCCCAGACCGAGTCGCCGAGGGCGTCGGTCTCCACGTCGCCGGACTCCTCGTGCGGGGTCCGGCTGTCGGGGTCGAGCCAGCGGACGGTGGCCGTCGCGAGGTGTCCGTCGGCGCCGGGCCGGGTGCGCACGGCGTACAGCGCGGTGACGGTGTGGCCGGGGCCCACCTCGCCGCCGTCGACGCGGTCGTCGCGGAAGTCCTCGTCGGGCACCTGCCGGTTGTCGTAGCCGACGAGGCGGAACTCGGCGACCGTCTCCGGGTCGAAGGCGACCTGGGCCTTGGCGTCGCGGGCGGTCAGCTCGATGTGGCGCGGGAGTTGCTCGCAGAAGACCTCGCGGGCGTCCTCGGCGTCCGAGACGTACGTGGTGTGGCCGTCGCCCTTGTCGGCGAGGCGTTCCATCAGGGCGTCGCCGTAGTCGCTGCCGACGCCGACCCCGAAGAGGGTGATGCCGTGCTCGCGGCGCTCGTCCGCGATGCGTTCGAGGATGGTGTCCGCGTCGGTGTCACCGGTGTTGGCCAGGGCGTCGGAGACGAGGACGACGCGGTTGGTGGCGCCCCCGCGGCGGCCCTCGACGGCGGTGTCGTAGCCGGTCTCGACGCCCGCGCCGAGGTTGGTGGACTCGGTCGGCTCCAGGCTGTCGATCGCGTCGTGGACCCGGCCGCGGTGATCGCCGAGCCGGGTCATCGGCAGCACCGTCTCGGCCTCGTCGCTGAAGGTGACGAGCGCGACCGAGTCGTCGTCGCGCAGCTGGTCGGTCATGGTGGCGAGGGAATCCTGGGCGAGGTCCAGACGGCCGGGCTCACCCATCGAGCCGGAGACGTCGATGACGAACGTCAGTGCGGCGGGCGGGCGTTCGCCGCGCTGCTCGGCGGTGCGGGTGGCGAGGCCCACGCGGACCAGCGACCAGTCCTCCTCCTCGGTGCGGGCGCCGTCCACGCTCACCGTGAAGCCGTCGCCGTCGGGACGGTCGTAGTCCTGGCGGAAGCTGTTGACGAACTCCTCGGGCCGGACCGTCGACGGGTCGGGCAGCCGGCCCTCGGAGAGGGTGCGGCGGGCGTAGCCGTAGGAGGCGGTGTCCACGTCGAGGGCGAAGGTGGAGAGGTGATCGGGGTCGGGGGCGACCTCCCGGGAGTCGCCGTTGCCTTCCGTCTCCCCGGCCTCCCCGGTGGATGTGCCGCCGCGTGGGCCGTCGGGCGCGGGCGCGTAGCCGCCGCCCCGTGAGTCGGCGGCGGTGTCCTTCGCCCCCTGGGCCGCGTCGTCCCCTCCCCCGCAGCCGGTGAGCAGCAGGCCGCCCGCCGCCGTGAGCGCGAGCAGCGCGCCGACCGGCCTTCGTGTCCGGTACCGCTTCATCGTCCCTACCCCCTGGTTCCGTTGACCGACGTACGTGACTGTGACGGCGGAGCGGGGCGGAACGTGCGGGACGGGGCGTCACGGGTGCGTCTCGAAGTGGGCACGGCGGCGTGCCGGCGAGACCGGTGGGTGACCCTCCGGTGACCGGACCGAAGTACGGCCGGGCCTGTCGGCCTAGGAGACCACGTCCTTGCGGGAGAAGTTCCTGAAGGCCAGGGCGAACAGGACCAGCGCGTACGTCACCGAGAGCGAGGTGCCCTGGATCAGGCGGGTCCAGTCCAGCTCGGGGCGGACCGTGTCCAGCCAGGCGTACTGCCAGTGGGCGGGCAGGAAGTCGCGCCAGTCGCCGAGGGCGGTCACCTCGTCCAGGACGTTGCCGATGATGGTCAGGCCGACCGCGCCGCCGACCGCGCCGAGCGGGGCGTCCGTCTTGGTGGAGAGCCAGAACGCCAGCGCGGCGGTGACCAGTTGCGAGACGAAGACGTACGCCACCGTGAGGGCGAGGCGCTCGGCGGCGGTGCCGGTGGGCAGGCTGCCGCCGGTGGGCAGTTCCAGCGGGCCCCAGCCGTAGGCGGCGGTGCCGACGGCGAGGGCGACCAGGGGCAGCAGGACGATCGCGGCGAGGCTGAGGGTGAGGGCGACGACCAGCTTGGACCAGAGCAGGCGGGCGCGGGGTACCGGCGCGGCGAGCAGGTAGCGCAGGGAGGACCAGCCGGCCTCGGAGGCGACCGTGTCCCCGAAGAACAGGGCGACGGGCACGACGAGCAGGAAGCCCGCGGAGGCGAACAGGTTCACCGCGGCGAAGTTCGCCCCCGACGCGGTGGCCGAGTCCATCAGGCTGACCTGGTTGTTCGACCCGCCCGGCTCGCCGCCGATCCGGAAGGCGACGAGGAGCACGAACGGGAGGGCGAAGAGGATGCCGCCCATGACGAGGGTGCGCCGCCGCTTCAGCTGCCGGACCATTTCGACCCGGACGGGCAGCGTGCGGCCCGCGCGGTAGCCCTCGGCGACCTCCTGGGCGCCGGTGGGCTCGGCGCGGTCGGCCAGCGTGCTCATGCCGAGTCTCCGATCAGGGTGAGGAAGGCGTCCTCAAGGCGCCGGTGGGGGCCCACCGACTCCACGGGCACGTCCAGGCGGACGAGTTCGGGGATGAGGTCGCGGGCGGTGCCGGTGGAGTCGAGGCGGACCAGGAGGCCGCCGTCGGTGACGGCCGCCGAGGCCACTCCGGGCAGCGCGGCGACCTTCTCGGCGAGGGGCGCGTCCACGCGCGTGCGGGTGCCGACCAGCAGGGTGTCCCCGGAGCCGACGATCTCGCCGACCGGACCGGCCTGCACGAGCCGGCCGTGGTCCATCACCACCAGGTGGGTGCAGCTCTGTTCGACCTCGGACAGCAGGTGGCTGGAGACGATGACGGTGCGTCCGGCCGCCGCGTAGCGGATCATCACCTCGCGCATCTCGCGGATCTGGGGCGGGTCGAGGCCGTTGGTCGGCTCGTCCAGGATCAGCAGGTCGGGCAGGCCCAGCATGGCCTGGGCGATGGCCAGGCGCTGGCGCATGCCCTGGGAGTAGGTGCGCACCGCGCGGGCGAGCGCGTCGCCGAGGCCGGCGATCTCCAGGGCCTCGTCGAGGTGGGCGTCCTCGGCCGGGCGTCCGGTGGCCCGCCAGTACAGCTCCAGGTTCTCCCGGCCGGACAGGTGGGGCAGGAAGCCCGCGCCCTCGACGAAGGCGCCGACCCGGGAGAGCACCGGTGCGCCGGGCGCGATGGCGTGGCCGAAGACGCGGATGTCGCCGCCGTCCGGCGCGATCAGGCCCATCAGCATGCGCAGGGTCGTCGTCTTGCCCGCGCCGTTCGGTCCGAGGAGGCCGAGCACCTGGCCCTTCTCCACGCGGAAGGACAGGTCCCGTACGGCGTACCGGTCGGCGGACTTGGTGTACCGCTTGGTCAGGCCGGTGATCTGGAGGGGTACGTCGGCCAGCGCGGGGTCGGGGGGCGGGGCCGAGGTGCGGCGACGGGCGGTCAGCAGCAGGGCCGCGGCGACGGCGGCTCCCGCGAGGGGCGCCCACCAGACCCAGGCGGGCAGCCCGGCCGTCGCACCGGTGTCACCGAGGGCAGTCGGTACCGACAGGCCGCCCTCGAGGGAGACGGTGTAGGTGGCGGGGGCGGCCGGTGAGGCGTAGCCGAGGTCGGTGGAGGCGAGGACCAGGCGCAGCTTGTGGCCGCGCTCCACCTCGTGGTCGACGGCGGGCAGGGTGACCGTCACGTCCTTGCCGGCCCTGGCGTCAGCCACCTGCAGCGGCGTGACCAGTTGCGAGGGGAGCACCTGCTGGGCGCCGCCGGGGCCGACGTCGTACACCTTGGCGAAGAGCACGGCGTCCTCGGCGGTGGACTGCACGCGGACGGTCGCGGTGGGCGAGCCGGTGATCTGGAGGTCCTCGCGCAGGGGCGCCGACTCGAAGGCCGCGTACTGGCCGGGGAAGTCGAGGGAGATGCCGACGCCGAGCGAGGAGAGCTGGGAGAGACCGCCGGAGCCGCCGATGCCGGGCAGGGCGGAGACGGCGGGCGGGGCGGCGCCCGCCGGGTTCTCGAAGGTCTGCTCGCGTCCGCGCAGTTCGATCGCGCGCGGCTCGCGGCCGAGGCCGGGGTAGGAGTCGGCGCTCACGCCCTCCAGGCGGGGCTCGCCGTCGCCGCTGCCGGTGCCGACGGTGCGGGAGACGCGGAAGGCGGGGCCGGTGCCGGCCGACTCGTCGCCCTTCAGGTAGCGGTCGAACCACGCGTCGGTGCGGGCCTCGACGCGGTCGGTCTCCATGTCGCCGCCGTCGTGGCCGCCCGAGACCCAGTCGACGTCCACGGGGGCGCCGTTGGCGCGGATCGCCTTGGCGGCGGCGTCGGCCTGGCCGAGCGGGAAGAGCGAGTCGGTCTGGCCCTGGGCCAGCAGTGTGGGTACGTCGATCCGGTCGCCGACGGCCTGCGGGCTGCGCGCCTGGAGGAGCTTCACCGCCGCGGCGTCCGGCTCCCCCTTCTCGGCGACGCGCTGGTACATGCGGCAGAGCGCGGGCTCGAACTTCTCGCAGCCGCCGCCCATGTTGACGAAGATGCCGGCCCAGAGCTTCTTGAAGACGCCGTTCGGGAAGAGGGCGTCCGCCAGGTTCCAGTACGTGATGGCGGGGGCGATGGCGTCCACGCGGTCGTCGTGCCCGGCGGCGAGCAGCGCGACGGCGCCGCCGTAGGAGCCCCCGGCCATGCCCACGCGGGGGTCGCCCTTGCCGTCCAGCCGGACCTCGGGCCGCCCGGCGAGCCAGTCGATCAGCCGGGACACGTCGGCGACCTCGCCGTCCGGGGCGTTGAGCCCGATCTTCCCGGTCGACCTGCCGAAGCCGCGCGCCGACCACGTCAGGACCGCGTACCCGTCCTGGGCGAGGCGCTCCGCCTGGTCCCGGACGTCGGCCTTGCTGCCGCCGAAGCCGTGCGCGAGCAGGACCGCGGGGCGACGGCCGTCGGAGCCGGCCGTGAAGTACGAGGTGTCCAGGCGCACTCCGTCGCCCACTTCCACGACCCGGTCGGCGCGGTGCACCGGGGGCGGGTCGTCGCCGGCGACGGCCGTCCAGGTCCCGGCACCGGCGAGCACGACGACGGCGGCCGCGGCGGAGAGTATCCGCCGCGGCCCCCGTAGCAGCCCTCGCACGCGGGGCAGTCGAAGATCCATGCGTCAACGGTACGGGCAGCCGCCGACAACCGAGGCCCTCCCGGGGGTGAACCACCGCCCCTCCCAGGGACGTACGGGCGCGGTGGCGCGTACCGCGGGCGCGGTAGGCCGGGTCACGGCCCGGCGGGGTCCCCTACGTCGTCGGGGACGGAGACCAGCCAGCGGGTGTCCCGGCGCGGGCGCAGGTACAGGGCCCAGTACAGGGTGGCGACGGCCGTGATGCCCCCGGTCCACAGCAGGTGGGCCGCCTCCTGCTGGGTCAGGACGTAGGCGAGGACCGCGACGAGCAGGAGGGGCACCGCCGGCCACAGGGGCATGCGCCACGCGTGCGCGTGCCGGTGGACGCCGCGCCGGGCGAGCAGGGCGGCGACCGCCACGAGCAGGTACATGCCGGTGACGGAGACACCGGTGACGCCGTACAGGGTGTCCAGGTCGACGAAGCACAGGGCGGCGCCGGGCACGCCGACGGCGAGGGTGGCGACCCACGGGGAGCCGAACCGGCCGAGCCTGGCGAAGAGCCGGTTGACCGGCGCGGGCCACGCCTTGTCGCGGGCGGAGGCGAACAGGACGCGCGAGTTCTGGATGACCATCACGATGCCGGCGTTGATGATGGCGAGGGCCACGCAGAGGCTGACGAAGGTGCCGACGGCGGAGTTGGACCAGGCGGTGACCATGGCACCGATGTCGCCGCCGGTCAGCTCCGCGAGGTCGGAGGCGCCGAGGGTGATGGCGACGACCGGGACGAGGATGATCACGGCGGAGATGCCGAGCGTGGCGAGCACGGTGCGGGCGACGTTGCGGCGCGGGTCCTCCAACTCCTCGGAGAGGTAGACCGCGGTGGAGAAGCCCTGGGTGACGAAGAGGGCGATGGCGAGCCCGGAGACGACCAGCATCCCCGTCACGGGGTCCGCGCCGCCGTCCGCGCCGCCCACCTCCATGGAGGCGAGGCTGCCGAGGCCGCGCTCGCCGTGGGCGAAGCCCAGCACCGCGACGACGGCCGCGGCGATGACCTCCAGGACGAGGAAGACGCCGGTGATCCAGGCGTTGGCCCGCAGGTCGAGCAGGCCGGCGAGGGTGGCCAGCGCCATGACGCCCGCGCCCGCGAGGGACGGGTCGAGGTGCACGACCGGGGCGAGGTAGTCGGCCGTGCCCATCGCGATCACCGGCGGCACGATCATGACGACCAGCAGGGACAGCACGAAGACCAGCCAGCCCGCCAGCCGACCGGCGAGGGTCGACACCATGGCGTACTCGCCGCCCGCGCTGGGGATGAGGGTGCCCAGCTCCGAGTAGCAGAACGCCACGGCGACGCAGAGGAGGGAGCCGACGGCGATGGTCAGCGCGGTGGCGGTGCCGAGCGAGCCGAACAGGTCGGGGACCACCACGAACAGCGTGGAGGCGGGGGTCACGCAGGAGAGCGTGAGGAGCGTGCCGCCGACGACCCCGATGGACCGCTTCAGCGTCCGCGACCGGTCCGGATGGTCCCCGAGGTCCTCGGGTGCCGTCGCGGCGGTCTGGGCGGGACGGAGCGTGTCGGTCATACGCGGTTTCCGATCGACTCGTGCGGCACGGTGCGCGGCGGAGCGCCACCGCCTCCGGTTCGCTCCCGCGGCAAGATGGAATACCGACGGAAACCAGTGCGTCAATGGCTGTTCATCTACGGAATCCGTCGTCTGAGACGCGCAAAGCTTTCGAAAACGGCATCAGATGCATAGGCCCAGCGGCCATACCGGGTGCGCGGGATCCGTTGCGGACGGAGGGAAAAAAATACGGCCGTCCGAATAACGGACGGCCGTACGGGGCTTCCCCCGGGCTTTCCCGGGGAGTGCCTCAGTGGTTGCGCGGGAAGCCCAGGTCCACGCCGGCGGGGGCGTCGGCCGGGTCCGGCCAGCGGGTGGTGACGACCTTGCCGCGGGTGTAGAAGTGCGTGCCGTCGTTGCCGTAGACGTGGTGGTCGCCGAAGAGCGAGTCCTTCCAGCCGCCGAAGGAGTGGTAGCCCACGGGGACCGGGATCGGGACGTTCACGCCGACCATGCCGGCCTCGATCTCCAGCTGGAAGCGGCGGGCCGCGCCGCCGTCCCGGGTGAAGATCGCGGTGCCGTTGCCGAACGGCGAGGCGTTGATGAGGGCGACGCCCTCCTCGTAGGTGTCCGCGCGCAGCACGCACAGCACCGGGCCGAAGATCTCGTCCTGGTACGCCTTCGCCGTGGTCGGCACCCGGTCGAGCAGGGAGATGCCGATCCAGTGGCCGTCCTCGTGGCCGTCGACCGTGTGACCGGTGCCGTCCAGGACGACCTCGCAGCCCTCGGCCGCCGCGCCCTCGACGTAGGAGGCGACCTTGTCGCGGTGCGCCTTGGTGATGAGCGGGCCCATCTCGGACGTCGGGTCGTTGCCGGGGCCGATCTTGATCTTCTCCGCGCGCTCGCGGATCTTCTCGACCAGTTCGTCGCCGACGGCGCCGACCGCGACGACCGCGGAGATCGCCATGCAGCGCTCGCCCGCGGAGCCGTAGGCCGCGCTCACGGCCGCGTCGGCCGCCGCGTCGAGGTCGGCGTCGGGCAGCACCAGCATGTGGTTCTTGGCGCCGCCGAGCGCCTGCACGCGCTTGCCGTTGGCGGAGGCGGTGGTGTGGATGTAGCGGGCGATCGGGGTCGAGCCGACGAAGGAGACGGCCTTGACGTCCGGGTGCTCCAGGAGTCGGTCCACGGCCACCTTGTCGCCGTGCACGACGTTGAAGACGCCGTCCGGCAGCCCGGCCTCGGACAGCAGCTCGGCGATCTTGACGGCCGCCGACGGGTCCTTCTCGCTCGGCTTGAGCACGAAGGTGTTGCCGCAGGCGATGGCGAGCGGGAACATCCACATCGGCACCATGGCCGGGAAGTTGAACGGCGTGATGCCGGCGACCACACCGAGCGGCTGGCGGATCGAGGACACGTCGACGCGGGTCGCGACCTCGGTGGACAGCTCGCCCTTGAGCTGCACGTTGATGCCGCAGGCCAGGTCGACGATCTCCAGTCCGCGGGCGACCTCGCCGAGCGCGTCGGAGTGCACCTTGCCGTGCTCGGCGGTGATCAGCGCGGCGATGTCGTCGCGGTGCGCGTCCAGCAGCGACCGGAACTTGAAGAGGATCGAGGTGCGCTGCGCCAGCGAGGACTGGCCCCAGGTCAGGTACGCCTCCTTGGCGGCGGCGACCGCGGCGTCCACCTCGTCGACCGAGGCGAAGGCGACCTTGGTGGTGACCGCGCCGGTGGCCGGGTCGGTCACCGGCCCGTACGTGCCCGAGGCGCCTTCGGCGGACTTGCCGCCGATCCAGTGGTTGACGATGTTCGTCATGACCGAGAACTCCTTCACAGATGGCGGCGACGGGTACAGACGTGCCGTTCGTACAGCTCAGGGCCTTTGACCACGGACGGTCCGGTCGCGGTCTCGGCCATGTCTCCATCTCACCAGGCGTGGGCCTTCCCACGCGCCCGACACAGTGTCTGCGGTTTGGGTGCGGGCGTAGACACATGTCGCGGGCGTACGGCAGGGCGGGGCACCGTGGGCGCTCGCCGCGGACGATTCGGCTCGTTGTTCGGAGCGTCGCTCGTTGTACTGGAATGCGGGCGACACAGTGGTCGTCGCGTGTACGGGGCGCCGCCTTGATCAAGCTGGTGTCTTCTGCGAATGGAGACGCCGTCATGCGAGTTTGCGACATTCAGCGGTGTGAGGTGCGGCCGGGGCGGCTGGTCGAGTTCACATTCAGTGAGGCGACCGTGGGGGCCATGGCGTCACTGGCGCCGGACCCGCGGCCGCCGGCGTACATCCAGGAGTCGCACATCAGGACAGCGCGGTCGGTGCGTGAGGGTGGGTTGTTCGTGCCGACGTGGCTGGGGGCGGCGTTCGATCTGCCGGGCCGGGTGGATCTCGATGTGCTGGAGCGGGCGTTGCGGGGCTGGACGCTGCGCCATGAGACGCTGCGCAGCGGCTTCAGGTGGGCCGGTGACGAGATGCAGCGGTTCACGCTGCGCGAGGGCGATGTTTCGCTGCGGCGCGAGGTGGTCGGTGACTTCGCGGACGCGGGCGCGCTGGTCCGCTATCTGCAGAACCGATTCGACACGGCAGCGGACGCGCTTCGCTGGCCGAACCTGATTTACACCGCGGTCGTCCGGGACGATTCCACGAGCGTGTACATGGCTTTCGATCACACGAACGTGGATGCCTACTCCCTGCAGCGCATTCCGGAGGAGATCCACGAGCTGTACACGGCGGGTCTCACGGGGCGGCCCGTGGCCGGGATGCCGAGGGGGAGCTATGTAGATTTCTGCCGGCAGGAGCGGAGGGACGCGGACGGGATCGGCGACACCCATGCGATCGTCGCGCGCTGGCGGGAATTCATCGGCCGATGCGGTGGGCGGCTGCCGGCGTTCCCCGTCGACCTCGGCCTGCGGCCCGGTGATGTGCTGCCTGCGCAGAAACTGGTGTGTGAGCCGCTCGTCGACGCGAACGCGGCCGCGGCGTTCGAGGCGTACTGCCGGCCCTACGGCGGCAGCCTGGTGGGGATCCTGGCCGCGACGAGTCTGATCGTCCACGAGCTCGGCGGCGAACCCGTCTACCGCACGGTCGTGCCGTTCCATACCCGGCTGAAGTCGGCGTGGTCGGATTCGGTGGGCTGGTACGTCGGTGGCGCGCCCATCGAGGTGCCCGCGGCGCGGGACTTCCGCGGGGCGCTGGAGACGGTTCGCGCCGAGTTGCGGGCCAACCGGTCGCTGGCGCGCATTCCGCTGGCCCGGGTACTGCCGCTGCTGGGCGCGGATTTCCGCCCGACCTCGCCCGACTTGTACTCGATCGTGTCGTACGTGGATGCCCGCCTGCTCCCCGGATCGTCCCGCTGGACCGAGAGCAAGGCGTACGGGCTGATCAGGGTTTCGTACGGCGACCAGGTGTGCGTATGGGTCAACCGGCTGCACGAAGGGCTGTGGTTCGCCTGCCGCTACCCGGACACCGACATCGCTTACAAGAACGTGCGCCGGTACGTCGAGAGGCTGCGGGACGTGATCGCGTCCGTGCCCACACATGACGCCTCTCCGCCGCCCAGCCGGCGCCCCGTTGACACAACGCCACTGTCTTTGAGCGGTGTTGGTGCGGCGCCAGGACGCACGTGACAGTCAATTCACACGATGTGAATGCATCTACTGCAGAGCAACCCAGCTTTTAATACGGGGATTTACCGCCACCCGGTGACACCGTCAATTCGTTGTCTCCCGAGAGGGACGGGCGGCATGGAAGGCCCTTGATTACTGATAGCGTTCGGCCAGTCACGGTAGGCAATCAGCCTCTCTGTACGAGCGGAAATCCGAGGGTCTTATGCGCAAGCTTCAGCATGTCGTGATCGCAGCAGTGGCGGCGGCGGGTGGCCTGTCCGCCGCCGGCGCCGGCACCGCCGTCGCCGACACCTCCGACAACGCGCCGAAGGTGTACGACCTCTACCGCCCCTACCAGGAGTGCAGCCCGCAGACGGTGTCCCAGAACGACATCCCGATCGGCGTGCTCGGCATCGCCGGGACCCTGGACACGACCTGCGACCAGTACAACAACGACTTCTCCGGCTGAGCCCGGCCCGCCCGGTGTCCGGGCACACCGGGGCACTCCTACGAAGGAAAGCGCATCACATGTTCAGCGGGAAGAAGATGACGGCGGTCACGGTGCTCGCCGGCGGCCTCGCCATGGCCTGCGCCGGCCTCGCCCACGCGCACGCCGCGAAGGACCCGGGAGCCTGCACTCGCGACCTCTTGGGTGGCTTCACCTGCAGTCAGCGGATCCACGGCCAGCTCTCCGAGGACGGTGAAGTCCCCCACCAGGAGACGTGCACGCCGGTGCAGCCCCTCACGTTGCCTGCCGCCCTGGGCCAGGGGCAGCTGCAACTGGGGCCCAAGGTGACCTGTTCCCCCACCACCACGGGAGCGACCGACGAGGTCGAGAGCGGACAGGGACCGTTCGGCCTGCAGTCCCAAGTCCTGCATGGGTGACCCTTCCGGCAGGCATCGCGCCTGAGCGGGCGACACGACGCATGGGTCGACACGGCGCGTAAGGCACAGATCCCGACATATGACGAAATGCGTGTATAGGCTAACGCTCAGTAGTCAAGCCGGGCTTCGTGCCCGAGTACGGAAAGGTCACTCATGCGTAAGTTTCAGCGTGCCGCGGTCGTAGCCATGGCGGTTGCGGGGCTGTCGGCGTTCGGTGCCGGGGCCAGCTTCGCCGGTGAGGGCGACGCGCCCGCGCCGGTCACCGCCGTGGCCAACTCGTCGGCCAACGCGCTGGCGGTCAGCGGCGGTTACTACTTCGCGCCGCCGGCTCAGCCTGAGGCCGCACCTCAGGCCGCGCCGCAGGCTGAGCCTCAGGCCGCGCCGCAGGCTGAGCCTCAGGCCGCACCTCAGGCTGAGCCGCAGGCCGCGCCGGAGCAGGAGCGGCACGCCGGGCCCGAGCAGTACGGCCACGAGGGCGAAGGCCAGTAAAGACGTTACCGGGAGTTCATACTCTCGGTGCCGCCACGGGCTCACCGGCCCGTGGCGAACGCAGCCCGGACACGCCACGGTTGATCAGTGCGCGCGTCCGGGCTGCGGCCAATTCGGCCGCCGGTCGCAGCTGACAGCGCGTCCAGGCGCCGACTGATCGGTTCCGACACCTTCACGGGCCCGGGCGCACACCGGTCAACGGCAACCAGCGCCCGGGCCCTATCCGGTAAAGGAATGCAGCACATGTTCACTCCGCGGAAGATCGCCGTCATCTCGGGGATCGTCGGAAGTCTCGCCGCCCTCTGTGCCGGCGCCGGGCACGCGTACGCGGACGGAGGCGCCGGTGACTGCGAGAGCAGGGACGGGGTCTGCGTCCGCAAGAGCGAGACTCGCGTCGACAAGGACGGCGAGCACGTCCTCAGGCAGGATCAGCGCTGCTCGACGATCGACCGGCCGAACGTGGTGTTCCAGGAGCACCAGCTGCTCGGCGACGGAGGGTCGGCCGGCGCCGGGCCGGTGGTGGACTGCTCCAACACGGCGAAGCTGCCGAAGGGGTTCAAGAAGCCGCACTTCGCATGAGCGCTGCCGGCGAATGCCGGGCCGGGATCATTCCCGGCCCGGCATTTTCTTTGCCCCCCCCCGCAGCCATGGCGACGCGAACGAGCGCCGGCGCCAAAGGGGCGCTCCGCCCATGCAAAAGCGGGCGCCCCGTAACCGGGACGCCCGCAGCCCACGTCTGTGGGCCGGCCTTCAGCCGCCGACCGCGTTGTTGCAGCCCATCGTCGAGCCCAGGGAAGTCTGCTGCGCGCCCGGGTTGCCCTCGCCGTTCAGCAGGTTGCCGCCCAGGCCGTTGCCGATGCCCACCTGACCGAGGATGTCGATGTTGCTGTCGTGCGACCCACAGCTGCTGCTCTGGCTGATGGTGTAACCGCCGTTGCCGCCCTGGTCGGCATGGGCTGTGCCGACACCCAGGAGCCCAGCGCTCCCGAACGCGGCGACGAGGACGGCGGCCATGCGGAGGTTGTGCATGTCATCTCCGGTGGAGTGAGGTGGAGAACAATCGGCTTTACTACGGCAGCGAAGGCCGATGCGAAAACGGTCCCGGCGCCCTGCCCTGAGGGCCCGGTGCCGGGACCGTTCGCCGACCGACGCCGTGGCGTCGGCCCGGAAGGTCAGAAGGCGCTGTTGTTGCAGCCCATGGTGGAGCCGAGGTGCGTGGACTGGGCGCCCGGGTTGCCCTCGCCGTTGAGGCCGTTGCCCAGCAGGCCGTTGAGGATGCCGACCTGGCCGAGGACGTCGAGGTTCAGGTCGTGCGACCGGCACTGGGAGCTCTGCGAGATCTTGAACTTGTCGCCCTCGCCGCCATGGCCCTGGTCGGCGTGGGCCGTGCCGCCCACGAGCCCGATGCTGCCGAGCGCGGCGACCAGGACGGCAACGTTGCGAAGCTTGCGCATTTCATCTCCGGTGAGGTGAGTGGGTGCGATCCGGGAGAGATCGACTTTGTACAGTTACAGGAGATTAATGCGACATAAGAACAAAAAGTGCAACGACGCGCCGTTTTGGATGCGAAGTGGTAAATGCACCCAAAAGACGTATCGCGCACTGCCGGGCCCCCGACGCCCGGCCGCCGACTGCCCTACTGCGCCTGCGCGCTGGCCAGGGAGTTCGCCTGGCTGTTGGCCTGGGTGCAGTCGACGCCCCGGGTCTGGGAGGCGGCGAGCAGCGCGACCGGCACATTGGCGGCGAGCAGGTTCTGCGGGCTGCACTCCTGGGACGGACGGAACAGGTTGGCCTGTTGCACCGGACCACCCTGCTTCGGCTGCGGGGCCTGCGGAGAAACCTGGGGGCTGATCTGCGGGTTCAGCTGAGGGTTGACCTGCGGGCTGACCGTGGTACCTCGCTGGGGAGCCGCCTGCTGCGGCGCCGGCGAGCCGTACGACTGCACGGACGCCTGCGCCGAACTGGCCGAGGCTGCCTGGGCGTCCGGCTGCGAAACCGGCGTCGGCACAGCCCCGTTGTGGCCGACCGGAGTCACAGCGGCGCTGGGGCCGGCCCCGGCGGCGGTCAGACCGCCGGCCGCTGCGACGATGAGCGCGACGTGGTGAAGCTTGCGCATGAAATCCTTTGGCCCTTCATTGACCTGTGCACGGACTTGGCGAAATGCCGGATGCGGCAGTGCAGTTGAGCTGCTCTGCTGCCTTGGACGGTTGCGATGAACCGTCGTTCCTGCCCCGTGCGGAACGAGGTGGGCGAGAGCCCGGATACGGGTGACGCGCTGCCGTCACCCGTTTGACGCAAAGGCGCACGGGCCTGCCACCAACTCCTTTTCAAACAGCGGCAAATGGGTGACGGACTTCCATGTGCCGTGACCAGGACGAGGAAACCCTCGTTCCCCGTGGGGAGGGCAGCGGCCGTGGACCTGAGCAGGGGAGAAGGGGATTCGCTGCTGACTCCGACGCAAAGTCCGTGTGCTGCTCACTGTGACCGCTGCTGACGATGCGGTGCGAGTACCGCGCCGAACTGCACGCGTGACGCGCTGAATTCAGTGGATTTCCAGTTCAGGTATCGAAGGGCCGAGGGTTTCATGCGCAAGCTTCACAAGGTCGCGCTCGTGGTGGCAGCAGCCGGCGGTCTGACCGCCGCCGGCGCCGGCGCCAGCCACGCCGCACCCGTCGGACAAGTCGGTGCCACTCCAGCATCGGCTCCTGACTACCCGGCCACGCACGCCGCCCCGCCGCCCCAGCCGAGCGGCCCCTACGCCGCGGCCGGGACGCAGGGAACGGCTCAGGCCACCGCCCAGCCGTACGCTCAGCCGGCACCCCAGCCGGCGCCTCAGCCGTACGCCCAGCCAGCACCGCAGCCGGCGCCTCAGCCGTACGCCCAGCCGGCACCCCAGCCGTACGCTCAGCCGGCGCCTCAGCCGGCACCCCAGCCGTACGCCCAGCCAGCACCGCAGCCGGCACCCCAGCCGTACGCTCAGCCGGCACCCCAGCAGACGGGTCACGCCTACGCCGCGGCCTCCTCGCAGGGGACGGCACAGGCCTCCACCTCGCCCTACCAGCCGCAGGCGGCCCCCATGCAGGCGGCTCCCGTGCAGGCGCCCCAGGCCGCCCCCACGCAGCCGCAGGTCGTGCCGCAGGTCGTGCCACAGGTGATGCCGCAGGTCGCCCCCCAGGTGGCCATGCCCCAAGGCTTCGGGGCAGAGCCCCCGACGCAGGTCGCCCCCCAGTTGAACCCGCAGGTGAACCCCCAGGTGAACCCGATCCTCAACCCGCACATCTCGCCGGCGGACGCACCGCAGCTGTCGCCGGTCGGCCTCGGACAGGTCGCGGCGCCCCCGCTCGGCCAGCTGGGGCTCCCCCGACTCGGCTGACGGCCCTCCGGCGCAGCCGCCCGCAATCGTCACTCCTCTGTTCTGACACCCCATCCGCTCGACCAACGGAGAACCCATGCGTACGTTCCAGAAGGCAGTCCTCGTGAGCGCCCTGCTCGGTAGCGTCGGTGCCCTCAGCGCCACCACTGCCGTCGCCAATGACTGGGGCAGCGACCTCGACATCACGCAGGGCACCGAGTGCCGTTCGCACGACATGAACATCGAGGTGCTCGGCAGCGTCGGCGCCCTCACCGGCCTGGCGGGCAACATCCTGAACGGCGAAGGCAACCCGGGCGCACAGCAGAACCACCTCGGTTCCGACATGGGCTGCAACAGCCAGGCGCTCTGACGTCTCCCCCGGCCAAGCGCCGGGGTCAGTGCGGCCGCAACACGCCATGGGCACCGGAAGGATTCGACATCCCTTCCGGTGCCCATTCGGTGCTGCGTCCGGGTCAGCGGGTGGGGTCCGGGCGGAAGCGGCGGTACAGGACACCACCCGCGATGAGAAGCGCGGCACTCCCGGCGACGGCGCCGACCGTGAGGTCCGCTCCGGTGTGAGCCAGCACGGGCGCGGCCGACTCGGAGCCGGGCTGTGTCCAGGCGTGGACCGGCGTCTCCGGGGCCGGGTTGCCCGGGACCGCACGCTCCGGGGCGGCAGGCTTCGGGGCCGGGGTGTTCGGGGTCGGGCGGGCCTGGTCGTCGCGGCCGTTGACCGACTCGTTTCCGAAGACCGGGTTGCCCAGGCCGACCACACTGACACTGTTCCCGGACACGTTCACCGGCAGGTCGACCGGGAGTTGAAGACCGTTGCCGGAGAGCAGCCCGGGCGAATCGGCGGTGTGGCTCTGAGCCGACGCCCCGCTGGAGGCCGCCTCTCCGCCGTTCTCCTGGGAACTGCCGCTGGAGGCGGCCGATCCGTTGCCGCCCCGCGAACTACCGGTCTTCGCGCCGTTCTTGTTCGCGCAGGAGTTGCCCGCGGCCGGGTTGAGCAACCCCGCGACGTCCACCGTGTTGCCGCAGATGTTCACCGGCACCTCCACCGGGACCTGGATGGCGTTGCCGGAGAGCAGCCCGGGCGAGCCGCCCGCCGCAGCGTCGGCGCCGGCTCCGTCGGCCGCGAGGGCGGAGGACACCGGTAGTGCCAGCGCCATCACGCCGGACGCAGCGGCGGCGAGTACACCGTTTCGGGTAGCCAGTCCCATGGGTTTTTGCCTTCCTGACGATGCGCGGGCACTCACCCGCACCCCGTGAAACGCAAGGGATCCCAGCAGAGTTATGGGTACCGCCTTCGATGCCACCCTCGGGCACTAGTCTTCAGGCCCCCTCGCCGCTCGAACGCAGTTGGAAAGGGGCCCCCGCCCGCTGTTTCCCAACAAGCCGAAAAGCGGCGGATATTACTGAGCCGGCCACGACCGTGTCACAAGTACCACCGTCGTGTCACAACTGTCGCGCCCCCACGGACCTTCCGTCACAAGCGCGCACGGACCCTCTCCGGCCATCACTCCCAGTCGTTCACCCGGCACACGCTTGGTGATCGCCAGCGCAGTGCCCGGCTCCCCCCGGTGGCCGTCCCCGGCCACCGCCGCGGCGCGCGCGGGGAGGTGCGACTAGTGACCGACCGAAGGCTCTGGTCCTACAAGGACATCGCGGCCCACATCCGGGTGCAGCCCGACACCGTGCGGTCCTACCGCAAGCACGGACTGCTGCCGCCGCCCGACCACGTGGAGGGCGGCAAGCCCTACTGGTACGCGGACACGATCCGGGCCTGGGTGGCGTCCCGGCCGCGCAACCGGAACCGGTAGCGGGGCCGGGCCGCGCGGGAGAAAACCGTTCTGTGCCCCACCGCCGCGTGGGGCACAGTGCCGCTCATGGACTTCTCAGCGAAACCCGTCCTCACCGGCGAGCGGACCGTCCTGCGGCCGTTCACCGCGCGGGACGCGGACGTGATGTGGGAGATCGTCAACGACCCCGAGGTCGTCCGCTTCACGTTCGAGCCCGGCACCGAGATCACCCGGGAACGGCTGCGCTCATGGTACGGCGTGCGCACCGCCGACCCCGACCGCCTGGACCTCGCCGTCACCGACCGCGCGACCGGCGAACTCGTCGGCGAGGTCGTCCTGTACGACTGGGACCCGGCCGCCCGCAGCTGCACCTTCCGCACCCTCATCGGGGCCCAGGGCCGCGGCCGGGGTCTGGGCAGCGAGGCGACCCGGCTCATCGTCGGCCACGCCTTCGAGCGGGTCGGCCTGCACCGCGTCCAGCTGGAGGTCTACGCCCACAACCAGCGGGCCCGCCGGGTGTACGAGAAGGCCGGTTTCGTGGTGGAGGGGATACGCCGGGAGGCGGCCCTGCGCGACGGCGTGTGGGTGGACGACGTCCTGATGGCGGTCCTCGACCACGAGTGGGCCGCGCACGGAGGCGTCGCGGGTGACGGGTGAGGCCGGGTGAGCCCGGGCGAGGTCCGCTTCTATACCCCCTAGGGGTACAGTGGGGGTAAGTGGTCCACGCGGACCACGGGTACCGCCGTGCACACCCCGACGAGGAGTAACGACATGACCGCCCAGACCGACACCCAGGGCTCCGTCACCACCGTCTACAAGGTGAGCGGAATGAGTTGCGGACACTGCGAGGGAGCCGTCTCCGGCGAGATCTCCGAGATCGCGGGCGTCACCTCGGTACAGGCCGTCGCGTCCACGGGCGAGGTCACCGTCGCCTCTGGGGCACCGCTGGACGACGACGCCGTACGCGCCGCCGTGGACGAGGCCGGCTTCGAGCTCGTCGGCCGGGCCTAGCACCGGCGCCCCGGCGCCCCGCAGCAGCCACCGTCCCTCCGGCCGGGCCGCGCACGGTCCGGCCGGCCCGTCTGGAGCCCGGACCATGACCAGCACCACCGCGGACACCGCCACGACCGCCCAGGCCGCCGAACCCGACCTCGCCGAGGTCGAGCTGCTCATCGGCGGGATGACCTGCGCCGCCTGCGCGGCCCGGGTCGAGAAGAAGCTCAACCGCATGGACGGCGTCACCGCCACGGTGAACTACGCGACCGAGAAGGCCCGGATCACCCACCCGGCGACCACCAGCGTCGCCGACCTGATCACCACCGTCGTACGCACCGGGTACACCGCCGAGGAGCCCGCGCCGCCGCCGGAGCCCGAGAGTCCCGAGGGCGCGGCGGCGTCCGGGCCCGCCGCCGATCCCGAGTCGGCCGCACTGCGCGGACGCCTGATCGTCTCCGCCCTGCTCGCCGCCCCCGTGGTGCTGCTCGCGATGGTCCCGGTGCTCCAGTTCGACAACTGGCAGTGGCTCTCGCTCACCCTGGCCGCGCCGGTCGTCGTCTGGGGCGGGCTGCCCTTCCACCGCGCCGCCTGGACCAACGTCCGGCACGGTGCGGCCACCATGGACACGCTGGTCTCGCTCGGCACGCTCGCGGCGTTCGGGTGGTCGCTGTGGGCGCTGTTCTTCGGGGACGCGGGCATGCCGGGCATGCGGCACGGCTTCGACCTCACCGTCTCCCGCACCGACGGCGCCTCCGCGATCTACCTGGAGGCCGCCGCCGGGGTCACCGTCTTCCTCCTGCTCGGGCGCTGGCTGGAGGCCCGCTCCAAGCGCCGGGCCGGGGCCGCGCTGCGGGCGCTGATGGAGCTGGGCGCGAAGGACGTCGCCGTCCTGCGCGAGGGCCGCGAGGTGCGGATACCGGTGGCCCGGCTGGCGGTGGGCGACCGGTTCGTCGTCCGGCCGGGCGAGAAGATCGCCACCGACGGGACGGTGACCGAGGGCGCCTCGGCGGTGGACGCCTCACTGCTGACCGGCGAGTCCGTCCCGGCCGACGTGGGCGTCGGCGACGCCGTCACGGGCGCCACGGTCAACGCCGGGGGCCGGCTGGTGGTCGAGGCGACCCGGGTCGGCGCGGACACCCAGCTGGCCCGGATGGCGCGGCTCGTGGAGGACGCGCAGAGCGGCAAGGCCGAGGTGCAGCGGCTGGCCGACCGGGTGTCCGGGGTCTTCGTGCCCGTCGTGCTGCTGATCGCGGCCGCCACCTTCGGCGGGTGGCTGGGGGCGACCGGGGACACCGTCGCCGCGTTCACCGCGGCCGTCGCCGTACTGATCATCGCCTGCCCGTGCGCGCTGGGTCTGGCCACGCCGACCGCTCTGATGGTGGGCACCGGCCGGGGCGCCCAGCTCGGCATCCTCATCAAGGGGCCCGAGGTCCTGGAGTCCACCCGGCGGGTCGACACGGTCGTCCTGGACAAGACCGGCACCGTCACCACCGGCCGGATGTCCCTGCACGAGGTGTACGCCGCCGAGGGCACCGGCGAGGAGGAGGTGCTGCGGCTCGCGGGCGCCGTCGAGCACGCCTCCGAGCATCCGGTCGCCCGCGCCGTGGCGGCCGGCGCCGAGGAGCGGGTCGGCCCGCTGCCGGACGTCGGGGACTTCGTGAACGTCCCCGGGCGCGGCGTGCGCGGTCGCGTGGAGGGCCGTGAGGTGACCGTGGGGCGCCTCCACGACGAGCTGCCGCCCGAGGTGGCCCGCGCCAGGGACGAGGCCGAGAGCAGGGGCCGTACGGCCGTCGTGGTCGGCTGGGACGGCGCGGCGCGCGGGGTCCTCGCCGTGGCGGACGCGGTCAAGGAGACCAGCGCCGAGGCGGTGGCCGAGCTGCGGCGGCTGGGCCTCACGCCCGTGCTGCTGACCGGCGACAACCGGCGCGTCGCCGAGTCCGTCGCCGCCGCCGTCGGCATCGACGAGGTGATCGCCGAGGTGCTGCCCGAGGAGAAGGTCGCCGTGGTGGAGCGGCTGCGGGCCGAGGGCCGTACGGTCGCCATGGTCGGGGACGGCGTCAACGACGCGGCCGCGCTGGCCACCGCCGATCTGGGGCTGGCGATGGGCACGGGGACGGACGCGGCGATCGAGGCGGGCGACCTGACGCTGGTCCGCGGCGACCTGCGGGTGGCGGCGGACGCGATCCGGCTGTCCCGGCGGACCCTCACGACGATCAGGGGAAACCTCGTGTGGGCCTTCGGCTACAACGTGGCCGCGCTGCCGCTGGCCGCCGCCGGGCTGCTGAACCCGATGATCGCGGGGGCGGCGATGGCCTTCTCCTCGGTGTTCGTGGTCACCAACAGCCTGCGGCTGCGGGCGTTTCACTGAGGTCTCGATGCGGTGGCCCCTCTGGAGTCCGGCACGTACCTCACATAAGCTCTTCACAAGGCTCGCGCATCTTCCTTACGCTGGAGTCCCGGTCGACGTATCGGGGCCCTTGCGCCTGTAAGGGACATATGCGGCATATGCAAGAGACGCAGATCACAGTGATGCGAACGTAACCATCGAAGGGGTTCGAAGGTCTAAGTTGGCGATGTCAGGGAGCGTCTTGGGGGGCGCCACCTGGCATCTGGGGATGTCTTGGGGGACTTTCCCAGAGCTGCGTTGCCGGGACACGTACACCGGGAAGCTTTGAGCGGCCCTCCCGGGCGTGCGCTGTCCCGGCAGACCGCACGACACGTACGAACGCATGACACGTACGAGCACGACACAGCGAATTCAGGCGCTGTCCTCACAGACGCCCGGCCGGATCCCGTGGGGGGAATCCGCACCGGGACATGGGAAGGCGCCCTGGATCGTCGGCCCGTGGGGGGACCGGCGCCAGGGCGCCTTCTGCTGTTCCGGGACAGGGACGTCCCGGTGCGCGCACACTCCGGACACGAGAGAGTCCCGTACCGCTCTGGGCGGTGCGGGACTCTCCTGGTGCGCGTGCGGGGGTGCCTTGCGGCTCAGCGCTCCTCGACCGGGACGAAGTCGCGCTCGACGACGCCGGTGTAGATCTGGCGCGGGCGGCCGATGCGAGAACCCGGCTCCTTGATCATCTCGTGCCACTGGGCGATCCAGCCCGGAAGGCGGCCGAGGGCGAACAGGACCGTGAACATCTCGGTCGGGAAGCCCATGGCCCGGTAGATCAGACCGGTGTAGAAGTCGACGTTCGGGTAGAGGCTGCGCGAGACGAAGTAGTCGTCGGAGAGCGCGTGCTCCTCCAGCTTCAGGGCGATGTCCAGCAGCTCGTCGGACTTGCCGAGGGCGGAGAGCACGTCGTGCGCGGCGGCCTTGATGATCTTGGCGCGCGGGTCGAAGTTCTTGTAGACCCGGTGGCCGAAGCCCATCAGGCGGACGCCGTCCTCCTTGTTCTTCACCTTGCGGATGAAGGAGTCGACGTCGCCGCCGGCGTCGCGGATGCCCTCCAGCATCTCCAGCACCGACTGGTTGGCGCCGCCGTGCAGCGGGCCCCAGAGCGCGTTGATGCCGGCGGAGATCGAGGCGAACATGTTCGCCTGCGAGGAGCCGACCAGGCGGACCGTGGAGGTCGAACAGTTCTGCTCGTGGTCCGCGTGCAGGATCAGCAGCTTGTCCAGGGCGGAGACGACGGTCGGGTCGAGCTCGTACTCCTGCGCCGGGACGGAGAAGGTCATCCGCAGGAAGTTCTCGACGTAGCCGAGGTCGTTGCGCGGGTAGACGAACGGGTGGCCGATCGACTTCTTGTACGCGTAGGCCGCGATCGTCGGAAGCTTGGCGAGCAGCCGGATGGTGGAAAGGTTGCGCTGGCGCTCGTCGAACGGGTTATGGCTGTCCTGGTAGAAGGTCGACAGGGCCGAGACCACCGACGACAGCATGGCCATCGGGTGGGCGTCGCGCGGGAAGCCCTTGTAGAAGTTCTTGACGTCCTCGTGCAGCAGGGTGTGCTGCGTGATCTCGTTCTTGAACGAGGTCAGCTCGTCGACGGTGGGCAGCTCGCCGTTGATCAGCAGGTAGGCGACCTCCACGAAGGAGGAGCGCTCGGCCAGCTGCTCGATCGGGTAGCCGCGGTACCGGAGGATGCCGGCCTCGCCGTCCAGATAGGTAACGGCGGATTTATAGGCGGCGGTGTTGCCGTAGCCGCTGTCCAGCGTCACCAGACCGGTCTGGGCGCGGAGCTTCCCGATGTCGAAGCCCTTGTCACCGACGGTGCTGTCGATCACCGGGTAGGTGTACTCGTCGTCGCCGTACCGCAGTACTACCGAGTTGTTGGTGTGCTCGCTCACGTCTTCCCTCACCGACGTAGTGCCTCATCTTCGAGGTGCCCTGACTGTCTCTACCATCCCCCACTTGGCTCAGGAGAGTGCACTCGGGGTCGACCATCGGGCCTATCGGCGGCACTCAGTGCCGCCAACTTGCTCATCCTGCCCCCTCTTTCCTCCTTCCGGAAGTGCTCTGTGACCTTTGCGACTCGTTTGATCGATCATTTTTTTCACACGGGCCAGGAGGTTTGCCGGAAGGTTTCAAGGGCGAGGGCCCGCCAGCCGGAAGTCGAGCGCCGTACAGCGCCGTCCGGCCGAGACCGTGCGCACCGCCTGTCCGATCGCCTTGCGGGAACCGACGAGGACGACCAGCTTCTTGGCCCGGGTGACCGCCGTGTACAGCAGGTTCCGCTGGAGCATCATCCAGGCGCCGGTGGTCACGGGGATGACGACCGCCGGGTACTCGCTCCCCTGGGAACGATGGATGGTCACCGCGTAGGCGTGGGCCAGTTCGTCCAGTTCGTCGAATTCGTACGGAACCTCCTCGTCCTCGTCCGTCAGTACGGTGAGGCGCTGGTCCACCGGGTCGAGTGAGGTGACCACGCCGACGGTGCCGTTGAAGACGCCGTTCTCACCCTTCTCGTAATTGTTGCGAATCTGGGTGACCTTGTCGCCGACCCGGAAGACACGGCCGCCGAACCGCTTCTCCGGCACGTCGGGGCGGCCCGGGGTGACGGCCTGCTGGAGCAGTCCGTTCAGCGTGCCCGCGCCGGCCGGTCCGCGGTGCATGGGAGCGAGGACCTGCACGTCCCGGCGCGGGTCGAGGCCGAACTTGGCGGGGATGCGGCGGGCGGCGACGTCCACGGTGAGGCGGCCGGCCTCCTCCGTGTCGTCCTCGACGAAGAGGAAGAAGTCCTTCATGCCGTCGGTGACGGGGTGCTGCCCACCGTTGATGCGGTGGGCGTTGGTGACCACGCCCGACTGCTGCGCCTGCCGGAACACGCGGGTGAGCCGGACGGCCGGGACGGGGCCGCCGTCGGCGAGCAGGTCCCGCAGCACCTCCCCCGCGCCGACGCTGGGCAGCTGGTCGACGTCACCGACGAAGAGCAGGTGCGCGCCCGGCGGCACGGCCTTCACCAGCTTGTTGGCGAGGAGCAGGTCGAGCATGGAGGCCTCGTCGACCACGACGAGGTCGGCGTCGAGCGGCCGGTCCCGGTCGTAGGCGGCGTCGCCGCCCGGCTTCAGCTCCAGCAGGCGGTGCACGGTCGACGCCTCGGCGCCGGTCAGCTCGGCGAGGCGCTTGGCGGCCCGGCCGGTCGGGGCGGCGAGCACCACCTTCGCCTTCTTGGCGCGGGCCAGCTCGACGATCGAGCGGACGGTGAAGGACTTGCCGCAGCCGGGTCCGCCGGTGAGGACGGCGACCTTCTCGGTGAGCGCCAGCTTCACGGCCGCCTCCTGCTCGGGCGCGAGGTCGGCGCCGGTGCGGGTGCCGAGCCAGCCGAGCGCCTTGTCCCAGGCCACGTCCCGGAAGCCGGGCATCCGGTCCTCGTCGGTGCGCAGGAGGCGCAGCAGCTGCGCGGAGAGGGACAGCTCGGCGCGGTGGAACGGGACGAGGTAGACGGCGGTGACGGGGTCGCCGCCCTCCGGGTCGGGGATCCGCTCCCGCACCACGCCGGGGTCGTCGCCGTCCTCCGCCGGCTCGGCCGCCAGTTCGGCGAGGCACTCGATGACGAGGCCGGTGTCCACCTGGAGCAGCTTCACCGCGTCGGCGATGAGCCTCTCCTCGGGGAGATAGCAGTGCCCCTGGTCGGTCGCCTGCGAGAGCGCGTACTGCAGCCCCGCCTTCACCCGGTCCGGGCTGTCGTGCGGGATGCCGACGGACTGGGCGATCTTGTCGGCGGTCAGGAAGCCGATGCCCCACACGTCGGCGGCCAGGCGGTACGGCTGGTTCTTCACGACGGAGATGGAGGCGTCGCCGTACTTCTTGTAGATGCGGACCGCGATCGACGTCGACACCTCGACGGTCTGGAGGAAGACCATGACCTCCTTGATCGCCTTCTGCTCCTCCCAGGCGTCGGCGATCTTCTTGGTCCGCTTGGGTCCGAGGCCGGGGACCTCGATGAGCCGCTTGGGCTCCTCCTCGATGATGGTGAGCGTGTCCAGCCCGAAGTGCTGTGTGATCCGGTCGGCGAAGACCGGCCCGATGCCCTTGACCAGGCCCGAACCGAGGTAGCGCCGGATGCCCTGGATCGTGGCCGGCAGGAGGGTCGTGTAGTTCTCCACGTGGAACTGCTTGCCGTACTGGGGATGCGACCCCCAGCGTCCCTCCATCCGCAGGGACTCCCCGGCCTGCGCACCGAGCAGCGCACCGACGACGGTGAGCAGGTCACCGGCGCCGCGGCCGGTGTCGACACGGGCGACCGTGTAGCCGTTCTCCTCGTTGGCGTACGTGATGCGTTCCAGGACGCCGGTGACTTCGGCGAGGCCCGGCCGGCTCCCCCGGTCCGCACCACTTCCCGCGCCGGACACCGCCCCACCTGCCCCTTCGCGTCCCCGTTCCGAGTCCTGGAAGGAGGCTACCGGGAGCCACTGACAGGCCGAGTGGTCGGCGCTCCCGGCCTCAGGCGATCGCGTAGTCGTGGATGGCCGGTTCGAGAAGGCCGAAGGCGCGTGCCGCTTCCTTCGCGACGGTCTTGGCGATCTCGTCGTGTGTGTGCCCGGCCAGGGTGAGGTCCTGGATGCGCTGGAACAGGACGCGGTGCACGGCGCCGAGCAGCGCGGCGACGGTGCGGACGGTCATGTCGTCCGGACGTGCGCCGACGGCCTCGGCGAGGGCCTCGGCCAGCGCCTGCTCGCGCCGGTCGTGCAGGGTGCGCAGGCACGCCGACAACGTGGGGCTGTCGTCGACCATGCGGGAGAACTCGGGGCCCGCGAATCCGGCGACCGGGTCCCGCCCCGCGACAGAGGCGTCGAAGGCACGGCGAAGCGCCGCGAGGGCGGACTCCCCGGGGCGGCGGGAGGCCACGGTGCGCGCCAGCGTGGCGCTGAACTCGTCCTGGTGGTCGAGGGCCAAGTCCTCCTTGCGCGCGAAGTAGTTGGTCACCGTCTTCTTCGCGACGCGGGCCGCCGCCGCGATCTCGGCGATGGTGGTGTCCTCGAAGCCCTGCTCGATGAAGAGCCGGGTCGCGTGGTCGGAGATCAGCTGTCGCGTCTCCTGCTTCTTCGCCTCGCGCAGGCCCGGTGGGGCGGTGGCGTCGGCTGCGGTGGCACTCGCCGGGTGGCTCGTCCTCGTCTCCATGAGGCGAATCTTACCTCCGTAGCAAAAATAGGTTTACAGCATTGAGCGTATGGAAGTAATCTTACTACCGACGTAAGATCAGCCCTCCAGGGAAGGAACCCCGCTTGAGGATCACCGCCTCCACCGTTTCGCTCACGGTCGAAGACGTCGCGGCCTCCCGCCGCTTCTTCACCGAGCACCTCGGCTACCAGGAGCAGGCCGCGGCCGAGGGATTCGTCTCCCTCACCCGTGACGATGCCGCCGTCGACATCGTCCTGCTCCGGCGGGGCATCGACGTCCTGCCGCCCGACCAGCGTGACCGGCACGCCGACGGACTGATCCTCGCCTTCACGGTCACCGGCCTCGAAGCGGAGGAGAAGCGACTGCGCTCCGAGGGCGTCGACATCACGATGCCGCTGCGCGAAGAGCCGTGGGGAGAGCGCCTGTTCCAGGTCACCGACCCCAACGGGGTCGTCGTCCAGCTCGTCGAATGGGCCGCACCGGACCCCTCCTGATTCCGATCCGATCGCGCAGACCCGAACGAAGGAGCACCGCGTGCGAAAGCTCGTGTACTACATCGCCACCACGCTGGACGGTTTCATCGCGGGCCCGGACGGCGCCGACCCCACGGGCTCGGACGGCTTCTGGCCGATCCCCGAGGACTACATCCGGCACCTGGTGACGGAGTACCCGGAGACCTTGCCCGTCCAGGCCCGGGCGGCGCTGTCCGTCACCGCGCCCGGCACGCACTTCGACACCGTCCTGGAAGGACGGCGCAGCTACGAGATCGGCCTCAAGGCGGGCATCACCGACGCCTACCCCCACCTGCGTCACCTGGTCTTCTCCCGGACCCTCACCGAGAGCCCGGACCCGGCCGTCGAACTGGTCGCCGGCGACCCCGTGGACAAGGTGCGGCAGCTGAAGCGGGAGGACGGCAAGGACATCTGGCTGATCGGCGGCGCGGAACTGGCCGGCGCCCTGTACGGCGAGATCGACCGGCTCATCCTCAAGATGGCACCGCTGACCATCGGCGCCGGAATCCCGCTCTTCTCCGACAAGGCCACGTTCGATCCGCGCGGCTGGCACCTCACCGGCCACACCGTGCTCGACAGCGGCGCGGCGTTCATGACCTTCGCGCGGGCCACCGGGGAGTGAGGTCGTCCACAGGTTCCCGGGAGCGGTCGTAGCCGGGCGCTGCCGGCTTCAGCCCTGCGATGGGCCACCTCAAGCCGTGTGGCAGGAAGCGCGGGCGGGCGGCCACCCGGTGAGGCCGCCCGCGATCCGGCCGATGTTGGCCTCGCTGGCCACCCTCGTCGGCAGCGGGGACCGGTACCTGTGGCCCCAGACCCACGACCTGCGCCGCATCCCGTTGCGCGAACCGACCCCGGTGTACGCGCACATGCTGCTGTCCCGGACCGGAGACCGGCACCCCGTGCTGACCGCACTGCGCGACCATCTGCGCTCTTCAAGGCAGCGCACCCCGGACGACGTATGGCTGCCGGCGTGGATGGACCGCTGACCGGACACCCGTTTCACTGCCGCCTGGACCGCCGTGACCTGCGACACCTGCTCCTCTTCGAGGACGGTCTGGGCGTTCATCGCGGCCGGCGTCGCCAACCGTTTCGCGGCTGTCGCCGACAAGGACGCCGCTGCACACGTACCGCCGAGCTTGACCGGCGTGGCCGGCTCACCGGAGATGTGCCTGAACGGACCTGCGTGAAGCCCCGCGCGGCGCGTAGCCGCACGCGGCCTTCCCACTCACGAACGGGAGCGGGCCAAGGAGTCAGCACCGGCACCAGTCGAGGGGATGCCGGAAACGGGGCCCGTGCTGTGCCCGTCCGAGAGACGCCCCATCGAGGAGGGCGCCGGCCGCGGCTGACTGCGGGCGTCAGGTACGCACACCGACGGCCGGTCCCATCGAGCGGACCAGCCGTCGGTGTGCCGTGCGGATGGCGGACGTCACCCCGTGGTGAAGGGTTCCTGTTCAGCGGCATCGCCGCGGCCGACCGTGAGGGCCCAGGTCACGGTCGACGGGGCCGTGACCGCCACCGTGCCGGCCTTGTGGGCGGCGTTCATGACGAGTTGGTTGTAGGTCACGGCGGGCTCCGCCGTGCTGCACTCGAGCGGGAAGCCCGTTCCCAGCACCGGCACCGAGACCTTGACGGTACCGGTGCCCCGGCAGATGACCGCGACGATGAGCGCCTTGCCCCGGGAGCCCGCGTCGTAGGAGAAGCTCGCGTTGCCGTGAGTTTCGCCCTGCTGACCGGCGACGACCTCACCGGCCTCAGGATCGAGCGCAGGCGGCACGAGCCCCGTGCTGTCCTGACCGGCCGGGGACGTCCCGGGTGCCGTGGTCGTGGCGGGGGCGTGAAGGTGGACTTTGCGGTGCGTGAGGCGCCGTGCTGGAGACCGGGGACACGCTGCCCCAGCCCCAGTAGGGGCCGGCGCCCGGTCAGCGGTGCAGGGCGGTTTCCCGTTCCATGCGCGTCAGCTTCTCGGGGTTGCGCACCGCGTACAGGCCGGAGATGCGGCCGTCGTCGAAGCGCACCGCCATCACCGTGTCCAGTTCGCCGTCGAGGCGGATGACCAGGGCCGGGTGGCCGTTGACCTGGGCCGGCTGCATCGACATCGCGACGGGCAGCTTGACCAGGCCGCCGAGCATCAGACGGGCCACCTTGTCGGCGCCCAGGACGGGTCGCAGAACCGCCTGCTTGATGCCGCCGCCGTCGCCCAGCAGGACGACGTCCGGAGCGAGGATGTCGAGCAGGCCCTGGAGGTCCCCCGTCTCGACCGCCCGCTGGAACGCGGCGAGCGCGTCCCGGGCCTTCGCCCGGGGGACGGCGCCGCGCGGCCGGCGGGCCGCCACGTGCGCGCGGGCCCGGTGCGCGGTCTGACGGACCGCGGCCGGGGTCTTGTCGACGGCCTCGGCGATCTCGTCGTACTCCAGGGCGAACACCTCGCGCAGCACGAACACCGCCCGCTCGGTCGGCGTGAGCGTCTCCATGACCAGCATCATCGCCATCGAGACGCTGTCGGCCAGCTCGACGTCCTCGGCCACGTCGGGCGTGGTGAGCAAGGGCTCGGGCAGCCACTCGCCGACGTAGGACTCCTTGCGGCGGCCGAGCGTGCGCAGCCGGGTCAGTGCCTGGCGCGTGGTGATCCGGACCAGGTATGCGCGCCGGTCGCGCACCGAGCCGAGATCGACTCCCGCCCAGCGCAACCAGGTCTCCTGCAGGACGTCCTCGGCGTCGGCGGCCGAGCCGAGCATCTCGTAGGCGACGGTGAAGAGGAGGTTGCGGTGGGCGACGAAGGCCTCGGTGGCGGGGTCCGTGCGTCCGTCCCCGGCGCCCGCCCCGGTCGTCGCGTCCTGTTCGTGGCTGCCGTACTCGCTCATGACCAGTTGCTCCCGCTCGTTCGCCTTCGACGGTGTCACGCGCACAGGACGCCGGCCACCGCCGGTCTGTGACATCCCCGGCCGGTGTTCCACGTCACACCCGCGCCCCGTCACAGGGTCCGGGGCGGCGGCGTCTTGTGTGCGTCAACGCGGCACCGAGAGTGAGGACGGGGTCATGGAAACCCGATTCAACCTGTTCGAGAACGAGATCGGCGGCCGGTTCGCCAAGCGGTTCGCGGGCTTTGCGCCGCTGCTCCAGCAGGCGTCGCTGCCGAAGTCGACGCAGGAGCTGGTCGCGCTGCGGGCCAGCCAGATCAACGGCTGCGGGCACTGCATCGACATGCACACCAAGGAGGCCACGGCCGCCGGGGAGAGCGCGGTCCGGCTCCACCTGGTCGCGGCCTGGCGCGAGTCCACCGTGTTCACCGAGGCCGAGCGGGCGGCGCTGGCCCTCGCCGAGGAGGGCACCCGGCTCGCCGACGCCCACCAGGGCGTGTCCGACGAGACCTGGGCCCAGGTGCGCAAGCACTACGACGACGACCAGATCGCCACGCTGGTCTGCCTCGTCGCCATGATCAACGCGGCCAACCGGCTCGCCGTGATCACCCACCAGGCGGGCGGCTCCTACGAGGCCGGCATGTTCGACGCGGCCTTCGACTGACGGACCCGGACGGCGGCGCCGCTCCCCCGGCGAAAACCGGTGGAGCGGCGCCGCCGTGCACAACTACCCTCCTGCCGGACCGAGTCGTCCGGTGAAGGGCGGGCCGTTGTACACCGCGTGAGACACCCCGAGTGCTGATCTGTCGCGCGTCGCACCTGTGCGCCGTGCTGCTTTCCGCTGCGGACTTCTCACACTGAAACCGGTGTACTCCTGTGCTCAACGACTGGGTTGTCATGCCCACCTGCCTGCCGCTCGCCCTCCGCCGCTGCCACGCGTGCGGGGGCGGGCGCTTCCGGGCGAACGGCAAGTTCCGCGCCAACGCCCACCACAAGCTCATCGACGCCTGGCTCCTCGTGCTCTGCACCATCTGCGGGGACACCGCGAAGCTCACGGTCTTCGAGCGCACGCGCGTGCGCTCCGTGCGGCCCGGGCTGCTGGACCGGCTGCACGGCAACGACCCCGCGCTGGCGGCGGAGTTGCTCCAGGATCCGGGCGTCCGGCGCCGTAATCGCGTCGCCCTCGACTGGGCCGGCGCCTGGCGCCTCGACACCGGCGGGCCGGACCACCTGGACCGCGAGGTGATCGACGTCTCGGTCCGCTTCGCCGCCCCGATCCCCGTCCGGCCGGTGCGGCTGATCGCCGAAGGGTGCGGTCTCTCCCGGGCCGAGGTCGAAAGGCTGGCCGCGGAGGGGAAGGCCGTCTCGGCCGTCCGGCTGGGCGCCAGACTCAGCGGCGACTTCACCTTCACGCTCAAGCGCTGAGGAGGCCGCCGAGGCTCCCGGCAGCCGCGCCGAGACCCGGTCACGATTGGGTCTCGGCGCGGCACCACCCCTTGCCCCAAGCTCCTGTAATCGTTTCCAATCCTCCGTGTAATCGATTCCACGAGGAGGTGGAAACGGCGATGGCGAGCATCAAGGACGTCGCCGCCGAGGCGGGCGTCTCCGTCGCGACGGTCTCGCGCGCGCTCAACGGCCACCCGTCGGTCAGCGCCGCCGCGCGCCGCCGCGTACTGGCCGCGGTCGAGACGCTGGGCTACCGCCCGAACGCCGTCGCCCGGTCCCTGCGCACCGACCAGACCCGCACCCTCGGCCTGGTCATCAGCGACGTCATGAACCCGTACTTCACGGAACTGGCCCGCTCCGTCGAGGAGGAGGCCCGCGCCCTCGGCTACAGCGTCATCATCGGCAACGCCGACGAGCGGCCCGATCTCCAGGACCATCACGTGACGACGCTGCTGGACCGCCGGATCGACGGGCTCCTCGTCTCCCCCACCGACGGCGGCTCCCCGCACATGCTGGCCGCCGCGCGGGCCGGGACGCCCATGGTCTTCGTCGACCGGTGGATCCCCGGCGTGGACGTCCCCGTCGTCAGGTCGGACGGGCGGGCCGCCGTACGGGACCTCGTCGCCCACCTGTACGGGCTCGGGCACCGCCGGCTCGCGATCATCGCCGGGCCCGCCGCCACCACCACCGGACGCGAGCGCGTCGACGCCTTCCGCGAGGCGCTCGGCGCGTACGAGCTGCCCCTCCCCGGCGCCTACATCGGGCAGGGCGACTTCCAGGCCGACAGCGGCCGCCGGGTCACCGAGGGCTTCCTCGACCTGCCCGAGCCGCCCGAGGTCGTCTTCGCCGCCGACAACCTGATGGCGCTCGGCGCGCTGGACGCCGTACGGGCGCGGGGTCTTCGGGTCCCCGAGGACATCGCGCTGGCCGCGTTCGACGACATCCCGTGGTTCGTGCACACCGATCCGCCGGTCACCGCCATCGCCCAGCCCACGGGCGATCTCGGGCGGGCCGCCGTCCGCGCGCTAGTCGACCGGATCGAGGGGCGGACCGGCGAGTCCGTCACCCTCCCCGCGCGGCTCGTCGTCCGCCGCTCCTGCGGTGAGGCGAATTCACAGGAACACCCGTCCCCCGTACGAAGGAGTACGCCGTGAGCAGCCGCAGTCCGGACGAGTTGCTGCGCATCGAGGGCATCCGCAAGACCTTCCCCGGCGTGGTCGCGCTCGACAGCGTCGACTTCGACCTGCGCCGGGGCGAGGTGCACGTGCTGCTCGGTGAGAACGGCGCGGGCAAGAGCACCCTCATCAAGATGCTCTCCGGCGCCTACACCCCCGACGCCGGACGGATCCTGGCCGGTGGCGAGGAGGTGCGCATCCACGGTGCGCAGGACTCCGAGCGCCTCGGGATCGCCACCATCTACCAGGAGTTCAACCTCGTCCCCGATCTGACGGTCGCCGAGAACATCTTCCTGGGGCGGCAGCCGCGCCGCCTGGGAATGATCGACCGGAAGAAGATGGACGCCGACGCCGAGGTGCTGCTGAAGCGGGTCGGCCTGAGCGTGTCGCCCCGCACGCGCGTGCGGGAACTCGGCATCGCGCGGCTCCAGATGGTCGAGATCGCCAAGGCGCTCAGCCTGAAGGCGCGCGTGCTCATCATGGACGAGCCGACCGCCGTGCTGACCTCCGAGGAGGTCGAGAAGCTGTTCGCCATCGTGCGGCGGCTGCGCGAGGACGGCGTCGGGATCGTGTTCATCACGCACCACCTGGAGGAGATCGCCGCCCTCGGCGACCGCGTCACCGTCATACGGGACGGGCGCAGCGTCGGCCAGGTGCCCGCCTCCACCCCCGAGGACGAGCTGGTACGGCTCATGGTCGGGCGGTCGATCGAGCAGCAGTACCCGCGTGAACGCACCGACACCGGTGAGGCCCTGCTCAAGGTGGAGGGGCTCACCCGGGACGGTGTCTTCCACGACGTCGGCTTCGAGGTGCGGGCCGGTGAGGTCGTCGGCATCGCGGGCCTCGTCGGCGCCGGGCGGACCGAGGTGGTGCGCGCGGTGTTCGGCGCCGACCCCTACGACGCCGGGACCGTGCACGTCGCGGGCGCGCCGCTGCGGCGGCACGACGTGAACGCCGCCATGGCCGCCGGGATCGGGCTGGTACCCGAGGACCGCAAGGGCCAGGGTCTCGTCCTGGACGCGTCGGTCGAGGAGAACCTCGGGCTCGTCACCCTGCGGACCACCTCCCGCGCGGGGCTCGTCGACCTCAAGGGCCGGCACGCGTCGGCGGAGCGGATCGCCGGGCAGCTCGGTGTGCGGATGGCCGGTCTCGGCCAGCACGTGCGCACCCTCTCCGGCGGCAACCAGCAGAAGGTCGTCATCGGCAAGTGGCTGCTGGCGGACACCAAGGTGCTCATCCTCGACGAGCCGACGCGCGGCATCGACGTCGGCGCCAAGGTCGAGATCTACCAGCTCGTCAACGAACTGACGGCCGCCGGTGCCGCCGTGCTCATGATCTCCAGCGATCTGCCCGAGGTACTCGGCATGAGCGATCGCGTGGTGGTCATGGCGCAGGGGCGCGTGGCCGGGGAACTGCCCGCCGGACAGGCCACGCAGGACGCCGTGATGGCGCTCGCCGTCAGTACGCCCCACAGCGATTCCGCCGGCAGCGAGTCCGCCCACGGCGACTCTCCCGACAGCGACTCCCCCCACAGCAACGGAACGGAGGCCACCGGTGGCCACTGACACGCTCAAGAGCAAGCCGGGCGCGCAGGGCGCCTCGGGCGGTGTGCGCCGCCTGCTGCTGGAGAACGGCGCGCTGACCGCGCTGATCGTCCTCGTCGTCGCCATGTCGGCGCTCTCCGGGGACTTCCTGACCGCCGACAACCTGCTCAACGTCGGCGTCCAGGCCGCCGTGACGGCGATCCTCGCCTTCGGTGTCACCTTCGTCATCGTCTCGGCGGGCATCGACCTGTCGGTCGGCTCGGTCGCCGCGCTGTCGGCCACCGTGCTGGCCTGGAGCGCCACCGAGGCCGGGATACCGGTCGCCCTCGCGGTACTGCTGTCCGTCGCGACGGGCATCGCCTGCGGTCTGGTGAACGGTTTCCTGATCTCGTACGGGAAGCTGCCGCCGTTCATCGCGACGCTCGCCATGCTGTCGGTCGGGCGCGGTCTGTCGCTGGTCATCTCGCAGGGCTCGCCCATCGCCTTCCCGGAGTCGGTCTCGCACCTCGGGGACACGCTCGGCGGGTGGCTGCCGGTGCCGGTGCTGGTGATGATCGTGATGGGGCTGATCACCGCGTTCGTCCTCGGGCGGACCTACATCGGCCGCTCCATGTACGCCATCGGCGGCAACGAGGAGGCCGCGCGGCTGTCCGGGCTGCGGGTCAAGCGGCAGAAGCTCGCCATCTACGCCTTCTCCGGCCTGTTCGCCGCCGCCGCGGGCATCGTGCTGGCCTCCCGGCTCTCCTCCGCGCAGCCGCAGGCCGCGCAGGGCTACGAACTGGACGCCATCGCCGCCGTCGTCATCGGCGGTGCCTCGCTCGCGGGCGGTACCGGCAAGGCGTCGGGCACGCTGATCGGCGCGCTGATCCTCGCGGTGCTGCGCAACGGCCTCAACCTGCTGTCCGTCTCCGCGTTCTGGCAGCAGGTCGTCATCGGTGTCGTCATCGCGCTGGCGGTGCTCCTGGACACCCTTCGGCGCAAGGCCGGCGCGACCACCCCGGCGGCCGGGACCTCCGGCGGCGGGAACCGGGGCAAGCAGGCGCTGACGTACGTCATCGCGGCGGTCGTCGCCGTCGCGGTGGTCGGCGCGACCTCGCTGCTGCACAACGGGTCCTCGGGCGGCAAGACGCAGAAGGTCGGCCTGTCGCTGTCGACGCTCAACAACCCGTTCTTCGTCCAGATCCGGGACGGAGCGGAGGAACAGGCGAAGAAGCTGGGCGTGGACCTGACCGTCACCGACGCGCAGAACGACGCCTCCCAGCAGGCGAACCAGTTGCAGAACTTCACCAGCGAGGGCCTGTCCTCGATCATCGTCAACCCGGTGGACTCGGACGCCGCGGGCCCCTCGGTGCGCTCGGCGAACAAGGACGACATCCCCGTCATCGCCGTGGACCGCGGCGTCAACGACGCCGAGACCGCCGCGCTGGTCGCCTCCGACAACGTCGAGGGCGGTGAGCTGGGCGCCAAGGCCCTCGCCGAGAAGCTCGGCGGCAAGGGCACCATCGCCATCCTCCAGGGCCAGGCCGGCACCTCCGCCAGCCGCGAGCGCGGGGCGGGCTTCGCGGCCGGCCTCAAGGAGTACCCGGGGATCAAGGTGGTCGCCAAGCAGCCCGCGGACTTCGACCGCACCAAGGGCCTGGACGTGATGACCAACCTGCTCCAGGCGCACCCGGACATCGACGGTGTCTTCGCGGAGAACGACGAGATGGCGCTCGGCGCGATCAAGGCGCTGGGTTCCAAGGCGGGCAGGTCGGTCCAGGTCGTCGGCTTCGACGGCACGCCGGACGGGCTGAAGGCGGTCCAGGAGGGCACGTTGTTCGCGTCCGTCGCGCAGCAGCCGAAGGAACTGGGCAGGATCGCCGTACAGAACGCGCTGCGGGCGGCCGAGGACAAGAAGGTGGAGCAGACGGTGAAGGTGCCCGTGAAGGTGGTCACCAAGGAGAACGTGGCCGGCTTCGAGGGCTGACAGGGGCGCACGGGAGTGCACGGGCGGACGGTCACGGCGACCGTCCGCCCACCTCACTGGGTTCACTCGGATCACTCGGTTCACTTGGATCGGAGAACGACTGATGTACGACTACGACCTCCTGGTCGTGGGGTCGGCCAACGCCGACCTCGTGATCGGCGTGGAACGGCGGCCGGGCGCCGGGGAGACGGTGCTCGGCTCCGACCTGAGCGTCCACCCGGGAGGCAAGGGCGGGAACCAGGCGGTGGCCGCCGCCCGGCTCGGCGCCCGTACGGCCCTGCTGGCCCGGGTCGGCGACGACGGCCACGGGCGGCTGCTCCTCGACTCGCAGCGCGCGGCCGGTGTCGACACGGTCGGCGTGCTGGTGGGCGGCGCCCCGACCGGCGTCGCGCTGATCACCGTCGACCCGTCGGGGGACAACAGCATCGTGGTCTCGCCGGGCGCCAACGGCCGGCTGGCGCCGGGCGACGTCCGCGCGGCCGCCAGCCTCTTCCACGCCTCCCGGGTCGTCTCCACGCAGTTGGAGATCCCGCTGGAGACGGTCGTGGAGGTGGTCCGGAGTCTGGCGCCGGACAGCCGCTTCGTGCTCAACCCGTCGCCGCCGCGCCCGCTGCCGCCGGAGGTCCTCGCGGCCTGCGACCCGCTGATCGTCAACGAGCACGAGGCGAAGGTGATCCTCGGCGACGCCCTGGTCAGCGAGCGCCCCGAGGACTGGGCCCGCATCCTGCTGGCCAAGGGCCCGCGTTCGGTGGTCGTGACCCTGGGCGCCGAGGGCGCGCTGGTGGCGTCGGGCGAGGGCGTCTCGCGGGTGCCGTCGGTGAAGGTGGACGCCGTGGACACGACGGGCGCGGGCGACGCGTTCACCGCGGCGCTGGCCTGGCGGCTCGGCACCGGCGACTCCCTCGCCGAGGCGGCGGCGTACGCGGCCCGGGTGGGCGCGGCGGCGGTCACGAAGGCGGGGGCGCAGGAGTCGTACCCCACCGCGGCGGAGGCCGAGGCGCTGTGAAGAGGGCAGGGATACTCAACCGCCACCTCGCGGGCGCGCTCGCCGAACTCGGGCACGGCGACGGGGTCCTGGTGTGCGACGCGGGCATGCCCATCCCGAACGGCCCGCGCGTCGTCGACCTGGCCTTCCGCGCCGGGGTGCCGTCCTTCGCTGAGGTGCTGGACGGTCTGCTCGCCGAGCTGGTCGTGGAGGGCGCGGTGGCGGCGACGGAGGTGCGGGAGGCCAACGCCGGCGCCGCGGCACTGCTCGACGGCCACTTCCCCGGCCTGACCCTGGTCCCGCACGAGCGGCTCAAGGAGCTGTCGGCGGGTGCGCGTCTGATCGTCCGCACCGGCGAGGCCCGGCCGTACGCGAACGTGCTGCTGCGGTGCGGGGTCTTCTTCTGACGGGCGCCCGTCCACAACTTTGAGAGGGCCCGGTCGCGACCGGGCCCTCTCGGGTTTCCCCTCCCCTTCAGAACCCCACGGATCCCCCCCGGGTCCCCCGCAGGGGTTCTGATGCCACGTACGACCCGCGGGACGCCGAAAGGGTTGCACGCGTCACCGTGATTATTTTTCCGGCCCGGCGTCCCCCGCGTGCGCGGCGAACCGCTCCGCCGTCTCGGCGAGTACCTCGCGTCCGTCGCGCGCCCACAGCGCCTCGTTGAACAGTTCGACCTCGATGGCGCCGGTGTATCCGGCCGCCTCCACGTAGCCCTTCCACTCCCGCATGTCGATCGCGCCGTCGCCGATCTGGCCGCGGCCGTTGAGGACGCCCTCGGGCAGGGGGGTGGTCCAGTCGGCGAGCTGGAAGGTGTGGATGCGGCCGCCCGCCCCGGCCCGGGCGATCTGCTCGGGCGCCCGGTCGTCCCACCAGATGTGGTACGTGTCGACGGTGACGCCGACCTGGTGGGCGGGGAAGCGTTCGGCCAGGTCCAGGGCCTGGGCGAGGGTGGAGACCACGCAGCGGTCCGAGGCGTACATCGGGTGCAGCGGCTCGATGGCGAGGCGTACGCCGTGCTGCTCGGCGTAGGGGGCGAGTTCGGTGAGCGCGTCCGCGATGCGTTCGCGGGCGGCGCGCAGGTCCCTGTGGCCGGCCGGGAGGCCGCCGGAGACCAGGACGAGGGTGTCGGTGCCGAGGGCTGCGGCCTCGTCGACGGCGCGGCGGTTGTCGGCCAGGGCGGCGGCGCGCGCCTCCGGGTCGACGGCCGTGAGGAATCCGCCGCGGCACAGGGTGGTGACGGTCAGGCCCGCGTCGCGGACCAGCTTGGCCGCCGCCTCGACGCCGTACGCCTGGACCGGTTCGCGCCACAGGCCGACGTTGCCGATGCCCAGGTCGCGGCAGGCGGTGGTCAGTTCGGGCAGCGTCAGCTGCTTGACCGTCATCTGGTTGATGCTGAAGCGGGTCAGGTCGGGGGCGGGACGGGTGTCGCTCACCGGGTGACTCCGTACAGGTCGAGCAGGGTCCGCATGCGCTCCTCGGCGAGTTTCGGGTCCGGGAACAGGCCGAGACCGTCGGCGAGTTCGTAGGCGCGGGCGAGGTGCGGCAGGGAGCGGGCCGACTGGAGGCCGCCGACCATCGTGAAGTGGCTCTGGTGGCCGGCCAGCCAGGCCAGGAACACCACGCCCGTCTTGTAGTAGCGGGTGGGGGCCCGGAAGAGGTGGCGGGAGAGTTCGACGGTGGGGTCGAGGAGGGCGCGGAAGCCCTCCGTGTCGCCGGTGTCGAGGTGGCGGACCGCCTCGGCGGCCAGCGGGCCCAGGGGGTCGAAGATGCCGAGCAGGGCGTGGCTGAAGCCCTGTTCGTCGCCCGCGATCAGCTCCGGGTAGTTGAAGTCGTCCCCGGTGTAGCAGCGCACGCCCCGCGGGAGGCGGCGGCGCAGGTCGATCTCGCGCCGGGCGTCCAGGAGGGAGACCTTGATGCCGTCGACCTTGTCGGGGTGGGCGGCGATGACCTCCAGGAAGGTGTCCGTCGCCGTGTCGAGGTCGGACGAGCCCCAGTAGCCCTCCAGCGCCGGGTCGAACATCGGGCCCAGCCAGTGCAGGACGACCGGTTCGGCGGACTGGCGGAGGAGGTGGCCGTAGACCTCCAGGTAGTCGTCCGGGCCCTTCGCGGTCGCGGCGAGGGCGCGGGAGGCCATGAGGATGGCCTGGGCGCCCGACTCCTCGACGACGGCGAGCTGTTCCTCGTAGGCCGCCCGGACCTCGGCGAGAGTGCCGGCCGTGAGCTGGTCGGTGCCGACGCCGCACGCGATGCGGCCGCCGGTCGCCCGCGCCTCGGCGGCGGAGCGGCGGATCAGCTCGGCCGCCGTGGCCCAGTCCAGGCCCATGCCGCGCTGGGCGGTGTCCATCGCCTCGGCGACGCCGAGTCCGTGGGACCACAGGTGGCGGCGGAAGGCGAGGGTGGCGTCCCAGTCGACGGCGGCGGGTGAGTCGGGGGTGGTGTCGGCGAACGGGTCGGCGACCACGTGCGCCGCCGAGAAGACCGTCCGGGAGGTGAAAGCGCTTCCCGGGGCTTCCCGGGTGACGGCGAGCGGCTCGGTGCGCGGCTCGTGGGCGCGCAGGGTGCCGTCCGCGCCCGGCAGGTGGAGGGTCACAGCGAGATCTCCGGTACGTCGAGGCGGCGGCCCTCCGCCGAGGACCTCAGGCCCAGTTCGGCGAGCTGGACGCCGCGGGCGCCGGCCAGCAGGTCCCAGTGGTAGGGGGCGTCGGCGTAGACGTGCTTGAGGAACAGCTCCCACTGGGCCTTGAAGCCGTTGTCGAAGTCGCCGTTGTCCGGGACCTCCTGCCACTGGTCGCGGAAGGCCTCGGTGGCGGGGATGTCCGGGTTCCAGACCGGCTTGGGGGTGGCGGAGCGGTGCTGGACGCGGCAGTTGCGCAGGCCGGCCACCGCCGAGCCCTCGGTGCCGTCGACCTGGAACTCGACCAGCTCGTCGCGGTTGACCCGCACCGCCCAGGAGGAGTTGATCTGCGCGATCGCGCCCCCGTCCAGCTCGAAGACGCCGTAGGCGGCGTCGTCGGCGGTGGCGTCGTAGGGCTTGCCGTTCTCGTCCCAGCGCTGCGGGACGTGGGTGGCGGTGAGGGCCTGCACGGACTTCACCCGGCCGAACAGCTCGTGCAGGACGTACTCCCAGTGCGGGAACATGTCGACGACGATGCCGCCGCCGTCCTCGGTGCGGTAGTTCCACGAGGGGCGCTGGGCCTCCTGCCAGTCGCCCTCGAAGACCCAGTAGCCGAACTCGCCGCGCACGGACAGGATCCGGCCGAAGAAGCCGCCGTCGATGAGGCGCTTGAGCTTGAGCAGGCCGGGGAGGAAGAGCTTGTCCTGGACGACGCCGTGCCGGACGCCCTTCGCGTGGGCGAGGCGGGCGAGGTCGAGGGCTCCGTCCAGGCCGGTGGCGGTGGGCTTCTCGGTGTAGATGTGCTTGCCCGCGGCGATCGCCTTCTTGATCGCCTCCTCGCGGGCCGAGGTGACCTGGGCGTCGAAGTAGATGTCGACGCTGTCGTCGGCCAGGACCGCGTCCAGGTCCGTGGAGACGTGGTCGAGTCCGTGCCGTTCGGCGAGCGCCTTCAGCGCGTGTTCGCGGCGGCCGACCAGGACCGGCTCCGGCCACAGCACGGTGCCGTCGCCGAGGTCGAGGCCGCCCTGTTCGCGGAGGGCCAGGATGGAGCGGACGAGGTGCTGGCGGTAGCCCATGCGCCCGGTCACGCCGTTCATGGCGATACGCACCGTCTTGCGTGTCACGTCATTCCCTTCGTACGAGCCGTACGTCATGCAGCAAGCGCTTTCTATACAGAACGAAGCTAGCCTGTGAACGGTGGTCTGGACAAGACCGCGATTCGGGTGAGTTGTTCGAGGGGGCGAACGACGACGCGTGGTGGCCGTAGGGTCACCGCGACGGCGTTCGGCTCACGCGCGATGCGGAGGACGAGGACATGACGGTGACACTTGCGGACGTGGCGGCCCGCGCCCAGGTCTCCCCCGCGACGGTGTCGCGCGTGCTGAACGGGAACTACCCGGTGGCCGCCACCACCCGGGACCGGGTGCTGAAGGCGGTCGACGAGCTGGACTACGTGCTCAACGGCCCCGCGAGCGCCCTGGCCGCGGCCACGTCCGATCTGGTCGGCATCCTGGTCAACGACATCGCCGACCCCTTCTTCGGCATCATGGCCGGCGCCATCCAGTCCGAGATCGGCGGCCCGGGCGGCAGAGCGGGCGGCGAGCGGCTCGCGGTGGTCTGCAACACCGGCGGCTCCCCGGAGCGCGAGCTGACCTACCTCACCCTGCTGCAACGCCAGCGCGCGGCGGCCGTCGTGCTGACCGGCGGGGCGATGGAGGACGCGACGCACCAGGCGGCGGTGGCGGCGAAGCTGCGGAAGCTGACGGAGGCCGGGACGCGGGTGGTGCTGTGCGGGCGGCCGCCGGCGCCGGAGACCGGGGCCATGGCGCTGACGTTCGACAACCGCGGGGGCGGCCGGGAGCTGACCGAGCACCTGCTCGGGCTCGGCCACCGCCGGCTCGGCTACATCGCCGGCCCCCAGGAGCGGACCACCACCCGGCACCGGCTGGAGGGCCACCGCGCCGCGCTCGCCGCGCACGGCGTCGAGGAGGACCCCCGCTGGACCGTCCACGGCCGCTACGACCGGCAGTCCGGGTACGAGGCGACGCTGGAACTCCTGCGCAGGGATCCGTCCCTGACGGCTGTCGTCGCCGCGAACGACTCCGTCGCGCTGGGCGCGTGCGCGGCGCTGCGGGACTCGGGGCTGCGGATCCCGGACGACGTGTCCGTGGCGGGCTTCGACGATCTGCCGTTCAGCATCGACGCGGTGCCCGCGCTGACGACGGTCCGGCTGCCGCTGGCGGAGGCGGGCGCGCGGGCGGGTCGGGTGGCGATGGGGCGGGAGGAGGCGCCGGCCGGGGGGATCGCGACGGTGCGGGGGGAGTTGATGGTGCGGGGGTCCACCGGGGTTCCTCGGGGGTAGGTGCCGGCGTTGTATGGGTGGCGCGCGTCGGTGTGGGCCTCGGTGGGGGCCTGCCGCCCCCACACCCCCGCTTCGGCCTGGGCGGGCTCGTACTCAAACGCCGGACGGGCTGAGAAGAACAGGCCGGGCGGGCTGGTGGTGCCGGTCGGCGACACCAGGTGACGGGCAGGAATGCGGGCGGCGGAGCCGGGTACGCTCCGGGGTCATGAAGCTGGCGTTCTCCACCCTTGGTGTCCCCGGGCTGCCCCTGACCGATGTGCTGGGCCTCGCGACCGCGCACGGCTACCACGGTGTCGAGTTGCGCGCCCATCCGGAGGAACCCGTGAACCCGGGCCTGTCCCCGGACGAACGGGCGGTCGTGGCGGCCGAGTTCAAGGCGTCCGGCGTGGAACTGCTCGGTGTGGCGGGGTACGCGCGGGTGGCCGCGCCCGGTGACGACGAGCCGGTCCTCGCCGAGGTCCGCGCCCTGCTCGAACTCGCCCGCGACCTGGGCGCCCCCTACATCCGCGTCTTCCCCGGCGGCGGCACCGAGCAGAGCGCCGAGGAGGCCGACGCGACGGCCGCCCGGCGGCTGGGCACGGCCGCCGAGTACGCCGCCGACCTCGGCGTCCGCATCCTGCTGGAGACCCACGACTCGCACCGCACGGGCGCCGACGCGATGCGCGTCCTGGGCCTGGTCGGGCACCTCCAGGTCGGCGCCCTGTGGGACGTGATGCACACCTGGCTGGGCGGCGAGCAGCCCTTCGAGTCGTACGGGGCCCTCGCCCCGCACCTCGGCTACGTCCAGGTCAAGGACATCGCCTCCGCCGAGGACACCACACCGCTGCCGCTGGGCGCGGGCGTGCTGCCGCTCACCGAGGTGGTGGACGTCCTCTCCCGGCACGGCTGGGACGGCTGGCTGTGCTGGGAGTACGAGAAGCGGTGGTACGAGTCCGCCGCCCCGTTGCCCGACCTGCTGGCGGCCGGCCGCGAGCACCTGACCCGGCTGCTCACCGACGCGGCGTGAGGGCGCCCGCCGCCGACCGGACCCGGCGCTCCAGCCGCTCCTGGCGCTCGGGCCACTCCGCCGCCGTGATGGAGTAGATCGCGGAGTCGCGCAGCCGGCCCTCCTCGCCCGGCGCCCAGGAGCGGGACCAGTTGCGCAGGACGCCCTCGAGGCGGGCGCCGGTCTTCTCGATCGCCGCCCGGGAACGGGCGTTGCGGGCGTCGGTCTTGAGGTCGACCCGGGACACCTGCCAGACCTCGAAGGCGTGGCGGAACAGGAGCAGCTTGGCCTCGGCGTTCGTGCCGGTGCCCTGGGCGGAGCGGGCCAGCCAGGTGAAGCCGACCTCGATCGCGTCGAGGACGCCGTCGGTGAGCCAGGAGCGGGGTTCCCAGTAGGCGGTGGCGCCGACCGCCCGCCCGGTGGCGAGGGAGATCTGCGCGTAGGGCGCCAGCCGCCCCGAGGCCGCGCGGGCCAGTTGGGCGTCGATGTAGCCGCCGACCTCGTCGGCCCTCGGCACCCACGTGTACGCGTAGCCGCCGCGGTCCTCCTCCGCCGCCACCGCGAGGTCGGCCGCGTGCCGGTGGCCCAGCGGCTCCAGTCGTACCAGCGTGCCTTCGAGGGGCGGGCCCTGCAGTGCGAACGTCACCGGACGGATTCTTCCGCCGGCACGGAGGGCCGTCCAATGATTTCCGGGCGGGCCGACGCGATCACGTACGGCGTCCGGTCGCGGGCGCGCCGGCCCGTGAGCGTCGTCAGCGCCACCCCGCCCACCAGCAGCGCCGCCGCGCACCAGCGCAGGGGTGTCACCGCCTCACCGAGGAAGAGGGCCGCCGAGGACATCCCGAAGACCGGGACCAGGAGCGAGAAGGGCGCGACCGTCGACGCGGGGTGACGGCGCAGCAGCCAGCCCCAGGCGCCGAAGCCGAAGACGGTCGAGACCCAGGCCACGTAGAGGATCGTGCTCCCGCCCTGCCAGTCCAGGCCGCGCAGTGCCGCGAGGTCTGCTTCCGGGCCCTCCGTCAGCAGGGAGAGGGCCAGTAGCGGCAGTACCGGGACGGCGCACACCCACACCATGAAGTTCAGGGCGTCGGGCGGGGACGCCTTGCGGGTGAGGACGTTGGACAGTCCCCACGCGGCGGCCGCTCCGACGACCATCACGAAGGCGCCCAGCGGACCGGACGCGCCCTCGTCGACCGCCGCGACACCGATGCCGGCCAGCGCGACGAGCATGCCCGCCGCCTGGAGGCGGGAGGGGCGTTCGCCCAGGACCGCGGCGGCGATCACCGCGGTGAACACCGCCTGGATCTGCAGGACCAGGGAGGACAGGCCGGCCGGCATGCCCGCGTCCATGCCCACGAAGACCAGGCCGAACTTGGCCACGCCCAGCACCAGCCCCACCGCCACGATCCACTTCCACGCGACCTTGGGCCGGCCCACCAGGAAGACGGCGGGCAGGGCGGCCGCCAGGAAGCGCAGGGCGGAGAAGAGCAGCGGCGGAAAGTGGTCGAGGCCGACCTCGATGACCGTGAAGTTCACGCCCCAGACGGCGGCGACGAGCACGGCGAGGAGGAGGTGGGAAGGTCGCATGCGTCGAGGATCGCGCCACCGGACTGTGTAGCACCAGCGATGATTGCTGCATGGTTGGATGAAGGACTGCTAACTGTTTCGCCGTCGGGAGGCGTCGTGCTCGATCTTCAGCGTCTGCGTGCCCTGCACGCCGTGTCCGTGCACGGCACGGTGGGCGCGGCCGCCGCCGCCCTCGGGTTCACGCCGTCCGCGGTGTCGCAGCAGATCGCCAAGTTGGAGCGGGAGACCAGGACGGTGCTCCTGGAGCGGGAGGGGCGCGGGGTCCGGCTCACCGACGAGGCGTGGCAGCTGGCCGCCACGGCCGTCGAGCTGCTGGCCCTGGTGGAGCGGGCGGAGACCCGGCTGGAGGAGCGGCGCGGGGTGCCCTCGGGGCGGCTGACCGTGGCCGCGTTCGCGTCGGCGGCGCGCGGTCTGCTGCCCTCGGTCCTGGCCGACCTGGCCGCCCGTCATCCGGCGCTCGACGCCCGGCTCACCGAGGTCGACCCGCATCTGTCCGTGGACCTGGTGGCGAAGGGCGCCGTGGACCTGGTGGTGGCGCACGACTGGGACATCGCCCCGCTGCCGGCCCCGGCCGGGGTGGAGCAGGCGCCGATCGGTGAGGACCTGTGCGATCTGCTCGTGCCCGAGGGGCACCGCTTCGCCGGGCGGTCCGGCGTGCGGCGTGCGGAGCTGGGCGGGGAGCGGTGGATCTGCCAGCCGCCCGGCCGGGTCTGCCACGACTGGCTGATGCGGACCCTGCGGGGCGCCGGGCACGAGCCGGACATCGTCCACCAGGCGGACGAGAACCCGACGCTCGTCGCGCTGGTCGCGGCCGGGCTGGGCATCGCCCTGATCCCCCGGCTGGGGCGGGGCCCGCTGCCGGCCGGGGTGGTGGAGGTGCCGCTCGACCCGATGCCGGTACGGCGGCTGTACGCGCTGTGGCGGGCGGGCGCGGCGCGCCGTCCGGCGATCGCGGAGACGGTGCGCACGCTGCGGGCCCACTGGCCGGCGGCCTCGGCGCACACCGTCCCGTAGCCGGGCGTGGTCAGTCCCGGGCGCGGCGGATGTCGATGTTGCCGTGCCGGGTGCGGGCGCGGACCTCGACGGCCTCCTCGGTCTTCTCCGGGCTCCCGGACGCGGTGAGCGTGTTGCGGACCTGCCCCGAACGCGAGTTGACGTCGAGCCAGGCGGCCGTGCCCTCGGCGACGCCGACCTCGATGGCGCCGTAGCTGGTCTGCAACTGGACGGAGCCGCGGGTCACGCGCCCCACCCGCAGGGTGCCGTGGGCCGTGGTGGCGGTGACGGAGTCCTCGGCGCGGGCGACGTCGATGTCTCCGTTGGCGCCGTTGACCCGCAGCTCCCCGACGGCGGTGCCGACGGTCGTGGTGCCGTGCGAGTTCTTCAGGACGGCGGAGCCGTCGAGCACGCCGACGCGCAGGCTGCCGGAGCTGGTGGCGATCTCCGCTGCGCCCTCGACGCGGTCCACGGTGATGGAGCCGTGGGACGCCGTCAGGTTGAGCGGGCCGGTCGCGTCGAGGCGGACGTCGCCGGACGAGACCTTCACGCGGACCTCGCCGAGCCGGCCCTCGCCGAGCACCTGGGTCCAGGCGCCGGTCAGGTCGACGCGCGAGCCGGCGGGCAGTTCGACGGTCACGTCGACGGTGCCGGAGCGGCCGAACAGTCCGGCCTTGGGGGTCCTGACGGTCAGCGCGCCGCCCGCGCAGGTGACCTCGGTCTGTTCCGCGGTGCGGCCGTCGATGTCTTTCTTCGCGTTGCGGGGCCGGACCTCGACGACGGTGTCGGTGCGGTCGCCCGCCGTGAACTGGATGGAACCGGCCTCCACGTGCGCGGTGACCGAGATCGGTTCGGGAGTGTCGAAAGAAGGCATGGCTGTCCCGTCCTCGTGAGTCGTTGGGTCGCCCCCGCTGGTGGGACGTGGTGTGGGTGAGGTGGAGCGGGTGTGCGGCGCGCGACGGCTGCTCAGCGCACCCAGCCCGTGAAGCTCTGTCCGACGTTCTGGGTGCGTTCCGTCGTGCGCGGGCGGCCGGCGCCCTCGACGGCGGCCGACACGGCCCGCACCAGCCAGGCGTTGACCGACAGGCCCTCGCGGCTCGCGGCCTCCTCGGCACGGGACTTGAGATGGGCGGGCAGGCGCAGGTTGACGCGGGCGGTGCCGCCCTCGTCGCCTTCGGCGGGTGCCTGCGGCCTGAGCGGTTCGACGGGTGCGGCCGGTTCCCCGAGGCCGCCGCCGTCGGTGGGCGGCACGGTCACCACGAAGTCGGGGTCCAGCCCCCGCAGCCTCAGGTCGACCGAGCCCGGGGCCAGTTCGCGGGTGATCTCGTCCATGGCCGCGGAGAGCACGTTGAGCATGGTCAGCCTGGTCGCCGACTCCAGTGGGGCGGTGAGCCGTTCGGCCAGTTCGCGGGCTTCTTCGCCGCCGGCCTCGGCGGCCACCGCGAGTTCGCGGCGGAGGGTGTCGACATACGGCGTGAGGTCCATGACGTCATCATGGCACCATGATGACGTCATACGCAAGCCCCACGGCGCCATCCCGGCCCCCTCACCCCTCCGACCTCGCCCGTCCGCACCTGACCTGGGAAAAGGGGACGCCATCAACTTGACCGACCCGGGCTCCACACCTGGTCGACCACTGACGGAGGTACGGAATGGCATCATCCGGTACCACATGGCACCACGTGGTGCCACTTGGCGCCAAGCGCGGCAGTACGCTGCGGCCGACACCCCGTCTCCGCCGGCGCGCCCCTAAGCCGTGTCTTCACCGCGGGAAGCCGTGCGGGCGTCGTAGACGGCGCGGGCATCGTCGATACGGGCGAGGTGCGCCATGCTCCATTCGAGCAGGGGCGCGGTGGCCTCGCGCAGGGTGAAGCCCATCTCGGTGAGCTCGTAGCTCACCCGTGGCGGCATCACCTCGTGGACGGTGCGGGTCAGGATTCCGTCGCGCTCCAGGCTGCGCAGCGTCACGGTGAGCATGCGCTGGCTGATCCCGTCGACGGCCCTCTTGAGTTCGGTGAAACGACGCGGTCCGTCCCTGAGATTGCGCACGACCAGCAGCGACCACTTGTCGCCGACGATGTCGAGCACCACCCGGGTCCGGCACGCGTCGCTGGGCACCGCGGCCGACTGAGGATCGCGCTGTGCCGCGTCCATGGTTACCTCCAGAGAACCGGGTCACCGAAAAGTGCCTTATTGCCCGCGGCGCGTCGTGTGCACCAGCATGCTCCTAGTACTCAAACAGTACCGAAGCACAAAAGGTAACCGCCGGTGCCGCGCACCAGCGGCACGCGCGTGACCGTGCTCTTCTGCTCCCGCGAAGGAACATCGATGTCCACATTTCTGCTGGTCCACGGCGCTTGGCACAACGGGCGGTGCTGGGAGCGGGTGGTACCGCTGCTGGAGGCCGCCGGGCACCGGGTGTTCGCGCCGTCCCTGACCGGATATGGCGACAAGGCGCACCTGCTGGGCCCGGAGGTGGGTCTCGACACGCACGTCGACGACGTGGTCGGGCTGATCACCGAGGAGAACCTCGGCGACGTCGTACTCGTCGGCCACAGCTACGCGGGGCTGGTGATCTCCTCCGCCGCCAACCGGATTCCGGAGCGCGTCGCGCACCTGGTCTACCTCGACGCGATGGTCCCGGAGGACGGCGAGTCCGCGGTCGACGTCCAGCCCGTGTCACGGCAGCTGATCGAGCTCGCCGAGAAGTCCGAGAGCGGCTGGCGGGTGCCGCCGATGCCCGAGCAGCCCGCGCCCTTCGGCCTGTTCGGCGTCACCGACCCGGCCGACGTCGCCTGGCTGCGCGGCATGCTCTCGGACCAGCCGGTGCGCTGTCTGCAGCAGCCGGCGCGACTGGACAACCCGGCCCTTGACGCGATCCCGCGCACGCACATCCACAATGTCGGCGCCATGCCGGCGGGCGTCACCCGTCGCCCCGTCCCCCCCGATCCAGCCCAACGGCACCGCCGCCCAGGTCTGGGAGCTGCCGACCGGCCACGACAGCATGATCACCATGCCGGACGAACTCGGCGAACTGCTGCTCAAGCTCTCCTAGCCAGGGGGGCCGTCCACACGCTCGGGCACATCCCGCCAGGGCCGTTCCCGTGCTGACGCGAGATCGAGTGGAGACGCGGCCCGGCGCCGACGGCGGCCCCTCACCCCCTGCTCGCCCGCCCCCGCGCGGCTTCGGGCTACTCCTGTGCGGCCCCTTGACTGGCAGAAACTTCCTGGATATTGGTGGCTCCTTGGCAGTTTCCTTCAGCAGCTCTCCAGCGATCCCCAGCGGATCACTCCGGAAGGAGCGCACGTGCACCACAGCAGCACGGCCGGCACGGGAAGCACCGCACACCCCTCCAGACGTACCGTCCTCACCGCCACCGCGGTCGTCACCGCGGCCCTGGCGGCCGGCGGCGGCACGGCCCACGCCGACCCGCACCGGCCCGACGACGCCAAGCTCCGCGCCCTGATCTCCCGCATGACGCTGGAGGAGAAGGTCGGCCAGCTCTTCGTCATGCGGGTCTACGGCCACTCCGCCACCGCCCCCGACCAGGCCGACGTCGACGCCAACCTCAAGGAGATCGGCGTCCGCACCGCGGCCGAGCTGGTCGCCAAGTACCGGGTAGGCGGCGTCATCTACTTCGCCTGGGCGCACAACACCCGCGACCCGCACCAGATCGCCGACCTCTCCAACGGCATCCAGAAGGCGTCCCTGGAGCTGCCGCGCGGCCTCCCGGTGCTGATCTCCACCGACCAGGAACACGGCATAGTGGCCCGCGTGGGCGAACCGGCGACCCTCTTCCCGGGCGCGATGGCCGTCGGCGCCGGCGGATCGCGGTCCGACGCCCGCACCCTCGGCCGGATCGCCGGCGCGGAGCTGCGCGCGATGGGCATCCGCCAGGACTACGCCCCCGACGCCGACGTGAACGTCAACCCGGCCAACCCCGTGATCGGCGTGCGGTCCTTCGGCGCCGATCCGGAGGCGGTGGCGGAGATGGTGGCCGCCGAGGTGACGGGGTACCAGCGGTCCGGGGTCGCCGCGTGCGCCAAGCACTTCCCCGGGCACGGCGACACCGCCACCGACAGCCACACCGGCCTGCCGGAGATCACGCACACCCGCGAGGAGTGGGAGACGCTGGACGCGCCGCCCTTCCGCGCGGCGATCGACGCCGGCATCGACGCGATCATGACCGCCCACCTGGTGGTCCCGGCGCTCGACGACTCCGGCGACCCGGCCACCCTCTCCCGCCCCATCCTCACCGGCATCCTGCGCGAGGAACTGGGCTACGACGGCGTCGTGGTCACCGACTCGCTCGGCATGGAGGGCGTGCGGACCAAGTACGGCGACGACCGGGTGCCGGTGCTGGCGCTGAAGGCGGGCGTCGACCAGCTGCTCAACCCGCCGCACCTGGACCTCGCCTGGAACGCGGTCCTGACGGCCGTACGGGAAGGCGAACTCACCGAGGCGCGGCTCGACGAATCGATCCTGCGGGTGCTGCGGCTGAAGGCGAAGCTGGGGCTGTTCCGGGACGCCTACACCAGCCGGCGGGACGTCGACCGGACGGTGGGCACCCGGGCGCACCTGGCGGCGGCCGACCGGATCGCCGAGCGGACCACCACCCTGCTGGTCAACGAGGACCGGCTGCTGCCGCTGTCGCGGCGCGAGCATCGCAGGGTGCTCGTCGTGGGCGCCGACCCCGCCTCGCCTTCGGGCACGACCGGGCCGCCCACGGGGGTGCTCGCGGGCGAACTGACGGAGCTGGGCTTCACGGCCACCGCCCTGTCCACCGGCACCGCCCCCTCCGCCGCCGTGATCGACGGCGCGGTCGCGGCCGCCGGGGACGCGGACGCGGTGGTGGTCGCGACGTACAACGTCACGGCGGCGAGCAGTCAGCGCACCCTGGTCACGCGGCTGCTGGAGACCGGGAAACCCGTCGTCGCGGTCGCGATCCGCAACCCCTACGACGTGGCCCACCTCCCCGGCGTCCGCGGCTACTTGGCCGCCTACTCCTGGACCGACGTCGAGGTGCGGGCGGCGGCCCGGGTGATCGCCGGGCGGGTCCGGCCACGCGGGCGGCTGCCGGTGCCGGTGGTCCGGGCGGACGATCCGGACACGGTGCTCTACCCCCTCGGGCACGGGCTGTCCTACCGGTCGTAGGGCGTAGCGCGGCCTACGTCACGCGCCGGGGGCGCCCCCGGCGACCGTGCCCGAAGCACCCCGCGCGTCTGGCGTGCGCCCGCTGCGGCGGGTCACGCTGGACCGGGGATCCAGGGGGACGGCGATGCGTGAGAGACGGGCCGCGGGAGTGCGGTGGGCGCTGCTGCCGGTGCTGTGCGCCCTGCTCCTGACGGGCTGCCAGAGCCCGGCTGGACCGGCCGGTGGGGACACCGGCGGCACGGCCTCCGGGGACGGGCGGTCCGGCGGGGCCACGGCGTCGCGGTCGGCGTCGGCCGCGGTGCCGGCGTCCGGGTACGGGGCGGTGTTCCTGGCGGTCGACGAGTGCGGCTCGTTCGGCACGGTCGGCTCCACCGAGGTGCCGTGCGACAGCGAGCGGGCGGCGGCGCGGGTCGTGGCCCGGGAGGACGGCCGCGCGAGCGACGGGCCGCCGTGCCCCGCCACCACCGACTTCGTCCTGCACATCAGCGAGCAGCGCCCCTCCGCCGACGAGGACGGCGACGGGACCGTGCCCCAGGGCTACGCCTGCATGCGCAACCTCCAGCCACCGCACCCCGGCGACCCGGGGGGTGGTGGCGGACCGCGCACCATCGTCGGCGACTGCGTCCACGACACCGGCGACGGCAAGGTCCGCGAGACCGCGTGCGACGGCACGGGTGAACGCGAGCCCCAGTTCGAGGTGGTCGAGGCCGTCGCCGACCGGGCCGACTGCCCCGCCTCGACCGGTCTGTACGTCCGCCTCGGCGGTGCCCGGCCGGTGGGCTGTGCCCGGCCCCTGTGAGCGGCCGGGCACAGTCACCGTGCTACGGGCGCAGCGCCGGCTCGCGCTCGACGTCCCGCTTGTCCAGCTTGGCGTCGAACGTCGCCAGCGGCTTGGCCGCCGACGGGTTCGCCTGGACCTTGTCGGAGGCGACGCCCGCCCAGTCGAGGATGCGGGCGGTGGCCTTCGCCTTCTGGTCGGGGACCAGGCCGGCGACGTTGGCCCCGTGGTTCATGCCGGGCGCGGTGAGCACGTGGGAGTCGCGTGCGCCGTGGCCGAGGCGGAAGGGCTCGGCGCCCCACGGGTCGTTCTCGCCGTACACGAAGAGCATCTGCCGGGCGTTGTTCCTCACCCAGCTGTCGACGTCCCGCATGGCCCACGGCTCGAACCGCATCGGGATCGACCGGGGCACGAAGTTGCGCGGCGGCTGGTAGCCGTAGCGGATGTACTTCTTCTCGATGTGCGGGAAGTGGATCGTCGGGGCGCCCAGCTGGGTGCCCGCCTGGTAGTAGTACGGCGTGTAGGTCTCCAGGCCCTGGTCCGTGTAGGCGGAGAAGCCGGAGATCGAGTCGACGGAGCCCCAGATCGCCTCGTCGGTGGCGTTCTTGGCGTCGGCCGGGATGTCGGCGCAGTCGTCGAGGGTGCTGTACTGCCAGAAGCCCCAGACGTAGTCGAGGACGACTGCCTCGTAGGCGCGGTCCAGGCTGCCGATGGTGTCGAAGGTGTAGCCGTTCTCGGCCGCGTACGCCTCGTACTTCTTCTTGAGCGGCGCACGGCGCACCAGCGCCTCGCGCTGCACCCCGTTCAGCTTGTCGCGGCACTCCTCGGTGCCGACGCGGGCGAAGAAGCGGTCGTAGGCCGAGTCCTCCTTGTTCACCACGTCGTTGGGGGCGACGTAGGCGACGACGCCGTCCATGTCACGCGGGTAGAAGCGCTCGTAGTAGGTGGCGGTCATGCCGCCCTTGGAGCCGCCGGTGGAGATCCAGTTCTTGGAGTAGACCGGCTTCAGCGCCTCGAAGATGCGGTGCTGGTCGCTGGCGGCCTGCCAGATGTCCAGCTTCGACCAGTCGGCCGGGGCCGGCCGGGACGGGGTGAAGTAGCGGTACTCCATGGAGACCTGGTTGCCGTCCACGATCTGGGTCGGCTCGCGCCGGCTCGGGGTCGTGGAGACGTTGTAGCCGCCGGTGTAGAAGACCGTCGGGCGGTTCACGTCCTTGTGCAGAACGGTGATCCGCTGCTGGAACGTGCCCTTGGACGGACGCCGGTGGTCGACCGGCTGCGTGTAGTTGAGGACGAAGAAGCGGTAGCCGGTGTACGGCTTCTCCTCGATCAGGCTCATGCCCGGTATGGACAGCAGCCGGTCCTTGATGTCGACGGCCTTCGGCTCGGCGGCGGTGGCCGCCCCCGCCGTGCTGACGGTGCCTATGAGCACCACGAGCGCCAGCAGCCATCTGAGCGCCTTGCGCATGCACCCTCCCAGTGAAACGGATGTCCGCCGGAAGCTATCGGAGCAAGTCGCGCGCGCACCAGGGTGGATGGGGAAATGGCCTGCTTGGTTCCCGGGGGGGGGGGGGCGGGCCGTCTCAGCACAGGATCCAGCCGGAGCTGACCGAGCGGCCGGAGACCTTGCCGGTCACCCATACGCAGCGCTTGCCGGCGTGCACCGTCACGGGCCCCGCCCGGTAGGCGTACCGCCCCGAGTCCACCACCGCACGGCCCCCGCGCGCCCGCACGCTCACCGACATCTGCCGCTTGGTGCCGGGCCTCTTGGGGACGGTGACGGCACAGACGTAGCCGCCGCGCCTGTGGACGAGGACCGACCCCGTCGCGAACGGGAGCGTGCGCACCTTGCGGCCCCCGCACGCCGTGGCGGCATGGGCCTCCTGCGGCGTCGCCACGGCGAGCAGCCCGGCCGCCACGAGGAGGGCCGTGACGAGCGCCGGCCCGCGTCGTGTCCCAGCACCGGCTCGGCCCACTGTCGTCCCCTCCGTACGGCGGTCACTGGCGTACGGATGTACGGACGCGTGCCGGGTGTCGAATGGTTGCGCGAGCGTCAGTGTGCCGCGCCGACCGGTTCCTCGGGCTCCGCCGCGCCGACGAAGGTCCGCCACAGCCGCGCGTACCGTCCGTCGAGGGCCAGCAGCTCGTCGTGCGTGCCGTCCTCGGCGACCCGCCCGCCGTCCATGACGACGACGCGGTCCGCGCGGGCGGCCGTGGTCAGCCGGTGGGCGACGACCAGCGTCGTCCGCCGGCCCGCTATCCGGTCGGTGGCCTGGTTGACCTGTGCCTCCGTGGCCAGGTCCAGCGCGGCCGTCGCCTCGTCGAGGAGCAGCACGTCCGGGTCGACCAGCTCGGCGCGGGCCAGCGCGATCAGCTGCCGCTGCCCGGCGGAGAGGTTGCGGCCCCGTTCGGCGACCTCGTGGAGGTAGCCACCGGTGAGCGTGGCGATCATCTCGTGCGCGCCGACCGCCCGCGCCGCCGCCTCCACGTCGGCGTCGGTGGCGTCCGGGCGCCCGTAGGCGATGGCGTCCCGCACGGTGCCCGGGAAGAGGTACGCCTCCTGCGGGACGACCCCCAGCCGGTGCCGGTAGGAGGTGAGGTCCAGGGCGCGCAGGTCCTGCCCGTCGACCGTGACCCGGCCGCCGGTCGGGTCGTAGAACCGGGCCACCAGCTTCACCAGGGTCGACTTGCCCGCGCCGGTCTCGCCGACGAAGGCGACGGTCTGCCCGGCGGGGATGCGCAGGTCGATGCCGGTGAGGGCCTCCTCGTCGTCGCCGTAGCTGAAGCGCACGTCCTCGAAGGCGATGTCGCCGTCCAGGGAGGTGACCTCGGCGGGCTTCTCGGCGGCCCGGGTGGAGGTCGGCTCGCGCAGCAGCTCCTGGATGCGGCCCAGTGAGACGGACGCCTGCTGGTAGCCGTCGAAGACCTGGGAAAGCTGCTGGACGGGCGCGAAGAACAGGTCGATGTAGAGCAGGTACGCCACCAGCGCGCCGGTGGTCAGCGTCGCGTCGTCGATCCGGCCGCCGCCCACGATCAGTACGGCCGCGGCGGCGCCCGAGGAGAGCAGCTGCACGAACGGGAAGTAGATCGAGATGAGCCACTGTCCCCTGATGCGGGCCTGCCGGTAGCCGTCGCTGCGCTCGGCGAACCGCCGCCCGCCGTCGCCCTCGCGCCGGAACGCCTGCACGATCCGCAGCCCCGCCACCGACTCCTGGAGGTCGGCGTTGACCGTGGAGACCCGCTCCCGGGCCAGTTCGTACGCCTTCACGCTGGCCTTGCGGAAGAAGTACGTGGCGATGATCAGCGGCGGCAGCGTCGCGAAGACGACGAAGGCGAGCTGTACGTCGATGACCAGCAGGGCGACCAGGATGCCGAAGAAGGTGACGATGGAGACGAAGGCGGTGACGAGTCCCGTCTGGAGGAACGTCGACAGGGCGTCCACGTCGGTGGTCATCCGGGTCATGATCCGGCCGGTCAGCTCACGCTCGTAGTAGTCGAGGCCGAGCCGCTGGAGCTGGGCGAAGATCTTCAGGCGGAGCGAGTACAGGATCCGCTCCCCCGTCCGGCCGGTCATGCGGATCTCACCGGTCTGCGCCGTCCACTGGGCGAGCACCGCGAGCAGGCCGAGCAGCGAGACCGCCCAGACCGCGCCGAGCGAGAGCTGGGTGACGCCCTCGTCGATGCCGTGCCGGATCAGCACCGGCAGCAGCAGACCCATGCCGGCGTCCACGGCCACGAGGGCGAGGCTGATCAGCAGGGGGGTGCGGAAGCCGCGCAGCAGGCGGCGCAGACCGTACGACTCCTCGGGCTGGACCGCCCGCGTCTCGTCGATGTCCGGGGTGCCGTCCGCCGGGGGCAGCGCGTCGACCTGGGCGAGCAGTTCGGGGGTGGCCGGGGTGCCGGCGAGGGCGGTGTCCTTCGGGGTGCGGTCGCCGGTCCACAGGCGTGGGGTGACGCCGCGCTCGGCGTCGAACTCGGCGTCCAGTTCCTCGCGGACGGAGGTGTCCTCCCGCGGTACGGCGGCGAGGGTGTGCCCCGGTGAGACGCCGCCCAGCTCGTCGGGGTCGGTGAGCAGGCGGCGGTAGAGGGCGGAGCGCTCCTGGAGTTCCTCGTGGGTGCCGAGGTCGGCGAGGCGGCCGCGGTCGAGGACCGCGATGCGGTCGGCGAGGCCCAGGGTGGAGCGGCGGTGCGCGATGAGCAGCGTGGTGCGGCCCCGCATGACCTGCTTCAGCGCCTCGTGGATCTCGTGCTCCACGCGGGCGTCGACGGCGGAGGTGGCGTCGTCGAGGACGAGCAGCCGGGGGTCGGTGAGGATGGCGCGGGCGAGCGCGACGCGCTGGCGCTGGCCGCCGGAGAGGGTCAGGCCGTGCTCGCCGACGGTCGTGTCGTAGCCGTCGGGCAGCTCGCTGACGAACCCGTGCGCCTGCGCGGCCCGCGCGGCGGCCTCGATCTCCTCGTCGGTGGCGTCCGGACGGCCGTACGCGATGTTGGCGCGGACGGTGTCCGAGAAGAGGAACGAGTCCTCGGGCACCAGCCCGACGGCGGCCCGGAGCGAGTCGGTCGTCAGCTCGCGCACGTCGTGGCCGCCGACGAGGACGGCGCCGCGCGTCACGTCGTAGAAGCGCGGCAGGAGCAGCGACACCGTGGACTTGCCGGAGCCGGAGGAGCCGACGACGGCGAGGGTCTCCCCGGCGCGGATCTCGAAGGAGAGGCCGTCGAGGACGGGCCGCTCGGCGTCGTAACCGAAGGACACGTCGTCGAACTCGACGGTCGCGGGCGCGTCGGCCGGCAGGGTCTTGGTGCCGTCCTCGATCGAGGGCTCGGTGTCGATCAGCTCCAGGACGCGTTCGGTACCGGCGCGGGCCTGCTGGCCGACGGTGAGGACCACGGCGAGCATCCGGACCGGGCCGACGAGCTGGGCGAGGTAGGTGGAGAAGGCCACGAACGTGCCGAGCGTGATGTTCCCGCCCACGGCCAGCCACCCGCCGAGGGCGAGCATGGCGACCTGGCCGAGTGCCGGGACCGCCTGGAGGGCCGGGGTGTACGCGGCGTTCAGCCTGATCGTCCGCAGCCGCCCGGCGAAGAGCCTGCGCCCGACCTCCCGGAGCTTCCCGGTCTCCTGCTCCTCCTGCCCGAAGCCCTTCACCACGCGGACGCCGCTCACCGAGCCGTCGACGACGCCCGCCACGGCGGCGGCCTGCGCCTGCGCGTACCAGGTGGCGGGGTGCAGGCGGGTGCGGCTGCGGCGGGCGATGAACCACAGCGCGGGGGCGACGGCGACGGCCACCAGCGTCAGCGGCAGGGACAGCCACGCCATGATGACCAGGGAGATCAGGAAGAGCAGGATGTTCCCGATGGTCATCGGCAGCATGAAGAGCAGGCCCTGGATCAGCTGGAGGTCGCTGGTCGCCCGGCCCACCACCTGACCCGTGGACAGCTCGTCCTGCCGCCGCCCGTCGAGCCGGGTGATCGTCCCGTACATGTCGGTGCGCAGGTCGTGCTGGACGTCGAGGGCGAGCCGGCCGCCGTAGTAGCGCCGGATGTAGGTCAGGACGTAGACGACGGCCGCGGCGCCGACGAGGAGACCGGCCCAGACGGCCATGTCCCTGGTCTTGTCGCCGATCACGTCGTCGATGATCACCTTGGTGATCAGGGGGACCAGGGCCATGACGGCCATGCCGCCCAGCGAGGCACCGAGGGCGAGGACGACGTCCTTGGGGTAGCGCCAGGCGTATCCCGCCAGTCGTCGTGTCCATCCCCGTTGCGCGTCCACGCGTGTCCTCCGGTCGGTCGTCCCGCTTCACCTGATCTACCGGAAGGCACCAACGCCCGCGAGTGGGGATTTCATCCCGTCGCAACATTTCGGGCCGGCGGCGCACCGGTGCCGCACCCGGCACGCAATCGACACGTCGCGTACACCCGACCTCCAACATGTCCATGTCACGCTCGATCCACCGTTCTCCTCAACACGCGTAGATCGGACACCCCACATGCTCGCGATACGCATCGGGCGCCGCAGGGCGGCCGCGCTCGCCACGGCCGCCGTCCTCACCGGACTCGCCGCCCCCTCACTGGCCGCGAACACGGCCACGGCGACCGGCCCGGCGGCGAAGACCACGGCGGACTACGACGACACCTACTACAAGGACGCCGTCGGCAAGACCGGCGACGACCTCAAGGCCTCGCTCCACACGATCATCAGCGACCAGACCAAGCTCTCCTACGACGCGGTCTGGGACGCCCTGAAGACGACCGACCAGGACCCCGCCGACAGCGGCAGCGTGATCCTGCTCTACTCGGGCCTCTCCCGCAGCAAGTCGTCGAACGGCGGCGACACCGGCGACTGGAACCGCGAGCACGTGTGGGCCAAGTCCCACGGCGACTTCGGCACCGCGACCGGCCCGGGCACGGACATCCACCACCTGCGCCCCGAGGACGTCGGGGTCAACAGCGTGCGGGGCAACAAGGACTTCGACGACGGCGGCGGCGCCTTCACCGACAGCGGCGGCAGCCTCACCGACGCCGACTCCTTCGAGCCCCGCGACGCGGTCAAGGGCGACGTGGCCCGCATGATCTTCTACATGGCGACCCGCTACGAGGGCGGCGAGGGCTTCCCCGACCTGGAGGTCAACGGCAGCGTCGACAACGGCAGCAACCCGTACATAGGCAGGCTCTCCGTCCTGAAGGCCTGGAACGACGAGGACCCGCCGGACGCCTTCGAGGAAAGCCGCAACCAGGTCATCTACGACACCTACCAGCACAACCGCAACCCGTTCGTCGACCACCCGGAGTGGGTCGAGGCGATCTGGTAGGCGTTCCGCCGCCTCAGTCGAGGTGTGTCGGCGCGAACATCCGCAGGACGGCGGGGAGGACGACCACGGACGGTCCCGGTGCGGCCAGGGCCTTCGCCAGGTCGGCCTCCAGCGTCTCCGGTGACGTACGCGTGCCCGGCACGCCGAAGGACTCCGCCAGGGCCACGTAGTCCGGGCGGGTCAGTTCCGTGGCCGTCGGCTGTCCGAAGGCGTCGGTCATGTACTCGCGCAGGATGCCGTAGCCGCCGTCGTCGACGATCAGCCAGGTGACGTTCAGGTCGTACTGGCGGGCGGTGGCCAGCTCCGCGATGGAGTACAGGGCGCCCCCGTCGCCGGAGACCGCCAGCACCGGGCGGGTCGGGTCGGCGGCGGCGGCGCCGAGGGCCGCCGGGAAGCCGTAGCCGAGGCCGCCCGCGCCCTGGGCGGAGTGCATGGTGTTGGGGGCCTTGGCGTCGAAGGCCGACCACGCCCAGTAGGCCAGGATGGTCATGTCCCAGAAGGACGGGGCGCCGGGCGGCAGGGCTCCTCGGACGGCGGCCAGGACGTCCTGTTCCAGGGTGAGTTCCTGGGACGCGATGCGCTCGCGGACCTTGTCCAGCACCTCCCGTACGCGTTCGGGGGCGGTGGGGTCGGTGCGCTCCTCGACCGTCTCCAGCAGGGCCTGGAGGGCGAGGCGGGCGTCGGCGTGGATGCCGAGGGCCGGGTGGTTGGACTCCAGCTTGCCGAGGTCGGCCTCGATCTGGACGACCCGGCCGCGCGGCTTGAACGTGTGGTAGTTCGAGGAGAGTTCGCCGAGACCCGAGCCGACCACCAGGAGGACGTCGGCGTCCTCCAGGAAGTCCGTCGTGTGACGGTCCTCCAGCCAGGACTGGAGGGACAGGGGGTGCGCCCAAGGGAACGCGCCCTTGCCGCCGAAGGTCGTCACGACGGGGGCCGCGAGCCGCTCCGCGAGCTGCCTCAGCTTGCCCGAGGCGTCGGCGCGTACGACGCCGCCGCCCGCGATGATCGCGGGGCGTTCCGCGCGGGACAGCAGGTCGGCCGCCACCGCCGTCAGTTCGGGGCGCGGGGGCAGTTCCTCGGGGAAGGTGTCGCCGCCGGTCACCACCGGGACCGGGGTCTCGGACAGGAGGACGTCCTGCGGGATCTCCACCCACACCGGTCCGTGCGGGACGGTCAGCGCGGACGTCCACGCCTCCGCGATCGCGGACGGGATCTGGGACTGGGTGCGGACCGTGTGGACGGACTTCACCACGCCCCGGAACGAGGCCGCCTGGTCCGGGAGTTCGTGGAGGTAGCCGTGGCGGCCGCCGCCGAGGCCGGCCGTGGGGATCTGGCTGCTGATCGCGAGGACCGGGGCGGAGGCCGCCCGCGCCTCCTGGAGCGCGGCGAGGGAGGTGAGGGCTCCCGGGCCGGTGGACAGGAGCAGCGGGGCCGCCTCGCCGGTGATCCGGCCGTACGCGTCGGCCGCGAAACCGGCGTTGTTCTCCACCCGCAGGCCGATGTAGCGCAGGTCCGAGCGGCGCAGCGCGTCGAACATGCCGAGGGCGTGCTGACCGGGCAGGCCGAAGACGGTGGTCGCGCCGAGCCCGGCCAGGGTCTCCACGACCAGGTCTCCGCCGTTGCGGCCGGGGGGAGGGTTCAGCGCGGCCTCCGTCTGGGCGGCGGTCGGACGGAGTACCAGGTCGTGGTCGTGGGTCACTTGCTCTCGGCCTCCTGGTCGGTCGCGCGGGCCTGCGCGATCTGGCGGGACATGATCGTGGTGAGTTCGTACGCGGTGTGGGAGGCCGCCACCGAGGTGATCTCGGCGTGGTCGTAGGCGGGTGCCACCTCGACGACGTCGGCGGAGACCAGGTTGCAGGATGCCAGCCCGCGCAGGATCTCCAGCAGTTCGCGGGAGGTCATGCCGCCGGCCTCGGGGGTGCCGGTGCCGGGCGCGTGGGCGGGGTCCAGGCAGTCGATGTCGATGGAGATGTAGAGGGGACGGTCGCCGATGCGCTGGCGGAGCTGGTCGGCGACCTCGTCCGCGCCGCGCCGGTAGACGTCGGCGGAGGTGACGATGCCGAAGCCCATCTTCTCGTCGTCGGTGAGGTCCTGCTTGCCGTACAGCGGGCCGCGGGTGCCCACGTGGGAGAGCGCGGACGTGTCGAGGACGCCCTCCTCCACCGCGCGCCGGAACGGCGTGCCGTGCGTGTACTCGGCGCCGAAGTAGGTGTCCCAGGTGTCCAGGTGGGCGTCGAAGTGGAGCAGGGCGACCGGGCCGTGCTTCTTCGCGACCGAGCGCAGCAGCGGCAGGGCGATGGTGTGGTCGCCGCCCAGCGTCATCAGGCGGGCGCCGGTGCCGAGGAGGTCGTCGGCGGCGGCCTCCACGGTCTCGACGGCCTCGTTGATGTTGAAGGGGTTGACCGCTATGTCGCCGCCGTCGGCGACCTGGGCGAGGGCGAAGGGGGAGGCGTCCTGCGCCGGGTTGTACGGGCGCAGCAGGCGGGAGGCCTCGCGGATGGCGTTGCCGCCGAACCGCGCGCCGGGCCGGTACGAGACGCCGGAGTCGAACGGCACGCCGACCACGGCGACGTCGGCGGAGGAGACCTCGTCCAGGCGGGGCAGCCGGGCGAAGGTCGCGGGTCCGGCGTAGCGCGGGATCCGGGAGGAGTCGACGGGGCCGCGGGGCGTCTCGTTGCTGCTCATGTACTGCCTTCCTTCTTACGCTTCGTCGCGTATGTACTACTGCCGTCCGACTCTACTGGTGTGCCGGGACCGGCGGTTCGGACGGGGATTCGGGAGACCGTCCGGCGAGGCGTTCGCGCCACGCGGCGAGGATCGCCTCGTCGGTGGGGCGGGTGGCCAGGGAGACGGCGACGTAGACGACGAGGGAGGCCAGCAGGCCGTAGTAGATCGGCTCGTTGGCGAGGACGCCGTAGCCGGCCATCAGTCCGACGACGGTGAGGCCGCCGACCGCCACGGCGGCGAGGGCGCCGTGCGCCGTGCCGCGCTTCCACAGCAGTCCGCCGAGGATGGGGACGAGGAGGCCGCCGACGAGCAGGTTGTAGGCGACGGTGAGGGCCTCGACGACGTTGTTGAGGGCGATCGCGATGACGACGACCGCGACGCCCATCGCGAGGATGAAGGCGCGGTTGCCCTTCACCTCGTCGTGTTCGCCGTCCGTCTTACGCAGGACGCCGCGCAGCCGGGACCAGATGTCGTTGTTGGCGACGGTGGCGCAGGCGATGAGGGCGCCGGAGGACGTGGACATCACGGCGGCCAGGGCGGCGGCCAGCACCAGTCCGCGCACGCCCATGGGCAGTTCGTCCTTGACGATGGTGGCGAAGGCGTCGTCGGGGCTGGCGAGGTTCGGGTAGAGCACCTTGGCCGCGGTGCCGATGACGGCGCCGGCGACGGCGTAGACGAGGCAGTAGGTGCCGGCGATGGTGCCGCCCCACTTCGCGGTGCGGTCACTGCCCGCGGTGAAGACGCGCTGCCAGATGTCCTGACCGATGAGCATGCCGAAGGTGTAGATCAGGACGTAGGTGAAGATCGTCTCGCCGCCGATGCCCAGCGGGTCGAAGTACTCGGTCGGAAGCCGGTCCTTCATCTCGCTGAAGCCGCCGGCCTTGACCACCGCGATGGGCAGCAGCAGGAGCAGTACGCCGATGGTCTTCACGACGAACTGCACCATGTCGGTGAGCGTGATGGACCACATGCCGCCGAGCGTGGAGTAGGCGACGACGATGGAGCCGCCCAGGATGATCGCGAGGGTGCGGTTCACGTCGAAGAGGACGTCGAAGATCGTGGCGTAGGCGATGGTCGAGGTGACCGCGAGCATCAGGGTGTACGCCCACATGACGACGCCGGAGATGACGCCGGCCTTGCCGCCGTAGCGCAGGTCGAGCATCTCGGAGACGGTGTAGACCTTCAGGCGGGCGATGCGGGCAGAGAAGAAGACGGACAGGGCGAGCAGGCCGAGGCCGATGGTGACGACCATCCAGGCGCCCGAGAAGCCGTACTGGTAGCCGAGGCCGACGCCGCCGATGGTGGACGCGCCGCCGAGGACGATCGCCGCCATGGTCCCGGAGTACATCGCGGGGCCGAGCCGGCGCCCCGCGACGAGGAACTCGCTCTTGGACTTGGCACGGCGCATGCCCCACCAGCCCATGGCGAGCATGCCGGCGAGATAGACGACGATCACGATGTAGTCGACGGCCATGGGGGGCCTCCTTCGCGCACTGTCGGTGGCGGGTCGTGCTGGGGGTGGTCCGGTGGCTGGTCGCGGGGACATCCGCCCGTACCCGCGGCCGCCGGTCTGGATTCCGGTCCGGGTTGACACTAGGTGGCTGGAAAGCGGCTGCGAAGTGTACGTTTCATCCAGTCGCATCCACTGAAGTGGAGGAAACGTCCATCATGCCGGAGCCGACCGTTCCGCCCGGCCCTTCCACGCCCCCGACGCCGCCGGTCTCCCTCGCGGCCCTGCTGGCCCGCGACGACCTGGGGCTGCGCCGGATGGCGGGGCCGTCCCCGGCGGGCGTGGCGGTGCACTGGGCGCACACCTCGGAGATGGCCGACCCCTATCCGTACCTGCTCGGCGGCGAACTGCTGCTGACGGCGGGGGTGCACGTACCGCGCGGCACGGACCCGGGCCCGGCCTACTTCGACGCCTACGTCGGGCGGATCGTGGCGGCGGGCGGCGCGGCGCTCGGCTTCGGGGTGGCGCCGGTGCACGACACGGTGCCGCGGGCGCTGGTCGCGGCCTGCGACGCGCACGGGCTGCCGCTGGTGGAGGTGCCACCGCGGACGACGTTCTCGGGCGTGGCCCGCGCGGTGTGGCAGCTGATGGCGCAGGCACGGCTGGCGGAGCTGCGGCGGGTCTCCGAGGCGCAGCAGGGTCTGGCCGCGGCGGCCTCCCGTCCGGACCCGGTGCCGTCGGTCCTGCGCCGGCTGGCGGGGCGGCTCGACGGGCGGGCGGTGCTGTACGGGCCGGAGGGCACGGAGATCGCGGCGGCGGGGCGGGAACCCGGGGGCGAGGTGCGGCGGGCGCTGGCAGAGCTGTCCCGGTTCGTCACCGGCCACACCTCCACCACCGCCACGGACACGGTGGCCGGCACACATCTCGCCGCGTACGCGCTCGGCACCGGGCAGGGCTTCGTCCTCGGGGTCGCCGCGCCGCACCGGGAATCCGGGGACCACACCATCGCGTCGGTCGCCGCCGTCCTGCTCTCGCTGCTCACCGGCGAGCACCAGAGCGGCACGGGCGCGGCCCGCTCCTCGGCACTCGTACGGCTGCTGCTGGGCGCCCGCCCCGAGGAGGCCGCGCCGCTCCTCGGCGGCGGGGGCGTCACCCACTGGCACGTCGTCCACGCCCGCCCGGACACCGGAACACCCGACCCGGTCTCCGCCTCCGCCCTGGGCGCGGCCCTCGGCTCCCCACTCGTCGACACGACCGAGGACGTCGTACGCGTACTCGTCCCGGCCTCACCGGCGGCCCCGCCGGACGGCCGCGAAACGGAGGGCGCGCCGGTGACCCCTCCGGCCGTGTCCGCCCGCGGCGGGGGCGAGGTGGGGCCGGTGTCGCAGGGTGGGTGGGTGCTCGGTGTCAGTGCGGCCGTCACCCCCGCCGAGTGGCCGGCCGGCGACGCGCAGGCGGCCCGGGCGCTGGCCCGGGCGCGGGCCACGCGGGTGCCGCTGGTCCGGCACGGCGCGCGGCCCGCGCTGGCCGACCTGGTGCCGGACGGCGACGCCGAGGCGCACGCGCGTGCGCTGCTCGCGCCGGTCGCGGACGTCCCGGCGCTCACCGAGACGCTGCGCACCTGGCTCTCCCTGCACGGCAGCTGGGACCGCACCGCCGTCGCCCTGTCCGTGCACCGCAACACCGTCCGGCAGCGCATCGCCCGCTGCGCGGCCCTGCTGGACACCGACCTCGACGACCCGGACGTACGGATGGAACTGTGGTTCGCGCTGCGGAGGTGACCCGCGTCCCAGCGCGGGACATGCCGGAGACGCCGACCGGCGGCTGCCTCACAATGGGAGTCATGCCGATACCCGGGACACCCAGCCGCGCCGAACTCGCCGAGCACCTCGTCAGAACCCGTATCGCGGGCGACGTGGCCACGCCCCGCGAGAACAACCTCTCCCACTACCGGAAGCTGGCGAACGGCGACCGCAACTTCTGGCTCGGTCTGGAGCTGGGCGACCGCTGGACCGACGAGCAGGACGTGCTCGCGGTGATGGCGGAGCGGGTCGGCGTCAACGACGACCCGGAATACCGGTACGGCCAGGACACCATCGACCCCGAGCTGACGGTGGCCGCGCTGGAGCGGATGGCGGGGCGGCTGCGCAAGGCCGCCGACGGCGAGCAGCGGGTGCTGTTCGCCACCGGCCACCCGGGCGGGCTGCTCGACGTGCACCGCGCCACGGCCGACGCGCTGCGCACCGCCGGTTGCGAGATCGTCGTGATCCCGGAGGGGCTGACGACGGAGGAGGGTTACGTCCAGCAGTTCGCGGACGTGGCCGTGCTGGAGCACGGTGCCTCGCTGTGGCACACCCACTCCGGCGAGCCGATGAAGGCGATCCTCACCGGCCTGGAGCGCGCGGGCCGCCCACTGCCCGACCTGGTCGTCGCCGACCACGGCTGGGCCGGTTGCGCCGCCCAGCACGGCGTCGACTCCGTCGGCTACGCGGACTGCAACGACCCGGCCCTCTTCCTCGCAGAGTCCGAGGGCACCCTCCAGGTCGCGGTGCCGCTGGACGACCACGTGGTCAGCCCGCGCTACTACGACCCGATGACGGCCTACCTGCTGACGGAGGCGGGGCTGAAGTAGCCCGCCGCGCGTCCTCAGGCCTCCCGGGGGACGCGCACCACGCCTTCCTGGACGACCGAGATGGCGAGCCGCCCGTCCTGGGTGTGGATCCGGGCCTGACCCAGTCCCCGGCCGCCGGACGCGGACGGGGACTGCTGGTCGTACAGCAGCCACTCGTCGGCGCGGAACGGCCGGTGGAACCACATGGCGTGGTCCAGCGAGGCACCGACCACGTCCCCGACGGCCCAGCCGCCGCGCCCGTGCGCGAGCAGCACCGAGTCGAGGAGCGTCATGTCGGAGACGTAGGTGGCGAGGACGACGTGCAGGAGGGGGTCGTCCGCGAGCTTGCCGTTGGTGCGGAACCACACCTGGGAGTGCGGGTCGCGCGGGGTGCCGAAGTCGCCGAACGGCGGGTCGTCGACGTAGCGCAGGTCGATGGCGGCGCGGGCCTCCAGGAACCGTTCGACGGTGTCGGCGGGCAGGTGCGGGTAGCTCCGCAGCCGCTCCTCGCCGGTGGGCAGCGTCGCCGGGTCCGGGGCGGGCGGCATGGGGGCCTGGTGGTCCAGGCCCTCCTCGTACGTCTGGAAGGACGCCGACAGGCCGAAGATCGGCTTGCCGTGCTGGACGGCGACCACCCGGCGGGTGGTGAAGGAGCGGCCGTCGCGCAGCCGGTCGACGTTGTAGACGATGGGGGCGTCCGGATCGCCGGGGCGCAGGAAGTACGCGTGCAGGGAGTGCGCGTGCCGGTCCGCGGGGACCGTGCGTCCGGCGGCGACCAGCGCCTGGGCGGCCACCTGCCCGCCGAAGACCCGGGGGACGACGGCGGAGCGGGAGTGGCCGCGGTAGATGTCCTCCTCGATCCGCTCGAGGTCGAGCAGGTCGAGGAGGGACTGGAGTGCTTCGCTCATGTCCTGTGATTCTGTGGTCTACAGACCGGTCTACAGGCCCATGTTCTTCGCGATGATCGACTTCATGATCTCGCTGGTGCCGCCGTAGATGCGGTTGACCCGGTTGTCCGCGTACAGGCGGGCGATCGGGTACTCGTTCATGTAGCCGTAGCCGCCGTGCAGCTGGAGGCAGCGGTCGATGACGCGGTGGGCGACCTCGGTGCAGAAGAGCTTGGCGCTGGCGGCCTCGGCGGGGGTCAGCTCACCGGCGTCCAGCGCCTCGGTGGCGCGGTCGGCGACGGCCTCGGCGGCGTCCACCTCGGCCTGGCAGGCGGCCAGCTCGAACTTGGTGTTCTGGAAGTGGGCGACCGGCTTGCCGAAGACGGTGCGGTCCTGCACGTACTGCTTGGCGAACCGGACGGCGGCCTTGGCCTGGGCGTAGGCGCCGAAGGCGATGCCCCAGCGCTCGGAGGCCAGGTTGTGGCCGAGGTAGGAGAAGCCCTTGTTCTCCTCGCCGAGCAGGTCCTCGACGGGCACCTTGACGTCGACGAAGGCCAGCTCGGCGGTGTCGGAGGTGCGCAGGCCGAGCTTGTCCAGCTTGCGGCCGACCGAGTAACCCTCGGACTTGGTGTCCACGGCGAACAGCGAGATGCCGTGGCGGCGGTCCTCGGCGGTGGGCGCGGCGGTGCGGGCGCAGACGATGACCTTGTCGGCGTGCACGCCGCCGGTGATGAAGGTCTTGGCGCCGTTGAGGACGTAGTGGGTGCCGTCCTCGGAGAGCTTGGCGGTGGACTTCATGCCCGCGAGGTCGGAGCCGGTGCCGGGCTCCGTCATGGCGATGGCCCACATCTCCTCGCCGCTGACGAACTTCGGCAGGAAGCGCTTCTTCTGCTCGTCGGTGGCCAGCATCTTGATGTAGGGCAGGGCGAGCAGCACGTGCACGCCGGAGCCGCCGAACTGGACGCCCGCGCGGGCGGTCTCCTCGTAGAGGACGGCCTCGAACTTGTGGCTGTCCATGCCGGCGCCGCCGAACTCCTCGGGCACGTTGATGCCGAAGATGCCCAGGTCGCCGAGCTTGTGGTAGAAGTCGCGCGGCGCCTGGCCGGCGGCGAACCACTCGTCGTAGACGGGGACGACCTCGGCCTCGATGAAGGCGCGGATGGTCTCCCGGAACGCCTCGTGGTCCTCGTTGAACACCGTACGGCGCACCGCGCCACCTCCAGGGTACGTATCTAAGCGCTTGCTCAGACTTCACCGTACCGGCGGGTAGGGAGGGGCGTCCAGAGTGGGCCGTGGGTAACCCTCGTCACTCCCCCACGGCCGCGAACGCCCCCCGGGCCATCCGGTGCAGCAGTTCCGACGTCACCGCGCGGCCGGGGAGGGCGCCGGGGCGGCCCAGGTGGGGCGTGGAGTTCAGGAGGCCGAAGACCGAGTGGACGGCCGAGCGGGCGCTCGGTTCCGTGACCGCCGGATAGACCTCGCGGACCACCCCGACCCACAGCTCGACGTACTGCCGCTGGAGCTGGCGCACCATCTTGCGGTCGGCGTCCCGGAGGCGGTCCAGCTCGCGGTCGTGCAGGGTGATGAGCGGGCGGTCGTCGAGCGCGAAGTCGATGTGCCCCTCGATGAGCGAGTCGAGGACCGCCTCCGCGTTGCCGGACCCGGAGCCGGTCACCCCCTCGGCCTCCGCCAGTCGCCGCTTGGCCCCCGTCAGCAGCTGTCCGCTGATCCCGACCAGCAGCTCCGCGAGCATCGCGTCCTTGCCGGCGAAGTGCCGGTACAGACCGGGGCCGCTGATGCCGACCGCGGCGCCTATCTCGTCGACGCCGACACCGTGGAAACCGCGCTCGGCGAAGAGCCGGGCGGCCTCCTTGAGGATCTGCTCGCGGCGGGTGGGGGCGTCGGTTCTGGTGGCCATGGGAGCAATTCTAGACAGGGAGGTTAGCGGTCGTTAACCTGAAGGAAACGCGTTAACGCTCATTAACTGGTCGATCACTGGGTGAGGGGACCGCAGGATGCACGAGGCACCGGAGCTGACGACGGCGGCAGATCCCGCGTCCGAGGCCTTTCGGGCCAACGAGGAGGCGCACGGCGTCCTCGTTCAGGAGCTGCGGGCCAAGCTCGCCGCGGCCCGGCTCGGCGGCGGGGAGCGGGCTCGGGCCCGGCACACCGCGCGCGGCAAGCTGCTGCCGCGCGACCGCGTGGACACGCTGCTCGACCCGGGATCGCCGTTCCTGGAGCTGGCGCCGCTCGCGGCCGACGGGCTCTACGACGGACAGGCCCCGGCGGCCGGCGTGATCGCCGGCATCGGGCGGGTGAGCGGCCGGGAGTGCGTGGTCGTCGCCAACGACGCCACCGTCAAGGGCGGCACGTACTACCCGATGACCGTGAAGAAGCACCTGCGGGCGCAGGAGGTGGCGCTGGAGAACCGGCTGCCGTGCCTGTACCTGGTCGACTCGGGCGGCGCCTTCCTGCCGATGCAGGACGAGGTCTTCCCCGACCGCGAGCACTTCGGGCGGATCTTCTACAACCAGGCCCGGATGTCCGGCGCCGGCATCCCGCAGATCGCCGCCGTCCTCGGCTCCTGCACGGCGGGCGGCGCGTACGTCCCGGCGATGAGCGACGAGGCCGTGATCGTCCGCAATCAGGGCACGATCTTCCTGGGCGGCCCGCCGCTGGTGAAGGCGGCCACCGGCGAGGTGGTCACGGCGGAGGAGCTGGGCGGCGGCGAGGTCCACTCGCGGGTGTCCGGCGTGACCGACCACCTGGCCGAGGACGACGCGCACGCACTGCGGATCGTGCGGCAGATCGTCTCCACACTGCCCCGGCGCGGCGCGCTCCCCTGGGGCGTGGAGCCCGCCGTCGAGCCGAAGGCCGACCCGCAGGGGCTGTACGGCGTGGTGCCGGTCGACTCCCGCACCCCCTACGACGTCCGCGAGGTCATCGCGCGCGTGGTGGACGGGTCCCGGTTCGCCGAGTTCAAGTCGGAGTTCGGGCAGACCCTCGTCACGGGCTTCGCCCGCGTCCACGGCCACCCGGTGGGCATCGTCGCCAACAACGGCATCCTGTTCGCCGAGTCGGCCCAGAAGGGCGCCCACTTCATCGAGCTGTGCGACCAGCGCGGCATCCCGCTGGTGTTCCTGCAGAACATCTCCGGGTTCATGGTCGGCCGGGACTACGAGGCCGGCGGCATCGCCAAGCACGGCGCCAAGATGGTGACGGCGGTGGCGTGCACGCGCGTGCCGAAGCTGACGGTGGTCGTCGGCGGCTCGTACGGCGCGGGGAACTACTCGATGTGCGGGCGGGCCTATTCACCCCGCTTCCTGTGGATGTGGCCCAACGCGAAGATCTCCGTGATGGGCGGCGAGCAGGCCGCGTCCGTGCTGGCCACGGTCAAGCGGGACCAGCTGGAGGCGCGCGGCGAGGAGTGGCCGGCCGAGGAGGAGGAGACCTTCAAGGCGCCGGTCCGCGCGCAGTACGAGCGCCAGGGGAACGCCTACTACGCGACCGCCCGCCTGTGGGACGACGGGGTGATCGAGCCCGCCGACACCCGGCGGGTGCTGGGTCTGGCCCTGACCGCCTGTGCCAACGCGCCGCTGGGTGACCCCCAGTTCGGCGTCTTCCGGATGTGAGGAGGGGACTTCGATGGGGAGCCTGATGTTCGACACGGTACTGGTGGCCAACCGCGGCGAGATCGCGGTGCGGGTCGTCCGGACGCTGCGCGCGATGGGCGTGCGCTCGGTGGCGGTCTTCTCCGACGCCGACGCGGACGCGCGGCACGTGCGCGAGGCCGACGAGGCGGTACGGATCGGCCCGGCGCCGGCGGCGGAGAGCTATCTGTCCGCCGAGCGGCTGCTGGAGGCCGCCGCCCGCACCGGCGCGCAGGCCGTCCACCCGGGGTACGGCTTCCTCGCCGAGAACGCGGGGTTCGCGCGGGCCTGCGAGGAGGCGGGGCTGGTCTTCATCGGGCCGCCCGCCGACGCCATCGCCCTGATGGGCGACAAGATCCGGGCCAAGGAGACGGTGCGGGCGGCCGGGGTGCCGGTGGTGCCGGGCTCCAGCGGCAGCGGGCTGACGGACGCCCAGCTCGCCGACGCCGCCCGCGAGATCGGCACCCCGGTGCTGCTCAAGCCGTCGGCCGGCGGTGGCGGCAAGGGGATGCGGCTGGTACGGGACGCCGCCGTGCTCGCCGACGAGATCGCCGCCGCCCGCCGCGAGGCCCGCGCCTCCTTCGGCGACGACACGCTCCTCGTGGAGCGCTGGATCGACCGGCCCCGGCACATCGAGATCCAGGTCCTGGCCGACGGCCACGGGAACGTGGTGCACCTGGGCGAGCGCGAGTGCTCCCTCCAGCGCCGGCACCAGAAGATCATCGAGGAGGCGCCCAGCGTGCTCCTCGACGAGGCGACCCGCGCCGCGATGGGCGAGGCCGCCGTGCAGGCGGCGCGCTCGTGCGGGTACCGGGGCGCGGGCACGGTGGAGTTCATCGTGCCGGGCAGCGACCCGTCGTCGTACTACTTCATGGAGATGAACACCCGCCTCCAGGTGGAGCACCCGGTGACCGAGCTGGTCACCGGCCTCGACCTGGTGGAGTGGCAGCTGCGGGTGGCGGCGGGTGAACCGCTCGGCTTCGCGCAGGAGGACGTCCGGCTGACCGGGCACGCGGTGGAGGCCCGGCTGTGCGCCGAGGACCCGGCGCGCGGCTTCCTCCCCTCCGGCGGCACGGTGCTGCGGCTGCGCGAGCCCGAGGGCGACGGGGTACGCACCGACTCCGGGCTCAGCGAGGGCAGCGAGGTCGGCAGCCTCTACGACCCGATGCTGTCCAAGGTGATCGCGTACGGCCCCGACCGGGAGACGGCGCTGCGCAAGCTGCGGGCGGCCCTGGCCAGGACGGTGACGCTGGGCGTGCAGACCAACGCCGGGTTCCTGCGGCGGCTGCTCGCGCACCCGGCGGTGGTGGCGGGCGACCTGGACACCGGGCTGGTGGAGCGCGAGGCCGACGGCCTGGTCACCACGGACGTACCGGAGGAGGTGTACGAGGCGGCGGCGGCCGTACGGCTGGACGCGCTGCGTCCGCGCGGGGACGGCTGGACGGACCCGTTCTCGGTGCCGGACGGCTGGCGCACGGGCGGCGAGCCGAAGCCGGCGGCCTTCCCGATGCGGGCGCCGGGGCTCGACCCCGTCACGCACTCCCCGCGCGGCACCCACACCGTCGCCGACGACCAGGTGGCCGTCACCCTCGACGGCGTCCGGCACACCTTCCACCGCGTCGCCGACTGGCTGGGCCGCGACGGCGACGCCTGGCAGGTGCGCGACCACGACCCGGTCGCCGCGTCACTCACCCGCTCCGCCCACGCGGGCGCCGACTCGCTCACCGCGCCCATGCCGGGCACGGTGACGGTGGTGAAGGTCGCCGTCGGCGACGAGGTGACCGCCGGACAGAGCCTGCTGGTCGTGGAGGCGATGAAGATGGAGCACGTCATCTCCGCCCCGCACGCCGGCACCGTCGCCGAACTGGACGTCGCGCCCGGCACCACGGTCGCCATGGACCAGGTGCTGGCGGTCATCACCCCGGTGGCGGACGAAGAGGAGGAGACGGCATGAGCACCCCCGACCCGGTCCTGCCCATGACGGTGCCGGCCGAGGGCCTGCCCGCCCGCGTCCGCATCCACGAGGTCGGCGCCCGAGACGGCCTCCAGAACGAGAAGGCGATCGTCCCGGCGGCGGTGAAGGCGGAGTTCGTCCGCCGCCTCGCCGGGACCGGCCTGACCACCATCGAGGCGACGAGCTTCGTGCACCCCGAGTGGGTGCCGCAGCTGGCGGACGCGGAGGAGCTGTTCCCGGCGGTCGCGGACCTGCCGGTCGACCTCCCCGTCCTGGTGCCGAACGAGCGCGGCCTGGACCGCGCGCTGGCGCTGGGCGCCCGGCGGGTGGCGGTCTTCGCCAGTGCCACGGAGTCCTTCGCCAAGGCCAACCTGAACCGCACGGTGGACGAGGCCCTGGCCATGTTCGCGCCGGTGGTGGCGCGGGCGAAGGCGGCGGACGTGCACGTGCGGGGCTACCTGTCGATGTGCTTCGGCGACCCCTGGGAGGGCGCGGTCCCCGTCCCGCAGGTGGTGCGGGTCTGCCGGGCCCTGCTGGACATGGGCTGCGACGAGTTGAGCCTCGGCGACACCATCGGGGTGGCGACCCCGGGCCACGTCGGGGCCCTGCTCACCGCGCTCACCGAGGCGGGCGTCCCCGTGGAAGCGCTCGGCGTGCACTTCCACGACACCTACGGCCAGGCCCTGTCCAACACGCTGACCGCGCTGCGGCACGGCGTGACGACGGTCGACGCCTCCGCCGGCGGCCTGGGCGGCTGCCCGTACGCCAAGTCCGCCACCGGCAACCTCGCCACCGAAGACCTCGTGTGGATGCTGCGCGGCCTCGGCATCGACACCGGCGTCGACCTCGGCCGTCTCGTCGCCACCAGCGTCTGGATGGCCGCCCACCTGGGCCGACCCAGCCCGTCCCGCACCGTACGAGCCCTCGCCGGCTCGGGCGCCGACTCCCACCAGGAGCAGTGAACAGCCATGGACCACAAGCTCTCCCCCGAACTGGAAGAACTCCGCCGCACGGTGGAGGCGTTCGCCCACGACGTCGTGGCGCCCAAGATCGGCGACTTCTACGAGCGGCACGAGTTCCCGTACGAGATCGTCCGCGAGATGGGCCGCATGGGCCTGTTCGGGCTGCCGTTCCCGGAGGAGTACGGCGGCATGGGCGGCGACTACCTGGCCCTCGGCATCGCCCTGGAGGAGCTGGCGCGGGTCGACTCGTCGGTGGCGATCACGTTGGAGGCGGGGGTCTCGCTGGGCGCGATGCCCGTCCACCTGTTCGGCACCGAGGAGCAGAAGCGCGAGTGGCTGCCCCGGCTGTGCTCGGGCGAGATCCTGGGCGCCTTCGGCCTGACCGAGCCGGACGGCGGCTCGGACGCGGGCGCGACGCGGACGACGGCGCGGCTCGACGAGGCGACCGGCGAGTGGGTGATCAACGGCACCAAGTGCTTCATCACCAACTCGGGCACGGACATCACGGGCCTGGTGACGGTCACGGCGGTCACCGGCCGCAAGCCGGACGGCCGGCCGCTGATCTCGGCCATCATCGTCCCGTCGGGCACGCCGGGCTTCACGGTGGCCGCCCCGTACTCGAAGGTCGGCTGGAACGCGTCGGACACCCGCGAGCTGTCCTTCTCCGACGTCAGGGTCCCGGCGGCGAACCTGCTGGGCGAGAAGGGACGCGGCTACGCGCAGTTCCTGCGCATCCTGGACGAGGGACGCATCGCCATCGCCGCGCTGGGTACGGGACTCGCGCAGGGCTGTGTGGACGAGTCGGTCAGGTATGCGAAGGAACGTCACGCCTTCGGCAAGCCCATCGGTGCCAACCAGGCCATCCAGTTCAAGATCGCGGACATGGAGATGAAGGCGCACACCTCCCGCCTCGCCTGGCGGGACGCGGCCTCCCGCCTGGTGACGGGCGAGCCGTTCAAGAAGGAGGCGGCGCTGGCGAAGCTGTACTCGTCGACGGTGGCCGTGGACAACGCCCGGGACGCCACCCAGATCCACGGCGGCTACGGGTTCATGAACGAGTACCCGGTCGCCCGCATGTGGCGGGACGCGAAGATCCTGGAGATCGGCGAGGGCACCAGCGAGGTCCAGCGGATGCTGATCGCACGGGAGTTGGGGCTGGTGAGCTGAGACGGGACGCCGTCGCGGGGCGGGGCCGGACGGCCCCACCCCTGGACAAGATCTGAGGTTAGGCTAACCTACCCTCGAATTGTCCCGCGGAGCTCCGCACCGTTCGAAAGCAGTCACCACCATGCGCAACGCCAGAGCTGCCCACCCGACCCGTCGCGGAATCCTCGCCGCCGGCGGCGCCCTCGGCCTCGGTGCCGCGCTCGCGGCCTGCGGGGACGACGACGCGAAGAGCGGCTCGGGCGACGACGCGGGCGCCGGCAAGTCCGGCCCCTGGTCCTTCAAGGACGACCGCGGCACGACCGTGAAGCTGGACTCGGTACCGAAGAACATCGTCGCCTTCACCGGTGTCGCGGCCGCCCTCTGGGACTACGGCGTCCAGGTCAAGGGCGTCTTCGGGCCCACCACGACCAAGGACGGCAAGCCCGACGTCCAGGCCGGCGACCTCGACGTCGACAAGGTCACCGTCCTCGGCAACGAGTGGGGCAAGCTCAACGTCGAGAAGTACGCGACCCTCGCCCCCGAGGTGCTCATCACCACGACGTTCGACACCGCGGGCACCCTCTGGTCGGTCCCGGAGGAGTCCAAGGACAAGGTCGCCAAACTCGCGCCGAGCGTGGCCGTCTCGGTCTTCGACCGCCAGCTCACCCAGCCGCTCCAGCGCATGTGGGAGCTGGCCGAGTCGCTGGGCGCCGACATGAGGGCCAAGAAGGTCACCGACGCCAAGGCCGCCTTCGAGAAGGCCGCCGCCCGGCTGCGCGCCGCCGCCAAGGCCAAGCCCGAGATCAGGGTCCTGGCCGGCTCCGCGAGCGCCGACCTCTTCTACGTCTCCGGCACCAACCTGTCGGTGGACCTGGAGTACTTCAAGGCCCTCGGCGTGAACTTCGTCGAGCCCTCGGAGGAGGCGAAGAAGGCGACCGGCGGCTGGTTCGAGAGCCTGAGCTGGGAGAACGTCGACAAGCACCCGGCCGACGTGATCATCATGGACGACCGCGCCTCCACCATCCAGCCCGCGGACATCACCGAGGGCACCTGGAAGCAGCTCCCGGCGGTCAAGGCCGGCCAGGTCATCGCCCGTTCCCCCGAGCCGATCCTGTCCTACGACAAGTGCACGCCACTGCTGAACAACCTCGCCGAGGCCATCGAGAACGCCAAGAAGGTCGGCTGACCTTCTCCGTCTCCCGGAGCACGCCATGACGACGGCCGTAGCCGCCCCGTTCCGTTTCTTCTCCCTCCAGGTCGTACGGACGAGGCGGCTCGGTCCGTCTCTGACCCGTGTCACCTTCGCCGGGAACGACCTGAGCGCCTTCCACTCGGACGGCCGCGACCAGTCCCTGTCGCTGTTCCTGCCGCACCCGGGCCAGTCCGAGCCCGCGGTGCCCCTGGAGCAGGGCGACGGGTGGTGGCAGGCATGGCGTGAACTCCCGGACGACGTACGGGCGGTGATGCGCTCGTACACGCTGCGGGCGCTCCGGCGCGACGCCGACGGCGACACCGCCGAGATCGACGTCGACTTCGTGCTGCACGGCGTCGAACCCGGCGCCGCCTTCGAGGCCGGCCCCGCCGCCCGCTGGGCCGCCGCCGCCACCGCCGGGGACCGCGTCCTGCTGCTCGGCCCGGCGATCGCCGACAACCGGGCGATCCGCTTCCGGCCGCCCGAGGACACCGACCTGGTGGTGATCTGGGGCGACGAGACCGCCGTACCGGCCGCCTGCGCGATCGTCGAGTCGCTGCCCGCCGGCACCCGCGCCCGGGTCTGGCTGGAAGTGCCGCACGCCGAGGACGCGCAGGACCTCGAGACGGCGGCGGACGCCGAGATCACCTGGCTGGTCCGGGACGCCACCGGCGGCCCCGAGGCCACCCTGACCACCCTGCGGGACGCGCGGCTGCCGGACGCCGAGCGCCCCTACGTCTGGATCGCGGGCGAGTCCGGCTGCGTCAAGGCGCTGCGGCGGCACTTCGTGCGCGAGCGCGGCATCGACCGGCGGCGCATCACCTTCGTCGGCTACTGGCGCCAGGGGCTGACGGAGGAACAGCTCCGCGAACAGGGCTGAGACCACCGGCCCTTGCTGCCGCGCACCTGAGTGACGGCAGTCACGCAAGGGGCCGCGTTTGATCCACTCGACTTAGGTTAGGCTAACCTAAGTCGAAGCAAGGGCTCCGCCCCTTACGCCCTTTCCCGCCCTTCCCCCTCCCTCTCGGACCGTCCCCACCGGAGGACCCCCACATGCGCTCGCACCTGCTCAACGACACCACCGCGGAGCAGTACCGCCGCTCCGTGATCGAAGGAGTCGAGCGGGTGGCCGCCAGAATCGCCACCACCGACCGCCCGTTCACCGGCGTCACGGTCGACGCCCTCTCCCCCCGCATCGACGAGATCGACCTCGACCGGCCGCTGCACGACACGGCCGCGGTCCTCGACGAGCTGGAGGACGTCTACCTCCGCGACGCCGTCTACTTCCACCACCCCCGCTACCTCGCCCACCTCAACTGCCCGGTCGTCATACCGGCGGTGCTCGGCGAGGCGGTACTGTCCGCCGTCAACTCCTCCCTGGACACCTGGGACCAGTCGGCCGGCGGCACGCTCATCGAGCGGAAACTGATCGACTGGACCACCGCCCGCATCGGCCTCGGCCCCGCCGCCGACGGCGTGTTCACCTCCGGGGGCACCCAGTCCAACCTCCAGGCACTGCTGCTGGCCCGCGAGGAGGCCAAGACCGACTCCCTGGGCAAACTGCGCATCTTCGCCTCCGAGGTCAGCCACTTCAGCGTGCAGAAGTCCGCGAAACTCCTCGGCCTCGGCCCGGACGCCGTCGTCTCGATCCCCGTCGACCAGGACAAGCGCCTGCACACCGTGGCCCTCGCCCGTGAGCTGGAGCGCTGCGCGCAGGACGGCCTCGTCCCCATGGCCGTCGTCGCCACCGGCGGCACCACCGACTTCGGCTCCATCGACCCGCTCCCGGAGATCGCCGCGCTCTGCGAGCAGTACGGCGTGTGGATGCACGTGGACGCGGCCTACGGCTGCGGGCTGCTCGCCTCCCTGAAGTACCGGGACCGGCTGGCCGGCATCGAGCGGGCCGACTCGGTCACGGTCGACTACCACAAGTCCTTCTTCCAGCCGGTGAGTTCCTCCGCCGTGCTGGTCCGGGACGCGGCCACCCTGCGCCACGCCACCTACCACGCGGAGTACCTCAACCCGCGCCGCATGGTGCAGGAACGTATCCCCAACCAGGTGGACAAGTCGCTCCAGACCACCCGCCGCTTCGACGCGCTCAAGCTGTGGATGACGCTGCGCGTGATGGGCGCCGACGGCATCGGGCAGCTCTTCGACGAGGTGTGCGACCTGGCCGCCGAGGGCTGGCGGATGATCGCCGCCGACCCGCGCTACGACGTCGTCGTGGAGCCGAGCCTGTCCACCCTGGTCTTCCGCTACATCCCGGCGGCCGTCACCGACCCCGCCGAGATCGACCGCGCCAACCTGTACGCCCGCCGGGCCCTGTTCGCCTCCGGCGACGCCGTGGTCGCGGGCACCAAGGTGGCCGGACGCCACTACCTGAAGTTCACCCTGCTCAACCCCGAGACGACCACGGCCGACATCGCCGCCGTCCTCGACCTGATCGCCGGCCACGCCGAGCAGTACCTGGGAGAGTCCCTTGACCGCGCTTCCTGAAGCCAGTGCCCCGTACGACTTCGTGGGGATCGGCCTCGGCCCCTTCAACCTCGGCCTCGCCTGCCTCACCGAGCCCATCGACGGGCTGAACGGCGTCTTCCTGGAGTCCAAGCCGGACTTCGAGTGGCACGCCGGCATGTTCCTGGACGGCGCCCACCTCCAGACCCCGTTCATGTCGGACCTGGTCACGCTCGCCGACCCGACCTCCCCGTACTCCTTCCTCAACTACCTGAAGGAGCAGGGCCGGCTGTACTCGTTCTACATCCGGGAGAACTTCTACCCGCTGCGTGTCGAGTACGACGACTACTGCCGCTGGGCCGCGAACAAACTGAGCAGCGTCCGCTTCTCCACGACGGTCACCGAGGTGACGTACGACGAGCGCGAGGAGCTGTACGCCGTCGCCACCACGGCCGGCGACACCTACCGCGCCCGCCGCCTCGTCCTCGGCACCGGCACCCCGCCGCACATCCCGGACGCCTGCCGCGGTCTGGCCGGCGACTTCCTCCACAACTCCCAGTACGTCCAGCACCGCGCGGAGCTGGTGAAGAAGGAGTCGATCACGCTGGTCGGCAGCGGCCAGTCCGCCGCCGAGATCTACCAGGACCTGCTCAGCGAGATCGACGTCCACGGCTACCGGCTCAACTGGGTGACGCGCTCCCCGCGCTTCTTCCCGCTGGAGTACACCAAGCTCACGCTGGAGATGACCTCGCCGGAGTACGTGGACTACTACCACGCGCTGCCGGAGCCCACCCGCTACCGCCTCACGGCGGAGCAGAAGGGCCTGTTCAAGGGCATCGACGGCGACCTGATCAACGACATCTTCGACCTGCTCTACCAGAAGAAGCTGGGCGGACCGGTCCCCACCCGCCTGCTCACCAACTCGGCCCTGACCAGCGCCCGGTACGCGGACGGCACGTACACCCTGGGCTTCCGCCAGGAGGAGCAGGGCACGGACTTCGAGATCGACACCGAGGGCCTGATCCTGGCCACCGGGTACCGGTACACCGAGCCGGAGTTCCTCAAGCCCGTCCGCGACCGGCTGTGCTACGACTCCCGCGGCAACTTCGACGTGGCCCGCAACTACGCCGTGGACGTCACGGGCAGCGGCGTGTTCCTTCAGAACGCGGGTGTCCACACGCACAGCGTCACCAGCCCCGACCTGGGTATGGGCGCCTACCGCAACAGCTACATCGTCCGAGAGCTGCTCGGCACCGAGTACTACCCGGTCGAGAAGTCGATCGCGTTCCAGGAGTTCAGCGCATGACCACCCCCACGACATCCGCCACCAGGAGGATCGGTGCCCTCACCCTGCGCCCCCTCGACCCGCTCAGGGACGCCGAGCTGCTGCACGGCTGGCTCACCCACCCCAAGTCCGCGTTCTGGATGATGCAGGAGGCGAAACTGGTCGACGTCGAGCGGGCCTACATGGACGTGGCCGCCGACCCGCACCAGGACGCGTTCATCGGCCTGCACGACGGCGTCCCCGCCTTCCTGATGGAGCGGTACGACCCGGTCCACCGCGAGCTGACCGGCCTGTACGAGCCGGCCCCCGGTGACGTCGGCATGCATTTCCTGGTCGCCCCCACCGACCGGCCGGTGCACGGCTTCACCCGCGCCGTCATCACCGCCGTCATGACCGAGCTGTTCGCCGACCCGGCCACCGCCCGCGTCGTCGTCGAGCCGGACGTCGGCAACAAGGCCGTCCACGCCCTGAACGCAGCCGTCGGATTCGTGCCCGAGCGCGAGATCCAGAAGCCGGAGAAGAAGGCGTTGCTGAGCTTCTGCACCCGCGACCAGTTCGAGAAGGCGGTGTCCGCATGAGCCTCGCCGACGCCGTCGCCCACCTCTCCCCCGAGCGCTGGGAGCAGGCCAACCGCCTCCTGATCCGCAAGGCCCTGGCCGAGTTCACGCACGAGAGGCTGCTCTCCCCCGAACGGGACGGCGAGGAGTACGTCGTCCTCAGCGACGACGGCCAGACCCGCTACCGCTTCACGGCCACCGTCCGCGCCCTGGACCACTGGCAGGTGGACGCCGCCTCGATCACCCGCCACCGCGACGGGGCCGACCTCCCGCTCGCCGCGCTGGACTTCTTCGTCGAGCTGCAGAAGACGCTGGGCCTGAGTGAGGAGATCCTGCCGGTCTACCTGGAGGAGATCTCCTCCACCCTCTCCGGCACCTGCTACAAGCTCACCAAGCCGAAGGTCACCTCCGCCGAGCTGGCCCGCGCCGGCTTCCAGGCCGTCGAGACCGGTATGACCGAGGGCCACCCGTGCTTCGTCGCCAACAACGGGCGGCTCGGCTTCGGCATCCACGAGTACCTGTCCTACGCCCCCGAGACCGCGAGCCCGGTCCGGCTGGTGTGGCTGGCCGCGCACCGCTCCCGCGCGGCGTTCACGGCGGGCGTGGGCATCGAGTACGAGTCCTTCGTCCGCGACGAGCTGGGCGAACGGACCGTCGACCGCTTCCACGGCGTCCTGCGCGAGCGGGGCCTGGACCCGGCCGACTACCTGTTCATCCCGGTCCACCCCTGGCAGTGGTGGAACAAGCTCACCGTGACCTTCGCCGCCGAGGTCGCCCGCGGGCACCTGGTCTGCCTCGGCGAGGGCGACGACGAGTACCTGGCCCAGCAGTCCATCCGCACCTTCTTCAACGCCTCGCACCCCGAGAAGCACTACGTGAAGACGGCCCTGTCCGTCCTCAACATGGGCTTCATGCGCGGCCTGTCGGCTGCCTACATGGAGGCCACCCCGGCCATCAACGACTGGCTCGCCCAGCTCATCGAGGGCGACCCGGTGCTCAGGTCGACGGGCCTGAGCATCATCCGGGAGCGGGCCGCCGTCGGCTACCGGCACCTGGAGTACGAGCAGGCCACCGACCGCTACTCGCCGTACCGCAAGATGCTGGCCGCGCTCTGGCGGGAGAGCCCGGTGCCCTCCCTCGAGGAGGGCGAGACGCTCGCCACCATGGCCTCCCTCGTCCACGTCGACCACGAGGGCGCCTCCTTCGCGGGCGCGCTGATCGAGCGGTCGGGCCTCGCGCCCGCCGAGTGGCTGCGGCACTACCTGCGCGCCTACTACGTCCCGCTGCTGCACAGCTTCTACGCCTACGACCTGGTGTACATGCCGCACGGCGAGAACGTGATCCTGGTCCTGGAGGACGGGGTGGTGCGGCGCGCGATCTACAAGGACATCGCCGAGGAGATCGCGGTGATGGACCCGGACGCGGCACTGCCGCCGGAGGTCGCCCGGATCGCCGTGGACGTGCCCGAGGACAAGAAGCTCCTGTCCATCTTCACGGACGTCTTCGACTGCTTCTTCCGCTTCCTCGCCGCGAACCTGGCGGGCGAGGGCATCGTGGAGGAGGACGCCTTCTGGCGGACGGTCGCGGAGGTCACCCGCGAGTACCAGGAGTCGGTGCCGGAACTGGCCGAGAAGTTCGAGCGGTACGACATGTTCGCGCCCGAGTTCGCGCTGTCCTGCCTCAACCGGCTCCAGCTGCGCGACAACCGGCAGATGGTGGACCTCGCCGACCCGTCCGGCGCGCTCCAGCTGGTCGGCCGGCTGGAGAACCCGCTCGCGGGCCGGTAGCCGGGCCCAGGGACGGGCGGGCACCCCGGAGACGGTCCTCCGGGGTGCCCGTCGTCATGTCCGCGAGTCCGGATCAGGTCCGGATCAGGTCCAGGGGACCTGCGGCGAGCGGTAGTAGTCGATGCCCATCGCCTCCCAGCGCGGCGCCTGGGCGGCCAGCCGCACCTTGTAGGTGTCCCAGTCGTGCGTCGACGCCGGGGACCAGCCCAGTTCGGCGACGCCCGGCAGCCTCGGGAAGGCCATGAACTCCAGCTGCTCCGGGTCGGAGAGGGTCTCCGTCCACAGCGGCGCCTCGACACCGCGCACCGCGGAGGCCGGGGCGCCCGGCAGATAGGCGGCCGGGTCCCAGTCGTAGGACCGCTGCACCTCGACATAGCCCGCCCAGGACAGACCCAGCGGGGTGTCCTTGGTGTACTTCATGTCCAGGTACGTCCGGTCGGCCGGGGACAGGATCAGCCCGGTCCCGTTCCGCGCGGCCTCGGCGACCTGGGCCTTCTCCGCGTCACTGGTGCGGTCCAGGCCCCAGTACTGGACGAGCGCGCCCTCGACCGGTTCGGCGCTCGCCAGCTGGTGCCAGCCGACGACCGTCTTGCCGTACTTCGCGACGATCGGCTGCACCCGCTTCATGAAGGCGACGAAGTCCTCGTGGGGCGTGGAGTGCGCCTCGTCGCCGCCGATGTGGAGGTAGCGGCCCGGGGTGAGCGCGGCCAGCTCGCGCACGACGTCGTCGACGAAGTCGTACGTGACCTCCTTGCCGACGCACAGCGAGCTGAAGCCGACCTTGGTGCCGGTGTACAGCGGCGGCGCGACGCCGTCGCAGTTCAGCTCGGCGTAGGAGGCGAGGGCCGCGTTGGTGTGGCCCGGCATGTCGATCTCGGGCACGACCTCCAGGTGGCGGGAGGCGGCGTGGCGCAGGATCTCCTTGTAGTCGTCCTTGGTGTAGTAGCCGCCGGGGCCGCCGCCGACCTCGGTGGAGCCGCCGTACGTCGCCAGGCGCGGCCAGGAGTCGATGGCGATGCGCCAGCCCTGGTCGTCGCTGAGGTGCAGGTGGAGCTTGTTGTACTTGTAGAGGGCGACGCGGTCGATGTAGTGCTTCACCTCGTCGACGGTGAAGAAGTGCCGGGAGACGTCCAGCATGGCGGCGCGCCAGCCGTAGCGGGGGGTGTCCTCGACGGTGCCGCCGGCCACCAGCCAGGGGCCGGGCTGCACGGAGTCCTTCTCGACGGCGGCGGGCAGGAGCTGACGGAGGGTCTGGACGCCGTGGAAGAGGCCGGCCGCCGCGCGGGCGGTGATGGTGACGCCGGAGCGGCCGCTGTCGAGGCGGTAGCCCTCGTCGCCGTAGGAGCCCTTGGCCAGGCGCAGCTGGATGCCGCCGTGGCCGTGGGAGGTGACGGGCAGCCGGTAGCCGGTGGACGGCCGCAGGACCCCGGCCAGGTAGTCGCCGACGCGGCGGGCCTCGCGCGAGTCGTCGACGCGGATGTGGGTGGAGCGGGTGATGCGGTAGGGGGCACCGCCCGGGTCGACCGAGGCGGGGGCCGGGATCACCTGGTCCAGGGGGGTCGCGGCCGTTTTGTGCGCGGGTGCCGCGCCGGTGGTGATGGCGCAGGCCGTCGCCACCAGAAGCAGCGATCCCAGCAGCCGGCTGGTGCGGGGAGTCGTTCGGTGGTGCCGTCGATGAGCTCTCACGTGCGCGCTCCCTTCGCGGGTGTGCGGTAAGGGGGTTGGGGACGGGTGTAGACCACTCTCCCGCACCATCGCCGCCCACAGAAGCGATGAAACAATCCGCGCATGGCGGAAATCATCCAGAAGGACGGAACGTGGGTCTTCGACGGCGACTCGCTGCGGCTGACTCCTGGACGCGACAAGAGCGTCGCCCTGCTGCGCCGGGAGTTGGGTGAACTGCTCGTCCCGCTCTCGGCGTTGGCGGGCATATCGTTCGAGCAGGGCCGCAAGTCCGGCCGGCTGCGGCTGCGCCTGCGGGACGGCGCCGACCCGCTGCTGCACGCGACGGGCGGCCGGCTGACCGAGCCGCACGACCCGTACCAGCTCCTCGTGGAGTCCGACCGGTACGGCGTGGCCGAGTACTTCGTGGACGAGGTGCGCAACGCCCTGCTCCTGGACCAGGTTCCGTCCGGCCCGGTGGACGCGTACCTGCTGCCGGGCCCCGCCGTCCCGCTGTCGGTGTCGGCCGGGGACGGCATCGCGAGCTTCGACGGCGAGCGGGTGCGCCTGGAGTGGAAGTGGCAGGCGGAGGACGCCAAGTCGGCCGGGGGCCCGCGCACCCTCCCCCTCGGCGACATCCTCTCGGTGGAGTGGCAGCCGGAGGTGGGCATGGAGAACGGCCACCTCCGGTTCACCGTGCGGGGCGCGCCGAGCAAGGTGCCGCCCAAGTACGACCCGAACGCGGTGGAGCTGTGGGGGTTCAAGAAGGACCCGCTGATGGCCCTGGTCGCCGCGGCCGTGCAGGCCCGCCTCCCGCACCCGGCCGCCCCCGCCGCCCCGGAGAAGACCCTCCCGCCCGGGGACACACCGACCCTGGCCCCCGCGGCCGAGGACGACCACGACGCGCTGCTGCGCCGGCTGCGGGAGCTGGGTGAACTGCACCGCTCCGGGGTCCTGACGGAGGAGGAGTTCAACCTGGCCAAGCAGGCGGTACTGAAGCGCTTCTGACCGGCCTCCGCCGACCCCTGCCCGAAATCGGGCAGGATTCTTGCATAACCGTGTCCCGTACTCCAGGATCTACCGGGTGCACGACGAACTCGTTGATCATCTGACGCGGTCCACCCCCCTGAACCGGGGCGAGGCGCTGCGTGTGATCCAGGACGTGCTCGCCTACTTCGACGAGACGACCGAGGAATTCGTCCGTCGCCGCCACCGCGAACTCCAGACCCAGGGCCTGGTGAACGCGACGATCTTCGAACGGATCGGGGCGGAGCTGAAATACCGGGCGGTGGCACCGGCGGAGCTGTCGCTCCGTCAGCTGCGCCGCATCGTCTACGGCTGAGAAGCCGAAGAGGAACACGAGGTTTACGTATACATGTGCGGAATCGTCGGATACATCGGCAAGCGTGACGTCGCGCCCCTGCTCCTGGAGGGCCTCCAGCGCCTGGAGTACCGCGGCTACGACTCGGCGGGCATCGTCGTCACGTCCCCGAAGGCGGCCGGCCTGAAGATGGTCAAGGCCAAGGGCCGGGTCCGCGACCTGGAGGCCAAGGTCCCGGCGCGCTTCAAGGGCACCACCGGCATCGCCCACACCCGCTGGGCCACCCACGGCGCCCCGTCCGACGCGAACGCCCACCCGCACATGTCGGCCGACCAGAAGGTCGCCGTCGTCCACAACGGCATCATCGACAATGCCGCCGACCTGCGCCGCAAGCTGGAGGCGGACGGCGTCGAGTTCCTCTCCGAGACCGACACCGAGGTCCTCGTCCACCTCATCGCCCGCTCCGAGGCGGAGAAGCTGGAGGACAAGGTCCGCGAGACCCTGCGGGTCATCGAGGGCACCTACGGCATCGCCGTGATGCACGCCGACTTCCCCGAGCGCATCGTCGTCGCCCGCAACGGCTCGCCGGTCGTCCTCGGCATCGGCGAGAAGGAGATGTTCGTCGCCTCGGACATCGCCGCGCTGGTCGCCCACACCCGCCAGATAGTCACCCTCGACGACGGCGAGATGGCCACCCTCAAGGCGGACGACTTCCGCACGTACACCACCGAGGGAACCCGCACCACCGCCGAGCCCACCACGGTGGAGTGGGAGGCCGCCTCCTACGACATGGGCGGCCACGACACCTACATGCACAAGGAGATCCACGAGCAGGCCGAGGCCGTGGACCGCGTGCTGCGCGGCCGGATCGACGACCGCTTCTCCACCGTGCACCTCGGCGGCCTCAACCTGGACGCCCGCGACGCGCGCGCCGTGCGCCGCGTGAAGATCCTCGGCTGTGGCACCTCGTACCACGCGGGCCAGATCGGCGCCCAGATGATCGAGGAGCTGGCCCGCATCCCCGCGGACGCCGAGCCCGCCTCCGAGTTCCGGTACCGCAACGCGGTCGTCGACCCCGACACCCTGTACATCGCCGTCTCCCAGTCCGGCGAGACGTACGACGTGCTGGCCGCCGTGCAGGAGCTGAAGCGCAAGGGCGCCCGCGTCCTCGGCATCGTCAACGTGGTCGGCTCGGCGATCGCCCGCGAGGCCGACGGCGGCATGTACGTGCACGCCGGGCCCGAGGTCTGCGTCGTCTCCACCAAGTGCTTCACCAACACCTGCGTCGCCTTCGCGCTGCTCGCCCTGCACCTGGGCCGCACCCGCGACCTCTCGGTCCGCGACGGCAAGCGGATCATCGAGGGCCTGCGCAAGCTGCCCGCGCAGATCGCCGAGATGCTGGAGCAGGAGGAGGACGTCAGGAAGCTGGCCGCGCAGTACGCCGACGCCCGCTCGATGCTCTTCATCGGCCGCGTCCGCGGCTACCCGGTCGCCCGTGAGGCCTCCCTGAAGCTCAAGGAGGTCTCGTACATCCACGCCGAGGCCTACCCGGCCTCCGAGCTGAAGCACGGCCCGCTCGCCCTGATCGAGCCCGCCCTGCCGACGGTCGCGATCGTGCCGGACGACGACCTGCTGGAGAAGAACCGCGCGGCCATGGAGGAGATCAAGGCCCGCAGCGGCCAGATCCTCGCCGTCGCCCACCAGGAGCAGGAGAAGGCCGACCACACCATCGTCGTCCCGAAGAACGAGGACGAGCTGGACCCCATCCTGATGGGCATCCCCCTCCAACTCCTCGCCTACCACACGGCCCTGGCCCTGGGCAGGGACATCGACAAGCCGCGGAACCTGGCAAAGTCGGTCACGGTGGAGTAGCGGCCCGTTTGTGGCTTTGAGGGGCGCGGGGAACTGCGCGACCAGCCACGACGCACCGCACAGGCAAGACAACCGAACGGCCCCCCACGTGTGCCACCAGACACGCGGGGGGCCGTCCCATCGCCGGGGAGCCGCCACACCCCCCGGCCGGCGGCAGCTACACCGTCACTCCCCGGCCCGCAGCGCGCCTCGGCATCGACGTGGGCCAGTGGGCCAGGACCGCGGTCGCCGCGTACCAGGCGACCGCCCCCGCCCCGACGGCGAACCACCCGCCCGCCTTGCCCAGCGCCGTACTGTCCGCGAACGAACCGACGGCGAGCAGCAGCAGGGACACGCAGAGCAGCCCGTACGTCCCCTGCCCGAGCGCGTCGCCGCCGGCGAACGTGAGGGTGAGGGCGACGAGGGCGAACAGGAGCAGGAAGAGTCCCGCCGCGTTGGCGGAGACCTGGTTGTCGGCGGAGACGGCCCAGGTGAACCAGAGCGCGCCCAGGACGGTGAAGGCCGCGCCGGAGGCGGTGTCGCGGTCGCGCAGTGCGAGCAGACCGGCGACGAAGAGCGCGACGCCGCCGACGTACTGGGCGACGGTCACGGCGTCCGCCGCCGTCACCTGGTCGATCACGGCGGTGTGACCGAGGCCGAAGGCCAGCAGGGTGATGCCGAGGGCGAGTCGGCCGACGATGGTGGTGGTGCTTCCCGCGGAGACGTCGTTGTCCACGGCGGGCTCCCTTCGTGCATGTGCGGTTGTGCGGTGACACGTATATGCCCTTCACAAAGGCACAAATACCTCTACGCGTCGGTAGCTTCACGCTGCATGAACAGGGGCGCCGCCTGGGACGGCGGGGACGGCCGAGCCGCCCCGGGACGCTACGGAATGATCACCACGGGCCGCTTCGCCCGCTTGGCGAGCCGCCCGGCGACGGAGCCGAAGAGCCGGCCCACGAGACCGTGACTGGAGCCGACGACGATGGCGTCCGCCGCGTACTCCCGGCCCACCTCTTCGAGTTCGTGGCAGATGTCGCCGCCGCGCTCGACCAGGATCCAGGAGACGTCGGCGAGATAGTCGGCGCACGCCAGTTCCAGACCCAGCACCTCGGTGCGGTGGTCCGGCACGTCCACGAAGACGGGAGGCTCGCAGCCGGCCCACACCGTGGTGGGCAGCCGGTTGGCGACATGCACGATGACCAGGCCGGAGCCCAGTCGGGACGCCATGCCGATGGCGTACGCGAGGGCACGCTCACTGGATGTGGAGCCGTCGAAGCCGACCACGACCCCGTGCTTGAAGGCGGGGTCGCACGACTGACGTGGCTCTTCGGCCGCCAGGGGCTCGGCCGCCGTAGGTTCGGCGACGGGCCGCTTGCGGTCCGCGGGTTCGAAGAATTCGTGACCGGCCATGGCTGTCTCGGCGTTTTTATCCTCTAGGGGGGCCAACAGTGGGCGGCTGAGCTGTGTCCGGGAATGGTCTTCCCAACCCCATACCCCCAAGGGTACGGCGCCACGCCTCCTTCGCCCAGATCCCGCGGAGGGTCCGCCGCGGGGTTCACCGGAGCATGCCCGAGGGGCGCCCGCAACGCAATGGTTGCTGCCCTGTACAGGCGGTTTGCACAGGATTCAACTGTCGGTGACCGGTCGTGACCGACGCGCCGCGCGGGCGTTGATCTCCATGCAGCCAGCCCCAGGGAGCACTCGTGTCCGGACCGCACCGCCCCGCCGAGCCGACGTCCGCACCCTCCCGTGACGGCGTGACCGACCTCGTCCGCTGGGCGGCGTTCAGCTGCTTCCTGGTCCCGGTCGCGCTCCTCTGGTACGGCACGTCCTTCGCCGGCACGGCCGGCACCGCCCTCGGCCTGGCCGCCGTCACCGGCGTGTGCCGTCTGCTGCTGCGGCGGTCCGAACGCCTCGCCGCGCACCCGTGCGGCGGGGGGCGCCCGGGGCGGGGCGGCCGCCGGCGCAGGCCCGCGGCGCGGGCGCGCGGGCGCGGACGGCACGCTGGGGAAAACACACCGGTCGACTGACCGGTTTCCGCGCACAGTTCCGCTTCTTTTCAGCCAACTTCCAGGGGTGGCTCATCTACCCCCCTCACCACCCCCAAACCCCCGTTCCACCTGCACGGACAGGGTCTCGGGGACCCCGCGCACCCTACGGGGATTGGCCACTGACACAAGGCGCACTTCCCTGGGGCGCCCCAGAGTGCAACGCTTCGTGATCGACTGCTTCACGCCAAGTTGCCATGTCGACAATGTCCCAAGTGCCGAACCGGCCATCCCGGCGCGACGGGACACAGTAGATTCGATCTTGACTGTCTACGGCGGGGGACTCGTGCAGGACCGAGGGGAAACGTGTTGGAGCGACAGACCCGAAGGGTAGAGGGTGCCGCGACCACCGAGGGGGGCTTAGCAGTATGAGCCACGACTCCACTGCCGCGCCGGAAAGCACCGCCCGGAAGCTCTCCGGGCGACGCCGCAAGGAGATCGTCGCGGTGCTGCTGTTCAGCGGCGGCCCCATCTTCGAGAGTTCCATACCGCTGTCGGTGTTCGGGATCGACCGCCAGGACGCCGGCGTGCCGCGCTACCGCTTGCTGGTGTGTGCCGGTGAGGACGGCCCGCTGCGGACCACGGGGGGCCTCGAACTGACCGCGCCGCAGGGCCTGGAGGCGATCTCACGCGCGGGCACCGTCGTCGTGCCGGCCTGGCGGTCGATCACCTCGCCGCCACCGGAGGAGGCGCTCGACGCCCTGCGCCGGGCGCACGAGGAGGGCGCCCGCATCGTCGGCCTGTGCACCGGCGCCTTCGTGCTGGCCGCGGCCGGCCTGCTGGACAGCCGCCCGGCGACCACGCACTGGATGTACGCGCCGACGCTGGCCAAGCGCTATCCGTCGGTGCACGTGGACCCGCGCGAGCTGTTCGTGGACGACGGCGACGTGCTGACGTCCGCGGGCACCGCCGCCGGGATCGACCTGTGCCTGCACATCGTGCGCACCGACCACGGAAACGAGGCGGCCGGCGCGCTGGCCCGCCGCCTGGTGGTGCCGCCGCGCCGGAGCGGAGGCCAGGAGCGCTACCTGGACAGGTCTTTACCGGAGGAGATCGGCGCCGACCCGCTCGCCGAGGTCGTCGCCTGGGCGCTGGAACACCTCCACGAGCAGTTCGACGTGGAGACGCTGGCCGCGCGCGCCTACATGAGCCGCCGCACCTTCGACCGCCGCTTCCGGTCGCTGACCGGCAGCGCGCCGCTCCAGTGGCTGATCACCCAGCGGGTGCTGCAGGCGCAGCGCCTGCTGGAGACGTCGGACTACTCGGTGGACGAGGTCGCGGGCCGCTGCGGATTCCGCTCGCCGGTGGCCCTGCGCGGTCACTTCCGCCGCCAGCTGGGGTCCTCGCCCGCCGCCTACCGTGCCGCCTACCGGGCACGGCGCCCGCAGAGCGAGCGCCCGGTGGACCAGGATCCGGCGGGAGCGGGGGCGCCGAGGCCCCTCGCCCCCGCGGAACCGGCCGCGCTGCCGCCGGAGAGTTCGGTCCCGTTCCAGTCCCGCCGCACCCCGGCCCCGGTCCCGGCGACGGCCGGCGTCCCCGGGCAGCGGGGCGCGTCGTGACGTAGCGCGCGGAACGCCGGACGGGCTTTTCAACCGTCCGGCGTTCACCTTCTACGCCGGGCGGACCGATTCAGCCCGTCCGGCGTTTGAGGACGAGGCCGTCGGGCCGAAGCGGGGGGTTCAGGGGCGGCAGCCCCCGTGACGTCCACACCGACGCCGGGGGCCCGGGAAACAGGCGCCCACCGTACAGTGGCCGCATGAACGATCGCATGGTGTGGATCGACTGCGAGATGACCGGCCTCTCGCTGTCCGACGACGCGCTCATCGAGGTTGCCGCCCTCGTCACCGACTCCGAGCTGAACATCCTCGGCGAGGGCGTCGACATCGTCGTCCGCCCGCCGGAGCGGGCCCTGGAGACGATGCCCGACGTGGTGCGTGAGATGCACACCTCGTCCGGCCTGCTCGCGGAGCTGGACGGCGGCACGACGCTCGCGGACGCCGAGGCGCAGGTCCTCGCGTACGTACGCGAGCACGTGAAGGAGCCCGGCAAGGCCCCCCTGTGCGGGAACTCGGTCGGCACCGACCGCGGCTTCCTGCTGCGGGACATGCCCACGCTCGAGGACTACCTCCACTACCGGATCGTCGACGTCTCCTCGATCAAGGAGCTGGCCCGCCGCTGGTACCCGCGGGCGTACTTCAACAGCCCCGAGAAGAACGGCAACCACCGCGCGCTCGCCGACATCCGCGAGTCCATCGCCGAACTGCGCTACTACCGGGAGGCGGTCTTCGTCCCGCAGCCCGGACCGGACTCCGACACCGCCAAGGCGATCGCCGCGAAGCACGTCGTAGCGGCCAGGTAGGGGCCCCGGCACGCCGGGGAGCGGCGCCCGGAAAGCCGGGCGCGAGCACCCCTTCGGACCCTGTACACTTTTTCTCAGCCGGTCGGGAAACCCCGCCCACGCGGGATTCGAGCACCGGCCTTGGTGGGTGTAGCTCAGTTGGTAGAGCACCTGGTTGTGGTCCAGGTGGCCGCGGGTTCAAGTCCCGTCACTCACCCTGATCCGTCGGCCGGTGACCTTCACGAAGGTCACCGGCCGACGGCGTTCCGGGCGGTCCGCCGCCCACCGGGCCGCGGCGGGCGGTGGATCACGGACCGGAGCCGGCCCCGCCCCGCCGGGCGGGCGCCGACGTCCACCCCGGGGCCGGGGCCCCGACGCCCGTCGGCGTCACCGCGGCACCCCCTCAGGACGACGTACGCTCCACCAACTCCGTCGCCAGCACCACCTGGTGCCGCTCCAGCCCCCGCGATGCCGCCGGACGGCGGTCCGCGATCTCGGCCAGCAGCAGGTCGATCATGGCGCGGCCCATCTCCTCGATGGGCTGGCGGACGCTGGTCAGGGGCGGCTCCATGTGGCGGGCTATCGCCGAGTCGTCGTAACCGACCAGCGCCACGTCGTCCGGGATGCGCCGCCCCGCCTCGCGCAGCGCCTGGCGGGCACCCGCCGCGGTGACGTCCGAGGCGGCGAAGACCGCGTCCACGTCGGGACTGCGGCGCAGCAGCTCCTCCATCGCGCGGCGCCCGCCTTCCTCGGTGAAGTCACCGGCCTCGATCAGCCCCTCGTCCACCGCGTGGCCCGCGTCGCGCAGGGCCTCGCGGTAGCCGTCGACGCGGCGCTGGGCGCCGTAGACGTCGAGGCGGCCGGTGATGTGGGCGATGCGGCGGCAGCCCCGGGTCAGCAGGTGCTCGACGGCGGAGCGGGCGCCGCCGTAGTTGTCCGAGTCCACCGAGGCCAGCGACTCCGTGGCCGAGCGCGGGCCGCTGATCACGGCGGGGATCTCCAGCTGGGTCAGCAGGTCGGGCAGCGGGTCGTCGGCGTGCACCGAGACCAGCAGGACGCCGTCCACACGGTGCGCGGCCAGGTACTGGGCGAGCCGCTCGCGCTCCCGGTCACTGCCCGCGAAGATCAGGAGCAGTTGCATCTCGGTGTCGGAGAGTTCGGAGCCGACGCCCTTCAGCATGTCCGAGAAGTACGGTTCCGCGAAGAACCGGGTCTCCGGTTCGGGCACGACCAGCGCGATCGCGTCGGTGCGGTTGGCCGCCAGCGCCCGGGCCGCCGTGTTCGGGACGTAGCCGAGTTCCGCGACCGCCGCCTCGACGACCGCCCGGGTGGCGTCACTGACCCGGGGCGAACCGTTGATCACCCGGGACACCGTGCCGCGGCCGACGCCCGCCCGCGCCGCCACCTCTTCGAGGGTGGGCCGGCCACCGCTCCGACCACGTACTCCGTGGCTTGCCATCGGCTCCGCCTCCCGTCGACACCCCCGCACTCTGCGGCTGGCCTGGAATTTAACAGGCCGGTCGGGTGTAATGACCGGCTCCGGGTCCGCTCCCGCCGTGGCGGAGGTGCCTCCGTAGCGCTCGTCACCTCCAGTTAACAGGCCGATAACTGAACGCGTTTCGTCGCGTCCGCTCCCTTGACACCCCCGCCCGGACCGACGACTCTTCAACACATCACTTGTGGGAGCGCTCCCACACTACCTGGCACATACACATCCCGCACGTTCCCCGCCCGAGCCGCAGCAACGAACGAACGACATGAAGCAGCGGGTCCAACCATGTAGTTGGCCGGGGGGTCGGCACGTCAGGGCAACAGGAGGACGCAATGCGAGCAGCACGTATACGACCCGCCCGCAAGGTGGTGGTCATGGCGGCCATCGCGTCGCTGGGGGCCGGGCTGCTGGCCGGCTGTGCCGATGACGGGAAGGACGAGGACAGTTCGTCGTCGGGCGACGGCGGCGGCAAGACCACGATCACCCTCGGTCTGTTCGGCACGATGGGCTTCAAGGAGGCCGGCCTCTACGAGGAGTACGAGAAGCTCAACCCGGACATCAACATCGAGGAGACGGTCACCGAGCGGAACGAGAACTACTACCCCGCTCTGGTCAACCACCTCACCACCGGGAGCGGCCTGCAGGACGTCCAGGCCATCGAGGTCGGCAACATCGCCGAGGTCGTCGAGACCCAGGCGGACAAGTTCGTCGACATGTCCAAGGTCGAGGGCGTGAAGGCCGACAGCTGGGTGGACTGGAAGTGGAAGCAGGGAGTCACCAAGGACGGCCAGGCGGTCGGGCTCGGCACCGACATCGGCCCGATGGCCATCTGCTACCGCAAGGACCTCTTCGAGAAGGCGGGCCTGCCGACCGACCGCGACGAGGTCGGCGCGCTGTGGGCGGGTGACTGGAAGAAGTTCATCGAGGCCGGCGAGAAGTACAAGAAGGGTGCCGGCAAGGACACGTACTTCATGGACTCGCCCGGCGGTCTGATCAACGCCATCCTCGGCGGCGAGGAGGAGAAGTTCTACAACGCCGCCGGCGAGGTCGTCTACAAGACCAACCCCGCCGTCAAGGAGGCCTTCGACCTGACCGCGGAGGCCGCCGAGAAGGACCTGGTCCAGGCGCAGACCCAGTTCCAGCCGGCCTGGGAGCAGACCATCGCCAACAACCTGTTCGCCACCGTGGCCTGCCCGCCCTGGATGCTCGGCACCATCAAGGGCAAGTCGCAGCCCGAGGCGGCCGGCCAGTGGGACGTGGCCGCGGCGCCGACGTCCGGCAACTGGGGCGGTTCCTTCCTGGGTGTGCCCAAGAGCGGCAAGAACGTCGAGGAGGCGCAGAAGCTCGTCGCCTGGCTGACCGCGCCGAAGCAGCAGGCCAAGCTGTTCGCCGTGCAGGGCAGCTTCCCGAGCGCCACGGCCGCCTACGAGCTGCCGGAGGTGAAGGACGCGAAGAACGAGATGACGGGCGAAGCGCCGATCGGTGAGCTGTTCGCCAAGGCCGCCGAGTCCATCCCGGCGCAGGTGATCGGCCCGAAGGACCAGATCATCCAGCAGGGCCTGACCGACAACGGCGTCATCCTCGTCACCCAGGGCAAGTCGCCCAAGGAGGCCTGGGAGAACGCCACCAAGACCATCGACAACAACCTGGAGAAGTGACCGGAATGACCACCCGGCACGACACCGCCGCGCCCCCCTCCAAGGGGGGCGCGGCCCCGGGCCGACCGCCCGGTGACGCGGTCTCCCCCGAGGAGGCGAGGAAGCGGGCCCGGCTCTCCCGCCGCTGGCAGCGGGACCTGCGCTGGAGCCCGTACGCCTTCGTCTCCCCGTTCTTTCTGCTGTTCGCCGCCTTCGGCCTGTTCCCGCTGCTCTACACCGGCTGGGCCTCGCTGCACACGGTGGAGCTGACGGCGCCCACCGACATGACGTGGGTCGGCCTGGACAACTTCACCAGGATCTTCGACGACGAGTTCTTCTGGAACGCGGCGCAGAACACGCTGACCATCGGCATCATCTCCACGGTGCCGCAACTGCTCATGGCGATGGGCCTCGCGCACATCCTCAACTACAAGCTCCGCGGCTCCACCTTCTACCGCGTGGTGATGCTCGCGCCGTACGCGACGTCGATCGCCGCCGCCTCGCTGGTCTTCGTGCTCCTCTTCGGCCGCGACTACGGCATGATCAACTGGGCGCTCGACCTGGTCGGCTTCGACAAGGTCGACTGGCAGAGCGACAAGTGGCCGTCCCAGATCGCCGTCTCGTCGATCGTCATCTGGCGCTGGACCGGCTACAACGCGCTGATCTACCTGGCGGCGATGCAGGCGATCCCCCAGGACCTGTACGAGTCGGCGGCGCTGGACGGTGCCAGCCGGTGGCGGCAGTTCATCCACGTCACGCTGCCCCAGCTGCGTCCGACGATCCTCTTCACCGTCGTCGTGTCGACCATCGGCGCCTCCCAGCTGTTCGGCGAGCCGTTGCTGTTCGACGCCAACAAGGGCGCGTCGGGCGGCTCCCAGCACCAGTTCCAGACACTCGGCCTGTACCTGTACGAGCAGGGCTGGATCAACCAGCACCTGGGCCGCGCCTCGGCGATCGCCTGGACGATGTTCCTGATCCTCATCGTGATCGGGATCGTCAACTACGTCATCTCGCGCCGGCTGCGCGCCAGTAGTTAAGGAGAACCGGCCGTGACGACGACCCTGACCAAACCCCCGGCCGATCCGGTGCCCCAACCGCCCCGGCGGGGCCGGCTCCGGTCCAAGTCGGCCCGGGCCGGCGGACAGATGCACGCAGGACCCGTCGCGTACATCATCCTCGCCCTGTTCACCCTCGGTTCGCTGTTCCCGCTGGTGTGGACGGCGATCGCCGCCTCACGCGACAACCAGCGCCTGGCCCAGACGCCGCCGCCGTTCTGGTTCGGCGGCAACCTCTTCGACAAGATCGAGATCGCCTGGACCGACGCCAACATGGGCGAGGCGATCCTCAACACCACGATCGTGGCGGGGATCTCGGCGGTCACCGTCGTGTTCCTGTCGACGATCGCCGGCTTCGCCTTCGCCAAGCTGAAGTTCCGGGGCCGCAACGCGCTGATGCTGATCGTGGTCGGCACCATGATGATCCCGCCGCAGCTGAGCATCATCCCGCTGTACATGATGGTGGCCAAGCTGGACTGGACCGACCAGCTCCAGGCGGTGATCTTCCCGTCGCTCGTCAGCGCGTTCGGCGTGTTCTTCATGCGGCAGTACCTGCTGCAGGCGCTGCCGGACGAGATCATCGAGGCCGCCCGGGTGGACGGCGCGAGCAGCTGGCGCGTCATCTGGCACGTGGTGTTCCCGACGGCCCGGCCCGCGATGGCCGTCCTCGGCATGCTGATGTTCGTCCAGGTGTGGAACGACTTCCTGTGGCCGTTCCTGGTGCTGACGCAGAACGGCAACCCGACCGTGCAGGTCGCCGTGGCCGGCCTCGGCCGCGGCTTCACCCCGGACCAGGCCCTGATCATGGGTGGCGCGCTGCTCGGCACGCTGCCGCTGCTGCTGGTCTTCGCGATCTTCGGCAAGCAGATCGTGGGCGGCATCATGCAGGGAGCCGTCAAGGGCTGACAGGCTGCCGAGAAGGGCAGACACCAAGGGCCGACACCTCACCCGGTGGGCCGGGTCGCCGCCGCCCCGGCCCGCATTCCCCCCTCGTCCTTACTACGCGCCGGTCGTCACACGACCCGCTTGGGAGCGCTTCCATGCTTGAGTCCGCAACGCCGGTGACCCCGGTGACCTTCCCCCCTGCCTTCCTCTGGGGCGCCGCGACCTCGGCGTACCAGATCGAGGGCGCGGTGCGCGAGGACGGCCGTACGCCCTCGATCTGGGACACCTTCAGCCACACCCCCGGAAAGACGGCCGGCGGGGACACCGGTGACATCGCTGTCGACCACTACCACCGCTACCGCGACGACGTGGCGCTGATGAAGGACCTGGGGCTCGGCGCGTACCGCTTCTCCATCTCCTGGCCCCGGGTGCAGCCGACCGGCCGCGGCCCTGCCGTCCAGCGCGGCCTGGACTTCTACCGCCGCCTGGTGGACGAGCTGCTGGCCGCCGGGATCAAACCGGCCGTCACCCTCTACCACTGGGACCTGCCGCAGGAGCTGGAGGACGCGGGCGGCTGGCCGGAGCGGGACACCGCGTACCGGTTCGCGGAGTACGCGCAGATCGTGGGCGAGGCGCTTGGCGACCGCGTGGAGCAGTGGATCACGCTCAACGAGCCCTGGTGCGCGGCCTTCCTGGGCTACGCCTCCGGGGTGCACGCGCCCGGCCGCACCGACCCCGCGGCCTCACTGCGCGCCGCGCACCACCTGAACCTGGCGCACGGTCTGAGCACGGTGGCCCTGCGGTCGGTGATGCCGGCCCGCAACTCGGTGGCGATCAGCCTCAACACCTCGGTCGTCCGCCCGCTGTCGCAGAAGCCGGAGGACCTGGCGGCGGCCCGCAGGATCGACGACCTGTCCGGCGGGATCTTCCACGGCCCGATCCTGCACGGCGCCTACCCGCAGTCCCTGCTGGAGGCGACGGCGCCGGTGACGGACTGGTCGTTCGTCCAGGACGGCGACCTGGGGCAGATCCGCCAGCCGATCGACGCGATCTGCCTCAACTACTACACGCCGACCGTGGTCTCGGCGGCGGACGCCGACTCCCGGGCGCCGCGCGCCGACGGTCACGGCGCGAGCGACCACTCGCCGTGGCCGGCCGCCGACGACGTGGCCTTCCACCAGCCGCCGGGCGAGCGCACGGAGATGGGCTGGAGCGTCGACCCGACCGGCCTGCACGAGCTGATCATGCGCTACCACCGCGAGGCGCCCGGCCTGCCGCTGTACATCAGCGAGAACGGTGCCGCCTACGACGACAAGCCGGGTGCCGACGGCACGGTGCACGACCCGGAGCGCGTCGCCTACCTGCACGGCCACCTCACGGCGGTGCGCCGGGCCATCACCGACGGCGCCGACGTCCGCGGCTACTACCTGTGGTCCCTGATGGACAACTTCGAGTGGGCCTACGGCTACGAGAAGCGGTTCGGCGCGGTCTACGTCGACTACGTCTCCCAGCAGCGCACCCCCAAGTCGAGCGCCCTGTGGTACGGCCGGGCGGCCCGCTCGGGCTCGCTCCCGCCGGTGGACTCCGCCGAGTAGGCGCCCGCCCGGGGACGGCACGGCCGATGCGGGGCGCGGCACCCCACGTGGGTGCCGCGCCCCGCTCGTGGGGCCGGTGTGGGGGGAAGCCCGGCCCTACTTGAAGGCGGCGAAGGCCTTCGCGAAGGCGTTCGCCTCCTGGTCGATCGAGCTGCACGTCGCGTCGGCCGCGGGCTTGGGGCCGCCGGGGCACGCCTTGTCGCGGGTCGCGGACCACATGGACAGTCCGCCCAGGCCCTTGGACTCGGCGAACTTCACGAGCTGGCCGGCGTCCTCGACGGTGAAGACCTCGGAGACGACGTCGTTGACGCCGATCATCGGGGTGACGGCGACCGTCTTCCAGGCTTCGTCGTCGGAGCGGCCGAGGACGCCCTTGACCTGCGCCTGGGTGGCGGTGGCGGCCTGCTCGGCGTAGGTGCCCATGTCGTCGCTGTACGCGGGCCCGTAGTCCATCGCCATGATGTTGACGGTGCCGATGTCCACGCCGTTCTCCTTCGCGTCGGCGAGGAGGTCGACGCCCGCCTGGGTCAGGCCCTCGGGCATGACGGGGAGGGTGAAGGAGACGTCCAGGCCGGGGTGTTCCTTCTGGAGGGCGGCGATGGCCTGGGCGCGGCGGGTGTTGGCGGCGGTGTCGGGCAGCGCGCCGCCCTCGACGTCGAAGTCGACCTTGGTGAGGTCGTAGGCGTCGACGACCTTGCCGTACGCCGCCGCCAGCGCGTCCACGGACGTACAGGTGGTGCCCAGTTCGGAGCCGGAGGCGCCGCCGAAGGAGACACGGACGTCGCCGCCCTCGGCGCGCAGGGCACCTATCTGCTTGGCCACCGCGTCGCTCGCGAGGTCGGTGACGCCGCCCCACTTGGGGGTGCAGCCGCCGCCGTCGGTGACGAAGGCGAGGGTGTAGTCCTTCACCCCGGTGGCCTCGGCGTTGGCGAGGAGGTCGTAGGACGGGTAGAGGGAGGTGTCGACGTACGGCGCGAAGCCGGCGCCGGCCGCGGTGCCGTTGCCCGGTGTCGAGGTGGGCGCCGGGGTGGTGGCGGTGCCGGTGGGGTCGGGCTCGGCGGAGTCGGTGGCCGTGGGGGCCGGGGTGGAGGTCGGGGCCGGGGGCTCGGTGGGGCGACCGCTGGGCTCGGGGGTGGCGCCGTCGTCCGCCGCGCACTCGGCGTCGTCGACGAGGCAACCGGTCGGCTCGTCCGTGCCGTTGACGACGAAGCCGACGGTGACGGACTCGCCGGCCTTCAGGCCGTCCGTGTCCCACTTCGGCGGGGTCACGGTGACGTGCTGCCCGCTCACCTTCGACTCGGCGTTCCACAGCGAGCCCAGCTTCGTCCCGCCGGGCAGGTCGAACTCCAGTGTCCAGTCCGGCTTCGCCTCGCCGCTGCCGTTGGTGACGACGTACTGGGCGGTGTAGCCGTTCGACCACGCACTGGTCTTCGTGTAGACGGCGCCCACCGGGGCCGCCTGGGCGGTACTGGTGAACAGCAGCGCGCCGCCGCCGGCCACGGCCGCCGCGACGACGGTGCCGATCGCCTTGTTCCTGCCACTGACCCTGCGTCGGTGCGTGCGCGTCATGTGCCTGCCTTCGCTGTTCACGGTGCCCCCGGCGGGGAACGTCCGGGGATGGGGGTGCGGCAGCACGCTAGCGAGCCGGAAACGGGCAAAGAGCCTGATCCGGGCGGGGTTCGGCGATCTTAGGGTGCGCTTAAGGAAGAGATCGGGGCCGATTAATGCCGGCCGTCCGCCGGGGCTGCCGGCGGCGCCGCACCGCTCCCCGGTGGCCGCGCCGCTCGGGCGCCGTCCGCCCGTCGAGCTGCACCCAGATGCGCACCTCGGTGCCGCCCAGCACGGAGGAGCCGATGCGGACGTCGCCGCCGGTCGACTCGGCCATGCGGCGCACGATGTCCAGGCCGAGCCCGGTCGAGCCGTCGCTGCCCGAACCCCGGCCGCGGGCCATCGCCGCCTCCGGGTCGGGTATGCCGGCGCCCGCGTCCGACACGAGCACGATCACCGCGTCCTCGCCGTTGTGCAGGTCGACCGCGAAGGCGGTGCCCTCGGCGGTGTGCCGGAAGACGTTGCCGAGCAGGGCGTCGAGGGAGGCGGCCAGGTCGGCGCGGGCCACGGGGATGCGCACCGGCCGGTCGGCGCCGGCCACCCGCCACTTGCGGCCCTCGTCCTCGGCGAGCGCGGACCAGAACCCCATCCGCTCGCGCACCACCTCGGCCGCGTCGCACCCGGCGCCCGGACCGGCGGCGGCCGTCTGCGGCTTGGCGTCCCGGGCGGTGCGGATGATGGTGTCGACCTCGCGCTCCAACTGCTCGACGGCGGACCGGGTCTGCTCGGCGGCCGGCCCGTCGCCGAGCGAGGCCGCGTTGAGCCGCAGCACGGTCAGCGGCGTACGGAGGCGGTGGGACAGGTCGGCGGCCAGCTCGCGTTCGTTGGCGAGGAGCTGGACCACCTGGTCGGCCATGGAGTTGAACGCGACGGCCGCGAGCCGCAGTTCGGTCGGCCCCTCCACGGGCACCCGCGAGCCCAGCCGTCCCTCCCCCAACTGGTGCGCGCCCTCGACCAGGCGCTGCGCGGGCCGCACCATCCGCACGCCCAGCCGGTCGGCGACCGCGACGGAGCCGACGATCAGGGCGGCGCCGACCGCGGCGAGCACCGCCCAGGCCGTCGCGACCCCGTTGGTGACCTCGGACTCGGGGACGTACACCTCGACCACGGCGATCTCGCCGGAGCTGAGCGCGACCGGCTGGAGCAGCGTGGAACCGCCGTCCACCTCGGTGGTGGAGGCACGGCCCATCTCGCGCACGGCGGCGATGTCCTCGTCGGTGGCGCGCTGCCGGCCGATGTCGGCGGCCCGCTGCCCCGCGCCGTCGGTGGGCTCGCCGGACGCCGGTATGTGCACGGCCATTCCGGCGTCCGAGCCGGCGGAGGCGACGACGCGCTCCAACTGGTCGCGGTCGGTGGTGATGGACAGCGCGGGGGCGACCGCGGCCGCCTCCCGTTCGGCGTTGGAGAAGGCGCGGTCCCGGGCCATCTCCCGGATGACGAGTCCCAGGGGGACGGCGAAGGCGACCACGACCATCGCGGTGACCGCCAGCGACACCTTGACCAGGGCCCACCTCATCGCGGCGGCTCCGCTCCGGGCAGCCCCGGGCCCTGCGCCGGGTCCTGCAGGGGAGGCTCCAGCTTCACGCCGACACCGCGCAGGGTGTGCAGGTAGCGCGGCCGCGCCGCGGTCTCGCCCAGCTTGCGCCGCAGCCAGGACAGATGGACGTCGATGGTCTGGTCGTCGCCGTAGGACTGCTGCCAGACCTCGGCGAGCAGTTCCTTGCGGGGGACGACGACCCCTGGCCGGCCGGCCAGGAAGGCGAGCAGGTCGAACTCGCGGCGGGTGAGGTCGAGGCGCACGCCGTCCAGGTCGGCCTGGCGGCGCAGGGGGTCGACGGTGAGGCCGCCGACCCGGATGACGGGCGAGGGCGCCGCCTCCGCCGGTCCGGTCCGGACCCGGCGCAGGACGGCGGCCATGCGGGCCGACAGGTGCTCCACGGAGAACGGCTTGGTGAGGTAGTCGTCCGCGCCCGCGTTCAACAGCCGTACGACCTCCGCCTCGTCGTCCCGGGCGGTGGCGACGATCACGGGTACGTCGGTGATGCCGCGCAGCATCTTCAGTGCCTCGGAGCCGTCCAGGTCGGGCAGTCCGAGGTCGAGGATCACCACGTCGAAACGGAGATGGGCGACCTCGCGCAGCGCCTCCAGCGCCGTACCGACACTGCGCACGGTGTGCGAGGCGTCGGTCAGGTGCCGGATGAGCGCCGAGCGTACGAACTGGTCGTCCTCGACCACGAGCACACTTGCCATGGGCGGCACCGTACGCCATGCGGACCAACCCGGTGCGGGCCTGTGGACAACTCCGGTGCGGCCCTGTGCACAACTCTGCCGGGGGCCACCGTCACACTCCGTTCGGGCGACACGGGTGGGGCGGGTGAGGCAGTATGGCCGCGATGCGCAGAGGACTCGTCCACGTACTTGCCTGGCTGCTCGCCACCGGCGCGGCGGTCACGCTGTCGTGGTGGGGCGTCCACACGGTGATGACGGGCACGGCCTACGACGCGCCCCGCGCGCTGCCCATCACCGCAGCCGACACGTCGGTACGGGACGCGCAGGACGCCTCCGGCGGAGAGGGTTCGCGGGCGTCGTCCACCAGCCGTCCGTCGCCGTCGGGCAGTCCTTCGCCGTCGCCGAGCGAGACCCGCCCCGCGCCCGACCCCACCCCGTCGCGGACCGCCCCTTCCAGCCCGCCCGAGCGCCCGGCGAGCCCCTCCCCCGCCACCTCCGGCGAGGTCAGGAGCTACGACACCGACGGCGGCCGCGCGGTCTTCGACCTCGACACGTCGTCCGCCTCCCTGGTGTCGGCGACGCCGGGTGCGGGCTGGTCGATGCAGGTGTGGAAGACGGAGTCGTGGATCCGGGTGGAGTTCAGCTCGGGGGCGGACCGGGTGTCGGTGTTCTGCACCTGGCACGACGGGCCGCCGCGCGTGGAGATCGGCAGCTACTGAGCCGACGCGCCTCGCCGGACCCCTGCCTCTGCGTCTGCCTCTGCGTCTGCGTCAGCGGAAGACGGAGGGCGGTGGCGCGGGCGAGTCCACCGCCGCCGCGTCCGTCACCGGTGTCGCGCCGCCCGTGAAGTCGGCCAGCGCGCGGCCGTGTTCCACCCGGGCGGGCTGCGGGTCGGAGGCGGCGCGGCGGGTGAGTTCGGCGACCGGCAACGGGCGGTCGGAGGCGGCGAGGACGGCGTTGCCGAAGCGCTTGCCGCGCAGCACCGCGGGGTCGGCGACGAGGGCGAGTTCCGCGAACCGGGCCGCGGCGGTGGCGATCTGGCCGCGCAGGTGGGCGAGGGGCGGGCCGTCGGCGAGGTTGGCGGCGTAGACCCCGCCGGGCGCGAGCGCGCGCCGGACCTCGTCCAGGAACTCGGCGGACGTCAGGTGGGCCGGGGTGCGGGCGCCGCTGAAGACGTCCGCGACGATCAGGTCCGCCCAGCCGTCGGGCACCTTGGCCAGTCCGGCGCGGGCGTCGGTGGAGCGCACCCGGATCCGCGCGCCGGGGTCCAGGGGCAGCTCCCGGCGGACCAGTTGGACGAGGGCGGCGTCCCGCTCGACGACCTGCTGGGTGGAGCGGGGGCGGGTGGCGGCGAGATAGCGGGCGAGGGTGAAGGCGCCGCCGCCGAGGTGCACGGCCTGGACGGGCCTGCCCGGCGGGGCGGCGAGGTCGATGACGTGCCCGAGACGGCGCTGGTACTCGAAGGACAGGTGGGTCGGGTCGTCGAGGTCGACGTGCGACTGCGGGGCCCCGTCGATCAGCAGGGTCCAGGCCCGGGTCCGGTCCCGGTCGGGGATCAGCTCGGCGCGTCCGCCGTCGACGTCCTCGACGACCCTCTCGGCGGCAGCGCGCCCGCGGCGGGCGTTCCTGGACTTTCCCATCGGGCCATTATCGGCGCACCGCGCGATGGCGCCGCGCGTGGCCGGGAGGGCTCAGCGGCAGCTGTCGGCCGCTCTGATCAGCCGGGCCGCCTCGCCCAGCGCCTCGCGCAGCACCGCGGGGTCGGTCGCGGGGTCCGCCTCACCGGGCGGCAGCAGCCAGTCGGAGCCCTCCACGGGCGGCTCGGACGGCAGGTCGAGACTCAGCCCGCGGCCGTCCGTCTCCGTACAGGTGCTGCCCGGCACGTCCCAGGCGGCGGCGGTGCCCGGCGGCACCAGGAACCCCAGGGTGTCGCACCCGTCGTCGTGGATCACGGGACCCACCGCCTCGCCGGCCCCCCGCCTGAGGATGTCGACCGCCTCCAGACCCTGCCGGGTCGGCACGGTGACGACATCGCAGGCCTCGCAGGGCGGATCGCTGATCCGGCTGGTATCCATCCCGGCCTTCACCACGGAAGTCCTCCTCGGACGAGCGGGTCGGGAGTCGAGGGCCTCCCGGTCACCCTGTCCAACGCGGCGGGCCGTCAACGGCTACGGCACAAGTCCGCCGCAAAGGATGGCACTTCATGGCAGATCGTGGATGAGATATCCGGTTTGTAGGCAAACAGTGCGTGGCGGCTCCGTCACAGCCGGTACGTTCTTGCTCGCCGGAAACAGGGATGCCAGGTGATGGCAGGCGGATGATTTCCGCAACTCATCTCTTTTCCGGCATGGTTCGACGGTTCGCACGAGAGGACCCGGCCATGGCGTCGTCAATGGTGACCTCCGCCCAGCCTGAACGGCCGTCGCGGCCGAACCTCGCCTTCCGGCGGTTGCGCGGCAAGCGCTCGCCGGCCGAGTTCGCGGCGGCGGTCCGCCGGGCCGCGCGCGAGATCGGCGAGCGGGTGAGCTGTGACGCGCGGTACGTCGGCCGGGTCGAGGCGGGCGAGATCCGCTGTCCCAACTACGCCTACGAGCGGGTGTTCCTGCACATGTTCCCCGGTCACACGCTCACCGACCTGGGGTTCGCGCCCCGCTCGTCGGTACGCGGACGCCGGGTGCGTACCGACGAGGACGCGCTCCCGGCGCCCACCCGCCCGTCCGAACGCGCCTCGGGTGAGACGCGGGGGGCGGGTGAACCGTATGAGACGCGTGACACGCAGGGCCCGTACGAAAAGCACGACAACAATGAGGAGAGCGACGTGCTGCGTCGCGCATTCATGACGAGCGGGGCCACCGTGGCCGCCGCCTCACTGGGCCCCCTGGGGCTCGCCCTCGACGCCGCGGCGGCCGGACGTCCCGTGCGCCGCGCGGGGTCCGGCGAGGCCTGCGCCCTCGAAGAAGCCGTCCGCCGGATCCGGCTGCTGGACGACCGGCACGGTGCGGACGGCCTCTACCGGCGCGCGGCGGCCCCGTTGCGCACCGCGTACGCGCTGCTGGACGCCGGGGCGTCCGGCCGGGCGACGGCGGACCGGCTCTACACGGGCGCCGGTGAACTGGCGATCTCCGTGGGCTGGCTGGCACACGACTCCGGGCGCTTCGACGACGCGCGCTCCCACTACGCGGAGGCGCTGGCCACCTCCCGGATGACCGCCGACGCGGGTCTGGAGGCGCACGCCTTCTGCAACATGGCGTTCCTCGCCCGCGACGCCGGGCGGCCGCGCGAGGCGGTGCGGGCGGCCCAGGCCGCGCAGCGCGCCGCCCGACCGCTGGGCTCGGACCGGCTGATGTCGCTGCTGGCGCTGCGCGAGGCGGGCGGCTGGGCGGGGCTCGCCGACCGGGTCGGCTGCGAACAGGCACTGGCACGCTCGCAGGCCTTCTACGAGCGGGGCCCCTCGGACGCCGACCCCGAGTGGATGAGCTTCTACGGCCGCGCCGAGCTGGAAGGTCTCGAGGCGCAGTGCTGGTCCGCGCTGGGCGACTGGCACCGGGCCGCCCGGCACGCACGACGGGCCGCAGAGTTGCAGGACCCGCACTTCACGCGGAACCTCGCGCTGTACTCGGCGGAGCTGGCGGACGACCTGGCACGCGGCGGCCACCCCGACGAGGCGGCGGACGCCGGCCTGCGGGTCCTGGAGCTGCTGGGCGAGGTCCAGTCCTCCCGCGTCCACACCATGCTGGCCGGGACGGCCCGAGTCCTGCTGCCCCACCGCCGCAACCGGGAAGTCTCGACGTTCCTGGACCGCCACGCCACGCTGCCACGCCCGGCCTGAGACCCGCTCCCTCGCCCCGGCCGCGGGCAGTCGTGCCTCCGCCGTGCCTGAACGGCCGGAGAGGTACCCCAGCGGGTGACACCCGCCCCGTCAGCCCACCAGGTGCCCCAGGTCGTTCCAGCTCTCCAGCGCCGGCTCCCCGTAGGCCCATCCCAGGACCGACAGCGACGTCGGGTTCAGCCGTATCCGCGCCGCGAAGTCCAGCGGCAGCCCCAGCCACCGCGCCCCGATCGACCGCAGAATGTGCCCGTGGGCGAAGACCAGCACATCCCGGTCCGCCTCCCGCGCCCACGCCACGACCTCGTCCGCACGCGCGGTGACGTCCGCCACGCCCTCCCCGTCGGGCACCCCGTCCCGCCAGATCAGCCAACCGGGCCGGACGGCCTGGATCTCGTCCGGGGTCATGCCCTCGTACGCCCCGTAGTCCCACTCCATCAGCGTGTCCCACGCGCGGGCGCGCTCGCCGAAGCCCGCGAGGGCGCAGGTCTCCCGCGCGCGGGCCAGCGGACTGGTCCGCACCTCGACGCCGGGCAGCCCCTCCAGGGGCGCCCGGTGCAGCCGCTCGCCGAGCAGCTTGGCGCCCTGCCGGCCCTCCTCGAGGAGCGGTACGTCGGTCCTGCCGGTGTGTCTGCCGGACAGCGACCACTGCGTCTGTCCGTGCCGGGCCAGCAGGATGCGCGGTGCCATGAAGAGGCCTTTCCGGGAGAAATGTCTGAGGGGGCCCCTCCATCATCCCGCACGGCGGGCGCGGGCAACCCGGGGGGCGATCCCGGCGTCTATCCGGTCCGAGGGCGCCCCGCGAGGCGGGCTCAGGGAGGCCGTAGAGTGGCACGTCCGTGTCAATCGAGGCGCGCGAGCAACGAGAGAAGGGGGAGGGCGATCGGATTGCCGCACACCGAGATACCGGGCAGCGAGGCGGCCCCCACGACTCGGCTGCGCTGGTGGACCGAGCTGCCGCTCATCGTCCTCGTGTACGCCTGCTACTCCGCCGGCCGCCTGCTCGTGCGGGGCGACGTCGCCGACGCCGTCGACCACGGCCTCGCGATCCTGCGCGTGGAGAAGGCGCTCTTCCTCAACGCGGAGCACCCTCTCAACCGGCTCTTCACCAGCGAGCCCTGGATAGGCATACCCGCCGACTTCTGGTACGCGTCACTGCACTACCTGGTCACCCCGGCGATCCTGATCTGGCTCTTCCGCTCCCGCGCGGTGCGCTACCGGGCCGCGCGCACCTGGCTGATGACGTCCACGTTCATCGGCCTCATAGGCTTCACGCTGCTGCCGACCTGCCCGCCCCGGCTGCTGGACAAGAGCCACGGCTTCGTCGACACGATGGCCCAGTACAGCTCGTACGGCTGGTGGGGCGGCGAGGCCAGCGCGCCGCGCGGACTGGGCGGGATGACCAACCAGTACGCGGCCATGCCGAGTCTGCACGTGGGCTGGGCCCTGTGGTGCGGCGTGATCCTCTGGCGTTACGGCGGCAGCCGCCTGACGAAGGTGCTCGGCGTCGTCTACCCGTTGGTGACCACCATCGTGGTGATGGGCACCGCGAACCACTACTTCCTCGACGCGGTCGCGGGCGCGGCCGTGATGGGCGCGGGACTGCTGCTGACGCCCGTCGTGCTGCGGATCTCCCACCGGGCGCGGACCCGGCTCATGGCCCGTTTCGCCTCCGGCGGCACATCTGCCGCACCGGTCCCCGACGGCGCGGGTTCCCCGATTGTCAGTGCCGGATGCCAGACTTCCGCGGGTGAGCGATTCCCACGGCAGCGCGAGCAGCGGTTCGAAGCAGGAGCCGAGCCGGACCCCGCCCCCTCGGACGCGGGGGACGAGACTCCGGCACCGGCTCGCTGAGCTGCGCGGGCCCGACGTACCCGCCAAGGCGCTGGACGCGCGCGCCCTGGCCGCCCTCGCCGCCAACCCGGGGTGCCGCAGGCGCGCGATCCTCGACGGCGCCGGGGTGGACAAGGCCGCGCTCGCGAGCGCGCTGGGATCGCCGTCGGTCTTCGGGCAGTCGCAGTTCGCGTTCATGCGGGGCAACGCCTTCGAGGCCCGGGTCAAGGCGGACGGCGGCGCCGAACTGCTGCGTCTGGTCCACGAGAAGCTCGACCGGGGCGCCGAACCGCCCGCCGGTGCGCGGGTGCCCGACCTCTCCGCGAACGGCCCCGAGGGGCGCGCGGCCCGGACGTCGCTCGCCCTGCGCGAGGCCACCGGCACACCGGGCGCCTGGACGCTGCTCGACCATCCGATGCTCGCCCTGGAGGTCGCGGGTTCCCCCGCCTTCCTGGAGCCGGACGCCGTGGTGGTGCACCCGGACGGCAGCTGGACGGTCGTGGAGATCAAGTCCTTCCCCATGCTGGACGGCGCCGCCGACCCGGCGAAGGTCGGCGCCGCCGCGCGGCAGGCCGCCGTGTACGTCCTGGCCCTGGAGCGGGTCGCCGCGCACCTGGACCCCGCCCCGCGCGTGCGCCACCGCGTCCTGCTGGTCTGCCCCAAGGACTTCTCCAACCTGCCCACCGCGTCCGCGGTCGACGTGCGCAAGCAGCGTGCGGTCACCGACCGCCAGCTGGCCCGGCTGACCCGGATCGAGGAGATCGCCGACGAGCTCCCCGAGGGCGTCTGTTTCTCCCCCGAGCTGCCGACGGAGGAGCTGACGGCGGCGGTCGAGGCGGTCCCGGCGACCTACGCGCCCGAGTGCCTGTCCGCCTGTGAGCTGGCCTTCCACTGCCGCGCCCGGTCCCGGGAGGCCGGCGCCGTGACCTGCCTGGGCCGCCCGGTCCGGGCCGAACTGGGCGGGCTGGCCACGGTCGAGGACGTGCTGGCCGCGGCCCACGGGGAGGCCGGCGACCCGGACGACCCGGCGGTGGCCGCGCTGCGCCGGGCGGCCCGGCTGCGCGCGGAGGCACTGGTGGCGGCCGGTGCCGGGGACGGCGGGGTGGCCGGGTGTCACTGATCACCACGCTCGCCCGGCTGGAGGCCGTGCGCTCCGGCGCCGCGCAGCCCGCCGCCACCGTCCGGCACCGGCACCTGTCCGACCGTCCGCTGGTCTTCGTCCCGCTGATCACCGCCGGTGAGGCAGGTGCCCCGCTCGGCGCGCTGGTCGGCACCGACCGGGACGCGCCGCGCCTGCTGGTCGTGCCACAGCCCCGCGACCGCGACCTGCGCTTCGCGTTCCTGGCCGAGCTGGCGGACATCGTGCTCCCGCACATCGAGGCGTGCGCCGACGCCGTGGAGGCCGCCGAGCGCACCGAGACCGACCCGGAGACGGGCAAGCGTGTCAAGGTCGAGGTGGACCTGTGCGCGGACGCCGCGCAGCTGATCGTGCCAAGCCGCGCGGGCATCGACTTCGTCCGGCTGCTGGGCCGCTCCATGCGCTTCCGTCGTACGGCGGAGCAGGATCCGCAGACCCCGCACCCCGCGCCGCCGAGGGTGCCGCTGCTCGGCCGGTGGCTCACCCACTACGGCGAGCGGGCCCGGGTCCCGGGATCGTCCCTGCTCCTGGCCATGACCGACCTGCTGGGCCGGCACTGGGCGACCGGCCAGTCCACGCTGGAGGACCAGCATCTCGGCGCGCTGCTGGCGTGGATCGCCCCCGGGGGCGAGGGCCTGACCGGCGCGGAGGCCGCGCGCCGGGCCGAGCTGGCGCGCGACGCGGAGGGCCAGTTGCTGTGCCCGCCCGCCGGACCGGCGACCGACCCGGCCTTCGACAACCGGCTGCTCGCCCCCGCCATCGAGCGCTACGACCGCGCGCGCACCGCGTTCGCCGCCGCCGAGGACGGTCTGGAGGCCGACGACCGGCTCGGCGCGCTGACCGCCGCGGAGCGGGAGATCCGCGCCCTGGTCGAGAGCCGTACGCGGCCCACCTGGGAGTCGGTGTGGCGGGGCCTGGACCTGCTGCGGGAGCTGCCGCCCGGCGCGCACGTCGACGACCGCTGGACCCGCGACCGCTGGTCGTTCACCTCGCACCGGGACCGCGTGCTGGCCGGGGAGCCCCCGCAGCCGCGCCGCGACGACGCGGTGACGGCGGCGAACAAGCTGGCCACGCGCGAGCGCGAACAGGCCCGGCTGGAGGCCCAGGAGGCGCTGGACGATCCACTGGTGATGGCCGGGCGGCGGCTGGCCGGGGAGGCGTTCGCGGGCGAGGTCACCGACGTGGTGATGGCGTACAGCGAGAGCAAGCGGCCCAGTCCGCGCCCGCTGGTCACGGTCCGCACGGACGACCGGCCGCACCTGGGCGAGCGGGTGCGGGTGTACCGGTCGCTGGGCGGCAAGCCGCAGGCGGCGGAGTACGCCGGTCCGGCGGGCGATCCCGGAGACGGGACGCTGGTCCTGCGGATCATGGACAAGATGGGCCGCGGCAAGGAGCCGGAGGCGGGGTCGGTGCCGGAGAAGGGCGACCGGGTCTGCTTCACGCTCTTCGAGCACGAGCAGCGGGGCGGCGCGAAGCTCCCCGACCCGGAGGAGACCCCGTGGACGCACGGGGGCCCGCCCGGTGAGGCGGCCGCCGTGCCCGAGGCCGCCGACGCCCAGACGGAGGAGGACGTCCTGTGACCGCCGAGGCAACCACGACCCCCGTCACCACCCCCGTCACCGCCGCTGGCGCCCCGGCCTTCGACCCGGGCGCCGAGGCCGCGCGCGCCACCGCGGCGATCCTTCACGACACGCTGCACGGCACGGAGCGCGGGGTCGTCGTGGATTCCCCGCCGGGCGCCGGCAAGTCCACGCTGGTCGTCCGGGCGGCGCTGGAGCTGGCCGAGGCCGGCCGCGCCCTGATGGTGGTGGCGCAGACCAACGCCCAGGTGGACGACCTGGTCCTGCGCCTCGCCGAGAAGAACCCCGAGCTGCCGGTGGGCCGGCTGCACAGCAGCGACACCGACGCGTACGACAAGGCGCTCGACGACCTGGCGAACGTACGCACCTCGGCGAAGGCCGCCGACCTCGCGGGCCTTGCGGTCGTCCTGTCCACGGCCGCGAAGTGGGCGCACGTCAAGGTGGACGAGCCGTGGCGGCACGCGATCGTGGACGAGGCGTACCAGATGCGCTCGGACTCGCTGCTGGCGGTCGCCGGGCTCTTCGAACGGGCGCTGTTCGTGGGCGACCCCGGCCAGCTGGACCCGTTCGCGACGGTGGGCAGCGAGCAGTGGGCGGGCCTGGCGTACGACCCGTCGGCCTCCGCCGTGACGACCCTCCTCGCCCACAACCCCGGCCTCCCCCAGCACCGTCTTCCGGTCTCCTGGCGCCTCCCGGCCTCGGCGGCCCGCCTGGTCTCGGACGCGTTCTACCCGTACACGCCGTTCCGCAGCGGCACCGGCCACGGCGACCGGAGCCTGGCCTTCGCGGTGCCGTCGGACGGCTCGGGCCCCGACCGGGTGATCGACGAGGCCGCGGTCTCCGGCTGGGGCCTGCTGGAGCTGCCCGCCCGGCACACCCCGCGCACCGACCCGGAGGCGGTGCGTGCGGTGGCGTCGGTGGTCCGGCGGCTGCTGGACCGGGAGGGCGCGGCGATGTCGGAACGCTCCCCCGATCCGGTCCCGTTGACCGCCGCCCGCATCGCCGTCGGCACCGCGCACCGGGACCAGGCCGCCGCGGTGCGGGCCGCGCTGGCCGACCTCGGGGTGAGCGACGTGACCGTGGACACGGCGAACCGGCTCCAGGGCCGGGAGTACGACGTCACGGTCGTCCTGCACCCCCTCTCCGGCCGCCCCGACGCCACCGCCTTCCACCTGGAGACGGGCCGCCTCTGCGTCCTGACCTCTCGCCACCGGCACGCCTGCATCGTGGTCTGCCGCGAGGGAGTCGACGGGCTCCTGGACGACTACCCGTCCACGGAGCCGGTCCAACTGGGCACGCTGGTGAAGTTCCCGGACGGGTGGGAGGCGAACCACGCGGTGCTGGCGCACCTGGCGGAGCACCGCGTGGCCTGGCACCCCTGACCGGCTCTCCGGAGTGGGCTCGTCGCGGGCTCCCTCGTCGCGGCGGCCTGGGCCGAGGAGACCAGCGGCCGCACGCTGGAGGACATGGCGTCGTAACCGGCGCTCACCCCGCGTGCGTGCGCGCGACGCCCGCCGCGAGGCGGCGCACCAGCTCCCTGGCCTCCTGCGGGGCGACGACCTCGATGTGCTCGCTGAACTGCAACAACTGGCGTACCGCGTCGATCCGGTCGTACGCCACGGTGACCTCGACCCGCCCGTCCGCCCCCGGTTCGCCCGCCGTCCTGAGCCTGGCGCCCAGGATCCGGCGGGCGAGGTCGAGGCTGGCGGCGTCGACGCGGGCGGTGACCATGACCCGTCCCTCGCTCTCCAGCGCCTCGCCCAGCTCCCGCGCCGTGCCCACGAGGTCGGCACCGGGCCGCAGCCGGCGGGCGTCGTCCAGTACGGTCCAGCGCTGGAGGCGGGAGAGCGCGAACATGCGGGGCCGCCCGTCGCGGTCGGCGACCAGGTACCAGCGCCCGCCGCGCTGCGCGAGCCCGTACGGGTCGACCACGAGGTCCCGCGCGTCCGTGGCGCCGCTGCGCCGGTACAGGACCCGCAGCCGCCTTGCCGTACGCACGTCGCGGACCAGGCCCGCCACGTCGGGCAGGGGCGCGGCTTCCTCGAACCAGGGCCGGTTGTCGATCGCGATCACGTCGGTGAGGGCCAGCGGCAGGTCGTCCCGGGCGGGCGGCGGTGACCGGCGCGAGGTGAGCTTGCGCAGCGCCGACCGGGCGGCCGCCTCGCCGCCGAGCTGGCGGGCCCGGTCGAGATCGAGCCCGACCGCCCGCAGCAAGTCCGCCTCACCGGTCGTCAGCTTCGCCAGGTCCACCTGGTCGCCGGGCAGCAGGCTGATGCCGCCGTACTTGCCCCGCTCGGTGAAGACGGGGATGCCCGCGTCGACCAGCGCCCGCACGTCGCGCAGCACCGTCCTCGCCGAGACTCCCAGCTCCTCGGCCAGCGCCTCGGCGGTGGTCCGCGGATGTGCCTGCAACGCGGCGAGCAGCTCGATCAGGCGTTGGGGCCGGCTCATGGCGACAGCTCCCTCGCAGGACTCACTCCGCCGGATCTCCTCGTCGGAACACGACAATCCCTGTCATGTTCTCACGCGAGGCTGTACGGCGAGGGCCGGAACCGGCCCGCCCGGAAGGAGCCCGCCAGCCATGTCCGCACCGAATCTCTTCCTCGTCTACGTCACCGACGTCGAGCGCGCGACCGCCTTCTACTCCGACCTGTTCGACATCAAGCCGGTGATGACCACACCCCGCTACGTTCCGTTCGAGGTCGCCCCGGGCGTGCTGTTCGCGCTCTGGAGCGGCCGCGCGGACCAGGTCGCCCCGGGGACGCCGCGCACCTCGGAGGTCGGCCTTATGGTCCCGGGATCCTCGGCGGCCATCGACGAGATCCACGCCGCGTGGGTGGCCAAGGGCGTCACGGTGGTCGAGGAACCCCACGACGAGGTCTTCGGCCGCACCTTCGTGATCGCGGACCCGGACGGCAACCTGATCCGGGTGTCGCCGGTCGACTAGGGCCTGTCTCCCCGATCACGAGCGGAGCCGGATGAGGATGTCAACGACACCGCCCGTCCGAGGCCAAGTGCACCTTCGTGGTCAGCCCGCAACGTGGGCGGCCCAGGGCCTCACCGGGCGCGCCACCGCCTCCCGGCGGCTGTGGCACATGTGCGCGCGCACGTGAACTGATCTTCGCGCGGCCCCCATTCCCCAGCCGGCAGGGCCGGTGGCGGCTTCCTCGGTGCACCGGCCGCGTGCTGATGTGCGCGCATCGAGGTCGAGTCGACGTTGATGTCCCAGTCGATGTCGCTCACCGCGACGGCGACGGCGACGGCGACGGCGACGGCGACGGCCTGGAGAACGAGCGAACTGACTCCAGCGGCACCGTCAGGCTGATGCGTGACCAGCTCCTTCCGGACGTCCACCGTGCTGGAACCACTCCGGAGCCAGGATCGACATCACCGTCGCGTCCACCCGCTCGCCCTCCCAGAGCAGTGCGTCACGCAGCACGCCCTCGGCGACGAACCCCACCTTCTCGTAAGCGCGGCGGGCTCGCGGATTGAACGCGTAGACCTCCAGCGAGATGCGGTGCAGACCCAGCTCCTCGAAGCCATACCCGACGATCAAACGGGTCGCCTCCGTCCCCAGCCCCGATCCATAAGTGCCGGGCACCAGGCAGATCCGGAAGCTGCAACTTTCGTTGCCCGGGTCCCACTCGTTGAGGACCGCCTCGCCGACGACGTGCCCCGTCGCCAGCTCGACCACGGCAAGGTCCAGCCGGTCGTCTTGCTCCCAGCGGCTGTCGTACCAGGTACGTATGCGCCCCTCATCGAGTGCCCCGTCGTCATGGCTGCCGGTCAGCCGTGATGCCTCTGCATCCAGGAACATCGGCATCAGCGCAGACACGTCATCCAGTGTGACCGGCCGGAGCCGCACCTGTTCACCGCTCAGCGACGGCTTGCTGAGGAAGTCCGGGCGTGAAGCACTTCGAACGTGACCAACCATGGCCGCATTGTGTCCGGCTAACCCGTCCGACGTCCTCCCGATATTCATCACAGGACCCGTGATCGGGGAGACAGGCCCCAGTGCTGTGACCGCATAGGTTCGCCGGATTGGGGGTTGAAGCGGTTGGGCGGGCGATGATGCTGCTGGCCTCAGCCGGCGGAAACCGCGTGCCGGTGATCGCGCAGCTGGTACGGGCCACGCTTGTGGGGCCGGGAAGCGGTGGGACAGGGGTAGCCGATGTCAAGGCCGTGGTCGCTATGCCTGTCCCCGTGCCCGGTGCCGTTTTGCGTACGACCAGGTCACCGCGGTCATCAGGGCCGGGATGGCGAACAGAGGGGCGAAAGCGAAGCCCCAGACGGTCTGTGCTGTACCACTCGACATGTACGTCTGACTCTCAACGGTGAAAGCGACCACGAGTTGCCACAGTGCCATCAGGACCAGGACACCCGATGCGGTCCAGGCCAGCGGGGCGAGGACCGCGGGGCGCAGCGGCCGCCACCGGTTGCTGACGAGCAGCAGCGGTAACAGAGCGGCCAGCTCGGCAAAGACGGAGAGGCCGACGACGTAGGCGATCCCCCAGCCTGGGATGTCGAAGACGTCGCGCAGCACCTGGTCGCTGTAGCCCACATAGACACCGGATGCCATGGCGATGCGCCACAGGCCGGACGGGACTGCACACAGAGCGATGGCGTGGGCGGCGCGGCGAGCCCAGACAGGCGCAGGTGCGGAGCCGAGGAGAGGAACGGTCGCTGTCGTCATGACGTACATGCTGGCCCTGGGCATGTCAGCAGCGCTTCGTCCGCTACGGCGAACCTCCTCCGCCCTGCGGATGAGGGCGCACCCGCTGAGGAGGGACCTGAGGAGGGCTCAATCGCTGGACACGCTGGGGTATCCAACCGCCCGGCGATCGAGGGACATCGCCCCGAACCGGTGAACGTTCGCGTCACAGCACCAGCGAGCCGGGCAGCACTCGGGGGTCTCCTCCTACCGCCGCGGCAGCCGCCGGATCAGCAGGCCGGTGACCGCTGCCAGGGCCACCAGCAGCCACGAGCAGTCGATCAGCGCCCGCGTGAAGTCGGTGGCCGACAGGGAAGCCGCCGTCTCCTGCGGGTCGGCGCCGAGCAGGGCGACGAAGAGCGTGCCGAACACGGCCACCCCCAGCGAGATGGCGGCCTGGTTGACGGTGAGCAGGATGGCGGAGCCCGCACCGGCGTCCTCCGCCGGGACGGTGGCCAGGATGCTGCCGACCAGCGGTGCCGCCACCAGTCCCCCGCCCGCACCGGCGACGAGCAGCGCCGGAGCCATGGTGAGCGCGGCGAGAGGCGCGTCCGGTGCGGGGCCGGGCAGCAGAGTGACGATGAGGACGAGGTATCCGACCGCCATGGCTCCGGCTCCGGCGACGAGCACGGCCTTCCCGTACCGCGCCGCCAGTCTCCGGCCCACCATCGAGGCACCGGCGAACCCGACGCCGAGCGGCAGGAACGCGATGCCCGAACCGAGCGGCGACAGGTGCAGCCCGTCCTGAAAGACGTAGGCGAGCAGCAGGAACAGCCCGTAGTTGCCGCTGTAGAAGAAGACGACGACGGCCAGTCCCAGACTGAATCCGCGCTTGCGCAGGAGGGAGGGCCGCACGAGCGGCGTACCTCCCGAACGGGCACTTCGCTGCTCCACCCGCCACAGCGCGGACAGCGCCAGCGCCGAGCCGCCGAACATCGCCCAGATCCACGGCGGCCACCCGCCCGCCTGGCCCCGGATGAGCGGATAGATGAGCAGGGTCATGGCGATCGCGGTCAACAGCAGCCCGGGAATGTCGAGTTCGTGCCGGTCCCCGGGCCGTGACCCGGGGAGCAGGGCGGCAGCACACGCCGCCGCGACCAGCCCGATCGGCACGTTGACCAGGAAGACGGAACGCCGGCCCAGGCCGAACACGTCGAGTTCGAGCAGCAGCCCGCCGAGAATCTGCCCCGCGATCGCCCCCATCCCCAACGTCGCCCCGTACAGCGCCAGGGCGCGGGGCCGTTCCTGCGGCGAGAAGACGGTCTGGATCAGCGCCAGGACCTGAGGCAGCATCAGAGCCGCCGCCAGCCCCTGCCCGATGCGCAGCACGATGAGCGCCCCGGCCGTCGGCGCCGCCGCGCACGCCGTCGACATCACCACGAACGCCACCAGGCCCGTCACGAACACCCGCTTGTGCCCGTACGTGCCGCCCAGCCGCCCTCCGGTGGTCAGGGCGACGGCGTACGCCAGCACATACCCGCTGATGACAAGCTGGAGATCGGCGAACCCCGCGTTCAGATCGCGCTGAATGGAGGGGGCGGCGACGTTGACGATCAGTACGTCGAGGATGCCCATGAACGTGGCGGCGAGCAGCACGGCCGTCGCACCTCGCCGCCGCCCTCGCCCACCATCGCCGACTGCCGTGCCTGCTCGGTCCATGGCCGACACCTACCACCCTCGGGGCGGCGGACCGGATCACCCGGCCCCGGTGTCCGGGCGATTCCGCCGGGATGCCGCCGTGCCCCTCACGCCGTCCGCGCCTCGCGAGCAGTGGCCGTACCCAGCTCGCACCAGACGTACTTGCCCCGGTTGCCCTCGCGGGCCAGCGGCTGCCAACCCCACACGTCCGCGCAGGCCCGCACCATCGCCAGCCCCCGCCCGTCCTCACGGTCCAGGGCCCGGTCGAAGGGCTGCGGCGGCTCCGGCGGCGAGGGATCCGCGTCCCAGGCGCCGAGGCGGAGGACTCCGGTCCCGGACCAGCGCACCCGGAGGGCGGCGGGCCCCTTGGTGTGCCGTACGGCGTTGGAGACCAGCTCCGTCGCCAGCAGTTCGGCGAGGTCGACCAGGCGGATCAGGCCGTGCATCGTCAGGATCAGCCGGAGGGTACGGCGGCAGACGGTGACTGCGCGGGGGTCGTTCGGGATGTAGAGGGAGTACTCCCACGGATCGTTTTCGGGCATGTCGGTTCCCTTCGGGGATGGGGAGGGGATGCGGGGCCGGTGTCATTGCCGCGTCGTCACGGCAGGACGAAGCGGTGCGCTTCCAGCACCCGACTATCGCGCAGGGTGCGCTTCACATCACCGACGGTAGACATTAGATTTAAGGTACCGCAAGCCCGTCACGTAATCTGACACCCGAACGAGTCGCGCCAGCAGGTGCGTTGAGCGAGAGGGCAGTGATGGGGACCAAGCGCGAACCAACGGCACGGCAGTTGCGCTTGGCGGTCGAACTCCGCAGGCTGCGCGAGGCGTCCGCACTCAGCGCCCGCGAGGCAGCGGCACTGCTCGGCGTGAACTCTGTGCAGATCAGCCAGATCGAGTCCGGGATCACCGGCGTGAGCGAGCAACGACTACGTCGGCTCGCCGCCCATTACGCCTGCACGGACGATGAGTTGATCGACGCCCTGGTCGTCCTGGCGACCGATCGGACCCGCGGCTGGTGGGAGGAGTACCGGACCCTCCTGCCCACGTCCTTCCTGGACCTCTCCGAGCTGGAGCACCATGCCACCTTCCGCTGGGACGTGGACTTCCTGCACATCCCAGGGCTTCTCCAGGTCGACAGCTACGCGCGAGCGCTCTTTTCCCGACGCGTACCCGGACTCCCCGAGGAAGAGCTTGGGTTGCGCGTGCGGCATCGGATGCAGCGGCGCGTTGTCATCGAAGGCGAGCGGCCGATCCCTTACGAGGCACTGATCCACGAAGCGGCGTTGCGCATCCGGGTCGGAGGCCGCGCCACCTCGCGCACCCAGCTGACCCACATCCTGGAGCTTTCCGAGGCAGAGCATGTGACGGTGCGCGTCATCCCGTTCGAACTGGAGGAGTTCGCCGACGTCACAGCCGCGATGGTCTACGCCGGCGGCGCCGTCCCGCGACTGGACACCGTGGTACGCGACGGCCCCCACGGCACACTCTTCATCGATTCGGAATCACAGCTTGGCGTCTTTCGAACACTCTTCCGTAGAGTGAAGGAGGTATCGCTCACCCCCGAGCGTTCCCGTGACTTCATCCACAGGCTGGCGAAGGAACTGTGAGGCCCTGGTGACCACTCCCGACAACTGGCGGAAGTCCTCCCACTCCGGCAGCGGCGACGGCAACGCCTGCGTGGAAGTCGCCCACCGCCACCCCCACACGGCCGTCCGCGACTCCAAGGCCCCCACCCGCGCCGTGCTCACCTTCCCGGCCGCCTCCTTCGCCGCCTTCCTCGACACCCTCCGGAAACCCACCCGGGAATAACCGGAGACCCCCTCCTGTTACGTCGCGCAGCGACCCCGCCACGCCACACGCAACAGGAGGCACCCCGCCATGTCCGCAGACGCCGCAGACGCCGCCGAGGAGATCCGGGGCACCGCCCAGGGCACCGCCCCCGTCCCCCTCTCCGTGCTGGACCTGGTGACCGTCGGCGCCGGCCGGACCGCCACCGACGCCCTGCGGACCAGCGTGGACATCGCGCGCCTGGCCGAGCGGCGCGGCTTCCACCGGTACTGGGTCGCCGAGCACCACTCCATGCCCGGCGTCGCCTCCTCCTCCCCCGCGGTGATCCTGGCTCACCTCGCCGCCCACACGGACCGCATCCGGCTCGGTTCGGGCGGCGTCATGCTGCCGAACCACGCGCCGCTGGTGATCGCGGAGCAGTTCGGCACGCTGGAGGCCATGGCACCGGGGCGGGTGGATCTGGGCCTCGGCCGGGCGCCCGGCACGGACGGGGCCACCGCCGCCGCCCTGCGCCGCACGGACCGGCTCAACGAGGGCGCCGACGACTTCCCGCAGCAGCTCGCCGAGCTGATCCGGTTCCTGGACGACGACTTCCCCGACGGGCACCCGTACGGGCGTATCCACGCCGTGCCGGGGCCCGTGCAGGCGACCTCGCCCGGGGGCGTGCAGTCGGCCCACCGGCCGCCGGTGTGGCTCCTCGGCTCCTCCGGGTTCAGCGCGCGGCTGGCCGGCACCCTCGGGCTGCCGTTCGCCTTCGCGCACCACTTCTCCGCGCAGAACACCGTCCCGGCGCTCGACCTGTACCGGGACTCCTTCCGGCCGTCCGCCGTCCTGGACGCCCCGTACGCCCTCATCGGCGTCTCCGCGCTCGCCACCGACGACGAGAAGGAGGCCCGCCGGCAGGTGCAGGCGGCCGCGCTGAACATGGTGCGGCTGCGCACGGGCCGGCCGGGGCTCGTGCCGACGCCCGAGGAGGCCGAGGCGTACGACTTCAGCCCGATGGAGGAGGAGTTCGTGCGGTCCTGGAACGCCAACGTCATCCACGGCACCGCCGACGAGGTGCGGACCGGCCTGGACGACCTGCGCAAGCGCACCGGCGCCGACGAGCTGATGCTCACCGCCAACGCCCACGGCGGCGACGTGCGTCTGCGTTCCTATGAGCTGATCGCCGACGCCTACGGCTTGCCGGCCGCCTGAACGCCGGCGGCGCCGGGCCCGGCGGAGCCCAGCAGCGCGGAGATGCGGTCCGGTGCCACCGGTCGGGAGTACAGCCAGCCCTGACCGGTGTCGCAGCCGATGCGGCGCAGGCGGGTCGCCTGGTCGGAGGTCTCCACGCACTCGGCGGTGACGGTCAGGCCGAGCCGGTGGGCGAGCTGGACCATCGCCTCGACGATGACCTCGTCGGCCGGGTTGGCGGCGCCGGCGCCCGCGCGGGGGCCGCCGTCCGCGTCGCCGTCCGGTACCGCGTCGTACTGGAAGCCCCGCACGAAGGCGCCGTCCAGCTTCAGGACGGAGACCGGCAGCCGGCTGAGGTAGGCCAGGTTCGAGTAACCGGTGCCGAAGTCGTCGATGGCGATGTGGACGCCCATGTCGCTGAGCGCCTTGAGGACCTGGAGCGGGCGGCCCGCCGAGCCCATGACCGCCGACTCGGTCAGCTCCAGCTGGAGCAGGTGCGGGGGGAGGCCGGTCTCCTCCAGGGTGCGGGCCACGTCCGCCACCAGGTCGGAGTCCCAGACCTGGCGGACCGCCACGTTGACGCTGACGAAGATCGGCGGATCGTCCGGGTGGGCCAGCTGCCAGCGGCGCGCCTGGTGGCAGGCCGTGCGCAGGATCCAGCGGCCGAGCGGAACGATCGAGCCATCCTCCTCCGCCAGTGCGATGAACCGATTCGGCGCCAGTACGCCGAACTGAGGATGATTCCAGCGGATGAGCGCCTCGACGCCCCGCACCCGGCCGTCCTCCATGCCGACCAGCGGCTGGTACTCCAGCGCGAACTCGCCACGCTCGATGGCCGGACGGAGCGTGGCCGCGAGCGCCTGACGGGTCATGCGGTTGGCGTTGCGCTCCGGGTCGAAGAGCGTCCAGCGGGCCCGGCCGTCCGCCTTGGCCCAGTACAGGGTCGTGTCGGCCGCCTGCATCAGGGCGGTGGGGGTGGTGCCGGCGGTGTGGCGTTCGACGACGCCGACCGAGGCGGTGACCGAGAGGCGGCGCTCGGACAGCTCGAACGGCGGCTGGAGGGCCGCCAGGACGGCTTCGGCCAGGTCGGCGACCTGTTCGGTCCCGGTGGAGTCCTCCACGAGCAGGGCGAACTCGTCGCCGCCGAGCCGGGCCACCAGCGGGGCGCTGCCCGAACGGGCGTCGGCGGCCTCCTCCGCGCAACGCGTCAGCCGCTCGGCCACGGCGGCCAGCAGGCGGTCGCCGACACGGTGGCCGTGGGTGTCGTTGACGGCCTTGAAGCCGTCCAGGTCCAGGTAGCAGACACCGATCCTGCCGGTGCCGCCGTGCTCGTACGTCTCCGCCTCCAGGGCGGCGGTCAGCCGTTCGAAGAACAGGGCGCGGTTGGGCAGCCGGGTCACCGGGTCGTGCATCTGGAGGTGGCGCAGCCGCGCCTGGAGTTCGCGCCGCGCGCTGACGTCGGCGACGGACAGCAGGAGGCCCGGGGTGTCCCCGGCGTCGGCCAGCGGCTCGACCGTCACCTGCGCCCACAGGGAGTGCCCGTCGGCCCGCTTCAGCCGCCGGGTGCAGCGCAGCCGGGGCTGCCGGCCGCGCAGCACCTCGCGGTACGCGTGCCAGACACCGGCGTCGGAGGCGAGGTCGACGAGGTCGGCCGCCGCGCAGCCCACCAGCGCGTCGGGGTCGTTGCCGAGCAGGGTTCCGAGGGTGTCGTTGGCGCTGACGACCAGGCCCTCGATGTCGACGACGGCCATGGCGAGGGGGGCGGCGGTGAACACCGAGCGATAGGCCGCGGGTCTCTCGCGTGCCGTACGAGGAGCCAGACCTTGGTCACTCTCTGTGACGGCCGACCGGTCGAGGTCTGCCGCGGACGCCGGCCCTTCGGAGGTTCCGTTCACCGCTCGCTCCCGCAGTGCCTCGATCTCTGTTCGTGCTCTGTTCGCGCAGGAAAGTGTGCCGATCATAGAGGCTGACACCGGGCCCTTCCAGCCGCCTTTCCGCGTTCCGGACCGAGCGGCCACTCTGAGAGATCGTTTCTGCTCACACCTGGACGGGTTCTTCGCGCCTCCGACCAGTTGTGACGTTCCGTGAGTGCTGCCGGGGTGTCGACCAGGAGGCCGACGGTGAGGCCGCGCACGGCTCACCCATCCGGTGCAGGCGAACAGGGCGCAATACGACAATCATGCACAAGCTGGGTGCGGTGTCCCGTCGACCGCTCCCGGAGGTTCATGTGCCACGCCTGCGCACCACGGCGGCGGTGTGCACCACCATGTCGGCCCTCGCGGCGACCTCCCTGATCACCGCCCCCTCGGTCGCCGAGCCGTTCTCGCCGGAGCCCTGCGCCCTCAAGCGCACCGAGGTGCACCACTCCGAGGGCCTGGACACCTGGAACGCCGCCTATCCGCGGCCCGCCCGCGCCCTCGACGCGGTGATGATCTTCCTGTCCTTTCCCGACTCCCAGCCGCTGACGTCGCCGGCCGAACTCACCGCCGACCACTTCCCGGCCACCAGCCGCTTCTTCCAGCAGGCCTCGTACGGCGCCTTCAGCCTGCGCCCGCACCCGATGCGGGACTGGATCCCGATGCCGAGCCCGTCGACGTCGTACGCCATACGGCGCGACTGGCGCCCCGAGCACCGGGCCGCCTACCTGCGCGACGCGCTGCGGGCAGCCGACCGGCACGTCGACTTCTCCCGCTACGACGTCGTCTACTTCGTCGCGGACCCGGACGCGCCGGGCGTGGACTCCGACGCCACGAAGGTCGTCAACCTGGAGCGGCCGATGCGGGCCGACGGCACCGCCCTGCGGCGGGTCGTCACGGTCTTCGAGAACCATCCGCCCGACCGGCTGGTCCTGGCCCACGAGACGGGGCACGTCTTCGACCTGCCCGACCTCTACCACCGGCCCGTCGACGGCGAGGGCGACTGGGACACCCACGTCGGCGACTGGGACCTGATGGGCAGCCAGTTCGGACTCGCCCCGGACCTGTTCGGCTGGCACAAGTGGAAGCTGGGCTGGCTGGAGCCCCGGCAGGTGACCTGCGTGCGGGGCAGCGGTCCGACCCGGCTGACGCTGGAGCCGCTGGCGGCGGGGCCGGGGGTCATGGTGACCGGCGCGGCCGGGGCGCCGGCCTTCGGTCTCGGGCGGGGGACGAAGCTGGCCGTGGTGCGCACGGGCGCGGACACCGTGCTCGCCTTCGAGGTGCGGACCCCCGTCGGCAACGACGCCTCCGCCTGCCGGGCGGGGGTGCTGGTGTACCGGGTGCACAGCGGGTCGGAGTCCGGGGACGGGCCGATCGAGGTGATCGACGCCCACCCGGACACCGAGTCCTGCTGGGCCGACTCGGTCTACCCACCCCTCGCCGACGCCCCGGTGGGCCTGGGCGAGAGCTTCACGGTCCCGGGCGAGGGCGTCCAGGTGGCGGTGGAGGGACGCTCGGAGTCCGGGGCGTGGACCGTACGGATCACACCCGGGTGAGGGCAAGGGGGGCGCGAGGAGCCGCGGGGCGCGTCGAAAGGGGGTGCGGGTGGCGAAGCCCCCGCCACGCGCGGCGAAGCCGCGCAGAAACAACGATGGCGAGACCGGTTCGCGTTTTCCGCGAACATGCCTCGCCATCGCCAACGTGCGCCGCCAGGGACTCGAACCCCGGACCCGCTGATTAAGAGTCAGCTGCTCTAACCAACTGAGCTAGCGGCGCCTGCTGACGTCGTAGACCTTAGCATCCTGTTCGGCGGAGGGAAAAATCGAAATCCGCACCGCGGATCGGGCCGCCCTTACGGCCGCCCAGAGCAGGATTTCCGGGCCCGGCAGCCACGGCATGCGGGTGTCCGGCGCCACCAGCCACCGCGCCCCGGAACGGGCGGGCCCGCCCGCGGGGGCCGGTACGGTCACCGCGTCCCCGGCGCCGTGGCACAGCAGCGGCGGCACCGCCCCCGTACGCCCGTCGCCCCTGCCGCGGGCGCTCCACTCCTCCCACTCGAGGAGCGACGGCAGCCGCTGGGCGGTGCCCGGCGCGGCGAAAAGCAGCATCCGGCCCCGGAACTCCGCCACCGGGCCGGACCCCGGGCCGTCGTCCCACATCCGGTCCAGCATCCGGCGCCCGAAGATCGCGGGGGCGCTCACCACGTCGAAGGCGGAACCGCAGGGCAGGACGACCGGGGCCTCGGGCCGCTCCTCCCACAGCGCCAGCGTGCTGCGCGGATACGTGCTCGCCGAGGCCAGCCAGGCGGCGCCGTCCGAGGTGACGTCCGAGACGTGGGGGGTGGCGTTGCGTGTGCTGCTCATGCCGCACACATCTACCGGGCGTGAGGGAGTCGCTCCGCTGGGTTGCGGGAAATGGGGACAGGACGGAAGGGAAGGGAGTATCTTGCCCACCCTCCTGGCATATGCGCTCGGGTTACTCCGCCGGTTCGCCGCGCATCAGATCGCGTCCGAACTCCACCATCTTCTTGGCGTAGTCCTCGGTCCACTCGGCGCGCTCGGCGATGTCCGCGGCGGTGAGCCGGTCGAACCGTCGCGGGTCGGCCAGCTGCGCGGCCGCGATCGCCTGGTACTCCATCGCGCGGTCCGCCGCCGCGCGGAAGGCCTGCGTCAGCTCGGTGGCGCGCTCCAGCAGCGCCCGGGGGTCGTCGATCGACTCGAGGTCGAAGAAGTGCTCGGGATCGGCGGCCGCCTCCGCCGGCTCGAAGAGCAGGGGCGCGGGGCGTAGCCGCGGTTCGTTCCGACGCGGCGTGGGCTCCGCCATGTCTTCTCCTCCTCGTACGTCACGACGACCCTCCCCCGCACGCGGGGGCACTCCGTCGGAGTGGGCCACCGTCCATTGTCCCGCGCCCGCGCAAGAGGGCGGGGCGTGCCCGGCGCGGCGCCCGGACACACCCCGCCCTCCGGGGCGGGACCACGCGGCTCGCTAGCCCGCGTACGTCTCGAACTCGGCGATCTTCGGGGTGCCCGAGGCGCCGGTGATCTCGAAGGTGATCTTCGTCAGGGAGACCGCCGGGAAGCTGATCAGGCCCGCCCCGCTGCCGGTGGCCAGCACGGCTCCGGTGCCGTGGTCGACGAGCCGGTAGGAGCCGATGGCGCCCTCGGAGCCGGCCGCCTCCCGGATGGCGACCTTGGAGACCGTGGTGGGGGACGACCACTTCACGGAGACCGAGCCGGTCGTCCCGGCCGGTGACCAGTACGTACCCATGTCACCGTCGCGCACGTTGCCGTAGCTGGTGCCGCTCGCCTTGGACGAGCCGTCGGCGCCGGCCCCGACGCTGAGGTTGGTGCCGCTCGGCGGGTCGGTCGGGTCCGGGGAGGGCTCGGTCGGGTCGGTGGGGTCCGGGTCTGTGGGGTCCGGGGACGGGTCGGGGTTCTGCGGTGTGCAGCTGCCGTCGGACACCTTGAGGCCCTTGTTCGCGCCCGCCGTGGCGCTCACCACCGCGGGTACGCAGGAGGCGGCGTCCAGGCCGTAGGAGTACGGGATGGAGACCGTGGTGTTGGACCGCGGGTCGGGTCCGGCCGGGTTGGTGTCCTCGCCGGGCTCGGACCAGGTCACGTTGTCGAAGATGTTGCCGCTGACCTGCCAGTAGCCGGCCTGGTCGGTGTAGAAGGTGCCGAGGACGTCCTTGGAGTCCTCGAAGTAGTTGTTGTCCACCTTGGCCTTGGCGCCGGCCCGGGAGTTGATGCCGGACTCGTTGAGGCTCACGTAGTGGTTGTTGTAGATGTGCGAGGTGCCGCCGCGCAGCAGGGGGGTGCGGGAGTCGATGTTCTCGTACTTGTTGTGGTGGAAGGTGACGTACCCGTTGGACACGTCGCTCTCGCTGGAGCCGATCAGTCCGCCGCGGCCGGAGTTGCGCAGGACGCTGTAGGACAGGGTCACGTACTGGGTGTTGTCCTTCATGTCGAAGAGGCCGTCGAAGCCCGCCGACTCGCCGCCCGAGGCCTCCAGGGTGGTGTGGTCGACCCAGACGTTGCGGACGTCGCTCTCCATGCCGATGGCGTCGCCGCCGTTGGACGTGGGCGAGCCCGACTTCTTGACGTTCCGGACCGTCACGTTCTGGATGATGATGTTGCTGGACTCCCGGATGTGGATGCCCAGCTGGTCGAAGACGGCACCGCTGCCGACCCCGACGATCGTGACGTTGCTGATCTGCTTCAGCTCGATCTTGTCGGCTGCGGTGCTGCAACTGTCGCCCGACACCTTGCTGGTGTTGCCGTGGTTGATGGTGCCCTCGACCTCGATGGTGATCGGGGTGGCGCTGTCCGCCCGGCCGCACAGGGCCTGGTGGATCGCGGTGCCGGTGGTGGCCCGGACCGTCTGCCCGCCCGCGCCGCCGGTCGTGCCGCCGTTCTGGGTCGCGTAGCCGGTGGCGCCACCGGCCGCTGCCGCCGCCTCGGGCATGGCCAGCACCACCCCGGTCGCGGCGGCGAGGGCCAGTGTCCCCAGCGCCGCCTGGAGTCGCAGCGCGACGGGTCGTCTCATCCTCGGTCTCCCCTTCGTCTTCACATGCCGGAACGAACTGACTGTCGTGATCATGTCAATACGACAGTTGGGAAAGCGCTTTCTCGCCGTGAGAATAGGGTCCAGTCCGGGACCTGACAAGGGTTCAGGTATCTTCAGATGATGGGACGGTAGACATGTACATGAATCGCACTGGGGTCGATGTGCACCCCGGGCGGAGCTGCGGTACGCTCAAGCTGCCTGATCACGGGGTCAACCCCCAAGAACCGGCAGTGCGTTGGTGGTCCAAGGAAAGACGCCCCACTTCCCGTGGGGAAATGCAGGTGCAAGGCCTGCCCAGCGCTCCATGGAGAACCCCGGCCCCGCAGCAGCGGGACCGGGGTTCTCGCGTTTCACGACCCCTGACAGGGCCTTCAGGCCTGCACCACCGGCTCCCGGGTGAAGAGCGCACCCAGTTCCGGAGCGTTGACCCGGCGGTCCGCCAGGCGCAGGCCCTCCCAGATGGTGACCTGGTTCGCCGTCAGGACCGGCTTGCCCAGCTCCTTCTCCAGGGCCGGGATGTGGGCCGCCGTGTGGAGGGCGGTGTCCGGCAGGAGCACCGCCTCCGCGTCCGGGCGGTCGGCGGCGCGGGCCAGCGCCAGCACCTCCGCCTCGGTCCAGGTGCCGACCTCCGCGGCCGTGATGATGCCCGAGCCGACCACGTCGACCACCTCGATGCCGGCGGCTCCGAGGAACTCCGCGAAGAGCTGTGCCACGTCCTGCGGATAGGTCGCGCCGATCGCGACCCGCCGCGCCCCGACCTCGCGCACCGCGTGCACGAAGGCGAACGAGGTCGACGAGGCCGGCAGTCCGGCCGTCTGGGCCAGGCCGCGCACCTGTTCCTGCGCACCCTCCCAGCCGTGCACGAAACTGCCACTGGTGCAGGCCCACACCACGGCGTCGGCGCCGGCCAGCCGCAGCTCCTCGACGCCGGCCGCGAGCCGCTGCGGCGAGCCCATCTCCAGCAGGGCGTCCACCCGGTGCGCGTCCTCGCCGATGTCCGTGTGCACCAGGTCCACCCGGACGTCGCTGCCCAGCAGCTGCTCGATGCGTGGATAGTCGTCCTCGCCGGAGTGGCCCGGGTACAGGAACCCCAGTGCTGTCATGTCCACCCTTCCTGCTGCTGTTCGGTGTCCGGGCCGTCCGTCACGCCCGGGATGTCCGCCACTGCGGGGCCGGCCGGTCCCGGCACCGCGGGGCCGGTGCGCGCCGACGGATCGGTCAGCGTCTGGTACGGCCCCACGGCACGGGTACCCAGTCGGCGCAGCGCCGCCCACATCGTCACTTGGTTGGCCGAGATCACCGGGATCCGCAGCTCGGCCTCCAGTTGCGGGATGACGTCGTAGGTGGGGAGGTTCGTGCAGGAGATGAAGAGGGCGTCCGCCGCGCCCTCGCCCGGTACCGCCTGGCGCGCCATGTCGGCCACGTCGCGGTACGGCACCTTCCAGATGTGCCGGGTCAGCCCCATGAAGGCGCAGCCCGTGACCGTCACTCCGGCCTCGGCGATGTACGCCTCCAGCGACCGGGTGACCGACACGGTGTACGGCGTCACCAGCGCGAGCCGGCGCACGCCCAACTCGGCCAGCGCGTCCAGCAACGCCCCGGAGGTCGTCACGGACGGGACCGCGCCCGCCCAGGTCATCGCCTCGCACATCGCCCGTTCGCCGGCGACGCCGCCGACGAAACTGCCCGAGGTGCAGGCGTAGGCGACGACCTCGGGGGCGATGGCGTTGAGGGTGCGCACCGCCTCACCGAGGGTTTGGTGCTCGCTGACCATCCGCGCGAGGTCCAGACTGACCTCGACGGGCACGAAAGGGGTTCGCGTCATGTGCAGCGAGACCTCGTCGGGCACCCACCGCCACAGCTCGCGATCGAGTGCGAAGTCGAACGGGGCGACCACGCCGACCCCGCGTTGCGGAGCTGGTCCGCCGAGAAAGGAGATGTCCATGGCACGCACCGGCCTCACACTGAGGAAGGAGAGGGCAACGCACCGTTACGCACGGCCGTGTTGACGAAGGTAGGTTGCGGTGCGAGCGTGGTCAATCCGCCCGCGTCACTCCCAGGTCAACAGCCGGTTAACTTCCGCGTCAACACCCGAACCGCCCCGGTTTTCCCCGCACCGCCCCCGTACCGGAGACACGCCTGCCGATGAGCACGCCCACGCTTCTCGTCCTGGACGCCGAACCACTCCCCCGGCTGGGCCGGCTGACCGGCCGGGCCCGGATCGAGCACACCGACGCGAGGTCCCTCGCCGAGCGGTTGCCGCACGCCGACGTGCTGCTCGTGTGGGACTTCAGCTCGCACGCGGTGCGCGAGGCGTGGCCCGGCGACGGCCCGCGGCCGCGCTGGGTGCACACGGCGAGCGCCGGGGTGGACCATCTGATGTGTCCGGAGCTGGCCGATTCCGAGACGGTGGTGACCAACGCGCGCGGCGTCTTCGACCAGCCGATCGCCGAGTACGTCGCCGCGCTCGTCCTGGCGATGGCGAAGGACCTGCCGACGACACTGCGGTTGCAGGGTGAGGGGACGTGGCGGCACCGCGAGTCGATGCGGGTGGCCGGAACGCGCGCCTGTGTGGTCGGTTCCGGGCCGATCGGGCGGGCGATCGCGCAGACGCTCAAGGCGCTCGGCATCACCACCGCGCTGGTCGGCCGCACCGCGCGCACCGGTGTGCACGGACCGGACGAGCTGGACCGGCTGCTGGCCCGCGCCGACTGGGTGGTCGCGGCGGCGCCGCTCACCGACGACACGCGCGGCATGTTCGACGCCCGGCGGTTCGGGGTGATGCAGCCCTCCGCCCGGTTCGTGAACGTGGGGCGGGGTCAGCTGGTCGTGGAGGACGACCTGGCCGAGGCGCTGACCAGGCGCTGGATCGCGGGTGCCGCGCTGGACGTGCTGAGCCGGGAGCCCCTCGCGCCGGAGAGTCCGCTGTGGCGGGTCCCCGATCTGATCATCTCCCCGCACATGAGCGGGGACACGATCGGCTGGCGGGACGAACTGGGGGCGCAGTTCGTGGATTTGTTCGAGAGCTGGGCGGCGGGCCGGCCGCTCGCGAACGTGGTCGACAAGAAGCGCGGATACGTGCCCGGACACTGACGTCCCAGGAAGCGGGAGGGTGCATGACGGACCTCGACCTCACCGAGCTGACCGCGGTACAGCTCGTCGACGGTTATCGCAAGGGCGACTTCAGCCCCGTCGAGGTGACCCGGGCGGCGCTGGACCGGGCCGAACAGATCCAGCCGGAGGTGAACGCCTTCGTGCGGCTCACCGGCGAGGAGGCGCTCGACCGGGCCCGGCGGGCGGAGGAGCGGTGGCGGCGCGGGGAGCCGTGCGGGCGCCTGGACGGGGTGCCGGTCACGGTGAAGGACATCCTGCTGACGCGTGGTCAGCCCACCCTGCGCGGCTCCCTGGCCGTCTCGCCGGACGGCCCCTGGGACGAGGACGCGCCCTCCGTCGCCCGGCTGCGCGAGCACGGCGCGGTCTTCCTCGGCAAGACGACCACGCCCGAGTACGGCTGGAAGGGCGTGACGGACTCGCCGCTGTCCGGCATCACCCGCAACCCGCACGACCCCGCCCGTACCGCGGGCGGCTCCAGCGGGGGCGCGGCGGCTGCCGTGGCGCTCGGGGCGGGGCCGCTGGCGCTCGGCACGGACGGCGGCGGGAGCGTGCGCATCCCGGCCTCCTTCTGCGGCGTCTTCGGCCTGAAACCGACGTACGGGCGGGTGCCGCTCTACCCGGCGAGCGCGTTCGGCACCCTCGCGCACGTCGGCCCGATCACCCGGGACGCGGCGGACGCGGCGCTGCTGCTGGACGTCATCGGCGTCCCCGACGCCCGGGACTGGTCGGCGCTGGGGCCGGCGCCCGGGTCGTACACCGAGGCCCTGGCCGGCGGTGTGCGGGGACTGCGGGTGGCGTACTCGCCCTCGCTCGGCGGGCAGGTGGCGGTACGCCCGGCGGTGGCGACGGCGGTCCGGCGTGCGGTGCAGCGGCTGGCGGAACTGGGCGCGTTCGTCGCGGAGGTGGATCCCGACTTCTCGGACCCGGTGGAGGCCTTCCACACGCTGTGGTTCAGCGGGGCGGCCCGCGTGGTGCAGCATCTGCGGGCGGGTCAGCGGGAACTGCTCGACCCGGGACTGCGGGAGATCGTCGGGGCGGGCGCCCGGTACTCGGCGCTGGAGTACCTGGCCGCGGTGGACGTCCGGATGGAGTTGGGCCGCCGGATGGGCCGCTTCCACGAGGAGTACGACCTGCTGGTCACGCCGACGCTGCCGATCACGGCGTTCGAGGCGGGCGCCGAGGTACCGAAGCGATCCGGACACCGGCGGTGGACGGGCTGGACGCCCTTCACCTACCCCTTCAACCTCACCCAGCAGCCGGCGGCATCGGTCCCGGCGGGCACCGACGCGGACGGCCTCCCCATCGGCCTCCAACTGATCGCCGCCCGCCACCGCGACGACCTGGTCCTGCGCGCGGCACACGCGCTGCAGGGGGCGGACCCGGCGTAGTCCGGGCCGCGGGTGGGCCTGGGCCGGGGGTGATCCGAGGCCGGGGGTGATCCGGGGCCGGGGGCACCCCGGCCCGACGCCGTCCCGGCCCGACGCACCCTGGGCCCAGCGCACCCTGGGCCCGGCGCACCCTGGGCCCAGCGCATCCAGGGCCCGGCAGGCAGCGGCGGACCGGCATGAGCGGCGCCCAGTCCGAGCGGGGCCCGACCTGCGGAGAACCCCGGCCCCCGCCACGCGTGGCACCCGCTCGACCCGGGCCACCACGCCCCGCCGGTCGAAGGGCCGACGCCGGCCGGCCGCGCAGGGCACGCAGGGCACGCAGGGCACGCCGGCACGCCCGCACAGCCCCCGCCCAAGACACGACGCAGCGCCCAACGAAGACACGACGCCCCGCCCAACGGCAGAACCACGCCGCAGGGCGAGATGACCGACACCCGGCGAGGCGGCGAGGGCCCTGGCGGGAGGCCGGGACACCCAGCGGGGCCGGGCGCCCAGCGGGAGGCCGGGGCGCCCAGCGGGAGGCCAGTGCACCCGGCGAGAGGGCCAGGGGCACCCGGCGAGGAGGCCAGGGCACCCGGCGACGGACCCCCGTCCTCCCCCGCCCCACCGCCGGAGGCCTACGCGCGGCGGAAGCTGAGGGTCTCCCCCGCCGCCCCCGTACGCCACAGGTCGTTGCAGGCCTCGGCCATCGCGGGCAGGCCCTCGACGATCTGGCCCCAGACGGTGCCGGGGACCCAGCCGACGTCGGCGTTGAGCAGGAGGTTGTTGCGCTCGTAGAAGAGGGCGAGGTCGACGAGGGTGGTGCCCGCGCGGACCTCCCGGTCGTAGCCGTACGCCTTGGTGCCCAATTCGGCGCCGGCGAAGGCGAAGTAGCACAGATCGCCCGGAATGGGCGTTACCGTCGGATTCTCCAGTGGTGGTTCGGATGTCGCGAAGGGCGGGAAGAGGGCGTAGATCTCGTTGCGCGCGTATTTGGCGTGATACACGTCGCTGCCGAGAGGGAGGGCGTCCCAGACGGCCTTGCAGGTGATCGGGGCCCGGTCGTCGAGCAGTTGGGCCGTGCAGGTGATTCCGCGCTTGACCAGCGAGACTTCGATGTAGCGATCAGCCATGCCTCCATGGCAGTGCCCCGCGGCCCCGCGGTCAAGGGCGCCGGGCCGAGGTATCGGACTGAAAACAGTCGGCATAACCCTTCCCCCATCGGGTAGCTGCGCGCCCATGGCTCCACCACACAGAACCCCTCCATGGGGTATATCCGACCAAAGGCCCAGGACAGCCGGGCCCACACGCCGGTCGCTGCTCGCGGGGGTCGCGGCGCTCGGCGCACTGGGGGCGGCCGGCTGCTCGCGGGTGGCCACCGCGTCCGACGTGGAAGGCGGTGACCTTCTCGACCGGCTCAGGGCACAGGGCGTCGCCCGGCTCGGCATAGCGGGCGAGATCCCCTTCGGCTACATCGACAAGAACGGTGAGCTGACCGGCGAGGCTCCGGAGCTGGCCAAGGTCATCTTCAAGCGCCTCGGAGTGGACCGGGTGCAGCCGGTGCCGACGGAGTTCGGTTCGCTCATCCCGGGGCTGGCGTCGCAGCAGTTCGACGTCGTGGCGGCCGGGATGTACATCAACCCCGAGCGCTGCCAGCAGGTCATCTTCTCCGACCCCGACTACCAGATGCTCGACGCGTACATCGTGCGCAAGGGCAACCCGCTCGGGCTGCGCAACTACAAGGACGTCGTCGAGAAGAAGGCCAAGTTCGCGACCGGCACCGGCTACGCCGAGATCGCCTACGCGGTGGAGCACGGGTACAAAGAGGACGACATCCTGATCGTCCCCGACCAGGTGGCCGGCCTCAACGCCGTCGAGTCCGGGCGCGTGGACGTCTTCGCGGGAACGGCGCTGACCGTCCGCGAGGTGGTCAAGAAGTCCAGCAAGGCGGAGGCGACCGAGGCCTTCGCACCGCTCGTCGACGGCAAGCCGCACGTCGACGGCGGCGGTTTCGCCTTCCGTCCGGACGAGACCAACCTGCGGGACGCCTTCAACGTCGAGCTGCAGAAGCTCAAGAAGAGCGGCGAACTGCTGCGCATCCTCAAGCCCTTCGGTTTCACCGAGAACGAGATGACCGATCTGACCGCGAAGGAGCTGTGCGGCGGATGACCTCGGGACTGTGGGAACTCGTACTCCAGGGTGTCTGGGTCACCATCCAGCTGCTCTTCTTCAGCACCCTGCTGGCGACGGCCGTCTCCTTCGTGGTCGGCATCGCGCGCACCCACCGGCTGTGGGTCGTCCGCTTCCTCGCGGGCTTCTACACCGAGGTGTTCCGCGGCACCTCCGCGCTGGTGATGATCTTCTGGGTGTTCTTCGTGCTGCCCCCGGCCTTCGGCTGGCAGCTGGTGCCGATGTGGGCGGGCACCCTGGCGCTGGGCCTGACCTACGGGGCGTACGGCTCCGAGATCGTGCGCGGCTCGCTCGCCGCGGTCGATCCGGCGCAGCGGGAGGGCGGCATCGCGCTGAGCTTCACTCCCTGGCAGCGGATGAAGCTGATCATGCTGCCGCAGGCCGTGCCGGAGATGATCCCGCCGTTCTCCAACCTGCTGATCGAGCTGCTCAAGGGCACCGCCCTGGTCTCGATCATGGGCATGGGCGACCTGGCGTTCAGCGGCAACCTGGTGCGGCTGGCGCTCCAGGAGAGCGCGGAGATCTACACGTACATCCTGCTGATCTACTTCGTGATCGCGTTCCTGCTCACGCGGGTGATGCGCGGCCTGGAGAAGAAGCTGAAGGCGGGCGTCGGGAAGGCGCCGAAGAAGACGGCGGCCGCCGTGCGCGTGCCTGAGGGAAGTGGTGTGTCGTGAACTGGGACTGGAGCGCGGTCTCCGACTTCATGCCGCACTTCTGGGACGGTCTGCTGGTCACCCTGCAGATCCTGGTCCTCGGCTCGCTGGTCTCGTTCGGCCTGGGCCTGGTGTGGGCGCTGCTGATGCGGGTGCCGAGCCGCTGGGTGACCTGGCCGGTCGGCATCGTCACCGAGTTCGTCCGGAACACCCCGCTGCTGGTGCAGCTGTTCTTCCTCTTCTACGTGCTGCCCGAGTGGAACATCACCTTCTCGGCGCTCACCACCGGTGTGGTCGCCATCGGCCTGCACTACTCGACGTACACGATGCAGGTCTACCGGGCCGGCATCGAGGCGGTGCCGGTCGGCCAGTGGGAGGCCGCGACGGCGCTCAACCTGCCGCTGCGGCGGACGTGGACGGCGGTCATCCTGCCGCAGGCCATCCGCCGTGTGGTGCCCGCCCTCGGCAACTACGTGATCTCCATGCTCAAGGACACGCCGCTGCTGATGGCGATCACGGTGCTGGAGATGCTCGGCGAGGCCCGGCTGTTCTCGCAGCAGAACTTCCAGTTCACCGAGCCCCTCACGGTGATCGGTGTGGCCTTCATCATCATCTCCTACCTGGCCTCCCTTGCCCTGCGAGCCCTGGAGCGACGCCTTGTCCACTGACACTCTTCCCAACCCCGAGAAAAGCCCCGAGCGAGGCGGCTCCGAGCTGATCCGCCTGGACCGGGTCACCAAGCGGTTCGGGGACAACACCGTCCTCGACAACCTCGACTTCGCCGTGGACGCGGGCAAGCACGTCACCCTGATCGGGCCGTCCGGCTCGGGCAAGACGACGATCCTGCGGCTGCTGATGACGCTGCTCAAGCCCGACGAGGGCACGATCACCGTGGACGGACAGAAGCTGTTCCCGGCGACCGAGAAGGAGCGTCGGGAGGCGCGCAAGCAGATCGGGATGGTGTTCCAGCAGTTCAACCTGTTCCCGAACATGACGGTGCTGCGCAACATCACCGAGGCGCCGGTCACCGTGCTCGGCCTGTCCAAGGACGAGGCGGTGGAGCGGGCCAGGGAGCTGCTCGACATGGTGGGCCTCGGCGACAAGTGCGACGCCCACCCGGCCCAGCTCTCCGGCGGTCAGCAGCAGCGGGTGGCGATCGCCCGGGCGCTGGCGATGCGGCCGAAGGTGCTGCTCCTCGACGAGGTGACCTCGGCGCTCGACCCCGAGCTGGTCGCGGGCGTCCTCGACCTGCTCCGGGACATCGCCCGCAGCACGGACATCACCATGCTGTGCGTGACCCACGAGATGAACTTCGCCCGGGACATCTCGGACCAGGTGCTGATGTTCGACTCGGGCCGGGTCATAGAGGCCGGCCCGCCGGAGAAGATCTTCAGCGAGCCGGAGCACGACCGGACGCGGGAGTTTCTCAGCGCGGTCCTGTAATTGCACGGTGCGCCTGCCCCAACGTCCGAGGTCGGGGCGTTGGGGCAGGCCACTGGCATGTGCCAGAGGTCCTGCGCCGCAGATGAGGGCCCCGAAATCCGGTCAACACGCCCTCACGAGAGGCCTCTTGGCGGCTATCGTGAAAGCCGGGATGCACCAGCGAGCGCAGGGGGAGACCACCGTGGCGCTGCAGCACAGGCCGACCGCGCCGCACCACTCGGCCCAGGACGCCCTGCGTGTCCTGGAGACGGTGACGCGGCACACCTCCGGGGCCACCGCCGTCGAACTCGGCCGCGGCTCCGGTCTCGACCAGGAGCGGCTGACCGCGCTCCTGCGCATGCTGCGCCGCGAGGGCTACGTCGAGCAGACCGCCGACGGTGCGTACGTCACCGGTGAGGCCCTGGCCCGCCTGGGCTCGGCCGACGGACGCGAGCAGGCGGTGCGGGACAAGCTCCAGCGCACCCTGGACCGGCTGCGCGACTCGGTGGGCGCCGCCGTCTACATCAGCCGGTACGTCGACGGCGAGGTCAGCGTCACCCACTACGCGGACAGCCCGACCACGCCCAAGGTCAACGAGTGGGTGGACTTCCGGGTCTCGGCGCACGCCACCGCGGTCGGCAAGAGCCTGCTGACCCAGCTGGACCACGCGGGCCGCCGCGACCATCTGGCCCGGCACAGGATGGCCCGGCTGACCTCGCGCACCATCACCAGCGACGCGCTCCTGATGTCCCGGCTGGAGTCCCAGCCGCCCACCGTGCCGGTCCTCGACCTCCAGGAGTACGCGGTGGGCACGGTCTGCGCGGCCGTCCCGATCACGGCCGGCTCCTCCGTGGGCTGTCTGGCCCTGTCGCTCCCGGTGGAGCAGGCGCACCGGCTGCGCGAGGCGGCGGACGAGCTGAACCGGAACGCGGCACCGGTGCTGCTGTCACTGACGATCTAGCTCGCGCCGCGGTGGTCGGGAGCACCCCCCGGGACCGGGTAGTATTTTCGTCGTCGCCGACCGCGGGAAGCGGACGGCGGGAGTCATGCGCCGCTAGCTCAGTTGGTTAGAGCAGCTGACTCTTAATCAGCGGGTCCGGGGTTCGAGTCCCTGGCGGCGCACAGCACAAGGTCCCCCTCGCTCCGGCGAGGGGGACCTTGCTCGTTTCCGCCCGATCAGAAGGTGATGTCCGAGCACGCGTAGAACGCGTTGCCCGTGTCGGCGATCGTCCAGACCGCGACGATCACGTGGCGTCCACTCAGCCCGGACGGCAGGGTGCCGGTGTGGGAGAGCGTGGCCGGCGGCTGCTGGTTGTTGTAGGGCACCGTGAAGAACGGTGTCAGGTTGAGGTCGGACCGGGCCAGGTTGTGGTTCTGGTTCCAGCCCGGCTTGGTGACGTAGTACTTGAAGTCGGTCGTGGCGTGCCGGGCGGTGAACTGCCAGCGGAAGGTGTAGCTCTGCCCGCCGTTCACCTTGGTGGCGGGCCACGCCTGGCCGTTGGGCTGCTTGGGGCTGTCCAGCGGGGCGAACGAGCCGACACCCGCGGAACAGATCTTCCCGTCGGCCGGCCCGGCGGCCGGGAAGCCCTTGGGGCCCTCGACGCTCTGCGGCTCCCACTGGATGGAGCCGCACCCGGTGACGGTGCCGTTCTGGCACACCTTCTGCCGGCTGACGGGCAGGTCGGTGTAGCCGTGACCGGTGGCGCCGCCGGACGAGAGCACGAGGGCTCCGGTGGTCGCCATACCCACCGCGGCGGCGTAGATCTTGGTCCTTGTGCGCATACTGCTGCTCCTGTGACGTGTGGGGAAGTTCAGCGAGCCGTGCAGGTCTAGACCAAGTCTCAGATTATTGCCGTGAGTTGAACATGTCCATACCAATAGCGGAACCCGCTCGCCCCTCAGTGCCCGGCGTCCCCACGCCCCGCGCAGAACGCCACCGTCAGGTCCTTGACCAGCATCTTGCGCTCGTAGTCGTCCAGTTCGACCAGCCCCCGCACGGTCAGCCGGGTCACCGTGTCCTCCACCGAGTCCACGACCGAGGTCAGCACGCTGGCCCGCTGCGCCGCGTCCAGCGCGGCGATCCGGCGCCGGTGCATCGCGGCGGCGACCTCCGGGGCGTACTCCACCCGGACCGGCCGCACCGAGAACACCTCCAGACCGACCGGCGCCGCGTCCGCCGCGACCAGCCGGGTCAGCGTGTCGCCGGCCACGTCGGCGGAGCTGCGGACCGTGCCCAGCGGCTCCACCGGGACCCGGGCCAGCGCGGCCTCGACGCACTCGCGCAGATACGTCTCGTGGTCCTCGACGCCCAGCGTGGCCTTCGCGGTGTCCCGCACCCGCCACACCACCAGCGTCACCGCCCGGAGCGCGACCCCGTTGCCGTCGGCCGCGGGCATCGGCTCGCTGCGCCAGTGCCGCAGCCGCACGTCGACCCGGCGGCGCAGCAGCAGCGGGTTCACCCACATCAGGCCGGTACGCCGGACGGTCCCCCGGTAGCGGCCGAACAGTCCCAGCACCCAGGCCCGTCCGGTCCGGCCCCGGGCCAGCCCGCCGAACCCGAACATCCCGAGCGCCCCGGCGGCCGCGTACGCCGCCCACTGCGCGGGCCCGAGCCCGGCACCGGCGTACGCCGGCAGCCCCAGCGCCTGGGCCGCGAGGGGTGGTACGACCCCGGCCCACCAGGAGGTGACCGCGCACCCGGCCGCCCCGCAGAACCCGGCGGCCACCCCCGCGGCGCCGGGCAGCACCCGGGCCGGACGCTCCGTCAGCTCCGGGTCGACCTGCGGTACCGGACGCGGTCGCGCCGCCTCGGGCCGCCGCGTCCGGGGCTGCTCGCCGGTGCCCTGGCGACGGCCGACGACCGCGGGCCGCAACGGCACCGGCGCCGGATCGGGGTCGTCGCGGAACAGCAGGTGGACGGGGATCTCGGTGGTGGCCTCGTTCCGGATCAGCCGGGCGGGCCGGTGGCCGGTCTCCGCGGCCGGCGAGGGACCGGCGGCGGCCGGGGCCGGGCTCTGCGGGTTCGTTGACGATGTCGTACTCATGTGTGCTCCAGCCTCCGCGCCAGACGCCTCATGAACGGGTGATCACCTCGGGTCGGGCGGTCACGAGAAGAGCCGCCGCCAGGTCTCGGGGCCCGGATAGCCGTCCGCCGCGCCACCGCGCCAGCCCTGGGTGCGCTGGAAGGCCTGGACGGCCCGCCGGTCCGCCTCACCCCAGCGCGGACCCGGTCCGGTCGTGTAGTACCTGCCGAACCCCTTCCGCACGAGCCGTTCGCCGAGCCGGGTGACGTACGGGTTCTCCGCACCCGGCCGGAACATCGCCCGGCCCGGGTAGCCGGCCACCCCGTGCGAGGCGGGGCCCGTGGCCGCGGCCGGGACGTCCTTGCCGCGGCCCTCGGTCAGCAGCCGCCAGGTACCCGGACCCGGCAGTCCGTCGGCCTCCCGGCCCCGCCAGCCCTGGGCCAGCTGGAACGCCTCGGTCGCCCTGCGGTCCGCCTCCGACCAGCGGGGACCGGGCCCGGAGGAGTAGAAGCGTCCGGCGCCGCGCGCGGCGAGCATCCGGCCCAGCTCGGTGACGTGCCGGTTGTTGGCGCCGGGCCCGAAGGACGACGCCCCCGGGTAGCCGGAGGCCGCGGCCGGCGCCCCGCCCGTCGTGCTCACCGGGCTCGCCGCGACGCCTTTGTAGCGGTAGGGCAGGTACTTCGCGGAATTGCTCCAGTAGGCGTAGGGCGTGGCGAGCTTCCGGGCGTTGGGCGGGGTCTGCTCGTAGGCCGTGTAGGCGGTGCGCGTGCCGTCCGTCCAGCCGCCGAAGATCACCACATGCGAGCCTTTCTGGGGGTCGGACGCGTTGTGGAAGAGCAGAATGTCGCCGGGCTGGAGTTCGCTCTTGGTGATCCGGTCGGCGACGGTGCCGAGGCTTCCGGTCCATTCGTTCGTCGGCAGTTTCCAGGCCATCGAGACATAGCCCGAGCAGTCCTGCCGGTATCCGTCGGACCAGTAGGCGGTCATGCTGTACGGCACCTTCGCGGTGACCCAGGTCTTGGCGCGGTTGATGATCTCCGTACGGCTGATGGTGGCCAGCTCCGCGCCGGGCGCGGGCGCGGGCCGGCCCGCCGGACCGTGCAGCGGGGCCCTGGCACCCTGCGGGGTGTCCGGCTCGTCATCTGCGGGGACGCCCGGCCGCAGGGGTGCGTGGGCGGCGGCCGGGAGCGCGGCGGCACCGCTCACCCCCAGCGCGGCAGCGGTGGCGGTGGCCACGATCATCGTGCGCCGGACCGTCGGGGAATGCGGCGGAACGCTCGTCCGGTGACGGCAACCGGGGCAGTCGCAGTCGCTCGCGGCATCGAATTCCTCGAATACGGGAGTCTCCATGCGATTCCCCTCACACTCCCGATCGAAATGTCCGCGGCGGTGCACTTCGGTACATGTCCGTCAGTTTCTCAACTGGTCTCCTTATTCGCATGTTGACGGTCCGAATGATGTAACGGGCTCCCTCGGGGCGGACTCCCGGGTGGTGCGGAGCACCGTCCGGCATCGGGTAGAGTTGTGCAGGTCAGCAGGCGCCGCTAGCTCAGTTGGTTAGAGCAGCTGACTCTTAATCAGCGGGTCCGGGGTTCGAGTCCCTGGCGGCGCACAGACGGCCGAAGGCCCCTCGTATCACACGGGGGGCCTTCGGCGTATCCGGGTTCCGAACGCCTTGCGATCATGACGATCACCGTAGAAACCTGGTCCGGTTCGGGGGGCCGGACGCCGAGGGGCGTCATGCAACCGGGGGCTCTCGTTCCATGTCTATATAAGGTGTGTGTCGGCCGAGGGGGGCCGTTGCAGGCAAGGACCAACGAAACACGCATGACCCGCGTGTGGGGGGACAACACATGACGTCGACGCCGACGGGCGACGGGCAGGACCACGACCCGTCACAGACCACCCAGCTCAGGGTGCCCGGGCATCGGACCTGGAACACCGGTTCATTCCGCCGGATACGCAAGACCCTGCCGAAGTACGACTACGAGCACTACAGCCGGCTCGCGGGCCCCCTCACCCAGCCCGACCCGCACCAGCCGTACAAGGTCCAGTACCGCTCGCTGATATCCCAGGAGCCGCACCGCGTCCGGGTCGCGCTGATGCTGGCCGCCGCCCCGCTGCTGTCGGTGGTGCTGCTGGTCTGGCTGCTCCAGCCCACGCACTGGACCGAGCGCGACTACCCCGCCTTCGACTGGCTGCCCACGCTCGACATCGTGATGCTCGTGGCGATCGGCCTGATCGAACTCTTCCGCTGCCTGAACGTCCTGTCGAACGCGCACGCCACCCTGGTCGCCCGCGACCCGGTCCCGGTGGTGCCCGAGACCGGCACCCGGGTCGCCTTCCTCACCTCCTTCGTGCCCGGCAAGGAGCCGCTGGAGATGGTGACGAAGACCCTGGAGGCGGCCGTGAAGATCCGCCACCGCGGTCTGATGCACGTCTGGCTCCTCGACGAGGGCGACGACGCCGAGGTGAAGGAAGTCTGCGCGCGCCTGGGAGTACACCACTTCTCCCGCAAGGGCGTCGCCAAGTGGAACCGGAAGAAGGGCCCGCACCGCGCCAAGACCAAGCACGGCAACTACAACGCCTGGCTGGACGCGCACGGCAACGACTACGACTTCTTCGCCTCGGTCGACACCGACCACGTGCCGCTGCCCAACTACCTGGAGCGGATGCTCGGCTTCTTCCGCGACCCGGACGTCGGCTTCGTCATCGGCCCGCAGGTCTACGGCAACTACGACAACCCGATCACCAAGGCCGCCGAGTCGCAGCAGTTCCTCTTCCACGCGCTGATCCAGCGCGCGGGCAACCGGTACGGCTCCCCCATGTTCGTGGGCACCTCGAACGCGGTGCGCATCAGCGCGCTCAAGCAGATCGGCGGGCTGTACGACTCGATCACCGAGGACATGGCGACCGGCTTCGAGATCCACCGCCACAAGAACCCGGCCACGGGCCGCAAGTGGCGGTCGGTCTACACCCCGGACGTGCTCGCGGTGGGCGAGGGCCCGAACGCCTGGACGGACTTCTTCACCCAGCAGATGCGCTGGTCGCGGGGGACGTACGAGACGATCCTCAAGCAGTACTGGAAGGGCTGGTACTCGCTGCCGCCGAGCAAGCTCTTCAACTACACGATGATGATCATCTTCTACCCGATGTCGGCCCTGAACTGGATCCTGGCGGCGCTGAGCTGCTGCCTGTTCCTGGGTCTCGGCGCCTCGGGCGTCAACATCGACCCCGCGGTCTGGCTGATGCTCTACGGCAACGCCTCCGCGCTCCAGATCGGCCTCTACGTCTGGAACCGCCGCCACAACGTCTCGCCGCACGAGCCGGAGGGCTCCGGCGGTGTGGCCGGCATGATCATGTCCGCGCTGTCGGCACCGCTGTACGCCAAGGCGCTCATCGACTCCGTGCTGCGCCGCAAGAGCAAGTTCGTGGTGACCCCGAAGGGCGACTCGGCCAGCCCGGACACCCTGTTCGGGACCTTCCGGTACCACTGGTACTTCATCGTGATCTTCGCCGGCTCGATCACCGCGGGCTTCGCCTTCGGGCACTCCCACCCCGCCATGATCATCTGGGCGACGTTCGCGCTGCTGATCACCGCGTCGCCGATGTTCGCCTGGCGCCACGAACTGCGGAAGGCGAAGAAGCGGCCGCCGGCCGCCGCCGCCGAGCCGTCGCCGGGGATCCCACCGCAGCACATGGCGCCCGAGCAGGCGTACGCGCCGCACGCGCCGCAGCAGAAGCCCAGCTGGGCAGCCTCCGCCGACGGGGGCGACGACCAGACCATGCAGATCGCCCTTGGTGGACTTGGGGGACGTAAGGAATGAAAGACCGTGCCGGCCGCCGCCGCGCCCGTCGCTTCGCGATAGGTACGGCGGTGGTAGTAGCGCTGGCCGGAATGAACGGACCGTGGCTCTACCGCTTCGGAACCGAGAAATACCACCAGTACAAGATCAATCAGCCGGAGTACAAGGCCGCCAACGGCAGGTGGGAGATCGTCGAGTTTCCCGAGGAGTACCGGCAGAACACCATCCACGCGGCGCTGCTGCGCACCGGCAAGGTGCTGCTCGTCGCCGGGTCGGGCAACAACCAGGACAACTTCGACGACAAGAAGTTCGACACCCGGATCTGGGACCCCGTCAAGGGCACCATCAAGAAGGTGCCGACGCCCGCCGACCTGTTCTGCACCGGCCACACCCAGCTCGCCAACGGCAACCTGCTGATCGCGGGCGGCACCAAGCGGTACGAGAAGCTCAAGGGCGACGTCACCAAGGCCGGCGGCCTGATGATCGTCCACAACGAGAACCCGGACCAGCCGATCACCCTTCCGGCGGGCACCAAGTTCACCGGCAAGGAGAACGGCAAGACCTTCGTCTCCAAGGACCCGGTCCTGGTGCCCCGCGCCAAGAAGGTCTTCGACCCGCAGACCGGCGCGTTCGTGCGCAACGACCCGGGCCTCGGCCGGATCTACGTCGAGGCGCAGCGCAGCGGCGCCAAGTACGAGACCGGTACGCAGGACAACTACCGCGTCCAGGGCCTGTCGGGCACGGACGCGCGCAACACCTACGGCATCGCGCAGAAGCTCGCCCTCGACAAGAAGGACTTCCAGGGGATCCGGGACGCCTTCGAGTTCGACCCGGTCGCCGAGAAGTACATCAAGGTCGACCCGATGCACGAGGCCCGCTGGTACCCGACGCTCACCACCCTGAGCGACGGCAGGATCCTCAGCGTCTCCGGCCTCGACGACATCGGCCAGCTGGTCCCGGGCAAGAACGAGATCTACGACCCGGAGACCAAGGAGTGGACCTACACCGACAAGGTCCGCCAGTTCCCCACGTACCCGGCGCTGTTCCTCATGCAGAACGGCAAGATCTTCTACTCGGGCGCGAACGCCGGCTACGGCCCCGACGACGTGGGCCGCGACCCGGGCATCTGGGACGTGGAGACCAACAAGTTCACCAAGGTGCCCGGTCTCAGCGACGCCAACATGCTGGAGACCGCGAACACCGTGCTGCTGCCGCCGGCGCAGGACGAGAAGTACATGGTGATCGGTGGTGGCGGGGTCGGCGAGTCCAAGCTGTCCAGCGAGAAGACCCGGATCATCGACCTGAAGGCGGACGACCCGCGGTTCGTGGACGGACCGGCCATGGAGAAGGGCACCCGCTACCCGCAGGCCTCGGTCCTGCCGGACGACAGCGTGCTGGTCTCCGGCGGCTCGGAGGACTACCGGGGCCGCGGCGACTCCAACATCCTCCAGGCCCGGATGTACCACCCGGGCACGAACGACTTCGAGCGGGTGGCCGATCCGCTGGTGGGCCGGAACTACCACTCCGGTTCGATCCTGCTGCCCGACGGGCGCCTGATGTTCTTCGGGTCGGACTCGCTCTACGCGGACAAGGCCAACACCAAGCCGGGCAAGTTCGAGCAGCGGATCGAGATCTACACGCCGCCGTATCTCTACCGGGACTCGCGGCCGGACCTCTCCGGGGGACCGCAGACCATCGCGCGAGGGGAGTCGGGGACGTTCACCTCACGGGCGGCGTCGACGGTGAAGAAGGTGCGGTTGATTCGGCCCAGTGCGTCCACGCATGTCACTGATGTGGATCAGCGGTCCATCGCGCTGGACTTCACGGCGGACGGGGACAAGCTGACCGTGACGGTGCCGAGCGACAAGAACCTGGTCCAGTCGGGGTGGTACATGATGTTCGTGACCGATGGGGACGGGACGCCTTCGAAGGCGGAGTGGGTGCGAGTTCCGTAGCGCCGGTGCGTTGTCGGGCGCGGGAGCACTGTGGTTGATCGCGCAGTTCCCCGCGCCCCCACCGGCGTTTATCCCTGCGCCAGTTTCATGGCGTAGTCCGGGTACCACTCGCCCGCCTTCGGGCCGCCCTTGCATTCGCCGTCCGACTCTCCGGGGCGCTTGACCCAGACGTAGGCGTCGACCAGGGGGTCGGACGTCTTCGTCGTGGGGGTTTCGCCGAGGGCGCGGCCCGGGGGGTTGCACCAGCGTTCGTCAGGGTTGCCGCCGGTGTAGGGGCCGTTGCCGTTGCGGCTGGTGTCGATGACGAAGGGCTTGCCGCCGACCTTGGCGGAGAGCTGCTTGCCGTAGGCGATGGAGTCCTCGGTGGTGTAGAAGTTCGACACGTTGACCGCGAAGCCGTCCGCCTTGTCGATGCCGGCCCGCTTCAGCGGGTCGAAGATCTGGTCGGGGTGGCCCCAGCCGGCGTTGCCCGCGTCCAGGTACACCCTGGTGTTCTTCAGGGCGGCGAGCTTGCCGATGGCCTCGTTGAGGAGGGCGTAGCGCTCCTCGTGGAACTGCTCCGGGGTGCATCCGTCCACCAGGTGGAGCACGGCGTCCGGTTCCAGGACGACCGTGGCGGAGCGGTCGCCGATGCCCTTGGCCACGCCGTCGACGAAGTCGCGGTAGGCGTTGCCGTCGGCGGCGCCGCCGCCCGAGTACTGGCCGCAGTCGCGGTGCGGGATGTTGTAGAGGACGAGCAGCGCGGTACGCCCGGCCTCGTCGGCGGCCTCGGTGAAGCCGCGGGCCTGCTCCTCGGGGTTCTCCGGGCTGAGCCACTCGCCGGTCGGCTGCTGGGCGATCTTGCGGATCTGCTCGGCCTGGTCCTTCTTGCCGGCCTCGGCCAGCGACGCCACCTGCTGCGCGGCGGTGCCGTCGGGGTTGACCCAGAACGGGTCGGCCTCCTTGGGCTGCTGCGTGATCCCGGCGCCCGCGCTGCCGCCCTTGTCCTCTCCGTCGCCGGAGGAGGAGCAGCCCGCGAGCAGCAGTGCCGCGCCGAGCACCGCCGCCGACGTCCGCCTCGTGGACAACGTCGCGGCCCCCCTGCTGCCGTACATCCAACCCCCCTGGGTGCGTTGCGAGGCTCAATCCTGACATACGCCTCCGGCGCTCGAGCGGTTCCGGGACCGGGCACCGGTTCCTGTGCTAGGAGCCGGTTCCGGTGAGGTAGGCGGAGACGATGACGTTGGCCGTGTAGCTGTCGGTGGTGCGGTCGAAGGTGCCGCCGCAGGTGATCAGGCGGAGTTCGGCGCGGCCCGTGGTGCGGGGGCCGTAGGCCTGCTGGGCGTCGAAGCCGGTGCGGGTGAGGACCTGGACGTCGTCGACGGTGAACTCGGCGGTCCCGCCGTCGTCGCGGGCCACCCGGACCGTCTCGCCGGGCTCCAGGGCGCTCAGCTCGTAGAAGACGGCGGGCCGGGTCTCGGTATCGACGTGGCCCACCATCAGCGCCGTCCCGGCCGCGCCCGGGGTGACCCCGGCCGCGTACCAGCCGACGGAGCCCGCCCGCTCGAACGGCGGTGGTTCGATGGCGCCCTGGGCGTCGAGTCCGCTGGGCAGGACCGGGGCGCTGATGTCGAGGCCGGGGACGTCGAGCCGCTGCGGGCGGGCGTCGTCGAGGGGTGCGTGGGCGGGCGGCAGCGGTACGTCGGGGGGCCGGCCGGCCGCCGCCATGTCGCCGGTGGCGGGCCGGGATATGCCCTCGCGCACGTCGGTGGCCTCGCGGCCCCACAGCCACAGCCCGAGGAGCAGCACGGTCCAGGCGATGCCGGTCACCAGGCGGCCGCCGGGGGCGGTGGTGCCTCGCGCGTCCTGTTCGGACATGGTCAGTCCGTCCCGCGGCTCCGGCTGCGGACACCGCGCAGCGCGACGGCGACGGCGGCGATGCCCGCGAGGACCAGGCCGGTCACGGTGTGCGCGGTGCCGGGGGGCTCGGGGCGGGCCTCGTCACCGCCGTCGGCGGCGGCCAGCCGGGCGCTGCCGCCGCCGCCCGCGTGGACGGGGGCGACGGGAGAGGCGGGTGCGGCCGGGCGCCGGCGCTCGACGTTGACGGTGCCCTCGCGGGCGTCGGCGCCGCACGTGACCCGCACGGCGTAGACGCCGGCCTCCATGCCGGAGCGGACCGTGCCGGTGCCGACGAGGACGCCGTCCTCCGCGGCCACGGTCAGCCGTGCCTCGGAGACGAACGCCGCGGACACGGCGACGGCCGTCTTCTCGGTGCAGTCGGGCACGCGCAGCTCGACGTCGCCGCCGGGCACGGGCGAGGACGGAGACACCGAGACGCCCCCGCCGTCGGTCGCGTACGCGGCGGGCGCGACCGGTGCGAGCGCCGCCGCCAGGGCGGCTCCGGCACAGAGAGTGACCTTCAGTGAGCCCATCGTGTACCTCCAGTTGTCTGGAGACTCCCCCGCGGGGCCCGCCCCCGCATCCTGCGCGAGGGTCGGGCTGCTCCGTTCGGGTTACACCGGGCGATCTCGGGTTTGCCGAAGGTCGTGTCAGACCCGTTCGACGAGGTCCGCGATGGAGTCGACCACCTTGGAGGGGCGGTACGGGAAGTGCTCGACCTGCTCGGGCCGGGTCAGGCCGGTCAGGACCAGGAAGGTCTGCATGCCCGCCTCCATGCCGGCCAGCACGTCGGTGTCCATGCGGTCGCCGATCATCGCGCTGGTCTCGGAGTGGGCGCCGATCGCGTTGAGCCCGGTGCGCATCATCAGCGGGTTGGGCTTGCCGGCGAAGTAGGGCTGCTTGCCGGTCGCCTTGGTGATCAGCGCGGCGACCGCGCCCGTCGCCGGGAGCGGACCCTCGGTGGAGGGGCCGGTCTCGTCGGGGTTGGTGCAGATGAACCGGGCGCCGGCGTTGATCAGCCGGACCGCCTTGGTCATGGCCTCGAAGGAGTACGTGCGGGTCTCGCCGAGGACCACGTAGTCGGGATCGTGGTCGGTGAGGATGTAGCCGATGTCGTGCAGGGCCGTGGTCAGACCGGCCTCGCCGATGACGTACGCCGACCCTCCGGGCCGCTGGTCGTCCAGGAACTGGGCGGTGGCCAGCGCCGACGTCCAGATCGACTCGATCGGCACCTCCAGGCCCATCCGCCGCAGCCGGGCGTGCAGGTCGCGCGGGGTGTAGATCGAGTTGTTGGTGAGGACCAGGAAGGGCTTGCCGGACTCCCGGAGCCTCTTGATGAAGGCGTCGGCCCCGGGAATCGGCACGCCCTCGTGGATGAGGACCCCGTCCATGTCGGTGAGCCACGACTCGATGGGCTTGCGGTCTGCCATTGCGACGAACTCCTGGCGTGCGGTGGGGCATGGGCGGGGGCGCCGGAACCACGGCGTACCGACGCCCCACAGCCTAATCAGGACCGGTCCGACGCGGGACGGCTCAGCTGCCGGTGGCCGACTTCCACGCGTCGACGTACGAGGTGAGGTTCTCCTCGATGTCGTTCCAGTCGGGTTCGAAGATCTCGACGCCGTCCATCAGCTTGGCCAGTTCGACGGCGTTGGCGTCGGTGGCCTTGACGTCCTGGCGGGCCGCGAAGCCGCCGCCGATCTCGCTGACCTGCCGCTGGGCCTTCTGGCCGAGCATGTGGTCGAGGAGCTTCCTGCCGTTCTCGCCGTGCGGGGCGTCGGAGACCAGGCCGGCCGCGTACGGCAGGGCGAACGTGGTGGGCTTGCCGCCTTCGCGGGCGGGGAACCAGATGCCGAGGTTGGGCATGGACTTGGACTGGGCGAAGTTCATCTGCACGTCGCCGTTGGCGGCCAGCAGCTCACCCTTGTCGACCTTCGGGGCGAGCTTGCCGGTGGAGGCGGACGGGCCGACGTTGTTGGCCTGGAGCTTCTTGAGGTACTCCATGGCGGGCCGCTCGCCGCCGAAGTCGTGCATGGCCTTGATGAGGACGGCGGTGCCGTCGCCGGCGACGCCGGGGGTGGAGTACTGGAGCTTGTTCTCGTACCTGCCGTCGAGCAGGTCCTCCCAGGTGGCGGGGGCCTGCTTCAGCTCCTTGGTGTTGTGGACGAAGCCGAAGTAGTTGTTGACGACGGCGGTCCAGGTGCCGTTCGCCGCCTTGTCGGCGCCGCTGACCCGGTCGACCCCCTCGGGGGCGTACTTCTGGAGCAGGCCCTTGCTGTCGGCCTGCTGGATGAAGGGCGGGAGGGTGACGAGTACGTCGGCCTGCGCGTTGCGCTTCTCGCGGGTGGCGCGCTGGACCATCTCGCCCGAGCCGCCCTCCACGTACTCGACCTTGATGCCGGTCTCGTTCTCGAAGTCCTCGAAAACCTGGTCGTACCAGCCGTCACCGTTCTCGCCCTTGAGGCCGTCGGCGCTGTAGACGGTGACGACGTTCTCGTCGGAGGCAGCGGAGTTGCCGCCGCAGGCGGTCAGGGGGAGGGCGAGGAGACAGACGGCGGCGAGCGGCAGGAGGGGCTTTCCGGGCATGGCGAGGTGAACTCCTTGCGGGAGAAGGGAGAGGGGAGACCGGAGAAGAGGGACGGGCGAACGACGGTCGGCTAGCGGTAGGCGGCCTTGGTGCGGATGCGGGAGACGGCGAGCAGCACCAGCAGGGTGGCCGCCATCAGGACCACGGCGACGGCGGAGCCGGTGAACAGGGCGCCGCGGTCGGTGGCCGCGTAGACGAGGACCGGCAGCGGGGTCCAGTCCGGCGGGTAGAGCATCATCGTGGCGCTCAGCTCGCCCATGGACAGGGCGAAGCAGAGGCCGGCGGCGCCGGTCAGGGACGGCAGCAGCAGCGGCAGCCGCACCCGCAGCAGGACGCGCGCCGGGGAGGCGCCGAGGGAGGCGGCGGCCTGCTCGTACGCCGGGTCGAGACGGGTGATCGCCGCGGACACGGACTGGTGGGCGAAGGCGGTGACGAGCACGGTGTGGGCGACGATCACGATCCAGCGGGTGCCGTTGAGGAGGAACGGCGGCTGGGAGAAGGCGACCAGGACCGCCAGGCCGACCACGACGGAGGGCACGGCCACCGGCAGGACGAACAGGGCGTCCATGACCTTGCGGTGGCTCTTCCGCAGCGCGGCGGCGGCGAGCGCGGCCCAGGTGCTGGCGGCCAGCGCCAGCAGGCTCGCGACGAGCGCGGTGACCAGGCTGGTGGTGAGGGCCTGGAGGGCCTCGCCACGGGTCGCCGCCCGGTAGTTGGCGGTCGTCAGGCCGGACGGCAGGACGCTGGACCAGTGGGTGGCGAAGGACGCGCCCAGGACGACGAGCAGGGGGAGGGCGAAGAGGGGCAGGAAGAGGACGAGGAAGACCGCCCACAGGGCCCACCTCGCCTTGCGGCTATGCACCAGCACGGCGGCTCACCACCCGGTAGAGGCCGTACAGGCCCACGGAGATCAGGACGTTGACGACGGCGACCACGCAGGCGCCCGGGTAGTCGGACTCCAGCATGGCCTTGCCGTACACGAGCGTCGGCAGGGTGGTGACGCCCTTGGCGCCGGTGAAGAGCACGATGCCGAACTCGTTGAGGCACAGCACCAGGACGAGGCTGCCGCCGGCCGCGAGCGCGGGCAGCGCCTCGGGCAGGACGATCCGGCGGATGACGCGCGGCGCGCGGGCCCCCAGCGAACTGGCCGCCTCCAGCTGGGCGGTGTCCAGCTGCGAGAACGCGGCGAGCAGCGGGCGCACCACGAACGGCGTGAAGTACGTGATCTCCGCGAGCAGCACGCCCCAGGGCGTGGTGAGGAACTGGAAGGGTCCCTCGGACGCCCCGGTGGCGTCCGTCCACAGCCCGTTGGCCATGCCGACGGAGCCGTAGACGAACAGCAGGGCCAGCGTGATCAGGAAGGACGGGAAGGACAGGAAGACGTCGATGAACCGCGACACCGCCCGCGCCCCGGGAAACGGCACGAACGCGATCACCAGCGCGAGCACGAACCCGAGCACCAGACATCCGACGGTGGCGGCCGCCGCCAGCCACACGGTGGTCCACAACGCCTCCCGGAACGCGTACGAGGCGAACACGTCGGCGTACGGCTGGAGGGAGGTCCCACCGCTGTCGGGCTGGAAGGACTGCTGGACGACGAGGGCGAGCGGATAGAGGAAGAAGAGGGCCAGGAGAGCCACGGGAGGCAGGGCCCAGAAGAGCGCTCCATAGGGGCGCGGGCCTGTGCTCGGTTCGCGGCTGCCGCCGCCGGGGCGCGACCAGCCAACGGCGGCCCGCGGCTTACGGACGACCTCAGCCATGGTCCACCCCGGCGGGCAGCAACACCGCGTCCTCGGGTGCGAAATGCAGGCTTACGGACTCCCCGTGCACCGGCGGAGCCTTCAGTTCACGCAGGTCCGCCATCACCCGATGACCACCCACGTCGACGAAGAGCCGGTGCGTCGCCCCCCGCCACTGGATCTCCCCCAGCGTCCCGGTGAGCCGGTTGGGGCCGTCCCCGAGCCCGACGAGATGCGGCCGCACGCACAGGACGGCCGACGCGCCAGGCGCGGCACCCCCCGTGTCGACCTTGATGTCCGCACCTCCGAAGGACACTCCCCCGGCTCCGACGGTCACCGGCAGCAGGTTCGCGCCGCCCACGAAGGACGCCGTGAACTCGTCGGCCGGCGCCCGGTACAACTCCCTCGGCGTCCCGCACGCGCGCAGCCTCGCCCTGTCCATGACCGCGATCCGGTCGGCGAGGGTCAGGGCCTCCACCTGGTCGTGGGTGACGTAGAGGATCGACACGTCGGGCAGCTCGCGGTGCAGGCGGGCCAGTTCGGCGAGCATGCCGGAGCGGAGCTGGGCGTCGAGCGCGGAGAGGGGTTCGTCGAGGAGCAGGACGCCGGGCCGGATGGCGAGCGCGCGGGCGATGGCGACGCGCTGCTGCTGGCCGCCGGACAGCTCGCGGGGGTGGCGGCGGGCGTAGGCGCCCATGCCGGTCATGTCCAGCGCCTCGGCGACCCGTTCCCGGATCTCGGCCCGGGGGACCCTGCGGGCGCGGAGTCCGAAGGCGACGTTGTCCTCGACCCGCATGTGCGGGAAGAGCGCGTACTGCTGGACGACCATGCCGATGCCGCGCCGGTGCGGGGGCAGGCCGGTGACGTCGCGGTCGCCGAGGAACACCCGCCCCGAGGCGGGCCGTACGAACCCGGCGACCGCCCGCAGCGCGGTGGTCTTGCCGGATCCGGACGGCCCGAGCAGCGCCATGACCTCGCCGGGTTCGACGGTGAGGTCGAGGGCGTCGAGGACGACGTTGCCGTCGTAGGCGACGGTGACCGAGTCGAAGCGGATGCCGCTGCCGGTGGTGCTCATACGCCGTCCGCTCCCCGCAGGAGGGCGGGCAGGCCGGTGACCGAGTCGAGGACGTGTCCGGCGCCGGCCTCGCGGAAGGCGCCGTCGCCGTGGGCCCCGGTGCGCACCCCGGCGACCAGCCCCGCGCCGGCCCGTACGCCGCTGAGCACGTCGTACGAGGTGTCGCCGACGACGGCGACCTGGCGTACGGCGTCGGCGGCCTTCGTGCGCAGGAACGCCTCCAGCACCATGTCCGGGTAGGGCCGTCCGCGTCCGCCCGCGTCGGCGGGGCACAGGGTGAGCGGCACCAGGTCGTGCCAGCCCAGCGCGTCGAGGACGGCGTCCTGGGTGACGCGGGCGAAGCCGGTGGTCAGGACGACGGTACGGCCGTCGGCGGTCAGTTCCTCGACGGCCTCGCGGGCGCCGGGGACGGGGGCGATCAGGCCGCCGTCGACCAGTTCGCCGTACGCCTTCTCGAAGGTGGTGTTGGCGTGCCGGGCGCGGTTCTCGTCGCCGAACAGGTGCCGGAAGACGGAGATCTTGGACTCGCCCATGGTGGCGCGGACGTAGTCGAGCTTCTCGGCGTGGTCCGGGGTGCCGGGCTCGACGCCCAGTGCGCGGGCGGCGGCGTCGAAGGCGCGCTCGACGAGGCCGCCGTCGGCGACGGTGGTGCCGGCCATGTCGAGGACGACGAGGCGGATGTCCTCGGTCACGGAAGGGGCCCTGGAAGTGGTCGTGGAAGTGGTCATGAGGGGGTTCACCAACCCAGGTCGTTCGCGGTGGTTTCGGCTATCGCGGGTGAGCAGGTCATGCCGCGCCCGCCGGGCCCGGTGACCAGCCACACGCCGTCGCGCACCCGCTGCCGGTGCACGACGCGGCTCGTGTCGGTGCACTGCGCGTACACCCCGGCCCACCGGCGGCGGACCTTGGGCAGCGGCCGGCCGAGGAGGGACTCGACGACGCCGGTGAGGTGGTCGTAGGGGTCCTCGACGGTGTCGAAGGCGAAGGGGTGCTCGTACTCGTGGGTGTCGCCGATGGTCAGTCCGCCGTCGGCGCGCTGCACCATCAGCAGCTGCATCCGGTGTTCCGCGGCCGTGGCCGGCTGCGGCTGCCGCGCGTTCAGCTCGTCCCGGGCGGGCGAGCCGTAGGCGGGGTAGTAGCGGAAGCTGTCGGCGTCGGCGACCGAGGTGGTGAGGGGTTCGCCGAGGGGGTCGGTCTGCATCATCTGGAGGCGGACCCGCCGCACGGGCAGGCCGGGCCCGGCCAGCTCGCGGACCAGGCCGCCGAGCCAGGCGCCGGTGCACAGGACGACGGCGTCGCCGGTGTGCGTGTCGCCGTGGTCGTCGCGGACGGCGTTCTCGCCGATGACGTCGCGGACCTCGCGGCCGGGCAGGAAGGTGTACTTCGGGGACCGGCGGAGTTCGGCGCGCAGGGCGAGCTGGGCGGTGCGGGGTTCGACGGCGGCGTCCCGCTCGCAGTACAGCGCGGCGTCGAAATCGCCGCGCAGGGCGGGGTTCAGCGCGCGCGCCTCACCGGCGGTGAGCAGCTTGTGTCCCCGGGCGGCGGCGTCCGGGCGGGCCACGGCCGCCTCGGCGACCGCGCGTTCCAGGTCGCCGCGGACCGGGGTGAGGGAGCCGTTCGGGCGGAAGCCCAGCGCCGGGATCCGGGCGCCGATCTCCTCCCACAGCTCCCGGGCCCGCAGCGCGGTCTCCAGCTCCTCGCCGCCCGCGCGGCCACTGACCCAGATCTGGCCGAAATTGCGCAGCGAGGCGCCGCGGGCCTCCGTCTCGCGCTCGATCTGTACGACCTCATGGCCGCGGTTCACTGCGTGCCAGGCGTGCATGGTGCCCACCACGCCGGCTCCGACGACTATCACTCTCACGACGGCCACGCTCCTTGCCAAGGGGGAACCGGAGGAATCCGGCTGACAACGAGAGCGTGAACTGGTCATCACGTTTGGGCTAGACCCGTTATCTTTTCGTTACGCTTCGGCGGTCTGGGCGAGTGGTGGTTTTCAGCCGCGCAGGTGGGCCGTGAAGGAGAAGCGGTCGCCCCGGTAGAGCGTCCGGACCCGCTCCAGCGGGCGCCCCTCCGTGTCCCGGGAGACGCGGTGGATGAGCAGCATCGGGAGGGCCGGCGGAGTGCCGATGAGCAACGCCTCGCGCGGGGTGGCGAGCACGGTCTCGATGCGTTCGTCGGCGTCGCCGAAGGCGATGCCCTGCCCGGCGAGGTGGGCGTAGAAGGACGAGTCCGGGTCGAAGGTGCTGTCCAGGTCGGGGAGCCGGGCCACGGAGAGGTAGGTGCTCTCCAGGCCGACTCGCTCGTCGTCGGCGAGCAGCACGCGCTCCAGGTGCCAGACGGGCTCCCCGCGGGTGAGGCCGGTCTCGGCGGCGAGCGCGTCGGGGCAGGGGAAGCGGTCGAGGGTGACCAGCGCGCGGCCGGGCGTACGTCCCTGGCGGCGGACGCCCTCGGTGTAGCTGGCCAGGGAGAGCGGCTGCGCCAGCTTGGGGCCGGCGACCACGGTGTTGCGGCCCTGGCGGCGCAGCTTGCCCTCGAGGACCAGCTCGCGCAGCGCCTGCCGCACGGTCTCGCGGGCGACCTCGTACCGCTCGGAGAGGTCCCGCTCGGTGGGGATGGCGCTGCCCTCCCCCAGCTCGCCGACCAGACGGTCGATCCGCGCCTTGACGGCGTAGTACTTCGGCACGCGGCCGTGCTCCGGGATCCCGGAGCGGACGGGGGCGCCGGGGGCCTGGTCGTTCGGATAGTCCACGCAGGGATGGTCGCAGACGAGGGTGGGGGCGGTGGGGCCGTGGGGACGGTGGGTTCGGTGGGGTCGGTGGGGTCGGGGTGTCAGCGGCGGCGTCCGCGGGTCAGCAGAACGGCCGTGCCGCCGGCGGCGAAGAAGAGGAGGGTGACCGCCAGGGCCGTCTCGACCCGGCCGGGTCCGGTGCCGGCGAGTTCGTCGGCGGAGGGGGTGCCGGTGCTCCGGTCCTCCGGGGTGGCGGACCTGTCGGGGGCGGCGTCGGGGGACGCCTCGGCGGAGGTGCCGGACCCGATGCGGAAGCGGTAGTCGTTCGACTGGCCGATCCACTCGCCGTCGCCGCCCCGGCGCTGGACGACCGCCGCGTTGGCGGTGACCTCGCCGGGGGCGGTGTCCGAGGTCAGCGAGAGGCGCAGCTTCACGGTGAGGGTCTTGCCGGCGGCGACGGTGAAGCCGGCGAAGCGGTCGGTGGCCGCGCCGTCGCCCTCATCGACCCCGTTCTCGCCCTCGCCCTCGCCGAACGCGCCGATCAGTTCGTCCCGGTCGGTCTTCTCGAAGCCGACGGGACGGGGGTCGGCGCCGTCGTAGAACTCCAGTTGGGGCTGCGACGGCTCCAGGGCGCCCTCCTTGTCGACGAGGACGACGACCGGGTGGACGCCCGAGCAGGTGCGGGAGGTGGTGTTGGTGAGGTCCAGGTACCACACGCCGAAGCCCCCGCCGGGTTCGTAGCGGTCGGGGCCGCCGTGGACGCGGGTGGTGAGCGGGAAGGTGTGGTCGTCCGGGGCGGTACAGGCGGGCAGGGGATCCGGGGACTCCGCGTGCGCGGGGACGGCGGGCACGAGGACGGCGGACGCGGCGGCGCAGGCGGCGAGCAGGGCGGCTGCCGCCACCGGGCGGGGGGACGTGGGCGTGAACAGTCGCATAAACACATGAGCGTGTCGGAGGATCCGGCCCCACGGCACCGCCGTTCGGGGCACGCCCCTCGAACGGCGGCGGCGGTGCGCCCGTTCGGCGCACCCGGCTCAGCCGCCGTCCCCCCGCCCGAACAGCGGCGCGAGCAGCAGCTGGGCCGCGCCCTCCGCGACCCCGCGCACCCCGCCGGGCGCGATCCGCACCGGTACGGCACCCTCCTGGCCGCCCTCGCGCCGGGCCCGGGCGTCGAGGACGGCGCCCACCCCCTGGACGAAGGCGCCGGGTGCGGCGGCGACGGTACGGCCGCCCAGCAGGACCAGGTCGATGTCGAGCAGCCCGACGAGGTTCGCGGCACCCGCGCCGAGCACCCGGGCCGCCTCCGCGAGGTCGCCGCGGCCGACGGCGGCGAGGCACAGGGCCTCTATGCAGCCGCGGGCGCCGCAGGTGCAGGGCGGCCCGTCCAGCTGGATGACCTGGTGCCCGAACTCCCCGGCCCCGGTCCGGGCGCCCCGGTGCACCCCGCCACCGATGACGAGGCCCGCACCGAGCCCCGTACCGAGATGCAGGTAGGCGAAGGACCCGCCGTCGCCGCCCACCGCGCCGCCCCTCCCACCGACCGCACCGCCTGCCGTGAGACCGAGCGCCGCCGCGTTGGTGTCCTTGTCGACGACGACCGGCACGCCCAGCCGCCGCTCCAGCGCGTCCCGCAGGGGGAAGCCGTCCCACTCCGGGAAGCCGGTGACCCGGTGCAGCACGCCCCGGACGTGGTCGAGCGGACCGGGGAGGGCGACGCCGAGGCCGAGGAGGGTGGGCGCGGCGGCGAGGGTGCCGTCCGGCGGGCGCAGGGTGTCCGCGGTCAGCTCCCGCGCCGCCCCGGCCACCGCCTCCACCACGGCTTCCGCACCCGCGCCGAGGTCCAACGGCGCACGCCGCTCCCCCACCACCGTTCCGTCGAGGTCGACCAGTACCGCCCGCAGCTCGTCCCGGTCCAGGTGGACGCCGACCGCGTGGCCCGCCTCCGGCACCAGGCGCAGCACCGTGCGCGGCTTGCCGCCCGTGGACGCGCGGCGTCCGGCCTCGGCGGCCAGGCCCCGGTCGCGCAGCCGGGCGGTGATCTTGCTGACCGCCTGCGGGGTGAGCCCGGTCCGCTCGGCGAGTTCGAGCCGGCTGATGCCCTCCGGGCCGGCCCCGCGCAGCAGGTCGAGGACGAGGGCGGTGTTGTGGCTGCGCAGGGCGAGCAGGTTGGCCCCGCCGGAACCGGCCCGCATGCCGCCACCCAGGGCCCCGCCCGCCGCCGTACCTCCGCCGTTCGCTCCGTTCACGCCCCCATTGTCCCCGGCGCTTGCACTTTGGCAACACCGTTGCGAAAGTGGGAGGCATGACTGGTACTCCCCCCGCCCACGCCCCCGGCGGTCCGTTGCGCATCGGCCTCGTCGGCTACGGCCTCGCGGGCTCCGTCTTCCACGCCCCGCTGATCGCCGCCACCGAGGGCCTGACCCTGGACACCGTGGTCACCTCGAACCCGGAGCGGCAGCGGCAGGCCCGCGCCGAGTTCCCCGACGTACGGACCGTGGCGAGCCCGGACGAGCTGTTCGACCGGGCCGCCGAGCTGGACCTCGTCGTCATCGCGTCCCCGAACAAGACGCACGTGCCGCTCGCGACGACGGCCCTGAAGGCCGGTCTGCCGGTCGTGGTGGACAAGCCGGTCGCGGGCACGGCGGCCGAGGCGCGCGAGCTGGCGGCGCTGGCCGAGGAGCGCGGCCTGCTGCTCTCCGTCTTCCAGAACCGCCGCTGGGACAACGACTTCCTGACCCTGCGCGAGCTGATCGCCGAGGACGCCCTGGGCGACGTGTGGCGCTTCGAGTCGCGCTTCGAGCGCTGGCGGCCGAAGCCCAAGGGCGGCTGGCGCGAGTCCGGCGACCCGGCGGAGATCGGGGGCCTGCTGTACGACCTCGGCAGCCACGTCGTCGACCAGGCCCTGGTCCTGTTCGGCCCGGTCACGCAGGTATACGCCGAGTCCGTCGTCCGGCGCGCGGGCGCGGAGGCGGACGACGACACGTTCATCGCCCTCACCCACGCGAGCGGCGTCCGCTCCCACCTCTACGTCTCCTCCACCGCCGCCCAGCTCGGCCCCCGTTTCCGGGTGCTCGGCTCGAAGGCCGGCTACGTCAAGCACGGCCTGGACCCGCAGGAGGCGGCGCTGCGCGAGGGCGCCCGCCCCGGCCCCGGCTGGGGCGAGGAGGACGAGGCACTGTGGGGCCGGCTGGGCTCCGGCGAGTCCCCGGTGACCGGCGGCGGCAGCGTGGCGCCGACCGTCCCCGGCGACTACCCGGCCTACTACGCGGCCGTGGCGAAGGCCCTGCTGGAGGGCGGCCCGAACCCGGTGGACGGCCGGGAGGCGGCCGCCGCCCTGGACGTACTGGAGGCGGCCCGCCGGTCCGCCCGCGACGGAGTGGTGGTGACCCTGTGAGCGCCGAGGCATCCGTACCGACCGTGGCGGAGCTGGAGGAGCAGGAACGCCGCCTGGTCTTCCGCCGGTTCACCCACGACGACGCGTGGGCGCTGGGCTCCCTGCTGGTGGAACTGGCCCGCGAGCGGCAGGCGCCCGTCGCCGTCGACATCCACCGCGCCGGACAGCAGCTCTTCCACGCCGCGCTGCCCGGTTCGACCCCCGACAACGACGCCTGGATCGCGCGCAAGCGCCGGGTGGTGGAGCGGTACGGCTCGGCGTCGTACCTGGTCGGCTCCCGATTCCGGGCCAAGGGCACGACGTTCGAGGAGTCCTCTCGGCTCGACCCCGACCGGTACGCGGCGCACGGCGGCTCCTTCCCGGTCACGGTGGCCGACGTCGGCGTGGTCGGCTCCGTGACGGTGTCGGGGCTGCCGCAGGTGGACGACCACCGGCTCGTCGTGGAGGCCCTGGAGCGCTTCCTCGGCGAGTAGCCCGTACGCCCGGCCCGTACACCCGTACGGCGGCACCCCGGGAATCAAGACCCGCCCCCTCCGGTTGGCACGCGGTGTACGCATGACGATCACAACGCCTCTCGGAGGGATCGCGGCTGATGAGCGACACGACGGCTTCTTTGCGGGAATCGGTCGGACGGTACGGCGTCTGGAGCGTGCAGCTGCGCGCCGAGGACCCGGCGGGCGGCGGTGAACGCGTCGAGGCCGTCGCCGAGTTGGAGCGACTCGGCTACGGCGCCCTGTGGCTGGGCGGCAACACCTCCGCCGCGCACGCCGCCCCGCTGATCGAGGCGACCTCGCGGATCGTCGTCGGCACCAGCATCCAGAGCATCTGGGAGCACGAGGTGGCCGAGACGGCGGCGAGCTTCGCCGAGCTGGAGGTGGCGCACCCGGGCCGCTTCGTGCTCGGCCTCGGCGTGAGCCACGGCCCGCGCGTGAAGGAGTACAGCCGCCCGTACTCGACGATGGTCGACTACCTCGACGGCCTGGACCGGGCCGGGATGCCGTCCGGTCACCGGGTGCTGGCCGCGCTCGGCCCGAAGATGCTGGACCTCTCCCGGGACCGGGCCGCGGGCGCGATCCCGTACCTGGTCACCCCGGAGCACACCGCGCAGGCCCGCGAGCGGCTCGGCGAGGGCCCGCTGCTGGCCCCGGAGTTCAAGGTGGTCCTCGACTCCGACCCGGCCCGCGCCCGCGCGACGGCCCGCGCCTACCTCGCCCGGTACCTGGAGCTGCCGAACTACACGAAGAACTTCCTCAACCTGGGCTTCACCGACGACGACGTCGCCGGCGGCGGCAGCGACCGCCTGATCGACGCCGTCTTCGCCTGGGGCGACGAGGCCACGATCCGCGCCCGGATCGACGCCTTCCTCGACGCCGGCGCCGACCACGTGGCCCTCCAGGTGGTGGAGGACGACATGACGCGGACTCCCAGGGAGGGCTGGCGGCGGCTCGCCGCGCTGCTGGGCTGAGCGGTCACCCACCCATGTCCCGGCCCTCGCCTCCACCCTTGTCTCATTAGTGGCTGTAGGCACCACCGGGATCCTGCTAGGAATTAGAGCGAATTTCTAATTCAGCCGGAACGGGGAGTGCCGATGTCCGACTCCGCACAGTCGAACCCACACCGCGACGCGAGCCGCCGTACCGCCCTCAAGGCCGGGATGGGGCTCGCCATGGGCGCCCTCGGCGTCACCGGAGCGACCGCGCCGGCCGCCGCGGCGCCACGCGGCGCCACGGCCCGGGTGCTCCAGGCGGGCACCCCGCTGTGCGACCAACCCGGGGACTCCGCCGCCGCCCAGGGCCTGGGCTCCGGCGACCTCGCCATCCCGTACTACCGCGAACACGACGGCACCTGGGGCTACGTCTTCGGCGACGCCTGGCGGGGCATCCAGCAGACCGGGGAGTACATCGGCTCCCCGGTGATGCTCAACCAGGACCGCTTCGACGCCTCCGGCGCCACCCCCATCTCCTTCACCTGGGCCATGCCCACCGCCGGCCGCGCGGGCCAGCTGTTCGCCTACGGCCACGACCGGGACAACGGGCACGGCTTCGAGGTCAGCCGCATCCCCAACGACTGCATCGAGTTCGGCGGCCGCACGTACATCCAGTACACCTCCGTGGCCACCTGGACGCCGCCCGCCGGGTACGACGGTTCGCTCATGTCCGGCGTCGCCTACTCCGACGACCACGGCGTGACGTGGCAGGACTACCCGTACCACTGGGCGGGCGACACCCAGGGCGTGAACCAGTCGATGTACGGCATGTGGTCGTTCGCGGGCATCGACCCGGACGGCTGGCTGTACATCTTCTCCAAGCGCTGGAACGGCACCCACGTCAACACCGCGGACGGCGGCGCGATCCAGCTGTTCCGCATCCGCCCCGACGACTTCCGCGCCGGGAACTTCGGGGCGCAGGAGAACTGGGCCTTCGTGGACGGCGGATGGCGGTGGACGCGCTCCGCCCCGCCCTCGGTCATCCTGTCGGGCAACAACATCGGGGAGTTCTCCGTCAAGCGGATCGGCGGCACCTACTGCATGAGCTACTTCGACGTCACCGACTACTCGATCTGCACGCGCACAGCATCGCGTCCGGACGCCGTGTGGTCGGCGCCCAAGCCGCAGGTCGTCGGCGACAACCGGCTCCCCCCGAGCCACTGGGGGAAGCCCCAGGTCCCGTTCCTCTACGGCGGTTACATCCACCCGGGCAGCGCCGGCCCGAACTCGCTGACGCTGATCGTCTCGCAGTGGAACGGCAAGCTGCACGAGCCGCCGTACTGGGTGCTCCAGTACGACGGCATCGCGCCCTGAGCCGGACTGAGCCGGACTGAGCCGGACTGACCCGGCCCGAGCCCGTCCGCGCCCGCGAGGCGTCAGGCGTCCTTCAGCTCCTGCCGCTGCCGCCCCAGCCCGTCGATCTCCAGCTCGACGACGTCCCCGGCGCGCAGGTACGGCTTCGGCTCGGGCTGTCCCATCGCCACCCCCGCCGGCGTCCCGGTGTTGATGACATCACCGGGACGCAGCACCATGAACCGGCTGACGTACCGCACGACCTCGCCGACGGGGAAGATCTGGTCCGCCGTCGTCCCGTCCTGCCGCAGCTCGCCGTTCACCCACAGCCGCAGCGGCAGCCGCTGCGGGTCGGGAACCTCGTCGGCGGTCACCAGCCAGGGGCCCAGCGGGTTGAAGGTCTCGCAGTTCTTGCCCTTGTCCCAGGTGCCGCCGCGCTCGATCTGGAACTCCCGCTCCGACACGTCGTGCGCGACCGCGTACCCCGCGACGCACGCGAGCCCCTCCTCCGCCGACTCCAGGTAGCGGGCCGTGCGCCCGATCACGACCGCCAGCTCCACCTCCCAGTCGGTCTTGACGGAGCCGCGCGGCACGAGCACGGTGTCGTGCGGCCCGACCACCGTGTCCGCCGCCTTGAAGAAGACGACGGGCTCGGCGGGCGGCTCGGCCCCGGTCTCGCGGGCGTGGTCGTGGTAGTTCAGCCCGATGCACACGACCTTGCCGATGTGCGCCACGGGCGGCCCGACACGCAGGCCGGCACCGTCCAGCGCGGGCAGCTCACCGGCCTCGGCGGCGGACCGTACCCGGTCGAGCGCGGCCGAGTCGGCGAGCAGCGCTCCGTCGATGTCCGTCACCACGCCCGACAGGTCACGCAGGATCCCGTCGGCGTCGAGCAGCGCGGGGCGCTCCGACCCCGCCGTACCGACTCGCAACAGCTTCATGATCCCCAACTCCTCGGTCTCGGGCAGCCCGTCCGACGAGGTGCGACCTGGGTGCGGCAGGGACGCGACGCCATCGGAGGGTTGGTCGATCCTCCAAGGTCAGGGTCCACTCCGCAATACCCCGTTCACGTACTGGACCGTAGCCTCACCCGGCGCCTGAGCCTTACCGGTACAGGACGGCCCGTTCCACGACGCTCCACGTGGTGCTGGTGACGACGTACAGCGCGGCGGCCAGCGGCACCACCGCCACGGTGACGAGCGTGAAGAAGGACATGAACGGCATGACGCCGGTGATCGCCCCGAGCCCGGGCACCCGCTGCCCCTCCCCCTCCGCCTCGGGCAGCAAGGGACGGTCGGCCATCGTCCGCCTGGTCAGCCGGTAGCTGAAGAACGCCACCCCGGCGACGACGGCGAACAGCACGGCGTACACGAGACCGGCGCCCCCGAAGGGCCCGCCGTCGCCGAGCGCGTCGGCCCACCGCCCGCCGAGCGGGGCGGCGAGGAGCTGATGGGAGAGCAGCGCGTTGGCCTCGCCGCCGATCGAGGTGCTGGAGAAGAGGTGGTAGAGGAGGAAGAACGCGGGGATCTGGCACAGGCTGGGCAGGCAGCCCGACAGCGGGGACACCTTCGCCTCGGTGTGCAGGTCGAGGACGGCCCGCTGCAGCCGCTCGGGGTTCTTCGCGTGCGTGCGGCGCAGTTCGGCGATCCTCGGCTGGAGTTCGGCGCGTGCCTTCTGCCCGCGGGCGGCGGCCCGGGACAGCGGGTGGACGAGGAGCCGTACGAGGGCCGTGAACAGGACGATGGCGGCGGCCGCGGCGGAGGCGCCGAACAGCGGCTGGAGCAGGTCGGCGAGGTGCTCGACCAGGCTGGCGAAAACGGACATGAGTGGGTGAGCCCTCCGAGGGTCTTCGTCGTGCCGGAACTGGGACTGCGGCATGACGACACGCCCCGCGCGGGGGTGACTTCCGTGGCTTCGGTGGCCTCGGTGACTTCCGTGGCTTCCGTGGCTTCGGTGAAGCGGGTGCCCTACGCGGTGGTCGCCGGGAGGGCGTGTCCGGGCGCTCGGGGCCGGCGGCGGCCGGCGGCGTCGGGATCGCGTTGGGGCAGGAACGCGGTACGCAGGTCCCGGTCCCTGATGGCCGTACGCACCCGGGTCGGCGGCACGGCGGGCACGCAGCGCGCTGCGATGACGGCGCAGACGGCGAGCGCGGAGCCGACGGCGGCGGTCGCGGCGAGCGCGACGGTCGCGGAGAGGCTGCCCACGTCGACGAGCGCGACGGGGAGGAGGACGAGCAGCAGGACGAGCAGGGGGCGCAGGACGGCCCGTTCCTGGCTCATCGGCGGCTCCCCCCTCTCCCCTGCGTTCTCGCACGCGTACGTTCTCGTACGCGGGTTTGCCCAGTTATACAGGACTTGACTCATACGAGAGGCGGCGCGGGCGCTAGGCGGGATCGGCCGCCGGCGGCTGCGGCTCGGTCTCGATCGGCTGGAGCAGCCGGCGCGGTCCGAGCAGCGCCCGGCTGACGGGGTCGGCCGGGTCGGGGTCGAGTCCGGGGCCCGGCTTCATGTGGATGTCGCGGACGGCCACGACCGACCCGCAGGCCGGGCAGGCGCCGTACGGACTGAGTTCCGTGCCGCAGTCGGCGTGCCAGAAGGTGCGCATCGGCTCCCCGCCGAGGTGCTCGCGCCCCCAGACCCCCAGCGCCCGCAGAGCCGGCCACAGGGCGATGCCGCGGTCGGTGACGACGTACTCGTCCCGGGGCGGCGACTCCTGGTACCGGCGCCTCTCCAGGATGCCCTCGGCGGTGAGCGCCTGGAGGCGGTTGGCCAGGACGGCGCGCGGGATGCCGAGGTGGACGAGGAAGTCGTTGTAGCGCCGGACGCCGTAGAGCGCGTCGCGGATCACCAGCAGCGTCCACCGCTCGCCGACGACCTCCAGCGCGCGGGCGATCGAACACTCCTGTGTCGCGTAGTCCTTGCCCAGTGCCATGCCGTCCACTGTAGCCACTTTTCCCGTTGTTGGTTCATTGACCGAACCGATAATGCTAGGTTGACCGCACGTTCAGTTCATTGACCGAACCCACACCCCCACACATCACACATCACGCATCACGCATCACGCATCACGCATCACGCATCACGCATCACGCATCACGCATCACGCATCACGCATGACAGCGAATCGAGAGGGCGGGCAGCCATGACCGACACCGGCACGGATCCCGTGCGAACCGCAGTCGTCCCGGACGGTCCGGGCACCGACCGGGACTCCTCGCCCCCGCACCCCGGCCGCACCCTGGCCCTGACCAGCGCGGCGACCGCCGTGGCCCTGATGACGTACACCGCGCCCATGGTCACGCTCCCCCAGACGGCCGCCGACCTGCACACCCCGGTCTCCGCCCAGGCCTGGCTGCTGAACGGCACCCCGCTGGGCCTGGCCGCGCTGCTGCTGGTGGTCGGCAGCCTGGCCGACGACTACGGGCGCCGCCGGATCTTCGTCTCCGGCACGCTGGCCCTCGGCATCACCACGGTGCTGGGCGCGTTCGCGTCGACCACCTGGCTCTTCACCCTGGCCCGCATCGCGCAGGGCGCGTCGAGCGCGGCGCTGCTGGCCAGCAGCCTCGGCCTGCTCGTGCACGCCTTCCCGACGCCCGCGGGGCGGCTGCGCGCGACCGGCGTGTGGGGCGCCTTCGTGAGCGGCGGCATCGCGACCGGCCCGCTCGTCGCCGGGGCGATCCCGGACTGGCGGGTGGCGTACGGGGTGCTGGGCGCCGTCGCCCTGGTGGTGGCGGGGCTGGGGACGCGAGCCCTGTCGGAGTCGCGGTCGCCACGGGGTGGCCGGCCGGATCTCGCCGGGGCGGTGACGTTCGGGTCGGCGCTGGTCGCGCTGGTGGCCGCGCTGACGCTGGGACGGGAGGGCTGGCTGCGGGCACCGGTCGGGCTGCTGCTGGTGGCCGCCGTACTGCTGGGCGCCCTGTTCGCCGTACTGGAGCGCCGGGCGGCCACCCCGATGATCGACCTGTCGCTGCTGCGCCGCCCGCGCTTCCTGGCGTCGTCCGCGGGCGGGCTGTTCACGGGCCTCGCGATGATCGGCCTGTTCAGCTTCCTTCCGGCGCTGCTGCAACAGGCGCTCGGCCTGTCCGCGTTGGACACGGCCTGGCTCTTCCTGGTCTGGTCCGGCCCGTCCTTCGTGGTGTCCCTCCAGGCCCGCCGCATCGCCCACCGCGTCTCCCCGCGCCTGCAACTGGCCGTCGGCTTCGCCCTGCACGCGGGCGGCGCCCTGTCGATGCTGGGCGCGGTGGACGCGGGCTCCTGGCACCGGCTCCTGCCCGGCCTGGTGGTGGCGGGCGTGGGCAGCGGCCTGGTGAACGCCGCGCTGCCGCTGCTCGCGGTGGAGTCGGTGCCGGTGGGGCGGGCCGCGATGGGCTCGGGCGCACAGCAGACGTTCCGCTACATCGGCTCGTGCGCCGGGGTGGCCCTGACGATCGCGATCGTGACGTCGGCGGGCGGCCTGGGCCGGGGCGCGGACACGGCGCTGTGGGTGTCGGCCGGGCTGGCGGTGGCGGCCGGGGTGCTGGTCGGGACCCTTCGGGAGCGGGACTGACCCGGCGGCGGCCGAACCGCCCGGTGGCCCGCCCGGCTGCCGCCGGTGTCCGCCACCCGGGTGCCTGACCTTCGTCACCTCCCGGCAGTACGGTGTCCCCCATGCGCCCCGACACGCCCGCCGAGAACGTCGACCACGCCGCCGAAGCGGCCCGCCTTGAGCGGACCGCCGGCCTCTACCCCGAGGACGCGGAGGCCCTGCTGCTGCGCGCCGCGGCCCACCTGGAGCTGTCCGGCGACCGCCCCGCCGCGACCACGCTCTACGACCGCCTGCTGTCCTCCGCCCCCGGCTCCCCCGAGCTGGAGAACCCGTCCCTGGTCCGCGCCCTGAAGGCGTCGAACCTCTGGGAGTACGACCACGAGGCGGAGGCCAGGGCGATCATCGACGGGGTCCGCGCTGCGGCACCGCGCGACCCGGCGGCCTGGGTGATCGTGGCCGAGGCCCTGGAGTCCCACGACGAGTTGGAGGCGGCGCACGAGACGCTCACGGAGGGAGCCCGTCTGCTCCTGACGGACGGCGCGGAGCCCCCGTACTCGACCCACCCCCTCCTCTACGGCCGCCACCGCGTCCGCAGGATGCTGGGCCTGCCCCACGACGAGTGGGACGCCTTGGCCGACACCCTCCACACCATGCCGGTCTCCCTGGACGAGCTGCACGACCCGAAGCGGGTCTGGTCCCTGGGCTCGGACGACCCGGCGGACCTGGAGGCGGAGATCTCCCGCCTCCGCGCCGAGCTGGGCGCCTACCGCGCTGCCCTGTCCCGCCCCTTCCCGGTGGCGATGCTGCACTGGCCGGCCGGCGAGCTGACGGAACTGCTGGAGGCGTACCCGGCCCTGGCCGCCGAGTACCCCTCCTACGAGGAGCACCTGGCGACGATAGAGGCGGCTCTGCGCGAGCTGGCCTCGTCCGGCACCCCGAACCTGGGCGTGGTCCCGGGCACGGTCCCGTCCTACGAGGCCTTCGCGGCGTCGGAGAGCGCGTCCCCGACCGACCCGTCCCTGCTCCCCCAGTACGCGACGACACTGGCGGCCCGGGGGCTGGCGGTCGCGTGGCCGCCGCAGCGGGGGGCGGCCTGCTGGTGCGGGTCGGGGCGGGCGTACGGGGAGTGCCACGGCTCGGACTAGGCGCGCGTCGGTGGCGGATACGGGGCGGGGTCAGGCGTCGCGGTAGCGGGACGCGAGGTCGGTGCTCTGGCCCCCGAAGGCGGCGAGGTCGGCGGCGAAGACGTTCTCCAGGAGGCGGTGGTCCTCGACACCGGGCGCGCTGACGGTCTCGCCGAGTTCGAGGCCGCGCAGGGCGCCGGTGACGACGTCGGCGGCGCTCATGCGCGGGACGCCGCTGAGGTCCATGCCCTGCACGGAGTGGAACTCGGTGGCGACCACGCCCGGGCACACCACGTGGACGCGGACGCCGGAGTCCTCGACCTCGGCGGCGAGCGTCTGGGACATCGCCACGAGGTAGGCGAGCGCACCCGCGTAGACGGCGCGGCGCGGCATCTGCTCCTTGCCGGCGGGGCCCGAGAAGGCGATCATCCCGGCGACGTTGAGCACGGTGCCGCTGCCCCGGCGCCGCATGCCGCCGACGGCGGCGCGCATGAGCTGGGTGGGGGCGAGAACCTTGACGTTCACCAGTTCCCGGGCCTTGTCGGCGGGCAGGTCGGCCAGCGGCATGTAGTGGGCGACGCCCGCGTTGTTGACGAGGACGTCGAGCGGCTCGTCGGCACAGTACGCCGCCACCGCGTCGATACCGGCCTCGGTGGACAGGTCGGCGGCGACCGCGCGCACGGCGACCTCGGGATGCGCGGCGGCGAACGCGGCGAGGCGGTCCTCCCGGCGGCCGACGACGATCAGGTCGTAGCCGTCGGCGGCGAAGCGTTCGGCGAAGGCCCGGCCGATGCCGGAGGTCGCGCCGGTGACGAGTGCGAGCTTGCTCATGTGGGTTCCTGTCGGTGACCGGCGCTGCGGCCGGCAGGTTCGGGACGTCTCCCACCCTCGCCCCGGTCCGCGCGCCCAGCCAGTTCCCCGCGTATCCGGGGGAGTGACAGGACCCCCTCTCCCGGCCCGCCGCCGGCCCGGAGGCGGCCTGGCGTGGACGTATAGGCGTGGACCTATGAGCGTGGACCTATGAGCGTGGACGTATGAACGAGCAGCCGAATCTGCTGGGCGAGTTCCTGCGCGCCCGGCGCGAGCTGGTGACGCCCGAGGAGGCCGGCATCCCCGTCAGGGGCGTGCGCCGGGTGCCGGGGCTGCGGCGCGAGGAGGTGGCGATGCTGGCGGGCATCAGCGCCGACTACTACCTGCGCCTGGAGCGCGGCCGGGACCGCAGGCCGTCCCTCCAGGTCCTCGAATCGCTCGCCGGGGTACTGCGGCTCGACGACGACACCCGCGCCCACCTCTTCGGCTTGGCCGCCGACCGACCCCGCCGTACCCGGCGCCGGCACCGGGAGACGGTGCCGCCCAGCACCGCCCGGTTCGTCGAGCTGCTGCCCGTGCCCGCCTTCGTCGAGGGCCGCCACCTCGACGTCCTCACGGCCAACCCGCTCGCCGCCGCGCTCTCCCCGCGCCTGGTCACGGGCGGCAACCGGCTGCGGGACGTGTTCCTCGACCCGGCCGAGCAGAGCCTCTTCCCCGACTGGGAGGGAGCGGCGGCGGCCCTCGTCGCCGGCTTCCGGGAAGCGGTCGGCACGGACACCGACGACCCCCGCTGCATCGAGCTCGTCGGGGAGCTGTCCCTGGCCAGCCCGCTCTTCCGCAGACTCTGGGCCCGGCACGACGTACGCCCCCGCGGCAGCGCCACCGTGCTCTTCCGGCACCCGCAGGTCGGCGACCTCACCCTCAGCCGCGAGAAGCTCCACATCACCGACACGGACGGCATGATGCTCGTCGCCTTCCACCCGGTCCCGGGCACGCCGGACGCGGAACGGCTGGCGCTGCTCGGATCGACGGCGGCGGGCCGCTGACGGGGGGCGGGTGGTCGACCGGGGCCCCGGACACTGGGCGCCATCTCTCTGTCTCCCCGAGGCGGCTTGGTCGGACCGATGAGTTCCCGCCGTGCCGGACGTCTACAGGTGCGACATCCCTGACGGATCCCGCCGGAACCGGAGCGGTTTCCGCGGCACACGAGGAGAAGAAACGCCATGAGCACCGAGCAGACCCCCACCCCGGCCCCCGCCCCGGCCGACGGCCTCTCCTACACCCTGACCCGCACCCTGGACGCCCCCGCGTCCAAGGTCTGGCAGGCCTGGACCACCCCCGACCAGTACGCCCAATGGGCCCACGCGGCCCCCGGCTCCGTCGAGATGGACGTCCGCCCGGGCGGCCCCTGGAAGGCCACGATGCGCACACCCGACGGCACGGAGTTCCCCCTCACGGGCTCCTACGTCGAGGTCACCGAGAACCGCGCCCTCACCATCGGCATGGACGTCCCGGGCCGCCCGGACCAGGCCACGATGACCGTCGAACTGACGGAACAGGGCCCGCGCAACACGCTGCTCGTCCTGCGCCAGACCTGCGACTCGGTGGAGGAGCGGGAGATGGCGGAGGAGGGAAGCGGGATGCTGTTGGACGGGCTGACGGCGTTCCTGGCGGACGGGACGAAGGCCTGACAGCCCTCTTCCGTCGTGGTCGGCAAACAGGGATGCGGCTCGCGCGCCGCGAGTGGTTTCTTGTACGGATGCGAGTACAGAGCTGCGCGACGCCGTATCCCGTATCGAGACGCTGACCAGCACGCGCCCAACCGCCGGCCGGACGCACGACGCCGCCGACGACACCGTGGGAACCATCGCAACCGACAGCGCCAGGGGCGTCGACCCGTTCCCCCTACTCGCGGCGCTCCAGGCGAGCGGCGCCCACGTGATCGTCATCGGTCAGGTGGCCGGCATCATGCACGGATTCACCGAGCTGACCGGAGATCTGGACCTGCTGTGGGACGCGGACCCGAGGAGCGCCTCGGTACTCGGGGCAGCGTTCGCCGCCGCGGGTTGCAAGCTCCGGGCGGACGACGCATCCGACGCGTCGACCGACCCGGAGCTGCTACTGCGCCCCAAGGCCACGTTCGACTCCGAACGGGCATGCGGGGACTGCTGCACGCCATCGCTGCCGTGGGGCGGAGTGGACCTACGGGCCGTCCTCGCCAGGTCCGAGACCGCGACCGCCCCCGACGGCCTCGAAATCCGAATCCCGACCCTCCCGGACCTCATCCACATGCAACGCGCACTGGGCCGCCCGAAGGACCTACGCCGGGCAGCCGAGTTGGAACGGCTCCGCGATACGTCCTGAGGTTGCCCACCCCGCTCCGGGTGTCAGTGGCTCCTGCTAGAACTGCCACCACGCCAACAGGGTGATGAAGGGGGCATAGTGGAGAAGCCGGTCGCGGGGGTCTACGAACAGCTGATCACGGATCAAGTTCGCGGTGAACTGGCACGCCTTGAGGCAGCAGGATGGAAGGCCGTCGACACGGAGGTCGGGGCAGAATCGTCACCCCACGTGCTGGCCCGGCACATCGGTGACATAGTGGCCCGCCGCCTCAACCAACTCCGCCCTGATCAGCGAGTTCCCTTTGCGAACCGCATTCTTGAGTCTCTGGCCGCGGACGCAAGTGAGCGAAGTGATACCGACCCCGTCAGCGCCATCATCGAGGGGCCTCGGCAGTTGCTTGCTCTGGCGGAGCAGGAGGCGCCCGGCGCGTACGCGATCCGTCCGCTCACGCCTCTCTCCGAGAGCTCTCTTCTCACCAACTCCCCCGAGGACGTCAACCTGGGCGCGGAGTTGCGGGCAGAGTTGGCCACTGCCGATCGGATCGACCTGCTCTGTGCCTTCGTGAAGTGGTACGGCATCCGTGTACTGGAGGACTCACTCCTCGCAGCCAAGGAGCGGGGCGTCCCGATCCGGATCATCACCACGACCTACATGGGCGCCACGGACCGACGCGCGCTCGACAGGCTGGTGCGCGAATTCGGCGCCACCGTGAAGGTGAACTACGAGACCCGCTCGACCCGGCTGCACGCCAAGGCGTGGTTGTTCCGGCGCGGGACCGGATTCGACACGGCGTATGTCGGGAGCTCGAACCTGTCCCGTGCGGCGCTACTCGACGGCCTGGAGTGGAACGTACGACTGTCGTCGGTGGCCACACCCGCGGTGATGGACAAGTTCGAGGCTACCTTCGAGGCGTACTGGAACGACGCGGCGTTCGAGACGTACGACCCGGATGAGGACGGCAAGCGCCTCGACGCGGCGCTGGCCCAGGCGGGTGGGACGGCGTCGACCACAGACTTGAAGATCAACCTTTCCGGTCTTCAGGTGCACCCCTTCCCGCACCAGCGGGACATGCTGGAGCGCCTCAGTGCAGAGCGCGAGATCCGCGGGCGACACCGCAATCTGCTGGTCGCGGCGACCGGCACGGGGAAGACAGTGATGGCCGCCCTCGACTACCGCGATCTGAGCAATCAGGCGACCTCCGGTCGACCCAGGCTGCTGTTCGTGGCGCATCGCAAGGAGATCCTCAAGCAGTCCTTGCGTACGTATCGCGAAGTGCTGGACGACGCCTCGTTCGGCGAGTTGCTGTACGGCGGGGCCGATCCACAGGAGTGGACCCACGTCTTCGCCAGCGTCCAGTCACTCAACGTCCAGAGGCTGGAGCAGCTCGCGCCAGACCACTTCGACTTCATCGTCATCGACGAGTTCCACCACGCCACGGCCGGTACGTACCGCCGAGTGATCGAACATTTCGCGCCGAAGGAGCTGCTGGGACTCACCGCCACCCCGGAGCGGATGGACGGGCTCAATGTCCAGGACGAATTCTTCGACGGCCGCATCGCCGCCGAGATGAGGCTTTGGGAAGCCCTGGAGAACGACCTACTGTCTCCCTTCCACTACTTCGGCATCCCTGACGGAACCGACCTCACCAACCTCACTTGGCAGAAGGGTTCGTACACGGATCAGGAGCTCGGAAACGTCCTGACGGGCAACGACGCGCGAGCGCGCATCATCGTCAAGCAGGTCCGGGACAAGATCTCCGACCCCGGCACCATGCGGGCGCTCGGCTTCTGCGTCACCAAAGTGCACGCCCATTTCATGGCCGACTACTTCCGCAAGGCCGGTTTCCAGGCTGCGGCCCTCGACAGCGACTCGTCATCCGAGGTGCGCGCTCAAGCGCTGCGTGACCTCCAGGAAGGCAAGCTCCAGGTCATCTTCTCGGTGGACCTGTTCAACGAGGGTCTCGACATCCCGGACGTGGACACGTTGCTCTTGCTGCGGCCCACCAACAGCGCCACCGTCTTCCTCCAGCAGCTGGGACGGGGACTACGGCGTACAGACACGAAGCCGGTGCTCACGGTCCTGGACTTCATCGGGCAGCACCGAGCGGAGTTCCGCTTCGAGGAACAGTTCCGAGCCATGACCAACCTGTCGCGCAATCGACTGGTCGAGCACATCGAGCGCGGCTTTCCGCAGTTGCCGTCGGGCTGCCAGATCATCCTGGAGGGAAAGGCCAAGAGTCTGGTCCTCGACAACATCAGGACGCAATTGGCCGCCACGGTGAAGACGCTGGTGAAGGAGGTCAAGGAGTACAGCACGCCTCTGCTCGCCGACTACCTCCGGGAGAGCCGCCGAGAGATCAAGGAGCTGTACAAGAACGGCAACTCGTGGACTCTCGTGCTGCGTCGTGCCGGCCTGGTCACCGAACCGGCTACGCCGGGCGAGGAGGGCCTACTCAAGCGAGTCCACGCGTTCTTGCACGTGGACGATCCCGAGCGTGCGCAGGCGTACCTGCGCCTTCTGGCGGACGACGCCCCTCCGTACGAGGAGCTCGACCAGACCGCCCAGGCCTACGCCCGCATGCTGTTCTTCAACCTGTGGGACAACGCGGGCGGGTTCACCAGCTACCCGGAGGGGCTTGCGACGCTGCGTCCGCAGCGAGCCCTGAGGGATGAACTCCGGCAGGTGCTGTCGTACGTCATCGACCGAGCCGACCATGTCCCGATCCCGCTGTCCGATGGCCTCCGCTCTGTGCCGCTGAAGGTCCACAGCTCGTACAACCGGTCGGAGATACTGGCCGCGCTCGGCATCGCCCGGTTCGGTGGGCAGATGCCGAGATCCTTTGCCCAGGGCGTGCAGTGGACGGAAGAGCTCCAGACAGACGCGCTGCTGATCACGCTTGAGAAAGACGAGAAGGACTTCTCGCCCACCGTCCGGTACAAGGACTACGCGATCAGCCCGAACCTCTTTCACTGGGAGTCCCAGAACGCGACTTCCCCTGATTCCGCCACGGGCAAGCGCTACCAGCAGCACGCCCGCCGCGGCTCCCACATCCTGCTGTTCATGCGCCGCTACGCGACTACGGACACGGGCAAATCTCAGCCGTGGATGCTTCTGGGCCCGGCAACGTACGTGGAGCACACCGGCAGTAAGCCGATGGCGATCACCTGGCACCTCGATCACCCGCTCCCGGCCGACGTGTGGTCCTACTCGGCGGCGATCCAGGCAAGTTGATCCACGTACGTCGACCGTGGCCGGAACGACTCAGGACAGTCGCACTTCGCACTCCGCCTCGAAGTGCGACTGCGCCCGGTCGAGCGCGTCGTCTACGTCCCATCCTTGCGCGCGGAACCAGTAGAGCAGGTCGGCAATGGCGTTGATCGCGGCATCTTCCGCCGTAGCCGTCGCCAACCGGCTTGGAGCAACGGGCTCCTGCGTCAGTCGCGAACCGCTGTAAAGACTTAGTACGTCCGCGGCTCGCGCCAGCCGCGGCATCGGCATGTTCTGCCGTTCGACCCGGATCGCGTCCATGCGGAACTCGCACCAGGTAATTTTGCGATCACCGGTGAGCTCCACGCCCCAGCGATCACTCACGGCGTCGACCAGTGTCATTCCCCGGCCCGCCGCTGCATCGAGAGTCGCGCACGTGAGCGTCGGAAGGGCGCGAGCATCGGGATCGTGAACCTCGATGCGCAGGCGGGGGCCCCCGAGCGAAGCGACCAGCGTGGTCGGCGTCGCCCGTCCGACGTGCTTGATCACATTGGCGACGAGTTCACTTACGCAGAGCTCGGCGGCATCCGTCAGCTCGCCTAGCCCCCAGTACTCCAGGTGGATCCGCAGAGCGCGTCGAAGAGCCCACACCTGATCGGCCTCCGCCAGAAACGACAGCCTCCACGGCTGCGTCGGCCTCCAAAGGACGTCATCCATGTCCTGTCCACTCCCCACCGTCGATACCTCACTGTGATGCGGTCGCGACTCAGAGTTGCATTGAAACTCTCGAAATGGAACTCTCACTAGGCATCGGCGGGGGCAAAAACTTCGTCGCGCGCCCCCGGCGCACACCGTCTTGCCGCCGCCACCAGCGGAGCATCACGATCTACTGGACCAACGCGAAGGACTGAGGACATGGCAGTCGGACCCACCACTCGTAGGCGCCAACTCGGCGCCGATCTGCGACGGCTCCGGGAACGCAAGGGACTCACGCTCGAAGAGGCAGGATCCCGCGTCGGCATCTCGAAGGCGACGTTGAGCCGCTACGAGACGAAGGAGGGCACGGTCAAGTGGCCGGCCGTGGACGCCCTGTGCCGTGAGTACTCTGCAACGGACGAAGAACGCCTCGCTCTCGTGGAGTTGGCGAAGGGCGCCAAGATCCAAGGATGGTGGCGATCACTCGCCGACCCCATCCCCGACTCCATGAACCTGATGCTGACCTTGGAAGACGAGGTCGTACGCGAGGACCACTACGCGTGCATGTACGTCCCGGGGCTCCTCCAGACGCGCACCTACGCGGAGGCGGTCCATCGCGCTTCAGAGGTGCAGTGCGACGAACGCGAAGTCCAGCACATGGTCGACATCCGCATGAAACGGCAGGAGTTGCTGGAGCGCGAAGAGCCCCCACGCATCTGGTGCGTTATCGACGAAGCCGCCATCCGACGCCAGGTCGGAGGCCGTGACGTCATGCGCGAGCAACTCACCCACCTGTTGGCCTGCGCGGAGCGACCGCACGTCACCATTCAAGTCCTTCCGTTCTCCTTGGGAGCACATGCCGCCGCAGTCGGAAGCTTCGTCACACTTCGCGGCCAAGCCCGTGAGCTGGACGTCGTCTATGTGGACCTCCTCGGTGGCGGAGTGTTCATGGAGAAGCCGGAGGAACTGGAGCGATATAGGTTGGCCTTCGACTACCTCAGCGCCCAGGCGCTCGACCTCGAGTCCTCGGTCGAACTCATCGACCGGGTCAGCAAGGAGTGAGTCTTGATAGCAGCCAGCCCGGAGCCCCGCTGGTTCAAGTCCTCTTACAGCGGGGGCAGCGGCACTGAATGCGTTGAGTGCGCGTACATCCCACATGGCGCGTTGATACGCGACTCCAAGTGCGCCGATGGCCCCACACTGGACGTGCGGCTGAGCAGCTGGCGCCTGTTCATCGGCTCAGTGCGCCACGGCTCGCAGCCGTCCTCCTGACCGACAGAGGCGGGTGCGGCCTGTTCACCTCACACCGAAGGGCAAGGTCGTGGAGATCGACGTGTACTCACCGTTGCCCTTGCGGACCATCGGGGACGTAAGGGCAGCTCTGAGGGCAGATCTCGGGTCCCCCGGTGACAAGGAGAACTTCGAGAGTGATTTGCGGCGCGCTCTGGAGGTTTCATCGGAGGCCGATCTCACGGCCGTGGCCACAGTGATCGTCGACTACCGGGGACGGATCCGCCTGTGCCATGACCCCGACTTCGAGGCCGCCGTCCAGGAGGGCATCGACCTCACGATGCGGCTGAAGCGGGAGGCCAGGGGCGAGTGAGCGATTTCAAGAGGTAAGAAACCCGCCGTCCCACCTCCCCTCAGGCCTCGCGGCCGGGCGCCACGGTCCACCACCGGACAGCGTGGGGCCTGCCGTCATCGAATAGGCGTGGCCGATGCCGGGAGGGGGCTGATGGAGGCACACGTGACGGACGACTGCCGCGGGGCGAACGTCTACCGCAACGCCTCAATGGCTTCCAGGATCAGCCTTCGTACCTCCGCCCCGCAGCCGACCATGCCCCTCAGCTCCTCGAAGGCCTGCGACCGACACCAGTTAGTGCAGGACGGACTCCTCGACCACGAGCACGAACCGATGCCCTTGCTCATGGACGACCCCTGAGCGGGTGACGCGTGCCCTGGCGGCCTCTCTGCGCCGCACACGAAGGGCCCCGCACGGAACCGGAGGCTCTGGGTTCACGCGCGGGGCCGCTCGCGGGATGTCGACTGTCAGACTCCGGTCAGATCGAACGTGCCCGTACCGTCCTGCCTGCCGCTGGAGTACTGGCGTATGAACTCCCCGTCCGCGTACCGGTCGTAGCCCATCATGGAACCGGTGTACTTGTTCTGCACTCCGATCTTCGAGCTGCCGGGTACGTCGCGGTAGATGTAGAACCGCTGGAGGTCGTCCTCCGCGCAGGGGGCCGTCTTCAGGACCGCCCGGTCGGTGGCCGCGTTCTGTTCGGCGATGGTCGCGCACCCACCGTTGCCCCAGTTCCACAGGGACGCCTCGATGACCCCGTTGTTCTCCGTCACGTCGCACAGGCGCCAGTGGTCCAGGTGGGCGCTGAAGATCGTCGAGGGCCGCAGCCGGACACCGTCGTCCGCCAGGAGCGGCGCGCCCCAGGACAGGGGCTTGCCGGGTACGGCGATCTTGTACGCCTCGGCCGAGCAGTCGAGGGCGGCGCGCGCACCGGTCCCGGTGGCCCCGGGCTGTTCGGCGGAGGGGCCACTGGTGGGAGCCGGGCTGGGGGCGACGCGGTCCTGCTCCTGCCGAGCCGTCTGCGCCACCGCGCCCGCCGGGTGGTCGGCCTTCGCGCCCGCCGGGTGGTCGGCCTTCGCGGCGGCCGAGCCGCAGTCGAGGAGGGCTTGTGCCCTGGCCATGATGCTGTCGGCGGGCACGCTGTCCTGGCAGCGCACCGCGCCTTCCTCAAGGGTGGTGAAGGTGGTGAAGCTGCCACCACCGGGACCCTCGGTCCACTCCAACGCCCAGCTTCCGTCGTCCTGTTGGGCGCGGTTGCAGTTGAGGCTGCCGTACGTTCCGGTGACCTTCTTGGTGCCCTTGTAGAAGCCGTAGTAGCCCGGCTGGGTCAAGTTCCAGGTGACCGAGTTCGACTCCTTGCTGGTGGAGGTGTACTCGAGCTTCACGTCCAGGCCGACTGTCGCCTTGACGTTGCTGAGCGCCTCGACGGCGAAACTGGTCTCGATCGTGTCGTTGAGGCCGACGGAGACCGCGATGACCGTCGTGGTGTCGGTACTGACGGTCTGCTGGCCGGTGGTGCCCTCGGTGACGTACCAGCCCTTGAAGTGGGTGATCGTCGGGGACACTTCGGTGGTCTTGATGTACGGGTGGCGTGTGCCCAGGTCGGCCGCCGTACAGCTGTCGCCGGGCCGGGGCGCCGTCATGTCGGTGGGTGCCGCGGCAGCCGGTGAGACGCCAAGACTCAAGGCAGTAACCGCCCCAGCGGCCGCCGTGGCGGTCACCGCCATGAGTGATCTGCCGATGCGACTGACGGGTCCTGTGGAGCGCATCGTTGCCTGTTCCCCCCTGGTCGAGTGGGTTCGGTCGGGGTGAATGTAGCGGCCACACAGGGCGGTGGTGTGAGACCCGAACTAGCCACAAATGATCACGGAGGGGCCTATTCCGCCCCTGGCGCCCTTGCATGGGGGGCAGGACAGCGGGACCGGAACCGGAACCGGCGCGGACATCCGATGTTCCGCCTGCTCCATGAGGGCGCAGGATGAGGTGCATGCCTCTGACCACTCCCGTGCTGCGAACCGGTCGGTTGCGGCTGCGGCCCTTCGCCGAGGCCGACGCGGACCGTCTTTTCGCTCTGCACAGCAGCACCTCCGTGATGCGCTACTGGGCTTCGTGCGTGAGGGGACGTTGCGGGAGGACTGCGTCGTAGACGGCGAGGTGTCCGACTCCTGTGTGTCCGGGCTGCTCAGGCGGGACTGGCGGCCGTCGGACGGGCCGGGACCCGCTCGCTGAGGGGCGGGCAGAGACAGCCAGAAGGCGCGCCGCCCACATGTGAACGGCGGGGACGACGTCGGGGTCCGCCGCCGCGGGGAACGCCGAACCGGTAGAGCAGCGCCGCGATCAGCCCGCCCACGGCGAAGAAGGCGGCCGACCACAGGAAGCTCGTTCCGCACCGTCCGTGAGGAATTTCCCCGCCGCCCCCCTCCTGTTCGCCATGCCTGGCTACCTTCACCTCGCCCGGTCCTGCGCAGGAGAGGTACGTCCATGAGCACCCCGGTTCGGCACACCTCGACTCGGCCATCCGTAGCCACGCTGACGTCGGCCAAGCAGCGTCCGGGAGGCAGCCAGCGGGCTGGGGCTCCGTACGGGAATTCGACGGAGCAGGCGCTGCTAGGGATCCAGGGGAGCGCCGGAAACCGGGCCGCGACCGCGGCGGTGCAGCGTGCGCGCAGCGCGGGCAAGGGCAAGGCGCCGGAGGGGGCCGGTGAAGACGGGGCGAAGAAGCGGAAGAACTACCGGGACCGGATCGCCGGGCTGCTCGACCGGTTCAAGAAGAATCTCGAACCCATCGACACCTGGATCAAGGGCGTCCAGACGCCCACCAACGCCGGCTTCACCCAGCAGGCCGCCGTCTCGGCCAATGAGGGGCTCAAGCACTCCGCCGCCGCCTCGGGGACCTCCGCCGCGTCGGGGAACCTCCTCACCGAGGCCGCCGGCACCGTGGTCAGCGGTATGGACGCGTACAAGAGCATGAAGGACGCCAAGAAGGCCGGGGACGGGGCCGCACACCACACCGCGAACAAGAGGGCCAAGACCAAGGGGACCGACGCGGTCGTCGGGGCCGCCGGTTCGGGGGCCTACAGCGCGGCCATCGCCAAGGAAGTGACGAAGATCCAGAAGGCGGCGGACGCCGCCGTCGCCTCCGAGGCGAGCGGTGTCGCCAGCGCCGCCGTCGCCGGGATGAAGAGCGTCCGGTCCGTGTTCCGGGTCGGCGGTGCGGCCCGCAAGTACAAGCGGGTGAAGGAGCTGGGGGATCCGCAGCTCGTCCACGCCGAGTCCCTGGCCCGGCTGAACGAGTCGCGGGAGCACGCCAACTGGGCCGCGGCGGAGGCGTACGTCGCGCTGGACGCCTACTGGAAGCAGGAAGGCGAGGGACGGCTGGAGCTGATCGGCGAGGCCGTCGACGCCGCCTGGGAGGCGATGGGGGAGGCCCGTGACGCCGCCGAGACGCTCCAGCGCGCGGAGAAGAACGTGGAGAAGCTGGGCACGGTCCAGGGGTACGCGAAGAAGAAGCAGCTCACCAAGATCGGCAAGGAGACGGTCGGCGGCGCGGTGGGCGAGTCCACCAAGGCCGCCGCCGGAGTCGTGACCGCGGTCGCGGCGGGGACGGCCGGGCTCGCGTCCAATCCGGTCGGCTGGGGCCTCGCCGGTGCCGGCGCCGGACTCGTCCTCGGCGTCACCCTCTACAAGGCGCTCCGCGCCGCCACGAAGCGCTACGAAGAGGTCCGCCACCCGGAGGTCTGGGCGAAGGAGGGCGAGACCCCTGCCGAGGCGGCGTCCCGCAAGGAATCGCTCCAGCACGCCCTGAAGTTCTGGAAGAAGGTGTCCAAGGGCGAGCGGGCGGCCATGGCGCGGGAGATCTACGCCCTCGCCGCGGGGCCTGATATCGCCGGAAGCGGCGGTACGACCGAGGAGATGCGGCAGTCCGGCATGTCCCTGCTCATCGCGCTCAAGTCGGGTCCCGCCGACCACAAGCTCGACCAGGAGGCGTGGGTGGCGAGCCTCAACGACCCCTCCAGGACGGACGGCTGGATCAAGGAGATCGCGGAGCAGCTGGCGTCGGGGTGACACACGCCTCCGTCAATTACCAGGGTGTCATCCCACAAGGCCAACCCCTTTTCGGCCAAGTGGGGTCGACTGCCATCGGCGCATTTTTCGCCTCAATCCCCCGGCGGCCCCAGTTCATGGTCACGAGGCTGACACGAGGCGTGAGCGCAAGCGGTAGGGTCCCTTCCCGTACGTCGAACGACGGTCGCGGGTAAGGGAGTTCGATGCGGTGCGGGGCCTGCGGGGTCCTGGGGCGCTTCGAGTCCGCGTCGTCGTCGCCCCCAGCTCGTACAGGCCTCGTGTGTTGCTTGGAGACCCATGTCGTGCGTCGCCCTCACCGTCCCACGGATCGCCGACTCCTCGGCGCGCGGTGGTCCCGGGAGACAGCACCGGTTCTCTTCGGCCTGTTGACGACCCCCGGCCGTGCCACGGGCGTGGCGGTGCGTCGTCCCACGCCTCGCGCTTCGCGCCTTCGCGCCACCGTCCGCCGGTCACGGCCCACCCCCACCGACGGCTTCCGATCCGTGAGGACCTGATGACTGAACTGATAGTGAGCGCCGCCGCGTTGCTGGCGGTGGCCGGAGTCGGGGCCGCGTGGTACTTCCGGCGCAAACGCGACGAGGCCCGGCGCCGGGCCGAGCAACTGCGCGAGCACGCCGACCGGCTCACCCTGCAACTCGTCGCGGCGGAGCAGTGCGTGGGGCACCTCGCGGCCACCGTGATCCCCGCGGCGGCCAAGGGCGGTGAAGGGCTCGAAGGGGGTGGGCTCCCCGTGCCGGCGCAGCTCGACGGGACCCCGCTCGCCGAGCGGCTGCGTGCCGTCGCCGGGGCTGTGGCCTCGACCGTGGCGGAGGTACGGGGGCAGGAGCGGGCGGCGGCCGGCCATGCCGCGGCCCAGGCCGCCGAGCAGGTCCGGCAGGAAACCGAGCGGTACGTCGCGCAGGTGCGGCACGAGTCCGTCGGCGTGGCCCGGGCCGCCGTGCGCGGCTTCGCCAACAACGTCGTCGCGCGGTCGGCGCGGCTCGGCCGGGCCGTGAGCCAGGGCGTACGGCGGCACATCTCGGACGAGGCGTACGCGACGCTGGTGGAGATCGACCACCTCGCCCAGCAGATGCTGCTCACCGCGTCGGGGTACTCCGTACTCGCCGGGGACAAGCTGTCCCGGCGCTGGCCCGCCACCTCGCTGACCGACATCACGCGTGCGGCGATGGGCCGGATCGAGGGGTACGAGCGGATCAAGCACCCCGAGATGGGGTCCGTGGTGGTCGAGGGGCGCGCGGTGGAGGCGGTCGTGCACGCGCTCGCCGTCCTGCTGGACAACGCGCTGCGCTACTCCCCGCCCGCCGCCAGTGTCCACGTCTCACTCGAACAGGGGCACCACGCCTGCTTCCTGATCGTGGACGACGCCGGGCTGCGCATGGACGACGAGCGGCTGCTGTGGGCCGGAAACGTGATGTCCGGCGAGCAGCGCGACGACATCACCCGCCTCGGCGCCCACCCCCAGACCGGGCTGCGCGTGGCGTCCCTGCTCGCGGAGAACTACGGCTTCCGCGTCGAGCTGACCGCGCCGAACATCTACCAGGGGACCCGGGCCATGGTCGTCCTGCCGAAGAACCTGCTCGTCGATCCCGCGGCGTTGAGCGGGGCGGGGACCGCCGCCGCGGCTGTGGCGGCAACGGCGACGGGGTCCGCCACGGGGACGGCTCAGCCCGTCGCCGCGACCGCGTCGGCCGCCGGCCCCACGCCCCCGGCGCCCGCCCCCACCCCCGCGCCGGCCCTCACCACCGAGCCCGCGCACGAGCCCACGCCGGAGCACGAACCCGCCACCCCCAGCCCGGAGCCCGCGCCGGCACCGGCACCGGCATCAGCGCCCGCACCCGCGACCGCGACGGCCCCCGCACCCCCCACCACCACCGCCAGCGGCCTCACCGTCCGCCGCCGCTCGCCCGCCCCGACCCCGGCGCGGCCGCGCCCCGCACCGGCCGCCGACACCGAGCCCGGCCGTCCGGCCGTCGCCGCCGCCTGGGCCGCCGGCACCCGGCGCGGGCGCGACGAGGAGCCCGCACCGGCCGCGCCGGGTGCCGAAAGCACGGACCGGGACACCCCCCGCGCAGCCACCGAAGCCTCCCCCACCGCCGCCCACACCGCCCCCCATCCGGCCGCCCGCGACGCCGCTCACGACGAAGGACACTGATCGTGCAAGACACACACACCAACAGCCTGGGCTGGCTGCTCGACCAGGAACTCGGCACCGTCGAGGGCGTCCGCTACGCCGTGCTGATGAGCAGCGACGGGCTGCTGAAGGCCCGTACGGCGACGATCGGCCAGGACGACGGGGAGAAGTTCGCGGCGCTGACCGCGGCGCTGCGGGCGGCAGGCAAGGCCTGGGACGAGTTCACCGGCGGGGCGGGCATGCGCCAGCTGCTGATCGAGTCGGTCGGCTGCATCGGGCTGACGACCACCGCCGCGAAGAACACCATGCTGTCGGTGTGCACGACCGGCCCCGACGCCGACGTCGGGCTGATCTCCCACCACATGGTGCGGCTCGCCACCCGGGTCGGGCACGAACTGGGCACGGCGGAGCGCGTGCCGGTCGCGGAGGGCGCGGGGGGCGCGGAAGGCGGCTCGACGGCATGACGGGGCCGCGGCGTGACCCCGACATGGTCAGGCCCTACGTCCGTACTGGGGGCCAGGTCCGGGCGCGCGAGGACGTGCGCCCGGAGAGCGTGGTCATCGCCGCGACCGGCCCCACGGACACCCTCGCCCCGGACGCCCGCCGGGTGATGCGGCTGTTCGCCGGCGCGGACGGCGGCCTGGCCGTCGCCGACATCGCCGCCGCGCTGGAGCTGCCGCCCTCCACGGTGCGGATCCTCGTCTCCTCGCTGATGGACTCCGGCCACCTCTCCAGCCCGGTCGCCGCGACCGAGCACCAGCCCGACTTCGACCTGCTGCAGGAGGTACTTCGTGGACTGCGCTCCATGGTCTGACCCGCCCGTCACCTACGTCCCGGCCTCGGTGACGCGGTCGGCCAAGATCGTGGTCGCGGGCGGCTTCGGCGTCGGCAAGACGACGTTCATCGGCAGCGTCTCGGAGGTACGGCCGCTGCGGATGGAGGAACCCATCACGCAGGCCAGCGCCGGCGTGGACGACCTGCGCGGCACCCCGCACAAGACGACGACGACCGTGGCGATGGACTTCGGCCGCATCCACATGGCCGACGGGCGGCTCGCGCTGTACCTGTTCGGGCTGCCGGGGCAGTCCCGGTTCCAGCCGCTGTGGGAGGACCTGGCGGAGGGCGCCCTCGGCTGTCTCGTGCTCGCCGACACCCGCGACCTCGACGCCTCCCACGACGCCCTCGGTCTCCTGGACGGCGCGGGCATCCCGTACGCCGTCGCCATCAACACCTTTCCCGGCGCGCCGGGTTACCCGGAGGCCGAGCTGCGCGAGGCGCTGGCCCTGGAACCCGCGACCCCCCTGACGGCCTGCGACGCCCGCGACCGCACGTCCTCGCTGCACGCCCTGATCACGCTCACGGAGTACCTCTCCGAGCACAAGCAACAGCGCGAGCACCGCTCAGCCGCCGCCCTCCTGGAGTCCCGCCCATGACGTTGCCCTCCGCCGAGCCCGCGCCGACGACCCCACCGGGCCGGATCGCCCTGTACGACCCGGAGTTCGCGGCGGATCCGCACGCCGCGTACCGGCGCATGCGGCGCACGCACGGTCCGCTCGTCCCCGTCGATCTGGCGCCCGGTGTCCCCGCGACCCTGGTGATCGGCTACTACCAGGCCCGCCGCATCCTCAACGACCCGCTGCGCTTCCCGGCCGACCCGCGTGCCTGGGAGAAGCTGATCCCGGCGACGTGCCCGGTCCGGCCGATGATGGAGTGGCGGCCCAACGCGCTGCGCTCGGGCGGCGCCGAGCACGCCCGCTACCGGTCCGCCAACACCCACGCCATCGACAAGGTCGACCAGCACGGACTGCGCGCCCTCGTCGAGAAGGTCGCCGACGGTGCCATCGACGGGTTCCGCGCCGCCGGCTCGGCGGACCTGCTCACCCAGTACTCGTTCCCCATCGCCTTCAGCGTCCTCAGCGCGCTGCTGGGCTGCCCGGACGAGATCGGGCAGCGCATCGCCGACGGCATGGCGAAGATCTTCGACACCACCAACGCCCAGCGCGGCAACGAGATCCTCGCCCAGGCCGTCTCCGACCTCGTGACCCTGCGCCGGCAGCACCCCGGCGACGACATCACGTCCCGGCTGACGCTGCACCCCGCCGAGCTGACCGACGAGGAGATGGGCCATCAGCTCGTCACGCTCTACGGTGCCGGGATCGAGCCGCTGACCAACCTGATCAGCAACACGATCCTGAAGATCCTCACCGACGAGGAGTTCTCCGCCGACCTGCACGCCGGGCTGTCCACGGTGCGCGACGCGCTCGACGCCGTCCTCTACACCGACCCGCCGATGGCCAACTACTGCATCTCCTATCCCCCGTACCCCATCGACGTGGAGGGGGTGCTGCTGCCGGCCGACCAGCCGGTGGTGATCTCCATGGCGGCCGCGAACAACGACCCGGCCCTGACGGAGGGCGTGCCCGAGGGCCGGCACGCGGGCAACCGGGCCCATCTGGCCTGGAGCATCGGCCCGCACACCTGCCCCGCCCGTTCGCACGCCTACCTCATCGCGGAGACCGCGGTCACCCACCTCCTGGACGCGCTGCCGGAGACGGACCTCGCCCGCCCCCTCGCCGACCTCACCTGGCGTCCCGGCCCGTTCCACCGGGCTCTGGAATCGCTGCCCGTCACCTTCCCCGCCGCACACTAAGGAGCCAGGTCATGGCGACCCAGCAGTCTCCCCTCGTCCTCGACCCCACCGGTGCCGGTCACCACGCCGAGCACCGCGCCCTGCGGGACCGCGGCGCGGCCACGCGGGTGGACGTGCTCGGTGTGGAAGCCTGGTCGATCACCGATCCCGCCCTGCTCAAACAGCTCCTGACCAGTCCGGACGTCTCCAAGGACGCGCGGGCGCACTGGCCCGCGTTCGGTGAGGTGGTGGCCACCTGGCCGCTCGCTCTGTGGGTGGCGGTGGAGAACATGTTCACCGCGTACGGCCCCAACCACCGCAAGCTGCGCCGGCTGGTGGCCCCGGCCTTCAGCGCCCGTCGCATCGAGGCGATGCGGCCGGCCGTCGAGGGGATGGTCGCCGGGCTCGTCGACCGGCTCGCAGAGCTGCCCGCCGACCGGCCGGTCGACCTGCGGCAGGAACTGGCGTATCCGCTGCCCATCGCGGTGATCGGTCACCTCATGGGCGTGCCCGAGGACCAGCGGGAGGGCTTCCGCGCCCTCGTCGACGGTGTCTTCGACACGACGCTGAGCCAGGCCGAGGCGCAGACCAACACCGCCCGCCTGTACGGGGTCCTGGACGAGCTGATCGCCGACAAGCGGGCCACGCCGGGCGACGACATGACGTCCCTGCTCATCGCGGCCCGGGACGACGAGGAGGACGGTGCCCGGCTCTCCCCCGAGGAACTGCGCGACACGCTGCTGCTGATGATCAGCGCCGGCTACGAGACCACCGTCAACGTCATCGACCAGGCCGTGCACACCCTGCTGACCCACCCCGACCAGCTGGAACTGGTCCGCAAGTCCGCGGTCACCTGGGGCGACGTGGTGGAGGAGACGCTGCGTCACGAACCGGCGGTCAAGCACCTGCCGTTGCGGTACGCGGTCACGGACATCGCCCTGCCGGACGGGCGGACCATCGCCCGCGGGGAGGCGATCCTCGCTTCCTACGCCGCCGCCAACCGGCACCCTGACTGGCACGCCGACGCCGACACCTTCGACGCGACGCGCGTGGTCAAGGACCACCTGGCGTTCGGGCACGGCGTGCACTTCTGCCTCGGCGCGCCGCTGGCCCGCATGGAGGTCGTGCTGGCGCTGCAGAGCCTCTTCGACCGCTTCCCCGGCATCCACCTCGCCGATCCGGCGGAGGAACTGCCGCCCGTGCCCTCGCTGATCAGCAACGGCCACCAGCGGCTGCCGGTCCGGCTGTACGCCGACTGACCCGCCGGACGGCGCGCCCCGGCGTTCGGGGCGCGCCGTCCACCGGCCGGGAGGCCCCCCGGTCAGCCGAACATGCCCGGCTCGTAGTCGCCCGCCGGCTGCTGGGTGATGACGTTCATGCGGTTGTAGGTGTTGATGAGGGCGATCAGTCCGACCAGCGCGGTCAGCTGTTCCTCGTCGTAGTGCTCGGTGGCCTTCGCCCACGCCTCGTCGGTGACGCCGCCGCCCGAGTCGGCGATCCGGGTGCCCTGTTCGGTCAGTTCCAGGGCGGCGCGCTCGGCGTCGGTGAAGACCTTGGCCTCGCGCCAGGCGGCGATCAGGTTGAGGCGCAGGGAGGTCTCCCCGGCCTTCGCGGCGTCCTTGGTGTGCATGTCGAGGCAGAAGCCGCAGCCGTTGATCTGGCTGGCGCGGATCTTGACCAGTTCCTGGGTCGCGGCCGGCAGCGCCGAGTCGGTCACGGCCTTGCCCGCCGAGTTGATGTGGCGCAGGAGCTTGCCGGCGAGGGCGTTCGAGAACAGGTTGAGTCGAGCTTCCATGAGGGGTTCCTCCGTCGTGGGTCGTCCGACCGGTCCGGCCGGGTGGCCGGGGGTGCGCTCTGGGGCTACACCGGTACGACGGAGCGCGCGGGCGTGATGTGACAGGCCACGGAGGTCCGTGCATGTGACCTGCGTCTCACCCGCGCCGGGCGGGTCCTTCGGGCCGTTCGGGCCGTTCGGGCCGTTCCAGCAGCCTGAGGAGGGCGGCCGTGACGTCGGCCGGGCGTTCGTCCATCACCCAGTGCCCCGCGTCGTCCAGCATCGTCAGTTCGGCGCGGGGCACGGCCGCGGCCAGCCCGGTCGCGATGTCCGGGCTCAGGTACGGGTCCGCGCGGCCCCAGACCACCGCCGTCGGGCAGGTCACCGCGCCGAGGCGGCGGCGCAGCTCGGGGCGGGGCGGGGTGCGGTAGTCACCGAAGTAGTGGAGCAGCCAGCGGCGGCCCTCCGGGGTGTCCATCCAGTCGACGTAGCCGTCCAGGAGGCGGGCGTCGAGATGGCCCGCGCGGACGAGCGGGGCGAAGGTGCGGCGGTGGAGGGCGGCGTACGGCAGGCGCAGCGCCACGGGCCGGAGTGCGGGGGTGCGTCCGGCGAGGCCGATCAGGCTGAAGACGGCGTACCAGCGGCGGGTGAACGTGGCGTGCGCGCGGCTGTTGAGGACGGCCAGCCTGCGCACCCGCGCGGGGTGGGCCTCGGTGAAGCCCAGGGCGAGGAAGCCGCCGTAGTCGTGGCCGACCAGGTTCACCGAGTCGAGTTCCAGGGCGTCCAGCAGGCGGCCGATCCGGGCGACCTCGGTGTCGTAGTCGAAGGGCAGGTGGAGGGGGCGGTCGGACTCGCCCCAGCCGAGGAGGTCCGGAGCGACGACCCGGTGGCGGGCCGCGAGGGGCGGGACCTGGTGGCGCCAGCAGTGGTGGTTCGCGGGGTAGCCGTGCAGGAGCAGCACGGGTTCGGCGTCGGGCGGCCCCGACTCCCAGCAGGCCACCCTCGCTCCGTCCACCCGGACCGACCGGGCGCGGGGCCGGTCCGTGCCCGGACTCTGCGTGTTCATCGGCTGCGCGCTCCCTCGGTCGGTCCGTCCACCCCTCAACCGTGCGGATACCCGGAAGTGACGCGGCCAGGGCACGGCCTGCGGCCGAACGGGGGGTGCGCCCGCGCCCACGGGCACGAGAGAGGCGCTCACCCCGGCGCGTGCGCCGGGCGCGACGGTGATTAGCCTCGGAACCATCAGTCGGAGGCGTGGCAGGAGGCAGAGATGGCGAAGGTTCCCAGCGCGGCGGTCGCCGCGGGCGGGCTCGTCGGCGGGTACGGCGTGGCCCGCTGGACCAAGCGGCGGGAGCTGGGCGGGGCCGTACTGGCCGTGGCCGGGGCGGCCGCCGCACAGCAGTGGCGGCAGCGGGCCGGCGGTGCGGCGGCCGGCGCCCTGACGGCCGCCTACGTGGCGGGCTTCGCCGGATCCCACCCCCTGGCCAAGAAGGTCGGCGCCTGGCCCGCCGTCCTCGGCGTGGCCGGCGCGGTGGCCCTGGCCTCCTGGGCGGTGGCCGACCGGCGCGGCTGAGCGGGCGGGCGTCGGGGCCGACCGGCGGCCGCTGAGCGGCGGGCGTCGGGGCCGGCCGGTGTGCCGTGCGAGGGCCGGGTCAGGAGCGGTGGGTCAGGACGTTGATGACCTTGCCGTTCGGGTCCCGTACGAAGAAGCGCCGTACGCCCCACTCCTCGTCCTGCGGCTCCCGTACGATCTCCGCGCCCGACGCGGCCACCTGGGTGTAGACCGCGTCGACGTCCTCGACCTCCACGCTCAGGTCGGGGACGACGGGCGCGGTGCGTTCCTCGGTGAAGAGGCTGATCTGGGCGGTCGGGTTGGACGGCGAGGCCAGGGTCGTCACCCAGCCCATGTCCATGACCTCCTCGAAGCCGAGGAGCCCGTAGAAGTCACGGCTCGAGTTCCACAGCTCCTCGGACTCGATGTGCAGGTTGGGGACGATTCTGCGGATGGTCATCGGGTGGCTCCTGATCCCGTTGTTCCCTAGGTCTGTGCCTTGACTGAGGACAGCGGTTCGGCGATGTCCTCCAGCGAACGCTGTTCCGCCTTCACCGCCAGGAACGCCGCCACCAGACCGGCCGCGCACATCAGCCCGGCACCGACCTGGAAGGCCAGAACAGTGTCGCCGACCACGCCGGACTCCGTCAGGTCGGCGAAGAGCAGCGGGCCGCTGATGCCGCCGGCGGCGGTGCCGAGGGCGTAGAAGAAGGCGATGGCCATGGCCCGGGTCTCCATCGGGAAGATCTCGGAGACGGTCAGGTACGCGCTGGACGCGCCGGCCGACGCGAAGAACAGCACCACGCACCAGCAGGCCGTCATCGTCGTGGCCGTGAGCGAGCCGCGGTCGAACAGGTACGCCGTGCCGAAGAGCAGCACGCCGGACAGCAGATACGTACCCGAGATCATGATCCGGCGCCCGACCGTGTCGAAGAGCGGGCCGAGGAGCAGCGGGCCGAGGAAGTTGCCGGCGGCGATGACGGCGAAGTAGTAGCCGGTGCTGCCGGTCGGCACGTCGAAGAAGGTGATGAGGATGGTGCCGAAGCCGAAGGTGATGGCGTTGTAGAGGAAGGCCTGGCCGATGAAGAGGGAGAGGCCGAGGACGGCGCGGCGCGGGTAGCGGCGGAAGACGGTCTTGGCGATCAGACCGAAGCCGATGCTCTTGCGCTGGTGGATGGTGATCTCACCGGCCGGCGGCGGCAGCTTCGCCCCCTTCTCCTCCTCGATCTCCCGTTCGACGGACGAGACGAGGGTGTCCGCCTTCTCGCCCTGGCCGTGGATGAACTGCCACCGTGGGCTCTCCGGCACGTGCCGCCGTACGAGCAGGATGACCAGGCCGAGGACGACGCCCAGGCCGAAGCTGAGCCGCCAGCCGAGGTCCTTGGGGAAGATGTCGGTGTCCAGCATCACGATGGACAGCAGCGCGCCGCCGATGGCGCCCAGCCAGTAGCTGCCGTTGATGATGAGGTCGACCCGGCCCCGGTACTTGGACGGGATCAGCTCGTCGATCGCGGAGTTGATGGCCGCGTACTCGCCGCCGATGCCGAAGCCGGTGAGGAACCGGAAGAGGAAGAACCACCAGGACTCGAAGGACAGGGCGGTCAGCGCGGTCGCCGCGAGGTAGACGACCAGCGTGACCATGAACAGCTTCTTGCGGCCGTAGCGGTCGGTCAGCCAGCCGAAGAACAGGGCCCCGGAGCACGCGCCCGCCACGTACAGGGCGGCGGCGAGGCCGGTGATCTGCGCGGACGTGATGTCGAGGCCACTGCCGTCCTCGGCGATGCGTCCGGCGACATTGCCGACGATCGTGACCTCCAGACCGTCCAGGATCCAGACGGTACCGAGGCCGATCACGATCATCCAGTGCCATCGCGACCAGGGCAGGCGGTCCAGGCGGGCCGGGACGGCCGTGGTGACGGTCCCGGCGGAGGCGGGCACCGAACCCGACGCCGATTCTGCTGTCATGGCTCCCTCTCCGTCGAGCGAACGCCTCCCTTGTGCCCGGCACCGGAGGGAACACGCCCGTCGCGCCGGGTGGCAGAGGGCCCGCCGGACCGGAGCCGGACGGGGCCTACGCCCCCAGCATGCGGGAGACCGTGTAGATCAGCAGCCCGGCCAGCGAGCCGACCACCGTGCCGTTGATGCGGATGAACTGGAGGTCGCGGCCGATGTTCGCCTCGATCTTCTTGGTGGTGTGCTCGGCGTCCCAGCTCGCCACCGTGTCGGTGATCAGGGAGGTGATCTCGCGGCGGTAGGTCGTCACCACGTACACCGCGGCGCCCTCCACCCACCCGTCGACCTTGCCCTGCACCTTCGGGTCGGAGGCCATCCGGGCGCCCAGGGAGAGCAGCGAGGCCCTCACCCGCAGCCGCAGTTCGCTGCGCTCGTCCTCCGCCGCGGAGACGATCATGGACCGTACGGCCGTCCAGGCGGACGCGATCAGGTCCTGGACCTCGCCGCGGCCCAGCACCTCGGTCTTCAGCCGCTCCACGCGCGCGCGGGTGTCCGTGTCGGACTGGAGGTCGGAGGCGAAGTCCGCGAGGAAGCGGTCGAGGGCGCCGCGCGCCGGGTGGGCGGGCATGTCGCGCATCTCGGTGACGAAGCGCAGCAGCTCCTTGTAGACCCGCTCGCCGACCCTCTTGTCCACGAACCGGGGCGTCCAGCCGGGCGCCCCGCCCTGTACGGCGTCCATCACGGAGTCGGCGTGCAGGATCAGCCAGTCGTGGGCGCGGGAGACGACCAGGTCGACGGCGCGTTTGTGGCCGCCGTCGGTGACGATCCGGTCCAGCAGCTTGCCGATGCCGGGGGCGATCTCCTGCGCGTCGGCCCGGCGCGTGATCGCCTCCCCCACCACGGCCTGCACGTCGGAGTCGCGCAGCACCGTGAGGGCGCCGCGCAGGGCGGCGGACAGCTCGGCCGTCACCCGGTCGGCGTGCTCGGGCACGGCGAGCCAGGCGCCGAGCCGGCTGCCGATGCCGACGGCGCGCAGCCGCTGCCGCACGACGTCCTCGGAGAGGAAGTTCTCGCCGACGAACTCGCCCAGGGAGACGCCGAGCTGGTCCTTTTTCCTGGGGATGATCGCGGTGTGCGGAATGGGGATGCCGAGCGGGTGGCGGAAGAGTGCGGTGACGGCGAACCAGTCGGCGAGGGCGCCGACCATGCCGGCCTCGGCGGCGGCGCCGACATAGCCCGCCCAGGCGCCCGCGCCGCGGTGGGAGGCCCACTCGGCCAGCACGTACACCACGGCGACGAACAGCAGCAGTCCGGTCGCGGTGAGCTTCATTCGGCGTACGCCGCGGCGCTTTTCCTCGTCGGCCGGGCTGAAGGAGGTCATCGCGCGGTCACGGAACGCCCCCGCGCCGGGTCCGCGGGCGCCCGCCCCGGTCCCCGTGCGCTCTCCGGCACCGCCGGTGTCCCCGGAACCGCCGGGAAGTTCCGCCTTCGTGCGTTCCATCCGCTCCACCCGTTCGCTGATCCGTCCCGCACACATTGTCCCTTCCTGACCGACTCCTGGAACGGAACACAAGTTCCCCGCGTCTGTCCGTGAGGGGGAACGCCCGGGGCTGGTGCGGCCTTTCCCCGGCCCATGCCTCATCATGGGTTCATCGGACCGGAGCCTCGGGGCTCCCCTCGCCCGAGGAGACAGCACAACATGACCCGGGGTCGTGACGGGGGTGCGGGGGCACCTCCCACCAAGCACCGTGCCCTGCTGGCGGCGATCGTCACCTTGATAGTGGCGATTTCCGCGGCCATATACGCCGGAGCGTCCGCGGACGACGGCAGCACGAACCAGTCACCGCTCGCGGGCGGTCGTCTCCCGCGCGGTGACGCCGCTCCCGCCTCCACCGGCTCGTGGGTCGGCGCGTGGTCCACCTCGCCCGCGGCCGCCGAACCGGGCACCGAGACGACGGGCATGGCGGGCCGTTCGGTCCGCAACGTCGTGCACGCGGGCGTCGGCGGCACCAGCGCGCGGATCACCCTGTCCAACCTGTACGGGCAGTCGCCGCTGACCGTCACGCACGCCTCCATCGCCCTGGCCGCCGGCCCGGACACGGCGGCCGCGGTCGCCGACACGATGCGCCGGCTCACCTTCCGCGGCAGCCCCCGGGTGATCATCCCGGCGGGCGGCCAGGTGATGAGCGACATCGCCCGGATCGCCGTCCCGTACGGCGCGGACGTCCTGGTCACCACGTACTCCCCGGTGCCCTCCGGCCCGGTCACCTACCACCCGCAGGCACGGCAGACCAGCTACCTGGCCGCCGGCGACCGCACGGCGGACGTCACGGCCGTCGCGTACACCACCGAGACGCCGTTCTGGCGCTACCTGACGGCGCTGGACGTGCTGAGCAACGAGGCCCACGGCACCGTCGTCGCGATCGGCGACTCGATCACCGACGGCTTCGGCTCCGAGACGAACGCCAACCACCGCTGGACCGACGTGCTCGCCGAGCGGCTGCACGAGGCCGCCGGGGACGGGCGGGACGCGCCCCGCTACAGCGTCGTCAACCAGGGCATCAGCGGCAACCGGATCCTGACCAGCAGGACGGGGCGGCCCGCCGACAACCCGAGCGCGCTGAGCCGTTTCGAACGGGACGTGCTGCAACGCACCAACGTCAAGGTCGTCGTGATCGTCCTCGGCGTCAACGACATCCTGAACAGCCCGGAACTCGCCGACCGGGACTCCATCCTCGCCGGCCTGCGCACGCTGACCGACCGGGCGCACGCGCGGGGGCTGCGGGTCGTCGGCGCGACGATCATGCCGTTCGGCGGCTACCGGAACTACACGCCGGCCCGCGAGGCCATGCGGCAGCAGGTCAACGCGGAGATCCGGTCCGGCCGCGTGTTCGACGAGGTCGTCGACTTCGACAAGGCCCTGCGCGACGCCTACGACCCCCGCCGGCTCCGCGGCGACTACGACAGCGGGGACCACCTGCACCCCAGCGACAAGGGGTACGCCCGCATGGGCCAGGTCCTCGACCTGGACTCCCTGAAGGGCGCGGTCCCGGTCGAGGCGTGAGCCGCTCCCGGCGCCGGCGCGGGACACCCGGCACGCGCCGTCCCGGCCGCCCGCGAACGCCCCGGTGACCGTCAGGAGTCCCGGCGGCGTTCCCGTTCCCGCCGGTCGCCGTGCAGGTCGTGGAAGGTGTGGCGGGAGGAGTCCAGTTCCTTGGGGTCGGAGTCGCGCTCCAGCGGGTCCCGCCCCCGGGACTGGCGGCGCTCCAGCTTCTCCTGGCGGCGCTCCTCCTTGATCCGGAGCTTCTCCGCGCGGGTCAGCTTGCGTTCGACGCCGACGCCGCCCCAGAAGGCGAAGCCGGTCACGATCACGCGCGGGGCGCCCGGATCGCCGGGGACGCCCTCCTCGCGGTGGTCGAAGCCGCCCATGATCCCGATGCCGCGCACGATCACCTCGACACCGGGCGGCACGACCACGTTCATCCCGCCCATGATCGCGACGCAGTTGATCACGACCTCGCCGTCCGCGAAGTCCGCCTCGCGCAGGTCGATGTCACCGCCGCCCCAGAACGCGAACGAGTTGAACCGCCGGGGCACCGTCCAGCGCCCCTTGCGCTGGAACCCGGACATCACCGCGACCGCCCAGGTCGACGAGGGCTCACCGCCGGTGATCCGGCCCGCCCAGTCCCCCGTGGCCGCCGGCTCCTTGGTCATCGACACCTTGGGCGCCACGACCGCCGTACCGTCCGGCAGGTCCCGGGTGATCGGCGCCAGTTCCCCGTAGGTCCGCGCGCGGTACGTGGCGTCCAGCCGCTCCTCGAACTCGCTCATGTCGAGACGGCCCTCCGCGAGGGCGTCCCGCAGGACCTCGGCGACTCGTTCACGGTCGGCGTCGGATGCGCGGAGCTCCGGGGCGTCGTCGGTCATGTACAGCAGCCTACGAGGTCACCGCGCCGGGCACTACGCGCTCGCGCGTTCCGCGTACATCTTGGCGATCACCGCTTCGATGTCCGGTTCCCGCACCGACAGGTCCACCAGCGGATACTCCGCGGCGATCCGCGCCACCAGCCCCGCAGCCGACGCCGACGCCGGGAACGCCAGCCACTGCCGCGGCCCCTCCACCCGCACCACCCGCGCCGGCGCCGGCGCCTCGATCGGCGGCAGCTCCCGCTCCAGGTCCACCACCAGCGTCCGCTCGCTCTCCCCCGCCTCGTGCAGCCCCGCCAGCGGACCGTCGTACATCAGCCGCCCGTGGTCGATGACCATCACCCGCGAGCACAGCTGCTCGATGTCCTGGAGGTCGTGCGTGGTCAGCAGCACCGTCGTGCCACGCTCCGCGTTCAAGTCCCGCAGGAAACCCCGCACCTTGGCCTTCGACACCACGTCCAGGCCGATCGTCGGCTCGTCCAGGTACAGCACCTCGGGGTCGTGCAGCAGCGCCGCCGCGATGTCCCCGCGCATCCGCTGGCCCAGCGAGAGCTGCCGTACCGGCACGTCCAACAGCTCCTGGAGCTGGAGCAGTTCCACGCAGCGGTCCAGGTTCTCCCGGTAACGGGCGTCCGGGATCCGGTACATGCGGTGCATCAGCCGGTAGGAGTCGATCAGCGGCAGGTCCCACCACAGCGTCGTCCGCTGCCCGAACACGACCCCGATGCGGTGCGCCAGCCGCGTCCGCTCCCGGGACGGGTCGATCCCCGCCACCCGCAGCCGGCCCCCGCTCGGCGTCAGGATGCCGGTGAGCATCTTGATCGTCGTCGACTTCCCGGCACCGTTCGGCCCGATGTAGCCGACCATCTCCCCGCGCGCCACCGTGAAGGACAGCCCGTCCACGGCCCGCACCTCGCGCCGCTCCCGCTTCAGGAAACCCGTCTTCCTGCGCACGTCGAAGACCTTCTCGACGCCGTCCAGCTCGATGAAGGCCGCGCCCCGCGGCGCGGCGGTCTCCCCCTCGGTCATCGCCGTCGGCTCCCTCACTCGTCAGCTCCCTGTACTCCGGTACGAAAGAAGCCCCGCCCGCCAGGCCAGCCCCGCCAGCGCGCAGCAGGCCACCGCCACCAGCGGCGACGTGAACGCCACCCACTCCGGCAGGTCCAGCGGGAAGGGCCGGTCCAGCACATAACCCGCCGGCAGCCAGTTGACGAAGGCCAGCGGCACCACGAAGGTCACCCCCCGCACCAGGTCCAGCGCGAACACGGTCGGCGGATACTGCAGCATCGTCGTGCCCCCGTACGTGAACGCGTTCGACACCTCCGCCGCGTCCTGCGCCACGAACTGGAACGCCGCCGCCGCCACGAACACCGCGCAGAAGATCCCCGCCCCGCTGAGCAGCATCACCGGCATCAGCAGCAGCTTCGCCGCCGTCCAGTCGATGTCCAGCAGCACCAGGGCGTAGACCAGCACCAGCACCCCCTGCGTCACCCGGCCGAGGCGGCGCAGCGCGAACCGGTCCGCCGCCACCTGCGCCAGCACCGGCGCCGGGCGCACCAGCAGCGTGTCCAGCGTGCCGTCGCGCACCCGCCGGCCCAGCCGCTCCATCGAGCCGACCGCCAGGTCGGCCAGCCCGAAGGACACCCCCGCCACCCCGTACAGGAACGCCACCTCGCCCAGCGACCAGCCGCCCAGCGCGTCGACGCGGGAGAACATCAGCAGGATCGCCACGAAGTCCAGCGCGGTCGCCGCGAAGTTCCCGAACGTCGTCAGCGCGAACGACGTCCGGTAGGCCATCGTCGACCTGATCCACATCGTGGCGATCAGGCCGTACGTCCGCACCCCCTCCGCGACCCGGCCGCGCTCCCGGGCCACCCGCGCCGTCTCAGCCACCCTGGACCACCACCCGTCGAGTCGCCGCCGACTGCGTCAGCCGCCCCACCGCCAGCAACGCCACCGCCCACGCGGCCTGGAAGACGAACGTCCCCAGCGCGTCGGCCTCGCCGAGCAGCACGTCGGCCGGCGCCTGGAGCAGCGACGACCACGGCAGCATCCGGACCACCTCGCCGAGGGCGCCCGGGAACACGTTCAGCGGAAGCAGCATCCCCGAGCAGAAGAATCCCGCGAGCCACGCCATCTGCGTCACCCCCATGCCGTCCATCAGCCAGAAAGCCGAGAGCGCCACCAGGTACCGCAGCGCGAAGCTGACCGCCGCCGCCAGCACCACCGCCACCAGGAACGCCGCCCACCTCGACACCTCCCCCGGCAGCGCCACCGGGAAGAACAGCGACCCGAACGCGAACGGCACGACCCCGCGCCCCAGCAACTGGAACACCGCCCGCCCCAGGTCCGCCGCCAGCCACCACAGCTGGAGGTCGGCCGGCCGGTACAGATCGACGGCGATGTCACCCGTACGGATGCGCTCCATCAATTCGTCCTCGAACCCCCCGCCCCCGATCGCCAGCGCCGCCAGCAGGGCCTGCCCCAGCCAGACGAACGTCACGGCCTGCGCCTGGTCGTATCCCCCGAGCTGCGGGTTCTCCTCCCACAGGGCCAGATAGGTGTAGACCAGAATCAGTCCGAAGACCGTGTTGGTGAACACCCCGGCGGCGGTGGCCGCACGATAGGTCGCGTACCGTCTGAAGCCCCCCGCCGCGACGGCCACGTACAACCGCCCCGAGCCCACGCGCACGGCCCTCCCCCTCCGATCGGCACCAAAGCGCAGGAGCCTAGTGCGACGGCGACCGCCCGTGCCACGGATTTTCACGGGTGTGCCGCCGAGTGGGAACGGAACCCGCGGTGCGAGAGTCTTCTTCAGAGGGCCCAGAGGGCGCAGAGGCGTACAAGGCCGTACGAGTCCAGACCGTACGACGCGAAACAGGAGTCCGTGCACGAGATGAGCGACGAGCCGCAGCCGCAGCCGCAGCAGCCGGAACAGGGCTGGGCGCCGAGAGAGCCACAGGCGGCCGGCGACGGGGACGCGAAGAAGCCCAAGCGGCCCAAGCGGACCGGCTGGCGCAGGCTGATCCCGACCTGGCGCATCGTACTGAGCACCTGTGTGATCGGCCTCCTGCTGCTGGTCGGCGGCTTCTTCCTCGGCTACCACCTGGTGCAGATCCCGGCCGCCAACGCGGCCGCCACCAAGCAGTCCAACGTCTACCTGTACGCCGACGGCAGCGTCCTCGCCCGGGACGGCGAGGTCAACCGGGAGAGCGTCGGCCTCGCCCGCATCTCCAAGGACGCCCAGCACGCCGTCCTGGCCGCCGAGGACCGCGACTTCTACAGCGAGTCCGCCATCGACCCCGGCGCCATGGTCCGGGCCGGCTGGAACACCGCGACCGGCAAGGGCAAGCAGTCCGGCTCCACGATCACCCAGCAGTACGTCAAGAACTACTACCTGGCCCAGGAGCAGACGGTCACCCGCAAGGTGAAGGAGTTCTTCATCTCGATCAAGCTCGACCGCGAGAAGAGCAAGAGCGAGATCCTGGAGGGCTACCTCAACACCAGCTTCTTCGGCCGCGGCGCCTACGGCATCCAGGCCGCCGCCCAGGCCTACTACGGCATCGACGCCAAGGACCTCACGGCCGGCCAGGGCGCCTACCTCGCCTCCCTGCTCAACGCCCCCAGCCAGTACGACGTCGTCGCCCACCCCGAGAACAAGGGCGCCGCCGAGTCCCGCTGGAACTACGTCATGGACGGCATGGCCGACAAGGGCTGGCTGAGCCGCTCCGAGCGCGACGCCGCGAAGTTCCCGACGCCCAAGGCGTCCACCATCTCCACCAGCATGTCCGGACAGCGCGGCTACGTCGTCAACATCGTCAAGGACTACCTGGTCAAGAACGGGATCGTGGACGAGGAGGAACTCGCCCGCGGCGGCTACCGCATCACCACGACCCTCCAGAAGGACAAGCAGAACGCCTTCGTCAAGGCCGTCGACGACAAGCTGATGTCCCAGCTGGACAAGAAGGAACGCAAGGTCGACACCTACGTCCGCGCGGGCGGCGCCTCCGTCGACCCGCGCAGCGGCAAGGTCGTCGCGATGTACAACGGCATCGACTACGTCAAGCAGTACACACCCAACGCCGTCCGCCGGGACTTCCAGGTCGGCTCCACCTTCAAGCCCTTCGTGTTCACCTCCGCCGTCGAGAACCACTCCGAGACGCAGGACGGCGACACGATCAACCCGAACACGCGCTACGACGGCACCAGCGAACGCCCCGTCAAGGGCTGGAGCGGCGGCCGCTACGCCCCCGAGAACGAGGACCACCGCGACTACGGTGACGTCACCGTCCGCGAGGCCACCGACAAGTCCATCAACGCCGTGTACGCCCAGATGGCCGTGGACGTCGGCTCCGACAAGGTCATGCAGACCGCCATCGACCTCGGACTCTCCAAGAACACCCCGGAACTGACGCCCTCCCCCTCCATCGCCCTCGGCGTCGCCACCGCCAGCCCCCTCGACATGGCCGAGGCGTACGCGACCCTCGCCAACCACGGCAGGCACGGCACGTACACACTGGTCGAGAAGGTCATGAAGGACGGCAAGCACGAGGTCGAGCTGCCCGAACGGCGCGAGCGCCAGGCCGTCAGCCGCGAGTCCGCGGACACCACGACGTCCGTCCTGCGCAGCGTCGTCGAGAACGGCACCGCCACCGCCGCCCAGGCCGCCGGCCGTCCCGCGGCCGGCAAGACCGGTACCGCGGAGGAGGACACCGCCGCCTGGTTCGCCGGCTACACCCCCGAACTGGCCACCGTCGTCGCCGTCATGGGCCAGGACCCGAAGACCGCCGCCCACAAGCCGCTGTACGGCGCGACGGGATTGGCCAGGATCAACGGTGGCGGCGCGCCCGCCGAGATCTGGGGCCAGTACACCCGCAAGGCGCTGGAGGGCGAACCGGTCAGCGACTTCGACCTCCAGCTCCAGACGGGCGCCGACGTCACCGCGCCCCCGTCCGCCGACTCCTCGGACGAACCGGGCTCCGACGAGAGCGGCAGCGGCGAACCGGACGACGAGTCCACCGGCGACGAGGACTCCCGCACCGAGACCCCGGGCGACGGCAGCGGCGGCACCAGCACCTCGCCCGGCGACTCCGGCGGCTCGGGCGACTCCGGTGGCGAGACCGGCGCCCCGACCACCGGCGGCCCCTCGGGCGGCGCCAGCACGGAGCCGGGCCCCACGGGCGGCGGCGGAGGAGGCGACGACTCCACGAACGGCGGCACCACCGAGGGCGGCGGCGGGGACACCGACGGGGCGGGGGGCGGTGGCTCCGACCCGACCGCCGGCACCGTCGCCGGCGTCCCGGTGACACCCCGGCGTCAGTGACCCGAGGTCGCCTTCAGGCCCACGACGGCGACCAGCAGCAGGCAGATGAAGAAGATCCGGGCGGCGGTCACCGGCTCACCCAGCACGACCATGCCGAGCACCGCCGCCCCCGCCGCGCCGATCCCCACCCACACGCCGTAGGCGGTACCGATGGGGAGCGTCCGGGCCGCGTACGACAGCAGCACCATGCTCGCGACGATCCCGGCACCGGTGAACAGACTGGGCACGAGCCGGGTGAAACCGTCGGTGTACTTCATCCCGATCGACCAGCCGACCTCGAGCAGACCGGCGACGAGCAACAGAACCCAGGCCATGACGGCACCTCCGTGGAACGAACTGAACGGTGGTGCGTCGTCTTTTCATTCAGCCCGGTACGGCGCGTCTCGTCGGGTCCCTCCAAGGTAGCAAAACCAACGCAGAGGGGCCGGTGACACTGGTCACCGACCCCTCTTCCGTCCCGCGGGCTCCTACAGATACAGCCCGGTGGAGTCCTCGGACCCCTCGAACCGGTCCGCGGCCACCGCGTGCAGATCACGCTCGCGCATCAGCACGTAGCCGACCCCCCGCACCTCGACCTCGGCGCGGTCCTCCGGGTCGTACAGCACCCGGTCGCCCGGCTCGACGGTCCGTACGTTCTGCCCGACGGCGACGACCTCGGCCCAGGCCAGCCGCTTGCCGACCGCCGCCGTGGCGGGGATCAGGATGCCGCCCCCGGAACGCCGCTCGCCCTCACCGGTGTCCTGCCGCACGAGTACGCGGTCGTGCAGCATCCGGATGGGCAGCTTGTCGTCCTGGGAGCCGTGCTCGTTTCTCTTGGCGCTCACGCCCCGAACCTACCCGCCCCGGCTCAACGACCGCGCCGCCGGGTACTGCCCAGGGCGAGCAGCCCCACGACCCCGACCACCACGAGCGCGACGGGCACGACCCGCTCAAGACGGGGCGCGCCCTCCGCGTCCACGAACTGCGACTTCACATCGCTGACCGCGCTGTTGACCTTGACGTACGCGCGCCCGAGGGTGTGGTCGACGCTGGAGGCGACCTTGGCCTTGGCGTCGCCCACGATCGTCTTCGGGTGCACCCGCATCCCCAGCTCGTCGAGCGTCTCGGCCAGCACCTCGCGGCGGCGCTTGATGTCCGCCTCGATCTGCGCCGGGGTTCTGATGTCCGACGTGTCCGCCACCGTACGCCTCCGAAGTCCTCTGACACTGTCCCGCACAGTCTGTCAGCTACTCGCTGCTCCGCACTGTCAGGACCCCCGGTTACGCTGATTCGATGAGCGAGCGACTCCAGCCCGGGGACCCGGCCCCCGCCTTCACCCTCCCGGACGCCGACGGCAACGAGGTGTCCCTGTCGGACCACAAGGGCCGCAAGGTCATCGTCTACTTCTACCCTGCTGCCCTTACCCCCGGCTGCACGAAGCAGGCGTGCGACTTCACGGACAACCTGGAGCTGCTGGCCGGCGCCGGGTACGACGTGATCGGCATCTCCCCCGACAAGCCGGAGAAACTCGCCAAGTTCCGCGAGGCCGAGTCGCTGAAGGTCACCCTCCTCGCCGACCCCGACAAGAAGGCCCTCGACGCGTACGGCGCCTTCGGCGAGAAGAAGAACTACGGCCGCACCTACATGGGCGTCATCCGCTCCACGATCGTCGTGGACGAGGAGGGCAAGGTCGAACGGGCCCTGTACAACGTCCGCGCGACGGGCCACGTGGCCAAGATCATCAAGGACCTGGGCATCTGACCCCCGGTCTCCTGCGGGGCCCGTACCGAACCTTCCGGTACGGGCCCTTCCGCATGCCGTGCGTGACTGTCCGATAGTCGGTTCGTTACTCCGTACGAGGCTGCGAACGCGTGGCCGGGACGGAGGGCCTGATGGGGGCGAGTGCGTACAGCAGGGAGCGGCTGGAGGAGGCGGCTCGAGGGGCTCGGACGTTGTCGGAGGCGTTGGTGTGGTTGGGGGTGGATCCGAGGAGTTCGACGCGCGCCTACATCCGAGGGCGTATGCGCAGACTGGGGGTGGACGTATCCCACTTCCAGCGCGAGGGGGTGAAATGGACCAGGGACGTTCTTCAAGAAGCGGTCTCGGCCTCGACGAACATGTACGAGGTGCTGAGGCATCTGGGACTGGACGCCGTCGGCGGGCACCACGCGCACATCAGCCGACGGATCAAGGCATACGGCATCGATGTGTCGCACTTTCGGGTGCCGTCCCGGCGCGGCGAGTCGCGCCGCCCGCGCACCCCTGAGGCCCTGCTCGTCGAGCAGGCTCCCGCAGCGCCCCGACGCATCCACAGTGACCGTCTCAGATGGGCGATGACGACACTCGGCATTCCGGAGCAGTGCAGCCTCTGTGGTGTGCAGACGACTTGGCGTGGCAAACCGCTACCGCTTGAGGTGGACCACATCGACGGCAACTGGCGAGACAACCGCATCCAGAACCTTCGGTTCCTGTGCCCCAACTGCCACTCAACGACGGACGAGTACCGAGGACGCGGCAAGGGGCGCCCCAGGGGAGCCACCTCATGAACAATGGCGTTCAGTACTCGCGCGAGCGGCTCTTCGAAGCTGCCAACCAGTGTTCCGACATCGACGAGGTCATCGCCTTCTTCGGCACCCGGCCCTACGCCACGCTGCGTCGCTACCTCGCACGCCGCTTCGCCCACTTCGACATCGACACCTCGCACTTCAGGCCCTGGGGTAAACGAACGCGACCCTCTTCGGACGAGTTGCGTACCGCGGTCGGTGAGTCATCCTCGATCGCAGAGACACTCCGTCACCTGGAGCGCCCGGACAATGGCGGGCAACGCGCGCTCCTGCGCCAGTGGGTAGCAGAGGAGAGCCTCACCACCACGCACTTCCTGGGACAGGCACATCAACGAGGTAAGTCACGTCCGACGTTGGCCAAGAGGCCTGAAGATGTTCTGGTCAGGCGAGACGACGGCAACCGGACTCGAACCGCACCACTCCGCCGTGCACTCCGCGAGATCGGCCTACCCGAGGAGTGCGCCGAGTGTGGCACTGGATCCGAGTGGCTCGGAAAACCGATGACCTTGGAGGTCGATCACGTCAACGGGGACAGGAGTGACAATCGACGCGAGAATCTACGGCTCCTGTGTCCCAACTGTCACGCGACGACCAGCACCTGGTGCAGGGGAGGCACAAGGCGACGCGCGACTCCCGGTAGCATGGCAAGCGCTGGCGGCGGTGGCGCAATGGCGACGCAGCAGACTTAGGATCTGTGGCCCCTGACCGGGCTTGAGGGTTCGAATCCCTTCCGCCGCACACGAACGGCCTGCGAATCCAAAGAGGACGCGCAGGCCGTTTTCGTCGGCCTTTTCAGCCCAACAGCTCCCGCACCACCGGCACCAGTGCCCGGAACGCCTTCCCCCGGTGGCTGATCGCGTTCTTTTCGGCCGCCGTCAGTTCCGCGCAGGTCCGGGTCTCGCCCTCCGGCTGGAGGATCGGGTCGTAGCCGAAGCCGCCCGTGCCGGCGGGGGCGTGGCGGAGGGTGCCGCGGAGTTGGCCCTCGACGACGCGCTCCGTGCCGTCGGGCAGGGCCAGGGCGGCCGCGCAGGCGAAGTGGGCGGCGCGGTGTTCGTCGGCGATGTCGCCGAGCTGGGCGAGGAGGAGGTCGAGGTTGGCCTGGTCGTCGCCGTGGCGGCCGGCCCAGCGGGCGGAGAAGATGCCCGGCGCGCCGTTCAGGACGTCGACGCAGAGGCCGGAGTCGTCGGCGACGGCGGGCAGGCCGGTGGCCTGGGCGAGGGCGTGGGCCTTGAGCAGGGCGTTCTCGGCGAAGGTGACGCCGGTTTCCTTGACGTCGGGGATCTCCGGGTAGGCGTCCGCGCCGACGAGGTCGTGGGGCAGGCCGGCGTCGGCGAGGATGGCCCTCAGTTCGGTGATCTTTCCGGCGTTACGGGTGGCGAGGATCAGGCGGGTCATGGGGTCCAGTATCGCCGGACCGCGCCGCCCGGGCCGGGGGCCCTCCCCTACGGCGTGCAGACCTTGGTCAGTTCGCCGGCCGCGTCGGTGACGGGGCTGAGGTCGGGGGTCTCGTCGCCGTTCTCCACCGAGGTCCGGACGTTGTCGACGGCCTTGCCGAGGTCGTCGACGGCCTGGTTGACGTCCGTGTTGTCGGTCTGGTCGCCGATCTTGTCCAGGTTCTTGTCGATGGAGTCGAGGGACTCCTCCCACTGGGTGGGGTCGGACGTGTTCTCCACGGCCTGCTGGAGTTCGGTGACGCTGTCGGCTATCGCGTCCGCCGTGCGTACGCAGTCGAGGGCCTTGTCGACGGCGTCGCAGCCGGTGGTGAGTCCGGCCGTGAGGGCGACGGCGGCCAGCGTGGTGGCGACGGTGGCGGTGCGGCGAAGGCTGCGGTGGCGGCTCGCGGCCATGGATCTCGTCCTCCCCTTGGCACCGGGCCGGGCGGCCCGTGTGCGGTGCGGCGTCGGGCGTACGGCCGGTGTGGCCGTACGCCCGTGGTGCTGTACTGCTAGGGACGCGGTCGCGGGCGCGTGAGTTGCGCGCCCGCACGCACTTCCTTGAGCCGCCTTTGGCTCTCTCTTTACCTTTCCAGGGTCTCGTCGAGCGCCTTGCGCTGGAGTTCCGCGAGTTCCGCGCAGCCGGCGGTGGCGAGGTCGAGCAGGGTGTTCAGCTCGTCGCGTGCGAAGGGCTCGGCCTCGGCGGTGCCCTGGACCTCGACGAAGCGGCCGTCGCCGGTGCAGACGACGTTCATGTCGGTGTCGGCGCGCACGTCTTCCTCGTAGCGCAGGTCGAGGAGCGGGGTGCCGTCGACGATGCCGACCGAGACGGCGGCGACGGTGCCGGTCAGCGGCTTGCGGCTGGGCCTGATCAGCTTCTTGGTCTGGCCCCACGCGATGGCGTCGGCGAGGGCGACGTAGGCGCCGGTGATGGCGGCGGTGCGGGTGCCGCCGTCGGCCTGGAGGACGTCGCAGTCCAGGACGATGGTGTTCTCGCCGAGTTCCTTGTAGTCGATGACGGCGCGCAGGGAACGGCCGATGAGGCGGCTGATCTCGTGGGTGCGGCCGCCGATGCGGCCCTTGACGGACTCGCGGTCGCCCCGGGTGTTGGTGGCGCGGGGGAGCATGGCGTACTCGGCGGTGACCCAGCCTTCGCCGCTGCCCTTGCGCCAGCGCGGGACGCCTTCGGTGACGGAGGCGTTGCAGAGGACTTTGGTGTCGCCGAAGGAGACGAGGACGGAGCCTTCGGCGTGCTTGCTCCAGCCGCGTTCGATGGTGACGGGGCGGAGCTGCTGGGGGGTGCGGCCGTCGATGCGTGACATGCGGGTGAGCCTAGCGGCCCAAGCGGAAGGGGCCTTGACCGCAGTGGAAAAGCCGCCGCGGTCAAGGCCCCTTGCCGGTGGACCCGATGGGTCGGGTCACATCATGTCTTCGATTTCCGCGGCGATCGGGTCGGCGTCGGTGCCGATGACGACCTGGATGGCGGTGCCCATCTTGACGACGCCGTGGGCGCCCGCGGCCTTCAGGGCGGCTTCGTTGACCAGCGCGGGGTCGTTGACCTCGGTGCGGAGGCGGGTGATGCAGCCCTCGATCTCGTCGATGTTGTCGATGCCGCCGAGGCCGGCGACGATCTTCTCAGCCTTGCTGGCCATGTTCCTTCTCCCTGATCCGAACCGCTTTGTCGCAGTAACCCACAGTTGGCCCATCTTCGCGAGCCATCGTGCGGTGGGTGCCGAATGATGGCGTCACGGCGACGGAGCCGTCTGTCAACTGGTCTACACCAGTGTACCGGCGACCGGATGGAGACCGGATGAGTGCCGACAACGCGGTCAGCCCGGGGCGCGCGCGTTGGAACAAGGCGTTCCAGGGCCTGCAGAAGATGGGACGCAGTCTTCAGTTGCCCATCGCGGTCCTGCCCGCCGCCGGCATTCTCAACCGGCTCGGACAGCCGGATGTCTTCGGGGACGACGGTCTTGGCTGGTCGAACGTCTCGAAGGTGATGACCGGCGCGGGCGGCGCGCTGCTCGACGGTTCGCTGGGGCTGCCGCTGCTGTTCTGTGTGGGCGTGGCCATCGGGATGGCGAAGAAGGCGGACGGTTCGACGGCGCTGGCGGCGGTGGCGGGGTTCCTCGTCTACTTCAACGTGCTGCGGCAGTTCCCGGAGGACTGTCCGGAGGGGTCGGAGGCCATCCCGCAGATCGGGTGCCGGCTGACGGACGGGTCGGAGACGGTGACCGCGTTCACCTTCCAGAACCCGGGGGTCTTCGGCGGCATCGTGATGGGGCTGCTGACGGCCTATTTCTGGCAGCGCTTCCACCGTACGAAGCTGGTGGACTGGCTCGGCTTCTTCAACGGGCGCCGGCTGGTGCCGATCATCATGGCGTTCGTGGCGATCGCGTTCGCGGCACTGTGCCTGTGGGTGTGGCCGCCGATCGGTGGCGCGCTGGAGAGCTTCAGCGACTGGCTGAACGGACTGGGCGCGTGGGGTTCGGGCATCTTCGGGGTCGCGAACCGGGCGTTGCTGGTGATCGGCCTGCACCAGTTCCTGAACGTGCCGATGTGGTTCCAGTTCGGCTCGTACACCAAGCCCGACGGCACGGTGGTGCACGGCGACATCAACATGTTCCTGGCGGGCGATCCGACGGCGGGCCAGTTCACCACGGGCTTCTTCCCGATCATGATGTTCGCGCTGCCGGCGGCGGCGCTGGCGATCACGCACTGCGCGAAGCCGCACCGGCGCAAGGAGGTCGGGGGTCTGATGCTGTCGGTGGGGCTGACGTCGTTCGTGACGGGGATCACGGAGCCGCTGGAGTACTCGTTCCTCTTCATCGCGCCGGTGCTGTACGCGGTGCACGCGGTGCTGACGGGTGTGTCGATGGCGGTGACGTGGGCGCTGGGTGTGAAGGACGGGTTCAGCTTCTCGGCGGGGCTGATCGACTACGTCATCAACTGGAACCTGGCGACGAGGCCGTGGCTGATCATCCCGATCGGGCTGTGCTTCGCGCTGGTGTACTACGTGGTCTTCCGGTTCGCGATCACAAAGTTCGACCTCAAGACCCCGGGCCGTGAGCCCGAGGACGAGGTGGAGGACGTCACGAAGGTGTAGACCTCACGCACCCTCACGTACTCTTTGCACGTGGTCTCCCGAAGGCCCCCGGACCGCCCGGTCCGGGGGCCTTCGGCACGCCCTCGCACGGGTCTGAACTGGGGACTTGATCCGGCACTGCGCGTAGCGCTCCGGTAGCGGAATCGTGGGTTCCTTACGCGGCCTTCATCGTGCTACAACAGGTCTACACCACTGAGTGGTGTAGACCACCACCCGATGGAGGAAGTATGAGCACCGCCACCGACAAGGCGGCCCCCGCAAAGAAGCGGGGATCTGGTCTTTTCCAGGGTCTGCAGAAGGTCGGCCGCAGCCTGCAGCTCCCGATCGCCGTGCTGCCGGCGGCGGGCATCATGGTCCGGCTCGGCCAGGACGACATCTTCGGCAAGGACGGCCTCGGCTGGGACCGCGTCGCCGCGGTCTTCAACAACGCCGGCGGTGCCCTGACCGGATCGCTTCCGATCCTGTTCTGCATAGGCGTGGCCATCGGTTTCGCCAAGAAGGCGGACGGCTCGACGGCCCTGGCCGCGGTGGTCGGCTTCCTCGTCTACAGCAAGGTCCTCGAGGCCTTCCCGGTCACCGAGGCGGTGGTCAAGAAGGGCGAGGACATCGCCGCGACGTACAACGACCCGGGGGTGCTCGGCGGCATCATCATGGGTCTGCTCGCCGCCGTGCTGTGGCAGCGGTTCCACCGCACCAGGCTGGTGGACTGGCTCGGCTTCTTCAACGGGCGCCGGCTGGTGCCGATCATCATGGCCTTCGTCGGCATCGTGGTCGGTGTCTTCTTCGGTCTGGTCTGGGAGCCCATCGGCACCGGCATCTCCAACTTCGGCGAGTGGATGACGGGCCTCGGCTCGGGCGGCGCGGCCCTGTTCGGCGGCGTGAACCGGGCGCTGATCCCGGTCGGCATGCACCAGTTCGTGAACACCGTGGCCTGGTTCCAGCTCGGCGACTTCACCAACTCCGCCGGTGAGGTCGTGCACGGCGACATCACCCGCTTCCTGGCCGGTGACCCGTCCGCCGGCATCTTCCAGTCGGGCTTCTTCCCGATCATGATGTTCGGCCTGCCGGCCGCCGCCATCGCCATCGCGCACACGGCCCGCCCGGAGCGCCGCAAGGCCGTCCTCGGCATGATGGTCTCGCTGGCGCTGACCTCGTTCGTCACGGGTGTGACCGAGCCGATCGAGTTCTCGTTCATGTTCATCGCGCCGGTCCTGTACGTGCTGCACGCGGTGCTCACCGCGATATCCATGGCGGTCACCTGGGGCCTGGGTGTGCACGCGGGCTTCAACTTCTCGGCCGGTGCCATCGACTACGCCCTGAACTGGCATCTGGCGACCAAGCCATGGCTGATCATCCCGATCGGTCTGGTGTTCGCGGCGATCTACTACGTGACGTTCCGCTTCGCGATCGTCAAGTTCGACCTGAAGACCCCGGGCCGCGAGCCCGAGGAGGAGGTCGAGGACCTCACGAAGGCGTGAGTCCCCGCCGTACGGCATGACGAAGGCCCCGGAACCGGGCAGGTTCCGGGGCCTTCGCGTACGTCCGCGGGCGGGGCTAGACCTCGTACACCGCACCCGTCGCCGCGACCTCCACCGCTCCGTCGTAGACCTCGCGCGCGTCGGCCAGGTTGATCCGGGGGTCGGTCCACGGGGGGATGTGGGTGAGCACCAGGCGGCGGGCGCCGGCGCGGGCGGCGGTCTCGCCCGCCTCGCGGCCGTTGAGGTGCAGGTCGGGGATGCTCTCCTTGCCGTGCGTGAAGGCGGCCTCGCACAGGAACAGGTCGGTGTCCCGGGCGAGTTCGTCCAGCACGGGGGTGACACCCGTGTCGCCGGAGTAGGTGAGCGAGCGGCCGCCGTGCTCGACGCGGATGGCGTAGGCCTCCACGGGGTGGGCGACCCGCTCGGTGTGCACGGTGAAGGGGCCGATCTCGAAGGTCGACGGCTTGACCGTGTGGAAGTCGAACACCTCGCTCATGGACGAGGCCGAGGGGGTGTCGGCGTAGGCGGTGGTGAGCCGGTGCTCGGTGCCCTCGGGTCCGTAGACCGGGAGCGGGGCGCAGCGGCCGCCTTCGTGCCGGTAGTAGCGCGCCACGAAGTAGGCGCACATGTCGATGCAGTGGTCGGAGTGCAGGTGGCTGAGGAAGATCGCGTCGAGGTCGTAGAGACCGCAGTGGCGCTGCAGCTCGCCGAGGGCACCGTTGCCCATGTCGAGGAGCAGCCGGAAGCCGTCGGCCTCGACGAGGTAGCTCGAGCAGGCCGATTCCGCGGACGGGAACGACCCCGAGCAGCCGACGACGGTGAGCTTCATGAAGCAGAAACCTCCGCTGGCGCGTATGGAGAGACGGGGGTCGTGCGGTTCGTCGAGCGTAAGGCGCAAAACCCCGGGTCGCTCCTCCACCAGGGTGCGTTGTGGGCGAACTCACCTGCGGTGTCACCGGTTCGGCTGGAACCGGGGCGCGTGGAGGCACTGAAGGGGCGCGCGTGGAGAGTGCGCGCCGGTACCGTCTCGGTATGCACACGTCCTGGTGGCTCGCCCTCGCGGCGGTGGTCCTGCTCGCAGCCGTCGCCACGGTCGTCGACGGCTGGGGCCGCGGGCGTCGCCCTCCCCGGCCGGGCGGCAGCCGGCGGCCGCCGGGACGCCCCACGGGTCCCCGGGCCCGGTCCACGCGTCCGCGGCCCGCGGAGATCTGGTGGGCGAACGTGCCGTACGAGGACACCGCCGGTGCCAAGGACCGGCCGTGCCTGGTGATCTCGGTGCGGGGGCGGCGGGTACTGGTCGCGAAGATCACCACGCGGCACCGGGACGGGCGGACCGGGGTGATCACGTTGCCGCCGGGCTCCGTCGGGGACGCCCGGGGCCGGACGAGCTTCCTGGAGACCGACGAGCTGCGTGAGGTGCCCGTGGGCGACTTCCGGCGCCGGGTGGGTGTGGTGGACCCGGTCCTGTGGGACCAGGTCCGTCACCTCGCGCAGTAGGCCTCAGCCGGCGGTCAGGCCCAGAGCTGGCCCTGGAGGGTCTCGATGGCCGCTTCGGTGGTGGCCGCCGTGTAGACGCCGGTGGAGAGGTACTTCCAGCCGCCGTCGGCGACGACGAACACGATGTCCGCGCTCTCGCCGGCCTTCACCGCCTTGTTGCCCACGCCGATCGCGGCGTGCAGCGCGGCGCCGGTGGAGACGCCCGCGAAGATGCCCTCCTGCTGGAGGAGTTCCCGGGTGCGGGTGACCGCGTCGGCGGAGCCCACCGAGAAGCGGGTGGTGAGCACGGAGGCGTCGTACAGCTCGGGTACGAAGCCCTCGTCGAGGTTGCGCAGCCCGTAGACCAGGTCGTCGTAGCGCGGCTCGGCGGCGACGATCCTGACGTCCGGCTTGTGCTCGCGCAGGTAGCGGCCGACGCCCATGAGGGTGCCGGTGGTGCCGAGGCCGGCCACGAAGTGGGTGACGGACGGGAGGTCGGCCAGGATCTCGGGACCGGTGCCGGCGTAGTGGGCGCCCGCATTGTCCGGGTTGCCGTACTGGTAGAGCATCACCCAGTCCGGGTGCTCGGCCGAGAGTTCCTTGGCGACCCGTACCGCGGTGTTGGAGCCGCCCGCGGCCGGCGAGGAGATGATCTCCGCGCCCCACATGGTGAGCAGGTCCCGTCGCTCCTGCGAGGTGTTCTCGGGCATCACGCAGACGATGCGGTAGCCCTTGAGCCTGGCCGCCATGGCCAGGGAGATGCCGGTGTTCCCGCTGGTCGGCTCCAGGATCGTGCAGCCCGCGGTGAGGCGGCCGTCCTTCTCCGCCTGCTCGATCATGTGCAGGGCGGGGCGGTCCTTGATGGAGCCGGTCGGGTTGCGGTCCTCCAGCTTGGCCCAGATGCGGACGTCGTCGGACGGCGAGAGCCGCGGCAGGCGCACCAGGGGGGTGTTGCCCACCGCTGCCAGCGGGGAGTCGTACCGCATCCCGATCAGGCCATACCGCCGGCGACGGCCGGCAGGATCGTGATGCTGTCGCCGTCGCTGAGCTTCGTGTCGATGCCGTCCAGGAAGCGGACGTCCTCGTCGTTCAGGTAGACGTTGACGAAGCGGCGGAGCTGCTCGCCGTCCACGATGCGCGCCTGGATGCCCGTGTGCCGGGTCTCGAGGTCGGCGAAGAGCTTGGCGAGGGTGTCCCCGTTGCCCTCCACCGCCTTCTGACCGTCGGTGTACTGGCGGAGGATGGTCGGGATGCGGACCTCGATGGCCATGGCTGAGGGCTCCTGTCGGAAGTTCGTGGTGGGTTCGGAGGGCACGCGGCGGCACACGTCGGCACGCCGCGGCGCACGGCCACAGGGCCGTACGGCGGCGGCGGAAGATCAACAGATGGCGCTGTTCAGCCTGCACAGGTCGACGTGCAGCCGCGCCACGAGCAGCGTGCCCGGCGCTTTGTCGCTCACGTCGAGAAGAACCATGGGCTCATCGTATCGATTCCCGGTCCGGCTTCCGGAGTGTGATATCGCATCGTGGACGATTTTCGTCCGCCATGCGATATCAGTAGGCCTCCACCACCTTGACCTCCTCCTCCGTGACCTCTCCCGCCACGATCCGGAAGGAACGGAACTGGAAGTCGCCGGCGCCGTCGGCGTCCGCCGTGGAGACCAGGACGTAGTGCGCGCCGGGCTCGTTGGCGTAGCTGATGTCGGTGCGGGAGGGGTAGGCCTCGGTGGCGGTGTGCGAGTGGTAGATGACCGCCGGCTCCTCGTCGCGGTCGTCCATCTCGCGGTAGAGCTTGAGCAGGTCCTGCGAGTCGAACTCGTAGAAGGTGGGTGAGCGGGCCGCGTTCAGCATCGGGATGAACCGCTCGGGGCGGCCCTCGCCCTCGGGACCGGCCACCACGCCGCACGCCTCGTCGGGGTGGTCCTCGCGCGCGTGGGCGACGATCTGGTCGTACAGGGCCTGGGTGATGGTCAGCATGCGGCCAGGATAAGCAGAGTGAAAGGGGCCGCGCGTAGCGCGTCAGGCAGGGTGGTGGCGGGAGACGGGCGGGCCGATCCGTACCGAGGGGTGGTACGGACCGGCTCGTATGCCGGACATCCTGAGCGGTGGCCGTGCCGGGTGCCACGAGCACCCCGTGCGGCCGGATGTCCGCGAAGCGCGCGAACGCGCAGGTCAGCCGAGTTTCTCCAGCTCCGGCTCGCCGTGCCGCTCGGCGATCTGCGGGTTGCGGCTCTTGAGCACGGCCCAGCCGATGCCGAGGGCGGCGGCCCAGCCGGCCATCACGTACAGACAGACGCGGGCGTCGGCGTCGTAGGCGATGAGGCAGGTGACGAAGAGGAGGAAGGCGATGGCGATGTAGGAGCAGACGGAGCCGCCCGGGGCCGGGAAGGAGGAGGCGGGCAGGCGGCCCGCGACGACCTTGCGGCGGTACAGGACGTGACTGATGAGGATCATCAGCCAGGTCCAGATGCCGGCCGCGGTGGCGACGGAGGTGACGTAGCCGAAGGCCTTCTCCGGGACGACGTAGTTCAGCACCACGCCGATGCCCATGAAGACGACGGAGACCGCGATGCCGAACGCCGGGGTCTTGGTCGACGACAGCCGGCTGAAGACCTTGGGGGCCTCGCCGTTGTCCGCCAGGGTGCGCAGCATGCGGCCCGTGGAGTACATGCCGGAGTTGCAGGAGGACAGGGCGGCGGTCAGCACGACGAAGTTGACGATGCCGGCGCCGGCCGGGATGCCGATGACGGTGAACGCCTCCACGAAGGGGCTGACGCCCTCGGCGAACTCGGTCCACTTGACCACCGCCAGGATGACGGTGAGGGCGCCGACGTAGAAGAGCGCGATGCGCCAGGGCAGGGTGTTGATCGCCTTGGGGAGGGTCTTCTCCGGGTTCTCGGACTCGCCGGCGGTGACGCCGACCAGCTCGACGGCGAGGTAGGCGAACATGACGCCCTGAAGGGTCATCAGGGACGAGCCGATGCCCTTGGGGAAGAAGCCGTCGAAGGCCCACAGGTTGGAGACGGCGGCGGTGTCGCCGGCCTGGCTGAAGCCGAGGGTGAGCACGCCGAGGCCGATCACGATCATGCCGATGATGGCGGTGACCTTGACCATCGAGAACCAGAACTCGATCTCGCCGAAGAGTTTCACCGAGATGAGGTTGGCCCCGAAGAGCAGGACCAGGAAGACCAGGGCGGAGACCCACTGCGGGATCTCGGGGAACCAGTAATGGATGTAGATGGCGGCGGCGGTGAGTTCCGCCATGCCGGTGACCACCCACATCAGCCAGTACGTCCAGCCGGTGAAGTAACCGAAGAAGGGGCCGAGGAACTCGCGCGAGTACTCGGCGAAGGAGCCGGAGACGGGACGGTAGAGCAGGAGCTCGCCGAGCGCCCGCATGATGAAGAAGATGATCACGCCCGCGAGGGCGTACATGAGGATGATGCTGGGGCCGGCCTTGGCGATGTTCGCACCGGCGCCCAGGAAGAGACCGACGCCGATGGCGCCGCCGATCGCGATCATCTGGACCTGGCGGCTGTTGAGTCCGCGCTCGTAGCCCTCTTCCGGTGCCTTCTCCGTGTCGACCTGCGCAGAGGTCATGTGTGATGCGCCTTTCTCCATGCCGATCCGGACCTTTGGACGGTCTCGGATCGGGTCGCGATCCCCCCGGATGATGGAGCTGAGCGGGCCTCACATCCCGCTCGGTGCCTGGCCGGCGGTCGCCGGCTCGGTGGCGCACCCGGCCGAACATTCGGGTGGTGTTCGCCGGGCGGTCGTGAAGATTTACCACGACCGCGGAGCTGATCACAGGGGCCGACTGTGACGCGTCACACAGACAAAAGAGGACACATGGCGAACTGGAGGTGCAAAAAAGGGCGCGCTTTTGGGGTGATCGTTATCCGGATTTGAGGCTCCGCTGAGCGGACACGAAGGGTGAACGAACCGACACCTTCCGGGCACAGGTCCGCGGTCAGGGCATGAGGGTCGCGACGAGCGACTCCTGCAGCCCACCGAGCCACAGGTACGCCATCACCATCGGCTTGCGCGGGTCCTCGTCCGGGAGCCGGTAGAGCAGGTCGGTGTCGTCCTCGTCGGTGATCTCCAGCCGGGAGCCGATCGCGAGGCGCAGGTCGTTCAGGGCTCCCAGCCACTGCCGGGACTCCTCCGCCGACAGCTTCAGCACCGCCGCGTCCTTGCCGGCCGACCGGGAGGCCACGGCGTCCAGCGCGCGGATCACGGCGAGCGCGGTCTCCCGCTTGCCGGCCCGCAGGTCGTTCTCGGTGTACCGGCGGAACTCGGCGGAGGACGCCCGCTGCTCCTCGGCCTCCCGGGCCTGCGGGGTGCCCTCCGGGTCACCGTAGGCGTCCGGGAACAGGCGGCGCAGCACCGGGTCGGACGGCGGCTCGCTCGGACCCTCGGCGAACAGCTCGGCGAGCGGGTCGTCGGAGGCGTCCTCGGCGGGGCCGGGGCCGATCAGCTCCAGGAGCTGCACGGCCAGCGAGCGGATGATGGAGATCTCGACGTCGTCGAGGGCGACGGCCGCGCCGCCGCCGGGGAGCGGTTCGAACTGTCCTGACATGGCGGCGATTCAGCTACTTCCGTCCTGCGGGCGGGCGAGGGTCATTTCCGGTCCTGCTGGAGGGTGGCCCACAGGCCGTAGCCGTGCATGGCCTGGACGTCCCGCTCCATCTCCTCGCGCGAGCCGACGGAGACGACCGCCCGGCCCTTGTGGTGGACATCCATCATCAGCTTGGTGGCCTTGTCCTTGGAGTAGCCGAAGTACGACTGGAAGACGTACGTCACGTAGCTCATGAGGTTGACGGGGTCGTTGTGCACGATCGTCACCCAGGGCACGTCGGGCTCGGGTACGGCGAAGACCTCCTCCGCCGACTCGGTCTTCTCGATCTCCATGGGTGCGGCTGCCGTCACAGGGCCCATGCTGCCACCACAGGGGGGCACCCGCACAAACGGGCCTGTGGCGGGCGCCACGCGAACCGGGCGGGCATCGAAATCGTCAGAGTGACGAAATGGGGGTACGATCCGTCGTATGAACACAGCGGACCTTGGGCTGCCGGTCGACGTTCCCTCCACGGCGCTCTTCACCGACCAGTACGAGCTGACCATGTTGCGGGCCGCCCTGAAGGCGGGCACCGCCGGGCGGCGGAGCGTGTTCGAGGTCTTCACCCGCCGGCTGCCGGACGGGCGCCGCTACGGCGTCGTGGCGGGCACCGGGCGGGTGCTGGACGCGGTGGAGAACTTCCGCTTCGACGCGGACGTGCTGAGCTTCCTGCGCGAGAAGGACATCGTCGACGAGCAGACCCTGGACTGGCTCGCCCAGTACCGCTTCAGCGGCGACATCTGGGGCTACCCCGAGGGCGAGGTGTACTTCCCCGGCTCGCCGATCATGCGGGTCGAGGGGACCTTCGGCGAGTGCGTGCTGCTGGAGACGGTGATCCTCTCCATCCTGAACCACGACTCGGCGATCGCCGCCGCCGCCTCCCGGATGTCCTCGGCCGCCGGGGACCGCCCGCTGATCGAGATGGGCGCCCGCCGCACCCACGAGCTGGCCGCGGTCGCCGCCGCCCGCTCCGCCTACGTCGGCGGCTTCGCCACCACCTCCGACCTGGCGGCCGGCTTCCGCTACAACATCCCCACCGTCGGCACCTCGGCGCACGCCTTCACCCTGCTGCACGACAGGGAGCGCGACGCCTTCCGGGCCCAGGTCGACGCCCTCGGCCGGGACACCACGCTCCTGGTGGACACCTACGACGTCGCCGAGGCCGTCCGCACGGCGGTGGAGGTCGCCGGGCCCGAGCTGGGCGCCGTGCGCATCGACTCCGGCGACCTGCTGCTGGTCGCGCACCGGGTGCGCCAGCAGCTGGACGAGCTGGGCGCCACCCGGACGAAGATCGTCGTGACCTCGGACCTGGACGAGTACGCCATCGCCTCGCTGGCGGCGGCGCCCGTGGACGCGTACGGGGTCGGCACCCAGCTGGTGACCGGGTCCGGGCACCCGACGGCCTCGATGGTCTACAAGCTGGTCGCCCGCGAGTCCGGCGGCGCCGGCGACGGCGCGCCGCTGGTGCCGGTGGCCAAGAAGTCCAGCGGCGGCAAGACGTCGATCGGCGGACGCAAGTGGGCCGCCCGGCGCCTGGACGCCGACGGCCACGCGGAGGCCGAGGTCATCGGCACCGGGCCGGTGCCCGCGGACCTCGCCGACCGGCAGCTCCTGGTCGAGCTGGTCAAGGGCGGTGAGGTGGTCGCCCGCGAGCCGCTGGACGCCGCCCGGGACCGGCACGCGGCCGCGCGCGCCGGGCTGCCGCTCTCCGCCACGCAGCTCTCCCGAGGGGAACCAGTCATTCCGACGGAGTACGCGCACGAGGGCTCGGGTAACTAAAGCTGGTACGGACCGCCAGGCCCCCGCACCGCCCGTTCCCACCGACCTCACAATCGACCAATCGACCCAGTCGAAGGACACCGACCATGCGCCGCGCCTTGATCGTCGTAGACGTGCAGAACGACTTCTGCGAGGGGGGCAGCCTCGCGGTGTCCGGCGGTGCCGACGTGGCCGCCGCCATCACCGAGCTGATCGGGCAGGCGCCCGCCGGCTACCGCCACGTCGTGGCCACCCGCGACCACCACATCGCGCCGGGCGGCCACTTCGCCGACAACCCCGACTACGTCCACTCCTGGCCGGCGCACTGCGTCGCCGGCACCGAGGGAGTCGGCTTCCATCCGAACTTCGCGCCGGCCGTCGCCTCCGGCGCCATAGACGCCGTCTTCGACAAGGGGGCGTACTCGGCGGCCTACAGCGGCTTCGAGGGCGCCGACGAGAACGGCACGCCGCTCGCCGAGTGGCTGCGGGCCCGGGAGATCGACGAGGTCGACGTGGTGGGCATCGCCACCGACCACTGCGTGCGGGCCACCGCCCTGGACGCGGCCCGCGAGGGCTTCCGCACCCAGGTGCTGCTCGACCTGACCGCCGGCGTGGCCCAGGCGACCACCGAGCGGGCTCTGGAGGAGCTGCTGGAGGCGGGCGTGGAGCTGTCCGGGAAGCCGGTCGTGCAGTAGTCGGCCGGTCGGCTCTAGGTCTGGGTCTGGGTCTGGGTCTGGGCCGTCGGGCGTCCGAGCAGGGCGCGGATCGGGTGCCACAGCTCCTGGACCAGGTCCGGGCCGCCCGCCACCCCGGCGACCGGCGCCGTGCGCCATATCAGGCCGTCCGGGTGGTGCAGGACCGCGGTGATCTCGTCCGGGGTCGGCGGGGCCGCGTTGCCCCGCAGGTAGACCGCACGCAGTCCCAGGTTGCGCAGCCTGGTCAGGGCGCGCGCCCGGTTGCGGGCGTGGATGAGAAAGCGCAGGCTGCCCTCCGGGCGGGCGGGGCTGGGCAGGTTCAGTGCCACCACCACCGTGCCGTTCGGCAGCTTGCAGAAGCCTCCTGCGGCCATGCGGTCATACCCCCGTGTCAGCCGGCGTCGGTCCGGGCGTCGGACCCGGTGTCAATAAGAGAACCACAGGACGCACCTAAACACGGATCGGCGGTGACCCGCCAGGGGGTCACCGCCGAACACCGTCTGACCTGCACTAATGCTGTTTACCTGCCTGCGGAGCCCACTTCCAGCTCGATCGTCGAGCCATCCTTGGCCTCCTTGAGGATCTTGATCTTCGTGTTGGTGTCAGTGATCTTGACACCGCCGGTGGGGTTCGCCGGGTCGTAGTAGTCGTTCGTGCGGTCGTTGAAGACCGAGACGCCCTTCGAGCCCGGGATGTACTTCGCGACGTCCGCCTGGTGCAGCGTCATGCCGTCCGTCTTGTAGAGGCTGAACGGCGAGTCGTACGCCTGGATGCGGTTGCGCATCAGGGTGCCGTCCTTCCACTTCAGCGCGGTCGGGTGCGAGTCGATCGGCAGGACCAGGCCGGAGCCCGGGTGCTGGCTGGTGTTGTTGTCCGCCTGGGAGGTGTCCCACTTCCAGATCAGCAGGCCGTTCTGGTACGCGTAGTGCTCCACCCAGTTCGGACGCTCCGAGAAGCCGAAGTTGTACGGGCCGGTCTTCAGCGTCTTGTCGTACGACACGTACTGACGGTTCTCGGCGATGTAGTACTGCGCGTAGTCCTTGGTGAAGGACGCGCCCACGCGGGAGAAGCCGTTGGCGGTCCAAGCGGCGTCCGCGGTCTCGGCGTTGTCGGTGAAGAGCGCCTCGCCGTCGGCCGTCACGGTGATCGCGTCGGCCGTGAAGCCCTTCTGGGCCACGCCGCCGTCGGTCTGGTAGCGGAAGCGGAGGTCGATCTTCTTGCCGGCGTAGGCGTCCAGCGGGTAGGCCAGCTTGCCGTGGGCGTCGGCCGTGCCGTGCAGGGCCGGCTTGTCGGCGGCGTCGCGCGGGATCGGCTGGCCGTCGAACGTGCCGTCGATGGCGGTCCAGTTGGCGCCGCCGTCGGTGGACACCTCGGTGTAGAGGTAGTCGTAGTTGGCCTCGATGTCGTACCAGCCGTCCAGGGTGAGGGCGGCGGACGACTTGCCGGTGAGGTCGACGCTGCGGGTCAGCGTGTTCTTGAGGTTGTCACCGCTGCCGCTCCACCACTGGGTCTTGCCCTCGGCGGGGGTGACGATCTCGGTGGTGACCGCCTTCTTCGGCAGCTCGACGACCAGGCCCTGCTTGTGCTTGGTGTTGTACTCGGCCAGGCCCAGCTTGTGCCAGGAGCTGACGCCCGCCTTGGCGGTGTCGTAGTTCAGCCAGCCCAGCTGGAGCTTGTCCCAGGCGTTCATGTCGCCGGGCAGGTCGCCGATCTCGTTGCGGCCGGTGCCCAGCCACGAGCCGGACGACATCAGCGTCCAGAAGCCGGTGGAGTTGTCGCCGCCGGCCGTGTCGTAGTGGTCCGGCAGACCGAGGTCGTGGCCGTACTCGTGGGCGTAGACGCCGAGTCCGCCGTTCTCGGGCTGGATCGTGTAGTCGCCGACCCAGACGCCGGTGGAGCCGATCTGCGAGCCGCCGAGCTTGTTCTGCGCGGGGCCGGTGGCGCCGGCGTCCGTGCCGAAGGCGTACCAGCGGTGCGCCCAGATCGCGTCGGTGCCCTGGACGCCGCCGCCCGCGGACTCGTCCTCGCCCGCGTGCACGACCTGGAAGTGGTCGATGTAGCCGTCGGGCTCGTTGAAGTCGCCGTCGCCGTCGAAGTCGTAGCGGTCCCACTCGTCGAAGCGGGCGGCGTCCGCCTTGATCTGGGCGTCGGTGCGGCCGGCCGCCTTCTGCTGCTCGACCCAGGCGTTCAGGCCGTCGCTGACGACGTTCCACACGCTCGGGCAGTTGGTGTCGCCGCAGGCGTTGTTGCCGTAGCGTGCCTCGTTGTAGGGGACCTTGACCCAGTCGGAGACCTCGCCCTCGACCGAGTAGCGGCCGGAGGACTGCTTCTCGTAGTACGTCTTGACCGAGTCGACGCCCTTGCCCGAACCGAAGTACAGGTCCTGGAAGTGCTGCTGGTCGTAGTCCTCCTTCCAGGCCGTGGAGTTGTCCGTCTTGCGGTTCGGCTTGGCTATCTGGTTGTGCAGCGGGCCGGCCTCGCCGCCGTAGCGGCTGTCGACCTTGTCGCCGAACTCGACCAGGATGGTGAAGATCTTGTCGGTCTTCTCCCGGCCCAGCTCGACGTACTTGCTGTCGCCCTTCTTGCTCTTGAGCTGGACGACGTTGGAGCCGTCCTTCTTCTTCACCGAGGCCTTGCCGGATATGACCTGGTTGAGGGCCTCCTCCCGCTGGGCGGCCTGCGTGTCGCTCAGCGGGCCCTTGAGGTCGTGGGAGTCCGTGCCCTTCGCCGGGTTCGGGTCTTGGCGGTCCACGGCCGAGGGCCGGGCCGGCGAGTCCGCCTGGGCCACGCCGGCCGCGGACAGCGTGGCGGTCGCCGCGGCGAATGCGACGGTGGTCGCCGCCGTTCTGAACATCCAGGATCTGCTGGTCACTTGAGTTCCTCCCCCGCGTCCACGCGCGCGGATGGGGGGACAAGGACAGAGCAAAGTCCGCGCACACGTGCTCAACGCGTGTAGTCAAGTGACGACATTTGACTAGAGGTTCACCAGAAAAGACAGACCTTGACTTGAGCAGAACAAGTGCACTATGCGGAGACCTCGTTCGCTTTGCGGACACCCGGCCAGGGCCGCCGGCCCCTCCGGCGGGCGCGCGGCACCGTCCACTTCCCGGACGCCATGAATCCGTGCGCCCCCCGTGCATCGGCCATGTCGGTTAGGTCATGCTTACTGCTGGTTCCACTAGGGCACACAGCGGGTTAGAGTCGCTTGGCGGAACGCCCGGAAGCCGGCGGACAGCCAGGCCGACAGCCCGTCTCACCCCCAAGATCGTCTTCCGAGGACACGATGGCCATGCCCCGTCCGACTGCCGCACAGTTCGCCTACGGTTCGTGCACCGTGATCTTCTCGACACTCGCCATGCTGCTGCTGTCACAGACGAGTTCGGGTCCCTCAGTCGCCGTCATCGCCGTCGCCGCGCTCGCCCTCGGGCTGCTGGTCGCCATGACGGTCCCCCAGCCCAGGACACGCACCATGTCCCCCGTTGCCGCCCGCGGGCCCGCCGCGGACCGGACGCCGGTGCCGGCGGCCCGGATCTCCGCGGGGGCGGGCGAGTCGCGGGGACGCGCCGCTTAGGAGCCGGCGTCCGGGCCGTCGGCGGGGCCGTCAGCGGGTGCTGACCACCACCGTCTTGGCGGCCTTGTCGTGCAGGCCCTGTTTGTAGGGCCGGTCGAAGTAGCTCCAGCCGCCCGCGATGACCGTCCAGACGCAGGCACAGCAGAACGCGAACGGGATCCACAGCACCAGGGCACGGATCAGCGACGTCTGCGCCGAGGGCGTCGCGCCGTTGTCCAGGTTGGCCACGCGCATCCCGAGCCACTTCTTGCCCAGGGTCTGGCCCGTCCTGCTGATCAGGTAGGTGTCGTAGGCGATGTAGAGCACGGCGGCGATCACGGACTGCCAGAGCGAGTTGCCGACCTCGATGTCCTCGCCGTCCACCGTGTACTCCTGGACATTGAAGGCCCAGCTGAGCAGCCAGACCACGATGCCCACGAGGATCATGTCGATGATCCGCGCGAGGGTGCGGCGACCGCTGTCGGCGAGCGGGGGCATCCCGGCGAGGGGGTCGCCGGGGGCGCCGCCACCACCGTAGGGGTCACCGCCGTAGGGGCCGCCGCCGCCGGGAGGTGGGGCGCCGTAGGGGCCACCGCCGCCGGGGGGCGGAGCACCGTACGGGTCTCCTCCGCCGGGGGGCGGAGCACCGTACGGGCCTCCTCCGCCGGGGGGCTGTGCACCACCCGGGGGCGGGGTGCCACCCGGAGGCGGGGTGCCGTAGGGGCCGCCCTCGCCGGATCCGGGCTCCGGGCCCGGGCCGGGGGACGGAGGCGGTTTCCTGAACGGGTCGTCTTCCGGCGGCTGCCCGCCGGATCCGGGGGGCGGTTCGCTGCTCATGTCCCGAGTCGAACTCGGACTCTCTTTCCCCGCATCCGGCGAGCGGCCGTCCGGAGTACGCCGTCAGGGGAAGCGGCCAAGGGTGCGTCGCCGGGTGCGGGTGCGCTGTGGTCACTCGCGCAGTTCCCCGCGCCCCTTCGGGGCACGTCCAGCGCACGTCCCTCAAGGGGCGCGGGGAACTGCGCGACCAGCCCCCACGCACCCGCACCCGCACCCGCACCCGGCACGAGACGCAAGCCCCCCGCCCCCGGCCCCGCCCCGCCCGGTCAGCCCGCGACAAACGTGCCGGCGGCCTTGTCGTGCCAGCACTGGTGCCACGGCCGGTCGAACAGGCACCATGCGACGCCCACCACACCGACGACCAGAAGGCCGGGCACGCTGTAGACCAGCCAGCGGCGCAGCGCGGCGCCGAAGGACGGCGCCTCGTGGGCCTCGATGTCCCGCACCTCAAGGCCGAGCAGCCGCTTGCCCAGGGTGCGGCCCCACTTGGCGGTGGGCAGCGCCTCGTAGACGGCACCGAAGACGAGCAGCACGGCCAGCACGATCCCCAGGTACAGCGACGTCGTGCCGTCGAGCAGCCAGACCGTGACCGTCTCACCGGAGAGCTTCGCCTGATCGATCTTGTCGTTGACGTGGTCGATCGCCTTGGTGCCGAGCGGTACGGCGGCCACGGCGGTGACGCCCGCGAGGACGACGGTGTCGATCAGCCGCGCGGCCAGCCGCTTGCCGAGACCGGCGGGCCGGGCCGCCGCCTGGCGCCGGGCGGCGGCCTGGAACACGTCCTCGACCGGCGGCTTCCACGGCACGACGGGCTGCTCCTCGCCGCCCGCCCCCGCCAGCCGGTGCACCTGCTGCGCCCACGAGGACTGACCGCCGCCGGGACCGGCCGCGACCGGCGTGGCGGGCTGCGGCGTGGGCGCCTGGTGGGCAGCGGGCGCCTGCTGGGGAACGGCCGGACCGGCCGGGCTCGCGGGCGCCTGCGGGGACGGAGACTGCGGGGAGGCCGCCCGGGCGGCGGCCGCCTTCCCGGCGCCGAATCCGGGTCCGTCCGCAGCGGCGGCGCCGCCGGGCTGCGCGCCCGCGCGGGGCTTGACGGCACGGAAGGTCATGGTGCCCTCGTCGTCGGCGGGAGACGCGGGGGCGGGGGCGGGGGCCGGGGTGCCGCCCGCGGCCGGGGCGTCCTGCGGGCCCGCCGTCGGGCGGCGGAAGACGAAGGTGTTGCCGCCCCGGTCCTCCGCCTCGCCGGACGCGGGCTCCGCCGGGACGTCCGCCCGCGCGGCACCGGCACCGGCACCCGCGCCAGAGCGCGCGTCGGCGGGGGCGGCCTCAGCGGCCGGTCCCCCCTGCCGGGCGTGCGGGATCCTCGGGTCGGTCCCCTGCGCCGGGCCCGGCCAGGCGACGGACCGGCCCGGGGCGTCCGGGTGGCCGGAGCGCTGGGCGCGGTCGGCGCCCCAGGCCGTCGCGGGTTCGGGACGGCTGCCGTGCTGCGACGCCGTGGGCGGCTGTTCCGCGATCGGGTCCTCGTCGAAGAAGTGCGGGCCGGTCTCCTCGACGGAGGCCGAGGCCGGCGCGCCGGGCGGCGGCACGAGCGACTCGCCGTCCTTGGGGGCGGGCCGGCTGGTGCCCGACACCCAGGAGGCGCCGTTCCAGTACCGGACGTATCCAGGAATGGACGGGTCCGGGTAATACCCTTCGCGGGGCCTGTCGTCGCCGGGGGCCGGGGTTGGGGCGCTCATGTCCGTCGTCCCGTATCTGCTCGGGGGTTGATAGAGGGGCACCAAACATCTATCAGACGGGCGCAATCCGCACCGCCGGTCCCGCCGGACCCACTCCTTTCCGGGCAACCTCGTGCATGGACCTTCACACCTGGGACAGAGGTGGTGGGAAAAAAGTTCCGCGAACCCGCGTAACGCTCGCGGCTCCGGCCGCTCTCACTCGTGCGGGCCCGCTCCGGGCGGCCCGTGCGGATCCGTACGAGAGAGGAACAACCCGCCATGCACCCCACCGTCGTGGAACGCGAGCTGGAGCTGAGGCTCGTCCTGTCCCCCGAATGCGGTATCGCCGTGCCGGCCCTGCTCGGCTACCACACCGACGACCCCTACGCCGTGCACATCACCTTCCACATCGACTCCGGTCACCCGGTGCACTGGACGTTCGCGCGCGAACTCCTGGTGGAGGGGGTCTTCCGGCCGTCCGGGCACGGGGACGTGCGGGTGTGGCCGTCGAAGGCGGAGGGCCGCAGCGTCGTACTGATGGCGCTGAGCAGCCCCGACGGGGACGCCCTCCTGGAGGCGCCCGCCGCCCAGGTGTCCTCCTGGCTGGAGCGGACGCTGCGCGCCGTGCCGCCGGGCACCGAGGGCGGACAGCTCGGCATCGACGACGGACTGGCCGAACTGCTCGCCCGGTGAGCCCCTCCGCGGGTCAGAAGAGCTTGCCGGGGTTGAGGATGCCCAGCGGGTCGAAGACGTGCTTGACGGCCCGCTGCATCTCCAGTCCCACCGGGCCGATCTCGCGGGCCAGCCACTCCTTCTTCAGGACGCCCACGCCGTGCTCGCCGGTGATGGTGCCGCCCAGTTCCAGGCCGAGGGCCATGATCTCGTCGAAGGACTCGCGGGCCCGCCGCGACTCGTCGGGGTCCCGCGCGTCGAAGCAGACGGTGGGGTGGGTGTTGCCGTCGCCCGCGTGGGCGCAGACCCCGATGGTGAGGTCGTACTTCGCGGCGACGCACTCGATGCCCTCCAGCATGTCGCCGAGCCGGGAGCGCGGCACGCACACGTCGTCGATCATCGTGGTGCCCTTGACCGCCTCCAGCGCGGTGAGGGACAGGCGCCGCGCCTGGAGGAGGAGTTCGGACTCGGCGACGTCGTCGGCGGGCACCACCTGGGTGGCACCGGCGGCCTCGCACAGCGCGCCGACGGCGCCCAGGTCGGCGGCGGGGTCGGTGGTGTCGAAGGCGGCCAGCAGCAGGGCTTCCGTGGTCTCCGGCAGACCCATGTGGGCGAGGTCGTTGACCGCCTTGACGGTCGTACGGTCCATCAGTTCGAGGAGGGACGGCACGTGGCCGCCCTCCATGATCCGGCAGACCGCGTCGCAGGCGGCCGACGCGGAGGCGAACTCGGCGGCCAGCACCAGCTGCTCGGGCGGCTTGGGGCGCAGGGCGAGGACGGCCCGTACGACGATGCCGAGGGAGCCCTCGGAGCCGACGAACAGGCGGGTGAGGTCGTATCCGGCGACGCCCTTGGCGGTGCGGCGGCCGGTGGACATCAGGCGGCCGTCGGCGAGGACGACGTCCAGGCCGAGGACGTACTCGGCGGTCACCCCGTACTTGACGCAGCACAGGCCGCCGGAGGCGGTGCCGATGTTGCCGCCGATGGTGCACATCTCCCAGCTGGAGGGGTCCGGCGGGTAGTACAGGCCGTGTTCGTTCACCGCGCGGGAGAGCGTGGCGTTGACGACGCCCGGCTCGACGACGGCGACGCGGTCGACCGGGTTGATCTCCAGGATGCGGTCCATCCTGGTCAGGGAGAGCACCACGCAGCCGTCGGTGGCGTTGGCCGCGCCGGACAGCCCGGTGCGGGCGCCCTGCGGGACGACCGGGACGCGCAGCTCGGTGGCGGTGCGCATGACGTGCTGGACGTCCTCGACGGTACGCGGCAGGACGACCACCGCGGGGACGCCGGACGGGCAGAAGCTCGCCATGTCGTTGGCGTAGGAGGCCGTGACGTCGGGGTCGGTGAGAACGGCCTCGCCGGGCAGCCCGGCGAGGAGACGCTCGACGAGGGCGCTGGCGACCGCCGGGGCTCCGTCGGCTGCGTCGGCTCCGTCGGCTGCGTCGGCTGCGTCTTGAGGCGCTTCGATACGGCTCATGATCACAGGTTCGCACTCGGGGCCATCGGTGTGAACCCCGTGGACGCCGCCCGGCGCAAGCACGGTGTGCTCGTCATATGGGCGCACAGTGGGCGCCATGGAGATCGAACACGGGTGGCGTTCCCGCCGCACGCGCCGGGTGCTGATCGCCTCAGTCGCCGGAGCCGTCGTACTCGGCGGGGTCCTGGTGCTGCTGCCCCGGGAGGGGGACGACGCTCCCCCGCCCGCGCCGGGTCCCGCAGCCGTGGCCCGGGGGGCGGTGACCACCGGGGTGCCGGCCGCGCTCCCGGACCTGGCGGTGCTGATCGGGGACCGGGAGTCGCACCTGCGGGCGCATCCGCTGGACGGGGTGTCGTGGGCGGTGCTGGGGACGGCCTACGTCGAGCAGGGCCGCCGGACGGAGTCCTTCGCGAACTGGGCGAAGGCCGAGAAGGCGCTGAACACCTCGCTGAAGGTGGGGGCGGAGCGCAACCCGCAGGCCCTCGAGGGGCTGGCGGCGCTGGCGGTCGCGCGCCGGGACTTCCCCGCGGCGAAGAAGTGGGGCGAGCGCGCGGCCGAGGCGGCGCCGAAGCGCTGGACGGCGCACGCGGTGCTGATCGACGCCTACACCGGGCTCGGCGACCACAAGGGCGTCGGCCGCGCCCTGGACAGGATGCTGGAGCTGCGTGCGGGCACACCGGCCGTGAAGGCGCGGGCCGCGGCCGTGTACCGGGACCGGGGCTGGCGGGAGGACGCGGCGGCGCAGATCTCCGACGCGGCGGCCGCGGCTCAGGCGCCGGCCGAGCGGGCCGCGTATCTGGAGCAGGCCGGGCGGCTGGCGTTCGAGCGCGGGGACCTTCAGGGGGCGCTGCGGTTCTTCCAGGAGTCGCTGCGCACCGACCCCGACCAGCGGGCCGCGCAGGCCGGGCAGGGCCGGGCGATGGCGGCGCTGGGACGGACGACCGACGCGCTGACCGCGTATCAGGCGGCGCTGGCGAAGCGGCCGAGTCCCGAGTACGCCCTGGAGCTGGGCGAGCTGTACGAGTCGCTGGGGCTGGAGCAGGCCGCGCGGGTGCAGTACGACCTGTTGCGCGCGCGGGTGCGCGGCGCCGAGGCGGCCGGGGCCGACGAGGAGCTGGTGCTGGGGCGGTTCGAGGCGGACCACGGGGACCCGGCGGCCGCGGTGCGGCGGCTGCGGGAGGAGTGGGGGCGGCAGCCGGGGACCGCGGTCGCCGACGCGCTGGGCTGGGCACTGCACCGAAGCGGTGAGCACGAGGAGGCGCTGGAGTTCGCGGCCCTCGCGACGGACAGCGAGAAGGGCGGCGGGGTGCGCAGCGCGCTGTACGTGTTCCACCGGGGTGTGATCGAGAAGGAGCTGGAGCGGTACGGACCCGCGCGGCGGCATCTGCGGGAGGCGCTGATGATCAACCCGCACTTCTCGCCGCTGGGGGCGCCGGAGGCGGAGCGGGCGCTGAAGGAGCTGGGCGAGCCCTCGGAGGAGGGCCCGCCCAGCTGACGCGTCCGGTGACGACGGCCGTCAGAGGTTGCCGCGCTTCTCCTGCTCGCGCTCGATCGCCTCGAACAGGGCCTTGAAGTTGCCCTTGCCGAAGCCCATCGAGCCGTGCCGCTCGATCATCTCGAAGAAGACGGTCGGGCGGTCCTGGACCGGCTTGGTGAAGATCTGCAGCAGGTAGCCGTCCTCGTCCCGGTCGACGAGGATCTTCAGCTCGCGCAGGGTCTCGACCGGCACCCGGGTCTCGCCGGCCCACTCGCCGAGCGTGTCGTAGTACGAGTCGGGGGTGTCCAGGAACTGGACGCCGGCCGCGCGCATGGAGCGGACGGTCTGCACGATGTCGTTGGTGTTCAGCGCGATGTGCTGGACGCCGGCGCCGCCGTAGAACTCCAGGTACTCGTCGATCTGGGACTTCTTCTTGGCGATCGCGGGCTCGTTGATCGGGAACTTGACCTTGAGGGTGCCGTCGGCCACGACCTTCGACATCAGGGCGCTGTACTCGGTGGCGATGTCGTCGCCCACGAACTCCTTCATGTTCGTGAAGCCCATGACCTTGTTGTAGAAGCCGACCCACTCGTTCATCCGGCCGAGTTCGACGTTGCCGACGCAGTGGTCGACGGCCTGGAAGGTGCGCCGGGCGGGCGGCTCGACCATGGGCTCGGCGGCGGCGTAGCCGGGCAGGTAGGGGCCGTCGTAGCCGGTGCGCTCGACGAGCGTGTGGCGGGTCTCGCCGTAGGTGGCGATCGCGGCGAGGACGACGGTGCCGTGCTCGTCCTTGACCTCGTGGGGCTCGGCGAGCGAGCGGGCGCCGTGCTCGACGGCGTACGCGTGGGCGGCGCGCGCGTCCGGCACCTCGATGGCGAGGTCGACGACGCCGTCGCCGTGCTCGGCCACGTGCTGGGTGAGGAACGTGCCCCACTCGGTGGACGGCTTGATCACCGAGGTGAACACGAAGCGGGCGGAGCCGCTCTCCAGGACGTAGCTCGCGGTCTCCCGGCTGCCGTTCTCCGGTCCGGAGTAGGCGACCAGCTTCATGCCGAAGGCGGTGGAGTAGTAGTGCGCGGCCTGCTTGGCGTTGCCCACGGCGAAGACGACCGCGTCCATTCCCTTGACCGGGAAGGGATCGGCCTGCCGGGCGGTGTCGGGAGTGTGGTGTGTGGTCTGCGTCATAGCCGCAGGTTCTCCCCTGCCTGCAAGGTGCGCAATAGTTCGCCTTTTCAGTGGGCAACCTGACTAGTGAAACAACGGTCGGTGCGGGCGATCTGTACAGGATGACTAGCGGGGATGACTAGCCGGGGCGACCGGCCGGGAGGGTGCGGTCATGGCGGGTGCGGGGATCGATCGGCTGGACGGGCGGATCATCGGGCTGCTGGCCCGGGAGCCGCGGATCGGGGTGCTGGAGATGTCCCGTCGGCTCGGGGTGGCGCGGGGCACCGCGCAGGCCCGCCTCGACCGGCTTCAGTCGAACGGAGTCATCCGCGGCTTCGGTCCCGAGGTGGACCCGGCGGCCCTCGGCTACCCGGTCACCGCGTTCGCGACGCTCCAGATCCGGCAGGGTCAAGGGGCCGATGTACGGGCCCACTTGGCGACCGTGCCGGAGGTGCTGGAGCTGCACACCACCACCGGTACCGGGGACATGCTGTGCCGGCTGGTGGCCCGCTCGAACGCCGATCTCCAGCGTGTGATCGACCTGGTCGTCGGTTTTGATGGCATCGTCCGGGCCTCCACGGCGATCGTCATGGAGAACCCCGTCCCGCTGCGGATCATCCCGCTGGTGGAGCAGGCGGCCGAGGACACCGGCAGAGGCGACTGAGACGACCCGATCCCGGAGGTGAGCGGACGTGAACTTCTGGGACTTCCTGGGCAGCCGCCACCAGCAGCTGCTCGCCGACGCCTATCAGCACGCCAGCGCCGTCTTCCAGTGCATGGTGGTGGCGACGCTGCTCGGGGTGCTGATCGGCGTGGTCACCTACCGCAGCGAGTGGGCGGGAAACCTGGCGACGCTGTCCACGTCGACCATCCTCACCATCCCGTCGCTGGCCATGATCGGTCTGCTCATCCCGATCGTGGGTCTGGGCGTGCCGCCGACGGTGACGGCCCTGACCCTGTACGGGCTGCTGCCGATCGTGCGGAACTCGATCGTCGGCCTGCGCGGGGTCGACCCGGCGCTGGTGGACGCCGCCACGGGCATCGGGATGTCGCGCCCGGCCCGGCTGCTGCGGGTGGAGCTGCCGCTGGCCTGGCCGCCGATCCTCACCGGCATCCGCGTCTCGACCCAGATGCTGATGGGCATCGCCGCGATCGCCGCCTACGCCTCGGGTCCCGGCCTCGGCAACGAGATCTTCCGCGGCATCGCCTCGCTGGGCAGCAAGAACGCGCTGAACCAGGTGCTCGCGGGCACGCTCGGGATCATCATCCTGGCTCTTCTGTTCGACGCCGCGTACGTCCTGCTCGGACGCCTGACCATTCCCAGGGGGATCCGTGCCTGAGACGACCGAGCCCACCGCCGCGCCCGAGGGGGACGGTGCCGCCACCCGGGCCACCACCGGAGCGACCATCGAGCTGGAGTCCCTCACCAAGCTCTATCCCGGCAACCCGCAGCCGGCCGTCGAGAACGTGTCGATGGAGATCAAGGCCGGCGAGATGGTCATCTTCGTCGGCCCGTCGGGCTGCGGAAAGTCCACCACCCTGAAGATGATCAACCGGCTGATCGAGCCCAGCGGCGGACGCATCCGCATCAACGGCGAGGACGTCACCGACATCGACCCGGTCAAGCTGCGCCGCAAGGTCGGCTACGCGATCCAGGCCTCCGGTCTCTTCCCGCACATGACCGTCGCCCAGAACATCGCCCTGGTGCCGCGGATGATCGGCTGGTCGAAGGCGCGGATCAAGTCGCGGGTGGAGGAGATGCTGGACCTGGTCGGTCTCGACCCCGGGGAGTTCCACAACCGCTATCCGCGCCAGCTGTCCGGCGGCCAGCAGCAGCGGGTGGGCGTGGCGAGGGCGCTGGCGGCGGATCCGCCGGTGCTGCTGATGGACGAACCTTTCGGCGCGGTCGACCCGATCACCCGGGACCACCTCCAGGACGAGCTGATCCGGCTCCAGCACGAGCTGCACAAGACGATCGTCTTCGTCACCCACGACTTCGACGAGGCGATCAAGCTGGGCGACCGGATCGCCGTGCTGCGCGAACGCTCCCACATCGCGCAGTTCGACACCCCGGAGGCCATTCTCACCAACCCGGCGGACGACTTCGTCTCGGGCTTCGTGGGCGCGGGTGCGGCGCTGAAGCGGCTGAACCTGAGCCGGGTGCGGGACGTGGCGATCACCGACTACCCGACGGTGACCGTGGAGGACCCGCTCCAGCACATCTTCGACCGGCTCCGGGACGCGGGCACCAACGAGATCCTGCTCCTCGACCGGCGCGGCCGGCCCTACAAGTGGCTGCGGCGCGGCGACCTGATGCGGGCCAGGGGTTCGCTGGCGCGGGCCGGGACGCTGGTCCACGACACGGTGACCCGGGACGCGACGCTGCGGGACGCGCTGGAGGCGGTGCTCACCGACAACGCGGGGCGGGTCGCGGTGACCGGGCGGCGCGGGGAGTACACGGGCGTCGTCGACATGGAGACGCTGATGAACTCCGTGCACGAGCTGCTGGAGGCCGACCGGCTGGACGCGCTGGAGCACCGGCACGACCTGGAGGAGACCCGGAGCGAGCAGACCCATGCCGAGCAGGAGGGCTTCGGGGGGATCGGGGGCCGGGCATGAGCGGTTCCTCCCCCTCCCCCGGCGGCCGGCGCCCCGGGGGCGAGCACGAGCCCGGCGGCGTGGCCTTCCGGGACGACCCCGGGGACGAGGCGGAGCACGAGGCCGAACCGGAGCCCCGGCGGGCGTCCCCGCAGGCGGCCCAGCTCCGGATCGGCTGGCGGAAGCTGACCCTGCTGCCGGTCGTGCTGATCGCCGTACTGCTGGCGACCTGGCTGTGGTTCCGGCAGGCGGACCTGGACGCGCTCAGCCGGAACGCGCTGTCGAACGGGCAGGTCACCAAGGCGCTGTGGCAGCACGTGCAGCTCACGGTGATCTCCACGTTCTTCGTACTGATCATCGCGATCCCGCTGGGCATCCTGCTGACCCGGCGGATGTTCCGGAAGGCCACGCCGGTCGCGATGGCGTTCGCCAACATGGGCCAGGCGACCCCCGCGATCGGTCTGCTCGCGCTGCTGGTGATCTGGCTGGGCATCGGCCGCCGGGCCGCCCTGATCGGCATCATCATCTACGCCGTGCTGCCCGTGCTCTCCAACACCATCGCCGGCCTGAAGGCGAACGACCCGACGCTTCTGGAGGCGGCCCGCGGCATCGGCATGTCCCCGCTGGGCGTGCTCACCCGGGTGGAACTCCCCCTGGCCGTCCCCCTCATCCTGGCCGGCGTGCGCACGGCGCTCGTCCTGAACGTCGGTACGGCGACGCTGGCGACCTTCGGCGGGGGCGGCGGCCTGGGCGTGCTGATCACCACCGGGATCACCAGCCAGCGGATGCCGGTGCTGGTGCTCGGCTCGATCCTCACCGTGGCGCTGGCGCTGCTGGTGGACTGGCTGGCCTCGCTGGCGGAACTGCTGCTGCGGCCGCGGGGCCTGGAGGTGGGGACATGAGACGGCCCCGAGTCGGCGCCGTGAGCAGGCGTACGTGTCTGATGCTGACCGCCGCCGTCCTGGTGGCCTCCGCCGGGTGCGGGCTGACCAGCGGCTCCCCCATGGTCGACGACGTGGGTCCCGGGTCCATCGGGCGGGGCCGGCCCCTCGCGGACGCCGACCTCACGGTGACGTCCAAGGAGTTCACCGAGCAGCTGGTGCTCGGCGCGATCATGGGCATCGCCTTCCAGGCGGCCGGTGCGGAGGTGCTCGACCGCACGGGCATCCAGGGCTCCGTCGGCACCCGGGCGGCGGTGGAGAACGGCGACGCCGACGCCACGTACGAGTACACGGGCACCGCCTGGATCACGTACCTGGGCAACAGCAAGCCGATCCCCGACCCCCGGCAGCAGTGGCAGGCGGTGAAGGACGCGGACGCGAAGAAGGGCCTGACCTGGCTGCCGCCGGCGCCGATGAACAACACGTACGCGCTGGCGATGAACCAGGCGAACTACAAGAAGTACGGCACGAAGACGCTCTCGGAGGTGGCCGAGCTGTCGAAGTCGGACCCGGGCGCGGTGACGCTCTGCGTGGAGGGCGAGTTCGCCAACCGCGCGGACGGGCTGCCGGGGCTGGAGAAGGCGTACGGGATGTCCCTGCCGGCCGGGAACGTCACGCAGATGGACACCGGCATCATCTACACCCAGACCGCGAAGGGCGCGTGCACCTTCGGCGAGGTCTTCACCACCGACGGCCGGATCAAGTCGATGAACCTGGTGGTGATGGAGGACGACCGAAAGTTCTTCCCGAACTACAACGCGGCACCCATGGTCCGGACCGCCACCCTGAAGGCCTGGCCGGCGATCGCCTCGGTCCTCGACCCGGTCACCAAGGCGCTGACCAACGACGTCGCGCAGACCCTGAACGCGAAGGTCGACGTGGACGGCGAGGATCCGCACCAGGTGGCACTGGACTGGATGAAGGAGAAGGGCTTCGTGGTGGAGGGCTAGGCGGCCCCGGTCTCCGGTTGTCCGGCCTCAGCAGGCGGGCACGCTGCCCTTGCCGCTCTCCAGGGCCGTGAGGGAGTCGACGGCGCCCTTGAGGGTGGTGACCGGGATCAGCCGCAGTCCCTTCGGCAGCTCGGCCTGCGCGTCGGAGCACTCGGCCTTCGGTACGAGGAAGACGGTCGCCCCGTCCCGCCGCGCGGCCTGCGTCTTCAGCGGCACGCCACCCACGGCGCCTACCTTGCCGCCGGTGGTGATGGTGCCGGTACCGGCGATGACCTCGCCGCCGGTGAGATCGCCGGCGCCGAGCTTGTCGACGATGCCGAGGGAGAAGAGCAGCCCGGCGCTGGGCCCGCCGACGTCCTCCAGCCGCAGGTCGACGTCGATGTCACGCCCGTCGAGCCGCAGGTAGTCCAGGGCGGCCGTGGTCGCCGCGTCCTGCGACTCCTTCATCTGCTCCTGGTTGTACTGCTCGATCTCGCCCACGTCGTCGCCGCTCGGGTAGACGGCATCGCGCGGCATCACGGCCCGGTCGGTGTCGAACCAGCTGTCGACCACGTCACCGAGGCGCACGCTGGCATCCGGCCCGGTCGCCTCGATGGTCGTCATCCGCAACTGCCCGCTGGTCTCGCGCGTCGGCGCGCCCTTGATGGTGATCACCTCGGCGCCCCGGTTCTTCCCCAGCACGTCCGCCGTCAGCCCCGGCTGCGCCACGGAGAACGGCAACGGCGCGAAGAGCGCGGCAGCGAGCAGCCCCACGACGGGGACACCGCAGACGGCGAGGAACTGGGGGCGGGAGAGACGTGAGAGCACGGGGTCAATCTAACGTGGGGGCGCGGGCGCTCGGGGTGGGGGCGGGGCGGCGGCGCCGTGCGGCACGGTCCGCCGGGTGCCGGGGGCTACGGGAGACGGATGGGGACTTACTGAACGCTGGTGCGGGCCACGGCTTGCAGTCGGCCGGGGATCACCGGCTCCTGCGTCGCGTCGTGCGTCAGCTCGAGTGTGTCGCCGGTGCTGTCCACCCGCCAGACGGCGCCGTGCCGGTTCTCCCACTCGACGAAGCTGCCGGGAGCACCGTCGAGCAGTTCCAGTTCTCGCACCAGCGTGTCCAGGGGAGCGAAGCCGCGGGCGTCGCCCTTGCTCATGCTCTGGGTACGGGTGTTGTCGTAGCGCATCTTGACGAACGGCATCTCGGTTCGGTCGAGCTTGTTCGGCTGGAGCATCTTGCGGAACCTCCCCCATGCCTCCTCCTCGTTCTCGCTGCCGGAGATCTCACTGGCGTAGGCGGGAAAGACGGCGTAGGTGACCGCTGACAGCTCCGGGTTCTCGGTGGCGTGGTAGCCGTGCACTTCGGGGGCCGCCACCCCTACGGTGTCGAACTGCGTCCCGTCGTGGTGGAAGCCGCCGACGGCCACCAGGGGCCGCCCCTGACCCACGAAGGTGTCGTCATGGGCGCGCGCGTGGGCGAGCAAAGCCGTGACGAGCGCCTCGTCGTAGCGACCACGTACGTTGACCTGCAGGTTGTGCCCGCCGTCGGTGGAAAGCGCGGCGGTGAAGGTGAACATCGGGTTCGGCGACCACCGCCACGCGGAGGCCAGACCGGGAACGGGAGCGGCGCCGGGCATGGCGGACAGGACGGATCCAGGGTTCATGAGGGTGGCTCCTGTGCTCGGGTCGGGGGCCCTAGCTGCATGAGTAGAGGGTGGGGTGGACATCCTGGCGGTAGGTGGCGTCCATGAGCGCACCGCCGCGGGAGTTCTCGCTTCGCGTCATGGGCTCCATGTTCTCGGGGCGGTTGTAGAAGTCGTTGCGTACGGCCCGGTCGGAACGGTAGCCCGTCTGGTTCCAGTGATCGACCACCGGTGTCAGGTGCTCGTACGTGAGCTGGTTGGACGGGATGATCTCGCCCGCGGAGTTGCGCCAGGTCAGCTCAGACCTTGGGATGCGTTCCATGATCTGACGACCCTGGGGGTCGAGCTGTCCGGTGGGCCGCATGGGTGTGCCGCCCTGGGCGATGCCCTCGTCGGTCCAGGTGGCGGCCATGGCGTCATGGGTGGACTGGCGATAGCTGCCGGGGTACTCGGTGTCGCGGTTGTGGGCCTGTACGGGCGAGTTCGGGTCCCTCTCCCAGCGACCTTGCTGGCCGCGGATGCGGATGAGGCCCAGCGGGTCGAGGAGAACAAGCGGGTTGGTGATGTAGGCGTAGTCGTTCGGGTCCGGGGCCAGTCCCAGCGGATCGGCGCTGACGTAGCGCGCGGTCTCCGGGTCGTAGTAACGGAAGTAGTTGTAGTTCCAGCCGGTCTCGGCGTCCGCGTACTGCCCGGGGAACCGCAGCGGGCAGTCGGCCTCCGGGGCTGGGGGCGGTGCGCCGGTCGGCTGCCCCCAGGCCGTGAATCTGCGGTGCCAGACGATCCGGCCGTCCGCCGAGACGAGTTCGGTCGGTGTTCCGACGAGGTCGGTGACGATGGCGTAGAAGCGGGCGTCCGTGTCGTCGCTCAGGTCGCTTCCGCCTCGGTCCGCCACCGCCCGTTCGCCGCCACCGCTCACTGTCTGGGCGACGGGTCGGTAGGAACCCGGCGCGTAGTCCCACGTGGTGACGGTGCCGTCGGTCTCGATCTGTTCGGCGAGGCGTGTTCCGTCCCAGCTGAACGTCGTCTCCTCCAGCACGTCCCCGACGATGCCGAGGCGTTGTTTGCCGACCCGTCGGCCGTCCGGATCGTAGGTGTAGCGCCACTCGGATCCGTCCGGTGTGACGGCCCGGACCAGGCGGTCCTCCGGGCTCCACCCGTAGTGGGAGGTGCGTCGTCCGCCACTGAGGAGACGGACCGTCTTGCGGATCAGGCGCCCCTGGCCGTCGTAGGCGTAGGTGGTGCGTCCGGCACGGTGCAGTCTGGTGCCGTCGACGTGGTGGGGCAGCGGTTCCGTGGTGCCGTCGTACGGGGAGCTGGTGACGAGGTTGCCCGCACGGTCGTACCCGTAGTTCTCTTCGCGGTCGGCGGTCCTGACCGCGGTCAGCCTGCCGACCGGATCCACGTCGAACCGACGGCTTTCGCCGAGCAGCTCGTCGATCTCCCTGAGCGCTCCGTCGACGTCGTACGCGTAGGTGCGGTGCTGGAGCAGCTCACCGCCTGCGTCGCCCCTGCCGCGGTTGGGCGCGGTGACCGACTGCTCGGTCAGCCGGCCGGAACCATCCCAGCTCTGGTGGAGTACCGCCTCCGCACCCAGCGTCCTGCGGATCTCATGATGGGCGGTGTCGTAGTCGAAGCGCAGTTGGCTGCCGGCGCCGCTCAGGGTCCGCGGGTGGCCCGTCGCCTCGTACGTCCACGTCGAGGTGATGCCCGAGGGAGTGCGCCGGCTGATGCGACGGCCGAGGGCGTCGTACGTGTAGCTGGTGGTCCGGCCGTTGACCGTCTCGGTCAACGTGCGCCCCATGGAGTCGTAGGTGCGTTCGACCGTGGTGTCGCGGTTGGCCGCGCGGAGCAGTGAGCCGGTGCTGTCGTACTCGTAGCGAGTGCTCTCGTCCCCCGTGCGGTACTGGCGTGGCCGGCCAAGCAGGTCCACGGTCACGTCCGTGGTCTGTCCGGCGCCATTGGTCCACGACGTACGCTGCCCGGCCGCGTCGTGGGTGTAGGTGAGCGTGCGGCCGTTGAAGTCCGTCTCCCGGATCAGGCGGTTGGCCTCGTTGTATGCGTACTCCCAGGTGCGGCCGTCCGCGTTGTGGACACCGGTCAGGTTCAGTTCGGTGTCGTAGGAGAACGTGTAGCGGCGGCCGTCCGGTGTGGTGCGGGAGGCCGGTTGGTGGAAGTGGGTGAACTCGTACGTGGTGACCGCACCGTCGCGGGCCGTGTGCGAGACGGGATTGCCCTCGCCGTCCCAGCTCCAGGCCTCCGTCGCGCCGTCCGGGAGCGAACGCCACGAGGCCAGTCCTTCGACGGTCCAGCCGAATCGATCGGTGGCGCCGGCGGGGTCGGTCACAGCGGTCACGCGTCCGAGGGAGTCGCGTCGTGCTCGGGTCGTCCGGCCCTCCGGGTCGGTGAGGGCCAGCGGCAGACCGGCCGGATCGGTCTGGATGTGCCGGGTGTGGCCGAGCGCGTCGGTGACGGAGAGGGGCCGCCCCAGAGCGTCGTAGCTGTAGCGAGTGGTCGCCCCGGACGGGTCGGTGACGGACAGGCGGTTGCCCCGCTCGTCGTAGGTGTAGGTCCAGAACGAACCGTCGGGCTCCGTGAGCCGGCGGGTGCGGCCTGCCTCGTCGTAGTCGGCCCGGACAGAGCTGAGGTCCGGTCTGACCACCTCGGTCAGGTGACCGGCCGCGTCGAAGACCTGCCGGGTGGTGCGGCCCAGGGGGTCGGTCCAGGAGACGAGGCGTCCGTTCTCGTCCCACTCCCGGCGGGTCGAGGCTCCCAGGGGGTCGGTGACCTGGACGAGTTGCAGACGCTCGTCGAACCGGTAGGTGGTGGTCCGGCCGAGGGAGTTGCGGTACGTGTTGACGCGTGCCGCGTCGTCGTAGGTGAGGGAGCAGTCGAGGAAACCGTCCGCTCCTCTGCCGGCCGTGACCCTGTGCCGCTCGTCGTAGGTGTAGCGATACCAACCGCCGTTGCGGTCGGTCCAGCTTGTGATGCGGGACTCGGCGTCGTACGTGAGCTGGAAGTCCCGGCCCTGCCCGTCGGAGACGACGCGGAGATTGCCCTCCGTGTCGTAGGCGTAGCGTCGCACCACCGCCCATGGTGAGTGGACTTCCGCGCCGTAGCCGTCTTCCGGTGAGCTGAGAACGCTCAGGGACGTGATCCGGCCCTCTTCCGTGGCGATGGCCACCCGGTAGCCGCCCGAGTGGCGCATCTCGGCGAGGGCGCCCCCCTCGTCGTAGAGGAAGTCGATGCGGTGCCCGTTGCGGTCGGTTATCGCGGCGAGAGGCAGGGTGTAGGCGGGGGTGCCATCATCGCGCCGTACACCGGGGGAGAAGTGGTGGGTCAGTCCGGTCTCGTCGTCGTGGACGGTGATCGCGCCTTCGTCGTCACCGTTCCACGTCAGCGGCCGTCGAGGTCCCTCCAGAGGCAGGGTCGCGGTGCCGGGTGCGGGAATCGGATAGGCCAGGAGCATGCCGTCCTCACTGGCGAACACGACACCCTGGTCGTCGATCTCCAGGCGCTGGTCCAGCGTCGAGGCCCAACTCGCCCCGAAGCATCGACCCCAGCGGTAGGTCGAGACGTGGGTGCGTCGGACCAACAACGGCAGGAGCCCGCCGAGTTCCAGGTCCACCTGCTCCATGAGCATCTCGCCGGACACCATGTCGATCGGGTCGCCGCCCCGGCACCGGCCCTTGTAGGGCTTGGCTTTCGCAAGAAGGTCCTTGGCACCGGAACGCAAGGTCTTCAGACCACCCCGCATGGCGGTGGCCATCCCCTTCATACCCTTGGCGAGTCCGCCGAGGGTGGTCAGGCCTTTCATGCCGGGTATGCAGTCCAGAGCCGCCAGCCCCACGTCCCACAGGGATGCTTGCCCCTTGCTGTATTTGTAGAGCGTGTCCGCGAGGACCACGAGAGCGGCCACGACCACGATCGCGGCGAGAATCGGACCGCCGATGATCATCACGACGATGCCGAGCACCGCGACGACGACCTTGCAGACCGCGACGATCGTGTCCCAGTTGTCGGAGAACCAGTCGCCGACGTCCTCCCACCACGAACGGTTCTGGATGCCGGCGTCCGACGCCTCGTCGATCTTGTTCTTCGCGTCCCGGGCCGCGTCCTCGCGCATCTTGCGCGCGTCCTCGGCCATCTTCTTCGCCGCGTCCAGCGCACTCTGCGCCGAGTCGACGGCCGACTGCGCGTTTGTCTGGGCCGTCTTCGCGTGCTGGGCGTCACGGGTGGCGGCGCGGACCTTCGCCTCGTCCGGCTTGTCCCCGTCCGACTTGCTGCCCGTCGGATCGTCCTTGTACTTGTCGGCTTCCTTCGTGGCCCGCGTCACCCACGAGTCCGCGGAGGACAGCTTCGACTGCGCGGAGGACAGGTCCTGACGGGCTTCACGGGCTTTCACCAGGGCCCGGTCGGCCAGGGCCTGGGCGCGCTCCAGCTTCGGCCAGAAGTCGGCGAGAGCGTCGCCGCACATGCCGTACGACTTCTCGAGCTTCTTCAGGTTCTTCGGAACGCCGGAGAACTCCTCCTTGAAGACCGTCGCGGACTTGCCCGCCCACTCCGCGAGCGTGGTCTCCCCCGCCATGCCCTTGACCAGACGCAGCGCCTCGGACACGTCGTCCGCGAAGTCGTGCAACGTCTTCGCGAGCGTGCGCACGCGCTGCGGGTCGCCCGGCGTCGGGTCCTTGTCCAGGTCCAGGACATGCCAGTCACTCGGCCTGTGGCCCACCATCACGCAACCCCCGTCGACGCACCCACAACAGCAACAACCCGTATGCACACGTGAACTTACAAGGTGCGAGTGTTCGAGTGGAAGGTGAGCCGGGTTCAAGCGGACGGCCGGAGGTTCAGTTCGGCCCGGACCGTCTTGCCGGGCAGCGCGACGCCCCGTGAGATCCGGTCGACCACCTCCCAGTGGTCGGCGAGTGCGTCGACCAGGAGCAGGCCTCGGCCGGTGTCGTCCAGCGGGCTCGGGGGCGGTGCTTCCCCGGGTGCGGGTGGCCTGCGTTCTGCCCTGGTGTCCGAGACCTCGATGTGGAGGTGGACGTGCGGGGCGTGGATGAGGCGCAGTTCGAAGTCGCGGCCCGGGACTCGGCCGTGGGTCACGGCGTTGGCCGCCAGCTCCGCGACGATGAGGGTGGCGGCGTCGGAGAGGGCGGTTCTGTACGGGATGCCCCACGCGTGGAGCTGGGTGGCGGCCAAGTGGCGGGCGAGGCGGGCGCCGAGTGGGGTGGAGCTGAAGCGCTGCGTGAACATACGTACGGTGACTGGCAGTTGGTGGGGCGAGAGTGGCGTCATGGGGTCACCGTGGCGTTCGGCCGCGTACTTCACCAGGTCAGCTACTCGTACGCTCCGTCAGCGTACGAGTGCGAAGAGTGGACAGTGGTGGTGACGGGCTGTAAGCCTGGGCGTCTTCAAAGTGTGCGGCGGGGAGAGCGTGCGGAAGGTGGCCGCCATGGCGGACGGTGCGGTGGATGCGGGCGTGGTCGGCGGGGGCGGTGAGCCCGACGTGTCCGACAGCCTCAGGACGTTCGGGGCGGTGGTCCAGGGGTTCCGGAAGCGGGCCGGGATGACGCAGGAGGAGTTGGCCGAACGGGTTCGGTACTCCGTGCAGACCGTGGCGTCGGTTGAGCAGGGGCGGCGCTTTCCCACGGCGGAGTACGTACGGCGGGCCGAGGACGTGCTGGATGCGGCCGGGATCCTCAGCGGGGCCGTGCGGCACCTTTCCCGGCAGCCGGGGCTCGCGAGCTGGTTTCGGCAGTGGGCTGGGCTGGAGGCCACTGCCGTCAGCCTCAGTACGTATGAATGCCGGCTCGTACCGGGTCTGTTGCAGACGGAGACGTATGCGCGCGCGTTGTTCGAGAACCAGTTGCCTCCCCTGAGCGACGAACAGATCGAGGCACGATGGATGGCGAGGACGGAACGGCAGAAACTGCTCCGGGAGCGGCCGAACACGGCGTTCAGCTTCATCGTCGAGGAGCATTTGTTCCTGCGCCGCACGGGCGGGGCAGATGCGACCCGGCAGCTGATCGAGCACGTAATGGAGCTGGCAGCTCTGCGCAATGTCGAAGTGCAGGTGATGCCGTTGGTACGGGCGGCTCATGCCGGCCTGGCCGGTCCCATGCAACTGCTGGAGACCCCCGAGGCCCGCTGGTTCGCCTACAACGAGGGACAGCGCGGGGGCCTGTTCGTCTCCGACCCGAAGGAAGTGAGCGTCCTCCAGATGAGGTATGCCAGGATGCGCTCACAGGCTCTCTCACTCGAAGACTCCCTGGGCCTGTTGCAGGAGATGCGAGGAGCCCGATGAGCAGCACTGAGCTGGCATGGTTCAAGAGCAGCTACAGCAGCGGCGGAGACGGTGACTGCGTTGAAGTAGGCATCGCCTGGTTCAAGAGCAGCTACAGCAGCAGCGGGGACGGTGATTGCGTCGAGGTCGCAACGTGCCCCGCCGCCGTCCACGTCCGTGACACCAAGGACCGGCGCGGCCCCCAGCTCGCCCTCTCCCCCGCCGCCTGGCGCGACTTCGTCGCCCACGCCTCGCACGGCTGAGGCGAGGCACGTCACCGCAGGGCCTCCGCCACCTCCCGGGCCGCGTGCATCACGCGTTCGCCCACGCGTTCCGGGACCACCTCCGAGAGCATGACCACGCCCACGCTGCCCTCCACGCCCGTCACCCCGAGCAGCGGCGCGGCCGCCCCGCAGGCGCCGGCCTCCAGTTCGCCGTGGGTCAGGGTGTAGCCGGGGTCGTCCGCGGCGTCGCCGGGCTGGCGGGCGGAGAGGATGGCCTTGCCGGCGGCGCCGCGTTCCAGGGGGTGGCGGAAGCCCGCGCGGTAGGCGACGTGGTAGTCGGTCCAGGTGGGTTCGACGACGGCCACGGCCAGGGCCTCCGCTCCGTCCACCAGGGTCAGATGGGCCGTCGCCCCGATGTCCTCGGCCAGCGAGCGCAGGGCCGGCATGGCGGCCTCGCGGACGAGGGGGTGCACCTGGCGGCCCAGGCCCAGTACGCCGAGTCCGACCCGGGCGCGGCCGCCCAGGTCACGGCGTACCAGCGCGTGCTGTTCCAGCGTGGCGAGCAACCGGTAGACGACCGTCCGGTTCACGCCCAGCTTGTGGGACAGCTCGGTGACGGTCAGCCCGTGGTCCGTGTCGGCCAGCAGCTTGAGGACCCGCAGTCCCCGGTCGAGCGTCTGAGAGGTCTCCGCGGTCACGACGCCCACTCCTTAGTGGTGAGGTCGGCGGCCCCCTCGCGGCGGATGCGTCACCGAGTCCCGTCAGTGACGCGCTTCAGAGGCCGCCGATCGGCTGACGGTCCGGCCTCTTACCCGGGCCCCGTCGCTTCACGGCTGCGCTCCGCGGCGGCGCTGCCACGGGGCGTGTGCGTAGCGGGACAGTAACGACCAGGTCCGCTCAGCGGAAGGCTCCGTCCAGAATCCGGGCGGCAACCGTTATCCACTGCCGGTGTTTGTCCTGGTACGTACCGCACACGCCGCCGAGGGGGGCGGCGTCACTTCATGCGCGTCGCCCACTCCTGCACCTTGGCGATGCGCTGGCGCAGCTGTCCGCCGGTGGCCTCGGCGCTGGGCGGGCCGCCGCACACGCGGCGCAGTTCGGTGTGGATCACGCCGTGCGGCTTGCCGCTCTGGTGGACGTAGGCGCCGACCATCGTGTTGAGCTGCTTGCGCAGCTCCATCAGCTCCTTGTGGGAGACGACCGGGCGCCGCTCGGCGGGCAGTTCGAGCAGGTCGGCCTCGTCGTCGGGCTTCTTGCGGCTGTGCGCGATCTGGCGGGCCTGGCGCTTCTGGAGGAGGAGCTGGACCTGGTCGGGTTCGAGGAGCCCCGGGATGCCGAGGTAGTCCTGCTCCTCCTCGCTGCCCGGGTGGGCCTGCATGCCGAACTCGGCGCCGTTGTACATGACCCGGTCGAAGGTGGCCTCGGACTCCAGCGCCTCGAAGGAGAACTGCTCCTGCTCGCCGGTGTCCTCGTCCTGCTCCCGGTTCGCCTCCTCCATCTCCTTCTCGGACTCGGCGTACGGGTCCTCCTCGCCGTCCTTCTTGGGCTTGTCGAGGACGTGGTCGCGCTCGCGTTCCATTTCGTTCGCGAACGTGAGGAGGTCGGGCACGGTGGGGAGGAAGACGGAGGCGGTCTCGCCGCGTCGCCTGGAGCGGACGAAGCGGCCCACGGCCTGGGCGAAGAAGAGGGGGGTCGAGATCGTGGTGGCGTAGACGCCCACCGCCAGGCGCGGCACGTCGACGCCCTCGGACACCATGCGGACGGCGACCATCCAGCGGGAGTTGTCCTGACTGAAGGTGTCGATGTTCTTGGACGCGCCGACGTCGTCGGAGAGTACGACGGTGGCCTTGTCGCCGGTGATCTCGCGGATCAGCTTGGCGTAGGCGCGGGCGGCGTCCTGGTCGGCGGCGATGACGAGGGCGCCGGCGTCCGGGATGGCCTTGCGGACCTCGGTGAGCCGCTGGTCGGCGGCGCGGAGTACGGCGGGCATCCACTCGCCGCGCGGGTCGAGCGCGGTGCGCCAGGCCTGGCTGACGGCGTCCTTGGTCATCGGCTCGCCGAGCCGCGCCGCGATCTCGTCGCCCGCCTTCGTGCGCCAGCGCATGTTGCCGCTGTAGCTCATGAAGATGACGGGGCGCACGACGCCGTCGGCGAGCGCGGAGCCGTACCCGTAGGTGTAGTCGGCGGCGGAGCGGCGGATGCCGTCGTTGCCCTCCTCGTACGTGACGAAGGGGATCGGGTTGGTGTCCGAGCGGAAGGGCGTGCCGGTGAGCGCGAGGCGCCGGGTGGCCGGCTCGAACGCCTCCAGGCAGGCCTCGCCCCAGGACTTGGAGTCGCCGGCGTGGTGGATCTCGTCGAGGATGACGAGAGTCTTGCGCTGCTCGGAGCGGTTGCGGTGCAGCATCGGGCGGACGCCGACGCCCGCGTACGTGATGGCGATGCCGTGGTACTCGCGGCTGAGCGGACCGGCGCTGTACTCGGGGTCGAGCTTGATGCCTATCCGGGCCGCGGCCTCCGCCCACTGCTTCTTCAGGTGCTCGGTCGGCGCGACCACGGTCACCTGCTGCACGACGTGGTGGTGCAGCAGCCAGGACGCCAGCGTCAGCGCGAACGTGGTCTTTCCGGCGCCGGGTGTGGCGACCGCCAGGAAGTCCCGGGGCTGTTCCTGGAGGTACTTCTCCATCGCCCCCTCCTGCCAGGCCCGCAGCTTGCTGGCGGTGCCCCAGGGGGCACGGCCGGGGAAGGCCGGGGACAGGTGGTGCGAGGTGCTGGAGCTGGCGGTGGTAGTCACGGTCTCCGAAGGGGGTAGAGCGGCTCGGCCACGTATGACAACCGGGCCACCCTACCGGCGCCCCGGCGCGATCGACGCGCGCACCGGGGTGGGTCACCCCCGGGTGGGACGGACGTCACAACCGCCCCGGCGCACCCGCGCGCCGCACCGGGCTCACCGCGACGGCCGGCCGCGCACCGCCGGCGCCGTGCTCACCGCGCCCGCAGCCGCGTCGCCACCCACGCCCCGACCAGCGCCACGCCCGCCATCGGCAGGAACACCGCCGCGAAGGCCGCCGGATGGGAGCCGGTCGCCTGCGTGGCCGCGTGGCTGACCGTGCCGCCGCCGAGGGCCGCGAAGGCGGCGCCGCCGACCGACAGCAGGACGACGTTGGAGAGGCCGTCGGAGATCTGGAGGGCGGCGGAGTTGCTGCCGGCCTCCTCGGGGGCGGAGAGCTTGAGCAGGAGCACGCTGGTGGAGGAGATCACCAGGCCCATCCCGAAGCAGCCGAAGCCCCAGGCGACGGCCACCGTCCAGGCGGGTACGGCGTCGATCAGCACGCTGGGTGCCGTGGTGATGGCCGCCCCCACCAGGACCATGCCGAGGGCCATCAGGCGCTCGCGGTGGGGTTCCAGGCGCGGCCGGGACTGGAGCCAGGACCCCGCGGCCCAGGTCGCACCGCCCGCGGCGAGGGACAGGCCGGCCAGCGTGGGGCTGAGGCCGCGCTGCGTGACCAGCATCAGCGGTACGAAGGACTCGGCGGCGATGAAGGACCCGGCGGCGATCCCGCGCAGCAGCACCACGGAGGGCAGCCCGCGCACCGCCCGGTAGGTGCCGCGCGGCAGCAGGCCGAAGACGGCCGGGACGAGCAGCGCCACGCCCACCGCGCCGGGCAGGAGCGAGACCCAGCGCAGGTCCTGGGCGGCGTACTGGAGCAGACCCGCGCCCAGTGAGATGGCGAGGGCGAGCCGGATGCGGCGGCCGTCGAAGGAGGCGGGCGCGTTCCCGCCGCCGACGGCACCGGACGCTCGGGCGCGTATCTGCGGCAGCGCGAGCGCCAGCGGGAAGACGACGAGCACCGGGATGCCGACGAACACCCAGCGCCAGCCGAGGTGCTCGGTCACCGCGCCGGAGGCGAGCGGGCCGACGACCGACGGGACGACCCAGCCCGCCGCGAACGCCGCCATGATCGCGGGCCGCAGCCGCTCCGGGTAGGCCCGCCCGACGACGACGTAGAGGGCGACGATCACCAGGCCGCCGCCGAGCCCCTGCACGGCCCGCCCGAGGATGAACAGCCACATCGTGCCGGCCGTCCCGGACAGCACGAGGCCCACCGCGAAGGCGGCGATGCCAGAGGTCAGCGGCGCCAGCGGGCCCCGCCGGTCCGACCACTGGCCGGAGAGCACCATCCCGAAGAGACTCGTCGTGAAGTACCCCGAGAACGCGAACGCGTACAGCGACACCCCGTCCAGCTCCCGCGCCGCCACCGGCATCGCCGTACCGACCGCCGTCGCCTCGAAGGCGATCAGCACGATGACGGAGACGATGCCGATGCTCAGCGCCCGGTAGGCGCGGCTCAGCACGGTCTCGTCGGGGACGGCGGGGTCGGAGGGAACGGAGGGTGCGCCGGCGGTCGCGGCGGGGACGGCGACATCGGTGTCGCGGGGCTCAGGGACGGTCATGGTCGCCAGGGTAAGGGCCACAGCACCGCTTGACCCCTGTCGGGAGGCGGTACCGGACCGGGACCTTGGTCGTACGACCCGCCCCGTTCATGAACGCGGTATGGCAGTCGTGTTGCGGCCCCGCCGGACTCCTTGAGCACCCGCGCCGGCCGCCCTACGGTCGGTCACGAGTGAGGGACACGGCCGTGTGCCCGAGTGGTTCAGGGGCTCGCCTGCAAAGCGAGTTACGCGGGTTCGAATCCCGCCACGGCCTCCACGGCCTCCGCGGCTGCCGCGTGGTGCAGCAGCCACAGGCTGAAGACGAGGGTCGAGACGTCCGGCGTGAGCGGGCGTGGGTCCGCGTCGGACGGGTGCCAGGTCGATACCGCGCCCGTCGCGCCGTCGACCGCCACGTCGGCTCCGTCGGGGAGCCGGCCCAGCCGGACCAGGTGGGCAGGCGGCGCCTCCGCGAACTCCGTGCCGTAGTACTCCGCGAGGGTCGGCAGCGCCATTCCGTCGGTGTCCGCCAGCAGCGGGAAGGTGTCCTCCGGCAGGCCCGTCTCCCGCAGGAAGCGGCGGGTGGGCTCGTGGGTGAGGGCCGGGGGGAAGTCGACGTCCTCGAAGCGGGCCACCCGGCCCCGGCCCAACTCGCGGGTCAGCAGCCGGTAGGGCAGATCCAGGGCGAGGCCGGACGTCGTGCGCCGGCCCGCCGACACGAGCAGACAGCCGATCAGCGCCGCCGACGTCCAGAACAGCGGCGTCTCGCGCCCCGGCGGCGCCGGGCAGCGGGAGGGCTCCCGCGCCGAGGCCGTGGTGAGGCGGGCGAGGGTCAGCAGGGACGGCAGGGACGGCAGGCGCTGTGGCGCCTCAGTCGTGTCCGTCGTGTCCGTCGTGTCCGTCGTGTCCGTCGTGTCCGTCGCATCCTTCGTGACCGCCTGCATCGTCTCCCCCGGGTGTGCTCGAGCGCGGTGGGAGCGGCAGTCGTCCCCACCGCTTCGCAGCCTAGGGCCCGCCACTGACAACGCCCCGTCGCACGGGCCCCGCCCGTCCCGCTACGTAGGACGCGTCCCGTGCCGCGCGCGTTGCCTCCCGGGCGAAGGGCGTCGGGAAGGGCGTCAGGTCGCCGTGACCACCGCGGCCTGGGGCCGGATCGGGAGCCGGTTCACCGGGCGGCCCGTGGCCGCCCGTACGGCGGAGGCGACGGCGGCCGGAGAGGCCACCACCGGCACCGCGCTGACCGCCTTCGCGCCGAAGGGGGCGACCACGTCGCGCTCCTCGACTAGCTTCACGATCCGGATGTCCGGGGCGTCCAGCGCGGTCGGCAGGGCGTAGCCCGTCAGGTCGGGGTGCCGGATCAGGCCGCGCGGGGTGCGGAGGTTCTCCGTGAGCGCGATGCCGACGCCCTGCGTGACGCCCGCCTCGATCCGGGCGGTCAGCTGGGCCGGGTTGAGCACCCGGCCGACGTCCTGTGCGACGGCCAGCTCCACGACCCGTACCGAGCCGATCTCGATGTCGACGTCGACCACCGCGCGGATCGCGCAGAAGGCCATGCCGACGAAGGCGTCGCCCTGGCCGGTCTCGTCCAGCGGTTCGGTCGGGTGCGGGCGGCACTGGGCGGTGGCCCACAGTTCCTTGCCGTCCAGCGCCTCGGCGACCGTGGTCGACAGCACGCCGTCGTACGAGGTGATCTTGCCGTCGGCGATCTGGAGCAGCTCGGTCGACATCCCGAACTGGTGCGCCAGGGGCTGGAGGAGCTGGGTGCGGACCATCTTGGCCGCCCGTTCCACCGCGCCGCCCGACACCCAGGTGTGGCGGCCGCGGCAGCCCGCGCCGGCCGGGGGCTGGTCGGTGTCGACCGGCGCCACCTGCACGTCGTCGACTCCGAGGGTGTCCTGCACGATCTGCCGGGCGAGGGTGGTGAAGCCCTGGCCGGTCTCGACCGCCGCGCACAGCACCGTCGCCACGCCGTCCTGGACCTTCACGGTGGCGGTGGAGACCTCGTCCGCGCCCTCGGCGCCGAGCATGTGCACCATGCCGATGCCGTAGCCCACGCCCCGGCGCACCGCGCCCGGTTCGCCCGCGCCCTCGGGGCCGCCGGGCAGCAGCCACTCGTCCTCGGGCGTGTCCTTGGGCAGGGCGGGCAGCGGGAAGTCGCGTACGGCCTGGAGGAGTTCGGCGACCGGGGCGGGGCAGGTGACGGACTGGCCGGTAGGGAGCACGTCCCCGGTGGCCAGTACGTTGCGCAGCCGCACCTCGGCCGGGTCCAGGCCGAGCTTCTTGGCGATCTTGTCCATCTGCGCCTCGTAGGCGGCGCAGACCTGCATGGCGCCCTCGCCGCGCACGTGGCCGGAGGGCGGGTTGTTGGTGCGTACGGCCCAGCCCTCGATGAAGGCGTTCGGGACGACGTACGGCCCGCAGGCGAAGGCGACCGCGGCGGCCAGGGCGTCCGACGAGGTGTCGGCGTAGGCGCCCGCGTCGAGCAGGATCTGCGCCTCGACCTTCACCACCCGGCCCTCGGCGTCGGCGTGGTGGCGGTAGCGCAGGAGGGTGGGGTGCCGGTGGGCGTGGCCGAGGAAGGACTCCTCGCGCGTGGCGGTGAGTTTCACCGGGCAGCCGGTCTTCAGCGCGAGCAGGCCGAGGGGCAGTTGGAAGCCCTGGTCCTCGCGGTCGGCGGTGGCGCCGGGCACCCCTGTGACGACGATCTTCACCTGTTCGGGCGTCAGGCCGTAGCACTCGGCGGCCGCGTCCCGGTCGCCGTGCGGGTCGGTGGAGGCCAGGTACAGCTCCACGCCGCCGTCGGGGCGCGGTACGGCCAGGCCCGCCTCGGCTCCTATCGGCGCCGGGTCCTGGCGGCCGATGCGGTAGAGGCCCTCGACGACGATCTCGCCGGCCGCGTCCGGGTCGCCGTGGCGCAGCGGGATGTGCCGGATGAGGTTGCCGTCGGGGTGCAGCGGCTCGGCCTCGAAGGCCTGCTCGGGGTCGATCACCGGGTCGAGCACCTCGTACTCGACGATGACGGCGGCGGCGGCCATCCGCGCGGTGTCGGGGTGGTCGGCGGCGACGGCGGCGAGGGGCTCGCCGTGGTGGCGTACCACCTCGGAGGCGAAGACCGGGCGGTCGGCCCGGCCGCGTCCGTGCAGCACGGCGCCGGGCACGTCCTCGTGGGTGACGACCGCACGGACGCCGGGCATCTCCCGCGCGTGGGTGGTGTCGATGGACACGATGCGCGCGTGCGGGTGCGGTGAGCGCAGTACGGCCGCCCACAGCAGGCCCTCGGCCCACAGGTCGGCGGCGTACGGGAAGGTGCCCTCCGTCTTGGCGCGGGCGTCGGCGGGCGGCAGGGACACGCCGAGGCCGTGCGGGATCGGCTCGGCGACGGGGGGCGCCGCCTCGGCGGGTCCCGCGGCCTCCGCAGTCGCGGTGTCGTTGCTCACGCGTGGCCTCCGTCCTGGCCGTGGTCACCGAAGGGCCGGTCGTGGGGTCCCGCTGCCGGGTCCGGCGCGCCGGGCGGTGGCTGGGGTTCGAAGGCCGACGCGTTGACGCCGCCCGCGCCCGGGCCGGCCTGGTGCGGGATGCGGGGCTCGTCGCCCTCCGCGCCGGTGTGCGCGTCGGCGCCGGCGTGTGCCTCGCGTTCGGCGACGACCTCCTGGACCGCCTCCAGGACGCCGCGGTACCCGGAGCAGCGGCACAGGTTGCCGCACAGGGCCTGGCGGGCCTCCAGGTCGGTCGGCGCCGGGTTGCCCTCCAGGAGGTTGTGCACGGTCATCGCCATGCCGGGCACGCAGAAGCCGCACTGCACGGCGCCCCGCCGGGCGAGCGCCCGCTGCACGTCCGACGGCTGTCCGTCGGCGGCCAGGCCCTCGACGGTGCGCACCTCGCTGCCGGCCGCGGTCACGGACGGGACCAGGCAGGAGGCGACGAGACGTCCGTCGACCTGCACGTTGCAGGCGCCGCACTCGCCCTGCGAGCAGCCGTCCTTGGCGCCCGCGAGGCCGAGCCGCTCCCGCAGCACGTAGAGCAGCGACTCGCCGATCCAGGCGTCGGTGACGGGCCGGTCGGCGCCGTTGACCCGCAGCACGTACGAGGCGAGGGGGTGCTCGTCGTGCGCGGCGGCCGGGGCGCGTTCGTCGGCCGCGGGCGGGGCGGCCCGTACGTCGGTGTGCACGTCGGCGGGCGTGTCGCTCGCGGCCTCGGCCGGGTCGGCTCCGTCGGCCGGTTCGGTCCGGTCGCCGGTCGCGGCGGCCATGCCCGTCACGGGCTCCTCCGCGGCCTCCGGGACGGATTCCGCGGTCACGCCCTCCGCGGGGCCCTCCGAGCGCCCGGCGGGGCCCTCAGGGGCCTCCTCGGCACCACGGGGACCGCCGGTCGCCGTGGCTTCGGCCGCCGGTGCCACGGGGTCGGTCTCCGCGGCGGGTTCGGCGGGTGCCTGGGCGTACGGATCGGCCGGGTGCCGGGGCGGGCGCGACGTGCTGGACGTCAGCTGCTCGCCGGCGCCGGGGCCGCCCTCCGCCGGGTCGTCGCCCCACGGCTGCCCGGTGGGCTGGGTCGCCCAGGGCGCGGTGGCGCCGCCCGGCAGGGTGGCCGGAGCGCCGGTGCCCCACTGCTCGGCCAGGGACGAGGTGGTGAACTCGCCCGATTCGTCCGGAAGGTCACCGTCGGCGACGGGGATGGACCACTGTCCGGTCACGTCCTGGCCGGACCCCGGCTGCGCGTCCTCGGGGGGCGCGGCCTCGGAGAAGTCCCACTGGCCGGTGGCGCCGGGCCGGTAGGTGAACCGTTCACCGTCGCCCTGCCCGGCGTTCGCGTCGTAGGGCGCGGCGCCGCCGTAGGGGTCGTGCGGCGGCGGATAGTCGGCGTGGCCCTGCTGAGCGGCGTGCTCCTGTCCGGTGTCCGGCAGCTGCCACTGGGTGCCGTCCACGGGGGCGGACGGCATGGTCCAGGAGCCGGTGGCGGCCGGGTCGGTGCCGGTGGCGGGCGCGACCGTGATCTGCGGCGGCACGTAGCCGTGTCCGGGTGCGGCGAGCGGGCTGTCCGAGGAGGCGAAGAGCGCGTCCACGCCGCCCTCGGGAAGCTTCACGAAGGCGGTGGCGCCGTCGTCGTAGTCGCCCTGGGGCAGCGGGTCCCAGCGGCCGCCGCTCGGGGGCGCGCCCTCTCCGTGCCGGTCGTCGTACCGGTCGCCGTGCTGGTCGTCGGTCACGACAGCGCCCTCCCCAGTGCTCGTCGGGCCAGCGCGGCGACGGTGCGCCGCAGGTGCAGTACGGCGGGCGGGAGCTGCGCCACGGAGCCGTCCTCGGCGGGGGCCGCGTCGGGGATGCAGGCGGCGGCGACGTACTCGCCGAAGCCGTGCAGCGCCTCCGGGACGATCGCGCGGCCGTTGTCCCAGTCGATGAGCGAGGCCACCCACTGCTCGGCCTCCAGGGGCCGCAGCGGCATCGGCGCGATGGCGCCCACGGCGCAGCGCACCCCGCGCCGGGCGGGGTCGAGGACCAGCGCGACGGAGGCCGTCGCGCGGCCCGGACCGGTGCGGCCGGTGGCCTTCAGGAAGACCTGCGGCGCGTGCAGCAGCGGCATGCGCACGTAGCCGATCAGCTCGCCCGCGCGGAGCATCTCCATGCCGGCCAGCAGGTGCGAGACCGGCATCTCCCGGCGGGCGCCGTCCGGGCCGGCGATGATCAGCGTCGCCTCCAGGGCGGCCAGCACCGGCAGCGCGTCCCCGGTGGGGGCGGCCGAGGCGATGTTTCCGCCCAGGGTGCCGGCGTTGCGGATCTGCGGCGGTCCGGCCGCCCGCGCGGCGGCGGCGAGCGCCGGGATGAGCGCGGCGAAGTCGGGGCGGCCCATGCGGGCGTGCGTGAGGCCCGCGCCGAGCAGCGCGTGGCCGTCCTGGTACTGCCAGCCGCGGATCTCGCTGATCCGGCCGAGGCCCACCAGCGCGGCGGGCCTGAGCTGGCCGGAGTTGACCGCGGCCATCAGGTCGGTGCCGCCCGCGACGGGGACGGCGGCGGGCATGGCGGCCAGCGCCGCCACGGCCTCGTCCAGAGTCGTGGGCAGCGTGACGGCCTGCGCCGCCTGCGGTGCGTGCGTGGTCAAACCGACTGCCCCTTCCCGCTGTCCCACCTGGTCCCGCCCATGTGGCCGTACGGTACGACCTGACAGGGCGGACGTGGCAACTCTGGCACATCTTTGCAGGGCCCGAACGCAGGGGTCCGCTAGGAGGCATTCGCCCGACTCGTCCACAAGTCGGGCGGTTTACCTAGGGATCTCCGGCGATCGGAACTACGCGCGATGCGTGCGAGTTGCCACTCTCAGGTGGCGTTCAGGGGCTTTCTCCTTACTTGTTCGGCGGTGGCCCGTCGAGGGGCCGGCCGAGCACGCCGGGCCGCCGCTGCCAGGGCAGCGGACCGCCGGGCGGCCGGTATCCGACGCCCAGGGCGTCAAGTCGCCGGTAGTGGGCGGCCATCCGCTCCTCGAAGGCGTCGAAGTCCCGGTCGGCCGGTTCGGGCAGGGCGCTCCAGGCCACCTCGGCGAACGCGGCCAGCCTCGGGAAGGTCTGGTAGTCGACGCGTACCTGGTTCTCCATCACCTCGGTCCACACGTTCGCCTGGGTGCCGATCACATGTCCGGACTCGTCCGGTGTCAGTTCCGCGGGAACCGGCTCGAACCGGTAGACGTCCTCCAGGGTGCGCACGAAGCCGATCGGCACCGGCTCGTCCTCACCCGCGTGCTGCCGGTGGTCCAGGTACACCTGCTGCTCGGGGCACATCACCACGTCGTGTCCCGCGCGTGCGGCGGCCATCCCGCCCGCGTACCCGCGCCAGGAGGCCACGGCCGCGCCCTTGGCGAGTCCGCCCTCCAGGATCTCGTCCCAGCCGATGAGCCGGCGTCCGCGTTCGCTCAGCCAGGTGTCGAAGTGCTGGATGAACCAGGCCTGGAGTTCGTCCTCGTCGGCGAGGGCGAGTTCCTCGATGCGGGCCTGCGCGGTGGCCGAGCGCCGCCACTGCTCCTTGGGGCATTCGTCGCCGCCGATGTGGATGAACTCCGAGGGGAAAAGCTCCAGGAGTTCCTCGAACACGCCCTCGTAGAAGCGCAGTGTGTTCTCGGTGGGGGCGAGTACGTTCGGCGAGACGCCCCAGGTGTCCCAGACGGAGAGGGCGGTGGTGTCGATCACATCGGTGTTGCCGAGTTCCGGATACGCGGCGATGGCGGCCTGCGAGTGTCCCGGTACGTCGATTTCGGGGACGACGGTGATGTGCCGTTCGGCGGCGTAGGCGACGATCTCCCGGATGTCCTCCTGGGTGTAGTAGCCGCCGTGGGGTTTGTCCTCCCACAACGGCGAGGCACGGTGGCCGTATTTGGTGCGTGCCCGCCAGGAGCCGGTCTCGGTGAGCTTCGGGTGCCGCCTGATCTCGACGCGCCAGCCCTGATCGTCCGTCAGGTGGAAGTGCAGGACGTTGAGTTTGTGGGCGGCCATCAGGTCCAGGTAGCGCAGGACGCCGTCCTTCGGCATGAAGTGCCGGGCGACGTCCAGCATCAGCCCGCGCCAGCGGAAGCGGGGTGCGTCCTCGATGCGGACCGCCGGCAGCCGCCACCGGCGGTCGGGCAGCGGCGCGCGCCGGAAGGCGTCCGGGCCGAGCAGCTGCCGCAGCGTCTGGGCGCCCCAGAAGAGGCCGGCCGGACCGCCGCCGGTCAGCCGCACGCCGGCCGGTGCGACGTCGAGGCGGTAGCCCTCGTCGGGCAGTGCGGCGTCGAGGCACAGGCGGACCACGCCGTCGTCCCCCGTGCCGGGGGCCAGCGGCAGGCCGGTGGCCGCGCCCAGCGTGGCGCGCAGCCACCGCTCGGTGGACCCGGTGCCCTCGTCCGCCACCACCCTGGTGTCCGGACCGAGGGCGAAGAAGCCGCCCTCGCCGGACGTCACTTGCACGGGCTGGGGAATCACGTCCGTCACGTCAGTCCTTTACCGCTCCGCCGAGGCCGGAGACGAGTCGTCGTTGCACGAGTACGAAGAAGACCAGCACCGGAATCGTCATCACCGTGGACGCGGCCATGACGCCGCCCCAGTCGGGATCGTCCGGCTTGTAGAAGACCAGCAGTGCCATCGGCAGCGTCGACTGCGAGGTGTCGCTGATGATGAACGACTTGGCGAACAGGAAGTCGTTCCAGGTCGAGATGAAGGAGAAGACGCTGGTCGCCACCAGTCCCGGGAAGACCAGCGGGAAAAGGATCTGCCAGAGGAATCTCGACCGGCTCGCCCCGTCCATGTAGGCGGCCTCCTCCAGGGCCTCCGGCACGGCTTTCACAAAGCCCCGCAGCATCCAGATCGCGAAGGGCAGCGAGAAGGCGATGTGGGGCAGGATCAGCGACCCCAGGGTGTTCAGCTGACCGGCGTCCCGCATGAGGAAGAACAGCGGGATCGTGAGCGCCTCCACGGGCACCATCTGGGCCACCAGGAACATGATCAGCAGGGTGGTCCGGAAACGGAACCGGAATCGCGTCACCGCCGTCGCCGCGAGGAACGCGATCAGCGCCGAGGCGATCACGACGGTGCCCGCCACGAGCAGACTGTTGAGAAAGTAACGACCGAATTCCTGCTGCCCGAAGACCCGCCGGAAGGAGTCCAGCGTAGGCGTCAGCGTCCACGGCCGCGGCTCGGTCGACTCGATCTCACCGGCCGGTTTGAAGGCGCTGAGCACCATCCAGTACAGCGGGAAGGCCACCACGACCGCGATCAGCAGCGCCGACGCCTCGGCCGCCAGCCGCCACGGACGGCGCACGCGCGCGCGTGGAAGGCGCAGTGGAAGATTCACAGTTCCTCCCCCTGGCGGCGCAGCAGCCGCAGGTAGACCAGCGTCACGGCGAGCAGGATCAGCAGCATCACGACGCCGATCGCCGAGCCGAGGCTGTACTGCGAGGACGCGAACGCCTTCTGGTAGGCGTAGACGTTGAGGACGAGGTTCTGGCCGGCGATGCCGCCGCCGTTCGTCATGACGTAGATCTGGGTGAAGACCTTGAAGTCCCAGATGACCGACTGGATGGTGACGACCACCAGGATCGGCCGGAGCATCGGCGCCAGCACCGAGCGCCAGATCCGCCACTGGGAGGCACCGTCCAGCGCGGCCGCCTCCAGCACCTCCGCGGGCACGGCCCGGATCCCGGCGTAGACGGTCACCATGACGAACGGGAAGGAGCACCAGACCACTTCGAGCAGGACGAGCAGGAAGGCGCTGTAGCGCCCGTACGTCCAGGAGTGGTCGCCGAGCCCGAGCATCCGGTTGACCGGCCCGAAGTCCGGGTCGAACAGCAGCAGCCACACCGTGGACCCGGTCACCGCCGGGGTCGCCCACGCGCCGAGGGCGGCCAGCATCAGCACGAGCCGCGGCACGGCCCGCACCCGCGTGAGCAGCACGGCCAGCGCACACCCCACGGCCAGCGTGGAGACCACGCAGGCGGCGGCGAACACGACGGTGGCGAGCAGCACCCGCCAGAACTCCCCGTCCCCGAACAGCTCCGCGTAGTTCCCGAACCCCCGGAAGGTCGTCGGCTCCCCACCGGACACCTGGGCCTGCGTGTACTCCAGGAAGGAGATCAGCCCGAGCTGGTAGACGGGGTAGACGAGCAGCCCGCCGAGGACGACGAGCGCGGGGGCGAGATACAACCAGGGGGTACGGGCAGCGCCCCGAAAGGGGCGCGGGGCCGTGTGGGACTTGCGGCTGCCGCCGCGTGGGCGCGACAAGCCACGACGCTCCCGCACCCGCCCTGGAACCGCACCCCCCGAGCCAGTAGGCGCCACACTCATCCGGCGGAGCCAAACGCCGCGTCCATCTTCTTCGCGGCGTCCCCGGCGGCAGCGCTGACGTCCTTCTTGCCGCTGACGACCTCCTGGAACATCGTCGGCAGCACCTGCGAGGAGTCGATCGTCGCCCAAGCCGGCGAAGCCGGAACGAACTTCGTACCGGCGCCGAGCGTGTCGACGAACGGCTTCACGAACGGCTCCTCCTTCGCCACCTGCTGCCGCACGTCCGTGAAGGTCGGCAGGAAGCCCATCGCGTCGAACAGGTCGGCCTGCGCCTTCTTCGACGCGAGCCGCTTCATCAGGTCGACGGCGAGGGTGCGGTGCGAGGTGCTCTTGAGGACGCCGATGTTGTTGCCGCCCGCGAAGGCCGGGGCTATGGAGCCGGGCTCGACGCCGGGCAGCGGCACGACCGCGTACTTGCCCTTCACCTTGCCGGCCTCCACGGCCTGGTGGCTGAAGTCGCCGCCGATCGCCATGGCCGCCTTGCCGGAGGCGAAGGCGGTGACGGTGTCGTTGCCGCCCATGCCGGCGCACTTGGCGGCCGGGCAGTTGTCGTCGCCGAACAGGGACGTGTACGCCTCGATGCCCTTGCGTGCGGCGGCGCTGTCGATCGCCGAGGCGTACGAGCCGCCCTTGCCGGTGGCGAGTTCGCCGCCGTTGGCCCAGATGAACGGCATCGCGCCGTAGGTGTAGGCGCCGCCGACCGCGAGGCCGTACAGGTCGGGCTCGGCCGCCCTGACCTGCTTCGCGGTGGACGCCACCTCCGCCAGCGTGCGGGGGACGTCGAGGTTCAGCTTCTCGAAGACGTCGGTGCGGTAGTACAGGGCGCGGACGCCGACGAAGTAGGGGGCGCCGTAGACCTTGCCGTCGACGGTGACCGACTGGCGGGCGGTGGGGTCGGTGTCCTTGGCCTCGTCCCAGTCCCCGAACTCCTCGGTGACGTCGGCGAGTCCGCCGTCCTTCACGTAACCCGCGGTGTCGGTGTTGCCGAACTCGATGACGTCCGGGGCGCTCTTCGGGTCGTTGAAGGCGGCCTTGATGCGCTGGGCGCGCGTCTCGACGGGGATGTACTCGACCGTGACGTCGGTGTCCGCGTGCGCCTTCTCGAAGTCGGCGAGGACCGCGTCGACGGCCTTCTCCTTCGGCTTGGTGTTGACCTCCTGGAAGAGCCAGACCCGTAGCGTGCCGCTCTTCTCGTCCTTGCCGGAGGAGGAGTTGTCGGAGGTCTGGGGGGCGCAGGCGGTCGCGGAGACGACGGCGACGGCGAGCAGGAGGGCCAGGCGTGGGGCGAGCTTCATGGAGTGTTTCCTCCGGACGTGCGTTGCAGCATATGCAACGACGGTTTCGCTCTGCACAACAGTCAGGAGAGTAGGGAGTACATGAACAGGTCCACAAGAGGTCTGAACCAATTCGTGAAGCTCGACGGCCCCGGAACGCACGAAGGCCCCCGGAGTGCGCGCGGGCACACTCCGGGGGCCTTCGGGAAAGTCTCTGCGGGCGGGGCCGCTACTTCTTGTCGCCGCCCTTGCCCTCGTCCCCGCCGCCGCTCATGGACTCGTAGATCTCCTTGCACATGGGGCAGACCGGATACTTCTTCGGGTCGCGGCCCGGCACCCAGACCTTGCCGCACAGCGCCACGACGGGGGTGCCGTCGAGGGCGCTCGCCATGATCTTGTCCTTCTGGACGTAATGGGCGAAGCGCTCGTGGTCGCCGTCGCCGTGGGACGTCTGCGGCGTCGGCTCAACGAGGGTCCCCGTACCAGTCCCGCGCTCGGGCTCGAGAGTGCTCATAAACGCCAAGGGTACTGAAGCTCACACGCTTCAGTTGAGCGACGGGTCGTCCGGATACGTGGCCACCATCGCCAGGTCGCCCCGCTGGCGGCGCAGGACCTCGCGCCAGAGCCGCTCCGGGAAGGGGGAGGACACGTCGCCGGGTTCGGACTCGACCACGTACCAGGCACCCTCCGCCAACTCGTCCTCCAGTTGACCCGGCCCCCAGCCGGCGTACCCCGCGAAGATGCGCAGGGCGCCCACGGCGGGCGCCAGCAGTTCCGGCGGCGCCTCCAGGTCGACCAGGCCGATCGCGCCGTGCACCCGGCGCCAGCCCAGCGGCGCGCGCTCGCCGGAGGCTCCGCCCGGGACGACGGCGACCCCGAGGGCCGAGTCGAGCGACACCGGGCCGCCCTGGAAGACCACGCCCGGTTCGCCGGCCAGGTCCGCCCAGTCCTCCAGGATGTCGCCCACGTCGACCGGTGTGGGACGGTTGAGGACGACACCGAGGGAGCCCTCCTCGTCGTGGTCGAGAAGGAGCACCACCGCACGCTCGAAGTTCGGGTCCGCCAGGGCGGGCGTTGCCACGAGCAGCCGCCCCGTGAGCGAGGACACCTCGGTCATGCCTGACATGATCCCGCATGTTCCCCTCCCGTGGGGAGGCAATCGGGGGCACGGGGGTGAACACGCACCCCGCGCACGCCCCACGGTCGTGACCCCCCGTACGCGCCGGGGAACGCGGCGTGTTGTGACGAATCCATGACGTAGCCCGATCCTGCACATGCTTACGGAAGGGGGGTACAAGGCGATTACCCTTTCCCTTCTGGCCCCTGCCCGTAACCCACGGAACGCGAGATTCATGACCGTCAACGGCGCTGATGACGTACTGCTTGTCCACGGCGGAACCCCGCTGGAGGGCGAGATCCGGGTCCGCGGTGCGAAGAACCTCGTGCCGAAGGCCATGGTGGCCGCCCTGCTGGGCAGTGCGCCGAGCCGGCTGCGCAACGTGCCGGACATCCGCGACGTGCGGGTCGTACGCGGACTGCTGCAACTGCACGGGGTGACGGTCCGTCCGGGCGACGAGCCCGGCGAGCTGGTGATGGACCCGACGCACGTGGAGAGCGCGAACGTCGCCGACATCGATGCCCACGCGGGTTCGTCGCGCATCCCGATCCTTTTCTGCGGCCCGCTGCTGCACCGCCTCGGCCACGCCTTCATCCCGGGCCTGGGCGGCTGCGACATCGGCGGCCGGCCCATCGACTTCCACTTCGACGTGCTGCGGCAGTTCGGCGCGAAGATCGAGAAGCGCGCGGACGGCCAGTACCTGGAGGCCCCGCAGCGGCTGCGCGGCACGAAGATCCGGCTGCCGTACCCGTCCGTCGGCGCGACCGAGCAGGTGCTGCTCACGGCCGTGCTGGCCGAGGGCGTCACCGAGCTGTCGAACGCGGCCGTCGAGCCGGAGATCGAGGACCTGATCTGCGTCCTGCAGAAAATGGGCGCGATCATCGCGATGGACACCGACCGCACGATCCGCATCACCGGCGTGGACGAGCTGGGCGGCTACACCCACCGTGCCCTGTCGGACCGCCTGGAGGCCGCGTCCTGGGCGTCGGCGGCGCTGGCGACCGAGGGCGACGTCTACGTCCGCGGCGCCCAGCAGCGGTCGATGATGACGTTCCTCAACACCTTCCGGAAGGTGGGCGGCGCCTTCGAGATCGAGGACGAGGGCATCCGCTTCTGGCACCCGGGCGGGCGGCTGAAGTCCATCGCCCTGGAGACGGACGTGCACCCCGGCTTCCAGACGGACTGGCAGCAGCCCCTGGTGGTCGCGCTGACGCAGGCGACGGGCCTGTCCATCGTCCACGAGACGGTCTACGAGTCCCGGCTCGGCTTCACCTCGGCGCTCAACCAGATGGGTGCCCACATCCAGCTCTACCGCGAGTGCCTGGGCGGCTCCCACTGCCGCTTCGGCCAGCGCAACTTCCTCCACTCGGCGGTCGTCTCCGGACCGACCAAGCTGGAGGGCGCCGACCTGGTCATCCCCGACCTCCGCGGCGGCTTCTCGTACCTGATCGCCGCCCTCGCGGCCCAGGGCACGTCCCGGGTCCACGGCATCGACCTGATCAACCGCGGCTACGAGAACTTCATGGAGAAGCTCGTGGAGCTGGGCGCGAAGGTGGAACTGCCGGGCAAGGCACTCGGCTAGACAGCACAACGCCGATGGGGCGGTCACCCGGAGTCCGGGTGACCGCCCCATCGGCGTTGTGCTGTGTGCGCCCCGTCAGGGGCGCGGGGAACTGCGCGACAAGCCACGACGTCGCCGCACCCGCCCACGGCCCGCAGGCCACGCGGACGGTCCGCGCAGTTACCCGGCACTCCAGGCGGAGCGCCTACTTGCCCTTGGCGGCTTCCTTGAGCTTGCTGCCCGCGGAGACCTTGACGCTGTAGCCGGCCGGGATCTGGATCGGCTCGCCGGTCTGCGGGTTGCGGGCGGTGCGAGCGGCACGGTGGGTGCGCTCGAAGGTCAGGAAGCCGGGGATCGTGACCTTCTCGTCGCCCTTGGAGACGATGTCGCCGACGACGTCGGCGAACGCGGCCAGCACGGCGTCGGCGTCCTTGCGGGTCACCTCGGCGCGGTCGGCCAGCGCGGCCACCAGCTCACTGCGGTTCATGTTGTTACTCCCGTGTTCTTCTTGCCGTTGAGGCGTGCCACGCGGCGGAGCCGCATGTTGGGCACAGCGATGCCGATGCTGCCAGGGGCCTCGGACACTCCCCGGACCCGGGTCGGTCGTCAGACCCTCGCGCCCAGGGAGGCATCCTGCCTCCACCTGCGGCGGTAAAGCCAATCCGGCACCCCCAGGAGTCGTGAGAACACCCTTGGGAGTCACACGATGAGAGGGCCTGAGCCTTGCGCCACACTAGAGGGCGGTCCGAGGCGCGCCGCCGCGCGACGCGCCGGTGGAGCCGCCCGTGGTGGTGATCCTCACCACCACGCCACAGGCCGTCTGCCCCCGCCCGCGGAACCTACGCCACCACTCCGGCGGACTTCGCCGCCTCGCGCACGGCGCCCGCGACGGCACCGGCGACCTTGTCGTTGAAGACGCTCGGAATGATGTAGTTCGGGTTGATCTCGTCCTCGGTGACGACGTCCGCGAGGGCGTGCGCGGCGGCCAGCATCATCTCGGTGTTGACGGTGCGCGACTGGGCGTCCAGCAGACCGCGGAAGACGCCCGGGAAGACCAGCACGTTGTTGATCTGGTTCGGGAAGTCCGAGCGCCCGGTGGCGACGACCGCCGCGGTCTGGCGGGCGATGGCCGGGTCCACCTCGGGGTCCGGGTTCGCGAGCGCGAAGACGATCGCGCCGTCCGCCATGGCGGCCACGTCGTCGCCGTCCAGGACGTTGGGGGCCGACACGCCGATGAAGACGTCCGCGCCGTGCACGGCCTCCTTGAGGGTGCCGGTGAGGCCCTCGGGGTTGGTGTTGTCGGCGATCCAGCGCAGCGCCGACTCGGGCGCGGCGTCGACCAGGTCGGCGCGTCCGGCGTGCACGACGCCGTGGATGTCGGCGACGACGGCGTTCTTCACCCCGGCCGCGAGCAGCAGCTTGAGGATGGCCGTACCGGCGGCGCCGGCGCCGGACATGACGACCCGTACGTTCTCGATTCCCTTGTTCACCACACGCAGGGCGTTGGTCAGGGCGGCGAGGACGACGATGGCCGTGCCGTGCTGGTCGTCGTGGAAGACGGGGATGTCCAGGGCCTCGCGCAGCCGGGCCTCGATCTCGAAGCAGCGCGGCGCGGAGATGTCCTCCAGGTTGATGCCCGCGAAGCCCGGGGCGATGGCCTTGACGATCTCGACGATCGCGTCGGTGTCCTGGGTGTCCAGGCAGAGCGGCCAGGCGTCGATGCCGGCGAACCGCTTGAACAGGGCCGCCTTGCCCTCCATCACCGGCAGCGCGGCCTTCGGGCCGATGTTGCCCAGGCCCAGCACGGCGGAGCCGTCCGTCACGACCGCAACGGAGTTGCGCTTGATGGTCAGGCGGCGGGCGTCCTCGGGGTTCTCGGCGATCGCCATGCAGACACGGGCCACGCCCGGCGTGTAGACCATGGAGAGGTCGTCACGGTTGCGGATGGGGTGCTTCGACGCCATCTCGATCTTGCCGCCGAGGTGCATCAGGAAGGTGCGGTCCGAGACCTTGCCCAGGCTGACGCCGTCGATGCCCCGCAGCTGCTCCACGATCTCGTCGGCGTGCGAGGTCGAGCCCGCCGCGATGGTGACGTCGATGCGGAGCTTGTCGTGGCCGGAGGCCGTGACGTCGAGGCCGGTGACCGAGCCTCCGGCGGACTCCACCGCGGTGGTGAGCTGCGAGACGGCGGTTCCGCCCGCGGGCACCTCCAGCCGGACCGTCATCGAGTAGGAGACGCTGGGCGCCGTTGCCATGGCCGACTTCCTCTGCTTTCACCGTGTAACTGGGTTGTGCCGTCCGATCGTCGCACCTACCACTGAGTACGCGGTAGCCGCCCCGGATTGCGAACTTTGTGTTCGCGGCCCTCTTTCGGAAAACGACTTCCACCATACGAGAAGTTGCCCGCCGAGGAAACCCGTCGGGGGAAGTGGGCGGCGGAAGCCGCGGACCGGCCGTCGGAGCGGCCCGCGAAGGAACCCGCGGGACGGGAATTGCCTTGCGGGGATCGTTTGTTACCTTGGACGTGGCACCGGCTCGATCCAAGCCCCCGGGCCCAACCATCGTCGCTACGAGCGACCACTTGCCGCGAGGCGAGCATGGCGGGTCGGTGCCACCTAAACGAAGAGACGAGAGGCCCGCGCCGTGGACGGCGCGGGCCTCTCGCACGTCCGCCTCAGTCGCGGAGCAGGTCCGGCACCCCTCGGGCGTCGGGCTCGTCCCGCTCGCTGGAGACCACCGTGAGCTGCTGGGTGGCCCGGGTCAGGGCGACGTACAGGACCCGCAGCCCGGCGGGCGACTCGTCGGCGATCTCGGCCGGGGAGACCACGACGGTGGCGTCGTACTCGAGCCCCTTCGCCTCCAGGCTGCCGAGCGCCACCACCCGGTCGCCGAGCCCGGCCAGCCTGCGCCGGGCCTCCTCGCGCCGGTTCATGGCGACCACGACGCCGACGGTGCCGTCCACGAGGCCGAGCAGCCGGGCCGCCTCCGCGCGGACGGTGTCGAACAGGGAGTCCTCCACGACGACGAAGCGCGGCTCCACGCCGGTCGAACGCACGGCCGACGGCGAGGTGGCGCCCGGCATGGCGAGGGCGAGCACCCTGGCCGCCAGTTCGGCGATCTCCGCCGGGTTGCGGTAGTTCACCGTCAGCTCGAAGCGGCGGCGCGGACGGGTGCCCAGGGCCTCGTCGCGGGCCTGGGCCGCCTCGTCGGGGTCGGACCAGGAGGACTGGGCCGGATCGCCCACGACGGTCCAGGTGGCGTGCCGGCCGCGGCGGCCCACCATCCGCCACTGCATCGGGGTGAGGTCCTGCGCCTCGTCCACGATGACGTGCGCGTACTCGGTGCGTTCCTGCGCCAGCCGCTCGGCGCGCTCCCACTGGGTCTCCTCGCGCTGCGGCATCAGCTCGTCCAGGCCGGTGAGCTGGTCCAGCGGGTCCGCCTCGCGGCGCTTGCGGGGGCGGGCCGGGGTGCCGACGATCGCCTGGAGTTCGTCGAGCAGGGCGACGTCGTGCACGGAGCGGCCCTCGCGCCGCAGCGAACGGGCCACCTTGCGGACCTCGCCCGGGTTCAGGACGCGCCGGGCCCAGCGGCCGAGGCGCCGCTCGTCCGCCATGGCCGCCAGGACGGCACCCGGGGTCAGCTCCGGCCACCAGGCGTCCAGGAACTCGGTGAAGGAGTCCTCGGAGCTGACGTCCTCGTCGAAGGAGGAACGCAGCTCGGCGGCCAGCTCCGGGTCGCTGTGCCGGGTCCCGGCACCGGACTTCTCCCACAGGGCGTCCAGGAGCAGCCGTCGGGCGCGGGGGCGCAGCAGGTTGACCGGGGCGGTGCCGCCGAGGACGGTGCGGCGGATGGAGGCCAGTTCCTCGGCCTCCAGTTCGAGTCGGCGGTTGAAGGCGACGACCCTCAGCAGGGTCGGCGAGTCGGCCGGCTCCAGCGCGCCGCGCGCGGCCTTGCGCAGCACCCGGAGCATGCGTGAGGACCCCTTGACGCGGGCGGTGGCCGGGGAGTCGTACAGCGTGGCCTCGCCACCCGCGGCGTCGTCGGCCAGGGAGCCGATCGCGCGAATGGCGACCTGGCCCTCCTCGCCGAGGGAGGGCAGCACGCCCTCGGTGTACGCCACCAGCAGCGGGGTCGGCGAGACGATCAGGATGCCGCCCGCGTACCGTCGCCGGTCCTGGTAGAGCAGGTACGCCGCGCGGTGCAGGGCGACGGCGGTCTTGCCGGTGCCGGGGCCGCCCTCCACATAGGTCACGGAGGCGGCGGGGGCGCGGATCACGCGGTCCTGCTCGGCCTGGATGGAGGCCACGATGTCCCGCATGGTGTGCGTGCGGGCCTGGCCGAGCGCGGCCATCAGGGCGCCGTCGCCGACCACGGCCAGTTCCTCGCCGGCCAGCCGGGCCGTGACCTCGGGACGCATGAGGTCGTCCTCGACGCCGAGGACGCGCCGCCCCTTGGAGCGGATCACCCGGCGGCGCACGACCCGGCCCGGATCGACCGGCGTGGCCCGGTAGAAGGGGGCCGCGGCGGGCGCCCGCCAGTCGATGACCAGCGGCGCGTACTCCTCGTCCAGGACTCCGATGCGGCCGATGTGCAGGGTCTCGGCGATGTCGGCGGTGTTGTCGGGCCCCAGGGCGCCCTCGGCGGGCTCGACCGCCGTGTACGCGCCGTCCGGGCCCTTCTTGCCGTCCTTGCCGAGAAGCAGGTCGATGCGGCCGAACAGGAAGTCCTCGAACTCGTTGTTCAGGCGGTTGAGGTGGATGCCGGCCCGGAAGACCTGCGCGTCGCGCTCGGCCAGCGCGCCGGGCGTGCCGACGTGACCGCGCTGGGCGGCGTCGTGCATGAGGAACTCGGCCTCGTGGATCTTCTCCTCCAGGCGGCGGTACACCCGGTCGAGGTGTGCCTGTTCCACGCTGATCTCTCGGTCCCGTACGGAGTCCTCCCGTACGGGGTCGTGCACCGAGCCGACCGCTGAATCCTGTTGAGCCTGTGCGGCCACCGGGCCCCCTTCTGACGTGCTGGGCAGCCGTCAAAGGTACGCGAAGGGGGGGCCGGAAGCCACGGCACGCCTGGGAACCGGGTTACGCGTCCACCTCGACCAGCCGTTCGCCGTCGAAGGTCATGACCTCGAAGTGGTCGATCTGGTTGGGGTCGAAGGCGGCGCCGCCGTGCACGTAGAGCGGCTTCTTGGCCTTCTCCGTGGTGGCGTTCGGGATGCCGTAGCCCCAGTCGGGGACCGTCCAGGAGCTGAGGGTCTCCCGCTCGCCGTTCTTGCCGACGGCGATCAGGGAGCACTTCTCGGGCCCCTTGACGTTCTTCAGCTCCAGGACCGCCTCGGTGCCCCAGGCCTTCTTCTCCAGGGCCACGGTGGCGCTGACCTCGGTGGCCGGGTCGGTGGCGGTGACCCGGTCGGGCATCGCGGCGAAGGCGGACTCGGCGGGGCTGCCGGTCTGCTCCTGCGAGGCCTCGGTCTTGCGTCCGCCGTCGTCGCCACCGCCGCCGCCCGTGGTCGCCACGGCGGCGAACGGGCCGCCGATGATCAGCGCGGCGGCGGTGCCCACCAGGTAGAAGTTGCGCCGGCGCTTGCTCGCGCGGCGCTCGGCGACCTCGTCGACGAGCCTCTCGGACAGCCGTGGGCTCGGCTTGGCGGTGAGCGACTCGGCGATGGCCGGCGTACCGGCACCGGGCAGGTCCGCGAGCGCGGCCATCATCGGTTCCATGCCGGCCAGCTCGTCGAGTTGCTGGGCGCACCATTCGCAGGTGGCGAGGTGTGCCTCGAAAGCGGTTGCTTCCGCGTCGTCGAGAATCCCGAGGGCGTAGGCGCCGACGGTCTCGTGTTCGTTCGGCGCCGGTGATCCCTCCATGGGGACAGAATTACCCGTATCCCCCGGACCGAACCCCTGAACTCCCCCGTACCCGCTCATCACGCCGTCACCCCCCGCTCCTCCAGTGCCAGCTTCATCGAACGCAGGGCGTAGAAAACCCGGGAGCGAACGGTGCCGCTGGGTATGCCCAGTGTCTGCGCCGCCTCATTGACGGTACGCCCCTTGAAGTACGTCTCGACGAGGACCTCACGGTGAGCCGGGGTCAGGTCGTCGAGCGCGTCCGACAGCGTCATCAGCCACAGCGCGTTGTCGATCTCGTCCTCCGCGGGGATGACCTCCAGCGGCGACGGATCGACCTCCTGCGGCCGGGCCTGCCGGCTGCGGTGGCCGTCGATGACGATGCGCCGGGCGACCGTCACCAGCCAGGGGCGTACCGATCCGGTCGCACGGTTGAGCTGACCGGCATTCTTCCAGGCACGGATGAGCGTCTCCTGGACGACGTCCTCGGCGCGCTGCCGGTCCCCCGCGACCAGCCGCAGCACATAGGCCAGCAAGGGGCCGGCGTGCTCGCGGTAGAGCGCGCGCATCAGCTCCTCGTCGGGTTCCGAGGACGACTGGGACATGCGATGTCGGGCCCTCGCACCACGTTCATTGGCCACGACGGAATCCTTGCGCACGCCCACCTCCGATGTCCGGGGGTTCCCCCAGTCGGTCGCTCGCCCATTCGGTACGGACGCGAAGTGCGGTGTGTTCAAAGTGAGATGACAGTTTTCTCGGGGCGGTGTGACGAACGGGGCGTGGCGGCACTTATCGGGCGAGGGCGGCGCGGCGGCGGTGCCGGGCGACCCGCTCGCGGTTCCCGCAGACCTCGCTGGAGCACCAGCGCCTGCGGTGCCCGCGGGAGGTGTCCACGTAGAGGATCGGGCAGTTGTCGCCCTCACACTGGCGCAGACCGGCCCGCGCGACCGGGTCGGTGAGCAGTTCGACGGCGTCCCGGGCGAGGGCGCCGAGCAGCGCCGCGCACTGCGGCGGCCCGGTCAGCTCCCGGGTCAGCGCGCCGTCCTCGCCGTGCACCGCGCGCGGGGCCGGGGGCGCGGCCAGGGCCAGGTCGTTGACGCGGGCCAGCGCGAGGTCGTGGCGGCGGGTGCGGGGGGCCGGCCGGGCGCGCACCAACCGGGCGGTCTCGCGGCGCAGTTCGCGGAAGCCGGTCAGCCACGTGGCGTCGGCGTGGGCCAGCGGGGTGCCGGGCGGGACGAGCCCGGAGCCGGCGATCCAGGCGCGCAGCACGACCACGGAGCCGAGGCGCTCGACGGGGTGGGTGGTGGCGATGAGGTCCAGGCAGATCCGCCCGGTGTCGAAGCGCAGCTCGTACGGGTCGGTGGCCGTACCCATTGCCATGTTCCTGTCACCGCCTGGAGGTGGCCCGCCGAGGTACGGGCTGGGAAGGGGAGCAGGTGGACCGCTCCCTCTACAGTGCCTGCCCGCACTCCCGCCCGGAACCCCTCGTACCGGTGAGGCGTGGACGGGTACGCGCGCGCCCGCGCGCCCGGGCCGCGTCCGGCGCCCTTACGTCCCGTCGGCCGTCGCCGGTCCCACGCGCCCCGGCGCCACGGCGGCGCACGATGCCGGACCGCAGCCGTCGCCGCGGTCCGTCAGTCGTCCGCCGTGTACTTGGCGTCCGTCGCCGGGTCCAGGGCCAGGCGGTAGCCGCGCTTGACCACCGTCTGGATCAGCTTCGGGGTGCCGAGGGACGTGCGCAGGCGGGCCATCGCCGTCTCGACGGCGTGTTCGTCGCGGCCGGTGCCCGGCAGGGCGCGCAGGAGTTCCGCGCGGGACACCACCCAGCCCGGCCGCCGGGACAGCGCCCGCAGCAGGGACATGCCGGCCGGCGGTACGGTCCGCAGCTCCCCGTCGACGAGCACCGCGTGCCCCCGGATCTCCAGCCGGAACCCGGCCACCGGCAGGGCACGGGCCCGCCCCGGGAGTTCCTGGCACAGCAGCTGGACGAGCGGGCCGAGCCGGAAGCGTTCGGGCTGGACGGTGTCGACACCGTGCGCCTGGAGCGGCACCGCGGTGACCGGTCCGACGCAGGCGGGCAGCACGTCGTGGCCGAACGCGGCGAGCAGTTCGGGCAGCAGACCGCGCTCCTCGGCGCGGCCGAGCAGCGAGGACGCGGCGGGCGCGCTGGTGAACGTCACCGCGTCCACGCCCCGCGACACGGCGGCGTCCAGCAGCCGGTCCACGGGCCCGAGGTCCTCCGGCGGCAGCCAGCGGTACACGGGCACGCCGACCACCTCGGCGCCCCCCTCCCGCAGCGCCTCCACGAACCCCGGCAGCGGCTCACCGTGCAGCTGTACGGCGACCCGGCGGCCGTCGACGCCCTCCTCCAGGAGCCGGTCGAGCACCTCGGCCATGGACTCCGACGACGGCGACCACCGCTCGGTCAGTCCCGCCGCCCGGACCGCGCCCTTGACCTTGGGCCCGCGCGCCAGGAGTTCGACCGCGCCCAGCCGCTCCAGCAGGGCGTCGCCGAGACCCCAACCGTCGGCTGCCTCGACCCAGCCCCGGAACCCGATGGCGGTGGTGGCGACGACGACGTCCGGTGCCTGGTCGATGAGCTGCTTGGTCGCGGCCATCAGCTCGCTGTCGTCGGCGAGGGGCACGATCCGCAGCGCCGGCGCGTGCTGGACGGCGGCGCCGCGCCGCTGGAGCAGGGCGCCCAGCTCGTCGGCCCGGCGGGCGGCGGTCACGCCCACGGTGAATCCGGCCAGGGGCCCGTGGTCGGGTCGCTGCTGTTCGTCGTCCATCGCTCGCCGCGCTCCGATCCTCACGCCCGTCTGCGTACTCGCGTGCCGACCGAGCCTGTCAACGGTGCGTGACAGGCTCGGTTCCGCTTCATGTCACCAGTGTTACGTCACACCTCGGCGTAGCTGAGCTGGGCCTTCGTGTCCGCCGGGTCCGCCGGGTCGTCCGGCACCCGCGGGGCCGGACGGCGAAGGTATACCGCCCAGGTGACCGCGAAACACACCGCGTAGAAGGCGAGGAAGGCGACGAAGGCCCCGGTGCCCGAGCCGGAGGAGAGGAAGGACTGCCGGAAGGCGAGGTTGATGGCGACGCCGCCGAGCGCACCGACCGCGCCGATCAGACCCATGGAGGCACCGGAGAGGCGCCGCCCGTGGGCCACCGCCGCCTCACCCGTCAGCCCACGGCCCAGCGCCTTGTTCTGGAAGATGCCGGGGATCATCTTGAACGTCGACCCGTTGCCGAGCCCGCTGAGTACGAACAGCACCACGAACACGGCCACGAACAGCCCGAGCGACCTCGCCATGCTGGCGGCGACCAGCACCGCGGTGGCGGTGGCCATCGCCACGAAGTTCCACAGGGTGATCCGGGCGCCCCCGTACCGGTCGGCGAGCCTGCCGCCCAGTGGCCGGATCAGGGAGCCGAGCAGCGGGCCGATGAAGGTCAGGTAGGCCGCCTGGAGCGGGGTCCGCCCGAACTGGGTCGTCAGCACCTGCCCGAAGGCGAAGCTGTACCCGATGAACGAGCCGAACGTGCCGATGTACAGCACGGACATGATCCAGGTGTGCGCGTCCCGCGCGGCGTCCTTCGCGGCCCCGGTGTCGTTCTTCACGGAGGCGAGGTTGTCCATGAAGCAGGCGGCGAGGACCGCGGCCACCAGGATCAGCGGGATGTAGATGCCGAGCAGCACCCGCGGCCCGCCGCTCGCCCCGATGATCGCGAGCGCGGCCAGCTGGATGACCGGCACACCGATGTTCCCGCCCCCGGCGTTGAGACCGAGCGCCCACCCCTTCTTCCGCAGCGGGAAGAAGGCGTTGATGTTGGTCATGGAGGAGGCGAAGTTGCCGCCGCCGATGCCGGCCAGCAGCCCGACCAGGAGGAAGGTGGAGAAGGACGTCCCCGGCTCCATGACGGTGAAGGCCGCGACGGTCGGCACGAGCAGGAGCCCGGCGGAGACGATCGTCCAGTTCCGCCCGCCGAAGACGGCGACCGCGAAGGTGTAGGGCACCCGTACGACGGCGCCGACGAGGGTCACCACGGAGGTCAGCAGGAACTTGTCGGCCGGCGTCAGCCCGTACTCCGGCCCCATGAAGAGGACCAGCACGGACCAGAGCGTCCAGACGGAGAACCCGATGTGCTCGGAGAGCACGGAGAAGAACAGGTTCCGCCGGGCGGTCCGCTCCCCCGTCTCCTGCCAGAACGTCTCGTCCTCCGGATCCCAGTACTCGATCCAGCGGCCGCCTCGGAATGTCATGACGCCTCCACGGTGCTCCACAGCTCGATTGCCCCGACGGTAGGAAGGGCGCGTTTCGTGCCGGTGGGGCTGTGGATGACCGGAAGGGAACGTTGCTCTCACCCGGCACCGGTGCCGGGTGAGAGGTCGCGCCGGTCAGCCCTGGGGGTGCTGGGGCTGCCAGTGGGGGTTCTGCTGGGGGTAGGGCTGCTGCTGGGGCGCGGGCTGCGGAGGGTACGGCTGCTGCTGCGGGTACGCCTGGGGCGGGTACGGCTGCTGCCGACCCTGGGGCGGCGCGTAGGGCTGCTGGGGGTACGGCTGCTGGGGCTGGGCGTACTGGGCGGGAGCCGGCTGCGCGTAACCGCCGGGGGCGCCGTAGCCACCGGAGGCGCCATAGCCGCCAGGGGCGCCGTGGCCACCGGGCGCGGCATGGCCGGCCGGCGCCCCGCCGAACGGGTTCCCGTGTCCCGGGAGCTGCCGCGGCAGGTACCGCACCCGCCCGGTCTCGTCCGCCGTCGGAACGAATCCCGCGGCCTGCAACCGGGCCGCGAACTTCGCGTTGCGCTTGCGGGTGACGAGGAAGCCGACGCCCAGGATGGCGAGGACGGCCAGCCAGATCACCGCGGCCACGACGAAGTCGTCGGAGGAGCCACCCGAGCGGTAGGCGAGGACCACACAGCCGATGGTGACGCCGAGCGCGCCGTACCCCATCCTCTTCTCGGCGCTCTTGCCGGTGAGGTCGAAGTTGATCCGCGCCTTGAGGAGTTCGAAGGCGTCGGGCACGAGCGGCGGCACCGAGACCCCGTCGCCCGCGTTCGGGTACTGCGCCCAGTTCTGCGCGGCGCGGGCGCGGGCCTGCGGGCTCGGATCGGGCACGAGCAGCATCGTGAGCGAGCCGTTGCTCCCGCCACCCTGGCGGGCGTCGGCGTACTCGTAGCCGAACTGCTGGGCGACGAAGGCCAGCTTGGCCAGCTTCTTCACGGACGCCATCGGGCTGGTCAGCTCGACCGGCTCGCCGCTCGCCATCAACCGCAGCATCTTCTGCGTCTGCCGCTTGCTCATCCCGCCCGTTCCCCCTGACCGGCTCACGCCACCGTGTTCACTCGCGCAACCGGTGCAGTCTCGCACGCCGGTACGACGGCCGTCAGCCCCGGTGCGCCGCCCGCGCCCTCGGCCTCCCGCGGGCGCCACTCTTGGCGCCGTCCGGCCACAGCTGCGGTTTGCGTTTGGCGGCCACGTCCTCCATCCAGCCGAACCAGACGACGCAGCTCCCGATGAGCAGCCAGGCGAGGACCAGGACCGGCCAGGGGCTCTCCAGGAGCCAGGTGAAGTGCTCGTACATGACGTCGAAGCCCCACAGCTGGTCCCACACGGTGGCCGCGATCAGGATGCACACGTTGTGCCACAGGTAGATCGTCACCGCCCGGGAGTTGAGCAGCGTGACCACCCGGTCCCAGCGGCGCAGCCGGTGCGGCCACTCCGTCCACGACGGGCTGACGTGCAGGAGCAGCAGCACGGTCGCGAAGGACCAGACGGCCTGGGCGAAGGGGATGGAGTCCAGGTCGTAGCCGGACTTGAAGCCCTCCCCGAAGGCGTACCAGAGGCCGAGCGCACCGATCAGCGGGGCTACCGACGGCACGACGTAGCGCGGCAGCCGCTTCAGGACGCCTTCCTGGTGGGCCATGCCCAGGATCCAGCAGGCCCCGAAGGTGCTGAAGTCGGTGAGGGCGGAGGGGATCCGCTCGCCCGGCAGTTCGAGGTAGCCGAACTGGAAGGCGGCCGAGAGCGCGATCGGTGCCAGGATCGTCGGCCACGGCAGGGCACGCAGGGCGCGCAGCAGCAGCGGGGAGAGCAGGACGTACCAGAGGTAGGCGCGGATGTACCAGAGCGGCCCCGCGAGGTCCGAGGCCCAGTTGTCGCCCAGGAGCCCGTCAATGCCGGACAGGCCCTCGGCGTACGGCGGGTCGCTCAACGGCAGGATCCAGAAGGTGAGGTGGAGCCACCACCACCCCGGGTGCCCGTCGTCGTTCGGCCCCCAGCCCTGGAGCAGCATGCCGGTCACGCCCACCGCGCCGAGCAGCCACAGCGGCGGCAGCAGGCGGCGCATGCGGCCGCGGACGACCTGCACGGCGGGGCGCTTGAGGGAACGGGCCATCAGATTGCCGGCGAGGGCGAACATCACGCCCATGGACGGAAACAGCACGGGCAGCCACGCCCAGCCCGTCAGGTGGTAGAGGACCACGCGGAAGAGCGCCACGGCCCGCAGCAGGTCGAAGTACCGGTCCCGGGCGGGCGCCCGCCGGGACTGCTTCTGCTGGGGCAGCACCGGCGGGACGGCGGCGGTGTCGGGGGCGTACGGGGGTGGTGCGGTCACGTACCGGTCGCTCCGGGGTGTTGCGGTCGCGTCGGGGAAGGGAGGGGCGGGGTCGTAGGGCGGGGTGGTCATCCGACCGGCCTCCCGTCCAGGGCGCCGGAGCGCGGGGCGGGCACGCCGGGGACGCCTCCGCCGGGCGGCGCGGACACGCCGCCGCTGCGGCGCAGCTTCTGCCAGCGCAGCCGGCCGCCGGTGAGGGCGGTGATCCAGGACTGGAGCAGCACCACGTACATGATCTGGCGGTAGAGGATCTGCTGGAGCGGCAGCGAGATGAGCGGTGTCAGCCGCTCCCGGTCCAGCCGGAAGGCGTAGGCCGCGCAGACCGCCTGGATGGCCAGGACGCCCAGCCAGGCGATGATCGTCTCCTGGGTCGGGCCGAAGACGATGCCGTAGAGCAGGAACACGTCGATGAGCGGGGCGAGCAGCGGCGCCAGCACCATGAACAGGGAGACGAACGGCAGCCCCACGCGGCCGAAGCGGCCCGAGGGGCCCTTCTCGATCACCGCGCGGCGGTGCTTCCAGATGGCCTGCATGGTGCCGTACGACCAGCGGTAGCGCTGGGACCACAGCTGGCTGACGGACTCCGGGGCCTCGGTCCAGGCGCGCGCGTTCTCGGCGTAGACGACCCGCCAGCCGGCCCGGTGCAGCGCCATGGTGACGTCGGTGTCCTCGGCGAGCGTGTCGTCGCTCATGCCGCCGATGGGCGCGAGCGCGGAGCGGCGGAAGGCGCCGACCGCCCCCGGGATGGTCGGCATGCAGCCGAGGATGTCGTACATGCGGCGGTCCAGGTTGAAGCCCATCACGTACTCGATGTGCTGCCAGGCGCCGATGAGGCTGTCCTTGTTGCCGACCTTCGCGTTGCCGGCGACGGCGCCCACCCTCGGGTCGCCGAAGGGCTGGACGAGTTCGCGGACGGTGGACGGTTCGAAGACGGTGTCGCCGTCCATCATCACGACGATGTCGTACCGGGCGTTGGCCAGGCCCCGGTTGAGGGCGGCGGGCTTGCCCGCGTTGTGCTGGCGGATCACCCGGACGCCCGGCAGGCCCAGGCCCTCCACGATCCGCGCGGTGCCGTCGGTGGAGCCGTCGTCGATGACGATGATCTCGATCGGGTGGTCGCTGGCCATGAGGGAACGGACCGTGTTCTCGATGCACTTGGCCTCGTTGTACGCCGGGACCAGCACCGTCACCGGTCCGGTGACCGCCGGGCCCCAGCCGAAGCCCTTGCGGCGGACCCGGCGGGCGTGGACGCCGGAGAGCAGCAGCATCAGCAGGAAGCGTCCGATGACCAGCGTGCCGATGACCGCCAGGCCCACCACCAGGACGTCGGTGAGCTTCTCCGAGGCCTGGACGAGGAAGACCCACGCCCTGCCCTTCCACAGTTCGGAGCCGGTCACGGGGCTCATGGCGCTGGGCGCGTCCAGGGCCTCGGTGAGGTTGTCGAACTCGTAGCCCTTCGCCTTCAGGTCGGGCAGGAGCCGGTCCAGGGCCTGGACGGTCTGGTGGCGGTCGCCGCCGGAGTCGTGCATCAGGACGATGGCGCCCTTGCCGCCCTGCGGGGTGGCGCGGCGGATGATCTCGCCGACGCCGGGCTTCTTCCAGTCCTCGCTGTCCGTGTTGTTGACGACGGTGATGTAGCCGCGGCTGCCTATGTACTCGGTGACCGGCCAGGACTTGTCGTCCATGGCGTCCGCGAAGGAGGAGTAGGGCGGGCGGAACAGCGAGGTGCGGACGCCGGCCGCGCCGGTGATCGCCAGCTGGTTCTGCGACAGCTCCCAGTCGATGCGCTTCTTGGACTGGAAGGAGAGGTCGGGGTGGTTGAAGGTGTGCAGGCCCACCTCGTGGCCCTCGTCGACCATGCGCTCCACGAGGTCCGGGTAGCGGGAGGCCATGGTGCCGGTGACGAAGAAGACCGCGTGCGCGTCGTGCTTCTTCAGCACGTCGAGCACCTTCGGGGTCCAGGTCGGGTCCGGGCCGTCGTCGAAGGTGAGGACGAGCCGGTGGTCGGGCACGCTCAGGCTCTCGGTGCGGCCGCTCCGGGCGTCGATGACCGGGCCGCCCTCCAGGATCTTCTCGGGCACGTGGGTGGTCGGCGCGGGTTCCTGGACGCGGTGGTCGGCGAGGATCTCGCTGTGCACGTAGCCGCGCAGCATGAGCATCGCCGCCAGGGCGACCAGGAGGAGCAGGGGGAGCAGCAGGCGCAGGGGCAGGCGGCGGAAGCCCGCACGGGGGCTGCGCGCCGCCCCGTGACGGCGGGTGCGGGATGCCATCAGAGGGTGGTCTCCGGGGACAGGGGCGTGGACGTGGAGGTGGTGCCCCGACCGGCGACGGGCGCGTCGGCGGCCCCCGCGAGGGGGGTCGTGTCGCGGGAGCCGTTGGCGTTGGCGCCGCCCTCGCCCGGGTCGGAGCCCGTGGTGGCACCGCCGGTGGGAGCGGTCGGGTCGACGGTGGTGTCGCCGTCGCCCGTCGACGCGGACGGGCCGGTGGTGACGGGCGGCGGGGCCTGCGTCGTCGCGGTGGGGTCCGGGTCCGTCGTTGCCCCGCCGCCCGGCTTCTTGTCGGTCCCGGTCTCCGTCACGCCGGAGCCGGCGGTCGTGCCGGGCTGCGGCGCGGTGCCGGCGGTGGTGCCGGGCGCGGGGACTCCGCCGCCCGGGGTGCCGGTCACGCCGGTGCCGTCGGTGGGGCCGGTCCGCGGGGCGCCGGTGCCGGTGGCGGCGGGCGGGCCGGACCGCGAGGGCAGCGGGGTGGTGTCGACCTGGCCGGCGGGCTTGCCCTCCTCCTGGCCCGGCACGGGGAGCCAGGGGGCGTTGGAGTTGCCGGACATCAGGGTGGAGACGATGACGACGGCGTAGATCGCGCAGGCGACGCCGACGAGTATGCCGAGGCGGCGGTAGAGGCGGCTGCGGCGGCCGGAGGAGTCGACGAAGACCGGTCCGTCGGAGGTCTCCCGGCCCTTTCCGCGGTGCCCGCCGTCGGCCCGGTGGAGCACGCCGTCGCCGAGCAGGACGGCGTCGAGCTGGACCGTCACCTCGTGCGGGTCGTGGGTGTGCGGGGCGTCCGGGGCGTCGCCGTCCGCGACCTCGTCCGGGGTCTCCTGCCAGGGGTCGCGGAGGAGGGGGACGGGAGGGGGCGGGGCGGCCGGGGCGACCTGGGTGGCCTGGGCGACCTGGGTGGCCGGCGCCGTCGGGGCTGTCGGGGGGACCGCGGTGGTGGGGGCGACCGGAGTCGCCGGGGCGGCCGCGTCGGTGTTGCCCCAGGTTATGCGCGGCTGCCGGCCGAAGGGGTCGGGGCCCTGGTACTCCCTGCCTATTCGGGAACCGAGTATCTCCGGCCCGCCGTTGCCGGCACTCCCCTGGCGGGGAGCGCCTTCACCGGGACCGCTTCCGAACCACCCCGGACCGGACCCGCCGGACGCCGGCGCGGTCATCGGAGACCCACCCGCGGGTGGGAAGGAGCGGGTCGGCGGGAGCACCTCGGTGGCGTCAGCATCGGGTCTTGCCTCCGAGAGTTCACGACCCCCGGACTCGACCTCGGGCCACTCCGGTTGGGCGTCTTTCTGCCAATTCTTCACGCGTGCGCACTTCCCCCCACGGGACACTTCCGGGTGCGCATACGACTCCGAGCACTCGTCGGTAGAACCGGCCCTCACCAGGTTCGAGCGCCCCCTGTATCACACCGTGCTCAGGCAGAGAATGTAGCGCACGCGGAGGATCCGTGGTGGCCGCGTGTCAATTGTGGGTGGACATCACAGCGCCGTCGGCGGCCGGAATCCATCCCTCGGCGGGGGTCCGGAGCCAGTCGTTTTCGGCCGCGACCTGCGCCGCCGCCCGGCGCAACGCGTCCAGCGCGGGATGCACGAGCCCTTTTCGCCAGACCAGTGAGACCGGCGACAGCGGCACGGGATCGACGAGCGGGCGTACAACGGTCGACGCCATGGCCGGAAAACCCACCACCGCCAGGATCGGATGCCGCGTCTTGTCCATGATCCGCTGGAACTCCTCCTCCCCCATCGCCAGCGGAAGGGGTGGCGCCACGTCGATGCCGCGTCCCTCGAACAGGCGGTGCGCGAGGTCGGTCCACTCCGGCGTGCGCGGGTTGCCGGCCCCGGCGTACACCCGCTCCCCGGCGAGCGCGGAGAGCGGCACCTCGTCCAGCCCGGCCAGCGGATGGTCCTCCGGCAGGACGACCGCCATCGGCTCGTGACGCACGGGCTGGTGGCCGAGTCCGGCCCGCAGCGCCGGGGGCAGGCCCGCGAACCGGCCGAAGGAGGCGTCGATCCGGCCCGCGATCACTTCGGCGGCGGCGTACGTCAGTCCGCTCTCGTAGCGCGCCATCAGCTCCTGGCCGGGGGCGAGTTCGCGCGCCCGTTCCAGGACGAGGCGGCCGGTGACCAGCCCCGGGGAGTTGAGGTCGACCAGCAGCGGGCGGGCCTGTCCGAAGGCGGCCAGGAGTTCGTCCTGCGCCTGGAGGACGCGCCGGGCGTACGGCAGCAGCCGCTCGCCGTCGGCGGTCAGCGTCACCTGCCGGGTGGTCCGGAGGAACAACTCGGCGCCCAGCTCCCGCTCCAGGCGCCGTACGTCCCGGCTCAGGGCCTGCTGGGCGACGTACAGCCGGGCGGCGGCGCGGGTGAAGTGCAGGTCCTCGGCGACGGTGACGAAGGCGCGCAGCAGGCGGGGGTCGAGGTGGGCGGGTGCGGGCATCCGGTGAACTTACAACAGGAGTGCGTGAATGGCGACGGAGCAGGTGTTGGACCCCTTGATCTCCTCGGGGCGACGGTAGGCGCATGCCGCAACCGACCTTCGAACGCCGTCCCCCGCAGGCCCCTCCCGTTGCCTTCCTCTCCGTCACCGCCGACACCCTGGTCGCCGCCGACTTCCGCCCGCGCGGCCGGCGCCGGCCGCCCGGCCCGTACCGGCGGCTCCTCGCCACACCCGGGGCCCGCGCGTTCACGATCGGGAACCTCATGGCGCGGCTGCCCATGGGCATGTTCACCGTGAGCGCCGTCGTGATGATCGCCGGCACCCGTGGTTCGTACGCCCTGGCGGGCGCCGTCACCGCGACGGGACTGGCGGCGACCGCCCTGGTCGCCCCGTGGACCGCGCGGCTCGTGGACCGGCACGGGCAGGCCCGGGTCGCCGTGCCCGCCACCCTGATCGCCGCGCTGGGCTCGCTCGCCCTGCTGCTGTGCGTGCGCCACGGCGCGCCCGCCTGGACCCTGTTCGCCTCCTACGCCGCCACCGCGACGACCCCCAACACCGGGGGCATGGCCCGCGCCCGCTGGAACCACCTGCTGAAGGGCGACGCCGACGCGCTGCACACCGCGAACTCCTTCGAACAGGCGGCCGATGAGCTGTGCTTCATGCTCGGACCGGTCCTCGCGGCCTTCCTGTGCACGGCGTTCTTCCCGCAGGCGGGCACGCTCGTCGGGGTGGTGCTGCTGGTGAGCGGCATGCTGCTGTTCACCGCCCAGCGTTCGACCGAGCCCCCGGCGGCCCGGCCGCGCCCGACCGCCAAGGCCCCTCTCCGCGCCCCGGGCATCCCGCCGCTGCTGGTCGTGTGCCTCGCGATGGGCGGGGTGTTCGGGGCCATGGAGGTCGTCACCATCGCGTTCGCGGACGCACAGGGCCACCGCGCGGCGGCCGGCGTGGTCCTCGGAATCCAGGCGGCCGGTTCCTGCGCGGCCGGCCTGCTGTACGGCGCGATGAAACCGGCCGGACCCGCCGAACACCGGCTGCCGTGGTGCGTCGCGGCCATGACGGCCCTGCTGACGCTGCCGCTGCTCGCGGCCTCGCTCACCGGCTCCCTGCCGCTGCTGGCGCTCACCCTGCTGATCGCCGGGATGGCCACCGCCCCGACCATGGTCACCACCATGACGCTGGTCCAGCGGCGCACCCCCGAGGGCCGCCTGAACGAGGGCATGACCCTCGCGGTGACGGGCCTGCTCGGCGGCATCGCCTGCGGCAGCGCGGCGGGCGGCTGGACGGTCGAGCACATGTCGGCCGCGGCGGCCTACGGCATCCCGGTGACGGCGGCCGCGGTGGCCCTGATGCTCACCCTGCTGCCGCCCCGGCGGGCCCGCGCCGCCGGATGACGGCGACGGGCTCGTCCGCGCCGTCGAACTCCCGCCGCGCCCGCTCGACCTCGGGCAGGTTCTCGGCGGACCACTCGACGAGCGAGGCGAAGATCGGCCCCAGGCTGCGCCCGAGGTCGCTGATCTCGTACTCCACCCGCGGCGGCACCTCGGCGTGGTAGGTGCGCTCGACCAGGCCGTCGCGTTCCATCCGGCGCAGCCGCTGGGTGAGCACCTTGGGGGTGATGGTCCCGATGTTGCGCTGGAGTTCGACGAAACGCTGACGCCCGTACTCGTGCAGCGCCCACAGGATCGGCGTGGTCCAGCGACTGAAGACGATGTCGAGCACCGGGGAGACCGGACATGCCAGTTCCGGTTCGATCCCCGCGCCGCGGGGGGTGGCACCGGCCATCAGGCCCTCCAAGGGAAGTCACTTTCCTTTAGGTACCTACTTTACGGAGGATGCTAGCTTCCCGGAAGTCCTGAACCACCGCACCACCGACGGCGGGAGCCGATCATGATCGTTGTCACGGGAGCCTCCGGAAACGTCGGCCGCCCCCTCGTCGCGGCACTCACCGCCGCGGACGAGCGGGTGACGGCCGTCACGCGCAGCGCCCCTTCCTACGCCCTTCCCGACGGCGCCCGGCACGTCCGGGCCGACCTCGCCGACCCGTCGACCCTGGGTGGGGCCGTGACCGGCGCGGACGCGCTCTTCCTCCTGCCGGCCGGGGAACTGCTCGGCGGCGGCGCACCCGCCGCCGAGGTCCTGGAGGCGGCCCGGTCGGGCGGGGTGCGCCGGGTCACCCTGCTCTCCTCCCAGGTCACCGGAACCCGGCCACAGGCCCCGACGCACGGCCGGCTGCGGGAGTTCGAGGAGGCGGTGCGCTCCTCGGGCCTGGACTGGACGATCCTGCGGCCCGGCGGCTTCGCCTCCAACGCCTACGCGTGGGCCGAGACCGTCCGCACCCGGCGGACCGTGCACGCGCCGTTCGCCGAGGTCGCCCTTCCGGTGGTGGACCCGGCGGACATCGGCGAGGTGGCCGCCGTGACGCTGCGCGAGGAGGGCCACGCGGGGCAGACCTACGAACTGACCGGCCCCGTCGCGGTGACTCCGCGCACGCAGGCACGGGAGATCGCCGGGGCGCTGGGCGAGGAGGTGCGGTTCGTGGAGCTGAGCCGCGAGCAGGCGCGCGAGCGCATGACGCGGTTCATGCCCGAGCCGGTCGTCGACGGCACGCTCGACATCCTCGGTGAGCCGCTCCCCTCGGAGCAGCGCGTCGCCCCCGACGTCGAGAAGCTCCTCGGCCGTCCGGCCGGTTCCTTCACTGCCTGGGCGACCCGCAACGCCGAGGCCTTCCGGTAGGCGGCGGGAAAACGACGAGGGCGGCCTGTCTCGCGCTGCGCGAGACAGGCCGCCCTCGACCTCGTGGAGATGGCGGGAATCGAACCCGCGTCCAACGGTGCGGAATCAGGGCTTCTCCGTGTGCAGTCCGCTTCGATTTTCTCAGCCCCGGAGATCACGCGGACAAGTCTCCGACGGGCTCAGTCACTGTTTGGTTTCCCTCTTCACCCCGTGACCGGGATCAAGGTTTAGTCCCCTAGCTGATGCCAGGATCCGGGTCGGGAACAGCCCCGGGCTGACACTCCCGTAGTAGGAGGCTCGCTCTGCTACCTGAGATCAGGCAGCGAGGGCGAAGGCCTGCTGGGAGGAATCGCGCTTGGTGTTGGCGATTATTTTTTTCGGCCTGTGGTTTACGAGATCATGGCCGCTTCCTCGACACGCTTCCCCTGCTTCGACAGCCGCTGTCGAAACCGATCATCCCCATGTTGATTTTTCAAGCCCTCCGAAGAGGGAGGTGCACCCGCTGTGAGGTGCGGATGCCATCGTACGTGACCAACGCACCGGGGTGCCAGCCTATTCCCGGCGGTCAGGCCCGCTGCTTGCGCCGGATCGCGGAGATCGTCCGCTCGGCCTCGCGGCGGTCCTGCTTCTCGCGGAGCGTCTGGCGCTTGTCGTACTCCTTCTTGCCGCGCGCCAGCGCGATCTCGACCTTGGCCCGGCCGTCCTTGAAGTAGAGGGCCAGCGGCACGATGGTGTGACCGGTCTCCTGGGACTTCGACTCCAGCTTGTCGATCTCCACGCGGTGCAGCAGCAGCTTCCGCTTGCGGCGGGCGCTGTGGTTGGTCCAGGTCCCCTGGCTGTACTCCGGCACGTGCACGTTGTGCAGCCACGCCTCGTGTCCGTCCAGCTGCACGAAGCCGTCGGCCAGCGAGGCCCGCCCCTGGCGCAGCGACTTCACCTCGGTCCCGGACAGGACGAGTCCCGCCTCGTAGGTGTCGAGGATCTGGTAGTCGTGCCGCGCCTTCTTGTTCTGCGCGATCAGCTTGCGCCCTTTTTCCTTAGCCATAGTGCAACCATTTTGGCACTACCGAGGGGGCTCACGGAAAGCCGATTACGCGGTCGGTCCCAGTCCGCTCAGTACCGTCCGCGCCCGTTCCAGCGCGGCCGGGCCCGCCGGGTCGACCTCCAGGTCGGGTGTGATGCCCGTGCCGTCGACGCCGCGGCCGGAGGGGGTGCGGTAGTGCCCGACGGTCAGCTCGGCCACCGAGCCGCCGGGCAGCCGGCTGGGCATCTGCACCGAGCCCTTGCCGAAGGTGCGGGAACCCAGGACGACCGCCCGGCCGCGGTCCTGGAGGGCTCCGGTGAGCAGTTCGGCCGCGCTCATCGTGCCGCCGTCGACGAGCGTGACCAGGGGTCTGGTGGTCTCGCCGCCGGGCTCGGCGTGCAGGGCCCGCTGTTCGCCGTCGACGTCGTACGTGGCGACCAGGCCGCCGTCGAGGAAGGCGGAGGCGGCGACGACCGCCTCGGAGACCAGGCCGCCCGAGTTGCCGCGCAGGTCGAGGACGACTCCCGCACCGGACGGCAGCCGCCGCACGGCGTCGCGCACCTGTGCGCCGACGCCCTTGGTGAAGGAGCTGACCTTGATCACCGTGTCGCCGGTGGCGAGGGTGCGTACCGTCACGGGCTCCGTGGAGAGCCTGGCCCGGCGCACGGTCTCGCTCCACGCGCGTGTGCCGCGCTCCAGACCGAGCCGGACGGCGGTGCCGGCGGGCTCGGCCTCGGCGTCGCCGCGCAGTATGGCGACGACCTCGGTGACGGGCCGCCCGTCGACCCGTTCGCCGTCGACGCTGCGCAGCCGGTCGCCCTCGCGGATCCCGGCGTCGGCGGCGGGCGAGCCGGACCGCACGCCGGTCACCTCGATACGGCCGTCGCTCTCGCGCCGCGCGGAGAGCCCGACGCCGGTGTACCGGCCGTCCAGGGCGTCCTCCAACTCCTCGTACTCGCCGTGGGAGTAGACGGCGCCCCAGCGGTCCCCGCTGCGGCTGACCGCGCGTTCGGCGGCCTCCTCGGGGGACTTGCCGTCGGCCAGCGCCTCGGCGGCCGCCCTGGCCACCGCGTCGTGCCGCTCGGCGGGAGCGGCCGGGTGCGCGGCGTCCGACTCGGGCTTCCGGTCGCTTCCGGAGAACGAGCCGGTGACCCCGCCCGCGACGAGCACACTCGCGAACACCAAGGTCAGGGCGGCCCCGTGGCGTACGCGGCGGGGCTGACAGAACAGGTCACGACCTGACATGCCGGTGAGTCTAGGACAACGCGAGAGGGCCGAACGGTCGCTTGACCGTTCGGCCCTCTTGGTATGTGTCACACCTTCAGGTACTTGCGCAACGCGAAGAACGCGGCCAACGCGGGCATCAGCAGGCTGGTGGCCAGGATGAGCGGCAGCTTGGTCAACACGGCGTCCCAGCCGATGAAGTTGATCAGGTTCAGCTTCTCGGACAGGGCGAGACCGTGGTCGATGATGAAGTACCGGGCGACCACCAGGAAGCCGCAGGCGACACCACCGCCGATGAGCCCGGCGACCGCCGCCTCCATGATGAACGGCGCCTGGATGTAGAACCCGGAGGCGCCGACGAGCCGCATGATGCCGGTCTCGCGCCGCCGGCTGAACGCGGAGACGCGCACCGTGTTGACGATCAGCATCAGGGCGACGACCAGCATGAGCGCCATCACCGCGCGGGCGGCCCAGTTCATGCCGTTGAGGAGGCCGAAGAGGTTGTCCAGGATGCCCTTCTGGTCCTGCACGGACTGCACGCCTTCCCGGCCGTCGAAGGCGGTGGCGATGACCTGGTACTTCTCCGGGTCCTTCAGCTTGATCCGGTACGACTCCTGCATCTGGTCCGGCGTGAGGGAGCTGGCCAGCGGCGAGTCGCCGAACTGCTCCTTGTAGTGCTTGTACGCCTCGTCCTGCGACTCGTACGTCACCTTGTCGACGACGGCCATCTCGTCGAGGTCGGACATGATCTGCTTCTTCTGGTCCGAGGTCACCGCGCCCTTGGCGCAGTTGGGGTCGGACTCGGCGTCGCTCTTGTTGCAGAGGAAGACCGAGACGTTGACCTTGTCGTACCAGTAGCCCTTCATGGTGTTGACCTGGTCGCTCATCAGCAGCGACCCGCCGAACAGGGCCAGGGACAGGGCGACGGAGACGATGACCGCGAAGGTCATCGTCAGATTGCGGCGAAGACCGACACCGATCTCCGAGAGCACGAACTGGGCGCGCATGGCGTCTCGTTAAGCCTTTCGTTCCTCGTCGTCAGTGCTGGTAGCCGTAGACGCCGCGTGCCTGGTCGCGGACGAGGCGGCCCTTGTCCAGCTCGATGACGCGCTTGCGCATCTGGTCCACGATGTTCTGGTCGTGGGTGGCCATGATCACGGTGGTGCCCGTCCGGTTGATGCGGTCGAGCAGCTTCATGATGCCCACGGAGGTCTGCGGGTCGAGGTTGCCGGTGGGCTCGTCCGCGATCAGCAGCTTGGGCCGGTTGACGAACGCCCGCGCGATCGCGACGCGCTGCTGCTCACCGCCGGACAGCTCGCCGGGCCTGCGGTCCTCCTTGCCGCCGAGACCGACCAGGTCGAGCACCTGGGGCACCGACTTGCGGATCTCGCCGCGGGACTTGCCGATGACCTCCTGGGCGAAGGCGACGTTCTCGCCGACCGTCTTGTTCGGCAGCAGGCGGAAGTCCTGGAACACCGTCCCCAGCTGGCGCCGCATCTGCGGCACCTTCCAGTTGGACAGGCGGGCGAGGTCCTTGCCCAGGACGTGCACCTGGCCGTGGCTGCACCGCTCCTCGCGGAGGATCAGCCGCAGGAAGGTGGACTTTCCGGAGCCGGAGGATCCCACGAGGAAGACGAACTCGCCCTTCTCGACCTCCAGGGAGACGTCCCTGAGGGCTGGGTGGCTCTGTTTGGGGTAGACCTTGGAGACGTTGTCGAATCGGATCACGGATGCACCACGGGTCGCCGGGGGTAGATGTGCGTGACCATACGCGAACCGGGGAGCGGACCGCAGTCACCGGTCTGGGTTGCGTATCAGTTGCACGTTTTGTCCCTGGCGGGAGGACGCGCGGGGTCCTCCGGAACCTGGCACAGTGGAAGGGGAACGTTCGTGTCGTTGCGGGCGTTGTTCTGACGGAGCCGGCGGCAAGGAGGGCGAGCGCATGACGTACGACCGGTTGGTGTGCGCGAACTGCGCGGCGCCCGTGAACGAGGGCCGGTGCCCGGTGTGCCGGGCGAACCGCGAGCGGATGCAGCAGGACGGCCCCCTGGCGGGACTGAACCCGATGGCGCTGATCGCGCTGCTGGCGGTGCTGATCGCGGCGGTGGCCCTGCTGGCCCACCAGACCGTCTGACGGGCGCGTAGGGGCTCCCAGGGCCTTCGGAGACATGGCAGAGGGGCCCGGAGCGCTGTGCGCTCCGGGCCCCTTCGCGTGCCTGTGCCGTGCGTAGCCCGACGGCTACCGTCAGGCAGCGGCCCCGCCGCGACCGTTCATCATGCGCGGCAGCAGGCGGAAGCCGATACCGCCCGCGATCATCGTGGCGGCGCCGACCAGCAGGAACGTGGTCTCCGCGGCGCCGGTCTCGGCCAGCTCGTCACCGCTGCCCTGGGCGGCGGTGTCGGAGGCCGGGGCCTCTTCGCCGGTGTCGGTCAGGGCCGAGGAGCCCTCGTCCTGGGTGACGTTGTCGTTGCTGCCGCCGTCGGGGGTGGTGTTGTCGCCGCCACCACCGTTGCCGCCGGTGCCACCGTTGTTGCCGTTGCCGCCGTTGTCGCCGGAACCGCCGTTGTCACCGTTGTCGCCGGTGCCACCGTTGTTGCCGTTGCCGCCGTTGTCGCCGGAACCGCCGTTGTCACCGTTGCCGCCGTTGTCGCCACCCTCGGTGGCGCCTTCGGACGTGCCCTCGGAGGTGCCGACCGAGGTGCCCTCGGACGTGCCCTCGGAGGTGCCCTCGGAGGTGCCCTCGGTCGTGCCCTCCGTGGTGCCGACCGAGGTGCCCTCGGTCGTGCCCTCGGTGGTGCCTTCCGTGGTCCCGTCGGTGGTGCCCTCGGACGTACCCTCCGTGGTGCCCTCGGTCACGCCGACCGAAGTGCCCTCGGTGGTGCCTTCCGAGGTGCCCTCGGTCGTGCCTTCGGTGTCGCCGCCGACGCTCACGCCGAGGTCGACGTTGGTGTCGCCGACACCCGCGCTCACGCCGATGTCGAGCGCCGAGGCGGCACCCGCGGCGGTCAGCGAGGCGCCGGCGGCGATCACGGCGCCGGCCGCTATGCGCGCGACACGGATGCGCGTCTTCTTCGTCATGTGGTTGCTACCCCCAGTAGCCGATTAGTCAGTGAGGCCGCGCTCGGGGCCGTGATCGACGGGAGTGGCTGCGCTTATGTCCCCCGGTTCACATGCGCCCCAGAAATACGCATGCCGCGCCTCACCCTTGCGAATGTTCAAAGCAACGTCAAGGCCATTGCGTACGCGATGTCCAGGTACGGGACGTATGCCGGACACAAAGCGTGTGAGTGTGATGTAAAACCCAGACATCACCGGCGAACGGCGGGCAGAGAAAAGGCAACCGCCGCCCGGTGGACGGCAGTTGCCTTGTCGACAAAGCGGCGTGAGCGCAGCCGCTTCGCGCTACTTCTCCTGCTGCTTGCGCCAGCGAATTCCGGCCTCGAGGAAGCCGTCGATCTCGCCGTTGAACACGGCCTCGGGGTTGCCCACTTCGTGCTCCGTGCGCAGGTCCTTGACCATCTGGTACGGGTGCAGCACGTACGAACGCATCTGGTTGCCCCAGGAGTTGCCCCCGTCGCCCTTGAGGGCGTCCATCTTGGCCTGCTCCTCCTGACGGCGCCGCTCCAGGAGCTTGGCCTGGAGGACGTTCATCGCGGTGGCCTTGTTCTGGATCTGGGACCGCTCGTTCTGGCAGGAGACCACGATGCCGGTGGGGAGGTGGGTGAGCCGCACCGCGGAGTCGGTGGTGTTCACGCCCTGGCCGCCGGGGCCGGAGGACCGGTACACGTCCACCCGCAGCTCGGACTCGTCGATCTCGATGTGGTCGGTCTGCTCGACCACGGGGAGGATCTCGACGCCCGCGAAGGAGGTCTGGCGGCGCCCCTGGTTGTCGAAGGGCGAGATGCGCACCAGCCGGTGCGTGCCCTGCTCGACGGAGAGGGTGCCGTAGGCGTAGGGCGACTGCACGGCGAAGGTGGTCGACTTGATGCCGGCCTCCTCCGCGTACGACGTCTCGTAGACCTCGGTCTTGTAGCCGCGCTGCTCGGCCCAGCGCAGGTACATGCGCTGGAGCTTCTCGGCGAAGTCGGCGGCGTCGACGCCGCCCGCCTCTGCGCGGATGTTGACGAGCGCCTCACGCGCGTCGTACTCGCCCGAGAGCAGGGTGCGGACCTCCATCTCGTCCAGCGCCTTCTTCACGGCCGTGAGCTCGGACTCGGCCTCGGCACGGGTGTCCGGGTCGTCCTCCTCCTCGGCCATCTCGAAGAGCACGCCGAGATCGTCGAGCCGCCCGCGCAGGGCCTCGGCCTTGCGTACCTCCGCCTGGAGGTGGGAGAGCTTGCTGGTGATCTTCTGTGCCGCTTCCGGGTCGTCCCAGAGGGACGGCGCGGCCGCCTGCTCCTCGAGCACGGCGATGTCTGCCCTCATCCTGTCGAGGTCCAGGACGGCCTCGATCGACTCCATGGTCGAGGAGAGGGACTTCAGCTCTTCGGATACATCGACGACTGCCACGCGTCCAGCGTAACGGCTCCACCGACCGGCCCCGGCCGGACCGGGGGCACCGGGCGCGGGCGGCGGGCGTACGGCCGCCCGGGGTCAGGGGGAGGCCGGGGCCGAGTTCCGTGTGTCCTGGGGGCCCTGGTCGGTCTCGTCGGCGCTGGTCGCCAGCCATGTGCCGACGCCGATCGCCGCCACCAGGGCGACCGCGCCGCCGCCCAGGGCGAGGCGGCGGCGGCGTGCGGCGGCGCGGTTGCGGGCCGAGCCGGGGCGTGGGGCGCCGGAGGCGCGCGGGGCGCGGGCGGTGCCCCGGGCGCCGCCCGCCAGCTCGTCCGGGGCGGGTACGCGCATCGAGGTGTGCGTGTCCCGGTTGGAGTCGGCCGGCTTCGCTCCCGGCACCAGGGGCACGGCTCCCCGGCGGCGTACCGGTTCCCCGGCGGGCGCCGAGGAGGTCGCGGGCTCCTCGGGCGCGTCCTCCTCCTGCTCGGCGTCGGGCTCGTCCACGTCCAGCGGGCCCATCCCGGCCAGCATCGGCAGCAGCTCGCGCAGCCGGACGCTCAGCTCGGAGGCGCGCAGCCGGGAGGCGGGTCCCTTGGCGAGGCACTGCACGAGGAGCTGCCACAGCTCGTCGGGGATGCCGGGGAGCGGGACGACCGTCTCGGTGACGTGGCGGCGCAGCACCGCGCCGGGATGGCCGCCGCCGAACGGCGTGAAGCCGGCGAGCAGCTCGTACAGCACCGTGGCCAGCGCGTAGATGTCGACCGCCGCGCGCGGGGGCAGGCCCTCGACGATCTCCGGGGCCAGGTAGTCGGGCGTGCCGATGATCTTCGTGGCCCGGGTGCGCCGGGGGGTGTCGATGAGCTTGGCCACCCCGAAGTCCGTCAGCAGGGCCGGGTGGGAGCCGCCGGGCCCGAGCGGGCCCCGCATGTCGAGGAGCACGTTCTCCGGCTTGACGTCGCGGTGCACGACCCCGGCGGCGTGCGCGGCGGCCAGGCCGTCGGCGACGTCCGCCACGACGGCCACGGCCGCCTCGGGCGACAGGCGCCGCTCGCGGTCGAGGCGGGTGCGCAGGTCCGTGCCGCGGACCAGGTCCATGACCAGGGCGAGGTCGTTGCCGTCGACCACCAGGTCACGGACGGAGACGACGTGCGGGTGCTCCAGGCCGAGCAGGGCCGTGCGCTCCTGGACGAAGCGCGAGACCAGCTCCTGGTCGGACGCCAGGTCCTCGCGCAGCAGCTTGATCGCGACGGGCCCCTCGGGACCCTCGCCGAGCCACACCGTGCCGGCGCTGCCCCGCCCGAGGATCTGGTGGGCGGTGTACCGGCTGCCGATCTTCCGTGCCAAGACTGCTCCTACCGACGCGTGTTGCGCCTAAAAGTACGCGTCCGCGGAGCCAACCTTCACAACGGAGGCGGAAATCACCCACCGGATGTCGACAAATCTCCAGACTCAGCTGCCGGAGGAGCCGCCGCCGCCCGAACCGCCCAGGTCCCCGATCCAGTCGGTCGCCGTGGTGAACCAGTCGCTGAGCTGCTCCCAGTAGCCCTTGCCCGTGCCGATCCAGTCCTGGAGCGGGCTCAGCTCCCAGATCAGCCAGCCGGCCACGAACATGATGACGAGGGTGAACAGGCACCCCTTGAGGCAGCCGAGCCCGGGGATGCGCATCGGGTTCGCGCCGCGCTGTCGCGGCGGGCGCGGCTCACGCCGGGGCGGCCGGGGCTCGGGCGTGGGCGGCGGCGCGTACCGCTGGGGCTGCTGCGGCTGCGGGGTGGCGTACCGCTGCGGCTGTTGCTGCTGCGGGTAGCCGTAGCCGGGCTGCTGGGGCGGCGGGCCCTGCGGGGCCTGCCGGGGCTGCTGCGGCGGGCGGGAGACCTGCCGCTGGGGGCGGCGGCGCAGCGGGTCCTGGTTCGGGTCGAGGTACTGGACCTGCGTCTGCTCGTTGCGGTCGCGGGCGGCACGCAGCTGGTTCTGCCAGGGGTGCGGGTCGTCCGGCCCGCCGGGCTGCTCGCCCTGGCCCTGCCCGGGCGGCACCGGCGGCATGACGGCGGTCGGGTCGGCAGCCCCGCGGTTGGGGAGTACGGCGGTGGGGTCGGCGGCGCCGGACGGGTTGCCGGTGTGCGGCAGGACACTGGTCGCGCCGTTCGGGTCGTAGCCGCCGTTCTGCGGCAGGACCTGCGTCGGGTCGGCGGCGCCCGGGTCGCCCGGGACCTGTGCGGGCGCCGGGTCGGGGACGAGGAGCATCCCCACGTTCTCGGCGGCGCCGATCTGCGCGTTGTTCGCGTGCACGCCGATGCCGTCGGCGACGACGCGCAGGCCGCGGGCGAGGTTCTCGGCGCTGGGGCGTTCGTCGGGGTTCTTGCGCAGGCAGCGCTCGATGACCGTCCACAGCGGGTCGGGGACGGTGGAGGGGCGGCGCGGCTCGGCGCTCAGATGCTGGTGCAGCACTTCGAGGGCGGAGCCGCCGCCGAACGGGGGACGCCCGGTGACCAGTTCGTAGAGCAGGATGCCGGCGCCGTACACATCGACGGCGGAGGTCTGGGGACGGCCCTCGGCGGACTCCGGCGCGACGTACGCGGGCGTGCCGACGAACTCGTGGGTGCGGGTGAGACCGGGCGAGTCGGCGAGGCGGGCGATGCCGAAGTCGGTCAGCATCGGGTGCATCTCGCCGCCGGTCTGCTTCAGCAGCACGTTGGCCGGCTTCAGGTCGCGGTGGACCACGCCGTCCGCGTGGCTGGCGGCGAGGGCGTCGGCGATCTGGGCGGTGAGCAGGGCGGCGGCGACCGGGGTGAGCGGCCCGTTCTCCCGCAGGTAGCGGTGCAGGTCGGGACCGGCGACGAGGTCCATGACGAGCGCCAGCAGTTCCCCCTCCACGACCAGGTCGCGGACCCGGACGATGTTGGGGTGGGTGAGCCGGAGCAGGACGGAGCGCTCCCGCAGGAAGCGCATCACGATGTCGGGGTCGCTCGCGAGCTCTTCCTTGAGGACCTTGATCGCGACGGTCTCGCCGGGCTGTCCGGCCACGGCCGCCTCGGCGCCCGCGGTCTCACGCTGGCGCGCACGCCAGACGGTGCCCGTCGCGCCGCGACCGAGGGGCTCCTCGAGGAGGTACTTGCTGCCTACCGGCCGCACGTCATGCGCTCCTAGTTGCTTGCTGGCTGTTCCGACCCACTGTAATGCCGCGCTCCCGGCACCGGGCTGTCGTCATTCCGCGGTTGTTCCATGGTTCCACTGGCCCGCCGGTAAGCCTTACGTTCCGCTCCCGGGCCGTGTTCGAAGGAAAGACGCTCGACCCGGTCCCTTGGTTGCCGATGCCCGGACGTGACCGATCTCAAGCCGACGGTCTTCGATCACCTCCGAGGCACCTGTCAGGCATTTTTGGGGTCAGAGCCGACCAATCAAGATCATTTGACGGCGGGAGACGGGCGCGTTGTCAGCGGCAGGTGCGAGGATGCGGGGAGAACTGGCCGACGTGCTCGTGTGGCGGTGGGGGAAGTCCGCGGTGGGTGACCGTGGTGACGGCTTCTGCCCGGCGCGCGGGCGCCCGCGCGAAGGGACCGCTGACGGCGATGCAGATCCGGCTGACCGTCGTAGACCCGCTGGGCCCGCATGCTTCGGCGGGGGGCCGCGCCGCGAGCAGCGACGTGCTGGTCACCGCGCCGGCCGGCACCGCGCTGGCCGCCGTCGCCTCCGCGCTGGCCGCGGCGCTCCCCGGCGGTGAGACCCCGGGCACCGGCCAGGTGGTGCTGTACGCGGGCGCGCACCGGCTCGACACCCAGCGCAGCACCCTGGGCGAGCCACCCCTGATCGACGGCGCCGTGCTCTGCCTGGGCGCCCCCGGCGAGCCCGACCCGGACACCGAACCGGCCGGTGTCCCCGCCCAGCTCCACGTGGTCGCGGGCCCGGACGCGGGCGGCGTCCACCTCCTGCACGGCGGGCAGATCCGCCTCGGCCGCTCCGCCGACGCCGACGTCGCGCTCGACGACCCGGACGTCTCCAGGATGCACTGCGCGGTCACCGTCACCCCCGACGCCCGCGTCTCGGTCGCCGACCTCGGCTCCACCAACGGCACCATGCTGGACGGCACCCGCGTGGGCGACCGCCCGGTCCGCTTCGCGCCGGGCGCGCTGCTGCGGATCGGCGAGTCGGCCCTGCGGCTGGTGCCGGTCCAGCGCGAGGCGACGACGCGGGCGGCGACGACGCCGGACGGGGAGGGGTACGTACGGCTGTCCGGGGCGGCGGCCCCCGCAGCGGGCCGCGGTGACGCCGACGAGGTGGCGCACGCGCGCGTGGCCGACGGGGCGCACGCGGGCGACACGGACGGTGCCGCCCGAGCGGAGGGCCCCCGCCCGGCGGGCGCCCCCTCCAGGGACGCAGGTGTGACGAGCGGCACCGCACGCGCGGGCGGCGCGGCAACCGCCGGCTGGGACACCCCGGCCCACGGGACCGGAACCGACGGCGCGGGCCGCCCGGGGGCCGGTGGATGGGGCAGCCCGGCCGGACTGGGCCACCAGGCCGACGGACCTTCGGGGCACGGCCGGGGTGCGACACCCACCGAGCCGCCCCAGGTACCGGGCCAGGGCGGTGCGCCCCGCATGGAGAGCCACGGCACGGGCCCCACTCCCGGCTTCCCCAGGCAGGCCCCCGCGGGGGGCGAGACCCACGGCGGGGCGGCGTCCTACGGGGCGTTCGACTCCGCGGCGGGCGGGTACGGAGCGGGCGCGTTCGGAGGAGGCGCCGCCGATCCGGACGGGTCCGACGCGCGTACGTCACGGGGTGGTGAGCACGGAACGCGCTCCACCGAGGCCGGCGGGTCGGACGGGGGTACGTCACGCGGTGGCGGCCATGACGGCACCCCCGCCGCCCCGGACGGCTCCGGCACCGCGACCTCACGCGACGGCAGGCCGACCGCTCGCGGGGGCGAGCCCCGAACCGACCCCTCCGGCCAGTCCGACCAGTCCGGGCCCGGCACGGGAGCACCCCGCCGCCGGCCCTCCGGTGCGGGCGGATCCCACCCGAGCGCACCCGGGCGCGGCGGCGACGACGGTGGGGCCCCGGACGGTGGCACCGGACGTAAAGGCACCCCCCTGCGTGGCACCGACCTCCCGCAGGGTGTGCGGCGGCGCGGCGGTATCGGCGCGTGGGCGCGACGGCTGACCGGGGGACGCGGGAGCGCGCAGGACGACACCGCCACCGGTGCGCACGCCTACGACGACGAGGCGGCCGGACCGGCACCCACCGCACCCGGTGGCGCCTCGCACGCCCCGGAGACCTGGCCGGACGCCGCGTCGCTGCTGCTGACGGCGCTCGGCCCCGGACCCCGGCTGTGGGAGCGGGGCCCGGCGCACCCGGAGGCGCTGACCGTGCGGCTCGGTACGGCCGACCGGGTGGCGCCCGGCGGTACCGAGCCGTTGCCCGCGGTCCCCGTGACCGCCGGGCTGCGCGAGGTCGGGGCGCTCGGCCTGGCCGGCCCGCGCGCCCGGCTCGCCGGGCTGGCCCGCTCGGTGCTGGCCCAGCTCGCCGCGCTGCACTCCGCGGAGACCCTGGAGATCGTCCTGATCAGCGCGGACCGCTCCCGTCCGCTCGCCGAGCGGACCGCCGAGTGGTCCTGGCTGGGCTGGCTCCCCCAGCTGCGTCCGGCGCACGGCCAGGACTGCCGCCTGCTCCTCGCCCACGACCGCGAACAGGCCATGGCCCGCGCCCACGAGCTGGTCCGCCGCCTGGACGACCACCTGTCGGACGCCCGGCCCAAGGTCAGGCCGGCGACGCCCCCCGGCAGCACCCGGCAGCCCTCCTGGGCCCGCCCCGACGACGGCACCGACCCGGCCGACGGCTTCGCGGGGCCGTACAGCGTGGTCGTCGTGGACGGGGACCCCGGCGGGGCCGACGTGCGCGAGACCGTGGCGCGGCTGGCCCTGGAGGGACCGCGGGCCGGCATCCACGTCCTGTGCCTCGCCGAGACGGCCGCCGCCTCCCCCACCTCGCCCGTGGCGGAGACGTACGAGGCGGCCTGCGCGGTGTCACCGGTGTTCCGGGAGTGCGGTGCCGTGGCGCTGCTCAGCGGCGACGTGGCGACGGCCCTGCGGCTGCTGCGCGTCGCGCGCACCTCCGGCGAGGCCCCCGCCGGCCCGGTCGGGCACGGCACCCTCGGCACGGTCGACGCCGTCTCCCTCGCGTGGGCGGAGCGGTTCGCGCGCGCCCTGGCCCCCCTGCGCACCGACGCCCCCGCGGGCGGCGAGCGGCACACGCGGGTGGCCGCGCCGCTGCCCCAGGCGGCCCGGCTCCTGGACGAACTGGGCCTGGCCCGCGCCACCCCGGCCTCCCTGATGGCCCGCTGGGCCGACGCCGCCGACGACACGCACGCCCTCGGGGGTCGCGCCCACGCGGTGCTGGGCGCCGGACCGCGCGGCCCCGTCACGGTCGACCTCGCCGCCGAGGGACCGCACCTGCTGGTCGAGGGCCCGCCCGGCAGCGGCCGCACCGAGCTGCTGCGGGCGCTCGTCGCCTCCCTCGCCGCCGCCGACCGCCCCGACCGTCTCGGCGTCGTCCTGATGGACGGCCGCGACAGCGTGGGCACCGACGGCGGGCACGGCGAAGGACTGGCCGTCTGCACGGACGTACCGCATGTCACCACCCACCTCACCGCCAACGACCCGGTCCGCATGCGGGAGTTCGCCCAGTCCCTGAGCGCCGAGCTGAAGCGGCGGGCGGAGCTGCTCGGGCGGTCGGAGTTCCCCGAGTGGCACACCGGACGCGAGGTGTCGGGCCGTCTGGTCGCCCAGCGCACCCCGCCGGACGGCGCCCCCGGCACCGGGTCGGGGCCCGACGACGGGGACCTCGACTCCCCGCCCAGCTCCACCATGCGGCTGCGCCCGGGAGCGGCCCGGCGCCGGTCCGGGGCCGTCCCGCCGCTGCCCCGCCTCGTGGTGGTCGTGGACGATCTCGACGCGCTCGTCACTCCCCCGCTCGGCTCGCCCGGACGCCCCGCGGCCGGTTCGGTCGTGCGTGCGCTGGAGGCCGTCGCGCGGGAGGGCGGGCGGCTGGGCGTGCACCTGGTGGCCGCCACCGCGCCTGGCGGCCGTACGGCCCAGACGGAGCCCGCCCAGCGCGCCACCCTGCGCATCACGCTGGACACCCCGGCCCCGGGGCCGGACGAACCGATGCCGGGACGCGGCCGGTTGACCCGCCCCGACGGACCCGCCGTGGTCTTCCAGGCCGGGAGGGTCACCGGCCGCATCCCGCGCACCGCGACCCTGCGCCCCACGGTGATCCCGCTGGAGTGGCACCTCATGGGCGACCCGCCCACCCGCCGCCCGGTACGCGAGCTGGGCAACGGCCCCACCGACCTGGCCCTGCTGGCCAGCGCGTTGGAACGGGCGGCCCGCGAGGTGGAGGCGGCACAGGTGCCGTCACTCCTGTGACGCCGGGCCCGTAACCGACAGCCCGTCCGGCGTTTGAGGACGAGGCCGTCCAGGCCGAACCGGGGGTCCGGGGGCGGCAGCCCCCGGCGACGCCCACACCGGTGCCGCCCACCTGGTCACGACGCGGTCACGATCCCCCCGCTGACCGCGGACGCGGTCTTGCCGCCCTCACCCCCCTGGCGTACACCAGAGCGCACGGAAGAGCGCTCAACGTTCGACGAGGCACGAAGAACGGGGCAGTGATGCGCACGAGCAGCACCATGGGGCCACGCAGGACCCTCGGCAGAAGCACCCGGATCGCCGCCACCCTCGCCGCGGGAGCGCTCGCGCTCTCGCTCACCGCGTGCGGTGGCGACGACGACAACGGCGGTGGCGACAAGGGCGGTCAGGGGGACGGCGGCAAGGACACGGCCGCCACCGTCACCCTCCCGAAGCTGGACGGCGAGACTCTGGAGGTCGCCGCCGTCTGGACCGGCGCGGAGCAGGAGAACTTCAAGAAGGTCCTCGCCGAGTTCGAGAAGCGCACCGGCGCCAAGGTGACCTTCGTGCCCGCCCAGGACCCGATCATCAACTTCCTCGGTTCGAAGATCGCCGGCGGTGCCCCGCCGGACGTGGCGATGCTCCCGCAGCCCGGCGCCATCAAGCAGGCCGTCGAGAAGGGCTGGGCCAAACCGCTCGGCGCGGAGGCCGCCAAGGAGCTGGGCGAGAACTACTCGCCGGGCTGGCAGGAGATAGGCAAGGTCGGCGGCAAGCAGTACGGCGTGTACTACAAGGCCGCCAACAAGTCGCTGATCTGGTACAACGCGCAGGTCTTCGAGAACGCGGGCGCCGCCGAGCCCAAGACCTGGGACGAGCTGCTCACCGCCGCCCAGACGATCTACGACTCGGGCGTGACCCCGTTCTCCGTCGGCGGCGCGGACGGCTGGACCCTCACCGACTGGTTCGAGAACGTCTACCTCTCGCAGGCGGGCCCGGAGAAGTACGACCAGCTGGCCAAGCACGAGATCAAGTGGACGGACCCGTCCGTCAAGGAGGCCCTGACCACCCTCGCCGAGATCTGGGGCAAGAAGGACTACGTGGCGGGCGGCGCGTCCGGCGCGCTCCAGACCGAGTTCCCGGCCTCGGTGACGCAGACCTTCACCGGCGGCGACCAGCCGAAGGCGGGCATGGTCTACGAGGGCGACTTCGTGCAGGTCAACATCGGCGAGACGGACGCGGAGATCGGCACCGACGCGAAGGTGTTCCCCTTCCCGGCGGTCGGCGACACCGCGCCGGTGGTCTCCGGAGGCGACGCGGCCGTGGTCCTGAAGGACTCGAAGGCGGCGCAGGCGCTGGCCACCTGGCTGGCCTCGCCGGACGCGGCGACGATCCAGGCGAAGCTCGGCGGCTACCTCTCGCCGAACAAGAACGTCGAGGCGTCGGCGTACCCGAACGACGTGCAGAAGAAGATCGCCGAGGCGCTGGTCGCGGCCGGCGACGACTTCCGCTTCGACATGTCGGACCAGGCTCCGCAGGCCTTCGGCGGCACGCCCGGCAAGGGCGAGTGGAAGGCCCTCCAGGACTTCCTGAAGAACCCGAAGGACGTCGAGGGCGCACAGCAGCGGCTGGAGGCGGACGCGGCCGCCGCCTACGGGAGCTGACGGATGACGTCGGCCACGGCGGCGGGGACCTCACCGGGCCCCGCCGCCCCCAAGTCGCGCAGGAGCGTGACCGGCACCCGCAGGACCGTGGCGGCCCTGTTCCTGCTCCCCGCCCTGGTGCTGCTCGGCGCGCTCGTGGTCTACCCGATCGGGTACTCGCTGGTCCGCAGCTTCTACGACCAGTCCGGCGACTCCTTCGCCGGATTCGACAACTACCAGGCGCTGTTCACCGACGACGGCATCCGCACCGCCCTGAAGAACAACGTCATCTGGGTGGTGTTCGCGCCGACGGTCGCCACCGCGCTCGGCCTGATCTTCGCGGTGCTGACCGAACGGATCCGCTGGGGCACCGCGTTCAAGCTGGTCGTCTTCATGCCGATGGCGATCTCGATGCTGGCGGCCGGGATCATCTTCCGCCTGGTGTACGACCAGGACCCGGACAAGGGCGTCGCCAACGCGGTGTGGGTGGGCGTGCACGACACGTTCGCCGAGTCGTCCGCGTTCCCGAAGGCGCACCCGGGCCGTGACTCGCCGCTGGAACCGGCCGGCGGCGGCGCCTTCGTCACCAAGCAGCCGGTCGAGGCCGGCACCGCGGTCGTCCTCCCCCTCGTCGGCGTCGCCCCCGACCTGATGCCGGACGGCGCGGAGAAGGCCGTACCCGCCGAAGCCGAGGACGGGAAGATCACCGGCACCACCTGGCAGGACTTCACCCGCGGCAAGGGCGTCGGGAAGCTCAACGGCGTCGACGCGGCCGAACTGGGCTATGCCGGGATGACGATCGAGGCGGTGAAGGACGGCAAGGTCGTCGCGTCGGCGAAGGCGTCGGGCGACGGCACGTTCACGCTGCCCGCCGCGGCCGACGGGGCGCTGCTCAGACTCCCCGCCGACAACTTCAAGGAGCCCTACAACGGCCTGAACTGGCTCGGCCCCTCCCTCGTCACCCCGGCCATCATCGGGTCGTACGTGTGGATGTGGGCGGGCTTCGCGATGGTGCTGATCGCGGCGGGTCTCGCCGGGATGCCCCGGGAACTGCTGGAGGCCGCCCGGGTCGACGGCGCCAACGAGTGGCAGGTCTTCAGACGGGTCACGGTGCCGCTGCTGGCGCCGGTCCTCGCGGTCGTGGCCGTCACCCTGATGATCAACGTGCTGAAGGTGTTCGACCTGGTCTTCATCATCGCCCCGGGCTCCTCGCAGGACGACGCGAACGTGCTCGCGCTGGAGCTGTACCGCAAGGGCTTCGCCTCCGACCAGCCGGGCATCGCGAGCGCCATCGCGGTGTTCCTGCTGCTCCTGGTGATCCCGGTGATGTGGTTCAACGTACGGCGACTGCGGCGGGAGGTGCGGCGATGACGGCGAAGCGTTCCCTGGGGGCGCGGCTGGCCGAGGGCGTCAGCGGCGGCCTGGTCCGGGTCTTCCTGATCGTCGTCGGCCTCTTCTGGCTGGTGCCCACGATCGGCCTGCTGCTCTCCTCGCTGCGCACCCCGCGGGACATGGCGGCGAGCGGCTGGTGGGAGGTCTTCACCAAGCCGTCCCAGCTCACCTTCCAGAGCTACGAGGACCTGCTGGCGAACGGCGACATCACCTCGTCCCTCCTCAACACCGTGCTGATCACCGTCCCCGCGACGGTCCTGGTGGTGGTCATCGGATCGCTGGCCGGGTACGCCTTCGCGTGGATGGAGTTCCCGGGCCGCGACTGGTGGTTCCTGGCCGTGGTCGGGCTGCTGGTCGTCCCCGTGCAGGTGGCCCTGATCCCGATCGCCGAACTCTTCGGCAAGATCGGACTGTTCGGGTCGATCGTCGGCGTGGTCCTCTTCCACGTCGGCTTCGGCCTGCCCTTCGCGGTGTTCCTGCTGCGGAACTTCTTCGCGGAGATCCCCCGGGAGCTGCTGGAGGCGGCCCGGCTGGACGGCGCCGGTGAACTGCGGCTCTTCGTGCGGGTCGTGATGCCGCTCGGCGGGCCCGCGATCGCGAGCCTCGGCATCTTCCAGTTCCTGTGGGTGTGGAACGACATGCTGGTCGCGCTGATCTTCTCGGACTCCGGGAGCCAGCCGATCACGGTCGCGCTGCAGACGCAGGTACGGCAGTTCGGCAACAACATCGACGTGCTGGCGCCGGGCGCGTTCATCTCCATGGTGATCCCGCTGGCCGTGTTCTTCGCGTTCCAGCGGCAGTTCGTCTCCGGCGTGATGGCGGGCGCCGTCAAGTAGCCGCCGCGACACCACCCTTGAGTGGGCGGACCGGACACCGGTCCGCCCCCTCATCCGTACGGGCACCGTGCGCGGCGAGGATCCCCCGAATGCCGCAGCGGCCGTAACCGAATCACTCCATTGGCCGTTCCCGGCGCGAACGCCCGCGCCGACCCCGCCGACCCATGGATGTTCCCGTGCCCAGGTTCAGTGTCATCGTGCCCGCGTACCAGGTCCAGGCCTATCTGCACGCGTGCCTGGAGTCGGTGCTGTGCCAGTCGTACCAGGACTTCGAGGTGATCGTCGTCGACGACCGGTCGCCGGACGCGTGCGGTGCGATCGCCGACGAGTTCGCGGACCGCGACGCGCGCGTACGCGCCGTGCACCTGCCTCAGAACCAGGGCCTCGGCCCCGCCCGCAACGTCGGCATCGAGCGGGCGGGCGGCGACTACCTGGTCTTCCTCGACGGCGACGACACCCTCGCCCCGGGCGCGCTCCGGGCCCTCGCCGACCGCGTGAAGGAGACCGGCGACCCGGACGTACTGGTCTACGACTACGCCCGGACGTACTGGACCGGCGAGACCGTCCGCAGCCAGGCGGCCGCGCACCTCACCGAGCAGGGACCGGCGCCGTTCCGGCTGGCCGACCGGCCGGGGCTGCTGCGGCTGCTGATGGTGGCCTGGAACAAGACGGTGCGGCGGGAGTTCGCCGAGCGCGAGGGCCTCACCTTCCCGCCCGGCTACTACGAGGACACCCCGTGGACGTACCCGGTCCTCCTGACCGCGGAGTCCGTCGCCACCCTGGACCGGGTCTGCGTCCACTACCGGCAGCGCCGCCGGGGCAGCATCCTGGGCACGCCGAGCGAACGCCACCTGGACGTCTTCACGCAGTACGACCGGGTCTTCGCGTTCCTCGAGTCGCATCCGGAGCACGACCGCTGGCGGCCGGTGCTGTACCGCCGCATGTGCGACCACCTGGCGACCGTGTTCACCCGCCCCGACCGCCTCCCGCGTTCCCAGCGCGCCGAGTTCCTGCGCCGGGCGCGGGTCCACTGCCGCCGCTACCGGGTCGCCGGTGCCCCCGCCCCGGCGCCGGTCCGGGTGCGCCACGCCCTGCTCCGGCTGGGCCTGCGCCGTACCTGGGAGACCCTGCGGCTGGCGTCCGCACTGCGCCGACGGACGGCGAGGGCCGCCGCCGGCTGGCTGCGGGCCGCCCGGACCGGCACCCTGCGCCTGCACTACCGGGGCCAGCGCCTCCTCCCGCTGAGGACCGACCGCGCCCTCTTCGCCGTCGACGGCGGCGGGGGGTACGGCTGCAACCCCGGGGCGCTGGAGGACGCGTTCCGCCGCTGCGCGCCGCATGTGCGCACGGCGTGGGCCGCCGCCCCCGCGCACCACCACACGGTCCCGCCCGCGACCCGGCGCCTCACTCCCGGCACGGCCGCCTACTGGACGGCCCTGGCCCGCTCCCGGTACCTGGTGCACAACTCCGCCTTCGACAGCGGCCTGGTCAAGCGCCGGGGCCAGGTACTGGTCCAGACGCAGGCCGGGACGCCGCTCGCGCACGCGGGCCTGGACCTCCAGGAGCGGCCGGCCGCCGGGGGCGGCACCGACTTCGCCCGGTTGCTGCGCGAGGTCGACTCCTGGGACTACGTGGTCTCCGCCAACCGCCACTCCACCCTCACCTGGGAACGCGTCCACCCCGGCGGCTACACCACCCTGGAGTACGGCCAGCCCCGCACCGACGCCCTCCAGCGGGCGACCGCCGCGGACGTGGCCCGGCTCCGCGAGACCCTCGGCATCCCCGAGGGCACGGTGGCGATCCTGTACGCGCCCGCGCACCGCGACTACCGGCGCACCCAGCGCTCCGCCCTGGACCTGGAGCGCGTCGTACGCCGCCTCGGCCCCCGCTTCATGGTGCTGGCCCGCGCCCACCCGGGCCACGACGTCCGGCCGGCCGCGTCCGTCGGCCGGGTCCTGGACGTGAGCGGTCACCCATGCGTGGAGTCGCTCTGCCTGGCCTCGGACGCCCTCGTCACCGACTACGCGTCCCTGATGTTCGACTACGCGGGCCTGGACCGGCCGATCGTGCTCCACGCCGACGAGCCGGAGGCGTTCGAGGCGGCCCGCGGCACCTACGTCGACCTGCGCTCCGTCCCGCCGGGGCCGATCGCGCGGGACGAGGACGAGCTGATCGCCGTCTTCGCCGGCGGCGACTGGTACGGCGCCCGGTCCACCCGGCTGCGGGCCGAGTTCCGCGAGCGGTTCTGCCCGTTCGACGACGGCCACGCCGCCGAGCGCGTGGTGCGCCGGGTGGTGCTCGGCCAGACCCGGCTGCCTCCGGTGGTGCCACCCGGCGCCCGCCGTCCGCCCGCGGCGGCGGTCGCCCGCACCCCGCTGGCCACGGTCCCGCAACCGGCCGGGCCGCGCACCGTCACCGACAGCCTCTGAGCGCCGTTTGTCCCTCGGGAGCCCCGGGTGTCGCGGCCGGCGCAGGGCTCCCGCCCGGACCAGCACATCGAGAGAAAGAGCAGCATGCCCCGCTTCAGCATCATCGTCCCGTCCCATGGGGTCGCGGGGCGGCTCTCCCAGGCACTGGACTCGGTGCTCGACCAGTCCTTCGGCGACTTCGAGCTGATCCCGGTCTGCGACGCCCCGGACACCGCCGCGGCGGACGTCGCCGAGGAGCACTCCGGACGGGACTCGCGGGTCACGCCCGTGCACGCCCCGCCGTCGGCCGGGCTGGCCGGGGCGCGCAACGCCGGGATGCGGGCGGCGACCGGCGCGTACCTGCTGTTCCTCGACGGCGACGACGTCCTCGTGCCGGGCGCGCTGGCGGCGCTGGAGGCGCGGCTGGCGGACACCGGGGGCGTCGACGTGCTGTACTTCGAGTACGAGCGGGTGCCCTGGTGGGAGGGCGAGGCCACCAACCCGGCCGCCCCGCTGCTGGCGAGGACCCCCGACGGCGCCTTCACCCCCGACCGCGCCCCCGATCTGACCGGCGTGCGGCTGCCCGCGTGGAGCGCCGTCCACCGCCGCACCTTCCTCACCGAGCGCCGGCTCGCCTTCCCCGACGGGCACTTCACGGACATCGGTTTCGGCGCCCTGGTCGCGGCGCGCGCCGAGCGCGTGGCGGTGCTGCGCTCGGTGGTCGTCCGGCATCTGGTGCGGCGCCAGGGCAACCGGCTGAACCTGCCCGGCGTGCACCACGGTGACCTCCTCGACCAGGCCGAACTGGCGCTCGCGCACGCCGCCGAGCGGGGACTGCCGGACGCGCGCCGCGGGCCGCTCTTCGAGCACCTGTTCGCCGCGATCCTGAAGACGGCGACACATCCGCGGCGGCTGACGAGCCGGCAGCGCCGGGTCTTCTTCCGGCGCGCGAGCCGCCTCTACCGCCGCCACCGCCCCGCCGGCTTCCGCCCGCCGGGCGGCCGGCTCGGCGTCCAGCACCGGCTGCTCGCGGCGGGGTCGTACGCCGGCTTCCGCGCCCTGCGCGCCACCAACCGGGCACTCACCGGGGCGCTGCGCCGCCTGCCGTGGCCGCGGGGGCTGCGCACCCGGCTGCTGTACCGCCGCCACCTGCGCCGCCCGCTGGATCCGAACCTCGTCGTGTACTGCGCCTACTGGGGCCGCGGCTACGCGTGCAGCCCGGCCGCGATCCACGCCAAGGCCCGCGAACTCGCCCCGCACCTCAGGTCGGTGTTCCTGGTCGAGGCGGACCAGGCGCACACCGTGCCGGAGGGCGTCGACCACGCGGTCATCGGCGGCCGGCGGTACTGGGAGGTGCTGGCCCGCGCCAAGTACCTGGTGAACAACGCCAACTTCGCGGAGGGCGTGGTCAAGCGCCCCGGCAGCGTGCACGTGCAGACGCAGCACGGGACCCCGCTGAAGACGATGGGCGTGGACCAGTCGACGTACCCGGTGGTGGCCGCGGCCAGCGGCAGCTTCACCAGGCTGCTGGGCCGCGTGGACCGCTGGGACTACAACGTCTCCGCCAACCGGCACTCCACCCAGGTGTGGGAGCGCGCCTTCCCGGGCTCGTACGAGCACCTGGAGTACGGCTATCCGCGCAACGACGTCTACTGCACGGCGACCGCCGAGGACGTGGCCCGCGTCCGCCGCGAGCTGGGCGTCCCGGAAGGGGCGACGGCGGTCCTCTACGCGCCCACGCACCGGGACTACGAGAGCGGCTTCGGCGCGGGCGCCCTGGACCTGGAGGCGTTCTGCGAGGCGGCCGGCGAGGGCGTGGTGGTGCTGCTGCGCGCCCACTACTTCTACGACCGGGGCGGCCGCGCGGGCAGCGGCCGGATCATCGACGTCACCGCGCACCGCTCCTCGGAGGACGTGTGCCTGGCCGCGGACGCGCTGGTCACCGACTACTCGTCGATCATGTTCGACTACGCCAACCTGGACCGGCCGATCGTCGTGTACGCCGACGACTGGGACGTCTACCGGGAGACCCGGGGCGTCTACTTCGACCTGATGGCGGCGCCGCCCGGACCGGTGGCGCGGACGCCGGAGGAGTTGGCCCGCGTCTTCGGCGACGGCTCGTACGCGGGCCCGGAGTCGGCGGCGCTGCGGGCGGCCTTCCGGGAGCGGTTCTGCGAGTTCGACGACGGCCGGGCCGCCGAGCGGGTCGTGCGCCGGGTGCTGCTCGGCGAGCCGCCCGAGGCGCTGCCGCCCGTGATCCCGCTCGCGGAGCGCGTCCCGGCCCCCGCCGCCACCCTCGTAAGGAGCTGACCCCGCCGTGCCCCGCTTCAGCGTCATCCTTCCCTGTTTCAAGGTGCAGGGCTTCCTGCGCGAGTGCCTCGACTCGGTCCTGGACCAGTCCTTCCGGGACATCGAGGTCATCGCCGTCGACGACTGCTCGCCCGACGGCTCGGGCGCGATCCTGGACGAGTACGCCGCCCGCGACGACCGGCTGCGCGTGCTGCACCTGGAGGAGAACGTCGGCCTCGGCCGGGCCCGCAACGCCGGGCTGCCGCTCGCCACCGGCGACTACCTCTTCTTCCTCGACAGCGACGACACCCTCACCCCGGGCGCGCTGCGCGCCATGGCCGACCGGCTCGCGGAGACGGCCGACCCCGAGGTTCTGGTCTTCGACTACGCGCGCACCTACTGGTGGGGCGGCACCCGGCGCAACGCCCTGGCCCGGGTGCTGGCCGAGGCCGGGGAGGACACGTTCACGGCCGCCGGTCACCCCGAGATCCTCGACCTGCTGATGGTGGTGTGGAACAAGGTCTACCGGCGCGACTTCGTCGAGCGCGAGGGCTTCACCTTCCCGCCCGGCTACTACGAGGACACGCCCTGGACGTTCCCGGTGATGTTCAGCGCGGAGCGGATCGCCACGCTGGACCGCATCTGCCTGAACTACCGGCAGCGGCGGCAGGGCAACATCCTGTCCACCACCAGCCGCAAGCACTTCGACGTGCACGCGCAGTACGAGCGGGTCTTCGCCTTCCTGGACGCCCGACCGGAACTGGCCCGCTGGCGGCCGTTCCTGCACGCCAAGATGGGCGAGCACTGCCTGGACATCCTGTCCAAGCCGGACCGGCTGCCGCCCTCCGACAAGGCCGAGTTCTTCCGGCGCACCGCCGAGATGTTCCGCGCGTACCGGCCCGAGGGCGCCGAGGTCCCGGCCGAGCTGCGGGTGCTGGCGGGCGGCGCGCTCGGCTACCCGGCCTACCGGCTGCGGCGGCGGTCCGGGCAGGCGGCCCGGGAGCTGGAGCGCCGGGCTCGGCAGGCGGGGGGCGCGGTCGCCGGACGGCTGCGCGGGGCCGGCAGCGCGGTGCGCACGCGACGCCCGCTGGACCCTGACCTGGCGGTGTACTCGGCGTTCTCGCACCGGGGCGTGCTGGGCGACCCCGCGGCGATCCACCGCGAGGCGCGCGAACTCGCCCCGCACGTGCGCGGGGTGTGGGTGGTGCGCGACGAGGAGACGGCGGCGCTGCTGCCGCCGGACACCGAGCACGTGGTCCTGGGCAGCGCCGGCTACCGGCGGGTGACCGAGCGGGCGACGTTCTTCGTCAACAACGTCAACTGGCCCGGTGCCGTGACCAAGCGCCCGGGCAGCGTCCACATCCACACCCACCAGGGCACCCCGCTGAAGTACATGGGCGTCGACCTGCTGGGCCGGCCGGGCGCCCGGCACGGCCTGGACGTGCCGCAGATGCTGCGCCGGGCCGACCGCTGGGACTACAGCCTGGTCGCCGGCCGGTACGCGGAGCGGGTGTGGGAGCGGGCGTACCCGTGCCACTTCACGTCCGTGCCCAGCGGCAGCCCGCGCAACGACGTGCTGGTGAACGCGGGTCCGGACGACGGCCGCCGGGTGCGTGAGCGGCTGGGCGTCCCGGACGGCCACACCGTGGTGCTCTACGCGCCGACCCGGCGCGAGTACCGCCGGGGCGGGCTCGTCGACCGCCTCGACCCGGCCCGGCTCGCCGCGGACCTCGGCGAGGGCCACACCCTGGTGGTCCGGCTGCACCCGTCGCTGGCCACCGGACCGGCCCGCGGCATGGGCCTGTCGGAGCTGCACCGGCGGGGCGTCCTGGTCGACGCGACGGACGAACCGCACGTGGAGGAGCTGATGCTCGCCTCCGACCTGCTGATCACCGACTACTCCGCCCTGCTGTTCGACTACGCCCTGCTGGACCGGCCGATCGTGATCCACGCCGACGACTGGCGCGCGTACGAGGCGAGCCGCGGCGCCTACTTCGACATCACCGAGGAGGCACCCGGGCACGTGTCGCGCTCGTACCGGGAGCTGGCCTGGCTGCTGGCGTCCGGGGCGTGGCGGGACGAGGAGGCGGCGCGGCTGCGGTCGGCGTTCCGGGCCCGGTACTGCGAGTACGAGGACGGCCGGGCCGCCGAGCGGGTGGTGCGGACGCTGCTGCTGGGCGAGCCGATGCCCGGCCCGGAGCCGTCCGGCGTCCCCGGCGCCCGTTCGGTCGCCGCCGGACACGACCTGCTCGCCTCCTCGTGAGACCGCGGCTGTGGGTGCTGGTCCTGGCCGCCGTGTTCGCCGCGCTGCAACTGGCGAACATCACCGGCCGGGACACCCCCGACACCAAGAACTACCTGGCGTACGCGCTGAGTCTCAGCGGTGAGGGCAAGCGCGGGGTGGCGACGGCCACGATCGACTACGTGTGCGCGAGCCGGGCCGAGCGGGCCCGCCGGGACCAGAGCGTGCACGTGGTCCGACTCCACCGGCCCGACCCCGCCGACCAGGTGGCGGCCGAGTGCCGCGAGCAGGAGTGGGGGGTGGTGGAGCCGCAGCTGGCGGCGGGCCGGACCGGCGGGCACACCCTGCCGTACATGCCGGACCGCTTCATGCGGATCTTCGAGGTGCGGCCCGGCTACCCGCTGTTCCTGGTGCCGTTCGTGGCGGTCCTCGGGGTGACCTGGGGCCTGTGGGCGGCGGGCGTCGTCATCGCGTGCGCGGGCGGGGTACTGGCCTTCCTGATCCTGCGCGCGCTGTCGGTGCCGGTGCCGCTCGCGCTGGGCGGGCAGGCGCTGTACTACGCGCTGCCGTGCGGGACGACCGCGATGCGCCCGATGACCGAGGGGCTGCTGATGGCGCTGACCCTGGCGGCGGTCTGGGGCTGTGCGCTGATGCTGCGGGCGGGACGGACGCGGGCGGGGCTCGCCCTGGTGGCCGGGTCGCTGGCGGCGCTGTTCACGGTCAAGCACTCCCAGTCGCTGTTCCTCGGGCTGTGCCTGGCGGCGGCGGGCGCGCTGATCGCGTTGCGCCGCCGACGGGGCGGCCGGTCGCCCCGGGACGTGCTCGCGCTCGCGGCGGTGGGGCTGGCCGGGGCCGTCGGCACGCTGGTGCTGGCGCGGCTGCTGCACTATCCGTCGGTGTCGGACAGCGTCCAGGATCTGCTCACCGACCACTTCGCGCGGCCCGACCGGGAGCGTCCGTGGCCGGAGTTCTGGCAGCTGCAGGGCAACTTCTGGGTGGAGTGGCTGCGACGGCAGGCGTGGCAGCCGCTGTTCGTCGCGGCGCTGGCCGCCGGGGCGTGGGGCGCGCTGCGGCGCGGGGGCGCGGTCGGCGGGTTCCTGGTCGCGGCAGCGTGCACCGGGATCCTCACCCAGGCCGGGCATCCGGACATCAACATCTGGGGCGAGCGGCTGATCGTGCTGGCCTGGCTGCTGCCCGTGGTGGGCATCCCACTGCTGCTGGAGCCCGTGGTGCGGGGTGGCAGGGTGCCGCTGCCCGCGCAGGGGGCGGCCGACCCGGTCCGGGCGGTCGGCTGAGCGTCACCCGTTGAGGTGACTTGGGTTCAGGGCGGCGACCCCGCCGGGAACATACGCCCAATGTCCCGAATGTCCCACCCTCTGATCCCTTCGTGAGCGCCGACGTCCTCGTCCGGCGGCCGGTACGCGGCGCTACGGCGCTGCGCGGTGGCCGCGGATGGCGCCCCACCCCGTACCAGGTCGCCGGTTTCCTGTTCCTCCTGGTGATGTCGCTGGCGTACTGGGCGGTGCCGCTCTGCTGCGACGCGGGCCAGCACGCGGCGGTCGTGGAGCGCCTGAAGGCCGACCTCCTGGCCCCCCGGCACCCGATGGCCGACCTGCCCGGCGCGGGCAGCGCGTACTACTCGCCGTACGCCCTCGCCCAGGGCGTGTTCGCGCGGCTGACCGGGCTGGGCGGCTGGGAGGTGGTGCGGCTCGCCGGGCCGCTGAACCTGCTGGTGCTGCTGACCGGCCTGAACCGGTTCGTACGGGTGCTGAGCCCGCGGCCGTGGGCGCCGGTCCTGGCGCTGGGCGCGATGACGCTGCTGTGGGGCACCGAGCGGGCCTGGTGGAGCGGCTACCTCGGGCTGATGTCGATGACGGGCAACCTCGGCTACCCGTCGACGTGCGCGATCGGGCTCACCTTCTGGGCCTGGGCGCTGACCGGGGCGCGGGCGAGGGACGAGCGCCGGGTGCGGTACGTGGGGCCGAGCGGCCTGCGCGGACTGCCCGGGTACGCGGGGCTCGGCGCCCTGTACGGGCTGGTCCTCCTGATCCACCCCATCACCTCGGTGGCGGCGGCGCTGGGCGCGGTGGCGCTGGTGGCCGGGTGGCAGCGCGGATGGCGCGGCCCGGTCGTGGGGCGCTGGGCGCTGACGGGCGCGGTGGCGGTGGCGTCGGCGGCACTGTGGCCGTACTTCGACGTGTTCGCGCTGGCCGGCGACGACAGCGTGGACGCGCTGCACCGGGTGCTGTACCTGGACCTGCCCGGCGAGTTCTGGCTGGGGCTGCTCGGGCTTCCGGCGCTGTGGGCGCGCGGACGCCGGTCGGCCCGGGACCCGCTGGTGCTGATGTGCGCGCTGGACTGCGCGGTGGTGGCGTACGGCTGGTGCAGCGGGCACTACACCTACGGCCGGATCCTCGGGCTCTCGCTGGTGCCGGCGCAGTTCGCGCTGGCGGTGGAGCTGGCGGCACCCCGGCCGTGGGGGCGGTGGCGCAGGGCGCTGGGCGGGATGGCGGCCGCGGGTGCCGCGCTGGGGTTCCTCACGGTCCACGCGGGGGCGGTGGTGCCGCGGGCGCTGGACCCGGTCGGCTTCGAGCAGCCGCCGGACTGGCCGGAGTACGCGTGGGCGGCCCGGCACATCGGCCCCGGCGAGGTCGTGATCACCGACGGCTACTACGCCGGGCACGCCATCGCCGGATACGGGCCCAATCTCGCGGCCCCCGCCTGGCCGGACCCCTCGCTGGACGAACGGGAGCGCGGGCGGCGGGTGGCCGACATCCGGGCGTACCTCGCGCCCGGTTCGAGCCGCGCCGAGCGCGCCGCCGTCGTCCGCCGCTACGACGTCCGCTGGCTGCTGCTGACCCGCTGGCATCCGGTGCCCGAGGAGGCGGTCGTGGTGGCGTGGAGCGGGCGCACCGGCGAGGTCCTGGCGCGGGTCGGGTGAGCGGCCCCCGCCGGCCGGACTACTCGATGACCAGCTCGACCGGGATGTTGCCCCGGGTGGCGTTGGAGTAGGGGCACACCTGGTGGGCCTGCTCGACGAGCTTGCGGCCGGTCTCCTGGTCGAGGCCCTCGGGCAGCTCGACCCGCAGCGTGACGGCGAGCGCGAAGCCCTCACCCTGCTTGCCGATACCGACCTCGGCGGTCACGGCGGCCTCGCTGACGTCGACCTTCGCCCGTCGGCCGACGACGCCCAGGGCACTGCCGAAGCAGGCGGCGTACCCGGCGGCGAACAGCTGCTCGGGGTTGGTGCCCTTGCCGTCGCCGCCCATCTCGACGGGGGCGCCGAGCGCGAGGTCGAGCTTGCCGTCGGAGCTGACGGCGCGGCCCTCGCGGCCGTGGGTGGCGGTGGCGGCGGCGGTGTAGAGCGCGTCCATGGGAAACCCGTCCCTCTCAGTGGGGTGCGTCGCACGTGGCGACCTCTGACGCCGACAAGTAGAGCACGCAACTTGAATGCGCGCAACTAAATTGCGCGCAACTTAATGACGTCCGGTCGGCTACTCTGGGGGGCATGACCACGCCCGCGACCGACTGGCTCCGCCTGGACCAGCAGATCTGCTTCTCCCTGAACGCCGCGTCCCGCGCCTTCGGTGGCGTCTACCGCGTGGTCCTCAAGGACCTGGGCCTCACCTACCCGCAGTACCTGGTGCTGCTGGTGCTGTGGGAGCACGGCGAACTCCCCGTGAAGAGGCTCGGCGAGCACCTCCGCCTCGACTCCGGCACGCTCTCGCCGCTGCTCAAGCGGCTGGAGGCGGCCGGTCTGGTCCGGCGGGAGCGCAGCGCGCGCGACGAGCGGTCGGTGGAGGTGCGGCTGACCGGGGAGGGCGTCGCGCTGCGCGAGCGGGCCGCCGAGGTGCCGCGCCGGATCGCCGCGGCGACGGGGCTGGACGTGACCGAGGTCCAGGACCTGCGCGACCGTCTCGACCGGCTCACCTCCGCCCTGGACGCGTACGGCACCGATCCGGCCCCGGCGCCGTCCTGAGGGGTGCGGGCGCCCGCGGGTCCCCGATGACGGATCATGTCCACACAGGACCACTGTCCACCCAGGACCACTCACGAAGGGGACGGCCGCACATGACCTGGCTGATCACCGGCGGCGCCGGATACATCGGGGCGCACGTCGTACGGGCGATGACCGAGGCGGGCGAGAAGGCGGTGGTGTACGACGACCTGTCCACCGGCATCGCCGACCGCGTGCCCGACGGCGTCCCGCTGGTGGTGGGCTCGGTCCTGGACGGCGAACGGATCGCCCGCGCCCTCGCCGACCACTCCGTCACCGGCGTCGTGCACCTGGCCGCGAAGAAGCAGGTCGGCGAGTCGGTGGACCTGCCGCTGCACTACTACCGGGAGAACGTCGAGGGCCTGCGCGTCCTGCTGGACGCGGTCACGGCGGCCGAGGTCCCGTCCTTCGTCTTCTCCTCCTCCGCCGCCGTGTACGGCATGCCGGACGTCGACCTGGTGACGGAGGAGACGCCGTGCGCGCCCATGTCGCCGTACGGCGAGACCAAGCTGGCCGGCGAGTGGCTGGTCCGCGCCACCGGCAAGGCGACGGGCCTGGCCACCGCCTCCCTCCGCTACTTCAACGTCGCGGGCGCGGCGAGCCCCGAGCTGGCCGACACCGGTGTCTACAACCTCGTCCCGATGGTCTTCGAGAAGCTGACCGAGGGCGCCGCCCCGCGCGTCTTCGGCGACGACTACGCGACGCCGGACGGCACCTGCGTCCGCGACTACATCCACGTCGTCGACCTGGCCGAGGCCCACGTCGCCGCGGCCCGCGCCCTCCAGTCCTCGCCGGGCCGCACCCTCACCCTCAACATCGGCCGGGGCGAGGGCGTCTCCGTCCGCGAGATGATCGACCACATCAACGCCCTCACCGGCTACGACCACCCTCCGACGGTCACCCCCCGCCGCCCCGGCGACCCGGCCCGCGTCGTCGCCTCGGCCGACCGCGCCGCCGTCGAACTGGACTGGAAGGCCAAGTACGACGTCGAGGAAATGATCACGTCGGCGTGGTCGGGCTGGGTACGGCTGCATCCGGAGGCGGCGCGGGACTAGGAGACGCACGGGGGGCCAGTCATGACCGCGTACGACCTGCTGCTCATCGGCGGTGGCTCCGGCGTCGGCAAGAGCACCGTCGGGTGGGAGATGTCCGCGCTGCTGCGAGAGGCCGCGACCGCGCACTGTCTGATCGAGGGGGACGGCATGGACCAGATCCATCCCGCCCCCGAAGGGGACCCGCACCGCACGGCGGTCACGGAGCGGAACATCGCGGCGGTGTGGGCGAACTACGCGGCGCTCGGACAGCGCCGGCTGATCTACACCAACACCGTGAGCATCCTCGAGGCGCCGATGATCGGGCGGGCCATGGGCGGGGGCGAGGTGCGGGTGACCCACGTGCTGCTGACCGCCGGCGAAGCCACCGTGCGGCGGCGGCTCGCCCTGCGGGAGACCGGTTCGCAGCTCGGCGTCCACATCGAGCGGAGCCTGCGTATGGCCCGGCGGCTGTCCGACGAGGCTCCCGCCGGGACGGTCAGGGTGGCTACGGACGGCCGGACGGTGCCGGACGTCGCGGCCGAGGTGCTCCGGGCCGCCGCCTGGTGAATGCGGCGGGTCACAGGGGCTGGACGAATTCCGCCCGCCACTGGGGGGACGGGTCCGAGCCCAGCTCCGTCCAGTACTCCCGGCCGCCGGTGATCCGGCCGTCGCGGACCGTCCAGAGCGACACGACCCGGTGGACGCCCATCGTGTCGTGCGGGACCTCCACCTCGGAGACGACGGTCTCGCCGCCCCCGTCCGCCACGACGCGCATGACGTGGATGGACCAGCCCTCCGGGTACTCCGCGTTGACGGCCACGAAGTCCGCGCGGCCCACGATGCGCTCGGCGCTGACCGGCCACTCCACTACCAGGTCGTCGGCCAGCAGGGCGCCGAGACCCACCCAGTCACGGGCCTGCATGCGCGCCCAGAACTCCTGCACGACCGCCATAGGTTCCATACCCGCATCCTCGCAAGCACCACTGACAGTGCGGTGATGCCGCGACCCCGCCTCAGAGCGCCCGCAGCCCCGCCGCCGTGGCCCGGGCCAGCGCGGCCAGGTGGCCCTTCGGCAGCTTCGGGCTGCGGATGACCACCGAGCGCCAGTACAGCGGGCCCGAGATCAGGTCGAGGGCCAGGTCGGTGTCGAGACCGGCGGCCAGCTCACCGCGTTCCGTCGCCGCCGCGAGGATCTTGCTGGCGACGCCGTCCTGACCCTCCCGCAGGGTCTTCCGCAGCACCTCGGCGATCTCGGGATTGCGGGCCGCCTCCGCCTGGAGGTCGGGGATGATCTGCGAGGCCACCGGGTGGCGCAGGGCACGGGACGTCACCTCGTACAGGAGCCGCAGGTCACCCTCCAGCGAACCCGTGTCGGGCGCGGGCAGGCCCTGCACGGCCAGCGCCGAGACGACGTCGAGCACCAGGTGCAGCTTGGAGCGCCAGCGCCGGTAGACGGCGGTCTTGCCCACCCCCGCGCGGCGCGCGATCCCCTCGATGGACATCCGCGCGTAGCCGACCGCCGCGAGCTCCTCGAAGACCGCCGCCCGGATCGCCTCCGTCACGTCCTCGCGGAGCACGGCCGCCCCGGCGGGGGCCCGGCGGCGGCGCGGGCGCGGCTGGGGCTCGTCGGCGGCGTCGGTCGTCATGCGGGACAGCATAGGGCGTAGCGACGAAACGGTTGCGTTCCGACGTCAGCACGCCGTACGCTCCCGTTACGACGATACGGTCCCGTCCCGACGTGAATGAACGCCTCCCGACACCCGGGTGAACGACGGGAATCGCTTCCACCCCCCGAGCGAAAGCAGCGCGGAGTGAGCCAGGTCCTCGACACACCGCCCCCGACAGCGGCCCCGCCCGCCCCCGCCGACCACGACCTCGGGGCCCTCGCCGCCCGGCACGGTCTGACGGTCAGCGGCGCCCGTCCCTCCCTGCCCGAGTACGTCCGCCAGCTGTGGGCCCGCCGGCACTTCATCGGCGCCTTCTCCACCGCCAAGCTCACCGCCCAGTACAGCCAGGCCAAGCTGGGCCAGGTCTGGCAGGTGATGACGCCGCTGCTCAACGCGGCGGTGTACTACTTCATCTTCGGCATGCTGATGAACACCAGCCGCGGGGTGGAGGACTTCGTCCCGTTCCTGGTCACCGGCGTGTTCGTGTGGACCTTCACCCAGAGTTCGATCATGGCGGGCACCCGGGCCATATCCGGCAACCTCGGCCTCGTCCGCGCCCTGCACTTCCCGCGGGCCGCGCTGCCGGTCTCCTTCTGCCTCCAGCAGCTCCAGCAGCTGATGTTCTCGATGGGCGCCCTCGTGGTGATCCTGCTCGCGTTCGGCGTCCCGCCCGGCCCCTCCTGGCTGCTGGCGATCCCGGCGCTGGTGCTCCAGTTCGTGTTCAACGCGGGCGTGGCGCTGGTCATGGCCCGGGTGGGCTCCAAGATCCCGGACATGGCCCAGCTGATGCCCTTCCTGCTGCGCACCTGGATGTACGCCTCGGGCGTCATGTTCAGCATCCACCACATGACCGGCCCCGACAGCGACCTGCCGTCCTGGGTCGGCCCGCTGCTCCAGGTCAACCCGGCCGTCGTCTACATCGACCTGATGCGGTTCGCCCTGATCGACAGCTTCGGCGGGGACATGCTGCCGAACCACGTGTGGGCGATGGCCCTGGGCTGGGCCCTGGTCGCCGGGATCGGCGGCTTCATCTACTTCTGGAAGGCCGAGGAGACCTACGGTCGTGGCTGACAACACCCCTGCCGAGCGCGTTCCCACCGTCGTCGTCGACGGCGTCGACATCGTCTACCGGGTCAACGGCACCGGGGCGGGCCGCGGCTCCGCGACCGCCGCCCTCAACCGCATCCTGCGCCGCAAGAAGAGCGAGAAGGCCTCGGGCGTGCGCCGGGTGCACGCGGTGAAGAAGGTGTCCTTCGTGGCGTACCGGGGCGAGGCGATCGGCCTGATCGGCACCAACGGCTCCGGCAAGTCGACGCTGCTCAAGGCGGTCGCCGGGCTGCTCCCGGTGGAGAACGGCCGCATCTACACCGACGGCCAGCCCTCGCTGCTCGGCGTGAACGCCGCCCTGATGAACGACCTCACCGGCGAGCGCAACGTGTACCTCGGCGGCCTGGCGATGGGCATGTCCCGCGCGCAGATCAAGGAGCGCTACCAGGACATCGTCGACTTCTCCGGGATCAACGACAAGGGCGACTTCATCACCCTGCCGATGCGCACGTACTCCTCCGGGATGTCCGCCCGCCTGCGCTTCTCCATCGCCGCGGCCAAGGACCACGACGTCCTGCTGGTCGACGAGGCCCTGGCCACCGGCGACCGCTCCTTCCAGAAGCGTTCCGAGGAGCGCATCCGGGAGCTGCGCAAGCACGCCGGCACGGTCTTCCTGGTCAGCCACAGCAACAAGTCCATCCGCGACACCTGCGACCGGGTGCTGTGGCTGGAGCGCGGCGAGCTGCGGATGGACGGGCCCACGGAGGAGGTCCTGAAGGAGTACGAGAAGTTCACCGGCGGCCCGGACAAGGCGGCGAAGCCGAAGGCCGCACCCAAGGCAGCGCCCAAGACGAAGGTCCCCGCCTGACGGCGCCCTTCCCCCGTGAGGCGTACTCTCGATTAACCCTTTTGCCTGTTTGATGCCACCATGTCCGAATAGACGCGACCCCAAGGAGTGCGCAGGGAGCGACCGAGGCTAAGGAGCCCCAGCGATGCCCGAGACCCCCGACCTCAGCGTCGTCGTCCACGGCCCCAACGTCCAGGACCACCTGCCCGCACTCCTCGACTCCCTGGCCGCCCACCCCCTCACCGGCGTCGAAGTGATCGTCGCCGCCGTCGGGGACTGGGCCAGGGAGACGGCCGAGGGCCACACCCCCGCGTTCACCGTGCTCCCCCTCCCCGACGGCGCCCGCGACTCCGCGGCCCGCGCGGCGGGGGCGGCGCGGGCGCAGGGCCGGTGGCTGCACTTCGTCCACGCCAAGGACGGGCTGCCCCCCGGCGCACCGCGCACCGTCGCCCAGCACGCCGCGGACCTCCCCGACACGGTGGACGTCCTGCTGTTCGACCACGTCCGCAGCACCTGGCGGGCCTCCGGTCTGCCCTCCCCCGACGGCCCCCGCCTCGCCCGCGCCGGACACGCCGACCTCGCCCTGGACGACCGCGCGGCGCTGCTCGGGCTGACCCCGCTGCTCGGAAACCGCGCCGTGCGCGCCGGCTTCTGGCGGGCGCACGAGCGCCTCCTCACCACCGACGACGAGCCGTTCGCCGCCCTCGTCGCCCTGCTGCTCGCCGACCGCGTCGCCTGCCTGCCCCAGCCGGCGTTCGAGGACCGCCGGCTGCGCGCCGAGAGCCTCCCACCGGTCACGCCGGAGCAGCGGTACGCCCTGGTCGACCGCTACGAGACGCTGCTCGGCCTCGCCGCCGACCGCCCGGCCGTCCGCGGCACCCTGTACGACCTGATGGTCCGCGACTGCCTGCGCACCTTCGCCCGCGCCGGAATGCCGGACGACGTGGCGCGGGAGTTCTTCCGCCGGGCGTCGTCGGCCGCCCGGCGCCTGCGCCCCGACGGCCACCGGAGCCCGTCCGGGCTCGAAGGCGTACGCCGGTCGCTGCTGATCGACGGCGCGTACACGAAGTACCGCGCCCTCCAGGCCGCCAACCACACGCGCCGCAGGGTGCGGTCGGCGGTGCGCACCGGCGGGCGCCTGGCCGGCGACCGGGTGCGCTCCCTCCAGTACCGCAGGGCACTGGCCCGCCCGATCGACCCGCACCTCGCCGTCTTCTCGGCCTACTGGGCCCGCGGCGTGGCCTGCAACCCGGCCGCGATAGCCGCCGAGCTGGCCGAACTCGCCCCGAACGTCCACCCGGTGTGGGTGGTCACGGCGGCGAACGCGGCGCTGCTGCCGCCCGGCACCGACCACGTCGTCCCCGGCACCCGCCGCTACTGGGAGGTGCTGGCCCGCGCCAAGTACCTCGTCAACAACGTCAACTTCCCGGACTCGGTGGTCAAACGCCCCGGCACCGTCCACCTCCAGACCCACCACGGCACCCCGCTCAAGCGCATGGGCCTGGACCAGATGCCGTACCCCGCCGCCGCCCGGGGCCTGGACTTCCCGGCGCTGCTGGAGCGCGTCGACCGGTGGGACTACAGCGTCTCCGCCAACGGCCACACGACCCGCATGTGGCAACGGGCCTACCCGTCCCGCCACGTCTCCCTCGACCACGGCTATCCGCGCAACGACGTCTACTACACGGCCGGCGCCGCCGAGGTCCGCGCGGTCCGCGAGCGCCTGGGCATCCCGCCCGGCCGCAGGGCGATCCTCTACGCGCCCACCCACCGCGACTACGAGGCGGGCTGGACCCCGCGCCTCGACCTCGCGGCACTGGCGGCCGACCTCGGCGAGGAAACGGTCCTGCTGGTCCGCGCCCACTACTTCTACGAGGGCGCGTCCACCCCGTCCGCCCCGCTGGCCGGCCTGCGCCGCACCGGCCGCCTCATCGACGTCTCCTCCTACGAACCCGTCGAGGAACTGTGCCTGGCCGCCGACGCGCTGGTCACGGACTACTCGTCGATCATGTTCGACTACGCCAACCTGGACCGCCCGATCGTCATCCACGCCGACGACTGGGAGACGTACCGCACCACCCGCGGCGTCTACTTCGACCTGATGGCCGAGGCACCCGGCCCGGTCGCCCGCGGCCAGGCCGAACTGACGGAGATCCTCACCACCGACGCCTGGCACGACGAGCGCGCGGCCAAGGCACGGACCGCCTTCCGGCGCCGGTTCTGCGAGTACGACGACGGCCGCGCCGCCGAACGCGTCGTCCGCCGGGTCTTCCTCGGCCAGGACGAACGCACGCTGCCCCCGGTCCTGCCGATCGAGGAGCGCACCCCGGCGCCGAGCCCCGAGGAGGCCAACGCGTCATGAGAGCCGCCACCAGAGCCGCCACGAGTCCCGCCACCGCCCCGGCCGCGGGCCTGCCGTCCGCGCCCTCGTCCGCGGAGGCCCCGGACGTCACCGTCACGGTCATCGTCTACAACGACGCCGAGCGCCTCCCGCGCGCGGTCGCGTCCGTGCTGCGCCAGACCCACGCGAACATCGAGGTCGTCATCAGCGACGACCACTCGACCGACGCGACCCCCGAGGTGGCCCGCGCGCTGGCGGCCCGCGACCCGCGCGTCGTGTACCTGCGCCTGCCGGAGAACAGCGGCGGGTGCAGCGTGCCGCGCAACCGCGCCCTGGAGATCGCGCGGGCGCCGTACCTGATGTTCCTGGACAGCGACGACGAACTCCCCGAGCGCGCCGTCGAGACCCTGCTCGCCGCCCACCTCGAACGTGACCTCGACTTCGCGATGGGCGCGGTACACCGGATACGCGTGGACGGCGGACGCCGCACCACCTGGATGCCGCACCTGGTCGCCGAACGCCGCACCCTGGACGGCATCGAGGCCGATCCGCGGCTGCTCTTCGAACACCTGTCGACCAGCAAGATGTACGCCCGCGCCTTCCTCGACCGGCACGGCCTGCGCTTCCCCGAGGGCATCCACTACGAGGACCAGCTCTTCTCGGCGCAGGCGTACTGCCTGGCCAGGACGTTCACCGTCGTCCCCGAACCGGTCTACCGCTGGTACGTCGCCCCGTACGCCGCCTCCGAGACGGCCTCCATCTCCAACCAGCGGCACCTGCTCAGCAACGTCCGCGACCGCGTCCACGTCCAGCGCCTCATCGACGCGTTCCTGACCGGGAGCGGCCACGAGTCACTGCGCGAGGACAAGGATTTCAAGTTCCTCAAGCACGACTTCCGCATGTACGCCGGCGACCTCCCGTACCGGGACGACGCCTGGCTCGCGTCCTTCGCCGACCTCGTGACGCCCTACCTCGACACGCTCGCCGAGGGCGCCTACGCGCGCCTGCCCCGCGCCGAACGGGTGGTCCTGCGACTGCTCCGCGACCGGCGCCTGTCCGACGTACGCGTGGCGGCGCGGGGCCTCGGTCACGCCGTCGCCCCGCGCCGGGTGACGCCGGACGAGGAGAGCGGCCGGACCTACTGGGGCGAGGAGGTCCCGGGGTCGGCCGAGGCCCGCCACGAGCTGGACCTGACGGACCTGGAGCTGGACACCCGCCCGTTCTTCACCGCCCTGCTCCGGCACGAGATCACGGACCTCGCGCGCGGCCCCGGTGCGTCGATCGACCTCACGGTCCGCACCTACGACCCCGCGCTGCGCCTCCCGGTCGGCCCGCAGCGTGCCACCCTGCACCTCTCACCGGGCCACCGGCGCCTGACGGTCCCCTTCCGCCTCTCCCCGGTCCGCCCCGGCGTCTTCGAGGGCCGCGTCCGCCTCGACCTCGCGGCGGCCCGCCTCCCCCTGCACGGCTTCGAGGGGCTGCGCCACCCCGTACTCCGGCTGCGCCACGAGGGCCGCGTCCACACCGGCATCCTCCTGGCCCCGCTGCACTTCCCGGCCCTCACCGCCCGCGTCCCGTACCACGCCGGCACCACCCCCCACCGGGTCACGGTGGGACCGGAGGGCCACAACCCGGGCCGCCTCCAGGTCCACTGGCAGCCGGTGGGCACCACGGCGACCATCCTCCACCCGGCCGCCCGCCACCTCTCCACCCCCCGAACCCGCCGAGCGGCCCGCCTCGCGGCAAACATCCTCCACTGACCCCCGAGCCGGCGGGCAGTCGTACCGCGCTCAGGTGCGGGCAGTGCCGCTGGGGCGGCACGGGTGGGCGCAGCGGCACCCCGCCACGCCGGGCCGCGACACCCACCCCCGCCCAGCCCGCACGCCGGTCACCGGTCACCCGGTCAGCTCACGCCCGCACCCACACCCACTCACCGTCACTGCACCACCGCGTACAACACCCACCCATCCGGCCCCCGCCGAACCACCCGCAACCCCTCATCGCCCCGAACCCCGACCCCCCTGTCAACAACCCACCGCACGCCGTACTCCCGCTCGATCCCCCTCCGCACACTCCCCGACACCCCCTCCACCCCCTCCGAGAAATACCTCCGCACCGCCCCCACCCGCTCCCCCTCGTCATCGAGGAAGAAGTCGGTGTACCCCGGCGCCACCGTGTACGCCCCGGTCGCCGGAATCCGCCGGGACGGAAACTCCCTCGCCATGACCACGTCCCCGTACCCCACCCACCGCGTGATCCAGCCGAACCCCTCCCACGGCTCCCGGTACTTCTCCGCCACCACCCCCGGCAACGCCCCTGGCCCGACCGCGTACCCCAGCACCCCCACCTGCCCCCAGACCCCCACCACCAGCGCCACCCCCAACACCCCCGCCCACACCCACCGCACCGCCCGCCGCCCGGACTCCCCCACCTCCACCGCCACCGCGAGCTGCGCCGGAATCACCGCCGCGGGCAGCACCCGCCCCCACGACCAGTGCCCGGTCACCCCGCCCGCCACGACCACCACCAGCCCCAGCGCGAAGAACAGCACCAGCACGTCCCGCCGGTCCCGCCGCCACCGCACCACCAGCGCGGCCACCCCCACCAGCACCAGCCAGTACCGCGCCCACAGGTCCCGGTACAGCGACCGGTGCACCTCGTCCATCCCGTCCCCGGCGCCGAAGAGCGCGAAGAAGTCGTAGTACGGCCAGACCCCCAGCACGACCACCCCCAGCGCCAGCGCCCCCGCCACCCGCGCCCACACCCGTCGCCCGGCATGCCGCGTCCCGACCACGACGGCTAGCGCGCCCAACGACGCGACGATCCCGGAGTACTGATGGACCAGCAGGATCACGGCCCACAGCACCCCGCACCCCAGCCAGCTCCCCCACCCGTCCGCCCGTGCGAGCCACGCCCACAGGTGAAACGCCAGCCCGAGGGCGAACACACTCGGGTACGCCACCGTCAACGCGAGGGAGTGCAGCCCGAGGAAGCCGCTCCAGCTGAACTCGGTCGTCCCCCACAGCAGCACCAGGCACAGCAGCGCCAGCGGGGGCACCACCGGGCGCGCACTCAGCGTGCGGGCGTACCGCCACACCCCCGTGACCAGCACCGCGAGGGCCACCACCGCCCCGATCCGCAGCACGGTGAAGACGGAGAACCCGCTCACCCCGGCCACCCAGCCCAGCGGCACCGTCCACGGCGTGTAGTACGGGCTCGGCGTGTCCGCGTCGACCAGCGGGTTGCCGGGGTGGAGGAGGTCGTGCCGCAGGCGTTCGAGAGTGGCGGCGTGCATGCCCAGGTCACCGATCCAGGGCAGCCGGACCACCACCAGGACCAGCAGCAGGAGGACGAGGGCCGCCCCCGCTCGCGGCAGCGCGGTGCGCGTCAATGCGGAACGCCCGGTCACGCGATCACTTTATCCGCACAAGGCGCCTGAATAGGACATGAACCAGGCATAAAGGCGCCCCGAGCCATCAAGACCCGGGGCGCCCGCCAAGCCCTGTTCGGGCGGCTACGCCGTCACGCGTGCGTACGCAGTAGCGTCCGCATCGTCCGCATCGCCACCGAGAGGTTGGACAGGTCGAACGCGTCCGAACCCTGGATCTCCTCCAGCGTGGTCCGCGCCCGGCCGAGGATCGCCGCGTTCTTCTGCTCCCACGCCTTGAACCGCTGCTCCGGCGTGGACGTGCCGTTGCCCGCCGCCAGGACGTCGGCGGTGAGCGAGGCGTGGGCCGCGTACAGGTCCTCGCGGATCGCCGCGCGGGCCATGGACTGCCAGCGGTCGGTGCGGGGCAGATCGCTGATCCGGTCCATCAGCTGGGTGACACCCAGCCGGTCGGCGAGGTCGTAGTACACATCGGCGACCTCCAGCGGCTCCTTGCCCATGCGGTCGGCCACCGACACGATGTCCAGCGTCGGGAAGGCCGAGGAGAACCCGGCCACCCGGGTGGCCGCCTCGTCCGGGACGCCGGCGTCGGTCAGCTCGTCGAAGATGCGCTGGTACCACTCCGCGTCGGCGCCGCGCAGCAGCTTCGGCAGCTGCGACCAGACCTGCTCGACGCGCTCGGCGAAGAACTCCACCGTCTCGGCCAGCTCCAGCGGCTGCGGCCGGTTGTTGAGCAGCCAGCGGGTGCCGCGCTCGACCAGGCGGCGCGAGTGCAGCCGGATCCGGGTCTGCACCGCGGCGTCGACCTTGGTGTCCAGGGCCTCCACCGCGTCCCACACCGGGGCGGAGCGGAAGATCGCCCGGGCCGCGGTCTGCGCCCGCACGATCTCCTCCAGCGACGCGCCGGTCTCCTCGCGCATCCGGTGCAGGTACGTCGTACCGCCCGTGTTGACCGTGTCGTTGACCAGGACGGTCGTCGTGATCTCCCGGCGCAGCGGGTGGCTGTCGATCCGCTCGAGGAACTGCTCGCGCAGCGCCGTCGGGAAGTAGGCGTGCAGCAGGCCCTTGAGGTACGGGTCGTCGGGCAGCGAGGTGTGCAGCAGCTCCTCGGCGACCGTGATCTTCGTGTACGCCAGCAGCACGGCCGTCTCCGGGCCGGTCAGGCCCTGGCCGCTCTGGAGGCGCTCGCGGATCTGGCGGTCGGTGGGCAGGAACTCCAGCGCCCGGTCGAGACGCCCGTCCCGGACCAGGTGGCGCATGAAGCGCTGCTGGGCGTGGAGCATGTCGTTGGACTGGGCGAGCGCGTTGGCGATCGCCGTGTTCTGCGCGTAGTTGTTGCGCAGGACCAGCGTGCCGACCTCGTCGGTCATCTGGGCGAGCAGCTTGTTGCGCTGCTTGACCGTCATGTCACCGTCCTTGACCAGGCCGGTGAGCAGGATCTTGATGTTCACCTCGTGGTCGGAGGTGTCCACGCCCGCGCTGTTGTCGATGGCGTCGGTGTTGATCTTGCCGCCGGTGCGGGCGAACTCGATCCGGCCCAGCTGGGTCAGGCCCAGGTTGCCGCCCTCGCCGACGACCTGGGCGCGCAGGTCGCCGCCGTCGACGCGGATGGCGTCGTTGGCCTTGTCGCCGACGTCCGCGTTGGACTCCGTGGAGGCCTTGACGTAGGTGCCGATGCCGCCGTTCCACAGCAGGTCCACCGGGGCCGAGAGGATCGCCTTCATCAGGTCGGCCGGGGTCATCTTGGTGACGCGGGCCTCGATGCCGAGGGCCTCGCGCAGGTGCGCGTTGACCGGGATCGACTTGGCGGTGCGCGGGAAGATGCCGCCGCCGGCCGAGAGCAGCGCGGTGTCGTAGTCCTCCCACGACGAGCGCGGCAGGTCGAACAGGCGGCGGCGCTCGGCGTACGAGGTGGCCGCGTCCGGGTTCGGGTCGATGAAGATGTGCCGGTGGTCGAAGGCCGCGACCAGGCGGATGTGCTCGCTGAGCAGCATGCCGTTGCCGAACACGTCGCCGGACATGTCACCGATGCCGACGACCGTGAAGTCCTGGGTCTGGGTGTCCACGCCCAGCTCCAGGAAGTGCCGCTTGACGGACTCCCAGGCGCCGCGGGCGGTGATGCCCATGCCCTTGTGGTCGTAGCCCGCGGAGCCGCCGGAGGCGAAGGCGTCGCCGAGCCAGAAGTTGTAGGACTCGGCGACCTCGTTGGCGATGTCCGAGAACTTCGCGGTGCCCTTGTCGGCGGCGACGACGAGGTAGGTGTCGTCCTCGTCGTGCCGGACGACGTCCGCGGGGTGCACGACCTCGCCGGCCACCATGTTGTCGGTGATGTCGAGGAGCGCCGAGATGAAGGTCTTGTAGCTGGCGATGCCCTCGGCCATCCAGGCGTCGCGGTCGACGGCCGGGTCGGGCAGCTGCTTGGCGACGAAGCCGCCCTTGGCGCCGACCGGCACGATGACGGTGTTCTTCACCATCTGCGCCTTGACCAGGCCGAGGATCTCGGTGCGGAAGTCCTCCCGGCGGTCCGACCAGCGCAGACCGCCACGCGCGACCTTGCCGAACCGCAGGTGCACACCCTCGACGCGCGGCGAGTACACCCAGATCTCGAACGCCGGGCGCGGCGCGGGCAGGTCGGGGATGGCCTGCGGGTCGAACTTCATGGAGACGTAGTCGTGCGGCTTGCCGCCCGCCGCCTCCTGGAAGAAGTTGGTCCGCAGCGTCGCCTTGATCACGGTGAGGAAGGACCGCAGGATCCGGTCCTCGTCGAGGCTCGCCACCTGGTCGAGGGCCGCGTCGACCTCTTCGAGCAGGGCGTCGACGATCTCCCGCCCGGCGCGCTGGCGCTCGGGGGCCATCCGCGCCTCGAAAAGGGAGATGAGCAGCCGCGTGGTGTGGACGTTGTTGCGGAGGGTGTCCTCCATGTAGTCCTGGCTGAACGTGGAGCCCGCCTGCCGCAGGTACTTGGCGTACGCCCGCAGCACCATGGCCTGGCGCCAGGTCAGTCCGGCGCTGAGCACGAGGGCGTTGAAGCCGTCGTTCTCCGCCTGGGCGTTCCAGGTGGCGGCGAAGGCGTCCTGGAAGCGCTCGCGGGCGTCGTCGCCGAGGTAGTCGGCGCCGCCGGCCACCGACTTCGGCATCCGCAGGCCGAAGTCGTAGATCCAGGCCGTCGTGCGGTCGGCGCAGCGCAGCTCGTAGGGCCGCTCGTCGGTCACCTCGACGCCGAGCCGGCTGAGCACCGGAAGGACGGCGGACAGGGAGACCGTGCCGCCCTTCTGGTAGATCTTGAAACGCCGTTCCTCCGGGCCGGCGCCGACCGGCTCGTAGAGGCTCAGCGCGAAGGTGTTCTGCTCGTCGAGGCGCTCCAGGTGGCCGAGGTCGGCGACCGCGGAACGCGGGCCGTGGTCGGCCTTGTAGCCCTCGGGGAAGGCACCCCCGTAGTGCCGCAGCAGCTCGGCGGCGCGCTCCTCGCCGACCTCGGCGGTCAGCGCCTCGCCGAATCCGTCGGCCCAGGACCGGGCGGCCTCGACCAGGCGGGCCTCGATGCGCTCCTTGTCGGCGTCGGAGAGCTGCGGCAGCTCGGTGCCCTGCGGGACCCGGACCACGAAGTGCAGCCGGGACAGGATCGACTCGGTGTTCCAGGCGGTGAAGTCGACGCTGGTGCCGCCCAGCTCCTCCTTGAGGATGTCGATGATCCGCAGCCGGACGCCGGTGGTGTAGCGGTCGCGCGGGAGGTAGACGAGCGCCGAGTAGTAACGGCCGTATTCGTCCTGGCGCAGGTAGAGCCGCAGGCGGCGGCGCTCCTGGAGGTAGAGCACCGAGGTGACGATCGGCTCCAGCTCCTCGACGGGCATCTGGAACATCTCGTCGCGCGGGTACGTCTCCAGGATCTGGAGCAGGTCCCGGCCGTCGTGGCTGTTGGGTGAGAACCCGGCGCGCTCCAGCACCTCCTCCACCTTGCGCCGCACGACCGGCACCCGGCGGACGGACTCGGTGTACGCGGCGGAGGAGAACAGACCGAGGAAGCGCCGCTCACCGACGACGTCACCGTTCGCGTCGAACTTCTTGACGCCGACGTAGTCCAGGTACGAGGGCCGGTGCACGGTGGCCCGGCTGTTCGCCTTGGTCAGCACCAGCAGCCGGTGCTCGCGCGCCTTGGCCCGGGCGTCGGCCGGGAGCCGCTCGAACGAGGGGCTGACGGGGTGGCTCTCGTCGGTCTCGTGGTGCGGGTCGGAGCGCAGGATGCCCAGGCCGGTACCGGCGACGGCGCCGAGGGAGTCGTCCTCGCGCAGCTCGTACTCGCGGTACCCGAGGAAGGTGAAGTGGTCGTCGGCCAGCCAGCGCAGCAGCTCGCGGGCCTCCTCCACCTCGCGCGGGGGCAGGTCGCCGGGGGTGTGCTCGGCGGGCAGCTCCTCCGCGATGCGGACGGCCGCGTCCCGCATCTTGCCCCAGTCCTCGACGGTCTCGCGGACGTCGTTGAGGACGCGCAGCAGGTCGGCGGTGATCTGCTTGAGGTCGCCGCGGTCGGTCTCGCGGTCGAACTCGACGTGGATCCAGGACTCGACGTGCGCGTCGTGCGGGAGGTCGGCGGTGGGCCGGCCGTCGAGCACCTCCACGAGCTTGCCGGCGACATCGCGGCGCACCACGATCTGCGGGTGGACGACGACGTGGATGCCGCGGCCCTGACGGGTCAGCTCGTTGGTCACGGAGTCGACGAGGAAGGGCATGTCGTCGGTGACCACCTCGACGACGGAGTGGCTGCACGTCCAGCCGTTCTCCTCGACCGTCGGGGTGTGCACCCGCACGTTCGCCGTGCCCTGCGGGCGGTTCTCGGCCAGCCGGTAGTGCGAGACGGCGCCGCCGAAGACGTCGACCGGGTCGCGGTCGGCCAGGTCCTCCGGAGCGGTGTGCCGGTAGTAACGCCGGAGGAACGCGAACACGGATGCGTGGTCCGGGGCCGGGATGCCCGGGGTCCCCTTGTCCGTCGTCCCAGTCGGTAGGTGCCCCCCGACCGGGCTGTTCTCAGCTACCCGCGCAGCCCTTTCGAGCAGCTCGGCCTTGGCTTCGTCCAGCTTGGTCTGCATTGTCCTCTGGCTCCTGTCGCGCGCCGTTGCGTGACGTAGAAGGAAGTACGGTCTCCTGCCTTCCGGCACGACGTCGAGACGCGGGGTGTCCGGTCTGCTCCGACGCTATGCCGCAAGATGAGAGGAGCGGGGGCATATCGGCCAATGTCGCCGCACCGACCGGGTGTGACATCGCTCTCGCCGTCACCGTCCGGGGTGTGCGCGGCGCCGTGCGGGGAGCCTGCGGCGCCCCGTCCCGCTCGCGAGGACCAGCGACCGCCGCCCGGACACGGATGTGGTCCGTGCGTACCGGGCGCGGGGCAGGGGCACCTGTGCCCCCGCGAACTATCGCGCTGATCACGCCACCAGGCTATCGCCCCCGACGGGCGCCTCGTCACGAGCCGCATATGTACAAAACCATGCCCGAAACTTGGACGTTCCGCACAGCTGCGCACGCGGGCCCGACGGCGGCCACGGACTCACGCGGCCAGCCGCTCCGCCTCCGCCACGGCCTCCGCCAGCGTGTCGACCACGGGCACCCCGACGCCCTCCAGGCTGGCCCGGCTGTGCGATCCCCCGGTGTACAGCACCGCCCCCGCGCCCACGTACCGCGCGGCGACCGCGTCGTCGGCGGCGTCCCCGATCACGACCGTCCGGGCGGGCTTCACCCCGGAGACGGCGAGCTCCTCGAGGTGCCGCACCATGTGCTCCGCCTTGCTGCCCCCGGACGGCCCGGTCCGCCCGTCGACCCGTATGAAGTGCGCCTCGATCCCGAGCCCCTGGACCAGGGGGACCAGCTCCTCGTGGCCGTACATGCTCAGGATCGACTGGCTCCGCCCCGCCGTGCCCCAGCCCGCGAGCAGTTCGGCCGCCCCCTCGGTGAGCCCGCACGCCGCCCGGTGCCGGGTGTAGTGCCGGTGGAAGGTGGCGTCCATGACCGCCCACTCGGCCTCCGTGGGCAGGCGGCCCAGCAGCCGCTCGTAGAACTTCGGCACGGGCACGCAGTACAGCGCCCGGTACTGCTCCATCGTGATCGGCGTCATGCCCAGCTCGGCGAAGGCGGCGTTCGTCGCCCCGATGATCGCGTCGTTGTCGTGGAACAGCGTCCCGTTCCAGTCCCAGACGATGTGCGCCCCTGTCTGCATCCCCATGCCCGAAAAAGTACCCGCCGCCACTGACAATCGGCAGGCCGCCGTGTCAGCGCCCGGGTTCCAGCAGGGCGGGGATCTCCTGCGTGGCGTACCAGAGCAGTTCGTGGTCCTCGGCGCCCTCCACCACGGACCGGGCGTCGTCGTCCCCGGCGTCCGCCGCCGCGAGGGCCCGGGCCGCGGCGGTCACGTCCGCCTCCGCGTCGCCGGAGTCGACGTGCACCGAGGCCACCTTGGCCAGCGGCAACGGCCCGGCCACCCGCACCGCGCCGTCGGGCGCCCGGTCCGGGTCGGCCGAGACCGCGCCGTCGGGTACGTCGACGGCGACCACGACCCGGTGCCACTGGGCACCCGGGGCGGCCGCGAGCAGTCGCAGTGAGGCCTGGGCGGCCCGGCCCAGGGCGGCGTACTCCAGCTCCTCGACGTCGTCCGACCGGTACCACTCGCGCAGCGCCGGCGTGACGGCGTGGGCGGGGAGCGGCCCGGCCCCCAGCTCTCCCGCCCGGTGCGCCTCGGCGAGGCCGGACAGGGTCAGGGGGACGTAGACGCGCATGAGACCGCCGCTTTCGGGTCGGGGACTTCGGGCCCGCGGAGCCCTGGTGGAGCCCCGGTGGAGCCCCGGTGGAGCCCCGGAGGGGTCTTCAGGATACGGCCGGGTGTCCCCTTTCGAGTTCCCACCCGTGACGCCCAGGGCGTCCACCCCCGGCCCGGAATTCACCCGCCCCGCCCGCTCCGCACCGGGCCTCGGCACGGGCCCGGTCACTCTGATAGGTGAACCTTGCGACCCCCGCGGCACGGCCACCCGCCTCCTTGCCGTGCGGTGCCCCGACCCCGTACAAGATCCTCAACCACTAAGTTACTGCCCGGTATCACCCGGGCCACCGCCGAACGGGGACCTCCATGCGCAAGGTCATGACCAGGACTCAGCTCCCTCCCAGCAGCCCTCCCCCGCCCACCCCCGAAGCCCTGCCCGACCCCGGAGCCGCGACCCGGGCCCCCGGTGGCCTCCCGCCCCGCCGGCCCGGCGGGCGGCCCGTGCGCAGCGCGCCCTCCGGCGGGCGCCCGCCGGGCTCCCCCGGCCGGTCCTCACGGGGCCGCACCAGGCCCGCGGACACCCGCCCGCCCACGGCGGGACAGGGCCCCGGCCGGGCGCCCGGAACGGCGCCGCTCCAGCCGGGCGCCCACCGGCTCGCTCCCGATGCCACGACGCCTCGCGCGACACGGCCGCTCCCGCCCCTCACCCGACCGTCCGCCGCGCCCCGCGTCCCCGCCCAGACCCCGCGCCGCCCCGTCCCGCAGGTGCGCCCCACGGACCGCTTCGCCGAGCTTCTCCTCCATGTGCTCAGCGGCCGGCGCCCCGTCCACTCGATGCTCCGCCACACCGTCGGCCACGCCTACGACGACCTGGCCCACCTCGCCGAGCGCGGCCCCCTGCGTACGCGCGGCGCCCTCCCCGTCGTCCGGGACATCGGCTACTTCGAGCCCCGGCCGGGCGCCCTGGAGGTCTTCGCCCGCATCGGCGCGGGGGACCAGCTGCGCGCGATGGCCTTCCGGCTGGAACGGGGACAGGACCTGCGCTGGCGCTGCACCGCGGTGGAGCTGGGCGGCCCCCGCAGGCCGCACGCCGACGACGACTGACAACCGACGACTCCGCAGGCGACCGTCCACTGCCCGCCGCCCCGCCCGCGCCTACGCCGAAGGGCCGGCCACCACGGGTGACCGGCCCTTCCACCGCTGCGGCCCCCTGAGGCACCGCACCGTCACTTCTTGCGGCGTCGCCCGCCCTTGGCCTGCTTGCGGCGCTCCGCGCGCGTGAGTCCGTCCGACGCGGCCTGCGCGGGCTCGCCGTCGGTGGAGAAGTCGCCCTCGACGACACCTCCCTCGCCGTCCACGGTCGGCGCGGAGAAGTGCAGGTCCCGTCGCTGCGGGGCGTCGAGGCCCTTGGCCCGGATCTCCGGGCGGGCGCCCGCCTGGGCCGGGACCGCGTCCTGCGCGCCCTTGTCCAGGGACGGCGCCGCTTCCTCGACCGGAACCTCCTCGACCTGCTGCTCGACCTGGACCTCCAGGTTGAACAGGTAGCCGACGGACTCCTCCTTGATGCCCTCCATCATGGCCTGGAACATGTCGAAGCCCTCGCGCTGGTACTCGACCAGCGGGTCCTTCTGCGCCATCGCGCGCAGGCCGATGCCCTCCTGGAGGTAGTCCATCTCGTAGAGGTGCTCGCGCCACTTGCGGTCCAGGACCGACAGCACGACCCGGCGCTCCAGCTCGCGCATGATCTCGGAGCCGAGCTGCGCCTCACGCGCCTCGTACTGCTCCTGGATGTCGTCCTTGATGGACTCCTCGATGTAGTCCGCCGTCAGACCGGCCCGGTCTCCGGCCGCCTCCTCCAGCTCCTCCACGGTGACCTTCACCGGGTAGAGCTGCTTGAAGGCGCCCCACAGGCGGTCGAGGTCCCAGTCCTCCGGGAAGCCCTCGGCGGTCTCGGCCTGCACGTAGGCGTCGATCGTGTCGTTCATGAAGTGCTGGATCTGCTCCTGCAGGTCCTCGCCCTCCAGGACGCGGCGCCGCTCGCCGTAGATGACCTCGCGCTGCCGGTTGAGGACCTCGTCGTACTTCAGGACGTTCTTACGCGTCTCGAAGTTCTGGGTCTCGACCTGCGACTGGGCGGACGCGATCGCGCGCGTGACCATCTTGTTCTCGATCGGCACGTCGTCCGGCACGTTCGCCATGGACATCACGCGCTCGACCATCTGGGCCTTGAACAGGCGCATCAGGTCGTCGCCCAGGGAGAGGTAGAAGCGGGACTCACCGGGGTCGCCCTGGCGGCCGGAACGACCACGCAGCTGGTTGTCGATACGACGCGACTCGTGCCGCTCGGTGCCCAGCACGTAGAGCCCGCCGAGGTCCTTGACCTCTTCGAACTCGGCCTTGACCGCCTGCTCGGCCCGCTCCAGGGCGGCGGGCAGGGCCGCGGCCCACTCCTCGATGTGCTCCTCGGGGTCGAGGCCGCGCTGGCGCAGCTCCGCCTCGGCGAGGTCCTCGGGGTTGCCGCCGAGCTTGATGTCCGTACCGCGGCCGGCCATGTTCGTGGCCACCGTCACGGAGCCCTTGCGGCCCGCCTGGGCGACGATCGTAGCCTCGCGGTCGTGCTGCTTGGCGTTGAGCACCTCGTGCTGGACGCCACGCTTGCTGAGCTGCTGCGAGAGGTACTCGGACTTCTCGACGGAGGTGGTGCCGACGAGGATCGGCTGCCCCTTGCGGTGCTTCTCCTCGATGTCGTCGACGACGGCCTCGAACTTCGCGACCTCGGTACGGTAGATCAGGTCCGACTGGTCCTTGCGCACCATCGGCCGGTTGGTCGGGATGGGCACCACGCCGAGCTTGTAGATCTGATGGAACTCGGCGGCCTCGGTCATGGCCGTACCGGTCATGCCGGAGAGACCGGGCTGTTCCTTCTCGTTGTGGTCGTGGCGCTTGTAGAGGCGGAAGAAGTTCTGGAGGGTGATCGTGGCGAGCGTCTGGTTCTCGTCCTTGATGTCCACCCCTTCCTTCGCCTCGATCGCCTGGTGCATGCCCTCGTTGTAGCGGCGGCCGGCGAGGATACGGCCGGTGTGCTCGTCGACGATCATGACTTCGCCGTCGATGACGACGTAGTCCTTGTCCTTCTTGAAGAGTTCCTTGGCCTTGATGGCGTTGTTCAGGTAGCCGACCAGCGGGGTGTTCACCGACTCGTAGAGATTGTCGATGCCCAGCCAGTCCTCGACCTTGGAGACACCCGACTCGTGGATGGCGACGGTGCGCTTCTTCTCGTCGACCTCGTAGTCACCGGTTTCCTCGATGCCCTTGAGGGTGTTGCCCGCCTCGCCCTTCTTCAGGCGGGTGACCAGCTTGGCGAAGTCGCCGTACCACTTGGTGGCCTGGTCGGCCGGGCCGGAGATGATCAGCGGCGTACGGGCCTCGTCGACCAGGATGGAGTCGACCTCGTCGACGATGGCGAAGTTGTGGCCGCGCTGGACGAGTTCGTCCTTGGACCACGCCATGTTGTCGCGCAGGTAGTCGAAGCCGAACTCGTTGTTCGTGCCGTAGGTGATGTCGCAGCGGTACATCTCGCGGCGCTGGGCCGGCGTCTGGTTGGCGAGGATGCAGCCGACCGACAGACCGAGGAACTTGTGGACGCGGCCCATCATCTCGGAGTCGCGCTCGGCCAGGTAGTCGTTGACCGTGACGATGTGCACGCCCTCGCCGGACAGGGCGTTGAGGTAGGCGGGCAGGGTGCCGACGAGGGTCTTGCCCTCACCCGTCTTCATCTCGGCGACGTAGCCCATGTGCAGGGCGGCGCCGCCCATGATCTGCACGTCGTAGTGGCGCTGGCCCAGGACGCGCTTGGCGGCCTCGCGGACGGTGGCGAAGGCCTCGGGCAGCAGGTCGTCCAGGGTCTCACCGTCGGCGTAGCGCTGCTTGTACTCGTCGGTGAGGGCCCGCAGCTCGGCGTCGGAGAGGTCAGCGAAGTCCTCTTCGATGGAGTTGACCTGGTCCGCGATGCGGTGCAGCTTGCGCAGGATCTTGCCTTCGCCTGCACGCATGATCTTTGAGAGGACGGACACGGGGGTTGGTCTCCTTGCCGGTCGGGCCTGGGACGGTCGGTTTCCTGTCACGGACTGAGCAACGGCCATCGTATGCGAGGACCCCGGCACCCCGGGAGGCCCGCCGTAGCGGGACCGTCCACTCCTTGCATCCAGCTTCGCTGTCTGCCGTCACCGGGTTCAACGTCCGGGCCCCGCCGATGGTGCCGCACCCTCCGGCGAATTGAACGAAAAGTGACCACGTGTTCACGCAGGGCAAAAAGATGGCGCCCGCCACCGGAGGCCGCGCAGAATCGGCGGATGGAACCCGTCACCCTCACCACGGAACGCCTCGTCCTGCGCACGGTCGGCCCCCAGGACAACGATGCCGTGTACGCCGCCTGCCAGGACCCCGACGTCCAGCGCTGGACGACGATCCCCTCGCCCTACCTCCCCGAGCACGCGCGGGGCTTCACGGAGCAGATGGTCCCGGACGGCTGGGCCAACGCCTCGATGTTCACCTTCGGCGCCTTCCTCCCCGCCGGTGACCTGGCGGGCATGATCGGCATCACGATGATCTCCCTGGGCGTCGGCGAGCTGGGGTTCTGGAGTGCCAAGGAGTTCCGGGGCCGGGGCTACATCACGGAGGCATCCCTCGCCGTCGCGCGCTGGGCCTTCACCGAGCTGGCGATCGACCGCCTGGAGTGGCGCGCCGAGGTCGGCAACACGGCCTCCCGCGCGGTGGCCGATCGGGCGGGCTTCACCATGGAGGGCACGTTGCGCTCCGCGGCCAACAACAAGGGCGTACGCCGAGACTGCTGGATCGCCTCCCTCCTCCCCTCGGACCTGGCACTCCCGTCGACGGCGCCCTACTTGCCGGCGCAGACCGCGTAAGCGCGCTCAGCCGCCCAGCTGCGCGCAGTCGTGCCGCTGGGGCGGCACGGGTGGGCGATGGGGCCCCTCGAGCGAAGCCGAGAGCGGGGGAGGCACCCCCGCGACGCCGGGCTGCGCACCACCCGGCCCACCCCCACGCCGTCCACCTCGCGGGCGACCGGCACTGTCAGACCCACCCTCTATCGTGCGGACGTATGACGACCCTCCCGCCCCCCGCCACGGAACTGTCCGCAGACGAGGCCCGCCGCCTCGCCCTCCGCGCACAGGGCTTCCTCGGCGCCCCCGACCGCCGCGCGGGCGTCCGCGGCGTCCTCCGGCACCTGGGCGCGGTGCAGCTCGACACCATCTCGGTCCTCGCCCGCTCCCACGAGCTCATCCCGTACGCCCGCCTGGGCGCGGTCGGCCGCAAGACGGTCGAGGACGCCTACTGGAAGGACACTCACGCCTTCGAGTACTGGTCGCACGCCGCCTGCGTCCTCCCCATCGAGGAGTGGCCCCACTTCGCCTTCCGCCGCCGCGCCTACCGCAACCGCCCGCACTGGAACCACTCCCTCCCGGACGGCACCTACGACCAGGTCGTCAAGCAGCTCCGCACCGAGGGCCCGCTCACCGCGACGGACCTGGGCGGCGCGAAGCGGACCAGCGAGTGGTGGGACTGGTCGGGCACGAAGGTCGCCGTCGAGCGCGCGCTGATGTACGGCGAGGTGGTGTGCGTGGAGCGCCGCGGCTGGAAGCGGGTGTACGACCTCGCGGAGCGCGCGGTCCCGGCAGCGCTGCTCCATGACGACCTTGACGACACCGAGTGCCTGCGCCGTCTCGTACGGCTGGCCGGCGAGTCCCTGGGCGTGGGCACGCGCGCGGACATCGCGGACTACCACCGCCTCAAGGCCGAGCAGGTCGACGCCGTGATCGCCGACTCGGGTCTGGTGCCGGTCACGGTGGCGGGCTGGTCCAAGCCCGCCTGGGCGGACCCCGCCGCCCTGGAGACGGTCCCGCGCGGGCGTCACCGCACCACGCTGCTCTCGCCCTTCGACTCCCTGATCTGGGAACGGGCGCGCACGGAGCGGATCTTCGGCTTCACCCACCGCCTGGAGGCCTACGTGCCCAAGCCCAAGCGGGTGCACGGCTACTTCGCGATGCCGGTGCTGGCCGGCGGACGGCTCGTCGGCCGCGTGGACCCGGCGCGGGAGGGACGCACCCTGGTCGCCAAGCAGGTCAGACTGGACGGCCTCAAGGCCGCTCCGGCGGTGGCCCAGGCGCTGGTCGAGGCGGCGAGCTGGGTCGACTGCACGGACGTACGGGTGGAACGGGTCGACGCCCCGCACCTGCGCGAGGCCCTGGCGGCGGAGCTGGCCCGCCTGCTCGCCTGACCGGAGTCAGCGGATCTCGAGAATCTTCTCCCGCATCGCGTACACCACGGCCTCCATCCTGGAGTGCAGCTGCAGTTTCTCCAGGATGTTGCGGACGTGGTTCTTCACGGTGTTCTCGGAGATGAAGAGTTCCTTGGCGATGTCCCGGTTGTTCATTCCGGTGGCGACGAGCTTGAGGACCTCCAGCTCGCGATCGGTGAGCCGCGGCGCCGGCACCAGTCGGCGTTCGTCGGTCCGCTGAATCATCGACTTGAACTCGGTGAGCAGTTTCGACGCCATGGACGGACTGATCTGAGACTGCCCGTCGGCCACCGCGCGAATGGCGGTGGCCACTTCGTCCGTGGAGATCTCCTTGAGGAGATAGCCGGTCGCGCCCGCCTTGATCGCGTCGTAGAGGTCGGCCTCCTCATCACTGATCGTCAGCATGATGATCTTGGCGCTGGGGGCCACTTCCTTGATGGAGGTGCAGGCCTCGATCCCGCCCCGCTTGGGCATCCGCACATCCATCAGGATGATGTCCGGCAGCAGATCTGCGGCCTTCTCCACGGCCTCGGCGCCGTCACCGGCCTCGCCGACGACCTGGATGTCCTCCTCGGCCGCGAGCACGATCTCGAGGCCCCGGCGGAAGAGGGCGTGGTCGTCCACGACCAGGACCCTGATGGGTTCCTCGCGTGTGGAGCCCACGTCCGCGTCCGGCCCCAGGCCGGCGGCCCCGTCGTCGATCCCGTGGTCGACGCCCGCACCCCGCATCGGTCCGAAACTGTCCGCCATCGTTCCTCCCCCTGAAGGCTTTGGCCCGTGGTCCTGCGCCATCGCCAACCCAGAGCAACGGCCCACCGGTTGGGCCGTTGCCGCCATGATTCCATGTCCGACGGACAACGGGGTGACCGCGCGGGTCCCGGAGGGGTCGCACACCCTCGCGCACCGTCGCACACCGGTGCCCCTGGGGGCGCACACGCGCTCCAGGGGCACCGGTCCGCTGTCACCCGGCGGTGGTCAACCGCCGAGCGCGTCGCCCGCGTCGGGGGCGTGCGCCTGGGTGACCATCGTGTCCGTGGTGAGGTGGATCACGCCGTAGTCGTAGGCGTGCCGCCGGTAGACGACACTGGGTTCCTTCGTCTCGGAGTCGACGAACAGATAGAAGTCGTGCCCGACCAGTTCCATCTCGTAGAGCGCCTGGTCGAGGGACATCGGCGCCGCCACGTGGGTCTTCTCGCGGACGACGAGCGGCCCGTCGCCCTGGACCTCCAGCGAGCCGATCTTCCTGGTGGGGACGCCGTCCTGCTTCTCGGTCGGGACGACGTCGCCGTTCCCGTTGAGTGTTGCCGCGCCGGGTACGTGGTCGGCGACCTCGGCCGCCGGGATCCGGCGTGCGCCGCGGCGCGAGAAGCGCTTGTCGTGCTGCTTGCGCAGTCGTGCGCCAAGCTTCTCCGCCGCCAGGTCGAGCGCCGCGTACGGGTCGCTCGCCGCTGCCTCCGCCCGGATCACCGGACCGCGGGAGCGGAGCGTGATCTCCACTCGGTCACAGCGGTCGGCCTGTCGGGGGTTCGGCTCCTTGGACACCTCGACGTCGAGGCTGATCACCTTGCCATCGAGCTTCTGGATCTTCTCCAGCTTCAGCTTCTCGGCCACGTGCTTCCGGAACCGCTCGGGCACCTCGGTCTTGCGGCCCTTGACGACGATGTCCACGCAGAACTCCGTTCCCGGATCGCTCCGCTTCCATGGCGGAGCATCTCCCTTTTGCACCAGGTTCCGGTGTACTCCGGAACCTCGGACTCGGTGACGTCCACCTCCTCCCCCGCGGGCGAGATCTCCACTCCCCCGGTGCGGGTGATGACGGTAAAACCCGCAGCACGGCATTCGGATTTGAGAGGTGTGGCCTGCGGCTTTGCCTCACAACCGAACATATCTCGCCCGGGTGGATGTCGTCACCCTCTACCGCGACGTACCTCCGTTCCGGTGAATAGGACCTCTCATTACCTGCAACGACGTAAGTTCCCAGTCAGTTCCGGTTTATTTTCGAAAGAATCAGGTGAAGCTGCGACCACTGCCGCGCAGATCGCTTCACGGAACGCGCCATCTCCTCCGTTGGGTCCCGCCATTTGCGGCCCGGTCTTCCGTTCCTCTCTGCCTTCCCCCGCCACCGACGGATACACAGCCGATCTCGCCTTCCCGTACGTGTGGGGCCCCGTCCGCGACTCAGCCGCGCGCACGGCACGTGCCGCCTCGGTCAGGGACGCCCCCGTCGTCATCAGGTCGTCGACCAGGACGACCGGGCCGCCGCCGCACAGGAGCCGGCCGCCGCCAGGAGCCACCGCCAGGGCGCCGGCGAGGTTGTCCAACCGCTGCCGGGCGTCGAGGTCCGCCTGGTCGGCCACGGGATGCCGCTGGCGCAGCAGTGCGGCCACCCGGACGGGCACCCCGGTGCGCCGCAACTCCCCCGCCGCCGCGAGGGCGATCCGCCGCGCCGGGTCGTGCCCGCGTCTGCGCACCGCCCGGCGCGCCGACGGCACGGGCACCAGAAGCACCGGGCCCGGTACGCCGTCCGCTCCCCCGACGCCGGTCCACGCCTCGCGGAGCCCAGCCCGCACCGCTCCCGCCAGGGCCTCGCCGAGCGGCGGTGTGAGGGCCAGGACGCCCCGCTCCTTGTGCGCCAGCAGCGCCGCCCGCACCTCGTCCGCGTAGGGCGCTGCCGCGTGCACCGACGGCAGCCCGGACGGCTCCGGCACCGGCCGCACCCGGCGCGGCTCGGACCCGCTCAGGGCGGTGCGGCACCCTGGGCACAGCACCGCCCGGGACCAGCCGCAGCCGCCGCACTCGGCCGGCAGCACCAGGTCCGTGAGGTCTCGCCACCAGTCCCGCAATCTCCACATGGCCACCACTGTGCCAAGCCCGGCGAAACCCGGCCAGGCCTGTGGAAAACGTCTCCGGGCCCCTGTGGAAAACCGTTGGGGACGATGTCTCAGCCCGGATAGACGGGAGCCGTCCCCTCCGTGACCTTCTGCCACTGGAGCCCCGACGGCAGCCGCACGATCAGGTCCTCGGAGTAGGCCACGAGCGGCAGCCGCTCGTCCTCGGTCGCGGCGATCTCCTTGACGCCGGTCAGGGCGGCGGGCACGGAGGCCTCCGGCGTCGAGCCGTCGACCTGGACGTATCCGACCTGCTGGACGCCGCCGCGCTCGCGCCCGACCACCACGAGCCTGCTGTCACCGGCCCACGACATGGCCGTGACCTCCTCCAGCTCGGGAGTGGCGGAGCGCAGTTCGAGGACGGTGACCGCAGGCCGTTCGCCCGCCCTCTCGTCCCGTTCGATCCGCCCGATGAGCAGCGACCGCTTGCCGTCCTTCTCCACGATGAGCGCGATCCGCACCCCGTCGGCCGCCGCCCGCACGGCCTGCACCCGCCCGTCGAGACCCGGCGTGCGCACCTCCACCGGCTCACCGGCGCCCTTCTCCAGCAGCAGCAGCCGCGGGTCGGCCGGGTCGCGGTCGGCGATCCACAGGTCGCCCTGCGCGTCCCAGCTGGGCGGGGTCAGCCGGTCGGCCTCCGCCTTGCCCTTGCTGAGCAGCACGGGGTCGCCGAGCGAACCGCCCGACACCAGGGAGCCGACGTACAGCGACTTGTTGTCGAGGCCGATACCGGCGGCGCTGTGCTCGTCGCGCGACACCGCCACCGCCCGCAGCGCCTTCTCACCCTCGCCGAGCGGGCCGGGCACGGGTTCCGCCCGGGTCCCGTTGCTGCCCGCGGCGATCCGGACCAGGCGGTCCTCGTCGTCCACGAAGTACAGGTAGTCGGGCCGCTGTGCCGAGCCCCGCGCGGCGACCGTCTCCGCGCGGTCCTCGCTGAGCGAACACAGCTGCTCACCACCCGCGCGCAGCTCGACCTCCTCCACCGCCGGGGTGAGGTTCTGCAGCGTGAACAGGAGCTGGGCGGCCATCTCGTCGCACTGGTCCTGATCGGCGCCGGCGGCCTTCTCGTTCAACGGGACGGTGAGCTTGCTGCGATCGTCGGGCGTCAGCGAACCGGCGTTCTTCGCCAGCGCCGTCCCGGTCGGGAAGCTCGACCTCACCACGGGCCCGAGCAGGCCCGACGGCCCGCCGATCAGAGAGCTCACCACCTGGGTCATGGGGTCCACCCGCCGACGGAGGTACACCGGGTCGGCCACGGCCGCCGGCTGCGGGCTCGCGCCCTCGTCGGCCGCCGAGCGCACCGCGGTGTTCGAGGCGAAGTAGTACCGGTTGACCGACATGTAGTTGCGCTGGAAGTCCGACTTGCCCATGACGACGCCCTGCGGCAGCTGGTCGATGCGCCACTGCTTGGTCTTGCCGTCCCGGGTCAGGTGCACCGACTGCCGGTACGCGCCGTCGGCCGGCGAGTACGACTGCTGGGCGTCCACCGTGGCGACCTTGGCGCCCGTCAGGGTCACCGAGTAGTCGTTGGCTTCCTCGCGGCTGCCGGAGTGGTCCGACTCGGTACCCGGGCCGCCCGCGAGCACGGTCGCCGACTCGTCCGGCCGCCAGTTCTCCGCGGCATCGCCGGTCAGATACTTGCGTGCCGTCTCATAGTGCGGATCGTCGCTGGTCAGGGCCTCCAGAAAGCCCTGCACGATGTCGGAGGGCGGCGCGTCCTCCCGCGGCGGCATCGCGAACACCCGCACCTGCGGGTCCTGCCGCGGTGTGGACTCCACCCCGCGCAGATCCCCGCTGTCCGGCATGGACGCGCATCCCGCCAGCAGCACGACGCCGCCGACGGCGTACCCCACCACACGTGCCGGCCTGCGCCGACCGCCTCCCCCGCGGTCAGCGCCCACGAGATGCCTCCCCTTGCCTGCTCGGATCCTCCGACCGGGTGCCCTGACTGCCGTCCGCCTCCGCGGGACCGCCGTCCTGTCTCCGGGCGCCCGGCGGCGCGGGCCTCGGCACCACGCGCGCCCCGTTGCCCGGAAGGGCCGTCGGGTCGGCCGTGGGGGCCGCCATGGCCGACCTCGACGGTATCGGGCCCCGCGCGGGCACCTGGGACGTCTGTCCGGCCGACGCCTGCGCCGGGACACCCGCCGCCTTGTTGTCCGCACCGCGCGGGGTGGCGTTGTCGTCGAGACCGGCGTCGTGGAGTCCGCGGTTGCGCCGCGAGTCCGCCGGCTCCAGCGGTATCGGTGAGCCCCGCAACGGCTCGTCCGCGGTCCTGGGCAGCGTCAGCCGGAACTGCGAGCCGCCGCCCGGTTCGCCCCAGGCCTGGAGCCAGCCGCCGTGCAGCCGCGCGTCCTCCAGGGCGATCGACAGTCCCAGCCCCGTACCGCCGGTGGTACGCGCGCGTGCCGGGTCGGCCCGCCAGAAGCGGCTGAACACCCGCGTGGCCTCGCCCGGCTTGAGCCCGACGCCGTAGTCGCGCACTCCGACGGCGACCGCGCCGCCGGCCGCGGCGAGCTTGACGACGACGTCCCGCCCCTCGCCGTGCTCGACGGCGTTGACGACGAGGTTGCGCAGCACCCGCTCGACACGCCGGGCGTCCGCCTCCGCGACGACGGGCTGCTGGTCGCCGACCACGCGGATCGGCGTGCCCTTGCGCTCGGCGAGCGGCTCCGCACCGCTGACGACCCGCCGTACGACCTCCCTGAGGTCTATCGGCTCGGCCTCCAGGGCGGCGGCGCCCGCGTCGAAGCGGCTGATCTCCAGCAGGTCCGCGAGCAGCGTCTCGAACCGGTCCAGCTGGTCGGCGAGCAGTTCCGCCGACCGCGCGGTGACCGGGTCGAAGTCCACGCGCGCGTCGTGGATGACGTCGGCGGCCATCCGTACGGTCGTCAGCGGCGTACGCAGCTCGTGCGACACGTCGGACACGAACCGCCGCTGCATCCGCGACAGGTCCTCCAGCTGGCTGATCTTGAGCTGGAGGTTCTGCGCCATCTTGTTGAAGGCCTCGCCGAGCCGCGCGATGTCGTCCTCTCCGGTGACCTTCATACGTTCCTGGAGCCGCCCCGCGGACAACCGCTCGGCGATGCTGGCGGCCATCCGTACGGGTGTGACGACCTGGCGCACGACGAGCCAGGCGATGGCACCGAGCAGTACGACGACGAAGAGCCCGGCCGTCGCGAGCGTGCCTCTGACGAGGCTGAGGGACTTCTCCTCCTGGGTGAGCGGGAAGAGGTAGTACAGCTGGTACGGCTCGCCGTTGGGGTCGTTGACCTGCTTGCCGATGACCAGCCCGGGCTGGGAGCCCTGGTCGGAGTTGTAGACGATCCGGGTGTAGCTCTGGGCCGCAGCGGTGTCGCCGTCGATCCGCTCCCGCAGGGCCTCCGGGACGCTGACCGCCCAGTCGACCGATCCGGAGGCACGCGGGCCGCGTCCGCTGCCGCTCTCGCCGCCCATGGGGAGCGTGACCACGTCGAAGGCGCCCTGGCCGCCGCTGGAGAGCGACTTCACCAGTTCACTCATCCACTGGATGACGTTCTGCGAGGGCCGGCCGTCCGCGGGGTTGGTGTCGTCGCCGTCGGCGCCCGCCGCCTCCTCCGCCTTCTGCTTGGCCGCCGTGAAACCGCCGGTGGCCTGGCTCTGGGACGCCTTCACCTTGGCGTCCAGCAGTCCGTTGCGGACCTGTCCGATCACCACGAAGCCGAGCAGGAGCACCACACCCAGCGACATCAGCAGCGTGGTGACGACGACCTTGAGCTGGATGTTGCGCCGCCACAGCCGCATGACGGGCAGCAGCGGACGCCGCACCCAGCGTATGAACAGCCGGATCACCGGGCTGCCCTGCACCCCGCCGTGCAGGAGCCCGCCCTTCAGCAGGCGGCCGAAGCGCGAACCGGCGGGCGGGGGGCCGACAGGCCGTCCGGCGCGGGCCTCGGACCCGGGCGCCGAAGCGGCACTGTCCCTGGTCATGTCAGCTCGGCCCGGCCTTGTAGCCGACGCCGCGAACGGTCACCACGATCTCCGGCTTCTCCGGGTCCTTCTCGACCTTGGAGCGCAGCCGCTGCACATGCACGTTGACCAGCCGGGTGTCGGCGGCGTGCCGGTAGCCCCAGACCTGCTCGAGGAGCACCTCGCGCGTGAACACCTGCCACGGCTTGCGGGCCAGCGCCACCAGCAGGTCGAACTCCAGCGGCGTCAGCGCGATCGACTGCCCCTCGCGCTTCACGGAGTGACCGGCCACGTCGATGACCAGGTCGCCTATGGCGAGCTGCTCCGGTGCCGGTTCCTCCGACCTCCTGAGCCGCGCCCGGATACGGGCCACCAGCTCCTTGGGCTTGAACGGCTTCACGATGTAGTCGTCGGCGCCCGACTCGAGACCGACCACGACGTCGACGGTGTCACTCTTCGCCGTCAGCATCACGATCGGCACACCCGACTCCGCCCTGATCAGGCGGCACACCTCGATGCCGTCCCGACCGGGCAGCATCAGGTCGAGCAGCACCAGATCGGGCTTGGTCTCCCGGAAGGCGGCCAGCGCCTTGTCGCCGTCGGCTACGAAAGATGGCTCAAAACCCTCACCACGCAGCACAATGCCGAGCATCTCGGCCAGTGCGGTGTCGTCGTCGACGACAAGGACTCGTCCCTTCATAAACGACATCATCCCATTAGCTAATCGTTACCTGGCGTGACCTGGCACACAGCTCGGCGAGGGCCTCGCCGGTCACGGGCGAAACCACGCCTTCCTCGGTGACGATCGCCGTCACCAGCTCGGGCGGAGTCACGTCGAACGCCGGGTTGTACGCCTGGGTCCCCAGGGGTGCCACCGGAATCCCGCCTCCCGCTCCCGTCACCGGCACCTGAGGCGCTGTGAACTCGGTCACTTCATGTCCGGGACGCTGTTCCACCTCGATGGCGGCCCCGTCCGGCGTGTGCGGATCCACCGTCGTGACCGGCGCCACCACGATGAACGGTACGTGGTGGTAGCGCGCGAGCACCGCGAGCGGATAGCTCCCCACCTTGTTCGCCACCGATCCGTCGGCCGCGATACGGTCCGCGCCGACCAGCACGGCGTCCACCTCGCCCGCCGCGAACAGCGAACCCGCCGCACTGTCGGTGAGCAGGGTGTACGTCATGTCGTTGCGGGCCGCCTCGTATGCCGTCAGGCGAGCACCTTGCAGCAAGGGACGCGTTTCGTCCACCCACAGGCGTCGCAGCCGCCCCTCCCGGTGCGCCGCGAGCGCCACCGCGAAGGCCGTGCCCTCCCCGCCCGACACCAGCGAGCCGGAGTTGCAGTGCGTGAGAACGCGGTGTCCGCCGGCGGGCAGCAACTCGTCCAGCAGGGCCAGTCCGTGGGCGGCCATCCGCGCGCTGGCCTGGGCGTCCTCCTGGTGCAGGGCCCGTGCCGCCGTCAGCGCCGCCGCTGCCGCCTCCCGTGTGTCGCCGGTCCTGGCGAGCGCCTCCCGGTGAGCGTCCTGCGCCCGGCGTACCCCGACGGCGAGGTTCACCGCGGTGGGCCGGGCCCCGGCCAGCGCGGCTGCGGCCTCCTCCACCTCGAAGCCCCGGACGGCGGCGAGCGCGACCCCGTAGGCGCCCGCGACACCCAGCAGCGGCGCCCCGCGCACGGCGAGCGAACTGATCGCCTCGACGAGTCCGGCCGGGTCCGTGCAGACCAGCTCGACCTCCTCGGCCGGCAGCCTGGTCTGGTCCAGCAGGACCAGCACCGGGCCTTCGGGGGGCTCCTCCCAGCGGAGCACGGGGATCTCGGTCGGCCGCTTGTCCTCGCCGTTTCGCGCGTCCTGATCAGCCATGCGGTCAGTCTGCCCCCTATCCGGCGGACAATTGAAGGTGTGCAGCCCATACCGCGCCCGGTCCGCACCCGGGCACCCCATGGCACGATGGCTGCCAACCTGCCGCCGCGCCCGCGGACGGGCACCGTGAAGGAGCGACGATGAACGACACTCCGGGCTGGGCCTCGCCCGGATCCGCCCCGTCCGACGGGCGGGAGCCTGGCGCGTCCGGCCCCGCCGAGCCCGCCGACCGGCCCGTCGGTCCCGATCAGCCCGCGGACCAGCCGGGCGCGGAACCGACGAGTCCCGGCACGAAGTGGTCCAAGGAGCAGCCGCCCCCCGGCCAGTGGTCCGCCCCCACCGGCCCCGGCGACCAGGGGCAGGGGCAGACCCCGCCTCCGCCGCCCCCCGGCCCTGGCTGGGGCGCCCCGCCCCCCGGACCTCCCGGCGGCGGCTACGGAGGCCCCGGTGGCTACGGCGGCCAGGGCGGCGGCTACGGCGCCCCCGGTGGACACGGTGGCTGGGGAGGCGGCTGGGGCGGCCCGCCGCCCGCGGCCAAACCCGGCGTGATCCCGCTCCGCCCGCTCGGTGTCGGCGAGATCCTCGACGGCGCGGTCTCCACGATGCGCACCTACTGGCGCACGGTCCTCGGCATCTCCCTGACCGTCGCCGTCTTCACGGAGATCATCGTCGTGCTGCTCCAGGGCCTCGTCCTGGACAACACCGGCACAGAGGCCCTCAACGACCCCGACGCCTCTCTGAGCGAACTCGGCGACGCCCTCACCGAGACCACGATCAACTCGGGTGTCGTCTTCCTGATCTCCCTGATCGGCACCGTCCTGGCCACCGCGCTGCTGACGACCGTCACCAGCCGTGCCGTGCTCGGCCGTCCGGTGACCGCCGGCGAGGCCTGGCGGGACGCCCGCCCCCAGGTGCTCAAGCTGTTCGGCCTGATCATCCTGCTGCTGCTCATCGTCGCGGGCATCGTCGTCGTCGGCATGGCGCCCGGTCTCCTCGTGGCGGCCACCGCGGGCGACGAGGCCGGCGTGGCCCTGACCGTCCTGGGCGTCATCGCGGGAGGGGTCGTCGCGGTGTGGCTGATGGTCCGCTTCTCGCTGGCGTCCCCCGCGCTGATGCTGGAGAAGCAGGGCATCAAGAAGGCGATGAGCCGCTCCGTGAAACTGGTGCGCGGCTCCTGGTGGCGGGTCTTCGGCATCCAGCTGCTCGCCACGATCATCGCCAACGTCGTCGCGTCGATCATCGTCATCCCGTTCGCCTTCCTCGCCGCCGCCCTCGGCGGCGACGGCGTCAGCGGCTTCCTGGAGGGCACCGGGGACCTCGGCTGGACCTTCCTCATCGTCAGCGGCATCGGCTCGGTGATCGGCTCCATGATCACCTTCCCGATCACTGCGGGCGTCGCCGTACTGCTGTACATCGACCAGCGCATCCGCCGCGAGGCCCTCGACCTCGAACTTGCCCGCGCCGCGGGCACCCAGGGCTCCGGCGCCCCCGGCGCCGTCCCGGGGAGCTGACGGGGTGAGCCCAGCGGGGGGAGTTCTCACAGAGACGTCGCACATCGCCGTACGCACGCTGTCGCGCACCGGCGACAGCCTCGTACGGTCGCTGTCGCGCTCCGGCGACGAACCGCCGGTGACGATTCCGCGCGACCCCGCGCGGGAGGCCGCTGAGCGCGAGCTGTCCAAGGGCATGTACCACGAGAACGACCCCAGCTGGTTCCAACGGGCCCTGGACACCTTCTGGGAATGGATCGACGAGCTGTTCGCCAGGGCGTCCACGGCGACGCCCGGAGGAACGCTCGGCCTGGTCGTCGTCGTCCTGGCCGTCGCAGCGGTACTGGGCGCCCTCTGGTGGCGCCTGGGCACCCCACGCCGCGGGCCGGCCTCCGCCCCCGCCCTGTTCGACGACCGCCCCCGCAGCGCCGCCGAGCACCGCGCCGCCGCCCAGGCACACGCCGCCCAGGGCCACTGGAACCAGGCCGTCCAGGAGCGCATGCGGGCCGTCGTCCGCGCCTTGGAGGAACGCGCCCTGCTCGACATCCGGCCCGGCCGCACCGCCGACGAGGCGGCCACCGAGGCCGGCCGCGCCCTGCCCGCCCAAAGCGACCGACTGCGGGCCGCCGCCCGGGACTTCGACGACGTCACGTACGGCGGCCGCCTGGGCACCGAGCAGGCGTACCGGCGCCTCACCGAACTCGACCACGACCTGGACCGCAGCAAGCCGCACCTGGCGGGCAGCACGCCCGGTAGCAGCGGGAGCGGCACGGACACCCGCCGGGGAGCCGCCGGATGACCACCGAGGCCACGATCCCCACCACCTCGGCCTCGCCCACCGCCCGCCAGATCTGGTCGCGCGGCCGGGGCGTCGCCCTCGCACTCGTCCTGCTGCTCGCCGGGGCCGTGGCGATCGCCGTCGTCCGCTCCGGCGACCACCACGGCGAACTCGACCCGCGCTCCGCCGACCCCTCCGGCAGCCGCGCGGTCGCCGAACTCCTCGCCGACCGGGGAGTCTCCACGCGCGTGGTCAGCACCCTGGACGACGCCCGCGCCGCGACCGGCCCGGACACCACCCTGCTGGTCGCCGCCCCCGACCTCCTGACCGAGCGTCAACAGACGCGCCTGCGCTCCGCGGTCACCGGATCCGGCGGCCGCACCGTCCTCGTGGCCCCCGGCGGCCCCGCCGTCGAACGTCTCGTCCCCGGCGTCACCGCCGACCCCGCGCTCAGCTTCGACTCGACGCTGGCCCCCGCCTGCGACCTGCCCGCCGCCCGGCGCGCGGGCACCGCCGACACGGGCGGCCTCCGCTACAGCACCCACATCGAAGCCGACGCCTGCTACCCCAGCCGACGCCTGGCCACGCTGCTGCGCGTCCCCGACGCCTCCGCGGAGGGCACCCGGGGCGACACCGTCGTCCTCGGCGCCCGCGACATCCTCGTCAACGACCGCCTCGACGACCACGGCAACGCCTCGCTCGCCCTGCAACTCCTCGGCTCCCGCGACCATCTGGTCTGGTACCTCCCCTCGCTCTCCGACGTCCCCGACCCGGACGACGAACGCAGCTTCTTCGACCTGCTCCCCTCCGGCTGGCTCTGGGGCACCCTGCAACTGTTCATCGCCGCCACCCTCGCCGCCCTGTGGCGGGCACGCCGGCTCGGCCCCCTGGTGCCCGAGAAACTCCCCGTCGCGATCCGCGCCTCCGAGACCGTCGAAGGCCGCGCCCGCCTCTACCGCAAGGCCAACGCCCGCGACCGCGCGGCCGCCGCTCTTCGCTCCGCCACCCGCACCCGCCTCGCCCCCCTCGTAGGCGTCCCCGTCTCCCAGGCGCACACGCCCGAGTCCCTGCTCCCCGCCCTCTCCGCCCACCTCCACGGCGACGGACAGTCCCTGCACACCCTCCTCTTCGGCCCGCCGCCCGGCGACGACGCGGCCCTGATCGCCCTCGCCGACCAACTCGACGCCCTCGAAAGTGAGGTACGCCGTCCATGATGGACCCGACCACTGACAACGCCGGGCAGAGCGGGGACCCGGGCAGCGCCCGCACCGCCCTCGAAGCCCTGCGCGCCGAGATCGCCAAGGCCGTGGTCGGCCAGGACGCCGCCGTGACCGGTCTCGTCGTCGCGCTCCTGTGCCGCGGCCACGTCCTCCTCGAAGGCGTCCCCGGAGTCGCCAAGACCCTCCTCGTCCGCGCCCTCGCCGCAGCCACCGAACTCGACACCAAGCGCGTCCAGTTCACCCCCGACCTGATGCCGAGCGACGTCACCGGCTCCCTGGTCTACGACGCCCGCACCGCCGAGTTCTCGTTCCAGCCCGGCCCGGCGTTCACCAACCTGCTCCTCGCCGACGAGATCAACCGCACGCCCCCGAAGACCCAGTCGTCCCTCCTCGAAGCCATGGAGGAGCGCCAGGTCACCGTCGACGGCACCCCCCGACCGCTCCCCGAGCCCTTCCTCGTCGCGGCCACCCAGAACCCCGTCGAGTACGAGGGCACCTACCCCCTCCCGGAAGCCCAGCTGGACCGCTTCCTCCTCAAGCTCACCGTTCCCCTCCCCTCCCGCCAGGACGAGATCGACGTCCTCACCCGGCACGCCACCGGCTTCAACCCGCGCGACCTGCGCGCCGCGGGCGTACGCCCGGTCACGAACGCCGCCGACCTCGACGCCGCCCGCGCCGAGGTCGCCAAGACGACCGTCTCCCCGGAGATCACCGCCTACGTCGTCGACATCTGCCGCGCCACCCGCGAATCGCCGTCCCTCACCCTCGGCGTCTCCCCGCGCGGAGCCACGGCACTGCTCTCGACCTCCCGCGCGTGGGCCTGGCTCACCGGCCGCGACTACGTCACTCCGGACGACGTGAAGGCCCTGGCCCTCCCCACCCTCCGCCACCGCGTCCAGCTCCGCCCGGAGGCCGAGATGGAGGGCGTGACAGCTGACTCCGTCATCAACGCGATCCTCGCTCACGTCCCCGTCCCCCGCTGATGGCACTCACCGGACGCGCCGCGCTCATCGCGGCCCTGGGCTCCGTCCCGATCGGCATCTGGGACCCCAGCTGGACGGGCATCCTCGCGGTCAACGCGCCGCTCGCCGCCGCCTGCGCCTGCGACTTCGCGCTGGCCGCCCCCGTACGACGCCTGCGCCTCACTCGTTCCGGCGACACATCCGTACGCCTGGGTGACACCGCGGACGTCACGTTGACGGTCACCAACGCGTCCACGCGCCCGCTCAGAGCCCGACTCCGCGACGCCTGGCCGCCGAGCAGCTGGCAACCCGGCACCGAGGTGGCGGCCTCACGCCACACCCTGACGGTGCCGGCCGGTGAACGCCGACGCACTACCACCCGCCTACGGCCCACCCGTCGCGGCGACCGCCACGCGGACCGCGTCACGATCCGGTCGTACGGCCCCCTGGGCCTCTTCACCCGCCAGGGCACCCACCGGGTCCCCTGGACCGTGCGCGTGCTCCCCCCGTTCACCAGCCGCAAGCACCTCCCCTCCAAGCTGTCCCGCCTCCGCGAGCTGGACGGCCGCACCAGCGTGCTCACCCGCGGCCAGGGCACGGAGTTCGACAGCCTGCGCGAGTACGTTCCCGGCGACGACACCCGCTCCATCGACTGGCGAGCGACAGCCCGGCAGTCCACCGTCGCCGTACGCACCTGGCGCCCCGAACGCGACCGCCACATCCTGCTCGCCCTGGACACCGGCCGCACCTCCGCCGGCCGCGTGGGCGACGCCCCCCGCCTCGACGCCACCATGGACGCCGCTCTGCTCCTGGCGGCCCTGGCCTCCCGCGCCGGGGACCGGGTCGACCTCCTCGCGTACGACCGCCGGGTGCGCGCCCTCGTTCAGGGCCGGACCGCGGGCGACGTGCTCCCCTCCCTGGTCAACACCATGGCGAACCTGGAACCCGAGCTCGTGGAGACCGACGCCCGCGGCCTCACCGCCACCGCACTCCGCTCGGCCCCGCGCCGCTCGTTGATCGTCCTCTTCACCACTCTCGACGCGGCGCCGATCGAGGAAGGGCTCCTCCCGGTCCTGCCGCGACTGACACAGCGCCACACGGTCCTCCTGGCCTCGGTGGCAGATCCGCACGTCGCGGGGATGGCGAAGGCCCGCGGCCACACGGACGCCGTGTACGAGGCCGCCGCGGCCGCACAGTCCCAGGCCGAACGCCGTCGCACGGCGGACCAGCTCCGTCGACACGGCGTCAGGGTCGTCGACGCCACCCCGGACGACCTGCCGCCGGCACTCGCAGACGCCTATCTGGAACTGAAGGCGGCCGGACGCCTGTAAAGGGCTGAGGCGGGGCCCTTTGGCTCCGCCTTCATTTCCCCCTAAACGCAGAAAGCCCCGCACCGTTCCCGGTGCGGGGCTTTCATACAATGATTGTTCGGCGGCGTCCTACTCTCCCACAGGGTCCCCCCTGCAGTACCATCGGCGCTGTAAGGCTTAGCTTCCGGGTTCGGAATGTAACCGGGCGTTTCCCCTACGCTATGACCACCGAAACACTATGAAACAGACAACCAGCCGCCCCTGTGACCGGGGGCGGGTTGTTCGTGGTTTCAGAACCAACACAGTGGACGCGAGCAACTGAGGACAAGCCCTCGGCCTATTAGTACCGGTCACCTCCACACCTTGCGGTGCTTCCAGATCCGGCCTATCAACCCAGTCGTCTACTGGGAGCCTTAACCCCTCAAGGGGGTGGGAGTCCTCATCTCGAAGCAGGCTTCCCGCTTAGATGCTTTCAGCGGTTATCCCTCCCGAACGTAGCCAACCAGCCATGCCCTTGGCAGGACAACTGGCACACCAGAGGTTCGTCCGTCCCGGTCCTCTCGTACTAGGGACAGCCCTTCTCAAGACTCCTACGCGCACAGCGGATAGGGACCGAACTGTCTCACGACGTTCTAAACCCAGCTCGCGTACCGCTTTAATGGGCGAACAGCCCAACCCTTGGGACCGACTCCAGCCCCAGGATGCGACGAGCCGACATCGAGGTGCCAAACCATCCCGTCGATATGGACTCTTGGGGAAGATCAGCCTGTTATCCCCGGGGTACCTTTTATCCGTTGAGCGACGGCGCTTCCACAAGCCACCGCCGGATCACTAGTCCCGACTTTCGTCCCTGCTCGACCCGTCGGTCTCACAGTCAAGCTCCCTTGTGCACTTACACTCAACACCTGATTGCCAACCAGGCTGAGGGAACCTTTGGGCGCCTCCGTTACTCTTTAGGAGGCAACCGCCCCAGTTAAACTACCCATCAGACACTGTCCCTGATCCGGATCACGGACCCAGGTTAGACATCCAGCACGACCAGACTGGTATTTCAACGACGACTCCACCCACACTGGCGTGTGAGCTTCAAAGTCTCCCAGCTATCCTACACAAGCCGAACCGAACACCAATATCAAACTGTAGTAAAGGTCCCGGGGTCTTTCCGTCCTGCTGCGCGAAACGAGCATCTTTACTCGTAGTGCAATTTCACCGGGCCTATGGTTGAGACAGTCGAGAAGTCGTTACGCCATTCGTGCAGGTCGGAACTTACCCGACAAGGAATTTCGCTACCTTAGGATGGTTATAGTTACCACCGCCGTTTACTGGCGCTTAAGTTCTCAGCTTCGCCCCACCGAAATGGAGCTAACCGGTCCCCTTAACGTTCCAGCACCGGGCAGGCGTCAGTCCGTATACATCGCCTTACGGCTTCGCACGGACCTGTGTTTTTAGTAAACAGTCGCTTCTCGCTGGTCTCTGCGGCCACCCCCAGCTCGGAGTGCAAGACTCGTCACCGGATGTGGCCCCCCTTCTCCCGAAGTTACGGGGGCATTTTGCCGAGTTCCTTAACCATAGTTCACCCGAACGCCTCGGTATTCTCTACCTGACCACCTGAGTCGGTTTAGGGTACGGGCCGCCATGAAACTCGCTAGAGGCTTTTCTCGACAGCATAGGATCATCCACTTCACCACAATCGGCTCGGCATCAGGTCTCAGCCGTATGCAAGGCGGATTTACCTACCTTGCGGCCTACACCCTTACCCCGGGACAACCACCGCCCGGGATGGACTACCTTCCTGCGTCACCCCATCACTCACCTACTAACCGCTTGGTTCGGCGGCTCCACCACTCCCCTCAACTCCGAAGAGATCAGGGCGGCTTCACGGCCTTAGCATCACGATGCTCGATGTTTGACGCTTCACAGCGGGTACCGGAATATCAACCGGTTATCCATCGACTACGCCTGTCGGCCTCGCCTTAGGTCCCGACTTACCCTGGGCAGATCAGCTTGACCCAGGAACCCTTAGTCAATCGGCGCAAACGTTTCTCACGTTTGTATCGCTACTCATGCCTGCATTCTCACTCGTGAACCGTCCACAACTCGCTTCCGCGGCTGCTTCACCCGGCACACGACGCTCCCCTACCCATCCATACAGGCGTTGGCCCTATTGTATGAATGACACGACTTCGGCGGTACGCTTGAGCCCCGCTACATTGTCGGCGCGGAATCACTAGACCAGTGAGCTATTACGCACTCTTTCAAGGGTGGCTGCTTCTAAGCCAACCTCCTGGTTGTCTGTGCGACTCCACATCCTTTCCCACTTAGCGTACGCTTAGGGGCCTTAGTCGATGCTCTGGGCTGTTTCCCTCTCGACCATGGAGCTTATCCCCCACAGTCTCACTGCCGCGCTCTCACTTACCGGCATTCGGAGTTTGGCTAAGGTCAGTAACCCGGTAGGGCCCATCGCCTATCCAGTGCTCTACCTCCGGCAAGAAACACACGACGCTGCACCTAAATGCATTTCGGGGAGAACCAGCTATCACGGAGTTTGATTGGCCTTTCACCCCTAACCACAGGTCATCCCCCAGGTTTTCAACCCTGGTGGGTTCGGTCCTCCACGAAGTCTTACCTCCGCTTCAACCTGCCCATGGCTAGATCACTCCGCTTCGGGTCTTGAGCGTGCTACTGAATCGCCCTGTTCGGACTCGCTTTCGCTACGGCTTCCCCACTCGGGTTAACCTCGCAACACACCGCAAACTCGCAGGCTCATTCTTCAAAAGGCACGCAGTCACGAGACACCAAGCAAGCTTGATGTCCGACGCTCCCACGGCTTGTAGGCACACGGTTTCAGGTACTATTTCACTCCGCTCCCGCGGTACTTTTCACCATTCCCTCACGGTACTATCCGCTATCGGTCACCAGGGAATATTTAGGCTTAGCGGGTGGTCCCGCCAGATTCACACGGGATTTCTCGGGCCCCGTGCTACTTGGGTGTCTCTCAAACGAGCCGCTGATGTTTCGACTACGGGGGTCTTACCCTCTACGCCGGACCTTTCGCATGTCCTTCGCCTACATCAACGGTTTCTGACTCGTCCCACGGCCGGCAGACCGTGGAAGAGAGATCCCACAACCCCGCACACGCAACCCCTGCCGGGTCTCACACGTATACGGTTTGGCCTCATCCGGTTTCGCTCGCCACTACTCCCGGAATCACGGTTGTTTTCTCTTCCTGCGGGTACTGAGATGTTTCACTTCCCCGCGTTCCCTCCACACTGCCTATGTGTTCAGCAGCGGGTGACAGCCCATGACGACTGCCGGGTTTCCCCATTCGGAAACCCCCGGATCAAAGCCTGGTTGACGACTCCCCGGGGACTATCGTGGCCTCCCACGTCCTTCATCGGTTCCTGGTGCCAAGGCATCCACCGTGCGCCCTTAAAAACTTGGCCACAGATGCTCGCGTCCACTGTGCAGTTCTCAAACAACGACCAACCACCCATCACCCCGAGAAGAATCCCGAGTGCACTGGGGCCGGCACCGAAGACCCAGCCATACGGCCGTGCCCTCAGATACCCAACAGCGTGCCCGACACAGTTCCCTCTCCAGAGTCACGTTCCACGCCGAAGCAGTACTAGTGATCCTTCAAGTCGACCGTGCCGAGTAGTCAACGTTCCACCCATGAGCAACCAGTGCGAGACATTCGCTCGCATGCTGGCCTCTGACCAGCCAGAGGCTGGTAAGAAGTGCTCCTTAGAAAGGAGGTGATCCAGCCGCACCTTCCGGTACGGCTACCTTGTTACGACTTCGTCCCAATCGCCAGTCCCACCTTCGACAGCTCCCTCCCACAAGGGGTTGGGCCACCGGCTTCGGGTGTTACCGACTTTCGTGACGTGACGGGCGGTGTGTACAAGGCCCGGGAACGTATTCACCGCAGCAATGCTGATCTGCGATTACTAGCGACTCCGACTTCATGGGGTCGAGTTGCAGACCCCAATCCGAACTGAGACCGGCTTTTTGAGATTCGCTCCACCTTGCGGTATCGCAGCTCATTGTACCGGCCATTGTAGCACGTGTGCAGCCCAAGACATAAGGGGCATGATGACTTGACGTCGTCCCCACCTTCCTCCGAGTTGACCCCGGCGGTCTCCCGTGAGTCCCCAGCACCACAAGGGCCTGCTGGCAACACGGGACAAGGGTTGCGCTCGTTGCGGGACTTAACCCAACATCTCACGACACGAGCTGACGACAGCCATGCACCACCTGTACACCGACCACAAGGGGGCGACCATCTCTGGCCGTTTCCGGTGTATGTCAAGCCTTGGTAAGGTTCTTCGCGTTGCGTCGAATTAAGCCACATGCTCCGCCGCTTGTGCGGGCCCCCGTCAATTCCTTTGAGTTTTAGCCTTGCGGCCGTACTCCCCAGGCGGGGCACTTAATGCGTTAGCTGCGGCACGGACAACGTGGAATGTTGCCCACACCTAGTGCCCACCGTTTACGGCGTGGACTACCAGGGTATCTAATCCTGTTCGCTCCCCACGCTTTCGCTCCTCAGCGTCAGTATCGGCCCAGAGATCCGCCTTCGCCACCGGTGTTCCTCCTGATATCTGCGCATTTCACCGCTACACCAGGAATTCCGATCTCCCCTACCGAACTCTAGCCTGCCCGTATCGACTGCAGACCCGGGGTTAAGCCCCGGGCTTTCACAACCGACGTGACAAGCCGCCTACGAGCTCTTTACGCCCAATAATTCCGGACAACGCTTGCGCCCTACGTATTACCGCGGCTGCTGGCACGTAGTTAGCCGGCGCTTCTTCTGCAGGTACCGTCACTTTCGCTTCTTCCCTGCTGAAAGAGGTTTACAACCCGAAGGCCGTCATCCCTCACGCGGCGTCGCTGCATCAGGCTTTCGCCCATTGTGCAATATTCCCCACTGCTGCCTCCCGTAGGAGTCTGGGCCGTGTCTCAGTCCCAGTGTGGCCGGTCGCCCTCTCAGGCCGGCTACCCGTCGTCGCCTTGGTGAGCCATTACCTCACCAACTAGCTGATAGGCCGCGGGCTCATCCTGCACCGCCGGAGCTTTCGACCCTCACAGATGCCTGCGAGGTTCAGTATCCGGTATTAGACCCCGTTTCCAGGGCTTGTCCCAGAGTGCAGGGCAGATTGCCCACGTGTTACTCACCCGTTCGCCACTAATCCCCACCGAAGTGGTTCATCGTTCGACTTGCATGTGTTAAGCACGCCGCCAGCGTTCGTCCTGAGCCAGGATCAAACTCTCCGTGAATGTTTACCCGTAATCGGGTGACACCACGAGAGCGGAACGGTCGAAGGAATAATCCGACCGTCCACAGCGTCCTCGCTGTGTGTATTTCAAAGGAACCTCAACCTGAACCGGATGAACCGATCAGGCCGGAGGTATCAACATATCTGGCGTTGACTTTTGGCACGCTGTTGAGTTCTCAAGGAACGGACGCTTCCTTTGTACTCACCCTCTCGGGCTTTCCTCCGAGCGCTTCCCTTCGGTCTTGCGTTTCCGACTCTATCAGATCTTTCCGATCCGATTTCCTCGGTGCTTTCCAGGTTCACGCTTTCGCGTTTCCCTTTCCGGCGGTTCCGACTTTATCAGAAGTTCCGGGTCGGTCTGGCCGGCCGTTCGTTTCCGATTTGATCGGGAGAGTGCTTCGTCGAATTCGAGATTCGGGAGGAAGCAAGCAGATGTTCACTGTGGCCCTCGGGGATGAACCCCGTCTACAGGCAACTGTTCAAATCTACCTCCCCGCTCGCTCCGTGTCAACGGCTCTTGCGGGAACGAAGAGGACACTAGCAGTTCACCAAGGCTCCATGCACATCAGGCGGCCGTGGGCACCGTGGCGCTGCGCTCGGCCTCCTCCACGTCGCCCGTGTCGCCTTCGCGTACCGCACGACGGCCCAGGACATAGACGTAGGCGAGGAAGGCCAGCTCGGCGACGACGCCGATGGTGATGCGGGCCCAGGTGGGCAGGCCGGACGGGGTGACGAAGCCTTCGATGGCGCCGGAGATGAAGAGGACCAGGGCGAGTCCGATGGCCATGCCGATGGCGGCTCGGCCCTCTTCCGCCAGGGCGATGCGCCGGCTGCGGGGTCCCGGGTCGATCAGGGTCCAGCCGAGGCGGAGTCCGGTGCCCGCGGCCACGAAGACCGCCGTCAGTTCGAGCAGGCCGTGGGGCAGTACGAGGCCCAAGAAGGTGTCGAGGCGCCCGGCCGACGACATCAGACCGAATCCGACTCCGAGGTTCAGCATGTTCTGGAACAGGATCCAGATGACGGGCAGGCCCAGGAAGACGCCCAGGATCAGGCAGAGCGCGGCGGCCCACGCGTTGTTCGTCCAGACCTGTGCGGCGAAGGAGGCCGCGGGGTGGCTCGAGTAGTACGTCTCGTACTGACCGCCCGGGCGGGTCATCTCGCGCAGTTCGGCGGGCGCCGCGATGGTCGACTGAACTTCGGGGTGCGTGCCGATCCACCAGCCGAGGAGAGCCGCCACGGCGGTTGACAGGAGTGCCGTGGGGACCCACCAGTGCCGGGCCCGGTAGACGGCGGCCGGGAACTGCCGGGTGAGGAAGCGTGTGACGTCGCGCCAGGAGGCTCGGCGGGTGCCGGTCACGGCGCTACGCGCGCGTGCCACCAATTGGCTCAGGCGTCCGGTCAGCTGGGGGTCGGGCGCGCTGGACTGGATCAGGGAGAGGTGGGTGGCGGTGCGCTGATAGAGGGTGACGAGTTCGTCGGTCTCGGCACCGGTGAGTCGGCGCCGGCGCCGGAGCAGGGCGTCGAGGCGATCCCATTCCGCGCGGTGGGCGGAGACGAAGACGTCGAGGTCCATCGGTGTGCCTGCTCCTCGGCTATCGTCAGCGGCTCGTCGTGGATCAGCTTGTCGTACCGCGGCGCGGTGCGTCCTCAGCTTGGCAGACTGGCGGGGGCAGGGGGAGACGAGGGAAGGGCGGCGGGCGTGAGCGAGCTGGTGACGGGCGAGGCGGTGGCGCTGGAGCTGCGCCCCGCGAGGCTGCCCAGCAGGGCGTTGGCCGTGCTGCTCGACCTTGCGGTGGCCGTGGCCGTCTACATAGCGGTCACCATCGCCCTGGTGGCCTCCACCGCCTCCTTGGACATGGCGGCGCAGACCGCGCTGTCGATCGCCGTCTTCGTGCTCGTCCTGGTGGGCGGGCCGATCGCCGTCGAGACGCTCAGCCATGGACGTTCGCTCGGGAAGATGGCGTGCGGGCTGCGGGTGGTGCGGGACGACGGCGGGCCGATCCGGTTCCGGCACGCGCTGGTGCGGGGCCTGATCGGGGTGATCGAGATCCTCATGACGTTCGGGGTGGTCGCCTGTATCGCCTCGCTGGTGTCGGCGCGGGGGCGTCGGCTCGGGGATGTGTTCGCGGGCACCCTGGTCGTACGGGAGCGGGTGCCGGTCGCGTCCGCGGGGTTCATACCGCCGCCTCCGCCCTGGCTGGCCGGTCGTTTCTCGGAGCTCGACCTGTCCGCGGTACCCGATGAGCTGTGGCTCGCCGTCCGTCAGTACCTGTCGCGGATGGGGCAGCTCGATGCCCGCGTCGGCTGGGCCATGGCGGAACGGCTCGCCGCGGACGTGGCGGCTCGCACGGGTGCCCCGGTACCACGGGAGGTTCCGCCGCCCGCCTATCTCGCGGCCGTGTTGCAGGAACGGCAGGCGCGCGAGGCGCGGCGGGCGTTCGGGGGTGCGGCCTTGGGTGCGGATCCGGCGGCGACGGCATCGCCGCTGCCTCCCGTCACTCCTGTGGCTCCTCCTGCAACTCCCGCAGCTCCGGTCACGCCTGCCCCTCCCCCGCCGGGTTCCTCAGCCACGCCTCCGGCTGCGCCGTCGGACGGGCGCCCCGGTTCCGGTACCGGGTTCGTGCCGCCCGCGTAGCTTCACGGGAACGCGGACGGCGGTGACTCCAGGTCCTCCAGCTCGATGCCGGGGGCCGCGAGCACTACGTCGCCGGCGATGTGCACGGCATGCTGCTCGCCGGTGTCCAGGGCTGTGACCTGGTATTCGTCCACGGTGAGGGGGCCGTTGTCAGTGGCGTGTGCTTCTCTCTTCAGCAAGGCCCAGGACTGGTCCACGGTGCGGGGGGCGAGGACCGGGTCGGTGAGGGCGACGAGGCGCAGGCGTGTGGCTGATCCGGAGGGGGCGAGGCGCAGGAGACGGGTGACGGCGACGAGGAAGGCCGGGGAGCTGCCGGTGAAGGCGTGGGCGCGCACATTGCCTTCGGTGGCGTGGACTCCGGTGGGGTCGGTACGGACCCAGGTGATGCCGTCGATGGCCGCGCCGCGTACCTGCCAGTCGGCGGCGTGGACTTCGAGGCGGATGGGGCGGCCGAGTTCGTCGAGGGCGAGGTCGACGGAGCCGTGGTGGTCTCCGGTGGGCGTGGTCAGCCGGGAGACGTAGCGCCAGCCGGAGGGCCCCGGGGCGCACTGGAAGTGCTCTTCTGCGAGGGGGGTGTGGTCATGCGGGTCGTGGAGCGAATAACGGCCGCGGGGCATGGTGGTCCTGGAGGGTGACGGGCTGCTGTTCCGGCCGCTGAGGCGCCAACGGGGCAGGCCCCCGGCACGGGGGTGCGGGGGCCTGTCTCGGAGGAGCCGTCAAGGCTCAGTAGCGGTAGTGGTCCGCCTTGTAGGGGCCCTCGACCTTGACGCCGATGTACTCGGCCTGCTCCGGGCGGAGCGTGGTCAGCTTGACGCCGAGGGAGTCGAGGTGGAGGCGGGCGACCTTCTCGTCCAGGTGCTTGGGCAGCACGTAGACGTCGGTCGGGTACTCGTCGGGCTTGGTGAACAGCTCGATCTGGGCCAGCGTCTGGTCCGCGAACGAGTTGGACATGACGAACGACGGGTGGCCGGTCGCGTTGCCCAGGTTCAGCAGGCGGCCCTCGGAGAGGACGATGAGGACCTTGCCGTCGGGGAAGGTCCAGGTGTGGACCTGCGGCTTGACCTCGTCCTTGACGATGCCCGGGATCCGGGCGAGGCCGGCCATGTCGATCTCGTTGTCGAAGTGGCCGATGTTGCCGACGATGGCCTGGTGCTTCATCTTGGCCATGTCCGCGGCCATGATGATGTCCTTGTTGCCGGTCGTCGTGACGAAGATGTCGGCCTGGCCGACCACGTCGTCCAGCGTCGAGACCTGGTAGCCGTCCATCGCCGCCTGCAGGGCGCAGATCGGGTCGATCTCCGTGATGATCACGCGGGCGCCCTGGCCGCGCAGGGACTCCGCGCAGCCCTTGCCCACGTCGCCGTAGCCGCAGACGACGGCGGTCTTGCCGCCGATCAGGACGTCGGTGGCGCGGTTGATGCCGTCGATCAGGGAGTGGCGGCAACCGTACTTGTTGTCGAACTTCGACTTCGTCACGGCGTCGTTGACGTTGATGGCCGGGAACAGCAGGGTGCCGTCTCGGTGCATCTCGTACAGGCGGTGGACGCCGGTGGTGGTCTCCTCGGTGACGCCGCGGATCTCGGACGCCAGCTGGGTCCACTTCTGCGGGCTCTCGCTCACCGTGCGGGTGAGGAGCTCGAGGATGACGCGGTGCTCGTCGGACTCGGCGGTCTCGACCGAGGGGACCTTGCCGTCCTTCTCGTACTCGACGCCCTTGTGGACGAGGAGGGTGGCGTCACCGCCGTCGTCCAGGATCATGTTCGGGCCGCCGGTGGGGGTGTTCGGCCAGGTCAGCGCCTGCTCCGTGCACCACCAGTACTCCTCCAGGGTTTCGCCCTTCCAGGCGAAGACCGGGACGCCCTGGGGGTTGTCCGGCGTGCCGTTCGGGCCGACGGCGATGGCGGCGGCCGCGTGGTCCTGGGTGGAGAAGATGTTGCAGGAGGCCCAGCGGACGTCGGCGCCGAGGGCGACGAGGGTCTCGATGAGCACGGCGGTCTGCACGGTCATGTGCAGGGAGCCGGTGACGCGGGCGCCGGCGAGGGGCTGGGCCTCGGCGTACTCCTTGCGGATCGCCATCAGGCCCGGCATCTCGTGCTCGGCGAGGGTGATCTCCTTGCGGCCGAACGCGGCCAGGGAGAGGTCGGCGACCTTGAAGTCCTGTCGGTTGTCGACAGTCGTCATTACGGGCTGCTCCTCGGGTTGGGTCGAGGTGGGTACGGCTGACCTGCACGGCGGCGGACACAGGGGTGCCCCGGAAGAGGACACAGGCATGCCCGCGTACGCGCAGCGCAGTCCGTCGGAGGCCCTCTCTCCCTCGGCCGGTCCGTCCTGGACCGCCCGACCGCCATCAGCAGCGACGTCTGGCTCCACCCCAAGCTACACCGCGGGCGCCCGCGGTCCCCAGTCCGCCTCCGAACACTTCCGGACGTTCATGACGGCGCGGACGTCCGTGGGCGTCCGTGGGCGTCAGTGGGCGTCAGTGGGCCTCGGGCGGTGTGGCCGGGCCGCCGGGGGTCGCCTCGCGGTCCGCTCCCTTGGCGGCCTCGGACTCGCTGTAGATGTCGGGCTCCAGGTAGATGACGCGGGCGATCGGGACGGCGTCGCGGATGCGGGACTCGGCGGCGTCGATCGCGGAGGCGATCTCGGTGGCCGTGCCGTCGTGGCGGACTGCGATCTTGGCGGCGACGAGCAGCTCCTCGGGGCCGAGGTGCAGCGTGCGCATGTGGATGACACCGGTGACCGTGTCGCCCGCGACGATCGCGGCCTCGATCCGCTGGACCGCCTCGGTGCCGGCCGCCTCACCGAGCAGCAGGGACTTGGTCTCGACGGCCAGGACCAGCGCGATCACGACGAGCAGTACGCCGATGCAGAGGGTGCCGATGCCGTCCCAGACGCCGTCGCCGGTGAGGAGGGCGAGGCCGACGCCGCCGAGGGCGAGGACGAGGCCGACGAGGGCGCCGAGATCCTCCAGGAGGACGACCGGCAGCTCCGGGGCCTTGGCGTGGCGGACGAACTCCTTCCAGGACTTCTTCCCGCGCAGGGTGTTGGACTCCTTGATGGCGGTCCGGAAGGAGAAGGCCTCGGCGATGATCGCGAAGACCAGCACGCCGACCGGCCAGTACCAGTGCTCGATCTCGTGCGGGTGCTTGATCTTCTCGTAGCCCTCGTAGAGGGCGAACATGCCGCCGAGGGAGAAGAGCACGATGGAGACGAGGAAGGCGTAGATGTAGCGCTCGCGGCCGTAGCCGAAGGGGTGTTGGGGGGTGGCCTCGCGCTGGGCGCGCTTGCCGCCGATGAGCAGGAGTCCCTGGTTGCCGGAGTCGGCCAGGGAGTGCACGGACTCGGCGAGCATCGACGACGATCCACTGAAGAGGAACGCCACGAATTTCGCTACCGCGATCGAGAGGTTGGCGAGCAGTGCCGCCACGATCGCCTTGGTTCCGCCTGACGCGCTCATGTGTCGCGTTGTCCCTTCGCCTTCGTCTGCGTCCGTACGCCGGTGGGGGCGCGGCCGGTGACCGGCTTTGCCCCTCCTTTGCGGTGCGTCATTGTTGCAGCCCGCGCGGGCCCCGACGTGCCGGATGCCCCTTCGTTCGCCCCTCAGACGTGCGTCAGACGAGCACGGTGGCACGGAAGAGCGTGCCAGTTCCGGACACTTCGGCCTTTTCGCCCGCCGCGACGAACACCGACTGCCCCGGGGTGAGTTCGTGCTCGCCGGCCCGCACGGTGCCCGCCGTGCAGAGCAGGATCTGCGGGGTGGGCCGGGTGAGGTCGTGGGCGCCGGCCCCCTCGGGCAGGACGTGGCGGGACAGCCGGAACTCGTCGATCGGGGTCTCGTAGACCTCTTCGCCGTCCGGGGACGCCTCGGGGCGCAGTACGCCGGGGTCGCCGGCCTCGAAGCGGACGATGCGCAGCAGTTCGGGGACGTCGACGTGCTTGGGCGTGAGGCCGCAGCGCAGGACGTTGTCGGAGTTGGCCATGATCTCGACGCCGAGACCGTTCAGGTAGGCGTGCGGGATTCCGGCGCCGAGGTACAGGGCCTCGCCGGGCTGGAGCCTGACGTGGTTGAGGAGCATCGCGGCGAGGACGCCGGGGTCGCCCGGGTAGTGGTGGGCGATGTCGGCGTACGGGGCGTAGGCGCCGCCGAGGCGGTCGCAGGCGGCCGCGACCTCGGTGACCGTGCGGGGCATCTCCTCGGGGTCGGCGGTGAGGACGGCGGTGAGGACCTCGCGCAGGGCGGCGTCCTCGGGGTGGGCGCGCAGCAGGTCGACGTACGGCTTGAGGGAGGCGACGCCGAGGCCGTCGAGCAGGTCGGCCGTCTCGGTCGGCGGGCGGAAGCCGCACAGGCCGTCGAACTCGGTGAGGGCGCAGATCAGTTCGGGCTTGTGGTTGGCGTCCTTGTAGTTGCGGTGCGGGGCGTCCAGGGGGATGCCCCGGCGCTCCTCGTCCTCGTAACCGGCCCTGGCCTGGGCGAGGTCGGGGTGGACCTGGAGGGAGAGCGGGGCGCCGGCGGCGAGGAGCTTGAGGAGGAAGGGCAGCCGGGGGCCGAACTTCGCCACGGAGGCGGCGCCCAGTTCCTTCTCGGGGGCGGCGTCGACGACCTCGGCGAGGGTGCCCCGGCCGGTGCGGGAGGGGGCGCCGGGGTGGGCGCCCATCCACATCTCCGCCTGAGGTTCGCCGGTCGGCTCGGTCCCGAGCAGGGTCGGGATCGCGGTGGTGGAACCCCAGGCGTAGGGGCGGACGGTGTTGTCGAGGCGGTCCATGGGCTCTCTCTGCCGGTGCGTGTCCTGTGCGTGCGGTGCGTTCCCGATGGTGCGTACGGGATCAGGCGCCCGAGGCGAGCGCCAGGTAAACGGCGGCGAAATCCGTGATGGCGATCAGTTCGGCGAGGGTCTCCAGTTCGCCGCCCGCTTCCGGCTCCAGTTCGCTCATCGGCGTGTCGTGGCTGAGGGCCAGTTCACGGGCGTTGGGGGCGGCGGTGAGGCCCCCGCTGGGGCGGTCGCGCAGGAGTACCACGCGCGCGTGCAGGGCTGGTGCCTCCTCGACGCGGTCGCGGAAGAAGTCGTCGGGGTCGGCGCCGGCGGCGAGGCGCCCGGCGAGCAGGGCGGCGTGCGCGGCAAGCGCCTCGGGCAGGTCGGCGACGACGGCCGGGGTGCCGGACAGTTCGGCGAGCGCGGCGGCGAAACGGCGGCCGGCGGGGCCGGCGGAGGTGCCCTCGGTCCAGATCACCGGGAGGGAGTCGGCCAGCTCGGCCGCCAGGGTCTTGGCGGGGTTGCTGTACGTCACGATGGCGGGCCCGCAGCGTTCGGCGATGCGGTCGAGGCGGTCGGCGATCTTCTCGACGGTCTCGGGCGGCGCGTCGAGCAGGGCGGTGCGGTCGAGGAGTACGAGCAGCGGCGTGAGCAGCGCCCACAGGACTCCGGGGGCGGCACCGGCCAGGGGTTCGTCCTGGTCGTACGGGGCCGTCGCCATCGGGATGAACAGGCCGTGCGCGGCGTTCACCGACTCGCTGAGCGGGCAGCCGGCGGGGGCGACGGCGACGACCGTGCAGCCCCGGCGGTAGGCCTGTTCGGCGAGCAGGGAGAGGCCCGGCTCGGTGCCGTCGGGGGTGGCGATCAGCAGGAGGTCCACGGAGCCGGCCCAGCCGGGCAGTTCCCAGCGCAGGGCGCCCGCGGCGGGGGCGACGCCGGTGGGGGCGAGGCGGGTGACGGGGCTGCCGGCCCCGGCGAGGGTGCCGAGGAGGTCGGCGGCCTGGGTGGCGGCGGCGCCGGGCCCGGCGATCAGGACGGCGCGGGGGCGGCCGTCGGGCTTGAGGTTGCCGACTCCGGCCTCGGCGGCGTGCCGGGCGGCGGTGCGTACACGGGCACCGGCCTCGGCTGCGCCGCGCAGCAGTCCGCGGTGGTCGGCCTCGGTGAGGCGCTCCGGGGTGTCGAGGAGCGATTCGTCGAGCATGGCGGCAGGTCTCCGATCGCCGGGGCGTTCGTTCGGTTGCGCGGGGTCGCCGAGTGGCCGGGGTGCCGGGTCGCTTCGCCGTCGGTCAGGCGGGGCGGCGGGCCTCGTCGACGAGGAGGACGGGGATGCCGTCGCGCACCGGGTAGGCCAGGCCGCAGTCCTGGCCGGTGCAGATCAGTTCCGCGTCCTGCTCCTTGAGGGGGGCGTGGCAGGCGGGGCAGGCGAGGATCTCCAGGAGGCCGGCTTCGAGCGGCATGGGGGTTCCCTTCGGGGGGCGGTTCGTCTTGTGCGGATGTGCTGGTCAGGGTACCGCCGGTGAGGGCGTGGGGGACAAAGGCCCATCGTCCGCCGTCCGGCTCGGTGGGCTGGAGATCCGGCTCCCTCGCCGCGAGGCAGAACGCCCCGGCCGACCTCACCCTCTGATGATCGACAGCGCCGCGTCCCGCACCTTCGTCATCGTCGCCTCGTCGCGGGCCTCCGCGTTCAGGCGGAGCAGGGGCTCGGTGTTGGAGGGGCGGACGTTGAACCACCAGTCGGCCGACGTGACGGTGAGGCCGTCGAGGTCGTCCAGGGTGATGTCGTCGCGGCCCTCGTACGCGGCCCTGATCGCGGCGAGGCGGTCCCCCTGGTCGGCGACGGTGGAGTTGATCTCGCCGGAGCCGGCGTAGCGGTCGTACTCGGCGACGAGGGCGGACAGCGGGCCCTGCTGACCGCCGAGGGCGGCCAGGACGTGGAGGGCGGCCAGCATGCCCGTGTCGGCGTTCCAGAAGTCGCGGAAGTAGTAGTGCGCGGAGTGCTCGCCGCCGAAGATGGCGCCGGTGCGGGCCATCTCGGCCTTGATGAAGGAGTGGCCCACGCGCGTGCGTACCGGTGTGCCGCCGTTCTCCTCGACGACCTCCGGGACGGACCAGGAGGTGATCAGGTTGTGGATGACCATGCCCCGGCCGCCGTTGCGGGCGAGTTCGCGGGCGGCCACGAGTGCGGTGACCGCCGACGGGGAGACCGGGTTGCCGTCCTGGTCGACGACGAAGCAGCGGTCGGCGTCGCCGTCGAAGGCGAGGCCGAGGTCGGCGCCCTCCTCGCGGACGCGCTTCTGGAGGTCGACGAGGTTGGCCGGGTCGAGCGGGTTGGCCTCGTGGTTGGGGAAGGTGCCGTCCAGTTCGAAGTACATCGGCACGAGGTCGAGGGGCAGCCCGGCGAAGACCGAGGGGACGGTGTGGCCGCCCATGCCGTTGCCCGCGTCGACGACGACCTTCAGGGGGCGGATGGCGGTGAGGTCGACCAGGGAGCGCAGGTGGGCGGCGTAGTCGGCGAGGGTGTCGCGCCGGGTGACGGTGCCCGGCCGGGACGCCGGTTCCGGGGCGCCGGTGTCGCTCCAGCGCTCCACGAGGGCGCGGATCTCGGCGAGGCCGGTGTCCTGGCCGACGGGTGCGGCGCCCGCGCGGCAGAGCTTGATGCCGTTGTACTGGGCCGGATTGTGCGAGGCGGTGAACATGGCGCCCGGCAGGTCCAGCGCGCCGGAGGCGTAGTACAGCTGGTCGGTCGAGCACAGGCCGATCTCGGTCACGTCGGCGCCCCGGGCCGCGGCCCCGCGCGCGAAGGCACCGGACAGGCCGGGCGACGAGGGCCGCATGTCGTGCCCGACGACGACGGCGCTCGCTCCGGTCAGCTCGACGAAGGCCGCGCCGAACAGCTCGGCCAGCGACTCGTCCCACTGGTCGGGTACGACACCGCGCACGTCGTACGCCTTCACGATCTGCGACAGATCAGCAGCCACGGCCAGCCTTCCTGGAGGTGCTCTGGGGCCCCCAAAGTACCCGCACCCGCCGCCCGGCCGTCGCGCGGTTCCCGAAGGTCAGGGCAGCATCCAGCCCAGGACGACCGTGGACTGGCCGACCACGATCAGGCACATCACCAGCAGCAGGCCGAGGCTCCAGGGCAGCACCTTGCGCAGCAGGTCGCCCTCGCGGCCCGCGAGTCCGACGGCGGCGCAGGCGATGGTGAGGTTCTGCGGGGAGATCATCTTGCCGAGCACACCGCCGGAGCTGTTGGCGGCGGCGAGCAGTTCGGGAGAGAGGCCGGACTCCCGCGCGGCGGTCACCTGGAGGGCGCCGAAGAGCGCGTTGGCCGAGGTGTCGGAGCCGGAGACGGCCACGCCGAACCAGCCGAGGACCGGGGAGAGGAAGGCGAGCCCGGCGCCCGCCGCGGCGACGAAGTGGCCGATGGTGGCGGCCTGTCCGGAGAGGTTCATGACGTAGGCGAGGGCCAGCACCGAGGTGACGGTGAGGATCGCGAACCGCAGTTCGTGGACGGTCGCGAGCCACTCCTTGGCCGCCACGCGCGCGTGCACGCCGAGGACGACGGCCGTGACCAGCCCGGCGAACAGGACGAGCGTGCCGCCGGTGGAGACGATCGGCCAGGAGAAGACGTTGCCCCCCACCGGATTGCCCTCGGGGTCGGCCACGTCCAGGAACGGCCAGTCGTAGGTCTGGGTCGCCCGGGCCAGCCAGTCCTTGACCGCCGGGATCTGCGCGACGGAGAAGACGGCGACGATCAGGGCGTAGGGGGCGTAGGCGCGCAGCACCTCCCGGCGGGAGTCGTCCTCGTCCAGTTCCTCGCTGCGGGCGCCGGTCAGGACGGCCGCCCGGACGGGTTCGGCGGCGGGCCTGCGGGAGTGCGGTACGGCGACCAGGGCGCCGGCCCCGACCAGGGCGGCGGCGATGTCGGCGAGCTGGGCGGAGATGTAGTTGGACGCGACGAACTGGGCGACGGCGAAGGCGACTCCGCAGGCCATCGCGGGGACCCAGGTCTCGCGCAGTCCGCGCCGCCCGTCCACCAGGCCGACCAGCAGCAGCGGGACGATCAGGGCGAGCAGGGGGGTCTGGCGGCCGACGACGGAGGCGACGTCGTCCAGGGGCAGCCCGGTGACCTGGGCCAGCGTCACCACGGGGGTACCCATCGCGCCGAAGGCGACCGGCGCGGTGTTGGCGACCAGCGACACGACCGCCGCGCGGACCGGGTCGAAGCCGAGCGCGACGAGCATGACCGAGCAGATCGCGACGGGCGCCCCGAAGCCGGCCAGGGCCTCCAGCAGGGCGCCGAAGCAGAAGGCGACGACGAGGGCCTGGATGCGGGGGTCGTCGGACAGCCGCCCGAAGGAGCGGCGCAGGATGTCGAAGTGCCGGGTGCGGACGGTCATCCGGTAGACCCACAGGGCGTTCACGACGATCCACAGGATGGGGAAGAGGCCGAAAACGGCCCCCTGGACGGCGCTGGAGGCCGTCTGGTCCAGCGGCATGCCGTACGCCAGCCACGCCACGAGTACGGCCGCCAGGAGACCGGTGAGGCCCGCCAGGTGCGCCTTCATGCGGACGCCGCCCAGCAGGACGAGGACGATCACCAGGGGCAGGGCCGCCACCAGGGCGGACAGGCCGAGCGAACCGGCGACGGGTTCCAGTTCCTGCACGTACACGGGCGCCTCCCCGGATTCCGCAATGCGAAAGCGTTTTCTCGCGGCTTCCGGAATGGTCGTGTCCGCGACAAGGCGACGTCAATGGGTGTGCAGCAACGGATGTGACGGGAGATGCCGAGACGGGCGAACGCCCCTGCTCAGTTCTCCGGCGAGCGCAGCACGCGGAGATGGCCGCGGCGCGCGACCTCCATCGGGTCGGCCGTGCGCCCGCCGCCCCCGGCCGCCCGCTCCTGGGGACGGGCCGCCTCGCGCACCGCGTTGGCCAGCGCTTCCAGGTCGTCGCCGCTGGGGCGGGCCGGGGCCGACCCGTCGAGCAGGCGGACGACCTCCCAGCCGCGCGGGGCGGTGAGGCGCTCGGAGTGCTCGGCGCACAGGTCGTAGCAGTGGGGTTCGGCGTAGGTGGCGAGCGGGCCGAGGACCGCGGTCGAGTCGGCGTAGACGTACGTCAGCGTCGCGACGGCGGGACGGCCGCAGGCGGTGCGCGAACAGCGACGTACAGGGCTCACGATGTTGGACGGTACCGCACTCTTGAGCGGGCCGCGACGACTCTCCAGCAGGTCACACCCCCGTGTCGTGGCGTGAAACGCCCTACGAGCGCCTCGGAACACACCCCGGTGACCTGCACGGACGCCGGTTTCCGGGCGGCGGGACCGTCTGGGAAGCGGTCACGACCTGATACAAACAGAGACATTTGCCTTGAGTTCCACGGTCGCGGAGAGATACGGAATCGAGCCCAACCTTGGCTGGAATGGTCATTCGGCGACAAGCCGCGTCTCGGGCCTCGGCGCTGTCCGGTCCGCGTGTGCGGCCGGGCGCGCGACCTCGGCGGGGACTACCCTTCACCAGTGATGGACAACCCCGTGACGCCCCGTGATGCCGGTCGCCCAGGGCCCCGCCGTCGTGATCGCCACGGCCGGGGCATGCGCGGTCCGGTGGCGCCCCCGCAGGTGCCGCTCGCCGCGAGCCGCGGCGAGGTGTTCGCGGACCTGGTGCAGGACTCCGTGGAGCGCCTGGAGCGGCGGTGGCCGCAACTCGCCGACATCGATTTCCTCGTCCTCGACGTGCCCCGGCTGGACGGGCCCGGGGAGATGTGGAACGACGAGGCGGTCCCGCTCGGCGGCACGGTGCCCTCGCGTGAGGGCCGGCGGGGACGGGTGGTCGTGTACCGGCGGCCGGTGGAGATCCGGACCAAGGGCCGGGACGAACGGGCGGCACTGGTGCACGAGGTCGTCGTGGAACAGGTCGCCGAGTTGCTGGGGCTGACGCCGGAGACGGTGGATCCGCGGTACGGGGAGGACTGAGGGCGCGGGGCGCCTTCCCCCTCCCCGGTCGCGCGTTCTACTTCTGCAGCACCGAGAGGTCTTCCTCCGCGTTCGGCACCGAGACCGTCCCCCGGTCGTCGGGGAGGGTCTGGACGGTGAAGGACGCCACGTCCTCGTCCGAGACGGTCAGGGTGCGGGACGCGTGGACCGGCCCTCCGGAGACGGTCTCGACGGTGAGCGCGTAGCCGCCCTTGAGGCCGGCGGGGACGGGTGCCTCGACGTTCTGGGTGGTGCCGGCCTTGACCGTGTACGTCTTGGTCGCCGTCGTGCCGCCCTCCGTGCCCGCCGACGCCGTCACCTTCACCTCGGCGCCCTCGCCCGGGGCGGTCAGGGCCAGGGTCGTGCCCTTGGCGCGGTTGTCCGCGGCCGTCGCGCGCGCGCCGACCGGGTCGGTCGCCGGGATGAACGCCGACTCCTGCTCGCCGCCCTTGCCCCGTACGACCCGGACCGCGGCCACCACCGGCACGGCCCCGTCCGTCGGCGTCAGCACCAGCGAACCCGCCTCGCCGCGCGTGACCTCACCGAGGTCCACGCCCGTCGTCATGCCGGCCTTGACGTGCACCGTCTCGTGTCCGGCGGGGGTGATCAGCCCCGACGGCGAGGCGAGCCGCACCTTCAGGTCGGCGTCGGTGCCGCCGGGGGTGAACAGCACCAGGCGGACGGCGGTCGCGTCCTTCGGGATGCCCGGCAGGACCAGGTCGCCCGCCGGGTCCGCGGCCGCGGTCAGCCAGTCGCCGCCGGTCTTGTCGTCCAGGGCCTGCACCGCGGCCCCGACCCGCCCGCTGCGCACGCCGACGTGGACGGTCACGTCGGTCTCCTTCACGTCGGCGAGCGTGGACAGCAGCAGGGACTCGGTGCCGTGCGGCGGCACCGTGACGCCCTCCCCCACCGTGGACTCGAGGGCTCCGTCCTTGCCGTAGAGCTCGATGTCGACGACGGCGGCCGAGTCGTCGGGGTTCGTCAGGTGGACGTAGTCCGTGCGGCCGGCCGCCGTGCTGGCGCCGGGGAACCAGAACTCCGTGTCCGGGGCCGTGCAGTTGACCCCCTGGAGGCCGCGGCCCGTCCCGGCGGCGACCTCCGTGGTCTGCTGCACCGTCCAGCCGGGGGCCTGAGCGCCCTCGGCGGTGCCGATCAGCGCGGGCGTGTCGGAGCCGGAGGTCGTGCCGGTGGCCGGGGTGCCGGGCTCCTTGGGCTCGACGGGCGGCTTCGCGGCCTTCTCGTCGTCCTTCTTCCCGTCCTTGGCGTCCCCGGCCTCGTCGCCCCGTGCCGCGGTGGTGAGCGCCGCCTCGCCCTTCTCGTCGGCGCCCTTCGTGACGGGCGTGAAGGAGGTGTACCGGGTCTCGGCGAGGTCGGAGGTGCTGGGCGCGGGGCAGAGCAGGCTGGTGCGCTCCACGGGCAGCCGGGCGGCCGGCGCGTCGGTGCCGGAACCGGAGACGTCCGGGGTGGCGACCGCCGCGAACCCGGTGACGGCGGCGAGCGCGGCCGCGCAGGCGATCAGGGACAGGGTCGTGCGCTTCACTGCTGGCTCCCGTCGGGACGCTCACTGCCCGTGCCGTGGGGGTGGTGGGGCTGGGAGGGGTCGTACGGCGCGTCGTAGCCGCCCTGGCCATACGCCTGGTCGTTGCCGCCCTGGCCGTACGCCTGGTCGTAGGCGGGGTCGTAACCGCCCTCCTGGGGCTGGGCCTGCGCCTGCTCGCCGTAGGCGTACGGGGCGTGCTGGTCCGGCTCGTACGGGGCGCCGCGGCCGTCCTGGTAGGCGCCCGCGGGGTAGGGCTCCTGCTGGTACGGGTCCCCCTGCTGGTACGGCTGCTGCGCGTAGGCGCCCTGGTCGTACTGCTGCTGGGTGCCGCCCTGGTACTGCTCCTGGCCGTAGGCGTCGTAGGTGCCGTACTCGGTCTGGTACCCCGTCGAGTCCCACTCGCCGTACGCCGGCTGCTGCGGGACCGGCGCCGGGGGCGCCGGTGGCGCCGCGGGGGGTTCGGGCACCTCGGGGGCGCCGTCCGCCGGTGCGGCCGGCGTCTCCGTGTCCGTCCCGGCCTCCGCCTCCGCCTCCGCCTGGGCGCGCAGTCGCCGGGCACGACGTCCCTCGCCCTCCAGGGCCTCGGCGGGGATCAGCGGCTCCTCGGGCAGGTCGTCGTCGACGTCGCGGCGCCTGCCGGGCAGCGCGAGGACGACCAGGACCACGGCGAGCAGGCCCTGGGCCCACAGCCAGACGGTGTGGGTGAACGGGTCGTCGTAGGTGACGTCCAGTCTGCCGCCGGAGGCGGGGAGTTCGAAGCCCTGGGCCCAGCCGTCGACCGTGGTGCGGCTGAGCGGCTTGCCGTCCAGGGTGGCGGTCCAGCCCTCGGCCGCGGTGTCGGCGAGGCGCAGCACGCGGCCGTCGGGGCCCGGTTCGATGTCGGTGTGGATGTCGACCGGTCCGGCCGCCACGGGCTGGGGTTCGTCGGTGGCGGAGTCGCCGCCCGACACGATGGTCGCGCGGGCGACCTCCTGATCCACCCGCCACAGTCCGCTGCCGTCCTGCTGGCTGAGCCTGCTCAGGCCGGGGGTGGCGTCCAGGACCCGGGTGACCTCGCGGGGCGCGCCCTTGTGCACGAGCACGTAGCGCACGGCGAAGCCGCCGAGCTGGTCCGCCTGGTCCGCGCCGGAGCCGGCCACCAGGTTGGCGACGATCTTGTCGAGGGTGCTGTTCTCGCCGTCCCCGGCGGCCAGTTCGCCGTCGCCGAGGCGGGCTCCGGAGCCGCGGACCAGCATGTATCCGACGTGGGCGGTGGAGTCGCTGTCGAGGACGAGGGTGCGGGCCTGGTCGCGGGTGCGGCTCTCCTCGGCGACGAACGCGGGCACCTGTGCGGGGTCGCGTCGCTCGACGGGGCCGTCGGCGCCCCCGATCATCCACCCGGTGGCGGCGATCAGCGGGCCGACGGCCGAGGCGAGGGCGATCAGCGCGGCGACGGGCTGGCGCCAGCCGAAGCTCTGCTCGGCGACGCGGGAGCGGGCTCCGTCGGCGCCGAGGGTCGCGGCGGCCAGCAGGGCGATGCCGTAGACGAGGGTGGCGGGGCCGGCCCAGGTGGAGCGGTTGGAGAGGACCGCGAAGACGAAGCCGGCCACGGCCACCGCCCACGCGGCCCGGATGCCCACCTGCCGCTCGGAGCGCAGCAGGGCGGCCAGCGCGGCCAGCACGATGCCGATGAGGACCAGCCCGCCGACCGTTCCCGGGCCGCCGGGGCTCGCGCCGAGCAGGTCGAGGGCGGAGGCGGCCGACGAGCCGTAGTCCAGCCCGGCCTCGTCGAAGAAGCCGAGGGGCAGCAGCGACAGCGACCAGGGCGCGAGCAGCAGCAGGGGGGTGCCGAGCTGGGCGAGGAAGCGCAGTCCGTACGCGGTGATCTCGCCGCGGCGCAGGGCCAGGACCCCGAGGCCGAGGAGGAGCGCGAGTGGCCACACGACGGGCGTGAAGGCGGTGGTGACCGTCAGCAGCAGCGCGTACGCCCAGGTGGCGCGCCAGCTGCCGCGGGCGCCGGACGTGCTCGTCAGGCCGGCCGCCGCGACGCCCGCGCGGGCGATGAGCGGCAGCAGCACGGCGAGGACGGCGGTGCCGATGCGGCCCCCGGCGAGGGCGCCGGTGACGGCGGGCAGGAAGGCGTAGGCGACGGCCGCCCACGCGCGCAGCAGCCGGGACATGACCAGCGGCCGGGACGCGAAGTACGCGGTGGCGCCGGCCAGGGGCACCGAGCCGACCAGCAGCAGGGTGACGGCGGTGCCGGTCGAGCCGAGCAGCGCGGAGGCCAGTGCCGCCAGGATCGCGAGATAGGGCGGGGCGGAGGCGGTGCCGCCGGTACCGACCGTGTGCCAGGCGTCCGCGTAGCGCGACCACAGCTCGCCGGCGTCGGCCGGGGCGGGCAGCAGCGCGCCGCCCGCGAGGGCGCCGCCGCCGACGAGGGCGCGGCAGGCGGCGAGGGAGGCGAGCAGCAGGATCAGGAAGAGCACCGGGCCGGGCTTGCGGGCGATGCGCTTGAGGCGGGCGAACTGCTCGATCTCCAGGAAGTCGGCGTCGTCGCCGCCCGGTCCGGACTCGATGCCGCCGCCGTGCCGTCCGGCGCCCGCGGCGGTCTCGGCCTCGGAGCTGCCGACGAGGTTGCCCGCGACCTGTTCGACGGTGACGCGGATGGTCGCGCCGGGGGGCGGGAACAGGGGGCGCAGTTCGTCCTTCTCGACCTGCGGGCGGCCGCGTTCACGCCGGGCGGCGATGATGCGCTCGGGGCGCAGCAGCACGCCCAGCAGGCCCCGGATCTCGTCGAGTGCCTGCCCGGGCACCTTGCCGACGAGATAGGCGAGGGTGCGCAGCAGCGTGCCGAGGACGATGCGCAGCAGCACCCAGGGCAGAGCGGCCGTACGGACGTTGACGAGGAGGGTGTGGACGGCGCCGGCCTTGTCCACCTTGTGCGGGGAGGCCGCGGTGCGGCCCGCGCAGTCGACGGCACGGCGCTCGCGGGAGGCCGCCTCGGCGTGGCGGACGACCGCCTCGGGGGCGATGAGGACGCGCAGTCCGGCGGCGTGCGCACGCCAGCACAGGTCGACGTCGTCGCGCATCAGGGGCAGCCGGCGGTCGAACCCGCCGAGCCGCTCGAAGACATCACGCCGGATCAGCATGCCGGCGGTGGAGACCGACAGGACGGGCCGGACGTGGTCGTGCTGTCCCTGGTCCTGTTCGCGGCGGTCCAGGCCGGTCCAGCGGCGGCCGGAGTTGGCGATGGAGACGCCGACCTCCAGCAGTTGCCGGCGGTCGTACCAGCCGCGGAGCTTGGGGCCGACGACGGCGACGTCGTCGCGGCCGAGTTCGTACTCGGTGTCCACGACGCGCAGCAGCTGGGCCAGGGCGTCGGGTTCGGGGGCGCAGTCGTCGTGCAGCAGCCACAGCCACTGGACCGGCTCGCCGTGGGGCAGTTCGGGCAGGTCGTAGGCGTCGTCGCGCCAGGTGCGCGTGACGGGGTCCCAGCCGCTGGGCCGCTTCAGGTACGGCAGGTCCTCCGGGGTGAGGACGGGGACGGTGCGGGCCGCCTCCTCCACGGCCTGGCCGAAGCCGGTGCGCCGGGCGAGGTGCAGCACGTGGTCGCCGCCGAGGGCTTCGCCGACCAGACGGGCCGAGTCGTCGGCGCTGCCGGTGTCGGCGGCCACGGCGTACTGGACGGGGCGCTCCTGGCCGAGCAGCCCGGCGAGCGCGTCGGGCAGCCAGCGGGCTCCGTCGTGGGCGACGAGGACCGCGGTCACGACGTGGCGCGGGAACTCAGGTGTGGCAGCGAGGTCTTGCTGGGCTGCCGTGTGACTCTGCACGGACATCGAGGTACGGGCCCCGGTTCGGTGGACTGCGGTGGACGCCCGTGCCGGTGGGGAGTGGCGGGGCGTCTCGGACGAGCGCCCACACTATCGGCTGGACGGCAAGAGGGCCCGCCGCCTGTGGACAACCCACCTGCGAGGGGCCGTTCCCGCTGGTCCCGCCGTTCGCGCCGGTTCTGGCGCCTCGTCAGATGGCGGCCTTCTTCAGCCGGCGGCGCTCCCTCTCGGACAGGCCGCCCCAGATGCCGAACCGCTCGTCGTTGGCGAGGGCGTACTCGAGGCATTCGGAGCGGACCTCGCAGGCGAGGCAGACCTTCTTGGCCTCGCGGGTGGAGCCGCCCTTCTCGGGGAAGAAGGACTCGGGGTCGGTCTGGGCGCACAGTGCGCGCTCCTGCCAGCCGAGTTCCTCGTCCGCGTCGTCGACCAGCAGTTGCTGCACCAGCTCGGTCATGTGCGCCCCTCGTCTGTCTTCGCGTCCCCGTGATCCGGCCGTTACCGATTCCGGCTAAACGACACGAGTGAAATTACAAGTGTGCTGCTCCGGGCGAGTCAAGCCGAGATCTGCTATTGAGCCCCTTATTCACTCTGCGGAACCAAGGCAAAGCGGAAAGTGTTCAAATCGCCATAAACCTTGACATCCCGAAGAGGCCCGGCCGGGCACTCGACCCGCGCTCCGCTCGTACCGGGGAAGACGCCCTGGCGTTCGATCCCGTTCCGATACACGCGCCGAAGCGAACCTGATCACATTCGGGTCACAGGAGCACTACGGAGGTTGTGCGCCCGGCTTGTGCGCCATGTGTCCCGGGACCCCCCTGTGCAAACCTTCCCCCTGCAAGGTGAACCGGAAGTGGTGAACCATGTCCCACTTACCGGGCATCGAGTTGACAGTGCCGGTGTGAACCGGTGTCCTTGTGGGCATGCTCGCGAACTTGGCGCTCACCTCGACCCGCACCGCCGGGTCCCACGGTGCTGCCCGCGCTCGCTGTAGCTGTTGCCGCTGTTCCAGCTGTTGAGCCAACCGCGTTCCGGCTGTCCCCAGAGTCCACGCGACTCGACGCTCCATGTCCCGCCCCACCAGGGCGTTCTTGGTCATCCGTTCCACCCGCCGCACACTTCCGCCGAGGAACCACCGCACCCATGAACAGCGACAGCGACCTCCAGATCGCCGGCGACATCCTCGAAGTCCCCCACCTTCTCCAGGCACCCCGCGAGCACCCGGCCACCGTGGCCGAGTTCGCCGGGCTGGCCCGCTCCCTCGCCGACGACCGCTCCGAGTGGGAGCACCTCGTCCGGTACGACGCGACGACACGCTGGTACCACCGGCTGCGCACCGGCCCGGGCTACGAGGTGTGGCTGCTGTCCTGGGTGCCGGGACAGGGCAGCGGACGCCACGACCACGGCCCCTCCTCCGGCGTGTGGACCGTCCTGGAGGGGACCCTCACCGAGCACACGGAGCGCGGCACGCGCGCGTTGCGGGCCGGCACCCAGCGCGTGTTCGCACCCGGGCACGTGCACGAGGTCGTCAACGACGCGCTGGAGCCCGCGGTCAGCCTGCACGTCTACTACCCGGGCCTCACCGAGATGCCCATGCACGCCCCGCAGTGCTCGGCCGCCACGTCGCGGGACGCGGGCACCGGCGCCGTGACGACTGCCTGACGCGGTGTCGTACCCGCCTGCAAGACTGGGGCCATGCGCATTGTGGTTCTGGCAGGCGGCATCGGCGGTGCCCGGTTCCTGCGTGGTCTGAAGCAGGCCGCGCCCGACGCGGACATCACCGTCATCGGCAACACCGGGGACGACATCCACCTCTTCGGTCTGAAGGTCTGCCCGGACCTCGACACGGTGATGTACACGCTCGGCGGCGGCATCAACGAGGAGCAGGGCTGGGGGCGGGCCGACGAGACCTTCCACCTCAAGGAGGAGCTGGCGGCGTACGGCGTGGGGCCCGAGTGGTTCGGCCTCGGCGACCGCGACTTCGCCACGCACATCGTGCGGACGCAGATGATCACCGCGGGCTTCCCGCTCAGCGCGGTGACCGAGGCCCTCTGCGACCGCTGGAAGCCCGGGGTGCGCCTCATCCCGATGACCGACGACCGCGTGGAGACGCATGTCGCGGTCGAGCTGGAGGGGGAGCGCAAGGCGGTCCACTTCCAGGAGTACTGGGTACGGCTGCGCGCCTCCGTCCCCGCCGAGGCGGTCGTGCCGGTCGGCGCCGAGCAGGCCAAGCCGGCGCCGGGCGTCCTGGAGGCCATCGCCGAGGCGGACGTGATCCTCTTCCCGCCGTCCAACCCGGTGGTCTCCGTCGGCACCATCCTCGCCGTGCCCGGCATCCGGGAGGCGATCGCCGACGCCGGGGTGCCCGTGGTGGGCCTGTCCCCGATCGTGGGGGACGCGCCCGTGCGCGGGATGGCGGACAAGGTGCTCGCGGCGGTCGGCGTGGAGTCCACGGCGGCCGCGGTCGCCGAGCACTACGGCTCGGGGCTGCTCGACGGCTGGCTGGTCGACACGGTCGACGCCGAGGCCGTCACCCGCGTGAAGGCGGCCGGCATCCTCTGCCGCGCCGTACCGCTGATGATGACCGACCTCGACACCACGACACAGATGGCCCGGGAGGCGCTGGCGCTCGCCGAGGAGGTGCGGGAGGCATGAGCGACGGCACGCGCGAGGACGCCCTCGGCCGTCCGGAGGGCTACCGGGTGTGGGCCCTGCCCGGCCTGCCCGAGGTGCAGCCCGGCGACGACCTCGCCAAGCTGATCGCCGCGGCCGAGCCGGGGCTGGCCGACGGGGACGTGCTGCTCGTCACCTCCAAGATCGTGTCCAAGGCCGAGGGCCGCGTCGTACGGGCCGACGACCGGGAGGCCGCGATCGACGCGGAGACCGTGCGGGTGGTGGCCCGGCGCGGGCTGCTGCGCATCGTCGAGAACCGGCAGGGGCTGGTCATGGCGGCGGCCGGCGTCGACGCGTCCAACACCCCGTCCGGCACCGTCCTGCTGCTCCCCGAGGACCCGGACGCCTCCGCGCGCGGCATCCGCGAGGGACTGCGCGACACGCTGGGCGTCGACGTGGGAGTCGTCGTCACCGACACCTTCGGCCGCCCCTGGCGGGCCGGGCTCACGGACGTGGCGATCGGCGCCGCCGGGGTGCGGGTCCTCGACGACCTGCGCGGCGGCACGGACGCGCACGGCAACCCGCTCGCCTCCACCGTCGTCGCCACCGCCGACGAGCTGGCCGCGGCGGGCGACCTGGTCAAGGGCAAGGCCGCGGGTCTGCCGGTCGCCGTCCTGCGCGGGCTGCCGCTCCTGGTGGCCGACGACGCCGGCGAGGGCGCGCGGGCGATGGTGCGCGGCGCGCGCGACGACATGTTCCGGCTGGGCACGTCGGAGGCGGTACGGCAGGCGGTCACCCAGCGCCGCACCGTACGGGCCTTCACCGACGAGCCCGTCGACCCCGGCGCGGTGCGCCGGGCGGTCGCGGCCGCGGTCACGGCACCGGCGCCGCACCACACGACGCCGTGGCGGTTCGTGCTCCTGGAGTCCGGGGAGTCCCGCACCAGGCTGCTCGACGCGATGCGGGACGCCTGGATCGCGGACCTGCGGCGGGACGGCAAGAGCGAGGAGTCCATCGCCAAGCGGGTCCGGCGCGGGGACGTACTGCGCAACGCGCCCTACCTCGTCGTCCCCTGCCTGGTCATGGACGGTTCGCACACGTACGGGGACGCGCGGCGGGACGGGGCCGAGCGGGAGATGTTCGTCGTCGCCACCGGCGCGGGCGTGCAGAACCTGCTCGTCGCGCTCGCCGGGGAGCGGCTGGGGTCGGCGTGGGTGTCCTCGACGATGTTCTGCCGGGACGTGGTGCGGGAGGTGCTGGGGCTGCCGGGCGACTGGGACCCGATGGGCGCGGTGGCGGTCGGTCATCCGGCCGAGGAACCGCGCGCGCGGCCGGAGCGGGACGCGGCGGCGTTCATCGAGGTGCGCTGACCCCTCTACTCTCGTAGAGGCCCCTCCATACCCTTCCGTTCAAGGACCTCACTCGTGGCAGGACGTTTCGCTCCCCGGCCCCCGCGTGCCGCTGTGCGTGGCGGGATACCCCGGCAGGGGGTCGCGCCGGGCCGGGTACGGGTGTGGGTGCCGGAGGGGCCGCTGGAGCTGGGGCTGGTGCTCGGGCCGCTGCGGCGCGGGCCGGGCGATCCGACGTTCCGGACGACACCGGACGGGGCCGTGTGGCGAACCAGCCGCACACCCGCCGGGCCGGGCACGCTGCGGGTCACCGCGCGCGGTGACGAGGTGCGGGGCGAGAGCTGGGGGCCCGGGGCCGAGTGGCTGCTGGATCAGCTGCCGCGGATGCTGGGCGCCGAGGACGACCCGTCCGCGTTCGTGCCGAGGCACCGGCTGCTGGCGCTGACGCGGCATCGGCGGCCGGGGCTGCGGCTGACGCGGACCGGGCTGGTGCTGGAGTCGTTGATCCCCTCGGTCCTGGAGCAGAAGGTCACGACGCTGGAGGCGTACCAGGCGTGGCGGCTGCTGGTACGGAAGTTCGGGGAGCCGGCGCCGGGGCCCGCGCCCGGGCGGATGTGTGTCATGCCGTCGGCGCGGACCTGGGCGCTGATCCCGTCCTGGGAGTGGCACCTGGCCGGGGTGGACAACAAGCGGGCCTCGACGATCCTGCGGGCCGTGCGGGTCGCCGCGCGGCTGGAGGAGGCGGCCGGGATGGAGCCGGCGGCGGCGCAGGCGCGGCTGGAGGTCGTACCGGGGATCGGGCCGTGGACGTCGGCGGAGACCGTGCAGCGCAGTCATGGGGCGCCGGACGCGGTGACGGTGGGCGATCTGCATCTGCCGGGGATCGTGGGGTTCGCGCTGGGCGGGGACCGGTACGCGGACGACGCGGAGATGCTGCGGCTGCTGGAGCCGTATGCCGGGCAGCGGCATCGGGCGGCCCGGCTGGTGCTGCTGAGTGGGCGGGTGCCGGGGCGGCGGGCGCCGCGGATGGCTCCGCGGGGTATCGAGCGGATCTGACGAGGGCGGGTTCATGGGCGCCCGGCGTGGGTGCGGGCCGGGGGGTGGGTGCCGCGGACCGGCGATGGCCGGGTGCCGCTGCGCCCACCCGTGCCGCCCCAGCGGCACGACTGCCCGCAGCTGAGGGGGGAAGCAGCCAGATGCCGCCGCGGACATCACCCAGGGCTACGCGTCCGAGGAGAAGCGTAGAGATGCCGGTGGGATCTGGGCGTCGCACCAGATGCGGGCTCCGGAGCGGAGTTCGTTGTCGGCGCCGATGATCGCGCCGTCGCCGATGACCGTGTCGCTGAGGACCGAGCGGGTGCCGACGCGGGCTCGGGTGCCGATGAGGGAGTCGGTGATGACGGCGCCGGGCTCGATGACGGCGCCGGGCAGGATGGTGCTGCCGAAGACGCGCGCGCCCTCCGCCACGAAGGCGCCCTCGCCGATCACCGTCCCGCCGGCCAGCTTCGCGTCGGGCGCGACCTGGGCCGTGGGCAGGACCAGGCGGTCGCCGCAGCGCCCCGGTATCGCCGGGGACGGGGCGCGGCCGAGGACCAGGTCGGCCGAGCCGCGCACGAAGGCCGCCGGGGTGCCGAGGTCCAGCCAGTACGTGGAGTCGACCATGCCCTGGAGGTGCGCCCCGGTGGCCAGGAGTTCCGGGAAGGTCTCGCGTTCGACCGAGACGGGCCGCCCCGCCGGGATCGTGTCGATGACCGAGCGGCGGAAGACGTACGCCCCCGCGTTGATCTGGTCGGTGACGATCTCCTCCGGGGTCTGGGGCTTCTCCAGGAAGGCGAGCACCCGGCCCGTGTCGTCGGTGGGGACCAGCCCGTACGCCCTCGGGTCGGTGACCTTCGTCAGGTGCAGGGAGACGTCCGCGCCCGTCGTCTCGTGGGTGCGGACCAGCGCGCCGATGTCCAGACCCGTCAGGATGTCGCCGTTGAAGATCAGGACCGGCTCGTCCGGCCCCGAGTGCAGCCGGGACGCCACGTTGCGGATCGCGCCGCCGGTGCCGAGCGGCTCCTCCTCGGTGACGTACTCGAGGTGCAGCCCCAGCGCCGAGCCGTCGCCGAAGTACGGTTCGAAGACCTCGGCCAGGTAGCTCGTCGCGAGCACGATGTGGTCGACGCCCGCCGCCTTCGCCCGCGCCAGCTGGTGCGTGAGGAACGGCACCCCGGCCGCCCGGACCATGGGCTTCGGGGTGTTCACCGTGAGCGGACGCAGCCGCGTGCCCTTGCCGCCGACCAGGAGGATCGCTTCTGTCACCGTCGTCTCTGCTTCCTGCCGGGACCGGCCGAACTGTGTTTCGGCCGGCCAGTGTATGCAGACCGTTCCTCGGCGCCCTCGACGGCCGTGCGGTGTTCCGCCCTCAGCGGCCCTGGTACCGCGCCGCCTTCGAGCGGCTCGTGTCGAGCTTGCCGTAGAGCAGCCTGCCGGGGCAGTTCGTCGCGAAGCCGTCGCGGTGACCTGAGATGACGTTCAGTCGTACGTTCTTACCTTTTCGGTAGAGATTGCCACCACCGGACTTCAGGTATGTCTTCCCGTCCGGATTCATGCCGTAGATGCCGAGCTTCCACGCGGTGAGCCGCGCGATCGCCTTCACGGCGGCCGCGGACGGCTTCCTGTCGCTGTACGTGCCGAGAACGGCGATGCCCATGCTGTTGGAGTTGAACCCCAGGGTGTGGGCGCCGAGCACCGCCTTGGACACTCCCCCGGCGCGGCCCTCGTAGATGTTTCCGCACTTGTCGACGAGGAAGTTGTAGCCGAGGTCACGCCAGCCCGTGCTGTGGACGTGGTAGCGGTAGATACTGCGAATGACCGACGGCGCCTGTGCGCAGCGGTAGTTGTTGCCGGTGGCCGAGTGGTGCACGAAGGCCGCCTTGACCTTCTTCGTGTACACGAATCCCTTCTCCCTCAGCCCCTCGTCCGCGCCCCAGCCGTGGCGCGTGGTGATGCTCGGGCGGGCGCCGACGTACGGCTTGGCCTGCTGCCCGGTGCCGAGTTCGGCCTCGGTCCTGGCCTGGCTGAGGGCCGGGATCTCGGTGGCGCCGAGCGGGGCGAGGCCGGCGTTGACGGCGGAGGCGGCGAGCGCTTCGGCGGACGCGTCGGACGCCGCCGTGGTGCGGGGCTCGCCCTCCGGTCCGTCCTCCGGTCCGGGTGCCGCCGGGGGCGGGGCGCCCTTGCCGGGGTCGACGAGTTCGAGACGCATGCCGGTGGGGAGCGTCGACGCGGTGGCCGCCGGGACGGCTCGGGCGGCGGCCTCGGGCGCGGTGTCCGCCCGCACCCGCACCTCCACCCCGTCGGACTCGCCCACCCACAGGGGCGCGGTGGCGCCGCGGACCCGGTCGGCAGTGCTCTCGGTGGTGCCGGGGTCGGCGGCGTGGTCGGCGTTGTGGGTCTCCAACTCCTGCCAGCCGGACCAGGCGCCGGTGGCGGCCGCGCGCGTACGGACCTCGACGCGGCCGTGCAGTTCGGTGCCCGGGTCGTCCCAGACGACGCCGACGAGCGAGAAGTGCCGTACGTCCCGGCGGGGCAGGCCCTGTGCGGCGACGCCGGGGGCGCGGTCGCGGGCGAGGGGGGTGAGGGGCAGCGACTGGGTGCCGCCGGGGGCGTATGCCTCGGCCTGCGCCGCTCTCGGGGTCGTGGGCGGGGGCGCGGAGGTGGCCGCCGCCGCGGGTGGGGCGAGCGGGACGGCCAGGGCCGCCGCGGTCGTGACACCGATCGAGGAAGCAAGGAATCCACGCATGCCCCTGATACTGGACATAGTCATACAAATATGTCCATTTGAGATCTGACGGCCCGTAGGGTGCCTTCGTCCGAACCGGTGGTGGTGCGGTACGCCGTCCGCTCGGTGCGGGTGTTGGGGGCCGCGTACGCTTGCGCGGGTGAACGCGACCGATCGCACCCCTGCCGACCTGCTGAGTTCCGCGCTCGCCGCGGACCCGGGACGCCCCCTGGTGACCTTCTACGACGACGCCACCGGCGAACGCGTCGAACTGTCCGTCGCCACCTTCGCCAATTGGGTGGCCAAGACCGCGAACCTGCTCCAGGACGAACTCTCCGTCGAACCCGGCGACCGGGTCGCCCTGCTGCTGCCCGCGCACTGGCAGACGGCGGTGTGGCTGCTGGCGTGCGCGTCGGTGGGTGTCGTCGCCGACGTGGCGGGTGACCCGGCGTCGGCCGACGTGGTCGTCAGCGGGCCGGAGCCCGAGTCGCTGGACGCCGCGCGGGCGTGCTCGGGCGCGCGGATCGCGCTGGCGCTGCGGCCGCTCGGGGGGCGGTTCGCGCCGCGCGCGCCGGAGGGCTTCGCCGACTACGCGGTGGAGGTGCCGGGGCAGGGGGACCGGTTCGTGCCGTACGCGCCGGTGGATCCGGAGGCGCCCGCGCTGATCGTGGCCGGGCGGGAGTTCAGCGGGGCCGAGGTCGTGGAGCGGGCGCGGGCGGAGGCGTCCGGGCTGGGGCTCACCGGACCGGGGGCGCGGATTCTGTCGGGGCTGCCGTACGACACGTGGGAGGGGTTGAGCGCGGGGTTGTACGGGCCTTTGGCGAGTGGGGGGTCGGTGGTGTTGTGTCGGCATCTGGAGCGGGCGGGGGACGGGGTGCTGGATCAGCGGATCGAGGCGGAGAGGGTTTCGGCGACGGCTCGGTGACGTGAGGTGTTTACGGGGCCCGGTGTCGGCGGGCTCTTGGCACTGACCCGGCGTTGACCGGGCGCCCGGTGTCGGAGCTGGGCGGGGGTGGGTGACGCGGGCCGGCGCCGGCCGGGTGCCGCTGCGCCCACCCGTCCCGCCCCAGCGGCACGACTGCCCGCAGCTGGGGCGGGAGCGACTGCCCGCAGCTATGCGGGTGGGCTGACCCGTTCGGCTCACCAGCGGTCCGCGTCCCCGCGGCGCGCGCTGCATGGTCGTAGGAGCGCATGGGTGCGGGACGGAGGGAGACGTGAGCGATGACGCCGGCAAGGGGGCGGGGGCGTCCGCGTCCGGGGACGGGCTGAGGCGGCGGCGTCGGAGGCGGCGGCTGGCCCGGGCGGGGATCGCGGTCGGCGTGCTTGCCGTCGGTGCCGTGGGCGTCGGGTGGGCGGTGTACGCGAAGCTGAACGGGAACATCACGTCGGACGAGGCGGCGGCCGCCGAACTCGCCCGGTACGAGAAGGAGCGCCCCACCGCCCTGGTGCGCGGCGCGCAGAACGTGCTGCTGATCGGGTCGGACTCGCGCTCCGGCGACGGCAACGCGCGCTACGGCCGGGACTCCGGGACCGAGCGGTCGGACACCACGATCCTGCTGCACCTGGCGGCGGGCCGGGACAGCGCCACCGCCGTCTCCCTCCCCCGCGACCTGATGGTGAACGTGCCCGGCTGCCACGGCCCGGACGGGGCACGCACCGCGCCGGTGTTCACACAGTTCAACTACGCCTTCGCGGCCGGCGGTTCGGCGTGTTCGATCCGGACCGTGGAGAAGCTGACCGGCATCCGGATCGATCACCACGTGGTCGTCGACTTCCAGGGTTTCAAGAAGATGGTCGACGCCCTCGACGGCGTCGAGGTGTGCCTGCGCAAGCCGGTCGACGACGAGGACGCCAAGCTGAGACTGCCCGCGGGCCGGGTGACGCTCGACGGTGAGGAGGCCCTCGGATACGTCCGCGCCCGCAAGTCGCTCGGGGACGGCAGCGACACCGACCGGATGGACCGGCAGCAGCGCTTTCTCGGGGCGCTCGTGAACAAGGTGCAGAGCAATGGCGTACTGCTGAATCCGGTGAAGCTGTACCCGGTTCTCGACGCGGCCACGTCGTCACTGACCACGGACCCGAATCTGGCGAGTCTGCGCGGCCTGTACGACCTCGTGCGCGGACTGCGCGACATTCCCACCGAGCGCGTGCAGTTCCTGACCGTCCCCCGGGAGTCCTACACGGGCGACGCCAATCGGGACCAGCTCGTGCAGCCCGACGCCGAGCAGCTCTTCACCCGGCTGCGGACGGACGACCCGGTGACGATCGCGGCGCCGGCCCCCGGCGAGCCCGGTGACGCCGATTCTCCGGCGCCGACGTTCAGCGGGAACACCGCCGACGAAGACGTCTGCGAGTAAAGCGCGTTCAAAGTCGCGGCAAGACGGGTGCAAGGCACGCATGAAAGTACGGACAATTGTCCAAGAAATGCGCTGGATTGCCCAGTTGTAAGTTTCGTGGCATGCGTCACTGCCATCGCCCCGAGCCGAACCGGGCGGTTAGTGTGAGCGATCCGGTGTGCCCGGCCCCGAGGCTCAGCCCGAGGCCGCGCACCGAGTGAGCGAGACCGGGCGCCCGGAGGGGAGGGCGCCGCGTGGCCCTGACGGAGGATTCGGACAACCGTGGACGCGCAAGGCCGTGGACGGGCGGGCGACATCGACCCCGCAGACCAGTGGGTACTCAATCCGGACACCGGCGAATACGAACTGCGACTGCCCCCTTCCGCAGCGCAGTCACCGGTACCGGGCCCCCGGGGCGCCGCGCCCGCCCCGGCACCGGACCGTCAGGTCCCCCCGCAGCGCAGACGTCGTTCGGCTCCTGAGGAACCGCCGCCGGGGCGGGCCGGGCGCCGGCGGCCGGCGAAGAAGAAGTCGAGGGGCAAGCGCGTCCTGCTGTGGACGGGCGGCACCATGGCGTTCGTCGTCCTCGCCGGCGGCACCGCCGGGTACCTCTACCTCCAGCACCTGAACGGCAACATCCAGTCCGTCTCCGACGACGGCGCGAGCACCGGTGGCTTCCAGAAGGACAAGGCCATCAACATCCTGCTGATCGGCACCGACAAGCGCACCGGCAGCGGCAACGAGGGCTACGGCGACACCGGGAGCGCCGGCCACGCCGACACCACGATCCTGCTGCACGTGTCCAAGGACCGCTCCAACGCCACCGCGCTCAGCATCCCCCGCGACCTGATAGTCGACGTCCCCGACTGCCCCACCACGCAGGAGGACGGGACGCAGAAGGTCATCCCCGGCTCCAGCGGCGTCCGCTTCAACACCAGCCTCGGCCAGGACGGCCGAACCCCGAGCTGCACCATGCGGACCGTCACCGAGCTGACCGGGGTGACGCCGGACAACTTCATGGTGGCCGACTTCAACGCGGTCAAGACGCTGACCTCGGCCGTCGGCGGCGTCGACGTGTGCCTGGCGAAGGACATCGACGACCCGGACTCGCACCTGAAGCTTCCGGCCGGCGAGCACACCGTGGAGGGCGAGCAGGCACTGGCCTTCGTCCGCACCCGGCACTCCGTGGGCTTCGGCGGCGACCTGAGCCGTATCGAGATCCAGCAGCAGTTCCTCAGCGCGCTGATGCGCAAGCTGAAGTCCAACGACACGCTGACCAGCCCGTCGAAGATGCTGAAGCTGGCCGAGGCGGGGACCGAGGCGCTGACCGTCGACTCCAAGCTGGACAGCATCGGCAAGCTGAAGGACCTCGGCCTGGAGCTGGGCAAGCTCAACACCAAGAACCTGACCTTCACCACGGTGCCGGTGATCGACAACCCGGCCGAGAAGGTCAAGGCGACGGTCGTGCTGAAGGAGGGGCCCGCCCAGCAGGTCTTCGACATGATGCAGAACGACGTCTCCTTCACCGAGGTCAAGAAGAAGGAGTCGGAGAAGGAGAAGAAGGAGGCGGCCGCGGTCGCCGCCCGGCTCAAGGGCGAGCAGTCCGAGCCCTCCGAGGTCCGCGTCCGCGTCATGAACGGCGGCGCCCCCGCCGGCAGCGCCCAGCAGGAACTCTCCTACCTCCAGACGGACGCCGGCGTCACCAAGTCCGAGAACGCCGGCAACGCCCCCGCGGAAGTCGCCAAGACCACCCTGGAGTACGCCCCCGACCAGGCCGACCAGGCCCGCGCCCTCGCCGAGATCCTCGGCCTGTCCGGCGCCGCCATGAAACCCGGCGAGAGCGTCACCAACTCCCAGGGCCTGCCCACCATGACCCTCACCCTCGGCAAGGACTTCAAGGGCGCCGGAGTCAAACTCGACGCCACCTCCGCGAAGGCCCCGGAGGACCTCCAGAAGTCCACCGCGGACAAGGTCGAGTGCGCGAAGTGACCTGACGGCCTCCAAACCCGTCTGACAGTACGACAGTCCATCGGTACGCCGGGGGACGGCCGGGACGGCAGCGGCCCCGCGGGGCGCCCGCAATCCGTCGGGGCCGCCGTACAGCCAACGAGGGGCTCCGTACGTCCAACTGTGCGAACAGGTCGCGCGCAGGGGCACGTTCGTGGGCCCGAGGGTGGGAGAGGGACATGACGCAGGGCAGTGTGCACGGGGAGGGAACGCGACCGGGCGCGATCCGGCAGGCTCACGGCGGGGACACCGGCGCCGAGGACGGGGGCGGCACCGGCACGGCGGGACCGCCGGGCCGGAGGGACGGGAACCGCCGCCGGTCCGGGCGGCGGCGCCCCGGACGCCGGCGCCGGGCGCTGCGCTGGTCGGCGACGGTCCTCGCGGTGCTGATACTCGGCACGGCGGGCGCCGGATACCTCTACTACCAGCACCTGAACGGCAACATCGAGAAGGGCGCGCGGAGCAACGGCGACTCCAAGGCGCACCGCACCGAGCCGAACGCGGCCGGCCAGACTCCCCTGAACATCCTGCTGATCGGTTCCGACAGCCGCGCCTCCGAGGCCAACGTGGCGCTGGGCGGCGGCAAGAACCACCGCGACAACCCGCCGCTGGCCGACGTGCAGATGCTGATCCACCTGGCCGCGGACCGCAAGAGCGCGGCGGTGGTGAGCATCCCCCGTGACACCCGCGTGGACATCCCCGCGTGCGAGAACGCGGAGACCGGGGAGAAGTTCCCCGCGACCAACGCCATCATCAACGAGACGCTGGCCCGCGGCGGCGCCGGCTGCACCCTGGCCGCCTGGGAGAACCTCACCGGGGTCTACATCGACCACTGGATGACGATCGACTTCGCGGGCGTGGTCTCGATGGCGGACGCCGTCGGCGGCGTCGAGGTCTGTGTGAACCAGAACGTGTGGGACCGGCCGCTGCCCGGCGTACCCGGCGGCTCGGGCCTGAAGATGGAGGCCGGCCGCACCAAGGTGCAGGGCGAGGAGGCGCTCCAGTGGCTGCGCACCCGGCACGCCTGGGGCAGCGACCCGCTGCGGGCCCGCGCCCAGCACATGTACATGAACTCGATGATCCGCACGCTGAAGCAGCAGAACGTCTTCACCGACACCGGCCGGCTGATGAACCTGGCCGAGGCCGCCACCAAGTCCCTGACCGTCTCCGAGGAGATCGGCACGGTCAAGAAGCTGTACGACCTGGGCATGCAGCTCAAGACGGTGCCCACGGACCGCATCACCATGACGACGATCCCCACCGTGGCGGACGACCAGGACGCCAACCACCTGCTGCCGGCCGCCGGGGCGGACCAGATGTGGGCGATGCTCCGCGACGACGTGTCCTTCGACGACAAGGGCGGCAAGGACGGCAAGGGCGGCGGGAGCGGCAAGGACGCGAAGGACCCGAAGGACGCCGAGGGCGCCACCGGGAAGCCCTCCGACGAGCCCGCCGCCGACTCCGACATCGGCGTCCTGGTCCAGAACGCCACCCGCTCCGACTCGCTCGGCCCGGTCAGCGGACGGGCGGGCGCCGTCGCCGGGACGCTGGTGCAGAAGGGCTTCTCCAGGGCGGCGGCCGACACCTCCGCCGCCCTCTCCGAGGAGCGGACGCTGGTCCGATACCCGAGCGACGAGTTGGCCGGCGACGCACAACGCGTCGCCGATGCGCTGGGCATCCCGGCGAGCGCGGTGCGCAAGTCCACCGACGTGTCCGGGATCACGCTCGCCGTGGGAGCTGACTGGCGCTCGGGCACGTCCTATCCGAAGCAGAAGACGCCCGAGGCGGGAGACCTGCCGGACGACAGCGACGCCCTCAACGGCTCGGACACCGGCAAGTGCATGGACGTCTACAAGCCCTACCGATGGTAGGAGTTCACGAAAATAGGAGGGATTGCCCTGTTGTAGGGGAGTCGAATGTGACACCGGAGTCGTTCGACGCTGAACTGGACGGATAGTGTGAGCGCTCCAGTGCCCCTGCCGCGAGGCCGGCCCTGGCGTCGTGCACTAGTTGACCCTTCATCGTGCGCCTTCCTGAGAAGGCGCCGCGTGGCCCCCGACGGAGGATTGGGAGACCGTGGACGCGCAAGGACGTGGGCGGGCAGACGATGTCGATCCCGCAGACCAGTGGGTACTGAATCCACGCACCGGCGAATACGAACTGCGACTGTCCCCTTCCGCACCGCAGTCGTCCGTTCCGGGCCCCCGCCGGGGCGCACCCCGCTCCGGCGACGCCGGCGGGAACACGGCGGGCACGGCCCGTCGCCGTACGGCCGCGCCCGGCCGCGAGGTCCCGCCGCAGCGACGGCGCAGGCCCGCGACCGAGGAGCCGGTACCGGGGCGGCGCGGACGCCGGCCGGAGAAGAAGTCGAAGGGCAAGCGCGCCCTGCTCTGGGTCGGGGGCAGCACGGCCTTCGTCGTCCTCGTGGCCGGGGTCGGCGGCTACGTCTACCTCAAGCACCTCGAGGGCAACGTCTCGACGACGGACGTCGGCAGCGCCGGAAGCAGCAGCTTCAAGAAGGACGAGGCCTTCAACATCCTCATCATCGGCACCGACAAGCGCACCGGTGAGGGCAACGAGGGCTACGGCGACAAGGGCAGCGTCGGGCACGCGGACACGAACATACTGCTGCACGTCTCCGAGGACCGCTCCAACGCCACCGCCCTCAGCATCCCGCGCGACCTGATCGTCGACGTCCCCGACTGCGAGACCGTGCAGGAGGACGGCACGAAGAAGATCATCCCCGGCACCTCGAACGTCCGCTTCAACACCAGCCTCGGCGAGAGCGGCCGGGACGCGGGCTGCACCATGCGCACGGTGAAGGAGGCGACCGGGATCCAGCCGCACCACTTCATGATGGCCGACTTCAACGCGGTCAAGACGCTGACCACCGCGGTCGGCGGCGTCGACGTGTGCGTGGAGAAGGCCGTGGACGACCCCAAGTCCCATCTCAAGCTGCCCGCGGGCGAGTCGAAGGTGGAGGGCGAGCAGGCGCTGGCCTTCGTCCGCACCCGACACGCCTTCGGCAACGAGGGCGACCTGGACCGCATCAAGGTGCAGCAGCAGTTCCTGGGCTCGCTCATGCGGAAGATGTCCTCCAGCGACACCCTCACCAGCCCCACCAAGCTGGTGAAGCTCGCCGAGGCCGCCACCAATGCCCTGACCGTGGACAAGGCCATCGGCAACGTGGGCACGCTCAAGGACCTGGCCCTGGAGCTGAAGAAGGTGCCTCCGAAGAACATCACCTTCACCACGGTGCCGGTGATCGACAACCCCGCCGAGAAGGTCAAGGCGACGGTGGTGGTGAACGAGACCACGGGCCCCCAGGTCTTCGACATGATCAGGAACGACATCTCCTTCACCGAGGTCAAGCAGAAGGAGAAGAAGGAGGCGGCCGCGGTCGCCGCCCGGCTCAAGGGCGAGCAGTCCGAGCCCTCCGAGGTCCGCGTCCGCGTCATGAACGGCGGCGCCCCCGCCGGCAGCGCCCAGCAGGAACTCTCCTACCTCCAGACGGACGCCGGCGTCACCAAGTCCGAGAACGCCGGCAACGCCCCCGCGGAAGTCGCCAAGACCACCCTGGAGTACGCCCCCGACCAGGCCGACCAGGCCCGCGCCCTCGCCGAGATCCTCGGCCTGTCCGGCGCCGCCATGAAACCCGGCGAGAGCGTCACCAACTCCCAGGGCCTGCCCACCATGACCCTCACCCTCGGCAAGGACTTCAAGGGCGCCGGAGTGAAGCTCGACGCCAAGTCCATCGAGACGCCGGACCTGGACAAGTCCACGGCCGACCAGAAGCAGTGCGCCAGTTGACCTGACGGGCCTGTCGTACGTCTCACATGGCGGCGACGGGTCCGCGCGGTGGCGCGGGGGTGGGGAGGGACGCGCAAGTGACGCGGAGCGGTGTGCAGGAGGAGGACAGACGGGAGACCGTCCCGGACGTCCAGGAGAGTGACGGGACCGGCGGACGCCGTCCGCGGCGTGCCCGCCGGGCGCTGCGCTGGAGCGCGGTGGTGCTCGCCGTGGTCCTGGCCGGCACGGCCGGTGCCGGTTACCTCTACTACGAGCACCTCAACGGCAACCTCAAGAAGGACCCCCTGAACCTGGGGGACGGCAAGGTGGCCGCGCCGACGCCGAACGCGGCCGGGCAGACCCCGCTGAACATCCTCGTGATCGGCTCGGACGCCCGGGACAGCGAGGAGAACCAGCAACTGGGCGGCGCCCGCGAGACGTTCGGCTCCACGCCGCTGGCGGACGTGCAGATGCTGGTGCACCTGTCCGCCGACCGCAGCAACATGTCGGTGGTGAGCATGCCGCGCGACACCCTGGTCGAGATACCCAAGTGCACCGACCCGGACGACGGGAAGGTGTACCCGGCGAGCGGCGGCCGGATGATGACCAACCAGAGCCTCGGGCACGGCGGCCCCGGCTGCACGGTGGCCACCTGGCAGGAGCTGACCGGCATCCACATCGACCACTTCGTGATGGTGGACTTCGCGGGCGTGGTCTCGATGGCGGACGCCGTCGGCGGCGTCCCGGTGTGTGTGGACGCCGACATCCACTCACGCGACAGCGAGGGTCACGGCTCGGGGCTGAAGCTGGAGAAGGGCACGCACCCGGTCAAGGGCGAGCAGGCCCTGCAGTGGCTGCGCACCCGCTACGGGTTCGAGGACGGCAGCGACCTGGCACGGGCGAAGGCCCAGCACATGTACCTCAACTCGATGGTCCGGACGCTGCGCGAGAACGCGACCCTCGACAACCCGAACAAGCTGCGCAGGCTGGCCGAGGAGGCCACCTCGGCGCTCACCGTCGACCCGGGCCTGGACACCGTCAAGAAGCTGTACGACCTCAGCGACGAGCTGCGCCGGGTGAAGCCGGAGCGCATCACCATGACCACGATGCCCAACCGGTACGTGGGCGCGCGCGTGGAGCCGACCGAGGACGCCGAACAGCTCTTCCGGCTGGTGCGCGAGGACATCGCGCTGGACGGCAAGGACGCGAAGAAGAAGCCCGAGGCGGAGCCGGAGGAGCCGGACGACCCCGCCGCCTCCGACGGCGAGATCGCGGTCCAGGTCCGCAACGGCACCCGCACGGACCGCCTCGGCGCGGCCGGCGGACGCGCGAACACGGTCGCCGGTCTGCTGGTGGAGCGGGGCTTCACCAGGGCCGTCGCGGACCCCTCGGTACTGCCGAGCGAGGACCGCACGCTCGTCCGCTATCCGAGCGCCGACCTGGAGGGCGACGCCCGGCGCGTGGCCAAGGCCCTTGGGATACCGGCGAGTTCGGTGCAGCGGTCGACCGACGTCTCGGGGGTCACCCTCGTCGTGGGCGCCGACTGGCGCGAGGGCAAGGCGTACCGGGAGCCCGAGTCCGACGACCGCACCCCGGAGTCGGCCGAGGCCCTCAACGGCGCCGACAAGAACGCCTGCATGAAGGTGGACCCGGCGTTCAGCCCCTGACGGACGTCAGCGCGCTCCGGCGGCGTCGGCGGTCCCGGTGTCGGCCTGGACGGCCGGACGCCGCGAGGCGATGACCTTCCTGGCCAGCGACTTGGGGCTGGTCAAAAAGCCCCACCCCCACGACATGTGCATGGTCGCCAGCGCCACCGGGATCCGGGCCCGCGCCTTCAGCCCCAGCCCCTTGCCCGCCGGGACCGAGCCCGCGGCGATCGCGGCCAGGTAGGCGCCCGGCACGACGAAGCCCCAAGGGGTCAGCGCGGCGCCCACCACGACACCGGCCGCGATGGCGCACACGGCGGTCGGCGGGGCGAGGTAGCGCAGGTTGATGGAGCCGGAGTGGTAGCGGGCGACGACGTGCCGCCAGCGGCCGTAGTCCTTGTACTGCTTGGCCAGAGCGCGCACGCTCGGCCGGGGGCGGTAGGAGACCCGCAGCTCGGGCGAGAACCAGATCAGGCCGCCGGCCTCGCGGATGCGGAAGTTCAGCTCCCAGTCCTGGGCGCGGATGAACTCCTCGTTGTACCCGCCCTGCCGCTCCAGCGCCTCGCGGCGGAAGACGCCCAGGTACACGGTCTCGGCGGGGGCGGCCTCGCCGCCGGTGTGGAAGGCGGCGTTGCCCACGCCGATCTTCGACGTCATCGCGGCGGCGACGGCGTCCTCCCAGGCGTTCTCGCCCTCGGCGTGCATGATGCCGCCGACGTTGTGCGCGCCGGTCTCCTCCAGCAGCCGTACGGCCGTGGCGATGTAGCCGGGCGACAGGATGCCGTGGCCGTCGACGCGGACGACGACGGGATGGCGGGAGGCCTTGATGGCGGCGTTCAGCGCGGCGGGCGTACGGCCGGTGGGATTCGGCACGGTGTGCACGCGCGGATCCTCGGCGACGAGTGCGGCGGCGATCTCGTCCGTACGGTCCGTCGAGGGACCGAGGGCGATCACGACCTCCATCTCGCCGGCGTACTCCTGGGCGAGGATGGCGCGGACGGCGCCGCGCAGGTGCCGCTCCTCGTTGAGGACGGGCATGATCACGGAAACGGCGGGCGGCCGCACGTCGGACTTGGCGTTCATCGGTGCTCACGTTACCGCGAACGGGGGACACGGGTGCGCGCCGCGGGGGTCACAGCCGCGAGCAGCAGATCGTATGGGCCTACGGTGCTCACGGATCCCACGTCCGGCCTCACGGTCCGCAGCCAAGGGCCCGTCCTCGCGGAGGTGTCACCTTGCCCACGCCGCCCCGCTCCCCCCGGGTCCCGGCCTCGTCCCCCCGGGGCGGTCCTCCGCCGCAGCGCCGCGGCCCCCGCCCCTCCGGGCGCCCGCCGAGGCCCCCCGTAAGGCGGAAGAGGCCGCGCTGGGCCATGCGGGCGGTGACCGCGCTGTCGGTGGTGGTGCTCGCCTCCGCGGGCATCGGTCACATGGTGCTCTCGGGGCTGGACGCGGACATCTCGCGCGTCGACCCCTTCAAGGACATGAAGAACCGCCCGAAGGCGGGCGACGGCATGAACGTGCTGATGGTCGGCACCGACGGCCGGGACCGGATCAGCGAGGCGGAGCGGCGCAGGTACAGACTGGGCGGCGCCCCCTGCCACTGCACCGACACCGTCATGATCGTGCACATCTCGGAGGACCGGGAGCGGGCGAGCGTAGTGAGCCTGCCGCGCGACTCGTACGCCGAGACGCCCGGCCACACCGACCGCACCACCGGGGAGCAGCACAAGGGGCACCCGCTGAAGCTGAACGCGGCGTACGCCGAGGGCGGCCCGCAGCTGACCATCCGCACCGTGGAGAACATGACCCACGTGAAGATCGACCACTATCTGGAGGTCGACTTCACCAGCTTCATGAAGACCGTGGACGTCCTCGGCGGTGTGAAGATCTGCACCGTCCAGCCGCTGAAGGACAGCTACACCGGGCTCGACCTCGCGGCCGGCGACCACACCCTGATGGGCGGGCAGGCGCTCCAGTACGTCCGGGCCCGCCACCTCGACGGGGCCTCGGACCTGAGCCGGATGAAGCGCCAGCAGCGCTTCCTGGCCGCCCTGATCGACCGGGCGACGTCCTCGGGCATCCTGCTGAACCCGCTCAAGTTCCGTGACGTCACCCGGGCCGTGCTGGGGTCGGTGCGGGCCGACAAGGGCTTCGGCACCGACGAGCTGCTGGCGCTGGGGCGGGCGATGCGGAACTTCTCGCCGTCCTCCTCCGAGTTCACCACCGTGCCCATCGGGAGGATGGGGTACGCCGTGAAGGGCGTCGGTTCGACGCTGAAGTGGGACCCGGTGAAGTCCGAGCGGATCTTCGACGCCCTGCGCGAGGACAAGCCGCTGGCGGCACCCCGGCCGAAGCCCACGGGTCCGGCGCCGGTGCGGGTTCCGGTGGACCCGAAGCAGATCCGGGTCCAGGTGGAGAACGGCACCCGCACCGCGGGCCTGGGAAGGCGGGTGGACGACGCGCTGGCCGCGACCGGGTTCCGCACCACCCGGGCGCCGCGGAACGCCACCGACCGCGCCGTCGAGCGCACCGTGGTCGCCTACGACCCCCGCTGGGACCAGTCGGCGAAGTCGCTGGCCGCCGCCCTGCCCGGCAGCGAGCTGCGGCCCGTCAAGGGGCAGGGGGCGCTGCTGAAGGTGATCGCGGGCTCCGACTTCCGGCAGGCCGTCAAGGTGCGGCCGGCCGATCCGCCGCAGGAGTCGGGCACGGTGGTGCGGGGCGACGAGGTGGTCTGCGGCCAGGAGTGAGGGGCCCGGCCGCCCGGCCCCGGCTCAGTTGCCGGAGACGGTGACCTTCTCGTCGTTCTTCAGCTCCTGGACGAGCTGCTTCACCTTGGCGTCGTCCCACTTGAGGTTCCCGCCGACGCTGCCGGAGATCGGCATGTTCATCGAGGTGCCCTCGCCGCCGCTGACGCTCTTCATCGCCCAGAACATGCTCGCCAGGTCGAAGAGGCCCATGTCCTTGTCGACGATGAGGGAGTCCAGGCCGGCGCCCATCGTCGGGTACAGCTTGAACGGGTTGAGGATCGTCGAGGGGGTGGCCACCTGGCTCGCCAGCGCCGACAGGAACTTCTGCTGGTTCTTCGTGCGGTCCAGGTCGGAGCCGGCCAGCGCGTACCGGGTGCGGACGAAGGCGAGGGCCTCCTCGCCGTTCAGGGTCTGCTTGCCCTTCTTGAGGTCGGCGCCGGACTTCTTGTCCTTGATGTCCTGCGGGATGTCCATCTCGACGCCGCCGACCGCGTCCACGATGTTCGCGAAGCCGGCGAAGCCGATCTCCACGTAGTGGTCCAGGCGCAGCCCGGTGTTGTGCTCGACGGTGCGCACCAGCAGCTCGGGGCCGTCCTCGGCGTACGCGGCGTTCAGCTTCGTGTGCCGGCCGGTGCCCGGGTACGTCTTGCCGGAGTCGGAGCCGACGAAGGAGGGGATCTCCACATCCGAGTCGCGGGGCAGCGAGATGAGCGTCGACCCGTTGTCCCCGGTGTGCAGGATCATCATGGAGTCGGTGCGCTTGCCCTCGGCGGAGCCGGTGTGCAGGTCCTTCTTCTGGTCGTCGGTCATGCCCTCGCGGCTGTCGGAGCCGACGATCAGGTAGTTCGTGCCCTCGCCGGCCCCGGGCCGCTCGATGACCTTGGACAGGTCGACCTCGCGGTTGAGCTTGGAGTCGGCCCAGAAGTAGGTGCCGACGGTGGTGACGACCAGTGCGGTCACGACGGTGATCGCGGTCCACTTGATCCGTCTGCGCCAGTCCGGGGCGGGCCGTCCGGCCCCGCCGCGGTCCTGTCCCGGCCCGTGGCCGCCGGGGCTGCCGTAGACCTGGCCGGTGTTGTAACCGCTGTCGTAGCCGTCGCCGCCGTGCCCCTGGCCGTCGACGTAGGACGGCTGCTGCGGCACCCCGCCGCCGTACGGCGGGGCCGACGGGCCCGGGCCGGGCGGCGGGGCCGCGCCGCGGCGGACCTGGCGCATCACGCGTGCGCTCTCGGGCTGTGCGCTGCCGCTGCCACGTCCGTACCGGCCGCGGTTGTCACCGGACCATCCCTCGGGCCAATCATTCATGCGCACCAGTGTGCAGGTACCCGCTGTGGGCCATACAAGGGTCGTCGGAAAATAGGGTCAGCGCTGTTGCGAAGCTGACACAAAAATACGCCGGTGTCGCCGCGGCATAAGGTGGAGGCCATGACAGACCAGGCAGAACAGGCCTCGGCCGCGCGGTCCGCGCCACCGGAGATCCCGGGCAAGCCGACCTCGGCCTCCCGCACCACCCTGAGCCACATCATGACGCACGGCGACACCAACCTTCTGGGCACCGTGCACGGCGGCGTGATCATGAAACTGGTCGACGACGCGGCCGGCGCCGTGGCGGGACGGCACTCCGGCGGGCCGGCGGTCACCGCGTCCATGGACGAGATGGCGTTCCTCGAACCGGTCCGCGTCGGCGACCTCGTCCATGTGAAGGCCCAGGTCAACTGGACCGGCCGCAGCTCCATGGAGGTCGGCGTCCGGGTCATGGCGGAACGCTGGAACGAGTCGGCCCCGGCCACCCAGGTCGGCTCGGCGTACCTGGTCTTCGCCGCCGTCGACGCGGACGGCAAGCCGCGCACGGTCCCGCCGGTGCTGCCGGAGACGGAGAAGGACAAGCGGCGCTACCAGGAGGCCCAGATCCGCCGCACCCACCGCCTGGCCCGCCGCCGCGCCATCATGGAGCTGCGGGAGCGGCGGGTGGCGGAGGGGTACCAGGACTGAGCCCCCGGGCGCGCGCCCGTCCGTTACGGCAGGTTGCGCGCCATGACGATGCGCTGGACCTGGTTGGTGCCCTCGTAGATCTGCGTGATCTTGGCGTCGCGCATCATGCGCTCCACCGGGTAGTCACGGGTGTAGCCGTAGCCGCCGAGGAGCTGGACGGCGTCGGTGGTGACCTCCATCGCGACGTCGGAGGCGAAGCACTTGGCCGCGGCCCCCTGGAAGGTCAGGTCGCTGTCACCGCGCTCCGACTTCGCGGCGGCGGCGTACGTCAGCTGCCGGGCGGCCTCGATCTTCATGGCCATGTCGGCGAGCATGAACTGGATGCCCTGGAAGTCGGCGATCGGCTTGCCGAACTGCTTGCGCTCCTTGACGTAGCCCTTGGCGTAGTCGAGGGCGCCCTGGGCGATGCCGAGGGCCTGGGCGGCGATGGTGATGCGGGTGTGGTCCAGCGTCTTCATCGCGGTGGCGAAGCCGGTGCCCTCCTCGCCGATCATGCGGTCGGCGGGGATGCGGACGTTGTCGAGGTACACCTCGCGCGTGGGCGAGCCCTTGATGCCGAGCTTCTTCTCCGGGGCGCCGAAGGAGACGCCCTCGTCGGACTTCTCGACGACGAAGGCGGAGATGCCCTTGGAGCGCTTGGTGGGGTCGGTGACCGCCATGACCGTGTAGTACTCGGACTCGCCGGCGTTGGTGATCCAGCGCTTGACGCCGTTGAGGATCCAGTGGTCGCCGTCGCGGACGGCCTTGGTCTTCATGCCGGCCGCGTCCGAGCCCGCGTCGGGCTCGGAGAGGCAGTAGGAGAACATGCCCTCGCCCTGGGCGAGCGGGGTCATGTACTTCTTCTTCAGCTCCTCGGAGCCGGAGAGTATGACCGGCAGGGAGCCCAGCTTGTTCACCGCCGGGATGAGGGAGGAGCTGGCGCAGACGCGGGCGACCTCCTCGATCACGATCACCGTGGCGAGCGCGTCGGCGCCCGCGCCGCCGTACTCCTCGGGGACGTGCACCGCGTGCAGGTCGTTCGCGGTCAGGGCGGTGAGGGCCTCGCGCGGGAAGCGGGCCTCCTCGTCCACCGCCGCGGCGTGCGGCGCGATCTTCGCCTCGGCCAGCGCACGGACGGCGTCGCGGAGCATGTCGTGCTCCTCGGACGGGCGGTACAGGTCGAAGTCAGCCGATCCGGCCAAGGTGTCTCACGCTCCAAAACGCTGTGATGCTGGGCACGCTAACTACCGTTAAGTAACCCAAATTTTAGAGCCCTGGCCGGGGTCATGGATAGGTGAGCTTGGCGACAGCCGACCGACGAGGCCGCCCCGCACCCCCGTTATGCTCGGGCGCGCACCCCGCCGTACACCTCTGGAGCACCCATGGCCCTCAAGATCACCGTGATCGGTACCGGCTATCTCGGCGCGACCCACGCGGCGGCGATGGCCGAGCTCGGTTTCGAGGTGCTGGGCCTGGACGTGGTGCCCGAGAAGATCGAGATGCTCAAGCGGGGCCAGGTGCCCATGTACGAGCCCGGTCTGGAGGAGTTGCTGCGCAAGCACGTCGCCGGGATCGAGGGCGCCACCGGGCGGCTGCGCTTCACCACCGACTTCGCGGAGGTCGCGGCCTTCGGCGACGTGCACTTCCTGTGCGTGAACACGCCGCAGAAGCACGGCGAGTACGCCTGCGACATGTCGTACGTCGACTCGGCGATCGCCTCGCTCGCGCCCCATCTGACGGGCCCGGCGCTGGTCGTCGGGAAGTCGACGGTGCCCGTGGGCTCCGCCGACCGGCTGGCCGCCTACCTCGCCGAGCACGCGCCGGCCGGCGGGGACGCCGAACTGGCCTGGAACCCGGAGTTCCTGCGCGAGGGCTTCGCCGTCCAGGACACGCTGCGTCCCGACCGGCTCGTGGTCGGTGTCCGCAGTGAGCGGGCGGAGAAGCTGCTGCGCGAGGTGTACGCCACACCGATCGCCGAGGGATCGCCCTTCGTCGTCACGGACTTCCCGACCGCCGAGCTGGTGAAGACCTCCGCGAACTCCTTCCTGGCCACCAAGATCTCCTTCATCAACGCGATGGCGGAGGTGTGCGAGGCGGCCGACGGCGACGTCGCCAAGCTGGCCGAGGCGATCGGGTACGACGACCGGATCGGCCGGAAGTTCCTGCGGGCCGGCATCGGCTTCGGCGGCGGCTGTCTGCCCAAGGACATCCGGGCGTTCATGGCGCGCGCCGGTGAGCTGGGCGCGGACCAGGCGCTCACCTTCCTGCGCGAGATCGACTCGATCAACATGCGCCAGCGTGGCCAGATGGTGGAGCTGACCCGGCAGGCGCTGGGCGGCGGCCCGTTCCTCGGCAAGCGGATCGCGGTGCTCGGCGCCACCTTCAAGCCCGACTCGGACGACGTGCGGGACTCCCCCGCGCTGAACGTCGCCGGGCAGGTCCACCTCCAGGGCGCCCAGGTGACGGTGTACGACCCCAAGGGCATGGCGAACGCGCGGCGGCTCTTCCCGACCCTCGGGTACGCCGACTCCGCGCTGGAGGCGGTGCGGGGTGCCGACGTGGTGCTGCACCTGACGGAGTGGCGGGAGTTCCGCGAGCTGGACCCCGGGACGCTGGGCGAGGCCGCGGCGGCCCGGGTGATCCTGGACGGGCGCAACGCGCTGGACCCGCAGATCTGGCGCAAGGCCGGCTGGACCTACCGGGCGATGGGCCGCCCCACGGCCTGACCCACCTCTGGTGCGGGGCGGCGCCGGTTCGGCCGAGGCTCAGTCGGCCGAACCGGCGCCGTCCGCATTCTGCCCCATCGCGCGGCCCGGGGGCCGGTGAACCCCGTGTGGTTCACGCCTCCTTGGCCCGGTACCTGCGCATCTTGGCGCGCGCCCCGCACACCTGCATCGAGCACCAGCGGCCGCGTCCGGCCGGGCTGCGGTCGTAGTACGCCCAGAGGCAGTCGACGGCCTCGCAGGCCTTCAGCCGGCTCCAGGTGCCGGCGACCAGCGCCTCGGCGACGGCGGCGGCGACGCGTGCGGCCAGCAGGCCCTCCCGGGCCGGGGCGAGGGCGGCGGAGCCGTCGGCGTCGTCGACCGTCACCACCAGCGGAGCCGCGGCCAGCAGCTCGCCCAGCGGGGTCACCGCGCGGTGCGGCGGATGACCGGCGTGGGCCAGCAGCGTCACGCGCAGGGACTCGCGCAGTTCGCGGGCGTCGGCTACGGCGTCCTCCGCCAGGCCGAACCGCGCCCGGTTCTCCGGCGTGTCCAGCGAGTCGGCGCCCGTCTCGACGTCCAGCGTGTTCACCAGGGCCCGGACCAGCTCCAGACCTCCCGGCGCGGGCGATCTCACACTCATGCTTGCGACGTTACCGCCAATGCGGGAGCATGAGGTAACCGTTACCGGTTACCCGGCTTATGCAGGTAACCGCCGCAGCGACCACCGCGGACCTCAAGGAGGAAGTCATGGCTGTCGCCGAACTGGGCGTCGTCGTCCTGGACTGTCCCGACCCGCACGCACTGGCCCGCTTCTACGCCGGCGTGCTCGGCGGAACCGTCGAGGACAAGAGCGACGACCACGACGAGTGGGTCGACCTGAACCTGCCCGGCGGACAGACGCTGGCCTTCCAGGGCTCCCCCGGCTACGTGCCGCCGCAGTGGCCCGGGCCCGACGGCGCCCAGCAGTTCCACCTCGACCTCGACGTGAAGGACCTCGACGCGGCCGAGAAGGCCGTGCTGGAGCTGGGCGCGCGCCCGCTGGACGCGGAGGACCGCGCCCGTACCTTCCGGGTCTACGCCGACCCGGCCGGGCACCCGTTCTGCCTCTGCGCCTGCTGAGCAAGGAACCCACCGAACCGGGAGGCCCCCGCATGGCCACGACACCCGTCGCACGCTTCCGCTCCGTCGTCGTCGACTGCCCCGAGCCGCGTGAGCTGGCCCGGTTCTACGCAGAGGTCGGCGGCGGGACGCCCGACGAGGAGGACCCGGACTGGGTGGTGCTCCACGTGCCCGGCGGTCCGCGGCTGTCCTTCCAGCGGGCCCCGGGCCTCACCCCTCCGGAGTGGCCGCGCTCCGACCGCAACGCCCAGCAGTTCCACCTCGACTTCATCGGCGGGTCGACCTGGGCCGAGATGGACGCGGCACACGAGCGGGTGCTCGCCCTGGGTGCCCGGCCGCTGGACCTGGAGGACCGGGAGACGAAGGGCTTCATGGTGTACGCCGACCCGGCCGGGCACCCCTTCTGCCTGTGCCGGATCGAGCACCCCTGACCGGCCCGGCGCTCAGCCGTCCAGTTCGGCGATCGTCGCCGTCGACGGCTCCCGGCGCTGCTGCACCGCACGGGCGGTGAAGGCCGCGCCGCGCAGTACGCGCTGGACGTTGCCCCAGGTCAGCAGGGCCACGTCCGCCTCGTCCCAGCCACGGCGCAGCAGCTCGGCGATGAGCCGCGGGTAGCAGGAGGCGTCGCCCAGCTCCAGCGGGTGGGCGGCGCCCGAGTCGTAGGTGCCGGACAGGCCGACGCTCTCCGGCCCGGCCACCGTGCGGACGTGGTCGAGATGGTCGGCGACGTCGCGGACGGTCGGGCCGGTCTGCTCGGCGGTCAGCGGCACCATGCACAGCCCCCCGGCCGCGCCCAGCTCGACCAGCAGGTCGTCGGGCAGGTTGGCGGGGTGCGGGCGCAGGGCGCGGGCGGCGGAGCGGGTGCACACGGCCGGCGCCTTGGAGACGGCGAAGGTGCGGCGGATGGTCTCGGCGGAGGCGCCGGAGAGGTCGGCGAGCACGCCGAGCCGGTTCATCTCCCGGACGACCTCCTCGCCGAACCGGGTCAGCCCCGCCTCGCTCGCCCAGGTCACCCCGGACAGCGTCAGCACGCGCAGGCCGAGGGCGTGCAGCGACCGCAGGATGCCGAGGCAGTCGCCGAGGGCGGGGGCGCCCGCGGGACCCGGCACCACGGCGACCCGGCCGCAGTTGCGGGCGTCGATGGCCTGCCCGGCGTCGTAGGCCAGGCGCAGCCCCTCGGGGTGGGCCCGCACGACCATCTTGACCAGGTCCAGCTGCTCCAGCGTGGCGCCGACCGCGCGGTCCCCGTCGATGGATTCCGGCAGATGCAGCGACCACAGCAGCGCGCCCACGTGGCCCTCGCGCAGCCGCGGCACATCGGTGTCGACGGCGCTCTCCCCCAGCTCCAGGTCGTACCAGGGCAGGTGCTTGAGCGCCCAGGGCAGCCCGCTGTAGCCGTCGGCGACGGGGTGGGTGGCCAGGACGGCGTGCGCCCGGGTCAGCGGCTCGTCGTCGGGGTCGGACACGGGCGTGTAGGGCTCCGGCGGGAAGGCCTGCGCGGCGAGCGGCTCGGACAGGTCGCCGAGCCCGCCGGCCTCGGTACCGGTGTGCAGGTCGTCCTGGAGGTCTGCCATGACGCGCTCCGTACGCTCGTTCGTGAGGTACGGCCACCGTCGCACGGAGCGGAAAGGGCTTCCTGGTGGGTGGGGCGTTCGGGGGTACGCGGCTCAGCCCCCGGCCGCGTCGATCACCTCGTCCAGGGTGTCCCGGGAGCGGAGCAGGTCGGCGATGGTCCGGTCGATGCGGGCGCGCTCGGCGGTGAGGTCGGCGACCAGCTTCGGCGTCGCCACGGCCGAGGGGCCGCCGTCGCCGTCGCGCATGCACGGCAGCAACTGCGCGATCTTGCTGCTGCACAGCCCGGCCGCGTACAGCTCCTGGATGCGGACGACCCGGTCGACGGCCGCCTCCGCGTAGTCGCGGTGCCCGCCGGGCGTACGCCCGGCCGCGAGCAGCCCCTGCGTCTCGTAGTAGCGCAGCGAGCGCTCGCTGACGCCCGTACGCCGGGCCAGTTCGCCGATCCGCATCCGCCGTACCTCCCGCTCCGGGCTTGATTCTGACACCGGTGTCAAGTTTTAGCGTACGGGCATGACGAACACAACAGACCTCTTCGCATCCGCCCCGCTCGGCCCGCTCACGCTGCCCAACCGCCTCGTGATGGCCCCCCTCACCCGGAACCGGGCGGAGGCCGACGGCACGCCGACCCCGCTCATGGCGACCTACTACGCCCAGCGCGCGACCGCCGGGCTGATCGTCGCCGAGGCCGCGACGCCGAACGCGGCCGGGCAGACGTACCCGAACATCACCGCCGTGCACAGCGCCCGGCACGTGGCGGGCTGGCGGCTGGTCACCGACGCCGTGCGGGAGGCGGGGGGCCGGATGTTCCTCCAGCTCCAGCACGGCGGCCGGGTCGGCCATCCGGCCACCAGCGGCCTGACGCCGGTCGCGCCCTCGCCCGTGCCGCTGCCCGAGACGGTCTTCACGCCCGACGGACACCGGCCGGCCGTCGTCCCCAGGGAGATGACCACCGAGGACATCCGGACCACCGTCGCCGACTTCGCGCGGGCCGCCCGCAACGCGCTGGACGCCGGTTTCGAGGGGGTGGAGGTGCACTCCGCCAACGGTCACCTGCTGCACCAGTTCCTGGCCGCCAACACCAACCTGCGCACCGACGGCCACGGCGGCTCCGTCGCCGCGCGGATCCGGTTCACGGCCGAGGTGGTGGAGGCGGTGGCCGCCGAGATCGGCGCCGAGCGGGTCGGCCTGCGCGTCTCCCCCGGCAACACCGTCAACGGCATCGCGGAGGGCGAGACCGACGCGCTGTATCCGGCCCTCCTGGAGCGTCTCGGCGGGCTGGGTCTCGCCTATCTGCACCTCGTGCACGCCGACCCGGACGCCCCGCTGTTCGGCAGGCTCCGCGCCGGGTGGCCCGGGGTGCTGATCGCCAACCCGGTCCTGCCCGAATCCCCCGCCACGGAGGCCGTACGGCAGGCCTCCGCCCGGCTGCTGGCCGCCGGGGCCGACCTGATCGCGCTCGGCCGGCCCTTCCTCGCCAACCCGGACCTGGTGGCGAGGCTGCGGCTGGGCGCGCCGCTGAACCCCGTACGGGGCCGGTACCTGATGTACGTGGGCGGGGCGACCGGATACACCGACTACCCCGCCCTCGGAGAGGTGACGGCTCAGCCGTCGAGTTCCTCCAGCGACGCGTTGGACGGCTCCCCGGTGGCCTGAAGCCCCCGGGCCACGTCCTCGGCGTCGCCCAGCACCCGGACCGCGTTCTTCCAGGTCACCTTGGACAGGTCGGCCTTGGACCAGCCGCGGTCGAGCAGTTCGGCGATGAGGTTCGGGTAGCCCGCGACGTCGCCGAGGCCCTCCGGGGTGAAGGGCGTGCCGTCGTAGTCGCCGCCGATGCCGAGGTGGTCGACGCCGGCGACCTCGCGCATGTGGTCGAGGTGGTCGGCGACCGTGGAGACCGTCGCGACGGGACGCGGGACGCGCTCCTCGAAGGCGGCGTGCACCTTCATCGCCTCGGGGCTGGAGTCGAGGTGGTGGAAGCCGTGCGCGCGCATGTTCTCGTCGGCCTCGGCGGTCCAGTCCACGGCCGCCTGGAGCACGAACTTCGGCACGAACGTCACCATCGCCATGCCGCCGTTGGCGGGCAGCCGCTCCAGGACGTCGTCCGGGATGTTGCGCGGGTGGTCGCAGACGGCGCGGGACGAGGAGTGCGAGAAGATCACCGGCGCGGTCGAGGCGTCCAGCGCGTCGCGCATCGTCGTCGCCGCGACGTGCGAGAGGTCGACCAGCATGCCCTCGCGGTTCATCTCCCGCACGACCTCGCGGCCGAAGGCCGACAGGCCGCCGACGCCGGGCTCGTCGGTCGCCGAGTCCGCCCACGCGACGTTGTCGTTGTGGGTGAGCGTCATGTAACGCACCCCGAGCGCGTACAGGGCGCGCAGGGTGGCCAGCGAATTGTCGATGGAGTGGCCGCCCTCGGCGCCCATCAGCGAGGCGATCCGGCCCTCGGCGCGGGCCGCCTCCATGTCGGCGGCGGTGAGCGCCGCCCGCAGGTCCTCGGGGTGGCGGTCGATCAGCCGTCGTACGCAGTCGATCTGCTCCAGCGTCGCCGTCACCGCGCCCGGCAGGTCGGAGCGGACGTACACCGACCAGTACTGCGCGCCGACGCCGCCGGCCCGCAGCCGGGCCAGGTCGGTGTGCAGGTGGGCGGACTGGTCGGAGGCGATGTCGCGGGCGTCGAGGTCGTAGCGGACCTGCTCGCGCAGCGCCCAGGGCAGGTCGTTGTGCCCGTCGACGACGGGGAACTCGCGCAGCAGTTCCCGGGCCTGGTCCGGCGAGGTCATCCGCGTCCCTTCGGTCACTGTCCGTCCGTCACTTTCCGAATCCGAAGCCGGCCGCGGCGCCCTCGACCTTGCTGCGCAGCCGCTTGCCCTTCTCGGTGGCCTGGTCGTTCAGTTCCTGCTGGAACTCGCGCATGCGGCCCTGCAGTTCCTCGTCGTGCGCGGCGAGGATGCGGGCGGCCAGCAGACCGGCGTTGCGGGCGCCGCCCACGGAGACGGTGGCGACGGGGACGCCGGCCGGCATCTGCACGATGGACAGGAGGCTGTCCATGCCGTCCAGGTACTTCAGCGGCACCGGGACGCCGATGACCGGCAGCGGGGTGACGGAGGCGAGCATGCCGGGCAGGTGGGCGGCGCCCCCGGCTCCGGCGATGATCGCCTTGAGTCCGCGGCCGGCGGCCTGCTCGCCGTACGCGATCATCTCGTGCGGCATGCGGTGCGCCGAGACGACGTCGACCTCGTAGGCGATCTCGAACTCGTCGAGGGCCTTCGCGGCGGCCTCCATGACGGGCCAGTCGGAGTCCGACCCCATGACGATGCCGACAACTGGGCTCATTCGGTGATCGTCCCTCTCAGGTAGCCGGCAGCGTGACGGGCGCGCTCCAGCACGTCGTCGAGGTCGTCGCCGTAGGTGTTCACGTGGCCGACCTTGCGGCCGGGCTTCACGTCCTTGCCGTACATGTGGATCTTCAGCTGGGGGTCGCGGGCCATGCAGTGCAGGTACGCGGAGTACATGTCCGGGTAGTCGCCGCCGAGGACGTTGACCATCACGGTCCACTTCGCGCGCGGGCGCGGGTCGCCGAGGGGGAGGTCGAGGACGGCGCGGACGTGGTTGGCGAACTGCGAGGTGATCGCGCCGTCCATCGTCCAGTGGCCGGAGTTGTGCGGGCGCATCGCCAGCTCGTTGACGAGGACGCGGCCGTCGCGGGTCTGGAACAGCTCGACGGCGAGGTGGCCGACGACGCCGAGTTCCTTGGCGATGCTGAGCGCCATCTCCTCGGCGTGCAGGGCCAGGGCCTCGTCGAGGTCGGGGGCGGGCGCGATCACCGTGTCGCAGACGCCCTTGACCTGCTGGGACTCGACGACCGGATAGGCCACCGCCTGGCCGTGCGGGGAGCGGACCACGTTGGCGGCCAGCTCGCGGACGAAGTCGACCTTCTCCTCCGCCAGCACCGGCACACCGGCGCGGAAGGGGTCGGCGGCCTCCTCGACGGAGTCCACGACCCACACACCCTTGCCGTCGTATCCGCCGCGCACCGTTTTGAGGACGACGGGGAAGCCGTCGCCCTCCGCCGCGAAGGCGGCCACGTCGTCCGGATCGCGCACGATCCGGTGCCGCGGGCAGGGCACGCCGATCGCGTCGAGCCTCGCGCGCATCACGCCCTTGTCCTGGGCGTGCACGAGCGCGTCGGGGCCCGGACGGACGGGGATGCCGTCCGCCTCCAGGGCCCTGAGGTGCTCGGTCGGCACGTGCTCGTGATCGAAGGTGATCACGTCACAGCCGCGCGCGAACTCGCGCAGCGTGTCCAGATCGCGATAGTCGCCGATGACGACTTCGTTCACGACCTGCGCCGCAGAGTCCTGAGGTGTGTCACTGAGAAGCTTGAACCTGATGCCCAACGGGATGCCCGCCTCGTGTGTCATACGAGCGAGCTGGCCACCGCCGACCATGCCGACTACGGGGAACGTCACGCCCCTAGCGTATCGGCCGCGCGGAGCCCACCTGTTTACCGGCCGTTTCCCGCCCCTCCGGCCGCCCGTTCCGGACCCCCGCCCGCCTCTCGGCAGGAAGATCGCGCGTCCGGGTGGTTAGCATGAACAGATTGACGCCAACCGAAGGACGGGGGCCTGCACGACCATGGAACATGGTTCCTCGGGTGCTCACATGGCTCCCCCCGCTCCTCTCGCGCCCCGCGGCGCGCTGCGGGAGCGGATCGACCGGCTGGTGCGTGAGGTCGTGAAGTTCGGCGCGGTGGGCGGCGCGGGAGTGCTGGTCAACCTCCTCGTCTTCAACTTCGTGCGGCACGTGTCCGACCTCCAGGTGGTGCGGGCCAGCATCGTGGCGACGATCGCCGCGATCGTCTTCAACTACGTGGGCTTCCGCTACTTCACCTACCGCGACCGCGACAAGGGCCACCGGACCCGCGAGATGTCGCTGTTCCTGCTGTTCAGCGCGGTGGGACTGGTCATCGAGAACGGTGTGCTCTACACGGCGACGTACGGCTTCGGCTGGGACAGCCCGCTGCAGAGCAACATCTTCAAGTTCCTCGGCATCGGGCTCGGCACGCTCTTCCGCTTCTGGTCGTACCGCACCTGGGTCTTCCGCACGCTGCCCGCCCGTCCGCCGGTGACCCGCGCGGACACCTTCCGGGGGCCCGGGCACCCGGCCCCGGTGCCCACCTCCGACGGCACCCCCGCGGCCCACCGCTGAGCGCCGGCTAGCGCACCGTGGCGCCCGCGTCCCCGGACGACTTCTTCGGGGGCGGGGTGCGGGACAGGAACAGTCCGAAGACCGGGGGGCGCCCCTGGAGCAGTTCCAGGCGGCCGCCGTCCGCCTCGGCCAGGTCGCGGGCGACGGCGAGACCGATGCCCGTCGAGTTCCGGCCGCTGATCGCGCGCTCGAAGATCCGCGCCCCCAGGTCGCCCGGGACGCCGGGGCCCTCGTCGGTGACCTCCACGACCGCCTGGTTGCCGGTCACCCGGGTCCGCAGGGCCACCGTGCCGCCGCCGTGCATCAGGGAGTTCTCGATCAGCGCGGCCAGCACCTGCGCCACGGCGCCCGGCGTGCCCACGGCCGTCAGGTGCCGCTTGCCCGAGCTGACGATCGCCCGGCCCTCGCTGCGGTAGGCGGGACGCCACTCGGCGATCTGCTGCTGGATGACGTCGTCCAGCTCGAAGGTGACGGCGGAGCCGCTGCGCGGGTCGCGCGAGTTGGTCAGCAGCCGGTCCACGACATCCGTCAGCCGCTCCACCTGCGACAGCGCGATCGTCGCCTCCTCCTTCACCGTCTCCGGCTCGTCGGTGAGGGTGATCTCCTCCAGCCGCATGGACAGCGCGGTCAGCGGCGTACGCAGTTGGTGGGAGGCGTCGGCGGCCAGGCGGCGCTCGGCGGTGAGCATCCGGGCGATGCGCTCGGCGGAGGAGTCCAGCACGTCCGCGACCCGGTCCAGCTCGGGGACGCCGTACCGCTTGTGCCGCGGGCGCGGATCGCCGGAGCCGAGGCGCTCGGCGGTCTCGGCGAGGTCGGTGAGCGGGGAGGCGAGGCGGTTGGCCTGCCGGATCGCCAGCAGGACGGCGGCGACCACGGCGAGCAGCGCCACCAGGCCGATGATCAGCAGGGTGCGGCCGACCTCCCGGGTCACCGAGGAACTGGGCTCCTCGACCAGGACGGTCTCGCCCTCCTCACCGGTGGCCGTGCCCCTCAGCACCTCACCCGTCGGCTTGCTGCCGACCTCGATGACCGGTTCGCCCGGGATGCGGATCACGGCGTACCGCGCGTCCCGGATCTGCTCCCGCAGGAACCGCGCGTCGACGGAACCGGTGCCGATCAGCCGGCTGTCCACGATGCTGGCCAGCCGCACCGCCTCCAGGTCGACGCGTTCCTGCGCGGTGCTGCTGATCGTCCGGGTCTCCACGATCACGAGGGAGACGCCGAAGACGGCGATCACGACGAGCACCACGGCGAGCGTGGACTGGATCAGTCGGCGGCGCATGTCCTCTTACCCGGGCAGGCCCTGCGGGGGCTCAGTTCTTCTCGAAACGGAAACCCACACCGCGCACGGTGGCGATGTAACGGGGGTTCGCCGCGTCGTCGCCCAGCTTCTTACGCAGCCAGGAGATGTGCATGTCCAGGGTCTTGGTCGACGACCACCAGGTGGTGTCCCAGACCTCGCGCATCAGCTGGTCGCGGGTGACGACCCGGCCGGCGTCGCGCACCAGCACCCGCAGCAGGTCGAACTCCTTGGCGGTGAGCTGGAGCTCCTCCTCGCCCATCCAGGCCCGGTGCGACTCGACGTCGATCCGCACGCCGTGCGTGGCGGGCGGCTGCGGGGGCTCGACGGCGCCGCGCCGCAGCAGGGCCCGGACCCGGGCGAGCAGCTCGGCGAGGCGGAAGGGCTTGGTGACGTAGTCGTCGGCGCCCGCGTCCAGGCCGACCACGGTGTCCACCTCGTCGGCGCGCGCGGTCAGGATCAGGATCGGTACGGCGTGGCCCTCCGAGCGCAGCCGCCGGGCGACCTCCAGGCCGTCCATGCCCGGCAGGCCCAGGTCCAGCACGACCAGGTCGACGCCGCCCTGGAGCCCGGCGTCGAGTGCGGTGGGTCCGTCCTCACGCACCTCGACCTCGTACCCTTCCCGGCGCAGGGCGCGGGCCAGCGGCTCCGAGATGGACGCGTCGTCCTCGGCGAGCAGTACACGGGTCATGAGCTGATGGTAGACCGCTCGGAGCAACGCCCGGGGCGTGATCGCCGCCCGGGACTCTTACCCAGGGACAAGCCGGACACCCCGGTGCGCGGCGGCTCCACGCACCCCCGGCTCCGCCCTGCGGCTGCGGGGTGCCATCCTGGAATGGACCTTCGAATGATCGTTCGCGGTTCCGGAATCACCTGTGATCCGTGTCTCAAGTCCTTCCATACCGGGCGGTGTCCTGCCGTATGGTGAATCAGCGCCTGTAGCACCCAGGGGACCTTTGGCGACAGTTCGACGCTGAAGGTCTCTTTTGTGTGCGGGCCGGCCCCAGGGGCCGGCCTCGAAAGGAATGACCTGTGGCCGGGCCTCGAAGCGTGCGGTGACGCGCGGGGAGGCGTGGATCCCGGTGGCCGCCGTCCACCGCTCCGTGATCCGGAGCGGAATCCCTCAGGCGTGGGGTGGGCGAGTGAAGGCCGCCGGTGCCGGCCGCCCCCCACCGGGCGCGCATCGCCTCATGAGCGCGTCCCGACCAGCAAGGATCGACCATGGCGTCCAGCCTGACGAAGGACTCGGTCACACCGGGCACCCCCGGCTCCGAGAAGACCTTCTTCGGCCACCCCCGCGGACTGGCCACACTCTTCATGACCGAGATGTGGGAGCGTTTCTCCTACTACGGCATGAGGGCTCTGCTCCCGCTGTACCTCGTCGCCCCGGGTGGCCTCGGCCTCGGCGCCGGCACCGCGACCGCGATCTACTCGGTGTACCTCTCCCTGGTGTACCTGCTGACCATGCCCGGCGGCTGGTTCGGCGACCGCGTCTGGGGTCCCCGCAAGACCGTCGCCGTCGCCGGCGGCGTGATCATGCTCGGCCACCTCACCCTGGCGCTGCCGTCCTCCGGCACGTTCTACGCGGGCCTCGGCCTGGTCGCCATAGGCTCGGGTTTGCTGAAGGCCAACATCTCGACGATGGTCGGCCAGCTCTACGACGGCCCCGACGACCCGCGCCGCGACGGTGGCTTCACCGTCTTCTACATGGGCATCAACCTCGGTGCCTTCGCGGCGCCGCTGGTCATCGGCACCATCGGCGAGAACGTCAACTGGCACCTGGGCTTCGCGCTCGCCGCGGTCGGCATGGGCCTGGGCGTGATCCAGTTCCTGCTCGGCAGCCGCCACCTGGCGCCCCACTCCAGCGTGGTCCCCAAGCCGCTGTCGGCCGAGGAGAAGGCCTCGACGCTGCGCAAGGCCGCGTTCTGGGCCGCGCTCGCCGTCGTGTTCTACGCGATCGTCGGCTTCTCCGGCGCCTACACCCTGAACTGGATCCTGGTCCCGCTGACCCTGCTCGGCGTGATCATCCCGGTGCTGGTGCTGACCAACATCAAGCGCGACAAGTCCCTGGACCGTGCCGAGCAGTCCAAGATGTCGGCGTACATCTGGTTCTTCGTCGCCGCGGCCGTGTTCTGGATGATCTACGACCAGGGCGGCTCGACGCTGTCGCTGTTCGCCGACTCCTCGGCCGAGAACAGCGTCCTCGGCTGGGACTTCCCGGTCTCCTGGTACCAGTCGGTCAACCCGGTCATCATCATGGCCCTGGCCCCGGTCTTCGCCATGCTGTGGCTGGCGCTCGCCCGCCGCGGCAAGGAGCCGAGCACCATCGTGAAGTTCTCGTTCGGCCTGGTCCTGGTCGGCGCGTCCTTCTTCCTCTTCCTGGCCCCGCTGGCCATCGCGGACGGCGGACACAAGGCGGCGGCCCTGTGGCTGGTGGCGATCTACTTCGTCCAGACCTGCGGTGAGCTGCTGCTCTCCCCGGTCGGCCTGTCGGTCACCACGAAGATGGCGCCCGTGAAGTACGCCTCGCAGATGATGGGCGTCTGGTTCCTGGCCGTCACCGCCGGTGACGCCACGACCGGCCTGCTCTCCATCGCGGGCGTCGACCTGAACAAGACGGGCATCGTGGCCGCGGAGGCGACCCTCGCGGTCGTCGCCGGCCTGGCGATCTGGATGTACCGCAAGCGCGTCAAGGAGCTCATGGGCGACGTGCGCTGAGGCTCGCCGGCCCAGGCACTCCTCGGAAGGGTCACCGCGTCCCGGGTGGACGCGGTGACCCTTCCGGCTTTCCCGCGCACGTCAGTGCTCGTCCGGCTCCCGGACGCGTTCCGCGTCGCTGTACTCCTGGTGCCAGTACGGGTACGGCAGCCGGGGGGCACTGACCTCGTCGAGGGCGGCGCGCTCCTCGGGGGTCAGCGACCAGGCCGTCGCGGCCAGGTTGTCGGTGAGCTGACGTTCGTTGCGGGCACCGATGACCACCGAGGTGACTCCCTTCGCCTCCAGCGCCCAGCGCAGCGCCACCTGGGCCGGACTCACCTCCCGCTCCTGTGCGATCTTGCGCAGTACGTCGATGGTGTCGAAGGTGCGCTCGGGGTCCACGGGCTCGAACCAGCCCACCGCCCGCCGCGTTCCCGCGGGCGGCGTCGCGCCGCGCTCCTGGTGGCCGCTGAGCAGCCCCCCGGCGAGCGGGCTCCACACCATGACGCCCACGCCTTCGGCCTCGGCCATGGGCAGCAGTTCCCACTCGACCTCGCGGGCGGCCAGGCTGTACTGGATCTGGTGCGAGGCGAATCGCTCGAGGCCGGACCGCTCGCTGGTGGCGAGGGCGCGGGTGAGCTGCCAGGACGTCAGGTTGGACGCGCCGACGTAGCGGACCTTGCCCGCCCGGACGAGGTCGTCCAGGGCCCGCAGGGTCTCCTCCCACGGGGTGCGGCCGTCCCAGCCGTGCGTCTGGTAGAGGTCGATGTAGTCGGTGCCCAGTCGGCGCAGACTGGCCTCCACCGAGCGCACGATGTGGTGACGGGAGAGTCCTCGGTCGTTCGGACCACCGCCGCCGTCGGGCATCTGCCAGCGCACCTTCGTCGCGATGATCACGTCGTCGCGACGGGTGCCGAGGGCGGCGCCGAGGACTTCCTCGGACTGTCCGGCGGAGTACATGTCGGCGGTGTCGAAGAAGTTGACGCCCGCGTCCATGCTCGTGTGGACCAGTTGCCGGGCCTCGATGGTGTTGAGCCGGCCCATGTGCTGGAATCCGTGGCGTCCGCCGAACGTCATGGTGCCGAGGCAGATCTCGGAGACCTGGAGGCCGGTGCGGCCCAGGTAGCGCATGCGCATGTGAATCGTTCCCCTCAGAGTCTCGGTGCGTTCCTCGGTCCCTAGCGCGCCTCGACGGAGACCTTGTCGCCGGGCGCCGGGGACTCGGCCGCCGGGGTCTCGGCCGCCGGGGTCTCGGCCGCCGGGGTCCGGTCGGGCCGAAGGAAGGCCATGGCGGCGAGGCCGGCGAGGAGCAGCGCGCCGGCGGCGACCAGCAGCCCTTCCTGTACGCCGTTGAGGACGGCGGCGGAGCCGCTGCCGCCCGCGGAGTCGATGCCGGCCGCGGCGACGGTGGCGAGGACCGGGGTGCCGACGGTGACGCCGAGCTGCTGACCCGTGTACGCGAGGCCGGTGGCCAGGCCCTGCTCGTGGTCCGGCAGGCCCGAGGTAGCGGTGATCATGTAGCCGACGACCGCGAGGAGGTGGCCGAATCCGCCGGTGGCGGTGGCGATGAGGAGCAGCGGCATGCTGCCGGCGGCGTCGAGGAAGTAGAGCGCGGCGGTGCTCGCCGCCTGCAGCAGCAGACCGTAGACGAGGGCCCGGTGGACGCCGATCGCGCCGATGATGCGGGCGGCGAAGGCACCGCCGACGACGGCGGCGACGCCGAGGGAGGCGAAGGTGAAGCCGGCGTTGAGCGGGCTCATGCCGCGCACCTGCTGCAAGTACAGGGTCAGCAGGAACACCATGCCGGTCATCATCGCGAACGTGACCAGGCCGGTGGCGTTGCCCCAGCTCACGGTGCGGCGGCGCAGCACCTTCAGGTCGACGAGGGGCGCGGCGACCCGCGACTCGACGGCGAAGAAGGCGATGAGGAGCACGAGCCCGGCGGCCAGGGAGAGCAGGGTGGTGGTGGAGCTCCAGCCGTTGCGCTCGGCCGAGGTGATACCGAAGATCACCGAGAGGAGGCCGCCGGTGACGGTGACGGCACCGAGGAGGTCCAGCTTCGGGGTCTGCTCGTTGCGGCTCTCCTTGATGAGGATCGGGGCGGCGATGGCGGCGACGACGCCGACGGGGACGCTGATGAAGAGCGTCACGCGCCAGCTGGTGAAGTCGGTGATGACCCCGCCGAGGACCACGCCGGACAGGAAGCCGAGCGAGAGCAGGGCGCCGTTGATGCCGAGCGCGCGGTCGCGCTGCGAGCCCTCGGCGAAGCTGGTGGTGAGCAGGGACATCGCCGCCGGGGTGAGCATGGCGGCCGCGACGCCCTGGGCGGCGCGGGCCGCGAGCAGGAAGCCGGGGGTGGGGGCGAGGCCGCCGGCGAGGGAGGCGACCGTGAAGAGGACCATGCCCACGATGAACCAGTTGCGCCGGCCGTAGAGGTCGGCGGCCCGGCCGAAGAGCAGCAGCAGGCCGCCGGACGGCAGGGCGAACGCGGTGACCACCCACTGCAGGTCGCTCAGCTTGAAGCCGAGGTCCTCACCGAGGACGGGGAGCGCGACGCTGAGGATGGAGAAGTCGAGGGCGAGCATGAACTGCGTACCGCACAGCAGGGCGATGATGAGCCACTGGCGTGTGGTGAACGGCACTTTGCCGGTCTGCTGAGTGACGGAGTCGGAAGTCATGGCAGAAGGCTGGCAATTATCGCCATGCGGTGGGGAGCCCGAATCTATCCTGGGTCCATGACCACCACGAACCTCAACGCAGTACGGGAGCCCCGTCGACGCGAGGAACTCAGGCACTTCCTGCGCGCGCGCCGGGAACGGCTCAGGCCCGAGGACGTGGGGTTTCCGCCGGGCGCGCGTCGGCGCACGCCGGGGCTGCGCCGGGAGGAGGTCGCGATGCTGGCGGGCATCGGCGCCTCCTGGTACACGTGGCTCGAACAGGGCCGGGACATCAAGGTGTCGGACCAGGTCGTGGACGCGATCAGCCGGGCGCTGCTGCTGGACGCCGTCGAACGGGACCATCTGTACCGGCTGGTGGGGATGAACCCGCCGCAGCGCGCGGCCGACGACTGCGCGGACACCGGGCAGTTGACGACCCTCGTGGAGGGCTGGATGCCGAGCCCGGCGTACGTGATCGACCGGTGCTGGGACATCGTGGGGCTCAACCGTGCGGCCGGGATCGTCTTCGGGTTCGGCGAGCGGGACACCAACTGCCTGGTGTCCTTCTTCACCAATCCGGCGTTCCGGGCCCGCCACCGGTACTGGGCGGAGGTCGCTCCCGGCCTGGTCTCCGAGTTCCGCAGGGACGCCGCCCGTTACCCGGCGGAGCCTCGGTTCACCGCGATCTCGAGCCGGCTGACACAGGAGAGCGAGGAGTTCGCGGACCTGTGGTCGCGGTACGAGCTCACGGCGACGAACCAGGGCACGAAGGCGATCGAGCACCCGCGGGCGGGACTGCTGATCTTCGATCACTCGGTGCTCGAGATCCCGGACCGGCCCGGGATCCGGCTGATGCTGCACATGGCGCGGGCCGGTACGGAGACCCGCGAGAAGGTCGCCGAACTGCTGCGGCGGGACGAGCGGAAGGGCAGGATCTCGCTGGTCGACGCGGGCTGAGCGGCCCACGGATCCCGCTCGCCCCGGACCGGCAAGAGAACGACTGAAGCCCCGCACAAGACCAGGACAGGAAGTCAAGACAGACCTCAACTCAGTGGCAATGCTCTGATACATATGACTGCGGTCGGTTTCCCGTGAGCAGAGGACTTCCCGTGGTCAAGAAGAACAGACTCGTAACCGCCGCCGTGGGCGCCGCGGTGGCGCTCGGCGTCGGATTCGCCACCCAGCCCGTCGCCCAGGCCGACGCCACGGCCGAGGTCCCCCCGGTCAGCTCGGTCACCCTGACCGAGGGAGTCACCTCGGAGCCCTTCAAGATCAAGGCGCAGGACGACCGCAAGGTCCTCTACCGCAAGGCGGTCGTGCAGCCGGGCGCCTCCACGGGCTGGCACTACCACGTGGGCGAGGAGATCGCCGTCATCAACTCCGGTACGTTCACCCGGATCGACGGGGCGGACTGCTCGGTGGAGGAGTACGGCCCGGGCGAGTCGCTCGTGGAGCCCGTGGGCCCGAACACCGTGCACATGGGCATCAACAGGGGCACCGAGCCGGTCGAGTTGTACGTCGTCGACATCATCCCCACGACGGCGGCCTCGCCGAGCACGCCCGCCCCGGACCCGGGGTGCGACATCGACGCGGGAGCCCCGAAGAGCCCGAGAGCAGAGGCGAAGTAATGCGCCTGCCGTACCCGTTGGGCATCTCGGGCCCCACACTCTGGCTCCCGCGGGGCCGGCAGAGCGCGGCGGAGGCGGTCGCGCGTGAGCTGGTCGACGCCGAGACCGCCGGCGAACTCGGCTACGCCGGTCTGCCGGTGGCCGACCTGGCCGCACCGGAGATGGCGGTCGAGGCCGGCCGCGGGGCGCTCACCGCGGCCGGGGTCGGCCCCGGCGCCGTGGGCCTCCTGCTGCATGCCTGGATCCACTACCAGGGGCACGACCTGTGGTCCCCCGCGCACTTCGTCGCCGACCGGCTGGGCGCCGCCGGCGCCGTGCCGCTCGGCGTCCAGCAGGTGTGCAACGGCGGGGCGGCGGCCGTGGAAATGGCCGCCGCCCGGCTCCTCGTCGAACCCGGCCTCGGGCACGCCCTGATCACCACCGCCGACGCGTTCCTGGCGCCCGGCTTCGACCGCTGGAGCGGGGACTACGGCATCGGATACGGCGACGGGGCCACCGCCCTCGTCCTGCACCACCTGCCGGGGAGCGAGGGCGGCCGGCCGGCCGATCTGATCCTGCACTCGGTCGCCACGGTCGCCGCGCCCCGGCTGGAGCGCATGCACCGCGGCGACGACCCGTTCGGCCCGGCCGCCCGCTCGCTCGGGCCGACGGTGGACATCCGCCGGACGAAGAAGGCGTTCCTCCAGGCGGAGGGCATGGAGGCGTTCACCGGGACCAGCGCCGCGGCGCTGCGGTCGGCGGTGGAGTCGTGCCTCGCGGGTGCGGGGCTGTCCGCGACGGGCGACGCGCCGCTGCGTTACGTGGTGGCGCCGCGGCTCGGCCGCAAGACCATCGACCTGGCCTACGCGCCGGTGCTGACCAAGCTCACCGGGGCACCACTGCTGCGGCCCGGCGACGACACCGGACACCTGGGAGCCGGTGATGCCGCGGCCAGCCTGGCGGAGCTGTGCGCCGGCCGGATGCTGGGCCCCGGCGAGTACGCGCTGGTGGTGAGCGCGGGTGCCGGGTTCACCTGGTCGTGCCTGCTGGTCAGTGGGGCCTGAGCCCGACGGCCGTCCACGCAGGGCGCCCGGCCGGTCTCCCGGCCGGGCGCCCTGTGTGATCCGCCCGGGTCGGTAGCCGCCCGGGGCCCGGCGTCAGGCTGTCATCATGCTGCCCATGCTCCAGCGGTCCTGCTGCCGTACGACGGTGGTCCGCTTGGCCGACCTGCGCTGATGCGTGTCGAGCGACGGCGCGCCGCGCAGGATGTCCTGCTCCATCTGGACCAGGAACGGCGAGGGCTCCAGGCCCAGCTCCTCCACCAGCCGGGCCCGCAGCCGCCGCATCACCGCGAGCGCCTCCGCTCGCCGGCCACAGCGGTAGAGCGCGAGCATCAGGTGCCGGTGGAAGTTCTCGTGGAGCGGGTGGCGGGCGGTGAGCTCGGTGATCTCGGGAACCAGGGTGTGATGGGCGCCGCGCTGGAGGTCGGCGTAGATCCGGTGCTCCAGCGTGCACAGTAGGGACTCGTCCAGGTGGACGATCCGGGCACCGAGCAGTTCCCCGGCCTCCACGTTGACGAGTGCCGGGCCGCGCCACAATGCCACGGCCTGGTGGAGCAGGTCGGAGCCCTCGACGAATTCGCCGCGCTGGACCGCGGCGTTTCCGGCGGCGGTCAGCATCTCGTACTCGGTGATGTCGAGCGCGACCCCGCGAGTGGAGAGCACATAACTGCCGCCCTCGGTGATGAGGATTTCCTCGGCGATTTCGTTTGCGCTCTTATTCAGGGCTTCCGCGAGAGTGCGACGGACCTGCCCGATGTATGTCTGTATCGTTGCGGTGGCAGTGCGCGGCGGGCTGTCCCCCCACAACTCCTGCACAAGTGCATTGATGGATACCGCACTGTCGGCATTGACAGCGAGCAAAGCGAGCAGACGACGCGGCTTGGGAGCCAGAACGACCGGCTCCAGGTCATCGCCGAATATCGTCATCGGCCCCAGGACATGAATCTGCACCATTCCCCCTTATTGGTACAACCATCCCACTCTGCAGCGAGATGTTCTCACCCTTGCCCCCCGTACCGGCGTGACCAGGCACGGGTCGCTATCGCATCCTAGCAGGAAAAAGAAAGCCACGTTAATTTCGTGATCAACGAAATCAACGTGGTCTTTCCGTACTACTGGCTTATCCCGAGGGGTTATTTAAGTGAACCAAGAACGGCGATGGTCCGTTCCAGGTACTCCTCGAACCGTGCCCTTTCCTCGGGCGTGAATTCGGCACCCAGCGAAGCCTCGACGCGAAGGGCCGCCTTGTCGGCCTGCTTCGCGATGGCACGGCCCGCCCGGGTCGCCCGGTTGACCACGACCTTCTGATGCAGCTCCGAAGGTTCGCGGAACACCAGGTCGGCCTTCTCCAGGTTGGTCAGAACCGTCGCCATCGTCTGTGGCGTGACCATGCACTCGCGCGCGAGCTGGGCCGCGGACATTCCGTCCGAGACCGACAGCAACAGCAGGACCGAGTACTGGGGCACCGTCAGGCCGAACTCTCGCAGCACGTCGGTCTTGCGCCCGATCAGAGCCTGCTCGGCTCGCTTGATCGTGTGCCCGAGCCTGCCTGCGGCGACCGTCTCCGTCGTCGTCTTCGCCATATCAATAGTCTTGCATACGACAGAAGACGAAGCAGTAGTCGTGCGTTGCCTCGGCCGGGCCGACGGACCGTCGTGCCCCGGGCCGCGTACGGTCACCGGATCGTCCGGCGCCTGGCCGGCGGGATCGCACAGGTCAGCCGGGCGGTGCAGGTGCGCCGGCCCCGCTCGTCACGGATGACGATCTCGTAGGTGGCGGTGTGCGTGCCCACGTGCAGCGGCCGGCACTCACCGGTGACCCGGCCCGACCGCGCCCCTCCGTGGTGGGTGCAGGACAGCTCCTGCCCGACGATGATCCGGTCGGCGCCCGCGTGCGTCCAGGCCGCGAGCGACCCGAGCGTCTCGGCCAGCACGGCGTTGGCCCCGCCGTGCAGCAGGCCGATCGGCTGGCGGTTGCCCGCCACCGGCATGGTGCCGATCACCAGGTCCGGCTCGCAGACCTCGATCTCGATGCCGAGGCGCTCCACCAGCTGCTCGTCGGCATAGGGGGGCAGGACCTCGACGGGTCCGAGGGCGGTCTGTGTCATGACCTGCCCCCTCAGCGCGCGGAAGCGGGCTCGGGCGACGACGCCGCGGACGGCTCGCCGACGGCTTCGTCCGCCGTGTCGGCCGACGGCTTGCCGCCCTTCAGCAGGCTGCCGACGACCACGGCGGTGACCGCGCAGGCCGCCGCGACGATCCACATGGTGGTGTGCAGGCCGGCGGCGTAGGCGTCGGCCATCGCGGTCACCGCCCGGTCCCGGACCTCACCCGCGGGCAGGGTCTCGGCGGCCTCGGTGAGACCGCCCTGCAGGGCGCGCGAGGCCAGCGCCTCGGCACCGCCGTCGTAGGCGGAGACCGCGTCGGTGTCGAGGGCGCTCTTGGTCAGCGCCGTGACGAGAGCGCCGAGACCGGCCATGGAGACCGCGTCCGAGGTCAGCCGCACCGTGTTGAACATGCCCGCGGCCATGCCCATCCGCTCCGGCTCGACGGCCGACACGGCCGCGCCGTCCAGGATGCCCAGCGAGATGCCGTAACCGACGCCCAGGAAGAGCAGCGGGCCGGCCAGCGCGACGGCCGAGGCACCCGGCTCGACCATGGTCAGCCAGGCGGCGCCGACGGCGGAGAAGGCGAGCAGCACCACGAACAGGGCGCGCTGCGAGACCTTCTGCGCGAGGACGCCGGTGACGGCGGGCATCACCAGGGAGGGTCCGGTCAGCAGCAGCAGGACCAGGCCGATCCGGACGGCCGACAGGCCGCTCGTGGAGGTCAGGTACGGCGGCAGCACGATGACGAGCGCGACGAAGCTGAACGCCAGCACCAGCGGCACCAGGCAGACCGCGAGGAACTGCGGGCGGGCGAAGAGGGCCAGGTCGAACATCGGGTTCTCGGAGCGGCGCTCCACCCTCACGAAGGCGGCGAGCAGGACCAGGCAGCCGGCGGCCGAGGCGAGCACGATCGCGTCGGTCCAGCCGCGGCCCGGCCCCTCGACCAGGGCGAGGACGAACAGGGCGACGCCGAAGCCGAAGAGGAAGGTACCCGCCCAGTCGAAGCGGGGTCCGCGGTTCGGTTCCGTACGGGGCAGCATCGGCGTGCTCAGCAGGACGAGGACGGCGACCCCGGCGAGCACGAGGAACACCGAGCGCCAGCCCCACAGGTTGACCAGGACGCCGCCGAACATCGGCCCGAAGGCGAGACCCGCGCCGAGGAAGGTGCCGAACAGTCCGAACGCCTTCGCCCGGGCGGGGCCGTCGAAGGCCTGGGCCACGATCGCGGTGATGGAGGCGAGGGCCGCACCGCTGCCGAAGCCGGAGACGGCGCGCGAGACGTCGAGCAGCAGGATGTTGTTGGAGAGGCCGGAGACGGCCATCCAGAACGCGAAGAAGGCCATGCCCCAGGTGAACATCCTGCGGTGGCCCACGCGGTCCGCGAGCGAGCCCATCGCCGCGAGGCTGCTGGACGCGGTCAGCATGTATCCGTCGACCACCCACTGGGCAGCGGCGAGGGAGCTGTGCAGGTCGGCGCCGATGTCGGGTACGGCCACGGACGGGCCGGTCACGACCAAGGTCATCAGCGGGCCGACGACGCACGCCGCGGCGAGTGTCGCGCGCGGGTTGCCGGTGGACACGGTGAATCACCCCTGTTCTGTTCTATGTCATTGACAGTCATGTGTAAGAACCCTGGCATAGATTAGTGGGCTGACTATAGAACATGTCAATGCCGTATGGCAGAGTTCTGCATGGAGGCGAGGGCCTGTCACAGAAATCGGGGGCAGGACTCCACGGGGACAACGGGAGAGAGGTGCGCACGAACATGCGCAGGATCCAACTGGGCGGCTCACAGCGGACGTTCGCGGCCGTCGGCATCGGCTGCATGGGCATGTCGTGGGGGTACGACGAGCTGGGCCGGGACGAGAGCGAGTCCATCGCGGTCATCCGGCACGCGCTCGACCTCGGCGCCGACCTGGTCGACACGGCCGACCAGTACGGCCCGTTCACCAACGAAGCACTGGTCGGCAAGGCGCTGCGGGGCCGTCGCGACGACGCGCTGCTCGCCACCAAGGGCGGCCTCGTCGTGGACGACCCGGCCACCTACAAGAGCCACCGGGACGGCCGGCCGGAGTACCTGCGCGCCGCCGTCGACGCGAGCCTGCGGCGGCTCGGCGTGGACCACATCGACCTGTACCAGCTGCACCGCATCGACCCGGAGGTGCCGGTCGAGGAGAGCTGGGGCGCGCTCGCGGAGCTGGTCGAGGAGGGCAAGCTCGGCACGATCGGCCTCTCCGAGGCGTCGGTGGAGGAGATCGGCCGGGCGCACGCGGTCCACCCGGTCGCCTCCGTGCAGAGCGAGCTGTCGCTGTGGAGCCGGGAGGCCCTGAAGGACGGCGTGGTGGAGTACTGCGGGCGCGAAGGCATCGCGTTCATCGCGTTCGCCCCGCTCGGCCGCGGCTTCCTGTCCGGCCGGATCAGCACCCCGCGGGACCTGCCGGAGGTCGACGGCCGGCACCGGATCCCGCGGTTCCAGCCCGAGGCCATCAGCGCCAACCAGGCCATCGTCGACCGGATGCGGCGCGTCGCCGACGGCCTCGGGGCGACCGTCGCGCAGGTGGCGATCGCCTGGGTGCTGGCCCAGGGCGAGCACGTGGGCGTCATCCCCGGCACCAAGACCCGCCGCTACCTGGAGGACAACGTGCGGGCCGGCTCCCTGGCCCTCCCGCCGGAGGCCCTCGCCGAGCTCGCCGCCCTGCCGGAGGCGGTCGGCGCCCGCTGACCCCCCACCCCGGCGCAGTGCCGAAGGGGGCGCCTCGTCCGAGGCGCCCCCTTCGTGCCCGCCCGACGACTACACCGGCTGGCGGCGCGTCCCGGCCATCAGGGTGGCCGGGACGACCGGCCAGCCCTTCTCGGCCGCGTGGGCCGTCATCCGCGGATGCGCGCCGACGACCGCCGGGTGGCCCACCATGCTCAGCATGGTCAGGTCCCCCGGGTCGTCGCCGTACGCGTGGCAGTCGGCGGGGTCCGCGCCGAACTTCGCCAGCGCCTCCCGGACCGCGTCCGCCTTCGCCGGGCCGAACATCGCGTGCCGGATCGCACCCGTCATCCGCCGGTCCGCGTCCAGTTCCGGCTCCGTGCACAGGACCAGGTCGACGCCCAGATCGTCGGTGATCGGATGGAGCGTCGCCGGCCAGGAGCCCGAGATGACCACGATGTGGTGGCCCGCCTCCTGGTGGCGGCGGAGCCGGGTGATCGTCGGCTCGATGAACGGCGCCCCGCGCTCGCGCAGGTGCGCGTACCACTCCCGCGCCTCGGAGACCACGTCGTCCCAGGGGACCCCGGCGTACAGCTCGTAGAACTTCGACACCACCTCGACCGGTGTCACCCCCGTCGCCGCCAGCCGTCGCAGCGGCTCCACCAGCCGCTCGTACGCGGCGCCGGTGACGTCTCCCTCCCGCTTCATCCGATGCCGCAGCAGCGAGAACGGTGTCTTCATGGCGATGAGCGTCTCGTCGGCATCGAAGAACGCCACCACCGGGCGGGAAGGGTCGGTGGTGAGGGGAGGCAGGGCGGGGGACGTGGTCAAGACCGGCTCCTGAGGTGTGCCGCTCGGGTGAGCAGTCGCGTGATGTCCTGGTTTCCTTCGGCGCCCACCCGTGCGAGCAGATGGCCGTCGGGGCGCACGACCGCCACGGCGGGCCCCGGTCCGAGCGCCCGGGCCAGACCCCGGGGCACGGCACGGGTCAGATCGAGTACCGGGGTTCCCTCGGGAAGCTCCCGGCGGATCCGGTCGCGGGTCCCCCGCCAGTCCGCCGGCGGGGTCCGGGTGCCGGGCCACAGCAGCACGGTGTGGCGGTCCCGGTCGACCGTGGGCCAGCCGCCGCCGTCCAGACGCGGGGCCGCCTGCGGGCCGGACGAGACCCTCAGCGGCAGTCGGGGATGGCGGCCGCCGTCGTAGCTGACGGCCGTCTGGCTCAGCTGCGGAGCGAGCTTGCGCTGGAAGAGACCGGTCCGGTCGGCGGCCGTGAACGCCGCGTCCCGCAGCGCCACCTTCGCGGGCGTGTTGACCAGGCCCGCCTTGGTCAGCAGCGCCGTCGAACGGGCCACCTCGTGGGAGACGGCGCGGCGTTCGGAGTCGTACGAGTCGAGGATCGGCTCCCCGAACTCCCCCCGGAGGACGCCGGACAGCTTCCACGCCAGGTTGAACGCGTCCTGCATGCCGGTGTTCATGCCCTGCCCGCCCGCCGGGCTGATCACATGGGCGGCGTCGCCCACGAGGAAGCAACGGCCGTCGCGGAAGGCGGAGGCGATCCGGACCCGCACCCTGAAGGACCCGCTCCACAGCAGCTCCTCGACGCGGCTGCGGCCCGCCGCGCGGTCGTCGACGACCTGCTGGAACATCTCGCGGGGCGGCGGGCTGTCCTCGTCGTACGCGTCGTGCGGCACGCTCAGTGCGATGCGGTGGACGCCGTCACCCATCGGGCCGAGCACCATGGCGCCGCTCGGCGCGTAGCAGTAGTGCGACAGGTCCTCGGAGAGCGTGGTGGTCAGCCGGGCGTCGGTGATCGCGAACGACACGTCGACCGGCGGCCCGTCGTAGCCGATACCCAGCTCCTTGCGGACGGTGCTGTGCGCGCCGTCCGCGCCGACGAGCCGGCCCGGCTCCAGTTCCTCGGTCCGGCCGTCCTCGTGCTCCAGCTTGACGGCGGGACCGTCCGCCGCGTTGTGGAGGGCGGTCAGCCGGACGCCCTGCTCGACCTGCCCGCCGAGCGCGGCGAGCCGCCGGCGCAGCACCGCCTCGGTGTCGTTCTGGGAGAGGGTGAGCGCGAACGGGTAGGGGGAGTCGGGCAGTCTGCTCATCCACGCGGTCGCCAGGCGGCGGCCACGCGAGTAGAAGGCGGTGCCCGCCAGGCGGTGCCCGGTGTCGAGCAGCTCCTCGGTGACCCCGATCCGGTCGAGCAGTTCGAGGTTGCGCGGCCAGATGACGTTCGCGCGGGAGTGCGCGGTGCGTCCGCGGCCGGCGTCCACGACGCGTACCGGGATTCCCTGCTGGAGCAGTTCGCAGGCGACGACCAGGCCGACGGGGCCGGCGCCGACGACGAGGACGGGCCGGCCGGCCCGCGCGTCCGTCAGGCCGCCCACATCAGACCTCCGTTGACCTCGACCACGCTGCCGTTGACGTACGAGCTGTCCTGCGAGGCGAGGAACACGGCGGTGGCCCCGATCTCCGAGGGACGGCCGAGGCGCCCGGAGAGCAGACGGCCGCGGTAGCTCTCCCAGGCGCGCTCGTTGGAGGCCAGCTCCTTGCCCATGCCCTCGTCGATGTAGCCGGGCGAGAGGCAGTTGACGGTGATGCCCTTGGGAGCGAGTTCGGCGGCGGAGGTCCGGGTGAACATCTCCACGGCGGCCTTGCTCGCGCTGTAGGCGGCGGCACCGATCGCCGCCCGGCCGGCGACACAGGACGACACGTTGATGATGCGGCCGCCGACGCCGGTCGCCTCGCGACGGGCGACCATGGGGCCGATCACCGCGCGGGTGCAGAGGAAGACACCGGTCAGGTTGGTGGCGAGCGTGGTGTTCCAGTCCGCCACCGACAGCCGGGCGATCTTGCCGTCGCGGCTGACACCGGCGTTGTTGACGAGGACGTCGACACCGCCGAACGTCTCGACCGCGGCGGCGGTCAGCTCGGCCACCGAGGTCTCGTCGGTGACGTCGGTGTGGTGGAAGAGGAGCCGGCCCTCGTGGTCGTCGGCGAGTTCCTTGATGTCGTACGGGTTGCGCGCGGCGACCACGACCGACGCCCCCTCCGCGAGGAAGGCCTCGGCGATCGCCCGCCCCAGGCCCCGCGTGCCGCCGGTGATGACGGCCGTCTGTCCGTCGAGCCTCATGCTTCTCCATCCGATGCTGCGTGTGGTGTGCGTGTGGGGGTCGGACCGTCAGTACCAGGTCAGGAGGGCCGCGCCCGCGGTCATGCCGCCGCCGACCGACGCCATCAGGACCCGTTCACCGCGCCGCAGCGGGCGCTCGCGGTGCGTGGCGTGCAGGGTGAGCGGCACCGAGGCGGCGACCGTGTTGCCCAGGTGCGGCGCGGTGTACGCGACACGGTCCGGGTCGATGCCCGCGTCCGCCACGAAGGTCTCCAGAAGCCTGGTGTTGGCCTGGTGGAAGACGAACCGGTCGACGTCCTCCAGGGCGAGCCCGCAGTCGTCGAGCGTCATGGCGGTCAGCTTGGCCAGCACCGAGAGGGCGTAGTCACGCACCGCGCGGCCGTCCATCCGGAAGTAGTGCTTGCCGGCCTCGCGGGCCTCGGCGTCGAGCGGTGTCCGGGTACCGCCGCCCTCCACGCCCACGTAGTGGTGGAACTCCCCGTCGGTGACCAGGCGCACCGACTGCAGACCGTAGCCCTCGGGCACCTCACCGAGCAGGGCCGCGCCCGCGCCGTCGCCGAAGAGGCTCACGGTGCGCCGGTCGGTCCTGTCCATGATCGTGGAGAACATGTCGGCGCCGACCAGGAGCACGTACTCGCCGTGCCGGCCGGCCTTCAGCAGTCCCTCGGCGACCGAGAGGCCGTAGAGGAAGCCGCTGCAGACGGCGTTGATGTCGAAGGCGGGCAGGATGGAGAGCCCCAGCTTGTGCTGGAGGATTGCCGCGGTCGACGGCTGCGGCACGTCCGGGGTGCTGGTGGCCACGACCAGCGCGCCGAGCCGCTCGCGGACCTCGTCCGAGACACCGTCCAGCGCCTCCCGGGCCGCGTGCAGGGCGAGGTCGGACGTGGCCGTACCGGGCTCGGCGTACCGCCGCGTGAGGACGCCGGTCCGTTCGCTCACCCAGGACTCGGGCATCCCCGTCCAGGCACTGATCTGCTGGTTGTCGATCACCTTGTCGGGTGTGTGGGAGCCGATCGACAGGACACCGACGGGCATGGTTCACCTTTCCTGCGCTACGTGAGTGGTGGTGGACGCGTGCGGCGTGGGGCCTCAGTGCCCCATGCCGAGCCCACCGCTGACCGGCAGCACGGCGCCGGTGATGTACGACGCCTCCTCGCCGGTGAGGAACCGCACGGCGGCGGCCACTTCGTCGGCGGTGCCGGCCCGGCCCAGCGGCGTCATCGCCAGGTACTGGTCCATGCGGGCCGGCCGTACGTCGCGCAGCATGTCCGTCTGGACGAGCCCGGGGGCGACGACGTTGACGGTGATGGAGCGGCTGCCGAGCTCCCAGGCGAGGGAGCGGGCGAGACCGACCAGGCCGGCCTTGGCGGCGGTGTAGTTCGTCTGGCCCGGCGAGCCGGTGAACGCCACGGCCGAGGAGATCAGCACCAGCCGGCCCCAGCGCCCGCCGAGCATGCCCCGGGCCGCGTGCTTGGCGACCCGGATGACCGACCGAAGGTTGGTGTCGAGGACGGCGTCGACGTCGTTGTCGTCGAGGGCGAGCAGCAGTCCGTCCCGGGTGATGCCGGCGTTGGCGACGAGCACCTCCACGGTGCCCTGGGCGGCCGCGACCTCCTTGAAGGCGCGTTCCACCTGGGCCTCGTCGGTGACGTCGCAGCGCACCCCCAGCAGCCCCTCGGGAGGCTCGCCGGTGCGGTGGGTGACGGCCACCCGGTCGCCGCGCGCGGCCAGCGACCGGGCGACGGCCAGGCCGATGCCGCGGTTGCCGCCGGTGACGAGGACGGAGCGGCCCGAGGGGCCGGGAGTACCCGTCATGCCGGCGTCACCACGATCACGGCGTTCTGACCGCCGAAGCCGAACGAGTCGTTCACCGCCGCGCCGATCTCCATCGGCCGGGCCTCCTTGGCCACCACGTCCACCCCGATGCCCGGGTCCAGGCTGCTCAGGTTGGCCGTCGGCGGAACGAGGCGCCGCTCCACGGCGAGCACCGTGTACACCGCCTCGGCGGCTCCGGCGGCGCCCAGCAGATGGCCGACGACCCCCTTGGTGGAGGTGACGGCGGGCTTCTCGCCGAAGACCCGGCGGAGCATCCCGGCCTCGGTGATGTCGTTGAGCGGGGTCGACGTGCCGTGCGCGTTGACGTGGTCGACCTCGGAGGTGTCGACCAGGGCGTCGGCGAGCGCCGCCCGGATGGCCCGCTCGGCGCCGCCGCCGGTCGGGTCGGGCGCCGACGCGTGGTGGCCGTCGGCGGAGGCGCCGAAGCCGGAGACCAGCGCTCTCGTGCGGGCGCCGCGCGCCCGCGCGTCCTCGACCCGCTCCAGGACGAGCATCGCCGCGCCCTCGCCGGCGACGAACCCGTCGCGGTCGGCGTCGAAGGGGCGGGATGCGGACGCCGGGTCGTCGCGCCGGGTGGACAGCGCGCCCGCCCGGGCGAGGCTGGCCATGGCGGTCGGGGACATCGCGGCCTCGGCACCGCCGGCCAGGACGATGTCGCAGACGCCCGACTCCAGGAGCGAGCGGGCGTACCCGATCGCCGTGTTGCCGGAGGCGCAGGCGGTCGACACGACCTGGTTGGGACCGAGGGCCTTCAGGTCCATGGCGATGTAGCCGGCGGTCATGTTGACCGGGCCCATCACCATGAGCAGCGGTGAGACGAACTCGGGTCCGTCGGCGAGGTGGTTGCCCTTCTCGCGTTCGACGGTGGACCAGCCACCGAGCGAGGTGCCGACCACCACACCGACGCGGGGTCCGTCCCACGCGGCCGGGTCCAGCCCGGCGTCCTCGACGGCCTGCCGGGCGGCGACCACGCCGAAGTGACTGATCGGGTCCATGCGGACGGCGCTGCGCCGCCCGAGGAGGGCGCCCGCGTCGAAGTCCGGTACGCGGCAGGCGAAGTCGACGGGCAGACCGGCGAGGCCGGGGTCGGTGGCCGCGGTGGACTCACCCGACCAGACCCGCGCGAAGTTGGCCTCGACGCCGAGGCCGGCCGGCGTGACCAGCCCGACGCCGGTGACCGCCACGTCGAAGCGTTTCGTGCGCCCGCCCGGGCGCTGGGTCGGTATGCCGGTCATCAGGCCACCGCGACCTTGCCGTCGATCTCGGCGAGGATGTCGGCGAAGGTGTTCTCCGAGGTCAGCGCCGTCTCGTCGATCTGGACCCCGAACTCCTTCTGGACGATGACGCTCAGCTCGATCAGCGCGAGCGAGTCCAGGTCGAGCTGGTCGAAGGTGGAGGTGGTGTCGAGTTCCTCGGGGGTCATGCCGAGCTTCTCGGAGACGAGGGCGAAGAGACGGTCCTGGAACGCGGACATGGTGGTTCTCCTTGGGAATATCGGAATGTCGTGGAGTGGAGCGGAGTGGAGCGGTACGGGTGCGGGAGGTCAGCGCTTGCTGACCACGGCCGCGGTGAAGGTGAATCCGCCACCGCCGTTGAGCACGAGGGCGTATGCACCGGGTCTGAGCAGGTCCGAGCGGGCCAGGTCGGCGAGGGACGCGTTCAGGTCGCCGGCGCCCACGTGCCCGGTGGCCCGGCCCAGGTCGAGCACCTCCGCGGAGGTGACGTCCTTCAGCGGCGGGAGGTAGGCCTCGTTCATCGCCTTGGTGCCCAGGCGGGGGATGACGGCGTAGTGCAGCCGCGAATCGTCGCCGGTGAGTCCGGCGTCGGCCAGCGCCTCCCCGACGACGGCCCGGATGCGGTCGGCGGCCGTCTCCACGAAGAACTCGACGCCGTACGCCTTGATGAAGGCGCGCTTGGTGCGCCGCACGTCGATCATCGGGCTGTGCCCCATCGGCGTCGCGTTGAGCTCGTCGTCGCCACGGTGCATCACCTCCAGTTCGGCGGCCGTCCGGGTGGCCAGCGAGTGCAGCAGCAGGTCGGGGGCGAAGGCGTGGGCCGATCCGGGTTCCGTCGCGCGGGCGGTGCGGTGGACGAGAACGGCGGTGGCCGCGTCTCCGGCCGCCATCCCGTAGTCGCTGAGCCAGCGGTGCCAGCTCGGCATCAGGAACCGGTCGGCGGTCGTGACCAGGGCGGGACCGGCGGCCGCGTCGCCCTGGAGCCGGCTCGCGGCCAGTTCGATGCCGATGGCACCGCCGTTGCACTGCTGGAGCAGCCCGATCGGTACGGCGTGTTCGGCGCCGATCCGGCGGGCGATGTAGTGCGGGGCGGACCAGGCGTCGTGGCCCTGATGGTGGACGCTCGCGTGCAGCACCAGGGAGAGCGTGTCGGGGCGGGCGCCGGAGAGCGTGAAGAGCCGGGTCGCGGCCTGGACGGCCATGTCCGGTGGTGCGGTGTCCTCGCTGACCGGGAGTGAGGTGTAGCCGAGTTCGCGGGCGGTCCGGGCGTCGATGTCACCCGCGGCCACGGCCTCCTCGGCCGTCTGGATGCCGTCCGGGTACCAGGCCGTCGCCGACAGACCCAGGGGTGCGTCCAGTCGCACGGTCCGTCACCTGCCGTCCGTGTCGGGCACCGGGAGGGCCGCGACCTCGACGCCGGCCGTGCAGACGGATTCCCCGTCCTGCCGGAAGTCGACGGTGAGGCGCTCGCCGCCGGAGGGCGTGACGGAGACCGTGACCGGGCTGTCCAACTCCACGAAGCGGTGGAACGTGGCGCCGAAGGCGCGGGCGTAGCGCCGTTCGCCGGGGCCGCCCGTGGCGAGGACCGCGGCTTGGCGCGCCGCCTCCATCAGGGCCATCGCCGGTATGTGGTCCAGGGGGTGGTCGTACATGGCCGCGTGCCGCACCGGGACGTCGAGTACGGCGCGCAGTGCGGTCGTGCCGTCGGGGTGCCGTGCCGCGTCGGTGAGGACGACGTTCTCCGTCCGCTCGCGGCCCACCAGGGCGGGCTCGACGGGCGTACCGGTGCGGGTGGACGGCATGTCGGAGGAGAGCGGCGGGACGGTGCCGCGGCTCTTGGCGCGGTGGGCGGTGTAGCCGTCGCGGCTGAGGTATCCGGCCACGACGACGCTCGTCCCGGCCCGCCGGCCGCCCACCAGGAACACGCACTCGAGGGTGGCGGCCAGCAGCCTGGTGCCGCGCCGCTTGAGGTCGCGGGTGGTGACCTCGACGACGAGTTCGTCCGGAGCGTCGCCGCGGGCCCGCAGCGCCTCGAGGTCGGTGAACTCGGTGGTCCAGTCGCTGATCAGGAAGGAGGTGTCATGGGTGACGTCCAGCCACTGGTGCGCCACGACGGTGACCGCCTGGCGGGCGGCCTCCAGGAGGAACAGCGGGTCGAGCAGCGCCGGCCGTTGCGTGTGGTCGTTGTAGTAGCTGTGCGCGCGGGGCGCCTGGACCGCCACGGCGAAGGCGTCGTCGCCGCGCCGCACGGCATCGGTGACGAAGACCTCCATGACGGCCCGGCGGTGCACCAGGACGCGGTCCATGGGCCGCTGGTAGGCGAATTCGGCCGCGGCCGGGGCCGCTTCCGTCGGCTCCTGCTCAGCAAGGGTCATGCCCGGTTCCGTTCGTCCGTGGGTCTGTTTCGGCGGGCCCCTGGGGGCATGAATCAACCTTCACAGCCGCCTCTGGGGTTTCAACTGCGAACGACGGGGCAGCCGACCGAGGTCTCGCGTGTGGTCGGCTTGAGAGCCGCTGAAGATTGGCTGAAGACCGGCCGCGTGGTCCCCGGACACCGGCGCGAGGCCGCCGGACACACGAGAAGGCCGCCCCCGGTCGGGGGCGGCCTTCTTTCGGTGGGCGCAGCGCGCCGGTTCAGGTCGTTTCGACCGCGAGGACGACCTTGCCGCGCACATGACCGGTCTGCACGAGTTCATGGGCCCGGGCCGCGTCGGCGAGCGGGAACTCGGCGCTCACGTGGACCCGCACCTCGCCGCGGTCCGCCATCGCCACCAGCTCGGCCAGATCACGCGGGTCGGGGCGGACGAAGACGTAGCGTCCGCCGAGGCCCGTCACGTCACCGGAGATGGAGGCGAGCCGCCCGCCCGGCCGCAGCAGCGCCGGCGAACCGGCGAGGGTGTCCCCGCCCATGAGGTCGAAGACGGCGTCGACACCCTCCGGGGCCAGCGCGCGCACCCGGTCGGCGAGCCCCGGGCCGTAGGTCACCGGCTCCGCGCCGAGCGACCGGAGGAAGTCGTGATTGCGCTCGGAGGCCGTGCCGATGACGCGGGCTCCGAGGGCGCGGCCGATCTGGACGGCGAGCGAGCCGACCCCGCCGGCCGCCGCGTGGACGAGCAGCACGTCGCCGGCGGCGATCTCCAGGTGGCGGCGGAGCGCCTGGTACGCGGTGAGGCCGGCAGCCGGCAGCCCGGCCGCCTCCCGCGCGTCGAGGGAGCGCGGCGCGTGCGCGAGGGTCCGGACGGGCGCGGCCACGAGTTCGCCGTAGGTACCACGCTGCATGTGGTCGGCGCGGACGTAGCCGACCACCTCGTCGCCGGGGGCGAATTCGGTGACGCCGAGGCCGGTCCGTTCGACCACGCCGGACAGGTCGCACCCCATCACCATGGGGAAGTGGGACTCGAACCAGTCGTCGATGTAGCCCTCGCGGATCTTCCAGTCGGCGGGGTTCACGCCCGCGTACCGCACCCGGACGAGAACGACGTCCGGGCCGAGACGCGGTTCGGGGAGGTCCATGAGTTCCAGGACCTCCGGTCCTCCGTAGCGCTGGACGGCGATGGCCTTCACGGACGAACCCCCTGTCGGGACAACGGATGTACGGGCGGCCGACGCCGGTCCCCGAGTGGGGGCGGCGGGCGGCCGTCGCCACTATAGGGCAGACTTGAGCCAGAGTTCTGTGACACCTATGACGATTGACATATGACCGAAGACTCAGTCAGAGTCTCGGCATGCTCGTGCTGTCCGCCGCCACCGGCAAGTTCGGAACGAACGTCCACATCGTCGCCGCGGGACCGGGACATCCCTGCCTCGTCGTCGACCCCGGACACGACTCCCGCGGGGCGGTCCTCGAGGCCGTCCGCGCCCACCGCCTCGAACCCGAGGCCATCCTGATCACGCACGGCCACATGGACCACACCTGGGACGCCGTGCCACTCGCCCGGCACTACGGCGTCCCGGCCTGGATCCACCCGGCCGACCGCTACCAACTCGGCGCTCCCGCCAAGGGACTGCCCGACTCGTTCCCCCGCGAGCTGCTCGTCGGCCACCCCGACCAGGAGCCCGACGAGGTCCGCGAACTCCCCGAATCGGGCGGTGAACTGACCTTCTCCGCCGGCACCGTCACGGTGCTGCACACCCCGGGCCACACCAGCGGCTCGGTGATGTTCCGCTTCGACGGCGGTGACGATCCCCTGCTCGCCACCGGCGACACCCTGCTCGCCGACGGCCCGGGACGCGCGGACGCGCCGACCGCGAGCCCCACCAGCATGGCGGGCTCCCTCCGCATGGTCACCGGGCTCTGCCCGGACGACACCCGGTTGCTCACCGGCCACGGCCCCACCACCCACCTCAGCCAGACGGGAATCCGATGACGAACACCGCCCCGACCCCCACGGCCTCCAGCAGCCGTATGCGCACCGTCCGCTTCGACGCCTTCGGCGCCCCGTCCGTCCTCACCGTCGGTGAGGTCGACGCGCCCGCCCCCGAGGCCGGACAGGTCACCGTCGACGTCCAGTACGCGGGCGTGAACTTCGCCGAAGTGATGTTCCGGCGGGGCCAGTTCCCGGTCGGCCTGCCGCACTTCCCCGGCCTCGAGGCGGTCGGCACGGTACGCGCCGTGGGCGAGGGCGTCACCGGCTTCGAGCCCGGCGAGCGGGTCGCCGCGCTCACCCTGGGCGGCGGCGGCAACGCCGAGGTGGTCGCCGTCGGCGCCGAGCACGTGATCCGCCTCGACGGGCAGCTCGCCGGTCTGGACGGAGCCGTCGCGGCCGGCGCCCTGTGCAACGTCACCACGGCCCTCGGTGTGCTCACCTCCGCCGGGCACCTGGCCAAGGGGGAGACCGTGGTCGTCCTCGCCGCGGCGGGCGGCGTCGGTACGGCCGCGGCTCAACTGGCCCGCTCGCTCGGCGCGGGCACGGTCATCGGCGTGACGAGCTCCCCCGCGAAGGCGGAGTACGCGCGCGGCTTCGGCTACGACAGCGTCGTGTCGTACGAAGAGCTGGAGCAGGAGGTCGCCGAGCGCACCGGCGGCGCGGGCGCGGACCTGGTCCTCGACTCCGTCGGTGGCGCGTTCCGGTCGTCCGTGACCGGGCTGCTGGCCGCCTTCGGCCGGCACGTCGTCTTCGGCAACGCGGCGGCGGAGGACGTCACCTTCGAGGGCAACCACCCCTGGTACACCAACAGTTCCCTCGCCGGATACAACCTGGGCGGCGTAGCCGGACGCGCGCCGGAGCTGCTCCGCGCCCACCTGGAGCAGTCTCTGGCTCAGGTCGCCCAGGGCAGTGTCCGCGTGGACGTGACCGTGCTGCCGCTGGCCGACGCGGTACGCGCGCACGAACTCCTGGAGACACGGGCGTCCACGGGCAAGTACGTCCTCGATGTCCGGTCCTGACCGGGCCACGGCCAGCAGACAGTCGGTAGCGGACGGGGAATCACGTATGTCGCGCGAGTCGGGCAGTGCTCGGTCCACCGAGAGCGGACTGCCCATCGAACCGGTCTACGGGCCCGACGCCCAGGAGGGCTGGGACCCGGCCGAGCGGCTGGGCGAGCCGGGGAGGTACCCCTTCACCCGGGGTGTGTACCCGTCGATGTACACGGGCCGGCCGTGGACGATGCGTCAGTACGCGGGTTTCGGTACGGCGACGGAGTCGAACGCCCGTTACCAGCAGTTGATCGCCAACGGCACCATGGGTCTGTCGGTGGCCTTCGATCTGCCCACCCAGATGGGTCACGACTCCGACGCGCCGATCGCGCACGGTGAGGTCGGCAAGGTCGGTGTGGCGGTCGACTCGGTGGACGACATGCGGGTGCTGTTCGGCGGCATCCCGCTGGACCGGGTGTCGACGTCGATGACGATCAACGCCCCGGCCGCGCTGCTGCTCCTGCTGTACCAACTGGTGGCGGAGGAGCAGGGGGTGAGTGCGGACCGGCTGACCGGCACGATCCAGAACGACGTGCTGAAGGAGTACATCGCGCGGGGGACGCACATCTTCCCGCCGAAGCCGTCGCTGCGGCTGATCGCGGACATCTTCAAGTACTGCCGGGCCGAGATCCCGAAGTGGAACACGATCTCGATCTCCGGCTACCACATGGCGGAGGCGGGTGCCTCGCCCGCGCAGGAGATCGCGTTCACGCTGGCGGACGGTATCGAGTACGTGCGCACGGCGGTCGCGGCCGGGATGGACGTGGACGACTTCGCGCCCCGTCTGTCGTTCTTCTTCGTGGCGCGTACGACGATCCTGGAGGAGGTCGCCAAGTTCCGCGCGGCCCGCCGGATCTGGGCGCGGGTGATGCGCGAGGAGTTCGGCGCGCGTGATCCGAAGTCGCTGATGCTGCGTTTCCACACGCAGACGGCGGGTGTGCAGCTGACCGCCCAGCAGCCCGAGGTCAACCTGGTCCGCGTCGCCGTGCAGGGACTCGCCGCGGTTCTGGGCGGTACGCAGTCGCTGCACACCAACTCCTTCGACGAGGCCATCGCGCTGCCCACCGACAAGTCGGCGCGCCTGGCCCTGCGCACCCAGCAGGTCCTCGCCTACGAGACCGACGTGACCGCCACCGTGGACCCCTTCGCCGGCTCCTACGTCGTGGAGAAGATGACCGACGACGTCGAGGACGCCGTCCTGGAGCTGATGGCCAAGGTGGAGGAGCTCGGCGGCGCGGTCAACGCCATCGAGCACGGCTTCCAGAAGGGCGAGATCGAGCGCTCCGCGTACCGGGTCGCCCAGGAGACCGACTCCGGCGAGCGCGTCGTCGTCGGCGTCAACCGCTTCCAGCTCGACGAGGAGGAGCCGTACGAGCCCCTCCGCGTCGACCCGGCCATCGAGGCGCAGCAGGCCGAACGCCTCGCCAAACTCCGCGCCGAACGCGACCAGGAAGCGGTCGATACGGCGCTGGCCGCGCTGAAGAAGGCCGCGGAAGGCACCGACAACGTCCTCTACCCGATGAAGGACGCACTCAGGGCCCGCGCCACCGTGGGCGAGGTCTGCAACGCGCTCCGCGAGATCTGGGGCACCTACCGCCCCGCGACCACCTGAGGCATCGCACCGCACAGCAGAAGACAGGGGGAATCCGATGGACACGCCGATCCGGGTCGTGATCGCCAAGCCCGGCCTCGACGGGCACGACCGAGGAGCGAAGGTCATCGCTCGCGCCTTGCGGGACGCGGGCGTCGAGGTCATCTACACGGGGCTCCACCAGACCCCGCGCCAGATCGTGGACACCGCCATTCAGGAGGACGCCGCCGGCATCGGCCTGTCGGTGCTCTCCGGCGCTCACATGACGCTCTTCGCCGAGGTCCTCAGGCTCCTCGACGAGGCCGGCGCGCGGGACATCACCGTCTTCGGCGGCGGGATCATCCCGGAGGCCGACATCCCGGCACTGCGCGAGATGGGCGTGGCCGCACTCTTCACCCCCGGTTCGCCCACCCGCTCCATCGCCGCCTGGGTGACCCGGAACGTCGCCGCACTGGAGGGGGCACGATGACGACCGGCCTGGGAGCACTGCTGACCGGGGCCGCGGCGCGGTTCCCGGAGCACGGGGTGCGCTACGGTTCCGCGGACCGGCCGCTCGACTTCCGGCTCCAGACGTATCCGGAGCTGTTGCGGTAGTCGCTGCGGCTGCTCGCCCGGCTGCGGAAGTCCGGAGTGACCAGGGACCGGACCGTCGCGCTGCTCCTCGAGCGGCCCGAGGACTTCCTCCCGGCCCTGTGGGCGTGCCTGCTCGGCGGGATCACGGTGTGTCCGCCGGTCCCCCTGCGCAGCGATCCGCAGCGCCGGGCGGCCCGACTCGGCCTTGTCGACACCCTGCTCGACGGGCCGCTCCTCGTCACCGACGCCCCGACCCGCGAGGAACTGCCCGCCGTGCGGGACCTGTCGGTCGTCACCCTGGAGGACCTGGCACCGGACGACACGGGCACCGCCACGGACGCCGGCCCGGGCACGGTTCCGCTCGCCCCGGCCGCCCCCGACGACGTCGCCCTCCTCGTCCTCACCTCCGGTTCCACCAGCGCCGCCAAGGCCGTCCGGCTCACCCACGGCAATCTGCTGGCCTCCATGGCCGCGAAGGCCGGCACGCAGTCGCTGACCTCGCGGGAGGCACACAGTCGCTGACCTCGCGGGACATCACCCTCAACTGGATCTCGTACGACCACGTCGCCGCGCTTCTCGAAGCACACCTGCTTCCGCTCTCCGTCGGAGCCGTCCTGCTGCTGACCTCGCCGGAGACTGCTCGCCGCCCCGCTGCGCTTCCTGGAGCTGATCGACGCCCACCAGGCGACGACGACGTTCACGCCGGACTTCCTGCTCGGCCGGCTCAACAAGATCATCGACGACGGGCCGTCCGGCACGTCCCTGGACCTGTCCTGCCTGCGCCACATCGTCTCCGGCGGCGAGGCCAACCCCGTCGCGACGGCGTCGTGACCCTGCGGCACCGGCCGGTGGTGCCGGCGCGGTCCTGAGGCGCTCGCCGGGCGACCGCGGCCGGGCGCCCGACGGCCGCCCCGGCCCCCTCTCTCTAGCCCAACCAGGTCTGATCCCCGCCCGCCCCTCCCTCCCCCGGTGCGTCCACGTGGCCGATGTGAGCCGTACGGACGATGTTGGTGGGCGGCGTGTGCCGCGCCGGTTTGGCGGTGCGGCACCGGACGGGTACGAGAGCGAGGGAGCCGCGATGTCGGAACTGTTCGTCGACGGAGAGTGGACCGGCGCCGTGGGCGGGGCGCGGCGGGACGTGGTCAACCCGTTCGACGCGTCCGTCGTGCAGCAGGTCGCCGAGGCGGACGAGGCCGACGTCGACCTCGCCGTACGGGCCGCCCGGCGGGCCTTCGACCGGGGCGACTGGTCGTCGGCGCCCACCCGCGAGCGGGCCGACGTGCTGCTCAGGGTGGCGCAGTTCCTGCTGCGCGACCAGGAGGAGATCGCCCACGTCGAGTCGCTGGACACCGGCAAGACCCTCAAAGAGGCGCGGATCGACGTGGAGGACGTCTCCAACGCGTTCCGCTACTTCGCCGAGATCGCCGACAAGGACGGCGGCCGGATCGTGGACGTGGGCCCCGACGTGCTCAGCCGGGTCGTCTACCAGCCCATCGGGGTCTGCGCGCTGATCGCGCCGTGGAACTACCCGATGCTCCAGGCGTCCTGGAAGGTCGCCCCGGCCCTGGCCGCGGGCAACACCTTCGTGCTCAAGCCCAGCGAGACGACCCCGCTGTCCACCATCCACATGGTCCGCCTGATCGCCGAGGCGGGGGCCCCGCCCGGCGTCGCCAACCTGGTGCTCGGCCCGGGCTCCACCGTGGGCGCGGCGATGTCCGCCCACGAGGACGTGGACCTGGTCTCCTTCACCGGCGGCCTGGCCACCGGGCGCCGGATCATGGAGGCGTGCGCGCCGGGCGTGAAGAACCTCGCGCTGGAGCTGGGCGGCAAGAACCCCAACGTGGTCTTCGCCGACTGCGACTTCGACGCCGCCCTCGACTACGCGCTCGACGCCGCGTTCCTGCACTCGGGGCAGGTCTGCTCGGCCGGGTCGCGGCTGATCGTGCAGGACGAGCTGCACGACCGGTTCGTGGAGCGGCTGGCCGCCCGCGCGCGGACCATCCGGCTGGGCAGCGGCCTCGACCCGGCGACCGAGAGCGGGCCGCTCAGTTCGGCGGAGCACCGCGCGAAGGTGGAGAGCTACCTGGAGATCGCCCGCGACGAGGGCGCCCGCCTGGTCTGCGGCGGCACCCGGCCGGACGACCCGGAACTCTCCCGCGGCTTCTTCCTGCTGCCCACGATCTACGCCGACTGCGACCGCTCCATGCGCATCGTGCAGGAGGAGGTCTTCGGGCCCGTCGTCACGGTGGAACGCTTCCGCACCGAGGACGAGGCCGTGGAACTCGCCAACGACACGCGGTACGGGCTGGCCGGCGGCGTCTGGACGAGCGACGCGTCCCGCGCCCAGCGGGTCGCCGGACGGCTGCGGCACGGCACCGTCTGGATCAACGACTTCCACCCCTACCTGCCCCAGGCGGAGTGGGGCGGCTTCGGCCGCTCCGGCATCGGCCGGGAGCTGGGACCCACCGGGCTGCGCGAGTACCAGGAGGCCAAGCACATCTACCAGAACCTGCGGCCGGCCCCTTCCGGCTGGTTCAAGGGCTGACCGGACAGGGCGAGAGAGGGCGACGCATGGACGACGAGACGACGACCTACGACTACGTGATCATCGGTGGCGGCACGGCGGGCTCGGTGCTGGCCGCGCGACTGAGCGAGGACCCGGCCTGCCGGGTCTGCGTGGTGGAGGGAGGTCCCAGCGACGTCGGCGACGAGCGCATCCTGCGGCTGCGCAACTGGATCAACCTGCTCGGCTCCGAGTTCGACTACGGCTACACCACCGTGGAACAGCCGCGCGGCAACTCGCACATCCTGCACTCCCGCGCCCGCGTGCTCGGCGGCTGCTCCTCGCACAACACGCTGATCAGCTTCCTGCCGTTCCCCGAGGACCTCGACGAGTGGGCGGCCCGCGGCTGCGACGGCTGGGGGCCCGAGACGATCCTGCCGTACCGGCAGCGGCTGCAGAACACGATCGTTCCCGTCGGCGCCGCCGACCGCAATCCGATCGCCCAGGACTTCGTCACCGCCGCCGCCGCGCGGCTCGGTGTCCCGGTCGTGGAGGACTTCAACGCCCGTCCGTTCACCGACGGCACCGGCTTCTTCTCCCTGGCGTACGACCCGGAGACCAACATCCGCTCCTCGGCCTCGGTCGCCTACCTGCACCCCGTCCTGAACCGGCCCAACCTGACGCTGCGTCTGGAGACCTGGGCGTACCGGCTGCTGCCCGACGGCGAGGGCCGCTTCACCCGCGTCCAGGTCCGCAACCCCGACGGCTCCCTGTCGACCCTGGAGGCCGAGGCGGAGGTCCTGCTGTGCGCCGGGGCCATCGACACGCCGCGGCTGCTCATGCTCTCCGGCATCGGCCCCGCCGACCACCTGCGCGACCTGGGCATCGAGGTCCGCGCGGACCTGCCCGGGGTGGGCGAGAACCTGCTGGACCACGCCGAGTCGGTGATCGTGTGGGAGACCCGCGGACCGCTGCCGCCCAACTCGGCCATGGACTCCGACGCCGGCCTCTTCGTACGCCGCGACCCGGCGGGCGGCCCCCGCCCGGACCTGATGTTCCACTTCTACCAGGTGCCGTTCACGGTCAACACCGAACGGCTTGGCTACCCGGCCCCGCAGCACGGCGTCTGCATGACGCCGAACGTGCCGCGCGCCCGCTCCGTCGGCCGCATGTGGCTGACCAGCGCCGACCCGGAGGTCAAACCGGCGCTGGACTTCCGCTACTTCACCGACCCGGACGGACACGACGAGCGCACCGTCGTCGACGGTCTGCGGATCGCCCGCGAGGTGGCGGCCACCGCCCCGCTCAGCGACTGGCTGCTGCGCGAGGTGGCCCCCGGCCCGGACGTGACGTCGGACGCGGACCTCTCCGAGTACGGGCGCCGCGCCGCGCACACCGTGTACCACCCGGCGGGGACCTGCCGGATGGGCGCCGACGACGATCCGCTCGCGGTGCTCGATCCGCAGCTCAGGCTGCGCGGGCACGACGGGCTGCGGGTCGTGGACGCGTCCGTCTTCCCCACGATGCCGACGATCAACCCGATGATCACGGTGCTGCTGGCCGCCGAGCGCGCGGCGGACCTCATCACCGCCCGGCCCGCCCCGCGTCCGCTGACGACGGAAGGACAGGAGCGGTGACCCAGCCGGCGACGCCGGGCGGCGCCGCGGAATCCGGCCCCCAGGAGGGCGAGTCGGAGTTCCGCAAGGAGATGGGCCCGTGGGCGAACTTCGCCCTCGGCTTCACCTATCTGTCCCCGGTCGTGAGCACGTACACCCTGTTCGGCACGGCCCTCGCCGACGGCGGCCCGCCGATGATCTGGGCGTTCGTGCTGGCGGGCTGCGGTCAGTTCCTCGTCGCCCTGGTCTTCGGCGAGGTCGTCGCGCAGTACCCGATCGCGGGCGGCGTCTACCCGTGGGCGCGGCGGCTGTGGGGCAAGCGCTGGGCGTGGATGACCGGGTGGGTGTACCTCTGGGCGCTGCTCGTCACGATCACCTCGGTCGCCTACGGTGCCGGGCCCTACATCGCCATCCTGCTCGGCTACGACGCCACCGTGCACACCACGGTGCTGTGCACGATCGCCCTGATCGTCATCGCCGTGCTCATCAACTACGCCGGCACCAAGGCCCTGTCGTGGGCCGCGCTGATCGGCTTCAGCGCGGAGCTGATCGGCGCGCTCGCCGTCGGCATCATCCTGCTCACCACGCACCGCTTCCACGGGCTCGGCGTCCTCTTCGACGACTACGGCGCCGCCGGCGACGGCTCCTACCTGCCCGTCTTCCTGGGGGCGGCGATCATCGGCTTCTACCAGTACTACGGTTTCGAGGCGTGCGGGGACGTCGCCGAGGAGGTGGCGCATCCCGGCAAGGTCATCCCCAAGGCGATGCGGCGCACCATCTACGTCGGCGGGGCGGCGGCGACGTTCACCTGTCTGACGCTGCTGCTGGCGGTCGTGGACTACCGGGCGGTGATCTCGGGCGAGGACTCCGACCCGGTGGTCCGGGTGCTGTTCGACGCCCTCGGGGAGGCCGGCGCGCGGCTGGTGATGGCCGTGGTGCTGATCTCGTTCCTGTCCTGCACGATCAGCCTCCAGGCCGCGGCGGGGCGGCTGATCTACTCGTACGCCCGGGACGAGATGATCATCGGCCACAAGCTGCTGCGGACGTTCTCACCGAAGCGCGCGGTGCCCGAGTACGCGCTGCTGCTCGCCGCCGTCATCCCGGCGCTGATCGCGGTGGGTTCGCTGATCTCCGAGGACGCCCTCACCAAGATCGTCTCGTTCGCGATCCTCGGCATCTACGCGGCGTTCCAGATGGTCGTCCTCGCCGCGCTGCGGGCCCGGCTCAAGGGCTGGCGGCCGGGCGGGGAGTTCCGGATGGGTCGCTGGGGGATGCTGGTGAACGTCGGGGCGCTCGCCTACGGCCTCTTCGCCATCATCAACATCTCCTGGCCGCGCACGCCGGACGTGCCCTGGTACGACAACTGGATCGTGCTGCTCAGCGGCGGCATCGTGCTGGCGGTGGGTCTCCTGTACATGTTCACGACCCACCACTACGGCCGCAGCGACGCACCGGCGGGCGTCGCGATCCCGGACCGGGACAGGGCGAGCGCCGGCGGGGGAAAAACGAACCCGGACTAGGCCGGTGCGCCCAGCTCCGCCCACACCCGCTTGCCGGCCACCCCCGGTGTCCGTACGACGCCCCAGTCCAGGCACAGCCGCTGCACGATGAACATGCCGTGTCCGCCGGGCCTTCCGGCCCGGTGCGGGGTGCGCGGCGCCGGCTGGCCGGTACCGCGGTCGGATACCTCCACCCGGATCACCTTCTTCTCACAGGTGATCCGCAGCTCGTCCGGTCCCTCGGCGTGCAGACAGGCGTTGGTGACCAGCTCGGACACCACGAGCAGTACGTCCTCGGCGGCGGCCCGCTGGTCCGCGGTGGCGGAGGGCAGCCAGCCCCACGCGTACAGCGCCTCGCGGGTGAAGTCACGGGCGAGCGGGACGACCCCGCTCGCGTCCTCGAAGTTCAGCAGGCGGACCTGCCGCCCGCCCTCCGAGACGGGGCCGGGCGGGGCGTGAGCCGCGCTCCCGGAAGCCGCCGGGGCCGCGCCCGCGGGTACGGGAGCGCCCATCACGGCGGCCTGCCCGGCGGGCACGCCGCCCTCGGACTCCCCGGTTCCGGGCACGCCCCCCTCGGGCGCCCCGGAAGCGCCGCCGGACTCCGGACCGCGGTCGCCCGGCGAGTAGGGCCGGGTGGTGCTCATCAGCGCTTCACCTCACCGATCCACCAGTTCACATTTCAAGTCTTGGACAGGAACGTCGTACAGCCGACTCAGGGTCTCTCCTGCCCGACCGGGCCGTCCGAACACCCCTGCAATCGACACGAAACACGGGACGAGGCGAAAACGCCCGTCCCGTGAGGCGCACGAAACCCGCCGACGGCCGGACAAGAACCGGCTCAGCCGGACTCGTCGGCCAGGGCGGCCGCAAGCGTGTCGTGCAGCGTGAAGACCGCTTCGGCCCCCGTGATCTCGAAGACACGGGCCACCACCGGCTGCATGGCCACCAGATGCACACCGCCCCCTGCGGCCTCCGCCTTCAGCCGCGCGCCGAGCAGGACGTTGAGTCCCGTGGAGTCGCAGAACTCCAGGCGCGAGCAGTCGACGACAAGGCGATTGAATCCCTTGGCGAGGCACTCCTCCAGCGGCTCGCGCAACAGCTCGGCGGTGTGGTGATCCAACTCACCCGCCGGGGTCACGACGGCGCTGGGGCCCTCTTCCCGTACCTCGACCAGAAGCCGGCCCGACTGGGCACTGCCGACCGTCCCGCGGTCCATGCCGTTTCTCTCTCCCGAGGTCATGACTGCTTGCTGACGACCTCGAACACTACGCCTTCCGCACGCACTCCGACACCCGAACAACCGCACACAAACGGACATAAGCGTACAGAGCACACTTGCGATCGCCTCGGTAAACCCGGTAGGCCTAGGTGGACACGTAAAACGACACGGCCGGCTTTGGAGGCGCCGCACACCGCAGTGCACGCAATTGGCTTCGGCAGCCGTATGCCGAGAACGATGGAGGACACCATGTCACCCCGGCTCGACGGATCGCGTACCCAAGAAGCGACGTCGGCACTCCTTCCGGAACATCTGGATCCCATCGAGCACCCCGACGCCGTCGTCGACCACGACGGCGCACTCGCCGGGCTTCCGGACATCCCCGCGTACGACGAGGTCGCTCCGGCGGACGCCAGGGCTCTGTCCAAGACCCTCTTCGGGCGACTGGAGTCGCTGGAGGAAGGCACCTACGAGTACGCGTACGTACGCAACACGCTCGTCGAGCTGAACCTGGCTCTGGTCAAGTTCGCCGCCTCCCGCTTCCGCTCGCGCAGCGAGCCGATGGAGGACATCATCCAGGTCGGCACGATCGGCCTGATCAAGGCGATCGACCGCTTCGAGCTGTCGCGCGGTGTGGAGTTCCCCACGTTCGCGATGCCGACCATCATCGGCGAGATCAAGCGCTTCTTCCGCGACACCTCGTGGTCCGTGCGCGTCCCGCGCCGCCTCCAGGAGCTGCGGCTCGACCTCGCCAAGGCGGGCGACGAGCTGGCCCAGCGGCTCGACCGCGCCCCCACCGTGACCGAGCTGGCCGAGCACCTCGGCCTGACCCGGGACGAGGTCGTCGAGGGCATGGCGGCGTCGAACGCCTACACCGCCTCCTCGCTGGACGCCCAGCCGGAGGAGGACGACGCCGAGGGTGCGCTCGCCGACCGGATCGGCTACGAGGACCACGGGCTCGAGGGCATCGAGTACGTCGAGTCGCTGAAGCCGCTGATCGCCGAGCTGCCCGCCCGGGACCGGAAGATCCTCTCCCTCCGCTTCGTCGCGGGCATGACCCAGTCGGAGATCGGCGAGGAGCTGGGCATCTCCCAGATGCACGTGTCGCGGCTGTTGTCGCGCACGCTCGTGCGGCTGCGCAAGGGGCTCACGGTCGAGGAGTGATCCTCACCGGACGACGCTTGCCCTCCAGGGGGGTGGTCCGAGGCCGGGCCGCCCCCCTTCGGGCTGCTCAGACCACGCGTACGCCGCGCCGCCAGACCCCGCTGACCAGCGGCACGCCCGGCCGGTAGGCGAGGTGCACGTGGCTCGGGGCGTCGAGGAGCGTCAGATCGGCGTACGCGCCCGGCGTGAGGCGGCCGACGTCGTCACGGCGCAGCGCGGCGGCGCCGCCCGCGGTGGCCGACCAGACCGCCTCGTCCGGCGTCATCCCCATGTCCCGCACCGCGAGCGCGACGCAGAACGGCACCGAGGACGTGAAGGACGACCCCGGGTTGCAGTCGGTGGACAGCGCGACCGTGACCCCCGCGTCGAGCAGGCGCCGGGCGTCCGGCCACTCGGCGCGGGTGGAGAACTCGGCGCCCGGCAGCAGCGTGGCGACCGTCCTGCCGCCCGCCAGCGCGTCCACGTCGGCGTCGGTGAGGTGGGTGCAGTGGTCGGCGCTGGCGGCGTCGAGTTCGACCGCGAGCTGGACGCCCGGGCCGTAGGAGAGCTGGTTGGCGTGGACGCGGGGGTGCAGGCCCCTGGCCCTGCCCGCGGTGAGGATCGCGCGGGCCTGGTCGCCGTCGAAGGCGCCCTTCTCGCAGAACACGTCGATCCAGCGGGCGTGCGGCGCGCAGGCGTCGAGCATCTCGCCGGTGACGAGGGCGACGTAGGCGGCGGGGTCGTCGGCGAGTTCGGGGGCGACGATGTGCGCGCCGAGGAAGGTGACCTCGTCGGTGTGGCGGGCGGCGACGCGCAGGGCGCGGGACTCGTCGGCGGTGGTCAGGCCGTAGCCGGACTTGGTCTCGAAGGTCGTCGTGCCCTGGCGCAGGGCCTCCGCGAGGTAGCGGGTGAGACCCGCCTCCAGTTCCGCGTCGCTGGCGGCGCGGGTGGCGGCGACGGTGGTGCGGATGCCGCCGGCGCCGTAGGGGCGGCCGGACATGCGGGCGTTGAACTCCTCGGTGCGGTCGCCGCCGAAGAGGAGGTGCGAGTGCGAGTCCACGAAGCCGGGCAGGACCGCCCGGCCCCCGGCGTCGACCCGGTTGTCAGTGGCGGGTGCTCTGCTTGATTCACCGGTCCACGCGACGCGGTCGCCGTCGATGACGACGGCCGCGTCCCGGACCAGTCCGAGCGGGGAGCTGTCACCGAGGGAGGGGTCGTTGGTGACGAGTGCGGCGATGTTGGTGATGACGGTGCTGGTACTCATGGCGTCCGTGGCGTCCTCGTGGGGGCGGGGTTGGGTGATGGCTGGGCGCGCAGGGCTTCCACGGCCCGCGCGAGGGCCCGCGGCACCTCGGGTACGAGGGTGTGCGCCCCGTCGCGTACGACGTGCCGTCCGCCCACGACCGTGTGCCGTACGTCCGCTGCCGTCGCGGCGAATACGGCCGTCTCGGCGCCGAGCCTGGGCAGCGGCCCCGCCGTCCTGACCGAGTCGAGGGCGACCGTCGCGAGGTCGGCGCGGGCGCCGGTCTCGATCCGGCCGGTGTCGTCCCAGCCGAGGGCGGCGTGGCCGTCGGCGGTGGCGGCGCGCAGCAGTGCGGCGGCGGTCCAGTGGCCGCGGGTGCGGGTGCGCAGGCGCTCGTTCAGCTCCATGGCCCGCGCCTCTTCCAGCAGGTCGACGACGGCGTGGCTGTCGGAGCCCAGGGAGAGGGGCGAGCCCGCCCGCTGGAGGGCGGCCGCGGGGCCGATGCCGTCGGCGAGGTCCCGTTCCGTGGTGGGACACATGCAGGTGCCGGTGCGGCTGCCGCCGAGCAGGGCGACGTCCTCGTCCGTGAGGTGGGTGCTGTGGACGCCGGTGGTGCGCTCCCCCAGCACGCCGTGGTCGGCCAGCAGGCGGGTGGGGGTGCGGCCGTGGACCCGGTGACAGGCGTCGTTCTCGGCGGTCTGCTCGGACAGGTGCACGTGCAGCGGGGCCTGCCGATCCCCGGCCCAGCGCGCCACGGTCGCCAGCTGGTCCGCGGGCACGGCCCGTACGGAGTGGATCGCGGCCCCGATCCGTGCGTGATCCCGTTCCTTGAGAAGTGAAGAGCGTCGCGCCCAGGCGTCCGCCGTCCCGTCGGAGAAGCGGCGCTGGTGGGTGTTCGGGGGCTCGCCGAAGCCGGCCGACAGGTAGCAGGTGTCCAGGAGGGTGATGCGGATGCCGGCCTCGGCGGCGGCCTCGATCAGCGCCTCGCCCATCGCGTTGGGGTCGGCGTAGGGGGTGCCGCCGGGCGCGTGGTGGACGTAGTGGAACTCGCCGACGGTGGTGATGCCGGCCAGCGCCATCTCGGCGTACACCGCGCGGGCCAGGTCTCGGTAGGTGTCCGGGTTCAGCCGGTCGGCGACGGAGTACATGACCTCGCGCCAGGTCCAGAAGGTGCCGGAGCCGACCTGGACGGTGCCGCGCAGGGCCCGGTGGAAGGCGTGGCTGTGGGCGTTGGCCAGGCCGGGCAGCGTCAGTCCGCGCAGGATCTCGGCGCCGGGGGGCGGGGTGGGCGTGTCCTGGCGGACGGCGGTGATGCGGCCGTCCGCCACCTCCACGGCGACGCCCGGCTCGACGTGCGTGCCGAGCCAGGCGTGCTCCAGCCAGTAGGTCCGGGTCCGCTCGGTGGGGGTCACGTGCAGGCCAGCCCTTCCAGTGCGTCGGCGAGTGCGTTCACCCCGGCCACGCAGTCGTCCTCGGCCGCGTACTCGGCCGGGGAGTGCGAGACGCCGGTGGGGTTGCGTACGAACAGCATGGCGGTCGGGATGCGGTCGGAGAGGATTCCGGCGTCGTGTCCGGCGCCGGTGCCGAGCACGGGGACCTTCAGTTCCGTCGCGCCGCCCAGGATGCGGGCGAGTTCGTCGCGCAGGGCGTGGTCGAACTCGACGACGGGCGTGAAGGACTCGCGGACGACGTCGAGGTCGGCTCCGTGGGCCGCGGCGTACTCGCGGGCCGCCCGCTCCACCCCGGTGACCACGGCGTCCAGGCTCTGCTGGTCGGCGGCGCGGGAGTCGAGCCAGCCGCGGACCAGGGACGGGATGGCGTTGACGCCGTTGGGCTCCACACTGATCTTGCCGAAGGTGGCGACGGCCCTCGCGAGTTCGGCCTCGCGGCGGGCGGCGAGGACGGTCTCGGCGTAGGACAGCATCGGGTCGCGGCGGTCGGCGAGGCGGGTGGTGCCGGCGTGGTTGGCCTCGCCCCGGAAGTCGAACCGCCAGCGTCCGTGCGGCCAGATGGCGGAGGCGATGCCGATCCGGTCGCCGGACAGGTCGAGGGCGCGGCCCTGCTCGACGTGGAGTTCGACGAAGGCGCCGATGCGGGCGAGCCGCTCGGGGTCCGGGCCGAGGGCGTCCGGGTCGTGGCCGGCGTCCTCCATGGCCCGCGGGAGGGTGATGCCGTCCCCGTCGGTCAGCCGGTGGGCCTGTTCCACGGTGAGTGCCCCCGCGGTGAGCCGGGAGCCGACGCAGGCCAGGCCGAAGCGGGCGCCCTCCTCGTCGCCGAAATTGACGATGCCGAGCGGCCTGGTGAACCGCGATCCCCTCCCGCGCAGTTCGTCCAGGGCGGCGAAGGCGGAGACGACACCGAGGGGCCCGTCGAAGGCGCCGCCGTCGGGCACGGAGTCCAGGTGGGACCCGGTGACGACGGCGTCCCCGGCGGCCGGGTCACCGAGCCAGGCCCACTGGTTGCCGTTGCGGTCGGTCTCGTAGGCCAGCCCGCGCGCCTCGGCCTGCTCCTGGAACCAGGTGCGGCAGTCGGCGTCGGCGCCCGTCCAGGCGTAGCGGCGGTAGCCGCCGGAGGCGGAGCTGCGGCCGATCGGCAGCAGCTCCGCCCACGTGCTGTGGAAGCTCACGCGGCGCCACCCTCGCGGCCCTCGCGCATCGGCACCCGCACGCCCCGCTCCCCGGCGACCGACTCGGCGATGTCGTACCCGGCGTCGACGTGCCGGATGACGCCCATGCCGGGGTCGTTGGTGAGGACGCGGCGGATCTTCTCCCCGGCGAGTGCGGAGCCGTCGGCGACCGTCACCTGGCCGGCGTGGATGGAGCGGCCCATGCCGACGCCGCCGCCGTGGTGGAGGGAGACCCAGGAGGCACCGGAGGCCACGTTGACCATGGCGTTGAGCAGCGGCCAGTCGGCGATGGCGTCGGAGCCGTCGAGCATCGACTCGGTCTCGCGGTACGGGGAGGCGACGGAGCCGCAGTCGAGGTGGTCGCGGCCGATGACGATCGGCGCGGCCAGCTCACCGCTCGCGACCATGTCGTTGAAGCGCTCACCGGCCTTGTCGCGCTCGCCGTAGCCGAGCCAGCAGATCCGGGCGGGCAGGCCCTGGAAGTGGACCCGCTCCCCCGCCATCTTGATCCAGCGGGCCAGCGACTCGTTCTCCGGGAAGAGGTCGAGGATCGCCTTGTCGGTCTTGGCGATGTCGGCGGGGTCGCCGGACAGGGCGGCCCAGCGGAAGGGGCCCTTGCCCTCGCAGAAGAGGGGGCGGATGTAGGCGGGGACGAAGCCGGGGAAGGCGAAGGCCCGGTCGTATCCGGCGAGCTGGGCCTCGCCGCGGATGGAGTTGCCGTAGTCGAAGACCTCGGCGCCGGCGTCCTGGAAGCCGACCATGGCCTCGACGTGCCGGGCCATGGACTCGCGGGCGCGGGTGGTGAAGCCCGCCGGGTCCTCGAGGGCGGCGTCGGCCATGTCCTCGAAGGCGATCCCGGTGGGCAGGTAGGCCAGCGGGTCGTGGGCCGAGGTCTGGTCGGTGACGATGTCGATGGGGGCGCCCATGGCGAGCAGCTGCGGGACCAGCTCGGCGGCGTTGCCGAGGACACCGATGGACAGCGGCTTACGCCGGTCCCGGGCCTCGGTGGCCAGCTGGAGGGCGTGGTCGAGGGAGTCGGCCCGCACGTCGAGGTAGCGGTGCTCGATGCGCCGGTCGATGGCGCGCGGGTCGCAGTCGACGCAGATCACGACGCCGTCGTTCATGGTGACGGCGAGGGGCTGGGCGCCGCCCATGCCGCCGAGGCCGGCGGTGAGGGTGATGGTGCCGGCGAGGGTTCCGCCGAACTTCTTGGCGGCGACGGCGGCGAAGGTCTCGTAGGTGCCCTGGAGGATGCCCTGGGTGCCGATGTAGATCCAGGAGCCGGCCGTCATCTGCCCGTACATGGTCAGGCCGAGGGCCTCCAGGCGGCGGAACTCCTCCCAGGTGGCCCAGTCGCCGACGAGGTTGGAGTTGGCGATGAGGACGCGCGGGGCCCACTCGTGGGTCTGCATGACGCCGACCGGTCGGCCGGACTGGACGAGCATCGTCTCGTCCTGCTTGAGCTTCTCCAGGGTGCGGACCATGGCGTCGAAGGAGCGCCAGTCGCGGGCCGCCTTGCCCGTGCCGCCGTAGACGACGAGCTTGTCGGGGTGCTCGGCGACCTCGGGGTCGAGGTTGTTCTGCAGCATCCGCAGGGCGGCCTCCTGCTGCCAGCCCAAGGCGCTCGGCGTCGTACCGCGTGGCGCTCGGACGGCGCGGGGTCCGGACATGGTCTGCCTCCTGGTGGCTTGCTCCCGGGCGGATTATTGCTACGGATATTCACATACTCGCTTCGTGAATAGAACTAGTCAATACGTTCGTGTCCCGCGCCGGGCGCGTGCGAGTGTGGGGCTGGACGCGTAGGCAGGCTGCGACGACAGGGAGGATCGCGTGAGCGACGGCACGGGCATGAGCGGTGACCTCGACGGCACGGGGACGGAGCGGGCCGCGCGGCGGGACGGGGCGGTGCGGGCCGCGGTGGAGCAGGGGCTGCTCGGGCCGGACGTTCCGATCGTCGGGCTCCTCGACGTCGCCGGGATCCGGGAGTCGGCGGCGGCCCTGCGGGCGGCGTTCGACGCGGTGACGGCGCCCGGTACGCCCGTGCTGCACGCCTTCGCGGTCAAGGCGACCCCGCTGGTCCCGGTGGTGCGGCTGTTGCACGAGGAGGGCATCGGCGTGGAGGTGGCCAGCCCCGGCGAGCTGGCGCTGGCCCGGGCCGCGGGGGTGCCGGCGGAGCGGACGGTGCTGGACTCGCCCGCGAAGACGCCGGCCGAGCTGCGGGAGGCGCTGGAGCTGGGGATCGCGGTCAACGCGGACAACCCCCAGGAACTGGAGCGCCTCGACGCCCTGGTGAAGGCCGTACCCGACACCGCCTCGCCCCTCGGAATCCGGGTGAACCCGCAGGTTGGCGGGGGTTCCATCGAGGCCCTCTCGACGGCGACCGCGACCTCGAAGTTCGGCGTTGCGCTGCGGGACGAGGGGGCGCGGGAGTGGGTGGTGCGGGCCTACCTGGACCGGCCGTGGCTGACCCGGCTGCACACCCACACCGGGTCCCAGGGCATCCCGCTCACCCTGATGGCCGAGGGCGTGGCGGCGTCGTACGCCCTCGCCGAGGAGATCAACGAGCGGGCCGGGCGGCAGCAGGTCGACACCCTGGACATCGGCGGCGGGCTGCCGGTGAACTTCGCGTCGGACGAGGAGTCACCGACGTACGCCGAGTACGCGCGCGCGCTGCGCGAGGCGGTGCCGGGGCTGTTCGACGGGCGCTACGGGCTGGTCACCGAGTTCGGGCGGTCCCTGCTGGCCAAGCACGGCACGGTCGTGGCGCGCGTGGAGTACGCCAAGAGGGCGGGCGGGCGGCCGGTCGCGGTGACGCACGCGGGCGTGCAGGTCGCGACGCGGACGGTGTACGCGCCGGGGGCGTGGCCGCTGCGGATCGCCGCGTACGACGGCAAGGGGTTGCCGAAGGAGGGGCCCGACGTGGTGCAGGACGTGGCGGGGCCGGCGTGCTTCGCGGGCGACCTGCTGGCCGTGGGGCGGGCGATGCCGTTGCTGGCGCAGGGGGACTACGCGGCGGCGCTGGACACGGGGGCGTACTACTTCGCGCATCACTACGCGTACAACTCGCTGGCGCGGCCCGGGGTGTACGGGTTCGTCTCCGACGGGGGCGGGGGTGTCTCCTTCGCCACCGTGCGGGAGGAGCAGCGCGTTGAGGAGATCGTGGCCGAGGCGGGTGGGGGTCACGCCGACGCGCTGACCGCCGCCGTTCGCCGTGGGGGCACCGGCCGTGCGTAGGCCGGGTATGCGTCGCTGCCGGGCGCGCCCACGCGGCGGAGCCGCGTGAGGTCACCGGCCCGCGCCCCTGACGATGCCGTCAGGCCAGTGTCGGGGCCTTGCGCCTCGCGCCGCCCGGGGCCGCGTCGCCCGCCGCGATGCCCGTGCTGCGGTAGGCCCTGACCGTCTTGCCCGCCGGGCGGCCGGTGTTGTCGGCGAGCCAGTCCACGCGGACCCACAGCAGGGCCTCGCCGGACTGTTCGCGGCGGCCGATCCAGGCGGACTTGAGCCACAGGCCCGCGCCGCAGCCGGCCATCAGCAGTCCGCCCGCGGCGGGCACGGCGAAGGCGCTGCCCAGGGCGGCGAGGAAGGCGAGGAGCAGCCACCAGCGGTGGCCCCGGCGCCAGTTGCGCAGGGTCACCGCGCGGTCCTGGAGCACGTCGTGCCTGCCCGCGCGGGCGGCCGAACCGGCCAGGGCCGTGTAGCGCCCGCGCCGCGTCCACGCCACGGCGGCCGCCGCGACCATGAACAGCGCGGCGCCGGCCAGTACGCCGATCCGGCGCCCGGTCAGCCCCGGCACCAGCACGCCGACGCCCGCCGCGAGAACGCCCAGCCACCACAGCGGTGCGGCTCCCGCCCGTACGACGACGGCGACCCGAGCCAGCCCCACCTGTCCTGCGCGCGCCACGTCCTGCCTCCCGTCCCGTTTCTGCCCGTCCGACACGTTTGAAGGGCGGGTCAGGCGCCGCACGGTAACGGGGCAAGCTGAGACGAGTCTGAGAACGCGTCAGCCGTCCGGGTCACTCCACGAACAGCCCCCGCGCCGCGGCCTTGGTGTCGAACTCCTCCAGCCGGGCCTGCGCGTCCGGCAGGTCGTCGCACATCGCCTCGAGCAGCACCCGGCCCAGCAGCATCGGCGCGCAGGCGGTGTCGAACGCGAGGCCCGTGCCGACGGCGGCGGGCAGCAGCAGGTCGGACACCTTGGCGACCGGCGCGAAGGCGGAGTCGGCGACCGTCACCACCATGAGCCCGGCCTCCTTGGCGTGGGTGAGCGCGTCGACGACCTCGCGCGGATGCCGGGGCAGGGCGAAGCAGAGCAGGGCGGTGGCGCCGGCCCGGACGGCGGCGTCGACGCGGTCGTGGAGCATCGTGCCGCCCTCGTTGAGCAGCCGGACGTCCGGGTGGACCTTCGCGGCGAAGTAGGCGAAGCCGTGCGCCTGGGCCGCGGCGGCCCGCAGTCCGAGCACCGGCAGCGGCCGGCTGCCGGCGAGCAGGCGGCCCGCCTCCGCCACCGGCCCGGGGTCGGCCAGCACCTCCGCCAGATGCCGCAGGTTCTCGATCTCCGCGGCCACCGCCTGCTGGTACTCGTTGCGGGAGGCGGTGCCGGCTTCCGGTTCCGCCGGGGCGACCTCGCGCAGGTGGCGGCGGAGCGCCGGGTAGCCGTCGAAGCCGAGGGCGACGGCGAAGCGGGTCACCGACGGCTGGCTGACCCCGGCCAGTTCGGCCAGCTCGACGCTCGACAGGAAGGGCACCTCGGGCGCCCGGCGCACCATGCTGTGCGCGATGCGCCGCTGGGTCGGCGTCAGCCGGTGCCCCTCGAAGAGCGCCTGGAGCCGTGCGGCCGGGCTGTCGGCCCCGCCCGTCCCCCCACTCGCGCCGGCCCCACTGGTCCCGCTCATGGCCTGCTCCCCCTAGGTGTATTCACGTCGCCCGGTCACTGCATACCGTTATACATCCAGGCGCCGGAGGGCACGATGCCGAGCGCGACGGGACCGAGGGAACAGGACGACGGATGACCGAATCATGGGACGCCGGCACCCCCGGGCTGGTGGAGCTGCCCTCGGGCCGCAGGCTCAGGGGACGCGGCCTCCGATACGACCTGCCGGAGGGGCAGACGCCGACGTACACCGTGCACCTGACGGATCACGAGCCGCCCAGCCCGCCGTGGGAGTCGGTCTGGGTGCCCTGGCGGGACTTCTGGCTCCCCGCCGACCCGATGGACGCGATGCGCAAGCTCCGCGACGCCTACGAGCGCGCGCCGGGCGAGCGCGTGGAGGTCTGCTGCGGGGGCGGCGTCGGCCGGACCGGTACCGCGCTGTCCGCGATCTGCGTCTTCGAGGGCATGGACCCCGAGGAGGCGGTCAGGTGGGTGCGGCGCAACTACCACTCCCGTGCCGTCGAGGTGCCCTGGCAGCGGCGCTTCGTCCGTCAGGTCCACGCCGCGAGCACCGGCGGCATCGGGCGGGCGTGACCTCGTCCGTCCTCGCTGACCCCTGCGGGACATCCCCCACCGGATACGGGGGCTGTCCCCAGTGCCACCGCCTCCCCGGCCGCCTACCTTGAGTGACATGACGGGAATGGACGCGCGGGACGCCGACCTCAGGAAAGAACTCGACGCCACCCTGCAGACCCGCAGGGAGCTGGGCGAGGAGTACGAGTCCGCGCTGGTCGACTCGTTCCTGGAGAAGGTCGACCAGCGCATCGACGGCGCGGTCGAGCGCCGGGTGCGCCGGCAGTTCGCCGAGCAGCAGATGACCACGGCCCGGGAGAGCCGGACGCCGAGGTCCACGGACTCGTTCGGCGAGCGCTTCGGCTTCGGCATCGTCTCGCTGGTGCTCGCCGTCCCGCTCTCCGCGATCGGCGGCGGAGTCGCCGACCTCCCCGGACTGCTGGTCGCCTGGGCGGGCATCGTCGGGGTGAACGTCGTACAGGCCGCCCGCACCAACCCGGGCCTGTTCGGACGCCGCCGCGCCCGGCGGGACGACGCCTGGGAGGACTGACAGAGGGGCTGGCGGAAGACTGCGCGGGGACCGCCGGCACCCCCATCACTGGGGGGCGGGACGACGGCGGTCCCCGCGGGGGACGCGCGGTGCCGGGCCTCACGGCCGGGGCGGCGCGTCCGTGGCGTCCTTGGAGGTCCGGGAGCCGCTCCGGAAGGTCCGTGACGCCGTTCGGCGCCGGCCGGACCGGGGAGCCGCTCCCAATCCCGCCGACACCGCATACTCTGCCGGTCGCGTGTTAAGCGACTGCTGCGCGCACGTGACGTGCGCGTACCGCTTCCGCGAAGTCCACGAAGATCGCGGAGCGGGCCAAGTCGGCGGTGCGCATCGGGGATTCACCCGGCGGACACCGCCGGTTCTACTTCCCGCGGGCCAGGAAGGACAGCAGGTCCTGACGGCTCACCACGCCGGTGGGCCTGCCCTCGACGAGGACGATCGCCGCGTCGGCGCGGCCGAGCACCGACATCAGGTCCTCGACCGGCTCGCCGGAGCCGACCTGCGGCAGCGGGGCGGACATGTGCTTCTCCAGCGGGTCGTCCAGCGAGGCGCGCTTGGTGAAGAGGGCGTCCAGCAGCTCGCGTTCCACGACCGAGCCGACGACCTCGGCGGCCATCACGTCCGGGTGGCCGGCGCCGGGCTTGACGATGGGCATCTGCGAGACGCCGTACTCGCGCAGCACCTCGATGGCCTGACCGACCGTCTCGTCCGGGTGCATGTGGACGAGGGAGGGGATCGAGTCGCCCTCCTTGTGGTTCAGGACGTCGGCGACGCGGGCGCTGGGGCCGGCGTCCTCCAGGAAGCCGTAGTCGGCCATCCACTCGTCGTTGAAGATCTTGCTGAGGTAACCGCGCCCGCTGTCCGGCAGCAGTACGACCACCACGTCGTCCTCGCCGAGCCGCGCCGCCACCTCGAGCGCCGCGACGACCGCCATGCCGCAGGAGCCGCCCACCAGCAGGCCCTCCTCCTTGGCGAGGCGGCGGGTCATCTGGAAGGAGTCCTTGTCGGAGACGGGGACGATCTCGTCGGCGACGTTCCGGTCGTACGCGGTCGGCCAGAAGTCCTCGCCGACGCCCTCGACCAGGTACGGCCGTCCGGAACCGCCGGAGTAGACGGAGCCCTCGGGGTCGGCGCCGATGACCTGCACGGCGCCGTCGCTGATCTCCTTCAGGTACCGGCCGGTGCCGGAGATGGTGCCGCCGGTGCCGACACCGGTCACGAAGTGGGTGAGCTTCCCCGCGGTCTGCTCCCACAGCTCGGGGCCCGTGGAGTGGTAGTGGGAGAGCGGGTTGTGCGGGTTGGAGTACTGGTCCGGCTTCCAGGCGCCCGGCGTCTCGCGGACCAGCCGGTCGGAGACGTTGTAGTAGGAGTCCGGGTGCTCGGGGTCGACCGCGGTCGGGCAGACGACGACCTCGGCGCCGTACGCGCGCAGGACGTTGATCTTGTCGGTGGACACCTTGTCAGGGCAGACGAAGATGCACTTGTAGCCCTTCTGCTGGGCCACGATCGCGAGGCCCACGCCGGTGTTGCCGCTGGTGGGCTCGACGATCGTGCCGCCGGGCTGCAGCTCTCCGCTCTTCTCGGCGGCCTCGATCATGCGCAGGGCGATGCGGTCCTTCACCGAGCCGCCCGGGTTGAAGTACTCCACCTTGGCCAGGACGGTAGCCCTCAGGCCCTTGGTCACGCTGTTGAGCCGCACCAGCGGGGTGTTGCCGACGAGGCTGATCATCGAGTCGTGGAAATGCACCGTGGTCTCCGGATGCCGCAAAGGATGGGTCGTTTATCGGTCCGGCCAGCCTATGGCCTGCCCGCCCCGTGCACCCGCCCGTGCCACGTGACGGTCGTTCACTCCCCGTTGAGATTGGACAACCGTCCGTACGGGGCAAGGAGTGGGTGTACGGCTTGAAGGAGGTGGCGGCGACGTATGACGAGCATGTCCAGAGCGAGGGTGGCGCGCCGGATCGCTACGGGAGCGGCTTACGGAGGCGGCGGCATCGGGCTGGCCGGTGCGGCCGCGGTCGGTCTGCTGCTGGCGGAGGTGCAGCTGGCCAGGCGCCGGGTGGGCATCGGCACGCCCGACCGGGTGCCGAACGCGCAGGGGCTGTACGGGGACGGCCTGCCGACGGCCGGTGAGCCGCCGCTGCGCCTGATGATGCTGGGCGATTCCACGGCCGCCGGGCAGGGTGTGCACCGGGCCGGCCAGACACCGGGCGCGCTGCTGGCCTCGGGGCTGGCGGCGGTGGCCGAGCGGCCGGTGGACCTGGGTTCGGTCGCGGCGCCCGGGGCGTGTTCGGACGACCTGGACCGGCAGGTGGCGCTGGTGCTCGCGGAGCACGGCCGGGTCCCCGACATCTGCGTGATCATGATCGGCGCCAACGACGTCACCCACCGGATGCCGGCGACCCAGTCGGTCCGGCACCTGTCGGCGGCGGTACGGCGGCTGCGCACGGCCGGCGCGGAGGTAGTGGTCGGCACCTGCCCGGACCTGGGCACGATCGAGCGGGTGCGGCAGCCGCTGCGCTGGGTGGCCCGGCGCACCTCGCGGCAGCTGGCGGCGGCGCAGACCATCGGCGTCGTGGAGCAGGGCGGGCGCACGGTGTCGCTGGGCGACCTGCTGGGCCCGGAGTTCGCGCAGAACCCGCGCGAGCTGTTCGGCCCCGACAACTACCACCCCTCCGCCGAGGGGTACGCCACGGCCGCGATGGCCGTCCTGCCGTCGGTGTGCGCCGCGCTCGGCCTGTGGCCGGCCGAGGAGGAGCACCCCGACGCCCTGCGCCGCGAGGGCTTCCTGCCGGTGGCCCGGGCGGCGGCGGAAGCGGCCTCCGAGGCCGGCACGGAGGTCGCGGCGGCGATGCCGACGGGGCCCCGGGGGCCGTGGGCACTGCTCAAGCGCCGCCGGCGCCGCAGGGTGTCGGAGGCAGAACCCGCACCGTCGGCTCAGCCGAGGTAGGGGCGGGGTGCCGCTGCGGCGGCCTCCTTCAGCCCGTCCGGCGTTTGAGGACGAGGCCGTCCAGGCCGACGGGGGTCTGGGGGCGCCCCCCCCAGGTCGACGGCCACCACGACGCCCCGCGCCGACAACGTCCAACCGCCGGAGGCAAAAGCAAGCGCTTAGAAAGTTGCGGTCCATGTCACACCCCCACACCCGTGACCCAGGCCATACGTCCGGGTAACTTCCCCAGCAGCCGCCCACCGCCTCTCCACTGGAGCCGTGATGCCCGAAGCCGTGATCGTTTCTGCCGCCCGCTCCCCCATCGGCCGCGCTTTCAAGGGCTCCCTGAAGGATCTGCGCCCCGACGACCTGGCCGCCACGATCATCCAGTCCGCGCTCGCCAAGGTTCCGGAACTCGACCCCCGGGACATCGACGACCTGATGCTCGGCTGCGGCCTGCCCGGCGGCGAGCAGGGCAACAACCTCGGCCGTATCGTCGCCGTCGAGATGGGCATGGACCACCTGCCGGGCTGCACCGTCACCCGGTACTGCTCCTCGTCCCTGCAGACCTCCCGCATGGCCCTGCACGCCATCAAGGCCGGCGAGGGCGACGTCTTCGTCTCGGCCGGCGTCGAGATGGTCTCCCGGTTCGCCAAGGGCAACTCCGACAGCCTGCCGGACACGCGCAATCCGCTGTTCGCCGAGGCGGAGGCCCGTACCGCCGCCGTCGCCGGGCAGGAGGGCACCACCTGGCACGACCCGCGCGAGGACGGCCTGGTCCCCGACCCGTACATCGCGATGGGCCAGACCGCCGAGAACCTCGCCCGCTCCAAGGGCGTCACCCGGCAGGACATGGACGAGTTCGGCGTCCGCTCCCAGAACCTCGCCGAGGAAGCCATCAAGAACGGCTTCTGGGAGCGCGAGATCACCCCGGTGACCCTCCCCGACGGCACCGTCGTCGCCAAGGACGACGGCCCCCGCGCCGGCGTCACCCTGGAGGGCGTACAGGGCCTGAAGCCGGTGTTCCGCCCCGACGGGCTGGTCACCGCCGGCAACTGCTGCCCGCTCAACGACGGCGCCGCCGCCCTCGTGATCATGAGCGACACCAAGGCCCGCGAGCTGGGCCTGACCCCGCTCGCCCGGATCGTCTCCACCGGCGTCTCCGGCCTCTCCCCCGAGATCATGGGCCTGGGCCCGGTCGAGGCCAGCAAGCAGGCCCTGTCCCGCGCCGGGCTGGGCATCGGCGACATCGACCTGGTCGAGATCAACGAGGCGTTCGCCGCGCAGGTCATCCCCTCCTACCGCGACCTCGGCATCCCGCTGGAGAAGCTGAACGTCAACGGCGGTGCCATCGCCGTCGGCCACCCCTTCGGCATGACCGGTGCCCGCATCACCGGCACGCTCATCAACTCCCTCCAGTGGCACGACAAGCAGTTCGGCCTGGAGACGATGTGCGTCGGCGGCGGCCAGGGCATGGCGATGGTCATCGAGCGCCTGAGCTGACGGCCGTACCGGGCGGGTGACTGAAGGACTGTCAGTAGCGCCCGGGGGACCCTGCGTGACGCCACGGCCCGGGGCCCTGTGACCACAGGGTTCTGGGCCGTTTTGTGACCCAATCTCCCCCAGGATGTGACCTACCTCTCCCGCCCCCTTGATTTACGCAGGTCAGACCAACCACACCCCTCCCTACCGGGCCCAAAGTCCTGTCCGTTTCGTGACGTTACGCACTGACAGACGGTTAGTCCTCCCTTCAAGCTGATGTAGGAAGTCGGGGGTCGACTTTGAACCGGGAGTACGTCAGTGAGCGCCATGCCGATCGCCCTGCTGCTCACCACGGCCGCCACCGGCGCCGTGGGCGTCGCCGTCCTGCGCAGCATTCTGGTGCTGCGCCGGCAGGTGACCGCCCTGCGCGCCGAGCTGGCCGAGAGCCGGGCAACCGCAACGCGGGGCCGTGTGCCGGCCGCCCGCACCACCGCCGACGCCGAGGAGATACGCGCCGCCGTCGCGGAGGCGCTCGCCGAGGAGCGCGAGCGGGAACTCGCCGAGGCGAGGGCCTTCTGGGCCGCCCAGGAGTCGCGGGACGCGTCCGACGCCCCGCTGCTGCTCGGGCTGACCGACAGTGAGCTGTTCCTGCCCCGTCAGGCCGACCTCGTGGGGCTGGAGCCCGTGATCGAGCCGGTCGCGGAGAGCGACGAGCCGTCCGCGCAGGACCTCGCCGGCCCGAGGGACTCCGCCGAGCTGGCCGCCGCGCGCCGCCGGCACCCCTCGCACCCGGACTTCGTACCGAACCCGGCACCGGCCGTGAACGACCACGAGCGGACCGTCGCCACCCTGGAGGGGCTGGCCGAGTCGGGCGTCACGCTCGCGGACGTCCGTCCGGGGCCGCTGGGCACCCTCGACGTGTACGTCTTCTCCGACGGCACCACCCTGTGCATGACCCCGGGCCACCGCGAGACCGCGGAGCGCCTGGCGGACGCGCTGGGCGCCGGCCAGACTCCGTACCTCCTCGGCGGCTCGGGGATCTCCGGCGCCTACACGCTGACCTTCGCGTGCGGCGAGGAGAACGTGTACATCCTGGCGGACCGGGTCATCGCGTCCCTGTAGTCCTGGCACACAGGACTACTGCCGCACCGAGTCCCTAGACCCCGGCCCGCTTGCGGGCCTCCTCCACCAGCCCCGCCGCTTCTTCCACCTGGCCCTCGTCCGTCAGTACGAGGGCCAAGTCGTGTGCGGCGACGGCGATCTGGTCGGCGGCCGCGAACATGCCCGCGTCGGGCATCAGACGGGGCTCGGCCCCCGGTTCCTCGATCAGCTGGGCGCGCCGGGCCAGCTCCCTGGCCAGCTCCAGCGCCTCGGCGGCGGCGCCGCGTTGGAGTCTGCTCTGCGGGGCGGCCCGCAGCCGGTCGGCGAAGTCGTCCACGGCACGGGTCAAAGGCGTCGTATCAACCACGGCGCGAGCGTACGCGGCCGTCCGGGACTGTTGCCAACGGGCGAACACTCAGGCACGGTGACCTGAAGGACCGGCTTACATCCCCTTTCGCCCGGAGGCGCCGATGTCCCAAGTCTTCTCCGAGGAGACCCATCGCAATCTGCTCGCCCGCATTCCCCAGTGCACCGGTCGTGAGATCTCCGACTGGCTGCGTGCCGTCGAGGACGGCCCCTCCCTTTTCCGCTTCGAGGAGAAGGTCAGCTGGCTCCGCCACGAACACAACCTCGCGTACGGCCACGCGAAGGCCATCGTCCACGAGTACGACCTGAGAAGGGCCGCGCGCAACCTGCTCTGAGCGGGGGCGCCGGCACCACGACGACGAAGGGCCCCGGGCTTGAAGCCCGGGGCCCTTCACTTGTCACACCGACGGCGGTATCCGCTAGTCGTTGCTGTTCAAGATCGCGATGAGTCGCAGGAACTCGAGGTAGATCCAGACCAGCGTCAGCGTGAGGCCGAAGGCCGCGAGCCAGGCCTCCTCGCGCGGCGCACCGTAGGCGAGCCCGTCCTCGACCTGCTTGAAGTCCAGGGCGAGGAAGCAGGCGCCGAGGATGACGCCGACGATGCCGAAGACGACACCGAGCGCACCACTGCGGAAACCGAGGCCGTCGCCGCCGCCGAAGACGGCGAACAGCAGGTTCACCATCATCAGGAAGACGAAGCCGAGCGCCGCCGCCATCACGAAGCCGTAGAAGCGGCGGTTGACGCGGATCCAGCCGGCCTTGTAGGCGATCAGCACACCGGCGAAGACCGCCATCGTGCCGATCACGGCCTGCATGGCCGCGCCGTCCGCGATGCGGTTGTCGACGACGCTGGAGACGACGCCGAGGAAGACACCCTCGAACGCCGCGTACGACAGGATCAGCGCGGGCGAGGCCTTGCGCTTGAAGGACTGGACGAGCGCCAGGACCATGCCGATCAGGGCGGCACCGATACCGATGCCGTACGAGCGGCCGATGTTGGCGTCGTCCACGGGCAGCAGCGCCCACGCGAGCGCGGCGGTCACCACGAGCACGCCGAGCGTGCTGCCGGTGCGGATGACGACGTCGTCCATCGTCATCCGGCCGGTGGTGGCCGGCGCCTGCGGCGGCGTGCCGTACTGAAGGTCCTGCTGGGCGTACGGGTTCTGCGCGTACGGGTTGTCCGCGGGCTGGGCGTACGGGGTGCCCTGCGTGCCCTGCGCGTACGGGTTGCCCTGCGTGGCGACGGCGGGTCCCCCGGCCTGCGGCGCGGCGTTGAAGCCCGCGTAGCCGTTGTCGCGGCTGAACCCCCGTCGCGAGAAGACCGGGTTTCTGCTCCTCATTTCACTCCTCCATGGCCACACGGCGCAGCCTTGGCTCAAGAGTAATAGAACGGCAAAGGAATGACCCTACTGCTTGGGGAGGATCTTTCCCTCGCTCTGGCGCACAACACGCTACGCCGATCAGTGATTCCCCTCACGGCCGGGGCCCCAGGGGACGTCCGGGACCGCTCACCCGATCGGGAACCCGGTGTAGGCCTCGGCGAGGTCGGTCTCGGCGGCGCGGGAGGAGGCGATCCGGTCCAGACGGGCCACTTGGAGGCGGTCGTCGAAGGGCGTGGCGGCCGGGTCGCGGTGCAGCAGGGTCGTCATGTCGTACGAGAACCGCTCGGCCTGCCAGACGCGGCGCAGGCAGGTGGCGGAGTAGGCGTCGAGCAGCGCGTCGGAGCCGGTCCCGGCGCGGTGGGCCAGCGCCCGCGCGAGGGTGACGACGTCGCCGACGGCGAGGTTGAGGCCCTTGGCGCCGGTGGGCGGCACGATGTGCGCGGCGTCGCCGGCCAGGAAGAGGCGGCCGTACCGCATGGGCTCGTGGACGTGGGAACGCATGGGGGTGACGGACTTCTGGGTGATGGGGCCGCGGCGCAGCGTCCAGTCGTCGTCGGTCTCGAAGCGGCGCTCCAGCTCGGCCCAGATCGCGTCGTCGCTCCAGCTGTCGGCGTCCGTGTCCGCGGGGACCTGGAGGTAGAGGCGGGAGACGGACGGGGAGCGCATGGACAGCAGGGCGAAGCCGCGGTCGTGGCGGGCGTAGACCAGCTCGTGGTGGGAGGGGGCGACGTCGGCGAGGATGCCGAGCCAGCCGAAGGGGTACGTCCGTTCGAAGGTGCGGCCGTTCGGGACCGCCGTCCGGGCGATGCCCCAGAAGCCGTCGCAGCCGACGACGTAGTCGCACTCCAGGACGTCCTCCGTCCCGTCGGCGCCGCCGTGCCGGAAGCGGATGCGCGGGCGGTCGGTCCCGGCGCCCTCCACGGCCAGCGCCTCGGCCTCGAAGAGCAGCGGCCCGCCGTCCTCCAACTGGAGGGCGATGAGGTCCTTGCAGACCTCGGTCTGGGCGTAGACCATGACGGACCTGCCGCCGGTGAGCGCGGGGAAGTCCACGCGGTGGCGCCGCCGGTCGAAGCGCAGCTCGATGCCGTCGTGGCGCAGCCCCTCGCGGTCCATCCGCTCCCCCGCCCCGGCCGCGCGCAGCACGTCCACCGTGCCCTGCTCCAGGATCCCGGCGCGCTGCCGGCGTTCGACGTAGGCGCGGTCGCGGCTCTCCAGGACGACCGAGTCGATCCCGGCGTCGTGGAGCAGCCGGGCCAGCAGGAGTCCGGCGGGTCCGGCCCCGATGATGCCGACGGTGGTGCGCATCGGTCGTCCCTTCGTCGCGTTCGCTTGTTCGCGTGGTGAAATTTCCTTCACCGAATATCGGGGTGAGTTTCCGACCACACGCGCGCCGCTGTCAACGGTTCAGGGGGTGGGAGCCTGCGGAACTGAAGGGAAGCGTCGGAAGTGCCCGGAGCCGGACTTGAACCGGCACGCCCTCGAAGGGGCAGCGAGGTTTAAGCTCGCCGTGTCTGCATTCCACCATCCGGGCAGGCCATGGGCTCCGCGTCGAGTGTCTTGAGCCTATCGGGACACACCTCCCGAACCGTGGGCGGGAGGTGCGATGTTGTCTTATTTTATTGGCGCCTGAGGGTCCATCAGTTCCTGGTTCAGGCCATCAGTACTCGCCAACAGCCTCGCGAGTGGCGGCCCGCGGCGCACGTGGAATGACGGGATTTCACCGTCCCGGTCAGGGCGCCCGCCCCGTTCCGCCGTCGGGGTCGGCCGTCATCCGCAGGTATGACACCGCCGCCGCCCGTCCGACCGAAGTCGCCCCCCGAAACCGGAACAGCGGCTGACTACACGGCGCCGTCCGGGCGGAACGATGGGAGACGTCCCCGAGCACACGCCGTACCGACAGGAGCGCCTTTCCCGTGACCACCGCACCCATCGCCGACCGGTCCACCGTCGTGGCCGCACGCGCCACGGAGCTGTCCAAGATCTACGGCCAGGGTGAGACCCAGGTGGTCGCTCTGGACCGGGTCTCCATCGACTTCCGGCAGGCCGAGCTGACCGCCATCATGGGCCCCTCCGGCTCCGGCAAGTCCACGCTGATGCACTGCGTGGCCGGCCTCGACACCTTCTCCTCCGGCTCCGTGCGCATCGGTGAGACCGAACTGGGCTCGCTGAAGGACAAGCAGCTGACCAACTTGCGCCGGGACAAGATCGGCTTCATCTTCCAGGCGTTCAACCTGCTGCCGACGCTGACCGCGCTGGAGAACATCACCCTCCCGATGGACATCGCGGGCCGCAAGCCGGACAAGCAGTGGGTGGACTCCGTGATCCAGATGGTCGGCCTCTCCGGCCGGCTCGGTCACCGCCCCGCCCAGCTCTCCGGCGGCCAGCAGCAGCGCGTCGCCGTGGCCCGGGCGCTGGCCTCCCGGCCGGAGATCATCTTCGGTGACGAGCCGACCGGAAACCTCGACTCCCGTTCCGGCGCCGAGGTGCTGGGCTTCCTGCGCAACTCGGTGCGGGAGCTGGGCCAGACCGTCGTGATGGTGACCCACGACCCGGTGGCCGCGGCCTACGCGGACCGGGTGGTCTTCCTCGCCGACGGACGCATCGTCGACGAGCTGTACGGGCCGACGGCCGACGCGGTGCTGGACCGCATGAAGCGGTTCGACGCCAAGGGCCGCACCAGCTGACGTCCCCCCGCCCGCCCCCGTACCGACTCGTACGTACGTCTGGACAGAGAAGACCCCATGTTCCGTACCGCCTTGCGCAATGTCTTCGCGCACAAGGCCAGGTTGCTGATGACCGTGCTCGCCGTGATGCTCGGCGTGGCGTTCGTGTCGGGCACCCTGGTCTTCGCCGACACCCTCTCCAACGCCTTCCGCAACCAGTCGGCGAAGAGCTACGACGACGTCGCCGTCGCCGTCAGCTCGCACGCCGACCCCGACAACCCCAAGGAAGAGCCCGGCCTCTCCGGCGAGGTCCTCGACAAGATCTCCGCCGTGGACGGCGTCGCCGGGGTGTACGGCCGCGTCGAGGGCTTCGCCGGTGTCGCCGACCCCGACGGGAAGCTCATCGGCGTCGGCTGGTCCAACAAGGGCTCCAACTTCGCGCCCGGCAAGGACGGCAAGGACACCGCGTACACGTTCACCGACGGCTCCGGCCCGGTGAAGGACGACCAGATCGCCCTGGACGAGGAGTCCGCCGGCAAGGGCGAGTACAAGGTCGGCGACCGGGTGCGCGTCGCGACCAACGGCCCGGTGAAGGAGTACACCCTCAGCGGTGTGTTCACCACCGAGGACGGCGCCGTCAACGCCGGCGGCAGCCTCGTCCTCTTCGACACCGCCGTCGCCCAGCAGCAGTACCTCCGGCCCGGCTACTTCGAGAGCGCCACCGTCGCCGCCGCCCCCGGCGCCGACGACACGCGGGTCCTGAAGGCGGTCGAGCCGCTGCTGCCGGAGAGCGCCGAGGCCCAGACCGGCCAGGCGCTCGCGGACGAGCAGGCCGACCAGATCGAACAGGGCATGGGCAACCTCAAGCAGGTCCTGCTCGGCTTCGCGGGCATCGCGCTCTTCGTCGGCATCTTCCTGATCTCCAACACGTTCACGATGCTGGTCGCCCAGCGCACCAAGGAGATCGCCCTGATGCGTGCCGTCGGCGCGTCCCGCAGGCAGATCACCCGCTCGGTGCTGGCCGAGGCCGCGCTGGTGGGTCTGGTGGCCTCGGCCGTCGGCTTCGCCCTCGGCGTCGGTCTTGCCGTCGGACTGCGCTCCGGCATGGCGGCGCTCGACATGAAGATGCCGGCCGGTCCGCTGGTCCTGTCCGCCACCCCGGTGGTCGCGGCGTTCCTGGTGGGCGTGCTGATCACGGTGTTCGCCGCCTGGCTGCCGGGCCGCCGGGCCGCGAAGATCCCGCCGGTGGCGGCCATGAACAGCGTCCACGCGGTGGCCACCACCAAGTCGCTGGTGCTGCGCAACTCCATCGGCGCGGCCGTCACCGCCCTCGGTGCGGTGGGGATCGTGGCGGGCGCCTCGACCGGCGGCGACGACGGCCGGCTGTACATCGGCGCGGGCGCGTTCCTGGCGCTCATCGGCGTGATCGTCCTCATCCCGCTGCTGTCCCGGCCCGTGATCGCACTCGTCCGTCCGCTGCTCGTCGGGCCCTTCGGGGTGGCGGGCAAGCTGGCCGGCCAGAACGCGGTCCGCAACCCCCGCCGCACCGGCGCCACCGCCTCGGCGCTGGCGATCGGGCTGACGCTGGTGACCGCCCTGTCGGTGCTCGGCGTCACGGTCGGCGCGGCCATCGACAAGATGACCACGGACAACATCAGGGCCGACTACATGGTCTCGATGGCCAACGGCGGCGACCTCGACCGGTCCGCGCTGACGGCCCTGGAGAAGGCCGACGGCGTGTCCGCGGTCTCGCCGCAGCAGGACGCCTACTTCCGGGTCGACGGCGACTTCGTGTCCGCCTCGGCGGTCACCCCGGGCGACATCGAGAAGGTGCTGACCGTCGACACCGTCAGCGGCAACGCCGGCTCGCTCGCCCAGGGCCGGATCGCGGTCGCCGAGGAGACGGCCGAGAGCAGGGGCTGGAAGCCCGGCGACACCGTCTCCGTCACCTTCGACGACGACGAGAAGGCCGAGCTGACGGTCGGTGCCGTCTACAAGGACAGCGAGTTCCTCTCCCCCGTCCTCGTGGACCGGAAGGTCGTGGCCGGGCACGAGGCCAAGCCGTCCATCCGGGAGATCTTCGTGAAGACCGACGGCGGCCAGTCGGCGGCGAACGAGAAGGTCCTCGTCGACGCGCTCGGCGACAACCCCGCGATCACCGTGATGGACCGCCAGGACATCCGCGACGAGTTCGGCGGCGCCATCAACACCCTGCTGAACGTCATGTACGGCCTGCTGGCGATGGCCCTGATCATCGCGGTGCTCGGCGTCGTCAACACCCTCGCGATGTCCGTCTTCGAACGGCAGCAGGAGATCGGCATGCTGCGCGCGATCGGTCTCGACCGGCGCCGGGTGAAGCGGATGGTGCGGCTGGAGGCCGTCGTCATCTCGGTGTTCGGCGCGGTGGTGGGCATCGGTCTCGGCACGTTCCTCGGCTGGGCGATCGGCGAGACCGTCGCGGACAGCATCCCGGGGTACGCGCTGGTCCTGCCCTGGGACCGGATCGGGATCTTCGTGGTGCTGGCCGGTCTGGTGGGTGTCCTGGCCGCCATGTGGCCGGCCCGCAACGCCGCCCGGCTGAACATGCTGAACGCGATCAAGACCGAGTGACCTCACCGCGACGCGGCGCACCGAGGGCCGGGCTCCCCGCACGGGGGCCCGGCCCTCGGGTCGGGTGCGGGTCAGGCTCGGCCGGGCGCGCCCCACACGCGGGCCCGCAACGGCATCCCGGAGGCGCCCGAGGCGGGGGTCTTCACGGCGAGGACCTGGTTGACGCCGATGCGGTTGCGCTCGAAGGCGAGCGCGGAGGCGGCCATGTACAGCCGCCAGACGCGGGCGCGGCCGGGGCTGACCAGTTTCAGGGCCGCCGTCCACTCGGCCTCCAGGTCGGCGACCCAGCGGCGCAGGGTGAGCGCGTAGTGCTCGCGGATCGACTCCACGTCGCGCACCTCGAACCCGGCCCGCTCCAGCTGGGTGACGGTGGTGCCGACGGGGGCGAGTTCGCCGTCCGGGAAGACGTAGGCGTCGATGAACTCGTCGACCTGGTAGGCGGACTCGTCCCGCTGGGGGCGGCGGGCGATCTGGTGGTTCAGCAGCCGTCCACCGGGCTTGAGGAGCCGGTGCAGGTCGGTGGCGTACTCCAGATAGCGCTCGGCGCCGACGTGCTCGGCCATGCCGATGGACGAGATGGCGTCGTACGGCCCGTCGGACACGTCCCGGTAGTCCTGGACGCGGATCTCCACCCGGTCGGTGAGGCCCTCGTCGGCGACGCGCTTGCGGGCGTAGGCGGCCTGTTCCTGGGAGAGCGTCACGCCGACGACGCTCACGCCGTGCTCGCGGGCCGCGTGGATCGCCATGGAGCCCCAGCCGCAGCCGACGTCGAGGAGGCGCTGACCGGGGCTCAGACCGAGCTTGCGGCTGACGAGTTCGAGCTTGTCGCGCTGGGCGTTCTCCAGAGTGCCGCCCTCGGCCGGAAGGGCCGGCCAGTAGGCGCAGGAGTACACCATGGACGGGCCGAGGACGAGTTCGTAGAAGTCGTTGCCCACGTCGTAGTGGTGGCTGACGGCCCGTCTGTCGCTGCGCCTGGTGTGCAGGTGGCCGCGGGCCCGGCGGATCTCCTCCGGCGGCGGTGCGGGCGGCAGCGGCGGCCCGCCGAGCCGCACCAGTCCGCGTACGGCGGCCCGGACCTCGGGGTCGCGCAGCGCCTCGGCCAGGCCCCGGGCGTCCTCTCCGCGCTCCCAGACGAGTCCGGCCATCGCTTCGAGGACGGTGTAGAGGTCTCCGTCGACGTCGAGGTCGCCGGCCACCCAGGCACGGGCCAGGCCGAGTTCGCCCGGTTTGAACAGCAGGCGGCGCAGGGCCCTGCGGTTGCGGACGACGAGGGTCGGCGCACCCGGCGGGCCCGCCTCGGAACCGTCCCAGGCGCGGATGCGCACCCGGAGAGGTGCTCCCAGCAACTGTTCGAAGAGGTCCTGCAGCCGCAGCGCGGCGTCAGCCATGGCGTACCTCCGTGACGTGCGATCCCGGAATGTCCAACACCACGTAAACACCTGGGAGCCCGCCGCACAGTCCCCGGCACGCGTTACGACTCGGCAAAATACTTGTACACACCATCGGAATCGTCGCCCCGCCGGAGCAACGCGAAGGGGCCGCCCGCACCACGGATGGCGGGCGGCCCCTTCGGGGGTACCGCGGGTACTACCGACGCTCGGGAGCCGGGGTCAGGAGGCCTTGGCCTTCTCCTCGGCCTTCTCCGACGACGCGATCTTCTCGCCCTGGTCGGCGGCCTTCGGCGGCGCGACCGGGGCCGGCTTGGCGGCCTCGTAGAACTCCTCGCGCGGAGTCTCCATCGCACCGAGGGAGACGACCTCGCGCTTGAGGAACATGCCGAGGGTCCAGTCCGCGAAGACGCGGATCTTCCGGTTGAACGTCGGCATCGCCATGCCGTGGTAGCCACGGTGCATGTACCAGGCGAGACGGCCCTTGAGCTTGATCTTCATCTTGCCCATGACGATCATCGCGACGCCCTTGTGCAGGCCGAGGCCCGCCACCGCGCCCTTGTTGGCGTGGCTGTACTCCTTCTGCGGGAAGCCCCGCATGCCGGAGATCACGTTGTCGCCGAGGACCTTGGCCTGGCGCAGCGCGTGCTGGGCGTTCGGCGGGCACCAGGCGTTCTCGTTGCCCGCCTTGCGTCCGACGAGGTCCGGCACCTGGGCGTTGTCGCCCGCGGCCCAGATGTAGTCGGTGCCCTTGACCTGGAGGGTCGGCTCGCAGTCGACGTGACCGCGGGGACCCAGCGGCAGGCCGAAGCGGGAGAGCGCCGGGTTGGGCTTGACGCCGGCCGTCCACACGATGGTGTTGGAGTCGACCTCCAGCCCGTTCTTCAGCACCACGTGGCCGTCGACGCAGGAGTCCATGGAGGTGGACAGGTAGACCTCGACGCCGCGGCCCTCGAGGTGCTCCTTGCCGTACTGGCCGAGCTTGGGACCGACCTCGGGGAGGATCTTGTCGGCGGCGTCGACGAGGACGAAGCGCATGTCCTCGCGGGAGACGTTGGTGTAGTACTTGGCCGCGTCGCGGGCCATGTCCTCGACCTCACCGATGGTCTCCGCGCCGGCGAACCCGCCGCCGATGAAGACGAAGGTGAGCGCCTTGCGGCGGATCTCCTCGTCGGTGGTGGAGTCGGCCTTGTCGAGCTGCTCCAGGACGTGGTTGCGCAGGCCGATGGACTCCTCGATGCCCTTCATGCCGATGCCCTGCTCGGCGAGGCCGGGGATCGGGAAGGTGCGGGAGACCGCGCCCATCGCGATGACCAGGTAGTCGAAGGGCAGCTCGTACGCCTCGCCCACCAGCGGGGCGATCGTGGCGACCTTGCGGTCCTGGTCGATGGTGGTGACCCGGCCGGTGAGGACCTCCGCCTTGGGGAGCACGCGCCTGAGGGGGACGACGACGTGTCGGGGGGAGATGCTGCCGGCGGCGGCTTCGGGGAGGAAGGGCTGGTAGGTCATGTACGACCGCGGGTCGACGACGGTGACGGTCGCCTCGCCGTAACGCATCTTCTTCTGGATGCGTCGAGCTGCGTACAGGCCTACGTACCCACCGCCTACTACGAGGATCCTGGGACGCTCCGTGGTGCTCATGCCATCGAGTATCCACCCGCCCCAGGGGGGTCGTTCGTGCGCCCCTTCACAAGCTCATGTTAGGTCTGTGTTACCATCCGCCACTCACGTGACGGAGATCATGGTGAGGAGAGGAACCGGACCCCCTCACACCCCGTTGTCAATGCCGCGTGAGCTGCCCCTCCGTGCCGCCGGGGACGGTGGACCACCCCCTCGCGACCCCTCTTCGAGGCACCCTCCGAGCACCGTCCTGAACACGTTCAAAGGGCAGTTGAAGCCCCAAAAGGGTCAGCGACCGCGCTTTCGTCGTCCGACAGGGCCCAATTCCTTGTGAAGAACTTCACGAACTTTCCGGACGGGACGTCACCGGGAGGCCCGTGAGGCCCCCCGGCAGCCGCTCAATCGTCGTCCGTCCTGCTCAGACCGGCACCCCGCGGGCCAGGGCCTGTCGTTTGGATCATGCCGGCGTCGCGGGGCTCGGGTGAGTCAAAGGCGCAGTCTCTGTCAGCCGGCCTGACCCAAACGACAGGCCCTACGCGACCGACCACGCGATGCCGTCGAGGATGTCGTGTTCGCTCACGACGACCTCCTCCGCACCGGTCCGCTCCATGATCGAGAGCAGCACCAGCGCGCCCGCCCCGATCACGTCGACGCGGCCCGGGTGCATGGAGGGGACGGCCGCCCGCTCGGCGTGCGTGGAGCGCAGCAGCCAGTCGGTGATCTCCCGGACCCGGTCCCGGGAGACCCGGGAGTGGTGGATGGCGGCCGAGTCGTACGCCGGCAGCTCCTGCGCGATGGCGGACACCGTCGTCACCGACCCGGCCAGCCCGACCAGCGTGCGCGCCTCGCGCAGCGGCACCGTCTCCTCGGCGAGGTCGAGGGCCGCCTCGATGTCGGCCCGCATCGCCGCGACCTGCTCGGCGGTGGGCGGGTCGGTCACCACGCCCTCGCGCACCAGGTGCCGCTCGGTCATCCGCACACAGCCGACGTCCACCGAGCGGGCGGCGCGCACATGGTCGTCGCCCACCACGAACTCGGTGGAGCCGCCGCCGATGTCGACGACCAGGTAGGGCCGGTCGAGGTCGTCGCGCCCCGCCAGCTCCCGGGTCGCCCCGGTGAAGGAGAACTCCGCCTCCTGGTCGCCGGAGATGACCTCCGGCTCCACACCGAGGATGTCCAGCACCCCGCGCACGAAGTCGTCGCGGTTCTCCGCGTCCCGGGAGGCGGAGGTCGCCACGAAGCGCACCCGCTCGGCGCCGTGCTCCTTGATCACCTCGGCGTACTCGCGGCACGCGGCGAAGGTCCGCTCCAGCGCCTCCGGCGCCAGCCGCCCGGTGCGGTCGACGCCCTGGCCGAGCCGCACGATGGTCATGCGGCGGTCCAGGTCGGTCAGCTCACCGGTGGCCGGGTCGGCGTCCGCGACGAGCAGCCGGATCGAGTTCGTACCGCAGTCGACGGCGGCGACACGGGTCACTGGGCGTCCTCCTGGTCGGCGGGGCCGGCGGGGTCGGCGGGCGTCACGCACGGCCCCTTGCGCCACCACTCGGGCAGCAGCGCGATCGCCTCGTCGCCCAGCGGATTGACGCCGGGTCCGGCCGCCAGCGAGTGGGCGACCAGCACGTGCAGGCACTTGACCCGGTCCGGCATGCCGCCCGCGCTCGGGAAACCGGTCAGCTCCTCGATCTCGTCGCGGCGCCGGATGTAGTCCTCGTGCGCCGCGCGGTAGGCGTCGGCCAGCTCCGGGTCGGCGGCGAGGCGCTCGGTCATCTCCTTCATCACGCCGTTCGCCTCCAGCGTGCCGATGGCGGAGGCCGCCTTCGGGCACGTCAGGTAGTACAGCGTCGGGAAGGGGGTGCCGTCGGGCAGCCGCGGTGCCGTCTCCACGACGTCCGGCTGTCCGCAGGGGCAGCGGTGCGCGATGGCGCGCAGGCCGCGCGGAGGACGGCCGAGCTGCTGCTTGAAGGCCAGCACGTCCGCGTCGGTGGGCTCGGTGCGCGGCGTGGTCGGCGGGGGAGTCTGCATGACTGTCTTCTGCTGGTCTTCCTGTTGAGTCAGTGCCGGCGCGGTCGGTTCACGGCCGGCGGGCGGCGGCGTCGGCCTTGTCGACACCGTCCCAGACGTTCCGGTACCAGGGGCGGTCGGCCCCGCCGGACTCGGCGCGGGCCTTCCTGGCGGCGTCCGGGTCGACGACGACGAACCCCGTCTCCCCCGGCATCACGTAGTGCAGCCGCAGCCGGACCTGCTGCTCGGCGTAGGCGTCGTCCTGCCAGCGCGCCTTGAGGTCGCGCAGCTCCTCGACCCGGTCCCGGGTCTCCTGCTGCTCCCGCCGCAGATCGGCGATCTCGGCGCGCTGGGCGACGTACTGCCGTATCGGATAGGCGAGCGCCACGACGAGGGAGCAGAGCACCATCGCGAGCAGCGCGGCCCGGCCGGTCAGCCGGGAGCGACGGGCCTGGCGCTTGGTCTGCGAGCGGTAGACCCGGGCCGCGGTCTGTTCCCCGATGATCCGGATCCTGGTCGCGGTGGAGAAACGGTCCCGGTCCTTCACCGCCATGTCTGTCCCCGCTTCCCGTCCACACGTGCGTACGTCCCCGCACACGGTACGGGACCGAGTACGGGGACGTACGTACGACGCCGCCTACGACGGCGGCGGCGCTCAGCCCTTGAAGCGCGGGAAGGCGCTGCGGCCGGCGTACACCGCGGCGTCGTCGAGGATCTCCTCGATGCGCAGCAGCTGGTTGTACTTGGCGACGCGCTCGGAGCGGGCCGGGGCGCCGGTCTTGATCTGGCCGCAGTTGGTGGCGACGGCCAGGTCGGCGATGGTGACGTCCTCGGTCTCGCCGGAGCGGTGGGACATCATGCACTTGAAGCCGTTGCGCTGGGCCAGCTCCACGGCGTCCAGGGTCTCGGTCAGCGAACCGATCTGGTTGACCTTGACGAGCAGGGCGTTGGCCGAGTTCTCCTCGATGCCGCGGGCCAGGCGCTCCGGGTTGGTGACGAACAGGTCGTCGCCGACGAGCTGCACCTTGTCGCCGAGCTTGGCGGTGATGGTGTTCCAGCCGTCCCAGTCGTCCTCGAACAGCGGGTCCTCGATGGAGACCAGCGGGTACGCCTCGACCAGCTCGGCGTAGTACTCGGTCATCTCGGCGGCGGTGCGGTTCTTGCCCTCGAAGGCGTAGGAGCCGTCCTTGTAGAACTCGGACGCGGCGACGTCGAGCGCGAGGGCGATCTGCTCGCCGGGGGTGTAGCCGGCCTCCTTGATCGCCTCCAGGATGAGGTCGAGGGCCTCGCGGTTGGAGCCGAGGTTCGGGGCGAAGCCGCCCTCGTCGCCGAGGCCGGTGGCCAGGCCCTTGTTCTTCAGGACCTTCTTGAGCGTGTGGTAGACCTCGGCGCCCCAGCGCAGGGCCTCGGAGAAGGACTCCGCGCCGATCGGGGCGATCATGAACTCCTGGATGTCCACGTTGGAGTCGGCGTGCGAGCCGCCGTTCAGGATGTTCATCATCGGCACCGGCAGCAGGTGCGCGTTGGGGCCGCCCAGGTAGCGGAAGAGCGGCAGGTCGCTGGCCTCGGAGGCGGCGTGGGCGACGGCGAGGGAGACGCCGAGGATGGCGTTGGCGCCGAGCGAGCCCTTGTTGTCGGTGGCGTCCAGGTCGAACATGGCCTGGTCGATCAGGCGCTGCTCGGTGGCGTCGTACCCGACCAGCTCCGGGCCGATCTGCTCGATGACGGCGAGGACGGCCTTCTCGACGCCCTTGCCGAGGTAACGGCCCGGGTCGCCGTCACGGAGTTCGATGGCCTCGAAGGCACCGGTGGAGGCGCCGGACGGAACGGCGGCACGACCCGTGCTGCCGTCGTCGAGGCCGACCTCGACCTCGACCGTGGGGTTGCCTCGGGAGTCCAGGATTTCCCGGGCTACGACGACGTCGATGGACGGCACGAGCATCTCCTTCTTCAATGTGACGCTTCGGTGTGACGCGCGGGTCCGCAGGACCGCGTCGGCTCTGCGGGACCGAGCCTAACCGGCTCCGGGCGATCGGCCAGCCGATCGCCCACCCGCTGGACAGAACCGAGAGTAAATTGTTTCCGAACGGAACAAAGAGGGCTGGGCGACGGGCGCAAAAATCCCGCCCCGGTGCGCACGGGGAACACGCACCGGGGCGGGAATCGCGACAGGAGCCGCTTACTTCAGGTGCAGCTGCTGACCCGGGAAGATCAGGTCGGCCTCGTCGACGATGTCGTCGTTCAGCTTGAACAGCTTCTCCCAGCCGCCCTTGACCTCGTGCTTCTCGGCGATGGAGCTGAGGGTGTCACCCTTGACGACCTTGTACTCGCCGTCACCCTTCTCGACCTTCTTGCCGGTGGGGGTGGTGACCGTCTTCTCCTCGGCCTTCTTCTCGGCCTTCGGCTCGGCGGCCGGGCGCTCGTCGGAGCGGGACGCCTTCTGCTCGGTGGAGCGGTCGGCGGTGGAGCCGCTGTCCTGGCTCTCGCCGGAGCCGCCGCCGGTGTTCGCGGCGTTCGAGAGGCCGGTGCCGCAGACCGGCCAGGCACCCTTGCCCTGGCCCGCGAGCACCTTCTCGGCGATCTCGATCTGCTGCGCCTTGCTGGCCTGGTCGGCGGTGGCGGCGTACTGGGTACCGCCGTAGCCGGCCCAGGTGGACGCGGAGAACTGGAGGCCGCCGTAGTAGCCGTTGCCGGTGTTGATGGACCAGTTGCCACCGGACTCGCACTGGGCGACGGCGTCCCACTCGGAGGTGGTGGCGGCGGAGGCGTTGCCGGCCGCCATCAGCGGGGCGGCGACGGCGGCACCGGTCACGCCGGCGACGGCGATGACGCGAGTGGCCTTGGACGGACGACGGTGCTTGCCCTTGCCGGAAAACAGCATGGTTGATCCCCTCACCGACGCCTGCGAGGTGAGCTGTCGGGTTCGGGCCGGTTGAGTTGCCCGGCCGGGTTCCTCGCGGAACTCGGCTCCACCCCTAGCCGCTCCGGCAGAACTGCCCGGTGCGGCACTTACCTTGGGTCCCCCGCTCCTGCCTTCGGCGCTTTACGCGACGACTGTTCCCGTACGGCCGCTGGCAGGATTCGGCGTTGCGGCTGTCGGGGCCCGCGGTGGCGAGCGGTCATGACCGTAGACACGCGCTCCGCGGATTTTCAAAGACGATCACGGCTTCTGAGACCTATCTCTCACGAGATCCAAAACGGACATAGAGTCTCTAACCGTGACGTGAACTCCCCCTACTTTTCGCCCGATTCGCCCGTGACCGTGAGCGTCTGACCGGGCAGGATGCGGTCGGGGTCCTGGCCGACGACCCGCTCGTTGTCGGAGTAGAGCGCACGCCATCCGCCGTCGACACCAAAGGAGTCGGCGATGGCCCAGAGATTGTCCCCGGAGCGGACGATGTACGAGCCGTCGTCGGCGTCGCCCGACCCTCCGTCACGCGAGGCGTGCCGGCCCGAGGTGCTGTCGGTGAGGCCCTTCCAGCGCCCGCCCTCGTCCGCACTGTCGCCGCGGTGCTTGCCCGAGCCGGACGAGCGGTCGGCGGCCTCCGGTTCGTCGGTGGCGCGGCGGTCACTTTCAGGCGATGTGCCCGTCTTGGCGGATTGATCCTTGCCGCCGGACGAGTCGTCAGAGGAATCCGACCCGGAGGACGGAGAAGACGACGAAGGGGACGAAGCGGACGCGCCGGGAGTCGGCGCGGTCTCCTTCTCCGAACCCGACGGCGACGACGCGTCGGACGACTCGGATGATTCGGACGACTCGGGCGAGTCCGACGCCTTGGGCGAACCCGTCGGCTCGGGCGTCTTGGACCCGGCGGCCGATCCGGCGGGGTCGGGGGTGTCCGACGTCTTCGGGGCCTGCGAACCCTCCGACGCGCCGTCACCCGTCGGGGCGGTGGCGCCCGGGGGGTTGCCGAGACCCGCGAGCAGCCCGCAGGTCGGCCAGGCCGCGATGCCCTGGTCCGCGTACAGCTTCTCGGCGATTCTTATCTGCTGGGAGCGACTGGCCTGGTCGGCGCTGGCCGCGTACTCCAGACCGCCGTACCGCTCCCACGCCTCCTGGGGGAGCTGGAGGCCGCCGTAGTAGCCGTTGCCGACGTTCTGGCTCCAGGCGCCGCCGGTCTCGCACTCGGCGACCTGGTCCCAGTTCGCCCCGGCCGCGTGGGCGCCGGTGGCGCCGAGCAGCGGGATGGCGATGGCGGAGCCGGTCACTCCGGCGGCGACGACCAGTGCGGGAGCCTGGCGGGGGCGGCGGTGACGACCGTTCCCGGAGAGCATGCGACGACCTTTCACAGACGACGGGGACCGTGCGGCGGGTGATGCTCGTCGCCACACTGGTTCGTGAACGTATAGGCAGATGATCGCTTGTCACAAGTTCATGCCGCACAGATCACGTGAAGATCACAGAGTTGAGGGCGTGTCACGTTTGCCTTGACGACGCACCGTTGCCGAGTGCTGACGCGGACGGCGTGAACGAGACGGGCAAAGTGCGCAGACCCCGCATGATGAGCCCGCCGCGCCAGCGCAGTTCGCCCGGGTCGGCGGCGAGGCGCAGGTCGGGGAGGCGGGTGAGGAGCGTGGCGAGCGCGGTCTGCCCCTCCAGCCGGGCGAGCGGGGCGCCGAGGCAGTAGTGGATGCCGTGGCCGTACCCGAGGTGCTGGCTGTCGCGGCGGGCCAGGTCCAGGGTGTCCGGGTCGGCGAAGCGCTCCGGGTCCCGGTCGGCGGCGGCCAGGACGACGAGGACGGGATCGCCCGCCGCGATCTCCTGACCGCCGAAGGTGAGCGGCTCGGTGGCGAAGCGCCAGGTGGCCAGCTCCACCGGGCCGTCGTAGCGGAGCAGTTCCTCCACGCCGGTCTCCAGCAGGCCGCGTTCGCCGGCCGCGAGGGAGGACTGGAGGCGGGCGCGCTGCTCGGGGTGGGTGAGCAGGGCGTAGGTCCCGTTGCCCACCAGATTGACCGTGGTCTCGAAACCCGCGAAGAGAAGGATGAAGGCCATCGCCGCGGCCTCGTTCTCCGTGAGGTGCTCGCCGTGGTCGGAGGCGCGGATGAGACCCGAGATGAGGTCCTCGCCGGGGCCGGGCTCGGGCGGCAGCGCGGCGCGTTTGCGGTGGATGAGGTCGGCGAGGTAGCCCCGCATCTTCTTGACCGACCGCGCCACACCGCCGCGTGGGCCCCCTCCGTGACGGATCATCATGCCCGCCCAGTCCCGGAAGTCGTCCTGGTCCTCGCGGGGTACGCCGAGCAGGTCGCAGATGGCGTAGATGGGCAGCGGGAAGGCGAAGTCGTGGATCAGGTCGGCGGAGCCGTCGGCCGCGAACCGGTCGATGAGGTCGTCGGCCAGCTCCTGCACCCGGGGTGCGAACTCGGCGACCCGGCGAGGGGTGAACGCCTTGCTGACCAGTCGGCGCAGCCGGGTGTGGTCCGGCGGGTCGATGTTCAGCAGATGGGTCATCAGCTCGGCCTTCCGCTCCCCCGGAATGCCCGTCTTGCCCTTGGCGTGCGCGGGCTCGTCGTGGTGGGCCGGGTTCTTGGACAGCCGGGGGTCGGCGAGGGCCTGCTTGGCATCGGCGTACCGGGTGACCAGCCAGGCCTCCACGCCGCTGGGCAGCCGTGTGCGGTGCACGGGGGCGTGTTCGCGCAGCCAGGCGTAGGCGGGGTAGGGGTCGCTGGCGAACTCCCAGGTGAACAGCTCGGGGGCGGGTCCGGCGGGCTGCGGGCGCGGGGTCACCCCTCGACCCCCCGGATCGCGTCCCGGTACGCCCGGGCCGCCGCTCTGAGCGCCGCCTCCGGGTCGGTGCCCTCGGACTCGGCGCGGGCGGCCAGGGCGAGGAGGTCGTAGCCGATGCCCTCGCCGGAGGGGAGGGGGACCCGGAGGCCGGCCTGGCGGACGCGGGAGGCGAGCTTGGCGGCGAGGGCGAGGCCGGGCTGGCCGAGGGGGACGCCCTCGGTGACGGAGGTGCGCTGCTTCTCGGCGGCCTTGGTGCGCAGCCAGTGCTCCCGGACGTCCTCCGGGGTGGCGGCCGTCTCGTCGCCGAAGACGTGGGGGTGGCGGTGGATCAGCTTGGTGACGATGGTGCCGGCCACGTCGTCGACGGAGAACGGCGCGTCCGGGTCCTCCTCGGCGATGCGGGCGTGGAAGACGACCTGGAGGAGGACGTCGCCCAGTTCCTCGCGCAGCTCGTCGCGGTCGCCGTCCTCGATCGCCTCGACGAGTTCGTAGGCCTCCTCGATGGCGTACTTGGCGAGGCCCTTGTGGGTGCGCTGGGAGGACCAGGGGCATTCGAGGCGGATGCGGTCCATGACCTGGATCAGGTCGAGGAGGCGGGCGCCGGGGAGGTCGTAGGAGGCGGGGAGCAGCTCCAGCTCGGGCATGTGGACGCGGCCGGAGCCGGCGAGGCGGGCCAGTCCGTCGGTGAGCGCGGGGTCGCCCTCGCCGGTCGCCACGACCACCGCGGTGCGGCCGCCGGCGCAGGCGCCGACCAGTTCCTCGGCGGTGGGGGCCGCCTCGTCGACCCGTATCCCCGCCTCGCGCAGGTAGGGCAGCTGGGGGTGGGTGCCGTCGGCGCACAGCACGCGGTCGGCGGTGCGCAGGGCCTGCCAGGCGGGCCAGGAGAGCAGGCCGGGGGCGACGCGGTGACTGGTGGTGAGGAGGACGATGCGGCCCGGGTCGGCGGGGGCCGCGTCGGCGGTGGTTGCGTTCACTCCACGAACGTAACGCATGCCCCGGACGCCCCCCGAGTTGTCCACAGGGGGCCTGCGCAGGACCGTTACGCCGTCTCCTGGCTCCTCGCGGCGGTGGTCTCCCGCAGCCACGGCGTCTCGGCGTTGACGCGGCTGCTCTTGCGGACGTCCCAGGCGCCGTAGCGCGGGTTGAGGTCGACGTCGAGCTTGGCGGAGGCCTTGGACAGGGCCTGCCAGAACTCGGGGCGGCTGGTGTCGGTGCCGAGGCCCTGGGCCAGCTTCTGGGCCTCCAGCTGGAGGCGGAGGTTCTCGTCGAGGCGCTCGGGGGCGACGCCGTACTGCTGGAGCCAGGCCGTCTCCAGCTGCTTCGGGCCGCCGGCCTGCTCCTCCAGGCCCGCGCGCATCGCCTGCACTTCCTTGCGGGTGACGGTCACACCGGCGTCCCGGGCGGCGCGGTGCAGCACCTGGTCCAGGACCATGCCGTGCAGGGTGTCGCGGGTGAGGGTGCCGGTCTGGGCGACGACCTGCTGGTACTGGGTGTCGTCCGGGACGGCGGCCCGCTGCGCCGCGCGTACCTCGTCGACGCGGTTCTCCAGCTGGGAGACGGTGATGCGCTGGTCGCCGACGACGGCCGCCGCGCCCGGATGCGCGTCGTTGCCGCAGGCGGTGAGCAGGGGTGCCGCGGCGGCGATCGCGGCGGTGAGGAGGAGCGCGGGGCGACGGCGGCGGTGCAAGGAGACCTCCCGTTGGAGATTGTGCGACGGTGCACAAGGTCTTGCGATGATCGATGTTAGGCAGTGGCCCGGCTCTGGCCAACCCATTGGACCAACGATTCACCAGGACTTCGGGCACCGCCTCGCCCCCGCGCGCTGCGGTGGTCGTCAGCCGCGCATCCGGCCCAGCCAGTGGAGCGTCCGCCGGACGTCGGAGGCGAGCGGGTGGCCGGGGCCGTGGACGCGCTCCACGTCGTGCAGCAGCCGGGCCAGTGTGTCGTGGGCGGCGGGGCGGTCGCCGAGGGCGAGCAGCAGGTGGCCGACGCGGCGGCGGACGTCGTGGGCGAGGTCGGGGTCGCCGGCGACGTACTGGTTCTCGTAGTAAGGGAGCAGCGCGCGGTACTCGGCCAGGGCGGCGGCCGGTTCGCCGAGCTGTTCCAGGCACTGGGCGGCGTCGTAGCGGTGGCGCAGGGACTGCGGGTCGGCCTGGCCGGCCTCGGCGGCGCGTTCGTCGGCGAGGCGGCGCAGTTCGGGCAGGGCGCGCCGGTACTGGCCGTCGTCCATGAGGGTGGCCGCGTACTGCTTGCGCAGGGTGCGGACGACCGGGGAGCGTTCGCCGTGCTGTTCGGCGGCGGTGGGCAGGATGGCGCCGAGGATGTCGACGGCCTGGGTGATGCGGCCCTCGCCGAGGAGGCGTTTGACCTCGTCGACGGCGCGGGCGACGTCCGGCTTGGCGGCGTCCGCGGTGGGCGGCACGGGGGCCGGCTGCGGGGCGGGGGTGCGGGCGCGGTTGGGCCAGGGGGCGTGCGGGCGGACGAAGGGGCGGGTGGGGTCCAGCGCGCGGCCGGTGGGCATGCCGCGCGCGGGGAGCAGCAGCGCCAGGTGTTCGTAGACCTCCTGGGCGGAGTCGGGGCGGTGCTGCGGGTCCTTGGCGAGCAGGCGCAGGACGAGGGCTTCGAGCGCCTCGGGGACCTCGGGGCGGACACGGCGCACGGGCAGCGGCGGTTCGTACAGGTGGCGGTGGAGCACGCCGAGCGCGGTGGAACCGGCGAACGGCACGTCGCCGCTGAGCAGTTCGTGCAGGACGACGCCGAGTGCGTACAGGTCGGTGTACGGGCCGACGGCGCCGCCCATGGCCTGCTCGGGCGCCATGTAGGCGGGCGAGCCGATGGGGGTGCCGGTGTGGGTGAGGCGGGTGGTGTCGGCGTCCATGACGGAGGCGACGCCGAGGTCGAGGACGGTGACGGTGCCGTCCTGCTTCACCATCACGTTGCGCGGTTTGAGGTCGCGGTGGACGATCGGCACGGCGTGCACGGCACTCAGTACGGCGCACAGTTGCGCGGCGACCGCGACGGCCCACTGCCACGGGTAGGGGTCGTGTTCGGCGAGGTGGTCGGCGAGGTCGGCGCCGTCGACGTACTGCATGACGAGGAAGAGTTCCTCGCCCTCGCTGCCCGCGTCGTGCACCGTGACCAGGCCGGGGTGGTCGACCTGTGCGGTGACCCGGCACTCGCGGACGAACCGGCGGCGCAGTTCGTCGGCCTCCTGCCCGGCGACCTTGTCGGGGCGCAGCAGCTTGACGGCCACGCGCCGGTCGAGCCGTCGGTCGTACGCCGTCCAGACCTGGCCCATGCCGCCCTGTCCGACGAGTTGGGACAGCTCGTAGCGGTCGGCGACGACGCGTCCTGTCGTGCCGGTCGCCTGCCGCGCGCTCACGTTCCGCCCTGGTGACCGGCGCCGCCGTTGCCGTCGTGGCGGCGCAGGTAGTCGCTGAGTTCGTCGAGTTCGGCGCGGACTTGGTCGATGCGGGCGGGCGGGGGCGGCGTCTGCCGCGGGGGCGGCGGTGTGGTCTGCGGCGGCGCGGTCTGCGGCACGGTGGTGGCCGTGAACGGCGAGGAGGGCTGCTGCGGGTAGCCGTAGCCGGGGGTCGGGGTCGGGGCGTAGCCGCCGTACCGCTGCTGCTGGAAGTGGCGCACGTCGGCCGCGATGTAGTAGGCGATCACGGCCACGAGTGTGATGAGCAGCAGCGCGAGTCCGGTGTAGCCGCCGGGGGTGTGGATCTCGTCGCCGGGCTCGGTCCCGATCAGCACGATGCTGAGGATGTCGACGGCCAGGACCGCCACGAACAGGCCCCAGTCCACGGACCTGCGGGTGACGACCGCCAGCCGCAGCAGCATCACCCAGGTCAGGAAGCCGCAGGTGAGGACCGACAGGGTCACGAACAGCACGCGCATGGAGACCAGATACCCGGGTGAGGGCGGCTGCTTCACCGGCTGCGTGTAGCCGTGGCCGTGCATGGCTGCTCCTGGTACCTGGAACGGGCGGATGTCGCGTCGAGCGTATAGGCCGACACCGACAGGCGGCCCCGGGTTGTACCGAACCGTTGTCGACCTGATCACTCCGGCCGGCCGAGGGCGGTGTCAGCCGCCGCACTGGCGGAGCATCGCCTCCCGGTCGGGCGCGGTCACCGCCAGTTCGTACTTGGCGGCGACCTGGGCGAAGCGGACCGCGTACGCGCACCGGACCTGCTTGGCCGGCGGGAGCCAGGAGGCGGGTCCGGAGTCGCGCTTGGCGGAGTTGGCGCGGCCCTGGACGGGGATCAGGTTGAGGGGGTCGTTGGCCAGTTGCTCGCGCTTGTTCTCCGTCCATCGCGAGGAGCCCATCTGCCAGCTGTAGGACAGCGGCACGACGTGGTCGATCTGGACCTCGCTCGCCTCCTGCTTGCGCCACTCGATGGTCGTTCCGGTGTAGGGGTCGTCGAGGCTCATCGCGACGACCACGCAGTCGGAGCCGGAGCGGAAGCGGACCTCCTGGCCGTCGCGCTTGAGGAGGTCGTTGCGCGTTATCTCTATCGCCCTCCAGTCCTCGATGCACATGAGGCACAGCCGTAACCCCTTCTTGTCCCTCGCAGTTATCAGTCACGCCATGAGGCACATGAGTGACATCGGAGACAGGAAGCAGATCCCGTGACATTACGCGCAGAGAAGGCCGTGTCGCCTACGACCGGCGAGATCACCTGGCTCCTCGTCAACGAGGAGACTTGCGCGCCTCACCCCGAGGCCCGCGAGTTCTCCCTGTATCTGCGCGGAGCCGGGCGGTCACCGCAGACACAGCGCGCATACATCCCCAGAATCGGCCGCTTCCTCAACTGGTGCACGGAGCGGGGGGCCGACTGGAAGGCCGTCCGACTCCGGGACGTGAGCCTGTTCAAGTTCCACGTCGAGCGGACACCGACCCGGTACGGGCGGCCTCCGACCGGCAAGACGGTCAACGCCACGCTCACCGCGGTCTGCGAATTCCTCCGCTTCTGTGCCGTCCAGGGACATGTGGCCCACGAAGTCGCCGCTCGTCTCAGCGAGCCCCGCTTCCTCACCCACGCCCCGGCCGGCTTCGATCCCGGCGAGGGTGGCCAGCACCTTATGGTCAAAGCCCGCGTCCTGAAGGCGCCGGAGATCGAGCGGGCGCCACAGACGCTCACCCGCGCCCAGACGGATCAGCTCCTCGACGCCGCGCGCACCGCGCGTGACCGGCTGCTGCTGACTGTTCTCGTAGAAGCGGGTCTCCGCATCGGTGAAGCTCTCGGACTGCGGCGTGAGGACATGCATCTGCTCCCCGACTCCACTCACCTCGGCTGCCGGACCGGTGGCGCACACCTGCACGTCAGACCTCGGCACGACAACGTCAACGGGGCACGGGCCAAAGCCGGGCGACCTCGCATGGTTCCGCTGACGCCAGAGGTGGTGCATCGATATCGCGATCACCTCGCCGAGCGTGAACAGGTGGCCGGCTCCACCGACTGTGACTACGTCTTCGTCAACCTCGTCGGCGTCCACGCGGGACGTCCTCTCTCGTACTCCAACGCCAAGCAAGTGATCGAACGGATCGGGAGGCGCTGCGGTCTGACCGCCCGACCGCACATGATGCGGCACACTGCCGCCACCCGCTGGATTCGCAACGGGGTCGCTCCGGACGTCGTACAGACCCTCCTGGGCCACGCATCCTCGGCGAGCACCGCCGTGTACCTGCACGCCCAGGACGAGGATCTCCGCGCAGCCGTCGCGGCCGTCGAAAGCCTCGCGACGGAGCTGCTGCGATGACCATTGCACTCTTCGGCTCCGCTGCCGCTTCCTCCGTCCCTGTTGTCCCGGAGTGGCCGTCGTGGCTCGCGGCACGCCTCCCGTCGGGCTGGCGCACGGATGAGTGGGACCCTGTCCAGGCGCTGTTCACTGCCGATCCCGGCAACCCGACGACCAGCGTGTTCATCTGCTCCGTGGTCGCCTGCGTCACCCATGTGGCGAGCAACGGATCCCGCTGCGACGCCTGCCGGAAAGCCCGCTACCTCCTGGGGAACCCCGCGGACTTCGACACCACGCACACCCCGGATCCGTCCCGCCGCAAGCCCAACACCTCTGCGAACGGGGCAATGCCGGGCGTCTCCCAGTTCTCGCTCGCCGATGTGAGCCCGGCGGTCCGCCAGGAGCTCCTGTACGGGCTCCAGCAGCGCGACGACGCCGGGATCAGCCTGGTCCCCCAGCGGGTACGCCGCATTGTGGCCGGTCTCCCTGCCGGACTCGGCTCGCTCCTCGACCTGGACGCCTCTTTCCCCTCCGGGCTTCCGGCTGCGACCGCCGGCGTCCTGAACGGTGTTCTGCTGCACGTCCGCCGCGCACGTGTCGAGTTCGAGGGCACCGACCCGACCTCCGGCGACGTGTGGGAGTGCGCTCTCATCGGGCTGACGGCCGGGCGCGGTCGCAAGTACGCCGCTGTCTACGGCGACATCGACTTCCGCCCGGTGAAGCAGCGCTGGCTGCGGGACCTGGTCAAGGAATACGGACGCACCGCGCGTCCGGCGGTCCTCGATCTCCGGCAGACCGTATACGCGGCCACCATCGCCTCCTCCGCGCTGGCGGGCAGGCCGCACAGCGAGGAGCCTGAGGCGCTCACCATGGCCGATATGAACGCTGTGGTGGACCTCTTCCGGATCATCAAGCGGCCCGAGGACGGGCACGACTACTCCACCAGCCACCGCAGGGCCCTGCTCCGCTACTGGCGCACGTTCCTGGAATACGCCCGCCAGGCCGGGATGATGGACCACGTGCCCGGCGGGTTCGCCCTCAATCCCCGCTTCCACTCGATCGCCGCCGTGGAGGTGACCGAGGACGATCTCGGCCGCGCGATCCCCGAGCACGTCATCGCCCAACTCGACGTGCACCTCGGCCTGCTGGGCACCTCGACGGCCTATGCAAGCGGCGGCTGGACGGCCGCCGACTTCGCGCGGATGTATCAGGTGGTCTACGCGGTCCTCCGGGACACCGGCCGACGCCCGGGTGAGGTCACCAGCCTGCACCGTGACTGTCTGGAGCGGGTCGAGGGCAAACCGACGCTGCTCTACGACAACCACAAGCGGCGGCGGCACGGCCGCCGCCTGCCTGTCTCGGAGAGCACCGCCCAGCTGGTCGAGACCTGGCAGCGAGAACTCGATGCGCTGCCGGTCGTGCCGGGCTGTGCTCAGTGGCTGTTTCCCTCACCGGGACAGCGCAATCGTCCACGCCGTGGGCACCTGAACGCTGCGCAGTTCTGCAACCGGATCTTCCGCGACTGGATCGACGAGCTGATCCCGGACCTCGTGGACGACCGGCTCGACGAGGACGGCAACCCGCTCGCTTACGACCGCACCCAGGTCGTTCCGTACGGCTTCCGCCACGCCTACGCCCAGCGCCATGCGGACGCGGGCACCCGCCCCGACGTCCTGCGGGAACTCATGGACCACCGTTCGCTGGACGTGACCATGGGCTACTACAAGGTCTCCCTCACCCGGAAACAGGAGGCCGTACGGACGGTCGCGACGCTCGCCGTCGACCGGCACGGCGCAGCTCACGGCTTCAGCGATCCCCTCGCCTACGAGGTGGAGAGCGTCGCCGTTCCCTACGGCGGCTGCACCGAACCGAGCAACGTCAAGGCCGGCGGCGGGCACTGCCGCATCCGCTTCCAGTGCGCCGGATGCGATTTCTACCGGCCTGATCCCTCCTACCTGCCAGCCCTGGAACAGCAGATCGCGGACCTGCGGGCCGACAAGGAAGCTGCCGTTGCCATGGAGGCCGCCGACTGGGTCGTACGCAATCTCGACGACCAGATCCGCGCCTACTCGAAGTCGGCCGACGAGATGCGGCGGAAGCTTGAGGCGATGCCCACCGACGAGCGGGACGCCGTCGAATCCGCTTCGCGCGAACTGCGCAAGGCCCGCTCGGCCGCAGCCTTCGTGCCCCTGCAGGCACTGACGACACGGAGCCCCGGATGAAGCGCCCGGCCCCTTCGAACGCCAACGACCGGGACGCCCGGGTCGAGCGTCTGCGCGCCAGCCGTGCCCAGGACAGTGAAACCAAGACTGCGCGCGCACTCGAAGCAGTAAACGGCCTTCTCCGGACGGGACGACGCATCACTGTTGCTCAGGTAGCGCGGGAGGCAGCGGTATCCACCTGGTTCATCTATAACCAGCCTCGGGTGCACGAGGCCGTCGAGGCCGGCATCTCCGCCCAGCGTGCGCAGGGACACCGAATCTCCTCGTACCCAGCAGCCCAGCAGGTGTCCTCTGCCGGCCTGCAAACGGATCTCGCCCTGGCCCGTGAAGAGATCAAGGACCTCAAGCGCGAGCGCGATCGCCTCCGAGAACGCGTCCGGCTCTCGCTAGGAGCAGAACTGGAGGAAGCAGATCGCGCTCAACTGGTCGGCAGGGTCCAGGAGCTGGAACGAGAGAACGCTGTCCTTCGCGCCAAGCTAGGGAAGTCCCAGGAGTGTTGTTCCGCGCTGGAGGGCCGGCTCCGGGAAGCTGAGGACGACCTCACTGCTGCCCGCGCGAGCCTCCGTAGGGCAATGCGAGCAGTCCCGGGCAGCTGACCGACGAGCGGTCGGCGGACGGCCTCTGCCGACCGTTACGGTCCCGGCACACCGGCCTGCCTTGGGCCGCCGGATCAACTCATCCCGGGTCAGGCCGCAATCGATGAGTGCCGCCTGGCCGCCCCGCGCCACCACGTTCTCCAGACAGAGGTCCGTACGGCACCCCAGATTCCCTTCGGCCCCGGACGGGAGTCTGCACCCGCGCCGTTCCGTGACCCGGGGCGGGAGCCAGGGCAGTATCCCCGTTCAGATGACGGAGCTGGCTTCCCACCAGGTCGGCGGTGTTGCCACCGGGCGGCGAACCGAATTGCCGACACGCACCACCGCGCCGACTTGAGCACCGCCACCCCTCGTAGTACGCCTCCATCGCCTTCTCCGCGGCGCTGGAGACGTCCTGCGGTCAGGTGGTGGGATGATCAGTACCGAGGGGAAGGACCGCCATGGGCCGAAGAACAGCGGCGAACGGCACGGGTGTTAGCTTCCTTCCCATGTTGGGACACCAGGACAGGACCAGGGCGGCCTACGACGGAGTCGTCGAACTGTATGCGTCGATGTTCGCCAACCAGCTGGAGACGCAGCCGTTCGCGCGGAACATGATCGGCACCTTCGCCGAGCTCGTGCGTGATGCGGCCAACCTGCGGGTAGCCGACGTCGGGTGCGGTCCCGGTCATCTGACGGCAATGCTGCACGATTTGGGGCTGGATGCCTTTGGGCTCGACCTCTCTCCGGCCATGGTCGACCACGCCCGTCGGGCCTATCCGGCGCTGCGGTTCGACGAAGCGCGAATGGAGGCCCTGCCGGTCAAGGACGGCGAACTCGGTGGAGTGCTGGCCCACTACTCGATGATCCATACCCCACCTGGAGAGTTGCCCGCACTGCTCTCTGAGCAGGTGCGTGTCCTGGCACCAGGGGGCTTGCTCCTGGTGTCCTTCTTCGGGACCGAAGGGCCGGAGCCGGTTCGCTTCGATCACAAGGTGGCGCCCGCATACAGCTGGCCGACGGAGCAGTTTGCCGAGTTGCTGGCCGCAGCCGGGCTCGACACGGTGGCTCGGTTGCTCCATGACCCAGCGTCTGAGCGGGGCTTCCTCGATGCACACTTACTGGTCCGCCGCCCGTAGAGCGCGTCCCGTGGCCTGAGGAGTAGCTCATGGGCACGGTTGAACATCATGCGGACCTCGCTGTACTCCAGCGGCTGCTCAAGGTGTCGTAGTGGCCACCACTGGGCTTTGTCTCAACGTAACCATCCGGAGGGAAGCCGCAGCACCGTCTCGCGATGAGCGCAGGTTCTCGGCGAGTGCTTCGTCCTCACTCGCCACACTGGGCAAGCATCGTCACCTTGTCCGGGGCCGTCACCGGGAGCTCGTACTTCTCGGCGACCTGCGCGAAGCGGACTGCGTACGCGCACCGGATCCGCTTGTTCGGCGGCAGCCAGGAGGCGGGCCCGGAGTCCCGCTTCGCAGAGTTGGCGCGGCCTTCGACCGGAAGCAGATTGAGCACGTCGTTCGCGAACTGTTTCCTTCTGCTCTCCGGCCAGCGGGCCGCGCCCATCTGCCAGCTGTACGACAACGGCACCACGTGGTCGATCTGGACCTCGGTGGCCTGCTGTTTGCGCCAGTCGACGGTGCGGCCGGTGTAGGGGTCGTCCAACGTCATCGAGACAACCACACAGTCGGAACCTGCGCGGAAACGAACGTCCTCACCATCGCGATTCATAAGATCGTTTCGAGTGTCACAACCATTCCGGGCCAGCGGAACGCCATCTGCCGTGTCCATCCAGGCGTATCCGAACTCGTCCCGGTCGTAGCCCGTCTTCGGCCCGCGGCCCTTCGTGGCCAGTCCGTCGATAAGCTTGCGCGCGTCGGCCTCGTCCGTCTCCGACGTGAGAGGGGCGAGACCCGGCTTCATTCCGTCAGGATTCTTCAGCGGGCTCACCGCTCGCCCAGTAGTGGTGCCCGGACCGGACTCCGGGGAGTTCCCGCCCGGCTCTGTGGCGTCACATCCTGCGACGAGCACGGCGGCAACGGTGACCGCAATCGCACCCTTCTTTCGGTGAGCGCGCATGACGCTGTGACTCACGTGCCTCTCAGTACGCATGGCTGACCGCACCCTGCATAGGCTGCGAAAACAGTGTCATCACGGCTCGAAGCATAGAGATAATGCGCGTGTCGCAGCCGTTGCGGGCGAGCGGGACGCCGTCGGCGGAGTCCATCCAGGCGTAGCCGAACTCGTCGCGGTCGTAGCCCGTCTTCGGGCCGCGTCCCTTGGTCTCCAGGTCCTCGATGAGCCCCCGGGCCGTGGCCTCGGGGCCGTCGCCGGCGACCGGGGCGAGGCCGGGGCCGGTGCCGTCCGGGTTGCGCAGGGGGCTGACGGCCGGTCCGGCGGCCGGGGCGGCGGCGCCGCTGTCGGTGGGGGAGGCCGCGTCGCCCTCCAGGCCCTCGCATCCGCTGACCAGGGCCAGTGCGAGGGCCGCGCCCGCGGTCCATCCGGTACGGATCCTGCTGTGCCGCGTCATGCGCGTCCCTCCCCCGACTCGATCGCCGGTATCACCGTAGCGACGGAGAGGTCCAGACCAAAGTGGGCTTAATTGGGCATGTCGGACATGTCTGCCGTACCTTCGAAAGTGAGTCACGTCTCGGAAGGAGCTGCTGCATGGGCATCCTCGACAAGGTCAAAGCCATGGCCGGCAAGGACAAGGACAGGTCAAGGAAGATGTCCGACGCCGCCGAGCGCCAGGTCAACCAGCGGACCGGCGGCAAGTACGAGAAGCAGGTCGACTCCGCGCAGCAGCAGGCCGAGGGAAAGCTCGGCTTCGGGCGCGAGGGCGGCGACCGGCCGGAGCAGCGGTAGCCGCTCCGCACGTCCACAACCGCCGAAGCCCGTCCATGGGGCTGCCCCATGGACGGGCTTCGCGCTACGACCCCAGGATCGAGGTCAGGAACTCCCCCACCCAGCCGAGCAGTTCCCGCCCGAGCAGCGGCTTGCCGCCGACCTTCGCGGTCTTCGGGCGCGGTACGAGGACCTGGCGGGTGCCCGCCTTGATGACGCTGCCGGGGTAGAGCCGCTTCAGCCTCAGCTCCTGGGACTCGCGCAACTCCACCGGCGCGAAGCGGATGTTGTTGCCCTGGAGCACGATCTCGCCGACGGCGCACGCCCGCGCGAGCATCCGCAGGCCCGCGACCAGCAGCAGGTTCTCCACCGGCTCCGGCAGCTTGCCGTAGCGGTCGACGAGCTCCTCGCGTACGGCCTTGATGTCCTCCTCGCTGTTGGCGGAGGCGATGGACCGGTACGCCTGCAGGCGCAGTCGCTCGCCGGGCGCGTAGTCGTGCGGGACGTGGGCGTCGACCGGCAGCTCGATCTTGACCTCCAGCGGCGGCTCCTCCTCCACACCGCCCTCCAGCGACGCCCGGTAGTCGGCGACCGCCTCGCCGACCATCCGCACGTACAGGTCGAAGCCGACGCCGGCGATGTGGCCGGACTGCTCGCCGCCGAGCAGGTTGCCCGCGCCGCGGATCTCCAGGTCCTTCATCGCCACGTACATGCCCGCGCCCATCTCGGTGTGCTGGGCGATGGTGGCGAGCCGCTCGTGCGCCGTCTCCGTCAGGGGCTTCTCCGGCGGGTAGAGGAAGTACGCGTAGCCGCGCTCCCGTCCTCGGCCGACCCGGCCGCGCAGCTGGTGGAGCTGGCTGAGGCCGAAGTTGTCGCCGCGCTCGACGATCAGGGTGTTGGCGTTGGAGATGTCGATGCCGGACTCGACGATGGTGGTGGAGACGAGCACGTCGAACTTCTTCTCCCAGAAGTCGACGACCACCTGTTCCAGGGCCTGCTCGGACATCTGGCCGTGGGCGGTGGCGATGCGCGCCTCGGGGACGATCTCGCGCAGCCGCGCCGCCGCGCGGTCGATGGACTCGACGCGGTTGTGGATGTAGAAGACCTGGCCCTCGCGCAGCAGCTCGCGGCGGATGGCGGCGCCGATCTGCTTCTGCTCGTAGGGGCCGACGAAGGTCAGCACCGGGTGGCGCTCCTCCGGCGGGGTGGTGATCGTGGACATCTCGCGGATGCCGGTGACCGCCATCTCCAGGGTGCGCGGGATGGGGGTGGCGGACATGGTCAGCACGTCGACGTTGGCGCGGAGCTTCTTCAGCTGCTCCTTGTGCTCGACGCCGAAGCGCTGCTCCTCGTCGACGATGACCAGGCCCAGGTCCTTGAACTTGGTCTCGGACGAGAACAGCCGGTGGGTGCCGATGACGATGTCCACCGAGCCCTCGCGCAGGCCCTCCAGGGTCGCCTTCGACTCGGTGTCGGTCTGGAAGCGGGACAGCGCCTTCACGTTCACCGGGAACTGGGCGTACCGCTCGCCGAACGTCCCGAAGTGCTGCTGCACCAGCAGGGTCGTCGGCACGAGTACGGCGACCTGCTTGCCGTCCTGGACCGCCTTGAAGGCGGCGCGGACCGCGATCTCGGTCTTGCCGTAGCCGACGTCGCCGCAGATCAGGCGGTCCATGGGGACCGTCTTCTCCATGTCGTCCTTGACCTCGGCGATGGTCGTGAGCTGGTCCGGGGTCTCGGCGTAGGGGAAGGCGTCCTCCAGCTCGCGCTGCCAGGGCGTGTCGGCGCCGAAGGCGTGTCCCGGGGCCGCCATCCGCGCGCTGTAGAGCTTGATCAGGTCGGCGGCGATCTCCTTGACCGCCTTCTTCGCGCGGGCCTTGGTCTTGGTCCAGTCGGCGCCGCCGAGACGGTGCAGGGTGGGGGCCTCGCCGCCGACGTACTTGGTGATCTGCTCCAGCTGGTCGGTGGGGATGTAGAGCCGGTCGCCGGGCTGGCCGCGCTTGGCGGGGGCGTACTCCACGACCAGGTACTCGCGGGTGGCGCCCTGCACGGTGCGCTGCACCATCTCGATGTAGCGGCCCACACCGTGCTGCTCGTGGACGATGTAGTCGCCCGTCTCCAGGGTGAGCGGGTCGATGGTCTTGCGGCGCCGGGCGGGCATCCGGGCGCCCTCGCGGCCCGCTGCCTTCTGGCCGGTCAGGTCGGTCTCGGTGAGGACGGCGAGCCGGAGGGCGCGGTCGACGAAGCCGTGGTCGATCGAGCCGCAGGAGACGTGCACGACGGAGGGACTGAGGGTGCCCAGGTCGTTGTCCAGCCGGGCCGCGATGCCCTCGCCGCCGAGGACCTCGACGGTGCGGGCGGCCGGGCCGTGGCCCTCGGTGACGTAGACCGCGCGCCAGCCGTCGGCGAGCCAGCCCTTGGTGTCGGCCAGCGCCTTGGCGGTGTCGCCGCGGTAGGTCTCGGGGGCGTGCATGCCGAGCTTGAGGGTGTCGGCCTCCTCGAACGCGTCGTCGGCGGCGAACGGCGACACCGACCACCACATCACGTCCAGCTCGCGGGCCCGCTCCCGGACGTCGGCGATGGACCAGAGCGAGGCCGCGTCGACGTCGATCGGCGCCTCGCCGCCGCCCGCGGTGGCCGCCCAGGACGCCTGGAGGAACTCCTGGCTCGTCGCCACCAGGTCGGCGGCGCGGGTCCGCACCCGCTCGGGGTCGCAGACGAGGGCCATGGCGCCCTTGGGGAGCACGTCCAGGAGCAGTTCCATGTCGTCGACGAGGACGGGGGCGAGGGACTCCATGCCCTCGACCGCGATGCCCTCGGCGATCTTGCCGAGCAGTTCGCCCAGCTCGGGGTGGGCCTCGGCGAGGGCGGCGGCGCGCTCGCGCACGTCCGGGGTCAGCAGCAGCTCGCGGCAGGGCGGGGCCCACAGGCCGTGTTCGGCGATCTCCAGGGAGCGCTGGTCGGCGACCTTGAAGTAGCGGATCTCCTCGACGTCGTCGCCCCAGAACTCGACGCGGAGGGGGTGCTCCTCGGTCGGCGGGAAGACGTCCAGGATGCCGCCGCGGACGGCGAACTCGCCGCGCTTCTCCACCAGCTCCACGCGCGCGTACGCGGCTGCCGCGAGGGCTTCCACGGTCTCGTTCAGGTCGGCGGTCTGTCCGGTGCGCAGGGCCACCGGCTCCAGGTCGCCCAGGCCCTTGACCTGCGGCTGGAGCACGGACCTGACGGGCGCCACGACGACGGAGACCGGGCCGGTCTCCGGGTCGTCGGGGCGGGGATGGGCCAGGCGCCGCAGGACGGCCAGGCGGCGGCCGACGGTGTCGCTGCGCGGGCTGAGGCGCTCGTGCGGGAGGGTCTCCCAGGAGGGGTACTCGACGATGCCCTCGGGGGGCAGGAGGGAGCGCAGGGCCGCGGCGAGGTCCTCCGCCTCGCGGCCCGTCGCCGTCACCGCCAGGACGGTACGGGACGTCTCGCGGGCCAGGGCGGCGATGGCGAAGGGGCGGGCCGCGGGTGGGCCGACCAGATCGACGTGCATGCGGTTGCCGTCTGCGGCCGCCGAGATCGCTTCCGCGAGGGCGGTGTCCTTGACGACGGCGTCGAGCAGACCGTGCAGGCTCATGGAGGGGGCGCTTTCCGTCCTGGGGTGGGGCAACACGAGTAGCCCGACGCGGGTGGGGCCGGGGGTGTCCAGCGTACGTCGCCGGGCGCGGGTGCGTCGGGGGCTGTGGACGACGCCGGGTGCGGGGTGGCGGCGTCGCGGTGGCCGTACCAGGGGCTCCGCCCCCTGGAACCCCCCCGGGCCCATGCCCACCAACCACCCGACTCGGCGGGTTGAAGGGTGGACGCCCGTAGTGCCCCCGCACAAGAGCCGGCGCCGGATGCCTCGTGGCTTCCGGCGCCGGGTCCCCCGCAACCCCCGTGTGCGGTGGCTGTCGGCTGCTACTCCGTCGCGATGGCGTTCAGGACGTTCATGCGGCCCGCGCGGAAGGCCGGGACCAGGGCGGCGAACAGGCCCACGAAGGCCGAGCCGATGAAGACACCGATGATCGTCGGCCAGGGGATGTCGAGGACGTTCAGTCCCTCCAGGGCGAGGAGCTTCTGCGCCGTGGCGCCCCAGCCCATCCCGAGTCCGAGGCCGAGCAGCGCGCCGAAGAGGGCGATGACGACGGACTCCATGCGGATCATGCGGCGCAGCTGGCGGCGGGAGAGTCCGATCGCCCGCATCAGGCCGATCTCGCGGGTCCGCTCGACCACCGAGAGGGCCAGGGTGTTCACCACACCGAGGACCGCGACGATGATCGCCAGGGCGAGCAGGCCGTAGACCATGTTCAGCAACTGGCCGACCTGGTCCTTCAGCTCCTGCTTGTAGTCGGTCTGGTCGGCCACCTGGTACTGCGGGTAGGCGTCCATGGACTTCTTCAGCGCCGCGTACGCCTGGTCGCTCCTGCCGTCCTCGGCCTTGGCGAACATGATCGTGTTCGGCGGGACGCTCTCCGCCGGCAGGTACTTCCGCATCGTGTCGATGCTGATGTACCGGGCGCCCTGGTCGATGGCCACGTCGTCGCTCGTGATCGCGGCGACCTTGAGCTTCGCGGTCTCGCCGCCCTTGAAGGCGACCGAGACGGTGTCACCGACGTGGACGCCGTGCTTCTCGGCGTAGTCCGAGCCGACGGACATGGCGTCCGGCCCGTAGGCGGCGGAGAGCTTGCCCTCCGTCGTGGCGCGGCGGACGTCCTCGGCGTAGGTCGGGTCGGCGGCCGTGACACCGTCGTCGTCGGTCTTGCCGTCGGGCGAGGTCAGCGTGGCGTCGAGCATCTTGTAGCGGGTGACGTGCTCCAGGCCGGGCGTGTCCTGCATCGCCTTCTCGGCCTTCGGCACGATCCGCTGGTTGCCCTGGACGATGAAGTCCGCTCCGACCGTCTTGTCCAGCTCGCTGGTGGCCGAGGCGACCATGGAGGAGCCGACCACGGAGAGACAGGCCACCAGCGCGAGGCCGATCATCAGGGCGGCGCCCGTGGCACCGGTGCGGCGCGGGTTGCGCAGGGCGTTGCGCTCGGCCAGCCGGCCGACGGGGCCGAAGGCCCGCAGCAGCACCGCGCTGATCACCCGGACCACGAAGCCGGCCAGCAGCGGGCCGATGACGACGAAGCCGATGAGGGAGAGCACGATGCCCGCGCCGAGCATCAGCGAACCCTCGCTCGCCTTGTCGGCGCCGGCCGCCGTGAGCAGGGCCGCGGCACCGGAGCCGGTGAGCACCAGGCCGATCAGGCCGCGTATCCAGCCGGCCTTGACGTCGGCCGGCGTACCGGCGTCGCGCAGGGCGGCCATCGGAGAGATCTTGCCGGCGCGGCGGGCCGGCAGGTAGGCGGCCAGGACGGTGACCACGACGCCGAGGACCAGGCCGATCACGGGCGTCGCCGTCTTGATGGTCAGGTCGTCGGTGGACAGGTTCATGCCCGCGGCGGACATCAGCTTCATCAGGCCGATGGCGATGCCGACTCCGGCCGCGACGCCGAGGACGGAGCCGACGATGCCGAGGAGCAGCGCCTCGACCAGCACGGAGCGGTTGACCTGCCGGCGGGAGGAGCCGATGGCCCGCATCAGGCCGATCTCGCGGGTGCGCTGGGCGACCAGCATGGAGAAGGTGTTGATGATGAGGAAGATGCCGACCAGGAACGCGATCCCGGCGAAGCCGAGCATGGCGTACTTGATGACGTTCATGAACTCGCCGATGCCCTCGCGGTTCTCGTCGGAGTTCTCCTTGGCCGTCTGGACCTTGTAGGTGCCGTCCAGGGACGAGGCGACGTCCTGCTTGAGGCGCGTGTCGGAGACACCGGCCTCGGCGGTGATGTTGAGCTGGGTGAACTTGCCGGTGGCGCCCAGCAGTTCGCTCTGGGCGGTGGCCGTGTCGAAGTAGATGACGGCGGCGCCGGGGTTGGTCACTGTGAAGGAGGCGATGCCGACGATCTTCGCCTTGAAGTCGCCGGTCTGCGCGATGGTGCGCAGTTCGTCGCCGAGCTTCAGGTCGTGCTTGTCGGCGGTGTCGGCGTCGACCATCACCTCGGTGGGCCCGCGCGGGGCGTGCCCGGTGGTGATCTCCATCGACCGGAGGTCGTTCTTCGTCCAGTTTCCGGCGATCGTCGGGGCGCCGTTGGTGGCGCCCACGTTGTCGTTGTCGCTGTTGACGACCGTCACGTTCATCGAACTGACGACGCCCTCGGCGGACTTGACGCCCTCGGTCGCCCGGGCCCGCTCCAGTGCGGAGGCCGGGAGGGCCTCGGGCACGCCGTTCTGCGGGGTGTCCTCGGCCTTGGCGTCCTTCGGCAGGACCGTCACGTCGGACGAGGTGATCGCGAAGAGCTTGTCGAAGGTGGTGTTCATCGTGTCGGTGAACACCAGGGTGCCGCACACGAACGCCACCGACAGCAGCACCGCCACCGCCGAGAGCGCCATCCGGCCCTTGTGCGCGAGGAAGTTGCGCATCGAGGTCTTGACGACGGTCATGACGTGCGCCCCCGGGCGTCGAAGTCCTTCATGCGGTCGAGGACGGCGTCCGCGGTCGGGCTCAGCATCTCGTCGACGATCCGGCCGTCGGCGAGGTACAGCACCCGGTCCGCGTAGCTCGCGGCGACCGGGTCGTGGGTGACCATGACGATGGTCTGGCCCAGTTCGGTGACCGAGCGGCGCAGGAAGCCCAGCACCTCGGCACCGGCGCGGGAGTCGAGGTTCCCGGTGGGCTCGTCGCCGAAGATGATCTCGGGTCGGGCGGCCAGGGCCCGCGCCACCGCGACCCGCTGCTGCTGGCCGCCGGAGAGCTGGGTGGGCCGGTGCTTGAGCCGGCCGGCCAGCCCCACGGTCTCCACGACCCGGTCCAGCCACGCCTTGTCGTACTTACGGCCCGCGATGTCCATGGGCAGCGTGATGTTCTCGATCGCGTTGAGCGTCGGGAGCAGGTTGAACGCCTGGAAGATGAAGCCGATCCGGTCCCGGCGCAGCCGCGTGAGCTTCTTGTCCTTGAGGCCGGTGATCTCGGTCTCGTCGAGGTAGATCTGCCCGCCGGTGACCGTGTCCAGGCCGGCCAGGCAGTGCATCAGCGTGGACTTGCCGGAGCCCGACGGCCCCATGATGGCGGTGAACCGACCGCGGTCGATGTCCACGTCCACATGGTCGAGGGCCACCACCCGCGTCTCGCCCGACCCGTAGGCCTTCACGACCTGCCGCGCTCGCGCGGCAACGGCCGTACGCCCTCCGGTGCCCCCGTGCGTGGGAATACTTACGGCCGATGTCATGTCAAGTCTCCTATGTCGGTCATCGAGTGAGCCGCCGGTGCCCCGTTGGACTGTCGCGGGTGCGCCGTGCTGCTGTCTCGAAGAGTCTGTCCGGAACCGTGGGGCGGGCGCGCTGGTGTTCAGCGCACTCTTTTCCTGGGGAAAACCCCACCCCCACGGGTCCGGTTTGCCGCCCCCCAGCGGCGTAAGGCCAGATTAAGGACGCCGCCCGGCCCCTCTCGTCCTCCGCCGGTACGAACCCTCCCCGAGCCGTAGTACGGAGGTACCCCTAGGGGCAGTCCACCCTTCGGTGGAGTCGGTCTCGGGGTCGCTCTCCACCCCGAGACGCACCAAGCCTCCACCCTCCCGCCACGTGAGGGGCAAACCGGCACGTCGGCCAGGCCATACCGACCGACCAGTTCGGCCAAAAGGCAGCGCTCCAGGTGACCGGCGAGTAACGTGCGTGACTCCCCACCCCCCACCTCCCTGCGGTCCGCCACCCGGGCCCCAGCCGCGCAAGGAGAACCGGGATGTCCTACGACCCGTCCCCGTCGTACCCCCATCACCCCCCACCGCCGTACCCGCCCCGTGCCCCGGCGCACCAGGCGCCGTCCCACCGCGCCCCGACCCGACGCGCCCCGCGGCGCGACCCGCTGGGGCACCACAGCGACCTGCGGATCCTGCGCAGCGCCTACCGCTGGCAGCGGCGCACCGCCACGCTCACCGCGCTCGGCTACTTCACCCTGTTCCTGATCCTGTCCGCCTACGCGCCCGGATTCATGACCGGCACGGTCGTCGACGGACTGCCCACCGGACTACTGCTCGCCCTGGTCCAACTGCCCGTCACCTGGCTGGCGATCGCGCTCTACGAGCAGACCGCCCGGCGCCGCGTGGACCCGCTCGCGGACCGCATCCGCAAGGAGGCCGAACTGGACGCCCGGCGGGAGGCGGGACGATGACCGAGTTCAGCGGCAACGCGCAGACCATGTCCCTGGTCGGCTTCACCGCGGTCGCCACCATCACGCTGCTGCTGTGCGTGATGACCGGCCCCGACCGGGACGACCTCGACGAGTTCTACACCGGGTACAGCTCCCTGTCCCCGATGCGCAACGGCCTCGCGATCGCGGGCGACTACATCTCGGCGGCGTCCGTCCTCGGCACCAGCGGCGTCATCGCCCTGTTCGGCCACGACGGTGTCGTGCTGGCGCTCAGCACCGCACTCTCCCTGATGCTGCTGATGTTCCTGCTGGCCGAACCCCTGCGCAACGCGGGCCGGTTCACCATGGGCGACGCGCTCGCCCGCCGGATGCCCGGCCGCAGCGTCCGCGTCGCCACCTGCGCCGTCACCCTCGCCGCGCTGCTGCCGCTGATGCTGGTGCAGCTCGCGGGCACCGGCCAACTGCTCGCCTTCGTCCTCGGGTTCTCCGGCGAGTCGCTGGAGACCGGGTGCATCATCGGGCTGGGTGTGCTGATGATCAGCTACGCGGCGATCGGCGGGATGAAGGGCACCGCCCTCATCCAGATCCTCAAGATCGTGATGCTGCTCGGCTCGGGCGCCGTGGTGGCCGTACTGATCCTCAACCGCTTCGACTGGGACCCGGGCGCGCTGTTCGGCGCGGCGGCGGACCGCAGCGGGGTGGGCTCGGCGTTCCTGCACTCGGGGCTCCAGTTCGCCGGCGGGCCCCACCCCGACGCCGACATGATCACCGCGCACCTGACGGTCGTACTCGGCGGAGCCTGCCTCCCGCACATCACCATGCGCATGTACACCGCCTCCTCGGCCCGCCAGGTACGCCGCTCGATGTCCTGGGCCGTGTCCAGCGTGGCGCTGTTCGTGCTGGTCGTCACGGTCATCGGCTTCGGTGCGACGGCGCTGGTGGGGCGGGCGGTCGTGGCCGCGGTCGACCCGCAGGGCAACACCGCCTACCTCCTGGGATCGCAGGCCGCCTTCGGTGCGGAGGTGTCCACCGCGGAAACGTTCCTGTTCACGATGGTCACCACAGCCGTCTTCCTCACCCTGCTCGCCTCCGTCGGCGGCATGATCCTCGCCTGCGCCAACTCCCTGGCCCACGACGTGTTCGCCACCCGCGTGCAGGAGATGTCACCGCGCCGCGAGATGGCCCTCGCCCGCGTCTCCGCGCTGGCCGTCGGCGTCCCGGCGATCGTCCTGGCCACCCTGGTCCAGCACCGCAGCCTCCAGCCACTGGTGACGCTGTCGTTCTGCCTGGGCGCCTCGGCCATCGCCCCCGCCCTGGTCTACGGCCTCTTCTGGCGCCGCTACACCCGCACCGGGATGCTCAGCACCCTCATCGGCGGCTCGCTGGCCGTCCTGCTGCTGATGCCGGGCACCAACCTGGTCTCGGGCTCACCCGTCTCCGCCTTCCCCGAGGCCGACTTCAACTGGTTCCCGTTCACCACGACCGGCCTGGTCTCCATCCCGTTCGGCTTCGCCTGCGGCTGGATCGGCACCATGCTCTCCGGCCGGCGCAAGGCCGAGGAGCAGCGCCGGCAGTACGAGGCGGTGGAGGGGTGGATCCTGGCGGGGGCGGTGCGCAGGGGCGACTGACCACGCCGGCCGCCGGGCGGGCCCCGGGTGCCCTCACTCGACCGCCCGGCCGGTCAGCGAACTGAGATTGCTGCGTACGGAGGCCATGTGGGCCTGCAGTTCGTCCCACCGCTCCCCGTGCTCGCGCAGCACCCGCTCCGTCTCGCGGACGATCTCCTCCTGCCGCACCCGGGCCTCGGCGACCACCTCGGCCGCCCGGGCCCGGGCCTCCTCCCCCATCCGCCCGGCCGCCTCCCCCGCCTCGGCCAGCGCCCGCTCCGCCTCGCACACCTCCCGCTCGGCGCGGGCCACCGCCTCCGCGTGGTGCGCGTCCAGCGCCTCGGCCCGCTCCTCCTCGGCCCGCTCCGCTCCGGCCAGCCGCTCGGCGTGCTCCCGGCCCTGCGCCGCGAGCGTGTCCTCGGTGCGCGTGCGCGCCTCGCGCAGCACGGACAGCACCTCTCCGCGCCCCGCCTTCACCTCCCGCCGCGCCTCGATCCGCACCTCGTCGGCCTCCGCACGCGCCACGAGCAGCCGCTGCCGGGCCTGTTCGTCGGCCTCGGCGCGCACCGCGTCGGCCCGCGCCCTCGCCGCCTCCAGCACGCCGTCGGCGTACGCCCGCGCTTCCCGCATCCAGTCGTCCCCCGCGTCACGCGCCCGCTGCCGCACGGCCTCGGCCTCCTCCTCGCCGAGCCGGAACAACCGCCGCGCGCCCTCCCCGAGCACCTCGTAGTCCTGCGAGGTGAGCTGCGCGACCTCGTCCAGCAGGTCGCCCAGGTCCTCCTCCATCTCCCGGGCGAGCACGGTGAGGCGGGCGGCCCGCTCCCAGGCCGCGTCGCGGTCGTCGGAGAGCGCCGCGACACACTCCTCCACCTGTTCCGGACGGTAGCCGCGCTCACGCCCGCGTACGGTCACGAATCCGTCGGGAGCCGCCGCTGCGCTGCTCATGCTGATCACCCCTGTGGTGAACCTGCCGCACTAAATGGACTTAACCGACTTTATGGATCGGATGTAAGCCCTCGTCATGCGACACACCGCACGCGAAGGGCGGGGCTCGGTCGCCTCACCGGCCGACCGGGCCCCGCCCTTCGATACGTCAGGAACGCCGCCGTCCAGCAGCAGTCCGTCCCACAGCAGTCCGTGTCACGCAGGCCGTCTCACGCAGGCCGTCTCAGAGCAGTCCGTCCCACATCTGTTCCAGCAGCACCGACCACCAGCTCTCCGGCGAGCCGAGCGCCGCCGGGTCCAGCGCGGCCAGCTGCGCCTGGAAGTCGACGGTCCAGCGGCCCGCCTGCTCCTGGTTCAGACCGAACCTGAGCCGCCACATCCGGCCCAGCAGCGCCAGCGAGCGCGCGAACTCCGGCAGCCCGGAGTTCACGAACTGCGGCGGCACCGGCGCACCGCCCGGCCCCGCCTCCACCGGCACGGCCACGATGGCCGCGGTGCCGTACTGCACACAGACCGCGCGGCCGAAGTCGCTGCCGACGACGAGGTACGAACCCGCGTCCGAGGCCGGCTGCACCCCCCGTTCGGCCGCCAGCTCCGCCAGCGTGGGCACCGGGCGCCCCGGCTGGGCCTGCGCCCAGAAGAACGGCCCCATGTCCATCGGCAGACCCGCGGCCACCAGCGTGTGCGCCACGACCGGCGGCACACCCTGCCGGGAGACCGCGGCCTGCTCGAACCGGAAGACCCCCGGTCCGAACGCGCCGCCCAGCTCCTGACCGATCGCCTCCGGCGGAACCGGCGGCACCGGCTGCACCTGCGGCAGCGGAGCGCGCACCGGCGCCGGACGGGCCGGCCCGTCGGCCACCTGGTGCAGCTCGCCCTGGTGCGCGAGCAGTTGCCGCATGCCCTGCTGCCGGCTCGCGTGGTCCGTGCCGTACGGGGCGATCGAGGTGATCCGCGCCTGCGGCCACTGCTCCCGGATCATCCGCGCGCAGTACGCGCCCGGCAGCTCGCACGACTCCAGCTCGGTGTGCAGCTCCAGCACCTGGTCCGGCGGGACGTTCATGGAGCGCAGCTCGTGGAACATCTGCCACTCCGGGTGCGGCGTGCCCGGCGCCGAACGCCGGATCAGCTGCTGCTCGGAGCCGTCGTGGGCGCGGTAGCGGAGCACGGCCTGGTAGCCCGGACCGACGGTCGGCTGACCGGCGGGCGGCTGCGGATAGCCGTACGCCTGCGGCTGACCGGGCATCGGCTGCCCGGGCGGCGGCATGGCACCCGGCGGCATCGGCTGCCCGCCGCCGGGGGCCCCCGGAGCGCCGGGCGGCGGCGGAGGCGCGCCGACTCCACCGGGTCCGCCGAGCGAGGGCGCGGCCAGCACGGTCTGCGCGTGGTGCACGGCGCCGCCCGAGGAGCCCTGCGCGCCGGGCATCCCCGGAGCGGCGGGCGGGGGCGGCGTCCCCGGAGCCGCGGGCGCGCCCGGCGCACCGGGGGCCCCAGGAGCGCCCGGAGCCGCGGGGGCACCGGGAGGCCCGGGAGGAGCCGGAGGCTGGGGCGCACCGCCACCCGCGCGGCCGGGGTCGGCCAGCATCGTGGCGGCGTGGTGCATACCGCCCGGCGGCGTTCCGCCCGGAGCGCTCGGCGGGGGCGGCGTACCCGGCGCCTGCGGACCGGGGGGCGTACCGGGCGGCGTGCCCGGCGCGGCAGGAGGCTGCGGAGCACCCGGCGGAGGCGGCGGCGTCCCCGGCCCAGCCGGCGCCCCCGGGCCACCCGGACCCTCGGGCCCGAGCGAAGACACCAGCTGCGTAGGCACGTACCCGCCGGCCGGCGTACCCGGTGCCGGAGTCCCCGACGGCGGCGGCGTGGAGCCGGGCCGCCCGCCCGGCACACCCGGGGCACCGGGCGGAGGCGGCGTGGTCGGGCCACCGCCACGGCGCGGCGGAGGCGCCGCCTTGCTGGTCGCGGCGTCGGCGATGTCCCCGGTGTTCGGCGCGGGCGGCTGAGCCGGCGCGGCGGGCGCACCCGGACCTGCGGGCGGCTGCGCGGCGGGCGGCGTCTGCGGCGCGGACGGCGGCGTGCCCGGACCGGCGGGCGCGGCGGACGCGTTCGGCTCGTCGAGCGCGGGCGACAGCGCCGTCGGCGGCAGCGAACTGCCGCCCGACATCAGCGCCGTCTTGGCGTCCGGCGTCGCGGGCGGCGGCGCGTCGTCGTCGGCCCCGCTCAGCGGCGGCGAGAACACGGTCTGCGGCAGCGGTACGGAACGGTCCTCACCGGCGTCCGCGTTGGTGTCCGTCCCCGCCCAGGGCGTCGCCCCGGCAGGGGCACCCGGCGTACCGGACGCACCCGCGCCCGCCCCGGAGCCGCCGTCACCACCGGACGCGGCGGCAGGCCACGCCGCACCGCTGCCCCCGGCAGGGGCCGACGGCACGCCGGCCTCGGTCTCGGGAAGCGGAGCGGCAGGACCGGCCACGGAACCGGAACCGGAAGCACCGGCGTCCCCGGTGCCGCTGTCCCGATCCCCGCGCCTGCGGTCCGGAATCCCCAGCTTGTCCGCCGCCTCCTGCAGCCACTCCGGCGGACTCAGCAGGAACGACGTCTGGTTCAGGTCGACCCGCGCGGCGGGCGCCGGCTGCGCCTCCTCGGCCTCGTCGGGACGGCCGTACTCCTCCTCGTACCGGCGGATGACCTCACCCACCGGCAGCCCCGGCCACAGCGTCGCCTCCCCGCTGTCCCGGGCGATCACCAGCCGCTGCGCACCGCCGTCCGAACGCGGGCCGTCCGCACGGTCCTCGGCCCACACCACGAAACCGAGGTCGAACTCCCGCACGCGCACCTCACGGTGCTGGTACGCCGGCAGCTCGCCGTTGACCCACTCCTCCGCGCGCTCCTGCGCCTGCGCGAACGTCACCATCGTCAGCTCACTCCCCTACGGACGCCGGCGTCGCGGGCACCACGTGCGCGAATCCGCCGTCCACCATCAGGTTCGCCACCGTCTCCAGCTCCGGCGGGGACCCCGCCAGCCGCGACAGGAACGCGTCGAAGTCCTCGCCGCAGGGCATCAGCAGCCGCTCCACCCGGTCCGCGGGCGGCAACGAGGGATCCACGTCGCGCACGTCGTCGTAGGCACAGAACCACACCGAACCGAGCCGGTCGCCCTTGACCTTCACCGCGAGCAGACCGCCCTGGACGAACGCGACACCCAAGTAGTCCTTGGTCAGGTGGTCCCGCAGGCACTTGTTGACATAGACGAGGTCGTTGACCGCCGCCTCCTCACGCACCGTGAAGAACGGCTGGTCGACCAGCAGCCCCAGCTCGGCGTCGAGCGCCGTGCCGACCGGCGCACAGCCGCCCGCCGCCTTCAGGAACGACCGGTACGCGCCCGGCAGCCGGTAGCCGAGACCCTCCTCGACCCCCAGCACCTGCTGCTCCGAGACCGCGACGCCCGACTTCGGCAGCCCGAAGTGCGCCGGACGCGTCTCCTGCAAGGGCCTGGTGCCGCGCTTGCCCTGGTCCACGGTCGCCGTCGCGATGCCGCCGTGGTGCCGCAGCAGCGCCTTCACCTCGACCGGCACCAGTTCCATCCGGCGCGAACCGGCCACGTGGTGCCACGTCCAGCCGTGCGGCGTCGCCACCGCGGGCACCGTGTCCCACAGCTCGTGCCCCGACGCGGACAGCGCCGCGTTGGCCGACACGTAGTCCGTCAGCCGCAACTCGTCGACGCCGAACCCCACGGGCGGCTCCGCGATCTCCGCCACCGCGCGGGCGTACGGCGAGAAGACGGGGTAGCCGCCCTCGTCAACCCGTACTCCTCTCGGGTGACGGGCCGCCCGCACCGGATCCGGGAAATGCACGACCTGCCCGGCATAGGCCGCGTTCGGCGGCGCGGCTCGCTGCCCGAGCCGACCTGTAGTCATGGCGGTTGCCCCCTGCGGCGTCTGTCTGATCTGTCTGCACTGTCTGGTCACCGCACGCATGAGCGGTGCCGACAGCCTATGCGGTACGTCGAGAGGGGTCACCGGCGCCGGACCCCGCACCCGACACGCCGACCTCCGCATCCGTGACCTGCCGTCACCCTCCCGTGACACAGGGCCCATACCCGGGCGTGTCGCCAAGCCCCAGCTTCCCCAGCAGCCACGGGATTTGGCACTCTGTGACCATCCGGGGGATGCTCAGGAGGGGAAGATGATCATGAGTGCGACACAGACGGGACCCGTCACCGGGCGACCCGACGACCCCCGGGGCGGCGACCCCCGCATCGGCTGGAGCAGCGCCGAGGCCCCGCACGCCCCCACCCTCCGGCACCGCCGCGACGGCATACTCCCGACCGTCGCCGCCGCCCTCTCCGTGCGCGGCACCACCCTCACCGGCACGGCCACCCGCGCCGACGCCCCGCCCGCTCTGCACCATCTCGTCCAGGACTTCCTCGACACCCTCACCAGCGGCCAACGAGACCGTTACACCGGCCGCTGCGCCGAGACGATCCTCATCTCACGGCACCTGGCCACCACCGACGCCACCCGCAGCAAACGCGCCGCACGAAAACCCATGACCAACGGCGAAGCCCGCAAAGCACTCAAACACGCCAAACTCACCACCCGCCGCATCCGCGAGGACGGCGACCCCCTCCACGGCAGCTTCGCCGCACCGTGCCGCGCCTGCACCGCCCTCAGCGCCCACTTCGGCGTCCGCGTCGTCGACCCCACGACGAGCGAGGGCTGACCCGCCGGCCACCGACGCCGAGGACCGAGCCGCCAGAGCCGACCGAAGAGAACCAAGAGCCGATGCAAGCCGACCGCACCTCCACCACCCGCTTCCCCGTCCCCGTCGACGCCGCACTGCGCGACGCCGGCTGGCAACCCGGACGCTGGGACATCAAACAGGCCGAGATCTGGGCCGACACCCTGCGCGAACACACCTCACCGGCCGGACACCGCCACACCGTCTTCCCCGCCGCCGTCGAGGCGTGGGCCGAGTTCGGCGGCCTCCACCTCACCCCCACGGGCCCCGGCCGCCAGATCGCCCCCGCCACCCTGCACCTCGACCCCCTGCACGGCCTCCACATGGCCCGCACCCTCGGCGACCTCGGCCGCGCCCTCGACACCCAGACCTGCCCCCTCGGCACCGAGACCGACAGCCAGGCCCTCATCGCCATCGACACCGAGGGCCGCGTCTACGCCCTCGACCACACCGGCGACTGGTACCTCGGCCCCGACATCGACACCGCCCTCGCGACGCTCGTCGCCGGCACCCAGCCGACCCGCCTCACCACCGGCCGACCCCACACGGCCACCGCCTAGGACGCCGGAATCACCGCCGACACCCGGAAACCCCCCGCGTCCGTCGGCCCCGACACGAACACACCCCCGAGCGCGGCCACCCGCTCCTTCATCCCCACCAGCCCGTTGCCGCCCGACGGCAACCGCGCCGACGTCGCGGCCTCGGGCGGCGGCTCGTTCTCCACCTGCATCGCGATCTCCGACACCCGGTGCGCCAGCCGCACATACGTCTTCGCCCCCGCCGCGTGCTTGTGCACGTTCGTCAGCGCCTCCTGCACCACCCGGAACGCAGTCGCCTCCACCTCCGCCGCGTACACCCGCTCCTCCCCCTCCACGGACAGATCGACGACCATCCCGGTCGCCTCCGACTGACCGACCAACTCGTCCAGCTCGGACAGGCACGGACCGTCCGACTCCCCTTCACCCGCCGCCCGCGACGCCGCCGCGGCCGCCGCCACGCCCACCGCCGCCAACGGCACCGAGGCCCGCGCCGCACGGGCACCGCTCCCACCACTGCGCAGCACGCCGAGCATCTCCCGCAGCTCCGTCAGCGCCTGCCGCCCCATGTCCCCCACGAGCGCGGCGTTCTTCACCGCCTTCTCCGGATCCTTCCGGGCCACCGCCTGCAACGCGGCCGCGTGCACCACCATCAGGCTCACCCGGTGCGCCACCACGTCGTGCATCTCCCGGGCGATCCGCGTCCGCTCCTCGCCCCGCGCCCACTCCGCGCGCTCCTCCGCCCGCTCCGCGAGCAACTGGAGCTCCCGCTCCAGCGAGTCCGCCCGCTCCCGCAGGCTCTCCATCAACCGCCGCCGCTGCCCCACGTACAGGCCGAGCAGCAACGGCGGAGCGGTCAGCCCGAGCGAGGTCGCGATCGACGCGAACGGCAGGAACCAGTCCCCCAGGTCCACCCCGTCCCGCGCCATGTCCTGCCGCAGCCGCACGAACGTCACGATCAACGTCCCCAGCAGCGACATCCCGGCCAGCGACCCGATGATCCGCCGCGGCAACTCCGACGCCGCCAGCGTGTACAGGCCGACGACGCCCATCAGGAAGCCCATCTCGGCCGGCGTGACGGCGATCGCCACCAGCACCACCGCGATCGGCCACCTGCGCCGCACCACCAGCACCGAGCCGGCCAGCAGCCCGAAGAGGACCCCCACCGCCAACGGGATCCCGGCGTCCCGCGCGAACGGGACCCCCTCCGCCGCGCACTCCAACGCGGACACGGCACCGAGGCTCACATCGAGCACCGCGCCGCGCCGCCTGTCCCACCACCAAGGCCCACCCCGGGCCGGCACGTGGTCTTCCCCCGTCGTGGTCATGCCTCCAGCCTACGGGCGCGAGCCGCCCCATTTCCGGTGACTTTCGACAAACGATAGGACGCGATATCCCTCGAACTGGTGAACCCCTCGCCATTCCACACCGGTGGCGAGGATTCCGGCCGGACGGTATGCCCATGGCACGTTCACAGAACAAGTACGCGGACTTCGAGGGCCTGCGGGAGCGGGCGGTGGCGCTGCGGCGCGAGGGGCTCAGCCGCCGCCAGATCCGCGACCGGCTGCACGTCGACAACAACGACATCCTCAACCGGCTCCTGGAGGGCGAGCCGCCGCCCGAATGGACGAAGCGCCCGAACGCGAAGGACTACGTGCGGGAGCGGGCACGGGAGCTGCGGCTCCAGGGGTGGACGTACGACCAGATCCAGGTGGAACTGGGGTGCAGCAAGGGTTCGATCTCGCTGTGGGTGCGGGATCTGCCGAAGCCGGAGCGACGGGAACCGTCGGAGCAGGCGAGGCTCGCGGCACGGAAGCGGTGGGAGCACGAGCTGGCGGTGCGCGACGCCGCGCGCGAGCAGACAAAGGCTGCTGCACTGCAAGAGATCGGTCGCATGAACGATCGGGAACTGTTCCTTCTCGGCGTGGGGCTCTACTGGGCAGAGGGGGCGAAGGACAAGCCCTACAGCCGCCGTGAGTATGTCCTCTTCGTCAACAGCGACCCCGGCATGATCAAAGTCTTCATGGCCTGGCTCGATCTGCTCAACGTGGAACGCGAGCGTCTGCGATTCCGCGTGATGATCCACGAAACTGCCGACGTGACCGCTGCGGAGCAGTACTGGGCGTCCCTCGCGGGCACCGACACCGCCCGCTTCGGGAAGACGACGCTCAAAAAACACAACCCAAAGACGGTCCGCAAGAACGTGGGCGATCACTACCGTGGCTGCCTGGTGATCAGCGTCGTACAGAGCGCTGATCTGTACCGACGGATCGAAGGTTGGTGGAACGGGATCGTTCTTGGCAGTACGCCGGCCTCAGGTATGGTCTGACGCAGCCATCCGCCATGGGGTAACTGGTAGCCCGCGGGCCTTTGAAGCCCTGTAGTGCTGGTTCGAATCCAGCTGGCGGAGCTGCTCGGTGCGGGCCCTGACCACACGGTCAGGGCCCGCACTCATGCCCCCCTCAAACCGCCCCGGTATCCTGCGGATGTCCCCACCCCCAAAAGCCGAAGGGCATCCCGTGAGCGCCATTCGCCCGGCAGCCGTCGTCGTTCTCGCAGCGGGTGAGGGCACCCGTATGAAGTCGGCCACACCCAAGGTCCTGCACGAGCTGTGCGGCCGGTCCCTCGTGGGGCACGTGCTCGCCGCCTCCGGTGAGCTGGACCCGCAGAACCTGGTCGTCGTCGTCGGGCACGCCCGCGAGAAGGTCACCGCGCACCTCGCCGAGGTCGCCCCCGACGTACGCACCGCCGTGCAGGAGCAGCAGAACGGCACCGGGCACGCGGTGCGGATGGGACTCGAGGCGCTGGGCGGCGCCGTGGACGGGACCGTGGTCGTGGTCTGCGGCGACACCCCGCTGCTGACCGGCGACACCCTCCGGGCCCTCGCCACCACGCACTCCGCCGACGGGAACGCCGTGACCGTGCTGACGGCCGAGGTGCCGGACGCGACGGGGTACGGCCGGATCGTGCGGGAGGAGGCCACCGGCGCCGTCACCGCGATCGTGGAGCACAAGGACGCGTCCGAGGCGCAGCGGGCGATCCGGGAGATCAATTCCGGTGTCTTCGCGTTCGACGGGCGGCTGCTCGCCGACGCGCTGGGGAAGGTGCGGACGGACAACAGCCAGGGTGAGGAGTACCTGACGGACGTCCTCGGGATCCTGCGCGAGGCCGGGCACCGGGTCGGCGCCTCCGTGGCCGGTGACCACCGGGAGATCGCGGGCATCAACAACCGCGTGCAGCTCGCCGAGGCCCGCCGGATCCTCAACGACCGGCTGTTGACGCGGGCGATGCTGGCCGGCGTGACGGTCGTCGACCCGGCGAGCACGTGGGTCGACGTGACGGTGACGTTCGAGCAGGACGTCGTCGTCCACCCGGGTACGCAGCTGCACGGTGCGACGCACCTGGCCGAGGGCGCCGAGGTGGGACCGAACACTCGGCTTACGGACACTCGGGTCGGGGCGGGGGCGCGGGTGGACAACACCGTCTCCTACAGCGCGGACGTGGGCCCGCAGGCGTCGGTCGGTCCGTTCGCGTATCTGCGGCCGGGGACCCGTCTCGGTCTCAAGTCCAAGGTGGGTACGTACGTCGAGACGAAGAACGCGTCGGTCGGCGAGGGGACGAAGATCCCGCACCTGTCGTACGTGGGTGACGCGACGATCGGTGAGTACACCAACATCGGTGCCGCGAGCGTGTTCGTGAACTACGACGGGCAGGACAAGCACCACACGACCGTCGGCTCCCATTGCCGTACGGGTTCGGACAACATGTTTGTGGCTCCTGTCACGGTCGGGGACGGTTCCTACACCGCCGCCGGCTCGGTGATCACGAAGGACGTGCCGCCCGGTTCGCTGGCCGTGGCCCGCGGCCAGCAGCGGAATATCGAGGGTTGGGTGGCCCGGAAGCGTCCGGGGAGCGCGGCGGCGAAGGCGGCCGAGGCGGTCTCCCGGGAGGCGGGAAGCGAAGACTGACCGGAAACCGGCGCGTCGAACACGGCGTACCGTGATAAGTGCACATCCGCACCCCACCAGCTGAGACGCCCCCGCGGCCAGTCGGGAGAGCGCCCGTGACGCTCAGCTGCGAACCTCTGAGGAGACAGTGCTGTGACCGGGATCAAGACGACCGGCGAGAAGAAACTGATGTTCTTCTCCGGCCGCGCCCACCCCGAGCTTGCCGAGGAGATCGCCCACCAGCTGGGTATCGGGGTCGTCCCGACGAAGGCCTTCGACTTCGCCAACGGTGAGATCTATGTGCGTTATCAGGAGTCGGCGCGTGGTGCGGACTGTTTCCTGATCCAGAGCCACACGGCCCCGATCAACAAGTGGGTCATGGAGCAGCTGATCATGATCGACGCGCTGAAGCGCGCGTCGGCCCGCTCCATCACGGTCATCGTGCCGTTCTACGGTTACGCGCGGCAGGACAAGAAGCACCGCGGACGTGAACCGATCTCGGCGCGTCTGATCGCGGACCTGATGAAGACCGCGGGTGCGGACCGGATTCTCGCCGTGGATCTGCACACGGACCAGATCCAGGGGTTCTTCGACGGCCCGGTGGACCACCTGTTCGCGCTGCCGCTGCTCGCGGACTACGTGGGCGCGAAGGTGGACCGTTCGAAGCTGACGGTGGTCTCCCCGGACGCGGGCCGGGTGCGGGTGGCGGACCGCTGGTGCGACCGGCTGGGCGCGCCGCTGGCGATCGTGCACAAGCGGCGCGACAAGGACGTGGCGAACCAGGTCACGGTGCACGAGGTCGTGGGTGACGTGGAGGGGCGCATCTGTGTCCTGGTCGACGACATGATCGACACCGGCGGCACCATCTGCGCCGCCGCGGACGCCCTGTTCGCGCACGGTGCGGAGGACGTCATCGTGACCGCGACGCACGGTGTGCTGTCGGGTCCGGCGGCGGACCGGCTGAAGAACTCGAAGGTGAGCGAGTTCGTGTTCACGGACACGCTGCCCACGCCGAACGAGCTGGAGCTGGACAAGATCACGGTGCTGTCGATCGCGCCGACCATCGCGCGCGCGGTGCGCGAGGTGTTCGAGGACGGTTCGGTGACGAGCCTGTTCGACGAGCAGTGAGTTTCGACGAGCTGTGAGCGTCGTGCAGTAACCGTTCTGCACAGCACGTGGAGATCGTTTTGGGTGCGGCCTCCCCCTCCGAGTAGACTGCTGAAGTTGCTCGGCGAGGGAGGCCGTACCCGTGTCGCGGGTTCGGTTGTCCGTTATCGACGCGCTCTTCGTAGCAGGCCGTTCGTGGCCGGGTGACCACGTCCGTTTCTACCTCTACGAGGAGTGATCATGTCCGAGGTGAAGATCTCCGCCGGCACGCGCACCGAGTTCGGCAAGGGTGCCGCCCGCCGTATCCGTCGTGACGACAAGGTTCCCGGCGTTCTGTACGGCCACGGTTCCGACCCGCTGCACCTGACGCTGCCGGGCCACGAGCTGCTGATGGCGCTGCGTACGCCGAACGTCCTGATCGCGCTGGACATCGACGGCAAGACCAACGAGCTGGCGATCCCGAAGTCCGTGCAGCGTGACCCGATCAAGGGCTTCCTGGAGCACGTCGACCTCCAGCTGGTCAAGCGCGGCGAGACCGTGACCGTGGAGATCCCGGTGCAGGCCGAGGGCGAGCTGGCCCCGGGCGGCTTCCTGCTGGAGTACGTCCTGGACGCGCTGCCGGTCGAGGCCGAGGCCACGCACATCCCGGAGCACGTCACCGTGTCGGTGGAGGGTCTGGAGGCCGGTGCCTCGATCCACGCCAAGGACGTCAAGCTGCCGTCCGGCGTGAAGCTGGCCGTCGAAGAGGACGCCGTGGTCGTGCAGGTCCTGTCCGCGCAGGCCGAGGAGCCGGCCGCCGAGGGCGAGGGTGGGACCGAGGGCGAAGAGGCCGCCGAGGCCTGATCGTCCCCCGGGTCCTGTCGGGCCTGGGTCATCATGTGGTCGGCCGCTGTTCCCGTGCGGAGCAGCGGCCGACGCGTATGTGCGGACGGGTAGCGAGGAGACATGGACGTGACGACGGACGCGAGTGCGCCCTGGCTGATCGCCGGCCTGGGCAATCCGGGCCCCGAGTACGCCGCGAACCGGCACAACGTCGGCTTCATGGTGGCGGATCTGCTGGCGGACCGGATGGGGGCGCGGTTCAAACGGCACGGCAAGGCGCAGGCCCAGGTGGTCGAGGGGCGGATCGGCCCGCCCGGGCCGGCCAACCGGCGGGTGATCCTGGCGAAGCCGATGTCGTTCATGAACGTGTCGGGCGGCCCGGTGACGGCGCTGGCGGACTTCTACAAGGTTCCGCTCGCCAACATCGTCGCGGTGCACGACGAGTTGGACATCGACTACGGCGTGCTGCGGCTGAAGCTGGGCGGCGGGGACAACGGGCACAACGGGCTGAAGTCGATCACGAAGGCGCTGGGCCGGGAGTACCACCGGGTGCGGTTCGGGATCGGTCGGCCGCCGGGGCGGATGCAGGTGGCGGACTTCGTGCTGCGCGACTTCGGGTCGGCGGAGCGCAAGGAGCTGGACTACTTCGTGGACCGGGCGGCGGACGCGGTGGAGGCTCTGGTCATCGAGGGGCTGGAGCGGGCGCAGAGCACGTACAACTCCTGACTTGTCCGTTGATGGCGCGCGGGCGAGTTGACCGACCGCTCAGGTATGGCCAATGATCCCGGCCATGCCTGCCTCCGCCGCCGCCCCTCGTCCCCGTCAGGTCTCGTACGCCCTGATGCGATTCGGCCGGATCGCGGCGATGGGCACGGTCGCGGCGCTGATCCTGATCGCGGGTGTGTGGGCGTCCTGGGGCACGGCGCAGCACGTGCTGCTGACCAAGGGCCGCGAGCAGGGCACGGTCGAGGTGACGGGGTGCGCCGACGGTGCGTGCAGCGGCCCGTACGCACCGGTGTCGGCGGGGTCCCGGGAGCGGGAGCGGGTCGTCATGGAGGACTCGGTCGCCGTGGCCAAGGGGCGGACGTACTCGGTGGTGGTGAAGCCGGGGAGCGACGAGGTGGTGCGTTCCGGTCCGGCGGGGGTGCTGTACGCGTGGGTGCCGCTGGGCGGGGCGCTGCTGCTGGCGTCGGTGGTGGTGGCCGGAGGGCTGCGGCGGACGCGGATGGCGTGGGCGATGGCCGGGGCGGGTGTGGCGCTGCTGACGGCGGCGTTCTTCGCGGTGTGAGCTTCCCGCGTACGGCATGGCGGTGCCCCCGGGCTCTTGGTGAGCACGGGGGCACCGTCCTGTGTACGGGGCCGCGGTCAGCCGGTGTTGCGCAGGCCCGCCGCCACGCCGTTGACGGTGAGGAGCAGGGCGCGGGCGAGGAGCGGGTCGGGCTCCGTGCCGGCGGCGGCCGCCTCGCGCTGGCGGCCGAGGAGGGCGACCTGGAGGTAGGAGATGGGGTCCAGGTAGGCGTCGCGGATGCTGAACGTCTGCTTGAGGACCGGGTCGGCGTCCAGCAGTTCGGTCTCGCCGGTGACGCGCAGGACCTCGGTGACGGTCAGCTCGTGCTCGGCCTTGATGGCGTCGAAGACGTGCTTCAGCTCGTCGGGGACGAGGGTGTCGACGTAGTGCTGCGCGATCCGCAGGTCGGTCTTGGCGAGTGTCATCTCGACGTTGGAGATGAAGTTGCGGAAGAAGTGCCAGTGCTGGTGCATCTCTTCGAGGACGGCGTCGCCCTCCTGGCGCACGCCCGCCTCGCGCAGCGCCTTGAGGCCGGAGCCGACGCCGAACCAGCCGGGGACGATCTGCCGCGACTGGGTCCAGCCGAACACCCACGGGATGGCCCGCAGTCCGTCGAGCGAGACGCCCGAGCCGGGGCGGCGCGAGGGCCGCGAGCCCAGGTGCAGGTCGGCGAGCTGGTCGACCGGCGTGGAGGCCAGGAAGTACGCGGGCAGGTCGGGGTCCTCGACGAGTGACCGGTACGCGGTGTGGGCGGCGTCGGAGACGACGTCCATGGCGGCGTCCCAGCGGGCGAGGGCCTCGTCGGACTGGCGGGGCGCGGTGTGCAGCGCGGACGCCTGGAGGGTGGCCGCGACGGTCAGTTCCAGGTTCTCCCTGGCCAGCGACGGGATGAGGTACTTGTCGGAGATGACCTCGCCCTGCTCGGTGACCTTGATCTCGCCTTCCAGGGTGCCCCAGGGCTGGGCGAGGATCGCGTCGTGGGTGGGGCCGCCGCCGCGGCCGACGGTGCCGCCGCGGCCGTGGAAGAGGCGCAGCCGTACGCCGTGGCGGTGGGCGACGTCGCGCAGCCGGCGCTGGGCGCGGTGGATCTCCCACTGCGAGGTGGTGATGCCGCCGAACTTGGAGGAGTCGGAGTAGCCGAGCATGACCTCCTGGACGTCCCCGCGCAGCGCGACCAGGCGCCGGTAGGAGGGGTCGGCGAGGAGGTCCTCCAGGATGGTGTCGGCGGCCTTCAGCTCGTCGGTGGTCTCCAGGAGCGGCACGATGCCGATCTTCGCCCAGCCGGCGTGCAGGTCGATCAGGCCGGCCTCGCGGGCCAGCACGGCGGCGGCGAAGACGTCGTCGGCGCCCTGGCACATCGAGATGATGTAGGACTCGATGACCTCGGGGCCGAAGACCTCCAGGGCGCGCCGGACCGTCTGGAAGACGCCGAGGGTCTTCTCGCCCGGCGCGTCGACGGGCGCCGGGGTGGGCGCCAGCGGACGCCGGGAGCGCAGCTCCTTGGCGAGGAGCTTGGCGCGGTACTCGCGGGGCATGTCGGCGTAGCGCCAGGACTCCTCGCCGAGCCGGTCGAAGAGCTGGCCGAGCGCGTGGTGGTGGGCGTCGGCGTGCTCGCGGACGTCCAGGGTGGCCAGCTGGAGGCCGAAGGCGGCCAGGGTGCGGATGGTGCGGGCCAGGCGGCCGTCGGCGAAGAGGCCGCCGCGGTGCTCGCGCAGGGAGGCCTGGATGACGCGCAGGTCGTCGAGGAGTTCGGCGGTGCCCAGGTAGTCGCGGCCGTCCTCGTGGGAGGTGCCCTTGGCGAGGCGCTGCTTGGTGTTCTCGAGCTTCTGCCGGATGCAGGTGGCCTTGAGCCGGTAGGGCTCCTCGGCGTTGAGCCGCTTGTAGCGGGGGCTGATCTCGGGGAGCCGGTCGAGGTCGGCCTGGAGGGAGGCGAGGAGTTCCTCGGTGGCGCCGGCGTAGCGGATCGAGTTGGAGAGGAAGCCGCGCAGCTCGTCGATCATCTCCAGGGCGTCGTTGATGCCGTGCTCGTGCTGGAGGATGAGGACGTCCCAGGTGACCTGGGGGGTGACGTTGGGGTTGCCGTCGCGGTCGCCGCCGATCCAGCTGCCGAAGGTGAGCGGGCGGGTGTCGTCGGGGAGCTTGACGCCGGCCCGCTCCAGCTCCGCGGTCAGGTCCTCCAGGACGTCGCCGACGGCGCCCGCGTGCAGCTCGTCCAGGTAGTAGATGGCGTTGCGGGCCTCGTCGGCGGGCTCGGGGCGGACGACGCGGAGTTCGTCGGTCTGCCACACGAGGTCGATGTTCTCGGCGAGGCGGGTGTCCAGGCGGCGCCGGTCGGACTCGATGACCGGGGTGTCCAGGAGGGCTGCGATGCGGCGCAGCTTGTTGAGGACGGAGCGGCGCGCGGCCTCGGTGGGGTGCGCGGTGAAGACGGGGCGCACGTTGAGGTGGCGGACGGTCTCCTGAAGGTGCTCCGGGTCGGCGTCCTTGAGGCGGTCGGCCGTGCGGGCGAGCAGTCCGCCCTCGGCGGCGCGCTTGGCGCCCAGCTCACGGCCTCGGTGCACCTGCTCGGTGACGTTGGCGAGGTGGAAGTAGGTGGAGAAGGCGCGGACCAGCTTGGCCGCGGTCTCCAGTTCGGTGCCGCGCAGCAGTTCCGCGGCGGCCTCGCCGTCCTCTCGGGTGAGTCGGCGCACCTTCTCGACGAGTTCCAGAAGCTCGGGGCCTTCCTGCCTCACGAGGGTCTCTCCGAGGAGGTCGCCCAGCCGGCGGATGTCGGCTCGCAGTTCGCTGCTGGTCGTCGTGGTGGTCTGGTCGTCGGCACTGCTCACAGGTGCGGCTCCTTGCAGTGATCGAAGGTGCGTCGCGCCGGCGACTCCCTCGAGGGGCGGTGGCGGGCGACGGGTGGGATCGTCTGGGAGGGAACCCGGACGGCGTCTCGCGCGGCGGGCGCCGCTTACGGGCCGGACGTCCGGGAATTATTCAGAGCGGACCGCGCTGTCCGACCGACTCCCAGGATAGGTGTCGGCCCGGACTCGCAGGTTCTCGGGCTCTTGCCGCGCGGCAACGCGCTGCAATACTTACGTCGCCGTAGGTTACGGAACCGTAGGAAAACGTGCATGGTCCCGAGGCCCGGCACCGGACACCACCCTCGACCCCACAGGGGACGCGCATGACCACGAGTTCCGATGTGATCCCAGACGCTTCGCAACCCTCCGGCGACGCCGCCGCGTCGTCCGCCACGCTGGGCGGTGAGCAGAAGCGGTCGATCGAGCAGATCACCCTGCTGCTGTTCATCGCCGTCCCGTTCCTCGCGCTGGTGGCGGCGGTGCCGCTGGCGTGGGGGTGGGGCGTGAGCTGGCTGGACCTGGGTCTGCTGGTCTTCTTCTACTTCCTCGGCTGCCACGGCATCACGATCGGCTTCCACCGTCACTTCACCCACGGCTCCTTCAAGGCGAAGCGGCCCCTGAAGATCGCGTTGGCGATCGCGGGCTCGATGGCGGTCGAGGGGCCGCTGGTCCGCTGGGTGGCCGACCACCGCAAGCACCACAAGTTCTCCGACGACGAGGGCGACCCGCACTCGCCGTGGCGGTACGGGGAGACGGTGCCGGCACTGCTGAAGGGCCTGTGGTGGGCCCACATCGCATGGATGTTCGACGAGGAGCAGACGTCGCAGGAGAAGTACGCGCCGGACCTGATCAAGGACCCGGCGCTGCGCGCGGTCTCCCGCCAGTTCGTCCTGTGGACGCTGCTGTCGCTGGCCCTGCCCGCGCTGATCGGCGGGCTGGTCACGATGTCGTGGTGGGGAGCGTTCACCGGGTTCTTCTGGGGTTCACTCGTCCGGGTGGCGCTGCTGCATCACGTGACCTGGTCGATCAACTCGATCTGCCACGCGGTGGGCAAGCGCCCCTTCAAGTCGCGGGACCGCTCGGGCAACGTGTGGTGGCTGGCGATCCTGTCCTGCGGCGAGTCCTGGCACAACCTGCACCACGCCGACCCGACCTCGGCGCGGCACGGCGTCATGCGCGGTCAGCTCGACTCGTCCGCGCGGCTGATCCGCTGGTTCGAGGCGTTCGGATGGGCGTACGACGTGCGCTGGCCGTCACGCTCGCGTATCGATTCTCGCCGCAACACCGAGCAGGACGGCGCCCGCCGCCGGAAGGAGACGGCGAAGGCGGCATGATTGACGGCGTGGCGACCGACTCCAGCAGCACCCCAGGCAACGAGAAGCCCAGGCGCGCGCGCCGCACCCGGATGACCGGTGCCGAGCGCCGCCAGCAGTTGCTGGAGATCGGCCGCACCCTCTTCGCGGCGAAGGGCTTCGAGGGCACCTCCGTGGAGGAGATCGCGGCGAAGGCCGGGGTCTCCAAGCCGGTGGTGTACGAGCACTTCGGCGGCAAGGAGGGGCTGTACGCGGTGGTGGTGGACCGCGAGATGCGGCGGCTGCTCGACATGGTGACCAGCTCCCTGACCGCCGGCCACCCGCGCGAGCTGTGCGAGCAGGCCGCCTTCGCGCTCCTGGACTACATCGAGGAGTACACGGACGGCTTCCGCATCCTGGTCCGCGACTCCCCCATCCCGCAGTCGACGGGCTCCTTCGCCTCGCTCATCTCCGACATCGCCACCCAGGTGGAGGACATCCTGGGCCGCGAGTTCAAGAGCCGCGGCTTCGACGCCAAGCTGGCCCCGCTGTACGCGCAGGCGCTGGTCGGCATGGTGGCGCTGACCGGCCAGTGGTGGCTGGACGTGCGCAGGCCGAAGAAGGCGGAGGTGGCCGCCCACCTGGTGAACCTGGCCTGGCACGGCCTGGACGGCCTGGAGCCCAAGCCCCGGCTCATAGGGCACCGCAAGAGCTGACCGCGGCCACCGGTACCGGAGAGAACACAGATGCAGCCGCTGCGCGGAGTCACGGTCGTCTCGCTGGAACAGGCGATCGCCGCACCCTACGCGAGCCGTCAGCTCGCCGACCTCGGCGCCCGGGTGATCAAGGTGGAGCGCCCCGGCACGGGGGACTTCGCCCGCGCCTACGACTCCCGGGTGAAGGGACTCAGCTCGCACTTCGTGTGGGCGAACCGCGGCAAGGAGTCCCTCACCCTGGACATCAAGGACCCCCGCGGCAAGGACCTGCTGCTCCGGCTGATCGCGGGCGCCGACGTGTTCCTCCAGAACCTGGCGCCGGGGGCCGCGGCACGGGCGGGTCTGGGCGCCGAGGAGCTGCGGGCGCGGCACCCGGGGCTGATCGTGTGCGACATCTCCGGCTACGGCGGCCCGGGGCCGTACGAGGGGCGCAAGGCGTACGACCTGCTGGTGCAGTCCGAGGCGGGGCTGCTGTCCGTCACGGGCACGCCGGACGAGATGGCCAAGGTGGGCATCCCGGTGTCGGACATCGCGGCGGGCACGCACGCCTACAGCTCGATCCTGGCGGCGCTGCTGGAACGCGGGCGGACCGGCCGGGGCACGCACCTGGACGTGTCCATGCTGGAGGCCACCGTGGAGTGGATGGGCTTCCCCCTGTACTACGCGTACGACGGCGCGGAGCCGCCGCCCCGGGCGGGTGCCGCGCACGCGACCATCCACCCGTACGGCCCGTACACGGCCGGCGACGGGAAGACCGTCATGATGGCCGTGCAGAACGAGCGGGAATGGCGCGGCTTCTGCACGGTCTTCCTGAACCGTCCGGAGCTGGCCGACCACCCGCACTACGCCACCAACGCGGACCGCAACACGCACCGCGAGGCGCTCGGCGCGATCGTCGCGGCCCGTTTCGCGGAGCTGACCAGCGCGGAGGCGATCGAACTGCTCGGCGCGGTGCCGGTCGCCAACGCCCGGGTCAACACGCTCGCCGAGGTCTGGGAGCACCCGCAGCTCGCCGCGCGCGGGCGCCGGCACGAGGTCGCGACACCGGCCGGTCCGGTCCCGGCGCTGGCTCCGCCGGGCCCGACCGGGGACGCGCCCCGCATGGACGCCGTACCGGCGCTGGGCGAGCACACCCGCGCCGTCCTGGGCGAGCTGGGCCTGTCCGGCGACGCCATCGACGCGCTGGTCGAGGAGGGCGTGGCGTGAACCCGCCACGGCCCCCGGCCGGCACCCGGCAGTGGCCGGGCGTCCGGTACGCCGGGCGTCAGGGGCGGGGGCGTTCGCCGGGCTCCAGGAACTCCAGGCGGTTGCCGACCGGGTCGGCGCAGTAGAAGCGCCGGTGGCCGGGCAGCTCGTCGTCCCAGGTGACGGAAGCGCCCCGGGCCTCCAGCCGGGCGGCGTACGCCTCGATCCCGGTGACCCGCAGCCCGGGATGGGCCTTGCGGGCCGGGCGGAACCCGGGCTCGATCCCCAGGTGGAGCCGGACGGTGCCCGCCTGGAACCAGCAGCCACCGCGGGCGGCGAGCGCGGGCGGCTTGGGGGTCTCGGCCATGCCGAGGACGCCCGTGTAGAACGCGCGCAGCGACTCCTCGGAGCCGGGCGGCGCGGCGAGCTGCACGTGGTCGACCGCGGTGATCACGACTCCTCCGGCTTGCGGGCGACGGCGAAGACGCGGCGGAACGGGAAGGGGGTGCCGTGCGGTCCGGCCGGGTAGGCGGCGCGCAGGACCGTTCGGTACTCCTCGACGAAGGTCTCGCGGGCGGCCGGGTCGTCGTCGAGGGCGGCCAGTACGGGGCGCAGTCCCGTCCCCTTCACCCAGTCCAGCACGGCGTCCTCGCCGTCCAGCAGGTGGACGTACGTCGTCTCCCAGACGTCGGCGGTGCAGCCGGTGGCCGTGAGGTGGGCGAGGTAGGCCTCGGGGGTGAGCACGGCGTCGTCGTGGCGCAGGACGCCCGCGAGGCGGTCCCGCCAGCGCCGGGAGTGGGCGAGTTCGCGCATCAGGCGGTGGCTGGGGGCGTCGAAGTTGCCGGGCACCTGGAAGGCGAGGGTGCCGCCGGGGGCGAGCCGCTCGATCCAGTCGGGGAGACGGTCGACGTGGCCGGGGACCCACTGGAGGGTGGCGTTGCTGACGAGGAGGCCGAGGGGCTCGTCGGGGGTCCAGGTGCGGGCGTCGGCGGGTGCGAAGTCGAGGTGGCCGCCGCCGGGGGTGGGGCCGGCGTACTGCCGGGCCCGGTCGAGCATCTGGGGCGAGTTGTCGTAGCCGGTGATGCGGGCGGTGGGCCAGCGGTCGGCGAGCAGGGCGGTGGCGTTGCCCGGGCCGCAGCCGAGGTCGGCGATGCGGGGCGGGTCGCCCGGCAGGTCCGGGACACGGGCGAGGAGGTCCGCGAAGGGTCGGGCCCGGTGATCGGCGTGGCGGAGATACTGGGCGGGGTCCCAGGCGGGGGAGGTGGCGGGCATGGACTCTCCAGGGGTGACCGTGCGGACGGGTATCCAGCGTCGCGGGCGAACTATCTCGACGTCAAGACAATCGACATCAAGAGACTTCACGTCGACACAACCACTACACTGATCGACATGGAGGACGAGGTCGATCGACTGGTCGCAGCGTGGCGCCGGGAGCGCCCGGACCTCGACGTGGAACCGCTGGAGGTGCTGAGCCGGGTCAGCAGGCTCGCCCGGCACCTGGACCGCGCCCGCCGACTGGCTTTCTCCGAGCACCAGTTGGAGCCCTGGGAGTTCGACGTGCTCACCGCGCTGCGCCGGGCCGGCACCCCGTACCAGCTCTCACCGGGCCAGCTCCTCACCCAGACCCTGGTCACCTCGGGCACGATGACCAACCGTATCGACCGCCTGGCGAAGAAGGGCCTGGTCGAGCGGCTGCCCGACCCCAGCGACCGGCGCGGCGTACTGGTCCGGCTCACGGACGAGGGCCGCGACCGCGCCGACCAGTCGCTCGCCGGGCTCCTGGCCCAGGAACGGGCCATCCTGGCCGAACTGTCCCGCGCCCAGCGCAGCGAACTGGCGGCACTGCTACGCCAGCTGACCGCCCCGTTCGACAACATCCCCGGCTAGGTCGGCCGGCCCCACCCCCGCCCGCCGGGCCAGCGCCACCGCCGCGAGGGTGGAGTGGACGCCCAGCTTGCCCAGCACGTTCTGCATGTGGGTCCGCACGGTGTGCGGGGACAGGTACAACCGCTCGGCGACGGCCTTGCGCCCGAGCCCGGCCACCATGCACCGCAGCACCTCGCGCTCCCTCGGAGTCAGCGACTCCACCAGGCGCTCGCTCTCGGTGCGGTGCTTGCGGGCGGCGGTCAGTTCGCGCAGGACGCCGGTGAGCAGGGCGGGCGGCAGATGCGTCTCGTCGCGCAGCACACCCCGGATGACGCTGAGCAGCCGCGACAGGGAGCAGTCCTTGGCGACCCACCCGGAGGCTCCGGCCCCCAGCGCCAGCGCCGCCCGCCGGGGGTCGTCCCGCCCGGCGAGGACGACGATCCGTACCCCCGGCTGCCCCGACCGCACGCCGGCGACCAGCGAGATCCCGTCCACCAGCCCGTCCTCGTTGCCCTCCCGCACGGGCACGGCGGGCCGGGTGCCGGGCACCCGGCCGCCCAGGTCGGCGTCGACGAGCAGCACGTCGAACGGCCGCCCCTCGGACGCGGCCCGCTCCAGGCAGCGCAGTGCGGCCGGACCGCTGCCGGCCGCGGAGACGTCGACGTCGGGCTCGGCGGCCAGGGCGGCGGCGAGCGACTCGGCGAAGATGCGATGGTCGTCGACGACCAGGACTCGGATACGAACCACGGAACCCCCTCCCCCGAGCTCCTCCCGGAGCAGGGGATACCCATCGTCTGTCCATCATGGGAGGACGACACCGGCACGGGCACGGCGCCCGAAGCCCCGTATCCGGCAGTGCGCTCGGCACTCCGGGTGGGAACGCCACGGCCGCACGGCCGCCGCCGCGCGTACACCGCTGTCCCGCCCCGAGCGCCGTACCCGGCTGTCTCGCCCCCTGAACGGCACCGGCCCCCACCGGTGCTGTTCATCAGAGTACGGGCGGGCGCCGGGAGCGGAAGGTTATTTGCAGAACTGACAGCCCCGCCCGTTTATGGTGAGCCGCATGTTTCGTCTTGTGACAGAAGTCGACAAAGCACGACGCGATCTGCTGCGCACCCGCCTACGGGAGACGAACACCGCGGCGTCCTCGGTCCTGCGTTCGCTGCGCGGAACCCCTCACGAACGCGAATTTCCGTTGCACGTCTGGCTGCTGGACGCCTCCGGCGGCCTGGCCGGCGGCCTCGTCGGCCACACCTGGGCGACCTGGCTGCACGTGACCTACCTGTGGGTCGACGCCCGCCACCGCGGCACGGGCCTGGGCTCGGCCCTGCTGACGGAGGCGGAACGAACGGCCCGCGAGCAACGCGGCTGCGCGACGTCCCGCGTGGAGACCTGGGACTTCCAGGCACCGGACTTCTACACGCGCCACGGCTACGACGTGATGTGCGTGATCCCCGACTACCCGCCGGGGATCACGGAGTACACGCTGGTGAAACGGCTGGCCGCGGCCTAGCTGTATTGACCACGAGCGTTGTTAACAGGGTCGAGATCTTGATCATGGCGAAGACCTCCGGTGTGGTGGAGGTGTCTAGGCTTCACCACACGGAGGTCTTCGTGTCCCACCGTAATGCCCGTCTTACCGTTCACGGCAGACGAATCCTGGTCGAACGCGTCCTGTCCGGCCGTCCCGTCGCGCACGTGGCCGCGGAGATGGGTATATCCCGTCCTACAGCCCACAAGTGGGTCCGCCGCTGGCGGACCGAAGGCGATGCGGGGCTGCACGACCGTTCCAGCCGGCCCCGCACCACTCCACACCGCACGCCGTCTGCGGTCGAGGCCCGGGTCTGCCGACTGCGTTCCGGGCGCAAGCTCGGCCCGGCACGCATCGGACCGATCCTGGGTCTTCACGCCTCGACCGTCCACCGCATCCTGGTCAGGCACGGTCTGAACCGTCTGGCCTGGCTCGACCGGCCCACCGGCGAACCGATCCGCCGCTACGAGCGAGCCAGAGCGGGCGAGCTGGTCCACGTCGACATCAAGAAACTCGGCAACATCCCCGACGGCGGCGGATGGCGAACTGTCGGCCGCGCGGCCGGTGACCGCAATCGCCAGTCCACCACCACCGAGCGCAAGAGCTGCACACCGGTAATCGGCTACAGCTACATCCACTCCGCCGTCGACGACCACTCCCGCCTGGCCTACAGCGAAGTCCTCACCGACGAGCGCAAGGAGACCGCCGCCGGCTTCTGGCAGCGGGCGAACGCCTTCTTCGCTGCTCACGGCATCACCGTCGAACGGGTCCTGACCGACAACGGCTCCTGCTACAAGTCCAGACTGTTCACCCAGACGCTGGCCACCGCGGGCATCACCCACAAGAAGATCCGGCCCTACCGGCCGCAGACCAACGGCAAGGTCGAACGCTTCAACCGCACCCTGCTCGACGAATGGGCCTACCTGCGGCCCTACACCAGCAACACCGAACGAACAGCAGCCCTGGCAGACTTCCTCCACACCTACAACCACCACCGCTGCCACACCGCACTCGGAGGCCAGCCACCAATCAGCCGCGTGAACAACGTTGCGGGTCAATACACCTAGCGGTTGACGGCCTGGATCTCCTGGACGACGACGTCCTGGCCTGCCCCGAACTCGCCGTCGGGCAGGTCGCCGCCGGCGCCGGTCGTGCTCGTCCAGCTGATCTTCCACGTGACGGTGGCCCGGAGCTGGTACGAACCCTCGCCGGAGGAACGCAGGTACTTCACCCCGCACGGCGGCGTCTCGTCGGCCTTGCCCTTGGCGTAGGGCGCGCCGATCCGTCCGTCCCGGATCTCGCACTGTCCGGACGCCGGGTAGGTGATGGCGTCGTCCGTGCCCGGGGCGATCTTCAGCGACACCGGTTCGGCCGTGGTCGTCGCGCTGAGGCCGAGCATCGGGACGGAGGCGGTGACGGAGACGGGCTTGAACTCGGCGGTGTCGAGCCATGCCCAGGTCGGCAGGTTCACCTTCGTGGCACCCTCCGGCGCCAGGTCGACCTCGGTCGAGGGCACGCGGATCTCGGCGTAGGCGAGTTGGGCGAGCGTCTCGGCGGTGATGGCCTGGGGGCGGTCGGGGGGTGGCGCGTCGCCCTCATCGACCCAGAAGGGCAACTCGTCGCACTCCTGCGACGCCGGGTCGGCCTCGCGCCCCTCGGTGACGTACGAGTCCCACCAGTACCCCTCGCCCTCCTTGTCCTTGTTGAAGTCCTTGTAGGGCTGCCCGTTGACGAAGTAGTTCTGGGTCTTCAGGGCCCACTCGTGACTGGGCGCACTGCTCTCCCACACCTGCCGCATCTGCGCGTCGAGTTCCTTGGCCGTGTGCTTGGGCGCGTAGTAGCAGGCGGGGGGCGTCCAGGAGGTACTGGAGGCGACGGTGCCGGCCGACTTACCGGTCCCGTTCTTGGACCGGTCAAAGACGATCACTCCGCCGACACCCGACTTGAGCGTGTCGCCTTCACGCTCACCCGAGGCGCTCGTGTCGGCCGCCGAGCCGTTGGTGCTGTCGTCGTGTCCGTAGCCCGCGAACGCCTGCGGCGAGCACAACGAGAGCGCGACGACCGCACCGAAGGCGACAGCCGCCGAGCTTCGGTACCTCATGACTGGCATGCGGCGCTCCCACGCTGCGACGTCAGCGTCTCGGTGACCCAGACACCCTGCTTGTTGGCCCGGAGCCTGCTGCTGTAGAGGACGAAGTTGTCCTTCGAGGCGGCGGTCACGTCAGTCTTGCCGGTCTTGAGGCTCTTGTTGTAGGCCTTGTTCTGGTCCTCGCAGTAGATGAAGGCCGCCGTACCGTCACTGTTGATCTTGACGTTGGCGTTGAAGTAACGCTTGGCGCCGGTGATGCGGTCCTTGTAGTCCACGAACTCCTGGATGAACTTCTGACTCCCGGCCGCCGCTTCGCCCTCGGAGTAGAAGCGGTAGGCCTTGCTGAGCGGGTCCTGCTCGGCGATGGCCATGTCGACGGCCTTGATGAACTGCTGGCTGTCGGCCAGGACCGCGTCTTCGTCCTTGTCGCCCGACTTGGGCCACTCGAACGTGTAAGTCAGATCCGACGGCAGATCAATCTTCGGCCGCTCGGCGGAGCCCGGCGTACTCGGCGAAGCCGGTGTCGATGCCTGGCCCGTGTCCGCGCCCGCGATCTTGTCGTTGTCGCCGGAGTCATCGTCACCGCCCCCGCACGCGGACAGCGTCAGGGCCGCGGCGGTGGCGAACGTGGCGGCTGTGAGGAACGTGGGGCGGCGATTCACGGATGGCTCCCGGTGGGGCGAGGGTTCACACGAGTGTGTCCACGCTATCTACCGGGAGTTACGGAACGTCAGTCGGGTTCCCGTCAGCTCACCCGCCGTGCGCCCGCCGACGGCACCGCCTCGAACACCCGGGGAGCCGTGAAGGCCGCTGCCGCGAAGGCCTCTTCGACCGCCTTGGTGATGGCGTCCACGTCGGTGGCCTCGGCCAGGACGATCGCCGAGCCGCCGAAGCCGCCGCCGGTCATCCGGGCGCCGAGGGCGCCGGAGGCGAGGGCGGTGTCGACGACCAGGTCCAGCTCCGGGCAGGAGATACGGAAGTCGTCGCGGAGGGAGACGTGGCCCTCGACGAGGACGGGGCCGATGGCGCGGGTGTCGCCGGATTCCAGGAGGGACACCACGCGCTCGACGCGCTCGTCCTCCGTGACGACGTGCCGGACGAGACGGCGTACCTCCTCCTCGTCGCCCAGCCGTTCCAGCGCGGCGTCCAGGTCGGCGTGGGGCACGTCGCGCAGCGCGTCGACGCCCAGCAGCGCGGCGCCCTTCTCGCAGCCCGCGCGGCGCTTGCCGTACTCGCCCTCGCTGTGGGAGTGCTTGACCTGCGTGTCGACCACGAGCAGGCGCATGCCCTCGGCCGCGAGGTCGAAGGGGATCTGCCGCTGGGAGAGGTCGCGGGTGTCGAGGAACAGGGCGTGGCCCGCCTCGCAGCAGGCGGAGGCGGTCTGGTCCATGATGCCGACCGGCGCGCCGACGTAGACGTTCTCCGCGCGCTGGCACAGGCGGGCCAGCTGCCAGCCGCGCAGGCCGAGCGCGTAGAGGTCGTTCAGGGCGAGGGCGACGACGACCTCCAGGGCCGCCGAGGAGGAGAGGCCCGCGCCGGACGGGACCGTGGAGGCGAGGTGGACGTCGGCACCGGTCAGCTCGTGGCCCGCCTCGCGCAGCGCCCAGACGACACCCGAGGGGTACGCCGTCCAGGACTTGTCCGACCCGGGGTCCAGGTCGGCCACGCGCAGCTCGACGGGGTCGCCGGGGACGTCCGCCGAGTGCAGGCGCAGGATGCCGTCGTCGCGCCGGGAAACGGCGGCGACCGCGGTGTGCGGCAGGGCGAACGGCATGACGAAGCCGTCGTTGTAGTCGGTGTGTTCGCCGATCAGGTTGACCCGGCCCGGCGCGGCCCACACCCCTTGCGGTTCCGCCCCGTACAGCTCCCGGAACCGCTCGCCGACGGTCCCTGCGACAGCTTCGCCCATGCCCTGACCCCTCACCCTTCCGTAAGTCCTAGCCCGCGCGTCGCTGCGCGAACTCCCACGCGTCCGCGACGATCCCCGCGAGATCCGCGCGGGACGGGTTCCAGCCCAGTTTCTCGCGTGCCGTGTCCGCCGACGCCACCAGGACCGCCGGGTCGCCGCCCCGTCGGGGGGCCACGACCTCGGGGATCGGGTGACCGGTGACGCGGCGGACGGTCTCGACGACCTCGCGGACGGAGAACCCGTTGCCGTTGCCCAGGTTGCAGATGAGGTGCTCACCGGGGGCGGCCGCCCCCACCGCGAGCAGATGGGCCTCGGCCAGGTCGGCGACGTGGATGTAGTCCCGTACGCAGGTGCCGTCCGGGGTCGGGTAGTCGTCGCCGAAGACGGAGATCGCGTCGCGCCGGCCCTGGGCCACCTGGAGGACGAGCGGGATCAGGTGCGACTCGGGGTCGTGGCGCTCGCCGTACTCCCCGTAGGCGCCCGCGACGTTGAAGTAGCGCAGCGACACCGCGCCCAGGCCGTGGGCGGCCGCCTCCCCCGAGATCATGTGGTCGACGGCGAGCTTGGAGGCGCCGTACGGATTGGTGGGCCTCGTCGGCGCGGACTCGAGGATCGGGACCTGCTCGGGCTCGCCGTACGTGGCGGCCGTGGAGGAGAAGACGAGCCGCCGCACGCCGGCGCCCCGCATGGCCTCCAGCAGGGCCATGGTCCCGCCGACGTTGTTGTCCCAGTACTTCTCGGGCTTCACGACCGACTCCCCCACCTGGGAGAAGGCGGCGAAATGCAACACGCCGTCGAAGGTGGAGTCCAGCCACTTGGCGGCGTCGCGGATGTCCCCCTCGATGAAGGAGGCGCCCGCCGGCACCCCCTCACGGAAACCGGTCGAGAGGTTGTCGAGGACGACGACCTCGTGCCCGGCCTCCACCAGATGCTGGGCGACGACGCTGCCGACGTAACCCGCACCGCCCGTCACCAGGTACTTCCCGCTCATGAACTCGCTACCTCTCGCAGTCGCTCGGCCGCGCGCTCCGGGGGCACGTCGTTGATGAACACGTTCATGCCGGACTCGGAGCCCGCGAGGAACTTCAGCTTGCCGGACGTACGGCGGATGGTGAAAAGCTCCAGGTGCAGCGCGAAGTCGTCCCGCGTCACGCCCTCGAACTCCTCCAGCTGCCCGAACGGGGCCTGGTGCCAGGCCGCGATGTAGGGCGTCGGAGGCTCGCCCGCACCGAAGATCCGGTCGAAGCGCCTCAACAGTTCCAGATAGACCTGGGGGAACTCTGTGCGCGCCGCCTCGTCGAGCCCGAGCAGGTCGGGCACCCTGCGCCTGGGGTAGAGGTGCACCTCGTACGGCCAGTGCGCCGCGTACGGCACGAAGGCCACCCACTCCTCACTCTCCAGGACGACCCGCTCACCGGCCAGTTCCTCCGCCAGGACGGCGTCGAAGAGGTTGTCCCCGCCCGTCGCGTCCTTGTGGGCGGCGAGTGAACGGAGCATCAGGGCGGTGCGGGGCGTGGTGAAGGGGTAGGCGTAGATCTGCCCGTGCGGGTGACCCAGCGTCACGCCGATCTCGGCGCCCCGGTTCTCGAAGCAGAACACCTGTTCAACGGAGGGCAGATGGGACAGCTCGGAGGTGCGGTCGGTCCAGGCGTCGAGCACGAGCCGGGCCTGCTCCTCGCCCAGGTCGGCGAAGGACGCGTCGTGGTCGGAGGTGAAGCAGACGACCTCGCAGCGGCCGGAGTCGCCGGCCAGCGAGGGGAAACGGTTCTCGAAGACCACGACGTCGTACGACGAGTCCGGGATCTCGCTCAGCCGCTCGCCCTGCGAGGGGCACAGGGGGCACTGGTCGGCCGGCGGGTGGTAGGTGCGGCCCTGGCGGTGCGAGGCGACGGCGATCGAGTCGCCGAGCAGGGGGTCGCGGCGGACCTCGGAGGTGGTGACGGTCCGCTCCAGCGGGCGGTGGTCCACCGCGTCGCGCACGGTGTCGTCCCGCAGGTCGTAGTAGACCAGCTCACGGCCGTCGGCCAGCCGGGTAGAGGTCTTCTTCACTGCCGCACTCCTCTGCGCCCACCATTCACCCAACACAATCAAACATAACACATCACAACCCACCACGGCCCAGCCGTTCATCACAATCAAACAAAGTTCATCACCAGAAGTGTTCAATTACTGAACGCGGAGGCGTAGGTTCCGCTCCGGATCAGTTCGCGAACGAAGCGAGTGCTTAATGCAAACCCCCACATACCTAGCAGCAGAACTTCGGCTCCCCACCAACTGGCTCGACTACACGATCCTCGGGATCTACTTCGTCGTCGTCCTGGGCATCGGCTTCGCCGCCCGCCGTTCGGTCAAGACCAGCCTGGACTTCTTCCTGTCCGGCCGCTCGCTGCCCGCCTGGGTCACCGGCCTCGCCTTCGTCGCGGCCAACCTGGGCGCCACCGAGATCCTGGGCATGGCCGCCAACAGCGCCCAGTACGGCGTCTACACGACCCACTGGTACTGGATCGGCGCCATCCCGGCGATGGTCTTCCTCGGCCTGGTGATGATGCCGTTCTACTACGGCTCGAAGGTCAGGTCGGTCCCGGAGTTCCTCCTCCTCCGCTTCGACAAGGCCGCGCACCTGCTCAGTTCGATTCTGTTCGCCGTGGCGGCCATCCTGATCGCGGGCGTGAACCTCTACGCCCTCGCGATCGTGGTCGAGGCGCTCCTGGGCTGGCCGGAGTGGGTGGCCATCGTGGTGGCCGGCTTCTTCGTCCTCGCGTACATCACCCTGGGCGGTCTGTCCTCGGCCATCTACAACGAGGTCCTCCAGTTCTTCGTGATCCTGGCCGGCCTCATCCCGATCACCATCCTGGGCCTGAAGAAGGTCGGCGGCTGGGACGGCCTGTCCGACTCCCTCTCGCAGTCACGGGGCCCCGACTTCGTGACGGCGTGGGGCGGGACGGGGATCGGCAGCGACAACCCGCTGGGCGCCAACTGGCTGACCATCGTCCTCGGCCTCGGCTTCGTCCTCTCCTTCGGCTACTGGACGACGAACTTCGCCGAGGTGCAGCGCGCCCTCTCCGCCAAGAACCTCTCGGCGGCCCAGCGCACGCCCCTGATCGCCGCCTTCCCGAAGATCTTCATCGTCTTCGTGGTGATGATCCCGGGCCTGGTCGCCGCCGTCCTGGTCCCGAAGATCGGCACGCCCGGTTCCGACCTCCAGTACAACGACGCGATCCCGTACCTGATGCAGCAGCTGCTGCCCAACGGTGTCCTCGGCATCGCGGTGACCGGTCTGCTGGCCGCGTTCATGGCCGGTATGGCGGCCAACATCTCCTCCTTCAACACGGTCTTCACGACCGACATCTGGCAGAAGTACGTGAAGAAGGACCGCCCGGACGAGTACTACGTGCGCTTCGGCCGCCTGATCACCGTGATCGGCGTGCTGGCCTCGATCGGCACGGCGTTCCTGGCGTCGTCCTTCTCCAACATCATGAGCTACCTCCAGACGCTGTTCTCCTTCTTCAACGTGCCGATGTTCGTGGTCTTCATCATCGGCATGTTCTGGAAGCGCGCGTCGATGAAGTCCGGCTTCTGGGGCCTGATCGCGGGCACGACCGCCGCGATGGTGAACTACTTCGTCATCTACAAGCAGGGCATCATCGACATCCCCTCCGACCAGGGAGCCAACTTCGTCTCCGCGATCGCGGGCTTCGTGGCCGGCGCGGTGGTCATGGTCGCGGTGTCCCTGTTCACGGCCCCGAAGCCGGTCAGCGAGCTGCAGGGTCTGGTCTACGGCACGACGTCGCCCGGCATGTCCGAGGCACCGGCCAAGGGCGACGACGCGTGGTACCGCAAGCCGGCGCTGCTGGGCTGGGGCGCGATCATCCTGGCCGCCGCCTGCTACATCCCGTTCTCGTTCTGATCGCGGGAGGATTGAGAGAGCATGTCTGATTCCTACTCCGACAAGAACGTCCAGGACGAGGTCTCCGAGCTGGAGACCAAGTCCGTCACGGCCGCGCGGCTGTTCGACATCCGGCGGATCATCGGCGGGCTGTTCGCGGTCTACGGCGTCATCGTGATGATCGCGGGCTTCGTGGCGTCCGACGACGAGATCGACAAGGCGCAGGGGGTGAACATCAACCTCTGGACCGGCGTGGGCATGCTGGCCCTCGGCCTCTTCTTCCTGGTGTGGCTGAAGCTCAGCCCCACGGTTCCCCCGCCGCCCCCCGCCGAGGAGGAGGCGCCACGGGAGTGACGCGGGTTCCGTGAGCCGCGCTCCCGGAACGGCCGGCGGGGCGCCTGCCGACCGGCGTTCCGGGGCGCCCTCACCCCGCCCTCCTCCCGTCGTCGTCGCTCGCGATCGACAGCCTTGATACGGGCATCGATTTCGCTCCCCACCAGCTCATGGACCGGGCATCGTCCGAACTCGTAGTTTTCACTGCGTCAGCTTCTCCGACTTCCGGACGGGAGCAATGGACGAGATATCCCAGACACCTGCCGGACGATTCGTCGTCACCAGCGTGTCATCAGATGCCCACATGTGGAACCTGGTCTTTCTGCAGTTGCTGCTGGAAGAACGAGGCAGCGAGGTGGTCAACCTCGGAGCCTGCGTCCCGGACGACGTGATCCTCGCCGAGTGTCGCAGACACCGCCCCGACGCCCTGGTGGTGAGCACCGTCAACGGCCACGGGCACCTGGACGGACTGCGTCTCATCGGCAGGATCCGGTCCGATCCCGAACTGGCCGGACTACGGGTCGTCATCGGCGGAAAACTCGGTATCCGAGGCTCCGAGAACGCCCGGTTCGGTACCGAACTCGTAGCAGCGGGATTCGACGCGGCTTTCGAGGCGGAAGCCGGGCTGGCCGAATTCGACACCTTTCTCGGCTCGCTGGGAGAAGGCTCTGTCCGTGAACTCGCGACGGCAGGTGAGAGGGCATGACAATGAGCAGCGATCTCGCACGCGCTTTACCCGCCCGGCCCGTTTCCGCGAGGCCCTCGCCGGTCGTCCCGGCACACGGCCGCTTCTCCCGCTTCGTCCGGCGCAGCCATGAGCAGGGACACCTGGTGGTGCAGCCCCGGATGGGTTTCGCCGACGTGGCGACGATGCGTCGCGGCCTCGAGGCGGTGCGAGGAGTGCGGGGCGCGTCGGTCGGCACGGTCACCGTCGACAGCTACACCCGCGTCAACGATCACGCATCCGCCCGACGGGCGCTGGAGCGGGGCGACGATCTCAACGGTTACCCCGTGGTGGCCCACGGCACGGAGGAGACCCGCCGCCTGCTCGCGGGCGTGTCCGGCGACGACTTCCCGGTCCAGTTCCGCCACGGCTCGGCGCTTCCGCAGGAACTGTTCGGCGCGCTGGCCCGTATCGGTGCGGACGCCACCGAGGGCGGTCCGGTCTCGTACTGCCTGCCCTACAGCCGCGTGCCGCTGCCGGAGGCCACGGCGGCCTGGGCCCAGTGCTGCCGCATCCTGGCGGACCAGCCGGAGACGATGCACCTGGAGAGCTTCGGCGGCTGCATGCTCGGCCAGCTGTGCCCGCCCAGCCTGCTGATCGCCCTCAGCATCCTGGAGGGGATGTTCTTCCGGGAGAACGGGGTGCGCAGCGTCTCGGTCAGCTACGCGCAGCAGACCAGCCCCGGGCAGGACCTCGAAGCGCTCGACGCGCTGCGCCGCCTCGCCGGCCAGTGGCTCGGGGACGTCGACTGGCACGTGGTGCTCTACACGTACATGGGTGTCTTCCCCCGGACTCCGGTGGGCGCCTACCGGATGCTGGAGGACAGTGTCCGGCTGGCGGTCCGCAGTGGTACCGAACGGCTCATCGTGAAGACCGCCGTGGAGGCGCACCGGATTCCGACCATCGACGAGAACGTCGACGCCCTGGAGTTCGCCGCCGCGGTGGCCTCGGACGAGCAGCGCCACGGCCCGGCCGAGGAATCGATTCAGCAGACGGGCGTCTACGAAGAGGCGCGGCAACTGATCACATCCACGCTGCGCTTCGGCGACGACGTCGGGTCCGCGCTGGTGGAGGCCTTCGCCCGCGGGCACCTGGACGTGCCGTTCTGTCTGCACCAGGACAACGCCAACCGGTCGCGGGCGGCGATCGACCCCGCGGGCACCCTGCGCTGGTGCCATCCGGGCGCGATGCCCGTGACCGGCTCGGACGGATACGGCCGCGCACCGGTGACGGCGCGCTCACTGATCGACATGCTCGGCTACAACGAACGCCGGTTCGACCGCGAGCAGCTGGTCGGCGCGGCGGCGAGGGGGATGCTGTGACGACCGGAGCGCACGACACACTGGAAGCGGTACGTGAGCGCGGCAGGGTCCGGGCGGTGGTCAGCCAGGGGATCCGCGGGCTGTCCCTGCCGGACGGGCAGGGCTCGTGGACCGGGCTGGACGCGGACGTGGCCCGCGCGGTGGCCGCGGCGGTGACCGGCGACGCCGAGGCCGTCGAGTGGCTGCCCACGGACCCCGCCGAGCGGCTGACACGGCTCGTCTCGGGCGCGGCGGACGTGGCCACCTGCAATCTGTCGTGGACCCTCGGGCGCGAGGCCGCCCAGCCCGTCCTGTTCGCCGGGGTCACCTGCTACGACGGAGAGGGCTTCCTGGTCCGGGGTGCGGACGGGATATCCCGCCCTGAGCAACTGGACGGGCTGCGCGTCGCCACCCAGGAGGGGACCACCACCGCGGGCAACCTGGCGGCCTGGTTCGGCGCGCGCGGGCTGCGGGTCGAGCCCGTCGCGTACCCCACTCCCGCCGAGGCGCTGGCCGGTTACGCGGACGGCGCGTGCGCGGCCTACGTCCTGGACCGCATCGCGCTGGCCGGTGCCCGCGCCACGCTGCCCCGGCCGGAGGAGCACACGGTGCTGGAGACCGCCATCTCCAGGGAGCCCATGGCGCTCGCCGTCCGCGACGACGACCCGGGCTGGTTCCGGGTGTGCCGCTGGGTGCTGCAGCTCCTCGTCGGCGCCGAGGACGCCGTCCGCGAGCAGGGCTCGCGGCGGGCCGCGGACGAGGTCGCCGGCCTGGCGGGCAAGCACGGCCCGGCGCTGGGCCTGGACGAGGACTGGGCACGCCGTGTGCTGGACGCCGTCGGTACCTACGGCGATGTCTACGAGCGCAACCTCGGCGCCGCGTCCGGCCTGCGGGTGAGCCGCGGCGCCAACGCCCTGTGGACCGACGGTGGCCTGCACTACCCGCTGCCCCTGCACTGACGTTCCGCCTGCTCGAGGCTGCCATCGGCAGCCTCGATGAGGGCATCGGTTTCGTTCCCCAGCGGCCCGTGGACCGGGCCCCGCACGGGCTCGTAGCTTGGGTGTCACGCCGGTGCACCGCAGCGGCGGGACGGACCGCACCACCGCACCGCCGCTCGGCACCGCGCCACCCTCACCCGGCCCGGCGCCGCGTTCCCCAGCACACCGGAGAGCATTCCCCCCAGATCAGGAGTCTGACATGAGCACATCAGAAACTACGCGGCAGGAGACGCGCGGCGCCACGGAACTGACGGCCGCCATGCTGCTGTCGGGCACCCTCGGCATCTTCGTCGTCGAGTCCGGCGCCTCCCCGTTCAACGTCGTCTTCTACCGGTGCGTGTTCGGCACCCTCTTCCTCGGCCTCTACTGCCTGGCCCGCGGCTTCTTCAAGAACCACGGCTTCACCCCGAAGAAGCTCGGCATGGCCGCACTCGGCGGCGTCTTCATCGTCTTCAACTGGGCCTTCCTCTTCGAGTCCTACAGCACCACGTCCATCTCCGTGGCCACCGTCGTCTACCACACGCAGCCGTTCTTCGTGGTGCTGCTCGGGGCCGTGCTGTTCAAGGACCGCATCACCGCGCACAAGGCGGGCTGGCTGGTCGTCGCCTTCCTCGGGCTCATCCTCGTCGCGGGCGTCTCGACCTCGGACCTCTCCGCCGGCAGCGCCTACCTGACCGGGCTCGGATACGCCCTGCTGGCCGCCCTCTTCTACGGCCTGTCGACGATCATCACCAAGCGCGTGTCCGGAGTGAAGCCCCACCTGGTCGCCCTCGTCCAGGTCACGCTGGGCATCCCGCTGCTGCTGCCCTTCACCCAACTCGGCCAGAGCGCCGACCTCGGCAGCGGCTGGGCCTGGCTGGTCGGCCTCGGCTTCATCCACACCGGCGTCATGTACGTCCTGATGTACTCCTCGTACCAGAAGCTGCCCACGTCGAAGATCGCCGTCCTGGCCTTCGTCTACCCGGCCGCCGCCATGATCTGCGACTGGGCCGTCTACGGACACCACGTCACCTGGCTGCAGGCCCTGGGCATCCCGCTCATCGTGGCCGCCTCCCTCGGCGTCAACCTCGGCTGGCGTCCGGGCCGGCGCTCCGCCCCCGCACCGGCCGCGCCGGCCACCCCGACCGCCCCCACGACCCCGGCGGAGCAGGTCTCGGCCCCCCGCAAGCGCACCACCGTCTGACCGACGCCCACCGTCCGAGCAGCGCACCACCGTCTGAAGGGACTCCACACCATGCCCCGTGTCACCGATCCCGCCGCACCGCGCATCGCCCTGGTCGGCGCCACCGGAGTGGTCGGCACCACCCTCCTGCAGCTCATCGAGGAACGCGGCTTCCGCTACCGCGACCTGCACCTGGTCGCCTCGGCCCGCTCGGCCGGGCGCGAGGTGGCCGTGGAGGGCCGTACCTACCAGGTGCAGGACCTGGACGGCTTCGACTTCTCCCAGGCCGACGTGGCCTTCTTCTCCGCCGGCGCCCGGGTGAGCACCACCTTCGTACCCAAGGCCGTCGCCCAGGGCACCCTGGTCATCGACAACACCAGCGCCTTCCGGATGGACCCCGACACCCCGCTGGTCGTCCCCCAGGTCAACGCCCACGTACTCGGCACCCGCCCGGTGAGCGGCGTCATCGCCAACCCGAACTGCTCCACCATCCCGCTGGTGAGACTGCTGGGGCCGGTCCAGGAGCGCTGGGGCATACGCCAGGCCGTGGTCAGCACCTACCAGGCGGCCTCCGGCGCGGGCTACTCCGGTATCGAGGAACTGCACGCCGGCGCCCGCACCGTCCTCGAGGACCCCGAGAGCGCCGGGGTGTCCGGGACCTTCACCCCGTCCCTCGCCTTCGACGTGATCCCGAGCATCGACCGCCTCCTGGACGACGGCTTCACCTTCGAGGAGCAGAAGATGCTCCAGGAGTCCCGCAAGATCCTCGGACTGCCGCACCTGGACGTCACCACCACCTGCGTGCGCGTCCCGGTGGTGAACAGCCACTCCGAGGCGGCCTGGATCGAGTGCCACAACCCCGTCGAACGGGACGAACTCGTCGACCTGCTGGCCGGGCAGCCCGAGGTCACCGTCCACGACCCGAGGACCACGGACTCCTTCCCCACCCCCCGCACCGCGGGCGACCCGAACCGGGTGCACGTCGGCCGGATCCGCGTGGCCGGACACAACCCCCGCGGATTCTGGTTGTGGATCGTCGCCGACAACGTGCGCATCGGTGCCGCGCTCAACGCCCTGCAGATCGCCGAGGCCCTCACCGAGCGGGGTGCGCTGTGACCACACCCGCCGTCCTGAAGTTCGGGGGCTCCACGTTCCCCGCCCCGCACGCCTACACCGACCTCGCCGAGGCTCTGCGGCAGCGGATCGAGGACGAGCAGCGGCCCATGGCCGTCGTGGTCAGTGCCATGCCCGGGGACACCGAGAAGCTCCGCACCATGCTGCACGAGGCCAACCCGCAGCCGCAGGAAGCCACGGTCGCCGGACTCCTCACCCTCGCCGACACCACCAGCGCCCACCTCCTGGCCACCTCCCTGCACCGGGCCGGCGTCACGGCCACCGTGCTCGCCGGCCACCAGCAGGGCCTCGTCACCGACAGCACGTTCATGTGGGCCAAGGTGGAGCAACTGGACGCCGAACCGCTGCGGCGGGCCCTGGCGGCGCACCAGGTCGTGATCGTCCCCGGCGGCCAGGCCGCCGACCGGCAGGGCCGCCCGACCTGGCTCGGGAAGAACAGCTCCGACCTGTCGGCCGTGCTCGTCGCGGCGGCGCTCGGCACCGAGCGCTGCGAGATCCACTCGGACGTCGACGGCGTCTACAGCGCGGATCCGAACGCGGTCAGCGGCGCCCGCCTGCTGCCCGAGGTGACGCACGACACCGCCGCCCTGATGTCGCTGTACGGGGCGAAGGTCCTGCACCGCAGGTCGGTGCGGACCGCCAAGCAGCACGGCATCACCCTGGTCTGCCGGCACAACCGGGCGCCCTTCCCCTCGGGCACCGTCATCGGCAGCGAGGGCGGCCCCGCCGTCGGCGTCGTCCTCAACACGAAGTCCCAGGTGCTCGCCTACGACACCGCGGCCCAGGCGGACCTGGCGCACAGCGTCTTCCACACCGAAGGCATCGACACCGTACGGCTCGAGGACGGGCCGCACCTCGTGGTCGTCGGAGGCTACCTGGACATCGAGCGCTTCCAGCGCCTCCACGAGCTGCCCGCGGGCCGCGCCCTGGGCATCCCCGTCACCGAGATCACCGGGAGCCGCGCGACCACCCACATCGCCGACGACCCCGAGCAGGCCCGCCAACTCGCCCAGAAGCTCCACGACGCACTCCCCGGTCCCACCACCGGCATCCGAGCCCTCTGACCAGTCCAGCCCAGCGAAGGAGCCCGTCACCATGACCACGACCGCCGTCGAGACCAGCACCCGCGCCCCGCAGACCCTGGGGCTCATCGACGTGCCGGACGCCACCCGGGACGCCATCGGGCGAGCGCTCGCCGCCGAGCCCGATCCCACCGCGGACATCGACCGCGCCATGGCCCGCTACCACCAGATCTTCGCCACCCTGCCCCTCGGACAGCTCCAGCAGATCCTCGACTTCGGCCGCCACAACGACGCCCCCGGCGTCGGCTACGTCCGCAACCTCCCCGTCGACGCGGAGCTGCCCCCCCACCCCGGCGAACGGCGGCCCGGCCACCGGCAAGCCGAGCTTCGTCGCCGAGGGCGTCCTGCTGGGCCTCTCCGGCCTGCTCGGCGAGCCGGTCGGGTTCCTCACCGAGAAGAGCGGCAACCTCGTCCACGACGTCATACCCGTCGAGGGCGGCGCGATGACGCAGACCAACCAGGGGTCGACCGTCTTCCTCAACTTCCACAACGACATCGTCCACGACGCCATCGGCCGCTACGACGTCAGCAACCCCGACTTCCTCGTCCTCAGCTGCCTGCGCGCCGACCACGACGGCATCGCCGCCACCCACTACGCCGACGCCCGCGACATCGTCCGGGCCCTCGACTCCCGGACCCTCGAACTGCTCCGCAGCCCGCTGTTCCGGCTCAACGCCCCCGGCAGCTACGTGCGTGACGTGGCCGGCGGACGCGAGGTCCTCTCCGACCCGGTGGCCATGATCAGCGGCCCGGAGGAGTTCCCGGAGATCTCCTCCTCCGCCAACGGCGTGCGCGCGATGACCACAGCCGCCGAGGCGGCCCTGGACCGGCTCCAGGCCGCCTGCCGGGAGACCTCCCACCAGGTCCACCTGCGCCCCGGCGAGGCGCTCCTGATCAACAACCGCAAGGGCCTGCACGCCCGCACACCGTTCACCGCCCGCTACGACGGCGCCGACCGCTGGCTCCAGCGGACCTACGTACGGCGCAGCCAGTGGTCCATCCGCTACCGCCAGACCCCGGACAGCCGCCGCGTGCACTACTGAACCGCCCCAACGGGGTGGCGGGGCCTGTCGGCGGGCCCCGCCACCCCCCGCTCCGCGTGCAGAGGAGGAACGCCATGGACGTCATGACGGCCGTACTGAGCCGCCGCAGCGAACACCAGCTCACCGAACCGGCCCCGAGCGACGAGGAGTTCGCCTACCTGCTCCGGGCCGCCGCCACCGCCCCCGACCACGGCCGGCTCCGCCCCTGGCGGTGGATCCTGGTCCGGGGTGAAGGCCGCGCCGCCCTCGGCCGGTGCTTCGCCGAAGCCTGTCCCCCACCGGACTTCCGGCCGGACCGCACGGCGGCGAAGACCCACCGGGCGCCGCTGCTCGCCACGCTGGTGTTCACACCGGTGCCCGATCACCGCGTGCCCGAATGGGAGCAGCTGGCCGCCGCCGGCGCCATGGCGGGCTCCCTGGGCCTGCTGCTGCACGCCCGGGGCTTCGGGAGCATCTGGCGCACCGGCAAGTTCACCGAATCCGCCCAGGTCCATCGCCTGCTCCGGCTCCGGCCGGCCGAACGCCTCCTGGGCTGGCTGTACATCGGCACCCCGGCAGAGCCTCACCGGCCCAGGCGCCGGGCACCCGACGACGTGACCGGCCGGATCTCCGTCTTCACCCCCGGGCTCACGGCCGGGCGGGTCAGCCCGACGCGGCCATCTGCTCGTCCTCACGCATCAGCCGCACCGCCTGGTCGATGAACAGCTTCAGCTCCCGCGACAGCCGCCTGCCGCTGCGCCACGCCAACTGCGTGTGCACGGAGAACGGAATCTCCCAAGACAGCGTTGTCATCTCCCCCTTCTCCAGCTCCTGGGCCACGGTCATCGCGGGAAGCAGCGCGGCACCGAGCCCGGACACCACGCCTCTCTTGATCGCTTCTACGGTGCCGAACTCGAGGAACGGCGTGGTCTCCGCGCCCCACAGCACCTCCTCGAACAGGTCGCGGTAGGCGCAGCCCGCCTCGGTCGCGAGGATCGGGGTCGCCCGAAGGTGGTCGAGCGACACCTCCGGCAGCTGTGCGAGCGGATGTCCGGGTGCGCTGACCAGCGCCAGCGGCTCCTCGGCCAGCACCACGGTCTCCAGGCCGTGGTGCCGGGTCTCCCGCTCCATGAGGAAGCCGATGTCGAAGCTTCCCTGGCGCAGCGCGTGGCAGGTCTCCGCACACAGACTCGGCCGGAGCGACAACTGCACCTTGGGGTAACGGTGGTGGAGGAACTCCAGCAGCGGCGGCATCCGGTACGAGGTGATGCTCTCCATCGTGCCGACCACCAAGGTGCCCGACGGTCCGTCCTCGCCTGCCACGTCCGCACGCGCGGCCTCGGTCAGGGCGAGGATCTGACCGGCGTACTCCAGCAGCTTCTCACCGGCGGGCGTCAGCCGGATACGCCCGCCTAATCGGTCGAAGAGCTCCACCCCCAACGAGGTCTCCAACGCGCGGATCTGCGTGGTCACACTCGACTGCGCATAACTGAGTTCCTTCGCCGCGCGAGTGAAACTCAGCAGTGTCGCGACCTTCTGGAACGTCACCAAGTGGCGAGTCTCCACCGAACCCCCTTGTGGTCTATACGTTTCGACGAGGAGATCATGCCTCCGTCATGGGCCTCGGCGCAGCACCCCAAAGGGGGCAAAGCTACACGCGGCCAGCAATCACCACCCAGCGTTATGTGACATCCCTCATGTGCCGAGCTATCGGCACAGCCGATGGCGGCATCGATTTCACTGCCCAGCGGCGCGTGGACCTGGCCATACGCAAGCTCGTAGCTTTTCCGTACGCCCTCCACGTCAGGAGAATGTCATGGACACATCCAACTGGGCCGTCCAGGCCGTCCTCGCCCTCGCCGTCCTCTCCGCCGGAGCCCTCCCCGCGCTCGTCGGGGCCGCCCGCGCCCGCCGCGACACGGAGCAGGGCAAGGACCGCCGAACCGGCGTCCTGATCACGTTCGACCTCGCCTACGGCCCGCACGAGGACAGGGTGACCCGCGCAACCACCCACGGCTGAGGCGGCCGGAGAGCCGCGTACGTCGGGAAGGGGCCGTGTCGGGGGGTGTCCGCCCGCAGCGGTCGGCGCGTCACCGCAGGGCACTTTTGTGGCCGACCGGTTCCGCGCCGTTCCGAGGACGGACACCCCCGAGCGCGCCCCCGGCCCACAGGCCCACGCACCGCGCCGCGCGCACCCTCACTCAACCCGCGCAGGCCGCCGCAGGCACCCCGCTCAGCCGCCGGAGGTGCTCGCCCGGTCCAGCAACCCCGTCCGGGCCGCCAGAGCCGCCGCCTCCAGCCGTGAGCCCACCCCCAGCTTCATCAGCACCCGCTGCACATGCGTACGCGCCGTCGACGGTGCTATCCCCATCCCCGCCGCGATCAGCCGGGTGTCCTCGCCGTCGGCGACCCGGACCAGGACCTCCACCTCCCTCGGCGTGAGCATCTGCAGCAGCCGCGCCCCCTCGTCGTCGGGCTGCGCCGCCGGATTCAGCAGTTCCCCGAACGCCCCCTGCAACAGCGCCGGCGCCACCGCCGCCTCCCCGGCCCGCGCCTTCATGATCGCCCGTTCCACGCCCTCTATGCGCTCGTCGTGCCGGACGTACCCCGACGCCCCCGACGCGAACGCCGCCGCGATCCCGCGAGGGCTCGGCACCGGTCCCAGCACCAGCACCGCCACCTGCGGACGCTCCCGCTTGATCCGCACCACCGGATCGAACATCCCCGCCTCGGCCGGCGTCGCCGTCCCGAGCAGGCACACCTCCGGCGCCCGGCTGATCACCAGCTCGGCCGCCCCCGCGGCCGGCGCCGTCGCGGCCAGCACACGGTGCCCGCGCAGCTTCAGCGCAGAGGCCAGCGCCTCGGCGAGCAATCGGTGATCGTCGACCACCATGAGCCGTACTCCCATGGAGCAACCCCCCAGTCACCCAGACCCCCGGCATGCCCCCGGAAGCTACACGCTAGCCGGATCCCGCGCTGCCGCTACCGGCGAGAATCGCCCCCCGATCACCGAATCCCACCCCAATACGCCCCCGCGCAGCGCCCCGCACCCACAAGACGGCCCCGCCCCCGCAGGAAGCGGGAACGGGGCCGAAGGGCAGTCAAGGGCACTCAAGGGCACCGAGAGGCACCGCGGACTCAGCCGCTCGTGCCGAACCCGATCGCCAGGTACTCCTTCTCGTCCGCGCTGGTCGGCTCACTTGCGAACACCTGCGACATGTACAGGTGCCCCTGCGAGTAGAGGATCTCGGAGTAGTCCGGCGACATGCTGGACTCCACGTCCCGCACCGCGTCGGTGGCCGGGTTCTCCAGCAGCGTGGTCTGCTTGAACGACCCGCCGTCGATGCTGACGATCTGACCGCCCTTGTCGTACGGCGGCCGCTTGTAGGCGATCACGTTGCCGCCGTCCATGCGCAGCGGAGTGATCGTGTAGTCCTCGCCGGCGTCCGCCCGCTGCCCCGTCTGCTTCCCCGTGGCCAGGTCGAAGGCGACGACCTCGTTGGTCCGGCTGTAGGACTCTCCGCTGCCCTCGTGCTCCTCGGTCGGGATGTAGAGCCGGTTCGCACCGACCGCGAGCCCCGTGCAGTTCTCGATCTTGGTGATCGTGTCGCAGCGGGCCGCGAACTGCTCGCCGGGGACCGAGATGCGGGTGAGCAGCTTGCCGGTCTTGTTGTCGATCGAGAAGAAGTCCGAGATGCCGCTGCCGTCGCCGGCGGAGTCACCGACGTCGGCGGCCACGACCAGCGGGTCCGTGGACACGACGCCCGCGTACTCGATGCCCTTGGCCATCTTGTACTCGGAGATCACCTTCCCGCTCTTCGGGTCGATGCTCTGGATGTTCAGCTGCCGGGCGTCGTACGAGCCGCACTTGCGCACCGCGACCAGCTTGTCGCCGCCGCCGTACCCGGCGTCGTAGCAGGAGTCGGTCGCCTTCGGGGACCAGAGGACCTCGCCCTTGGCGATGTCGAAGCCGACGCCGCCCTCGGTGCTGCCGGCCGCGACGGTGTCGCCGCTGATCGTGACGTTGCTGAAGTTGATCGGCTGGTCACCGGCGGTCTTCGTCCACAGCTTCTTCCCGGCGTCCAGGTCGAGGACGGCGACCTGGGTGCAGCCGTGCGAGGGCTCGGCCTTGGTCGGCATGGCGGGCTGGTGGATGACGACCGTCTTGTTGTCGTCGGTGACGTGCTGGCTGGCCGCGCAGACGGGACCGGCGAGCTTGATCGACCACTGCTTGCTGCCCTTGTCGGGGTCGTACCCGACGACCTCGGCGATGCCGCTCTTGGCGTACACCTTGTCGGTGAGCCAGGACCCGGAGACGACGACGCTGCTGTCGTCCTTGCTCACCGCGGGCGCCGGGACCTGGAAGAGCACCTTGGCGGCGGGGTCGGAGGGGACCTTCTCCGTGCCGGCGGAGGACTCGCCGCCCTCGCCGCCCTTCTCGTCGGTGCCGCCCTTGCCACCGGTGCCCCCGCTGGAACTGGCGGTGTCGTCCTTGCCGCCGTCGTCGGAGGACTTGGCGTACCAGACCCCGCCGCCGATGATCAGCGCGATCGCGACGACGGCCGACACGATGATCGCCAGCTGCGCGTTGATCTTCCGGCCGCCGCCCGGCCCGCCGGGCTGGGGCTGCATCGGCACGGTCGCCTGCGGATAGCCGTACTGCGGCTGCCCGGGCTGACCCGGCTGCCCGTACACCGGCGTCGGCTGCCCGTACGGCCCCGGCTGCCCGGGCTGCTGACCGGGGTAGCCGTACCCCGGCTGGGGCTGCGGCGGAGTCTGCGGATACCCGTACCCCGGCTGCTGCGGCGGCGGTCCCGCCGGCGGAGTGGGCGGAGCCGCGGGCGCCTGCGGCGGGGTCTGCGGCGGCGTCTGCGGGTAGCCGTACCCCGGCTCGGGAGCCTTCCCGAAGTTGGGCGGGCCTCCCGAAGGCGGCGTGGGCGGCTGGTTGGGCGGCGGCGGGGGCGGCGGCTGGCTCATGGCGTGACTACCTCGGGGAAGCGGGGACGACGGGGAAAGAGTCGGAGAGAGCGGCGAAGAAGGTCACTTGCCGTAGGCGAGCATCAACTTCTCCTTCGACTCGTCGTTTCCGGTCAGGCGGGTGGTGGAGATGTAGAACCGCCCGTCGACCCAGTCGATGTCCTTGGAGTAGAAGCTGTTCTCGATGTCCGCGACGCCCTGCGGGTTCTGCAGCAGCTTGGCCGGCGCGTGGGCGCTGCCGCCGGTCGGGATGGCGACGACCTGGCCGCCCGCGTCGTAGGACGGCTGGACGTACGCGACGAGCTGGTCGCCCTCGACCTTCAGCGGCATCATCGACTCGTCCGCGGGGGACTTCGTCCGCCACTTCTCCTTGCCGGTGGCGAGGTTGATCGCGACGATCTCGTTGGCGCCGCTGGTCGCCTCGGTGGGCAGGTAGAGGGTGTTGTCGGCGACCGCGACGCCGGAGCAGCCCTGGAGGTCGCGCTCGAGGATGGCCCAGCCGCACTCGGGGGCGAAGTCCTCGTCGACGCCGACCTGTTCGACGACCTTGCCGCCGGAGGTGAAGGTGGAGATGTTCCAGACCTTCTTGTCCTCGTTGGTGGCGTAGACGACCAGCGGGTCGACGGAGTAGGCGCGGGCGACCCGCCAGCCCTTGTCGTACTTGTAGGTCCACAGGACCTTGCCGGTCTTCGGGTCGAGTCCCTGGACCTCGTCGTGCTCGTTGTTGCCGCCGGCGCCGCAGGAGGCGACCTGGACGAGCTTCTTCGCGCTGCCGGCGAACCCGGCGGGGAAGCAGGCGTCGCCGTACCGCTTCTTGTCGTACAGCTTCTTGCCGCTGGTGACGTCGTAGGCGGTGCCGGACTGGGAGCGGCCGACCATCAGCGTGGTGCCGCTGACGGAGAGTTCGACGGAGAGCGTGGAGTCGAACAGCTCGCCGTCGGCGACCTCCTCCGTCCAGCCCTTCGCGCCGGTGGCGAGGTCGATCTCCTGGAGCTTGTTGCACTTGGCGCGGTCGCTGGAGCCGCTCATGTAGGCGACGATGATCTTGTCGTCGGCCGTCTTCTCCGGGGTGACCGCGCAGATCTTCTCCGGGAAGGCGATCGGGTCCCAGGTGGGCTTGCCGTCGCCGACGTTGTAGGCGAAGACCTGCTTGTACGCCGCCTTCACCGCGGTCTTGTCGGTGATCCACATGCCGTTGGCGTCGGCGCCGGAACCGGGGGCGTCGGGCGCCTCCTTGTACCAGAGCACCTTGGACTCGCCGGCCTGGCGGCCCTCGTTGAGGTTGTCGGGGTCCTCGCCGCCGTCACCGCTGCCGTCGCCGGGGTTGACCGGGGCGCCGCCGCCGGAGCCGGAGGGCTTCGGGTCGTCGCTCTTGCCGGCCACCGGCTTCTTGTCCTTGTCGTCGCCGCTGTTGGCGGTCACCGCCCACACGCTGCCGCCGATGACCAGCAGGGCCGCGACCGCGGCGCCGACGACGAGGGCGGGCTTGCCCTTGAAGGGGTTGCGGGAGCCGGGGCCGCCGGGCGGCGGGGTGCCGGGGCCGCCCGGGTACTGCGGCTGCGGGTAGCCGTAGCCGGGCTGCTGGCCGTACGGTCCGGGCTGCTGGGGCTGGGCGTAGGGGCCGGAGTTGTACGGTCCGGGCTGCCCGTACGGTCCCGGCTGGCCGGGCTGCTGCTGCGGGTAGCCGTACCCCGGCTGGGGCGGCGGGCCGGACGGCGGGCCCTGCGGGGGCGGCGGCGTCTGGGGCGGGCCCTGCGGCGGCGGGGTCGGTGCCCCGAAGCCTCCCGGCGGTGGGTCCTGCGGTGCTCCGAAGCCACCCGACTGCGGCGGCTGGTTGGGCGGCTGGCTCATCAGCGCGTTCCCCCTTATGACTCACTGATTTTTAGCCACGACCCGGGGTACGCGCTGCCCCCGCGGTCGTCTCAGGCGATCGTCCGGACTGTCGCGGACAGTCCTCCGAGACACTCCTCGGACGGCCTTTCTATCACCCGCGGCCGACAGCCCACCGGGCCGCGTCCACCCCTGTTCCCAAGGGAGAACCGGCCCGTGATGCCACTGTTACGCACCTTCACGCCCTCTTCACGCCACCCGCGCCCCCTACGCGCAGGGCTCCGGGGGCCAAGGGCTAGGCGTCCTCGGCCAGTTCCAGCCAGCGCGTCTCCAGGTCCTCGCGCTGCCCGGCCAGCCCGCGCAGCTCGGCGTCGAGTTCGGCCACCTTCGCGAAGTCCGTGGCGTTCTCGGCGATCCGGGCGTGCAGCTTGGTCTCCTTCTCGGAGACCTTGTCGAGCTGCCGCTCGATCTTCTGGAGTTCCTTCTTGGCGGCGCGCGCGTCGGCGGCGCTCTTCTCGGGCACGTCGGCGGCCGGCTTCCGCACCGGGGCGGGCACGGCCGCCGCGGCCGCCTCCTCCATGCGCCGGCGCCGCTCCAGGTACTCGTCGATGCCGCGCGGCAGCATCCGGAGCGCGCCGTCGCCGAGCAGGGCGAAGACCCGGTCGGTGGTCCGCTCGACGAAGAACCGGTCGTGGGAGATGACGATCATCGAGCCGGGCCAGCCGTCGAGCACGTCCTCCAGCTGGGTCAGGGTCTCGATGTCGAGGTCGTTGGTGGGCTCGTCGAGGAAGAGGACGTTGGGCTCGTCCATGAGGAGCCGGAGCAGCTGGAGCCGCCGCCGCTCACCGCCGGAGAGGTCGCCGACCGGCGTCCACTGCTTCTCCTTGCCGAAGCCGAAGGTCTCGCACAGCTGTCCGGCGGTCATCTCGCGGCCCTTGCCGAGGTCGACGCGCTCGCGGACGCGCTGCACGGCCTCCAGCACCCGCCAGGTGGGGTCGAGTTCGGCGACCTCCTGGGAGAGGTAGGCCAGCTTGACCGTCCGGCCGACGCGGACCCGTCCGCTCACCGGCTGCTCCTCGCCGTCGCTGCGGGCGGCGTCCCTGAGGGTGCGCAGCAGGGAGGTCTTGCCGGCGCCGTTGACGCCGACCAGGCCGATGCGGTCGCCGGGGCCGAGCTGCCAGGTGACGTGCTTGAGCAGCACCTTGGGGCCGGCCTGGACGGTCACGTCCTCCAGGTCGAACACGGTCTTGCCGAGCCGGGACGAGGCGAACTTCATCAGCTCGCTGCTGTCCCGGGGCGGCGGCACGTCGGCGATCAGCTCGTTGGCGGCCTCGACGCGGAAGCGCGGCTTGGAGGTACGGGCGGGCGCCCCGCGCCGGAGCCAGGCCAGCTCCTTGCGGACCAGGTTCTGCCGCTTGGTCTCCTCGGTGGCGGCGATGCGCTCGCGCTCGGCGCGGGCGAAGACGTAGTCGGAGTAGCCGCCCTCGTACTCGAAGACGTCGCCGCGCTGCACGTCCCACATGCGGGTGCAGACCTGGTCGAGGAACCACCGGTCGTGCGTCACGCAGACGAGCGCGGACCGGCGCTCGCGCAGGTGCCGGGCGAGCCAGGCGATGCCCTCGACGTCGAGGTGGTTGGTGGGCTCGTCGAGGACGACGAGGTCCTGCTCCTCGATGAGCAGCTTGGCGAGCGCGATCCGGCGCCGCTCGCCACCGGAGAGCGGCCCGATGACCGTGTCCAGCCCCTGCGGGAAGCCCGGCATGTCCAGCCCGCCGAACAGCCCGGTCAGCACGTCCCTGATCTTGGCGTTGCCGGCCCACTCGTGGTCGGCCAGGTCGCCGATGACCTCGTGCCGGACGGTGGCCTCGGGGTCCAGGGAGTCGTGCTGGGTGAGCACGCCGAGCCGCAGCCCGCCGGAGTGGGTGACGCGGCCGGTGTCGGGCTCCTCCAGCCTGGCCAGCATCCGGATCATGGTCGTCTTGCCGTCGCCGTTGCGGCCGACGACGCCGATGCGGTCCCCTTCGGAGACGCCGAGGGACACGCCGTCGAGCAGTGCACGGGTGCCGTACACCTTGCTGACGTTCTCGACATTGACCAGATTGACGGCCATTTCTCTCCTGCCTGGGGGATCGATCAGCCTTCCAGCGTAGGCCCTCCGGGGGGTGGGGTGACGCGGGCGGGGGTGGTCACTCTTTGTGGTGACCTCTGTCGGACTGCCCGGCTACCGTAGAAGGCAGGCAGCAGGATCCCGTCCATGGGAGGAACCATGACCGCCGAGTCAGTAGAGCACCGCCGCCAGCAGTGGCCGGTGCCCCCCGTGGACGGCTACACCGTGGACGACCTGTTCACCCTGCCGGATCTCCCGCCGCACACCCAGTTGATCGACGGGAGCCTTGTTTTCGTGAGTCCGCAGCGCCGTTTCCACGCGAACGTGATCGACCTGCTGGTCTGGGGACTGCGTGCCGGCTTGCCCGCCGAGTTCAAGGTCAGCCGGGAGATGACCACCATCCTCGATCAGCGCAATGGCCCGGAGCCCGACGTCAGCGTCATCCGTGCCGAGGCAGTCACCGGGCCGACGCAGACGAGCTATCGGGCCGAGGACGTCCTCCTCGCCGTCGAGGTCGTCTCGCCGGACTCCGAGTCCCGCGACCGAACGACCAAGCCGCAGAAGTACGCCGCTGCGGGCATCCCGAACTTCTGGCGAGTCGAGCAAGGTGGTACCAACGGCAGGCCGGTCGTCCACGTCTACGAACTCGACCCGATGACCGACGCGTATGTACACATGGGCATCCACCGGGACCGGATCAAGGTCGAGAAGCCTTATGTCATCGACATCGACCTGACCGCCATCGACGAACTCTGAGCCGGGTCGCTCACACCACCGTCGCCCCCGCCACCGCCCCCACCGCCGTACGCACGTCACGGCAGGTGCCCGACGCCCGCAGCACGCCGGCGATGTCGGACGCGGAGCCGGCGTCCGGGGCGAGGAAGGCTGTGGTCGGGCCCGAGCCCGAGACCATTGCCGCCAGAGCGCCCGCTGCCCGTCCCGCGGCGAGGGTGTCGGACAACTCGGGGAAGAGGGAGAGCGCGGCCGGCTGAAGGTCGTTCGAGACGGCCACGGCGAGCGCCGTGGAGTCGCCCTTCGCGAGGGCGTCCAGGACCGCCTGGTCGGCGACCGGTGCCGGGATGTCGCCCTCCGCCAGCCGGTCGAACTCGCGGAACACGGCCGGCGTCGACAGTCCCCGCCCGGCCAGCGCGAACACCCAGTGGAACTCGCCGCCGACCTCCAGCCCGGTCAGCTTCTCGCCCCGCCCGGTGCCCAGCGCCGCCCCGCCGACCAGGCTGAACGGCACGTCGCTGCCCAGCTCGGCGCAGATGGCGAGCAGTTCGTCGCGGGAGGCGCCGGTGCCCCACAGGGCGTCGCAGGCGAGCAGGGCGGCCGCGCCGTCCGCGCTGCCGCCCGCCATGCCGCCGGCGACGGGGATGTCCTTGGCGATGTGCAGGTGCACGTCGGGTGCGCGGCCGTACCGCTCGGCGAGGGCCAGCGCGGCGCGGGCGGCCAGGTTGGTGCGGTCCAGGGGCACCTCGCCGGCGTCGGGGCCCTCGCAGGTGACGCGGAGCCCGCCGGCGTCCGGGACCGCGGTGACCTCGTCGTAGAGGGAGACGGCGAGGAAGACGTTGGCGAGGTCGTGGAAGCCGTCGGGGCGGGCGGCGCCGACCGCGAGCTGGACGTTGACCTTGGCGGGGACGCGGACCGTCACGCTCACTTGCTCGTCACTCCTTGTGTTCGGCGATACGCGCGAACTCTTCCACGGTCAGCGCCTCTCCGCGCGCCTGCGGCGACACGCCCGCGGCGACGAGCGCGGCCTCGGCGGCCGCGGCGGACCCCGCCCATCCGGCGAGGGCGGCCCGCAGCGTCTTGCGGCGCTGGGCGAAGGCGGCGTCGACCACGGCGAAGACCTCGCGCTTGGAGGCGGTGGTCTTCAGCGGCTCGGTCCGCCGGACGAGTGAGACCAGCCCGCTGTCCACGTTCGGTGCGGGCCAGAAGACGCTGCGGCCGATGGCGCCGGCCCGGCGGACCTCGGCGTACCAGTTGGCCTTCACGGACGGCACTCCGTACACCTTGTTGCCGGGCCCGGCGGCGAGGCGGTCGGCGACCTCGGCCTGGACCATGACGAGGGTGCGCTCGATGGTCGGGAAGGTGTCGAGCATGTGGAGGAGGACGGGCACGGCCACGTTGTACGGCAGGTTGGCGACCAGCGCGGTCGGGGCGGGGCCCGGCAGCTCGGTCACGTGCATGGCGTCGGAGTGGACGAGCGCGAACCGGTCGGCGCGCTCCGGCATGCGGGCGGCGACGGTGGCGGGCAGGGCGCCGGCGAGTACGTCGTCGATCTCGACGGCGGTGACCCGGTCGGCGGCCTCCAGCAGGGCCAGGGTGAGCGAGCCGAGACCCGGTCCCACCTCGACCACCACGTCGTCGGGGCGGACCTCGGCGGTGCGGACGATACGGCGGACGGTGTTGGCGTCGATGACGAAGTTCTGGCCGCGCTGCTTGGTGGGGCGCACGCCGAGGGCGGCCGCGAGTTCGCGGATGTCGGCGGGGCCCAGAAGGGCGTCGGGGGTGGGGCTGCTCACCCCGCAAGGGTATCCGGGGGCGGCGGCGGCTTTGCCGGGGTCGTGCGGCGGGGCCGGGGGCGGGCCCGTCAGCCCCGCAGCCGGGCCCCGCAGTGCGGCCAGGAACCGGCGCCCGCGCGGACGTACAGCTGCTTCGCCCGGTACGTCTGCTCAGCGGCGGTCGCGTCCTGCGGGCGGCCCTCGCCGCCGACGCTCTGCCAGGTGTGGGTGTCGAACTGGTAGAGGCCCCCGTAGGTGCCCGAGGGGTCGACGGCGTCCGGACGGCCGCCCGACTCGCAGGCGGCGAGCCCTTGCCAGTTGAGGTGGTCGGCGCCCCGCACGGACGTGGGGCGGGGGCGGGTGCCGACCAGGATGATCTGCGCGCGGGGTTCGCGCACCAGCTCGGTACCGAGCCGGCGCGGCTTCTGCCGGACGCCGTTGACGGTGCGCAGGGCGTAGGTGGTGCGGCGCAGTCCGGGCTGGCCGGCCTGCTGGACGACCTCCGTGCCCCGGTACAGCGAGGAGTCCTCCGCCCGTCGGACGTCGAAGGGGACCGGGTCCTCGCGGACCTCCTGCGAGCCGGTGATCCGCAGCACGGTGACGGTCTGGCCGTCGCGGGGGAAGCCGGTCGCGGGGACGGAGGTGGTGTCCTCGCCGCGCAGGGTCACCCCGGCCGCCTCGACCGCCTCCCGCACGGTCGCGGCGTTGGTGCGGACGGTGCGGGCCCGGCCGTCCGCCATGACGGTCACCACCCGCTCGGTCCGCACCGTCAGGGCGAGGCCCTCGCGGCCGATGCGCCGGGAGCCCTCGGTGGACAGGTGGGCGCCCTCCGTCCGGACGCCGAGCTGCCGCAGCGCGCCGTGCACCGTCTCCGCGGTCGTCCACACCTGGCGGCGGTGGCCGTCGAGGGTGAGCAGGACGGGCCGCCCGTGGCGGACGGCGATGTCCTCGCCGCTGGTCAGCGGGGTGCCGGGGGCCGGCACGATCACGTCGTGGGCGCCGACCTCGACGCCCTCCTGCGCGAGCAGCTCGGTCACGTCGTCGGCGAAGGTGTGCAGCGTGCGGGGCGTCCCGTCGACGGTCAGCTCGACCGCCTTGTCCTTGGCCACGAAGGCGGTGGTGCCGCCCGCGAGGAAGGCCACGACCAGCGCGCGGGGCAGCAGGCGGCGCAGGGAGCCGTCCGCGCGTCCGGCCTCCCGCGCCCGGCGCCGCCGCTCGGCCCGCCCGTCGCCCGGCGTGCGGGCGGACGGGAGGACGGCGCCGTACGGCAGGGTCGGCGCGCTGTGCACGTCGTACGGTGCGAGGTACTCGTGTCCCTCGGCGACCTCGGTGGTCTCGAACTGCGTTCTGCTCACGCCGACACGCTCCAGGGGTCCGGATCGGGCCCCCAGAACCTAGCGGAGCGTTCGTCGCTCTCCAAAGCGACGCGACTACGCAGCGTGGTTCGACCTGCCGCCGGTCAGTAGCCGAAGGCGCGGGCCGTGTTCGCGGCCAGGGCGGTCGCCAGGGTGTCCTCGTCGACGCCCCGCACCGCGGCCATCGCCCGCACCGTGACCGGCACCAGGTAGGGGGCGTTGGGGCGGCCCCGGTAGGGCACCGGGGTCAGGAACGGCGCGTCGGTCTCCACCAGGACCAGTTCCAGGGGGGCGACCGCGAGGGCGTCGCGCAGGCTCTGGGCGTTCTTGAAGGTGACGTTGCCGGCGAAGGACATGTAGTACCCGGCGCGGGCGCAGATCCCGGCCATCTCGGCGTCGCCGGAGTAGCAGTGGAAGACGGTGCGCTCGGGGGCGCCCTCCTCCTTGAGGACGCGCAGGACGTCGGCGTGGGCGTCCCGGTCGTGGATGACCAGGGCCTTGCCGTGCCGCTTGGCGATCTCGATGTGGGCGCGGAAGGACCGCTCCTGCGCCTCCTTGCCCTCGGGCCCGGTGCGGAAGTAGTCGAGGCCGGTCTCGCCGACGCCCTTGACCTGCTCCAGCGCGGCCAGCCGGTCGATCTCCGCGAGCGCGTCGTCGAGCGCCGCGTCCCCTCCCGGCCGCCGCGCCCCCTGCCGCGACCAGCCGTCGGGGTCGCCGTGGACGATGCGCGGTGCCTCGTTGGGGTGCAGGGCGACGGTGGCGTGCACGGCGTCGTGCGCCGCCGCGGTCTCGGCCGCCCAGCGGGAGCCGGCCAGGTCGCAGCCGACCTGCACGACCGTCGTGACACCGGCCGACGCGGCCTTGGCGAGCGCCTCCGCCACCGTGCCGGACTGCATGTCGAGGTGGGTGTGCGAGTCGGCGACCGGCACCCGGAGGGGCTCGGGGAGCGGGGGCGCGTCGTTCTTGTCGGAGCGTCCCGAGGCGTTCGAAGGCATGCCCCGATCCTACGAAACCCCCGCCCGCTCCCCGGGGGCGTCAGCTCGCCCGGCGGTGGAGGTGGAGAGCGTGCAGCAGGTCGCCCAGGTGCCAGTGCCGGCGTTCGGCGGAGAGCCCCGCCGCTCCGGGACCGGGCGTCTCGGGCACCGGCGGCACCTCGAGGGGGCCGGCGGCCGGCACCCGGTGCGGGCCGTGGTCGGTGCCGCGGACCGAGGCGACCCGACCCGGCCGCATGATCCGTACGACGTGGTTGTCGCAGTTGGCGCAGGTCGGCCGGGTCAGCGGGGAGGGCACGACGCGGCCCTCCGAGACGTAGCGCACGTACTCGTGGCCGTCGGCGTCCTTGCGGTGCTCGATCTCGAAGGACTGCTCCCAGCCGTGCCCGCAGCGCATGCAGGCGAAGGAGTACGACTCGTGGACGACGGAGGTGGCCCCGGAGGGTATTCCGGTCCGTGCCGCGCTCTCACTCATGCTCATCCCGGCTCCTTCGGTTCGTTCGCCGTTCCTTCCTCCAGTGGACTCCTCCACCAGTCGGAAAGCACCAGGCAGTGCCGAGTGTTTGAGCCGATTTGGGGTGTCCTTGGCGGAAGGGCCCGCGAGGTCAGGAACGGGTCAAGCGCGGCCGGATCACGCCCCCGCGTTCTTCGCCGCCACCACCGCGTCGAACACCTCCCGCTTGGGCACGCCCACCTGGGCGGCCACCGCCGCGATCGCCTCCTTGCGGCGCTCCCCCGCCTCCTCGCGCACCCGCACCAGGCGCACCAGTTCCGCGGCGTCCAGCTCCTCGGGCCCGCGGTCCGGGGCGCCCTCGACGACGACGGTGATCTCGCCGCGCACTCCCTCGGCGGCCCACGCGGCCAGCTCGCCCAGCCCGCCGCGCCTGACCTCCTCGTAGGTCTTGGTCAGCTCCCGGCAGACGGCGGCCCTGCGGTCGGCGCCGAAGGCCTCGGCCATCGCGGCGAGGGTGTCGTCGAGGCGGTGCGGCGCCTCGAAGTAGACGAGGGTGCGGCGCTCTTCGGCGACCTCGCGCAGCCGGGTCAGCCGCTCGCCCGCCTTGCGGGGCAGGAAGCCCTCGAAGCAGAACCGGTCGACCGGCAGCCCGGACAGTGCGAGCGCGGTCAGCACGGCGGACGGGCCGGGTACGGCGGTGACCCGGACGTCCCGCTCGACGGCGGCGGCGACCAGCCGGTAGCCGGGGTCGGACACCGACGGCATCCCGGCGTCGGTGACCAGCAGCACGCGCGCGCCGCCCGCCAGTTCCTCGACCAGCTCGGGTGTGCGGGCGGACTCGTTGCCCTCGAAGTACGACACGACGCGCCCGCGCGGGGTGACGCCGAGCGCCTGGGTGAGCCGGCGCAGCCGCCGGGTGTCCTCGGCGGCGACCACGTCGGCGCCGGCCAGTTCCTCGGCGAGCCGCGGCGGGGCGTCCCGGACGTCGCCGATGGGGGTGCCCGCCAGTACAAGGGTTCCAGTCACGCCCCCATCCTCCCAGGGGCGGACGGGCTTCCTTCCGCGGGACGCATCGGGCGGGTGGGGGCCATGCGCGGGACGTGCACAGCACGGTTCCCTACGATGGCGCGGTGACCAGTACCGCGTCCTCCACGGACACCCGGCAGGACCAGGCACCGCACGACGAGCGGCCCGCCTGGCAGCAGCGGCTGCGCCGCTTCGGCTACCCGGCGGGGCCCGCGGCCGGCGACGTCGGCGACCGGCTGGTGCCGCCGTACACCAGCCCGGGTCCGCGCCTGTGGGCGTTCCTCGGCCTGTCGAAGCCGCTCACCGGGAGGATCCTGCGCTGGTCGGCGTGGGGCGGGCCGCTGCTGGTGGCGTTCTTCGCGGGCGTGCTGCGGTTCTGGAACCTGGGCAGTCCGAAGGCGGTGATATTCGACGAGACGTACTACGCCAAGGACGCGTGGGCGCTGATCCACCGCGGCTTCGAGGTCAACTGGGACAAGAACGCCAACGACCTGATCCTGAACTCGGGCGGCGACGTCCCGATCCCGGCGGACGCGGCGTACGTCGTGCATCCGCCGGTCGGCAAGTACATCATCGGTCTGGGCGAGGTGCTGTTCGGTTTCGACCCGTTCGGCTGGCGTTTCATGACGGCGCTGCTCGGCACGGTGTCGGTGCTGCTGCTGTGCCGGATCGGACGGCGGCTGTTCCGCTCGACCTTCCTCGGGTGCCTGGCGGGCGCGCTGATGGCGGTGGACGGGCTGCACTTCGTGATGAGCCGCACCGCGCTCCTCGACAGCGTGCTGATGTTCTTCGTGCTGGCGGCGTTCGGCTGCCTGGTCGTCGACCGCGACCGGGCCCGCGGGAAGCTCGCCGCCGCACTGCCGGTGGACGGGGACGGCCTGGTCCGGCCGGACGCGGGCATCGCCGAGACGTTCCGATTCGGGTGGCGGCCGTGGCGGCTGGCGGCGGGGCTGATGCTGGGTCTGGCCGCGGCCACCAAGTGGAACGGCCTCTACATCATGGCGGCCTTCTGCGTGATGGCGGTGCTGTGGGACGTCGGCACCCGCCGGGTCGCGGGCGCCGAACGGCCGCATCTGGCGGTGCTGAGGCACGACCTGGGCTGGGCGTTCCTGTCCACGGTGCCGGTGGCGCTCGCGACGTACGTGCTGTCCTGGCTGGGCTGGATCCTCTCCCCCACCGACGGCTCCGGCGGCTACTACCGCGACTGGGCGGCGAACGACGGCGCGAACAGCTCCTGGTCCTGGCTGCTGCCCGACTGGTGGCGCAGCCTGTGGCACTACGAGACCCAGGTGCTGGAGTTCCACACCAACCTGACCTCGCCGCACACCTACCAGTCGAACCCGTGGAGCTGGCTGGTCCTGGGGCGCCCGGTCTCCTACTTCTACGAGTCGCCGTCCCCCGGCGCGGACGGCTGCCCGGTCGACGCCGGCGAGAAGTGCGCCCGCGAGGTCCTGGCGCTGGGCACGCCGCTGCTGTGGTGGGTGGGCTGCTTCGCGCTGCTGTACGTCCTGTGGCGCTGGGCCTTCCGCCGCGACTGGCGGGCGGGCGCCATCGCCTGCGGCATCGCGGCCGGCTATCTGCCCTGGTTCCTGTACCAGGAGCGGACGATCTTCCTCTTCTACGCCGTCGTCTTCCTGCCCTTCCTGTGCCTGGCGGTGGCGATGCTGCTGGGGGCGGTCATCGGCCGCCCGGGCTGCGGCGACGCCCGCCGCGTGGCGGGCGCGACCGGGGCGGGCGTACTGGTCCTGCTGATCGCGTGGAACTTCATCTACTTCTGGCCCCTGTACACCGGCACCGCCCTCCCGATGGAGGACTGGCGGTCGCGGATGTGGCTGGACACCTGGGTCTAGCCGGGCGTTCGGCAGGGCGGTCGGGGGTGAGGGGCGCCGCCCCCGGTCCCGACCGCCCTGCGGGTGGGTGTGGTGGTCCGTCAGTTGCAGAAGTTGAGGATGGGGAGGAGGCCGTTACCGCACTGGAACTCGTCCCCGTCCCCGCCGCCGCCGTGGCCCGAGGCGGCAGTCGTGGCGGCGTGCGTGGCGGGCGTCGCGGCCACGGCGGACGTGGCAGTCGCCACCCCCGCCGCGCAGGCGATGCCCACGGCGGCACTCACCACGAGTGCGCGGGCTCGGAGGGAAACTGCCTTCTTGTGCTGAGGTGTTGTGTTCATGAACTCACCATGCACACCTTCGCGATCAGTTGCTCACCGAGGGCATCCGAGCGGGTGAGCCACCCCCCACGGGGCCCGATCAGCATGCGCTTCCGGGGGATGCGCCGGCCTCGGCCGACCGGGCGCCGGGGTACGGGCGTTCCTTGCGGACGACCGGTCCGCGCGCGCGGCCCCGGGCAAGTCGTGCACGGGTGCGGCGAGTTCGCCGGGCGCCCGGACGGCCGGGAGCACGAACGGATCTGAACACGCCTCATCTCCATTCGGCCACCATCCGGAAACTTTCGTACCGCCGGTCACGCCCTGCACATAGAGTGCGACCCACAAGTGCTTCTGAACGCGTTCAAGTCGGCGCGCGGAAGGCCGGACGGGGAGACGGGGAGGGGACTGCCGATGGGCAGGGGGGTGAAGGTCGCCGTCATAGGCGGCGTGTTCGCGGTGATGGTCGGCGGGGCCGGGTACGGCGCGTACAACGTTGTCTCGGCGCTGGACGGGGACGGGGGGTCCGGCGCCGCCGGGGCGTCGGTCAAGAGCGGGCCGCCGAGCGCGGACGAGGTCGAGGAGGCGGCCGGGAAGTTCTTCGCGGCGTGGGAGAAGGGCGACGCGGCGACGGCGGCGACGCACACGAACAACGCCTCGGTCGCCACGACGCTGCTGGCGGCCTACGGAGAGGAGGCGCACATCTCCGGCGTCGAGATCACGCCCTCCGCCGCGGCCGGCGCGTCCGTGCCGTTCACCGTGAAGGCGAAGGTGTCGTACGAGGGCGCGACCAAGCCGCTGACGTACAAGAGCACCCTGAAGGTCGTGCGCGGTGAGACCAGCGGGCGGGCGCTGGTGGACTGGCAGCCGTCCGTCGTCCACCCCTCGCTGAAGGACGGGGACACGCTGGTCACCGAGGAGTCGGCGACCCCGCAGATCGAGGCCGTCGGCCGGGGCGGCGAGGTGCTGACGAAGGAGAAGTACCCGTCGCTCGGACCGGTCCTGGCCACGCTCCGGGAGCGGTACGGCGCCGAGGCGGGCGGCACCCCGGGCGTCGAGCTGGTGGTCCGGCACACCGCCCAGGACGCCCCCGACTCCCCGTTGCTGACGCTCAGCAAGGGCGAGCCCGGCAAGCTGCGCACGACGCTCAACGCGGGCGTGCAGGCGGCGGCCGAGAAGGCCGTGAAGCGGTACGGCGAGTCGTCCGTGGTCGCGGTCAGGCCCAGCACCGGCGAGGTGCTGGCCGTGGCCAACAACCGCGCGGACGGCTTCAACGCGGCGTTCCAGGGTCGCGTCGCCCCCGGCTCCACCATGAAGATCATCACTGCCGCGATGCTCATCGACAACGGCGTGACCTCGATGAACCAACCCGCCCCCTGCCCCAGCACGGCGACCTGGCAGAGCCAGACCTTCAAGAACCTGACCGGCATGGAGCCGAACGAGGGAGCCACGCTCGCCAACACCTTCATGCGGTCCTGCAACACGGGCTTCATCAAGCTCGTCGACGAGGACCCGCTCTCGGACTCCTCGCTGACCCAGGAGGCCCAGGAGCGCTTCGGGCTGGGCGGGGACAACTGGCAGACCGGCATCGTCTCCTTCGACGGCAGGGTCCCCGCCTCCGGCGGCCCGGACCGCGCGGCCAACGCCATCGGCCAGGGCGTGGTCCAGATGAACCCGCTGAACATGGCCTCGGTGACGGCCACCGCCATCACCGGCGAGTTCCGCCAGCCCTACCTGGTCTCCCGCGACCTGGACGACCGCGAGTTCGCCACCGCCAAGGGCCTGCCGCAGAGCACCGCGGCCCAGCTCAAGCAGATGATGCGGCTCACCGCCACCCAGGGCACCGGCCGGCCGGCGATGGCCGGTCTCGGCGGCGACATCGGCGCGAAGACCGGGTCGGCCGAGGTCGACGGGCAGACCACGTCCAACAGTTGGTTCACCGGCTTCCGCAACGACGTCGCGGCGGCGGCGATGACCGAGGAGGGCGGCCACGGCGGCGACGCGGCCGGCCCGATTGTCGCGGACGTGCTACGAGCGGGGGGCTGAGCCGGACCGGCCACGGTGTATGCCCCTACTGTGGTCGGGTCGTTGGAAGCATGAGGCAACGAGGGCATCGAGCGGCCCGGGATCCGGGCGCCGAAGAGGACGGGACGCAGTGAGCAGCAGAAGGGGCGCCGGCGAACGGCGCAGGACGGCACCCGCCGTGATCGGTGGGGTGGCCGCGGTGGTCGTGGCCGGTGCCGGGTTCGGCGCCTACGCGATGTTCGGCGGCGAGTCCGGCGCCGAGGACGACGCCAGGACGAAGTCCGCGGCGGCCGACGAGGTGAAGTCGGGCCCCCTGACGGCGGCCGAGATCACCTCGACGGCGCAGGGGTTCCTGACCGCGTGGCAGAAGGGCGACACGGCCGGCGCCGCCGCCGCGACCGACGACGCGGAGGCCGCGAAGGCCCTGCTCACCGGCTACGCCAAGGACGCCCGGATCAAGGACGTCACCCTCACCGCGGGCACCCCGGCCGGGGAGAAGGTCCCGTTCTCCGTGAAGGGCACGGTCGCCCACGGGAAGACGACCGCGCCACTGGCGTACGACAGCGCGCTGACCGTCGTGCGCCGGGCCGGCGACGGCGAACCCCGCGTCGACTGGCACGCCGCCGTCGTCCACCCGGAGCTGAAGGACGGTGACAAGCTGGTCACCGGCGAGGCCGGGGACCCGCCGGTGAAGGCGCTGGACCGGGACGGCGCCGAGATCACCGCCGCGAAGTACCCCTCGCTCGGCAGCGTCCTGGACGGTCTGCGCGAGAAGTACGGCGACAAGGCCGGCGGCACCCCCGGCATCGAACTGCGCGTGGTCCGCGGCAAGGAGTCGAAGGCGGCGAAGGTCGCCGACAAGACCCTGCTGGAGCTGAGCAAGGGCACCCCCGGCACCCTGAAGACCACCCTGGACCCCGCCCTCCAGGCGGTCGCCGAGAAGCAGGTGGACGGCAAGGAGCGCGCGTCGGTGGTCGCGCTGCGCGCCTCCACCGGCGAGGTCCTCGCGGTCGCCAACGGCGGCCACGGCTTCAACACCGCCTTCCAGGGCTCCCTCGCCCCGGGCTCCACGATGAAGGTCGTCACGGCCTCGATGCTCATCGAGAAGAACCTGGCGTCGATGGACGAGAAGCACCCGTGCCCGAAGTACTTCAGCTACGGCGGCTGGAAGTTCCAGAACGACGACAAGTTCGAGATCAAGGACGGCACGTTCAAGGCGAGCTTCGCCCGCTCCTGCAACACCGCCTTCATCAGCCAGGCCCCGAAGCTGAAGGACGACGACCTGACCCGCCAGGCCAAGGAGGTGTTCGGCCTGTCGATGAACAACTGGTCCGTCGGTGTGTCCACCTTCGACGGTTCGGTCCCGGTGCAGAGCGACGCCCAGATGGGCGCCTCCCTGATCGGGCAGGGCGGGGTGCGGATGAACCCGCTGAACATGGCGTCGGTGTCGGCGACCGTGAAGTCGGGCGGCTTCCACCAGCCCTATCTGGTCGCCCCCTCGGTCGACGGACGGGCCCTCGCCACCGCCTCCCGCACCATGTCGGCGGGGACGCTGGCACAGTTGCGCGAGCTGATGTCCTACACGGCGGCGTACGGCACCGCGGCGGAGGCGATGGCCGGGGTGAGCGGTGACGTCGGCGCGAAGACCGGCTCGGCGGAGGTCGACGGCCAGAAGCAGCCCAACGGCTGGTTCACCGCGTACCGGGGCGACGTGGCCGCGGCGGGCGTGGTCCAGCAGGGCGGCCACGGCGGCGAGACCGCGGGTCCGCTGGTGGCGGAGCTGCTGAAGGCGGGCGGCTGACCGGCCGGCGCGGTCCGGCGCGCGGCCGGTGGCTCAGTGGGCCACCGGCTGTGCCGCGGCGGTGTAGGTGCGGCGCAGGAAGCGGATGAGCGGCTTGGTCTCGAACTGGACCACCGAGCAGCCCTGCGGGGAGTGGAACTCGACGACGGCCTGCACCCGGCCGCACGGCCACACCCGCACCTCGCCGGACCCGGTGGGCGCGCGCAGGCCCTGTTCCAGCAGGTCGCGGGGGAAGGTCCACTCCCGGGGGCCGGGGGCGAGGCCCCGCGCGGGCAGCGCGACACTCACGGATCGCGGGTCGCGGTCGGGGTCGTAGCGCAGGACGACGGGTATCGCTCCGCCGTCGTCCTGGCCGGGGAGGTCCGCGTCCGTGAGGATGTGGGCTCGTGCGTACTGCTCGACTACGGACATCGGATGCCCCTTACGCTCTGCCACCTGTGCGAAAGCTGTGTCTACCCCCACTCCAATGTCCCATATTTTCCAATTCACGCCTTTTGGGCTGAATATCACATGTGAGATCAGCCTTTACCTCGCTCTTGCGAATCACTCGCAACTGGTCCCTATCATCGAACCGTGCATGTACCTGACGGATTCATCAACGCCCCGACCTCCGCCGTCACCGGCGTCGTCGCCGCCGGCGCCATCGCGGTCAGCCTGCGCGGCGCGCGCCGTGAGTTTGGGGGCGCCTCCCGCGCGGAGCGTGGGGGAGAGCGGACGGCTCCTCTGGCCGGGCTGGTCGCGGCGTTCATCTTCGCGGTGCAGATGCTGAACTTCCCGGTCGCGGCCGGGACCAGCGGGCATCTGCTCGGCGGCGCGCTGGCCGCCATCCTCGTCGGCCCCTTCACCGGCGTGCTGTGTGTCTCCGTCGTCCTGCTCATGCAGGGCATCCTCTTCGCCGACGGCGGGCTCACCGCGCTCGGCGTGAACATCACGGACATGGCGATCGTCACCACGGTCGTCGCCTACGCCCTCTTCCGGGGCCTGGTGAAGGTCCTGCCGCGCACCCGCCGCTCGGTCACCGTCGCCTCCTTCGTCGCCGCCCTCGTCTCGGTGCCGGCCGCCGCCCTCGCCTTCACCTTCCTGTACTGGATCGGCGGCACCACCGACATCGCCATCGGCAAGGTCGCCACCGCGATGGTCGGCGTGCACGTGCTGATCGGCCTCGGCGAGGCCGCGATCACCGCACTGACCGTCGGCGCCGTCATCGCCGTACGCCCCGACCTGGTGTACGGGGCGCGCGGGCTCCAGCAGCGGCTCAAGCTGCGCGTGAACGGCGAACTGGTCGACGCCCCCGACGCCCCCGGCACCGGACCCTCCCCCGCACCGGCCCCCGTCGCCGCCCGCTCGCACCGCAGGCTGTGGATCTCCGGGCTGATCACCTCCCTGGTCCTCGCCGGCTTCGTCAGCTTCTACGCGTCCGCCAACCCCGACGGCCTGGAGAAGGTCGCCGCCGACAAGGGCATCGACGAGAAGACCGAGGAGCACGCGAACGCCGGCTCCCCGCTCGCCGACTACGGCGTCGAGGACGTCGCGAACGCCCGTGTCTCCGGCGGCCTCGCGGGCGTGATCGGCGTCGGTGTCACGGTCGTCGCGGGCAGCGCGGTGTTCTGGGCCGTGCGCAGGCGCCGCAGCGACGACACCTCGCCGACGAACACGGACACGACCGTCTGACATGGGTGCCGGCCACGCCCATCGGCTCCACCGGCCCGGGGACTCCCCCGTGCACGGCCTGCCCCCGCACACCAAACTCGCCGCCACGTTCGCCTTCGTGATCGTCGTCGTGTCGACGCCCCGCGAGGCGATGTGGGCCTTCGGCCTCTACGCGCTGCTGCTCGCCGCGGTGGCGTACGCGGCCCGCGTGCCGGCGGGCTTCCTGCTCAAGCGGCTGCTGATCGAGGTGCCGTTCGTCGCGTTCGCGGTGCTGATGCCGTTCGTGGCGGAGGGCGAGCGGGTCGAGGTGCTCGGCATGTCGCTGAGCGTGAGCGGCCTCTGGGGCGCCTGGAACGTCCTGGCCAAGGGCACCCTGGGCGTCGCCGCCTCCGTACTGCTCGCCTCCACCACCGAGCTGCGCTCCCTGCTGCTCGGCCTCCAGCGGCTGCGGCTCCCCCCGCTGCTGGTGCAGATCGCGACCTTCATGATCCGGTACGGGGACGTGATCGCGGACGAGATGCGGCGGATGCGGATCGCCCGTGAATCGCGCGGCTTCGAGGCGAGCGGCGTCCGACACTGGGGCGTGCTCGCCAAGTCGGCGGGCGCGCTCTTCATCCGCTCCTACGAACGCGGCGAGCGCGTCCACCTGGCCATGCTCAGCCGCGGCTACGCCGGTTCCATGCCGGTCATCGACGAGGTGACCGCGTCCCGGGCGCAGTGGTCGTACGCGCTGGCCCTCCCGGGTGCGGCGCTCGTCGTCTGTCTGCTGGGATGGACCCTGTGACCGCTTCCCTGGACGTCTCCGGCCTCGCCTACGCATACCCCGACGGGCACCAGGCCCTGTTCGGCGTCGACTTCTCCGTCGCCCGCGGCGAGCGGGTCGCGCTGCTCGGGCCGAACGGCGCGGGCAAGACGACCCTGGTCCTGCATCTCAACGGCATCCTGACCGGCGGTGCCGGCACGGTCACCGTCGCCGGGCTGCCCGTGGACAAGCCGAACATGGCGCAGATCAGGCGCCGGGTCGGCATCGTCTTCCAGGACCCCGACGACCAGCTCTTCATGCCCACCGTGCGCGAGGACGTGGCGTTCGGACCGGCGGCGGCCGGGGTGAAGGGGCCGGAGCTGGAGGCGTGCGTGGACCGGGCGCTGGCGCTGGTCGGCATGGCGGAGTTCAAGGACCGGCCCCCGCACCACCTGTCCTTCGGGCAGCGGCGCCGGGTGGCGGTGGCGACGGTGCTCGCCATGGAGCCGGAGATCCTGGTCCTGGACGAACCCTCCTCCAACCTCGACCCGGCCTCCCGCCGCGAGCTCGCCGACATCCTGCGCTCCCTGGACGTCACGGTCCTGATGGTCACCCACGACCTCCCCTACGCGCTGGAGCTGTGCCCCCGCGCCCTGATCCTCAGCGACGGCGTGATCGCGGCGGACGGCCCGACCGCGGGCCTGCTCTCCGACGAGGCGCTGATGCGCGCCCACCGGCTGGAACTGCCCTTCGGCTTCGACCCGCGGTCGGTGTCGACGGGCGGGTGAGGAATCACCGGCGGCCGGTGGCGGTTGCATCCACTGGCGCGGGCGACCGGAAGGGACGTACAGAGGTGGGCGTGGACGTGCACGGCACAGTGGCCGAGGGCTTCGAGCCGGTGAGGGACGCGTTCGCGGGCAACTTCGCGGCGCTCGGCGACCGGGGCGCGGCGGTCGCCGTCTACCGGGGCGGGCGCAAGGTCGTCGACCTGTGGGGCGGCACCCGTGACGTCGATGGCACCGAACCCTGGCGCCGGGGCACCGCCCAGGTCGTGCGCTCGGCGACCAAGGGCGTCGCCGCCGCCGTACCGCTCCTGCTGCACCAGCGCGGGGAGCTGGACCTGGACGCGCCGGTGGGCGAGTACTGGCCCGAGTTCAAGGCGCACGGCAAGGAGCGCGTGCTGGTCCGGCACGTGCTGAACCACCGGGCCGGGCTGCCGGTCCTGGACCGCCCACTCACCCCCGAGGACGCCCTCGACCCGCTGCGCGGCCCACGGGCCGTCGCCGCCCAGGCGCCCGTCTGGGAGCCGGGCACCGACCACGGCTACCACGCGCTGACCTACGGCTGGCTGCTGGACGAGCTGGTCCGGCGGGTGACGGGCGGGCGGGGCGCCGGGGAGTGGATCGCGGACGAGATCGCCCGGCCACTCAACCTGGACCTGTGGATGGGGCTGCCCGCCGCGGAGGAGGCGGCGGGCCGGGCCGGGCGGGTCGGGCGGCTGGAGGACCCCGAGCCGGGGCCGTCCGGGAGCGGCCCGCGGCTGCGCCCCAAGCGCGCCGTCACCGAGGCCTACGCGGACCCCGGCTCGCTCACCCGCCGTGCCTTCGCCGCGATCACGCCCTTCCCGGACCAGAACGACCCGGCCTACCGCGCGGCCGTCCTCCCGGCGACCAACGGCATCGCGACCGCCGACGGGCTGGCCCGCTTCTACGCCGCGCTGATCGGCGACGTGGACGGGGTGACCCGGCGGGTGCGGCTGTTCGACCCGGCGACCATGGAGCGGGCCCGGGCCGAGGAGTCCGCCGGGCCGGACCGGGTGCTGGTCGTGGGCACCCGCTTCGGCCTCGGCTACATGCTGCACGGCAGCGCCTCGCCGCTCCTGTCCCCCGGCTCCTTCGGCCACCCGGGCCGCGGCGGCGCCCTCGGCTTCGCCGACCCGGAGGCCGGTGTCGCCTTCGGCTACGTCACCAACGGCTTCCGCAAGACGGTGACGGCGGACCCACGGGCGCAGGCGCTGGTGCGGGCGGTACGGGAGTCGCTGCGGCGGACCGGCACGGACGTGGACACCCCTCAGACGTGAATGGGGTGTGACGTCCGTCCCGACGCCGCGTCGATCTCGTCGTGCGCCTTGGTGAGCAGCTGCATCGCCAGCTCGTTCAACGCGCGGGCCCCCGCGACCTCCTCACCGACCCGTGGCTGCTGGGAGTCGATCCGGTGCCGGCTGGCGTGGCCGTGCGCGCGGACCTCGGTGCCGTCGGGGAGCCGCACCATCGCGACCGCCCGCGTGTGCTGGTCGTCCTCCATGAACTCCATCTCGACGTGCCATCCCACTGCGGTGTGCATCATGAGGATCACCTCCGGAAGACCTGCTTCCAGGGTGCTCCTCACGGCCGCCGCCCGCACCATGCCGGCCGCTCCGGCTCATCGCGCGTGACGCGTGCGGTGCGGCTCATCCCGTGTGCAGCATCAGCCCGATCCCGACGACCAGGAGCCCCGCGGCCGCGATCCGGGGCGCCCCGAACCGCTCCTTGAAGAAGAGGGCCCCGATCGCCGCGCCGACCAGGATCGAGGACTCGCGCAGGGCGGCGATCGGCGCGAGTTCGGCGCGTGTCTGCGCCCACAGGACGAGTGCGTAGGCGCCGACGGAGAGCACCGCGCCGAGCAGTCCCAGTCCGGCCCGGGGCCGCAGCAGCGCCCAGGCACCGGCGCGGTGTCGGTAGAGGAAGTAGGCCGGGAGGACCGTCCCCTGCACCGCCATCAGCCAGGCGATGTACCCGAGGGAGGACCCGGAGGCGCGGACGCCGAGCCCGTCGACCACCGTGTACGCCGCGATGCTCACGCCGGTGGCGAGGGCCGCGCCGATCGCCGCCCAGTCGGGCCGGCGTCCGCGCAGCCCCCACAGGGCGACGCCGGTCAGGCCGGCGCAGGCCAGCAGGACCCCGGCGGTCGCCCAGCGGTCCGGCACCTCGTGAACGAGGACGGCGGCACCCACGGTGACCAGCAGGGGCGCGCTGCCGCGGGCGATCGGGTAGGCCTGGCCGAAGTCGCCCAGCCGGAAGGACCGCATCAGCAGGGCGTAGTAGGCGATGTGGAGAACGGCGGAGACCAGGAGGTACGGCCAGGCCGCGGCCCTCGGGAACGCCGTGAACGGCAGCAGCGCGAGGCCGATGAGCATCCCGCCGCCGGATATCAGCGCGAAGCCGGTGAGCTTGTCCGTGATCCGGTGGGCGATCGCGTTCCAGCTTGCGTGCGTGACGGCGGCGAGCAGGACGGCGCCGGTGACCAGAGGGGTCACGCGGAGCGCTCGCGCACGTCCACGAGGGTGGCGCCGGCGGTGGTGACGAGGTCCTTGGGCGCCATCGGGAACACGGCGTAGGGGGTTCCGGCGGCGGCCCAGACGACCTCGTGGGCGAGGAGCGAACGGTCGGCGAGGACGCGGGTCGGGTTGCGGTGCCCGAAGGGCGGGACGCCGCCGATCGCGTATCCGGTGGTCTCCCGTACGGCGTCGGCCCTGGCCCGGGTGACCTTCTCCGCGCCGAGTTCCTCCCGGACGCGCTCCAGGTCGACGCGGGAGGCGCCGTCCATGAGGACCAGGACGGGCACGCCGTCGGCGGCGAAGATGAGGGACTTGCAGATCTGGCTCAGCTCGCACCCGATCGCGGCGGCGGCCTCGGTGGCGGTACGCGCGGCCTCGGGGAAGCGCCGGGCCTGAGCGGCCAGATCGCCGAGGCCGAGTCCGTTCAGGGCCTCGGCGAAGCGGGGGTGGGCGGCGGAGTCTTCGGAGGCGTCGTCGGTGGTGGTCATGGACGGCACGGTAGCGGTGCGTGCAGCCGGCAGGCGACCTGGTTCCGCGGCGCCCGGGCGGGCCCCGGTACGGAGGAAGCCGGTGAGGGCAGCCCCGTCCCCACGGAGCCCTCACCGGCTGGTTTCGATGTCCTCCTGTCAGAGGTGGCGGATCAGGTGCGCACCAGTTCCCGGTCCTCGTCGGGGTCGGAGCCCCGCTCGTCGGCCGTGCGCAGTCCCTCGCCCTCCACGTCCACGTTGGGCAGGGCGCGGTCCAGCCACTTCGGCAGCCACCATGCCTTCTTGCCGAGCAGCGCGAGCACCGCCGGGACGAGGGCCATGCGGACGACGAAGGCGTCGAAGAAGACGGCGACCGCCAGGCCGAAGCCGATCATCTTGACCATCGACTCGCTGGAGCCGATGAAGCCCGCGAAGACCGCCATCATGATGACCGCGGCGGCGGTGACGACCCTGGCTCCGTGCTTGAAGCCGGTGACGACCGCCTGGCTGGGCTTCTCCCCGTGGACGTACGCCTCACGCATGCGGGTGACCAGGAAGACCTCGTAGTCCATGGCCAGGCCGAAGACCACGCCGACCATGAAGATCGGCATCATCGACATGACCGGGCCGGTCTCCTCGACGCCCATCAGGCCGGACAGCCAGCCCCACTGGAAGACCGCGACGACCGCGCCGAGCGCCGCCATGACGGAGAGCAGGAAGCCGAGCGCCGCCTTCAGCGGGACCAGGATCGAGCGGAACACCACGATCAGCAGGAGGAAGGCCAGGCCGACGACGAGGACCAGGTACGGCAGCAGCGCGTCGTTCAGTTTCTCGCTGACGTCGATGTTCATCGCCGTCGAGCCGGTGACCAGGGTCTGCGCGCCGGTGTCCGCCTCGATGTCCCCGCCCGCGTCGCGGATGGCGTGCACCAGGTCCTCGGTCTGCACGGAGGACGGCTTGGAGTCCGGGATCACGCTGATCGTCGCCGTGTCGCCGCCCTTGTTGGGGGCGGGCGGGGTCACCGCCACGACACCGTCGAGGCCCTCGATCTCGTCGGATACCTGGGTGAAGGCGTCCTTCGGGGCGGCGCTGCCCTTGGCGTCGACCACGACCATCAGGGGACCGTTGAAGCCAGGTCCGAAGCCCTCGGAGAGCAGGTCGTAGGCGCGGCGCTGGGTCGTGGACGTCGGCTGGGAGCCGTCGTCGGGCAGGCCGAGTTCCAGGTCGGAGGCGGGGATCGCGGCGGCGCCGAGGCCGATCACGCCGAGGAGGAGGACGGCCAGGGGGCGGCGGACGACGAAGCTCGCCCAGCGGGTGCCCAGGTTGGCCTTGGCCGGTTCGGCCTCGTCCTTCCGCTCGTCTTTCTGTTCACCCCTCCGTGCGCCGCGGCCGCGGCCCAGGAGCCCGCCCTTCACGCCGGCCGGCTTGACGCGGCGTCCGGCGTAGCCGAGCAGTGCGGGGATCATCGTCAGGGCGATCAGGACCGCGATGGCTACGGTGCCGGCCGCCGCGACGCCCATCTTGGTGAGCATCGGGATGTTGACGACCGCCAGGCCCACCAGGGCGATGACGACGGTGAGGCCGGCGAAGACGACCGCGGAGCCCGCGGTGCCGACCGCCCGGCCCGCCGCGTCCTCGCGCTCACGCCCCTCGGCGAGTTCGGCGCGGTAGCGGGAGACGATGAACAGGGCGTAGTCGATGCCGACCGCGAGGCCGATCATCATGGCCAGGATGGAGGTGGTCGAGCCCAGCTCCAGCGCGCCGGCCAGCGCGGTGATCGAGGAGACGCCGATGCCCACGCCGATCAGGGCGGTGAGCAGGGGCAGCCCGGCCGCGACCAGCGAGCCGAAGGTGATGACCAGGACGACCGCGGCGACCGCGATGCCGATGATCTCGGTGGCGCCGGTCTCCGGTACGGCCTGGAGCGCGTCGCCGCCGACCTCGACGGTCAGCCCGGACTCCCGCGCCTGCTCGGCGGCGTCCTCCAGGGCGTGCTTGGTCGACTCCTCCAGCTCCATGCCGGAGACGTCGTAGCGCACCGACGCGTAGGCGACGGTGCCGTCCTTGCTGACGGCGTTGCCGGTGTACGGGTCGGCGACCGAGGCGACCTCGGAGCCGTCCGCCAGTTCGTCGACGGTCTTCTCGACCGTCGCCTTGTTCCCGGCGTCCGTCATCTTCTCGCCGGACGGTGCCTTGAAGACGACGCGGGCCGTCGCCCCGTCGGCGCTCTGGCCGGGGAAGCGCTGTTCCAGCAGGTCGAAGGCCTTCTGGGCCTCGGTTCCGGGGATGGAGAAGGACGTGGTGCCGGCGGGCGGGGCGCTGGCCGCGCCGACGCCGGCGAGCGTCAGCAGGGCCACCCAGATCAGGGCGACGAAGTGCCGTCGGCGGAAGGCGAGCCGGCCGAGTTTGTAGAGGAACGTGGCCACGGGGGCGTACTCCCGGTCAGGTCGTGGGAACTTCGGGGCAGGGGTGATCGGCCCGACGACGTGAGCGGTGACGTCAGATGGGGCTCAGCAGGGGGTCGCAGCCGGGGGTTCGGCTACCGGGACGTGTCAGTGGTGGAGACGCCGAGTGCGGGGAGGATCACGGCGTCGATGTAGGAGGCGAGGAAGTCCCGGGTCGGCGGCTGGTCGTCCAGCAGCGTGCGGGTGGCGAAGCCGCCCACCATCATGTGGACGAGGAAGTCCAGGGCCGGACAGTCCGGTCTTATCTCGCCGCGGTCGACGGCGCGTTGCAGCACCCGCCGGAACTCCGCCATCTCGGGCTCGACCAGCTGGTCGCGGAACGCCTGTCGCAGGTCCGGGTTCTGGTGCAGCGCCATGGCGACACCGCGCATCAGCGCGGAGTTCTGTTCCATGGTGCAGTCGTCCTCGCGGGCCATCACGGCGTGCAGGTCGCCGCGGAGCGAGCCGGTGTCGACGTCGCCGATCTCACCGGGCTTGTTGTGCCGGATGGCCTTGACGACCAGCTCGGCCTTGCCGCCCCACTGGCGGTAGAGCGTCGCCTTGCTGGACCGCGTACGGGACGCGACGGCGTCCATGGTCAGAGCGTCGTACCCGACTTCCCGGAGCAGGTCGAGCACGGCCTCGTACAGCTCGGCCTCGCGCTCGGGAGTGATCCGACTGCGACGCGCGGTGGTTGCCCCGGTCATCTCGCTCACTCCTCTCCAGTCCACTCTGTCAGAACGACACCGTTTCGTACACGACGAATGTACCCCGGCCACTAGCGAAACGAAACGGTTTCGTTCGTGTTCTGGGTCACGGTTGTCGGCTCGCCATAAGTTGCCGGTACCCGGAGCCCGGAAAAGCATGGGGTGGGTGAGTTATCTGCGCCTTCCGCACCTCAGTGGCGACCAGCTCTGCTTCGTGGCAGAGGACGACCTCTGGCTCGCGTCCCTCGACGGTCCGGGCCGCGCCTGGCGGCTCACCGTCGACCGCACCAAGTTGGGCCACCCGCGCTTCTCGCCCGACGGCCGGCACATCGCGTACACCAGCTGGCGCAGCCTGGTGCCGGAGGTCCACCTGGTGCCGGTGGACGGCGGCCCCGGCCGGCAGCTCACCCACTGGGGCGGCTTCGACACCCGGGTCTGCGGCTGGTCGCCGCCCGATCCCGACGGCACCACCGCCGTCCTCGCCGTCGCCTCGCACGGCGAGCCCTTCTCCCACCTCACCTGGGCCTACAAGGTCGGCCCCGACGGCGACCCCGGCCGCAAACTGCCCTGGGGCCCGGTCACCGACATCCAGGCCGCCGACCTCGACGGGGAACGCCGGACCCTGCTGCTCACCGGCACCCCGCCGCACGAACCCGCCGCCTGGAAGCGCTACCGGGGCGGTGCCACCGGCAGGCTCTGGCTGCACGGGGAGCGGCTCCTGCCCGACCTCGGCGGACACCTGGCCGCCCCCATGTTCGTCGGCGACCGGATCGCCTTCCTCTCCGACCACGAGGGCGTCGGCAACCTCTACTCCTGCGCCCACGACGGCACCGGCCTGCGCCGCCACACCGACCACGACGCGTTCTACGCCCGCAACGCCGCGAGCGACGGGACCCGGGTGGTGTACCAGTGCGCGGGCGACCTGTGGATCGTGGACGACCTCGCGTCCGGGTCGGTGCCGCGCCGGCTCGACGTGCGCCTCAGCGGGCCGCGCGCGGGACGGCGTACGTACCAGGTGCCCGCCGCCCAGAACGTGGGCGGCATCTCCGTCGACGAGACGGGCCGCGCGAGCGCCGTCGTCGTCCGGGGCAGCCTGTACTGGCTCACCCACCGCGACGGCCCCGCCCGCACCCTCGCCGACACCCCGGGCGTACGGGTGCGGCTGCCGGAGATGCTCGGCGAGAGCGGCCGGATCGCGTACGTGACGGACGCGGCGGGCGAGGACGCCGTGGAGATCGCCCACCTGCCCCGGGCATCCGGGGGCCGTGCGGCGCGGCGGGCGGCCACCGGAGGGCTCGGCCGGATCCTGGAGCTGGCCTCGGACCCCGCGGGCGACCGCCTCGCCGTCGCCTCTCACGACGGCCGGCTGCTGCTGCTCGACGTCGCGGAGGAGGACGCCGGAGCCGCGGAGGAGCTGGAGGGGGAGGGCACGGGGAGCCCGGCGGAGGACGCTGCGCCGGGGGGAGCCGACCGCCCGGCGGGGGGCCCGCGGGCCGACGGTCCGGTCGCGGCCGACGGCCCGGCAGGAGCCGGCGCCCCGGAGAGCGGTGCCGGCCCGGTGGAGGACGCCTACAGCACCGGTACCGCCGGAAGCTCCGTCACCGAGCTGATCCGGTCCGTCAACGGACCCGTGACCGACCTCGCCTTCTCCCCCGACGGGACCTGGCTCACCTGGTCCCACCCGGGCATCGGACGCTCGCTGCGCCAGATCAAGATGGCCCGGATCAACGGGCAGAACGGGCACGACCCGCTCGTCGTCGACGTGACCGACGGACGCTTCGAGGACGAGAACCCCGTCTTCACCCGGGACGGCCGCTACCTCGCCTTCCTCTCCTGGCGCGGCTTCGACCCGGTGTACGACGTGCACACCGGCGACCTCTCCTTCCCGCTGGGCTGCCGCCCCTACCTGGTCCCCCTGTCCTCCGCGACCCCCTCCCCCTTCGCCCTCAACCCCGAGGGCCGCCCCGCCGCCGGCGGTCTGGACCCCCTGGAGGACGAACCCGGCGAGGGCGGCGCCGTCACCGTCGAGGTCGAGGGCCTGGCGAGCCGGGTGACCCCCTTCCCGGTCGCCGCCTCCAAGTACTCGGCGCTGCAACCGGTCGCCGGGGGCGGCCTGGTCTGGCTGCGCTGGCCGATCTCGGGCGCGCTCGGCGAGACCTTCGCCAACCCGGCCGATCCCAGCGAGCGGCCCACCCTGGAGCACTTCGGCCTGGCCAAGGCGAAGAAGTCCGAACTGGTCGACCACCTCGACTGGTTCCGGGTCAGCGGCGACGGCACCCGCCTGGTCGTGCTCGACGAGGGCGACCTGCGCGCGGTGCCCGCCACCGAGGCCGGCGACGGCGATTCGACCACCTGGATCGACCTCCGCCGCATCCTGCACGTGGTCGACCCGCCCGCCGAGTGGCGCCAGGCCTACGACGAGGCGGGCCGCCTGATCCGCGCCTACTTCTGGGACCCCGGCATGTGCGGCATCGACTGGGACGCCGTCCTCGGCCAGTACCGTCCGCTGGTCGAACGGGTCGCCTCTCCGGACGAGTTCGCCGACCTGCTGCGCGAGGTGCTCGGCGAACTCGGCACCTCCCACGCCTACGTCGCCGCCGCCCGGCGCAACGAGGGCCCGGCGCACTACCAGCGCTGGCAGGGCCTGCTCGGAGCCAACTTCGTCTGCCGGGAGGGCCACTGGGTGGTCAAGCGCATCCTGCCCGGCGACTCCTCCGACTCCAAGGCCCGCTCCCCGCTGGCCGGCACGGGCATCCGCGAGGGGGCCGTACTGACCCACGTGGACGGCCGCCCGGTGGACCCGGCGGCGGGCCCGTATCCGCTGCTGGCGGGGGCTGGCGGTACGACGGTGGAGCTGACCTTCTCACCGGCCGAGGGCACCGGAGGACCGTCCCGGCGGGTCGCCGTCGTACCGCTGGTCGACGAACGTCCCCTGCGCTACCAGGACTGGGTCGCCAAACGCCGCGAGGTCGTCCGCGAGTTGAGCGGCGGGCGGTGCGGCTACCTGCACATCCCGGACATGGGCGGCTCCGGCTGGGCCCAGTTCAACCGCGACCTGCGCATGGAGGTCTCCCGGCCCGCGCTGATCGTGGACGTGCGCGGCAACGCCGGCGGGCACATCAGCGAACTCGTCGTCGAGAAGCTCACCCGCACCATCCTGGGCTGGGACCTCACCCGCGACGCCCAGCCGGTGTCGTACGCCTCCAACGCGCCGCGCGGCCCGGTCGTCGCGGTCGCCGACGAGGCCACCTCCTCCGACGGCGACATGATCACCGCCGCGTTCAAGCTGCTGCGCATCGGTCCGGTCGTCGGGCAGCGCACCTGGGGCGGCGTGGTCGGCATGACCGGCCGGCACCGCCTCGGCGACGGCACGGTGATCACGGTGCCGATGAACGCGGCCTGGTTCGACGCGTACGGCTGGTCCGTGGAGAACTACGGCGTCGCCCCCGACGTCGAGGCGCTGCGCACCCCCCTGGACTGGGCCGAGGGCCGCTACCCGGTGCTGGACGAGGCGGTGCGGCTGGCGTTGGAGCTGCTGGAGACCAACCCGCCGGCGAAGCCCCCCGGTTACGTGGACGTACCGGACCGATCCCGTCCGCCGCTGCCGCCCCGGGAGTGAGAACCGGGGCCCGGCCACCGGGACATGGCCGCCGGGCACATGGCCACCGGGGGCATGGCCGCCGGGGCATGGCCGCCGGGGGCATGGCCACCGGGGGCATGGCCGCCGGGGCATGGCCACCGGGGGCATGGCCACCCGGGCATGAGAAAGGGCGCCTCCCGTACGACGGGGGGCGCCCCTTCACCTCAGCGGCGACGGATCAGGCGTTGTCGCGGTGCTGCTCGAAGCGGTCCTCCGCCTCCCGGCGACGCGAGGACGGGTCCATCTCGTCCTCGTCGCGACGGCGGTCGCGGTTCTGGGACTGGTCCTTCGCCTGCTCGGCCCGCTGCTTGCCCTGCTGCTGCATGCGCTCGGCCTTGTCCTGGAACTGGTCCTTCATACCCATGTGGGTTCACTCCTGTGGTGATCGGGCCCGACCGCTTCGGCCGGGCGCTCGATCAGATTCACACGAGCCGTGACCCTGCGCATGTCGATCACTTACGGACCGTAGTCGCCCCTGACCGGCCCTGTTCGTCGGCCGCTCCGCCCGCCCCGACCAGCCCCATGCGGACCCCGTTCAACCGGTCCCCGAACCGCCGCATCTCGCGCTGCCCGACGGTGCCGACGAGGGCTGGCAGGTAGCCGCGCATGCCCTGCATGCCGCGCAGCCACCACTGCCCGTAGACGTGCGCGGAACGGCGCTCGATGCCCTCCACCAGCCGGTCGACCGCCGGGCCCAGCGGGTAGGTCTTGTTCGACGGCCAGGGCAGCCGCTGCCGCAACTCGCGCATGACGTCGTCCTGGTCGGCGCCGCGCACCATGTCCGTGTCGGTCCACGAGAGGTAGCCGACGCCGACCTTCACACCCCGGTGCCCGACCTCGCCGCGCAGGCTGTGCGCGTACGCCTCCACACCGGACTTGGACGCGCAGTACGCGGACATCATCGGCGCGGGCGTGATCGCGGCCAGCGAGGCTATCTGGAGCAGGTAGCCACGGCTCTCCAGCAGCGCCGGCAGGAAGGCGCGGCCCGTCACGGCCGACCCGACCAGGTTGACCTCGATCACCCGCCGCCAGGACTCCGGGTCGGAGTCGACGAAGGGCCCGCCGCTGGCCACGCCCGCGTTGGCGACGACGATGTCGATCCGGCCGAAGCGCTCCTTGACCTCGGCCGCGACCCGGGCCATCGCCTCGTGGTCGGTCACGTCGGCGTGCCAGTGCTCGCTCTCGCTGTGCAGCCGGGCGGAGACCTGCTTGAGCGCGTCGGGCTCCAGCCCCACCAGCGCCACCTTCACGCCGCGCGCGGACAGCTTGCGGGCCAGCAGTTCCCCGACACCCCGCGCCGCTCCGGTGACGACGGCGACCCGCCCTTCCAGGCTCACCCTGCTCATGCGCTCTCCTCGGCGTGTACGGCACGCTCGCTGCGTGCGCTGGGTATGTGGGCGGCGGCGAGCGCCCGTATCTTCCCGGTGACCAGCTCCGGCGCCTCCACCGGCGTCATGTGGCCGAGCCCCTCCAGCTCGGTCAGGCCCACGCAGTTGGGCAGCGCGGCGGCCAGCGACCGGGCCTGCGCGGGCGGGGTCAGCCGGTCGGCGGTACCGACCACGACCTCCACCGGCATCCGCAACTCCCGTACGCCGTGGTCGAGATCGAGCAGGTCGAGCACCCGCGACCAGCCGTGACGGACCCGGCGCGGGCAGGCGTGCACGATGCGGGCACAGGCCTCGATCATGTCCGGGCCCGAACCGGGGCCCATCGTCCCGTACCTGAGGATCCGCCGGGCGAGGGGCGTGACCGGCCCGAGCGGCGCCCGGGAACCGAGGATCCGCCGGGTCAGCCAGGTGCGCACCCGGCCCTCCCCGAGCGGCACCACGGTGGCGGACGCCACCAGCCGTGAACTGCCCGTGCTGCACAGCAGGACGGCCGCCACGTGCTCGCGCACCGCGGACCTGGTCGCCGCGGCCATCACCGTCATCCCGCCCATCGAGTGCCCGGCGACCACCGCCCGTTCACCCGGCGCGAGCGTCGCCTCCAGGACGGCTTCCAGGTCGTCGGCGAGCGGCTCGGTGCCGTACGCCGGGTTCGCCGGGCTGCGGCCGTGACCGCGCTGGTCGTAGGCGATGACCCGGTGACCGGCGGCCAGTTCGCGGACCTGCGCCGCCCAGAAGGAGGTCGAGCAGCACCAGCCGTGCGCCAGCACCACCGCGGGCGCCCCCTCGGGGCCGTGCACCTCCACGTGGATCCGGGCGCCGTCGGCGGCGGTGACGGTCAGTTCACGGGCGGGGACGGGCGGGGCGTACCGACCGTCGGCGTCACGCAGCAGGCGGCTCACGCGCTCACCTCGGAGACCGGCTCGGCGCCGGCGGCGGGCCGGGCGGCGGGCGCGCGCAGCACGTCGTACTCCGCGAGGTCCACGCGCCGTGTCGCCCTCCGGAACTCGGCGGTCGTACCGGGCCAGACGGTGGTGTTGCGGCCGCTCGCGTCCAGGTACCAGCTGGTGCAGCCGCCGGTGTTCCACACGGTGCGCTTCATCCGCTCCTGCACCCGGTGGTTCCAGTTCCGCACGGCGGCCGGGCGGGCGTCGAGGGCGGTGCGGCCGCCGAGGACGTCGATCTGGCGCAGGTAGTCGGCCATGTAGTTCAGCTGGGACTCGATCATCAGGATCATGGACGAGTTCCCCAGGCCGGTGTTGGGCCCGATGACCGTCATGAAGTTGGGGAAGCCCGCCGCCGAGGCACCGCGCAGCGCCTCCATGCCGCCCTTCCAGGTCTCGGCGAGGGTCCGCCCGTCCGCGCCCACGACCCGCTCGGCGATGGGCATGTCGGTCACGTGGAAGCCGGTGCCGAAGATGATCACGTCGGCCTCGGCCTCGCTGCCGTCGGCGCCGACGAGGGTGGACCCGCGCACCTCGCTGAGTCCGGCGGCGACCACGTCGACATTGGGCTGGGCGAGCGCCGGGTAGTAGCTGCTCGACAGCAGGATCCGCTTGCAGCCGATGCGGTAGTCGGGGGTGAGTTTGGCGCGCAGCTCCGGGTCCTTGATCGCGGCGCCCATGTTGCGCTTGGCGATCCGCTCGATGAAGCCCAGCTCGTTGGGGTGCCTGGTGAACGCCTGCACCTGGAGTTCCCGGATGCCCCACAGCAGCCCGCGCCGCACCTTGGTGGTGGCGGGCACCGCCCGGTGCAGGGCGCGCTCGGCGCCGCTGATCGCCCGGTCCATGCGGGGCATCACCCAGGCCGGGGTGCGCTGGAAGAGGGTGAGACGGCCGGCCTTCGGCTGGACGGCCGGCACGATCTGGATGGCGGAGGCGCCGGTGCCGATCATGGCGACGCGCTTGCCGGTGAGGTCGTGGTCGTGGTCCCAGCGGGCGCAGTGGAAGACCTTGCCCGGGAAGGAGTCGAGACCCGGGATGTCCGGAACCTTGGGGTCGGACAGTGGCCCGGTCGCGGACACGACGACGTCGGCGGTGAGGTTCCCGCTCGCCGTCTCGATCTCCCACCGCAGCTGCTCGGTGTCCCACGCCATCCGCTTCACCTCCGAGTCGAAGCGGAGGTGGGGACGGAGCCCGAAGGTGTCGGTGACGTGCTCCAGGTAGGCGCGGATGTGCTCCTGCCCGGAGAAGGTGCGCGGCCACTCGGGGTTGGGCGCGAAGGAGAAGGAGTACAGGTGGGACGGCACGTCGCAGGCGCAGCCGGGATAACTGTTGTCGCGCCAGGTACCCCCGACGCTCCCCGCCCGCTCCAGCACGACGAAGTCCGTGATCCCTTCGCGCCGCAGCCGCACGGCGGCCCCGAGGCCACCGAAGCCCGACCCGATCACCGCCACCCGTACGTGTTCCTGAACCTGCTCGTGCTCGGCCATCCCGGAGCCTCCACGCTTAGCCTGGACCGTCTGGAACCATGCCAGTGAACACTGGCGCAATGGGAGAGTAGAACAGCTCCGTACTCATGGGTAGGGGTCGCGCGAAGGAAAGTTACCGGCGGTACGACTTAAGGTCGGTGACGTGACCGAGAAGCGTGAATACCGCATGGAGGAACTGGCCGGGCTGGCCGGCATCACGGTGCGCACCCTGCGCTTCTACCGCGAGCGCAAACTGATCCCGCCACCCCGCCGCGAGGGCCGCATAGCCTGGTACGACGACCACCACCTGGCCCGCCTGCGCACCATCGCGGCGCTCCTGGAACGCGGCCACACCCTCAACGGCATCGCGGAACTCGCCGACGCCTTCGACCACGGCCGCGACGTCGGCGACCTGCTCGGCCTCGGCGAGCCCACCGAGGAGACCCCGGTCCGCCTCACCCCCGAGGAACTCGCCGCCCGCTTCGAGGGCGAGGTCACCCCCGAGAACCTGGCCGCCGCGATGGACCTCGGCTACCTGGGCACCGACGGCGACGAACTCGTCCACATCAGCCACAGCCTGCTGGAGGTCTCCTCGGCCCTGGTCCGCGAGGGCATCCCGCTCGCCGAGGTCCTCCAGGCCGGCGCCCGCGTCCGCGAACACGCCGACGCCCTCGCCGAACTCTTCACCACCCTGATCCTCCGCCACGCCCCCGAACAGGACCTCCACCGCCTACGCCCCCTGGCCCGCAGCGTGGTGGAGGCGGAACTCTCCCTGGCCCTGGACCGACGGACCCGGAAGCGGGCGGGGCAGACCCGCCCGGCCGATACTCAGCGTTCGTAGACCACCGTGACCGGCGCGTGGTCGGACCAGCGCTCGGCATGCGTGGCGGCCCGCTCGACCTGCCCCTTGACCGCCTTGGCGGCCAACCCCGGGGTCGCCAGGTGGTAGTCGATTCTCCAACCTGAATCATTGTCAAAGGCCCGCCCCCGGTACGACCACCACGAGTACGGCCCCTCGACATCCGGGTGCAGTGCGCGCACGACGTCCACGTAGCCGCCCTCCGCCGGGTCGAGGACGCGGCTCAGCCAGTCCCGTTCCTCCGGCAGGAAGCCCGAGTTCCTCTTGTTCGCGCGCCAGTTCTTCAGGTCGGCCTCGCGGTGGGCGATGTTCCAGTCGCCGCAGACGACGACCTCGCGGCCCTCGGCGGCGGCGCGCTCGCGCAGTTCCTTGAGGTAGGCGAGGAACTCGCCCATGAAGCGGACCTTCTCGTCCTGGCGCTCGGTGCCGACCTCGCCGGACGGGAGGTAGAGGGAGGCGACCGTCACACCGGGCAGGTCGGCCTCGACGTAGCGGCCGCTGCCGTCGAACTCGGCCGAGCCGAAGCCGACACGGACGGCGTCGGGCTCGCGGCGGGTGTAGAGGGAGACGCCGGCCCGGCCCTTGGCGGCGGCCGGCGCGTGCGTGACGTGCCAGCCGTCGGGCGTACGGACGTGCTCGGGCAGCTGCTGGGGCTCGGCCCGTACCTCCTGGAGGCACAGCACGTCGGCGGTGGTGTCGGCGAGCCACTCCACGAAGCCCTTCTTCGCGGCGGCGCGCAGACCGTTCACATTCACGGAGGTCACGGTGAGCACCAGGGCACGATACCGGCACACTGGACGGTGCCCCGATCCCGGACCTCGCATTAATATACGGTAGGTAGCATGAACATTCGCCGGGTCGCCTTCGACCACCCCGACGCCGTCAAGCTCAACGACGAGGTCCAGGCCGAGTACGACATCCGCTACGGCGACGGCGGCGACGCCACGCACCTGGACGCGTCGGACTTCGCGCCGCCGAACGGCCTCTACCTGGTCGCGTACGACGAGAGCGGGGTCCCGGTCGCCTCGGGCGGCTGGCGCGGCCAGGACGCCAACGACGAGGGGAACCTCGACGGGGACGCCGAGCTGAAGCGGATGTTCGTCATAGAACAGGTGCGTGGCCGCGGGGTGGCCCGCCGCATCCTGGCCGCCCTGGAGGAGGACGCCCGCGCGGCGGGCCGGACCCGGATGGTGCTGGAGACGGGCACGAAGCAGCCGGAGGCAGTGGCTCTGTACCTGTCCAGCGGGTACGAGCCGTGCACGAAGTTCGGCTACTACCGCTTCCACGAGGACAGCCTCTGCTACGCGAAGGCTCTCCAGGCCCTCTAGGGCCTCGTCCCCTCGGCGCCCGTGCCGTTCAGCGCGACTCTGATGGCGGATCAGGTTGGTGTGACACCGCACACAGGGTCGCGCGGCGGACGATCACGGATCCGTCTCGGGCGCGGGCGGGCGGGCCGGGGAACGACGAAGGTCCCGTCCGGTCGTGATGACCGGGCGGGACCCTCGACAATGTGCGTGGACCTGTGGGGATTTGAACCCCAGACCCCCTCGATGCGAACGAGGTGCGCTACCAGACTGCGCCACAGGCCCTTGCAACGAGTGAAACTTTAGCACCCCGACCGGCCTGCTCAAAAATCCTTTCCGGGACCGCGGCGGGACGGCCCCGGACGGGTCCACCAGGCGCGTCTACTCGTTGGCGGCGCGGGGACGGCCGCCGTCGTCGTACTGGTCGAAGAGGGGTGTGCGGCCGCGCTCCCGGGCCCGGCGGGCCGAGGCGGCGCGGCGGGCGTCGCTGCGGGCCGGCGTCTCCGTGCGGTCCTCGGCGGGATCGGCGGGGCGGTCCGGCGCGGGGGCGGAGACCGCGTCCTCCTGTTCGGGGGTGACGGCGCTGGAGCGGGCCGAGCTCCAGGCGTCGGGTGCCGCGAGGTCCACGTCGGGCGTGGCGCGCGGGGCGACCGGTGCGGTGACGTAGGTGGGCAGGGGCACCGGCACCGGGTCCCAGCTGTCGCCGCGCGGGCGCCCGCGGGGTTCGCGCTGCTGGTCGACCCACTCGGCGTGGTCGGTCTGCTCGACCAGTGCCCGCCGGTCCGCGGCGAGCGCGGAGAGCCCGGCGTCGGCCTCCGTCTCGGGCCCTTCGTCCAGTTCCTCGGCGTCGGGGTCGCCGACGGCACCGACGGGGTCGGCGGGGGTGCGCCTCCCCGGTGGCCGGGGACCGCGGTCGCGCAGCCGCTGCGCGGCGACCTCGGCCTGGCGGCGGTCCATCTGGAAGGCGAACCGGCGGCGTTCCTGCGTGCGCAGGTGGGCGATGTAGGCGCTGAGCAGCAGTGCGGGCACGCCGGGCGCCCACAGGAAGGCGAGTCCGCCGACCGCCGCGACGACCGAGCCGAGCGTGAAGGCCAGGAACAGCATCACGGTGGTGCGGCGGCGGCGTGCGAGGACCTTGGTGCGCCGGGCACGGGCCGCGGCCTCGGCGGAGACGGGTGCGCGGCGGGCCTGCGGGACCCGCCCCCGGGCCGCTGCGGCGCCGGAGCCGGTGGTGCGGCCCGGGTGTTCCGGGGACGTGCCGGCTCTGGGGCCCTGCGCGGGTGCGCCCGGCTCCGGGCGCGCCTTCTCGGGCCGTTCCGCGGTGTGCTGCGGTGGGGTGGGCCGGGTGTGCCGTCGGGTCCGGGACACAGCGAAGGCCCGGACGTCCACCGAGTCGGTGACGGCGTCCGGGGCGTCGGCGTCGGGCTCCGCCTCGTCGGCGGGGCGCGACCGCAGGTCCTTGACGTACCGGCGCTCCATTCCCGCCCGTCCGGACAGCAGCCGGATGGCGGTGCTGAAGCGTTCCGTCGGACGGGCCTCGTTCAGCTCGTCCTGCCTACGGAGCCACATCGGCACCAAGTAGGCGGCCCAGGCCCCGACAATGACTGCGTAGATGAGGCCGCTGCTGCTCACGCCTCACACGGTAGAGGGGTTTCCGTGAGGCCATCCGCCAATTGGGCCGGTGTGTCGCACGATCTGGCTGATATTTCGAACTTTTCTTGTGATCGATGCGATCAGCAGACTGTCAGAGTCGCGAATTTCTCCGCTTCGGACGATCGCCAGTCGATCAATTTCGAACGTTTATTCAATTTCCGGTGTTCGGCGCACTCCGGTCCCGTGACCGGTGCCAGCGCCTCAGCAGACCCTCCGGCACCTCTTCCGCGGTGAGCGCGAAGACGAGATGGTCGCGCCACGCGCCGTCGATGTGGAGATAACGCGGCCTGCGGCCCTCCTCGCGGAATCCGAGTTTCTCCACCACCCGGCGGCTGGGCGCGTTCTCGGGGCGAATACAGACCTCGACGCGGTGCAGCCCGACGGTGCGGAAACAGTGGTCCACGGCCATCGCCACGGCCGTCGGCATCACGCCGCGCCCGGCCACCGACTCGTCCACCCAGTAGCCGACATGGCCGGAGCACATCGAGCCCCAGGTGATACCGGCCACCGTCAACTGCCCGGCCAGCCGCCCCTGGTACTCGATGACGAACGGCAGCATCCGCCCCGCGTTCGCCTCCGACCTCAGGTGCCGCACCATCTGCCGGTAGGTCGGCCGGTGCGCGAGCGGGCCGCCGGGGCCGGGGGGCGGGATGGTGGCCTCCCAGGGGCGCAGCCAGTCGCGGTTGCGCCGGTTGACCTCGCGCCAGGCCCGCTGGTCGCGCAGCCTGATCGGCCTCAGGACGATGTCGCCGTCCCTCAGCTCCGCGGGCCAGGATGGGCTGTTCAGCTCGCACCCCCTCCCGTGCCGAGTCTGGGGTGGTCGCCGCCCCGGAGCTGGTCGACGGCGTGGATCAGCAGCGGCTCCAGCACGGCGAGGCCGTCCTTCACCCCGCCGGAGGAGCCCGGCAGGTTGACGATCAGGGTGCCGCCCGCCACCCCGGCCAGGCCCCGGGAGAGCGCCGCGGTGGGCACCTTGTCCCGCCCGTACGCCCGGATCGCCTCCGCGATGCCGGGGATCTCGTGGCCGATCACCGCCCGGGTGGCCTCGGGGGTGCGGTCGGTGGGCGAGATGCCGGTGCCGCCGGTGGTGACGATCACGTCGTAGCCGGCCACGGCGCCCGCGCGCAGGGCGGCCTCGACGGGGTCGCCGTCCGGGACGACCTGCGGTCCGTCCACGGCGAAGCCGAACCGGCGCAGGCCGTCGGCGATCAGAGGGCCGCCCTTGTCCTCGTAGACCCCGGCGGCGGCCCGGTTGGAGGCGGTGACCACCAGGGCGCTGTACGGGGCGGCGAGGGCGCCCCCCGTCGACTCGTCCCGCGTCATGACCGGCTCCAGTCGCCCGACTTGCCGCCCGTCTTCTCCTCCACCCGCACGTCCGTGATGACCGCTCCCTTGTCTACCGCCTTGACCATGTCGATCACGGTGAGCGCGGCGACGGTGACCGCGGTGAGCGCCTCCATCTCGACGCCCGTGCGATCCGTCGTCTTCACCGTGGCGGTGATCTCCACGGCGTCGTCCGCGACCGACAGGTCCAGTTTCACACCGGAGACCGACAGCGGGTGGCACAACGGGATCAGGTCCGGGGTGCGTTTGGCGCCCATGATGCCCGCGATCCGCGCGGTGGCCAGGGCGTCGCCCTTGGGGACCCCCTCGCCGCGCAGCAGCTCCACCACGCGGGGGGCGACGAGGACGCGCCCGCTGGCGCGGGCGGTGCGGGCGGTGACGTCCTTGCCGGACACGTCGACCATCCGGGCGGCGCCCGCCTCGTCGATGTGTGTCAGCCGGCCTTGCGGGTCCCGTCCGCCGTTCGGGGTTCGGTCCTGCGTACTCATGCTTGTGTGGCGCTCCCGGTCCTGGCCCGGCGCGGTGCGGCGCGTGGGCCTGCTGTGCGCGACACGCTACCGGCAACCGGGCGGGGTCAGCCGAGCAGGACCACCTCGACGTCGGCGCCCGGCTCGACGGACTCGGTGTCCTCGGGGACGACGATCAGCGCGTCGGCGTGCGCGAGGGCGGCGATCAGGTGGGAGCCGGAGCCGCCGACCGGGGTGACCGAGCCGTCGGCGTAGGTGCCGCGCAGGAACTGGCGGCGGCCCTTGGGCGAGGTCAGCGCCTTCTTCGCGGCCAGGGTGGCGGTGACCGTCGGCCGGTGGACGTCGGGCAGGCCCATGAGGGTGCGGATCGCGGGGCGGACGAACAGCTCGAAGGAGACGTACGACGACACCGGGTTGCCGGGCAGGGCGAGCAGCGGGGTGTGGTCGGGGCCGATGGCGCCGAAGCCCTGGGGCTTGCCGGGCTGCATGGCGAGCTTGCGGAAGTCCACGCCGCTGCCCGGCTCGTCCTCGTCGCCGACGTGCGCCAGCGCCTCCTTGACCACGTCGTAGGCGCCGACGCTCACGCCGCCGGTGGTGACCATCAGGTCGGCCCGCACGAGCTGGTCCTCGATGGTGGCCCGCAGGGTCTCGGCGTCGTCGGCGACGGCGCCCACCCGGTAGGCGATGGCGCCGGCGTCCCGGGCGGCCGCGGTGAGGGCGAAGCTGTTGGAGTCGTAGATCTGACCGGAGGCCAGCTGCTCGTCGGGCTGGACGAGTTCGCTGCCGGTGGAGAGCACCACCACGCGCGGGCGCGGGCGGACCCGGACCTTGCCCCGGCCGATCGCGGCGAGCAGGCCGATCTGCGGCGGACCCAGGACGGTGCCCGCCTCCAGGGCGCGGTCGCCGGAGCGGACGTCGCTGCCCTTGGCGCGCACGTGGGCACGGGACTCGGCCGGCCGGTAGACGTGCACCTGTCCCTCGGCGCCCTCGGGGGCCAGGCTGCGGGCCCGCATGCCGGAGACCGGGCCCTCGCCGAGCCCGCCGTCGGTCCACTCCACGGGGACGACGGCCTCGGCGCCGGGCGGGAGCGGGGCGCCGGTCATGATGCGGGCGGCCTGGCCGGGGCCGACGGAGGGCGGGTCGGCCTGGCCGGCGGCGACGTCCCCGACGACCTCCAGGACGGCGGGGAACTCCTCGCTGGCGCCCGCGACGTCGGTGGCCCGCACCGCGTACCCGTCCATGGAGCTGTTGTCGAAGGGCGGCAGGGACAGCGGCACCGTGACGTCGTCGACCAGGACGCAGCCCTGGGCGTCGAGCAGGTTCAGCTCGATGGGCTCCAGGGGGCGGACGGTGGCGAGGACGTCGTCCAGGTGGTCCTGCACCGACCACAGCCGGTCCGGACCGGCGTCCGCGATGGCGTGGTCGTGTCCGGTGTCACGGGGCGCGCTGCTCAACGTCGTTACATCTCCTCGGCTACGTAACTGCGAAGCCAGGTCCGGAAGTCCGGGCCCAGGTCTTCACGTTCGCATGCGAGTCTGACAATGGCACGCAGATAGTCGCCCCGGTCACCGGTGTCGTAGCGGCGGCCCTTGAAGACGACGCCGTGCACGGGACCGCCGACCTTCTCGTCCGCGGCCAGCTGCTGGAGGGCGTCGGTGAGCTGGATCTCGCCGCCGCGGCCGGGCTCGGTCTTGCGGAGTATGTCGAAGATGCGGGGGTCGAGGACGTAGCGGCCGATGATGGCGTAGTTGGAGGGGGCGTCGGCCTCGTCGGGCTTCTCGACCAGCCCGGTGACCTTGACCACGTCGCCGTCGCCGGTCGGGGCCACGGAGGCGCAGCCGTAGAGGTGGATCTGTTCCGGCGCGACCTCCATGAGGGCGATCACGCTGCCGCCGTACTGCTCCTGGACGTCGATCATGCGCTGGAGGAGCGGGTCGCGCGGGTCGATCAGGTCGTCGCCGAGCAGGACCGCGAAGGGTTCGTGGCCGACGTGCGGGGCGGCGCACAGTACGGCGTGGCCGAGGCCCCTGGGGTCGCCCTGGCGGACGTAGTGCATCATCGCGAGGTCGCTGGACTCCTGGACCTTGGCGAGCCGTCCCGCGTCGCCCTTCTTCTGGAGGGCGGACTCCAGTTCGTAGTTGCGGTCGAAGTGGTCCTCCAGGGGGCGCTTGTTGCGGCCCGTGACCATGAGGACGTCGCCGAGGCCGGCGGCCACGGCCTCTTCGACCACGTACTGGATCGCCGGCTTGTCGACGACCGGCAGCATCTCCTTGGGAGTGGCTTTGGTGGCCGGCAGGAACCGGGTACCGAGCCCGGCTGCGGGGATGACAGCCTTGCTGATCCTGGGGTGGGACTGAGTCATGCGCGCCACCATATCCGGTGCCTATAGGGAGAATCTGTGACTCAGGATCATTGGCGCTCATATGAGCGCATTAGAGCGGTACGGGAGCGACCAATGCCACACACCGGCCCTGCGGACGAACCTGACAAGCGGACCTTGCGTCGGGAGATCCTCGCGGTGAGGAACACGTTGACGGCCGATGACGTGCGGGAATCGGGGGACGCGCTGGCCGCGCGGGCGCTCGGGATGCCGGAGGTCGAGGGGGCGCGCGCGGTGGCGGCGTACGTCTCCGTGGGCGCCGAGCCGGGCACCCTCGCGCTGCTGGACGCGCTGTGCGCGCGGGGCGTGCGCGTCCTGCTGCCCGCCCTGCTGCCGGACAACGACCTGGACTGGGGCGAGTACACCGGGACGGACTCCCTCGCGCGCGTGCGGCACGGCGGGCGGATGGACCTGTTCGAGCCCGCCGGTGCCCGCCTGGGGCCGGACGCGGTGACGGAGGCCGACGTGGTGCTGCTGCCGGGGGTCGCGGTGGACGGGCGGGGCCTCAGGCTGGGTCGCGGCGGCGGATCGTACGACCGGGTGCTCGCCCGCCTGGAGCGGTCGGGCGCGCGTCCCGCGCTGCTGGTGCTGCTGTACGACCGGGAGGTCGTCGCGCACGTCCCCGGCGAGCCGCACGACCGGCCGGTGGACGCGGTGGTGACGCCGTCGGGGGTGCGCAGGTTCCGCTGACGCCCGCGCGGGCCGTTCCCGCGCGGGCGGTGCCGTTACGGCTTGAGCACCAGGGTGTCGCTCGTGCTCTCGTCGACCGCCTTCTTGGAGAAGGCCCACGGCAGCAGTTCACCGTCGGCCCACTTGTCGGTCTGGTCGGTGTAGTGGGCGCTGTAGGCGTGTCCGGAGGCTCCGGTGAGGTTGATCCACCGGGACTTGTCGAGGTCGCCGAGGTTGACCACCATCCGCATGGACGGCACCCACACCACCCCGTAGCCGCCGGCCGCGTTCCAGCCGGCGGCGTTGACCGCGGCCTCGCCGCCGCTGAGCTTCCACGGGCCGCGGTTGAGGGCGTACTTCACGAAGCCGGGGCCCTCGGTGCCCAGGGTCTGGTTGTTCAGGAACAGGCGGTGCAGCCGGCCCCAGTTCCAGGTGTCGATGTCCTTGCCGAGCTTGGCGGTCAGCTCCCAGCGGGCGTCGATCATGGCCCTCTTGAACAGGTCGTCCCGGTTGTTCTCGGCACCGTCGCGGGCGCCGGAGTCGGGCGTGGTCCACCAGTCGCTCTTGGGGTTCTGCATCTGGGTGCGGACCACCTCGAACCAGCGGTCGCCGCCGTCCGGCTGGGCCTGGTCGGCGTCGCGCCGGCCGCACTCGCGCACCTTGTCGACCTCGTCCGCGGGCCCGGTGGTGTTGACCGGGTCGACCCACAGGCACTGGCCCTTGACCCGCAGCTCCTTGGGGAGCTTGTTGCCGAAGGCCAGCTTGAGGGTGTTGCGCCAGACGGCGTTGAAGTACGCGGCGGCGGCCGAGTCGGCGTCCTGGGTGTAGTCCCAGCCCTCCAGCAGCTTCTGCGCCTCGCGGACGTCCTTGTCGCCGACGTCGATCTTCAGCAGCTGGGGCACGAGCAGCTTGGCCATCTCGCTGCTGTTGTCCAGCTGCATCTGGCGCATGTCGTCGGTGGAGATCTTGCCGCCGTCCTTGATCTTCTGCTCGATCAGGGAGGTGATGCGCTGGCTGCGGGTGCCGTAACCCCAGTCCGTGGTCAGCGTGTACGGGTAGTCCTCACCGACGACGGCCTGGTTGGCGGTCACGATGTAGCCGCGCTCCGGGTCGTACTCGTAGGGCAGCTCGTCCTGGTCGATGTACTCGCCGGTCCAGCGGTACTTGGAGTTCCAGCCGGGGGCCGGGACGGAGCCGTCGTGGCCCTCGGCGCGCACCGGGATCTTGCCGGGCAGGGTGTAGCCGATGTGCTCGCTGTCGGCGTAGACCAGGTTCTGCGAGGGCACGTCGAAGAGGGTCGCGGCCTCGCGGAAGTCGTCCCAGTTCTCGGCCCGGTCGATCGCGAAGACGGAGTCCATCGTGTTGCCCGCGTCGAGCGCGGTCCAGCGCAGCGCGACGCCGTAGCCGTCGCCGCGGTCGGGGGCGGCGGTGTCGACGGTGGCCTTCTTGCCGGTCTGCACCAGTTCGCTGTCGCGGTCGGACAGGAGCGGACCGTTGTTGGTCTCGCGCACGACGATGGTCTTGGACTCACCGCCGGCGACCTTGATGGTCTCCCGCCGCGTCTGGAAGGGCACCACCTTGCCGTCGTACTGGTAGCCCTCGCCGGTGATCTTCTCCAGGTAGAGGTCGGTGACGTCGACGCCGGAGTTGGTCAGGCCCCAGGCGATCTGCTGGTTGTGGCCGATGACGACGCCGGGCATGCCCGCGAAGGTGTAGCCGGACACGTCGTACTGGCACTTCGCGGAGACGGTCCGGCAGTGCAGGCCCATCTGGTACCAGACGGACGGCAGGGACGGGGACAGGTGCGGGTCGTTGGCCAGCAGCGGCTGTCCGGTGATGGTGTGCTTGCCGGACACCACCCAGGAGTTGGATCCGATGCCGTTGCCGTTCACGCCGACGGCGGTGGGGAGGTCGTCCAGGACGTCCTGGAGGCCGGACAGCTGGCCTTCGAGGGCGTTGCCCGTGCCGGTGCCTGTGCCCGTTCCGGTGCCTGTGCCCGTTCCGGAGCCGGACGAAGAGTCGTCGCCCCCTGACGGGCCGCCGCCGTCGAACGTCTTGGTCAGCTCGTCGTACTGCCCCTCCTGGACGATCGCCTTGTTCCGGTCGTAGGGATACGCCGGGTACAGGTCGGCGATCTGCTTGGGGCCGAGGCGGCTGGTCATCAGGGCGCGGTCGACCTCGTCCTGCATGTTGCCGCGCAGGTCCCAGGCCATCGCCTTGAGCCAGGCCACCGAGTCGACCGGGGTCCACTCCTGCGGCTTGTAGTCGTTGGTGAAGCCGAGGGCGGCGTACTCCAGGGAGATGTCCTTGCCGTCCTTGCCCTTCAGGTAGGCGTTGACTCCCTTGGCGTACGCCTGGAGGTACTTCTTCGTGGAGTCCGACAGCTCCTCGTCGTACTCCTTCTTCGCCACCCGGTGCCAGCCCAGGGTGCGCAGGAACTCGTCGTTGTCGACCTGGCTCTTGCCGAACATCTCCGACAGGCGCCCGCCGGTCATGTGCCGGCGCACGTCCATCTCGTAGAACCGGTCCTGCGCCTGGACGTAGCCCTGCGCCATGAACAGGTCCTCGTCGGTGGAGGCGTAGATCTGCGGGATGCCGTAGCCGTCGCGCTTGACGTCGACCGGACCCGACAGTCCGTCCAGCGTTATAGAGCCCTTGGTCTGCGGGAAGGACGCGCGGACGGTGCTGATGGACCAGTACGCCCCGTAGGCGAGGCCGCCGATGATGGCCAGCACCAGCACGAGGACGAGCAGGCGCCCTTTGCGCCCCTTCTTCCTGCCGGACGTGCCGGGCTGCTGACCCGTGGAGGCGGTGGTGTTGGGGGGCATCGCTGTCCTTGCTGTCCTAACACGAGCGGCAGGGGCGGGCTGTGCTTTGTACTGAGCGCTGGAGCAACTGTAGGCGCAGGCCCGGCTCGCCCTTGACGCGGAGTCGGGTACCGCGGCGCACGGGCGTTCGATCTTGCCAAGCCGAGCGTCAAGAAAGCGTCAAGAGTTAGGTAAGGTAACGAAGTAGTTGTCCGCAGAGCATGGTGGCTTCGTGTGCCATGGGGGTGCGCCTCGCGTGCCGAACGAGCGCACTCGCCCGCGCTGTGATTCCGTGCTGTGCGCCAGGGAAGGGAACGGCCGCTGACTGTCCACCACCTCAACCAGCTCCTGCTCGTCTGCTCGCTCGTCCTGCTCATCGCCGTCGTGGCGGTGCGGATCTCCTCGCGCAGCGGGCTCCCCAGCCTGCTCGTCTACCTGGCCATCGGCGTCGCCATGGGCCAGGACGGCATCGGCGACATCCACTTCGACAACGCCGAACTGGTCCAGGTCATCGGGTACGCCGCCCTGGTCGTGATCCTGGCCGAGGGCGGACTCGGCACGAAGTGGAAGGAGGCGAAACCGGCGCTGCCGGCCGCCTCCGCACTGGCGCTGGTCGGGGTCGCGGTCAGCGTCGGCGTGACGGCGGCGGGCGCGCACTACCTGACCGGGCTGGAGTGGCGGCAGGCACTGATCGTCGGCGCGGTGGTGTCCTCCACGGACGCGGCCGCCGTCTTCTCCGTGCTGCGCAGGATCCCGCTGCCCTCGCGCATAGTGGGCACCCTGGAGGCCGAGTCGGGCTTCAACGACGCCCCGGTGGTCATCCTGGTGGTCGCCTTCTCCGCGGCCGGCCCGATCGAGCACTGGTACGTGCTGCTCGGCGAGATCGCCCTGGAGCTGGCCATCGGTGCCGCCATCGGGCTCGCGGTGGGCTGGCTGGGGTCGTGGGGACTGCGGCACGTGGCGCTGCCCGCCTCGGGCCTCTACCCCATCGCCGTCCTCTCCATCGCCGTCGCGGCCTACGCGGCCGGCGCCATGGCGCACGGCAGCGGCTTCCTGGCCGTCTACCTCGCCTCGATGGTGATGGGCAACGCCCGGCTGCCGCACTGGCCCGCCACCCGCGGGTTCGCCGACGGGCTCGGCTGGCTCGCCCAGATCGGCATGTTCGTGCTGCTCGGCCTGCTGGTCACCCCGCACGAACTGGGCGACGACATCCTGCCGGCCCTGGTCATCGGGCTGGTGCTCACCATGGTGGCGCGTCCCCTGAGCGTCGTGCTGTGCCTGGTGCCCTTCCGGGTGCCGTGGCAGGAGCAGGCCCTCATGTCCTGGGCCGGACTGCGTGGCGCGGTGCCCATCATCCTGGCGACGATCCCCATGGTGGAGGGCGTCGACGGCAGTCGCCGGATCTTCAACATCGTCTTCGTCCTGGTCGTCGTCTACACCCTGATCCAGGGGCCGACGCTGCCGTGGCTGGCCCGCAAGCTGCGCCTGGGCAAGAGCGACGAGGCCGCCGACCTCGGCATCGAGTCGGCGCCGCTGGAGCGGCTGCGCGGACACCTGCTGTCCGTGACGATCCCCGAGGGCTCGAGGATGCACGGCGTCGAGGTCAGCGAGCTGCGGCTGCCGCCCGGCTCCGCGGTCACGCTCGTCGTGCGCGACGAGAAGTCGTTCGTGCCGCTGCCCACGACGGGACTGCGGCGCGGGGACGAGCTCCTCGTCGTCGCCACGGACCCCGTCCGCGACGCGGCCGAGGCACGATTGCGCGCGGTCGGCCACGGCGGCAAGCTGGCCGGCTGGCTGGGCACGGGGGACCACGACGGCCGTCACCGGTGAGCGGGGCGGGGTGCTCGCTTTCACACGGTTGTGCCCCTCTTGATCCCTGTACGATGTGTGCGGCACCTGATCGAACCAACTCTGTCTGATGCAGAGCTGGCGCGACCGTATGGCGGCCGGCACGCCCCCTCATCCGCACGGGCTCCGGCATCTACCGCAGTCCGCGCAAGAGGACAGCTCTCGGCGCTCCCGCACGGCGACAGCCGCGAGGCGGATTCGCGCTACCAGGCGGCAGAAAGGCACGGCCGTGGCATCCACGGTCACCCCGTCGAAGAAGTCGCCGGAGGCAGCGCCGCACACCGCGTCCGCCTCCGCCCGCCCCGGATACGGACAGCTGCTGCGCACCCGCGGCGCCTGGACGTTCCTGCTCCCCGGTTTCGCGGCCCGCCAGCCGTTCGCGATGCTGACGATCTCCATCGTGCTGCTCGTGCAGCACACCACGGGCTCCTACGGCGTCGCGGGCGCCGTCGCGGCCGTCACCGGCGTCTCCATGGCCCTGTTCGCCCCCTACAGCGGACGGCTCGCCGACCGCTACGGACAGCGCGCCGTCCTGCTGCCCGGCGTTCTCGTGCACGCGGCGGCCGGCCTGGCCCTGACCGTCCTCGCGCTCGCGGACGCACCGCTGTGGGCGCTGTTCGCGGCGGCCGTGCCCGCGGGTGCGTCGGTGCCGCAGGTCGGGCCGATGGTGCGGGCCCGCTGGGGCGTCAAGCTCAAGGGCTCCCCCCTGATGAGCACCGCCGCCGCCTTCGAGTCCGTCACCGACGAGCTGACCTTCGTCCTCGGCCCGCTGGTGGCGACCGCCCTGTGCACGGGCATCGGCCCGGCCGCGGGCCTGGTCACCGAGGCCGCGCTCACCCTGGTGGGCGGTCTGCTGTTCGCCGCGCAGAAGAGCACGCAGCCCGAGGTCGGCGGGGCCGACGGCGCGCACGCGCGCGAGGAGCACGTTTCCGCGCTGCGCGTCCCCGGGGTGCGCGTTCTGATCGTCGCCTTCCTGGGCGTCGGCTCCGTCTTCGGCGGCATGCAGGTGTCGCTGGCCGCGTTCACCGAGTCGATCGGCGAGCCCGGCCTGAACGGCGTCCTCTACGGCGTCTTCGCCGCCGGAAACATGCTCTCCGGCCTGGCCTGCGGCGCCATCGCCTGGAAGGTCGCCCCGCAGCGGCGCCTCCTGATCGGTTACGCCGCCCTCGCGCTGACCGCCTCCGGCCTGTGGGCGGCGCAGTCGGTGCTCGTACTGGCCGGCCTCGGTCTGCTGGTCGGCATCTGCGTCGCGCCCGCCATCGTCACCGGCTACACCCTGGTGGAGGGCCTGGTCCCGGCCGGGGCCCGCACCGAGGCCTTCACCTGGCTGACCGGCGCCGTCGCCCTCGGGCAGGCGCTGGCGGTGACCGTCGCCGGACAGCTGGAGGACGGGTTCCGTGACGGGGCCGGATTCCTGGTGCCGATGGGCGGCACGGTGCTCGCCCTGGCGGTCCTGGTGGCACTGCGCTCACGGCTGGCCTCCCGGCCCCAGGGGCGCACGGTCGCACGTGGCGTCGGTCACCGCGAGCCCGTCGCAGTGGACTGATCCCGAGGAATACGTCACTATGGACCGTCGTTAGCACTCATCGAGTGAGAGTGCCAGGAGGAAGACAGTGCCGACGTACCAGTACCAGTGCACCGAGTGCGGCGAGGGCCTCGAGGCGGTGCAGAAGTTCACCGACGACGCCCTCACCGAGTGCCCGAACTGCCAGGGCCGCCTGAAGAAGGTGTTCTCGGCGGTCGGCATCGTCTTCAAGGGTTCCGGCTTCTACCGCAACGACAGCCGCGGCAGCTCGTCGAGCAGCTCGCCGGCGTCGTCGTCGAAGTCGGGGGCGTCGTCCTCCTCGGACTCGGGTTCGTCCTCGTCGTCGGCGTCCGGCTCGGGTTCGTCCTCGTCGTCCTCCGGCTCCGGCAGCTCCTCCTCCAGCACCACCGCCGCCTAGGCCCGCGGGCCGGGCGAGAGCCTCGGCCGCACCAGGTTCTTACGAGACCCTGTCGTCGTACGACGACGGGGTCCTCGGCGTTTCCCGGGCCGGTTAGGGTGCGGACATGGCGAACAAGGTGAATGCCGAGATCGGCGTGATCGGCGGCTCCGGTTTCTACTCGTTCCTCGACGACGTGACCGAGGTCGAGGTGGACACCCCTTACGGGCCGCCCAGCGACTCGCTCTTCCTCGGCGAGATCGCCGGCCGACGGGTCGCCTTCCTCCCCCGGCACGGTCGCGGCCACCATCTGCCGCCGCACCGGATCAACTACCGGGCCAACCTGTGGGCGCTGCGCTCGGTCGGCGCGCGCCAGGTCCTCGGTCCGTGCGCGGTCGGCGGCCTGCGTCCGGAGTACGGGCCGGGCACGCTGCTGGTGCCGGACCAGTTCGTCGACCGGACCAGGTCCCGCCCGTCGACGTACTTCGACGGACTGCCGCTGCCCGACGGCACCGTGCCCAACGTGGTGCACGTGTCGCTGGCCGACCCGTACTGCCCCACCGGACGGGCCGCCGCGCTGAAGGCGGCGCGGGGAAGGGACTGGGAAGCCGTGGACGGCGGCACCCTGGTCGTGGTCGAGGGGCCCCGTTTCGGCACCCGGGCGGAGTCGCTGTGGCACCGGGCGCAGGGCTGGTCCGTGGTGGGCATGACCGGCCACCCGGAGTCGGCGCTCGCCCGTGAACTGGAGCTCTGCTACACCTCGCTGACCCTCGTCACCGACCTGGACGCCGGCGCCGAGAGCGGTGAGGGCGTCTCGCACGAGGAGGTGCTGCGGGTGTTCGCGGCCAACGTGGACCGGCTGCGGGGCGTCCTGTTCGACGCGGTGGCCGCGCTGCCGGCGAGCGGGGAGCGGGACTGCCCGTGCGGGGCGGCGCTGGGCGGGATGGATCCGGGGATCGTGCTGCCGTAGGGCGGGGCGGATCCGGGGGTCGTGCTGCCGCAGGGCGCGAGGCAGCGGTGGGCGGGATGGATCCGGGGATCGTGCCGCCGCAGGGCGGGGCGGATCCGGGGATCGTGCCGCCGCAGGGCGGGACGGATCCGGGGATCATGCCGCCGCAGGGCGGGACGGATCCGGGGATCATGCCGCCGCAGGGCGGGGACGGCCCCGGTTCAGGCGGAACGTCCCCTTCGGGTGACGGAGTTGTCCACAAGCGGGCGGTGGTCCACGGGCCTCGGCGGGGTCCGGCGAAAAGCCTCATCGTGGGAGCGCAAGCCGATCCCTCGTCGCAGGTGGTGGTCACCGTGTCCCGTTCCGTCCTCCCCTCCCCCGGCCCGTTCCCGCTCGGCACCGACGCGCCACCCACCGGCGAGGTGCCGCCCTTCGCCCCGGTGCGGGTGCGCGGCGGACGGCACCGGCTGCACCGGCTCGTCCGGCGCCGGCGGCGCGTCGTGGCCGCCGGGCTCGCCGTCACGGCCGCGGCGCTCGTGGCCGCGGGCCCACAGCAGGGGACCGCTGGGCCGGACCCGAGGCGGGCACGCGGACATCCGGTGGCCGACCAGGTGCGCGAGCGGCCCGGCCCGCGGCTCGTGGCGGCGCCGGTACGGATCGCGGACGCGGAGACGGTACGGCTGCTCGGTCCGGGCGACCGCGTCGACGTGGTCGCGACCGGGGACGCCGGCGACGCCTCAGTGGTCGCGCGCGGGGCGCGGGTGACGAAGGTGCCGGAGCCCGTGGACGGGGCGGCGGGCGGGGCCCTGGTCGTGGTGTCGGTGCCGCGCGACACCGCTCACCGGCTGGTCGGCGCGGGTACCACGGGGCGGTTGGCGGTGACCCTGTGCTGAGGCCGTCAAGTCGCTCGTTCGAGGGACCGGATTGGACAGCACGGCCCAACGCTGACGTAGGTTGCGGAGCGCTCCATTCCAACACCTGTTCAAGCGAGGAGAGCGTCCACCGTGAGCGAGAAGAACGACCCGAGCCTCTGGCAGGGCTTCAAGGCCTTCCTGATGCGCGGAAACGTCATCGACCTGGCGGTGGCGGTCGTCATCGGCACCGCCTTCACCAACATCGTCAACTCGGTGGTGAAGGGGGTCATCAACCCGGTGATCGGGGCGTTCGGCACGCAGAGCCTGGACAGTTACAGCTCCTGCCTGAAGGGCCCGTGCACCGGGACCGGCGACACCGCGACGGGCGTGCGGATCCTGTGGGGCTCGGTGCTGGGCGCCACGCTCTCGTTCCTGATCACCGCGGCCGTCGTCTACTTCCTGATGGTCCTGCCCATGGCGAAGTACCTGGCCCGGCAGGAGGCCCGCCGCAGGGCCAAGGAGAGCGCCGAGGAGATCATCGAGGTCACCGAGCTGGAGGTGCTCAAGGAGATCCGGGACGAGCTGGTCGCACAGCGCGGTTCGGGGCCCGACCGCTCCTAGCGGCAGCGGCGGCGGCCGGGGTGCGGGCGGGTGCCCGCGCGGCTCACAGGTGGTGCGGCGGCTTCTCGTCGAGGAAGCGCTTCAGGTCGGCCGCGCTGTCGCCCTCGGGCCGCTCGCCCCAGCCGCGGTCGGTGTCGTCCGACGTCTGCTGGTCCAGCGGGTCGTCGAAGACCAGCGCCGGCCTGGGCGCGCGCGGCTCGGGTTCGGGGGCGGTACTCATGGGTCCAGGGTACGGCCCCGTTCCACAAGCGGACCGGCGTCCTCTCTGCTGTGCTGGGAGCCATGACGTCCAGTCCCCAGCCCTCGGGCCCGCCCGGCGCCCGTCCTCCGGTCCGCAGCCTGAAGGCCCGCGGGCGGCAGGAGCCGCACCGCGTCGCCACCCCGCTGGAGCTCTTCTTCGACCTGTGCTTCGTCGTCGCCATCGCCCAGGCGGGCGTGCAGCTGGTGCACTCGGTCGCCGAGGGCCATGCCGGCGAGGGCGTTCTCAACTACGCGATGATCTTCTTCGCCATCTGGTGGGCGTGGATGAACTTCACGTGGTTCGCCTCGGCCTACGACAACGACGACGTGCTCTACCGGATCGTCACCCTGGTGCAGATGGCCGGTGTGCTGGTGCTGGCGGCGGGCGTCTCCCGGGCCTTCGAGGACCACGACTACGTGGCCGTCGTCCTCGGATACGTGATCATGCGGGTCGCCATGTCGGTGCAGTGGCTCAGGGCGGCGCGCACGGCCGGGGCGGCGGAGCGTGCCATGGCCCTGAGATACGCGGGAGGCGTGCTGGTCTGCCAGGTCGGCTGGCTGGGACTGCTTGTCCTGCCCGAGGGCGGCCGCGGCTGGCTGTACCTGGCGATGGTGGTGCTGGAGCTGTGCGTGCCGGTGTTCGCCGAGCGCAGGCACATGTCGGCCTGGCATCCGCACCACATCTCCGAGCGGTACGGGCTGTTCACGATCATCGTGCTCGGCGAGACCATCGCGGCGGCCACGGTGGCGGTCAAGTCGGGCATCGAGGAGAACGACGCGCTGGGCGAGGTGCTGCCGATCGCGGCGGGCGGGCTGCTCCTCGTCTTCTCCGCCTGGTGGATCTACTTCGTGGTCCCCGTCCACAGCCGACTGCGGACCAGCAGGCAGTCGTTCGTGTGGGGTTACGGCCACTACGTGGTGTTCGCCTCGGCTGCCGCGATCGGGGCGGGGCTGGAGGTGGCGGTGGAGCAGACCGTGGGGAAGGCGCACATCTCGACACTCGCGGCGTCCGCGGCGGTGACCCTGCCGACGGCGCTGTTCCTGATCGCGGTGTGGGCGCTGCACGCACGGCACTTCAAGGTGGGCATCGCCGAGCAGTTGGTGCTGCCGACCGCCGCGCTGCTGGTGATCTGCTGCACCTTCCTGGGGGACATGGCGGTGCTGGTGGCCGGAGTCGTCCTGGCGCTGGCCGTGGCGGCCGGCGTGACGCTGACCGCGCGGCGCGCCGGGCGGCCACGGGGCGCGACGCCGCCCGCCGCCTGACCCGGCGCGGCCCGCCCCGGCCTCCGGTGTGGACGAGACTGGCGGTATGACAGTTGACGCATTGACGGACGTCGCGGGTCTGCTGGTGGGGCACGCGACGCGGCGCGGCGACGGATGGCTCACGGGGACGACGGTGGTGCTCGCTCCGGAGGACGGGGCGGTGGCGGCCGTGGACGTGCGCGGCGGGGGCCCCGGCACCAAGGAGACCGACGCGCTCGATCCGCGCAACCTGGTGCAGCGGGTGCAGGCGGTGGTGCTGACCGGCGGCAGCGCGTACGGGCTCGACGCGGCGTCGGGGGTGATGGCCTGGCTGGAGGAGCGGGGACGGGGGGTGCGCGTCGGGCCGGACCCCGCCCACGTGGTGCCGGTGGTGCCCGCGGCCTGTGTCTTCGACCTGGGGCGCGGCGGCGACTTCCGGGCCAGGCCGGACGCCGCCACCGGACGGGCGGCCGTCGAGGCAGCGCAGGCGAGTGCGGACTCCCCCGGCGCCGGGGTGCCGCAGGGATGCGTCGGGGCGGGCACGGGGGCCGTGGTCGGCACGCTGAAGGGCGGGGTCGGCACCGCGAGCACCGTGCTGGACTCGGGCATCACGGTGGCGGCGCTGGTGGTGGCCAACGCGGCGGGGTCGGTGACGGATCCGGAGACGGGGGTGCTGTACGGGGAACTGTTCGGCGGCGGGCGGATCCCGTACCCGGCGCCGGAGGCGCACGCGGCGGCGGGGCGGCGCCTGGCGGAGGTCGCGGCGAGGAACGCACCGCCGCCGTTGAACACCACGCTCGCCGTGGTCGCCACCGACGCCGACCTGTCGAAGGCGCAGGCGCAGAAGCTGGCCGGCACGGCGCACGACGGGATCGCGCGCGCCGTCCGGCCGGTGCACCTGCTCAGTGACGGGGACACGGTCTTCGCGCTGGCGACCGGGGCGCGTCCGCTCGCCGAGGGGCAGCCGCTCGCGCTGAACGAGGTGCTGGCGGCGGGCGCGGACATGGTGACGCGTGCGATCGTCCGCGCGGTCCGGGCCGCCGGGCCGGTGGACGGACCGGGCGGGGCCTGGCCGTCGTACGGGGAGCTGTACGGCGGGTGACGGAGGAACGGCCGGGCGGTGTGGAAAAGTTGCGACGGATGTCGTCCGACGCGGCGTTGACCAGCCGATTTTGACGGAACGTCGGGTCGCGCGGGAACTTTTCGCGCGGCCCGCCGGTTTTTCGTGCGTACGTTTTCTCGGTTCCCGGACATGATGTCCGATGGAGGGGCTACGGTATGCACCCACAAGGTGACATGCAGCAACGCCGGGAGAAGCCTTGAGCGTTCCGTACGAGACGGCAGCGTACGAACCACCCGAGTCGCCCGAGTCTCCGGAGGAGCACCTCATGCGGCTGCTGGGTCGCGCCCTGAACTCGTTCGAACTGCCCGACGAGACGATACGGCGCCTGGACTGCGCGCTGGCGCACGACGGTTCCCTGCACTCCGCGCACCACAGCGCGGGGCTGCACCGTGAGACGTACCGGCACACCTGGCTGCTCGCCGACGGTTCGGCGCTCACGCTCTGGGAGCTGGTCCACAACACCGTTCCGGGCGGTGAATCGCAGCACGAGGTGTACCTGGACGACGAGGAGCTGCGCACCGCGACCTCCCGGCTGGCGCTGCCGCCGGAGACGCCGGACTTCGAACTGCCGGTGCAGGTGCACCACTCCCCGGTCCCTGCCCCGCGGCACACCTACGTCTCCGACGCCTCGGCGGACCACGCCCGTCGGCTGCTGCGCCGCGCGGAGAACGCGGACCGGCCGGGATCCGAGCTGGCCGAGCTGCTGGCGACGGCGTCCGCGCACCAGATCATCCAGGCCTTCGGCGGTCCCGGCCGCGCGGGCCGCGCCCGGGCCGGGTTCTCGCTCTACGAGCACGCGTTCCTGCTCCGGGACGGCGCCGAGGTCTCCCTCTGGGAGGTCGAGCACACGGCCACGCCCGACGGTCGGCACATGTGCGAGGTCTACGACAGCGAGGACGCGGCCCGCCGCGCGATGGAGCGACGGGCCGCGCAGCCCTCCTCCTGAGCGGTGAGCGGTGAGCGGTGAGCGGTGAGCGGTGAGCGGTGACGGCGGGAGCGTCCGGCCGCCCCGGCTCTACGCGGCCACCGGCTGCTTCGCCCCGGGTGCCGGGGCCGACGGGTCCGCACCGCCGGAGCCCTGGGCCGTCGCCCCCCGCGCCGGTTTGCGCAGGCCCTTGAGGACGATCACCAGGGCCGTGGTGACGCAGACGCCGGCCGCGATGGCGACCAGGTAGAGCAGCGGGTTGCCGATCAGCGGGACCACGAAGATGCCGCCGTGCGGGGCCCGCAGCGTGGCGCCGAAGGCCATGGACATGGCGCCGGTGACCGCGCCGCCCACCATCGAGGACGGGATGACCCGCAGCGGGTCGGCCGCGGCGAACGGGATCGCGCCCTCGGAGATGAAGGAAGCGCCCAGCACCCAGGCGGCCTTGCCGTTCTCGCGCTCGGCGGCGTTGAAGAGCCGGCCGCGCACGGTGGTGGCCAGGGCCATCGCCAGCGGCGGGACCATGCCGGCCGCCATCACCGCCGCCATGATCTTCATCGCCGAGTCGCTGGGACTGGCGACCGCGATGCCCGCGGTGGCGAAGGTGTAGGCGACCTTGTTGACCGGGCCGCCGAGGTCGAAGCACATCATCAGGCCGAGGAGCGCGCCGAGCAGGACCGCGTTGGCGCCGGACAGGCCGTTCAGCCAGTCGGTCATCGCCGACTGTGCGGACGCGATGGGTTTGCCGATCACCACGAACATCAGGAACCCGACGACCGCCGCCGAGATCAGCGGGATCACCACCACCGGCATGATGCCGCGCAACGCCTTCGGGATGCGCACCCGTTGGATGGCCAGCACCACGGCACCCGAGATCAGACCGGCCGCCAGACCGCCGAGGAAACCGGCGTCGATGGTCAGCGCGATCGAGCCGCCGACGAAGCCGGGGACCAGGCCCGGCCGGTCGGCCATGCCGTAGGCGATGTAGCCGGCCAGCACCGGGACGAGGAAGGCGAAGGCCACGCCGCCGATCTGGAACAGCAGGGCCGCCCAGCTGTCCGCCTGGGTCCACACGAAGTGGTCCATCACGGAGGGCGCCTTGTTGATCTCGTAGCCGCCGATCGCGAAGCCCAGGGCGATCAGCAGACCGCCCGCGGCGACGAACGGGACCATGTAACTGACGCCGGACATCAGCCACTTGCGGAGTTTCGTCCCGTACCCCTCGCCTGATTCGCCGCCCCGCTCGACCGGCGTCGCACCGGCGGAACCGGACGGATCCGTCGCCCCGGCCGCCGTGACCTCGCCGCGGGCCGCCTTCCCGCGGACCTCGCCGATCAGCTCGCCCGGCCGGTTGATGGCGGCCTTGACGCCGGTGTCGACGGTGGGCTTCCCGGCGAAGCGGTCCTTCTCGCGCACCGGCACGTCGTGGGCGAGGATCACACCGTCCGCCGCCGCGATCACCGCGGGGTCCAGCCGGTCGAACCCGGCCGATCCCTGGGTCTCGACGACGACCTCGACGCCCTCCTCGCGGCCCGCGTTCTCCAGCGACTCGGCGGCCATGTAGGTGTGCGCGATGCCGGTGGGGCAGGAGGTGACGGCGACGATCCGGAAGGGGCGCCCGGACGACGGTCCGGGGTCCTCCGGGTCGCCGGTGCCGACCGTGGCGGCCCCGGCGGAGGCCGCCGCCGGGGTCGCCACGGAGTCCTCGTCGCCGGCGTCGGCCGCGGGCTCCTCGCCGCGGATCAGCGCCGCCGCGTCCGCCGGGTCGCCCACCGCGCGCAGCGCGTCCGTGAACTCGGCGTTCATCAGCTGCCGGGCCAGCGAGGAGAGGATCGTCAGGTGGGCGTCGTCGGCGCCCGCCGGCGCGGCGATCAGGAAGACCAGGTCGGCCGGGCCGTCCGCCGCCCCGAAGTCGATGCCCCGCGCACTGCGCCCGAAGGCCAGCGTGGGCTCGGTGACGTGCTCGCTGCGGCAGTGCGGGATGCCGATGCCGCCGTCGAGGCCGGTCGGCATCTGCGCCTCACGGGCGGCCACGTCGGCGAGGAAGCCCTCCAGGTCGGTCACCCGGCCCCGGGCCACCATCCGCTCGGCGAGGGCGCGCGCCGCCGCTTCCTTGGTGTCGGCGGACAGGTCGAGGTCGACCAGATCCGCACTGATCATGTCGCTCATCGCGGGCTCCTTAGCTCGCGTATCGCCCGGAACACGGGGTGAGGGGCGGGGGCGGGGAGGGGGACGGTCGGGTGGAGGCCGGGGATGTGGTCGGGGGTCATGACGTCGGCTCCCGCAGTGCGCGGTCCGTCGGCACCTCGGTGGTGACCGTCACGGCGGACGGATCCAGGTGGTCCGGCGTAGGCATCACGCTGCCCGGCAGCCGGACGGCGGCGGCGCCGTGCGCGACGGCGGAGGCGAGGGCGCCGGGCCCCGCTCCCCGGGCGATCAGGAACCCGGCGAGGGAGGAGTCGCCGGCGCCCACGTTGCTGCGTACGGCGTCCACGCGGGCGTTGCCGAACCACGTGCCCTCCTCGGCCACGAGCAGTTGCCCGTCGGCGCCCAGGCTGGCGAGCACGGACCGGGCGCCCAGCTCCCGCAGTTCCTCGGCGGCCTTCACGGCGTCGCCGACCGTGGCGAGGGGGCGTCCGACCGCCTCCGCGAGTTCCTCGGCGTTCGGCTTGACCACGTCGGGCCGCTCGCGCAGGGCCTGGAGCAGGGCGGGTCCCGAGGTGTCCAGGGCGATGCGGGCACCGGCGGCGTGCGCCCGGGCGACCAGCTCGGCGTACCAGGAGGGGGCGAGGCCGCGGGGCAGGCTGCCGCAGCAGGCGATCCAGTCGGCGCCGGACGACTGGCTCCGTACGGTCTCCAGGAGCAGTTCCCGTTCGGCGGCGGACAGTTCGGGGCCCGGTGCGTTGATCTTCGTCAGGACGCCGTCGGCCTCGGCGAGCGCGATGTTGGAGCGGGTGGCCCCGGCGATCGGCACCGGGGCGACCTCGATTCCCTGGGCGTCCAGCAGATCGGCCACCAGTGCTCCCGGCGCCCCGCCGAGCGGCAGTACCGCGACGGTGCGCCGGCCGGCCGCCGCCACCGCTCGCGAGACGTTCACGCCCTTGCCGCCCGGGTCCACGCGCTCGCCCGTGGCGCGGACGACCTCGCCGCGGTCGAGCGAGGGGACCTCGTAGGTGCGGTCCAGGGAAGGGTTGGGGGTGACGGTGAGGATCATGCGCGTACCACTTCCGTGCCGGCGCGCTCGACGTCGCCCGCGTCTTCGGGGCTCAGCCCGGTGTCGGTGATCAGCAGGTCCACGTCGTGCAGGGCGCCGAAGCGGGCGAAGTGCTCCTGGCCGTACTTCGAGGAGTCGGCGACCAGCACCGCGCGGCGGGCGGCGGCCACGGCGGCCCGCTTGACGGCGGCCTCGGCGAGGTCGGGGGTGGTCAGGCCGTACTCGACGGAGAAGCCGTTGGCCGCCACCACCGTGACGTCGGCGCGGATCTCGCCGTACGCGCGCAGCGCCCAGGCGTCCACGGCGGCGCGGGTACGGTGCCGGACCCGGCCGCCGACCAGGTGGAGCTGGATGCCGGGGTGGTCGGCGAGGCGGGCGGCGATGGGCAGGCTGTGGGTGACGACGGTCAGCGAGGACTCCGCCGGGATCGCCGCCGCCATGCGGGCCACCGTCGAGCCGGCGTCGAGGATCAGCGTGCCCTCGGTGGGCAGTTCGGCCAGGGCCGCCTTGGCGATCCGGCCCTTCTCGTCGGCGGCGGTGGACTCGCGCTCGGCGAGGTCGGGCTCGAAGTCGAGCCGCCCGGCGGGGATCGCGCCACCGTGCACCCGGCGGAGCAGTCCGGCGCGGTCCAGCGCCGTGAGGTCGCGGCGGATGGTCTCCGCCGTCACCTTGAACTCCTCGGCGAGCGACACCACGTCCACCCGGCCACTGTCCCGGGCGAGCCGGAGGATCTCCTGCTGCCGCTCCGGTGCGTACATGACCATTCACCTCCGAACAATGCCCGAACCTGTGGTTTCTCTGGGAGGCTAACCCCGGTTTTCCGGAATGTAAACAGAGAAACGCAGACGCTCGGACACGTTCGGGCGTGATCGGGCACGTGCGGCGGAGACCCGGACGGCGGGGCTCAGAGCAGCGCGGGCTCCTTCTCCCTCGTCGGCTCCTCCGCCCCGGCCCCCTCCACGTGCTGGGCGGGCCGCTTGGGCAGCGCGAACATCAGCAGGAAGATGACGCCCATCACCCCGGCCACCCAGCCCAGCGCGTTCTGGAAGGCGTCCGCGTAGGCCGGGCCCAGGCGGGCGGGGACGAGGTGGTCGCTCATCGTGCCGAAGAAGACCACCGACACCAGGCCGAGGCCGAGCGCGTTGCCCATCTGCTGCACGGTGTTGATGAGCCCGGACGCGGCCCCGGCGTGCTCACGTGGCACCTGGGACAGCACCGCGTCGGTCAGCGGCGCGACGATCAGGCCCATGCCGACGCCCATCACGGTGAGCGGCAGCGCCATCTGCCAGGACGCGATGCCGAGGCCGTAGCGCTCGGACTCCCAGATGTAGAGCAGCACTCCGGCCGCCATCACCAGCGCGCCCGCCTGAAGCACCTTGCGCCCGAAGCGCGGGACCAGCAGCTGCACCGACACCCCGGCCGCCACCGAGACGGCGATCGAGAACGGCACTCCGGTCAGCCCGGCCCGCAGCGCGGTCCAGCCGAGTCCCACCTGCATGTACAGCGTCCACACCAGGAAGAAGACGCCGAGCGCGACGCCGAAGACGGTCTGCACGGCGATGCCGGCCGCGAAGCTCTTCACCCTGAACAGCGACAGCTCGACCAGCGGCGAGCCGTCCCGCGCGCTCTTGCGCCGCTCGTACGCCACCAGCGCCGCGAGGACCACGAGCGAGCCGGCCATCGACAGGAACCCCCACAGCGGCCAGTCCAGCTCCTCGCCGCGGGTGAGCGGGTAGACCAGCATCAGCATGCCGAGGGTGACCAGGGCGACCCCGACCAGGTCCAGCCGCAGGGCGCGCGGCGCCTTGGACTCCGTGATGAAGCGGCTGCCGAGGACGAGTCCCGCGATGCCGACCGGCAGGTTGATGAGGAAGATGGGCCGCCATTCGAGGCCGAAGAGGTTCCACTCGGTGAGCAGGGCGCCCAGCAGCGGGCCGGAGACGGCGCCGAGTCCGACGATCGCGCCGAACAGCCCGAAGACCTTGCCGCGTTCGTGCGCGGGGAAGGTGGCGTGCACGATCGACAGGACCTGCGGCACCATCAGCGCCGCCATGGCGCCCTGGAGGATGCGGGAGGCGACCAGCATCTCCGGGTTCGCCGCCAGACCGCACAGCGCGGACGCCAGGGTGAACCCGGCGATGCCGACGAGGAACACCCGCTTGCGGCCGTGGATGTCGCCGAGCCGCCCGCCGGTGATCAGACCGGCGGCGAAGGCGAGGGCGTAGCCGGCCGTTATCCACTGGATCTGGCTGACGGAGGCGCCCTCGTCCCGCTGGATCGACGGGATCGCGATGTTGACGATGGTGACGTCGACCAGGTCCATGAAGGCCGCGGTCATCACGATCGCGAGGGCGAACCAGCGGCGGCGGTCGCCCGCGGGCGGGGCGGGTGAAGCGGGCGGGGCAGGTGGCGTGTCCGGGGTCTGCGTGAAGGTCATGCGAGGAAGTTAGGACCGCAGTAGGACTGATCACGTCCTAGATGTGCGGCATCCTCGGTGCCATGACGACGGACACTCCGGCCCGGCTGCTGACGCTCCTCTCCCTCCTCCAGACGCCCCGCGAATGGCCCGGCGGCGAGCTGGCCGACCGGCTCGGGGTCTCCCGCCGCACGGTCCGGCGCGACATCGACCGGCTGCGCGAGCTGGGCTACCCCGTGCAGGCCACCATGGGCGCGGACGGCGGTTACCGGCTGGTGGCCGGCAAGGCGATGCCGCCGCTCGTCCTCGACGACGAGGAGGCGGTGGCCATCGCGGTCGGGCTGCGCGCCGGCGCCGGGCACGCGGTCGAGGGTCTGGACGAGGCGTCGGTGCGGGCGCTGGCCAAGCTGGAGCAGGTGCTGCCGTCCCGGCTGCGGCACCGGGTGACCACGCTGCAGGCCGCGACCACGCCACTGACCAGCGGGGACGGCCCGAGCATCGCGCCCGGCACACTGACCGTCATGGCCTCGACGGTGGCCGGACACGAGCGGCTGAGGTTCGCCTACCGCGCGGGCGACGGCACCGAGTCGCGCCGCGTGACCGAGCCGTACCGGCTGGTGTCGACGGGACGCCGCTGGTACCTGATCGCCTACGACCTCGACCGCGACGACTGGCGGACCTTCCGGGTCGACCGGGTCAGCGAGCCCTTCGCCACCGGCGCCCGGTTCACGCCCCGGGAGCTGCCCACCGGGGACGCGGCCGAATACCTGCGGCGCTCGATGCAGCGGCGCAACGACTCGTACGGGATCGAGGTCCTCTTCCTCGAACCGGCCGAGGCCGTCGCGGCACGGCTGCCGCAGTGGCTCGGGGCGCCGGAGGCGGTGGACGACGGCACGTCGTGCGTCCTGCGGACGACCGTGTCCGACGCGCCCGAGTGGATGGCGGTGCGGCTGGCGATGACGGGGCTGGAGTTCCGGGTCCGGCAGCCGGCGGAACTGGTGGACCGGGTAAGGGAGTTGGGGGCGCGGCTGGGTCGCGCGGCGCCGTCCGGCACGGGATGAGGCGGGCGGCGGCCCCGGCGACGCACCGGAGCCGCCCGCGCGTCGGATCCGACGCTTCCCCCCGGACCGCACGCCTGCGACGGCCCGGTGTCCGCCCGGGGTCCGACGCTCCGCCACCGGGCGCCCGCCCGGCTCACCCCCGCCCCGGCGGCTCGTCCTCCCCGTCTTCCCACGGGAAGTCCCGCAGGGTCTCCAGGTTCCGCAGGGCCTGCTCCAGAGGGCTGCGTGCCGTCCCGGCGGCCATGGCCCAGTGCTCCGCCGCGACGCGCACGGCGGCGCCGGCTACGGCGGCCGCGAACTGGAGCCGGGGCGAGGCCGCGAGGCGTGCGGCAACGTTGTCGTCGCCGCCGGACATCCGCGCGGCCAGTGCCTCCGCGAGTCCGCGTTCCGTGTCGTGGCAGACCTCCGCCCACACCTTGCGCAGCGCCGGGCTGCTCCCGGCCAGGCGGATCAGGGTGCGGGCCCACTCCCAGGAGGCGGCCGAGACTCCGGCGCCCGGGGTCAGGGTGTGCCGGACGGCGTGTTCCAGCGCCTCGGGCGGGGACAGCTCGGCCGGGGCGTCGCGGACCGCTCGCACCCAGCGCTCGGCGCCGAGGGCGTACAGCGGGGCGACGGCCTCCTCCTTGGCCGCGAAGTAGCGGTAGAAGGTGCGCGGGGCGATTCCGGCGGCGCGGGCGATGTCCTCGGCCCGGGTGGCTCTGAGGCCCTGGCCGACGAAGAGGCGGGCCGCCGCGCGGGCGATCTCCATACGGGTCTCGGCCTTGCGCCGTTCGGTCAGGGAGACCGGTCCCGACCCGGGGTCGGGGAATGGGGGGATGGTGCTGCTCACTTCGGCAGGCTATGCCGCTGTGGCAGAATCTGCCATTCGGCGGGCCACCCCGGGGTTCAGGTTCGGGGTGTCCCGCCGGCCCGCTCGGGCTCCCGGCAGGGAGAGAGCCGGGCTGCGGCGCCCCGGGGGGAGGGGCGCCGAGCCCGGCTCGGGAAAGTCCCGGCACCGGGGGGAGTGCGTCGGGACGTGGTCCTCAAGGGCGGCGGTCCGGTGGTTCCGGGCCGCCTGCGGGCGGGCCCGGAGTTGTTTTTCCCGGGCCCCCGGGGGTTGAAGCAGCGTTGTACGGCCATGTTTGCGCGGGGTTCGGCCACCGGCGTGCGCCCCACCCGCCACGTCACGCCCCCGCGTCACGCGCCGGTGCTACGCCGCCGCCTCGAAGCCGGTCGAGCGAGCCAGCTTCTTCAGCTCGAGCAGCGCGTGCTTCTCGATCTGCCGGATGCGCTCACGGGTGAGGCCGTGCTCCTTGCCGACCTCGGTCAGGGTGCGCTCGCGGCCGTCGACGATGCCGTACCGCATCTTGATGATGGAGGCGGTGCGCGGGTCTAGGCGGCCGATGAGGTCGTCCAGCTCCTCGCTGCGCAGCAGGGTCATCACCGACTGCTCGGGCGACACGGCGGAGGTGTCCTCCAGCAGGTCGCCGAACTGGGTCTCGCCCTCGTCGTCCACCGACATGTTCAGCGAGACCGGGTCGCGGGCCCAGTCGAGCACGTCGGTGACGCGCTCCGGGGTCGAGCCCAGCTCGGCCGCGATCTCGGCGGGCTCCGGCTCGCGGCCGTGCTCGCGGTTGAACTCGCGCTGCACGCGACGGATCCGGCCCAGCTCCTCCACCAGGTGGACGGGCAGGCGGATGGTGCGGGACTGGTCGGCGATGGACCGGGTGATGGCCTGGCGGATCCACCAGGTCGCGTAGGTCGAGAACTTGAAGCCCTTGCGGTAGTCGAACTTCTCGACCGCGCGGACCAGGCCGGCGTTGCCCTCCTGGATCAGGTCGAGGAGCGGCAGTCCGCTGCGCGGGTAGCGGCGGGCGACCGCGACGACCAGGCGGAGGTTGGACCGGATGAAGACGTCCTTCGCCCGCTCGCTCTCGTCGATCAGGGCCTGGAGTTCCTCACGGGTGGCATCCGCCCCGGTCTCCTCGTAGCCTTCGAGGACCTGCCGCGCGAAGACACCCGCCTCGATGGTCTGGGACAGCTCGACCTCCTTGGCGGCGTCGAGCAGCGGCGTACGCGCGATCTCGTCGAGGTACATGCCGACCAGATCGCGGTCGGCGAGCTCTCCGCCGTTGGCGCGGACGCTGGTTGCCGCGCCGGAGGTCTCGCCGGTGGCGGACTTACGACGGGCGACGGCACGGGTTGCCATGCGTGCTCCCTTGCGATGGTGGTTCAGCGAGTGATCCGGTGGACGCTCAGCACTGTGGGGGACTCTCCTCGGGTGCCCTGCATCCGATGGAAACAACGACTGGAATCCGGACAGAATTCCCAACCCGCCCCTCGATTTTTCTGATCATGCAGTACCCTGTGCCGCCGCAGGAGGTGGCGAGATGTCGACGGAACGTACGGATGTCCAGGTCAGACGGGGAGTCGAGGACGACCTCAAGGCACTCACCGACCTCTACAACCACTACGTGTGTGAGACGCCCGTCACGTTCGACACCGAGCCCTTCACCGTGGAGGAGCGCCGCCCTTGGCTGCTCTCCCACCCTGAAGACGGCCCGTACCGGCTGAGGGTTGCCACGGACGCGGACTCACAGGAGATTCTGGGATACGCCACCTCCAGCCCCTACCGCGCCAAGCCCGCCTACGGGACCTCGGTGGAGACCACCGTCTACGTCGCCCCGGGCGCCGGCGGCCGGGGCGTGGGCACACTGCTCTACACGTCCCTGTTCGAGGCGCTGGCCGGTGAGGACCTGCACCGCGCCTACGCGGGCATCGCCCAGCCCAACGAGGCCTCGGCCCGGCTGCACGAGCGCTTCGGCTTCCGGTACGTCGGCACCTACCGCGAGGTGGGCCGCAAGTTCGGCCGCTACTGGGACGTGGCCTGGTACGAGAAGCCGCTGTAGCCCCGCCAGGGCGGCGCTCAGCCGAACTGCACGGACCGCTTGGCCAGCCCCATCCAGAACCCGTCGATCACCGACCGCCGCAGGTCCAGCTCACCGGCCGCGTCCGCGGCCCCCATGGTCACGAACAGGGGCGCGAAGTGCTCGGTGCGCGGGTGCGCGAGCCGCCCCGCCGGGGACTTGCGGGCGAAGTCGAGCAGCCCGTCCACGTCACCGTCCTCCAGCGCACGCCGGCCCCAGTCGTCGAACTCCGCGGACCAGGAGGGGACACCGCCCTGGCGCAGCGCGGCCAGGTTGTGGGTGAAGAAGCCGGAGCCGATGATCAGCACGCCCTCGTCGCGCAGCGGCGCGAGCCTGCGGCCGGTCTCCATCAGCCGTTCCGGGTCGAGGGTCGGCATGGAGACCTGGAGGACCGGGATGTCGGCGTCGGGGTACATCTCGACCAGCGGCACGTAGGCGCCGTGGTCGAGGCCGCGGTCGGGGACGTCCTGGACGGGCGTGCCGGGGGCGCGCAGCAGCTTGCGGACCGACTCGGCCAGCGCGGGGGCGCCGGGAGCCTCGTAACGCACCTGGTAGTAGTGCTCCGGGAAGCCCCAGAAGTCGTACACCAGGGGCAGGGTCGTGGTGGCGCCGAGGGCGAGCGGGGACTCCTCCCAGTGGGCGGAGACGACGAGGATCGCCTTCGGCCGGGGCAGCCCGGCGGCCCACGCGGCGAGTTCGCCGGGCCAGACCGGGTCGTCGGCGAGCGGCGGGGCGCCGTGGCTGAGGTAGAGGGCGGGCATGCGCTCCTGCGTGGCGGCGGTCATGACGGCTCCCGATACTTGAACTCTCAATCTCTACTGGGTCAATGTACCCCGAACTTGTTTAACTTTCAAGGAGTAGTTCCGTAGAGTGGGACCCATGAACGACGAACCCCGCTGGCTCACCGACGAGGAGCAGCTCGTCTGGCGCTCCTACATCGAGGCCGCCACCCTCCTGGAGGACCACCTCGACCGGCAGCTCCAGCGCGACGCGGGCATGCCGCACGTCTACTACGGCCTGCTGGTCAAACTGGCCGAGTCGCCGAGGCGGCGGCTGCGGATGACGGAGCTGGCCCGCCACGCGAAGATCACCCGCTCCCGGCTCTCGCACGCGGTCGCCCGGCTGGAGAAGAACGGCTGGGTCCGCCGCGAGGACTGCCCCTCCGACAAGCGCGGCCAGTTCGCCATCCTCACGGACGAGGGGTACGCGGTGCTGAGCCGGACCGCTCCGGGCCACGTGGACGCCGTGCGCCAGGCCGTCTTCGACCGGCTCACCCCCGAACAGCAGAAGTCCCTCGGCGAGATCATGCGGATCGTCGCCGAGGGACTTCAGCCGAGCGAAGCGGGTGCGGACCTGCCCTGGCTGCGCTGAACGCGCGGCCGGGGCAGGTCCTGGGAGCCGTGTGCGGAGGGCGTCCCCTCCCCCCGCACACGGATGGAACGAAGGGCCCGAGCGGGTACCGGGTCCGGCGTCAGTGGGCGACGACCGGCACCGGCAGCTCGTCCTCGACCCCGTCACCCGCGGCCGACCCGGTGACGGTGGTGCCGCCCGGGCGTCCGGCGTTGATGAAGGTCAGGGCGATCACGGCGGCCGCCACCAGGATGCCGACGGCGAACCAGATGGCGCTGGTGTAGCCCTGCACCTGGCCCTGGAGCTGGACCAGCTGCTGCTGGGACCGGGAGGTCGCGCCGCCGATGTGGTCGGCGACGTAGGACGTGGTGGCCGAGGCCGCGATCGTGTTCAGCAGCGCCGTACCGATCGCGCCGCCCACCTGCTGCGAGGTGTTGACCATCGCCGAGGCGACACCGGCGTCCCGCGCTTCCACGCCCATGGTGGCCATGGACATGGCCGGCATGAACGCCGTACCCATGCCGAGGCCGAGCAGGAGCATGCCGGGCAGCAGCACACCGGCGTAGGAGGTGTCGATCTCCAGCTGGGTCAGCAGCAGCATGCCGACGGCGGCGACCAGGAAGCCGGGGCCCATCAGCAGCCGGGGCGCGACCCGGGTCATCAGGCGGGTGCCGATCTGGGTGGAGCCCGTGATCATGCCCGCGATCATCGGCAGGAAGGCGAAGCCGGTCTTCACCGGCGTGTAGCCCTTCACGATCTGGAGGTAGTAGGTCAGGAAGAGGAACAGGCCGAACATCGCGATGATCGCCAGGCCCAGCGAGAGGTAGATCCCGCCGCGGTTGCGCTCGGTGATGACCCGCAGTGGCAGCAGCGGGGCCTTGACCCTCGACTCGACGATCACGAAGGCGAGCAGCAGCACGGCCGCCGCGACGAACATGCCGACGGTCAGCGCGTCGCTCCAGCCGTTGGACTCGGCGCGGGTGAAGCCGTAGACGAGCGAGACCAGGCCGAGGGTGGAGAGGATCACGCCGGGGATGTCGAGCGGCGAGCGGTTGCGGCCGCCCTGGGGCTCACGGATGACCAGGTAGGCACCGGCCGCGGCGACGATGGCGAACGGGATGTTGACGAAGAACGTCCAGCGCCAGTTCAGGTACTCGGTGAGGAATCCGCCGAGGATCAGACCCACGGCGCCGCCGCCACCGGCGATCGCGCCGTAGATGCCGAAGGCCTTGGCGCGCTCCTTGGCGTCCGTGAACATCACGGCGAGCAGGGAGAGCGCGGCGGGCGCGAGCAGGGCGCCGAAGACACCCTGGAGGGCGCGGGAGCCGAACATCATCGCCTCGTTGGTGGCCGCGCCGCCGAGCGCCGAGGCGACGGCGAAGCCGGCCAGGCCGAGGACGAAGGTGCGCTTGCGGCCCCACAGGTCGGCTATCCGGCCGCCGAACAGCAGCAGACCGCCGAAGGCGAGGGCGTAGGCCGTGACGACCCACTGCCGGTTGCCGTCGGAGATGCCGAGGTCCTGCTGGGCGGAGGGCAGGGCGATGTTCACGATGGTGGCGTCGAGGACCACCATCAGCTGGGCGAGCGCGATGAAGACGAGCGCTTTCCAGCGTCCGGCGTCCGGGACGCCGGGAGCCTTGACGGCTGTTTGAGACATGGGGATACCCACTTCGGGACTTCGTGACGGATAAAGGTGAGTAAAGGGACGACCGACCTACGGCGACGGCCGGACGGTCGGGTGTCGCGGAACTGCTGGAGCTACTGGTCGCAGGGCCGGCGCAGATCCTCCATGGTCACTTCGCTGCCGGGCAGGACGGAGCGGGCCGGCGCCCGCAGTCCGTCCAGGAACAGCTGGAGATGGCGGTGGACGAACCGGTCGGCGCTCAGACACCCCGTACCGGCCGGGGGCCGGCTCAGCTGGGCGGCGGCGATCATCAGGTCGCCCACGCCCACGTCGTTACGGAGCTGACCGGCCGCCTTCGCCCGGTCCATGACCTCGGCGACGAGTCGTTCGACCCGTTCGCGCGCCGCTTCCAGGTCGGGGTGGTGCTGGTCGAACGTGCTGGAGACCATGGGGCACAGGGCGCTGATCCGCTCGTCGGCGGAGGCGTGCACGAAGCGCTCCAGCGCCTCGAACGCGTCACCGGTCTCCGCGAGGGCCAGCTCGGCCGCCCGTGCCGTGCGGTCCATGACCGAGCAGACGACCTCACGGACGAGGGCGTCGCGGTCGGGGAAGTTGCGGTACACCGTGGCGTTGCCCACGCCGGCCCGGCGGGCGATCTCGTCGAGCGGCACCTCGGGGCCGTGCTCGACGAACATCTCCCGGGCGGCGGTGACGATCCGCTCCCGGTTGCGCAGAGCGTCGGCACGGGGCCGGGACACCTTGCGCTGCTCGGGGGTCGCGGTCTGCACGGCGTACTCCTTGGCGAGGGGTTCGCGATCCGGGGAGCCAGTCCCCGTTTCGCTCGGACACAGGGCTAAACGGGGAAACGATCCCCGGTTATTTCCCGGACCCGGGAAGAAACACCGTGACCTGAGTCACACCACCGGGACGACCCGGCTCCTCACCCTCCGTGAGGCCCCAACGCCCGTCCCCCGGACGGAAGCTACCGGCGAGAAACCCACGATCGGCCGCTCCAGCGCGCGCCCCCACACCCCCCGGCACAGGGTGAGCGCAGGAGCGCAGCCGGTGCCGGGCGGCTGCCGTGATGCGGGGAGGTCCGCATGCAGGCGCAGCCGCCGAGCCGACGCATACGTCCGCGCCGGCTGGCCGCGATCGGGACCGTCGGCGTCCTGACCCTCGCGCTCAGCACCTCGGCGAGCACCGGCGGCCTCGCGCCCGGCACCGCGGGCGCCGGACCGGCCGCCCTCTCCCGCTCCTCCGCGCACGGCCCCTGCATGATCAGTGGCGGACCCGAGATCCAGATGTCCGAGGGCGTCCCGACCTCCGCCGGCTACGCCCCCTCGACCGGCACCGTCCGGGCCCTGAACCTGATGATCGACTTCTCCGACGCGCCCGGCGAGGGCGAGGCGCTCGACCGGTTCGCGGAGTTCTTCCCGAAGACCGAGGAGTGGTTCCGCACCAGCTCCTACGGCCGCCTCGACTACCGCCCCGAGACCCCCGTACGGGACTGGCTGCGGATGCCGAAGTCGTTCGCGGAGTACGCCATAGAGCGCGGCGCCCCCTTCGAACCCGGCTACCGCAAAATGGTCCAGGACCTCGTGGCGACGGCCGACGCGGAGGTGGACTTCCGCTCCTACGACCTGCTGAACGTGCTGGTCACCCCCAACGCGGGCCCGTCCGCCCTGGACACGGTGCTGTCCGTGACCTTCGCCGGGAACGCCGACGCCCCGGTCGCCGACGGCGTCCCGGTGGCCAACGCGTCCTTCGTCTACTCCCGCCAGGACGACGGCTCCGGCTCCTACGACGAGACCGGCTACCGGGTGCTGCCGCACGAGAACGGCCACGTCTTCGGGCTCCCCGACCTCTACACCCAGGACGGCGGGGGCGCCGTCGGGCACTGGGACATCATGAGCGAGGACTGGGGCGCCAACAACGACCTCCTCGGCTGGCACAAGTGGAAGCTGGGCTGGCTCGACCCCTCCCAGGTGCACTGCGCCGCGGCGGCCGGGACGACCGAGTACACGCTGACGCCGCTGGCCCGCAGGGGCGGCGACAAGCTGGTGGTCGTCCCGCTGGACGGCGAGTCCGGCTACGCGGTGGAGCTGCGCACCCAGGCGGGCAACGACGAGACGGTGTGCCGGCCGGGTGTGCTGGTCTACAAGGTCGACGCGGACGTCGACACCGGCATGGGCCCGGTGAAGGTCTACGACTCCCAGCGCGACAGCGGCGGCTGCACCCGCGGTCCGAACGTCCACGCCGAACTCTCCGACGCCGCCTTCACCCCGGGCGAGACCTTCCAGGACCCGGCCCGGGACGTCACGATCAAGGTGGCGGGGGCGGACGGGAACGGCGACCACCGGGTGCGGGTCACCCGCGGCGAGCGGGATTAACGTAGCCCTGCCGCGAACGCCGTACCGGAGAGCCGATGCCCGCCAACACCACGAACGCCGTCGCACGCGACGGGGCCGCCGCCGTGCCGGACGAGGCGGTGGCGCCGCTGCTGCGCGGGATCGCCGTGCTGCGCCGGCTGACCGAGGCGGACGGCGGCGCGCTCAGCCTCAGCGGGCTGGAGAAGGCCACCGGACTGGCCCGGTCCACCGTCGACCGCCTCACCGCCACCCTCGCCCGCGTGGGATACGTCCGCCTGGACGGCCGCGACGTGTCCCTCGCCCCCCGGCTGATGGAACTGGGCAACGCCTACCTCGCCGCGCTCCGCCTGCCCGACCTGCTGGCCGCCCGCGCCGACGCCCTCGCCGACGAACTGGACGAGTCGGTGTCGCTGGCGGTCGGCGACCGGGACGGCATCCGCTTCATCCACCAGGCCACCCGTCGCCGCGCGATGTCCCTGAGCTTCCGCATCGGCGACCTCCTGCCCGCCGAACGCACCGCGCCGGGACCGCTGTTCGCCGCCGAGTGGACGCCGGCCGACTGGCACCGCTGGCACCGGCGCCGGGCGGCCGACCCGGAGGACCGCGGCTTCCCCGCCGTACCGCCGCGCGAACACGGCACCCCGGACGAGGACTTCGAGCGACGTACGGAGCGGGCGGCGGGCGACGGCTGGGCGCTGGACGACCAGTTGATCGAGCCGGGCCTGGTGGCGGTATCGGTCCCGGTGCGCGACCCCGGCACCGGACGGGTGGCCTGCGTGGCGAGCGTGGTGAGCCACACCAGCCGCCACACGGCACCGGACCTGCGGGCCGCCCTGCTCCCCCGGCTGCGCGCGGCGGTCGCCGCGATGGAGGACGACCTGCGCACCGCGCCGCCACCGGAACCGGGGCCGCCGCCCTCCGGCCTGGCCACCTGGACCGGTGCGTCCAAACAGGAGCTGGGCCGGGAGTTCGTGGAGTCGCTGGCCCGCGGGCTGACCGTGCTGACCGCCTTCGGCGCGGGCCGCCCGGCGCTGACCCTCACCGAGGTCGCGAAGGCCACCGGTCTGGCCCGCGCGACCGCCCGCCGGGCGCTGATCACCTACGAGCACGCGGGGCTGGTGGCACCGGCGCCCGACCGGGCGTTCGCGCTCACCCCCCGGGTGCTCTCGCTCGGCTTCCCGCCGCTCTCCCGCACGTCCCTGCCCGAGATCGCCCAGCCGCACCTGACCGCGCTGGCCGGCCGGGTGCACGAGTCGGCGGCGCTGGCCGTCCTGTCGGAGACGGGCGAGGAGATCCAGTACACGGCCCGGGCGTCCACCGGCCGCGTGCTGAGCGCCCGGGTCACGGTCGGTACCCGGCTGCCCGCGTACGCGACCGCGTTGGGGCGCGTGCTGCTGGCCGGCCGCCCGGACGGCGCCGGGACACCGTCCGACGTGCTGCGGGAGGTGCGGGCGCGGGGCCACGCCCTGGTCGACGAGGAGCTGGAGGCCGGGCTGCGCGCCGTCGCGGTCCCGGTGCGCGACCGTACGGGACGGGTGGTGGCCGCCGTGAACGTGGCGATGCACGCGGCCCGCCGGACGACGGAGGAGTGCGTGACGCGGGTCCTGCCGGAGCTGCGGCGCACGGCGGACCTCATCGAGACCGAACTGCGGGTGGCGGGGCGCTTCTGCCGGGTGCCCGCCGTCTGACCCCGCGGAAACGGCGGCGGCCCGGGGGCGGCGGTCCGCAGAGGTCGGATCGCCGCCCCCGGGCCGGTTCGAACGGAGCCTGCGGGGGAATTTCAGGCCCTGGCACGAGGGTACGGAGACCGTCCCGCGCGCCACACCTGGCGTTCGTCAGGCGTGGAACTTACCTTCGGCAGTACGGCTCAGGCCCCGCTGCGCTGCTCCCGGAGGAACTCCGCGACGCGGAAGGCGAGTTCGATGGACTGGGCGGCGTTCAGCCGTGGGTCGCAGGCGGTCTCGTAGCGGCTGGCCAGGTGAGTGTCCAGGACCTCGTCGAGGTCGCCGCCCAGGCATTCGGTGACGTCGTCGCCGGTGAGTTCGAGGTGGATGCCGCCCGGGTGCAGGCCCTCCTCGCGGTGCGCAGCGAAGAACTCGGCGACCTCGGTGGTGATGTCGGACAGCCGGCGGGTCTTGTAGCCGCTCTCCGAGACGAAGGTGTTGCCGTGCATGGGGTCGCAGGCCCACACCGGGGTGTGCCCGGCGTCGCGCACGGCCCGCAGCAGCGGCGGCAGCAGCTCCGCGCCGCGTCCGGCGCCGAGCCGGCTGATCAGGACGAGCCTGCCCGGGGCGCGGTCCGGGTCGAGCCGTTCGCACAGCTCGCGCAGGTCGTCGGCGCCGGTGGACGGGCCCACCTTGACGCCGATCGGGTTGTCCACCCCGGCCAGCAGCTCCACGTGCGCCCCGTCGAGCCGCCGGGTGCGGTCGCCGATCCACAGCATGTGGGCGCTGGTGTCGAACCAGCCGCGCCGCTTCTCGTCGTAGCGGATCAGCGCCTGTTCGTACTGGGGCAGCAGCGCCTCGTGCGAGGTGTAGAGCTGCACCTGGTGCAGGGCCGCCTGGGAGCGGGTGTCCAGGCCGCACGCGGACATGAACCTGAGGGCCCAGGTGATGTCGTCGGCGGCCTTCTCGTAGCGTTGTCCGGCGGCGCTGCGCCGGACGAACTCCTGGTTCCAGTCGTGCACCTGGCCCAGGTCGGCGTAGCCGCCCAGGGTCAGCGCGCGCAGCACGTTCAGGGCCGCCGAGGCGTGGTGGTAGGCGCTCAACAGCCGTCCGGCGTCCGGGCGGCGGGCCTCGGCGGTGAACTCGGGCCGGTTGACGATGTCGCCGCGGAACGCGGGCAGTTCGACGCCATCGACGGTCTCCGTGGGGCGGCTGCGGGGCTTGCCGAACTGGCCCGCGATCCTGCCCACCTTGACCACCGGCAGCCCGGATCCGTAGGTGAGCAGGATGGCCACCTGCAGGATCACCCGCAGCTTGCCGCGCACCCCGGCCTCGGTGCAGGAGCCGAACCGCTCGGCGCAGTCGCCCGCCTGGAGCAGGAAGCCCTCCCCGGCGGCGACCTGGGCCAGGGAGCGGCGCAGGTCGAGGATCTCCTCGGGGAGCACCAGCGGCGGCCGCAGGGCGAGGGTGTTCTCCACCCCGCGCAGCTCCTCGGGGTCGGGCCAGTCCGGCTGCTGGGCGGCCGGGCGGCCGCGCCACGAGTCCGGGCTCCACGCGCCCCGTCCACCGCCGCCCGTCGCCGGGGCCCCGTCCGGGACCGCCCGTCGTGTCGTGTGCGTGTCGCTCGCCGTCATCCGACCAGTTCCTTGATCGTGGCACCGGGATCCCCGGCCCGCATGAGCAGTTCTCCGACCAGGACCGCGTCGACCCCGGCCCCTTCCAGCGCACGGGCGTCCGCCGCGCCGCGGACTCCGCTCTCCCCGACCATGACGCGTCCGGTGCCCACCCGCCCGCGCAGCCGGGCCGAAAGGGTCCGGTCGATCGAGAAGTCCCGCAGGTCGCGGTGGTTGACGCCGATGACGTCGGCGCCCGCCGCGAGGGCCACGTCCACCTCCCGCTCGTCGTGCACCTCGACCAGCGCCTCCATGCCCTGTGCCCGGGTGTGGGCGAGGAGTTCGGCCAGCCGCTCCGGACTCAGCGCGGCGACGATCAGCAGCAGGGCGTCGGCGCCGAGCGCGCGGGCCTCCAGGATCTGGTACTCGTCGGTGACGAAGTCCTTGCGCAGCACGGGCAGCTCGCAGGCGGCGCGGGCGACGGCCAGGTGCTCGGGGCTGCCGCCGAACCCGGCCTCGTGGGTGAGCACCGACAGGGCGTGGGCGCCGCCGTCCTGGTAGGCGCGGGCCAGCTCGGCGGGGCGGTAGTCGTCGGTGAGCGGCCCCTTGGAGGGGCTGCGGGGCTTCATCTCGGCGATGACTGCGAGGCCCGGTTCGCGCAGTGCGGCGGCGAAGTCCCGGGCGGGGGGCGCGGCGGCGGCCAGGTCTGCCAGTTCCGCCTCGGGACGTGCCGCGCGGCGGCGACGCGTCTGGAGTTCCGCGTCGGCGACGAGGGTGGTGAGGATGCCGCTCACGCCGGCACCTCCACGTCCGCGTCCGCGCGCTGCCAGGAGGCGCGGGTCCAGCGGTCGAGCAGGTCGGCGGCGGCGCCGTTGTCCACGGCGGTCCCGGCGAGCCGCAGCGCGTCGGGCCAGGTGCCGGCCAGGTCGGCGACGCGCAGGGCGGCGGCGGCGTTGAGCAGCACCACGTCCCGCGCGGGGCCGCGTTCACCGGACAGGACGCGGCGGACGACGGCCGCGTTGACGGCGCGGTCGCCGCCGGCCAGGTCGCCGGGCCCGGACCTGGCCAGTCCGTGGTCGGCGGGGTCGAAGCGGTGGGTGGTGCGGCGGCCGTCGCGCAGCTCGACCATGTGGGCCGGTGCGCCGGTGCTCAGTTCGTCCATGCCGTCCTCGCTGTGGAAGACCAGGGCGCTGGTGACGCCGAGCCGGTCGAGGACCTCGGTCATCGGTTCCACCAGCTCCCGGCTCGGCACGCCCAGGGTGCGCAGCCGGGCGCCCGACGGGTTGCACAGCGGCCCGAGCAGGTTGAAGACGGTCCGCGCGCCCAGTTCCCGGCGCGGGCCCGCCGTGTGCCGGAAGGCCGGGTGGAAGACCGGGGCGAACAGGAAGGTGATCCCGGCGCGCTCCAGGCAGGCCGCGGCCTCCTCGGCGCCGAGGTCGATGCGGATGCCCAGCTCCTCCAGCACGTCGGCGCTGCCGCAGGCGGAGGAGGCGCTGCGGTTGCCGTGCTTGGCGACCCGTACCCCGCAGGCGGCGGCGACGATCGCGGACGCGGTGGAGATGTTGAAGGTGTTCAGCCCGTCGCCACCGGTCCCGCAGGTGTCGAGCAGGTCACCCTCGCACGGCACCGGCGTGGCGAACTCCTGGGCGGCGCGGGCCATGCCGACCAGGTCGTCCACGGACGCGCCGCGCACCGTGACGGCCAGCGCGAACCCGGCGATCTGGGCCGCGGTGGCCTCGCCGCGCATGATCACGCGCATCGCGTCGGCGGCCTCGCCCTCGGTGAGGGGGCGCCGCACGAGCGTTCTCAGGGACTCAATCATCAGCGCACTCCAGGAAGTTCGCGATCAGCTGCTTGCCCTCGGGGCTGAGCACCGACTCCGGGTGGAACTGCACCCCGTGGACGGGGTGCTCGCGGTGGCGCAGGCCCATGATCGTGCCGTCCGCCGTGCGGGCCGTGACGACCAGTTCGTCCGGCAGACCGGTGGGCGCGACCACGAGCGAGTGGTACCGGGTGGCGGTGAACGGGTCGGGCAGGCCGGCCAGGACGCCGCTGCCGTCGTGGTGCACCGCGGACGCCTTGCCGTGCACCTGTTCGCCGCGCACCACCGAGCCGCCGAAGGCCGCCGCGATGCTCTGGTGGCCCAGGCAGACGCCGAGGATCGGCAGCCGGGCGCCGAGTGCGCGGACCGCTTCGACGCAGATCCCCGCCTCGTCCGGCGTGCCGGGACCGGGCGAGAGCAGCAGCAGGTCGAACGCGGCGAGGTCGGCGAGGCCGACGGCGTCGTTGCGGAAGACGGTGGGCCGGCCGCCCTGTTCGGCGACGTAGTGGACGAGGTTGTAGGTGAACGAGTCGTAGTTGTCGACGACCGCGACGCGCGGCCCGGCACCCGGGCGGGTTCCGTACGGTGCGCTCATGTCCCGGCCTCCGCCCGGCGTACGGCTGTGAGCATCGCCCGCGACTTGTGCAGCGTCTCGCGGAACTCGGCGGCGGGGTCGGAGTCGGCGACGAGCCCGGCGCCCGCCTGCACGTGCACCTGCCCGTCGGCGACGACCACGGTGCGCAGCGCGATGGCGAAGTCGGTCAGGCCGTCCGCGCCGACGAACCCGAGGGCACCGCCGTACACGCCGCGCCGCTCGGGCTCCAGCTCGGCGATGATCTCCATGGCCCGGATCTTGGGCGCTCCGGAGAGGGTGCCGGCGGGGAAGGCGGAGCGCAGGGCGTCCAGCGCGTCCCGGCCCGGTGCGAGGTCTCCGGCGACGGTGGACGACAGGTGCATCACGTGGGAGAAGCGCTCGACCCGCATCAGCCGCTCGACCCGGACGGTGCCCGGTTCGGTGACCCGGCCGAGGTCGTTGCGGCCGAGGTCGACCAGCATCACGTGTTCGGCGCGCTCCTTCTCGTCGGCGAGCAGTTCCCGCTCCAGCCTCAGGTCCTCGGCGGGGTCGGGGTGCCGGGGGCGGGTGCCGGCCAGGGGCCGGGTGCGTACCGTGCGGCCGGTCGCCTTGACGAGGAGTTCGGGCGAGGCGCCGATGATGTGCCGGCCGCCGCCGAGGCTCAGGTGGTACATGTACGGCGAGGGGTTGGTGGCCCGCAGGTGCCGGTACAGGTCGAGCGGTGCGGCGCGCAGGGGTCTGCTGAGCCGCCGGGAGAGCACGATCTGGAAGGCGTCGCCGGCCGCGATGTGCTCGCGGGCGCGGGCGACGCGGTCCGTGAACTCCGCCTCGGTGAGGTTGGCGGTCCAGCCGTCCGTCTCGGTGTCCACCGGTGCGGCGCCGGCGAGCGGCCGGCCGGCGAACCCGGCGGGCCGGTCCGCCTCGCGCAGCCTGCGGTTGAGGTGCGTGATCCGGGCGACGGCGTCGTCGTAGGACTCCAGGGCCGGGCGGTACAGGGTCATCAGCAGGACCCGCCGCGTCGCGTGGTCGAAGACGACGAGGTCGTCGGCGGCCAGGAAGGCGGACTCGGGAAGGCCGGGCGGCGGTCCCCCGGCGACGGGGAGGTCCTCGAAATGGCGGGCCGCCTCGTAGCCGAGGTAGCCGACGATCCCGCCGTGGAACGGAGGCAGTCCGCGCACCGGAGCCGCGGACCGGGCCAGGAAGCCGCGCAGCGCGGTCAGCGGGTCGCCGCCGGGCAGGTCCAGCGGGACGGGGCGGTGGCCGACGTACGAGTAGCGTGCCACCCCGCCGGAGACGGGCACGCTCTCCAGCAGGAAGCCCGCCTCGTCCGGTCCGCACAGCTGGGAGAAGGCGGTCACGGGGCTGATGGCGTCGTCCAGGAACTCCTGGTGGAGCGGGATGACGTCGTGTTCCCGGGCCAGTGCCGCGGCGGCGGAGCGGTCCGGGACGGTGGCGCGGGCCGCCGCGGCCGCCTCGCGCGGGTCCGGTGCGTACGCCGTGCGCGCCCCGGACCCGGTGGCGTGGGTGGTCATGCCGCCTTCCCGGCGGCGGAGGAGACCCGGCCCACTCCGACGACGGCGCGCCGCGGGATGGTGACGCGCCACCCGCCGGCGGCCTCCTCCCGGCGCAGTGCGCAGGAGGTGAGGCCCTCCGGCGCGTCCGGGTAGCGGAAGACGGCCTTCGCGGTCTCGGCCACCCAGCGGTACGCCTCGGTCTCGGTGCGGCCCTCGAAGACCTTGACCAGCCCGTACATGTTGAGCAGGTACCGGCCGATCTCCAGCTCGGCCTCCTCGGGGGTGGCGCCGACGGCGGTGTACGGGTCGTCGATCTCCACGACCTCGCGGTGGTCGTAGCCGGCCTTCTCCAGGTATCCGTCGATCTCGTCCCGGGTGAAGTGGAGGAACTTGTGGCCGGTCGCCGAGTACACGTCGGTGACCTCCTCGAACCACACGTCCGCCGGGGAGCCGACGAGGAAGTCGTGCAGGACGAACGTGCCGCCGGGGCGGAGCATCCGGCGCGCCTCGGTGGCCACCGTCTGGCGGTCCGAGGGCGGCACGTGGTGCGAGCCGTAGGCCAGGAGTACGGCGTCCACGCTGCCGTCGCGCAGCAGTGGCTGCTCGGCCCGCTGGAGCAGGGCGGGCACGCCCGCCGCCCACGCCGTCGTCACCATGTGGGGGGACGCGTCGCAGGTGAGGATGTTGAAGTCGCCGATGCCCAGTTCCTCGCACACCATGCGGACCAGTCCGTCGCCGCCCAGCAGGTCGACCAGGACGGGCCGCTCGCCGTCCGGCGTGCGGCGGGCGGTGTCGGCGAAGCCGAGGAGCTTCCTGATCCCGGTCTCCCGGGCCCGCCGGTTGAGGGCCTGGGCCTGCACGTACTCCACGCCCCGGCTGCCCTCGCCCTCGGCGCCGAAGTCGTCGTGCCGCGGCGGGGTGGCGTCCCTGGCCGCCTCCCACGCGGCGATCCGCCGCGGGTCGGCGAGGGCGTGCAACTCGGGGTGGTGCCGACGCAGTTCCGCCAGCTGTCCTCGCACGTCGTCCCCGGTCACGGGGTGTCCGCTCGTCTGTGCGTGCATGCGTCGGGATCTCCTCGGGTGGGGGTGGGCGCGGGCCAACGCGATGCCCGCCGGGCTGCCGGCACGACGCTAGGAGCGTCAACTTTCTGCTCGATATCGATCGGCTTTCGCCCCGCCGGGCCAAGGTCCGTCCCTGTCGAAAGTAAGGCGCAAGAGACGTCGTTCGTGCCTGGTGGCGGTGGATGACGGGCTCCTACAGTCACGTGGCGGGGGACGCAGCCGAGACCGGAACTGAGCGCGGAGTCGAGCCCGGGAGGGCGTCAGGGATGAAGAACCAGTTGGACGAGCCGGGGGGCACGACGCGCGTCGGCGGGAGGGGCGGCCTGAGCGCGGCGGAGGTCGCCGAACGGGTCGCGGCGGGGCAGGTCAACGATGTGCCGGCCCGGTCGAGCCGCAGCATCGGAGAGATCGTCCGGGGCAACCTGTTCACGCGCATCAACGCGATCATCGGCGTGCTGTTCGTCATCGTGATGATCGTCGGGCCGGTGCAGGACGGACTGTTCGGCGGGGTCATCCTCGCCAACACACTGATCGGCATCATCCAGGAGGTGCGCGCCAAGCGGACCCTGGACCAGCTCGCGATCGTCGGTGAGAGCCGGCCGCGGGTCTGGCGGGACGGGCAGCGGGTCGAGCTGAGCGCCTCCGAGATCGTCATCGACGACACCATCGATCTCGGTCAGGGCGACAAGATCGTGGTGGACGGCACCGTCACCTCGGGCGACAACCTGGAGGTCGACGAGTCACTGCTCACCGGCGAGGCCGACCCGGTGGTCAAGCAGCCCGGCGACCCGGTGATGTCCGGCAGCTTCGTGGTCGCCGGATCGGGGGCGTTCACCGCCACCCGGGTGGGCCGGGAGGCGTACGCCTCGCAGCTCGCCGAAGAGGCCAAGCGCTTCAGCCTGGTCAACTCCGAGCTGCGCAACGGCATCGACCGGATCCTGAAGTTCGTCACCTGGGCGATCATCCCGGCGGGCATCGCGCTGATCATCACGCAGTTCGTGGTGAACGACGACAACTTCTCCGAGGCGATCCGGCGCATGGTGGGCGGTCTCGTCCCCATGGTTCCCGAGGGCCTGGTGCTGCTGACCTCACTGGCCTTCGCGGTCGGCGTGGTCCGGCTGGGCAAGAAGCAGTGCCTCGTGCAGGAGTTGCCGGCGATCGAGGGGCTGGCCCGGGTGGACACGGTCTGCCTGGACAAGACGGGCACGCTCACCGAGGCGTCGATGGACGTCGACGAGGTCCTGCCGCTGCTGCCGGACGTGCCGGTCGAGGCGGTACTCGGCGCGCTCGGCGCCGCCGACGAGCGCCCCAACTCCAGCCTCCAGGCGATCATCGAGTCCTACCCCGCTCCCGGTGACTGGCGGCGCACCGCCACCGCGCCCTTCTCGTCCGCGCGGCGCTGGAGCGGCGCCTCCTTCGTCGAACCGTCCGGCACCGAGTCGGCGTGGCTGCTCGGCGCGCCGGACGCGATGCTGCCGGCCGGCCACTCGGTGCTCACCGCCGCCGACTCCTACGGGGCGCGGGGGCTGCGCGTGCTGCTCCTCGCGCGCTGTTCGCGGCAGCTGGACGCGCTCATGGACGACCCCGGGGCCGTGCCCGACGCGGTCACGGCCGCCGCGCTCGTCGTCATCAAGCAGCGGGTGCGCCAGGAGGCGCCGGCGACGCTCCAGTACTTCGCCGACCAGGGTGTGACGGCGAAGGTGATCTCGGGCGACAACGCCGTCTCGGTGGGCGCCGTCGCCTCCAGCCTGTCGCTGCCGGGAGCCGAGCGGCCGGTGGACGCCCGGTTCCTGCCCGAGGACCCGAAGGAACTGGCCGACGCCGTCGAGGAGAACTCCATCTTCGGGCGGGTCGGGCCGCAGCAGAAGCGGGACATGGTGGGCGCCCTCCAGTCGCGCGGCCACACCGTGGCGATGACCGGCGACGGCGTCAACGACGTCCTCGCGCTCAAGGACGCGGACATCGGCGTGGGGATGGGCTCGGGCAGCCCGGCCACCCGGGCGGTCGCGCAGATCGTCCTGCTGAACAACAACTTCTCCGCACTGCCCTCGGTGGTCGCGGAGGGGCGCCGGGTGATCGGCAACATCGAGCGGGTGGCCAACCTGTTCCTCACCAAGACCGTGTACTCGGTGGTGATGGCGCTGGTCGTCGTGCTGGCCCAGGTGCCCTACCCCTTCCTGCCGCGCCACATCACCCTGATCGGCTCCCTCACCATCGGCATCCCGGCGTTCTTCATCGCGCTCGCCCCCAACAAGGAGCGTGCCCGGGCCAACTTCGTCGGCCGTGTCCTCAGGTTCGCGATCCCGGCCGGCGTGCTGGCGGCCACCGCCACCTCGGTGGCCTACCTGGTCGCCCGGACCGTGTACGACGACAACCTGGACGCCGAGACCTCGGCGGCGACGCTCGCGCTGTTCCTCACCGCGTTGTGGGCCCTGGCCATCATCGCCCGTCCGTACACCTGGTGGCGGGTGGCGCTGGTGCTGACCATGGCGGTGAGCTTCGCGGTGGTGCTCGTGGTGCCGTGGCTCCAGGAGTTCTTCCAGCTGAAGCTGGTCGGTGTCGCCGCTCCGTGGACGGCGGTCGCCTGTGCGGCGGTCGCCGGACTGCTGCTGGAGGTGGTCTGGGCCCGCATGCGGCGCGGGCTCGACGCCGAGTGAGCGACCGGGCGGTCATCCCCCGTACCGCCCGGTGAGAGGAAGGGACGCCCGGCCCGTGCCGGGCGTCCCTTTCGTCTGTGCGTCCGTACGGCTCCCTGACGCAAGGGGCGTCACGATCCAGCCAAACCTCGGCACCGGTACCACCGGACGCGACGGCTCCGGAGCGCCCCGAGCCCCTGCGGCCGCGTCGGCCGCGGCGGGCCACAACATCGGCCGCCACCAGCGGAGTTCACATTTTTTACACAATCCACATGCGAGGTGACCGACGGGTAACCGGGGGGCCTGTTCCAAGCCCCGGAGCAATAGGAAACGGCGCACTATCCAAAGCCAGGGCAGAGACCTGACGAAAGTTGAGTGTTGGACTCAAAGAAGATCCGTATTATTCGACTGCAGGCAGGGGGGAGCCAGCTACGACGGATAAAATCCGCAGGTCACATTGGGCCGAGCCGCAGGCGGTGCCGCGCCGGCGACCACGACAGTGACATTCGCGACGCGCTCCCTCCCCCTCTGCCGCCCGGCCACCGGGCCGGGCGTATGGACTCGAGCGGAAGTGAGGTACTCACACAACCCAGGAACTCCTGACGAAGCAACCGGATCCGGAGGTGAGTGACATGGCGACGAGGGCCCTACCAGCGGTGAACCCGGCTGACCCGATCTTCGCGCAGTTTTCATGTCCACGGCACCCAAAAGATCCGGAGCATTTCGGCACGCAGACATCAGCACAACTTGACGCGGGGGTATCAAGAGGTCATGGATCTTCGGCTGATAGAACCGATATACAAGAGAATCGGCACCGCGGAGAACTCCCAAAAGGAAATACCCGCCGTCGGTCTCGAATTCGGAGTGCTCGGGCCGCTCGAAGTACAAATGAACGGCCGAGGTCTTACGGTGGGCGGTCCCAGGCAGCGGGCCGTACTCTCCGCCCTGCTTCTCTCGTTCAATCAGGTGGTGTCTTTTGATTCCCTGATAGAGAAGGTCTGGAACGGGCGTCCGCCGAGTACGGCGCGCACTCAGGTGGCCATTTGCATCGCCACTCTGCGCAAGATCTTCCGCACCGCGGGCTGGGACCAGGAAACCATCGTCACGGCCACGCCCGGCTACATGCTCAGCCTCGCCGGTCACTCGCTCGACTCGCTCCGTTTCGAGCAACTGGTCGCCCGGGCCACGGAGCTGACGGTGGAGAACCGCCCGGCTCCGGCGGCGGAGGCGCTGCGCCAGGCGCTGGCCCTGTGGCGCGGCCCCGCGCTCGGCGGCGTCTACGCGCCCTTCGCCGAGACCGAGGCGGCCCGCCTGGACGAACAGCGGATGCTGGCCGTGGAACAGCACATGGCGCTCCGCCTCCAACTCGGCGAACACCAGGCCGTGCTGGGCGAACTCCAGGCGCTGGTGGGCGCCTGCCCGCTGCGGGACCGGCTGCGCTACTACCTGATGCTCGCCCAGTACCGATCGGGCCGACGGGCGGAGGCGCTGTCGACATTCCGCGACGGAATGCGACACTCCATCGAAGAGATCGGTCTCGAACTGGGCACCGACCTCCAGACACTGCACGACTCGATCCTCCGGGACGAATTCCCGCAGCTCGATGTCCCCGGCATAGCGGCGCCGCAAAGAGAGGTCCGGCAGACCGTTCCGAGTCAGCTTCCGGAAAGCGACGCCTACTTCATCGGGCGTAGTCGGGAGCAGTGGCTGATGGATGATGTGCTGCTCGACGGATCCGCACAGAATCCACCCCCCATCGCCTACATCACCGGAAGTCCCGGAATCGGAAAGACCAGCCTCGCTGTCAACTGGGCGCACCGCACGGCACACAGATTCCCGGACGGGCAGCTCTTCGCCGACCTCCGGGAGGGCGACACGCTGACCGTGCTCCACCAGTTCCTGCGCCAGCTGGGAGCCGAGGGCCCGCTGCCCGCCGAGCCCGCGGACGCGGCCGAGCGGTACCGCGGGATGCTGGAGGGCCGACGCGTCCTGATCGTGCTCGACCACGCCTCGTCGTACGCCCAGGTGCGTCATCTGCTGCCCACGAGCGGCGGGTGCTGCGTCCTGATCACCGGCCGGGCCAACCTGGACGAGCTGATGCAGAAGTACCGCGCCCTGCGGCTGCGCGTCGCGCCGCTGTCGGACGACGAGTCCCGGGAGACGCTCACCAGCGTGCTGCGGGACGCCAGGGCGGAGGACTCCCCCGAGGCGACCAGCCGCCTCGCCGCGCTGTGCGGGCACACCCCGCTGGCGCTGCGGGCCGCCGCGGCCCGGCTGCTCACCAAGACGCACTGGCGGGTCCTCGATCTGGTCCGCCGGCTGGAGCGCTCGGGCGACCGGCTGGCGGAACTCAGCATCGGTGACGACTCGTTGCGCGCCCGGCTGGACCGCAGCATGCGGGACCTGGATCCCAGGGTGGCCGCCGCCTACCGGGAGTTGAGCCGCCTCGACGACTCGGAGTTCGAGGCCGCGGAGGCGGCGAAGGTGCTCGGCACGGACCTGCTGGAGGCCGAGGATCTGATCGAGACCCTGGTCGACGCCCAGCTCGTGGAGGCGGTGGGCCGCAGCGCCTGGGGCGAGATGCGCTACCGGTGGCAGGAGTTGGTGCGGCTGCACGCCTTCCACTCCCTGGTGGCCGCCACCCCGTGCGGGGTGGGCACCGACTGATCCGGCCACGACTACGGCCCGTACGCCCCTGCCGGGGTCGTACGGGCCGTCGCGTCGTGCGGGGGCGTCAGTTGCCGGCGCTCATCGCCTCCACGAGGCTCCTGGGCCGCATGTCCGTCCAGTTCTTCTCCACGTACTCCAGGCACGCCTCCCGGTCGGACTCGCCGAAGGCGACCGTCCATCCGGCGGGCACGTCCACGAACGACGGCCACAGCGAGTGCTGCCCCTCGTCATTGACCAGCACGAGGTAGCGGCCGTCTGCGTCTTCGAACGGATTGGTCACTTCGCATTCCTTCCGGGAGCGTCGGGCAAAGACTCTGCGCGGGTTGCGGACCCTGCCGACCACCGTCAAGGTACGGGGACCGTTTTTCCTTCCGATATCGATCCGTTTTTCCGCGGGCCGGCGCGGGTCGCGCAGGGCCCGCTCAGCGACCGTGGTCGACGACCTCCGGGTCGTGCCGGGCCGCCGTGTCGAGCCGGGGGCCGTGGCTGCGCAGCCGCTCGTCGAGGAAGGCCGCCACCAGCTCACGGGTGATCCGCTGGGCGTCCGCCGCGCCGAGCGTGACCTCGGGGCCCGCCGCGCCGGTCCGCTCCAGGAGCGGCGCGTAGTCGGTGAAGGACAGGTGGCCCGCGCCGCGCACCGAGAGCCAGCGGCGCGGCCCGGACAGGTCCTTCCAGGCCCGCTCCCAGGTGGGGTCGGCGCCCGGACGGCCGTGCCCGCCCGCGCCGAGCAGCAGGAACGGCCGGTCCACCGGGCTCTTCCCGGCGGTGTGCACGGTGCCGTCCAGGTTGGCGGCGGCGGCGAAGCCGGCATCGGTGCGCAGCGCCTCGAAGGCCGCGGCGCCGCCCACGGAGTGGCCCACCACCGCCACCCGCGACGGGTCCAGCGGCCCCAGCCCCGCGGTGCCGGGCGACCGGAGCAGGCGCTCGCGCAGGAAGCGGAGGTCGGCGGCGCGGACGGCGGCCACCCGGGCGCCCTCCGGGCGTCGTTCGCAGGCCAGGCAGCCGGTCACGCGGCCGTCGGGGTGGCTGATGGCCGGGGCCTCGTAGGCGTGGTCGACGGCGGCGACGGCGTAGCCCCGGCTGGCCAGTTCCTCGGCGAGCCCGGTCAGCGAGGTGCGGGGCAGCGTGAAGCCCGGTGACAGCAGGACGAGGGGCAGGCCGCGCGGGGGCGCGGGCAGCGGCGGCGGGGCCAGGCGCGCGTGGACGCGGGTGCGGCTGAGCAGGTCGGCGGGCACGCCCTTCACCCGGTGGAAGCGCAGGATCAGCTCCGACTCCCGCGCGGTGACGTAGGAGGCGTGCGGCGCCCGGGAGGGCAGCGCGGGGTACCAGAGCGACACCGTCAGCTCGCGGTGCCGGTCCGGGTTCCAGGGGTCGCGCCGGGAGGTGTCGCTCAGCTGTGCCGTGCGCAGGCCGACCGGCAGGGCGCCGGTCGGCGCGGGGAGGGCGGGCAGGGCGGTGGGCGCGGCGCGCGCCACCTTGGGGGCCGGGGCGGCGGCCGCGCTCCGGCCGCCCGCGTAGGAGGGTGCGACGGCCAGCAGCAGCGCGGCCGCGAGGGCGGCGCATCGACGCGCCGGACGGCCGGACCGGGTCACCTTCGTCATCCGCGCTCACTTCGTCGGAAGCAGGAACACCGATGACGTTAGGAGCGGAAAAGGCGAGGTGAAAGCGGGGACGGCGGATTCATGACCTTGGTCGGCAGAAGTCTGTGCGATCTCCGTGGGCCGAACGGTGATACGCCTGGACCTTGGTCATTCGCTTCGCCGCTTTCCCCTTTCCTACGGCAGGGGTTCTTTCGGCAGGGCCCTCACATGTAGATCGTCACGAGGCTCGTGTCGCGCACACCGGTGACGTTCTTCGGGCCGTACTCCGACTCGGTCGGGTCGAAGTCGAACTCGACGTACGCCTCGCCCGAGAAGTGGGGGCAGGCCAGGTAGCTGGTGCTGGACGCGGTTCCGGACGCGGTCTCCCAGGTGATGTTCCAGGCCACGCAGGCGGAGTCACCGCCGGTGAAGGGGCCGCCGGGCTTGAGGTCCTCGACGTGGCCGGTCACGCGTACGCCGTCGTCGCCGACGCAGACGGTGATCTCGCCCCGGCCGAAGTCCTCGGTCCCGCTGTCCGTCACACAGCCGGGCGCCGCGTTCTGGCCGGGCGTGGCGGAGGCCGCCGTCGATGGGAGCAGGGCGGCCGCGCCGATCGCCGCGGTGAGAGCCGTGGCACGCAGGATTCCGCGCATGGTCGTGTCCTTCCGTCGGTGGTTCCGGTCCGTGCGTGGTGCCGTCCGTACGGTGGTCCGTGGTTCCCTCCAGGCCTCAGGGCCGGGGTGTGTCCGGCTCGCGGATGCGGGCCCGGCCCGCCACGCCGAAGCGCAGGGCCTCCCGCAGCCGGACCGGCCCGGTGGCGTCCCCGGACCGGGCGGCGTCCCGCAGTTCGCGGGCCACGGCCTGCGCCTCGGCCGCCCAGTCGTCCAACTGGTCGGCGACGGGACCGGCGTTGGCGGTCAGGGTCTGGGCCCACCGCTCGGGGTTGCCGTCCGCGGTCCTGGTGACGTCGCGCAGGTCCTGGCCGGCCAGCCGCACGGCCGACTCGTCGCCGCCCAGCAGGCGCGCGGCGACGAGGCTCGCGACCAGGTGCGGCGCGTGCGAGACGAGGGCGACGGCACGGTCGTGGGCCTCGGGGTCGAGCAGCACCGAGACCGCCCCGCACAGCGCGACCAGTTCCAGCGCGCAGTTCAGGGCGAGGTTCCCGGTGGCCTCGGTGGGGGTGAGCGCCCAGGGCCTGCCGTCGAAGAGGTCGGCCCGGGGCTGCGCGGGGCGCTCTCCGCCGCCGACCACGGGGGCGCCGCTGACCAGCGAGGTCAGGTCACAGCCGTAGGCCCTGACCTCGCGGTGCAGTCGTACCTTGACGCCGGAGACGTCGGTGTAGCAGCGGGCCGTGCCGAGCTTCTGGTGCTCGGCGAGGACCGGGGCGACCTGGTCGGGCGGCACCGCGAGCACCGCGATGTCGGCCTGCCGCGGGGGACGCGCCGCGAATCCGGCCCCGCAGCGTTCGCCGGCCAGCGCCGCCTCGGGGTCGGCGTCGTCCAGGTAGGTGGTCACGCCGTGCCGTCGCAGTGCGAGCCCCACGGAGCAGCCGATCACCCCGGCGCCCACGATGACGACGCTGCGCATCCGTCTTCCTCTCCTCGGCCGGGACCCGGTCCCGGTCCCGCTGCCGCCCTCGCTTCCGCTCAGCCGAAGATCTTGACCGCCTGGTAGTAGGTCCAGGCGGTGCTGTTGCAGGCCGTGTTCTTCTCGCCGGTGTAGCCGGTGCAGACGCGCTTCATGTCCTCGTAGAAGGCGCTGTCGATGCGGCTCTTGTTGGCGTCGAACTGGCCGGCCGCCTTGTAGTTGCGGTAGCCGAAGTCGTGGCGCGCACAGGCGTTGTCGAAGGGGAAGCCGAAGGGGTTGTCCGGCGCCTGGGTGCACAGGTCGGTCGACCAGTCGAATCCGTAGGCGGCCCAGGCGGACTGGTTGCGGTTGGCCGCGAGCCACGCGTTCTGGCTGGACGCGCTGGTCTGCGTGAAGGAGGAGAGCACCTGCGGCTTGTCCGCGGGGGCCGCCTGGGCGGGGGCGGCGGCGATGCCGAGCGCGAGCGCCGAACCGAGGGCGGCGAGGGTGGTCCTGGTCTTCGTCGTGGTGCGCATGGGACGGCCTCCAAGGTGGGGTGAGGATGCGGCTCAACCACCTTGGCGAGACCCGCTATGGGCCCCTTATCGCACCGCTATCGCGCCCCGTCCGGACACGGCGAAGGTGACACGGCGAAGGGGCCGCACCCGGCTGGCGGAGTGCGGCCCCTTCCTCTTCCGTGGGGGGAGGAGTACGGGTGTCCTAGGCATCTCGGCGGCGCAGGACCGCGGCACCGGCGACGTAGGCGGCCAGCGCCCACAGCAGGAGGACCAGCAGGGCGGTTCCGCCGCCGTACGGGTCGCTGTCCTGGGTCAGCAGGACGGTGCCGGCGACGCTGGGCATGTAGTCGGAGGCGGTCTCCAGCCACTTGGCGCCCACGACGCCCATCAGTTGGGGCAGGGCGAGCAGCACCATGATGAGGGTCGTGATGGTGCCCGCGGCGCTGCGCAGGACGGTGCCGAGCCCGATCGCCATGACGGCGAGGAGGGCGAGGTAGACCCCGGCGCCGAGCGCGGTGCCGAACAACTGGCCGCCGGTGTAGTCGCCGTAGTCGCCCATCAGGGGTGCGGCCACCAGGGTGCCCAGCAGGCTGAAGACGAAGCCGGCGACGACCACGACCGCGGCGATCACCAGGGTCTTGGAGCGGAGCATCCGGCCACGCTTGGGCACGCTCTGGAGCGTGGTGCGGATGGAGCCGCTGGAGTACTCGCTGGTGAGGGCGAGGGTGGCGAGCACCACGATGGTCAGCTGGGAGATGAGGAATGCCTGCGAGGCGTGGTGCGGAGCGGGCATCGTGACGTCGACGCCCTTCTTCGCGCTGGCGTCGGCCGACGCGCCGACGATGGCGGCGAAGCCCACGGTGAGCACCAGGCCGACGACCAGGTTCCACCAAGTGGCCCGGACACTCCAGAACTTGGTCCATTCGAACGCGACGGCGCCCTTGAAGCCGCCGCCCTTCACTGGGCCCACGAGCTTGGGGACGGTTGTAGTAGTCATATCCAGTTACGCCTTCTGGTGGTCCGGGACTTCGGTGACCTGGGCGAGCGCGGGAGAGCCGTACTCCACGCTCGCGGCGGTGAGTTCCATGTACGCCTGTTCCAGGCTGGCCTTGCGCATGCTGAGTTCGTGGATGGGGACGCGGTGGTGGAAGGCCAGGTCGCCGATCTCCTCCAGGGTGCCGCCCACGACGAGGAGCTCGTCGGGCTCGGAGCCGGCGTTCGGCTCGACCCGCAGACCGAACTCCAGCAGCTCGCGCCTGAGCACGTCGGGCTGCGGGGTCCGGACCCGGACGGCGGTCAGCGAGCTGCCCGCGATGACCTCCTCGATCGGCGCGTCGGCGATGATCTTTCCGCGGCCGATGACCAGGAGGTGGTCGGCGGTCTCCTGCATCTCGCTCATCAGGTGACTGGAGACGAAGATCGTCCTGCCCTCGGCGGCCAGGGAGCGCATCAGCTCGCGGACCCAGCGCACACCGTCCGGGTCGAGGCCGTTGACCGGCTCGTCGAAGAGCAGCACCTTCGGGTCGCCCAGCAGGGCCGCGGCGATCCCGAGCCGCTGGCCCATGCCGAGGGAGAAGGAGCCGATGCGCTTCTTCGCCACCTCGGTCAGGCCGACGGTCTCCAGGACCTCGGCGACCCGGGAGGCCGGGATGCCGTTGCTGCGGGCCAGGCCGAGCAGGTGCTGGTGGGCCGAGCGGCCGGGGTGGCCCGCGCGGGCGTCGAGCAGGGCGCCGACCTCGCGCAACGGGTGCCGCAGCTCCTCGTACCGCTTGCCGCCCACCAGGGCCCGCCCGGACGTCGGCGCGTCCAGACCGACGATCATGCGCATGGTCGTCGACTTCCCCGCGCCGTTCGGGCCGAGGAATCCGGTGACCTTTCCCGGGTTGATCTCGAACGAGAGGTCCGAGACGGCCGTCTTGTCGCCGTACCGCTTGGTCAGTCGGTCCAAAGTGATCATCGCCTGGTGGCTCCTTCCAAAGTCACGTCCTCAACGCTAGGGAGAGGGGAAGGGCGAAAACATCTGGCGATCGGCAACGACCGCATTCGACTTTCGGCAGATCCGGAGCCCGCAACGCCTCTTGTAGCGTGCTGGAATGCACCGATGGCAGGCCGTGCGCCGACGAACCGAATCGCTTCTGCGGGTCCTGGGCTCCGAACGCCCGTTCGCCCGGCGTGGCGATCTGGTGCTGCTCCTGGTGCTGCTGGCGCCCTCCGCCTTCAGCACCGAGGCGCTCGTGAGCACGCCGGTCAGCTGGCTGACCGCGTGCCTGGTCATCACCGCGGCGGTGGTGGTGCAGCGCACCGCTCCGCTGCTGTCGCTGCTGCTCGCGGCGCTCCTCACGCTGTTCTATCCGTGGTTCGGCGCGAGCCTGTGGCCGTCGATGGCGACGGTGGTGCTGAGCTGCCTCGCGGGCCGCAGACTGACCCGGTTGTGGCCGGCGCACCTGGTGTTCCTGTGCGTCGCGGTGGCCGGTCTCCTGCTGGTGAGTACGGTCGCCCAGTCCAAGGACTGGCTGAGCCTGCTGATGACGGAGTTCATCGCCTGTGTGCTGCCCTGGTGGGCGGGCAACTGGTGGAGCCAGCGGACCGCGTTGACGCACGCCGGCTGGGAGCACGCCGAGCAACTGGAGTGGCGCCAGCGCTACATCGCCGACCAGGCGCGGCTGAAGGAGCGGGCCCGGATCGCGCAGGACATGCACGACTCCCTGGGCCACGAGCTGAGCGTGATGGCGCTGCTCGCCGGTGGTCTCGAACTGGCCCCGGGTCTGTCGGAGCAGCACCGGGAGTCCGTCGGGCAGTTGCGCGAGCGGTGCACGATGGCCACCGAGCGGCTGCACGAGGTGATCGGGCTGCTGCGGGAGGACCCCACGCCCTCGCTGACCCCCGCCCACGAGTCCATCGCCCAGCTCGTGCGCCGCTTCCAGCCGTCGGGCATGCCGGTGGATTTCCAGGAGGACGGGGCGCGGGACCGGCCGGGCACCCCGCTGCTGTCCGACCTCGCGGCCTACCGGGTGGTGCAGGAGGCCCTGACCAACGCGGCCAAGCACGCGCCGGGTGCCCCCATCACCGTACGGGTCACGCACACGGCGGACGAGACCGTGGTCTCGGTCGTCAACGAGCGGCCGGAGCAGGGTGCGGAGGCGCCCGCGACGGGCAGCGGGTCCGGGCTGATCGGCCTCGACGAGCGCGTCCGGCTCGCGGGCGGCACGCTGCGGACCGGCCCGCGGGCCGGCGGCTTCGAGGTGCACGCGCGCCTGCCGCGCAGCGCGTCCTCGCCGTCACGGCACATCGAACCGCCGGGCACCGGCACCGGCGGTCCGGGACCGCACCCCGACGACCACGACGCGGTCGGCGGCGGCGAGGACGCGGGTTCCGGGGCCGCTGCGACCGGGCGGGGTGCCGGGGCCGACGCGGCCCGGCCCGCGTCCGCCGCGCCCTGGCTCAGCGCCTCGCGGACCGCGCTGCTGCGCACCCGGGCCCGGCTCAGGCGCGACGCGCGGCGGGCCGCGTTGATCCCGGTGGTGCTCGGTGCCGCCATCGTGACGTTCCTCGGCGGGCTCTACGTCTTCACCTCGGCGACGACGTCGCTCAGCCCCGAGGAGTACGCCGGGATACGTGTCGGGGAGACCCGCGACGAGCTGGCGCCGGTGCTGCCGGACCGGCGGATCAGGAAGCCGCCGCCGGTCACCTCCGAGCCCGCCGTGCCGGCCGGGGCGACGTGCGAGTACTACCGGGCGAGCAGGAGTCTTCTCGACTTCGGCGACACCATGTACCGGCTGTGTTTCGAGGATGATGTCCTCATGGCCAAGGACACGCTCTGACCGACCATCTCTCACCACCAGGGAAGAACCGGATGATTCGCGTACTGCTCGCCGACGACGAGACCATCATCAGGGCCGGGGTCCGCTCCATCCTGACGACCGAGCCGGGCATCGAGGTGGTCGCCGAGGCGTCCGACGGGCGGGAAGCGGTCGAACTGGCCCGCAAGCACCGCCCCGACGTGGCGCTGCTCGACATCCGGATGCCGGAGATGGACGGCCTGACCGCCGCGGGTGAACTGCGGACCACCAACCCGGACACCGCGGTCGTCGTCCTCACCACCTTCGGGGAGGACAAGTACATCGAGCGGGCCCTCGACCAGGGGGTCGCCGGATTCCTCCTCAAGGCGTCCGACCCGCGCGACCTGATCTCCGGCGTGCGGGCCGTGGCGTCCGGGGGGTCCTGTCTCTCCCCGCTGGTGGCGCGTCGGCTGATGACCGAGCTGCGCCGGGCGCCCTCGCCGCGCTCGGAGGTGTCCGGGGAGCGCACCACGCTGCTGACCAAGCGGGAGCAGGAGGTCCTCGGCATGCTGGGGGCCGGGCTGTCCAACGCGGAGATCGCGCAGCGGCTGCACCTGGTCGAGGGCACGATCAAGACGTATGTCAGCGCCATCTTCACCCAGTTGGAGGTCCGCAACCGGGTGCAGGCGGCGATCATCGCCTACGAGGCGGGACTGGTGCAGGACGCCGACCTAGGGCGCTGAGCGGTCCTTGACGAAGCGGGCCAGCCGGGCCGCGCCCTCGGCGGCCCGGTCGGTGGTGAGGTAGCTGCACGAGAGCCGGATCTGCCGGTCGCCCGCGTCGTCCAGGTGGAAGTGGCGCATCGGGGTCCAGATGACGCCGTACTTCTCCGCGGAGACGTCCAGCGCGGCCTCGTCCGCCTCGAAGGGCACGTCGAGGGTGAGGAAGAAGCCGCCGTCGGGGTCGTTCCAGCGCACCCCGGCCGTCTCCGGTGAGCCGGGCGGCAGTTCGGCGGCGAGCGTCTCCCGCAGGCACCGCATGGTGGCCTGGTAGTGGCGTGCCGAGGACTCGTTGGCCGACCGCAGCCCGCCGCCGTTCTGGAGGAGCAGTCCCGCGACCGCGGCCTGGCTCAGGCTGGAGGTGTTGACGGTGACCATGCTCTTGACCTTGGCCACTTCGTCCGCGAGCAGACCCGGCGGGCGGCCGTCCGCGCCCGCCACCAGCTGGTCGGCGACGACGAAGCCGACCCGGGCGCCCGGGAAGGCGGTCTTCGCGAAGGAACCCAGGTAGACGACGCGCCGGTCGGTGTCGAGGGACTTGAGCGTGGGGCGGCGCACCCGGCTGAACACCCCGTAGGGGTTGTCCTCCAGGAGCAGCAGCCCCAGCCGGGCCGCGGTGTCGAGCAGGGCGGTGCGGTCCTCGCGGCGCATGCTGACGCCGGTCGGGTTGGAGCAGTCGGGCACCACGTACAGGCACCGGGCGCGCCGGCCGCTCGCCTCGATCTCCCGGACGGTGCGTTCGAGCCCTTCCAGGCTCGGGCCGTTCGGGGTGCCGGGCACGGGCACGACGGGGATGTCCAGCAGGCTCGCGGCGCCGGTGATGCCGACGTAGGCGGGGCTGTCGACGAGGAGCACGTCGTCGGGGCCGGTGAAGAGGGCGCGCAGGGTGAGGAGTACGGCCTCCTGGCAGCCGACCGTCACGACGACGGAGGCCGGGTCGACCGTCATGTCCTCGTCGACGGCGAGCATGCCCGCGACGATGTCCCTGATCTGGCCGGCGGTCTCGCCGTACTGGTAGAGCGCGGTACGGACGCGGTCCTCGGAGAGGCCGCGGGCGCGCAGGTGGTCGAGGTAGGTCTCGATGAGCCCGGGGACGCGCGCGACGTCGAAGTCCCCCTCGTACGGCCGCCCCGGCGCGAAGGAGATCGCCTGCGGATAGCGGAGGGTGACCTCGTTGAGGAAGGTCATCGTGTCGAGCAGCGGCGCGGAGAGGCTGGCGTGCAGACCGCTCCGCGGCAGCACACCTGCCGGTTCCGTGCTCACGCGGGCGGTCGTCATCCGTGGCTCCTGTCTGTGTGCGGCGCCGCACGGCGCTCGGCGGGCCGGCCGGGGTCGGGCCGGAACAGTGTGTCCGGGGTGATCGTCCCGGTCGTCGCGTGGCCCGTGAGGGTCATCGTGTCGGCGAAGTCCGCCGTCAGCAGGGTGAGCATGCGGCGTACGGCCGGTCCGCCGCCCGCCGCGAGGGCGTACAGCGCGGGGCGGCCGACGAGGACCGCGCGGGCGCCGAGGGCCAGGGCGGCGAGGACGTCGGCGCCGGTGCGGACGCCGCCGTCGAGGAGGACCGGGACGCGTCCGCGCACGGCGGCCGCCACCTCGGGCAGCGCCTCCAGGGTGGCGGGAGCACCGTCGAGCTGCCGGCCCCCGTGGTTGGAGACGACGACGCCCGCGACGCCCGCCCGCACGGCCGCCTCGGCGTCCGCCGCGGTCAGGACGCCCTTGGCGAGCACCGGCAGCCCGCTCTCCGCGCCCAGCCGGGCCACGAAGGACCAGTCCAGACGGCGGTCGAAGGCCAGCCTGCTGTGCGCCGAGGGGGTCGCGCTGCCGGCCGCCGCCGAACCGGCCAGGTTGGCCGGGGTGATGTGGGCGGGGACCGCGAAGCCGTTGCGCAGGTCGCGCAGCCGGCGGCCGGTGAACGGGGTGTCGACGGTGAGCACCAGCGCCTGGTAGCCGCTGTCCCGCGCGCGACGGGCCAGGTCCAGGGTGGTGCCGTGGTCGCGGAAGCAGTACAGCTGGAACCAGAGCGGCGCGCTCGCGGCGCGGGCCACCTCTTCGAGGGACCGGCTCGCGAAGGTGCTGACGACCAGCGGGAGCCCGAGCGCGCCGGTGGCGGCGGCGGTGGCGGTCTCGCCGTCCGGGTGGGCGAGTTCGTGGTAGGCGACCGGCGCGATGCCGACCGGTGCCGCCCACCGGGAGCCGAGCAGTTCCACGGAGGTGTCCGGCTCCTCGATGCCGGGCAGCGCCCTGGGCCGCAGCCGCACCGCGTCGAAGACGGCCTCGTTGGCGGCGAGGGTCCGCTCCCGTCCGGCGCCGCCCGCGATGAAGTCCCACACCGCGGGCGGCAGTTCCCGGCGGGCGAGTGCGGCGAAGTCGTCGAGCGTGAGCGGCTCCCGCGCCGGGTCCCCGGCGGTGGCATCGGCGGGCCGCCGGGTGGCGGTCGTCATCGACCGGCCACTTCCCGCTCCCTCTCGACGGCCTCGTACAGCGCCTTGATGTTGGAACTGCCGAAGCCGCGGGCACCGTTGCGCTGGATGTACTCGTAGAAGAGCGTGCCGCGCGGGTAGGGCGAGCGGGTGAAGATCTGCAGCAGGTAGCCCCACTCGTCGCGGTCCGCGAGGACGTTGGTCTCGCGCAGGTCGCCGATGGCGTCGGCCATGGCGCCGACCCGCTCGGTGAGCAGGTCGTAGTAGGCGCCCGGGGTGCGCAGGAAGGCCACGCCCCGGTTGCCGAGCGAGCGGACCGAGTCGACGATGTCGTCCACCAGGAAGGCCAGGTGCTGGACGCCCGGGCCGTCGTGGGCGGTCAGGAACTGGTCGATCTGGCCCGGCACCCGGGTGTCGTCGGGCTCGATGAGCGTGAAGGTGATGCCGCCGCCGGCGTTGCGCACGACGATGGAGTCCATCGCCTGCTCGCCCACCTCGATGTACTCGGAGGAGTAGTAGGGCATGTCGAAGGCCGCCTCGTAGAACTCGGCGGTGCTCCGCAGCGTGCCCGCCTCCAGGCAGACGGCGACGTGGTCGAGGAAGGGCCGGGGGCCCGCGTCGCCGGTGGCGGCCGGCAGCAGGGCCCAGTCGCGGTCGGGCGGCAGCAGCGCCGCGCCGTCCCCGTCGGTGGCGACCAGCGTGTGCCGGAGGTCCCCGAAGCCGGAGACGGCGGCGAACCAGGCGTCCTGGCCCGCCCGTTGCGAGGGCGTCGGCGTCTGCAGCGCCGTGGCGCCGGCGAGGACCGCGCGGTCGAAGCAGGACCGCACGTCGTCGCAGCTGAAGGCGAGGTCGGCGATGGAGTCGCCGTGCCGCTCCACGTACCGGGCGACGTCGGTGTCCGGCCGCAGCGCCTGGGTGACCACGAGGGTGACCTCACCGCTGCGCAGCACGGTGGACCGGCGGTCGTGCGTCCCGGTGGCGGGGCCCGCCACGGCCAGGGGGACGAAGCCGAGGCTGTCGACGAGGAAGCCGGAGGCGTCCCGGTCGTCCGCGACGTACAGCTCGGCGTACGCAATGGCACTGGGCGGCATGCGGATCTCCAATGAATGAAGGGGAGAAATACGGGAGCACCCGCCGGGGAAGAGGGTTCACCGCATTCTCGGGCAGCAATGGGAAATGCGCGTGACCACACTCTACAAATGACCCGTATAACCTCGCTATCAGCTGGTTATCAAGCTTCCTACCTGCGGTTATCCACTCGGATAACTATATTGACCATCTCGTCGCAGCCTTGCTAGCGTCCCAGTTCGCCCTTAATTGAATGCCATCCGGGCAACACCTTGTTTGTTTTAGTGCGCGCCACTGAGAGGCCGGGGGTTCCGGCGGAGGATTGTGAGGAGACAGGTGTCTGAGAACTCTTCGGTTCGGCACGGTCTGACCAGCGCCCAGCACGAGGTGTGGCTCGCGCAGCAGCTGGACCCGCGCGGCGCGCACTACCGGACCGGGTCCTGCCTGGAGATCGACGGGCCGCTGGACCACGCGCTGCTGAGCGCGGCCCTGCGGCACACCGTGGCCGAGACGGAGACGCTCTGCTCCCGCTTCCTCACCGACGAGGAGGGCCGGCCGTACCGCGCGTACTGCCCGCCCGCGCCGGAGGGTTCGGACGCCGTCGAGGGCCCGGACGGGGTGCCGTACACCCCCGTGGTGCTGCGCCACATCGACCTCTCCGGCCACGAGGACCCCGAGGGCGAGGCCCAGCGGTGGATGGAGCGGGACCGTGCGACGCCGCTGCCGCTCGACCGGCCCGGCCTCAGCAGCCACGCCCTGTTCACGCTCGGCGGCGGCCGGCACGTGTACTACCTGGGCGTCCACCACATCGTCATCGACGGCACCAGCATGGCCCTGTTCTACGAGCGGCTGGCCGAGGTCTACCGCGCGCTGCGGGACGGGCGCGAGGCCCCGGCGCACTCGTTCGGGGACACGGACCGGATGGTCGCCGGTGAGGAGGCCTACCGCGGCTCGGCGCGGCACGAGCGGGACCGGGCCTACTGGACCGGCCTGTTCGCCGACCGCCCCGAGCCCGTCTCCCTCACCGGCCGGGGCGGCGCCCGGGTGCTCGCGCCGACCGTGCGGAGCCTGACCCTCGGCCCGGAGCGCACGGGCGTGCTCGGCAGCGCCGCCGACGCGACCGGCGCGCACTGGGCGCGCGTGGTGATCGCCGGCGTGGGCGCCTTCGTGCACCGGATGACGGGCGCCCGGGACATCGTGGTCTCCGTGCCGGTCACCGGCCGCTACGGCGCGGGCGCCCGGGTGACGCCCGGCATGGTCTCCAACCGGCTGCCGCTGCGGCTGGCCGTGCACCCCGGCGACAGCTTCGCGCGGGTGGTCGAGAACGTGTCCGCGGCGATGAGCGGCCTGATGGCGCACAGCCGCTACCGCGGCGAGGACCTCGACCGCGAGCTGGGCGGCTCCGGGGTGTCGGGACCCACCGTCAACGTCATGCCGTACATCAGGCCGGTGGACTTCGGCGGGCCGGTCGGCCTGATGCGCAGCATCAGTTCGGGCCCGACGGCCGACCTGAACATCGTGCTGTCCGGCACCCCCGAGGACGGGCTCCGCGTCGACTTCGAGGGCAACCCGCAGGTGTACGGCGCCCGGGACCTGGACTCGTTGCAGGAACGCTTCGTCCGGTTCCTGGCCGAGCTGGCGGCCGACCCCGCGGCCGGTGTCGACGACGTGGCGCTGCTCACGCCGGACGAGCGGGACCTCGTCCTCGACGGGTGGAACGACACCGTGCGCGAGGTGCCCGCCGCGACGCTGCCCGACCTGCTCGCCGCGCGGGCCGCGCGCACCCCGGACCACGAGGCCGTCGTGTTCGAGGGCACCTCGCTGACCTACGCCGAACTGGACGCCCGCGCCGAGCGGCTGGCCGCCGCGCTGGCCGCCCGGGGCGCCGGTCCGGAACGCTTCGTCGCGGTGGCCGTGCCACGGTCCGCCGAGCTGGTCGTGGCGCTGGTCGCGGTGGTCAGGGCGGGCGCGGCGTACGTGCCGGTCGACCCCGGCTATCCGGCCGACCGCATCGCGCACATCCTGCGGGACGCGGGCGCGATGCTCGTCCTGACCACGCGCGAGGCCGAGGAGCGGCTGCCGCAGGACGGCACGCCCCGGCTGCTCCTCGACGACCCGGCCGCCTCCCCGGAGCCCGCCGCCACCGCGCCGACGACGGCGCCCGCCCCCGACCACCCGGCCTACGTCATCTACACCTCGGGCTCCACCGGCCGCCCCAAGGGCGTCGTGGTCTCGCACCGGGCGATCGTCAACCGCCTGGCCTGGATGCAGGACACCTACGGCCTGGAACCGTCCGACCGGGTGCTGCAGAAGACGCCCTCCGGCTTCGACGTGTCCGTGTGGGAGTTCTTCTGGCCCCTCGTCCAGGGCGCCACCCTGGTCGTCGCCCGGCCCGAGGGCCACCTGGACCCCGCCTACCTGGCCGACACCGTCCGGCGCGCGGGCGTGACCACCCTGCACTTCGTACCGTCGATGCTCGACGTGTTCCTGCGCGAGCCGTCCGCGGCCGCGCTGAGCGGCCTGCGCCGGGTCTTCTGCAGCGGCGAGGCCCTCTCGGCGGAGCTGCGCGCCCGCTTCCGTGCCGTGTCGGACGTACCGCTGCACAACCTGTACGGGCCCACCGAGGCCGCCGTCGACGTGACGTACTGGCCGTGCTCCGAGGACACCGGCGACGGGCCGGTGCCGATCGGACGCCCGGTGTGGAACACCCGGATGTACGTGCTGGACGCCGCGCTGCGCCCGGTCCCGGCCGGCGTGCCCGGCGAGCTGTACATCGCCGGCGTGCAGCTGGCCCGCGGCTACCTGGGCCGCCCCGGCCTCAGCGCCGAACGCTTCACCGCCGACCCGCACGGGGCGCCCGGCAGCCGGATGTACCGCACCGGCGACCTCGCGCGCTGGAACCACGACGGCAGCCTCGACTACCTCGGCCGCGCCGACCACCAGGTCAAGCTGCGCGGCTTCCGGATCGAACTCGGCGAGATCGAGGCGGCGCTGGTGCGGCAGCCGGAGGTCGCCCAGGCCGCCGTCGTCCTGCGCGAGGACCGGCCCGGCGACCAGCGGCTCGTCGGCTACACCGTGCCCGCGCCGGGCGCGGAGGCGGACGCCGCGCTGCTCACCGCGCGCCTGCGCGAACTGCTGCCCGGCTACATGGTGCCCGCCGCCTTCGTCACCCTGCCCGAGCTGCCGGTCACCCCGAACGGCAAGCTCGACCGCAGGGCCCTGCCCGCCCCCGCCCGCACCGAGCGCTCCGCCGGGCGGGCCCCGGGCACCCCGGGCGAGGAGCTGCTGTGCGCGCTCTTCGCCGAGGTGCTCGGCGTCGACGAGGTCGGCGTCGACGACAGCTTCTTCGAACTGGGCGGCCACTCCCTGCTCGCCACCCGGCTGATCAGCCGCATCCGCGCCGCGGCCGGCGCGGAGGTGCCGATCCAGCGGGTCTTCGAGTCGCCGAGCGTGGCGGAGCTGGCCCCGGCGCTGGCGGAGACCGGGCGGGCCCGCGCGGCGGTCACCGCCCGGCCGCGTCCCGAACGGCTGCCGCTCTCCTTCGCGCAGCAGCGCCTCTGGTTCATCCACCAGTACGAGGGACCCTCGCCGCTGTACAACATCCCGGCGGCGCTCCGGCTGACCGGCGAGGTGGACGAGGCCGCCCTGTCTGCGGCCGTCGGCGACGTGGTGGCCCGGCACGAGAGCCTGCGCACGGTCTTCGCCGAGGACGCACACGGGCCCCACCAGGTGATCCTCTCCCCCGAGCGGGCCCCGTCCCGCCTGGAGACGCTGGACAGCGCCCCGGAGCGGCTGACCGACGACCTCGCGCGCACCGCCCGGCACCGCTTCGACCTCACCCGCGACGTGCCGCTGCGGGCCACGCTCCTGCGGGTGGCGCCCGAGGACCACGTCCTCCTCCTCGTGCTGCACCACATCGCGGGCGACGGCTGGTCGCTGGCGCCCCTCGCCCGTGACCTGGGCGCCGCCTACGCCGCCCGGTCGGCCGGTACGGCCCCCGACTGGGCGCCGCTGCCGGTGCAGTACGCCGACTACACGCTCTGGCAGCGCGAACTGCTCGGCACCGGCGGCGACGAGGCCGGGAGTGCGGGTGGCGAGGGCGCCCGGCAGCTCGCGCACTGGCGGGAGGCGCTCGCCGGGCTGCCGGAGCGGCTGGAGCTGCCCACCGACCGTCCGCGTCCCGTGCGCCGCGACAACTCCGGCGCCCGCCTCGACCTGACGGTGCCCGCCGCCCTGCACCGCTCACTGGCCGCGCTGGCCGGCGAGACGCGGACCAGCGTCTTCATGGTGCTCCAGGCCGCCCTCGCGGGGCTGCTGACGCGGCTCGGCGCGGGTGAGGACGTGCCGATCGGCTCGACCATCGCCGGCCGCACCGACGCGGCGGTGGAGAACCTGGTCGGGTTCTTCGTCAACACGCTGGTGCTGCGCACCGACACCAGCGGCGACCCGACCTTCCGCGACCTGCTCGGCCGCGTCCGCGAGCGCGGCCTGGCCGCCTACGCCCACCAGGACCTGCCCTTCGAGCGGCTCGTCGAGGCGGTCAACCCCGACCGGGCCACCTCCCACCACCCGCTGTTCCAGGTGATGCTGACCTTCGACACCACCCAGCAGGACGCCCTGGGCGAGCTGGGGCGGCTGCCCGGGATCAGCACGTCGCTGCTGCCGGTGCACACCGGGCTGTCCCGCTTCGACCTCGTCCTCGCCTTCGACGAGCGGCGGGACGCGGACGGCGGGCAGGCCGGTCTCGACCTCGCGGTGGAGTTCAGCACCGAACTCTTCGACGCGGGGACCGTGCGCACGCTCACCGAGCGGCTGCTGCGGCTGCTCACGGCGGTCGCCGCCGACCCGGGCCTGCGGCTGGGCGACGTCGACGTGCTCGTCCCCGGCGAACACCGCGACCTGCTGGTGACGGCCAACCGGCCGGACGGCGCCCCCGCTTCCTCCTCGCCCGTCACCGCCACGCTGCCCGAGCTGTTCGAGCGGCAGGCCGCCCGGCACCCGGGCCGCACCGCGCTGACCTTCGAGGGCACCTCGCTCTCCTACGCCGACCTCAACGCCCGCGCCAACCGCCTGGCCCGGCAGCTGACGGCGCGCGGCATCGGCCCCGACGCGCTGGTCGCCCTCGCCCTGCCGCGCTCGCCCGAGCTGGTCGTGGCGCTGCTCGCGGTGGTCAAGTCGGGCGCCGCCTATGTGCCGTTGGACCCGGGCTACCCGGCCGACCGGCTCGCCCACGCGCTGTCCGACTCCGCGCCCGCGGCCCTGCTCACCGACCGCGCCACCGCCGACCGGCTGCCCGCCCACGAGGTGCCCCGCATCGTCCTCGGCGAGGCGGCCGGCCACCCGTACCCCGCCACCGACCTGACGCAGGGCGAGCGGGTCCGGCCCCTCGACCCCGCGGACACCGCCTACGTCATCTACACCTCCGGCTCGACCGGCCGCCCCAAGGGCGTGGCCGTGCCGCACCGCAACGTCGTGCGGCTCTTCTCCGCCACCGAGCACTGGTTCGGCTTCGACGAGCACGACGTGTGGACGCTGTTCCACTCGTACGCCTTCGACTTCTCGGTGTGGGAGCTGTGGGGTCCGCTGCTGCACGGCGGCCGGCTCGTCGTCGTCCCGCACGACGTGAGCCGGGACCCCGCCGCGTTCCTCTCCCTGCTCGCCCGCGAGCGGGTCACCGTCCTCAACCAGACGCCGTCCGCGTTCCATCAGCTGGCCGCCGCAGACCGCGAGAGCCGCGACGAACTCGCTCTGCGCACCGTGGTGTTCGGCGGCGAGGCCCTCGACCTGTCCCGGCTGGCCGAATGGTACGAGCGGCACGCCGAGGACGCGCCGGCGCTGGTCAACATGTACGGCATCACCGAGACCACCGTGCACGTCTCGCACTTCGCCCTGGACCGCGCCACCGCGGCCGCCGCGTCGGCGAGCACGATCGGCGTCAACATCCCCGACCTGCGCGTCTACGTCCTCGACGACCGGCTTCGTCCCACCCCGCCCGGCGTCACCGGCGAGATGTACGTGGCCGGCGCGGGACTGGCCCGCGGCTACCTGGGCCGCCCGGCGCTCACCGCGGACCGGTTCCCCGCCGACCCGTACGCCGCCCTGTTCGGCGAGCACGGCACCCGGATGTACCGCACCGGCGACCTGGCCAGGCGCCGCACCGACGGCGGCCTGGACTACCTGGGCCGCGCCGACCAGCAGGTGAAGATCCGCGGCTTCCGCATCGAGCCCGGCGAGATCGAGGCCGTGCTCGCCGCGCACCCCGCCGTCGACGACGTGGCCGTGGTGGCGCGCGAGGACGTCCAGGGCGACCCGCGGCTCGTCGCGTACGTGGTCACGGGCACCGACACGACCGCCCGCGCGCTGCACGACCACGCCGCCGGTCACCTGCCCGACCATATGCTGCCGTCGGCGTTCGTCACCCTGGACGTGCTGCCGCTGACGCCCAACGGCAAGCTCGACACCAAGGCGCTGCCCGCCCCCGCCCACGCGGGGCAGGTCACCGGACGCGCCCCGCGCGGCCCGCGCGAGGAGATCCTGTGCTCGCTGTTCGCCGAGGTGCTCGGGGTGCCCCGGCTGACCGTCGACGACAGCTTCTTCGACCTCGGCGGCCACTCCCTGCTCGCCACCCGGCTGGCCGCCCGCATCCGCAGCACCCTCGGCGTCGAACTGTCCGTGCGGCGGCTGTTCGAGAGCCCGACCGTGGCCGGGCTCTCCGCCGTCCTCGACGGGGCCGAGCGGGCCGGGACGGCGCTGACGGCGGGGGCCCGCCCGGAGCGGCTGCCCCTGTCGTACGCCCAGCAGCGGCTCTGGTTCCTGCACCAGCTCGAAGGCCCCTCCCCCACCTACAACATCACCGGCGCGCTGCGGCTGACCGGTGCCCTCGTCCCGGAGGCGCTGCGCGCGGCCTTCCAGGACGTCGTCGTACGCCACGAGAGCCTGCGGACCGTCTTCACCGAGGACGCGCAGGGCGCCCGGCAGACCGTCCTGGACGCCGCCGGAGTGCGCTTCGACCTGCCGGTCACCGACCTCACCGAGGATCTGCTCGGCCCCCGTCTCGAAGAGGCCGCCCGGCACTGCTTCGACCTGACGGCCGACATCCCGGTCCGCGCGGAGCTGTTCCGGCTCGCCGCGGACGAGCACGTCCTGCTGCTGATGGTCCACCACATCGCCGGTGACGGCTGGTCCCTCGGCCCGCTGGTCCGCGACCTGGCCGCCGCCTACACCGCCCGCACGGCCGGCCACGCCCCCGACTGGGCGCCGCTGCCCGTGCAGTACGCGGACTACACCCTGTGGCAGCGGGCCTCGCTCGGGGACGCCTCCGACGGCACCAGCCCCGCCGGCCGCCAGCTCGCGCACTGGAAGCAGGCCCTGGCCGGGCTGCCCGACCGGCTCGAACTGCCCGCGGACCGGCCGCTGCCCGCGGTCGCCTCGCACCGCGGCGGCCGGGTCCCGCTGACCGTCCCCGCCGACCTGCACCGGGGCGCGGCGGAGCTGGCCAGGGAGTCCCGCACCAGCGTCTTCATGGTGCTCCAGGCGGCCCTGGCGGCCCTGCTGACCCGGCTGGGCGCGGGCGACGACATCCCCCTGGGCACACCGGTGGCGGGCCGCGGCGACGACGCCGTGGACCAGGTCGTCGGCTTCTTCGTCAACACCCTGGTGCTGCGCACCGACACCAGCGGCGACCCCACCTTCCGGGAACTCCTCGACCGGGTGCGGGACGCCGACCTGAGCGCCTACGACCACCAGGACCTGCCCTTCGAGCACCTGGTGGACGTCCTCTCGCCGACCAGGTCGCTCTCCCACAACCCGCTCTTCCAGGTGCTGCTCAGCCTGGACACCACCCAGCAGGACGCCCTCGCCGCGCTCGCCACCACCGGCCTCGGCGTGAGCCTCCTCGACGTGACCACCGGCGTCGCCAAGCTGGACCTCGCCCTCGAACTCGCCGAGCACCGCGACGCCGACGGTGCCCCCGCCGGGCTGGTGGGCGCGGCCGAGTACAGCGCGGACCTGTTCGACGAGGGCACGGTCGCACTTCTGGTGGAGCGCTTCCTGCGGCTCCTGGACGCGCTGGTCGCCGATCCGGGCCGCCGCATCGGCGACGTGGACGTGCTCAGCGCCCGGGAACTGGACCGCGTCCTGGTCGAGTGGAACGACACCGCCCGCAGGCCGGTCGACCGCACCTTCGCCGACCACGTCGCCCGGCACGCGGCCGAGCGCCCGGACCACCTCGCCGTGGAGTCCGCCGACGGGACCCTGACCTACGGCGAGCTGAACGAGCGAGCCAACCGGCTGGCCCGCCGCTTCCTCGAACTGGGCGCCGGCCCGGAGCGGTTCGTGGCGGTTGCCCTCCCCCGTTCGGCGGACCTGGTCGTCTCGGCGCTCGCCGCGTTCAAGGCGGGCGCGGCCTACCTGCCCGTCGACCCGGCCTACCCCGCCGAGCGGATCACCCACCTCGTCCGGGACGCGGCCCCCACCCTCGTCGTCACCACGTCCGCCCTGGCCGCCGGCCTCCCGGACACGGGAACGCCCGTCCTCCCGCTCGACGACGCCGGGACGGTGACGGCCCTCGCCGCGCTCCCCGGCCACGACGTCACCGACGCCGACCGGCCGTCCCCGCTGCGTCCCGAGCACCCCGCGTACATGATCTACACCTCGGGAACGACGGGCCGCCCCAAGGGAGTCGTCGTCACCCACACCGGGCTGCCCGGCCTCGTGGACATCTTCACCCGCGACTGCGCGGCGGGCCCGGGCAGCAAGGTCCTCCAGCATCTCTCGCCGAGCTTCGACGCGTCGTTCTGGGAGCTGGCGATGGGCCTGCTCACCGGCGCCGCCCTGGTCGTGGCACCGCCGGAGACCACGCCGGGACCCGAACTGGCCGAGCTGGCGACCCGGCACGCGGCGACCCACCTGAGCCTGACGACCTCCGTCCTCGGGCTGCTGCCGGAGGGGTCGCTGCCCGACGGGCTGACCCTCGTCGTGGGCGCCGAGGCGATCCCGCCCGAGCTGGTGGAGCGCTGGTCGCCGGGCCGGACGATGCTCAACTCCTACGGTCCCACCGAGACCACGGTCTGCTCCACGATGAGCGGGCCGCTGTCCGGCCCCCTCACCCCGCCCATCGGCTCCCCCGTCACCAACAGCGCCGTCTACGTGCTGGACGCGGCCCTGCGCCCCGTCCCGCCCGGCGTGCCCGGTGAGCTGTACGCCGCCGGACCGCACCTGGCCCGCGGCTACCACGCCCGCCCCGCCCTGACCTCCGAGCGGTTCGTGGCCAACCCCTTCGGCGACCCCGGCACCCGCCTCTACCGCACCGGCGACCTGGTGCGCTGGCTGCCCGACGGCGAGCTGGAGTACCTGGGGCGCGTCGACACCCAGGTCAAGATCCGCGGCCTGCGGATCGAGCCCACCGAGATCGAGGCGGTCATCACCGAGCGCCCGCACCTGGCACGGGCGGCCGTGATCGTCCGCGAGGACCGGCCCGGCGACCGGCGGCTCGTGGCCTACGTCGTGCCCGAGCCCGGCCGCACCGTCGACACCGCCGCGCTCCGCGCCGAACTGCGCGAGACCCTGCCCGACCACATGATCCCGACCGCGTTCGTCGTGCTGGACGCGCTGCCGCTGACGATCAACGGCAAGCTGGACCGCAAGGCGCTGCCCGCCCCCGACTACTCCGCCCGCACCTCCGGCCGGGCCGCCCGCGACCCGCGCGAGCGGCTGCTGGTCGACCTGTTCGGCGAGGTCCTCGGCGTGGAGTCGCCCGGCGTGGACGACGGCTTCTTCGACCTGGGCGGCGACAGCATCCTCTCCATCCAGCTCGTCGGCCGCGCCCGCGCGGCGGGCCTGGTCCTGTCCGTGCGGGACGTCTTCGAGCACCAGACGCCCGCCCTGCTGGCCCGGTCGGCCGCCGAAACGCCCGGCCCGGACGACTCCGCGCGGGACTCCGACGTCCCGGCGTACGGTCCGGCGCCGCGCACCCCGATGATGGGCTGGTTCGCCGATCTCGGGTCCGGCAAGGCCGAGTTCAACCAGTCTTTGGTCCTGCGCGTGCCCGCCGCCCTCGACTTCGACACGCTCGGCGCCGCGCTGCGGGCCGTGCTCGACCGCCACGACGCGCTGCGCATGCGGGTGGCCGACGACTGGACCATCGAGATCCCGGAGCCGGGCTCCGTGACACCGGCCGACTGCCTGGTCCGCTTCGACGCCGTACGCCTCGACGAGTCCGCCGTGCGCGCCGCGGTCACCGAGCAGGCGTGGGCGGCCCGCGCCCGCCTGGCCCCCGCCGACGGCATCATGCTCCAGGCCGTCTGGCTCGACCGGGGCGCCGCCCAGGACGGCCTGCTCGTCCTGGTCGCCAACCACCTGGTCATGGACGGCGTCACCTGGCGCCTCCTCATCCCCGACCTGGCGGCCGCCTACGCCGGCGACGCCCTCGCCCCCGTGGGCACGCCGTGGCGCCGGTGGGCGCTGGCCCTGACCGACCTGGCCGCACAGCCGCGGACCGAGAACGAGCTGGACCACTGGCGTGCGGTACTCGGCGACACCCCGCGCGCGCTGCACGTGGACCCCGCGCGGGACACCCACGCGACCGCGGGCGAGATCACCGCCGAACTCGACGCGGACACCACCGAGGCCCTGCTCACCCGGGTCCCCGGCGTCTGCCACGCGACCATCAACGACGTGCTGCTGAGCACCTTCGCCCTGGCCGTCGCCCAGTGGCGGCACGGCCGCTCCGAGGACCCCGCCGCACCCGTCGTCGTGGACCTGGAGAGCCACGGCCGCCACGAGGAGGCGGTCCCGGGCGCCGAACTCAGCCGCACCGCCGGATGGTTCACGTCGATGTATCCGGTCCGGCTGGCCCCGCCCGCCCTCTCCGGCGACGCCGGATCGGCGATCCGGGCGCTGAAGGCCGTCAAGGAGCAGCTGCGCGCCGTACCGGGCGACGGCCTCGGCTACGGCCTGCTGCGCCACCTCAACCCGCGCACCCGGGACGCCCTCGCCGCGCTGCCCGTCCCGGAGTTCGGCTTCAACTACCTGGGTCAGATCGGCCAGGAGGGAGTCGACGAGGCTCCGTGGACCATCGAGGGCGGCGACGTCGCCGGTATCGACGGTGCCATGCCACTGGCCCACCCCGTGGACGTCAACGCCGTCGCCCGGGAGACCCCCGACGGCACCCGGCTGCGCGCACGCTGGACCTACTCCCGCACCGAGTTGGAGCCCGAGGACGCCCAGCGGCTGGCCGACGCCTGGTTCCGGATGCTGCGCCACCTGGTCGAGGAGGCCCGGCAGCCCGGCGCGGGCGGCCTCACCCCCTCCGACATCGCCCACCCCGCGCTCGCCCAGGACGAGATCGAGCACCTGGAGGACGTCCTCCCCGGCCTCCAGGACGTCCTGCCCCTCGCCCCGCTCCAGGAGGGCTTCCTCTTCCTCAACCTGTACGACGAGTCCGCCCGCGACGTCTACGTCGGCCAGCTCTCTTTCGACCTGGAGGGCACCTTCGACGGCACCCGGATGCGCGCGGCGGCCCACGCCTTGCTGCGCCGCCACGCCAACCTGCGGGCCGGGTTCCGGCAGACCGGGTCCGGCGCGTGGGTGCAGGTGGTCCCCGCCGACGTCGAACCGGACTGGAGCGAGTACGACCTGACCGACCGCGCCCAGGACGCACGTGACGCGGAGGCCGGACGGCTGGCGGCCGCAGACCGGGAACGCCGCTTCGACCTCACCAGCCCGCCGCTGATGCGCTTCACGGCGATCCGCCTGTCCGCCGACCGCGTCCGCCTGGTGATGACCAACCATCACATTCTGCTCGACGGCTGGTCCATGCCCCTGCTCTGGCAGGAACTGACCGAGCTGTACGTCTCCGGCGGCGACCCCGTGAGCCTGCCCCGGGTTCGCCCGTACCGCGACTACCTGGCCTGGCTCGACGCCCGCGACCGGGACGCTGCCCGGACCGCCTGGCAGGAGTCCCTGGCGGACCTCGACGAGACCACCCTCCTCGCCCCGGACGCCGGCCCGGCCGAGACGGCCCCCTTGAGCGTCCCGTTCGGCCTGGACGATGACGCCACGGCGGCCCTCTCCGCGTGGGCACGGCGCCAGGGCGTGACCATGAACACCGTGGTCCAGGGCGCCTGGGCACTCGCCCTGGCCCAGGCCACCGGACGCGACGACGTCGTCTTCGGCGCCACCGTCTCCGGCCGCCCGCCCGAGCTGCCCGGCGTCGAGTCCATGATCGGCCTCTTCATCAACACCCTGCCCGTCCGGGCCCGCCTCGACCACGCCGAGCCCCTGGGCGCCCTCTTCCGCCGTCTCCAGGCCGAACAGGCCCGCCTCCTGGACCACCAGTGGGCCGGACTCGCCGACATCCAGCGCTGGGCCGGACACGGCGAACTCTTCGACACCGCCATGGTCTTCCAGAACTACCCGGTGAGCGCCGACACGACGAGCCGCCAGCTCGACGGGCTGCGGGTGGCCGGTTTCGACGCGGTCGAGAGCACGGACTTCGCCGTCAACCTCGTGGCCCACACCCGCGACGACAGCCTGCGGCTGCGCCTCGACCACCGCGCGGACACCTGCTCCGGCGACCTGGTCCGCTCGCTGGCGAACCGGATGCTGCGCGTCCTGGAGACCCTGATCTCCGACTCGGACCTGCCCGTCGCCCACCTGGACACCCTCGACCCGGCCGACCGGGAGCGGGTCCTGGTGGAGTGGAACGGAGCACGGACCGAGCTTCCCGGGACGCCGCTGCACGAACTGATCAGCGAGCAGGCCGGGCGGACGCCGGACGCGGTCGCCGTGGTGTGCGATTCCGGGTCCCTGACCTACGCCGAGCTGGACAGGCGCGCCAACCAACTCGCCCGGCACCTGCTCGAACAGGGCCTGGGCGCGGAGGACTTCGTCGCGATCGCACTGCCGAAGTCGCTGGACGCGATCACCAGCATGCTGGCCGTACTGAAGACCGGCGCCGCCTACCTGCCCATCGACCCGGACTACCCCGCCGAGCGCATCAGCTACATGCTCGACGACGCCCAGCCCGCCCTGACCCTCACCGAGCCCATAGCGGCCGCCGCGTACAGCGACCAGCCCAGCGGCCAGATCACGAACGCCGAGCGCCGTAGCCCGTGGTCACCGCGCCACGCGGCCTACATGATCTACACCTCCGGCTCCACCGGCCGCCCCAAAGGCGTCGTCATCGAACACCACGCCCTCGCCACTTACCTCCACCGAGCCCGCACCACATACAGCGCCATGAACGGCGTCACCGTCCTGCACTCACCACTCGCCTTCGACCTCACCATCACAGCCCTGTGGACCCCCCTCACCGCCGGCGGAACCGTCCACCTCACCACCCTGGAAGACACCACAACCCAGCCCAGCCTCATCAAAGCCACCCCCAGCCACCTCCCCCTCCTCACCAACCTGCCGGAGACGGCGTCCCCCTCCCACACCCTCATCCTCGGCGGGGAGGCCCTCCACACCGACCACCTGGCCACCTGGCGCAACCAGCACCCCGACGTCCAGATCATCAACGCCTACGGCCCCACCGAATCCACCGTCAACATCACCGACCACCACCTCAACGAAGACACACCCGACGGCCCCGTCCCCATCGGACGCCCATTCGCCAACACCCAGGTCTACGTCCTCGATTCGGCTCTACGTCCTGTAGCCCCCGGTGTCACCGGAGAGCTGTACCTCGCCGGTGAGCAGTTGGCCCGCGGCTACCTCGGCCGCTCCGCACTGACCTCGGAACGCTTCACCGCCAACCCCCACAGCCCCACCCCCGGCGCACGCATGTACCGCACCGGCGACCTCGCCCACTGGAACCACCAAGGCCACCTCGTCTACGACGGACGCGCCGACCACCAGGTCAAACTCCGCGGCCACCGCATCGAACTCGGCGAGATCGAAGCCACCCTCACCACCCGGCCCGGCATCACCCAAGCCACCGTCCAACTCCGCGAGGACCAGCCGGGAGACCAGCGCCTCGTCGCCTACGTGGTCGCCACCGACTGGGACGAGAACACCGTCCGGGACACACTGGCTCACGCCCTGCCCGACTACATGCGCCCCTCCGCCTACGTCACCCTCGACGCCCTCCCCCTCACGCCCAACGGCAAACTCGACCGCAAAGCCCTGCCAACCCCCGACTACGCGGCCTCCTCCACCGGACGCGCCCCCCGCACCCCCCGCGAAGAGATCCTCTGCACCCTCTTCGCCGAAGTACTCGGCGTCGACCAGGTCACCATCGACGACAACTTCTTCGACCTCGGCGGACACTCACTCCTCGCCACCCGCCTCGTCAGCCGCACCCGCACCGCACTGCACGTCGAACTCTCCATCCGGCAGCTCTTCGAGACGCCGACCGTGGCGGGTCTGGCCGGTGCCCTCGACACGTCGGGCTCCGTCCGTACCGCGCTCACCGCGAAGCCGCGCCCCGAGCGGATCCCGCTCTCCTACGCCCAGCAGCGCCTGTGGTTCCTGCACCAGCTCGAAGGGCCCTCGGCGACCTACAACACCGTGCTCACGCTGCGGCTCGACGGCACGCTCGACGTGGAGGCCCTGCGCGCGGCGATCGGTGACGTCGTCGCCCGGCACGAAAGCCTGCGGACGGTCTTCACCGAGGACGAGCAGGGCGCGTATCAGATCGTGCTGCCCGTGGAAGCCGCCTCGACGCCCTTCACGGTCGTGGACGTGGCCGAGGCGGAGGTCGGCGTCCGGCTCGACGAGGCCGTCGGCCACCGCTTCGACCTCGCGCAGGAACTGCCCGCGCGCACCTCGCTCTTCCGGGTGTCGGAGCGGGAGCATGTGCTGCTGCTCCTCATCCACCACATCGCCAGCGACGCCTGGTCCCGGGCTCCCCTGGCCCAGGACCTCACCGCCGCCTACGCGGCCCGTGTCCGGAGCGAGGCGCCCGCGTGGGCTCCGCTCTCCGTCCAGTACGCCGACTACGCGCTCTGGCAGCAGGAGATCCTCGGCGACGAGACCGACGCCGACAGCCTCGCGGGACGACAACTCTCCTACTGGCAGCGGCAACTGGCCGGCCTGCCCGAGCAGCTCGACCTCCCCACCGACCGGCCGCGACCGGCCGTCGCGGGGTACTCGGGCGACCGCGTTCCGTTCACCGTGCCCGCGGAGCTGCACACGCGGCTGACGGAACTGGCGCGGGCCACCAACACCAGTGCGTTCATGGTGATCCAGGCGGCCGTCGCGGTCCTGCTCACGCGTCTCGGCGCCGGTGAGGACATCCCGATCGGCACGCCCGTCGCCGGGCGCACGGACGACGCGGCCGACGACCTGATCGGGCTCTTCATCAACACGCTGGTCCTCCGCACGGACACGGCCGGCGATCCGACCTTCCGCCGCCTTCTCGACCGCGTGCGGGACACCGACCTCGCCGCCTACGCGCACCAGGACCTCCCCTTCGAGCGCCTGGTCGAGGCTCTGAACCCGACCCGTACGCTGTCCCATCACCCGCTGTTCCAGGTTTTGTTGACCTTCAACAACACGGACCACGAGGGCGCGCTGAAGGACATCGCCGGTCTTCCGGGGCTCGCTGTCACGCTCCGGGAGGTCCAGCGGACGTCTTCCAAGTTCGACCTCTCCTTCGGGTTCGCGGAGTCCTTCGACGCGTCCCGCCGACCGCAAGGCATCGACGCGGCACTGGACTTCAGCACGGAACTCCTCGACCGCGGCTCCGCCCAGGCGATCGCGGACCGGTTCCTCCGGGTACTGGAGGCCGCCACGACGGCTCCGGACCAGCCGATCGGCGCCATCGACCTGATGGACGCGGTCGAGCGGGAGCGGGTCCTGGTGGAGTGGAACGGAGCACGGACCGAGCTTCCCGGGACGCCGCTGCACGAACTGATCAGCGAGCAGGCCGGGCGGACGCCGGACGCGGTCGCCGTGGTGTGCGATTCCGGGTCCCTGACCTACGCCGAGCTGGACGGGCACGCCAACCAACTCGCCCGGCACCTGCTCGAACAGGGCCTGGGCGCGGAGGACTTCGTCGCGATCGCACTGCCGAAGTCACTGGACGCCATCACCAGCATGCTGGCCGTACTGAAGACCGGCGCCGCCTACCTGCCCATCGACCCGGACTACCCCGCCGAACGCATCAGCTACATGCTCGACGACGCCCGGCCCGCCCTGACCCTCACCGAGCCCATAGCGGCCGCCGCGTACAGCGACCAGCCCAGCGGCCAGATCACGAACGCCGAGCGCCGTAGCCCGTGGTCACCGCGGCACGCGGCCTACATGATCTACACCTCCGGCTCCACCGGCCGCCCCAAGGGCGTCGTCATCGAACACCACGCCCTGGCCACCTACCTCCACCGAGCCCGCCGGACCTACAGCGCCATGAACGGCGTCACCGTCCTGCACTCACCCCTCGCCTTCGACCTCACCATCACAGCCCTGTGGACCCCCCTCACCGCCGGCGGCACCGTCCACCTCACCACCCTGGAAGAAACCACAACCCAGCCCAGCCTCATCAAGGCCACCCCCAGCCACCTCCCCCTCCTCACCAACCTGCCGGAGACGGCGTCCCCCTCCCACACCCTCATCCTCGGCGGCGAAGCCCTCCACACCGACCACCTGGCCACCTGGCGCAACCAGCACCCCGACGTCCAGGTCATCAACGCCTACGGCCCCACCGAATCCACCGTCAACATCACCGACCACCACCTCAACGAAGACACACCCGACGGCCCCATCCCCATCGGACGCCCCTTCGCCAACACCCAGGTCTACGTCCTGGACTCGTCCCTGCGACCCGTACCCCCCGGTGTCACGGGTGAGCTGTACCTCGCCGGTGAACAACTCGCCCGCGGCTACCTCGGCCGCCACGCCCTCACCGCCGAACGCTTCACCGCCAACCCCCACAGCCCCACCCCCGGCACACGCATGTACCGCACCGGCGACCTCGCCCACTGGAACCACCAAGGCCACCTCGTCTACGACGGACGCGCCGACCACCAGGTCAAACTCCGCGGCCACCGCATCGAACTCGGCGAGATCGAAGCCACCCTCACCACCCGGCCCGGCATCACCCAAGCCACCGTCCAACTCCGCGAAGACACCCCCGGCGACCAACGCCTCGTCGCCTACGTGGTCACCACCAACTGGGACGAGAACACCACCCGGGACGCAGTCACCCGCACCCTCCCCGACTACATGCGCCCCTCCGCCTACGTCACCCTCGACGCCCTCCCCCTCACCCCCAACGGCAAACTCGACCGCAAAGCCCTCCCCGCCCCCACCTACGCCACCACGACCACCGGACGCGCCCCCCGCACCCCCCGCGAAGAGATCCTCTGCACCCTCTTCGCCGAAGTACTCGGCGTCGACCAGGTCACCATCGACGACAACTTCTTCGACCTCGGCGGACACTCACTCCTCGCCACCCGCCTCGTCAGCCGCACCCGCACCGCACTGCACGTCGAGCTGTCCGTGCGGCAGTTCTTCGAGACGCCGACCATCGCCGGGCTTTCGGGGGCGCTGGACCAGGCCGACGGTGCGCGGGCCGCGCTGACGGCGAAGCCGCGGCCCCAGCGCGTTCCGCTGTCGTACGCCCAGCAGCGCCTCTGGTTCCTGCACCAGCTCGAAGGGCCCTCGGCGACGTACAACATCCCCACCACCCTCCGTCTCACCGGCGCTCTCGACCGGGACGCCCTGCACGCGGCGATCAACGACCTGCTCGCCCGGCACGAGAGCCTGCGCACGACCTACACCGAGGACGAGCAGGGGCCCCGGCAGGTGGTGCAGGCGTGGGAGCCCGGTCTGCTGCCGCTGGTCGTGGTCGACACCGAGGAGGCGGAGCTGGACGCGCGGCTGTCCACAGCCGTGCACCACGCGTTCGACCTCACGGCGGGCATTCCGGTGCGGGCGACGCTGTTCCGGATCTCGGAGCGGGAGCACGTGCTGCTGCTCCTCATCCACCACATCGCCACCGACGCCTGGTCCCGCACGCCGCTGGGGCAGGACCTCGCCGCCGCGTACACGGCGCGGTGTGCGGGCGACGCGCCGGCCTGGGAGCCGCTGCCCGTGCAGTACGCCGACTACGCGCTGTGGCAGCGGGAGGTCCTCGGGGACGAGGCCGACGCCGACAGTGCGGCCGGCCGCCAGCTCGCCCACTGGAAGGAGCGGTTGGCCGGGCTGCCCGAGCAGTTGGAGCTGCCCACCGACCGGCCCCGCCCCGCGGTGGCGGACCAGGACGGCGACCGGGTCGCGTTCTCGCTCGACGCGGACCTGTACGCGCGGCTGACCCAGCTGGCCAGGAGCACGCACTCGAGTACGTTCATGGTGGTGCAGGCGGCGCTAGCCGCGCTGCTGACCCGGTTGGGCGCGGGCGAGGACATCCCGATCGGCACGCCGGTCGCGGGCCGCACGGACGGCGCGACGGAGAACCTCGTCGGCTTCTTCGTCAACACCCTCGTCCTGCGCACCGACACCAGCGGCAACCCCACCTTCCGGGAGCTGCTGGAGAACACGCGCCGCACCGACCTGGCGGCCTACGCCCACCAGGACCTCCCCTTCGAGCGGCTGGTCGAGGCGCTCAACCCGGTCCGGACGCTGGCGCACCACCCGCTCTTCCAGGTCATGCTCATCCTGAGCACGGCCGACGCGGACCCGGAGGGCTCGCTCACCCTGCCGGGGCTGCGGGTCGGCGTGGAGCGCAGCCGGCTCGGTGCGGCCAAAGTCGACCTGGCCTTCGCGCTGGCCGAGACCAGGGACGGCGAGGGCCGGAGCAGCGGGCTCACGGGCGCGCTGGACTTCCGGACCGACCTGTTCGACCGGTCGACGGCGCGGTCGCTGGTGGAGCGGTTCGTACGGACCCTGGAGGCGGTCGTCGCCGACCCCGGTGTCCGGCTGTCCCACGTACCGGTGCTGAGCGGAACCGAACGGCACCGGCTGCTCGGCGAGGGGACCGGGGCCGCGCTGGAGACCCTGGACGCGACGCTGCCCGAGCTGTTCGCGGCGCAGGTGCTCCGCACGCCCGACGCGCCGGCCCTGGTGCAGGGCGGGACGACCGTGTCGTACGCCGAACTCGACGCGCGCGCCGGTCGGCTGGCCCGGGTGCTGCGGCAGCAGGGTGTGCGGCCGGGGACTCCCGTGGTCATGCTGATGGAACGGTCCCTGGCCCATGTGGTGGCGACCCTGGCCATCAGCCGCGCGGGCGGCGCCTACGTGCCGCTGCACGACACGTACCCCCTCGACCGGATGCGGCACGTGGTGGCGGACACCGCGGCGACGCTCGTCCTGGCCGACCGCGCCGAGGCCGTGCGCGCCGGAGAGCTGGGCGCGCGGGTCATGGTGGTCGACGAGTTCGGCGCCCCGCCCGGGTCCGGGCAGGCCGACGGCGTACCGGACGTGGGGCTGCGCCCGCAGGACCTCGCGTACGTCATGTACACCTCCGGGTCCACCGGGGTGCCGAAGGGCGTGGCGGTCACCCAGCGCGGGGTGGTGGACCTGGTCCGCGACCACTGCTGGCGGCCGGAGGCGCACGAGCGGGTGCTGCTGCACGCGCCGCACGCGTTCGACGTGTCCTGCTACGAGATGTGGGTGCCGCTGGTCTCCGGCGGAACGGTCGTCGTGGCACCGCCCGGACACCTGGACGCGGCCGCCGTCACCGACCTGATCGCCGCCCACGACATCACCGCGATCCACCTCACCGCGGGCTTCTTCCGGGTCATCGCCGAGGAGGCGCCGGAGTGCTTCGCCGGGGTGCGGGAGGTGCTGACCGGCGGTGACGTGGTCTCGCCGGCCGCGGTCGCCCGGGTCCTCGAGCACGCCCCGCGTGCCGTGCTGCGCCACCTGTACGGACCGACGGAGACGACGCTGTGCGTGACGCAGCACGAGGTCGGGGCGCCGTACGCGGCCCGGGGCAGCCTGCCGGTCGGCCGTCCGACGGGGAACACCCGGGCGTACGTGCTCGACCAGTACCTCCAGCCGGTGCCCGCGGGGGTGCCGGGCGAGCTGTTCATCTCCGGGACCGGTCTGGCGCGCGGCTACCTGGGCCGCTCGGACCTGACCTGCGAGCGGTTCGTCGCCGACCCGTACGGCGGGTCCGGCGAGCGGATGTACCGCACCGGCGACCTGGTCCGCTACAACCCGGCGGGCGAACTCGAGTACCTGGCCCGCGCGGACGACCAGGTCAAGATCCGCGGCTTCCGGGTGGAGCTGGGCGAGATCGAGACGGTGCTGTCCACCCGGCCGGAGCTGGCCCAGGCCGCCGTCGTCGTCCGCGAGGACCGGCCCGGCGACCGGCGGCTCGTCGGCTACGTCGTGGCCGCCGAGGGCCGGGACGGCGAGGTGGACCCGGACGCGCTGCGCGCCTTCGCCCGCCAGGCGCTGCCCGACTACATGGTGCCGTCGGCCTTCGTGGTCCTCGACGCGCTGCCGCTGACCGTCAACGGCAAGCTGGACCGCAAGGCGCTGCCCGCACCCGACTACGCGGCGGCGTCCACCGGGCGGGCCGCCCGCACCCCCGCCGAGGAGCTGCTGTGCACGCTCTTCGCCGAGGTGCTGGGCCTGTCCGCGGTGGGCATCGACGACGGGTTCTTCGACCTGGGCGGCGACAGCATCCTCTCCATCCAGCTCGTCAGCCGGGCCCGCGCCGCCGGCCTGGCCCTCGCCGTCCGCGACGTCTTCGAGTACCAGTCGACGGCCGAGCTGGCCGCGGCACTGGCCGAGCGGGACGGCGACGCCGCGCCGGAGGTCGAGGAGGTGCCGCCGCACGGCCCCGTCCCGCTGACCCCCGTGATGGCCCGTGTCGCCGAACTCGGTCTGGGTGGCGACGACTTCAACCAGTCGGTCGTCGTGTCCGTGCCGCCCGCGGTGGACGGCGACCGGCTGGCCGGGGCCCTCCAGAGGGTGCTGGACCACCATGACGCGCTGCGGCTCCTGGTCCGTCCCGACGGAAGCGCCGAGGTCCGGCCTCCGGGCAGCGTGCCGGCCTCGGACGTGCTCCGCGTCGTCACCGGGGCGCCCGGCGCCGACGACTTCGACGGCCTGGTCACGGACGCGGCCCGCGCCGCACGGGACCGCCTCGCGCCCGCTGAGGGCCTCATGCTCCAGGCGGTGCTGGTGGAGCCCGGGCCCGGCGGGGACGGCGTACTGGTCCTGGTCGCCCACCACCTGGTGGTCGACTCGGTGACGTGGAGCATCGTCGTGCCGGACCTCGCGACGGCGTACCGGGGTGACGCACCGGCCCCCGTGGGCACCTCGTGGCGGCAGTGGGCCACCTCGCTGGAACGGCTCGCCACCGACCCCCGGGTCGAGGCGGAGACCGCCCACTGGGAGCACACGCTCGCCGGGGCGGGAGCGCTGCGGCTGGACCGTGCGCGCGACGTCCAGGGCGAGGCCGGACGCGTCGGCCTCGATCTGCCGTCGGACACGACCGCGGCCCTGCTCACCGAGGTGCCGGGGAGTGTCAACGCCGGTGTGAACGACGTCCTGCTGACCGCCTTCGCGTTCGCCGTCGCCGAGTGGCGGCGCGGGCGCGGCGAGGACCCGGACGCGCCCGTCGTGGTCGACCTGGAGAGCCACGGGCGGCACGAGGACGCCGTGCCCGGCGCCGAACTCAGCCGCACGGCGGGCTGGTTCACCGCCCTGCACCCGGTGCGGCTGGCCCCCGAGGTCGCCGACTGGGCGCGGCTGCACCAGGACGGCGACGCGCTCCGCGACGGCCTCAAGCAGGTCAAGGAGCAGGTACGGGCCGTGCCGGGCGACGGCATCGGCTTCGGCCTGCTGCGCCACCTGAACCCCACCACCGGGCCCCGGCTGGCGCGCCTACCCGAGCCCGACTTCGGCTTCAACTACCTGGGCAGACGGGTCACCCCGGCCACCGGCGCCCCGGAGCCGTGGACCGTGACCGGCGGTGGACTGGCCGCCTCGCGACCGGCGGCGCCCATGGCACACGCGGTGGAGATCAGCGCCGTCGTGCACGAGGGAGCGGACGGCCCCCGACTGCGCGCGGAATGGACCTACGCACGCCGCCTGGTCCCCGATCACGACGCCCGGCTCCTGGCCGAGCACTGGTTCCGGGCCCTGGAGGCCCTGGTGGAGCACGCCGGCCGTTCCGGCGCGGGCGGCCTGACGCCGTCCGACGTCACCCTCGACTCGCTCAGTCAGTCCGAGATCGAGGAGTTCGAGTCCGACCTTGAGTCCGAGTGGGAGATTGAGCAGTGAGCCAGCAACCGTCTCGTTCGCGTAGCAAGATCGAGGACATTCTTCCGCTCTCCCCGCTGCAAGAGGGCTTCGTGTTCCTCGGGCTGCTGCACACGGAGGGACCCGACCTCTACGTCGGCCAGGTCGCCTTCGAGCTGGAGGGCCCGTACGACGGCTCCCGGATGCGCGCGGCGGCCGAGGCCCTGCTGCGCCGCCACGCCAACCTGCGGGCCGGGTTCCGGCAGCGCAAGAACGGGGCCTGGGCCCAACTCGTCCTGCACGACGTCGACCTGCCGTGGCAGGACGCCGACCTGAGCGCGCTGCCCGAGGACGAGCGCGGCCCCGAGGCCGACCGCCTCGCGGCCGCCGACCGCGCCCGCCGCTTCGACCTGGGCCGCCCGCCGCTGCTCCGCTTCACGGCGATCCGGCTCTCCGCCGACCGCGTCCGGCTGGTGATGACCAACCACCACATCGTGCTCGACGGCTGGTCCATGCCGGTCCTGCTGCGCGAGCTGATGGCGCTCTACGCCTCCTCCGGCGACCCGTCCGCGCTTCCGCGGCTCCGCCCGTACCGCGACTACCTGGCCTGGCTCGACGCCCGCGACCGGGAAGCGGCCCGGACCGCGTGGCAGGGGTCGCTGGCCGGACTCGACGAGGCCACCCTCCTCGCCCCGGCCGGACCGGCGGCGTCGACCGCGCCCGAGCAGGTGTCGTTCACCGTGGACTCCGAGGTCAGCGGTGCGCTCGCGGCGTGGGCGCGGGGACAGGGCGTGACCATGAACACCGTGGTCCAGGGCGCCTGGGCACTCGCCCTGGCCCAGGCCACCGGACGCGACGACGTCGTCTTCGGCGCCACCGTCTCCGGCCGCCCACCCGAGCTGCCCGGCGTCGAGTCCATGATCGGCCTCTTCATCAACACCCTGCCCGTCCGGGCCCGCCTCGACCACGCCGAGCCCCTGGGCGCCCTCTTCCGCCGTCTCCAGGCCGAACAGGCCCGCCTCCTGGACCACCAGTGGGCCGGACTCGCCGACATCCAGCGCTGGGCCGGACACGGCGAACTCTTCGACACCGCCATGGTCTTCCAGAACTACCCGGTCGAGGACGGCGACCTCACCGCCACCTCCGACCCCGACCGGCTCCGGGTGGCCTCGGCGGACATCAAGGGCGGCACGCACTTCGCCGTCAACGTCGTCGCGACGATGCGCGGCGCGGAGCTGTCCTTCCGCGTGGACTACCGCCCCGACCTCTACGACGAGGAGTACGCCCGCGGCTTCGGTCGGCGGATGCTGCGCGTCCTGGAGACCCTGATCTCCGACTCGGACCTGCCCGTCGCCCACCTGGACACCCTCGACCCGGCCGACCGGGAACGGGTCCTGGTGGAGTGGAACGGAGCACGGACCGAGCTTCCCGGGACGCCGCTGCACGAACTGATCAGCGAGCAGGCCGGGCGGACGCCGGACGCGGTCGCCGTGGTGTGCGATTCCGGGTCCCTGACCTACGCCGAGCTGGACGGGCACGCCAACCAACTCGCCCGGCACCTGCTCGAACAGGGCCTGGGCGCGGAGGACTTCGTCGCGATCGCACTGCCGAAGTCGCTGGACGCCATCACCAGCATGCTGGCCGTACTGAAGACCGGCGCCGCCTACCTGCCCATCGACCCGGACTACCCCGCCGAACGCATCAGCTACATGCTCGACGACGCCCGACCGGCCCTGACCCTCACCGAGCCGATACCCGCAGCGCAGTACGCCGGGCACTCCACCACGACGATCACGAACGCCGAGCGCCGTAGCCCGTGGTCACCGCGCCACGCGGCCTACATGATCTACACCTCCGGCTCCACCGGCCGCCCCAAGGGCGTCGTCATCGAACACCACGCCCTCGCCACCTACCTCCACCGAGCCCGCCGGACCTACAGCGCCATGAACGGCGCCACCGTCCTGCACTCACCCCTCGCCTTCGACCTCACCATCACCGCCCTGTGGACCCCCCTCACCGCCGGCGGCACCGTCCACCTCACCACCCTCGAAGAAACCACAACCCAGCCAACCCTCATCAAAGCCACCCCCAGCCACCTCCCCCTCCTCACCAACCTGCCGGAGACGGCGTCCCCCTCCCACACCCTCATCCTCGGCGGCGAAGCCCTCCACACCGACCACCTGGCCACCTGGCGCAACCAGCACCCCGACGTCCAGATCATCAACGCCTACGGCCCCACCGAATCCACCGTCAACATCACCGACCACCACCTCAACGGCACCGAAGAAGGCCCCGTCCCCATCGGACGCCCCTTCGCCAACACCCAGGTCTACGTCCTCGATTCAGCTCTGCGTCCTGTAGCCCCCGGTGTCACCGGAGAGCTGTACCTCGCCGGTGAACAACTCGCCCGCGGCTACCTCGGCCGCCACGCCCTCACCGCCGAACGCTTCACCGCCAACCCCCACAGCCCCACCCCCGGCGCACGCATGTACCGCACCGGCGACCTCGCCCACTGGAACCACCAAGGCCACCTCGTCTACGACGGACGCGCCGACCACCAGGTCAAACTCCGCGGCCACCGCATCGAACTCGGCGAGATCGAAGCCACCCTCACCACCCAGCCCGGCATCACCCAAGCCACCGTCCAACTCCGCGAAGACACCCCCGGCGACCAACGCCTCGTCGCCTACGTGGTCACCACCAACTGGGACGAGAACACCACCCGGGACGCAGTCACCCGCACCCTCCCCGACTACATGCGCCCCTCCGCCTACGTCACCCTCGACGCCCTCCCCCTCACCCCCAACGGCAAACTCGACCGCAAAGCCCTCCCCGCCCCCACCTACGCCACCACGACCACCGGACGCGCCCCCCGCACCCCCCGCGAGGAAATCCTCTGCGGCCTGTACGCGGAGATCCTCGCGGTGGGCGACGTGACGATCGACGACGACTTCTTCGGGCTCGGCGGGCACTCACTCCTCGCCACCCGCCTGGTCAGCCGGGTCCGCACCACCCTCGGTGTCGAGCTGCCGATCCGGCAATTGTTCGAGACGCCGACCGTGGCGGGTCTGGCCGGCGCCCTCGAGACGTCGGGCTCCGTCCGTACCGCGCTCACCGCGAAGCCCCGTCCCGAGCGGATCCCGCTCTCCTACGCCCAGCAGCGCCTGTGGTTCCTGCACCAGCTCGAAGGGCCCACCCCGACCTACAACATCCCCACCACCCTCCGCCTCACCGGCACCCTCGACCACGACGCCCTGCGCGCGGCGGTCGGGGACCTGATCGCCCGGCACGAGAGCCTGCGGACGGTCTTCACCGAGGACGAGCAGGGCGCCCATCAGGTCGTTCTGCCCGCGGAGGTCGCCGCGACGCCGTTCGCGGTGGTCGACGTGGCCGAGGCGGAGGTCGCCGTGCGAGTGGCGGAGGCCGCGTCGTACCCCTTCGACCTGACGACCGACCTGCCCGTGCGGGTGCGGCTGTTCCGGGTGTCGGAGGAGGAGCACGTCCTGCTGCTGCTGGTGCACCACATCGCCAGCGACGCCTGGTCCCGCACCCCGCTCGCCCAGGACCTCACCGCCGCCTACACCGCCCGCTGCGCGGGCGCCGCGCCCGCCTGGCAGCCGCTGCCCGTCCAGTACGCCGACTACGCGCTCTGGCAGCAGGAGATCCTCGGCGACGAGACCGACGCCGACAGCCTCGCGGGACGACAACTGTCCTACTGGCAGCGGCAACTGGCCGGCCTGCCCGAGCAGCTCGACCTCCCCACCGACCGGCCGCGCCCCGCCACCGCCGACCACACCGGCGACCGGGTCACCTTCACCGTCCCCGCCGAGCTGCACACCCGACTGACCGAACTGGCCCGGTCGACCAACACGACCGCGTTCATGGTGCTCCAGGCCGCGCTCGCCACCCTGCTCACCCGGCACGGCGCCGGCGACGACATCCCCATCGGCACCCCCATCGCCGGACGCACCGACGACGCCACCGACCACCTCATCGGCTTCTTCGTCAACACCCTCGTCCTGCGCACCGACACCAGCGGCAACCCCACCTTCCGCGACCTGCTCACCCGCGTACGCGACACCGACCTCACCGCCTACGCCCACCAGGACCTCCCCTTCGAACGCCTCGTCGAAGCCCTCAACCCCACCCGCTCCCTCGCCCACCACCCCCTCTTCCAGACCATGCTCACCCTGCACAACACGCAGGGCGCGAAGACGGAGCGGTTCGCCGGTCTCGCGGCCGAGGTGCTGGCGTCCGAGTCGGTCTCGGCGCGCTTCGACCTGTCGTTCGCGCTGGCCGAGCACTTCGGCGCCGACAACGCCTGCGAGGGCATGAGCGGCGGTGTCACGTACAGCACAGCGCTCTTCGACCGGGAGACCGTGCGGGACCTGGCCGACCGTCTGGTGCGGCTGCTCACGGCGGCGGTGGCCCATCCGGGGCGGCCCGTCGGACAGCTGGAGATCATGGACGCGGCGGAGCGGCGGCTGGTCCTGGAGGAGTGGAACGACACCGCCGCCGAGGCGCCCGCCGACTCGGTGGCCGGGCTGTTCGAGCGGCGGGCGCGGCGGTCGCCGGACGCGACGGCCCTGGAGTTCGGCGGTACGCGGCTGTCGTACGGGCAGCTCAACGCGCAGGCGAACCGGCTGGCCCGGCACCTCGTCGCGCGGGGCGCGGCCCCGGGCGGGTCCGTCGCCGTGGCGCTGCCCCGGTCGGCGGAGCTGGTCGTGACGCTGCTGGCGGTGCTGAAGTCCGGGGCCGCGTTTCTGCCGATCGACCCGCACTATCCGGCCGACCGGGTCGCGTACATGCTGGCCGACGCCGAACCGGCCCTCACGCTGAGGGAGCCGGTCGCGGACGCGGAGCTGGCGGGGTACGCGGGCGACGACCTCGGCGCCGACGAGCTGCGGGGTCCGGTCCTCGGCTCGCATCCGGCGTACACGATCTACACCTCGGGTTCCACGGGACGCCCCAAGGGCGTGGTGGTGCCGCGTGCGGCGCTCGGGAACTTCCTGGCGGACATGGGCCGGCGGTTCGCTCCCACCGCCGGTGACCGGCTGCTCGCCGTCACGACGGTGGGCTTCGACATCGCGGGCCTGGAGATCTTCCTGCCGCTGCTGCACGGGGCGGTGCTGGTGCTCGCCGACGAGGAGACCGCGAAGGACCCGCACGCGCTGCTGCGCACCGTCACCGCGTCGGGGATCACCATGGTCCAGGCGACGCCGAGCCTGTGGCAGGGTGTCGCGGCCGTGGCGGCGGACGAACTGGCCGGGGTGCGCGTCCTGGTGGGCGGCGAGGCGCTGCCCACCGAGTTGGCGCGCACGCTGACGGAGCGGGCCCGTTCCGTGACGAACCTCTACGGGCCGACGGAGGTGACGATCTGGGCCACGGCCGCCGATGTCGCCGCGTCCGGACCGGTCATCGGCGGCCCTCTCGCCAACACCTCGGCGTATGTGCTGGACGCGGCGCTGCGGCCGGTCCCGGTGGGGGTGCCGGGCGAGCTGTACCTGGCCGGGGAGCAGTTGGCGCAGGGCTACCACCGGCGTCCCGCGCTGACGTCGGAGCGGTTCACCGCCGACCCGTACGGTCCGCCCGGCGCGCGGATGTACCGCACGGGTGACCTGGTGTGCCGTCGGAGGGACGGCGCGCTGCGGTATCTGAGCCGGGTGGACCAGCAGGTCAAGCTGCGCGGTTTCCGCATCGAACTCGGGGAGATCGAGGCGGAGCTGGCCCGGCACCCGTCGGTCGCCGAGACCGCGGTGACGGTGCGCGAGGACCGCCCGGGCGACCGGCGGCTGGTCGCCTACGTCGTCCCGGCGGGCCCGGCGCCGGACGCGCGGGAGCTGCGGGAGCGGCTGCGGGGACGGCTGCCGGAGTTCATGGTGCCGACGGCGTTCGTGGTGCTCGACGCGCTGCCGCTGACGCCGAACCGGAAGCTGGACCGCAAGGCGCTGCCCGTCCCGGAGTACGACGGTGAGCCGGCCGGCCGGGAGCCGCGGGGCCCGCGCGAGGAGATCCTGTGCGCGCTCTTCGCCGATGTGCTGGGCGTCGCCCGGGTCGGCATCGACGACGGCTTCTTCGACCTGGGCGGGCACTCGCTGCTCGCCAGTCGGCTGGTGAGCCGGATCAGGACGGCGCTGGGCGTCGAGCTGTCCGTGCGGCAGTTCTTCGAGACGCCGACCATCGCCGGGCTCTCCGGGGTGCTGGACGGGGCGGCGGGCGCGCGGACGCCGCTGGTGGCCCGGGAGCGCCCGGAGCGGGTGCCGCTGTCGCCGGCGCAGCAACGGCTGTGGTTCCTGCACCAGTTCGAGGGTCCTTCGGCGACGTACAACGTGCCCACGGCGCTGCGGCTGTCCGGTCCGGTGGACCGGGCGGCGCTGGAGCGGGCGATCGGTGACGTGGTGGAGCGGCACGAGAGTCTGCGGACCGTGTTCGCGGCGGACGACGACGGGTCGCGGCAGATCGTGCTGCCCGCCGATCCGGCCGCCCGGAGTCTCGACGTCGTCGACGTCACCGCGCAGGAGGTCGAGGAGCGGGTGGCGGAGGCGGCCCGGCACGTGTTCGACCTGACCGGCGACATCCCGTTCCTGGCACGGCTGTTCCGGGTCTCGGAGACGGATCACGTCCTGCTGCTGCTCATCCACCACATCGCCAGCGACGGCTGGTCGATGGCGCCGCTGGCCCGTGACCTGACGGCGGCGTACGCGGCGCGCTGCGCGGGTGACGCGCCGGGCTGGGAGCCGCTGCCGGTGCAGTACGCGGACTACGCGCTGTGGCAGCGCGACGTCCTCGGTGACGAGACCGACCCGGAGAGCGTGGCCGGGCGGCAGCTGGCGTACTGGAAGGACGCGCTGGCCGGGCTGCCCGAGGCGCTGGAGCTGCCCACCGACCGGCCGCGGCCCGCGACCGCCGGGTACACCGGCGACCGCATCGCGTTCACGGTGCCGGCGGCGCTGCACGCGCGGCTGACGGAGCTGGCGCGGGCCACGCACTCCAGCCTGTTCATGGTGACCCAGGCCGCGTTCGCCGCGCTGCTGACGCGGCTCGGGGCGGGCGAGGACATCCCGATCGGCACGGCGGTGGCCGGGCGGAACGACGCCGCCACCGAGGATCTCGTCGGGTTCTTCGTGAACACGCTGGTGCTGCGCACCGACACCGGCGGCAACCCCACCTTCCGCGAGCTGCTCGGCCGCGTCCGGGAGGGCGACCTGGCGGCGTACGCGCACCAGGAGGTCCCGTTCGAGCGGCTGGTGGAGGCGGTCAACCCGGCGCGCAGTCTGGCCCATCACCCGCTGTACCAGGTGATGATCACGTTCAACAACACGGCGGACCGGAGCACCGGGCGGGCGGCGTCCGGCGACGGTGGCGCGCTCCTGAACGCGACCCGGATGACGGCCGGCACCGGCGTGGCGAAGTTCGACCTGTCGCTGACCTTCGGCGAGCGGCACGACGCGTCGGGCGGCCCCGCGGGCATGCGGGGTTCGCTGGAGTACCGCACGGAGCTGTTCGACCGGGAGACGGCGGAGTCGGTGATCTCACGGCTGCTCGGCGTGCTGGGCTCGGTCACGGCCGACCCGGACCTGCCGATCGGCGGCATCGGCCTGCTGGACCCGGCCGAGCGGCGGCAGCTGCTCCAGGAGTGGAACGACACGGCGCGTCCGCAGCGCGAGGGGACCCTGCCGGAGCTGTTCGAGGAGCAGGTGGCGAGGACCCCGAGGCGCCCGGCGTTCTCGGCGGACGGGACGACGCTGACGTACGCCGAGCTGAACTCGCGCGCCAACCGGCTGGCCCACCTCCTCGCGGAGTCCGGGGCGGGCCCGGAGCAGGTGGTGGCGATCTCGCTGCCGCCGTCGGTGGAGATGGGCGTGGCGGTGCTCGCGGTGCTGAAGACGGGCGCGGCGTACCTGCCGGTCGACCCGGGCAGCCCGCGGGAGCGGATCGCGACGATGACGGAGGACGCGGCGCCGGTGTGCGCGCTGACCACGTCCGCGGTCCCGGCGGGGGTGTTCCCGGAGGAGCTGCCCCGGCTGCTCCTCGACGACCCGGACGTGACGGCACGGCTCGCCGCGCAGCCCGCGCACGACCTGGCGGACGAGGACCGGACGCAGCCGCTGTCGCCGTGGAACGCGGCGTACATCATCTACACGTCGGGCTCGACGGGCCGGCCGAAGGGGGTGCTCGTCGAGCACCAGCCGGTGGTCAACTACCTGGCGGTGTCGACGGAGCTGTACCCGGGCGTGGCGGGCAACGCGCTGCTGCACTCGCCGCTCTCCTTCGACCTGACCGTGACGGGCCTGTTCGCGCCGCTGCTGAACGGCGGCTGCGTACATTTGGCGGACCTGGAGGAGCTGCACGAGCGGGCGCTGGACGGTGACGTGCCCGCGGACCTGCCGCAGATGACGTTCCTGAAGGCGACGCCCAGCCATCTGCCGCTGATCACCGGGCTGCCCGGGGTGTGCGTGCCGGACGGGGAACTGGTCCTCGGCGGCGAGTCGCTGACCGGCCGCGCGGTGCGGACGCTGCTCGCGGCGCATCCGGGGGCGCGGGTCCTGAACGAGTACGGTCCGACCGAGACGATCGTCGGCTGCACGACGTGGCGGGTCGAGACGCCGGACGACCTCGCGGACGGCGTGCTGACCATCGGCCGCCCGTTCCCCAACACCCGGATGCTGGTCCTCGACCCGTACCTGCAGCCCGTGCCGGCCGGGGTGCCGGGCGAGCTGTACGTGTCCGGGGTGCAGCTGGCGCGCGGCTACCTCAACCGGCCCGGGCAGAGCGCGTCCCGGTTCGTCGCCAACCCCTTCGAGGGGCCGGGCGAGCGGATGTACCGCACCGGCGACATCGTGCGCTGGAACCGGCACGGCGACCTGGAGTTCATCAGCCGCGTCGACGACCAGGTGAAGATCCGCGGCTTCCGGGTCGAGCTGGGCGAGATCGAGTCCGCCCTGTCCCGGCACCAGGGGGTGCCGGAGGCGGTGGCGGTCGTACGCGAGGACCGCCCGGGCGACCGGCGGCTGGTCGCCTACCTGGTGGCCGGGGACGGACCCGTGCCGTCGGACGAGGAGCTGCGGGACGGGCTGCGCGAGTCGCTGCCCGACTACATGGTGCCGTCGGCGTTCGTCCGGCTGGCCGAGCTGCCGCTGACGGCCAACGGCAAACTGGACCGGGGGCGGCTGCCCGCGCCGGACTACGCGGCCGCCGGCACCGGCCGGGCGCCGACGACGGCCCGCGAGGAGCTGCTGTGCACGCTGTTCGCCGAGGCGCTGGGCCTCGACTCCGTCGGTGTCGACGACGGCTTCTTCGACCTCGGCGGCGACAGCATCCTCTCCATCCAGCTGGTCAGCCGGGCCCGCGCGAAGGGGCTCACGCTCTCGGTGCGGGACGTGTTCGAGCACCAGAGCGTCGCCCACATCGCCGAGGCGCTGGACGGCGCGGACGAGCCGGAGACGGACGCCGGGGCCGTCGAGGAGGTGCCGGCGAGCGGGCCGGTGCCGGCCACGCCGATCATGGGCTGGTTCGCCTCACTGGGCGGCCCGGTCGCCCCGTTCAACCAGTCGGTGGTGGTGTCCGTGCCCGCGGACCTCGACGAGGAGCGGCTGGTGGCCGCCCTCGGGGCCGTCGTCGACCGGCACGACTCGCTGCGGCTGCGGGTCGCCGCGGACTGGTCCATGGCCGTCCCCGAGCCCGGCACGGTGGACGCCGCGGACCTGCTCACGCACCTGCGGGCACCGGACGGCGACGACGACGCGCTGCGCGCCGTGGTCGCCGAGGCGGCCGCCGCCGAACGCGACCGGCTGGACCCCGCCGACGGCCGGATGCTGCGCGCCTGCCGCATCGACCGCGGTCCCGGCCGCCCGGGGCTGCTGGTCCTGGTCGCCCACCACCTGGCCGTGGACGCCGTCAGCTGGCGGCTGCTCGTGCCGGACCTGGCCGCCGCCTACGAGGACCGCCCGCTCAGCCCGGCCGGCACGCACTGGCGCCAGTGGGCCGGTGCGCTGCGGGACCTCGCGGGCACGGCCGCCACGGAGGCGGAGACGGACCACTGGCTGGACGCGGTCCGCCCGGCCGCCGAGCCGACGGACCCGGCCCTCGACCCGGCCCGCGACACCCACGCCCGCTCCGGTCAGGTCGTCCTCGACCTGGACGCGGACACCACCGACGCCCTCCTCACCTGGGTCCCCGGGGTGTTCCGCGCCGAGATCAACGACCTGCTGCTCACCGCGTTCGGGCTGGCCGTCGCCGACTGGCGGCGCGCCCGGGGCGGCGGCGCGGGCACGCCGGTCACGGTGGACCTGGAGAGCCACGGCCGCCACGAGCACCTGGTGCCGGGCGCCGACCTCACCCGCACCACCGGCTGGTTCACGTCGATGCACCCGGTGCCGCTGCGCCCGGAGGTCGACGAGTGGGAGTGGCCGGAGGTGTGGGACGGCGGTGCCGCCGCGGGCCGCGCCCTGAAGCGGGTCAAGGAGCAACTGCGGGCCGTCCCGCGCGACGGCGTGGGCTTCGGCCTGCTGCGCCACCTCAACCCGCGCACCCGGGACCGGTTCGCCGCGCTCCCGGTACCGGCGTACGGCTTCAACTACCTGGGCCGGTACACCGGCGGGCGGGCCGCCGACGGCGCCGCCGGCCCCGAGGCGTGGAGCGTGCTCGGGCGCGGGGTCGCCGGCCAGCACCCGGACACGCCGCTCGCGCACCCCGTCGAACTGGTCGCGGGCGCCCACGACACCGAGGCGGGGCCCCGGCTGCACAGCGTGTGGACGTACGCGGACGCCGTGCTCTCCGAGGCCGAGGTGCGGCGCCTGGGCGAGGGCTGGTTCCGGGCCCTGAAGGCGCTGGTCGAGCACGCCGGCCGGCCCGAGGCGAGCGGTCTGACCCCCTCGGACGTCTCCCTCACCTCGCTCAGCGAGGACGACATCACCCGACTCGAGAGCGAATGGGGCTCCCTCTGATGGCCAAGTCCGGCTTGGAAGACATCCTGCCGCTGTCCCCGCTCCAGGAGGGGATGCTGTTCCACAACCTCTTCGACGACGAGGAACTGGACGCCTACAACGTCCAGGTCTTCATCGAGCTGGAGGGGAACACGGACCCGGAGCGGCTGCGCCGGGCCGGGCAGGCGCTGCTGGAGCGGCACGCCAACCTGCGGGCCGCCTTCCGGCACGAGGGCCTCAAGCGCCCGGTGCAGCTCATCCCCCGCCGGGTCGCCCTGCCCTGGGGCGAGGAGGACCTGGCCGCCGTACCGGAGGAGGAGCGGGAGGCCGCGGCGGAGCGGATCGCCGAGCGGGACCGCTGGACGCGCTTCGACCTGTCCCGGCCGCCGCTGATCCGCTTCACCCTGGTCCGGCTCGGCCCGGACCGGCACCGCCTGCTGATGACGCTCCACCACATCCTGCTGGACGGCTGGTCGATGCCGATCCTGCTGCGCGAGCTGATGACCCTGTACACGGTGCACGGCGACGCCACGGTCCTGCCCCGGGTGCGCCCCTACCGGGACTACCTGGGCTGGCTCGGCGGCCGGGACCGGGACGCCGCCCAGGAGGCGTGGACGGACGCGTTCGCCGGGTTCGGCACGCCGAGCATCGTGGCGCCGGACCGGGGTGCGCTCACCGCGGCGCCCGAGCGGATCGACTTCTCCGAGGACGAGGCGGCGAGCGCCGCCCTGACCCGGTTCGCCCGGTCGCACGGGCTGACGGTGAACACCGTGATCCAGGGCGCCTGGGGGCTGGTGCTGTCCCACCTGACGGGCCGGGACGACGTGGTGTTCGGCGTGACGGTCAGCGGCCGCCCGCCGGAGCTGCCCGGCGTCGACACCATGGTCGGTCTCTTCATGAACACCCTGCCGCTGCGGGTGCGGCTGCGGCCCGCCGAGACACTGGCGGAGTTCCTGCGCCGTACCCAGAGCGAGCAGGCCCGGCTCATCGACCACCAGTGGGTGGGGCTCGCGGAGATCCAGCGCTGGGCGGGATCGGGCGAACTCTTCGACACGGCCATGGTGTTCGAGAACTACCCGCTGAACTCCAGCCGCGGCCGGCCGCCGGGCGCCGCCCCGGACGCCGACCTCCCCACGGTGCTCAAGGTCCACTCGAAGGACCAGATGCACTACCCGCTGGGCCTGCTGGCCCTGCCCCGGGAGACCCTGCGGTTCTCGCTGGGCTACCTCCCCCAGGTCTTCGACGCGGAGCGGATCCAGGCGGTGGTCGCCGCCTTCCGCCGGGCCCTGCGCACGATCCTGGACAGCCCGCGGACCCGGGTCGGCGCGGTCGCGCTGCTCGACCCGGAGGTGCGCGGCACCGTCCTGGAGAAGTGGAGCGGCTCGGACGACGTCCGGCCCGCCGAGCGGTTCACCGACCTGTTCGAGGAGCAGGTGGCGCGCACCCCCGGCAAGACGGCGCTGATCGCCCCCGACGGGCGGCTGACCTACGCCGAACTGGACGCGGCGGCCAACCGGCTGGCCCGGCGCCTGATCGAGCTGGGCGTCGGCCCGGAACGGCCCGTGGCGGTGGCGGTACCGCGCCGCACCGAACTCGTCGTCGGCATGCTGGCGGTGCTCAAGGCGGGCGGTGTCTACGTGCCGATCGACCCGGAGTACCCGCCGGACCGCATCCGGTACATGATCGAGGACTCCGACCCGGCGCTCGTCCTCACCACCTCCGACGTGGACGCCCGGATCGGCGAGGAGTGCAGCGGGCCGCTGACGTTCGTGATGGACGACCCCGGCACCGGCCGGTCGCTGGCCCGGCACTCCGGTGGCGGCCTCTCCGACGCGGACCGCTCGGGCCCGCTGCTGCCGGGGCATCCGGCGTACGTCATCTACACGTCGGGCACGACGGGCCGCCCCAAGGGTGTCGTCGTCGAGCACCGGGCGCTGTCGGCGTTCGTCCGCCACTGCCGGTCCTCGCAGGCGCCGGACATCTCGGGGCTGTCCGTGATGCAGGCGTCGGCCTCCTTCGACCAGAGCGTCGGCTCCCTGCACGCCCCGCTGATCAGCGGCGGCTGCGTCCGGCTGACGGATCTGCGCGCGCTCGCCGAGACCGCGGTGAGCGAACCCGGCTTCCGCCGGGCCACGTTCATGAAGGGCACCCCGTCCCATCTGGCGCTGCTCACCACCATGCCCGAGGACGTGTCGCCGTCGGGCACCATCACGCTGGGCGGTGAGGAGCTGCGCGGCGAGGTCCTGGCGCCCTGGCGGGAGACCATGCCGGACGTGACGGTGGTGAACGTCTACGGACCCACCGAGGCCACCGGACACTGCCTGGAGCACTGGATCGACCCGGACCGCGCGGTGCCGGCGGGGCCGGTGCCGATCGGCACCCCGCACGAGGGGGTGCGGGTGTACGTCCTCGACGCGGCGCTGCGGCCGGTGGCGCCGGGCCTGGACGGCGAGGTGTACCTGGCGGGCGTGCAGCTGGCGCGCGGCTACCTGGGCCGGGGCGGGCTGACCGCCGAACGGTTCCCGGCCGACCCGTTCGGCGCACCGGGCAGCCGCATGTACCGCACGGGTGACCTCGCGCACTGGACCGAGGGGGGCGAGCTGGTCTTCGCGGGCCGGGCGGACCGGCAGGTCAAACTGCGCGGGTACCGCATCGAGCTGGGCGAGATCGAGGCCGCCGTCACGGCCGGACCGGGCGTGCGCCAGGCCGCGGTCGTGCTGCGCGAGGACCAGCCGGGCGACCAGCGCCTCGTCGCGTACGTCGTGCCGGACGGCGACGTCCGCTGGGACGAGGCCGCCGTCCACGCCGGACTGGCCCGCTCGCTGCCGGACTTCATGATGCCCTCGGCGTACGTCACGCTGGACGCCCTGCCGTTGAGCCCGAACGGCAAGCTGGACCGGGCGGCGCTGCCCGCGCCCACGTACACCGGCCGGACGGCGGGCCGGGCGCCGCGCACCCCGCGCGAGGAGATCCTCTGCGACCTGTACGCGGAGGTCCTGGCGCTGCCGAGCGTCGGCGTCGACGACGACTTCTTCGACCTCGGCGGGCACTCCCTGCTCGCCACCCGCCTGGTCAGCCGGATCCGCACCACGCTGGGCGCCGAGCTGTCGATCCGGCAGTTCTTCGAGGCGCCGACGCCGGCCGCGCTCGCCGGGACGCTCGACCACGCCGGCCGGGCGCGCGCCGCCCTCACGGCGCAGCCGCGTCCCGAGCGGATACCGCTCTCGTACGCCCAGCAGCGCCTGTGGTTCCTGCACCTGCTGGAGGGGCCGAGCCCCACCTACAACATCCCGACCGCGCTGCGGCTCTCCGGACCGCTGCGCCCGGACGCGCTGCGCGAGGCGCTGCTGGACGTGATCGGGCGGCACGAGAGCCTGCGGACGACGTTCGCCGAGGACGAGCGCGGCGCCCGGCAGGTGGTGCACCGCCCCGAGGAGGTCCGGCTGGTCTTCGAGACGGCCGACTCCACCGAGGCCGCGTACGAGGCCGACCTCGCGCGGGCGGCCCGGTACTCCTTCGACCTGGGCGCGGAGATCCCCGTACGCGCGCGGCTGCTGCGACTGTCGGAGGAGGAGCACGTCCTGCTGCTGCTGGTGCACCACATCGCCAGTGACGCCTGGTCCCGGGCTCCCCTGGCCCAGGACCTCACCGCCGCCTACACCGCCCGCTGCGCGGGCGCCGCGCCCGCCTGGCAGCCGCTGCCCGTCCAGTACGCCGACTACGCGCTCTGGCAGCGCGGCGTGCTCGGTGACGACTCCGACGCCGACAGCCTCGCGGGACGACAACTGGCCCACTGGAAGGAGCGGTTGGCCGGGCTGCCCGAGCAGCTCGACCTCCCCACCGACCGGCCGCGCCCCGCCACCGCCGACCACACCGGCGACCGGGTCGCCTTCACCGTCCCCGCCGAGCTGCACACCCGACTGAGCGACCTCGCGCGGGCCACGGACACGACTCTCTACATGGTGCTCCAGGCGGCGCTCGCCACCCTGCTCACCCGGCACGGCGCCGGCGACGACATCCCCATCGGCACCCCCATCGCCGGACGCACCGACGACGCCACCGACCACCTCATCGGCTTCTTCGTCAACACCCTCGTCCTGCGCACCGACACCAGCGGCAACCCCACCTTCCGCGACCTCCTCACCCGCGTACGCGACACCGACCTCACCGCCTACGCCCACCAGGACCTCCCCTTCGAACGCCTCGTCGAAGCCCTCAACCCCACCCGCTCCCTCGCCCACCACCCCCTCTTCCAGGTGGTCCTCGCGCTCCGCAGCGCCGCCCCGCAGAGGGGGGACGGCGAGGGCGCCCCGGCGCTGCCGGGCGGGCTGACGGTGAGCGGGGCGGGCGGTTCGGCGGCGACGGCGGCCAAGGTCGACCTCGGGTTCTCGGTGACCGAACGCCGGGCCGCGGACAACACCCCCGACGGGGTCGCGGGCGTCCTCGACTTCCGGACCGACCTGTTCGACCACGGCACCGCGCAGGCGCTGGTGGACCGCTTCGTGCGGGTGCTCGCCGACGCGGCCGCCCACCCCGACCGGCCGCTGAGCCGCATCGACGTCCTCGGCCCGCGCGAGCGGCACCGGGTCGTCGAGGACTGGAACGCCACCGCGAAGGGTCTCGCCCCGGCCACCCTGCCCGACCTGTTCGAGCGGCACGTGCGGGAGCGCCCCGACGCCGAGGCGGTGGTCCTCGGCGACGAGTCGCTGACCTACGCGCGGCTCAACGCCCGCGCCAACCGGCTGGCGCGGCTGCTGGTGGCGCGGGGCGCCGGCCCCGAGCGGCTGGTCGCGCTGGCCCTGCCCCGCTCCGTCGAACTGCCCGTCGCCGTCCTCGCGGTGGCCAAGACCGGCGCCGCCTACCTGCCGCTGGACCCGGCCCACCCGGCGGAGCGCATCGCCGGCACCCTGGAGGACGCGGCGCCGGTCGCGCTCCTGACGACCGCCGAGGTCTCCTCCGGTCTCCCCGACACGGACGTGCCCCTGCTCCTGCTCGACCAGGAGCCACAGCAGACCCCGGACGACGAGGACCCGGGCGACCTGCGCGACGCCGACCGGCTGGCGCCGCTGCTGCCGCGCCACCCCGCGTACGTCATCTACACCTCCGGCACCACCGGCCGCCCCAAGGGCGTCACCGTGACGCACACCGGCCTGCCCGCCCTGCTGGACATCTTCACCTCTCAGCTGGGCGTCGTCCCCGGCAGCCGCGTCCTGCACCACCTGTCCCCCGCCTTCGACGGCGGGTTCTGGGAACTGGCGATGGGCCTGCTGACCGGTTCGGCCCTGGTCGTCGCGGAACCCGGCACCGTCCCCGGTCCCGCCCTCGCGGAGCTGGCGGTGCGCCATCGGGTCACCCACGCGGCGATCACCCCGGCGGTGCTCCAGCTGATCCCCGAGGGGGCGCTGCCCGCCGGGACGACGCTGGTCGTCGCCGCCGAGACCTGCCCGCCGGAACTGGTCGAACGCTGGTCCGCCGGGCGCCTGATGCGCAACTCGTACGGGCCGACCGAGACCACGGTCTGCGCGACCATGAGCGCCCCGCTGTCGGGAGCGGTCGTCCCGCCGATCGGCACCCCGATCGCCGACACCGCCGGCTACGTCCTGGACGACGCCCTCCAGCCGGTCCCGCCGGGCGTGCCCGGTGAGCTGTACGTGCGCGGACCCGGCCTCGCCCGCGGCTACCTCGGCCGGCCGTCGCTGACCGCGGGCCGCTTCGTGGCGAGCCCGTTCGGCCCGGCGGGCAGCGTGATGTACCGCACCGGCGACCTGGTCCGGCACACCGCGGACGGCGAGCTGGAGTACCTGGGCCGCACCGACACCCAGGTCAAGCTGCGCGGCATGCGCGTCGAACCGGCCGAGATCGAGGCGGTGACGGCACGGCAGCCGGGCGTCGCGCAGGCGGCCGTGCTGGTCCGCGAGGACACGCCCGGCGACCGCCGTCTCGTCGGCTACGTCGTGCCGGACGCCGGTGCCGCCGTGGACACCGCCGCGCTGCGGCAGCGGCTGCGCGCCACCCTTCCCGAGTACATGGTGCCCGCCGCCCTCGTCGTCCTGGACGCGCTGCCGCTCACCCCGAACGGCAAGCTCGACCACCGCGCCCTGCCGGCGCCCGAGTACCGCACGGCCGAGGGCCGCTCGCCGCGCACCCCGCGCGAGGAGACCCTGTGCCGGCTCTTCGCCGAGGTCCTGGATCTGGAGCTGGTCGGTCTGGACGACGGCTTCTTCGACCTGGGCGGCCACTCCCTGCTCGCCATCCGGCTCGTGGAGCGGGTCCGCGCCGAGCTGGGCGAGGAGCTGGGCGTGCGCGACCTGTTCGCCGCCCCGACCGTCGCCGACCTGGCGGTGCGGCTCGCGGCGCGCGGCGGCCGGGAGCCGATGGAGCGCCTGCTCCCGCTGCGCGCCACCGGCACCGCCCGTCCGGTGTTCTGCGTCCACCCCGGCTCCGGCATGAGCTGGTGCTACTCGGGCCTGGTGCGCCATGTGCCCGCCGACATCCCGGTCTACGGCATCCAGGCCGCGGGACTCGACGGCGACGGTCCGCTGCCCGCGACGCTGGAGGAGATGGCCGCCGAGTACGCGGACCTGGTCCAGGAGGCGCAGCCCGAGGGGCCGTACCGGCTGCTCGGCTGGTCGCTCGGCGGCAACGTGGCCTTCGCCATGGCGGCCGAACTGCGCGCCCGCGGCCAGGAGGTGGAGCTGCTGGCCTTCCTGGACGCCTATCCGCGCCAGGCGGGCTCGGGCGCGGAGACGCCGCTGGCCGAGGTGTTCGCGCACAACCTGCGTGACGCCGGGTTCGCCGTCACCGAGGAGGAACTCACCGGCGGCCGCTTCCCCTCGGCCCGCTACCGGGCGTTCCTGAACGCCTCCGGCGACCCGATGGGCCGTCTGGACGAGGACGAACTGGCCGCCGTCCTCCAGGTGTTCATGAACAACGCCGGGCTGATGCGCGGCCACACCCCCGGTACCTACGACGGCGACGTGCTGGTGCTGGCCGCCGAACGGGCCGACGCCGGCAAGCTGGCCCGCCGCGGCGCCGAGTCCTGGCGCCCGCACGTGACGGGCCGGATCGAACGGGTCGGCGTCGACGCCGACCACCTCGGGCTCGTGCAGTCCGACACCGCCCTCGCCGTCATCGGCCGGGCCCTGGCCGAACGCCTGGACCGGGCCGCCGGTCCCGCGGTTCCCGCAACCCCTCCGCCCGAAGGAGTCACCGCCATGAACCCCTCGTCCGAGGTCGCCTGACGCCATGCCTGTCATCACCGTCAACGACATCCGGATCAACTACTACGACAGCGCGCCGCCGGGAGGTGGCGGCTCGGCACCGGCCGTGCTGCTGGTGATGGGCTCGGGCGGCAGCGGCCGGGCCTGGCACCTGCACCAGGTGCCCGCCCTGGTCGCCGCCGGCCACCGGGTGATCAGCTTCGACAACCGGGGCATCGCCCCCAGCGAGGAGTGCCCCGGCGGCTTCGGCATCGACGACCTGGTCGCCGACACCGCGGCGCTCGTCGAGGAACTCCGCCTGGGCCCCTGCCGGGTGGCCGGCATCTCCATGGGCGCCCACATCGCCCAGGAACTGGCCCTGTCCCGGCCCGACCTCGTGGACCGGCTGGTGCTGATGGCGACCCGGGCCCGCCCGGACGCCCTGCGCGAGGCGCTGTGCCGCGCGGAGATGGAGCTGTACGACCAAGGGGTCGAGCTGCCCGCCGCCTACGAGGCGGTCGTGCAGGCCATGCAGAACCTCTCGCCCCGCACCCTCGACAACGACCGGCAGGCCCGCGACTGGCTCGACGTGCTGGAACTGACCCGGGTCTCCGGGCCGGGGCACCGGGCCCAGCTCGGCGTCGGCATGATGCCCGACCGGCGCGAGGCGTACCGCGGCATCCGGGCCGCCACCCGCGTCATCGCCTTCCAGGACGACCTGATCGCCCCGCCCCACCTGGGCCGGGAGGTCGCCGACGCGATCCCCGGCGCCGAGTACGAGCTGGTGCCCGACTGCGGGCACTACGGCTATCTGGAGTCACCGGACGCGGTGAACAAGAGCCTCGTCGAATTCCTGCGTCGGTGAAGGAGAACGCCTTGCAGACCGAGTCCGAGACCGCGCCGAAGACCGCGTCCGGGACCCTGACGCCCGACGACCGCCACCTGCTCGGGCTGGCCCTGGAGGTGTGCCCCGGCTTCGCCCCCGGCGAGGTCGTCTACCGCAGCCGCACCTCCCTGGTGGTGGGCGGGTCCCTGGACGGCGTCGAGGCGCTGGCCAAGGTGCGCACCCCCGACTGGCGGCGCCAGTGCCTGCGTGAGATCGACACGTACGACCTGTTCGACGCGGTGGCGCCGCCGGTGCCGGTGCCCCGGCGGTTCGCCTCCGACAAGGAGCGTGCCGTGCTGGTCATGGAGCGGCTCGCCGGGGAGGTGCTGGCGCCCGACCGGTTCCCGGTCACGCCCGTCTCCCGCGAGGACCTGGACGGGGTGCTGGCGGCGGTGGAGCGGCTGCGCCACTGGCACCCCGCGTTGGCCGAGGGCTGGTCGGTGGACTACCGGGGCATGCTGGAGGGCGTGCACGCCCAGGGCGTCTTCGACGACGCGCACTGGGCGTCGCTGCTCCGGCTCCTCGAACTGTGCGGCGAGCCCCGCGAGTTCGGCCACGGCGACCTGGTCCTCGCCAACGTGGTCCGCAGCCGCGGCCGGCAGGTCCTGATCGACTGGGCGAGCAGCGCCCTGTACCTGCCCTGCCTCGACCTCGCCCAGCTCTGGATGCTGCTCGGGGACGTCCCCGGCGCCCGGGCCCGGATCGAGGTGGCGGTGGCCGAACGCGCCGACGAGCGGGACGGGATGATGCCGTTCCTGGTGAACCTGACGCTGCTGCTCTACCGCGAGCGCCGCGCCCACCGGCGGTTCACCGACGACGCCTCGCGGGCCCGGGCGGTGCGGCTCGACGCCGCCTGGGAGCTGACCCGGCACCGGGTCCGGCAGTGCCTGGCGACGGCGGGCTGACCGGCCCGCGGCACACACGAAGGGGCCTCCCGGTGAAGTCACCGGGAGGCCCCTTCGTGTGGGGGTTCGTGGGGGGGACTACTGGATGAGCAGCTGGTGGCTGGCCAGTTCGCGGTAGAGGGGGCTGGTGCCGGTCAGTTCCTCGTGCCGGCCCGCGGCGACGACCTCGCCGTGTTCCAGGACGACGATCTGGTCGCTGTCCACGACGGTGGAGAGCCGGTGGGCGACCACGAGCAGCGTGCGGTCGGCGGTGACGGTGCCGATGGCCTCCCGCATCAGGGCCTCGTTGCGGGCGTCGAGGTTGCTGGTCGCCTCGTCGAGCAGCATGATCGGCGGCGCGGCGAGGAAGGTGCGGGCCAGGGCGAGCCGCTGCCGTTCGCCGCCGGAGAGCAGGACGCCGCCCTCGCCGACCTCGGTGTCCAGGCCGAGCGGCGCCCGCTCGACGACGCCCAGGAGGTTGACCGAGCGCAGCACCTCCCGCATGGCGTCGTCGGTGGCGTCGGGCGCGGCCAGGGACAGGTTGTCGCGGACGGTGCCGGCGAGGACGGGCGCCGACTGCTCGACGTAGCCGAGGCGTTGGCGCAGCTCCCGGCGCGGCAGGTCGCGTACGTCGGTGCCGCCGACCCGTACGACGCCCGAGGTGACGTCGTAGAACCGTTCCACCAGCGACAGCAGCGTGGACTTGCCCGCCCCGGAGGGGCCGACCAGGGCGGTGCGGGTGCCGCGGGGGACGGTGAGGGACACGTTCCGCAGGACCGTCTCGCCGTCGTCGTAGCCGAAGCTGACCCGGTCGAACTCGATCGCGGGCGGCCGTCCGGCGCCGGTCTCCGCATCGGGCCGGGTCCGCTCCCGCACGGTCAGCGTCCCCGCGGCGGCGCTGTCGGTCTCCTGCGGCAGGTCCACCATCTCCTCGATGCGCTGGAGGGCGCCGAGCCCGGACTGGAGCCGGGAGTAGGCGGTCAGCGCGCGGCCGAGCGGGAACCAGAGCATGAACAGGAACAGCACGAAGGCGACCATGTCGCCGACCTGGATGGCGCCGCTGGCCACCCGGGCGCCGCCCAGGCCGAGGACCACGAGGAACGCGACCTGGATGGTGGTGGACGTGATCGGGTTGATCATCGCCTGGAGCCGGGCGATGCGCATACCGGCGTGGTACGCCTCCTTGGCGTAGCCGTCGACGGCGTGCCCCTCGCGTTCCTCGGCGCCGCTGGCGCGGATCGTGCGGACGGCGGAGATGGCGCGCTCGACGGCGGACGTCATCTCGCCGATCCGGTCCTGGGCGTCGCGGGAGGCGCCCCGCACCCGGCGGGAGAGCCCGACGACGGCGAGGACGCCGAGGCCGAGGCCGAGGGCGGTGGCGGCGAACAGGGTGGGGTCGATCAGGCACATCATGAGCGCGGAGCCGCCGACCATGACGACGTTGGTCACGGTGTCGAACAGGCCCGAGGTGACCACCGCGCGCAGCATCGTGGTGTCGGCGCCGACCCGGGAGAGCATGTCGCCGGTGCGGCGCCGGTCGTACTCGGTGATGGGCAGCCGCAGCAGCCGGGCCACCAGCCGCCGCCGGGCGGTCAGGACCAGCCCCTCGGCGGCCCGCTGGAGCAGGTAGTCGCGGACGCCGCCGAGCACGGCCACGACGATGAGGACGCCGATGAGCAGGGCGACCAGCCGGCCCACCGGCCGGTCCGCCTCGATGTCGGTGAGCACGTCGCGGGTGAGCACCGGCTGGCTGAGGGTGAGGAGGGTCACCACCAGCGAGAGCACCGCGACGATCCCCAGCGTCGGCCAGTAGCCCTGGAGATACGGGAACAGGGAGCGCAGCCCGACCTTACGGGCGGGCGGGGCCGGCGGCCCGGGTTCCGGCGCGCTCTTCGCCCCGGCGTCCGGAGCGGGCGGTCGCTCCCTGGTCTGCGTGCTCGTCATCGGACTCCTACTCCTGTTTCACTGCGGGGGCTTCGCCGGTCAGGCGGGCTGTGGCGCGTCTCCGAGCACGTAGCCGTCGGCCGGGCGCATCGCGCGGCAGCGGCGCAGGTCGGTCAGCACGAAGGTGCGCTGGAGCCAGCGGTCGGTGCCGTCGTAGCGGGGCGTGAACTCGGTGCGGCCGTGGACGGTGACCCGGTTGTCGACGATCGCCAGTTCGCCCGGGGCGAGGCGGTGGGTGGTCGCGGTGGCGTCGAAGTGGGCCTGGAGTTCCCGCAGGGCCTCGGCGGCGCGTTCGGTGACCGGTTCGGTGGCGGCCAGGTCCACCCGGAGGTCGGGGTCCGACGGGTCGCCGAGGAGGACGGGCCCCGCCGCCTCGCCGGGGCCGCTCAGGTTGAAGGACGGCGGCGGGGCGGTGATGAACTCCGGTGCCCACAGGGCGTCCACGGTGCGGTCGGAGAGCAGTGGGAGCACCTGCCGGATGCAGGCGGTGCGCAGGCCCGCCCGGCCCGTGGGGTCGGCCCGCAGGCACAGCAGCATCACGAAGTCGGGGCGGTGCTCGTGGAAGGCGTTCTCGTTGTGGAACGTCAGCAGGGTCGAGCCGGCGTTGCCCTGGAACTCCTCCATCCCCGGCACGGGGACGACGTCCTGGACGAGGGCCCCGTTCTTCTCCGGCCGGAACGCGCCGGGGTCGCCCAGTCCGCAGGCCACCATCAGCAGCACCGCGGCGCCCAGCGAGGGCTCGCGCTGCACGGAGCCGTTGACCGCCGGGGTCGGCGGCAGCCCCATCGAGTCGACCGGCAGCCCGCGCAGCAGCATGCCGCCGTCCGGTCCCGAGTCCCGGCGGAATTCGGCGAGTTTCTTGCGCAGGTTCGCGGGCCATTCGTGCCAGGCGTTCCTGGCCGCCTCGACCCATTCGGCGTCGTCGGGCCGCCCGGTCGCCTGAGTGGCGAGCTTCCAGGCTATTTCCTCGACGAGTTCCGCGTCCGACTGGTTCAGCGTCACGTCGTAACGCGGCGCCGACCGTGCGGCATTCGCAGCCATTGTCAGAGCCTCCGTCCACATTCCTTTTGTGTGCACTCGTGACGCTATGGGCCGTCGTTATCGGCCGCGTATCGAGTGAGCATGAGCGGAAATTCAGGTTCCGGTGAGCCCGGCCAGGCCGAGGAGCAGCTCCTTGACCTCCGTCGCGGCGACGGCCTCCCCCAGGGGCGCGTGCGGGTCGGAGACGAGCAGCACGGGCGCGTCCCGGGGGTCGTCGGGCAGCCGTCCGTGGCTGCCGCGGACCCGGGAGCCGTCCAGCGGGACGACGTTCATGGTGTAGCGCAGGCCGAGCTTCTTGCGGGCCAGCGCGGTCGCCGCGCGGCGCCGGGCCGCCACCGGGGCGTTGTGGTCGAAGGCCAGCTCGGCCGGGTCGTAGCCGGGCTTGCGGTGGATCTCGACGGTGCGGGCGAAGTCCGGGGCCCGCGCGTCGTCCAGCCAGTAGTAGTAGGTGAACCAGGCCTCGGGCCGGGCGACCGCGACGAGTTCCCCGGCCCGCTCGTGGTCGAGGCCGTGCTCCTTCTTCCCCCGCTCGTCGAGCACCTCGGCGACCCCGTCGAGGCCGTGCAGCAGCTCCTCGACCCGGGGCAGGTCGGCGGGGTCGCGGACGTAGACGTGCGCCACCTGGTGGTCGGCGACGGCGAAGGCGCGGGACGTCCAGGGGTCCAGGTACTCCATGCCGTCCTGGGTGTGCACGGCCAGCAGCCCGGCCCGCCGCAGCGCCCGGTTGACGTCGACGGGCCTGCTGACCGGGGTGATGCCGTACTCGCTGAGCACCACGACGGTGACACCGTCGCGGCGGGCCTCGTCCAGCAGCGGCGCCAGGGTGCGGTCCAGTTCGGCGGCGGCCCGGCGGGCACGGCGGCTGTCCGGTCCGTACCGCTGGAGGTCGTAGTCGAGGTGCGGTACGTAGACCAGGTTCAGGTCGGGCCGGTGCGTGCGGTTCAGGTGGCGGGCCGCGTCGGCGATCCAGCGGGAGGAGACGATGCCGGCGGTGGGGCCCCAGTAGTGGAAGAGCGGGAACGGCCCGAGCCGGTCGGTGAGTTCGTCGTGGAGGGACGCCGGGTGGGTGTAGCAGTCGGGTTCCTTGCGGCCGTCGGCGTAGTAGACGGGCCGGGGGGTCACCGTCCAGTCGACGTCGGCGCCCATGGCGTACCACCAGCAGACGTTGGCGACGGTGTAGCCGGGCCGCAGCGCGCGGGCCGCCTGCCACACCTTCTCGCCGCCGACGAGCCGGTTGTGCTGCCGCCACAGCAGTACGTCGCCCAGCTCGCGGAAGTACCAGCCGTTGCCGACGACGCCGTGCTCCGCGGGCGGCGCCCCGGTCAGCAGCGTCGACTGCACCGAGCAGGTGACCGCGGGCAGCACGGTGTCCAGGCGGGCGCCCGCGCCGGCGTCGCGGAGCGCCGAGAGACGGGGCATGTGGGCCAGCAGGCGCGGGGTGAGCCCCACGACGTCCAGCACGAGCAGGCGCTTCACGGGGTGGTCTCCTCCGTCAGGCCGAGGGCGGTCAGGGTGGAGCGGGTCCAGGCGAGTTCACCGGCGATGCCGTCGACGAGTCCGCCGCCGTCGGGGGCGCCCGGCAGCACCGGCCAGGTGTAGGTCTCGACCTCCACGTGGTCGGTGAGCGCGGCCGGTCCGCCGAGCAGCGTGGTCAGCGCGGCGACCAGTTCGGGCCGGGTGCTGCGCAGGGGCGGCGGCAGGTCGCGCTGGACGGGCACGTGGTAGTGGACCCGCCACGCGTCGTCGCCGGGGAGCGCGCCCGCCAGCGCCTCGGGCAGGTCGTCGGCGGCGAGGGGGCCGTCCGGCGCGGTCTGCCTGGTCTGGTGCAGGAAACGCCGTTCGGCGAAGGCGGCCAGCGCGGCGCGGGCCGCCGGATCGGCCGGCCGGTCGGCGTGCACCGCGCAGGACGCCTGGGTCTTGACGACGGGCAGGGCCGCCGCGAGCCGGGTGAGCGCGGGCCCCGGCTCCTCGAAGGCGACGGCGAGGTGGCAGGTGTCCACGCAGACGCCGAGCCAGGCGTGGTCGGCGTCCGCGAGCCGGCGCACCGCCTGCCCGGTCGTCTCGATCAGGCAGCCCGGCTCCGGTTCGAACCCCACGCGCACGGTGCGCCCGGTGTCCGTCGCGACGGCGGCCAGGCCCTCGGCGAGCAGGTCGAGGTGGCGCCGGGCGAGGTCGTCGCGCTCCGGCGACCGGGGTGCCCGCCAGGCCAGCGGCAGCGTGGAGACCGAGCCCCGGGCGGCGTCGGGCGGCAGCAGCTCCGCGAGGACGCGGGCGCAGGCCAGGGTGTGGTCGAGGCGGGGCCGCTCGGTCCAGTCGGGGCGGTAGACGGCCTTCTTGACGGTCGGGGCGTGGAAGCCCGCGTAGGGGAAGGCGTTGAGGGTGACGACCTCGATGCCGCGCAGGTCGAGTTCCTTGCGGAGCAGGTCGAGCGCGGAGCGGTCGGCGGTCAGGGCGGTGACGACCGGCGCAGCCAGCCAGAGGCCCAGGCCGATCCGGTCGGCGCCGAGCCGCTCGCGCACCGGCTCGCCGTAGCGGGCCAGCTGGGCGAGGACGCCGTCCAGGTCCTCGGCCGCGTGCACGTTGGTGCAGTAGGCGAGGTGGACGGTGGTGCCGTCGGGGTGCGTCAGGCGCACGGCCGGCTACCTCTCCCCGCGGCGGATGGAGCTGCCCTCGAACTCGGCGGGCGTCCCGTCGGGGCCGTCGAGTTCGAGGCGTCCGCTCTGGCCGTAGAAGGCGACCGGGTTGCGCCACAGCACCTGGTCGACGTCGTCCTCGGTGAACCCCGCGGCGCGCATGGCGTCGGCGGTGCGGCGGGTCTTCAGCGGGTCGCTGCGGCCCCAGTCGGCGGCGGAGTTGACCAGGATCCGCTCGGTGCCGTACTCGCGCAGCAGCGCGACCATGCGGTCCTCGCTCATCTTGGTGTCGGGGTAGATCGAGAAGCCCATCCAGCAGCCGCTGTCCGCGACGGCGCGCACCGTCACCTCGTTGAGGTGGTCGACGACGACCCGCCCCGGTGCGATGCCGGACTCGCGGACCATGTCGAGGGTGCGGCGGGTGCCGCCCGCCTTGTCGCGGTGCGGGGTGTGCACGAGGGCGGGCAGGTCGTGCCGGACGGCCAGCTCCAGCTGGACGGCGAACGCCTTGTCCTCCGCGGGTGTCATGGAGTCGTAGCCGATCTCGCCGACCGCCACCACCCGGTCCCGGACCAGGTAGTCGGGCAGCACGTCGAGCACTCCGTCCAGGCGCGGGTCGTTGGCCTCCTTGGGGTTCAGGGCGAGCGCGCAGTGGTGCCGGATGGAGAACTGCTCGGCCCGGTACGGCTCCCAGCCGAGCAGCGAGTCGAAGTAGTCGGTGAAGGAGCTGACACCGGTGCGCGGCTGACCGAGCCAGAAGGCGGGTTCGACCAGGGCCCGGACCCCGGCGGCGGCCATCGCCTCGTAGTCGTCGGTGGTGCGGGACGTCATGTGGATGTGCGGGTCGAAGATGCGCGTCACGCCGTGGCCTCCGTGGATACGCGGTGGGTGTGCAGGTACTCGGCGACGTCGGGCGGTACGGTCCGTCCCGCGGCGCTCCGCTCGGCGGCGAAGTCGGCCATCATCCGGTCCAGTTCGGCGTCGGCGCGTCCGGCCAGACCCGCCACCCGGTCCAGCGGGATGCCGGTGAACACGCATTTGAGGACGGCCTGCCGGAACGCGTGCGCGCCGAGACGGCGGGCACCGTAAGGGCCGACGGCGGCGGCGATCAGCCTCGGGTCGTTGGACCGCAGCGCGTCCTCGACCAGCGGCAGTCCCAGGTCGCCGAGGTCGCCGTCGGCCTCCAGCAGCGCCAGCGACCGCAGCACGGCCCGCCGTTCGGGCCCGCCCCCGACCCGGTACAGCCGCGCCACGACGGCGGCCAGCTCGGCACCGGTCAGGGGCAGCGCGGCGAGCAGCGACGCCCGCACGGCGTCGTCGACACTCCACCCCGGCACGGCGCCCAGCGCGCCCCGCCCACACTTCCGCGCGGCGACCGCGAACAAGCCGTCGACCTCGCCGGGCTGCTCGCGAACGACGGCACGCCCCCGCTCGAGCCAGCCGGCGGCCTCCGGGGGGAGGGCGGCGACGAGGCCGGCGGACCCGGCGCTCACGCTGCCGCTCCCCGGGCCGTGGCGCGGGTGTGGGACTCGGCCGTGCGCAGGAAGTCCAGGGAGCGCCGGGCCACCTCGGGGGCGGCGTGGCTGTGGCGGGGCAGTTCCACCGAGACCAGGCCGCGGTAGCCGGTGCCGGCCAGGGCGGCGAGCACGGGCGGGAAGTCGATCTCCCCGCTGCCGAACTCCAGGTGCTCGTGGGTGCCGCGGCGCATGTCCTCGATCTGCACGTTGACCAGCCGGTCGGCGCAGCGCCGTACGCAGTCGGCGACGGGCTGCGGCTCCAGGCAGCGGCAGTGCCCGATGTCCAGGGTCAGGCCGAGCGGGTCCGGGCCGCCGAGCCTGCGGAGCAGTTCGTCGTAGGCGTCGAGGGTGTCCACGAACATGCCGGGCTCGGGCTCGAAGCCCAGGGTGACTCCGGCCTCCGCGGCGGCCTCGACGACCGTGGCGCAGCCGGACAGCAGCCGGTCCCACACCACCTGCCGGGGTGTGTCCGCCGGGGCGGCGCCGCTCCAGAAGGACACCGACTCCGCGCCGAGGTGGGCGCCGATCCGCACGGCGCGCAGCAGCAGGTCGACCCGGCGTTCCGCGCCCTCGGCGGACATCAGCACCGGCTGGTGCTTGCGCCAGGGGTCGAGCACGTAGCGCCCGCCGGTCTCGACGACGACGGCGAGACCGAGCCGGTCCAGCCGCGTGGCGAGCCGGTCCAGCCGCCGGGGCAGGTCGTCGGCGAACGGGTCGAGGTGGCGCGGGTCGAGGGTGAGGCCGACGCCCTCGTACCCCAGGTCCGCGAGGACGGCCAGCGCGTCCTCCAGCGGATGGTCGCCGAAGCCGTTGGTGCCGTACCCGAATCTGATGGGCGCGGTCATGTGGGGGACACCTTTCTGCCGAGTCGGCGGGCCCACGGGAGGGCGCAGGCCAGCGCGGCGCCCGCGGTACCGCGTCCGGCGGTCGCGGTCAGCGCCGCCTGCAAGGGGATCAGCGCGTGGATGCCGGCCGCCACCGCCCGCCGGACGTGCGGCGGAGACGGCGCCCGCGCGGCCGTGAGCTGCGCCGCCGAGCCGCCGTACGCGTACACGGCCGTGAGCGCCGCCGCCAGCGCCCGGTCCCGGGGCGGCCGGCGGTGGCCGCGCACCAGCACGGCGGCGCTGACCGCCGCGCCGACGGCGAGGGCCTGCCGGGGGACGGCGGGCGGCGCACCGCTCACCTCGTACCGGCTCAGACGCGTGACCATGCCGGTGTGCACGCCCACGGTGGCCGCGGCGGGCAGCGCCCGGCGCAGTCCGCCGGGTCCCGCGCCGCCCAGCACGTTCAGCGCGCGGGCCGCCGCCATCGCGGCGGCACCGGCCGGGGTGGGTTTCAGCGCGAGGTCGTACGCCCAGACGACCCCGGCCAGGGGCACCGCCGTCGCCAGCCCCCGCCGACCGCGCGCGAGCACCGCGAGGCCGAGGCCGGCCGCCGTGAGCCCACCGGCGACCGCGCGGGCCTCGGCGGGCGTGACCGCCCCGGAGGGGATGGGGCGTTCGGGCCGCTCGACGGCGTCGAGGTCGCGGTCGGCGTAGTCGTTGAGCGCCATGCCCGCCCAGTACAGGCAGACCGAGGACGCCACCATGCCGAGCAGTTCGGGACGGAGCGGCAGCCGCGCCGCCGCCGCGCCGGCGAGGACGTCACCGGGCACCGACAGCGCGGCCGGGGCCCGGACCAGGCGGGCCAGGTCGCGCGCCCGCGGCAGGGGCCTCACGCCGGCGCCCCCACCGCACGCGCCCACCCGACGAGCGTCGCGTACTGCGCGGCCAGGTCGTGCTCGGTGCTGCCGACCGGGTCCTTGAAGAAGAAGCCCAGCTCCGGCACCGGCCCGGCGACGCCCGCGCGGTGCGCGAGGGCCGTGAACCGGGCCAGGTCCAGCACGAGCGGCGCGGCCAGCGAGGAGTCGCAGCCCTGCCACGTGAACTGGAGGGTCATGCGCGCCCCGAGGAAGCCCTCGAACGTCACGTGGTCCCAGGCGGTCTTCCACTCCCCGAGGTCGGGGACGTGGTGGATGTGCACGCCGCCGTCCACCGCGTGGCCCAGCTCCGCTTCGAGCACCAGCCCCTTGGAGGCGTTCTTGCTGACGACGCGCTCGGGGTCGGCGAGGGTGGCGCCGTCGCCGCCGCCGAGCAGGTTGGTGCCGGACCAGGAGCGCACCCGCAGCGCCCGGCGGGCGAACATCGGCGCCAGCACCGACTTGACCAGGGTCTCCCCGGTCTTGCCGTCGCTGCCCGCGTACGGCAGGCCCCGCTCCCGGGCCAGTTCGTCCAGCGCGGGCAGGCGCGCCCCCGTCGACGGGGTGAAGTCGACGAAGGCGCAGCCGGCCCGCAGTGCCGCGTAGGCGTACAGGGAGCTGACGGGCAGCGGCCGTTCACCGCGCGCCAGCGCCTCGCGCAGCGCCGCCGCCGAGGCGTGTGCCGGGTGCGGTGCGGCGGGCGGCTGGGTGGAGGAGACGTTCACGACGACGACCCGGTCCAGACCGAGGCGTTCCCGGAATCCGGTGAGGTCGGCGACGAGCGCCTCGGCGGCCGCCGCCTGGTCGCCGCTCTCCGTGCCCGGTGGCGCCGGCCTGATCTCGGCGTCGGCCGCGTCGAGTTCCGCGGTCAGCACGCCCGGCAGGCCGCGCGGCACGACGCCCGCGTCGGCGAGCTGCTCGGCCCGTTTGACCAGGCTCGTGTCGACGACGTCGTGTCCGCCGAAGACCAGGTCGTCGAAGCCGGGCAGCGGCACGCCGTCGAAGGCTTCGAGCGTGCTCACACAGCCGGTGGCCGGCACCAGTCCGGCGCGCAGCGCGGCGGCGCCGACGACGGTCGTCGTGGCCACCGAGCCGCGGGCACCCACCAGCCAGATTCCGGTACGCATGAATGTCTCCTCCTGTCGTTCCCGCGGGGGTGGGGCGTCCGTCAGCTCATGCCTTCGGGGAGCGGGTAGGACAGGAAGTCGCGGTCGAGCTGACGCACGCTGCGCGGCAGCCACTTGACGGCCTCGCGGGCCACGACCTGGCGCGGCAGCGGCTCCTTGACCTCGGTCTGGGTGGGCTTGGCGATGGCCTGGATCGCCCACGCCATGGCGTTGACCGGGGCCATCCGCTCCCAGCGGTGGCGGTCGATGCCCAGCAGCATCATGGAGCGCATGAAGATGAACCAGATGTGGTAGCCGGGGGGCGGGTTGCCGTTCATGGTGTGCACCGGGCGCTCCCGGCGGGGGTCGTAGAGCACGCCCTGGGCGAAGTCCGCGAAGGCGCTGACCACGCCGTGGCTGCCCGGCCGGTAGTAGTCGTCGAAGACGCCGAGCTGGGCCTTGGAGAGGACGGCGAGCGGGCCCTTGATGGGGGTGACGTACTCGATGAAGTTGTTCGGGTAGTCGCTGGTGGCCGCCATCGCCATCCAGGCGTCGAAGATGGCCCGCTCCCAGCCGTCGCCGAGGGCGGTCTCGATGTCGGTGAACGCCTGCTCCAGTTCCGGGCCCACGTTGTAGAGCGTGGTCTCGTCGAACATGTACCAGAGCTCGTTGGCGCGGCGGTCGCCGAGCATGCCGGGCACGTCGGGGAAGTCGTCGCCGCGGCCGCGGTGCGGGGTGGCGGCCGGCCGCTCGGCGGCACCGGCCGGGGCGGCGCCCAGGAGGCCGGTGCCCGCGCCGAGGCCGACGGCCGCGACGGTGCCGAGGGTGGTGGTCATCAGCCTTCGTCGGCCGAGGTTGCTGCTGTTCGACATGGATTCTCCTTGGTTCTCTCGCGCGGGGTGGGTTCACGGGGGTGGGTTCACGGGGGTGGGTTCACGGGGTGGGTTCACGGGGGTGGGCACGGGGGCCGGTTCAATGGGCCCGCGGCAGGTCCGGCAGGTCGGCCTCGGCGTCGTGGCGCTGGATCCAGGACACGTCCTGGACGAGGGAGGACATCGTTCCGGTGGACTCGCCGCCGTCCTCGTCGGGCCGCAGCCGCTGCGAGCCGCCGCCCCGGGAGCCGAGCTGGACCCGGGTGGTGTGCGGCCTGCGGACGCCCTCGTAGGCGTCCAGCGCGTCCGCGATCAGGCGCCGGCCGGCGGGGGTCGAGGGCGCGGCGGCGGACGGCGCGTCCAGGCAGTGCGCGAGGACCGCCGCGTCCTCGACGGCCTGGCTGACGCCCTGGCCGTGGTGGGGCAGCATCGGGTGGGCCGCGTCACCGAGGAGGGTGACGGCCCCGGCGCTCCAGCGGGCCAGCGGCTCACGGTCGTACAACGCCCAGCGGCGGGTCTCCCGCACCGCGGCGACCAGCGACTTGACGTCGAGGTTCCAGCCGTCGAAGCGGGCGGCGAGTTCGTCCAGTTCGCCGGGGGCGCTCCACGACTCCAGCCGCCAGCGCGCGTCGGGCACGACAGCGACGAAGGTGAGGAACTCCCCGCCGCGCACCGGGTACACCAGCATGCGGGCGTCCGGTCCGGCCCACACCAGCAGGGTGTCGCCCGGCAGGCCGGGGACCTGGTCGCGGGCGACGATGCCGCGGAAGGCGCTCTGGCCGGAGAAGACGGCCGTGTCGGGCCCGGCGAGCGTGCGGCGCACCACGGAGTGCGCCCCGTCCGCGCCGATCAGCACGTCGGCCTCGGCGGTGGCGCCGCCGGCGAACTCCAGCCGGACCTCCCGCCCGGTCTCGGTGAACCGCTCGAGCCGGTGTCCCGCCCGCACCACGCCGGACGGCAGCGACTCGGCGAGCATGGTGTGCAGGTCGGCCCGGTGGATCGTGTAGTACGGCGCCCCGAACTCGGCCAGCCACTCCTCGCCCATCGGCTGCCGCACCAGGGTGGCGCCGTGCGACCAGTCCCGCACCTCCATGCCGGTGGGCCGTACGCCGAGGGCGCGCAGCCGCTCGCCGAGGCCCCAGCGCTCCAGGATGCGGCTGCCGTTGGGGCCCAGGTGCATGCCCACGCCCGATTCCCTGAGTTCCGGCGCCTGTTCGAAGACGCGTACCTCATGGCCCTTCCGGGTCAGGGCGAGGGCGGCGGCGAGTCCGCCGATGCCCCCGCCGACCACTGCGATCCGCAGCTTCGGCACCACGTTGTCCCTTCCTCTCGTGCGCTCGGTGCGGTCAGCTCCGCTGGTCCTGCACGGGTTCCGCGCCCGACCAGACGACGGCGGCGGAACCCCAGGTGAGGCCGCCGCCGAAGGCGGTCAGGAGCAGCCGGTCCCCGGAGCCGACACGTCCCTCGGCGGCCGCGTCGGCCAGCGCGAGGGGGATGGACGCGGCGGCGGTGTTGGCGACGTCCGCGATGTTCGACACCACCCGCTCCCGGGGCAGGCCGAGGCGCTTGGCGACCGAGGTGAGGATGCGGAGGTTCGCCTGGTGTCCGACGAAGGCGTCCACGTCGGCCAGGTCCCAGCCCGCGTGCGCGGCCACGGAGCGCGCGGACTCCGTCATGGTCGTCACGGCGCGGGCGTAGACGTCGCTGCCCCGCATGGTGAGGTGGTCGCCGTCCGGCGGGATGGTGATCAGGTCGTCGCCGGTGCCGTCGCTGCCGAGTTCGGTGTGGAGCACCGCACCCGGATCACCGGTCCGGCCGCGCTCCAGGAGGACGGCGCCGGCCCCGTCGCCGAAGACGACGGCCGTACCCCGGTCGCCGGGGTCGACGATCGACGAGTAGACGTCCGCGCCGATGACCAGGGCCCGCTCACAGGTGCCCGCGGTGATCATCGCGTCGGCCACGGACAGCCCGTACACGAACCCGGAGCACACGGCGGACAGGTCGAACGCGGCGGCCCGCAGCCCGAGCCGGGACGCCACCCGGGGGGCGGTGGCGGGGCAGCGCCGGTCCGGTGTCGTGGTCGCGAGCAGTACGAGGTCGCAGTCGTCGCGTCCGGCGGACTTCAGCGCGGCGGCCCCGGCGGTCACGGCGAGGTCCCCGGTGGTGGTCCCGGCGGACGCGCGGCGGCGGCGTTCGATGCCGGTGCGGCTGTGGATCCAGGCGTGGTCGGTGTCCAGGTGCCGGGACAACTCGTCGTTGGTGACGACCGTCTCCGGCAGGCAGGTGCCGAGTCCGGTGACGACGGCGCCGACGCGGTCGCTCGACGCGGTCACGGGCGCACTCCCGCCTGGACGGCGCCGGGGGTGGCGTGGGCGCCGGATGCGGCGTGGGCATCGGCTTCTGCCTGGGCCTGGGCGTGGGCGTGGGCGTCGGGAGCGGCGTCGGCGGGGGCCGGGTGCGTGGGCTGCCCGGACCCGGCGTGGGCCACGGCGGCGTGCCGTTCCGCGAAGTCGGGGTGGGCGATGGGCGCGCTGATCAGCCCCTCGGGAACGGCCAGTTCACCCAGCAGCGCCTCGGCGTCGAGGGACGCGCCGGCCGCCTCGTGCCGGGCCGCCTCGAACCCGAGGAGCGCGTCCTGGTCGAGGATCCCGGCCCGCAGCCCGGTCAGCGCGTGCTCCAGCACACAGGCCGCCGCGTACTGCCCCAGCAGCCGCTCGGACAACGGGTTCGCGGCCTCGCGGGCCCAGTGGCCGATCGCCAGCATCTGGTGGACGGCGCGGCTCCACTGGGCGCTGGCCTCCCCGGCGCCGTCCCGCTCCACCCGGTCGAGCAGGGCGTAGCAGACGGCCCGCAGCACCCGGGCGGCGTCCAGGCGCGTGGCCCCGGCGGCCGCCTCGTCGAGCACCCTGTCGAAGTCCGCGCGGTGGCGCAGCGCGAACCGGGTCGCCTGGTAGCCGAGGACGGTGTTGTCGCCGCCGAAGGTGACGGCGATCTCGTAGTCGTGCAGCAGGGGCGCGATCTGGTTCGCGTCGTGGTAGCCGAGCCCGCCGCACAGTTCCCGGGTCTCGGCGAGGGTGTGCCGGGCGTCGCCGGTCGAGCCGGACTTCCCGCAGGAGATGAGGGCGTGCAGCACCTGGTCGCGGGCCGGGGCCCCCTGCGCGCTGCGGGCCACCGCGATGTCGGACAGCGCGGCCATGGCGTGCCGGGCGCCCAGCGAACGGCCCACGGCCGCGGTCAGCCGCATGCGGTAGTGCTCGTGGCCGAGCAGCGGCCGGCCGAAGGTCTGCTTGACGGCCGCGAACCGGGTGGTGATCGCGCAGGCGAGCAGCTGCGCGTACGCCGCGCCCACCGAGGGGAAGAGCCGCTCGTGTGTGAAGGTGGCCAGACACTCCTCGAACCGCCGATGCCGCGGCAACGGGGAGCTGTACCTGCCCTCTTCATCGACCGACGCCCACCGGTTCATCAGGGCGGACAGCGGAAGCCGGTGGTCGGTGAAGGTCAGCACACCGGTCTGGTTGGCGGTGACGCCGCCCTTGGGCTCGGCCCGCCCGATCCGCACGCCGGGCAGCACCCGCCCGTCCGCGCGCAGCGGAACCCGCAGCCAGTGGTGCCCCTCGTCCCGCCCGCCGACCACCAGCCGGCTCAGCACCATGGCCACGTCGCCGCTGTGCAGGCTGTTACCGGTCCACACCTTGCTGTCGGCGGGCCGCGGGGTGTTGAGCACCAGGGTGCGGTCGCGGGGGTCGTACGTCGCGACGGTCCGCACCTGCTTCAGATCGGACCCGGCGAGCAGTTCGGACCCGGCGAAGCAGTACATCCGCTCCATCGAGTCGATCTCCGCCGTCCAGGAGTCGAGTTGCTCCGTACCGGCGTGGCTGAGCAGCGCGTCGCCCGCGATCTGGTGCGAGACGAGGACGTTGAGCAGGGACAGGTCGTACGCGCCGATCCAGCCCATGGTGCGCAGGAACTCGGGGAAGCGGTCGCTGTCACCGCGTCCCAGCCACAGCGAATTCGCCGCGAACCCGGCCCCGTTGAGGAGCCGCGCCCGGCGCAGCGTGAGCAGGCTGTAGTCGCGGACGCTGAGGTCGTCGGGCCGGATGGTGGCGAACTCGGGCCCGGAGAGGACACGGGCCAGCTCTTCTTCGCGTTGCGTCATGAACTCTCCAGGAATGGCCGCACGCACCCGGGCGACGTCAGGGCATGACGGTGCGACCGCGAGTTGTGTATGTGGGGGTCAGGCGGCGTCGAGTACGAGCGCGCAGTTGCTGCCGCCGAAGCCGAAGGAGGTGCTCACGGCGACGCTCCCGCCGTGCCGGCGCGGGCCGCCGAGGACCAGGTCGAGGTCGGGCAGGCCGGGGTCGGCCCGCTCGGTGTGCGCGATGGGCGGGAGGATGCCGGTGCGCAGGCTGCGCAGGGTCAGTACGGCCTCGATGGCGCCGGCCGCGCCGAGGGTGTGGCCCAGCAGGCCCTTGTTGGCGGTGACGGCCGGGCCGTGCGGGAAGAGGCGGGCGATGAGGCGGGCCTCCGTCTGGTCGTTCTGCGGGGTCGAGGTGCCGTGCGCGTTGACGGAGGACACGTCCCGCACCGACATGCGCGCCGCCGCCAGCGCCCGCTCGACGGCGGCCGCGGCGCCCGCGCCGTCCGGACGGGGGGCGGTCGGGTGATGCGCGTCGGAGGTGTCGGCGTGCCCGAGCAGCCGCCCCAGCACCTCGGCCCCCCGGGCGCGGGCCTTCGCCGGCTTCTCCATCACGACGGCCGCGGCACCCTCCGAGATCACGAAGCCGTCGCGGTCGGCGGCGAACGGCCGGGACGCGTCGGTCGCCTTCTGCTCGGACAGCGCGCCCATGCGGGCGAACCCGGAGACGACGAGGGGGGTGATGGCGGCGTCCGTGCCGCAGGCGACGACCGTGTCGCAGACACCGGCGTCCAGCAGCATCTTGCCCAGCCCGAAGGCGGAGGCGCCGGACGCGCAGGCGGCGGCCACGGTGTGCCCCGGCCCGGTGATCCCGTACCGCGCACCGATGGTCCCGGCGGCCATGTTGATCAGGGCCCGGGGATGCAGGTACGGCGAGACCATGCCCGCGCCCTGCCGCTCCATCCGCCGGTGCTGCTCGTCATGCGTGGTGACACCCCCGAAGGCGCTGCCGACCACGATCCCCACCCGGCTGCCGTCCCAGCTACCGGGATCGAGCCGCGACTGCGTGAGCGCCTCCTCGACGGCGGCGAGGGCGAACCGTATGAACGGATCGGTACGGGCGGTCCCGCGCCCGGTCAACTGCCCCGGCCGCAGCTCGGGCACCCGCAGACTGTGCCAGGCCCCGGTACCGGCCAGCGGCTCCGGATCACCGCTCTCCAGGGACTCGGCGGCACACATCGCCTCCCAGGTCGAGTCGGCGTCGGTGCCGGCCGGCGTCACCAGTCCGGCACCGGTGATGGCCACGGGCCCCTCGGTCACGCCGCTTCCAGACCCGCGCCGGCCAGCGAGACGACTTCCCCCACGCTGAGATCCGCGATCCGCGTCTCCTCACCGGCGAGGTCCACGCCGGTCTCCTCCTTGATCCGCACGATCAGCTCGGCGACGGCCAGCGAGTCCAGCTCCAGGTCCCGCAGCAGCGCCGCGTCCGTGATGTCCGCCGGCTCCACTTCCAGATCCTCGGCCAGAATCCCGTGCACAACCGACTTGGGGTCCGTACTCATGGGCGTTCACCTCTGGGGCTCAGGGTTGATTCGACACCTCGAAACGAGATCGGGCTCCACTGTGCTGGCGGCCGATATGGGGCACCTATCGCGCCGTTATCAGGGGTACGAAGAAAGGCACACCTGGCAAAAGGGTGCGGGCACCCACCCGGAACCTCCCACTCCCCACCTCGCCCGCCACCACCCCTCCCCCACCCCACCCGCTACACTGTCCGCGACGGCCCAGCAGCCCTGCCGGGCCGCCCGCCTTCGTAGCTCAGGGGATAGAGCACCGCTCTCCTAAAGCGGGTGTCGCAGGTTCGAATCCTGCCGGGGGCACCAGTTCAGAAGGGGCCCACCCCCGAAATTTCGGAAGTGGGCCCCTTCTGACACCGGAAGAGCATGGCCCTCATCCCCTCGCCGAGGTGGGTCAAGATGCGCTCGACCTGGCTTTCGTCGTGGCAGCCGTCCATGCGCATGTCGGCCCGCAGCTGGTCGAGGGCTTCGGGATGCTCCGCCAACTCCGTGTACCCGACTTCACCCACGAAGGCACCCGCGTCGCGGCAGTGAACTAGCCAGTGCGGATCCTGCCAAGCGTGGAACCCAGGTGTGCGGCGGGTGACCTCGTACAACACGTCGTCGCTCACGCCGTCGAGCCCGTAGGAGTCGGTGAATTCACCCGCGAAGCGACCAGCCGCGCTCCCGTCTGCAATGCACCAGGGGCAGAAGCGTCCGCTGACCTCTTGCGCGGAGTAGAACGTGGCCGTGTAGATCCAGCCCGTGCTGCGGCCGCAGCAGGCACACGACTCGGCGGACGCGCGGATGGACCCGCTTGCCAGGGGATCCGGGTGATACCGGAAGCAAGCAGTCCGATCACAGATCGGAGGTGCCGCGCACGGCCCGGCGGCGCCGGCCGGTCGCCGGCGCCGCCCTTCCTTGCCTTCGTCACCCTGGACAACGGGCTCCCCCAAAGCCATTGCTCCGGTTTTGCCTGGTCAGGACCATGAGCAGTTTCGGCGCTGGCCGCGCCATATGTCCCGTTCGCCACTCACAGCAGGAGGTCGAAGACGGCTCGGGCCTCGTCCCAGTGCTGGGTCTGGGGGTTCTTCAGATCGGGGTGAAGGATCTTGAAGCTCTGGCCGAGGGCGAGGCTGAGTCCGCCCACGATGTCCGGGTAGGCCGCCTCGGTCTCCTCATCGGGCGTGCGGTCCAACGCGGGATGGGTGGCGAGCTGCTCCAGGATCGGCTTGATCTCCACTTCCTGGTCGATCTTCCGGAAGTGGTGGATGCACTCCTGCAAGCCCTTCGTGATCGGCAGGTCACAGGTCCGGATGACGTCGCGCCCGTTGGCTTTGGCAGTGGCCTGGGCGACGGTCAGCAGGTCGTAGAGCTTGGCGTCGACGAAGTCGCTGTAGCGCTTGAGATCGTTCTTGTCGACGTTCAGTCCTGCGGCCGCGCGAAAGAACCTCTCGAATCTGGCGATGGACATCACTGTCATGACGGCAACCTCCGGCTGCGGGAGCCGGGTGATTCCCGGCCCCAGGGCTTCCCGGCCAGCCTGGCCGACGGGAGCGCACGAGCGCATGCGCATGCCAGGCCCAATCAGGCTCACCGTCTCGCCCTGTCAGGCCCAGGCATCCGATTGCCCGGGTTGTCGGACGGGCCTGCGGATCTACGGGGCAGGGCCGGAGAGCGCTCGGGAGAGCCGGGTGAGCAGCAGCCCGAGTCGGCTGACGCGGATCATCCTGCCCACCAGCCGTTACGACACCGGGCGGAGCGTAGCGCTGCCGCCTGCACCCGCCGGCGGTACGGACGCCAGATGCAGGCGGCGTCGGCGTTACCCCGGACGCGTCTGCGGGAACTTGGGGTCGCGGGGCGGCCGACGAGGAGGTTCCTGTCATGCGGGTGTCGTCTCAAGGCGTTACGGTCGTGGCTCTCCTGGCGGATCCGTACACGCCGACGGAGATCGCGCAGCGCATGGCCCGGACACTTTCCACTCGGCTCGCCGACAAGTCGGGCCAGGGGCGGCGGTTCGTCGTCGAGGTGGTCAGTGAGCCGTTCACCTCGGGGGCAGAGGACCCGCCCACCTTGATGCGCCGGATCATGGACCGCGGGAGTACGGAGGACTGGGACATCGTCGTGGCCCTCACCGACCTTCCGCTGCACGCCCACGGTCGCAGGCTCGCTGCGGATCTGAATCACGAGCACGGCTTGGCGCTGCTCTCTCTTCCTTCGCTGGGGGGCCTGCGGCTGCAGACGAGGGTGCGGCGGGCCGTCGAAGAAGCCGTGCTCGGCCTGGCGGGTCCACCGACCACGGCGGCCGAAGGACTTCCGCGAGGTCAGCCGTCTCTGGGGCCACTCGACCATCGTCTCGAGCCTGTCCATCCGGGCCCGATCGGTGAGACGGAAGCCGACGATCTCCGGTACGTCGTCAGCGGACCGCGAGGTTACCTGCGAGTACTCGTCGGTATGGTCCGCGCCAACCGGCCGTGGCGGTTGGTGACGGGCTTGTCGAAAGCACTGGCGGCCGCCCTCGCCACCGGGGCCATCGCCACCCTCGACTCCACCACCTGGAGCCTCTCCGAGGCCCTGAGCACACCACGCCTCGTGATCGCCATGATCGGGTCCGTCGGACTCATGATCGGCTGGCTGATCGTGGACGGAGAACTGTGGCATCGATCAACAGGGGGCTCACCGGAGGCGAGGCAGCAGGCCAGGCTCTACAACGCCTCGACGGTCGTGACTGTGGGTATAGGGGCGCTCGTCTGCTACGTGGGTTTGATGGTCATCAACTTGCTGTGGGCGCTGTTCATCCTCAACGACCAAGTGTTCGCTTCCCTGACGCGATCCCCGTTGCACGCCACGGAGTACCTGACGCTGTCCTGGTTCGTCGCCTCGGTCGCCACCGTGGGGGGCGCGCTGGGATCAGGGTTCGAGAGCGACGAGGCGATCCGGGCAGCCGCGTACTCCAAGCGCGAACAGGAACGTCGCGACAGACTCCAGGGCGCCCAGGATGATTAGCCGGGGTCCGAATCGGAAGCACGATACCGACCGATGGACGTTGGCGGGCCCTGCGGTAGTCTCCCCCGCCCGGCTACCGCACCTCGGCCGAGCCGTCGCGCCCCGGCAGGGCGTTCCGCCCAGGCTCGCACCGTGAGGTGGCTTCGGACCTTCGGGGAGGTCGTGCGATCCGGGCTCACGGTCGAGGAGACCCGGCTGGAGCCTCTGCTCGCGCTGCGCACGGCTGCCGGGGTCGGGCTGGTCATCGGGGCCGCGCTGTGGCTGGCTACGCCTGCATTCGCCACGTCCGCCGCCCTCGGTGCCTTCTCCGCGGGTACGGCCACCTTCCAGCGCACCTGGCGTCCGCGCAAGGTGATCGCGCTCGGCGCGGGCGCGGGCTTGGCGCTGAGTACCTTCGTGGGGTACCTGGCGGCGGGGCGACTCGCGACGTTCCTCCCGCTGCTGGCCGTATGGGCCTTCGCCGCGGGGATGGCGTGGGCCCTCGGATCGACCGCTGGGATCGTCGCGGCGACGACGGTCGGCAGCATGCTGGTGACTGTCACCCTGCCCACGAGCATCGGGCCGGCCCTTGAGCACGCCGGGGTCATCGCGCTCGGAGGCGTGGCGCAGGCCGTACTGATCCTCCTGTTCCCGATCCGAAGATGGGGGGCTCATCGCGACGCGCTCGCCGACGCGCTGGCCGCCGTGGCCGACTACGCCCGTCGGCTGCAACACGACCCGGCTGCCCCGTTCGACCCGGAACCTCTCATGACGGCCCGGGACGCGGCCGCCGTGACGCCGTCGCAGGCCCGCACCCGGCCCCCCGCCCTCCACGGCCCCCGGGGCCTCGCCGAGCGCATCGTGCCGGTCATCGCCGCGCTCGCCGACCCGGACGTCGGCGCCCCGGCGGAGGGGCCCGGGCGGCACCGCGCGCGGGAGCTGCTCAATGCGGCCGCTGACGTGCTGGACGCGGCCGCGCGTTCGATCCGCTGCGGCACTCCCACCGAGATTCCGCCCCGGAGCACGGACATCCTACGCGTCGACGGCCAGGGCGAGGTGCTGGAGGGGCCTGCCCGGCACACCGCAGAAGAGCTCGTGAGGCTGCTCGCCGAGGCGTTGGAGGTCGCCGGGGGCGCCGGCGTGTACGACAGGGCGTCTACATCGTCCGGCCCCGCGAGCGCCCGGTTCCTGGTGCGCCCGACCATGTTCCGGCTGCTCCCCGTTGTCGTCCGCGCGGTCCGTCGCGAGCTGCGCCGCGACTCGCCCGTGCTCCGGCACGCCGTCCGCCTGGCGGCGGTGGCCCCGCTCGGCTATCTCATCGCGTCCCCGCTGCCCGTGGGCCACGGTTATTGGGCGCCCATCGCCTCGGTGATGGTGATGCGGCCGGACTTCCACCGGACGTACGCCCGTGCGGTGGGCCGCCTCGCCGGCACCCTGGTGGGGGTGGCCCTCGCCACCGGGATGGTGCAGGCCATCGGCCCCGACGCTCATCTGTTCGGTGCGCTCGCGGTGGTCTCGGCGGCCCTGTCGTACACGCTGCTCCGTACCGGCTACGCGTATTCCCAGTGCTTCACTGCCGCGTACGTCGTCTTCTTGCTCGGCATGGGGGGCCATGCGTGGGAGCAGACGGTCCCGGAGCGGGTGGTGCTCACCTTGATCGGCGGGGCCCTGGCAATGCTGGCGTACGTGGTGTTCCCCGCATGGGAGACCCCCCGGCTGCCGGGTCGGCTCGCGGACTGGCTCGCCGCAAACGGCCGCTACGCGGCCGCGGTGCTCCGCGGCTACGCCGAACCGACCCAGAAGCATCGCGCCGACCTGCGCAGGGCCCTGCTGGCGAGCCGGGAGGCACGTGCCGCCTGGCAGGAAGCCTACGACCAGGCGAGGCAAGAACCCGTTCGCCCCCGGGGCCTGACATCCCGCGAGGCGGAGGATGCGCAGGAGGCGCTCAGGGGATTCGACCGAGCGACGATGCTCATGGAAAGCCACCTCCCGGCGGCCGGCAGTCGTTCCATCCCCGAGGCGGAGAGGTTCGCCGACGCCCTGGAGGCGGACACCGCCCAGGCGGCAGACGACATGCGTGAACACAGAAACCCGGACTGGGGGCACGTGGCGGAGGCGCTCCATATATGGGAGGGCACCGCCGGGGACCGCAGCCCGGTACTGCGACGCGGTACGGAACTGCAGAAGAAGGCCCTGGACAATCTTGCGACGGCCGTGAGCCGCACACCCCTGGAACGGGACGTCGGCTCTGCTCGTGAGGAGCAACGGGTGCGCGCGGCTCTGGCCGCGGAGGGTGACGGATCAGGACCCGCCCGCGGAGGCGGGTGAGGGTTTCGGCGTCGAGGAGCGCGGCGTCTCCCGAGTCAGCCGGATCCGCCCAGCACGATCTTCCATACGCGGGTCGCCACCTGCAGGTTGAGCCGGTCCTCGACGTTCGCGAGGTCGTTGCCGCTGATGTCGCGGATTCGCTGGAGCCGATAGCGCAGCGTGCTGCGGTGGATCGCGAGGGACGCGGCGGTCTCGTCGTAGTTGCCGCCGCAGTCGAAGTACCGGGTCAGGGTGTCCACCATGGTCGCGTGGTGCCGGGAGTCGTAGTCGATGAGCTGCCCGATCCACTCGTGGACGAACGCCTCCAACTGCTGGTAGTCGTTGCCGGGGCCGAGGATGCGGTAGAGGCCGAGCTCGTCGAAGAACGTCGTGCCGTAGCCCTCGCGGGACTGGCGACGCACCTCCAGGGCACGCTGTGCCTCCTGATAACCCCGGGAAATGTCGTTCGGGGAGTCGCACGGGGCGCTCACCCCGATGGCCCCTGAATGTGTCCCCGTCTCCACGGTGAGCGCCTCGTACAGCGCGCGGGCGCGCGGCCTGGCGTCGGCGACCAGGACCACGTGATCGGAGCGCCGGGTCAGCAGCGAGCGCATGCCCTGGGCGGCGGCCGCCCGGCCCACGGCCTCCGCGAAGGAGTCGTCCACGGTGCGCTTGGACCACTGCACCACGACGATGTAGTGACTGCGGTGCAGGTCGTGGCCGATCGCCTCGGAGCGGGCGTAGGCGCTCGCCGTGTCCGTCCCGGCCAGGAGGTCATCGGCCAGCTCACGGCGCAGTGCCAGCTCGACTTCGGCAAGGTTGCGCATGTGCGCCAGCTCAAGGGCGAGTGACGTGGCGGCGTTTTCCAGCGCGAGCACGGTGTGCTCGTCCGCCTCGCCTCCGGCATCGAGCAGGGCGAGCACGCCCAGGATCTCGCCGTGTCGGCGGACCAGGATGATCAGCCGGTCCTCTATCCGCACCGGCCCGGCCTCCCGTGCGACGGCGTGCAGCATCTCGTCCTGACGCACGGGGTCGGGTTCCGGATAGGGGTCGGGCCGGCTCGGGCCGCTCCAGGACCTCAACCGACCGAACCGGTCCTCGACCAGCGCGGGGAGCCCGGTGAGGCCGTGGAGCGCCCGCGTGACAGCTTCTTCTCCGCCGCCCGTGTCGGCGACGTCGGTGAGGAGCGTGTGCACGGCCCGCTGGTACCGCTGCTCGGCCACGACCGAGATGAGCTGTCGCTGAAGGCCGGTGCGTTGCTCCCTCACTTGCTGGAGCTTCACCGCCTGGTCACGCAGGCGGCGGTCTGCGAAAGCGAGCGACAGAGCGGCGGCGGTGTACCGGACGAGCGTGCTCAGCAGGAATCGTTCTGCCTCGGTGGGCTCGGAATCGGACGTCACCACGAGGTAACCGTGGAGTCGCTGCAGTCCGCGCAGCCCGAGGGCGCGGCCCCAGGGCCTGTCGGGTACGGTCACCGGCCCGTCCTGGCCGGCCAGCTCCCGCACTCTCCGGTCCACCGCCGAGGGGTGATTCCGTCCGTTGGCCGGAGCCGGAATCAGACCGCCACCCCTTTCGACGAATCCGGCCTCGGCTCTGTAGGCCCCTACGGCCTCCACGTGGGCCATGGCCAGCCCGAGGATCTCGGCTTCGTCCAGAGTGTCGAGCAGAGCGTAGGAGAGCGCCGACAAGTCGCTGAGGGCACGGTCAAACCGGTCGGCCGATGCTGGCCGGCCCGCCGCCGGGGCAGCCGCGGGAGCCAACCCGCCGCCCCGTGGGAGATCGTTCTCCCGGTCGGGGCCACTGGAGTACGGATCCTGCACCCGGCTGCCGGCCATGGGATGGCTCCGTTCGCCCGAGCCCTCGGTGGACAACCGGACGGGTACCCGTCCGCAAGCCCACTCATTCGAGATAGACGACTTGCACCGTCTTGTGCCGACGGTGCGAACGGCCGCGGGCAATCTCGGCTCGCCAGGAGCAGGCGTGCCCCTTCTCGTCTCACCACCCTGGGGTGTGTCCGAGAACCTCAGCCCACACCGGCGGCAAGAGCTGGGCGATGACCGAGGAGCGAGCCCTGCGGGCCAGGAGGTTCCGGTCGTAAGTGGACCCACCGCGATCCGGAGAGCCGGCGCGGGCCGCCAGAGCAGGAGGAGATCCTCATGGCCAAGGCAGTGGGCATCGATCTGGGCACCACCAACTCGGTGATCGCCGTGTGGGAGGGCGGTGAGCCGTCCGTCGTGCCCAACAACGAGGGCAACCGCACCACACCGTCCGTGGTGGCCTTCACGGACAGCGGTGAGCGCCTGGTGGGTCAGCTGGCCCGTCGCCAGGCGATTCTCAACCCCAAAGGCACCATCTACTCGGCCAAGAGGTTCATCGGCCGGCACTTCGACGAGATCTCGGACGAGGCCAGAGCGGTCGCGTACGACGTCGTCGAGGGCGACGGCGGGGCGGCCCGCTTCAAGGTGGGCGACAAGCTGTACGCGCCCGAGGAGATCAGCGCTCAGGTGCTGCGCAAACTCGCCGACGACGCCTCCAAGCAGCTGGGCGAGCGGGTGACCGAGGCGGTCATCACGGTGCCCGCCTACTTCAACGACGCCCAGCGCACCGCCACCAAGGACGCCGGACGGATCGCGGGACTGGAGGTGCTGCGGATCATCAACGAGCCGACCGCGGCCGCCCTCGCGTACGGCATGGACAAGAAGCAGCACGAGACGGTGCTGGTCTTCGACCTGGGCGGCGGCACCTTCGACGTGAGCATTCTCGACGTCGGCGACGGCGTGGTGGAGGTACGGTCCACCGCCGGCGACAGCCACCTGGGCGGTGACGACTTCGACCGGCGTCTGGTGGATCACCTCGCGGACGACTTCCAGAAGGACAACGGCGTCGACCTGCGCAAGGACCCGCAGGCGCTGCAGCGGCTGTTCGAGGCGGCGGAGAAGGCCAAGACCGAGCTGAGTTCGGTGACGCAGACGCAGGTCAGCCTTCCGTTCATCACCGCCGACGCCTCGGGTCCCAAGCACCTCACCGACTCGGTGATGCGCTCCACGTTCGAACAGATCACCAGCGACCTGGTGGAGCGGTGCCTGGAGCCCGTCCAGCAGGCCATGGCTGACGCCAAGGTCGGCGAGAGCGACATCGACGAGGTCATCCTCGTCGGCGGCTCCACCCGCATCCCCGCCGTCCAGGCCCTCGTGCGCCGGCTGACCGGCGGCAAGGACCCCAACATGAGCGTCAACCCCGACGAGGTCGTGGCCCTGGGCGCCGCGATCCAGGCCGGGGTGCTCAAGGGCGAGGTCAAGGACGTCCTGCTGCTCGACGTCACGCCCCTGTCGCTCGGGGTGGAGACACGTGGCGGCGTGATGACGAAGATCATCGAACGGAACACCACCATCCCGGTACGCCGCAGCGAGACCTTCTCCACGGCCGAGGACAACCAGCCGGCCGTCGACGTGGTGGTCCTCCAGGGCGAGCGCGAGCGGGCCGCCGACAACCGGGTGCTGGGCCGGTTCCAGCTCACCGACATCCGCCAGGCGCCGCGGGGCGAACCGCAGATCGAGGTCACCTTCGACATCGACGCCAACGGCATCCTCGAGGTCAAGGCCCGCGACCGGGACACCGGCAAGGAACAGGGCATCACCATCAGCGAGAGTTCCAACCTGGACCGCGGTGAGGTCGAACGGATGGTCCAGGAGGCCGAGCGCAACCAGGGCGAGGACCAGGCACTCCGCGAGGCCGTCGACGCCCGCAACGAGCTGGACGCCGTCACCTACCAGGTCGAGAAGCGCCTCGCCGAACTGGGCGACACCGCCCCGGCGCACGAGAAGGCACGCGCCGAGATGCTCGTGTCCGACGCCCGGGCGGCGGTCAAGGAAGAGGCGGGCGTGGAGCGCGTACGGCCGCTGACCTCCGAACTCCAGCAGGTGCTGGCCGGGCTGGCGGCTGCCCAGCAGAGCGCCACCGCCGCAGGCGGGCCCGGCCAGGACACCGCCGACGGTGGCGCCGCCGGTGGCGGTGACGACGACGTCATCGACGCCGAGTTCGACAAGGACTGAGGCACGCCATGCCCACCCAGCCGAACGAACCCGACCACGCCGCGTCGGACCCGGCCGAGCCGGTGCCGGAAGCCGTACGACCGCCGCACGGGGACGTGCCGCGTCCGGACCCGGCGCCCGGGCCGGAAGCGGCGCGCGACGCGTCGGAACCCGACGCCGACCACGCCGAGCCCGCCGACGACGAATATGCGGCCGCGGTCCAGGAACTCGAAGACCGCTGGCGGCGCGCCCTCGCCGACCTCGACAACCTCCGCAAGCGTCACGCCAGGGAGCTGGAACGGGAACGGGCCGCGGAACGGTCCCGCACCGCAGCCGCCTTCCTCCCCGTCATCGACAACCTCGAACTGGCCCTCAACCACTCCGACGCCGCCCCCGGCGCGATCGTGGAGGGCATCCGGGCGGTCCGGGACCAGGCGGTGAACGTCCTCGAACTGCTGGGCTACCCGCGACACGCGGAGACCGGCGTCACCTTCGACCCGGCCCGGCACGAGGTGGTCGGGGTCGTCCAGGATCCCGACGCCCCACCGGGCACCGTCGTCGAGGTGCTGCGCCCCGGCTACGGCGACGGTGACACGCAGCTCAGGCCCGCCGCCGTGACGGTCGCGAAGCGGGAGTGACGGGTCATGGCACGGGACTTCTACGAGGTGCTGGGCGTGTCGCGGACCGCGAGCCAGGACGAGATCCAGCAGGCGTACCGCAAGCTCGCCCGCAGGTACCACCCCGACGTCAACAAGGATCCGGGGGCGGAGGAACGCTTCAAGGACCTCAACGAGGCGTACAGCGTCCTCTCGGATCCGAAGACGCGGGCCCGTTACGACCGCTTCGGCGAGGACTTCCGCAAGATCCCCGAGGACTTCGACGAACGGGTCGCGGCCGGAGCGGGTGGCGGGTTCCGCGCCCGGGGGCCCGCGGGCACGGGTGGCCCCCGCGTCCGGTACGCCTCCGGCTTCGGCGACGACTTCGCGGGGGAGGGTGTCGACATCGAGGATCTGCTCGGTTCGCTCTTCGGAGCGGGCGCGGCCCCCGGCGGTGTACCGGGAGCCGACCAGGAGGCCGAGCTGCCGCTCACCGTCGAGGAGGCGTACAGGGGCGGCCGCCGCACCGTCACGCTCGCCGGCCCCGGCGGGCAGCCCCGGCGGTACGACGTCGACGTGCCGCCGGGCGTCACCGACGGGCAGCGCATCCGGCTGGCGGGTGAGGGCGGCCGGGGCAGTGGCGACGCCCCGGGGGGCGACCTGTACCTACGGGTGCGGGTCCAGCCCCACCCCCGGTTCCGGCTGGAAGGCCGCGACGTGTACGTGCAGCTCCCGGTCGCCCCCTGGGAGGCGGCCCTGGGAGCGACCGTGCCGGTGCCCACCCCCGGCGGCGGCACGGCCAAGGTCACGGTGCCCGCGGGCTCGTCCAGCGGCCGACGGCTGCGACTGCGCGGTGAGGGCATGCCGAATCCGCGCGGCGCCGGCGGTGACCTCTACGCCGAAGTCCGTGTCATGGTGCCGTCCACCCTCGGCGACCGGGAGCGCGAACTGTTCGAGGAGCTCGCCGCCACCTCTTCCTTCGACCCCAGGAGGACACGATGAAAGACCGACCCGAGAGAGCGGCAGGCCCCGTCCGGACCGGGCTGGGCGACCGCCCGGTACGGACGCACGCCGACGTGACCGCCTCCACGGCTGTCCGGTTCGCGCTCGTGCCCGCACCGAGGCTCTCCCTGGACGCCGTGGCCCGCCGCTCGGGCCTCCACCCCGATCTCGTCCGCCGGTTCGTCGCCCTGGGGCTGGTCGACGCCGAACGCGACGCCGCGGGACAGCTGGTGTTCGACCCCACCGCCCCGGCGGTACTCGCCCGCATCCAGCGGCTGCGCGCCGGACTCTGCCTCAACTACGCGGCCATCGGCCTGGTGCTCGACCTGCTCGACCGCATCAGCCTGCTCGAGTCCGCCCTGCGCGTCCGCGGCACGAGGAGTGAAACACCCCCATGGACATGAACCGTCTCACCCAGAAATCCCAGGAAGCCCTCCAGGAGGCCCAGACCGCGGCCGCCCGCATGGGACAGACCGAGGTCGACGGGGAACACCTGCTGCTCGCGCTTCTCGACCAGGAGGACGGTCTGATCCCGCGGTTGCTGCAGCAGGCCGGCGCCGAGCCGAAGGAACTGCGCGAGGCCGTGCGCGACGAACTCTCGCGCCGCCCGCGGGTCACCGGTCCCGGCGCGGCCCCCGGTCAGGTCTTCGTCACCCAGCGTCTCGCCGGCCTGCTCGACACCGCCGAACAGGAGGCCAAACGCCTCAAGGACGAGTACGTGTCCGTGGAACACCTCCTGCTCGCCCTGGCCGGGGAGGGCTCCTCGACCGCCGCCGGACGACTGCTCGGCCGGGCCGGCATCACGACGGACTCGTTCCTGAGCGCGCTCACCCAGGTGCGCGGCAACCAGCGCGTCACCTCCGCCAATCCGGAGGTGGCCTACGAAGCCCTGGAGAAGTACGGCCGCGATCTCGTGGCCGAGGCCAGGGACGGCAGGCTCGACCCGGTCATCGGCCGGGACTCCGAGATCCGCCGCGTCACCCAGATACTCAGCCGCAAGTCCAAGAACAACCCCGTCCTGATCGGCGACCCCGGCGTCGGCAAGACCGCCATCGTCGAGGGCCTCGCCCAGCGCATCGTGCGCGGTGACGTACCGGAAGGGCTCCGCGACAAGATCGTCTTCGCCCTCGACATGGGTTCCCTGGTCGCCGGCGCCAAGTACCGCGGTGAGTTCGAGGAACGCCTCAAGGCCGTGCTCAGCGAGGTCAAGGCCGCCCAAGGAAGCATCCTCCTCTTCGTCGACGAGCTGCACACGGTCGTCGGCGCGGGCGCCGCCGAAGGGGCCATGGACGCGGGCAACATGCTCAAGCCGATGCTCGCCCGCGGCGAACTGCACATGATCGGCGCGACCACTCTCGACGAGTACCGCCGGCACATCGAGAAGGACGCCGCCCTCGAACGCCGCTTCCAGCAGGTCCTGGTGGACGAACCGAGCGTCGAGGACACCATCTCCATCCTGCGCGGGCTGCGGGAACGCCTGGAGGTCTTCCACGGCGTCAAGATCCAGGACACCGCGCTGGTCTCCGCGGCCACCCTGAGCCATCGCTACATCACCGACCGGTTCCTGCCCGACAAGGCCATCGACCTCGTCGACGAGGCGTGCGCCCGGCTGCGTACCGAGATCGACTCGATGCCCGCCGAACTCGACGAGATCACCCGCCGCGTCACCCGCCTGGAGATCGAGGAGGCCGCCCTCTCGAAGGAGACCGACCCCGCCAGCGAAGCCCGCCTGGAGGAACTGCGTAGGGAGCTGGCCGACCTGCGCGGCGAGGCCGACGCCAAACACGCCCAGTGGGAGGCCGAACGGCAGGCCATCCGCCGGGTGCAGGAACTGCGCCAGGAACTGGAGCAGGTCCGCCACGAGGCGGAGGAGGCCGAGCGCGCCTACGACCTCAACCGCGCCGCCGAACTCCGCTACGGCCGCCTCCAGGATCTGGAGCGCCGGCTCGCCGCCGAGGAGGAGCAGCTGGCCTCCAAGCAAGGGGAGAACCGGCTGCTGCGCGAGGTCGTCACCGAGGAGGAGATCTCCGAGATCGTCGCCGCCTGGACAGGCATCCCCGTAGCCCGCCTCCAGGAGGGGGAGCGGGAGAAACTGCTGCGTCTCGACGAGATCCTGCGCGAGCGCGTCATCGGCCAGGACGAGGCCGTCAAGCTCGTCGCCGACGCCATCATCCGCGCCCGCTCCGGCATCCGCGACCCCCGCCGTCCCATCGGGTCGTTCGTCTTCCTCGGTCCCACCGGCGTGGGGAAGACCGAGCTGGCCAAGACCCTCGCCCGGGCTCTGTTCGACTCCGAGGAGAACATGGTCCGCCTCGACATGAGCGAGTACCAGGAACGGCACACCGTCAGCCGGCTCATGGGCGCACCGCCCGGATACGTCGGCTACGAGGAGGGCGGCCAGCTCACCGAGGCCGTACGCCGCAAGCCGTACTCCGTCGTGCTGTTCGACGAGATCGAGAAGGCGCACACCGATGTCTTCAACACGCTGCTGCAGGTCCTCGACGACGGCCGCATCACCGATGCCCAGGGCCGTACCGTCGACTTCCGCAACACCGTGATCATCATGACGTCCAACATCGGCTCCGAGCACCTCCTCGACGGCGTCACCGCCGACGGGGAGATCAAGCCGGACGCCCGCGCCCTGGTCATGGGCGAACTCCGCGGGCACTTCCGCCCGGAGTTCCTCAACCGCGTCGACGACATCGTGCTGTTCAAGCCGCTCGGCGAGCGGCAGATCGAGCGGATCGTGGAGCTGCAGTTCGACGAACTGCGACAGCGGCTCGCCGAACGCCGCATCGACGTCGAACTCACCGATCGTGCCCGTGAGGCGATCGCCCATCAGGGCTACGACCCCGTGTACGGGGCGCGGCCCCTGCGCCGTTACATCTCCCACGAGGTGGAGACCCTGGTCGGGCGCGCCCTTCTGCGCGGCGACGTCCAGGACGGCGCGACGGTCCGCGTGGACAGCGAGAACGGGGAACTGGTGGTCACCTACGACCAGCCGGAGGCCGCCGCCCGGGAAACGAGGGCAGCGTGAAGACCAGCCGGACGACAAAGGTGACCTGCCCGCACTGCGAGCGCGAGAACCGTATTCCCGTGACAGGCGAGGGACGCCCCAGGTGCGGTCACTGCAAGCAGTACCTGCCCTGGATCGTCGACGCGGGCGACGGCGACTTCGGCGAGGTCGTCGAGCAGGCCACGGTGCCCGTCGTCGTCGATCTCTGGGCGACCTGGTGCGGCCCCTGCCGCATGGTCAGCCCCGCCCTCGAACAAGTGGCTCGCGACCTTGCCGGACGGATCAAGCTCGCCAAGGTCGACGTCGACAAGAACCCACTGCTCAGCCAACGGTTCGAGGTACAGGCGGTGCCCACCCTGCTTGTCCTGGACCGGGGCGAGACGGTCGCCCGGCAGGCCGGCGCGGCACCCGCGCACGTCCTGCGGAATTGGGTCGAACAGGCCATGGCGGGCCGACCGGACCGACGAGAAAGCGGAGGTGATCGGTGATGAACATGCCCGTCCGCAGCCACCGTGGTGGCGCGACAGCAGAGCGGCCTCTCGGGTGGGCCCGCAATCCACTGACGGAATTCGACGAGCTGCTCAACCAGATGAGCGGACTGCTCGAATCGACGGTGGGCGGGGCCGCCACGCCGGCGGCCGCCTGGACCCCCCTCGCGGACGTCACGGAGACCGATGACGCCTTCGAGGTCGAGATCGAACTTCCCGGCGTCAAGAGCAAGGACATCCACGTCGAGGCCAACGGACAGGAACTGGTGGTCACCGGAGAGATCAAGGAAAAGGAGCGCAGCGGCGTCCTGCGCCGCCGCGCCCGCCGAACCGGTGCCTTCGAGTACCGGCTGCGGCTGCCGGGCGAGGTGGACACCGAAAAGGTCACAGCGGAGATGTCGGCCGGTGTACTCACGGTCACCGTCCCCAAGGCGGAGGTCGCCAAGCCCCGTCACATCCAGATCACCGAGAGCGGCGAGAGCGGCGATCGTTGACCCGCGAGCCCGGCGGTGCGGGACCGCGGTCCGGCACCGCCGGCCCGCCGGGAGCGAAAGGAGCCCGGTCATGACCGAAACAGGATTCTCCTCTTTCGACACCATGGTGGACAAGGCGAACCGGCTCCTCAGGGAGATCGAGGAAGCCAACGGCTGGCCCAAAGAACGCCGTAAGCAGTCGTACGCCGCACTGCGCGCCGTCCTGCACCGGCTACGGGACCGCCTCTCCGTCGACGGGGCCGCGCACTTCGGGGCACAGCTGCCCACCCTGATCCGAGGCGTCTACTACGACGGCTGGAAGCCGTCCGAGACACCGGTGAAACTCAGCGGCGAGGATTTCCTCCAGCGCGTCCGGGACGACTTTCCCTACGCGGTCGACGGTGGCGTCGAACGAGTCGTGCACACCGTCCTGGAGGTTCTGGAACGCCACGTGAGCGAAGGCGAGTGGAACCACCTCAAGTCCGGACTGCCGAAGTCCCTGGCCTCCGTACTGCCGTAGACGCTCGGCGCGCTGCCGCGCACAGCCGCGAAGCAGCCCCCACCAGAAAGGTAGGGCACCCCATCATGGTTACGATCCCCGACCCGCACCTGGCGATGGTGCGTCCCGTGAGTCCGCGTACCCCAGAGGGATGCGAGGAGTGCCTCAGGGTCCACTCCCCGTGGGTGCACCTGCGGCTCTGCCTCACCTGCGGGCACGTCGGCTGCTGCGACTCCTCGCCCCTCAAGCACGCCAGCCGCCACGCGGCCGGCGTCGGTCACCCCGTCGTGCAGTCCTTCGAGCCCGGGGAGAACTGGCGCTGGTGCTACGTCCACGAGGCGATGGTCTGATGAGCAGCGCCGAGCACGGGCAGGGTGGCCCCCGCGAGACACCGGACCAGTACGGGGCGTTCCCGCGTCTCTCACCGGAGCAGCTCCAGGTCCTGACCACGCACGGGGAGCGCCGCAGGACGGCCGAGAACGAGGTGCTGTACCACGAAGGTGAGCCGTTCCGGGAGTTCCTCGCGATCCTCAGCGGGACCGTCGAGATCGTCCACGGCCACGGCGGCTCCGAGGAGCGCACGGTGGCGGTCCACGGTCCCGGCCGCTTCCTGGGCGAACTCGGGTTGCTGGAGGGCCAGGCGGCCTTCGACACCGCCGTGGTGCGTGAGCCGGGCGAGATCCTGGCCGTACCGGTGGACCGGCAACGCGCCCTGGTCGGCCGCGATCCCGTCCTCGGTGACCTGATCCTCCGCGCATACCTGGGCCGCAGACATCTGCTCATCGGCCTCGGCGCGGGCTTCCGCATCCTGGGATCGTGCTATTCACCGGACACGTTGCGGCTGCGTGAGTTCGCCGCCCGCAACAGGCTGCCCCACCGCTGGGTGGACCTGGAGAAGGACAAGGAAGCGGAGGAGCTGCTGCGTCGGTTCGCGATCCGTCCCGAGGAGACTCCGGTAGTTCTCTGGAAGGGCGACCAGGTCCTGCGAAATCCGAGCAACGCCGAACTCGCCCGGGTCATCGGACTGCCCGCTCCCTCGCCGGAGGCCAGGCGGTACGACGTGATGGTGGTCGGTGCGGGACCCGCAGGGCTCGCCGCCGCCGTGTACGGCGCCTCCGACGGCCTCACCACGGCCGTCGTCGACGCTGTGGCCACCGGTGGCCAGGCCGGTACCTCGTCCCGCATCGAGAACTACCTCGGCTTCCCGTCGGGCATCTCCGGGGGCGAACTCATCGAACGCGCGGTGCTCCAGGCCCGCAAGTTCGACGCCCGCCTCATAGTGCCCGCCAAGGTCACCGGGCTCGCTCCTCAGAGCGACGAGTACGTCGTCACCTTCGCCGACGGGTCAAGGGCCTGTGCGAGTGCCGTGGTGCTCGCCTCGGGCGTCTGGTACCGCAGACTCGAGGTGCCCGGCATCGACCGTCTGGAGGGCGTCAGCGTCTACTACGCGGCGACCGTCCACGAGGCCGGCCTCTGCCGGGCCGATCCGGTCGCCGTGGTCGGCGGCGGGAACTCCGCCGGACAGGCGGCGCTGTTCCTCGCCAACCACGCGTCCAGGGTCCAGCTCCTCGTCCGGGGCGGTGACCTCAACGCGAACATGTCGCGCTACCTGGTCGACCAAGTCGAACGACACCCGAAGATCGAGGTCCTGCTGCACACCGAAGTGCGGCGCGTCTTCGGTGCGGAGAAGCTGGAAGCTCTGCTCGTGGAGGACAACACGAACGGCCGACGGCGGGAGTTGCAAGCCGCAGCGCTGTTCGTGTTCATCGGAGCCCGACCGCACACGGAATGGCTCAGGGATGTACTGGCCCTGGACGAGAAGGGTTTCGTCCTCACCGGCGCCGACGCCCAGCCGTTGGCCGACCCGGCCCGGTGGACCCCGCTCGGCCGTGGTCCGCTGCTGTTGGAGACCACTCTTCCCGGCGTCTTCGCCGCCGGTGACGTCAGAAGCGGTTCGGTCAAGCGGGTGGCCGCGGCGACCGGTGAGGGTGCGATGTCGATCCACCTCGTGCACGAGCACCGCGAGCAGACGGGCAACCTGGTCCGCACCGCGGGCCCGGAAGGCCGCCGGCCGGAGGCGGCCCTGTCGGTGCCCTCGCGCTGACCCTCTCGGGCCTGTCCGTGCCCGCGGGCGGCGGACGCCTCCCGGACGGGGTCGGCGCGTCACGCGGTGGCGACGTCGCCCCGGAGGCCGTTCAGTGGGGAGTTGCAGCCCGCGGGCCAGCCGACGAGGACAGCACGTGTTCAGCACATATCAGCATGGGAAGCCCTAGGGAAACGTAAGAACTACGGAGGCGTGTTTCCCTGGCCAGACCACCTGTAGCCAACATTTCCCAGGTCACAGCCCCGCCCAGAGAAATCTCCTAAAGCGGGTGTCGCAGGTTCGAATCCTGCCGGGGGCACCAGGCGAAAGGCCCCGGATCGATCATGGTCCGGGGCCTTTGACGGCAGTAGATGACGGCAGTCGGTCGACCTACGGGCGGCCGCATGCGGACTGACCAGTCTTCCGCGCGCCATGAAGCCCGGGGATCTGCCGCTGACCAACGTTCCATCCCGCTACGGCAGGAAAATGATCAGCGCGGTCGAGTAGAGGGCGACTGCCAAGGTGGTCCTGCGTCCGGGCGGCTCTCGTGGTTATCGCCGGACTTGCCGTTGGACAAGCCGCGCCGTCGGTCAGTCCAGGTCGGACATGTCGAGCACGAAGCGGTAGCGGACGTCGTTGCGCTCCAGGCGTTCGAGAGCCCTGTTCACCTGGGACGACGGGAGCAGCTCGATATCGGCGGCAATGCCGTGCTCGGCGCAGAAGTGCAGCATGGCAGCGGTCGACGGGCGGCCGCCGCTGCCGGCTGAGCTGAGCTTCTTGCGGCCGATGAGCAGGTCCATGGTTTTCACGGTGACTGGTCCGAGGTGGCCGAGCTGGCTGAGGGTGCCGTCCATGGCCGTTGCACGCAGGTACGGAGCCAGGTCGTGTGGGACGGAGATGGTGTCGATGACCACATCGAACTGGTCGCGGACCGCTTCCATCTGCTTGGGGTCGGTGGACACGACGAATCCCTGCGCCCCCAGACTGCGCGCTTCGTCAGCCTTGTCCGGGGTCTGGCTGATGACGGAGGTCGTGGCGCCGAGTGAGGTCGCCATCTTGACCGCGAGGTGTCCCAGGCCGCCCAGTCCGGCCACGGCGACGGTACTGCCCGGGCCCACTCCGAGCGCCTGCAGCGGTTCCCAGACGGTGACGCCGGCGCAGAGCAAGGGGGCTGTGGCGGCCGCGTCGAGGCCCGCAGGGAGAGGGTAGGCGAACTGATGGCTCACGACGTACTCGCGGGAGTACCCGCCCAGCGTGGTCGACCCGTCCTGCCGGTCGGCTCCGCCGTAGGTCAGTGTCGGGAACTCACGGCAGAAGTTCTCCTGGCCGGCCTGGCACATGCGGCACATGCCGCACGAGTCGACGATGTTGCCGACAGCCACGGGATCACTTGGGGAAAAGCCGGAAACCGCGCTGCCGACCTCGGTTACCACGCCTGTGAATTCATGCCCGGGTACGAGCACGCCGTTCGCGTCGCTCTCGTGCGCCTGCAGCGCGTGGAGGTCTGTGTGGCAGACACCGCAGTAGTCGACACGTACCGCGATGTCGTCCGGGCGCAGGTCCCGGCGCTCCAGCGCAGCGCGGCGCAGAGTCCGCGTCACGCTGTCCGCCTGCCATCCGGTCGTAGAACGCATCTCTGACTCCTAAGACAGACTGTTCGGTCTATTTGACGATAGAGGCGTGCGAGCCAAGAAGCAAACAGACGAGTCTGTCTGTTAAGGTCCGGATATGCCTGACCAGCCAGCCAGCAGCCGAGGTGCCGCGACCTACCAGCGCATCGTCGACGCCGCCACCCAGGAATTCGCCCAGTACGGCATCGCCGGTGCGCGCATCGAGCGGATCATCGCTTCCGCACGCACCAACAAGGCACAGCTCTACGGCTACTTCGGCAACAAGGAACAGCTCTTCGACGCGATCTTCTTCGCCTCACTGGAGCGGATCACCAATGTCGTCCCCATCGACGCCATGGACCTCGCCGACTGGGCGGTGCGCCTCTACGACGAGTACCTCAGCCGCCCCGATCTGATCCGCCTCGCGACCTGGGCGCGCCTGGAGAGGCGCCCGACCGGGTATCTCGTGGCGGACCACGACCGCTACGACGACCACAAACTCCGCGCCATCGCAGAGGCCCAGGCCGCCGGGCGCATCAGACAGGGAGACCCCTTTGACGTGATGGCCATGGTCATCGCCATGTCCATGGCCTGGTCTCCGGTGAGCAACGTCTACGCCGCCTCCACCCAGGAGCCCACGAGCGTGCACGACCAGCGCCGCACCCTGCTCCGAGACTGCGTAAGCCGCGCCGTCGCCCCGGACCGGGGAGCCTGAGCGCACCACGACGGTTCGATGCAGCCCGCACACCCCGCGAGCGGGCGAGACCGGACTTCCCCTGCGAGGCGCTCGTCTTCGCTCCCCACTCGGTTGAGGGGCGAAGCAAGTGAGGCGACGCGTAGCCCTGGCCGATTCCAGAGGCCCTCATCAACACAGGCAGGGCACTGAACCCCGCACGTGTGCACGCACCGTGTATCGGATTCTGGTCAGGCGCATCCGCGACGGCACCGGCGTGACGGCCCGGGCCGCTCCAGCACGAACGCGAGCCGCCGCGGACCCCACCTCGGGTGCTTGCGCCGCAGCTCACAGACGGCAGCCTCCACCTCGGCAGAAGCCTGATGCGGACACGACCCCGGCCTGCGCGACCGGTCCGCCAGACCCGCCGGCCCTTCAGCGGCATACCGGGACTTCCACCCGCTCACCGTCTGCCGGGAAACCCCCAGCTGAGCGGCGACCTCCGTCACCGTCGCACCCGCCAGCACCGCAAGCACGGCCCGAGTACGCCGAGGGGGCGAGGCCGCTGGAGTGAGGAGTGTGAGCACGACCGACGGCAGGGCCCGGGCACCGGCCGATGCGGGCGCCGACCCGTTGGGCGATCCGTACCCGAGCACACGGCTCGCGCTTCCCTCTCGGTCCGCCTCGGTCTGCCTCGGTCTGCCACCTTCTTGCGGCGGCAGCGGGGCTGCTGGCGTCACCTCCCCCGCGAGGGGTGAGGCACGGGGCGCCACCGCCGGGGTGGGATGGAGGAACGTGCCGCAGCGCACCGGTCCGACCCGGCGAGGTGAGACGACGTGAAGCACTGGCGGGCCCTGGCAGTCCTCGGTACGGCCCAGTTCCTGATGGTTCTGGACACCTCCGTGATGAACGTGTCGATCAGCCAGTTGGTCGAGGACTTCGACACGGAGGTCACCGCCATCCAGGCCGTCATCACCCTGTACGCGCTGGTCATGGCGGCGTTCATGCTCATCGGTGGCCGGCTCGGGGACATTCTGGGCCGGCGCCGCATGTTCCTCGCGGGACTGGCCGTGTACGGGGTCGGCTCGGCCGTGACGGCCGTGGCGCCCACGCTGTGGGTCCTCACGCTGGGCTGGTCCGTCGTCGAAGGGCTCGGGGCCGCCATGGTGCTGCCGGCCATGGCCGCGCTGGTCGCGGAGGCGTACCGCGGACGGGACCGGGCCGTCGCCTACGCGGTCATCGGCGGGCTCGCCGGCGCCGGGATCGCGGTCGGCCCGCTGCTGGGCGGCTGGATGACGACCTACCTCACCTGGCGGCTGGTCTTCGCCGGTGAGGTACTCGTCGTCGTGGCCGTGCTGCTGTGCCGACGGGTGATCGCGACGCCCGCCCCGGCCGCGAAACGCCCCCGGCTGGACGGGCTCGGCGCGGCGCTCTCCGCCGCCGGGCTGGGGCTGGGCGTGCTCGGGGTGCTGCAGAGCAGCACCTGGGGCTGGGTCGAGCCCCGCAACCCTCCCTTCACCGTCCTTGGCTTCTCCCCCACCCTGTTCGTCGTCGGCGCCGGAATCGCCGTGCTGGCCCTGTTCCGGGGATGGGAACGGCGGCGGGAGACCCGGGGCGCCGACCCTCTGGTGCATCTGTCCCTGCTGGGCAGGCCCGTACTGCGGGCCGGTCTGACGACGCTGCTCAGCCAGAACCTCATCCTCCTCGGCCTGTTCTTCGCCATCCCGCTCTACCTCCAGGTGGTGCAGGGCTTCAACGCCTTCCAGACAGGGCTGCGCCTGCTGCCGGTGTCGGCCACCATGCTGGTGACCTCCCTGTGCGGGTCCGCGCTGGGGCGCAGGATGGGACCGCGCCGGGTGGTGCGGCTGGCCCTGGTGATTCTCGCCGCGGCCGTGGTGTGGCTGCTGGCCACGATCGACCCGGTCATCGACGACGCGCAGTTCGCCGGGGCCATGGCCGTGCTGGGCGTGGGCGTCGGTCTGCTCGCCTCGCAGCTCGGCAACGTCGTGCAGTCCGGTGTCGGTGAGGAGGAGCGCAGCGAGGCCGGAGGGCTGCAGTTCACGGCCCAGAATCTGGGCTCGTCGCTGGGCACCGCGCTCATCGGCTCGATCCTGGTCGGCGCCCTGGCAGGCGCCTTCACCACCCAGGTCGCGGACGACCCCCGGCTGTCCCCGGCCGCCCGGGACGAGGTCGGGGTCCGTCTGGAGGCCGGCATCACCTTCGTCCCGACCGAGCAGGTGCGTTCCGCGGCCGAGGAGGCCGGGCTGCCGCCGTCCGAGGTCGACGCCGTGGCGGACTCCTACGCCTCCGCCCAGTTGGACGGGCTGAAGGCGGCGATCCTGGCCACGGGCGGCATCGCGCTCGCGAGTTTCCTGGTCACCGCGCGTCTTCCGACCGCCCGGGCAGGCCGCCCGCCCGAACCCGAACCCGTTGCCGGGCCCCGGACAACCGGGCCGGTCGGACCGACGGGCCGAGCGTGGAGGAGACACAGGTGACCGCGGGCGAGACCAGGGCCGGACGGTCTGCGGACCGGCGGGAGCGGCGGGCCGCACACCGGGCCCACGCGGACTACACAGGCGGTGTCTACGGCTCCATGCTCGCGGCCTCCGTCGTGATCGGCGCCGGCACCCTGGGCTCGTTCCCCCGCGCCGAACTGGTTCTGCTGCTGTTGCTCACCAGCCTGGTGTTCTGGATCGCCCACGTCCACGCCGAGTTGTTCGGAGCGCGTCTCGCGCGGCGCACTCCGGACCGTCGGGTGATCCTGCGTGTGTGCCGCGAGGAGTGGCCGATCGTGAAGGCCGCCGTGCCTCCGGCCGCGGCGATCGCCGTCAGTCCCGTGCTGGGGCTGGACGTCCAGGGCACCCTGTGGCTGGCGCTGTCCGTCGCCGTCGCCGGACAGGTGGGCTGGTCCGTCGCCGCGGCGCACCGCGCGGGCGCCTCGCGACGGCTGGTGGCCACCACCGCGACGGTCAACGTACTCCTCGGTCTGGTGATCGTCGTCGTCAAGATCGCGGTGACGCACTGAAAGCCACGGGCACTGCGGCCGGAGTCACCTGCACCGGGTGAGGGCGCCGGAGGGCGACGAGGCGCAGGATCGTCAGCGAGAACACCGTCCGCCCCGAAGCCCCGGACGGCGTCCCGAGCCCGTCCGGTGGAAGGACCGCTCGTGCGCTACGAGATCCGTATCGAGGGACACCTGTCGGAGACGCTGGCCAACGCGTTCCCGGAACTGGAGCACGTCGTCATGTCCGGCCAGACCGTCCTGTTCGGCACAGTGATCGACGAGGCCCATCTGTACGGGTTGCTCACCCGCTGCCAGTCACTGGGCCTGCGCGTCATGGAGATGCGGCAGCTTCCACAATGACGCCGACCGGCGGTGTGTGCCGGGCCGGCTCGCCGTTCCCGGGTCGGCCTCACAACCGGGCGGCCGTAACCCTGCCGGAGCTGCAGGCCGCCCGCAGGGCTTCATGGTCGCGTTCGTTCTGGTCGGCGTAGGACTGGGCGAACTCGGTGAGCGCGCGGTCGAAACGGTCGCTGCCACCCAGATACGCGGCGAGCGCGACGGGGTCGCCGGAGCGGGCGTGGGCCCGCGCAAGGCAGGCCCCGCACAGCCGGGCGAAGAGGGAGAGCAGGTCGGGTCCCATGGTCTCCGGCCGCGCGATGCCCTTCCAGTCCCACAGCTGGCGCACGTAGAAGTCCCGGCCCTTTCCGTCGAGGCCGGTGACGTGCGTCCAGCCGAGGAAGATGTCGCTGGTGGTCTGGATCAGGCGTTGGCCGGTCACGACCCTGCGCCCCTGGTTGTCGTGGCGTTCGCCGCCCGTGTGGGCCGCCAGCACCGATTCCGAGGCTTCCTTGGCCTGGAGCAGCAGGGGGTCGTCGTCGTCCCTGCCGAGCAGGAGCAGGACCCAGCAGCGGGTGCCGACGCTGCCGACACCGACCACCTTGCGAGCCATGTCCACCAGACGGTAGTGACGCAGCAGGTGCCGGCGCTCGGGCGGCAGGGACCGTGCGTAGCCGTTCACGAGGGACCGCAGTTCCTCCTCCCGGCCGGCCTCGGCCGGGTCGGTGAGCAGATCGCCGAGCGGGGTGATCAGCGGCGGGTCGGGGGTGATGCGCCGGCCTTCGGCCGTGACGCGGGTGAGCTTCGCGAACGCTCTCGTGTGGGTACGTGTGCGTGCTTTCACAGCAGCGTCCCTGAGCCGGTGCTCCGCTTTCCCCGCGGCCTCCGTCGCCAGCAGTTGCCGTACGTGGTCGGCGTCCTCCTGGGCGTACCAGATGTCCAGGGTCGGCATCCCGGCGAACTCCCGCATGCGCTCCCGGTAGGCCCGCACACAGGCCCGTACGGTGCGGTTCTGCTCCTTGGTCGAGAAGCCGTTCGCCCGGGCCGCGATCACGAACCCGGCCGCAAGACGTTTGACGTCCCATTCGAAAGGGCCGGGCAGCGTCTCGTCGAAGTCGTTGATGTCGAAGACGAGGCGACGCTCCGGTGAGGCCAGCAGCCGGAAGTTCAACGGGTGCGCGTCCCCGCACAGCTGAACCTGGAGTCCGCTGCTGGGCAGGGGCGCCAGGTCCGCCGCCATGATCGCCGCCGCACCGCGATAGAAGCGGAACGGCGACTCCAGCATGCGTCCGTAACGGATCGGCACCAAGGCCGGGACGCGCTCACCGGACTGGCGCTCCAGCAGGTCGACCGGGTCGCTCCTCCGTTGCCCCGTCTCGTACCAGCCGTGGCACGAACGCGAGGCCCGCTTACGGGCCTTCCTGCCGTACGCGGCTCGCTCGGCCGGCGGCAGGGCGGCGGTGAAGGCGCTGGGTATCGTCATGGTCCGGCCTCCGGTTCTTCCACGGGCCCGGCCCCGGAGCTCGGCGCAGCCGTCGGCTCCCGGCGCCGGCGGTTCAGCCCCGCCTGCACCGCGCTCGCGAGCACTCGGGCGGCGACACCGACGAGCAGCAGCCCTCCCGCCATCTGCGCCATCGTGAGCACCCGCCCCGTCTGAGAGCGGGCCGTGATGTCGCCGAAGCCGACGGTGGCGAACGTGGTCAGGGCGAAGTACAGCGCGTCCGTCCTGTTCAGCGGCTCGCTGAACGAGCCGGGCGCGGAGCGCTCCAGCAGGTAGTAGGAGCCGGCGAAGAGGACCAGGAAGAGCACCAGCGTCGCGGCCAGTCCCTCGACGGCTCTCAGACGCGGATGAGGGGAACGCGCGATGGCCCGCACTTCCCAGCAGAACACCAGGAGGACCACGAGCAGGCCGCACACCAGCAGCACCGACGTACCGGCCGTGAGCCGCTCGTCCAGGGGCAGCAGGTAGTAGGCGGTGACGAGCCCGACGGCGACGGACACAGCGCGCGCGACCGCGACCGCGCCGGCGGCTCGGCGAGAACGGAGCCCGCCACGTGGGGGCGGTCCAGACGAGGTGCGGCCCCCGCTGCCTCCCGAGGTCGTATCGCTCATCTCACGTCTCTTCGTCTCGTCCGGGCCCGTGGGCGGATGTTCCCGAATCCCACCTCACTGCCTCGCCGGCAGGCCGGGATCACCCCTCACGGGTGACCCCGGCCCCCAGCGCCGGCCCTGACCCTGGAACGGACACGTACGAGTCGGGCGCTCACCGACCGCCCCCATCGGGCGGTCCGGCGACGACCGGCCGGTCCACGAGGAGGCGCCATGACCGTGCCCCGAGACGCGGCGGAACCTCCCGGCCGGGGTGGCGGGCCCGGCAGGGCGGTCCCGGGAGCCGTGGACGACCCTGCGCACGTCCTCACCCGGCTCGGCCGATCCTGGACCTGGCTCATGGGATCGGCCGTCGCCACGCTGGTCCCGGGCGTCCTGGTCCTGGTCTGGCCGGAGGCGACCCTGCATGTCCTGGCCGTCCTCATCGGTCTGTACCTGCTGCTGACCGGTGTGTTCCGGTTCGTAGCCGTCTTCGCGCGGGAGGGACACGAGCGGCTGCCCGGGCTCCTGCTGGCCGTGCTGTACGTGCTGGCCGGGGTGCTGTGTCTGCGCAACCCGCTACAGACCATCGCCGCGCTGTCGCTGATCGTCGGCATGGTATGGCTGGTGTCCGGCATCCTCACCCTCTACGCCGCCCTGGTCACCGAGAACCTGCCGCACCGCGGCCTCGTCATGGGGATGGCGGTACTCGCGGTCGTCGCCGGGATCGTCGTCCTCGCGCTGCCCCCGGAATCGGCCCGCGCCCTGACCCGGCTTCTCGGCCTGTGGCTGGTCCTGCTCGGTCTGGCCGAGGCGGTGGTCGCCCTGGGGTGGCGGTCCGCGTCGCGCGGGGCACGCCCTCCGAAAACAGGCACGCCCGCTGCCATGACCTGACCGCGGACCGGTGGAAGGAACGTCGACGCCCCGACCACCCCGGCCGGATCGCCTGACTCCGGTGGACCTGCGGACCGCTCCCCCGCGGTCCTGGCGGCGGCCGCCGGACCGGCACCTCCGTCGACGCACCGAACGCCTCATGAACGAGTGCCGTGGTTCCGGGCAGGGCCCCGGCCGGCCGGCCCCGCAGCCAACTCACCCGTGCCGGGTGATGCCGCGCGCTGAGCCCGGTGACCACCCTGAGGTCAGCACGCAACGACGGCCGGGCACGCCCGGGGCGGAGGACGGACATGAACGCGCAGACCTTCCTGGCGTACGACTATCCGCTGCTCAGCATGTTCTGGACCATGCTTCTGGTCTTCCTGTGGATCATGTGGTTCGTCCTGCTCTTCCGAATCATCGGTGACATCTTCCGCGACGACCGGCTGAGCGGCTGGGCCAAGGCCGGCTGGCTGGTGTTCTGCCTCCTCCTGCCCTTCCTCGGCGTATTCGTCTACGTCATCGCACGCGGGAAGAACATGGGCCACCGGGAGACGGCGCACGCCCGCGCCCGTCAGGAGGAGTTCAACGAGTACATCAGGAAAACCGCGAGCGGCGGGCAGCGCACCAGCGTCGACGAACTGGCCCGGCTCTCCGAGATCCGGGATCAGGGTGCCATCACGGACGAGGAGTTCCAGAGGGCGAAGGAGTTGGTCCTGAGCGGCCACGGCCCGGCGGAACACGCGGGCCACGCCCCCACCACAACCGGCCCGTCCACCCGCTGACCATCCGCACGCCACGAACCGAGGCGCACATGACCGCCACACACCCCCGGCCGACACACTCGTCGAGGCAGGCGTGGGCGACCGGCCTGACCGTCTTCGCCGCCGTCATGCTCCTGCTCGTCGGCCTCCTCGACATCCTCCGGGGGATCATGGCCATCGCCGAGGACGACGTCTTCGTCACCACGCCCGACTACGTCTTCCAGTTCGACCTCACCAGCTGGGGCTGGATCCACCTCGTCCTGGGCGTACTCGCTGTGATCATCAGCGCCGGGCTGCTCAAGATCGCGACATGGGCGCGCGTGTCCGGCGTGGTCATCGCCGCACTCGTGATCCTCGCCAACTTCCTCTCCATGCCGTACTACCCGCTGTGGTCCGTCGTGATGATCACCATGTCGGGCTTCATCATCTGGGCCCTGAGCGTGATCAAGCCCGGCGGCAACCTCTACGACCTGTCCGGGGAACGCACCCCGGACTAGACGTGTGACAGAGCGAAAGAGCGACACGTGGGTGCACGAGGCACGGACACGAGCCGGCAGCGCGGGAGCGGCGTACCGCCCGCGGCCGAGGGCGGCACCGCTCTCGCCCGCATCTCCCTGCTGCTGTGGTCCCTCCCGTGGCGCGACCCGTGCCCCCCGAGGGAACGCTGGACTTGGGGGCAATGAGATGGAGAGACACCCATGACTCAGGCAACCACAGACAAGGCGCACAAGTCATTCCTTTCCCGCCCCACTGTCCGCCGCCTCATACCCTTCACCCTGATCACCGCGATCGCTCTCATCTTCATCTTCGAGAACCGTTCGAGTGTCGAGATCCGCCTCCTCATCCCCATGGTGACCATGCCGCTGTGGGGTGCCCTCCTGATCGCCTGGGCCCTCGGCATCCTCGCCTGTGTCTTCACCGTGCGCCGACGGTCGAACCGGCACGCACGACGACAGGGGTGACGCCACGGTCCACGCGGGCGGGTGTCGCAGGTTCGAATCCTGCCGGGGGCACCAGTTCAGAAGGGGCCCACCCCCGAAATTTCGGGGGTGGCCCCCTTCTGACATCCACGTCTGACATCAACGCGGGCCGGTATCCAGCCGCCGAAGATGCGCTCGGGTTCGTAGGCCGACTCGCGTCCCTGGTCGAGGGTGGTGACGGGCGTGGTCTCCTCGTAGGAGACGCGCACCAGCCGCACCGCGTGCTGGGCCCTCTTCGCTGAGGGTGCGTGGGCGATAGCCGGGGCCGCCGGAGCAGCTCTTGTGGAAGCGCACACCGACGTCCGTCTGTGGCGCGCACCTCGCCTACGCCGACGCATCCTGAAGATCGTCTGCCGTAGCGAGTCTGCGGCATCTGATGGGGACGTGGGTGACAGCGACCTGGTCCGAGGAGCAGTGTGCGGGGATCGAGGTCGTGGACGGAAGGGTCGTCGTGAGTCCCGGCGCGTACCCAAGCGGCCCCGCCGCATCGCGCGGATCCTGGCCAACGCCCTGGACGCCGCGGCCGGACCGGGCTGGAACGCCGACACGGACTCCGACGTCCGTCTCCAGGACGTGCCGCTCACCAACCGGCGCCCACATGTCGTGGTCTACCGCGCGGAGACCATCGACGTGACACCCACCCGCCCCGAGCAACGTGCTGCTGGTGGCCGAGATCGTCTCGCCGGGGTCGGAGACCGCCGAGCGCCGCGTGAAGGTGGACCAGTTCGCCGAGGCCGGCGTCGCCTTCCATTGGCGCATCGAGCAGACCGCAACGGGCGTGCCGCTGATCCACACCTACGTCCTCGACCCGGCGACCAGCAGCTACCGGACCAGCGACATGTTCACCGGTGTCGTCAGGGTTGCCGCTCCCTTCGCCGTGGAGATCGATCTCGGCCGGCTCTGACCTCGGCCTCCCCCGGCGTCGGAAACGACCTGTCGCCGAAGAGGACCCTGCCGGCCACCGCCCTGCCGAAGCGGCTCCGGAGGAGAGGGAACGCCGCCGTCGCTGCCGCCGGGGTGCGGAGTTGGGACAGTGCCCCGCGGAGCATCAGGCGGCCGCGGAAGTCGGTGCGCAGGGCTGATCCGTCGTAGGTGCGCAGCGCGCCCCGGTCCCCCGTGCGCAGTGCCGTGTCCAGGACCGTGGCCGCGTGCTCCGACAGGCGGAGGCACGGGTCCAGGCCGCCCGCCGTGAGCGGGGACACCGCGCCGGCCGCGTCGCCCACGAGGAGGCCGTCCGGGCAGCTGATCCGGCGGAGGACGCCGCCGACGGGGATCGGGCCGCCGCGTCGTTCCACCGCGTCGGGGCGGGTTACGCCGGTCAGACCGGGAGCCGCGGCGCTGAAGCGTTCCATGGTGCGGCGGAGGCCGTGGGGGAAGCGGTCGGCGTAGCCCGCGACGCCGACGTGGGCGTGCCGGCCGTCGTTGACCACCCAGGCGAGGTAGCCGGGGGCGTAGGACGGGTCCAGCACGCAGTGGAACGTCGGTGGCTCGTCGCCGGTTGCGGACAGGGCGAAGACTTCCTCCGCGCCGACCAGCAGGTGGTGGTTGCGGTCGAGGCCCAGGTCGTGGGAGACGCGTGAGCGGGCGCCGTCGGCACCTACGACGAAGCGGGCCCGGAGCGTCGTGGGGCGCTCGCGTCCGGCGAGGTGGAAGGTGGTGCCGGTGCGGCCGACGTAGCGGGTGCTCAGCGCCATGCGTACGCCGGACGCCGCCGCGTCCTCGGCCGCCCGCGTGTAGAGCGGGCCCATGTCTCCCACGCGGTACTCGTCACGTCCGCTGACCAGGCCGACCGGGCGGCGCAGGTTCGGGGGGTAGAGCAGGACGCGCCGGATCGGTGGGCCGAGGCAGTCGGGCGGGAGCGGGAAGTCGTCGAGTGTCTTGCGGACGAAGATGCCGGTGGTGCGGATCGCGGAGGCGGGGCTTGCGCGGCGTTCGGCCAGGACCACGTCGTGGCCCTTACGGGCGAGGAGTGTGGCCGTGTGCAGGCCGGCCAGTCCCGCGCCGACCACCAGGACGTCGGCCTCGGCCGTGGCTCCGAGGCCGTTCACCGGGGCTGGTCCGGGACGGTCGCGTCCACCCGGTCGTCGGCCTCCCAGCGGAGCAGGTCCCCCGGCTGGCAGTCGAGTGCTGCGCAGAGCGCGTCGAGTGTGGACAGGCGCACCGCCTTGGCGCGGCCGTTCTTGAGGACCGCCAGGTTGGCGGGGGTGATGCCCACGCGCTCGGCCAGCTCGCCCACGGCCATCTTGCGGCGGGCCAGCATCACGTCGATGTCGACGACGATGGCCATCAGATCACCCCGCTGAGCTCGGCCTGCATCTGCGACGCCTCGGCGTCGCGCGCGACCGCCTGGGCGAGCAGCACCCGCATCACCAGGACGACGAGCGCGACCCCGAAGGCCGCGAGGGCGACGCCGCCGAGAAGGAGCACGACGCCCGGCGCCACCGCCTCGCCCGGTGCGAGTACGACGCCGAGCGCGCAGACGAGCACCCCGGCGGCGGCGAACGCGCCCATCACGACGTGCACGTACCGGAAGGCGGCGTGGGAGAACACCGTGCCCCTGCGCACCATGGTCACCAGACGCCATGTGCTCAGCAGGACGGCCTCCACCGTCAGGACGCCCAGGACCACGATCACGACGATCGGCACCCGCCGGTCCGCCAGGTCACCGCCGTCCAGGTCGGACGCCAGCAGGGCCGCCATCACCGTCTGGACGAACACCGACCCGGCGAGCAGCGCCGCGAGTACGGCGCGCAGCGCGAGCACGGTCAGCTTTCCCATCACCACTCCTTCAATCGAATCGCGATGTGAATCTATCGTGATTCGATAGATGACGGCAACAGGAGGTCTTCCGACGCCGCCTCACTGCTCACCGACGGGCGGCTGCCGCGCGAGGAACTCCTCGAACGCCGCCTTCTGTTTCGGGTCCATGAAGCCCTGACGGACATCGCGCGCCCGCTCTTCGAGCCAGTGCGCCTCCTCAGGGGGCAGCAGCTCGGCGACGACCACGCCTGCGCGAGCGACCGCCGTACGCCTGCCCACGCGACGGCGGAAGAGGGTGAACGGGCCGAACTCCTCCGGGTGGGCCAGTTCCAGCCCCTCGTCTCCCGCCTCACCCTCGTCCGGGGCCTCACGCCTCGGATATGCCTCGGGGGCCCAGTGCTCCCACAGCGCCAGCGTGGCCGCGGGCACGAGTACGGCGCGCTCGGTGGCGCGACCGCCCTCCCACATGAACGTCACCGTGACCGGCTCGCCGACCGCCTCCGCCAGCCCGAGCACGCGCTCCATCTCGTCGTTGACCGGACAGGCCGCCACCACGTCCACCTGAATACCCATGGCCTGGACGCTAGTTGCGCCCACTGACAGAGGCCGGGCCGGGAGGGGACGCCTCAACGGCCGCCGAGCAGCATCCAGATCGCCACCGCGGTGAACAAACCGCCCGCCCCCAAGGGAAGTACGACGCTCTCGACCCGCTTCCCGGTCAGGTCGACGCGTGCCGTGCTCGGGGCGCCGGGGAGGTAGCGCACCGGTGCCCGGCCGCCCACGGGGAGACGTTTGACGCCGGAGGTCCTGGCCTGGAACTGGTGCGAACAGCCCTGCGCGTCGGTGAACTCCACCACCGCGGTGTAGGTGACGCCCTCCCCCCTCGTGCCGGTGCTCCGGTGGTGGCGGACCACCAGGCCGTCGACGCGCGTCCCCGCGCGGCGGAGGCGGCGCTGGAGCACGGCCTCGTGGATTCCGGCACCGACGACGGCGAGACCGGCGAGAAGCAGGAGCGTCGACCACACGTTCGCCTCCTCTCCCGGCCCGACCGCGTTCTCCGGGCATGTGCCCGTCATGGCAGGGCACACGGAGGGAGCAACGCTACACAACCTCCACCGTATCGAGGCTGACGAAACAGAAGACGCTACGGACCTTCCGTCAGGGGGCCCGAGCGCCTCGTGGAGACTCGACAGATCGGATTCGCAATGATTCTCATTGGGCTCATTCTGCTCATCATCGGACTGCTCGTCGGCATCGGACTGCTGACCACGATCGGCGGAATCCTCATCGTGGTCGGTGCGGTCCTGTGGATTCTCGGGGCGACCGGGCGGGCCGTGGGCGGCCGCAAGCATTATTTCTAGGCTTGGCACACGCCCCGACGGGGGCCGGGGTCGTCGCCCCGGCCCCCGTCGGCGTGCCGCATCGCGGACACCGCGCGTCACAGGCCCAAGGAAGGTTCGGGCGGCCGGCTCCGACGGCGTGCGCCTGAGGCCGTCAGCGGTCGGCCGCCGCGAGGTCCTTGAGGGCGATGTTGAGTTCGAGGACGTTCACCCGGGGCTCGCCCATGAAGCCGAGGGTGCGGCCCTCGGTGTGCTCGTCGACCAGCTTCTGGACCCGGTCGGCGGGCAGGCCGTTCCGCTCGGCGACGCGGTGGACCTGGAGGTCGGCGTACTTCGGGGAGATGGCCGGGTCCAGGCCGGAGCCGGAGGAGGTGACGGCGTCCGCGGGCACGTCCGAGGGACGGACCGGGTGACCGGGCACGGAGTTGTCCTTGACGACGGCGGCCTTGGCGTCCTTGACCCACTGGACCAGCTCGGCGTTGTCGGCGGCGCGGTTGGTGGCGCCGGACAGGACGAGCTTGTACTGGGTGTTGACGCTGTTGCTGCCGAGGCCGTTCTGCGGGCGGCCCTGGAACCACTTGAGGTCGGGCTCCGGGGTCTCCTGGCCCTTCTTGAGCGGCAGGTTGTACGCCTGGCCGATCAGGGACGAGCCGACGACCTTGCCGTGCGACTCGATCTCGGAGCCGTTCGCCTTGCCGGAGAAGAGTCCCTGGGCGATGCCGGTGACGGCCAGCGGGTAGATGACGCCGGTGACGAGGGTCAGCACGAGCAGGGCGCGCAGGCCCGCGCCGAGCAGCCGGGCGGTGTTGGTGAGGGAGGTGTTCATGGCGGTCAGCCGATCCCGGGGATGAGGGAGATGAGCAGGTCGATGGCCTTGATGCCGAGGAAGGGCGCGATCAGCCCGCCCAGGCCGTAGACGGCGAGGTTGCGGCGGAGCAGCCGGTCGGCGCTGAGCGGCCGGTAGCGGACGCCCTTGAGGGCGAGCGGCACCAGGGCGACGATGACCAGCGCGTTGAAGATCACCGCGGACAGGATCGCGGAGTCCGGCGAGGACAGCTGCATGACGTTGAGCTTGTCGAGGCCCGGGTAGACGGCCGCGAAGAGCGCCGGGATGATCGCGAAGTACTTGGCGACGTCGTTGGCGATGGAGAACGTCGTCAGCGCGCCGCGCGTGATGAGGAGCTGCTTGCCGATCTCGACGATCTCGATGAGCTTGGTCGGGTTGGAGTCGAGGTCGACCATGTTGCCGGCCTCCTTGGCGGCCGACGTACCCGTGTTCATCGCGACGCCGACGTCGGCCTGCGCGAGCGCGGGCGCGTCGTTGGTGCCGTCGCCGGTCATCGCGACCAGCTTCCCGCCGGCCTGCTCCCGCTTGATCAGGGCCATCTTGTCCTCGGGCGTGGCCTCCGCGAGGAAGTCGTCGACGCCCGCCTCCGCGGCGATGGCCTTGGCCGTCAGCGGGTTGTCGCCGGTGATCATGACGGTCTTGATGCCCATGCGCCGCAGTTCCTCGAACCGCTCCCGCATGCCCTGCTTGACCACGTCCTTCAGGTGGATCACCCCGAGGACGCGGGCGCCGTCGCCGTCCTCCACGGCGACCAGCAGCGGGGTGCCGCCCGCCGCGGAGATGCGGTCGGCGGCCTCGCCGGCGCCCTCGGCGACCGTGCCGCCGCGTTCGCGGACCCAGGCGGTGACCGAACCGGCCGCGCCCTTGCGGACCTTGCGGCCGTCGACGTCCACGCCGGACATCCGGGTCTGGGCGGTGAACTCGATCCACTCGGCGCCCACCAGCTCGCCCCGGTCGCGCTCGCGCAGCCCGTACCGCTCCTTGGCCAGGACGACGACGGAGCGGCCCTCGGGCGTCTCGTCGGCCAGCGAGGAGAGCTGGGCGGCGTCCGCCAGCCGGGCCTCGGTGGCGCCGCCGACCGGCACGAACTCGGCGGCCTGCCGGTTGCCGAGGGTGATGGTGCCGGTCTTGTCCAGCAGCAGGGTGGAGACGTCGCCGGCCGCCTCGACCGCGCGGCCGGACATCGCGAGCACGTTGCGCTGCACGAGCCGGTCCATGCCCGCGATGCCGATCGCGGAGAGCAGGGCGCCGATCGTGGTCGGGATGAGGCAGACCAGCAGGGCCACCAGCACGACCATCGTCAGGTCGGTGCCCGCGTAGCCGGCCAGCGGCGGCAGGGTGGCGCAGGCCAGCAGGAAGACGACGGTCAGCGAGGCCAGCAGGATGTTCAGCGCGATCTCGTTCGGCGTCTTCTGCCGGGCCGCGCCCTCCACCAGGTTGATCATCCGGTCGATGAAGGTCTCCCCCGGCTTCGTCGTGATCCTGACGACGATCCGGTCGGAGAGCACCTTGGTGCCGCCGGTGACCGCGGACCGGTCGCCGCCGGACTCGCGGATGACGGGCGCGGACTCGCCGGTGATCGCCGACTCGTCCACGGAGGCGACGCCCTCGGCGACGTCTCCGTCGCCGGGGATGACGTCGCCGGCCTCGCAGACCACGAGGTCGCCGACGCGCAGCCCGGTGCCCGGCACCCGCTCCTCGCGACCGTCCACCAGGCGGCGGGCGACGGTGTCGGTCTTGGCCCTGCGCAGGGTGTCGGCCTGCGCCTTGCCGCGGCCCTCGGCGACGGCCTCCGCGAGGTTGGCGAAGATCACGGTCAGCCAGAGCCAGGCGCTGATGGTCCAGCCGAACCAGTCGCCGGGGTCGGCGAAGGAGAACGCCGTCGTCAGGACGGAACCGACGAGGACGACGAACATGACGGGCGACTTCACCATCACGCGCGGGTCCAGTTTGCGGAGGGCGTCGGGCAGCGACCTGACCAGCTGCCCGGGGTCGAAGAGGCCCGCGCCGACGCGGCCTTCCTCCGGCTTGTGCCCGGTGGGCGCGTCGCTGTGCGGCGCCCTGGTCGGGGTGGCTGTGGACATGGCGTCCTCGTGCTTCTGCGGGTCGGGCCGCTGGGAGTCGGTGTGGTGGGCAGGGGTACCGGTGTTCATGCCGCCAGCCCCTCGGCGAGCGGGCCCAGCGCGAGCGCCGGGAAGTAGGTCAGACCGGTGATGATCAGGACGGCGCCGACGAGCAGGCCGGTGAACAGCGGCTTCTCGGTGCGCAGGGTGCCGGCGGAGGCGGGTACGGGCTTCTGCTGGGCGAGGGAGCCCGCGAGCGCCAGGACGAACACCATCGGCAGGAAGCGGCCGAGCAGCATCGCCAGCCCCAGGGTGCTGTTGAACCACTGCGTGTCCGCGTTCAGGCCGGCGAAGGCGGAGCCGTTGTTGTTCGAGGCCGAGGTGTAGGCGTAGAGGATCTCGGAGAATCCGTGCGCCCCGCTGTTGGTCATCGAGTGGCCCGGGGTCGGCAGGGCCATGGCGGCGGCGGTGAAGACCAGGACCAGGGCGGGCGTGATGAGGATGTAGCAGGCCGCGAACTTGATCTCGCGGGTGCCGATCTTCTTGCCCAGGTACTCGGGTGTTCGGCCGACCATCAGACCGGCGATGAACACCGCGATGACCGCCATGATCAGCATCCCGTAGAGGCCGGAGCCGACGCCGCCGGGCGCGATCTCGCCCAGCATCATGCCGAGCATGGTGATGCCGCCGCCGAGTCCGGTGAACGAGGAGTGGAAGGAGTCCACAGCGCCCGTGGAGGTCAGCGTGGTCGACACCGCGAAGATCGACGAGGCGCCCACGCCGAAGCGCAGCTCCTTGCCCTCCATCGACGCGCCCGCGAGTTCCGGGGCCGGTCCGTGGTGGGCGAACTCGGTCCACATCATCAGGGCGGTGAAGCCGACCCAGATGGCGGCCATCGTGCCGAGGATCGCGTAGCCCTGGCGGACCGAGCCGACCATCAGGCCGAAGGTCCGGGTCAGCGAGAACGGGATGAGCAGGATCAGGAAGATCTCGAACAGGTTCGAGAAGGGCGTCGGGTTCTCGAAGGGGTGGGCGGAGTTGGCGTTGAAGTAGCCGCCGCCGTTGGTGCCCAGCTCCTTGATGGCCTCCTGGGAGGCGACCGCGCCGCCGTTCCACTGCTGCGGGTCGCCGAGGAACTGACCGACCTCGTGGATGCCGGAGAAGTTCTGGATGGCCCCGCAGGCGACCAGGACGACGGCGGCGACCGCGGCGATCGGCACCAGGACGCGGACGACACCGCGCACCAGGTCCGACCAGAAGTTGCCCAGCTCACCGGTGCGGGACCGGGCGAAGCCGCGCACCAGGGCGATGGCGACGGCCATGCCGACGGCGGCGGAGACGAAGTTCTGCACGGCGAGGCCGGCGGTCTGCACGACGTGGCCCATGGCCTGTTCGCCGGAGTACGACTGCCAGTTGGTGTTGGTCACGAAGGACACGGCGGTGTTGAACGCCTGGTCCGGGTCGATGGAGGCGAAGCCGAGGGAGCCGGGGAGGACGCCCTGGAGCCGCTGGAGCAGGTAGAGGAAGAGGACGCCGGCGAGGGAGAAGGCGAGCACGCCGCGCAGGTACGCGGGCCAGTGCATCTCCCGGTCGGGGTCGGCACCGATGCCCTTGTAGATCCACTTCTCGACGCGCCAGTGCTTGTCGGAGGAGTAGACCCGGGCCATGTGGTTGCCGAGGGGTACGTAGGCGAGCGCCAGCGCGGCGATGAGCGCGAGCAGCTGGAGGACGCCGGCGAGGACGGGGCTCATGTGGTGCTCAGAACCTCTCCGGGTGGATCAGGGCGAGGACGAGGTAACCCAGGAGGGCGACGGCCACGATCAGGCCGACGATGTTCTCTGCGGTCACAGCTTCGTCACCCCCTTGGCGACGAGAGCCACGAGCGCGAACACCGCGAGCGTGGTGACGACGAAGGCCACGTCGGCCATCGCAACTCCTAAGAGGTTCGGGCAGGGAACTGACAGTTCGAGGAAAGCTCCTTCCTGGCCGGATTCGGCCGTCGTTGATGGCTTCCATACGTCGACCCGAACGGCTTTGACGCTTCCCTGATGGGGTGCCTGCCGCCGGCGGCACGGCGCGCTGCGACGACGCGTCCGTGCCGGGTCGCGGCGGACCCCGGGACGCTCGTCGCCGACCCGCACCCGGGGTACCGGCCGGCCGAGGGCGCCCGGCGCTCCGTGGCCTCGGGGTCGCCGGCCCGTGGCGGGACGGCACCGCGACGGTTGAAGACGACGAGGCGCAGTACGGCGAAGCGCGCGACGCCGGCGAGTGCGGAGGCGGACAGGTAGACGATCTGCTCAAGGACCGCGCCGGGCGCCGCCACCAGCTGGTGCAGGGCGAGCATCGCCGCGCAGGTCGCCGCGTACGCGGCCGCCGCCGATCCGGCGGACTGCGTGTGCTGGCGCCAGGTCGCGCGCCCGCCGGCACCGAAGGTGAAGCGGGCGTGCAGCTCGGTGGCGAGGAGCGTCGAGACCACGGTGATCACGGCGTTGGCCAGGGCCCAGGGGAGCCAGGCGGCGAGGGCCGCCACGGCGACGCTGGAGGCCAGTCCCAGCCCGCCGCCGCACAGGACGAAGCGGGCGAAGGCGGCGAGGGCACCGGGCGCCCCGTGCGGCCTGCCGGGCGCTCTGTCCGCGGCCACCGTCACCGTCACCGTTTCCATGGTCCGACCCCCCTGTAGATTCCGCGCACCTTGTTGACGCCACTATGGCACACATGTGGCACCATTACGAGCCCTTTATGGCGTCAGCTGTGCCACCAGAAAGGCGGCGCACCCCGACACGGTGTCGGGGTGCGCCGCCCTGGGACGGTGGAGCGAGGGGCCGCTCCGGCACTACCTCGGGTCGCGGTCGAAGACCGACTTCGACCAGAAGTAGCCGAGCACGGTGAGGGCCACGCACCAGCCGAGGGCCAGCCAGCCGTTGTGGCCGATCTCGGTGCCGAGCAGCAGGCCGCGCAGGGTCTCGATGCACGGGGTGAAGGGCTGGTACTCGGCGATCGGCTGGAACCAGCCCGGCATCGCGTCGATCGGCACGAAGGTGCTGGAGATGAGCGGGAGGAAGATCAGCGGCAGCGCGTTGTTGCTGGCGGCCTCGGCGTTGGGGCTGATCAGACCCATGCCGACGGCGATCCAGGTGAGGGCGGCGGAGAAGGCCGTGATCAGTCCGAACGCGGCGAGCCACTCCAGGGCCGTGGCGTCGGTGGAGCGGAAGCCGATCGCGAGGGCGACGAGGCCGACGAAGACGACGCTGAGGATGGACTGGAGCACGCTGCCGACGACGTGCCCGACGAGGACCGAGCCGCGGTGGATCGCCATGGTGCGGAAGCGGGCGATGATGCCCTCGGTCATGTCGTTGGAGACGGAGACGGCCGTACCGACCGTGGTGCTGCCGATGGTCATCAGGATCAGCCCGGGGACGAGGTAGGCGACGTAGGCGTCGCGGTCCGCGCCGCCGCCCATGCCCGCGCTCATCACGTCGCCGAAGACGTAGACGAAGAGCAGGAGCAGCATGACCGGGGTGAGCAGCAGGTTCAGGGTGAGGGACGGGTAGCGGCGGGCGTGCAGCAGGTTCCGCCGGAGCATGGTGGACGAGTCGCGCAGGGTGAGGGCGAGGGTGCTCATCGGGCGGTCTCCTTGGACTGGTCGGCCTGGGCGGGGACGGTGGTGGAGCCGGTGAGGGCGAAGAAGACGTCGTCGAGGTCGGGGGTGTGCACGGTCAGCTCGTCGGCCTCGACGCCGGCCGCGTCGAGCCGGTCCAGGACGGTGCGCAGTTCGCGTTGGCTGCCGTCGTTGGGGATCTGGAGGGTGAGCGCCTCGTCGTCGCGGGCGGCGTCGGCGAGGGCGTCGGTGGCGTCGCGGTAGGCGGCGGGGTCGGTGAAGCGCAGGCGGACGTGGCCGCCCGGGATGAGGCGCTTGAGCTCGTCGGCACTGCCCTCGGCGGCGATCCGGCCGCCGTTGAGGACGGCGATGCGGTCGGCGAGTTCGTCGGCCTCCTCCAGGTACTGGGTGGTGAGGAAGACGGTGGTGCCGCCGTTGACGAGTGCGCGGATGATCTTCCACATGTTGTGCCGGGAGCGGGGGTCGAGGCCGGTGGTGGGCTCGTCGAGGAAGATGATGCGCGGGTTGCCCACCAGGGTCATGGCGATGTCCAGGCGGCGCTTCATGCCGCCGGAGTAGGTGGAGGCGGGCTTCTTCGCGGCCTCGACGAGGTCGAAGCGTTCCAGCAGTTCGGCGGCGACCCGCCGGCCCTCGGCCTTGGACAGGTGGTTCAGGTCCGCCATCAGGAGCATGTTCTCCTCGCCGGTGATCAGCCCGTCCACGGCGGAGAACTGGCCGGTGACGCCGATCGCGGCGCGCACGGCCTGCGGGTCGGTGCCGAGGTCGTGGCCGCCGACCTGGGCCTGGCCGCCGTCGGCGGTGATCAGGGTGGAGAGGATCTTGACGGCGGTGGTCTTGCCCGCCCCGTTCGGCCCGAGCAGCGCGAACACCGATCCGGCCGGGATGCGCAGGTCGATGCCGTCCAGGACCACCTTGTCGCCGAAGGACTTGCGCAGGCCGACGGCGGAGATGGCGGCGGGCGCGGGGGCGGCACCCTGGCCGGATGTGGGCATGACAGTCGAAGGCACGGGGCCCTCCCGTTCGAAGGCTGGAGTGACTGGGGACGAGAAGCGCGGTGGGTTCCGACGTACCGCTGAAGTCGATGACGTCATCATGGCACCACTATGGCGCCACAAGCAAGGGAGAATGTGGCACAGCCTGGCACCACACGATGCCAACGCGTGCCACGCGCGCGAAGTCGCAGGTCGGAGCGCCGTCCGGAGCCGCGAAAAATTCTCTGAAGAAGTCCGTACGGCGATGTCGAGAACACGGGTCCCGCTCCGTCCCCGGGGTGCACGCGGCCACAATGGACCGCACCAGCACCGAGGAGACGCACCATGGCCAAGTACCTGCTGCTCAAGCACTACCGAGGCGCCCCGGCTGCCGTGAACGACGTGCCGATGGACCAGTGGACGCCCGAGGAGATCTCGGCGCACATGCAGTACATGCGGGACTTCGCGGACCGTCTGGAGAAGACCGGCGAGTTCGTCGACGGTCAGGCGCTCGCCCCCGAGGGCACCTTCGTCCGGTACGACGGTGAGGGGCGCCCTCCGGTCACGGACGGCCCGTTCGCCGAGACCAAGGACCTGATCGCCGGCTGGATGATCATCGACGTCGACACCTACGAGCGCGCCGTCGAGCTGGCCGGTGAGCTGTCGGCCGCCCCCGGCGCGGGCGGGAAGCCGATCCACGAGTGGCTGGAGCTGCGCCCGTTCCTGGTCGAGCCGCCCACCGTCACGGAGTGACCCGGGAGATGGACGAGGTCCTGCTGAGGAGCCTCACGCCGAGCGTGCTCGGCATCCTCGTCCGCCGCGGCGCGGACTTCGCGGCGGCCGAGGACGCGGTCCAGGACGCCCTGATGGAGGCGGTCCGGGCCTGGCCGGACGACCCGCCGCGGGACCCGAAGGGCTGGCTGGTCGCCGTGGCCTGGCGGCGTTTCCTCGACGCGACCCGGTCGGACACCGCCCGCCGACGGCGCGAGGACCGGGTGGACGAGGAGCCGGCGCCCGGCCCCGCGTCCTCGGTGGACGACACCCTCCAGCTCTACTTCCTGTGCGCCCACCCCTCGTTGACGCCGTCGTCGGCGGTCGCGCTCACCCTGCGCGCCGTCGGCGGACTCACCACCCGTCAGATCGCCCGCGCCTACCTGGTGCCGGAGGCGACCATGGCGCAGCGCATCAGCCGCGCCAAACGCACCGTCTCCGGCGTGCGGTTCGACCGGCCAGGAGACGTGGCGACCGTGCTGCGGGTGCTCTACCTGGTGTTCAACGAGGGCTACTCGGGCGACGTCGACCTCGCCGCCGAGGCCATCCGGCTCACCCGGCAGCTGGCGGCCGCCGTCGATCATCCCGAGGTGGCGGGGCTGCTGGCGCTGATGCTGCTCCACCACGCGCGCCGCGCCGCGCGGACCGCGCCCGACGGCAGCCTGGTGCCGCTCGCCGAGCAGGACCGCGGCCGGTGGGACACCGCGTCGATCGCCGAGGGCGTGGCGATCCTCCAGGGGGCGCTGGCCCGCGACCGGCTGGGCGAGTTCCAGGCCCAGGCGGCCGTCGCCGCCCTGCACGCCGACGCGCCCACCGCCGAGGAGACGGACTGGGTGCAGATCGTGGAGTGGTACGACGAGCTGGCCCGCCTGACCGACAGCCCCGTGGTCCGGCTCAACCGCGCGGTGGCCGTCGGTGAGGCCGACGGCCCGCGGGCGGGTCTGGCGGCGCTCGCGGCGGTGGACTCCTCGCTGCCCAGGTACACCGCGGCGGCGGCGTACCTGCACGAGCGGGACGGCGACCCGGACACAGCGGCACGGCTGTACGCCGAGGCGGCCCTCAAGGCCGACAACCTCGCCGAACGCGACCACCTGACCCGCCGCGCGGCCCGGCTCAACGCAGCTCGCCCTCCGGGAAGTTGACCGGGTCCCGCTCCGTGTGCGTTCCGCTCACCCGGTCAGTCTGCGCCCGGCCGGTCGGCGACGCATCCGGAGTCTGCGTGGCCCCGGGGGCCTGGCAGAACCGCAGCGGCAGCATCGCCGCGTCGTCGTGTGAAGGGCAGCGGGAAGGGGTCCGGCCGGGGCCGCCGGGCCGAGCGGGAGGGCGTGCACCGGGTCGTACGCCGCCTCCCGGAAGGTGCCGAGGATCCGGGCGGCGGTCTCCACCGCGTCCAGCCCCCTGCCCTGCACGTCGCCGACGAACACCCGGACGCCTGCGGCGAGGCGACCACCTCGTACGGGTCGCCGCCGATCCGGCCTCGGCGAGGCCGAGGTGTACGAGAGGGCGGCCTGCAGCGGGCCCGCGGCAGCGGTACCGGGCGCGGCAGGACCCGCTGGGCCACCCGTCGCGGCGACCGTGATGCGCTCGCGCCGGGAGGCGGATCTGGCCCGCGTCCGCTCGATCGCGTTCCCGGGGGAGGCTCAGGGGCCTCCCCCGGGAACGGCTCCTCACGCCGCCCGGACCAGCCTCGGCAGCAGCCCCCCGTCGGCCGCGCCGCGCCGGCTCGCCACCGTCAGCGCGAGGGTCACCGCGAGGGAGCCCGCCGCCATCGCGGTCATCGCCGTCGCCGGGGAGGTGAACTGGGCGACCGTGCCGGCCAGCGTCGCGGAGACGCCCTGCAGGGTGAGCATTCCGGCGGAGTGCAGTCCGAGGACGTGCCCGGAGAGTTCGTCGGGGGTCAGGGCGACCAGGCGCTCCTGCTGCACCAGGCTCGCGCCGAAGCCCACGGAGGCCAGCGCGACCAGTACGGCCGTCAGCGGCAGCGGCGGGCGCAGGAACAGCGCCAGGTACGGCGCGGCCAGCAGCACCAGCAGCGGGACGCCGAACCGCGGACGCAGCCGGGCCGGGAGCAGCCGGCCGACCGTCACGTCCCCCGCGAGCATGCCCAGCGCGGCGCAGGCGAACAGCGTGCCGGCCGCGCGGGGGTCGTAGGAGACGTACAGCGACTCGCAGCCGACGACGAGGCCGTTGGGGATCCACAGGGCCAGCAGCACGTGGCGGCGCGGACGGGCGGACCAGAGCAGGGCGTTGGCGTGCCAGGTGGCGCGTACCGAGGGGCGGCCGGTGGCGCGCGGCGGACGGCGGGTCAGCCGCAGCGCGAGGGCCGCCGCGGTGGCGTACAGACCGGCCGCGAGCAGCAGGCACAGGCGCGGTGACAGCAGGGTCACCAGGACGCCGCCGGCCGCGTATCCGGCGATCTGCATGACGCCGCTCATCATGTTGAAGAGCGAACGCCCGGTCAGGTAGCGGTCCTTGGAGAGGATCTCGGTCAGCAGGCCCCAGCGGACGCCGCCGCCGAGGGAGGCGATCAGTCCCTCGACGAGGACGATGGCGAGCATCGCCCAGATGGGCAGGCCGGGCAGCGCGAGGGCGGCGGTGGCGGCCGCGAAGGCCAGGGAGAGCGCCGCCAGCGTGGTGCGCGGGGCGAGCCGGTCGGCGCCGGAGAGGAAGAGGGTGGCGCCCAGCACCTGGGCCAGTGCCGGACCGAACATGCTCACCGCGGACAGCAGCGGTGACCCCGTCGCGCGGAACACCAGGGTGCCGAGCGCCAGTCCGCTCACCGTCTGTGCGGCGATGTTGGCCGAGGAGGAGAGGAAGAGGGGGCTGAACTCCGGGGTGCGGAAGAGGTCCGCGTAGCTCGTGCGGCGGGTGTCTGGCATGCGGGGAGTCTGGGCCGCCGCGGGGACCGGCGTTATTCTTTCGCGTCCGTGCGAAACGTCGGCGGCGGGAGGCGGCGTATGGGCTGGTGGCAGATCAACGCCGACACCCTCGCGCGCAGCCGTTTCGTCGTCTCGCCCCTTGCCGAGACCTTCGCGTGCCTGAAGCTGCTGCACGCCGGGGTGGCCGCGCACCCGGGTGAACGGGCCTGGCTCGACGCCCGGCTGCCCGCGTACCGGCGCCGGCTCGCGGACGATCCCGTGACGGCGCTCCTGGTCCGTTCGGGCGTCGGCCGGGAGTGGATCGCCGACTTCCTCACGCCCGCCCCGCGTGAGGGCGAGACCTTCGACGAGGGCGTCGCGCGCGTCCGGACGACCCGCCCCGACGTGGCCCGCGCCGACCTGGCCGTCTCCCTCGGGGGTGTGCTGCCCTCCGCCCTGGACCGGGACGACCTGCCCGAGCGCGCCGCCGCGCTGCTGGAGGACGTCTGGGCCGAGGCCGTACGGCCCGACTGGGAGCGGCGCCGCCGTGTCCTGGAGGCGGATGTCGTCGCCCGGACCGCGCGGGTCAGCCGGGGCGGCTGGGCGGCGGTGCTCGACGCGCTGCGGCCCGGCACCCGCTGGCTCGGCGACAGCCGCCTCCAGATCAACCTGAACCCGTACCCGCCGCGCGACCTGTCCGGGGCCGAGCTTGCCCTCGTGCCCATCACCCCGCAGCGGCAGGGCTGGGTGGCGTGGGAGGAACCGGAGCGGTACGCGGTGGTCTACCCGTGCACGGGTGCCCTCGCGGACGACGGTGCGCGCACCGTCCCCGCGGCGCTCGGCGCGCTGCTCGGCCCGGCCCGCGCGGGTGTACTGGTCCTGCTGGGCTCCCCGATGAGCACCAGCCAGCTGGTGGGGGTGACCGGACAGGCCCTCGGCTCGGTCGGACGGCATCTGCGGGTGCTGCTGGACGCCGGCCTGGTGGAGCGACGCCGGTCGGGCCGGTCGGTGCTGTACTCACGGACGGCGGCCGGGGAGGTGCTGGTCGAGGCGGCGGCCGGGGAGGCGGCCGGGGAACCTGTCATCGGGCGGGGCTAGCATCCGGGCATGACGACCTCAGAGAACGCGCGCAGCAGCGAAAGCCTCCCCCTCGACGTCGGGATCGACGCCCTCCAGGGCGGGTCCGCCGACCTCTCCCAGTACGCGGGCCGGGTCGTACTGGTGGTCAACGTGGCCTCCAAGTGCGGGCTCACCCCGCAGTACGCCGGCCTGGAGCGGCTGCACGAGCGGTACGCGGAGCAGGGCTTCACCGTGCTGGGCGTGCCCTGCAACCAGTTCATGGGCCAGGAGCCCGGCGGCTCCGACGAGATCGCCGAGTTCTGCTCGGCGACGTACGGCGTCACGTTCCCGATGACCGAGAAGGTGGAGGTCAACGGGGAGGGCCGGCACCCGTTGTACGACCGCCTGACCGGCTTCGCCGACGCCGAGGGGCACAGCGGGGACATCCGCTGGAACTTCGAGAAGTTCCTGATCGGGCGGGACGGCAGGGTAGCCGCCCGGTTCGCGCCGCAGACCGAGCCGGAGGCGGCCGAGGTCGTGGCGGCGGTCGAGGCCCGGCTGGCGGGCTGATCGACCGGAGCTGGCGGGCTGATCGACCGGACCGGAACTACCGACGGGCCGGTTGACCTTCCCCCTGGGTCAGGCCCGAGCGTCGTCGTCGCCGGGCGGAGAAGCCGTCCGGCGACGGAGGATGACGACGTGGACGACGCTCGCGACGACGGGTTGCTGACCATCGGGGCGTTCGCCGAGAGGGCCAGGCTGTCGGCCAAGGCCCTCAGGCTGTACGACCGGATGGGCCTGCTGGTGCCCGCCCGGGTGGACGAGGCCACCGGCTACCGCTACTACCGCGCCGGCCAGGCGGAACGTGCCCGGCTGGTGGTGCTGCTGCGCCGGTTGGACATGCCGCTCGCGCAGGTCGCGGAGGTGGTCCACGCGGACGGGCCCCGGGCCGCCGCCCTGCTCGACGCCTACTGGGCGGAAGTGGAGGCCCGGGTGGCCGGGCAGCGCACGCTCACCGAGCACCTCCGTGGACGACTGTCGGGGAGGAGCTCCGAGATGTACGCGAGGTTCGAGGTCGAGACGGTGGACGTGCCCGAGCAGGTGGTGATCAGCGAGACCCGGCACACGCTGGCGGCGGAACTGCCTGCGTGGATCGGCGCCTCGCTGGGGCGGCTGGAGGAAGCGGCCCGCGGTTGCGGAGGCGTGACGGCGGCGCCGTACGTCGTCTACCACGCCGAGGTGTCGATGGAGAGCGACGGCCCGGCGGAGTCGTGCGTCCCGGTGGCCGACGAGGCGGCGGCCCGGGCGTGGTGCGAGGAGCGCGGGCGGGTCTGGCAGACGCGGGTGCGGGTGGAGCCGGCCGGGCGGCTGGCCTACACCCGGATCACCAAGGCGCAGGTGGCACATCCGCAGATCCTGACCGCGTTCGAGGCGGTGGAGGCGTGGATCGCCGATCAGGGGCTGACGGCGGCGGGGCCCTGCCGCGAGGTGTACTTCGCCGACTGGGAGGCGGCGGGTCCCGAGGACCCGGTGTGCGACATCGCCTTCCCGGTGAGGTGAGGTGAGGTGAGACAGAGCCCTCTCGGCAAGGTCGGCGAACTGGTCGAGAGGGCTCCGCCGTCGGTACTGCCGGGCGGTGCGTGGAGTCGTCCTCGGGGTGTTACTCCTTGACCGACCCCACGAACGCGTTCCACGCGTCGGCGGGGAAGGCGAGGACCGGGCCCTCCTGGACCTTGGAGTCACGGACGGCGAGCGCCGCCACGAGGGGTGACCGGACCTCGACGCACGCGCCGTTCCCTCCGGAGTAGGAGGACTTGGTCCACGATTCCTGGGCGCCCTGACGAATTGCCATGTCTGCTCCGATGGCGAGTTGCTGAGTGCGGTTTACGCCAATGACGTGTGATCTTTGGCGTGATCGACGCTACTCGCTGACCTTCCCGTACGGAGCAGCCATTCACCCGACCGGATGGCATATTCCAGGTGAGTCTTCCAGTACCGCCAGTCAGGGGTGTAGCATCCGCCCCTTTCTCAGCGTGCGTACTCCTTCGCCACGTCCTCGATGCGCTGGCGCGACTGCTCCACGTTGAGCGCCTGCGCCCGCAGATGCTCGTACATCACCGTGTACTTCTGCACATCCAGCGCCTTCTCGAGGTACAGGTCGCTGGTCACGCCCTCGATGTAGACCACGCTCGAGTCGGCCGCGTCGGCGAACTCCAGGATCGAGTACTGCCCGTTGATGCCGGGGTGCGCCCCGACGTCGAACGGCAGCACCTGCACGGTGATGTGGGGCAGCTGCGACATCTCGGCGACGTGCTCCAACTGCTCCCGCATCACCTGCCTGCCGCCCACCACGCGGCGCAGGCTGGCCTCGTCGAGCACCACCCACAGCCGCAGCGGGTTGTTCTGGGTGGCGATGCGCTCCTGGCGCCGTATGCGGACCTGCACCCGCTTCTCGATGTCGGCGACCGACGTCTCCGGCAGGGCGCCCTGGATGAGCGCCTCGGCGTACGCGCGGGTCTGCAACAGCCCGGTGATGATCTGCGGTTCGTAGGTCCGCAGCGACTCCGCGTCGGTCTCCAGGCCGATGTAGACGCTGTACGGGATGTCCCCGAAGGCGTGCCACCAGCCCTGCTGGCGCGAGTCCTTGGCCATCTGCATCAGCGAGTCGACGATCCGCTGGTCCTCGACCTCGTAGACCCCGCACAGGTCGCGGACGTCGCGCTGGCTGATGCTGCGCCTGCCGTTCTCCAGGCGGCTGATCTTCGACTGCGAGACCAGCAGCCGCTCCGCCACCTCCTCGGCCGTCATGCCCTTGAGCTCACGGAGCCTGCGCAGCTCCTGGCCCAGCCGACGCCGCCTTACGGTGGGATTGACACTCGACGCCACGGAACGTGCACCTCCGGCTGCGTGACTCATACTTGCCACTTTGCGTATCTGCTGCTGAGCAGACTGCCACCAAGGTGGTTTCCACCGCTGGCAAACGGTCCATATGCGCCGCGTACACGCCAGTTCGGAACGCCACCCGCACACATGGCCGCGCGGGGCGGCGGGCCGGGCCGCCGTCCGGCATGCCGGACGGACGGTCGGTCCCGCCGCCCCGCGCGGACCTGCGGCTCCCGTGACCGGGCTTGGGGACTGGCGGTGCGGCTGTGCGGTACTGCGTGTGCGTCACTGCGGTGCGGTGCGGCTCAGTGGGCCACCGCACGCGCCATGGATCCGTGGCGTGGTTGCGCCGGAACACCGCGGGCGGGTTCCGGAGCGGGCCTGCCACCCGGTCCGGCGGCCTGACGGCCGGCCGGGGCGGCCGGAGCGCGGCGCGGCTGCGCCCCCGCACCGTTCTGAACGTCCATCACCGCGTGCGCCACCAGGCCGCCCATGGGGTCGTGCCTGATGAGGTCCCGCAGGCGGGACCGCGACGAACGTCCTTCGTTGCCCGGGTAGAGGTGCTTGCCGAGACCGACCGCGTGGGCCAGCGCGGCGAGCGCCGCGGTCCGCGGGTCCGGCGGAACGCCGGTGCGGATCGCCGAGTCGAGGCGGGCCTTGATCTCCCTGCTGATCGCCGTGTCCGTCGCCTGATAGCGAGTCGTCGGCAGCACCCCGCACATCTGGCCCTCCACGGCATGCACCATGCCGCATCGCTCCAGATGCGAGAGGTAGGTCTGGCGCAGCCCCAGGCGGGGCCCGCCAATCCAGTTGACCGCCCGTACGGGAGCGCCACGCCTTCGCAGCAACTCCAACGCGCAGTCCAGTGTTGGATCTCCTGTCGGCCGTGGTGCCACCACGGCGATACGATCCCCGTCTGGGGCTATCCGTCCGGCCAGCGCCAGCTCGACCAGCTGCGCTCCGGCCAGACCGAGGTCGAGCGACTGCGGCTGTGCGGTGGTACCCGTGGTCGGGTCCAACGCCAGCAGCAGAAGCTCCTCCGGAATTGTTCTGCGGCTCCTGCCCATCCATGCCTCCCCGCGTGGATGAGACACAGGGTGACCCCTCTCACATTGGTCTGTCGAGGGTGCGTGACCTGTTTGTAGTGGAACCAGTAGGTATGTCGTTCTCGTCTTCCGCGTGGGTTCCCCCCGTACACAGGACACTGGTAAATGGTTTCGGTACGGGATCGGCAGCGCGCACAGCACGTGCGGCGCATGGAGGAGGCATCGGTGGCGGGCGAGTCCCCCGACAGGTCGAAGCAGCGCGAGTCGTCGGAAGAACCGACGTCGGGGAGCGCGGGTCCGGTTCCCGAGGCCAGGACCGAGGCGAGCGAACGGCGTGATCCGCGGCTGGCGGTGTCGCGGGAGGACGCGAAGTCCTCGGCGTCCGCCGGGTCCGACGGCGCGGAGCGCCCGCGCGGGGGCGTCGACACGGCGACGCGGGTGCTGTCGGTCCGCGAGACGGAGACGGAAACCGCGACGGACGAGGCGGAGGAGGCCGGGTCCGCCGAGGAGGAGCCGGCCGAGGACGCCGAGGGCTCCCGGGAGGAGGAGCCGGCCGAAGGCTCCGGGACGGCCGAGGAGGCCGAGGCGACCGACGAGGCGGAGTCCGCCGACGAGGATGCCCAGGACGCCCAGGACACCCAGGACGACGACGGCGACGAGGGCGACGACGGCGACAAGGGCGACAAGGCTGAAGCGTCCGACGTCTCCGACGCGTCGGACGGCTCCGAGGAAGCGGATACGCCGGAGAAGTCCGAGAAGCCGGATACGTCGGACGCGTCCGCAACGTCCAAGGAAGAGGACGACGCCGGGGACGACGCCACCCCCAGCGACGGGCGGCTGCGGGATGCCGTCGCCGCCTGGGTGGCGACCGCGGACGAGCGGGCCGCCGCCAACGCGCGCCTGGAAGCGCCGGAGACCGACGAGGACACCGAGGGCACCCAGAAGGACGCCGAGGCCCCCGAGGAGGCCCCGGAGGCCGACGGGAAGCCCTCCGACGCCCCCGCGGAGGACACGCGTCCGGTCGACCAGCCCACCGCCGTGTTCCAGACGCGACCCGCCAAGCCCCCCGTCGACCAGCCCACGACGATGCTGAAGCTGGGCGACGTCGCCCCGGCCCCCAGGAAGTCCGACAAGGACGCCAAAGACGCCAAGGACACCGAGGGCGACAAGGCGGACAAGGGGAACAAGGGGAACAAGGCCGACGAGCCGCGCGACGTCGAGCGGACCAGCAAGTTCGTGGCGCTGCGCCATCTGGACGACCCGGCGACGCGCAAGCCGCCGGGCACCCCGAAGGCACCCTCCGAGCCCGCCGAGCCCGCCGAGCCCGCCGAGCCGCCGCGGGTCCCCCGCAACGCCCCCACCGCCGCCGTACCGCAGGTCGGTCCGGAGCGGACGACACAGCAGCCGCTGCCGCCGAAGCCGCCGCTGGACCTGCTGGCGGAGCTGACCAACACCCCGCCGCCCCCGGAGACCCCGCTGCGGACGACGGTGCGCCGGGTCAAGATCTGGACGCCGCTGGTCGTCCTGCTGCTGATCGTCTTCGCGGTGGCGCAGTCGATGCGCCCGCTGCCCGCGCCGACCCTGGACCTCACGGCGGAGGAGAGCTTCACCTTCGAGGGCGGCAAGCCGCAGATCCCGTGGCCGTCCAGCGGGCAGGCCGCGCTCGACGTGCAGGGCATCGGCACCTTCGGCTCGTCCGGCGACCAGAAGCCCGTGCCGATCGCGAGTGTGGCCAAGGTCATGACCGCGTACGTCATCCTGCGCGAGCACCCGCTCAAGAGCGGCGCCGAGGGCCCGAAGATCAAGATCGACCAGGCCGCCGAGGACCAGTCGCAGGCGGGCCAGGAGTCGACGGTCAACGTGTTCGCGGGCGACGCGATCTCGCAGCGCGAGGCCCTCGAGAGCATCCTCATCGCGTCCGCGAACAACGTGGCGCGGCTGCTCGCCCGCTGGGACGCGGGGTCCGAGAAGGCGTTCGTGGAGAAGATGAACGCCACCGCGAAGGACCTCGGCATGACCAACACCACGTACACCGACCCCTCGGGCCTGAACAACACGACCGTGAGCACCGCCGTGGACCAGGTGAAGCTGGCCAAGGCGGCGATGACGGAGCCCGCGTTCCGCGAGGTCGCCGCGATGATGTCCTACGACGACTACAAGGGCGTCAACCACTCCAACTGGAACCACCTGGTCGGCCACAACGACGTCGTCGGCATCAAGACCGGCACCACCACCTCCGCGCTCGGCAACCTCGTCTTCGCGGCCAAGAAGGACGTCGACGGCGAGACCCGGACCATCGTCGGTGCCGTGGTGCGGCAGCCGGCGGGCGGCGCGGACAACACCATCCTCGGTGCCGCGCTGGACTCCAGCGACAAGCTGATCCGGGCCGCCCAGGACACCCTGGAGTCGTCGACGATCGTGAAGAAGGGCAGCGTCGTCGGGTACGTCGACGACGGCCTCGGCGGCCGCACGCCGGTCGTCGCCACGCAGGACGTCAAGGCGGTCGGCTGGGCCGGGCTGACCGTGAAACTGACGTTCAAGGCGGACGAGGTGCCGCACACGGCGAAGGCCGGGACGAAGGTCGGCACCCTCGCGGTCGGCGACGGCGGCAGCAGCGGCGCGGTGAAGGTGCCGGTCGCCCTGCGGGACGACCTCGCCGAGCCCGGCTTCACGGACAAGCTCACCCGCGTGGGCTGACGTCGGGCCCGGTCCGGGCCCGGCCGACGCCCTCCGCGCCCCCGTGGCCGACCGGCCGCGGGGGCGTCGCATGGGGCGCCGAAAGTGAGGAAGCCACGGTGCGGGCGTGCGTGCTAGCGTCACGAAACGGGGCAGGTCGCCGGTCGCCGGAACGGGACACGGCCCAAAGCAGAAGACGGGACACGGGGAGTGCCTTCAGGTGGCCACTGCGGAGCCGACACGCGCCGACGACGCCGATTCGGGCCCGGGAGCCGGCCCTCGACCACGCGTACCCGCGCCGCGCGGGGAGGGCGACGGCCGTGACCCCGAACACACGGACGCGCAAGGGCCCCACGAGGACCGCCCGCAGGCGCCGTCCCCGATGAACGCCGCGTTCCACGCCGTGCGCGAGCGCATGCTGCGCCACCCCGTGCTGTCCGTGACCGCCCTGGCCGGCATCCTCCACGTCGTCTGGTTCTTCACGTTCGCGAACAGCGGCGGCGACCTCGCGGCACAGGACGCGTGGTCGGAGTTCGTCGGCCGGCACCCGGACTCGGCGTACAACCTCGCCTGGTACGGCGGCATGCACCCGGTGTCGTACAGCGTGGTCTCGCCGTACCTGATGTCGGTGCTCGGCGTGCGGACCACCATGATGATCGCGGGCACGGTGTCGGCGGGCCTGCTGACGATGATCCTGATCCGCAGCCGCGTGGTGCGCAATCCGCTGTGGGCCTCGCTGGCGGGGCTGTTCGGACTGCTGGGCAACGCCGCGTCGGGCCGGGTGACCTTCGGCCTCGGCATGGTGTTCGGCCTCGGCGCGGTCGCCGCGGTCTTCTGCTGGCCCTACCGCTGGAGGTACGAGCGCTGGGCCAAGGGGCTGTGCGCGGCGCCGCTGGCCGCGCTGTCCACGATGGCGTCGCCGGTCTCGGGCCTGTTCGTGGGTCTGGTGGCGGTCGCGCTGTTCCTCCAGAAGCGGCGGCCGGGCGCCTGGTCGCTGGGGCTGGCCCCCGCGGCGGTCGTGGCGCTGTCGGCCTGGCTGTTCCCCTTCTCCGGCACCCAGCCGATGTCCTTCGGTTCGGCGGCCCTGCCGGTCCTGTACGCGGGCCTGGTCTACGCGTTCGTGCCGCGCACCTGGACCACCGTGCGGATCACCTCGGCGGTCTACGGCCTGGCCGTGCTGCTGGTCTGGGTGATCAGCTCGCAGATCGGCTCCAACATCACGCGCCTGGCGATGCTCTTCGCCGGGGTGGCGCTGGTGGCGGCCCTGCCGTTCACGGTGCCGAAGTCGCGCAAGTGGTACGCGCTGGTGGTCTCGCTCGTCGGCTTCGTGGTCTGGATCGGATTCAAGTCGGCCGACGACGTCATCCACACGACGCCGGCCGCCTCGTGGGCGCGGGAGTTGGCGCCGCTGGTCAACGAGCTCCAGGAGGTCGGCGCCGAGCGCGGCCGGGTCGAGGTCGTCCCGGCCCGCTCCCACCGTGAGGCCTCGGCGCTGGCGCCGTACGTGAACCTGGCCCGCGGCTGGAACCGCCAGGCCGACATGGAGCGCAACCCCCTCTTCTACGACGACACGCTCAACTCGGCGAACTACCACGAGTGGCTGCAGCGCTGGGCGGTGCACTTCGTGGTGCTGCCGAAGGACGAGCCGGACGGGGACGGCGGCGAGCGGGAGCGGGAGCTGGTCCAGCGGGGCCTGCCCTTCCTGAAGCAGATCTGGGGCGACGCCAACTGGCAGCTCTTCCAGGTGACCAACCCGACCCCGCTGGCGGAGCCCAACGCGGAGGTCCAGCGCGCCGAGCAGGGCGAGTGGACGATCGACGTGAAGGAGCCGGGCCGGATCCTGGTCCGGGTGCCGTACTCGCCGTGGCTGAGCCTGGTGGACGCCGAGGGCAACAAGCTCCAGCCGCCGCAGGAGACGGAGAGCTCCAAGAACAGCCCCGAGGGCACGCCGAAGACGTACGACAACGTGAACGGCTGCGTGACGGAGACCGAGGAGACCGCCGAGGGCGACAAGTGGACGCTGCTGGTCGCCCCCGAGGCGGGCACGTACCGGCTGGCCGCGCCGTACGGACTGCAGCGGGGCACACCGTGCCCGGAGGAGCTGAGGTAAGCCTCTGGGGAAAGGCCTCTCGGCGTTCATGTAGGTGAACCGAGGTCAGCAAGGCGAACATTTTTACTCCCTCTTGACCTTCCCCTTCCTTGTCGTGCCCGCGTCGACGCAACCACGATGAGCGGGCACTTCGCGCCCTGCCTCGCCCCTACCCGCCCCTACCCCGCTCGTGCGAAGTGCCAACCAGCTGAGCGGAGTTCACAAGGCGGACCCCGGAAGGGGGCACATGAACGGTCTCGACTGGTCCGTGCTCATCGGCTACTTCGCCGTCATGGTGGCGATCGGCGTGTGGTCGCACAAACGCGTGGACGACGTGAGCGACTTCTTCACGGCCGGGGGCAAGATGCCCTGGTGGCTGTCCGGCATCTCGCACCACATGTCCGGCTACAGCGCGGTGATGTTCACCGGCTACGCCGGCATCGCCTACACCTACGGGGTCACCTCGTTCGTGACGTGGTCGTTCCCCATCGCGCTCGGCATCGCCATCGGCTCCAAGCTGTTCGCGCCGCGCATCAACCGGCTGCGCTCACGGCTGCACGTGGCCTCGCCGCTGGAGTACCTGAAGAACCGGTACAACCTGCCCACCCAGCAGGCGCTGGCCTGGTCCGGCATGCTGCTGAAGATCGTGGACGTGGCCGCGAAGTGGGCGGCCATCGCCACCCTGCTGTCCGTCTTCACCGGCATCAGCCTCAACCAGGGCATCCTGATCACCGGCGTCATCACGGGCATCTACTGCACGATCGGCGGCCTGTGGGCGGACGCGCTGACCGAGCTGGGCCAGTTCATCATCCAGCTGCTGGCCGGCGTGGCGATGTTCGTGGCCGTGGTGATGAAGCTCGGCGACTACGGCGGCTTCTTCGGCGTCTGGGACGAGCCCGCCCTCCAGGGCCACGGACAGCCGCTGGTCGGCCCGTACGGAACGGTGTTCCTGCTGGCCTTCCTCTTCATCAAGCTCTTCGAGTACAACGGCGGCATGCTCAACCAGGCCCAGCGCTACATGGCCACCCGCAACGCCCACGAGGCCACCCGGTCGGCGCGGCTTTCGGCGGTGCTCTGGCTGGTCTGGCCGCTGGTGCTGTTCTTCCCGATGTGGATGTCGCCGCTGCTGGTGGAGTCGCAGAAGCCGGACGGTTCCGACTCGTACGCCCTGATGACCGAGCAGTTGCTGCCGCACGGACTGCTCGGCCTGGTCATCGTCGGCTTCTTCTCGCACACCATGGCCATGTGCTCCTCGGACGCCAACGCCATCGCGGCCGTGTTCACCCGGGACGTGGCACCGGTGCTGTCGTCGCGGGCGCGGGAGTGGGGGCAGCGCGCCGGACTGCTGGCGGCGCGGCTGACGACGGTGGTCTTCCTCGGGCTGTCGATGGCGGTGGCGACGCAGGTCGACTCGCCGACGTTCAAGGACATCATCACGGTCGTCATCAAGTGGGTCGCCGGCCTGATGGGCCCGATCGCGATCCCGATGATGCTCGGCCTGCTGCGGCCCTTCCGCCGCTCCGGCCCGACCGCCGCGCTCACCAGCTGGGGGCTCGGACTGCTCGCCTTCTGGCTGGTCAACTACCCGATCAGCTGGAACGTGGACGGCGGGGTGCCGCTGGAGTACCAGGTCTCCATCCCGCTGGCGGTCTCGCTGGTCCTGTACATCGTGATCGGCTACCTGAAGCCGGAGGACACCCCGGAGCGGCTGGCGATCATCGAGCGCGTCAACACCGACGACGACGGCGACGTGTCCGCCGCGACGGCCGCGATCCCGAAGCCTGCGCCCGGGGTGGGCGACGCGAAGGCGGGCAGCAGGGTGGGCGACTAGCCCCGCGCGTGTCTCTCCGACCGGTGCCCGCGACGACGGGCGCCGGTCGGAGCGGCCAGGAGGCGCCCGGCTCAGTGCACTTCCTGGATACGGATCTGGTTGCCGGCCGGGTCGCGGAAGGCGCAGTCCCGGATGCCGTACGGCTGCTCGGTCGGCTCCTGGACGATTTCGGCGTTCCCGGCCCGCAGCTTCTCGAAGGTGCCGTCGAGGTCCTTGGTGGCGAGCAGCAGCCACCCGTAGGTGCCCTTGGCCATCATCTCCGCGACGGTCCGGCGCTCGGCCTCGGTGATCCCGGGGTCGGCGGCGGGCGGCGCCAGCAGCAGCGAGATGTCCGGCTGACCGGCGGGCCCGACGGTGATCCAGCGCATCGCGCCCTGCCCCACGTCCTGCCGGACCTCGAACCCGAGGACGTCGCGGTAGAACACCAGCGACGCGTCCGGGTCGTCGTGCGGGAGGACGGTGGTGTGAATGCTGATACCCATGCGGGCCACGCTAGCGGGGCGGGGGGCGGTGTGCCCTGGTGCCGGAGGCCGGGACTCATACCAACAGACGGCATCTGTCGGTGCCGGACCTCTGCTACTTGCTCTTCTTCGCGTTGTGGCTTCGCCAGATCCCGATCGACACGACGATGACGGTGATCACGACGAGCATGATCGCGCCAGTGGGCCAGAAGCTGCTTCCACTCGCGGCGGCCAAGTCTTCTCCTTCCCGAGGCAGCCACAACCTGGCAGAGAAGCCGTACAGGTTGGCCGCCCTGCCCTCGAACACACGAACCAGGCGGGTCAGAACACGCCCCTCCGCATAGCGCTTTTCGGGCAGGCCGAAGTGGTGTCATCCGGACACACGCGGACAGGCGGCGGTCCGCGCCTGTGCAAAGCAGTGGCAAATCACGACCGAAAGTGATTGTCCGCATGCCGTCTGCTCGTCGAGAGGCGGGGCAGACGGGAGCACACGGAAGCCGGACCCGAGGTGGGGAGAGAGCGATGACCAACTTCAGCAACAGTGCGTCTGCCGCAGGCTCGCGTACCAACGGACTTGCCGTCGCCGGTCTCGCGTGCGGCGTCGTCGGCATCTTCATCCTGAACATCGTGCTCGGACCGCTGGCCATCGTCTTCGGTGCCGTCGGCCTGCGACAGGCCGGGGCGAAGGGCGGCGCCGGAATGGCGAAGGCCGCCATCGCACTCGGCATCGTCGACGTGCTGCTCTTCGTCGTGCTGATGATCGTGGCCGCGTCGAACGGCGGCTTCAGCTGGTACGTGGGCGGCTGACGCCCGTAACCGGCCGGCCAGGGGCTCCGCGCAGGACTGCTGCGCGGAGCCTCCCGCGTTCTAGGCGCGCGGGTAGCGGGCCAGCCAGCCCGGGGACGAGCCCGCCGGGCCGTGCAGGGCCGGGCCCTGGGTCATCTCCATGGCGAAGTCGTCGGCCAGTTCCAGGAGGGTCGCCCGGCCCTCCAGCTCGGCCAGCCAGGCCGGGGGCAGGGCCGTCTCGCCGTGCAGCGCGCCGAGGAGGCCGCCGGTGAGGGCGCCCATCGCCGCGGAGGGGCCGTCGTGGTTCACGGCGAGCCGCAGTCCGTGCCGTACGTCCTCGCCGACGAGGGCGCAGTACACCGAGGCGGCGACCAGTCCCTCCGCCGCGCCCTCGCCGATCAGCTCGGTCACCCGCGCCGGGGTCGGCAGCCCCTGCCGTACCGCGCCCAGCGCGTGCTGGAGCGCCTCGGTCACGGGTGGGTGCCCCGGCCGGGCGACGAGCAGGGCGAGGGCGCGCTGCACCGCCGCGTCCAGGCTCTCCCCGCGCGCCAGCCCGTGCACGATCACGGCGTACGCGCCCGCCGCCAGGTACCCGGTCGGATGCCCGTGGGTCTGCGCCGCGCACTCCACGGCGAGCTGGACGACCAGCTGCGGCTCCCAGCCGACCAGCAGACCGAACGGCGCCGACCGTGCCGCCGCCTCGGGCCCGCGCTCACCGGGGTTCTTGGGTGCCTCCGGCGTCCCCATGGTCTCGTCGCCCAGCCCGAGCAGCAGCGCGCGCGGGGCGTCCCGGCGGACGTACAGCCACTCCTCGTGGGCCAGCCAGCCGTCGTCCTTGCGCCGAAGGTCGGGACCCCAGTCGCGCTGGGTGGCGGCCCAGCGCCGGTAGGCCCGGTGCAGGTCGGTCGGCGGATGCCAGGCGCCGGTGTCCCGCCGTACCTGGGCCCGTATCAGCCCGTCCACGGAGAACAGGCTGAGCTGGGTGAGGTGGGTGACCGCACCGCGCCGACCGTAAGCGGGGGCGAGGTCGGTCAGCCCCTCCGCGCCGTGCTCCTCCCGGATCCCGTCGAGGTCCAGCCCGTCGACGGGCGCGCCGAAGGCGTCCCCGACGGCCACACCGAGCAGCGTCCCGCGCACCCGGCTGCGGAAGTCCTGCTGCTCGGCACGCCCCCAGACGGCACCGGCTGTCGCGCCCACCCGGACCTCCCCTCGGCATCGACATGGTCCGTACGTACGACGCCCAGCACTTTATTCGAAGGTGGACGGTCGCTTCAGGGGCGGAACGGTGTGGAAACGTTCACGTCATGGCATGGGGCGGGCGGCAGTGGTGAGCCGCAGAGCTTCGGCCAGAACGTCGGCGTCGACCTGTGCCGGTGTCCCCTCGCCGTGTTCGAGGTAGTCGTACTCGCCGTCCAGTGCGGCGAGACGTTCGGTCAACGGAAGGTCGTGTCCGAAGCGCTGGTGGATCCGGAAGGCCAGTTCGCGCGGCGTCAGCTCGCCGGCCAGCGTGCGGGCGGCGAGTGCTCGTACGCCGGCTTCCCGCGCGGCACGGCTGCCCGCCGGGTGGAGCGTGAGGCCCAGTTCGTCGAGTGCGGGGGGAAGGAGATCGGGGACGTCGTAATCCGCCTCCCTACGGGTGCACGCGGCCAGCATCCGCAGGGCCGGACTGTCGAGGCCGGCGACGAGCGCATCACAGGCGCTGGAGACGACGTCGACGGCTCCGACCTCGCCCATCCTCCACAGGGCGGCATGGTCCTGCAGGGCGAGTGCTGCTGCTTCGGCCGACGTCACTCGACCATGATTCCCCCCTGGGGCACCGAGGTCGAGCCGGTTTCTACGCGGCCGCGTACCCCCGGGCGCCGCCCTCGCGGCAGTCGCGGCACCGCCCCGGTCGCTGGGCGCGGAAGGCGCGTTCGCACCCGTCGCAGGTCTGGAGGGGGTCGGGGAGGCGTGGGCCGGGGGCCTCGGGGCGAGGTGCGGGCAGGAACGGAGGGAGGTCGGCGGTGAGGCGGCGCTCCAGGAAGGCCGCCGGGTGGCGGATCGGCTCCTGGGGCAGGCCGGCCGCCAGGGCCCGCTCCACCGCGCTCGCGGGGACGCCGCGCTCCAGCCACACGGTGACGGACGGGGCGAGACGGCGGACGTCCCGCTGGGTGAGCAGCAGGCGGGAGTCGTGCAGGCGCAGGCGGGTGAGCAGGTCGGACGCGGGGGTGCGGTCGGTCCAGGGAGCCGGGGTGGGGCGCGCATGCGAGGCGGCCGGAATCGCGGGCCCGAACGTAGGCGGCTCGGCGGGCGACAGTGCGGCCGCCAGGCTCGCGCGGGGCTTGTTGCGGGAGACCGTCCGGGTCACGACTCGGCCCGATTGAAGACGCTCCTTGGTGCGTGCGAGGTAGCCGTGCTCCTCCAACTCCCGCAGAGCCGCGGCGATCCGGATCTCGCCCTCGGGGAACTTCCCCGCCAGCGCCTTGATCCCGACCGGCGCCCCGGCGGGCAGCGACTGGATGTGGACGGCCAGGCCGATCGCCGTCAGGGACAGCTCGGGGTGCTGGAGGAGGTGGTTGCCGACCACGGTGAAGTTGTCGTGGTGCGGGTGGTTCTCGTGCTCGACGCCACCGGCGCGACGGCCGGACGCGGGGCGCGCGTGCGCGCTAGGGTTCTGCTCAGTCATCGGGAAGCCTCTACTTCCTCGGTGATCAGGCCCTCGCAGTGGGATGGCAGTCCCGGCGGGGGCCGAATCATGTCTGGTGTTGTTGCGGCAGACGCTGCACCATGAACGCCCCTCCGCGCCAGCCGAGTTGGTGATGTTCACTCCGGAGGGTGAGCGACGGGGGCGGCAGGGGCGGGTTCGGTTCTTTCCCCGGTTCTTTGGTCTTTGGCGTCGCGTCCGGCCGGGTCGCGTCCAGCCACGATCCGGTGGGCGGGAAGGGCCGGTTGGGCCCAGGCAGACCTCGTCGGCGACCGGGTCGTGGGTACGCGGGACCCGCTCTACTCTGTGCGGTGACGATCCCGACACCGAGGGTGACCGTGCAGGAGGGGAAGACATGGAGGACGAGGAGTCCGAGGCCGTACTCAAGACGGTCGGGCGGCAGGTCAAGATGTGGCGCGAGGCCGCCGGGATGACCCAGCCGGAGCTGGGCGCCGCGATCGGCTACGGCGAGGACCTGGTCTCCTCGGTCGAGCGCGGGCGGCGCATCCCCAAGCCGGACTTCCTGGACAAGGCCGACGAGGTCCTCGGCGCGGACGGCAAGCTCGCCACGATGAAGGAGGACGTGGAGAAGGCCCGTTACCCGAAGAAGGTGCGGGACCTTGCCAGGTTGGAGGACGAGGCGGTCGAGCTGGGGGCGTACGCCGGTCATCACATCCACGGGCTGCTGCAAACACCCGAGTACGCCCGCGCGTTGTACGCGATGCGCCGCCCGGCGTTCACGGAGGAAGAGGTCGACCGGTACGTCTCCGCCCGCATGGCGCGGAAGGCGGTCTTCGATCGCGTGCCCAGGGCCCAGCTCACCTTTGTCCAAGAAGAGGTGACACTGCGGCGCCCGCTCGGCGGCAGAATGGTCCTCCGCCAGCAGCTCGAACACCTGCTGGAGGTCGGGGGGTTGCGGCACGTCGAGATCCAGGTGATGCCGACGGCGCGGGAGGATCACGCGGGGATGGCCGGGTCGCTCCGGCTGCTGAAACTCCGGGACGGCAAGACACTCGGACACCTGGAGGCCCAACTGCACAGCCGCCTCGTCAGCGAACCCCGGGATGTCCAGGTCCTGGAAATGCGCTATGGAATGATCCGCGCGCAGGCTCTCACACCCCGTGAGTCACTGGCCTTCATCGAGAAAGTCATGGGAGAAGAGACATGACCTCCGCCCTGGAGTGGTTCAAGAGCAGCTACAGCAGCAACGACGGCCCTGATTGCGTCGAGGTGGCGATACCCCCGACCACCTCCACCATCCATGTCCGCGACTCCAAGAACCCCACCGCCGCCCGCCTCACCTTCACCGACGTCTCATGGACCGCGTTCGTGCACACCGTCACGACGGCCACCCGACGGGCGTAGTTCGTGATCCGTTAGCGGCGCGACCGTCCGGGCGATGAACGATCCCGGCCATGACGAACAAGACACGTGTCAGCATGGCCTGCGTCCTGTCGGCCGCCGCGCTCCTGACCGGCGTGGCCACCCCGGCCGCCACGGCCGCGCCCGCCGCCCTGCGCGCCGCCTACTTGAACTCCGGTTTCGCCGAAGTCGAGGACGCCTACGGCTCGTTCGCCGGGTACGAGGAGAAGGCCCTGGGTATGGACGCGCGCGAGCTGCGCCGGCTCAAGGCGGACCTCCTGGTCGGCTGAGCGCGAGCGGCATGGGGAAGGGTGGGGTCATGACCACCACCAGACACCCCCTTCCCCTGCGCCTCGCCGCCACCGTCCTCACCGGCGTCCTCGCCCTCTACATCGCCCTCGTCGCCTTCGGCAACATCACCGATTTCGGGACGAACCGGGACTTCGTGCGTCACGTCCTGGCGATGGACACCACGTTCAAGGACGACGACCTGATGTGGCGGGCGATCACCAGCAAGGGACTTCAGGACGCCGCGTACGTCGCGATCATCGTGTGGGAGACCGTGGCCGCGCTCGTACTGATCGGCGCGACCTGGCTGTGGATACGCCGGGACCAGACCACCGCGCGGCGCCTGACCACGTACGGCACCCTCATGCTGATGCTGCTCTTCGGCGCCGGGTTCATCGGTATCGGCGGTGAGTGGTTCGCGATGTGGCAGTCCGCGGACTGGAACGGGCTGGACGCGGCACTGCGGGTGTTCCTGATCAGCGCTGTCGTGCTGATCGTCGCCCACCTGCCCTCCGGCGGCGAAGAGGCTAGCCGACGACCGTGACCTTCGTGCCGGTCGTCGCGAAACCCCAGACGGCCGTCCCGTCGGCCTTGTGGAGCCGTATGCCGCCCGTCTTCGCACCGGAGGCGGGCGGGGGCGGCGAGGAGCCGTCGACGGCGTTGGAGAAGGCGACCGAGACGCCGTCCTCCTGGGCGAAGTAGACGATCTGCTCGATCTGCACCCCGTCGGAGCCGGTCGTGGCGCCCTCGACCCGGCTGCTGACGGTGTAGGTGCCCGGGTCGGGGTCGACCGTGCCGGGCCACACCGTGAACGTCCGCCGGGTGGCGTCGCTGGCGTCGATCAGCCAGACCCGCTTCTGGTCCAGCGAGTACACGACCCGCCGCCCGGTGCCGGAGCCGTCCGGCACCCGGGCCGGCGCGGTCTCCTTCGGCGACGGGTCCTTGCCGGCGGACGCCGTGGGCGACGGCCGGGTCGCCGAGGCGGTGGGATGGGGCCCCTGGTCCGCCTGCACGGCCAGGAAGGTCACCGCCGCGATCGCGCCCACGGTCAGACCGGAGACCCACGCCCATGAGGGAAGTCGGGCAGGCACGGGCACGCATCTCCTCAGCGATCATCTACGGGACCCCTGCACACCTGGGGCCAGATCATCGTACTGCGCGCCCGCCCAGCCCCTGCCCGCCCGCGCCTCAGTCCAGCACCGGCAGCAGCTCCGGCAGGTGCCCGTCCGAGTCCCGCGCCGCCCGCTGCCGCTCCTCGGGCACCGGCCCGTACAGCGTGGTGCGGGGCTTGGCCGGGCGGCCCGCCGCGTCCGCGACCGCGATCAGGTCCTTCACCGACTTGTACGAGCCGTAGGAGGAGCCCGCCATGCGGGAGATCGTCTCCTCCATGAGGGTGCCGCCGAGGTCGTTCGCGCCGGAGCGGAGCATCTCCGCCGCGCCCTCCGTGCCCAGTTTGACCCAGCTTGTCTGGATGTTGGGGATGTGCGGGTGGAGGAGCAGGCGGGCCATCGCCGTCACCGCGCGGTTGTCCCGGACCGTCGGGCCGGGCCGCGCGATGCCCGCCAGGTACACGGGCGCGTTGGTGTGGATGAAGGGGAGCGTCACGAACTCCGTGAAGCCGCCCGTGCGCTGCTGGATGCCGGCCAGGGTGCGCAGGTGGCCCAGCCAGTGGCGGGGCTGGTCGACGTGGCCGTACATCATGGTCGAGGAGGAGCGCAGGCCCAGTTCGTGGGCCGTCTCGATCACCTCGATCCAGGTGGCCGTCGGCAGCTTGCCCTTGGTCAGGATCCAGCGGACCTCGTCGTCGAGGATCTCCGCCGCCGTGCCCGGGATCGAGTCCAGGCCCGCCTCCTTGGCCGCGCCCAGCCACTCCCGGATCGACATGCCGGTGCGCGTCGCGCCGTTGACGACCTCCATCGGCGAGAAGGCGTGCACGTGCATGCCGGGGACCCGGGCCTTCACCGCCCTCGCGATGTCGAAGTACGCGGTGCCCGGCAGGTCCGGGTGGATGCCGCCCTGCATGCAGACCTCGACCGCGCCCACGTCCCACGCCTGCTCGGCGCGGTCGGCGACCTGGTCCAGGGAGAGCGTGTAGGCGTCGGCGTCGGTGCGGCGCTGGGCGAAGGCGCAGAAGCGGCAGCCGGTGTAGCAGACGTTGGTGAAGTTGATGTTGCGGGTGACGATGTACGTGACGTCGTCGCCCACCACGGACTTGCGCACGTCGTCGGCCACCTTGCACAGGGCGTCCAGCGCCGGGCCGTCGGCGTGCAGCAGGGCCAGCGCCTCGTCGTCCGTCAGCCGCGTCGGGTCGTCGGCCGCCGTGGCGAGCGCGGCGCGCACGTCGGTGTCGATGCGCTCGGGGACCATGCCGGGCGCGGCGGCCTCGCGCAGGGCGCCCCAGTCGCCGTACACCTCGTCGAAGTCGTCGCGGCGGTCCGAGGTGCGGCCCTCGGTGTCGATGGTGGTGTGCAGGTCGGTGCGGCCGGACGCGGTGAACGCCTCGTCCGGCTCCTGCCACGGACGCCCCACGACCGGCGCGTCCGGGAGCGCCAGGCCGGTCGCCGGGTCGGCGAGGGCCGCCACGTGCGGGCGCAGCCTCGGGTCCAGCCAGGGCTCGCCGCGCTGGACGAACTCCGGGTAGACGCAGAGACGTTCCCGCAATTCGAAGCCGACCGCCCGGGACTTCGCGGCGAGTTCGTCGATCTGCGGCCAGGGCCGCTCGGGGTTGACGTGGTCGATGGTGAGCGGGGAGACCCCGCCCCAGTCGTCGATGCCGGCGCCGATCAGCCGCTCGTACTCGGCGTCCACCAGGTTCGGCGGGGCCTGGAGGCAGGCGGACGGGCCCATGATGTGCCGGGCGACGGCCACCGTGGCGACCAGTTCGTCCAGCTCCGCGTCCGGCATGCCGCGCATCGCCGTGTCCGGCTTGGCGCGGAAGTTCTGGATGATCAGTTCCTGGATGCCGTGGTAGGCGCGGGAGACCTTGCGCAGCGCGAACAGCGACTCCGCGCGCTCCTCGTAGGTCTCACCGATGCCGATGAGCAGGCCCGAGGTGAAGGGGACCGAGGAGCGTCCGGCGTCCTCCAGGACGCGCAGCCGCACGGCCGGCTCCTTGTCCGGGGAGCCGTGGTGCGGGCCGCCGGGCTCGGACCACAGCCGGGTCGCCGTCGTCTCCAGCATCATGCCCATGGACGGCGCCACCGGCTTGAGCCGCTGGAAGTCCGTCCAGGACAGCACGCCGGGGTTGAGGTGCGGGAGCAGGCCCGTCTCCTCCAGGATGCGGACGGAGATGGCGCGGACGTACGCGATCGTGTCGTCGTACCCGTGCGCGTCGAGCCACTCGCGGGCCTCGGGCCAGCGGTCCTCGGGCTTGTCGCCCAGGGTGATGAGGGCTTCCTTGCAGCCGAGGGCGGCGCCCTTGCGCGCGATGTCGAGCACCTCGTCCGGCGACATGAACATCCCGTGCCCCGCCCGGCGCAGCTTGCCGGGGACGGTGACGAACGTGCAGTAGTGGCACTTGTCCCGGCACAACCGGGTCAGCGGGACGAAGACGCTCTTCGAGTACGTGATGACGCCGGGCCGCCCGGCCGCCTCCAGGCCCGCGTCCCGGACCCGGGCGGCGGACGCGGTCAGGTCGTCGAGGTGCTCGCCGCGCGCCTGGAGCAGCACGGCGGCCTCGGACACGTCCAGGGCGACGCCGTCCCGCGCGCGTTTGAGGGCGCGACGCAGGGAGTTCTCGGTGGGGCCGGCCTGGTCGGCGGGTCCGGTTCCGGAGGTCGCGGAAGTCGTCATCCTTCGAGCATACGAGCGGGGTGATCGTGACGCGGAGCACATCCGGAGCGCCCCACCGGGAGGATTCCGGCTCGCTATGCGCGTACCCCCTTCTCTTGCACGGGAGTTCACGGCTCAATACGAGGGTTGCACGCACCACCACTGCACCACCGATGTCATGTCACTGACGACGCAGGGAGCAGCAGCATGTGCGAGGACGACCACGCCGGGATCGGCAGACGCGCGGTGTTCGTGACGGGAGCCGCCGCCGCGCTTACGTTGGGAAGCGTGAGCTTCGCCTCGGCGGCACCCCGGGAAGAGCGGAGGAGAACCGTGCGCGGCACCCTGCCGCCGGGCTCCCCCGACTTCGTCTACGTCCCCGTCGAAGTCCCGGCCGGGGTGCGCGAGATACACGTCGCCTACACCTACGACCGCCCCACCGTCCCGGCCGGCACCCAGGGCAACGCCCTCGACATCGGCCTCTTCGACGAGCGCGGCACCGAGCTGGGCGGCCGCGGCTTCCGGGGCTGGTCGGGCGGGGCGCGCACGGAGTTCTTCGTCCGGGCGGACGACGCGACGCCGGGGTACCTCCCGGGGAGGATCCGGCCGGGCACCTGGCACGTCGCCCTCGGCCCGTACACGGTCGCCCCGCAGGGCCTGTCGTACGAGGTCACGATCACACTGACGTACGGCGAGCAGGACGAGACCCCCCGCCCGGTGTACCCGCCCGAGCGGGCCCGGGGACGGGGCCGTGCCTGGTACCGGGGCGACTGCCACCTGCACTCCGAGTACTCCGACGGCCGCTACACCCTCGCCGAGATCGCGGAGCTGGCCCGTGCGGCGGGCCTGGACTTCATCAACTCCTCCGAGCACAACACCCACTCGGCCCACGCGCACTGGGCCGACCTCGCCGGGGACGACCTGCTGATCCTGCTCGGCGAGGAGGTGACGACCCGCAACGGCCACGTCGTCGCCCTCGGCACCGACCCCGGCACCTTCGTCGACTGGCGCTACCGGGCCCGGGACAACCGCTTCGGCCGTTTCGCCCGGCAGATCCGCCGCGCGGGCGGCCTGGTCGTCCCGGCCCACCCGCACGCCACCTGCATCGGCTGCAACTGGAAGTTCGGCTTCGGCGAGGCCGACGCGGTCGAGGTGTGGAACGGCGCCTACACGCCCGACGACGAGGTGGCGCTTGCCGACTGGGACGGCATGCTGGTCGCCTCGGTGCGGGACGGCGGCCGGAGCTGGATCCCGGCGATGGGCAGCAGCGACTCCCACCGCTCCCCCGACGTCATCGGCCGCCCGCAGACCGTCGTCCTCGCCGACGACCTGACGCGGGAGGCGATCCAGGAGGGCATCAAGGCCGGCCGGTCCTACGTCGCCGAGTCGTCGCGGCTGTCGCTGGCCTTCACCGCGTCCGGCGGCCGGGGCGAGCACGCCGGGATCGGTGAGCGGCTGCGCGTGGACGGCGACACCCCGGTCACCGTCCGCCTGGAGGTGACCGGCGCCCCGCGCTGCACGGTGCGCCTCGTCACCGACCAGGGGGTGCTGTTCACCAGCGACCCGCTGCCGGTGTCCGGTGCGGGCGTCGTGGAGTGGCGGACGACCGCCTCGTACGCGGCGTACGTACGGGCCGAGGTACGGCACGAGGCGGCGGCCGGTCCGCTGCCGGGGGCGCTGGCGGCGTTCACCAACCCGGTGTTCCTGGGGCCGTAGCCGCCCCCGGCGTTCCCGCGGCGGGGGCCGCCCCTCCGTCGTCGAGGTCGGCTACGACCGCCGCGTGGTCGGAGGGGCGGACGCCGTCGACGGGGCGGTCGCCGGCCCGCCGTACCGCCCGGACCCGGCCGAGACCGCCGGGTCCGGGCGGGCCCACGTACACGTGGTCGATCCGCGCGCTCAGCCCGCCCGGCCCGTCGGGGTCCCCCGGGCCCCAGGTGCCGGAGGGCAGGCCGGGCCCGGCGTGCAGCCAGGCGTCGTGGAGCCGCGCCGTACGCAGGGGGCGCACCTCCGGGGACTCGGGGAGGGCGTTGAAGTCACCGGTGACGACGGCCGGGAAGCCGGTGCCGTGCCGGTGCGCGGCGACGAACTCCACCAGGGCCGCGACCTGTGCGCGCCGCGCCTCGGAGGCTCCGGCACCCGAGTTGAGGTGGACGGTGCAGAAGGACACCTGGTGACCGGGCGCGTCCAGCCGGACGTGGAACGCCAGCCGCCCGTCGTCGACCTCGTCGGGGGCCGGCAGCCGCAGCACCGCGCGCTCCACGACGGGCCAGCGGCTGAGCACCGCGGTGCCGATGCCGACCGAGCCGTCCCCGATCCGCCGCTGCCACCGCTCGGGCGCGGGCGAGGGCGCCCAGGCCCAGTGCAGGCCGAGTTCCCGCGCCAGCCACCCGGCGAGGTTCTCGCCGTCGTCGGCGGCCCACACCTCCTGGAGCCCGACGACATCGGGCCGCAACTCCCGCAGCACGGCGAGGATCGCCTTCTGCCGGTCGGCCCACGCCCCGAACCGCCACCACAGATTCCACGTCACCACACGCACACCCGCACCACCCGTCCGTCCGCCACGCCCGCCCCGCCCGTCCCCCAGAGGTTTTCCGGGAACATGGAGACACAAGAGTCGGAAGGGTGAACGAAGGATGTCGATGTCGTCCAACGCCGAGAGGCCGCCCAAGGCCGAGAAGAAGTACCGGGCCGTCACGGCCTTCCAGCGCCGCCTCAACGCCGTCGTACGCAGACTGCCCGGCCAGACCCTCCTCGAGACCACCGGCCGCGTCTCCGGCCTCCCCCGCCGCACACCGGTCGGCGGACGCCGGGTCGGCGACGACTTCTGGCTGGTCTCGGAGTTCGGCGAACGGTCCCAGTACGTCCGCAACATCCGCGCCGACCCGCGCGTCCGGGTACGCCTCCGCGGCCGCTGGCACCAGGGAACGGCCCATCTCCTCCCCGACGACGACCCACTCGCCCGCCTGCGCCGGCTCCCCCGCCTCAACAGCCTGGCGGTACGGGCGATGGGGGTGGGGACGGGGCTGCTGACGGTGCGGGTGGAGCTGGAGGGGGAGGGGTCAGGGAGCAGGTGAGAACCTTGTGATCGGCGTCTCCCACGGCTGACGTGGTCGGCATGAACAAGGCAAACTGGCCTGGTTGCTCAGGATGTCTAGGGGGACGACGGCATGGACGGTGGACCGCGGGTTCCGGAGCAGCGGCGTCCCGGAACCCCGGCGGAACCGGACGGGTCGGCCGCGCTCCGGTTCGGCGTGCTCGGACCGGTGCGGGCCTGGCGGGGCGAGGGGGCGCTGGCCACCGGCTCCCCGCAGCAGCGCGCGCTGCTGGCCGCGCTGCTGCTCCGCGAGGGCCGCACGGCGACGGCGGCCGAACTGATCGACGCCCTGTGGGGCGAGGAACCGCCGTCGCAGGCGCTGGCGGCGGTGCGGACGTATGCGTCCCGGCTGCGGAAGATCCTGGACCCCGGGGTCCTGGTGAGCGAGTCCGGCGGGTACGCCGTGCGCGGTCTCGCCGAGGGGGCGCTGGACCTCGCGGCGGCCCAGGACCTGGCCACCGGCGCCGAGAAGGCGCGGACCGCGGGGGACCTGTGCCACGCCCGTGACCTCCTGCGCCGCGCGCTCGCGCTGTGGGACGGCGAGGTGCTGGCGGGCGTTCCGGGACCCTACGCGGAGGCGCAGCGCGTCCGTCTTGAGGAGTGGCGGCTGCAACTCCTCGAAACCTGCCTGGACATGGACCTGGAGCAGGGCTGCCACGCGGAGGCGGTCTCGGAGCTGACGGCGCTCACGGCGGAGCACCCGCTGCGGGAGCGCCTGCGCGAGCTGCTGATGCTGGCCCTGTACCGCAGCGGCCGCCAGGCGGAGGCCCTCGCGGTCTACGCGGACACGCGGCGCCTGCTCGCCGACGAACTCGGCGTCGACCCCCGCCCCGGCCTCCAGGAACTCCAGCAGCGCATCCTCCAGGCCGACCCCGGCCTCGCCGAACCGTCGGCCCCGGCCGCGGAGACGGTGCCGTCCCCCGTACGTCCGGCGCAGCTCCCGGCCACGGTGTCCGACTTCACGGGCCGGGCCTCCTTCGTGCGCGAGCTGAGCGACGTACTGTCCTCCGCGTCCGGGGACGGGAGCGGGAACTCCGGCCGCGTGATGGCGGTCTCCGCGCTGGCGGGCATCGGCGGCGTCGGCAAGACCACCCTCGCCGTGCACGTCGCCCACCAGGCGCGGGCCGCCTTCCCGGACGGGCAGCTGTACGTCGACCTCCAGGGCGCGGGCGCGCGGGCGGCGGAGCCGGAGACGGTGCTGGGCTCGTTCCTCCGCGCCCTCGGTACGGCCGACTCGGCCATCCCCGACTCCCTGGAGGAGCGCGCCGCCCTCTACCGCTCCGTGCTGGACGGGCGCCGCGTCCTCGTCCTCCTCGACAACGCCCGTGACGCCGCGCAGGTACGGCCGTTGCTGCCCGGCACGGAGGGCTGCGCGGCGCTGGTGACGGCGCGGGTGCGGATGGTGGATCTCGCCGGGGCGCAGCTGGTCGACCTGGACGTGATGTCCCCGGAGGAGGCGCTGGCCCTCTTCACGAAGATCGTGGGCGAGGAGCGGGTGGCCTCGGAACGGGAGGCGGCCCTGGACGTGGTCGGCGCGTGCGGCTTCCTGCCGCTGGCGATCCGCATCGCCGCGTCCCGGCTCGCGGCCCGCCGCACCTGGACGGTCTCGGTCCTCGCGGCGAAGCTGGCGGACGAGCGTCGCCGGCTTGACGAACTCCAGGCCGGTGACCTGGCCGTCAAGGCCACCTTCGAGCTGGGCTACGGCCAGTTGGAGCGCGCCCAGGCCCGCGCCTTCCGCCTCCTCGGCCTGGCCGACGGCCCGGACCTCTCCCTGGCGGCCGCGGCTGCGGTGCTGGACCTCCCCGTGGACGACACGGAGGACCTCCTGGAGTCCCTGGTCGACACGTCCCTCCTGGAATCGGCGGCCCCGGGCCGCTACCGCTTCCACGACCTGGTCCGCCTCTACGCGCGTGCGTGCGCGGAACGGGACGAGCAACCGCCGAGCGAGCGGGGGGCGGCGATGTCGCGGTTGCTGGACTTCTATCTGGCTACGGCGGCGGGGGTGTACGCGATCGAGCGGCCCGGCGATCGGCTGGTGGACCACTTGGAGGTGACCAAGTATCCCGGCCTTCGCTTCGCCGACGGTCCGGCGGCGCTGGACTGGCTGTACACCGAGTCCTCGGCCTTGCTGGCATGTGTACGCCAGGCCGCCGGGACGGAGAGGCTGCGCCGTGCCGTCGATCTCCTGTGGGCCGCGAGGGACCTGGCGGAGTCCGGCGCCAACTCGCGCCAGTACGAGACGACGGCAGTGGCCGTGCGCGAAGCGACGCAGGCCGTGGGTGACACCCGCGCGGAGGGCAGGGCGCGTATCGCACTCACCGGGTTCCTGCTGGTGTCCGGCCGCATCCAGCAGGCCTCGGAAGAGGCGCGTCTCGCCATGGAGCGGGCAACTGCCGCGGCGGACCCCACCGCCGCGAGCTGGGCTGCACAGGACTGCGGTCTCATCGCCCTGCATCAACACCGCTACTCCGACGGCAAGGTGTTCTTCGACCAGGCCATCGAGGGTTTCCGGGCCGCTGGTAACGGCCTGTGCGAGGCGACCGCCCTGTGCAATCTCTCGCGCGCCTACATGGGGATGGGCAACACCGCCAAGGCCATCGAGTTCGCGCAGAACGGCCTTGCCGTGCACGTCCAGGTCGGCAGCACCATGCGCCTGGCCAACGGGCACTACGCCCTCGGCGTCGCCTACGTGACAGCCGGCCGTCACATCGACGCTCTCGCGCAGTTCTCGCAGGCCCTGACCATCTTCGTGGACCACAGGCAGCGGCTGTGGGCGGGCACCACCCACTTCAGGATCGCCGAGACCCACCTGACGGCCCACCGTCCCGGTCCGGCCGCACAGCACGCCGAACAGGCCCTGGCCCTTGGCTGCATCGGCGGTGACCAGATGCGCGGCAACGTGCTGAAACTCCTCGGGCATTCCCTGAGCGGCCTCGGCGAGGTGGACCGGGGACAGGCGTGCTGGCGCGAGGCGCTCAACCTCTACGAGGCCAACGGCTCCCCGGAGGCGGACGCCGTACGAGCCCTGCTGAAGCCCGCGACGGCGGCCTGAGCCGGCTGACAGGGCCGTTCAGCATTCGTTTATCGCCCTCCGTCACGCTCGTTCCTGTCACGCCGTCGCGTCGGGGGGCAGACGGGTGACCAGCGAGCCGACGGGTTAGTGTGCGGCTCCGAACGCCCGTCCGGTGGCCCTCGGGGGAGCTACCGGACGGGCTTTCCTCACTCGTTCAACTTCACGGAGGAGCAAGCACATGAGCGACAAGAAGGAAGAAGCGGTCGCCACTCCGCAGGACAACAACATGCCCGCGCCGCCGGCCTCGGACGAGACCGTCACCACGCAGGACAACAACATGCCTGTCCCGCCGGCCAAGGACGCCATCCAGACGATGGACAACAACATGCCCACCCCGCCCGCCCTGGACCGGGACGGCAAGTAGACCTTCTTCCCGCACGGGGGAATCGGCCGCGGCGGCGCGGAGGGGAGCCGCCGCGGCCGTGGTCGTTCAAATGCGTCGACAGCGCGCGTCGCGACCCGGCAGAGTGGTCGCCCGTGACGAGCAGTGAGCTGTGGAGCCGCGCGACCGCCGACCGCTACGACGCCGAGGAGGCCGAGAACTCCTCGGCCGCCGTCCTCGGACCGACTCTCGACTTCCTCGCCGGGCTCGCCGGAGACGGCCGGGCCCTCGAATTCGCCATCGGAACGGGCCGCGTGGGCGTCCCGCTCAGGGAACGCGGCGTACCGGTGGCGGGCATCGAACTCTCCGAGCACATGGCCGCGATGCTGCGGCGGAAGACCGACGAGGACACCCTCCCGGTGACCATCGGGGACATGGCGAAGACCGTCGTCCCCGGCGAATTCGCCCTGGTCTACCTCGTCTACAACACGATCACGAACCTGCTCACCCAGGACGAGCAGGTCGAGTGCTTCCGCAACGCCGCACGCCATCTGCGCCCCGGCGGCCGGTTCGTCATCGAGCTGGGCGTGCCGCCGCTGCGGCGCCTGCCGCCCGGTCAGATCGCGGTGCCGTTCGACGTGTCCGACCGGCACCTCGGTTTCGACACCTTCGACCTGGTCGAGCAGATCCTCGTCTCGAACCACTTCACCCGCGACGAGAACACCGGCCAGTACCGCCGCGACAACTCCCGGCACCGGTACGCCTGGCCGGCCGAGCTGGACCTGATGGCCCGGATCGCGGGGCTCGAACTGGAGCGCCGGGTCGCGGACTGGGACGGCTCGCCGTTCGTCCAGGACTCCGACAAGCACATCTCCGTCTGGCGCAAGCCGGCCTGAGCGCGCCTCGGATCAGGTGGTCCGGGCCGTCCCCGTCCCCTTCTCCGCGTCGAGGGCGTACACGCAGCGGTCCTTGCTGCACGCGTAGACGATGCCGTCGCGGACGACCGGGGAGCCGGTGATCTCGCCGCCGGTCGCCAGCTTCCAGCGCAGGCGGCCGTCGTCGGCCTTCAGGGTGTACAGCAGGTGGTCCGTGGAGCCGAAGTGGATGCGGCCCTCGGCGACCGCGGGGGCGCCCACGATGTCGCCGCCCGCCTGGAAGCGCCACTTGGGGGTGCCGGTGACCGCGTCCAGGGTGTAGAGGCCCTTGCCGCTGCCCACGTGGACGTGGCCCGCCGCGACCAGGACCGGGTCGGTGGAGGAGCGGGCCTCCGTCGCGATGCGCCAGCGGTCGCGGCCGTCGGTGGCGTCGAGGGCGTACACCGTGCCGAGGTAGTCGGCGAGGTAGACGCCGCCGCCGGTCACCGCGGGGCCGGGGACGAAGGCGGGCGGGGCGAGGAAGACCGCGGGGGCCTCGAAGTGCCAGCGGACGTGGCCGGAGGCGACCTCCAGGGCGAGGACCCGGGTGCCGGCCGCGACGTAGACGTATCCGTCGGGTGCCTGGGTGACACGGACGGGGACGCCGCCGCAGGAGGCCGCGTCGCCGATGGGGTACGACCATCTCTCCTCGCCGGTGCGCGCGTCCAGGGCGCGCAGCCGGGCGTCCTGCCAGACGTACACCGTGCCGTCGTGGAGGGCGGCGCCGGCCTCCGGGGACTCGAAGTCGGTCTGGGCGCCGGTGATCTCCCAGAGTTTCTGGCCGCCGGAGGCCTCCCACCCCTGGACGCCGCCGCCGCGGGTGGCGGTGACGACGGTGCCGCGGTCGGCCTGGAGGGAGTACACCCAGGCGTCGGTCTGGACGCGCCAGAGGTCGCCGCCCTCGCGGGCGTCGAGGGCGAACAGGGTCGGGCCGTCGGAGGCGTGGATACGGCCGTCCGCGACCGCCATCGACCAGGCGACGTCCCGGGTCTTGAAGCGGCGGCGTCCGGTGGCCACGCCCAGGGCGTGCACCTCGAAGGAGGTGACGTAGACGAGGTCCTCGGCGACGCGGGGGGTGCCCCAGACGTCGTTGGACATGCGGAAGCGCCAGGGGCGCCAGCCGGCCGGTGACGCCTCGGGCGGCGCGGCGGCGGCGGGCACGGGCGGGGCGGCCGGCAGCGCGGGGTCGGCACCGTTGACGCCGGGGCGCACGCGGGACCAGGAGGCGGTGAGGGCGGACTCCGGCGGGGGTGCCGCGACGGCGGCGGCGCGCATGTCGGCGACGCGCGGGCCGGGGCCGATGGGCACCGACCCGCCGGCCAGCCGGACCGGTCCGGCGTCGGGTGCGCCGACGGGCGCGGGGACGGACGGTCCGCGCGTGGGCGGCGCCGGTACGACGGGGTCGTGCGCGGGCGGCGGCGGCAGCTGGGGCGCCGGAACGGCCGGGCGGGCGCCGGACGGGCCCGGGCCGCGTCCGCCGGAGGGGGCGGGCCTGACCGGGGGGCGGCCACCCCGGCGGCCCTCGATCAGGCTGACCGCACGCTCGGGCAGCCACGCCGACGCCGTACCGCTGTCGTCGGAGCCGGAGCCGAAGAGGTGCGGGGCGAGCTGGGCCTGGAGGTCGGCGGGGTTGGGGCGGCCGGTGGCCTCCATCTGCATGCAGGACTCGATGAGCGGACGCAGCTCGTCCGGGAGTCCTTCGAGGTCGGGGCCCTCGCGCAGCAGCATGAAGACGGTCTCGACCGGGTTGGCCCCGTGGAAGGGCGGGTGCCCGGTGGCGGCGAAGACCAGCATCGAGCCCAGCGAGAACACGTCGCTGGCGCCGGTGACGCTGCGGGAGTCCTTCGCCTGCTCCGGGGACATGTAGGCGGGGGTGCCGACGGCGACGTTCGTCATGGTCAGACGGGTGTTCGAGACGCCGGACGCGATGCCGAAGTCGATCACGCGGGGGCCGTCCTCGACGACGAGGACGTTGGAGGGCTTGAGGTCGCGGTGGACCAGGCCCGCGCCGTGGATGGACTGGAGCGCCTCCGCGACGCCCGCCGCCAGCCAGCGCACCGCCTGGGCCGGGAGCGGCCCGCACTCGTTCACTATCTCCTCGAGGGAGGGCGCGGGGACGTACGCGGTGGCCAGCCACGGCACCGCGGCGCGCGGGTCGGCGTCGACCACGGCCGCCGTGTAGAAGCCGGAGACCGCGCGGGCCGCCTCGACCTCGCGCGTGAAGCGGACGCGGAAGAGCTGGTCCTCCGCCAGTTCCGTGCGCACCGTCTTGATCGCCACGCGCCGCCCGGACGCCGAGCGCGCGAGGAAGACCAGCCCCATGCCGCCGGCCCCGAGCCGGCCCAGCACCTCGAACGGCCCGATCCGCCGCGGATCGTGCTGCATCAGCTGATCCACCACTTGCCTGCCCACCTCCCCGTACGGGCCGCGCCACCCACTTATGTACGCGACCGAAGTGCAGCGTCTCACCACCGCACCTGCGTGGCGCCACGCACCCCGATTCTTCCTGTCCGAGGCGCTGGTGGCGAACCTGGGGACAATCGGGGTGTCTCACCACATCCCGGGCGCCTGGGCTCCGCTGCCCGGCCCCGGTTCAGCGCTGGAGCAGCGCGAACGACGCCCCCTGGCCGTCCGAGACCACCGCCGCCCTCCCGTACGACGTCTCGAAGGGCGGGACCCGCACCCGGCCGCCGAGCCGGGCCACCGTCCCGAGGGCGGCCTCGACGTCCCGGACCAGGAAGTGGACGAGGAAGTGCGGCGGCATCTCGGCGGGGAAGACGCCGGAGACCGGGGCGCGGCCGAAGTCGGGGTCGGCGTCCGGGCCGAAGAGGGCGTCGCGGAACAGGTCGCCGTAGAAGGCGTTCGCGGCGTCGGTGTCGCGGGCGTACAGCTCGGCCCAGGCGAAGGTGCCGGGCTCGTGCCGGCGCCCGAAGCCGGGGTGACCGTCCGGCTCCCAGAGCGCGAAGACGGCACCCTCGGGATCGGCGGCGAGGGCGCTGGTGCCCAGGTCGCCGACCTCGTGGGGCGGGATGACGACCTGCCCGCCGCCCGCCCGGATCCGCCCGGCGAGCGCGCGGGCGTCCGGGGTGTGGAAGTACACGGTCCACACGGTGGGCATCCGGCCGTCCGTCTTGCGGACCAGACCGGCGACCGGCTCACCGTCCAGGGACGCCCGCAGTGACTCCGTCGTCTCCTCGAAGGTCCAGCCGAACAGCTCGCCGTAGAAGCGTCTGCCCGCCTCGACGTCGGAGAGCTGGGCCTCCACCCAGCAGGGGGTGCCCTCCGGGCGGTCGGACGGACGGGCTGTCGCCCTCTTCTCGGATGCCCCGTTTTCAGCCATGCCGTCAAAGTAGCCGCGTCGCCCCCGCCGCGCAGACCGGCGCACCAGCATCTCTGGGCTCAAAGGGCCTCTCGGGCCCTCGCACCCCATTTGCAGTCGGCCGAATCGCGCTCGGATCGCCCGTCGGTAAGCTGACGGCATGACAGGACAAGTGCGTACCGTCGACGGCCGCGTGGCCGGTCGACGTGGGCAGGCGACCCGGCAGAAACTGCTCGACTGCCTCAGCGAAATGCTCAGCTCCTCCCCCTATCGCGATGTCAAAGTCATCGATGTCGCCCGCAAGGCCGGCACCTCGCCCGCGACCTTCTACCAGTACTTCCCGGACGTCGAGGGCGCCGTGCTGGAGATCGCCGAGACCATGGCCGCCGAGAGCGCGTCGCTGGCCGGTCTTACGGCGGGCCGTTCGTGGGTCGGCAAGGCCGGCTGGCACACGGCACAGGAACTCGTCGACGGATTCATGGAGTTCTGGCGGAAGAACGACGCGATTCTCCGCGTGATCGATCTCGGAGCGGCCGAGGGGGACAAACGTTTCTCCAAGATCCGCATGAAGATCCTCAACTCGGTGAACTCCTCCCTGGCGGACTCCGTCGCCGACCTCCAGGCCAAGGGCAAGGTCGACAAGGACGTGAACCCCGCCGCGATCGCGGGTTCCCTGGTCGTGATGCTCGCGGCCGTCGCCTCCCACCAGAAGGGTTTCTCCTCCTGGGGCGTCAAGCAGGCGGAACTCAAGCCGAATCTGGCCCTGTTGATGTACCTGGGCGTCACCGGCAAGAAGCCCACGAAGTAGCACGAAGCAGCACTCCGGGCAGTACGCCGGTACCAAGCCCGTCAGCTCCACCGCTCTATCGCTCCACTGCTCTATCGCTCTATCGCTCCACCATTTCGCCGCACCTCCGGCACCACCTCAAAGCCCCGCCCGCCGACGGCCCGCCCGCCCGCCCGAACTCGGCGACCGTGTCCCGCGCCAGGCGCCCTCCGCCCCCGGCCGCACCGACACGACGAACGACGCCTCGAAGTTCGGCCCCGCGACGGCCCGGATCGGGGAACAGCCCCGCACCCGGCCGGTGTTGTGCTCAACGCCGACGCCCGTAACCGCTGGAGGAGACCACGATGGCCCTGACCCGCGAAGAGCGTGAGAAGTTCCTGGCCGAACCGCACATCGCCGCGCTCGCGGTCGACGCGGAAGCCGGCCGCGCTCCGCTGACCGTGCCGATCTGGTACCAGTACGAACCCGGCGGCGACGTGTGGATCATGACCGGCCTCGACAGCCGCAAGAACCAGCGGATCCGCGCCGCGGGCCGGTTCTCGCTGATGGTCGACCGGGTGGAGCCCACCATTCGCTACGTGTCCGTGGAGGGGCCGGTGGTGGACACGGTCCCCGCCACCGAGGAGAACCTGCGGGAGATCTCCGCCCGCTACCTCCCCGCCGAGAAGGTCGACGGGTACGTCGCCTTCGCCACGGCGAACCACGGCGAGCAGGTCGTCGTGCGGATGCGGCCCGAGCGCTGGGTCTCCTCCGACCTCGGCTCGGTGTGAAGAGCGTCCACGAGCTGCTGCGGTCGCTGCGGGTGTGGGACCCCGCGGTCACCGAGCTGCCGCCCTTCGACCCGTCCGGCGCCCCCGGCGACCCGGTGGACCTGTTCACGCGCTGGTTCGCGGAGGCGGTGGCCGCCGGCCAGACCGAACCGCACACCGTGTCGCTGGCGACGGCCGACGCCGACGGGCTGCCCGACGTACGCATCGTGATGCTGCACGGCGCGGACGCGGGCGGCTGGTCCTTCGCCACGCACGCCGACAGCCGCAAGGGTCGCCAGCTGACCGGGCGCCCGTACGCCGCGCTCGCCTTCTACTGGCCGGTGCTGGGCCGCCAGGTGCGGGTGCGCGGCCCGGTCGCCGCGGCTCCGGCCGAGGAGGCGATGGCCGACCTGCACGCGCGGTCGACGGGCGCGCTGGCCGCGGCCCTCACCGGCAGGCAGAGCGCGGAGCTGGACTCGCCGGACGAACTGACCCGCGCCTCGGAGGCGGCCTGGCAGCGCGCCGCCCGCGAACCGACGGCACCCGCCCCGACCTGGACCCTGTACCGCCTTCGCCCGCACGAGGTGGAGTTCTTCCAGGGCGAGCCCCACAGACGCCACGTACGCCTCGCCTACCTGCGGACGGAGAACGAGGCCGGCTGGCATCAGCGGCTGCTGTGGCCGTGAGCGGCGGGGCGCCCGGCCGTGGGCACGGGACGCCGGGCCGCCACGGGCGCAGGACGCCCCGGGCACCGGCCCCACGGGGCGCGCGGTACGTCGCGTCCGAAGTCCGTCAGCGTGACGCCGGTGCCGGCGGTTCCGCGTCCGTGGCGATACGGGCGTGGAGGTGTACGTCGCGGAAGCGGTCGTGGCGGCCGGTCTCGAACATGGCCTCGCGCAGCGTGCCCTCGCCGGGGTAGCCGCCCTTCTCCGCGACGCGGCAGGAGGCGTCGTGGCCCACCGCGTGGCCCAGTTCCAGGCGGTGCAGGCCGAGTTCGTCGAAGGCCCAGCGCGAGGCGAGCAGCAGGGAGCGGACGGCGACGCCCCGGCCGCGGGCCTCGGGGAGCACCCAGTAGCCGACCCGGGCCACCTTCATCGGGCGGCTGATCTCGTTGACGCCCACGTGCCCCAGCGTCGTCCCGCTCTCCGCGTCCGTGACGCGGAAGGACACGGATCTGCCGGCGGCCTCGTCCCGGGCCCGGGCGCGCAGCGACTCGCGGGCCCCCGCGAGGTCGGTCCACAGCTTGAGCGGGGTGTTCCAGCGCTGGAACTCGGGGTCCAGGCAGCCGCGGAGCCATGCCTCCGCGTCGGCGTCGGAGTCCGGGTCCCAGGAGCGCAGGCGCAGTCCGTGTCCGCGGGGTTCGGCCGGGGAGGGGTCGAGGGCGTGCGTACGTGTGTGGGCCATCCGGCCATTGAAGCGGACCCGCGCCGGTCGTGACCGATCCGCAACCGATTCCGGTCTTGACCGAGACCCATCAACCCGGAGCGCGATTACGCTCGCCGCATGGCCGACTCCACAGCGTCCGCTGAACCGCAGCCCGCACACCCCGCGGACCGCCCCGTGTACGTCATCGGCGCGGGTCCCGGCGGCCTCGCCGTCGCCCAGGCGCTGCGCGCCCGCGGCCTGCGGGCGGTGGTCCTGGAGCGCGCCGAACACGTCGGCGACTCGTGGCGGCGCCACTACGACCGGCTGCGGCTGCACACCACCCGCCGGCTGTCCGCGCTGCCCGGCCTCGCGATGCCGCGCCGGTTCGGGCGGTGGGTGTCCCGGGACGACGTGGTGCGGTATCTGGAGAAGTACGTCGAGTACCACCAGCTGGAGATCGTCACCGGCGTGGAGGTCTTCCGCGTCGAGCGGGCGTCCGGCGGCGGCTGGCTGCTGCACGCCTCCGGGGGACGCGAGCTGACCGGGGCCGCGGTCGTGGTCGCCACCGGGTTCAACCACACCCCGCGGGTGCCGGACTGGCCAGGCCGGGACACGTACACCGGCGAGTTCCGGCACGCCGCCGAGTACCGCGACGCGGCCCCGTACGCGGGCCGGGACGTCCTGGTCGTCGGGGTCGGCAACACCGGTGCCGAGATCGCCGTGGACCTGGCGGAGGGCGGCGCCGCCCGGGTCCGGCTCGCCGTGCGCACGGCGCCGCACATCGTCCGCCGCTCGACCGCCGGGTGGGCGGCCCAGTACACCGGCATCCTGTGCCGACGGCTGCCGGTCGCGCTGGTGGACCGGCTGGCCCGGCCGCTGGCCCGGATCAGCGTGCCCGACCTGTCGGCGCAGGGGCTGCCGAGGCCCGGCACCGGGCTCTACAGCCGGGTGACCGAGGGTGCCATCCCGGTGCAGGACGTGGGCCTGATCGACGCGGTGCGCGGCGGCCGGGTGGAGGTCGTCGCCGCGGTGGACGGCTTCGAGGACGGCAAGATCCTCCTGGCCGACGGCACCCGCCTCGCCCCGGACGCGGTGATCGCGGCCACGGGGTACCGGCGGGGCCTGGAGGGCCTGGTCGGCCACCTCGACGTCCTCGACGACCGCGGCAGACCGCTCGCGCGCGGCGCCACCACCCCACCCGACGCCCCCGGCCTCTACTTCACCGGCTTCACCAACCCCATCAGCGGCATGCTCCGCGAACTGGCGCTCGACGCGGAGCGGATCGCCAGGGCGGTGACGAAGCGCGAGGCGGGCCGGGTGTCCCGGCTGCCCGGCTAGTCCCTGGTGAGGATGCGCAGCTCACCGGCGTCCGGATCGCCGAACAGCACGAACAGCTCTGGATTCCGCTCGGTGCCGCCGATCGTCCAGTGCGTCTCCTGGCCGCACTCGCCGTCGAGGCGCACGAGGACGCCGTCGCGATGGCTGCCCGGCAACCGGCTGTCCTGTTCGAAAGTCCACGTGCCGGTCCCGTCGCACAGGGAGAAGTCCCCCTCCTCGTCGACGTCGTCGTGGGCCGGTACGCGGGTCAACTCGGCCCGGCCGCCCGGCGCCAGCCGCAACACGCCCCCGTCCTCGCCCCGCCACTCCCCGGCGAGCCGCGCGGCGGACAGCTGAGGGGGTTCGTAGTCCTCGGCCAAGGAGGCGGCCGCCACGCCGCACACCACGAAGAGGACGAAGCTCGTGCCCGCGGAGCGGAGCCAGACGCCCCCTCCTCCCCACGATCGTCCGCGCAGGGCGTGGAGGACCAGCACCGGCAGGACACCGACCCCGACGAACCACGGGAGGGTGTCGGTGACCGGCCACCCCCACAGCACGAGCCCCAGCGCCGACCAGCCCGCGCCGATCAGTACGGACCCGGCCAGGTGCCAGGCCCACTCGGGGCCAGGAGAGGTGCGAGGCAGCAGGCGGGCCAGGGCCGCGGCGGGTGCGATCTGCACGGCTGCGTGGAGGAGGCCGACGAACGGCAGGATCAGCGGAACGCAGCAGATGCCGAGGTAGCCGCCGCCCCCGTAGTCGTAGTCGTCCCGGCCCGCCTGCATGGCGAACCACCACGCCAGCCACACCAGTGGCACCTGCCCCGCGCACAGCGCGATCGCCCGGTTCCACTCATCGTTCGGCCGGGCGGGCCGGCGTTCGCCGACCAACCCCGTTCTCCCCCACCCCATCCCCGCACCCTACGACCCGCTCAGACCCCCGCGGCCACCGCAGTCGGCCGGCGGCGGATCACCAGGGCCATCAGGGCCGCCGCCGCGCACAGCGCACCCGAGGCGTACCAGACCACGTCGTAGGAGCCGAAGGTGTCGCGGGCCACGCCGCCGAGGAAGGCGACGAGGGCGGCGCCCACCTGGTGGGAGGCGAGCACCCAGCCGAAGACGATCGCGCTGTCCTCGCCGTAGTGCTCGCGGCACAGGGCGAGGGTGGGCGGGACGGTGGCGACCCAGTCGAGGCCGTAGAAGACGATGAAGAAGATCATCGGGGGGTGCACGGTCGGCGCCAGCAGGATCGGGAGGAAGAGGAGGGAGACGCCGCGCAGGGCGTAGTACACGGCCAGCAGGCGGCGCGGCTCGAAGCGGTCGGTGAACCAGCCGGAGGCGATCGTGCCGGCCACGTCGAACACCCCGATGACCGCGAGCAGCGAGGCGGCGGCCGTCAGCGGCATGCGGTGGTCGTGCGCGGCGGGCACGAAGTGGGTCTGGATCAGGCCGTTGGTGGAGGCGCCGCAGATCGCGAAGGTCCCGGCGAGGAGCCAGAAGGGGCCGGTGCGGACGGCGGAGAACAGCACCGTGAGCGCACGGCGGGCGGCGCCGGGGACGGGCGCGGGCTTCTCGACGAACTCCTCGGCTCCGTACGGCTTCTGGCCCACGTCGGCCGGGTGGTCATGCAGGAGGAGCCAGACGAAGGGGATGACGGCGAGCGCGGCGAGGGCGACGGTGACGGCCGCCGGGCGCCAGTCGTACGTCTCGACGATCCAGGACAGCAGCGGCAGGAAGATCAGCTGTCCGGAGGCGGAGGCGGCGGTGAGGACGCCGGTGGGTCTCGGACGGCTTCGGCCTGGACGTGCAGGAGAAGGCCGTCAAGGTGTGGGCCAAGACCCACGGTCACCGCATCGTTCACGTATCACGCGACGAGGGCGTGTCTGGTGCGACCGAAGCGCTTGACCGTCAGGGCCTGTCGGAAGCTCTGCTGCTCATCAGGGAGGGCGCGGCAGAGGGGTTGCTGATACCTCGGCTCGACCGGTTGGCCCGTGCGCTCACGGTGCAGGAAGCCACTCTTGCCGTGGTCTGGCGTGACGGAGGGAAGGTCTTCACCGCCGATGGTGGGGAGGTCCACCAGGACGACCCTGACGACCCGATGCGCACGGCCATGCGGCAGGTCATCGGCGTGTTCGCCGAACTCGATCGGCGCATGGTGGTCAAGCGTCTCCGGGACGGGCGTGCGGCCAAGGCAGCATCCGGACGAAAGGCTGTCGGTGCGTACGCCTACGGCTTCCACGGGGACGGAGAGGGGCGAGAGCGCGACGCTGCACCCAACCCCACGGAGCAGGCGGCACAGGCCCGCATACTCGAACTGAGGGCGGAGGGGATGAGCTACCGGGCCATCGGCACGCAGCTCGACACTGAGGGCCTGCCCCCGCGCAGAGCCGCGAAGTGGAGCGCCATGACGGTTCGCTCCGTCTGCCAGAAGGCCGGGGTGTCCTGAGACAGGCGCACAGCCGCGCGGTCAGGTCGCCAAGGCACGGACAAGCATCGTGCCCACAGCCTTGCCCTCTGGCGGGTCGATCAGAGACACGCGCACGTCAGAGAAGCCGTGCCCCGTCAGGATGCGCCCCCACTCATCCGGGGTGCGATCGTGCCGCAGTCCGGCTTTGCCGGGCTTCGGCCCCTGGCTGCCCGGAGGCAAATGCGAGAAGGCCAGGATGCCGCCCGGCGCCATGCGCAAGCGGATCAGCGGGAGCAGGGTGTCCGGATCGACGAACCACACGGCACCGAAGATCGAGAGCACGACATCGAATGTCTCGTCCGTCTCGTTCAGGAACGCAGTCGCCTCCGCCGTACAGAACTCAAGGCCCGGCAGATGGCCCCAGCACTCCCGCGCGACCGTCTCGCGGGCGGGGGCGATGTCCACCCCTCGACCTGTCGCGCCAAGCGTCACGAGATGCGCGAGGTTACTACCGCTCCCCGAGCCGAGTTCCAGCACCCGGCGTCCGGCCACGGGGCCCAGAACGCTCTCGTTCGGCCCGTGATCGGCGTACTGAGTCCAGTTCAGCCAGGTCGTATCACCCTTGGCGTTCACGGTCCTGCGTGGCTTGCTCCCGACCGCGTACCTGTCCCAGGACTCAGCCAATGACATGCAGTGATCCTTTCCAGCATGAGGGGCCCACCCCCAACGTACGGGGACAGGCCCCAACTCACATGCTGCTCACTACTACTTGGGCGAGTCGTGGCACCCTGCGTGGCACTGGTTGCAGTCGGCCGCGTCCTCCATGCCCCACAGGTCGGAGTCGATCTCGAACCCGGCCGCCTTGATGGCCTTGATCGTCTGCTCCAGGACGAGCGGGCCGCCGGTCTTGAGGTCGTGGCCGTCCAGCGTCGCCTTGTCGTCGCTGACGCACTGGACACCGGCCGCCGCCCCCGGAAGCTCCGGAACGTGGTGGATGTACCGGCCGAAGTGCCGGCTGGTGAAGTGGTGGTACGGGATCGAGTCGAGCATGAACGAGTGCCACGCCTCGTCCACCTGCTCAGACGGACCCATGAGAAGGTCCGGGTTCTCGCCGCACGTGACCAGGTAGGCGATGGCCTGTCCGAACTTGGCATCGGCCAGTTCGCGCGTGTTTTCCGGGTTGCGGAGCAGGAGGGCCACCTCCCGCTCCCACACCTCCGGGGTGACGTACGCCTTCGGGTCGCGGGTCACTACTGCCGTGCTCATGCTGGCTTGCCTCCACGCAATTGGGGGTCCGTGGTGCTCCGGTCATGTCGCCCACCCCCGCACTTGGGGCACAGGCACGGCGGCATCAGGCCAGTAGCGAGGGGTTCCCCGCCCTCACCCTCGTACAGGGTTCGTGGCTTGGTCTGGGTGCCGTCGGCTCTCACCGTGTAAGCGCTGATGCGGATGGACATGACGACCATGTTCCGGATCGATCATGACCATTGCGGCGACGTTCAAGGCGCCCCTCGGGCGTCATGTCGGTGTCACCCCGAGGGCGTCAAACCGGTGTCATTGGAGGCGTGACGTGGCTACCCTCGGATCATGACGACTCCGGCCGAGCGGGAGCGAATCCCCAACGACGTGCTGACTTCTGTGCGCAAGTCGATGAACCTCAGCCAAGACGAGTTCGCCCGGGGCTTACGCGGCGCAGGCGAGGAGCTGGGGGAGCCGAACGACGCCTCCAAGCGACTCGTGCAACGCTGGGAGTCCGGGGAGACCAGGACATGCCGCCCGCTGTATGCGCGGGCACTGAAGCGGTTCACCGGCCGTTCCCCTGAGTCGCTGGGGTTCGCGATCCCGATGGCACGCGTCCACTCAGACGGGGCAGGAGGCCACGACATGGAAGCTGGGGAAGTCGGCACAGCTGACGCCGCCACAAGCCCGGAGCCAGAGCCGCAGACCGAGTACGCGGGCATCTGGCTGTCCCGGTACGAGTTCTACTCGTCCAGCCGCGACGAGACGTTCGACTGCAAGCATCACGTCGTGATCGTCCAGCACGGTAACCGGCTGACAGCTCAGAGCCTGCCCGGAGCGTCGACCAACCCGGACAGCCCATTGTCTCTGGATCTCACCGTGGACCGGAACGTCGTCACCGGTACGTGGACCGAGCAGACGGCAGCCGACGGGTACTACCAGGGCGCTCGCTACCACGGTGCGATTCAGCTGCTGATCGAGCCGACAGGCCGACGCATGGCAGGCAAGTGGGTCGGTTTCGGCAAGGACTTCGACGTGAACACGGGCCCATGGGAGCTGCGCCTACTCGACCGATCGACAGGCCGCGCGAGCATCGAGCGGTACTCGACCACACCGGAGTGAGGGATCGGGGCGCTCCCCTGTGGGGCCGCCCCGTACGGACGCCTTGCCGCCGAATCCACCCCGACCGGTTGGAAACTGGCAGAGACGCAAGGCCCGCCTTCAAGTTCCCCAAAGTATCACCACGCGAAGTCCTCGTGCAGCGGGTCGATGAGGATGCCGGGGAGGGAGCGGAAGGCGGCGGCACCGATGATCGTCACGAACGTGACCGCGGCGACCCACCAGGCACGGTGGATGCGCGGGCGGCGGCGCGGCCCGGCGGGCTTCGGCCGGTGTACGGATGCTGCGGCGGCGTCGGTTGTCTGGGTCACGTCATTGAGCTTCGGGCAGCGGAACCGTCCGAACGAGTGGCCCGAAGGACAGCGCTCGCTTGGATCGGGCCATGACGCCCGACAGCCCGCCCCGCCCGCACCGTGTCGTCGTCCTGGCCCTGGACGGCCTGCTCCCCTTCGAGCTGGGCATCGCGCAGCGCATCTTCGGCCTCGCCCGCGACGAGCGGAAGCGCCCGCTGTACGAGGTGGTGACCTGCTCGGTCCGGCCGCCGGGCCCGGTCGAGACGGACGCCGACTTCGCGATCCTGGTCGAGAACGGCCCCGAGGCGCTGGCCACCGCGGACACCGTCGTCGTTCCCGCCTCCTACGAACTGGGCCCGGTCTACGACGACGGGGTGCTGACCGGGGAGCTGGCCGCCGCGCTGGCGCTGATCCGGCCCGGCACCCGGCTCGTGGCGATCTGCACGGGCGGGTTCGTGCTGGCCGCCGCCGGATACCTGGACGGCCGTCCGGCGACCACGCACTGGTCCTCCGCCGAGCACTTCCAGCGGCTGTTCCCGCAGATCAGAGTGGACGCCGACGTGCTGTTCGTCGACGACGGCGACGTGCTCACCTCGGCCGGGGTCGCGGCCGGCATCGACCTGTGCGTGCACATCGTGCGCCGGGACCACGGCACGGCGGTCGCCAACGAGGTGGCCCGCCGCACCGTCGTACCGCCGCACCGGGACGGCGGGCAGGCGCAGTACATCGAGCGGCCGGTGCCCGATCCGCAGCAGTCCTCCACGACCGGTGCCCGCGCCTGGGCGCTCGGCCGCCTGGGCGAGCCGATCCAGTTGCGGGACATGGCCGCCCAGGAGTCGATGTCGGTACGCACCTTCACGCGCCGGTTCCGCGAGGAGGTCGGCGTCAGTCCGGGCCAGTGGCTCACCCGGCAGCGGGTGGAACGGGCCCGGCACCTGCTGGAGTCCACCGCCCTCTCCGTCGACCAGGTGGCCCGGGACTCGGGGTTCGGCACGGCCCAGTCGATGCGGCAGCACCTCCAGGCGGCACTGGGGGTCACGCCGACCGGGTACCGGAGGACCTTCCGGGCAGAGTTGTCCACAGCCTGTGGACAATGAGCGCCGAAGTGAGGGGCGTACGGAGATGTGCCGGCCGGCGGCGCGGCGCTGTCGCCCCGAGCGCGGCATCGCGCGCCACCACCCGACTCCGGCGCTCCCGCCCGGCTCCCGTCGCCCCCGGGGGAACCGCCGCCGAATCACGACCCACACTCGTCGAGGGCCCCTCACCGGGCCCTCGTCGTCCCCTCGCGGCGAATCGTTGTCCACAAGCGTGAGGAAGCGGTCACGATCCGTCAACCAGCCAGGGCTGTTTCATCCCTTGCGTCCACGTTCGTCGGGGACGCGCACGGAAGCACGCCCGGCGCACTGCCGCGTCACCGCCGGCCGCTAAACGACCTCGTAGGCGTATCCCTCGTACGGCACCGCGCCGCCAACGCTCCCGCACGCCGGGGCGGTCTCCTCGCGTTCGGCGCAGCGGTCCAGTTCGCACCAGATGCGCTTGCCGGTGCCCTCCCGGCTCCAGCCCCAGCGGTCGGCGAGCCCGTCGACGAGGGCGAGGCCCCGGCCGCCCGTCGCCTCGTCGTCCACACAACGGGGCACCGGGGCAAGGTCGCTGGCGTCGTCCACCTCGAGTCGGACGGTGGTCTCCTCGGGTGTGCCCGGCTCCCCCAGCTGCCCCGGCTCTCCGGGCGCGGCCTCCGGCAGCACCAGCCGCAGCACGGCCGAACGGCCCGTGTGCACCACGGCGTTGGTGACCAGCTCGGAGACGAGCAGGACCAGCGCCTCGGCGAGTGACTCGTCGGCCCGTATCGCCGACCCGGCGAGCCGTGAGCGCGCCCACCGCCGGGCGCGTCCCACTTCCGAGGGGTCGGGCCGGATCTCCAGCTGCACTTGAAGCATCTGCACCGCTCACACCATCCGAACCGGCGGACACAAAGGCTCGCGCCTCACGTGGGCCACGATCGTAGCCATCATCAGCATGGCCAGATCAACGGCCGGGGACGGGATCACGGACCGTGATTCCGTTGTGGGACAGCATGGTTGACGTACAGTCACCCCAACAAGCGCTTCGGGCATATTCCAGCGCGAAGGAGTACCCGTGCGGCATACTGTGCGACGCGCATTCCGGGGAGTCGAACAGGCGGCGGCCGACGGCCTTTCCGCCCTGCGGGGCAAGGCACGCACCGCCGGTTCCGGAGCCGCCCCTGGGGCTGCTCCGGCACGGCTGGCGCTCACGACCACTCGCATCCCACACAAGGTACCGGAGCGTGGCACCGACTCCGGTCCGTGACGGGTGACACGGTGGACACAACCCGGTATCAACGCTCAGTGACACCGCTCTGCCACGATCCGCGACATCCGCCGCCCACTCGGGTGCCTACTCGGGCACGGTGAAGTACTGCGCGAAGGCCGGGACGATCTCCGCCTCGCCCACCTTGTCGTCGCCGTCCGCGTCGAGACCGCCGGCGACCTCGCGCGCGGTGTCCTCGGGCACGCCCAGCGCGGTGAGCAGGCGCGCGGTCTCCGCGACGGTGGCGGATCCGTCGCCGTCCGCGTCGGCGACGTACAGCGCGGCGTGCAGGAAGGGGCGGGCGATCTCGGCGAACCGCTCCGGCTTGTCCCGCAGGCGCTTGACCGCCCCGGTGACGAATTCCTCGCGGGTGATGCGCTGGTCGCCGTCCCGGTCGGCGATGCCCGCGAGCCCCTGCCAGAGGGCCTCCGCGCCGCCGTAGAGGGCCTGCCCCTTGTCGGACCGGGCCGCGACGCCGAACTCGGCGAGCAGCGCCTTGGCCGCCCCGCTGAAGTCCGAACGGTCGATATGGCCGTTGCCGTCCTGGTCGAAGATGCTGAACCGCGCGGCGATCCTGCGTTCGTACTCGCTGTTGACCATGGTTCTTCCGGCCGCCTCACGTCGGTGTCGGGTGCGTCTCGCCCGGAGCGTACGACGCCGGGCGCCGCCGCGGGCACGACTTACGCGGACAGGGGTTACGCGAACAGGGGGTTACGCGAACAGGGGGGTTACGCGGACAGGGGTTACGCGGAGAGGGGCCGCGGCTCGTCCCCGGTCGCCGAGGCGAGGTCGGGGTGGCAGTCGAAGAGCCGGCGTACTCCCAGCGCGCCCAGGACGCGGTTGACGTGGGAGCCGTCGGCGGCTCCCTGGGCCGGCAGTATCAGGCGCAGCCGGCCCTGGCAGGAGCGGATGAGCCGCCGGGAGGCGATGAGCACCCCGACCCCGCTGGAGTCGCAGAACAGGACCTCGGAAAGGTCCAGGACAAGGCTGTGCCGCCCCTCGGCGACCTCGTCGTGCACGCGCTGCCGCAGCACCGGTGACGTCACCAGATCCAGTTCGCCCGACACCTGGAGCACGGCCCACTGGCCCTGCTCGCCGCCGGTCACATTGAACGTCACCACCATGCCCTTCATTCGCCGGATCGTCTGGATTCACCCGAAACGGAAGCCGTGCCTTCGCTTCTTGGCGGCGCGCCTGCCCAGCGGCCGTTCCCGCAAACACCTGCCCGGAAACGGCGCCCGATCAGAAGAGGCTTGTTTCCGACTGTTTCAATCCTGTTCGATCTCATCCGATCTTTCCCGATCGAATCTGGTCGCACAGTCGAGGGTAGTAGAACCCCTTATCACCCGTGGCGGGCCGGGGGCGCACGTTGCCACAAAGGGGCGTGCGCTGTCGGACGTGCCGACTACATTCGGGGAGAGAACGGCCGCAGGCTGGACGGCGGAGGGAACAGGGGGTGGAGGGCCGCATGGCGAAGAGGGACGTGCCGATGCGCTGGGACCGCAAGATGCAGCAGCGACTCGCCCGCGGCGAGGCCGCCGCCCTGGGCGAGCTGTACGACCGGTTCGCCTCGCTCGTGCACGGTCTGGCCCACCGCGTGCTCGACGACGAGCGGGCGGCCGACCGCATCACACGCGACGTCTTCGCCCACGTCTGGGAGCACCCCGACGCCTACGACCCCCGGCAGGGGCCGCTGCGCACCTGGGTCGCCACGCTGACCCACCGCTTCGCCGTCCAGCGGCTGCGGGCCACCGAGACGGCCGCCCTCGCCCGCGGGGCCCGGGCACCGCCGAGGAGCTGGAGCTCAAGGTGCGCCACGCCTCGGTCGCCGCCCGCGCCGACTACATCGTCCAGTCCATGCCGGCCCCGCTGCGCGCCGCCTTGGAGCTGGCCTACTTCCAGCGCCGCGACTACCGCCAGACCGCCGCCGACCTCGGCGTCACGGAGGACGAGGCCCGCCGCCGCCTGCGCCTGGGCCTCCAGCTCCTGTCCACCGCCCGCGACGCGGCCACCGCCCCACAGCCGCCCGGGGCTCCGCCGGGATACGGGGGTGCGGCATGACGGCCCACGACGAGAACGAGGAGGAGACCGCCGCGGGCATGTCCGGCGACCTCGGCGGCCCCGGCGACCTCGGCGGCCCCGCCGTCCCCGGTGGTGCTGCCGGAATCGGCGGGACCGGGGTGCCCGGTGGCTCCGGTGGCTCCGGTGAGGGGGACGGCGGTGGGCCGCGGATACCGTTGCCCCGGGTTTCCGTCGAGGACGGTGGCCGGGCGCTGCCCGACGTGGTGCCGGCCGTGCTGGAGCATCACGTGCTGACGTCGCTGCTCGGGGCCTGGGCCCTGGCCGCCTGCTCGGCCGAGGAGGCGGCGGCCGTCGAGGAGCACATCGGGGACTGCGCCGCCTGCGCCGACGAGGCCCTGCGGCTGCGCGAGGCCGTCACGCTGCTCCAGCGCCCCGAGAGTCTCGACCTGGACCCCGCCCTGCGCACCCGCGTCCTGGACGGCTGCCTGGAGCGGCGCCCGCCGCGCATCCCGGTGCCCGAGTGGGCCACCCCGTACGACGCAGAGACCGCACGGCTGGACGCGCTGCTCCAGGACATCGGGGACGCCGACTGGCACACGCCGGTCCGGCTGCGCTGGTTCGAGGACGACGGCCCCGCGAGCCGCCGCACCACGGTCGCCGGGGTCCTCGCCCACCTGCTGACGGTGGACGGCACGGTCGCCGTCGCCCTGGGCCTCGCCGACCCGATGGGCGACGTCACCGCGCCCAGCCGCGTACCGGCCGCCCGCACCGAGGCGTACTGGCGGGCCTCGCACTACCCGCCCACCCGCCTGGTGCGGGCACCCTGGCGGGAGCAGAGCCACGGCATCGTGCGGACCGCGTCGTTCACCGGGGACGCGGGCGGGATGCCGGTCTCGTACGGCGACTTCGAACTGCCCCTGCGGGACGCGATGCTGGACCGGGCGTTCGAGTGCTGGGTCCACGCGGAGGACATCGCCGAGGCGGTGGACTATCCGTACGAGCCGCCCGCCGCGCGCCATCTCAACCGCATGATCGACCTCGCGGCCCGGATGCTTCCGGGTGCGCTGGCCGCCCGGCGCCGGGCCGGTCTGGCCACGCCCGGCGTCCGCCCGCACCTGGTCCCCGCGGGAGAGCCCGGGCGCAGCCTGCGGCTGGAGATCGAGGGTTCAGGCGGCGGTGAGTGGCTCATCCCGCTCGACTCCCCCGGCGCGGTGGGCTCCGCCGACCACGAGGTGGCTCATGTCGCCCTGGACGGTGTGGAGTTCTGCCGGCTGGCGGCGGGCCACGTGCCTCCGGCGGACGCGGCGGCCGGGCAGTTGGGGGATCGGGAGGCGATCAGGGACGTGCTGTTCGCCGCGGCGAGCCTGAGCAGGATGTAGGGGTGGGTCGCGGGTTCGTCGGCGGGTGCGGGTGATCGGTGGCAGGTCGCGCGGTTCCCCCCGCCCCTGAAGGGGCGTACACCGCACGTACCTCAAGGGGCGCGGGGACCTGCGCGAGCAACCACCCACACACCCGCACCCGCCGACGCGGCAGCCCCCCCGTTAGGCGAAAACGACCGTCCGGCGCCCGTTCAGCAGAATCCTGCGCTCCGCGTGCCACTTCACGGCCCGCGCCAGCGCCTGGCACTCCACGTCCCGGCCCACCGCGACCAGCTGGTCCGGCGTGACATCGTGGCCGACCCGCTCGACCTCCTGCTCGATGATCGGCCCCTCGTCGAGGTCGGCCGTCACGTAGTGCGCGGTCGCGCCGATCAGCTTCACGCCCCGCGCGTGCGCCTGGTGGTACGGCTTCGCGCCCTTGAAGCTCGGCAGGAAGGAGTGGTGGATGTTGATGATCCGGCCGCTGAGCTGCTTGCACAGGTCGTCGGAGAGGACCTGCATGTAGCGGGCCAGCACGACGAGTTCGACGTTCTCCTCGCGCACGATCTCCAGAACCCGGGCCTCGGCCTCCGCCTTGGTGTCCTTCGTCACGGGAATGTGGTGGAAGGGGATGTCATAGGACCCCACCAGCTCCGCGAAATCGGTGTGATTGGACACCACCGCCGCGATCTCCACCGGCAGCGCCCCGATCCGGGCCCGGAACAGCAGGTCGTTCAGGCAGTGCCCGAACCTGCTGACCATGAGCACGATGCGCATCTTCTCGTCGGCCCGGTTGATCTGCCAGTCCATGTGGAAGGCGTCGCCGATCGCCGTGAAGCTGGCGCGCAGCTTGTCCACGGTCACCGGGGCGTCGGCCGAGAAGTGGACCCGCATGAAGAACAGACCCGTGTCGTGGTCGCCGAACTGCTGGCTGTCCTCGATGTTGCAGCCGGTCATGAACAGGTAGCTCGACACGGCGTGCACGATGCCCTGCTTGTCGGGGCAGGACAGGGTGAGGACGTACTGGTCGGCCGGTGCGGCGGCCGAGGGCACGGCGGCGGAGGACTGCTCGTTCATGCAGGACAGGGTCCCATATCCGGCCCACCGGACCGAGCGCCGTCCCGCCAGGCGGACCGCCTCAGACCGCCCGCGTCATGATCTGCAGCAGCTCCAGCGAGCGCGGCTCGGTCTCCGGGTCCTCGCCGTCACTGGCGGCCAGCCGCACGTGCGCGTCGCGAGCGGCCCGTACCGCCTCCGGCCAGTCCGGGTGGTCGAGGTAGGCGTTGACCGCCGCGTCCGGTCCCACCTGGTGCATGATCCGCAGGACCCGCAGCACGGCGGTGTCCACCAGCGCCGCCTCCTGCGAGTCGCGGAAGACCGTGCCGACGTACTTCTCGGCGGACCAGTGGTCCAGCCAGGTGTCCTCCACCAGCCGGTACACCGCGTCGGTGACGTCGCCGTAGCCGTCGGTCCCGGCCAGCCAGACGTCCCGCTGGAAGGCGGGCGCGGAGAGCATGTGCAGCGCGGAGCGCACCTGACTGCGCCAGCGCCACCACGGCATGTCGTTGAGTGGCATGCCGCCCATGGTGGAGGAGCGACGGCCGCGACGGGAAGACTTCTCCGAACCTTGCACGGTCATCGATCGTACGTTCCTCTTCACGGGCGCCCCACCGGCCCCCGCAATTCACCTCCGCGTCACCACGCGTTGACCGCAGGTCACTTCCAGGTTGGCCGCGTGAGGGAATCGTGCGGGTACATGACCGGCAGGCGACCCATCCGCAGCGCACACCCCGGCGGCCTCCGCCGCCGCTTCCGGGCCACCCGCACCGGCGTCCTGTCCGCGGGCGCGCTGGTGGCGTGCGCGTCGTTCGCCGCCGGCTGCGGGGTCGTCCCCGGTGCCACGGGGGGCTCCGGGGACGACCCGATCACCGTGATGACCTGGGCGCCGCAGGACACCGGCGCGACCAACAAACCCGGCATGCCCGCCCTCGCCCAGGCCTACGCCCGCTGGATCAACGACCGGGGCGGCCTCGACGGCCGCAAGCTCAACGTGCTCACCTGCAACGACCACAACGACGGCGTGACCGCCGCGAAGTGCGCGCGCCGCGCCGTCAAGGAGAACGCGGTCGCCGTCGTCGGCTCCTACAGCCAGCACGCCGACTCGTTCTTCCCGGTCCTCGAGGGCGCCGGCATCCCGTACATCGGGGGCTACGGCATCACGAACGCGGAGTTCACCAGTCCGCTGTCGTACCCGGTCAACGGAGGACAGCCCGCGCTGCTGGCCGGCCTCGGCAGCGCGCTGGCCGGCCCCTGCGGGCCGGTCACGCTGGTGCGCCCCGACACGATCGCAGGCGACCAGCTGCCGGTGCTGCTCGACTCGGGCCTGACCTCGGGCGGGCACGAGCGGGCCCAGGACCAGCGGGCGGCGGAGGACGCCACGGAGTACGGCGGCCAGTCCCAGCGGGCGCTGGAGCGGACGGCCACCGGCTCCGCGGACCCGGGATGCGTGGTGCCCGTCCTCGGGGACCGCACCGGCACCTTCATGGACTCCTTCCGCCGGGCCCGCGAGGACCATCCCGAGGTACGCACCGCGACCGTGCTCGGCAGCGTCGACCAGAGCACGATCAACGCGAGCGGCGGGCCGTCCGGGCCCTACGAGGGGGCGTACGTCACCGGCTGGTACCCGTCGGTGAGCGACCCCGCCTGGAGCGGGATGAAGAAGGTGATCAAGGAGGAGGCGTTCGGCGACAACGACGTCGACGCCGCGGACGCCGGGGTGCAGACCACCTGGATCGCGTACACCGTGCTGAGCGAGATCGTCGCGTCGCTCGGCGACGGCGAGGTGAGCGCCGACTCCGTCCGGCGCGCCCTCGACGGCGGGCTGAAGGTCGGCACGGGCGGGCTCACGCCGCCCCTCCAGTGGACCTTCGCCGACAAACTGGCCTCCGTCGGCTTCCCGCGCCTGGTCAACGCCGAGGTCACCCTCCAGGTGGTGCGGGAGGGCCGCCTGGTCTCGGCCCGCCAAGGGGCCGTGGACACCACCCGCGTCCTGCAGAACGCCGACGTGGCCTGAGCGGGCCGGGGGCCCGGCCCGCCCGCCGGGTCACAGCTGGGTGGGCCCGCGCTCCGTCAGGCCGTACTGCTTCGCGATCTTGTTCCACAGCCCCGCGGCCGTGGCCTTCTCCTTGCTCGCCGTGCCGCTGTCCCGGTTTCCGGCCTGCGCGTGGCTGGTGGTGCGGGCCGTGCCCTTCTTGCAGCCCTTCTTGCCGGCCGTCTGGTCGGCCCAGGCCGCGTAGTGGTTGTCGGCCGAAGCCGAGGCCTGCCACGCCTTGTTGAGGGCGGTGGTCAGCTCGGTGTGCTGGGGCAGCTTGTCCACGGACAGCTTGGCGAGGCTCTCGACCAGTCCGGTGCGCTGCTTGGCGGCCTCGCGCAGGTCCTTGGCCGCCTGGGGCAGGTTGTCGCAGGACTTCACGTCGCCGACGGCCTTGATCACGGTGGTGCGGCCGGTGCCGCTCTCGGCGAGCAGCTTGTCCAGCTCCACGGCCTGCTGCCGGACCGGGTCGGCGGATGCCGGGGCGGAGGCCGACGCGGACTCGGAGGCCGGGGCCGTGGCGGAGACCGGCTGGTTCTCGCTCTTCTCGTCGTCGCCTCCCCCGCCGGCCATCATCGCTCCGGCGCCGACCCCGACGACGGCGATGGCCACGCCGACGGCCGCGATGAGCGGCAGCCGTGAGCGGCCACCGCCGCTCCGGCCGCCGTCGTCGTTCCCGCGCCGCCTGCCACCGCCGCCGCCCGGGCCCTGGGGGGCGTACATCGACTGGCCGGCCGCGTGGTGCGGCTGCGGCTCGTCGAAGCGGGGCATCTGCTGCGTGGCGGAGGCCGGGCCGTCGGCGCCGGGGGCGCTGCGGAAGAGGTTGTCGAACTCGGCGGGCGGCTGCCGGCCCTCGTCACCGCCGGGCGCGGCGCCGTAGGGGGCGCCGGCGGGACCGCCGGGCACGGGCGCGATGTACTGCGTGGCCTGGGCGTCGGGGTGGGCGGCGGGAGCGGGCTGGTGTCCGGCCGCGGGCTGCGCGGGGTACTGCGGTGCGCGGCCGAGGAACTGCGTCGACTCGGCCTGCGCCTGCGCGGGTCTCTCCGGCGGCAGCGCCCCCGGACCCGCGGGCGGTATGTGCGGTATGTACTGCGTGGCGCCCTCGTCGGCGGACGCGGCGACCGGCGGCATGAACTGGGTCGCGCCCTCGTCGGCGGCCGGCGGCGGCGGGAACGCCTGGCCCTGGTGGGGCCGCGGCTGCGGTTCGGGCTGCTGGTGGGGCTGCGGCTGCGCGTACGGCGGCTGCGCGCCGTAGGACTGGTCGCCGTAGGACTGGGTCCCGTAGGCCTGGTCGCCGTAGGACCCACCGCCGGCCGGGGTGCCGTACGCCGGGGGCTGCGCGCCCTCCGGGGGGAGCGGACCGGGTCCTGCGCCGGTCGGGGGCGGCAGGGCTCCGTGCGTCTGCTGCTGCGCCGGTCCGGGCTGTGCGGGCGGCTGGGGGGCCTGCTGCTCCGGGGTGCCCCAGGGCTGGGCGTCGGCGGGGGTGGACCAGCCCTGGCCGGAGTGCGGGCTCTGCTGCTCGGGGCCCCAGGGCCGGTCCCACGCCTGGCCGCCGGGTGGCGCCGAGGCGGGCACGGGTCCGCCGGCCGAGGGGCCGACGGAGCCGCCGGTCATGCCGGGCAGCAAGGGCTCGCCACCGTCCGAGGGCAGCACGATGCCTTCGTGCGCTTGCCGCGCCGAGGGCTCCTCGCCCTGTCCACTCTGCGTCACCGGGACTCCTACGAATGGGGGACCTTCGGAATCGTCGGCTCACGCTACCGGGTCCCCCGAGCCCACTGCCACGCCGCATGGGGCGTCAACTCTTTCCCTGTGACGGCAGTAACAAAACCGGGCCGCGGCACGCTGTTCACGTTCCTTCGCGATCACCACGCCGTGGTTTCACGCGTGTTCACGCGTCCGCGACCCGTCCGTTCACGCGGCGGCCTGCAGATCCAGACGCGCTCCGAACTCCCTGACCACGGCTTCCTCCCGGTAGGGCTCCAACCGGGCCTGGAAGTCCTCCAGGTACTCGGCGCCCCGGTTGGAGCGCAGGGTCCCCAGGATCTCCACGGCCTTCGTCGCGGTGTTGCAGGCCTGTTCGATCTCCCGCTGCTGCACCTGCGCAGTGGCCAAGAGCACATGGCCGATGGCCCGCCTGCGCGCCCGCGACTCCGGGTGGCCGTCCAGGGACTGCCGCGCGTACCGCGCCGCCGCGTCGGCCTGCCCGAGGTCCCGGTGACAGTGCGCCAACTCGTCGGCGAGGTACGCCTCGTCGAAGTGCCTGATCCACACCGGGTCGTCGCCGGAGGCCGGATCGGCCGCCTCCATCGCGCCGACCGCCCGTCCGGCCGCCTCGTGGGCCGACCGTACGTCGCCCAGGAGCGCGTGCCCGCGGGCCTCGGCGGCGTGGAACATCGACTCCGCGCGGGGCGTCACCCGGCCCCGCGCGCCCTCCTGCGCCGCCCGCGCCAACTGCGCGATCTCACGCGGGTTTCCGAGCTGCGCGGCCAGGTGGCTCATGGACGCGGCCAGCACGTAGCCGCCGTAGCCGCGGTCGCCGGCCGCCTGCGCGAGCCGCAGCGACTGGATGTAGTACCGCTGGGCGAGGCCCGGTTGGCCGGTGTCGACGGCCATGTATCCGGCCAGCTCGGTCAACCGGGCGACCGTGGCGAACAGTTCGCGCCCGACCGCCTCCCGGTAGGAGCCCGCCAGCAGCCCCGAGACCACGCTGTTCAGGTAGTGCACGAGCACCGGCCGGACGTGTCCGCTGCCGTACTGGTGGTCCAGGTCCACCAGCGCCTGCGTCATCGCCCGCACGGCCGCCACGTCGGACGGCCCCACCCGCGGCCCGGCCGAGCGCGACACCTGCGAGTCGGGGGCGGAAATCAGCCAGTCCCGGCTGGGTTCGACGAGCGCGGAGGCGGCGACGGAGGAACCGGACAGGAAGTCCCGGCGCCCCACGTCGCTGCGCCACAGCTCGCAGACCTGCTCGATGGCTCCCAGTACCGTCGGCGAGAACTGGAGGCCGACGCCGGACGCGAGGTTCTTGCCGTTGGCCATGCCGATCTCGTCGATCGTGACCGTGCGGCCGAGCTTGCGGCCGAGCGCCTCGGCGATGATCGCCGGTGCCCGGCCCCGCGGTTGCTGTCCGCGCAGCCAGCGGGCCACCGAGGTCTTGTCGTACCGCAGGTCGAGACCGTGCTCGACCCCGCACACGTTGACCCGGCGGGCGAGGCCCGCGTTCGAGCAGCCCGCTTCCTGAATGAGCGCCTGCAGTCGTTCGTTCGGCTGCCGCGCGACGAGAGGCCTTGCGGCCATGGCGTAACCCCCATGCGGTCTCTTGCGGTCTCGATGCTGTCCCGGCGGATCGTGGGACGAAGCGGATCCGGCCGTGAAGATCAATGCCCAGTCGATGTGCCGACAATGCGAGACTTGCGAAGCTTGCAATGCTTACGAGGATTGCCGGGGTAACGGACGGTGCCGGCCCCAGACGTGGCTACCCAGCTCCCGCGGCGAATCCTCCTGCGCGCCCCCACGTATGCGCCCGTGCGCCCCGGATGCGGAATCGATGCCCCTCCCCCGCGCACTCGACCCCCGTAACCCGGGGTGAGCACGGGAGTTGTGTTCCACGTGGAAGAGACCATCCAGGCCACCGAAGCCGCCCAGATCCCGCAGCAGCGCGGCACATCGCTGCTGGAGACCGCCGTTCGCTACGCCGAGGAGCGCCACTGGGACGTGGTTCCCGGTACCTGGCTGGTAGCCGCCGACGGGGTGCAGCGCTGCTCCTGCGCGGACCCGGCGTGCGCCGCCCCGGGCGCGCACCCGGCGCGCGAGGACTGGGCGGCGCAGGCGACGGGCAGCGCGACCGTGGCCCGCCGGATGTGGCAGAAGCAGCCGATGGCGTCGATCCTGCTGCCCACGGGGCGGACGTTCGACGCGGTCGACGTGCCCGAGACCGCGGGGTTCCTGGCGCTGGCCCGGATGGAGCGGATGGAGCTGACGCTGGGGCCGGTCACGCTGACGCCGGACCGCCGGATGCGGTTCTTTGTTCTTCCCGGTGCGGGGGTGAAGGTGCCGGACCTCGTGCGGCGGTTGGGGTGGGCGCCCCGGGCCCTTGATCTGGCGGTGCTCGGGGAGGGGGCCTACGTGGCGGCGCCGCCTACGCGGGTCGGGACGTGGGGGGCGGTGCAGTGGGCGTGCCGGCCCACGCCGGCGAATCGGTGGTTGCCGGATGTGGAGGAGCTGCTGTCGCCGCTTGCGTATGCGTGCGGGCGGGAACGTTAGGGGCGCCTTCTCGTCTGCCGGGTCGATGTCTCGTGAACGGCTGCGGGTGGTACGTGGCTGATCGCGCAGTTCCCCGCGCCCCTTCGGGGGCGCTCTCCCCCCGTAGGGTTCGAAGTCGACGGAGGGAGTCGTGGTGAGTGACAGTGCGGTGCGGGTGCGGGGGCTCTGGAAGCGGTTCGGGCAGCAGGTCGCCGTGGGTGGGATCGATCTGGATTTGCCGGCGGGCAAGTTCATCGGGCTGGTCGGGCCGAACGGGGCCGGGAAGACCACCACTCTCTCCATGGTGACCGGGCTGCTGCGGCCCGATCAGGGGTCGGTCGAGGTGGTCGGGCGCGACGTGTGGCGCGATCCGGTCGAGGTCAAGGCCAGGATCGGGGTGCTGCCCGAGGGGCTGCGGCTGTTCGAACGCCTGTCGGGGCGCGAACTGCTGGGCTACTCCGGCCGGTTGCGCGGGCTTCCCGGTGACGAGGTCGACAAGCGGGCCACGCAGTTGCTGGACGTGCTCGACCTGACCGGCGCCCAGCACAAGCTGGTCGTCGACTACTCGACCGGCATGCGCAAGAAGATCGGGCTCGCGGCCGCCCTGCTGCACAACCCGGAAGTCCTCTTCCTGGACGAGCCGTTCGAGGGCGTCGACCCGGTCTCCGCGCAGACCATCCGGGGCGTCCTGGAGCGCTACACCGCCTCCGGCGCCACCGTCGTCTTCTCGTCCCACGTGATGGAGCTGGTGGAGTCGCTCTGCGACTGGGTGGCCGTCATGGCCGCCGGCCGCATCCGCGCCACCGGCACGCTCGCCGAGGTCCGCGGCGAGGCGGCCTCCTTGCAGCAGGCGTTCCTCGAACTCGTCGGCGCCGGGGGCCGGGACGCCGGTTCCGACCTGGACTGGCTGGGCGGCGGGTCCCGATGAACACGCAGACCCCGCTCGTCACGTCCGGCACGTCCGCCGCGCCGGCCGCGCCCGCCTCCGTCACCGCCGTCTTCGTACGGCTGAAACTCTCCCTGCTGCGCAACGGACTGCGGCAGTCCGGCGGGCGGCGGGCCGCGTACATCGCGTCGGCCGTCGCCGTCCTGCTCTTCGCCGTGCTCCAGCTGATCGGCCTGATCGCGCTGCGCGGGCACGCGCACGTGGAGTCGCTGGTCGTCCTGCTGGCGGCCGTACTGGGCCTCGGCTGGGCGGTGATGCCGCTGTTCTTCCCGGGCGGCGACGAGACGCTCGACCCGACCCGGCTGGTGATGCTGCCGCTGCGACCCCGACCGCTGGTCCGGGCCCTGCTCACGTCGTCGCTGGTGGGCATCGGGCCGCTGTTCACGCTGTGCATGTTCGCCGGATCCGTGGCCGCGGTCGCGCACGGCGGGGCGGCGTACGCCGTCGGCGTCGTGGCGGCGGTGCTCGCGCTGCTGGTGTGCGTGACCCTGGCGCGCGCCGTCGCCGCGGCCAACGTACGGCTGCTGACCAGCCGCAAGGGCCGCGACCTTGCGGTGCTGAGCGGTCTGGTCGTCGCGGTCGGCGCGCAGCTCGTCAACTTCGGCGCGCAGCGCCTGGGTTCCTCCGGTCTCGAACAGCTCGACCCGGCGGCCGACGTGCTGCGCTGGGTGCCGCCCGCGTCGGCGATCGGCGCGATGGACGCGGCGAGCGACGGCGCGTACGGCACCGCTCTCGCCCAGCTCGCGCTGACCGCGGCGGCCCTGGTGCTGCTGCTGTGGGTGTGGGCCCGCCACCTGACGCGGCTGATGACCACGCCGGACGGCTCCACGATCCAGAGCGACACCCGGCCGGTGCGCGAGCGCGGTTCGTCGGGGCTCGCCCGGCTGCTGCCCGCGGGCCGTACCGGTACGACGATGGAGCGCACCCTGCGCTACGTGTGGCGCGACCCCAAGACCAAGGCGGCCTGGGTGACCTCGCTGGCCATCGGCCTGATCGTGCCGGTGTTCAACGCCTGGCAGGGCACCGGCTCGGTCTACTTCGCCTGTTTCGCCGCGGGGATGCTCGGCATCCAGATGTACAACCAATTCGGACAGGACACGTCCGCTTTCTGGATGGTCGCGATGACGATCTCGTCGACGCGGGACGCCTACGTCGAGCTGCGGGCCCGTGCGCTGGCGCTGCTGCTGATCACCCTGCCGTACGCCACCCTCGTGACCGTCCTGACCACGGCGATGCTCGACGACTGGCCCGCCCTGCCCGAGACGCTGGGGCTGTCCTTCGCGCTGCTCGGCGCGATGCTGGCGACCGGCGCGTGGACCTCGGCGCGCTTCCCGTACTCCATCCCGCAGGAGGGGTACAAGAACGTCGCCCCCGGTCAGGTCGGGCTGGCCTGGATCTCGATCTTCGGCGGCATGGTGGGCGCGGCCCTGCTGTGCGCGCCCGTGATCGCGCTGGCCATCTGGCTGAACGTGAGCGAGGGCGCCGCGGACCTGGCCTGGCTGCTGCTGCCGGTGGGAGCGGTGTACGGCGCCGCGCTGACGCTGCTCGGGCTGCGGCTGGCGGCACCGCGCACGGCGGAGCGGCTGCCGGAGATCCTCACGGCGGTCAGCAAGGCGTGACGGTCCCGCGCGGGGCGGAGGTCAGCTCAACCTGAGCGTGTCCAGGAACGGCTCGATGGCCGCCCGCCACGCCTCCGGCTGGTCGTAGTGGACGAGGTGGCCGGCGTCGGCGACCTCCGCGTACTGGCCGCCGGGCAGCACGCGGACCATCTCCTGGGCCTCGGCGCGGCCCAGCTCGCCGTCGAGGCCGCGCACCACCAGGGTCGGGCAGCGCACCTGCGCCAGCTCCTCCCAGTGGGCGTCGTAGACCCAGGTCTCGCGGGTCCTGAGCATCTGCTCCGGTTCGAAGACGGGGCGCCAGCCGTCCGGGGATTCGGCCATCACCTCGGCGTAGAACTCGCCGCGGGCCGGGTTGGGCCGCTCCACCCACGGGTCGTCCTCGCCGAACCACTTGCGGACGTCGGCGAGCGTGGCGAAGGGGACCGGCCAGGCGCGGAACCACTCGGTCCAGGTGTGCTGCGAGGCCGCGCCGAGGGCGGAGGCCCGCATGTCGCAGATGATCAGACCGCGGACCAGGTCGGGGCGTTTGGCGGCGAGCTGCCAGCCGGTCAGCGCGCCCATGGCGTGGCCGATCAGGACGGCCGGGCCGAGGCCGAGCTGCTCCAGGGCGGCCTCGACGTCGTCGACGTAGGCCTCCCGGGTGTAGGAGCCGTGCGGGGGCTTGTCGCTGCGGCCGTGACCGCGCTGGTCGAGGGCGACGGCCCGATGGCGGGCGGAGAGCCAGCGGGCCGTGGGGGCCCAGTGCGAGGCGCGGCCCATCAGGCCGTGCAGTAAGAGCACGCCGGGCTGGTCACCCGCGCCGTGCGTCCGGTTGGTCTTGGGAGGGTCGCCGAACTCCCAAGCCGCGAGGCGTACGCCGCCCGCGCCGGTTACGTCGATGCGCCGCGCCATTGGTCCTGGCACCCCCAAGCTCCGCTCGGAACCGTGTCCTGCCTGCCGTGCCTTGCCGTACCTGTCCGCAGAGTATCGAATGCCTATTCGAAAGAGGCGTCTCGCCCAGCAACACCCCTCATTCGAGTGACACCCTGCGGGGATTGATCGCCGCTGCTCAGGGGAGATCTTCAACGGGAGGCGGACCGCTCGGGGAAAACGGTCCGTGGGGATTGACCCTGAGAGCTCGGGGCTCCGGGTCAGCACAGGGGAGGACAGGCCCCGGCGCCACATGGCGCCGGGGCCCTCTCCGTCTCTCCGGCACGTCCCGCCCCCTCCCCGACCGGGCGACATCGCTGTCACGCGCGGCCAAGAGCCCCCTACGTCATATGCCTCACGGCACAGCCTTGCACGCGAAGCGTCCGGGCGCTGCGATTCGGCGCACTGGAACCCGAAACGACGGGATCCGTGCGCCGGCGCACCTCCCCGCCCCCGGCGGACTCAGCGCTTGGCGACGAACACGTGGGAGGCGGTGTCCGACTCCAGCTCGGCGGCCTCGCCACCACTGCCCACCAGCACGCCACCCGCCGACTCGGTCACGCTCACCACCGAACCGGGCTGCACACCCGCCCGGCGCAGCGTGTACATCAGCTGCGCGTCCGTCTGGATCGGCTCACCGATACGGCGCACGACGACCGTCTTGCCCTCCGCCCCCGGGTCGAGGTCGGCCAGCGAGACCATGCCCTCGTCCAGGAACGGGTCGGCGCCGTCCGCCTCGCCCAGCTCCTCCAGGCCCGGGATCGGGTTCCCGTACGGCGACTCCGTCGGGTGGCGCAGCAGCTCCAGCACGCGCCGCTCGACGGCCTCGCTCATCACGTGCTCCCAGCGACACGCCTCGGCGTGCACCTGCTCCCACTCCAGGCCGATCACGTCGACGAGCAGGCACTCGGCGAGCCGGTGCTTGCGCATCACGCGCGTCGCCAGCCGCCGGCCCTCGTCGGTCAGCTCCAGATGCCGGTCGGCCGCCACGGACACCAGGCCGTCGCGCTCCATCCGCGCCACCGTCTGACTGACCGTCGGGCCGCTCTGATCGAGCCGCTCGGCGATCCGGGCGCGCATCGGGACCACACCTTCCTCCTCCAGCTCCAGGATGGTGCGGAGGTACATCTCCGTGGTGTCGATCAGTCCGGACATACGTGCCCCTTGATGAGATTGCCGGAGGCCGCGGCCACCGGCGCGTGCGCTGGCCCTGGATTCAATTCTGACGCATACCACCGACAACCGTGCCTCGCGGTGCGAAGCCGGGCCCGCGCGGCCGCGCCACGCCGTATTGACACCGCACTGGTCCAGACCGCACCGTGATCCGCGACACAGGCACACCGAAGGGGTCCCGCATGAGCGACCGCAAGCCCGCCGGGCAGTTCCTCGACGCGGCGATCGACCTGCTGCGCCGCGTCCGCGACGAGGAGGCGGACAGCGTCGAGGCGGCCGGGACCCTGCTCGCCGACACCGTCGAGCGCGGTGGACGGCTCTTCGCCTTCGGCGCCGGCCACTCCTCCCTCGCCGCCCAGGACGTCGTCTACCGCGCCGGCGGACTCGCCCTGATGAACCTGCTCACCGTGCCCGGCGTCGTCGGCGTCGACGTGATGCCCGCCACGCTCGGTTCCGCCCTGGAACGCGTCGACGGCCTCGCGAGCGCCGTCCTGGGCTCGTCCCCGCTCCGCGAGGGCGACGTCCTCGTGATCATCTCCCTGTCCGGGCGCAACGCCATGCCCGTGGAGATGGCGATGAACGCCCGCGCCCTCGGCGTCCGCACCATCGGCGTGACCTCGGTGGCGTACGCCTCCGAGACGGCCTCCCGGCACAGCTCCGGCACCTTCCTCAAGGACCACTGCGACATCGTGCTCGACTCGAAGATCGCCGTCGGGGACGCGGAACTCACCCTCGACACCGTCCCGGTGCCCTTCGCACCCGCCTCCACGGTCGTCACCAGCGCCCTCATGCAGGCCATGATGGCCACCGCCGCCGGCGCCCTCGCCGACCGCGGCATCGAACCCCCGCTGCTGCGCTCCGGCAACGTGGACGGCGGCCACGACTGGAACGGGCGCGTCCTCGACCAGTACCGGGACCGGATCTTCTACCAGCGCTGAGCCGGCCCGCGCGGGCACCCCGCTACCGCTTCTTTTCCACCGCACCGGCCAGATCCAGCGCGGACGCGATCCGGACGGCCACGTCCTCCGCGTACACGGCGTCGGACCGCTCGAACGCGCTCCGCCCCGCGCCCCGCAGGAACGTCACCACGCCCAGCGTCCGGCCCCGGCTGCGCAGCACCGCGCACAGGCCGTGCACCGTGTCCGCCGGCCACTGCCGGGCCACCGCCCAGTCCCGCACCTTCTCGGGCGGCACCGCCCGCGCACCGGCGCTGGCCCGCACCGAGCCCGCCCGCTCCACACAGCTCACCGCCGGATGCCCCTCGCCGTAGCGCACCGGCACCCCGGCCGTCCCCGACGGCAGGCTCGGACCCGGCGCGCCGGACGGCGTGGCCGCCACCCGCACCAGCCGGACCGGCACCGCCGCGTCGGTGTCCACGGCCCCGCCCGCCAGCCGGTCGATCAGCGCGTGGTCGGCGAAACCGGCCAGCGCGAAGTCCAGATGGACCACCGCCGCCTCCGCCGGGTCCTCGCACTCCGCCGCCGCCCGCGCCGCCCGGTGCAGCTGATTGGCCCGGAACCGCAGCAGCGCCGCCTCCTGCTCGGCCTGCTTGGCCTCGGTGATGTCCTGGAACAGCCAGCCCACACCCAGCGGCACCGGCTCCTCCGCGAGCGGCGAGGCCAGCCGCACGAACCCGCTGCGCCAGCACCGGCGCCGCTCCCCCTCCGGCGTCCGCAGCCCCACCCACACCTCGGCGGGCCCGGGCGGCGCGCCCTCCGCCAGGACGTGCGTCAGCGCGTTCTCCAGATCCTCCACGCCCTGGACGAGCAGATCGCCGAGCGGCCGCCCCAGCACCGAGGTGCGCCCGGCGCCCAGCGCGCGTGCCGCGTGCGCGTTGACCACGGCGGGGCGCAGGTCCGCGTCCACCAGGACGACACCCCAGCTCGCGTCCTCCAGCAGCGCCTCGCTCAGCGCGATGGACCGCTCCAGGTCGATCTGCGCGTGCACCTCGCTGAACGCGCAGTACACCCCCGCGGGCCTCCCGTCGGCGCCGCGCACCGCCGCCGACTGGGTGCGCACCAGCACCCGCCCGCCGTCCTTGGTCAGCAGCGCGAACTCGTGCACCTGCCGCCCCGGCGCCCGCATCGCGGACAGCAGCCGGTCCTCCACCTCACCGGCGTCCGCGCTGCGCACGGCCCACCCGGCGAAACCCTGCCGCCCCACGGCCTCGGCCGCGCTCCAGCCCAGGATCCGCTCCGCCTCGCGGTTCCAGTGGGTGACCACGCCGTCCGCGTCGAAGGCGCACAGGGCCGCGTCCATCCCGTCGAGGAGCGCGGCCAACAGGTCCGCGCCGTCCCGCTCGGGCTGCTCCGGTTCGTCCGGCCCCAGCTCGTCGGTGGTCCCACTACGCCGGGAAGCACTCACCTGGACCCCCTGCAGGCTGCGTCCGCCGTACGGTACGTCGGTTCGCTCACTGGCCTTCATTCAACTCGAACGTGATGCAGCACACACCGAGTTCCCACAAGATTGCAGAAATCGTTGTACTGCGGAAACTCGGCATACGCCCCCGTCATGACGGTCATGACGGTCACGGCGCAGGGTCGGCGAGTCTCAGATCGACCCACTCGTCCCGCTCGCCGTCCAGGACGTACCGCTCCCGTTCCACGAACCCACGCCCCACGGCGAACCGCAACCCGTCGGCGTTCGCCGCCAGCACCACGGTCTCCACCGCCCGCGCGCCGAGCCCCCGCGCGTGCGCGAGACCCGACTCGTAGAGCGCGGTACCGATGCCGCGCCCCCGGAACGCGGGCAGCACCCGCGCGATCACGGTCGCCACCCGCCCGTCGCCCCCGGGCGGACGCACCGTGGAGCAGCCGACGAGCGTGTCCCCGAGGTAGGCGTTCTCCAGCCGGTACCGCCGCCCGCGATCCCGCGCCTCGTCCGGGGTCATCGCGGCGGGCGGCACGATCTCGTTGTGGACGTACCGCCACTCCTGGACCATCGCGTCCCCGTCGACGGCCGCGATCCGCAGCCCGGCGCCGGGACCGACCGGCGCACGCCGCGCGTCCACCTCGATCTCGATCCTCATCCGCTCGTCCGCGAGCCCGCACACCATCATCGTCGCGGCCGGCCGCACCTCTTCGAACGCCTCCCGCAGCACGGGCCAGCACGGCTCGAAGTCCTCCCGCGCGGGCAGCAGGTACCGCACCCGCACCACGTCCGCGAACGTGCACCCCGCCTCGGCCAGCGCCGCCCCGACGTTCCGCAGACACTGCCCCGCCTGCTCCACCACGTCCTCGGAGATGGTCATCGCCGCGTAGTCGAACCCGGTCGTCCCGGACACGTGCACCCGGTCCCCGTCGACGACGGCCCGCGCGTACCCGATCCGCTCCTCGAACACCGAACCACTGCCTATCGCCCGCCTCACCGAAGGCCCCCCCTGTCGCTTCGTCATGGGCGGAACGGTAGGTGACCAGCGAAGACGCGTCCATGGGTGATCACTGGGGAATCGACTCGAAAAACCGATTGATCGAGGGCCGAGCGGTTCCTAGTGTGGACCCCACACCGAAAGGAGGTGATCCGGCGAATGTATGACAACCGGACGCGTGAGGTGGCTGCGGGCTAGCGGCCCGTCACCACATCCTGTGCGGTGCCGGACCAGCGTGTACGAGATACACGCAGCCGGCCAAACCATCGCAGTCACCCGACCCGCGAGTCGCCGGTACGTCCGGCCGGCTCCTCCGCTGGAGGAACCAGACTCGCGGGTCGTCTGCGTTTTCGGGAGTGGTCAGGTCGTGAGCGTGTCGGAGCCGTCGATGGTGTGCGGGTCGCGGGGGCCCGGGCCCACGTAGCGGGCGGAGGGGCGGACCAGGCGGCCGGTGCGCTTCTGTTCGAGGATGTGGGCGGACCAGCCGGCCGTGCGGGCGCAGGTGAACATCGAGGTGAACATGTGGGCCGGGACCTCGGCGAAGTCCAGCATGATGGCGGCCCAGAACTCGACGTTGGTGGCCAGGACGCGGTCGGGGCGGCGGGCGTGGAGTTCGGCGAGGGCGGCCTTCTCCAGGGCCTCGGCGACCTCGTAGCGCGGGGCGCCCAGTTCGCGGGCGGTGCGGCGCAGGACGCGGGCGCGGGGGTCCTCGGCGCGGTAGACGCGGTGGCCGAAGCCCATGAGGCGCTCGCCCGCATCGAGCGTCTTCTTAACGTACGCCTCGGCGTCGCCGGTGCGCTCGATCTCCTCGATCATGCCGAGGACGCGGGAGGGGGCGCCGCCGTGCAGCGGGCCCGACATGGCTCCCACGGCGCCGGAGAGGGCGGCGGCCACGTCGGCGCCGGTGGAGGCGATGACGCGGGCGGTGAAGGTGGAGGCGTTCATGCCGTGCTCGGCGGCCGAGGTCCAGTAGGCGTCGACGGCGGCGACGTGCTTGGGGTCGGGCTCGCCGCGCCAGCGGATCATGAAGCGTTCGACGACGGACTGGGCCTTGTCGATCTCGCGCTGCGGGACCATGGGCAGGCCCTGGCCGCGGGCCGACTGGGCGACGTAGGAGAGGGCCATCACGGCGGCGCGGGCGAGGTCGGCGCGGGCCTGCTCGGCGTCGATGTCGAGGAGGGGTTTGAGGCCCCAGACCGGCGCGAGCATGGCGAGCGCGGACTGGACGTCCACACGGATGTCGCCGGAGTGGACCGGGATGGGGAAGGGCTCGGCGGGCGGGAGGCCGGGGTTGAAGGCGCCGTCGACGAGCAGGCCCCAGACGTTCCCGTAGGACACGTGGCCGACCAGGTCCTCGATGTCGACGCCGCGGTAGCGGAGGGCGCCGCCCTCCTTGTCCGGTTCGGCGATCTCCGTCTCGAACGCGACGACTCCCTCTAGCCCGGGTACGAAGTCGGACATCAGGCGGCTCCTCGTGACGTAGATGTGTGGTGACCGACCCGTCGGCTTCATCGGGTCCACCGGATCCACGGTCGTGCGCACGACTCGCGGTCCTCGTTCTGCGGTCACCCCTGTGATGCCCCGTACGGCCGTTCGTCCAACCGCGCCGGGACCAGCACGATATCTCCGAGTGTCAACCGTGGGGAGGGGTCGCGGCACTCAGTGCCACTCAGTGACGAAGGACACCGCGGATACGGCAGGATGGCCGGTGTGACCGACCGCGATGACGTCCCCTTCGATCTCGCCTCGATGCGCAAGCAGTACCGGGCCGAGGGGCTTGCCGAGTCCGAGCTGGCCGCCGGCCCCGTCGAGCAGTTCGCGCGCTGGTTCAGGCAGGCCGCCATGGAGGGCGGACTGTTCGAGCCGAACGCGATGGTCGTCTCCACCGCCGACGCCGAGGGGCGGCCCAGCTCCCGCACGGTGCTGCTGAAGCACTTCGACGAGCGGGGCTTCGTCTTCTACACCAACTACGACTCCCGCAAGGGCCGCGACCTGGGCTCCAACCCGTACGTCTCGCTGCTGTTCCCCTGGCATCCGATGGCCCGGCAGGTGATCGTGACGGGCGTGGCGCGGCGGACCGGGCGGGACGAGACCGCCGCGTACTTCCGGAGCCGGCCGCACGGCTCCCAGCTGGGGGCGTGGGCGAGCGCGCAGTCGTCGGTGGTGGCGGGCCGGGAGGGTCTGGACGCCGCGTACGCGGAGCTCGCCGGACGCTACCCGGCGGGCGAGCAGGTGCCCGTGCCGCCGCACTGGGGCGGCTTCCGGGTGGCGCCGCGGGAGGTCGAGTTCTGGCAGGGGCGGGAGAACCGGCTGCACGACCGGCTGCGGTACGTGGCCGAGGCGGACGGGAGCTGGCGGGTGGAGCGGCTCGCTCCGTGACCGGCGTCAGCCCAGCTCGGCGGCGAGCAGCCGGGCCCACTGGTCGACCACCCGTTCCCGCCGCGCGCGGTCGTCGGTGAGCAGGTTGGCGAGGCCCAGGCCGCGGGCCATGTCGAGGAGGCCCTGGACGGTTTCCCGGGCGCCGGGGCGGGTCTCGTCGGCGCCGAGGAGGTCGACGGCGATGCGGTGGCTCTCGCGGCCGACGCGGGCCTCCAACTCGGTGACCCGGCCGCGCAGCTGCTCCTCGTTGGAGGCGGCCACCCACAGGTGGAGGGCGGCCCGGAAGAGCGGGCCGGTGTAGAGGTCGACCAGCGCGGCGACCACGGCCCGGCGGTCACCGGCCGCCGCGCCTTCGGGGAACAGGGCGCGCAGCGCGAGGGAGCGCTCCTCGGCGACGTACTCCACGGCCGCGGTGAAGAGGTCCTCGCGGGTCGGGAAGTGGTGCTGGGCTGCGCCGCGGGAGACGCCGGCGTGTTCGGCGACGACGGAGACCGTGGAGCCCGCCCAGCCGCGTTCGGCGAGGCAGGCGACGGCCGCTTCGAGGAGCCGCTGCCGGGTGGCCCGGCTGCGGTCCTGCTTGGGCACGCGCTCCGCGCGGTCGGCCGTGTTCGCGGCGCCGCTCACACCACCCATTCCGGATCCCGTCGTTCGAGGAAGGCCGTCATCCCCTCGCGGGCCTGCGGGGAGGCGAACAGCCGGGCCGAGAGCGCGGTCAGGTCGGCCGCGTCCCGGTCGAAGGTCTCCAGCACCCTAGCCGTGAGCAGCCGTTTCGTCTCGGCCAGGCCCTGCGGTGAGGCACGGCGCACGCCGTCGAGGACGGGCGCGAGTACGGCGTCCACGTCGTCGCCCGCGGCCGTGACCAGGCCGGCGCGGGCGGCCTCGGCGGCGTCGAAGCGCTCGCCGGTGAGGTAGTAGCGGGCGAGGGCGCGGGGGTCGGTGCGCGGCAGCAGGGTGAGGGAGATGACGGCGGGCGCCACGCCGATGCGGACCTCGGTGAAGGCGAACGTGGAGTCGTGGGACGCCGCCGAGATGTCGCAGGCCGCGAGGAGGCCGAGGCCGCCCGCGCGGACGTGGCCGGTGACGCGGGCGACGACCGGTTTGGGCAGCTCGGCGATCTGCCGGAAGAGCCCGACCAGCGTGTCCGGGTCGGGCGGGTCGCGCAGGTCGGCGCCGGCGCTGAAGGTGGTGCCGGTGTGGGTGAGGACGACGGCGCGCACACCGGTGTCCTCGCCGGCGGCGGTGAGGGCGGCGGCCAGGTCGCCGACGAGGGCGGCGGAGAGGGCGTTGCGGTTGTGCGGGGAGTCGAGGGTGAGGGTCTCGACGCCGCGTTCGCGGGTGCGGCCGATCAGGGTCATTCGGTGCCTCGCAGTTCCCGGCGCAGGATCTTGCCGCTGGCGGCCCTGGGCACGGCGTCGATGAAGGTGACCCGGCGGACGCGTTTGTAGGGGGCGACGCGTTCGGCGACGTACATCATGATCTCGCCCTCCGAGAGGCCGGGTGCGGTGGGCTGGCGTACGACGTAGGCGTGCGGTACTTCGTTGCCGTCGTCGTTGTACGCGCCGACGACGGCGGTGTCGGCGACGCCGGGGTGGGTGAGCAGGAGGGCCTCCAGTTCGGCGGGGGCCACCTGGAAGCCCTTGTACTTGATCAGTTCCTTGACGCGGTCGACGACGAAGAGCCAGCCGTCGGAGTCGGCGTGTCCGACGTCGCCGGTGTGCAGCCAGCCCTCCTCGTCGATCATGGCGGCGGTGGCGTCGGGGCGGCCCAGGTAGCCCTTCATGATCTGGGGGCCGCGGATGAGGATCTCGCCGGACTCGCCGGGGGGAAGGTCCTTGCCGGGGTCGGTGAGGGAGACGATGCGCATCTCGGTCCCGGCGATCAGCTTGCCGACGCTGCCGGGCGGCGCCTCGGCCATGGCGTCCAGGGGGACGACGTGGGTGCCCGGGGAGAGTTCGGTCATGCCGTACGCCTGGCCCACGGGCGGCAGGCCGAGCCGCCGGGAGCAGGCGGCGGCGAGCTGGGCGTCCAGGGGGGCGGCGGCGCTGACGATGTACTTGAGGGACGAGAGGTCGTACTCGGCGACCAGGGGGTGTTTGGCGAGGGCCAGGACGATCGGCGGGGCGACGTAGAGGCTGGTGATGCGGTGGTTCTGGATGGCGGCGAGGAACTGCTCCAGGTCGAAGCGGGGCAGTACGACGACGGTGGCGCCGAGCCGCAGCGGGGCGTTCATCAGGGCGGTGAGGCCGTAGATGTGGAAGAAGGGCAGCACGGCGAGGACGCGGTCGCCGGGGGCGGCCGGCATCAGCGGTTCGAGCTGGGCGAGGTTGGTGGCGATCTGGCGGTGGGTGAGCATCACGCCCTTGGGGGTGCCGGTGGTGCCGGAGGAGTACGGAAGCGCGGCGACGTCCTCGGCGGGGTCGATCGCGATCCGGGGTTCGGGGGCGGTCGAGGCCAGCATGTCGATCAGGGAGCGGTGGCCGGGCGCGCTGTCGCACACCAGGATCTCCTGGATGCCGCCCGCGAGTTCGGCGGCCCGGCGGGCGGTGTCGAGCAGCGGTGAGACGGTGACGATCCAGCGGGCCCGCGCGTCGCTCAGCTGCTTGGCGAACTCCTCGGCCGTGGCGAGCGGGTGCACCGTCGTCACGGAGGCGCCCGCGCGGGTGGCGGCGTAGAAGGCGAGCGGGAAGGCGACGGTGTTGGGGCTGTGCAGGGCGAGGACGTCGCCCTTGCGGACCCCGGCCTCCGCGAGGGCGGCGGCGACCCGCCGGTGGAACCGGTCCACCTGCTCGTAGGTGAGGGTGGTGCCGTCGGTGCCGTCGATCAGCGCCGGTGCGCTCCCGAAGGCGGCGGCCCGGCCGAGCACGGCCTCGTGGATGGGCAGGTCGACGGGTGGGACGTCGGCGTACTGGCTGCGGAACACGGTTCCTCCAGGGCGGGCTGGTACGACGTGGGCGTTCCCTAGTACGACTTGGGCAGGCCCAGGGTCTGGTGGGAGACGTAGTTGAGGATCATCTCCCTGCTCACCGGGGCGATCCGGGCGACCCGCGCCGCCGTGATGAGCGTGGCGAGCCCGAACTCGCGCGTGAGGCCGTTGCCGCCGAGGGTGTGGACGGCCTGGTCGACGGCCTTCACGCAGGCCTCCCCGGCGGCGTACTTGGCCATGTTGGCGGCCTCGCCCGCGCCCATGTCGTCACCGGCGTCGTAGAGGTGCGCGGCCTTCTGCGTCATCAGGCGGGAGAGTTCGAGGTCGATGTGGGCCTGGGCGAGGGGGTGGGCGATGGCCTGGTGGGCGCCGATGGGGGTCTTCCAGACGGTGCGTTCGCGGGCGTAGTCGAGGGCGCGGGAGAGGGCGTAGCGGCCGATGCCGATACCGAAGGCCGCCGTCATGATGCGCTCGGGGTTGAGTCCGGCGAAGAGCTGGAGGAGGCCCGCGTCCTCGTCGCCGACGAGCGCCTCGGCGGGCAGCCGTACGTCGTCGAGGGTCAGCTCGAACTGCTTCTCGGTGGCGTGCAGTTCCATGTCGAGCTGTCGCCGCTCGAAGCCGGGGGTGTCGCGCGGGACGATGAACAGGCACGGCTTGAGCTTGCCGGTGCGGGCGTCCTCGGTGCGGCCGACGATCAGGGTGGCGTCGGCGATGTCGACGCCGCTGATGAAGACCTTGCGGCCGGTGAGGAGCCAGTCGCCGGTGGCGCCGTCGCGGCGGGCGGTGGTGGTGATGCGGTGGCTGTTGGAGCCGGCGTCGGGTTCGGTGATGCCGAAGGCCATCAGGCGGGTGCCGTCGGCGATGCCGGGGAGCCACGTCTGCTTCTGTTCGTCGGTGCCGAAGCGGGCGATGACGGTGCCGCATATCGCCGGGGAGACGATCATCATCAGCAGGGGATTGCCGGCGGCGCCCATCTCTTCCAGGACGAGGGAGAGTTCCGTGACACCGCCGCCCCCGCCTCCGTACGCCTCCGGCAGGCTGACGCCGAGGTAGCCGAGCTTGCCGGCCTCCTGCCAGAAGTGCCTGCTCTCGGCGGGGCCGGTGGCGCGGGGGTGGCTCCGGGCGAAGGCCGATACCGCTTCGCGGAGTGCCTTGTGCTCGTGGGATTCGAGGAGGGTGGTCATCACTGTGCTCCTTCGGGTGCGGGCTTCGTCGTGGCTTGTCGCGCTCGCGCGGCGGAGCCGCATGTCCCATGCAGCCCCGCGCCCCTCAGCTCTCTTCCACCACCGCCAGCAGAGAGCCCACCGCGACCTGTTGGCCGGGTACGGCGTGCAGGTGCGTCAGCGTGCCCGTGGTCGGGGCCGTGATGTGGTGTTCCATCTTCATCGCCTCCAGCCAGAGGAGGGGCTGGCCCGCCTGTACGGCGGAGCCCTCCGTGAGGCCCTCCGCGACGCGGACGACCGTGCCGGGCATGGGGGCCAGGAGGGAACCGGGGGCGTGCTGGGTGGCGGGGTCGGGGAAGCGGGGCGGGACGGTGAGGGCGGTGGTGTTGACGTGGACGCGGTCGCCGTAGCGGGCGACCTCGTAGCGGCGTCGTACGCCGTCGGTCTCGAGGACGACCAGGCGGGCGTCGGCGTGTACGACGCGTACGCCGTCCGCCGCGAGGCCGGTGCGGGTGTGGTGGTAGCGGACCTCGTGTTCCTCGCCCGCGAGGACATACCGCTTGACCTGGGGTTGCGAGGGCAGGTTGCGCCAGCCGCCGAAGCGGCCCGGGTGGGCGCTCGCGTCGGCGAGGGCGGCGGCGAGCGGGGCGAGGGGGTCGGGGGCGGCCTCGGTGAGTGAGGCCAGGTGGCGGTCGTAGAAGCCGGTGTCCATGCGGGCGGAGGTGAACTCCTCGTGGCGCAGGGAGCGGACGAGGAGGTCGCGGTTGGTGACCGGGCCGTGGATCGCCGCCCGTTCCAGGGCGCCGGCGAGGCGGCGGACGGCCTCCGCGCGGGTGGGCGCGTGGGCGACGGCTTTGGCGAGCATCGGGTCGTAGTGGACGCCGATGTCGTCGCCGTCGGTGTAGCCGGTGTCCAGGCGGATGCCGTCGGGCACGGTGAGGCGGTGCAGGCGGCCGGTCTGCGGGGCCCAGCCGTGCGCGGAGTCCTCGGCGTACAGGCGCGCCTCGACGGCGTGTCCACGCGCGCGTGGCGGGTCCTTTTCGAGGGCGTGGCCCTCGGCGACGCGGAGTTGGAGGGCGACGAGGTCCACGTCGAAGACCGCCTCCGTGACGGGGTGTTCGACCTGGAGGCGGGTGTTCATCTCCAGGAAGTGGGCCTTCCCCTCGGCGACGAGGAACTCGACCGTTCCGGCGCCGACGTAGTCGACGGCGCGGGCGGCGCGTACGGCCAGGTCGTGGAGTTCGGCGGTGAGTTCCGGGGTCAGGCCGGGGGCGGGGGCCTCCTCGATCACCTTCTGGTGGCGGCGCTGGAGGGAGCAGTCGCGGGTGCCGAGCGCCCAGACCGTGCCGTGGGTGTCGGCGAGGATCTGCACCTCGACGTGGCGGCCGTCCTCGACGTACGGCTCGACGAAGACCTCGCCGTCGCCGAAGGCGCTCGCCGCCTCCGCGCGGGCGGCGGTCAGCTCGGCGTCGAGGTCGGCGAGACGCCGTACGACGCGCATGCCGCGTCCGCCGCCGCCCGCCGCGGCCTTCACCAGCACGGGCAGGTCGGCCTCGGTGACCTCGCCCAGGGGGGCGATGCCCATCAGCTCCTTGGCGCGGGTCTTGGACGCCATCGCCTCGATGGCCTCCGGCGGCGGCCCGATCCAGGTCAGCCCGGCGTCGAGGACGGCGCGGGCGAAGCCGGCGTTCTCGGAGAGGAAGCCGTAGCCGGGGTGGACGGCGTCGGCGCCGGCGGCGAGCGCGGCCTTCACGATCAGGTCGCCGCGCAGGTACGTGTCGGCGGAGGCGGCGCCCGGCAGGCGTACGGCCGCGTCGGCCACGCGCGCGTGGAGGGCGTTCTCGTCGGCGTCCGAGTGCACGGCGACGGTCCGGATTCCGGACTCGCGGCAGGTGCGGAAGATCCGGCAGGCGATCTCGCCGCGGTTGGCGACGAGGACGGTACCGATCACGGTGTTTGCCTCGCTTGTCACAGTGGTGGCCACAGTGGGTTCTCTCACATCCGGAAGACGCCGAAGCCGCCGCGCGCGCCCTCGTAGGGGGCGGTGTGGAGGGCGGACAGGCACAGGCCGAGGACGGTGCGGGTGTCGCGCGGGTCGATGACGCCGTCGTCGTAGAGCCGCCCGGAGAGGAACTTGGGCAGCGACTCGGACTCGATCTGCTGCTCCACCATGGCGCGCAGCGCGGCGTCGCCCTCGTCGTCGTACGGCTGCCCCTTCGCGGCGGCCGACTGGCGGGCGACGATGGACAGGACGCCGGCGAGCTGCTGCGGGCCCATGACGGCGGACTTGGCGCTGGGCCAGGCGAAGAGGAAGCGCGGGTCGTAGGCGCGGCCGCACATGCCGTAGTGGCCGGCGCCGTAGGACGCCCCCATGAGGACGGACAGGTGCGGGACGCGGGAGTTGGAGACCGCGTTGATCATCATGGCGCCGTGCTTGATGATGCCGCCCTGCTCGTACTCCCTGCCGACCATGTAGCCGGTGGTGTTGTGCAGGAAAAGGAGCGGGATGTCGCGCTGGTTGGCGAGCTGGATGAACTGGGCGGCCTTCTGGGACTCCTCGCTGAACAGCACCCCTTGGGCGTTGGCGAGGATGCCGACCGGGTAGCCGTGCAGGCTCGCCCAGCCGGTGGTCAGGCTCGTCCCGTACAGCGGCTTGAACTCGTCGAAGTCGGAGGCGTCGACGATCCGGGCGATGACCTCGCGCGGGTCGAAGGGGACCTTGAGGTCGCCGGGGACGATGCCGAGGAGTTCCTCCGGGTCGTACTTGGGCGGCTCGGCCGGTGCCGGATCGGCGTACGCCTTGCGGTGGTTGAGGCGGGCGACGACGCGGCGGGCCTGGCGGAGGGCGTCGGGCTCGTCCAGGGCGAAGTGGTCGGCGAGACCCGAGGTGCGGGCGTGCATGTCGGCGCCGCCCAGCGACTCGTCGTCGCTCTCCTCGCCGGTGGCCATCTTGACCAGGGGCGGCCCGCCGAGGAACACCTTGGCGCGCTCCTTGACCATGATGACGTGGTCGGACATGCCGGGGATGTAGGCGCCCCCGGCCGTCGAGTTGCCGAAGACGACGGCGATCGTCGGGATGCCGGCCGCCGACAGCCGGGTGAGGTCCCGGAAGATCGCGCCGCCCGGGATGAAGATCTCCTTCTGGGAGGGCAGGTCGGCGCCGCCGGACTCCACCAGGCTGACGCAGGGCAGCCGGTTGGCGAGCGCGATGTCGTTGGCGCGCAGGGCCTTCTTCAGCGACCAGGGGTTGCTGGCGCCGCCGCGCACGGTGGGGTCGTTGGCGGTGACCAGACACTCGACGCCCTCGACGACGCCGATGCCTGTGACGAGGGAGGCGCCGACCGTGTACTCGCTCCCCCAGGCGGCCAGCGGGGACAGCTCCAGGAAGGGCGTGTCGGGGTCGAGGAGCAGCTCGATGCGCTCGCGGGCGAGGAGCTTGCCGCGCCCCCGGTGCCGGGCCACGTACTTCTCGCCGCCGCCCGCCAGCGCCTTGGCGTGTTCGGCGTCCAGGTCGGCGAGTTTCGCGAGCATGGCCTCGCGGTGCGCGCGGTGGTCGGGGGCGGCGGGGTCGAGGGCGGAGGCGAGGACGGTCACGGGAGGACCTCCGGGGGGTACGGCGGGACGGTCACAGCAGGACCTCCGGGATGTCCAGGTGGCGGGCGCGCAGCCATTCGCCGAGCGCCTTGGCCTGCGGGTCGAAGCGGTGCTGGGCGGCGACGCCCTCGCCGAGGATGCCCTCGACGACGAAGTTGAGGGCGCGCAGGTTGGGCAGCGGGTGCCGGGTGACGGGCAGGTCGCGGGTCTCGGGGAGCAGTTCCCGGAAGCGGTCGGTGGTCAGTTCGTGCGCGAGCCAGCGCCAGGCGTCGTCGGTGCGCGCCCAGACGCCGACGTTGGCGTCCCCGCCCTTGTCACCGCTGCGGGCGCCGGCGACGCGGCCGAGGGGGGCGCTGCGGGCGGGACCCGGTGGGAGCGGCGGCGGCAGGGGCGGTTCCGGTACGTCCGTCAGTACGGCGGTGTCCTGGGTGCCCGGCACGGGGACCCGGCGCCCGTCGTGGAGGACGGCCACGTGATCCACGGTGTTCCGGGGGACGTGGACGGCCTCGAAGACGCCGTAGGGCGCGCCCTTTCCGGGGGGCGCCAGCACATGGAAGCCGGGGTAGCTGGCGAGGGCCAGTTCGACGGCGGCGCCGCTCAGCGCCCGCCCCACGACCTGCTGGTCGGCGTCGCGGACGACGAGCCGGAGCAGGGCGCTGGCGCTCTCCTCGGTCGGCGCGTCGGGCCGGTCGGTGCGGACCAGGTCCCAGCGGACGTCGGCGGCCTTGCCGAGCGCGGGTTCCAGCTGCGTGCGGACCAGCGCGGCCTTGGCCTCGACGTCGAGGCCGGTGAGGACGAAGGCGACCTCGTTGCGGAAGCCGCCGAGGCGGTTGAGACCGACCTTGAGGGTGGGCGGCGGCGCCTCGCCCCGCACGCCCTCGACGCGGACGCGGTCGGGGCCGTCCCGGGTGAGCCGTACGGTGTCCAGCCGGGCGGTGACGTCGGGTCCCGCGTACCGGGCGCCGCCCGTCTCGTACAGCAGTTGGGCGGTGACGGTGCCGGTGTCGACGAAGCCGCCGGTGCCGTCGTGCTTGGTGATGACCGAGGTGCCGTCGGCGTGGATCTCGGCGAGGGGGAAGCCGGGCCGCCGTACGTCGCCGTCCTGGAAGAACGCGTAGTTGCCGCCGGTCGTCTGCGCCCCGCACTCCAGCAGGTGCCCGGCGACGACCGCGCCCGCGAGCCGGTCGTACTCCGTGGGGGCCCAGCCGAAGTGCGCGGCGGCGGGCCCGGTGACCAGGGCGGCGTCGGTGACGCGTCCGGTGACGACGACGTCGGCGCCCGCGCGCAGGCACTCCGCGATGCCGAAGCCGCCGAGGTAGGCGTGCGCGGCCAGGGTCCCCGGGTGGGCGGCGGTGAGGTCGTCGCCCTCGACGTGCGCGACCCGTACGGGGATGCCGAGGCGGCCGGCGAGGGCGCGTACGGCGTCGGCGAGTCCGGCGGGGTTGAGTCCGCCGGCGTTGCTGACGATCCTGACGCCCCGGTCGTGGGCGATTCCGAGGCACTCCTCCAGTTGCCGCAGGAAGGTGCGGGCGTACCCGGCGTCCGGGTTCTTGAGCCGGTCGCGGCCCAGGATGAGCATGGTCAGCTCGGCGAGGTAGTCGCCGGTGAGGACGTCGAGGGCGCCGTCGGTGAGCATCTCGCGCATGGCGTCGAAGCGGTCGCCGTAGAAGCCGGAGGCGTTGCCGACGCGCACCACGCTCACCTGGCCGCCCCCTTGGGCTTCCGCCCGGCTCCCGGTGGTCCGGCGAAGGCCTGGGCGATGTCCAGCCAGTGGTCGGCGTCCGGGCCTTCTGCGGTGAGGGCGAGGTCGGCGCGGTGGGCGCGCTGGGTGGCGAGCAGGCAGAAGTCGAGCGCGGGGCCGGTGACGCGCTGCGGGGCGTCCTCGGGGCCGTACGCCCAGAGTTCGCCGCCCGGGCCGGTGAGTTCGACGCGGAACTGCTCGGCGGGCGGGGTGAGTCCGTGGGCGGCGTAGGCGAAGTCCCGGGCGCGGACGCCGATGCGGGCGACGTGCCTGAGGCGGTCGGTCGGCGGGCGCACGACGCCGAGCGCGTCCGCGATGTCCAGGCCGTGCGCCCAGGTCTCCATCAGGCGGGCGGTGGCCATGGAGGCGGCGGCCATGGGCGGGCCGTACCAGGGGAAGCGGGCGCCGGGTGCGGCGGCGCGCAGTGCCCCGTCGAGGGCGGTCCGGCCCTCCCGCCAGGCGGCCAGCAGCTCGTCCGGATCCTGCCGGGCGCCCTCCTCGGCACCGTCGTCGACGTACCGGTCGGGCGCGGCGAGGGCCTGCTCCACCAGCCCCCGGAAGCCGTCCTCGTCGGTGACGGCGAGCAGGGCGGCGCGGTCGGTCCAGGCCAGGTGCGCGACCTGGTGCGCGACCGTCCAGCCGGGCGCGGGGCTGGCGATCCGCCACTCCCCGGGCTCCAACCGGGCCACCAGCGCGTCGAGTTCCTCACTCTCCTCGCGCAGATCGTCGATCACGGGCGTCGGGTCGGACACGATCGCTCCCCTCGGGCACGGTGGTGCGCGGCGCGGTGTGGGGGGAGCATGGCAGGGGGTTCAGAAACAATCAAGCACGCTTGCTGGATTTCTGTCGGACGGCAGTCCGTGGCGGCGCGATCGCTCGACGACCCCGTACCGGCCCGTCAGGAGAGGGGGTCGGGGGCTACTTGCCAGATGGTGACGAGCTTCGAGCGTGGTGTGACCATGTAGACGAAGAAGCCTCCACCGACGAACGCGTGCTCGGCCCCTCGTCCGCGCCCTGGAAGGCGGGTCCGTGCAGGTGGAGCGCTTCCGCGGCTCGGACGAGTTCGTCGGCCTTCTTCTCAACCGCCGAGAGGAACTCCGCCGGGGCCCCTGCCGCCACGGTCTCCTCGTCGGGCACGTACTCCCACCGCCAGGTCACTCCGCGCGCACCGCTTCGGCCGCCTCGCGGTACAGAGTGCTTGCCGTGATCAGATGCGCCCGGGCCTCGTCCGGCGTGGGCGCGACCCGGGCGAGGTACTCGGCGCGGTGATATGCCTTGGCCACGGCCGGATGACGCTCGATCTCGATCAGGGCGGCCCAGTGCCAGAGGTATGCGTGGACCGGCTTGAGGGAACCGCCGTCCACGGCGTCCGCCAGCGCCTGGTCCTTCGCACGGTCGTAGGCCGTCAGCAGTTCGGGGGCCACGACCGCGTAAGCGGCCCGCAGGGCGCCCGGTGTGCGCTCCGGGCGTGGAATCAGTGGTCGGTCGCCGATGGCCTCGGCGTGCTGGAGACCCATGCTGCCGCTTCCTTCGTGTCCCCGGCGGACGGACCGGACGGACGCCGGACCCGGGGTGCCGGGTGCGGGGTGGTACGGGGCACGAGCCCGACTCTAGTCCCACCCGCACCACGTCGCGGCACGGTCGGGAAACCCGCGCCCGCCCTCTACTGGCCGTCGGCCCCCGGCCCCGGCAACTGCCGCTTCGCGCGGCTCCCCCGGCCCACCTGGGTCCGCACCGCGCCCATGCTGGCCGCGATCACCAGGGCGATGGCCGCGGACTGGGTGGCGGAGAGAGCCTGGTCGAGGATGAGGAAGCCGGCCGTGGCGGCGATGGCGGGTTCCAGGCTCATCAGGATGGCGAAGGTGGGGGCGGGCAGGCGGCGCAGGGCGAGGAGTTCGAGGGTGTAGGGGAGGACGGAGGAGAGCAGGGCGACCCCGGCGCCCAGCGCGATCGTGGCCGGGTCCAGGAGCTTGCCGCCCGACTCGGCGATGCCCAGCGGCAGGAACAGCAGCGCGCCGACCGCCATCGCGAGCGCCAGCCCGTCGGCCTGCGGGAAGCGGCGCCCGGTGCGTGCGCTGAAGACGATGTACGCCGCCCACATCACGCCCGCCCCGAGCGCGAAGGCGGCACCGGCCGGGTCGAGGCCCTCGAAGCCGCCGCCGCCGAGCAGGAAGACGCCGGCCAGGGCGAGCGCAGCCCAGACCAGGTTGACCGCGCGGCGGGAGGCGACGACGGACAGGGCGAGCGGGCCGAGGACCTCCAGGGTGACGGCGGGGCCGAGGGGGATGCGGTCGACGGCCTGGTAGAAGAGGCCGTTCATGCCGGCCATGGCGATGCCGAAGACGACGACCGTGCCCCAGTCGGCGCGGGAGTGCCCGCGCAGCCGGGGCCGGCAGATCAGCAGCAGTACGACGGCGGCGACGGCCAGCCGCAGGGTCACCACGCCGAGCGCCCCCGCCCGGGGCATCAGGGTCACCGCGAGCGCTGCCCCGAACTGCACGGAGAGGCCGCCGGCGAGGACCAGGCCGACCGGGCCGAGGGAACCCCGTCGCCCGCCCGGCACGGACTGATGGCCGGTGGCGGGCGCCGCCTCCGCGCCGGCCACGGGGGCGGCGGCGGGGGACGGGGTGCTGGGGGTGCTCACGGTGGCTCCGGGTAGTCGGCAGTAGGTCCGGGGAGGAGGCTGGACACGAGATGGTGCATCACACTGTACGTCACGGTGCACAGCAATGGACCACGTCAGGCGCATGACCCCGCCACGCAACTGTCGCGAGCGGGGAGGGTCGCTGTCAACGGACTTCCGGCATGTGGGCGGACTCGCCCGAAGGACCGTGTCGGCGAGGAGGTAGCGTCCGCACCGTGAGACGACTCGTTGCCCGCCTCTGGCGCCTGCTGCGCCCCGTTCAGAGCCGTGTGATGTGGCTCCTGCACACCAAGTACGTCGTCGGCGTGACCGGCGTCGTGCGCGACGACGAGGGTCGGGTCCTGCTGCTGAAGCACCGGATGTGGCCGCCGGGCCGCCAGTGGGGTCTGCCGAGCGGCTTCGCGCGCAAGGGCGAGGACTTCCGGGAGACGGTCGTCCGCGAGGTGAAGGAGGAGACCGCCCTCGACGTGGAGGTGGGCCGCCTGGTCATGCTCAACAGCGGCCTGCGCACCCGGCTCGAAGTGGCCTACGAGGCCCGGCTGCTGGGCGGCGAACTCCGCATCGACCCCTTCGAGATCCTGGAGGCCCGCTGGTGCCGCCCCGACGAGCTGCCCGAGGACAGCCAGCCGGTGTGCGGTCCGCTGGTGCGGGGCGAGACGGCGCCCTGAGGAATCTCGCGGGCGGTGTCGAAAGCGGGGGCTCCCGATCGACGCACGGGTGAAGGCAGTACACCCCACGACCCGCCCCCGACCCGAGGAGCGCCCCCATGACCGTCACCGCGGACTTCGCCATCACCCTCGACGGCTACGTCGCCGGCCCGAACGTCTCCCGCGACAACCCCGGGGGCGACGGCGCCGAGCGCATCTTCGACTGGATCCACACCCTGGCGAGCTGGCGGGAGCGCCAGGGCCTGACCGGCGGGGACGAGAACCGCGACTCCGAGCTGGTCCGCGAGTGGTTCGACGCCACCGGGGCGGTGGTGATGGGCCGCACGATGTACGACCTGGGCGAGGAGTTCTGGGGCGACAACCCGCCCTTCCGCACCCCGGTCTTCGTCCTCACCCACCGCCCCCGCCCCACCCTGGTGAAGGAGGGCGGCACCACCTTCCACTTCGTCACCGAGGGCTTCCGCAGCGCCCTGGAGCGGGCCGAGGCCGCCGCCGGCGACCGGAACGTCGACATCGCGGGCGGCGCGGACACCGTGCGGCAGTACCTCGCGGCGGGGCTCGTCGAGGAGCTCCAGCTGCACGTGGTGCCCGTCCTCCTCGGCGGCGGGCTGCGGCTCTTCGAGGGGCTGGGCGACGCGGGGCGGCGCGACCTCGAACAGGTCGGGGCGGTCGAGACGCCCCTGGCGGCGCACCTGAAGTACCGCTTCGTGAAGTGACGTGCGGGAAGATCCGCAGGTCAGCCCATGCTCTTGGCGCCGTCCAGGGACTCGCGGATGATGTCGGCGTGGCCGGCGTGCTGGGCGGTCTCGGCGATGACGTGCATCAGCACGCGGCGGGCCGACCAGTGCGCGTCGGCCTCGAACCAGGGGGCCTTCGGCAGTGGCTGTGTGGCCCCCAGGTCGGGCAGGGCGGCGACCAGCTCGTCGGTCCTGCGGGCGGTCTCGGCGTAGTCGGCCAGCACACCGGCCAGCGTGTCGCCGGGCAGCATCCGGAACTCGTCGGCCCGCTGGGCCCAGTCGGCCTCGGTCATGGCCGTGAAGTCCCCCATCGCGGACGGGCCTTCCAGGATGAAGTCCGCCCAGCCCCTCTCCACCGAGGTCACGTGCTTGATCAGACCGCCGAGGCACAGCTCACTGGCGGTGGGCCGCAGGCCGGCCTGCTCATCGGTGAGGTCACGGGTGGTGAAGCGCAGGAAATGCCGGTGCTTGGCCAGCATCTCCAGCAGGTCGGCGCGCTCGCCGGTGGCGGCCGCGTCGCGGGTGGTCGGGGCGCCGGTGAGGGTCTCTTCGAAGGGCATGGTCCATCTCCGTCTTCCGGTGTTCCTGCTCCGTCGGTGAGACCACGCTACGGGGGATGTAGGTCGGATCAGGTCCTAGATCGAGGTGCCGGGACGGACGCCCGATGGCCTAGTGGGCGATCCCCGCGCCTCCCATCAGCAGGCCAAGCCCTTCCGTGTCGTCGAAGTCGTCCGCGGACAGCCGGACCGCGCCCTCGGTCGCGGGCCCCTCGGCCGTGCCGGGAAGCACCCACCCGGCGCCGTCGACCGTGTCGCTGCCCGGAGCGGTCACCACGAGGTCCGCGTGGCCGTCGCCGTCCAGGTCGGTGAGGCCGAGGGAGGTGCCGAAGTCGGCCCTGCCCTCCGGGTCGGCGCCGAAGTCGGCCCCGTCGAAGAGGCGGGCGCCCGCGCCGCCGAGTCCGTCCGGACCGCCCGCCAGGAACACCACCTGCTCGGGACCGGGCTTCCCGTAGATGTCCCACCGGGGCGCGCCGGCGACCACGTCCGCGTACCCGTCGCCGTTGACGTCGCCGACGTCGAGGGGGGCGAGGACGGCGTCCTCGTCCTGGGGTTCCTCGCCGGGCACGCCCGGGGTGTCGCGGTCCACGGTCGTCGTCCGCTCGCCCGGCCCGGACTCCGAGCCGTACACGACCGTCACCGAGCTGCGGCTCGCGTCGCCGCCCCGGGGGGTGAGGACGAGGTCGCCGAAGCCGTCGCCGTCCACGTCGCCGATGGCCCCCGTCCCGGCGTCGGGGAGGCGGAGGCCCCGCGGCTGCGTGAAGCCGTCCCGGCCGCCGTGCAGGTAGCTCACGGGTCTGACCTGCTCGGACCAGGGGCCCTCGGGGTCCGGGTCGGCGTTGTGGAAGCTCACCAGGTCGTCGACGCCGTCGCCGTCGAGGTCCCCGGCGACGAGGTCGCCGTAGTTGGCGTTGCCGACCTCCGGCGCGGGCCTGCGCGGGGCGGGGACGTGGTCCGTCCCGGCCGGGGTACCGTCGCGCCGGAAGGGGCCCTTGAGCAGACCCTTGTCGGAACCGAGCCCGAAGACCAGGTCGGGATGCCGGTCCCCGTCGAAGTCACCGGCGGCGAGCTGCTCGTCCAGGAGAGGGTCGTTGTCCCAGGCGACGTGGCTGCCGTCGGTGCCGGGCACGCGCGTGGCGCCGGCCAGCCCGTTCTCCGACCCCCACACGATGATCACGCTCGGCTTCCAGTCGAAGACGGCGGTGGCGAGGTCGGTGTACCCGTCCCCGTCGAAGTCCCGGGCCACCACGTCCGTCCCGAAGAACGCCTCGTCGCGGTTGTTCCCGGGGATCCCGGGGTCGTCCTGCGTGAGGTACTGGCACCGTCCGACCCGCGTCCCGTCCCCCGTCCCGTAGGCGACCTCGATACTCCCGCCGCCGCTCCCGCCCTCGACACTGCCGCCGGAACCGAAGGCGAGGTCGGGGCTGCCGTCCCCGTCGAAGTCGGCCGGGGGCACGGTGCCCTTCTGCGCGGGGCGCTTCGTGGCGGGCGCGGTGTTCTCCGACGCGGGCCGTCCAGACGCGGGCCGTCCCGACGCGGCCGCGGTGGCGGGCGCGGTGGCGAGCGCGGCGCCCTCCCCCGAGGCCCGGCACGCGTACGGCGCGGCGACGCCCGCCGGCTCCCCGCCGACGACCACCACCCCCACGACGACACCCACCGCGACGACACCGGCGACACCGGCGATCAGCCACGTCCGCCTGCCGACGCGCCGCCGCGGGGTGCCGTCCTGATCATCCGAACCGTCCATACGAATGATCACGCACCGGCGGCGGCACGCGGTTCCGATCACCCGTCGGGCGCCGGACCGAGGCCCGCGCGGTCACTCCTCCCCCAACCCCTCCGCCAGCACCTCCGCCAAGTGCCGCCCCCGCACCCCCGCCAACTGCTCCAACTGCGTGCGGCACGAGAAGCCGTCCGCCAGGACCACCGCGCCGTCCGGGGCCTCGCGCACCGCGGGGAGGAGCCGGTCCTCCGCGCAGGCGGCCGAGACCTCGTAGTGGCCCTTCTCGAAACCGAAGTTGCCGGCGAGACCGCAGCAGCCGCCGGTCAGTTCGCCGGTCAGGCCCGCCGCCTCGCGCAGGCGGCGGTCGGGGGCGTCGCCCAGGACCGCGTGCTGGTGGCAGTGGGTCTGACCGGTGACCGGGCGGTCCACGGCGGGCGGGGCCCAGTGGGGGGCGTGGCGTTCCAGGGCCTCCGCGAAGGTCAGTACGCGGGCGGCGAGCCGAGCCGCCCGGGGGTCTTCGTGGAGCAGCTCCGGGAGGTCCGTGCGCAGGGCGGCGGCGCAGCTGGGTTCCAGGACGACGACCGGCGCCGACGTCTCCAGCACCGGGGCCATCAGGTCCAGCGTGCGCCGCATCACCACGCGGGCCTGGTCCAGTTGGCCCGTCGACACGTACGTCAGTCCGCAGCAGACCCGGCCCCGGCGGGTCCACAACAGCGCCGCCGACGACATCGACGTGCCGTCGCCCACCGGGGCGCGTCCCCGCAGCGCCGGTGGCAGCGCCACCCGCAGCCCCGCCGCCTCCAGTACCCGTACGGCCGCCCGGCCCACGGAGGGCGAGAGGTGTTCGGTGAAGGTGTCGGGCCAGAGGACGACCAGGTCGCCCGTCCGCCCGGGGTCCGCCGCGCGCCCGCGCCACCAGCGGGTGAACGGCTCGCGGGCCAGGCGGGGCAGGTCCCGCTCGGCAGCGATGCCGCCCAGGCGTTTGGCCACGGCCGCCAGCGGGCCGACGGAGGCGAGCGCGTTGACGACCGGCGCCACCCGCACCCGCGCCGCCCAGCGCAGCCACACCGGCAGCCTGCCCATCGCGTAGTGGGCGGCGGGGCGACGGCGCCCGGCGTAGTGGTGGTGCAGGAACTCCGCCTTGTACGTGGCCATGTCGACCCCGACCGGGCAGTCGGAGCGGCAGCCCTTGCAGGACAGGCACAGGTCGAGCGCGTCGCGGACCTCCGTCGACCGCCAGCCGTCCGTCACCAGCTCGCCCGCGAGCATCTCGTGCAGCAGGCGGGCGCGTCCGCGGGTGGAGTGCTCCTCCTCCCCGGTCGCGCGGAAGGACGGGCACATGACGGACGAGCCGGCCGCCGACGTCGTACGGCACTTGGCGACCCCCACGCAGCGTCGTACCGCCGCCGAGAAGTCACCGCCGTCGGACGGGTAGCCGAACTCCACGTCCACCGGCTCGCGCGGCAGGACGGAGAAGCGGAGGTTGGTGTCCAACGGCGCCGGGCGGACCAGCATGCCCGGGTTGAGGAGGTCGTCCGGGTCCCAGACGGCCTTCGCGCGTTCGAAGAGGGCGACCGTCTCCTCCCCGTACATCCGCGGCAGCAGCTCCGCCCGCGCCTGCCCGTCCCCGTGTTCGCCGGAGAGCGAGCCCCCGTGCGTCACGACGACGTCCGCCAGCTCCTCCGAGAAGCGGCGGAAGCGCGCGACGCCCGCGTCCGTCAGCAGGTCGAAGTCGATGCGTACGTGGATGCAGCCGTCGCCGAAGTGGCCGTACGGTGTGCCGCGCAGACCATGCGAGGTCAGCAGCGCCCTGAAGTCGCGCAGGTAGGCGCCGAGGCGGGCCGGGGGCACCGCGCAGTCCTCCCAGCCGGGCCACGCCTCCGCCCCGTCCGGCATCCGCGTGGCCGTACCGCTCGCGTCCTCCCGTACCCGCCACAGCGTCCGCTGCTCCGCCGGGTCGGTCACCACGCGCGCGTCGACGACGTCGGCCGCCCGCACGATCGCCTCCGCACGCGCGCGTGCCTCCGCCCCCGAGTCGCCGCCGGTCTCCACGAACAGCCAGGCCCCGCCCCGGGGCAGCCCCTCGGTGGACGGCACCAGGTCGGCCGCCATGCCCTCCACCGTCAGCGGGCCGTACGGCAGCAGCCCGGCCGCCGCCTCCGCCGCCCCGGCCTCGTCGGCGTAGCCCAGCACCGCCAGCGCACGCGCGCGCGGGGCCTCGACCAGCCGCACGGACGCCTCGGTCAGCACGCCCAGCGTGCCCTCGGAGCCGCAGAAGGAGCGGGCGACGTCCGCGCCCCGCTCCGGCAGCAGCGCGTCCAGCGCGTAGCCGGAGATGCGGCGGGGGAGGTCGGGGAAGCCGGTGCGCAGACGTGCCAGGCCGCCGTCCACGAGGTCGCGCAGGCCGTCCGGCGCCCCGGCCCACTCCTGCCCGAGCCGGAGCCGCTTCCCGTGCGCGGTGAGCACCGTCAGCTCGCGCACGCTGTCCGCCGTCGTGCCCCACGCCACCGAGTGGGAGCCGCACGAGTTGTTGCCGATCATGCCGCCGAGCGTGCACCGGCTGTGGGTGGAGGGGTCGGGGCCGAAGCGCAGGCCGTGCGGGGCGGCGGCGTCCTGGAGGCGGTCGAGGACCAGGCCGGGCTGGACCACGGCCGTCCGCGCCTCCGCGTCGAGGGAGACCAGCCGGTTCATGTGCCGGGTGAAGTCCACCACCACGCCCGTGCCGGTCGCCTGCCCGGCGATCGACGTGCCGCCGCCCCGCGCGACGACCGGCACCCCGTGCTCCCGGCACACCCCCAGCACGGCCGCCACGTCGTCGGCGTCTCTGGGCGCCACCACGCCGAGCGGGACCCTCCGGTAGTTGGACGCGTCCATCGTCGTCAGCGCGCGGGAGGTGACGTCGAACCCGACCTCGCCGCGGACGGCCCTGCGCAGTGCTGCCTCCAGATCGGTCATGTCATCCAGCATGGGCTCTTGTGGTTCGCTACAGGTCCGCAAGGCGGAGATCTCGTCTCATCGGACGGACATGGCTTCGCCCGGTTTGGCCGACGGGATACCCTCCGGCACGTGGCTGAGATCCAGATTCCTGCTGACATCAAGCCCGCGGACGGTCGATTCGGCGCGGGCCCCTCCAAGGTGCGGGTGGAGGCGCTGGACGCCCTGGCCGCCACCGGTACGTCCCTCCTCGGCACCTCCCACCGACAGGCTCCGGTCAAGAACCTGGTCGGCAAGGTCCGCGAGGGCATCCGCGAGCTGTTCCGGCTCCCCGACGGCTACGAGGTGATCCTCGGCAACGGCGGCTCCACCGCGTTCTGGGACGTCGCGACGCACGGCCTGATCGAGAACAGGTCGCAGCACCTGAGCTTCGGCGAGTTCTCGTCCAAGTTCGCCAAGGCCGCGAAGCTCGCGCCCTGGCTGGCCGAGCCGACGGTCGTCTCCTCCGACCCGGGCACCCACCCCGACGCGCACGCCGAGGCCGGTGTGGACGTGTACGCGTTCACCCACAACGAGACCTCGACCGGCGTCGCCATGCCCATCAAGCGGGTCGCCGGCGCCGACGAGGGCTCCCTGGTGCTGGTCGACGCGACGTCCGGCGCGGGCGGTCTGCCGGTCGACATCGCCGAGACCGACGTGTACTACTTCGCCCCGCAGAAGTCCTTCGCCTCCGACGGCGGCCTGTGGATCGGCGTCTTCTCCCCGGCCGCGATCGAGCGCGCCGAGCGGGTCCACGCGTCCGGCCGCCACGTCCCGGAGTTCTTCTCCCTCCCGACGGCGATCGACAACTCCCGCAAGAACCAGACGTACAACACCCCGGCCCTCGCCACGCTCTTCCTGCTGGGCGAGCAGCTGGACTGGATGAACGGCCAGGGCGGCCTGGACTTCACCACCGGCCGCACCAAGGACTCCTCGACCCGCCTCTACTCGTGGGCGGAGGAGGCCAAGTACGCCACCCCGTTCGTCTCCGACCCGGCCAAGCGCTCGCAGGTCATCGGCACCATCGACTTCGCCGACGACATCGACGCCGCCGCCGTCGCCAAGGTGCTGCGCGCCAACGGCGTCGTCGACACCGAGCCGTACCGCAAGCTGGGCCGCAACCAGCTGCGCGTGGCGATGTTCCCGGCGATCGACCCGGCGGACGTCGAGGCACTCACGAAGTGCGTCGACTACGTGATCGACAAGCTGTAACGGCTTCTCCGGCACGTACGACGACGGAGGGCGCCCGGCGGATCAACCGCCGGGCGCCCTCCGCGCATCCGTACGCTCCGCTCTACCCCTCGCCGAACAACTCCTCGGCGTGTGCCGCGCTCAGGGAGCGGTCGAGCCAGGTGCCCAGCACGTCGAGGTCGGTGCAGTCGGTGACCCGCTCCCGGACGGAGTCGGAAACCTCGATACCCCGCACTTCGAGGATGTGCAGGATGTCCTCGGCCTTGCCCTCAGCCTTGCCCTCGCTCTGACCCTTGGCTCGGCCTTCGAGCCAGGACTCCTCGACGATCGTGTTGCTGCCCGGAAAGTTCGGGGTGTAAGTGGCCATCAGATGCCTCCAGTAGTCACGACCCGGGCCCTCACCCAGCCCGATTTCGACGATCTCCGCCCAGTCCACACGGTCCACGTCCCCGCCCTCGTCCGTCCCGCTGCTGCCCGTGGACCCGGACTTTTCGGCGTCGTCCGCCACTCCTGACGCCAGCGCGTCCAGTATGGCAGTCAGCCCCGGATCCCTGGCGTACGCGAGCGCGGAGAAGACGGCGACTCCAAGGTCCCGGGCCGCCTCGTCCGCCTCGGTGATCACGGGAAGGGTGCCCGGCCCCAGGACCAGCGGGAAGACGACCATGCTCGTGTGGAAGCCGCGACCGACACGGATCGGTTCCGCCGCCCACGACGCGGTCGCCTTGTCCTTGCAGACCACCAGAAGGAAGGGCGGCAACCGGTACTTGGCGTAGAGGTGCGCCAAGTAGTACGTCCAGCTGTTGTGCTTGTCCGGATCCGGCTTGCCCTGCGACTCGACGGCGAGCACGAAGCCGCCCTCCTAGTGAAATTGCCGCGCACCGAACCGCGAGAAGGCCCAGGATGGCGGGCATGGCCCTGACGACTCCCGTGCTGCACACCGCCCGCCTGCGCCTGCGGCCCTTCGCCGCCGACGACGCGGACGCCCTCTTCGCACTGCACAGCAACACCCGCGTGATGCGTTTTTGGGACTCCCCACCGTGGACCGACCGGGCGCGCGGTGAGCTGTTCGTCGCGCGGTCCGGAAGGATGGCGGAGGAAGGTACCGGCGCGCGGGTGGCGATCGAGCGCTCCGCCGACGGGGCCTTCGTCGGCTGGTGCTTCCTGGGCGAACGGAACGCGGACTTCCGCAGCGCGTCGATGGGTTACTGCCTCGAAGAGGCGATGTGGGGCCACGGCTACGCGACGGAGGCCGCGCACGCCCTGCTGCGGTGGGGCTTCGACACACTCGACCTGAACCGGGTCCAGGCCGAGGCCGACACGCGCAACGCGGCATCGGCCCGGGTCCTGGAGAAGATCGGCTTCGTACGGGAGGGGACGCTGCGCGAGGACTGCGTCGTGAACGGCGACGTGTCCGACACGTGGGTGTACGGACTGCTCCGGCGCGAATGGCGGTCGGCGCCCGCACCCGTCCCCTCCCGCTGAGGGACCGCACCCCGCCGGTGCCTACCGGCTCAGCCGCCGGAACCGCCGTACCGCCAGCGGCAGGAAGACCGCCGTCAGGATCACCGGCCACACGACCGCCATCAGCAGCGCGTGCTGCTCGATCCACGTGTCGCCACCGCCGACCGGGGTGCCGAAGAGGTCGCGGGCGGCCGCCGCCGTGGAGGAGATGGGGTTCCAGGCGGCCACCCAGCCCAGCCAGTCGGGCATGAGCTGCGGGGCGACGAAGATGCTGGAGATCATCGTCAGCGGGAACGCCACCGCGAACAGGCCGCCCGCCGCCTCCGGGTTGGGGACGAGCAGGCCCAGCCACACGCCGATCCAGATCAGCGCGAACCGAAGCCACAGCAGCAGCCCGAACGCGGCGAGGAAGCCCCAGCCGCCGTCCGGGCGCCAGCCCATGGCCATCGCCGTCAGCATCATGATGGCCAACTCGGCGCAGGCGGCCAGCAGGTCGGTGACGCCGCGTCCGGCCACCACCGCGGAGGAGGCCATCGGCATGGAGCGGAAGCGGTCGATGACGCCCTTGGTGGAGTCGTAGACGACGAGCGTCGCGGTGTTGATGAACCCGAACGCCATGGTCATCACGAACATGCCCGGCATCAGGAAGTCCTTGTAGTCCCCGCCGCCCGGCACCGTCATCGCGCTGCCGAAGACGTAGCCGTACAGGAGGACGGAGAGGATCGGGAAGCCCAGCTGCCAGGCGATGTTGACGGGCTGGCGCTGGTAGTGGAGCAGGCCGCGGCGGACGAGGTTGCCGCAGTCGGCGAGCAGCCAGTACAGACGCCCGCGACCGCCGGTCTCCCCAGTCGTCAGGTCGAGGGCGCTCATGCGGTCACCATCTCCTTCTCCGCACGATCCGTGCGATCCACACGATCCGTGCGATCCGTGCGGTGTCCGGTCAGGCGCAGGAACACGTCGTCGAGGCTCGGCCTGCGCAGCCCGATGTCCTCCACCGCGACGCCCTCGTCCTGGAGGGTGCGCGCCACCTCGGTCAGCGCGGACACCCGGTCGGCGACCGGGGCGTGCACGCGCAGCGTTTCCTCGTCGGCCTCGGGCTCGCCCTCGCAGACCCGGGCGACCACCTTCACCGCCCTTGCCAGGTCGGCCCGTTCGGCGACCACGACCTCGACACGGTCGCCGCCGACCAGGTTCTTCAGGCCGTCCGGGGTGTCGTCGGCGATGGACCGGCCCTGGTCGATGACGGTGATGCGGGAGGCCAGCTTGTCGGCCTCCTCCAGGTACTGCGTGGTCAGCAGCACGGTCGTGCCGCCCGCCACCAGGGCCCGCACCGATTCCCAGACCTCGCCCCGGCTGCGGGGGTCGAGGCCGGTCGTCGGCTCGTCCAGAAACAGGACGGACGGGGCGAGGATCATCGACGCGGCGAGGTCCAGGCGGCGCCGCATGCCGCCGCTGTACTTGCCGACGCCCCGGTCGGCGGCGTCGCTCAGGTCGAACTGGTCCAGCAGCTCGACGGCGCGGGCGCGGGCCCGGCGGCCGCCGAGGTGGAACAGGCGCCCGAACATCTCCAGGTTCTGCCGGCCGGTGAGCACCTCGTCCACCGCCGCGTACTGGCCGGTCAGGCCGATCCGGGCGCGCACCTCGCGCGGCTGCCGGGCGACGTCGAGGCCGGCCACCTCGGCCCGGCCCCCGTCCAACCGGATCAACGTGGACAGGATGCGTACCGCCGTGGTCTTGCCCGCGCCGTTCGGCCCGAGCAGGCCGTGCACGGTGCCCTCGCGGACGGCCAGGTCGAAGCCGTCGAGGGCGTGCTTCTCGCCGTAGCGCTTCTCCAGGCCCTCGGCGCGAACCGCGTGTCCGTCGCTCATGGGTCCCCCTCTCACTCGCCAACTGAGTACACCGTACCCGATTACGCGTACGCCGTACCCAGTTTTTTTCCGCGGCCCTAGACTGACCCCATGGCGAGCGGCACGGAGACCAGCGGCAGCGGCGACATCGCCCGCACCCTCGAACTGTTGTGGGACACCGGCCCGCGCCCCAGCCGGGGGCCCAAGCCCGGCCTGACGCTGGAGCGGATCGTGGAGGCCGCCGTCGAGGTCGCGGACCGGGAGGGGCTCGGCGCCCTCTCGATGCGCCGCATCGCCACCGAGCTGGGCACCGGCACGATGTCCCTGTACCGCTACGTCCCCGGCAAGAGCGAGCTGCTCGACCTGATGCTGGACCGCGTGCAGCGCCCCTCGGAGAACCCCGCCGACCTCGGCGACGGCGACTGGCGCTCGGCACTGCACGCCCTCGGCCACGCCACGCTCGCCCTCTACCGCCGCCACACCTGGCTGCTGGAGGTCAACAATTCCCGCCCGATCCTCGGCCCGAGCGCGCTGGACGGCATGGAGAAGGTGCTCACCCGGATCAAGCCGATGGGGCTGACCGACCCCGAACTGCTGTCGGCCATCCTCCTGATCGACGGGTACGTCATCGGGGCCGCCCGGACCCAGGTGTACGCGGAGGAGGCCGAGCGCACTTCGGGGCTCACCGACGCGCAGTTCTGGGCGGCGCAGGAACCCATGATGGTGAAGGCCATGACCAGCGGGCGCTACCCCGTCCTCGCCGGGCTGTCGGAGGACACCTTCGGCCCCGGCTTCGACCACTTCGAGTTCGGTCTGCAGCGCATCCTGGACGGTCTCGAGGTCTTCGCGGCCGCCCGGAGAGCCGCACCGGTCCCCGCCACGGACACCGGCTCCGACTGCTCAGCGCCGCCGGAACAGCCGTCGTAGCCCGAACAGCGCGAGGCACGCGACGACCAGCCCGGCCGCCCCGACCTTGAACGTGTCCCCGCCCGGGACACCCCACCCGTCGCCGCCCCCGCCCGAGGCGTCGGAGCCGCCCCCGCCCGCCCCGTCACCCGCGCCGGGCGCGTCCTGGGCCTTGACCGGGCTGCTCGCGCCCTCCATGCCCAGCAGCAGCTTCACGCCGTCGGTGGTGTAGGTGACGGACTCGCCCTGCCCGAGGGGCACGCTGATCCGGTCCTTGCGCTGGATCTTCCCGCCGTTCCAGTCGTACCAGATGCCCCCGAGGTAGCCGCGCACAGCGAGCGACTTCCCGTCCGGGGAGAACGCGGCGTCGGTGGCCCAGAGGTCGACGGGGACGGTGGGCCTGAAGACGTTGGTGCCGGAGGCGGAGAGCTTCGCCGGGCCCTCGTAGAGGTGCCCGCCGTCCTCGTTCTTGTCGATGAGGTAGACCCGCCCGGTCTGCGGGTGGACGGCCATCGACTCCGCGTCCCGGGCGCCGTCCGCGTACTTCACGACGTACTGCGTCGCCTTGACGGTCTGGTCCTTCAGTTCCTTCGGCTCGGGCAGCTCGTAGATCCACACGTACGGCCAGGTGCCGCCGAGGTTGTCCCCGATGTCGCCGACGAAGATCCTGTTGCCCGGCCCGACCGCGATCGCCTCGACGTCGCGGGGCTTGCCGACGCCGGAGAGGGCGACGCGGGCGACGGTCTCGCCGGTGGCGCCGTCGACGGCGTACAGGTAGGGCCCGTTGTCCTGGTCGTTGTGCGTCCAGTAGACGCCCGGGTGGAGGCGGGAGGCGGCGAGGCCGCTGGACTCGGTGATGCGCGGGTCCTTGATCGTGAACCCCTCGCTCCCGGCAACGCCGTCGGCTGCGGAGGCGGGCACGGCGAACGCGCCCGCGAGGAGGGCCGCGGCGAGGAGGGCGAGGGGTCGGCGCATGCGCCAAGCCTGCCATCCCGCGCGGGCGTTCACGCGGGCGGTCACCCTGGGTGGCCGGGCTCACATCCCGGGTGGTCGGGGTCACGTCGCGCCGGCCGGACCGATCGTCCATGATGAGCGGATGCTCAGGTTCATGTTCGTCGGTGACTCCATGACGATCGGAAGCGCCGGCGAACACACGTGGCGCTACCGGCTGTGGCAGCACCTGTGCGCCTCGTACGGCCGCCCCTTCACCTGCGTCGGCCCGCGCGAGACGCTGCACGACCAGGTGACGGACGCCCCCACCTCGTACGCCTACGCCGAACCCGGCTTCCCGCGCGCCCACCTGGCCGGCTGGGGCGAGGGCTGGCACCACATGACACCGCTGATCGCCGAGACGGTACGGGAGTACCGCGCGGACGTGCTCCTGGTCTCCCTGGGCCTCATCGACCTCGGCTTCTACACGAACGCGGAGCAGACCGCCGACAACGCCCGCGCCTTCGTCGCCGAGGCCCGCTCGGCCAACCCGCGCGTGCGCATGGCCGTGATGCCGGTGCTGCACAACATCCGGGTGGACGCGGACCCCACCTTCGCCGGGCAGGTCCACCGCTTCAACGAACTCCTCGCCAAGACCGTCGCCGAACTCGACGAGCCGCGCTCCTCCCTGCTGCTCGTCCCGCCGCCCGCGGAGTACGAGTTCCACGCGGACACGTACGACGGCACCCACCCGAACGAGAGCGGCGAGCACCGGATCGCGGCGGCGTTCGCCGAGGCGATGGACGAGGGGTGGGGACTCGGCGGGCCCTACTCGGCCGCCGCGTAGACCACCGCGGGCACCCGACCCACCCCCCCTACCCGGGTACCACTGACGACCTGGCTCCCCAGGGTGACGCCACGCCCCCGGCCGTCTTCCTATCCTCCTGTCCGTCACGCCGGACGCTTCGGAGGGAGGAGGAACCGACGCCGTGCACCTGTCCGGACGCCGTCCCGCCCCGCATAGGCTGGTGCCCATGACCTCAGTCGAGGAGGGTCGCCCTCGCGCGCTGCTCGCGGGGGCTTCGCGGTGGTGGGTACGGCTGCTGCCGTGGGCCGTGGCGTTCGTGCTGTCCGTCGCCCTGCTGCCCACCACCATCGTGGTCCTCACCGCCGACTACGGTCTGGGCGGCGGCCTCGCGAGCGCGCTGGCCGTCGCACAGGCGGCGCCGCTGCTGCTCGCCGTCGCACACCCGCTGCGGGCCTGGTACGTGATCTTCGCCGCGGACGTGGCCGGGGCGCTGGCCCTGCTCACCGTCGACTTCGAAGCGCGCCTGCTGTGGCCGTTCCCGCCCATGGGGATCGTCGGGTACATCGGCCTGTGCCTCGCCCTGGGCCTGCGCGAGCGGCGCCGGACGCTGCTGCTGGTGTGGCTGGCGACGGCGGCCGCCAACGTCGGCCTGGGCTTCGCGGCACCCCACGGCTTCGGCGCCAAGGGCCTGTTGCTCACCATCCTCGGCGGCGTCGCGCTCCTGCTGGGCGGTGTGCTGCGCGAGCGGCACGAGGTGCAGCGCAGGCTGGCCGAGCAGGAGACGATCAGCGAGGCCGAGCGGGGGCGGCGGACGCTGCTGGAGGAACGTGCCCGCATCGCGCGCGAGCTGCACGACGTGGTGGCGCACCACATGTCCGTCATCACGGTGCAGGCGGACACCGCGGAGTACCGCCTCGCGACGCTGCCGCCGGACGTGCGGGAGGAGTTCACCTCCATCGCGGCGACCGCGCGGGAGTCGCTCGGCGAGATGCGGCGGCTCCTCGGCGTGCTGCGCAACGAGGAGGCACACGGCGAGCTGGTGCCCCAGCCGGGCCTCCCGCAGATCGCGCAGCTGGTGGAGGCGACGGCGAGGACCGTCGGGCCGGTGGAGTTCACCCCCTGCGACGCCGAGGTGCCGGAGGCGGTGGGCCTCTCGGCGTACCGGATCGTCCAGGAGGCCCTCGCGAACGTCGTACGGCACGCGCCGGGTGCCGCGACGCGGGTGTCGCTGTCGGTGTCGGAGCCGGTCGCGGACGGCGGCGGCCGGCTCACCGTCCTGGTCGTCAACGGGCCGCCGCCGGAGCCGCCCGCCGCGCCGCTCGAGGTGGGCGGCACCGGGCACGGCCTGGTCGGCATGCGCGAGCGGGTACGCATCATCGGCGGCACCCTCGACGTGGGGCCGCTGCCGGACGGCGGGTTCCGGATCGCCGCCCGACTCCCTTTGACCGAAGAGGACTTCACATGACCACGCGCGTCATGATCGTCGACGACCAGGCCATGGTGCGGGCCGGTTTCGCCGCGCTGCTGGCCGCACAGGCCGACATCGACGTGGTGGGCGAGGCGCCCGACGGCGCACAGGGCGTCGAGCTGAGCCGGCGCACCCGGCCCGACGTCGTGCTGATGGACGTCCGCATGCCCGAGATGGACGGCCTGGAGGCCGCACGCCGCCTCCTGTCGCCCCCGCCGGGCGTCACCCACCGGCCGCGCGTCCTGATGCTGACCACCTTCGACGTCGACGACTACGTGTACGAGGCGCTGCGGGCGGGCGCGAGCGGCTTCCTGCTGAAGGACGCGCCGCCCGCCGACCTCATCGCGGCGGTACGCGTCGTGGCCTCGGGCGACGCGCTGCTCGCCCCCTCGGTGACGCGCCGCCTGATCGCGGACTTCGCCCGGCAGCGCCCCGCCGCCCGGGGCAAGCCCGCGCTGCGCCTGAAGGCCCTCACGGAACGCGAGACCGAGGTCCTCACCCTGGTGGCCCGCGGCCGGTCCAACACGGAGATCGCCCAGACGCTGGTACTGGCCGAGCAGACCGTGAAGACCCACGTGAGCCGCGTCCTCACCAAGCTCGACCTGCGCGACCGCGCCCAGGCGGTGGTCTTCGCATACGAATCGGGGCTGGTGGCGCCGGGCGAGTGACCTCCGGCAGGTCCCGTTCCCCTCCTGCTCCCTCCTCCGCCACCCCCTACCCCGGTAGCACCCCCACATTGGCTCCCCGGTATGACGCCCGGGGCGTAGCCGAGGCCGCACTCTCCATCCCGTCGAAGCAGTGAACGGACGAGGGAGACGGAACATGAGGCTACGCGGCGGCAAGCGGCAGAAGGCGGACGACCGGCCGGAGGCCCCGGCCGGGACGCCCGGACCGGCCGTCGAACTGCGCGGTGTCCGGCGGCAGTACGGGCGGGGCGCGGGCACCGTGCACGCGCTCGCGGGCATCGACCTCGCCCTCCCGCGCTCCACGTTCACCGCGGTCATGGGGCCGTCCGGGTCCGGCAAGTCCACCTTCCTCCAGTGCGCGGCCGGCCTTGACCGGCCGTCGGCGGGGTCCGTGCGCCTCGGCGGTACGGAGATCACCGGCATGAGCGAGAACGAGCTGACCGAACTGCGCCGCAGCCGACTCGGCTTCGTCTTCCAGGCGTTCAACCTGCTGCCGTCGCTGACCGTGGAGCAGAACGTCCTGCTCCCCCTGCGCCTCGCCGGGCACCGCCAGGACCGGCGCCGCGCGGCCGCCGTACTCGCCCAGGTCGGGCTGGCCGACAAGGCACGGCGCCGCCCCGGCGAACTCTCCGGCGGTCAGCAGCAGCGCGTGGCCGTCGCCCGCGCCCTGGTCACCACCCCCGACGTGGTCTTCGCCGACGAGCCCACCGGCGCCCTCGACACCGGCACCGCCACCGAGGTCCTCGGCCTGCTCCGGCACGCGGTGGACACCCTCGGCGCCACCGTCGTCATGGTCACCCACGACCCGGCCGCGGCCGCCTGGGCCGACCGCGTGCTCTTCCTCGCCGACGGCGGGTTCGCCGGCAGCCTGGAGCGCGGTTCGGCGGAGCGGATCGCGGCACGCATGGCGGCGCTCACCGCCCGTACGGACGTGATGGCGGGGGTGGCGGCATGAGGAGCCTCGCCCCGAACGGCCTCGCGCGCGCGGCCGTGCGCTTCAAACCCGCCTCGTTCGCGGGCACGTTCGTCGCGCTGATGATGTCGGCGCTGATCGTCACGGCCTACGGCGTCCTGCTGGAGAGCGGCGTCCGCGCCTCGGTGCCGGCCGAGCGGTACGCGAACGCCCCCGTGGTCGCGGCGGCCGACCAGTCCGCGCGCCTCGTCGCCGACACCATCGACGGCCCGGAGGAGAGCGCGTTCCCGCTGCCGGACACCGCCCGCGTGGACGCGGGGCTCGCCGCGAAGGCCGCCCGGGCGCCGGGTGCCGCGGCCGCGGTGCCGGACTTCACCTTCCCGGTGCGGCAGGGTGCGGGCCCCGGCGGCGCGGGACTCACCGGTCACGGCTGGGGCTCGCACGCCTTCACCGGCACCGCGCTGACCGAGGGCGCCGCACCCGGCGCGGGCGAGGTGGTGCTCGACGCCGCCGCGGCCCGTACCGCGCAGGCCGCCGTGGGCGACTCCGTCGCCCTCGAAACGGCCGCCGGCCGCGCCGTCTTCCGGGTCTCCGGGCTGGCCGAGGCCGGGCCGGGTGACACCGCGGGGTCCGGCGCGAGGGCCGGTGGCGGTGCCACCGCCTGGTTCGCCGACACCGAGGCACCCGTGCTGGCGGGGCACCCCGGCAAGGCCGACGCCATCGCCGTACTCGCCGAGGACGGCACCGGCACGGACGCCCTCGCCGCGGCCGTCGGGAAGTCCCTGGCCGGCTCCGACGCGCTGGTCCGCACCGGCGACGACCGCGGCGAGGTCGAGGACCACGGCCTGGCGTACGCCAAGGAGACCCTCACCGGACTCGGCGGCTCCTTCGGCGGCGTCGCCACCCTGGTCGCCGTCTTCACCGCGGCCGGGACCGTCGCCCTCTCCGTCGGCCAGCGCGGCCGCGAGTTCGCGCTGCTGCGCGCCGTCGGCGCCACCCCGCGGCAGATCCGCCGCGCGGTCGCCACCGAGGCACTGCTCGTCGCGCCGCTCGCCGGGCTGCTCGGCTGCCTGCCGGGGATCGCGCTGGCGAACTGGTGGTTCGGACAGCTGAAGGACCGCGGGGCGATTCCGGAGGCCGTCGAGCTGCACGTCTCGTGGCTCCCGCCCCTCGCCGCCGTCGGTGCCGGGCTGCTCACGGCGCTCGGCGCGGGCTGGGCGGCCGGGCGCAGGCCCGCGAGGATCAAGCCGGGGCAGGCACTCGCCGAGGCCTCGGTGGAGCGGCTGCGGCCGGGCGTCGTCCGTACCGTCCTCGGACTGGGTGCCCTGGCCGGCGCGGCGGTCCTGGCCGGCGTCGCCGCCTCCGCCGCCGGTGGCGACGCGGCCAACGCCTCCCTCGGCGTCATCATGCTCTTCATGCTGGCCGTCGCCCTGCTCGGCCCCGTGGTGGCCCGGCTGTGCGCCGCGCTCTTCGGCCTGCTGCTGCGCGGCGGCGGCGCCCCGGCCGCGCTGGCCGCCGCCAACTCCCGCACCAACGCCCGCCGGCTGGCGTCCGCGCTCACCCCGATCGTGATGGCGATGGCCTTCGCCTCGACGCTGGTCTTCATGCACACGAGCGAGAGCCGCACCGCCGAGGACCAGCTCCGCGCCGGCCTCACCGCCGACCACGTCGTCACCGACCCGGCGGGCCTGCCCGCCGACGCCGCCGGCCGGGCCGCCCGCGCTCCCGGCGTCGAAGCGGCGGTGAGCCTGCTGGACACCCAGGTGCTGGTCCCCGTCCGGGGCGGCGGCGAGACGTCGCTCCAGGCGTCGGCGGCCCAGGGCATCTCGGGCTCCGGCGCCCAGCTCGCCGAGGTGCAGGACCTCGACGTACGCAGCGGCAGCCTGGACCGCGTGGGTGCGGGCCGGATCGCGGTCGACAGGACGCTCGCCACCGCGGCGGACGTCGAGGTCGGCGACGCACTGCCGCTCTACCTCCCCGACGGCACCCGGGCCCGCCCGGAAGTCGTCGCGGTCTACGGCCGCGGCCTGGGCCTGGCGGCGGTGACCATGGACCGCGCCTCCCTGGCCGGCCACGTCACCTCGGCCTTCGACAGCACGCTGCTGGTGAGCGGCGGCGAGGCCGGGCCGCTCGCCGCGCTCGGCGAGGTCACCGACGCGTCGGGCTACGCCCTCGCGCGGAACGTCGAGCGTGAACTCGGCGCCTGGGCCAACTACACGATGGCCGCCGTCCTGGGCGGCTTCGCCGCCGTCGCCGCCGTCAACACCCTGGTGATGACGGTCCTCGACCGGCGCCGCGAACTGACCGCGCTCCGCCTCGTCGGCTCCACCCGCCGCCAGGTGCTGCGCATGCTCCGCTGGGAGTCGCTGCTGGTGTCGGTGGCGGGCGTGGCGCTGGGCACCGCCATCGCCATGATCACGCTGACCCCGATGATGCGCGGCCTGACGGGCGAGTCCCCGCACGTCCCGCCGCTGCTGTACGCCACGTTCGCCGCGGTCGTGGTCGCCCTCGGCCTGCTCTCCGTGACGCTCCCCGCCCGGGCGGCACTGCGCGACCGGGACGGCTGAGATCACTTGCTTGGAGCGCACTCCAAGTCGTTGGCTGGAGAGCATGGAGTACACGCAGCTGGGACGCACAGGACTCAAGGTCAGCAGGCTCGTCCTCGGGACCATGAACTTCGGTCCGCAGACCGACGAGGCCGACAGCCACGCCATCATGGACGCGGCGCTGGAGGCCGGTCTGAATTTCTTCGACACCGCCAATGTGTACGGCTGGGGCGAGAACAAGGGCCGTACCGAGGAGATCATCGGCAACTGGTTCGCCAAGGGCGGCGACCGGCGCGACCGGACCGTCCTCGCCACCAAGGTGTACGGCAACATGGCCGCCGACGGCGAGGCGTGGCCCAACCACGACAAGCTGTCCGCCGTGAACATCCGGCGGGCGGTCGACGCCAGCCTCAGGCGGCTCCGGACGGACCACATCGACCTGTACCAGTTCCACCACGTCGACCGCGCCACCGGCTTCGACGAGATCTGGCAGGCGATCGACGTCCTGGTCCAGCAGGGCAAGGTGCTGTACGCGGGGTCGTCGAACTTCCCCGGGTACAAGATCGCCCAGGCCAACGAAACCGCCGCCCGGCGCGGCGGCACCATCGGCCTGGTCAGCGAGCAGTGCCTGTACAACCTGGCCGAGCGCCGGGCGGAGATGGAGGTCATCCCGGCCGCGCAGGAGTACGGCCTCGGGGTCATCCCCTGGTCGCCGCTGCACGGCGGGCTGCTCGGCGGCGTGCTCAAGAAGGAGGTGCAGGGCGGACGGCGGGCCTCCGGGCGGGCCGCCGACACCCTGGCCGACCCGGCGGGCCGGGCGCGGATCCAGGCCTACGAGGACCTGCTCGACAAGCACGGCGTCGCACCCGGCGAGGCGGCCCTGGCCTGGCTGCTGACCCGGCCCGGCGTGACCGGCCCGATCGTGGGTCCGCGCACCGCCGAGCAGCTCGACTCCGCGCTGCGCGCCGTCGAGCTGGAGCTGTCGGACGAGCTGCTGGCCGGGCTGGACGAGATCTTCCCGGGTCCGGGACCGTCCCCGGAGGCGTTCGCCTGGTAGCGGGGTGAGCGGGGCGGCGGCCGGTCAGCCCAGCGCCGCCGCCACCGCCACCACCACGAGCATCAGCACGAGTACACCGGCCATGATCCGGTTACGGGTCTTCGGGTCCACGCCTTTGAGCCTAACCGGAGGCGCCGAGCGGACTGCGGCCGACCGCCTCGTAACGGGGCTGCTCCCCCGGCACGCCGGACTTCGGCAGCCGGCTGCGGACCAGGACCAGCTCCGTCACGGTCCAGGCCGGGCCGGTGAAGCCGTCCAGCGCCGCGAGGTGGGGCCGTACGTCGTGCGCCTCCCGGCTGCGGGCCAGCGTCAGGTGGGGCTTGTAACGCCGGTGCTCCCCCGGCGCGACGCCCGCCTTGCGCCCCGCCGACTCCGCCCGCTCGGCGAGCAGCCGCAGCGTCGCGAGATCGCCCTCCGCCCCCACCCACAGGGCCCGCCCGTGCCCGAAGTGGCCGCCGCCGCGCAGCGCCAGCCCGAAGGGTCCGGTGCGGTGCGCGGCCCGCTCCAGCCGGGCCGACAGCTCCGGCAGGAGTCCGTCGTCCACCTCCCCGTAGAACGCGAGCGTGAAGTGCCATCCCGGCCGCCCGGTCCACCGCAGCCCGTCCGCCCCCGGCAGCCTCCGCAGCGCGTCCACCTCGGCGGCGAGGGCGGCGGTGACGTCCTCGGGGGGCAGGACGGCGGCGAACAGTCTCATGCCGACCAGTCTCCCCCGGGGAACACGCGTACGCCCGCGCTTGTCCCGGTCACCGTGCGTATCGTTGTACCGCGCGGCTGCACTCGCGTCGGGGGCAGCCGGGGAGGAGCGCCACGATGACCGTCCTTGACGACAGGATCGAGATGGCCGAAGAGAGCGCCGAGCTGACTCTGGACGTCATGTTCGAGTGGCTCGAGAAGTTGCCCGTCCCCGAGGGATACAAGACCGAGATCGTCGGGGGGCACATCTTCATGACGCCGCAGCGGGACGCCCACTGGGACATCATCGCGGACATCTACGATCAGCTCCGCACCAAGTACCCACGCAAGCGCGTCAAGTCCGACGTCCGTATGGACTACCCGGGCTACCTCAACGGCTTCGCCTCCGACGTCGTGGCCCTGGCCGAAGGGGCTGCGAAGGACGACAAGGGCCACTGGCGCCCCGAGGACGTCGAGTTCGTCGCCGAGGTCATCTCCCGGAGCACTGCCGGCAACGACCACGGCCCCAAGAAGGACGCCTATGCCGCCGCAGAGGTCCCGGTGTATCTGATCGTGGACCCGTATGCCGAGGAATGGCATCTGCACACCCTGCCGGCGGACGGCAAGTATCACGGGCGCGTCAGCTTCGGTTTCGGCGAGGACGTCGACCTGACCGGGACCGCCGTCGGTCTCACCCTCAAGACCGACGACTTCCCCCGCGACTGACCCGGAGGCCGGTCATGCCGCCGGTGCCAGCTCCTCCCGCCGCTCCCGCGGCACGAACCGCACCTGCGGGTGGCCGCGGTGCCAGCCGACCGAGAGGCGCAGGTTGCCGACGCGGGCCAGGACCAGGCCGATGACGATCGCGGCGGTGGCGGCCACCGCGCCGCCCGCGGCGAAGCCGACCCGGGCGCCGTAGGTGTCGGTGACCCAGCCGACGATCGGGGCGCCGACCGGGGAGCCGCCGAGGAAGACCATCATGTACAGGGCCATGACGCGGCCCCGCATGGCCGGGTCGGTGGACATCTGGATGCTGGTGTTGGCGGTGACGTTGACCGTCATGCTGAAGACGCCGATCGGGACCATCAGCAGCGCGAACAGCCACAGCCCCGGTGCCGTCGCCGCCACGATCTCCAGCGCGCCGAAGGCCACCGCCGCCGCGATCAGGACCCGCAGCCGGGCCGTGCCGCGCCGGGCGGCGAGCAGGGCGCCGGCCAGCGAGCCGACGGCCATGAGGGTGTTGAAGAGGCTGTACGCCCCGGCGCCCGCGTCGAAGACGTCGTCGGCGAAGGCGGACAGGAAGACCGGGAAGTTGAAGCCGAAGGTGCCGATGAAGCCGACCAGGGTGATGGTCCAGATCAGCTCGGGGCGCCCGGCGACGTAGTGCAGGCCCTCGCGCAGCTGTCCCTTGCCGCGCGGGGCGCGCTGTACGGCGTGCAGGTCGCGGGCGCGCATCAGCAGCAGACAGCTGAGCGGCGCGACGAAGGAGAGGCCGTTGGCGAGGAACGCCCAGCCGGTGCCCACTCCGGTGATCATGAGGCCGGCGACGGCGGGGCCGACCAGCCGGGCGGACTGGAAGTTCGCCGAGTTGAGGCTGACCGCGTTCTGGAGCTGGTCCCGGCCGACCAGCTCGGAGACGAAGGACTGCCGCGCCGGGTTGTCGACCACGGTCGCCAGGCCCATCGCGAAGGCGGCGACGTACACGTGCCAGACCTGGACGTGGCCGGTCAGGGTGAGGACGGCGAGGAAGAGCGCGGTCAGGGCCATCGCCGACTGGGTGACCAGCAGCGTGGGGCGCTTGCGCAGGCGGTCGACGAGGACCCCGCCGTAGAGGCCGAAGAGGAGCATCGGCAGGAACTGGAGGGCGGTGGTGATGCCGACGGCCGCCGAGGAGCCGGTGAGGCTGAGTACCAGCCAGTCCTGGGCGATGCGCTGCATCCAGGTGCCGATGTTGGAGACGACCTGGCCCATGAAGAACAGGCGGTAGTTCCTGACCCTCAGGGAGGCGAACATCGAGGTCCGGGACGTACGGGGGGTGTCGGGGGTGGTCGGGTCGTCGTGGCCGTCAGGTGCGGGGGCGGAAGCTGCTCCGGATCCCGTACTCAAAAGGGTTCGCCTCCTCGCGAGAACTGCTTACTTGTGGGCGAGCTTCTCCAGCACGGGGGCGGCGGCGCGCAGTTTCGCCCACTCGTCCTCGTCGAGTCCCTCGACCAGCGTGGCCAGGAACGCGTTCCGCTTGCGGCGGCTCTCCTCGAGCATCACCACGGCCTGCTCGGTCTGCGTCACGACCTTCTGACGCCGGTCCTCGGGATGCGGCTCGAGACGGACCAGGCCCTTCGCCTCCAGCAGCGCCACGATGCGGGTCATCGAGGGCGGCTGGACGTGTTCCTTGCGGGCGAGCTCGCCCGGGGTCGCGCTGCCGCAGAGCGACAGGGTGCCGAGCACCGACATCTCGGTCGGGCTGAGCGACTCGTCGACCCGCTGGTGCTTGAGCCGACGGGACAGCCGCATCACGGCGGAGCGCAGGGAGTTCACGGCGGCGGCGTCGTCGCCATGCTTGAGGTCCGGCATGTTCCTTAGCCTAACTCATTAGTCTCGCGAAATACCACCGCACAACCGCCCGCGTGCCCGTGACGCCCGCCACCGAAACCCACGGTTCACCCGTACGAGTGAGTCGTTTCCGGAAATCGGAGCATCACCCGGCCGGCGCGGGCGACCCTCGACCGCATGGGGACCAGCGTGCTCAGCCTGCGGATGGACGGGGAGCTGCTCGAACGGCTCCGGCACCATGCGGCGAAAAGGGGAATGAGCGTCCAGGACTATGTCGTCCGGACGCTCATTCGGGATGACTTCGACGAGCGGTTCCAGTCCGCCGTGGAGGAGACGGAACGGTTCTACGGGGTCACCTGAGCCCCACCGGTCAGGTCAGACCGAGGGCCGGCATCAGGTAGTAGAAGGCGAAGACCGCCGACACCACGTACATCGTGACCGGGACCTCGCGGCCCCGTCCGGCCGCCAGGCGCAGCACCGAGAAGGTGATGAAGCCCATGCCGATGCCGTTGGTGATCGAGTACGTGAACGGCATCATCAGCATCGTCACGAAGGCCGGGATCGCGATGGTGAAGTCGGACCAGTCGATCTCCCGGACCGAGCCGGCCAGGATCAGGAAGCCGACCGCGACCAGCGCCGGGGTGGCCGCCTGCGAGGGGACCATCGTGGCGACCGGGGTGAGGAACAGCGCCAGGGCGAAGAGCCCGCCCGTGACGATGTTCGCGAAGCCGGTCCGGGCGCCCTCGCCGACGCCGGCCGTGGACTCCACGAAGCAGGTGGTGGCCGAGGCGGAGCTGGCGCCGCCCGCGGCGACCGCGACGCCGTCCACGAACAGGACCTTGTTGATGCCCGGCATCTGGCCCTCGCCGTCCGTCAGCTTGGCCTCGTCGCTGACGCCCATGATCGTGCCCATGGCGTCGAAGAAGCACGACAGCAGCACGGTGAAGACGAACAGCACGCCGGTCAGGACACCGACCTTCTCGAACCCGCCGAACAGGCTGACCTCGCCGACCAGCCCGAAGTCGGGCGTGGCGACGGGGTTGCCCGGCCACTCGGGCGTGGTCAGACCCCAGGAGGGGATGTCGGCGACGGCGTTGATGATCACCGCGACCACGGTCATCACGACGATCGAGATGAGGATGGCGCCGGGGGTCTTGCGGACGATCAGCGCGAGGGTCAGCAGCACGCCGAGCACGAAGACCAGCACCGGCCAGCCCTCCAGGTGGCCGCCGGTGCCCAGCTGGAGCGGGACGGTGGTCTGCGCGGCGTCGGGCATCCGGGTCACGAACCCGGAGTCGACCAGGCCGATCAGCAGGATGAACAGGCCGATACCGATGGCGATGGCCTTGCGCAGGCCGTAGGGCACGGCGCTCATCACGCGCTCGCGCAGACCGGTGGCGACCAGCACCATGACGACGAACCCGGCCAGCACGACCATGCCCATGGCGTCCGGCCAGGACATCCGCGGGGCGAGCTGGAGGGCGACGACGGAGTTCACGCCGAGACCGGCGGCCAGCGCGATCGGGACGTTGCCGATGACGCCCATCAGCAGCGTGGTGAACGCGGCCGTGAGCGCGGTCGCGGTGACCAGCTGACCGTTGTCGAGCTGGTTGCCGTACATGTCCTTCGCGCTGCCCAGGATGATCGGGTTCAGCACGATGATGTACGCCATCGCGAAGAAGGTGGCGAAGCCGCCGCGGATCTCACGGGGCAGGGTGCTGCCGCGCTCCGAGATCTTGAAGTAGCGGTCGAGGCCGTTCTGCGGGGGTCGCCGGTCCTCCGGCGACTCGGGGGACGGGGGGACCTTGGCGGAGGCCGAGGTGGGCATGCGGAGACCTCATCACCAACAGCAGGTTCCCCCACGGCCTTGTCGGTGTTTCTGCGCTTGGAGTTTTCTACGAAAGAAAGTGGTCAGAGACAAACGGGTTCAGTATGAACGTATGAGCCCGGGATCGCTATCTCCGCGCGTAGACCCCGAGGGCGCCGCGCCGACAACCCGTTCGCCCGCTCCTCGTAAGCTGTACGCATGAAGAAGTGGACACCCACGCACGAGGCACCGGCGCCCCTGGAGGGCCCCGTGGTTCCGACCATCGTCGGCGGCACCGTCCTGTGGTTCGTCCTCTTCCTGGTGCAGCTCCCGTTCTACGGCTGGTTCGACGATCATGGCCACACCTGGTGGGTGTGGACCTGCCTGGCCGGAGCCGGACTCGGGCTGATCGGCATCTGGTACGTCCGGGGCCGCGAGGCCGCCCTGCGGCGGGCGGCGCGGGACGACGCGTAGGACCTGCGCAGCTGTAGGGATGACGATGCCGTGGCCGCCGCGGGTGTCGCGGTGGTGGCGGCGGCCTCGCTGGAACTCCTGTGGCGACGGGTGGGCCACCGCTTCCCGGCCTGAGGGTGATGCCGCAGGGGGCGCGGGGAACTGCGCGAACGGCCACGACGGCGCGGCACCAACCCACGAGCCGGAACCGTCAGTCGAACCAACGGTCCCTGGCCAGCTCCTCCGTGCGCGACTCGTCCTCCAGCAGGGCCGCGACCTCGAACCGCCGCGGCCACTGACCCGCCGCCCAGGCCAGCCCCGCGGCGACCCCCTCCAGCGTCGCCGCGTGCAACGCCCCGTCGTCGGTCAGCCGCCAGTCGATCTCCACGCCGTCGACGACCAGTTCCTCGTGCTCCACGTACGACGCCGGGGTCCGCGCCCCGAGCAGCACCCGCACCGGCTCCGGCACGTCGTGCTCGGTGCCCTCGGAGTCCACGCGCCCGGTGACGGACTCGCTCAGCCTCCGCACCTGGAACAGCTCCGCCAGCTCGGCGGCCCGGGCCGGCCGTACCGGCAGCAGCGGCACACCCGAGGTGAAGGGCAGCAGGTCCGGCGAGTCGACCACGACCGCGTCGGCGGCGTCCACCACGCGCACCTCGCCGTCGACCACGGCCCGCACGTCGTCCGGCAGGGTGACCTGCTCCGGGTCCAGTTCGGCCAGCGCGCCGTACAGGGCGTGCAGTTGGGCGGCCGTGACCGGGCGGCCGGGGTCGGCGAGGCGGTCGAGGAGTTCGGCCGCGCCGCCGGGCTCGTCGAGGAGCGCGGCGACCGAGGTGCGTACGCCCAGCGCCCGCAGCACCTGCTCGTCCTCGAAGCCGGAGGCGTCGGCCTCGTCGTACAGGCCCCGCAGCAGCGGGTCGGAGCCCGCCGCGCGCAGTCCGGCCGGGCGCCGTCCGCCGAGCACCGGGTGCCCGCGCAGCCACCACGCGGTGTACGGCCGTACGACCTCGTGGGTGCCGTCGGGCAGCAGCACGCGGACCGGCTGGACGAGCGCGTCGCGCAGGGGCGGCCGGGACAGCAGGGCGAGGGCCTCGGGCCACCGGTCGTCGTCCACCAGGTCCAGGTCGCGCACGGCGACGATCTCGGTGGCGACCGGCGGCACGGGCGTGTCCGGGAAGCGGTCCAGGACGTCCTCGCTCCACACGTCCACGGCGTCCAGCAGCCCGGCGTCGTCGGGTTCGGCGAAGTCCCCCTCGCGGGGCTCCAGTTCGTCCGGGTCGAGGACGACGTCGGTGGCGCGGACGAGGGCGAAGGTGACGAGCACACCGCAGGCGGCCAGCGCGTCCTCCCCCCACTTCTCGGCCAGCTCCGCGTCCACGGCGGCGACCTCGTCCTCGCGCATGACCCGCGCGAACGGGCCGCCGGGGAAAACGAGTTCGCCCGCCGGGGAGAGTTCGCCGTCCTCGTCGGGCAGGGCGAGCGCGCCCAGCCAGGGCTCGTCCCCGGCGTCGAGTCCGGCGTCGCGGACCAGGCCGAGGACGGTGTCGGCCAGTTCCTCGGCGTCGAGGGCGTCCTCCTCCCAGTTCGCGCCGCCGTCGTCCTCCAGCGAGGCGGCCACCGCGGCCCGGACCTGCGGGGTGGTGAGCACGGCACGCGGGGTGGCCGGGAGGGCGCCGAGCTTCTCCAGGAGCGGATGGGCGGCGTCCGGGTGGGCGATCTTCAGTCCGAGGCGGGTGAGCACCTCCGGGTCGAGGGAGGCGGCCTCCGGGGAAGGCAGCAGCACCTGCCGGGGCCCGATGGTGGTCCGCACCGCTCCCGTCCCGAAGCCCTGGGAGGCGCCCGCGGCCAGCGGTACCGGCAGCCCCGAGAGCCGGTCGGGATCGACGCCGGCGAGGCTGTCGTAGAGCCGGTGCCACCAGCCCGGGTCCTTCTCCAGGCCGGCCAGCCGGTCGATCGCGTCGGTCAGCGGCACCCGGGCGACGCCGAGCGTGCGCAGCTCCACCCGGCGTTCGAGCCCGGCGGGCAGCAGGGTCGGCAGCACCTCGGCGAGGACCCGCACGGTGTCGGCGCCGGCGCCCTCCACCACCTCGGCGTCGCGCGGGCGCAGGGACTCGGGCAGGTCGGGATCGTCGCCGGGTTCCGTGGCGGGCGGGAGGAAGGCGGTGCGCGGCAGCCGTTCGAGGATCGCCTGGCGCAGCGCGCCGTCCAGCTCCCCCTTGCCCAGCGGGCCGGGCACGAGGTCGATGAGACCGGCGGTGACCGGGCGCCAGTCGGCGAGCAGCCCGGCGTAGGCGTCAGCGGCCCGCTCGGTCAGGAAGCCGGTCAGCGGGCCGGGCGCGGCGTGCCGGCGGGTGGAGTCCAGCGGGAAGGACGCGATGAGCAGGGCGGGCACGCCGAGCGGCTCGTCGCTGGGGGTGGGCGCGTGCACCACGGGGCTGGTGCGGGGCCGTGCCGGGGCGCCGTCGGCGTCGACCGGCACCGCCCAGGTCACCGACCAGTGCGGGCGCAGCCGTTCCTCGACCGGCCGGTCGGCGAGCAGGTCGGGGGTGAGCGGGCCGTGCGCGGCGGCGGTGCGCCAGCGGGTGGTGCCCTCGCTGGTGTCCTCGACGACGGTGAGGGCGCCCTCGGTGCGCCGGGACAGCGTGCGGACGTCGTCCGCGACCTCGACCACGACCTCCGCCAGGCCCGGCAGGGCGAGCAGCAGGGCGTCGTCCACGGCGTGCAGGAGCCGTTCGGCGAGGTCGGCGGCGGCCGTGTCGCGCAGCGGGAGGATGACGGCCGTGTCGTAGGGGCCGGGGGCGCTGCCCTCGGCGGAGAACGGCAGCCGCAGCAGCGGGACGTGCCCGTCGCGCCGCCGGATCTCGTCGCCCAGGCCGGGGCTGTGCGCGGCGGTGTCGGCGGCCAGGTCGCGGGCCTCGGCCAGGGACCAGCGGACCCCGCCGTGCCGGCTGACGACGGCGGGCTCGTCGGTGACGGCCAGGACGGCGGCGAAGCCGACCCCGAACCGGCCGACGGCGCTGTCCCCGGCGTCCCGCTTGGCGGAGGCGCGCAACGTGGACAGCGACTCGACGCCGGTCGCGTCCAGCGGGGCGCCGGTGTTGGCGGCGACGAGGACGCCGTCGCGCAGGGTCAGCCGGAGCCGCCCCGGCACGCCGGACCGGGCGGCGGCGTCGGCGGCGTTCTGCGCCAGCTCGACGACCAGCCGGTCGCGGTAGCCGCCGAGGACGAGGTCCTCCTCCGCGTTGGCGTCCTCACGGAACCGGGCCGGGCTCGTGGCCCAGGCGTCCAGCACCCCGCGCCGAAGACGTCCCGTACCGAACGGATCGGCCCCCTCGGCGGCAGGCTGCACGAACATGCTCACGGTGACTCTCCTCATCGACGGACCACGAAGGTACCGCGAGGAGACTTCCTCACCGGCCCGGGATTCCTCCGGCGGGCGCCGTCATCCGGCTCGGGCGGCACCATCCAGCCCGAGCCGCACCATCCAGCCCGAGCCGCACCATCCAGCCCGTCCGGCGTTTGAGGACGAGGCCGTCAAGGCCGATGGGGGGCCGGGGGCGCAGCCCCCGGGGACGCGAGCCACGACGGACGCGCACCTACCCCGCTACGGACGCACCCGCATCCCCGCCCCAAGGGACGCACCCGCACCGAGGCGACCTACGAATGCCCCAGCTCCGCCGAAGCCTCGTCCTCCGCCAGGGAGACGGACCCCGAGTCCGACGCCGGCCGCAGCGGGAACGGATCCACCCGCGTCTCGTCGATCACCGGCGGAGCCACCCGAGGCGGCTTCGGCATGACCGCCGCCTCGGAGTGCCCCCCGCACCCGTAGGCCAGCGACACCACGTGCCCGTCCGCCGGGGAGAACTCGTTGGCGCACACCCCGAAGGCCTGCCCGAGCGAGCCGCCGATCCGGGCCAGGAAGCCGCAGCTGACGCACGACGCGGGGGCCGCCTGGGCCATCGCCGTCTTCGGGCCGTAGCCGTCCTCCCAGCGGTCGGCGGCGACGTGCAGCCCGTACCGGGACAGGACCCGCGTGCGGCGCATGCCCAGTTCCTCGGCGACCGCCGAGATGGTGCCGCGGGCCGGCACGGTGGTCAGCTCGGCGGGCGGTCCGGCGGTCACCTCCGCGTCCTCGGCCTCGACCAGGTCGGCCATCTCGTGGGAGACGGCGGAGTTCGGCGGCGGCTCGTCCTCGCCGGTCCAGCCGGGCTCCAGACGCAGGTCCTCCGCGTCGGTGGGCAGCAGGTCGCCGGGGCCCATGTCGCCGGGCCGCAGCCGCTCGCTCCACGGCACCCACTCGGGGGCGAGCAGCGCGTCGGGGCCGGGCAGCAGCACCGCCTCGTCCACCGTGACGATCTTGGCGCGGGAGGCGCGGGCCACGGTCACGGCCCAGCGCCAGCCGCGGTAGCCCATCTCCTTGCAGGCGAAGTAGTGGGTGACGACCCGGTCGCCCTCCGACACCAGGCCCTCGTGCTCGCCGACGACGCCGGGGGCGGCGGCCTCCTCGGCTGCGGCGCGGGCGAGGTCGAGGGCCTCGGCGCACAGGCGGTCAGGGGTGCGGCTTCGCGTTGTCGCTGCGCTCACAGGTATCGCTTCTCTCCATACGCCGTCTCACGAGTGCGCCGCTGCCTGCGAGGGGCGGACGGAGCGGACCTGTGGACCGCGTCGACGTCCGCGCCCGATCGCGCTCGGGCACACCTACGCCATCCATTCTGCGGGATGGCCGTAAGGCGCGCGGCCGAGAACGTTCGCCACGGCGCGCTAGGCACGCTACCTGCTCATGTGCGCTGGGCCTACACCGACGGGAGTTTCGGCGGGGTACGGTCCGCTCTTCCCACCCGGCCCCGGCGTCCGTGTCACCCGACTCGATCACCGCCATCCGTGCCGATGGGACGCTATAGCACCCGCTCTCGGGGCACTATGACGGGGTGGCAGCCGCACGGACGGAGTTCAAGGGCGGGGGCCGGAGGCGTGGCCCCGGCCCGCGGTTCCGCGCGCTCGGCCGCGCTCTTCGCCTTCCGGTGACCGGGACCGCGCGCGGCATCCGGAAAGCGACGCACGCGCACGGGGCCGGCGAGTCGGGCCTCGGCAAACTGATCGAGCTGCACGGGGTGAACGGCGCCGGGGACGTCATGATCACTGTCGCCCTCGCCTCCACCGTCTTCTTCTCCGTCCCCACCGACGAGGCGCGCGGCCGGGTCGCGCTGTACCTGGCCATCACCATGGCGCCGTTCACGCTGCTCGCGCCCGTGATCGGCCCGCTCCTGGACCGGGTGCCGCACGGGCGCCGCGCGGCGATGGCGTGCGCGATGGCCGCGCGGGCGCTGCTCGCGCTGGTGCTGTCGGGGGCGGTCATCACCGGCAGCATCGAGATGTACCCGGCCGCGCTCGGTGTGCTGGTCGCCTCGAAGGCGTACGGCGTGGTCAGAAGCGCGGTGGTGCCACGGCTGCTGCCACCCCGTTTCTCCCTGGTCAAGGCGAACTCGCGGGTCACGCTGTGCGGGCTGCTCGCCACCGGTGTGGCCGCGCCGATCGGGGCGGGGCTCCAGCAGGTCGGGCCGCGCTGGCCGCTGTACGGCGCGTTCGTGATCTTCGTGGCGGGCACCGTGCTGTCGTTCACGCTGCCGCACACGGTGGACTCCGCGCGAGGTGAGGCCCGGGCCCTGCTCGCCGCGGACGAGGACCACCTGCACGGTCCGCTGCGCAAGCGGAGCAAGCGGCCGGGGCTGCGCACGGTCGGCCCGGCGGTGACGCACGCGCTGGCCGCCAACGCCGCCATCCGCTGCCTGACCGGCTTCCTGATCTTCTTCCTGGCCTTCCTGCTGCGGGTGCACCCGCTGTCCGGGCAGAGCGCGGCCGTGTCCCTGGGGATCGTGGGCGTCGCGGCCGGAACGGGCAACGCGCTGGGCACGGCGGTCGGGGCGTGGCTGCGGTCCCGGGCGCCGGAGATCATCATCGTGACGGTGGTCGCGATCGTGCTGGGCGCGGCGGTCACGGCCGCGGTGTTCTTCAGCGCCGTCCTGGTGGCGTGCCTGGCGGCGGTCGCGGGGTTCGCGCAGGCGCTGGCCAAGCTGTCCCTGGACGCGCTGATCCAGCGGGACGTGCCGGAACTCGTCCGCACCTCCGCGTTCGCCCGCTCGGAGACGCTGCTCCAGGTCTCCTGGGTGCTCGGCGGCGCGGTCGGCATCGTGCTGCCCCTCAACGGCACGCTGGGCCTGTCGGTGGGCGCCGCGATCATCGCCGCCGGGTGGCTGACGACCGTACGGGGTCTGGTCGGCTCGGCGCGGCACGGCGGGCCGAGCAGACCCAGGGTGGCGTGATCACGCCACGCCGTACCCAGGTGGGGGGCAGGCCGCGGGCGCCAGATAGCCTTCGCCCATGACCACGTTGCTCCGCGGCACTGCCGCCCTCGGACACGGCGCTGTGCGGCGCCGCCGCGCCGTCGCCGCCGCCGGCGCGGTATCCGCCGGACTGCTCCTGCTGTCCGCCTGTGACAAGCCCACGCCCATGGCCACGGTCACGGTCGGCAGTGACTCGGTCAGCTCCGAGGCCGAATGCGGCGGGCACGGCAAAACCCTGGAGACCGCCGAGATCCAGAAGTGCCTCCAGAACGACAAGGTCAAGTCCATCAGCGTCAACGCCGACGACACGGTCCGCTTCGGCGTCGACCCGGAGGTCGCCGACGAGCGCTGGACGATCCTGATGAACGGTCAGCAGCTCACCGACGACACGGACAACACCTACCGGACGGTCCCGGGCAGCGTGTTCTTCAACGCCCAGTACGGCGCCCAGGGCGACTCCACGCTGGTCACCATCAAGGCCGGCGACGGCAAGGACGACAGCGAGTCGGCCACCGGTCTGTGGTCCTTCAAGCTGAAGAAGGACGACTGACCACGTCCCCCGCGCGCGTTCTCGTAGCCACCGCCGTCCCCGCCGAACGGGACGCGGTGGCACGGGCGTTCCCGGCGCCGGCCGCCGAGCTGTCCCGTCCCGGGGTGGCCCTGCACCGCCTCCCGGACGGCGGCCCGGACCTGCTGGCCGCCGGGGTCGGCCCCGCCCTCGCCGCCGCCTCCACCGCCGCCGCCCTGACCGCCGCGGCGCTCGACGGCGCCCCCTACGGCCTGGTCGTCTCGGCCGGCATCGGCGGCGGCTTCCCGCCCCACGCGCCGGTCGGCTCGCTCGTCGTCGCCGACGCGATCACGGCCGCCGACCTGGGCGCCGAGACCGCCGACGGCTTCCTGCCGGTCACCGACCTCGGCTTCGGCACCGTCACCCACCACCCGCCGCCCGCCCTGGTGCGCGCCACCGCCGCCGCGACCGGCGCCCGCCCCGGCACCGTCCTGACCGGGTCCACCGTCACCGGCACCGCCGAACGCGCCGCGCTGCTGCGCGCCCGCCACCCGGACGCGCTGGCCGAGGCGATGGAGGGCTTCGGCGTCGCCGAGGCCGCCGCCGCGCACGGGGTGCCGGTACTGGAACTGCGCGCCGTCTCCAACCCGGTCGGCCCGCGCGACCGCGCCGCCTGGCGCATCGGCGAGGCCCTCGCGGCGCTGACGGACGCCTTCGGGAAGCTCGCACCCGTCCTCAGGAGTTGGAACCCACATGACGCACACGACCGACCTGACCGCTGAGCCCTTGCGGATCGCGTACTCGCCCTGCCCGAACGACACCTTCGTCTTCGACGCCCTCGCCCACGGCCGGGTGCCGGGCGCGCCCGCCCTCGACGTGACGTTCGCGGACATCGACATCACGAACGGCATGGCCGAACGCGGCGAGTTGGACGTACTGAAGGTGTCGTACGCCGTGCTGCCGTACGTCCTCGACGAGTACGCCCTGCTGCCCTGCGGCGGCGCCCTCGGCCGGGGCTGCGGGCCGCTGGTGCTGACCCGGGAGGCGGACGCGGACCTGCGCGGGCGCACGGTCGCGGTGCCCAGCGAGACGTCGACGGCGTACCTGCTGTTCCGCCTCTGGGCGGCGGACACGGTGCCCGGCGGGGTAGGTGAGATCGTGGTCATGCCGTTCCACGAGATCATGCCGGCCGTGCGGGACGGGAAGGTCGACGCGGGTCTGGTGATCCACGAGGCGCGCTTCACGTACCGGAACTACGGGCTGCACAAGCTCGCCGACATGGGCGAGCACTGGGAGCACACCACCGGGCTGCCGATCCCGCTCGGCGCGATCATCGCCCGGCGGTCGCTGGGCGCGGAGGCCCTGACCGGGCTGGCCGACGCGGTCCGCGCCTCGGTCCGCGCGGCCTGGGACGACCCGGAGGCCTCCCGGCCCTACGTCATGGAGCACGCGCAGGAGATGGACCCGGCCGTCGCCGACCAGCACATCGGGCTGTACGTCAACGAGTTCACGGCCGACCTCGGCGAGGCCGGCTACGCGGCGATCCGGGGCCTGCTGACGCGCGCGGCGGCCGAGGGACTGGTGCCGGCCCTCGGCCCGGACGCGCTGGCGTTCCCCTGACGGGCGGGCCCGGTCAGACGTCCAACTGATCGGCGACGGCGCGGAGCAGGCCGGCGATCTTCTTGCCGGCCGTCTTCTCGGGATAGCGGCCCCGCTCCAGCATCGGGGTGATGTTCTCCAGGAGTGTCGTCAGGTCCTGGACGATGGAGGCCAGCTCGTCGGGCTTCTTGCGCTGCGCGGCCGCGACGGACGGGGCCGGGTCCAGCAGGGTCAGGGACAGGGCCTGATCGCCGCGCTGCCCGGCGACGACGCCGAACTCCACGCGCTGGCCGGGCTTCAGCGCCTCGACTCCGGCGGGGAGGACCGAGGAGTGCACGAAGACGTCACCGCCGTCGTCGCGGGAGAGAAAGCCGAAGCCCTTCTCGCTGTTGAACCACTTGACCTTGCCGGTAGGCACGTCTGTCCTCGTCCTCGTGCTCGTCGGGAAATTGCTCGGATAACTGCGTGGAAACGGCTCTTGATAGCACTTGGGCGGGTCGTCCTGACCCGCCGGTACCAAGGCTAATGCTCTTCAGGCGACTGACAAGACGTCCCTCGGTTGTTCCCCAGGGCTGGGAACTACCCTGGTCGAGTGCGTGAACAAACCCAATCGAATTCCGCCGCGCCCGGTGACCGACTGATCCGCGCCGGTGCGATCGTCTTCTTCGTCGGTACGGTGGCCACTCTGGTCACCGTGGCCCCGCTGCTGCTGGGGACGACGCCGTTCCCCACCTACATGTTCGGCCTGAGCATGCTGATGGGCGTGGGCTTCCTGATCGCCGGGGCGGGGGTGTTCCAGTCGATCGCGGCCGGGCGCCGTCAGGCCCGCGCGGCGGCCGCCCCGTCGCCCTCGCCGTCCCCGTAGCCCGCGAGCCACTCCGGGAACTCCGTCAGGTCGGCGAGGACCACGTCCGCGCCGGCCGCGCGCAGTTCCTCGGCACCGCACGGGCCGCTGGCCACCGCCACGGAGCGGGCGCCCGCGGCCCGGGCTCCGCGGACGTCGCCGACGTGGTCGCCGACGTAGACGTCCGCGCCGTGCTCGCGCAGCGCGACGGCCTTCTGCTCGGCCCACAGGTTGCCCACCACGGCGTCGGGCTCGATGCCGAGGTGCGCCAGGTGCAGCTTGGCGTTGGGTTCGTACTTGGCGGTGACGACGAGCGTCCGCCCGCCGGCCGCGCGTACGGCGGCGACGGCCTCCCGGGCGCCGGGCAGCGCGAGCGTCGGCTCGATCGCGTAGGACGGGTACATCTCCCGGTAGAGGTCGGCGGTGGCGGCGATCTCCTCGGCCGGGAACCAGTTGGCCAGCTCCTCCACGAGCGGCGGCCCCAGCCGCGTGACGGCCAGGTCGGCGTCGACGTACGTCCCCGTCCGCTCACTCAGCGCCAGGTAGCAGGCCCGGATGCCGGGCCGCGAGTCGATCAGCGTCATGTCGAGATCGAAGCCGACGGTGGGGGCGGTACGGGTGGTGAAGGCCATGGCCCCCATTGTGCAGGTCCCACCCGGCACCCCCGGCGGGCCCTCCCCTGCCGACGGCCCACGGCGAGCCGCCCCGCTCAGCCCCGCGGGCGGCGGGAGTGCCAGAGCAGGTACAGGGCCGTGGCGACGGCGGCGCCGCGGAGGACCCAGGGCCAGGTCTCGGTGATCGCGTCGTTCATGTGGCCCTCGGCGATCGGGTCGCCCCAGCGGCCCTCCGTGCGGCCCCACAGCCAGACCACACCGGCGGCGGCGACCGTGCCGGGCAGGCCCAGCACCGCCCACTTCGACTGGGCCGCGGTCAGGCGGCGTGACAGGTAGGCGATCAGCCAGCCCAGGCCCAGGGCGACGAGGTTGCCGAGGACGGCGCCGATGACCAGGAGCGCGGCGGCGAGCAGCAGCAGGGGGTTGTTCCAGCCGCCGCCGGGCCGGGGCCGGGCCCGGCGAAGCAGCCTCCGCGTCCTTCCCGCCGGGGCGGGCTCCACGACCTGCTCCACCACGGCGGGCTTCGCGTCGGTGGCGTCCTTCTTCTCCGCCTCGTCCTCCGGCTTCGGCGGCGGCTTGAGCAGCTCGGGGATCTCCACCCCGCCGACGAACCCGGGCACGCTGTCGCCCATGGCGCCGAACGCGCCGCCCTCCACCCGCCACCAGTCCGGCTGCGGACCGCGGCCGCCGCCTCCCAGCTCCTGCGCGCTCGCCACATGGGGTGGGGAGGCGGCCGGCTGTTCGGGCGGGGGTTCGGGCGCGTTCCGCCGCAGGCCCTTGCGGCGCTCGGCCCTGCGGGGGCCCGTGTCCCGCTGCTCGGGCACCGCGGTCGGCGGCGGCACCGGCGCCGGGCGGACCCCGCTCGTGCCGCCCGCCGCGTCGACGAGGTCGTCGGGGCTGCCGAGCCGGTCCAGGATGCGCCGGACGGCGGCGGGACTGTCCACGGTGGTCCTGGCCCGGTGCCGGTCGATCTCGTTGCGCAGCTCGGAGACCAGCCGCATGCGCGCGGCCGACGGCAGCTGCCGCTGCTGGGCCACGTCGCCGACGCGGCTCAGATACTCGTAGACGACCTGGTCGCTCTCGATCCCCACGGATCCCTCCGGGGCGGTGTGTTGTGGTAGCCCGTCGCACGAAGGTACCGAATCCTCCCGTGGGCGGCGGACACCCCGCGCACGGCACCGGCGCACGCGACCCCCCGCCGTCACCCCCACCCGCTAACGTGGGCCGGATGAGCACCGAGGAGAAGTCCGCGGCCCCCCGGTCCCTCGCGGAGGCGCTCCGTGTCCGGGACGACGTCTCGCTGGCCGCCCTCCTGCGCAGCCGTCCCGACCTCATCACTCCTGTGCCCACCGACCTGACGCAGCTCGCCACCCGGGCCGGCACCCGGGCCTCGGTCGTGCGGGCGCTGGAGCGTCTTGACCGGTTCGCGCTCCAGACGGCGGAGGCGCTGGCCGTGGCGTCGGACCCGGCGCCGTACGGCGAGCTGCTCGGTCTGATGGCGGGGGACGTCGAGGACCCGGCCGTCGCCGCGGCGCTGCCCCGGGCCGTCGCCCTGCTGCGCGAGCAGGCCCTGGTGTGGGGCGCCGACGACCGGCTGCGGCTGGTGCGCACCGCCCGTGAGCTGCTGGCGCCCTCCCCGCAGCACCCGTCCCCCACGGGTCTTGGGCCCACCGTGCGGGAGGCGACCGCCGGGATGTCGCCGGGGCGGATCCAGGAGATCCTGACCACCGCCGGCCTGCCCTCGACCCACGACTCGGTGTCCGCGGTGACCGCGCTCGGCGCCCTGTTCGCCGACCGGCGCCGGATGACGGCCCTCCTGGCCGGGCTGCCCGAGGAGTCGCGGGAGGTGCTGGCCCGGCTGGTGTGGGGACCCCCGTACGGTCAGGTCACCCACGACCCGGCGGCGCACCTGCGCGCGCTCCTCGACCGCGGCCTGCTGCTGCCCACCGCGCCCGGCACGGTCGTCCTGCCCCGCGAGGTCGCCCTGCACCTGCGCGCGGGCCGCGCGCACCGGGCGCCCGAGCCGGCCCCGCCGGCGGTGGAGGCCGCCGCCACGCACCGTCCACAGGTTGTGGACGCCACCGCGGCCGGGCAGGCCCTCGCGGCGCTGGCGACCGTGACCGAGCTGCTGAAGGAGTGGGACGAGGGCGGCCCGACGGTGCTGCGGGCCGGCGGGCTGAGCGTGCGCGACCTGAAGCGCACGGCCGTCGCCCTGGACCTGCCCGAGCCGGTCGCCGCCTTCTGGCTGGAACTGGCCTACGCGGCCGGGCTGATCGCCTCCGACGGCGAGGCCGACGAGCGGTACGCGCCGACCCCGGCGTACGACGAGTGGCGGGAGCTGCCGCCCGCCGAGCGCTGGGCGAGCCTGGCGCAGACGTGGCTGACGGCGACCCGGACACCCGGTGTGGTCGGCGGGCGGGACGCGAAGGACCGGACGCTCTCCGCGCTGGGCCCGAACCTGGACCGTTCGGCGGCGCCGGAGGTACGGCACCGGGTGCTGGCCCTGCTGGCGGGCCTGCCCGAGGGGGCCTCGCCCACCGAGGAGTCGATGCTGGCCCGGCTGCGCTGGGAGCGCCCCCTGCGCGGCCCCGAGCGGGACCGGCGGGAGGACGACCTGCGGACCCGGCTCGCCCGGTGGACGCTGTCCGAGGCCGAGCTGCTGGGCGTCACCGGCCGCGGCGCGCTGGCCGCGCCGGGGCGGGCGCTGATCGGGGCGCCCGAGCCGCCGCACCCGGCGAAGGCGCCGGAGGGCCCCGGCGACAAGCTCCCCGTCCACCACCGCACGCCCGCGCCGCCGGCTCCCCCGGCCCCCGGCGAACGGGCCGCCGCCGCCGCGACCGCCGCCCGGCTGCTGGCGCCGCTCCTCCCGGAGCCGCTGGACCACGTGCTGCTCCAGGCCGACCTCACGGCGGTGGCGCCGGGCCCGCTGGAGCGTGAGCTGGCCGACCTGCTGGGGGTGCTCGCGGACGTGGAGTCCAAGGGCGGGGCGACCGTCTACCGGTTCACGCCGGGGTCGGTGCGCCGTGCGCTGGACGCCGGGCAGACCGCCGCCGACCTGCACACCTTCCTGGCCCGGCACTCCCGCACGCCGGTGCCGCAGCCCTTGACGTACCTGATCGACGACGTGGCCCGGCGGCACGGGCGACTGCGGGTGGGCGCGGCCTCGGCGTACGTGCGCTGCGACGACGACGCGACGCTGGACGAGATCCTCGCCGACCGGCGGGGCGCCGGCCTGGGCCTGCGTCGCCTCGCGCCGACCGTGCTGGCCGCGCAGGCCGAGCCGGCGGCGCTGCTCGAGGGGCTGCGCGCGATGGGGTTCGCGCCGGCCGCCGAGTCCGCCGCGGGCGACGTGCTGATCGCGCGGGCCGACGCCCGCCGCACCCCGCCGCGGGCGGCGCCGGAGCCCGTCCCGGACGGTCCGCCGGCGCCCGACGACACCCTGCTGGCGGCCGCGATCCGCGCCGTCCGGGCGGGCGACCTGGCCTCCACGGCCCCGCGCAAGCCGGGCCCCGGGGACGGCGAGGGCGGTGCGACGGGCGGCGAGCTGCCCCGCACGGGCGCCGCCGAGACGCTCGCGACCATGCAGGCGGCCGTGCTGACCGGCGAGGCGCTGTGGATCGGCTACGTGAACGCGGAGGGCTCCGCCAGCCAGCGCGTGATCGCCCCGATCCGGGTGGAGGGCGGCTTCGTCACGGCGTACGACCACACGGCGGACGAGGTGCGCACCTATCCGCTGCACCGCGTCACGGGCGTGGCGGAACTGGCCGACGACGCGACGTGACACGCCCTCTTTCGGGCGTACGCGCCGGTTCATGCACGCCACGCCGGGTGATTCGCACCTGAGAGGGAGCTTTTTTCATAAACCGCATCGACCTTTCGGCGGTCGGGCAGCCACGGGGTGTCCTGCACCGAAACCGAAAGGAAGAACCCGATGCGTACTGCCGTTCGCCGAGTCGCCACCGTCCTGGCCTCCACCGCGACCCTGATCGCGGCGTTCGCCGCCGAGGCCGCCGCGGTCGGCATCGACCTCGGTGGAGGCGTCACCCTCTGACCGCCCGCCGATCCGTCACACCCCCTTCCGGCGGGCCGGGCTCCCAGCCCCCGGGGCCCGGCCCGCTCCGGATCCCCTTCCCTCCCTCTCCCTCCCCTCGCTCCCTCCCCCTCCCTCCGGAAGGCTCCTCATGCGTCCCAAGACCGCCGACCCCCTCCGCTCCGCCGCCCGTTCCGCCGTCGCCGTCTCCGTGGCCGCCCTGATCACCGCCGCGGCGCTGTTCGGCGCGCTCGCCCCCAAGGCCGCCGCGCTGCCGCTCCCGCTGCCCGCCACCGGCGTGGAGCCGCTGGTCACCGAGGGCCTCACCATCGAGGGGCCGCTGATCAACAACATCGGTCTCAAGTAGCCCGGCGGCGCGATCAGGCACACTGGACGTTTGGCCGAGCCGTCGAGTCGCTGTCGGCCGTACGCACGCGAAAGGGTGCCGCCCGTGAATGGTCCGCTGATCGTCCAGTCCGACAAGACCCTGCTCCTGGAAGTCGACCACGAGCGGGCCGGTGACTGCCGTCGGGCCATCGCGCCGTTCGCCGAGCTGGAGCGGGCGCCCGAGCACATCCACACCTACCGGGTGACACCGCTGGGCCTGTGGAACGCGCGGGCGGCCGGCCACGACGCCGAGCAGGTCGTGGACGCCCTCGTCGAGTACAGCCGCTACCCCGTGCCGCACGCGCTGCTCGTCGACATCGCCGAGACGATGGACCGCTACGGCCGCCTCACCCTCTCCAAGCACCCGGCGCACGGCCTCGTCCTGACGACGACCGACCGGCCGGTGCTGGAGGAGGTCCTGAAGTCGAAGCGGATCGCGCCGCTGGTCGGCACCCGCATCGACCCCGACACGGTGGCCGTGCACCCCTCCGAGCGCGGGCAGATCAAGCAGACGCTGCTCAAGCTCGGCTGGCCCGCCGAGGACCTCGCCGGGTACGTCGACGGCGAGGCGCACCCGATCGAGCTGGCGGAGGACGGCTGGGCACTGCGCCCGTACCAGAAGCAGGCGGTGGAGAACTTCTGGCACGGCGGCAGCGGTGTCGTCGTCCTGCCCTGCGGTGCGGGCAAGACCCTGGTCGGGGCCGGTGCGATGGCGCAGGCCAAGTCGACGACGCTGATCCTCGTCACGAACACCGTCTCCGCCCGGCAGTGGAAGCACGAGCTGGTGCGGCGGACCAGCCTGACCGAGGACGAGATCGGCGAGTACAGCGGCACGAAGAAGGAGATCCGGCCGGTCACCATCGCCACGTACCAGGTGCTGACGACCCGGCGGAAGGGCGTCTACCCGCACCTGGAGCTGTTCGACTCCCGGGACTGGGGGCTGATCCTCTACGACGAGGTGCACCTGCTGCCGGCGCCGGTCTTCAAGTTCACCGCCGATCTCCAGGCCCGGCGGCGGCTCGGTCTGACCGCGACCCTCGTCCGCGAGGACGGCCGCGAGTCCGACGTCTTCTCCCTCATCGGCCCGAAGCGGTTCGACGCGCCGTGGAAGGAGATCGAGGCGCAGGGCTACATCGCGCCCGCCGACTGCGTGGAGGTCCGGGTCAACCTCACCGACTCCGAGCGGCTGGCGTACGCCACCGCCGAGACGGAGGAGAAGTACCGCTTCTGCGCGACGACCGACACCAAGCGGAAGGTGACGGAGGCGATCGTGCGGCGCTTCGCCGGGCAGCAGATCCTCGTCATCGGCCAGTACATCGACCAGCTCGACGAGCTGGGCGAGCACCTGGGCGCGCCGGTCATCAAGGGCGAGACGTCCAACGCCCAGCGGGAGAAGCTCTTCGACTCCTTCCGGCAGGGCGAGATCAGCGTGCTCGTCGTCTCCAAGGTCGCGAACTTCTCGATCGACCTGCCGGAGGCGACGGTCGCGATCCAGGTGTCGGGCACCTTCGGCTCCCGGCAGGAGGAGGCGCAGCGGCTCGGCCGGGTGCTGCGTCCGAAGGCCGACGGTCATCAGGCGCACTTCTACTCGGTCGTCGCCCGCGACACCCTCGACCAGGACTTCGCCGCCCACCGCCAGCGCTTCCTGGCGGAACAGGGCTACGCGTACCGGATCATGGACGCGGACGAGGTGCTCGGCGAGGGGGTCTGACGGGTCCGGGGTGTCAGCGGCGGCGGACGCCGGCCTCCTCCCCGTACTCGCCGAGGATCACGACGTCGAAGGCGGCGCCCGCGAACACCCGCACGGCGCGCACGGCGTCGCCGAGCCGGTGCCGGTGGCTGCCGGCCACGGGCGTGGCACCGGACGCACGGACCGGTGCCGGGGCGGGGTACATGGTTGCTGCGCTCATGTCTCCATGGTGCGACCGCCCGGCCCCGACCGGCATCGGTCTCCGGACCGAACCCGCTCCGCCCCCGCGTACACCTCCCGAGGGACGGGTGCCCCTCAGGTGGGAGGGCCCGTCCCCTAGGGGTCGAGCGGGGGATGACACCAGAGGGTGGAAAAGGGTTGGCCCGCCCGCCACCCTCTCCCCTAAAATCTCCGCTCTTGCCCGCCTCCCTCACGGAGTGCCGTCGTCCGGTTGGTAACCGGCCGGCTTCCCGCGCGCGCCCGCGCCCACCGCACCGCAGGTCACCCGGAGGCACCGCCTTGTCCACGCCCGTCCACGACGACCCCCTGTCCCGCGAGCGCGCCCACCTGGCCGCCTCGCGCTCCGCCCTGCGCGCCATGCGCGAGGACGTGGAGTCCCTCGACATCTCCGACGTGACCGCGAACTGGGTCAACGCCGCGGTCCTGGAACGCCAGATCGAGGACCGCATCAAGGCGCTGGCCGACCTCAGCGAGACCCCGCTGTTCTTCGGCCGGCTCGACTACCTGCACGCTCCCGGTGCCGAGCGGGCCGAGGGCGCGGAGGGTGAGCGCCCGCGGCCGGAGGCCGCTTATCGGACACTGCACGTGGGGCGCCGGCACGTGCACGACGCGGACGGCGACCCGATGGTGATCGACTGGCGGGCGCCGGTCTCGCAGCCGTTCTACCGGGCGTCGAAGAACGACCCGCTGGACGTCTCGCTGCGCCGCCGCTTCGGCTACACCGGCGGGGACCTCACGGCGTACGAGGACGAGCACCTGTCCGACCCGGCCGAGGCGGCGACCACCAGCAGGCTGCTCCAGCAGGAGATCGAGCGGCCGCGCGTCGGGCCGATGCGGGACATCGTCGCGACGATCCAGCCCGAGCAGGACGAGATCGTGCGCGCCGGGCTCACCGGCTCGGTCTGCGTGCAGGGCGGCCCCGGCACCGGCAAGACCGCCGTCGGCCTGCACCGGGTCGCCTACCTCCTGTACGCCCACCGCGAGCGCCTGGCCCGCACCGGCACGCTGGTGATCGGGCCGAACCGGTCCTTCCTGCACTACATCGAGCAGGTCCTCCCGGCCCTCGGCGAGCTGACGGTCCGCCAGGCCACCGTCGAGGACCTGGTCGGTCACGTCGAGGTGCGCGGTGCGGACGAGGCGGCGACGGCGGTGGTCAAGGGCGACGCGCGGATGGCGGAGGTGCTGCGCCGGGCCCTCTACGCGCACGTCTCCCCGCCCGCCGAGGGGATCGTCGTGGTGCGCGGCTCGCGGCGCTGGCGGGTGGCGGCGTACGAGCTGGAGGAGATCGTCCGTGAGCTGCTCGCCCGCGACATCCGCTACGGCGCCGCCCGCGAGGCGCTGCCGCAGCGCATCGCGCACCTCGTGCTGGTGCAGATGGAGCGGGCGGGCGAGGCGCCGGACGACCGGGTGCAGAACGCGGTGGCGCGCAACACGGCGGTGAAGGCCGCGGTGAAGGAGATCTGGCCGCCGGTCGACCCCGCCAAGCTGGTCCTGCGGCTCCTCTCCGACGCGGACTTCCTCGCCGAGCACGCCGCGGGGGTGCTCTCCGAGGACGAGCAGAAGGCGGTGCTGTGGGTGAAGCCGGCCCGTTCGGTGAAGTCCGCCACGTGGTCGCCCGCGGACGCCGTGCTGATCGACGAGGCGACCGACCTGGTCGAGCGCACCCACTCGCTCGGGCACGTGGTCCTCGACGAGGCGCAGGACCTCTCCCCGATGCAGTACCGCGCGGTGGGCCGGCGCTGCACCACCGGCTCGGCGACCGTCCTCGGCGACCTGGCGCAGGGCACCACGCCGTGGGCGACGCGGAGCTGGGCCGAGGCGCTGGGGCACCTGGGCAAGGGCGAGGCCGTGGTGGAGGAGCTGACGGCCGGTTTCCGCGTGCCGACGGACGTCATCGCGTACGCCTCCCGGCTGCTGCCGCACATCGCGCCGGGCCTGACGCCGGTCGCGTCGATCCGCGAGAACCCGGGCTTCTTCGACATCCGTACGACGCCCGCGGGGACGGCCGGAGTACTGGCGGCCTGCGGTGAGCTGCTCTCCCGCGAGGGCTCCGTCGGCCTGATCGCGGCGGACGCGCGGGTGCCGGAGCTGGCGGCGGCGCTCGACGCGGCGGGCGTCGGGTACGTCGGGCCGGGCGAGGAGACCACGCACGCCACGCGGCTGACCCTGGTGCCGGCCTCGCTGGCCAAGGGCCTGGAGTACGACTACGTGGTGCTGGACGAACCGCGGGCGGTGGTGGACGGGGAGCCGGACGAGCGGACGGGGCTGCGGCGGCTGTACGTGGCGCTGACGCGTGCGGTGTCGGGGCTGATCGTGACCCACGCGACGGAGCTGCCGCCGCAGTTGGCCTCGTAGCTACGGGGCACCGGTGGCGTGGGTGTCACTCGCCCGCGTGGGCGGGGTGCCGCTCTCCTTGGGACGGGTGCCGCCCCAGCGGCACGACTGCCCGCAGCTGGGGGGAGATCAATCCCCCAGCACCCGCCGCCACTCCGCGACCGCCTCCGCCGACACCGGCCCCTCCCACCCGGAGGGCCTCGCCGCACCGCCGATGTGGAACGCGTCGATCCCCGCCGCCAGCAGCCCCGGCACGTGCTCGAGGCGCAGGCCGCCGCCGACGAGGAGCTGCTGCTCGTAGCCCGGCTCGCCCCGGCGCCGTGCCTCGGCGAGCAGGACGGTCATGCCCTCGTCCACGCCGCCGGCCGCGCCGGCCGTGAGGTAGGTGTCCAGCCCCGGGAAGTCCCCGAGCTGCTTGCGCAGGGCGTCGCGGTTCGCGGCGCGGTCGATCGCCCGGTGGAAGGTCCACCGGCACCCGTGCAGCACGCCCGCGATCCGCTCCACCGCGTGGAGGTCCACGTCCCCGTCCGGGTCGAGGAACCCGAGGACGAACTCCGTCGCCCCGGCCTCCCGCATCCGGCCGGCCAGCCGCGTCAGCCGTTCGACGTCCCCGGCGGCGAACCCGTCCGCGAGGCGCAGCATCACCCGCAGGTCGATGTCGACGGCGGCCCGGATCGCGGCGACGGTCTCGGCCGACGGGGTGAGTCCGTCGGCCGCCATGTCGGTGACCAGTTCGAGGCGATCCGCGCCTCCGGCCTGGGCGGCGACCGCGTCCTCGACGTCGAGGGCGATCACCTCCAGGACTGCACGCTTGCTCATGGGACCCCATTCGTCGGCCTGCTACAGGTCTAGTCCAATCCAAGACTACGCCCAGACGGCGGGCCGGGGCGCCCCTCAGTCGCCGAAGAGGTTCAGCTCCGCCGCTTCCACCCCGGCCAGCTCGTATCCGGCCGGGTCACCCGCCGGCCGGCCCGCGTACAGCCGTACGAGGGTGGCGGCGTCGCCGATGAACCGGCCCGGGGGCCGCTCACCGCTCACCGCGCCCAGTTTCAGGGGCTCGTCCACGTCGTCGAGGTCGGCGTGGAGCGGCACGTGGCCGCGGTCGCGGGTGAGGGTGGCGAGCAGCGCGAGGGCGGCGGGCAGGCCGGGCCCGGCGTACGCGCCCGGCTCGCCCAGGGCCGTCCGCACGTCACCCGCGTGCACCCACTCCCCCAGCGCGACCCCGTCCAGCGCGCCGCCCGCGCGGCCGATCACCGGACCGGCCTCGGTCATGCCGCGCTCCAGCTCGTCCACGACGCGGGCGTTGCTCCAGTCCGCGCGGTCGGCGATGTCGCGGTCGTTGAACGCGGGCGAGAAGACGCCCTCCTCGAAGCGGTTCTCCACCACCCGGATGAGCGCGCTGGAGCAGTGCGCCAGCACGTCGCGCACGGTCCAGCCCGGACACGCGGCCACGGGCAGCGCGAAGTCCGCGTCCGCCCGCGCCCGCAGCAGGGGCACCAGAGCGTCCCGCTCGATGGTCAGCAGCCGCCCGGGCAGCTCGGGGTCGCGTACGTCGTTCACGTCGGCAGGAGTCGTCATGGACCCCACGTTAGGGCCGGGCGGGGGGAGCGGTCAGCGTCCCGACAGGTCGTCGACCTCGGCGACGAAGAGCAGGGCGGGGTCGAAGGCCATGCCGGTGAAGTGTCCGGCGAGTTCGAGGGAGAGGGCGCCGTGCACGCGGGTCCAGAAGGCGAGGGCGCGGTGCAGGGCCGCGGCGGGGGCCGGGTGGCCGCCCGCCCACTGCCGGTGACCGTCGATGTGCGCGTCGAAGTCGCCGGCGGGACCGTCCGACGGCAGTGCGGCGCAGGCGTCGAGGATGACCGCCATGGTCTCGGCGGCGATCCCGGTGATGTCGTCGGGGGCGTGGTAGCCGGGGACGGGGGTGCCGAAGACGAGGAAGTAGCGCTGGGGGTCGGCGAGTGCCCACGTGCGCAGGACGTGCGCGAGTCCGGCGAGGTCGGCGCCGGAGTCGGCGGCCGCCTTGAAGCCGTCGGCGAGGCTGCGGTAGGCGTCCCGGACCAGTTCGGTGATCAGCTCGTCGCGGCCGGCGAAGTACCGGTAGAGCGCGGGCCCGCTCATGCCCATCCGCTTGGCGATCGCGTTGAGCGAGAGCGCGGAGGCGCCCGCCGTGGCGATCTGCTCCCACGCGTGTTCCTTGATCTCCGCGCGCACCTGGGTGCGGTAGCGCTCGCGCGGGGTCTCGGTGCGCGCCTCGGGCATGGTCCGCCACCTCTCCGCTTCATCGTCAAGATTGAGTGAGAGGTTATCACCAGAGCTGCCGCTGGAAGAATGGGCGCATGGCCGACCTCGACGCCCTGCGCTCCCGCTTCGCCCGTGCCCTGGAGCAAGCCGCCACCCCCGGTTCCGGCCCCGACCCGGCGCCGTACGCCGACCGTCTGCTCGCCCGCTGGCAGGAGCCACACCGGCGGTACCACACGCTCGCGCACCTGACCGCCGTACTGGACCACGTCGACGTACTGGCCGAGCACGCCCACGACTTGGCCGCCGTCCGGCTCGCCGCCTGGTTCCACGACGCGGTCTACCTCCCCGAGCGCTCCGAGAACGAGGAGCGCTCGGCCCGGCTCGCCGAGCGCGCCCTGGCCGAGGCCGGGGTCCCGGCGGAGCGCACCGCCGAGGTGGCCCGGCTGGTCCGCCTCACCGTCACCCACGCCCCGGCCGACGACGACCGCGACGGACAGGTGCTGTGCGACGCGGACCTCGCGGTCCTCGCCTCGCCGCCGTCGGCGTACGCCGCGTACACGGTGGCCGTGCGCGAGGAGTACCACTTCGTGCCGAACGACGCCTTCCGCGAGGGCCGGGCCGCGGTCCTGCGGCAGCTGCTCGGCCTGCCCCGGCTGTTCCACACCCCGCACGGCCGCCGGGAGTGGGAGGCGACCGCACGCCACAACATCACCGGCGAGCTGGAAATGCTGTCGCTCTCAGACGCCCCGGACGCTTAGCCTGCCCGGCATGCGGACCATGGGTGGGGAACAGGTGGAGGAAGCCGTCGCGAGCGCCGTCGCGCTGTTGCGGACGGCGGTCGACCGGGACTGGGAGACGGCGCGGGCGGGCCGGCTGGAGTGGAGCTGCCGGTACACGGCGGAGCACGTCGCGGGCGATCTCATCACCTACGCGGGGCAGTTGGCCGGACGCGCCACCGACGCGTACGTCCCCTTCGAGATCACCTTCGACGAGGGCACCGGCAACGAGGGCGTGCTCCATGTGATCGAGACGACCTGCGCGCTGCTCGCCGCGACCTTGCGCACCACCCCGCGCGAGGTCCGCGCCTTCCACCCGTACCCCTACCGCAGCGCGAATCGCGAGGGCTTCGCCGCGATGGGGATCGCCGAGGTGTTCCTGCACACGCACGACATCGCCGAGGGTCTCGGCCTGGCCTACGAGCCCCCCGCCGGACTCTGCGCCGGCGTCCTCGCCGGGATCTTCCCGCACGTTCAGCCCGGCCCCGACCCCTGGCGCACCCTGCTGTGGGCCACCGGCCGCGGAGACCTGCCCGGACGTGCCCCGGTCACCGAGTGGCGCTGGCGCAACAACCTGGTGATACCGGCCGAACGGCTCACCCTCCAGGGCGTCACGCCGGCCGCCGCCACCGACCTCGCCGCGGGCGGCGACGGCGGGTTCGAGTGGGTGGGCGGCGGGCCCTTCCAGGGCACCCGGGACGCCGCCGGCATGCTGCTCAAGGCGTACGAGGGGGGCGTGCACCGGCCGGAGTGGGGCGTGTTCGCACTGGTGCGCCGGGAAGACGGCCGCGCGGTCGGCGGTATGGGCTTCCACGGGCCGCCGGACGAGGACGGGCGGGTGGAGATCGGCTACGACCTCGCCGAGGCGGCCCGCGGCCACGGCTACGCCACCGAGGCGCTGCGCGCGCTGTCCGCGTGGGCGTTGGCGCGGGAGGAGGTGACGTCGGTGTTCGCGACGACCGAGCCCGCCAACGTCGCCTCCCAGGCAGTGATCACCCGCGCCGGCTTCACCCGGGTCGCCGGCGACGAGGGGCAACTCGCCTACGAGCTGCGCGGCTGAGCCCCGGCCCCGGAGCCGGTCCCCGATCCCTTGCGGCGCCGCAGCCCCGCCCCGTGCAGCAGCCGCACCACCTCGCGGCTGCTGACCTCCAGCGCACCGGCGGACACCGCGTCGGCGTACCGCTGGGCGGGGACGTCGTAGTGGTCGCGTTCGAAGGCGCGGCGCGGGACGCCCAGCGTCGCGGCGAACGCGTGCAGCTCGGCGTAGGAGACGTCGCTGACCAGGTGCGACCACATGCGGCCGTGGCCCGGCCAGGTCGGCGGGTCGATGTAGACGGTCACCGGGGCGTCCTCACGGGGCGGAGCCGCCGATGGCGCCGCCCAGCGAACCGACGGCGGCGACCTTCACGCCCGCCTTGCCGCACACCCAGTGCGGGTCGGGACCCAGTTCCGGCTCGACGTCCAGCGCGTGCGGGTCGCCGGAGCCGCAGACCGGGCAGAGCGGCCAGCGGCCGTAGCGCTCCAGCAGGGCGTCCTGCACGTCCTGCGCGACCAGCCCGGCCACGAACTCCGCGCCCTCGGGCCACTGCTCGACCCACCAACGCCGTTGCACGACGGACTCCTCGACCAGCGACACGACGTCCGGCTCGGCGACCCGGCCCGCCACCAGATCGGCGAGCACGAGAGCGCGCGCGGCGTGCAGCGTCTGCTCCAGGGGGCTGATGGGGTCCATGCACCCATTGTGCGCACTCTTGACCCGCGGACCGAAACGAAAATATCTTTCATGAGTGACCGATGAAGTGAAGGAAACTTTCGCGAAGGCCTCCGGGGGCCGCCGCGCCACCGGCGGCGGGACCGCGCCGCCCGCACCCGCCGCCCTCGCGGCCAAGGTGCGCACGCTGGCGCCGTCGATGACCCGCTCCATGCAGCGGGTCGCCGAGGCCGTCGCCGGCGACCCGGCCGGCTGCGCCGCCCTCACGGTCACCGGTCTCGCCGAGCTGACCGGCACCAGCGAGGCGACCGTCGTACGCACCGCCCGGCTGCTCGGCTACCCCGGCTACCGTGATCTGCGCCTCGCCCTGGCCGGGCTCGCCGCCCAGCAGCAGTCCGGCCGCGCGCCCGCCATCACGACCGACATCGCGGTGGACGACCCGATCGCCGACGTCGTCGCCAAGCTGGCCTACGACGAACAGCAGACCCTCGCCGACACCGCCGCCGGGCTGGACACCGGCCAGCTCGGCGCGGCCGTCGCCGCACTGGCGGCCGCCCGCCGCACCGACGTGTACGGCATCGGCGCCTCCGGCCTGGTCGCCCAGGATCTCACCCAGAAACTCCTGCGCATAGGGCTGATAGCCCACGCCCCCAACGACCCGCACCTCGCCGTCACCAACGCGGTGCAGCTGCGCGCCGGGGACGTCGCCCTCGCGATCACCCACTCCGGGTCGACCGGGGACGTCATCGAACCGCTGCGGGCCGCCTTCGAACGCGGCGCGACGACCGTCGCCATCACCGGCCGCCCCGACAGCCCCGTCACGCAGTACGCCGACCACGTGCTGACCACGTCGACGTCGCGGGAGAGTGAGCTGCGGCCGGCGGCGATGTCCTCCCGGACGAGTCAGCTGCTGGTGGTGGACTGCCTGTTCGTGGGGGTGGCGCAGCGGACGTACGAGGCGGCGGCGCCGGCTTTGGCGGCGTCCTATGAAGCGCTGGCCCATCGGCACGGGGGGTCGCGCGGGAGACCGTAGACGGTATTCGCCGTGCGCGGCTGCGGGCCCGTCGTGGCTGGTCGCGCAGTTCCCCGCGCCCCTGGGCCCCTGGGTTAGTACACGGACCGAACGTTGAAGAGAGCAGCTCTCATGACCTCAACCCCCCATCACCCCGATCTCCGTTCCCAGTTGGAGACCCTTGCCACCGAGGCGTTCCGGCCCGAGCTGGCCGAGATCGATCAGCTGCCCACCCTCGACATCGCGCGGACGATGAACGGTGAGGACGCCGGCGTCGCCGCCGCCGTGGCCGCGCGGTTGCCGGAGATCGCCGGTGCCATCGACGCCGTGGCCGCCCGGATGGCACGCGGCGGGCGGCTGATCTACGCGGGCGCCGGGACCGCCGGACGGCTCGGGGTGCTGGACGCCTCGGAGTGCCCGCCCACCTTCAACACCGCCCCGGGACAGGTCGTCGGCCTGATCGCGGGCGGCCCGGACGCCATGGTCACCTCCATCGAGGGCGCCGAGGACTCGCCCGAGCTGGCCCGTGCCGACCTGGAGGCCCTCGGTCTCACCGCCGACGACGCGGTGGTCGGCGTCTCCGCCTCCGGCCGCACCCCGTACGCCGTCGGCGCCGTCGAGCACGCCCGCGCGCTCGGCGCCCTGACCGTGGGGCTGGCCTGCAACGAGGGCAGCGCCCTGGCCGCCGCCGCCGAGCACGGCATCGAGGTCGTCACCGGGCCCGAGCTGATCACCGGGTCGACCCGCCTGAAGGCCGGCACGGCGCAGAAGCTCGTCCTCAACATGCTGTCGACGATCACCATGGTCCGGCTCGGCAAGACGTACGGGAACCTGATGGTGGACGTGCGCGCCTCCAACGAGAAGCTGCGCGCCCGCTCACGCCGGATCGTCGCGCTCGCCACCGGCGCCGCCGACGCCGACATCGAGCGCGCGCTGACCGCCACCGACGGCGAGGTCAAGCACGCGATCCTGGTGCTCCTCGCCGACGTGGACGGCCCGACCGCGGCCCGCCTCCTGGCGGACTCCGACGGCCACCTGCGGGCAGCGCTGGCGGCGGCGAACGGCTGACCCGCGCGACGCCGTCCGGCGGTCCGGGCGGCGGAGGGGTGCCGGGAGGGGTGCCGCTCCCGCCGCGTGGCGTCCGCCCCGGACCCCGACCCCGGTACCGGCGGGCGCGGCGCCCTGTTCCGCGGCCGGGCCCGCCGGGCAGGTCCCCGCCCACCGGCCCGGGGCCGTCCCGCGGCGTGTGCGATTCTGGAGGGCATGAACCACGCCCAGCTGACCGCCCTGGGCCGCGCCCTGCGCCTCCTCGGTGAGCACGGCGAGGCCCTGACCGGTGACACCCCGGACGCCAAGCTGCACGAGGTTCGCGCGGACGTGAAGCGCGCGCTGGACCTGCTGGAGGAGAGCGTCGCGACGGCGGCCCCCAGCACCCGCTGCCCGGAGCATCCGACGGGGCCGGTCGACGAGGCCGCCCCCGACCGCTGCCTGCTGTGCGAGACCCGCCGCCGCAGCGCCCGCCGCGCCGAGTACAACGGCGGCCCCCTCCCGGCCCGGCCCACCGAGCCGGTCCAGTCCCGTTACGGGGTGCGGGGCGACCGTCCGCAGCCCCAGCAGCGCTGGCTGCCCGAGCTGTGGAACGGGCAGGCGTGGCAGCTGTGCGGCACCCCGCGCCGCGACCGCCGCGAGGCCGAGCTGTACATCGCGGCCCAACTGCGCGCCCCGCGGGCGGCCATGGCGTACCGGCTGGTGCACGAGTTCACGGACTACGAGGTGCTGCGGGTGTGGGGCACGCCGGTGCGGGTGGACATCGAACCGATGGGCGGCCTCTGAGGTGGTCAGACGGAACGACCTGCGGCGCGCCGCCCTCGTCGACGCCGCCATCGAGGTGCTGGCGGCACAGGGCGCGCGGGGCCTGACCTTCCGGGCGGTGGACGCCGAGGCCGCCGTCCCGGCCGGCACCGCGTCCAACTACTTCGCCAACCGCGACGACCTGCTCACCCAGACCGGCGCCCGCGTCTACGAGCGTCTCCACCCGGACGAGGCGACGATCGCCCGCCAGCGCGCGGCAGGGAACGACCGCGACACCTACGTCCGGCTGATGCGCGAACTCGTCGACCGCGTCTCCTCCTTCCGCTCCGGCTACCTCGCGCTGCTCGAACTGCGCCTCGAGGCCACCCGGCGCCCCGGCCTGCGCGCGGTCCTGACCGAACGCATCCGCGAGGACGTGGACGCCAACGTCGCCTACCACGAGGGCTCCGGCCTCCCCGGCGACGCGATGGCCGTCAAGCTGCTCTATCTCGCCCTGAACTGGCTGATCGTCGAACAGCTCACCCTCCCGGACGTGTTCACCGAGGAGGAGCGGGACCAGTTGGTGACGGCGGCGGTCGAACGGATCGTGGTGCCGGACCGGGGCTGACCGGCGTTGCCGGACGGAGAAGGTCGTCTGGGGTGAGGCGGGGAACGAATGTTCCCGGCGACATACTCTGACTCGTTCGTACGATCCTCGCATGCAACTTCGGTACGCCTTCAGGTTGTACCCGGACACCGGCCAGCAGGCCGCGTATCGAAGGCGTTCGGGTGTGCTGGCCACCCGCCTGACGCCGTACGCGCTAGCCCCGCGCGCTTTCGTGGTTCGTACGCCGCAGTCTGGCCCGCATCACCTCGTCCGCCCCCGCCGCCGTCACCGACCCGTGCGGGCAGTCCCACTCCCGGCCTCCGCCGACCGGCCGCAGTTGAACGCTGCCGCCGACGTGCCCCATCACCTCACCCACCCGGCCGTCCCGCGCGTCCACGGCATGCGTGCCGACCGGCGGGCGCTCACCCCGCACCACCGACGCCAGCCGCTCGGCCACGCGGACGTTGCAACGCCCCAGCTCGACCAGGGCGAACGGCTCGTCGCTCGCGCCGGTCACCGGATCGACGCACAGGGACGGCAGGACGACGCCCGCGCCCAGGAGTGCCTGCCGCAGGGACTCGACGACTTCCTCGGTCGTACGCACCCTTCTCCACCTCCACGCTGAGTTCGTGATTCGCGACACAGCGTGTCCGTTCCGCCTCTAACCTGGCCAGAGAGGGCGCCCCAACAACCCCTGCTGTAAGACCGGGAGTTCCGTCGCCATGCCTGGACCGAAAGACCTCGACCCCTCGACGTCCCCCCGCGCCCTGCTGGGTGCGGAGTTGCGCCACGCGCGGGAGAAGGCCGGGCTGAGCCAGGAGGAGCTGGGCGGGCGGCTGTTCGTCAGCGGGTCGTTCATCGGCCAGTTGGAGTCCGGCACGAGGAGGATGCAGCGCGAGTACGCGGGACTGCTGGACGACGCCCTCGGGACGGAGGACTTCTTTCGGCGCAACTGTGCGGCTGCGGCGAAGTCGAAGTATCCCGAGCACTTCGCCGAGGCGGCGGAGGCAGAAGGGTCAGCTACGGCGATCAAGGAGTACGCGTCGATGCTGATCCCGGGGGCTGCTCCAGACTCCCTCCTACGCTCGGGCCGTATGCCGCGCCTATCAGCCGACGGCGACTGACGAAGTGATCGACGAACTGGTGACGGCACGGATGGAGCGGGCCCGCATGCTCGCCGATCCAACAGAACCCATGTTGTGGGCCGTCATTGACGAATCCGCGCTGCGCCGCGCCACCGGCGGCCGGGAAGTGATGGCAGCGGCGCTGCGCCACATCGCCACCCTCATGCGCGAGAACCGGGTCATCGTGCAGGTGCTGCCCTTTGATGCGGGAGCGCACCCCGCGATGCAGGGCTGCGTCAAGCTGATGGACTTCGCGGGCGCTCCTCCGCTGGTCTACCTCGAAGGGGTGGGTACAGGGCGGGTGGACGACGATCCGGCCACCGTCGGGCGCTACAGGCTCTACTACGAACTCCTCATGATCTCCGCGCTCTCGCCTACGAAATCCCTGTCCATGATCGAGGAGCTGGCGCAGAATTACGCCCATGGAGACGACCTCTGAGTACGCGTGGCACAGGTCCAGCTACAGCGGCGGCAGCGGCGGCAATTGCTTGGAGATCGCTCGCTGGCGCAAGTCCACGTACAGCGGCGGCAGCGGCGACAACTGCCTGGAAATGGGGCTCGGCAACCCCACCACCACCCCTGTCCGCGACTCCAAGAACCCTGACGGACCAACCCTCCGCTTCCAAGCCGCCGCCTGGTCCGCCTTCGTAGGCGCCCTCAAGGCGTCTCCAGTCACCACCGATTGACCGCGTAGCGTTAGTGCGGCGGCGGAGCCGGGTGCAGGGCGTTGGACACCGTGCAGCCGGCCTCCCCCCGCATCCGCTGGATCCGGGGCGGCACCCACACCTCGGTCTCGCCGGGGCCCACGCGGGCGAGGAGGCAGTCCTGCGGGCCGAACCCGTCGCCCGGCACCAGCAGGAGTACGCCGACCCGCCCGTCCTCCGCCTTCACCTCACTGCGGATCGCGGGGTCCATGTCGAGCGCTCCGACCACCCGCCGCACCTCCGCCTCGTCCGCCCGCCCGCCCTCCGGCACCCGCGGGAGCTTCGCACGCAGTTCCCTTTCGGGCAGCCGGGGCGGCTCGGGCGGCGGGCCGAAGACCAGGGGGAGGCTGTCCGGGCAGTCCACGTCACGGGGCTTCTCGCGCCACTCGGACCAGGGTGCCACGCGGACCGCGAAACACCGCCGTACGGTGACCTCCTCGATGTCGAAGGTCGCGTTGTACGCGGTGCCGGACGTGCGGACGACCAGTTCGAGGCCGTCCCCGTCGTGGGACGAGGTGCCGTCGACCCGCATCACCTCCACCCCCTCCATGGCGGCGGCCTCACGCCCCGCCTCAACCGGCGTGCGGGTGCGCTGGCTGTAGAGCCGCTCTCCCACGGTCCTGGCCACCTCGCGGGCGGCGTCCGTCGCCTTCTCCTCGGAGGGCTCGGCCACCCCGCAGCCCGCGACGAGCAGCGCCAGGGGCGCGAGCAGCAGCAGCGGACGCAGTGCCCGTCCCGCGCTCACGCGCCCCGTCCCACGAGGGGCAACGCCGGGAACTCGTGGCCCTCCCACAGGCGCCGGGACGCCTCCTCCGGGTACGGCGCGACGACCGGCTCCGTGTCGAGGACCTGGACCAGGCGCCGTTCCGTGTCGTACTCCGGCCAGCCGGGGTCGCCCGTGCGCGCGAACGCCGTCCAGGACGACCGGAAGCGGGACGACAGGGCCAATGCCTCCGGGGACGGTTCCGTGCCGGCGAAGAGGAGGGCGCCGACGTCCGCCGCGAAGGTGCCGAAGAGCAGCGGGACGTCCAGGGCGTGACAGGCGCCGAGGGCGCCTCCGTCGGCCGGGGCCGCCCAGGTCAGCTCGTAGACGTGGGCGCGGCCCCCGCCGGCGAGGTGCGCCTCGGCCAAGTGGAGTGAGGGCATGCCGAACAGCCAGTCCGTCTGGACCCGTTCGTAGAGGTCGTTCGCGGAGGCGTCCGGGAACGCCGCGCGGTAGGCCGCTTCGCCGCCCGGCGCGTACAGGCGCAGGGCCGCGGCCGCCCGCTCCTCGCCGATGGAGCCGAGCTTGCCCGCCATCATGGTGAACAGGCGGTTCTCGTCGCGGTTGTGACCGACGACCAGGTCGACGTCGCGGGAGGCGCCGGAGGCGAGCGCCTGCCAGGGGGTCACCGGCAGGACCTCGCCGTCGACGACCGGGGCGTACGGGGTGACGGTGGGCGCTGCCTGTCCCCAGCGGTCGACGCGGCCGGGCATCCTCGGGGCGAGGGCCTGACCCACCTTGACGAGCTGCTCGGGAGGGACGGTGCCGAGGTCGGCGACGGTGGGGCGCAGACCGGCCTCGGCGGCGAGGGCGGTGCCGAGGTCCCGGGCCAGTTCCGGCGAGAAGAAGGTGCCCGGCACGCTCTGCGCGATGGCCCGCCCGAAGAGTCCGGCGGCGCGCGGCATGGCGAGCAGCGCGGCCACGGAACCGGCGCCCGCGGACTCCCCGAAGACGGTGACCCGGCCCGGATCGCCGCCGAACGCGGCGACGTTGTCCCGCACCCACTCCAGCGCGGCCACCTGGTCGAGCAGACCCCGGTTGGCGGGGGCGCCCTCGATGTGGGCGAAACCCTCCATGCCGAGGCGGTAGTTGAGGGTGACGACGACGAGGTCGCCGTCGGCGGCGATGCGGCGGGCGTCGTAGCCGGGGCTGCCGGAGTGGCCGAGTTTGTAGGCGCCGCCGTGGATCCAGACCATCACCGGGCGGCGAGCGGCCGGATCGGGCTCCGGTGTCCAGACGTTGACCGTCAGCCAGTCGTCGCCCTGGGGAAGCGCACCGGGCGGGCCCGCGATGCCGAGGTCCTGCGGGGGCGGCGGGCCGAAGGCGTACGCGTCGCGTATGCCGTCCCAGGGGCGGGCGGGGCGCGGGGCGGCGAACCGGCCCGCGCCCACCGGGGGTTCGGCGAAGGGAATGCCGCGGAAGACGGTCAGCCCGTCCTCCGCGCGCCCGCGCACCGCACCGGCGGCCGTGCGCACCACGGGTTCCACTGACTCCACGGGTCCAGGGATCGTCATCCCACGGACCCTACGCCGCGGTGCGCACCGCGCTCAGCTGAGGGTCTTCAGCGAGGCCGCGTCGTAGGGCGCGAGGCTGTCGAAGCGTCCGGCGAGGACCTTCTCGGCCCACAGCGGGTCCTGGAGCAGCGCACGGCCGACGGCGACGAGGTCGAACTCGTCGCGCTCCAGGCGGTCGAGGAGGTTGTCGAGGCTGCCGACGGGGGCGCCCTCGCCCAGGAACGCCTTGGTGAAGTCGCCGTCGAGGCCGACCGAGCCGACGGTGATGGTGGTCCTGCCGGTCAGCTTCTTGGTCCAGCCGGCGAGGTTGAGGTCGGAGCCGTCGAACTCGGGCAGCCAGTAGCGGCGGGTGGAGGCGTGGAAGGCGTCGACGCCGGCCGAGGCGAGCGGGGCGAGGATCGCCTCCAGCTCCTCGGGGGTCTCGGCGAGGCGGGCGTCGTAGGCCTCCTGCTTCCACTGCGAGTAGCGGAAGATCACGGGGAACTCCGGCGAGACCTTCTCCCGTACGGCGGCCACGATCTCGGCGGCGAACCGGGTGCGGGCCACGGGGTCGCCGCCGTAGGCGTCGGTGCGGCGGTTGGTGCCGGACCACAGGAACTGGTCGACGAGGTAGCCGTGGGCGCCGTGGATCTCCACGCCGTCGAAGCCGATGCGCTCGGCGTCCGCGGCGGCCTGGGCGAAGGCGCCGATGACGTCGTCCAGGTCGCGCCGGGTCATGGCCGTGCCGGTGACCTCGTCCTCGCCGATGCGCAGCCCGGACGGGCCGACGGCGGGGGCGTCCGCGAAGGGCGGCTGGCCGGCCTTGCGCACCATGCCGATGTGCCACAGCTGGGGCACGATCGTGCCGCCCGCCGCGTGCACCGCCTCGGCGACCTTCGCCCACCCGGCGAGCTGCTCCTCGCCGTGGAACCGCGGCACCCGGCTGCTCTGCCCGGCGGAGTCGTGACCGACGTACGTCCCCTCGGTGACGATCAGGCCGACACCGGCGGCGGCCCGGCGGGAGTAGTACGACACCACGTCCTCACCGGGGACGCCGCCCGGGGAGAACATCCGGGTCATCGGCGCCATCGCGATGCGGTTCGGCACGGTGAGTCCGTTGATGGTGGCCGGGCGGGCGAGGATCCGGGCGGCGCGGGAGGCGGCCTCGACGGGGGTGACGGTCACGTGGGGGCTCCTTGGACGGGGTACCGGGTACCGGCTGGTATGTGCGCATGCATTGAACACGCTCCAAGGTGAACCCCGCACCCCCGGGGCCCCATTCCGCACTCCAGGGTGCGCTTTCCCACACCCGCCGAACCACGGGAAACGCCCGAGGGCGGCACCCCCCTCGCGGGGAGTGCCGCCCTCGGTCGATGCTGGACGGTCGATCAACCGGAACCGGTCGATCAGAAGTCCATGTCACCGCCCGGCATGCCGCCCGGAGCACCGGCCGCGGCGGCCTTCTCCGGCTTGTCGGCGATGACGGCCTCGGTGGTGAGGAACAGCGCGGCGATGGAGGCGGCGTTCTGCAGCGCGGAACGGGTCACCTTCGCCGGGTCGATGATGCCCTCGGCGATCATGTCGACGTACTCGCCGGAGGCGGCGTTCAGGCCGTGGCCGACCTGGAGGTTGCGCACCTTCTCGACGACGACGCCGCCCTCGAGACCACCGTTGACGGCGATCTGCTTCAGCGGGGCCTCCAGGGCGAGCTTCACGGCGTTGGCGCCGGTCGCCTCGTCACCCGACAGCTCCAGCTTCTCGAAGACCTGGGAGGCCTGGAGCAGGGCCACGCCACCACCGGCGACGATGCCCTCCTCGACGGCCGCCTTCGCGTTGCGAACGGCGTCCTCGATGCGGTGCTTGCGCTCCTTGAGCTCGACCTCGGTGGCGGCACCGGCCTTGATGACGGCCACGCCGCCGGCCAGCTTCGCCAGGCGCTCCTGGAGCTTCTCGCGGTCGTAGTCCGAGTCGCTGTTCTCGATCTCGGCGCGGATCTGGTTGACGCGGCCGTTGACCTGGTCGGTCGAGCCGGCGCCGTCGACGATGGTGGTCTCGTCCTTGGTGATGACGACCTTGCGGGCGCGGCCCAGGAGGTCCAGGGACGCGTTCTCCAGCTTGAGGCCGACCTCCTCGGAGATGACCTCGCCGCCCGTGAGGATGGCGATGTCGCCGAGCATGGCCTTGCGGCGGTCACCGAAGCCCGGGGCCTTGACTGCGACGGACTTGAAGGTGCCGCGGATCTTGTTGACCACCAGGGTCGACAGGGCCTCGCCCTCGACGTCCTCGGCGATGATCAGCAGCGGCTTGCCCGACTGCATGACCTTCTCCAGGAGCGGCAGCAGGTCCTTGACGTTGCCGATCTTGGAGTTGGCGATCAGGATGTACGGGTCGTCGAGCGACGCCTCCATACGCTCCATGTCGGTGGCGAAGTACGCCGAGATGTAGCCCTTGTCGAAGCGCATACCCTCGGTGAGCTCCAGCTCCAGACCGAAGGTCTGGGACTCCTCGACGGTGATGACGCCTTCCTTGCCGACCTTGTCCATGGCCTCGGCGATCAGCTCGCCGATCTGGGTGTCGGCGGCGGAGATGGAGGCCGTGGAGGCGATCTGCTCCTTGGTCTCGACGTCCTTCGCCTGCTCCAGCAGGGCGGCGGAGACGGCCTCGACGGCCTTCTCGATGCCGCGCTTCAGAGCCATCGGGTTGGCGCCGGCCGCGACGTTGCGCAGGCCTTCCCTGACCAGGGCCTGGGCGAGAACGGTCGCGGTGGTCGTACCGTCACCGGCGACGTCGTCCGTCTTCTTGGCGACTTCCTTGACCAGCTCGGCGCCGATCTTCTCGTACGGGTCCTCGAGCTCGATCTCCTTGGCGATGGAGACACCATCGTTGGTGATCGTGGGGGCGCCCCACTTCTTCTCGAGGACGACGTTGCGGCCCTTGGGGCCGAGCGTCACCTTGACGGCGTCCGCGAGCTGGTTCATGCCGCGCTCGAGGCCGCGCCGTGCCTCCTCGTCGAACGCGATGATCTTGGCCATGTGAAGTGGTCCCTCCAGGACTGGGGGTGATTCCTTCGGACCGCGCCCGCGCCCGCGACGGACGGCTCGCCGACCTCGTGGTTCCTTCCCCACCCGGCCTGCGGGCCTCACCGACCCGGTCCTTCGTTGTCACTCTCACCTTCAGAGTGCTAACGCCAATGATTAGCACTCGACCCCATCGAGTGCAAGCGGCTCTCGGGGATCGGGGCGCCCGCTCAGCCACCCGTGAACACTCGGGCGCACCCTCGTCCGGGCAGCCCGAAGGGCCCGCACCTCCGGGGAGGTGCGGGCCCTTCGGAGAAGAACCGTTTGTTTGCGGTGGCCGAACGTCTCAGGCGCTGAGGCGAACCATGTCGGCCTGCGGGCCCTTCTGACCCTGCGAGATCTCGAACTCGACCCGCTGGCCTTCTTCGAGGGTGCGGTAGCCGTCCATCTGAATCGCGCTGTAGTGGACGAAAACATCCGCACCACCGTCGACCGCGATGAAGCCGTACCCCTTCTCCGCGTTGAACCACTTGACGGTGCCCTGAGCCATGCCTAACTCCCCTATTACTGGCCCTTGCACAGATCCGCACTTCGCGGACCCGGGTCAGACCTCACCCCCCACGACTGGGGGCGTGCGCCGGAACGCGTCGACCGCGGCTGAATGTATCTGTCCAACTGCCGTCTGCAACAGGGCAATCGAACGAGAAATCTGGACGTACCCGGTCCGGAATATGACGAGCTTTCCCCTGAATGTGGGTCAAGTCGGGGCACGCAAAAGTCACAAAAGCCGCGAAACACACCCACAATTTGGCTACTTCTTGTCGGGTGGGCGGCAGGAATTCAGGGTTCCCGATGTCTTGATCGGGAGCGCGTTCCCCAACTCTACCGCGCTCAATCCAATGGAATTGCCCCCTCCGCTTCTCTCACGGAGGGGGCAATTCGATGAACTCTGCGTCACCGCGATTACCTGCGGTAACGAACGAGTGGATCAGCCGCCGGCGACCGCCGGGATGATGGAGACGCCCGCGCCGTCCGGGGTCGCGGTCTCCAGGCCCTGCTCGAAGCGCACGTCGTCGTCGTTGACGTAGACGTTGACGAAGCGGCGCAGCTTGCCCTGGTCGTCCAGGACGCGGGCGGCGATGCCGGTGTGGTTCTTCTCCAGGTCGGAGATGACCTCACCCAGGTTGGCACCCTGGGCGTCGACCTCGGCCTTGCCGCCGGTGTAGGTGCGCAGGATGGTCGGGATGCGAACGGTCACGCTCATGCGAGGCCAGCCTCTCGGAAGGAGTCCAGGTTGGGGCGGATGGTCGCGGTCAGGCCGGTGCCGGCCACCGCGTCCAGGGTCTTGAGGCCGTCGCCGGTGTTGAGGACGACCGTGGTCAGCGACGGGTCCAGCACACCGCTCTCGACCAGCTTCTTCGTGACGCCGACGGTCACGCCGCCGGCGGTCTCCGCGAAGATGCCCTCGGTCCGGGCGAGCAGCTTGATCGCGTCCACGACCTGCTCGTCGGTCACGTCCTCCACCGCGCCGCCGGTGCGGCGCGCGATGTCCAGGACGTAGGGGCCGTCGGCGGGGTTGCCGATGGCCAGCGACTTGGCGATGGTGTCCGGCTTCTGCGGGCGCACGACGTCGTGGCCCGCCTTGTACGCCGTGGACACCGGCGAGCAGCCCTCGGCCTGGGCGCCGAAGATCTTGTACGGCTTGTCCTCGACCAGACCGAGCTTGATCAGCTCCTGGAGCCCCTTGTCGATCTTCGTGAGCTGGGAGCCGGACGCGATCGGGACGACGATCTGGTCGGGCAGCCGCCAGCCGAGCTGCTCGCAGATCTCGTAGGCGAGGGTCTTGGAGCCCTCGGCGTAGTACGGCCGCAGGTTGACGTTGACGAAGCCCCAGCCCTCGCCGGCCGGGTCGCCGATCAGCTCGGAGCAGAAACGGTTCACGTCGTCGTAGTTGCCCTGGATGCCGACCAGCTCGCCGCCGTAGACGGCGGCCATGACGACCTTGCCCTGCTCCAGGTCGTGCGGGATGAACACGCAGGAGCGGAAGCCGGCCCGGGCGGCGGCGGCGCCGACGGCGCCGGCCAGGTTGCCGGTGGAGGAGCAGGAGAGGGTGGTGAAGCCGAAGGCGCGGGCGGCCTCCAGGGCCTGGGCGACGACACGGTCCTTGAAGGAGTGCGTCGGGTTGCCGGAGTCGTCCTTGACGTAGAGACCGCCGGTGACGCCCAGCTCGCGGGCCAGGTTGTCGGCCTTGACCAGCTTGGTCCAGCCCGGGTTGATGTTCGGCTTGTCGGCCACGTCGGCGGGGACGGGCAGCAGGGGGGCGTAGCGCCAGATGTTCGCGGGGCCCGCTTCGATCCGCTTGCGCAGCTCCTCGGTGTCGTAGGCCGAGAAGTCGTAGGCGATCTCCAGCGGGCCGAAACACTCCTGGCAGGCGAAGAGCGGGCCGAGCGGGACCCGGTGGCCGCACTCCCGGCAGCTCAGCGCGGCGGCGGGGCCGAGGTCGACCGTGGTGTCGGTGGCGCCCGGGGTGTTCGTGGAGGTTTCGGCAGTCTGCACAGCCATGGAGGCGAGGCCCTTTCTCCTCATCTTCCTCACGACGCATCTCGCCGTGAGACGGATTTGGCACCTTCCCTAGTCGGGAGCCTCGCCACGTCCGTGTGACAAGAACCGACTGGAGGGTTGCCGGGGCTTCATCGGGCCGTATCCCTCTGCCCCTCTGGATGAGCGGTATGAAGTTGTTTCTCGCTGGTACACGCGGCGACCCCCGGCATGCGGTGGTCCTGCGCGTTGTTCAAGACTGTAACCGAAGGCCAGGACGGTTGAGATAGTCGTCCGTACCGCGAGATGGATCACAAAGGAGCCCGGGACCGTGCTGGAAGAAGTCGAGCGCTGGCTGAGCGCGCGTTCCTGGTCCGCCGGGGACCGGCCGATCCGGCAGCTGCTGGCCGCCAAACAGGCCACCGGGCAGACGGTCAGCGTGGTGCTCCCGGCCCTCGACGAGGAGGCGACGGTCGGCGAGATCGTCACGGTGATCCGCCGCGAGCTGATGGAGCGGGCGCCGCTCGTCGACGAGATCGTGGTCGTGGACTCCGGGTCGAGCGACCGTACGTCGGCGGTGGCCGCGGCGGCGGGCGCGCGCGTCGTGCACCGCGACGCGATCCTGCCGCGTGTCCCGGCGGTGCCGGGCAAGGGCGAGGTGCTGTGGCGTTCGCTGCTGGTCACCGGCGGCGACCTCGTCTGCTTCGTCGACGCCGACCTGCGCGAGTTCTCCGCCGATTTCGTCTCCGGGATCGTCGGCCCGCTGCTCACGGAACCGGACGTGCAGCTCGTCAAGGCGATGTACGACCGCCCCCTCGGCACCACTCCCGGCCAGGGCGGCCGGGTCACCGAGCTGGTGGCCCGCCCGCTGCTCAACCTGCACTGGCCGCTGCTGGCCGGCTTCGTGCAGCCGCTCGGCGGCGAGTACGCGGCCCGCCGCTCCCTGCTGGAACGGCTCCCCTTCCCCGTCGGCTACGGCGTCGAGCTGGGCATGCTGGTCGACGCCCTGCACCTGGTCGGCCTGGACGCCCTCGCCCAGGTCGACGTCGGCGTCCGCATCCACCACCACCAGGACGGCCAGGCCCTGGGCCGCATGTCCGCCGCGATCTACCGCACCGCCCAGCTCCGCCTGGCCCGCGGCCACCTGGTCCGCCCGACCCTCACCCAGTTCGAACGCGGCCCCTCGGGCTTCGAGCCCCGCAACCACGCCGTGGACACGGAGGAACGGCCACCGATGAGGGAGATCGCGGAGTACGCGGCGCGGCGGGTGGCGTGATCGGCCCTCTGTGGTGTGCGACCACGTTTGAGTATTTCGGGGCCGGGCTAGGTTGAGGCGTATGGCTTCAACCTTCGGTGCTGCTCAGGTGCTGGTCGCCTCCAATCGGGGGCCGGTCTCGTACGAGGTGGGTGAGGACGGGGCGCTGCGCGCGAAACGGGGTGGTGGCGGGCTGGTCTCGGGGTTGTCGGCCATCGGGCCGGACGCGGGTGCGCTGTGGGTGTGCTCGGCGCTGGGCGACGGCGACCGCGAGGCGGTGCGGCGCGGGGTCGGCGAGGACGGCGTCCGGATGCTGGACGTGCCGGCCGACGTGCACGCGGACGCGTACAACGGGATCGCCAACTCGGTGCTGTGGTTCGTGCACCACATGCTCTACCAGACGCCCCTCGAGCCGGTCTTCGACGCGGAGTTCCGGCGGCAGTGGGCCTCCTACGAGGCGTACAACCGGGCCTTCGCCGAGGCGCTGGCCGAGGAGGCCGCCGAGGGCGCGGTCGCGATCGTGCAGGACTACCACCTGACGCTGGTGCCGGGGATGCTGCGCGAGCTGCGGCCGGACCTCAGGATCGGTCACTTCTCGCACACGCCGTGGGCGCCGGTCGACTACTTCCGGCTGCTGCCGGACGACATCGCCGAGCAGGTGCTGCGCGGCATGCTCGGCGCCGACCGGCTCGGGTTCCTCACCCGGCGCTGGGCGGACGCGTTCACCGCGTGCTGCGACGCCCTGGTGGGCGGGCTGGGCTCCACGGAGACCGGCGTGCACGGGCTCGGGGCGGACGCGGACTTCCTGCGGAAGCGGTCGCACGAGGCGGACGTGGACGAGCGGATGGCGGCCCTGCGGGAGGAGATCGGCGAGGGCCGCCGCACGATCGTGCGGGTGGACCGGACCGAGCTGTCCAAGAACATCGTGCGCGGGCTGCTGGCGTACCGGGAGCTGCTGGCGACGCGGCCGGAGTGGCGCGAGCGGGTGGTGCACGTCGCGTTCGCCTACCCCTCGCGGCAGGACCTCGCCGTGTACCGCGACTACACGGCCGAGGTGCAGCGGGTCGCGGACGCGGTCAACGAGGAGTTCGGCACGGCGGACTGGACGCCGGTAGTGCTGCACGTGAAGGACGACTTCGCGCGGTCGCTGGCGGCGTACCGGCTGGCCGACGTGGCCCTCGTCAACCCCGTGCGGGACGGGATGAACCTGGTCGCGAAGGAGGTGCCGGTCGTCTCCGACGAGGGGTGCGTGCTGGTGCTGTCGCGGGAGGCGGGGGCGTACGAGGAGCTGGGCGAGGACGCGGTGGTGGTGAACCCGTACGACGTGTCCGGGACGGCCGAGGCCCTGCACACCGCCCTGTCCGTCCCCCCGGCGGAGCGTGCCGAGCGCTCGAAGCGGCTGGCCGCGGCGGGCACGGCGCTGCCTCCGGCGCGGTGGTTTCTCGAGCAGTTGGAGGCGCTGAGGTCTTGACGGCGGGTGCCGGGGGGTGGGTGTTGGTGGCCCGGCGTGCGGGGCGCCGCCTGCGCCCACCCGTGCCGCCCCAGGCGGCACGCGTGCCCGCAGACGGCGGCGGGGGGGGGGAGCTACGCGAGGCGCGCGGCCAGGGCGCGAAGGAGTCGCACCACCCCCGTCGGGCCGTCGACCACCAGGTCGGCGCTCTTGTGGAGGTCCGGGACCTCGTCGCTGCCGCTGCAGACGAGGAGGCCCGGGGTGCCCTCGGAGCGGAGTACGTCGACCGCCGCGAAGGCGGGGAGGTCGCCGAGGTCGTCGCCGGCGTAGAGGACGGACGCGGCGTCCGTGTCCCGGACGTACGCCCGTAGCGCGGCGCCCTTGTCCATGCCGGGTGGGCGCAGTTCGAGGACCATGCGGCCCGGTTCGACGATGAGGCCGTGCCGGGAGGCCAGGTCGGTGAGGGGGACGCGCAGGACGTCGAAGGCGGCCTGCGGGTCGGGGGCGCGGCGGGTGTGGACGGCGACCGCGTGGCCCTTCTCCTCGGTCCAGGTGCCCTCCCCCGCCCCGGACCGCTCCAGCAGGGCCGGCAGCTCCGCGCGGACGGCGGCGACACCGGGATGCGGTTCGGGCGTGGTGAGGGTGCCGGTGGCGGCGTCCCAGCGCTCGGCGCCGTAGTGGCCGAGGACGACGAGGTGGTCCAGGCCCGGGACGTCCGCGAAGCCGCCGTGCCGGACGGCGACCTCGGCCGGGCGGCCGGTGATCACCGCGACGGCGGCGACCTTAGGGGCGAGGGCCGCGAGCGCCGGTACGGCGTCCGGGTGGGCCCGCGCCCGGTCGGGGTCGGCGACGATCGGGGCCAGCGTGCCGTCGAAGTCCAGTGCGATCACCGCACGGCCGGGGTCGGTGAGGAGCGCGTCGAGCCCCGCGCGTCCGGCCGCCGTCGAGGGGGTCGGCAGGCGGTCCGGGGAGTCGGCACGGGTGGAGTCCTGGTGGCTTCCCATACCGCGAACCTATCCCGCCGGCGCGGACGGCAACCTCGTCGCCGCCTCACCGCTCCGAGCGGCGGGACTCCCGTATCCGGCGGAGGCGGTTGACCGTGACCGGGTCCGTGGCCAGGGCGCGGGGGTCGTCCAGGAGGGCGTTGAGGAGCTGGTAGTAGCGGACGGGGGCCAGGCCCAGCTCCTCGCGGATCGCGCGTTCCTTGGCGCCGGGGCCGGGGAAGCCGCGGCGCTCCAGTGCGAGGATGCCGCGCTCCCGCTCGGCCAGCTCTCCCAGGTCCATGTGAGGCACCGTAGCGCCCGCCACCGACAGCGCGGCCCGCGAGGGCCTGTCGCGAAAGCCCTACTCCGCGCTGCCCACCCGCATCGCGGTCGCCTGTATCTGGGCGAGCACCTCCTGGGGGCTGCCGCCGGGGGCGACCGCCTGGCCGATCCGCTTCTTGACGTCCGCGCTGACCGAGGCCCAGGAGGTCTTGCCGACCGGGTACAGCTCGGAGAGCAGCAGTTCGTCCAGGAACGGCTTGAGGTTCCTGTCCTCGGCCGCGGTGCTCATGACCTGGGACGCGGAGGTGGTCACCGGCAGCAGGTCGTACTCGCGGGAGAAGTCGAGGACGTTCTCGTCGCTGTAGACGAAGTCGAGGAAGTCGCCGATCTCCTCCTGGTGGCCGTTCTTCTTGAAGGCCGTCATCCAGTCGGACACACCGAGCGTGTTCTGGCTCTCCCCGTCGGCGCCGGGGGTCGTCACCATGCCGTACTTCACGCCCTTGTCGGAGGCCATCTTCATCAGCGAGGGGTGGCCGTTGAGCATGCCGACGTCGCCGTTGGCGAAGGCGGCGAAGGCGGCGGCGCGGTTGAGCTTGCCGGGGGCGACCGGGCCGGTGAGCCCCTTGGCGACCAGTTCGTCGCGCAGCCAGGTGAACGTGGTGACGTTCTGCGGCGAGTCGACGGAGTACGTGCCGAGGTCGTCGGTGTAGCCGCCCCCGCCGCTGAGCATCCACTGCATGGTCTCCGCCTGCGCCTCCTCGGCGCCCAGCGGCAGGGCGTACGGGTACTTCACGCCCTTCGCGTCGAGCGCCTCGGCGGCGTCGGCGAGGTCGTCCCAGGACTTGGGCGGGGTGACGCCGGCCTCGGCGAAGAGGGTCTTGTTGTAGAAGAGCACGCGGGTGGAGGCCGCGAAGGGCAGCCCGTACTGGACCCCGTTGACCTGGCCGGCGCCCGCGAGCTGGGAGACGAAGCCGGCCTGGACCGGGATCGAGAGCACGTCGTCGGCGGCGTAGAGCAGGTCCTTGTCCGCGTAGTCGGAGTACGCGCCGATCTGCGCCATGTCGGGCGCCTCACCGGCGTCGACCATCTCCCGGACCTTCCGGTCGACGTCGTTCCAGGAGTAGACGTCCACCTCCACGTGCACGTCGGGGTTCTTGGCCTCGTAGGACTTGACCAGCTCGTCCCAGTAGTTCTGGGAGCTGTTGTCCTTGCTGTCGCCGTAGTCGGCGGCGACCAGCTTCAGAGTCACCTCGCCGGAGTCGCCGGTGAGGCCGCAGCCGCCGAGGACCGCCGTCATGCCCAGTGCGGACACCACCGCGATCGTTCCTGTCCTACGCCGCTGCACCTGAATCCCCAACCCTGTGCCTGTTCGTTTAACGGATTAAGGTCTACACCACGGCAGTGGACTAGACCTCTCCCGGGTCAACGGGCCACACTGTCCCCGTGAGACATGTCATCGCCCTCGATGTGGGCGGCACCGGGATGAAGGCCGCCCTCGTCGGGTCCGGGGGCGAGCTGCTGCACCGGGCCCGCCGGGCCACCGGCCGCGAGCGCGGGCCCGAGGCGGTGGTCGCGGGCATCCTCGACTTCGCCGCCGAACTGCGCGCCCACGGCGCCGACCGGTTCGGCGAGCCCGCCCGCGCGGCCGGCGTGGCCGTCCCCGGCATCATCGACGAGGAGCACGGCACCGCCGTGTACGCGGCCAACCTCGGCTGGCGCGACGTACCCCTGCGGGCCCTGCTCGGCGACCGGCTCGGCGCCGTCCCCGTCGCCCTCGGCCACGACGTGCGCGCCGGCGGGCTCGCCGAGGGACGGATCGGGGCCGGACAGGGCGCCGACCGGTTCCTGTTCGTGCCGCTGGGCACCGGCATCGCGGGCGCCATCGGCATCGACGGCCGGGTGGAGTCGGGCGCCCACGGCTTCGCGGGCGAGATCGGCCACGTCGTCGTGCGGCCCGGCGGCATCCCGTGTCCGTGCGGGCAGCGCGGCTGCCTGGAGCGGTTCGCGTCCGCGTCGGCGGTCAGCCAGGCGTGGGCCGCGGCCTGCGGCGACCCGGCCGCGGACGCCGCCGACTGCGCCAAGGCCGTCGAGTCGGGCGACGCCCGCGCGCTCGCGGTCTGGCAGGACGCCGTGGACGCGCTGGCTGACGGACTGGTCACCGCGCTCACTCTGCTGGACCCGCGCGTCCTGATCATCGGTGGCGGCCTCGCCGAGGCGGGGGAAACCTTGTTCACACCGCTGCGGGACGCCGTGCGGCGGCGCGTCACCTTCCAGAAGCTGCCGGAGATCGTCCCCGCGGCGCTGGGGGACACCGCCGGCTGCCTGGGTGCCGGGCTGCTCGCCTGGGACCTGCTCGACACCGAACCGACCGGCACCACCCCCACGACCGCGACTCCCCCGGAGGTAACCACCTGATGGCCCCAAGCAAGGTTCTCGCCGGTGCCCGGGTGGTACTGCCCACCGGGACCGTGGACGACGGCCGCGTGATCGTCGAAGGCACCCGGATCGCGGACACGGCGCCCCCCGGCGCGGAAGTGCTCGACCTGTCGGGCCACTGGGTGGTGCCCGGCTTCGTCGACATCCACAACCACGGCGGCGGCGGCGCCTCCTTCACCGGCGGCACGCCCGAGGACATCCTCAAGGGCGTCGAGACCCACCGCCGGCACGGCACCACCACGGTGGTCGCCTCCGCCGTCACCGGCGACCTGGACTTCCTCGCCCGGCGCGCCGGGGTGCTCGCCGAGCTGGCCCAGCAGGGCGACATCGCCGGCATCCACTTCGAGGGGCCGTTCATCTCCCCGTGCCGCAAGGGCGCGCACGACGAGCAGCTGCTGCGGTACCCCGATCCGGCCGAGGTCCGCAAGCTGGTCGACGCCGCCCACGGACACGCGAAGATGGTGACGCTGGCCACCGAGCTGCCGGGCGGTCTGGACTCCGTACGGCTGCTCGTGGAGCACGGCGTGATCGCGGCGGTCGGGCACACGGACGCCACGTACGAGCAGACGGTCCAGGCCATCGACGCGGGCGCCACGGTCGCCACCCACCTCTTCAACGCGATGCCGCCGATGGGCCACCGCTCCCCCGGCCCGATCGCCGCGCTCCTGGAGGACGAGCGGATCACCGTCGAGCTGATCAACGACGGCACGCACCTGCACCCGGCCTCACTCCAGCTGGCCTTCCACCACGCGGGCGCGGACCGGGTCGCCTTCATCACGGACGCGATGGACGCGGCCGGCTTCGGCGACGGCCGCTATCTGCTCGGCCCGATGGAGGTCGAGGTCGCGGACGGGGTGGCCCGGCTGGTGGAGGGCGGCTCGATCGCGGGCTCCACGCTGACCCTGGACCGCGCCTTCAAGCGGGCGGTGACGGTCGACGGGCTGCCCGTCGGGGACGTCGTCACGGCGATCTCCGCCAACCCGGCCCGGCTGCTCGGCCTCGGCGACCGGATCGGCTCCCTGGAGCCCGGCAGGGACGCCGACCTGGTGGTGCTGGACGACGCCTTCGACGTGCGGGGCGTGATGCGGCACGGCGCCTGGGTGGTCGAGCCCCAACTGGGCTGATCCGACGGGGGGACTGGGCCGACCGCCGTCCGTTTGGCATGATCGTGTCTTCGGAAAACATCTCCGGGACACACGGCCGGAGGCGATCGGGGGAGGTCGGTACCGGTGATCCTCACCGTCACGCTCAACACCGCTCTCGACATCACCTACCGGGTCCGGTCCCTGCGGCCGCACGCGTCCCACCGGGTCACCGACGTGACGGAGCGGGCCGGCGGCAAGGGGCTGAACGTGGCCCGGGTGCTGGCGGCCCTCGGGCACGAGGTGACGGTCACCGGTTTCGCGGGCGGCACCACCGGCGGCGTCGTACGCGACGGGCTGGCCGGCGTGCGCGGGGTGGCCGACGCGCTGGTGCCGGTCGCCGGGGCCACCCGGCGCACCATCGCCGTCGTCGACGAACGCACCGGCGACACCACCCAGCTCAACGAACCGGGCCCGGCCGTCGCACCCGCCGAGTGGAACGCCTTCCAGGACACGTACGAGGAACTGCTCGCCGGCGCCTCCGCGGTGGCGCTGTGCGGCAGCCTGCCGCCGGGCGTCCCGGTGGGCGCCTACGCCGGTCTGGTGCGGTCCGCGCGCGCGGCGGGCGTGCCGGTGCTGCTCGACACCAGCGGGGAGCCGCTGCGGCGGGGCGTCGCCGCCCGGCCGGACCTGATCAAGCCGAACGCCGACGAACTGGCCGAGCTGACCGGCTCGCACGAGCCGCTGCGGGCCACCCAGGCGGCCCGGCGCCGCGGCGCCCGCTCGGTGATCGCCTCGCTGGGCGCCGAGGGGCTGCTCGCGGTGACCCCGGAGGGCCGCTGGCGGGCCGCGCCGCCCGCCCACGCGCACGGCAACCCGACCGGCGCGGGCGACTCGGCGGTCGCGGGCCTGCTCTCCGGCCTGGTCGAGCACCTGCCCTGGCCGGACCGGCTGGCCCGCGCGGTCGCCCTGTCCGCAGCGACGGTCCTCGCCCCGGTGGCCGGCGAGTTCGACCGGGCGGCGTACGAGGAGCTGATCGGGCGGGGGGTCGCGGTGACGGCGGAGGCGGGCGCGGCGTGATCCCCCGAGGGGGCGGCTAGTCGGTCGAGAGCGAGAACTGGTCGAAGGCCACGTCGCACTTGTTGCCCTCGTTGCACGCGAGCTCAATCGTGTTGGTGCCCTTGGTGAGGTTCACGTTGGCCCAGGTGGTCTGCCAGCCCTTTTCCCAGTCGCCCTGAGGCGTGCCGCCGAAGTTCTTCATGTTCAGCGGGCGCGAGCTGGCCTTCCCGTTGATCACCAGAGTGGCGTCGGCGTCCACCCCGGGGATGCCATAGCGCACGTTCAGGCGGTAGCTGCCGGCCTTCTCGATGCCGTTGACGGTCCAGGTGACCTTGGCGCCGACCTGGTTGAAGCCCGTGACGTAGACACCGCCGTCGGCCTCCGCGCCCTTGACGTCCGAGGCGGTGGTCACCCCGGGTGACAGGCGCAGGGTCTTCGCGTCGACCCCGGGAAGCTCGACCTCCTCCTCCGCCCCGTCGCTCGCGGACGCGCTCGGCTCGGTGGTCTGGGACTGGCCGGCGGTGGGGTCGCCGCCCGCCTCGTCGCCGCCCTTGTCGTCGTCCGAGCCGCTGCTCGTCATGGCGACGGCGATGCCGATCACCACGGCGGCGACCACGGCGACCGCGCCGATCAGCAGGCCCTTGGTGTTGGGGCCGCGGCGTCCGCCGCCCCCGCCGTGCCCGGACTGCTGGGAGCCGGTGTGAGAACCGCCACCCCCGCCGGGGAACGTCTCCGGCGCGGCGTAATGCGCGTTCGGCTGCCCGTAGGCGCCCTGCTGCGGCGGGGCGGCCTGGCCGTGGGCGGCGGTCTGGACGCCCTGGTGCTGTGGCGCCCCGTACTGCCGTGTACCGACGGGACGCACCCGGTTGACGGAGTTCGGGTAGCCGTAGCCACCGGACGGCGGCTGGGCCCCGTTGGCCTGCCCGTCGGCGTAGAGATAGCCGAAGGGGTCGTCGTCCTCGGGCGTGCTCGCGCCGTTGTTGCCGGGCGTCATCCCTTGGTCTCCTAACCAGATGCGGTGCGTTGCGGTACAGGTGTGAGATGGCGAGCCTACCCGCTCGAGCTGACCCAAACGGGTGACTCAGACCGCATCAGCGCGCTGACCTGGTGATCATCCGGCTCGGCGGTGCTGTTTGGGACGAGATCGTTTCTCGACGTACATCCGTTCGTCAGCTGACTTCAACACCTCGTCCGCCGTCATGCCGCAGTGTGCCCATCCGATGCCGAAACTGGCGCCCACGCGGACGGCCCGGCCCTCGGCCCGGATCGGCTGGATGATCTCGTTGCGCAGGCGTACGGCGAGGTCCTGGGCGTCGGCGCGGCCGAGACCGTTGGCGAGGATCACGAACTCGTCGCCGCCGAGCCGGGCCACCGTGTCGCCGTCGCGGACGCCGCCGCCGAGCCGGCGGGCGACCTCGATGAGCACGGCGTCACCCGCGTTGTGCCCGAACCGGTCGTTGATCGACTTGAAGCCGTCCAGGTCGCAGAAGAGGACCGCGAGGCCCTTGGTGCCGTCGTCCCGGCCGTCCTCGGGGGCGACCGCGTGCACATGGTGGTCATAGGCCCCGTACGGCTCGGCGGGCGCGCTGAAGTCGAAGGTGTGGCCGCCGGAGTCGAAGACGGCGGGATGCCCGTAGGCGGCGTCCATCGCGTCGGCGATCGCCGCGTGCGAGGACTGCGGGCGCTGGCAGAGCCGGGCGGCCAGGCGGGAGCGCAGTTCGGCGGAGTTGGGCAGCCCGGTGAGCGAGTCGTGCGAGGCGCGGTGGGCGAGCTGGAGCTCGCGGCGCTTGCGTTCCTCTATGTCCTCGACGTGGGTGAGCAGGAAGCGGGGCCCGTCGGCGGCGTCGGCGACGACGCTGTTGCGCAGCGAGACCCAGACGTAGGTGCCGTCGCGGCGGCCCAGGCGCAGCTCGGCCCGGCCGCCCTCGGCGGAGGTGCGCAGCAGGGTGCCGATGTCCTCGGGGTGGACGAGGTCGGAGAAGGCGTAGCGGCGCATCGCGGAGGCGGGGCGGCCGAGGAGGCGGCAGAGCGCGTCGTTGGTGCGCAGGATCCGGCCGTGCTGGTCGCCGCCCATCTCGGCGATGGCCATGCCGGAGGGGGCGTACTCGAAGGCCTGGCGGAAGCTTTCCTCGCTGGCCCTGAGCGCCTGCTGGTCGCGCTCCAGGCGGACCAGGGCGCGCTGCATGTTGGAGCGGAGCCGGGCGTTGCTGATGGCGATGGCGGCCTGGAAGGCGTACATCTGCAAAGCCTCGCGGCCCCAGGCGCCGGGGCGGCGGCCGTTGCGCGGCCGGTCCACGGACAGGACGCCGATCAGCTCGCCGCTGTTGCCGGCGCCCTGCGGGCCGGGCGCGTACATCGGCGCGAAGAGGCGGTCCGAGGGGTGCCACTCGTCCTCGAAGCGGGGCGCGGGTCCGTCGGTGTACCACTGCGGGACGTCGTCGTCGTCGAGGATCCAGCCCTCGGTGTGCGGTATGAAGATCAGGTCGCCCCACTGCTCGCCCATGTTCAGGCGCCGGTCCCAGGAGTCGCGGGAGCCCGAGCGGCCGGTGATGAGCGCCTCGGCGGCCGGGTTGCCGGCGAACGCGGCGACGACGAGATCGCCGTCGGGGCGGACCAGGTTGACGCAGGCCAGCTCGTACCCCAGGGCCTGGACGACGCCGTCGGCGACGGCCTGCAGGGTGTCGGCCAGGCTGCGGGCCTTGTTCATGTCGGCCATGGCCTGGTGCAGTTGCCGCAGGGACGCAAGGCGGACATAGGGCTCCGACTCGGTCTCCATGCTCGCCCTCCCCCCGAGACCTCGCAGCGAATCAAGGGATCTCTCCGGCGCCCTTACTGATGGTGCCCTTGCAGGTTCACCGCCACTGAATCACAGCGCGCTCCCCACTCGGTACACAGGGTCAACAATTACCGCCCCTTGTGACTCAAGTCACAGCGGAAGATGAACAATTGAGTGGAGTTTCTGCGTTTTCCCTGTGCGTTTACTGAACGCAAATTTTGTGGCTATGCGCACGTCTCCGTCCGTGGTCCTAGGTCCCGGTTCGGACCGGGGTCCGATGTCCGGCCGAGAGTCCGGAGATTAGCGTGATGGTGTGCCGAATACTCCCTCCCTCACGTCCCATGCGTCCCCCGCGCTCCCGCTGCCGTCGCCCGCCGCCGGGCATGCTGAGGGGGTGAGCAACGAGGAATTCCGCGCCGCCATGTCCCGGCTGGCCTCGGGCGTGGTCCTGGTGACCGCCCAGGAGCCGCCGCTCGACGCCGACGACCCGCTGGCGCCGGGCGGTGAGGACGTCGGGATGACGGCCACGGCGTTCATGTCGGTCTCCCTGGATCCGCCGCTGGTCCTGGTCAGCCTGCGGACGGGCTCCCGCATGGACGACCTGCTCGACGAGCAGCCCCTGTGGGCGGTCTCCGTGCTCTCCGAGAGCCAGCGGCACATCGCCGGCCGCTTCGCGATGAAGGGCCGGATCAGCGACCGCCTCCTCTTCGCCGACATCCCCTACGTGCGGGGCGGGGCGACCGGGGCGCCGCTTGCCGGGGGCGCCCTGGCCACCCTGGAGTGCCGCACCGAGCAGCGGGTGCCGGCCGGGGACCACGTGCTGGTCATCGGCCGGGTGCTGACCGCCGCCCTGCCGAGCGCGGACGGGGGGCCGCTGACGTACTTCCGGGGCCGGTACCGGCAGTTGGGCTGAGCCGTAATGCGCTCGCCCGTCCTCGCGCCGCCTGCCTAGGGTGCGCGCATGACGACGCACGCCGGTCTCCGCCTGGAGACGATCACTTCCGCGAACTTCGAGGCCGCCACCGGCATCCGGGTGCGCCCGGAGCAGGAGTTCGCCGTGGACCCGGTGGTGAAGTCCCTCGCCGAGGCGTACGTGCATCACGGCGTCGCCTGGCCCCGGCTGATCGTGGACGGCGACCGTCCGGTCGGCTTCCTGATGGCCTTCCTCGACATCGACTGGTACGAGGACGGCAGCGTCCTGCGCTCGGGCCTGTGGCGGCTGAACATCGCGGCCGGTGAACAGGGCCGAGGCTACGGCCGCTTCGCCGTGGAGTCGGTGGTGGAGGAGATCCGCCGTCGCGGCGGCAAGGAGTGCTTCGTGACGTGGCATCCGGGCCCGAACGGCCCCGAGGGCTTCTACCTGGGCCTGGGCTTCCGCCCCGACGGGGAGACGAGCGAGGGCGAGACGGTGGGCGTGCTGGAGCTGGGCTGAAACACCGCGGAACACGCCCCGAAAGGGGCGCGGGGAACCGCGCGCCCAGCCACGACGAACCCGTGGACAGCCACAACGGGAACCCCCGCGTCGGTCACTCCCAGCCCCGCGCGGAGCGCCCTCGCTTGGTCTGGGCGCGCTGCTTCTTCTCCCGCAGGCGGCGTTCGTTGATGCCGCGCGGGATGCGGGTGGGGCGACGCTGCTTCGGCGGGGGCGCGGTGGCCTCGGCGAGCAGCGCCGTCAGGCGCACCGCGGCGCTCTCGCGGTTGCGCCACTGGGAGCGGTGCTCGGAGGCGCGGACGCTGACGACGCCGTCGGTCAGGCGCCCGGCCAGCCGTTCCAGCGCCCGCCGCTTCCACACCTCGGGCAGGGCCTCGGTCCGCGCCAGGTCGAAACGCAGCTCGACCGCCGTGTCGGTGGTGTTGACGTGCTGGCCGCCCGGCCCCGAGGAACGCGAGAAGCGCCAGACCAGCTCGGCCTCGGGAAGGGAGACGGAACCGCGGATGACATGGGGACCGGACATGCCGTCCATGTTCCCGCCACCGAACGGGTCACGTCACCCGAATATCCTCGGTCCCGGACTCGGTAAAGAAAGTAAAGAGAGCTGGAACCTTACGTACCCCCCTCGACGTTCATGGGGGTAGCTGTAGCTTTCTTGCCGTACGTAAACGAGGGAAGGGACTCCCAACAATGGCTGTAAGCCTGTCCAAGGGTGGCAACGTCTCGCTCACCAAGGAGGCTCCGGGCCTGACCGAAGTCACCGTGGGCCTCGGCTGGGACGTCCGTACCACCACCGGCACCGACTTCGACCTCGACGCGTCCGCGATCGCGGTCAACACGCAGGGCAAGGTCTACTCCGACGGTCACTTCGTCTTCTTCAACAACAAGCAGACGCCGGACAACACCATCGTCCACACCGGTGACAACCGCACCGGCGAGGGCGCCGGCGACGACGAGGCGATCAACGTCAACCTGGCGGGTCTGCCGGCCGACATCGAGAAGATCGTCTTCCCGGTCTCGATCTACGACGCGGAGAACCGCTCGCAGAACTTCGGCCAGGTGCGCAACGCCTACATCCGCATCCTCAACCAGGCCGGCGGCGCCGAGATCGCCCGCTACGACCTGTCCGAGGACGCCGCCACCGAGACCGCCATGGTCTTCGGCGAGCTGTACCGCAACGGCGCCGAGTGGAAGTTCCGCGCCGTCGGCCAGGGCTACGCCTCGGGCCTGGTCGGCATCGCCCAGGACTTCGGCGTGAACGTCTGACGTTCGCCCGCCGAGCAGTTCCGTACGAAGGCCCCCGGACGTCCGGCCGGGGGCCTTCGGCGTGTCCGGTCGGCCTGTTCCGGCGTCGGTGTCACGGCAGCAGGCGCTGCTCCTTGGCCACGGCGACCGCGCCCGCGCGGGTGTCGACGCCGAGTTTGTCGTAGATCCGGCGCAGATGGGTCTTGACCGTGGCCTCGCTGATGAACAGGGCGCGAGCGATCTCCCGGTTGCCGAGACCGGTGGCGAGCTGCGCCAGGATGTCGCGCTCGCGGTCGGTGAGGGAGGGCCTCGGGCGCCGCATGTTGGCCATGACCCGGCTGGCGACCGGCCCCGACAGCGCCGTACGGCCCTGGGCGGCGGCGTGGATCGCGGCGAACAGTTCCTCGGGGCGCTCCGCCTTCAGCAGGTAGCCGGTGGCGCCGGCCTCGATGGCGCGGGTGATGTCGGCGTCGGTGTCGTACGTGGTCAGGACGAGTACGTGCGGTGTGCGGCCGCCGGAGCCGGTCGTAGGGGCGGTGAGGCGGCGGGTGGTCTCCACACCGTCGATGCCCTCGCCGAGCTGGAGGTCCATCAGCACCACGTCCGGCGCCAGCCGCCCGGCGAGCGCGAGCGCCTCCTCGCCGGTGCCGGCCTCGCCGACCACCTCGATGCCGGGGGCGCTGTCGAGCAGGGCGAGCAGCCCGGCCCGTACGACGACGTGGTCGTCGCAGACCAGGATGCGCACGGGGCCGGGAGCGCCGGCTGCCGGGTCGGTCATCGGGGTGCCTCCTGGGCGTCGGCCGGGTCGGTGCGGGGCGGGTCCAGGGGGACGGCGGCGGACAGGGCGGTGCCCTCGCCGGGGGCGGACTCGACGGTCAGGGTGCCACCGAGCTGGCGCAGCCGGGCGCGCATCGCCGGCAGTCCGTGGCCCCGCACTCCGGCGGGGGCGTCGGGCAGGGCGGCCGGGTCGAAGCCGTGGCCGTCGTCGGTGACGTCCAGCACGACCTGGTCGTCGAGGAGGGTGAGGCTGAGCGCGGCGGTGGACGCGCCCGCGTGCTCCCGGACGTTGGCCAGGGCGCCCTGCGCGATGCGCAGCAGGGCCGACTGGACGCGGTCGGGCAGCGGCGGGACGCGGGCGCCGTCGTCGACGTGGACGCGCACGGTGAGGTCGTCGCCGGACTCCCGCGCGGCCAGTGCGCGCAGCGCCGCCTCGAGGCCGCCGCCCCGGGCGAGGTCGGCCGGGGCGAGGTCGTGGACGAAGCGGCGGGCCTCGGCGAGGTTGTGCTCGGCGACGGAGGCGGCGCCCCGGACGTGGGCGCGGGCCTTGTCCGGGTCGGACTCCCAGACCCGCTCGGCCGCCTGGAGCAGCATCCGCTGGCTGGACAGGCCCTGCGCGAGGCTGTCGTGGATCTCCATGGACAGCCGCTGGCGTTCGGCCAGGGTGCCCTCGCGGCGTTCGGAGGCGGCGAGTTCGCGGCGGGTGCGGATCAGGTCGTCGATCAGGGCGCGCTGCCGGGCGGTCTGCCGTTCGGTGTGCAGGAACACGGCGGCGGCGACGGCGGCGACGGCGGGCGGGGCCAGCAGCAGGTTCGGGTCGAAGCGCCCGGCGAGCCGGAGCTGCGCGGCGACCACGAACACCGTCAGGACGCCGACCAGCACGAGCGCGGCCCGGGGCGGCAGGGTGCGCAGGCCGGTGTAGAAGAGGGGTACCGCGCACCAGGAGAAGCTGGGCGCGAGGACGACCAGCACCATCCACACCACGACCACCAGGCCCAGCCAGGCCACGCGCCGCCCCGTGGGCCGCTCCCCGGCCCCGCTGAGGACCGGCCCGAGCAGGTGCAGCAGGGCCAGCGCGAGGGAGAGGGCGAGGATCCACGGGGTGCGGGGCTCGCCCGGGTGGCGCAGCAGGAAGCGGGCGAGGGCGCCGCCGAGCAGCAGGAAGAACGCCGCGTGCATGACGGCGCCGAGCCACCGGGTGTCGGGGTCGTACGGCTTCGGCATCCGCCCGCCTCCTTTCCGGTTCGTGTCCCCCAACGTGCCGCAGGAGGGCGCTGAGCTGCCCGAACACACCCATGGTGCCCTGTGCGGGGGGTGTCCGGGTCAACCGATCGGACGACCCCGGCCTCGCCCGTTCCGTCGTCCGGGAGCAGCCGGAACGGCGACCGGGCACCGGGGCGGCGGGACGGAGGGTGGAGAGCGGACGCAGCACAGCGCCCGATCCGGCCCGATCCCGAGGAGCAGACCGCCATGAAGAAGACCCTCTCCCGACGCGCCCGCATCGTCACCGGAGGCGCCGTGCTCGCCGCCGTCGCCGCCGGCACCTTCGGCACGGTGGCCGCGAACGCCTCCGCTCCGGAGAGCGGCCGCGACTCAGCCGTGTCCGCCGCCCCCGCCTCGGCCGGGCAGCGCTCCACCACGACCTCCACGCACCTGACGATCGACGCCGCCACCGAGGCGGGGCAGGCCGCGCTGAAGGCGGCGAAGAAGGAGGGTCAGCGGATCACGGTGGCGGTCGTCGACCGCAACGGCAACACGATCCTCACCATGCGCGGTGACGGCGCCGGCCCGCAGTCCTACGAGTCGGCCGAGAAGAAGGCGTTCACCGCGGTCTCCTGGAACGCCCCGACCAGCGAGCTGGAGGGCCGCCTCGAGAACGCCCCGAACCTGAAGGACATCCCGGGCACCCTGTTCCTGGGCGGCGGCGTTCCGGTCACCGCCGGCAAGGCGCCGATCGCCGGGATCGGTGTCGCGGGCGCTCCGTCCGGCACCCTGGACGAGAAGTTCGCGCGGGCGGGCGCCGAGGCGCTGAACTAGGGGCTGCCCGAGGAGGCAGCGGGGCTGGCCACAGGGCCCCGACACCCGGTCCCAACGGGCGTTTCACGTGAAACGCCGCATAGGATCACGACGTGCGCATCTCCCGTCCCCTCATAGCCGCCGCCACCGTCACCGTCCTCGCGGCGTGCAGCGGTGGCGGGGCCGTGGACGGCGGTCCCGGTGGCTCGGGCGTGCGCGATCCGTACTTCCCGAAGGCGGGCAACGGCGGCTACGACGTCGGCCACTACGACCTGAAGCTGGCCTACGAGCCCGACGACGAGCACCTCGCCGGCACCGCGACGATCACCGCCCGTGCCACCCGGGACCTGTCGGCCTTCGACCTCGACCTCAAGGGCCTGGACGTCGAGGCGGTCACGGTCGAGGGCCGGGAGGCGCGCTTCAACCGGGCCGGGCAGGAGCTGACCGTCCGCCCGGCGGACGAGCTGCGCGAAGGGGAGACGTTCCGGGTGAGCGTCCGCTACTCCGGCGAACCTCGGACGGTGACCGATCCCGACGACTCCGAGGAGGGCTGGCTGCCCACCGCCGACGGCGCGGTGGCGCTCGGCCAGCCGGTCGGCTCGATGGCGTGGTTCCCCGGCAGCCACCACCCCTCGGACAAGGCGACGTACGACCTCGCCGTGACCGTTCCGGAGGGCTTCGGCGTGGTCTCCAACGGGGAGCTGCGGGACGAGCGGACCCGTGGCGGCCGTACGACGTTCACCTGGCACACGGCCGAGCCGATGTCGAGCCACGTGGCCACGGTCGCCGTCGGCGAGTGGGAGACCGACCGCTCCACCACCGACACCGGTCTGCCGGTGTACACGGCCGTCGACCCGCAGCAGTCCGACGCGAGCCGCAAGGTGCTGGCGCGGATTCCCGAGGTCGTGGAGTGGGGCGAGGAGAACTTCGGCCCGTACCCCTTCTCCTCCACCGGCGCGATCGTCGACCGCGTCGAGGACGCCGGATACGCGCTGGAGACCCAGAACCGGCCCTACTTCCCCGGCGCCCCCGGCCCGGCCCTCCTCGTCCACGAACTCGCCCACCAGTGGTACGGGAACTCGGTCAGCCCGAAGACCTGGCGGGACATGTGGCTCAGCGAGGGCTTCGCCACGTACGCCGAGTGGCTGTGGGAGGAGGACGAGGGCGGCGACACCGCCCAGCAGACCTTCGACGCGCTCTACGACGGGACGTACTACGACGAGGAGGACGAGGGCGACTCGATCTGGGCGTTCCCGCCCGCCGACCCGCCCGACGCCGAGCAGATCTCCGCGAGCCCCGTCTACCAGCGCGGCGCGATGGTCCTGCACAAGATCCGCCAGAAGGTCGGCGACGACGCCTTCCTGGCCCTGCTGCGGGGCTGGGCCACCGCGCACCGCCACGGCAACGCGGACACCGAGGACTTCACGGCCTACGTGGAGAAGTCGGCGCCGGACGAGGACTTCACGGAGATCTGGGACGACTGGCTCTACGGGGACGGCCGGCCGGACCGCCCGTGAGGCACCGCCGTCCCCGCGGTCTCACCCCTCGAAGGCGTCGAGCAGCAGGGCCAGGTCCGGGGGCCAGAGCGGTTCGGGGGCCTCGGCCAGTTCGGCGCGGCTCCACCAGCGCCATTCGAGGATGCCGTCCGCGGCGTGTGCGGCGGCGAGGTGGGGGCCGGTGGGTTCGCGGCGCGGGGCGTGGGTGACGTAGATGTGCTCGTGCTGGCGGACGGGGCCGACGCTCAGGTGGGTGAAGTCGTGTTCCCAGGTGCAGAGCAGCGGGCCGGGCTCCAGGTCGTGCCAGCCGGTCTCCTCGCGCACCTCGCGCAGGGCGCCCTCGCGGGGGCTCTCGTCCGCGTCCAGTCCGCCGCCGGGCATCGCCCAGTGCACGCCGACCTCGATGTTGTCGTAGCGCAGGAGGAACACCGCGCCCTCGGGGTCGAGCACGGCGACCCGGGCGGCGCGGCGCGGGGTGCGGGGCACGCCGCTGTCGAACTCCTTGCGCAGCACCGTGCAGGGACGGCCGCGCTCCAGGTCGGGGCGGTGGTCGACGGCCGTGTAGCCGAGGGCGGTCCAGAAGGCGAGGGCCTCGGTGTCGGCGTCGAGCACGGCGAGCCGTACGGCGGTGCGGCCGGTGGCCCGGAGCCGTTCCTCGACGAGCGTCGCGAGCCGCCTGCCGTGGCCCCGGCGCCGCAGCTCGGCGTCCACCATCAGCAGCCCGATCCAGGGGTCCGGGTCGGCCGGGTCGGGATGCCGGGCGAGTGTGATCGCGACGCCCGTCAGCCGGCCCGCGTCCCTGGCGAGGAGCACCTCGGCGCCCGGTCGCGCCAGCTCGTCGGCCAGCGCCGCCGCCACCTGCTCCGGACGGATGTCCTCCGGGTCGGGGAAGTCGCCGCTGAGCGCGTGGAAGTCGCGGTGGGCGGCGTAGAGGGCGGTCAGCTCGGTGAGGAGGGGCCCGGGGATGTCGTGGTCGGGGCCGGGCCGCAAGGGGGTGATGATCACGTGGGCAACCTATCCGGTCGGGCGTGACACCATCGGCTGCGTGCTCGACATCGGCTACGCCCTCTCCAACCGCTTCCCGGACCCGCCGCAGACGGACTACCGGCGCGCGGACGTCCGCGCGCTGCGGCACGACCTGTTCTGCGGGGACGTCTATCTCGCCGACACCAAGGCCGACCGGGAGCTGTCCACAGCCTGGGGATGGGTGCCGGTGCTGGACTTCGCCTGGGCGCTGTGCGACATCGTGGAGCGCGTGGACCGGGACCCGGCGGGCTCCCGGGCGGCCCGGCCGCAGCGGGCGGAGCTGGACTTCACCGAGTCCACGGACCGCCTGCTCTTCCAGCGCCGCTTCGGCTGGGTCGACATCGAGGCGGAGTGGATGCCGGCGGACGAACCCCCGCTGTCCTTCTCCCACGCCGAACTGCGCCGGGAGGCCCGGGACTTCCTGCACGACCTGGTCGCCGATCTGACCGACATGCACGAGGACCTGGCGGACAACCCGGCGATCTGGACCCTCCAGGCCCGCTTCCCGCGCCTGACCTGACGCCCCCCTGCGCGCCTGCCCTGACGCCCCGGCCCGGCGCTATCCGTCCGCCAGCACCCGCACCCCCAGCTCCGCCGCCAGTACCGGTGCCAGGTCGAGCAGCTGGGCCGGGCTGATCACGGCGCCCGACAGCCGGTCCACGCCCCGGGCCAGCTCCAGCGGGGCGGCGCCGCGCAGGTCGACGTCGACGAGGGTGGCCGCGCTGAGGTCCGCCTCCTTCAGGGCGCAGTCCACGAACTCGACGCGCTCCAGGCGGGCGCCGCCGAAGTCCGGTTCGACCAGGACGCAGCTCTCGAAGACGACGTCCTTGAGCCGGGACCGGCGCAGGTTCAGGTAGTCGATCTTGCCGCCGCGGATCAGGACCCGTTCCAGTACGGCACCGTGCAGCTGGGTGCCGCCGAGGCGGGCGTCGCGCAGCTCGACGTCGCGCAGGGTGGCCTCCGCCAGGTTCGTGCCCACGCCGCGGACGCCGGTGAGGACCGAGTCGAGCAGCCGGGCCCGGGGCAGCGACGCCTCGTCCAGCGCGCACCCCGTCAGCGCGCAGTCCATGAAGCGGGCGCCCGCGCCGTCCTGCCCGGTGAGGTCCGTCTCCGCGAAGTCCAGCGCGTCGTAGTCCCCGTCCGGCTCCAGTCCCCCGTCCTCGAACGGCGCCAGCGGTGGCAGCCGCAGCTCCGGGCGCCGCGCCGCCCGCACCGTCGTACCCCGTCCGTCCGCCGCTCTCCTCGCCATGACCCCATGCTGCACCCCGCCACTGACAACCGGCGCCGGCCTGCGCGAACGCCTCCGCTCCGGGCGCGATGTCACATTCGGCACCCCCTCGGGCGTCGTAGGGGCAGACAGGTCACGCACCAGGCGACCCCGACCCGAGGGAGACCCCGAGCCATGCATCGCATCACCGTCGTCGGCGGCGGCCTCGCCGGACTGACCGCGGCCATCACCGCCGCCGAGGCGGGCGCCAAGGTCACCGTCCACGAGGCCCACCACACGCTCGGCGGCCGCGCCCGGACCGCCGAGGGCCCCTACCGGACCAACGAAGGCCCGCACGCCCTCTACAACGGCGGCCCGCACTGGTCGTGGCTGCGGCAGCGCGACCTGATCGGTCCGCTCGCTCCCCTCCCGCCGCTGGAGGCGGCCCGGCTGCGGCTGCGGCACAAGGGCGTGCTGCGCCGCACCCCGCCCTTCGCCATGCTCAAGCTGCTGCGCCGGGGCCTGGGTCCGGCGCCCGTCGACACCGACTTCCTGACCTGGGCGACCGGTGTCGCGGGCGAGGAGGGGGCGCGGGCCGCCGCCCACTACTGCGCCGTCGCGCTGTTCCACCACGATCCCGGGTCGCTGTCGGCGGCCTTCGTGCAGGAGCGGCTGCGCCGGGCCGCCAAGCTGCCGCCCGAGGCGCACTACCCGCGCGGCGGCTGGGCCGGGGTCGTCGACCGGATGGCCGCCCTGGCCTGGAACCTCGGCGTCCGGGTCGAGACGCTCTCCCGTGTCGACGCCCTCCCCACCGACGCCCCGGTCGTCGTCGCCACCTCGCTGGACGCGGCCCGCCGGCTGCTGGGCGACCCCGCACTGACCTGGCCGAGCGGGCGCACCGTCCTCGTCGACCTGGCCCTGCGGACCCGGCGCGGTGACGCGTTCGCGGTCTCCGACCTGGACGCGCCGGGCTGGATCGAGCGGTTCACCGCGCAGGACCGCACCCTGGCCCCGGCGGGCGAGCAGCTGATCCAGGGGCAGATCCCCGTCGCACCGCGGGAGTCGAAGGCCGACGGGACCGCCCGTGCCGAGGAGCTGCTGGATCTCGGGATGCCCGGCTGGCGCGAGCGGGTCACCTGGCGGCGCGAGGCGGTCGCGAACGGCCGTACCGGCGCCGTCGACCCGCCCGGCACCACGTGGCGGGACCGGCCCGCCGTCGACCGGGGCGACGGGGTGTATCTCGCCGGGGACCAGGTGGCCGCACCGGGTCTGCTTTCCGAGGTCTCCTTCAACAGCGCGCTCACCGCGGTCTCCCTCGCCCTCGGCCGGGGCCGCAGGGAACTTGACCTCAAGCATGCTTGAGGTCGTTGAGTGGAGTCCGTACCGGCCGGCACAGGCCCGTACGGACCACTCTTCCGTTGGGGGACCCTCATGCACGCCATCCGTCTGCACGCCTTCGGTCCGGCGGAGAACCTCGTCCTGGAGGAGGTCGAGGATCCGCGGCCCGGCCCGGGCCAGGTCCGGATCGCCGTCCGCGCGGCGGGCGTCCACCTCCTGGACACCGCCCTGCGCGAGGGCGCCCAGGGGCCTTTGCCCGCACCGGCCGAACTGCCCACCGTCCCCGGCCGCGAGGTCGCGGGCGTCGTCGAGTCCGTCGGGGAGGGCGTCCCGGCGGACCGGCTCGGCAGGCGCGTCGTCGTCCACCTCGGCTTCGCTCCCGGGGGCTACGCCGAACTCGCCGTCGCCGACCTCGCGCGCCTGCACGAGATCCCGGAGAACCTGGACTTCGCCGAGGCCGTCGCCATGATCGGCACGGGCCGTACGGCGATGGGGATCGTCCAGTTCGCCGACCTCGGCCCCGGCACCGTGGCCGTGATCCCGGCCGCCGCCGGGGGCATCGGCACCCTGCTGACGCAGTACGCGAAGAACGCCGGCGCCACCGTGATCGGACTCGCCGGAGGCCCCGGGAAGACCGCCCGGGTCGCCGCGAACGGCGCCGACCTCGCCGTCGACTACCAGGACCCGAGGTGGCCGGAGAAGGTCCGCGCCCACCTCGGCGGTCGCCCGGCGACGGTCGTCCTCGACGGTGTCGGCGGCGACGTGGCCCGCGAGGCCGTCGCGCTGCTCGGGCCGGGCGGCCGGCACGTGGTCTTCGGCTGGTCGGCCTCGGGGCCGCGCGACGGCACGCCGTACCTGGTCGACGGCGTCTCCCAGCAGGTGCTCGGCCCGGTGATGCTGGAGCGGGCCGGCGGCGCCGATCCCCTCCGCACCCTCGAACTGCGCGCGCTCGGCGAGGCCGCCGCGGGCCGCCTCGTCCCGGCGGTGCACCGCTTCCCGCTCGCCGCTGCCGCCGCCGCGCACCGTGCGCTGGAGAACCGCGGCACGACCGGCAAGGTGGTCCTGGTCCCGTGACCCACCGTCACGACCGGACACGGAAAGCATGCGATATGCCCCGATCCATGGTCTTCTGGCCAGATGAGTGGCACCTGGTCAGGTGAGCCGGCCGCGCCCACGGATGCCGACCCCCGCCGCTGGTGGGGGCTGGTGGTGATCGCCCTGGCCCAGCTGATGGTCGTCCTGGACGCGACCATCGTGAACATCGCGCTGCCGTCCGCGCAGCGCGACCTGGGCATGTCCGACGGCAACCGCCAGTGGGTGATCACCGCCTACACCCTCGCCTTCGGCGGCCTGCTGCTGCTCGGCGGCCGGGTCGCCGACCTGGTGGGACGGAAACGGACCTTCGTCGTCGGGCTGATCGGATTCGCCGCCGCCTCGGCGTTCGGCGGTGCCGCGACCACCCCGGCGATGCTCTTCGGCGCCCGCGCCCTCCAGGGCGTGTTCGCCGCCCTGCTCGCGCCGTCCGCGCTCTCCCTGCTGAGCACCACGTTCAGCGACCCGCGGGAACGGGCGAAGGCCTTCGGCATCTACGGCACGCTGGCCGCGAGCGGCGCCGCCGCGGGGTTCATCGTCGGCGGCGTGCTCACGGAGTACCTGAACTGGCGCTGGTGCCTGTACGTCAACATCCCCTTCGCCGTCGCCGCCGTCATCGGCGCCTACACCCTGCTGCACGACCGTCCCGGCCACGGCGACGCCCGCCTCGACGTCCCCGGCGTGCTCCTCGGCTGCGGCGGCCTGGTCGCCCTCGTCTACGGCTTCGGCGAGGCGCAGCCCCGGGGCTGGAGCGACCCGCTGGTGCTGGCCCTGTTCGCCCTGGCCGTCGTACTCCTGACCGCCTTCGTGTGGTGGCAGACCCGCGCTCCGATGCCGCTGCTGCCCCTGCACATCATCCGCGACCGCAACCGGGCCGGCTGCATGGTGACGATGATGCTGGCCGTCATCGGCATGTTCGGGATGTTCCTCTTCATGACCTACTACCTCCAGGTCGTCCTCGCCTACTCCCCCCTGATGACCGGCCTGGCCTTCCTGCCGATGACCGCCTCGATCCTTACGGGCTCCACCCAGATCTCCGCCCGGCTGCTGCCGCGCGTGGGCCCGCGCATGCTGATGGTGCCGGGCATGCTCCTCGCCTCCGGCGGCATGGTGATCCTGACGCAGATGACCGTGGACTCCGCCTACGCGTCCGAGATCCTGCCCGCGCTGATCCTGATGGGGCTCGGCATGGGCCTGACCTTCATGCCGGTCTTCTCCACCGCCACCGCCGGGGTCGCCCCGCGGGACTCCGGCGTGACCTCGGCGACCGTCAACACCTCGCAGCAGATCGGCGGCTCGATCGGCACCGCGCTGCTCAACACCATCGCGACCGGCACCAGCGCGTCCTACATCGCCTCCCACCTCACCGACCCGACGCGGCGGGCACAGGTCGTCCGGGAGGGCATCGTCCACGGCTACACGGTCGCCATCTGGGTGGCCGCCGGCATCATGCTGCTGGCCGCACTGGCCGCGGGCCTGATGGTGACGGCCAAGGCGCCGAAGCACGACGCCCCGGCCGACGACCCGGTGCCGGAGCCGGTGGCCTGAGAGGAAGTCCTCCCTCCCCCGCCGAGGCCCCGATATCCACGTGACCGCGACACCGCGCCCAGGTAGCGTCGTCGCCCGTGATCGACGTTCCGGACGGACTCGCGGCCGCGCAGGCGAAGTACAACGGAGAGGCGGGGCGTGCCTTCATCGACGGACTGCCGGAGCTGGCCGCCTCGTTCCTGCGGCGGTGGGAGCTGCGGCTGGACGGGCCCTCGATGCACGGCTGGGCCGCGCTGGTACTGCCGGTCGTGCGCCGCGACGGCGTCCCGGCCGTGCTGAAGCTCCAGATCCTCGACGAGGAGACCGAGGGCGAGCCCCTCGCGCTGCGGGCCTGGGACGGGGACGGAGCGGTCCGGCTGCTCGACCACGACCCGGCCACCGGCACCATGCTCCTGGAGCGGCTGGACTCGGGCCGCATGCTCAGCCACGTCGAGGACTCCCGCGCGGCCGTGCTCGTCATCGCCCGGCTCCTCGCCCACCTCACCGCGGCCCCCGCTCCGCCCGGCGTGCGCGGTCTCGGTGACATCGCGCGGGCCATGCTGGAGCGGACGCCCGGGACCCTGGGCGCCATCCCGGACCCGGCGGACCGGAGGCTGGTCGCCGACTGTGCCGCCGCCCTGCGCGAGGTCGCCGGCGAGCCCGGCGACCGGCTGCTCCACTGGGACCTGCACTTCGAGAACGTCCTCGCCTCCGCACGCGCCCCCTGGCTGGCCATCGACCCCAAGCCGCTGGCCGGTGACCCCGGGTTCGACCTGCTGCCCGCCCTGGACAACCGCTACGACCCGGCCGAGACCCGGTGGCGCTTCGACGCGATGACCGACGTCCTCGGCCTCGACCGGCAACGGGCTCGCGCCTGGTCCCTCGCCCGCGTCCTCCAGAACTCCCTGTGGAACGTCGAGGACGGCGACCCGCTGGAGGCCGAACAGCTGGAGATCGGGCGGTTGCTGCGGGACCTGTGAGCCGTCGGGACCGGCCCGTCAGCCCTGCGCCCGGGGCCGGTCGCGTCCGCGTTCCCGGTCCAGCGCGGCCGGCAGCTCGGTCCTGCGCCGTATCCGCAGCTTGCGGTAGGTGCTGGTCAGATGGGTCTCGACGGTGCGCCGGGCCAGGTGCAGCAGCTCGGCGATCTCGGTGTTCGTGCGGCCGTCGGCGGCCAGTTCGGCGATCCGGCGCTCACTGCCGGTCAGCGACCCGGCGCCGGTGTGGGACGCGACGGAGCCCCGGGCGCCGCCCTCGCGCAGGGCCTGCCCGGCCAGGGTGAGCCACCGCAGCGCGCCCTTGCGTTCGGCCAGCTCCGCCGCCTCGCGCAGCCGGGCGCGGGCGCGTCCGCGTTCACCGGCCGCGATCAGCTGGCGGCCCTGGGCGAGCAGGGCCGGGATCAGCTCCATGTCGGTGTCGGCGGGCGCGTCCCGCAGGGTCCGTACGGCCTCCTCGGCCAGCTCCAGACCGCGGCGCCCGCCGGTCGCGGTGCCCAGCACGCTCAGCGCGCGGCCCACGGTGCGCGGGGTGTTCCACACCCGGGCGAGCCGCAGTTCCTCCGTCGCCAGGGCCAGCGCCTCGGGTCCGCCGCCCAGGGCCAGCCGGCACTCCGCGACCGCCGTCCGCCACGGGGTGACGACCGGGCTGACCACCTCGCGGGCCGACTGGCGCCGCCCGCACTCCAGGAAGTCGTGCAGCGCGCCCGCCGGGTCGCCGGTGGCGGCGCGCAGCACGCCCCGCGCGTACAGGTAGCGGTTCAACTCCCAGTTCTCGGGCACCTCGCGCAGGTCGAAGCGGTCGGCGTAGCGCAACGCCTCGTCGATGCGGCCGGTGTGGACGAGGGCCATCAGCGCGTGGGCGTCCCGGTTGGTGGGGCCGTTGGCGCGTCCGGGGTCGGCGGCGAGCAGCCGGGCCAGGTCGCCGCGGGCGGCGGCGATGTCGGCGCGGGTGTTGAGGATCGCGTGCTGCATCGGGTGCAGCAGGGCGGGGTGCTGTCCGGCCAGGCCGCGTTCCACCAGCCGGTCCGCCTCGTCGAGTTCGTCGGCCCACTGGGCGACCGCGGCGGCCGTGCCCAGCAGGAAGGGCTCGGCGAGCGGGTCGGTGGGCTGGGCGAGCAGGTCCCGCACCCGGACCATGGCCTCCTCGGCGGAGATCAGCGCGGCCGTCGCCGCGTACCGCACCAGCAGGGCCTGTCCGGCGGTGCCCAGCAGGTCCGGGGAGTGGCGGCCGGTCTCGGACAGCCAGCGGTACACCTCCTGCCGGGTCGCCAGGTCCTGGTCGGACAGCATCGCGGTGGCGGTCTGCACGGTGCGGGCCAGGCCGGGGTGGCCGGAGAGCCGGCCCTCCGTGCGGCGCAGCACCTCCATGGCGGTACGGATCTCGCCGCGGCCGGCCAGGGCGGTGCCGAGGGCGACCGCGGTACGCACCCGGTTGCGGGGCTCGGCCGGCAGGTGCTGGGCCTCGGCGAGGCGGGCGATGGCGGCGGGGGTGTCGGCGGAGGCGTACTCCAGGGAGCCCAGTTCGGTCAGCAGCCGCTGGCGCAGGTCGTCGGTCAACCGCTCGTCCAGGGCCCGGCGCAGGTAGGCGACGGCGTCGTCCGGGCGGCCGTCGTGCACGGCGACCGTCACGGCGTCCCGCAGCACCCGCAGCGCCCAGGGCAGGCCGACGGCCGGGGTGCGCAGCAGGTGCCGGGCGACCGCCTCCACCCGGTCGCCCCGGCGCAGCATGGCCTCCGCCGCCGCCCGGTGCACGGCCTCCCGGCGGGGCTGCGGCCAGCCGGTGAGCACGGCGTCGCGCAGCAGCGGGTGGGCGAAGCGGGGGCGGCCGCCCGCGTCGTCGCGCAGCAGACCGAGCCGTGTCATGGCGGCGAGCCAGCCGGCGACCCGCGCGGGGTCGGCCCCGGCGGCCTCGGCGAGCACGTCGACGGGGTCCCCGGCGCCGGCCGCGCCCGCGGGCCCCTCCGGGGACGTGGGCGTACGCCAGCGGCCGGGCGTGCGGTGCCGGGCGTGAGCGGACGGGTCGTCAGGGCCGTAGCAGGAGGCGGGCGTGTCCCCCGGGAACGCTTCGTACTCCTCGTGGAGTGCGTACGACGGGCCGCCCTCCCTCTCCGGAACGTCGCGGCCCGGCCGCGCGTACGGCCCGTGCGCCTGGTGCCCGGCGGCCGCGCCGCCCTGCGCGGACACCGTCGTCTCGCCGTACGGCCCCCGCCCGGCACGGCCCACGCCGCCGGACCCGGGCCCGAAGGCGCCGGACCAGGCGTCGGTGTGCGGACCGGGGGCGGTGGTGAGGGGGGCCGGATCCGTGATGAGGGGGTCGAGGGCCAGGGAGGGGCCCGGGTCCGCGCAGGCCGCTCGCCGGGTCTCGGTCCGGGCGTACCGCACGGGTTGCGGGTACGGGCCGCCGTCCCCGTACTCGGCGGGCCGGTCGTGCTCCGGCTCCGCGTGCCCCGTGGGGGTCCGCGGGGCCGGCTGGTCGAGGGCATGGCGAAGCCCGGCCCGGCGCGGCGGCGGGCCCTGGGGCCATGCCTGTTCCAGGGCCGCGAGGCTGCGGGCGACGGCGGCCGTCGCGGGACCCGCGCTCTTCAGCCACCAGGAGACGGCCGCCGGATAGGACCCCGGGTACAGCTCCGCGGACGTCTCGGGCACCCGCGGCAGGCCCTCGGGGTGCCGGGTGCCGCCCAGGTCGTCCAGCAGGGCGTGCAGCAGCAACGGGCTGCCCGCACCGGCTCGTACGCAGTCCGCCGTCCACCGTGCCGAGGCGCCGGGGAAGGCGGCGCGGACCAGCCCGGCCGCCGCGGCGTCGCTGAGCGGGGCGAGGGTGTGGGTGCGCACGAGCGAGGGCGACAACGCCTGGGTGAGCCCGGCGGGGCGCGGTTCGACGTCGTACTGACTGCGCTCGGTGGCGACCAGCAGGAGCGGTAATCGGTCGACCCGCCGGGCCGCCTCCGTAAGCCAGCGCCGCGAGGGCTCGTCGGCGAGGTGGACGTCGTCGACGGCCACCAGCAGCGGGCCCTCCGCCGCGTACGAGCGCAGCAGCCGCCACAGGCGGGCCGCGCTGCCCCGGTCGTCGCCGCCCGGCGCCACGTCCGTGAACTCCGGTACGGGGCCGAGGAGGTGGAGGACGGTGGAGAAGGGCGCCGCGGTGTCCTCGGGCGAGCACCGCGCGCGCAGCACCCGCAGTCCGCGGTCGGCGGCGTGCCGGACGGCGGTCTCCAGGACGGCGGTGCGCCCGGTGCCGCTCGCGCCGCGCAGGAGGACGAGGCGGCCGGCGCCGGCCCGCGCGCGCTCGATCTCGGCCGCGAGCAGCGCGTGGGCGTCGTCGCGTTCGCGCAGCGGTCCGGTCATCGGTGCCTCCTGTGGTGGATGACGCTCCCCCGGTATGTGAGACGCCCGAACGCGCTGATGGGTGGCATGCAGTCGCCGATATCGCCGCGCCGCGCCCCCGCGCCGTCGGTGGCTGTGGTGGGGCTCACGGTGGCCCGCGGCCCCCTCTCCGCACCCATGTACCCCCTCTGTGAACCCTTTTGACCTGCCAGTACTTCCCCGGGGCGGCCAGTCGTGGTGGTCGCCGCGCTGGTCTCGTGGTGTGCCTCGTGGTGCTCCACGATTGCGAAGTCCCTCCCGTCACAGAAGTGTGGAACACGCTCATCCGCTACCGGCTCGCGCCGCGTAACGGGCTCGTGAACAGGGGGGAAACGGTTGCTCAACTCACCCCGGACCACCACCACATCCGGCCGCGCCTCAGACGGCGCCGTCGGCGTCACCGACCGGCGCGTACCGGTGGCGGTGACCGCTCCGGATCCGATCAGCCGCGAGGGCGCGATCAGCCAGCTGCGCCGGCATCCGGAGATCGACCTGCGCGAGGAGTCGGGGCCCGGCACGGTCGCCCTGCTCATCGAGGACGCGCTCGACGAGGCGGCGCTCACCCGGCTGCGCCGCCTGGTGCGCAGCGAGGGCGCGCGTGCGGTGCTCGTGGTCGGCGCCATCCGCGAGAGCGAGCTGCTCGACGTCGTCGAGTGCGGCGTCGGAGCCATCGTCTGGCGGCACGAGGCCACCGCGCACCGCCTGGTGCAGGCGGTGCTGGCCGCCTCGCGCGGCGACGGGGACCTCCCCGCGGACCTGCTCGGCCGGCTCATCAGCCAGGTGGGCACGCTGCACCGGGGCGCGGCGGGACGCCCCGGCGCCCCCTCGCTGGGTCTCGCACCCCGTGAGGTGGACGTCCTGCGTCTGGTGGCCGAGGGTCTCGACACCGGGGAGATAGCGGGCAAGTTGTCCTACTCCGAACGCACCGTCAAGAACGTCATGCACGGACTCACCACGCGACTGCACCTGCGCAACCGCGCGCACGCCGTGGCTTATGCCCTTCGGGAAGGCTACATCTGACCGAACGGGCAATCGAGAGCGGTCTCCCGGGACCGCGCGGGCAGGGCACCCTGCCCCGGAGCCGTCCCCGGCGCGCGTGCGCGCGGGAGGGCGACCGGACACGATCGGTGACAGACGGCGGCCCCGCACGGGCCGGCCGGAGTCGAGTGCGGGCAGGGCGGGAGCGCGAGCGTGATCCACGAGGTGGACGAGGTCCTCAAAACCCTCCTCAAGAGCGGGGCGATGACGGGCTCGGGCATCGACGTGGCCTTCGAGGCACCGACCCGCGACTGGGCGGCCCGGCGCAACGCCCCCGTGATCAACACGTACCTGTACGACATCCGTGAGGACGTGAACCGGCGTCAGCGCGGCCAGATGGCCGTGCGCGACGAGGACGCCATCATCATCAAGCGCCGCCAACCGCCCCGCTGGTTCCGACTGTCGTACCTGGTGACGGCCTGGACGAAGACCCCGCAGGACGAACACCGGCTGCTGTCCGCCGTGATGGCGACGCTGCTGCCGCGCGAACTGCTGCCCCCGTCCCAACTTCCCGGCTCGCTCGGCGCGCTGGGCCTGTCGGTGCCGCTCACGGTGGCCGGCATCCAGACCGAGGCCCGTTCGCTCGCCGAGATCTGGTCCGCGCTGGGCGGCGAACTCAAGCCCTCCCTGGACCTGGTGGTGACCGCGCCCTTCCCGGCCTCCCCGGAGTACGACGCCGGTCCCCCGGTCACCGAGGGCGCGACGGTCCGGGTGGGCGGCATCGAGGGCGACCCGCCCATGGCCGAGGGGCGTTCGCACCGGCCGCACCAGGTGGCCGCGGCCCGCGCCGCCCGCCGGGGCGCGCAGGACCGGGGCACGGGACGGCCGTGAACGCTCCCGGCACCGGCTCAGGGCCCGCCGCTCCCGGCACCGCGGCGTCCGGCCCGTACGACGATCCCGGCCGGGTGCTGTCCGCGCGGCTGGCCGGCCTGCGGGGGCCGGTGACCGCGCTGGTCGACCGGCGGGCCGGCGGCGACCCCACGGCCGACGACCCGCTGCGCGGCCTGTACCTGTCCGACGAGGCGGTCCAGCACCTGCTGGACACCTGGCCCTCCGGCGACGCGACCGGGCCGGCCGAACCGCTCCCCGCCGTCACCCCTGCGGGCCCCGGCGACCGGCTGGCGTGGCTGGCCGACCGGACGCGCCTGACCGAGCTGGACACGGCCGTCCTGCTCATCGCCCTCGCCCCGGACGTCGACCGCACCTTCGAGCCGCTCTACGGCTACCTCAACAACGACGTCAGCCGCCGCCGTGCCACCGTCAGCCTCGCCCTCGAACTGTGCGGGGTTCCCGCGCACCTGGCGGCTGCCCGCGCCCGGTTCCACGCCTCGGCCCCGCTGCGCTCCCTGGGCCTGCTGGAGGTCGAGGAGCCCGAGCGCCCCTTCCTCACCCGCACGCTGTGCGTCCCGGACCGCCTGGTCGGCCACCTGCTCGGCGACGACTCCCCCGACGCCGCGCTGCTCGGGCTGCTGTCCGCGATGCCGGAGCCGCTGCCCTCGGCCGCCCCGGCGGCCGACGTGTTCACGGACCGCCTCGCCGCCCGGCTGCGGCAGGGGCCGCTCACCGCCTACCTCCGCGAACCCCGCGAGGGCGACGGCCTGGCCGCCCTGGCGTCGGTGCTGGACGCGGCGAAGACGGAGGCGCTGCGCTTCGCCGGTCCGGAGGAACACGTCCCCGACCTGCTGCGCGAGGCCCGCCTCACCGGCCGGGCGGTCGTGGTGTCGGACCTTCCCGAGAAGCCGGGCCCCCTGGTGCGGGCGCTCACCGCGGCGACGGACGTCACGGTGCTGATGTGCGACCCGCGCCCCTACGACCCGCAGTGGACCCGCGCCGACCCGCTGGTCCTGGACGCGCCGGGCCGCCGGGCCGGTGGCGCCACCGCCTGGCGGGCCGCGCTCGGCCCGGACGCCGACGGGTTCGACCTGGCCACCGCCGTCGCCCCGTACCGCCTCGGCGGGGACCGCATCCAGCGGGCCGCGCTCACCGCGCGCGCCCTCGCCGCCTTCGACGGCCTCCCGCTGAACGCCGACCACGTCCGGCTCGCCGCCCGCCGCCAGTCCGCCTCCGGCCTGGAGAGCCACGCCCGGCGCATCCGGCCCGACGTGGACTGGGGCGACCTGGTGCTGCCGGACAGACCGCTGGTCCAGCTCCGCGAGCTGGCCCTGCGCGCCCGCCACCGCGACCGGGTGCTCGGCGACTGGCGGCTCAGCGCGGGCGGCGGGCGGGGCAGGGGCGTCCTCGGCCTGTTCGCGGGCGAGTCCGGCACCGGCAAGACGCTGTCGGCGGAGGTGGTCGCGGCCGACCTGGGCCTCGACCTCTACGTGGTCCAGCTGTCGTCGGTCGTGGACAAGTACGTCGGCGAGACGGAGAAGAACCTCGAACGGATCTTCACGGAGGCCGACCGCACCGACGCCGTGCTGCTCTTCGACGAGGCCGACGCCGTGTTCGGCAAGCGCTCCGAGGTCAAGGACGCGCACGACAAGTACGCCAACATGGAGAGCGCCTACCTGCTCCAGCGGCTGGAGTCCTTCGACGGCATCGCCCTGCTCACCACCAACCTGCGCGCCAACATCGACGAGGCCTTCACCCGGCGCCTGGACCTGGTGGTCGACTTCCCCTTCCCCGACCCCGAGCAGCGCCTCGCGCTGTGGCGCCACAGCCTGTCGCGGGTGCCGTCCGCCGACGGCATCGACCTGGTACCGCTGGCCCGGGAGTTCGAGCTGGCCGGCGGTTCGATCCGCAGCGCGGTGGTGACGGCCGCGTACCTCGCCGCCGGACGCGACGACGTGGTGACGGCGGACGACCTCCTGGAGGGCGCCCGCCGCGAGTACCGCAAGGCCGGGCGGCTGGTGCCCGGCGAAGGCGGCTGGTGAACCGGTAGGACCGGTTCCCTCATTCCTTCTTGGGATGGACGATCCGCCACTCCTGGTCGTCGATGTTGGTGCAGTCGGAGATGTTCAGCTTGGCGTCGAGCCCGCCGGTCCCGTTGCCCTCCACGTTCAGGCACTTGTGGTTGCTGGCGTAGTTGCGGATCCAGTAGTCGCCGCTCTCCTGCTTGTCGATCCACCAGAGCTGGTTGTCCGCCTTGGTCCCGTCGCAGTGGAACTCGGTGACGGGCGTCCCCACCGCGGCACCGCCGTACCAGGGGAGGTCCATGCAGAGCTTGTCCTTGGTGTTGCGGATCTGGAAGAGCTGGACTCCCTCGGGGCCGCCCTTCGCGTACCGCACCTCCAGGTTCCACATCTGGTTGTCCTCGTCGCCCGGGATGCACATCGACTGCTGTACGGGGTCGTCGGGCTTGCCCTTCTCGCGTCCGACGAGTTCGGCGCACATCTTGGTCGTGGTGTTGTAGAGCATCACGTTCTTGGCGGGCAGCAAGGGCTTCGGCTTGGGCTTGGGCTTCGGCTTCGGCTTCGGCTTGGGCTTCGGCTCTCCGCCGCCGTCGCCCCCTCCGCCGCCGGCGTCCTTGTCGATCGCCGGCTCCATGGAGGGCTGCGGTGCCGGCTCCACGGCGGGGGCGGAGGGTGCGGTGCTGGGGAGGGTCTCGGGGGTGGCGGAGGGGCTGGGGGCGAGGGCCGCGCCGGCCTGCTCCGTCTGCTCGGTGGCCTTCGAGGAGACCTGCGGCTTGTAAGCGATCCAGATCATCACGAACGCCAGCGCCAACGCCAAAAAGATCCCGAAGAACGTCGCCAGCCAACGCGGAAGAAACCCCCGCTGGACATACGTCCCCTCCACCTCCGTCGGATCCACACCGGAACGCTTCACCGACAACGTGTACGGACGCTCCTCCTTCGAACCGAACCAGATCACCTGCCGCGGCTTCAGCGTCGTCTCCACGAACGCCGCCCGACCCGGCTCGATCTGCACATTCCCCGGACGAACCTCGTACGACAGATGATCCCCGGTATCACTCCCCGCGACCGACGCCGTCACCTTCGTATTACCGACGTTGTCCACCGCCAGCCGCGGACGCCCCCGAAAACGACCCTTCACCGTCGGCGGCACCAACTCCGCACGCACCTCGGTAAAAGCCGTGATCGTCAGATTCCCCTCAGGAACCGTCACCGCATCCGGATGCTCCGTCGGCGTAATCCGCACCGCATACGGATTCGGCCCCGCCACCGCATCCGACGTCCGCGGCGGAGCAAACGTCAACTCCACCGTCCCCGTCGTCCCCGGATACAACCGCAACGTCTGCGGCTCCACCGACACCCACGGCGACACATCCCCCACCGGCTCGAACCGGTACTCATCCACCACATCACCGGTATTACGCACTCGCAGCCGCACACGCGTACTGCTGCCGGGGTCCACAGTCGCGGACGCGGGCTCCAGGGAAGTCCACAGGCTCACGTGGCGAGGCTAGAGGTGAACTCACGGCACGTCAGCGGAAGTCGGGGCAAGGTTGCCTGTCCAGCGGTACCTGGCGAGAGGGCCTCGCGGCCCTCCCCGTCAGTCCTTGTTGGGGTGGATGATCTTCCACTCCTGGTCGTCGGTGTTGGTGCAGTCGGAGATGTTGAGCGGGGTCTCCGTGCCGCCGTTCTGGCCCTTCACGTTCAGGCACTTGTGGTTGCTGGCGTAGTTGCGGATCCAGTAGTCGCCGCTCTCCTGCTTCTGGATCCACCAGAGCTGGTTGTCGGCCAGCGTGCCGTCGCAGTGGAACTCACCGATGCCGGTACCGACGGGGCGCCCGTCGTACTCGCCGAGGTCCATGCAGAACTTGTCGGTGACGTTGCGGATCTGGAAGAGCGGGACCCCACCGGGGCCGCCCTTCGGGTACTTCACCTCGAGGTTCCAGTACTGGTTGTCGCCCTCTTCGTGGCAGTTGGCCTGCTGGACGATCCCGTTGATCTGGCCCTTCTCCCGCCCAGGGACGTCGGCGCACATCTTGGTGGTGGCGTTGCGCAGCATGACGTTCATGGCGGGCACGACGGGCTTCGGCTTCGGGGGCGCGGGCTTGTCGTCCCCGCCGCCACCACCGCCACCGCCGCCGCCGTCGTTGTCGGGCTCCTCGGAGACCTGTGGCTCGGCTTCGGCCTCCGGCGACTCGGCTGCGGTGCTGGGGAGGGTCTCGGGGGTGGCGGAGGGGCTGGGGGCGAGGGCCGCGCCGGCCTGCTCGGTCTGCTCGGTGGCCTTCGAGGAGACCTGCGGCTTGTAGGCGATCCAGATCATCACGAACGCCAGCGCCAACGCCAAAAAGATCCCGAAGAACGTCGCCAGCCAACGCGGAAGAAACCCCCGCTGGACATACGTCCCCTCCACCTCCGTCGGATCCACACCGGAACGCTTCACCGACAACGTGTACGGACGCTCCTCCTTCGAACCGAACCAGATCACCTGCCGCGGCTTCAGCGTCGTCTCCACGAACGCCGCCCGACCCGGCTCGATCTGCACATTCCCCGGACGAACCTCGTACGACAGATGATCCCCGGTATCACTCCCCGCGACCGACGCCGTCACCTTCGTATTACCGACGTTGTCCACCGCCAGCCGCGGACGCCCCCGAAAACGACCCTTCACCGTCGGCGGCACCAACTCCGCACGCACCTCGGTAAAAGCCGTGATCGTCAGATTCCCCTCAGGAACCGTCACCGCATCCGGATGCTCCGTCGGCGTAATCCGCACCGCATACGGATTCGGCCCCGCCACCGCATCCGACGTCCGCGGCGGAGCAAACGTCAACTCCACCGTCCCCGTCGTCCCCGGATACAACCGCAACGTCTGCGGCTCCACCGTCGTCCACGGCGACACATCCCCCACCGGCTCGAACCGGTACTCATCCACCACATCACCGGTATTACGCACCCGGAGCCGCACACGCGTACTGCTGCCGGGGTCGACGGTGGCGGACGCGGGCTCGAGGGAAGTCCAAAGGCTCACGCCTCGACGCTACGTGAGCCCCGTCGTGACGTCAGGAAGCCTGCGGGCAGACCGAACTGCCCCGCCGGTCGACTCACACGGTGATCCGGACCGCCTCCAGCTGGAGCCGCTGGTCCATGGGGCTGCCGAAGTAGCGCCAGTTGCCGGCCTCGGTGCAGCCCTGCTTCTGCCAGCCCTTGTCCTTGACGTGGGTGTTGGGGCAGACGATGCCCTCCGTCGTCTTGAGGGTGAACCCCTCCAGCGGCGAGACCGCCTCCTTGGAGCTGCCGAGGTACATGTCGACGCCGTCGCCCTCGCTCTCCCACTTGTCGCCGGTCAGCCAGCCCTCGACGACGTGTGCTCCGTTGCCGGAGACACCCTTCGTGCCGGACACGGCGATGTTGAGCACCTTGATCGGCAGGTTCTTGCCGACCGTGCCGGCCTCGGCGCCGTCGCACACCGGCTGCTGCCAGCCCTTGTCGGCCACGTAGGCGCGGTAGCAGATGTGCCGGCCGTCGCTGCGTGCGGCGAGCTCCTTGACCGCCGTGGCCGCGGTGCGCACCGGCGGCTTGGGCTTCTTCGTCGGCGGCTTGGACTCCCCGCCGCCACCTCCGCCGCCACCACCGGCGCCGTCGTCCTTCGGTTCCGGCGCGGCGGGCTGCACCGCGGGGGTTTCGGCGGGGGCGGAGGGTGCGGTGCTGGGGAGGGTCTCGGGGGTGGCGGAGGGGCTGGGGGCGAGGGCCGCGCCGGCCTGCTCCGTCTGCTCGGTGGCCTTCGAGGAAACCTGCGGCTTGTAAGCGATCCAGATCATCACGAACGCCAGCGCCAACGCCAAAAAGATCCCGAAGAACGTCGCCAGCCAGCGCGGAAGAAACCCCCGCTGGACATACGTCCCCTCCACCTCCGTCGGATCCACACCGGAGCGCTTCACCGACAACGTGTACGGACGCTCCTCCTTCGAACCGAACCAGATCACCTGCCGCGGCTTCAGCGTCGTCTCCACGAACGCCGCCCGACCCGGCTCGATCTGCACATTCCCCGGACGAACCTCGTACGACAGATGATCCCCGGTATCACTCCCCGCGACCGACGCCGTCACCTTCGTATTACCGACGTTGTCCACCGCCAGCCGCGGACGCCCCCGAAAACGACCCTTCACCGTCGGCGGCACCAACTCCGCACGCACCTCGGTAAAAGCCGTGATCGTCAGATTCCCCTCAGGAACCGTCACCGCATCCGGATGCTCCGTCGGCGTAATCCGCACCGCATACGGATTCGGCCCCGCCACCGCATCCGACGTCCGCGGCGGAGCAAACGTCAACTCCACCGTCCCCGTCGTCCCCGGATACAACCGCAACGTCTGCGGCTCCACCGACACCCACGGCGACACATCCCCCACCGGCTCGAACCGGTACTCATCCACCACATCACCGGTATTACGCACTCGCAGCCGCACACGCGTACTGCTGCCGGGGTCCACAGTCGCGGACGCGGGCTCCAGGGAAGTCCACAGGCTCACGGCGCAAAAATACGAAATGGACGACAGGCTGTCAGGGTCCTTCGGGGCAAGGCGGGTTGCCCCAGGACACCCTGTTCACCGCGAGAGAGACTAGGCCTCGTCGTCCGGCCGGTCCTTGGCCGCGCGCTGGGCGATGGACGGTGCCACCTTGGCGCCCGCGCCGAAGGCGTTCCCGTTGATGCCGGCGGTGACCTCGGAGTCCTGGTTCGGGTTGGTCACGGCCTGTCCGGCGCCGTTGTCGACGCCGGTCTCGGTCTTGCCCTCCTGGTTGTTCCTGACGTGGTCCAGCTCGTGGCCGATGAGGTCCTTGCGGCCGGACGCCCCGGCGCCGAGGAAGATGTCCGTGCCGATCGTCATGGCCTCGGCGCCCATGGCCGCGGTCGCGCGGTGAACCGTCGGGTTGTCGTGGATCCGGGCGGTGGGGAACTTGGTCTGGTAGAACGACTCGGCCTCATTGCGCAGGGACCCGGAGAGCGGGCTGCCCGGGGTGGACTTGGCCGCGTTCAGCAGCTCCACCTGGCCCTCGGGGCTGCTGTCCTCATAGCCGCCGTGCCCGCAGCCGGCGCCGTGCTGGTGCTGCTCCGGGTCGAAGCGGCGCTGCACGACCTGGCTCACCGCCGCGTTCCCAGCCTGGTGCTGGAGGGCCAGCATCCGGTCGGCCGTGGCGCCCAGCGGCGTGGCGCGGCGGGCCGGGTTCTTCTCGCCGGCCTGCTGGTCAGCCTGGTTCTCGTGTGCGCGCACGACGCTCCCTCGGCAGATGGTGGTTCCGGCACATGGCTACGGGACTCTCGCAGGTCTACCCGGGCCGGCCCGCCCGGCGCAACGGCCGCGAGGGCAGGCCCGGGGGCAGGCCGGCCGTCCGGCGACGGCTCAGGCGGACGCGCTCGGCCGGGCGCGGCAGCCGGGCGCGGCAGCCGGGCGCGGCAGCCGGGCGCGCGCTCAGGCGGACGCCAGCTGCTTGGCGATGACGCCCTCCCATTCCTTCTGCTGCGCGGGGTCGTTCAGCGAGGCCTCCCACTCCTCCTCCGTCTGGTTGTGCCTGGCCGGGTCGCACTTGAGGTCCTTGAGGAAGTCGCGGGCCTGCCGGCGGACGTCGTCGGGCACGTTCCGGCCCACGGGGACGGCCGGGCCGGCGGCGAGGGCGTAGATCTCCTGGGCGTTGAACTGCCGCTTGCCCTGCTTGATGCCCTTCGTCACCTTGAAGGCCTCCGCCCACGCGTCGCGCTTGCGGCCGCCCTTGCCGTCCTTGGACATCTTGGGCTCGGCGGCCTCGGTCTCCTCGGTGCCCTCCTGGGCCAGCGTGGGGCGGGCGTGCTTGTCGGGGTGCCGGACCGAGTCGTAGCGCTTGACGGCCTTCTTCCGGCCCTTGTGCACGGCGAGGCCGCCCAGGGCGGCCGCCGCCGCGCCACCCGCGACGGCGGGACCGACCGGTCCGCTCACCGCTCCCGCGACGGCCGCGACCGCGACCGCGCCGGCGGCGGTCCGCGCGACGTTGCCCGTCAGGTCGGCGGCGCGCTTGCGGAGCTTCCTGTTCTGCTTGTCGACGGCGTAGTCCCGCGCGGCGGCCAGGTGCCCCATCAGCTCGTGCCTGAGGCCGTCGATGTCGCTCCGCTCCCTGTCGACGGCCTGCATGACGCCCTCGGCCGGCGCGCCCGAGAGTTTGGCGCACTCCCGCACCAGATTCCCGGTCGACGTCCCCAACTCGTCCAGGACGTCCTGGAGTTTGCGGGTACGCGCGGCCGCCTCGCCCTGGAAGTGCTCCTTGAGCTTCTTCCGCTTGTCGAACGTGTCCTTGATGACGACGGTGTCGCGGGCGGCGATCAGCGTGGAGAACCCCATCGTCAGGGCACCTCCGGTGGCACCGAGGGGGGCGACGCCCGCCACGTTCTCGGTGTTCCGCACCGCGTTGTCGGTGATCTTCGTGACGTCGTTGACGCCCATGAGGGTGTTGGTCGCGAGGCCGGCGGTCTTCCCCCTGAGCTTCTTGCGGTCCTGGTGGGCATCGGGGCCCTTGCCCTTGCGCCCCTTGTAGCCTGCGGCCACGTCCCGGCCGTCGTTGACGATGCCCAGTGCGGAGTTCACCACGTTGACGCCGGTCTCGACCTGCCCCTGCTGTGCGGTCGAGCGCACCAGCCCCTGGTTCGCGTCCTGGGTGGCGTCCGACCGCAGGGGGCCGCCGACCGGCGCGCTGCCGCGCAGGACCGCCGTGTCCGCGGGGTCGATCCGCTGCTTGGCCTTGGTGAGGCTGAACGTCTCCTTGAGCCGCTGTCCGGCCGATTTGCCCGGCTTCTCGGCACCGGACGCCGAGGCCTCCGACTCCTGCGCGGCCTCCTGCGCCTTCTTGGCCTCGGCCTGGGCGTTGCGCGCCTCGACCTCGGCGGTCCGCGCCCCGGTCTCGGTCGTACCCGCCGCCGAGTGCCGTCCGGCCGCGGCCGCCGCCCGGCCCTGCGCCTCGGCCGCCGTCGCCGCCTGCTCCCGGGCCGTACGGTCGGAGGCCGCCGCCTGCTCCCGGGCCTGGGCGGCGTTCGTCCCGTACGTCTCCGCGGCGGTCCGCGCCTTCCCGGCCTCCGCCCGCGCCCGCTCGGCGGTCTCCGCGTGCTCCCTCGCCTCGGCCAGAGCCTCGCCGTGCGCCTTGGCCGCGGCGTCGGCCTCCTCCGTCCGCCGCCGTGCCTCGTCGGCCGCGTCCTTCGCCCCCTGCCGCGCCGTCTCCCCGGCCGCCGCCCACCGCTTGCCCTCGGCGCCGGCCGCCGTCAGCGCCTCCTTCGCCGCCTCGGCCTCGCCCTCCCGCTCGTGCGCCTCGGCCTCGGCCTTGCCCGCGCGCTCCACGGCGTCCCTGGCGGCCTGCGCCCACTTCTGGACGTCCTTCTCGGCGGCGGCCCGCGTCTCCGCCTCGACCTCCGCCTTCGCCGCCCGCTCCTGCGCCTCGTCGTCGGCCGCCGACTTCCGCTTCGCCTCGGCCTCGGCCGCCTCGCGCGCCTTCTCCGCCTCCTCGGCCTCCTTCTGGAACCTGGCGGCGTCGGCCTCGGCGGCCTTCTGCTTCCGCAGCGCCTCCTCGCCCTGCTTCTGGAACCTGACCACGTCGGCCTCGGCGGCCTTCTGCCGCTGCTCCGCCTGCTCGGCCTGCTTCTCGCACTTCTCCTGCTCGGTCCGAGCCGCCTCCGCCTTCTGGCGCGCCTGGTGCTCGGTCCTCCGCTGCGTCCCCGCCCGGCCCTCGGCGCCGGCCCGCTGCCGGTCCGCCTCCCGGGCCTCCGCGGTGTGCCGCCGCTCGTCGGCCGTCGACGTCCGCTGGTCCCGCTCCGCGGCCTCGGCGTCACGTGTCAGTCGATCCCGGTCCGCCCGGGCGGTGGCCGCCTGCTTGCGCGCGTCCACCGCCTCCCCGGACGCCTTCCACACCTCGTCCGCGGCACCGGCCCGGTCCAGCGCGGCCGCGGCGACCTCCTGCTTGCGCTCCTCGACCTCGTTCTCGGCGGCCTTCTGCTTCGCCTTCGGGTCGTCCGCCTGGGACTTCGGGGCCTGCTCCGGGGCCTGCCGCTCGGGCGCCGTCACCGCCGAGATCACCAGATCGTCCGCCGCCGAGGAGCCCGCCCGCTCCTGGCCCGCGGCCCTGGTGAGCTGGTCCGTTCCGGTCGCGCGCTGGATGACCGAGGAGACCGCCCGGTTGCCCGCCTTGGCCTGCAGCGAGGCCAGGGGCGTCTGCTGTGCCTGCGGGCGGTGCCGTGCCGGGGACGCGCCGGCCGGGTGGCGGCTCTGGGTTTCCCTCATGCGGTCCGACACGGACGATTCCCTCCTGACACCTCGTCACCGTCCCCGCTCGCGCGGGGCAGCGCCCCGGTGCGGCGGGACGGCGGGCCCCGGTCCGGGGCGTGATCGCAAGATGACATCCTGGCGAACTGGCAGTCGACAAAAGATGTTGAATCAGAAATGCGAGGTGTCTGCCAGGGGGCCGCGGGGGAAACGCCCGGAAGCCCGGTGAATCTGCCCCAACGGGCACGACCAGGGGCAATCACCGTGCCCCCGCACTGGCACCGGAGGACGTTTCGGTGGGAGCAACGCGCGCGTGACGCTGAGAGGCGTCTTGTCTCGTACCCCCGAGGAGAGCAGAGCATGCCGTCCTACCTGTCGCCCGGCGTCTACGTCGAGGAGGTGGCCAGCGGCTCGCGCCCGATCGAGGGGGTGGGCACCTCGGTGGCGGCCTTCGTCGGACTCGCTCCGACCGGCCCGCTGAACGAGCCCACGCTGGTGACCAACTGGACGCAGTACGTCGCGGCCTTCGGTGACTTCACCGGCGGGTACTACCTCGCGCACTCCGTCTACGGGTTCTTCAACAACGGCGGCTCCGCCGCGTACGTCGTCCGCGTCGGCGGCTCGCCCGAGGACGCGGCCGGCGACGCCACGGACGGCTCCGCCGCGCCCGCCGCCGTCACCGGCAGCGCCGCCAAGGCCGCACTGCCCGCCGCCGAGCCCAAGCAGCTCGGCACGTTCGCCGTGACGGCCACCGGTGAAGGCCAGACCGGCCCGCTGACCGTCGAGGTCGCCGACCCTGAGGGCGAGGGCCCCGCCGAGCGCTTCAAGCTGATCGTCAAGGACGGCGACAAGCCGGTCGAGACCTTCGACGTGAGCGCCAAGAAGGGCAACCGCTCCTACGTCGTCACGCAGGTCAAGGAGCGCTCCAAGCTCATCACCGTGACCGAGGCCGCGCCGTCCGCGCAGCTGGCCCGTCCGGAGAACCAGACCCTGACGCTGCCCGCGCCGCCGTCCGCCGCGCCCGCCGTTCCGGCCGGCCAGGACGAGACCGCGCACCCGGGCCCCGCCCAGTACCTCGGCGACTCCTCGGACCGCACCGGTTTCGGCGGCCTGGAGGCCATCGACGAGATCTCCATGGTCGCGGTGCCCGACCTGATGGCCGCCTACCAGCGCGGCGCGATCGACCTGGAGGCCGTCAAGGCCGTCCAGCTCGGTCTGATCGCGCACTGCGAGCTGATGGGCGACCGCGTCGCCATCATCGACCCGCCGCCCAGCCAGAACGCCCGCCAGATACGCGTCTGGCGCCAGGAGACGGCCGGCTACGACTCCAAGTACGCCGCCCTGTACTACCCCTGGATCAAGTCCTTCGACCCGGCGACCGGCCAGTCCCGCCTGGTCCCGCCGAGCGGCCACGTCGCCGGCATCTGGGCGCGCAACGACTTCGAGCGCGGTGTGCACAAGGCCCCCGCCAACGAGGTCGTGCGCGGCGCCGTCGACCTGGAGCTGCAGATCACCCGCGGTGAGCAGGACCTGCTCAACCCGATCGGTGTCAACTGCATCCGCTCCTTCCCGGGCCGCGGCATCCGCGTCTGGGGCGCGCGCACCCTCTCCTCCGACCCGGCGTGGCGCTACCTGAACATCCGCCGGTACTTCAACTACCTGGAGGAGTCGATCCTGATCGGCACCCAGTGGGTGGTGTTCGAGCCGAACGACCACAACCTCTGGGCGCGCATCCGCCGCAACGTCTCCGCGTTCCTGGTCAACGAGTGGCGCAGCGGCGCCCTGTTCGGCCAGAGCCCGGCCGAGGCCTACTACGTCAAGTGCGACGAGGAGACCAACCCGCCGGAGTCGGTCGACCTCGGCCGGGTCGTGTGCGAGATCGGCATCGCGCCGGTCAAGCCCGCCGAGTTCGTGATCTTCCGGTTGGCCCAGTTCTCCAGCGGCAGCGGGGAGCTGGAGGAGTAGGCGGCCCCGCCGGCCTCGCGCGACCCCTCGGGCGTCGCCCCCGTACGCCATAGTCACTTAACACCAGAAGGACAGCGAACACATGAGTCTGAACCCGGGTGACTCCCTTACTTCACACAATTTCGGTCTGCAGATCGACGGTGTGACGGTCGAGTACCTCGCCGAGGTCAGCGGCCTGACCCTCGAGCAGGACGTCATCAAGTACCCGCAGAACAACGGCGCGACCGGCAAGAGCGAGATCGCGCTGCTGCCGGGCACCCAGAAGGACGGGCAGTGCACCGTCGTACGCGGGATGACCCATTCCCCGTCGTTCACCACGTGGATCAACGACTCGATCAACGGCCGCATGGCCACCGCCCGCAAGAACGCCTCGATCATCATGATGGACTTCGAGGACGTCCCGGTGAAGCGGTACAACCTCCGCAACGCCTGGTGCAGCAAGATCGACACGAGCACGGTGAAGGCGGGCGAGGCCGCCGCACTGACCGAGACCGTCACCATCGTGTTCGAAGAATTGGTCATCGAGTAATGCGCCGTACGCCTGCCAAGGCACCCGCCGCGGCACAGACCGCGGCGGCGGGAGCGGACTTCCCCCGTTCGGCTCCCGCCGCCGCGTCGGCGGAGGCGGGGTCCGGTCTTCCGGCCGCGCCTCCCGTCGAGGCGGTCCCGCGGCAGCAGTTGCGGACCGAGTTCCCCTTCGAGCTGCCGCGCGGGTACGTCGACGAGTCGGGCACCGTCCACCGGGACGGTGTGATGCGCCTGTCGACGGCACGGGACGAGCTGATCCCGCTGCGCGACGTGCGCGTCCAGGAGAACCCGGCGTTCCTGTCGGTGGTGCTGCTCGGCCGGGTCATCACCCGGCTGGGCACGCTGGCGATGGTGCACGACGGCGTCGTGGAGAACATGTTCGCCTCCGACCTGGCGTTCCTCCAGGACTTCTACCGCCAGATCAACGCGGAGGGGCACACCCGCGCCGCCGTCGAGTGCCCGCACTGCGCGGAGCCCTTCGAGGTGGAACTCGGCGGGAGCCGCCTGGGGGAATCGTGACGTACGCGACCGACCGGCTGCACGAGGAGATCGCGTACGTCGCCTACCACTTCCACTGGAGCCTGGAGGCGATCCTGGACCTGGAACACCAGGACCGCCGCCGGTACACGGACCAGATCGCGTCCCTCGTGACGCGAGGCACGGCGGAGGGCTGATCGGTGGGATTCCTGGACCGGCTGCGGGGTCGTCGGGAGGACGTCGACGGGGGCGGGGGCGAGACCGCGTCACCCGTGGTCTCCGCACGCCCGCTCCCGGACACGGACGACGGCCCGGGCACGGACGCGGGGAGCGGTGCACACGCCCCGGCCGCGCCCGCGGCCGTCGCCGCCTGGACGGGCCTGCCGCCGATCCAGCGGGCGACGGGTGCGGCACGCGCGGGAGTGGCGGACGCCGGTTTCGGCGGCCGCCTTCCGACGTGGCAGAACCCGTCGTTCACGGGGGCGCCGTCCCCCGCCGTGCTGAACCCGGCCGCCGGCGACAGCCTGCTGTCGGGCGCCTTCGACTCCTCGGCCCGCCAGAACGCGCCCGCACGTCCCGTGACGGGCACGGCACCGGTGCAGCGGATGCCGGTCGCGCCGCTGCGCGCGATACCCGCGGACACCTCGGCAACCGCCGCTCCCACAGGGCAGGTTCCGGGGCCGCGGGGCGGTTCGGCCGCGCAGGGTGCCCGGCAGTCCGCCCCCGCCACCACGCCGGGGACGCGCGGAGCGTCGTCCGGCGCCTCCCGTGCCGCCGGCACCCGGGGCGGCGCGACGGCCCCGGCCCGCACGCCGTCCGCACCGCCGGCGGCGACGCGGGCCACTCCGGCACCGCCCAGGCGGCCGGCCCCCTCCTCGGCGGCGTCGGCGTCCGCCTCCGCGGGCCCGCCGGTCCAGCGGGCGCGCGCCGCCGGGCCGGCCGCCTCAACGGCTCCCGCGGGCACACCGGCCCAGGGCGCCCGCGGGGTGCGGGTCACGCCCGTACCGCCCGCCGCGTCCAGTCCGCGGCAGGCACTGACCAAGGCTTCGTCCGGGACGCCCGCCGTGCAGCGCCGGGCCCTGCCCGCGAGCCGCCGGACCACCGACTCAGCGCCGGGACCGTCCGGCACGGCCTCCTCGTCGTCGGACGGCGACCGAGCGGGCCCCGGCTCGGCACCGGCCGGGGGCGCCTCCCCGGCCGCCCGTGCCGACCGCGCTCCGCAGACGGTCTCCCCGTCGCCCGCGACACCCTCGGCACCGACACAGGCACCGGCTTCCGCCCCCGCGCCGGACGCCCCGGTGCAGCGCGCCGTGCGCCCGCAGGGCCGTGGCTCGGCCGCCGGCGACTCCCCGGCCGCCCCTCCCGTGCAGCGAGCGGCGGCCCGCCCCGGAGCCACCCCGGCCGACGGCGCCTCCGCACCCGGTACGCCGGAGCGGCGTGCCTCGCGCGAAAGCGGAAGCGGCCAGGGTCCGGCCGCCACGCCCCCGGCGCGCCGGTCGTCCCCCGTACCCCCGTCCGACCCGGCCCCGCGCACCGCGGCGGCACCCGCACCGGACCGTGCGACGCCGCCCCGCCCGCCCGTGCAGCGGGCCACCCCCGACTCCGGCACACCGGCCGCCCTCTCGCCCGGCACCCCGTCAACCCCGCCCGCACAGCGCCCCACCGCGCCCGCCCGGGACGGCGACGGCCCCTCACGCACGACCGTGCAGCGCAGCGCGGTCGACTCCGGCACCGGCACACCGGCCGCCCCCTCGCCCGGCACCCCGGCCACCTCACCCGCACAACGCCCCACCGCGCCCGGCGAGAGGGGCGAGACGCCCGCACCAACGACCGTGCAGCGCACCCCACTCGGCACCGGCACGCCACCCACCCCGTCTTCCGGCGCCGCGCCCACCTCCCCGGGCGCCCCCGCCTCCGGCACCCCGGTCCAACGGTCGGTGTCACACCCCCGGCCGGGGCTCGGCCCCGCCCTGAACCGGCCCGGCGACGGGACGGCGCCCACCCGAGGCGGTGCCCAGGCATCCGGCGCCCCCGTGCGCCGCTCCGCCGCCCAGCCCGGCCCCGCGAGGAGCGGCACGACGGGTGAACCCCCCACGCGGCGACCGGAGTCCGGTCCCGCGCGGCCGCCGTCCTCCCCCGCCCCCGGAGCGCCGGCCGCCCCCGCGACCCCCGCCTCCACGCCCACCACCCCCGCCCCGCCGGTGCAGCGCGCGGCGTCCCGGCCCACCGCCCCGGCCTCCGGAGCGAACCCCGGCACCAGCGCCCCGCGGCCCACGGCCGACGCGGCGACACCCGCGCCGTCGCCGTCGCCGTCCCCGTCGGCCGGAGCCACACCGCCCTCGCAGGCACCGGTCCGGCGAGCCACCGCCCCGCACCACGAGCCCGCCACCGACGGCCCTACGGCCGGCCCCTCAGGCACCGAGGCGCCCGGCGCCCCGGTCCAGCGGGCCGTTCCGCGGTCCAACAGGCCCGCCACCCCCACGTCCGCGTCCGCTCCCGCCCCGGAGCAGCGCGGCCCGGGCGACCAACTCCCGCCCGTGCAGCGCGCCGCGGGCAGCGTCGGCGCCGCGCCCGCCCCCGGCGGCGAGACGCCCGGCGCCCCCTCACGTCAGGCCGGACCCACCCCGGCACCGCGCTCCGCGACGCCCTCCCCGGCGGCGCACCGCCCCTCCACCGCCCCGAGCCGTCCCACCACCGGCGCAACCGGAGCGCAGCCGCCCGTCCAGCGCAAGGCGGGTCCCACCGGCCCACCGCAGTCACCGGCACCAGCCGGGTCCCCCCGCCGCGGCGAGGCCCCACCGGCCCGGTCCGCCCGCCCCGACCAGACCCCGCCGGTCCGTCCCGCGTCCGGCGCCCCCGGCACACCCGCCACGGCGGCCACCCCGTCGCGCGGACCCGAGCCCTCCCGAGGACCCGGCGCCGCGCCCGCGCCTCTTCCGGACCCGGCACCCGCGACCCCGGTCCAGCGCGCCGCGCACCCGTCGCCGGCCGACGCGGCGAGCGCACCCGCCAACGCCCCGGCCTCGGGCACACCGGCGACGCCTCCGGTCCAGCGCGCGGTCGAAGGCGCCGCCGGTCGGCCCGCCGTACCGCTCGCGCGGCCCGGCTCCGCCGGCACACCGCCCGCCTCCACGCCTCCCGTGCAGCGCGCCGCGGCACCACCGCGCCGCGCGGGCCTCGGTGCTCCCACCTCGTCGGGCCCCGTGGACGCCGTACGCCGCACCGCGACGCCCGCCGCCCGGCAGACCCCGGCGGCCGAACCGGCGGCGCGGCCCGCGCACCGGGCGCCGACCGAGGCCCCGTTCCCCGCGCCCACCGAGGCCGGCCCGACCCCGCCCGTCCAGCGGTCCGCCGTGGCGACCCCGCCCATGGCGAGGACCACCGACCCGGCCCCGCTCCCGGTCTCCTCCCCGGCGTTCCCGCCCCCGGCCACCCCCGCGGGAGCCTTCGCCCCGACCCCGGCCGCAACGCCGTTCGCCCCGGCCGGTGCGGCCCCCACGGCCGCGTCACCCTTCACGCCGCCCGCCCGAGCGGCACGCCCCGCCCCGAGCGGCGGCCCCGCGAACCCCACCGTCCAGCGTGCGCCCGCCCGGACGGCCGTGCCGCTGCGGCGTCCGGCGGCCCCCGGCACCACGGCCACGGCGGTCCCGCTCCCGGTGGCGCCGCTCGCGCCGCCCCCACCGGCGACGCCGCACCCGCCGCTGCCGGTCCACGCGCAGCCGGCCCCGGCACGCCCCGCGGAGACCACGACGACCACGGCCGCCACGTCCACCGCCGCACCCCCGGTGCAGCGCGCGTTCGGCCTCGGCCGGACCGGCGGTGCCATCAGCGCCCTGGCCTCCCAGGCGGCGGCCACCGTGGCCAACACCTTCCCCGGCATCCGGTCCTCGTCCCAGCACCGCCCGGCGGGGCCTCCGCCGCCCTCCGACCCGCCTCCCCCGTACTCCGAAGCCGGCTCCCCCGCCGAGGGGGGCGACGCGCCGCCCGCGTACACGGCGATCCCGGAGGGCGGGCTCGACCCGCGCGAACTCACCGACTTCCAGCTCGACGAACTGGTGCACCGGATCATCGGCCGCGTCACCCGCCTCGTCCGCACCGAACTGCGCATGGACCGCGAACGGATCGGCAGACTGCGCGACCCCCGCTGACCGGACCGCCCGGACAGCGACGCCCCACCGCCACCGTTCCCCGACAAGAAAGGCCGACCTGCGATGTCCCGCCAGGACCCGGGCTCCTCCATCTGGTTCAGCCTCGCCATCGACGGCGAGAGCCTCGGCTACTTCAACGGGTGCGAAGGCCTGTCGACCCAGGTCGAGGTGGAGCAGCGCCAGGAGGGCGGCAACAACGGGTTCGTCTGGCAGCTGCCCACCCGCGTGACGTTCTCCAACATCCGGCTGACGCGACCGCTGACCCCGGACACCGCCAAGGTCGCCAAGTGGATCTCCTCCGTGCAGACCGGCGTGAAGCGGCCCACCGCCCAGATCTCGGCCCTGCGCGCGGACGGGTCCCTGGTCGCCCGCTGGGGACTGATCGACGTCCTGCCCGTCAGCTGGCAGGGTCCCAGCCTCGACCCCGGCAACCTGTCGGTGGCCACCGAGGTCCTGGAGATCGCCCACCACGGGTTCACGGACTGACGGCGCCCGAAGAGCAGAGAGGAAGACCCATGGCCACCAGCAGGGGCGCCGGCAAGAGCCTCGTACGCGCCAACCTCGCCATCCACGAGCCGCCCACCGGCACGACCACCACCCCCGGTGCGCTGATCCGGACGTTCGCGTTCGAGTTCAACCCGGCCCAGCTGGCCATCAGCCAGCGCACCCAGTGGAAGGCGACGCCGACGGCGGCCGTCCGGGAGGCCGCCAAACCGCAGTTCATGGGTGCCGAGCCGCGGGAGATGACCCTGGAGATCTTCCTGGACTCGTCCATGAAGCCCGACGGCAACACCGTGATGAAGAAGGTCGAGTCGCTGCTGCTGTGCTGCGAGGTGACCGCCAAGAGCCTGAGCGCCAAGCAGCCGTCGCCGCCCTGGGTGGTCTTCGAGTGGGGTTCCTTCTCCACCGCGCGGTTCACCGCGTACGTCTCCTCGATCGAGACGCAGTACACGCTCTTCGGCACCACGGGCGTCCCCATCCGCGCGACCTGCCAGGTGGCGCTGGTGGAGATACCCGGGCCGACCCTGGGCCAGAACCCGACCTCGGGCGCGCTCACCGCCCAGCGCGTGCACCGGGTCGTCGCGGGTGACTCCCTCCAGTCGCTGGCCTGGAGCGAGTACGGCAGCGCCAACGCCTGGCGCGTGATCGCCGAGGCCAACGGCATCGACGACCCGTCCCACCTGCCGACCGGCACCGAGCTGATGCTCCCCGCCGCCGAGGAGGTGCCGCACTGATGGTGCGTCCCGCGTTCTCCAGCATCGTCGAGGTCAAGATCGGCGGTGCGAAGCTGCCCGACGACATCGCGCCGATGCTCACCGACGGCTGGGTCGACCAGGGCGTCGGCGTGCCGGCGGCGTTCCGCATCACCTTCCGCGACCCCAACCACCTGGTCCTCGGCAAACTGGGCGTGCAGTTCGGCACCAAGGTCGTCATCACCCCCATCGCCGACGGGCAGGGCAAGGGCAACCCCCTGCTGACCGGCGAGGTCACCGGCATGGAGGCCGACTACGACGGCACCGGCAGTTTCACCGTCATCCGGGGCTACGACTACGGGCACCGCCTGATGCGCCAGCGCCGGGTGGCCGCGTACCGCAACCAGAAGGCCTCGGACATCGCGCGCAAGCTCGTGGCCATGGACGGCGTCTCCATCGGCCGCATCCAGCCGACCAAGGGCACCTACACGTTCATCAGCCAGTCCAACGTGACCGACTGGGACTTCCTCTCCCGGCTGGCCGACGAGAACAACATGGTCATGTACCTGGACGCCAAGGGGAAGTTCAGGTTCGTCACGCCGAAGCCGTCGGCCGGCGCGCCCTCCCCGAAGACGGACGGCGACAAGAGCACCTTCGTCCTCCAGGCCCGCCACGACATCCTGCGGCTGCGGGCCGCGGTGACGGCGGCCGACCAGATCGGCAAGGTCGAGTCGCGCGGCTGGAACGTCACCACCAAGAAGAAGATCACCGAGATCGCCCCGGCCACCACCGACCCCGGCATCAGCATCGGCTCGACGCCCGGCACGGCCGCGGGCAAGTTCAAGGCCGGCAAGCTCGTCGAGACCGCCAACCCGTACGACAAGCAGGACGAGGTCCAGCACGCCGCGAAGGCCCTCGCCGCCGACGTGACCTCCTCCTTCGCCGAGTTGGAGGTCGCCGCGTACGGCCACCCCGACCTGCGGCCGGGCGTCCCCGTGGCCCTCTCCGACGTCGGCAAGCCCTTCGAGGGCAAGTACACCGTCACCTCGGTCCGCCACCACTTCGGCGACGGCGTGCCCTACGAGTCCTGGATCACGGTCAGCGGCCGCCAGTGGCGCTCCCTGTACGGGCTGGCCTCGGGCGGCAGCGGCGGCACGGACCCGGCGAGCGCCACCCGGCTGCCCAGCGTCGCCAACGCCATCGTCACCGACGTACAGGACCCCCTCAAGCAGGGCAGGGTCAAGCTGCAGTTCCCGTGGCTGGACGACACCTACGTCAGCGACTGGGCGCGCAGCGTCCAGATGGGCGGCAAGGGCGGCGGCGGGGTCTTCCCCATGGACGTCGGCGACGAGGTGCTCGTCGCCTTCGACCGCGGCGCGCTCGACCACCCCTTCGTCATCGGCGGTCTCTACAACGGCCGGGACCTGCCCACCAAGGTGAAGGACGTGCCGCTGCACGACGGCCTGAAGAAGAAGGCCGCCCGGCACACCCTGTCCGACCGCACGGGCAACCGCGTCGACCTGCTCAGCCAGCAGACCGGCGCCCGCAAGCAGGGCGTGCGCATCGCCAGCGGCAACGACAAGCTGACCATCAACCTCGACCGCACCAAGACCGAGATCACCGTCGACAGCAAGGGCTCGGTCAGCATCACCGGCAGCCGCTCGGTGTCCGTGGAGGCCGGCATGGACCTCACCCTGGAGGGGCGCCGGTCGGTGACGGTGAAGTCCGGCGGACCGCTCCTCCTCCAGGGGCGCGGCCTGGTCAACCTCAAGTCGATGGCCGGCACGGTCAACGTGAGCGCGATGGGGGCCCTCCTCATGAACGCGTCCGGCGCCATGACGCTCACCGCCACCGGCCTCGTCTCGGTCACCTCGGTGGCCAACGTGAACATCAAGGCCATCAAGGTCGACCTCATGGGCGCCGTCTTCGTCAACACCATCAAGTACCCCCTGCCGGCATGACCGCAGGAACCGGCACGACCGCAGGAAGCAGAAGGCAGGTGGCCCACTGATGGCCGAACAGTTCGTCGGGTCCGGCTGGTCGTTCCCCCTGCGCATCGGGCCCACCGGCGGCATCGCCCTCGTCAGCGGCGAGCAGGAGGTCGAGGAGGCCATGCGGCTGATCCTCGCCACCGCTCCCGGCGAGCGGCCGATGCGGCCCGAGTTCGGCTGCGCCATCCACGACCTGGTCTTCGCCCCGGTCAACGAGCAGACCGCCGGGCGGATCCAGCACGAGGTGCACGTCACCCTGGACCGCTGGGAGCCGCGCATCGAGGTCCACGACGTCGAGGTCACCACCGGTGAGGGCCAGAACGTCCTCTACATCGACGTCCGTTACTCGATCCGCGGCACCAACAACCCGCGCAGCCTCGTCTTCCCGTTCTACGTCATCCCCTCCCACGACGAGCCCGACCTCCCCGCCGGTCCGGCCGGCCTCCCGGGCTCTCCCGAAAGCGACCGCTGATGCCCCTGCCCTCCCCCAACCTCGACGACCGCCGCTTCCAGCAGTTCGTCGACGACGCCAAGCGTTACATCCAGCAGCGCGCACCGGAGTGGACCGACCACAACGTCTCCGACCCCGGCATCACCCTGGTCGAGACGCTCGCCCACATGGCCGACCAGATCGTGTACCGCCTCAACCGGGTCCCGGAGAAGAACCACCTGGCCTTCCTGGACCTCGTCGGCATCACCCTGTTCCCGCCGTCCGCCGCCCGCACGGACGTCACCTTCTGGCTGTCCGCGCCGCAGGAGGAGACGATCCTGGTCCCGGTCGGCACCGAGGTCGCCACGCTGCGCACCGAGCGCGACGAGGCCGTGGTGTTCGCCACCGAGCGCGACCTGAGCGTCGTGCCGTGCTCGCTGGGCCGCCTGGTGGTCCAGCACCAGGGCCAGGCCGTCAGCGACCGCACCTCCGACCTCGCCGAGAGCAAGGACGTGCTGTGCTTCGCGGAGGCACCCGCCCCCGGCGACTGCATGCTCATCGGCCTCACCGCCGCCGTCCCGCACTGCGCGCTCGCCCTCGAACTCGACAGCCGCGTCGACGGTGTCGGCGTCGACCCCCGCCAGCCGCCGCTGCTCTGGGAGGCCTGGACCGAGGACGGCTGGCAGCCCTGCGAGGTCGACCGCGACGGCACCGGCGGCCTCAACCGCCCCGGTGACATCGTGCTGCACATACCCGGCGGGCACGTCCTGTCCCGCAACGGCGGCCACGAGGCCGGCTGGGTCCGCTGCCGGGTCACCGAGCCGCTGCCCGGCCAGCCCTTCTACACCACCTCACCGACCATCCGCTCCGCCGAGGCCTACACCATCGGCGGCACCACCGGCACCGTCCACGCCGAGACCGTGTACGACGAGCCGCTCGGCGAATCCACCGGCCTGCCCGGCCAGCGCCTGCGGCTGGAGCACTCCCCCGTCGTCGCCGACGACCCGCCGGTCCTGCTGCAGACCGCCGCCGACGACGGCTGGCAGGAGTGGCAGGTCGTCCCGCACTTCTCGGGCTCGCACCCCGACGACCACCACATCACCCTGGACGCCGCCACCGGCGAGATCGCCTTCGGCCCCGCCGTCCGCGAGGCCGACGGCACCCTGCGCCAGTACGGCGCCGTGGCCCCCAAGGGCGCCGTCATCCGCGCTCGCCGCTACCGCACCGGCGGCGGCAGGTCGGGCAACGTGGCCCGCGGCGCCGTCCAGGTGCTGCGCACCTCCATCCCGTACGTCTCCGAGGTCGTCAACCGTGAGGCGGCCCGCGGCGGCGTCGACGGCGAGACCGTCGAGGAGGCCAAGCTCCGGGCGCCGATCACCCTGCGCGCCCAGGAACGCGCCGTGACCCTGCGCGACTACGAGGAGCTCGCCCGCCGCGCCGCCCCCGAGACCGCCCGCATCACCTGCCTGGAGGGCGAGGAGGGCGACCACGGCGCCTACGCGGTCCGGGTCCTGGTCGTCCCGCAGGCCGTGCCGGACCCGGGCGGGCGGCTCCGCTTCGAGCAGCTCGTCCCCGGCGACGCCCTGCTCGGCCGCATCACCCGCCACCTCGACGAACGCCGCCTCATCGGCACCCGCCTCGCCGTCGGCCCGCCGTACTACCAGGGCGTCACCGTCGTCGCCACCGTCCACGCCTTCCGCGGCGTCGACACCGACCGCGTGCGCCGCCAGGCCCACGACGCCCTCTACCGTCACCTCGACCCGCTCACCGGCGGCGCCGACGGCAAGGGCTGGCCCTTCGGCCGCCCCGTCCAGACCGGCGAGGTCTTCGCCGTCCTCCAGCGCGTACCCGGCGTCGAACTCGTCGACGAGGTCGTCCTGCACCCCGCCGACCCACTCACCGGCAAGCGCGGCGACCCCACCGACCGCATCGACCTCGAAGCGCCCGCGCTGGTCTTCTCCTTCGACCACCGGGTCCGCGTGATCGGGGACGGCGCGTGACGGCCGCCACGTCCCGCCGGGGCTCCGTCGACGGGCTCGGCTCCTCGCTGCCCATCGCCACGATGCTGCCGGCCGTCTTCGCCGACGACGACCTCGCGCTGCGCTTCGTCGGCGGGCTCGACGACGTCCTCGCGCCGATCCTGAACGTCCTGGACTGCCTGGACACCTACTTCGACCCCGCCCTCACGCCGGCGGACTTCGCGCAGTGGCTCGGCAGCTGGATCGGCGCGGAGACCGACGGCACGGAACCCGAGCCCATGCTGCGCGCGGCCGTCGCCGCCGCCGCCCGGCTGCACCGCGTGCGCGGCACCCGGCAGGGTCTTTCCGAGGCCGTGCTGCTCGCGTTCGGCGTGGAGCCGGACATCAGCGAGAGCGGCGGCGCCGACTGGAACGCCCGCCCCCTCGGCCCGTTCCCCGGGGCTCCCCGCCCCCACCTGCACGTCACCCTCCGGCTGCCCGCACCGAGACCCGGCGACACCCACCGCCTGGACGCCCTGGTCGCCGCGGCCCGTCCCGCCCACATGCCCTACACGGTCGAAGTGACCGCCGCCGAAAGGACCCCGGAGAGATGACCACGCAGAACTGCGCCGAGTGCGGGACACCCGCGGAACCGGGCCAGTCCTTCTGCGACGCGTGCGGCGCCGTACTCCGCTGGGACCAGGCCGGCGCCCGCACCGCGCAGCCCGCGACCGCCTCGGCCGCCGGCCGGGACGCCGCCGGACCGGCCGCGGCCCCCGCCGGAGGCGGTCACCAGGCCACGGCCACCGCCCCGGGCGGTGCCACGGCCACCGCCCCGGGCGGCGCCGACGCGCCGGACGGCGACGCGGAGGACAACCCGACCGTGCAGCAGCCGCGCCGCGCGGCGAGCGCGCCCGCCCCCGGCACGCCGGACACCGGTGCGGCGGCAGCGGGTACGGCGGGAGCGAGTGCGGCGGCAGCGGGTGCGGCGGGAGCGAGTGCGGCGGGAGCCGGCAGGCCCGCCGACGCGGACGCCGCCCCGGCCGCCTCCACCGCGTCCTCCCCCTCGGCCCCGGCGCCCGCCCGCACCCCCGACACCGACGAGACCGCCCCCACCACCCCGGTGACACCGGTCCCCGCGCCGAACGCGCTCACCGACACCATGTCCGACCGCGCCCGCTCCCTGCTGGTCCCCGTCGCCGACCCCGAGGCCCGGACCCCGGCACCGCCCCCCGGCATCGCCCCCGTCCTGCCCGGCCGCCCCGACGCGGACCGGCCTCAGGTCCGCGCCCCCGGCCACGTGGACATCGCCAACGGCCCGCCGTGCCCGTGGTGCTCCACGCCCAACCGCCCCGACCGCCACTACTGCGCGCGCTGCGCCATGCCCCTGGTGGCCTCCGGGGACCAGGCCGACCTGCGCGCCCCCTGGTGGCGCAGGCTCTTCGGCGGCACCCGCCGCGAGACCCCGTGGGCCGGCGACCGGCCGCGCCTGCGCCGCGTCTTCGACCGCATCGGCACCTGGATCACCGTCGTCGTGGTCGTGACCCTGACCGTCCTCGGCTTCATGTACATCCCGGACGGCTACCAGGCCACCCGCGACCACTTCGCCAAGCGCGCCCCGGTCTCCCCGGACGGCATCAAGGCGTCGCACTCCTACGCCGGCCACAAGCCGGAGCTGGTCATCGACCAGCTCAGCAACACCTGGTGGGGGCCCGGCATCTCGCAGTCCGGCAAGGGCGAGTGGATCGAGGCCACCTTCACCGAGCCCACCCGCCTGCTGGACGTGATCATCACGCCCGGCGTCTCCACCCGCGCCGCGAAGATCAAGGAGAGCGCCCTCCCGCACCGCGTGAAGGCGACGATCACCCTGAAGGACGGGTCGACCACGACCCGGAACCTCACCCTGGACCAGGGTGCCGGCGGCCAGCGACGCCCGTTCCGCGTCGGCGAGGTCACCAAGGTCCGCTTCACCATCGAGTCGGCCCACGCGGCCTCCGCGGACAAGCAGGTCGCCATCGCGGAGATCGAGTTCTTCGGCCGGTCCAGCGCCAACCGCTCCTCCTGAACCACGGCAGGCCGAGGGCCCCTCACCGGATCCGGTGAGGGGCCCTCGGCCTGCCGCTTTCTCGGAGCCCCCTGTCGGATTCGAACCGACGACCTTCGCTTTACAAGAGCGGCGCTCTGACCAGCTGAGCTAAGGAGGCACTCGCGCGACGGCACGCGCGCGCGGGTCGGTCCACTCTACACAGAGCCCGGTGAACGGTGGGATTCGAAAATTTCGGCGAAGTTCACAGGCCCACAGGTACTGACAGACCAGGTGAACGCCGGGTACCGTCCTGAGCCAGCTACACCCGTGTGGACTACACCACCACCTTCCTACAACGGATCGTCCGGCACGTTCCTGCCGGTAGAAGGGGGCCCATTCACCATGGCCACAGTTACGTTCGACAAGGCGACCCGCATCTACCCGGGTTCCACCAAGCCCGCCGTCGACGGTCTCGACATCGCCATCGAGGACGGCGAGTTCCTCGTCCTGGTCGGCCCCTCCGGTTGTGGCAAGTCCACCTCGCTCCGCATGCTCGCGGGCCTCGAGGACGTCAACGGCGGCGCCATCCGCATCGGCGACCGCGACGTGACGCACCTGCCGCCGAAGGACCGGGACATCGCCATGGTGTTCCAGAACTACGCGCTCTACCCGCACATGTCCGTCGCCGACAACATGGGCTTCGCCCTCAAGATCGCCGGCGTCAACAAGGCGGAGATCCGGCAGAAGGTCGAGGAGGCCGCGAAGATCCTCGACCTCACCGAGTACCTGGACCGCAAGCCGAAGGCGCTCTCCGGCGGTCAGCGCCAGCGTGTGGCGATGGGCCGCGCGATCGTGCGTGAGCCGCAGGTGTTCCTCATGGACGAGCCGCTGTCCAACCTGGACGCCAAGCTCCGTGTCTCCACCCGCACCCAGATCGCCTCGCTCCAGCGCCGTCTCGGCATCACCACCGTCTACGTCACCCACGACCAGGTCGAGGCCATGACGATGGGCGACCGCGTGGCGGTGCTCAAGGACGGTCTGCTCCAGCAGGTCGACACCCCGCGGAACATGTACGACAAGCCCGCGAACCTCTTCGTCGCCGGCTTCATCGGCTCCCCGGCCATGAACCTGGTCGAGGTCCCGATCACCGACGGCGGCGTGAAGTTCGGCAACAGCGTCGTCCCGGTCAACCGCGACGCCCTGAAGGCCGCCTCCGACAAGGGCGACCGCACGGTCACCGTCGGCGTCCGCCCGGAGCACTTCGACGTCGTCGAGCTGAACGGCGGCGCGGCCAAGACGCTGACGAAGGACTCCGAGGACGCCCCGGCGGGCCTCGCCGTCTCGGTGAACGTCGTGGAGGAGACCGGCGCCGACGGCTACATCTACGGCACGGTCGAGGTCGGCGGCGAGTCGAAGGACCTCGTGGTCCGCGTCAGCAGCCGCGCGGTGCCGGAGAAGGGCGCGACGGTCCACGTGGTGCCGCGGCCGGGCGAGGCGCACGTGTTCTCGTCGTCCACGGGCGAGCGTCTCTCCGACTGAACGTCCTCGCGCGGGTGATTTTCACCCGCGTTGACGAAAAGTGCCCCGCGGCCTGCTGCGGGGCATTTTTCGTTGTCGACAAATACCCCGGCAGAACGGACTTTTCACCCCTCGCGCGTCAACCCCTTACCCACTCCGGGGCTTCTCTTCATCCCCCGAAAGGGTGACTAAATGTCGCCAAATCATTACCGGGCGCTACCCTCACTCGCGTGAAGCACTCCGTGAAGCACTCCACCACCCGACAGACGCGACGCGGCCGGGGCCCCGCCCACCGGATCGGCCGCTCTCTCGCCTTCGTCCTGCCCGTCGTCCTGGTGCTCTCCGGGACCCTCGCGGTCACCAGGGTCAACTGGTCCGGGGACCCCTCGGACTCGGTGCTCGCCGCGTCGGAGGCATCCTCGGCCAAGGCCTCCACCTCCCGGACCGTCGCCCGCGCGCCGCACGAGGTGCTGCGCGACCGGCTGCTGACCGAGCTCCAGGAGGAGGACCCTGGCGTCGCCCTCACCCACCTCCAGGAGGCGGTGAACGAACGCCCGTCGCTGGCCGGCCACTGCGCGTCCATCGCCCGCGCCCTCGGCCGCGCCGCGGTCAAGGTGTACGGGCCGACCCGGGCCCAGTCGTACTCCCGCCCCGTCTGCGACACCGCCTTCGCCTCGGGTGTGCTGGCCACGCACGGCTGACGAGGCTTCGGGGGCCGGCGGGGCGCCGCGTACAGTTCGGGCATGACCGATCCGAACGCCGCGTCCCGCCGCCCCGTTCAAGCCGTCGTCCTGGCGGGCGGACAGGGTTCCCGGCTGCGCCCGTACACCGACGACCGGCCCAAACCGATGGTCGAGATCCCGGGCACCGGGACTCCGATCATCGGCCATCAGCTCGCCTGGCTCGCCGACGAGGGCGTGACGGACGTCGTGGTCTCCTGCGGCCATCTGGCCGAGGTGCTCCAGAAGTGGCTGGACACCGCCGACCTGCCGCTCTCCGTCACCACGGTCGTCGAGACCGAGCCCCTCGGCCGCGGCGGCGGCCTCAAGTACGCCGCCGCGCACCTGCCGCACCCGGACCGGCCCTGGTACGCCACCAACGGCGACATCTGGACCCGTTTCTCGCTGCGCGACATGGCCGACTTCCACGCCGAGCGGGACGCCGTCGCGACCCTCGCCCTGGCCCGCCCGCGGCTGCCGTGGGGCGCCGTGCAGACGGACGGCTTCGGCCACATCACCGACTTCATCGAGGCCCCGCCGTCGACCTTCGAGATCAACGCCGGGGTGTACGTCTTCTCGTCCGCCTTCGCCGCGATGCTCCCGGAGCGCGGCGACCACGAGCGGACCACGTTCCCCAGGCTGGCCCGTGAGCGCCGGCTGTCCGGCTTCCCGATCCCGCAGGGCTCCTACTGGCGCGCGATCGACACCGCGAAGGACCTGACGGAGGCGGCCCGCGAGCTGGCGGCCCTGTCCGGCCGCTGAGCGCTCCCTCCACGGGCGAACGCCGAGGGGCCCCGCACGGTGATGTGCGGGGCCCCTCGGCGTGTCCACGGGCCCGTGGGCCGCGTTCCGGCCGCCGTCCTACCCCAGGAGGCCGCCCACGAGGCGGCCGTTGCCCGGCTGGCCGGTGGAGGAGGAGCCGCCGCCCTCCTCGCTTCCGGAGCCCCCGGTGGAGCCGCCGGTGGAGCCGCCGGAGCCGGTCGAGGTGCCCCCGGCGGTCGGTCCGGCCGAGGTGGTCGGCGCCTGGTCCCGGCCGGCCGGGGACGACTGCCGCGGCGGGGCCTGTCCGCCGGTGCCCTGGGACCGGCTGGGCGTACCGCCCCCGGTGGTGCCGCTCTCCCGGGTCGCTCCCGGTGTGGTCGCGGCCCCCGTGGAGGGGGTGGTGGCCCCGCTGGTCGCGCCCTGGGTGGGCGAGGCGGAGGCCTCCGGGCTCTTCGGCTCGCGCGTGCCGGGCTCCTGCGGGAGCGGGGCGCCGGGCAGTTCGTTGCGCGGGGCCTCGCCGGGGCCGGGGACGACCACGCGGTCGGCGTCCCGGACGGCACCGCCGAGCAGCGATCCGACCAGGAGGGTCGCACCGGCGACCAGGAACGTGACGAGGGCGCCGCGGCGCAGGACGTAGCGGCGCAGGTCCCAGATGTCGGCGCGGGGGCCGAGCCGGCGCCAGGCGCTGCCGGCGAGTCTGCCGTCCACGGAGTAGACGGGCGCCCCGGCGATGATCAGCGGTGACCAGGCGGCGAGGTAGATGATGTCGGGCGCGTCGTAGACGGGGACGCTCTTCCAGCTGACGGTGACCAGGAGCGCGGCGGACAGGCCCGCGCCGATGACGGCGGCCACGCGCTGCCAGCAGCCCAGCACGGTCAGGACGCCCACCAGCACCTGGAGGAAGGCGATGACGAGCCCGGCGCCGACCGGGTGCGCGAGGGCGAACTGGCGCAGCGGCTCGGCGACGTCCCAGGGGTGCAGGGTGTTGAGCCACTTCACCATGGAGCCGCGTTCGCCGCCGTCGAAGTAGACGGGGTCGCAGAGCTTGCCCATGCCGGCGTAGATCGAGATGAAGCCCAGGAAGACGCGCAGCGGCAGCAGCACGACGCCGAGGTTCATGCGGCGGCCGGGGAAGTACGCGTGCCGCGCCGGGTCGTCGGAACGGCGCCTGCCGCGCGGCTCGTCCGGGCCCGTGTCGTCGCCGTAGCCGTCGTGGTCCTCGTGGTCTTCGCGCTCGTCGTGGCCGAAGTCCTGGGCGGTGTAGGCGGGTTCGTCGTAGGCGCTGCCGACGGTGCGCATGGCGGGCAGCAGCCGGGTGCCCTCGGGGACGGGGCCGCGCTGGGCGCCGACGAGGGGTGTTTCGAGGGTCTCGGTGGCGGGGCCTGCGTCGTAGCCGTCGTAGCCCAGGGGGTCCCCGCCGAGATCGAACCTGGGGATGACCTGGGTGGCTCCGGCGTCGGCGGCCGGGTCCTCGACGTGGTGACCGGCTCCCGCCCGCACCGCCTGGAGCAGCCGGTGCGCGCCGGTGTCGTCCGGGTCGGACCGTCCGCTCCACACGACGGCCCGGCGACGGCCCGGGGCGGCGGGCATGCGGGGGGTGGCCTGGGTGGCGCTCAAGTGCTGTGCGATCCGCGGCGACTGGGTCCGCCGGGCGGAGGCACCGAACTGCACGCGGAAACTCGCGTGGTTGACGATGACCTGGGCCGGATCGCTCGGCACCTTCACCATGCTCAACGCGGGAGCGTCGTCGTATCCCGACGAGCGGTCCCCCGTGGGTGTGCGGGGTGTTCTGGTGTCCACACTCATCTAACCGAGTGATGTGTCGTTAGGACACTGCCTTGACCGCCCGGATCTGTCCGGACCGCGTCAAACCAGCCCGGACCATCCGGAACACCCCGTGTGGGGGACGGATCCGAACACCCATCCCCCGCCCGAAGAACCGATCAATCCCGGGTCAGCGCCGCCGCGCCGCCTCGTACAGCACGATCCCCGCGGCCACGCCCGCGTTGAGCGACTCCGCGCCACCCGGCATCGGGATCCGCACGCGGAAGTCGCAGGTCTCGCCGACCAGCCGGGACAGTCCCTTGCCCTCGCTGCCGACCACGATGACCACGGGCCCGCCCAGGGCCTCCAGGTCGCCGAGTTCGGCCTCGCCGTCGGCGGCGAGGCCCACGACCGTGATCCCCGCCTTCTGGTACGACTCCAGCGCGCGCGTGAGGTTGGTGGCACGGGCGACCGGCGTACGCGCGGCCGTGCCGGCCGACGTCTTCCACGCACCGGCCGTCATCCCGGCCGCGCGCCGCTCGGGCACGACGACGCCGTGGCCGCCGAAGGCGGAGACGGAGCGGACGACGGCACCGAGGTTGCGCGGGTCGGTCACCCCGTCGAGGGCGACGATCAGCGGGTCCGCGCCCTCGTCGTGGGCGGCGGCGACGAGGTCCTCGGGGTGCGCGTACTCGTACGGCGGGACCTGGAGGACGAGACCCTGGTGGTTGAGCCCGTTGGTCATCCGGTCCAGCTCGGGACGCGGCGCCTCCATGAGGTTGATGCCACCGCGCTCGGCGGCGAGCTGGAGCGCGTCGCGCACCCGCTCGTCGTTGTCGATGAACTGCTGGACGTAGAGCGTCGAGGCGGGCACGCCCTCGCGCAGGGCCTCGTAGACGGGGTTGCGGCCGACGACGAGTTCGGACGTCGACCGTCCGCCCCCGCGCCGCTGCTGCTGCGGACGTCCCGGGGAGCGGCGCGCCTTCGCGTTGGCGGCGCGCTGCTTGGCGTGCCCCTTGCGCATCTCGGCGGGAGGCGTCGGCCCCTTGCCCTCCAGGCCCCGGCGCCGCTTGCCGCCGCTGCCGACCTGCGCGCCCTTCTTGCCGGACATGCGGCGGTTGTTCGCGGCCATGAGTTACCTGTCTCCGCTCTCTACGGGAGTGTGCGTGAAGCTTGTGTTCTATGCAGTGTGCCGCCCGGAGGGCCGGGCGGCACAATCGATCTACGGGACGGACCTCGCCGACCGGCCGGGTCAGCGCGACCCGAGGCTCCAACGGGGCCCCTGCGGGCTGTCCTCGATGACCAGCCCGGACTGTCCGAGCCGGTCGCGGATGGCGTCCGCGGTGGCCCAGTCCTTCCGCCCCCGCGCGGCCTCCCGCTGGTCGAGCACCAGGCGTACGAGGCTGTCGACGACGTGCCGCAGGTCCTCGCCCTGCTCCTGCTCCCCCGCCCAGTGCGGGGCCAGCGGGTCGAGGCCGAGGACTCCGAGCATGGCCCGCACCTCGGCGAGCCGCGCCACGGCGGCGTCCTTGTCGTCGGCGGCCAGCGCGCTGTTGCCCTGCCGGACGGTGGTGTGCACGATGGCGAGCGCCTGCGGGACGCCCAGGTCGTCGTCCATCGCCTCGGCGAAGGCGGGCGGCACCTCGGCGGCCGGCTCGACGGTCTGCCCGGCCAGCTCGGTGACGCGCTGCACGAAGCCCTCGATGCGCGCGTACGCCGACTCGGCCTCGCGCAGGGACTCCTCGCTGTACTCGATGGTGGAGCGGTAGTGCGGGGTGCCGAGGTAGTACCGCAGCACGACCGGCCGCCACTGCTTGACCATCTCGGAGACGAGCACGCTGTTGCCGAGCGACTTCGACATCTTCTCGCCGCTCATGGTGACCCAGGCGTTGTGCACCCAGTACCGGGCGAAGGCGTCGCCGAAGCCCTCGGCCTGGGCGATCTCGTTCTCGTGGTGCGGGAAGATCAGGTCGATCCCGCCCCCGTGGATGTCGAACTCGCTCCCCAGGTACTTGTGCGCCATGGCGGAGCACTCCAGGTGCCACCCCGGGCGCCCGCGCCCCCACGGAGTCTCCCAGCTGGGCTCCCCGGGCTTGGCCGCCTTCCACATGGCGAAGTCCCGCGGGTCCCGCTTGCCGGTCTCGCCCTCCCCGGCGGGCTGGCGCAGCTCGTCGAGGTCCTGGTTGGACAGCGACAGGTACCCGGGCAGGGACCGTACGTCGAAGTAGACGCTGCCCTCGGCCTCGTAGGCGTGCCCGCGCTCGATGAGCCCGCGCATCATCTCGACCATCTCGGTGATGTGCCCGGTGGCGCGGGGCTCGTAGGTGGGCGGCAGGCAGCCGAGGGCGTCGTAGGCGTCGTTGAACGCCCGCTCGTTCTCGTACCCGATGGACCACCAGGGGCGGTTCTGCTGCTCCGCCTTCCAGATGATCTTGTCGTCGATGTCGGTGACGTTGCGGATGAACGTGACGTCGTAGCCGCGGTACGCGAACCAGCGGCGCATGATGTCGAAGTTCAGGCCCGACCGGATGTGCCCGATGTGCGGGGCCGCCTGCACGGTGGCGCCACACAGGTAGATCGAGACGCAGCCCGGCGTGAGGGGGGCGAAGTCACGGATCTGCCGGGCGCTGGTGTCGTACAGCCGAATAGTCACGAGTCCAGGGTAGTAGGCCCCGAGCAGTGCCACGGGCACACGGCCGACGTCGGCGCCCACCTCTTGCCCGACCGAGCCGGGCGATCGCTGCGAGTCCACCGTCATGCCCGGCCGAGCCGGGCGATCGTGGCGAGTCCGGCCGCTTACCCGACCGAGTCGGGTGGTGGGTGGGCACAGGCCGGGGTCCAGGGGCGGGGCCCCTGGCGGGGCGCGGGGCGGCGCGCCGCACGGCGCGCCACCCGGCGGCACCCCTCACACCGCCGCCACACCGCCCTACCTCGCCCGCCCGGCTAGGGAACCCGCACGACCAACGCCGTGGCCACCGCCATCAGCCCCTCACCCCGCCCGGGAAACCCCAGCCCGTCCGTCGTCGCCCCCGACACCGACACCGGCGCCCCCACCACCTCGGACAGCACCTTCTGCGCCTCGTCCCGCCGCTTGCCGATCTTCGGCCGCGCCCCCACCACCTGCACCGCGACGTTCCCGATCCGGAACCCCGCCGCCCGCACGATCCGCGCCGCCTCCGCCAGCAGCGTCACCCCGGAGGCCCCGGCCCACTCCGGCCGCCCGGTGCCGAAGTGCTGCCCAAGATCCCCGAGCCCGGCCGCGGAGAACAACGCGTTGCACGCCGCGTGCGCGACCACGTCCGCGTCGGAGTGCCCGGCCAGGCCGTCCCCCTCGCCCTCCCACTTCAGCCCGGCGCACCACAGTTCCCGCCCCGCCTCGAAGGCGTGGATGTCCGTGCCGATCCCGACCTGCGGCAACACCGGCAGCGCCTCCGCCTCAGAACCCATCGTTGAGCCTCCTGCGTGCCAGTACCGCCTCCGCGAGGACCAGATCCAGCGGCCGCGTCACCTTGAACGCCTCCTCGTGCCCCGGCACGACCACCACGGCCGGCCCCATCCGCTCGACCATGCTCGCGTCGTCCGTGACCTCGCCGGTCACCGTCGTGTGGGCCCGCACCAGCGTCTCCCGGTCGAAGCCCTGCGGTGTCTGCACCGCCCGCAGCAGCGCCCGCTCCGGCGTCGCCACCACGGGCTCCGGCACGCCGGGGACCTCGGCGGGCTCGACCTGCTTGACGGTGTCGGCGAGCGGCACGGCCGGCACCACGGCGGGCGCGCCCTCCCGTACCGCCTCGATCACGGCGTCCACCGTGTCCACGGGGACCAGCGGCCGGGCCGCGTCGTGCACGAGGACGATGCCGTACTCGGGCGGCAGCGCGTCCAGTCCGAGCCGTACGGACTCCTGACGCGTCGCGCCGCCGGGGACGACGAGGAAGTCCGTCCGCTCGGGCAGCGCGTGCGTGTCCAGCAGGCTCCTGACCTCGGCCGCGCCGTCGGGCGGGGCGACGACCACCACGAGGGAGACCCCGCGGGAGGCGGCCATCGCCCGGACCGCGTGGATGAGCATGGGCGTGCCACCCAGCGCCCGGAGGGCCTTCGGGGCGCCCGGCCCGAGCCGTACGCCACGGCCGGCGGCCGGAATGACCGCCGCGGTCCTGGCGTTGGCACGGTCATCGGCGGCCCTGTCGGCCGACGGCGGGGCGGGCGAGGGACGCGAATCGTCAGACATCGGTTCCTGTCAGGTTTGTGTGCTCGACCTAGTTGGGTATGGCCTCACCGTGCCGGGCGCGACGCCTCGACCGGACCCTTCCGTGACCCTGGTCGAGCCAGCAGTCCGGGCCCGGCACAACAGGACCCGGGGGAAGCCTCCCGGGAGGAGCGTACGAGGATCATCGGCATCCGGACCTGCGGATGCGCGAAATTCACATCCGGGTACGAACATGCCGCAGCGCCCGGCGACAGCAAAGACGTCATCGGGCACCACGGCATTTTCAGTGCGCTGAACCGAGCGGGCGGCGGTCCGCGCCTCGCCTCAGGAGGCGAGCACCTCGTCGAGCAGGGCCTCCGCCTTGTCCTCGTTGGTGTTCTCCGCGAGAGCCAGCTCGCTCACCAGAATCTGGCGGGCCTTGGCGAGCATGCGCTTCTCACCTGCGGAGAGTCCGCGCTCGCGCTCACGACGCCACAGATCGCGCACGACTTCCGCGACCTTGATGACGTCGCCGGAGGCGAGCTTCTCCAGGTTTGCCTTGTAGCGACGCGACCAGTTCGTGGGCTCCTCGGCGTACGGCGCGCGCAGCACCTCGAAGACCCGGTCCAGCCCGTCCTGACCAACCACATCACGCACGCCGACGAACTCCGCATTGTCCGCTGGCACACGTACCGTCAGGTCGCCCTGAGCGACCTTCAGCACCAAGTAGGTCTTGTCCACGCCTTTGATCTGGCGAGTTTCGATAGCCTCGATCAGCGCGGCCCCGTGATGGGGATAGACCACGGTGTCGCCAACCTTGAACGTCATGTGACAGGTACCCCTTCCGTGGCTATCCAGGGTAACACGGAAACGGCGGGTTCTGAATGGCGTTTTCGCAGGTCAGGGCATATCTCGGGGCTTGACAACAGCAACAGGAACGTGCTGCGCGAGGCGAGCGGAAGAAAGAATTCGCAGGTCGGAGCGGCTCTCCAGGCCGGGCGAAACGGGCCCGTCACACACAACCGGAGCGCCATCCACCGGGCTGAACATCCCGATATGTCCGGTTCCAGGCGTGCGACTTCCGCTACTCCGTTCGGTGGCCGTGCCGGGGTTCCGGCCGATTCCGGAATTGATCACGAGCCACGCCGATGGGCCCTCGGTGATCAATTTCCGGCGGTCCGCGCATTCCTTCACCGAAATTTCGCGCACCGATCGACAACCCGTATGGCGGACCGGCTCTTATACGAATGGCGGACGGGTGCGAGCCGCAAAGCAGCCCCTGAAGAGGGCCGGGACTGCCGCCTGCCGGGCGAAGCCCGTGGTCCTTCGGGGAGGGTCGGGTGCGGCGGCCCGGGAACGGCTCGGTAGCCTAAGGCCGCTGACAGTCACTTAGGGCGGCTTTATCCGTTGCCGCCACCCCGCTCGAGTCCAAGGAGTTGCCGCCGCCGTGAGCAGCAGCCTTCGACGCGGTGCCCTCGCCGCCGCCGCCATCGCGTTCTCGATCGCCTCGCTCGCCGCGTGCGGTGCCGGTCACAACGCCCAGTCGCTGGAGATCAAGCCGGACAACGCCGCAACGACGGTCGGTGACATCCAGATCCAGAACGCCGTCGTCATCACGCAGCCGGACCTGGAGTCGACGGGCCCGGCGGTGGTCTCCGCCACGCTGTTCAACAACGGCAGGTCGGACCAGACGCTCGAGTCCATCACCGTGGCCGGCACCGACAAGACCGCCGAGCTGAAGCCCGCCGAGGGCCAGAAGGGCGGCCTGACCGTCCCGGCCGGCGGCTCCCTGGTCGTCGGCGGCAAGGACAACGCCGCCGCCGTCCTGCCCAGCAGCCGCGAGGCGGTCCAGGACGGCAACGCGCAGAAGATCACCTTCACCTTCAGCAAGGCCGGTGAGGTGAGCCTGCGCGCCTTCGTCGTGCCCGCCGAGAGCTACTTCTCCGGCTGGGGCCCCAGCGACGTCCCGGCGGCGCCCGGCGCGTCCGCACAGCCCTCCGAGGGGACCTCCGGGGAGCCCTCCGACGGCGAGAACTCGGGCGAGCCCACCGGCGAAGCCTCGGGCGAGCCCTCCGGGGCGGCGAACGAGACCGGAACGGCTACCTCCGGCACCTCGCAGGGCACCGGCACGGGCACCGACGCCGGCCACTGAGCACCGTACGAACGAAGGGCGGGACCTCCGGGAGGTCCCGCCCTTCGCCGTGTCCCGCGGGACGGCGTCCGGTCTACGGCTCGAACTTGTACCCGAGCCCGCGCACCGTCACGAGGTACCGCGGCGCGCCCGGGTCGGGCTCGATCTTGGCGCGCAGCCGCTTGACGTGGACGTCGAGGGTCTTGGTGTCGCCGACGTAGTCGGCGCCCCACACCCGGTCGATCAACTGCATGCGGGTGAGGACGCGGCCGGCGTTGCGCAGCAGCATCTCCAGCAGGTCGAACTCCTTGAGCGGCAGGTCGATCTTGGTGCCGCCCACGGTCACCACGTGCCGGTCGACGTCCATGCGGACGGGGCCGGCCTCCAGCGCGGCGGGAGCGACCTCCTCCGGCTCGCCGCGGCGGCGCAGTACGGCGCGGATGCGGGCGACCAGCTCGCGGGAGGAGAAGGGCTTGGTGACGTAGTCGTCGGCCCCTATCTCCAGCCCGACAACCTTGTCGATCTCGCTGTCCTTGGCGGTCACCATGATCACGGGAACGTTCGAGCGGCCGCGCAGCTGGCGGCAGACCTCGGTGCCCGGCAGGCCGGGCAGCATCAGGTCGAGGAGGACGAGATCGGCGCCGTTGCGCTCGAACTCGTCGAGTCCGTCGGGGCCGGTGGTCGCGACGGCGACCTCGAAGCCCTCCTTGCGGAGCATGTACGACAGGGCGTCGGAGAAGGACTCCTCGTCCTCGACGACGAGCACACGGGTCACGGAAGGACCTCCGGGGCGGGAAGCGTTTCGTACGGGGATGTTTGGGGGGATGAGGGGGACCGTTCGGTGTCGCCGGTCTCTTCGCTGAGTCCGGCGTGGTCCGGGCGTCGCGCCGCGCGGTCGCGGGACAGGCCCGATTCCGGCAGTCGCAGGGTGAAGGTGGAGCCCTGGCCTTCGGCACTCCACACCGTGACCTCCCCGCCGTGCGAGGCGACCACGTGTTTGACGATGGCGAGACCCAGACCGGTGCCTCCGGTGGCCCGGGAGCGGGCCGGGTCGACGCGGTAGAAGCGCTCGAAGACGCGTTCCTTGTCCCGCTCCGAGATGCCGATGCCCTGGTCGGTCACGGCGATCTCGATCAGGTCGCCGCCGGGGGCGTTGACGCGGCGGGCGGCTATGCCGACGCGGGTGCGGGCGGGCGAGTAGTTGACGGCGTTCTCGACGAGGTTGCCGAGCGCGGCGGCGAGCTGGCCGCGGTTGCCGCGTACGTGCAGATCAGCCGTTCCTCCGGCGGCCATGGTGATCTGCTTGCTGCCGGCCGCCTGCCGGCAGCGGTCGATGGCCTCGGCGACCAGCTCGTCCACCCGGACGGGCTCGGCGTCGTCGAGGGGGTCGTCGTTCTGCACCCGGGACAGGTCGATGAGCTCCTGCACCAGGTTGGTGAGCCGGGTGGCCTCGATCTGCATCCGTCCGGCGAACCGTTCCACCGCCTCCGGATCGTCCGCGGCGTCCATGACGGCCTCGGACAGCAGGGAGAGCGCCCCGACCGGGGTCTTCAGTTCGTGACTCACATTGGCGACGAAGTCGCGCCGTACGGCCTCGATGCGGCGGGCCTCGGTGAGGTCCTCGACCAACAGGAGCACCAGCCGGGATCCGAGCGGCGCGACGCGCGCGGAGACGGCCAGGGCCTCGCCCCGTCCGTTCCCGCGCCTGGGCAGGTCCAGCTCGACCTGCCGTATCTCCCCGTCCCTCCTGGTGTCCCGGGCCATCTGGAGCATGGGCTCCACGGCGAGCTTGCCGCCCCGGACCAGGCCGAGGGCGTACGCCGCCGAGCTGGCCTTGACCACCCCGTCGGCCTCGTCGAGGACGACGGCGGAGGAGCGGAGCACCGACAGAACGGTGTCCACCCCGGGTGGAAGGACGGGGTCCGTGTGCAGGGAGGTGCGGGTGGGGCGCTTCTGGTCGCGCTCGCTCCAGCGGAACGCCAGCACGGCGATGACGCCGGTGAGTACTCCGGCGATCGCTGCCACTGCGGCGACCGCCGCGTTCACGTCCATGTCTCCAGGTTAGGCATGCCGTACGTCCTCGCCCCAGCCATCGGGGTGCGACCTCGAACACTCGTCGCCCAGAGTTCACCTTGGAGCCAGTGATGGTTCATTTGTGGTGCCGGAAACGGACGCGTACAGGCCGGAACGTGTAAGCGTGGGGGCACGGCGAGGGGTGCGAGCCGGTGCGAGCCATGTGCGAGCCAGTTCTTTGAGCCCCCTAAACGGACGTACGAGAGGGAACCCTGATGCGGGACGCGTACCACGAGGAACTTGATTCGATCGGTGACGGTCTGGTGGAGATGGCCCGGCTGGTCGGGTCGGCCATCGGACGCGCCACGACCGCGATCCTCGACTCCGACCTGAAGCTGGCCGAGGCCGTCATCGAGGGCGATCAGCGGGTCGACGAACTCCAGCACGAGCTGGAGGCCCGGGCGATAACCCTGCTGGCCCGGCAGCAGCCGGTGGCGACGGACCTGCGGATCGTCGTCACCTCGCTGCGGATGTCCGCCGACCTGGAGCGCTCGGGCGACCTGGCCCAGCACGTGGCCAAGCTGGCCCGGCTGCGCTACCCGGAGCGCGCCGTCCCGCACGACCTGCACGCGACCATCCTGGAGATGGGGCAGCTCGCGCAGCGCCTGATGGCGAAGGCCGCCGAGGTGATCATCACCAAGGACGTCGACCTGGCCCTCCAGCTGGAGCAGGACGACGACGCGATGGACCTCCTGCACCGCACGCTCTTCCAGCACCTGATGGACGACCGCTGGAAGCACGGCATCGAGACGGCCGTCGACGTGACGCTGCTGGGCCGCTACTACGAGCGCTACGCCGACCACGCCGTCGCGGTCGCCAAGCGCGTGGTCTACCTGGTCACCGGCGAGCACGCGGACGACCTCCAGGCGGACATCCAGCCGACCACGCAGGTCGAGGGCGCCTGACCCGCGCGGGGGCGTACGGGCGGGGTGTACGGGCCGGGCGCGGGAGCATACGGCCCGGGGCGCGCGGCGATGCCCCAATGCGCCGTTGATACGGCGGCCGCCCCGGGCGTGCAATGGAGGCGGACACCAGCCTCCGGATGGAGGCAGGCAGCAGCTTCCAGGAGGAACCATGACCGATTCCCCCAGCACGAAGCCCGACCCCGCCCGGGAACGCCGCACCGAGCGGCCCACCGAGATCCGCGCCCTGCCCCTGATCGCCGCCTGCGGCTGCGGCTCGGGGTGCGGCTGCGGCTGCCAGTCGGGCAATCCCTGCCAGTGCGGCTGACGGCACAGCGGTGGTGCGTGGGGCGGCCGGGGTGGCCGGCCGCCCCGGGCGCCCCATGGGTGTCGCGTCGTTCGACTTGAGTACGGGTACTCAGGCTCCGGAGCCGCCCACGTCCGACCCTGGAAACAGGAAGAAGACGTAGACCCAGACGACTCCCGGGGAGATCGAGATCCATGAAGCGCAGCCCGATACCCGCCCTCTCCCGCCTCGCCCGCCTCGCCGTCGCCAACCGTGTCTCGGGCATCTACCTCGCCCTGGTCGGCGGGGCGATGGCCGTGGCCGCGTTGGAGCCCCTGTTCGCGGACAGCCCGGACGCGTCCCTGATCTGGGTCTGGCCCGCCCTGTTCACCTTCCCCGCCTTCGGCTTCGTGGCCTGGCTCGGCGAGGGGAGCTGGGGCGGCGAGGCCCCGGCGTGGTTCTTCATCGGCGGCATCGTGCTCTCGGCGCTGGTCCAGTCGCTGGCGCTGGGCGCGGTCTGGGAGGGCCTGCGCGGCCGCCGCGGGCACCTCACCGCGGCCAACTGACACCGCGACCTCCCCCTGGGTCCGTCCGGTGACGGATGGGAGAGTGGCCGCATGAGGGCAACCGGGGGCACGGTCGTGGCAGCCGACGAGGTCGAGGAACTCGCGGCGGAGGCGCTGCGCTGGCTGACCGGTGCGGGGCGAGAGGCCCCCGACGGCGGCCTCGCCTGGCCGGACCGCCCCTCGGACGACGCCTCGGACCCGATGCTCTACAGCGGCACGGCCGGCAACATCCCCGTACTCCTGGAGGCGTGGCGGCACTTCGGTGACGACGCCTACGCCGACACCGCCCTGCGCGCGGCCCGCGAGCTGGCGCACCGCGTCGACGACATCGAGGACGACTCCCTCTACTTCGGCCGCACCGGGCTGGCGCTCGTCCTGCGCGCCGTGCAGGAACAGCTCGGCGACCGGGCGTCCGGCGCGGCGGCCGACCGCGCGCTGGCCCTCGTCCGGTCCCGCTTCGACGGGACGCGCTGGGGCCCGCTCTTCGAGCTGATGGGCGGCAACGCGGGGATAGGCCTCGGGGCCCTGCTGGCCGGGGACGACGAACTGGCCGTGCTGGCCATGGAGCCGTATCTGCGCACCGCTGAGCACACCCCCGACGGCGTCCAGTGGGCCCACCGCCCGGACGTCGAGGCCCGGCTGCACCACGTCTCGCACGGCTCGCTCGGCATCGCCCTGGCGCTGGCCCGGGTGGGCGCGGACACCGGCCGTGCGGACCTGACGGAGCTGGCACTGGCGGGCGCGGCGGACTTCGTGGCGCGGGCCGAGGCGGGACCGGACGGCGAGCAGGCCGGGGGTACCGGGGAAGCCGGAGCGACCGGGGAAGCCGGCTCGACCGGGGAGGCGGGTCCGGGCTTCCTCGTCCGCCACTCCACCCCCCAGTTCCTCCCCGACCTGATCGAGCCCTTCAGCTACGGCTGGTGCCACGGCCCGGCCGGCGACGCCCAGGCCTTCCGGCTGCTGCGGGACGTCACCGCCGATCCCGCCTGGTCCGCCCTCGCCGACCGCTGCTGGCACACGGTCACCCACTCCGGCGTGCCCCGGCGGCTTCGCCCCGGCTTCTGGGACAACAACGGCCGCTGCTGCGGCACCGCGGGCGTCCTCGCCCTGGCCTGCGACCGCATCGCCGAGCGGCTCGACCCGTACGCCCCGGACGGCTTCGCCCACCTCCTCGCGACGGACCTGGCCGCACACGCGACCCGGGACGAGGACGGCGCCCGCTGGTCCAACGTCGAGCACCGCGCCACCCCGAGCACGCTGGAACCGCGCGTCGGCTGGGCCATGGGCAACGCGGGCATCGTCCGCGAGCTGCTGCGCTTCGTACGCCTGACCCGCGGCGGCGACCCGCGCTACGCCTTCACGTGGCCCGACCAGCCCGCCGTACCCGCGTGAGCCGGGGCCCCGATCGCACCGGACCACAACGATCGGGCGCCGCGGGGCCGCCCCCTGCCACGGTTGACGCAGGAAGGGAGGCCCCGTGATCTCGGCACTGAACAGACTCATCGATCTCGTCGAGGAGCACCTCACCGAGGAGCTCGACGTACCCGCGCTGGCCGGAACGCTCGGCACGACCGAGTACCACCTGCGCCGGATGTTCTCGTCGCTGGCGGGCATGCCGCTGTCGGAGTACGTGCGCCGGCGCCGCATGACGGTCGCCGCCGCCGACGTCGTGCGGGGCGAGGACGACCTGCTGAGCATCGCCGTCCGCCACGGATACGGCTCGACGGAGGCATTCGGACGCGCGTTCCGGGCCGTGCACGGCGCCGCCCCGCGCGAGGTACGCCGTGCCGGAGGCCCCCTTCAGTCACAACCGCAGCTCAGGTTCCGCCTGACCGTCGAAGGGAGCACTCCCATGGACACCCGTTTCGCCGACCGCCCCGCGTTCCGCCTGATCGGACACGCGACCCGCGTCCCCCTCATCCACGAGGGCGTCAACCCGCACATCCAGGAGCACATCGCGGCCCTCCCCCCGCAGGAGCACGCCCGCCTCAAGTCCCTCGGCGACACCGAACCGGCGGGCCTCCTCCAGGTCTGCGACGACCTCGCCCCCGACAGCGCGGAGGGCACCGACCTGACCTACCTGCACGGCGTCGCAGTCACCCGGGACACACCGGCCCCCGACGACCTCGACGCCATCGAGGTCCCGGCGGGCATGTGGGCGGTCTTCCGCACCTCGGGCCCCCACCCGGAAACCCTCCAGACCGCCTGGGCGGCGACGGCGACCGAGTGGTTCCCCTCCAACCCGTGGCGCCTGCGGCCCGGCCCGTCACTCGTGGCCGTCCTGTCCCGCACGGAGGACTTCACGACGGCGACGTGCGAACTCTGGCTCCCGGTGGAACCGGCGTAGCCACCATCCGCCCGGCCACCGATGAGTTCGGTGGCCGGCTGCCGTCCTACTCCCTGAAGACGGACGCCACGCAGAACTCCCGAACAGGCGGTACGGACGATGGACGCACGATTCACCGCGACCCTGCGAAAGAGCCCGAACAAGGGCGGCTGGACCTACGTCGTCTGGCCCGAGTCGACCACCTTCTTCGGCACCCACGGCCTGGTGAAGGTCCGCGGCACGATCGACGGCCACCCCTTCCAGAGCTCCTTCATGGCCCTGGGCGACGGCACCCACAAACTGCCGGTGAAGGCGGAGGTGCGGAGGGCGATCGGGGAGGGGGATGCGGTGACGGTGCGGCTGGTGGAGCGGGTGGATGCCTGACCCCTGGGCCGCCCATGCACCATTCGAACGAAGACGGCCCCTGGACGACGCCGACGTGCCGCGGCGATCACCCTCTCGACCGTCCTCTGAGAAGCCACCCGCCGACGCGGCCGTCGGTTTGGACACGGGTTCCCGACCGGGTGTTCGCATGTTTCCCGCATGTCCCTCGCATGCCTCGCCGGGCCGATGAGTTTGCCCGCCGCCTGCGGTCCCTCCACTGTGACACCCCCGCCGCTGCGGGGCGGGAAGCGGAGCAGCACCCCCATGCATGGAGGAGCGATGGAAGCCGAAGCAGGCAATCCGATCAGGCTGTACATGTCGATGTCGCTCGACGGCTACGTCGCCGGCCCGGACGATCGACCGGGCCAGGAGCTCGGGCGCTCGGGCGGTCGTCTCTTCAACTGGCTCGACGACCGGGAATCCGACGGTCCCAGCGGACAGGTCTACCGCGAGGCGCTGGCGACCGGCGCGCTGATCTCCGGCCGTCGGACCTTCGAACTCGCCGGGCGCTGGCAGGGCGACCATCACCACGGCGTGCCGATCTTCGTCCTCACCCACCGGGTGGACGACGGAGACGTGCCACCCGGCCACACGCGATTCGTCACCGACGTCGAGGACTGCGCCCGTCAGGCTCGCGCGGCCGCCGGGGACCGCCCGGTCATGGTGCACGGGGCGGGCGCGGCCCAGGCACTCCTCCGAGCCGGGCAACTGGACGAGATGGAGATCCACCTGGTCCAAGTCCTCCTCGGAGGCGGCCGACGGCTCTTCGACCACCTGGGCAGTGATCACATCGAACTCGACCTCGTCCGACGCCTCGACGACCGGGACGTCACTCACCTGCGCTACCGGGTGCGTCGCCCCGGGGCGACGGCATGAGGTTGCTGGCGAAGACGCCGAGCCGGATCCCCTCGTTGCGGCGGGCGGATCGGTCGGGTGCGGAGCATCGCGGCAGGGCCTGTCCGGGCCCCGCGGGCGGGTGCTCAGGGGCACCGCCCGTCGTCGGGCCGCGGGGCCGGTGAGGCCACCGGCTCGAAGGCGGTAATGGTGTCGACGAGGTCGGCCGGGGCTTCCAGCGGGATCAGGTGACCGGTACGGGGGACCACCACGAAGTCGGCTTGGGAGAGGTAGGGCACCAGGTTGTCGCGGAGCACGCCGACGGGCTCCACCTGGTCGTGTTCTCCGGCGACGACGAGAGCCGGCACGTTGACCATGCGCGTGTGCTCGGTGATGTCCTGCGCGATGCCGCGCAGCGGCCACTCGGCGCGGGCGGCATCGGTGACGGTCCGCGAGTCGGTCACGATCTGCGCCTTGACCGGAGCGGGCAGCTCGGTCGCGGTGAGGACATGATCCCGTGCCCCGGCCACGGACTCGGCGGAGTCGTAGGCGTGCGAAAGGGCTTCCCGGTACTCGGCAGTGACCTGGGCGGCGGGCTTCGCCGGGCCGGAGCCCACGAGAACGAGGCCGCGCAGGCCGGCGGGCCGGGTGGCCGCGACCAACTGTGCGACCTTGCCCCCCATCGAATGCCCCACCATGACGTAGTCGCTGACCCCCGCGTCCGCGAGCACGGCGAGCGTGTCGTCGGCGAGCTGACCGAGCGTAAAGGGACCGGGCAGAGCACTCGACCGGCTCCACCCGCGGAAGTCGACCGTGAGCACGTCACGGCCCGCCAGGCGGTCGACGACGAGGTCCCAGGAGCGGGCAGAACCACCCCAGTAGTGCAGGAACACCAGAGTCGGCCCGGTCCCCGGCCGATGGTCGTAAACGGGCAGAAGCGTCTGCTGCGTCGTGTTCATGATGGCTCTTCCGGTCGGTGCTCTGGGCGATTGCCCTGTGTGTTCATTGAAACTTCCGCACCCGGACGGGACATCGGCGTGACTGGTCGCCCGATGGTGAAAACTGGACACGTGAGCGTGATCCGGCAGATGACCTACCAGCCCTCGGGACGCCCCGCCGCCTCGGTCGAGACGATGACGTTCGGCCGCCTTCGCGAGCTGAACGACGGCGGCACGCAGCGCGCCGACTTCCACGTCCTCGCCGTCATCGACGCCGGACCCGGCTCGGTCACGGTCGATTTCCGCCTCCACCCGCTCCGGGACCGGTCCGCGGTGTGGATTCCACCCGGCGCGGTGCACCGGTGGGACGACATCGCAAAAACGGCAGGGCACCTCGTGCTGTTCGTGCCGACCGCGCCGGTCACCCACGCCACCCGGGAACTCGTCGCCTCCCCGGACCTGGCCGCGCACTGGAGCATCCCCGACGCCGACTGGCCCTTCGTCGACGCGGCACGCGGCCATCTCCTCCTCGAAGCATCCGCCCCACCCGGTGACTCCTCGACGGAGCTGCCCGAGATCCTGCTCTCCGCGCTCCTCATCCGGCTGCACCCACCGCACGCCGAAGCACGGCTCACACCTCCGGTGTTCCGGTTGTTCCGCGCCAGCGTGGAAGCGCACTTCCGGCAACACCACGACGCCGGCTACTACGCCCGTGCGCTGGGATACGCGCCCCGCACCCTCTCACGAGCGGTGCAGCAGGCCACCGGCCGCACCGCGAAGGCGTACATCGTCGAACGGATCACCCTGGAAGCCAAACGGCTCCTCGCTCACGACCGCCTCACCGCCGCCCGCTGCGCCGACGTACTCGGCTTCCCCGACGCGTCCAACTTCTCGGTGTTCTTCCGGAAGGCGACGGGCAAACGCCCGGGCGCGTGGCAGGCGACGGCGGCCGGCGAGTGAGGAGGAACTCAGCTGGACGTCGGCTGGACGGAACACGGCGGTCCGAGGCCGCGCCGGCTCAGCCCGTCGACGGCTGCGCCTCGCAGGCGAGGTCCTCCTTCGGGCGCTTGCCATCCGTGAGGAACGCCGTCACCGCGTCGTTCGCGCAGGTGTTCGTCCCGAACGGGTAGACGCCGTGGCCGCCCTGATCGGCGGTCACCATCCTCGCCCGGTCGCCCAGCGCCTCGCGCAGCTTCCGGGCCCCAGCGAGCGGCGTGCCCGGGTCCCGTTCGTTCTGCACCATGAGGACGTTCGACGGACCCTCGTCGCTGATCCGCACGGGCTTCTCCTTCGGCTCGGGCCAGAAGGCGCAGGGAGTGACGTTGCCCGTTGAACCGCCCAACATGGGGTACGCCTTGCGGTCGGCGGCGGCGCCGGCCTGGTATGCCGCGACGTCCTGCGGCCAGCGCGAGTCGTTGCACAGTACGTGCAGCCGGCTTGCCGGGAAGTTGTCCGAGGCCGCTGTCGGAGGCTTGGACGGCAGAGGTCCGCCCTTGTCGAGGGCTTGCCACAGCTTCGCCAGCTCCGGCATGCGCGCGTCGGAGAACAGATACTCGAAGCTGATGCCGCGAAACAGCGTCCCGTCCACCCCGTCCACCGGCTTCTTCGTCAGCCGGTCGGCCAGTTCGTCGTACTTCGCGGCCACCTCCTTCGGGGAGCGGCCCAGCCCGTACTCGGGCTGGGCCGCGACGAAGGCGGCGAAGTCCGGGAAGCGGACCTGCATGCCGCGGGCCATGAGCCGGAAGCCCGCCGCGTCGTAACCGCCCGGACCCAGGTTGCTGTCCAGGACGATCCGGTCGCCATGGCCGGGGAAGAGTGTCGCGTACACGGCCCCGAGGTAGCTGCCGTACGACTGGCCGAAGTAGGAGACCTTCTCCTCGCCGAGGGCGGCACGCACCCGGTCCATGTCGCGCGCGGTGTTCGCGGTGGACAGGTGCGGCAGCATGTCGGCGGTCTTCGACTTCCCGCACTGTCCGGCGACGGTCTTCGCGTACTCGGCCTCGGCGGTGACCTGCTCCGAGTTCTCCGCGAAGGAGGGGAAGTTGCCGCGAGCCATCTGCTTCGGTGTGAGGTCACAGGTCACCGGGCTGCTGGCGCCGACACCGCGAGGGTCCATTCCGATGATGTCGTACCTGGCCTGCACCTCCTCGGGCAACTCGGCCTTCGCCAGCAGCGCCGGATGGCCCAGGCCCGACATGCCGGGACCGCCCGGGTTGGTCAGCAGCACCCCGCGCCGGCGGTCCGGATCGCTGCTCGCCATCCGCGTGAGTGCGATCCGGATCGTTCGGCCGTCGGGGTCGTCGTAGTCCAGCGGGACCTTCAAGCTGCCGCACTGGACGCGGGGCGCCGCGAGCCCCTCGGGACAATCACCCCACTTCAACCCTGCCTTCTCCGCCTGCTCCTCCCGCCTGTCCTGCTGCGCCTTCCGCGCACGCTTCTCCGCCGCCGTGACCGGACGGTCCCCGTCCTCGTCCGGCCACGTCACGATCGTCCCGGCCGCCGCAACCGCCAGGGCGGCGACCGTGCCCACAGTGACCGAGAGCGTCTTGCGCTGCATGCCAGGTCCTCCCACGCGCCCGCTTACGCCGGAAGATCCGGCGTAGGACCACCGTCTGCCCGTGATCGGTGACAGCACATCGTCCAGCAGGACCCGGTCACCTTCGCCCTGAGACGGGGGCGGCTCCGCCGCAGGACGGAGACGACCCCCACCTGCCTGCCGACAGGACCGGTCTCCTGTGCCACTGCTCTGCATCTGCTGCGGCGTATACCGTCCCGTCGGCTCGTGTTCCGCGGGTGAGCATTGGTGCGACAAGCCCTGTGCGTCAGCACAGAGTGGGAGAATGCTGGAGCACACAGCTATTCACGTGCACGACATCGCAGCCGGTGCCGCCTTTTCCACGACACCACGCTCGCTCCGCTGGGGTGCGTTCAAGCGGCCCCTCGGGCACTCCGGCCCGGGGCTGACGCGCTCCGGTCTCAGGAAACCCACGGGCTCAGCCCAGGGGCAGAGGGTCCAGGAGGTTCCCAGCGCATGAAAATGCCCCTGACCCGCGCTAACCGCGCAGGTCAAGGGCGTGATCACGTGCTCTACTTCTTCTTCCCCTGGTTCTTGACCGCCTCGATCGCAGCCGCGGCCGCGTCCGGGTCCAGGTACGTCCCGCCCGGGTTCAGCGGCTTGAACTCGGCGTCGAGTTCGTAGGACAGCGGGATGCCCGTCGGGATGTTCAGGCCCGCGATGTCGGCGTCGGAGATGCCGTCGAGGTGCTTGACGAGGGCGCGCAGCGAGTTGCCGTGGGCGGCGACCAGGACCGTGCGGCCGGTGAGGAGGTCGGGGACGATCGCGTCGAACCAGTACGGGAGCATGCGGGCGACGACGTCCTTCAGGCACTCCGTCTGCGGGCGCAGCTCCGGCGGGAGGGTCGCGTAGCGGGCGTCGTCGAACTGGGAGTACTCGGCGTCGCGGTCCAGCGGGGGCGGCGGGGTGTCGTAGGAGCGGCGCCACAGCATGAACTGCTCCTCGCCGAACTCCGCGAGGGTCTGCGCCTTGTCCTTGCCCTGGAGGGCGCCGTAGTGGCGCTCGTTCAGGCGCCAGTGGCGGTGGACCGGGATCCAGTGGCGGTCGGCGGCCTCCAGCGCGAGCTGGGCCGTGCGGATCGCGCGCTTCTGGACGGACGTGTGCAGCACGTCGGGCAGCAGGCCGGCGTCCTTGAGCAGCTCGCCGCCGCGCGTCGCCTCCTTCTCGCCCTTCGGGGTGAGGTTGACGTCCACCCAGCCGGTGAACAGGTTCTTCTCGTTCCACTCGCTCTCGCCGTGGCGGAGGAGGATCAGCTTGTACGGTGCGTCGGCCATGGCTCCGAGCGTAATCGAACCCTCCGGCCACCCGCGCGGGGCGCCCGGTGGGCGGACGGTTGACGGGAAGTGTTAATCCGGTGGCCTCCGGCGACCCCGAGTTCGTAAGTTGTGCGTGCCGCTCCAGCCGCTTACACATCCACGGGGGTCCCATGTCCGTCGCCGGTCTCAGACGTGCCGCACGGGAGACCGTCTCCGGGCTCCCCCGCGAGTTCTGGTGGCTGTGGACCAGCACCCTGGTCAACCGGCTCGGTGCCTTCGTCGCCACCTTCATGGCGCTGTACCTGACCATCGACCGCGGCTACTCCGCCTCGTACGCCGGTCTGGTCGCCGCCCTGCACGGGCTCGGCGGGGTCGTGTCCTCGGTGGGCGCCGGGGTGATGACCGACCGGCTCGGGCGGCGGCCCACGCTGCTGGTCGCGCAGACCTCGACCGCCCTGTCCGTCGCCGCGCTCGGCTTCGTGCACCACCCCGTCGCCATCGCCGCCGTCGCGTTCGTGGTCGGCATGGCCAGCAACGCCTCCCGGCCCGCCGTGCAGGCGATGATGGCGGACATCGTGCGGCCCGAGGACCGTATCCGGGCCTTCTCGCTCAACTACTGGGCGATCAACCTCGGCTTCGCGATCTCCTCGATGGCGGCCGGGTTCATCGCCGAGGTCAGCTATCTCGCCGGATTCATGATCGAGGCGGGGATGACCCTCGTCTGCGCCGTCCTCGTCTTCGTGAAGCTGCCCGAGTCACGGCCGCAGCCGCAGGGCGGCACCGACGCCGCCGGCAAGGACGCGGCCGTCTCGCTCGGGACCGTGCTGCGCGACGGGCGGTACATGAGCGTCGTCGGGCTGTCGTTCCTCGTCGCCGTGATCTTCCAGCAGGGGTACCTGGGGCTGCCGATCGCCATGGGCGAGGCCGGGTTCACGCCCGCGGACTTCGGCATGGCCATCGCCGTCAACGGCGTCCTGATCGTCGTACTCCAGATTCCCGTCACCCGGTTCATCGAGCACCGTGATCCGCGACTGCTGCTCGTCGCCTCGTCCCTGCTGGCCGGGTACGGCTTCGGGCTCACCGCCTTCGCCGGGTCGGTCGGCGTCTTCGCGCTCACCGTGTGCGTGTGGACGCTCGCCGAGATCGTCAACGCGCCGACGCAGACCGGGCTCGTCGTCCGCCTCTCCCCGGTGCACGGGCGCGGCCGCTACCAGGGCATGTACACCATGTCCTGGGCCGTCGCCTCGCTCGTCGCCCCGCTGATGTCCGGTTTCGTCATCGACCGCTGGGGCGCCGAGTGGCTGTGGGGCATCTGCGCCGTCGTCGGCACGGTGGCGGCGGCCGGGTACTGGGCGCTGATGCGGGGGCTGCCGACGGAGGAGGCGGAGGTGGCCGCGGCCACGGCCGGAACGCCTTCGCCCGCGAAGTCCGAGACCGAGGTCAGCACCGCCTGACCCGGCACCGGGCGCCCCACCCGCCCTGCCCTCACGGATGCATCCGCGTCCCCTTCAGCACCTTGTCCACCGCGTTCTTCGGCCCGTACACCGCGAGCCCCACCAGGTCCAGCTCCGCCGTGGGCACGGCCCGTACCGCCGCGCGGTTGTCGCGGTCGTTGCCCGTGGCGAAGAGGTCGGACGTGAAGAGCGCGCGGGGCAGGGCGCGCGACAGCACGCGCGCGTGGGCGTTCGTCAGCGTCTCCTTCGTGCCCTCGAAGACCAGCACCGGCTGACGGAACATCGGCAGGTAGCCGACGGCGTCCGCGTCCTCGTACGGCTCCCCGATCACCTCGGGGAACTCCTTGGCCAGGCCGCTGACCAGGAAGGCCGTGACGTTCAGGCGCTGCCACGTCTCCAGGTCCTCGCGGAGCAGGACGGCGATCTTGGTGTCGAAGCGGACGGGGGTCTCGGCCTCGGGAGCCTCAGGGGCTGCATCGTGCGTGCTCATACGATGAGACTGCCGACCCGCACCCCGCCGGGTCTTGTACGTTTTTTGCATGGACGGCCGGCGGAACGACCAGCGGAGCGTGTCCGCCTGGCGACCCCGCGTCCCGGGCGTCGTCGAGGTCTTCCACGCCCACTACACCGAGTACGCCTACCCGATGCACGTGCACGACGCGTGGACGCTGCTGATCGTCGACGACGGCGCCGTACGGTACGACCTGGACCGGCACGAGCACGGCACCCCGCACGACACGGTGTCGCTGCTGCCGCCGCACGTGCCGCACAACGGCTCCCCCGCGACGCCGGACGGCTTCCGCAAGCGGGTCCTGTACCTGGACGCCTCCCGGCTGGGCGACGAGCTGATCGGGCCGGCCGTCGACGCCCCGGACCTGCGTGATCCGCTGCTGCGCCGCCGGGTCGGGCAGCTGCACACCGCGCTCGCCCTGCCCGGTGACGAGCTGGAGGCGGAGAGCCGGCTGACGTTCGTCGGCGAGCGGCTGCGGTCCCACCTGGTGCCCCGGCACGAGGCGGGCGTGGGGCGCCGGGACCCCGACCTCGCCCGGCGGCTGCGGGAGCTGCTGGACGAACGGGTCGTCGAGGGCATCGGCCTGGCGGAGGCGGCCGCGCTGGTGCCGGCCCATCCGGCCCACCTGGTACGGGCGTTCAGCGGCGCCTACGGCATCGCACCGCACCAGTACCTGATGTCCCGCCGGGTGGACCGGGCCCGGCGGCTGCTGCTGGCGGGACACGCCCCGGCGGACGTGGCCGGCGTCACCGGTTTCTACGACCAGGCCCATCTGACCCGGTACTTCAAGCGTCTGGTGGGCGTCACTCCGGGCCGCTACCGCGGCAGCGGCGGCCGCTGACCGGCGGCGCGGCCACCGGTGTCAGTCGCTGCCGCGCTCGATCAGGTGCTGGAACGCCTCCAGGTTCCGCGTCGACTCCCCGCGCGCGGTGCGCCACTCGTACTCCTTGCGGATGGCGGACGCGAAGCCCAGCTCCAGCAGGGTGTTGAAGGCGCCGTCGGCGGCCTCCAGGACCTGTCCGAGGAGCCGGTCGATCTCGTCGGCGGTGACGGCGGCCAGGGGGAGTTTCGCGGTGACGTAGACGTCGCCGAGGCGGTCGACGGCGTAACCGACGCCGTAGAGCTTGAGGTTGCGCTCCAGCAGCCAGCGGTGGACGGCCGGTTCGTTCTCGTCGGGGTGGCGGATGACGAACGCGTTGAGGGAGAGCGAGTGGCGGCCCAGGAGGAGGGAGACGGTCGTCGACAGCTTGCGGGTGCCGGGGAGTTTGACGACGTAGTTGCCGGGTTCCGGGCTCTCCCATTCGACGTCGGCGTCCTTGAGCGCCTCCTCGATCACCTCTGCCGTCGTCCCGCGCGCGTCAGCCATGGTGCGAGCGTACGCGACGGCGGTGGGCCTGGATGGCGGCCGTGTAGACGTCGGCCGTGGCGGCGGCGGCACTGCCCCAGCCGAAGGACTGGGCGTGCCGGGCGGCGGCGTCGCCCATCCTCGGCGTCAGCTCCGGGTTGTCGGCGAAGTCGCCCAGCACGCGCGCGTACGCGGCGGGGTCGTGGCCCTGCACGAGACGGCCGGTGATCCCGTCCCGCACGGCGACCGGCAGGCCGCCGACCGCCGCGGCGAGCACCGGCGTGCCGGCCGCCTGGGCCTCTATGGCGACCAGACCGAAGGACTCGCTGTACGACGGCATGACCAGCACGGACGCGGCCCGGAACCAGTCGGCGAGCTGCTCCTGCCCGACGGGCGGCCGGAAGCGCACGACGTCGGCGATGCCGAGCCGCGCGGCGAGCTTCTGCAGGCCCTCCGGCTTGGCGAGGCCACTGCCGCTGGGGCCGCCGACGACCGGGACGACGATGCGGGAGCGCAGCTCGGGGCGTTCGTCGAGGAGTACGGCGACGGCGCGCAGCAGTACGTCCGGTGCCTTGAGGGGCTGTATGCGGCCCGCGAAGAGCGGGATCAGCGCGTCCTGGGGCAGGCCGAGGCGGGCGCGGGCGGCGGCGCGGGCGTTGCCGCTGCGGTCCGGTCCGGGGACGGCGCCCTTGGGGAAGGGGCGGAAGCGGTCGAGGTTCACGCCGGGGTGGACGACGGCGACCTTGGCGGGGTCCGCGGCGTAGTGGCGGACGAGTTCGTCGGCCTCCTCCGCGGTGTTGGCGATGAGGCGGTCGGAGGCGGAGACGATCTGGGTCTCGCCGATGACGCGGGCGGCCGGTTCGGGGGTGTCGCCGTCGGCCAGGTTGGCGTTCTTGACCTTGGCCATGGTGTGCATGGCGTGCACGAGGGGGGCGCCCCAGCGCTGGGCGGCGAGCCAGCCGACGTGGCCGGAGAGCCAGTAGTGGGAGTGGACCAGGTCGTAGTGGCCGGGGCGGTGTCCGGCCCACGCCTGCATGACGCCGTGGGTGAAGGCGCAGAGCTGGGCGGGCAGTTCCTCCTTGGCCAGTCCCTCGTAGGGGCCCGCGTCGACGTGCCGGACGAGGACGCCGGGGGCGAGCTGGACGGACGGCGGGAGTCCCCCGGCCGTCGCGCGCGTGAAGATCTCGACCTCGATGTTGATCGCGGCGAGGCGCTGAGCCAGCTCCACGATGTACACGTTCATGCCGCCGGCGTCGCCGGTGCCGGGCTGGTGGAGCGGTGAGGTGTGCACGGAGAGCATGGCGACGCGGCGGGGCCTGCGCAGCAGCCGGAGCCGCGGGGAGGCCGCCGGTGAGCGACGCCCGAGCATGCTGACGTACTGGCTCACGAGCCATTCCTCCTCGCTGCGGGCATGCCGGTCGGAGGACACGCGCCGCCCTCCAAGGGTGTGGAACACCGGACGGCCGTGCTCCATTTCCGGTTTCCCGACCTTTGCCGAATCATTACCGGCTGTCGCTCAACCGTTCGAGCATCGGGCGCGTGCCACCCGGCACCCCCTGCGCCCTACGGGCGCAGCGCCCCGACCCCCCGCGCCCAGGCCGCCCCCAGGTCCGCGTCGGCCGGAAACCTGCCGTGGATCTCGAGTACCACCATCCCGTGGGCGAACGCCCAGAACGAGCGGGCCAGGTCCTGGTCCCCACCGCAGACCCGCATCAGCGGCGCCGCGGTCCGGTCCTCCAGGCCGGCCGGGAGGGACGCGCGGGGCAGCGGGCGTTCGGTCATCAGGCAGTACAGGTGGGGGTGGGCCAGCGCGTAGGCCCGGTACGCCTCCGCCAGCGCCGCCAACGAGCCGGGCTCCTTCGCCTCCGCGGCCTCCATGGCCTCGCCCGCCTCGGCGAGCGCCTGGACGATCAGCTCGGTCTCGACCGCCTCCTTGTCGGGGAAGTGCTTGTACAGGGAGGGGGCCTTGATGCCGAGGCGGTCGGCGACGGCCCGCAGGGTGAGCGCGGCGGGCCCGGACTCCTCCAGGAGCGTGCGGGCGGCCGCGGCGATCTCCCGGGCCCGGGGGGACAGGCGGTCAGCCACGCTGGTAGCCCTCCTTGGTGCGCAGTCCGTAACCGAAGGCGCGATCGTACGAGATGTGCGCGAGCCACCCGCACAGCGCCGCGAACGCGGGTGCCCAGGTCACCGGCGTCACGGCGTGGAGCACCATGAGCGCGAGCGGGATCAGGGCGCGGTGGGCGGCGTTGTAGTACGGCACCGCGCGGGGCGTCAGCCGCCCCTTCTCCATGCGGGGCGCGTCGGACAGGCCGACGAGGAAGGTCAGGTCGGGCGCCAGGAAGAAGGCGAAGGCGAGCAGGCCCGCGACCCAGCCGTGGTCGACGGCCTCCAGGACGGCGAACGCCGACCAGAAGAGGGCGTTCAGCAGCCACGCGGTGCGGCTGACGACGGTGCGGGTGGTGACCGTGCGGGCGGTGACCGTGCGGGCGGTGCCTGCTGGTGCGACCGTGCTCATGGGTGCCTCCCGGGGAGCGAGTGAGCTAACGTCGTTAGCCCTATCTGGACAGTAAGGCTAACGCCGTTAGCCAGTCAAGCCCCGACTGCCCGGAACCGCGCCCCCCGCCCGGCCGCATACCCTCGTACGCATGCCACCTCCCCGCGCCCCCCGCCCCCTGGGCACGGTCACGCGCGGGACCACGAACCCGAACCGCCTGCGCCGCATGGACCGTTGGATCACGGCCACGCACGGCGCCGAACTGCGCCGCGCCGCCGACCCCGTCGCCGTCGACCTCGGCTACGGCGCCGCCCCCTGGACGGCCGTCGAGCTGCTGCGCCGCCTGCGCACCGTCGCCCCGCACGCGCGCGTGGTGGGCGTCGAGATCGACCCGGCCCGGGTCGCGGCGGCGGAACCGTACGCACGCGCGGGGCTCGTCTTCCGGCACGGCGGCTTCGAGGTGCCCGTCTCCCCGGCCCCGTCGCTGATCCGCGCGGCGAACGTGCTCCGCCAGTACGACGAGGACGAGGTCGCCGCCGTCTGGCGGCGGCTGTGCGCGCGGCTCGCGCCGGCGTCCGAGCACTCGCGCGGAGGGCTCCTGGTCGAGGGCACCTGCGACGAGATCGGGCGCCGGCACGTGTGGGTGGCGCTGGGTCCCGAGGGTCCGCGCACGGTCACCCTCGCGACCCGCCTCGGCTCCCTGGACCGCCCCTCCGACCTGGCCGAGCGGCTGCCGAAGGCGCTCATCCACCGCAACGTCCCCGGCGAGCCCGTGCACGCCTTCCTGCGCGACTTCGACCGCGCCTGGGCCGCCGCCGCGCCCTACGCCTCCTACGGCGCCCGCCAGCGCTGGATGCGCGCGGTGCGGGACCTGACGGCCGACTGGCCGGTGACGGACGGACCGGCGCGCTGGCGCCAGGGCGAAGTGACGGTGCGCTGGGAGGCGTTGGCGCCGCGCGGCTGAACCCGCCGGGCGGGAACGATCTCCGTGCGGCGTTCGTCACACACCGAGGGGAATCGTCGTACGGCGCGGCAGAAGAGGGGAAGCAGGAGGGAAGCGCGGCCTCTGTCGCTTTCCGCGCCGGCATGGCACGATCCCCCGAGCGCTATGTTACTGACGGTTAACCAGCTTGGGGGCGACGGATGCGTACGGGGAAGCATGGCTTGATGACCGCTGCCGTGACCGTGGTCTGCGCGGTCACCGTGCTCGCGGCGCCGGGCACCGCGTTCGCGGACCCCGGCCCCGCACCGTCACGGGGCGCGCCCAGCGCCTCCCCCGCCCCGGGCCCCGGGCGCGCCAAGGACCTGGAGGCCGTGCGCAAGAAGCTCGACTCCCTCTACCGCGCGGCCGCCCTGGCCACGGACGAGTACAACGCCGCCGAGGAGAAGGCCGAGAAGCAGAACGCCGAGATCGTCGAGCTGGCCAAGAAGATCGTCAAGGGCCAGGAGAAGCTGGACCGCCTCAAGGACCGCGCCGGCGCCGCGGCCCGCGCCCAGTACCGCACCGGCGGCCTGCCCGACGAGGCCAAGCTGATGCTCAGCGAAGACCCGAGCGCCTTCCTGGACGGCAGCGGCCGGGTGCTCCAGGGCCAGCGGGCGACCAAGGGCCTGCTCGGCGAGTTGTCCCGCGCGCAGGAGGACCTGAAGACCTACGCGGCGGACGCCTCCGCCCGCTTCAAGAAGCTGGAGGCGAACCGCAAGGCCAAGGCCACCGCTCAGAAGAAGATCGAGAAGCAGATCGCGGCGGCCGAGAAGCTGGAGTCCGAGCTGGCCAAGGAGGAGAAGGAGCGCCTCGCCAAGCTGGAGCGGGAGGCCCAGGCCAAGGCCCAGACCGCGTGGCTCGACTCCGGCATCCTCAAGGACCTCGACCGCGAGTCGACCGAGCGGGGCCGCAAGGCGGTCGAATACGCCACCGCCCAGATCGGCAAGCCGTACCAGTGGGGCGCCGAGGGGCCCAAGTCCTACGACTGCTCCGGCCTGACCTCCCAGGCCTGGATCGCGGCCGGGCAGACGATCCCGCGCACCTCTCAGGAGCAGTGGAAGCAGCTGACGCGCGTCGACGTGGAGGACATGCGCCCCGGCGACCTGATCATCTACTTCGACGACGCCAGCCACGTCGGCATGTACGTCGGCGACGGCTCCGTCGTACACGCCCCGCGTCCGGGGCGCTCGATCACGATCGCCGGAGCGGGCACGATGCCGATCCTCGGGGTGGTCCGGCCGGACCCGGCGACACCGGATCAGTGACGCGGGCCACGCGCCCCGCGCCGGGGACGTGAAGCGGGCCACGTGACCCACCGCACGCCCTGGCGCACCCCCCGCGTGACGTTCGTCATCCCCGGTCGGGGGGCGACCTGTCCAACTGCGGCCGATAACGCGGCATATGACAGTGGCCGATGGCGGACCGGCGTGTGCTGGACCATTCCGCAGCGGCGCCGTCACCCGTTATGGTCCCCGTCGGTGGGTCGAGGTCCCTCGCCCCGCCATGCCCTCGGGGGGAGGGAAGGAAACCAAGACAATGCCCGTACCCGTACCGCGGCAGAGGGCGATCCCGGCCGTGGAGTGTGGTCAGGCGCCCGCCGCGTCCCCGGACAGCGGCCCTTCCAAGGAACAGGCCCCGCCCGGGACGAACCCGGCCGACAACCTCACCAGTCAGCGAGAGAACACGACGGAGAAGAGCGAGAGCCCCACCAGCCGCCGTGGGAGCACCATCCCCACGAACCTGACGCTGCTGCTGATCGAGGACGATCCGGCCGGCTCGCCGCTCGTGCCCGACCTGATCGACCAGACCGGCAAGCCGATCCGCGTCCGCACCGCCCGCAACCTCACCGAGGCCGCGCGGCTGCTGACCGACGACGTCCACTGCATCCTGCTGGACCTCGCCCTGTCGGCTCCCGCCCCGGCCCGCGCCAACGCGGACGCCGACGGCGACGGGAGCGGGGAGGGCCACGACGAGCTGGCGGTGCTCAGGCACGTGCTGGAGCTGGCGCCCCGGCACGCCGTGCTCGCGCTCACCTCCTCCAGCGACGCCGAGCGCGGCGCGGAGGCCGTGGCGGTCGGCGCCCAGGACTACCTGTTCCGCGACGAGCTGGACGGCCGTCTGCTGAGCCGGGCGATCCGGTACGCCGTGGAGCGCAAGCGTTCCGACTTCGCGGAGCGGCGCCTGGCCGAGGGCCGGCTGCGGGCGCAGGAGAACCGCCGTCTCGAGCGCGGCCTGCTGCCGACCCCGCTGCTCGCGGGCTCCTCGCTGCGTTTCGCCGCCCGCTACCGCCCGGGCCGTTCCCGGGCGCTGCTCGGCGGTGACTTCTACGACGTCGTGCGCACCCCCGACGGCACCGTGCACGCCATGATCGGTGACGTCTGCGGGCACGGCCCGGACGAGGCGGCGCTCGGCGTGGAGCTGCGGATCGCGTGGCGTGCGCTGACGCTGGCGGGGCTCTGCGGCGACGAACTGCTCGGCACCCTCCAGCAGGTGCTGGAGCACGAGCGCGCCGACGACGAGATCTTCGCGACGCTGTGCGCGGTGGACATCTCCCCGGACGGCCGCCGGGCCGGCCTGTGCCTGGCCGGGCACCCGGCTCCGCTGGTCGCCGCCCCGGGCAGGCCCGCACGGCTCCTGCCGTACGACAACAACGGCCCGGCGCTGGGTCTGCTGCCGGGCGCCCGCTGGCCGCGCATGCAGGTGGAGCTGGGTGCCGAGTGGAGCCTGATGCTCTACACCGACGGCCTGATCGAGGGCCACATCGGCGAGGGCCGGGAGCGGCTGGGCCAGGACGGCATGGTGGAGATGGTCCGCCGCCAGTTCGCCGAGGGGCTGCAGGGCGAGCAGTTGCTGCGGGCGACCGTGAACGAGGTCCGCGAGCTGAACGGCGGCGAGCTGGCGGACGACCTGGCGGTGGTCCTGCTGGACCGGACGGCCTGAGCCGCCCGGTCCCGGTGACCGCGCGCCGCGCGGGGGCCGGTCAGGCCCGTCAGCGGCCGCCGTTGTACGGGCCGTAGGGGCCGTCACTGCTGGAGCCGCGGCGGGTGCTGCGGCCGCCGCCCGGCAGTCCGCGCAGCGCGGGCCGCACGTCGACCATGTACACGATGGTCGCGATGAGGCCGATGATCGGCAGGAACGACAGGATGTTGAAGATCAGGTTCACCACGAAGGCGAGCGCGAGGATGATCAGCCAGAAGGGCTTGGTCTTCTTGTCGGCCGCGCGGTAGGCGTCCTCGCGGCGCGTGGCGGCGTCGATCAAAGCGAAGCCGCTGAAAAGGATCAGGGCGATGCTCAGCAGCCACATGAAGCCTGCGAAACCCTGCATCAGCACAACGTCCACCACCAGACTCGGGTCGTCATTACGCGGTCACCGTACCCGGAGAACGGGCCGGACACCCCAAGGGTGCCCGGCCCGCTCCCAGTGACCGCTCCGCCGCCTACTTGGCGGGCGGGGTCGTCTTCTTGGCGGCGGGGCTCTTCTTGGCCGGGGCCTTGCGCGGAGCCGGGGTCTTCTTCGCCGCGGCGGCCTTGTCGTCCGTGAGGCGGACGGGCTCGGACGGGGCGGGCTTGGGCTTCGCCGGCTCGACGGCGACGGCCAGCTCCTCCACGTCCTCGGCGATGTCCTCGATGCCCTCGGCGGCCTGGCCGCGCCAGGTGCGCACCGCGTGCTCGCCGCGCTCGGCGACCTTCTCGTAGGTCTCGCGGGCCTTGACGGCGTACTCGGCGGCCACGCCGACCGAGCGCAGCGCGAGGTCCTGGGCGGTCTCGCCGAGCTTCTTGAAGTCGGCGTCGAGGGAGCCGAACAGCTCGTTGGCCTTGGCCTGCAGGGTGCCCTGGGTCTCCTTGACGCGGGCGGTCGCCTTCTCCTGGACGGCCTTCGGGTCGGTGTTGCGCACGGCGTCGATACGCGCCGGCGCCTCGGTGCGCAGCTGCTCCACCAGCACCGGCACCTTCTTGGCCTGCTGGAAGGCCAGGTCGGCGGTGCCCGCGGCGAAGTAGAGCGGGGTGGGGTCGCTGAGGGTCTTGCGCAGGTCGTCGGTGATGGCCATGGTGCTGGTCCTCCGGAATGACGTGTTACTGAGGGTTTTGTGGTGCTTTCGCGGTCGGCGGGCCCGGTATGACGGAGCCGTCGCCGTCCGCATCGGTCCCGAACCCGTTCTCCCTGCGGAACGACTCGTAGACCTGGAGCAGGACCTGCTTCTGTCCCTCGTTCAACGAGGGGTCGGCGAGGATGACCGCGCGCGTCTCCACGTCGTCCCGGTCCCGCTCGGCGTCGAGGATCCCCGCGCGGACGTACAGCGTCTCGGCGGAGATCCGCAGCGCCTTGGCGACCTGCTGGAGCACCTCCGCGCTCGGCTTGCGCAGCCCGCGCTCGATCTGACTCAGGTACGGGTTGGACACGCCCGCGGCATCGGCGAGCTGCCGCAACGACAGCTGCGCGTTGCGCCGCTGCTCGCGCAGGTACTCACCGAGATTGCCGACGTTGAGCGAGGCCATGCCTCCACCATGCCCGACCGTGCTAACTATTGCAAGCAAGCTGCTTGCAATAGTGCGCCATTCGGCCCACGCACCCACTTTTTTGTGCGTACTTGGCAGCGGCGCCCACCCCGCCGAAGCTGATGAGGCGGGTGGACGTCAGGAGGTCGCGCGGGCGGCGGCGTCCGGCCCGGACTGCCTGGCCATGCGCCGGTAGCCCCAGTCGGAGAGAGGAGAGAGAGCCTCGGCGAGATCACGGCCGAACTCGGTGAGGGAGTACTCGGTCTTCAGCGGAAGCACGTCGTACACCCGCCGGTCCACGAGCCCGTCCGCCTCCATCTCGCGCAGCGCCTGGGTCAGCACCTTCTCACTGAGGCCGGGCACCAGCCGCCGCAGTTCGGCCGGACGGCGCGGGCCGGACTCCAGCAGCCACAGCAGTGTGGTCTTCCACCTGCCCTCGATCACGGCGATCGCGGCGGCCACTCCGCAGGCGTTCGCGTCCTGACGCCGGTGCGCCATGCCGTACCCCTTCCGTCACCCTTCGGCCGTCAACCGCCGCGGCGGCACGTGCGGCACGACCCTCACGTACACCAATTTCTCATTACATTAAGGGAGTTCATCCAATGACCATGCACACCGACCAGTCTGCCGCCGCCGTCACCGTTCTCGGGCTCGGTCCCATGGGCCGGGCGCTGGCCGGCGCGTTCCTGGACGCCGGGCTGCGCACCACCGTCTGGAACCGCACCCCGGGCCGGGACGGCGACCTCGCCGCCCGCGGCGCGGCCGTGGCGGCGTCGGCCGAGGAGGCGGTCGCCGCATCGCCGCTGACCGTCGTCTGCGTGGTGAACTACGACGCCTCGGACGCCGTAATGCGCCAGGAGCCCGTCGCCGCCGCGCTCAAGGGCCGCACGGTGGTGAACCTGAGCGCCGACACCCCCGAGCGCGCCCGGGACACGGCCGAGTGGGCCGGGCGGCACGGCGTCCGCTACCTGGACGGCGCGATCATGACACCGACCCCGACCATCGGCACGGACGACGCGGTGTTCCTGTACAGCGGCACCGAGGAGCTGTACCGGGAGCACCGGCCCGTGCTGGCCGCGCTCGGCGGCAGCCACACCCACCTGGGCGAGGACGCCGGGCGGGCCGCGGCCTACGACGTCGCCCTGCTCGACATCTTCTGGACGGCGATGGCGGGTTACGCGCACGCGCTCGCGGTGGCCCGGGCGGAGGGTGTCACCGGCGCCGAACTCGCCCCCTTCGCGCAGGGCATCGCCGCGATCCTGCCGCCGCTGTTCACCGAGTTCGCCGCCGACACCGACGCCGGTACGTACTCGGGCGAGCTGAACCCCATCACCTCGGCCGTGTCGACCATGGCGCACATCGTCCACGCCTCCGAGGCGCACGGCATCGACGCGAGCCTGATGCGCGTCATCGAGGGGCAGGCCCGGCGGGTCGTCGCGCTCGGGCACGGCACGGACGGGTACACCCGGGTCGCGGACGTGATCACCCGGCGCTGACTCCCGCACCCCGGGGGTTCAGAACGGCAGGGGCCGCCCGTGCACCACGTCCAGCCGGGACACCGCGCGGGTGAGCACCACGTAGAGGCGGTGCAGGCCCCGCCCCGAGGAGCCCTCCGCCGCCGCGATCGCGGCCGGTTCGACGGCGACGACGTGGTCGTACTCCAGGCCCTTGACGACGCTCGCGGGCAGCAGGGCCCCCCGGGCGCCGGGCACCTCCGGGCCGGCCGTTTCGATCCCGGCCGCGTCCAGGACCTCCCGCAGGCGGGGCACGTCCGCGTCGGCGGCGACGACACCCACCGAGCCCTCCCGGGTGAGCGCATGCCGTACGGCGTCCACGACCGCCCCCGGCACCGCACCGGGCGCCACCTCGCGCACGCACAGCTCGCCGTCTCCGCGCAGCGAGCGGGCCGGCGGTACGTCCACGTCCAGCCGCGCCAGCAGCCGGTTGGCGAGGCCCACGATCTCCCGGGGCACCCGGAACCCCGTGGTCAGCGGCACCACGGCGGCGTCCGGCCGGCCCAGGTGGGCGAGGGTCGCGGCCCAGGACCGCGCGGCCCACGGCGTGGTCCCCTGGGCGAGGTCGCCGAGGACGGTGAGCGAGCCGAAGGCGCAGCGACGGGCGATCGCCCGGCACTCCATCGGGGAGAGGTCCTGCGCCTCGTCGACGACGACGTGACCGTAGCCCTCGGGATGTTCGAGGAGTCCGGCCACCTCGTCGAGGAGGACCAGGTCGGCGGCGGACCAGCGCGCCGACCTCCACGACCGCGGCGCCCCCGTGGGCCACAGCAGCGCCCGCCGCTCGTCGTCGTCCAGCAGCCCTTCGGCGGCCCGCGCCAGCGCGCCGGGGTCGCCGAGCAGCCGTGCGACGACCTCCTCCGGACGCACCCGGGGCCACACCGCGTCGAGGTGGGCGCCGACCGGCCGGGCCCGTTCGACGCGGCGCACCCAGGCGTGCGGGCGGGGTCCGGCGCGCCGTTCGGCCTGCTCCTGGACGTACCGCACGATCCGGGTCCGCACCCGCTCGCGCCCCACGGTGTACGGCGGCTCCTCCTGGCGCACGTCCGCGACGATCCGGGCCAGCGCGTCGGCCGGGACGCGCCAGCGGTAGGACCCGTCCGGCACGACGAGGTCGCCGGCCGCCTCGGGCGCCACGCGCGCGTACAGGGCGCGGCGCAGCACCTCCGCCGTCCGGGCGTCGTGCTTGACGGCGGCGGTCCGCTCGCCGTCGGTGCCGGTGACCGGGTGCCGGGCGATCTCCGCCAGGAGGGTGGACTGCCGTACGCCGGTCTCACCGAGGGCGGGGAGCACCTCGGCGATGTAGGAGAGGAAGGTGGGGTTGGGTCCGAGGATCAGCATGCCGCCGCGCCGGATGCGCTGCGGGTGGGTGTAGAGCAGGTACGCGGCCCGGTGCAGGCCGACGGCGGTCTTGCCGGTGCCCGGGGCGCCCTGGACGCAGACGGTGGTGGTGAGGCCGGCCCGGACGAGGTCGTCCTGCTCGGGCTGGATGGTGGCAGCGATGTCCCGCATGGGCCCGACGCGGGGCCGCTCGATCTCCCGGGCGACGAGGACACTGGCCCGGGACTCGCCCCGGCCGAGGTGCTCGTCCTCCAGCCCGGTGAGGTCGGCCGAGTCCCCGCGACTGCCGGGCGCCCAGCCGAAACGGCGGCGGACGGCGACGCCCCGGGGGTCACGGGCGGTGGCCTGGTAGAAGGCGCGGGAGACGGGGGCGCGCCAGTCGACGACGAGGGGCGGGGAGGCGGGATGCTCACCGATCCGCAGCCGCCCCAGATGCAGCACCCGCGCCTCGGCCTCCGACGCCTCCGCCACTTCTTCCGCCTCCGCGAAGTCCAGCCGCCCGAAGAACAGCGGGCCCTCGGGCAGCTCGCGCAGTTCCTTGGCCCGGCTGCGCAGCCGGTACCCCAGCACCTCGGCGTCGGCACCGGAGGCGGAGACGTCCTCGCCGGTGACGACGTGCTCCCGGGCCCCGTCGATCATGGCGGCGAGGACGTCCCGGCAGCGCTCGTGGCGGGCGCGTTCGAGGGCGAGGGCGTGCTGGAGGGCGGGTTCGGTCGACGTCATTCCAGCAACCGTACCGGATGACGTGACCGAGTTACATTTCTTACCGAGTAATGGCCAATCCCGGCAGCCCGGCCGCCAGCCCCCCGAACGCCCGCTCCGCCGCCGCCACCGCGTCCGGCCGCACGTCCGCCACCCGCTCCCCGGCCGCGATCCGCCGCCAGTTCTCCAGCGCGAGGATCCGCTGTACGGCGATGATCTGACCGGCGGCCAGCCGGGCCTCCAGATCACCGCCGAGCACCCGCGCGAGCGCGGCCTCGGACCGTTCGAGCTGCGTGTGCATCCGGGCGACGAGGGCGGGCGTGCCGTACAGCAGCCGGTGGAAGTCCAGTACCGCGGGATGGTCGTTGAGCCCGGTCACCGGATCACCCTGCTCCAGGCCCGCCAGGAAGTGCCGCCGCAGCGCGTCGAGCGGATCCGGCCCCTGCCCCGCGACCCGCGCCGCCTCGTCCTCGTGGTCGGCGATGCGGTGCAGGACGAGGTCCTCCTTCGCCGGGAAGTACCGGAAGAGCGTCGGCTTGGACACCTCGGCCGCGGCGGCCACCTCCGCGACGGACACCGCGTCGAACCCCTTCTCCAGGAAGAGCCCGACGGCGACGTCCGACAACACCTGCAACGTCCGCTGCCTCTTCCGCTCCCGCAGCCCGCTCTCCACCATGCGACGACCCTACGCCGGAGGCGCCGCCGGCCCGCTCACGCGGCGGCCGCCGCACGCCAGGGAGGTGTCGCCGCCAGGCCCCACAGGCTGTCGAAGTGCCGGTTCCAGGTGGCCAGGGCGGCCTTGGCGTCGTCGCCGCCCTCCTGGGACCAGACCGTGAGGTCGGTGCGGTAGCCCTTGGGGTCGTAGTACTCCGGATCGGTGCTGCGCAGGACGGTCCGCGCGGTCACGTCGTACAGCCCGTGCAGGACAAGCTCCCGGTTGAAGACGCAGACCTTGTCCGTGGGTATGCCGGGATGCAGACGGTACTCGCAGTGAGCCGTCACCCTGCCGAGCAGGGTCAGTCGCTCCGCCATGACCGAGAGCGTCTCGTCGTACTCCCGGCACTTCTCCTCGAGCCGCTTGCGGAAGTCCGGGTCGTCCACCGGCCTGCCGCCCTCGCCGACCCTCGACGGGACGGTCATGGGCCGCCCGAAGTCTGGGATGAGGAACCGCACGTTCACGTGCCGGATCGGGCCGGGGTCCTCCAGCAGCCCTTCCAGGCGGTGGTAGAGCTCGTTGTACAGGGTCTCCCCGGTGTACCCGAGAAAGCCGATCTCCACGGTGCGGGCCCCGAAGGCCTCGCTCACGAACGTGCCCAGCTCCCGGGACTCGACCTGCGCACGCGCGGGCAGCCGCAGCGACGACGCCAGGTCCTTCACCGACTCGTACAGCACGTAGCCCACCAGGCTGAGCAGCGCGCCTCCCAGGAAGGCCTTGTCCTCCAGGGCGTCGCCGATCGGCTTGACCAACTGGGCGCTGACACCGACGACGAAGAGGCCGAGGAGCAGGGTTCGTGTCACCGTCGGCTCGTAACGGGCCTGAAGACGCCGGAAACGCTGCGCCATTCCCTCGGAATCCGTCCCGCCCGACCTGCCGGACATACGCGGCCCCCCGCCGTCGCGTCGGGAGCGGCTCAGACGTCCGCCGGGAACCTGGCCGCTCGTGACCCCCCATGGTCGCCGAGGGGCAACGCGCGGGCAAGGTAGGGATTGGCCATGGACTTGTCCGGCAGGCCCAGGGCCGCGGTGGCCGCGGCGAGGGTCATGGCGTAGGTCTGGACGGCGCGTTTGACGTTCGGGGCGCCCAGACTCACGCCGGTCACCAGACGATCGAGGTCGACGTAGGCGGACCGGACGGTCTCGATCCACCGGTACACCCGCCAGTCGTCCCGCCAGTGGTGGGTGCAGTCGGGCGGGAGCAGGCGCTCCCAGCGCCGGAACATCCGGTCGCGGATCTCCGGCCGGGTGGGCGTGAGGTGCATGTGGCGGACGAGGTCGTACAGGGGATCGCCCACCATCGCCATCTCCCAGTCGATGAGCGTCAGGCCGCCACCGTCCGGGCGGCGCACCAGGTTCCACGGGTTCAGATCGCCGTGCAGCAGCACGGGTCGCCGTCGGCTCAGGGTGTGGCGGGCGAGGATCTCGGCGAGCCGCACGTTGTCCGGCAGACCCAGTTCGCGGGCGAGTTCCATCGTGGCCTTGGGCAGCTCGCTCACCAGGCGGACCAGCTCGCTGCGCAGCCACGGGTAGAAGGCGGCCCCCTTCAGCGGGTCCAGCCGCCCGCATCCCACCCGGGTCAGCTCGCCCAGCTGGTCCACGAGATCGTCCGCCTCGTACGGCCGCAGCCCGTGCGCCGGATGTTCGGGCGGGGCGAAGCCGTTCGCCGGTCCCTCGTAGGAGTGGATGGTGAACGGTTCCCGCAGCCCGCTCCTGCCCAGGGCCAGCACGCGCGGAGCCTTGACGCGGGCCCCGGAATTCTCGATCTCCCTCAGGACGGCGTGTTCGCTGAGGAACCTGCGCTCCCGGGAGTCCGCGGCGCCCACCTTGCGGCGCACCACGACCGGGAAGTCGATGCCCTCGACGTCCACGGCCGTGTTCAGATGCGCCGTGCCCTTGAACACCCGGTCGGCGGAGGCGGCGCCCTCCTCCAGCAGGGCCCGGTTGACGGCCCACAGCGGGAAGTCGCTGCGGACCGGGAGCCTCGAATCGCGCTGCCACACGATCTGGGACAGCTTCCGTTCGCGGCTGGACCGCACCCCCCGGGACTCGTGCCACCGGTAGAGGATGCGCTCGATGGCCGGCTCGTCCGGCACGCTCTTGAGGCGCAACGGTTCTTCGGCCGCCAGCAGCGCCCTGCGCACCGCCCGGGTCGCGGCGTCCAGGTCCCGCTGGTCGAAGGAGTCCCCCAGCGACTTCGCCGCCCGCATGACGTCCGGATAGACCGACTGGGCCCGCTCGAAGGCGACGTAGTGCCTCAGGTCCCGGTCCAGGCCGTTGACCGCCTTGCCCCGCCGCTCCCCCATCACCTTGCGCCAGGCCTCGACGACCTCCGGCCACTGGTGGTCGGGGTAGCGCATCCGCACCAGGTGCGTGGCGAGGTCGTGCAGGGGGTCGCCGTAGCTGGCCAGCTCCCAGTCGACGCAGATCAGCGGCGGGTCCCCGGCGTAGGAGACGATCACGTTGTCGCGGTGCAGGTCCGTGTGGACCAGGCTGAACGGCCGGCTGACCAGCGTGGGCACCCGCTCGGCGAACCGGACCAGGGCGTCCTCCGGAATGCCCAGCATGGCGAACAGGCCCCCGAAGTCGGCCCGGTTGCGCCGCCTGATCTGCTCGTCCGCCGCGAACGCCAGCGCCCTCAGGAAGGCCCCGCCGTCCCGGCTCGACCGCGGCCAGTACGCGGGCAGCGGCGGCAGGTGCTGCCGGCGCACCTGCGTCATGTCCGCCAGCAGCCCGGCCAGCGCGACGATCAGGTCGTAGTCGACCGGCGTGTCGTTGGGGCAGATGCTCGACAGGGGCACGCCCTCGACATAGCTGAGGACGACGACGTCGCGGTGCTTGGCCAGGCAGCGCGGAACGTTGTGCAGCACCCCCCAGATCCGGTTGAGCAGGTCGGCCTCGTCCTGCCAGGTGCGGATCACCACCGGCAGCGCCGAGGGGATGCGCTTGCGTACGGTGACCCGCGCGCCGCGCTCGGCGGCGACCAGCCTGGAGTCCCCGTCGGTCAGCGGCCGCACCATGTAGTTCAGGTTGTGGTGCCCCCGGCCGAACTTCCCGAGCGCCGTCGCCGAGGCCAGGAACCGGTCGAACGCGTCGTCCGCCGCCCGCTCCAGCGCCGGATTGCCAAGCGGGGAGGGACGACTCACAGAGTGCTCCAGGAGGGACGTGCCACGCGCCAGATCTTCGCTGCGACGAAGAAAGTGGCCACACAGTACAGCCACGTCCCACGGTCCGCTGTGAGTACTCCAGTATTCGGGACCCCCAGGGGCAACCCGGGTGACCGGAACGGGCGAACCACTGCTCCCAATGGACAGTCCGCCGGTCAGACCGGGTCGGCCAGCAGTTCCCAGCACGAGTCGAACCAGGCCTGCATGCTCTGCACGAACAGCGAGCCCGCCGAGCCCGCGTCCCCCTCGTCGTGCACGTGCCGGGTCAGCACCGAGCCCAGGCCCAGGACGTCCAGTGCCTCGACCTCGGTGCCGTCGTCCAGCAGGATCGTCCTCTCCACGACCTGGTACGGCCCGTGGAGGGCCTCCGCCTCCGGGCGCAGGTAGAGCTTGAAGGCGGGCACCAGCGGCACGTGCCGGACCTCCACGTCCACGGACGGCACCAGCCCTTCGGTCCTCAGGTCGTGCAGGGCCGCGAGCAGCGAAGCCGTGTGGCGCTCGGTGATGCCGCGAAGGCGGTGCTGCAAGCGCTCCCGCAGCCGCTGAGCGGAGTCCTCGCGACCGGTGGCGTCCGGGGCCGTCCTGGGGCGCGGATACGGCAGCTCCAGCCCCTCCGAGGGCAGCAGCATGCGCAGGGTGATGCCGTCGGGCTCGATCTCCCCCGTCCGGATCCGCTCCGCCTGGAGCCGGATGTGCGCGTCCAGGCTCTCCGAGGTCAGGGTGAACACGTCGAGCCGCACGTCCGGCCGGTCGAAGGCGCGTGCGACGAACGGACCGAGCGAGACCCGTACCGGTGCCGGCTCCGCCTTCGGGCGGACCGCCGCGTGGATGGGGAGCTTGATCACCCGGGTCCCGCTGCCCTGCCGGGACTCGACCCAGCCCTCCGCCTTCAGCTCGCCGAGCACCCGCTGCACGGTGTCGCGCGAGACGCCGAACTCACCGGCCAGCTCACGCTGGGCGGGGAGGGTCGCGTGCAGTCCGTAGGTGCCGTCGGCCAGTTGCTCGCGCAGCGCCTCCAGGACGCGCTCGAACTCCTTGCCGCCTCCCTCACCGCGTTCCGCGCTCATGCAGCGACCGTACCGCCGGGCACCGACACGCAAACCGCTTTCCGTCACATCGGTCCGCGAAGGAGACAACAGGCAGTCAACCTTCGGCCAGTTGGACTGATTAATCGCCGGTTTCCGTTAGTCGATCAGCCAACAAGGGGACCAACCTGGGGAGAGAAACCGTCCAATTAAGCAGCCAAGAAGCCCAGTTGACGCAGGAGGTGTCCGTGGCCGGCGACCGCAGCGACTGCGTCTCACGCGTGCACCCGCCCCGCCGCGTCCTTCCACAGCAGCCGCAGGACCGGCTGCAGGGAGTCGACGACCGTCTCCGCGCCCGCCTGCCTGAGGGCCTTCGCCTTCTCCTCGTTGCGCGCGTAGCCCAGGAACGGCACCCCGGCCCGTTGGGCGGCCGTGAGGTCGGAGGTGGTGTCGCCGACCATCAGCGCCTGCGCGGGGGCCACCCCCATGGCGCTGAGGGCGCGGTTGAGGCAGTAGGGGTCGGGCTTGAGCAGGTGCAGATCCTGGGTGCGGCCGTAGATGTGCGGGGCGAAGCAGTCCAGCAGACCGCGCGTGGCGAGGTACTCGCCCACCACGCGGGGGGAGTTGTTGGTCGTCACCGCCAGCCCGACCCCGAGCGCCGACCAGGTGCGGATCAGCGGGTCCGCGTACGCGGTCGGCCACGCGGTGGGTACGGCGCGCAGCTCCTCCCGGGTCAGCCGCTCCTCGAAGTCGGCGACCAGGTCGCTGTCGTGGCGCCGGCGGTTGACCGCGCCCAGCAGGACGTGCGGGTCGGGGTGGACCTGCTCCTCCTGGGTCAGCATCCCCTTGAGGCCCAGCCGTTCCAGCCAGTCCACCAGTTCGCCCGCCACCCGGTCGGCGGAGTAGCCCGCGAACAGCCTGCAGATGGGTCCGTCGAAGTCCCACAGGACGACGCGGGCACCCCCGACCAGGTCCCCCAGGCCGCCGGTCCCCTCGGTCACCGGTTCCGCGGGGCCCGCCTGGTCCGCCCGGTCCGCCCGGTCCATCTGATCCGTCTGGTCCGTCTGGTCCGTATCAGGAGTCACTAGGAGAGTGTCATGTCAGTGGTGATGGTTTCCCAGAGGGCGTCGAACCACTTCTGTGATTCCTCCACGAACACGGCGTCCCGATGACCCGCCCGCTTCAGGAAGGAGAAGAGCAGCGACTGGGAGCCGAGGGCGTCGTACATCTCCAGCGTCCGGCTCTCGTACTCCTCCTCGCGCCGGGTCAGCATGTAGTAGCCGAGGAGCGCCTCCTCGCCGTTGAGCAGGTAGAGCTTCATCGGCGGGGTGAACGGCAGGGCGCGGAAGGCGATGTGCACGTCGACGCGGTGGGTGGAGCGCACGGCGTGCAGGTTGTGCTGGAGCACCCGGGCCTGGGCGTTGCGCATCTGGAGCCAGCGCTGGTGGACCGGGTCGTCCTCCTCGTCCTCCACCAGGACGGGGAAGGCCAGCTCGATGTCGCGCGAGGGCATCAGGACGCGGAAGTCGATGGCCTCGGGCCGGATGCGGCCCTCGTGGATCAGGCGGAGCGGCTCGCTGAGGGCCAGCATCAGCGTCTCCGAGGTGTGGCACACGACGTCGACGCGCACGCGCGGTGCCGCGAACGCCGCCGCCAGCCGCGGCCCGAGCGAGACCATCGTCGGCTGGGGCTCGCCCCGGGAGGTGGCGGGTTCGGCGATGCGCGGCGGGCTGCCCTTGCTGACGTTGGTGAGGAGACCGTCCTCCTGGAGGGCGCGCAGGGCCTGGCGCACCGTGCCGCGCTCCACACCGAACTCGTCGGCCAGCTCGGCCTGGGTGGGCAGGCGGTCGCCCGCCTTGAGGTCTCCCCCGCGGATCCGCTCCCGCAGGACGTCGGCGATCTCCTGGGCCGAGAGTCTTCTGCTGCCGTTCACGGACACGTTCTCCTGAGTCACGACCAAACGCTACAACTCCGACCTACCTACGGGGAGTTGTTTGAAACTTGTTTATAGGTAGTCGCCAAGTGGGGACAACATAGTCAGAGTTGGTTGCCAACTTACCCTAGTTGGCGGAAGTTTGACTTCCAGAACGTGCCGGACTTCCCGAAGGGGGGAGAAACACCATGCCTGTCCTCGCCCTGGTCTCCACGGTCTTCGTCATCAGCTTCGAGCAGTTCGTCCAGTGGCGGTACGGCGCCACCGGGATCGTCGGACTGCTCATGCTCACCATTGGCATCAAGGCCAAGAGCCCGTCCGTCAGCTCCGCCGGCGCGGTCCTGCTGGCCCTCCTGGTCGCGGGTCCCGCGCTGTGACCGGGGGGCGGTCAGCCCGTGAGCGTCAGCTCCGAGCTGATCGTCCCCCACAGCGCGTCGAACCACAGCCGGGACTGCTTCACGAACACACCGTCGCGCAGGCCACCGCGCTGGTCGAAGGCGAACAGCGTCGAGCGGACACCCTCCGCGTCGTACATCTCCAGCTGCTCGTGACCGATCTCCTGCTCGCGCCGGCTGAGCGTGTAGTACGCGAAGAGCGCCTCCTCGCCGTTGAGCAGGTAGAGCTTCACCGGCGGGGTGAAGGGCAGCGCGCGGAAGGAGACCCGCACGTCGATGCCGTGCGTGGCCCTGAGGCTCAGCAGGTTGTGCTGGAGCACCTGGCCCTGGGCGTTGCGCATGGCCAGCCACCGCTCGTGCACCGGGCCGCCGGCCCTGCCGCCGCCCACCGGCACCGGGAAGGCCAGGTCGATGTCGCGGCTCGGCAGCAGGACGCGGACGTCGACCTTGGCCGGTTTCAGTCGCCCCGCGTGGATCTGGCGCAGCGATTCACCGAGGGCGAGGGTCAGGGAGACGGAGGTCAGGCACAGGGCGTCGATCTCCACGTGCGGGGCGGCGAAGGCCGCCGCGATCCGGGGCGCGAGGGCGACGGTGGTGGGCATCGGCGGCGCCGGAGGGCCGGTCGGAGCACCGTGGAGGTCGGGCGCGACGGTCGCGGGGCTCCCCTTGGACACGTTGGTGAGCAGACGTTCCGACTGGAGGACGCGCAGTGCCTGGCGTACGACGCCGCGCTCCACGCCGAACTCGTCGGCCAACTGGGCCTGGGTGGGCATGCGCTGGCCCGGCCGCAGCCGACCGGACCTGATCCGGGCGCGCAGCTCGTCGGCCACCTCGCGATGTGTCGTCTGTGGCCGCTGCGGTCTCTTCCGCCCATTGACGGAGGCATGTTCCCGCTCCACGACCAAACACTACAACTTCTCGCCATCTTTAGGCAGTTCACGGAAAGGTGGTTATGAGACGCGTCCAAGCGGAGATAAGTACAGTGAAGTTGGCAGCCAACTTGAGCAACGTGGTCGGACCTTACGGGGGTTGGCCACCACGGTGAACAGGGGGTCCACCATGCCGCTCATCGCGATCGTCGTCGCCGCTCTGGCCATCGGCTTCGAGCAGCTCGTGCAATGGAAGTACGGGCCGATGGGCATCATCGCGTTCGTCGCGCTGTCCATCGGCATCAAGGCGAAGAACACCATGATCGGCGGTGTGGGCGCGGTGATCCTCGTGATGCTGCTCGCCCAGTCCGGCTGATACCGACGTACTGCTGTCCGGGCCCCCTTCCGGAGGGGAGCCGGGAGCCCGGACAGTCAGTCGGCACCAAGGCACCACGGAACAACAACCACAACCGAACAGCGGCACAACAACCACAACCGAAGAGCACGCGCTACGGATGCGCACGTCCACCGTCACCGGCAGAAGGGAGAGCCCCTCAGAACACGTCCGGGCACCAAGGCCGCCTGGAGGTACGCAGCAGGGCGTCGACCACACGGGCGGCGCCCGCTCGTTCTTCCCGCACCCGGCCGAGCGCCGCCAGCCGCACCGCCGACTCGTCGCCCAGCCACAGCGCCCCCAGCTCGCCCACGTCGAGCACGAGATGGGCGCTCTCGGTGGTCGGCGCGCAGGACGCCCCGTCCGGCCCGGCCTCCAGCCGCCACCGCCCGCCGGTCAGCCCTCCCCGGTCCACGGTCTCCAGCACCACCGACCCGCGCCCTTCGTACGTCCGCGCCTCCAGCGCCCGCACGACGTCCAGGATCCGCACCCACAGCCAGTCCGCCTGCGTGACGACCCTCGCCGCGCGCGGGTCCGGCAGGAGGTCCGGGAGCAGGTCGTCGGGGGCCCGCCAGCCGCTCTTCACCGTCGTGATCCAGTCGATCGAGCACAGGTAGTGCCACAGCGCGCGCTCGGCGGCGGGCGTCGCGGCCAGCAGCCAGTCGACGGTCGCCGTCTCCATCGGCTGCTTGGCGTCGCCCCAGTGGTCGTCGGCCCGGTACGAGACCATGCCCTCGACCTCGCCGTCCGCCGCGCGGTACACGGCGTAGAAGGGCTCGGTCCACGGGGCGCCGTCCGTGCTGACGACACCGGTCCGCGTCCGCCACCACAGCTCGGGCCGGCTGACGGCGCCCGGCTGGGACCGGCGCACCCGGTCGTGCAGCCCGGGACCGAGCTTGCGCACGTCCTCGCCGTCCACCAGGTCGATCCGCCCGCCGTCCGCCGGGCCCGCCCAGCGCGGGTCGAGACCGGCCCGCGGCACGTCGACCGCCCACTCGGTCATGGTGGTGGCGGGTCCGAAGCCGTACCGGCCGTAGATCGGGTACTCGGCCGCGATCAGTGTGGCGACGACGTCCCCGCGCTCCTTCGCCGCCGCCAGGTCCTGCGCCATCATGCGGGTCAGGAGACCCCGGCGCCGGTGGGTCGCGGTGACCGTGACGTTGGAGACCGCGTCGGCCTGGACGAGGGCGCCCCCGACGGCGGTGATCTCCTGGCGGAAGGACCGGAAGGTCGCCACACAGCGCCCCTCGTCGAAGGCACCGAGCGACCGGCCCGGCACGAACAGCTCGCGACGGGCCTCCACCTGCGCCGCCGCCACCGCGGGCGGCATCAGGAAACCGGTGTTCAGGGCGCGGTTCCAGTCGGTGAAGTCGGCCTCGGTGATGGGACGTACGTCTATGTCGGTGCGGCGGGTCATGGGCTCACCGTAGGTCGGCCACCGCCCCGGCGTCGCGCGGATTTACGGTCGGTGGGGGCGGCCGGTGAGGTCATCAGAAGGCCGCCCGGATCTCCCCCACCTCGCGTCCGCCGCCCAGCAGCGGCGTACGGCCGATGCGGTCGACCACGTCCCCCTCCACGCCCAGCAGCGCCAGCGCGCGGGCCAGGACCGGGCCCAGGGCCCGCGTCGCGCCGTCCTCGACCTTGAAGGCGAGGGAGCGGCCGCCCGGCAGGGCCACCGCCTGGACGGCCTCGGCGCCCATCTTGGAGAGGCTGCCGGGCACCTCCCGCATCAGCCAGGTGTCGGCGCGGCGGGTGCCGGCGACGTACTCGGGGTGGGCGCGCATCGCGTCGGCGACCCGGCGCTCGGCCGTTCCGGGCTCGGCGCCCACGAAGGAGCGGAAGGCGCGGGCGAGACCCACCAGGCTGATCGCCATCAGCGGCGCCCCGCACCCGTCCGTGCCGACGGCGGCGACCGGCTCGCCCGCCGCGTCCTCCACAACCCTGTGGATGGTGCGCTGGAGCGGGTGCTCGGGGTCGAGGTAGGTCTCCAGGGGCCAGCCGCGCTGCGCGCAGACCGCGAGCATCGCGGTGTGCTTGCCGGAGCAGTTCATGGTGACCCGGTCGGGCACCGCGCCCGAGGCGAGGTAGGTGTCCCGCTCCTCGGCGTCCAGCGGCAGGTCGGGCGGGCACTGGAGCTGGGCCGGGTCGAGGCCGTACTCGGCGAGCATCTTGCGGACCAGGTCGCGGTGAAACGGTTCTCCGGAGTGGCTCGCGGAGGCCAGCGCCAGCCGCTCCTCCGCGAGGTCGAGACCGGCCCGCAGCACGCCCGCCGCCTGCATCGGCTTGTTGGCGGAGCGCGGGAAGACCGGCGCCGTCACCTCGCCGAGGGCCAGCTCCACGGCCCCGTCGGCGCCCAGGACGACCAGACTGCCCCGGTGCCGCCCCTCGACGAAGCCGGACCGGACGACCTCGGCGAGGACGGGCGGCACGACGGGCGAGAGGGCGGAGGTGGGGGCGGGCTGGGACGGTTGCGACGGCTGGGACGCGGGCATCGGCGGTGGCCTTCCGGACGGGTGACCCGCCGCGGCGACGGCCCGGGATCACCGGACCGGCGGGCGGCGCGGATGGCCGCCCCCCGCGTCACACGAGCAGGTCGTCGACTTGTGCTTCCCCCTCACGGTACCGGCGTGCGATCTCCGCGCTGCAGCCGTCCGCCGTGCGCTGCAGCCGCTGCCGGTCCCGGGAGACCCGCTGCTCGTAGCGCACGAGCCGGCCCATCCCGTTGGTCAGCTCGGTGTCGGTGCGGGCCGTCAGGTCCGACAGTTCCACCTCGCCCAGCATCTCCGCGGCCAGCCGGCTGCACTCCTCGCTCCGCGGGGTGCCCAGCGTCACGTGCCGGGCGGAGGAGCGGTGCCGCGCCGGGGCGTCGGCCAGGATCTCCGACAGCCGCTCCACCACGGAACCGGTCACCGCGGTGGTCACCACGGCCGCCGGCCCCCTCCCCGCCAGCTCGGCGCGGAGGATGTCGATACGCCCCTGCAGCAGCCGGCGTACATAGCTGAGGTCCGCCTCCTCGCGCTGTGCGTCCCGGCGGAGCGTGCGCAGCTCCGGCAGGCTCAGCGCGGTCAGGTCGCGCTCCGGGTGCTCGGCCGGCAGCTCCGGGCTGTCCGTGCGCTGCACGGGCGGCCGGGGCGCCTCCAGGCCACCCGGACATGTGAACGCGACTGTCCCCAGGGACCGTCCCGTACTCGGTGTGCTCATGTGCCCTACCGTCCCCTCGCCCGGCGTCTGGGAAGCATCGTGCCACCCCGGATGGCCGCTATGTGACCGAGTGCCCATGATCGGCCCCAGATGGGGGGGTAGGTGGCAAAAAAAGACCCCGTACGGGCCCGCCCGTCCCGGCCCCGGGGGCGCACGGCATCATGGCGGGATGCGTGCAGTGGTGCAGAGGGTGGACGGCGCGAGTGTCGTCGTGGACGGCGAGACCGTGGGGGCGATCGACGGCGCGGGGCTGTGCGTCCTGGTCGGCGTCACCCACGAGGACACCAAGGAGAAGGCGGCCCAGCTGGCCCGCAAGCTCTGGTCGGTGCGGATCCTGCACGACGAGAAGTCGTGCAGCGACCTCGGCGCACCGCTCCTGGTGATCAGCCAGTTCACCCTTTACGGCGACGCCCGCAAGGGACGCCGCCCCACCTGGAACGCGGCGGCGCCCGGCGACGTCGCCGAACCGCTCGTCGACGAGGTCGTCGCACAGCTGCGCTCGCTGGGCGCGACCGTGGCGACGGGCCGGTTCGGCGCGCAGATGCGGGTGTCGCTGACGAACGACGGCCCGTTCACGGTCCTGGTGGAGGTCTGAGCGCGAAGGCTCAGGGTTCCACGACCGTCTCCTGGGCGGCGGCCGTGCCCTCGGCCGTCAGCCGGGCGTCCACCGGCACGTTCCGCTTCACCAGGGCGAGGGCGACCGGGCCCAGTTCGTGGTGGCGTACGGACGTGGTGACGAAGCCGATCTTGCGGCCCTCGGGCCCGTCGTCCGCGAGCCGGATCTCCGCCCCGGCCGGCGGCAGGTGCACCTCGCTGCCGTCCAGGTGCAGGAAGACCAGGCGGCGCGGCGGCTTGCCGAGGTTCTGCACCCGGGCGACGGTCTCCTGGCCCCGGTAGCAGCCCTTCTGGAGGTGCACCGCCGTGCCGATCCAGCCCAGCTCGTGCGGGATGGTCCGGTGGTCGGTCTCGAAACCCAGCCGGGGCCGGTGCTGCTCGACCCGCAGCGCCTCGTGGGCGAGGATCCCGGCCGCGGGACCGGCCCCGTCGGCGAACGCCTCCAGCCGCTCCCTCGGCAGGAAGAGATCACGGCCGTACGGCGTCTCGCGGACGGCGACGCCCGCGGGGACCTCGGCGATGGAGCCGGCGGGCAGGTGCACGACCGCGGTGTCGGCGGTGCGGTCGGCGACCTCGACCCGGTAGAAGAACTTCATCGACTCCAGGTAGGCGATCAGCGCCTCCTGGCTGCCGGGTTCCACGTGGGCCCAGGTGGTCGTTCCGTCGTCGACGAGGTACAGGGCGTGCTCGATGTGGCCGTTCGCGGAGAGGATCAGCGCTTCGGTGGCCTCGCCGGCCGGCAGGTCGCTGACGTGCTGGGTGAGCAGCAGGTGCAGCCAGGCCAGCCGGTCGTCGCCCGTGACGGTGAGGACACCGCGGTGGGAGAGGTCGACGAAGCCGGTGCCGTCGGCGAGGGCACGCTGCTCCCGGAACAGGTCGCCGTAATGGGCGGCGACGCCTTCGTCCACGCCCTCGGCGGGGACCGCGCCGGGCAGGGACAGCAGGGGGCTCTTCATACGCCTAGCCTACGACTCGGTAGTTGAACCCTTCAGGGAGCAGTCGCGGCACCGGCCGAAGATCGCGAAGTGCTTCATGTCGGTGTCGAAGCCGAACTCCTCGCGGAGCTTCGCGGTGAAGTCGGCGGCGACCGAGACGTCGGCCTCGATCACCTCGGTGCAGTCCCGGCAGACCAGGTGGATGTGGTGGTGCCGGTCGGCGAGGTGGTACGTCGGCGCGCCGTGCCCGAGGTGGGCGTGGCTGACCAGCCCCAGCTCCTCCAGCAGCTCCAGCGTGCGGTAGACGGTGGAGATGTTGATACCCGACGCCGTCTTCCGCACCTGGCCGAGGATGTCGTCGGGTGTCGCGTGTTCGAGGGTGTCCACGGCTTCGAGCACCAGCTGCCGCTGCGGGGTCAGCCGGTAGCCGCGCTGTCTCAGGTCGCTCTTCCAGTCGGTGCTCACCACACCCATGAGTCTAGGACTACTTGAAGAAAGCGATCCCGTCGTCCGGCATGTCGTCCGGCAGGGCCTTGGCCCAGCGCTCGACGTCCTCCGGGGTGACGACCTTCTTCAGGTGCGCCGACATGTAGGGGCGCAGCTCGACCTCGGGGGTCTGCTTCTCGCCGACCCACATCAGGTCGCTCTTGACGTAGCCGTACAGCCGCTTGCCGCCGGTGTAGGGCCGGGAGGCGGCGGTGCGGGCCACCGCGTCGGTGACCAGGTCGATCTGCGGCTTCTGGTCGGCCAGCTCGCCGTACCAGATCTCGATGACACCGTCGTCGCGGGTCATCGTGGCCTCGACCCTGCGGTTCGCGTCGATGCGCCAGAAGCCGTACTCGGACTCCAGCGGGCGGACCTTGTTGCCGTCCTGGTCGAGCACCCAGGTGTGGGAGCGGTACTCCAGGAAGTCCCGGCCGTCGTGGGTGAAGGAGACCTCCTGCCCGAAGTTGCACTTCTCGTCGCCCGGGAAGTCGTGCACACCCGCGCCGGCCCAGTCGCCGAGCAGGAAGACGAGCGGGACGAGGTCCTTGTGGAGGTCGGACGGGATCTCGATCATGAGCGGTACTTCCTGGCGTCGGTGATCAGCGCTGGCCCTGGTACAGCTTCTTCACGGTCAGACCGGCGAAGGCGAGAACGCCGACGCAGACCAGGACCAGCAGGGCTTCGAAGAAGATCTCCACGGGGTGCTCCTTGAGCGGGGGGGCATACGACAGGGCCGGGGCCCAGCTTACGCGGCCCCTCCCGGCTCTTCCCGTCGGACTCCACCCACGAAGGCGACCCACGCGGGCGCGGTGAAGAGCAGCGCACCGAGGGTGGGGGCCTTGCTGTCCCGGACGGGGACGAGGGAGGGGATGCCGTGGGCGACCTCGACGCAGTTGCCGCCGTCCTGGTTGCTGTAGCTGCTCCTGCACCAAGTGATCGCGCTCAGGTCGATGGCTCGCATGGCGCTTCCTCCAGCATCCGCTCGATGAACTCCCGCGACTCGGCCGGAGACAGGGCCGTATCGCGCACCCGATCGTATCGGAGCTGCAACTGGTCGACCGCCGTTGTTTCCTGGACCAGTTCGCCCGAGTAGCCCGTCTCCACCCAGGCGACGATCCGGCCCGAACGGTGCAAGAACATGGCGTCGGTATTGGTCAGGGCGTGCAACCCCGCCGCACAGGGGACCACCTGAATGCTGATGTTCGCGCGCTCGCCCATCGCCAGGAGATGGCCCAATTGCGCACGCCACTCGGCCGGACTTCGCAGCGTGCTACGCAGCACCGTCTCCGAAAGCAGCGCCCGGAACTGCGGCCCTCCCTCGGCCAGCAGCGGCTCACGGCGTCCCATGCGTGCCAGCACCTGCTTCTCCAGCTCGACGCCCGCCAGTCCGCCTTGGCTCAGCAGCTCCGCCGCGTACCCCGGCGTCTGGAGCAGACCCGGCACGATGCTCGGCGAGTACTGCCACATACTCACCGCCTCGGCCTCCAAAACCATGTACCGCCGATACCGCTCCTTGAACTGCGTCGGATCGGCCACCGCCAGCTCCCACAGCGTGAGCAGCATCCCGCCCGTGCCGTAGTACTGGTCGAGCGCCTCGACGATCTCCGGGCCGCCCAGCGTGTGGCCGTTCTCCATCTTTCCGAACTGGGACGCGTCCCACCCCACCGCCTCCGCCACGCCCCGCAGGGACATGCCCCGCCCGTGGCGGAGCAGCCGCAGCTCCTCCGCGAACCGCGCCCTCGGCTCCTGACTGCGACCCGTGATCGCCCTCCGCTGCGGCACCGCACCCCTCCCGGCTGTGGAATTTGTGGAACTTGGAGCGCCCTTTGTGGCACTAGCGGCCGTTCCGGGCTCGGCGACCCCCGGTGTGGGTCATGCTCGTACTGCCCAGCACTACGCAGAGTAGGGCAACTGTCGCATTACGTATAGATGTTGGCATAAGGGAGCGAACCCGTGAGAACAGAACCGGCCACCTTCGACCCCGGCGCCGTCCTCTACGACCCCGCCACCGCCAAGGTCGGCGAGTACCAGGGCCTCGCCGGTCCCCGTGCGCTGCTCCGCCCCGTCGGCGGCGGCCGGGAGTGGGAGGCGGAGCCGGCCGGTCTGCGCCCGGCGACCGACCGTGAACGGCTCGGCGCGGGCGTCCGCACGGCCAACGCACGGGCACTCGCCGCGCCCCCGGACCCGGGCGACCTGAGCCGGGCCCCCACGCCGGTCGTCGGCTGCGCGGCCTGCGCCTGGCTGGCCGACCGGCGGGAGGACGCGAGGGCGGCACACGACCACAGCGCGGTGACGGACGCGAACGTCCTGCTGCGCCAGCACCAGCGCAAGGAGCACGAGGCATGACGTACGACGGCGGACTGCCCTACGAGGAGTGCAAGCGGGCCCAGCGGCTCGCGCCGCGACGGGACCGGGCTCCCCTCTCACCCGGCTTCGCGACGCCCCCGTTCCATCAGGCCCACCCGCCCAGGCCCGTGCCGAGGCGTGTGGTCCGGCCCCGGCGGTGCGTCAGGCTGGACGGCGCCACCGTCAGCGGCCTGCTCACCGTGCTCAGCGTCGCGACGCTCCTGGTGACGATCACCGTCGCTCTCTGACGCCGCCGAGGAGGGCTACGCTTCCCGGCATGGCGAAGAAGCTCGTGATCAAGGTGACGGCGGGGGCGGACGCGCCCGAGCGGTGTTCTCAGGCGTTCACGGTGGCGGCGGTGGCCGTGGCCAGTGGGGTCGACGTCTCGCTGTGGCTGACCGGCGAGTCCGCGTGGTTCGCGGTGCCGGGCCGGGCCGCGGAGTTCGAGCTGCCGCACGCCGCGCCGCTGCCCGACCTGCTCGACTCGCTGCTGGCGGGCGGCCGGGTGACGCTGTGCACCCAGTGCGCGGCCCGCCGCGACCTCACCGAGAAGGACGTCATCGAGGGCGTGCGGATCGCGGGCGCGCAGGTCTTCGTGCAGGAGGCCCTCGCCGACGACACGCAGGCGCTCGTCTACTGAGCGGTCCGCGTCGTCGACGAGGCCCCCGCCCCGCCGCGGATCAGCCGAGGAGTCCGCTCTGCAGGGCGACCGTCTGCTGGAAGGGCACGGCCGCGGCCTCGCCCTTGCGGCTCTGCAGGACGACGGCCAGCACGTCCCCGGCGCCGAGGTAGGCCTGCCGCACCTGCTCGGCGCCGTAGGGCTCGGGCTCGACGTAGACCGAGGGGACCAGGTCGTCGCTCAGGGCCTCCATCGGGAAGTCCTCGTCGGGCACGCTCCGGTCCGTGCCGCGCACGGCGTAAGCAGGCTCGCTGTACGACACGAGGTGGCGGTTGCGTAGATCGTCCGCGACAGCCGCGGTGTCGAATTGCAGCAGGTAGATCCGGGTGTGCGTCCCGTCGGACGTGGTCCAGCCGCGAGCGGCGATGTGCCGCAGCCCGAAATCGACGAACAGCTGCCGCAGCTCGCCGTGCTCGGACGCGTCCCGGTACTCCTTGAGGAACCGGTCCGTCGCCAGCCAGCCGTCCTTGCCCCTCAGAGCCTCGTCCGGCTGGGCGCCCTCGGGCGCGGGCAGCACGAGTTCCCGCAGATCCGCGTAGTGGGCGCCGGCCGGATTGGCCTGAGCGAAGGGCCGGGGACTGCCCGACGGCAGCGCCGGCATCGTCACCTCGGGGTACGTCCAGCGCCCGTCCGTCCGGGTCGCCAGGCCCGGTACGTCCGTCCGCTCCATGCGCGTCACGCCGTACGCCGCGGCCGATCCGACGGCGGCGAAGACGGCGACGGCCGCGGTCCAGCGCAGCACGCCCCGCAGGACCCGACGGTCCTTCCGCACCTCGGGTGGGACCTCGACGGCCGTGGGCTCCCCGCCCGGCAGCGCATCGTCGGGCGGCAGGGCCGGCGGGAGTAGCTGCTCGGCCCGCTCCGTGTCCTCGGTCTTCTCGGTCACACCGCCTCCCCGGTCCCGCCGATGCGGTCGAGCTGCTCCGCCAGGAGCGCGGCGACGCCCTTGGCACCGAAGGGCGGCACTCCCTCGGCGACGGCGGAGACCAGGACGTCTGCCTGGTGGGCGCTGCAGAACATGATGTCCAGTTCCTCGTCCGATTCGCCCGGCAGGCGGTAGCAACGGGCGCTCTTGTGGCCCTTGACGGCCGGGCCCGCCTCGAGGCCGTCCAGTGCCTCGAAGAACTCGTTCTGACCGACCGCGCCGGAACGGGCCGCGTCCTGATTCATCCGCGTCAGCACGACGGCCACCGTGGCCGCACCGGTGTGCTCACCGTTGTGGAAGCCCCCTGTCGTGGCGTAACTGCGCATGGCCACGCCCGAGATGTGCCGACGGTCGATCTCCTTCTCCAGCGCTCTGCGTTGGGAGCGGGGCAGGTCGTTCAGCGACTCCTTGGTCAGGGCAGCCGCATGAGCGCCGCTCAGTTCGACGTCGGCCCCGAATTCTCCGAGGTCCGGTCCCCGCGTCCACCCGTCCGGCCGGTACGGCACCAGGGCCGCGGACAATCCGGTCGCCGGCGTCGTCGTCTCGTCGTCCGTCGCGGCACGGGGCGCCGTCCAGACGGGTGCGCCTGCGGTCCGGTCGGCCTCCTTGACGATGTGGGCCGTATACCCGGCGGCTCCGCCGACCGCGGCGACCAGCACCACCGCGACCGCGACGGGAGCGACCCACCTCCGGCGCGTCGCCCGCGCGCCCGGCGCGGTCTGTTCGTTCTCGGTCACAGCCGCTCCATCTGCCGCTTCGCCAGATCCGCGATCAGCTTCTTGCTGATGCGCTCGGAGCCGGTGATCAGGATTTCCATCTCGATGTCGCCCCGCCAGGCGTAGGCCTCGGCGACATACGCCTGGCGCCCGTGGGCTCTTCCCGGCTTCGGCTGGTTGTGGACGAACGTCTCGCCGTCGCCGGTCCCGGGAATCGCCGAGATGTCCGCGTCCGCCATCCACGACGCCCAGTGGCGGCCGGTGTCGCTGGCCTCGACCGCCGCCAGGGCCTCCTCCTGATGGAACTGGACCAGATAGACCTCGACGGTGTACGAGCCGTCGACGGTCCAGCTCGCGACCGCCGCGCGACGGAACTCGTCGTGGATGTACTGCGAGAACTTCTTGCCCGTCTGCTCGTACTTCTCGGCGTAGCTCGCGAGGTCCATCCAACCGTCGGCGCCCGCGACCCACTCGGCCTCGCGCGCCCCCCGCGGCTTCTTCACGAGAAGCTTGCGCAGGTCGCCGTTGGTGCGCGCGCGACGGTCCTGAGCGGCCGGAAGCGGCTTCGACGTCTGGCCGGCGGCCGGTGATGACAGCGGCTGAGCCAGTGAGGGCAGCTTCGTCGGAGAGCGGTCCGCCTGTACGAGGTAACCGCCGCACGTTCCGGCCACCAGCCCCAGCGCGGCGGCGGTGGAAATGAGCAATGTGGTGCGTCCGCGTCGGGACCGACGCCGTGCGGCCTGCTCAGTCCTCACGTCAGGTGACGCCCCGCCCCCTCCCCCGGGTGCCGTCGCTTCCTCAGCTCCCACTTCTGGTGCCAACTCGTCCCCCCACGGAACGTCGCGCAGAAATTCGATCAAGCGTGCGCACAGGAGACCTGCGACGCGGCTCCGGGGTTGTGGCGGCCTTGATCACGATTCGGCCATGGCGGCCTGCGTCCACAGGCAGAAGGGGTGTCCCGACGGGTCGAGCAGCACCCGTACGTCGTCCTGGGGCTGGTACTCGGCGAGCCGCGCGCCCTCGGCCACGGCGCGCGCGGTCTCCGCCGCCAGGTCGTCGACCTCGATGTCGAGGTGCAGCATCATCTGCTGGTCGCCCGGGTTCCGGCCCGGCCAGACGGGCGGCACGTACGCGGGCTCCGTCTCGAAGGCCGGCGAGGTGCCCCCGGTGCCGGGCGGCGGGCCGATGAGCACCCAGTGCGGTTCCTCGGCACGCACCTCGTAGCCCAGCAGCCGCAGGTGGAAGCGCGCAGGTGGAAGCCGGCGAGTTCGTGGGCGTCGTGCGCGTCCGGCACGACGGTGGACGGCTTCGTCGGAGACATGCCCGCCATCATTGCCGGGCCGTCGTGGTTCCCGGGCCGGATCTAGCGCGGCGGTTTCTTCCCGTCCAGCTCGTCCCACCACTCGTCGGACTTGGGGTCGCCCGACGGGTCGTCCCACCAGCGGTCGTCCGGGCCGCGCCGGTTGGCGACCATCGCGGCCAGCGGGGGGATGACCATGGCGACCACGCACATGGCCACCGCGGCCGGCACGGACCACAGGCGCACGACTCCCCACGCCAGGACGAAGAGCGCGATGCAGGTCCCCATCATGGCGAAGTAGACGTGCCGCCGCCGCGCGTACATGCCTCAAGGGTAGATCCGGACGCCGGATCCGGACATGCCGAAGGGCCGCACCCCAGGCGTCCAACCCGGTGGGTGCGGCCCCTCGGCCGTCGCGTGGCGCGGGTGCCGTCAGACGGCGATCGCGACCTCCGCAAGACCGCCCTGCTGGGCGACGACCGTGCGGTCGGCGGTGCCGCCGGGGACGAGCGCCCGTACGGTCCAGGTGCCCTCGGCCGCGTAGAAGCGGAACTGGCCCGTCGCGGACGTCGGGACCTCCGCCGTGAACTCGCCGGTGGCGTCCAGCAGACGGACGTAGCCCGTCACCGGCTCGCCGTCACGGGTCACGTGACCCTGGATGGTGGTCTCACCGGGCTTGATCGTCGAGGCGTCGGGGCCGCCGGCCTTCGCTCCGCACATGTCGTACTCCTGAGGGTTGGGGGGCGGACTTACTTGTTGGCGCCGAGCTCGATCGGCACGCCGACGAGGGAGCCGTACTCGGTCCAGGAGCCGTCGTAGTTCTTGACGTTCTCCACGCCGAGCAGCTCGTGCAGGACGAACCAGGTCAGGGCCGAGCGCTCACCGATGCGGCAGTAGGCGATGGTGTCCTTCGCCAGGTCGACCTGCTCGTCGGTGTAGAGCTGCTTCAGCTCGTCGTCCGACTTGAAGGTGCCGTCGTCGTTGGCGTTCTTCGACCACGGGATGTTGCGGGCGGACGGGACGTGACCCGGACGCTGCGACTGCTCCTGCGGCAGGTGCGCCGGGGCGAGCAGCTTGCCGGAGAACTCGTCGGGCGAGCGGACGTCGACCAGGTTCTGCGCGCCGATGGCGGCGACCACGTCGTCGCGGAAGGCGCGGATCGCGGTGTTCTGCGGCTTGGCCTTGTAGTCGGTGGTCGGGCGCTGCGGGACCTCGTCGCCGGCGACCAGCTCGCGGGCGTCCAGCTCCCACTTCTTGCGGCCGCCGTCGAGGAGCTTGACGTTCTCGTGGCCGTAGAGCTTGAAGTACCAGTAGGCGTACGACGCGAACCAGTTGTTGTTGCCGCCGTAGAGGACCACCAGCGTGTCGTTGGCGATGCCCTTCTTCGACAGGAGCTTCTCGAAGCCCTCCTGGTCGACGAAGTCGCGGCGGACCGGGTCCTGGAGGTCCTGGGTCCAGTCGATCCGGATCGCGTTCTTGATGTGGTTCTTCTCGTAGGCGGACGTGTCCTCGTCCACCTCTACGATCGCGATGCTGGGGTCGTCCAGGTGGTCCTGCACCCAGTCGGCGTCGACCAGGACGTCGCTGCGGCTCATGTTTTCTCCTCCGGGGCAGTTGCGGCGGGGCGAGCGGTGAGAGGGTGCGCGCGCTCGGGCCGTGCGGCGGCGCGCGGGTGCCCTGGGCAGGGCGGGTGAGGGGGACGGACGGCGACGGCGCCGTCCGGTCAGAAGGTGCGACAGAGCATGGCGGCAACGCGGCACAGGTCCACTGCCCGCCGCTTCGTCAGATCCGCCTGTCGCTTCATGGGTACCGATCGTAGGGACGGATGCCGGGCCATGTCACCGACGTGTCGCATCCTGAGACGGGATCGTCCGCACTGTGGGATCGAAGGAGAGCCCGGGGCAGCGCAGACGCCGGGGCGGGCGGGTGGCCCGCCTTCGCATCTGCGGTACGGACAGCGTCGTCTCGCCTGTCGGACTTCCGGCCCCCTGGGCCCCTACCCGGCCAGTTTGACGTTCGAACCCTTCACCGTGATCTCGACGCCGTCCTTCGCCGCCTCGACCTTGTCCAGCTCGATGCCGCCCGGCAGTTCGTCGATGGTCTGCTGGAAGTCGGTGATGGCCCGGATCCGGGACTCGGCGAGCTGCCGGCCGCCGATCTCCGGCAGGCCGTCGGCGACGACCTCGACGTCGTTGTCCTTGACCTTGACCGAGCTGAGCACCTCGACCGGCTCGGGCAGGTCCACGCCCAGGACCGTGGCCTGGAGGGACACCTTGATCTTGCCGTTGCCGCCGTCGGAGAGGCCGATGACCTTGGCGGTGATGCCGGGAGCGATGTCCGTGGGCTCGGACTTGGCGGCCTTCATCAGCTCGTCGTAGGCGACGGTCGCGGTGCCGGTGGCGGTGGCCGCGGTGGCGGAGCTGTAGTCGCCGGAGAACGCGACGCCCTTCATGTCCGCGCGCAGCTCGGCGATGCGGATCTTCTCGTCGCCCTTGCCGGTGGACGCCTCGTAACCGTCGATGCCCACCTGGACGTCGTCCAGCTCACCGCCGGCGACCTGGGTGAGGAACGGGAAGCCGTTGATGGACACGTCCGGCGTCGACGGCAGGTTCTCGGTGCTGCGCACCTTGTCCGCGACCTCGTCCTCGGCGAAGTTGACGGCCACGCGGTCGGCGATCACGAAGAGGCCGCCCAGGATCACGACGACGACCAACAGTATTCGCAGTGCGCGCATGTGGAGTTCCCCAACCCTGGACGGTCGACGACAGCGGTCCCCCGACGGCCGGTGGCCGTCCAGGCGCGAGCGTAACCCGGGCGGGTGACGCCGCCCGGGTTCTGTAGACCACCTGTGACACCCGCGCCGGGCGTCCGGCGCGTCAGGCCAGCGCCCGGCCCAGCACGTACACGGCCGGCGCGGCGGCGGCCAGCGGCAGGGCCACGCCCGCCGTGAAGTGGACGAAACGGGACGGGTAGTCGTACGCCGCCACCCGGAGGCCGACCAGCGCGCACACCGCCGCTCCCCCGCCGAGCAGCGCTCCCGACGCCCCGAAGTCCGTCGCCGAGCCGACCGCGATCCCCGCGCCGGCCGCCGCGAGCAGCGCGACGACCACGGAACCCGCCGTGGGCAGCGGCAGGGCGCGGGCCACGACCGCCACGGCCACCGCGACCGCGCCGACCGTCACCGCGTCCGCGTCGGCGGCGAGGTACCCGCCCGCGATCACGGCCAGGGCCGCCGCGGCGACGGTCGCCATCAGGCCGTACATCCGCTCGTCGGGGTCGGCGTGCGAGCGCAGTTGCAGGACGAGGGAGAGCAGCACCCACACCCCGAGCGTGCCGAGGATCGCCGCCGGGGAGCGGTCCGACACCAGCATCGCCGCGTCGGCGGCCAGCGCGGCCGCGAAGCCCAGCGCGATGCCCTGCCGGGCCGGCCACATGCCGTTCAGGCGGAACCAGCCCGCCGCGGTGACGGCCTGGAGGGCGACGAGCGGGACGAGGAGGGCGTACGTGCCGAGCGCCGCCGCGCCGGCCAGCAGCAGCCCGAGCAGCGCCGTGAGCCCGGCCGGCTGCATCCCCGGGTCGATGATCGGCGAACGCCCCTCGGCACGGGCCCGCTGCGCGTCGGTCACCCGCGTGTTCCCGGCGACGGTGGCCGGACCGTAGCCGGCGTCGCCAGGAGAGGCGGGCGAGGCGGGCGAGGCAGGTGAGGCGGAGGGCGCCGGGGCCGCGGGAGCGTACGGCTGGGGCTGCGGCTGCGGCTGCGGCTGCGGCTGCTGGGACTGGTACTGGTACTGAGGTGCGTACGTCTGTGCCGGAGGCTGCTGGTACTGCTGCTGCGGCTCGGACCCGTACGGCGGCAGGTAGGCCGTCTCCTCCGCCTGGACCGGCGGCTGGGTCTGGTGCACCTGCGTCTCCCAGGTCTGCCCGTGCCACTGCTGCGTGTACTGGCCGGCGTTCGGGTCCTCGTACCCCTGAGGAGCCTGGTGGGCCTGGTGGGTCTGGTGGACCTGCTGATCGGGCCACTGGGCGTCGTACCCGCCCTGCCCGACCCATCTCCCGTGCTCGTCGTACCCCTCGTACCGCTGATGCGGCTGATGCGGCTGATAAGGCTGGTCGGTCATCGCTCACCCTCCTGCGAACGGCGGGAGCACCTCGACCGTGCCGCCGTCGGCCAGCCGTACCGTGTCATGCCCGCGGGTGCCCACCGGGTCGCCGTCGACGAGGAACGAGCAGCGCAGCAGCACGCGCGTGAGCTCGCCGGGGTGCCGCTCGCGCACCGCGCCGAGCGCGTCGGCGAGCGTGGCCGCGTCGTACGGCTCCTCGGCCACTCCCGCGGCGGCCTTCGCGGCGGCCCAGTAGCGCACCGTGACCTTTGCCATCTGGTTCCTCAATCAGTTGACGGTGAACACCGTCAGGCTAGCCCGCCTTGGAGACCGCCCAGGCGCCGATCCGGCCCAGCAGGGCCTCGTCCGACGCGTGCTCCGCGTGGCCCATGCCGGGTTCCAGCCAGAGTTCGCCGTGGTCACCGGCGGCCCGGGCCAGCATCCGCGGGTGGTCGAGGGGGAAGTAGCCGTCCCGGTCGCCGTGCACGAGGAGGAGCGGCGTCGGGGCGATCCGCGGCACCGCGTCCACCGGCGACAGCGGCTCCGGGTCCCAGGCCAGGTGGTGGATGCGGGTGCGGAAGCCGTAGCGGCCGACGAACCGGCCCTCGGGGCGCGTCACCATCCAGTGCAGCCGGCGCATCGGCGCCGTGCCCCGGTAGTACCAGCGGGCGGGCGCGCTCACCGACACCACGGCGTCCGTCCGCGCCGCGCTGTCCGGGCCGTACAGCGCCGCGTGCCGCAGCACCACCGAGCCGCCCATGGAGAAACCGACCGTCACCACGCGCGCGTGCCCGAAGCCGCGTGCCCACGCGACGGCCGCCGCCAGATCCAGGACCTCGCGGTCGCCGACCGTCGACCGTCCGCCGGAGGCACCGTGGCCCCGGAAGGAGAAGGTGACCACGGCGCCGTACCGGGCGAACGTCCGCGCGATGCGTAGCACGTGCGCCTCGTCCGCGCCCGCGGTGAAGCCGTGCGCGACGACGAACACCAGGTCGGAGGGGTCACCGCCGGTCGCCGCCGGCTTGTACACGGCGTCGATCCGGACCCCGTCGGCGCTGCGCAGGAAGGTGCGTGCGGGCATGCGGCGGGGCGCTCCCCCCGGCGTCTCGGAATGCGGACGATTCCCTGGACGAGAGGTGGAACGCGCCACATGACCTGACGCTCGGTAGCTCATGTCGGCTATTCTGCTGCGTAGAGGACTCGGGCAAAGTAGCCCCCGGGTCCTTTTGTGCTTCCAGGAGCGTGGCCGATCGTTCACCTCCCGGACGCACAGCGGGCCCCACGGGCACGGGATCCGCACCGTACGAAGCAGTGCCGTAAACGTCCTCGCAGGGACCGAGGAGGAACCAGACGTTATGGGCGAGCGAAGCGTGCACGACCGTAGGACGACCCAGGCAGGTGGGGCGCGATGAGCTCTCTGCTGCTCCTCACCAATGCCCTTCAGCCGTCGACGGAGGTGCTCCCCGCCCTCGGCCTGCTGCTGCACAACGTCCGCGTGGCTCCGGCGGAGGGCCCGGCCCTCGTCGACACCCCCGGCGCCGACGTGATCCTCGTCGACGGGCGCCGTGACCTTCCCCAGATCCGCAGCCTGTGCCAGTTGCTGCGGTCCACGGGGCTCAGCTGTCCGCTGGTCCTCGTGGTCACCGAGGGCGGCCTCGCCGCCGTCACCGCCGACTGGGGCATCGACGACGTACTGCTGGACACCGCGGGACCGGCGGAGGTCGAGGCGCGGCTGCGGCTGGCCATGGGCCGCCAGCAGATCGTCGGCGACGACTCCCCGATGGAGATCCGCAACGGCGACCTCTCGGTGGACGAGGCGACGTACTCCGCCAAGCTCAAGGGCCGGGTCCTGGACCTGACCTTCAAGGAGTTCGAGCTGCTCAAGTACCTCGCCCAGCACCCGGGCCGGGTCTTCACCCGGGCCCAGCTGCTCCAGGAGGTGTGGGGCTACGACTACTTCGGCGGCACCCGCACGGTCGACGTGCACGTACGGCGGCTGCGCGCCAAGCTCGGCCCCGAGCACGAGTCGCTGATCGGCACCGTCCGCAACGTCGGCTACCGCTTCGTCACGCCGGAGAAGCCGGAGAAGGCGAAGTCCGAGAAGACGGAGCGGGAGAAGCCGGAGCGCGAGAAGGCGGCGCCCGCCGGGGCGGAGGCCCCGGACACGGCGGCGGCAAGGTCATCCAAGGTGTGATACGCCCTGCCCGGAGCGGGTCCATCCGCGTAGACTCCGCGCGTGGCCAAGGTGACTCGGGATGATGTGGCGCGGCTGGCGGGAACTTCCACCGCCGTCGTCAGTTATGTCATCAACAACGGACCCCGGCCGGTCGCCCCGGCCACGCGCGAGCGTGTCCTCGCCGCGATCAAGGAGCTGGGGTACCGCCCGGACCGGGTCGCCCAGGCCATGGCGTCGCGGCGCACGGACCTCATAGGCCTGATCATCCCGGACGCCCGCCAGCCCTTCTTCGGGGAGATGGCGCACGCCGTCGAGCAGGCCGCCTCCGAGCGCGGGAAGATGGTCCTGGTCGGCAACACGGACTACGTCGGCGAGCGCGAGGTCCACTACCTGCGGGCCTTCCTCGGGATGCGCGTCTCCGGTCTGATCCTGGTCAGCCACGCCCTGAACGACCTGGCCGCCGCCGAGATCGACGCCTGGGACGCCCGGGTCGTCCTGCTCCACGAGCGGCCCGAGGCCATCGACGACGTCGCCGTGGTCACCGACGACCTCGGCGGCGCCCAGCTCGCCGTGCGCCACCTGCTGGAGCACGGCTACGAGTACGTGGCCTGTATGGGCGGCACCGCCGAGACCCCGTCCGTCGGCGACCCCGTCTCCGACCACGTCGAGGGCTGGCAGCGCGCGATGAAGGAGGCCGGGCTGTCCACCGAGGACCGGCTCTTCGAGGCGCCGTACAACCGCTACGACGCCTACAAGGTGGGCCTGGAGATCCTGGCCGGGCCGCGCCGCCCGCCGGCGATCTTCTGCTCCACCGACGACCAGGCCATCGGCCTGCTGCGGGCCGCCCGCGAGCTGCGCATCGACGTGCCGGGCGAGCTGGCGGTGGCCGGCTTCGACGACATCAAGGAGGCGGATCTCGCCGACCCGCCGCTGACGACGGTCGCCTCGGACCGTCCGGCGATGGCGCGGGCCGCCGTCGACCTGGTCCTGGACGACGGCCTGCGGGTCGCGGGCTCCCGGCGCGAGCGGCTGAAGGTGTTCCCGTCGCAGCTGGTCGTACGGCAGTCCTGCGGCTGCGTGTAGCACCCGCCCGGCAGCCGTCCTTGTATCGGGCATACGAGGTTCTGCCGGGCTTCTCAGGCGGCACTCAGGCCGCTCTCATCCTCGGGCGCGAAGCTCATGGACATGACCGAGAGCCTCCGCCGCAACGGCGAGTACGAGCACGCGCAAGAGAACCCGTACGGGAACCCGTACCAGGGCGCCCAGCAGCACGCCTCCTCTCCCGTCAACCCCGAGTGGCCGCCCCCGCCGGCCCAGCCGCCCGCGGCACCCCACGCCGGGTTCGCCGCCGACGGGCAGCCCGAGCAGCCGCCGCGGAGGCGCCGGGCCCGTCGCGGCCCCGTCGCGCTGCTCGCGGCCGTGGCCATCGTCGCGGCGGCCATCGGCGGCGGCACCGCGTACGGCATCCAGGAGCTGGCCGGCGGCGACACCGTCGCCTCCGCCACCAGCACGAACGTGGTGCCCTCCAGCCAGAAGGGCACGGTCTCCGGGGTCGCGAAGGCGGTCAGCCCCAGCATCGTCGAGATCAGCGCCACCTCGAACGCCGGCTCGTCCACCGGTTCCGGCGTGATCATCACCGACGACGGCGAGATCATCACCAACAACCACGTCGTCTCCGGCGCCTCGTCGGTCAAGGTGAGGACCAGCGACGGCAAGCAGTACACCGCCGAGGTCGTCGGCACGGACAGCAGGAAGGACCTCGCGCTGATCAAGCTGGAGAACGCCTCCGGTCTGAAGGCCGCGAGCCTCGGCGACTCGGACGCCGTCGGGGTCGGCGACCAGGTCGTCGCCATCGGCTCGCCCGAGGGCCTGACCGGCACCGTGACCAGCGGCATCGTCTCGGCCCTCGACCGCGACGTGACCGTCTCGACCGACGAGGGGCAGCAGCAGCAACAGCAGGGGCAGGGCGGCGGCCAGTGGCCGTTCGAGTTCGGCGGCCAGGAGTTCAACGGCGACACCGGCTCGTCCACGACGACGTACAAGGCGATCCAGACCGACGCCTCCCTCAACCCGGGGAACTCCGGCGGCGCGCTGATCGACATGAACGGCAACATCATCGGCATCAACTCCGCGATGTACTCGGCGACCGAGGCGTCCGCGAGCGCCGGCAGCGTCGGCCTCGGCTTCGCCATCCCGGTCAACACCGTCAAGGCGGACCTGCCCGACCTGCGCGCGGGCGCGAGCAACTGAGCGGTCACGAGTACCTGCGACGAACGTGCGACGCTGAACCCATGAGCCCCGCAGACGCCGACCGCGACCGTGACGTCCAGCGCATCCTGATCGTCGACGACGAGCCGGCGGTCCGCGAAGCCCTCCAGCGCAGCCTCGCCTTCGAGGGATACGGCACCGAGGTCGCCGTCGACGGCGCCGACGCCCTGGAGAAGGCCGCGGCGTACCGGCCCGACCTCGTCGTCCTCGACATCCAGATGCCCCGCATGGACGGCCTGACCGCCGCCCGCCGGATCCGCGGCGGGGGCGACACGACGCCCATCCTGATGCTGACCGCCCGGGACACCGTCGGCGACCGGGTCACCGGCCTCGACGCCGGCGCCGACGACTACCTGGTCAAGCCCTTCGAACTGGACGAACTCTTCGCCCGCATCCGCGCGCTGCTGCGCCGCAGCTCCTACGCGGCGGCGGTGGAGGCCACCGCCGAGGACGACGACACCCTGACGTTCGCCGACCTGACCATGGACCTGGCGACGCGGGAGGTCACCCGGGCCGGGCGCCCGGTGGAGCTGACCCGCACGGAGTTCACCCTGCTGGAGATGTTCATGGCGCACCCGCGCCAGGTCCTCACCCGGGAGCAGATCCTCAAGGCGGTCTGGGGCTTCGACTTCGAGCCGTCGTCCAACTCCCTCGACGTGTACGTCATGTACCTGCGCCGCAAGACCGAGGCGGGCGGCGAGCCGCGCCTGGTCCACACCGTCCGGGGCGTCGGCTACGTGCTGCGGCAGGGCGGCGCGGAGTGACAGGTCTGGTGCGCCGCTATCGCGCGCTGCCGCTGCGTTCGCGCCTGGCGCTGCTGGTGGCGGGGGCGGTGGCGTTCGCCGTGACGGCGGGGGCGGTGGCGTGCTGGTTCGTGGTGAAGAGCGTGCTGGTGAGTTCGCTGGACGAGGCTCTGAAGGCGAACCGGATGGACAGGGCTCAGGTGAGCCGGTACGTGGACCTGCGCACCGGTCTCTGCTCCCACGACCCGCTCACGCACGAGCAGAACCCCTACGGTTCGTCCGTGCAACTGGTGGCCCGGCAGAACACGAGCTGCCTCATCATCGGCACCGAGGAGGTCCCGCTCACGGACGCCGACCGCGCCGTGGCCGAGGGCTCGTCCGCCAACGCCCTGCACGACGCCACCGGTTCGGACGGGACCCAGTACCGCGTCTTCACCTACACCGTGCCGGGCCTGTCCGACGTGGCCGTCTCCGCCGCGCGCCCGCTGAGCGAGGTGAACAGCTCGCTCAACAACCTCGCGCTCGTCCTCGTCTTCGTGGCGGGAGCGGGCGTCGTCGGCGCCGGCGCGGCCGGCCTGTGGGTGGCCCGGACGGGACTGCGGCCCGTGGACGAACTGACCCGTACCGTCGAACACGTCGCCCGCACCGAGGACCTGACCGTCCGCATCCCCGTCGAGGACGACAGCGACGACGAGATCGCCCGCCTCTCCCGCTCCTTCAACAGCATGACGGCGTCCCTGGCCAGCTCCCGTGACCTCCAGCAGCAGCTCATCGCCGACGCGGGCCACGAACTGCGCACCCCTCTCACCTCGCTCCGTACGAACATCGAACTCCTCACCCGCAGCGAGGAGACCGGCCGCCCGATCCCGGAGGCGGACCGCAAGGCGCTGCTCGCCTCGGTGAAGGCGCAGATGACGGAACTGGCCGCGCTGATCGGCGACCTCCAGGAGCTGTCCCGCCCGGACACCGGCCAGCACGAGGGCCGCACGCGGATCCTCCCGTGGCACGACGTCGTCGAGTCGGCGCTGCGCCGCGCCCGCCTGCGCGGCAGGGAGCTGACCATCACGGCCGACGTACAGCCCTGGTACGTACGGGCGGAACCGTCGGCCCTGGAGCGCGCGGTCGTCAACATCCTCGACAACGCGGTGAAGTTCAGCCCGGAGTCCGGCACCGTCGACGTACGCCTCGCCGACGGCGTCCTCACCGTCCGCGACCACGGCCCCGGCATCCCCGCCGACGAACTCCCGCACGTCTTCGACCGGTTCTGGCGTTCCCCGTCGGCCCGCGCCCTGCCGGGATCCGGCCTGGGTCTGTCGATCGTGGCCCGCACGGTGCAGCATGCGGGCGGCGAGGTGACCCTGACCCCGGGCGAGGACGGTGGCGGCGGGACGGTCGTCACCGTGCGGCTGCCGGGAGCGCCGGTGCCACCGCCGGAGCCGGGCGCGGCCGACGCGGGTCAGTGGTAGCCGAGCATGCCGGGGGCGTCGATGTCGACGGTGAGGAAGCCGGGCGGATAGAGGTCCTCCCGCCCCGTCAGGATGATCGACATGCCCCCCGAGCCCAGGTGCGGCGTCGCCACGTAGAGCGCGTGACACGTGTCGGCTCCGCCCCAGCCGTCACGCACCATGCCGCCGACGGTGACGGCCGCGGCCTGACCGAGCGGATCGACCTGGAGACCCGGAAGCGCCATCAGTGCGCCTCCGACGTTCGCCTCGCCCTCCTCGGCCTTCATGAGGCACAGCGCCGGGAGGTGCAGCCAGTCACCCGGCGTGTGCGCGAGGTTGTCGGCGAGGCGATGGAGAGCCTCGTGACCATGGGCGAGCGCCAGAGCCGCACCCGAGTCGAGAATGATCACCTGGCGTTCTCCCGGAGGGCCCGGGTCTTGTCCGCCGCCATCGCGTAGATGTTGGCCAGCACGTCCGGTCCGCTGTCGAACTCCTCGTCGCTGAGTGTGCAGCCCAGCCGTTCACGCAGCACGGCGCGCGTGGCCGCTACCCGCTCCGCGATCTGCTCCGCCGTCGACTGCTCCGAGGCCAACCGCTCGACCAGCTGGCCGAGGGTCATGCCCCGCTCCTTGGCCACCTGGGCGAGGTGGTCGCGGGCCTCTCGGGACACCTGAATGGTCGTGTTCTCCGCCATAGCGCTACTGTAATCTCATTACAGCCAAGGGAGTGGCGTCCGTCGCTCTCTTCACCCGAGAGTGTCCGCGGCGCTCCACCCGCTTCACTCCCTGCCCCCTCCCCAGGCAGAGCCGAGACGGTGAGATCCCGGCGCGCGGCACGGAGGTGGTGCGGTTGCGGCGGATCAGCAGCCGGAGGCTGCCGGGGCTTCTGCCAGGCCCGGCGGTGGCCGTGGCCTTCCCGCAGCCGGTCCACCGGCAGAGTCGATGTCCACGGCCGGCGTGCTAGGAGCGGGCCCGGCACAGTTCTTGACCCACGAGGGTGATCATGGCCTGCTGGGTGTCCTGGCCGCCGTCACTGGTGACGTACACCACGGCGGTCCGGGCCCCGTCTCGGGTGGCGCCGCCCCAGGTGACATAGCCGAGGAGTTCGCCCCGGTGGCCGAAATAGCTGCCGCCGCAGGGCAACGGGATCTCGGCAAGACCGAGTCCATACCTCACGCCCAGCTCGGGCAGCGCGGGCATGGTGGTCGTCATCTCGTCGAGCTGCGCCGGAGCCAGCAGACGGCCGCCGAGCAGCGCGGCGTAGAACCGGTTCAGATCATGCGCGGTGCTGATGATCGAACCGGAGCCGACGGCCATACTCGAATTGAGCTTCGTGACGTCGATGCCGGTGTCGGTGCCGAACGCGGCGTAGCCCTGGGCGTGCGGGCCCAGGACGAACGGGAAGACGCCGGGCGTACTGGTGTCCCTCAGGCCCAGGGGGCGGATGATCCGGCCCTTCACCTCCCGTGCCCAACTCCGGCCGGTGACCTTGTGAATGATCATCGCGGCGAGAATGTAGTTGGTGTTGGAGTACGACCAGCCGGCGCCCGGGGAGGCCTTTTGCCTCAGCGCCAGATCCACCAGCTCCTCGGGGGCATACGTGCGGAACCGCTCGGCCCGATAGCCGTCCGCGCTGTTCAACGCCGGTATCTCCGGCCCCACATCAGGGATGCCGCTGGTGTGCTGCAGCAGCTGCCGCACGGTGATCCGGCTGCCGTCGTTGCCGTTGCCCCGCACCACTCCCGGCAGCCACTGCTCGACGGTGTCCTCCAGGGACATTCGCCCCTCGCCGACGAGTTGCAGCACGACCGTGGCGGTGAAGGTCTTGGTGGCACTGCCGATCCGGAACCTGCCGTCCCGCGGCATGGGTCTCCTTGTGTTCGTCGCGGCCGTCCCGGCGTACGCGCTGTCGCGTGCCTCCGGGGACGTCACCTCGGCGTGCACACCGACGGCCCCGGTGTCGTGGATCGCCTCCACCTGCCGTTGGAGCGGACCGGCCGGCCGCGGGTTCGCCGCCGCCGTGGACGCGGTCGGTGCGACGAGGACGGCTGTAGCCAGGCTGGCCAAGACCAGTAGACCTCGCCGACGCCTTCTTAACCCGTGCATGACGACCTCTTCTCGCTTCAGGTTGCGCGCGTGAGCAGGGACCGCTCGGGCTGTGACCTGCGACTGTGTCGCCCCCGGGAGCCGGCGGTCGGCAACCATCCCACCAGAAGAGGAGGGGGCGCCCCATCCAGCTTTCCCCCGGCATACCGATGCGCTGTCCTCAGGGCGGTGCAGGGGGTTACCCCCCGGATGCTGCCCCCGCCCGGGCCTCGACCAGCAAGATCACGATCTGCGGCTGGAGTACGAACGACGCCCTGAGGATCGCGGCAGCCTCCTGTCACGGCTCGCGGACACATCGAGGAAGCCCGGCTGGACTCCGGAAAACAGGTGCTCGCCGGGGCCAGGGCCGTGCTCGGCGACGCGGGCCGGGGAACGGGCGGTGCGGTTCGCGCCGGCCAGGTCGGCGGAGGCCCCGGAGGACGTGCTGCGGATCGCGGTCGCCCGGGTCGGATGAGGCCCGGCCCGCACCCCGGGTGGGCGCGGGCCGGGCCTCGGAAGGAACCTCGGGCTGCCGGCTACCGCACGACCGTGATCCGGTCCGCCGACGGCGGGTCCAGCGGGTCGCCGGCCGACGAGTTGGCCGTCAGGTACTGCTCCAGCGCGGCCAGGTCGTCGCCGCCGACCAGCTCGTTCGCGCCCTCGTTCAGGGTGGGGAAGCCGTCGCCGCCGCCCGCGAGGAAGCTGTTGGAGGCGACGCGGTAGGTGGCCGCCGGGTCGATGGGGGCGCCGTCGAGGCGGATCGAGTCCGTCACCACGCGGTCCGCGCCGGACTTCGTCAGGTCCAGGGTGTAGGTGAGGCCGGACGAGACCTGGAGGATCTTCGGGGCCGCCTCGTTCGGGCCGCTGACCTGCTCCTTGAGGACCTGGACCAGCTGGGCGCCCGTGTAGTCCTTGAGGTTCACCGTGTTGGCGAAGGGCTGGACGGTGAAGCCCTCGGCGTAGGTGACCACGCCGTCGCCCTCGGCGCCCGAGGCCGCGTAGGTCAGCGGGGCCCGGATGCCGCCCGGGTTCATCAGGGCCAGGTCGGTCTCCGGGTCCTGGGCCCTCCCGTACGCGAGCTGCGCGTCGGCGATCAGGTCGCCCAGCGGGGACTCGGTGCCGTCGCGGGAGATGTCGGCGGAGATGTGGCCGACCGCGCGGTTGCCGATCGGGGCGGCCAGCGTGCCCCACTTGTCGATCAGCCGGGTCATGTCGGGCGCCTTCGGGACGTCCCGCGTCACCACGTGGTTCGCCGACTTCACCGACGTACGCGCGATGTCGCCCGTGCGCCGGTCGTAGGTCAGCGTGGTGTCCGTGTAGAGGCGGCCGAAGGACGCGGCCGAGGTGACCATGCGGGGGTTGCCCGCCGGGTCCGGGATCGTGCAGACGTACGCGCTGTGCGTGTGCCCGGTGACCAGCGCGTCGACCTGCGGCGTGACGTTCTTCGCGATGTCGACGATCGGGCCGGAGACGCCGTCGCCGGCGCCCGGGGCGTCGCAGTCGTAGTTGTAGGAGGTCGAGGCCGGGAAGCCGCCCTCGTGGATGAGGGCGACGATCGACTTCACGCCCTGGCGCTGGAGCACCTTGGCGTACTTGTTGATCGTCTCGGCCTCGTCCTTGAAGGAGAGGCCCTTCACGCCGTCCGCCGAGACGATGTCCGGCGTGCCCTCCAGGGTTACGCCGATGAAGCCGACCTTGACGCCGTTCTTCTTCCACACCCAGTACGGCTCGAGGATGGGCTTCCGGGTCTTCTCGTCCAGGACGTTGGCGGCCAGGTACGGGAAGTCGGCGCCCTTGAACCTCTTGTCCGTGTAGCAGCCCTCGGTGGGGTGGCAGCCGCCCTTCTGGAGGCGGGCCAGCTCCTTCGCGCCCTCGTCGAACTCGTGGTTGCCGACCGACGTCACGTCCAGGTCGAGCTTGTTCAGCGCCTCGATGGTCGGCTCGTCGTGGAAGAGACCGGACAGCAGCGGGGACGCGCCGACCATGTCGCCGCCGGCCGCGGTGACGGAGTAGCGGTTGCCCTTGCGGGCCTCGCGCAGATGGGTGGCGAGGTACTCCACACCGCCCGCGTCGACCGTCTTCGTCGTGCCGTCCGGCTGGACCTCGGTGACCCGGCCGGAGGATCCGGCGGGCGGCTCCAGGTTGCCGTGCAGGTCGTTGAAGGAGAGCAGCTGGACGTCCTGGTAGCGGCCGTGCCCGTGTCCGTGCCGGCTCGCGTCGGCGTTCGCCGAGGCCGGCAGGGCCGCGGCGGCGAGCGCCCCGGCGGTGACGACCGTGGCGGCGGCGAGGAGACGGCCCGTGCGGCGTCTGCGGCGCGACTGGTGCGGCTGTGCTGTGGCTGGCATGCGCCCCCCTGTGGGTGTGCGTGGCGCGAGCCGCTGAGGGACGGCTCGTCGGAGCGGCAGCCTAGAGTCAACGCGCGTAGCGCGACAGGGGGGTTCGGGTTACATCCTGGTTTACCTTCCCGCCCGCCCACCGGCCCGCCCCTTACCCTCGTACGCATGACCAGCGACGACACCGCGCGGCCCGGCCGCCCCCGCTCGATCGAGACCCTCGCCGAACTGACCCCGGAGCAGACCGGCGCGGTCCTCGCCCTGCTCACCGAGGCGGCCCGGAACGACGGGCAGCACGCCGTGTCCGAGCAGGGCCGGCTGCACCTGCGCGGCCCCGCGCGGGAGGGCATCGCGCACCTCCTGCTCACCGTCGACGGCGAACTCGTCGGCTACGCCCAGCTCGAGGGCACCGACCCGATCGAGCCGCCGGCCGCCGAACTGGTCGTCCACCCCTCGCACCGGGGCCAGGGGCACGGACGCGCCCTGGGCTCCGCGCTGCTCGCCGCCTCCGGCAAGCGGCTGCGGGTCTGGGCGCACGGCGGCCACTCCGCCGCCCGGCACCTCGCGCAGGTGCTCGGCCTGACGTTGTTCCGCGAACTGCGGCAGATGCGACGGCCCTTGGCCGGCCTCGACCTGCCGGACCCGCGGCTGCCCGAGGGGGTCACCGTCCGCGCCTTCGTACCCGGGCAGGACGACGCGGCCTGGCTCGCGGTGAACGCCGCCGCCTTCGCCCACCACCCCGAGCAGGGCTCCCTCACCCAGCGGGACCTCGACGACCGCGAGGCCGAGGAGTGGTTCGACCCGGCCGGTTTCTTCCTGGCCGAGCGGGCGGGCGAGCTGATCGGCTTCCACTGGACCAAGGTGCACGCGGAGGAGCGCCTGGGCGAGGTGTACGTCCTCGGCATCCGCCCCGACGTCCAGGGCGGCGGCCTGGGCAAGGCCCTGACCACCATCGGCCTGCGGCACCTGGCCGGACAGGGACTGCCCACGGCGATGCTGTACGTGGACGCGGACAACAAGGCCGCCGTGTCCGTCTACGAGCGCCTGGGTTTCGTCACCCACGAGACGGACCTGATGTACCGCACGGAATCCTGAGCCCCCCTCACACGGCCCGGCGCACCCGCCGCCGTCCCAGCGGCTCCGGCCCGCACCACGCCCCCGCCGCGGCCACCGCCGCCAGCAGCACCGCCCACCGGTCGTGCCCGGCCGCCCACCGGGGGTCGTCGGGCGTCACGAACAGCGCCCAGCCCTCCGGCAGCGACAGCGGCGCGAGGACGGCCGCCAGGAGCAGGGCCGCCGCGACGAGCGGCCCCGGGCGGGCCTCGTCCGTCAGCCGTACCGCCGCGGCGGCACCGGCGAGCGCCAGCAGGGCCGCCACCGCCGCCTCCAGGGTGATGTCACCGGCCGGGGGCCGGGACTCCGACGGGGTGAGCAGCAGCGCGGCCGTCCACCACAGGGCGGCGAGTGGTGCGACCAGTGCCACCCGCAGCGCCTGCCGGACCGGCCGCCGGGTGGGCACGGGCGCGGTGAGGTGCCGGGCCGGGTCGTCCAGCAGGAAGGCCAGCCCGAGGGCGCCGGTCAGGGCGACGCCCCGCAGCAGCACCAGCGTCTCCCAGGGACCGGGCTCGGCACCGGTGACGACCGGCGTGGCGGCGATCAGCAGCCCGAGCGCCCCCGCCGCCGCCAGTACCCGCCACGGCAGAGTGCGCCACACGGCGCCCACGAGATCCGCCGTCACTCCTCGCACGAGTCCGCCTTCTCCGGCCCGGCCACACCGAGCAGTTCGGCGGCGCGGGCGGTCGTGACGCCCGGCGCGGTCAGCTCGGACCAGTGCGCCTTCACCCGCTCGCCGACCCCGGCGGGCGGCTTCTCCAGCAGCCGCCGTACGACGTCCGTCTGGCCCGCCGTCATGGACAGCGGCTCGGTGGGCGACAGCACGATCGCGGACCCCCGCACACTGTCGTCCACCCGGACCCGGCGCAGGGCGTTCACCGGGTCGTCCTGCCAGCTCAGGGAGAGCCACATGAGGGTGACCATCCGCCCGTCGCAGACCTCGCTCCCCGCCTTCTCGCTGCCCGCGACGAGCACGGCGGCGACGGCGCTGGAGAACTCGGGCACCCGGTTGCCGCCCCAGGCGGTACCCACCGTCACCTGTCCGGCGCCGGTCTGCGGAGCCATCGCGGCGTCGTTGACCAGCCCGTACGTGGCGACGACCCGCTGCCGTACGTCGAGCCGCCGTTCGTGCGCGGAGCCCCCGGCCAGCGCCTGGACCCGGTCCACGACTCCGGCCCAGGTGCCGACGCGGGGCGTCCACTCGGGGAAGGCGCAGTACGTCGACCGGCCGCGCTCGGCGCACCTCAGTCCCGGGTCCGACACGGCACGCTCACGGGCGGCGGTCAGCTCCGGTGACGGCGCGACTCCCCGGGCCTGCAGGACGCCCCCGGTGACCGCCACGGCCAGCCCCAGGACGACACCCGTCCGGACGACGATGCTCCGCCCGCCGGCGACGAGCACCGCGAGGAGGGCCAGGCACAGGGCCACGCCCGCCAGGTAGAGGGCGTGCCAGGCGGCGGGCCGCCCCAGCAGCTCGGACGGCAGGGCGCCGGCACCGGTCTCCACGACGACCGGCGCCAGCCAGGACATGCCGTCCGCGCCGTCCGGCCCCGTGCCGAGGACGAACGTGTACAGCAGCAGCACCACCGTCAGCGGCCCCGCGAGCGCCGACCGGACCACCCGGGCAAGCAGCACCCCGAACATCCCGAACACCAGCACCACCAGCGGACCGACGGCCAGCTCGGCCGGCGAACCGTGCCCGACCGCGCCCGGCTTGAGCGCCTCCCAGGTGAACTGCCCGCCCACGCACACCGCGGTGAGCAGGGCGGCCGGTACGACGGACAGCGCGTGGGCCGCCGTACGGCGCCGGCGCGGCATCACCAGCACCCCGAAGTGGTGCTCGGTACCGTGCCGTCCGGAGCGCAGCACGGCGAAGTTGGCGCACACCAGGACGGCCAGCCCGACGAGCATCGGCATCGTCTGGGTGCTCCGGTCGGCGTCCTGGAGGGCGGGATACCCGTCCCAGGAGTCGGGCGTACGCCAGCCGATCCAGGCGAGATACGCCACGAAGGCGACGACCACGGGAGGACTCGTCAGCAGCCGCCGCGCCTCGAACCGCGCCAGCGCGAGCAGAGTCCCGTTCGAGGAGCCCCGCACCCCGGTCTCCTCACCCGCCGGGGCATCGGCGACCACGGCACTCACGCGGCCACCTCCGCACCGTTGCCGTCACCGTCGAGGACGAGGAGATAGCCGTCCTCCAGGGTGGGTTCGGCCGGCTCCGCCCCCGCGGGCGGATCCCCGACGTTCCGGAACGCACCGGTCCCGGTACGCCACCCGGCCCTCGCCCCCGGATCCCGCTCCGCACTGCTCCAGACCCGCCCCTCGGCGCGGGCGGTCAGTTCGGCCGGTGTCCCGTCGAACCGCACCACGCCTTCGGCCATCACGACGACCCGGTGGCAGAGCATCGCCACGTCCTCGGTCTGGTGGGTGGAGAGCAGCACGGTCCGGCCCTCCCCCGCCCCGGCGATCAGCTCGCGGAACCGCATCCGCTGCTCGGGATCGAGACCCACGGTCGGCTCGTCCAGCACCAGGAACCCCGGGTCGCCCACCAGGGCGGCGGCCAGGGCGACCCGCTGCCGCATCCCCCCGGACAACTTCTTGATCTTCCGTCCGCGTACGTCCCCGAGCCCGACGTCCTCCAGCACCCGCCGCACCTCGCGATGGCGTTCCCGCCGCCCCGCCAGCTCCTTCAGGATCGCGACGTAGTCGACGAACTCGAAGGCGGTGAAGTCCTGGTGGAAGCCGGGCGTCTGCGGCAGGTACCCGAGCCGCCGCCGCACCTCCTGCCGCCCGCGCGAGGTACCCGGGTCGTGCCCGAGCACGGTGAAGGCCCCGTGGTCGGCGGGCACGGCGGTGGCGAGTACGCGCAACAGGGTGGTCTTCCCTGCCCCGTTGGGTCCGAGCAGCCCGGTGACGCCCGGGGTGAGCCGCAGCGACACGTCGTCGAGGGCCCGGGTGCGCCCGTAGTGAAGGCTGAGCCCGGACGCGGAAACAGTGGGGGTCATACGCCACTCCCGTACAAGAGAAAGATCAAGGAACCGGCCGGCGACCTCACACGGCCCCCCGCCCGAGCACGTCGAACCGGTCCCGGAAGATGAACAGAAGCCCGGCACCCAGCAGGGCGAGCCCCGCGGACACGCCCTGCCCGGCCGCGGTGAACGGCGCGAGCGGAACGTCCTCGCCCCGCCCCGCACTGGCCACGACCAGCAGCACCACCCAGGCCCCGGCCACCGCCGCCGGCCCCGCCACCGGGCCCAGCCGGGGGGTCAGCGCGAGCCCGGCCGTGGTGAGCGCGAGCCCGGGCAGCAGCCAGGCCAGCGCGGTCAGCCCGTACCCGGGCATGGCGAGGGAGGCCAGCCCGTTCACCCCGAGGGCCACGACCAGCACGGCGACCGTACGGATCATCAGCAGCCGGAAGCCGTGCATGGGCGAGACGACGGCCATCTCGTACGTCGGGTCCATGACGGGCCCGTAGGCGAGGGCCACGCCGGCCAGCGGCAGCAGCGGGGCGAGGGCGAGGAAGAGGGTGGGCCGCTCGGCGGCACCGGCCGAGAAGGCGACGAAGAAGGTCGTGACCAGTACGGCGGCGACGGCACCGAGCCAGGAGCGACGCAGTACGGGCGTGGCCGCGAGCAGCCGGGCCGTGCCGTCACCGACGCCGCCCCGCACCAGCAGCCCCTCGAACCACCCCGGCCGGGGTGCGTCCAGCTCGGTGTCGAGCCGCTCCCACCCCAGGTCCAGGGCAGCGCGGTCACTCACCTCGGCGAGCACGCCCCGGCACTCCGCGCAGGCGCTCAGATGGGCGTCGGCGGACCACAGCAGGGGCGCCGCCAGCTCCCCCCGGGCATAGGCCCGAAGATCACCCTCATCCACGTGCCACCCCTGCCGGCGGCTGTCCTCGTCACTCATGCCAGCGCCTCCCGCAGCTGCCGGCGGGCACGCATGGCCCGCGTCTTGACCGTGCCCGGCGGGATGCCGAGCAGGACGGCCGCCTCGCGGGTGGTCAGCCCGTCGACGACGGTGGCCTGGAGCACCGCGCGCAGCTCCGGCGACAGCCGTACGAGCGCACCGGCGAGGTCGCCGTGCTCGACCCCGGCGAGCACCCGCTCCTCCGCCGAGACCTCGTCCCGGTGCCGCAACCGCGCCAGCGCCTGCCGCAGGCGTCCGCGCGCTCCGTCGCCGCGCAGCACGTCGATGAGGCGCCGCGACCCGATGCGCCACAGCCACCCCGGGACGTCCCCGTCCTCCCGGTACCGAGCGCTACCGCGCCACACCGCGAGGAACGTCTCCTGCACGACGTCGTCGACGACGCCGGCGTCGGAGCAGCGGCTGCGCATGCGGGCCGTCAGCCAGGGGGCGTACCGGCGGTACAGCTCCTCGAAGGCCCGCCGGTCACCGTCCCCCGCGACGGCCCGCAACAGCTCCCCGTCGCTTCTCGTTTCGCTCACATCTCCTCATCGCACGAGCCCCACGCATCGGTTCACACGATCGCAGTGAGCCTTTCGTGCGGGGTGCACCGGCGTGGACGCGGGCCGGCTGGACGTGGCGGCCCCACCGGAGCGGCCGCAGGCCGCCGTCAGGCATCCCGCCAGAGGTCTCCCGCTATCCCACACGTCATGTCCCCGTAACCATCGATTCAGACAGCCTTGCGACCCTCACCGAATGAAGCCCACCGAGCCAGAGCCTTCCGTGCCCTCCGACGCGCCTGTCCGGCGCGCGGCGCGGAAGAATGGGTTCATGAGGCAGCCGAACACCCAGGCAGAGGTCCAGCACACGCAGCCCTCCGTGGGCTCCATCGCCGCGCACCGCTCGCACACCGTGGCCGCCACGGTCTCCGACCTGGAGCCGGACATCGACGCCGATCTCGACGCGTACGAGGAGTCGGAGGAGTCCCAGGCCGGCGGCGCCCAGCTCCCGCAGGGCCGCTTCCTGGACCGCGAGCGCAGCTGGCTCGCGTTCAACGAACGCGTCCTCGAACTCGCCGAGGACCCCGCCACCCCCCTCCTCGAGCGTGCCAACTTCCTCGCGATCTTCGCCAGCAACCTGGACGAGTTCTTCATGGTCCGCGTCGCCGGCCTCAAGCGCCGCATCGCGACCGGCGTGGCCACCCGCTCCGCCTCCGGCCTCCAGCCCCGCGAGGTCCTGGACATGATCTGGGCCCGCTCACGCGAGCTCATGGCCCGCCACGCCGCCTGCTTCCACGAGGACGTCGCCCCGGGCCTCGCCGAGGAGGGCATCCACCTGGTCCGCTGGAGCGAACTGGCCGAGAAGGAACAGGCCCGCCTGTTCACCCTCTTCCGGCACCAGATCTTCCCGGTCCTCACCCCCCTCGCCGTCGACCCGGCCCACCCCTTCCCGTACATCTCGGGCCTCTCCCTCAACCTCGCGGTCGTCGTCCGCAACCCCGTCACGGGCCACCGCCACTTCGCCCGCGTCAAGGTCCCGCCGCTGCTCTCCCGCTTCCTGGAGGCGTCCCCGGGCCGCTACGTCCCCATCGAGGACGTCATCGCCGCCCATCTGGAAGAGCTGTTCCCCGGCATGGAGGTCCTGGAGCACCACGCCTTCCGCCTCACCCGCAACGAGGACCTGGAGGTGGAGGAGGACGACGCGGAGAACCTCCTCCAGGCCCTCGAGAAGGAGCTGATGCGGCGCCGCTTCGGCCCGCCCGTCCGCCTGGAGGTCGAGGAGAGCGTGGACCGCGAGGTCCTGGACCTCCTCGTCCGCGAGCTGAAGATCGGCGAGGCGGAGGTCTACCCGCTCCCCGGCCCGCTGGACCTCACCGGCCTCTTCCGCATCCACAGTCTCGACCGCCCCGAGCTGAAGTACCCGAAGTTCGTCGCCGGCACCCACCGCGACCTGGCCGAGGTGGAGTCCGCCTCCGCGCCGGACGTCTTCGCCGCGCTGCGCAGCAGGGACGTGCTCCTGCACCACCCGTACGACTCCTTCTCGACCTCGGTCCAGGCCTTCCTGGAGCAGGCGGCGGCCGACCCGGACGTCCTGGCGATCAAGCAGACGCTGTACCGCACCTCGGGCGACTCCCCGATAGTCGACGCGCTCATCGACGCGGCCGAGTCGGGCAAGCAGGTCCTGGTCCTGGTCGAGATCAAGGCCCGCTTCGACGAGCACGCGAACATCAAGTGGGCCCGCAAGCTGGAGGAGGCCGGCTGCCACGTGGTCTACGGCCTGGTCGGCTTGAAGACCCACTGCAAGCTCTCCCTGGTGGTCCGCCAGGAGGGCGAGACCCTGCGCCGCTACAGCCACGTGGGCACCGGCAACTACCACCCGAAGACGGCCCGCCTCTACGAGGACCTCGGCCTGCTCACCGCGGACCCGCAGGTCGGCGCGGACCTCTCCGACCTGTTCAACCGCCTCTCCGGCTACTCCCGCCGCGAGACCTACCGCCGGCTCCTGGTCGCGCCCAAGTCCCTGCGCGACGGCCTGGTCTCCCGGATCCACAAGGAGATCCAGCACCACCACGCCGGCCGCCCCGCGTACATACGCATCAAGGTCAACTCGATGGTCGACGAGGCCGTGGTCGACGCCTGCTACCGGGCGTCCCAGGCCGGCGTCCCGGTCGACGTGTGGGTGCGGGGCATCTGCGCGCTGCGCCCCGGCGTGGAGGGCCTGTCGGAGAACATCAGCGTCCGCTCGGTCCTCGGCCGCTTCCTCGAACACTCGCGGGTCTTCGCCTTCGGCAACGGCGGCGAGCCGGAGGTCTGGTTCGGCAGCGCCGACATGATGCACCGCAACCTCGACCGCCGGATCGAGGCCCTGGTCCGGGTCACCGACCCGGCCCACCGGGCGGCCCTGAACCGGCTGCTCGAGACCGGCATGTCCGACGGCACCGCCTCCTGGCACCTCGGCCCGGACGGCGAGTGGACCCGGCACGCGGCCGACGCGGACGGCCAGCCCCTGCGCAACATCCAGGAGATGCTCATAGACGCCCGGAGGCGCCGGCGTGGCACAGCGACACCTTGACCCGACGGACCGGGCCCCCGCGAAAGCGGTGGCGCACCCGGCCTCGGACACCGACGCCCTGGCGTCCTATCTGCGGGCCCAGGCCACGGAGTTCCTCCGTGCCCTGCGCCGGCACCGCGAGTCGGGCGCGTCCCCGAACGGCGCGTCACCGGCGACCAGGTCGGCGGCGCCCCCCGTCCCGCCCACGACCCACGTGGACACGGCCCGCGCCCTGCGCCGGGCCGCCCGCCGCCTCAGCGGCACGCTGCACACGTTCCAGCCCCTGCTGGACGCCGACTGGGCGGAGGGCATGCGCCCCGAGCTGGCCTGGCTGTCCGGCACGCTGGCGATGGAACACGCGTACGCGTCCCGCCTGGACCGCCTGCTACAGGCCCTGCACCGGCTCTCGGGTTCCTCACCGCTCCCGTCCCCGCGCCCGGTGAGCGGCAGCGCCGGGGCGGCAGCGCCACCACCGACCACGCCCCCCACCGCCCACCCCGACCGGGGCAACCTCACCGTGGGCGCCGCCAAGGCGGGCGCGCTGCTCGACCGTCAGCTGACCCTGGCCCGCACCCGGGCCCACTCCACCGCCCTCCAGGCCCTCGGCAGCAGCCGCTTCCACGCGGTCGCCGACAAGGTCGCCTTACTGGCCAGCGAGGTCCCGCTGCGGACCACCGGCCCCCTCACCGCCCCCGCGGCCGCCACCCCCACCGGCCTCCGCCCCCTGGCCACCGCGGCCGAGGACCGCCTGACCGACGCCGTGGCCGCCCTCCCGCTGGTCACCGCGGGCAGCCCGTACAACGCCCAGGCGCTGGTCCACGGCCTCTCCCCCGACCCGTCGCCGCACCCGCAGGACGCCCCCTGGCACCAGGTCCGCCTGCTCCTGCGCCTGCACCGGTACGCCCTCGAAGTGCTGACCGGCGAGGCCACCGGGCACACCGCGGACACCGACCCCGACGACTGCGCGGACGTACGCCTGCTCGCCGCGGGCGAGGCCCTGGACCTGCACCGCGACGCCTCGGAGGCCGCGGCGGCCGCGGCCCAGGCGGCCCGTACGCCGCGCATCGCACCGGCGACGGCGTACGCGCTGGGCGTGCTCCACGCCGACCAGCGGCATGAGGTGGAGGCGGCGAGGTACGCGTTCCAGCACAGCTGGCACAAGGAACCCATCAGGCTGCCGTAGCCGCTGCCGTGGGTCTCTCCTCGGAACCGGGACAGGAGGCGCGAGCACACAGTGGTGACCCCCGCAGACACCGTCCAGGCGGCCGGCTGCGTCCTGTGGCGCTCCGCCCCGGAGCACCCCTCCGCCCTGGAGCTGTGCCTCGTCCACCGCCCGAAGTACGACGACTGGTCGCACCCGAAGGGCAAGCTCAAGCCCGGCGAGGACCCGCTCGCCGCCGCCCTGCGCGAGGTCGCGGAGGAGACCGGGTACGCCGCCCGGCCGGGCGTCGAGCTGCCCACGGTGCGCTACCTGGCGAACGGCCGCCCCAAAGTGGTCCGGTACTGGGCGGCGACGGCCACCACCGGCGCCTTCGCCCCGTCCGACGAGGTCGACCGCATCCTGTGGCTGGAGCCCGCGGCCGCCCGCGCCCGGCTCACCCAGCCCCGCGACCGGGCCCTCGTGGACGCCCTCCTCGGGACCCTCCCGCCCGGGACCACTCCGTGTCCTTGACGTAAGCGTTCCGTGACCTCACCGCACCGTCCACAGGGGTTCACCCCGCGTTCATTTACGCCCATCGGCGGCTTCACCTGTTCTGCCTAATTTCGGCCTTAGCCGATACGGGCCGCATCCCGAAAACGCGTCCGTATCGCCAAGCCCGCGTGACCCGCACCACCCGCAAGACCCCGCAGCACACAGCCTGCATCGCAGTCCTCGCACGCCGCCGGATTCAGGACGGCGGCTCCTGGAAGGAACTCCCTCAAGTGAAGCTTCAGCGCATGAACCGGCGGGCCCTCGCTCTCGGTGCTCTCGCCGTCTCCGGCGCCCTGGCCCTCACGGCGTGCGGCTCCGACGACACCGGCGGCAACAGCAGCGGCGGGGACAGCAGCGCCAACGCCAGCAACATCAAGTGCGAGGACGCCAAGGGCCAGCTCCAGGCCTCCGGCTCCTCCGCCCAGAAGAACGCGATCGACGCCTGGGTCAAGCAGTACGTCGCCGCCTGCCAGGGCGTGCAGATCAACTACAACCCGACCGGCTCGGGTGCGGGCATCACCGCGTTCACGCAGGGCCAGACCGCGTTCGCCGGTTCGGACTCCGCGCTGAAGCCCGACGAGGTCGAGGCCTCCAAGAAGGTCTGCAAGGACGGCCAGGCCATCAACCTGCCGATGGTCGGCGGCCCGATCGCGGTCGGCTTCAACGTCCCCGGCGTCGACACCCTCAACCTGGACGCCGCGACGCTCGCCCAGATCTTCGACAGCAAGATCACCAACTGGAACGACCCGGCCATCGCCAAGCTCAACCCCGACGCCAAGCTGCCCGACCTGAAGATCCAGGCGTTCCACCGCTCGGACGAGTCCGGCACCACGGACAACTTCACCAAGTACCTGAAGGCCGCCGCGCCCAAGGACTGGAAGTACGAGGGCGGCAAGTCCTGGGAGGCCAAGGGCGGCCAGTCCGCGCAGGGCTCCTCCGGCCTGGCCGCGCAGGTGAAGCAGACCTCCGGCGCCATCTCGTACTTCGAGCTGTCCTACGCCAAGGACGGCATCAAGACCGTCGACGTCAAGACCGCCGCCGCCGAGCCGGCCAAGGCCACCGTCGAGAACGCCACCGCCGCCATCGGCGCGGCCAAGGTCGTCGGCACCGGCAAGGACCTCGCGCTGGAGCTGGACTACACCCCGGACGCCGCCGGCGCCTACCCGATCGTCCTGGTGACGTACGAGATCGCCTGCGACAAGGGCAACAAGGCGGAGACCCTGCCCGCCACCAAGTCCTTCCTGAACTACATCGCCTCGGAGGACGGCCAGGGCCTGCTGGCGGACGCCGGCTACGCCCCGATGCCCACCGAGATCATCACCAAGGTCCGCGAGACCATCTCGGGCCTGAGCTGACCCGAGTGCGGTCCGGTCCCCGAACGGGGGCCGGGCCGCACCGTCCGGTGCACCGCCGCCAGGAGCCCCCGACGGGCTCCGCCCGAGCCGCCGCGTACGACGGCTCCGCAGACCGGAGAACCCGATGGACATAACTACGGACACCCAGAAGCCGACGCCCTCCCCCACACCCCCGCCCACCACCCCCGGGGACCAGCGCGCCGCCCGCGGCGCCGGCCGCCCCGGCGACCGGATCTTCCTCGGGCTCTCCCGCGGGTCCGGCATCCTGGTGCTGGTCATCATGGCCGCCATCGCGGCCTTCCTCACCTACCGCGCCACCCTCGCGATCAGCAAGGACGAGGCCAACTTCTTCACCACCTTCGAGTGGAACCCGAGCGGCGTCCCGGCCGAGTTCGGCATCGCGGTCCTGGCCTTCGGCACCATCGTGTCGTCGATCATCGCCATGGTCATCGCGGTCCCGATCGCGGTCGGCATCGCCCTGTTCATCACGCACTACGCGCCGCGCAGGCTGGGCGGCCCGATCGCGTACGTGATCGACCTGCTCGCCGCCGTGCCCTCGATCGTCTACGGCCTGTGGGGTGCGCTCGTCCTCGTGCCGCACCTGAACGGGCTCTACGGCTGGCTGGACCAGTACCTCGGCTGGACCGGGATCCTGGAGTGGAACGGCGGCGCGCCGCGCTCGCTGTTCACCGTGGGCATCCTGCTCGCGATCATGATCCTGCCGATCATCACCAACGTCAGCCGTGAGGTATTCCGGCAGGTCCCGCGCATGCACGAGGAGGCCGCCCTGGCCCTCGGCGCCACGCGCTGGGAGGTCATCCGGATGTCGGTGATCCCCTTCGGCCGCTCCGGCGTCATCTCCGCCTCGATGCTCGGCCTCGGCCGCGCGCTCGGCGAGACCATGGCCGTCGCCATGGTCCTCTCGCCGACCTTCGACATCAGCCCCAGCCTGCTCGACCCGGGCGGCGGCACCTTCGCGCAGAACATCGCCAGCAAGTTCAACGAGGCGACCGTGATGGGCCAGGACGCGCTGATCGCCTCCGGCCTGGTGCTGTTCGTCATCACCCTGGCGGTCAACGGCGCGGCCCGCATGATCATCGCCCGCCGCAAGGAGTACTCGGGGGCCAACGCATGAGCCACGCAACCCTTACCCCCAAGAGCCGCAGCTCCCTGCGCGGCGCGACCCTGCCCAAGTGGTTCCCCTGGGCGGTCGCCGGCGGCTCGGTCCTCGCCGGCCTGGGCATCAGCGCCGCGGCCGGGCTGAACAGCAGCATCCAGTGGGCCCTGATCGCCGCGGTGCTCTTCGTCGCCGGCACGTACGCCATCTCGGCGCGCGTCGAGGGCGTGCGCCAGGCCAAGGACCGGGTGGCGACCAGCATGGTCTGGGTCGCGTTCCTGATGGCGCTGATCCCGCTGCTCTCCCTGATCTGGGAGACCGTGAAGCAGGGCGTGAAGGTCCTCGACGGCTACTTCCTCAGCCACTCGATGGGCGTGGTCGCCGACAGCGAGCCCGGCGGCGGCATCTACCACGCCATCCTCGGCACCCTGGAGCAGGTCGGCCTCGCCACCCTGTTCTCCGTGCCGATCGGCGTGCTCACCGCGATCTACCTGGTCGAGTACGGCCGCGGCCGGCTCGCCAAGGCCGTCACCTTCTTCGTCGACGTCATGACGGGCATCCCGTCGATCGTCGCGGGTCTGTTCGTCCTCAGCCTGTGGGTCCTGATCCTCGACATGGGCCCGTCCGGCATCGCCGGTTCCTTCGCCCTGTGCATCCTGATGATCCCGGTGGTCGTCCGGTCCACCGAGGAGATGCTCAAGCTCGTCCCGAACGAGCTGCGCGAGGCGTCGCTCGCCCTGGGCGTGCCCAAGTGGCGCACGATCCTCAAGGTGGTCCTGCCGACGTCGATCGGCGGCATCGTCACCGGTGTCATGCTGGCCGTCGCCCGCATCACCGGCGAGACGGCCCCCGTGCTGCTGCTGGTCTGGGGCACCGACTTCATCAACGCGAACCCGTTCCAGGATCCGCAGGAGTCGCTGCCGATGTACATCTACCTCCAGTACAGCGCGGGCTCCGACGCGGCCTACGACCGTGCCTGGGCGGCGGCCCTGACGCTCATCGCGTTCATCATGATCCTCAATCTGGCCGCGCGCGGCGTCGCGCGCTGGAAGGCACCGAAGACGGGTCGCTGACGCGACCGGCGGAAACAGTCAGCGACCTGACCCGAAAGAAGCAGTGATACCCATGGCCAAGCGCATAGATGTCAGCGGCCTCAACGCCTACTACAGCTCCTTCCTGGCCATCGAGGACATCTCGATGACCGTCGAGCCCCGCTCCGTGACGGCCTTCATCGGCCCGTCCGGCTGCGGCAAGTCCACCTTCCTGCGCACGCTCAATCGCATGCACGAGGTCACCCCGGGCGGCCGGGTGGACGGCAAGGTCATGCTGGACGACGAGAACCTCTACGGCACCGGCATCGACCCGGTCGCCGTGCGCCGCGAGGTCGGCATGGTCTTCCAGCGCCCGAACCCGTTCCCGACGATGTCGGTCTACGACAACGTGGCGGCCGGCCTGCGCCTCAACGGCAAGTACAAGAAGTCGCAGCTGGACGACGTCGTCGAGAAGTCCCTGCGGGGCGCGAACCTCTGGAACGAGGTCAAGGACCGCCTGAACAAGCCGGGCTCCGGGCTGTCCGGAGGCCAGCAGCAGCGCCTGTGCATCGCGCGGGCGATCGCGGTCGAGCCGAACGTCCTGCTCATGGACGAGCCCTGCTCCGCCCTCGACCCGATCTCCACCCTCGCGATCGAGGACCTGATCGGCGAGCTGAAGGAGCGCTTCACGATCGTCATCGTGACGCACAACATGCAGCAGGCGGCGCGCGTCTCCGACCGCACGGCGTTCTTCAACCTGGCGGCCGTCGGCCAGCCCGGCAAGCTGATCGAGATCGACGACACGGAGCGCATCTTCTCCAACCCGTCGGTCCAGGCCACGGAGGACTACATCTCCGGCCGCTTCGGCTAGACACGCCTCCCGATCCCCTCGCGGTGCTGCATGGCGGTGCCACCGCGAGGAGCACAAGGGCCCGCCCCCGAACCCGGGGGCGGGCCCAACGTCGTACACCCGGCCGGTGCGCGCGACGGCTAGAGGATCAGCAGATCCACGATCCAGAACGACACCGCGGCCACCGCCGCAGCCGCCGGCATGGTGATGAACCACCCCATGATGATGTTGCGCGCAACCCCCCACCGCACGGCGTTCACCCGCTTCGTGGCCCCGACACCCATGATCGACGACGTGATGACATGCGTCGTGGAGATCGGCGCGTGGAACAGGAACGCCGACCCGAACATGATCGACGCACCGGTCGTCTCCGCGGCGAACCCCTGCGGCGGATCCAGCTCGATGATCTTGCGACCCAGCGTCCGCATGATCCGCCAGCCACCGGCGTACGTCCCCGCGGACAGCATCAGCGCACAGGCGATCTTCACCCACACCGGGATCGGGTCGCCGTAGTCCTCGACATCGGCGATGACCAGCGCCATCACCACGATGCCCATCGTCTTCTGGGCGTCCTGCAGACCGTGCCCCAGCGCCATGCCCGCCGCCGAGACCGTCTGCGCGATACGGAATCCGCGCTTCGCCTTGTGCGGGTTGGAACGCCGGAAGATCCACATGATCGCGGTCATCACCAGATAGCCGGAGACCAGGCCGATGACCGGCGACAGGAACATGGGGATGACGACCTTGTCGACGACCCCGTGCCAGTACACGGTCGTGCTCCCGGCGAGCGCGGCCCCCACCATGCCGCCGAACAGCGCGTGCGAGGACGAGGACGGCAGACCGAAGTACCAGGTGATGAGGTTCCAGACGATCGCTCCCACGAGGGCGGCGAAGAGGATCCCCATCCCCTTCGAGCCCTCGGGCGTCTCGATCAGCCCCTCGCTGACGGTCTTGGCGACCCCGGAGCCCATGAACGCGCCGGCGAGGTTCATGACGGCGGCCATCGCGAGCGCCGCCCGGGGCGTCAGCGCACGCGTCGACACGGACGTCGCGATCGCGTTCGCCGAGTCGTGGAAGCCGTTGGTGTACGTGAAGAAGAGCGCGACCCCGATGGTCACGACCAGAGCGAAGGTGTCCATGAAGAGGTCAGGACTCCTTGACGGCGATGGTCTCCACCGTGTTCGCCACGTGCTCGAAGGCGTCGGCCGCTTCCTCGAGCACATCCACGATCTGCTTGAGCTTCAGCACCTCTATTGCCTCGTAGGTGCCGTTGAAGAGGTGCGCGAGCAGCTTGCGGTGGATCTGGTCGGCCTGGTTCTCCAGGCGGTTGACCTCGATCCAGTACTCGGTGAGGTTGTCCATGGTGCGCAGGTTCGGCATGGCCTCGGCGGTCAGCTCGGCGGCCCGCGCCAGCACCTCGATCTGCTGCTCGACGCCCTTCGGCAGCTCCTCGACGTTGTAGAGGACGACCAGGTCGACGGCCTCCTCCATGAAGTCCATGATGTCGTCGAGGGACGACGCGAGGTTGTAGATGTCCTCGCGGTCGAAGGGCGTGATGAACGAGGAGTTCAGCTGGTGGAAGATCGCGTGCGTGGCGTCGTCACCCGCGTGTTCGGCGGCCCGCATACGCTCTGCGATCTCGGCCCGGGCGGACGCGTCCGCCCCGAGCAGTTCCATCAGGAGTTTCGAGCCCGTGACGATGTTGTCCGCGGAGGCGGCGAACATGTCGTAGAAGCTCGTCTCCCTGGGGGTCAGACGAAAGCGCACGTGGGGTCCTCGGGGTGCATGGGTTTCGGTCAGGCTGATGCTAGGCGCATCATCCGGCCACGGCTAACGGGCCGTCCCCCAGTGTCGCCCATCAGGCAGAGTGATGAGCAGGGGGGCGATGCCGAGGCTCTGCCAAGGGCCCCTTACCCAGGAAAGTTCGTTACCATATACCCGTCAGGGGTATATGTCTGCAATCCCCCGGAACCCCCGAAATCCAGCAGGAGGACGCGATGACGACCACCGAGGCCGGCGCGGGTGCGTCCTCCGCCGCCGTGGAACAGGTGGAGACGGCCGGCACGGAGATCGTGACCGACCACGACCGCGGCGTGCACGGCTACCACAAGCAGAAGGACGAACACCTCAAGCGCCTGCGCCGCATCGAGGGCCAGATCCGCGGCCTGCAGCGCATGGTCGACGAGGACGTCTACTGCATCGACATACTCACCCAGGTCTCGGCCTCGACGAAGGCCCTCCAGTCCTTCGCGCTGCAACTCCTGGAGGAGCATCTGCGCCACTGCGTCGCCGACGCGGCCGTCAAGGGCGGCGCCGAGATCGACGCGAAGGTGGAAGAGGCGACGAAGGCCATCGGACGGCTACTGCGCACGTGAGCGTTCCTCGGCCACGCGCAGCACCTCGTCGATGCTCTCCAGGCTGAGCCGCTCCCGGGCGGCCGACGCCGCGATGATCAGCTCACCGCACAGCTCGATCTCGGCGAGGGCCACGTGGTCCTGAACCGCCGTGCCGCCGACCGGAGCCACACCCGTCACCTCGTCTCTGCCGTCACCGGCTTCCTAGAGTAGGGAGCGGCCTACGCACCGCGCATGGCACGGAAGGGCTAGTTCTTGCCGTCCGCCGCCTCATCCGCGGCCCCGGCCGCCGCCTCACCGGGCTCCGCCGCGATCCGGCCGGCGTAGATGTCCCGCTCCTCGGGCAGCCGTACGCGGACGGCGGTGCCGAAGCCGAAGAGCAGCGTCGTCGAGGCGACGGCCACGGTGCCCTCCTCGCGCCCGTTGACGAAGCTGAAGCGCTGCCGGAGCTTGCGGATGCGCCCCTCGTCGTCGAGGTAGGCGTCGAACGGCACCTCGGCGGTGGCGAACCCCTCGGCCGCCGCGGCCAGCGCCTCCTTGTTGCCGTCCGAGGCACCGCGTGCCGCCCGCGCGAGATCGGCGGTCCCCCGGTAGTGCCGCACCGCGGTCCCCGCGACCTCGGTGCGCTCCACGAACGTCGCCCGGTGCGTGCCGCGCAGCACCTCGGCGGCGGCGAAGGGGTCCGTCGCCCCGCCGGTCACCAGGTTCCCGTCGGACAGCGAGGCGGTCTCGACCCGCACCCACTTGTCGTCGGGCACGCCGGCGCCCCGGTTCTTCATGAACAGTGCCCCCGGCGCGAGCAGTTCGGTGATCGGCCGATGCTCACTCGCCCCCGCCGGGTCCTGCGGCAGCCGTACCTTCAGCCGCCCGAGCCGTGCATCGAAGTCGTACACACCCTCGCCGCGGATGGTCACCCGGGTCCCGCCGCTGGCCATCTCCATCGCGGTGCGCGCCTTGGCGCTCCCGGCGGCCACCAGCCGGTCGGCGGCCTGGTGCAGCACGGCGACCGGATCACCGCCGTCGGCCCCCTGCGCGGTGGACCCCGGCCCGGAGCACGCGGCACCGGTCAGACACATGCACACGACACCCACGGCCGGGGCGAGCCCACCGCCCGCCCTCGTCCTGCCCCGCCGCTCCCGCTCCCGCCCGACCATCGCCACCTGCCCCAAGCCGTCCCGCCCGTTCCGGACCCGCTGCCGTCCCGGTTAACGAGGGGCAGGCGACCCCGGTAACGTGGCGGGCGTGGCGCAACAGGACGGCATCGAAGCCCCCGGGGACGCCCCGGAACACCTCACGACGACGGTCGAGCAGGGCCCGTTCTGCCTGGCCCGCTGCACCTGCGGCTGGCGAGGCCCGGCCCGAAGAGCCAGAAGCCAGGCCCGCACGGACGCGGAATCCCACCCCAGCACGTAGCCCCACCCCCCATAGCTGCGGGCAATCGTGCCGCCGGGGCGGCACGGGTGGGCGCAGCGGCACCCGGCAAGCGCCGGCTCGCGACACCCACCCCCGGCCCACCAACGCGACAGCACCCGCCCACCGCCGGCCCGCGACACCCACCCCGTCCCCACACAGGACCACCCGCCAGGCCCATTCGTGGAACCCCCACCACCGCACCCCCGTCTCCTCCCAAGACCCCCCCACGGGACGCGGAGGCGACATGCACCGGCGCACATTCCTAGGCGGCTCCACAGCCGCCGCCCTCACCGCAACCACGGCCTCGGCCTGCACAGGCACAAGCCCCGGCACGGACCCCGGCACGGGCCCCGGCCCGGCGAAGAACCCCCAGACCACCCCCCGCCTCACCCACACCGCAACCTCCACCCGCACCCCCACCCCCACCTCCTGGGCAGCCCTGGCCAAATCCCTGGACGGCCCCCTGATCCGTCCCGGCGACCGCGCCTGGCAATCGGCCCACCGCCTCTACAACACCCGCTTCGACACCCTCAAACCGACCGCCGTCGCCTACGCCGCCCACCCAGACGACATCCGCACGGCTCTCTCCTACGCCCGTGCCCACCACGTCCCCGTGGCCGTCCGCAACGGCGGCCACTCCTACGCGGGCTGGTCCTCCGGCGACGGCCGTCTGATCATCGACGTCTCGAAACTCAACCGCGTCCGGGCGAGCGGCAACGAGGCCACCGTCGGCGCCGGCGCCAAGCTCATCGACGTGTACCGCGCCCTCTCCGCGAAGGGCGTCACCATCCCCGCCGGCTCCTGTCCCACCGTCGGCGTCTCCGGCCTCACCCTCGGCGGCGGCCACGGCGTCGTCTCCCGGGCCTACGGCCTGACCTGTGACAGCCTCACCCGGGCCACCCTGATCACGGCGGACGGCAAGCAGATCACCGCCGACGCCACCAACGGCCACAAGGACCTGTTCTGGGCCCTGCGCGGCGCGGGCAACGCCAACTTCGGCGTGGTCACCGAGTTCCAGTTCCGCACCCACCCGGCCCCGCGGGCCGTGACGGCGTACCTGACCTGGCCCTGGCGCAGGGCCGCCGCGGTCGTCCGCGCCTGGCAGGAGTGGGGGCCGGACCAGCCCGACGAGATCTGGTCGTCCCTCCACCTGGCCGCCGCCCCCGGCCGCACGCCCACCGTCTCGGTCGCCGCCTTCTCCCTGGGCGGCTACCGCGAACTGCAGAACGCCGTGGACCGCCTGGCCGGCCGCATCGGCTCATCCGCGAGCAAGGTGTACCTCAAGCGGCGTTCGTACGAGGAGTCGATGGAGATGTACGCGGGCTGCTCGTCGTTCTCCACCGACGCCCGCTGCCACCTCCCGGGCTCCACCCCGGGCCGCTCGCCCGAGGGCGGACTCGGCCGCGAGACGTACGCGGCCCGCTCGGACTTCTTCGACCGCTCGATCCCGGCGGACGGCATCCGCGCCCTGCTCTCCCGCCTCACCTCGGTGCGCGGCGGCGCCGGCAGCATCGCGTTCACCGCGCTCGGCGGCGCGGTGAACCGCGTCTCCCCGACGGCGACCGCGTTCGTGCACCGCCGCTCCCGCACGTTGGCCCAGTACCTCGTCTCGTGGCGGCCGGGCACGAGCGGCACGGACGCCCAGTCCTGGCTGGCCTCCGCCCACAAGTCGATGCGCCCGTACGCCTCGGGCGCCGCCTACCAGAACTACACGGACCCGACCCTGACGGACTGGCGGAAGGCCTACTACGCGGACGCGGCCCCGCGCCTGGCGAAACTCAAGCGCCAGTACGACCCGGACCGCGTCTTCAACAACCCCCAGGCGCTCTAGAAAGGCGCCCGCGTACGCCTTAGGCGGCGAGATCCCGCTCTCCCGCCCCGGCGCTCTCCTTGCGCGCCCCGGGGATCACGGCATCGCGTCCGGCCGCGCCCTCCGGGCCGCGCGCGCTGACCAGCCACCCCACCCGGGGCGACCGCTCGATCGCGCGGGTCAGCGGTGTGAGAAGGGCCATGGCGACCGGCGACAGCAGCAGCGCGACGGCCGTGCCGAGGGCGAAACCGCCCACGACGTCCGTCGGGTAGTGCACGCCCATGTAGACCCGGGCGAAGCCGCCGAACAGCGCGAGCACGATCGCGGCGATCCCGAACTTGCGGTGGGCCACGAACAGGGCGACGGCCAGCGCCATCACGAGCGTCGCGTGATCGCTGACGAAGGAGAAGTCGTTCTTCCCGTCGACGAGCACCTCGAGCCCGTCATGCGTCTTGAAGGGCCGGGGGCGCTCCACGAAACCCCGTATCGGGACGTTGATCAGTACCGCGACACCGGCCGCGAGCGGCGCCCATACGAGGGCCGCCACGTTGGAGGCCGCGTCCTGACCGCCGCGCCGCCGCACACCCCACCAGCACCAGAGCACCAGCAGCACGATCGCGAACAGCAGTCCGTACTCACCGACGAACTCCATGACCCGGTCGAACCAGTGCGGCGCGTCCTTGGCCAGGCCATTGATGTCGTAGAGCAGCTCGACGTCGGGGTTCGACCCGGATTCGGCGAGTCCAGCCATGGTGCTGCGGCCCCTTCGTCATGTCCTCCGGCGCGCCGAACGCGCGCCTCTTGCGCCACCCCCGTGGTCACCTACACGAACACAGGAACGCACGGCCCCCGTTGATACGTTCCACACTCCACTGAATGATCACGCAGACGTTATCGAAGAGAAACACGTCGCCGCAGCTCAGGGCAGGGTTTCACGCTGGGTTCAAACCCTCGCATTCACACCGTGGTGGGCAGCGCTTTCGCGCCATCCTCGGTCACCCGCGTGGCCCCGAAGTAGTCGGGGGTGTCGATCGGGTCGAACCGGATCACAGCACCCGTGCGGGGGGCGTCGATCATGTAGCCGCCGCCGACGTAAATCCCCACATGCCGGATGGCCCGGGAGTTGGTGAGATCGTCCGAGAAGAACACCAGGTCGCCGGGGAGCAGTTCGTCCCGCGAGGGATGCGGCCCCGCGTTGTACTGATCGTTCGCGACGCGCGGCAACTTGATCCCCACGCTCTCGTACGCCGCCTTGGTCAGGCCCGAACAGTCGAACCGCCCGCCCTGCTCGGGCGTCCCGTTCCCGCCCCAGAGATAGAGCGTGCCGAGCTTCTTCTGCGCGTACGCGATGGCCCCGGCGGCCTGCTCCGACGGATCCACCCGCGTCTGGGGCGCCGCGAAGCTCTTCTCCAGGGTGGTGATCACCTTCACGTAGTTCCGGGTCTCCTTGTACGGCGGGACACCCTGGTACTTGATCACCGCGTAGGCCCCCGCGTTGTAGGAGGCCAGCATGTTCTCGGTCGGATTCCCGGGCACGTCCTTCACGTACGACGCGAGGGAGCAGTCGTACGAGGCGGCCGACGGGATCGCGTCGTTGGGATCCCACACATCCCGGTCGCCGTCCCCGTCCCCGTCGATGCCGTGGGTCGCCCACGTACCGGGGATGAACTGCGCTATGCCCTGCGCCGCCGCGTGGCTCTGCGCCTTCGGGTTGAAGCCGCTCTCCTGGTAGAGCTGGGCGGCGAGCAGCGCCGGGTTGATGGCGGGGCAGAGATTGCCCCACTTCTGCACGAGCGGCTGGTAGGCCGCGGGCACCGACCCCTTGGCGAGCTTCTTCGTCCCTCCGCCGGCGCCTCCCGCGAGGTCTCCGGCGACCAGGTAGACGCCCACGACCAGCAGCATCACGAAGGAGAGACCGGACCCGACGACCACGGTCCCCGCGATCCACGCCTTACGCACCGTCAACCGCCCCTCGCCGTCCAGGAGTCGCCGCCCGGTTCAGTGTAGAGGCGACACCCCTGCGGCGGCCGTCACCGGACGAACACCAAAACGGCCCTTCACCCGACCACCCGTCAGAATCCGCCACCCGGAGTCGAAGACGGCCTGAAAGGGCCTAACGACCGAACCACCCGGCAGGTTTCGCTCACGCATCGTTGCCCCTCGTGACCTGCCGTGATACACAGAGTGACGATACGACACTTCGTACTCCGTCACGCGCCTCCCTGAGCACCCGGCGTGAAGTGGTGGCAAGCTATTCGTACGAAACCCGCCAATCAATGACGCCAAGTCGACATACGACGGCGGCATTGTCGGCGACAATGAGGCCTGACCTCTGCACGTCCGCAGAGGGCGCGGAACTACCCAACAGGGGCGGTGACTTACATGCTCTTTGCGGCCGACGAGGGAGACATCAACACCATCATCGGGGGGATCGCTCCGGACTGGGGCCCCTTCGGCAGCCTGGGCAACGAGGCCAAGATCATGATCGAGGTGGTGATGGCCGTCGCCATCCTGCTCTGCCTCGGCATCGCCATCTGGGGCGCCGCCAAGCAGCGCATCGGCGCCACCGCGCTGCGCGACACCTTCAGCGCGGAGCAGGGCAAGGGCCTCATCATTGCCGGGCTGACGGGCGTGTTCATCATCGGCTCGCTCGGCACCCTCTTCACCATCGTGTACGGGATGGCCGTGTAGCCCGGCACCCCACGGTCCCTGTCTCCCCCACCCCACCCGCCCGTCGTGCCAACCGGCTGAGGTTGCGTTTCCCTGATGTCGAGTCACCACACCGCGCCCGCGCGGGAACCAGCACGGCTACCGTCGTACTTCTACGGCAGGCACGACGTCGAGGGGGCGTACGCGGCATGAGTCTCGGAGACGACCACCAGTCCTCCGGCGGTTACGGCGGCACCGGTCAGACACGGACCAGACTGCCCGACGCGGACGGGGGGCCGCGGCGCGGCGGCCGCTCGTCCTCACGGAGCCTGGTCACGGTGGTCGGCGTCGTCGTCCTCCTCATCGCGGCGATCGCCTTCGCGAACCGTGGAGGAGACGATTCCGCATCCCCGGACGACGACGCGGCGGCAAGCAACCCGAAAACCTCGGCAACGGCCCCGTCCGGCACCCAGCCGGTCCAGTCGGGCTTCGCCCACGACGACCAGGGCGCACAGAGCGCGGCGGCGAACTACGCGGTGGCTCTCGTCTCCGCCGACATCCTCAAGCCGGCCCGGCGTGACGAGATCGTGCGTCAGGTCTTCGTGGCCGACAAGCAGGCCGCGCTCGGAGACAAGTTCGACAAGGCCTACAGCAAGCAGTTCCTCAGCTCCATCGGCTTGGACGCGAACGGCAACGCCACGCGTGGCAGCACCTACGTCTCGCGCACCATGCCGATCGGCACCAAGGTCACCCAGTCCACCGATGCCTCCACGACCGTGGAGGTCTGGTGCACCGGGGTGTTCGGCACAGCGGGCGAGAAGACCACCAACCCCGTCAGCAGCGACTGGTTCACCATGACCCTGCAGCTGCGCTGGGCGGACGGCGACTGGAAGGTCGAGTCCTTCTCCCAGAAGGACGGCCCCGCGCCCGTCCCCGGGGACAACAAGGCGTCCAGCGCCGACGAGATGTCCAAGGCCGTCCAGGAGTACGGAGGGTTCACGTATGCCCGCTAACCCGCGCCGCGTACTCAAGGTCGCCGCCGCGCTGACCGCCGTACAGGCCACGGCCGTTCTGCTCGCCAGCCGCGCCGTCGCCGCACCCACACCCTCGCCGACCCCGTCGGACGACAACTGCGATCTCATCGTGGGCCCCGCCAAGGACTACTGCCGACGAGGCGAAGGCGGCGGGTCCACCGGCGGTGCCGGCGGAGGCGACTACAGCCCCACCGCCACCCTCGACCCCCTCTCCTCCCTCGCCAAGGGCTGCGCCAAGGCCGCCTCCTGGACCATCGACAAGCTCAGCGACGCCGTCCAGGACACCGCCAACGTCGACTTCACGAACCCGACGTTCCTCCAGCAGTACGCCGTCGTCTTCGCGGCCTCGACGATCCTCACGCTCCTCCTGTGGCTGCTGGCCGTCGCCAAGCGAGCCGTGCGCGGCGTCCCGCTCACCACCGCGCTCTCCGAGGCGATCGGGTTCCTCTGGCTCACCGTCCTCGCGTCGGCGTTCACGCCGCTGATCCTGTACACGGTCGTCTCGGCCACCGACGGCGTCACGGACGTCCTCGCCAACGCCACCGGCGACCAGACGGACACCTTCTTCGGCACGTTCTCCGGCGCCCTGGAGAAGGGCGAGGACATCGGCGGCGGACCGATCATGCTGATCGTCGTCTCCCTGGTGTCGATCCTCGCCGCCGGCGTCCTCTGGCTGGAACTCGTCATCCGCGCCGCCCTGCTCTACGTCGGCGCCCTGCTCGGCACCGTCGTCTACGCCGGCCTGGTCGACAAGAACCTGTGGGGCCACGTCCGCCGCTGGGCCGGGATCATGATCGCCGTGATCCTCGTCAAGCCCGTCATCGTCATCGTCCTCGGGCTGGCCGGCGCCCTGTCCGCCGACGACGGACCCGACGCCTTCTCGGCCGTCGTCTCCGGCCTCGCCATCATCCTGCTCGCGATCTTCGCCTCGGCGATGATCTACCGTTTCGTCCCCGGGTTCGGCGACGAGATCGCGAACGGCCGCAACAACCGCATCATGCAGGGCGCCGAAGGCAAGGCCGCCGCGGTGATCAGCTCCCCGGCGAACCTCGTCGCCCAGGGCATCAGAACCCACAGCACCCGCCACAACGGCGACGGCGGCGGCCAGTCCTCGTCCTCCGCGGCCGCCCGCCCCTCGAACCCCGCCTCCGGCGGAGTCGCCGCGCACAGCTCGCGCCCCTCGAACGGCGGCGGCGGAAATGTCCCCTCCGCCGCACCCGCACCGCGCTCCGCCAGCCCGGTGAACACGCCCCACGCCGGCAACACCCGCAACAGCAAGAGCACAGGAGGTGACGGGCGTTGACGACCGAGTCCCACGTGTCCCATCCGGTCACGCCCCGCCGTACGTATCTGATCGGCCGCGCCCGGCCGAACGCGATCGTCGGCCGCAACCGCGAGACCGGTGAGATCGCGCTGATCGTCGTGGGCGCCTTCCTCGGCATGATGTGCGGGCTCCTCGTCCCCGTCCTCTCCCTGCGCATCGTGCTGCTCTGCGGCTTCCCGATGCTCGCGCTGGCGGCCGTCTACGTGCCGTACAAGCACCGGACGTTCTACAAGTGGTTCGAGATCAACCGCAGCTTCAAGCGGACGCTGCGCAACGGCACCACCTACCGCTCCGGCGCCATCGAGGCCGGCACCCGGGCCGACGGGCGTGAGGTCGAGGTCGGCCCACCGCCCGGCATCGGCCGCATCAGCTGGCTGGCGGCGCCGTTCGGCCCCGACGAGATCGCCGTACTGCTGCACGCCGACCGCAAGACCGTCACCGCCGCCATCGAGATCGAGGGCCCCGGCGTCGGCCTGCGCGACTCCGAGGACCAGGAAGCCCTCGTCGACCGCTTCGGCACCCTGCTCAAGCACGTGGCCAACGGCGACGGCTTCGTCACCCGCATCCAGATGCTGGCCCGCACCCTCCCGGCCGACCCCGACGCGCACGCCAAGGACGTCGCCCAGCGCGGCGACGCCAAGTCGCTGCCGTGGCTCCAGCAGTCGTACGACCAGCTCCAGTCGATGGTGTCGACCAGCAGCGAGCAGCACCGCGCGTACCTCATCGCCTGCATGCACTACAACCGCGAGCTGGCCGCCGAGGCCAACGCCATGGCCCGCGCCGCCCGCCCGCAGAACGGGCGCAAGCTGGACCGGGACGCCGGCCTCGCCGTCGTCATGGCGCGCGAGCTGACCGACATCTGCTCCCGCCTCCAGGAAGCCGACATCCGCGTACGCCAGCCGCTGGGCCAGGGCCGGCTCGCCTCCCTCGTGCACGCCATGTACGACCCGGACCACCCCATCGACCACATCCAGGCGATGACCAAGCGCAACGCCTGGCCGGCCGAGCTGGACGCCATGGAGCCCACCTACCTCCAGGCCAAGACCCGCGAGTCCTCCACCCGCGCGCCCTGGTGCCACGCCACCGCCTGGATCAAGGAGTGGCCGATGACCCCGGTCGGCGTGAACTTCCTCGCGCCGCTCCTCGTCCACACCCCGGACGTCATCCGCACGGTCGCCGTGACCATGGACCTCGAACCCACCGAGGTCGCCATCGAACGCATGCTGACCGAGAAGACCAACGACGACGCCGAGGCGTCCCGCGCCGCCAAGATGAACCGGACCGTGGACCCGCGCGACGTCGCCGCCCACGGCCGCCTCGACCAGCGCGGCGAGGACCTCGCCAGCGGCGCGGCAGGCGTCAACCTGGTCGGCTACATCACCGTCTCCTCCCGCAACCCCGAGGCCCTGGCCCGCGACAAGCGGACCATAAGGGCGTCGGCCGGGAAGTCGTACCTGAAACTGGAGTGGTGCGACCGTGAGCACCATCGCGCCTTCGTGAACACACTTCCGTTCGCCACCGGCATCCGAAGGTAGGGGCTGAGCCAGATGCGGGACCCGCTGTCCGTCCTCACCGAGGCCTTCACGTCCTTCCTCTTCGGGAAGGTGGAGACGACCCGCCTCCCCGTCCGCACCTCCACGGGCCAGGCCCAGGCCGTCTACCTGCCGACCGCCGCGCCCGGCCTCGGCGACTCCGGCGTGATCATCGGCCGCGAGGTCTACTCCGGCAAGGGCTACATCTACGACCCCTTCCAGCTCTACGGCCAGCAGCTCCCCGCCCCGCACTGGCTGGTGCTCGGGGAGTCCGGCAACGGCAAGTCCGCGCTGGAGAAGACGTACGTCCTGCGCCAGCTCCGCTTCCGCGACCGCCAGGTCGTCGTCCTCGACGCCCAGGGCGAGGACGGCGTCGGCGAGTGGAACCTCATCGCCGAGGAGCTGGGCATAACTCCCATCCGCCTCGACCCGATGGCCGCCCTGGACCACGGCATCCGCCTCAACCCCCTCGACCCGGCGATCACGACGACGGGCCAGCTCGCGCTGCTCCGGACGATCATCGAGGTCGCGATGGGGCACGGCCTCGACGAGCGCTCCGGCTTCGCGCTCAAGGTGGCGCACGCCTACGTCAACGAGACCATCGTCGAACGCCAGCCCGTCCTCACCGACATCGTCGAGCGGCTCCGCCACCCCGAGCCGGAGTCCGCCGAGGCGATGAACGTCGCCATAGACGACGTACGGGCCTGGGGCCTGGACGTGGCCCTCGTCCTCGACCGCCTCGTCGACGGTGACCTGCGCGGCATGTTCGACGGCCCGACGACGGTCGGCATCGATCTCGACGCCCCGCTGATCGTCTTCGACCTCTCCCACATCGACCGCAACTCCATCGCCATGCCGATCCTCATGGCCATCGTCGGCGTCTGGCTGGAGCACACCTGGATCCGCCCCGACCGGAAGAAGCGCATCTTCCTGGTCGAGGAGGCCTGGCACATCATCAACAGCCCGTTCGTGGCGCAGCTGTTCCAGCGGCTGCTGAAGTTCGGGCGTCGGCTCGGCCTGTCCTTCGTGGCGGTGGTCCACCACCTGTCCGACGTCGTCGACGGCGCGGCCGCCAGAGAGGCCGCGGCCATCCTCAAGATGGCCTCCACCCGGACCATCTACGCCCAGAAGGCCGACGAGGCGCGGGCCACGGGACGTGTCCTCGGCCTGCCACGCTGGGCCGTGGAGATCATCCCCACCCTCACCCCAGGCATCGCGGTGTGGGACGTCAACGGCAACGTCCAGGTGGTCAAACACCTGATCACCGAGACCGAACGGCCCCTGGTCTTCACCGACCGCGCGATGACCCAGTCCTCCGCCGACTTCAACGACGACGCCCTGCGCGCCGCCGAACTGGAGGCGGAGGAACGGGCGGCGGCCTTCATGGAGCAGCACATCGGCGACTCGTCCGAATCGACGGTGGCGTAGGAACACGGGGAGGGACCGGACGCATGAGACCGGACGACCACCGCGACCAGCGGCCGGCCCAGGGTGGTATCCCGGACGGCCTGCTGGTCGGCATACTCGCCTTCCTCCTCGGCATGACCCTGCTGGTGTGGACCGCGACCGGCCTGTCCGCCCTGTTCACCCACGGCTCCTGGCCCCCGGGCGTGACCTTCACCGGCACCCCCCTGGCCATGCGCGAGCTGATCGCCGAGCCCCACGACATCCCCGGCGCCTGGCCGGACACCCCGGCGGGCGCGCTCTCCGGGTACGGGCTGTTCTGGGGGCTGTTCATCGGCCAGATGATGGTGCTGGTCGTCCTGGCGGTGTTCGTGATGGGCACGGTGGCCCGGTGGCGGGCGGTACGACAGCGACGGCGTGCGGAGGCGGTGGCGGCGCCCGTGCGGGAGCCGGAGCCGGAGCCCACGCGGGAGCCGGTGCACGAAGTACCGGTCCCCAGGGCACCGGAGCAGCAGACGGCCCCGGAGGTACAGCCCCTCACTTCTGTGGCCGACGGCGAACAGGCAGGTGGGTGGGAGACAAACCGCGCCGAAGGCGTGGTGCACTACGGGACGCCGGCCACCCGCCACTCCACCGCAGCACAAACCCTGCGCGACGCGGAAGGCGCAGCCCTCGTCATCACCTCCAACCCGGACCTCTGGTCGGACACCAAGGACGCCCGCGCCAAGCTCGGCCCGGTCCACCTGTACGACCCCACCCACCGCTGCGACACCCCCGCCCGCCTCCACTGGTCCCCCACCGCCGGCTGCGAGGACGGACAGACGGCCACGACCAGAGCGGCCGCCCTCCTCGCCCCCATCCGCCCCACCGCCCGCCTCGACCAGGCCGTCAGCGACACCGCCGAACTCCTGCTGCGCAGCTACCTCCACGCCGCCGCCATCGACGGCCGCACCATCCGCCACGTCCACCGCTGGTCCCAGGGCCTCCAGATCCAGGACGCCGTACGCGTCCTCCGCACTCACCCCAAGGCCGCGCCCGGCTCCGCGGGCGAACTCGAAGGCGCCCTCACCGCCCACCCCGAACGCCGGGACATGGCACAGCAGTTGACCGCCCGGGCCCTCGCGGCCCTCTCCACGGTCAACATCCGCGAGGCCTGTACTCCCAACCGAAATGATGCCCTCGCCTTGGATTCCTTCGTCCACGAACAGGGCACCCTTTACGTGGTGGGGGAATCCATCGAGGACCCTCGCACGAGCCCCGGCGCGATGCCGCTGCTGACGGCGCTCGTCTCCAGCGTGGTCGAGCGCGGCCGGCGCATGGCCGAACGGTCATCCTCCGGTCGCCTCGACCCACCAATGGCCCTCGTCCTGGACGACGTCGCGGCCGTGGCGCCGCTTCCCCAGCTCCCGGAGCTGCTGGCCACCGGCGCGGACCACGGCATGCCGACCCTCGCCCTGCTCCGTTCCCGGGAACAGGGCCGAGCCCGCTGGCCCCACGACGAACTCCCCGTGTAGGGGCCCGCGTCAGCGCTCCAGCACGAACTCCAGCTCGTGGTCCCCGGGCCCGCCCACCAGCGGCACCGTCCGCCCGCTCGCCACGAACCCCGCGTTCCGGTAGGCGCCCTGCGCCCGCCCGTTGTCCGGATGCACGATGAGCCGCACCCGCTCCGCGCCGTTCGCCCACGCCCACTCCAGGCCGACGGCGAACAGCGCCTTGGTCAGCCCGCTCCCCCGCCACTCGGGCCGCACGAACACACCGACGACATGCCCCTGCCGTCGCTCCACGGGGAACCCGGCCCAGTCGGTCGTCCCGGCCGCCTCCACCAGCACCGTCAGCGTGCCGAGCCACAGCCCTCCGGGCCCCACCGCGACGATCTGCTGCGCCTCGGTCTGCCCCTCCGCGGCCTTGGCCGCCCGCTCCTGCCAGAAGGAGTCCGGCCGCGCCACCGCGTCGTCGTACGTCTCCAGATAGGCGAGGTGCGCCAGCGGATCCCGCAGCGCGCGCAGCCGCAGCTCCTTCACGGCGGGCCACTCGTCGGCGCGTATGGAGCGGATCACATAGTCACCGGGGACCGAGGCACTCATGCGGGCCACCGTAATACCCGGGTACTACACCCCTCACCTCATATACGGCCGCCGGACGGACGCACCCGTCCGCCTCGCCGCCGACCATGGTCGAATGGAGCCCGTGAAGCCCGTCCCGGAAGACCGAGCGGCCGAACCCCTCACCGAGTACGTCCAGCGCGTCACCCGACGGCTGCGCGCCTTCGACCGACGCCGTCCGCTCGTGTGGGACCTGCACTTCACCGCCTTCTGGGTCACCGCGGCGCTGACCGACTACGCCGGCGGCGGCTGGCGCCACAACGCCCACAGCCTCGACGTGCCCGGCGGCCTCGTCGTCGCCATGAGCCTCGCCTTCTCGGTCCCCCTCCTCTGGCGCCGTACCCACCCCGTGGCCGTTCTCCTGTTCATGGTCCCCGTGGACCTCGTCAACGCCTGGACCGGCACCGCTCTCCAGGCCGCCCTCCTCCAGCTCGTCCTCGTCTTCCACATCACGCTGCGCCGTCCCCTGCGCTCCCTGTGGTGGGTGACCCCTCTGGTGACCGCCCCGACCCTCGTCACCGCCGCCCGTTACGGCGACGACGGCTCCTGGCACCAGCAGATCGGGGCGATGCTCCTGTCCATCGGCGTGGTCGCCCTCGTCGCGATCACCACCCGGACCCGGCGCGACCACACCGAGGTCCTGGAGGACCGAGCCAACCGCCTGGAGACCGAACGGGACCAGCAGCTCCGGCTCGCCGCAGCCGCCGAACGCACCCGCATAGCCCGGGAGATGCACGACATCATCGGCCACAACCTCTCCGTCATCACCGGACTCGCCGACGGCGGACGGTACGCCGCCGCCAAGTCCCCCGAGCGCGCCACCCAGGCCCTGGACGCCATCGGCACCACCAGCCGCCAGGCCCTCGCCGAACTCCGCCGCCTGCTGGACGTCCTGCGCGACGACGAACAGGACGGCCCCGCCGAACTCGCCCCGCAGCCCGCCCTCACCGACCTCGACCGACTCCTCGACGGCGTCCGCCGCGCGGGCCTCCCCGTCGGTACGAGCATCAACGGCCGCGCCACGCTCCCCGAGGGCCGCCAACTCACCCTCTACCGCGTCATCCAGGAAGCCCTCACCAACACCCTGAAGCACGCCGGCCCCGAGGCCACCGCACACATCGACCTCTCCTACGAGGCCGGCGGCGCCGTCACCCTCACCGTCACCGATACGGGCCGGACCGCCCCGTCTCCCGCCCGCCCCGGCGGCCGCGGCCTGCCCGGCATGCGCGAGCGAACGTCCCTGTACGGCGGCACACTTGAGGCGGGCCCACGCCCGCACCCCGAACGCGGCTGGCGCGTCCACCTGCACCTACCGGAGGAAATCCCGCAGTGACCACCGTCCTCATCGCCGACGACCAGCCCCTGCAGCGGTTCGGCTTCCGGATGCTCCTGGAGAGCCAGGACGACATGACCGTCGTGGGCGAGGCGCCGGGCGGCGCCGAGGCCGTCCGCCTGACGGCCGAACTCCACCCCGACGTCGTCCTCATGGACGTCCGCATGCCCGGCCTGGACGGCATCGAGGCGACCCGCCGCATCGTCGCGACCGGCGGCGGCACCCGGGTCCTCATCCTCACGACCTTCGACCTCGACGAGTACGCCTACTCCGGCCTGCGCGCCGGCGCGTCCGGCTTCCTCGTGAAGGACGCCCAGCCCGAGGAACTCCTCGCCGGCATCCGGTCAGTGGCCACGGGCGACGCGGTGGTCGCCCCCAGCCTCACCCGCCGCCTGCTCGACGCCTACGTCCACCACCTGCCGGACGCATCCGCCGAGCCCGACGACACCCTCGATACCCGCCTGACCGCCCTCACCGACCGCGAGACCGAGATCCTGCGGGTCATGGGCCAGGGCTGGACCAACACGGAGATAGCGGAGCGCCTGCACCTGGCCGAGTCGACGGTGAAGACCCACGTGGGCCGCATCCTGTCCAAGACCGGTTCCCGCGACCGCGTCCAGGCGGTGATCCTGGCCTATGACACGAAACTGGTGAGACCCTCATAAACGCAGAAAGCCCCGCACCGTTCCCGGTGCGGGGCTTTCATACAATGATTGTTCGGCGGCGTCCTACTCTCCCACAGGGTCCCCCCTGCAGTACCATCGGCGCTGTAAGGCTTAGCTTCCGGGTTCGGAATGTAACCGGGCGTTTCCCCTACGCTATGACCACCGAAACACTATGAAACAGACAACCAGCCGCCCCTGTGACCGGGGGCGGGTTGTTCGTGGTTTCAGAACCAACACAGTGGACGCGAGCAACTGAGGACAAGCCCTCGGCCTATTAGTACCGGTCACCTCCACACCTTGCGGTGCTTCCAGATCCGGCCTATCAACCCAGTCGTCTACTGGGAGCCTTAACCCCTCAAGGGGGTGGGAGTCCTCATCTCGAAGCAGGCTTCCCGCTTAGATGCTTTCAGCGGTTATCCCTCCCGAACGTAGCCAACCAGCCATGCCCTTGGCAGGACAACTGGCACACCAGAGGTTCGTCCGTCCCGGTCCTCTCGTACTAGGGACAGCCCTTCTCAAGACTCCTACGCGCACAGCGGATAGGGACCGAACTGTCTCACGACGTTCTAAACCCAGCTCGCGTACCGCTTTAATGGGCGAACAGCCCAACCCTTGGGACCGACTCCAGCCCCAGGATGCGACGAGCCGACATCGAGGTGCCAAACCATCCCGTCGATATGGACTCTTGGGGAAGATCAGCCTGTTATCCCCGGGGTACCTTTTATCCGTTGAGCGACGGCGCTTCCACAAGCCACCGCCGGATCACTAGTCCCGACTTTCGTCCCTGCTCGACCCGTCGGTCTCACAGTCAAGCTCCCTTGTGCACTTACACTCAACACCTGATTGCCAACCAGGCTGAGGGAACCTTTGGGCGCCTCCGTTACTCTTTAGGAGGCAACCGCCCCAGTTAAACTACCCATCAGACACTGTCCCTGATCCGGATCACGGACCCAGGTTAGACATCCAGCACGACCAGACTGGTATTTCAACGACGACTCCACCCACACTGGCGTGTGAGCTTCAAAGTCTCCCAGCTATCCTACACAAGCCGAACCGAACACCAATATCAAACTGTAGTAAAGGTCCCGGGGTCTTTCCGTCCTGCTGCGCGAAACGAGCATCTTTACTCGTAGTGCAATTTCACCGGGCCTATGGTTGAGACAGTCGAGAAGTCGTTACGCCATTCGTGCAGGTCGGAACTTACCCGACAAGGAATTTCGCTACCTTAGGATGGTTATAGTTACCACCGCCGTTTACTGGCGCTTAAGTTCTCAGCTTCGCCCCACCGAAATGGAGCTAACCGGTCCCCTTAACGTTCCAGCACCGGGCAGGCGTCAGTCCGTATACATCGCCTTACGGCTTCGCACGGACCTGTGTTTTTAGTAAACAGTCGCTTCTCGCTGGTCTCTGCGGCCACCCCCAGCTCGGAGTGCAAGACTCGTCACCGGATGTGGCCCCCCTTCTCCCGAAGTTACGGGGGCATTTTGCCGAGTTCCTTAACCATAGTTCACCCGAACGCCTCGGTATTCTCTACCTGACCACCTGAGTCGGTTTAGGGTACGGGCCGCCATGAAACTCGCTAGAGGCTTTTCTCGACAGCATAGGATCATCCACTTCACCACAATCGGCTCGGCATCAGGTCTCAGCCGTATGCAAGGCGGATTTACCTACCTTGCGGCCTACACCCTTACCCCGGGACAACCACCGCCCGGGATGGACTACCTTCCTGCGTCACCCCATCACTCACCTACTAACCGCTTGGTTCGGCGGCTCCACCACTCCCCTCAACTCCGAAGAGATCAGGGCGGCTTCACGGCCTTAGCATCACGATGCTCGATGTTTGACGCTTCACAGCGGGTACCGGAATATCAACCGGTTATCCATCGACTACGCCTGTCGGCCTCGCCTTAGGTCCCGACTTACCCTGGGCAGATCAGCTTGACCCAGGAACCCTTAGTCAATCGGCGCAAACGTTTCTCACGTTTGTATCGCTACTCATGCCTGCATTCTCACTCGTGAACCGTCCACAACTCGCTTCCGCGGCTGCTTCACCCGGCACACGACGCTCCCCTACCCATCCATACAGGCGTTGGCCCTATTGTATGAATGACACGACTTCGGCGGTACGCTTGAGCCCCGCTACATTGTCGGCGCGGAATCACTAGACCAGTGAGCTATTACGCACTCTTTCAAGGGTGGCTGCTTCTAAGCCAACCTCCTGGTTGTCTGTGCGACTCCACATCCTTTCCCACTTAGCGTACGCTTAGGGGCCTTAGTCGATGCTCTGGGCTGTTTCCCTCTCGACCATGGAGCTTATCCCCCACAGTCTCACTGCCGCGCTCTCACTTACCGGCATTCGGAGTTTGGCTAAGGTCAGTAACCCGGTAGGGCCCATCGCCTATCCAGTGCTCTACCTCCGGCAAGAAACACACGACGCTGCACCTAAATGCATTTCGGGGAGAACCAGCTATCACGGAGTTTGATTGGCCTTTCACCCCTAACCACAGGTCATCCCCCAGGTTTTCAACCCTGGTGGGTTCGGTCCTCCACGAAGTCTTACCTCCGCTTCAACCTGCCCATGGCTAGATCACTCCGCTTCGGGTCTTGAGCGTGCTACTGAATCGCCCTGTTCGGACTCGCTTTCGCTACGGCTTCCCCACTCGGGTTAACCTCGCAACACACCGCAAACTCGCAGGCTCATTCTTCAAAAGGCACGCAGTCACGAGACACCAAGCAAGCTTGATGTCCGACGCTCCCACGGCTTGTAGGCACACGGTTTCAGGTACTATTTCACTCCGCTCCCGCGGTACTTTTCACCATTCCCTCACGGTACTATCCGCTATCGGTCACCAGGGAATATTTAGGCTTAGCGGGTGGTCCCGCCAGATTCACACGGGATTTCTCGGGCCCCGTGCTACTTGGGTGTCTCTCAAACGAGCCGCTGATGTTTCGACTACGGGGGTCTTACCCTCTACGCCGGACCTTTCGCATGTCCTTCGCCTACATCAACGGTTTCTGACTCGTCCCACGGCCGGCAGACCGTGGAAGAGAGATCCCACAACCCCGCACACGCAACCCCTGCCGGGTCTCACACGTATACGGTTTGGCCTCATCCGGTTTCGCTCGCCACTACTCCCGGAATCACGGTTGTTTTCTCTTCCTGCGGGTACTGAGATGTTTCACTTCCCCGCGTTCCCTCCACACTGCCTATGTGTTCAGCAGCGGGTGACAGCCCATGACGACTGCCGGGTTTCCCCATTCGGAAACCCCCGGATCAAAGCCTGGTTGACGACTCCCCGGGGACTATCGTGGCCTCCCACGTCCTTCATCGGTTCCTGGTGCCAAGGCATCCACCGTGCGCCCTTAAAAACTTGGCCACAGATGCTCGCGTCCACTGTGCAGTTCTCAAACAACGACCAACCACCCATCACCCCGAGACGAATCCCGAGTGCACTGGGGCCGGCAACTGAAGGAAACTCATTCCCTCAGATACCCAACAGCGTGCCCGGCCAAGTCCCGTCCGGTGATCGTGCGTTCCACGCTCCGAAGAGCAGTACTGGCAGCCACCGGCCCGAAACCGGACCGAATAGTCAACGTTCCACCCATGAGCAACCAGTGCGAGACATTCGCTCGCATGCTGGCCTCTGACCAGCCAGAGGCTGGTAAGAAGTGCTCCTTAGAAAGGAGGTGATCCAGCCGCACCTTCCGGTACGGCTACCTTGTTACGACTTCGTCCCAATCGCCAGTCCCACCTTCGACAGCTCCCTCCCACAAGGGGTTGGGCCACCGGCTTCGGGTGTTACCGACTTTCGTGACGTGACGGGCGGTGTGTACAAGGCCCGGGAACGTATTCACCGCAGCAATGCTGATCTGCGATTACTAGCGACTCCGACTTCATGGGGTCGAGTTGCAGACCCCAATCCGAACTGAGACCGGCTTTTTGAGATTCGCTCCACCTTGCGGTATCGCAGCTCATTGTACCGGCCATTGTAGCACGTGTGCAGCCCAAGACATAAGGGGCATGATGACTTGACGTCGTCCCCACCTTCCTCCGAGTTGACCCCGGCGGTCTCCCGTGAGTCCCCAGCACCACAAGGGCCTGCTGGCAACACGGGACAAGGGTTGCGCTCGTTGCGGGACTTAACCCAACATCTCACGACACGAGCTGACGACAGCCATGCACCACCTGTACACCGACCACAAGGGGGCGACCATCTCTGGCCGTTTCCGGTGTATGTCAAGCCTTGGTAAGGTTCTTCGCGTTGCGTCGAATTAAGCCACATGCTCCGCCGCTTGTGCGGGCCCCCGTCAATTCCTTTGAGTTTTAGCCTTGCGGCCGTACTCCCCAGGCGGGGCACTTAATGCGTTAGCTGCGGCACGGACAACGTGGAATGTTGCCCACACCTAGTGCCCACCGTTTACGGCGTGGACTACCAGGGTATCTAATCCTGTTCGCTCCCCACGCTTTCGCTCCTCAGCGTCAGTATCGGCCCAGAGATCCGCCTTCGCCACCGGTGTTCCTCCTGATATCTGCGCATTTCACCGCTACACCAGGAATTCCGATCTCCCCTACCGAACTCTAGCCTGCCCGTATCGACTGCAGACCCGGGGTTAAGCCCCGGGCTTTCACAACCGACGTGACAAGCCGCCTACGAGCTCTTTACGCCCAATAATTCCGGACAACGCTTGCGCCCTACGTATTACCGCGGCTGCTGGCACGTAGTTAGCCGGCGCTTCTTCTGCAGGTACCGTCACTTTCGCTTCTTCCCTGCTGAAAGAGGTTTACAACCCGAAGGCCGTCATCCCTCACGCGGCGTCGCTGCATCAGGCTTTCGCCCATTGTGCAATATTCCCCACTGCTGCCTCCCGTAGGAGTCTGGGCCGTGTCTCAGTCCCAGTGTGGCCGGTCGCCCTCTCAGGCCGGCTACCCGTCGTCGCCTTGGTGAGCCATTACCTCACCAACTAGCTGATAGGCCGCGGGCTCATCCTGCACCGCCGGAGCTTTCGACCCTCACAGATGCCTGCGAGGTTCAGTATCCGGTATTAGACCCCGTTTCCAGGGCTTGTCCCAGAGTGCAGGGCAGATTGCCCACGTGTTACTCACCCGTTCGCCACTAATCCCCACCGAAGTGGTTCATCGTTCGACTTGCATGTGTTAAGCACGCCGCCAGCGTTCGTCCTGAGCCAGGATCAAACTCTCCGTGAATGTTTACCCGTAATCGGGTGACACCACGAGAGCGGAACGGTCGAAGGAATAATCCGACCGTCCACAGCGTCCTCGCTGTGTGTATTTCAAAGGAACCTCAACCTGAACCGGATGAACCGATCAGGCCGGAGGTATCAACATATCTGGCGTTGACTTTTGGCACGCTGTTGAGTTCTCAAGGAACGGACGCTTCCTTTGTACTCACCCTCTCGGGCTTTCCTCCGGGCGCTTCCCTTCGGTCTTGCGTTTCCGACTCTATCAGATCTTTCCGATCCGATTTCCTCGGTGCTTTCCAGGTTCCCGCTTTCGCGTTTCCCTTTCCGGCGGTTCCGACTCTATCAGATCCTTTCGGGCTCTGATTCCCCGTCAGAGGGGGTTGTCTTCCCGGCCCTCGGGCCGTTCCGACGTCCCAAACCTTAGCGGACTGTCTCGGTGTTTCCCAATCGGGGGCTACCGGGCCGTCGAGCGACAATCGGAATTGAATTCGGACATGCCGAAGTCATTCCCACTGGGGGCTCGTGCTGGTGGTTTGGGTGCCGCTGCTGCGGCGGAGGTGCTACCGCAGAACCGTTACGGTGCCGTGGCAACCCGAAGAACTGTACGGACCCCGTAGTGGGCTGTCAACCATCTCTGTCAAGATCTTTATTCGAGGTCGCTGAGCCGGCCGCCCGCGTCGGGCTGGGCGTGCTCGACCCGGCGCAGGAGGCGGGTGAGCACCTCGCCGAGCGCGGTCCGGTCGTCCGGGGAGAGGTCCTGGAGCAGGTCCTCCTCGAAGACCGAGGCGAGGCGCATGGCCTCCAGCCACTTCTCGCGCCCCTCCGACGTCAGCTCGACGATGACGCGGACCCGGTTCGACTCGTCGCGCTCCCGGGTGACCAGGCCCTCGGTCACCATGCGGTCGATGCGGTGGGTCATCGCCGCGGGGGTCAGGCCGAGGCGCTTGGCGAGGTCGCCGGGGCCCAGCCGGTAGGGGGCGCCGGAGAGGACCAGCGCCTTCAGTACTTCCCAGTCGGTGTTGCTGATGCCCAGCTCGGCGGTCTGCCGGCCGTACGCGACGTTCATGCGGCGGTTGAGGCGGGACAGCGCCGAGACGATCTTCTCGACCTGGGGGTCGAGGTCCTGGAACTCGCGCTGGTAGGCGGCGATCTGTTCTTCGAGTGGCGGTTCGCCGGCGCCGGAGGTGTCGCCCATGGCCGCAGTATGGCACGCCGCTCCTTTGCCTTGAAGTCCTTCACTATGTACTCTTTACCTTCGAACTTTAGCTTCTAAGTCTTCAGCTCTAACGGCTGGAGCGATCGACCCAAGAGAGGGTGAACGTGACCAGGGCAATGGGCGCCGCGATGCGCCGGATTCACGTGGGCAACGCACTCAGCGCGTTCGGACTCGGCTTCACCGTCCCCTACCTGTACGTCTATGTGGCGCAGGTCCGGGGGCTCGGCTCCATGACGGCGGGTCTCGTGCTCGCCGTCTTCGCGGTGGCCGCGCTGATCGTGCTGCCGTTCGCCGGGCGGGCCATCGTCCGGCGGGGCCCGCTGCCGGTGCTGCTCATCGCCCTGGTCACCGCCGCGCTCGGTGCGCTGAGCCTGGGGCTCTCGGCCTCGGCGGCCACCGTGCTGCTGTCCGCCGCCGCGCTGGGCGCGGGGCAGGCCGTGATGCAGCCGGCGCTCGCGACGATGATCGTGGACTGCTCCACGACGGAGACCCGGTCGCGGGCCTTCGCCATGCAGTTCTTCCTGCAGAACCTGGGACTCGGCGTCGGCGGACTCATCGGCGGTCACCTGGTCGACACCACCAGCGCCTCGTCCTTCACGCTGCTGTTCGCGATCGAGGCGGCCATGTTCCTGGTGCTGGTCGCGGTGATGGCCACCGTACGGGCGCCGCGCGCCCCGCACGTGGAGGCCGTCCCGGGCCGGGCCGCCGGGGGCAGCTGGAAGCAGCTGCTGGGCAACCGCGCGATGGTGCAGCTGTGCGTACTGGGCTTCGTGCTGTTCTTCGCCTGCTACGGACAGTTCGAGTCGGGGCTGAGCGCGTACGGCGTCGAGGCCGCCGGGATCACCACGTCCGCGCTGGGGACCGCGCTGGCCGCGAACACGCTGATGATCGTGATCGCGCAGTTCGCGGTACTGAAGTTCGTGGAGCGGCGGAAGCGGTCGCGCGTGATCGCCGCCGTGGGTCTGATCTGGGCCGTGGCGTGGGCCGTGGCCGGGTACGCCGGGCTCGGGCACGGCAGCCAGACGATGGCGACGGCCGCCTTCATCTCGACGTACGCGCTGTTCGGTCTGGGTGAGGCGATGCTGTCGCCGACGCTGGCCCCGCTGGTGGCGGACCTGGCGCCGACCGGGCTGGCCGGGCAGTACAACTCCGCCTTCGCCCTGGTGAAGCAGCTCGCGCTGGCGATCGGGCCGGCGGTCGGCGGGCCGCTCGGGGCCTCGCTGCACGCGCCGTACATCGTGGCGTTCCTGTTGTTCTCGCTGGGCATCACGGTGCTGGCGGTGCGGCTGGGGCGGCAGCTGACCGACGTACAGAACCAGCCGTCGCTGGCGCGGAGCCGGGTGGTCACGCAGGGCCGGGCGCCCGCGGACGCGGTGGCGGCCGCGGAGGCGTGAGCCGGGTGTGAAGCCGTGGCGGGCTCCCGTCCGTCACGGCTTCGGCAGGACGAACTCGCACCAGACGGCCTTGCCGCCGCCGGGTGTGCGCCGGGACCCCCAGTTGGTGGCGATGGTCGCGACGATGGCGATGCCCCGGCCGGACTCGTCCCCGGGCTCCGCGCGGCGGCGCCTGGGCAGGTGGTCGTCGCCGTCGGTGACCTCGATGATCAGGCGGCGGTCGGTGCGGCGCAGGCGCAGCCGCATGGGCGGCGTGCCGTGCTGGAGGGAGTTGGCGACCAGTTCGCTGGTGGCCAGGACGCCCAGATCGTGCAGGTCGGTGGGGAAGCGCCAGCTGGTCAGTACGCCGGAGGCGAAGGCACGCGCGCGTGGGGCCGCTTCCACGCCGCCGAGCAGTTCGAGGGCGGCGTTGCGGAACAGTTCGGCGTCCGCGCCGGTGCGCGCGGGGTGCTGGAGGACCAGGACGGCGACGTCGTCGTCGTGGTCCGGGGTGACGCCCGCGGAGCGGACCAGGCGGTCGCAGATCACCTGCGGGGTGCCGGTCGCGCCGGACAGGGCGCGCTCCAGGGCGGCGATGCCCTCGTCCAGGTCCTCGTCGCGGCGTTCCACCAGGCCGTCGGTGTAGAGGACGGCGGTGGAGCCGGGGGTCAGGGAGATCGAGCCGGACGTGTGCACCCAGCCGCCGGTGCCGAGCGGCGGGCCGGTGGGCTCGTCGGCGCGCTGGACGGTGCCGTTCTCGTCGCGGACCAGGATGGGCAGGTGCCCGGCGGACGCGTAGACCAGCCGTCCCTCGTTCGGGTCGTGGATGGCGTAGACGCAGGTGGCGATCTGGTTGGCGTCGATCTCGGTGGCGAGGCCGTCGAGGAGCTGGAGCACTTCGTGCGGGGGCAGGTCGAGGCGGGCGTAGGCCCTGACCGCCGTACGGAGCTGGCCCATGACGGCCGCCGCGCGGACGCCTCTGCCCATGACGTCGCCGATGACCAGGGCGGTGCGGCCGCCGCCGAGGGTGATCACGTCGTACCAGTCGCCGCCGACCGCGGCCTCGGTGCCGCCGGGGTGGTAGGTGGCGGCGACGCGCAGGTCGTCGGGCTCCTCCAGTTCCTGCGGGAGCAGGGAGCGCTGGAGGGTGACGGCGGTTTCGCGCTGGCGGCGCTCGCTCGCGCGAAGGCGGGCCGCGGCCTCGGCGTGGTCGGTGACGTCGGTGGCGAAGACCAGAACGCCGCGGTCGCCGCTGCCGTCCTCGGTGACCGGGGTGCAGGTGAAGGTGTAGGAGCGGCCGTCGGGGGTCTTGCGGGACTTGAGGGTGCGGGGCCGGCCGCTGCGCTGGACCTGGTCCAGGAGCGGGAAGAGGCCCGGCTCGTCCAGCTCGGGGAGGGCCTCGCGGGCGCGTGCGCCCAGGTCGCGCATGCCGAAGGCGGCGACATAGGCGTCGTTGACGTAGGCGAGGCGGTGGTCGGGGCCGTGCACGAGGGCGACGAGGGCCGGGACGCGGTCGAGGACGTCGCGCACGGGCAGGTCGTCCACGGCGGGGACGGGCGGGGCCTCCTCGGTCAGCTGCTCGACGCGGGCGGCGGGGACGGAGCCGTCGCTCCGCCGGTCGGGGGAGACCGTCGTGTCGGTCCGCGCTGCGGCGCGGCGCTGCGTTCCGGGGAGTCGGGCGCTCCAGCGCGTGAAGTTCACGAATCCTTGCCTCGTGTAGTTGTCGGCGGCCGGAGACCGGGACGGCCGGGACCGGCCGGGGCCCCGGGGGCCGCGCGGGGCGAGCGGCGGCGCGCCCGCGGTGGTGGACCAGTCTGGCAGGGTGCCGGCCTGGCCGACATCCGTCAGACGCGTCAGTCGGCGGGGGAGTTCCGGACTCCGGTCAGGACGACCCCTTCGGGTTGTGCGGCGGTTCCTGGGAAGGCTTTCCACCGGCCGCGAGTTCGAACTCCGCTCGAGGATGTTCGAGTGAACCCAGGGAGACGATCTCCCGTTTGAAGAGTCCGGCGAGGGCCCATTCGGCCAGCACGCGCGCCTTGCGGTTGACGGTGGGGACGCGGCTGAGGTGGTACGCGCGGTGCATGAACCACGCGGGGTAGCCCTTCAGCTTGCGTCCGTAGACGTGCGCGACGCCCTTGTGGAAGCCGAGGGAGGCGACGGAACCGGCGTATGTGTGCGCGTACGTGTCGAGGGGCTCGCCACGCAGGGCGTGCGTGACGTTGTCGGCGAGGACCTTGGCCTGGCGGACGGCGTGCTGGGCGTTGGGGGCGCACTCCCGCCCGGGGTCGGACGCGGTGACGTCCGGGACGGCGGCGGCGTCTCCCGCCGCCCACGCGTGCGGGGCGCCGTCGACCGACAGGTGGGCGGTGCAGGTGAGGCGGCCGCGGCCGTCGAGGGGCAGGTCGGTGGCGGCGAGGATCGGGTGGGGTTTGACGCCGGCCGTCCAGACGACCGTGCGGGTGGGGAAGCGGGAGCCGTCGCTGAGGACGGCGACGCGGTCGGCGCAGGAGTCCAGGCGGGTGTCCAGGCGTACGTCGATGTTGCGGCGGCGCAGTTCGGTGACCGTGTAGCGGCCCAGGTCCTCGCCGACCTCGGGCAGGATGCGGCCCGATGCCTCGACGAGGATCCACTTCATGTCCTCGGGGGTGACGTTGTGGTAGTACCGCGCGGCGTAACGGGCCATGTCCTCCAGCTCGCCCAGGGCCTCCACGCCCGCGTAGCCGCCGCCGACGAACACGAAGGTGAGGGCGGCGTCGCGGATGGCGGGGTCGCGGGTGGAGGAGGCGATGTCCATCTGTTCGAGTACGTGGTTGCGCAGGCCGATGGCCTCCTCGAGCGTCTTGAAGCCGACGCCGTGGTCGGCGAGGCCGGGGACGGGCAGGGTGCGGGAGACCGAGCCGGGCGCGAGGACGAGTTCGTCGTAGGTCAGCCGGCGGGCGCCGGTGCTCTCCTCGTCGGTGGCGAGGGTGGTGATGGTGGCGGTGCGTGTCGTGTGGTCGATGGACCGGGCCTCGCCGATGACGAGGCGGCACTGGCCGAGGAGGCGGCGCAGGGGCACGACGACGTGCCGCGGGGAGATGGAGCCGGCCGCCGCCTCTGGCAGAAAGGGCTGGTACGTCATGTAGGGGTCGGGGGTGACGACCGTGATCTCGGCTTCGCCCCGCCGGAGTTCACCCCTGAGGTTCCGCTGCAGACGCAGAGCCGTGTACATCCCGACGTAGCCACCGCCGACAACGAGAATGCGCGCACGTTCCTTCACCATCCCATGACGCACCCGGCGCTTGCGTTTGTCCACAGGCTCGTCGATTTGTGTGACCGGAGATCGCGGAGGCGCGGCCAGGGCCGCGGAACCGTGGTGAGGTGCGGTCGTGCAGGTCAGCGGGGGTGGAGGCGGGGGCGGCCGACGGCACATTCGGGGCGTATGTGATCCGTGCTCCGATCGGGGGGCGCTCCGTGCGGAACGTGCCCCTTCTGAATTGACCCTCGCTCAACTATGTTCTTTCCGACGGGGTGCAGGGGGATGCGCTCACCGGGTCCGCGACGGGCGGACCGCGGAAGTGGCCAGTTCCGCACACTCCGGCTTTCGATGGCGGGGAGAGTCTCCGGGGGGAGACGTCATTACCGGGGGATTGTCTATGCATGTTCAGGACTCTCATTGGTCGTCCGCGTCGGCTGTCGCGCCCGGTGGCGCGATGAGTGCGGCGGCGGGTGGCGGACGCGGGGACGCGGCACGGAACGCTCCGTTGCGCGTGGACGCCCAGCGCAATCTGGAGCACGTCCTGCGCGCGGCCCGCGAGGTCTTCGGCGAGCTGGGTTACGGCGCGCCCATGGAGGACGTGGCGCGACGCGCCCGGGTCGGTGTCGGCACCGTGTACCGGCGCTTTCCGAGCAAGGACGTGCTGGTCCGGCGGATAGCCGAGGAGGAGACGGCGCGGCTGACCGACCAGGCCCGGGCGGCGCTCGGGCAGGAGGACGAACCGTGGTCGGCGCTGTCCCGCTTCCTGCGTACGTCGGTGGCCTCGGGCGCCGGCCGGCTGCTGCCGCCGCAGGTCCTGCGGGTCGGGGTGTCGGACTCCGCAAGCGACGGTGCGGGCGGTGACGGCGCCGCCGTTCCGGCCGGTGAGCCGCGGGTGCCGCAGCAGCGGATACAGCCGGGCTCGGGCGAGCTGCGGCTGGTGTCGGAGGAGCACGGTCCTGCCGGTGCGGCGGCCGATGCCGCGGCGTCCGTGGAGGTCGATCACGGTGCGGCGGCGCTGCTGGAGGTCGTGGGCCGGCTCGTGGAGCGGGCCCGTGCGGCGGGCGAACTGCGGCCGGGCGTCTCGGTGTCGGACGTGCTGCTGGTGATAGCCACGGCGGCGCCCTCGCTGCCGGACCCGGCGCAGCAGGCGGCGGCCTCGGCCCGGCTGCTGGACATCCTGCTGGAGGGGCTGCGGTCGCGTCCCTCCTGAACCGCGGCGGCCGTCGGGGCGGGGGGCCGAGGTACTTCTCCTTCCCCGAACGGCCGAGCGTCATTACCGCCGCACGGGAAGTCCCCACGGACGAGTGGTGATCGGCCCGAGGAGGTCCTGAACAAAAGCCAATATGGCACTCTGGCGCCGTGTTCGGACTGGCTGGGCAGGCGGCGGGGGCTTTCCGCGATGAGCGTTGACGGGCGGGGCGGGTCACTCGGTGACGGCGAAGGCGGGCCCGGTGACACGGGACCCGCCGGCTCACCACAGGTGCCGGGCCAGGGCGGACGGGCCAGGTCACCGTGGGGCGGCGGGCCGACGGACGCGAGTCGGCCCGGCCCGGGTGGGGGTACGGCCGAGGCCGGGTCTCCGGCGGGGTCCGGCGTCCCGGCCCAGCGCGAGCTGCACGAGGACAGCGTCCTGCCCCCGCCGCGTGAGGTCCCGTCGTCCGACGCCGAGCTGATCGAGGGCATGCGCGCGGGCGACGACACGGCCTACGAGGAGCTGTTCCGGCGTCACGCGGACGCGGTACGCCGGTACGCGCGCACCTGCTGCCGCGACGCCCACACCGCGGACGACCTCACCGCCGAGGTCTTCGCCCGCATGCTCCAGGCGGTGCGCGGGGGTTCGGGGCCCGAGCACGCCGTGCGCGCCTACCTGCTCACCGCGGTCCGGCGGGTCGCCGCGGGCTGGACGCGGTCGGCCGGGCGGGAGCAGTTGGTCGACGACTTCGCCGTGTTCGCCGCCCAGTCCGCGCGGACCACCGAAGGCCCCGACGACGACACCCTGGAGCTGGGCGCCGACGTCCGGGCCATGCACCAGGCCGAGCAGTCGATGGCGATGCGGGCCTTCCGGTCGCTGCCGGAGCGGTGGCAGGCCGTGCTGTGGCACACCGAGGTCGAGGACGAGTCCCCGAGCGAGGTGGCCGTGCTGTTCGGGCTGGACGCCAACGGCACCCGGGTACTCGCCAGCCGCGCCCGCGAGGGTCTGAAGCAGGCCTACCTCCAGGCCCACGTCAGCGACACCCTCACCGGCGACGAGGAGTGCGCCCGCTACGCCGACCAGCTCGGCACGTACGCGCGCGGCAGGCTGCGCGTCCGGGCCGAACGCGGGCTGCGCAAGCACTTGGAGGAGTGCGCACGCTGCCGGCTGGCCGCCACCCAGATCGAGGAGGTGGCGAGCGGCATCCCCGCCGTGGTGCCGGTCGCCGTGATCGGCTGGTTCGGCGCCGCCGGGTACGCCAAGGCGGCCGGGATCGTCGCCGGCGGCGCGGGAGTCGGCGCGGCCGGTGCGGCGGCGGCCGGTGGTACGTCCGGCGGGGCGGGCGGCGGTGCCGCGGCCTCCGAAGGGCTGGGCGCGCCGGTGAAGGCGGGCATCGCGGCCGGTGTGGTGGCGGTGGCCGCCGCGGCGGCGCTGGTCTTCGCGCTGGCCGGCGACGACGAGCCGGAGGACCGTCCCTCGAAGGCCGCCCCGCCCGCCTCCTCCCCGGTGGCCCAGCCCGCCCCCGACTCCCCCACGCCCTCACCGCGCCCACCCCGCCCCCAGCCCCCGGCGGCCGCCCCCGAACCGACCCCGACCCCCACCCCGACACCCGAACCGCCCCGGACGCCGAAGCCGACGCCCACCCCGAAGCCCACCCCCACGCCGACCCCGTCACCCCCCACGCCCTCGCCCTCCCCCACACCCCCACCGCCCGCATCACCGCCCCCACCCGCCCGGACCGTCTACCAGTGGAACGAGCTGGCGTACGACGTGATCGGTGACGGCACCCGGCCCGAGATGCGGCTGGCCGAGAGCAGTTGGGTGTGGCAGCGCTCCGCCCTGTCGATCGACGGCGTGCGGTACGCGCACGGCGTCACCGTGCACGGCCGCTCCTCCGTCACCATCGACCTCAACCGCTCCTGCTCGTCCTACGACGCGCTGATCGGCGTCGACGACCTGGCGATGAAGCTCGGCAAGGTCCACTTCTCGGTGTTCGCCGACGGGGCCCGGCTGTGGAACTCCGGGGCGGTCGAGGGCGGTGACCCGGCGGTGCCCGTCCATGTGGACGTCTCGGGGCACGAGACCGTACGCCTGGTGGCCGAGCCGCACGGGCCGCTCGACTCGGCGGCGCCGGCGGACTGGGCGCAGTCGCGTTTCACCTGCGCGTAGCGCCCCCGTACCACCCCGCGCTCTACGGGACCGGCTGCCGTGGCCGGAGGTCGCGCACCGCCTCGTCCAGTTCGGCCAGGACGTCGCCCGGGACGAGGGCGGCGCCCTCGGCCTGCTCGGCGGCGTACCGCTCACCGCCGAGGGCGGTACGGGCGGCGGCCCCGGCCCGCTCGGCGTGCGCGCGGTCGGGCATGGGGCGCGGACGGCCGCCGCGCCAGTGCGCGGCCGCGCCGAGCAGCCGTGCCGCCCGGGCGTGGTTCCCGAGGCGGCACAGCAGTTCGGCCGAGCCGTCCACGAGGGCCGCCACGACCAGGTCGGCGCACCGCTTGTGCAGGGCCGTCCGGAAGGTCTCCACCAGCAGCGGCAGACCCTCGCGCGGCCCCGACTCGCCCGCCGTCACGAGGGCGTCCACCAGCCCCAGCATCGCCAGGAACTGCGGTGGCGGCGTCCCCCGCACGCACTCCTCGCGGGCCGCCTCGCACAGGGCACGCCCGCGCGCGAAGTCCGCGTCCTCCACCGCGAGTCCGGCCCGCAGCATCAGGACGAACGCCTTGGAGTCCACCACGCCGTACCGGTCGGCGGCGGCGCCGGCCCGGTCGAGCACGGTGAGCGCCGTGTCGCGGTCGCCCGCGCGGTAGGCGATCTCGGCGAGCCGGGCGATGAGAAAGGGCGACTCCGCGAAGGCGCCCACCTCATCGGCGAGTCTCAGGGCCTCCTCGTACTCGGCCCTGGCCTCCTCGTAGCGGCCGAGGGCCATGGCGTGCTCGCCGAAGGCGCTGCACACCTGGGCCTCCACCAGGCGGTCACCGAGCCGGCGGCTGAGCACGCGCAGTTCCGCCAGGTCCTCGTCGACGCCGGCCAGTCCCCCGGAGGAGTCGACCACCGTGTGCGCGCGGAACATGAGGCTGGCGGCGATCTCCCACTCGCCTCCGTAGACGCGGCAGTTGGCGACGGAGGCGTCCATGACCTCGCGTACGTCGTCGGAGTCGCTGACGAAGAACTGGGTCAGCGGCCAGATGAGGCCGGGTAGCCGGGCCGCTTCCGGGCCTCCCGCGGCGAAGTGGTCCCGCAGCCGGAGGACGTACCGCCGCATCCGCTCGTCCAGCCGCCCCTCCCCCGGCCCGGCCTCGAAGGTGAGGAGGAGGTGCATCATCCGCACCTGCATGCGCAGGGAGTGCAGCGGGTGCCGGGTGTCGCCCTCCGGTACGGCGAGGAGGGCGTCCACGGGGTCGGCGGCGGCCGTGCGCCGGGCGAGGACGTCCGGCGCAGGCACCTCCCCGCCGCCCGCGTCCAGGGCGGCTCCGAGACGCAGCGTCCGGTCGAACCACCGGACGCCCTCGTGCCGGTAGTTGCGCAGCCACCAGAACCATCCCATGGCGAGGGCGAGGGCGGCGGCCTCCCGCTCGTCACCGGCGTCGAGGGTGCGGTCGAGGGCGGCGCGGATGTTGTCGTGCTCGGCCTCCAGCCGGGCGATCCAGGGCAGCTGCCCGGCGGACCGCAGCCGGGGGTCGGCCTCCTCGACCAGCGCGCGTACCCACGCGCGGTGGGCCTCTTCCGCTCGGGCGCGCGGCTCGGGCAGCTCGGCGGCGCGTTCGTCGGCGTACTCGTGGATGGTCTCCAGCATCCGGTAGCGCGTGCCGGCGCCGTGGGTGCCGGGGGCGGCGACGACGAGGGACTTGTCGACGAGGGCGCCGACGAGGTCGGCCGCGGGCCCGGTGCCGACGGCCTCCGCGGCGTCCAGCTCCCAGCCGCCGGCGAAGACGGACAGCTCGCACAGCATGGTCCGTTCGGCGTCGTCGAGGAGGTCCCAGGACCAGTCGACCACCGCCCGCAGGGTCTGCTGGCGGGGCAGGACGGTGCGGCTGCCGGAGGTGAGCAGGCGGAAGCGGTCGTCGAGCCGGTCGGCGATCTCCCGGGGCGTGAGCACCCGCAGGCGGGCCACGGCCAGCTCGATCGCGAGGGGGAGCCCGTCCAGTCGGCGGCAGATCTCGGCGACCGCGGTCTCGTCGCGCAGCACGGTGCCGGCGTCGGGCCGTACGGCGGCCGCGCGGGCGGCGAAGAGGCGCTGGGCCTGATCCGGGGTGAGCGGCTCGACCGGGCGCACCGACTCGCCCGGGACGCCGAGCGGTTCACGGCTGGTGGCGAGGACGGTGAGGCCGGGGCAGCGGGTCAGCAGCGTCTCGGCGAGCCGGGCCGCCTCTTCGATGACGTGTTCGCAGTTGTCGAGGACGAGAAGCAGGTCGCGAGCCGCGCAGTACTCGACGAGCAGGGCGACGGGGTCGTGCGGGACGGCGGCCCGGTCGCTGCTCACCAGGACGGTCTCGCGCAGCCCGAGCGCGTTGACGACCGCGCCGGGCACGGCCTCGGGCCGGTCGAGAGGGGCCAGTTCGACCAGCCAGGCCTGCGGAAGCGCGGCGGCGGCCTCCTCGGCGAGGCGGGTCTTCCCGGAGCCGCCGGGGCCGGTGAGGGTGACCAGCCGGGCCGTACGCAGGTCGGAACGGATGGCGTCCAGTTCGCGTTCGCGTCCCACGAAGGAGGTCAGGCGGGGGCGGATGTTGCCCGTCCGGGCGGGGGGCGCCGGCCGCCGTTCGTCGGCGGGCGCGGCGAGCAGTTCGGCGTGCAGGGCGCGCAGCTGCGGCCCCGGTCCGGTCCCGAGTCCCTCGTCCAGAGCACGTCGGGCGTCCTCGTAGGCGGCCAGGGCGTCGGTGTCGCGGCCGGCGGCGCGCAGGGCGCGGACGAGGAGGGCGTGCAGCGGTTCGTCGTACGGGTGCGCGGCGGTCAGTTCCCGCAGCCGCGGTACGGCGTCGTGGGTCTCGCCGAGGCGCAGGCCGGCCTCGATCCGGGCCCGGGTCGCCTCCAGGCGCAGGGCCTCGGGGCGGGCGGCGGCGTCGGGGAGGTCGGCGAGGGCGGGCCCGCGCCAGAGCCCGAGGGCCTCGTCCAGTTGCCGGGCGGCGCCCGCGGCGTCACCGCGTTCGAGGGCGGCGGTGCCGTGCCGTACAAGGCGCTCGAAGACGTACAGGTCCACGTCGTCCCGGGTCGCCTCGAGCCGGTAGCCACCGGGGGCGGAGGCGACGGCGCCCTTGCCGACGGTACGGCGCAGACGGCCGACCAGTGCCTGGAGGGCGGCGGGGGCGTCCTTCGGCGGATCCTCCGCCCAGACCTCGTCGATCAGGGTGGCGGGGGTGACGATCTGGCCGGGTCGCAGGGCGAGGGCGGCGAGCAGCGTACGGAGCCGGGGCCCGCCGGGGGTGACGACGGTGCCGTGCTCCTCCGTCTGGGCGACGCCCAGGATTCCGTACCGCACGGGTTCATTGTCGCCGGAAGGAGTCCGGTGAGTGACCCGGCGCCCGTATCGCACCCGGAGTGGGCGCGGGCCGGGGGTGGGTGTCGCGGGCCGGCGCTTGCCGGGTGCCGCGCTCTTTGCGACGAGTGCCGCCCCAGCGGCACGACTGCCCGCGGCCACGCGGGAGAGCCGCGTACGGCGAGAAGAGTGCCGCGGGAATCACCCCCGCCGCACCACCGCCCCCGCCCCGCCCAACGCCCCCCGCTCCGGCGCGATCCCGCCCGGTACCGCGCGTTGGCGGGCCGGGGTGCCCGTCCAGCAGGTGCCTCGGCGGGCCAGGAGGCGGCGGAGCCACAGTTCCAGGGAGACCAGGTCGGCCACGCCGTCCAGCGGCAGCGCCTCGCCCGCCGCCACCGCGCGCACCGCCTTGCGCACCACCCGCGCCTCCACCAGCCCCGCCTGCGCGAGCAACGGCGTGTCGAAGAGGCCGAGCAGGGAGTCCGCGGAGACCCGCAGCCCCGCCCGTGCGGCCGAGGCGGCCAGCCCCTGCGTGGGCGCCCCCCACCCGCTCGGCAGCTCGCTCACCCCCGCCCCCTCCAGCACCGTCCGCAGGATCGACGCCCGCGCACCCGGCTGCACCCGCAGCGCCTCCGGCAGGGCACGGCACGCGCGCACGACCTGGTTGTCGAGGAACGGCGCGTGCAGCCGCTGGAAGCGGATCTCGGCCGCCTGCTCCAGCACCCGCACGTCCGCGGCCTGCCGCGCCAGCGCCGTACGCGCGCGGAAGTCACCCGGCCGCTGCCCCGGCCCCACGCCCGACCGCTGCGACGAGGTCTGGAGGCGAACCGATACTTCAGCCAGCGCCTCTCCGGTCAGCCACCGCGCCGCCGGCCCGGGCCCGGCCCAGGTCAGCGCGGCCAGGGACGCGTCCATCGCCCCGTCACCGAGCGCGTCGAACCGCCGCCGCAGCAGCCGCTCGGCGAGCACCTCGAGACCCGTCCGGTACGGCGTCCGCGCCAGCCGCCGCGCCGCCCCGTACACGCGCGCGGGGACCAGCACCGACCCGTCGGCCTTGGCCAGTGCCGCGACCGGCCGCACGAGATGGCGCCGTTTGCGGTCCATCAGCAGGTCGGCCAGGCGCGCCGGATGGGCGTCGAGGACCTGCCGCGCCCCGTACCCCGTGAAGTGGTCCGCGCTGCCCGCCGCCAGCCGCGCCCGGTGCCGCGCGGCCGCGACCAGGGACGAGCCCGGTTCGTCGGTGAGCGGCCCGTCCAGGTCGGCGTAGGGCAGCATGTCCTCCCCGCCGGTGACCACCACGTGGTGCAGCCGCGGGTTGGCCGCCAGCGCGCCCGCCCGCACCAGTTCGGACTCCTGACCGCCCACGGCGAGGTCGTTGAAGGTGACGGCCAGCAGCCGCTCCCCGGCCCCGGTGCCGTGCCCGAGCACGGTCCCCGGCATCCCCGGCAGCCCGGCGGCCAGCAGCGCCAGCGTGCCCGAGGCCGGCCCGCCGGACAGGTCGGCCCCGATCCCCGGAACGGGCATCCCGCGCGCGGCACGCCGTTCCGCGGGCCCCATGCCCGGTACGGGCCCGGGGTCGATGCCGTCGCCGGGGACGTGCCGCGGTGCGGCGAGCCGGGTGCGCACGGCCTCCACGAGCGCGTCCCGCACCCCGTCCACCGCGCGGCCGGGGTCGGCGGAGGGCGCCGCGACGGCGAGCGAGGCCACCGGCTCGTACCCGGCGATCTCGCGCGCCCCGGCGCGCAGGATCAGCGCATGCCCCGGCGGAACGCGTTTGACGCCGTCGTACGGGGTGGAGTCGTCCAGCGCGGCGGGCACGTCGGGCGCGGCGAGCAGCGCGGCGAGGTGGCCGAAGTCGAGGTTGGCCTCGACGAGGTCGGCCAGGGGGAGCGCGGCGGTCGCGTAGGCGGTGCCTCCGGACCAGGGGGTGTGGAACACCGGCCGCGCGCCCGCGAGATCGCCGCAGACGGTGATCCGCCGCCCGACCTGGACGACGGCCGTGTAGCTGCCGGGCCACGCCGTCAGGTGCCGGAGGGCGCCGCCGCGCGCGGCGAACAGGGCGACCCGCAGCTGCTCGTCGGAGGCGCCGCAGATGCCGAGGACGGCGATCCGGGTCTGCGGGTCGGCGTCGACGACGCGGACCTCGTCGGGGCGCCAGTCGCCGACCGCCCACAGGGGGTCGGGGTCACCCCACAACGGCTGGGCGCCGACGGGCTGCACGGTCTCGCCGTCGTACCCGGTGGCGCCCGCGGAGCCGGCCGCGCCGGTGATCCCCGCGGCTCCCACGGCGGCGCTGCTCCACCCCACCAACCACCGCATCGACGCCTCCACAGGCTGGGGACAACCAGTGCACCGTACGAACTGGTTCCCCATGCTGCCATGAAGGGCGCGCCACAGAGCAGCGGCGGAGCCGCACTGGCTCCCGTGAATGCGTCCTCGCGGTCACTCGTGCGAGGACGTCAACTCCCCTTCCGCTTCCGCTCGGCGCTCAATCAGTGCTCCGTCCGCGCTCCGTCCGAGGGCGCGAAGACGACTCGAATGCGCCCCCGCAACGCGCCGTTTGGCTCCCCAACGCGCCCTCAACTCCCGTGGTGAGGAAGGATGTACGCCTGAAATACCAGGAACGATTTTCAGCCAAATCGACGACACACGGACAGACTCGAACACGCTGCGTACAGGCCCCCGCCCCACTCGCCGGCGTTCGGCCCGGGAGGCGGGACTCGCCCCCCGGGCCGGTCCGCCGCCCGCGGGGATGTAGGCGGCGGTGTCCCCCAGCCCACTGGATCCAGTACAGCGGGCCGACCCACGCACCGCCCATGGAATCGCTCCCGCGATGGCCGGAGAAGAGCGCACGGACGGGCGCACGGCCACACAACGGGAGCACGTCGCAACGGACCGTGCATGCACCGCACTTGAGTACGGACCACAATCCCGCCATCCGGAACAATGCCTCTTAACGCCTGGGATCCGGCGAACTACGCTGGGTTTACGAATGCCGCGTGGTTATGCCAGCGCGGCAGCCGTCTGTGTCGAGGGGTGGCGCATGTCCAGGGAGCAACGCGGGCCGAACGAAAAGCTCGGCACCGTTCTCGCCCTCGCGGGAATCAGCAACGCAGGACTCGCCCGGCGCGTCAACGACCTCGGCGCCCAACGCGGGTTGACACTGCGCTACGACAAGACGTCGGTGGCGCGCTGGGTGTCGAAGGGGATGGTGCCGCAGGGTGCGGCGCCGCACCTCATCGCCGCCGCCATCGGCCAGAAGCTCGGCCGCCCGGTGCCGCTCCACGAGATCGGCCTGGCGGACGCGGATCCCGCCCCCGAAGTGGGCCTCGCCTTCCCACGGGACGTCGGCCAGGCGGTGCGGTCCGCCACCGAGCTGTACCGTCTCGACCTCGCCGGCCGCCGGGCCGGCGGCGGCATCTGGCAGTCGCTGGCCGGTTCGTTCGCGGTGAACGCGTACGCGACGCCCGCCTCCCGGTGGCTGATAACCCCGGCCGACAGCTCGGTGGCGCGCGACGTGGGTCCGGCCGAGGGCTCCGGCGCACCGCTCAAAGTCGGCCACAGCGACGTGCAGAAACTGCGGGAGGCGGCCGAGGACGCCCGCCGCTGGGACTCCAAGTACGGCGGCGGCGACTGGCGTTCGTCGATGGTCCCCGAGTGCTTACGCGTCGAGGCGGCACCCCTGCTGCTCGGCTCCTACTCCGACGAGGTCGGCCGCGCCCTGTTCGGCGCCTCGGCCGAACTGACCCGGCTGGCCGGGTGGATGGCCTTCGACACCGGTCAGCAGGAGGCGGCCCAGCGGTACTACATCCAGGCCCTGCGCCTGGCCCGCGCGGCGGCCGACGTCCCCCTGGGCGGCTACGTCCTCGCCTCGATGTCCCTGCAGGCCACCTACCGCGGCTTCGGCGACGAGGGCGTGGACCTCGCCCAGGCCGCCCTGGAGCGCAACCGGGGCCTGGCCACGGCCCGCACCATGAGCTTCTTCCGCCTGGTGGAGGCCCGGGCCCACGCGCGCGCGGGCGACGCACCGGCGGCCGGCGCCGCGCTGAAGGCCGCCGAGAGCTGGCTGGAGCGCGCCCGCCCCGGCGACAGCGACCCCTCGTGGCTGGGTTTCTACTCCTACGACCGGTTCGCCGCCGACGCGGCCGAGTGCTACCGCGACCTGAAGGCACCACGCCAGGTGCGCCGCTTCACCGAGCAGGCCCTGTCGAAACCGACGGAGGAGTTCGTACGCTCGCACGGCCTCAGGCTCGTCGTCTCGGCGGTGGCCGAGCTGGAGTCGGGCAATCTGGACGCGGCCTGCGAGCAGGGCGTGCGGGCGGTCGAGGTGGCCGGCCGCATCTCCTCGGCCCGCACCACCGAGTACGTGAAGGACCTCCTGCACCGCCTGGAGCCCTACGGCGACGAGCCGCGCGTGGTCGAGCTGCGCGAGCGCGCGCGGCCGCTGCTGGTGACTCCGGCCTGACGCGGCCGGCCCGACGCACCGCCCCCTCCGGGTTTGAAGGCATTGTCAGTGGCGCAGTGCACTATCGAAGCCGGGAGGTGGGCCGGGAGATGGAACGAGTGTTCGACTGCGATGTGCTGGTGATCGGCGGCGGCATCGTCGGCCTGTCGACGGCGTACGCGATCACGCGCGCCGCCCCGGGCACCCGGGTCACGGTGCTGGAGAAGGAACCGGGCCCGGCCCGGCACCAGACCGGCCGCAACAGCGGCGTCATCCACAGCGGGGTCTACTACCGCCCGGGCTCGCTCAAGGCGCGCTACGCGGTGCGGGGCGCCGCCGAGATGGTCAAGTTCTGCGCCGAGTACGGCATCGACCACGCCGTCACCGGCAAGCTGATCGTCGCCACCGACCGCGCCGAGCTGCCCCGCCTGCACGCCCTCGTCCAGCGCGGCCGGGAGAACGGCATTCCGGTGCGCGAGCTGGGCGCCGCCCAGATCCAGGAGTACGAGCCCGAGGTCAGGGGCCTCGCCGCCATACACGTCGGCACCACCGGCGTCTGCGACTACGTCGCGGTCGCGCGGCAGCTGGCCCAGGCGTCCGGCGCGGAGCTGCGCTACGGCGCCGAGGTACGGCACATCGACCGCCGCCCCGGTCTCGGCGTCGCCGTCCGCACCCGCTCCGGCGAGGTGCTCCGCGCCCGCGTCCTGGTCAACTGCGGCGGGCTGCACTGCGACGAGATCGCCCGTCTGACCGGCGACGACCCGGGGATGCGCATCGTGCCGTTCCGGGGCGAGTACTACGAGCTGGCGCGTCCCGAGCTGGTGCGGGGACTGGTGTACCCGGTGCCCGACCCGGCGTTCCCGTTCCTCGGGGTCCACCTCACCCGCGGCATCGACGGCGGCGTCCACCTCGGGCCGAACGCGGTGCCGGCGCTGGCCCGCGAGGGCTACGGCTGGGGTGTCGTCCGCCCCCGCGAGCTGGCCGCGACGCTGGCCTGGCCCGGCTCCTGGCACATCGCGCGGCGGCACTGGAGGTACGGCACCGGGGAGCTGCGCCGGTCCCTGTCCAAGGCGGCCTTCACCACCGCCGTACGCAGACTGCTGCCGTCCGTGACGGAGAGCGACCTGGTCGCGGCGCCGGCCGGCGTGCGGGCCCAGGCGGTGCTGGCCGACGGGACGCTGGTGGACGACTTCCTGATCAAGGAGGGCCCCCACGCGGTGCACGTACTGAACGCGCCGTCGCCCGCGGCCACCGCGGCCCTGCCGATCGGCCGGGAGGTGGGCCGCAGGGCACTGACCCTGCTGGGAGGCTCGTGAGCCCGGCACGGGCGGGCCGTAAAATTGGGGGCACTGTGTCTGATTTCCCCAGCGCCCCCGACGCTCACCAGCCAGCCGCCACCCACACCGGCACCTCCCTGAGGCACACCCGTGCCAAGGGGGAGCCGCGCTTCCCGGACGGGCCGAAGGCCGATCCCGCCGGATCGCACTTCGAGCGGCGGATCCGCAGCTTCCAGCCCCGGCGCAGCCGCGTGACGGCCGGCCAGGCGGACGCGCTGCAAAGGCTGTGGCCCCTGTGGGGTCTGGACATCGACGGGCAGCGCGACCTCGACCTCGGCGAGCTGTTCGGCGACGCGCGCCCGGTCGTCCTGGAGATCGGCTTCGGCATGGGCGAGGCCACCGCGCAGATGGCCGAGGCCGACCCCGGCACCAACATCCTCGCCGTGGACGTCCACACCCCGGGCCAGGGCAACCTCCTCGGTCTCGCCGAGCGGAACGGCCTGTCCAACATCCGGGTGGCCAACGGCGACGCGATCATCCTGCTCCGCGAGATGCTAGCCCCCGGCTCGCTCGCCGGACTGCGCGTCTACTTCCCCGACCCGTGGCCGAAGAAGCGTCACCACAAGCGGCGCCTGATCCAGCGGGAGTTCCTGACCCTGGCCGCGACCCGGCTCGCGCCGGGCGCCTTCGTGCACTGCGCCACCGACTGGGAGCCGTACGCCGAGCAGATGCTCGACGAGCTGACCGCGCACCCCGACTTCGAGAACACCGCCCCGGACGGCGGTTTCGCGCCGCGTCCCGCGCACCGGCCGCTGACCCGGTTCGAGGGCCAGGGACTGGACAAGGGACATGTGGTGAACGACCTGCTCTTCCGCCGCGTACAGCTCCGCGATCCCCACGAAGAGCAGCCCCCCACCGGTTAGGGTCCATGCCGTGGCCAGTCCCCCGTGTCCGACGCGTCAGCCCACGTTCCCGCGTACGCATCCGCACTGGTGGCAGCGGTCCTGGGTGCGATACGGCGCGCTGATCACGCTGCTCGCGCTCTCCGGTCTGGTGATCCTGGCCCTGGTCCGCGAGCAGACCGGCACCCGGGGGTTCCTGGTCGGGCTCGGCCTCGCGGTGCTGCCCGTGCCGCTGCTCCTGGCCGCCTTCCGCTGGCTGGACCGGGTCGACCCCGGCCCCTGGCGCAACCTGCTGTTCTGCTTCTCCTGGGGCGCCTGCGCGGCGGCGCTGATAGCGATCGTCGCCAACAGCTTCGCGACCAGATGGATAGCGACCGCCACCGCGGACCCGGCGAGCGCGGACACCCTGGGCGCCACGGTGATAGCGCCGGTCGTCGAGGAGTCCGCCAAGGCCGCCGCGGTCCTCCTGGTCTTCCTGTTCCGCAGGCGTGACTTCACCGGCATAGTCGACGGAGTGGTGATCGCCGGGGTCACCGCCACCGGCTTCGCCTTCACCGAGAACATCCTGTACCTCGGCACCGCGTTCGGCGCCGACCAGCTCACCGGCGGCAGCGGCATCGCCTCCGTCACCGCGGCGACCTTCTTCGTCCGCGTCGTGATGTCCCCGTTCGCGCACCCGCTCTTCACCGTGCTCACCGGCATCGGCTTCGGCATCGCCGCGCTCTCCGCGGGCCGCCACCGCCTGCGCCGCGCCCTGCTCCCGCTCTCCGGCCTGCTGCTCGCGATGGGCGTGCACGCGCTGTGGAACGGCTCGGCCGCGTTCGGCGAGTACGGCTTCTACGCCGTGTACGCGGCCTTCATGGTGCCGGCCTTCGGCCTGCTGACCTGGCTGGTGATCTGGACCCGGCAGCGCGAACTGGGCACCGTACGGGCCGAGCTGCCCGCGTATGTCCTGGCCGGATGGCTGACGCCCGCGGAGCCGCACGCGCTCGGCTCGATGCGGGCCCGCCGCGTCGCCCGGCAGCACGCCCGGCGGCACGGCGGGAAGGAGGCGGCACGCGCGGTGGCCCAGTACGAGGCGTACGCGACCTCGCTGGCGTTCCTGCGGCAGCGCGGCCGCCGGGGCCGGGCGGGCGCCGACTACGCCGCGCGGGAGCGGGAGATGCTGGACGCCCTGTGGCACCGGCGCGGCGCGGCCCGCCCGGCCCTGGACCACGCGGCCCGCTCGACGGCACCACCCGTACCCCGGCCCGCGCCGCCCTGGGCGTACCCGTACGCCACCTACGGCCCGTACGGCGGCGGCCCTCCGGCGCCGTACCCGGCCCAGACGCCGTACCCCGCTCAGGCGCCGTACGTCCCGTACGCCCACCCGTACGCACCGCCGGGCCCCTACCGCCCGTAGGCGGGCACCGGCGGCGTCACACTCAGGCCGAGGCCCGCGTCAGCCGCGCGACCTCGTCGTCCGTCAGGCTCAGCTCCGCGACGCCCAGCAGCGCGGGCAGCTGCTCCACCGTGCGCGCGGACGCGATCGGCGCGGCCACCGTCGGTTGCGCGGCCAGCCAGGCGAGGGCGACCGTGGCGACGGGGGCGTCGTGGGCCTCGGCGATCTCGTCCAGGGCGGCGAGCACCCGCCGGCCGCGCTCGGTCTCCAGGTGCTTGCCCGCACCGCCCGCACGCGGGCTGTCGACGCTCGCGCCGGGCCGGTACTTGCCGGTGAGGAAGCCGGCCGCGAGGGCGTAGTACGGCACGGCGGCCAGGCCCGACCGCTCGGCGAGGTCGCGCAGCCCGCCCTCGTAGGTGTCGCGCGAGACCAGGTTGTAGTGCGGCTGGAGGGCGACGTACCGGGCGAGCCCCTCGCGGTCGGAGAACTCCAGGGAGGCCGCGAGCCGCTCGGCGGAGATGTTGGAGGCGGCGATGTGCCGCACCTTGCCCGCCTTCACCAGCTCGTCCAGCGCGCCGATGATCTCCTCGACCGGCACCTCGGGCTTGTCGAAGTGCGTGTAGTAGAGGTCGATGTGATCGGTGCCCAGGCGGCGCAGCGAGGCGTCGGCCGCCGCCTTGATGTTCGCGGCGGACAGGCCCGGGTACTCGGGGTGCTGGCTGACCTTGGTGGCGAGGACGACGTCGTCACGGTTGCCGCGGGCCGCGAACCACCGGCCGAGGACGGTCTCGGACTCGCCGCCGCTGTTGCCGTCGACCCAGGCGGAGTACGAGTCGGCGGTGTCCACGAAGTTGCCGCCGGCCGCCGTGTAGGCGTCCAGGACGGCGAAGGAGCGGTCCTGGTCGGCGGTCCAGCCGAAGACGTTGCCGCCGAGGGCGAGGGGGAAGACCTCCAGGTCGGAGGAGCCGAGCTTGCGCAGAGAAGTCATGTAGGGCGTCAACGAACGCACCGGATCAGGTCATTCCGGCACGGACGCAAAAACCCCGCAAACCGGCAGCCCTGACGTCGGGGGGTTGCCGTCAGGACCGCCGGGGACCAGCGGGGAAGCGGATGGGCCGGTGGCTCAGGGTGTGAGGCCCTTACTCTGCAGCCAGGCCATCGGGTCGATGCCGGAGCCGCCGTCGGCGTGGACCTCCATGTGGAGGTGGGCGCCGGTGACGTTGCCGGTGGCGCCGACGCGGCCGATGACGTCACCGGTGGTGACCTCCTGACCGACGCTGACGCTGATCGAGGACTGGTGGGCGTACCAGATCTCGGTGCCGTCATCCAGGGTGAGCACGGTCTTGTAGCCGTACGACCCGTCCCAGCCGGCCGACGTGATGGTGCCGCTGTGCACGGCCTTGAGCAGCGTGCCCGTGGGTGCGGCGAAGTCGAGGCCGGTGTGGTGGCCGGAGGACCAGTAGGCGCCGGCCTGACCGAAGGTCGAGGAGATCGTGTACGAGGAGGTCGGCAGCGTGAACTGCATGGCCAGCTTGGCCAGGCGCTCGGCCTCGGCCTTCTTCGCGGCCTCCTCCTCCGCCTTCTTCTTGGCGGCGGCGGCCTTGGCCTCGGCCTCCTTCTCCGCCTTGGCGGCGGCTTCCGCGGCCTTCTTCTCGGCGGCCGCGGCGGCCTCGGCGGCGGCCTTGGTCTCGACCTGGGCCTGCTGCTGCTCGGCCTGCGCCATGATCCGGGCCCGCAGGGACTCACCGGCGCCGGCGGTGTCGGTGCCCTCCGCGGTGTCGGCGGCGGCGGTCACGCCGATGCCGCTGAGCGGGGTGCTGGAGCCCTCCGGCTGCGGTGCGTCGTCGGAGATGAGCGAGCCGACGTTGGGCAGGTCCGGCATGGAGATCGACACCGGCGGCTTGCCGGTCTGCGCGCTGGCCATGCCGCCCGCACCGACGGCGGCTATGACACCGACGCCGAGGACGGTGGAGCTGCGGGCGAGCCCGCCACGCTGCTTGGCGACGCGGTGCCGGCCGCGTACGGGGCGGATGGAGTCCTCGGTGGGATTCCACTCCTCCCAAGGACCCTCTTCGGTGCGGTAGTTCTCGTAGCCGAAGGTGTCGGTGTCGTGCCGACTGGGCACGAACGGGGCCTCGGGGGCAGGCCGGTTGGACGCCACGTGGGCGTACTCCTTTCCTTCCTTTCGCCTACCGGGTTAGCTGACGGGTTCGGAGCAGGAAGGTCTCCTACGCGCGCATGCAGCCGTGTTGCCACGGCGTCAAACGCCCGATTCACCCCAATGTGGTGGTTCCCCGGTTCCCTTGCGGGATTCGGCGCGTGCGCACGGAGCCGCCTTCTGTGACGGCTGGGACGACCGCGCTGCGTTATCGAACGTTAATAGACCCGGGGGCCGGATTCCAAGCTGTTCCTCTTGATCGTTAACGAAGACAGCCGGGACGTACACCTCAGGATCGGTGAAAACCGGGCGAGTTGACCGCGCCTCGGTATTCCCCTTCACGGCATTTCTTTCTGACGGTACGTCAGTTGTTATGCGGAGGGATGCCACCCCGTCACGGCTCGTGACAATGATCATGGTCGCCGCGCCGTGGCCGCCGTACGGCGAGCAGCGCCATGTCGTCCGCCATCCCGCCCCCTGAGTGGCGGCGCACGTCGCGGGCGAGGGTTTCGAGCAGCTTCGCCGGATGACGGAAGACGCGACCGGACAGCCGCGCGTACGGATCGTAGAACTCCCCCCGCTCGTCCCGGGCTTCCGACAGTCCGTCGGTGTACAGCAGCAGCGTGGCCCCACCGGGGAAGGCCGTCTCCTCCGCGCGGTCGGGCCACACACCCAGCTCGCCCATGCCGAGCGGCAGCGCCGACTCCCGGGCGGGCAGCGGCCCCAGGGTGCCGTCGCCGTGGAGCAGCAGGGGCGGCGGATGCCCGCGGTTGACGATGCGTACGGTCCCGGCGCCGTGCGGGAGTTCGGCGAGGACGGCGGTGGTGAAGCCCTCGAAGGCGTCCAGTCCCTCGCGCCGGGTGCCCTCGCGGGCCAGCGCCCGCTCCAGGCGCTGTGCCACCGCCTCCAGCGTCGCCTCCTGTTCGGCGGCCTCCCGGAAGGCGCCGATCACCACGGCGACGGCGGCCACCGCTCCCATGCCCTTGCCCCGCACGTCCCCCACGATGAGCCGGACGCCGCGCGCACTGTCCTGCACCGCGTACAGGTCACCGCCGATGAAGGCGCCGGCCTGCGCGGCCTCGTAGCAGGCGGCGATCTCGAAGCCGGCGATCCGCTCGGCCGGCTCGGGCAGTACGGCGCGCTGGGCGGCCTCGGCGATCTCCCGGGCGATGGCGAGGCGCTCGTCGGTGCGGCGGACGAAGGCGTTGACGAAGACGGCGAGCGCGGCGACCGTCGCGATGGTGATCAGCTCGGTGAGGGAGTCGACGTAGTGGATGACGCCCTTGCCGAGCTGCAGCCCGATGACCGAGGCGACCACGGCGATCCCGGTGAGCGCGGTGCCCCGCCGGGAGTAGATCGGGGCGGCGACCAGCGGCGCGGCGGTGTAGAGGGGACCGGCGGTGAAGTAGCGCGGGGTGAAGATGTCGTACAGGACGGCGACGACGATCAGCAGTACGGGGAGCGAGCGCGCGAGGGTGCGGCCGTAGGACGTGCGCCACGGCCTCGGCTGCCCGGCGGGCGGCACGGGCGCCATCTCGCCCCCGAGGCCCGGGTCGGGCACGGGATCGCCGGGGAGCCGGCCGCCGGCTCTGGCGTACGCTCCCTCGTCCTCCACATCGCCTGCCCGCACCACTGGTCTCCCGCCGCCCCCTGTCCGCGCCGCTTGCCGTGCCGTACTCCAGGTTTCCCGCGACGGGGGTGGGCGGCGAGTGGTGAGGGCCGAGCGGGTGAACGCACCGAGGGCCGGAACCCTTTCGGATTCCGGCCCTCGGCCTTCAGTAGCGGGGACAGGATTTGAACCTGCGACCTCTGGGTTATGAGCCCAGCGAGCTACCGAGCTGCTCCACCCCGCGTCGTTGTGTTCACCACTGTACGTCATCCCGGGGGCCGAATGCACATCGGTATCCCTCTATCCCGCCAGGTGGCGGTTGGGCGCCTTCGCCCGCCCTTCGTACTCCGGCAGTACGACGACGACGGCGCCCCCGGCGGCGAGCACCCCGCCGCCGTCCGCCCCCGGCACGAAGGTGTCCGGCTCCCGCCAGGCCGTGACCACGCGACGCACCCCGGCGTCGAGGATCAGCCGGGCGCAGGGCGCGGGCCTGGAGGCGCGGCGCGCACAGGGCTCCAGGCTGCTGTACACGGTGGCACCCGCGAGCCGCGGATCGGAGCGGTCGACCTTGGCGAGCGCGGCCTCCTCGGCGTGCACGACGGCGTCGCCGCCCTCCCGCGAGTACCCCCGCGCCAGCTCGCTCCCGTCGGCGGCGACCACGACCGCCCCCACGCTGAACGCCGTCCGGGACGGCGGGCACAGCTCCGCCAGCTCGCAGGCGAGCGCCAGCCAGTGCCGGTCGGCGGCGCTCACGCGGTCGCCGGTGCCGGGTGCGGTCGGCAGGTACCGCATCAGCACGACGTCCTCGATCCGCCGCGACTCCACCAGCCGCAGCCGCCCGCCCTGGTAGGCGCCGGGCCCGAAGAGCCGGGGCGCGGCCGGGTCACCGACGAGCAGGGGCGCGAGTACGAGCTGCAGCTCGTCGGCGAGTTCCTGCTGGAGCAGCTGGGTGTGGACGGTCCCGCCCCCCTCCACCATGAGCCGCCGCACCCCGCGCCGGTCGTACAGGTACTCGAGCACCGCCCGCCAGTGGAGCGAGTCGCCGAGCGGGACGACGACATCGCCGGCGATCCCCAGTGCCCGGGCCCGTCCGGCCCCCTCGTCCGTGGTCAGCAGCACCTTCTCCCCACCGGTGTGCCAGAACCGCGCCGCCGGGTCGAGTTCACCGCTGCCGCTGACGGTGACCTTGAGCGGGTACTCGGCCCTGCCGTCCGCCACCCGCGCCGCCCGCCGCTCGGCGGAGTTCACCAGCAGCCGCGGATTGTCGGCCCGGATCGTCCCGGCGCCGACCAGGATCGCGTCCACCGAGGCCCGCACCTCGTCGACCCGCTCGAAGTCGGCGGGGCTGGACAGCAGGAGCCGGTCGGGCCCGGTGTCGTCCAGACAGCCGTCGAGGGAGACGGCGGCGGAGAGAAGGACGTAGGGGAGGGGCCTGCCGGCCCTCTCGTGGGCGGTCATGTCCGGACGTGCTCCTTCGTGCTTCGGCCCCGGTCGCGGAACCGCCCCGCGGGCCGTTCCCGCCGGGGCCGTACTCGCCGTCACGGTAGCCGTCCCACGCCGGCGTCGTTCAGTTACTCGCGGACCTGGGGGCGTTCACCGAAGGATGCGCGTCGTCGCCGTCCGCGCCCAGGCCCGCGAGCAGGCGCAGCCCGTCCTCGGTGGGGCTGCCGGGGGCCGCGGACAGCACCAGCAGCTCCATGCCCGACGCGTCCGGCATCGCGAAGTTCTCCTGGTGCAGTTCCAGCAGTCCGACCAGCGGGTGCCGGTATGCCTTGCGTCCATGCGTGCGGGCGCAGACGTCCGCGCGGGCCCAGAGGCGGCGGAAGCGCTCGCTGCCCATCGCCAACTCGCCGATGAGCGAGGCCAGGCGGGGATCGTCCGGGAACTTGCCTGCGGCCAGGCGCAAGTGCCCGACCGCGTCGAGGGTGCAGTTCTCCCAGTCCGCGTAGAGGCCCCGCTCGGCCTCCTCCAGGAAGATGTGCCGGGCGGTGTTCAGGCCCGGCAGCGGCCGGCCGAAGAGGAGCCCGGCAAGGCGGTTCCCGGCGAGCACGTCCAGGCGGTGGTTCATGATGAGCGCGGGTGCGTCGGCGACCAGGTCGAGGACGCGCAGCAGTTCCGGCCGGACGCGGGAGGCCGGTGCCTTCGCCCGGCGGCGGCGCTGCCGGGCGAGCCGGTGGAGGTGCCCGCGTTCGGTCTCGTCGAGGCCGAGGACGCGGGCGAGCGCGTCGAGGACCTGCTCGGAGGGCTGGGTGGCGCGGCCCTGCTCCAGGCGTACGTAGTAGTCGACGCTGACTCCGGACAGGTGCGCGACCTCTTCGCGGCGCAGCCCTTCGACCCGGCGGCGGCGGTCGGTGGGGATGCCGACGGCCGCCGGGTCGACCCGGGAACGCCGGGTCCGGAGGAAACCCGCGAGATCGTCCATGCCCCCAGTATGGCCACGGGTGGGGTCCGTGAAGGTGGTCCCGCTGATACCAGGAAGTCCCGTCCGGTGGTCAGGGCGTCCCTGAACGCCGGGCGCCGCGGCGTCCAGGATCGAAGGCATCCGATCCGAAGGAGTCCCCGTGAAGACGCTGATCGTCCACGCCCACCCGGAGCCGAAGTCGCTCAACGGCTCGCTGAAGGACCTCGCGGTGTCCACCCTGGAGGCCGCCGGGCACGAGGTACGGGTGAGCGATCTGTACGCGATGGGCTGGAAGGCGGTCGTCGACGCCGCGGACTACGGCCCCGAAGCCTCGAGTCCGCTGAAGGTCGCCCGGGACTCGGGCCGGGCCTTCGAGGGCGGGACGCTCACCCCGGACGTGCGTGCCGAGCAGGAGAAGCTGCTGTGGGCCGACACGATCGTCTTCCAGTTCCCGCTGTGGTGGTACTCGATGCCCGCGATCCTCAAGGGCTGGGTGGACCGGGTGTTCACCTTCCGCTTCGCGTACGGCGTCGGCGAGCACAGCGACACCAAGTACGGCGAGCGCTACGGCGAAGGCACCCTCGCGGGCAGGAAGGCCATGCTGTCGGTGACCGTGGGCGGCCAGGAACCGCATTACGCCGCCCGCGGCGTCAACGGCCCCATCGAGGACCTGCTGTTCCCGATCCACCACGGCATCCTCTACTACCCCGGCATCGAGGTGCTGCCGCCGTTCGTGCTGTACGGCGTCGACCGGATGACCGTCGAGGACTACCCGGACGTCGCCAAGGCGTGGGAGCAGCGCCTGCTCACGCTGGAGTCGACCGAGCCGATCGCGTTCCGGCGGCAGAACTCCGGTGACTACGAGATCCCGTCGCTGCACCTGAAGGAGGGGCTGGAACCCGCGGGCCGCACCGGTTTCGGGCTGCACGTGCGCGGGTGACCACCGTGCGAAACGGACAGGACCCCAGCTCGGTCCTGCTGTGAGCTGGGGTCCAACGCGTAGGCCCTGTGGGACTCGAACCCACAACCAATGGATTAAAAGTCCACTGCTCTGCCAATTGAGCTAAGGGCCCAGGGGGTACCACGCGGTGCTGCGTGATGTTGCCACACCGAGCATAGCCCGACGCGGCCGGGACGCCGATCGGGTATCGGGGTCACGGCCGCGTCGGAGGGCGGTGGGTGCGCCGGGCTACGGGTCCACCGGCTCGGGGGCGTTCGCGCGGGCGGCCACGCGGGCGCGGGTGCGGGCGTGGTCGGGGTCGAGGAACCAGTGGCGGGCCGAGGCCAGCCACCAGGTCGCCGCGAAGCCGAGGACGACCAGGACCGCGATCGGCGCGTAGTTGAAGGTCTCCCAGGTGACCGGGGAGACCTGGGGCAGCATGAACAGGACCGTGATGACACCGACCCACGCCACCGCGACCACGCCGACCGCCCGGGACCAGCGGCCCAGATGCCACGGCCCGCGCTCGAAGGCGTCGCCCTTGCGGACCCGCAGCAGGGTCGGGATGACGTACGCGATGTAGAGGCCGATGACGGCGATCGACGTCACCGCCGCGTAGGCCGTGACGTTGATCAGGTACGGCAGGCCGAGGGCCAGCGCGGACAGGGCCGCCAGCCAGACCGCCGCGACCGGCGTGCGGGTGCGCGGGTTCACGGTGTGCCAGACGTGGGAGAAGGGCAGCGCGCCGTCGCGGGAGAAGGCGTAGATCATGCGGCTGTTCGCCGTCACCGACGCCATCCCGCAGAACAGCTGCGCCCCTATGACGACCAGGAGCAGCAGCTTGCCCGCGGTGGCGCCGAGCGCGTCCAGGAGGATCTGGGCGGGCGGCGCGCCGGTCGGGGAGGTGAGGGCGCCCTCGTAGGACTGGATGGCGAAGGTGAAGCCGAGGAGGAGGACGAAGCCGGCGATCCACGACGTCCAGATGGAGCGGACGATGCCCTTCGGGCCGGCCGTGGACGCGTCGTGCGTCTCCTCCGTCATGTGGGCGGAGGCGTCGTAGCCGGTGAAGGTGTACTGGGCCATCAGCAGGCCGATCAGGACGACGTAGACGCCGCTGCCCCAGCCGGTGTTGTTGACGAACTCGCCGAAGACGAACGACGCCGACTGGTGCCGGTCGGGGGCGAAGGTCAGCGCGCCCACGATGACCGCGACGCCGAGGACGTGCCACCAGACGCTGACGCTGTTCAGCAGGCCGACGATGCGGACGCCGAAGGTGTTCAGCAGGCCGTGGAGGACGAGGATGGCCGCGAAGAGGAGGATCGTGCGGCCCGGTGTGACCTCGAAGTCGAACTGCAGGTTCAGGTACGCGCCCAGGAAGGACGCGGCGCCGAAGTCGATGCCGGCGGTCACCGCGACCTGGCCCAGCACGTTGAACCAGCCCGTGAACCACGCCCAGGCCGCCGCAGTACGGGGCGGCGCCAGGCGGTGCGCCCAGAAGTACAGGCCCGCCGAGGTCGGGTACGCCGAGCAGATCTCGGCCATCGCCAGGCCGACGAAGAGGGTCATCAGACCGACGGCGACCCAGCCCCACGTGATGACGGCGGGGCCGCCCGTGTTCATGCCGAAGAGATACAGCGTCAGGCAGCCGGAGAGCACCGAGATGATGGTGAAGGAGACCGCGTAGTTGGAGAACGCCGACATGCGGCGGGCCAGAACCTGGGTGTAGCCGAGCTGGGCCAGCCGTTCCTCGTCCGACAGCCCACTCACTTTGGCGTCATCTGTCATGACCCCAGCAATTCCCTTGCGGCGGGCGTGACATGCGTCACCACGTGGCCGAAACGAGAGCGCCGCGGCCCCCACCCGTCAGGGCAGGGGCCGCGGCGCGTACGGACGTTCAGGCGTCAGCCGTTGCGCTTCCAGCGGGGCTTGTCGTCACGGCGGCCGAAGGACGAACCGGACGAACCGCGGTGGTCGTCACGGCGGCCGTACGGGCGGTCGTGGCCGCCGGAGCGGAAGCCGGGACGGTCGCCCTGGCGGTCGCGGTTGAACGGGCGGTCGCTGCCGCGGTGTCCGCCGCGCTCACCGCGGTCGTCACGGCGGAAACCACCACGGTCACCGCGGTCGTCACGACGCTCGAAGGAACGGCCACCACGGTCGTCACGGCGGTCGTCACGGCGGAAACCACCACGGTCACCGCGGTCGTCACGACGCTCGAAGGAACGGCCACCACGGTCGTCACGGCGGTCGTCACGGCGGAAACCACCACGGTCACCGCGGTCGTCACGACGCTCGAAGGAACGGCCACCACGGTCATCGCGGCGGTCGTCACGGCGGAAACCACCACGGTCACCGCGGTCGTCACGACGCTCGAAGGAACGGCCACCACGGTCGTCACGGCGGTCGTCACGGCGGAAACCACCACGGTCACCGCGGTCGTCACGACGCTCGAAGGAACGGCCACCACGGTCATCGCGGCGGTCACCACGGTCGCCGCGGTCGGCGAAGCGGTCGCGGCCGGCCGAGGCGCCGCGCTCCGGCTTCTCCACCTTCTCGACGTCGCGCGCGCCGGGCTGCTCGGGCAGCGAGACCTCGGTCGCGGCCGCGGCCACCTCGGCCAGCACCGTCTCCGGGTCCTCGCCCCGCTCCCGCGCGACCCTGGCGACCAGGCGGTCCGCGTCCTCGCGCAGCTCGGTGGCGCGGCGCTGGGCCCGCTCCAGCTCCTTGGTGAGCTGGGCGACCTCGCGCTCGGCCTGCTGCGCGGCGTTGCCCGCCGACTCGGCCTGGACCTCGGTCATCGACCGGGCCCCGGTGATCTCGGCGACCTCCGGCTCGAAGGCCGCGCCGCCCTGGATGATGTGGCGCGTGGCGTCGACGCCCGCGTCCTCCATCAGCCGGAAGATCTGGCGGCGCTGGTGCGGCAGGGAGAGCGAGACCACGGTGCCGGTGCGGCCGGCGCGGGCCGTACGGCCGGCGCGGTGCAGGTAGTCCTTGTGGTCGCCGGCCGGGTCCACGTTCAGGACCAGGTCGATGCCGTCGACGTGGATGCCGCGCGCGGCGACGTCGGTGGCGACGAGCGCGTTGACGTAACCCTTCTTGAAGTCCTCCAGGACCCGGGTGCGCGCGCCCTGCGTCATGCCGCCGTGCAGCGCGTCGGCCTTCACACCGGAGTCGCAGAGCTGCTCGGCGATGCGGTCGGCGCCCAGCTGGGTGCGGACGAAGATGATCGTGCGGCCCTTGCGGGAGGCGATCGCGGCGGTGACCGGGGCCTTGTCCTTGGGCTTCACGACCAGGATGTGGTGCGACATGGTCGTCACGTTGCCCTGGGCGCTGTCGACCTCGTGCGTGACCGGGTCGGTCAGGTAGCGCTTGACCAGCGTGGAGATCTCGTTCTCCATCGTGGCCGAGAAGAGCATGCGCTGGCCGCCCGCGGGGACCTGGTCGAGCAGCTCGGTGACCTCGGGCAGGAAGCCCAGGTCCGACATCTGGTCGGCCTCGTCGAGGACGGCGATCTGCACGTTCTCCAGGGAGCAGGCGCCGCGGTTGATGATGTCGCGCAGGCGGCCCGGGGTGGCGACGAGGACGTCGACGCCGCGCTCCAGGGCGTAGATCTGGTTACCCATGGACGTACCGCCGCAGACGACCTTCATCTTCAGGCCGAGGACGTCGCCGTACGGCTGGAGCGCGTCGGCGACCTGCATGGCCAGCTCACGGGTCGGCGTCAGGATGACGGCGCGCGGCTTGTGCTTCTCGGTGCGGCCGCCGGCCAGCGTGGCCAGGGCCGGCAGACCGAAGGAGAGGGTCTTGCCGGAGCCGGTGCGGCCCCGGCCGAGGATGTCCTTGCCCGCCAGCGCGTCCGGAATGGTCGCGGCCTGGATCGGGAAGGGGGTGGTCACGCCGTTCTGCGCGAGCTTGCGCACGACGCCCTCGGGCAGACCGAGGTCGGCGAAGGTGATTTCGGGGGTCGCGGGGGCCTGCACGGCCTCCGGCGTACCTTCCACGCCCTCGGCGTTCTCGGGCACGACGACGTGATCAGTACTGGTGATGGACATGCGAATGCGAAACCTTCCGGAGTCTCTCGTCGGCACGCGCCCGTCAACTCCGTGAATCGCGATTCGCAATACGACCGCCTCAATGCGGTCCACCACGGCAGGGGGAGAGAACGCGCCACACGGCGCGCTCTGCGGTGGCGCCGGGCAAATGGGATCAAACGATCTACCACCATACGCACCTCACACCCCCGAAGGCAAACCGGCCCGCAATGCCCAGGTCAGCCAGGGGGTGCGGCTAGGCCGGCGCACCGGCCGCGGGTGCCGGTACCCGCTGCGCGAGCTGGGTCCCCGGCGGCTCGTGCGCCGACGAGGAGGGCTCCGCCACCGTCGGCTCCGGGGTCGGGGTCGTCGGCGGCTGCTCGGTCGGCGTCGGCTCCGGCTCCACGGTCCGGGAGGGCTCCGCGGGCGGCGTCCAGGTGGGCCCCGGCCCGGCGCCCCCGCCCTTCGGCGGCGGGGTCCCGGGTTCGCCTTCCCTGGGCCGCTCGGACGCGGACCCGCCCTTCCCCTTCGCGTCCCCGGCCTTCCCCTTGCCGTCGCCCTTTCCCCCGCCCTTGGCCCGCTTGTCCTTGCCGTCCCCCTTGCCGCCGGCCGCCGCGTCGTGTCCGGCGCTCCCGCCCGGGCCCGCGGGGCCGCCCTCGGGCGCCTCGCCGCCCCGCTCCCCGGCGGAGTGCGACGGCCTGACGCCCCCTCCGGACTGGTCGTCGCCGACGCTCATGCAGCCGGTCGCGGCGACGACGGCCATGGCCGTGGCGGCCAGACGGACGGGTACGTACAAGGGGCGCACGGGCGGCCACCTCCGGGGTTCAAGGAGTCGCCGTGCCCAACTCCCTTCACCCACAAGAGGACACGCGCCCGGCGAGGCGGACTTGACCCGCGCGCGTCACCCGTACCCGCAGACGTTCACCCGCACCCGTGGACGCTCACCCGTACCCGAGCGCGTGCAACCGCTCGTCGTCGATCCCGAAGTGGTGCGCGATCTCGTGGACCACCGTCACCTCGGTCTCCGCCACCACGTCCTCGCGCGTCTCGCAGAACCGCAGCGTCGGCCCCCGGTAGATCGTGATCCGGTCCGGCAGCACCCCCGCGTACCACTCCCCGCGCTCCGTCAGCGGCGTCCCCTCGTACAGCCCGAGCAGCTCGGGATCCTCCGCCGGCGGCTCGTCCTCGACGAACACCGCGACGTTGTCCATCAGCCGCGTCAACTCCGGCGGAATCCGGTCCAGCGCCTCGGCGACCAGTTCCTCGAACTCCTCGCGCGTCATCTCCAGCACAGACCCATTGTCGGGTACGACCTTGCGGTACGACCCGCATATCCGCCCGGGGCCATGGGCATACGGGACCAATGGCCCGCGTCCCAGCCGCAGCCCCGCACGCCCTGGCCCAGGTGATGAACTCCATCCGCAACGCCCCGCGCGCCCTCGCCCGCCGGCTCCGCGCCCGCCGGACGCCCACCACCACACCCGAGCTGGCCGCCCGCCCCCGGCCCTGGACCCGCGCCGTCGGCCTCGTCGCCGTCGTCCTGCTCGGCGCCTGGCTCGGCCTGCTGGTCGTCGGCAACGTCCGCGTCCCCGTCGGCCCCATGAACACGACGATGACGCTGCGCCCGTCCGCCACCGGCGGCACGAAGATCAACGTCTCCCCGCTGGGCGCCCTCCAGCTCGACAGCCACATCGCACCGGTCCGCCTCGACGTCAACGTCGACCAGCTCGACCCCGACCGCGCCCAGGCCCTCGTCGACCACCCCGAACGCCTCTCCGGCCTCCAGGACGAGGTCGCCCGCGACGTCGAACACGGCACCCTCGACCTCGCCGTCCGCTCCTGCGTCGCCGTCGTCACCGGCGCCACCGCCCTCGGCCTCGCCGTCTACCGCCGCCCCCGGCGCGCCCTGACCGCCGGCGGGCTCGCCCTCACCCTCCTGGTCGCCTCCGGCGGCACCGCCTACGCGACCTGGAACCCCGACTCCGTCCTGGAACCCAGGTTCTCCGGCCTGCTCTCCTCCGCGCCCTCCCTGGTCGGCAACGCGCGCAGCATCGTGACCGAGTTCGACGTCTACCAGAAGGAACTGGCCCGCCTGGTCACCAACGTGACCAAGCTCTACGACGTCACCTCCACGCTCCCCGCCTACCAGCCCGACCCGACCACGATCCGCGTCCTGCACGTGTCCGACATCCACCTCAACCCGGCGAGCTGGAAGATCATCGCCTCGCTGGTGCAGCAGTACAAGGTGAACGTGATCGTCGACTCCGGCGACACGATGGACCACGGCACCGCCGCGGAGAACGGCTTCCTCGACCCGATCGAGGACCTCGGCGCGCCCTACGTGTGGGTCCGCGGCAACCATGACTCCCGGGAGACCCAGAAGTATCTGCGGAGCCTGAAGAACGTGCACGTCCTCGACGACGGCCGGGCCCGGAACGTCGCGGGCCTGCGCTTCGCCGGCATCGGCGACCCCCAGTTCACCCCCGACCGCTCCAAGTCGGACGGCGCCGAGGCCTCCCAGGAACTGGCCGGCGCCCGCCTGGCCTCCGCCCTGCGCGACCAGAGCACCGCCGGCACCCCCGTGGACGTCGCCATCGCCCACGAACCGTCGGCCGCCCGCGAGGTCGACGGCGCGGTGCCGCTGGTCCTCGCCGGCCATCTCCACCGCGAGGACATGGAGGTCATGAAGTACGGCACCCGCCTGCGCGTGGAGGGCTCCACCGGCGGCAGCGGACTGCGCGCGGTCGAGGGCAAGTACCCCGACCCGATCCAGGCGTCCATCCTCTACTTCGACCGGGACACCCGGCGCCTCCAGGCCTGGGACGAGATCAAGCTGGGCGGTCTGGGCCTGACGACGGCCGAGGTCAGCCGCCACCTCCCCAAGGAGAACCAGCCGGGCGCCACCCCCTCCCCCAGCCCCTCGTAAACCGTTTTGGCGATACCTCCCGCCATCCCATATGCTTCTCACGTCCCCGACGCGCTGCGAAGCGCCCAGGCGGGCCGATAGCCCTCATCGTCTAGCGGCCTAGGACGCCGCCCTTTCAAGGCGGTAGCACGGGTTCGAATCCCGTTGGGGGCACGCAGTACATGTGCGACACTGTCGTACGAAGCTTGGTCCTGTGGAGCAGTTTGGAGTGCTCGCCACCCTGTCAAGGTGGAGGCCGCGGGTTCAAATCCCGTCAGGACCGCTGAGGTTTCACGTGAAACCTCGCGGCTGGGTAGCTCAGTTGGTACGAGCGATCGCCTGAAAAGCGATAGGTCGCCGGTTCGACCCCGGCCCCAGCCACATACAACCCCCGTCGAGATCATCGACGGGGGTTCTGTGTTGCCCGGAAGGTGCCCGGACGCTGCCCGGACGGAAATCGTTCGCCAGGTTTTTCCCGGGGATGAGATCCTGGAACCCGTATGTCTACGCACCCCGCCCCCGCCCTCGGTACCCTCGCGCCCCGACTGGCCGAGCTGTCACTGCGCGACGCGCACCGGCTCGGCCGGCGGCTCGAAGGTGCGCGGAAGATCCGCAAGCCCGAGGCGCGCGCCGCCGTTCTCGCCGAGATCGAGACGGAGGTGGCCAAGGCCGAGCAGCGCGTCGGGGAGCGCCGGGCGCGGGTGCCCGTCGTCAGCTACCCCGAGCAGCTCCCGGTCAGCCAGAAGAAGGACGAGATCGCGGCCGCCATCCGTGATCACCAGGTGGTGATCGTGGCGGGCGAGACGGGCTCCGGCAAGACCACCCAGATCCCGAAGATCTGCGTCGAGCTGGGCCGTGGCGTTCGCGGCATGATCGGGCACACCCAGCCCCGGCGGATCGCCGCGCGCACCGTCGCCGAGCGGGTGGCGGACGAGCTGGACACACCGCTCGGGGAGACGGTCGGCTGGAAGGTCCGGTTCACCGACCAGGTGAATCCGGAGTCCACCTTCATCAAGCTGATGACGGACGGCATCCTGCTCGCCGAGATCCAGACCGACCGCGAGCTGCGCGCCTACGACACGATCATCATCGACGAGGCCCACGAGCGGTCCCTCAACATCGACTTCCTGCTGGGCTACCTCGCCCAGTTGCTGCCCAAGCGGCCGGACCTGAAGGTCGTCATCACGTCGGCGACCATCGACCCCGAGCGCTTCTCCCGCCACTTCGGTGACGCGCCGATCGTCGAGGTCAGCGGACGGACCTACCCGGTGGAGGTGCGCTACCGGCCGCTGCTGGAGGAGGACGGCGACGACGCCGACCGGGACCAGATCACGGCCATCACCGACGCCGTCGAGGAGCTGATGGGAGAGGGCAAGGGCGACATCCTCGTCTTCCTCTCCGGTGAGCGGGAGATCCGGGACACGGCGGACGCGCTGGAGAAGAAGAAGTACCGGTTCACGGAAGTACTGCCGCTGTACGCGCGGCTGTCGCACGCCGAGCAGCACCGGGTGTTCCAGCAGCACACCGGGCGCAGGATCGTTCTGGCCACCAACGTCGCCGAGACCTCGCTGACCGTGCCGGGCATCAAGTACGTGATCGACCCCGGCTTCGCCCGGATCTCGCGGTACAGCCACCGCACCAAGGTCCAGCGGCTGCCGATCGAGCCGATCTCGCAGGCCAGCGCCAACCAGCGCAAGGGACGCTGCGGGCGGACCAGCGACGGCATCTGCATCAGGCTCTACGGCGAGGACGACTTCGAGGCGCGCCCGGAGTTCACGGACGCCGAGATCCTGCGGACCAACCTGGCCTCCGTCATCCTCCAGATGACCGCGGCGGGCCTCGGCGACATCGAGAAGTTCCCCTTCATCGACCCGCCGGACCACCGCAACATCCGCGACGGCGTGCAGCTCCTCCAGGAGCTGGGCGCTCTGGACCCGGCGCAGAAGGACGTACGCAAGCGGCTGACCGACACCGGCCGCAAGCTGGCCCAGCTGCCCGTGGACCCGCGGCTGGCCCGGATGGTGCTGGAGGCCGACAAGAACGGCTGCGTCCGCGAGGTCATGGTGATAGCCGCCGCCCTGTCCATCCAGGACCCGCGGGAGCGGCCGTCGGAGAAGCAGGCCCAGGCCGACCAGCAGCACGCCCGTTTCAAGGACGAGACCAGCGACTTCCTCGCCTTCCTCAACCTGTGGCGGTACGTCCGCGAGCAGCAGAAGGAGCGGGGTTCGTCGTCCTTCCGCCGCATGTGCAAGCAGGAGTACCTCAACTTCCTGCGGATCCGCGAGTGGCAGGACATCTACACGCAGCTCCGGACGGTCGCCAAGCAGATGGGCATCCACCTCAACGAGCAGGACGCCCCCGACGACCGCGTGCACGTCTCCCTGCTGGCCGGACTCCTCTCCCACGTCGGCATGAAGGACGTCAAGGAGGGCGCGAAGAACGAGTACCTGGGCGCCCGGAACGCCAAGTTCGCGATCTTCCCCGGGTCGGCGCTCTTCAAGAAGCCCCCGCGGTTCGTGATGTCCGCCGAGCTGGTGGAGACCTCCCGGCTCTGGGCCCGGGTCAACGCGAAGATCGAGCCGGAGTGGGTGGAGCCGCTCGCCGGCCACCTCCTCAAGCACACCTACAGCGAGCCGCACTGGGAGAAGGACCAGGCGGCGGTGATGGCGTACGAGAAGGTCACGCTGTACGGCGTGCCGATCGTGGCGCAGCGCAAGGTGAACTACGGGCGGATCGACCCCGAGGTCAGCCGCGAGCTGTTCATCCGCAACGCCCTGGTGGAGGGCGACTGGCGGACGCACCACAAGTTCTTCGCGGACAACCGCCGGCTGCTCACCGAGGTCGAGGAGCTGGAGCACCGGGCGCGGCGCCGGGACATCCTGGTCGACGACGAGACGCTGTACGACTTCTACGACCAGCGGGTGCCCGAACACGTCGTCTCGGGTGCGCACTTCGACTCGTGGTGGAAGCACAAGCGGCACGAGCAGCCCGACTTCCTCGACTTCGAGCGCGAGATGCTCATCAACGAGAAGGCCGGGGCGGTCACCAAGGACGACTACCCGGACTCCTGGCGGCAGGGCCCGCTGAAGTTCCGGGTGACGTACCAGTTCGAGCCGGGGGCGGACGCCGACGGCGTCACGGTCCACGTGCCGCTCCAGGTGCTCAACCAGGTCACGGACGAGGGCTTCGACTGGCAGATCCCGGGGCTGCGGGAGCAGGTGGTCGTGGAGCTGATCCGGTCGCTGCCGAAGCCGATCCGGCGCCACTACGTGCCGGCCCCGAACTACGCGCAGGCGTTCCTGGACCGGTCGGTGCCGTTGCAGGAGCCACTGACGGTGACCATGGCGCGGGAGTTGAAGCGCATGGTGGGGGTGCCGTTCGACGCGGAGGACTTCGACTGGGCCAAGGTCCCCGACCATCTGCGGATCACCTTCCGGATCGTCGACGAGCGGCGCCGCAAGCTGGCCGAGGACAAGGACCTGGAGGCGCTGAAGCTCCGGCTGCGGCCGAAGGCACGCAAGGCGCTCTCGCAGGCCGCGGCGGCCACCGCGGAGCGCAGCGGCGGTGAGTCGGTGGAGCGTTCGGGGCTGACGGACTGGACGATCGGGACGCTGTCGCGGGTCTTCGAGACGCGGCGGGCCGGTCAGCCGGTGAAGGCGTACCCGGCCCTGGTCGACGACGGCGACACCGTTTCCGTGCGCCTCTTCGACACCGAGGCCGAGCAGGCGCAGGCGATGTGGAAGGGCACGCGCCGGCTGATCCTGCGCAACATCCCGGTCAACCCCGCGAAGTTCGCGTCGGAGAGGCTGACCAACCAGCAGAAGCTGAATCTCTCCGCGAACCCGCACGGTTCGATCCAGGCCCTGTTCGACGACTGCGCGACGGCCGCGGCGGACAAGCTGATCGCGGACTTCGGGGGCCCGGCGTGGGACGAGGAGTCCTACCGGAAGCTCTACGAGCGGGTCCGCTCGGAGATCGTCGACACGACCGTCCGCACGGTGGGCCGGGTACAGCAGGTGCTGGCGGCCTGGCAGGCCTGCGAGCGGCGCCTGAAGTCCGTACGGAGCCCCGCGCTGCTGGCGAACCTCCAGGACGTACGGGGGCAGCTGGACGCGCTGGTGAAGCCCGGCTTCGTCACGGAGGCGGGGATCAGGCGGCTGCCGGACCTGATGCGCTACCTGGTCGCCGCCGACCGGCGTCTTCAGCAGATGCCGACCGGTGTGCAGCGGGACACATCGCGCATGGAGAAGGTCCACGAGATGCGGGACGAGTACGCGTGGCTGCTGGAGCAGCTGCCGCAGGGCCGGCCCGTGCCGCAGCAGGTGCGGGAGGTCCGCTGGATGATCGAGGAGCTGCGGGTCAGCTATTTCGCGCACGCGCTGGGCACGGCGTACCCGGTCTCCGACAAGCGGATCGTGAAGGCGATCGACGCGCTCGCACCGTAGCGCCCGGCCCGTAACGGGGCCTGTGCGGAGGGTGAGTTCGACCCGGGCGCAACCCTCCTGTACAGTCTCTTCTCGCAGCGCAACGCAGAATAAGCGCCGCGAAACCTGGTCCTGTGGAGCAGTTTGGAGTGCTCGCCACCCTGTCAAGGTGGAGGCCGCGGGTTCAAATCCCGTCAGGACCGCAACAGAGAAGGGCCCGCACCGATCGGTGCGGGCCCTTCTTCTCGTTCCGCGCCCCACCCGAGGCCCGCACCATGTGGCGCCGGCCTCTTCTCGTGCCTTCAGGCATGTCTCGCCCCACAGCCCCCAGAGGCCCTGGGCGCCCCTCTCCCGGCCTTGACGGGGTCACATTCGGTCGGTACTTCAAGAGGACAGGGAACGTCCCGCGCAGGGCCCCGGAGGTGGCGTATGGCGGCATCGGTCAGGCACGAGACGCGAGCCCTGCTCCGCGCGCACCTGTCGGCCGCGTCGTCGTACCGTCACGCGACGCGCCACTGCGCGATCTGCCACCGGCTGTTGCGCCAGGCGCTGGACGCTCCGGGGCCACAGTCTCCGACCGGACGTCAAGAGGGCCTCGAGGACGAGAGCGTGCCCGTGGCGTGATCCCCGGAGGATCCCAACACCCTTGCCACGCAGACCTCCTGGAAGCGGTGCCTCCACTAGCGCACGGGCAGGGCGGCCAACAACCACCGCGCCGTGTGACGGGTGTCACCGCATGAGTTTTTGAAACCGTGGCACTTATGGCTCTCCTACAACTGGTCAATTTAATATGTGCAATTGCACTGGGTCTCGCAGTGCCCGCACAGCCGATCCGACACCCCTCCCCAGACTCCGACAAGGCCGCCCACAGAACCCGCCCGCGCCTCACTCCGGCGCACAGGCCCGGACACAAAAAGATCGCGCTGGACCCGGCGGAGTCCAGCGCGATCAACGACGCACCCCTGTTGGGGCAGGAACGGCGTCGCTTGGAGCTGTGGTTCCGAGCGCCTCGACAGGTTGGGGGACCTGCCGTTTTGCCCGGTTATTCAGTTGTTTCAGGCCTCGCTGCGCTGCTGCGGAATGCCCGCGAGCAGAGCGCGGACCTCGGCTTCGCGGTAGCGGCGATGCCCGCCGAGCGTGCGGATCGACGTGAGCTTGCCGGCCTTCGCCCAGCGCGTGACCGTCTTCGGGTCGACGCGGAACATGGTGGCGACCTCAGCCGGGGTCAGCAGCGGCTCGGCATCAGGGGTGCGAGCGGTCATGAGCGGCCTCCTCGGGAGAACCGAACCTTCTCGGTTCATTCCTCTAAATTCTGCACCTTGACCCGCGTTGCCCGAAATGGCGGACGCGAGTCGAGTCGGTTATAGGACGAACGGCTTGTCCTCGGCACTACAACTACACCATCTGTCCAGCCGCGTCGGCCAAACCGATGGAATTGCCCTCCCAGGTGTTCATCAGCGACGGAAGCCGATGGACCATGCCATAGCGGACAGTCACGCCGCTGTGACGATCAGTCACAGGGCGATCAGGAGTCACGAGACCCCCCAAAGCGTGCAATGCTGAGATTCCGCCCACAGTGCATCACGACAGGACGGAAGGAGCCCTCCCCGGGCTCCTTGTCCTATTTTGGCATGAGGAGGGGGAAGCGGCGCAAGAGTGATGTACGTGCGGTCCGTCACGCTTGACGCATACGCCCGGATCGGGACCTACGTCCCTTGTTGACAAGGCATCAGCACATCCGTGACGGGTGTCGGATCGGAAGACGAAACCTCAAAACGGGCGGTACGTCAAACGTCAGTTCGCCGAGCGCCGGTCCCGGACCGCCCGCCAGCGCTCCACCAGCCGCCCGTACGCCTCCCCCGCGGTGGCCGGGTCGCCATCGCGCAGCGCCTCGATCCCCTCGGCCACGTCCGCCGCGGAGTGGTCGTCCTCCAGCTCCCCGGCCGGCACGGCGTGCACGAGCCCGCCGTAGTCCAGCTCCACGAGGGAGCGCGGGTGGAACTCCTCCAGCCAGCGCCCGACGTCCATCAGCCCGTCGATCAGCGGACCCTCGTCCACGGCCTCCTTCAGGGCCCGCAGCCCCCGGGCCACCCGCCGCCGGGCCTGCACCATCGGCGTCCGGTAGCGCAGTACCGGCGCGGTCGGCCCCTGGTCGTCGCCGCCCTTGTCGTACTCCCGCTCCGCGTCGGAGACCAGCACGAACCAGTTGATCGGCACCTGCCAGGTGGCGGTACGGATCCAGGGGCGGGCGTCGGGGTTGCGCTCCAGCCAGCGCTCGTAGTCCTGCGTGGTCTCACGGCGTACGACCGGGGGGATCAGGGCGTCCAGGACGGGCTCCGGGTAGTCCCCGGCCAGTTCTCCCAGGGCCTGCCACCCGCGCAGCCGGGTCCGCCAGGGGCAGACGCAGACCACTCCGTCGACCTCCGCCACGAAGGCGTCGGCGCTCTCGTGCACCGGCACCGCCACCGGCGGGGTGGGCAGCAGGTCGGCCAGGGAGCGTCGCAGCTCCACCTGGTAGGAGGGGAGGTCGGGGCGGCGGGCGTAGCGGGCCCAGTGCTCGCGCTCCGGCTCACGGAAGGCGGCCAGCGGTTCGTACACGCGCAGGTACGCCGCGTAGGGGACGATCACCGAGGACACCTTGGGCACGCCTGCTCCCTCCCCCGCGCTCCGCACCGAAAACCTGCCGGAGCCGATCACAAACGCGCGGGAATCTCTGCAAATCGTCGCACGCCCGTACTCCGTGCGGTGGTGATCCTGAGCACGGTGCGGCGGGGAGACCCCGTCAGGCTCTAATCTCGTGCCACAGTCCCCGCCACCCGCACGGGGACAGGTCTCCACCCGCCGAACCTACACAGGAGTCACCACCGTGACCGACGTAACCGGCGCACCTGCTGATGTACTGCACACCCTGTTCCACTCGGACCAGGGGGGTCATGAGCAAGTCGTGCTCTGCCAGGACCGGGCCAGCGGCCTCAAGGCCGTCATCGCCCTCCACAACACCGCCCTGGGCCCCGCGCTCGGCGGTACCCGCTTCTACCCCTACGCGAACGAGGCGGACGCCGTCGCCGACGCGCTGAACCTCGCGCGCGGGATGTCGTACAAGAACGCCATGGCCGGTCTCGACCACGGCGGCGGCAAGGCCGTGATCATCGGCGACCCGGAGCAGATCAAGAGCGAGGAACTGCTCCTCGCCTACGGCCGGTTCGTCGCCTCGCTCGGCGGCCGGTACGTCACCGCGTGCGACGTCGGCACCTACGTGGCCGACATGGACGTCGTGGCCCGCGAGTGCCAGTGGACCACCGGGCGCTCCCCCGAGAACGGCGGCGCCGGCGACTCCTCCGTGCTCACCGCCTTCGGCGTCTACCAGGGCATGCGGGCCTCCGCCCAGCACCTGTGGGGCGACCCGACACTGCGCGACCGCACCGTCGGCATCGCGGGCGTCGGCAAGGTCGGCCACCACCTGGTCGAGCACCTGCTCGCCGAGGGCGCGCACGTGGTCGTCACCGACGTGCGCAAGGACGTCGTGCGGGCCCTCACCGAGCGGCACCCCTCGGTGGTCGCCGTCGCCGACACCGAGGCGCTGATCCGGGTGGAGAACCTCGACATCTACGCACCGTGCGCGCTCGGGGGCGCGCTCGACGACGACTCCGTGCCGGTGCTGACCGCCCGGGTGGTGTGCGGCGCCGCCAACAACCAGCTCGCCCACCCCGGAGTGGAGAAGGACCTCGCCGACCGCGGGATCCTCTACGCGCCGGACTACGTGGTGAACGCCGGCGGTGTCATCCAGGTCGCCGACGAGCTGCACGGCTTCGACTTCGAACGGTGCAAGGCGAAGGCGGCGAAGATCTTCGACACCACGCTGGCCATATTCGCACGTGCGAATGAGGACGGTATTCCGCCGGCCGCCGCGGCCGACCGGATCGCCGAGCAGCGGATGGCGGAGGCGCGCCTGCGGGGGTGATCCCGCGGCGGTCCTCCGGTGATCGGGCAGGGCCCTCGCAGGTTTGACCGGTACCCGTCGGGGGGAGTTGGAGAGAACTCTCACTTATCCCGGCGGGTCGACCGTCGAAAGGTGGTTAAATCGCCATTGACCAGCGAGGACGGGGCGCCTCGAAGGTCCTGGGGATGGCCACGTGCTGCGGGCGACGTACCGTATGGGCGTGGGCTCAGGTACCGTGGAAGCCCTACGGACCGGTCTCTCCACGGAGAGCCCGTTCCGGACCATGAACGCGTGTCAAGACTCTGGGGCCGTCGAGCCCCGTCGTTGAGGGGGTCGAGCCATGGGGCGCGGCCGGGCCAAGGCCAAGCAGACGAAGGTCGCCCGCCAGCTGAAGTACAACAGCGGTGGGACTGATCTCTCCCGCCTGGCCGAGGAGCTGGGCGCATCGCCGTCGAATTCGCAACCGCCGAATGGCGAGCAATTCGAGGACGATGAGCAAGACGATGACGTGTACGCCAAGTACGCCGACCTCTATGAGGACGACGACGAGGACGAGGACGGCCAGTCCCCGGGCCAACAGCGACGCGGCGCTTGACCTTGTACTGAGCACTTTCCCGGTCGGTGACGTATGTCACCGGCCGGGTTCTGTGCTACCCGCGGGATCTCAGCCGGCGTAGTCGCCCACCAGCGCCGCGCCCGTCTCGTGGTCCGTGCGGTCGGTGATCTCGCCGGCCACCCAGGCGTCCACGCCGCGGTCGGACAGGGTCGCCAGGGCCACGTCCGCCGATTCCTCGGGCACGATCGCGATCATGCCCACGCCCATGTTCAGGGTCTTCTCCAGCTCCAGGCGCTCGACCCGGCCGGTGCGGCCGACGAGGTCGAAGATCGCGCCCGGGGTCCAGGTGGAGCGGTCGACGACGGCGTGCAGTCCGTCGGGGATCACACGGGCCAGGTTGGCCGCGAGGCCACCGCCGGTGACGTGGCTGAAGGCGTGCACCTCGGTGGTGCGCAGGAGCGCCAGGCAGTCCAGGGAGTAGATCTTGGTCGGCTCCAGCAGCTCCTCGCCGAGGGTGCGGCCGAGACCGTCCAGGTGGGCGTCGAGCGCCAGGCCGCCCTCGTTCAGCAGGACGTGCCGGACGAGCGAGTACCCGTTCGAGTGAAGCCCGGAGGACGCCATGGCGATCACCGCGTCACCCGAACGGATGCGATCCGCGCCGAGGACCCGGTCGGCCTCCACGACGCCCGTACCGGCGCCGGCGACGTCGAAGTCGTCCTCGCCGAGCAGGCCGGGGTGCTCGGCCGTCTCGCCGCCGACCAGGGCACAGCCGGCCAGGACGCAGCCCTCGGCGATGCCCTTGACGATCGCGGCGACGCGCTCGGGGTGGACCTTGCCGACGCAGATGTAGTCGGTCATGAAGAGCGGCTCGGCGCCGCACACCACGATGTCGTCCATGACCATGGCGACCAGGTCGTGGCCGATGCTGTCGTAGACGCCCAGCCGGCGGGCGATGTCGACCTTCGTGCCGACGCCGTCGGTGGCGGAGGCGAGCAGGGGGCGCTCGTAGTTCTTGAGCGCGGAGGCGTCGAAGAGGCCGGCGAAGCCGCCGATGCCGCCGAGGACCTCGGGGCGGCGGGTCTTCTTCACCCACTCCTTCATCAGTTCGACGGCGCGGTCGCCCGCCTCGATGTCGACACCTGCTGTTTTGTAAGAGGCCGCTGCGTAGCTGGCACCAGTTGTGTCAGGCATGACGATGAGAACCTTCGTGTCGTACGGCAGGTATTGCGGACGGACGGCTACGGGCGACGGATGGCGTCGGCGGCGGCCGTACCGGCGGGCCCGGCGGCCAGCTCGGTCTCCAGGAGCTGCTTGCCGAGCAGCTCGGGGTCGGGGAGCTCCATCGGGTATTCGCCGTCGAAGCAGGCACGGCACAGGTTCGGCTTGGCGATGGTGGTCGCCTCGATCATGCCGTCGATGGAGATGTAGGCGAGGGAGTCGGCGCCCATGGAGGTGCCGATCTCCTCGACGCTCATGCCGTTGGCGATGAGCTCGGCGCGGGTCGCGAAGTCGATGCCGAAGAAGCAGGGCCACTTCACCGGCGGGGACGAGATCCGGATGTGGACCTCGGCGGCGCCGGCCTCACGGAGCATGCGGACCAGGGCCCGCTGGGTGTTGCCGCGGACGATGGAGTCGTCCACGACGACCAGCCGCTTGCCCTTGATGACTTCCTTCAGGGGGTTCAGCTTCAGGCGGATGCCCAGCTGGCGGATGGTCTGCGAGGGCTGGATGAAGGTGCGGCCGACGTAGGCGTTCTTGACCAGACCGTTGCCGAAGGGGATGCCGGAGGCCTCTGCGTACCCGATGGCGGCGGGCGTGCCGGACTCCGGGGTCGCTATGACCAGGTCGGCGTCGGCGGGGGCCTCCTTCGCCAGCTTGCGGCCCATCTCGACGCGCGAGAGGTAGACGTTGCGGCCGGCGATGTCGGTGTCCGGACGGGCCAGGTAGACGTATTCGAAGACACAGCCCTTGGGCTTCGCGTCCGCGAATCGTGAAGTGCGCAAGCCGTTCTCGTCGATGGCGACGAACTCGCCCGGCTCGATCTCCCGGACGAAGCTGGCGCCGCAGATGTCGAGGGCGGCGGACTCGGAGGCGACCACCCAGCCGCGCTCCAGCCGCCCGAGGACCAGCGGGCGGATGCCCTGCGGGTCACGGGCGGCGTAGAGGGTGTGCTCGTCCATGAAGACGAGGGAGAAGGCGCCGCGCACCTGGGGCAGCACCTTGCCGGCCGCCTCCTCGATGGTCAGCGGCTTGCCGTCGTCGTCCACCTGGCCGGCGAGCAGGGCCGTGACCAGGTCGGTGTCGTTGGTCGCCGCGACCCGGGTGGAGCGGCCTTCCTGCTTGGGCAGGTCGGCGACCATCTCGGCGAGTTGGGCGGTGTTGACGAGGTTGCCGTTGTGCCCCAGCGCGATGGAACCCTGCGCGGTGGCACGGAACGTCGGCTGGGCGTTCTCCCACACGGAGGCACCGGTGGTCGAGTAGCGGGCGTGACCGACCGCGATGTGACCCTGGAGCGAACCGAGTGAGGTCTCGTCGAAGACCTGGGAGACCAGGCCCATGTCCTTGAAGACGAGGATCTGGGAACCGTTGCTTACCGCGATACCCGCGGATTCCTGGCCTCGATGCTGGAGGGCGTAGAGCCCGAAGTAGGAGAGCTTTGCGACCTCTTCGCCAGGAGCCCAGACACCGAAGACGCCGCATGCGTCCTGGGGGCCCTTCTCGCCTGGAAGCAGATCGTGATTGAGTCGACCGTCACCACGTGGCACGCCATCGAGTGTAGGCGAGATCGACCACTGGTCCGAATTTGGGATTTCGGCTCACCAGTGGATCACCGATCGGCCACGGCTCGCACGGTCGTCCCGTCTTCGCTGGTCAGGGTGAGGGTTTCCTGATCGATCCGGTAATCGACCGGACCCTTGAGGAAGCTCAGCATCCGCTTCTCGGCGTCCATGAGTGAGCCTTCGCACATCATTCGGGTCGTGGAAGGGGCGCCGACGGTGATACGCCCGTCGCTGACGGTGGCCTTGGCGTTGACGCGGTTGCAGGGGAGGCGGCCGGAGACGGACTTGGCCTCCGGGTCGAAGGTGAGGTGGGCGCGGTCCTGCTGGGCCGGGCTGGTCACGGTCCACCTGGTGCCGTACAGGGACGCGTCCTTCGCCCGGCTGAGCTTGACGGTGTCGCCCCCGGAGGTGGTGAACGTCAGGCCGTCGCCCTCGCTCTCGGTGGTGAGCGTGCCGGTGGTGAGGGCGCGGCCGAGGGACTTCTCGAACTCGACGGGCGTCTTGTCGCAGGCCTTCTCGGTGAACATGGCGTCGCTGAGCCGGACGCGTTCTCCCTTGACGTCGGCGCGCGCGCTGAAGGTGTTGCAGCCGGTGCTGCCCTCCGCCCCGCCGGCGTCGTCGATCCGGACCCGTGCCTCGTCCGGTGCCTTGTGGGTGGTGCCGTCGACGGTGACGCTGTCGATGCTCCACTGCACGCCGGTGATGGGCTTTCCGGCGCCTACGGAGGCGCTGCCGTCGTCCGCCTTCTCGCTGCCGCAGGCCGCGGCGAGCGGGACGAGCGCGGCGACGGCCGCCACGGTCAGGGTCTTCCTTCGCTGCTGCTTCTGCCTGTACATGGCGATTCGACGGAGGACTGGAGGATCCGGTTCCCCTCGCTCTCCTGGCGGCCGTCGCCCGGTCAGCCGAGCAGGGGCAGCAGCTCACCCAGGTCGGCCCGCTCGCCGCTCGCGCTCAGCTTCGCGTCGGCCACGGCGTCCTTCCAGGTCAGCCGCCCGGTGGCCAGCCGGACCCAGGTCAGCGGATCGGTCTCGACGACGTTGGGCGGGGTGCCCCGGGTGTGCCGGGGGCCCTCGACGCACTGGACGACGGCGTACGGCGGGATCCGCACCTCGGTCGAGGCGCCGGGCGCCTTCACCGCGAGCGCGTCGGCGAGCAGCCGGGTGGCGGCGGCCAGGGCCTGCCGGTCGAGGGGGATGTCGAGGCCGGGCACGGCGGCGGTGAGGTCGTCGGTGTGCACGATGAGTTCGACGGTGCGGGTGACGACGTAGTCGGCGAGCGGCAGCGCGCCCGCGCTGGTGGGGAGCAGCCGGCTGCCCGGGTGGGTGTCGAGATGCTCGGTGAAGCGCCGCTCGACGTCGGCGAGATGGGCGTCGAGGTCGGGGTGGTCGGCGGCCAGCCGCCGGGCGGTACCGGCGATGGCGTCCGCGCCGGCGGCGATCGCGAACGGCCAGTCGGGCAGCCGCCCGTCCTGCCGCGCGGGCTCGGGCTCGCCGAGCAGCCGGTCCACGGCGGTCAGCGCCATCCCGACGTGCGCGACCAGCTCCCGCACGGTCCAGTCCCCGAGCCGGGTCGGCAACGCGAGCTGCTCGGCCGTGAGGCCACGGACGGCCGTCCGCACGTTCCCGAACTGAGCGAGGACGGCGGCACGGGTGCGGGCGGGGTCGTAGGCGCGGGGGCGTCTTCTGGCGGGCGGCATGGGGCGAGCCTATGCGGATGCGCCGGTCGGTGAGGGGGTCTCGAAGACCTCGCCGTTGCGCGGGACGCCGATGTCGTGCCAGGTGAAGGGGACCCCTCGGGCGGTGTCCGGGTCGGGGCCGTCCATCAGCTGGAAGTGGACGTGCGGCTCGGTGGAGTTGCCGGAGTTGCCGCAGCGGCCGAGGACCTGCCCGGCGGTGACCCGGTCGCCCTCGCGGACGGCCAGGGAGCCGCGCTGGACGTGGGCGTACAGGGCGTGGGTGCCGTCGCCGAGGGCGATGACGACGTGGTTGCCGATGATGCGGCGGACACCGGCCAGTTCGCGGACGGAGCCTTCCAGGATCATCAGGTACACCAGCGCGGGCAGCGAGTTGCGGCTCAGGTGGTCGCGCTGGGTGTCGCAGACCCGGACGACGGTGCCGTCGGCCACCGCGAGCAGCGGGGCGCCGAACGCCGGGAAGTCGCGGTTGCGGCGGGCGATCGGCCACAGCACGCGGAAGCCGGGGCGGGCGCCGGGCTCCGGTTCGGCGACGAGGTCGATGGCGAAGGTCTGCCCGTAGGCGTGGATGCCGTGGCTCGGGGTGCGGTCGGCCGGGCTGTTCAGCGCGGACCAGCGGCCGGTCACGGGCGGGCCGACCTCGACGGGCTCGCGGGCGGTGCCGGGGGCGTCCGGGGCGCCGCCCCAGCGGTTGACCACGGTGATCAGGGCGTACGCCAGGGCCAGCGGCAGGAAGTTCCACCACCAGGGGTGGTCGAGGTCGAAGAGCACACTGGCCGCGACCGCGCCGACGAAGGCCAGTTGCAACAGGCGGAAGGCCGTCATGGCGAGCTTGCGTCCGGACATGGTTCCCCCTTGGTCGCGGTGTTCCCGGTCAGTGCCGGGCCGTCGAGAGCGCCACCAGCAGCGGTACGACCCGCCCCGGCGGCACCTCGTGGCGCCCCCGGCCGGTGGCGTGCAGCCAGCCGGCGCCGGTGAGCTGGCGCAGGTGGTGGTAGATCTGGCCGGTCGTGCCCACGCCGTCCAGCTCGGCCAGTTCGGCCGCGGTGCGCCGGCCGCCGAGGATCTCGCGCAGCAGCCGCAGCCGTACCGGATGACCGAGCGCGGCGAACACCTCGGCGGACTCGGCCCAGTCGGCGTCCAACAGTCCCTCGGTGAGCGCTCCGTGCTGCCAGGCGTACTGCTCACCGGTCGGCAGCCGGACGGAGCCGGTGAACAGGACGCCGCCGGCGGCCGCCCCCAACTCGGTGAGCTGCGCTTTCAGCCCATCCAGGGCCCAGAGGTCCCCCTCCTTCGGGCCGGGGGCGCGCCGGTCGGCGGCTTCCAGGACGGCGAGGCGCCGTTCGAGGTCGGCCATGCGTTGTTCCAGTTGCTCCACTCCTACGACATTACGTAGCTACGTAATCTCACGCAAGGGTCACTCGTCCGTGTGCCTGACCGTGGAAGGCGTTCCGGCCGGACCACGGCGCTGGAAACACTGGTCCGCGCCTGGAAGGAAGTGCAACATGACGGTTATGGCCGAGCACACGTCTCAGATGTCGGTGGACGAGTTCGAAACGATCGCTTCCGCCGCTCCCGAGACCGTCACGTTGGAGTTCATTGACGGACGGATCGGGGTCAAACAAGTGACCGACGGGGATCACGACACCATCGTGTCCTGGCTGGCCAAGCGCTGCATTCAGGCCAGGCCGGACCTGGACCTTTACCACGCGCGAGGCCTCCGCGTCGACGCGTACCGCGAGAGCAGGGCCCGGCCGGACGCCGTGCTGGTGCCCGAGGCCCACTTCGCGGGATATGGCGAATGGGCCGATCCGGCTGGAGTGCTCATGGTCGTCGAGGTCACCTCGTACGACTCCGACACGGATCGGCGGGACCGGCACGAGAAACCGGCCGCGTACGGGCAGGCGGGGATCCCCTTGTACATGCTCATCGACCGGGACAGTTGCACCGTCACCGTGCACAGCTCCCCCGACCGCCAGGTCGGCGGATACCGGGACGCCCGCGTCACGAAGTTCGGTGAGGCGTTGGTCCTCCCCGACCCCGTCGACATCACACTCGACACGGAGATCCTCAAGAACTACGTGCGCTGAGACGACGAGGCCCCGCCCGGAACCGACCGGACGGGACCTCGGCCTCGCAAGGACGTACGGCTACGCCAGCAGCCCCGGGATCGTCCCCTCGTGGGCCTCGCGCAGGTCGGTCAGGGAGAGGGAGAACTCGCCCTGGACCTCCACCGCGTCGCCGTCGACGACACCGATGCGCGTGACGGGCAGGCCGCGCGCGCCGCACATGTCGTTGAAGCGGACCTCCTCGGAACGCGGGACGGCGACGACCGCGCGGCCCGCCGACTCCGAGAACAGGAAGGTGAACGCGTCGAGCCCGTCCGGTACGACCAGACGCGCGCCCCTGCCTCCGAGCAGGGCCGACTCGACGACCGCCTGGACCAGGCCGCCGTCGGACAGGTCGTGCGCGGAGTCGATCATGCCGTCGCGGGAGGCGGAGATCAGGATCTCGCCGAGCAGCCGCTCGCGCTCCAGGTCGACCTTCGGGGGCAGGCCGCCGAGGTGGTCGTGGACCACCTGCGACCAGGCCGAGCCGCCGAACTCCTCACGGGTGTCGCCGAGGAGGTACAGCAGCTGGCCGTCCTCCTGGAAGGCGACCGGCGTGCGCCGGGCCACGTCGTCGATGACGCCGAGGACCGCCACGACCGGGGTCGGGTGGATGGCCGCCTCGCCGGTCTGGTTGTAGAGCGAGACGTTGCCGCCGGTCACCGGGGTGCCGAGCTGCAGGCAGCCGTCGGCCAGGCCGCGCACGGCCTCCGCGAACTGCCACATGACCGCGGGGTCCTCCGGCGAACCGAAGTTCAGGCAGTCGGACACCGCGAGCGGCTTGGCGCCGGTCGTCGCGACGTTCCGGTACGCCTCCGCGAGGGCCAGCTGGGCGCCCGTGTACGGGTCGAGCTTGGCGAAGCGGCCGTTGCCGTCGGTGGCGATGGCGACGCCGAGGCCGGACTCCTCGTCCACGCGGATCATTCCCGAGTCCTCGGGCTGGGCGAGGACGGTGTTGCCCTGCACGAAGTGGTCGTACTGCTGGGTGATCCACTGCTTGGACGCCTGGTTCGGCGAGCCGACCAGCTTCAGGACCTGGCCCTTCAGCTCGTCGGACGACTGCGGCCGGGGCAGCTTGTTCGCGTCGTCGGCCTGGAGGGCGTCCTGCCACTCGGGGCGGGCGTAGGGACGCTCGTAGACCGGGCCGTCGTGGGCGACGGTGCGCGGGTCGACGTCGACGATCTTGCCGCCGTGCCAGTAGATCTCCAGACGGTCGCCGTCCGTGACCTCACCGATCACCGTGGCGATGACGTCCCACTTGTCGCAGATCTCCAGGAAGCGGTCGACCTTCTCCGGCTCGACGACCGCGCACATGCGTTCCTGCGACTCGCTCATGAGGATTTCCTCGGGAGACAGGGTCGAGTCGCGCAGGGGCACGTCGTCCAGCGTCACGCGCATGCCGCCGGAGCCGTTGGAGGCCAGCTCGCTGGTCGCGCAGGACAGGCCGGCCGCGCCGAGGTCCTGGATGCCGACGACCAGCTTCTCCTTGAACGCCTCCAGGGTGCACTCGATGAGCAGCTTCTCCTGGAAGGGGTCGCCGACCTGGACGGCCGGGCGCTTGGACGGCTTGGCGTCGTCGAAGGTCTCGGAGGCCAGGATCGACGCGCCGCCGATGCCGTCGCCGCCGGTACGGGCGCCGTACAGGATGACCTTGTTGCCCGCGCCGGATGCCTTGGCGAGGTGGATGTCCTCGTGCCGCATGACGCCGATGGCACCGGCGTTGACCAGCGGGTTGCCCTGGTAGCAGGCGTCGAAGACGACCTCGCCGCCGATATTGGGCAGGCCCAGGCAGTTGCCGTAGCCGCCGATGCCGGCGACGACGCCGGGCAGGACGCGCTTGGTGTCGGGGTGGTCCGCGGCACCGAAGCGGAGCGGGTCCACGACGGCGACGGGACGCGCGCCCATCGCGATGATGTCGCGCACGATGCCGCCGACGCCGGTCGCGGCGCCCTGGTAGGGCTCGACGTACGACGGGTGGTTGTGCGACTCGACCTTGAAGGTGACCGCGTAGCCCTGGCCGACGTCGACGACACCGGCGTTCTCGCCGATGCCGACGAGCATCGCGTCGGACTGGGGGGCCTTCTCGCCGAACTGGCGCAGGTGGACCTTGCTGCTCTTGTACGAGCAGTGCTCGGACCACATGACGGAGTACATGGCGAGTTCCGCGCCGGTCGGGCGGCGGCCGAGGATCTCCACCACCCGCTCGTACTCGTCCTTCTTCAGGCCCAGCTCGGCCCAGGGCAGCTCGACGTCGGGGGTCGCGGTCGCGTGCTCGACCGTGTCCAGAGGCGTCCGGCTCATGCGTTGACCAGCTTCTTGAGGATCGAGGTGAAGAACGGGAGGCCGTCGGTGCGGCCGGTGCCGATCAGCGGCTCGACGGCGTGCTCGGGGTGCGGCATGAGGCCGACGACGTTGCCCGCGGCGTTGGTGATGCCGGCGATGTCGTTGAGCGAGCCGTTCGGGTTGCCGTATCCGTCGGCGGCTTCGCCGCGGACCACGTAGCGGAAGGCGACGCGCCCCTCGGCCTCCAGCTCGTCCAGCGTCCGCCGGTCGGCGACGTACCGCCCGTCCATGTTCTTCAGCGGGATGCGGATCTCCTGGCCGGCGGTGTAGTCGCTGGTCCAGGCCGTGCTCGCGTTCTCCACCCGCAGCTTCTGGTCGCGGCAGATGAAGTGCAGGTGGTCGTTGCCGAGCATGCCGCCGGGCAGCAGGTGGGCCTCCGTGAGGATCTGGAAGCCGTTGCAGATGCCCAGTACCGGAAGACCGGCCTTCGCCTGGTCGATGACGGTGTCCATCACCGGCGAGAAACGCGCGATGGCGCCGGCCCGCAGATAGTCGCCGTAAGAGAAACCACCGCAGAGCACCACGGCGTCGACCTGCTTGAGGTCCTTGTCCTTGTGCCAGAGGGCGACGGGTTCGGCGCCGGCGACGCGGATCGCGCGCTGCGTGTCCCTGTCGTCGAGACTGCCGGGGAAAGTGACGACGCCAATACGAGCGGTCACTTCACGGCCTCCGCGACTGCGTCTTCCGACTCGACCCTGACGGTGAAGTCCTCGATCACGGTGTTGGCGAGGAAGGATTCCGCAAGATCATGGATGCGGGCGAGGGCGGCGTCGTCGACGGGCCCGTCCACTTCCAGTTCGAATCGCTTTCCCTGGCGGACGTCCGAGATCCCTTCGAAACCCAGCCGCGGCAGTGCGCGCTGCACCGCCTGGCCCTGGGGGTCGAGGATCTCCGGCTTGAGCATGACGTCGACTACGACGCGTGCCACTGGCACTCCCGGTGTGTGGTGCTGAGCAGGTCCCTTCAGACTACCCGTACAAAATTTCTACGCGCGTAGCCTTGGAGGAAACTACGTGAGCCCGATCACGATTGGGCATCGGTGGGGGACGCCCGAGAAAAGCTTCGGGAAAGATCCCGGATCGACCCCGGACAGCTATTGCGCGGCGGACACGCCAAGAGATTTAGTCGAGCTTCCCATTGCAATGCCGGGCACTGTACAAATGAAATGTCATTAGCCGATACTTTGCCCAATTACAGGCGAACAGTCGGCATCATCGCGACGTCTTGGCACGTCATCGCGGAGATGCCGCACGAAGGGACCGATATTCGTGGCGCAGCGTGTCGTGGTCACTCTCTTTGACGACATCGACGGCTCGGAAGCGGCGGAGACGATCGCCTTCGGTGTGGACGGCCGGATGTACGAGATCGACCTGAACGAAACCAATGCCCGGAAACTGCGCAAGGCCCTGGAGCCGTACGTGTCGGCCGGCCGCAAGCGGTCGAGGTCCGGCAAGGCGTACCGGCAGACGGAGGTCGCGCCGGACCCGGCGGCGGTCCGGGCCTGGGCCCAGGCCAACAAGATGGACGTGCCCGCGCGGGGCCGGATCCCGAAGAAGGTCTACGAGGCGTTCGCCGCGGCCCGGTGAGCCCGGCGGCGGCCGACGGCCGCTCAGTCGCCCCTCGCGGCAACCGACTTGCGCGGCACCCCGGGTGATCAGCTAAAGTCTGGAGCACGCCGAGGGGCGAGGCCGAAGGGCCGGGCCCACGGAACATGCGGGTGTAGTTCAGTAGTAGAACATCCCCCTTCCAGGGGGAAGGCGCAGTGTGCAATTCCTGTCACCCGCTCTGCATCGCCGTACCGATGACCCGATTGGATCAGGTAGGCTGGTGCTCGCACCGATCGGTGAAGGCCGGTCGGCGGCAATGCGGACGTAGCTCAGTTGGTAGAGCGCAACCTTGCCAAGGTTGAGGTCGCGAGTTCGAGCCTCGTCGTCCGCTCGGGAATCAGACCCCGGTCCTCCACGGACCGGGGTCTTTTCGTGCGCCCGGTGACGCCCGGCGACTCCACCCCTGACATTTGTCATGTCCGGTGATGACGGCCCGCACTGTTACGCGGCCCGGATGCCCGGAAGGCTTGAAGCATGCAAACCAACGGACACGAACACGTGATTGAGGTCACCGACCTGCGGCGGGTGTACGGGGGCGGGTTCGAGGCCGTGCGCGGTATCGACTTCTCCGTGCGCCGCGGCGAGGTCTTCGCGCTGCTGGGTACCAACGGCGCCGGGAAGACCTCGACGGTCGAACTGCTGGAAGGGCTCGCCGCCCCCGCCGGCGGCCGGGTACGCGTCCTCGGGCACGACCCCTACACCGAGCGTGCCGCCGTACGCCCCCGCACCGGGGTCATGCTCCAGGAGGGCGGCTTCCCCTCCGAGCTGACCGTCGCCGAGACGGCCCGCATGTGGGCGGGGTGCGTGAGCGGCGCCCGCCCGCCGGCCGAGGTCCTGGACCTGGTCGGCCTGGAGACGAAGACCGACACCCGCGTGAAGCAGCTCTCCGGGGGCCAGCGACGCCGGCTCGACCTGGCGCTCGCGCTGCTCGGCGACCCCGAGGTGCTCTTCCTCGACGAACCCAGCACCGGACTGGACGCCGAAGGCCGCCGGGACACCTGGGAGTTGGTGAGCGCCCTGCGCGACCAGGGCACGACCGTGCTGCTGACCACGCACTACCTCGAAGAGGCCGAGAACCTCGCCGACCGGCTCGCGATCATGCACGAGGGCCGGATCGCCGCCACCGGCACTCCGGCCGAGGTGACCGCCGCACAGCCGTCCCGGATCTCCTTCGAACTGCCCACGGGCTACTTCGTCGGCGACCTCCCCCCGCTCGACGGCATGGGGATCGAGGGCCACGAGGTCGAGGGCCGGATGGTGAGGCTGCGCACCCGCGAACTCCAGCGCGCGGCCACCAACCTGCTGGTGTGGGCCGGCCAGGCCGGAGTGGAGCTGCGCCGCCTGGACGTCCGCTCGGCCTCCCTGGAAGAGGCCTTCCTGAGCATCGCCAAAGAGGTGTCCGCGAGGACCGCCGACGGGGCGCCCGACGGAACCGCTCCCGAGACGACGAAGGAGTACGCGACATGAGCGCCACCAGCACCCGGGCCGCGGCACCCGCCGTGAACACCCCGGTCAGCACGCCGAGGACGCGCATGACCGCCCTCGCCCGCGCCGAACTCACCCTGCTCGGACGGAACAAGGGCACCCTGTTCGCCGCCCTGTTCGTGCCGCTGGTGCTGCCGTTCAGCGTGAAGTCGGCGGCCAAGGAGATGGACCTCGCCGGGGCCGGACTGACCACCGGCACGCTGGTCCTGCCCGCCGCCATCGGCTTCTCCCTGCTGTTCGCCGTCTACTCGGCCCTCGTCGGCGTCTTCGTCGTCCGCCGCGAGGAACTCGTCCTCAAGCGGCTGCGCACCGGCGAACTGCGCGACGGGGAGATCCTCGCCGGATCCGCGACCCCCGCCCTGCTCAGCGGGCTCGTGCAGTCCCTGCTGCTCGCCGTGGGCTGCGCCGTGCTGCTCGACCTGTCCGCGCCGTCCGCGGTCCACCTCTCCGTCCTCGGACTGCTGCTCGGTCTCGTGCTGTGCGCCGCGCTCGCCGGGGTCAGCGCGAGCTTCACCAGGACCGGGGAGAGCGCGCAGGTCACCCCGCTGCCCTTCATGTTCGTCTCGATGCTCGGCTCCGGCATGTTCGTGCCGCTGGAACTGCTCCCCGACCGCCTGGCCGCCGTCTGCGAACTGCTGCCGATGACGCCGGTGATCACCCTGGTGCGCGGCGGCTGGACCGGCGACCTGTCGGGCGGCGAGGCGCTGGGCGCCGTGGTGACGGCGGTGGCCTGGACCGTGGTCGCGGTGTTTGCTGTACGACGGTGGTTCCGCTGGGAGCCACGGCACTGACGTACGGGACGGGCGAGACGTACGGGATGAGCGGGAGCGGCGGGCGGATGCGCAGGCCAGGCGGATGGTGGCGGCGGAAGAACACGCCGGAGAAGGTGGAGACGTACACGCGGTGGTCGTTCCACTTCTTCGGGGTGTGCGAGATCGGCGGCATCGGCCTGGCGACCTACGGCCAGGTGGGGCCGGGACTCGCGACCGCGCTGTCCCTGATGGTCGTCGCGCACGCCGCGGTGTGCATGGCGACCGCTTCACGAGCCCTGGACTGGACCCTCGGCCGCCGGCCGTGGCCGGTACGGCGGCTGTGGACGCTCGGCGCGGTCACCGCCCTCCTCGCGATCGCCGCGATCGCTCTCGTGGAGCACGGGCCCCGGGGCGCGGAGGTCGACTCGGCGGCCCTCGGTGTCTTCGTGGGAGTGCAGGGCTTCGGCGTCGGCGTGCTGGCCCTCGGTGCGCACGACCGGCGGCGGCGCGTCATGGGGCTGGTCGTCGGCTTCTCGGTCGGCGCGGGGCTCGTGGCCTTCGCGCTGGGTCTGTCCTGGCTCAGCGCGCTGATCACGGCGTGCGCCCTGGTGGTGGGCGGGGCGTTCCTCGCCTTCACCGCGGTGTTCTCCGTCTGGCTGCTCAAGGCGGTCTACGCGCTCGACGAGGCCAAGGAGACCCGGGCCCGGCTCGCGGTGGCCGAGGAAAGGCTGCGGTTCGGCCGGGACCTGCACGACGTGATGGGGAGGAACCTGGCGGTGATCGCGCTCAAGAGCGAACTGGCCGTCCAGTTGTCCCGGCGCGGGCGGCCGGAGGCGGTGGAGCAGATGATCGAGGCGCAGCGCATCGCGCAGGAGTCGCAGCGCGAGGTCCGGGACGTCGTACGCGGCTACCGGGAGGTCGACCTCGAGGTCGAGCTGGCCGGTGCCCGGGGCGTGCTCTCGGCGGCGGGCATCGTGGCGGAGGTCACCGGTGATACGGCCGGGCTGCCCGCCGAGGTGCAGTCCGCGCTGGGCTGGGTGGTGCGGGAGGCGACCACCAACGTACTGCGGCACGGGGACGCCAAGAGGGTGGCCGTGGCCGTGCGGATGCCGGAAGGGCGGGTAGTGCTGACGGTGGAGAACGACGGGGTCCCGGACGGCACCGGTCCCTCGGCGGACGCGGACGCGGACGCGCCCGCCGGGACCGGCGGTTCCGGGCTGGCCGGGCTGCGGGAGCGGCTGTCCGTGGTGGACGGGACGCTGGAGGCGGGGACCGTGCGCAAGGGCGTGTTCCGGGTGACGGCCGAGGTGCCGCTGCCACCGCACACCCCGGCCGCGCGGGAGGTGGCGTCGTGACGGACCCCGTGCGCGTGCTGCTCGCCGACGACGAGCACCTCATCCGCGGCGCCCTGGCCGCCCTGCTCTCCCTGGAGGACGACCTCGTCGTGGTCGCCGAGGCTGCCACCGGTCCGGAGGCCCTGGCGATGGCGCGGGCCCACGCGCCGGACGTCGCCGTACTGGATCTGCAGATGCCCGGCGCCGACGGTGTGAAGGTCGCCACATCGCTGCGGGCCGAGCTGCCCGCCTGCAAGGTGCTGATCGTGACCAGCCACGGCCGGCCCGGCCACCTGAAACGGGCGCTCGCGGCGGGGGTGCGCGGGTTCGTGCCCAAGACGACCAGCGCCCAGCGGCTCGCCGAGCTGATCCGCACGGTGCACGCCGGAAACCGTTACGTCGACCCGGAGTTGGCCGCCGACGCGATCTCCGCCGGGGACTCGCCGCTGACCGCGCGCGAGACGGAAGTACTGGAACACGCCGCCGACGGAGCGCCCGTGTCGGAGATCGCGGAGCGCGCCGCGCTCGCCGAGGGGACCGTGCGGAACTACCTGTCGTCGGCGGCCGGCAAGCTCGGGGCGGAGAACCGGCACGCGGCGGTGCGCCTCGCACGGGAGCGGGGTTGGGTATAGTGGCTGACGCGCCACGGCGCAGTGCGAACGTAGCTCAGTTGGTAGAGCGCAACCTTGCCAAGGTTGAGGTCGCGAGTTCGAACCTCGTCGTTCGCTCCGTGTGAGAAGCCCCCGGCTCCGGCCGGGGGCTTCTTCGTGTCCGAGGGGCCGCGGCCGCTACGACCAGCTCAGGCCGGTCAGGAGTTCGTACGCCTCGACGTACTTGGCGCGGGTGGCGTCCACGACCTGCTGCGGCAGCGGCGGCGGGGGCTGCTCGCTCCTGCGGTCCCAGCCGGACTCCGCCGAGGTCAGCCAGTCCCGCACGAACTGCTTGTCGTACGACGGCTGCGCGCGGCCCGGCTGCCACTGGTCGGCCGGCCAGAACCGGGACGAGTCCGGGGTGAGGACCTCGTCGGCGAGGACCAGGTCGTCCCCGTCGAAGCCGAACTCGAACTTGGTGTCCGCAAGGACGATGCCGCGCTCGCGGGCGATGTCGCGGGCGCGGGAGTAGACGGCGAGGGTGGCCTGGCGCAGGGCGGCGGCGGTGTCCGCGCCGACCTGGCGGGCGACCTCCTCGTAGGAGACGTTCTCGTCGTGCTCGCCGACCTCGGCCTTGGTGGCCGGGGTGAAGATCGGGGCGGGCAGCTCCGAGCCGTCGACGAGGCCCTCGGGGAGGGCGAGGCCGCAGACGGTGCGGGTCTGGTCGTACTCCGCGAGCCCGGAGCCGGTGAGGTAGCCCCGGGCCACGCACTCCACGGGGACCATCCGCAGCGACTTGCAGACCAGGGCGCGGCCCTCCCAGTCGGCGGGGGCGCCGGGGGGCAGCTCGGTGCTCAGGACGTGGTTGGGGGCCAGGTCGGCGAGCTGGTCGAACCACCACAGGGAGAGCTGGGTGAGGACCTGGCCCTTGTCCGGGATCTCGGTCGGCAGCACCCAGTCGTAGGCGGAGATGCGGTCGCTGGCGACCATCACGAGGTCGCCCGCCTCGTTCCGGTACAGCTCGCGCACCTTGCCGGTGTGCAGGTGCACCAGACCCGGAACCTGGATCGGCTCGGGCTTTTCAACGAATCCGGACACGGTTCCTCCCCGTGGTTCTGTCCAAGTACGTCGATTGTCCCGTACGTCGCGGGGAGGGCGACGGGCGGGGCAGTACCCGTGTGTGCGGTCAGTCGCGTTTGCAGATGCGGTCCAGGAGGTTGGCGGTGGCGCGCTGGACGCGTGGGTCGACGTGGCCGGGGCGGTCCAGGGCCGGGGACCACGCGAACGTCCCGGACGCGAAGACCCAGGCGCCCGACGGGGCCCGGTACAGCGAGGTCTCCTGGTGGCGCCGGGCGCCGTGCGCGTCGGTGTACGGGGAGTGGGCGAGCAGGACCCGCTCGTCGTGCGCGGGGAGCGCGGTGCGCGGGAAGTAGCGGTCGGCCTCGCCCGCCACCAGGTCCTCGATCGGGTCGCCCTCGTGGGCGCCGGTGGCTTCCCAGAGCCAGTGGCCCGCGTTGCGGACGATCATCGGGTGCGGTTCGGGGACGCGGCCCGCGTACTGGATGCCGAGCAGTTGCTGCTCGGGGCGGTCGATCTCCCGCCACAGCGTCGGCCGGCCCGGGCCCCGGCGCTTGCGGCAGGTCAGCAGGCGGTCCGGGGCGCCGGACGGCGACGGGGCCAGCTCCACCTGCCAGTACATGGTGTTGGCGGAGAGGAAGACCAGGGACGTGCCCCGCTCGCGGGCGAGTTCCGTGGTGCGGCGCATGGCGGCGGACCAGTACTCGTCGTGGCCGGGGAAGACCAGGCCCCGGTAGCGGGCCGGGTCGATCCGGCCGGAGTGCAGGTCGCGGGCGTCGGCGTAGGCGAGGTCGTAGCCGTAGCGCTCGGCGAAGCGGATGAAGTCGTAGGCGTGGCCGACGTGCAGCGGCAGCCCCGCGCCCGCGTACGGCCGGTCGAAGGAGACGGTCGTGGCGGCGTCCGCCTCGCCGAGCAGCCGGCCCTCCTCATCCCAGGCGTGGTAGAGGCTGGCGCCGGTGCGGCCGTCCTCCGGGTACAGGTTGTACGCCTGCCAGGTGATGTCCGGCAGCAGGAGCAGCAGGTCGGCCGGGTGGCTGTCGCGGACCGTGAAGGGGACGTGGGAGCGGTGGCCGTCGGCGGTGGTGAGGACGGCGACGTAGGCGCCGATGCTCCAGTACGACGGGATCTGGAGCCGCCAGGAGAGCCACCAGTGGTGGCAGGAGACCGTGCGGTCGGCGGTGAGCGGCGGGGGCTGGACCATGCCGGACAGGCGGGGGCTGGTGGTGATCTTGGCGGCGCCGTCGCCGCCGTAGTGGCCGATCCGGTAGACGTCGACGCTGAACTGCTGCGGCGGGTCGACGGTGATGTGGAAGTCGACGGCCTCGCCGGGGGCGGCGGCGCCGGTGGCGGTGAAGCCCTTGATCTGGCGGCGGACGTCGTCGGCGGCGCGCGGGCCGCCGCGCTGGGCGGGAACGGTGTCCTGGTCCGCGTACCAGGCGACGACCTGGCCGGTGTCGCCGAAGTACGTCTCGCCGCCGCGCAGCCACGGGAGGGGCCCCTGTCCGAAGGGGTCCGTCACGGCGTGCGCGAGTGCTCCCGACTCCCAGCGGCGGATCTGCTCGGACCCCATGGGACCGCCCCCTCCCTCGTGCCCCCGTGGTCATGCGTACGACGAACGCCCTTGCCCTGCGCTCGATTCGGTCCCAGCACATCACATGTCGCACGCGTGCGGTCACTGTTCGTCGCGAAGCGGCCGTAAGTGGAATTGGGGGGTCCGATTCGGCGGGACGGTCCGTCCGGGCGCGTCACACCAGGCGCACCGGCTTCTCCGGGCGTATGCCCAGGTCGGTCATCCAGGCGCGCAGGGGGCCCGGGTCGCCGGACTCGACCAGGCTGAGCACGCTGGGGGCCAGGTCGGCGGCGCGGGCTCCGTCGAACAGGAGCGACGGCCCGTCCAGCCAGTCGAGGCCCGGGGCCGCGCCGGCGGTGTCCATCGCCGCGCAGCACACCATCGCGGTGATGTGCGCGGTGAGGATCTCGCGGCCGGTGCGCGGGGGTTGCAGGGGGAAGAGGGGGAGCGCGCGGTCGTCCCAGAGGGCGGCGTCGGGTCCGACGGCGGCCGAGGGGGTGGTGGCGGCTCCGGCGCCGGCTCCGGTGGGCTGTGCGGCGGCCTCCTCGCGGGCCAGCTGGGCACTGAGTCCGGCGGCGAGGGCGGCTCCGCGCGTGGTGGTGCCCGCCAGGTCGTCGTCGTCCTCGGGGTGGGCGGGGCCGGTGGCCGCCGGGTGCGGGTCGGTTTCCGGGCCGCCCTGGGCGGGCGCCGGGAAGGGTGCGTCCCCGTCCCCGGTGGGCCGGGGGGCGTCGGCGGGCGTCGCGGTGCCCGTCGTCAGGTGGTCCAGGACGCGGGCCAGGGTCGGGCCCTCGGTGCCCGGGGCGGCGCCCTCGGCGGCGCGGCGGACGCCCAGGGTGTCCAGGACGCGGTGGAGGCGGGCCGCGTCCGTGCGCCAGGTGCGGTCCACGACCTCCTCGGGATACTCGTCCCAGTCCACCGGCGACCAGTCCGGACCGGTCTCGGGCCCGCCGTGGAAGAGGCGCGCGGTGAGCAGCGAGACCGCCTCGTCCATCGCGCCGGGCTCCTCCAGCAGGTCGCAGGCGGGGCGCTCCCCCAGGCGCGAGGCGAAGCCCTCGGCCAGCCGGTCGCGGCGGGACAGCTCGGTGAGGGCGGCGACGACCCCCACGTCCAGCCGGGCGGGCCAGCGGCCCATCCGCCAGGCGGGCAGCGCCACCCGGGTCAGCAGCCGGTCCCAGCCCGCGTAGGCGAGCCCGACCTGCTCCTGGGCGACGATCCGCAGCCCGTAGTCCACAGCCTGTGCACGCTCGGCCGCCGCCGACGCGACGCCGCGCTCCATCTCGGCCGCGTGCACCCGGCAACTGCGCAGCAGCAGCCGGGACACCCGGCCCAGGCCCGCGCAGGCCGCCCGGGACAGCGGGTTGCGCCGGTCCGCCGAGGCCACGGCCACCGCGGCGTCCAGGCCGCGTATGAAACGGCGGGCGGCGGCTATGTCGGGGTGCGCCGAGGGTCCCGTGCCGGCGACGACCGGGGCGAGGACGGCGCGCAGCTCACCCACGCGCATCCACCACAGGAAGGGCGAGCCGATGACGAGCACGGGCGCGGAGGCGCCGCGGGGGCGGGCGGAGCCGCCCGGGACGGCCGGGACGTCGCGCTCCGCCGCCCGGGCGGGCGGTCCGTGGGCCGGGTGGGTGCGGTCCTCCAGCCAGCTGTCGCAGTCCGGCGTGAGCGCTATCGCGGAGGGGGCGGGCACGTCGAGCCGGTCGGCCAGGTCGCGCACCATCCGGTAGAGGTCCGGCGCCGACTCCTCGGCGATGGTGACGGTGGGGGTGACGGCGGGCCGGGAGCGGGCCACGACGAGGGCCACTCCGGCCGCGGCCGCCAGCACGAGCACCGCGAGGACGGACACGACCCAGCGGGCGGCGTCCCAGCCCGCGCCCACCAGGCGCCCGGTGGAGCCGCCCACGAGCAGGATCACGGCGAGGGCAGCGGGCAACAGGGCGACGGCCAGCGCGCGGCTGCGGACGCGCAGCACGGCCAACGCCCGGGAACGCGCGGCTCGCGCGCCCATCTCCTCACCACCGGTACCGGTCACGGCCGGACCTCACCCCCTCATCGACGTCCTGTCTGTCCTGGCTCGTCCACTGCTCGTCTGCTGGTGCCCACTCCCCCACTGTGGCACCCGCCACTGACATCGCAATGTCGGTGGGCCATGTGCCGGAACGCTTGCGCGGCACCATAGTTGGGGCCTTCGTGCCCGTCAGCCGTATGGACTATCGGTCACTCGATGGAATGGCTTTGGGGAAAGGTGGATGACGGATTGCAAGGATCAGGCCCCGGTTCCGGGGACGGAGCCGGGGCCTGTGGGGTTGCGGTGCGCGGGCGGGTCCCGCGGGGCCGGTCAGGCGCCCGCGGCGGCCTTCGCGGCGATGTCCGTACGGTGCTGCGAGCCGTCGAGGCCGATGCGGGCGACGGCCCGGTAGGCGCGGTCGCGGGCCTCGGTGAGGTCCGTGCCGGTGGCCGTGACGGACAGGACGCGGCCACCGGCACTGACGACGGCGTCGCCCTCGGCGCGGGTGCCGGCGTGCAGGACGTAGGCGTGCGGGGCGTCCTGGTCGGCCACCTCGGCGAGGCCGGTGATCGGGTCGCCGGTGCGCGGGGTGCCGGGGTAGTTGTGGGAGGCCACGACCACGGTGACGGCCGCGTCGTCGCTCCAGCGCAGCGGCTCCAGGTCGGCGAGGTTGCCGGTGGCGGCGGCCATCAGGAGACCGGCCAGCGGGGTCCGCAGGCGGGCCAGCACGACCTGGGTCTCGGGGTCGCCGAAGCGGGCGTTGAACTCGATCACGCGGACGCCGCGCGAGGTGATCGCCAGACCGGCGTAGAGGAGCCCGGAGAACGGGGTGCCGCGCCGGCGCATCTCGTCGACGGTCGGCTGGAGCACGCTCTCCACGACCTCGTCGACCAGCTTGGGGTCGGCCCACGGCAGCGGCGAGTAGGCGCCCATGCCGCCGGTGTTGGGGCCCTCGTCGCCGTCGAGGGCGCGCTTGAAGTCCTGGGCGGGCTGGAGCGGGCGGACGTTGTCGCCGTCGGTGACGGCGAAGAGGGAGACCTCGGGGCCGTCCAGGAACTCCTCGATGACGACGCGGTCACAGGCCGCGGCGTGCGCCCGGGCCGCCTCGATGTCATCGGTGACGACGACGCCCTTGCCGGCGGCCAGCCCGTCGTCCTTGACGACGTAGGGGGCGCCGAAGGCGTCGAGGGCCGCGTCGACCTCGGCCGGGGTGGTGCAGACGTACGAGCGGGCGGTGGGGACGCCGGCGCCTGCCATGACGTCCTTGGCGAAGGCCTTGGAGCCCTCCAGCCGGGCGGCCTCCCCGGAGGGGCCGAAGACCGGGATGCCGGCCGCGCGCACGGCGTCGGCGACCCCGGCGACCAGGGGCGCCTCCGGGCCGACCACGACCAGCTCGGCACCGAGGCGTCCGGCCAGCGCGGTGACGGCCGCGCCGTCGAGGGCGTCGACCTGGTGCAGTTCGGCGACCTCGGCGATACCGGCGTTGCCGGGTGCGCAGTGCAGCGCGGTCACGTCGGGGTCGAGGGACAGGGAACGGCACAGGGCGTGTTCGCGGGCGCCGCCGCCGATGACAAGGACCTTCACGGGGCCAGCCTAATGGGAAAGGACCGGGGCCCCTTGTGCGGGCTTCCGAAGGACGGGGCGGCGCGGCCTTGTGGCTTCCTCCAGGCCGAGCGCGGCGTGACGCACCCGCGCCCTCCGCTCCTACTCGTGCGCGATCTCCTCGACGACCGTCGCTCCCAGCTCCCGTACCAGCAGGTCCCTGCCGGAGAGCGCGGACTCGTCGAGGTCCGGGTCGTCCTCCTCGGGGATGTCGTCCTCGGGGGAGACCTGGCGCGGCTCGGGCGCCGGCGGGCGGGGAGCGGGTGTGGTGGACGGGGCCGAGGAGCGGCCGGAGTCCGGAGCGGGCGCGGCGGGCGACGGGGCGGCGGGCGCGGGCGCCGACGGCCGCGGGGCGGGCGCACCGGCCCCGAAGCCACCGCCACCACCACCGCCACCGCCGCCACTTCCGCCGCCGAATCCCCCGCCCCCGCCGCCGGAACCGCCCGAGGGCCCGGCGGGAGGCGGGGGTGCCGAACCGCCCGAGGGGTCGACGACCGCGTCGATCTTCCACTGCACGTTGAACTGCTCGGCCAGGGCCTGGCGCAGCACGTCCTCGCTGCCGCTGCTCACGAAGTTGTCGCGAGCACCGGCGTTGACGAAGCCGATCTGGAGGGAGGTGCCGTCGAAGCCGGTCACCTGGGCGTTCTGGCTGAGCAGGATCCAGGTGAACCGGCGGCGGTTCTTGACCGCCTCCAGGATGTTGGGCCAGAGCGATCGGGGGTCGACCCCTCCGCCCGGCGGTGGGGAGGCGGGCGCCGGCGTGGAGACGGCCGGTGCGGGCGCCGAAGCGGCGGGCGGAGGCGCGGCGGGGCCGGGAGCGGCCGATGTCCGGGCCTGTCCGCCGCCCGCCGGGGCCGCCGTGGGCCACCCTCCCGGCCGTCGCCCGCCACCGGCGGGGGCCGCGGTCGGCCAGGCACCCGGCGTGGAGGCGGGGCCGGGCTCGGCGGCGGGGGCGGGAGTGGGAGTGGGAGTAGAGGTCGGAGCCGGAGCCGAGGGTTCGGCGGCGGGAGCGGGTGCCGGTGCCGGTGCGGCATGAGGCTGCTGCCCACCACCGTGGGAGCCCTCGCCCTCCCCGGGACCGGCACCGGTCGTCGGAGCCGCCGCGCCACCCGGTGCCCGTACGGCCGCCCGGGCCGCCGCGGGCCCGCCGCCGGGCGCGACCGGAGCGGCGGCGCCCCCGCCACCGCTGTGCGCCTCGGGCCCCGGCACGTACCCCATGGCAGGAGCGCCCGCGCCCCCGGAGAACTGCACACCGCGCTCGATCCGGTCCAGGCGCGCCATCACCGACCGCTCGTCGCCGTACGCGGCGGGCAGCAGCACGCGCGCGCAGATCAGCTCCAGCTGGAGACGGGGCGACTGGGCGCCGCGCATCTCGGTGAGCCCCTCGTTGACGATGTCGGCGGCACGGCTCAGCTCGGCGGCGCCGAAGGACCGCGCCTGCGCCTGCATCCGCTCGATGACGTCGGCGGGGGCGTCGATGAGCCCCTTCTCCGCCGCGTCGGGCACGGCGGAGAGGATCACCAGGTCGCGCAGGCGCTCCAGCAGGTCGGTGACGAAGCGCCGCGGGTCGTTGCCGCCCTCGATGATCCGGTCCACGACCCCGAAGGCGGCCGAGCCGTCCCCTGTGACGAACGCCTCGACGACGGAGTCGAGCAGCGAGCCGTCCGTGTAGCCGAGCAGGGCGGTGGTCATGTCGTACGTCACACCGTCCGCGCCGGCGCCCGCGAGGAGCTGGTCCATGACGGACATCGAGTCACGGACGGACCCCGCGCCGGCCCGGACGACCAGCGGCAGCACCCCGTCCGCGACCGGGATCTGCTCCTTGCCGCAGACCTCGGCGAGGTAGTCGCGCAGGGTGCCGGGCGGCACGAGGCGGAAGGGGTAGTGGTGGGTGCGCGAGCGGATGGTCCCGATGACCTTCTCGGGCTCGGTCGTCGCGAAGATGAACTTGAGGTGCTCCGGGGGCTCCTCGACGACCTTCAGCAGGGCGTTGAAGCCCTGCGGGGAGACCATGTGGGCCTCGTCGATGATGTAGATCTTGTACCGGCTCCGGGCGGGCCCGAAGAAGGCCTTCTCGCGCAGGTCGCGGGCGTCGTCCACGCCTCCGTGCGAGGCGGCGTCGATCTCGATGACGTCGATGGACCCCGGCCCGTTCCTCGCGAGGTCCTGGCACGACTGGCACTCGCCGCAGGGGGTCGGGGTGGGGCCCTGCTCGCAGTTCAGACAGCGGGCCAGGATCCGGGCGCTGGTCGTCTTGCCGCATCCGCGCGGACCGCTGAACAGGTACGCGTGATTGACCCGGTTGTTCCGCAGCGCCTGCTGCAGCGGGTCGGTGACATGCCCCTGCCCGATGACCTCGGCGAAGGACTCCGGGCGGTAACGGCGGTAGAGCGCGAGAGACGACACGCATACGAGGTTATAGGCGTCCACTGACAACCGGACCGCCCGCGAACGCGAACGCCCCCCACGCACCCGCCAGAGCCAACCTACCCTTGCTGCCTTCCGGCCCTGGGGGAGTTCAGTCAGATAGCGCCGCGTGAGGGGCTGGGCCACACGTTACCCGATGCGGGGCGCTCAGAACGAGTTCGCAAGCACTCCTCCACGTCATGTAATGTTCTCGGCGGAGGATTCGCCTAGAGGCCTAGGGCGCACGCTTGGAAAGCGTGTTGGGGGCAACCCCTCACGAGTTCGAATCTCGTATCCTCCGCCAGTGCCTCACCGGGCACGAAGTCGAAGGGCCCCACCGTTCGCGGTGGGGCCCTTCGACTTTGTGGCCGGCCACTCGGGCCGGCCGCCCGTCATCGTTCGATCCGGATCCGCCGCTCCGCGCTCACCTGGTCGATCTCCGAGACGCGGACCGTCGTGCGCATGGTCCAGGTGCCGGGGAGGGGGAGGGCGAGGGTGTTGGCGCTCCAGTAGCCGCCCCGGTCGACGAGTCGCGCTTCGATGGGGCCGACGTCCTTGTCGGGGAGGGTGAAGGAGAGGCGGAGTTCGGGTACGGCGGCCAGGGCGCCGTCGGGGCCGAAGACCACGGCCTGTACGGCGTTGTCGCCGGTGCGGCCGGGGTCCAGGGTGATCTGGACCGTGCCGCGGCCGGAGCCGCCGACCTCGAAGGGGATCGTGGTGACGGACGCGGGCAGCACCCCGCCGGCCGGCACGGCCCGCGCCGCCTCGTCCGCCGCCCGGCCCGGCAGGGTGCTGGTGAGCACGGTCGTGACCACAAGGACGACGGCGGCGACGACCGCCTCGGCCAGGACGGAGCGGCGCAGTCCGCGGCGGAGGTCGTCCGCGGCGGTGGAGGGGTCGTCGGGGGCGGGCGGCGCAGGTTCGACGGGCGCCGGCGCCGGAGGGGGTGGGCCGCCGGCCGGGACCGGTTCCGGTGCCCGCTCGCGCTCCCGTTGCCGTACCGGCGTCCGGGCCGTCGCCAGTGCGGCCGTCCAGCGCCGGGACACGGCCGCCGCGGCCAGCAGTACGGTCACCAGGGCCACCTTGGCGAGCAGCAGCCTGCCGTACGTCGTCCCGGTGAGCGCCTGCCAGGAGCCGAGGCCGCGCCAGGACTGGTAGACGCCGGTGGCGACCAGGACGGTCACGGAGACCAGGGCGACGCGCGAGAAGCGCGCGACCGTGGCGGCGTCCGGCGCCGCGCGCAGGGTCACGAGCAGGGCGACGAGGCCGCCGAGCCAGACCGCCGTGGCCAGCAGGTGCAGCACGAAGGACGTCACCGCGAGCGGCACCTGGATGCCGGCGGAGGCGTGCTCGGCGGCGGCCCAGGTCAACGCGAGGGCGAGGGCGAGTACGGCGCCCGAGGCGGCGGTCGGCGGGCGGCGCTCCCGGTGGCGGTCCGCGCGGCCCACGCGCACCAGGAACAGCGCCACCGGCGCGAGCAGCACCAGCCTGGCCAGCAGCAGCCCGCCGGGGCGGGTCGTGAGGGTGTCGGCGAGGGCGCCCGCGTCCAGGGCGTCCGCCGGTCCCGTGCCCGCCTCGTACGGGGCGCGCAGCACCAGCAGGGCGAGCGTCGCGCCCAGCAGCGTCCACCAGCCGGCGACCAGCGGGCGGCGCAGTGCGGAGAAGTCCGGCGGGCGGCACAGGACGACGAAGGCCGCGATTCCGATGAGCAGGGCGGCGGCGAGGTAGGAGAGGTAGCGGGCGACCTTGTTGAGGGTGGCGGTCAGGGGGTCCTCGGAGGGGCCCGTGTCCACCGCCGCGGTCGTCGTGGAGGGCCGGCCGACCGAGAAGGTGAAGGCACCGGATATGGGGTGGCTGTCGGCCGACACCACCCGCCAGGCCACCGTGTAGGTGCCCTCCCCCAGCTCGGCGGGCAGACCGACGCGGGCGGTGTCGGAGCGGCCGTCGGCGTGACCGGCCTCCCGCGTGCGCACCCGGTGGCCGCCGGGGTCGAGGACGCGGAAGGAGTCGTCGCGCAGGCCGACGGACTCGCTGAAGGTCAGGGTGACGTGGCCGGGGGCCCGCTGGAGGACGGTTCCGTCGCCGGGGTCGGTGGAGCTGAGGGCGGCGTGGGCGGACGCGGGGCCCGCGCCGCCGAGGAGGAGCAGGACCAGCACGGCGCCCAGCAGCACCAGCCGCCGGACTCCTCCCCGGTCCGGCCGGCGGTCCCGGTGCTCCCCTCCCGCCCGCCGGTCCGGCCTGCCTCCCCGCCCTCGGGCTCCAGCGCGTGCACCGCCCACACACCTCACGTCGCATCTCCGTCGTCGGGACCCACTGCCTCGGGGATACGTACGGACCCGGAGGCCGCCCCGCTCACCCGCCCGCCCCGCGGATCCTCACCACGACGGGCGTGCCGTCACCCCGCCGTCCACCACGAGGTCGTGGCCGGTGATCCAGGACGCCAGCCGCGAGGCGAGGAACACGCACGCGTCGCCCACGTCCTCCGGGCGCCCCAGCCGTCCCGTGGGCGCCGCCAGCCGCCACCGCCGTACGCCCTCCGGCCACGCCTCGTCGAGCCCTTCGCGGTCGATGAGGCCGGGCGAGACGGAGTTGACCCTGACGCCCCACGGGCCGTACTCCAGGGCCGCCGAACGGGCGTGCATCACCACCGCCGCCTTGGAGGCGCTGTAGTGCGCGTGGGCGGGCGCGGGGGCGGACGCCTCGATGGAGGCGATGTGGGTGACCGAGCCGCCGCCGTCCTGGGCCCGCATGATCCCGGCCGCGGCCTGGGTGCAGGCGAAGACGCCGGTGAGGTTGGTGTCCACGACCGCACGCCACTCGGCGGCCGTCATGCCGGGCAGGTCCCGCAGCGGCTGCACACCCGCGTTGTTGACCAGCGCCGTCAGCCGTCCGCCGCCCCAGTCGGCGGCCTCCTCGACCAGGCGCCGGGCGGCGTCCTCGTCGGTGAGGTCGGCCCGCAGGACGGTGGCGCTCCCGCCGCGTTCCCGGACGCGGCCGGCCGTCTCCCGCGCCGCCGCGAGGGACGTACGGCAGTGCAGCGCGACCGCCGCGCCCTCCTCGGCGAACCGCAGCGCGATGCCGCGGCCGATGGAGCCGCCGGCGCCCGTGACGAGCGCCACCTGACCGTCGAGGAGCCGCGTGTGCGGGTTCATGGGCGGCACAGTTCCACGATCCGCGCGGCCCGGTCCGGATAGCGCGCCGTGAGGTCGGCCGCGTCGCCGTGCTCGTAGTCCCCGTAGGTGAATCCGGGCGCCATCGTGCACCCGAAGAGCGTCCACGCGCCGCCGGCCGCCACGCCGGCGCCCGTCCAGGTGCCGGCGGGGACCGTGAACTGCACGTGCTGGCCGCCCAGGACGTCCGGTCCCAGTACGGCCGTACGCGTGCCGCCGTCGGGGGAGAGGAGCAGCAGTTCCAGCGGATCGCCGAGGTAGAAGTGCCAGACCTCGTCGGTGGGCAGGCGGTGCAGTGCGGAGAAGTCGCCCGGGCGGGCGGTGAGCAGGGCGACGATGGCCGATCCCGCGGGGCGTCCGTCCGGGCCTTCGGGGCCTGCCCAGGTACGCCGGAACAGGCCGCCCTCGCGGGGGATCGGCTCCAGTCCGTAGTGCGCGATCAGGTCCTCTGCGGTGGGCGGCGAAGTCACGCCGGGAACGCTACCTCCCGACGGAGGAAGGCGAGTTGCGCCTTCTTCTCGGGCAGGTGGACGTCCGGCAGGCCGACCTCGGGCAGGACGACCGCGGGGCCGGCGGTGAAGCCCTGCCTCAGGAAGCGGGCGATCGCCTTCTCGTTGCCGATGTCCGGGTCGACCACGATCCGGGTCCGGTCCAGGCCCAGCAGTACGTACGCCATGAGGGCCCCGGCCAGTGCGGCGGTCCAGCCGGGCCGGGCGCCCTGCGCTCCGGCCGGGGCCAGCAGCAGGTGGACGCCGATGTCGCCGGGCTCGACGTCGTAGCACTCGCTCACCCGGTCGGCCCCGGGCTCGTAGGTCTGGAGCAGGGCGACCGGGTCGCCGTCCTTGACGACCAGGTGGGCGTGGTGGGTGTCGAGGGCGTCCATGTGCGCGTAGACGGCCTCGACCTGGTCCCGCGTCAGTTCCGTCATCCCCCAGAACGCCGCACGCTCCTCGCTCACCCAGCGGTGGATCACGTCGGCGTCCTCGGCGGCGTCGAGGGGGAGGACGCGGACGGTGCCGAAGCCGTCGAGGCGCTGCTCGTGGAGGGGGGTGCGGGTGGCGTACGAGGGTGTGCGGGGGTCAGGCATGTGATTCCTTCGTGAGCTGGCCGAAGTCCGTGATCACGGGGGCGAGGTCCCCGCCGAGCCACAGGCGTTGCTGGTCCTGGTGGTGCGGCGAACCGGGGGTGCCGGAGGCGCCGTGGGGTACCGTCCAGCGGCTGTTCCCCCGGTCGGCCAGGTCCCAGACGTAGCGGGCGGCGGGGCCGCGGGCGGCTCGGTCGGTGACGCCGGGCACGGGGGACGTGCACAGGACGCAGTCGTGGTCGCCGGAGAGCCGCGGGCCGGGTGCGGGGGTGGACGCGGTGTCCGGCAGCGCCCGCCAGGCGGCGAGGCGGTGGGTGTCGCCCCAGGTGCCGGCCGGGGGCCGCGCGGCGACCTCCTCCAGCGCGGCGCGGACGGCGGCGGCGCGGTCGATGCCGTACAGCTCCTCCGCGCGCAGCAGGTGCTCGAGGGCGTGTCCGACGCGCGGCACGAGCGCGAGCCACGGCTGGAGCACCTCGGGGTACGCGGGCGGCACGGACGCCGGGGCGAGGACCGGGTGCGCCGCCAGCCGCCGTACGACGGCCGTGCGCACGGCGGCGTAGCGGGCCGCGTCGGCGCTGTCGGCGTCCATGTGCCGGTCCCAGGCCAGGAGTCGGTCGCGGAGGGCGGCGGCCTCGGGGGGCAGGCCGTCCAGGGTGGCGAGGAGGTCGAGGAGGGCGGCGGCCGACCCGAGGTGGGTGTCCATGTGGATGGCCGGCATGTCCGCCGCCGACCAGCGCTCCTCCGTGGCGAGCAGGGCGGTGATGCGGTCGGCGCGGTGCGGCGGGGCGAACTCGATGCCGAGCGGGGTGGCGGGGCCGCGCTGGTTGGCCATCACGGCGACGCCGTCGGTGAGGCCGGCCCGGGGCGGGGTGTGCCAGCCGTCCCACTCGTGGCCGGGCTCCCAGGCGGGTACCGGGCGGAGGCGGTTGGCGTCCGGTCGTACCGGTACGCGTCCGGCCACCCGGTGCAGCAGCCCGCCCTCGGTGTCGGCGGCCTGCACCACGTTGACCGGCTCCGCCCACGCGTCCAGGGCCCGGTCCACGTCGGCGACGCTGCGCGCGCGGAGCAGGGGCAGCAGGGCGCCGAAGCCGAGGTCGGCGGTGACGCGGGGCGGGTAGCGGAGGCTGAGGGCGGCCGGGGTGCCGTCGTCGAGGCCCTCGGGGCCGCCGGCGATCACCGGGCCACGGTCGGTCTCGATGACCTCCACCTCTACGGTCTCCTCGGCCTTCTCCCCCGGCTCCCCCGGCTCCCCCGCGACCCGGATCAGTTCGGTGTGCCGGGCGGCGCGGTGCCAGGTGCCGTCGGGACCCAGGGCCTCGACTCCGGCGCCGGTGCGGCGCAGTCGCTCCTGGTACAGGTCCTGGTAGTCGGACATCGCGTTGGTGATGGCCCAGGCGACCGTTCCGGTGTGGCCGAAGTGGGCGATGCCGGGGACGCCGGGGACGGCGAGGCCGACGACGTCGAACTCCGGGCAGGACAGGTGGATCTGCTGGTAGACGCCGGGGTCCTCGATCCAGCGGTGCGGGTCGCCCGCGATGATCGCGTGCCCGGTCGTGGTCCGGTCGCCGCTGACCAGCCAGCCGTTGCTGCCGGCGGTGCCCGGGCCGTCGGTGGCGAAGAGGGCGACGGCCTCCGGGCCGAGACGGGTGGTGATGTGCTCGCGCCAGAGCTTGGCGGGGAAGCCGGCGAAGAGGATGTGCGTGGCGAGCCAGACCGCGAGCGGGGTCCAGGGTTCCCAGCGGCCGGGGGTGAGGCCGGTGCGGGTGAATTCGGGGGCGTGGGGGCGGGCCGTGTCGGCGGTGGTTCCCGGTTCGGCGAGGCCCTCGTTCACACCGTCGACGTACGACCGCACCCACGCGGCCGTCTCCGGGTCGTTCTTCTCCAGGGCCGCGTAGCAGCGGCGGGCGGTGTCGGCGAGGCGTGCCCGCCGGGCGAGGCGGTCCCACGAGAGGGCCTCGGGGCCGAGGAAGGACGCGGAGGTGCCCTGGGCGCGGTGCCGTTCGACCTCCAGCTGCCAGGCCCGGTCCCGGGCGGTCACGCGGCCCTGGGCGCGGGCGAGTTCGTCCGCGCTGTCCGCGCGCAGGTGGGGGATCCCCCAGGCGTCGCGGTATGTCTCGGCGCTCACCCCTGTGCCTCTACTTTCCTTTAGGTTAGGCTCACCTAAGTATTGCCGTGGTGGCCGAATAGTACGTGAAGGGTGAAGAAACGATGGGGCAGGGGCGGGGTTGGGAGGGCGCGGTCCTCAAGCTGATGCGCGCGAAGGACTTCGAGTTCACGGTGACGGACGCGGAGGACGTGACCCCGGAGTTCCGGCGGCTGCGGCTGACCGACGGCGGCATGCTGGCGGCGACCGGGGTGCACCCGACGATGTGGGTGCGGCTGTGGTTCGAGAACGCGGGCAAGCCGCACCAGCGGGGCTACACGCTGGTCGACCCGGACGCGGCGGCCGGCACCTTCAGCATGGAGTTCGCCCTGCACGAGGGGTGCGCGAGCGACTGGGCGCGGGCGGCGAAGCCGGGGGACACCATCGAGGCGACGGTCCAGGGAACCGGGTTCGACTTTCCGGAGCCCGCCCCCTCGCGTGTGTTCGCCGTCGCGGATCCGGCGTCGCTGCCCGCGCTGAACTCGCTGCTCGACGCGCTGGGGCCGGTGCCGGCGACGATCTGGTTCGAGGGGGACGCGGACGGGCTGCCCTTCCGTACGGACCCCGGGCGGCACGAGGTGCGGGCGGTGCCGCGCCGGGACGCGGGGGCGCATCTGGTGGCCCGGGTGAAGGAGGAGCTGCCGGAGCTGGTGCGGGGTGCCGGGGACGAGCCGTACGTCTGGATCGCGTGCGACACGGCGACCACGCGGGCGCTGGCCTCGTACGCCCGTAAGGAGCTGGGGCTGCCCAAGCAGCGGGTGAACGCGCTGGGGTACTGGCGCGCGTCCTGAGCCGGTACGCGCGATCATCGGGGCATGGACGTCACACTGCACCTCGCCCAGGACCCCGAGGCCGACGAACTCCTCGGCCGCAGTCCCCTCGCCGCGCTCGTCGGCATGCTGCTCGACCAGCAAGTGCCGATGGAGTGGGCGTTCAAGGGGCCGTCGACCATCGCGCGGCGCATGGGCGCGGAGGACCTGGACGCGCACGACATCGCGGCGTACGACCCCGAGGGGTTCGCGGCGCTGCTCTCCGACAAGCCGGCCGTGCACCGGTACCCGGGATCGATGGCGGGGCGCATCCAGCAGCTGTGCCGGTACCTCGTGGAGACGTACGACGGTGACGCCGAGGGGGTGTGGCGGGGGATCGAGACGGGGGCGGAGCTGCTGAAGCGGCTCCAGGAGCTGCCGGGGTTCGGCAAGCAGAAGGCGCAGATCTTCCTGGCACTGCTGGGCAAGCAGCTGGGCGTACGGCCCGAGGGGTGGCGGGAGGCGGCCGGTGCGTACGGGGAGGCGGACGCGTTTCGCTCCGTCGCGGACATCACGGGGCCTGAGTCGCTGACGAAGGTGCGGGCGCACAAGCAGGAGATGAAGGCGGCGGCCAAGGCGAAGGCCGCCGGCACGTAGGGGTGGGATGCCTGCGGCGGCCTGTGGCTGCTTCGGCGGGGGTGCGCGTTGCGCGGTGTGCTGCGTCCTGGGTCGGGGTCGCGCCGGGGGGTGTCCGTCCTCGGAACGGCGCGAATCGGTCGGCCACAGAAGCGACGCTCGTTGTCGCGCCAACCGCCGCGGGCGGACACCCCCCGACACGACCCCTTCTCGCTGTACGCGGCTCTCCGCCGGCACCGCGGGCAGACGTGCGCCGGGCAGGTAGCCGTGTCAGTCCCGTGGACCGTCTCAAGTGGCGGGAGTGGCGGGGGCGTTCCCAGCATGGAGCATGACCGAGCCACCGAGTGGGCCTCCCGGAGGGACGCCGTACGACGATCGCGGGGTGCACGCGCGGCACGGTGTGCGCGGCACCGGCGGCGGTCGGTCCGAGCCTGAGCCCGCGTTCGAGGGGCCCCTGCAACTGCTGTCCCGCGCCGCATGGCAGACCGTGCTGTTCACCGGCATCGCCTCACTGGTCCTCGGTGTGCTCGTCCTCGTGTGGCCCAGCGCCTCGCTGCGCGTCGCCGGCGTGCTCTTCGGGCTCTATCTCGTCGTCAGCGGCATCCTCCAGCTGGCCGCCGCCTTCGGCACGCACCGGACGACCTCACTGCGGGTGCTGGCGTTCATCAGCGGCGCCGTGTCGATCCTGCTGGGGCTGTTCTGCTTCCGCGGGCCCCTCCAGTCCGTGCTGCTGCTCGCGCTGTGGATCGGCATCGGCTGGCTGTTCCGCGGCGTCACCCAGATCGTGGCCGCCGTGCACGACCCGGCGATGCCCGCGCGCGGCTGGCACGTCTTCCTCGGTGTCGTCACCGTGGTGGCCGGCATCGTCCTGATCGACTCGCCGGTCGAGTCGGCCTCCGTCCTCATGCTGGTCGGCGGCTGGTGGCTGGTCGTCGTCGGCCTCGTCGAGACCGTCACCTCGCTGCGGCTGCGCGGACGCGCGCGTCAGGCCCCGCACGAGCTGTGAACGGCGCCCGTGCCTACGCCGAGCGGGCGGTTCTCATACCCGGCGCGATGGACCGCGTACGCCGGGCGGGGACACGAGTGACGTGAGCCCCGCACCGCACGCCGTCACCGCACGCGCCGGGCGCACCGCCTGGCTGCGGGTGCTCGTGCTGCTGCTCGCCCTGGTCGTGCCCTGCGCGCACGCCACGGCCGAGGCGGTGTCCACCGCGACGGTGGCCGCCGGGACGGTGGGGGAGTACGACCAGGTCGACAGCGCGCTGCGCGCTCCCGTGCGCGGTGAGCGGCGGGCCGGGCCGGAGCGGCCCGTGGTCCGGCGGGCGGCACGCCGTGCGCGCTGCGCACCCTCTGTTCCGACCGCGCCCGCGTCCCGCGCGCGCGGGACGCGCTCCGTGGTTCTGCGCTGCTGACGGGACTGGGCTCCAGCAGCACGGAATCCCGTACACGGAGACAGGAGCAGTCATGCCCAACGACCCCTACGCCGTCCTGCGCGCCCTCCTGCGTGCCGAGGCCGCCCGCAGTACCCCCAAGTCCGGCCACGCGCCGCAGGCTCCGGCCGAACGGCCGCTCCCCACGCGGGAAGGGAGCCGCGGCTGAGGCGACGGACCGGGCGGTGGAGGCGGGTTCGGGACCGCCTCCGTCGCCGGCGGCACGCCCGCCTTCCCGATTGATCCCCTTTACGGCGTCATTTCCAGCGCCGCACTAGAGGTTGTCCCGTAACCGGTGGTGCTGCTGGTGCGTTGGTCGGGCATGGGTGGGGTGATCTCAGCAGATGATCCGAAGTGGATCGAGCCGTTTGCGGGTCTGACCGAGGTGCAGTTTGCGAGGCTGGTGGCACTGGTACGGCGCCGAGGTGGCGACGTTCAGCGTGGCCGGCCATGGCGGCTGTCGCTCGAAGACCGGGTGTTGCTGGTGGCGACGTACTGGCGCACGAACCTCACGTTGCGGCAGGTGGCGCCGTTGTTCGGAGTCTCGAAGTCCGCTGCCGACCGCATCTTGGACCATCTCGCACCGCTGCTGGCCATCTCGCCCGCGCGGCGGCCGCGCAAGGACACCGTCTACATCGTCGACGGCACTCTGGTGCCCACCCGCGACCGCAGTGTCGCCGCGTCCAGCAAGAACTACCGGTACTCGACCAATCTGCAGGTCGTCATCGACGCCAACAGCCGCCTGGTCGTGGCCATCGGTCTCCCGCTGCCCGGCAGCCGCAACGACTGCCGGGCCTTCACCGAGTCCGGCATCGATCGGGCCTGCCGCGGCGCCCCGACCCTTGCCGACGGCGGCTACCAAGGCACCGGCCTCCTGATCCCGCACCGCAAACGACGAGGCCAGAGCCACCTCAGCCCCTCGCAGGAGGCAGAGAACGCCGTCCATCGCCGGGCACGAGCGCGCGTGGAACACGCCCTGTCGCGGTTGAAGAACTGGAAGATCCTGCGGGACTGCCGACTCAAGGGCGACGGAGTTCACCAGGCCATGCTCGGCATCGCCCGACTGCACAACCTGGCCCTCACTGGATAACTCACACTCCATACGGGACAACCTCTAGGGCGCCATGGCTGCGCCCGCAACGTCCGGGCCGGTAGGCTTTCCGTGTGATCTTCAAGCGCATCGGAAACGGCCGGCCGTACCCCGACCACGGCCGGGAAAGCACCCGGCAGTGGGCGGACGTCGCTCCGCGTCCGGTCCGCCTCGATCAGCTCGTGACGACCAAGGGCCAGCTCGATCTGGAAACCCTCCTCGCCGAGGACTCCACCTTCTACGGCGACCTCTTCGCGCACGTCGTGAAGTGGCAGGGCGATCTGTATCTGGAGGACGGTCTGCACCGCGCGGTGCGCGCCGCGCTCCAGCAGCGGCAGGTGCTGCACGCGCGGGTTCTCGAACTCGACTGACCCTTTCGGGTTGCCTTGCGGCGAACCACGGAACGTCTACTGATCATCTAATAGGCATCGCCGTCCCGGCGCACTACGCTGCGCCCATGAGCATGCTGACTCCTCCCGGCATGGGTGGCCAGTACAAGATCACGGGGGACAAGTACCCCCGGATGCGCCCGGCCCGGCGACGCGGCAGGCTCGCGTTCCTCGGCGTCGCGTGCGTCACCGTCCTCGGCGTGCTCGGCTGGGGCACGCTCCAGCTCGTGGACGTCTTCACCGGCGGCGACAAGGCCTCGGCGGCCGGTGCCGCGGGGTGTGTCACCGCGTCCGCGAGGACGAGCGCCGCGCCCGCCGCGGCCAAGCTCCCGAAGCCCGGTCAGGTCACCGTCAACGTCCTCAACGCGACGACCCGCGGCGGGCTCGCGCAGAAGACCGCCGACGAGCTGAAGAAGCGCGGCTTCCGCATCGGCGACGTGAGCAACGCGCCCAAGGAGTACGACAAGAAGGTCGACGGCACGGGCCTCCTGCTCGGCCCGGCCGCCTCCCTGAAGAGTTCGCTCACCGTGCTCGGCACCCAGTTGGCCGGTGCCGAACCGCGCGTCGAAGCGGCCCGCAAGGGCGCCGAGGTCGACCTGATCATCGGCAACGCCTTCAAGGGGCTGGCGAAGCCGGCGGCCGCCGACGCGGCGCTGACCCGGCTGAGCGCGCCGCAGCCGACCCCCACCGCGGAGAAGAAGAGCTGCTGAGCCGCCCTGAGGTCTGCTGAGCGGCCCTGGAGGGTGGCTGCTGAGCGGCCCTGGAGGGTGGCTGCTGAGCGGCCTTGCGGGTAGTACTCGGCCGCTCAGTACACGCGGGTGCTACTCGGCCGCTCCGTACATGCGGTCGCCCGCGTCGCCGAGGCCCGGGACGATGTAGCCCTGCTCGTTCAGACGCTCGTCCACCGAGGCCGTCACCACGGTCACCGGGGTGCCGGCCAGCTCGCGCTCCATCAGCTCGACACCCTCGGGGGCCGCGAGCAGCACCACGGCCGTCACGTCGTCGGCGCCGCGCTTGATCAGCTCCCGGATCGACGCGACCAGGGTGCCGCCGGTGGCCAGCATCGGGTCCAGGACGTACACCTGGCGACCGGACAGGTCCTCCGGCATGCGGGTCGCGTAGGTGGAGGCCTGGAGCGTCTCCTCGTTGCGGATCATGCCGAGGAAGCCCACCTCCGCGGTCGGCAGCAGCCGGACCATGCCGTCGAGCATGCCGAGGCCGGCCCGCAGGATCGGCACCACCAGCGGGCGCGGGTGGGAGAGCTTGACGCCCGTGGTCTGCGAGACCGGCGTGCGGATGTCGACCTGTTCGGTGCGCACGTCGCGCGTGGCCTCGTAGGCGAGCAGGGTGACCAGCTCGTCGGCGAGGCGGCGGAAGGTCGCGGAGTCGGTGCGCTGGTCGCGCAGCGTGGTGAGCTTGTGGGCGACCAGGGGGTGGTCGACGACGTGGAGACGCATGTCCCCCACAGTAACCGGGCCCCGTGGGGCCGTCGTCCCCGCGGCGGGCAAGCCACCGGACCTCCGCGCCACTCATTCACCGGAGTCAAACCGCCCGGGCGGGGGAAGGTGGGAGGGACGGAGACTGGGTGGTGAGACTGTGCCTGACCGGAACTTCCACGACATGCCGGCCCGCGGCGAGGAGCCTGGGGCACGACGCGGTACGGAGACGGAGCGGGATCGGGGGGCCGAGCGGCGACGGCGCCGGGCCCAGTTCCTACGGGACCTCGCGGAGGCCCGCGAGCTGCGGGACCGCGTGCAGCCGCGCCGCGTCAAGGTCGCCCGGCTGCGGCACGCGATGCGCATGCGCACCTTCCGCTGGTGACTTTCCGCCCCGGCCGGGGAAGATCGCGCGCCGCGCCGACGTCGGTCGGAACGGACGTACGCGGGGACCCGGAATAATCCGCGTACGATCCGCACGTGGCGGCGACAGGGCGGCTTCCCGGGTACGTACTTCCCGGGGCGCCGGGCGAAACCGCCGGACACAGGGCTCAGAAGACGTCCCCTCAGCGCCTTGTTTCTGCCACGATTCCGAGTGGGTGGGCTCGAAGCACCGTCCCCCGCCCACAGCCTCCGCCGGGGGGACCCCCAACCGGCACGCCTATGACCAGTGGGAGAGTCACGGTGTACTTCGCCGCACTGCTCGCGCGCACCGAAGACGGGTGGGAAGCGAGCGACACGGAGCTCGACGATGTGGAGACCCTGTCGGACCTGGCCGACCTGGCCCGGGAGGCCTCACCCGACGAGGACACGGTGCTCGTGCTGATCGAGCAGGAGGACGCGTGGTTCGGAGTCGTCCGGGTGGACGGCGAGGAGGACCCGCGCATCTACGTCTCGGACGCCGCCGCGGCCGCCCGCAGCAGCTACGGCGAGATCCTGCTCACCGACGAGCTGCTCGGCCGGGACCCCGGTGACGACGACCTCGACGCCCTCGACCTCGACGGCACCGAGGACGGCGAGTCCGACGACGACGAGGCCGGGGCCGAGGGCGGCGCCGACGGTGCCGCCGGCGCCGGCGAGGCCGTGCCGCACGGCCCGGTCGGTGACCCGGAGGTCCTCGACGACCTCGGCGTGAGCGAGAAGGAACTGCGCTCGATGTCCGGGGACGCGGTCGGAGAGATCGCCGAGGCGCTGGGCGCCTCCGACGTACTGGAGACCGTCCGCTGACCGGACCGGAGCAGGAGCACGACACGGACCCCGCCGTACCGCCCGACCCGGTGCGCGACCGGTGGCGGACCGCGATGCGGCTCGCCCTGGCCGAGGCCGGGCGGGCCGCGCGGGGCGGGGACGTCCCGGTCGGCGCCGTCCTGCTGGCGCCGGACGGCCGGACCGTCCTGGCGGCCGGGCACAACGAACGCGAGGCCACCGGCGACCCGACGGCCCACGCCGAGGTGCTCGCCGTCCGGCGGGCGGCCGCGGTGCTCGGTGAGTGGCGGCTGGCCGGCTGCACGCTCGTCGTCACCCTGGAGCCGTGCACGATGTGCGCGGGGGCGCTGGTGCAGTCCCGGGTGGACCGCGTCGTCTACGGCGCGCGCGACGACAAGGCGGGCGCGGCCGGCTCCCTGTGGGACGTCGTGCGCGACCGCCGGCTCAACCACCGTCCCGAGGTGGTCGAGGGCGTGCTCGCGGACGACTGCGCCCTGCTGCTCACGGACTTCTTCCGGGACCGCTGACGGCCCCGTGCCGGGCGTCCACAACCGATTTCAAACCAGGCCGCACTCTGTTGTAAGGTCTCTCTCGGTAGCGTGTCCGAGCGGCCGAAGGAGCTCGCCTCGAAAGCGAGTGTGGCGCAAGTCACCGAGGGTTCAAATCCCTCCGCTACCGCTCTTGAAGGGCCCCGTCGAAAGACGGGGCCCTTCGTGCGATCATGTTCGACCGAAAGTCGTGCGTCGAAAGGGACAGGGGAGGCCGCGGTGGCGGTGAACTCGAAGAAGATCGCCGTCTACGTGCTCGTGGTCTTCGTGCTGTACGTGATCATCACCGATCCGGCGAAGGCCGCCGACTACGTCCAGATAGGTTTCCAGGGCATATCCGACGCGGCGGGCGCCGTGGGCGACTTCATGACCTGGGCCGCCAACGGAGGAGAGTGATGATCCGCCACCTCGTGCTGTTCAAGCTGAACGACGGCGTCGAGCGCGACGACCCGCGCGTCGTGAAGGGCGTCGAGGCCTTCCGGGCGCTCGGCAGCCAGATCGAGGAGCTGCGCTTCTGGGAGTGCGCCTGGAACATCAGCGACCGGCCCATCGCGTACGACTTCGCCATCAACTCGGCCGTGGACGACGCCGACGCCCTCACCCGCTACCTCGAACATCCGGCACACCAGGCCGGCGTCGCGCTCTGGCGCGAGTTCGCCACCTGGGTGATCGCCGACTACGAGTTCTAGCGCTTCCGGTTCCACCACGGACGGGCTCCGGTACGGCCCGCGCCCCCGGCCCGCGCTCCCCGGCCCCGCACCTGCCCGGTGCGGGGCCGTTCCGCTTTCACTCAACACGGCGTTATGCGGTGCTTGCGCACAGTGGACATGTCTTGTGATGCTATGACCGCTTTTGACGGATGAGTTGACGGAAGAGCTGACTGATCACGAGGTGGAGTTGACCGTGCCGGCCAGTACTGCGCCTCAAGCACCGCCCGCACCGCCTACCCAGGTCTCGACCGAGGCCCAGCCCCAGGAACCGGAGGCCCCCGCGCCCCCACGCAGCCGGGGCGCCGACACCCGGGCCCTGACCCAGGTGCTCTTCGGTGAACTCAAGGGCCTCACCCCGGGCACGCCGGAGCACGACCGGGTGCGCGCGGCGCTCATCGAGGCCAACCTCCCGCTGGTGCGCTACGCCGCCGCCCGCTTCCGCTCCCGCAACGAGCCGATGGAGGACGTCGTCCAGGTCGGCACCATCGGGCTCATCAACGCCATCGACCGCTTCGACCCGGAGCGGGGCGTGCAGTTCCCGACCTTCGCGATGCCCACCGTCGTCGGCGAGATCAAGCGGTACTTCCGCGACAACGTCCGCACGGTGCACGTGCCGCGCCGGCTGCACGAGCTGTGGGTGCAGGTCAACAGCGCCACCGAGGACCTGACGACCGCCTTCGGGCGCTCCCCGACCACCGCCGAGATCGCCGAGCGGCTGCGCATCACCGAGGACGAGGTGCTGTCCTGCATCGAGGCGGGACGGTCGTACCACGCCACCTCGCTGGAGGCCGCCCAGGAGGGCGACGGGCTGCCCGGGCTGCTCGACCGGCTCGGCTACGAGGACCCGGCCCTCGACGGCGTCGAACACCGCGATCTCGTACGGCACCTGCTCGTCCAGCTCCCGGAACGGGAGCAGCGGATCCTGCTGCTGCGCTACTACAGCAACCTCACCCAGTCGCAGATCAGCGCGGAACTCGGAGTCTCGCAGATGCACGTGTCGCGGCTACTGGCGCGTAGTTTCCAGCGATTGAGGTCCGCGAACCGGATCGACGCGTAGCCTCGGATCGGACTCGGGGCACGGTCGAAAGCGCGAGCGAGGCATCACCGGGACGAGCGAATCGCTCACCAGGGCCGTTGCGGGCCCAATCGGGCTGAAAGCCCGTCAGACCCCCTGTTTCCAGGGGGTATTCGCGTCTCGGATGTCGACATGTCACTACAGCGCGTTGCCGACATGTGACATTCTGCCGGAGACGCGTTTGCCGGAGCCCCGGCTCCGGTATTCAGGTGAAGGCTGCGTTCCCGGCGTGGGAGCGTGTGCCGCGACCGTCCCGCGACCCAAAGGGGGTGGCATGTCCGCAGACCAGGGCAGCTCGAAGGTGCTCGCGCTCGCGGAGAGCGAGACCGCGCCCGACACGATCGAGGCGCTCGGCCCCGTCGATGACGTCCAGGCCATCGAAGCCGTTCCGACCCTCGACGCCGTGCCGGCCCAGACGCTTCCGGCCACGGAGGCCATCGACACCCGCACCCTGTCCCGCTCCCTGTTCCTGCGGCTCGCCGCCCTCGACGAGGACAGCCCGGAACGTGGCTACGTCCGGGACACCCTGATCGAGCTCAATCTCCCGCTGGTGCGTTACGCCGCCGCGCGCTTCCGCTCCCGCAACGAGCCGATGGAGGACATCGTCCAGGTCGGCACCATCGGCCTGATCAAGGCGATCGACCGCTTCGACTGCGAACGGGGCGTGGAGTTCCCGACGTTCGCGATGCCCACCGTCGTCGGTGAGATCAAGCGGTTCTTCCGCGACACCTCGTGGTCGGTGCGCGTCCCGCGCCGCCTCCAGGAGCTGCGGCTGGCGCTGACGAAGGCCAGCGACGAGCTGTCCCAGAAGCTGGACCGGTCCCCGACGGTCGGCGAGCTGGCCACCGTCCTTGGCGTGTCCGAGGAGGACGTCGTCGACGGCCTCGCGGTGGGCAACGCCTACACCGCCTCCTCGCTGGACTCCCCCGCCCCGGAGGACGACGGCGGCGAGGGCTCGCTGGCGGACCGCCTGGGCTACGAGGACACGGCGCTGGAGGGCGTGGAGTACCGCGAGTCCCTCAAGCCGCTGCTGGCCAAGCTGCCGCCCCGGGAGCGCCGGATCATCATGCTGCGCTTCTTCGCCAACATGACCCAGTCGCAGATCGGCGAGGAGGTCGGCATCTCGCAGATGCACGTCTCCCGGCTGCTCACCCGCACCCTGTCGCAGCTGCGCGAGGGCCTCATCTCCGACTGAGCGGCAGCCCTGCGGCGCCTTGGCCAACGGCCCGGCGGTCACCGCGGCACCTCGGGGGTGCCACGGCGACCGCCGTCGCGCGCCGGGGTGTCGGTACCGGGTGCCAGGTGCCTGTCCCGGCCGGGTGCTGTGCCGGGTGCCCGTTACGGCCGGGCGCGGGCGCTGTGCCGGGTGCCCGTTACGGCCGGGCGCGGGCGCTGTGCCGGGTGCCCGTTACGGCCGGGCGCGGGTGCCGTGCCGGGTGCCCGTTACGGCCGGGCGCGGGTGCCGTGCCGGGTGCCCGTTGCGGCCGGGCGCGGGTGCCGTGCCGGGTGCCCGTTGCGGCCGGGCGCGGGTGCCGTGCCGGGTGCCTGCTCCCCGCCCAGGCGCGGGTGGCCGTCCCACTCAGGGCGGTTGCTGCGCCGGGTGGGCAGCCAGAACCGGTTCCGGGGGTTGACCGCCCGCCCGACTGCGGGGTCCTGGGCATGCCACCGGTCGGCCGAGCCGCGGTGACGCCCGGACCACTGTCCACCGGGCCACGAGGGTGCCGAGCCTTCCGTATGCCGATGGACTCGGCCGGGGGGACACCGAGCCCATCCGGATGCCGGTCTGCCGGACCACCTGGACACCCAGCCGCCCAGGTCGCAGCCCGCCGGGCCACCCCGGACGTCGGTCCGCTGGGCTGGGCGGATGCCGAGCCCACCTGGATGCCGGTCTGCCGGACCACCTGGTCACCCGAACGCCGACCCGCTGGGCCAACGGGACACCGACCCCGCCCGGATGCCGGCCCCGGGCCTCGGGACACCCAGCCGTCCGGCCCGGGCCGCCGGACCACGGGCACGCCGAGCCGCCGGACGCCGGCCGCCAGGTCGAGGCGGCACCGAGCCACGCCCGGCCGAGGGGATACGGAGCCCACCCGGAGGCAGAGGCCACGGGCGCGCCGAGCCAGCCGAGCCCCGCGCCCCTGCCCGTGGGGATACCTGCCCGCCCGAGGGCCGAGCCTCGTGCTGTCTAGCCCAGCGCCAGCCAGGCCACCGCCGCGACGACGATCACGGCGGCGACGATGCCGACGATCAGACCGACGCGAGGCCCGGAGGAGGCGGCGGGGGCCGCCTGGCGGGTCTGCGGGGCGTCGTCGACGAACGCGCGGAACATCTGAGTGCTGCCTGCGGGGTCGTTGGTGCCCTGGGGGCCCTGGTTGTTAGCCATGGGCCGAGACACTAGCGAATCCGCGGGTACCGCCCAAGTGCGGGGCTCCCGACCGGCCTTGCCCCGGCCCACGGGCCGCCACCTGCGTGTTTACTTTCGTAATACTTGCCTTTGCCAACTTTTTATGGCGCAACGACCGTTTTTGTTTGCCTGTAGCAACCAACGGAACTTATCGTTGCCCTAAGCAACGAATCGGGAGGTGCGCGCATGGCCGGGAGGGCGCAGTACGAGGAGCTGATCCGTCAGTTCAGTGCCTTCGGCGCCGTCAAGCGCGAGATGGGCCGGCTGCTGCCGGCCGACTGCCCCGGGGGTTCCGCCGCCGTGATGACACTGCTCGGCCGGCACGGGGACATGCGCATGAGCAAGCTCGCCGAGCTGCTCGCCGTGGACATGTCGGTGACCAGCCGCCATGTCGCCCACGTCGCGGACCGGGGCTGGATCGAACGCTCCCCCGACCCCGCCGACAAGCGCTCGCGCATTTTGCGCCTGACGCCCGAGGGCCAGGCCCAGCTCGACGACATCGCCGAGCGGACCACCCAGCTGCTCGCCCACCGGCTGAGCGACTGGTCCGACGACGAGGTCGGTCAGCTCTCCCGGCTCATGGCCCGCCTCAGGGCCAGCTTCGACGACTGCCGGACCCCCGCGGTCCGGCCTCCCGCACTGTCCGGGGACGAACAGTCCACCCGTACACCCGCGATCACCACGTAAGCAAAGGAAGTCCATGGCAACGACCACACCAGCCGGTGTGCGGGCTCATGCCAAGCACGGGGGAGGCTCCAACGGAGACGCTCCGATGACGCACCGGCAGATCATGGAAGCGCTGTCCGGGCTGCTGCTCGGCATGTTCTGCGCCATTCTGTCCTCGACCATCGTCACCAACGCGCTGCCCGAGATCATCGGCGACCTCGGCGGCGGCCAGAGCGCCTACACCTGGGTCGTCACCGCCTCGCTGCTGACGATGACCGCCTCGACCCCCCTGTGGGGCAAGCTCGCGGACCTCTTCAGCAAGAAGGCCCTGGTCCAGATAGCCCTGATCGTCTTCGTCATCGGCTCCGTCGTGGCCGGTCTGGCGCAGAACCCCGCGATGCTGATCACCGCGCGGGCCATCCAGGGCCTGGGCGCCGGCGGTCTCTCCGCCCTGGCGCAGATCATCATGGCCGCGATGATCGCCCCGCGTGAGCGCGGACGCTACTCCGGCTACCTGGGCGCGACCTTCGCCGTCGCCACCGTCGGCGGTCCGCTGCTCGGCGGAGTCATCACCGACACCAGCTGGCTCGGCTGGCGCTGGTGCCTCTACGTCGGCGTGCCCTTCGCGATCCTCGCCCTGATCGTGCTGCAGAAGACGCTGCACCTGCCCGTGGTCAAGCGGAAGGTGAAGGTCGACTGGGCCGGCGCCTTCTTCGTCACGGCGGCCGTCTCCCTGCTGCTCGTCTGGGTCACCTTCGCCGACGACAAGTACTCCTGGATGTCCTGGCAGACCGGCGCCATGGTCGGCGGCGCGGTCGTACTGACGCTGCTCTTCCTGCTCGTCGAGTCCAAGGCCAGCGAGCCGATCATCCCGCTGCGGCTGTTCCGCAACCGCACGATCGCCCTGGCCTCGCTGGCCTCGCTCTTCGTCGGCATCGCGATGTTCGCGGGCACCGTCTACTTCAGCCAGTACTTCCAGCTGGCCCGGGACAAGTCCCCGACCATGTCCGGCGTCATGACCATCCCGATGATCGGCGGCCTGTTCATCTCGTCGACCGTCTCCGGCATCGTCATCACCAAGACCGGCAAGTGGAAGCGCTGGCTGCTGGCCGGCGGCGTGCTGCTCACGGCGGGCCTGGGCCTGCTCAGCACCATGCGCTACGACACCGCGTACTGGCACATCGCGATCTTCATGGCGCTGATGGGTCTCGGCGTCGGCATGATGATGCAGAACCTGGTGCTCTGCACGCAGAACCAGGTGGCCCCGAGCGACCTGGGCGCGGCCTCCTCCACGGTGACCTTCTTCCGGTCCCTCGGCGGCGCGGTGGGCGTCTCGGTGCTCGGCTCCATCATGTCGACCCGGATCAGCCACTACGCCTCCGACACCATCGGGCAGCTCAGCCCGCAGGAGCAGGCGGCGGCCGCCAAGGCCTCCGGCAGCGGCGCCATCCCCGACATGGACCTGCTGCCCCACGGCATCCGCGAATGGCTGGAGAGCGCCTACGGGCACGGCATCGCCGACATCTTCCTGTACGTCGCCCCGATCGCCCTGCTCGGCTTCCTGGTGACCCTGTTCATCAAGGAGGTCCCGCTGCGCACCTCGGGCGCCCTCGCCCAGGCCGCGGAGGCCGCCGCCGAGGCCACCCCGCCCACGGCCGGCTCCCCCGCCGAGGCCACCCGGGTCGCCGACGAGCCGGTCCCGGCCGGTGCGATGGCGGCCGTGGCGGCACCCGCCGCTCCGTCGGCCGTCTCGGATACCCAGGTCGCCGCAGGTGCGGCCACCCAGCGGCTCGGCGCCGTCGCCACGGCGACCGGCTCCGGTGAGCCGACGGCGTCCGTCGCCGGTGGCATCGCGGTCCGCGGCTTCGTCCGCGGCGCCGAGTCCGCCCCGGTCCCCCGGGCCGCCGTCACGCTGATCTCGCTGGCCGGCCGACAGCTGGGCCGGTCGGTCGCCCAGGCCGACGGCTCCTACGTGCTGGACGCGCCGAGCGCGGGATCGTACGTCCTGATCGCCTCCGCCGACGGCTTCCAGCCGCAGGCCTCCACCATCGTCGTCAACGACGAGCCGGTCGCCTTCGACATCCTGCTCAGCGGGACCAGCGGCCTGACCGGTCTGGTCCGGGCGCTGGAGAACGGGCTGCCGGTCAAGGACGCCATGGTGATCGTGACCGATGTGCGCGGCGACCTGCTGGCCAGCGCCGCCACCGGTGAGCAGGGCGAGTTCTCCTTCGCCGAGCTGGTGCCGGGCACGGTGACCGTCGCGGTCAACGCCGTCGGCTACCGGCCGCGCGCCCTGCCGGTCGAGGTCGGCGGCACCGGGGTCACCCGGGTCGAGGTCGACCTCCAGGCCGGAGCCCGGGTCCAGGGCGTCGTCCGGGCGCCGCACGGCGCGCTGGCCGACGCCCGCGTCACCCTGGTCGACGCGGCGGGCAACGTGGTCGGCACGGCCACCACCGGCGCGGACGGGGCGTACGCCTTCACCGACCTGGACGCCGGTGAGTACACCGTCATCGCGACCGGCTACCCGCCGGTGGCGACGGCCCTGACGGTCGCCGGCCAGGGTGCCGACGGCCACGACATCGAGCTCGCCCACCCCGGCGAGTAGCGAGTCCCCGGCCCGTGGTGGCGTGCGCGCTCTGAGCGGAGGTGCGCCCGCCCACCACGGGCCGGCTTCTTTACGACCACTTTCTGAGCCTTTACAGGGAGAAAACGGGATGGGACTGACCGCGAGGATCCGAACGCGGGACGGATGGGCCGTGTCGCACGCGGTCGTCACGGTGACCGACATGACCGGCACTCAGGTGCTGCGCGCCGAGGCGGACACCGAGGGCACCGTGCGGAACGCCACCCCGCTCGCGCCGGGGGCGTACACCGTCATCGTCACGGCGGTCGGCTACGCGCCCGCCGCGTCCAGCGCGATCGTCACCGCGAGCGGCCGGGCCGAGGTCGGCACGGTGACGCTGGCCCGGCACGGCGGCACCGAACTGCCGCCGCCCGGACCGTGGACGGTCGACCCGGCGCACTCCGCCGTGTCCGCCGTCGCCCAGCACCTCGGCATCTCCAGCGTGCGGGGCCGCTTCACCGACTTCGCCGCCCTCGTGGAGATCGCCCCGGACGACGTCGCCAAGTCCCGGGTCGAGGCGGTGATCCGGGCCGCCTCCATCGACACCGGCAACGGCATGCGCGACACCCACCTGCGCTCGCCGGACTTCCTGGACGTCGAGCGCTTCCCGGAGATCACCTACCGCTCCACCGGGGTGTCCGAGGCGGGTGCCGACCGCTGGACCGTCCACGGCGAGCTGGGGCTGCACGGCGTCGTCCGCCCGGTCGACCTGGACCTCGCCTACCTCGGCACCGGCGCCGACCCCTGGGGCGGCACCCGGGCGGCGTTCCGCGCGACGACCGAGCTGCGCCGCGAGGACTTCGCCATGAACTACAACCAGGTCGTCCAGGCCGGCATCGCCGCCATCGGGACGACCCTCAGGGTCGAGCTGGACATCCAGGCGGTTCAGGGGGAGTCACTGCCGGCCGTCTGAGCCGTCGCGGGGCGCCCAGGCCACCAGTTCGGCGCAGAGATCCCGGAGTTTGACGTTCCGGTTCTGCGAGGCCCGGCGCAGCCGCTCCATGGCCTGGTGGGCGTCCACCCGCTCCCGGGCCATGACCATGCCGACCGCCTGGTCGATGACGCTGCGGGAGAGCAGGGCGGTGCGCACGTCGGCCGCCGAGGCCTGCTCCCGTTCGATGCGCAGGGCCTCGTTTACGGCCGCCGCCGTCCGCTCCACGAAGGCGCGGGCGGCGTCTCGTCCGTCGGCGAGGGAGTCCGGTTCGAGGCCGTAGAGGTTGAGCGCGGCGTCCGGCTCGCCGTCGACGGGCAGCGGCAGCGCCAGCACGCAGCGCACGCCGGTGCCCAGCGCGTACTCGGTGTAGGCGGGCCAGCGCGTCTCGGTCGCCAGGTCGGCCGCGTACTGCGGGGTCTGCGTGTCGGCGGCGTCCACACAGGGGCCCGAGCCGTTCTCGTACTGGCGCAGGTCCAGGCCGCTGGGCAGACCCGTGCTGCCCGCCAGGGTCATCAGCCGGTCGGACCGGCGCACCGTGACGGAGCAGGCGGCGGCGCCGGTCACCTCCGCGACCGCGCGGTCGGTCACGTCGCGCAGCAGGGTGTCGAGACCCTGGCTGCGCGCCAGCGCCCGGTCGAGGGTGTCGGGAGTCTGCGAGGTCATGCCCCTACGTCTGTCCCGTCACCGCTCATTGACGCCTCTTCCCCCCTGACCCGTGTTCGCGTCGACGATGCGCCGGGCCAGGTCGCGCAGTTTCACGTTCTCCCGCTGGGACGCCTTGACCAGGGACTCGAAGGCGCCGGCCGCGTCGATGTCCAGGCGCTCCATGAGGATGCCGGTGGCCTGGCCGATCAGGTCCCGGGTGCGCATCGCCTCGGTGAGCTGCTCGCGCACCGTCGCCGAGTCCAGGGCGAGCGAGACGTGGGCGGTGAACAGCCGTCCGATGCGGGTGGCGTCCTCGTCGAAGGCCTGCGGTTTACGCGCGTACGCCGTCAGCACGGTCAGGCGGCGCCGGTCGGCGCGCAGCCGCAGCGAGAGTGCCGAGCGCAGGCCGAGACCGGACAGGGCGGTGGCGGCGCCGTCGGCCTCGCTGTCGGCCGTCCGCACCACGGGCGTGGTCCACAGGCGCTCCCAGTCCGGGTGCGGGGTGTGGCCTCCGTGCCGGGGGTCGGCGGCGAACCGCACGGTCTCGTCGGTCCAGGCGAGGGTGCGCAGCCGGCCGCCGCGCTGGATCTCCGAGATGCCCGCGTGTTCGGCGTCGGGGAGCAGGCGCACCGCCAGCTCGACGGCGGCGTTCATGGTGTCCTCGGGGGTGCCCGTCCCGTGCAGGTGGCGTGCGGCCGCCGTCAGGGACTCGGCCAGCTCGAAGCCCACCGGAAAACGCGGCAAATCAGCAAATTCGGACGCAACCACCACGAACCTCTTCGGCATGCCCGGCCAAACGGCCGTGCGCAGGAGAGCTCCGCAGCACATTCCCGACTGCGAGCACAGGACGAACAGCACTTTAGCTGCTTGGTTGCGTGCCGGTGACGCCCGGCCGAAGGAGCGGGCGGCCGCCTTCCGTACCGCCCGGCCGCGTGGTGGAATGGGCAGCGGGTCAGGAAGCGGCCCGGCCTTAAACCGGACGGACATCTGTCAGGTGAGTGCTGTGACCTTCCTCCCCCCGCCCAGCGGGCGGCGCGAGCCGTGTGATCCACCCGGCTGCGTGGTGCTCGACATGCCCGGCGAGATCGACTTCTGCAACGCCTCGGGGCTGCTGCCGCTGATCATGGCCGCCGTGGACCAGCGGTCCGCCGGCTTCCGCCTCCTCGTCCTGGACCTGTCCGCGACCCGCTTCATGGACTCCCAGGGCGTCCGCCTCCTCACCGCGGTACGCCACCACCTCCCCACCGAAGCCCGCCTACGGGTGGTGGCCGCCCCGAAGACCGTACCGAGCCGCGTTCTGGAGCTCTCCGGCCTACGCCGCGACGTCCCGGTGCACGACAACCTCGCGGAGGCGTTGCGCGCGGGGAGTGTCACAGGGGCTTAGGACCTGCGCGACGGCGCGCCGCCCGGCGGGACGGCCGGCCCTCGCCGGGGCGTGGCGGCCTAGGCTGGTCGTATGGCACCGAACATCGCGACGAACACCCGTGTCTCCCTCGCCGAGTTGCTGGACTTCGTCCGCCCCCGGCACCGGGCGATCCTGCTCACCCGGCGGGGCGACGGCGGCCCCCAGGCGTCGCCGCTGACCTGCGGGGTCGACGACTCCGGCCGGATCGTCGTCTCCACCTACCCGGAGCGGGCCAAGACCCGTAACGCGCGCCGCGACCCGCGGGTCAGCCTCCTCGTGCTCAGCGACGAGTGGAACGGCCCCTGGGTCCAGATCGACGGCACGGCGGAGGTCATCGACTCGCCCGACTCCGTGGAGCCGTTGGTGGAGTACTTCCGCAACATCTCCGGCGAGCACCCCGACTGGGACGAGTACCGGGAGGCCATGGTCCGGCAGGGCAAGTCGATCGTCCGGGTGACGCCGGAGCGGTGGGGGCCGGTGGCGACCGGCGGCTTCCCGGCGCGGCTGGCGGCGGACGACTGAGAGCGCCCGGCGGGCGACGGCTGACGCGGGGTCAGCCGCGTTCGACCATCGCCTCGATGCCCGCGACCAGCAGGTCGAGCGCGAACTCGAAGTCCCGGTCGAGCATCTCCGCGACGGTGCCGCCGCCGCGGGCCGCCATGATCTCCTGGGCCTCCCCGATGACGTCCGCGGTGTCGGGCACCTCGGTCGCCGCGTCCATCGAGTCCTGGAAGTACTCGTCCGGGCTCCGGCCGCGGTCCGCCGCCCGGGCGAGGAAGCGGCCCTCGACGGTGCCGTAGCCGTTGACGAACTGGAAGACGGCGGAGATGGCCCCCGTCAGCCGGTGCTCTGGCAGGCCGCTGCCGCGCATGACGGCCTGCACGGCCCGGGAGAACGCCAGCGAGTGGGGCCCGATGTTGAGGTACGTGCCCAGCAGCGGGGCCAGCCACGGGTGACGCACCAGCAGGGCGCGGTTCTCCCTGGCCAGCGTGCGCAACTGGGCGCGCCAGTCCCGGCCGGCCTCCGGGTCGGGACGGCTCAGCTCGCCGAAGACCGCGTCCAGGGCGAGTTCGAGCAGCTCGTCCTTGGTGTCGACGTACCAGTAGACGGACATCGCGGTGACGTTCAGCTCGGCGGCCAGGCGGCGCATGGAGAAGCCCGCCAGTCCCTCGGCGTCCAGCAGCCGGACCGTGGCCGCGGTGATGCGCTCCCGGTCCAGCCCCGACGGCTGCCCACCCCGCCGCCCGCCGCGGCGCTCCGCGTCCGCCATCCAGACACTGGCCCGGGGCCCCTGCCGCCCTGCCTTCGCCATGCGCGTCTTCTCCTCGACTCTTCGAACGCCGGTCAGCCGCACGCCCCATGAGGGGCGCGGGGAACGGCGCGACCAGCCACGACGGGCCGACAGCCGCACGACTACCCTGCCACCCCGCCCCTCAGGCGGCCAGCTTCTCCGCCCGCCGCAGCAGCACCGCCGCCACCACCCCACCGAGCAGCACGGCCACCGCTCCCACCAACTGACTGCTCTCGAGGCCGGAGGAGTACGCGTCGATCACCCGCTCCCGCTCCGCCTCGCCCTCCGCCGTGGCCAGAGCGCCCGGCAACGACGTCGCCGCGACGGGCACCAGCGCCGCGAACCGCGAGTTCAGCACCGCCCCCAGCACGGCCACCCCCAGCCCGTTGCCGAACTCCGCCAACGTACCGTTCACCCCCGCGCCGACCCCGGCCTTGGCCGCCGGAATCGCGCTCATCAGGGCGTGTGCCATGGCCGGGTTGCCGAGCGCGCACCCCACGCCGATCAGCAGCAGCCCCAGCAGCGTGCCGGCGTAGCCCTGCCCGGCCATCGTGGCGATGCACACCAGGCCCGCCGCCATCAGCACCATGCTCAGCAGCACCGCCACCGGCGTGCCCAGCCGGGCCAGCCACTTCGCCGCCACGCCGGAGAAGTTGAGCAGCACCACCGTCAGGGCGAGCGGCGCCGTGCGCAGCCCCGCCTCCAACGGGCCGTATCCGAGCACGAACTGGAGGTGCTGGGTCAGCAGGAACAGCGCGCCGCCCATCCCGAAGGTGATCAGCACCAGACCGGCCACCGCGCCCGTGAACCGCAGGTCGCGGAAGAACTGGAGGTCGAGCATCGGATACGGGACCCGGCTCTCCCAGTACGCGAAGAGACCGAGCACCCCCACCGCGACGGCGGCCGTGGCCAGGACCCTGCCCGACGACCAGCCGTGCTCGGGGCCGGAGATGATCGCGTAGACGAGCGCGGCCATGCCGATCGTGGAGAGTACGGCGCCGAGCAGATCGGGGCGGTCGCCCCGCCGGTCCTTCGACTCGGGGACCAGGGTCACGACCGCGACCAGACCGAGGGCGACGACCGGCAGGTTGATCAGGAAGATCGCGCCCCACCAGAAGTGGTCGAGGACGAACCCGCCGATCAGCGGACCGCAGGCGAAGCCGAGCGCGCTGACCGCGCTCCAGATGCCGATGGCCTTCGCGTGCTCGGCGGGTGCGAAGATCTGCATGACCACGGCGAGCGTGGTGGTCAGCAGCAGGGCGCCGCCGACACCCATCCCGGCCCGTGCCGCGATCAGCTGGCCGGTGGTCTCCGCGAGCCCCGCGGCCAGCGAGCCCAGGCCGAACAGGGCGAGGCCGGTCGCGAGCATCTTCTTGCGGCCGTAACGGTCGGCGGCGCTGCCCGCGGTGAGCAGCAGGCCGGACTGGACCAGCGAGTAGGCGTTGATCATCCACTGGATGTCGGAGGTGGCCGCGCCCAGTTCGCCGGTGAGCGAGGGGATGGCCACGTTGAGCACGGTGTTGTCCAGGACCACCGTGAGCTGGGCGAGGCTGATGACACCGAGGATCAGCCAGCGCTGCGGGTGGCCCTGGACCGTGGGAGCGGCCTTCTGTTCCTGGGAGGACGTCGTCATACTGTACAGCGTATAGGGACTCCCATACGCTGTACAGCTGAACGCCGCGCAACAGAGCGGGCTCCCGCCGGTACTCCGGTCAGCTCGTCGGCTGGGTGAGGTCGTAGAAGGTGGCCGAGCCGGCCGTGACCTCCTTGAAGTTGGCCTCGACCCAGGAGGTGATCTGCGACGCGGTGCCGGAGTCGCCTCCCATGCCGCCGCCCATGCCACCGCCGCCGATGAAGTAGTGGATTCTGCCGTCGGCCACGTACTTCTTGAACTGGGCCAGGGTCGGTGACGGGTCCGTGCCGTTGAAGCCGCCGATCGCCATCACCGGGTCGCCGGTGCTGAGCTGGTAGCTCGCGGCGTTCTGGGAGCCGATCGCGGCGGCCGCCCAGGTGTAGTCCCCGGCGTCCGTCTCCAGGAGCTTCTTGGCCTCGGAGTCGACCTGGGCGCCGTTGAGCAGCCCGCCCGCGCCGCCGCCCGTCCCGTCGGCGCCCGTGCGGCCGCCTTCGCCGGTCCGGCCGTTGGGGGTTGTGCCGGTGCCGGGGGTGCCGTTGCCCTGCTGGTTCTGACCGGGACCGGTGCCGCCCCCGCCGCCGGGGAATCCACCGCCGCCCCCGGGACCGCCCTGGCCCTGGCCCTGCCCCTGCCCGGGTGCGTTCCCGCCGCCGGGGAAACCATCGCCGCCCCGGCCACCGCCCGGGCCGCCCATCATGCTCGCGCCGGACGGACCGGCCGTGACGATGGAGCCGCTGTGCCCCTCCCGCACGGTGCTCAGCGTGTACGCCGTCGGCGCCGCCAGCGACGCCACGAGGCCCAGCCCGGCGACCGCGAGGACGATCCGGCGCCCCAGCCGCCCGGCGAAGACCAGCCCGAGCGCGGCGACCAGGCCTCCGACCAGGACCAGCCACTTCAGCCACGGCAGGTAGTCCGGCGTGCGGTTGAGCAGCACGTATCCCCACGCCGCGGTCGCCGTGACGGCCGCCGCGAGGGCGAGCGAGGCCCAGATCCGCTCCCGCCGCTCCCACAGCGCCGCGGCGCCCATGCCGACCACGGCCGCCAGGTAGGGCGCGAGGGCCACCGTGTAGTACTGGTGGAAGATGCCGGCCATGTAGCTGAAGACGGCCGTGGTCATCAGCAGCGACCCGCCCCAGACCAGGAGGGACCCGCGTGCGGTGTCCGTGCGGCCCGCGCGGCGCGTGGCGACCAGGCCCGCGACGAGCAGGATCAGGGCGGCCGGCAGCAGCCAGGAGATCTGGCCGCCTATCTCGGAGTTGAACATCCGGTCCCAGCCGGTCTCGCCCCACATCCCGCCGCCCGCGCCACCGGGGCCCCCGCCGCCGACACTGCCGGTCTCCTCGCCGTTGAGCCGGCCGAGGCCGTTGTAGCCGAAGGTCAGCTCCAGGAAGCTGTTGTTCTGCGAGCCGCCGACATACGGGCGGGACGACGCGGGCCACAGCTCCACGACCGCGACCCACCAGCCGCCGGAGACGACGATGGCGAGGGCCGCCAGCGCGAGCTGCCCGAGCCGCCTGCGCAGCCGCACCGGCGCGCAGACGCCGTAGACGAGGGCGAGCGCGGGCAGGATCAGGAAGGCCTGGAGGGTCTTCGCCAGGAACGCGAAGCCGATCGCGGCCCCCGCCCACACCAGCCACTTGGTCCGGCCGTCCTCCAGCGCCCGTACGACGAGGTAGCAGGCGACGGACATCAGCAGGGACAGCAGCGCGTCCGGGTTGTTGAAGCGGAACATCAGCGCGGCGACCGGCGTGAGCGCCAGCACCGCACCGGCGATCAGGCCGGCCGCGGGGCTGAACCGGCGGCGCACGGCCGCGTACACGACGGCGACCGTCCCGACGCCCATCAGCACCTCGGGGACGAGGATCGACCAGGAGGAGAGCCCGAAGATCCGCACCGCCAGCGCCATCGGCCACAGGGCGGCCGGGGGCTTGTCGACGGTGATGGCGTTGCCCGCGTCGAGCGAGCCGAAGAAGAACGCCTTCCAGGACTCGCTGCCCGCCTGCACGGCCGCCGAGTAGAAGGAGTTGGCGTAGCCCGAGGCGCTCAGGTTGTGGAGGTAGAGCAGCGCGGTGGCCAGCAGCAGGCCGAGGAAGGCCGGGCGGACCCAGCGGGGGTCCTCGGGGCGGCCCCGCCACAGTCCGTGCAGCCGGGACCGGCGGGTGCCGCGGTGCGCGGACGGTGCGCGGGACGGCGGCTCCCCGTCCTCGACGCCCGGGGTCCGGGTGTCCCCCGCGGGCGCGGGCCGTTCGTAGTGCGTCGTCATCGTCCGTCCCTCGGGTCGGTGTCGGCGGCGGGGTGGACCGGCTGGAGGCGCTGGGTCGCGTCGCTCCAGACGAGGTACTGACCGGAAACCCCGGGCTCCGGTATACGGCCGGCGTCGGTGGCCGGCGTCTCCGGGAACACCCAGGCGCGGAAGAGCAGGAAGCGCAGGACGGTGGCCGCGAGGTTGGCCGCGATCAGCACCGCCAGCTCGGTGGAGTGGTCCGGGTCGGTCGTCGCCGCGTTCAGGGCGGCGAGCGAGCCGCTGGTCAGCGCGAGACCGATACCGAAGACGACCAGCCCCTGCGCCTGGTGCCGCACGGCACCGCCCCGGCCCCGCACCCCGAAGGTCAGCCGCCGGTTGGCGGCGGTGTTGGCGACCGCCGAGACCAGCAGGGCGAGCGCGTTGGCGGCCTGGGAGCCGGCGAAGACGCGGAAGCCGCTGTAGAGGAGCAGGTAGAAGAGGGTGGACAGGACACCCACGACGCAGAACCCGACGAGCTGCCGGGCCAGCCCCTGCGGTACGCCCGTCAGCTCACGGTCGCGCGGGTCGTCACCGAAGGGCCGGGCCAGCCGGTCCAGCGGCAGCGATCCGGTGGCCAGCGCCCTGCCGACCCGCCACACGCCCTTGAGGTCGTCGGTCGCGGTCCGGACGATGTGCACGGTGGAGTCGGGGTCGTCGACCCAGTCGACCGGGACCTCGTGGATCCGGCACCCGGCACGCTCGGCGAGCACCAGCATCTCGGTGTCGAAGAACCAGCCGGTGTCCTCCACCAGCGGCAGCAGTACCTGAGCGACGTCCCGGCGGATCGCCTTGAAGCCGCACTGGGCGTCGGAGAAGCGGGCCTGGAGGGAGCCGCGCAGGATGAGGTTGTAGGTGCGGGAGATGAACTCCCGCTTGGCGCCGCGCACCACCCGCGAGCTGCGGGCGAGCCGCGAGCCGATCGCGAGGTCGGAGTGTCCGGAGATCAGCGGCGCCACCAGGGGCAGCAGCGCGTTGAGGTCGGTGGAGAGGTCCACGTCCATGTAGGCGAGGACCGGGGCGTCCGAGGCGGACCAGACGGTCCGCAGGGCCCGGCCCCGGCCCTTCTGCTCAAGGCGGACGGACCTGACCTCCACGAGGTCCGCCGCCAGCCGGGCCGCGACGTGCGCGGTGGCGTCGGTGGAGGCGTTGTCCGCGACGGTGATGCGGAAGGCGTAGGGGAACGTCCGGGTGAGGTGCTCGTGCAGCCGCAGGACGCACGGCCGCAGGTCCTTCTCCTCGTTGTAGACGGGGACCACTACGTCCAGGACAGGCGTACCGGCTCCTGTGGCCGGGAGATGCTCCCGCGCCGGCAGGGAGCCGGGAGAAGAGTCGGTTCGCATGGGACCGACTCTGCTCAACTCCCCTGTCGCACCCGTGTGGTGAGGCTGTGCCGCGCCTGTGAGTGCGCCCGGTCGCCGGCCTGGTCCGGCGACGCGGGCAGACGCACGGTGAAGACCGTCCGCCCCGGCACGCTCGTGACCGTCACACCGCCGCCGTGCGCGGTCGTCACGGCGTGCACGATGGCGAGCCCGAGCCCCGTCGAGCCGGTGGCCCGGGAGCGCGCGGAGTCGCCCCGCGCGAACCGTTCGAAGACGTGCGGCAGCAACTCCGCGGGGATCCCGGGCCCGTTGTCCTCGACGGCCACGCACAGCCACCCGCCGCTCGCCCGCACGCGCGCGGTGACGGTGGTGCCGGGCGGGGTGTGGTTGCGGGCGTTGCCCAGGAGGTTGACCAGCACCTGCTGGAGGCGGGCGGCGTCCGCCGAGACCGGTGCCGGTTCCTCGGGCAGATCGAGCCGCCAGTTGTGGTCGAGCCCGGCCGCGCGGGCGTCGCTGACGGAGTCCACGACCAGCGGTACGAGGTCGGTCCGCTCGAACCGCAACGGCCGCCCGGCGTCCAGGCGGGCGAGCAGCAGCAGATCCTCGACCAGGAGGGTCATCCGCCCGGCCTCGGACTCGATACGGCCGAGGGCGTGCCGGGTGTCGGGGCCTACCCGTTCGCCTCCCCTGCGGGTGAGTTCGGCGTACCCGCGGATGGAGGACAGCGGGGTGCGCAGCTCGTGGCTGGCGTCCGCGACGAACTGCCGTACCCGGGTCTCGCTCTCCTGCCGTGCGTGCAGCGCCCCGTGCACGTGGTCGAGCATCCGGTTGAGGGCGGACCCGACCCGGCCGACCTCGGTGTGCGGGTCGCACTCGGACTCCGGGACGCGTTCGTCGAGGTTCACCTCGCCCGCGTGGAGGGGGAGTTCGGAGACCCGGCCGGCGGTGGCGGCGACCCGGCGCAGGGGGCGGGTGGCGACGCCGACGATGACGGTCCCGGCGAGGGAGGCGGCGATGAGACCGGCGGCGGTGACGCTGGCCTCCACCAGGATCAGGGTGTTGACGGTGCTGGTGACCTCGGAGGTCGGAACGGCGGCGTAGTAGCCGTCCTTGTACTCCACGCGGTAGTCGCCGAGGTCGCCGATCTCGACGGTGTGCCGGTCGCCGTCCCGGGGAACGGACGCCAGCGCGGCGCGCTCCGCCTCGGTGAGGGCGACCGGGCTGGTGCCGCTGAAGTTGGTGCTGTCGTCGTCCTTCTCGCCGTACTTGGCGTCGACGACGGCACCGTCCCGGACCTCGGCGACGATCGTGCCGCGGGGCTGCGGTCCGCGGGTGACGAACTCGTCGAGGTCCATCCGCTGAGGGACCCCGACGCCCGGCTGGCGGTCGCCGGGCGGCCCGAACCCGGACACCCGCATCGCGACCTCGTCCACCTGCTTGTCCAGCTGCTCGTACAGGTGGGAGCGCAGCGCCACCGTCGTCACGGTCCCGATCACCGCGCAGACCACGGCGATCAGCGCCACCGACGCGACGACGAGCCGGGTCCGCAGGGTGCGCGGCCGCGGTCGTCGCCGTCGGCTCATGAGACGGCGGGCTTGATCAGGTAACCGGCTCCGCGCCGGGTGTGGATCATCGGCTCGCGTCCGGCGTCGATCTTCCGCCGCAGGTACGAGATGTACAGCTCGACGACGTTGGCCTGACCGCCGAAGTCGTACGACCACACGCGGTCCAGGATCTGCGCCTTGCTCAGCACGCGCCGCGGGTTGCGCATCAGGAACCGCAGCAGCTCGAACTCGGTGGCGGTGAGGTGGATGCCGTCGCCGCCCCGGGTGACCTCGTGGCTGTCCTCGTCCAGCGTGAGGTCGCCGACGACGAGGACGGACTCGGAACGCCGGTCGGCGGCGCCCGAGCGCCGGATCAGGCCGCGCAGCCGGGCGACGACCTCCTCCAGACTGAACGGCTTGGTGACGTAGTCGTCCCCGCCGGCGGTCAGCCCGGCGATCCGGTCCTCGACCGCGTCCTTGGCGGTCAGGAACAGCACCGGCACGTCCGGCAGGTCGCGGCGCAGCCGCCCCAGCACGCTCAGGCCGTCCATGTCGGGCAGCATCATGTCCAGCACGACGGCGTCGGGCCGGAAGTCCCGCGCGGACTGGACGGCGCCGTGGCCGTCACCGGCGCTGCGGATCTGCCAGCCCTCGTAGCGCAGGGCCATGGAGAGCAGCTCGGTGATGGACTGCTCGTCGTCCACCACAAGCACCCGGACGGGGCTCCCGTCCGACCTCAGCAGTTCGGTGCGCCCCTGGGGCGAGGTCGTGGTCATACCGGAGACGATGGCGGGGCGCTCTGAGAACGTCCTTTCCCCAACCTGTGATTTGTCTGAGAAACCGCCGCGTCTCAGCCCTCCCCCAGTCCGAACAACCGGGCCCCGTTGTCGTGGCACACCCCCCGCAGCCACGCGTCCCCCAGGTCCAGCCGCTCCAGGGCGTGCAGCTGGTGCAGGTAGGGGTACGGGACGTTGGGAAAGTCCGACCCGAGCAGGATCCGGTCGCCGAGGTCCGCCAGCCTGGGCAGCGCCCGGCGGGGAAAGGGCGCGAGGCGTTCGCTGAAGTCGGTGAAGGCCATGGTCGTGTCCAGCCGCACCTCGCCGTACCGCTCGGCGAGGTCGAGGAAGTCCTCGTACTCGGGCATCCCGAGGTGCGCGACGATCAGCCGCAGCCGGGGGTGCCGGGCCAGCACCCGGGCGATCGGCTCGGGCCCGGTGTGCTTGCCGGGCGCGGGCCCCGACCCGCAGTGGACGACGACCGGGACCCCCGCCTCCGCGAGCACGCCCCAGGCCGCGTCGAGGAGTTCGTCGGCCGGGTCGTACGCCCCCACCTGCACGTGCGCCTTGAAGACCCGCGCCCCCGACTCGACGGCCCGCCGGACGTACGCCTCGACGCCCGGCTCGGGGAAGAGGGTGGAGGTGTGCAGGCAGTCGGGTGTGCGGCGGGCGAAGTCCACCGCCCAGCCGTTCAGCCACTCGGCCATCCCGGCCTTGTGCGGGTACAGCATGGCCGTGAAGGCCCGCACGCCGAACTCCCGCAGCAGCGCCGCGCGTTCGCCCTCCTCCTGCCGGTAGGTGATCGGCCATTCGAATCCGCCGGTCAGCGGGCCGAGGCCGTCGAAGTAGGCCCAGACCTTGGCCAGCACCCGCTCGGGCATGAAGTGGGTGTGCACGTCGACCAGCCCGGGCAGCCCGAGCCCCTCCCAGAACCGCCGGACCTGCCCGGCCTCGTGATCACTCATGGGGCCACGATCGCGCCCGGCCCGCCGCCGGACAAGGGGTCTCAGAACAGCTCGTCCTGGACCCCGGCCGCCTCCCTGTACTCACGCACCGGCACGGCACAGGGCTCCCCGCCGGCGGACACCAGCTCCCACCCCGTCATCAGCCGGGTGTCGAGGACGACGACCCCGCGCTCCGTCGCCAGATGCAGATCCGGCCCGGCGGCCGCCACCAGCGCGCCCCCGATCGCCCCGCCGGCCACCAGCTCGGCCACCTCTCCCACGGCGGCCGGGCACCGGTCCGGACCCTCGATCCCGAAGACGCCCGCGTGGTCCACACCCCGGAACGGCTCCGGCGTCAGCGACTCCGGCCAGCCGCCGAGCGCCACCGCCCGCGCGTGCAGCTCCGCGATCTCGGCCGACCGCTCCGCCTCCGTCCCGGGCAGCGCGGCGCGCACCGCCCGCTTGTGGGCGTACGGAATCCGGTCCGGGACGCCCAGCGCCGCCCGTAGCAACTCCTCGGTCCGGCGCGCGGCCATCAGGGGCCCGCGGCCCAGCCAGCTGAAGCAGACGGCCCCCTGCTCCAGCAGCCGGGCCGGGCCCCGCGCCTGCGCGGTGATCCCCACCTTGACCAGGCCGGGCCCGAACCAGGCCAGGTAGACGCGGTACGGCCGCGGGTCGTCCGCGATGGTGTCGGCGGCCACGGAGTGCGCCCGGTCCAGCCGCGCGCACTCCTCGCACCGCGCCCCCGTGCTCCGCCCCGGCACAGGGGCGCGCACCGGGCACGCGTTCCCCCGTGCTCCCACGCAGTTCCGGACACCCCCCTCGGTGACCGCGAAGGCCACCCGTCTCCCCCGGGTCAGGGCACTGCTCCGACCCCCGGCCCACGTCAGCACCGGACCCTCACCCGTCCAGCGCAGCCCCGCGCACTTCCATGCCTGTGCCATCACCGTCGAGACTAGAGGCCACCACTGACAACGGCGGAAGTACCGTATGGACATGGCAGACATCGACCCGCTGTGCCCCGAGCGCCTGGTCATGGAGCACGTCACCAGCCGCTGGGGCACGCTGGCCCTGATCGCGCTGCTGGAGCGCCCCTACCGCTTCAGCGAGCTGCGCCGCGAGATCGGCAGCGTCAGCGAGAAGATGCTGGCGCAGACCCTGCGCACCCTGGAGCGCGACGGCCTGGTCCACCGGGACGCCAAGCCGGTCATCCCGCCCCGCGTCGACTACTCCCTGACCGCCCTCGGCCGCGAGGCCGCCGAGCAGGTCAGGGACCTGGCGCTGTGGACGGAGCGGCGGATGGCGGCGGTCGAGCGGGCCCGCGAGGCGTACGACGCCGCGGGAGCCTGAACCAACACCGCCGCCGCAACCACCGCCTCCGGCGTCACTGCTGGAGGACCGCCTTCATGACGCTCTTGGCGATCGGCGCGCCGAGACCGCCACCGGAGATGTCCTCACGGGAGATGTCCATGTCGGTCGGGTCGATGAAGACGGCCACGGCGACGGAGGACCCGTCGTCCTTCTTGCCGTAGGAGACGAACCAGCCGTAGGGCACCTCGTCGTTCACGTTGACACCGCGCTGCGCGGTACCGGTCTTGCCGCCGACCGTGATGCCCTCGATCTGGGCGCGGCGGGCGCTGCCCTCCTTGGCGGTGAACTCCATCATCTCCTGGACCTTCTGCGCGGTCTCGGCGGAGACGGCCTCGCTCATCACCTTGGGCTCGGTCTTCTCCAGCGTGCCGAGATCCGGTCCCTTGACCTCGTCGACGATGTACGGCTGCATCACCTTGCCGTCGTTGGCCAGCCCGGCGGTGACCATGGCCATCTGCATCGGCGTACTGGTCAGGCTGCCCTGCCCCATGCCGGTGAGCGCGGTGCCCGGCGCGTCGAGGTCCTCCGGGTAGAGGCTCTTGGAGGCGAGCAGGTCGCCGAAGTCCTCGGAGTAGACGTTCTCGTTGAACCCGAACTTCTGCGCCGTCTCGCGCATCTTGTCCTGCCCCAGCTTGGAGGCGGCGTCCAGGAAGACGTTGTTGCAGGAGTACTGCATGGCGGTCTTCATCGAGGCCTTGTTGCAGACCGCGTCGCCGGCCTCGCTGCCGATCTTGTTGCTGGCCTGCGGCAGCTGGTAGGGGGAGGCGGCGTCCGTGCGGGCGTCGACGTCCGTGACGACCCCGTGCTCCAGGGCGGCGGCCGCGGTGAGGATCTTGAAGGTCGAGCCCGGCGGGTAGGTCTCGCGCAGCGCGCGGTTGGCCAGCGGCTTGTTCTTCTGCTTGTCCAGCGCCACGAAGCGGTCGGACTCCTTGAAGGTGCTGCCCGCGAACTTCGACGGATCGTAGGAGGGCGCCGAGACCAGCGCCAGCACCTTCCCCGTCTGCGGGTCCAGCGCGACCACGGCGCCCCGGGCGCCCTTCAGGTCGGTCAGCCCGTCCCAGGCGGCCTTCTGTGCCTTCGGGTCGATGGTGGTGACCACCGAGCCGGCCCGCCGTCCCTCACCACTGACGACGTCGGCGAACCGCTGGAAGGCCAGCCGGTCGTCCTTGCCGGTGAGGATGCCGTCGTAGGTCTTCTCCAGCAGCGTCATGCCCTGGGCCTGCGACGCGTATCCCGTCACCGGCGCGTACATCGGCCCGTTGGTGTAGGTGCGCTTGAACTTGAGGTCGGTGCCGTTCACCTCGGCGGAGCCGGTGATGGCCCGGCCGCCGACGACGATGTCGCCGCGTGGGGTGGCGAACTGCTCGATCTGGACCCGTCGGTTCTTGTCGTCGGAGGCGAGCTCCGGGGCACGGACGTACTGCAGCCAGTTCGCCCGGATCAGCAGACCGAGCACCAGCAGCCCGCAGAAGATCGCCACGGCCCTCAGCGGCTTGTTCACCGGGTGCCTCCGTCGAGGCTCGGCCGGTCGGATATGAAGAAGATGCGTCCTCGCAACATGCGCACACCCTAGACACACTTGCGAAAGACGATCACGCCGACCGGAAAACACCGAAGGCCCGTCGGCGATTCGACGGGCCTTCGAAAGATGTGCACTCGGCAGGATTCGAACCTGCAACCTTCTGATCCGTAGTCAGATGCTCTATCCGTTAAGCTACGAGTGCTTGTGTTCTTCAGTTTTACCGCCGCTCCCGGCCCTTCCGGCCCGCTCGCGGCGACAGGAAGAACATTACATGACTGCCGCCGCCATGTGAAATCCATTGGCCGCACCCGTTGTGAGCTGCGAAAACGGCCTTCAGGGCGGGGTGTGCGACCCCGGACGACAGCGAAGCCCCGGCCTAGAGGGCCGGGGCTTCGGTGATCGGTGCGGAGGCGGAGGGATTTGAACCCTCGATGGGCTTTAAGACCCAAACCGCATTAGCAGTGCGGCGCCATAGACCGGACTAGGCGACGCCTCCAGACAACATCACCATCTCGCGGGCGAGCGCGAGTGGCGCGTGCCGATGATGACACAGTTGAGCGCGCTGTCACCAATCGACCCCCACGGTACTAGGCGGGCGGGCCGCAGGGCAAAGCCCTTACGACACGGTCGGCGGGCCGCCGCGCAACGTCCGGCGCGCCCGCGCGTTGGGCAGGGCATGTTCCAGGTCTCCCGCATCCCCGCCGCCCGCCTCCTCGGCGCCGCCGCCCTGTCCTTCGCGTCCCTCGCCTCCCTCTCCGCCGCCCACCCGGCCGCGGCCGTCGGCACCGATGCCGGCGCCGGCGCCGCTGTCCCGCACGGTGACCACCTGACCGTCACCGTGCGGAACGCCGGTCCGGCCGCCGACGGGACGTTCGAGCTGTACTGCCACCCGGCCGGCGGCAGCCACCCCGACCCGGCGGGCGCCTGTGCCGTGGCCGAGCGCGACACCCGCTGGGGCCAGGACACCTTCGCCCCGGTCCCGCAGGGCAGCCTCTGCACCATGCAGTACGGCGGCCCGGCCACCGCGCACGTCACCGGCATCTGGGCCGGACGCCCCGTCGACGTGACGTACGACCGGCGCGACGGCTGCGAGATCTCCCGCTGGAACCGCATGGTGCCGCTGCTGCCCGAGGCGGGGGCGGCGGGACGGTCGTAAGGGGCGCGGAGCGCCGTCGCGGGCGCCCGCCCGACGGTCACCGCTCACACGTTCTACGTCACTTCCTCGTGCGACCTCCGTCGCATCCCACGCCGCCCGCCGGGGCCCAACCCTTAGACTCCCTCGCGTGACACCCTGGGGGCCGGTTGGCAAGATGGCCCAGGCGGTCGGCAAGTGCGGTAACAGGAGGGAAGCGTCTCGTGAGCAGCAGGCCATCCCGAGGCACTGCTCGCCTCGCAGCCATACTGGACGCGCTGCCCGACGCGTTGGTACTGGTCAACGCCAACGGCACCGTGGTCAACGCGAACACCATCGCGCTGGAGGCATTCGAGACTCCGGGCACCGCGCTGGTGGGCCGCGGACTGCTGGACCTGCTCCCGCAGTTCGACTCGCGGCTGATCCCCGGCTCCATGCGGCGGCCCGACCACGTCGACCCGCGGGCGCGGACCAAGCCGACCCGGATGATCGCCCGGCGCACCGACGGCGCCGAGTTCCCCGTCGAGGTCACCAGCGCCAACCTGGAGACCGGCCAGCAGGCCTACGACACCTACGGCTACACCGGCGACGAACTGCTGATGCTCGTCGTCCGCGACCTCTCCGGCACCGTCGACACCGAGGCCGAGCTGGCCCGTTCGCAGCGCCAGACCGAGATGATCCTGCGGGCCGCCTCCGAGGGCGTCGTGGGCACCGACACCGACGGGCGGATCGTCCTCGTCAACCCGGCCGCCGCCCAGATACTGGGCTACCGGGCCGGCGAACTCGGCGGCCGTGAGCTGCACACCCTCGTCCTGCACTCGCGGGCCGACGGCTCGCCCTTCCCGTACGACGAGTCCCCGCTCGCCGACACCCTGCGCTCCGGGCGCAAGCACCGGGTGCGCGGGCAGGTGCTGTTCGCCAAGAACGGCGACCAGGTGTCCGTCGACCTGACGACGGCGCCCGTACGGGACGGCGACCAGCTCGTCGGCGCCGTGATGACCTTCACCGACCGCCGCCCCCACGAGACGCTGGCCAAGGAGCACGAGGAGGCGGAGCAGCGGCACGCCGAGGAACTGGAGCGGCTCGCCGAGGAGCACGCCGCCGAGCTGACCGCGCTGCGCCGGCAGCACGAGGCCGAGCTGGAGGAGCTGCGCGAGAAGCACGCGGAGGAGATCGCCGCGGACGCCGACCGCTACGCCGCGCTCGGCGAGCGGGAGAAGGACCGGTACGAGGCGATCGCCGCCCGGCACGAGCAGTTGCTCACCCTCCTCGGCGGCTCCCTGCGCGGGCCGCTGGACGAACTGCGCCGGGAACTGGCAGCGCTGGCCTCGGACGACGCCGGGCAGCTGTGGCCCGAGGCCAACCAGGTGCTGCACCACCTGTCGGCCGGTTACTCCCGCATCACCACGCTCATCGACAACGTCCTCGGCTACCAGCGCCTCGACGTCGGCAGCGAGCAGGTCGCCCGTACGAAGGTGATGCTCGACGCCGTCGTCGCCGCCGGTGTCGACGGGGCCGTGGAGCTGATCGGTCCCGGGCGGGTGCAGTTCGCCGTGCACGCGCCGCCCATCGAGGCCGAGGTCGACGTCCGGCTGCTGGCCACCGCGCTGGCCCACCTCGTCGCGGACGTCGCGGGTGTCGACGCCACCGGCAACTCGCCCGTGTCGGCGACGGGCGGCTACCTGGACAACACCGTCGTGGTCGCGGCGGCGCAGCGCGGCGCGGTCGTCCGCATCGAGGTGCGCGGGCCGTACGCCGGGGGAGACCCGGTGCACGAGCCGATCGTGCGCGGGATCGTGCGGGCGCACGGCGGCGTGCTCCAGACGCACGAGATGCCGGGCATGAGCGGCAGCGCGTACGTGCTGGAGGTGCCGATCGGAGGCGGGGCCGGGGCCGTGGCGCCCCAGGCGCCGGCCGCGGATCCGGCGGCGGCACGGATTCCGGCGCAGGGCGGCGGGGGCGAGGGTGGCGCGGGTGCGGACAACGCGCTCGCCGTTCGCGAGCCGGCTGCCGGGGGCGGGCGGCGGCGCGCTCGGCGGGCGGCGTCCTCCGTGGACGCGTTCCTGGAGAGCGAGGTCGCGGGCGGCGAGGAGCCGGGCGGGCCCGAGGGCGAGGGCACCGCACCGACCGGGCGGCGCAGGCGGCGCGCGGCTCAGACGCAGGAGCAGACCGGGCCGGAACAGGCCGAGCGGGAGCAGGTCGCACAGGGGAACGTCGCCCAGGCGCCGGGCGCCCCGTCCTCGGCCCCCCTTCCGGTGCCCGCACAGGCGGCGGCGGGAGACGGGTCCGGGTCCGGCGGTACCGGGCGTCGGCGCGGGCGGCCCGCCGAGGCCGTGGGCACCGACGTCGCCGAGTTGCCGCCGGGAACGCAGGCGGGGGTGTCCGAGGGCGCCGTCGTCATGGCCGGTGACCGGGGCGGGGCCGCGGCCTCCAACACCGGTCTGGGCGGGACCGTACCGCCGCAGGGCGTGCCCGCGCCCGCGGGAGGACGTACCCGGCAGGACGGCGGTGAGCGGCAGGCGCTGCCCCCGGCGCTGCCCGCGCAGGCCGGCGAGTCGGACCCGGCGGACGCCGACCGGCCGACCGGCCGCCGACGGCGTGCCCTGGCCTCCGCGAACGAGCGGGCCGCCGCCCAGGAGGCGGCGCCGCGTCAGGTGTTCGCCCTGCCGCCCGCCGACGCGGACCGGCCGGCCGACGGCGACGCGGCGACGGGGCAGGGGCCGGTGCAGGGCCCGGCGCAGGGCGCTCCGGCGGCCGGTCACGTCGGGCAGGTCCCGGCCCAGGGCCGGGTCACGGAGCACGCCCAGGCTCCCCAGGCGCAGGCACAGGCACAGGCCACCGCGCAGGCACAGACACAGACTCAGGTGCCCGGTCCGGCCGCCCCCGGTGACGCCCCGCTCGACGAGGGCCGCCACGACGCCGCACCGCCCGACCAGGCCGAGGACCACACGCCGCCCCAGCCGCACCCGGCCGACGCACCCACCGGGCGGCGCCGTCGGGCCGGGGCCGCCCGTCCCGCCGACGAAGCGGCACCGGTGCCGGCGCAGGGTGGCCCGGAGCAGGCCCCTCCGCCCGTGCCGGACGCCCCGGTGCCGCCGCAGCACCCCGCGGGTCGGGGCGTACCCGACGCCCCGTCCGCACCCGACGCCCCGCAGCCCTGGCCCGCGACCGCCGCGCCCCAGCCCGAGGGCGCCCCGGTGCCGGCCGACGGCACCACTCCGACGCCCCCGCAGGGCGTCCCCGGCTCCACGCCGAGCCAGGGCACGCCGCTGCCGCCCGAGAACGCGCCCGCACCCCGCGCGGCGCAGCCCCTGCCCGCCGAGACGTCGGCGCCCGTGGACCCGAACTCGACCCAGGGACGGTCGATCAGCGTCCGGACGCTGGGCCAGGGTGTGCCGTTCAACCGGCAGGCGGTCCAGGTGCAGCAGCCGGCGGCCGCCCCCGCGCCGCAGCAGCCGGGTCGGCGCCGCAAGCTGGGTACGCCGCCCGACCCGCGCACGGACCAGGCGGCGCGCCCGCACCCGGCGACCGAGCAGCCGACCGCCACCACGCAGCCGAAGCAGCAGCCCCAGCCGCAGCCCCCGGCGCCAGGGCAGGAACAGACCTCGCTGGGCGGCGGACAGCAGCGGCTCGCGCCGGTCACCGAGGGTGCCGGACGGTCGTACGCCATAGGAGCGCCGGACAAGGACGCCGCCGAGGGACCCGAGCCGCTGGACGGGCCCGGCGGAGCCGTGGAGGTGGCGGACTCGCCGCGTCCCCAGCCGATGGACGACGAACTGCCGCCGGAGCCGCTGGACAACCCGCGCCGTCTGCTGGTGTGGCCGGCACCGGACGTCTCCACGCAGCAGGCGCTCAGCGACCGCGGCTACCGGCCGGTGATCGTGCACTCGCGCGAGGAGGTCGACGCGCAGATCGCGGCGTTCCCGGCCGCGCTGTTCGTGGACCCGCTGACCGGGCCGATCACCCGCACCGCGCTCCAGTCGCTGCGGCAGGCGGCGGTGGCCGCCGAGGTGCCGGTGCTGGTCACGGCCGGCCTCGGACAGGCCTCGCGGGACGCCGCCTACGGCGCCGATCCGGCCGTACTGCTGAAGGCGCTCGCACCCCGGGACACCGAGCAGCACCCGCCGCGCGTGCTGCTGATCGAGGAGCACGCGGAGATCGCGCTGGCGCTGACCTCGACGCTGGAGCGGCGCGGGATGCAGGTGGCGCGCGCGGCGAGCGACGCCGACGCGGTGGCGCTGGCGGGGCAGTTCCGGCCCAACCTGGTCGTGATGGACCTGATGCAGGTGCAGCGGCGTCAGGAGGGCTCCGCCGGGATCGTCGGCTGGCTGCGCGCGAACGGGCAGCTCAACCGCACCCCGCTGGTCGTCTACACCGCCGCCGTCGACCAGGCCGACCTGCCGCGACTGGCGTCGGGCGAGACGGTGCTGTTCCTGGCGGAGCGGTCCACCAGCGGCGAGGTGCAGGGCCGGATCGTCGAGCTGCTCTCGCGGATCGGGACCAACTGACGCCGCGGTGCCCGGGCGCTACCGGTCGACGATCCGGCGCGCCGCCTCCTTGATCGACGCGCGCAGGCGGTCGGCGTCGGTGTCCGCGCCGCCGACCAGGATGCGCTTCATCTGGGGCACGACGATCGCCCAGTTGGCCATCGCGACCAGCAGGAAGAGGAGATCGGGCGCCGGGATGGCGTCGGTGACCACGCCGCGTTCCTGGCCGTCCCGTACGGCGGCGACCTTGCGGGCGTAGTGGGCCTGGCGTTCGGCCTCGTGGGGCAGCTCGGCCGTGCCGTACTCCATGCCCTCCCAGAAGAGCAGACGCAGCAGCTCGGGGTGGGCGGTGTGGTAGTCGAGCAGGCGGTCGATCCAGCCCTCGATGTCGTCGGGGTCGACGGGGACCGAGACCGCCAGGTCGAGCATCTTCTTCTCGAGGACGGACGCGAACAGCTCGTTCTTGTTGCCGTAGTAGGCGTAGATCAGCTGCTTGTTCGCCTTGGCCTCGGCCGCGATGCGGTCGATGCGCGCGCCGGCGATGCCGTGCCGGGCGAACTCGGCCACCGCCGCCGCGAAGATCCGGGCCTTGGTGGCCTCGGGGTCCCTTGCTCCCATGGGGGACAGGGTATGCGGAGGGAAGCAGGTAACCAACTATTTGGTTGACAGGGGCCCTGGGACGGGCGCAGACTCGGCCGCGTCAGTCCAACCAACCAGTTGGTTATTAGTGTGCGCTCGAAGGAGTCGCTCCGCTCATGCCGTCATCGCCGTCCCGAGCCGCAGCACCGGTGGAAGCCGCGGCCGCCTCCGTGCCCGCCTCCGCGTCCGCCTCCGCGTCCGCCGAGACCGAGCCGCCGCCCCGGCCCGTCGGTGCCGCGTCCCGGCTCTTCCTCCCCCTGATCGCCCTCTGCACCGCCGTGACGGCCGCCAACATCTACCTGGCGGCGCCCCTGCTCCCCCTCATCGCCCACGACATGGGCTCGACGCCCTCGGGGGTGGCGTGGCTCGCCTCCGTCGCCCAGCTCGGGTACGCGGCCGGCCTGCTCTTCTTCGCCCCGCTCGGGGACAGCGTGAACCGGCGCCGCCTGGTCGCCGTCCTCGCGCTGGTCGCGACCGCCGCCCTGCTGGCCGCCGCCGCCTCGGCCGGGACCGGCGCGCTGGCGGCCGCCGTCCTGGTCGCCTCGGCCGCGACCGTCGTCCCGCAGCTCCTGGTCCCGCTGGTCGCCGAACGCGCCCCCGCCGACCGCCGGGCCCGTCATGTCGCGGCCGTCATCGCGGGCCTGTTCACCGGCGTGGTGGCGGCCCGCGTGCTCGGCGGGCTGGCGGGGCAGGCCTTCGGCTGGCGTGCGGTGTTCGTGGGAGCCGCCGTCCTGACCGCGGTCCTGGGCCTGGCGACCGCGTACATACTTCCGGCCGAGCGGCGGCGCCGGCAGGGCTCGCTGTTCGCGGGCCTGGCCGCGCTGCCCGGCGTACTGCGCCACTCGCCCGACCTGTGGCGCGCGTGCGTGCGCCAGGCGGGGATGTACGGCGCGTGGAGCGCCCTGTGGACCTCCCTGGCGCTGCTCCTGGCGGGGGGCGACGGCTACGGCATGACGACCGCCGCGGCCGGGCTGTTCGGCCTGTTCGGGCTGGCGGCGAGCGTGGTCGCGCCGCTCGCGGGCGGCCTGGTCGACCGGTTCGGCGCCGCGAAGGTCGTGCGGTCCGCGTATCTGGTCGCCGCCGTGTCCGTGCCGCTGTTCTGGCTGGGCGGGCAGGTGATGGCGGCCCTGTGCGCGGCGGCGGTCCTGGTGCACGCCGCGCTGGTCGCCTCCCACGTCGCCAACCAGACCATCGCCCTGACCACCACGTCCGCCCCGGCCACCGCCAACACGGCGTACGTCGTCTCCGGCTTCGCGGGCGGCGCCCTGTCCTCGGCCCTGGCGGGACCGGCCTTCGGCCAGTGGGGCTGGGGCGGCGTCTGCGCGGTGGCGGGGGCGGGGCTGGTGGTGGGGTGGATGGGGACGGTCGTGCGGGGGAGGTGAGTGCGGGGGCCGGGCGCCGCACGGGTGGCGACCCCGATGCCGGGCGGTGGGCGCCGGGGTCGCCCTCGGGGTCGCTCTCGGGGTGGCCCCGGTGTCGCCCTCGGGGTCGCCCTCGGGGTCGCCCGGCATCGGCCTTACGGTCAGAGCCGCGTGACGTCCAGCCCACCCTCGGCGTACTGCCTGCGCAGCACCTTCTTGTCGAACTTGCCCACGCTCGTCTTCGGCACCGTCTCGATGACCGTCCACCGCTCCGGCAGCTGCCATTTGGCGATCTTGCCGTCCTCGGCGAGGAAGGCGCGCAGCTCCTCGAAGCCGACGCTCGCGCCCTCCTTGAGGACGACGGTGGCCAGCGGACGCTCGCCCCACTTGTCGTCCGGGACGGCGACCACGGCGGCCTCGGCGACGGCCGGGTGGGACATCAGGGCGTTCTCCAGCTCGACCGACGAGATCCACTCGCCGCCGGACTTGATGACGTCCTTGGCCCGGTCGGTCAGGGTCAGGAAGCCGTCGGGGGAGATGGTGCCGACGTCACCCGTCTTCAGCCAGCCGTCCTCGCTGAACTTGTCGTCGGGACGCAGCGGTTCGGTACCCGGCCCGTTGTAGTAGGCCCCGGCGATCCAGTTGCCGCGCACCTCCAGCTCACCGGCGGACTCGCCGTCCCAGGGCAGCCGCTCACCGCCGGGACCGGTGAGCCGCGCCTCGACGCCGGCCGGGAAACGGCCCTGGGTGAGGCGGTACGCGAACTCCTCCGGCGTGCCGATCGCCTGGGCCGGCGGCCGGGCGATGGTGCCGAGCGGCGAGGTCTCCGTCATGCCCCAGGCGTGGCAGACCCGCATGCCGAGCGAGTCGAACGCCTCCATCAGGGACGGGGGACAGGCGGAGCCGCCGATGGTGACCTGCGTGAGGGAGGAGACGTCGCGGGGCTTGGCGGTCAGCTCCGCGAGCAGCCCCTGCCAGATGGTGGGGACGGCGGCGGCGTGCGTCGGCCGCTCGCCCTCGATCATCGCGGCGAGCGGGGCGGGCTGCAGGAAGCGGTCCGGCATCAGCATGTTCACGCCGGTCATGAAGGTGGCGTGCGGCAGTCCCCAGGCGTTGACGTGGAACTGCGGGACCACGACCAGCGAGGTGTCCTGGTCGGTCAGGCCCATCGACTGGGCCATGTTGACCTGCATGGAGTGCAGGTAGATGGAGCGGTGGCTGTAGACCACGCCCTTGGGGTCGCCGGTGGTGCCGGAGGTGTAGCACATGGCGGCGGCGGCCCGCTCGTCCAGCTCGGGCCAGTCGTACGTGACCGGCTTCCCCGCGATCAGGTCCTCGTACTCGTGCACCTGGGCCGACGCCCCCTCCAGCAGGGAGCGGTCGCCGGGGCCGGTGACGACGACGTGTTCGACCGTCTTCAGGTGCGGCAGCAGCGGCGCGAGCAGCGGCAGCAGCGAACCGTTGGCGATCACGACGCGGTCGGCGGCGTGGTTCACGATCCAGGCCAGCTGCTCGGGCGGGAGGCGGAGATTGAGGGTGTGGAGGACCGCGCCCATGGAGGGGATCGCGAAGTATGCCTCGACATGCTCGGCGTTGTTCCAGGCCAGAGTCGCCACACGCTCGTCGTCGCCGACCGCGAGGTCCTCGCGCAGGGCGTGCGCGAGCTGGGCGGCGCGGGCGCCGATCTCGGCGAAGGAGCGGCGGTGCGGCTCGTCCTCACCGGTCCAGGTGGTCACCTGCGAGCTGCCGTGGATCGTCGACCCGTGGGTCAGGATCCTCGAGATCAGCAGCGGTACGTCCTGCATCGTGCTCAGCACGGTGTCCTCCCGGGGCGACATTGCCTACGCGGCGGTAAGGGTTGCGCTGATTCTGCGCACATACCGCGCGGTATGTCACTACTCCGGGGTGATCGATCAGTACGGGTTCCCCAAGGAACGTCCGGAGGGACACCCGGAGGGGTCGCCCCCAAAGGCCCCGTTGGCTCTCATTTCCTGACAATCCCCAGCTCGGGGTCCTCGCGGAGTTTGCCGAGCGCTCGGGAGACGGCCGACTTCACGGTGCCCACGGAAACGCCGAGCACTTCGGCCGTCTGGGCCTCGCTGAGGTCCTCGTAGTACCTGAGGACGACCATCGCACGCTGCCGGGCGGGCAGCTTCATGATCGCCCGCCACATCGCGTCGTGCAGCGCCTGCCGCTCCGCCGGATCGTCACCGGCCGGCACGGGCTCCGGCTCGGGCAGCTCGTCGCAGGCGAATTCGTCGACCTTGCGCTTGCGCCACTGCGACGTCCGGGTGTTCAGCAGGGCCCGGCGCACGTAGCCGTCCAGGGCGCGGTGGTCCTCGATGCGTTCCCAGGCGACGTACGTCTTGGTGAGCGCGGTCTGCAGCAGGTCCTCCGCGTCGCTCGGGTTCGCGGTGAGCGACCGGGCGGTACGCAGCAGCACCGGCTGGCGTGCCTTCACGTACGACGAGAACGACGGGTACGGGAAGGTCTGCGCCCTTGCTGGCGCCGTGGCTGTGGCGGCTTCGGAAGCGCTGGTGCAGACGGGTGTGGTCATGGCTCCACGCTATGAGCGAGGGGGTGTCCGGCGGATCGGCCGCAGGTCCCGAAGCAGAGTCCGCCTCAGGTTGTAGGGGTGGTGCCGGGTGCACCTCCTGTAGGTGGACGAGAGGAGGAGGGACACTGCGGGTTCCCCCTTGGGGGCTTCCCCGCGGGCGGCCCCGGGCCCCTGCGGCCGCCCGGCCCCACCCCGGGCCGGTGACGACGGGAAACGCCTGGGCGGCGGCACCGAAGCACCACCGCCCAGACGCACTGCGACCCCTTGAAGCACACCCGCGAGCGATCGAGGGCCGGCGCGGCAGCGCTCCCGCGCCGGCACCTCAGCTCACCACCACAGCGGGGAGAAGGTGACGGCCACGTTCTCGTTGCCCTGCTGGATCGCCGTGAACGCGGAGCCGTCGACCTGCGCGGTGTTGCTCTGGTTCGAGGCCCCCGAGCCGACGGCCTGCTGCTGCGTGGTGGACGAGTTGCCGTTGTTGTTGCCGCCGACACCGCTGCCGAGGATGCCGGCGTTGGCGCTGGCGGCGGTCGCGCTCGATCCGTCGTCCGCGAAGGCACCGTTGTCCGCCGCCGCCACACCACCGAGGAGCGCGGCTGCGAGCGGAAGGGCGGCGACGGCGGCGACGACACGGGCGGTACGGATGCTTGCCATGTTTGTTCCTCCAGGACTGAAGCTGCGTGAGCCTGCGTGAAGCTGCGTGAAGCACTCTGAACTGCGGCTGTTGCCAAGGCAGTTGGCCGACCACCCCGACGTTGTGCACGACGTCGCGTGATCAGAGTTGCCCACCGAATCCCCGACGAACCACCCCGGAAGCCCCGATTCGCCCTCAAGCGTGAGGACAAGTCGATAAACCCCTTTGACCGTCTTCACCGCTCACCCCGGGGCGGCACGGACACTCCCACCCCAAGCCCGACAACAGCTGAAGCGTTCCGCCACATCCGCGAACTCCACCCCCTTCCCCGGCGCGTCACCCTCCCTCACCCTTCCCTTTCTCGAACATACGTACGAACATGGATCCATGGCCACCACCGACCGGCAGGCCACGACGCTGGCCCTCGCACACGCCCTGTCCGCCGCGGAACGCGGACTGGCGGTCATCCCCCTGTCCCGGACGAAGCTCCCGGCCCTGCGCTCCCCGCACCGCGCCGGCCCACCGGCGGAACCGCTCTCCTGCCACGGCGAGTGCGGCCGCTTCGGTCACGGTGTCCACGACGCCTCCACCGACCCGGCCCGCATCCGCGAGCTCTTCGCCGCCGCCCCCTGGGCCACGGGCTACGGCATCGCCTGCGGCCTGCCCCCGCACCACCTCGTCGGCGTCGACCTGGACACGAAGTCGGAGACGGACTCCTCGGCCGCCCTGCGCGAACTGGCCCTGCGCCACCTGTTCACGATCCCGCCCACGGTCGTCGTCCTGACCCCCAGCGGCGGCCGCCACCTCTGGCTCACCGGCCCGCCCGACGCCGTGGTCCCCAACTCCGCCGGCCGCCTCGCTCCGGGCATCGACATCCGAGGCGCGGGCGGCTACCTGGTCGGCCCCGGCTCCCGCACCCGCCACGGCGTCTACACCACCGCCCCCGGCACGTCCCACCTGCCCCCCGCCCCCTGCCCACCCACCCTGCTCCGCCTCCTACTCCCCCCACCCCGCCCCCACCCCACTCCCGGCACACCCGCCACCCCCGACGGCCGGGGCCTCATCCACTTCGTCCTCGCCGCGCACGAGGGCCAGCGCAACACCCGCCTCTTCTGGGCGGCCTGCCGCGCCTACGAGAACGGCATCGGCCCGGCCCTCCTCCGCCCCCTCCTGGAAGCCGCACAGGCCACCGGCCTGACGGAACGCGAGGCCCGCACGACCATCGCCTCGGCGGCCCGCATGACCGGCCACCGCCCCTGACCCACTCGGCACAAGAACCGAAAGACCCCCATGCACAACCGCCCCAAAGTGCCGACCACGTCACTGACCCGGGTCGCCCTGTCCTCCGGCCGCACCGTCGACCTGGCCGAACTGCACCTCACCCCGACCTACGGCACCCTGCTGGACGCCTACCCGTGCCGCCCCGTCAACGACCTGCGCATCAGGACCCTCCTCCACACCGCCGAGCGCATGTCCCCCACCACACCGGTACACCTGATCCCCCCACCCCGCGAGTACCCCGACCACTACGCGGGCCCCCACGGCCCCGTCGAGCTCCTCCCCCGAATCGCCTGCGTGGCCCGCCTCTCCTCCCCACCCCTGAACCCCACCAACGACCCCCTCCTCTACCACTCCACCCTCACCGTCCTCTGGTTCCAGCCCACCCCGCACATCCCGAACCCCCACGACACGACCCAGGCGTTACGGGACCTGGACTGGCTCAGCCTGGCCCGGGACCACGAGGTGCGACCGTGAGGAACACGCCAAGACCCCTCAGTGGCCGCCGGATCCGCGTGAACGCCGCTGTACGTTCTTCCGGACTCGCGGAGTGCGGGCCGCGAGCCCGAGCGTGCGAAGAGGTCGATCGTGGCTGATGAACGGCTTCGGGCCGAGTGGGTCCGCTGCTGGTACGAGCAGACGGACGCCGCACTCACGGAGATGGTGCAGTCGTTCCAGGCGCGCCACGGCTTTCCGCCCGACAATCAGCTCTGACCGCAGCCGCGGAAGCGTCGCAGGGGCCAAATCACGCGTGGGCAAGGATTCGGAGGAGTCGAATAGACACCCATCCGTACATGGCTCGCTTCACGGACGGCAGCCGTCACGACATGCCCCGGCTGCGCCCGATCGGCCGGGATCTCGCGGGCACCGGCGGCGCTCGGCCGGGCAGCGCACACGCCAACGGCCCCTGACCGCCGTGCCTGGTCAGGGGCCGTATCACTGCGGTGGGTGTGGGATTTGAACCCACGGTGACATCGCTGCCACGACGGTTTTCAAGACCGTTCCCTTAGGCCGCTCGGGCAACCCACCCCGCGCCGGTCGTGATCGTGGCGCGGGACCAGGGTAGCGGGTCGGTCCGGGGGTGTGGGTCAGTCGTCGCCCAGCTTGGAGCCGAGGGTGAGTTCGGTGGTCTGCTGCTTACCGCCGCGCTCGTACGTGACCGTGACCTCGTCGCCGGGCTTGTGGGTCCAGATCTCGCCGATCAGGGTCGGGCCGCTGTCGATCACCCGGTCGTCGAGCTTGGTGATGACGTCACCGGGCTTGAGGCCCGCGTCGGCCGCGGGGCCGCCCGCCTCGACGGGGTCGGAGCCGCCCACGCCCTGCTCGGTGAGCTTCGCGCCGTTCGTCGTCTCCTCCAGGGAGACCGAGGCGCCGATCTTCGCGTAGACCGGCTTGCCGGTCTTGATCAGCTGCTGGGCGACGAACTTCGCCTGGTTGACCGGGATCGCGAAGCCCAGGCCGATGGAGCCGGCCTGGCCGGTGCCGAAGCCGCCGTTGCTCGTGGACTGGATCGCGGAGTTGATCCCGATGACGTTGCCCTGGGCGTCCAGCAGCGGGCCGCCGGAGTTGCCCGGGTTGATCGACGCGTCGGTCTGGAGGGCGCTCATGTAGGACGCCTTGCTGTCCGCGCCGCCGTCGCTGGAGGCCACGGGGCGGTTCTTGGCGCTGATGATGCCCGTGGTCACCGTGTTGGACAGGCCGAAGGGGGCGCCGATGGCGATCGTCGAGTCGCCGACGGCCACCTTGTCGGAGTCGCCGAGGGGGAGCGGGTTCAGGTCGGACGGGGCGTTCTCCAGCTTGATGACCGCGACGTCGTAACCCTGCGCGTTGCCGACGACCTTCGCGTCGTACTTCTTGCCGTCGGGGAAGGTCGCGCTGAGCTTGCCCCCGTCGACCGCCTCCGCCACCACGTGGTTGTTGGTGACGATGTGACCCTGCTTGTCGAAGACGAAGCCGGTGCCGGTGCCGCCCTCACCGTTGCTTCCCTCGGCCTGGATGGTGACCGTGCTGGGGAGCGCCTTGTTGGACACACCGGCCACCGTGCCCGCCTCGCGCTTGACGGAGCCGCCGGTGTCGGACGCGGAGACGGTCGTGGAGCCGCTGTCGTCGTTGTTCTTGGCCAGGGTGTAGCCGAGGCCGCCGCCCAGACCGCCCGCGACCAGCGCCGCGACCAGGATTCCGGCGAGCACGCCGCCTCGGCCGCGGCCCGGCTTGGGCGCGGGGGGCTGCTGGTACGAGGCTCCCCAGCCGCCGCCTCCCGTACCGTCGCCCGAGCCTTGGCCGAAGCCATGCCCGCCGTGACCGCCGTGCCCGGCGTGGCCACCGTCGCCGCCGCCTCCGTACGAGGGGGTGCCGGGCGGCGGGGGCGGGGGCCAGGAGGCGTCGGGCGGCGTGTGGCCCTGGGGCGCTGCCGCGGCCGGTGCCTGGGCGGGCGGGGCGGCGGGCGGTGCCTGGGGAGTGGCGGCCGGGTCCTGGGGAGGGGGAGCCGAGGCCTGCTGCGGGGCAGGGGGCTGGGCGGAGGCAGCGGGAGCGTCCACCGGCACGGGGGGTGCGGACGGGGCCGGGGGTACCGCGGTGCCCTCGTTCTCGGTGCTCACAGCTTCTCTCCTAGTTCCACGGCAGTGTGTCGGTCACCCTGGTCGCGCTCAGCCACGCTCACGCGGTGGTCCACGGTCGGCGCGATGCGGATGTGCTGGCCTTTTTGTATGCCATCAGCTTTTCCCACGGGCCGTCAGAGCACCATAAGCGGTTGCTGTGCGTCCTGGACCGTCCCTTACATGGGGCATTCAAGACTAAACGGACGCGTTGTCGATTCGACCCGATGGCACGTCTACCCGCCCGCGGTGGCACCATGACGCGGTGACCCACGCACGCCAGCACCGGATTCAGGTCGTCGCCCACCGTGGAGCCTCCGAGGAGGCCCCCGAGCACACCCTGGCCGCCTACCGGAAGGCGATCGAGCACGGGGCGGACGCCCTCGAGTGCGATGTGCGCCTGACGGCGGACGGTCATCTCGTCTGTGTTCACGACTGGCGCGTCAACCGTACGTCGAACGGCCGGGGCGCGGTGTCCGCGCTGGAGCTCGCCGATCTGGCCGAGCTGGACTTCGGGGCCCGCCGGACCCGCGAGTTCTGGCGCACGCGCGACGAGCAGCCGGACTGGGAGCACCGGCCCGAGGACCGGGAGGACACCTCCGTCCTGACTCTGGAGCGGCTGCTCCAACTGGTGGCCGACGCCGGACGGCGGGTTGAGCTGGCGATCGAGACCAAGCACCCCACGCGGTGGGCGGGTCAGGTGGAGGAGCGGCTGCTGCTGCTCCTGAAGCGGTTCGGACTCGACTCCCCGGCCTCGGCCGCGGATTCCCCGGTGCGCGTGATGAGCTTCTCGGCCCGTTCGCTGCACCGGGTGCGGGCCGCCTCGCCGACGCTGCCGACGGTCTATCTGATGCAGTTCGTCTCACCCAGGCTGCGCGACGGGCGGCTGCCCGCGGGTGTCCGGATCGCGGGCCCCTCGATCCGGATCGTGCGCAACCACCCCGCCTACATCGAGCGCCTGAAGCGAGCCGGCCACCAGGTGCACGTCTGGACCGTGAACGACACCGACGACGTGGATCTCTGCGCTGACCTGGGCGTCGACGCCATCATCACCAACCGGCCGCGCGCGGTACTGGACCACCTCGGGCGCTGATCGGGCACCGATTCGTCCACAGGCCTTGACCGGGCGGCCCGTCTGCCGCATTCTCCGGTCTCGGCCACACCGACGAAATCCAGCCATGTGATTACAGGGAGTGCTCCGGCGCGTTCGGTGCGTGTTCGACCGTGTCGAATGCGTCACTGGGCGGGGACGGGCCGGTTTCCGGTTCAGGCCAGAGGGGCATCCACACCGTGGCGTGGGGCGAAGGAGGTCTCGGGGGTGGCGTTGGTGGTGGCACAGGAAGTGCCCACGTCGTCGAGCATGGCCGTTCCCCATGGCCCTGCGGGCGTGGGGAGAGCAAGGCACCGGATGCGCGAGCAACTGCGCAGCGACGGTGTGGCGGAACCGGTCATCGACGACGCCGTACTGGTCCTTTCCGAACTCTTGAGCAATGCGTGCAAGCACGGCCGTCCGCTGGGCGACGCCCTCGCCGGCGACGGCGACGTGCGCGCCGCTTGGCAGGTGGATCCGCGCGGCCGGCTGGTCGTGGAGGTCACGGACGGCGGCGGTCCGACCCGTCCGACGCCGGCGACCCCCTCGGTCACCGCGCACGGCGGCCGCGGGCTGAACATCATCACCGCGCTCGCCGACGACTGGGGCGTACGGGACGACGCGCGCGGCGAGGTCACGGTCTGGGTCGTCGTCCACGACGACGTGCACGACCCGGACGCCGGACATCGGCGCGACGACTTCGCCACCCGGATCGCGGCACCGGCGGTGTCGGAGATCCCCGGCCTGGACTTCGCGGACGCCGTCGAAGAGGCGGGCTGACCCCGCCGGCGCTGACCCCGCCGACTTCGGCACGGTGCCTCTCGCCCCTGCGAGGCACGGTGGCGCGGAAGCCCGGGGGCTCGGAGATGGTGGGCGCAGAGGCGGCGACCGGGACGCGGGCCGGGCCGACTCCCGTCGTCGGGCCTCGCAGGGGCCCCGGGCTTCGCGCAGCCGCCCGTCGCGATTCCCACCCAGGGCCATCCGGACCCATCCAGGCCCACCCCACCCCCTCCCACCCCCTGTCCACAGACGCCCCGTTGTCCACAGGTTCCCGTCGGTCCCCGCACGAACGGCTAGGCTCGCGCCGTACGAGATGAGCCGCCCACCGGGAGACACCCACGATGGCCAAGAAGCGACCCCAGACGAAGGCCAAGCGCCCACAGGCCACCGCCGGAGAGATCCCGGTCGTCGGTGCCCGCGAACCCTGCCCCTGCGGCAGCGGCCGCCGCTACAAGGCGTGCCACGGCCGAGCGGCCGCGCAGGCCACGACCGCGCTGGTGCACCGCCCCTTCGAGGGGCTGCCCGGCGAGTGCGACTGGGTGGCCCTGCGGGAGCTGGTCCCGGCGGCCACGGTGGAGCTGACCCTGCGGGACGGCCTGCCCGAGGGCGTCCCCTCCGTCACCCTGGCCACGGTGCTCCCGATGGCCTGGCCGGCCCTGCGCCGCGACGACGGCTCGGTCCTGCTCGGCCTGCAGAACGACACGGCTTCCGGCGACATCAGCCGCGACCTCGCCGACACCCTCCAGCAGGCGCTGGAGGCCGCGCCGGGCACCCCGGTGCAGGGCCGCCGCGCGCCGGCCGAGGGTCCCCGGCTGCAGGACCTGCTCGCACCCGAGGGTGCGTTCGAGCCGGAGGTGCACACGGGCTTCGAGTTCTGGGTGCCGGACCCGGAGAACGCCACGCCGGAGGTGACCGCCTCCCTGGAGCGGGCCAATGCCGCGGCCATCCCCACCGTCCGGCTGCAGAGCGTGGACGCCGCGTACTGGTGCGAGACGCCGGACAAGAACCACCTGCGCTGGGTCATGCCGCACGAGGAGGAGCGGCTTCTGGACGCTCTCGCGCGGCTGCACGCGGCCGGCCGGTCGTCGCTCGGCGAGGGCACCCGCCTCGTCGGCTCCTTCCGCGCCCACGGGCTCACCGTGCCGGTGTGGGACCTGCCGAGCGAGGTCACCGCGCAGGACATCGAGAAGCCCGCCGCCGAGTTCGGTGAGCGGCTCGCCGAGGCCCTGGCCGCGGACGCTCCGCTCACCCACGACGAGCGCCGGGCGCGCGGCGGCTTGACCAACCGGCAGGTGACCCTCAGCTGACGCGCAGCGCACGGGCCGGCCCGGCTGACCGACCGGTCAGCCGGAGCGCCCGCCGTGGAGTGGGTGACTCCGGTCACAACTCACGGCGCGGACAAGCCAGTCGGTGACCGGAAAACAGGAGATCGAATTTGCTAACAGCCGATCTCTTGTTACCGTTCGAGTAGCCCGGTTGCTGGTGCATCCCCCGTCGCCAGCAACCGGGTCTTTCCATGTCCCGGGTCGCGCACGCACCGCGACCGGCGCTCAACTCCCCGTTCCCGCAGGTGAGTTGCTTCTCCCGCGGTCGGGGTTGCCGACGAAGGCGTTGCTTCCCTTACTCCCGGCGCCCGCGTCATCCTGGCTCTCCGCGTCGCGTCCAGTGTCCCTGTTGCTGCCGGTGCGCAGCAGCAGTGGCCCGTACCCGGCCCGGCTCGCGAACTCCGCGACCGCGGTGTATCCGGCCAATCCGCCCCGAGTGCGTTCCCGGGGTGTCTCGCAGGTGCCCGGCGCGTCCTCGGCGTTCACGGCGCACCGCATCCGCAGGCTGCGCCCGTCGGGCCCCATGAGGCTCAGCACGGCTTCGAGCCGGTCACCGGTGGCGTTGCGGTAGTAGGTCCGCGCCCAGGTCTCCGGCCCCTGGGCCAGGACGCAGGTCTGCGCCTCGACGCCTTCGGGCGAGGTGAGTTCGGGCCCGCAGCGCACGGCCGTGGCCGGACCGGGCGGCAGCGGCGAACGGGGAGAGGCGGCCCCACTCGGCGCGGCGGCGCCGGCGGCGCCGTCGGACGTCTTGGAGTCACCGCCCTGCGAGAGGAGCCGGACGGTCGCGGGGGTGTCCGGCCCGGGCTCGGGCGGCGGCCCCGCGGACGCCACGGCGAACGGCAGCACCACCGCGCAGACCACGACGCCGGCGAGGCCGTACAGACGGACGCGCCGGCGGTCCGGCCCCCCGCGGCGCGGCCCGGCGCGGTGCAGGCCGTCGCGGCGCGGCGCGGCGGCACGGTGCTCCCCTGCATGAAGCGGCATGGTCCGGACGATAACGACGAAGGACGGACAGACCCTCCGTGCGCGCCGGAGACCCCTACAACTCGGGCGCGCTCACACCCGTACGAGTGAGGGCGTCGACGGCCGCGTCCACCACGGCCTCCACGTCGGGCACCCAGGGCGAGGCGGAGCCGGGCAGCGGTGCCCGCTCCCAGCGGACGGCGCCGCCTCCGGTCTCGGACGGCGGCAGCGCGAGATAGCCGCCGTCGCCGTGGAAACGCAGGGATCCGGGGACGAAGTCCTTGGCGTAGAGGAGCTCGCCCAGCTGCTCCATGGAGTAGGGCCGCACCAGCAGCGACCAGCGGGCGGGCGAGGCGACGACCGGGCCGACCCGCAGGCCGGCGCGGTCGAGGGCGGCGAGAGCATGGGCGGCCGGCAGGGCGGGCAGCGAGACCGCGCACGGGGCGCCGCCGCCGGTGGCCAGGACGATCGGCGCGGAAGGCCGGTTGCTCCACCACCAGCGCACCATGCGCGCGTCGGTGGTGGCCGCGAGGAGACCGGGGTCGAAGGGATGCGCGCCCGGCACCGTGCACTCGGGATCGGGGCAGCCGCAGCGGGTCCGCGCCTGCGGGTCCGCCGCCACGCCCGGGAGGACGGGCCACTGCCATTGCGTCGCGTAGGTCAGGGCCGCGCCGATCAGCTCAGGCCGCCCGTCGTCGTGCCGGGACAAGAGCCTGCGTCGCCTTCCGAGGATCTCGCGCATGAGCGCTCGTTCCTTTCCGTTGCACGCCTGGCAACACCGTGGTCACTCACACCATGTGTCGAGCATTCGCTGTGCGTAGCTTGGTTGGCGCATCACATCCGTGCCGCGGGACGACCCCCACACCAGGGCGCGCTCCCCCGAGCGACACCCTGCCGGGGAACACCACTGCCAAGGGCAGGGGAAACCCCTGTGGGTCGAGCACTGACTGCGTCCGTGACGGTTCCGTCCACACTGCGTCTGGCAAAAGCATGGGCGTGGCGCGGGGGTGGCGAAGTCTGGCGTTTGCCGTTCCGCGTATTTCTCTCCGCCTCCGCCACGGGAGGATGGGGCACGGTCGTCGGTGGATAGGACGCCCGGGTCCGTCGCCAGGTTCCGGGTGGCCCCCAACCACCCCCGGCCTTCTCCGAGTACGTACCCATCACGACCGCTGTGACGCTCCGTGAAGCACCCCCAGTCGACCGCAACAAGCCGTCCTCTGGGGCAGTTTCAAGCCAATCTAGCTTTTTCGCAAGAGTTCCGGAAGGAGGCCGCTCGCACCCCACGGACACCAGGAATCCCGGCAGGACAATGCTGGACATCCCCTTACGAGTGCGTGTACATGTGGAGACACTGCTAGCGGCGCAGAATGACATGGGGGTTTGCGATGCTTTTGAGCAGTAAGCGCCGGTCGGAAGGCCGGACACCATGAACGCCCCGCACCCTCCGAAAGTGGCCGGAATCGATTCAGCGGTCCCGTCCCCCGCACACACTGTCGCGCCCGCCGCTGCCCCGGCCGCCCCTCCGAACACCTCGGACGCCGCTGCCGCCGCTGCCGCCGACGACGACGCCCCCGGCAAAGGCTCCGCCCCGGGCCTCCTCCTCCAGGACCGGCTGGCCGGCTGGGTCTCGGACCTCACGACCCTGCACGAACTGACCGAACGCCTGGTCCGTACGGACACCCTCTCGGACGGCCTCCAGGAGTTGCTGCGTGCCGGTGCCGCCCTGGTGGGCGCCCGGCGCGGTCTCGTCACCCTGGAGCCGGCCGACGGACTCGGCCCGGACACCACCATCGGCCTCGGGCTGGCCCGTGCCGACCTCGGCCACATCGAGACCGTGCCCCGGACCTCCCTGTCCTACGGGCGGATCCTGGACGGGCTGCCGGTCGACGAGGACGGGTTCGCCGAGCCCGACCTGCTGGCCGAGAAGGGCCTCGACCCGCGCCACCGGGAGGTCGCCGCCCGTCTCGGCTACGCCGCCAGCTACGCGCTCCCGCTCTCCGCCGAGGGCACCGGACGCCTCGGCGCCGCCGCGTGGCTCTACGACGAACCCGCCGAACCGGACGAGCACCAGCGCCACCTGGCCGGCCTCTACGTCCGGTACGCCGCGCCCCACCTGACCCGCCTCCTGGAGGTCGAGCGCACGCGCGCGTGCATGGCGACGATGGCCGAGGAGCTGCTGCCCTCCCGCCTGCCGCGGGTGCCCGGCGTCCAGCTCGCCGCCCGGCACCGCACCGGCCCGCTCGGCGGCGGCGACTGGTACGACGCGCTGCCGCTGCCGGACGCCGCGCTCGGCCTCTCCGTCGGCTCCGTCACCGGGGCCGGGCCCAGCGCGGTCGCCGCGATGGGGCGGATGCGCGCCTCGCTGCGGGCGTACGCCGTGATGGAGGGCGAGGACCCGGTCGCCGTCCTGTCCGACCTGGAACTGCTGCTGCGCCTGACCGAGCCCGCCCGTTCGGCCACCGCGCTGTTCGGCTACTGCGAGCCCGCGCTGCGCCGGATCACCCTGGCCGGCGCCGGGCACAGCCCTCCGCTGCTGATCGGGGAACGGCGCACGGAGTTCGTCGAGACCTCCGTCTCGGCGCCGCTCGGCATGCTCGCCTGCTGGGAGGCGCCCAGCGTGGAGCTGCAGGCCGAAGCGGGAGAGACGGTTCTGCTGTACACGGACGGGCTGCTGCACCGCACGGGGGACCGGGCCGACCGCGCCTTCGCCCGGCTGCACGCGGCCGCCGCCGGTGTACCGAGGGCCGCGCGCCACGACCCGGACGCGGTCGCCGACCACGTCCTGCGCACCGTGCTGCCGGACGGGAAGGCCGACGCGGACTCCGAGGAGGACGTCGTCCTGCTGGCCGTACGGTTCGAATAACGGACGCCTACGCCTCGGAGACCACGGATAACGGACGGTAGCGACCCCCCGTAACAGGCCCTTCGCCCCTGGGCCCCCTTCCGTACGACCGTACGATGGGGGTGGTCCAGTGCCGTATCGAGGAGGATGACCGTGGCGGAGGAGCTCACCCAGGAGAACCCGGAGATCCCGGAGACCCCGGAGGCCGTGCTTGAGGACGCCGCTGACGCGGACGGCGACGAGCCGGTCAAGCAGCGCAAGAACGGCCTGTACCCGGGCGTGTCCGACGAGCTGGCCGAGAACATGAAGTCCGGCTGGGCCGACACGGAGCTGTACGACCTGGAGCCCATCGCCCAGGCCGCCGAGACCGCCACCCGCCGCGCCGCGCTGTCCGCCCGCTTCCCGGGTGAGCGCCTGGTGATCCCCGCGGGCAACCTGAAGACCCGGTCGAACGACACGGAGTACGCCTTCCGCGCCTCGGTCGAGTACGCGTACCTGACCGGGAACCAGACGGAGGACGGCGTCCTGGTCCTGGAGCCCAGGGGCGACGGCCACACCGCCACGATCTACCTCCTGCCCCGCTCCGACCGTGAGAACGGCGAGTTCTGGCTCAGCGGCCAGGGCGAGCTGTGGGTCGGCCGCCGCCACTCCCTCACCGAGGCCGGGAAGCTGTACGGCATCCCCGCCTCCGACGTCCGCGAGCTGCCGGACAGCCTGCGCGAGGCCACCGGCCCGGTGCGCGTCGTGCGCGGCCACGACGCCGGCATCGAGGCCGCCCTCACCGACAAGGTCACCGCGGAGCGCGACGAGGAACTGCGCGTCTTCCTCTCCGAGGCCCGCCTCGTCAAGGACGAGTTCGAGATCGGCGAGCTGCAGAAGGCCGTCGACTCCACCGTGCGCGGCTTCGAGGACGTCGTGAAGGTCCTCGACAAGGCGGAGGCGACCAGCGAGCGCTACATCGAGGGCACCTTCTTCCTCCGCGCGCGCGTGGAGGGCAACGACGTCGGCTACGGCTCCATCTGCGCCGCCGGCCCGCACGCCTGCACCCTGCACTGGGTCCGCAACGACGGCCCGGTCCGCTCCGGCGACCTGCTGCTGCTCGACGCCGGCGTGGAGACGCACACGTACTACACGGCGGACGTCACGCGCACGCTGCCGATCAACGGCCGCTACAGCGAGCTGCAGAAGAAGATCTACGACGCGGTGTACGACGCCCAGGAGGCCGGGATCGCGGCCGTGAAGCCGGGCGCCAAGTACCGCGACTTCCACGACGCGTCCCAGCGCGTGCTGGCCGAGCGGCTGGTCGAGTGGGGCCTGGTCGAGGGACCGGTCGAGCGGGTGCTGGAGCTGGGCCTGCAGCGCCGCTGGACGCTGCACGGCACCGGTCACATGCTCGGCATGGACGTGCACGACTGCGCCGCCGCGCGGGTGGAGTCCTACGTCGACGGCACCCTGGAGCCCGGCATGGTGCTCACCGTCGAGCCGGGTCTGTACTTCCAGGCCGACGACCTGACCGTGCCCGAGGAGTACCGGGGCATCGGCGTCCGCATCGAGGACGACATCCTCGTCACCGTGGACGGCAACCGGAACCTGTCCGCCGGGCTGCCGCGCCGGTCGGACGAGGTCGAGGAGTGGATGGCGGCGCTGAAGGGCTGACGCACGAACGACGGCCGGGCACCTTCGCGGTGCCCGGCCGTCGTCGTACGCCTCGTCGTGCCGTCGGGTCAGACCGCCACCAGCGGCGCGTCCTCCCGCCACTTGAGGATCTTGTCGAAGCTCACCACGGCGCCGTTACGCCCCGGCTCGTTGCCGAACTGGACGTGGTCCGCCAGTTCCCGGATGAGACACAGGCCGCGACCGCTCTCGGCGTCCGCGGAGACCGGGCGGCCCACACCCCCCGGCCGGCCCGGCGCGGCGGCGGGGAATCCGGGGCCGGTGTCGGAGACCTCGATGTGGCAGCGCTCGCCGTCCAGGTAGGCCGTGACCCGGTAGGCCTCCGTGGGGCCGCCCGCGCCGTCGTCCCCGCCGTGCTCGACGGCGTTGGCGCAGGCCTCGCTCAGGGCGACGGAGAGATCGAAGGAGATGTCGGGGTCGACGCCCGCGCTCTCCATGGTGCCGATCAGCAGGCGGCGGGCCAGGGGCACGCTCGCAGCCTCGCGCCGCAAATGGAGTGACCACCAGATGCTCATGCTCCAGCCTCCCGGCCGCGGCTCGACATACCGTTACGTATTGCCCCTCACACCCCGGTGTAAGCACGCCCGGGCCGTGACACCGCTCATCTGGCGGATGTGGCCCCGTCGTGCGCCGGTGTATGCGGCACGGCTCCCACCAGAGAGTGATCTTCCGGTTCACTTCGGGGCGTACCGCATCTTGTGGACCTGCCGTACGGCGCGAGGGGCGTCAGTGCGATGATGAGCCCGCCATGACTGCCCCCCACCCGCCAACGGCGCGCTCCGGGAACGATCTCCGGGTCCTGCGGGCCGCGGTGTTCGCCGCGGTCTGCGTCGTGCTGGCCGCGGCGGGGCACACCCTCGCCTCCTGCGCCACGGTTCCGCTGTGGTCGCTGGGGGCCGGATTCCTCGGGGCGGTCGTGGTCGCGGCGCCCCTCGCCGGCCGGCTGCGCTCGCTGCCCGGCATCGTGGCGCTGCTCACCGTCGGACAGACCGCGCTGCACGTCCTGTTCGGACTGGGCCAGCACGGCACCAGCGCGGTCACCGCATCCGGTACGGCCGCCGGGGCCGGAGCGACGGGCGGACTGTCCGACGCCTCTCTGGTCCAGCAGGCGGCACGGCTGGTCTGCGGGACCACGGCCGCGGCGATCAGCCCGGCCCAGGCCCAGCGGATCCTCGACGACGCCCGGGTCGCACCGGACGCCTCCGCCGTCGCCACGCACCATCCCGCCGACGCGCTGGCCGGCGCCGGCGACCCCGCCGCACTGCTGCCGTCCCTGCCGATGCTGCTCGGCCACGTCCTCGCGGCCCTGGCCGCCGGCTGGCTGCTGCGCCGCGGGGACCTGGCATTGGCCCGGCTCGTCGAACTGTCGGCGCACTCGGCGCACTCGGTGGCAGAGGGAGCGTTCGTACGCGCCCTGCGCGCGGCGCTCTCCCTGGTGCGCGCCCTGCACGCCGGGCTCGCCGGCGCCCCCGGTACGGGCCCGCGCCCGCCGCGTCCCGCCCTGCTGGCGCCGCCGCGGCCCCGTACCACCGCACTCCAGCACACGGTGATCAGGCGCGGCCCGCCGAGCGACGTGTTCGCCCTCGCCGCCTGACACGACACGTCCACCACCCCGCTTCCGCCCAGGGAGTACGGAGGGGGCCGTCGTCGTGCGGCACGCGCGCGTGCGCGCATCCCTCTCCTCACCCGTCACCGGTGCAGACACCGGTGCCCATTCGAAGCGGAGTGCTCCGTCCATGAAGGCTTTGAAGACTTCCCGTATCGCCGCCGCCTGCGCCGTCTCCGGCATCGCCGTCCTCGCCCTGTCCGCCCCCGCCTTCGCGCACGTCAGCGTGCAGCCGGAGGGAACGGCCGCCAAGGGCGGCTACGCGACCGTCAACTTCAAGGTCCCCAACGAACGGGACAACGCCTCCACCACCAAGCTGGAGATCAACTTCCCCGCCGAACACCCGCTGGCGTCCGTCATGCCGCAGCCGGTCCCCGGCTGGGAAGCGAAGGTCACCAAGTCCAAGCTGGACAAGCCGCTGGAGTCGCACGGCAAGCAGCTCACCGAAGTCGTCAGCAAGGTCACCTGGACCGCCGACGGTGAAGGCGTCAAGCCCGGTTACTTCCAGAAGTTCCCGCTCTCCATCGGCGCGCTGCCCGAGGACGCCGACGAGCTGGTGTTCAAGGCCATCCAGACGTACTCCAACAAGGAGGTCGTGCGCTGGATCGAGGTGCCGCAGGAGGGCCAGGAGGAGCCCGAGAACCCGGCGCCCGTGCTGGAGCTGGCCGCCGCCGAGGACGACGCCCACGGCGCGGCGGACTCGTCGGACGACAAGGCCGGGGACGACGCCGAAGCGGCCGCCAAGGACACCGCCGCCGAGGCCTCCGCGGACGGCGGCTCCGGTGACGGCAGCGACACCACCGCCCGGGTCCTGGGCGTCGTCGGCATCGTCGTCGGCGCGGCGGGCGTCGGCTACGGCGTGCTGGCGGGCCGCCGGCGCGACTCCGGCGCGTCGGCGTAACGACGCCCGCGCCGGTGCGTCGACGCCACCCCGTCGGCGCATCCTCACGTCCGGTGCGCGCCGTTCCGTCGGTCCGACGGCCCTCGGCGCGCACCGGTGCACCTCACATCTGGGACATTTTTCTATGCGCAAGAAGACGTTCGCCGCGGCGGCCCTGCTCGCCGCCGCCTCCCTGACGCTGTCCGCCTGCGGCAGCGGCGCCGACAGTGACAAGCCGGTCACCGTGGTCTCCGAGGACACCGCCCAGCAGGCCGCCACCGTCCTCGACAAACCCTTCGAGAAGCCCGATCTCGTCCTCACCGACACCCAGGGCAAGAAGTACGACTTCCGCGAGCAGACCGCCGGACGGCCCACGCTGGTCTACTTCGGCTACACGCACTGCCCCGACGTCTGCCCCCTGACCATGAACAACATCGCCGTGGCCAAGAAGCAGCTGTCGCAGGCCGAGCAGGACAAGCTCCGGGTCGTGTTCGTCAGCACCGACCCGGAACGGGACACCCCGGCCGCGCTGGGCGAGTGGCTCAAGGGCATCGACCCGCAGATCGTCGGCCTGACCGGCGACTTCGACACCATCCAGGCCGGCGCCCGCACTCTCGGCATCTCGATCGACCCGCCGACCAAGGACAAGAACGGCAAGATCGTCTCGACCCACGGCACCCAGGTCGTCGCCTTCTCCCCGAAGTCCGACGCGGGCTACGTCCTCTACGGCGAGGACGCCACGGTCGACGACTACACCAAGGACCTCCCCAAGCTCGTCAAGGGAGAGAACCCGTGAGCGGCCGCGGCACCCGCCCCGCCCTCGCCGCCCTCGCGGTGATCGGCACGCTGGCCCTCGCGGGCTGCGGCGACGCGGACTCCGGCGCCGCGGCCTCTGGTGCCTCCGGGGCCGAACTCTCGGTCGGCGCCGCCTACATACCGCAGCCGGTCTCCGCCTCGATGGCCGCCGGGTTCCTCACCATCACCAACGAGGGCGACTCGGACGACGAACTGACCTCGGTCACCAGCGGGGCCGGCGACGTCACCGTGCACGAGACCGTCGACGGGACGATGAAGGAGGTGGACCGCCTCAAGATCCCCGCACACGGTCAACTCGTGTTCAAGAGCGGCGGAAACCACCTGATGTTCGAGAAGCTGAAGCAGCAGCCGAAGCAGGGCCAGTCGGTCACCGTCGAACTGCACTTCGCCCAGTCCGACCCCGTCACGGTCAAGGTGCCCGTCAAGGCGGCCACCTACCAGCCCACCAACGAGCACTCCGCACACACCGGAAACTGACCGGACACCGAGGGAGGGACCACCTTGACGCAGACCATCGCCCCACGCTTCCGGACCCTGGTGCTGCTGCTCCTGGCCGCGGCCTGCGCGCTGCTCGCCGGCGCCGGACCGGCCTCCGCGCACGCCGCCCTGACCGGCAGCGACCCCCAGCAGGGGGCGGTGGTCGACCGGGCTCCGGCCCAGGTGTCGCTCACCTTCTCCGAGTCGGTCTCCGTGGACGACGACTCGCTGCGCGTCCTGGACCCCAAGGGCAAGCGCGTCGACGACGGCAGCCCGTCCGGCACGGGCGGCACGACGTACTCCGTGAAGCTGCACACCGGGCTGCCCGACGGCACCTACACGGTGACCTACCAGGTGGTCTCCGCCGACAGCCACCCCGTCGCCGGCGCCTACACCTTCTCCGTCGGAGCCCCGTCCGACACCTCGGTCTCCGCCTCCGCCCAGGAGGCGGGCGGCGGGTTCGTCGGCGCCCTCTACGGCTTCGGCCGGTACGTGTCGTACGCCGGGTTCGCCGTGCTGGTGGGCGGCGCCGCGTTCGTGCTGGCCTGCTGGCCGCGCGGCTCCGGGCTCCGCGTCGTCCAGCGGGTCGTCGTCTCCGGGTGGCTCGCGCTGACCGCGGCCACCCTCATGCTCCTGCTGCTGCGCGGCTCCTACACCGGTTCCGGGAAGGCCGGTGACATCGTCGACCTGAACCTGCTCGGCGAGGTGCTGCAGACCAAGACCGGCGCGGCGCTGGTCTCCCGGCTGCTGCTGCTCGCGGCCGCCGCTCTGTTCGTCGCCGTACTCTTCGGCGCCTACGACAAGCGGGAGGACGAGGAGAAGAGGGACCTCACCTTCGGGCTCGCGGTCGGCGGGGCCGTCGTCGCGTCGGGTCTCGCGGCGACCTGGGCGATGTCCGAGCACGCCTCCGTAGGCCTCCAGGCGGGCCTCGCCATGCCGGCCGACATCGTCCACCTGCTCGCCGTGGCCACCTGGTTCGGCGGACTCACCGCCCTCCTCGTCGCGCTGTACCGCGGCCCCGCGGACACCCCGGTCCCGGCCGTCGCCGTACGCCGGTTCTCGCGCGTCGCCTTCGGCAGCGTGGTCGCGCTGGTGGTGACCGGTACCTACCAGTCCTGGCGCCAGCTGGGCTCCTGGACGGCCTTCACCGAGACGCGGTACGGACAGCTGCTCCTCGTCAAGCTCGGACTCGTCGCGGTACTGGTCGGCATCGCCTACCTCTCGCGCCGGTGGACGGCGCAGCTGGCGGGGACCGCGAGCCCGGGCGTGGTCCGGCAGCGGGAGCAGGGGGAGAAGCGCGAGAAAGGCCGGAAGGGGGAGAAGGCGGAGAAGGAGCGGGTGGGTGTGTCGTCCGGCCGCGGGAACGAGAAGGCGAAGGGTTCCGAGAAGACGGCCGGCTCCGGCAAGGCGACGGCCTCCGGCAAGGCGACCGGTGGCTCGGAGGGCTCCGGGGGTGCCAAGGGGGCCGGTGCCGGTGCCAAGGGGGCCGGTACGGGTGCCAAGGCGGGTGGCAAGGGGTCCGGAGGCGGTAAGGGTTCCGGGTCCGCGAACGGCTCCGGCGGCTCCCAGCGTGCCGCTCAGCTCGCCCGGCAGCGCGCCGCCGTGGACGCCGCCCGGCAGAAGCGGCAGCGGGACGCCGACCCGAACCGTTTCGGACTGCGCCGCTCCGTGCTCGCCGAGGCGGGCGTCGCCGTCGTCCTGCTGGCCGTCACCACCGTGCTGACCCAGACCGAGCCGGGCCGGACGGAGCAGGAGGCCAAGGCCACCGGCGCCTCCTCCGCCACCACGCCCGCACCGTCCACCGGAGCGGTGACCCTGGACATGCCCTTCGACACCGGCTCCCAGAACGGCAAGGGCGTCGTACGGGTCGAGCTCGACCCCGCCCGGGTCGGCGCCAACGAGATGCACCTCTACGTCGAGCGCCCGGACGGGACCGCCTTCGACCTCCCCGAGGTGAAGGTCGCTCTGACCCAGGAGGCCAAGGACATCGGGCCGCTGCCCGTCGCCCCGGACCACATCACCACCGGCCACTGGTCGGCGAACGGAGTGCAGATCCCGATCGGCGGCGACTGGGAAGTCTCGGTGACCGTGCGGACCTCCGACATCGACCAGGTGACCGTCTCCAAGAACGCGCAGATCGGCTGAACCGCACCATGTCTGACCAGTCCACTCCTCACGCCCCGAACGCCGAGACCGCGGAGACCGCCGACCGCGAGGGCATCTCGCGTCGGCGGCTGCTCGGCACCGCCGGTGCCACGGGGCTCGTACTCGGCGCGGCCGGCGGCGCCACCGGCTACGCCGCCGCCCCCTCCACGGCGGCCGCCCCGCTCACCTCGCTGGGCAGCGGGCGAGCGATGTTTCACGGGAAACATCAGCCCGGCATCACCGACCCCATGCAGGCCTGCGGCCATCTCGTCGCCTTCGACCTGGCGGCCGGCGCCGGACGCAAGGAGGCCGCCGCGCTCCTGCGCCGCTGGTCCGACACAGCACGCCGACTGATGGCGGGCGAACCGACCGGAACCCGTGACACGGACGTCGCCCGGGACTCGGGGCCCTCCTCGCTGACCGTCACCTTCGGCTTCGGGTACAGCTTCTTCGGCCGCACCGGCCTGGACGGACAACGCCCGGTCGCCCTCGACCCGCTCCCCGACTTCTCCTCCGACCACCTCGACAAGAACCGCAGCAACGGCGACCTGTGGGTGCAGATCGGAGCGGACGACGCCCTGGTCGCCTTCCACGCCCTGCGCGCCATCCAGCGGGACGCCGGAGCCGCCGCCCGCGTCCGCTGGCAGATGAACGGCTTCAACCGGTCACCGGGCGCCACCGCCCGCCCGATGACGGCCCGCAACCTCATGGGACAGGTCGACGGCACCCGCAATCCGAAGCCGTCCGAGGCCGACTTCGACCGGCGGATCTTCGTCCCCGAACAGCCGGGGAAGAACGACCGGGCCTGGATGGCGAACGGCTCCTACGCCGTCGTACGCCGGATCCGCATGCTCCTCGACGACTGGGAGAAGCTCTCGCTCAAGGGTCAGGAGGACGTCATCGGCCGCCGCAAGTCGGACGGGGCGCCGCTGTCCGGGGGCGGTGAGACGAGCGAGATGGACCTGGAGAAGACGGACAAGGCGGGGAACCTCGTCGTCCCGATCAACGCCCACGCCCGCATCACCCGGCCCGACCAGAACGGCGGCGCGGCCATGGTCCGCCGCCCCTTCTCGTACCACGACGGCTTCGACGCCGACGGTGTCCCGGACGCGGGCCTGCTCTTCATCTGCTGGCAGGCCGACCCCCTGCGCGGCTTCGTGCCCGTGCAGCGCAAGCTGGACCGGGGCGACGCCCTGTCGCAGTTCATCCGGCACGAGGCGAGCGGCCTGTTCGCGGTGCCGGGCGGGGCCGCGGAGGGCGAGTACGTGGGCCAGCGGCTGCTGGAGGGGTGACCCGGCGGGCCCGGGAGCAACCGGGTCTCACCCGCGCGAGGGGCCGGCATGAGACACGTGAGCCGCGTCTCCCCGGGCCCATTAGGGTGAGGTCATGCCAGCCAGTTACGCGTATCTCGGCCCTGAAGGCACCTTCACCGAAGTCGCCCTGCGCACACTTCCGGAGACGGCGACCCGGGAGCTGGTCCCGTACGTTTCGGTCCAGTCCGCGCTCGACGCGGTGCGCACGGGCGAGGCCGAGGCCGCTTTCGTGCCGATCGAGAACTCCGTCGAGGGCGGCATCACCACCACCCTCGACGAGCTGGTCGCCGGCCAGCCGCTGATGATCTACCGCGAGGTGCTGCTGTCCATCACCTTCGCGCTGCTGGTCCGGCCCGGCACCAAGCTGTCGGACGTCAAGACGGTCACCGCCCACCCGGCCGCCCAGCCCCAGGTCCGCAACTGGCTCAAGGCACACCTCCCGGACGTCGCCTGGGAGTCCGCCGCGTCGAACGCGGACGGCGCCCGACTGGTCCAGGAGGGGCGGTACGACGCCGCCTTCGCCGGCGAGTTCGCCGCGGCCCGTTACGGTCTTGAGGTGCTGGAGGCCGACATCCACGACGCGGAGAACGCACAGACGCGCTTCGTGCTGGTGGGCCGTCCGGCCCGGCCCGCGGCCCCGACCGGCGCGGACAAGACATCCGTGGTGCTCTGGCAGCGGGACGACCACCCCGGTGGCCTGCGTGATCTGCTGGGCGAGTTCGCCACCCGGGGCATCAACCTGATGCTGCTCCAGTCCCGGCCCACCGGCGCGGGCATCGGCAACTACTGCTTCTGCATCGACGCGGAGGGGCACATTTCCGACCGCCGGGTCGCCGACGCGCTCATGGGCCTGAAGCGAACCTGCCTCCAGGTGCGCTACCTGGGCTCGTACCCGCGCGCGGAGGTCGGGGTCGCGGACGTGGACGCACTGCTACCGGGCACCTCGGACGAGGCGTTCGTCGCGGCCGCGGACTGGGTGGCGCGCTGCCAGGACGGCCGGTTCTGACGGCCGGTTCCGACGGCCGCGTCCGACCGGTCCTACCTGCTGATCTTCGTTATCCACAGGAGTTATCCACAGGTCTGCTTCTCGACCTGGGGACAAGTCGACAACGTAACGGCATTCAGTCGACATATCCCCCTACAGCCCCCCGATTCGTCCACAGAGGCCCAAGCCACCCTTCGTCCACCTGTTTCTTGCACCCCATCCTCCGGAGTGACACCGGGTGCCCCGTTTCCACTCGAAAGTGCAGGCATGGAGGGTTTGGACCGGCCGCCTCCAGAAATTGGGAATGATCACTTCCCTGAGTCCACAGATCTTTCGCACAGCCTGTGGATAACTTTTTCGGGCTGTGGATCCCTGTGGACAGTTCCGCCTCAAGTCCCGTTCCCCACAAGGAAATCCGGTCAACCCGTCGTCCCCGAGGTGCCTCGTTCCAGGGATGCCGCAGCATTTCGTTGACTGGTCGCAAGGATCGTGAGACGCGCGTTCGGCAATAGTGGGTCGAGACCCGTCACCGCACACCGGTAGCCTTGACCGCGTGATTGACCTTCGCCTGCTCCGTGAGGACCCCGACCGTGTGCGCGCCTCTCAGCGCGCCCGTGGAGAGGACGTCGCGCTCGTCGACTCCCTCCTGTCCGCCGACGAGCGACGCAGGTCGTCCGGCGTGCGCTTCGACGAGCTGCGCGCCGAGCAGAAGGGCCTCGGCAAGCTCATCGGCAAGGCCTCCGGGGACGAGAAGGCGGAGCTGCTGAAGCGCGCCGAACAGCTGAAGACCGACGTCAAGACCGCCGACGCCGAGCGCGACGCGGCCGACGCCGAGACCCAGCAGCTGCTCCAGCGGCTCGGCAACCTCGTCCACCCCGACGTACCCGTCGGCGGCGAGGAGGACTTCGTCACGCTGGAGACCCACGGCACGCACCGCGACTTCGCCGCCGAGGGCTTCGAGCCCCGCGACCACCTGGAGCTGGGCCAGCTGCTCGGCGCCATCGACGTCGAACGCGGCGCCAAGGTCTCCGGCTCGCGCTTCTACTTCCTGACCGGCGTCGGCGCGCTCCTGGAGCTCGCCCTGGTCAACGCGGCGATCGCCCAGGCCACGGCCGCGGGCTTCACCCCGATGCTGACACCGGCGCTGGTCCGCCCCCAGTCGATGGCCGGCACCGGCTTCCTCGGCCAGGCCGCCCAGGACGTCTACCACCTCGACAAGGACGACCTGTACCTGGTCGGCACCTCCGAGGTCCCCCTCGCCGCGTACCACATGGACGAGATCCTCGACGCCGACCGCCTGCCGCTGCGCTACGCCGGCTTCTCGCCCTGCTTCCGCCGCGAGGCGGGCTCGCACGGCAAGGACACCCGGGGCATCTTCCGCGTGCACCAGTTCGACAAGGTCGAGATGTTCTCCTACGTCCTCCCCGAGGACTCGCAGGCCGAGCACCAGCGCCTGCTGGAGTGGGAGAAGCAGTGGCTGACGTCGCTGGAGCTGCCGTTCCGCGTCATCGACGTGGCCTCGGCCGACCTGGGCTCCTCGGCGGCGCGCAAGTACGACTGCGAGGCGTGGATCCCGACCCAGGGCAAGTACCGCGAGCTGACCTCGACCTCGGACTGCACCGAGTTCCAGTCCCGCCGGCTGTCGATCCGGGTCCGCGAGGACAGGAAGGTGCGCCCGCTCGCCACGCTCAACGGCACGCTGTGCGCCGTCCCGCGCACGATCGTGGCGATCCTGGAGAACCACCAGCAAGCGGACGGCTCGGTGCGCGTGCCCGAGGTGCTCCGTCCGTACCTGGGTGGCCGGGAGGTCCTGGAGCCGGTGACCAAGTGAGCGACACCGCCTCCGCCACGGCCGCCGACGCCGGTGGAGCCGGGCCGTTCCCGTACCGGCTGATCGCGACCGATCTCGACGGCACGCTGCTGCGCGGCGACGACACGATCTCGTCGCGCACCCGGGACGCGCTCGCCGCCGCCACCTCGGCGGGCGCCGCCCACATCGTGGTGACCGGCCGCGCGGTCCCGTGGACCCGGCACATACTCGACGACCTCGGCTACGACGGTCTGGCCGTCTGCGGCCAGGGCGCGCAGGTCTACCACGCCGGGGAGCACCGGCTGCTGACCTCGGTCACGCTGGACCGCCAGCTGGCCGGGGTGGCGCTGGCCAAGATCGAGGCGGAGACCGGTCCGCTGTACCTGGCGGCGAGCCGCGACGGACTGGACGGCGACGTCCTGGTCGGCCCGGGGTACGAGGTCGGCGGCGATCTCCCGGCAGTGCCTTTCACCGACGCCTCGGACCTGTGGTCGGCGCCGCTGAACAAGATCTACATCCAGCATCCGACCCTGTCGGACGACGAACTGGCCGAGGCGGCCCGGCGCACCGCGGGCGGCTTCGTCACGGTCACCATGGCCGGCGCGGGCATCGTCGAACTGCTCCCCCTCGGCCTGTCCAAGGCGACCGGGCTGTCGCTCGCGGCCCGTCGGCTCGGGTTGAAGGCGGCCGACACGATCGCCTTCGGCGACATGCCCAACGACGTCCCGATGTTCGGCTGGGCCGCCCGCGGCGTGGCGATGGCCAACGCCCACGAGGAGCTGAAGGCGGTGGCCGACGAGGTCACGTCCTCGAACGACGAGGATGGCATCGCGGTGGTCCTGGAGCGCCTGTCGGGCTGACCCCCGCGGCACGGAGCCCACGAGCCGGACGGCGCCGACGTCCCCGTCGGTCGGCCCACGCGGGCATCCCGCGTGCTCGAAGCGGCCGCCCGATGCGCCGGCGCCGTCCGGCCTCGTGCATCCACCACAATGCCGCCGCGGAAAGCCGGGCGCCACTGAATAAAGGCGGACATACGCCGCGTCAGCTCCGGCGCCACCTGCGGCGTCTGCCCTTGCTGAAGAACCAACCGGCGGGCGGCTCGTCGGAGCGCCACGGCTGCGGCTCCGGCTTCTCGCGGCGCCAGCGGGCGGCGAGCATCCTGGCGCGGGCCGAGGGCTCGGCCGTGCCGGCCTCGCGCACGAACTCCTCGTCCAGGACGAGGCCGTCCCAGCCGTCGTCACCGGCGCCGTGTCCCGCGCCGCCCCTGGTGGCTTCCTCGCCGCCGTCCCGCGGCCGTCCGTGGCTGTCCTGCTGAGGTGTCTGGCCCGCCATCCCGGTCCTCCCAGCCCCGCGTCCCCGGTGTGTTCCCCGTTCTCTTCCCGGCCCAGTGTGCCCGGGCCGGGGTGAAGGGCCCGTCAGGGCGAGGCCCCGTCGGCGCGGGGCCCGCTCACTCCTCTCCGGCGAGCGTCAGCGACCTCAGCTTCTGGCCCGCGTACCAGGTGGCGAGGACGGTCACGCCCACCAGCAGCACCGTCGCGGTCGGCAGGCCGACGTCGGAGGTCACCAGGTTTCCGTCGGCGACCTTCTGGGCCACCGCCAGGGACCACTGCTGGACGCTCAGCGTGCGGGCGCCCGGCACCAGGGAGCCGAACAGGGCCTCCCACACGAGGGCGTAGACGAGCCCGAAGACCACCGCGTGCCGGGACACCGTGCCCAGCAGCAGGAAGAGCGCGGCGTAGGCGATGGAGGCGACCAGCGCGGCGATCGTGTAGGCGACGGCGATCTGCTGGCCGTTGCCGTTCAGGATCAGGCCGGCGAGGAACGTGGGTACGGCGGAGAAGACCATCGTCACCGCTATGGCGACGATCAGCTTGGTGAAGATGATCGTCGGCCGTTTGATCGGCTTGGACAGCAGGTACACCACCGAGCCGTCGTCGATCTCCGGACCGATCGCACCGGTGCCGGCGATGACGCCGATGATCGGCACCATCGTGGCCAGGGCGAAGCCGCCCAGCACGTCCGCCGCGGTCTGGTCGTCGACTCCGGCGAGCGCGCGCACCGCGACGGCGATGACGAGCAGCAGCAGGGGCAGCACGCCGAGGATGAGGGCCCGGCGGCGGCCGAGCAGGGCTCGGTAGGTGAGCCGGGCGACTGTGGGGTCGTACATTCTTCGGCCTCCTACGCCGCGACGAGGTACGAGAAGACGGACTCGAGGGACTCGTCGGACGGCGAGACCGTGAGCAGTCGGATGCCGTGGTCGCGGGCGACCTTGGGCAGCAGGGCCGTGAACCGTCCGAAGTCGACGGCCTGGACGCGGAGCGCGCCCTCGGCTAGGTCGACCTCGATGCCGGACGTGGACGGGTCGGCGATCAGCGCGGCCGCGAGAGCGCGGTCGTCGCTGGAGCGCACCAGGTAGCGGTGCGGCCGGTCGGTCATCAGGCGGCGGATCTTGCGGAAGTCGCCGCTGGCCGCGTGGCGTCCGGCGACGATCACCTCGATGTGCCAGGCGAGCTGTTCGACCTCTTCGAGGATGTGCGAGGAGAACAGCACGGTGCGGCCCTCGTCGCCCATGCGCCGCAGCAGGTCCATAAGCTGCATGCGCTGGCGCGGGTCCATACCGTTGAACGGCTCGTCGAGCAGGAGCAGGGACGGCTGGTGAACGAGGGCGGAGGCCATTTTCACGCGCTGCCGCATGCCCTTGGAGTACGTGGCGATCTTGCGGTCCTGCGCGTACTCCATCTCTACGGTGGAGAGCGCCTCCTGGGCCGCCTTGGCGCCCAGGCCGTGCAGTTCGGCGTTGGCCAGGACGAACTCGCGGCCGGTGAGGAAGTCGTACATCGCCTCCCGCTCGGGGACGATGCCGATGTGCTTGTAGATGGCCTCGTTGCGCCAGACCGGCCTGCCGTCGAGGGTGACGCTGCCGGTGGAGGGGGCGAGGAAGCCGCCCATCATGTTGATGAGGGTGGACTTTCCCGCGCCGTTGGGGCCGAGGAGGCCGGTGACGCCGGGGCCGATCGTCATGGTGATGTCGTTGACGGCGACCACGTTGCCGAACCAGCGGGAGACGTGGTCGATGCTGAGGGTGCTCACAGTCCCACCTTCTTGTAGCGGCGCATCAGCAGGCCGTAGGTGCCGGCGATCAGGCCCAGGGTGACGAGGACGAAGACCAGGCCCTCGCCGTTGCTCGGGCCGACCCCGCCCGGGAAGGCCGAGGTGGCGCCGAGGAAGGCGGACTGCACCCCGTCGATGAGGGTGATGGGCGAGAACAGGCCGATCCAGGAGACGGCCCCGGAGCTGCCCTGGACGTCGGCGATCGCCTGGAGCGTGGAGACCGCGCCGTAGGTGATGGTCAGGACGGCGATGACGGCCGCGATGCCGAAGCCGCGGCGCGGGGTGACCGAGGCGACGACCAGACCGAGACCGGCGAAGAGCAGCGAGAGCAGTGCCACGGAGACGAGTCCCTGTGCGAACCCCTTGGTCTGGTCCGCGAAGTCGAGTTTGGCGAGCAGCGCGCCCACGTAGAGCACCAGCAGGGGCGCGGCGGTGAGGATGAACAGGGCCGAGGACAGCGCCGCGTACTTCGCGCGGACGTAGTCGGAGGTCTCGATCGGCCGGGAGAAGTACAGCGGCACGGTCTTGAAGCGCAGGTCGCGCGAGACGGACTGGGGGGCCTGCGAGGCGACGTACAGGCTGATGACGGCCTGGAGGACGATCGCGTAGCGCGTGTAGTCCACGGGCAGGTCGTTCGCCTTGGTCGCGACGGCGACGGCGACCATGATGGCCGCGGGCAGGCACATCACCACGAACAACAGCATCGGCAGCACCTTGGACTTGGCCGAACGGCCGAGGCCGTAGGCGCCGCGCAGGGACTGCGAGTACAGCGAGCGGCGGGCGTAGGCGCGGCCGAGGCGGGGGCCGTCGTAGTTGCGGTAGCCGATGTTGTGGATACGGGTCTGGTCACCCGGGACCGTGGCTGTGGGCTGTTCAGCTGCCATGGCCGACCGCCTCCTTCCGTGCTTCGTCGCTGTCCTTGAAGACCTCCGAGATGTGGTGCCGGCGCTGTTCCATCCGGACCAGGCCGAGGCCGAGGTCGGCGATGACGTCCCGGACCAGGTCGTAGGTCTCCTCGCCGGAGGCGGTGAGCAGCAGCACGTGGCCGGCGCCGGGCAGGCCGCTGCCGTCCTGGACGGTCACTCCGCGCGCGTCGAGCGCGTCGCGCACCGCGCGGGTGCCGTCGGGGTGTTCGTCGGTGTCGGTGACCTCGATGGCGAGGGTCGTCGTGTTCTGCGTGAAGTCCGTGGTGGAGCTGGAGCGCAGCAGCTTGCCGCCGTCCACGACGACGACGTGGTCGCAGGTGCGTTCCAACTCGCCCAGCAGGTGTGAGGTGACCAGGACGGAGATGCCGAAGTCGGTGTGGATGCGGCGGATGAGGCCGAGCATCTCGTCACGGCCGACCGGGTCGAGGCCGTTGGTCGGCTCGTCGAGGAAGACCAGCTGGGGGTCGTGCACCAGGGCCTGGGCGAGCTTCACGCGCTGCTTCATGCCCGTCGAGTAGCCGCCTATGGGCCGGTAGCGCTCCTCGTAGAGGCCGACGTGGCGCAGGGTGTCGGCCGTACGCTCGCGCGCGGCGGTGGGGGGCAGGCCGGACATGCGCGCCATGTGGACGACGAACTCGGTGGCCGAGACGTCGGGCGGCAGGCAGTCGTGTTCCGGCATGTAGCCGACCCGCTCGCGGATGGCAGCGCCCTTGGTGGCGACATCGAGTCCGAGCACTTCGGCCCGGCCCTCGGTGGCGGGAGACAGACCCAGAAGGATCTTGATCAGAGTGGACTTGCCGGCGCCGTTGGCACCGACGAGTCCGGTCACACCGGGTCCGACATCCACGGAGAGCCGGTCGAGCGCGGTCACCCGGGGGAACCGCTTGCTCAGGCTTTCGGTCGCGATCACAGTCACATCCAAGACTGTAGTGACGAGCGCCACTGAGGTCGTCAGACCGCAGAGCCGTCTTGGAGTCAGACTCGAGTAGTACGGGCCCGTAGGGGATGCCGTACTTGAGAGCCACGGAGCGGGGGTGGAGGGCCGCACGGCCACCCTATTGACGTTGGGTCTAACAACTGGGAGATTCGGCGGCGTCACGTTACGAGCGAGTAGCACCGTCGGCGCGGACCGCGTCCGGACGGCTGGAACGGGGTGGCATGGCGACGGCAGTGGCAGCGGAACCCCGTGCGGAGCTGCGGGGATTCCGGGAGGTGCAGCGTCTCGCCTACGAGTGCGCCGAGGCGGTGGCGGCCCGGCTGACGCCGGGGGTGACCGAGCGCGAGGCGGCCCGGATGCAGCGCGAGTGGCTGCGGGAGCGGGGCGTGCGGGACTGGTTCCACCTGCCCTTCGCCTGGTTCGGCGACCGCACGGCGTTCACGGACTTCCGCGTTCCGCTCCAGTTCTTCCCCACCGGCCGCCGACTGGAGCCGGGGATGCCCTTCATCCTGGACATGGCCCCGGTGCACCGGGGCTTCACCGCCGACATCGGCTACTCCGGATCACTCGGCCCCAACCCGGTCCAGCACCGGCTGGCGGCCGACCTGGCGGCACACCGCGAGCTGATCCTGCGCGAGGTGCGCGAGCGCCGTTCGCTGCGGGAGATCTACGAGGACGTGGACCGGCTCATGGTCCGTCAGGGCTATGCCAACCGGCATCGCGCCTATCCCTTCGGCGTCATCGCCCACAAGGTGGACCGGGTGCGCGAACGGCGGCTGTCGCCACGCCTGTTCGGCTTCGGCACGCAGTCGCTCAAGGGGCTGGCGGGAGACGCGCTGCACGGCCACCGCGAGGGCTGGTCCCCGCTGTGGTCGCCCTACCGCTTCTCCGACCACCCGCCCCGCCCGGGGCTGTGGGCGGTCGAACCCCACCTCGGTTTCCGGGGTACCGGCGCGAAGTTCGAGGAGGTCCTGGTCGTCACCGACTCCACGGATCCCGCGGAGAGCGCCTTCTGGCTGGACGACGATCTGCCGCACGTGCGGCGCTGGGCGGAGGCGAAATGACGGTGCTGGACGGAGCGCGGGAGCGCTGGGTGCGCACGGGCGGGGTCGAGCTGTGCGTGGCCGAGCTGGGCGATTCGCGGCAGCCCACGGTCGTCCTGGTGCACGGCTATCCGGACAGCAAGGAGGTCTGGTCCGAGGTCGCCGGCCGCCTCGCCGACCGTTTTCACGTGGTGCTCTACGACGTCCGGGGTCACGGCCGGTCCTCGGCGCCGAGCCCGCTGCGCGGCGGGTTCACCCTGGAGAAGCTGACGGACGACTTCATGGCGGTGGCGGACGCGGTCAGCCCGGACCGGCCCGTGCACCTGGTGGGCCACGACTGGGGCTCGGTGCAGTCCTGGGAGTTCGTCACGGTCGGACGCACCGAGGGGCGCATCGCCTCCTTCACCTCGATGTCCGGGCCGTCCCTCGACCACTTCGGGCACTGGATCAACAAGCGCCTCAGGCGCCCCACCCCGCGCCGGGTCGGTCAGCTCCTCGGCCAGGGCGCCAAGTCCTGGTACGTCTACCTGCTGCACACGCCCGTGCTGCCCGAACTGGCCTGGCGCGGCCCCCTCGGCAAGCGCTGGCCGCGCATCCTGGAGCGCGTCGAGCAGGTGCCCGGTGGCGACTACCCGACCGCGTCCCTGCCGGCGGACGCGGCGCACGGGGCATGGCTGTACCGGGACAATGTCCGGCCCCGGCTGCGGCACCCGCGCGACGCCTACGCGCACGCGCCCGTGCAGCTCATCACGCCCCTCGGCGACGCGTTCCTGTCGGAGCGGCTCTACGACGGGCTGGAGGAGTGGGCGCCCCGGCTGACCCGCCGCACGCTGCCCGCCAAGCACTGGGTGCCGCGCACCCGGCCGGACCGGCTGGCGGACTGGATCACGGAGTTCGTCACCTCCACCGAGGACGGACGGTCCGAGGCGGCGCCGAAGGGCAGGCACGCCGACCGGTTCGGCGGACAGCTGGTGCTGGTCACCGGGGCGGGCAACGGCATCGGGCGGGCGACGGCGTTCGCGTTCGCCGAGGCCGGAGCGCGCGTGGTGGCCGTCGACCGGGACGCCGAGTCCGCCGCCCGCACCGCGGAGCTGTCCCGGCTGATCGGCGCGCCGGACGCCTGGGCCGAGACCGTCGACGTCTCCGACGAACAGGCGATGGAGAAGCTGGCGGCCAAGGTCGCCGCCGAGTACGGCGTGCTGGACGTGCTGGTGAACAACGCCGGGATCGGACTGTCGGGCTCCTTCTTCGACACCACCGCGGAGGACTGGCGGAGGGTCCTCGACGTCAACCTGTGGGGCGTGATCCACGGCTGCCGCCTGTTCGGCCGGCAGATGGCCGAACGCGGGCAGGGCGGCCACATCGTCAACACCGCGTCGGCGGCCGCCTTCCAGCCCTCCCGGGCCCTGCCCGCGTACAGCACGTCCAAGGCGGCCGTGCTGATGCTGAGCGAGTGTCTGCGGGCCGAACTGGCCGGGCAGGGGATCGGGGTCACGGCGATCTGCCCCGGCCTCGTCAACACCAACATCACCTCGACGGCGCGCTTCGCGGGTGTGGACGCCGACGAGGAGAGGCGGCGCCAGCAGCGCAGTGCGCGGTTGTACGGGATGCGCAACTACCCGCCGGAGAAGGTGGCCGACGCGGTCCTGGAAGCCGTCGTGCACAACAGGGCCGTCGTCCCCGTGACGCCGGAGGCGCGCGGCGCACACCTCATGTCCCGCTTCGCCCCACGGGTGTTGCGGCGCCTCGCACGGGTGAAGCCACCGCTCTAGTTTCCACAGGAACGCCCAACCAGCCTGTGGATAACCAGACTTGGCTGTGGATCAAACCTCGGAGGCAAAATCGATCGCGTGAAGCGTGTCTCTCTCGGCAGGCTGGTTTCATGGAACGCGAACACAGACCCGAACGCAGAAGCGAACACACCGACGACAGACGCACCGTCAAGGTGTCCAAGTACCTGTCGAAGCATCTGCGCCACGAGCCGGAGCGCATCGGGCTCACCCTCGACGAGGCCGGCTGGACCGAGATCGACACGCTGATCGCCGCGGCGGCCGCGCACGGCTTCCGCTTCACCCGCGAAGAACTCGACCACGTGGTGGCCACGAACGACAAGAGGCGCTTCGCCGTCGAGGGCACCCGGATCCGCGCCAGCCAGGGGCACAGCGTCGACGTGGATCTCGGACTGCCCGCGGCGACCCCGCCGCCGCACCTCTACCACGGGACCGTGGCCCGTCACCTGGACGCGATCCGGGCCGAGGGACTGCGGCCGATGAACCGGCACGACGTGCACCTCTCGGCGGACCGCCGGACCGCCACCCGGGTCGGTTCCCGCCGCGGCCGGCCGGTCGTCCTCTCGGTGGACACCGCCGCCATGCACCGCGACGGCCACGTCTTCCACGTCAGCGCGAACGGCGTCTGGCTGACGCGGACCGTTCCCCCGCAGTACCTGCGCTTCCCCTCCGGCCACTGACCCCGCGTCGCGCGTGGTGACAGCGGGTGATGTTTCACGTGAAACAGGACCGGCCGCTTAGGCTCGGGAGCATGAGTCTGCGTCTGAGCACCGTGATCCTTCCGTACCGCCGCTGGCACGAAGGCGGACGTTCGTCCTGGGCCCGTGCCGAGCAGCTCGGTTTCCACACCGCGTACACCTACGACCACCTGTCCTGGCGGAGCTTCCGGGACGGCCCGTGGTTCGGCGCCGTGCCGACGCTCACCGCCGCCGCGGCGGTCACCGAACGGCTGCGGCTGGGGACCCTGGTCACCTCGCCGAACTTCCGGCACCCGGTGACGCTGGCCAAGGAACTGATCTCCCTCGACGACATCTCCGGCGGCCGGATCACCCTGGGCATAGGAGCAGGCGGCACCGGCTTCGACGCCACCGCGCTCGGCCATGAGCCGTGGACGCCGCGTGAGCGGGCCGACCGGTTCGGCGAGTTCCTGCCCCTGCTCGACCGGCTGCTGACGGAGGACGCCGTCTCGTACGAGGGCGACTTCTACTCGGCCCACGAGGCGCGCAACATCCCCGGTTGTGTGCAGCGGCCCCGGCTGCCGTTCGCGGTGGCCGCGACCGGTCCGCGTGGGCTGCGGCTCGCGGCACAGTACGGCCAGGCCTGGGTGACCACCGGCGACCCGAAGCTCTACGAGAACGGCACTCCCGAGCAGTCCGACCGGGCCCTGCGGCAGCAGAGCGACAAGCTGGCCGACGCCTGCGCCGCGATCGGCCGCGACGTGGGCGAACTGGACCGGGTCCTGCTCACCGGCTTCACTCCGGACCGCAGCCGCCCGCTGGAGTCCGTCGACGCCTTCGTGGACTTCGCCGGCCGCCACCGCGATCTGGGCTTCACCGAGCTGGTCGTCCACTGGCCGATCGCCGACTCGGACTTCACCGCCGACGAGAAGATCTTCGAGCGGATCGCCATGGAGGCCCCGGCACAGCTGAGGGACTGAGAGCCATAGCTCACAGATGTGCGGACCGCCGCACGGGCGTGCACGCATGTGCGTGACAATGACCCGGTGACCTCAGCGACCCGACAGCCCGATCCCCCGGCCGCCGCCACCCGCCCGCGGCTCATCGCCACCGACCTCGACGGCACGCTGCTGCGCGACGACAAGTCGGTCTCCCCGCGCACGGTCGCCGCACTGGCCGCCGCGGAGAAGGCGGGCATCGAGGTCTTCTTCGTCACCGGCCGCCCCGCCCGCTGGATGGACGTCGTCAGCGCCCACGTCCACGGTCACGGGCTCGCCATCTGCGGCAACGGCGCCGCCGTGGTCGACCTGCACGGCGGCCCCGGCACCCACCGCTTCGTGAAAGTGCGGGAGCTGGCCCGGGAGAACGCGCTGGACGCCGTACGCCTGCTGCGCGAGGCCGCGCCCGGCACGGTGTACGCGGTCGAGCAGACGTACGGCTTCCACCAGGAGCCCGCGTACCCGAAGCTGCACATGGAGGTGCCCGACGACCTCCTGCCCGCCGAGGAGATCCTGGCCCCCGGCGGCCGCGCCGCCGACGAGCCGGTCCTCAAGATCCTGGCCTTCCACCCCGATCTGGACCCCGACGGCTTCCTCACCGTGGCCCGCCTCGCCATCGGCGACCGTGCCAACGTCACGCGCTCCAGCCCCAGCGCCTTGCTGGAGATCAGCGGACCGGAGGTGTCCAAAGCCAGCACGCTCGCCCTGTGCTGTGCCGAACGCGGCATCTCGCACGAAGAGGTCGTCGCCTTCGGCGACATGCCGAACGACGTGGAGATGCTGACCTGGGCGGGACAGTCGTACGCGATGGGCAACGCGCACCCGGACGTGATCGCCGCCGCGTCGGGGCGGACGGTCGCCAACAACGAGGACGGCGTGGCGGTCGTCATCGAGCGGCTGCTGGCCGACCTGGACTGACGGCCGGGCCCGCGTCAGGTCAGAGGGGCACTCCACGCTGCGACAGCCAGGGCACCGGGTCCAGTGCGGAGCCCATCTCCGGCGTCACCCGTACCTCGAAGTGCAGGTGCGGTCCGGTGGAGTTGCCGGTACTGCCCGACTGCCCGATCCACTGACCCGGACGGACCCGGTCGCCCTGGTCAACGGCGACCGAGGCGAGATGGGCGTACTGCGTGTAGTAGCCGCCCGCGTGCTGGACGACGACCTGGATGCCGAAGGCGCCGCCGCAGGACACCTGCACCACCCGGCCCGTACCGACCGACCCCACCGGCGTCCCGACCGGCACCGCGAAGTCCTGGCCGGTGTGCCGGTGCGCCCACCGCGAGCCGCCGCTGCCGAAGGACGCCGACAGCTCGTACGCCTCCACCGGCGCCACCCAGGGCCGGCCGACGGGCAGGTCCTGCTGGTCGAGGCGGACCGCGCCGGGGCACGAGCCGGCCGCGACGGAGGCGTCCGCCCGTCCCTCCAGCCGCGCACGCGCCGCCTCCAGCTTGCCCTCGATCCCGCTCTTCAGTGCCGCCAGGTCGGCGTTGCGCTTCTCCAGCGCCTGCCAGGCCGCCTGCGCCTTCGCCTCGTCGGCGGCGAGCCGGGCCCCGGCCCGCAGACTCTTGCCGATGGCCTTGTTGACCGCCAGGTCCGCGCGGGTGAAGGCCCGCTGACCGCGCATCAGCTCGTCCGGGTCGTCCGCGAGGAACATCCGCGCGGTCAGGGGGAGCCCGCCGCCGCCGCCGCGGTACTGGGCGCGGGCGATCCGGCCCAGGTCCGCGTGCATGGCGTCGATCTTCTGCCGCTGCTCGTCCAGCCGCTTCTCGTACGCCAGCGCCTTCGACCGCTGGGCCTCGGCCGCGCGCCGCCCCTCCTCGTACCGCTGCGTCGCTTTGGCCGCGTCCTCGTACAGGCGTGCCACCTCCGGGCCCGGGTCGGCACCCGATCCGGCTTCCGTGCCATCGGCGGGGCGGGCCGCGAGCACGGCGAGCGCGCACAGCAACACCGGAACGAGCAGCGGATGTCGGCGGGATGAGCGCATGTCAGCGATCGTGGACCGTGCGGGGCCGCCGGGTCTCCTTCACGTCGTACGAGTGGGGGAACCGTTGCTGCACACGGCGCAGCGCGGCTGCTGCAACCGGGGCAACGGCGCCCCGGCGGCGTTCAGTACGGCGCCTCCCACCACACCGTCGTGCCGCCGCCGTCCGCCCCGATGCCCGGGCCGAGCCCACTGGTGCCGCCGACCGTCTCGGCGCGGCGCTCCAGATTGTGCAGGCCGCTGCGCCGGCCGCCCTCGGGGATGCCGACACCGTCGTCCGCGACGGTCAGCCGCACGCCGGGCCGCCCGTCCGGCAGGGTCGCCGTCGCGTCCACGGCCACCTCGATCCGGGTGGCGTGGGCGTGCCGGAAGGCGTTGGACAGGGTCTCGCGCAGTGCGGCGATGAGATTCTTGCCGGTCAGCTCGCCGACGGCGGTGTCGACCGGGCCGACGAAGCGGTGCGCGGGCGTGAAGCCCAGCGGTACGGCGGCCATGGTGATCTCGCGCAGCATGCGGGTGCGCAGCCCCGCGGGTGCCTCGGCGGGCTGCTGCAGGGCGAAGATCGCCGAGCGGATCTCCTGGATCGTGACGTCGAGTTCGTCGACTGCGCCGCCGACGCCGTCGCGCACCTCGGGCGCCACCGCCCTGCGCTGGGCGCTCTCCAGCATCATCCCCGTCGCGAACAGCCGCTGGATGACGAGGTCGTGCAGGTCCCGGGCGATGCGGTCCCGGTCCTCGTACACGGCGAGCCGTTCCCGGTCGCGCTGGGCGTCGGCCATCATCAGCGCCAGCGCGGCCTGCGCGGCGAACTGGTCGCCGAGCGCGCGCTCCGTCCGCGTGAACGGGCGCTCCCCCCGGGCGCGGGGCATGACGAGGCCGCCGAGGATACGCCCGTCCCGGCACAGCGGCAGCAGCATGATCGGCCCGTAGGCGCGCACCGGTCCGGCGTCCAGACGCGGGTCGGTGGCGGCGTCGTCCACGAACACGGGACGGCCGGCGAGGAGTTCGGCGACGATGCCGTTCTCCGGTGGAATGACCTTGCCGAGGGCGTTCGTGCGGTGCGGTGCGGCGACCGCCACGATCTCCAGGCCGCCCCCGTCGGCGGGCAGCAGCACGATGCCGGCGGCCGCTCCGGAGAGCCGGCGGGCCTGCTCGGCGACGGTCTGGAGGGCGTCGTCGGTGTCACCGCCGGACAGCAGCGCCGTGGTGACGGCGACCGACCCGTCGATCCACCGCTCCCGCTGCTGTGCGGCCTCGTACAGTCGCGCGTTGCCGATGGCGATACCGGCCTCGGTGGCCAGGACCCGGACCATGGCGAGGTCGTAGTCGTTGAACGGCTCGCCCGTGTGCTTGTCGGTCAGGTAGAGGTTGCCGAAGACCTCCTCCTGCACCCGGATGGGGACCCCGAGGAAGCTCCGCATCGGAGGGTGGTTCTCGGGGAAGCCGCACGCGCGCGGATCCTCGGTCAGGTCGGTGAGCCGGACCGGCTCGGGGTCGACCATGAGGGCGCCGAGCAGCCCTTTGCGGCCGTCGGGGAGGTGGCCGACGCGCCGGACGGTCATCTCGTCGAGGCCGTGGTGCACGAAGTCGGCGAGTCCGTCCCCGTCCTCGTCGACGACTCCGATGGCCGCGTACCGGGCGTTCGCCAGGTCGGCGGCCGTCTCGCAGATCCGGTTCAGCGTGGAGTGCAGCTCCAGTCCACTGCCGACGGAGCGCATCGCCTCCAGCAGTTTCGGCACCCGGGCCAGGAGCTCGGCGGAGGCACCCTCGCGGGGCGGCGGGGGGCCGGGGGGCGGCGCTGGGTGCATGACCCGAGCCTAATGAGACCCTTTTGTTCAGGAAAGTCGGATTACCGAAGAATTTCTTGACCGTGCTCACACCCGTGCCCGCGCCCGTGCCTGTGACCGCGCCTACGGCCGTGTCTCTGGCACCAGCAGCTCCGCCGCCGCCTCGCGCCCGGCCATCTCCCGCAGCGGGCCCGGCACGGCCGCCAGTTCCGCGTACGTCCCCCGCTGCACGACCCGGCCCCGGTCCAGCACGAGCACCTCGTCCACGGCCCGCAAGCCCGCCAGCCGGTGCGTGATCAGCAGGGTCGTCCGGCCCTCGGTGGCGGCCAGCAGATCGGCGGTGAGCGCGTCCGCGGTCGGCAGGTCGAGGTGTTCGGCGGGCTCGTCGAGCACCAGGACCGGGAAGTCGGCGAGCAGCGCCCGGGCCAGGGCCAGCCGCTGCCGCTGGCCGCCGGACAGCCTGGCACCGTGCGCACCGACCAGGGTGTCCAGGCCATCGGGCAGGCTGTCGGCCCACTCCAGCAGCCGGGCCCGGGCCAGCGCGTCCCGCAGTGCGCCCTCGGTGGCGTCCTTCCTGGCCAGCAGCAGGTTCTCGCGCACCGAGCTGTCGAAGAGGTGCGCGTCCTGGGCGCACAGCCCGACGAGGTGCCGCACGTCGTCGCCGGCCAGGGCGTACGCGTCCACCCCGGCCAGCGTGTAGGAGCCGGCGTCCGCGTCGAGGAAGCGCAGCAGCGTCTGGGCGAGCGTGGTCTTGCCGGAGCCGGACGGCCCGACCACGGCGACGCGGCGGCCCTCGGCGAGCGTGAGGTCCAGGCCCGCCAGGGCGTCCCGGTCCTGCCCGGCGTGCCGTGCGGCCAGTCCCCTGAGGACGACCGGGAACGGCGAGGAGGGAGCCTGCCGGGGTGCCTCCGGCTCCCGTACCGGCTCGGGGGCGTCGAGGACCTCGTACACGCGCTCGGCGCTCCTGCGCACCCGCTGCCGGTACTGCACGGCCAGCGGCAGCCCGAGTACGGCCTCGAAGGCGGCCAGCGGCGTGAGGACGACGACGGCCATGGCCACGCCGGCGAGCCGGCCGTCGGCCACCGCCTGGGCGCCGACGAGGGCGGCGCCCGCGACGGTCAGGCCGGAGATCAGCGCGGTGAGTCCGTCGCCCAGCGCGGTGGCGGTGGCGGCGCGGGAGGCGATCCGGGTGAGCGTGCCGTCGGCCCGGCGTGCCTCCGCGGCCCGGCCGGGCAGGGCTCCGGCGACGGTCAGCTCCGCGGTGCCGGTCAGCAGGTCGGCCACCCGGGTGGCCAGCACGCCCCGCGCGGGGGCGAGCCTGCGCTCGGCCCGCCGGGCCACCGCCCCGGTCACCAGCGGGACGCCGGCACCGGCCGCCAGCAGACCGGCCGCGAGGACCGCACCGGCCTCCGGCAGCAGCCAGGCCGTGAACCCGACCGAGGCGGCGGAGACGACGACCGCGCCACCGGCGGGCAACAGCCATCGCAGCCAGTAGTCCTGAAGGGCGTCGACATCGGCGACGAGCCGGGACAGCAGGTCGCCCCGGCGGGTGCGGCGAAGTCCCGCGGGCGCCAGCCGCTCCAGCCGCCGGTACACGGCGACCCGGGTGTCGGCCAGCATCCGCAGCACGGCGTCGTGCGTCACGAGCCGCTCCGCGTAGCGGAACACGGCCCGCCCGATCCCGAAGGCCCGCGTCGCCGTGACGGCCACCATCAGGTACAGCACCGGCGGCTGTTCGGAGGCCCGCGAGATGAGGTACCCGGAGGTGGCCATCAGGCCCACGGCACTGCCCAGCGCCAGGCTGCCGAGCAGCAGCCCGAGGGCGAGCCGCCCGCGCCGGGCGGCGGACATGGCACGGACCCTGGCGAGGACACCGCCCCGGGCCTCCACCACGGGCGCCGGGACGTCCGGAGCGACGGGAACAGCGGAGGCGGGCTCCTCGGCACCACGCCCGTCCGGTACGGGAAGGGCGCCGTCGGACAGGTCGGCGGGCGCCGGCTCCGCGAGCCGCACCACCCGGTCGGCCACCTCCAGCAGCGCCGGACGGTGCACCACCAGCAGCACCGTCCGCCCCTCCGCCAGCCTGCGCACGGCGGCCACGACCTCGGCTTCGGTGGCCCCGTCCAGGGCCGCCGTCGGCTCGTCCAGCAGCAGCACCGGCCGGTCCGCGAGGAACGCCCGGGCCAGCGCGAGCCGCTGCCGCTGCCCGGCGGACAGCCCCGTCCCGTCCTCGCCGAGGACGGTCCCCGTGCCGTCGGGCAGCGCATCCACGAACTCCAGCGCGCCCGCGTCCCGCAGCGCCCGGCATACGGCGAGGTCGTCGGCGTCGGGCCGGGCCAGGCGTACGTTCTCCGCGATGGTCCCGGCGTACAGGTGCGGGTGCTGCGGCACCCAGGCGACCTGGGCGTGCCACTGCGCCGGGTCGAGCGAGGAGAGATCGGTCCCGCCGATCCGGATCCGCCCCGCGCTCGGGGTCACGAAGCCGAGGAGGGCGTTGAGCAGCGTCGACTTGCCCGCCCCGCTCGGGCCGACGAGCGCGACGGTCTCCCCGGGCTCGACGGTGAGGCTCACGTTGGTGACGGCGTCTACGGAGCGTCCGGGGTAGCGGACCGTGACGTCCTCGAAGGCGAGGGCGCCGTGGGCCGGAATCGGGGCGTTCCCGGATGCCGGTACGGGCCGTTCCAGGACCTCGAAGATCTCCTCGGCGGCGGCGAGCCCCTCGGCGGCCGCGTGGTACTGCGCCCCCACCTGCCGCAGGGGCAGGTAGGCCTCGGGCGCGAGGACGAGGACGACCAGGCCGTCGTACAGGGCCATGTCCCCGTGGACGAGCCGCATGCCGATGGTGACCGCCACGAGGGCCACGGACAGGGTGGCGAGCAGTTCCAGCGCGAAGGACGACAGGAAGGCGATCCGCAGCGTCCGCATGGTCGCCTGCCGGTACTCATCGGTGATGCGCTTGATCGACTCGGCCTGGGCCTTGGCCCGTCCGAAGACCTTCAGCGTCGGCAGTCCCGCGACCACGTCCAGGAAGTGCCCGGACAGCCGGGACAGCAGGCGCCACTGGCGGTCCATTCGGGACTGGGTGGCCCAGCCGATCAGCACCATGAAGACCGGGATGAGCGGCAGGGTCCCGACGATGATGGCCGCCGAGACCCAGTCCTCGGTGACGATGCGGGCCAGCACCGCCACGGGTACGACCACCGCGAGGCCCAACTGCGGGAGATAGCGCGAGAAGTAGTCGTCGAGGGCGTCGACGCCCCGGGTGGCCAGGGCGACCAGCGAGCCGGTCCGCTGTCCGCTCAGCCAGCCGGGGCCCAGCGCGGTGGCCCGCTCCAGCAGCCGGCCCCGCAGCTCCGACTTCACCGCCGCGCTCGCGCGGTGGGCGGCCAGTTCGGTGAGCCAGCCGACCAGCGCGCGACCACACGCCACGGCGACCAACAGGAGCAGGGGAGTGCGGAGTTCGGCGGCGGTCATGGAGTGCTGGAAGGCGCCCACCACCACCTCGGCGATGAGCATTGCCTGCGCGACGAGCAGTCCCGCCCCGACGGCTCCCAGGACGACGACGGCCGTGAGGAAGAGCCGGGTGGCGCGGGCGTACCGCAGAAGACGTGGATCGATGGGTTTCACGTGAAACAGTCCTCCCGGCCACTCAGTGCTGGGCGTCGGCGAGGTGCTGGGTGCCGATGCGCTTGCGGAACACCCAGTACGTCCAGCCCTGGTAGAGCAGGACGACCGGTGTGGCGATCACGGCCAGCCAGGTCATGATCTTCAGCGTGTAGGCGCTCGAGGACGCGTTGGTGACGGTGAGGCTCCAGTCCGGGTTGAGCGTGGACGGCATGACGTTCGGGAAGAGCGTCAGGAAGAGCATCGCCACGGCGGCGACGATGGTGCCGCCGGAGAGCGCGAACGACCAGCCCTCCCGCCCGGCCTGGTTCGCCACCAGGGCCGCGACCAGGGCGGCGACGGCCACCACGAGGGCGACCAGGCTCTTGCCGTTCCCGCTGTGAGCCTGCGTCCAGACCAGGAAGACCAGGGCCAGCACGGCCGTGACCAGCCCGACCCGCAGCGCCAGGACCCGCGCGCGCTCTCGGATCTCACCGACGGTCTTGAGGGCGGTGAACACCGTTCCGTGGAAGGTGAACAGGGTCAACGTGACCAGTCCGCCCAGCAGCGCGTACGGGTTGAGCAGCTCCCAGACGGTGCCGACGTACTCCAGGTCCCGGTCGATCTTGACCCCGTGGACGATGTTGCCGAAGGCCACGCCCCACAGGAACGCCGGGATCAGCGAGGTCCAGAAGATCGCGGTTTCCCAGTTGCGCTGCCAGTTCTCCTCGGGCCGCTTCACGCGGTACTCGAAGGCGACACCCCGGACGATCAGGCAGACCAGGATGACCAGCAGCGGAAGGTAGAAGCCGGAGAAGAGCGTGGCGTACCACTCGGGGAAGGCGGCGAAGGTGGCGCCGCCGGCGGTGAGCAGCCACACCTCGTTGCCGTCCCACACGGGGCCGATGGTGTTGATCAGCACCCGCTTCTCGGGCCGGTTCCGGGCGAGCAGTCTGGTGAGCACGCCGACCCCGAAGTCGAAGCCCTCCAGGAAGAAGTAGCCGGTCCACAGGACGGCGATCAGAACGAACCAGACGTCGTGCAGTTCCATGACTGTGCAGCTCCCTCGGCCTAGTACGAGAAGGCCATCGGCTTGTCGGCGTCACGGAGGTCGCCGCCGATCTTCTTGGGCGGGTTGAGGTCGGCCTCGGTCAGCTCGGGCGGACCCGCCTTGACGTACTTCGCCAGCAGCTTGACCTCGATGACGGCCAGGACGGCGTAGAGCAGGGTGAAGACGGACATCGAGATGATGACCTCGGTGGTGGAGACACCGGGGGAGACCGCGTCCCGGGTCTGCATCACGCCGTAGACCACCCAGGGCTGGCGGCCCATCTCGGTGAAGATCCAGCCCCAGGAGTTGGCGATCAGCGGGAAGGCCATCGTCCAGAGCGCCAGCAGCCAGTACATGCGCGTGAGCCTCGCCCCGAGCGGCTTCTTCAGCAGCACCAGTCGCGGCACTTCGTCCTCCCCGGTGCGCAGCGGAGCGGGCAGCAGGAACCTCTTACGGGTCAGCCACAGGCCCAGCAGGCCGAGGGAGAAGGAGGCCATGCCGAAGCCGATCATCCAGCGGAAGCCCCAGTAGGCGACGGGGACGATGGGCTTGTAGTCACCGGGGCCGTACTTCTCCTGGAGGGCCTTGTTGGTGTCGTTGATGCCGGGCACGTAGGACTCGAAGTCGCTGTGCGCCAGGAAGGACAGCAGTCCGGGGATCTCCAGGGCGACCTTGTTGTGCCCCTTGTCGACGTCCCCGTAGGCGAACACCGAGAAGGGAGCCGGCTTCTCGCCGTCCCACAGGGCCTCGGCAGCGGCCATCTTCATCGGCTGCTGCTCGTACATGACCTTGCCGAGGGTGTCGCCGCTGACCGCGGTGAGCACGCCGCCGACCGCCAGGGTGACCAGGCCGAGCCGCAGCGAGGTCCGCATCACCGGGATGTGCTTCTTGCGCATCAGGTGGAAGGCGGCGATGCCGACCATGAAGGCACCGCCCGTCAGGAAGGCCGCCGAGAAGCTGTGGAAGACCTGGTTGAGGGTGGTGTTCTGGGTGAGGACCTGCCAGAAGTCGGTGAGTTCGGCGCGGCCCTTCTCCTCGTTGATCCGGTAGCCGACGGGGTGCTGCATCCAGGAGTTGGCCGCGAGGATGAAGTACGCCGACAGCAGGGTTCCGATCGAGACCATCCAGATGCAGGCCAGGTGGATCTTCTTGGGCAGCTTGTCCCAGCCGAAGATCCACAGACCGATGAAGGTGGACTCGAAGAAGAAGGCGATCAGCGCCTCGAAGGCGAGTGGGGCACCGAAGACGTCACCGACGAAGCGCGAGTAGTCGGACCAGTTCATGCCGAACTGGAACTCCTGCACGATGCCGGTGACGACACCCATGGCGATGTTGATCAGGAAGAGCTTGCCCCAGAACTTGGTGGCCCTGAGGTACTTCTCCTTCTCCGTGCGGACCCATGCGGTCTGCAGCCCGGCCGTCAGGGCGGCCAGTGAGATCGTCAGCGGGACGAACAGGAAGTGGTAGACGGTCGTGATGCCGAATTGCCACCGCGCCAGGGTCTCCGGCGCCAGAGCCATGTCCACGTCGTCACTCTCCTTACCTCGCCACATCGCCGTGGTCAGCGGCGTTTTGAACGTGTTTGTCACACCCAACGCGGGCGCAACCGGGACACGCTTGTGAACGCGTTCACATTCACAAGCAATTATGACCTACCGCTTTTCGACACCGGAAGGGGGGTCCCCTGTGACGTCAACCCCTTGGCAGGGACTTCAACATATTGTTGAATCCGCCGCATGCAGATTCGGATCTCCTGGCCTGCGGGACACCTCACCGCGGCACTCGACGACACCCCGACCACGCAGGCGCTTCTCAAGGCCCTGCCGCTCACCGCCTCCGCCCACACCTGGGGCGAGGAGGTGTACTTCGACACAGGTGTGTCGGTTTCACGTGAAACGGACGCCCGGGAGGTCGTCGAGCCGGGCACGGTCGCCTTCTGGACCGACGGGGACGCCCTGGCCCTCCCCTACGGACCCACACCGATCTCGCGAGGCGACGAGTGCCGCCTCGCGAGTCCGTGCAACGTCATGGGCCGCCTCGACGGCGACCCGCGCCTCCTGGCCACGGTGCGCAACGGCGACCCGGTACGCGTCGAGCGCGTGGACGCCTGACGGCGTATCCCGGTCCGCCGCCTGACCTGCGGATCCCTCTGACCTACAGCTCCTTGCGGAACGCTTCCGACACCTTCAGGAAGATGTCGTTCGCCTCGCTCTCTCCGACCGTGACCCGCACACCCTCGCCAGGGAACGGTCGGACGACCGCGCCGGCCTGCTCGCACGCGTTCGCGAAGGCGACCGTGTTCTCCCCCAGCCGCAGCCACACGAAGTTGGCCTGGGTCTCCGGCACCGTCCAGCCCTGTGCGCGCAACGCGTCGACCACGCGCGTGCGCTCGCACACCAGCGACCCGACCCGGCCGATCAGCTCGTCCTCGGCGCGCAGCGAGGCGATCGCCGCCTCCTGCGCGATCTGGCTCACCCCGAAGGGCACCGCGGTCTTGCGCAGCGCCGCCGCCACCGGCTCGTGCGCGATCGCGAACCCGACCCGCAGCCCTGCGAGGCCGTACGCCTTGGAGAAGGTGCGCAGGACGCAGACGTTGGGCCGCCCCCGGTAGATCTCGACGCCGTCCGGCACCTCGGGGTCGCGGATGAACTCGCGGTAGGCCTCGTCCAGTACCACCAGCACATCGCTCGGCACCCGGTCGAGGAAGCGCTCCAGCTCGGCCCGCCGCACCACCGTGCCGGTCGGGTTGTTGGGGTTGCAGACGAAGATCAGCCGGGTCCGGTCGGTGATCGCGTCCGCCATCGCATCCAGGTCGTGCACGTCACCCGGGGTCAGCGGGACCTTCACGGACGTCGCGCCGCTGATCTGGGTGATGATCGGGTACGCCTCGAAGGAGCGCCAGGCGTAGATCACCTCGTCGCCCGGGCCCGAGGTCGCCTGGATCAGCTGCTGCGCCACGCCGACCGACCCGGTGCCGGTGGCCAGGTGGGTGAGGGGCACACCGAAGCGGTCCGACAGCTCGCTCATCAGGGACGTACAGGCCATGTCCGGGTACCGGTTGAAGGACGCGGCGGCGGCCGTCACCGACTCCATGACACCCGGCAGGGGCGGATAGGGGTTCTCGTTGGAGGACAGCTTGTAGGCCACCGGGCCGTCGGCCGCGGCGGGCTTGCCCGGCTTGTAGGTGGGAATTCCCTCCAGCTCGGCGCGCAGCTTGGGGCTCGTCTCGCTCACCGCAGTCCTCCTCATGACCACCACCGGCATCGAATACTTCTCACCCTATGAGGATTCGCCGCCGCTGCGTATAGGTGAGGCCAGACCTCCTCCGTCACACTGGCAACAGGGGCATCAGGGTATGAAGGCGCACGATTCGGGGGGCGCGCCGCACATATATCTACGCGCCGGTGGCTCGCGCCGTGGCGCGCATCACCCGTGCAGGTGAGTTGAGACCTCTTCGCAACATCCGCTCCATGGCAGGCCCTCACTGGTCGGCACACCAGGTACTGGCATGGCTGGGCCCAACTAGCTTGCTTTCCAAGGCCGTTCTGCGTTAATGATCATGCAGAAACGTGACTGTCAACGCGTGCATATGCGTCCGCCCTACCCCACCCCATGAGCCCTACTATCGGCTCGCCATGACAGCAGCAGGGAAGCACCAGGTGAGCCGCGCGGAAACCTCACGTCGAGGCAGCCGGCCGGGCCGGGCGGGCATCAGGGACGTGGCCGCCGCCGCCGGAGTATCCATCACTACCGTCTCCGACGCACTCAACGGCAAGGGCAGACTCCCGGATGCCACCCGGCGCCATGTGCGCGAGGTCGCCGACCGTCTGGGCTACCGGCCCTCGGCCGCCGCCCGCACGCTCCGCACCGGCAAGTCCGGACTCATCGGCCTGACCGTGACGACGTACGGGGATGAACCTTTCACCTTCACCGAGTTCGCGTACTTCGCGGAGATGGCGCGCGCCGCCACCTCCGCCGCGCTCGCCCGCGGCTACGCCCTCGTGATCCTCCCGGCGACCTCCCGCCACGACGTGTGGTCCAACGTCGCTCTCGACGGGACGGTCGTCATCGACCCCTCGGACCACGACCCGGTCGTCACCGAACTGGTCCGCCAGGGCTTACCGGTCGTCTCCGACGGCCGCCCGGCCGGCACGCTCCCCGTCACGGCGTGGGTGGACAACGACCACGAGGCGGCCGTCCTCGGCATCCTCGACCACCTCGCCGACGCCGGCGCCCGCAGGATCGGCCTGCTCACCGGCACCACGACGGACACGTACACCCATCTGTCGACCACCGCCTACCTGCGCTGGTGCGAGCGCGTCGGGCAGGACCCGGTCTACGAGGCCTACCCCGCCCACGACCCGTGCGCCGGCGCGGTCGCCGCCGACCGGCTGCTGGCCCGCCCCGACCGGCCCGACGCCGTCTACGGCCTGTTCGACCCGAACGGGACCGACCTCCTCGCCGCCGCCCGCCGCTACGGACTGCGCGTCCCCGAGGACCTGCTGCTGGTCTGCTGCAGCGAGTCCACCGTGTACGCCAGCACCGAGCCGCCCATCACCACCCTCTCGCTCAAACCCCGCCGCATCGGTACGGCCGTGATCCAGGTGCTGATCGACGCGATCGAGGGGCTGCACGCGGACCAGCCGGTCGAGCAGGTCATACCGACCGAACTGATCGTGCGCACGTCCTCGCAGCGCCGCCCGCCCCGGACGACGGTCAGCCCGCCGCGATCACCGGAGAGCGACTAGGAGCGCGCCGGTCCACGCGCTCGGCGCGTACGACGTCGCGCCCCGGTCCGAAACGGGGCGCAAAGGGGCGGCGCACAGGGCGCGCGGAAGGCGGCGAACGCCACACCCGGCACGCTCACAACACGGCCGGACGGCATTCATGGACGGGCGAAGACCGGCCCAATCGGGGCGAAAGCCGCGGTGAACCGGAGTCCTGTTCTGATTCACCACCCCTGGGTCATCACACAGCGCGATCCGCATTCCTATGATGGGCCCACACACCGCGGGCCGCTGCGACCAGGCAGTCCGAAGCGGTGCAGATGCGGCGCGATGGTGGAGGGGTCAATGACTCAGGGGGCCGGTCAGGGACCCGAGGTGGAGCGGACCGCGACGGTGCGCGACTTCCGGGTGCCCGCTTACGTCCACGAGACCGCTCCGTATGCCGGCCCCGGCACACAGGCGGGCGAGCCCTCGCCGCCCTCGGAGGAGGGGTCCGAGGAGCCCTACCCGGAGGGGTACACGCCCACGCAACGGGATCTGCCCGTCATCCGTCGGGGTGACACGGTTCAGGTGCCCGTCGACCCCGAGCCGATCCAGGTGGGGCAGGCCGTCACCGGCCAGGGTCCGCTCTTCGTCGTGGGCGACGTGCACGGCTACCTCGACGAGCTGCTCGCCGCGCTGCGTGAGAAGGGCCTCGTCGACGCCGACGGCAAGTGGTGCGCGGGCACCTCACGCCTGTGGTTCCTCGGCGACTTCACCGACCGCGGCCCGGACGGCATCGGCGTCATCGACCTGGTGATGCGGCTGTCCGCCGAGGCCGCCGCGGCCGGCGGCTACTGCAAGGCGCTGATGGGCAACCACGAGCTGCTGCTGCTCGGCGCCAAGCGGTTCGGCGACACGCCGGTCAACTCCGGCGCCGGCACCGCCACCTTCCAGGCGGCCTGGCTGCTGAACGGCGGCCAGAAGACCGACATGGACCGTCTCCAGGATCACCACTTGCAGTGGATGGCCCGCCTCGACGCCCTCGAAGAGGTCGACGACCACCTCTTGGTCCACTCCGACACCACCACCTACCTCGACTACGGCCGCTCCATCGAAGAGGTCAACGACACCGTCCGCGAGACCCTCACCCGTAACGACGCGGAAGAGGTCTGGGACCTGTTCCGCAAGTTCACCAAGCGCTTCTCCTTCCGCGACGAGGGCGGCGCCGAGGCCGTGCGCTCACTGCTGGATACGTACGGCGGCACCCGGATCGTTCACGGACACAGCCCCATCCCCTACCTGCTGGGCGAGGTCGGCTCCGAGGACGGCGAGGACGACACCCGTACGGCGGTCGAGGGACCCCACGTCTACGCGGACGGGCTGGCCATCGCGATGGACGGCGGCGTGACCATGGCCGGAAAGTTGCTGGTCCAGCAACTTCCGCTGGACGACTGACCGTTCGGCGGACGAGCGTTTCGACGGCGGGACCCGTATGGGACGGCACCCAATTTCTGGAAACCCCCTGTCACCCTCCACCGTCACCGCTCTACCATCGGCTTATCCGTAGCAGGCTCCCCTCCGTTTCTGCCCGACGGCTCGTTGGCATGCGAGCCCCAAGCCCTACGGAGCATCGGGGGATGCACATGAACAGCGTTCCGCAGCACCTGTCCAACGAGGACCGCCAAGAGTACGAGCGGATCCTCGACGAGGCGCTGCGCTCCGCACCACACCGCCCGGAACTGGCCGCTGTCGGACAGCGGCTCAACTCCGAACAACTGCGCACCATGGCACTCAACGCGACCGCCCTCATCACGGCGGCGGCCACCACCGAGTACCAGCACTACGTGAAGGCCCGCGAGGAACTGCGCCATCCCGCGCCGTCCGCCACGTCGCCCGCCACGCGCGAGTCCGGCTCCGAGGAGCAGGGCAGCAACGCGGTGGGACTCGCCGCCACCATGGGGGAGGTGGCCGAGGCGACCGGTGCGGGGGCCGTCGCCGTCGTCGCCGTCCTGGCACCCGTCCTGGCCGGCACCGCCGCGGCGATCTTCCTGCTCGTCGGCTACATCCTGAAGATGCTGGATCCGGGGCAGGCCTTCGCGCAGACCATGCTCACCACGGGATGGATGTTCGGCGCCGTGACCGCGGTGGCGATCCTCGTCGCCGCGGTGGGGCTGCTGATCACCGCGCTGCGCAACCGGCCGTCCGCCGAGTCCGGCTCCTACGGCGTACTCGACGAGGAAGTGGCCCGGGCCAGGGACGCCTGGCACGACGCCCTGCTGGAACGCGGCATCCTGCCCTTCCTGCAGGAGGCGCTGGGTAACCCGGGCACTGCGGCACTGCACCGCACGGGACCGAAGGCCCCGAGCAGCCGCATGCCGCACCTCGGATACGGCCGGCCCGGGTTCACCAGTCCCGACGGCGGCACCGAGACCGGTCACCGTCCGAGCTACTCCAGCCCGGACTACAGCAGCCCGGACTTCGGAGGTCCGGAACACCGGCCCGAGTAGCCACCGGTCCGGGCGGGCGACGCGTCAGAGGATGCCCGCCCGGCCGGCGGCCGTGATCCAGGACGGAAACTCGGACAGCAGGCGGTCGTAGAGCTCCGGGTCCGGCACGGTGGCGATGTCGTCCACGGCGAAGAAGCCGACGTTGTCGACGCGGCGGCCCGTCAGGGTGTCGAAACGCTCCAGCACGCCGTACTTGGCCCGGCCCAGCCCCACGAACTGCCAGAAGACCGGCTCCTCCACCGCCTCCCGCAGCTCCCGCTCGATCTCGGCGTCGCGGTACACACCGCCGTCGGAGAAGAACAGGACCAGGGTCGGAACGGGTGCCGGATTCTCCCGGACGAAGGCACGGACCTGGGCGATCACCTTCTGCTCCTCGTTCTGGATCCCGACCGCCCGCATGTCGACCTGCCGGGGGTCCAGACCCTTCTTCCGGCCGCGGCGGAAGAGGCTGATCTCCCCCACGCGAACGTGCAGCCGCAGCCACTCGGGCAGCTCGCCCAGGAGCAGGTCGGGCAGGCGTGCCGGATTCGAGGCGAAGGTCCATGCCTGCATCTCGCCGTCGTCGTCCAACTGTGCGGCGACGGCGGCCATCCGCTCCACGACGTCCGCCACGACGCCCTTGGAGTAGAGGAACGACATGGAACCGGAGGCGTCCAGTACGAGGATGACGCGCGCGGTGACGCCGACCGCGCCGTGCTTGCGCAGGCTGACGGCGACCTGCTCCTTGCGCAGGGACAGCCGCTTGCGCATGTCCACGGGCAGCTGTTCCTCGCCCTTGGTGAGGCGCGTCGGCCCGGCGGATGCGGTCGGCGGTGGGGACAGGGGCTGAGGGGGTGGCGTCGGCGTCGGCGTCGGTGTCGGTGTCGGTGTCGGTGTCGGGGGAGCGTCGTCGTCCACGGTGATGCCGAAGTCGGTGGCGAGCCCCGCGAGTCCGGCGGCGTACCCCTGCCCGACCGCGCGGAACTTCCACTTCCCCTGCCGCCGGTACAGCTCGCCGCCGACCAAGGCGGTCTCCGTCCCGGCGGTCATGTCGAACCGGGCCAGCTCGGTGCCGGAGGCGGCGTCCAGCAACCGCAGCGACAGCCCCGGCACGTTGCCGAACGTCCCGCCGTCCGCCGAGGCGCACAGCGCGATACGGTCGACGGCCGGCTCCACCGAGACCAGGTCCACCTCCACCGCGTCGACGGTGGCCCCGGGCTGCGCGCCGGTCCGCTTGCTCAGGTGCCCCACCGCGCCGGAGGCGTGCCGGGGCTGGTTGTAGAAGACCAGGTCACCGTCGTCCCGCACCCGCCCGGCCGAGGTGAGCAGCAGCGCGGAGACGTCGATGTCGGGCACGCCGGGCCCTGCGGTCCACACGAGTTCGACCCGCACTGCGGGGGAGTCGACGGCGAGGTTGGCACCCTTGCTCAGAGAGGTGGCTGTCATACCCCCAGTCTGCCGAGCCGGACCCGTCGGCGGGGAGAGGGCGGACCGGCCGTCCGCCCTCCCCACCGCACGGTGACGCACTCGGCTGGTCAGTCCGCGAGTGGCAGGTACACGCGGTTGCCGGCGGCCGCGAACTCCTTCGACTTCTGGGCCATGCCCTCCTCGATCTCGGCCGCGCTTCCCCCGTGTTCGCGGCGGATGTCGTGCGAGATCTTCATCGAACAGAACTTCGGCCCGCACATCGAGCAGAAGTGGGCCGTCTTGGCGGGCTCGGCCGGCAGGGTCTCGTCGTGGAACTCCCGTGCCGTGTCCGGGTCGAGGGCCAGGTTGAACTGGTCCTCCCACCGGAACTCGAAACGGGCGTCGGACAGCGCGTCGTCCCACTCCTGCGCACCTGGGTGACCCTTGGCGAGGTCGGCGGCATGGGCGGCGATCTTGTAGGTGATGACGCCGGTCTTGACGTCGTCACGGTTGGGCAGGCCCAAGTGCTCCTTGGGCGTGACGTAGCAGAGCATGGCCGTGCCCCACCAGGCGATCATCGCGGCACCGATGCCGGAGGTGATGTGGTCGTACGCCGGCGCGACGTCCGTGGTCAGCGGGCCGAGCGTATAGAACGGAGCTTCATCGCAGATCTCCTGCTGAAGGTCGATGTTCTCCTTGATCTTGTGCATCGGGACGTGTCCCGGGCCCTCGATCATGGTCTGCACGTTCAAACGCTTGGCGGTCCGGTTGAGTTCCCCGAGCGTGCGCAACTCGGCGAACTGCGCCTCGTCGTTGGCGTCCGCGATGGAGCCCGGCCGCAGGCCGTCGCCGAGGGAGTACGTGACGTCGTACGCGGCGAGGATCTCGCAGAGTTCCTCGAAGTTCTCGTACAGGAACGACTCCCTGTGGTGCGCCAGACACCACGCCGCCATGATCGAGCCGCCGCGCGAGACGATGCCGGTCTTGCGGTTCGCGGTCAGCGGCACGTAGGCCAGGCGCACTCCCGCGTGGACCGTCATGTAGTCCACACCCTGCTCGGCCTGTTCGATCACGGTGTCCTTGTAGACCTCCCAGGTCAGCTCCTCGGCCCGGCCGTCGACCTTTTCCAGGGCCTGGTAGAGCGGCACGGTCCCGATGGGGACGGGGGAGTTGCGCAGGACCCACTCGCGGGTGGTGTGGATGTTGCGGCCGGTGGAGAGGTCCATGACCGTGTCGGCGCCCCACCGGGTCGCCCAGGTCATCTTGTCGACCTCCTCCTCGATGGAGGACGTCACCGCCGAGTTGCCGATGTTGGCGTTGACCTTCACCAGGAAACGCTTGCCGATGATCATCGGCTCGATCTCGGGGTGGTTGACGTTGGCCGGCAGTACGGCACGGCCCGCGGCGATCTCCTCGCGGACGACCTCCGGCGAGACGTTCTCCCGGACGGCCACGTACTCCATCTCGGGCGTGATCTCGCCCCGGCGGGCATACGCGAGCTGCGTCACCGCGGTGCCGCCCCGGCCCCGGCGGGGCTGCCGCGGCCGTCCGGGGAAGACGGCGTCGAGGTTGCGCAGCCCGCCGCGCGGCGACGTGTGCTTGATGCCGTCGTCCTCGGGACGGACGGGACGGCCCGCGTACTCCTCGGTGTCGCCGCGGGCGATGATCCAGTTCTCTCGAAGCGGCGCCAGTCCCCTGCGGACGTCGGTGTCGACGAGCGGATCGGTGTACGGGCCGGAGGTGTCGTACAGCGTGACCGACTGCCCGTTGGTGAGGTGCACCTGACGGACCGGCACCCGCAGGTCGGGGCGCGAGCCCTCGACGTATGCCTTGTGCCAGCCGATGGACTTCCCGGCCTCAGCGATCTCCTCCTGGGAGGAGTTCTGCGTGGAGGCAGGCGTGCGTGCGTCCTTGATGGTCATGAGACCTACTCCCTACGCCGGCATTACCCGGTAACAGGTTCGGCGGTCGACGCAGCGGATTCCGTCCGCCGACGCTTCGTGGGATACATCACTCGACTTCGGTGACGTTTCCCGTGAAACATCGCTGGGACGGAGGTCAGCGCCCTCTCAGCCCGGTGCTCCGAGCTCCCGCGTGTACAAAGGTGTCTCCACGCTAACGCCCATTCGGGCGCGGTGAACAGAGGGCCCTCCTTGTTCTTGCGATGATCGGTCGGTGACCACACCGCAGCATCCCTCCTTTCCGCCGCACGATCCCCGCCGCGGACCGCACGCCGAAGAGGGCGCCGTCCGTGGAGCCGGCGACCACGGACACGGCCACGGTGGCGGCGGCCACGGGCCCGGAGCGGGCGGCGGCCACGGGCACGGGGCAGGAGGAGGTCGCGGGCACGGTGCCGGAGGAGGTCACGGTGCCGGAGGAGGTCACGGTGCCGGAGGAGGTCACGGTGCCGGAGGAGGTCACGGGCACTCGCACAGTCATGGCCCCGCGGCGCCCGTCTCCCGGCATCTGCGGAAGGTCATCGCCGCGATCCTGATCCCGTTCACCGCGGCGGTCCTGGTCGGGCTCGCCGTCCTGTGGCCGGGCGGCGCGCCGCCGCACGAGCGCACCGGCGTCGGCTTCGACCGGCAGACGCAGCAGGCCACCGTGACCAAGGTGGTGGAACTGAGCTGCCAGTCCGTCAACGCCTCGGGCTCCACACCCACCGGCGACACCTCCACCGCCGAGGGCTCCTCCGCCGTGCAGCAGGCCAACGGCGAGTGCAAGCGGGCGACGATCCGCGTGGACAGCGGCAAGGACAAGGGCCGCACGTTCGAGGAGGTCGTGCAGCCGGACCAGTCGCGCCAGTTGCACGAGGGCCAGGAGGTCGTGGTCGCCTACGAGCCCTCCGCACCGCGAGACCTGCAGTACTCGGTGACCGACGTCAACCGCCGGCTTCCCCTCGCCCTGCTCGCCGGCATCTTCGCGCTGGCCGTGGTGGTCGTCGGAAGGCTTCGGGGGCTGATGGCGCTGATCTCCCTGACGATCAGCTTTCTGCTGCTGAACTTCTTCATCCTCCCCGCGATCCTCCAGGGTTCGAACCCGTTGCTCGTCGCGGTGATCGGGTCCAGCGCCATCATGCTGATCGCGCTGTATCTGTGTCATGGCCTTTCCGCGCGCACGTCCGTGGCGGTGCTGGGCACGCTGATCTCCCTGTTGCTGATCGGCGTTCTCGGGTCGTTGTTCATCGACTGGGCGGCGCTGACCGGTAACACGGACGACAACACCGGCCTCATCCACGGCCTGTATCCGTCGATCGACATGAGCGGCCTGCTGCTCGCCGGCGTCATCATCGGTTCGCTCGGCGTCCTCGACGACGTGACGGTCACCCAGACGTCGGCGGTCTGGGAGCTGCACGAGGCCAACCCGACGATGGGCTGGCGCGGGCTGTACCGCGCGGGCATCCGCATCGGCCGCGACCACATCGCCTCGGTCGTCAACACGCTCGTGCTCGCCTACGCGGGCGCCGCGCTGCCCCTGCTCCTGCTGTTCTCGATCGCACAGAGCGGGGTGGGGACGGTCGCCAACAGTGAGTTGGTCGCGGAGGAGATCGTGCGCACCCTGGTCGGCTCGATCGGCCTGGTGGCGTCCGTGCCGGTCACCACGGCCCTCGCCGCGCTCGTCGTCTCGGCCGACCGGACGGCAGCGCAGTCCGGCGGGGCGACGCCGGGCGGGGACGCGGCCCCCGTACGCGGCGGACGCGGCCGTCGCCGCAAGCGCTGACGCGCCCCGGGCGAAGCGTTACGCCCGCACCGGGCCTGCCGTAACGGTTCAGCCCGCGCTCTGCTCCTCCGCCAAAATGCGGTCCAGCGCCTCGTCGAGGTGGGTGTCGAAGTCCTCGAGCGCGCCCTCCTGCCCCAGGGGCACCAGCTTGTCGGTGCGGTCGAGGAACGCCACCAGGGGCGCCGCCGAGGAACGGAACAGTGCCTGGTCGCCGCCGACCTGGAGGCGGATCAGCACCTCGGCCAGCGGCTCCGGCTCGACCGGTGCGATGCGCACGTCCCCGTCACCGCACGGCCGGCCCACCCCGTCGACCAGTAGCTCCCGGCCGAAGGCCCAGGTCACCGGGGCGTCCCCGGGCAGATGGAAGGTCAACCGCACGGCATAGGGATCACAGGTCGCGTAGCGCAGCTCCACCGGAATGCGGAACGAGAGCTCCTCGGAAACGAGAAAGCTCATCATGACCTCTGCCTGTACGGACTCGCCCATCGCACACCCGTCATTCGCCGTCGACTGTCCGGGAATCAAACCTCTAACACTGAGGGCATCTTGCTCAACGTACACACCAGATCACAAGGAGTGAGTTTTCAGATACTGATAGAGATCGCGAGTGACCCCAGGAGCCGCCCCACCTCGTCCTGCAGCCGCTCCGCGGCCGACAGCAGCCGGTCGGCCTGGTGAAGGGGCAGGGAGACGGCCATCGTGGCCACCGTGGTGCCGACGGTGATGGGGATCGCGGCGCACACCGTCCCCAGGGCGTACGCCTGGCGTTCGGTCACCGGAGACGTCCGCCGCATGCGCTCCAGGCGTCTCAGCAGGGCATTGCCATCACGGACCGTGTACGGCGTGAGCGACTGCACCGAGTAGCGGTTCAGGTGGTCCCGGCGGGCGTCCTCGTCCAGTTGCGACAGCAGACACTGCCCGACGGCGTGCGCGTGCCCGGTCTCGCGGAAGTCCGCCCACTCCTCGACCGCCGGGTTGCCCGGGGTGTCGGAGACGCACATGACCTCGATCTCGCCGTCGCGGTACATGGCGTAGTACACGGGGGCGCCGATCGCGTCGCGCACCTGCGCGAGCGCGTCGACCACCGTGCTGCGACGTTTCTGCGCGGCCCCGCTGCCGCCCAGCCGCTCGGCGGCGTCGCCGAGGAAGAACAGCCCCTTCTCCCGGCGCAGATAGCCCTCGTGTACCAGGGTGCGCAACAGGTGGTACGCCGTGGGGAGCGCCAGCCGGGTCTCCCGGGCCAGCTGCTTGGCGGGGGCTCCGTACTCGTGTTCCGCGACGCACTCCAGGAGACGCATCGCCCGCTGTACCGAGCCGATGAGGGTCGCCGAGGGCGGGTCGGTGGACGGGGGCGGGGGTGGTGGCGTCGAGTAGGGCTGCACGGGCAGGGCGTGCAGCGGTGCGAATGCGGTGTCAGCCGTGGCCAAGGTTCACTCCCGGGAACGCGAGGAGGCCGTCCGTGCGGGGAACACGGGTGGGGGTGGGCGCCGTTCGCGAGGTCGCCCCCGCGTGGAGTTCCGGACTCTAATCGCCGGTCACCGCCCGCCGACGGCCCGTCCGGGAAACTTCCCTCGCCCGAGGGAACCGGTGGTTCCCGTTACCGCCACCCTTGTCCCACGGCTCTCACCAGTCGCTGCGCGAGGACGAACTCGACATGAACTTGCGCACGACGTAGATCAGTCCGCCGACGAGCGCGACGAAGACCAGCAGCTTGAACAGCAGTCCGATCACGAACCCGACCACGCTGGCGATGAGCCCGCCGAACACGACCAGGGCGATGACCGGCACCGCGATCCACTTCACCCACCACGGCAGTCCCGTGAAGATCTCTCGCATGGCCCTCGTCCTTACCTTCCACCCGTTCGAGGACCGGACCCTGCGTGGGCCCGGTCTCCCGCTGGGAATGCTCTGATGTCCTGCACCCGATGCTAGGGCCGCGAAGGCCCCCGCAGGGCGCACGCACCCCTTGTCTCCCCCTGACCGTTCCCCTAGGGAACCCCGGGGCGGGGACTCAGCTCTCCGGCGGAGAGAACACCACGAGAACCCGCAGATCCTCACTGATGTGGTGGAACTTGTGGGCGACCCCGGCCGGGACGTAGACGACACTGCCGCGGGCGACCTGGGTGGTCTCCATGCCCACGGTGATCGCTGCTCGCCCGCTCACCACGAAGTACACCTCGTCCTGCGCGTGCGGGTTCTGTGGATCGGACGTGCCCGCGTCGAGGGCGTACAGGCCGACCGACATGTTCCGCTCACGCAGGAACTGCAGGTAGGCACCGTCGTTGGCGGCGCGCTCCGCCTCCAGTTCGTCCAGCCGGAATGCCTTCATCGCCTCGTCCGCCCCTGCCTCACCGTTCGTTTCCGATCGCGTCTGCCACGATCAGACACATGAAGAATTTCCTAGTCAAGACGATCGCCAACGCCGGCGCCCTCGCGGTCGCCGTATGGCTGCTCGACAAGATCACCCTGACTGGGGGCAGCACCGGTGAGAAGGCCGTCACGCTGATCGTGGTGGCGCTGGTGTTCGGCCTGGTGAACATGGTGGTGAAGCCGATCGTGCAGGTGCTCACCTTCCCCCTCTTCATCCTGACCCTCGGTCTGTTCACGCTGGTCGTCAACGCGCTCATGCTGCTGCTCACCTCATGGGTGGCCGACAAGCTCGACGTGAGTTTCCACGTCGACGGTTTCTGGACCGCCGTCCTGGGCGGACTGATCATCTCGATCGTCTCCTGGGCCCTCAACGCGTTCCTGCCCGACGGGGACCGGTCGCGATGACCTACCGCGTCTGCTTCGTGTGCACCGGCAACATCTGCCGTTCCCCGATGGCCGAGGCCGTCTTCCACGCGCGCGTGGCGGACGCCGGGCTCGACGACCTGGTGACGGTCGACAGCGCCGGCACCGGCGGCTGGCACGAGGGCGACGGGGCCGACCCGCGCACCGTGGCCGTCCTGGCGGAGCACGGGTACGACCTCGGCCACACCGCCCGGCAGTTCCAGCAGTCCTGGTTCTCCCGCCTCGACCTCGTGATCGCCCTCGACGCCGGCCATCTGCGGGCCCTGCGCCGGCTGGCGCCCACGGAGGAGGACGCGGCCAAGGTGCGCCTGCTGCGCTCCTACGATCCGGCCGCCGACGACGGTGACCTGGACGTTCCGGATCCGTACTACGGGGGCACGGACGGCTTCGAGGAGTGCCTTGAGATGGTGGAGGCGGCGAGCGGAGGACTGCTCGCCGCGGTACGCGAGCAAGTGGAGGGACGGGCGGCATGAGTGATTCCGCTACGAACGACGAGCACGGCGGGCACGGGCCGGGGACGCCCACCGGCAGCGGCGACGGCACGCGCGCGGTGCGGGCCGGGCTGCCCGAACCCGTCAAGCACGAGCCGACCCTGCCCGGTCCGGTGTTCGCCGCCCACTTCCATCTGCCCGGCGAGCCGACCGGCCCGTACACCTACGGCCGCGACGAGAACCCGACCTGGACGCACCTGGAGCGGGCCATCGGCGAGCTGGAGTCGCCCGGGCGGGAGGGCGTCGAGACGCTCGTGTTCGCCTCCGGCATGGCCGCGATCTCGTCGGTGCTCTTCTCGCAGCTGCGTGCCGGGGACGTGGTCGTGCTGCCCAGCGACGGCTACCAGGTGCTGCCGCTGGTCCGCGCCCAGCTGGAGGCGTTCGGCATCGAGGTGCGCACCGCGCCGACCGGCGGGGACGCCCAGCTCGACGTCCTGGACGGGGCGAAGCTCCTGTGGATCGAGACGCCGTCCAACCCCGGTCTCGACGTGTGCGACGTACGACGGCTCGTCGAGGCGGCCCACACGCGCGGCGCCCTGGTCGCCGTCGACAACACCCTCGCCACACCGCTCGGACAGCGCCCGCTGGAGCTCGGCGCCGACTTCTCCGTCGCCAGCGGCACCAAGCAGCTCACCGGCCACGGAGACGTCCTCCTCGGATACGTGGCGGGCCGCGACGCCGAGGCGATGACCGCCGTACGGCGCTGGCGCAAGATCGTCGGCGCGATCCCCGGCCCCATGGAGGCCTGGCTGGCGCACCGTTCGATCGCCACCCTCCAGCTGCGGGTCGACCGGCAGAACGCCACCGCGCTCCAGGTCGCCGAGGCGCTCCGGGCGCGGCCCGAGGTCACCGGTCTGCGGTACCCGGGGCTGCCCGACGACCCCTCGCACAAGATCGCCTCGCAGCAGATGCTGCGCTACGGATGCGTCGTCTCCTTCACGCTGGCCACGCGCGCACGTGCCGATCGTTTTCTCGACGCGCTGCGGCTGGTGGAGGGTGCGACGAGCTTCGGCGGGGTGCGGTCCACGGCCGAGCGGCGCGGGCGCTGGGGCGGCGACGCGGTGCCGGAGGGCTTCGTGCGGCTCTCGGTCGGCGCGGAGGACCCCGAGGACCTGGTGGCCGATCTGCTGCGCGCACTGGACGAGACCGCGGACTGAACCGCCGTACGACGGCCGTGCAACGGACGGTCCGAGCCTCCCCCCTCGTGGCTCGGACCGTCCTCCGGTTCCGCGCGCGAAGAACCGCGCGACCAAGGCTAGTTGACTCTGTGTCAGTGTCCAATCACAGTAGCGACAGCGACCTATCGACATATTTATAGTTGGCCACGCCGGGGGCCGGAGACGTTCGCAAGAGGGGGCATTCCGTGGATCTGGCCTTGCTGCGCACCTTCGTCACCGTGCACCGGGCCGGTTCCTTCACGCGTGCGGCAGCCCTGCTCGGCCTCTCACAGCCCGCCGTGACCTCGCAGATCCGCACGCTGGAGCGCCAGCTCGGCCGCCCGCTGTTCCTGCGCCAGGCCCGCGGCGTGACCCCGACGACCATCGGCGACGAACTCGCGCACAAGGCCGCACCTCATCTCGACGCCCTCGTGGAGATCGCCGAGACCGGTGTCCAGGACGACTCCTCGCTGCGGACCCTGCACCTCGCCGGGCCGCCGGAGTTCACCGCCGCGCGGGCGCTGCCCGCCCTCACCGAGCTCACCGGTGAGGACGGACAGGGCTTCGCGCTGCGCGCCTCGTTCGGGAGCGCGGAGGAGACCCTGGAGGGGCTGTCCGCCGGACACCATGATCTGGCCATCGGCACAGCGCGTCCCCGGGGTGTGCTGCTCACGGCGACTCCGCTCTGCGACGAGGAACACGTCCTGGTAGCCGCGCCGAGCTGGGCGGAGCGAGCGGGCATCGACAAGCCCCACAGCACCGACGCGCCCGCGCTGGAGCGCGTACCCGTGGTCGAGGTGCACGAGTCGCTGCCCTTCGTCGCCCGCTACTGGGCGTCCGTCTTCGACGCCCGACCCGCCGCCCCCGGCACGATCGTCGCCCCCGATCTGCGTGCCGTTCTCGCCTGCACGGTCGCCGGCGCGGGTCTCGCCGTACTGCCCCGCTATCTGTGCGCACCGGCGCTGGAGCGCGGCGACGTGGTCGCACTGCACGACCCGGCGGTACCACCGCTGCGGACGTACTTCCTGGTGGTGCGGACCGGCACGTTGGCGATGCCGCACATCGCCCGGGCCCATGAGTGGCTGCTGCGCGCGGCGGCCGACTGGAACTGAACCGACGGGCTCGCGAGCCGTGGGTGCGCGGCAATGTTTCACGTGGAACCAACCGGGCCACATTTCTCCCATGACCGTCCGACCCGTGGTCAAGCGCACCGCTCGCGCCGTTCTCCTGGACCGCGAGCACCTGATCCTGATCAAGCGCACCAAGCCCGGCGTCGATCCCTACTGGGTCACGCCCGGGGGCGGGGTCGAGCCCGAGGACGCCACCGTGGTGGACGCACTGCACCGCGAGGTGTACGAGGAACTCGGCGCCAAGATCACCGATGTCGTCCCCTGCTTCGTGGACACGGTGGAGCACATCGGCGAGGACGGCGGCGCGACCGGCGTGAAGGTGCAGCACTTCTTCGTCTGCCATCTGGGCTCCATGGACCCGGCCCTGCGGCACGGCCCGGAGGTCGACGAGCCCGCCGGCGAGTACGAGATCGTCCGGGTGCCCTTCACCCGGGTCGGGATCGCTTCGGTGCACCTGGTGCCGCTGTCGCTGCGGCACTACCTGGACGGCAACATCGAAGGGGTGCGGGCTCTGCACGCCCCCGATCTCGGCTGAGCCGCTCAGCCACGACATGGCCAAAAGCTTGCCCGTTCCCCCGGAAAGGGGTGGACGCGGACGGCCGCTGTCGGACAGCCTGACCTGCGTGCCGACACCTTCCCCCGCCTCCGCTCCGATCCGCCGTCTGACGCTCCGCGATCTCACCGCCTGCGCCGACCTGTCCGAGGACCGGGGGTGGCCGCGCGAGGAGCACAAGTGGGGGTTCCTCCTCACCGCCGGGACGGGGTACGGCATCGACGATCCCGGCGGCGGCCTCGTCGCCGCCTGCACGGTCACGGAGTACGGTCCGCACGGCCGGCCCTCCCTGGCCGCCATCGGCATGGTGCTGGTGGCCGAGCGCCACGCCCGCCGGGGCGTCGGCCGCAGGCTGATGCGCCATGTCGTCTCCGAACTGGGCACCACCCCGCTGACCCTGCACGCGACCCCGTACGGCCGGCCGCTCTACGAGGAGCTCGGTTTCAAGGTCACCGGCCGGGCGGAGATGGTCCGCGGGCGTTTCACCCCGGTGGGACCCGAGCCCGGGATCGCCACGCGGGCGGCCACGGCCGAGGACCTCACCACGATCCTCCGGCTCGACGAGGAGGTGTTCGGCGCCGACCGCACCCCTGTCGTCACGCGCCTGCCCGCCTTCGCGGACCAGCTGCGGGTCGCCGAGGAGGACGGCCGGATCATCGGGTACGCCGCGGCCTGGCCGAACATGGACACCCACGTCGTGGGCCCGCTGATCGCCCGGGACACCGAGACGGCGAAGGCGCTGATCGGTTCCCTGGCCGCCCGCACCGACCGCCCGCTGCGCACGGACATCGACGCGCGCCACGAGGAACTGCTGGCCTGGGTGCGGGAGCGCGGCCTGGCGGTGGTCGCCCCGAACGCCGTGATGACGTACGGCATCACCGAACTGCCCGGCGACTGGAACCGGCGGTTCGCGCCGCTGACGGTGGCGGCGGGCTGACCGGGGCGACCTGACCGCCTGCCGTCAGGCGAGGACCTGCACGGCGGCGGAGGCGAAGCCGTGATCCTGGTCGGGTGCGCCACCGCCCACTCCGATCGCGCCGATCAGCCGGCCCTCGCGGTGCACGGGCACACCGCCCGCGATGAACAGCAGGGGGCGGTCGAGTGCCGTGGGCAGGGTGTGGAAGAGCCCTCCGGGCTGAACGGCGTCGACGAGGTCGGCGGTGGGGGCGTTCAGCTGGAGCGCGGTGTAGGCCTTGCGGGTGCTGGTCTCGCCGGAGATCAGGACGGCACGGTCGTCGCGCCGGAAGGCGAGCAGGTGACCGCCCGCGTCGAGGACGGTGACGCTGACGGTCACCCCGGCGGCCTCGGCGGCGCGGTGGGCGGCGGTGACGAGGGATTCGGCGTCCTCGATGGTCAGCGGGGCGACAGCGGTGGTGCTCATGGGGTTACTCCTTGATCGGTGCCCGGTGGGGGCGGTCGTGGGTGGCGGGGCGGCGCGGTGCCGGTGCGGAAGAGCGCCGGTGGTGCGCTGCGGAGCGTGGTGCGCCTGGTGCGGTGCTTCGGTGAGCCGCCGGGGCGGAGTGGGCCGTGGGGTGCTGGGACGGCCCTGGCCTCGCACCCCACGGCCCGGGGCGGTCAGTGGTGGACGGCTGCGGTGCGCTGCTCAGCGGGCGTGGAGCCCGCGGCGGGCGTGCCCTCGCGCCGTTCGAGCGCGGCCGAGAGGACGGCGAGGAGCAGGGCGGCGGCGGCCAGCACGGCCCCGACCCAGTTCGGGGCGGTGTAGCCGAAGCCGGCGCCGATGACCACGCCCCCGAGCCAGGCGGAGAGCGCGTTGCCGAGGTTGAAGGCGCCGATGTTCACGGCCGAGGCCAGCGTCGGGGCGCCGTGCGCGTGGTCCAGGACGCGCTTCTGCAGCGGCGGCACGGTGGCGAAGCCCAGGGCGCCGATGAGGAAGACGGTCACGGCCGACGCGATCTTGTCGTGTGCGGTGAGGGTGAAGAGGGCCAGTACGACGGCCAGGGCGCCCAGGGAGACGTACAGCATCGGCATCAGGGCGCGGTCGGCGAACTTGCCGCCGACGATGTTGCCGCCGACCATGCCGAGGCCGAAGAGGACCAGCAGCCAGGTGACGGAGCCGTCCGCGAACCCCGCGACGTGGGTCATCATCGGGGCGATGTAGGTGATGGCCGCGAAGACGCCGCCGAAGCCGAGGACGGTCATGGCCATCGCCAGCAGGACCTGGATGTTCTTGAAGGCGGCCATTTCGTGCCGCAGCCGCACGCCCTCGGGCTTGGGCACGTCGGGGACCAGCTTGGCGACACCGGCCAGACCCACGACGCCGAGCGCGGCGACGACGGCGAAGGTGACGCGCCAGCCGGCGGACTGCCCGATGAGCGTGCCCAGCGGGACGCCGACGACATTGGCGACGGTCAGACCGGTGAACATCATCGCGATGGCACCGGCCTTCTTGTGCGGGGCGACCAGGTCGGCCGCGACGACCGAGCCGATGCCGAAGAAGGCGCCGTGGGCGAGGGACGCGACCACGCGGCCGATCAGCATGACGGAGAAGGCGGGGGCGAGGGCGGAGAGCAGGTTGCCCACGATGAACAGGCCCATCAGCAGCATCAGCATCCGCTTGCGCGGGACCTTGGTGCCGAGGACGGTCATCAGCGGGGCGCCGAACATCACGCCGAGCGCGTATCCGGTCACCAGGAAGCCGGCGGTGGGGATGGAGACCCCGTAGTCGCTCGCGACCTCGGGCAGCAAGCCCATGATCACGAATTCGGTGGTTCCGATACCGAAGGCCCCGATCGCGAGGGCCAGAAGCGCGAGAGGCATGGAGGGGTACCTTCCCAGACGATTGCAGGAGCGCTTTGCGTGCGTTCACAATAGTTGCGTACGCGGGCTATATGCAAACGGAGACTATTGCATACCTGGTCTACCCTGGGTCTCAGCCACTCCGGGACGGAGGAACCACATGACAGCGACGGACCCCGCACTCACCGCCCTTTCCCAGGGCTGGTGCGCACTCTCCCTGCTGCACGGGAGGATCGAGGCCCACATCGAGCGCGCACTGCAGTCCGGGCACGACCTGAGCGTGCGCGAGTACTCCCTGCTCGACGTGCTCAGCCGGCAGCACGACGGCGACGGAGGGCACCTGCAGATGAAGCAGGTCGCCGACGCCGTCGTACTCAGCCAGAGCGCGACGACCCGCCTGGTCACCCGGCTCGAGGACCGCGGGCTGCTCGAGCGCTACCTGTGCCCCACGGACCGTCGCGGCATCTACACCAACGTCACCGCGGCCGGCCTCAAGCTGCTGGACGAGGCCCGGCCCACCAACGACGCCGCGCTGCGCGAGGCCCTCGACGAGGCAGCCGCCAACCCCGACCTGGCCCCGCTGGTCCGGGCCGTGGAGACCCTCAAGGCACCGGTGCCCGCGTAGCCCGACTCGGAGCGTGGCCCACGGGCTTAGGGTGCGGTCATGGCAGATCTTGAAATACGCCGGACCACCGCAGCGGACATCCCGGCGGTCGTCGCGATGCTCGCCGACGACCCCTTGGGCGCCCAGCGTGAGTCACCGGACGACCTGGACCCGTATCTGGCCGCGCTCGAACGGCTCGACGCCGATCCGAACCAGCACGTGGTCGTCGCCGTCCGCGACAGCCGTGTCGTCGGCACCCTCCAGCTGACGGTCGTCCCCGGCCTGTCCCGGCGTGGCGCCACCCGGTCGATCATCGAGGGTGTACGCATCCATGCCGACGAGCGCGGCAGCGGCCTGGGCACACAGCTCATCGAGTGGGCGATCGACGAGTCCCGGCGGCAGGGATGCCAGCTGGTGCAGCTCACGTCCGACAGGACCCGCACCGACGCTCACCGCTTCTATGAGCGTCTGGGCTTCTCGTCCTCGCACACGGGGTTCAAGCTCCAGCTGTGAGCAAGCACTTCCACCGGGAGCGCTCAACGGCTGGGGGGCCTGTTTCACGTGAAACAGGCCCCCCAGCCGTTGGACAACGCCTAACCGATCCCTCGCCAGCCCTCCGGGTCCACCCCGCCCGGCACGGAGGAACCCGCGTCGTACGGCTGACGAGTGAAGACGAACGATCCCAGGTCCAGGTGGTCCACACTTCCGTCCGTACGCCGTACCGCCTGCAGCAGCTCCCCGGCGTAGTAGCCCTCCAGGCCCGTCCAGGTCCCGTCATCGTTGGCCCGGAAGCGCGACCGTCGGCCCTGACCCGACAGGGGCTCCAGCGACACTCCCCCGTCGGAGGTCAGCCGCAGGGCGAAGGCGTGCGTCCCCCAGTACCACTGACCGGCCAACTCCAGTACGGAGGCGTCCGCCTGCGGCAGCGGACGCCACGGTTCGGGGATCCGGGGTTCCGCCTCGGCGACGATACGCACGAGGTCGGCACCCACCCCGCCGAGCAGCGGTCCGGAGGTGCAGTTGGTCAGCACCACCGCGGCGACGTCGTCCTCCACGGCGATGGTGAGGTTGGCCAGGAAGCCCGGCAGGGAGCCGGAGTGCCCCACGAGCAGCCGCCCGTCCCGGTGCTGGATCTGCAGTCCCAGGCCGTACGCCGCACCGTCCGCGACGTCCGCGGCCTCTACCGCTGCGGCGGGGGCCCGCATCTCCCGGACGGTGTCCGCGCACAAGACCCGGTCGTCCCCCATGGTCAGAAAGACGGCGAACCGCGCCAGATCCCCGGTGGTGGACCAGAGTTGACCGGCGGGGGCCATCCTGCCGAGATCCTCGGCCGGCTCGGGCAGCATCACGTCGGCCCAGGGATGCACCGCCCAGCCACCCGCGTGCGGAGCGCTCGGGCGCGTGGCCGTGCGCTCCAGGCCCAGCGGTTCCAGCACCTCCCGCCGCAGCACGTCCTCCCACGAGGCACCGCGGAGCTCCTCGACCAGCGCACCGAGCAGGGTGTAGCCGGGGTTGGAGTAGTGATGCCGGCGGCCCACCGGGTGCAGCAGCGGCCGCTTGCCCAGCACGTCGGCGAGCTCGGGCCGCAGTGATCCCGGCGTGCGCTCCCACCACGGCGCGGGCGACTCGGCGGCCAGTCCGCCCGAATGGGCCAGCAGTTCGGCGATCGTGGCCTCGCCCGCCCCGGTACCCGGCAGATGCTTCTCCAGAGGGTCACCGAGGTCGAGCAGACCCTCGTCACGCAGCCGCAGGACGAGAACAGCCGTGAACGTCTTGGTGATCGAGCCGATGCGGTACTGCACGTTCTCGTCGGGGCCGTGCCCGTCGACCGAGGTCCGCGCACCGTGCCACACGGCCCGCCCGCCCCGGACGACCGCCGCCACGAGCGAGGGCGTGCGTCCCTCGGCCTGTGCCACGGCGATCCGGTGCAGCAACTGCCGACGGGTGGCAGGAAGCAGCTCATCCTGAGGTGTCGTCATGCCCCCAGTCCACCCTCCCGGGCGGTCCACGTCGAGCCGATTACGTCGCGGCCCGGGCCCGTGGCCTGCCCGGCGAGCGCGTCACCTCGAGATACGGGCTTCGATGCCGTCGAGCAGGAAGTCCAGGCCCATCCGGAAGGTCTCGTCGGCGTCCAGGTGGGCGGCATCGCGCACCACCGTGGCCAGCGCGGGGAATCGGCCCGTGGCAAAGGTCCGTTCCAGATAGGGTCCGAGCGAGGCCTGCCAACGCCGCTCGTCCATCCCGGTGGCTCGCTCCGCACGCCGGTCGGCGATCTCCCGGCGCACCGCTCCGATCACGTAGGCGTCGACCGCGGTGACCACCGGCATCACGGCGTCCGTGTCGACGCCGTCCAGCGCGGCCACCACGGCCTCGCCCCTGGCCAACGCGTGCGGCCCGAGCTGCGGCCGCCCACCGAGCAGGTCGGCGAGCCATTCGTGCTCGTGAGCCGCCCGCCGAGTCGTCTCGGCAAGGGACCGCAGCACCTCCCGCCAGCTGTCTCCGACCGGCCGGATCTCGGCGTAGACCGCGTCGACCATCAGGTCGAGCAACTCCTCCTTGCCGGCGATGTAGCCGTACAGCCGCATAGGCCCCACGCCGAGCGCGGTGGCGACCTTGCGCAGCGACACCGCCTCCAGGCCGTCCGCGTCGGCCAGCCGGATCGCCGCCCGCACGATCTTCTCCCGGTTCAGCGGGGCCGGCACGGGTCGTTCCGGCGGCTCCGGCCTCTCCCACACCAACATGCCGCTAACCGTACATCGCATGGGGCGATACAGTGTATCGATCAGTACGGTGTATCGGACAGGGGAGGGACAACCATGACACCCACCATCGCCATCGTCGGAGCCGGTCTCGGCGGCCTCGCGCTCGCCCGCGTGCTGCACGTGAACGGCATGGACGCGGTCGTCTACGAGCGTGAACCGTCACGCGTGGCGCGCGGTCAGGGCGGCATGCTGGACATCCACTCCGGCCAGCGGGCGCTGCGCGAGGCCGGTCTGATCGACCAGTTCCACGCCATCGCCCGGGGTGAAGGCCAGGACATGCGCCTTCTGGAGCCGGACGGCACCCTGCTCCTCCAGGAGGACACACCCGACGACGCCCCACTCGACCGGCCCGAGGTGGACCGCGCCGCTCTGCGCGACCTGCTGCTGGACTCGCTCCCCGAAGGCACGGTGCGCTGGGGGCACGCGTTCAGGACCGCCGATCACGGCCTGCTGCACTTCGCCGACGGCGGCAGTGCACCGTACGACCTGCTGGTCGGCGCGGACGGCGCGCAGTCCCGGGTCCGCTCGCTGCTCACCGACGCCCGTCCGTCGCACATCGGCCAGAACATCGTCGAGGTCGGCATCCCCGACATCGACCGCACGCATCCCGGCCTCGCGGCGATGGTCGGGCGCGGCAACTACTGGGTGCTCGGCGACGGTCTGTCCCTGGCGGCGCAGCGCAACGGCGACGGCCGTGTCCGTATCGGCCTCAGCTTCTACAACACCGGCGAGGACTGGTTCGCCACCAGCGGGATCCCGTTCGACGACCCGCCCGCCGCCCGGGCCCGGCTGATCGAACTGCTCCCCGGCTGGGACGCGCGGTTCACCGCGCTGATCGCGGCCTGCGACGACACGGTCGTGCCACGGCCGATCACCACGCTCCCGGTCGGCCTGACCTGGCCGTCGAGGCGGACATCACGCTGCTCGGCGACGCCGCACACCTGATGCCGCCGGTGGGAGAGGGCGCCAACATGGCGCTGCTCGACGGCGCCCTGCTCGGCCTCGCGCTGGCCGCGCGCCCGGACGATGTAGGCGCCGCCGTCAGCCCGTACGAACACGAGATGTTCGAACGCACCGGCGCCGCCGCCCGGATGTCCGCCGGCATCCACGAACTGCTGACCTCGCCGGACGCCGCCCAGAAGATGCTCGCGTTCTTCCAGCCGGGCTGACGGACCCGCGCTCAGGTCTGCGCCATGTCCACGAACCGCGAGTAGTGGCCCTGGAAGGCGACCGTGATCGTCGCCGTCGGGCCGTTACGGTGCTTGGCCACGATCAGGTCGGCCTCGCCCGCACGCGGGGACTCCTTCTCGTAGGCGTCCTCGCGGTGCAGCAGGATGACCATGTCGGCGTCCTGCTCGATCGAACCGGACTCACGCAGGTCGGAGACCATCGGCTTCTTGTCGGTGCGCTGCTCGGGACCACGGTTCAGCTGGGAGAGCGCGATGACCGGGACCTCCAGCTCCTTGGCCAGGAGCTTGAGGTTGCGGGACATGTCCGAGACCTCCTGCTGACGGCTCTCGGCGCGCTTGGAGCCGCCGGACTGCATCAGCTGGAGATAGTCGATGACCACGAGCCTGATGTCGTTGCGCTGCTTGAGACGGCGGCACTTGGCTCGGATCTCCATCATCGACAGGTTCGGGGAGTCGTCGATGTAGAGCGGGGCCGCCGAGACGTCCGGCATCCGGCGGGCCAGGCGGGTCCAGTCGTCGTCCGTCATCGTGCCGGACCGCATGTGGTGCAGCGCCACGCGGGCCTCGGCGGACAGCAGACGCATCGCGATCTCGTTGCGCCCCATTTCGAGCGAGAAGATGACGCTCGGGAGATTGTTCTTGATCGACGCCGCGCGGGCGAAGTCCAGCGCGAGCGTCGACTTGCCCATGGCGGGGCGGGCGGCGATGACGATCATCTGACCGGGGTGCAGGCCGTTGGTCAGCGAGTCGAAGTCCGTGAAGCCCGTGGGCACACCGGTCATCTCGCCGCTGCGCGAACCGATCGCCTCGATCTCGTCGAGCGCGCCCTCCATGATGTCGCCGAGCGGCAGGTAGTCCTCGCTGGTGCGCTGCTCGGTGACGGCGTAGATCTCGGCCTGGGCGCGGTTGACGATCTCGTCGACGTCGTCGTCGGCCGCGTACCCCATCTGCGTGATCCGGGTGCCGGCCTCCACCAGGCGGCGCAGGACGGCCCGCTCGTGCACGATCTCCGCGTAGTAGGCGGCGTTCGCGGCCGTCGGCACGGTCTGGACGAGGGTGTGCAGATACGAGGCGCCGCCGACCTTGTTGATCTCACCGCGTTTGGTGAGTTCGGCCGCGATCGTGATGGGGTCGGCCGGCTCGCCCTTGGCGTAGACGTCGAGGATGGCCTGGTAGACCGTCTCGTGGGCGGGCTTGTAGAAGTCGTGGCCCTTGAGGATCTCGACGACGTCGGCGATGGCGTCCTTGGAGAGGAGCATGCCGCCGAGGACGGACTGTTCGGCGTCCAGGTCCTGCGGGGGGACTCGCTCGAACGACGGTCCGCCGCCGTCCCACGAGCCGTTGTCCGCGCCACGCTCGTGCTGCTCGTCGCGGCCCCGGCCCCCGTCACCGCGCCGACGGGAAGCAGGCAGACGATCACTGGGACCGCTGTCGGCCCACGGGTCGTCCAAGGGCTCGGAAATGCTCACCGAGCCACCTCCTCCCGTCCGCCGAGCGGACCTCGCCGTGCCCCTCATTTCTACGGCACGGCACTGACAAATAAAGACGCCCAACTCCGGTTCTGGCGCGTCGGTTTTGTGATGGTTCACAGGGCGACGGACGGAGCGGGCGCCGGACCACCGTAGGCCGGTCGGCACCGTCAGCCAATCTGGTTATCCACAGGCCATGTGGACGACGGGCCAGATGCTGTGGAGAACTCCGCCAAACCTGTGCACGACCCGGTGGACAGCCCTGTGAACAAGCCTGCACCCCGATCGCAGAAGCCGCCCTGACCTGCCATTTCACCGTCCACGGCCTGTGCAGAAGAAAAACTTGCCCGGTCAGCTCAAGATCACTTCGAACGGTGCCCAGAAGTACACGGGGTGAGACGATGCGTAAGGGTCTCAAAAGCGTTGCATCTCTTACCTGTGGACGATTAGATTGGTGCTCATGACACAGGCCCCCGCGCGTCCCCGAACCGTCCGGCGCCGGCACGACCGAGAGATCGTCGCGCTGGCCGTCCCGGCCTTCGGCGCGCTCGTCGCCGAGCCCCTTTTCGTGATGGCCGACAGTGCGATCGTCGGCCATCTCGGCACCGCGCAACTCGCCGGACTCGGGATCGCCTCGGCCTTGCTCACCACGGCCGTGAGTGTGTTCGTCTTCCTCGCCTACGCCACCACGGCGGGCGTGTCCCGACGCGTGGGCGCGGGCGACCTCCAAGCCGCGATCCGCCAGGGCATGGACGGCATCTGGCTGGCGGTGCTGCTCGGAGCCGCCGTCATCGCCGTCGTACTGCCCACGGCCCCGTCGCTCGTGGGACTCTTCGGCGCCTCCGACACGGCGGCCCCGTACGCCATCACCTATCTGCGCATCTCCTCACTCGGCATTCCCGCCATGCTCGTCGTGCTCGCCGCGACCGGTGTCCTGCGCGGACTCCAGAACACCCGGACCCCGCTCTACGTGGCCGTCGGCGGCTTCGTCGCCAACGCCGTCCTCAACGTCCTGCTCGTCTACGGCGCCGGCCTCGGCATCGCGGGCTCCGCCTGGGGCACCGTCATCGCTCAGTACGGCATGGCCGCGGTGTACCTGTGGGTCGTGGTGCGCGGGGCGCGACGCCACGGAGCGTCCCTGCGTCCGGACGCCGCCGGCATCCGGGCATCCGCTCAGGCAGGGATGCCTCTGCTCGTGCGCACGCTCTCGCTGCGAGCGATTCTCATGATCGCGACGGCCGTGGCGGCCCGCCTCGGCGACGCCGACATCGCGGCCCACCAGATCATCCTGTCCCTGTGGAGCCTGATGGCCTTCGCGCTCGATGCCATCGCCATCGCCGGGCAAGCCATCATCGGACGCTACCTGGGCGCCGGGGACGCCCAGGGTGCCCGCGAAGCCTGCCGCAGGATGGTGGAGTGGGGCGTCGCGGTCGGCGTCGTACTCGGACTGCTCGTGGTTCTCTCCCGCCCAGCGTTTCTGCCCTTGTTCACCGGTGACTCCGCGGTCAAGGACGCCGCACTGCCGGCTCTGGTGATCGTGGCCGTCGCGCAGCCGATCTGCGGAGTGGTCTACGTCCTGGACGGTGTCCTGATGGGTGCGGGTGACGGCCCGTACCTGGCCTGGGCGATGCTGTTGACCCTGGCGGTCTTCACTCCCACGGCCCTCCTCGTACCCGCCGTCGGCGGAGGACTCACCGTGCTGTGGGCGGCCATGACGCTGATGATGGCGATGCGTCTGGTGACGCTGTGGCTGCGCACCAGGTCGGGCCGCTGGATCGTCACGGGCGCGACGCGGTGACCGTTTCACGTGAAACACAATGAAGAGGGGGCCGTATCTCCTGGTCGGGAGATACGGCCCCCTCTCACATCGCTTCAGCGAGAGCAGAGCGCTCAGGCAGCGACGACCTCGACGCTGACCTTGGCGTCAACCTCGGGGTGCAGACGCACGGACGTCTCGTGAGCGCCCAGGGTCTTGATCGGCGAGCCCAGCTCGATACGGCGCTTGTCGACCTCGGGGCCACCGGCAGCCTTGATCGCCGAGGCGACGTCGGCCGGGGTAACGGAACCGAAGAGACGACCGGCGTCGCCGGAGCGGACGGCCAGACGGACCTTCACACCCTCGAGCTGGGCCTTCACCTGGTTGGCCTGCTCGATGGTCTGGATCTCGTGGATCTTGCGAGCGCGACGAATCTGCTCGACGTCCTTCTCGCCACCCTTGGTCCAGCGGATCGCGAACTTCCGCGGGATCAGGTAGTTGCGAGCGTAACCGTCCTTGACGTCGACGACGTCGCCCGCGGCACCGAGGCCGGAGACCTCGTGGGTGAGGATGATCTTCATTGTTCGGTCACCCTTCCCTTATCGCGCGGTGGAGGTGTAGGGCAGCAGCGCCATCTCACGGCTGTTCTTCACGGCCGTGGCGACGTCACGCTGGTGCTGGGTGCAGTTGCCGGTCACGCGGCGGGCACGGATCTTGCCGCGGTCGGAAATGAACTTCCGCAGCATGTTCGTGTCCTTGTAGTCCACGTACGTGACCTTGTCCTTGCAGAACGCGCAGACCTTCTTCTTCGGCTTGCGCACAGGCGGCTTAGCCATGATGTTTCTCCTGTGTGATCAAGAAGTGTGGGGTGGAGCCCGCCCTAGAAGGGGGGCTCGTCCGAGTAGCCGCCACCGCCGCCGGAGCCGCTGGAGCCACCGCCCCAGCCTCCGCCCTGACCGCCGCCGCCCTGCTGGCCACCGGCGGGAGCGCCGGTCGCCCAGGGGTCGTCGGCCGGAGCGCCGCCGCCCTGCTGGCCGCCACCGGGGCCGCCGCCCCAGCCGCCGCCACCCTGGCCGCCACCGCCGCCGTAACCGCCCTGGCCACCGCGGCCCTGGCCCGAGGTCTTGGTGACCTTGGCCGTGGCACTGCGCAGGCTGGCACCGACCTCGTCGACGTCCAGTTCGTAGACCGTGCGCTTGACGCCCTCGCGGTCCTCGTAGGACCGCTGCTTCAGCCGGCCCTGCACGATGACGCGCATGCCTCGCTGGAGCGACTCGGCGACGTTCTCCGCCGCCTGACGCCAGACCGAGCAGGTGAGGAAGAGGCTCTCGCCGTCCTTCCACTCGTTGGTCTGGCGGTCGAAGGTGCGGGGGGTCGACGCGACACGGAACTTCGCGACGGCCGCACCGGACGGGGTGAAGCGCAGCTCGGGGTCGTCGACAAGATTGCCGACGACCGTGATGACGGTCTCGCCTGCCATGGGGGTACCTCTCGGCGGGTTTGCTGCTCTGGCTGCTTGGTTGCTGCTACTCGGATCCCGGGATCAGCTGAGCGGAAGCTCAGTGCATCTCGGGACGGAGGACCTTGGTCCGGAGGACCGACTCGTTCAGGTTCATCTGGCGGTCGAGCTCCTTGACGACCGCAGGCTCGGCCTGCAGGTCGATGACCGAGTAGATGCCCTCGGGCTTCTTCTTGATCTCGTACGAGAGACGACGACGGCCCCAGGTGTCGACCTTCTCGACCTTTCCGCCGCCGTCACGGACGACAGAGAGGAAGTTCTCGATCAGCGGGGAGACAGAACGCTCCTCGAGATCGGGGTCGAGGATGACCATCACCTCGTAGTGACGCATGTGGAACCCACCTCCTTTGGACTCAGCGGCCACGGTCGTTCCGTGGCAGGAGGGTTGCGATGCGTTGGCACCGGTATCAACGAGTAAACCAGGACCCACTGACAATCGGACCTCCTCCAGGGAGGCGGCCCGGCCGTGGGAGGCAGCAGACACCAGTGCAGAAGGTACAGAGTACCCGGCCGCGCGCTTGCGGTTGAAATCCGGCCCGGAGGGGACACAATCGATACCCAGCGGATGTGATAGGGCGACGACACACTGCCTTCGGCAGGAGGTTCCCCATGGCACAGATCATGCGACCGGCGAGGCCCCGGACCGGCCTGCTGGCCACCGACGGCAAACCGCATCCCCTCCAGCACGCTCTGCTGGCCGCGACCCTGGCGCTCGCGGTGCTCGCCCTCGCCACGGCGAGCTTCCGGGGACTGCACGTCCTGACGTCCTGGGCGGGGCTGCTCGGCGTCCTGACCGGCGGCTACGGCCAGTACGTCTCCGAGACGACGCGGGAGCGCTTCGGTCTGGTGCTGGGTCTCGGAGCTTCCGCCGCCGGACTGTTCTTCGGCATCTACCACGGCGGACTCATCGGCTGAGCCGTTCGCCGCCCGACCGCCGGACCACGCCTTCCAGCCGTGGGCCGGACGGGGCGCTCACAGGGCGCAGTAGGCTTCGCGCGAGAGCCGGAGCCCCTGTACCCATGGGGACACACCAGCCCGAGGAGCGCCCCGAATGAGCCTGACCCTGAGGACCATCAGCCGCGAGCAGCATCTGGCCTACATCCAGAGCCTGCCGGCGGCCAGTCACATGCAGGTCCCCGCATGGGCAGACGTCAAGGCCGAGTGGCGCTCGGAGAACCTCGGCTGGTTCGACGACCGGACGGGTGAGCTGGTCGGCGCGGGTCTGGTGCTGTACCGGCAGCTGCCCAAGATCAAGCGGTACCTCGCCTACCTCCCCGAGGGCCCGGTCATCAACTGGTTCGCGCCGAACCTCCAGGAGTGGATGGAGCCGATGCTGGCGCACCTCAAGCAGCAGGGCGCCTTCTCGGTGAAGATGGGCCCGCCGGTGATCATCCGGCGCTGGGACGCCACGTCCATCAAGAAGGGCATCCAGGACCCCGACGTCAAGCGCCTGCGGGACATAGAGGCCGACCACATCGAGCCGCGCGCCTTCGAGGTGGCCGACAAGCTGCGCCGCATGGGCTGGCAGCAGGGCGAGGACGGCGGCGCCGGCTTCGGCGACGTGCAGCCCCGCTACGTCTTCCAGGTGCCGCTGGCCAACCGGTCCCTGGAAGAGGTCCACAAGAACTTCAACCAGCTCTGGCGCCGCAACATCAAGAAGGCCGAGAAGGCCGGCGTCGAGGTCGTCCAGGGCGGCTACCACGACCTGGAGGAGTGGCAGCGCCTGTACGAGATCACGGCCGTGCGCGACCACTTCCGGCCGCGTCCGCTGTCGTACTTCCAGCGCATGTGGGCGGCCCTCAACAACGAGGACCCCAACCGCATGCGGCTGTACTTCGCCCGGCACAACGGGGTGAACCTGTCGGCGGCGACGATGCTGGTGGTCGGCGGGCACGTCTGGTACTCCTACGGCGCCTCCGACAACATCGGCCGCGAGGTCCGGCCGTCGAACGCCATGCAGTGGGCGATGCTCCGCGACGCCTACGCCCTCGGTGCGACCGTCTACGACCTGCGCGGCATCTCCGACTCCCTGGACGAGAGCGACCACCTCTTCGGTCTGATCCAGTTCAAGGTGGGTACGGGCGGTCAGGCGGCCGAGTACCTCGGCGAGTGGGACTTCCCGCTGAACAAGCTGCTCCACAAGGCGCTCGACATCTACATGTCGCGCCGCTGACCCGCACCCACCCTTCATCCCGCACCTCTGACAGCCACCAGAAAGGTTCCAGGTCCGGCCATGGCGCTCACGCTCTACGTCGACACCGCGCGCTGGCGGGCGCACCACAAGCACGTGCAGGAGCAGTTCCCCGGGCTGGTCCCGGTCTGCAAGGGCAACGGCTACGGCTTCGGGCACGAGCGGCTGGCGGAGGAGGCGACCCGGCTCGGCTCGGACGTACTGGCCGTGGGCACCACCTACGAGGCCGCCCGGATCAAGGACTTCTTCGGTGGTGACCTGCTGGTCCTGACGCCGTACCGGCGCGGCGAGGAGCCCGTTCCGCTGCCCGACCGCGTCGTGCGCTCGGTGTCGTCCATCGACGGCGTGTACGGCCTCGTCGGCGCCCGTGTGGTCATCGAGGTGATGTCCTCGATGAAGCGGCACGGCATCAGCGAGCAGGACCTCCCCCAGCTGCACGCCGCCATAGAGAACGTCCGGCTGGAGGGCTTCGCCATCCACCTGCCGCTCGACCGTACCGACGGCTCGGACGCCGTCGAGGAGGTCATCGGCTGGATGGACCGGCTGCGCGCGGCCCGACTGCCGCTGCACACCATGTTCGTCAGCCACCTCAAGGCCGATGAACTGGCCCGGCTCCAGCAGCAGTTCCCGCAGACCCGGTTCCGCGCCCGGATCGGCACGCGGCTGTGGCTCGGCGACCACGAGGCGACCGAGTACCGCGGTGCGGTCCTGGACGTCACGAGGGTCGCCAAGGGCGAGCGCTTCGGCTACCGGCAGCAGAAGGCCGCCTCGGACGGCTTCCTGGTGGTCGTGGCGGGCGGTACGTCGCACGGAGTGGGTCTGGAGGCTCCGAAGGCGCTGCACGGCGTCATGCCCCGGGCCAAGGGCGTCGCCCGGGCCGGCCTCGCCACGGTCAACCGCAATCTCTCGCCGTTCGTCTGGAGCGGCAAGCAGCGCTGGTTCGCGGAGCCTCCGCACATGCAGGTGTCGATCCTGTTCGTGCCCTCGGACGCGGCGGAACCCACGGTGGGCGACGAGCTGGTGGCCCATCTGCGGCACACCACCACGCAGTTCGACCGCATCCTCGACCGCTAGCGCGTCGGCCGAGGCACGGGCCGTACACGACGTTTCCGTGTACGGCCCTTCTCCATGTACGGTCCCGCACGCGTTCGCTCAGAGCGAACTGCCGGTCGGCCGTCGCGTACCCCACTCCACCCGTGGGCCCTCGAAGCGGGCCGTGCGCTGATCGGTCTGAGCGGCGGGGCCCAGGACGAAGACGTCCTCGGCGCCGTCGAGCACGCCGCCCGACGGGTCGTCGTCACCCGTCCGCCGGACCGGGTCCCGGTCCGGCATCAGGATGTCGCGCACCACCATCACGCAGAGGAACAGCGTTCCCAACAGGTGCACGGCGATGGCCCAGTGGTAGCCGTCCGTGGGCAGGCCCTTGTGGGCGTCGCCGCTGGTCGTGTACGCGAGGTACATCCAGATGCCGAGGAAGTAGGCCACCTCGCACGCCTGCCAGATCAGGAAGTCCCGCCACTTCGGCCGGGCCAGCGCGGCCAGCGGCACCAGCCACAGCACGTACTGCGGTGAGTAGACCTTGTTGGTGAGGATGAAGGCCGCCACGATCAGGAAGGCGAGCTGGGCGAACCGCGGACGACGGGGTGCGGTCAGTGTGAGCGCCGCGACGGCGCCGCAGCACAGCAGCATCAGCAGCGTGGCAAGGGTGTTGACGGTCTCGGTGCTGGGCGGGCTGTCGGTGTTCTGGACCAGGATCAGCCAGAAGGAACCGAAGTCCACGCCGCGTTCCTGGCTGAACGTGTAGAACTTCGACCAGCCGTCGAAGGCGAACAGCATCACCGGCAGGTTGACCACGAGCCAGGCGCCGGCCGCGCCTCCCAGGGCCTTTCCGAACTCCCGCCATCTACCCGCGCGCCAGCACAGGACGAGCAGGGGGCCGAGAATCAGGAAGGGATAGAGCTTGGCGGCCGTGGCGAGGCCCAGCAGCACGCCGAAGGCCACGGGGCGCTCCCGTGACCACATCAGCATCGCGGCGGCCGTCAGGGCGACCGCCAGCAGGTCCCAGTTGACGGTGGCGGTCAGCGCGAAGGCGGGCGCCAGGGCGACGAGCAGACCGTCCCAGGGGCGCCGGGCGTGCGTACGGGTGACGCAGACCGCGATGACGGCCGCGCAGGCCATGAGCATCCCGGCGTTGACCATCCAGTACCACTGCTCCTGGTCCTGGATGGTGCCGCTGCCCGGCGTGAGCCAGGTCGCCACCTCCATGAACACACCGGTCAGCACGGGGTACTCCAGGTACTCCATGTCGCCGGGGAGCTTGTCGAAGTACGGCACGAGTCCGTCGACGAAGCCACGCCCCTGGTAGAGGTGCGGAATGTCCGAGTAGCACGCGTGCGTGTACTGGGAACTGGCGCCGAAGAACCAGGCCCCGTTGTAGCAGGGTGCCTTCTGGACCAGACCGAGGGCGAACATGCCGATCGCCACGAGTGCGATCACGCGCACGGGGGTCCACCAGGACCTGCCGAGCAGGGCGCGTCGGCCCACGGGGCCGCCGATCAGCTCGCTGCCGGCCGCGGCGACCGTGTCCTCCCTGGTCGGCCGCACCGGGTCCGGCTCGTGCACGCTGGCTGGCGTCGATTCTGCACTGGGCATGGGGCACATCCTGCCGTACGCACCTGGGAACACGCGGGGGCCGCCGCACCCTGATGGATGCGGCGGCCCCTGTTTCACGTGAAACTTGCGACTGTTCCCCGTGTTTCACGTGAAACAGTCAAGCCGGACGTTTTGACCGCTAGCCGTTCGGGCCCCGGATGAATCCGCCGTCGTCCTCTTCGCCCGTTTCACTGGGTGATGTCGAGGGCGATGGACTGTTGCCGGTTCCTCCCGCATCGTTGCCGCCGTTGCCGTTGCCGTTGCTTCCGTTGTTCCCGTCGTCGCAGTTGAAGTCGAAGGGACCGCAGGACTCGGTCGGCGTGGGGGAGGGGGTGACCTCCGTCTTGCTGGGCGACGGCGTCGGGGACGGACTCGGCTTCTCCTCCGTCACGGAGGGCGAGGGAGTCGGGGTCGGCGACGGGGCGTCGTTGATGACCTCGCCGATGGGCTCGGGCTTCGGGAACTTCTCGACCTTCTCGCCCTTCATCGCGTCTTCCATGTAGTCCTGCCAGATCACGGACGGGAAGGACGCACCGTGGATCTTCTCCTCGCCACCCGTTCCGTACATCTCCAGGAACGAACGGTTCTTGATGGTCTCGTCGTCCGGGTACCGGAACATGCTGATCGCGGTCGACAGCTGCGGGGTGTAGCCGACGAACCAGGCCGACTTGTTGCCGTCCGTCGTACCGGTCTTGCCCGCCACCTCACGGCCCTGGAGCTGGGCGTTGGTGCCCGTGCCGTCCTCGACGACGGTCTTGAGGACGTCCGTGACGTTGTCCGCGACCTTCGCGGTGAACGCCTGCTTGGTCTCCACCTTGTGCGAGAAGAGCGTGCCGTCCTTGTTCGTCACCTTGGTGACCGAGAACGGATCACGCTGCTTGCCGCTGTCCGCGAAGGTGGCGTACGAGCCCGCCATGCGGATGGCACTCGGGTCCGAGACACCGATGGAGAACGAGGGGTAACCCGCTCCCGCCAGGCTGTCCTCCAGGAGTCCCGCGTCGACCGCGGACTCCTTGACCTTGTCCAGTCCGACGTCCATGCCGAGCTGGACGAACGCGGAGTTGACCGACTCCCGCATGGCCTCACGAAGGTCGATCTTGTAGTCGGGCGCCTCACCGACGGAATCCTTGCCGTCGTTCTCCTGGCGCCACTGCTCGCCCTTCTCGTTCTGCCAGATCGACCCGTCGTAGTTCTTGATCTTGAGGTTGTTCTTCCCGCTGTACAGGCTCTTCGGGGAGACGACCGTGCGCTCGTCCTGGGGCTGGGTCTCGGCGCCGTCGGGATCACGCACGCCCCACTTCATCGCCGCCGCGAGCACGTACGGCTTGAAGGTCGAACCGACCTGGGCGCCGGTGACGTCGGCGTTGTTGGTGAAGTGCTTGGTGGCGTCCTCACCGCCGTAGATGGCCTCGATGGCACCCGTCTCGGGGTTCACCGAAGCCCCGCCGAACTGGACGTGGGTGTCCTTCTCGGGGCGCTTCTTGGGGTCGATGTTCTTCTTGTAGACCTTCTGGACGGCCTTCTCGAGCTCGTCGACCTTCTTCTTGTCGAAGGTCGTGTAGATCGAGTAGCCACCCTTCTCCAGCTGCTGCTCCGACACGTCGGTGTTCTTGATCACGGAGGACTTCGCGAGCCTGACGAGGTAGCCGATCTGGCCGCCCAGCTGCGCGTTCGACTCCGGGTTCTTCCACTTGGGGAGATCGGTGTACTTCGCCCGGTCCGCCTGGCTCAGATGCCCGTACTCCACCATCTTGTCGAGGGTGTCCTGCATCTGGTTCCTGGCACGGTCCTGGTTGGCCTCGGGCGTGGCCGCCGGGTCGATCGAGGTCGATCCCGCCGGGTCGTAGTACGTGGCGCCCTTGAGGACCGCCGACAGGAAGGCACACTGCCCGGCGTTCAGGTCGACGGCGTCCACATTGAAGTACGCCCGTGAGGCGGCCTGGATGCCATAGGCGCCGCGGCCGTAGTACGCGGAGTTGAGGTAGCCCTCGAGGATGTCGTCCTTGGACACATCGGTGCCGACCTTGATCGAGACGAAGATCTCCTTCACCTTGCGGGAGATCGTCTGCGACTGGTCATTCAGCATCGCGTTCTTGACGTACTGCTGGGTGATGGTGGAGCCACCCTGCGTGTCACCGCCCTTGGCCATGTTGAACACGGCGCGGGCGATGCCCTTGGGGTCGATGCCGCTGTCGGAGTAGAACGTCTTGTTCTCCTGGGAGATGATCGCGTTGCGCATCTCCTTGGGGATCTGGGAGAGGTCGACGCTCTGCCGGTTGCGCTCACCACCCGTGGCGACCATCCGGCTGCCGTCGGCCCAGTAGTAGACGTTGTTCTGCGCCGTGGCCGAATCGTCGACGACGGGGACGCTCACCATGGCGTAGGCGATGCCCGCGGCGGCCACCATCGTGCCGAAGAAGCCGATGCACAGCCCGGAGACGAGCTTCCAGGAGGGCACCCAGCGGCGCCACCCGTCCCGGTCGTAGCGCGGATAGTCGATCATCCGCTTCTTGCCGGCCACGGCAGCTGCACGCCGGCCACCGCGGCCCGGCTCGGCCGCTCTGCGGCGGCCACCGCCCCGCTGTGCCGCGCGCCGGGCTTCGGCCCGACTGCCGTACTGACGTTCCTCGCTCTCCGGACCGTACGAGCCGGACGGAGACCCTGTGGCGTCTCGCGGCGCCGCACGGCGGCCGGAGGACGAGCCGGACTGACCGCGTCGGGCCGCGGCACGTCCGCCTCCCTGCGGCTGCGGCGCTTTGCGACGGTGCTCGCTCATCGAACGACTACTCCTCGGGCAGGCGCACCTTTGCGCACCTGGAAAAGGCGGCTGGTTTCCGGTCCCCCCGAAGTACGGATGCGGCCCCTTCCGCATTCACCCGTACTGCACCAGGGACAGGGACGCCCCCGTGCGTCACGCGGTTCCCGGTGGTTTGCATGGCGCACAGACTACGCACCGCCAAAACCCCCGAGTCCCGAAGTTCACCTCAAATCAGGCAACTTGCTCACGATGAAACCCTGATGTGATCCCGTTCACCACGTCCGCTCTTGTCGCACGCGCAACCTCGTTCTATCGTGCTGATGTATCGACTCGATACATCAGAGCGGCATAAGGGCGAGAGGAGGCGACGATGAGCCGGCGATCCGGCATCCTCGAGTTCGCCGTACTCGGCCTGCTCCGCGAGTCCCCCATGCACGGCTATGAGCTGCGCAAACGGCTCAACACATCACTGGGTGTGTTCCGGGCGTTCAGCTACGGGACGCTCTATCCCTGCCTCAAGACGCTGGTCGCCAACGGCTGGTTGATCGAGGAACCCGGGAACATCGGCGAGGCCGCGGCCTCCCTCACGGGACGTCGCGCCAAGATCGTCTACCGGTTGACGGCCGACGGTAAGGAACATTTCGAGCAGCTCCTTTCACAGACGGGCCCGGACGCGTACGACGACGAGACGTTCGCCGCTCGCTTCGCGTTCTTCGGGCAGACGTCGCGTGACGTACGCATGCGCGTGCTCGAGGGCCGGCGCAGCCGGCTGGAGGAGCGCCTGGAGAAGATGAGGGCCTCCCTGGCCCGCACCCGGGAGCGGCTCGACGACTACACGCTTGAGCTGCAGCGCCACGGAATGGAGTCCGTGGAGCGCGAGGTGCGCTGGCTGAACGAGCTCATCGAGAGCGAGCGGGCGGGGCGGGATCTGCGAGGTCCCGTCGCCGAGGGGACCGCACATCAGGACACGACATCTGGAGCGACGGGCGGCCTGCCCCGGCCGGGGGACGAACCCCTGCCGGATACGCCCGGCGACACCGCCACGTGAGCGCCCAGTCAGGGCCTCACTCGTACACACAGGGAGCAACCGGAATGGGTTCGGTTCGCGTAGCCATCGTCGGTGTGGGCAACTGCGCCGCATCGCTGGTTCAGGGCGTCGAGTACTACAAGGACGCCGATGCGGAGTCCAAGGTCCCGGGCCTGATGCACGTCCAGTTCGGCGACTACCACGTCCGCGACATCGAGTTCGTCGCCGCCTTCGACGTGGACGCCAAGAAGGTCGGCCTGGATCTCGCGGACGCCATCGGCGCCTCCGAGAACAACACCATCAAGATCTGCGACGTGCCGAACAGCGGCGTCCAGGTCCAGCGCGGCCACACGCTCGACGGTCTCGGCAAGTACTACCGCGAGACCATCGAGGAGTCCGCCGAGGAGCCGGCCGACATCGTCAAGGTCCTCAAGGACAAGCAGGTCGACGTCCTGGTCTGCTACCTGCCCGTCGGTTCCGAGGACGCGGCGAAGTACTACGCCCAGTGCGCCATCGACGCCAAGGTCGCCTTCGTCAACGCCCTCCCGGTCTTCATCGCCGGCACCAAGGAGTGGGCGGACAAGTTCACCGAGGCCGGTGTCCCGATCGTCGGTGACGACATCAAGTCGCAGGTCGGCGCCACCATCACGCACCGCGTCATGGCGAAGCTGTTCGAGGACCGGGGCGTCGTCCTGGACCGCACGATGCAGCTGAACGTCGGCGGCAACATGGACTTCAAGAACATGCTCGAGCGCGACCGCCTCGAGTCGAAGAAGATCTCCAAGACGCAGGCCGTCACCTCGCAGATCCCCGACCGGGACCTCGGCGAGAAGAACGTGCACATCGGCCCGTCCGACTACGTCGCGTGGCTGGACGACCGCAAGTGGGCCTACGTCCGCCTGGAGGGCCGCGCGTTCGGCGACGTCCCGCTGAACCTGGAGTACAAGCTCGAGGTCTGGGACTCCCCGAACTCCGCGGGTGTCATCATCGACGCCCTGCGCGCCGCGAAGATCGCCAAGGACCGCGGCATCGGCGGCCCGATCCTGTCGGCGTCGAGCTACTTCATGAAGTCCCCGCCGGTCCAGTACTTCGACGACGAGGCCCGTACCAACGTCGAGAAGTTCATCGCGGGCGAGGTCGAGCGCTGACGCGCGAGGACTCAGCTCCGCAGAAGGTCCCCGGGTCGCGTGACCCGGGGACCTTTCCCGTATGTGAGGCTGTGCCCCATGGCCGTCGTCCGTGACCTGCGCGTCCTGCTGCGCCTGAAGGGCTTTCGGCGCCTGCTCGCCGTGCGCCTGCTCTCCCAGGGCGCCGACGGCGTCTACCAGGTCGCGCTCGCCACCTACGTCGTCTTCTCCCCGGAGAAGCAGACCTCGCCCGCCGCCGTCGCCTCCGCGATGGCGGTCCTGCTGCTCCCCTACTCCCTGGTGGGCCCCTTCGCGGGCGCCCTGCTGGACCGCTGGCGCCGCCGCCAGGTCTTCCTGTACGGCAACCTGCTGCGCGCCGTGCTGGCCTCGGTGACGGCGGTACTGATGATCGCCTCCGTCCCGGACTGGCTCTTCTACGTCTCCGCGCTCTGCGTCACCGCCGTCAACCGCTTCGTCCTCGCGGGACTGTCCGCCGCGCTGCCCCGGGTGGTCGACGCCGAGCGCCTGGTGATCGCCAACTCCCTCTCCCCGACGGCCGGCACCCTCGCCGCGACGGCGGGCGGCGGCCTGGCCTTCGTCGTACGCCTCGTGATCGCGGACTCCGACGCGGCCGTGGTGCTGCTCGGCGCGGCCCTGTACCTCTGCGGGGCACTCGCCTCGCTGCGCATCGCCGTCGAGCTGCTGGGCCCCGACCCCGGGCGCATCCCGCCGCGGGTCGCCTCCGCGCTCGCCGGCACCGCCCGCGACCTGGTGGCAGGGGTACGCCACCTCGCCGCACCCGCTCGCCGGGAGGCGGCCTGGGCGCTCGCGGGCATGACCCTTATGCGCTTCTGCTACGGCGCCCTGCTGGTCATGCTGCTGATGCTGTGCCGGTACGCCCTGGCCTCGGACACGGAGGAAGGGCTCGCCCTGCTGGGGCTGGCTCTCGGTGTCTCCGGGGCGGGCTTCTTCGCGGCCGCGGTCGTCACCCCCTGGGCGGCGGGGCGGCTGGGGCCGGGCCGCTGGATGGCCGTGTGCGCGGCCGCGGCCACGGTGCTGGTGCCGGTACTCGGCCTGCCGTTCGCCACGGTGCCGCTGCTCGCGGCGGCGTTCGTGCTGGGCCTGACTACGCAGGGGGCGAAGATCGCGACCGACACGGTCGTGCAGTTCTCGGTCGACGACTCCTTCCGCGGCAGGATCTTCTCCGTCTACGACGTGCTGTTCAACGTCGCCTTCGTCGGCGCCGCCGGGGTGGCCGCGCTGATACTGCCGGCGGACGGCCGGTCGGTGCCGCTGGTGTTGACGGTTGCCGTGATTTACGGAGCGGTTGCTGCGGCTATGGCCCGGTTTGAGAGCCAGTAAGTGTCACATCAGTGACACAGAGCCCTACCGGAGTGCGGACTTGCCAGTGGGACCCGATAACTTACGTGCGTCTTATCTCGCGGCATGTCCGCGACACGTGCCTATTTTCCAGGGGGACCCCCAGTGACCACTCAGCCGCCGCCGCAGGGCAACCCGTTCGCCCAGGGCCAGCCGCAGGCTCCGCAGCAGCCCCAGGGACAGAACCCCTACGCGCAGGGGCAGCAGGGCTTCCCGCAGCAGCCCGGTCAGCCCGGCGTCCCCCCGCAGGGCGCGCCGTACGCGCCGATCCCGCCGGAGCCGGCCCGCCGCAAGCCGAGCTTCAAGATGATCAAGAACATCGTCATCGCTGTGATCGTCGTGGGTGTCGCGGTGGGCGGGTACATCGCCAGCCGGGACGACGCCGAGCAGGCAGCCGTGGGTGACTGCCTGAAGTCCGCGTCGTCGTCCTCGGACCGCATGGAGGTCGTGGACTGCTCCTCCTCGGAGTCCGAGGGCAAGGTCCTCAAGAAGGTCAAGGGGCACTTCACCTCGATCAGCGCCGAGACCGAGTGCCGGAAGGTCGATGGAGCCACTGGCTTCTACGCCGAGACCGGCGACGGAGAAGAGTTCCTGCTCTGCCTCGGCGAGGCCTGAGAAATCCAGGGCACAGCCCGACTGCTGCTTCGGGGCCATGTTTCACGTGAAACATGGCCCCGAAGCAGCACGACGGCGGCACAGCGGCAGCGCATGAGGAGAGGGCGCTACGTTTCACGTGAAACGTAGCGCCCTCTCCTCATGCGGATTCCACGCGCTGCGCCCACCAGTCCTTGAGCGCAGCCACCGCCGCGTCGTGCTCCATCGGGCCGTTCTCCAGGCGGAGTTCCAGCAGGTGCTTGTAGGCCTGGCCGACGGCCGGGCCGGGGGGAACTCCGAGGATCTCCATGATCTGGTTGCCGTCCAGGTCGGGGCGGATCGCGTCCAGTTCCTCCTGCTGCTGGAGCTGGGCGATCCGGTCCTCCAGGCCGTCATACGCGCGTGCGAGAGCCGATGCCTTGCGCTTGTTGCGGGTCGTGCAGTCGGACCGGGTCAGCTTGTGGAGTCGGTCGAGCAGCGGGCCGGCGTCACGGACGTACCGGCGGACCGCTGAATCCGTCCACTCGCCCGTGCCGTAGCCGTGGAAGCGCAGGTGCAGCTCGACCAGGCGGGAGACGTCCTTCACCAGGTCGTTGGAGTACTTGAGCGCGGTCATGCGCTTCTTGGTCATCTTGGCCCCGACCACCTCGTGGTGGTGGAAGGAGACCCGGCCGTCGCTCTCGAAGCGGCGCGTGCGGGGCTTGCCGATGTCGTGCAGCAGGGCGGCCAGGCGGAGGGTCAGATCGGGACCCTCGCTCTCCAGGGCCATCGCCTGCTCCAGGACGATGAGCGTGTGGTCGTAGACGTCCTTGTGCCGGTGGTGCTCGTCACGCTCCAGGCGCAGCGCCGGCAGCTCGGGCAGGACCCGGTCCGCGAGGCCGCTCTCCACCAGCAGGGTCAGTCCCTTGCGGGGGTGCGAGGAGAGGACGAGCTTGTTCAGCTCCTCCCGGACCCGCTCGGCCGAGACGATGTCGATACGGCCGGCCATGTCCTTCATGGCGGCCACCACCTCGGGCGCGACCTCGAAGTCGAGCTGCGCCGCGAAGCGCGCGGCTCGCATCATCCGCAACGGGTCGTCCGAGAAGGAGTCCTCCGGAGTGCCCGGAGTGCGCAGCACACGCGCCGCGAGGTCGTCGAGCCCGCCGTGCGGATCGATGAACTCCTTCTCCGGAAGCGCGACCGCCATCGCGTTCACCGTGAAGTCGCGCCGGACGAGGTCGTCCTCGATGGAGTCGCCGTAGGACACCTCCGGCTTGCGCGAGGTGCGGTCGTACGCCTCGGAGCGGTAGGTCGTCACCTCGATCTGGTAGCCGTCCTTCTGCGCCCCGACCGTCCCGAAGGCGATCCCGACCTCCCAGACGGCGTCCGCCCAGGGGCGCACGATCGCCAGTACGTCCTGGGGACGGGCGTCGGTCGTGAAGTCCAGATCGTTGCCGAGCCGGCCGAGCAACGCGTCCCGGACCGAGCCGCCGACCAGGGCGAGAGAGAACCCGGCCTCCTGGAAACGGCGGGCAAGTTCGTCGGCGACGGGGGCGACCCGCAGTGGTTCGCGCATCGCGGGGGACGGCTCCGGGCTCAGGGCGCTGGGGCTGGCTTCGTTGACGTTCGGCACAACAGAACAGGGTACGTGGCCCGGGCGGAGCCAGGCGCCCCCATTGATCGCGGCCCGAATCCCCCAGTTCGGCCCCGCTCCCTTTATAGGCGCACATACGGGGCGGCCCGCCCCCGCAGGCGATCTTGTGGCGTACGCCGCGGCACTTCCTCTCCGCGCACATCGTTACCATGCGTGGACGCACATTCCGACGACCACTGATCACGACGAGGGACGGGCGAGCGCGTGGCCGAGGCGGCAGACTTCCAGGGGACCAGTCCCTCACCTGCCCGCCGGTGGCTCCGGCGCACCACGGCACTGCTCGCCGGGGCGCCGCTGCTGGCCGGCCTGGTCCAGCTGCCCACGGCCGGCGCGGCACACGCCGACGGCAAGCCGTCCGCCCGGGCCGACGGCGATTCGGGCCCGGTGGCCGTCGCCGTCGACTCGCTGACCCCCTCGGCGCCCACGGACGGGGACACGGTGACCGTGTCCGGCACCGTCACCAACAACGGCAAGCAGGCCGTCACCGACGCCCACGTGGGCCTGCGCGTGGGCCCCGAGGTGGACACCCGCTCGTCCGTCGACTCGATCGCCAAGGAGAGCGACAACCTCCAGGGGTCCATCGCCCCGGAGATCGAGAACAAATACACCGAGAAGTTCTCCAAGCTGGTCCCGGGCGTGGCCGAGCACTTCAACATCTCCGTGCCCGCCGACGACCTGAACCTCGGCGAGGACGGCGTCTACGAATTCGCCGTCTCGCTCTCCGGGCAGACCTCCGCACAGCCGTGGGAGCAGATCCTCGGCATCCAGCGGACCTTCCTGCCGTGGCAGCCCGGTGGGGCCGACACCAAGACGAAGACGACGGCCCTGTGGCCGCTGATCTCCACCACGCACATGGCCGCCGAGACGGGGCCGAACGAGGAGCAGACCCCGGTCCTCCTCAATGACGACCTGGCCAAGGAGATCTCCCCCGGCGGCCGGCTGAACCAGATGCTGACGCTGGGCAAGGATCTCGACGTCACCTGGGTGGTCGACCCGGACCTGCTGGCCTCCGTCGACGCGATGACCGGCAGCTACCGCGTCCGGGACGGCGAGAACACCGTCGCCGGAACCCATCAGGACGTCGCCAAGCAGTGGCTCGCCGACTTGCAGGACGCGGTGGCCGACAAGGAGGTCGTCGCCCTCCCCTTCGCCGACCCCGACCTGGCGTCCCTGGCCCACAACGGCACGGACGTCACCGGCTCACTGAGCCAGCTGAAAAGCGCCACGGACGTGATCGAAGACACGGTCGGGACAATCCTCCACGTGAAGCCGAGCACCGAGTTCGCCTGGCCGGTGGACGGCGCCGTCGACCGGTCGATCGTCAAGGTCGCGACCTCCGCCGGCGCCGACAAGGTGATCGCCCGCAGCGACAGCCTCCAGGAGAGCAACGGTCTCTCGTACACGCCGTCCGCCGCCCGCCCCGTCGGCGGCGGCACCACGGCCGTCGTCGCGGACGCCCGGCTGTCCACGGCGTTCGAGGGCGACCTGACGAAGGCGTCCTCGTCCACGCTGGCGGTGCAGCGGTTCCTCGCCCAGAGCCTGGGCCTGGGCCTCCAGACCGGGAAGCAGCGCAGCGTGGTCATCGCACCGCAGCGCATGCCGTCCGGGAGCCAGGCACGCGCGATGGCCGAGGCGCTGCGCGCGCTGCAGGGGAGCACCTGGTCCGAGTCCCAGAAACTGGGGGCCGCCGCGGGGGCCAAGCCGGACCCGGACGCCACCACGAAGGTTCCGGGGACCTCGTCGTACCCCTCGGAACTGCGCAAGAACGAGCTGCCGCGGTCGGCGTTCGAGGAGATCGCCCGGACCCAGGGCACGCTCGACAACTTCCAGGTCGTCCTGTCCAACCCGTCCCGCGTGGTGACTCCCTTCGGACGCGCCCTCAACCGGGAGATGTCCGTGTCCTGGCGGGGCCGGACCACCGAGGCGGAGTCGTTCCGCGACGGCGTGAAGCGTTACCTCGACGGGCTCACCGGCCGGGTCAGACTGATCGACAAGTCCGAGACCAAGCTCTCCGGGCGCAGCGCCACCATCCCGGTGACGGTGCAGAACAACCTGGTGCAGGACGTCGGGCCCCTGGTTCTACGGCTCACCTCGACCAACCCGACGCGCCTGGAGATCGACGGCGACCGGTACGAGGAGCAGCCGATCTCGGTCTCCGGCGGCCACAGCCAGTCGGTGAAGTTCCCCACGTCCGCCAATGCCAACGGCCGGGCGACGGTGATCGCCCAGCTGTACACGATGGACGGACGCAAGTACGGCAAGCCCGTCACCTTCGACGTGAAGGTCACCGAGATCACGGCCACCGTGATGCTCGTCATCGGCGGCGGTGTCCTGCTGCTCGTCCTCGCCGGCTTCCGGATGTACACGCAGCGCAAGCGCGCCGCGGCCCGGGACGCCGAGAAGAACGGTTCCGACGGGTCGGAGGCGCCCGAGGACCCCGAAGACGGACCGGAGAACCCGGACGGCACCGAGGGGCGTCTCAAGAAGGAGTCCGAGGCACCGGCCCGGGCAGGCGACCCCGAGCAGCCGAGTGACCCGACACCAAACGCCGCAACGGAAAGCACGGACCCGTCCGGCACGGGTGAGAGAGTGGACCGTTGAGGATGTCGTGGCCGGTCGGCCCGGGACGATGAGGTGGGGTAGCGATGAACGCGCCGTACGACGGTGACCGCGGTCGGTCCGCGGACGGCTCGGGCCACCCCGAGGGCCCGCCGCAGGACCCCCGTCAGACGCCGCCGCAGCCGCCCGCGGACATGTACCTCCAGGACGCCTACGACCAGGATCCCTACCGGGCACAGGACCTCTCCGCCCAGGACCCGGTCTCCGAGGCGCTCTACGACCGCGCCGCGCACCCCCCGCCGCCGCCGGGCGCGTACCCGCAGCAGCCGTTGTACTCCCAGCCCGCCCAGTCGCCGCATGCCCCCGACCCGCGCGTCTGGGGGCAGACCCCGGCCCCCGAACCGGAGGGCCCGACGCAGTATCTGCCGTACGGCGACGACCCGCGGACCACCCAGTTCGTCGGCGTGGACGACCTGGTCACCCAGGCCGGTGACCAACGCCACGAGCCGGACGCCTTCGCGCACCTCTTCCGCGACCAGCAGCAGGGCGGCGGCCACCCCTCGTACGACGACCACGCCGGCGTACCCGCACCCGCCCAGGCACCGGGGCCGTACGGCGCTCCCCAGGGCCCGGCCCCGTACGGCGGCCCCGAGGGCCCCACCCAGTACGGCGGCCCCCAGGGCCCGGCCCCGTACGGCGGCCCGCAGGGACCGGCGCAGTACGGCGGCCCGCAGGGACCGGCGCAGTACGGCGGCCCGCAGGGACCGGCCCAGTACGGAGCCCCGCAAGGGACCGGCCCCTACGGAAACCCTCCGGCACCCGGCCAGTACGGCGGCCCGGCACCGGGGCATGAGCAGCACGCGCCACCCGCTCCCGGCCAGTACGCGGTCGCCCCGACCCCGGAAGCGGCCGAGGCCCCCCTCGTGGAGCCCGAGCCGGCTTCCGCGGCCGCTCCGGCCGGCGCGGCCAAGAAGGGCGGTCGCGCGGGTGGCCTCCTGAAGTCGAGCGCCGTGATGGCCGCGGGCACGATGGTGTCGCGGCTGACGGGGTTCATCCGGTCGGCGCTGATCGTCTCGGCTCTGGGCGTCGGGTTGCTCGGAGACACCTTCCAGGTCGCCTACCAGCTGCCCACGATGATCTACATCCTCACCGTCGGCGGCGGCCTCAACTCTGTCTTCGTACCGCAGCTCGTCAGGGCGATGAAGGACGACGAGGACGGTGGCGAGGCCTTCGCCAACCGTCTGCTGACCCTCGTCATGGTGGCGCTGGGCGCCCTGACCGTGATCACCGTCTTCGCCGCACCCCTGCTGATCCGGCTGCTGTCCAACCCTGTCGCCAGTGACCCGGCCGCGAACGAGGTCGGTATCACCTTCGTCCGCTACTTCCTGCCGTCGATCTTCTTCATGGGCCTCCATGTGGTGATGGGGCAGATCCTCAACGCCCGCGGCAGGTTCGGCGCGATGATGTGGACGCCGGTCCTCAACAACATCGTCATCATCGTGACCCTGGGGATGTTCATCTGGGTCTACGGCACCGCAGAGAACTCGGGGATGAAGGTCACCAGCATCCCGCCGGAGGGCGAGAAGCTGCTCGGTATCGGGGTGCTGCTGGGCCTCGTCGTCCAGTCCCTGGCCATGATCCCCTACCTGCGAGAGACGGGGTTCCGGCTCCGCCCGCGCTTCGACTGGAAGGGCCACGGACTCGGCAAGGCCGTCACCCTCGCCAAGTGGACGGTCCTGTTCGTGCTCGCCAACCAGGCCGGCGCCATGATCGTCATTCAGCTCTCCACCGCGGCCGGCAAGGCCTCGCCCGTCGACGGCACCGGCTTCGCCGCCTACGCGAACGCGCAATTGATCTGGGGCCTGCCCCAGGCCATCATCACCGTCTCCCTGATGGCCGCCCTGTTGCCCCGCATCTCCCGCTCGGCGTCCGAGGAGGACGGCGGAGCGGTGCGGGACGACATCTCCCAGGGCCTGCGCACCACAGCCGTCGCCATCGTCCCTGTGTCCTTCGCATTCGTCGCGCTCGGCATTCCGATGTGCACGCTCATGTTCGGTTCCTCGGGCACCGGCGAGGCCACCAACATGGGCTACATGCTGATGGCCTTCGGCCTCGGCCTCATCCCGTACTCCGTCCAGTACGTCGTCCTGCGCGCCTTCTACGCCTACGAGGACACCCGGACGCCCTTCTACAACACGGTCATCGTGGCCGTGGTCAACGCCGCCGCCTCGGGACTCTGTTTCCTCCTGCTGCCAGCGCGCTGGGCCGTGGTCGGCATGGCCGCCTCCTACGGCCTGGCCTACGTGATCGGTGTGGGCATCGCCTGGCGCAGGCTGCGCAAGCGGCTCGGCGGCGACCTCGACGGCGCCCGGGTGCTGCGGACGTATGCCCGGCTGTGCATCGCGTCCGTCCCGGCCGTCCTGCTCAGTGGCGCGGCCTGCTACGCCATCACCAGGTCGCTCGGTCAGGGTGTCGTGGGATCGTTCGCCGCGCTGCTGGCCGGCGGGCTACTGCTGTTCGGTGTCTTCTTCGTCGCCGCCCGCCGGATGCGCATCGAGGAGGTCAACTCTCTGGTCGGCATGGTGCGCGGACGCCTGGGACGCTGAGACCCGGGGTAGGCGCACAACCATCGTCCGCCGCCGTGTGTCGTGCATAGCGCCGGACTGTGGGCACAATTGGGTTCGGCGTCGGACGCGCGCATCGGGAGTCGGCCGACGCGCATCGAATGGGGAGGCAGGAACGACGGTGGCGGAACGGAGCACAGCTGCCGTCGACGTGGCAGACAACAGCGGTGATGAGCCGCTGACCGCACAGGCGGACCAGTCCACGGCCGACGGGGTGGCCAACAACCGGGAGCGGGACACGGACAGCGACGAGGCACAGGGGACCCCCACGAGCGAGGAAACCGGCAAGGCCTCGCCTCCCGAACTGCACAGCGGGCACAAGCTCGCCAGACGCTACCGCCTCGAGGAGTGCGTCACCCGTCTGGACGGCTTCAGCAGTTGGCGGGCCGTCGACGAGAAGCTCCGCCGCGCCGTCGGAGTCCACATCCTGCCGACCGACCACACGCGGGCCCGCTCCGTGCTGGCCGCGGCACGCTCCTCCGCGCTGCTCGGCGATCCCCGCTTCGTCCAGGTGCTGGACGCCGTCGAGGACAACGATCTCGTCTACGTCGTCCACGAGTGGCTCCCCGACGCCACGGAGCTGACCGCGCTCCTCGCCTCCGGCCCGCTGGAGGTGTACGACGCCTACCAGATGGTCAGTCAGGTGTCCTCCGCCATGGCGGCCGCCCACCGTGAGGGCCTCGCCCATCTGCGGCTGAGCCCCAACGCGGTGCTGCGTACGTCGTCGGGGCAGTGGCGGATCCGCGGCCTCGCTGTCAACGCCGCACTGCGCGGCATCAGTTCCGCGTCCCCCCAGCGCACCGACACGGAGGCCATCGGCGCCCTGCTGTACGCCACGCTCACCCAGCGCTGGCCGTACGAGACCGACGCCCACGGTCTGGCCGGTCTGCCCAAGGACATCGGTCTGATCCCCCCGGACCAGGTCCGCGCGGGCGTCCACCGCGGTCTGTCCGAACTGGCCATGCGGGCGCTCGCCAACGACGGCGCGACCGCCTCCCGGCACGAGGCCCCGTGCACCACGCCGGAGGAGCTGGTGAAGGCGATCGGCGAGATGCCCCGCATCCGCCCGCCGGAGCCCTCGTACACCGCACCGCCCGACTACCAGCGCACCGCCTATCAGCAGGGTGCGTACGGCCGTCCGGCACCGCGCCCCGGCGCCACCCAGGCGGTGCAGGCGCCGCCGCCCCCGCTGCAGAGCCGTACCGGCAAGGCGCTGAAGTGGAGCGTCTCCGCTCTGCTGATCGCCGCCCTCGGCCTGGGCAGCTGGCAGCTGGCGGACGCGCTCATGGAGCGCGGCGGCAAGTCCGACGACCAGAACCAGACGCAGACGACGGACGGCGACAACGACAAGAGCACGAAGAAGCCGGTCAGTGGGCCGATCGCCATCGCGAGCGCGCACGACTTCGACCCGTTCGGCGACGACGGGTCCGAGTACCCGGAGAACGTCAGCAAGGCCTACGACGGCAGCCCGAGCACGTACTGGCAGACAAGCCACTACGCGAGCGCCGACTTCGGGCGGCTCAAGCCGGGTGTGGGCATCGTCGTCGATCTGGGCAAGGTCCAGCAGGTCGGTAAGGTGGCCGTGTCGTTCGGTGGGGACACCTCGGTGGAGCTCCGGGCCGGCGGCGACACCGACTCGGAACCACAGTCCTTCAAGGGTTACACGAAGGTTGCCGGTGGCTCCGGCACAACGGTGGACCTCAAGCCGGACGAGGCCCTCCGGACCCGCTACCTACTGGTCTGGCTGACCGAGCTGCCGCTGACGGACGGGCAGTTCCGGGGCCGCGTCGCCGACATCAAGGTGACCAGCTGACGACATCTGCCCGAAGGGGGAGGATCCGATGGCGGAAGGCGCCGGGTACGACGGGGTGAGCGATCAGGATCTGCTCACCCGCCACGTCGACGGCGACCCCGAAGCCTTCGGTGAGCTCGTCCGTCGTCACCGCGACCGGCTCTGGGCCGTGGCTCTGCGGACGCTGGGAGACCGGGAGGAGGCGGCCGACGCCGTTCAGGACGCGCTCGTCTCCGCCTACCGGGCCGCCCACACCTTCCGCGGACAGGCGGCCGTCACGACGTGGCTGCACCGGATCACCGTGAACGCCTGTCTCGACCGGGCACGCAAGGCCGCTTCCCGGAAGACCTCCCCGGTCGACGACACCGAGCGCCTGGAGCAGCTCCTGGAGCCGCACGAGTCGGCCTCCGCCCCCGCCGAGCGCAACGACCTGCACCGCCAGCTGCTGAAGGCCCTGGGTACCTTGCCGGCCGACCAGCGAGCAGCCCTCGTCCTGGTGGACATGCAGGGATACCCCGTCGCCGAAGCCGCCCGGATCCTCGACGTACCGACCGGCACGATCAAGAGCAGGTGCGCCCGGGGCAGAGCCAGACTCCTGCCGCAGCTCTCCCATCTACGCCCGGAGGGCAGCGGCGGGGGCGGCGAGGACAGGAAGTCCGGCACCGAGCGGAACCGGACGCCGGGGACATCCGTCCCACCGGCAGCGGAACCGCACCGTGCGGGTCCGCCGGAGAACGGGCCGAGCGATTCAGCCGCAGTGAAGGGCGGAGGTGGACGAGCGTGACGTCGTCGACGACAGACAGGGCCGGGCACCCGGACGTCGCGGAGATCTCCGACCTCGCCGAAGGCCTCCTCCCGACCACCCGGACGACCGACATACGGCGGCATCTGGAGGGGTGCGACCTCTGCGCGGACGTCTACGCCTCACTGGAGGAGATCCAGGGGCTGCTCGGAGCCCTGCCGGAGCCGGAACGGATGCCGGACGACGTGGCCGAGCGCATCGACGCCGCCCTGGCGGCCGAGGCGGCGCTGGACGCCACCACAGGGGGAGCCGCGTCCAGCGACGACAGCGCGCGTGTTTCACGTGAAACATCGGCACCACCCTCGGCATCGGCGGCAGCCGACCGTCCCGCCGGGCATGCCCGTCCCTCCTCCACTGGCCCGGGCCGCAAGGACCGTCGGCGTGGGGGCAGGCGCAGGATCGCCGTACTCGGCGCCGTGGCCGCCGCAGCCGCCATCGGCCTCGGTTCGGTCGTCGTGTCCTCCCTGACCGGGGGGAGCCCATCGGACGACACCGCCCACGGACAGCAGTCGGCGCCGGCGGACACCTTCTCCGAGGGCAGGCTCCAGGACAAGGTCACCGGCCTCCTCTCGGGCGGGCAGGCCAACGAGAGCGGACCGCGCACCCCCCGTACCTTCGGCACGGAGTCCGAGAACGGCAACGAGACCGGTGCCGAGAACCATGTCTTCAAGCAGCCGACGATCCCGGAGTGCATCGAGAAGGGCATCGGCCGCGACGACGCCGTGATCGCCACGGAGAAGGGCGTCTACCAGGGCAAGGACGTCCTGCTCGTGGTCCTGCCCGACGCCTCCAACGACTCGCGGGTCACCGCCTACATCGTCGACTCGTCGTGCGTGCGGGAGCCCGCCGTCAGCAAGGCCCAGATCCTCTTGAAGCACTCCTACGCACGTTCGTAGCGATCAGGCTCTTCTCTCCCTTCCCGCGCCCCGGCGCCGTTCCCGTGTGCCCGGGCACGGCGGGAATGCGCGCCCCGTAGGATCCGTTAGGTGGGGTGAGAGTTCCGAGTGCAGCTTCACCCGGCCCCGAAGAAGCTAGTCCAGAGACGAGGAATGCAGCCGTGAGCGACGTCCGAAACGTGATCATCATCGGCTCCGGGCCCGCCGGCTACACGGCGGCCCTGTACACCGCGCGTGCTTCGCTGAAGCCGCTGGTGTTCGAAGGAGCCGTCACCGCGGGCGGAGCACTGATGAACACCACCGAGGTGGAGAACTTCCCCGGCTTCCAGGACGGCATCATGGGCCCCGAGCTCATGGACAACATGCGCGCCCAGGCCGAGCGCTTCGGCGCCGAGCTGATCCCGGACGATGTCGTCGCCGTCGACCTGTCGGGCGAGATCAAGACCGTCACCGACACCGCGGGCACGGTCCACCGGGCCAAGGCCGTCATCATCACCACCGGCTCCCAGCACCGCAAGCTCGGCCTGCCGAACGAGGACGCCCTCTCCGGACGCGGCGTCTCCTGGTGCGCGACCTGTGACGGGTTCTTCTTCAAGGACCAGGACATCGCGGTGATCGGCGGTGGTGACACCGCGATGGAGGAGGCCACGTTCCTCTCCCGCTTCGCCAAGTCCGTGACGATCGTCCACCGCCGGGACACCCTGCGCGCCTCCAAGGCGATGCAGGAGCGCGCCTTCGCCGACCCGAAGATCACGTTCGTCTGGGACAGCGAGGTCGCGGAGGTCCAGGGCGACCAGAAGCTGTCCGGCCTGAAGCTGCGCAATGTGAAGAACGGCGAACTCTCGGACCTGCCGGTGACTGGCCTGTTCATCGCGATCGGCCACGACCCGCGCACCGAGCTCTTCAAGGGCCAGCTCGACCTGGACCCGGAGGGCTACCTGAAGGTCGAGGCTCCGTCGACCCGTACCAACCTGACCGGTGTCTTCGGCGCCGGTGACGTGGTCGACCACACCTACCGCCAGGCGATCACCGCGGCCGGCACCGGCTGCTCCGCCGCTCTCGACGCCGAGCGCTTCCTCGCCGCGCTCAGCGACGAGGACAAGGCGGAGCCCGAGAAGACCGCCGTCTGACCCCCCATCCCCGCACCAACCAGTTAAGGAGCCCGCCGTGGCCGGCACCCTGAAGCATGTGACCGACGACTCCTTCGAGCAGGACGTCCTCAAGAGCGACAAGCCCGTCCTGGTGGACTTCTGGGCCGCCTGGTGCGGTCCGTGCCGCCAGATCGCGCCGTCCCTCGAGGCGATCGCCGCCGAGTACGGCGACAAGATCGAGATCGTCAAGCTGAACATCGACGAGAACCCGGGTACGGCCGCCAAGTACGGCGTCATGTCCATCCCGACCCTGAACGTCTACCAGGGTGGCGAGGTGGCTAAGACCATCGTCGGCGCCAAGCCGAAGGCTGCGATCGTTCGCGACCTCGAGGACTTCATCGCCGACTGACGTTTCACGTGAAACACGAAGGGGCCGACCCGCATGGGTCGGCCCCTTCGTGTACGGCGACTTCCTCGTCCCGGCTCACCGCTACAACGGACGCAGCGCGGGTTCCTTCTGAACGGCTCCGAGCAGGCGGTCCAGCGCCAACTCCACGTCTTCCTTCCAGGACAGCGTGGACCGCAGATCCAGCCTCAGCCGCGGATGGCGGGGGTGGGGGCGGACCGTCTTGAAGCCCACCGCCAGCAGATGCTCCGCGGGCAGGACACAGGCCGGCTCCTTCCAGCGTGCGTCCCCGAAGGCCTCGATCGCCTTGAAGCCCCGGCGCAGCAGATCCTTGGCGACCGTCTGGACCATCACGCGCCCGAGCCCTTGTCCCTGGTAGCCCGGCATCACGAACGCCGTGATCAGCTGCACCGCGTCGGACGAGACGGGGCTGGTGGGGAACGCTGTCGAGCGGGGCACGTAGGCCGGCGGGGCATAGAGAACGAAGCCCACCGGCACATCGTCGACATAGACCACCCGGCCGCACGATCCCCAGTCCAGCAGCACGGCGGAGATCCAGGACTCCTTCTCCAGGGCGGGCGTCCCGGCCTTTACCGCGGCTTCGCCGCTGACGGGATCCAGTTCCCAGAAGACGCACGAGCGACAGCCCTGGGGAAGGTCCTGAAGGTTGTCCAGCGTGAGCGGTACGAGCCGGCGCCCCATGAAGGCTGTTCCTCGCTTCCTTCGCCTGCCGCGTCACGAGCGGCTGTCAGAGCGCTCCGTTCCCTGAGCAGGCTGCCGATGAAGCCACCGACCGCGCCCAGCCCCAAGCCCGCGCTCACCAGTCCGGTGCGGCCCATCGTGCGCATGGCCCCTGCCTTCCTCTCAGAGGTATTGCCAGGTGATGACCCATCCCGATCGCATCGTATCCACGATGCGCCGGTCCCGACACCGACGCAAAGCAAAGGGCGGGCCGTGTTCCGGTATGCACCGGACACGGCCCGCCCTGGCGGCCTGTGCTTCAGGAGTCGAGGTCTTCGTCCTCGTCGTCCAGGAGCCCCTTCTGCAGCACGGGACCTTCACCGGGGGCGAGGCTTCCGAGGATCCGCTCAAGGTCGTCCATGGAGGCGAACTCCACGGTGATCTTGCCCTTCTTCTGTCCCAGGTCGACCTTCACTCGGGTCTCGAAGCGGTCGGACAGCCGCGTCGCCAGGTCGGACAGCGCCGGGGAGACCAGGGAACCGGCTCGCGGGCCCTTGGCACGCTGCGGCTTCTGGGGCCGGGAACCCATCAGGGTCACGATCTCCTCGACCGACCGCACCGAGAGCCCTTCGGCCACGATGCGGTGCGCGAGGCGATCCTGCTCCTCCGGGTCGTCGACGGAGAGCAGCGCCCGGGCATGCCCCGCGGAAAGCACGCCCGCGGCCACCCGGTTCTGCACCTTCGGCGAGAGCTTCAGCAGACGCAGCGTGTTGGAGACCTGAGGCCGGGAGCGCCCGATCCGGTCGGCCAGCTGGTCGTGCGTGCAGTTGAAGTCCTTCAGCAACTGGTCGTAGGCGAAAGCCTCTTCCAGCGGGTTCAGCTGGGCACGGTGCAGGTTCTCCAGGAGGGCGTCCAGGAGAAGCTTCTCGTCCTCCGTGGCCCGGACGATCGCCGGGATGGCCTCCAGCTCAAGCTCGCGGCAGGCCCGAAAACGACGCTCGCCCATGATCAGCTCATAGCGGCCCTGACCGATCGGCCGGACGACGACCGGCTGGAGGAGCCCGACCTCCCTGATGGAGGTGACCAGCTCGGCCAGCGCGTCGTCGTCGAAGTCCTTACGCGGCTGCTTCGGGTTCGGCGTGATGGCGTCGAGAGGGACCTCGGCGAAGTGCGCCCCCATGGGTGCCCGGAGACCCTCCGCGCCACCGGATGCCGCCGGCTCCTCTGTTTCACGTGAAACAGGGGGCAGCGTGGCCACCTTCGCCGCGGCCACCCCGCGCTCGTTCGGCAGCAGCGGCATGGTCCCCGGAGAAGCGGAGACCGCATTCCCCAGCGCTGCCGAAGCCACCGACTTCTCCGTCGGGGCGTTGGGGATCAGTGCGCCCAGACCACGGCCCAGCCCCCTCCGTCGCTCACTCACTGGATCCCCTCCACCATGTTCGGGTCATTCTGTGCGCCGAGGTGAGCGTGCGTCGCCTCGTACTGGACGCCCACGCCCTTCAGCGCCATCTCACGTGCCGCCTCCAGATAGGAGAGGGCTCCACTCGATCCTGGATCGTAGGTCAGTACCGTCTGCCCGTAGCTCGGGGCCTCAGAGATACGGACCGAGCGGGGAATGCTCGTCCGCAGCACCTCTTCGCCGAAGTGGCTGCGCACCTCGTCCGCGACCTGGGACGCGAGCCGCGTCCGGCCGTCGTACATGGTGAGCAGGATGGTCGACACATGCAGCGTCGGGTTGAGGTGCCCTCGGACCAGATCGACATTGCGGAGGAGCTGTCCCAGCCCTTCCAGCGCGTAGTACTCGCACTGGATCGGGATCAGCACCTCCTGGCCTGCGACAAGCGCATTGACCGTCAGCAGACCGAGGGAGGGCGGGCAGTCGATGAGGATGTAGTCCAGCGGCTGCTCGTATGAGGCGATCGCCCTCTGGAGCCGGCTCTCCCGGGCGACCAGAGAGACCAGTTCGATCTCGGCACCGGCGAGATCGATCGTGGCGGGCGCACAGAACAGACCCTCGACATCCGGGACCGGCTGGACCACTTCCGAGAGCGGTCGGCTCTCGACGAGTACGTCGTAGATGGAGGGGACGTCGGCGTGGTGATCGATACCCAGGGCGGTGGACGCGTTGCCCTGCGGGTCCAGGTCGACGACCAGGACTCTGGCACCGTGGAGGGCGAGTGAGGCGGCAAGGTTGACGGTCGTCGTCGTCTTGCCCACACCGCCCTTCTGGTTGGCGACCACCATGACCCGGGTCTGCTCGGGTCGCGGCAGCCCTTCGCCGGCGCGCCCCAGAGCCTCCACCGCCAGTTGGGCAGCGCGACCGATCGGAGTGTCGTCCATCGGAGGCGGTGTTTCACGTGAAACATCCGCTCCCATCGACTCGGTACGGGGACCGGGGACCGGATCGGTCATCGGTCCCGCGATATTGGCGTCGGACCGCAAGGATTCACTCTCCTCGACTTCAGGCTCGCAATGAACAGAGCCTCCCATGCCTTCGGGGTCATGAACCAGTGAGGCCTGGTGTTCTGTGGAGAAATCCACCTCTGTGGACAACTCCGCCCCCTCTCCGAGCGACCCGAGAGGCTTTCGGTCGCGGGGGTCGGCCGCAGCGCGGCCGCGACTGATGATGCCGTGCAGCAGTGAGCGACGTTTCACGTGAAACACGATGCACAGCGTGCGATGCCGAACTCCCGCGACACTCCGGCATGCGTAGGTTTGGCAGCTTGTGTGGAGTACGGCCGGACGCCAGGACGGGTCAGCCGCGACGCCGACGCGTGCGCCCCGTCCGGGCCGCCTTGGCTCGTTTGGCGGCGAAGCGCACACCACCGGGGCTCTCGCCGACCTCGACCCGCACCACGGTGGACAGGGGGTCCACGACGCCCTCGCCCACCTGAAGGACGGATGTCTTCTCGGCACCCAGCTTGCTCAGTGCGGTGGCCGCCGCCTTCAGCTCCTCCTCCGCCGTGTCGCCCTTGAGCGCGAGCATCTCGCCGTACGGGCGCAGCAGGGGAATCCCCCAGGTGGCGAGGCGGTCGAGCGGGGCGACGGCACGAGCCGTCACCACATGCACCGGCGGCATCTTGCCCATGACCTCCTCGGCCCGGCCGCGCACGACGGTCACATGGTCCAGGCCCAGCAGCTCCACGACCTCGGTCAGGAAATTCGTGCGCCGCAACAGCGGCTCCAGCAGAGTGATCTTCAGGTCGTCCCGCACCAGCGCCAGGGGGATCCCGGGCAGACCGGCGCCCGACCCGACGTCGCACACCGTCACACCCTCGGGCACGACCTCCGAGAGCACCGCACAGTTCAGCAGATGCCGCTCCCACAGGCGGGGAACCTCACGCGGGCCGATCAGGCCGCGCTTCACCCCCGCCTCGGCAAGCAGCTCCGCGTAGCGGACCGCGTCCGCGTAGCGATCGCCGAACACGACACGCGCCTGCTCGGGTACAGGGGGAAGCTCCGCTGCCTCCGTCACGGGGACCGTCCTTCCGTACGGCGCCCGGCGCACCAGGCGCCGGTGCCAGAACCACCAGAACTATCAGGCTGACAAAACTCGGCCCCGCCTGCGCAACAGACGGGGCCGGAGAACGAGAGAACCGATCAGGCGGGAAGCACGACGACGAAGCGCTCGGGCTCCTCGCCCTCGGACTCGCTGCGCAGCCCTGCGGCCTTGACCGCGTCGTGCACGACCTTGCGCTCGAACGGGGTCATCGGCTCCATCCGCACGGACTCGCCGCTGCTCCTGACCTCGGCCGCGGCCTTGGCGCCCAGCTCGGACAGCTCGGCGCGCTTCTGGGCCCGGTAGCCGGCGATGTCGAGCATCAGTCGGCTGCGGTCACCGGTGTCCCGGTGCACGGCCAGGCGCGTCAGCTCCTGCAGAGCCTCCAGCACCTCACCGTCCCGGCCGACCAGCTTCTGGATGTCGCGACTGTTCGAGTCGCTGATGATCGAGACAGAGGCACGGTCTGCCTCGACGTCCATGTCGATGTCGCCGTCGAGGTCGGCGATGTCGAGCAGGCCCTCCAGGTAGTCCGCGGCGATCTCGCCCTCCTGCTCGAGGCGGGAGAGGGTGTCTGCGCCCTCGGCAGCGGCGGAGGTGGTGCCTTCCGTCACGGGATGGACTCCTTCTTACTTCTTCGACGGGGACTTGGGCCGCTGCGGGCCCTTGCGCTGCCCGGACTGGGCCTTGCTGCGGGTGCCGCCGCCCTTCTGCTGGGCGGGCTTCTGCTGTCCGGACTTCTTGGCGGCATCGGCGGGCTTGGCGGCCTGCTTGCCGTCCTCCGGCTCGTCGGACTTGGTGAGCGAGGTCTTCGCCTCGGCCTCTCCGCCCGGCTTGGCGGACTGGCGCTGCGACTTGCTCTGCCGCTTGGGCTGCTGCCGCTTGGGCGTGGCGGTGGCGCCGGGCGCGCCGTCCTCGCTCTGGGCGGCCGCGGAGGCCTCGTTCTTCAGTACGTTGCCGTCGGGCTGGGCGGCGAGACCGGCCTTGTTCAGGCCGTTGATGAACTTGCGCTCGAACTCGTTGCGGTCCCGGCCCTTGGCGACGATGGCCTTCACGATGGCCCTCTCGCCCCGGCCGCGCGTCTTGCCGTGCTCGGTGACGCTCTTGTGCAGCCGCTCCAGGTAGGAGGCCTGGGCCTTGGAACCCGGCGTCGGGTTGTTGCGGATGACGTACATCTGCTGGCCCATGGTCCACACGTTGGTGGTCAGCCAGTAGACGAGGACACCGACGGGGAAGTTCACGCCGAAGACGGCGAACATGACCGGGAAGACGTACATCAGCATCTTCTGCTGCTGCATGAACGGGGTCTTCACCGTGGTGTCGACGTTCTTCGTCATCAGCTGGCGCTGGGTGAAGAACTGCGACGCGGACATCAGCACGATCATGATCGCGGTGACGACCCGCACGTCGGTCAGCGAGGCGTTGAGGGCGGCGACCTCGCTCTCGCTGCTGAAGAACTTGGAGGCCAGCGGGGCACCGAAGATGTGGGCCTGCTGCGCGCTCTCCAGGAGCTTCTGGTTGACCGCACCGACGGTGTCACCGGACGCGATGCCGTTGAGCACGTGGTACAGGGCGAAGAAGAACGGGGACTGCGCCAGGATGGGAAGGCACGAGGAGAGCGGGTTGGTGCCCGTCTCCTTGTACAGCTTCATCATCTCTTCGGACTGACGCTGCTTGTCGTTCTTGTAGCGCTCCTGGATCTTCTTCATCTCCGGCTGGAGCGTCTGCATACCGCGCGTCGCCTTGATCTGCTTCACGAAGAGCGGGATCAGGCAGATGCGGATGAGGACCACCAGGGACACGATGGACAGGCCCCAGGCCCATCCGGTGTCAGGTCCGAAGATCGCCCCGTACACCGTGTGGAACTGGACGATGACCCAGGAGACGGGCCAGGTGATAAAGCTGAACAGGCTGGCAATCGTGTCCACTAATCATGCTCCTTGGGCATGGGGCGAGGTCTCTGCGGCCGGGCCCGAGGGGCCGGAGGGGCTCGTGGGAGCCGTCCGTCCTTCGGTGGCCGGTTCGGCGGCGGAGGGCCCGCCCTTACGTGCACGCCAGGCGTCACGCAGCATTTCGTGCCACCGCGGACGCTTGCGCGGCGGAACATGGTCCACGCCGCCCAGCGACCACGGATTGCATCGCAGGATGCGCCATGCCGTGAGCGCCGTGCCCTTGACGGCTCCGTGCCGGTCGATGGCCGTGTAGCCGTAGTGGGAGCACGACGGGTAGTACTTGCACACCGGCCCCAGCAGCGGACTGATCGTCCACTGGTAGAGCTTGATCAGAGCCAGTAGCGGGTACTTCATCGCGCGCCCCCTCCCAGTAGCCGCTCCAGGGCGGCGTCCAGGTCTCGGGCCAGCTGTGCATGGTCGGCGTCACCCGCACCGGGCAGCGCTCGTACGACTACCAGGCTACCGGGGGGAAACAGGTGGATCCGGTCGCGCACCAGATGGCGAAGCCTGCGCTTCACCTTGGTGCGCACCACCGCGCCTCCTACAGCTTTGCTCACGACGAAACCCGCACGTGTCGGGGGAGCGCTCTCCCCAGGCGCGTGCGGGTCCGTGGCACCGCTTCGAAGGTGGACGACGAGGGCCGGGCGGCCGGCCCGGCGTCCTCGTCGTACCGCGGTCGCGAAGTCCTCGCGCCGCCTCAGCCGGTTCTCGGTGGGCAGCACGATGTCATGACCTGACCGGGATCAGGCGGACAGACGGGTGCGACCCTTGCTGCGGCGAGTCGCGAGAATCGCGCGGCCGGCACGGGTACGCATCCGCAGCCGGAAGCCGTGGGTCTTGGCGCGACGGCGGTTGTTCGGCTGGAAGGTGCGCTTGCTCACTCGGGGGCTCCAGAAAGAATCGGGGTTGGCGGGGTGCCGTCCTGGCTGTCACCGTGCGCCCACGAGTAGCTCGCGTTACGCCCGAGTGCACCGCTTTTCGATCACCTTGAACGTGACCTGTGCCCATCGGAGGCAGGCGGCAGCAGCCATCGACAACTCGACCTGGTTACGGTACGTGCGACTGCGCCATTCGGTCAAACCAGCGGGGACCGGGAGACACTTGTCCACAGGCTGGGGACAACAACTTGAACCCTACCGGCCGCGCTGACTACCGTGGCTGAACTCCGATTCGTTCCCTTATCCCTGCCCCATCCGAGTTTCATCCCGACCCGTCCCCGAATCACACCTTCGAGGGACTCGTGAGAGAGCGTGCCCTGTGGCTGACGTACCTGCCGATCTTGCCGCAGTGTGGCCACGCGTACTGGAACAACTTCTCGGGGAAGGCCGCGGGCAGGGCGTCGAGTCGAAGGACGAGCACTGGATCCGGCGCTGTCAGCCGCTCGCCCTGGTCGCCGACACCGCCCTGCTCGCCGTACCGAACGAATTCGCGAAGGGCGTACTGGAGGGCCGTCTCGCCCCCGTCGTCAGCGAGACCCTCAGCCGCGAGTGCGGCCGCCCGATCCGCATCGCGATCACCGTCGACGACACCGCGGGCGAGCCCGCCGGCCCCGCCCCGCAGACGCCGCCGAGCCGTCCCCAGCCCCGCTACGAGGAGCCCGAGCTCCCCGCTCCCGGCCAGGGCCGCGACGAGTACGAGGGATACGGCCGCCACCGCGCCGACCAGCTGCCCACCGCCCGGCCCGCCTATCCGCAGGAGTACCAGCGCCCCGAGCCCGGCTCCTGGCCGCGCCAGACGCAGCAGGACGACTACGGCTGGCAGCAGCAGCGCCTCGGCTTCCCGGAGCGGGACCCCTACGCCTCACCGCCGCAGGAGCCGTACGGCCAGGACCCGGCGCCGTACCCCCACGACGCGTACCAGCAGGACTACCGGCCGCAGTCCCCGGAGCGCCCGCCGTACGACTCCCCGCGCGGCGACTACGACCAGCAGCGCGGCGACTACGACCAACCGCGCGGGGACTACGACAAGCCCCGCGGCGACTACGAATCCCCCCGTGGCGACTACGAGCAGTCCCGGGGCGACTACGACTCCCCGCGCGGTGAATACGACCAGCGCGGCCCCCGCCGGGACCTGCCCGAGCCCCCGTCCGGCTCCGGACGCGTGCACCGCGGCGGCCCCGTCGGCCCCGGTCCCACCACCGGCGCCCCCGGTCCGCTCGCGGCACAGCCGGCACCGGCGACCGGACCGGGCGAGCCGACCGCGCGCCTGAACCCGAAGTACCTCTTCGACACCTTCGTCATCGGCGCCTCCAACCGCTTCGCCCACGCGGCGGCCGTCGCCGTCGCCGAGGCGCCCGCGAAGGCCTACAACCCGCTCTTCATCTACGGGGAGTCGGGGCTGGGCAAGACCCACCTGCTGCACGCCATCGGGCACTACGCGCGCAGCCTCTACCCGGGCACACGCGTGCGCTACGTGAGCTCCGAGGAGTTCACCAACGAGTTCATCAACTCCATCCGCGACGGCAAGGGCGACAGCTTCCGCAAGCGCTACCGCGAGATGGACATCCTGCTCGTCGACGACATCCAGTTCCTGGCGGACAAGGAGTCGACGCAGGAGGAGTTCTTCCACACCTTCAACACGCTGCACAACGCCAACAAGCAGATCGTGCTCTCCTCCGACCGGCCGCCCCGGCAGCTGGTGACCCTGGAGGACCGGCTGCGCAACCGCTTCGAGTGGGGCCTGACCACCGACGTCCAGCCGCCCGAGCTGGAGACGCGCATCGCGATCCTGCGCAAGAAGGCCGTGCAGGAACAGCTCAACGCCCCGCCCGAGGTACTGGAGTTCATCGCCTCCCGGATCTCGCGCAACATCCGCGAGCTGGAGGGCGCGCTGATCCGGGTGACGGCCTTCGCCTCGCTCAACCGGCAGCCGGTCGACCTGGGCCTGACCGAGATCGTCCTCAAGGACCTGATCCCGGGCGGCGAGGACTCCGCGCCCGAGATCACCTCCACGGCCATCATGGGCGCGACCGCCGACTACTTCGGCCTCACCGTCGAGGACCTGTGCGGCACCTCGCGCGGGCGCGCGCTGGTGACGGCCCGGCAGATCGCCATGTACCTGTGCCGCGAGCTGACGGACCTCTCGCTGCCGAAGATCGGCGCCCTGTTCGGCGGCCGGGACCACACCACGGTGATGCACGCCGACCGCAAGATCCGCAATCTGATGGCGGAGCGGCGCTCCATCTACAACCAGGTGACCGAGCTGACCAACCGCATCAAGAACGGCTGACGGCTGCCGGCACCGGCCCCACAGGCGCCTCCGGACACTCCGGAGGCGCCTTTCGTGTGCCCGGGGGCCGGGTGCGTCGTGCTTGGAGGTCGTACGCCCGTCCCAGCCGCTGTTCGATTACCTGCGGGGTTACGGCCGTCCTCCACAGATTGGGCCACTTTCTTCCGTCCACACCTTGGGGACTGGGAAGTTGTCCCGATCCTGTCCACAGGCCGGGCTGTTGAGGGATCATCAGGGCAGGTCAGCTCCCTGTGGATTCGTGGACGAACGATCTCCACAGGCTGTGGACGACGAAACGTTCCACAAGCTGTGCATCGAGTTGTCCACGGGCAACCCACAGGCTGGAGCCGGTTGTCCCCAACGATCATGGGCTTCTCCACATGTCTGTCCACTGTTCGGCAACGTGACGCGCCCTGTCACCGCGTCGAGTGAAAGGCGTCACATCAGGGTGCCGGGTTGGGCTGTGGGAAACGTGGGTAAACCTGGGGACGGCGTTGGGGAGAAGTCGCCTCTCCCTGTGCACGGAGTGTGCAGAACTTTCTGTTCTCCACAGATACGCCCGGTTGTCCACGGGCTCCACCCACAGGACCAGTGGACAAAATTCCTGCTCTGACCTGGGGAAACGCGGTTATCCACGGTATCCACAGGCCCTACTACTACTCCTGACCTTAGAGAGAGCGGAATTCGTTTCGAAGCGGGTCCTGTGCACAACTCGCTCCCGGTAGCCCGACCGTCCCTCGTCACGACTTGACCCCGAAGGGCACCTACTGTCAGTGGGGTGCGTCAGACTGGTCCCCGGTGTTCTGGTCCCGGGGGGAACGACGACACCGACCCAGACGACGAAGGCCAGGCAGAGCGAGCAGCGCCGGCAACAGCAGGAGGCGGCAACAGTGAAGATCCGGGTGGAACGCGACGTACTCGCGGAGGCCGTGGCCTGGGCGGCGCGCAGCCTCCCGGCCCGTCCGCCGGCGCCGGTCCTCGCCGGCCTGCTGCTGAAGGCCGGCGAGGGGCAGCTGAGCCTGTCCAGCTTCGACTACGAGGTCTCCGCGCGGGTGTCGGTCGAGGCCGAGGTCGAGGAGGAGGGCACGGTGCTCGTCTCCGGTCGCCTGCTCGCCGACATCTCCCGCGCCCTTCCCAACCGGCCGGTGGAGATTTCCACAGACGGTGTACGGGCGACGGTGGTCTGCGGCTCCTCGCGCTTCACCCTCCACACCCTGCCGGTGGAGGAGTACCCGGCGCTGCCGCAGATGCCGGAGGCGACGGGCACGGTCCCCGGCGAGGTCTTCGCCGCGGCCGTGCAGCAGGTCGCGATCGCCGCGGGCCGCGACGACACGCTGCCCGTGCTCACCGGTGTGCGCATCGAGATCGAGGGCGACTCGGTGACGCTGGCCTCGACCGACCGCTACCGCTTCGCGGTCCGCGAGTTCCTGTGGAAGCCGGAGAACCCGGAGGTCTCCGCGGTCGCCCTGGTGCCCGCCAAGACGCTCCAGGACACCGCCAAGGCGCTGACCAGCGGTGACCAGGTGATCCTGGCGCTGTCCGGCTCGGGCGCGGGCGAGGGCCTGATCGGTTTCGAGGGCGCCGGCCGCCGGACGACGACGCGTCTCCTGGAGGGCGACCTCCCGAAGTACAAGACGCTGTTCCCGACGGAGTTCAACAGCGTCGCCGTGATCGAGACCGCCCCCTTCGTGGAGGCCGTCAAGCGCGTGGCCCTGGTCGCCGAGCGCAACACCCCGGTGCGGCTCAGCTTCGAGCAGGGCGTGCTCATCCTTGAGGCCGGGTCCAGTGACGACGCACAGGCTGTGGAAAGGGTCGACGCCCAGCTGGACGGCGACGACATCTCGATCGCCTTCAACCCGACCTTCCTGCTGGACGGCCTGAGCGCCATCGACTCGCCGGTCGCCCAGCTGTCCTTCACGACGTCCACGAAACCGGCGCTGCTCAGCGGCAAGCCCGCGCTGGACGCCGAGGCGGACGAGGCCTACAAGTACCTGATCATGCCGGTGCGGCTGAGCGGCTGAGCCGTCCGCACCGTCGGCGGTTGTCCACAGGGTGAGGAAAACCCGCAGGTGGGGGCGTACGTCTGAGCGCGTATGCCCACAGCTGTGCACGGGCGTCCGGGTTTAGGCTCGGCGCGGGTACGAAAGTGCCGCGGCACGCATCCGGCGGGTACGGAGGTGCCGCCTTGCCACCTCGCACACCTAAGGAAAGCAACTGATGGAGCTCGGTCTCGTCGGCCTCGGCAAGATGGGCGGCAACATGCGCGAGCGGATCCGCCGCGCGGGCCACACCGTCGTCGGATACGACCGCAATGCGGACCTCGCCGACGTCCACAGTCTGGAAGAGCTTGTGGGCAAGCTCAGCGCCCCGCGCGTGGTCTGGGTCATGGTCCCGGCCGGTGAGGCCACCCAGGCCACCGTCGACCGGCTCGGCGAGCTGCTGGAGCCCGGCGACGTCGTCGTGGACGGCGGCAACTCGCGCTGGACGGACGACGAGAGGCACGCGGAGGAGCTGGCGGCCAAGGGCATAGGCTTCGTCGACTGCGGCGTCTCCGGCGGCGTGTGGGGCCTGGAGAACGGCTACGCGCTGATGTACGGCGGCGACGCGGAGAACGTCGCCAAGGTGCAGCCGGTCTTCGACGCCCTCAAGCCGGAGGGCGACTTCGGTGCCGTGCACGCCGGCAAGGTCGGCGCGGGCCACTTCGCGAAGATGGTCCACAACGGCATCGAGTACGCGATGATGCAGGCCTACGCCGAGGGCTGGGAGCTGCTGGAGAAGGTCGACTCCGTGGAGAACGTCCGCGAGGTCTTCCGGTCCTGGCAGGAGGGCACGGTGATCCGGTCCTGGCTCCTGGACCTGGCCGTCAACGCCCTCGACGAGGACGAGCACCTCGGCGACCTGCGGGGTTACGCACAGGACTCCGGTGAGGGACGCTGGACTGTGGAGGCCGCGATCGACAACGCGGTGCCGCTGCCGGCGATCACCGCGTCGCTGTTCGCGCGGTTCGCGTCCCGACAGGACGACTCCCCGCAGATGAAGATGATCGCCGCGCTGCGCAACCAGTTCGGCGGCCACGCGGTCGAGAAGAAGTAGGCACCACCAGTTGGGGAGGTCGGCGAACGACCATGCACGTCACGCATTTGTCGCTGGCCGACTTCCGTTCGTACGCCCGGGTCGAGGTGCCCCTGGACCCGGGCGTCACCGCCTTCGTCGGCCCGAACGGGCAGGGCAAGACGAACCTGGTCGAGGCGGTCGGCTACCTCGCCACCCTCGGCAGCCACCGGGTCTCCTCCGACGCGCCCCTGGTGCGCATGGGTGCCGAGCGCGCCGTGATCCGCGCCCAGGTCAGACAGGGCGACCGGCAGCAGCTGATCGAGCTGGAGCTGAACCCGGGCAAGGCCAACCGGGCCCGCATCAACAGGTCCTCGCAGGTCAGGCCCCGTGATGTACTCGGCATCGTGCGCACCGTCCTGTTCGCGCCCGAGGACCTGGCGCTGGTGAAGGGCGACCCCGGGGAGCGGCGCCGCTTCCTGGACGAGCTGATCACCGCCCGCTCCCCGCGCATGGCGGGGGTGCGCTCCGACTACGACCGCGTCCTCAAGCAGCGGAACACCCTGCTGAAGTCGGCCGCGCTCGCCCGCCGGCACGGCGGCCGCACGATGGACCTGTCCACGCTCGACGTCTGGGACCAGCACCTCGCGCGCGCGGGCGCCGAGCTGCTCGCCCAGCGCCTCGACCTGATCGCCGCCGTGCAGCCGCTGGCCGACAAGGCGTACGAGCAGCTGGCCCCGGGCGGCGGCCCCGTCGCCCTGGAGTACAAGCCGTCGGCGCCGGGGGAGGCGCACACGCGTGAGGACCTGTACGAGCAGCTGATGGCCGCGCTCGCCGAGGCGCGCAAGCAGGAGATCGAGCGGGGCGTCACCCTGGTGGGGCCGCACCGGGACGATCTGCTGCTCAAACTCGGTTCACTGCCCGCCAAGGGGTACGCCTCCCACGGCGAGTCCTGGTCGTACGCGCTGGCGCTGCGGCTGGCCTCGTTCGACCTGCTGCGGGCCGAGGGCAACGAGCCCGTCCTGGTCCTGGACGACGTCTTCGCCGAGTTGGACGCGCGGCGCCGGGAGCGGCTGGCCGAGTTGGTGGCGCCCGGCGAGCAGGTGCTGGTGACGGCCGCGGTCGACGACGACGTGCCGCAGGTGCTGGCGGGGACGCGGTTCACGGTCGCGGAGGGCACGGTGGAGCGCGTATGAGCACCGGCGAACCGGTCCCGGAGGAGCAGCCCGGACCTCGGGGAGGGAAGCCCGAACCGTCCGGCGTCGACCTCGCGCGCGTGGCGCTCAGGGCGGCGCGGGAGGCGGCACGCGCGCGTGGGGACGCGGCGCAGCAGAAGAAGCAGGCGCGGCGCGGCGGTCTGCGGTCCGGGGCGCGGGCCGACGGGCGGGACCCGATGGCGCTGGGGTCGGCGATCAACCGGCTGATCACCGAGCGCGGCTGGGAGACGCCGGCCGCGGTGGGCGGCGTGATGGGCCGCTGGCCGCAGATCGTCGGCGAGGACGTGGCCAAGCACTGTGTGCCGGAGCGGTACGACGAGGACGAGCGGGTGCTGGTGGTGCGCTGCGACTCGACGGCCTGGGCGACGAACCTGCGGCTGCTGGCGCCGACCCTGGTGGCCCGGCTCAACGAGGACCTGGGGCACGGCTCGGTCCGGATGATCAAGGTGCTGGGGCCCGGCGGTTCGGGGGGCCCCGGGCGCCGTTACGGCCCGTTGCGCGCGCCCGGCAGCCAGGGTCCGGGTGACACCTACGGGTGAGGGCGGGCGCTTCACGGGTGACGGGCGGGCACTCTGGCGCCCTGTCACACATGGGTGATGTACCTCACAAATTTGGGCGTCGATGATCGGTGTGAACCGCCGGCGACCGCTGAGGCGTACCCCTGTGGCAGGTCGTGAATCACGATCTGACTCCCAAGTAGCCAAGGGTTGACGCCTCGAAGCGCTGAGTGCCGTTGTGAGCCTCTTGAGGCCCCCTTCCGCATATCGGGAGTCGGGCGAGGCTGGTTCAGGGCGGCACATGCGGACTCAGGTACCGGCAAACCCCCATCAGTGTCAGTGGTACCGGTAGACTGGGAGAGAATCCCGCCCCGAACGTGGGGACCGTTCGGGACTAGCTGAGCAACGCTGATCAAGGCTTACCAACGCAACATGCCGCAGCCGCTCCGGCAACCCGCCGACGAGCCCGGCTCGTGCTGTGCCAGAAAGGGCGCTTCGTGGCCGATTCCGGCAACCCCAACGAGAACAACCCGTCCACCGACACCGGCGTGAACGACGTGGTGAGCACTTCGAACGGCGCGACCTCCGCCTCGTACGACGCCAGTGCCATCACCGTGCTCGAGGGTCTGGACGCGGTCCGCAAGCGACCCGGTATGTACATCGGCTCGACGGGTGAACGCGGCCTGCACCACCTGGTGCAGGAAGTCGTGGACAACTCCGTCGACGAGGCGCTGGCCGGCCACGCGGACACGATCGACGTCACGATCCTCGCCGACGGCGGTGTGCGGGTCGTCGACAACGGGCGTGGCATCCCGGTGGGTATCCACCCCGTGGAGAAGAAGCCGGCCGTCGAGGTCGTCCTGACGGTGCTGCACGCGGGCGGCAAGTTCGGCGGCGGCGGCTACGCGGTCTCCGGTGGTCTGCACGGCGTCGGTGTCTCCGTCGTGAACGCCCTGTCGTCCCGGCTGTCCGTCGACATCAAGTGCGACGGTTACCGCTGGACCCAGGACTACAAGCTGGGCGTCCCCACCGCGCCGCTCGCCCAGCACGAGGCGGTCGAGGACTCCGGTACCACGGTCACCTTCTGGGCCGACCCGGACATCTTCGAGACCACCGAGTACTCCTTCGAGACGCTGTCGCGGCGCTTCCAGGAGATGGCGTTCCTCAACAAGGGCCTGCGCATCAACCTCACCGACGAGCGCGAGTCGGCGAAGGCCACGGCGGGTGCCGACGAGGCGGGCGAGGACGAGAAGCACGAGGTCAAGACCGTCTCGTACTACTACGAGGGCGGCATCGTCGACTTCGTGAAGTACCTCAACTCCCGCAAGGGAGAAGTGGTGCACCCCACCGTGATCGACCTGGAGGCGGAGGACAAGGACCGCAACCTGTCCCTCGAGGTCGCGATGCAGTGGAACGGCGGCTACACCGAGGGTGTCTACTCCTTCGCCAACATCATCCACACCCACGAGGGCGGTACGCACGAGGAGGGCTTCCGTGCGGCGCTGACCTCGCTCATCAACAAGTACGCGCGCGACAAGCGGCTGCTGCGCGAGAAGGACGACAACCTCACGGGTGACGACATCCGCGAGGGTCTGACGGCGATCATCTCGGTGAAGCTGGCAGAGCCGCAGTTCGAGGGCCAGACCAAGACCAAGCTGGGCAACACGGAGGTCAAGACCTTCGTGCAGCGTGTGGTCTACGAGCACCTGGCCGACTGGCTCGACCGCAATCCGAACGAGGCGGCGGACATCATCCGCAAGGGCATCCAGGCGGCCACCGCGCGTGTGGCGGCCCGCAAGGCCCGTGACCTGACCCGCCGCAAGGGTCTGCTGGAGACGGCGTCGCTGCCGGGCAAGCTGTCCGACTGCCAGTCCAACGACCCGACCAAGTGCGAGATCTTCATCGTCGAGGGCGACTCCGCCGGCGGTTCCGCCAAGTCCGGCCGGAACCCGCAGTACCAGGCGATCCTCCCGATCCGCGGCAAGATCCTCAACGTCGAGAAGGCGCGCATCGACCGGATCCTGCAGAACCAGGAGATCCAGGCGATGATCTCCGCGTTCGGCACCGGTGTGCACGAGGACTTCGACATCGAGAAGCTCCGCTATCACAAGATCATCCTGATGGCGGACGCCGACGTCGACGGCCAGCACATCAACACCCTGCTGCTGACCTTCCTGTTCCGCTTCATGCGGCCGCTGGTCGAGTCCGGGCACGTGTACCTGTCCCGCCCGCCGCTGTACAAGATCAAGTGGGGCCGGGACGACTTCGAGTACGCGTACTCCGACCGCGAGCGCGACGCGCTGATCGAGATGGGCCGCCAGGCCGGCAAGCGCATCCGCGAGGACTCCGTGCAGCGCTTCAAGGGTCTCGGTGAGATGAACGCCGAGGAGCTGCGCATCACGACCATGGACCAGGAGCACCGCGTCCTCGGCCAGGTCACGCTCGACGACGCCGCACAGGCCGACGACCTGTTCTCGGTGCTGATGGGCGAGGACGTCGAGGCCCGGCGCGCGTTCATCCAGCGCAATGCCAAGGACGTCCGCTTCCTCGACATCTGAGTCGGTCTCAGCTGACCGCACCAGGAAGGATCTTCACCAGCAATGACCGACGAGAACACCCCTGTGACGACGCCCGAGGGTGACGCCCTGGCGATGCGTGTCGAGCCCGTCGGGCTCGAGACGGAGATGCAGCGCTCGTACCTCGACTACGCGATGTCCGTCATCGTCTCGCGCGCGCTGCCCGACGTCCGTGACGGCCTCAAGCCCGTGCACCGCCGGGTGCTGTACGCGATGTACGACGGCGGCTACCGCCCCGAGCGCGGCTTCTACAAGTGCGCCCGCGTCGTCGGCGACGTCATGGGCAACTACCACCCGCACGGCGACAGCTCCATCTACGACGCGCTGGTGCGCCTCGCCCAGCCGTGGTCGATGCGGATGCCGCTGGTCGACTCCAACGGCAACTTCGGCTCGCCGGGCAACGACCCGGCGGCGGCCATGCGCTACACCGAGTGCAAGATGGCGCCGCTGTCGATGGAGATGGTCCGCGACATCGACGAGGAGACCGTCGACTTCACGGACAACTACGACGGCCGCTCCCAGGAGCCGACCGTCCTGCCCGCCCGCTTCCCGAACCTGCTGATCAACGGCTCGGCCGGCATCGCGGTCGGCATGGCGACCAATATCCCGCCGCACAACCTGCGCGAGGTCGCCGCGGGCGCCCAGTGGTACCTGGAGAACTTCGAGGCCTCGCACGAGGAGCTGCTCGACGCGCTGATCGAGCGCATCAAGGGCCCGGACTTCCCGACCGGCGCCCTGGTGGTGGGCCGCAGGGGGATCGAGGAGGCGTACCGCACCGGGCGTGGTTCGATCACCATGCGCGCGGTCGTCGAGGTCGAGGAGATCCAGAACCGCCAGTGCCTGGTGGTCACGGAGCTGCCGTACCAGACCAACCCCGACAACCTGGCGCAGAAGATCGCCGACCTGGTGAAGGACGGCAAGATCGGCGGCATCGCCGACGTCCGCGACGAGACGTCGTCCCGCACCGGCCAGCGCCTGGTGATCGTCCTGAAGCGGGACGCGGTCGCCAAGGTCGTCCTGAACAACCTCTACAAGCACACCGACCTGCAGTCGAACTTCGGCGCCAACATGCTGGCCCTGGTCGACGGCGTGCCGCGCACCCTCTCCCTGGACGCGTTCATCCGCCACTGGGTGAACCATCAGATCGAGGTCATCGTCCGCCGTACGCGCTTCCGGCTGCGCAAGGCGGAGGAGCGGGCGCACATCCTGCGCGGCCTGCTGAAGGCCCTGGACGCCATCGACGAGGTCATCGCGCTGATCCGGCGCAGCGACACCGTCGAGATCGCCCGCCACGGCCTGATGGGCCTCCTGGAGATCGACGAGATCCAGGCCAACGCGATCCTGGAGATGCAGCTGCGCCGCCTGGCGGCCCTGGAGCGCCAGAAGATCGTCCAGGAGCACGACGAACTCCAGGCCAAGATCCGCGAGTACAACGAGATCCTGTCCTCCCCGGTCCGGCAGCGCGGCATCGTCAGCGAGGAGCTGGCGGCGCTCGTCGAGAAGTACGGCGACGACCGCAAGACGAAGCTGATCCCGTACGAGGGCGACATGTCCATGGAGGACCTGATCGCCGAGGAGGACATCGTCGTCACGGTCACCCGGGGCGGCTACATCAAGCGCACCAAGACCGACGACTACCGGGCGCAGAAGCGCGGCGGCAAGGGCGTACGGGGCACGAAGCTCAAGGAAGACGACATCGTCAACCACTTCTTCGTGTCCACGACCCACCACTGGCTGCTGTTCTTCACCAACAAGGGCCGCGTCTACCGGGTGAAGGCCTACGAGCTGCCCGACGCCGGCCGGGACGCGCGCGGGCAGCACGTGGCGAACCTGCTGGCCTTCCAGCCGGACGAGACGATCGCCCAGATCCGCGCGATCCGCGACTACGAGGCGGTGCCCTACCTGGTCCTGGCCACCAAGGCGGGCCTGGTGAAGAAGACGTCCCTGAAGGACTACGACTCGCCGCGTTCGGGTGGCGTGATCGCCATCAATCTGCGCGAGCAGGCGGACGGTTCCGACGACGAACTGATCGGTGCCGAGCTGGTCTCGGCCGAGGACGATCTGCTGCTGATCAGCAAGAAGGCGCAGTCGATCAGGTTCACCGCGTCGGACGACACGCTGCGTCCGATGGGCCGTGCGACCTCGGGCGTCAAGGGCATGAGTTTCCGCGAAGGGGACGAGCTGCTCTCGATGAATGTTGTTCGAGCCGGTACGTTCGTGTTCACTGCCACCGACGGCGGTTACGCGAAGCGGACCTCCGTCGACGAGTACCGCGTCCAGGGTCGCGGCGGCCTCGGCATCAAGGCCGCCAAGATCGTCGAGGACCGTGGGTCGCTCGTGGGCGCGCTGGTGGTCGAGGAGCACGACGAGATCCTCGCCATCACACTCTCGGGCGGTGTGATTCGTACGCGAGTCAGCGGGGTCAGGGAGACCGGCCGTGACACCATGGGCGTTCAACTGATCAATCTGGGCAAGCGCGATGCCGTCGTCGGCATCGCACGCAACGCCGAGGCGGGACGCGAGGCGGAGGAGGTCGACGGCGATGTCGTCGTCGACGAGGCCGCCGAGGGTCCCGAGACCACCGGCACGGACGAGGGTGAGGCGCCCTCGGCCGAGTAGCACGAGGAGAGAGTCATCGTGAGCGGAGCCACGGGCGCCGGGTCGGCCGGTACCTCCAGGGGTACGGAAACGGGCGGCGGCGGCCGTGGCTCCGCCGCGCGTGCGACCGATCCGCACACGACTCAGCTGCGCAAGATCGACGACGGCGCGACCGACTCGCAGACGTCGCAGAAGCATGGATCCCAGGGGGGAACTGTGACGGACACCCGAGGCCAGCAGACTCAGCAGGCGGCCTCGCCGCTGCCGGGGGAACGGCAGTCCCAGCAGCCAGGCGGGCCGTACCACCCGCCGCAGGCCTACCAGACCCAGGGCGGCAACGCGTCCGCCGTGCGCCGCCCGCGCACCGGCGCGCGCACCACGCCGCGGGTCCGCAAGGCGCGGCTGCGCGTGTCGAAGGCCGACCCGTGGTCGGTGATGAAGGTCAGCTTCCTGCTCTCCATCGCGCTGGGCATCTGCACGATCGTCGCGTCCGCCGTGCTGTGGATGGTCATGGACGCCATGGGCGTCTTCTCCACCGTCGGCGGCACGATCTCCGAGGCGACCGGATCCAACGAGTCCAACGGCTTCGACCTGCAGTCGTTCCTGTCGCTGCCCAACGTGCTGCTGTTCGCCACGGTCATCGCCGTCATAGACGTTGTCCTCGCGACGGCGCTGGCCACGCTCGGCGCGTTCATCTACAACCTGTCCGCCGGCTTCGTCGGAGGCGTGGAGCTGACGCTCGCCGAGGACGAGTGATCGTCCCTCCGGGACCCCGCGACAACCGATTTTGGGACTGCCCTCCTCGTGCGCTAATCTTCAGGAGTCAGCGCGCGGGACATACACCGCAGAGCGCGGCGGGGCTATAGCTCAGTTGGTTAGAGCGCATCCCTGATAAGGATGAGGCCACAGGTTCAAATCCTGTTAGCCCCACCAGCGAGAAGACCCCCAGTCGGTATCGGCTGGGGGTCTTTCGTGTGGTGGGCGGCTTCGGGATGGCGCCGGGTATGAGAAGGCCCGACCGCTGGCGACGGGGGATGCGCCAGCGGTCGGGCTGTGGCCAAGGCTAACAAGGGCCGGTGCGTCATGGGTGCCGACTGGTCGGTCGGATCTCCGAGGTGTGACCGGGATCACGTTGTCAACGGTCGCACGGCGGCTCGTAGTCCAGGCGCGGCAGGTACTCGTTCCACTTCTCCTCGGTGAGTACGTTCCGGGTGGCCGAGCAGATGCGGTCGATGGCGTCGTCCACCCCGAGGTTCCAGAGCCGGACGGTGTCCGTTCCGCTCGACACCCCCAGCATGTGACGCACGGGGCTGAAGGAGAGGACGTTCCCCGCCTTGGCGTTGGGGCTCATCGACTGGCCGATGGGCGCGGCCTCCGCGGGCGTCGTGACGTTCCAGAGGCGGACGGTGTTGTCGTTGGCGCCACTGGCCAGGGTCTCGCCGTCCTGGCTGAAGGTCAGTGACACCACCGAGTCGGTGTGACCGGCGAGTGCCGACTCGGCCCGGCCGGGTTCGCCGCCGCCGGGAACGGCCCAGAGGCGGACCGTGCCGTCGTCGCTGCCGCTGGCCAGGGTGTGGCCGTCCGGGCTGTAGGCGAGGGCGTTGACGGGCCCGAGATGCCCGGAGAGGGACGTACCGCGGGCGGTCGCGTGCGCGGGGTCGCTCACGTCCCAGAGCCGTACGGTGTCGTCCGCGCCGCCGCTGGCGAGCGTCCGCCCGTCGGGGCTGAAGGCCAGGGTGTTGACGTATCCCCGGTGGCCGCTCAGCGGCCGGCCCAGGCGGCGCGGGTGGGACGGGTCCTCGGTGTTCCACAGCTGGACGGTGCGGTCGTCGTAGGCCGTCGCCAGCGTGCGGCCGTCGGGGCTGAACGCCAGGGTGTCGGGGCCCGCGTAGCGGGTGCGCAGCGCCACCGGCGGTCCGTGGGCGGTGGGGTGGGCCGGGTCGCCGACGTTCCAGAGACGGACCGCGCCCGCGGAGAGCACCGCCAGGGTGTCGCCGTCCGGGGAGAACACCAGCGACCGTATGTCGCCCTCGCCCGGGCTGAAGGGCTCGCTCAGTGACACCGGCCGGGCGGGGTTCGTCACGTCCCACAGGCGGACCCGGCCGTCGCGTGCCGCCGTGGCCAGCACGTGCCCGTCCCGGCGGAAGGCGCCGATCCTACCGATCATGTCCGACGTCGGCAGCGACCACAGGCGCACCTTGCTGTCGCCGCTGCCGGTGGCGAGGGTCCGCCCGTCGGGGCTGAAGCCGAGGGCGTACATCTCGCCGCTGCTCCCGGCCAAGGGCAAGCCCACCTGGGACGGGTACGACGGGTCGCTGACGTTCCACAGGCTCGCCGTGCTGTCCGCGCTGCTCGCGGCGAGCATGGCGCCGTCGGGGCTGAAGGCCACCGACCAGATGGGACCGGTGTGGCCGGTGAGCGGAGCGCCCGCGGATCTCGCGCGGTCCGGGTCTGCCACGTCCCAGAGCCGTACGGTGTCGTCCGCGCTCCCGCTGGCGAGGGTGTGTCCGTCGGGGCTGAAGGCCACGGAGTGGATCAGGGCGCCGTGACCGGTCAGCGGTGCGCCGACCGGCTCCGGGCGGTTCGGGTCGGCCACGTCCCAGAGCCGGACCGCGTTGTCGTCCCCACCGGCGGCCAGCGTCCGTCCGTCGGGGCTGAACGTCACCGAGCGCACCGCCGCCTTCGCGCCGGTCAGGGTGGACAGGGCCCGCGGCCGGCGCGGGTCGGCCACGTTCCACAGGCGCACGGCGTGGTCGTCGTGGGCGGAGGCCAGGGTGCGTCCGTCGGGGCTGAAGGCGAGCAGGTAGACGGTGCCGCCGTGGCCGGTCAGGGGTGCGCCGAGGGGACGGGGACGGCTCGGGTCCCGTACGTCCCACAGCCGGATCGTGCCGTCGTCGGAGGCGCTGGCCAGGGTGCGGCCGTCCGGGCTGAAGACGGCGGTGCTCACCCAGCTCCTGTGGCCGGTGAGGGGCTGGCCCAGCTGTTCCGGGCGGGCCGGGTCCGACACGTCCCACAGCCGGACGGTCCGGTCGTAGCTGGCCGTCGCCAGGAGCCGCCCGTCGGGGCTGAAGGAGGTCAGGTAGACGGCGCCGGTGTGCCCGAGGAGCGGGGTGGCCAGCGGCGCGTTCACGATGGATATCAGCCGGTTCCGCACGTCCTCGTCGCCCGGCCGCAGGCGGTGCGCCGCCAGGTCGAGCTGGGCGGACAGCGACGGGTCCGTGTCCTCGACGCGGTCCGCCTCGGCGACCACCTGCTCGAACACCGCGTCATTGCGCTGCTGCCAGGCGATCACGGCCGAACCGACGGCCACCAGGGCGAGCACGACCAGCGTCGACACCGCCGCGCGCCGGATCAGGACGGTGCGCCTGCGCAGTCTGCTCGCGGCGGCCAGGAAATCGACCGCGCTGCGGGTCAGGAAGGTGCCACCGGCCGAGTCCGCCCAGCCGCGGGCCTGTTCCAGCCGGGAGCCCCGGTAGAGCAGTGACGTGTCGCGGTCCGACTCCTCCCAGGCCCGGCCGTCCTCCTCCAGCCGCTGGCGCAGCAGGTTGCCGGCGCGGTCCTCGTCGATCCAGTCGCGCAGCCGCGGCCAGGCGTGCAGCAGCGCCTCGTGGGTGATCTCCACGGCCTCCGCGTCGAGGGTCACCAGCCGGGCCCGCACCAGCGCCTCCAGGGACTCCTCGGTCTTGCCGGGGTCCCTCGACTCCTGCGCCAGCCGCCGCCGCGTGCTGCGTCTGCGGGTCGCCTGGGTGTCCTCGCCCAGCCGGACCAGCCTGAGCAGCAGCAGCCTCGCCGCCGTGCGGGCCGCCGGGTCCAGGTCGGACCAGGCCCGTTCGGCGGTTCCGGCCACCGCGCCCTGGATGCCGCCCGCCGCGCGGTACCCGGCGAGCGTCAGCCGGCCCGCCTTGCGCCGCTGCCAGGTGGCGAGCAGGGCGTGGGAGAGGAGCGGCAGCACGCCCGCGTCGTGGGTTCCGTGCGGGCCGTCGGTGCTCACCTCGCGGATGATCAGCTCGGCGAGGCCCGGTTCGAGTTCCATGCCGACGGCCTTGGCCGGTGCGGTCACCGCCTCGCGCAGTTCCGCGGTGGTCAGCGGCCCGAGCACCATGTGCCGGTGCTGGAGCGCGTCGGCCAGTTCGGGATGGCGCAGGCAGTGCTCGTAGAAGTCGGCGCGGATGCCGAGCATCACGAGGGCCGGCGCCGCCTCTCCCGGACCGCCCGGCACGCAGGCGGCCTGCAGCAGCGCGATGAACGCGCGCCGCTCGGACTCGTCGGGGCAGAGGGTGAAGGTCTCCTCGAACTGGTCCACGATGACGACGGGACGCGCGGACGGCGGTTCCGGCTCAGGCTCATGCTCAGGCCCCGACCCCGACCCCGACCCCGACCTCGCCTCCCCGCCGGACGCCGCCCACGCGGCGAAGGCCGCCCTGACGGCGTCCTCGGTCCGGGGAGCGCTCGGCTTCCCCGTCCTGCGCACGGCACTGACGACCGGCTCCAGTTGCGGTATCCGGCGGCTCAGCTCCCCGAGCGGATCGACGCCCGGCACGAGCTGGAGCACCTGCCTCGGCTCCGGCCCACCCGGCGGACCGGTCCCGCCGCCCGGCGTCCCCTCGCGCAGGGCGGGCACGAGCCCGGCGTTCAGCAGGGAGGACTTCCCCGCTCCCGAGGCGCCCACGAGCATGACCAGGCCGCCCGTGTCCTCGGCCGCGCGGAGCTGGGCGACCAGGGCCTGCGTGCTCCGTTCCCGCCCGAAGAACCAGTCGGCGTCCTGCCGGCGATAGGCGGCCAGCCCCCGGTACGGGCAGACCCCGCCGGGTGCCTGGGGCTCGGCCGCGGGGTGTTCCTCGTCCGCGGCGGACGGCGCGGTGCGTTCGCCGGTCGGGTCGGCCACCGCCCGCTCCCACAGGCGCTGCCACTGGACCAGGTCGTACAGCCCGGCGGAGACCGGTACGGGACGAGCCCGGCGCGCGAGCGGGACGAGGACGTGCAGGACGGCCGCGAGGGCGGGGAACTGGGCGGGGACGTTCTTGGCCCGCCGCCAGTCGCTGATCCGCTGGGCGGAGACCCGTACGGGACGGCCCCGTTCGTCGACCCGCTGGAGCCGGACGACGGCCTCGGACACGCGTTTCAGAGGGGGGTTGCCCGCCTCCTTGTAGAGCAGTGCGAGGCGTTCCGCGAAGGCCGTTCGTGCCCCTGAGTCGAAACTCAAGGTCTCCACTCCTTACTTCCCCCGCACTTGGACGTCCGGACCGGAAAACTCACTCTATATGCCTGACCTGCGGCTACCTCGGTTCCGCGGATCCGGAACCTCCTCGGCGGCGACCTCGGATGGCAGGATTCCGTCGCAGTGGCGAGTCGGCCGCGAGGCACCCTGACAGGTCAGCGGCTCGGTGTTCGCGGTGCCACCCCACGAGGCCGCACGTTCTCGGTCAGCTTTCGGTGGCCCGGCCCTCCCCGACCCGCTCCGGTACCACCCGCAGGACACCGCCGGCATGGTTCGGCACCGGTCCCCACGAGGGGAGGGACCGGTGCCAAACCATGCCGGCGCGTGTGCTGTCCGACTTCGCGGGCGCCGGAGCAACACACGGGCGCGCCGGGCGGGTTCGGCACCTCGATCCGCGGGCAGGCACGTCGTGAAGGTTCCGAAGCCGACCGCCGCTGGAGCGCGTATGAGGATCTCCGTCGACCCCGAGCAGTGCTACGGCTCCGGTGACTGTGTCCACCGGGCCCCGTCCGTCTTCACGCAGGTGGACGGTCTGGGTGCCGTGATACCCGGGCGGGAGTACGACGTCGACGTGGACCGGGTGCGGGAGGCGATCGAGGGGTGCCCCTCCGCGGCGATCACCGTCTCGGGCGAGTGAGCCTGCGGGGGCAACGGGGCGCGTCCGGTGCCGGGACGGCGCCCCAGGCCCTGGTCACCCTCGCCGCCCGCTACGTGCGCCACGCGCCCGGCACTCTCGGGAAGTCGGCGCTCACCACGCACTGGCTGAACGCGCGGCTGCGGGAGCGGCCCCGCCGCCGGGTCGTCCGGGTGCGCTCCGGCGGCCTGTTCGCCGTGGACACGCGGGACCTCATCCAGCGGTACCTGTACCTGTTCGGCGCCTGGGAGCCGCACCTGACGGCGTGGCTGCGGCGCCGACTGCGCCCGGGGGACGGCTTCGTGGACGTCGGGGCGAACATCGGGGTCTTCAGCGTGCTCGCGGCTCAACTCGTCGGCGAGGAGGGCCACGTGGTCGCCATCGAGGCCTCCCCCGACATGCACCGCCGCCTGGTGGGGCACGCGCGGCTCAACGGCCTCCACAACGTCCGCGCGCTCAACGCCGCCGTGTCCGACCGCCGCAGGACCCTGCACTTCGTACTCGCCAGCTCACGGAACACGGGCGCGAACAGCATCGTCCCGTACGACGGCCCGGCGGAGTCCGGCTTCGAGGCTGAGGCCCTGCCGCTGCCCGAACTCCTCGACCCGGCGGAGCTGGCCGGCGCCCGGGTGATCAAGATCGACGTGGAGGGCGCGGAGGGCGGCGTCGTGCGCGGTCTGGCGCCGGTGCTGGGTGACCTGCGGCCCGACGCGGATATCTGTGTCGAGGTCACACCGGAACGCATGGCGCTGCTGGGGGACTCGGCCGACGATCTGCTGGGGGTGATGCGGGACGCCGGATTCCACGTCTACCGGCTGGCCAACGACTACGCGCCCGGCAGCTACCCCGCGGCGCTGCGCGGCGAGCCGGGTGTGCCGGTCCGCTGGCGGGGGCCGGTTGTAGGGGAGAGCGATCTGGTCTTCTCCCGGGTGGACGCCGAGACGCTGCCCTGAGCTGCCGTCACAGCGGCGGGGCGGGCGGCCTTCACCGCCGTCACCGCCGCAGGTCCGCGCCCTGGGTCCGGTGCGGCGGGTGCCAGCCGAAGGACGCCAGGGCCCGCGCCCTGGCCTCCACCACCGTCATCCGGGCCTCCCGTTCGGCCGGGTCCGCGTGGGACGCCTGGCCGGTGACCTGGCCCTCCCACTTGCGGTAGAGCAGGCCCACCTCCTCGGTGAACCACCCCCGGCTCACGCAGTTCAGGGCCAGCAGCAGGCCGGTGTCCTCGGACGCCGGGAGGGCCATCCAGCCGCCGAGGGCGAGCAGCAGGTCGCGCCGGACGAGGAGCGTCGCCGGATGGACCTGGGCGCGGAATCCGTTGGCCCGCCAGAAGTCGAGCACCGCGCCGCGTTCGATCGGTCCGTGCGCGGGGTCGCCCGGGAAACCGGTGGTCGAGCCGTCGGGCAGGAGGTCCAGGGCCCGTGAGGTCGCCCAGCCGAGCCCGGGGTCGGCCTCCAGCGCGGTCAGGTCGCGGGCCAGGGTGCCCGGCGCGAGCCGGTCGTCGGCGTCCAGGACCTTCACGTACTCCCCGTCCGCGTGGGCCAGGGCCATGGTGCGGGCGACACCGGGGCCCGCCTGCCGATCCCCGCGGCCCTGGCGGAAGACGACGCGCGGGTCGTCGGGCACGTGCGGGCGGACGTCGTGGGTCACGCCGTCCTCCTGGATCACCCAGCGCCAGTCCCAGCCGTCGGGCAACTCCTGGGCGGCCAACGACGCGTGGGCCTCCGGCAGGTAGCGCGCCGAAGGGCCGTGGACGGCCGTGACGATGACGATGCGCCGGCTCACGGGCGGCACTCACCACCTTTCCGCAGGAGTGCCGTACAGGCTATGACGCGCGAAGAGGCGCCGGTGGGCGGGGGCCGGGCGGAACGGCGAGCCCGCACACGAGGGGAGCCCACACACGAGGGGAGCCCGCACACGAGGGGAGCCCACACATGAGGGGAGCCCGCACATGAGGGGAGCCCGCACATGGCGGCGGCCCGGCTGCTCTGTCGAGCGGCCGGGCCGTTTCTCGCGTGTGGTGCGGTACGCAGATCGCCGTTGTGTCGGGTCGGGCGGGGCGGGCGCGGTGTGAACCGGGCGCCGCCTCGGCCCGCTCAGCGTTGGAGCGGCGCGCTGTGCTGGGCCGGTGACCCCGCGGTGTCGTCGCAGGGGAGGCCGGTGGCGGTCTCGGTGGCCGTGGCGGTCGCGTCGCTGAGCGGACGGTGCCGGCAACTGGGGGCCGAGCCGTGCGCCTCGGCGCGGATGCGCTGCTTCATCGTGGGGGGCAGGGAGCCGGCCCGGGACCAGGACCAGGGGACCGCCGTCGCGGGTGCCGCCTCGGGGGAGGCGCTCTCGCTCTTGCTGTGCGTTCCGGCCTGCGGCGCGGCCGCGGCGGCGGTCGTCGTGATGAGTCCGAGCGCCGTGCAGAGCGCGAGGAAGGCGGTGACGATGGTGGTCCACAGCGTCATGACCTTGTTCCGGGCCATAACCCCTCACTTTCAGGTTGGGCGATTTGCGTACTTTCCTCATGATGTGTATGCGGATCGCGAAGTGGTGGACCTACGCCCGTGGCGCGTCGATGTTCAGATGAACACAACCCGAATGGCCGCAAGAGGGTGGAAAAGCTGCCAATACGGGAGAGAGGCGGGCGAAAAGTCACCTCGCGTAGGGGTGTGATCACCCTCCGATCAGAACGGGTTCGTCCGCTTCTGGAGGGCTTCGGCGCACGGCAGTTGACCGCCGACGCAGGTCACCGATCGGTATCGGCCGGTGTGTATAGTCGGGCGCCAGAGGTCCCCTACGTCAAGGAAAGACGAGGTCGCGCGGTGAAGAAGCTTCTCCTGGTCGCACTGGCCGCCATCGGCGGGCTCCTCGTGTACCGCCAGATCCAGGCGGATCGCGCCGAGCAGGATCTGTGGACGGAGGCGACCGACTCCGTGCCCACGGGTTCCTGAGTACGACCGACATCCGGTCCCGAGCAGACCCCGGCCGTCAAACGGTCGGGGTTTTCTGTTGCCCGGATCTCCACGCGGGGGCGCGGGAGCGCCGGGGCACGCGGCAGGATGGGGCACGGTCGTTCGGGGCGGGCGGCGAGGGCCGGCGAGCGCGAGGGGTGGCGGGTCATGGGACGGTGGTGTACGGCTTGGCGGCATGCCGGGTCCGGGGGCGCGAAGCCGCAGTCGGCCGCGCCCGCGTCCGCGCCGGCGCCCGGACGGCGGAGGGCGCCCCGTCGGCGTACGGCACCTGCACCGCGTACCGGGCCCGCGAGCCGTACAGCGGAAGCGAGCCGTGCGGCGTCCGTGCGGCGGCTGGCCGTCGTGACCGCCGTACTGGCCACCGCCGGCGCCACCGCCACGGCCCTCGCTCTGCCCGGCGGTGCCGCCTTCGCGGCCGGTGACGGGCCGGGGTACGCCTTCGCCGACGGCGCCCCGCGGATCGAGGGGGCGAACGCCGCCTCGGACGCCGCGGCGCTGACGGCCGGGGCCACGTACCGCAGCTCGCTTCCGCGCGACGGCATCCTCTATTACCGCCTCGCCCTCGACGCCGCGTCCGACGCCTACGTCTCCGTGACCGCCGTACCCGGCTCCGCCGGTGAGGTCACCGCCGTCGACGGCATCCGCGTCTCCGTACAGGACGCCGAGGGCGGCTCCTGCTCCTCCGACAGCGCGACCTTCGGCGCGGCGCACAGCCCTCGCCCGGTCACCGCGTGGGGCATGCGGGAGATCGAGTCCGGCGGCAACCGGTGCCAGGAGCCCGGCACCTACTACGTCACCGTCGAGCGGGCCAGGCCCCAGGACTCCCCGCCCGAGGACTGGGACCTGGAACTCACCGTCGCCACCGAACCCCGCCCCGCCCGAACGGGTGCGACCCAGGCGCCGGAAGCCTGGGACTCCGCCTCGCCCGAGGCCGTACCCGGTGAACCGGAACCCCGCACGGGCGGCAACGGCTTCGCCCACGCCACGCCCCTCGGACCGGGCGCCTGGCGCGACGACATCCGGCCCGGACAGACCCTCTATTACAAGGTGCCGGTGGACTGGGGCCGCCAGATCCACGCGACCGCCGAACTCGACGGCGCCCGGGAGGCTTCCGGCTACGCCACCGGCGCCCTGCGCATGGCGCTGCACAACCCGGTGCGCGGCGAGGTCGACGACGCCGCCAAGGGCTACACCGGCCGCCCCGTCACCGTCGGGCTGGCCGCCCTGCCGCCGGTGGCCTATCCCAACCGGTACGCCACGAGCGGGCAGGTCGGCGCGGTGCGCTTCGCCGGTGACTACTACGTCGTCGTGCACCTGGCGGCGCAGGTGGCCGAGGACTTCGGCGAGGGGCCCTTCGGACTGACGCTCCGCGTCGGACTGAGGGGATCCGCGCGGAGCGGGCCCGGCTACGCGGGGCAGTCGCGGCCCGAGGGTCTCTTCGCCGTCTCGGCCCAGGACCGGGCCGCGGCGCCGGAGAGCGGCTCCCCGGACGACGACGGCCTCGCCATGAAGGCGGTCGCCGTGGGCGGCATCGGCACCGGCAGCCTGCTGCTGGCGGGCCTGACGGTGTGGACCGCGGCGGCCCGTCGCAGGGCGAGGTGAGGCGCGGCCCGGTTCAGATCCGGGTCAGCGCCCAGAAACCCACCGCGTAGCAGGCCAGCGCGAGGAGCAGCACGGGCACCGCCACCGCCGCCGGGGGACCTGGACGGCGCCGCCGTCGCGTCGCCCGGTGCTGCGCCGGGGCCTGTGGATTGCGGGCGGTGTACGAGGCGGTGGGGGCGTCGTCGGGCGCCCGCCACGGGGGCGGCGTGAAAGACGGCGCGAGGGTCGGCGCGGGCGGCGGCGCGGCGTACGGCGGCGGGTACTCGGGCGGGTACTGGCCGGGGTGCGGGACGGGCGTCGGCGCTCCGTCCCTCGCGGCGGAGGTGATGGTCGGCTGCGGGGGAGGCAGGTGGAAGCTGCCGGTCTCCGACATGGCGGGCGACGACTTGGGGGGTGCCGACGGTGTGGAGGAGTCCGGCGGCGACGTGGGTCTCGAAGGCGTCCGCGTCGCCGGGGACGAGGGCGTGACCGGGGCGGACGGGCGGCGCGGGTCGGTCGGTGGGTCGGTCGGTGGGTCGGTCCGTGGGGCTCCCGGCGGGTCCGTCGACGGGTCTCCCGGCGGTGCGTCGTCCAGTCCGGACGCCCGCTTCAGCGGACCGTCGGCGGCGAACCCGGCGGGCAGCGGGCCGACTTGGTCGAAGATCTCGATCAGCTCGTCGTCGGGTCCCGGCTCCGGCAGCAGCTCCGCCGCCGCGGCCAGCGCCTTGCGCGCCCCCGTCGCCGTACGGAACCGGGCCGGTGGATCCGGCTGCACCAGCGTCGCGACGACCTGCCACAGCGGCTCGGGTATCCCCTGCGGCGCGGCCGGTGTCCCGTGCTCGGCGAAGTGCTGGACCAGCGCCTTGGCGTCCGGCTTGGCCCCCTCCAGCAGGTACAGGGCGACCAGGCCGACCGCGAACAGGTCCGCGGCGAAGTCCGGCTCCGCGCCCATCATCTGCTCCGGCGCGAGATAACCGGGCGTCCCCACCACGAGGTTGGTCTCGGTCAGCCGGGGCTCGCCCAGCCGCATCGCGATGCCGAAGTCGGACAGCCGGAGCCGGGGCCGGCCCGTGCCGGTGGCCTCGAGGAGCAGGTTGGCGGGCTTGATGTCCCGGTGGACCACGTCCTCGGCGTGCACCGCCGCGAGGCCCGCGAGGAGCTGGTCGATCAGCGTGCACACGAAGGCGGGCGGCAGCGGACCGTAGTCCCCGATCAGGTGGACCAGGGAACCGCCGGTGACCAGATCCATGGTGAACAGGACCTGGTCGTCGTCGGCGGCCCAGCTCGCGGGCGCGAGTACATGGGGATGATCGATGCGCAGCGCCTGCTCGCGGACGAACCGCAGCAGCGAGTGCGCGTCCCGCTGCTGGAGCACCTTTGCGGCCACATACCGTCGGCGGCGGTGGTCCCAGGCACGCCAGACGGCACCGACCCCGCCGCGGCCGATCGGGTCGACCAGCTCGTACCGTCCGGCGAAGACCTCACCCATGGCTGTGTGTCGCTCCTCCCCTCGCGCCACTCCCGGGTCCGGCCGCGACCCCCCTGTGGCGGCCGGACCCCGGGATCAGTTCTGGTGGGACTGGTAGTGCGCGACCGCGTCCGAGGTGCGGCCCGCTCCGTACACCCGCAGGAACTCCGCCAGCTCCGGGTGCGAGGAGGACAGGGCGTCCGCCGCGTCGATGATGTCCCCGGCGGCCGCCACCGAGCGCAGCAGAGACTGGATCTCGCGGACCACCCGCTTGACCGTGGGCGCACCCGAACTGCTCGTCGTCTGCGTGGTGTTGTTGAGCACCGAACCCCCCTGCGACTTCTTGATCTCGTCCATGCGCTCCGTCGCCTCGGCCGCGCTCACACTGCCGTCCGCGACCTGCCCCGCCAGGTCCTGCAGCAGCTGCACCCGCTGCACCACCGCGGGATTGCCGATCTTCGCCCGCTGGCCGCTCATCAGCTGCGAGAGCATCGGTGCGGACAGTCCCAGTACCCCCGCGAGACGAGCCTGGTTGAGACCAAGATCGTCGATGAGCCTACGGAAGAGCGCCCCCAACGGCTCCCCGTACCAGTTCCGCTGCAGTTCCCGCGCTCTCGCGGTGGCTTCCTGCTGTGCGGCGTCCATTGCGTCTCCCCATCGCTTCCCCAAGAACCGCAGTTCGCTCCAGCGAACCACGCCGAGCATCTTACGGAGCGTGGTCGTTCCCCGGGAGCCCCAATCATTTGTGAGATCCGGGGCGCGACCCGGTACTCTTGTCCGCGGTGACCGTCGGCCCGCCCGAAGCGACCGACGCCGCCTCCCGAGGGGCCTTAGCTCAGTTGGTAGAGCGCTGTCTTTGCATGGCAGATGTCAGGGGTTCGACTCCCCTAGGCTCCACTTATGCAAGCCCCTCCGAACTGCGGAAACGTGGTTCGGAGGGGCTTTTCGCGTGCCGCGGGCACTTGGCCGTCACGGTCGTCCGGCGGCTCAGGGCGCCGCCGGCAGTTCCACCGTGACGCCGAGGCCGCCCGTGGGACGGGGGGTCAGGGTGAGGGTGCCGTCGTGGGCCTGGGCGATGGTGCTGACGATGGCCAGGCCGAGGCCGACGCCCGCGTGATCGGTGTGGACGCGTTCGGTGCCGCGCTGGAACGGCTCGGTGAGCGTCGAGGCCAGCTCGGGGGTGACCCGGTCGCCGGTGTTCTCGACCGTGAGCACCACCGTCCTGCGGCGGACGGCGGTGGTGACGTGGACGGTGCCCCGTTCCGGCAGGTTGTGGACGATCGCGTTGTGCACCAGGTTCATGGTCAGCTGCAGCAGGAGCGACGGTGAGCCGGTCGTCGGCGTGAGGTCGCCGCGGGTCTCGAGGGTGACGCCTCGCCCTTCCGCGAGGGGGAGGAGCGTTTCGGTCGCCTCTTCCGCCAGGAGCGACAGGTCGACGCGCTCGCGCGCGAAGGAACGCTGCTCGGCTCGGCTGAGCAGAAGCAGCGCCTCGGTCAGGTCGATCGCCCGGGTGTTGACGGCGTGCAGGCGGTCCACGAGTTCACCGGTGTCGCGGTCCGGGTCGGCGCGGGCCACGTCGAGCAGCGACTTCGAGATCGCGAGCGGGGTGCGCAGCTCGTGCGAGGCGTTGGCCGCGAATCTCCGCTGCTCGGCGACGTGCGCTTCGAGCCGGCCGAGCATGGTGTCGAAGGCGTCGGCGAGTTCGCGGAACTCGTCCTGACGGCCCGGCAGCCGGACGCGGTGGGAGAGCGATCCGCCCGCCGCCGTGCGGGTGGCCTCCGTGATGCGGTTCAGCGGGGCGAGGATGCGGCCGGCCAGGAACCACCCTCCCGCGAGACCGAACACCAGCAGGAACGCCATCGTGACCGCCGCCATCGGAGCGAAGTCCCGCGCGACCGAGAGCTGGTACTCCGGCTGGAAGACGAGCCCGACGTGCGACACCCGCGTCAGGAACAGCCACCCGGCCGCGAGCATCAGGGCGCCGGCCAGCATCAGGAAGCCGGTGTAGCTGAGGGTGAGCTTGAGCCGGACGCTCGGCCCGCCCTCCCTATCCACGGCCCGCTCCCTCGTCCGCCGCGTCCGGCCGTACGTCGATGCGGTAGCCGACGCCCGGCACGGTGGCGATGATCCAGGGCTGCCCGAGCCGCTTGCGCAGCGCCGACACGGTGATCCGTACGGCGTTGGTGAACGGGTCGGCGTGCTCGTCCCACGCGCGTTCCAGCAGCTCCTCGGCGCTGATCACCCCGCCCTCGGCGGCGACGAGTACGTCGAGCACCGCGAACTGCTTCCTGGTGAGCGCGACGAAACGGCCGTCCCGGTACACCTCCCTGCGGAACGGGTCGAGCCGCAGCCCCGCGATCTCCCGCACCGGGGGCCGGCTGTGCGCGCGCCTGCGGTCGAGGGCCCGGAGCCGGAGCACCAGCTCCCGCAGCTCGAAGGGCTTGGTGAGGTAGTCGTCGGCCCCCAGCTCGAACCCGGAGGCCTTGTCGTCGAGCCGGGCGGCCGCGGTGAGCATGAGGATCGGCATGCCGCTGCCGGAGTCGACGATGCGCCGGGCGACCTCGTCGCCGGAAGGGCCGGGGATGTCCCGGTCGAGGACGGCGATGTCGTACGTGTTCACACCGAGCAGCCTCAGAGCGGTGTCGCCGTCCCCCGCGATGTCGGCGGCGATCGCCGCCAGCCGCAGTGCGTCGCGGATGGCCTCCGCCATGTACGGCTCGTCCTCGACGATCAGCACTCGCATGCTCCGATGCTAGGAGCCGGCGCATGTCGTCGGCGTATCGAAAACCGCGTACGCCGCGGCAACACCGCGTTCCCTTACCTGTGGGCATGACTCGCGACGCATCCGCACACAAGAAGCCCCACCGGCGTACCGACGTCCTCAAGATCGGCCTGCCGGTGGCCGCCCTGATCATCGCCGCCCTCGGCTGCCAGGCGCTGGCGTCCCCGTCGCCGCCCATGTCCCCGGCCGCGTCATCGGGTGAGGCACGCCCCACGGAGCCCCCCGGCGTGATCGACGAGGAGGACGGTGTCGTCCCCGACGGCACGACCGTCTTCGACACGGACGTCCCGGCCGTGACCCGGCTCGAGCCCGCGCTCCTCGCGGCCCTGCGACGGGCGGCGACGGACGCCGAGGACGACGGCGTCCAGGCGTTCCGCGTCAACAGCGGCCGGCGCTCCGAGGACTACCAGAAACGGCTCCTCGACGAGGCCGTCGACCAGTACGGCTCCGAGGAGGAGGCCGCGAAGTGGGTGGCCACTCCGGAGACCTCCGCCCACGTGTCGGGAGACGCCGTCGACATCGAGGGCTCCGACGCGACCGCCTGGCTCTCCCGCAACGGCAGCGCGTACGGACTCTGCCAGACCTACGCCAACGAGCCCTGGCACTACGAGCTGCGCCCCGAGGCCGCCGCGCACGGCTGCCCGGCCATGTACGACAACCCCGCGCAGGACCCGCGGACGCAGCGATGACCGGCGCATCCGATGTGAAGACGAGCGACACGCACGGTGAGCGAGGGCGGCCCATGACGCAGGTGGACACGGCGGCGACCGGACAGGGCGGACCCGGCCGCCCGGACACCGGCTCCGGAAGGCGCGCGCCCCTGCGACGGGTGGTCCGCGCCCTCTCCCGGCCGGGGCCCTGGCGACGCGGCCGGGTCCTCGCCGCCCTGGCGGTGCTGCTCGGCCTGCTCATGCCGCTGCACGCCCTGGTCACGGACCGGGCCGGGCTCGGCAGCCTCGTGGAGACCTTCCTGCCGTGGCTCGGCCTGGGCGTACCGGTTCTCCTGGTCGCGGCGCTGCTGCGGCGCTCCGCGACCGCGACCGTCGCGTTGCTGGTTCCGTGCGTGGCGTGGACGAGCCTCTTCGGCGACATGGTCGCCGACAAGTCCCGCCCGGGCGACAGCGACCTCACCGTGGTCAGCCACAACGTCGGCGCCGCCAACCCCGACCCGGCCGGCACCGCCCGTGACCTGGCCGCCTCCGGCGCGGACCTGCTGGCCCTCGAAGAGCTGACCGAGCGGGACCGGGCCACCTACGAGAAGGAACTCGCGGACGCCTACCCCCACCACACGGTGCAGGGCACGGTCGGACTGTGGAGCAGGCTGCCGCTGTCCGGCACCGCGCCGGTCGACACCAGGATCGACTACGGGCCGCTGGCGGAGACCAAGCCGGACGACGTCAAGCTCGCCTCCACCCGGGCCCTGCGCACCACGGTGACCACGGACCAGGGGCCGCTCGCGGTCTACGTCGCCCACCTGGGGTCCGTGCGCCTCCTGCCCCGCACCGGCTTCTGGACGGGCAGCCGCGACCGCAACGCGCAGGCGCTCGCCGAGGCCGTCGCCGCCGAGGAGAACGAGCGGATGGTGCTGCTCGGCGACCTGAACGGCACCGTGGACGACGGCGCCCTCGACGGCATCACCTCGCGGATGGACTCGGCCCAGGAGCAGGCCGGGGACGGTTTCGGCTTCAGCTATCCGGCCGGCTTCCCGGTGGTACGCATCGACCAGATCCTGGTCAGGGGCGTAGGGACGGACCGCGCCTGGACACTGCCGGCCACGGGCAGCGACCACCTGCCGGTGGCCGCGGGGTTCAGCTGGTGAACGCGGCAGTAAGGTGGCCAGCCCGGGACCCGGCACCCGGGCCACCCCCTGAGGGGGGTTTCGCCCGATATGCGCACAGGTGGCGCGGAGACGTTCCTCACCGACCGCACCCACGCACCTCGGCCGCCGGTGGACACGCGATCCGGACAATCACCAACGACCGCACGGAAAGGCCCAGTTGACCACGCGAAACGACCGCGCGGCCCACGCGGCCCGACCGAAACGGGCCCACGGACGGCCGCCGCTCGGCACCCGGGAGGTGCTGTCTGCTCTTGATATCGTCACCCCACAGGGCACCACCACCACACCCCGGCGGGCCGGTGCCACGTGGCTCATCGCCGTCGGAGGCGTCCGGTCGCTACCGACGAGGTGGAAGGGGTAGAGCATGCGGGCGAAGGTACGGGCCGCTCTCGACGCGCTGTATATGAAGCGCCTGGTCAAGGAGTTGGAGGGACGCCCACGCCCCCAGCACATCGGCATCATGCTCGACGGCAACCGCCGCTGGGCCAAGATGTCGGGCATAGACGACCCGCGAGAGGGCTACCGGGCCGGCGGAGCGAAGGTGCTGGACTTCCTGCGCTGGTGCGACTCCGCGCAGATCGAACACGTCACCCTCTTCATGCTCTCCGACGACAACCTGCACCGGCCCGAGGACCAGCTGAACCCGCTGATCGACATCATCGCCGAAGTCGTCGAGCGGCTCGCCGCCCCCGGCAACCCCTGGCGCGTGGAAGCGGTCGGCGCCCTGGACCTGCTGCCCGCCGAGTCCGCCGGCCGCCTCAAGACCGCCACCGCCGCCACCCAGGGCCGCAAGGGCGGCACCAAGGTCGACGTCGCCGTGGGCTACGGAGGCCGTCGCGAGATCGTCGACGCCGTGCGCTCGGCCCTCACCGAGCACAGCTCGCAGGGCGGGGACATCGACGAGTTCATCGAGACCTTCACCATGGAGCACATCTCCAAGCACCTGTACTCCAAGACGCGGTCCGAGTCCGACCTCATCATCCGCACCTCCGGGGAGCAGCGCCTCTCCGGATTCCTGCTCTGGCAGTCCGCCTACGCCGAGGTCCACTTCTGCGAGACCTACTGGCCGGACTTCCGCGAGATCGACTTCCTGCGCGCCCTGCGCTCCTACTCACTGCGCGAACGCCGCTACGGCCGCTGAGCCGCCGTTTCACGTGAAACATCACCGTGGGGCGGAAGACCCGAAGGTCTTCCGCCCCACGGCGATACCGGTCCGGAGAAGGATCAGCGGGGCTCGTCGCCCTCCGCCGCCTCCTCCTGCGCCTGCTTGGCCTGCACCTCGGGGTCGAGAATCGCCTCACCGGTGCCGTCCACCGACGTCAGCCGCCCGGACTCGGGCACCTCCGTCGCCTCCGGCGGCTCCACCAGCCAGTCCGGGTTTGCCTGCTTGTCCCACCACTTCCAGGCCGCGAAGGCGCCGCCCGCGACGAGACCCGCCACCGCCAGGACCCTGGCGATCCGGCCGGCCCTCGCACGCCGCTGGTGCTTGCGGGTCAGCTTCTCGATCTCCTTCGCCGTGACCTGACCCCGGAGCGCGGCCAACGCGGCGGCACCCCGCGCGGTCGCCTCGTCCCGCACGGGACCGGCCGCGGCCACCGCCTGCTCGATCTTCGGCCGTGAATAGTCGGCCGCCTGCCGAGCGGCCAGACGGGTGCGGATGGCCGCCTCCTGCGCGGCGGCGTCCACCTTCGGCGGCACATGCGTAAGGGCCTGCTCCAGCCGCGGCGCGACATGCGCCCCGTACTGGTGGCGGGCCTGGTCTGCGGCCTGCGACACCTTGGGCGCCAGCCGTACGCGCGCCTCCTGTGCGTAGTGAGCGGCCCTGTCCTTGGCCGTGTCGGCGTAGGGCGCCACCACTTCCGCGGCGTGCAGCACGCTGTCCTTCGCCGAACCGGTCGCGGCGCGCACGCTGTCGATGCGGGTCACGGGTTCCTCCTCCTCGGTGGCGTACGGTAATTCGACTTTCCACCCTTTTACGGATCATGCCTGTGGACGCAAAGCCAGGCATGTGAGGGCGGCCATCCGGGTCACCGACGATGCCCTCGGGCTCTCTGGGGCAAGTGGTGATGAAGTTGCGGACAAGAGCAGAACAAGCTCAACAACGGGTGAATACCGGGCAACGCGAGCCCGTACCCGACAATGCCACGGATCGGCTCCCCGCGCTCGGACCCGGGCGTATCAACGCCGAACGCGCCCTCGCCCGTGGGAGTATCGGTGCGCACCACCAGACGACGGAAGGCACCCCGTGGCCGAGCAGCTCTACGCCACTCTCAAGACCAGCCAAGGCGACATCGAGATCCGGCTGCTCCCGAACCACGCACCCAGGACGGTCAAGAACTTCGTCGAACTCGCCCGAGGCGAGCGGGAGTGGACCCACCCCGCCACCGGCGCGAAGACCACGGACAGGCTCTACGACGGCACCGTCTTCCACCGGGTCCTCAGCGGCTTCATGATCCAGGGCGGCGACCCGCTCGGCAACGGCACCGGCGACCCCGGCTACCAGTTCGCCGACGAGTTCCACCCCGACCTCGCCTTCGACAAGCCCTACCTGCTCGCCATGGCCAACGCCGGTCCCGGCACCAACGGCTCCCAGTTCTTCGTCACCGTCTCCCCGACGACCTGGCTGAACCGCAAGCACACCATCTTCGGCGAGGTCACCGACCCGGCCAGTCAGAAGGTCGTGGACACCATCGCCGCGGTGCAGACCAACCCGCGCACGCACCGCCCGGTCAACGACGTCGTCATCGAGACCGTCGTCGTGGAAACCCGCCAGGGCTGACCTCCCCCCGCACTGGGCAGGAACCAAACGCTCCGCCCATCCGTAAAAAGGGGCGGGGCGGCGCACGCGCGCACACCGCCCGCAGGGACGACCGAGGGGAAGTCATGGACCACGCGGCAGCAGGCCCGCCGGACGCCCAGAGCCTGCCCGGCTGCTATCGCCACCCGGACCGCGAGACCGGCATCCGCTGCACCCGCTGCGAACGCCCCATCTGCACGGACTGCATGATCAACGCGTCCGTCGGCTTCCACTGCCCCGACTGCGCCTCCGGCCGCACGGGCGGTGGCCCCGCGCCCGCCGCCTCCCGGCCCCGCACCCTGGCCGGGGGCACGGTCGCCGCCGACCCGCACCTGCTCACCAAGATCCTGATCGGGATCAACGCGGCGGTGTTCATCGCCGTACAGGCGCTCCCGTCGTCCTTCCTCAGCGACATGGTGCTCATCGGACGCTGGCCCCCCGCCCCCTTCGTCCCGACCGAGGGCGTCGCGGAGGGCGAGTGGTACCGCCTGGTGACCACGATGTTCACGCACGAGGAAATCTGGCACATCGGCTTCAACATGATCAGCCTCTGGTTCCTCGGCGGCCCGCTGGAAGCCGCGCTGGGCAGAGCCCGCTACCTCACGCTCTACCTCGTCTCCGGCCTGGCCGGCAGCGCCGTCACCTATCTGCTGGCCTCGCCCACCACGGCGACCCTCGGTGCCTCCGGCGCGGTCTTCGGCCTCTTCGGCGCCACCGCCGCGCTCGTCCGCCGCCTCAACGCGGACATGCGGCCGGTCGTCATCCTGCTGGCGATCAACCTCGTCTTCACGTTCACCTGGGCCAACATCGCCTGGCAGGCACACATCGGCGGTCTCGTCGCCGGCGGTGTGATCGGCTTCGCCATGCTCCACGCACCGCGCGAGCGGCGGACCCTCGTGCAGTACGGCGCCTGTGCGCTGGTCCTGCTGGTCGTCGTGGGGCTGACCCTGTTGAGGAGCGCACAGCTCACCTGAGCATGCGTTTTCCACAGTGGGTGTCGGATCTTGTGCACAGTGTGCGGGAACAGGTGTGCCCCCTGTCACTGACCAGTGTTTCCGCAGGTCAGGCAGGGGGCGAACATGTTTTCGGATGCCGGTACTTCCGTCACACCGGCGTCAACACCCTAGAGGTTATCCACAGATCGTCTTTCTTTTCCCCATGTGGATAACGCCTGTGGATAACTCCGTGGATAGCCCTGGGCAGAGCTAATGCCGCGCTACTTCCACTGCGTGGAGACGCCGAAGCCGGCGGCGATGAAGCCGAAGCCCACCACGATGTTCCAGTTGCCCAGGGAGTCGATCGGCAGTGAACCGTCGGTGACGTAGAAGACGACGATCCAGGCGAGGCCGATGACGAACATGGCCAGCATGACGGGTGCCACCCAGCCGCGGCTGGTCAGCTTGATGCTGGTCGACTGCTTGGCGGGCGGCGGCGTGTAGTCGGCCTTCTTGCGGATACGTGACTTCGGCACGAGGGTCTCTCCTGTCGATGCGCTGCGTGGCCGCGCAGGGAACGGGGGGTCGGTCTCGGGAGCGGCGTTCGGGGGACAAGGGGACTCTGAGCGCTCCCCCGGGCGTCCGTTAGCGTAGTCCTTCCGTGGCGCCGAAGGAGATAAGGGTACGTTGAGCAATTCTGCCGACTCCCCCGGGACGGGATCCAGCCCTGCCCGCCGGCGCCGTTTCCGGCCCGTGCGCGTTCTCACGGCAGCCGTCTTCGCTCTCGCGGGACTCATTTTCTTCACCAGCTTCAACACCGCGAAGGGCACCAATATCCGGACGGACGCCTCTTTGCTCAAGTTGTCCGACCTCATCCACGAGCGCAGCCAGGAGAACGGGCAGCAGGAGGAGGCGAACGCCGGCCTGCGGCACGACATCGAGTCGCTCGCCGAGCGCGACGACGGACGGTCGAAGTCGGAGGACGACGAGCTCGCCGCGCTGGAGGAGGAGGCGGGCACGCAGAAGCTGACCGGCGAGGCGATCTCCGTCACACTCGACGACGCGCCGCCGGACGCCACCGCCAAGCTCCCGGGCTACCCCGAGCCGCAGCCCGACTACCTGGTGATCCACCAGCAGGACCTCCAGGCCGTGGTGAACGCGCTGTGGCAGGGCGGGGCCAAGGGGATCAAGGTCATGGACCAGCGGCTGATCTCCACCAGCGCGGTCCGCTGCGTGGGCAACACCCTGATCCTGCAGGGCCGCGTCTACTCACCGCCGTACAAGATCCAGGCGGTCGGTGATCCGGAGCGGCTCAAGGAGACGCTGGCGGCGTCGCCGGCGATCCAGAACTACATGGTGTACGTCAACGTCTACGGACTCGGCTGGAAGGTCGAGGAGGACGGGAGGGCGACGCTGCCCGGCTACTCGGGCACGGCGGACCTGCACTATGCCCGGCCTGTGGAGTGAGGCCGTTCCGGAGGGCCCCGCGCCGCTAGTCTGGTGCGGTGCGGCGTGAGCCTGGCGCCGCGGTGCGACGGAAGGGACGGCATGTACGGCTGGATCTGGCGGCATCTGCCGGGGAACGCGTGGGTGAGGGCTCTGCTCTCGCTCGTGCTGGTCGTGGCCGTGGTCTACGTCCTCTTCCAGTACGTCTTCCCGTGGGCCGAACCGCTGCTTCCCTTCAACGATGTGACGGTGGACAACCAGTGAGCGCGCGCATCCTCGTCGTCGACAACTACGACAGCTTCGTCTTCAACCTGGTCCAGTACCTGTACCAGCTGGGCGCCGAGTGCGAGGTGCTGCGCAACGACGAGGTGTCGACGGCGCACGCCCAGGACGGTTTCGACGGCGTGCTGCTCTCTCCCGGGCCGGGGGCGCCGGAGCAGGCGGGCGTCTGCGTCGACATGGTCCGGCACTGTGCCGCCACGGGTGTCCCGGTCTTCGGCGTCTGCCTCGGCATGCAGTCGATGCAGGTGGCGTACGGCGGTGTGGTGGACCGGGCGCCGGAGCTGCTGCACGGCAAGACCTCGCCGGTCGAGCACACGGGCACGGGCGTCTTCGCGGGTCTGCCCTCCCCCTTCATCGCCACGCGGTACCACTCGCTGGCGGCGGAGCCGGGCACGGTGCCGGCCGAGCTGGAGGTGACGGCCCGCACCCACGACGGCATCGTGATGGGCCTGCGCCATCGTGAACTGCCCGTCGAGGGCGTGCAGTTTCACCCGGAGTCGGTGCTGACCGAGCACGGGCACCGGATGCTGGCCAACTGGCTGGTGGAGTGCGGCGACCAGGACGCGGTGGCGAGGTCGGCGGGGCTCGCCCCGGTGGTGGGCAGGGCCACGGCGTGACCGCCCTGCGCCCCGAGCGCGAATCCGGCACGGCCGGTGACCAGGGATCCTCGTACGGACGGCCGTACGGGGATTCCGGTGCGTTCGGGGGCGGATGGCAGGAGGACTTCACCTCGGCGGGTCCCACCGGCCCCACCGGCCCCACCGGCCCTACTGGTCCGGTCGACGACGAGACGGTGGCGCTGCGGATCCCCGAGCCGCCGCCGGAGCGGACGGTGGAGACCGCGACCCCGACAGGCGGCCGGGCGGCCCGCAGGAAGGCCGCGAAACGGCGTCACGGGCGCCGTGGAGCGCCGCGCGGGGCGTCGGCGGACTCCGAGTCGGCCGAGGAGGCGACAGCGCCGCTGTCGCGCGTGGAGGCCCGCCGTCAGGCCCGGGCCCGCAAGCCCGGCGCCGCGGTGATCGCGAGCCGGGCGATCGGTGAGGTCTTCATCACCACCGGCGTGCTGATGCTGCTCTTCGTCACCTACCAGCTGTGGTGGACGAACGTGCGGGCGCACGCGCAGGCGGACAAGGCGGCCAGCAACCTCCAGGACGACTGGGCGAGCGGCAAGCGCAACCCGGGGACCTTCGAGCCGGGTCAGGGCTTCGCGCTGCTGCACATCCCCGATCTGGACGTCGTGGTGCCGATCGCGGAGGGCATCAACAGCAAGAAGGTGCTGGACCGCGGGATGGTCGGGCACTACGGGGAGGACGCGCTGAAGACGGCGATGCCGGACGCGAAGACGGGCAACTTCGGCCTGGCGGGGCACCGCAACACGCACGGCGAGCCGTTCCGGTACATCAACAAGCTCAAGCCGGGTGATCCGATCGTCGTGGAGACGCAGGACAAGTACTTCGTCTACAAGATGGCGTCGATCCTGCCGGTGACGTCGCCGAGCAACGTCAGCGTGCTGGACCCGGTCCCGAAGCAGTCGGGGTTCAAGGAGCCCGGCCGCTACATCACCCTGACGACCTGCACGCCGGAGTTCACCAGCAAGTACCGCATGATCGTGTGGGGCAAGATGGTCGAGGAACGGCCGCGCAGCAAGGGCAAGCCGGATGCGCTCGTCAGTTAAGGGCGGATGACCAGTGGCAGCGACCACCGACACGGAGCACGACTCGGAGCAGCGGGAGCGGGCCGCCGCGCGCGGGCGCGGGCGGGGTCCCGGGCGGATCGTCGCGCGCGCGGTGAGCGTCTTCGGTGAACTCCTCATCACCGCGGGCCTGGTGCTGGGCCTGTTCGTCGTCTACTCCCTTTGGTGGACGAACGTGGTCGCCGACCGCGCGGCGGACAAGCAGGCCGACAAGGTGCGGGACAACTGGGCCGAGGACCGGGTCGGTCCGGACGGTCCCGGGGCGCTGGACACCAGGGCGGGGATCGGCTTCCTGCACGTCCCGGCCATGGGCAAGGGCGACATCCTGGTGGAGAAGGGCACGTCGATGAAGATCCTCAACGACGGCGTGGCCGGCTACTACACGGACCCGGTGAAGGCGACGCTGCCCACCTCGGGCAAGGAGGGCAACTTCTCGCTCGCGGCCCACCGCGACGGGCACGGGGCGAAGTTCCACAAGATCGACAAGATCGGCGAGGGCGACCCGATCGTCTTCGAGACGAAGGACACCTGGTACGTCTACAAGACCTACGCCGTCCTTCGGGAGACCTCGAAGTTCAACGTCGAGGTCCTCGAGGCGGTCCCCCAGGAGTCCGGCAAGAAGAAGCCCGGCCACTACATCACCCTGACGACCTGCACCCCGGTGTACACGAGCAAGTACCGGTACGTGGTCTGGGGCGAGCTGGTCCGCACGGAGAAGGTGGACGGAGAGCGGACGCCGCCGGAGGAACTGCGCTGACCGGCCTCCTCGCGGGAGGTCAGTCCTCTAACATGACGGAGGCCCGAAGCCGCAACTTCTCTTTGCGGCTTCGGGCCTCTTGCCGTGCGGCCTACCGGAGCGCCTTGAGCAGCACTCCGGCGCTCCAGGCTTCCAGCTCCTCGCGGTTCACGGTGGTGACTCCGCTGAGTTTGGCGATCGCCTCCGATTCGTGGCTGAAGTTGGAGGTGGCGACGAACAGGGCGACGTCCACGGGGTCGATGGCGCGTGCCGCGCCCGCGAACTTCTGCATGTCCGCGCTGGGTACGGTCCAGCGGCCGGACCTGTTCTTGCACTGGACGGCGACGGTGCGTCCGTCGGCGGTGCGGCCGGTGATGTCGATACCGCGGTCGGTGCGGGCCTGCCGTACGACGACGTCGACGCAGCCGTCCCGGCGCAGCAGGTCGGCTACGTGGTGCTCGAACGCCCGCCAGGTCATCGCGTTGAGTTTCGCCCTGACGTCGTCGGCGGGGCTGTCTCCTTCCAGGGTCGCGAGGCGTTTGTGGTGCCAGCACAGCTTGCGCTCGACGTTCTCGATGTCCCCGCGGAGTTCGATGAGCTCGCGGCGGTGTTCGCCGGACGTGGCGATGAGGGCGTTGAACATCGGTACGACGGTCCGGCCGAGGATGTGGGTGATGCGCTGGTCGATGCGGGCGTCTTGGGTGCTGGTGTCGGTCGGGGCCGGGTTGTCCACAGGCTGTGTGCGTGCCAGGTACTCCATGTCCAGAAGGTAGACACGCACCTGACGTGCGACTTCGCTGTCGCGGAGCAGCATGGCGATGTTGAGGACGGCACGGCGGGAGTAGATGGTGAGGTTCCGGCGCGCCTGTGGATAACTGGCCAGCGAGAGTGACATGTTGTCACTCTCGAATTCCCGCAGTTCAGCGCCTCGGAGCACGGTCATTCCGTTGGCTCCGAGTTCCTCACGGTTGCGCTTGGTCAGCTGGCGGATGGCTTCGGCGGTGACTTGGAAGTACGCCGCCACCATCGCCGTAGTCACGTGCAGGCCGTCCGGCAGCAGGGACAGTGCCTTCACTCGGTCGAGTACGTCCGTGCGTTCGAGGACGCCGCTGCGTAGGGTCCGCGATTCCAGTAGAGCCGTCTCGTTGATCACTGCCCGGCCTTCCCTGTTGGGATGATGTGGTCAACCGGACTTAACGAGTTGTGACATATGAAGACACGTTCGATGCAGTCGCTCGCCCGGCAGAACTGCGCGGGTTCACTTCTCAGCAGGTCAGGGCGTTCTTCGGGGGTCGAGGTCGACGGCCCTCGCCCTTTGTCATGTCCCGCCGGTCGGATAAAGTGCTCTCCGGGCTGACCACCTGGGGGGAAGTGTTGTCCATGTATTCCGTGCCGTTTCGCGCCCGTCTTACGAGGGCCTTGCCGGAGCCGTGCCGCTGACGCGTCACGCCCCAACTCCCCGCGAACGCTGTTCCGGTGGAACACGTGTCGACCGCTCACGGCCGGTCTTCTCCGGGACTTCCTGTCCAGTGACCCACCGGCGGCCAGTCGCGCCGGTCCCCGTCCAGCCCTGTTGAAGCAGCCGCTCCGGTTTGCCGGAGCCGCTTCGCCATGCCCGAACCATGCTCGAAAACGATGTCAAGAGGAACTCCCGCATGAACAAGAAGTCCGTGGTCGCCGGCGTCTTCGCCCTCGCCGCCGCCCTCCTGCCGCTCAGCGCGGCGCCCGCCCAGGCCGCGTCCAACCCCTGCGGCGGGCCGTACCAGACCATCGCCTACGTCGACGGCCGGCTCCCGGGCGACAGCGGCAACGACGACGGTGACATGGTCGCGTACGCCGGCGGCACCGGCTACCTGTGCGTCGTCTTCTACAACGGCACGCCCGGCGGGGCGAACGAGATGTACTTCAACGTCTGTCCCGGCAAGACCGGCGGGTCCGGGTGCGGCACCGACCACGGCAACTACGCCACCTACGCGGGCCCGATCCGCATCACCGACACCGGGTGCTTCACCGCCGCGTACATGCTGCGGAACGAGAAGGACACCACCTGGCTCATCAACGGCAAGCGCAGCTACGGCCCGCGCTGCTGATCCGCCCCCGGACCACCCGCACGTCCCAGCTCCTCCCCGTCCCGCAGAGAGGATCCCGCATGGATCAGCAAGTCCTCAGAGCCCAGAAGTGGGTCAACGAGAAGTACGGCAGTGTCGCCGGCTACCAGCGCTGCCCCGAAGACGGCCGTACCGGCTGGTCGACCATGTACAGCCTCACGATGGGGCTCCAGCACGAACTCGGCATCAGCCCGGTCGTCGCGAGCTTCGGCCCGGGAACCTACTCCCGCGTCGAGGCCCTGGGCGACATCGGGTTCGGCTGGGAGGAGAACCGCGACCTGCTGGCCTGCATCCAGTTCGGCATGTGGTGCAAGGGCTACTGGGCCGTCGAGCCGGAGAGCGAGGGGTGGTTCACCGGCGTCACCCGGGAGGCCGTCAAGGAGCTCCGCTCCAACATGGGCCTCCCGGAGGGCGACGGGGTCCTCAACGTCAAGATCATCAAGGCCATCCTCAACATGGACGCCTACGTCGTCGTCGCGGGCGGCAGCGAGGAGGTCCAGGGGATCCAGCGGTGGCTCAACGGGCGCTACTGGGACCGCAGCGCCTACAGCATCGGTCCCGCGGACGGCATCTACTCCCGTGACGTCCAGAAGTCCCTGATGGTCGCACTCCAGTACGAGCTGGGCATCGCCGCGCCGAACGGGAACTACGGACCCGCGACCCAGGCGGGGCTGCGGTCCCACCCGGTCGCACAGGGCGATTCCGGCACGCTGGTGCAGATATTCTCCGCCGCCTGCGTGTTCAACTCCCCCACCTACGACGACGAGCTCAACGCGATCCCCACCGCCTGGCGCTCCTCCTTCGACGACAAGCTCGCCGAATGGGTCCGCGCCTTCCAGAAGTTCAACAAGCTGGAGGTCAACGGCGACGGCGACTTCCAGACCTGGTCGCAGCTCCTGGTCTCCATGGGAGACCCCGACCGCCCCGCCACGGGTTCGGACACGCGTTACGAGATCACCCCGTCGCGCGCGAAGTGGCTCAAGGACAACAAGTACGAGATCGTGGGCCGCTACATCTACGATCCGCCGGGTTCCACCCTGGACAAGGAGATCAAGCCGGGCGAGCTGGACACGATCTTCTCGCACGGGCTGCGCGTCTTCCCGATCTACCAGGACAACGCCCGCGAGCTGGACGACTTCACGTACGCCAACGGGTACCAGCACGGTCTGAACGCCCACGAGCTGGCCAGCGGTTACGGCTTCAACCCCGGCACCACGATCTACTTCGCCGTCGACTACGACGCCACCCAGGAGGCCATCGACGGCTCTCCGAAGGGCATCATCGTCTACTTCCACGGCGTACAGGCCGCGCTCGCCAGCAAGGGCAAGAAGTACAACCACGGCGTCTACGGCTCCCGCAACGTCTGCATCAACGTCACCAACAAGACGTTCGCCCGGTACTCCTTCGTCTCCGGCATGTCCTGGGGCTTCTCCGGCAACCTCGGCTTCCCGATCCCGCGCAACTGGTCGTTCAACCAGATCAAGGAGTTCAAGGTCCAGAACGGGTCGGACACCTTCGACCTGGACCGCGACGTGATCTCGGGTCTCGACCGCGGTGTGGGCTCGGTCAACGACCAGGCCGGACCGGCCGACGACTTCATCGCCTACGTCCAGAAGCTGTACGACCTGGCCGGTTCCTACGGGGCGACCGGTCAGAAGCGCAGCCAGCTCGTGATGGAGTACATCCGCCACTACGAGTACGGCGACAAGGACACCCTGAACAAGATCGGCTGGTGGTACCTCATCGGCGGGTTCGACCAGGGGTTCGTCGACTACTGCAACGCGCAGGGCATGTCCATCAGGAAGTCCTTCAAGGACCCCTTCACCGGCTATGACCTGGGCGCCGAGCACATGATGGCCACGGCCAACGCGCACCTGCTGACGGACCAGCCGTCCGACCGCCAGGGCGCCAACGGCGGTGACGTCGGCGGCTGGGCCGGCGACCTGATGACGTTCTGGTCGGACTGGCGCAACTCCGAGACGGAGTACGCCGACCCGCTCGCCTTCTGCCACGCCAGGCTCGCCGTCCCCGGGGTGTCGTCCTCGTTCGGCTTCAACGACCTCATCGAGGACGCGGACGGCTATCTGATCGCCCGCGCGGTCCGCGGCAACAAGACGATCGTCGAGGCCGTCAAGGCGCTGTACCAGCAGGGTGGCGGCGGCCTGACCCGCTTCAACGACTACTTCACGCAGCGCTGGGGCAACGCCACCGACTGCAAGCAGTCCGCGCACAACGCCCTGACCGCCTCCGACACGGTCCTGGGCCCGGCCCGCAAGCAGCTGATCAGCCTCAAGGGCGCCGTGCTGCCGGCCGTGTACCAGAATGCTCCGGGTGGTTTCGACAAGCTGCAGAACTTCGAGCAGGGATTCGTGGACGCCCTTCTCGCCCGCATGGGCATGGAGAAGAAGAAGGCGGCGCAGTACCGGGCCAATCACGAGGCGTTCCTCAAGGCGGCCCGCGGCCGGGCTGCCGCGCGTTCCGCCAAGGGCTGACGGATGACCCCGGGGAACAAGACCTTCCGGCCCGAGCGGCTCGCCTACCTGGGCGGGCTGGCGGTGATGGGCGTCGCGCTGCTGTTCCTGCTCGGCACCGGTGGCATCGTTGTCGCCGTCGTGCTGGGGATCCTGTGCGTCGGGATGGTCGCCGGAGGCCGTAGCGGCGTCCGGGCCGTCCGCGAGGGCGCGTGGGCGCGGCCCCGTACCTGGCTGTCACTGGGTGTGGCCGGTCTGTCGGCCGGTGTCGTCGGGTTCGCGGCCGCCTACCTGACCGGGATCTTCTCCGGAGGACTCGACGTCGAGGAGGCCTGTGTCCACGGTCACGGCGTCCGCTACGACGACGCCTACCGGGAAGCGCACGCGGAAGAGTTCAGCCGCTGGTTCCCGCTGCACAGCAAGTGCAACGAGAGCTTCGACCTCGTTCCCTCCTGGGTCAATCCGGCCATTGTGTTCTTCGTCCTGCTGGCGGCGGCCGGTGTGCTCTGCCTCGCCGCCGCGGTGGCGACCGCTCTGAGACCAAGGAGAGACAGATGATGATGGGCGAACTGACGAGGCGCCGCTTCGTGGGGGCGACGGCCGGTGTGGCGGGTGCGGCGGCCCTGACCTCGCTGCTGCCCGCCACGGCGGCCGTCGCGGCCGAGCCGGCCGGTGCGGCCGGTTCCTGGGCCGGGGAGCGCAGCGGCAACGGCTGGCCGCTCCTGGAGGCCCCGGAGACGTTCGGCGTCGAGGGCAGCGACCAGAAGGTGAGACTCGCCGGCGGTGACGCCGCCGTGGTCCTGCTGCACGTCGCGCGCCGCTTCCACTACGAGATCGGCGAGCTGCGGGCCGGCGAGATCCACGGGTGGACGGCCGACCGCCGGGTCGCGCAGGAGTACGAGTCGAACTACCTGTCCGGTACGGCGATCGCCGTCCGGCCCCTCTCGTATCCGGCCGGGGCGCGGGACGGCCTGTACCCGAACGAGCTGGTCGTGGTGCGGGACATCCTCGCCGAACTGGACGGCGTCGTCTCCTGGGGCGGCGATCTCACGCCGGTCAAGGAGTCCCACTTCGAGATCGCCGTGAAGCCCGGGCATCCGCGGCTCAAGGGTGTCGCCCGCAAGATCGAGGGCTGGCGGAAGGGTCCCGGCGACGAGGGCGCCGGGGCGACCGACGCGTTCGACCCGGCACGCCGCGAGAAGGCCCGCGCCTTCGCCCGGCGCTCGGCGTAGAACGGCGCCCGGTTCCGCTCCGGGCCGACGAGAGCCCCGGTCCCTCCGCTGAGGGGCCGGGGCTCTCCTTGTTGCCGGGTGCGGCGTGGGTCAGTCGTCGCCGCGGAGGCCGCCGATGATGCCTCCGTTGTTACCGCCGTTGTTGCCCCCGTTGCCGCCCACGGTGGTGAGGGTGATCGGGGTGGCGGCGGGGTCGTCGACCTCGGTGCCCGCCGGCGGGTTCTGCTGTATGACCACGGCGTTGCCGTCGTTGGGTCCGGTCACCTGGATGTTGGTGAAGCCGGCCTGCTGGAGGGTCTGCTGGGCCTGCTGCAGCGGGGTGCCGAGCTTGATCTCCGGCACCTTCTTCTTCTCCACGGCCTTGCCGACGACGATCGTGACCTTGGAGCCCTTGTCGACCTGCTGGTTCGCCGCGGGTGTGGTGGAGATCACCTTGTCGACCTGGTTCGGGTCCTGGGTCGGCTGGTCGGTGCAGGTGGCTTCCAGGTCGTTGTTCTGCATCTGGGCCTTGGCCTCGTCGCAGCTGCGGCCGACGACGTCTGGCACCGTGGCCTTCGCCTCGGCCTTGGCGACCTCCAGGGTCACCGTGGAGCCCTTCTCCAGCTCGCTGCCGGGGTCCGGGTCCTGGCTGAGGACCGTGCCCTCGTCCTGGGAGGACTCGGTCTGCTTGGTCTCGACCTCGAAGCCCTTGTTCTCGAGCTGCTCGGTGGCCGTGTCGACGTCCTTGTCGATGACGTTCGGCACGGCGACCTTCGGGGCGCCGGTGGAGACGACCAGGTTGACGGTGGACTGCTTGTCGACCGAGGTCCCCTGCCTGGGGTCCTGTGAGCAGATGTTGCCCTTCTTCTGGTCCTCGCAGGGCTTCTGCGTGAAGGCCACTTCAAGGTCGGCGTTGACCGCCAGCTGCTGGGCGTCCGTCTTGGTCTGCCCGATGAATCCGGGCACGTCGACCTTGTCGTTGCCGGGCCCGCCGTCGCCGCTGAACGCGTACTTGCCGATCAGGATCGCGCCGACGAGGACGAGGACGCCCGCCAGGACCAGGAAGATCGTGGACGTGTTCGACTTGCGCGGCTGCTGCCGGCGCCGGTCGGGGCGGTCGTCGTAGCCGTAGCCGCCGTCGTCCGGGTTCATGGGCGGCAGCATGGTCGTGGCACCGCCGCCGCCGTCCGAGCGCAGCGCGGTGGTCGGCTGGTCGTCGGGGTAGGCCCCGTAGCCCCCCGCGGCCATGGCGCCCATCGCGGCGGTCGCGCCGACGGGCTGGCCGTCGAGGCAGGCCTCGATGTCGGCCCGCATCTCGTCGGCCGACTGGTAGCGGTAGTCGGGGTCCTTGACCAGCGCCTTCAGCACGATCGCGTCCATCTCGGGCGTGATCTCGGGGTCGAAGACGCTCGGCGCCTGCGGTTCCTCACGCACGTGCTGGTACGCGACGGCGACCGGGGAGTCGCCGACGAAGGGCGGCCGCACGGTCAGCAGCTCGTAGAGCAGACAGCCCGTGGAGTACAGGTCGGACCGCGCGTCGACCTGCTCGCCCTTGGCCTGCTCCGGGGAGAGGTACTGGGCGGTGCCGATCACCGCGGCGGTCTGCGTCATGGTCATGCCGGAGTCGCCCATCGCGCGGGCGATGCCGAAGTCCATGACCTTGACCTGGCCGTTGCGCGTGAGCATGACGTTGGCGGGCTTGATGTCGCGGTGGACGATGCCGGCCCGGTGCGAGTACTCCAGCGCCTGGAGGATGCCGATGGTCATCTCCAGCGTCCGCTCCGGCAGCAGCTTGCGGCCGGAGTGGAGCAGCTCACGGAGCGTGGAGCCGTCGACGTACTCCATGACGATGTACGGGATGGAGACCCCGTCGATGTAGTCCTCGCCCGTGTCGTAGACCGCCACGATCGCGGGATGGTTGAGCGAGGCGGCAGACTGGGCCTCCCGGCGGAAGCGGGCCTGGAAGGACGGATCGCGCGCGAGGTCCGCGCGCAGCGTCTTCACCGCCACCTGGCGTCCGAGCCGGGTGTCATGAGCGTGGTAAACCTCCGCCATGCCACCACGGCCGAGCACCGGGCCCAGCTCGTACCGGCCGCCGAGGCGACGCGGCTCTTCCATAACTACCTACCAGCCCTCTCCGTCGGTCCCGACCGGCATGCTTGTACGGTCGGAGGCTGCCGTCCGGCCTACGGTACCCGGCTCGCTCTGTGGGCCTTGGCCAAGCCCGGCAGCCGATACAGGACCGGTATCGCAACGTGCGCCGATGTGAAGGGGACGTGACAGGAGTCACGTCCCGTTCATGGTGTGGTCACTTCTTGCTGTCGATGACGGCCTCCATGACGTTCTTCGCGATCGGTGCCGCGAGGCCGCCGCCGGAGATGTCGTCGCGTACGGCGTTCTCGTCCTCGATCACCACGGCCACGGCGACCGGCGCGCTGCCGTCCTCGCCCTTGGCGTACGAGATGAACCAGGCGTAGGGGTTCTCCTTGTTGTCGACGCCGTGCTGTGCGGTACCGGTCTTGCCGCCCACGGTGACGCCGTCGATCTGGGCGTTGGTTCCCGTGCCGTCCTGGACGACGGTCTCCATCATGTCCTGGAGGACCTGGGCGTTGTCCGGGGAGAGCGGCTTGCTCATCTCCTCGGGGTCGGTCTTCTCGATGGTGTCGAGGTTCGGGGCCTGGAGTTCGTCGACCATGTACGGCTTCATCAGGGTGCCGTTGTTGGCGATCGCCGAGGTGACCATGGCCATCTGCAGCGGGGTCGCCGCGGTGTTGAACTGGCCGATGGAGGAGAGCGCGACCTCGGAGGGCGCCATGTCGTCGGAGAAGACGGAGGGGTTGGAGCGGACCGGGACGAACTGCTCCTCGGTGAAGCCGAACTTCTTGGCCTCCTCCAGCATCTTCTGGTTGCCGAGGTCGGAGCCGATCTTGCCGAAGACGGTGTTGCAGGACACCCGCAGCGCCTCGCGGAGCGTGGCGTTCTCGCAGGGGAGGTCGCCCTCGTTCTTCAGCTCGGTCGTGGTGCCCGGCATGGTCCACGGCAGCGGGGTCTCGGTCTTGTCGTCCGCCGAGGTGTACTTCTCGTTCTCCAGGGCGGCCGCCGCGGTGACCACCTTGAAGGTGGAGCCGGGCGGGTAGACCTCGCGCAGCGCGCGGTTGAGCATCGGGTCGTCGGGGTTGTTCTTCTTCTGGAGCTTGTTCCAGGCCTCCCCGGCCGCCTCGTTGCTGCCGGCGATCGAGGTGGGGTCGTACGACGGGTACGAGGCCATCGACAGGATCTTGCCGGTGGAGGGTTCGAGCGCGACGACGGCGCCCTTGGCGCCCTGCTTCTTCAGACCGTCGTAGGCGGCCTTCTGGGCGGCGCTGTTGAGGGTGGTGACGACGTTGCCGCCCTCGCGCTTCTTGCCCGTGACCATGTCGAGGGTGTTGCGGAAGAACAGCCGGTCGTCGTTGCCCGTGAGGATGCCGTCGTCGATGGATTCGAGCTGGGTGGCGCCGTAGGCCTGGGAGACGTACCCGGTGACGGGCGCCCACATGGCGCCGTCCTTGTAGGTCCGCTTGTACTTGAAGTCGCCCTCGGTGGTGGCGTGTCCGGTGATGGCCTTGCCGTCGACGATGATGTCGCCGCGCGGGCTGGCGTACCGCTCGATGGCGACCCGGCGGTTGTGCTCGTCCTCCTTGAGGTCGTCGGCCTGGACGTACTGGAGCCAGTTGTCCCGGATGAGCAGGGTGAGGACGAGGAGGCCGCAGAAGATCGCGATCCGGCGCAGTGGCTTGTTCACGGTCGGACCACCTGGGTCATCTCGGCGTCGGGGCTGGCGGGGGCGGCGGGTGCCGGTCTGCGCGCGGTGTCGCTGATGCGCAGCAGGATGCCGATCAGTGCCCAGTTGGCGATGACGGAGGAGCCGCCGTAGGCGAGGAAGGGCATGGTCATACCCGTGAGCGGGATGAGGCCCATGACACCGCCGGCGACGACGAAGACCTGGAGTGCGAAGGCGCCGGAGAGGCCGATGGCGAGGAGCTTGCCGAAGGGGTCCCGGGCGGCGAGGGCGGTGCGCACGCCGCGCTCGACGATCAAGGCGTAGAGCAGGAGCAGCGCCATGAGGCCCGCGAGGCCCAGTTCCTCGCCGAAGGTGGCGAGGATGAAGTCGGAGTTGGCGGCGAAGCGGATCAGCTCGGAGTGGCCCTGGCCCCAGCCGGTGCCGAGGGTGCCGCCGGAGCCGAAGGCCCACAGGGCCTGCATGGCCTGCTCGGAGTGGCCGCCGACGCCCGCGCGGGAGAGCGTGTACTCCTTCATCGGGTCGAGCCAGGCGTCCACACGCTGCTGGATGTGCGGCTCGAAGCTGGCGACGCCGACGGCGCCGACGGCGGACATCAGGAGGCCGAAGACGATCCAGCTGGTCCGCTCGGTGGCGACGTACAGCATGATCACGAACATGCCGAAGAAGAGCAGCGAGGTGCCGAGGTCGGTCTCGAAGACGAGGATGAGGATCGAGACCATCCACACCACGAGGATCGGGCCGAGGTCGCGGCCGCGCGGCAGGTAGAGGCCCATGAAGCGGCGGCTGGCGAGGGCCAGCGCGTCCCGCTTCACCATCAGGTAGCCCGCGAAGAAGATCGCTAGGACGATCTTGGCGAACTCGCCCGGCTGGATGGAGAAGGAGCCGACCTGGATCCAGATCTTGGCGCCGTAGATGTTCTTGCCCAGGCCCGGTACGAGCGGGAGCAGCAGCAGGAACAGGGCGCCGAGCATGGAGATGTAGGTGTAGCGCTGCAGGACGCGGTGGTCCTTCAGGAAGATCATGACCGCGACGAAGAGGGCGATGCCCATCGCGGTGTACATCAGCTGGCGGGGCGCGGCGGTGCCGGCCTGCTCGATGTCCTGGAGGAGTTCGGACTGGTCCAGCCGCCAGATGGCGACGAGTCCGAGCCCGTTGAGCAGGGTGGCCAGCGGAAGCATCAGCGGGTCCGAGTACGGCGCGAACTTGCGTACGACGAGGTGCCCGACGCCGGCCAGCAGGCCGAGGCCGAGGCCGTAGCTCAGCAGGCCGGCGGGCACCTCGTCGTTGATGGCCAGACCCACGTTGGCGTAGGCGAAGACCGGGATGAGGACGGCGAACACGAGCAGAGCCAGCTCGGTGTTGCGCCGGCTCGGGGCGCCGATGGCGCCGATCGTGGACGTGTGGTGCGTCGTCGAGTTGGTAGAACTGCTCATCGTGTGACGGGGCCTCTCACGGCTTGCCTACTGCTTACCGCACAGCGAGACGACCTTCTGCTCTTCCTCCGAGAGGGTCGGGCCGGAACCTGGGGTGGGTGCGGTCGGGGACTGGGACGACTCGGGTGCCTTCTGCGACTCCGACGCGTTCGGCGACGGGGTGGGTGTCGGTGAGGCCTTGGACGTGAAGGAGGCGGGGGTGGTTCCCGTGGTGCCGCCGGCCTCGCCCTCGCCCGTCTTGGCGTTCTCCTCGGTCTCCGCGGAGCGCCGGTCGGCCTGCTTCTTGCAGGCGGAGGCCTGAACCGCCAGCTCCTCGATCTTCGCCCGCGCGTCGGCCAGGTCGCCTTCGGCGATGGTGGCCTCGACGAGTTTCTGCTGGTAGGGCGGCAGGTACTTGAGTTCGATCTCGGGGTGGTCCTTCTGGACCTTCGAGAGCGAGACCCAGGCGAGGTCCTGGCTGATGCCGCGGTACAGGGCGACGTGGTCGTCGTTGGTGCCGACGTAGTACTGGGTCTGGGTCCAGCGCCAGCCGCCGTACGTGCCGCCGCCGATGACGGCGAGGGCGAGCACGGTGTAGAGGGATCTCTTCAGCCAGCGGCGGCCCTTGCGGGGCTTGACGAAGTCGTCGGGGCCGTAGTCGTCGAAGCCGCCCGCCGGGACGTACCCGGTGGTGTCGCCGCTGCCGGGCGGGCCGAACTCGCCGCCCCCGCCGTGCTGTCCGCCCTGGCGGCCGAGGCCGGCGGCGCGGCCGGCCGGGGTCTGCATGATGCCGTTGTCGCCCATCTGGGCCTGGTTCTCGGCGACGGCGCCGACGACCACGGGGGTGTCGGAGAGCTGCCCGGCGAGGGTGTCGCCGGTGTCGAGGTCGAGGACGTCGGCGACGATGACGGTGATGTTGTCCGGGCCGCCGCCGCGCAGGGCGAGCTGGATCAGCTCCTGGACGGTCTCCTGGGGGCCCTGGTAGCTGGCGAGGGTGTCCTCCATCGTCTGGTGGGAGACGACGCCGGAGAGCCCGTCGGAGCAGATGAGGTAACGGTCGCCGGCCCGCACCTCGCGGATGGACAGGTCGGGTTCGACGTGGTCGCCGCTGCCGAGGGCGCGCATCAGCAGGGAGCGCTGCGGGTGGGTGCCCGCCTCCTCCTCGGTGATCCGTCCCTCGTCGACGAGGCGCTGCACCCAGGTGTGGTCCTGCGTGATCTGCGTGAGGACGCCGTCGCGCAGCAGGTAGGCCCGCGAGTCGCCGACGTGCACCATGCCCAGGCGCTGGCCGGTCCACAGCAGCGCGGTCAGCGTGGTGCCCATGCCCTCCAGGGCGGGGTCCTCCTCGACCATCTGCCGCAGCTGGTCGTTGGCGCGCTGCACGGCGGCGCCGAGGGAGGTGAGGACGTCGGAGCCGGGCACGTCGTCGTCGAGGGCGACGATGGTGGAGATCACCTCGGAGGAGGCGACCTCACCGGCGGCCTGGCCGCCCATGCCGTCGGCGATGGCGAGCAGGCGCGGACCGGCGTAGCCGGAGTCCTCGTTGCCCTCCCGGATCATGCCCTTGTGCGAACCGGCGGCGAAGCGCAGTGACAGACTCATGCGCACCTCGCCCGTCGGCTCCGGGTACAGCCGGTCGTGTCGAGCCACACTGCCCACCCTCCGGTCGGGAGCGCGCCGGGGCCCGGGGTGCCGGCCGCCGCCGCGTGCTCGCTCCGCTCGCGCTCTTTCATTGGTGTAGCACTACTTCCGCAGCTCGATGACGGTCTTGCCGATGCGGATCGGCGAACCCGGCCCGATCGGTGTCGGCGTCGTCAGCCGGGACCGGTCCAGGTAGGTGCCGTTGGTGGAGCCCAGGTCCTCGACGATCCACTGCCCGTTCTGGTCCGGGTAGATCCTGGCATGGCGGCTGGAGGCGTAGTCGTCGTCCAGCACGATCGTCGAGTCGTGTGCCCGGCCGAGCGTGATGGTCTGCCCCTGGAGGGCAACGGTGGTGCCGGTGAGAGTGCCTTCCGTCACGACCAGCTTGGTGGGCGCGCCCCGGCGGCCGCGGCCGCCGCCGGACTGCTGGCGCTGCGGCGGAGGCGCCTGGTTCTGGCGCGCGGCGGCCTGCTGCGGTCGGGCGGCTTCGCGCCGCGCTCCGCGCTGGGTGACCCGCGTACCGAACAGGTCGCTGCGGATGACCTGCACGGCCACGATCACGAACAGCCACAGTACGGCGAGAAAACCCAGCCGCATGACCGTGAGGGTCAGCTCTGACATTGCCCCCGGATCACCCTTCGGCTTGCCTGTAGATAACGGTGGTGCTGCCCACGACGACGCGGGAGCCGTCGCGGAGCGTAGCGCGGGTTGTGTGCTGCCCGTCCACCACGATGCCGTTCGTGGACCCGAGGTCCTGGATCGTCGAGGGCGTTCCGGTCCGGATCTCGCAGTGCCGGCGGGAGACGCCGGGGTCGTCGATTCGCACATCGGCCTCGGTGCTGCGGCCGAGGACCAGGGTTCCGCGGGAGATCTGGTGGCGGTTGCCGTTGATCTCGACCCAGTGGCGGGTGCGTCCGCCGGACGCGGGTGCCGCCGGTGGCTGCTGGCCGCCCGCGGGCTGCGGGTAGCCGTAACCGCCGGGGCGTGAGCCGGGCGGCGGCGCGGACGGCATGGGCGGGGCGCCGGCGGGTGCGGCGGCCGGCGGGTAGCCGTAGCCACCGCCCGGGGCGCCGGGCCGTCCGCCGGGCGCCGGGGGAGCGGCGGGGCCCGCCGGGGCCGGGCCGCCGCCCTGGTGGCTGCTGGAGGAGGCGAGCGTACGGCTGCGCACCCGGTACAGGCCGGTGTCGAGGTCGTCCGCCTTCTCCAGGTGGACCTTGATCGGTCCCATGAAGGTGTAGCGCTGCTGCTTGGCGTAGTCGCGGACCATGCCGGCCAGCTCGTCGCCGAGCTGGCCCGAGTAGGGGCTGAGCCGCTCGAAGTCGGGCGTGCTCAGTTCCACGATGAAGTCATTGGGTACGACGGTGCGGTCGCGGTTCCAGATGGTCGCGTTGTTGTCGCATTCGCGCTGGAGCGCTCCCGCGATCTCCACGGGCTGCACCTCGGACTTGAACACCTTCGCGAAGGTGCCGTTGACCAGACCTTCGAGACGCTGCTCGAACTTCTTCAGGACTCCCATGGGGCACCTCCTCCGTCGCTGCCGTCCTGTCCACTGCCTTGCGTACTGCTGCCTTGCGTACTGCCGGTGTGCGCACCGCTCGTCCGTGCACTGTCCACCTGGTACTGCTTACTGATCGTATCCACGCGCCGCTCGATCGGCTGGTTCCCCCTGTCGGCCCGGTCGACGGGTGTCGACGCCTCTCGGAGTTCCCGCTGGAGCCGTCCCTCGAACTCCCGGGGACCTTCGGGATGCGCTCCCTCGGGTACTCATGCCCAGGATCGTAGAGGCGGCCGCAGACCAGTGTCCCGCACCTGACCGTGGACCCCTACCGGCTCCTGGGGAGACGGGCCGTACCGGTACGAGGTTGATACGTGAACGGCTACGGGTCGAGACGAGTGCCCGGGAGCGGGGCGGGCGCCCTGCTCCCGGCCGTGAAGGGATGTGAATCCACCCCTGGCAGCGTGCTAATGTTCTCGTGTCGGAAGGGGCCAGGCCGCAGGCAAAGGCAGGGCAGGGCACCGGAGGACACACCCAATGCGCGGGTGGCGGAATAGGCAGACGCGCTGGATTCAGGTTCCAGTGCCCGCAAGGGCGTGGGGGTTCAACTCCCCCCTCGCGCACCAGTCGAAAGCCCCCCAGGTCTCGGACCTGGGGGGCTTTCGCATGCCCGGTCGCGGTACGCGGGGAGTGGTCCGCGAGCGGCCTGCTGTGAGGAAGGTCTCAGGGCTCGGGGCGCCACAGGGCCGGCACGTTGGGCGGCTCCCAGCCCGTCGTCGCGGTGTGCCCCTGGAGGCAGCGGTAGGCGCGGCCGCCGTACGTCACGCGGTCGCCCGCGGTGTAGGAGCGGCCGGGTGCCCAGGTGCCGTTCGGCGGGTCGGTGGGCGGGTCGGTGGGGTCGGGGCCGGGACCGCCGTCCACGTCCAGGACGAAGTCGAAGGTGGCCTCCCTGCCGCCGCCCCCGGCGCGGACGTTCATCAGCAGCGCCGGGTCGAAGAGCGCGTCCGTGGCGTTGCGGGGTTCGCCGGGGAAGTAGAGCTGGGTGGTCAGCACGGGTTGGCCGGGTGCCTGCGCCTTGACGTGGAGGTGCCGGGTGCGGCCCGGGTAGAGGCCCGGGACGATCGTGCGCAGGGTGAAGGCGCCGGTGGCGTCGGTGAACTGGTGGCCGCGGAACGCGTATCCGGCCATGTCGTAGGCGCCGGCGTTGTCCGCCTGCCAGAAGTCGAGGAGCACGCCGGGCAGCGGGGCGCAGTTCCGTCCGAAGACGTAGCCGGCGACGGTCAGCGGGGTGCCGACGGTGCCGGGTGTCACCAGGCTGGTGCGCCGCGGGGAGTTCGGCCTGAAGTACGGGCCCTCCATCTGGTCCGGCGTCGGGTCGTCGCCGTCGTCGCAGTAGGGGGTCGGCGTCAGCGTGCGGCCGGTGGAGGAGCGGGCGGCGTCCCGGGCGAGCGCGATGCCGCCGGTGGCGAGCAACGGGACGGCGGCGCCGGCGGCGACCGCGGCCCTGAGGAGTGCCTTGCGGCTGAGGGCGCGGTCGGTGCCGGTGCCGGGGTTGTCGGGGGGTGTGGGGGCGTCGGGGGTCATGGGGTTCCTCGGTCTCCTCGGTGGGTGGTCCCCGGGGCGGCCGGACGGGAGGCGCGGCGTCCGGGACGTCGGGGACCGGGGCAGGGAGCGCTGGAAACCGTAGGCGCGCACCCGGGGCCGCGGGCACCTCCTGTTCCGCCCTCTGCCCGGCGTTATGCGAGCGGTGGGCCGGAGCGTGTACGGGCGGTTCGGCCGGAGGTACGGTCGGGGCGCGTATCGGCAGGCGTGGCGCGACGGACTAGTACGGGGAAGGCGGCCGGGATGAGCGGGGCGACGGCGGGGGCGGTCACGGAGTCGGCGACCGGGGTGGTGCCGGGGGCGCGCGCGGAGGGGTCGGACGGGGCCGTGCGGGTGCCGGTCGTGCCGGGATTCGCGCGGTGGCCCGCGGAGGGCTCGCCGAAGGCGGAGGGCAAGGCCGTGCGCACCCGCGTCCCGCGCTCCGCGCACGCCGCGCTCGACCTGGACGCCGGCCGCCCGGACGTGCTCGCCGCGGTCGAGGAGTCGAACCGGGGCCGGATCCCCGGGCTCGCCCCGCTGCGGGCCGGGCGGATGGCGGCCACGCCGTTCGCCTTCCTGCGCGGGTCGGCGGGCCTGATGGCGTACGACCTGGCGCGTACGCCGATGACCGGGATCGGCGCCCAGATCTGCGGCGACGCGCACGCGGCGAACTTCGGTCTCTACGGTGACGCCCGCGGCGGCATGGTCATCGACCTCAACGACTTCGACGAGACGGTCCACGGCCCCTGGGAGTGGGACCTCAAGCGGCTCGCCGCGTCGCTCGTCCTCGCGGGCCGGGAGGCCGGCGCCGACGAGGACACCTGCCGCGAGGCCGCCCAGGGCGCGACGGGTGCCTACCGGCGCACCATGCGGCTGCTGTCCAGGCTTCCGGCGCTGGACGCCTGGAACGCCATCGCGGACGAGGAACTGGTCTCCCACACCGACGCCCACGACCTGCTCGGCACCCTGGATCGGGTGGCCGAGAAGGCGCGGGCCAACACCAGCGGGCGTTTCGCGGCCAAGTCGACCGAGGCCACCGAGGACGGCGGGCGGCGCTTCGTGGAGGCGCCGCCGGTGCTGCGCCGGGTGACGGACCCGGAGGCGGCGACGGTCGCGGCGTCCCTGGAGCAGTACCTGGCCACGCTCTCCGAGGACCGGCTGCCGCTGCTGGCCCGGTACGCGGTGCACGACGTCGCGTTCCGCGTCGTGGGCACCGGCAGCGTGGGCACGCGGTCGTACGTCGCGCTGCTCCTGGACCACCGGGGCGAACCGCTCGTCCTCCAGGTCAAGGAGGCCCGGCCGTCCGCGCTGCTGCCCCACCTGGCGACGGCCGGCTTCGACGTCCCCGAGCCCGGGCACGAGGGCCGCCGGGTGGTCATGGGGCAGAAGCGGATGCAGGTGGTCAGCGACATGCTGCTGGGCTGGACCACGGTCGACGGGCGGCCGTTCCAGGTACGGCAGTTCCGCAACCGCAAGGGCAGCGTCGACGCCACGGCCCTGGCCGCCGACCAGCTGGACGACTACGGCCGCATGACGGGCGCCCTGCTGGCCCGCGCCCACGCGCACAGCGCCGACCCGCGGGCCGTCGCGGGCTACTGCGGCAAGAACGAGGAGCTGGACGAGGCGGTGGCGGCCTTCGCCGTGGCCTACGCCGATCGGACGGAGGCCGACCACGCCGTACTGGCCACGGCGGTACGCAGTGGGCGGGTGGCGGCCGAGCTGGGGGCGTGAGGGCCGTCGCGGCCCGCTGGGGCGACCCGATCGTGGCCCAGCCCCTGTCGTCAGCCTCCCGTCTGCCTCGCGACGCCATGCACGCACTCTCGCCGCACGGGGCCCTGACCCAAGTACATCCAGTACGAGGATCAGGGCCCCGCACGCCGAGAGCACGCACTGACGCCGCGAGGCCCGCCCTCCGGGCGGACGGCGGGAGGTTGACGACAGGACCTAGGCTGGACGGGTGACGACGCCGGAAGCTGAGCCCGAGCAGGGGGGTGCGCCGCGTCCCGAGGAACGGCTGGAACAGGCCGTACGGGCCGCCGAGCAGGCACTCATCGAGTACGAGATCGCGCTGGAGACCTTCCGGGTGGAGGTCGAGAACTTCTCGCGGCTGCACGAACAGCGGCTCGGCCCGGTGTACGCGCGTCTGGAGGAGCTGGAGGCGCAGATCCTGGAGGCCAGGGCGGCGCGCACCGGCGACGCCGCCGACCGGGAGCGGGCCGACGAGGCCCGGGCCCGGCTGATGCCGATCCCCGGGGTCGAGGAGCTGCTGAACGGCTGGATGGACGGGGACGGGCTGTTCCCGGAGGCCAAGGCGATGCTCACGGACCAGGCGGTACGGCCCCCGCAGCGGGTGCGGCCGAGCGAGGAGGCCCGCAAGCTCTACCGCGAGCTGGCCCGCAAGGCCCACCCCGACCTGGCCCAGGAGGAGGACGAGCGGGTCCGGCGCGAGGAGTTCATCACCCGCGTCAACGCCGCCTACGCCCGCGGCGACGCGGCTCAGCTGCGTGAGCTGGCCGAGGAGTGGGCCGCCGGGCCGGTGCCCGAGCGGCGCCCCAGCCGTGGCGAGGAGCTGTACGCCCGCCTGGAGTGGCTGGACCGGCGCAAGGAGATGCTGACGCTGCTCGCCAAGGAGCTGGAGGAGAGCGCGATCGGCGCCATGCTGCGGCTGGCCCCGGACGACCCGGACCGGCTCCTCGATGAGATCGCCGAGCAGCTCGCCACCCAGGTGCGGGAGCGCGAGGCGGAGCTGGCGGCGGCGCTCGGACGGGACTGAGCGGCACGGACCCGGGCGGCGGCTCGGGTAGCGTCTGGGGCATGAGTTTCGGAGCTGGTGTGCCCACGGTCGGGGTCGGAGACCTCAAGGACGGCGACTTCCTGCTGGACGTCCGCGAGGACGACGAGTGGCAGGCGGGTCACGCCGCCGGGGCGCTGCACATTCCCCTCAGCGAGTTCGTGGCCCGGTACGGCGAGCTGGCCGAGGCCGCGCCGCAGGACGGCAGGATCCACGTGCTCTGCCGCGTCGGCGGGCGTTCGGCGCAGGTCACCATGTACCTGGTCCAGCAGGGCGTCGACGCCGTGAACGTCGACGGCGGCATGCAGGAGTGGGCCGCGGCCGGCCGGCCGGTCGTGGACGAGAAGGGCGAGCCGGGGCACGTTCTCTAGGCTGTCCCGTGATCCCGCGGATGTGGTGACGGCCACGGTGCGGCCCGTCCGCCGGGGGATGTGCGGGCGGCCGGTCCTGAGTACCGTTCCCGTTCGAACGTGGCCGGGCGGCCGGGCTGTGCCGCGCGGGCGCCCCGCGGTGCGCGGGCGGATGGACGGATCGGGACCGAACGGGGCGGAATGGAAGCGTACGACACAGGCTCGGACGCCCGGCAGGGGCGGGACGGGCGGGAGGACCCGGTCGGGTCCGACGGCGCGTCGGAACAGACCGGCGGGGCGGACGGGACCACCGGTGCCTCCCAGGCCGCGGCACCCCGCACCGGAGTCGCCGCGCTCTCCCCGCGCTACCAGGTCGGTGCCGTGGTCGCCCTCGCGGTCGTCGCGATCGCCGTCTGCGCCCACATAGGGCTGGTGTTCCTGCACGTGGCCCCGTCCAACACCCTCACCAAGCAGCACGGCGAGGCGGTGGACGAGTGGATCTTCCCGGAGTTCGAACAGAACTGGAAGCTCTTCGCGCCCAACCCGCTCCAGCAGAACATCTCGGTCCAGGTCCGCGCCGACGTGAGCACGGCGGCCGGCGAGATACGCACGACCGGCTGGTACGACCTGTCCGCGGAGGACGGCCGCGCCATCGACGGCAATCCGCTGCCGAGCCACACCCAGCAGAACGAACTCCGCCGGGCCTGGGACTTCTTCGTCTCCAGCCATGACTCCGACAACCGGCCGGTGGGCATGCGGGGCACCCTCTCCGAGACCTACCTGCGGCACATCGCCGTCCAGCGGCTGGAGCGGAACGACGCCGCCGGAGAGGGCGGGACCGTCGAGCGCGTCCAGTACCGGTCGCGGACCACCAACGTGGAGCCGCCGCCGTGGACCGGTGAGAAGGTCTCCGACCGGCCGGCCTACCGCGAGCTGCCCTGGTGGACGGTGCCCGGCGGCACGGGCCCGAAGGACGGCGCGGCCGACGGCGCCGCGAGGAACGGGGGTGCCGCGTGAACGGCATCGCCCTCTCGGTCTCCCGCTCCATCGCCCGCGTCACCGGCGCCGCGCTCGGCCCGTACCAGACGGCCGTGATCCGTATCGGCTTCAGCGCCACGTGGCTGCTCTTCCTGCTGCGCGAACTCCCCCACCGGAGCGAGCTGTACGGCCCCGAGAGCCCCTGGAGCCACGACCTCGCCGAGCAACTGATCGCGGACAACGGTGCCTTCACGGCGCTGATGTGGTCCGACTCGGCCGCCTGGTTCGAGATCGTCTACGCGCTGGCCGTGCTGAGCAGCGTGCTGCTCCTGCTGGGCTGGCGCACCCGGACCATGTCCGTGCTGTTCATGGTCGGGGTGCTCTCGCTGCAGAACCGCAGCGTCTTCATGGGCGACGGCGGCGACAACGTCCTGCACCTGATGAGCATCTACCTGGTCCTCACCCGCTGCGGCCGGGTCTGGTCGCTGGACGCCCGCCGGGCGCGGCGCGGCGACGAGGCACGCGCGCGTGGAGAGCGAGTCCGGGACCGGGTCGGGCCGCTGCTGTGGTCCGTGTTCGGCTTCGTCCTGCTCACCGTGACGCTCGCGGGCGGCATGGACGGCGACTGGTTCGTCCCCACGCTGCTGTGGGCGGTGTGGGTGGCACAGGGCATCGGCTGGGTCGTCGGGCGCGCGGCCGAGGGCAGCCAGCCGCGGATCCTGCTGGACGTGGTCACCGACATCGTGCACAACGGCGCGCTCTTCGTGATCATGGCCGAGGCGTGTCTGATCTACGCGACCGCCGGCTGGTACAAGATCCAGGGCTCGCGCTGGCAGGACGGCACGGCCGTCTACTACCCCCTGCACCTGGACTACTTCTCGCCCTGGCCCGCGCTCTCCGACGCCCTGGCCGGCAACGGCACCATGGTCATGCTCATCACCTACGGCACGGTCGCCGTACAGGTCGCCTTCCCGTTCACCCTGTTCAACCGGCGGGTCAAGAACGTGCTGCTGGCTGCCATGATGACCGAGCACGCGGTGATCGCCGTGACGCTCGGGCTGCCGTTCTTCTCGCTGGCGATGATCGCCGCCGACGCGGTGTTCCTGCCGACCTCGTTCCTGCGCCGCCTGGGCGACGGGGCGGCACGCGCGCGTGCGCGGCTGCTGGGCCGGCTGCCGGCCGGGTTCCCCGGCGGAGGCGGGAGCAAGGGCGGGGCGGGCCGTGCGGCCACGGTGCCGGGCCCGCGGGCCGGATCCGGCGAGGAGGGCTCCGGGGAGGGGCCCGAGGGGGACAAGCGCTCCGGGGAGGGGCCCGAGGGACCCGAGGGCTCCGAGCAGACGCACGTAGGCTTCAAGGCATGACCGAGCCCGACCCGTTGGCCGCCTGGCGTCGGCACGCCGGGCCGTGTGTCCTGCTGGACGGCTTCCACGCGCTCAAGCACGCGCTGCGGTTCGGAGCCAGGGTGCCGGTGGCCGTCACCACCGACCGCGCGGCCGCCCTCACCCTCGCCGACGAGCTGGCGCCCGACGTGCGCGACACCCTGGACGGTCTGCTGGCCGAGGTGCCGCACGAGGCGTACGCGTCGCTGGTCGCGCGGCCGCACCCCACGGCGGTGGCCGCCCTGGCGGTACGGCCCTCGCGGGCGGCCGGTCTGGAGGCGCTGGCGCGCAGGCCCCGCCGGGCCCCGGTGGTGGTGCTGGACCAGCCGCGCAACCTCGGCAACGCGGGCGCGGTGATCCGGCTGGCCGCCGGATTCGGGGCGACCGGGGTGGTCACCACCGGCACGCTCGACCCCTGGCACCCCACGGTGGTGCGGGGCGGGGCCGGGCTGCACTTCGCGACGGTCGTGGAGCGGCTGGAGGTGGCGGAGCTGCCGCCGGGGCCGGTCTTCGCGCTGGACCCCGAGGGCGAGGACATCCGCGGGCTCCAGCCGCCGGACGACGCGCTGCTCGCGTTCGGCTCCGAGCGCAGCGGTCTTTCGCGGGAGCTGCGCGCCCGGGCCGACCAACTGGTGGCGCTGCCGATGCGCCCCCAGGTCTCCAGCTACAACCTCGCGACCAGTGTGGCCATGACGCTGTACCACTGGAGCGCCACCGGGGGCGCACCGCACGTCGCCTAGGCGGGCCGGCGGACCTCCACCACGCGGAAGCGGTTGGCGACGAAGGCGCCGTCGCACAGGGCCGCGTTGGCCGCCGGGTTGCCGCCGGAGCCGTGGAAGTCGGAGAAGGCGGCCGTCTGGTTGACGTACACCCCGCCCGTGAGGTTGAGGGAGAGCTGGGCGGCCTCGTCCAGGCAGACCTCCGTCACGGCCTCCTCGAACTCCGGGTCGGTGGTGTACGCGCCGACCGTCATCGCGCCCTTCTCCCGGACGCTGTGCCGCAGCAGCTCCACGGCGTCGGCGGCGGAGTCGACGGCGACGGCGAAGGAGACCGGGCCGAAGCACTCGCTGGTGTAGACGGCCTCGTCGCCGGGCTTGGCGCCGTCCAGCTTGACGATCACCGGGGTGCGCACGACCGCGTCCGGGAACTCCGGGTTGGTGATCTCGCGGGAGGCCAGGGCAACTTCGCCGAGTCCGGCGGCGGCCTCCAGGCGGGCCTTGACGTCCGGGTTGACGATGGCGCCGAGCAGGGCGTTCGCGCGGGCGTCGTCGCCGAGGAGGCCGTCGACGGCGCGCGCCAGGTCGGCGGTCACCTCGTCGTAGGACTTGGGGCCCTGGTCGGTGCGGATGCCGTCGCGGGGGATCAGCAGGTTCTGCGGGGTGGTGCACATCTGGCCGCTGTACAGGGACAGCGAGAAGGCCAGGTTGGCGAGCATCCCCTGGTAGTCGTCGGTCGACTCGACGATCACCGTGTTGACCCCGGCCTTCTCGGTGAAGACCTGCGCCTGGCCGGCGTTGGCCTCCAGCCAGTCGCCGAAGGCGGTGGAGCCGGTGTAGTCGATGATCCGGATCTCGGGTCGGGTCGCCAGGGTCTTGGCGATGCCCTCGCCGGGGCGCTCGGCGGCCAGCGCGACCAGGTTCGGGTCGAAGCCGGCCTCGGCGAGCACGTCGCGGGCGACCTGCACGGTGAGGGCGAGCGGCAGCACCGCGCGGGGGTGGGGCTTGACCAGGACCGCGTTGCCGGTGGCGAGGGAGGCGAACAGGCCCGGGTAGCCGTTCCACGTCGGGAAGGTGTTGCAGCCGATGACCAGGCCGATGCCCCGCGGCACCGGCGTGAACCCCTTGGTGAGCGCGAGCGGGTCGCGCTTGCCCTGGGGCTTCGTCCACTCCGCGGTGTCGGGGGTGCGGGCCTGCTCCACGTACGCGTAGGCCACGGCCTCCATGCCGCGGTCCTGGGCGTGCGGGCCGCCCGCCTGGAAGGCCATCATGAAGGCCTGTCCGGAGGTGTGCATGACCGCCTGGGCGAACTCCATGGTCCGTGCGCCGATCCGGCGGAGGATCTCCAGGCAGACCATCGCGCGCAGCTCGGCGCCCGCGTCCCGCCACGCCTTCTGTCCGGCCTTCATGGCGGGCAGCAGCACGTCGAGGTCCGCGTGCGGGTACTGGACGCCCAGCTCGACGCCGTACGGGGAGACCTCGCCGCCGACCCAGTCGTCGGTGCCGGGCTGGCCGAGGTCGAGGCGGGTGCCGAGCAGGGCGTCGAAGGCGGCCTTGCCCGCGGCCATGTCCAGGCTGCCGTTCTCCCCGTAGGCCTTGGGGTGCTCGGGGTGGGGGGACCAGTACGCGCGCGTGCGGATCGTCTCCAGCGCCAGGTCCAGGGTCGGCCGGTGCTGGGCGATCAGCTGGTGTGCGGTGAGTTCGGCGGCCATGCGGGACCAACTCCTCGTCTCCCACGGACTCGCCGTCGACGCCGCGTCGACTCTCCGTCGAGTCTGTGGACTGGGGGAAACCTGGGCGGGAACGGGCGGACACGGCTAGAGTAACCGAACGATCGGTCGGGACAAGGGGGACCGCCGCATCTGTGGAAAACCCCGTGCGGGAGGATCGCGCACATGACAGCACTCGACCTCAGCAGCCCCGTGGCCGTCGTCGGCACCGGCACCATGGGCCAGGGCATCGCCCAGGTGGCGCTGGTCGCGGGCCATCCCGTGCGGCTGTACGACGCCGTCCCCGGCCGGGCCCGGGAGGCGGCAGACGCGATCGGCGCCCGGCTCGACCGGCTCGTCGAGAAGGAACGGCTCACCGGCCCCGAGCGGGACGCCGCCCGCGCCCGGCTGAAGCCCGCCGGGGCACTCTCCGACCTGGCCGACTGCGCCCTGGTCGTCGAGGCCGTCGTGGAGCGGCTGGACGTCAAGCAGGAGCTGTTCCAGGCGCTGGAGGACGTCGTCGGCGACGACTGCCTGCTCGCCACCAACACCTCCTCCCTGTCCGTCACCGCCATCGCCGGCGGGCTCGGCAACCCGGGCCGCTTCGTCGGCCTGCACTTCTTCAACCCCGCGCCGCTGCTGCCGCTGGTGGAGGTCGTCTCCGGCTTCGCCACCGACGTCTCGTCGGCCACGCGCGCGTACGAGACGGCCCGCGCCTGGGGCAAGACCCCGGTCGCCTGCGCCGACACCCCCGGGTTCATCGTCAACCGCATCGCCCGGCCCTTCTACGCCGAGGCCCTCGCCGTGTACGAGGACCAGGGAGCCGACCCGGCCACCGTCGACGCCGTGCTGCGCGAGTCGGGCGGCTTCCGCATGGGCGCCTTCGAGCTGACCGACCTCATCGGGCAGGACGTCAACGAGTCCGTCACGCACTCCGTGTGGCGGGCGTTCTTCCAGGACGTGCGGTTCACGCCGTCGCTGGCCCAGCGCCGCCTGGTCGAGTCCGGGCGCCTCGGCCGCAAGAGCGGGCAGGGCTGGTACGACTACCGGGACGGCGCGGAGCGGCCCGAGCCGCACACCGCCGAGCCGGCCGACCCGCCCGCGTACGTCGTCGCCGAGGGCGACCTGGGGCCGGCCGCCGAAGTGCTCGCGCTGATCCGCGAGGCGGGCATCGAGGTGCGCGAGGAGGCCGAGGACAACGGCACGCGGCTGGTCCTGCCCAGCGGCGGGCAGCTCGTGCTCGCCGACGGCCAGACCTCGGTGGAGTTCCGGGACGTCGTCTACTTCGACCTCGCGCTCGACTACCGCGCGGCGACGCGTGTCGCCCTCTCCGCCGCGCAGAGCACCTCCCCGCGCACGGTCGCCGAGGCCACGGGCCTGTTCCAGGCGCTCGGCAAGAAGGTCAGCGTCATCGGGGACGTCCCCGGCATGATCGTCGCCCGCACGGTCGCGCGGATCGTCGACCTGGCGGTGGAGGCGGTCGCCAAGGGCGTGGCGACCGAGGAGGACGTCGACACCGCGATGCGCCTCGGTGTGAACTACCCGCTGGGGCCGCTGGAGTGGAGCCGTCGACTCGGCGACGACTGGGCCTGCTCGGTCCTCGGCAACCTGCACGAGTGCGCCCCCACGGGCCGGTACGCGCCGTCCCTGGCGCTGTACCGCCACGCGTACGCCGCCGACAAGCAGGAGGGCACCCCCTCATGACCACCGCCAGGCGCGACACGTACACGCCCGAGACGCTGCTCTCCGTCGCCGTGCAGGTCTTCATCGAGCGCGGCTACGACGGCACCTCCATGGAGCACCTCTCCAAGGCCGCCGGGATCTCCAAGTCGTCGATCTACCACCACGTCACGGGCAAGGAGGAGCTGCTGCGCCGAGCGGTGAGCCGGGCGCTGGACGAGCTCTTCGGGATCCTCGACGAGGAGCACGCGCGCGTGGGGCCCGCCGCCGGGCGCCTGGAGTACGTCGTGCGCCGCATGGTCGAGGTGCTGATGGCCGAACTGCCCTACGTGACGCTGCTGCTGCGGGTGCGCGGCAACACGGACACCGAGCGGTGGGCGCTGGAGCGGCGGCGGGAGTTCGACCACCGGGTCGCCGCCCTGCTGAAGGCCGCGGCGGCCGAGGGGGACGTCCGCGCGGACGTGGAGGTCCGGCTCGCGACCCGTCTGGTCTTCGGCATGATCAACTCGATCGTGGAGTGGTACCGCCCCGAGGGTCCCGACGGCCGGGCGGGCGCGGGCGAGCGCGAGGTGGCCGACGCGGTGGCGCGGCTGGTCTTCGGCGGGCTGCGCAAGCCGTCCTGAGCCGTGTCGCCCGGCGCCCGCGCGGTCAGCTCTGCGGTTCCAGGTCCTCGGTCTCGAACACCAGCAGGGTGCGGGTGCTGAGCACCTCCGGGATGGCCTGGAGGCGGCTGAGCACCAGCTCGCGCAGGGCCCGGTTGTCCGGCGTGTGCACCAGCAGGAGGACGTCGAAGTCACCGCCCACCAGGGCGATGTGCGAGGCCCCCGGCAACTGCCGCAGCTGCGCCCGGACCGTGCGCCAGGAGTTCTGGACGATCTTCAGGGTGATGTACGCCGAGGTCCCGTGCCCCGCGCGTTCGTGGTCGACGCGGGCTCCGAAGCCGCGGATGACGCCGTCCTCGACGAGCCGGTTGATGCGGGCGTAGGCGTTCGCGCGCGAGACGTGCACCCGCTCGGCGACCGACCGTATCGAGGCGCGGCCGTCCGCCTGGAGCATGCGCAGGATGTCCTGATCGATCGCGTCCAGCGGGCGCGGGGGCGGCGGGGGAGCGGGCTCCTCGGGGCCGCCGTCCTCCGGGCGCTCGGCCATTTGTTCAGATGCCACCTGCCCCCGCCTCCCTGTCGTGGACGTCCTGCGTCCATCTCAGGCTGTGGAGAACCGTTTGTCCACAGCCTGGGGCCGCCTGTAGCCAAAATGTGCCGGCGACCGAACAATCGGTAGGTGAGGCCCGTCACACCCGTGGCGAGCCGACAGCCGCTCCCACGAGGAGGTGCCGTCATGACGGTCATGGAGCAGCGGGGCGCGTACCGGCCCACACCGCCGCCCGCCTGGCAGCCCCGTACCGACCCCGCGCCGCTGCTGCCCGACGCCGAGCCGTACCGCGTGCTCGGCACGAAGGCGGCCGAGCACGCCGACCCCGAGCTGCTGCGCACGCTCTACGCCCGGCTGGTCCACGGCCGGCGGTACAACGCGCAGGCGACGGCGCTGACCAAGCAGGGCCGACTGGCCGTCTACCCCTCCAGCACCGGCCAGGAGGCGTGCGAGATCGCCGCCGCGCTGGCCCTCCAGGAGCGGGACTGGCTCTTCCCCAGCTACCGGGACACGCTCGCCGTCGTCGCCCGGGGCGTCGACCCCGTCGAGGCCCTCACCCTGCTGCGCGGCGACTGGCACACCGGCTACGACTCCTACGAGCACCGGGTCGCCCCGCTGTCCACGCCGCTGGCCACCCAGCTGCCGCACGCCGTGGGCCTCGCGCACGCCGCCCGGCTCAAGGGCGACGACGTGGTCGCGCTCGCCATGGTCGGCGACGGCGGCACCAGCGAGGGCGACTTCCACGAGGCGCTGAACTTCGCCGCCGTCTGGCAGGCGCCCGTCGTCTTCCTGGTGCAGAACAACGGCTTCGCGATCTCCGTCCCGCTCGCCAAGCAGACCGCCGCCCCGTCGCTGGCCCACAAGGCCGTCGGCTACGGGATGCCGGGCCGCCTGGTCGACGGCAACGACGCGGTGGCCGTGCACGAGGTCCTCTCCGACGCCGTGCGCCGCGCGCGCGAGGGCGGCGGTCCCACGCTGGTGGAGGCGGTGACGTACCGCGTCGAGGCGCACACCAACGCCGACGACGCCACGCGCTACCGGGGCGACGCCGAGGTCGAGACCTGGCGGCGGCACGACCCGATCGAGCTGCTGGCGCGGGAGCTGACCGACCGCGGCCTGCTCGACGAGGACGCCGTCCTGGCGGCCCGCGAGGACGCCGAGGCCATGGCCGCGGACCTGCGCGCCCGGATGAACCGGGACCCGGAGCTGGACCCGATGGACCTGTTCGCCCACGTCTACGCCGAGCCCACCCCGCAGCTGCGCGAGCAGCGGGCGCTGCTGCGCGCGGAGCTGGAAGCCGCGGCCGAGGCGGAGACCGGGCCGGAAGGGACGCACCGATGACCACCGTCGCCGCCAAGCCGGCCACCATGGCGCAGGCCCTCACCCGCGCGCTGCGCGACGCCATGGCCGCCGACCCGGCCGTGCACGTCCTCGGCGAGGACGTGGGCACCCTCGGCGGCGTCTTCCGCGTCACGGACGGCCTCGCGAAGGAGTTCGGCGAGGACCGCTGCACGGACACCCCGCTCGCCGAGGCCGGCATCCTCGGCACGGCCGTCGGCATGGCGATGTACGGGCTGCGCCCGGTCGTGGAGATGCAGTTCGACGCCTTCGCCTACCCGGCGTTCGAGCAGGTCGTCAGCCACGTCACCAAGATGCGCAACCGCACGCGCGGGAAGATGCCCCTGCCGCTGACCATCCGCGTCCCCTACGGCGGCGGCATCGGCGGCGTCGAGCACCACAGCGACTCGTCCGAGGCGTACTACATGGCGACTCCGGGGCTCCATGTCGTCACGCCCGCGACCGTCGCCGACGCGTACGGGCTGCTGCGCGCGTCCATCGCCTCCGACGACCCGGTGGTCTTCCTCGAACCCAAGCGCCTGTACTGGTCGAAGGACTCCTGGAACCCCGAGGAGCCCACGCCCGTTGAACCGGTGGGCCGCGCGGTGGTGCGGCGTTCCGGCCGGAGCGCCACACTCATCACGTACGGGCCGTCGCTGGCCGTCTGCATGGAGGCGGCCGAGGCGGCCCGGGCCGAGGGCTGGGACCTCGAAGTCGTCGATCTGCGCTCCCTGGTGCCGTTCGACGACGAGACGGTGTGCGCTTCGGTACGGCGGACGGGACGCGCGGTCGTCGTCCACGAGTCGGGTTCCTTCGGGGGCCCGGGCGGGGAGATCGCGGCCCGGGTCACGGAGCGGTGCTTCCACCACCTGGAGGCGCCGGTGCTGCGTGTGGCCGGGTTCGACATCCCGTACCCGCCGCCGATGCTGGAACGCCACCACCTGCCCGGTGTGGACCGGATCCTGGACGCCGTGGGGCGCCTGCAGTGGGAGGCCGAAAGCTGATGGCACAGGTGCTGGAGTTCAAACTCCCGGACCTCGGTGAGGGGCTCACCGAGGCGGAGATCGTGCGCTGGCTCGTCGAGGTCGGCGAGGTCGTCGCCGTCGACCAGCCGGTCGTCGAGGTCGAGACGGCCAAGGCGATGGTCGAGGTGCCCTGCCCCTACGGCGGCGTGGTCACCGCCCGCTTCGGCGAGGAGGGCTCGGAGCTGCCCGTCGGCGCGCCGCTGCTGACGGTCGCCGTGGGCGAGCAAGCCGCCCCCGGCGGTCCGGAGCGGGACCCGGGCACGGGCGGCGCGGAGGCGGCGAGGGCCGAGACGACCAAGGCCGCGGCGACCGGGGCCGAGCAGCCCAAGGCCGAGGGTTCCGGCAACGTCCTGGTCGGCTACGGCACCTCGGAGGCACCGGCGCGGCGGCGCCGGGTGCGTCCGGTGCGTCCGGAGCCCGCCGCCCCGCAGGCCGGCGCGGCGGCGAACGGGCGGCCCGTCCGCACCGCCGAGCCGGAGGGCCCCGTCCCGGTCATCTCCCCGCTGGTCCGCAGGCTGGCCCGGCAGAACGATGTGGACCTGCGCGAACTGACAGGCTCGGGCCCCGACGGGCTGATCCTGCGGGCGGACGTGGAGTACGCGCTGCGTGCCGCCACCGCCCGGGGCGGCCGTACGGCGGTCCAGCCGGGTGTGGCGGACCAGGGGCCGAGCGCGCCGCTCGCCGGGTCCCCCGTGTCCTCCGCGCCGCGCCCCGGCGGCATCCGCACCCCCCTCAAGGGCGTCCGCGGCGCCGTCGCCGACAAGCTCTCCCGCAGCCGGCGCGAGATCCCCGACGCGACCTGCTGGGTGGACGCCGACGCGACCGAGCTGATGCGGGCGCGCACCGCGATGAACGCGTCGGGCGGCCCGAGGATCTCCCTCGTCGCGCTGCTGGCCCGGATCTGCACGGCCGCCCTGGCCCGCTTCCCGGAGCTGAACTCCACGGTCGACACTCAGGCCCGGGAGGTCGTCCAACTCGACCACGTCCACCTCGGCTTCGCCGCCCAGACGGACCGGGGGCTGGTCGTGCCGGTCGTCCGGGACGCGCACGCGCGGGACGCCGAGGGGCTCACCGCGGAGTTCGCCCGGCTGACCGAGGCGGCCCGTGCGGGCCGGCTGACGCCCGGTGAGCTGACCGGTGGCACCTTCACGTTGAACAACTACGGCGTGTTCGGCGTCGACGGCTCCACGCCGATCATCAACCACCCCGAGGCGGCGATGCTCGGCGTCGGCCGCATCGTCCCCAAGCCGTGGGTGCACGAGGGCGAGTTGGCGGTGCGGCAGGTCGTCCAGCTGTCGCTCACCTTCGACCACCGGGTCTGCGACGGCGGCACGGCGGGGGGTTTCCTGCGGTACGTGGCGGACTGCGTGGAACAGCCGGCGGTGCTGCTGCGCACCCTGTGACGCGGGTGCGGCCGCGCAGACGCTGATTGCGCGGCCTCCCCCACGTTCCCTGTGATCGCGCAGGGCCCCATACTCGGGGGGTGACCGCGTACGAGCCCTCCGGCGATCCCGGCGCCGGCACCGGCCCCGCGCCGGGCCCCGGCCCCGCCGGGTACGACGCCGTCGTGCTCGCGGGCGGGGCCGCCCGGCGGCTCGGCGGTGCCGACAAACCCGGCCTGCGCGTGGGCGGGCGTGCGCTCCTCGACCGGGTGCTCGCCGCCTGCGCCGGAGCGCGCACCACCGTCGTCGTCGCCGGCCCGCGGCCCACCGCCCGCCCGGTGACCTGGGCCCGCGAGGACCCGCCGGGTGGCGGACCGCTCGCCGCCCTCGCGGCCGGACTGCGGCACACCACGGCCGAGTTCGTCGTCGTGCTCTCCGCCGACCTGCCGTTCCTGGGCGAACCCACCGTCGCCCGGCTGCTGTCGGCCCTCGCCGCGGGCGAGGCGGACGGCGTGCTGCTCACCGACGCCCACGGCCGCGACCAGCCCCTGGTGGCGGCCTATCGCGCGTCCGCCGTACGTCGCGAACTCGCTGCGATGGCTGGGGACCGGGCAGGCCGGAAGGCCCGCGAGGCACCGGCGGATCGCAGGGGCCGGGCCGATCGCGAAGACCGGGCCGGCCGGGAAGACCCCGTGGGCGACGAAGGCCGGGCCGGCCGGGCAGATCCGGCGGGCCGCGAGGGCCGGGAGGACCCCGGCGACCGTCCGGATCTCACGGGGATGCCCCTGCGCCGTCTCACCGGCGCCCTCCGGCTCGCCCGGGTCCCCGACGCCGTCGCCTCCTTCGACTGCGACACCTGGGACGACATCGCCACCGCAAGGGCACGCATCAGGGAGCATGGTCACGTGTTGGATGAATGGATCTCCGCAGCCAAGGAAGAGCTGGGCATCGACCTCGACGTCGACACCGGCCTCCTGCTCGACCTCGCGCGTGACGCCGCCCACGGAGTGGCCCGGCCCGCGGCGCCGCTGACCACCTTCCTCGTCGGCTACGTCGCCGGGCGGGCCGGGGGAGGTCCCGAGGCGGTCGCCGAGGCCGCCCGCAAGGCCGCGGCCCTCGCCCAGCGCTGGGCGGACGAGGCCACCGACGCCCGCCCGGACGCCTGATGGCCTCCCCCGGCACCTGGGCCGACGAGGAAGACCTCGACGTCGAGGAGGCGCTCGCCCTCGTGAAGGAGAACCCCGGCCGCCCGCACGGCCACCCCGGCCCTCCGCACGGCGATCCCGGCCACCCGCACGGCCGTCCCGGCCCTTCCCACGGCGACCCCGGCCACGCGGCGGCCCGCGCCACGACCGGCGGCCGTCAGGGCGCCTCGAGCGGCCCCGTCGAGCCTCGTGAGCCCTCCGACTCCCCCAAGTCCCAGCACCACGCGACACCCTGGCCCGAGGCCCGGTCGGCCGCCGAGCGCGCCGCCCGCTCCGCCGCCCGTGCCGCCCGCCGCACGCCGGTCTCCGTGCCGCTCGACGCGGCCCTCGGACTCACCCTGGCCGCGCCCCTGACCGCCCTCACCGACCTGCCGTCCTTCGACACCTCCGCGATGGACGGCTGGGCCGTCGCCGGTCCGGGCCCCTGGACCGTGCGCGACGAAGGCGTCCTGGCCGGACACGCGGAGGCCGCGCCCCTCACCGACGGCGAGGCCGCCCGGATCGCCACCGGCGCCCGCATCCCCCCGGACACCACCGCCGTACTGCGCACCGAGCACGGCCGCACCGACGACCGGGACCGGCTCCACCCCACCCGCGAGGTCGTCCACGGCCAGGACATCCGCCCGCGCGGCCAGGAGTGCCGCAGCGGCGACCAGTTGCTGCCCGTCGGCACCCTCGCGACCCCGCCCGTGCTGGGCCTCGCGGCGGCCGCCGGGTACGACACCCTCACCACGGTCCCCCGCCCCCGCGTCGACGTCCTCGTCCTCGGCGACGAACTGCTCACCGGTGGCCTCCCGCACGACGGCCTGATCCGGGACGCGCTCGGCCCGATGCTGCCGCACTGGCTGCGCGCGCTGGGCGCCGAGGTCCGCACCGTCCGCCGCATCGGCGACGACGCCGAAGCGCTGGAACATGCCGTCACGACCTGCGACGCCGACCTGATCGTCACGACCGGCGGTACCGCCGCCGGGCCCGTCGACCACGTCCACCCGATCCTGCGCCGGATCGGCGCCGACCTCCTCGTGGACGGCGTCAAGGTGCGCCCGGGACACCCGATGCTGCTGGCCCGCCTCAAGGACGACCAGCACCTCGTCGGGCTGCCCGGCAATCCCCTGGCCGCCGTCTCCGGACTGCTCACCCTCGCCGAGCCGCTGCTGCGCACGCTCGCCGCCCGCCCGGCGCCCGAGCGGTACACGCTGCCGCTGAGCGACGCGGTGCACGGGCACCCCTACGACACCCGGCTCGTCCCCGTCGTGCTGCGCGAGGACGGCGCCGCGCCGCTGCACTACAACGGCCCGGCCATGCTGCGCGGCATCGCGGCCGCCGACGCGCTGGCCGTCGTACCCCCGGGCGGAGCGCGGTCGGGTCAGGAGGCGGAGTTGCTGGACCTGCCCTGGGCCACCGCCGGAATCGGAGTGTGTTTCACGTGAAACTTCCGGGCCAGGACGCGATCGCCCGCCAAGCGGACGAGCACCTCGTGACCCACCGGGTGAAGCTCCCCAGGAAACTGGTGGAGCACCCGATCCGCCAGGTCGCCAAACGGCTGTCCATGGCCCTGGTCGTGCTGGTCGCGACGGCGTTCATCGTCTACGCCGACGCCGACGGCTACAACGACAACTCCGACGGCTCGGTCGATCTTCTCGACGCCTTCTACTACGCCACCGTCACCCTCTCCACCACCGGCTACGGCGACATCACCCCGGTCAGCGACGCCGCCCGGCTGACCAACATCTTCATCATCACGCCCCTGCGTGTGATGTTCCTGATCATCCTGGTCGGCACCACGCTGGAAGCCCTCACCGAGCGCACTCGGGAGGAGTGGCGCCTGAACCGCTGGAGGTCCACCTTGCGCGATCACACCGTCGTCGTCGGCTTCGGCACCAAGGGGAGGTCGGCGATCCAGACCGTCTGCGCGACCGGCCTGCGCAAGGAGCAGGTGGTGGTGGTCGACCCGAGCGGGAAGGCCATCGAGGCCGCGACGGCGCACGGCTACGCGGGCGTGATAGGCGACGCGACGCGCAGCGACGTCCTCAACCGCGCCGAGCTGTTCCGGGCGAAGCAGATCATCATCGCCACCCAGCGGGACGACACGGCCGTGCTGGTGACGCTGACGGCCCGGCAGATGAACCGGGGCGCGAAGATCGTGGTCGCGGTCCGCGAGGAGGAGAACGCGCCGCTGCTGAAGCAGTCCGGCGCCGACGCCGTGATCACCAGCGCCAGCGCCGCGGGCCGGCTGCTCGGACTCTCGGTGCTCAGCCCCGCCGCCGGCATGGTCATGGAGGACCTGATCAGCCAGGGCAGCGGCCTCGACCTCATCGAGCGGCCCGTCATAAAGGCCGAGGTGGGCAAGAACCTGCGCGAGGTGAGCGACCTGGTGGTGAGCGTCCTGCGGGGGCACCGGGTCCTGGGGTACGACGACGCGGCCGTCGGCGGCCTGGAGCTGACGGACCGGCTGATCACGATCGTGCGGGCGACGCCGACCACCCAAGTGGCGCCCGACGCCCGCCCGCTGCCCCGCGACTGACGCGGCTACTTGCGGTTGTAGAGCCGCATCGTGACGGGGCCGAAGACCAGCAGGAGCGCGCCCGCCCAGCCCAGCGTCCAGGCGATCTCGACGCCGGGCCACTCGCCCGCCATCAGGCCGCGCACCGCGGACGCGAGGTGGGTGATCGGGCTGTTGTTGACGAAGGCCTGGAGCCAGCCCGGCATGGTCTTCGGGTCGACGAAGACGTTGGACAGGAAGGTGAGCGGGAAGATCACCATCATGCTGACGCTCATCACCGACTTCTCGGTGCGCAGCATCAGCCCGAACATCGTCCAGATCCACGAGAAGGCGAACGAGAAGACCAGAAGCAGCGCGATGCCGGCGACCACGCCGACGAACCCGCCGTCGGGCCGGTAGCCGAGCAGCAGACCCACCGCGAGCATCACGACGGACGCGATGGTGTAGCGCAGCGCGTCGCCGAGCAGGTAGCCGACCATCGCCGAGGGCCGCCAGATCGGCAGCGAACGGAAGCGGTCGAAGACGCCCTTCTCGATGTCGACGTTCACCGAGATGCCGGTGTACATCGTGATCATCACGACCGACATCACGAGGATGCCCGGCAGGACGAACTGGATGTAGTCACCGGGTGAACCCGCCAGCGCACCGCCGAAGAGGTACGTGAACATCAACAGGTTCATGATCGGGAAGGCGGTGACGTCGAAGAGCTGCTCCGGCACGTGCTTGATCTTGAGGATCGCGCGCCAGCCGAACGTCACGGACGTGGACAGGGCACTGGGCCGGGGCGGGCGCTCCTTGGCCACCAGCAGCGCCGCCAGGGACTCGGCGCTGACCGGGGAGAGCTCCTTGCCCTCGGGGCTCGTGGCCGTGCTCATGCCGCCACCTCGTCCTTCTTCTCGGTGCCGGAGCCGGCGTCGGGGCCGGTGCTCCGGCCGGTGTCGTGTCCGGTCAGCGCCAGGAAGACCTCGTCGAGGCTGGGCTGTCCCAGGGAGAAGCTGTCGACGGTGATGCCGGCCCGCGCCAGCTCACCGAGCGCCTTGGCGGCCTGGTCGGCGGCGGTGTCGCCGGCCGCCGCGCTGAGGCGCGCGCTCAGTGCCACCGGATCGGGCTCCAGCTGCACCTCGGCGACCAGCAGGTTCCGCAGCAGCTGCTCGGCCTCCGGGCGCTCCTCGGCGTCCCGCAGCCGCAGATGGACGGAGCCGGCGCCGACGGACGCCTTCAGCTCGCCCTTGGTGCCCTCGGCGATCACCTTGCCCTGGTCGATGACGGCGATCCGGGACGCCAGCTGGTCGGCCTCGTCCAGGTACTGCGTGGTCAGCAGCACGGTGGTGCCCTGGGCCACGACCGCGCGCACGATGTCCCACACCTGGTTGCGGCTGCGCGGGTCGAGGCCGGTGGTCGGCTCGTCCAGGAAGAGCAGGTCGGGAGTGTTGAGGATGGACGCGGCGATGTCGATGCGCCGCCGCATACCGCCGGAGTAGTGCTTGACCTGCTTCGCCGCGGCGTCCGTCAGGCCGAAGGCCGCCAGCAACTGCTCGCCCCGCTCCCGTGCGGCCACCTTGCCGTGACCGAGGAGGCGGCCCAGCAGGATCAGGTTCTCGGTGCCGGTGAGGTCCTCGTCCACGGAGGCGTACTGACCGGTGAGGCTCACCCGGCTGCGTACCTCGTCCGCCTCGTGTACGACGTCACGGCCGAAGACCCGGGCCTGGCCGGCGTCCGGCCGCAGCAGGGTGGCGAGCATCTTCACCGTGGTGGTCTTGCCCGCGCCGTTCGGTCCGAGGACGCCGTAGACCGTGCCGGCGGGCACCGAGAGGTCCACCCCGTCCACGGCCCGGGTCTCACCGAACGTCTTCACCAGTCCCGCGGTCTCGATCGCGGGGCCGGACGTGTGCGTGCTCATGCTGGTGGTCCTTCCGCCTTCTTGGGCTACGCATGGGGAGACCTTTACCGTCGCGCAAACTCATCGGTCGTGCGAAGGGATTTCCGGAGGGACGGTCCCAAAGTCGCAGGGCGCTCGGTCCGGGGACCCGGGCACGGGGGACCACAGGAGTAGCGTCGCCCCATGCATGCGATCACGATTTCCGAACCCGGCGGCCCCGAGGCGCTGGTCTGGACCGAGGTTCCCGACCCGGTGCCCGGCGACGGCGAGGTCCTGGTCGAGGTGGCGGCCAGCGCCGTCAACCGCGCCGACATCATGCAGCGCCAGGGGTTCTACGATCCCCCGCCCGGCGCCTCCCCGTACCCCGGCCTGGAGTGTTCCGGGCGGATCGCCGCGCTCGGGCCCGGCGTGTCCGGCTGGGCCGTCGGCGACGAGGTGTGCGCGCTGCTCTCGGGCGGCGGCTACGCGGAGAAGGTCGTCGTTCCGTCCGGCCAGCTGCTGCCGGTGCCCAAGGGCGTCGGCCTCAAGGAGGCGGCGGCGCTGCCCGAGGTGGTCTGCACCGTCTGGTCGAACGTCTTCATGGTCGCCCACCTGCGGCCCGGCGAGACCCTCCTCGTGCACGGCGGCTCCAGCGGCATCGGCACCATGGCGATCCAGCTCGCCAAGGCGGTGGGCGCGCGCATCGCCGTGACGGCGGGCACCCCGGAGAAGCTGGAGCGCTGCGCCGAGCTGGGCGCCGACATCCTGGTCAACTACCGGGAGCAGGACTTCGTCGCCGAGCTGAAGGAGGCGACGGGCGGCGCGGGCGCCGACGTGATCCTCGACAACATGGGGGCCAAGTACCTGGACCGCAACGTCCGGGCCCTCGCGGTGAACGGCCGGCTGGCGATCATCGGCATGCAGGGCGGCCGGAAGGGCGAGCTGGACATCGGCACGCTCCTCGCCAAGCGCGCCGCCGTGAGCGCGACCTCGCTGCGGGCCCGCCCGCCGGAGGAGAAGGCGGCCATCGTGGCCGCCGTACGGGAGCACGTCTGGCCGCTCTTCGCCCAAGGCGGTAGTGCTCGCGTACGCCCGGTCGTCGACCGCGAACTGGCGATGAGCGACGCCGCCGACGGCCACCGGGTGGTGGAGGAGAGCGGCCACATCGGCAAGGTGCTGCTGGTCACCGGGGTCTAGGCCCCCCCGGCGGATCGGCTCGCCCGAAGGGCCGCGGCGCGGCTCCGTGCCCGGCGGGCGAGCCGTGGTCCGCCATGGGGCCGGCCTACCCCCGGCGCAGGCGCAGGCCCACGAAGGCGAGGGCCAGGCCGAGGCCGATGAGGACCAGGCCGCTGCCCAGGGGGAGCACCCGCAGCACGGGTTCGGTGGCGGCGGCCCGCGTACCGGTCCCGGGCTGGGGCCGGGACGGCGAGGCGGAGGGCACCAGGGCGGCCTCGCCGGGCGGCTCGGCGGTGGCCGGGTCCTCGGCCGGGCCGTCGTGTTCGCCCCACGCCCTGCGGCCGGCGTTCTCGTGGGCGCGGTCCTTCTCCGGCCTCCACTCCCCGGCACGGCCGGGCCTCTGTCTTCCCTCGCCCGGCGCGCTCCCCGCCCGGGACGGCTCGGCCGTGGAGGCGGCGGGGGCCGCCGAACGCGCCGAGGCGCCGGACGTCGAGGGCGAGGCCGCGGTGGAGGGCGTGGCGGAACCGTGCGCCCTGCCGCCCCCCGGCCGGGTCTGCCCGGCGGAGGGCGCGGCGGGACCGGCCTCGGGACGCTCAGGGCGCTCCGGGGGGCCGGGGCGCTCGTGCCCGCCGGACTGCCCGGGACGTTCGTGCCCGCCCCGCCCGTCCTGGTCCCCGCCGTCCGGGGCGTCCGCGGCCGCCCCCGGCACCGCACCGTGCCCCGGCCGCGAGGGGGACGGGGTGAAGGCGGCCCCCACCGCCGCGAACCCGGCGACGCCGTGCGCCGCCCCCACCCCGTAGGGCGACACCAGTGCGCCGAACCCCAGTGCTCCCACCAGTCCCGTCGCTCGCAGTGTGCGCAGCCATGGAGTCACGTCCGTGACCCCCTCCCGGTGTAACCAGTCGTGGAAAATCGACGGAACAAGCCTCACACCAGGCAGCGATTCTGGCATTTCGGACGGGGCCGAACGCGGTGCGGCACCTTTGGGCGGGGGCACCGCCCGGCCGCCACGCACCGGTGCGAGACAATGGCGGCATGGAGATGCCGAGGAACGACAGGTCGCCGGAGAACCCCCAGATCCTGGTCGTCGGCCAGGACGGAATGGCGCTGGGCGGCGGCGGGGACGACGACTCCCGGGAGGTCCCGGTGACCGAGCAGGTGGAGCAGCCGGCCAAGGTCATGCGGATCGGCAGCATGATCAAGCAGCTGCTGGAGGAGGTGCGCGTCGCGCCCCTGGACGAGGCGAGCCGGGCCCGGCTCAAGGAGATCCACGCCAGCTCGGTGAAGGAGCTGGAGGACGGGCTGGCCCCGGAGCTGGTCGAGGAGCTGGAGCGGCTCTCGCTGCCCTTCACGGACGGCGCGACCCCGACCGACGCGGAGCTGCGGATCGCGCAGGCGCAGCTGGTCGGCTGGCTGGAGGGCCTGTTCCACGGCATCCAGACCACGCTGTTCGCCCAGCAGATGGCCGCGCGGGCCCAGCTGGAGCAGATGCGCCGCGCCCTGCCGCCGGGGGTCGCCCCGGACGGCGAGGAGCCCCCGCAGCCGGGCGGCCGCTCGGGCGGCCCCTACCTCTAGCCTCTGGAGGGACCCCCGACCCGCGGGAGCCTCCCCCACGACACCGCGAAGGGCCCGGCAGCAGCTGCTGCCGGGCCCTTCGCGGTGTCACGCGCTCACTCGGAGGCCGGGTTGCCCGTCGAGACCTTGAGCTGGATCTCCGGCATGTCCTCCGGGTCGACGTCCGTGCCGGCCGCCGGGAACTGGTCCCGGATCGAGCCCTCGCCGTACGTGTTCTCGTCGACCTCGACGACCTTCATCCGCCAGCCCGCGGCGTTGAAGCACTCCTTGACCGAGCCGATGTACTTGAACGTGAAGTCCGGCACCTTGATCTTGTCGGGGTCGTTGTACGACTCCTCCGGCTCGGTGCACTCGTCCTTCTCGATGGTCTTCGTCTTGTCCGGCCCGCGGTAGCCCGCCGCCTTCGACGCCGACACGGAGGCGCTGGGGGAGCCGCCGCCCTCCGGGTCCTCACCGCCGCCGCCGTTCATCAGCAGCGCGCCGACCAGTCCGCCGACGGCCACCACGGCGACCACGATCGAGCCGATGATCACCGGCTTGTTGTTCCTGCCCCCGCCCGCGCCGCCGGAGGCCGGGGCCGACGGCGTCAGGTTGTACGGCGGCGGCGTGGACGCGCCCTGCTGCCCGTGCTGTCCGTAGGGGGCGGGCGTCTGGTAGCCGCCCTGCTGCGGATAGCCGTAGGCGGCGGGCGAGTGCGTGGCGGGTGCCGGGCCGCCGTACGGGTTCGGGGCCGGAGTCGGCTGGTACGGCGTCTGGACGGGGCCGGTGGGGGCCGGGGTGCCCTGGTCGACCGGCGGGAAGACCGCGGAGCCGACACCGGCGCCGCTCGCCGCGGCCGCGCCGGGCACGATGCTCGGCGGGGCGGCGTGGAAGGACTGCGCCACCCGCAGGCACTCGTCCCGCATGGCCTCGGCGCTCGGGAAGCGTTCGTTCGGGTTCTTCTTCAGGGCGCGGGCCACCAGCGCGTCCACCGCCGGGGGCAGCGACCGGTTGACCGAGGAGGGGGCCACCGGCTCCTCCTGCACGTGCGCGTACGCGATGGCCAGCGGCGAGTCCGCGTCGAACGGCAGTCGCCCGGTGACCAGTTGGAACAGCATGATGCCGACCGAGTACAGGTCGGAGCGGGCGTCCACGCCGCGGCCGAGGGCCTGTTCGGGGGAGAGGTACTGCGGGGTGCCGACCACCATGCCGGTCTGCGTCATCGAGGTGACGCCGGACTGCATGGCGCGGGCGATGCCGAAGTCCATGACCTTGACCACGCCGCGCTTGGTCATCATCACGTTGCCCGGCTTGATGTCCCGGTGGACCAGGCCCATCTCGTGGCTGATCTCCAGGGCCGCCAGCACGTCCGCGGTGATCTTCAGCGCCTTGTCGGCGGGCATCGCGCCCTGCTGCCGGACGTCCTCGTCGAGCACCGAGCCCAGCGGGCGGCCCTCGACGTACTCCATGACGATGTACGGCGTCGTCATGGAGTCCAGCTCGTCCTCGCCGGTGTCGAAGACCGAGACGATGTTGGTGTGCGTGAGCTTGGCCACGGCCTGGGCCTCGCGGCGGAAGCGCTCGCGGAAGGCCTGTTCCCGGCCCAGCTCGGTGTGGAGCGTCTTGATCGCGACCTGGCGGTCGAGGACCGAGTCGTACGCCAGGTGCACGGAGGCCATACCGCCCTCACCGAGCAAGTCGCGCAGCTGGTAACGGCCGCCGGCGAGCGCGCGCCCCGCGTACCGGCCCTGTCCGGCGTCCTGGCTCATGTCTCTGCGTCCCCCATAGGCGCCGCGGCGCCGGTGGCAGCAGGCCGCGCGCTCGTGATCGAAAGTGCTATTCCCGGCCAAGTCTGCCCGAGGGCACTGACACGTCAAGCGCGGTGCCCGTTCCGTGACCGTACGCGAAAGAAGCGTCGCGGAAGCGTTACAGCCGCCGTACCGCCGGTACACAGAATTTGCACGACAGTAAGGAACCAGGGTTTCATGACCGGTCCGTCTCATGTCCGGTCCCGGCCCCCCATCCCGGACCGGAGGCCGCCGCGGAGCCTGTAGCGTGGCCGACGGAGACCGTAACAACACCGCGCGCACCGCGGGCAGAAACGACGGCGAGGACTGATGGCACAGCAGCAGCGCGCCCAGGGCCCGTCCGATCCCGAGGCGAATGGCGGCGGTATGGCTGACGCGCCGGAGACCTGGGGCAACGGCGGCCTGGTCGGCGACGGCCGGTACCGGCTGACCCGCAGACTCGGGCGGGGTGGCATGGCCGAGGTGTTCGCCGCCGAGGACGTCCGCCTGGGCCGCACCGTGGCGGTCAAGCTGCTCCGTGCCGATCTGGCCGAGGACCCGGTCTCCAAGGCGCGCTTCACACGCGAGGCGCAGTCGGTGGCCGGCCTCAACCACCACGCGATCGTCGCCGTGTACGACTCCGGCGAGGACTTCGTCGGCGGCCAGTCCGTGCCGTACATCGTGATGGAGATCGTCGAGGGCCGCACCATCCGCGACCTCCTCCTGAACGCCGAGGCGCCCGGCCCCGAGCAGGCGCTGATCATCGTCTCCGGTGTCCTGGAGGCGCTCGCCTACTCGCACCAGCACGGCATCGTGCACCGCGACATCAAGCCTGCCAACGTCATCATCACCAACAACGGCGCGGTGAAGGTGATGGACTTCGGCATCGCACGCGCCCTGCACGGCGCGTCCACGACGATGACGCAGACCGGCATGGTCATGGGCACCCCGCAGTACCTCTCCCCGGAGCAGGCCCTCGGCAAGGCCGTGGACCACCGCTCCGACCTGTACGCGACCGGCTGCCTGCTCTACGAACTGCTCGCACTGCGCCCGCCGTTCACCGGCGAGACCCCGCTGTCCGTGGTCTACCAGCACGTCCAGGACATCCCGACGCCGCCGTCCGAGGTCTCCGACGCCACCCCGCCGGAGCTGGACGGCCTCGTGATGCGCTCCCTGGCCAAGGAGCCCGACGACCGGTTCCAGACGGCCGAGGAGATGCGCGGGCTGGTCCAGTACGGGCTCCAGATGCTCTACGAGCAGGGCAGCCACACCGGTACCTGGAACACCGGCCCGGTCACCGCGCACGACGGCCGGCAGACGCCGGCGGCCGGTCTCGCCGGCACGTCGGTGATGCCGAACGCCGGCCACGGCGCGTCGGGCACCCAGCAGATCCCGCAGCCGATCCTGCCCGGCCGCTACGGCGGGGGCGACGACGGCGGCTTCGAGGGCAACGGCAACAAGGGCAGCGGCCGCGGCAAGCTGTGGATACTGGCCGTCCTCGCGGTCATCGCCATCGCGGCCGGCGTCGCGCTGGCCCTGAACAACGGCGATGACGGCAAGGGCGGCACCGACACGGACAAGAGCCCGTCCGCCAGCGTCTCGGAGAGCACCGGCGACGAGTCGCCCAGCCCGTCGCCCAGCGACGAGGAGACGCAGGAGAACACCGACCCGGGCACGGACCAGGACAACGGCGGGGGCGGCACCGGCGGCGGCGACTGGACGCCGTCGTACTCACCCTCGTACACGCCCTCCCAGAGTCAGACGGAGGAGCCGACGGGCGACCCCACCGGCGACCCGACCGGCGATCCGACGACGCCCACGGACGACCCGACGACGGACCCGACCGGGCCGACGGGCGACCCGACCGGCGATCCGACCGGCGGCACCGAGGGCGGCGGCGGGACCGGCGCCCCGGGTGGCGAAGGGGACAACGGCTGACCGGGCCGCCGCGGGTTCACAGGGTGCCGAGGGTGCCCTCCGTGACGTGCACCGAACCGAACTGCGGCTCGATTCGCAGGTACACCGGGTCGAACGGCTCGCCGTCCACCCGGCGCGGTGCGGGGCCGAACCGCTCGACCTCGGCGGCGCTCGGCTCGTGCGCCTCGCACCGGCCCACCACCTGAGCCGTCCACAGGCTCTCGCCGGGCCCGGCGGTGCTCAGGTTGTCGGCGCCGTACGCGACGACGCTCCCGGCGCAGACCTGGTGGTAGCCGCAGCTCCGCGGCATGCGCAGCAGGACCCGGGCGTCGGCCACGATGTGGCGCGCGAAGGCGAGGAAGGGCAGGGCGCGCATGGTCGTGGCGGCGCGGCCGTAGGCGGTGCGGGCGAGCAGACCTACGGCGTGCTGTGCGTCGGTGGGCATGCACTCACTGTGCGCGAGCGGAGGCAGCGGCGACAGAGTCGCCCGCCCCGGCAGGAGGGGACGTAAGTCCCGGTTCGGGCGGCTCAGCGGCTCTCCGCCTCCAGCCGGGCCACGAAGGCCGCCGCCTGGGAACGCCGCTGCATCCCGAGCTTGGCCAGCAGACTCGACACGTAGTTCTTGATCGTCTTCTCCGCCAGGTTCAGCCGCTCGCCGATCGCGCGGTTGGTCATCCCCTCGCCGATCAGCTCCAGGATGCGGCGCTCCTGGTCGGTCAGGCGGGCCAGCCGGTCGTCGGGCTTGGCGCCGCCGTCGCGCAGCCGCTCCAGCACCCGCGCGGTGGCCGCGGGGTCGAGCAGCGACTTGCCGGCCGCCACGCCGCGTACGGCGCTCAGCAGCTCGGCGCCCCGGATGTCCTTGAGGACGTACCCGGAGGCGCCCGCCATGATCGCGTCGAAGAGGGCCTCGTCGTCGGCGAAGGAGGTGAGCATGAGGCAGCGGACGGACTCGTCCCGGGAGCGGATGTCGCGGCACACCTCGACGCCGCTGCCGTCCGGCAGCCGGACGTCCAGCACCGCCACGTCCGGACGGGTGGCCATGACCCGGGCCGCGGCCTCGGCCACCGTGCCGGCCTCGCCGACCACCTCGATGTCGGACTCGCCCGAGAGCAGATCGTGCACCCCCCGGCGCACCACCTCGTGGTCGTCGAGGAGGAATACCCGGATTTTTCCGTCTTCGCGCACGCGGTCAGTGTCACACACCGACTCTTCCCGTGCCCGGGGTGGCCGGGATAACGTGCCGTTGTTCCGGCCCCCTGCGAGGCTGTGACCAGGACAACTTCCGCACTTCGCCGATTTACTTGGAAATCCGAGTAAAAACGCAGGTCAGGAGAGGTTTCACAGAAATGTGGAGCACTGGGTAACGTGCAGTTCGCAGGGCGCTCGCCGGGGCACCTGTCACGCCTGTCCCCCGATCGGGCCGCACCCACCCTCGTGCGACCGCCGGGACACAGGTGAGCCGCACTGGCTTCCGGCGAACCCGGGGGCCGGACCGACGGAGGAGCACACGTGACCGAGAGCACTGCCGCGCGCAAGCCGCGACGCAGCGCCGGAAGCAAGGCGGCCGGCACCACCGGCACCAAAGCCGAGACCACCGGCAAGCGCACCGCACGCACCACTCGCACCACCCGCACCGCTGCTCAGAAAGGCTCCGAGACGGAGCTGGTGCAGCTGCTGACCCCCGAGGGCGAGCGCGTCGAGCCCGCCAAGAACTCGCCGTACGCCGAGTACGCCTCGTTCGTCGCCGACATCACCCCCGACGAGCTGCGCGGCCTGTACCGCGACATGGTGCTCACCCGGCGCTTCGACGCCGAGGCCACCGCCCTGCAGCGCCAGGGCGAGCTGGGCCTGTGGGCCTCGCTGCTCGGCCAGGAGGCCGCCCAGATCGGCTCCGGCCGGGCCACCCGCGAGGACGACTACGTCTTCCCGACCTACCGCGAGCACGGCGTCGCCTGGTGCCGCGGGGTCGACCCGACCAACCTCCTCGGCATGTTCCGCGGTGTGAACAACGGCGGCTGGGACCCCAACGGCAACAACTTCCACCTGTACACCATCGTGATCGGCTCGCAGGCGCTGCACGCCACGGGCTACGCGATGGGCATCACCAAGGACGGCGCGGACTCGGCCGTGATCGCCTACTTCGGCGACGGCGCCTCCAGCCAGGGCGACGTCAGCGAGGCGTTCAACTTCGCCGCCGTCTACAACGCCCCCGTGGTGTTCTTCTGCCAGAACAACCAGTGGGCGATCTCCGAGTCCAACGAGAAGCAGACCCGCGTGCCGCTCTACCAGCGTGCCCAGGGCTTCGGCTTCCCCGGCGTCCGCGTCGACGGCAACGACGCGCTGGCCTGCCTCGCGGTCACCCGCTGGGCGCTGGAGCGGGCGCGGCGCGGCGAGGGCCCGGCGCTCATCGAGGCGTACACGTACCGCATGGGCGCCCACACCACCTCGGACGACCCCTCCCGCTACCGGCACGACGACGAGCGTGCCGCCTGGGAGGCGAAGGACCCGATCCTGCGTCTTCGCCGCTTCCTGGAGGCCGCAAACCACGCGGACGAGGGATTCTTCGGGGAACTGGAGGCGGAGAGCGAGGCGTTGGGCAAGCGAGTGCGCGAAGTGGTCCGTGCCATGCCGGACCCGGACCGGTTCGCCATCTTCGAGAACGTGTACGCGGACGGGCACGCGCTCGTCGACGAGGAGCGAGCCCAGTTCGCCGCCTACCAGGCGTCGTTCGCCGAGGCAGAGGGGGTCTGACATGGCAGCGGAAAAGATGGCGCTGGCCAAGGCGATCAACGAGTCGCTGCGCCGCGCACTGGACTCGGACCCCAAGGTCCTGATCATGGGCGAGGACGTCGGCAAGCTCGGCGGCGTCTTCCGGGTGACCGACGGCCTCCAGAAGGACTTCGGCGAGGACCGGGTGATCGACACCCCGCTGGCCGAGTCCGGCATCGTCGGCACCGCCATCGGCCTGGCCCTGCGCGGCTACAGGCCGGTGGTGGAGATCCAGTTCGACGGTTTCGTCTTCCCGGCCTACGACCAGATCGTCACCCAGCTGGCCAAGATGCACGCACGCTCGCTGGGCAAGGTCAAGATGCCGATCGTCATCCGCATCCCCTACGGCGGCGGCATCGGCGCGGTCGAGCACCACTCCGAGTCCCCCGAGGCGCTGTTCGCGCACGTGGCGGGCCTGAAGGTGGTCTCCCCGTCGAATTCGGCGGACGCCTACTGGATGATGCAGCAGGCCATCCAGAGCGACGACCCGGTGATCTACTTCGAGCCCAAGCGGCGCTACTGGGACAAGGCCGAGGTCAACCGCGAGGCCATCCCGGGCCCGCTGCACACCGCGCGCGTGGTGCGCGAGGGCGGCGACCTCACGCTGGCCGCGTACGGCCCGATGGTGAAGCTCTGCCAGGAGGTCGCCGACGCGGCGGCCGAGGAGGGCAGGTCGCTGGAGGTGGTGGACCTGCGGTCCATCTCCCCGGTCGACTTCGACACGATCCAGGCGTCGGTGGAGAAGACCCGCCGCCTGGTCGTGGTCCACGAGGCACCGGTGTTCCTGGGCTCGGGCGCGGAGATCGCGGCCCGGATCACGGAGCGCTGCTTCTACCACCTGGAGGCCCCGGTGCTCCGGGTCGGCGGCTACCACGCCCCGTACCCGCCGGCGCGTCTGGAGGAGGAGTACCTGCCCGACCTGGACCGGGTGCTCGATGCCGTCGACCGCTCGCTGGCGTACTGAGGAGGGGAGCGTGACGACGATGACGGACAGCTCCGTGCGTGAGTTCAAGATGCCCGACGTGGGTGAGGGGCTCACCGAGGCCGAGATCCTCAAGTGGTACGTACAGCCCGGTGACACGGTCACCGACGGGCAGGTGGTGTGCGAGGTCGAGACGGCCAAGGCCGCCGTCGAGCTGCCCATCCCCTACGACGGCGTGGTCCGCGAGCTGCACTTCCCCGAGGGCACCACCGTCGACGTGGGCACGTCGATCATCGCGGTCGCCGTGGGCGGCGCGGCGGCCGAGGCCCCCGTACAGGAGGCGGCCCCGGCCGCGGCCGAGGAGGCGCCGGCCGACGCGGAGGAGAAGAAGCCGGAGGGCCGCCAGCCGGTCCTGGTCGGGTACGGGGTCTCCACCTCCGCGACCCGCCGCCGCCCCCGCAAGGGCGCCCAGCCCCCGGACGACCGGCAGGCCCCGGCGGCGGCCGCGATCCAGGCCGAGATGAACGGCCACGGCAACGGCCACGCGCCGGCCGTCGCGCCGGTCCCCGGCGAGCGCCCGCTGGCCAAGCCGCCGGTGCGCAAGCTGGCCAAGGACCTCGGTGTCGACCTGACGACCGTCGTGCCCTCCGGCCCGGACGGCATCATCACCCGCGAGGACGTGCACGCGGCCGTCGCACCGGCCCGGCCGGAGCCGCAGGCGGCCCCCGCGGCGGCCGCCCCGGCACCGGTGGCGCCGGCGTCGCACGACACCGCGCGCGAGACCCGGATCCCGGTCAAGGGTGTCCGCAAGGCGACGGCGGCGGCGATGGTCGGCTCGGCGTTCACCGCGCCGCACGTCACCGAGTTCGTGACGGTCGACGTGACGCGCACGATGAAGCTGGTCGAGGAGCTGAAGCAGGACAAGGAGTACGCGGGCCTGCGCGTGAACCCGCTCCTCCTGATCGCCAAGGCCCTGCTGGTCGCGATCAAGCGCAACCCGGACGTCAACGCCTCCTGGGACGAGGCGGCGCAGGAGATCGTGGTCAAGCACTACGTCAACCTGGGCATCGCCGCCGCGACCCCGCGGGGCCTGATCGTCCCGAACATCAAGGACGCCCACGCCCAGACGCTCCCGCAGCTGGCGGGGTCCCTGGGCGAGCTGGTGTCGACGGCGAGGGAGGGCAGGACCAGCCCCGGCGCCATGCAGGGCGGCACGGTGACCATCACCAACGTCGGCGTCTTCGGCGTCGACACGGGCACACCGATCCTCAACCCCGGCGAGTCCGCGATCCTCGCGGTCGGCGCGATCAAGCTCCAGCCGTGGGTGCACAAGGGCAAGGTGAAGCCGCGTCAGGTGACCACCCTGGCCCTGAGCTTCGACCACCGTCTGGTCGACGGCGAACTGGGCTCCAAGGTCCTCGCCGACGTGGCGGCGGTCCTGGAGCAGCCGAAGCGGTTGATCAGCTGGGCGTAGCCGGACGAACAGGGCCGCGCGTCCCCGCCCGGGACGCGCGGCCCGGTCCGGTCAGAGCTTGCCGAAGCCGTAGTTCATGAGCTTGGTGGCGTCGGTCGCGCGCTGGTTGGACGACGTGGACGTCAGGACCGTGCCGATGACGGTCTTGCCCTTCCGGGTCGCCGCGAAGACCAGGCAGTACTTGGCCTCCGGGCCCGAGCCCGTCTTCACGCCGATCGCGCCGCTGTAACTGCTCAGCAGCGTGTTGGTGTTGGTCCAGGCCGCCATGGTGCGGGTGCCGCCCGTCTTGGTGACCGTCTTCGCCGTGTACTTCTTGGTCTTGACGATCGTGCGGAAGGTCGAGCTCTTCATCGCGTTGCTCGCGAGCTTCGTCAGGTCGCGCGGCGTGGAGTAGTTCTTGCCGTTGCCGATGCCGTCGAACGAGTCGAAGTGCGTGTTCTTCAGGCCGAGGCTCTTGGCGGTGGAGTTCATCTTGCCGATGAACGACTTCACCCGGGCCGCCCGCGTGCTGCCCGAGCCGAACTTGTCGGCCAGCGCGTACGCCGCGTCGCAGCCGGACGGCAGCATCAGCCCGTAGAGCAGCTGCCGGACCGTCACCTTGTCGCCGACGATCAGACGGGCGGAGGAGGCGTTCTTCGACACGATGTAGTCGCTGTACGCCATCTGGATCGTGACCTTGGCGTCCAGGTTCAGATTCGGCTGCGCGAGCACGACCTTGGCGGTCATGATCTTGGTCGTGGAGCCGGTGGAGCGCTTGGTGTCGGCGGCCTTGGTGTACAGCGAGGCGCCGTTGGCGTCGTTCATCACGAAGCCGCCCTTGGCGGCGATCGACGGCGCCGGGGCGGCGACGGTGCGCACGCGGTGGGCCTTCCACTCGGGCTCGGCGGCCTGAGCGGGTGCGGAGGCGAGGACGCCGGTCGCGAGGACGACGCCGCCGGTCAGCGTGACGGCGGCGGCTCTGCGGGTGCGGCTGCCCAGAATGCTGTTTATCAAGTCAAATACCCCGATTGTGGTGAATTCCCCAGAGGCGCGGCCGTGTTGTGGTCAGTGCGGATGGGGCCGCACCTGTGCGACTCGTGAATAGCACGGAAGGTTGCCCTGCGGCAGGGGTGGGATGAGGGATCCCCCTGATAGGTGACCGGGAGTCCGCATACTGGACCGGCCCCGTCTTGCGTCCCTGTTGTATCTATCCTGTCGGCATGACCACGGCAGTGAAGCAACCCCCCGCGGCGGACCGCGTCTACACCCACGTCAAGCAGGGTGTCCTGGAGCGCCACTACGAGGGCGGGACGCTGCTCACCGAGGGCGAACTGGCCGAGGCCGTGGGCGTCTCCCGCACGCCGGTGCGCGAGGCCCTGCTCCGGCTGGAGGCCGAGGGCCTGATCCGGCTCTACCCGAAGAAGGGCGCCCTGGTCCTGCCCGTGTCCGCCCAGGAGATCGCGGACGTGGTGGAGACCCGGCTGCTGGTCGAGGAGCACGCGGCCAGGAAGGCCGTACCCGCGCCGCCCGGCCTCGTCGAACGGCTGGAGGAACTCCTCGCCCGGCAGAAGGAGCAGGCCGCCGCCGGGGACTTCGTCGCCGCCTCCGTCACCGACCGCTGCTTCCACGCCGAGATCGTCCGCAGCGGCGGCAACGAGATCCTCTCCCGCCTCTACGACCAGCTCCGCGACCGCCAGCTGCGCATGGGCGTCGCCGTCATGTACTCGCATCCCGACCGGATCGCCAAGACCCTCACCGAGCACGAGGAGATCCTCGACGCGCTGCGTGCGGGGGACGCGGAGGCGGCGGTCGGCGTCGTCGGCCGCCACGTGGGCTGGTTCTCGAACCTGGCGCGGGGGGAGGTCCGATGAGCACGGCCGCCTCGGCCGGGCCCGGCCTGCCCGGCGATCCGCCGGGCGGCCGGCGTGCGATGGCCGTCTGGGGCATCGGCGTCGCCGTCTACTTCGTCGCCGTCATCTTCCGTACGTCGCTGGGGGTCGCGGGTCTCGACGCCGCCGACCGGTTCCACGTCAACGCCTCGGCGCTGTCCACCTTCTCCATCCTCCAGCTGCTGGTCTACGCCGGTATGCAGATACCCGTCGGCCTGCTGGTCGACCGGCTCGGCACCAAGCGGGTGCTGGGCATCGGCGTGGTGCTGTTCACGGCCGGGCAGCTCGGCTTCGCCTTCTCACCGTCGTACGGGACGGCGCTCGCCTCGCGGGCGCTGCTGGGCTGCGGCGACGCGATGACCTTCATCAGCGTGCTGCGGCTGGGCACCCGCTGGTTCCCCGCCCGCCGGGGGCCGATGGTCGCCCAGCTCGCCGGCCTCGTCGGCATGGCGGGCAACCTGGTCTCCACCCTCGTCCTCGCCCGGCTGCTGCACGGCGTCGGCTGGACGGCCGCGTTCGCGGGCAGCGCGCTCGCCGGTGTGGTGGTCTTCGTCCTGCTGCTGCTCTTCCTGAAGGACCACCCCGAGGGCCACGAGCCGGAGCCGATGCCGCATCAGGGGGCCGCGTACGTACGGCGGCAGATCGCGCTGTCCTGGCGGGAGCCGGGGACGAGGCTGGGGCTGTGGGTGCACTTCACCACCCAGTTCCCGGCGATGGTCTTCCTGCTGCTGTGGGGCATGCCGTTCCTGGTCGAGGCGCAGGGGCTGTCCCAGGCCACGGCCGGCACGCTGCTCACCCTCGTCGTGCTGTCCAACATGACCGTCGGCCTGGTCTACGGCCAGATCATCGCCCGGCACCACGCGGCGCGGCTGCCGCTGGCGCTCGGCACGGTGGGTGCGACGTCGGTCCTGTGGGCGGTGACGCTGGCCTACCCGGCCGACCACGCGCCGATGTGGCTGCTGGTCGTGCTGTGCACGGTGCTCGGGGCGTGCGGGCCGGCGTCGATGATCGGCTTCGACTTCGCGCGTCCGGCGAATCCGCCGGAGCGGCAGGGGACGGCGTCCGGGATCACGAACATGGGGGGTTTCGTGGCGTCGATGACCACGTTGTTCGCGGTGGGGGTGCTGCTGGATGCGACGGGGGACGACTATGCCGTCGCGTTCTCTTCCGTCTTCGTGTTGCAGGCGCTCGGGATCACGCAGATTCTTCGGCTGCGGAAGCGGGCGGCTCGGAGGGAGAGCGAGCGGTTGGTCGCGAGTCGGGTGGAGACGGTGCACGTTCCCGCGTAGGTCCCCCGGCGCGTGCGGGGGCGGGGGTGGGTTCGCACCCCGGCGTGACGGGGTGCCGCCGCGCCCACCCGTTCCGCCCCAGCGGCACGACTGCCCGCAGCTACGCGGTAACGGTGAAGTGGCGCAGGATCGCGTCCGTCAGGTCCGGGTCGCCCTCCGTCTTGATGCGGTCCGCCGACGCCTGGAGGCTCACGCGGCCGCAGGCCAGGCGGAAGTACGTCTCCCAGTCCATGGTCAGCGTCGCCGCGGGGCCGAGCGCGGGCGCCGTCTCCAGCGTGCCGCGGCCCTGGATGTCGACGCGGATGGTGCGCAGGAACTCGACCGGGCCGTGCACGTCGAAGACGACGGCGGAGCTGCGCGGCGCGTCCGCGCGTTCGGCGACGACGGCCGGCAGCTCGTCGAGCAGCACGTCACGGGCGACGTGCGCGCCCGGGGAGTCGAGGTTGCCGGGGCGGCCGAGGGCGGTGCGCAGGTCCTGCTCGTGCGCCCACACGGCGAAGGCGTGCCGGCGCATCGCCTCCTCCAGGGTCAGCTCGGTGGAGAGCGGGCCGCGCACCTTCGTACCCGGGTCCCGCGACTCGTTCCGCAGCTGGCGGTTGCGCCGGATGATCATGTACTCCAGCTCGGAGGTCATCTCGGGGGCCGTGTGGTGGCGGCGGACGTCGACCTGCATCTCCGTGTAGCGCTGGTGGTCGTTGGTGACGTGGAAGAGGTCGCGCGGCAGGGTGTGGATGGGGCGGGGGTCGCCGAGCATCTCGGAGTCCAGGCCCAGGACGTGGGAGACGACGTCCCGCACCGACCAGCCCGGGCAGGGGGTACGGCGGTTCCACTCTGCTTCCGCAAGCGGCTGGACCAGCTCGGATATCGCCTCGATGGAGTGAGTCCAGGCGTCGGCGTAGGGCTGGAGGGTGGGATGCAGACTCACGGAACGGGACCCCTCGGCGGTCGGTACACGGGCGGGCGGTGGCGGCGGTGCCAGGCGGTGGTTGCGGTCGGCGGGCGTCTTGGGACGTTAAGTTACGCTGCTGTGCGGCACCCCGGCAGTGCTTTCGTGTGACGATCGTAGGCCCGTGTGGACGGCTCGAACGCCAGGACGGTGGTAGTGTGCGCGCCTCTTTGATTCAAATCGCTGTGAATGAGGACGAAACGCCCGAAGCGCGTCGAGTGCGCGCGGCGGCTCTGGTTCGGGAGCAGGCGGGCGCCGATCTCGTGGTGCTGCCGGAGCTGTGGACCACCGGGGCGTTCGCCTTCGACGACTTCGAGGCGCGGGCCGAGCCGCTGACCGGCCCCACGCACGAGGCGATGGCCAAGGCGGCGAGCGACACGGGCGTGTGGCTGCACGCGGGTTCGGTCCCCGAGCGGGGCCCGGACGGAGTGCTGTACAACACCTCGCTCGTCTTCTCCCCCTCCGGCGACCTGGCCGCCTCCTACCGCAAGATCCACCGCTTCGGCTTCGACAAGGGCGAGGCCGTGCTGATGGGCGCGGGGCGCGAGCCGGTGACGGTCCGTCTGCCGGAGACCAGCCTCGGGCTGGCGACCTGCTACGACCTGCGCTTCCCCGAACTCTTCCGCTCGCTCGTCGACGCCGGGGCCGAGACGCTCGTGATCCCGGCGGGCTGGCCGGAGCGCCGCCGGGCCCACTGGACGCTCCTCGCCCAGGCACGGGCGGTGGAGAACCAGGCGTTCGTCCTCGCCTGCGGAACGGCCGGGACGCACGCCGGAGTTCCGCAGGCCGGTCACTCGATCGTGGTCGACCCCTGGGGCGAGGTGCTGGCGGAGGCCGGGGCCGGCGAGGAGGTCCTCACGGTGGAGTTCGACCCGGCGAAGGTGGCGACGACCCGGGAGCAGTTCCCGGCCCTGAAGGACCGCGTGATGGGGGCGGCGGCCCCGCACCCGCGGTAGCCGCCGCCCTTTCCCCGGCCGGCCCGCTCGTTCAGTCGTCCTCGCCGTCGTCCTTCTCCCGCTCCTTCTCCGCCAGGTGGATCACGCACACGGTCAGCGCGATCAGCAGCGCCGGGTCCGCGTCGTCCCGTACGACGTCCACGCCGTAGGTGTCCCGGAGGGTCAGCCGGCGGCGGGAGATGACGGCCAGCAGTTCGCCGTCGTACTCGACGGCGAACTCCCGGTCGAGGATCTTGCCACTGACGTCCAGCTCGGTGCCGTCGGCCAGGGCGACGCGGTAGTGGTTGCGCAGCAGGGAGAGACGTTTCCGCTTGATCCGCGCCAGGGGTTCGCCGGCCCGCTCGATCACCATGGTGTCGCGCAGGGCGAGCATCTTCTGGTGGATGTCGATGAGCACGCGTCCCTGGGCGTCCTTCAGCTCCCAGGTGTCCCGCAGCCGCATCGCCTTGCCGTCGACGAGGTACACCTTGTTGCCGGAGTCGTCCTCGATCCAGTAGTCGTCACCGATGCCGAGGAGCCGGTCGTACACGAGGAATCTCATGTCCGGACCGCTTCCCCGCCGGGCGCCGCGGAACGCGGCCGGTAGGCCGACAGGATGAGTACGCCCGCGCGCGGTGTGCGACCGGTCAGGCGCCGTAGCCGTTGCTGTAGCCGTCACGCGGCTGGTGGGAGCGGTCCTCGACGACCTGGGTCGTCGGCGGCACCATGACGCGCCTGCGCCGGGCGATGCTGCTGAACGTCGCGACTCCGATCAGGCCGACCACCATGAAGATGACCCCGACCAGGTCGAGGTTGACGCCCTGCATGTCCCAGTCGGTCGCGAACGTGAGGATGGCTCCCACGGCGATGAGGATGATGCACCCGCCGAGGCCCATGAGTGTCGCCTCCCTGTAGAGCCGGTCGGATCCGGGTTTCCGGTCGATCCGGTTCCGTTCGGGTACCCCGGGTGTCAACCCGCATGCCGTGGAACGCCGTTCCGGGTTTTCGCGACAGGGCCTACGGGCGGAGGAACGCCACCAGCGCGTTGGCCAGCAGGTGCGGGTCGTCGGCGCCGCACAACTCCCGGGCGCTGTGCATCGACAGGATCGCCACGCCGATGTCCACGGTGCTGATGCCGTGCCGTGCCGCGGTGATCGGGCCGATGGTGGTGCCGCACGGCATGGAGTTGTTGGAGACGAAGGTCTGGAAGGGGACGTCCGCCTTCTCGCAGGCGGCGGCGAAGACCGCGCGGCCCGAACCGTCGGTGGCGTAGCGGTTGTTGACGTTCACCTTGAGGAGGGGGCCGCCGTTGACGCGCGGGTGGTGCGTCGGGTCGTGCCGCTCCGCGTAGTTGGGGTGGACGGCGTGGCCCGTGTCGGACGACAGGCAGACGGTGCCGGCGAAGGCGCGCGCCCGGTCCTCGTACGAGCCGCCGCGCGCGAACACCGAGCGCTCCAGGACGCTGCCGAGCAGCGGGCCGTCGGCGCCGGTGTCCGACTGGGAGCCGGTCTCCTCGTGGTCGAAGGCGGCGAGTACGGGGATGCAGGAGAGGTCGGACCCCGAGGCGGCGGCCGCGATCAGGGCGGCCGTTCCGGCGTGCACCGACAGGAGGTTGTCCATGCGCGGCCCGGCCACCAGCTCGTTGTCACGGCCCAGGTAGGCGGGGGCCTCCACGGAGTGGGTCATCAGGTCCCAGCCGGTGACGTCCCCGCGGGTCAGACCCGTCTCCTCCTCCAGGAAGGCGATCAGGTCGCCGTCGTGGACGGAGTCGCCGAGGCCCCAGACGGGCTGGAGGTGGCGCTGCTTGTCGAGCTTGAGGCCCTCCGCGGACACGTTGCGGTCCATGTGGATGGCGAGCTGCGGAACGCGCAGCAGCGGGCGGTCGATGTTGACCAGCCGGGTGGAGCCGTCGCGCAGCGAGAGCCGGCCGGCCAGGCCCAGGTCGCGGTCGAGCCAGGAGTTCATCAGGGGACCGCCGTAGACCTCCACGGCGACCTGGCGCCAGCCGTGCGCCCCGCTGTCCGGGCGCGGCTTGACGCGCAGGTTGGGGGAGTCGGTGTGCGCGCCGACGATGCGGAAGGGGGTGTGGGGCTCGGCGCCCTCCGGCACGTACCAGGCCACGAGCGCGCCGCCGCGCAGCACGTACCTGCCGCCGGAGGCCCCCTCCCACGCGTCCGTCTCGGCGACCTGCCGGAATCCGGCCTTCTCCAGCCGCTCGGCGGCGGTCGCCACCGCGTGGTACGGCGTCGGGCTGGCCGCCAGGAAGGACATCAGGTCGTCGGTGTGGCCGCGGTCGAAGCGGGACGGTGCGCTCATGGGTTCACCTTAACGACGTACGAGGGCCCGCTCCCGGTCTGCCGGGAGCGGGCCCTCGTGAGGGTGTGTGGGGAGTGTGGAGACCGGACTCCCCGGTACCGGTCGGACCGGGGAGGCGGCCCCGTGCCTAGAAGGCGGCCTCGTCCAGCTCCATCAGGTCCAGCTCGACGCCCTGGGCGACCTTGCGGGCCAGGGTCAGGCCGGGCAGGACGTTCGCGGCGAAGAACTTCGCGGCGGCGATCTTGCCGGTGTAGAAGGCCTTGTCCCGGGCGGAGGCGGTCGGCAGCTTCTCGGCGGCCACCGCGGCGCCCTTGAGGAGCAGGTAGCCGACGACCACGTCGCCGGAGGCGAGCAGCAGGCGGGTGGTGTTCAGCCCGACCTTGTAGATGTTCTTGACGTCCTGCTCGGTGGCGGCGAGGTCGGTGAGCATCAGGCCGACGATGGCCTCCAGCTCGACGGCCGCCTTGGCCAGGTGCTCGCGGGCGCCGGACAGCTCCTCGCCGCCGGTGGCCAGCGCCAGGAACTTCTTGATGTCCTCGGCGAGCGAGTTCAGCGCGGCGCCCTGGTTGCGGACGATCTTCCGGAAGAAGTAGTCCTGGCCCTGGATCGCCGTGGTGCCCTCGTACAGGGTGTCGATCTTGGCGTCGCGGATGTACTGCTCGATCGGGTACTCCTGGAGGAACCCGGAGCCGCCGAAGGTCTGGAGCGACTGCGCGAGCTGCTCGTAGGCCTTCTCCGAGCCGTAGCCCTTGACGATCGGCAGGAGCAGGTCGTTGAGGGCGTGCTCGGTCGAGGCGTCCTCGCCGTTCGCCTCCTTGACCTGGATCTCGTCCTGCACGGACGCGGTGTACATCACCAGCGCGCGCATGCCCTCGGCGTACGCCTTCTGCGTCATGAGCGAGCGGCGGACGTCCGGGTGGTGCGTGACGGTGACCTTGGGGGCCGACTTGTCCATGAAGTTGGCCAGGTCGGGGCCCTGGACGCGCTCCTTGGCGTACTCCAGCGCGTTCAGGTAGCCCGTCGACAGGGTGGAGATCGCCTTCGTGCCGACCATCATGCGGGCGAACTCGATGATCCGGAACATCTGGCGGATGCCGTCGTGCTTGTCGCCGATCAGCCAGCCCTTGGCGGGGTGGCGGTCGCCGAAGGTCATCTCGCAGGTGTTGGAGGCCTTCAGGCCCATCTTGTGCTCGACGTTGGTGGCGTAGACGCCGTTGCGCTCGCCCAGCTCGCCGGTCTCGAAGTCGAACTCGTACTTCGGGACGAGGAAGAGGGACAGGCCCTTGGTGCCGGGGCCCGCGCCCTCGGGGCGGGCGAGGACGTAGTGGAGGATGTTCTCCGACATGTCGTGCTCGCCGGACGTGATGAAGCGCTTCACGCCCTCGATGTGCCAGGAGCCGTCCTCCTGCTGGACCGCCTTGGTGCGGCCGGCGCCGACGTCCGAGCCGGCGTCCGGCTCGGTGAGCACCATGGTGGAGCCCCACTGCTTCTCGACGGCGAACGAGGCGATGTGCTTCTGCACCTCGTTGCCCTCCTCGAAGAGGATGCCGGCGAACGCCGGGCCGGAGGAGTACATCCACACGGCCGGGTTGGCGCCGAGGATCAGCTCCGCGTAGGCCCAGATCAGGGAGCGCGGCGCGGTGGTGCCGCCGATCTCCTCGGGCAGGCCCAGGCGCCAGTACTCGGAGTCCATGAAGGCCTGGTAGCTCTTCTTGAAGGACGCCGGGACCGGCGCGGTGTTGGTCTCCGGGTCGAAGACCGGCGGGTTGCGGTCGGCGTCGGCGAAGGACTCGGCCAGCTCGTTCTCCGAGAGGCGCGTCAGCTCCTCCAGGACGCTCTTGGCGGTGTCCGTGTCCATCTCCGCGAACGGGCCGGTGCCGTAAACCTTGTCACGGCCGAGCACCTCGAAGAGGTTGAACTCGATGTCCCGGAGATTCGGCTTGTAGTGCCCCATGGCGACGGCTCCGTTGAGAGATCGGCGAGGCACTGACTCCTCGCATCTGTACACATACCGACTGCGCGTACCAAGCAGTAGCTCAGCCTGCTACCGATGATGCTACCCGTCGGTAATAAGAAGCAACCCCGAGCGGGCCATCTGTGACTCGTTACTCGTTACTCTTTGCGGCATGTACGGCTACGACCAGACCGCGGGTCCTCAGCAGCAGCAGTACGCCCCGCCGCCGCAGCAGCCGATGGCCGGCGGATACGGGCAGCAGCCGCCGCTGTACCCCGAGCCGTCCCCGCCCTCGCTCGCGGACGCGGTGCGCGCCTTCACCACCGGTCAGATGTCCGCCGAGGACTTCCAGCAGATCTTCGCCACCTCGAAGGTCTACTGCCCGCGCGGCGACAACCCCGGGTTCCTCGCGCTGCACAACACCCAGCAGCCGGTGATCCCGATGTTCACCGGCCTGAAGGAACTGCGCCGGTACGCGGGCAAGGAGTCCAAGTACTTCGTGATCACCGGGGCGGAGGTGATCGACCTGCTGCCGACCGGCTACGGCTTCGTCCTGGACATGGAGGGCGAGCACCGGATGGTCTTCGACGCGAAGGCCGTCGAACAGATGGTCGATTTCGCGATGCGCCGGATGTACGGCTAGACGCCATTGCTTCGCAGGCGGCCGGCCGTCGTCGCCGCCATGGAGCGAGCCCGGAGGGAATGCCCTCCGGGCTCTCGTGGTTTGGAGTGGCAAGAAGTTCAACGCTCAACTAAAGTGGGCGTACCCGAGGAGGTACCGACATGCCCGCAGTGACCGTCGAGAACCCGTTGACGCTGCCCCGTGTATCCGCGTCCGCCGACGCCGTCGCACGCCCCGTACTGACCGTCACGACCGCTCCCAGCGGTTTCGAGGGGGAGGGCTTCCCGGTGCGCCGCGCGTTCGCCGGGATCAACTACCGCCATCTCGACCCGTTCATCATGATGGACCAGATGGGCGAGGTGGAGTACGCGCCCGGCGAGCCCAAGGGCACGCCCTGGCACCCGCACCGCGGCTTCGAGACCGTCACCTACATCATCGACGGGATCTTCGACCACCAGGACAGCCAGGGCGGTGGCGGCACCATCACCAACGGCGACACCCAGTGGATGACGGCGGGCTCCGGACTGCTGCACATCGAGGCGCCGCCGGAGCAGCTGGTGATGTCCGGCGGCCTCTTCCACGGGCTCCAGCTGTGGGTGAACCTGCCGGCCCGGGACAAGATGATGGCCCCGAGGTACCAGGACATCCGCAGTGGCAGCGTCCAGCTGCTCACCTCCCCCGACGGCGGCGCGCTGCTGCGCGTCATCGCCGGTGAGCTGGACGGTCACGACGGCCCCGGGATCACGCACACGCCGATCACCATGGTCCACGCCACGCTCGCCCCGGGCGCCGAGGTCACCCTGCCCTGGCGGGAGGAGTTCAACGGCCTGGCCTACGTGCTGGCGGGACGCGGCTCCGTGGGCGCCGAGCGGCGGCCGGTGCGCCTCGGGCAGACCGCGGTCTTCGGGGCGGGCGGTTCGCTGACCGTCCGGGCGGACGAGAAGCAGGACGCGCACACCCCGGACCTGGAGGTCGTGCTGCTCGGCGGGCGGCCGATCCGGGAGCCGATGGCGCACTACGGGCCGTTCGTGATGAACACGCGCGACGAGCTCCAGCAGGCCTTCGAGGACTTCCAGAAGGGCCGGCTGGGGACGGTCCCGGCGGTGCACGGGATGACCGAGGACGGTCTGTAGGTCCTCCGGCGCCGACGGCGCCCGGCCGGGGGCGGTTGCTACACGGTTTTAGTGCGGGGCGCCGCCCCCGCCGCGATCAGGAGCGCGGCGGTCTCCGGGTGGGGGCCGTCGTTCGCCCAGTCCAGGGGGGAGCGGCCGGCTCCGTGGTCCTCCCGGAGCCCCGGATCGGCGCCGTGCGCCAACAGTTCCCGCACGGTTTCCGCGTGCCCCCAGCACGCCGCCGCGCACAACGGGGTGCCCTCCGCGCCGACTCCGCTGCTCTCGGTGTCGGGAGAGGCGCCCGCCTCCAGCAGCAGCCGCACGATCTCGGTCCTGCCGCTCACCGCCGCCTCGTACAGGGGGAGCGTGCCCTCGCCGTCGCCCCGCTCGGGGTCGGCACCGGCCCGCAGCACCGTCCGCACACGAGCGGCGTCCCCCAGCAGTATCGCTTCGAAGAGGTGGCGGGAAAGTTTCTTCTGCTGCCGCTGCTTCATGGGTGTGGAGGTTAGCGGAGACGAAGTGGCGCGAGCCATCCGGAGCGGGTGTCCTGCGCGTTCCATCAATGTGCAGTGATCATGGTCACTCCGTATTGACTGGATAAACTCCGTCCCCGCCGCGTAACTTCTGGCACGTCCACTCACCCGGCCGACCACCGGGGACGAGTGGCTTTCACGGGGGCGAGAGCAAGACTCACATCCCGCATTGGCCTTCGGGCCAAGGCGGGATTCGGTGTGCCCCCACACATTCAAGGGGGATCAACACTCGTGCGCAAAATGCTTGTCATCGGCCCACTCCTCACCACTGCCATGGCGGTCGTGATTCCACTGAGCGTCGCCGCTCCCGCCGAAGCGGCGCGGGGCTGGACGGCGCACTTCCAGTGCACCAAGAAGCGCATTTCGGATGACACCGCCCATGGGTTCGTGCAGGGGCACGGCACCGGAAAGACGGCGTCGGACGCCAAGAAGGCGGCCAAGAAGAACGCCAACGACCAGATGCCCCGCGGCTATCGCGCCAATCACTGCACCCAGAAGTCGGTCAAGCAGCTCTGACCCGAGGCCGGCCGGTCTCTTCTTCCGCCCGTCAGGGCACACCCATCCCTCCGGGCACACCCATGCCCGTCAAGGCACACCTATGCCCGTTTCAGCAGGCAAGAACGAAAGTGAGTGACACATGCGTATGAAGAACGGACTCAAGGCCGCAGCCGCCGCCGGTGCCATCGTCATGGCCGTCGCCACCCCCGCGCTGGCCAAGTCGGTCGACGTCAGTGGCGGCCGGTGGAGCTACGACGTGGGCGCGAACTACGCCTACTCGAACTTCTACCACAGCGTCAATTACCACGCTTCCTCCGTTCACGGAAGGAGCTGGGCGTACAGCGGCTGCACCGCCAACAAGAAGTGGTCCAAGGCCTCGGTGGAGAAGTCGAGCATCCACCCCAACAGTGCCCATTACGACGCGTCCTGCTGACATTCCGCCGTACGCCACCGCTCACTGATCGAATACCCGGACCCAGGTGACCGATGCTGCACCGAGGTATCAAATACGTCCATGCCGCCGTGCTGGCCACCTCCGCGATGATGGCCTTTCTCTTCGTGCGGGGGCTGGACGAGCAACTGGTACTGGGAAATTCGGCCCAGGTCTGGGTGTTCGAGTCCGACGATTCCGTGAGCGGTGCCCGGGTGGGCCGCGAGATCGCCGAGTTCTCGGAAGAACACGAGGTCTCGGTGGCTCGTGAGGCCCCCGACATCCGGAATCCCGACGGAATTCGGCACCTTTATCTGACGTCGGGCGCCCCGCGTTCCGACGCCGCTTCGTGGCTGCGTGACGCGTACCCGGGCTTCAGCGCCCACGTCGAGACGCGAGTGCATCCCCTCGCCGAGATCGGGCAGCGGGATCCGCGAGGCTTCTACTACGTGTTCGGACCGTCCGAGGCCGCTGACGCGTTGGTGGCCGAGTTCAGCGGGCTCGGACTGCGCGCGAGCGTGCAGCACCCGCTCTCGGCCGGTGAACTGGCCCTGTTCTTCTCGGGCGACGACCTCTTCTGGACCTTCTGGGTCGTGGCTCTCGCCGCGGCGGCGACGACCGGCGCGAGCGTACTGCTGAGTGCCAAGGCGTACGGGGTGCTGCGCCTCCAGGGCAATTCCCTCCGGGACGTCCTCGCGCGTGACCTCCGGCAACTGGCGGGGTTCTGGGCGGCCGCCGTCTGCGCGGTGGCGGCCGTGACACTCGCCTTCCTCGGCTACTACAACGGTCTCGCCTGGCTGGGGCTGTTCGCGTCGGTGGCCGTCGCCCTGGCCGGACCGCTGGTTCTCCTGGTCCTGGCCACCCACGCGGCCGCCCTCGTCCTGATCTCCAAGGTGGCGCTGCCACGCGCCCTCAAGGGCGAACTGCCGGGGCGGGCGGCGCTCGTCGCCACCTACCTGGTGCGTGTCCCGGCGCTGCTCCTCGCTCTCGCCGTCGCCATGGACGTGGCCCTGGCCGGGCAGCACGTCATGGCGCGGCAGGACACCCGGAGCGCCTACGCCCGGGCGGGCGACGCCGTCGCCATCCGCCTCAACGGCAGCCTGGTGGGTGAGCAGAGGAAGGTCATCGCCCAGGTCGGCGGGTGGCTGCGCCGGTCCGACACCGCGGGCGAGATCGTCGTCGCCGGGCGCCGGGACCTCCGGGACGCCTCCTCCGAAGTCCGTCTCCCACCGGGCGAGATGCTCGTCGTCAACGAGACCTTCCTCGCCCGGCAGCCGGTCCTCGACCCGGCCGGACGCCGGTACTCGGCACGGCCCCCGGACGGGAGGGGCCCGGACGCCCACGGCGTGCGGCTCATCGTCCCCGACTCCCTCGCCGGCCACACCGCGGACATCCGCGCCGGGCTCCCCGACATGTTCGGGCGGCTCGCACCCGAGGTCCGGCGCGGGCTCGAGGTGACGTCGCTGCGGGCGAAGGACGGTCAGCGCCTGTTCGGCTACAACTCCGGCGCTCTGAGCCCCAACACGGCCCACCGCCCGGACGACGACCGGTCCCTGGTGCGCGACCCGGTTCTCGTCGTGGTGCCCAACGGCTCCCGGATCCTCTCCGACGACACCTACACCGCGTTCGCCAGTCAGGAAGGCATCGTCTTCCCCGACCCGGAGGACGCCCTGGGCGCGATCACGGCGGACCCGAACGGACTGGGGACCTACGTCACCTCCGTGCGTCCGGTCGGACAGAGCGCCGCGCTGAAACTGCGGGACGCGGTGCACGAATTCAGGCTGCAGCTCTTCAATCTCGCCGCGGCGGTGGCCGTCCTGGTCATCACCGGCGTCGGTGTCTGCATGATCCACGCGCGCCGACGTGCCCAGACCGTTTTCGCCCGGCACGTCAGCGGCTGGCGATTCACGGCGAACCACCGGCTCGTCCTCGCCTCGGAGGGGGTTCTGGCCGTGTTCCTCGCCTGCTGGGTTCCCGTCCAGGCCTGGCGGCAGAACCAGGAACTGGCGGAGTTCACCGACCGCGGCATCCCCGCTCCGTTCCCGGCGGTCGAGACGACCACGTCGGACCTCGCCGCCATCGCCGGTCTCGTCGCCGTCCAGGTGTGCGCCGTGCTCATCGCACTCGGCGTCTTCCACCGCCGCGTCGTCAAGGAGGGGGCGGCCGACTCATGAGCCTCTCGCGGACGAGAACCCCCCACCCGGCAGGAGCACCTTTGTGATCGAGATCGTGAAACTGGCGAAGACCTTCGGCAGCCGCACCCTGTGGTCCGACGTCACCGTCGACATCGACCGCGGCCGCATGCTGGCCCTCGCCGGCCCCAGCGGATCGGGCAAGTCGACCCTCCTCAACTGCCTCGGCCTCCTCGACCGGCCGACCGCGGGCGGAATACTCCACGACGGCGTCGACATCACCCGCTTCGGCAGGCAGGAGGCCCGGCGCTTCCGCCGCGACGTCCTCGGCTACCTCTTCCAGAACTACGCCCTGATCGACAACGCCACCGTCGCCGACAACCTGGAGGTCGCGCGCACGAAGCGGCGGGGCCGGCGGGCCCACACCGGCGTCGGTGTCGCGGGCGCCCTGGACCGCGTCGGCCTGGCGGGCCGGGAGCAGGAGAAGGTCCACCGGCTCAGCGGCGGGGAACAGCAGCGGGTGGCGCTCGCCCGGCTCATCGTCAAGGAACCCTCCCTGGTGCTGGCCGACGAGCCGACCGGCGCCCTCGACCACGCCAACGCCGACGTCGTCATCGACGTTCTCCGCGAAATGAGCGACGCGGGATGCGCCGTGGTCATCGCCACGCACGACGACCGTGTCCGTGACCGGTGCGACTCCGTCTTCGCCGTCCACGAGAACGCGCACCACCACCTTCGGGGTGCTGAACGGTCCGCTGCGTCATGAATCCCCTGAAAGCCGCCGCCGTCGCCTTCCTCCGACGGCGCCCGCCGCTCTGGTCGATCCCGGTCGTGTGGACCCTCGCCCTCGGGCTGTGGGGACTCTCCCGGCAGGACAGCGTGTGGCGGGACGAGGCCGCGACCTGGCAGGTGGCCCTCCGGTCGGCCGCCGACATAGGGCACATGCTGGGCCGGGTCGACGTCGTGCACGGTCTCTACTACCTGCTGATGCACGGCCTCTTCACGTGCTTCGGGCCCGGCACGACGACCCTGCGGCTGCCCTCCGTGCTGGCCATGGCGGTGGCGGCCGCCTGTGTGACGGTCATCGGGCACCGGCTGGCCGGAGTCCGGGCGGGCCTGGTCGGCGGGCTGGCGCTGGGGCTGGTCCCGGCCGTGCAGTTCTATCTGCAGGAGGGCCGCCCGTACGCGCTGATCACGGCCGGAGCGGGCCTCTCGACGCTGCTGCTGGTGACCCTGCTCCAGGGCCGCGGCCGGACACCGCACTGGGCGGCCTACGCCGCCGCGCTCCTGGTGTGCGGGCTGCTGAACTGGCTGTCGCTGCTGATCCTGCCCGCGCACGCGGCGACGCTGGTGTGGGCGCGGGCGACGCAGGCCGTCCTCAGACGCTGGGCGGCGGCCTCGGCGGTCGCCGTGGCCGGTGTTCTGCCGTTGATCCTCTTCAGCCGGCGGCAGTCCGGCCAGGTCTCCTGGATACCGCCGCTGACCTGGCACATGATGATCGGCCCCGCCGTCCTGCTGGCGATCGGCGCTCTCTGCGCCCTGCTGAGCCGGCAGAGGGCGGGACGGCTGTCGGTGGCGGCCGTCGGACTGCCGCTGCTGGCGGTGCCGCAACTCGCCCTGGCCGCGCTCTCCCTGGTCCGTCCCCTGTTCCTGGACCGCTACGTCCTGTTCAGCATGCTCGGTCTGGCCCTGCTGATCGGGGCGGGTCTGAGCGTCGCCACCGCGGCCCTCGGGTCGCGGTTCCCCAGAGCGTCGTCGTGGCTCGTGCCGGTGGTGGTCACCGCCGCCGTGGTCGCGCTGCTGCCGCAGGCGCTGGCCAAGCGGTCCCCGGCCAGCCGGGTCGACGACGTCCTCGCGGCGGCGGCGGACGTACGCAGGGTGAAGCGGCCCGGCGACGCGGTGGTCTTCATACCGGCGGCCCGCCGCGACACCGCGCTGGTCTCCCCCGACGCCTTCGCGGGACTGCGGGACGTCGCGCTGCGAAAGACGCCCGTGGAGTCCCGGACGTTGAAGGGCGAGGAGGCCGACCCGGCCGGCATACGGTCCGCGATGCTCGCGCAGCGGCGCATCCTGTTGATCACCGACGCGCCCGGCGTGGCCCGCCCGCTCTCGGCGGAGCGGGACAAGGCGAAGACCGCGGTGCTGGAGGAGTACTTCACCGTGGCGGGGGACGAGCAGGTCCGCGGACGGCGTCTGACCGTGTACGAGCGGCTTCGGCCGGCGGGCGCCGCGGTCTGAGAGCGGCCGGTCCTGACGCCGTGTCACCCGGGCGGGCCGTCCGCGCAGGACACCCCGCCCGGGGCGTGATCGGCTGGGGACGTGCAGCTGCTTCCCGGCCCGGTCCGTCGGCTCGCCGCCTGGTGCGCCGTCATCCTGCTCGCCAGCGGTGTCGCCTACGTCGCGATCCGGCTCTGCGTCGAGCTGCGCACCGCGGTGACGCCGGCGCTGCTCGCGCTGCTCGGCACCGCGCTGCTCAGACCGCTGCACCGACGGCTGGTCAAGGCGCACGTGCAGCGCTCGCTGGCGGCCGGGCTGACCTGCGTCGCCGTCGTCGCCGTGGTCGGCGGCGCCATGTACATCGTGGTGTCCGCGCTCATCGAGACCGGCGACCAGATCGTCGCCTCCGTCCGGGACGCGGCCCGGGGCATCGCCGACCACTTCGGGGCGGCCGGGACCTCGCTGGACGACCTGGCGTCCAACGCACGTGACCTGCTGGGCAAGTTCGGCGGGACGGCCGCCTCCGGTGTGGTCACCGGGCTCAGCGTCGTCGGCGAGATGCTGGCCATGGCCGTACTCGCCCTGCTGCTGGTCTTCTTCTTCCTGCGCGACTCCGACCGGGCCGTCGGCACCGTGCGCGCCCTCGCCCCGCCCGGCGCCGCCGACACCGTCGAGGCGATGGGCCGGCGCGCCTTCGGGGCCGTCGAGGGTTTCATGCGCGGCACCACCCTCATCGCCCTCATCGACGCGCTCTGCATCACCGTCGGGCTGCTGATCCTGCGCGTCCCCGGCGCGGTGGGGCTCGGCGCGCTGGTCTTCGTCGGCGCCTACATCCCGTATCTGGGGGCGTTCATCTCCGGCACCGTCGCCGTGCTGGTCGCCCTGGCGGACCGGGGGTTCGTCATCGCGCTCTGGGCCCTCGGGGTGGTCCTGGCCGTGCAGGTCCTCGAAGGGCACGTCCTCCAGCCGATGATCCAGAGCCGGACCGTCCAGATGCACCCGGCGGTCGTGCTGCTCGCGCTGACCGCGGGGGCGTCGGTGGCCGGCATCCTCGGGCTGCTCCTCGCCGTACCGCTGACCGCGGCGGCGTTCGGAATCGTCCACGAGCTGCAGAAGCGCTACGCCGCCGCCGAGCCGTCGGCGGGACCGTCCTCCGGGTCCGCGGACTCGTAGACCTCGTACCAGATGCTCTTGCCCTTGCCGCGCGGGGCGACGCCCCAGGCGTCGGCGAGCAGCTCGATCAGCATCAGGCCGCGGCCCGAGGAGGCCATCTCCCCCGGCCGCCGCTTGTGCGGCAGGTCGTCGCCGTTGTCGGTGACCTCCACCCGGATCCGCCGTTCGCCGGGCTCGCCGGCCACTTCGGCGACCAGCAGGGCGTCGGTGTCGGTGTGCACCAGGACGTTGGTCAGCATCTCGGAGAGCAGGAGCACCGCGGCGTCCCGCTGGTCGTCGTCGGGCCAGTCGTGCAGCAGGTCGCGCAGGTGCTGCCGGGCGGTGGCGATCCGGGCGGGCTCGGCCTGCGCGACCGAGAGCATGGTGCGGCGCACCGTCGGCCGGGCCACGGTGCTGTCGCCGCAGCCGCAGCCCTCGCCCTGCCGGCACAGCAGCAGCAGGGCGATGTCGTCCTCCCGCCGGTCGGCCAGCGGACCGGTGGTGTGGTGCGAGGAGGGGCCGTGCACGGCCTGGACCAGGGCGTCGGCGAGGTCCTCCAGGCCGCCCTCGTGGTCCTCCAGGACCACCCGGAGGCGGTGCCAGCCGGTCTGCAGGTCGTGGCCGCCGGTCTCCACCAGGCCGTCCGTGCACAGCATCAGGGTGTCCCCCGGCTCCAGGGCGAGCCGGGTGGTCGGGTAGTCGGTGTCCGGGTCGATGCCGAGGGGGAGCCCGCCCGCCGTGGCAAGGATCAGCGCCGTCCCGTCCGCCATGCGCACGACCGGGTCCAGATGCCCGGCGCGGGCGCTCTCCACGGTGCCGGTCGCGGGGTCGACCTCGGCGTAGTAGCAGGTCGCGAAGCGCAGGTCGCCGGGGTCCTGGTCGGACTGGGTCAGGCCGTGGAAGAAGTGCGAGGCGCGGGAGAGCACCGCGTCCGGGCGGTGGCCCTCGGAGGCGTAGGCGCGCAGCGCGATGCGCAGCTGGCCCATCAGCGCGGCCGCCCGTACGTCGTGTCCCTGGACGTCGCCGATGACGATGGCGAAGCGCTCGCCGGGCAGCGGGATCATGTCGTACCAGTCGCCGCCGACCTGGAGTCCGCCGCCGGTGGGGACGTAGCGGGCGGCGATGTCCATGCCGGGGATCTCCGGGCCCAGCACGGGCAGCATGGCGCGCTGGACCCCGTCGGTCAGCTCCCGCTGGGTCTCGGCGGCGCCCGCCCGGGACAGGGCCTGCGCCAGCATCCGCGCCACGGTGGTCAGCACGGACCGCTCGTCCGGGGTGAACGTGACCGGGTACGCGAAGGCCGCCAGCCAGGCGCCCATGGTGCGGCCGGCCACGGTCAGCGGCAGGTAGGCCCAGGAGCGGCGGCCGAGGCGCTCGGCGAGCGGCCAGGTCATGGGGTAGCGGGACCGGTACTGCTGGGGGGAGGAGAGGTAGACGGCGCGGCCGGTGCGGGCCACCTCGGCGGCCGGGTAGTCGGTGTCCAGGGACATGTCCACGAACGGGTTGACCTCGTTCTCGGGCTGCCCGTGGTGGCCGATGACGGTGAGGCGGTCGCCGGAGACCCCGAAGACCGCGAGGCCGTCCGGCGAGAACCCCGGCATCGACAGGGCCGCGGCGACCCGCAGCACCTCCTCCGTGGAGCGCGCCTCGGCCAGGGCCCTTCCCGCGTCCAGCAGGAAGGCCTCGCGCGAGCGGCGCCAGTCGCCGGTGACCGCGCTGCGCCCGGCGGGGGTGCCCGGGGTGGGCTCGGTGACCTCCTGGAGGGTGCCGGTCAGCTCGTACGCCTTGCGCAGGGGGTCGAAGGAGGGCTTGGAGCGGCTGCGGACCACGCGGACGACATGGCCCCGCTCGTCCATGATCCGGATCCGGACCTCGGCGAGGGTGCCCTCCGCGACGGCGAGCTGGACCACGCCGGTGATCTCGTTCCAGTCGACCGGATGCAGCCGGGCCCGTACCTGTGCCTCGGTGAGGCACGCCCGTTCCGGGGGCAGCCCCAGCAGGCGGGCGGCCTCCGCGTCCACCGTGACCTCACCCGTGGCGGTGTCCCAGTGCCACAGACCGGTCGCCAGGGCGGCCAGGACGTCCCCCACGTCGGGCAGGGGCTCACCAGTGCGCATGGGCCCACTGTAAGAAGAGGTGTTCGCAGGCTGCCACCGCTCGCGGCGGGGCCCCGGCGGTCAAAGGGGAGGAGGGCAGCCTTGGGTGCCCGGTACGCTGGGGTTGTTTCACGTGAAACGCGAAACACCATCCCCGATCCGCGAAGGCTGGATGAACGACGATGCATCGGTACAGGTCCCACACCTGCGGCGAGCTCCGCTCCTCTGACGTCGGTACCGACGTCCGGCTGAGTGGCTGGCTGCACAATCGGCGCGACCTGGGCGGCATCCTCTTCATCGATCTGCGCGATCACCACGGCATCACGCAGCTCGTCGCCCGTCCGGGCACCGAGGCGTACGAAGCCCTGGACAAGCTGACCAAGGAATCGACCGTTCGGGTCGACGGCAAGGTCGTCTCCCGCGGTGCCGACAACATCAACCCCGACCTGCCCACCGGCGAGGTCGAGGTCGAGGTGGGCGAGGTCGAGCTGCTCGGCGCCGCGCAGCCGCTGCCCTTCACGATCAACACCGAGGACGGGGTCAACGAGGAGCGGCGGCTGGAGTACCGCTTCCTCGACCTGCGGCGCGAGCGCATGCACCGCAACATCATGCTGCGCACGTCGGTCATCTCCTCGATCCGCAGCAAGATGGTGGCCCTCGGCTTCAACGAGATGGCGACGCCGATCCTCACCGCGACCTCCCCCGAGGGCGCCCGCGACTTCGTCGTCCCGTCCCGCCTCCACGCGGGCCGGTTCTACGCCCTGCCCCAGGCGCCGCAGCAGTTCAAGCAGCTGCTGATGATCTCCGGCTTCGACCGGTACTTCCAGATCGCGCCCTGCTTCCGTGACGAGGACGCCCGCGCGGACCGCTCGCCGGGCGAGTTCTACCAGCTCGACGTCGAGATGAGCTTCGTCGAGCAGGAGGACGTCTTCCGTCCGATCGAGCAGCTGATGACGGAGCTGTTCGAGGAGTTCGGCAACGGCCGGCACGTGACCTCGCCGTTCCCGCGCATCCCGTTCCGCGAGGCGATGCTGAAGTACGGCTCCGACAAGCCGGACCTGCGGGCCCAGCTGGAGCTGGTCGACATCACCGATGTCTTCGAGGGCTCGGAGTTCAAGGCCTTCGCCGGCAAGCACGTCCGCGCACTGCCGGTGCCGGACGTCTCCGGCCAGCCGCGCAAGTTCTTCGACCAGCTCGGCGACTACGCGGTGGAGCAGGGCGCCAAGGGCCTGGCCTGGGTCCGCGTCGCCGAGGACGGCTCGCTGACCGGCCCGATCGCCAAGTTCCTCACCGAGGCGAACGTCGCCGAGCTGACCAAGCGCCTCTCGCTGGCCGCCGGGCACGCGGTGTTCTTCGGCGCTGGCGAGTTCGACGAGGTCTCCAAGATCATGGGCGCGGTGCGGGTCGAGGCCGCCAAGCGCGCCGGGCACTTCGAGGAGAACGTCTTCCGGTTCTGCTGGATCGTCGACTTCCCGATGTACGAGAAGGACGAGGAGACGGGGAAGATCGACTTCTCCCACAACCCCTTCTCGATGCCGCAGGGCGGCATGGACGCGCTGGAGAACCAGGACCCGCTGGACATCCTGGCCTGGCAGTACGACATCGTCTGCAACGGCGTGGAGCTGTCCTCGGGCGCGATCCGGAACCACGAGCCGGAGATCATGCTCAAGGCCTTCGGGATCGCGGGCTACGACGCGGAGACCGTCGAGCGCGAGTTCGCCGGCATGCTGCGCGCCTTCCGCTTCGGCGCCCCGCCGCACGGCGGCATCGCCCCGGGCGTCGACCGCATCGTGATGCTGCTGGCCGACGAGCCCAACATCCGCGAGACCATCGCCTTCCCGCTCAACGGCAACGCCCAGGACCTGATGATGGGCGCGCCGACGGAGCTGGACGAGTCCCGGCTGAGGGAGCTGCACCTTTCGGTGCGCAAGCCGCAGCCGAAGTAGGCGGCGACAGTCTTACCGGCGAAGGGCCCGGAACCGTGTGCCGGTTCCGGGCCCTTCGCTGTCGTCACGCCTGATCCTCGTCGCGGTAGACCGGCAGGTCGTGGGTCGAGATGGCCCACTCGGCGATGGTGACGTCCTCGCCGTAGACGAAATCCTTGCGGGTGGCGTAGCGGGGGCCGCCGGGAGTGGCGTGGATGTCGCTGAGCACGGCGCCGGTCGCGGTGCGGGGGTCGAAGATCGCGTAGACCGGGATGCCGATCAGAGGGTAGTCGCGCAGCTTGGTGACCCAGTCGTTGTCCGGATTGGAGCGGGAGACGATCTCGACGGCGGCGATGATCGTACGCGGGTCGAACGGCCCCTCTCCTTCCATGTCCGCCTCGGCGATGACCATGATGTCGGGGCGGCGCAGGATCCCCTCCGGCTCCATCTCGACGTCGGGCTCGCCGGTGTGCGCCACGATCTCCTCGGGCATGACCTTCTCCAGGCGTTTGCGGAGCCGGAGCGCGGTGAGCTCGTGTGGCCGCACGGGCGACATCATGTCGAGGACGATTCCTTCTTTGGTGATCTCGAACTTGCCGGGGAGCGTGCCGTCCGTGGACTCCACGAAGTCGCGCATGACCCTGTACAGGTGGGATGCACCCTGCCGTGCGTCGTCCGGGGCGATGGTCATGGCGCTCGCTCCTCGTCGTCTGTGCCCAGGGGCAAGGATCGTCGCTCTCATGCTAGGCGGCCTCCGGGGGGCACCTCGGATCGGCAGTCGCGGCACCTGCCCGGTTCGGGCGCCCGGAAGGCGCGGTCGCAGGCGTCGCAGGTCTGGAGTGGGTGGCGGGGCTCGTGGGCCGGTGAGGCCGGTGGCCTGAACGGCGGTGGGGGCGGCAACCGGGCGGTCAGGCGGTGGGCGAGGAGGGCGGCCGGGCGGATCAGGTCGTCGTCCGGCAGGTTCGCGGTCAGGGCGTGGCGTACGGCGGTCGGGGTGACCTCGCGTTCGAGCCAGGCGGCGACGCCCGGGGCCAGGTGTTCGGCGTCCGTGGCGGACAGCAGGAGGCGGGGGTCGCGGCGGCGCAGGCCGGTGAGGACTTCGGCCGCCGCCTGGAGGAGGGCGGGAGCGGTGCACGAGGGCTGCGGGACGGCGGGGAGGCGCTTGCGTGGCGTGGCCTCGTCGGGGTCCGTGCGTCGCCGGGCGGGCCTGCGCGGTGCCGTGTCCCGCGTGGCGCTGCGGTGGCCGGGCCTGTTGCAGGAGACGGTGCGGGTGACGATGCGGCCGGTGGCCGTGCGCTCCCTGCTGCGGATCAGGTAGCCGTGGGCTTCGAGTTCGTTCAGCGCGGCGGCGATGCGCGTGGGGCCTTCGGGGAAGCGGGCGGCAAGGGTCTTGATGTCGACGGCGGTGCCCGGCCGCACGGACTGGATGTAGCAGGCCAGTCCGATGGCGAGCCCCGACAGCTCCGGGTGCTGCACCAGGTCGTTGCCGACCACCGTGAAGTTCTCGGTGTGGCGGACGTGGTCGTGGGTGACGCCGGCGAACGGCTTTTCGGCGGGGTGATTTTTGCGCGGGATACGGGACTGGGCGCGCAGGGGGGCACTAGGGTTTTCGGTATCCATCGAGAAGCCTTGATCTTCTTCGGTGGTCAGGCCCTCGCATTGGGATGCCAGTCCCGGCGGGGGCCGTCGCATGTCCGGGGTGTCTGCGGTGTGCTGCTGTCGCTGAGAGTGGAGCAGGCAACCGGTGGCATATCCAGCCCAGTTGGGCATATTCACTCGCGGGGGTGACCTGGCCCGACGGGAGGGAGGGGTGGGGCTTGGTGGGGTTCTTTCTCTCCAGTGAGTAGTTCATAGGGGTCGCAGGTGGGACCGGAGCTTGAGGCGTCAGGTTTCGGTGGATGCGGGAGTGGGCCGGGTGGGATCTGTCCGGGCGTGTCCAGGCTTGTCGGGGCGTCGTTCACGGGTAGGGCGTGGCTGGTACGGGGCAGTACGACGGAGGGGCGCGCATGTCGGTGGACGGCGAGGTTCGGCAGCTCAGGACCGAGGCTGACGAGCCGGGGTGGGAGGTCGACCCGGACGACGAGTGGGGCGTGGCGGTGATCGCCACGGTGGGGCGGCAGTTGAAGCTGCGGCGCGAGGCCGTGGGGATGCGGGCAGGCGACTTCGGCCGGGCCGTGGGGTACGGCGAGGATCTCGTCTACAAGATCGAGGGCGGGAAGCGGATCCCCAGGCCGGAGTACCTGGAGCGGGCGGACGAGGTGCTCGGGGCGGGCGGGCTGCTCGCGGCGATGCGGGAGGACGTGGCCAAGGTCCGCTATCCCAAGAAGGTGCGGGATCTGGCGCAGATGGAGGCGCGGGCGGTCGAGATCGGGGTGTACGAGAACAGCAACGTCGCGGGTCTGTTGCAGACCCCGGAATACGCCAGGGCGCTGCTTGGGTCGTGGCAGCCCGCCTACACCCCGGAGGATCTGGAGCGCCTGGTCGCCGCCCGCGTCGCTCGGCAGGCCGTCTACGAGAGGTCTCCCGCACCCGCGCTGAGCTTCGTCCTGGAAGAGGGGACGCTTCGGCGGAAGGTCGGAGGCACAATGGTCCGGCGACAGCAATTCGAACGCCTGCTGGAGGTGGGGAGGTTGAGCAGTGTCACGCTCCAGGTGATGCCGATGGACAGTGCGGCGCACCCCGGCATGAGCGGCAGGATCGAGTTGCTGAAGTTCGAGGACGGCACCGCTGTGGGGCGCTCCGAGGGGGCGTTCAACGGCCGCCCCGTCACTGACCTGCGACAGCTCCGGATCCTTGAGCTGCGGTATGGCACCATCCGGGCGCAGGCTCTCCCACCAGGGGAGTCGTTGGCCTTCATCGATCAACTGCTGGGAGAAACATGATCCGCAAGGCCCCCGCCGGTGATGCCGCTGAACTGGCGTGGTTCAAGAGCAGTTACAGCAGTGGTCCTGACGGGGATTCCTGCGTCGAGATCGCCCTAGCCCCCCGCACCACCCACGTCCGCGACTCCAAGTACCGCGACGCCGGTCCGCGCCTCGCGCTCGACGCGGACGCGTGGGCGGACTTCGTGGCGTACGCGTCCGGGGGCTGACCTCTTCGGCTACCGGGCCACGAACTGGGTCAGGATGGCCTGGACCTCGTAGATGTCGACGCCCTTGGTGAAGGTCTTCTGGATGGGGACCTGGGAGCCGGAGAGCCAGATCTTCAGTTCCGCGTCGAGGTCGAAGGTGCCGGCCGTCTCGACCGCGAAGTGCGTGATGCTGCGGTACGGGACCGAGTGGTACTCCGTCTTCTTGCCGGTGATGCCCTGCTTGTCGATCAGGATCAGGCGCCGGTCGGTGAACAGGATGGTGTCGCGGATCAGCAGGTACGCGGCGTACACCTGCTCACCCTGGCCGAGCAGGCGCGCGTACTCCTGCTGCGCCTGGGCCGGGTCGATGCTGTGGGCGTTGCCGAACAGTGCCATGGACTGGTCCCCCCTCGTGTACTCGCAGTGCACCGATCTTCGCAAAGCGAGGGGCCCGGGAGAAGGTCTGATCCTCCCGGGCCCCAGGCTGTAGCGAGCGCGTTACGCGGTCGGCTTCTCCTCGAGACGGGGGAAGAGCACCGCGCCCTTGGTGACCGTCGCGCCGGCGGGCAGGCGGCCCCAGTCCGCGGCGTCCTGGACCTTCTGGTCCGCGAGGGTGCCCAGGAGGGCTTCGGCGCCGAGGGAGTCCCAGAGCTTCTGCGAGGTGTCCGGCATGATCGGGTTCAGCAGGACGGCCACCGCGCGGAGCGACTCCGCGGCCGTGTAGAGGATCGTCGCCAGGCGGGCCCTGCCCTCCGGCGAATCGTCCTTCGCGACCTTCCAGGGCTCCTGCTCCGTGATGTAGCCGTTGACCTGCTTCACGAAGTCGAAGACCGCCAGGATGCCGCCCTGGAAGTCCAGCTCCTCGCCGATCTTGCGGTCCGCCTCCGTGACCGCCTTGGTCAGGCCGTCGTGGATGGCCCTCTCGGCGTCCCCGTCGGCCGTCGCGGCCGGCAGTTCGCCGCCGAAGTACTTGCCGATCATGGCCGCTACGCGGGAGGCGAGGTTGCCGTAGTCGTTGGCCAGCTCGCTGGTGTAGCGGGCGGAGAAATCCTCCCAGGAGAACGAGCCGTCCTGGCCGAACGCGATCGCGCGCAGGAAGTACCAGCGGTACGCGTCCACGCCGAAGTGCGAGGTCAGGTCCTGCGGCTTGATGCCCGTCAGGTTGGACTTGCTCATCTTCTCGCCGCCGACCATCAGCCAGCCGTTCGCGGCGATCTTCCCGGGCAGCGGGAGGCCCTGGGCCATCAGCATCGCCGGCCAGATGATCGCGTGGAAGCGGAGGATGTCCTTGCCGACCAGGTGCACGTCGGCGGGGAAGGTGGCCTCGAACTTCTCCGGGTTCTCGTTGTAGCCGACCGCGGTGGCGTAGTTCAGCAGGGCGTCGACCCACACGTAGATGACGTGCTTGTCGTCCCAGGGGACCGGGACGCCCCAGTCGAAGGTCGAGCGGGAGATGGAGAGGTCCTGGAGGCCCTGGCGGACGAAGTTCACAACCTCGTTGCGCGCGGACTCGGGCTGGATGAAGCCCGGGTTGGCCTCGTAGTGGGCCAGGAGCTTCTCGCTGTACTCGCTCAGCTTGAAGAAGTAGTTCTCCTCGCTGAGGATCTCCACCGGCTTCTTGTGGATCGGGCAGAGCTTCTGGCCCGCGTACTCGCCCTCGCCGTCGAGCAGCTCGCCGGGGAGCTTGTACTCCTCGCAGCCGACGCAGTACGGGCCCTCGTAGCCGCCCTTGTAGATCTCGTCCTTGTCGTACAGGTCCTGCACGAACTCCTGGACGCGGTCGGTGTGCCGCTTCTGCGTGGTGCGGATGAAGTCGTCGTTCGCGATCTCCAGGTGCTCCCACAGGGGCTTCCAGGCCTCGGTGACGAGCTTGTCGGCCCAGGCCTGCGGGGTGACCCCGTTCGCCTCGGCCGTGCGCATGATCTTCTGACCGTGCTCGTCCGTGCCGGTGAGGTACCACACCTTCTCGCCGCGCTGGCGGTGCCAGCGGGTGAGCACGTCGCCTGCGACGGTCGTATAGGCGTGGCCCAGGTGAGGAGCGTCGTTGACGTAGTAAATGGGGGTCGAGACGTAGAACGCCTTCGACCCCTGCTTCTCGTTTCCAGTGGCCGCCATGGGCGAAATCCTACTGGTCCGTCGTAGATCGACTCACACGCGTTTCGGGGGGTGGACGGGGGTGTGTTCGTTGTACTCCCGTCCACCCCTCCGGCGGGTGGGGCAGCGGCTACGGGCGCCAGTCGGCCAGTACGCCCTCGTACAGCTCCTCGTCGGTCAGCTCCTTGGGAGTCTCGCCGGCGAGGAAGTGGGACGTGTTGCCCGTCTTCAGCTTGCGGAGGTAGTCGAAGGCCTTGTTCTCCGGGTCGCCGAAGGCGACGAAGGAGAAGTGGACGTTCGGGTGGTTCTTGGCGGCGTCCGTGAGGGCCTGGGTGGCCGGGGTCTTGGCGTCCGGGGCGCCGTCGGTCTGGAAGACCACCAGGGCGGGGGTGCCGGGGGCTTCCTTCTCGTGGTGGGCGAGGACGGCCTCGACGGCGGCGTGGTAGCTGGTGCGGCCCATACGGCCGAGCGCTGCGTGCAGCTCGTCGATCTTGTTCTCGTGGTCGGTGAGGGTGAGGTCGCCGGTGCCGTCCAGCTCCGTGGAGAAGAACGTGACGTGGACCGTGGCCTCGGGGTCGAGGTGGGCGGCGAGGGCGAGGGTCTGCTCGGCGAGGGCCTGGGCGGAGCCGTCCTTGAAGTACGGGCGCATGGAGGCGGAGCGGTCCAGGACGAGGTGGACCTTGGCGCGGGTGCCGGTGAGGTTGTGGGTCTTGAGGGTGGTGGCGGCGGCCTTGTAGGCGGTGGTGAGGGCGGGGGCGCGGGTGCGGAGGCGGGCGGCTGTCGTCGCCGGCTTCGGGGTCTCCTCGGCGGGGGCCTCCGGCTCGGGGCGCGTGGTCTCCTCGGCGGGGGCCTCCGGCTCGGGGCGCGTGGTCTCCTCGGCGGGGGCCTCCGGCTCGGGGCGCGTGGTCTCCTCGGCTTCGCCTTCGGAGTCCTCGTTCCCACCCGCACCACCCGTGCTGCTTTCGTTGTCGGGTGCGGGTGGCCCCTGTGGGGCGTCCTCGCCGTCGGCGGCTGCGGCGGTCGAGGGCTCGGGCTTCGCCTCCGCCTCCGGCTCGGGCTTCGGCTCCGCCTGCGGTTCGGGCTCCGGCTCCGGGGTCGCCTCTGCCTTCGGGGCGGGCTCCGGCTCCGGGGTCGCCTCTGCCTTCGGGGCGGGCTTCGCCTCCGGCTCCGGGGTTGCCTTCGCCTTCGGGGCGGGCTCCGGCTCCGGCTCCGGGGTCGGCGTCGGGACGTTGACGTTGGTGAAGGCTGCCCTCACGAGGTCGTGTTCGTCAGGGGTGGATTCCGAGCGGGGCTCGGGGACCTGGGTGGACTCCGGCTGGACCGGGGTCTTCGGGGGTGCGGTGGGCTGGGACGGGAGCTTCGGCTCCGGCGCGGTGACCGGCGGTGCCGTCTCCTGCGTCGCACCCTCCGCAGGGGCGGTCTGTTCCTTGCGTGACCGGCCGAACGCGTTCCGCAGGAGAGTGAGAATGCCCATGTGCGCAACCCTTCGGGTGAGTTGATGCCCGTCAATCCCTGGCCAGGACGGACACGTAAGGTTAGCGGTCCCGACTTGTGATCTTGTGCAGGGTCTGCCACGAAAGCACGGGCGCGTCAAGGTGGGATCGAGACGGCGCGGCAATTCCCCGCCGGCTGCCACGGGTTCACCCGCCGTTCACCGCGGCGCCCGGCTCCCGCACGTATGTGCACCTACGGTCGCGCTGACACCAAGGGCATCCAAGGGCTTCTCAGGGGAGAACACTGTGCGCAAGCTGCTGCCGTTGATCGGGACGCCGTCCGGTTCGCACCCGGGCGGCCGGTCCGCCATGACCTGTCGTTTCCGGTGTGGTGACGCCTGCTTCCACGAGGTGCCCAACACCAGCTCCAACGAGTACGTCGGTGACGTGATCGCCGGTGCGCTCAGCCGCCGTTCCATGATGCGTGCCGCGGCCGTCGTCACGGTCGCCGCGGCGGGTGCCGGGGCCGTGGGCGTGGCCGGGGCGCCGTCGGCGCAGGCCGCGCCGGCGGCCGGCCGGGGGCACGGGCACCACCCGAAACCGCAGGGTGCGCGCGGGCTGCGGTTCACGCCCGTCGCACCCAACACGGACGACACCGTCACCGTTCCGGAGGGTTACCGGCAGGACGTCGTGATCCGTTGGGGTGAACCCATTCTGCGCGGGGCGCCCGCCTTCGACCCGGAGAAGCAGACCGCCAAGGCCCAGGCCGGTCAGTTCGGGTACAACAACGACTTCCTGGCGCTGCTGCCGCTGCACGGCGAGCGCGACCGGCAGGTCCTCGTCGCCAACCACGAGTACACCGACGAGATCCTCATGTTCCGGGGCTACGACCCCGAGAACCCGACGCGCGAGCAGGTCGAGATCGCCTGGGCCGCGCACGGGCTGTCCGTCGTCGCCGTGGAGGAAGAGCGCAGGAGCGGGCGGCTGACGCCCGTCTCGCGGCACCGGCTCAACCGGCGGGTCACCGCCACCACCGAGTTCCGGCTGACCGGGCCCGCCGCCGGGTCCGACCTGGTGAAGACCTCCGTCGACCGGTCCGGGCGCAAGGTGCTCGGCACCCTCAACAACTGCTCCGGCGGCACCACCCCGTGGGGCACGACGCTGCACGGCGAGGAGAACTTCAACCAGTACTTCGCCAACAGCAGCCGCGCGACGGACAAGCGGTACGGCATCGGCACCGGGGCCACCGAGCGCAAGTGGGAGCGGTTCGACAAGCGGTTCGACGTCGCCCAGGAGCCGAACGAGGTGCACCGCTTCGGGTACGTCGTCGAGCTGGACCCGTACGACCCCGAGTCCACGCCGCGCAAGCACACGCTCCTCGGCCGCTTCAAGCACGAGGCCGCCACCGTGCGGCTGACCTGGGACGGCCGCCCGGTCGTCTACACCGGCGACGACGAGCGGTTCGACTACTTCTACAAGTTCGTCGGCAGCAAGCGGATGCGGCACGGCAGCAGCCGCTCGGCGCGCGAGCACAACCTGTCGCTGCTCGACGAGGGCACCCTGTACGTCGCCAAGCTCAGCGGCGACTCCCCGGCGATCGAGATCGACGGGACGGGCAAGCTGCCGCGCGACGGCGAGTTCGACGGCAGCGGCCGCTGGATCCCGCTGGTCACCGCGACCGAGGACGGCGCCGTCTCGCACGTCGAGGGCATGAGCGCCGAGGAGGTGTGCGTCTTCACGCGGCTCGCCGGGGACAAGGTCGGCGCGACGAAGATGGACCGGCCCGAGGACATCGAGCCGTCGCCGGCGACCGGCAAGGTGTACGTCGCCCTCACCAACAACTCCAACCGCGGGGTCGGCTCCAACGCCAAGCCCGACGAGGCCAACCCGCGCAACGCCAACAAGCACGGGCACGTCCTGGAGCTGACCGAGCGCTGGAACCGGGCCGACGCCACCAGCTTCGCCTGGTCGCTGTTCCTGGTCGCGGGCGACCCGGAGGACCCGGCGACCTACTTCGCGGGCTTCCCGAAGGACCGCGTCAGCCCGATCTCCTGCCCGGACAACGTGGCCTTCGACGACCACGGCAACCTGTGGATCTCCACCGACGGCAACGCGCTCGGCACCCACGACGGCCTCTTCGGCGTCGCGACCAAGGGTGACCGGCGCGGCGAGCTGAAGCAGTTCCTGACCGTGCCGACCGGCGCGGAGACCTGCGGTCCGCTCATTCAGGACCGGCGTGTGCTGGTCGCCGTGCAGCACCCGGGCGAGGTGGACGGCGCCTCCGTGGAGGAGCCCGCCAGCACCTGGCCCGACGGGCCGGGGAAGATCGTGCGCCCGGCGGTCGTGGCGGTGTGGCGCGCGGACGGCGAGGACATCGGCGTCTGATCCCCGCCGTTCACGCCGTGCGGGGCCGGTGTCAGCCGGCCCCGTGCAGCGTGAGGTCGACGACCAGCGCGCGGTGGTCGGTGTCGGCCAGGTCCAGGAACCGGGCGCCGCGCGCGGCGAAGTCCTCCGACACGAGGACGTGGTCGATCTGCACGCCGAACGCCGGGGCGGTCCGGGCCGGCCAGCTGGCCGTACGGTCGGCCCCGGCCAGCCGGGCGGCGTCGCGCAGCCCCGTGTCGAGGATGCGGCGGAAGGCGGCGTGGTCCTGGGAGGCGTTGAAGTCCCCGGCCACGACGGCGGGCGTGGAGCGGTCCCCGGCGACCGCGTCCCGCAGCGCGTCCAGCTCGTCGCGCCACAGGCCCACCTGGTCCGGCAGCGGCGGCATGGGGTGGGCGAGCTGGAGCCGTACGGCGTGGCCGCGCACGTCGGCGACGGCGCCCGGCATGCCCATGGTGGCGGGGACGCCGGCGGTGGCCTCGAGCGGGTAGGTGCTCAGGATGACCGACCCCTCGGAGCCGCCGCCCTCGACCGCCTGTCGGTGGGGGTAGTCGGCGGCGAGGTCGCGGCGCAGTGCCGCGTCGCACGTGTATTCGCACTCCTGTACGAACACCAGGTCGGGCTTCTCCTCGCGGACGGCCGCGACGAGCGCGTCGGTGCCCTGGCCGAACTCGACGTTCGAGGTCATCACCCGCAGCTCGGCGAGGGGCGGTCCGGCGGGGTCGACGGACTTGCCGTACGGCTCGATGAACCAGGCCAGCAGGCCGAGCAGGGCGACGCCCCACACCGCGCCGGTCCACCACCGCGCGAGCAGCGTCAGCAGCAGTCCGGCGCCGGTCGGCAGGAGCAGCCAGGGCAGGAAGGCGAGCAGCTGCGGTACGGGGGTGACGCCGTCGGTGTCCGCGACGCGGCAGCCGACGACGACGCTCACCAGGGCGAAGAGCAGCGCCGCGCACCAGGCTCCGAAACGCCGTCCGGTGCGGCGGCCGGCCGGCCGGTCGGGGGAGTCGGTCCACTCACCGGTCGCCGTGTCGGTGTCCGTGTCCACGTACCGGCCCTTCGCTCGCGGATGCGATGCCCGAATCCTCCCTCAAAGACGGAAGCCGGGGGCCGGAAGTTGCGCGCCGGGCCCTACGCCGGTGCGTGGAACTCCCGCACGACCTGGATACGGCCGACGATGTGCCGGTTGAACTCCGGCAACTCCTCCGCCGGGACCCACAACTCCAGGATCGTCTCTCCGCCGGCCTGGCGCACGGGGTAGCGCTCCAGGAAGGCCGTGTCGACCTCGAAGCGGGTGACGTAGCCGGAGCCGGAGGCGTGGACGTTCCAGTCGCGGGCGATGCGGACCGCGTAGTCCTCGTTGAGGACGGGGTAGAAGATCGGCTGCTCGGGCAGGCGCGGTGGCCAGGCCGTCCAGCCGGCCGCCTCGACCAGGGCCAGCTCCTCGGGGCCCGTGGGGCGCCACAGGGTCGTCGTCTCGGGCATGAGCGGTGACGGTAGCCGACCGCGGGCGGGCGCCGCCAAGCGATTTCAGAGCCTCGTACGGGTCGGCGCGGGGGCCGTGGGATCCGCGGCGGGTGGTGTGGGGGGTCGGCGGCGGTGCAGGAGGGGGCGGAGGCGGCCGGTGAGCCAGGAGGTCAGGGCCACCGTGAGGCCGAGGGCGACGAGGAGCCAGGAGGCCGTGCGCAGGGTCTCGGTGAGGGCGTCGTACACGGCGCCCGCGGCGGGGCCGTCCACCGGGCCGGGGAGGTCGGCGACGGTGAGCCGGCGGCCGAGTACGACGGCGAGGGCGAGCAGCGCCCCGCCCAGGGCGGTGCCGATCCCGGCGGCCGTGAGCGCGTGGCGGCGGCAGGCGGCGACCGCGATGCCGGTGAGCGCGAAGACGACCGCCGCGAGCGGCAGCCAGAAGGCGGCGACGTCGAGCACGTGGTAGCCCTTCCTGAGCCGGTCCACCTCGTGGGCCGGGAGCACGGTGACCGCGGTGTGCCGGACCGGGATGCGCCGCGCGAACGACACGTGGTCCTCGGCCAGCCGCTCCCGTACGCGTGCGGTGACGGGCGCCAGGTCGACGGTGACCGGGCGGCCCCGTGCCCGGTTGTCCCGCAGGGCGCGCAGCACGGCGACGTGGACGGCGCGGTTGGCCGCGTCCCAGCCCACGCGGAAGGCTTCGGTCCGGGCGAAGGAACGGGCCGCGTCCCGCACGAAGAGCCGCACGGCGCCGTTGCCGGGGCCGGCCGCGACCTCGTCGGCCACTCCGGCACCCAGGGTGTCGGCGACCGTGTCCCGTACGTCCGGGTCGTCGGCGAGCGGCGCCATGGCCGCGACGTACCGCCCGGTGTCGGCCAGCCCGTACGTGACCCAGCCCGCCAGCGTGCCGCACGGTGCGAGCAGGCAGGCGAGCGAGATCAGTACGGCCGACAGGCCGCTCCGGAGTCGCGGGGCCACCGTCCCAGGCAAGCCCGTGCAGCCACCCGCGGCGACCGGGGTGACTGCATATGGCCCCTAGGTACGCGCCGTCCGCGCCTTCTCGGCGTCCTCGTGGGTGTAGTAGCGGTAGAACAGCGACGCCGCCACCGCCGCCGCCAGCAGCAGGGACACCAGGATGGACGTGAACATGGCCACGCCGCTGCCGGAGTACAGGAACCCCAGCGCGCTGCCCGCGAACGCGCCCCACAGCACCGCGTGCCCCTCCCGCGGCAGCCGCGCCGCCACCGCGCGGACCGCGACGAAGAGCACGAAGAACACGAGGACGCTCAGGAAGCCGACCAGCAGGTTCCAGCCGGTGACGGGCCCGCCGTGGCGGCGGACGGACGCGACCCAGTAGCCGTAGACCAGCGCGATGCCCAGCGGCATCGCCCATTTCGCCAGCAGGTGGGTCCGCGCGCCGAAGACGTCCGGCGGCGTGTGTGTCGGTGCCGCGTGAGCCATGGGAGCACTCCTCTCGCCTCGCCCCGACTTCCAGGGCACACCTGGGCGGGCCGGGCGGCAAGTCAGGATGCGGGGCGCCGGGGGGCGTGTTTGGCTTGCTGCTTGTGAGGGGTCGCGTGCGCAGGCCGGCGCGTGGCCGGTGGAAGTGGGGACGGCTGGTCCAGGCGGCCGGCCGCGGTGATGTCGTGTCCCGGCACGAACTGCTCAGCGTGCGCGGGCACAGCGTCGGCTGGCTGATCCCGGCGGCGCTGCTCGCCGGCATCGCCCTGGCCGACGTCACCACCGACGTGTTCCAGATCATCTCCTGGACCGTCCTCGTCCCCGGTGTCGCCGCCGCGATCTGCGGAGTGCGGGCCACGGCCGTGTTCTCGTTGCTGGCGGTGGTCGTCTACCTCCTCGCCGACCTGGTCTGGAAGCACCGGGAGGAGACCGGGCTGCCCGGCTTGATGCTCGTCGTCATCGGCGGCGCGATCGCGGTGGTGGTGGCCGCGGTCCGGGTCGGCGGCGAGCAGCGCATGCTGCACATGCGGGACATCGCGGAGACCACGCGCCGCACCGTGCTGCGCCCGCTCCCGACGGGATTCGGCGGCCTGGAGCACGCCGCCGTCTACCTCGCCGCGGACAGCGAGGCCCGCGTCGGCGGGGACTTCTACGACATCCAGCCCGGGCCGCACGGCACCCGCGTCCTCCTCGGTGACGTGCAGGGCAAGGGCCTGGGCGCGGTGGACGCGGCCGCCGCGCTGCTCGGCACCTTCCGGGACGCCGCGTACCACGAGCCGGACCTCGCCGTGGTCGCCCGGCATCTGGAGATCCGCATGCTGCGCCACCGGGCGCACACGGCGGCCCTCGGCCGATCCGACGGCGACCGGTTCGCCACGGCCGTGCTGGTGGGCTTCCGCCTCGACCTGCCCGACGCCGTGGAGATCGTCGTCTTCGGCCACGAGCCGCCCCTGGCGGTCAGCCCCGGCGGCGTACGCGCCCTTCCGGTCGCCAGCGGGCTGCCCCTGGGCATGAGCGATCTCATCTCCCGCCCCCTGATGTCGGTGAGCCGCGTGACGCTCGCCGACGACGAGGCGCTGCTGCTGGTCACCGACGGGGTCACCGAGGCCCGCGATCTCCACGGGCGGTTCTTCCCGCACGGTGAGGCCGTCACCCGCGCCGTCGCCGCCGACCCCGCGAACGCCGCGCCGCAGCGGCTGGTGAACCTGGTGCGGGACGGCACGCTGCGGCACTGCCGGGGGCGGCTGGCCGACGACACCACGGTCTTCGCGGTACGGCGGGTGGGGCGGCTCCCGAAGTGGCCCTGAGCGCCCCGCTTTGCAGCCGCAGCGGTTACGGTGCTGCCGTACGTGATCGACAGGGGGAGGGGACATGCCCGGAACCGTGCTGCTGCTCGCGGCGTCGCCGGTGGGCAGGGGATGCCTGGTGGACGCCGCCTCCGTGCTCCCCGTGCTCGCGGCCGTGCCGCCCGCCGTGCTGTCCGGCACCGACACGGCGAACGTCGTCGAACTCGCCGACCCGCTGGAGCCGCAGGCCGTGCTCACCCGGCTGCGCGCCGCGGCGGCCGCCCCGGGGCCGCTGACCGTCTACGTCGTCGGGCAGCTCCAGCTGGACCGGCGCCAGCGCCTGCCGCACCTGGCCCTGGCCCGCACCACCCCGGCCACCGTCCGCTACACGGCCCTGCCCTGGCACTGGATCCGCGAGGAGCTGCGGCTGCGGCCGAGCGGTGCGACGACGCTGCTGCTCGACCTGCACGCCGACCAGGAGACCTGGCAGTGGCTGCGGGCGAACGCACCGGATCCGCTGGACGCGCTGGACTGCGGGCGCAACAACGCCGTATACGGTCGCGTCGCGCCGCCGCCCGCGCGGCGCACGCTGGCCGCCCCCACGTACATGCGGGCCCTCGCCACGATCCTGCGCAGCGGGCACCGGCCGCCCCTCGACGCGTTGCACCAGCAGGCGCTGGCCCGCACGGCGGCCGAGGCGGCGGACAGCGGCGCGGCGGTCGGCGCGGACCTGGTGCTGACGGGGCCGGGGCCGGCCGCGGGCGACCCGCACGCCGTCATCGCCGCCGCCGTGCAGGCCGGCCGGCACCCGGACGCGGACGCCCTCGCCGCCCGGCACGAGGGGGCCGCCGCGCACGCGTACGGGCCGGCCTCCGAGGAGGCGCTGCACTGGACGGAGGTCCGGGCCGACCTGGCGATGTTCGCGGGCGACCCGGTGCGCAGCTGCCGGGCCTGGCTGACGGTGGCGGAGGCCCGCCTCGGCGCCGGCCAGCCCCCGCAGTCACCCGCCGTGGAGGCTGCCGTCGACCGGGCCCACCACCAGTGGGGCCGGGTGCGCGACACCGTGCCGGCCCGGGAACTGGGCGCGGCCCTCGCCGCGCTGCGCGGCCGCGTACCGGGGCGCCGCGAGGGCGCCCTGGACCACGTGCGGCGCGAGCTGAGCCGGTTGCAGACCCAGGGCTGAGCGGGGCGACACCTCCTCAGCGCGTCCGGCTTTGGCCCTGGTGCGGCGGCCCGTCTCCAGGATGCCGTTGATGATCTGGGTGTGCCGGCCCTTGAGCGCCGTGACGGGGATCTCGATCTTCTGGTGCACCTCGTGCTCGCTCTGGCGTTCCTTCACGCTGTCCTTCTCGTGCCAGCGCAGGTTCTGCCCGCCGGCCTCGATGTAGTCGATGTCCGGGACCGTCTGGAGCACGACGCGCTTGCCGGTGCTCGGATCGGGAAGCCCGATCCTTGTAAGCGATTCCGCGACGGCGTCGTTGCCCGCGCTCTCCTGGAGACCCGGCATCCGGGCGTCTCTCGGGTCCTGCGCGGGGCGGCGGAGCGCCTGCCGCTGGACGGTGGCAGCCTCCCGGTCGGTGTCTCGGTCGCGGTGTGCCCGCACGCCGGCTCCCGCCCTGACCCGGACCCCGTCCGGGCTTGACCCATCCGTCTATCGGCGCGCGGCCGCGGAGGGGAGCGGTGGACGGGCACGGTCCGTGGCTGCCGGGGCGGTGTGCGGCGCCCCTGGGGTTGCCGGACGTCCGTCAGCGGTTCACGGACGCCACGTCCGCCGGCTTCGGGGCGGTCTCCCCGGCGGGGGCCGGGGAGCCGGCCGTGGACGTCGGGCCGGCGTTCGCGGCCAGCAGGAGGCAGGCCACGGCGGCGAGGGCGGCGGCGACGGCTCTGGCGTAGCGTTCGGCGGTGCGGGTGGGTGCGGGCACGGCGTCCTCTGCGGGATCCGGGGATTGTGTCAAGCGCTGTTAAGCACGCTTAATACGCGGTTTAACCTAGAGCCGTCCGAGTCGAACGGCAAGAGCCTCAAGGGGAGTTGGCAGTGGGGGACCGTGACGACCGAGGTGCCATCGGACGCCGGGTGCAACGACTGCGGGCCGAGCGCGGGATGACCCAGCGCCAGCTCGCGGAACCCGCGTACACACCCGCCTACATCTCCACCCTGGAGGCCGGCCGCGTCCGCCCCTCCGACGACGCGCTGCGGCACCTCGCCGAGCGGCTGGGCGTCGGCTACGAGGAGCTGGCCACCGGGCGTCCGGCACGGCTCGCCACCGACCTGCGGCTCAGGCTCACCGAGGCGCAGCGCACCCTCGCCACCGAGGGCGCGGAACAGGCCGCCGGGCAGTACACCGCGCTGCTCGCCGAGGCCGAGGCGCACGAGCTGCCCGAGGAACGCGCCGCCGCGCTGCTCGGGCTCGGCGAGTGCGCCCTGGAGACCGGCGAACTGGCCGCCGGCCGACAGTACTTCGAACGGGCCGAGCGGTGCCTCGCCGACGCCGGCGCCCCGCTGCCCGGCCGGGTGCCCGCCCTGCGCGGACGCGCCGTCGCGCACTACCTCGCCGGTGAACTGCGGTACGCCGTCTACCTCCTGGAGTCCACCCTCGACGAGCTGAACCGGGGCGGCCTGCACGACCCCGACGCGCTGCTGCTGCTCTACGCCAGCGCGATCGGCCCGTACATGGACATGGGCGCCCACGCGCGCGCCGCCCAGGCCGCCGAACTGGCGCTCTCCCTCGCCCCCAGCGCCGGCGACCCCACGCTGGTCGCCCGGATGCACCGTTCGGTCGCCCGCACCCTGCTCGCCGAGGGCCGCCTGGCCGAGGCGGACGCGTCGCTCGCCAAGGCCGCCGAGCTGTACCGCACGCTGCATCTGCGCACCGAGCTTGCCAACTGCCACTGGATGCGCGGGTACGTCTACGCCCAGAACGGCGAACTCCCGCGCGCCGAGGAGGAGATGCGCGAGGCGCTGAGCATGCTCTCCGCCACCCGTGCCGCCCTCTACAGCAGCCAGGTCGCCGTCGAGCTGGCCGACGTACTGCACCGGCGCGGCAAGTCCGAGGAGGCCGCCGAACTGCTGCACGGGGTGCTGGACGACCTCTCCTCCGAGCGCGGGGCCGTGCACTCGGCGGGCGCGCACCGGCTGCTCGGCATCATCGCCGAGGACGCCCGGGACACCGAGGCCGCGGAGGAGCACTACGTCCGCGCGCTGAGCCTGCTGGAGCGGGCGGGCGCGGCCGGTGACCTGGCCGACCTGTGCCGGCTCCTCGGCGACCTGCTGCGCCGCACCGGCCGCGTGGAGGCGGCCCTCGACGCGTACCGCACCGGCCTGGGACACCGCACCGCGCCGGGCACGACGACGCTGGGACCGGCGCCCGCCCAGCCGCCGCTGTAGTCGCGCCGGGATCCCGGCCGCCGGTTTCCGCCGGTCGGGCACGGGTAGTCGGCCCTCGGCCGCCGTACGGGAAGGAAGTGGTGCGCATGCCGCCCACCGACGAACCCTCGGCCGCCGAGCTGATCGCGGCGGAGGTGCGGGACACCCCGCCGGCCGAGGTGCCGGGCCGGATGTGCGAGGTGGCCGTACGGCTGCTGCCGGTGACCGGGGCGAGCGCGTCGCTGCGCGGCGAGGGCGTGCCGGTGCGGCTGTGCGCGAGCGGGTCCCGGGCGTCGTACCTGGCGGAGATCCAGGCCACGCTGGGCACCGGCCCCTGTGTGACGGCCGTCGACGAGGGTGTGCCGGTGCTCGCCTGCGACCTGACGTCCGCCGCGGAGGCCGGGCGGTGGCCGTTCTTCGCCCAGCAGGCCACGGCGGTCGGTGTCCGGGCGGTCTACGCGCTGCCGCTGGGCACCGACGAGGCGTGCCTGGGCACCCTCGACCTCTACCGCGACACCCCCGGCGGGCTGAGCGCGCCGCAGTTGCGCACGGCGCGGCTGGTGGCCGGGGTCATCACGGTGGCCCTGATGGTCCTGCCGCGCCGGCAGGACGCCTGGCTGGACGAGGTGGCCGGCGACCACGACGAGGTCTACCGGGCCGTCGGCATGATCATGGCCCAGCTGCGCATCGGCGCCGACGAGGCCCTGGCCCGGCTGCGTGCCGACGCCTTCGCCCGCGACCGCACGGCCCAAGCCGTGGCCCGCGAGGTACTGACCCACCGCAGACACTTCGGCCACGACGCGGACCCCGGCCCGTAGACCGCCGCCGGCCCTCCCCTGCACCCGCCTACACCTGCGCCCGCCCCTGTAGGCGGACCTCCGCCAGGCGCTGGGCGCCCGTTTCGGTGGCTGTCCACGTGGGGGCGTCGGACGGTTCGGTGAGGGTGCCGATGGTCAGGCTGGCGGCGTCGTCGCCCACGCGGACGGCGACGAGGTCCACGGTGAGGACGGATTCCCCGGCGTTCAGCGTGACCCGGACGCCCTGTCGGGCCTCGCCCGCCTCCGGCAGCGGCACGGCGGTGACCCGGACGTCCCGGGCGGGGCCGTGGGCGGCGTGGGACGTGAAGTGTCCGCAGCTGTCCGGCAGGGTGCCGAGCCAGGTCAGTGTCCGGTCGAGGTCGGCGGCGCGGTGCGAGGTGACCCGGTAGTGCAGCTGGGCCCCGCCGTCCGTGTCGTCCAGGGCGGCCGTGGCGCGCGGTGCGGTGGCGGTGCCGAAGAGGTCCTCGGTGTACAGGACGTCCAGCAGGCGACGGCAGTCCGGCCGCTCGGCGGTGGCCTTGAGCAGCTCGTCCCGCCAGGTCGCGGCGCCCCGCGTCGGCTCCCACGTCTCCCCCAGGTCGTCCTCGGTGATCAGGGCCGCCCGCGCCTGGCCCTCGGTGAGCACGGGCGGCACGGCGGCCGGTGTCGGCGCGGCCGGGGCCGTCGGTGCGGGCGTGGCGGGGTGCTCCGCCGTCCGCCCGCCGCCGGCACAGGCGGCCGCCGTGAGCGCCAGGACCGCCGACAGCAGGGCGGCGAGCGGGGGACGGGCGGCGGGGGCGTGCTGCATCGGTGCCTCCTGGAGGGCCGGTGCGGCCGGCGCCGCTCCGGGCCCGGCCGCACCCCCCAGGCCACCACCGTCCCCGCCCCGTCACCAGCGCGCGCGGCCGTCCGGGTGAGGGGCGGGGCGGGTGTGCGGTTACAGCCCCAGCCAGACCGTCGTGTCCGGGCCCAGGCGGCCGTCGTCCAGAGGGCTGCTGCTCAGCAGTACCTCGCCGGCCGGGAGGTCGACCGTGGCACCGGTGAGGTTGGTGACACAGCGCCAGCGGTCCGTGCGGTCGAACTGCAGGACCCCGGCCGGGACGTCGTCGGACCAGGTCAGCGACTCGCCGTCGAGCAGCTTGCGGCGCAGGCGCAGCGCCGTGCGGTACAGCTCCAGGGTCGAGTCCGCCACCCCGTCCTGGGCCTGGACGGAGTACGCCGAGAAGACCGGCGGCTGCGGCAGCCACGCCGCGCCCGCGCCGAAGCCGTGCGACGGCCCCTCCGTCGTCCACGGCAGCGGCACCCGGCATCCGTCGCGGCCCTTGCGGACGTGTCCGGTCTGCTCCCAGATCGGGTCCTGGAGGACTTCGGTGGGCAGGTCGGCCACCTCGGGCAGCCCCAGCTCCTCGCCCTGGTAGACGTACGCCGAACCGGGCAGCGCCAGCATGAGCAGCGTCGCCGCGCGGGCCCGGCGCAGTCCGGCCGCCGCGTCGACGGCCGGGGCGTGGCCGCCGGACAGCAGCCAGGCGTCGGTGTCGGTGCCCGGCGGCAGCACCAGGCGGGTGGCGTGCCGGACCACGTCGTGGTTGGAGAGCACCCAGGTCGCCGAGGCACCGGCGGCGTGTGCGTCGGCCAGCGAGCCGGTGATGATCGCGCGCAGCTCCGCCGCGTCCCAGCCGCCCTGGAGGTACTCGAAGTTGAAGGCCTGGCCCAGTTCGTCCGGGCGGGCGTACAGCGCGCGCCGGGCGCCCGGGACCCACGCCTCGGCCACCGCCATGCGGGGCGGGGTGTAGGTGTCGAAGATCTTGCGCCAGTCGCGGTAGACCTCGTGGACGTCGTCGCGGTCGTAGAGCGGGTGGGTGCCCGGAGCGAACTGTGCGAGCGCCGCCTCGCCGCTCAGCTCGGGGGAGCCGAGGTCCCGCAGCGGCTCGGCCAGGTCCTTGACCAGGGCGTGCGCGACGTCGACGCGGAAGCCGTCGACGCCCCGGTCCGACCAGAACTTCAGCGTGGTGCGGAAGTCGGCGCGGATCTGCTCGTTCTCCCAGTTCAGGTCGGGCTGTTCGGGGGTGAACAGGTGCAGATACCACTGCCCGTCGGGCACCCGTTTCCAGGCGCTGCCGCCGAAGACCGACTGCCAGTCGGTGGGTGGGAGTTCGCCCTGTGTGCCGCGGCCGTCGCGGAAGACGTAGCGGTCGCGGGCCGCGGAGCCGGGGCCCGCCTCCAGGGCTTCCAGGAACCAGGCGTGGCGGTGCGAGGTGTGGTTGGGGACCAGGTCGACGATCACCTTGAGGCCCAGCCGGTGCGCCTCGGCGGCCATCGCGTCGAAGTCGTCCAGGGTGCCCAGGCGCGGGTCGACGTCGCGGTAGTCGTCGACGTCGTAGCCGCCGTCGGCGAGTTCGGAGGGGTAGAACGGGCTGAGCCACAGGGCGTCGACGCCCAGGGCGGCCAGGTGGGTCAGGCGCTGGGTGATGCCGCGCAGGTCACCGAGCCCGTCGCCGTCGGCGTCGGCGAAACTGCGGGGGTAGACCTGGTAGATGACGGCCTGCCGCCACCAGTTGGGGTCCTTGGACGACAGGTCGGGCTTGGCGGCGGTGCTGCGTACGGTCACGCGGTCTCCTTCGCGAGCGTGCGGGCGACACGAATAGATCTGTCCACATCACCCGAAAAGCGAACCCGCGTGCCCGCGACGCGCCGAGGGCTACGGAGTCCGGCGCTCGACCGCCGAGAGATACAGCTCCACGTAGCGGTCCACGTCCACGTCCAGGGCCACGTCCACCAGGGGCTGCTCGCGGGTCCCGTCATGGAGTTCGGCCTCGCCGGGGCGGACGCGGCGGTCGACGACGGTCTGCCCGCGGGCCGGACCGGGGGCCAGGGAGACCTCGACGGGCAGCCGGTGCGTGGTCAGGCCCGCCGGGTCGAGCACCGCGCAGACCGCGCCCGCGTCGCCGAGGCCGCCGCCGGGGTCCGACTCGTCGGTGGCGGGGCCGCGGTGGGCGAGCAGCTCACCGGCGAGCCGGGTGCCGGGCTCGCCGCTCGCGCGCAGGCGGCGCACGTCCGGGCCCGGGACGATCACCCGCTGGAAGACGTCGAGGCCGTACATCGTGATCGGCACCCCGGCGCCGAGCAGGATCGCGGCGGCCTCCGGGTCGTGCCAGACGTTGAACTCGGCGACCGGCGTCGCGTTCCCGGTGGTCACCGCGCCGCCCATGAACACGATCCGCTCGATGTTCCCGGTGACCTCCGGGTGGGTGCGCAGCAGCAGCGCGATGTTGGTCGCCGGAGCGGTGGGGATCAGGGTGACCGGGCGCGGGGAGGCGAGGATCTCCCGGCGCAGCAGGGTCACCGCGTCCACGTCGGCGGCGGTGCGGGTGGGCGCGGGCAGTCCGAGGTCGCCCATGCCGTCGTGGCCGTGCACGTGCCGGGCGGTGCGCACGCCCTCGATCAGCGGGCGCTCGGCGCCCCGGGCGACGGGAATGTCGGCGGCGCCGGCCTGCTCCAGCACGGTCAGGGTGTTCCGTACGACGCCCGCCACGTCGGTGTTCCCGGCCACGCAGGTGACCGCGCGCAGGTCGAGTCCGGGGTGGCGGACCGCCAGCAGCAGAGCGAGGGCGTCGTCGACGCCGGTGTCGCAGTCGATGATCACGGGAACGGGCTGCGGCTGGCCGGGGGCGGTCGTCACGGCGGGGGCTCCTTGGGCTGCGGGGGGCCGGTGCCGGTGACCCTACGCGCGCTCGGCGACGTCCCCGCGGCCCGGGGCCGATCTGCCGCATCCCGCCCCGCGATCCGCCCGTCGCTGGGTGCGCGGTGGCGCCAGGGGCGGGTGCCGGGTGGCTCCGGGTGCGGTCGGTCGCGTCCCCGCGGCCCTGGGCCGCTCCGCCGTAACCAGCCCGGTGGTCCGCCCGCCGCCGGACCGCTCAGTGGTGCCCGGAGCCGCCGCTGCCGAAGGCTCCGCTGGAACCGGGGAGCCAGCGGCGGCGTCTCTGGTCCTCGCCCCGGCGGCTGCCCGAGTGGTGCAGCTCGTAGGGCATGAGCCGTGGGCTGCCGTCCTGGTTCAGCGGGATCTCGTCGGGTTCCCGCATCTCCCGCTCCTCGTGGACGGCGCCGCCCGCGGGGAGGTGGGGCTGCTCGTCGGCGCGCGGGCGGTCCGACTCCCGGTCCATGACCCGCATGCCGATCCGTACGGCGCCGATGAGCGCGCCGGCGACCACCAGTCCGATGACGAAGGCCACTGTCACGTTGACCGCGTCGGGCGCGGCCAGCAGTTCATACGTTGCCGTACTCATGTTCCGATTATGTACCCCCGAATGGGATAAAGCGCCCGGTATGCCCCTTTTGCCTTCCGGGCTCAGCGGTTCACGGCGCCCGCAGCGCGTCCACCGCGATCCGGGCCGCCGTGCCGATGACCGCGTCCGCGGCCGGGAGGGTGGCGGCGGTGTGGGCGGTGCGGGTGAAGACCGCGACGGCGTAGCGGCCCCCGTCGGGGTACTCGACGACGCCGACCTCGTTGCGCAGGGTCGGCAGGCTGCCGGTCTTGCCCGCCACGTGGACGTCGTCGAAGGGGAAGCCCGAGGCCAGGCGGTGCGGCCAGACCTGGAGGCCCATGATCCGGCGCATGGCGGCGCCGTACTCGGGCGGGCAGGCCTCGTCCCGCCAGACCGCGGTGAGCAGCCGGGTCATGTCCCGGGGGGTGCTGCGGTTGGTGCGGGCGGGGTCCAGGGCGCGCAGCCGGGTGATGACGTGCGGGTCGGCCAGGGCCTGGGCGCCGGCCGGCCCGGCGTCCTCCCGCATGGTGCCCAGCATCTCGCCGAAGCCGTACACGGCCCGCGTACGGGTCAGGCCGAGCCGCTCGGCGGTCCGGTTGACGGCGTCCAGACCGACCCGGCGCAGCAGCAGGTCGGCGGCGGTGTTGTCGCTGACGGACATCATCCAGAAGGCGGCGTCGCGCAGCGACAGCCGGACCGGGTCCAGCATCGCCGACAGGCCGGTGGGCCCCGGGGTGCGCCCGTCGGCCGGGCACTCGACCTGCTCGGCGAGGTCGAGCATCCCGGCCGCCGCCTGCTCGTGCAGCGTCACCAGCACGCACACCTTGTGGACGCTCGCCGTGCACACCGCCTGGTCCGCACCGGCCTCCACCTGCGCACCGGAGTCCACGTCCACGGCGTGCAGCCACCCGGTGACCCCGGCCTCGGCAAAGGCCGCGCCCAGCCGGGCCGCGGTGGCGGTGTCGGTCATAGCCAGTACTCCGATGCCGGGCGAAGGTGCAGGGGCCGGGCGGGGGCCTCCGAGTGGGCGTCGGCCGTGGTGCGCAGGGCGTGGGTGGCCGCGTCCGTGAAGGCGCCGACGGCGGCGTCGCCGCGCCCCTTCGGCCAGGCCACGGAGTGCCGCCAGGCGGGCGCGGCCCCGGCCAGCGGGCGCCAGACCAGGTCCTGGTCGCCGGGCGTCACCAGCCGGGTGTCGCGCGGGCACAGGGCGACGGCCCCGGACGACAGCACCAGGCCGCGGACGAAGCTGGCGCCCTGGCCGTGCCGTACGGCACCGGGCGTCCAGCCGCCCCGGGCGCACGAGGTGAGCAGGTCGTCGTAGACCGCGGGCGCGTCGGCGCGCGGGAAGAGGACCAGGTCGTAGCCGGTCAGGGCGGCGAGCGGCACCTCCGCCCGGTCCGCCTGGGGGGCGCCGCGCGGCAGCAGGACGCCGAGGTCGCGGCGGAGCACCGGACCCAGCTCCAGCCCGGCGACGTCGCAGGGGTGGTGGATCAGGCCGACGTCCAGCTCGTGCGCGGCGAACCCGGCGAGCTGCTGGGCGGTGGACAGCTCGTGCAGCTCCAGCTCCAGTCCCGCGTGTCGGCGCCGGAAGTCCGCCAGCAGCGCGGCGACGGTCTCGCCGGAGATGTCGGGGGACAGGGCGGCGCGCAGCAGACCGGTCTCGCCGTCGCGGACCCGGCGCGCGGTGGCCCGCAGGGACTCGGCGCGGGCCAGCAGTTCACGGGCCTCGGCGAGCAGCAGCGTGCCCGCCTCGGTGATGGTCACCTGGCGGCTGGTGCGCTCGAAGAGCCGGACGCCCAACTCCTTCTCCAGCCGCTGGATGCGCTGCGACAGGGGCGGCTGGGCCATGCCCAGCCGGGTGGCGGCACGCCCGAAGTGTGACTCTTCTGCAACAGCCACGAAGCACTCCAGGTGCCGCACCAGGTCCACGAGCAGTAATCATATCGGGGATTGATCGATCCGACATCCATATGAATCTTGGACAAGGGCCCGGCGGGGTTGCTCTCCTCGGGACATGCGCTCCTTCCGCGACCTCGCACCCCGCCTCCGCCGGTGGCCCGGTGCGCTCGCCCTCGTCCTCGTGCTCCCCCTGGCCGGCTGCTCGGCCGACTCCTCCCGCCCGGACGCCGCGCCGCCGGCGAGCGGCGCGTCCGGCACCGGCGGTACGGCCACGGCGGCGCCGGAGGCCCCCGGTCGGCTGCGGGTGGACGGCCACACCCGCCGCTACCTCCTGCACCGGCCCGCCGCCGACGGCCGCAGGCCCCTCGTCATCGCCTTCCACGGCCGCGGTGAGGGCGCCGCCGACCTGCGGGAGAAGAGCAGGCTGCAACGGGCCGCCCAGCAGCGCGGCATGCTCGTCGCCTTCCCCGAGGGCCTCGACCGGGGCTGGGGCGCGGGCGCGAAGGCGACCGAGCAGCGTCCCGACCCCGGGCGCGACGTGCGGTTCACCGAGGCGCTGATCAAGCACCTGGTCGGCACCGAGCACGCCGACCCGCGGCGGGTCTACGTCGCCGGGTTCTCCAACGGCGGCTCGATGGCCCTGCGCATGGCCGCCGAACGCCCCGGCCTGCTGGCGGGTGCGGCCTCGGTCTCCGGCCAGCTGGCCGCGGGTGACGGCGCGGTGAAGCCCACCGGGCCCGTCCCGGTCCTGGTCGTCTACGGCGCCGACGACCCCGTACGGCCCCTGGCCGGCCTGCCCTCCCCGCCGCCGAACCCCGAGGAACCGATCCTGCCGAGCCTGTCGGCACGGGACACCGCGGAGGCGTTCGCGGACGCCGGGGGCGCGGGCGAGCCGGTCACGCGGGAGCGGAAGCGCTACGACGAGACCGTCTGGCGGCCGAAGGACGGCCGAGACGGCCCGGACGCCGACACCGTGCGGCTCCTCGTCGTCCACGACGCCGGTCACACCTGGCCGGGGACGACGGCCCCTCCGCCCGAGGGGTTCGGCCCCGTCAGCAAGGACCTGGACGCCACCGGCACGATCCTCGACTTCTTCACCGCCTCGGACCGCTGACCCGACGCCACGCGACGCGCCGCCTGGCCGCTGACCCGACGCCACGCGACGCGCCCGCCGGCCCGACGCCGCCGACGTACCGATCCGATGCACCGAACAGAAGCCCCCCGATGCCACCACCCCGCCACCCGGCCGGCCCACCGCCCCGACAGACAGGGAACCTCCGATGCCCGACGCCTCATACCTCACCTCCCCCCGCCGCCGCGGCCCCCGCAACGGCGTGCGGGCCGTCGCCGCGGTGGCGGTCGTGCTCGCGATCGCCGCGGGCGGCTCCTACGCCGCCGGGCTCGGACCCTTCGCGCGCGGCGACGACGGCCCGGACCCCGCCGCGATGGAACAGGCGCGCGCGTTCCTCGCCGACTGGTCGGCCGGGCGCCTGCCGAACGCGGCGGGCCGCACCACCAGACCCGGCCCGGCCGAGGAGGTGCTGCAGAGCTTCACCGCCGGGCTCGACATCGAGAAACCGACGCTGACGGCTGCGAAGGACGCGAAAGAGGCCGAGGACGGCACCCTCGGCGTCCCGTTCACCGCCCGGATGCCGATCAGCGGCCTCGGCACCTGGACGTACGAGTCGGAGCTGCCACTGCGTGAACAGGACGGCGCCTGGAAGGTGGACTGGCGGCTGTCCCTGGTGCACCCGCGGCTGAGCGACACGGAGAAGTTCCGGCTGGAGCGCGCCGAGACCACCCCGCCGAAGGTCACCGACCGCGAGGGGACCTCCCTCAACGGCGCGCGGTACCCCTCCCTGGCACCGCTCCTGGGCCGGCTCGCCGGCGACTCGGGCGGCGGTGGTCCGCGCGGCGCGGTCGAGCTGGTCGACCGCGCCAGCGGCGAGACCGTGCGCACCGAGGCGTTCTTCGGCAAGAAGCCCGACCCGGCGACGGCGGGCCGGCCCGTGCGCACCACCCTGGACGCCACCTGGCAGTCCGCCGCCGAGCAGGCCCTCGAGAAGGCCGACGGCAAGAACGCCGCGCTCGTCGCCCTGCGCGTCGACAACGGCGAGGTCCTGGCCTTCGCCAACTCCCCCTCCAGCGGCTTCAACCGCGCCGCCTCCGGCACCTACGCGCCCGGCTCCACCTGGAAGATCGTCACCAGCAGCGCCCTGCTGCTCAAGGGCGCGGTCGCCCCCGACGACGTCGTGGACTGTCCCAAGTACCTGACGGTCGGGAAGGAGTTCCACAACGTCGAGACGTCGGAGCACCCGGGCGCCACGTTCCGCAAGGACTTCATGGAGTCGTGCAACACGGCCTTCATCAGCCTGCGCGGCAAGCTCGACGAGGGGGAGCTGGGCCGGGTCGCCCGCACCTACTTCGGCGTCGGCCAGGAGTGGCACGTGGGCATCCCGACGTACGACGGCTCGGTGCCGGTGCCCAAGGACGAGACCGAGAAGGCCGCGTCGATGATCGGGCAGGGACGGATCCAGGCCAACCCCCTGATCATGGCGTCGGTGACGGCGACCGCGGTCTCCGGCGAGTTCCACCAGCCGTCCGTCACCACCGGGACCTCCGGGAAGACGGACGGCACCCGCACCGAGCCGCTGCCCGGCAAGGTCGTCACCCAGCTGCGCGGGCTGATGCGGGACACCGTCACCGACGGCACCGCGCGCGTCCTTGCCGACCTGCCCGGCGAGGTCGGCGCGAAGACCGGCACCGCCGAGGTCTCCGACGACCAGGACAACAACGGCTGGCTCGTCGCCCACCGCGGCAACGTGGCCGTCGCCGTGGTCGTCGAGGAGGGCGTCACCGGCGGCGGCTCGGCGGGACCGGTCGTCCACAGCCTGCTGTCCGCCGTACCGGAGGACCCGTCCTGACGCTCCCGGTCAGCCCAGGCGCAGCGGCAGTTCCGCCAGCCCCCGCAGCAGGGTGCTCGTGCGCCAGGTGAGCGTCACCGGGTCGGTGGCGAACGCGAGCGCGGGGTACCGCTCGAGGAGCAGGCGTACGGCGACGGTGGCCTCCACCCGGGCCAGCGGGGCGCCCAGGCAGTGGTGGATGCCGTGGCCGAAGCCGAGGTGGCCGCGGGGCGCACGGCCGATGTCGAAGCGGTCGGGGTCGGGGAAGTGGCCGGGATCGCGGGAGGCGGCGGCGAGGGAGACGAGCACCGGGTCGCCGGCCGCGATCGGTGTGCCCGCCAGCTCCAGCGGCTCGGCCGCGAAACGGAACGCGGAGGCGTGCACGGGGGAGTTGAACCGCAGCGACTCCTCCACCGCTCCCCCGGCCAGGTCCGGCTCGGCGCGCAGGCGGTCGAGCTGGCCGGGGTGGGTGAGGAGGCTGTGGACGGTCGCGGAGATCAGATTGACCGTCGTCTCGTGGCCGGCGACCAGGATCAGGAAGGCCATGCCGAGCAGTTCCTCGGCGGTGAGATCCCCGGCGTCCGCGGCGGCGGCCAGGTCGCCGAGGAGGGTGCCGTCCGGGGCGTCGCGCTTGGCGCCGGTCAGGTCGGTGAGACAGCCGGTCAGCGCGCCGGCCGCGGCCTCCGCCGCCCCCGGCGAGGTGGGCATGACCAGCTCGTTCGACCAGGTGTGGAAGACCTCGCGGTCGGCCCCGGGCACACCGAGGAGTTCGCAGATCAACGTCACCGGAAGGGGCAGCGCGTACCGGGCGACCAGGTCCGCCGTGCCCCGGCGCGGGAGCGCGTCCAGCAGATCCCCCGCGACGCGCTCCACGCGGGGGCGCAGGGCGGCGATCCGGCCCGGTGTGAAGTGGCCGGCCACCAGGTGGCGGAGGCGGGTGTGCTGCGGCGGGTCGCTCTGGAGCATGTTGTGGCCGATGGCGTGCCCGCCGTCGGAGTCCCAGGACGCGGAGTGCCGGATGTCGTTGCGCAGCCGCGGGTCGGTGAGCGCGGCCCGCGCCGCGTCGCGCGTGACGACCAGCCAGCTCTCCCCGCTCCCCGGCACCGACACCCGGTGGACGGCGCCCGCGGCCCGGAGGGCGGCCAGTTCGTCGAGGGTGGGAGCGGCCATGGGACCTCCTGGGACACCGGGGACGGCAAACAAACGGGGAGCGCTCCCCATTTACCCGGCCGACGATAGCATCGGCACCGAGGGCCCGGGGAGCACTCCCCGGTTCGTACGATCCGGAGGGCGAGGATGACCGTCGGCGCACGTGAGGGAGCGCCCCGGCAGCGACGCGACGCGCGACGCAACCGGGAGCTTCTGCTGGAGGCGGCCCATGAGGTGTTCACCGAGCAGGGGCTGGACGCGCCGCTGGACGTGATCGCGCGCCGGGCGGGGGTCGGCAACGCGACGCTCTACCGCCACTTCCCCACCCGCGCCGCGCTCGTGGACGCCGTGTTCCGCAACTCGCTGACCGGCACGATGGAGGCGGGTGAGCGGGCCCGGCGGGCGCCGGACGCATGGGCGGGCCTCACCGGCTATCTGGCCGTCGTCTTCGCGGCCCTGGCCGCCGACCGCGGCTCCAACGACCTGATGACCACGCATCTGCGGGGCGTGGACAGTCTGGAGGCCGTGCACGAGCACAACCGCCGGACCGTGGACGCGCTGCTGGTCCGCTGCCGGGACGAGGGTGCCGTGCGGGCCGACGTCACCACCGAGGACGTCCTGTTCGGGCTCGCGGCGCTGGGCCGCGCGGTCCCGGCGCTGACCGCCGCGACCACGCCGGACGCCTGGCGCCGTCCGCTCGCCCTGTTCCTCGCCGGCCTGCGGGCCGCGCCGGCCGCACCGCCCCTGCCGGTGCCCGCGCTCACCGCCGCCGACCTCGGCGAGGTCCTGCGCGAGCTGGGCCCGCACCGCACCCGCCCGGGCGGACGCGACCCCGGCGTGTGAGACCTCAGAGGTCGAACTCGTGCGGCGGCAGGTCCAGCGCGTAGCAGGCCTCCCGCACCACCGCCCGCTCGTCCTTGTCGAAGTCCCCGTCGGCGCCGCCGATCACGATGCCGATCTGCACCACGGCGCGCGCCTCGGCGGGCTTCTTCCTGGCCTTGGCGATCTCCTGGAGGATGCCGACCTTGCCGAAGGCGAAGTCGGCGGTGAGCTTGTCCAGGTTCTCCTCGAAGCGGCGGCGCAGGTCGTCGGCGGGGAAGTTCTGCAGCACCTCGTTGGCCGAGATCAGCTGGGCGACCCGCTGCCGCTCCGACGGGTCGACGGTGCCGTCGGCCGCCGCCACCAGCGCGCACATCGCCATGCTCGCGTCGCGGAAGGCGCCGCTCTTGAGGTCGTTCTTCTTCGCCACGAGCTGCGTCTGCATCTGCGACGCGGACTCCTTGAAGCGGTCCCACAGGGCCATGAGAACTCCGTACGGGTCGGGGTCTTGCTTCTACAGTCTTGTAGAAGCTATCAGGCTCCCACGCCCGCGCCGCTCCGGCGCCGTGGGGAACAACCGGAACCGTGCGCCCGTTCTCTACAGGCGAGTAGAAGCGCAGGGCGTGAGCCCTCCCCTTCTCTTTGCAGGTCCTTTACCATGTGAGGGAAAACCTCGGGCGCCCGGCTGGTACCGGCGCCCGCCGACCCCGTTAAGGAGTCCCGTTCCGTAATGGAGCCTCCCAGTACCGGCCGTGCCACGGCCGGCCCGCCAGTGCCCCCGTATGCGCGTGAAGGAAGCGGGGTGGCACGGTGACCGAGGTCCTGCTGCTCCTGCTGGCCCTCCTGCTCACCCTGGCCTGCGCGCTCTTCGTCGCGGCCGAGTTCTCCCTCACCACCGTCGAGCGCGGTGACCTGGAGCGTGCCGCCGAGTCCGGCGAGCGCGGTGCCGAGGGAGCCCTGAAGGCCGTACGTTCCCTGACCCTTCAGCTCTCCGGCGCCCAGCTCGGCATCACGGTGACCTCGCTGGTCATCGGCATGCTGGCCGAGCCGTCGATCGCGGTGCTGCTGCGCGGCCCGCTGACGGCGATCGGCCTGGGCGCCGCCGCCTCGACGGTGGCGACCCTGCTCGGTGTGGTGCTCTCCACCGTCGTCCTGATGGTCGTCGGCGAGCTGGTCCCCAAGAACTGGGCGATCTCCCGCCCGATGGCCGTCGCGAAGGTCGTCGCGGGTCCGCAGCGCGGATTCACCACCGCCTTCGGCCCGTTCATCCGGCACCTGAACAACACGGCGAACCGTTTCGTGCGCCGCTTCGGCCTGGAACCGGCCGAGGAGCTGGCGTCCGTCCGCAGCGCCGAGGAACTGGTCGCCCTCGCCCAGCACTCGGCCGCCGAGGGCGCCCTGGAGGCGGACTCGGCCGAGCTGTTCGTCCGCACCCTGCACCTGAGCGAGCTGACCGCGGAGAACGTCATGACCCCGCGCGTGGACGTCAAGGCCCTGGAGGCCCACGCCACCGCGGCCGACGCCGCCAACCTCTCGCACGCCACCGGCCTGTCCCGCTTCCCGGTCTACCGGGACAGCCTGGACGAGGTCATCGGCACCGTCCACATCCGCGACGTACTGGCCCTGGAGCCGGAGCGCCGGGCGGTCACCCCCGTCACCGAGCTGGCCGCCGCGCCGCTCCTGGTGCCGGACAGCCTGCCCGCCGACCGCCTCCTGGAGCGCATGCGCCGGGCCCGCACCATGGCCGTCGTCATCGACGAGTACGGCGGTACGGCGGGCGTGGCCACCGTCGAGGACATCGTCGAAGAGGTCGTCGGCGAGGTGCGCGACGAGCACGACCCGGTCGAGGTACCGGACCTGCTGCCCGCCCCCGCGCGGGCGGACGGCCGGGCGGCCTGGGAGGCCGACGGCTCGCTGCGCCTGGACCACCTGGAGCGCATCGGCCTGACCGCGCCGGAGGGGCCGTACGAGACCCTGGCCGGTCTGGTCGCCACCCACCTCGCGCGCATCCCCGTCAAGGGCGACGTCGTCGACCTGGACGGCTGGCACCTCGACGTCCTCGACGTCGACCACCACCGCGCGGACCGCCTCCGCGTCATCGCGCCCGCGCCCCTGGTGGGCGGGCAGCCGGAGCACGAGCAGCGGGAGATGGCCCGATGACCGCCGTACAGCTCTTCATCGGCGCGCTGACGCTGCTGACCAACGCGTTCTTCGTGGGCGCCGAGTTCGCCCTGATCTCGGTGCGCCGCAGCCAGATCGAGCCGCGCGCGAAGGCGGGCGACAAACGCGCCCGGATGACGCTGTGGGGCCTGGAGCACATCTCCCAGATGATGGCCACGGCCCAGCTCGGCATCACCGTCTCCTCGCTGGTGCTCGGCGCGGTCGCGGAGCCGGCCATCGCGCACCTGATGGAGCCGGTGTTCGAGGCGATCCACATGCCGCACGCGCTGGTCCACCCCGTCGCCTTCGCGATCGCCCTGACCCTCGCCACGTATCTGCACATGCTGATCGGCGAGATGATCCCGAAGAACATCGCGCTGGCCGCCCCGGCGAGCACCGCCCTGTTCCTCGGTCCCGCGCTGGTCGCCCTCACCCGGGCCCTGAAGCCGTTCGTCTTCGGCATCAACGCCTTCGCCAACGCCCTGCTCAAGCTGCTCAGGGTGGAGCCGAAGGACGAGGTCGAGGCCGTCTTCACGGACGACCAGCTGGCCCGCATGGTGGTCGACGCCAGCGAGGCCGGGCTGCTCACCCCGGCCGACGGCGAGCGCCTGCGCGACGCACTGGAGCTGGGCACCCGCCCGGTCGGCGAGATCCTGGTCCCGTCGCAGAAGATGCGCACGGTCCCCCACACGGTCACCCCGGCCGAGCTGGAACGCATGGCCGCCGAGGCGGGCTACTCGCGCTTCCCGGTCACCGGCCCCGGCGGTACGGTCCTGGGCTACCTGCACATCAAGGACACCCTGGGCCGCACCGACCGCGACCGCCCGTTCCCGCGCTCGGCCCTGCACCGCGTCACCCGCGTCCGCATCGACACCCCGCTCGACGACACCCTCACCGCGCTGCGCACCGAGGACAGCCACCTCGCCGCGGTCACCGGCGAGACGGGCGCCGTCCTGGGCTTCGTGACGATGGAGGACGTCCTGACGGAGCTGGTCGGACCGGCACCGGTGGGCACGTGACCTGACGGCGGCCGCCCCACCCGCGTCCGCGGCGTGATCCCCCGAACGGGCCCTGGCCGGGCCCCCACCCGCTCACGCCCGCAGCGCCTCCGCCGGAGGTGTGCGCAGGGCGTGGCGGGTGGGGAGTTCGACGGTGAGCCAGGCCGTCGCGATCACCGTGGCCGCGGCGGCGGGGAGCAGCCAGGCGGGACCCGCCGGCCACGGGCGGCCGAGGAAGCCCTGGCCCAGGAGGGCGAGCGGGGCGGCCGACAGGAGCAGCCCGCAGACCAGCGCCGACGCGGCGATCACCGCGGCCTCGCGGCGCATCATCGCGCGGATCTGCCGCGGTGTCGTACCGACCAGCCGCAGGGCGGCGATCTCGGCGCGGCGCTGCGCGGTGGCCGCGACCAGCTTGTTGGCGATGCTCAGCAGCAGGTAGCCGAGGAGCACCACGATCACCGCCAGGTTGACCCACACCTCGGGCGGGGCCTTCGCGCCGGTGGCGTCCGCGGCCGTGTCCGCCACGGTCAGGCCGGGGCGGCCGGCCGCCAGCGCGGCGAGCCCCTGCCCGGCCCGGGACGTGCCGTCGGTGCGGACCAGGACGCTCCGGTCGAGGCCGGACGTGGTGTGTCCGGCGGCCAGTTGCCGGGACAGGACGACCGGTCCGAACCCCAGCCCCCGCTCGTACACGGCGACGACCCGGGCGTCGACGCGCGCCCCGTCGCCGAGCACGAGGCGGACCCGCTTCCCGAGCCCGGCGTCGCGGGTGCGGGCGGCCTCCGCGCTGACGGCGACCGTCGCCCCGGTCAGCCGGTCGAGGCCGCCGTCCGTCACGCCGAGGTCGAGGACGTGCCGGGCGTCCGGCCCGACGACCGTCGCCGGGGCCGACTCGGCGGCCGGCTCGCCGAACTCCTCGTACTCCCACACCACCGTGGTCGTGCGCACCGGCGCCGCCGCCCGTACGCCGGGCACCTCCCGTACGGCGGACAGGGTGCCGGCGGGCACCCCGCCCAGGGCCGGGGCGCTCACCTCGTACCGGGCGGCCGTGCCGGCGCGGGTGTCGTCCGAGGTGGCGGCGAGCACCGTGGTCTGCGCGAAGGTGTACGTCAGGACGAACACGACCGCCATCGCCAGCGGGCTGACCACGCCCGCCAGCCGCAGCGCGTAGGCGTGGACGTTGGACAGCGCCAGCCACGTCGGCGCCGCGACCCCGGGCCGCAGCCGCCGTACGACCGCCCCGCCCGCCCTCCGCACGAGGGCCGGGCCGGACAGCGCCAGGCCGATCGCGGCGACGATGCCCGCGAGGGAGGTCGCCGAGGCTCCGACGACGGTGCGGGACCACAGCGGCGCCGCCGACAGCACGCACGCGCCGAGGATCAGCAGCAGACCGGCGTACGTCCGGCCGGGCGACGGGGAACGCGGCTCGCTGCGCGACTCGGCGACCGCCTCGGTGGCCGGTCTGCGGGAGGTGCGCCAGGCCGCGCACCGGGCGGACAGCCGCACGGCCGCCGCCACCAGGAGCAGCGTGGCCAGTGCGGGCAACGGGCCGAAGGTGAGGGGGAGTTCACCGGGGAGGACGCCGCGGTCGGCCAGCAGCCCCCGGAACCGGTCCGCCAGCAGGTAGCCCAGCGCGACGCCCGGCACCAGCGCCACCGCCGCGACCGCGGTCGACTGGGCGGCGGCGAGCCGGCGGATCTGCCGCGGCGTGGCGCCGACGGCCCGCATCAGCGCCAGGTCCCGGCGCTGCCCGGCGATCGTCACGCCGAGGGCGCCCGCGACGACGAACCCGGTGATCAGCAGCACGATCCCGGCGAGCGACCCGGCGAGCAGGATCAGCAGCGAGCGCGCCGAACCCACGCCGGGGGCGACCGCCTCGCCCCGCTCCGCGCCGGTGACGACCTCCAGCCCGGTGCCCGCCACCTCGTCCCGGACTGCGGCGGCGACCCGTTCCCCGGCGCCGGACTCGACCCGCAGGCCGACCAGGTCGACGGTCCCGGCGCGTGGTCCGGTGCCGTCCCGTCCGGCCAGCCGCAGGGCGGTGCCGTCCGCGAAGTACACGCCGGTGTCCGGCGCGTGGACCACGGCGGAGACCCGGTAGGCGGCGGCGGGGCGGCCGTTCGCCACGACCTCGGCCGTGTCTCCCACGGCGAGGCCCGCCCCCGCGCCCACGGCGACCTCGCCCGCGCCCGACGGTGCCCGGCCCTCGACGCGCGGCCCGGCCAGCAGCGTGGTCGAGGACCAGCCGTGGCCCGCCGTCCCGGGGTCCTCGTCCGCCGGGACCACCCCTCCGCCGGCGTCGACGAGCGCGGCCGGGAAGCCGATGTCGCCGACGGCCGCGGTGACGCCGGGCAGGGCGGCCAGCCGGGCGACGAGCCCGCCCGGGACCGTGGCGCGTTCGGGCAGCGCGATCGGGAGGTCGCCGCCCGGGTGGAACTCCTGGTCGGCGGCGACCACGACGTCCGCGCCGCCGAGCCGCCCGGGCGGCAGGTGCGAACGGAGCCCGGACTCGGCGAGGACGCCGGTGGCGGTCAGGAGGGCCGCGCCGCCCAGCACCGCGCACGCGACGGCGAGCAGGGCGGTGATCCGGTGCGCGGCCATGCGCAGGGCGAGACGCAGCACGGCTACCGCTCCCCCAACGCGACCAGGCGGTCGGCCAATCGCGGTGCCGTCGGGTGCTCCAGCGCCTCGACCACCCGGCCGTCGGCCATCACCAGCGCCCGGTGGGCGCGGGCCGCCGCGGCCGGGTCGTGGGTGACCATCACCACGGTCTGGCCCAGGTCGTCGACGAGTCCGCGCAGCAGGTCCAGGACCTGGTGGGCGCTGCGCAGGTCCAGCGCGCCGGTCGGCTCGTCCGCGAACACCACGGCGGGCTTCGCCGCCAGCGCCCGTACGACGGCGGCCCGTTGCTGCTGGCCACCGGAGAGTTCGGCGGGTCGGTGCGCGAGCCGGTCCGCCAGGCCCACCCGCTCGGTCAGGGTGCGCAGCCACTCCCGGTCCGGGCGCCGGCCGGCCAGCCGCAGCGGGAGCGTGATGTTGTCCTCGACGCTGAGCGAGGGGATCAGGTTGTACGCCTGGAAGACGAAGCCGACCCGCTCACGGCGGAGTTCGGTGCGGCGGGTCTCGTTCAGCCCGGAGATCTCCAGGCCGTCGATGCGGACGCTGCCCGCCGTGGGGGAGTCCAGTCCGGCCGCGCAGTGCATCAGGGTGCTCTTGCCGGAGCCCGAGGGACCCATCACGGCGAGGAACGTGCCGTGTTCCACGGTGAGCGACACGTCGTCGAGGGCCCGTACGCCGCCCGGGTAGGCCCTGGCCACGTGCGCGAGCGCGATGGCGGGCGCCCGGCGCGCGGTGGCCGTGGTCGTGAGGGCGCCGCTCATCGCCGCCCCCGCAGACCGCGCACGACGAGGGCGCCGGCCGCGAGCACCGTGACCACGCCGCAGGCCAGGTGCACCCAGGTGTGCGCACCGCCGTAGGAGGCGGCCATGTTGGTGACCGCGCTGAGCACGACGACGGCCCACAGCAGGGTGCGCAGGACGTCGCCGCGGGAAACGGTGCTCTCGGGGGTGCGGGGCGGGGTGGTGCCCAGTCGGTAGGGGTCCTGGGGTTGCGTCATGGCTGTGGCCTCCGTCGGCGTCGCTCTCGGTCGGCTTCGACGCTAGGGACGGGGGCCCCTTCGGGCCGATCCCGTGGGCCACCCGGTCCGGGGTACAGCAGGCTGTACTTTCCGGCTCCGCACCCGGCGTCGGGCCGTGCGGCGGCATAGGGTCGGCCACGCCCGGTCGGGGCGCACGGAGGGAGGCAGGCGGATGACGGTTCCGGTCACGTCCGTGCGGGAGGCCGCCGTACAAACCCTGCGCGCCGCCGGTGCGGCGACCGGGCAGCTCGTCGGCGGGCTCGGTACGGCCTTCCTGGCGCTCGGCGTGCTGGTGCTGCTGGCCGTGGCCGCGGTGACCGCGCCGGTGGGCGTGGGCCTGCTGCTCGCGCCGGTCGCGCTGCGCGCCCTGCACGCGCTCGCCCGCCGGGAGCGCGAACGCCTGTCCCGCCGGGGCCCCGAGATCGTCCCGCCCGACCCGCCGCCCGCCCGGCTCCGGGCCGCGCTGCCCGACGCCACCACCCGGCGCGAGCTGGGCTGGCTGGTCCGGCACGCCACCCTGGGCTTTCTGCTCGGGCTGTGCGGTCTCCTGCTGCCCGTCTGTGCCGTACGGGACACCACCTTTCCCCTGTGGTGGGGGCTGGTGCCCGAGGGCGGCACCAGTACGTCGATCGGGATCGGGACCGCCGAGTCCTGGTGGGGCGCCGTCGCGGTGGGCCTGCTGGGCCTGGGCTGGACCGCGATCCTCCTGGGCCTGGGGCCGGGCATGGCGCGCCTCCAGGCCGCCCCGGCCCGGCGGCTGCTCGCGGCGGGCCCGGACACGGACCTGACGCTGCGGGTGGCCGAACTGACCGCCACGCGGGCGGCCGCGCTGGACGCGCACGCGACGGAACTGCGCCGCATCGAGCGGTCCTTGCACGACGGCGCGCAGAACCGGCTGGTGTCCGTGACGGTGCTGGTGGGCGCGGCCCGGCGGATGGCGGCGCGTGATCCCGCGGGTGCCGACGAGCTGCTGGAGCGGGCCCAGTCGGCGGCGGAGCAGGCGCTGGCGGAGCTGCGGTCGGTGGCGCGGGGCATCCTGCCGCCGGTGCTGGCCGACCGGGGGCTCGCGGGGGCGCTGTCGGGGCTGGCGGCGGACTGCGGGGTGCCGTGCCGGGTCGAGGCGGACGTGCCCCGGCGGTGTGCGGCGTCGGTGGAGGCGACGGCGTACTTCGTGGTGGCCGAGGCGCTGACGAACATCGCGAAGCACAGCGGCGCCGGGCGGGCCTGGGTCACGGCCGGCGTACGCGGCGACCGGCTGCGCGTGGTCGTCGGCGACGACGGCCGCGGCGGCGCCGACGAGACCGACGGCTCGGGCCTGAGCGGCATCCGCCGCCGCGTCGCGGCCCTGGACGGCACCTTCGACCTGACCAGCCCACGGGGCGGCCCCACGGTCCTGACCGTGACCCTCCCCTGCGGCGGCTGACCGCTCCGGCCGATTGCCCTGCGCCCGCGGCGGGCGGACCCGCCGTCCGGCTCAGGTCCGCCGTGCGTGGCGAGGGCGCCGGCCGGCTCAGGCCGGCCGTCCAGCTGCCGCCTGCCGTGCGCGGAGGCGAGGCCCTGATCGGACCCGCTGCGCGGATGCGGGCGCGCTCCTACCAGCCGGTCGCCAGCAGGTGGTTGAGGAGCAGGGCCAGGACCGCCTGTGCCGTCAGCCACGCCCGCGGGCGCGGGAGGAACGCGCACGCGGGCAGGAGCCACAGGGCGAAGGGGAGCCAGATGCGCTCCGTCTCCGCCTTGCTCATGCCGGACAGGTCGGCGACCAGCAGGGCGAGCAGGGCGGCGGCCACGAGGAACGCGAGGCGGAGGTCCTCCGTCCGCGCGTCCCCCTCGCCCCGCCGCCGGATCAGCACGACGCCCGCCCGCCGCAGCCCCGCCACCGTGGCCAGGCCCGTGATGAGGACCGTGCAGGCGAGGTTGGCCCACACCCAGTACGCGTAGGGGCGGACGCCGGCCGCGCCCTCGTAGTACCGCTCGACGAGCAGGTGGTAGGCCTCCCACCAGTCGAAGCCGATCACGGTGAAGACGACCGGCACCACCGCCGTGCCCGCCAGCAGCGGCACGAACATCACCGGGCGCTCGCGGACCCCCCGCCGCCCGAGCAGCAGCACCGCCGCCCCGATCACGGCGAAGAGCGTGAGGCCGTACGAGAGGTAGAAGGTCAGTCCGGAGAGGAGCCCCGCGCCCGCCGTCCACCACAGGGAGCGTCCGGTGACCGTGAGGGCCAGCAGCGCCACGGCCCACGCGGCGACCGCCGCGAAGTAGCCGTCGGCGGACGTGCCCATCCACACCGCGGCCGGTGCCAGCGCCAGGAAGGGCGCCGCCCGCCGGGCGAGCCGCTCGCCGCACAGGGCCCGCACCGCCACCAGCACCGCCACGCACGCCGTCGCGCCCACGGTGATGGTCCAGACCCCGGCCCAGCCCCCGCCGCCCAGCCCGATCCGGTCGAGCAGCACGTAGGTGAGCGTGGCTCCCGGCGGGTGGCCGGCGACGTGGGCGGGCCAGTTGTCGGGGGAGTGCAGCAGGATGTGCCCGTTGAAGTCGCGCAGGGTCGCTGGGATGTCGCGCCAGCGGTCGATGACGGACAGGTACTCCTGGCCGGTGGTCAGCCGCCCGGCGACGCCCCGCTCCCAGCCGTCGATCAGGGCCAGCGACCAGGTCCACGCCATCGCCGCGCCCCACGCCGCGGGGAGCAGCGCGCGCCACGGCAGCCGGGCGGCGACGGCCGGCCCGTACACCACGGTCGCCGCCGCCACCAGGACGGCCGCCGGGGTGCCGGGGCCCAGGTGCGGGTCCCAGCGGCCCAGCAGGGGTGGCCAGCCGACGATCAGGTCGTCGTAGGTGTACACGTGGCGGCCGACCAGGATGGCGGCCGCCACGAGCAGCACGGCCGCCGCGGCGGCGTACAGGTCGCGGGGGACGGAGCGGAGGCGGGTCACACCGGCACCGTAGGGCGGAGGATCGCGGGTCGGACGGCGCACACGGCGGACGTCAGCGTTTCGTCATGGGTCGTGCACCGCTTTCGGGGCCTCCCGCTGCCTACGGTCGGGACATGCGAGACCTCGCCCCACGGCTTCCCTCCTCCCCGGGCTTCTGGCGCAGCCCCCTGCGCGGCCCCCGGTTCACGTCCATGCTCGGCATCGTGCTGCTCGTCGGCATCACCGTGCTGTTCGTGACCGGCCTGCTCTCGTACGCCGCCTACAACCCCGACCTGGCGCCGGTCAACGACAAGACCCCGGACAAGGGGCTCCTCGGCTTCTACCTCTTCGCGTGGCCGACCGACCCCACATGGCTGTACCGCCTCACCCAGGGTGTCCACGTCACCCTCGGGCTCACCCTGATCCCGGTGCTGCTGGCCAAGCTGTGGTCGGTGGTGCCGAGGCTGTTCACCCTGCCGCCGGCCCGCTCGGTCGCGCACGCGCTGGAGCGGATCTCGCTGCTGCTGCTGGTCGGGGGCGCGCTGTTCCAGTTCGTGACCGGGGTGCTCAACATCCAGTTGGACTACCTCTTCCCCGGCTCCTTCTACCCGCTGCACTTCTACGGCGCGTGGGTCTTCTTCGCCGCGTTCCTCGCGCACGCCGTGCTGAAGATGCCGCTGGCGCTGCGCAACCTCCGGGCGATGCGCGAAGAGCGCGACGACCTGGTGTCCCCGCGGCCCGCCGCGCCCACCGTCTCGCGGCGCGGTGCCCTGTGGTTCGTCGGCGGCGGCTCGCTGCTGATGTTCGCCACGAACGCGGGCCGCAGCTTCGACAGTCCGCTGCGGGCCACGGCGGTGCTCTCCCCGCACGGCGGGCCCGAGCCGGGGAACGGGCCCAACGGCTTCCAGATCAACAAGACGGCCGCGCACGTCGGCATCGTCCCGGCCGAGACCCGCGACGACGCCTGGCGGCTCGTTCTCAAGGGCCGCTCCGGGACCGTCCGGCTCAGCCGGGCCGACCTGCTCGCCATGGAGCAGCACAGCGAGGCCCTGCCCATCGCCTGCGTCGAGGGCTGGTCGACGTCCGACCAGTGGTGGCGCGGGGTGCGGCTGCGGGACCTCGCCGCGCGCGTAGGCCACGAGGACGACCCGCCCGACGTGTTCGTCGAGTCCCTCCAGCGGCGCGGCGCCTTCCGCAGCGGCGCCCTGCGCGCCAACCAGGTCGCCGACCCGCGCTCCCTGCTCGCCCTGTACGTCAACGGCGAGGCGCTGAGCCCGGACCACGGCTACCCGGCGCGGATCATCGTGCCCGCCGCGCCCGGCGTGCTGAACACCAAGTGGGTGGCCCGGATGACGTTCGGAGACCTGGGATGAACCGTGTACGCGAGTCACGCGGGCCGGGCAGGCCGGGCGGCCGGCTCCGGGCCGTGATCGGCAGCCCCCTCCAGATCCTCCTGCTGGCCTGCTCCTTCGCGCTCGCGGGCTACGCGGGGGTGCGGCTGCTCGCCGACGACTGGCTCGGCGTGGCCCTGTGGTTCGTGGGGGCGGCGCTGCTGCACGACCTGGTGCTGCTGCCGCTGTACTCGGCGGCGGACCGGGCGGTCACCGGCGCGCTCGGCGCGGTCGACCGCCGTCGGTGGGCGATGTACGTGCGCGTCCCGGCCGCCTTCTCCGGGCTGCTCCTGCTGGTGTGGTTCCCGCTGATCGCCGGCCGGGTCGACGCGGGGTACCGGGGGGTCACCGGGCTGTCGGCGGACGGCTACCTCGCCCGCTGGCTGCTGATCACGGCCGTGCTGTTCGGCGGCTCGGCGCTGCTGCTGGCGCTGCGGTCGCTGCGCAGCGCGACGAAGGGGCGTTCCCCCGACGTCCACTGAGCGACGGTCCGCCAGCCCCCGGCGGCCGCGCGGTCGAGCAGGGCGCGGGTGCCGATCCGCGCCCAGGGGAAGGGGCTGCCGGACGCGTGGCCATCGGTGACGTCGACGAGTTGCACGTGGGCGCGCTCGTCGACGTCCACCCGCGCGGTCTCGGCGATCAGCAGGCCGCCGGGGGCGAGCAGGGCGGCGACGCGGTCGAGCAGGGCGCGGGGATCGCCGCCGATGCCGACGTTGCCGTCCATGAGGAGCACGGTGTCCCAGCGGCCCTCGCCGGGCAGCGGCTCGAAGACGGAGCGCCGCAGCGACTGGCCGCCGGACCGCACGGTGTGGGCCACCGCGGCCTCGCTGACGTCGATGCCGAGGACGGTCCGGCCCCGGGCGGCGAGTTCCGCGACCAGCCGGCCGGGTCCGCAGCCCACGTCGAGGACGGCCCCCTCGCACCGGTCCAGCACCTCCAGGTCGACGGTGTCGGCCCCGGCGCACCACCGCTCCACCTCCAACGGCAGCAGCCATCCGTCGGTACGCCGCAGAAACAACGGCCCGCGACCGGCCCGCAGCGCGGCGGCGTAGGGATCGGACACGGCCCAGGGCGCCTGCCCCGCCAGGGGGAACGCCGATTCCGCCAGGCGGCCGGGACCGACGGCCGCCCAGTCGCCGGACGGCCGCTCCACCGGCCCGTTCCCCACGGCGCGATCCGCCCCGTCGCCCGACCCGCTCACCGGCTCACTCATCGGCCGCCCACCCGAGCGCCCGTGGCCGCTCATCGGCCCACCCGCGCGTCCGCGCCCGCCGTACCCGCCGTGCACCGGCCGTGCGGCCGGTCCGCCGGTGGGAGTGCCGGTCCGTTCTCGGCGGCGCGGGGCGCCTCGCGGGTCGATCCGCTCATCGGGTGCCCACCCGCGCGCCCGTGGCCGCTCATCGGCCCACCCGCGTGTCCGCGCCCGTCGTGCACTCCGCCAGCCGGGCGGCGAAACGGCTGTGCGGGGCCAGTGCGGCGACGGCCCGGGCGTCGGCGGCGGTGTCGACGTCGCGCAGGGGCGGCAGGTCCCGTACCCGCAGTCCCGCCGCCAGCAGGCGCTCGCGCTGCGCGGCCCCCGTCACCGGCGTCGACATCGGCACGCCCCGCAGCAGGGCCGGGTCGGGGCGGGCCAGGCCCAGCGCCCAGAAGCCGCCGTCCTCCGCCGGACCGAAGTACGCGTCGCAGCCCGCGAAGTCGACGTCGAGCAGCTCCGGCGTCACCTGCGGGGTGTCCATCCCGATCAGCAGGGCGGGCCCCGCGCACCCGGCGAACGCGTCCGCGAGCCGTGCGTCGAGGCCGCCCGCGCACTGCGGTACGACGTCGAAGCCGGGCGGCAGCCAGGGCCCCGGGGCACCGGCGAGGACCAGCACCCGGCGCCGGGCGGGCGTCGCGGCGACCGCGCGCAGGGTGTCGGCGAGGGACGCCTCGGCCAGCGCGGCCGCCTCGTGCGGGGTGAACGGCGGGGTGAGGCGGGTCTTGACCCGGCCGGGGCGGGGCTCCTTCGCGATGACGAGGAGGGTGCTCATCATGCTCACCGTGTGTTCCCCTCGCGGGCCGCGTCACGCGGAACCATGCGCTCCGGTTGCTCGGCGAGCACGCCGCGCATGTCCCGTACCGCGTGCCAGGTACCGCGCCAGGTCCCGGTGACCTTCGACGCCCCGGTGCGGGGCAGGTACGGCACGTCGTGCTCGGTGACCCGCCAGCCCGCGTCGGCGGCCCGCACCACCATCTGGAGCGGGTAGCCGCTGCGCCGGTCGGTGAGGCCGAGGCCGAGCAGCGCCTCGCGGCGGGCGGCGCGCAGCGGGCCGAGGTCGTGCAGCCGCAGGCCGGTGCGGCGGCGCAACATCCGGGCGAGCGCGAGGTTCCCGGCCCGGGCGTGCGGGGGCCAGGCGCCGCGCCCCCGCGGTCGTCGGCGGCCGAGCACCAGGTCGGCGGTGCCGTCCCGGATCTCGCGCACGAAGGGCGTCAGCAGGCCCGGGTCGAGGGAGGCGTCGCAGTCGCAGAAGCAGACGATGTCGGCCGTGGCGGCGGTCAGCCCGGCGTGGCAGGCGGCGCCGAAGCCGCGGCGCGGCTCGGTCACGACCGTGGCGCCGAGCGCGCGGGCGACGTCCGCCGAGCCGTCGGTGGAACCGTTGTCGACGACGAGCGCGCGCCAGCCGTCCGGGATGCGGGCCAGGACCCAGGGCAGGGCACCGGCCTCGTCCAGACAGGGGAGTACGACGTCGACGTCGGGAGCGGGCGAGGTGGTCACGGCTCTCACCCTACGAGCCGAAATCGGGTGAAACGGACTCCCGCTCCTTACGAAACACGGACGTCGCGGCCCGGACGGCCCTCGGGCACGTCGTCCGCGTGCGCGCGATGCGAGGCTGGGCGCATGCAGCAGCCGCACGAGCCCGCCCCCGCACAGGCGTCCCCGGACGCAGCCCCTGCCGGATCGCCCGCCGGGGCCCCCGCCGTCCCCGCCCGGATCCTGGTCGTCGACGACGACCCCACGGTCGCGGAGGTCGTCGCCGGCTACCTGGAGCGCGCCGGGCACGTCGTGGACCGCGCCGACGACGGCCCGGCCGCGCTCACCCGGGCCGCCGCGCACCGGCCGGACCTGGTGGTGCTGGACCTGATGCTGCCCGGCATGGACGGTCTCGAGGTCTGCCGACGGCTGCGCGCCACGGGCCCCGTGCCGGTCGTCATGCTGACCGCCCGCGGCGACGAGGACGACCGCATCCTCGGCCTGGAGGTCGGGGCGGACGACTACGTGACCAAGCCGTTCAGCCCCCGCGAACTGGTGCTGCGGGTGGAGTCGGTACTGCGCCGTACCCGGCCCGCCGCCGGTCTGGTGCCGCCGTCCGCGGCCGGCCTCACCGTCGACCCCGGCGCCCGGCGGGCCACGAAGGAGGGCGCCGAGCTGGCCCTCACCCTGCGCGAGTTCGACCTGCTGGCCTTCTTCCTGCGGCACCCGGGGCGGGCCTTCGCCCGGGAGGAGCTGATGCGGGAGGTGTGGGGCTGGGACTTCGGCGACCTGTCCACCGTCACCGTCCACGTGCGGCGGCTGCGCGGCAAGGTCGAGGACGACCCGGCCCGGCCGCGGCTGATCCAGACCGTGTGGGGCGTGGGCTACCGCTTCGACCCGACGGGGCGGGAGACGGACTGACATGCACGACACCCTCCTCATCGCCCTGTACGCCTTCGCCGGCGCCGCCGTCACCGGGCTGGCCGGCGCGGCCGTGCTGCGGCTGATCCGGCGGCGCTCGCTGACCGCGTCGCTCGCGGTGGTGGCGGCGGTCGCCGTCCTCGCGATGCTCGCGGGCACGCTCGCCGTCGCCTGGGCGATGTTCCTGTCCCCGCACGACCTGTCCGTGGTCACCACCGTCGCGGCGATGGCGGCCGTGGTGTCGCTGGCCACCGCGCTGCTGCTGGGCCGCTGGGTGGTCGCCCGCAGCCGAGAACTGACCGCCGCCGCACGCTCGTTCGGCGACGACGGCGACTACGCGGCCCCCACCGTCCCGGCGACCGCCGAACTCGACGCCCTCAGCCGTGAACTGGCCGCCACCAGCGCCCGCCTCGCCGAGTCCCGGGAACGCGAGCGCGCCCTGGAGACCTCCCGGCGCGAACTGGTCGCCTGGATCTCGCACGACCTGCGCACGCCGCTGGCCGGCCTGCGGGCCATGTCCGAGGCCCTGGAGGACGGCGTCGCCGCGGACCCCGACCGCTACCTCCGCCAGATCCGCACCGAGGTGGAACGCCTCAACGACATGGTCGGCGACCTGTTCGAACTCTCCCGCATCCACGCCGGTGCGCTCGCCCTCGCCCCCGCCCGGATCTCGCTCTACGACCTGGTCGGCGACGCCCTCGCGGGCGCGGACCCGCTCGCGCGGGAGCACGGCGTACGGCTGGTGGGCGACGCGGTGGCGGCGGTGCCGGTCGAGGTGGACGGCAAGGAGATGAGCCGCGTCCTCGGCAACCTCCTGGTCAACGCCATCCGCCGCACCCCCGCCGACGGCACGGTCGCCGTCGCCGCCGAACCCTCGCCCGAGGGCGTGGTGCTCTCCGTCTCCGACGGCTGCGGCGGCATCCCCGAGGACGACCTGCCGCGCGTCTTCGACACCGGCTGGCGCGGCACCCACGCCCGTACCCCTCCGGCCGGCGCGGGTCTGGGCCTGGCCATCGTCCGCGGCATCGTGGAAGCCCACCGCGGCCGCACCACGGTCCACAACATCCCCGGCGGCTGCCGCTTCGAGGTGACCCTCCCCCTGGCCGACGCCTGAGCCCCGACGTCAATCCCCCCGCAGACCCGCCCGGGCGAACTCCCGCATGCCCTCCCGGAAGTCGACCCGGGGGTGCCAGGACAGGTCGGTGCGCAGGCGGGTGGAGTCGGCGGTGATGTGGCGTACGTCGCCCAGGCGGTACTCGCCGGTGACGACCGGTTCGGGGCCGCCGTACGCCTCGGCGAGGGCGGTGGCCATCTCGCCCACCGTGTGCGGGTCGCCGCTGCCGGCGTTGTAGGCGGTGAGCGTGCCGTACGGGCGGTCGGCCGTCAGCGCCGCGACGTTGGCCGCGGCCACGTCCCGTACGTGCACGAAGTCCCGGCGCTGGCCGCCGTCCTCGAAGACCCGGGGGGCCTCGCCGCGGGCGAGCGCGGAGCGGAAGAAGGAGGCGACCCCGGCGTACGGGGTGTCGCGGGGCATCCCGGGGCCGTACACGTTGTGGTAGCGCAGCGACACCGCCGTTGCGCCGGCCGACCGCGCCCAGGCGGCGGCCAGATGCTCCTGGGCCAGCTTGGTCGTCGCGTACACGTTGCGCGGGTCGGTGGGCGCGTCCTCGCCGACCAGCCCCGGGGACAGGGCCGCGCCGCACACCGGGCACGGCGGCTCGAACCGGCCCGCGTCCAGGTCGGCGACGGCACGCGGGCCGGGCCGCACCACGCCGTGCCGTGCGCACTCGTAGCGCCCCTCGCCGTACACGACCATCGACCCGGCGAGCACGAGCCGCCCCACGCCCGCCTCCGCCATCGCGGCGAGCAGGACGGCGGTGCCGAGGTCGTTGCGCGAGACGTACTCCGCCGCGTCGGCGAACCCGTTGCCGAGCCCCACCATCGCCGCCTGGTGGCACACGGCGTCCACCCCGGTGAGCGCCTTGGCGACCGCCGAGGGGTCGCGCACGTCGGCGGCGGGATCCTCGCGGACGTCGTATCCGACGGGCTCGTGCCCGTGCTCCCGCAGTGCCGCCACGACATGGGACCCGATGAACCCGGCATGGCCGGTGACCAGTACGCGCATGCGTCCACGCTAGGGGCGTGGGGCCCTCGCGCCGGGCGTCCGGCGCGGCACGTCACGGGTCCGTAAGAAGGGCATGCGTCCGCCCCCACCACGACTTTGCCATCCCTTTACAACCCGCCGGGTCGCCGCCTCGTCTCTCCGTCCGATCCACCTCACCACCCCCCACCGAGAGAGAGCGACCCGATGCGCCGCACCATCCTCAGCGCCGTGGCCCTGGCCTGCACCGCCGTACTGGCCGGCACCGCCCCCGCGTTCGCCGACGACCCCAGCCCCGCGCCCACCAAGGTCCCGGCCCAGAGCACCCCGAGCCCCGTGCCGAGCGAGGCCCCGACCAAGGCTGCGACCCCCTCGCCCAGCGAGCCGGGCACGGCGGACGAGGCGCCCACCCCCGCCCCGGCCGACGGCCAGGTCTCCGCCGTGCCCGAGGGCGCCCCCGACACCGGCGTCGCGACCCCGGAGCCGGGCGGGACCGACGAGGGGCTGGTCGGCGCGGGCGCCGGTGCCGTGCTCGTCGCGGGCGGCGCGGTCCTCTTCGTCGTACGGCGTCGGCGGGCGGCGACCGGGGCATGAGCCGGCCTGCCGGTCGCGCCCTCGCCGCCGCGGCGCTCGCCGTGCTGCTCGCCGGCTGCGGCGGCGGCGCCGGGGACGCGGGGAACGCGGGGAACGACGTGGCCGCGTCCGACCGCCCCGGCACCACCGCGCCTCCGTCGCCCGGGGCCAAGTCCGCGCGTCCACTGGAGCGTTCGGTGCCGGTCGGCCTGCGCATCCCGGCCGTCGGCGTCGACACCCCGGTGATGCGGCTGGGGCTCGCGGCGGACGGCACGGTGCAGGTCCCGCCCGTCACGGACGACGACCGGGCGGGCTGGTACCGGCACTCGCCGACCCCGGGCCAGGTGGGACCGTCGGTCCTCCTCGGCCACGTCACGGTCGGCACCCACGGCGACGGCGTCTTCCGGCACCTGGCGCGGCTGCACCGGGGCGACCGGATCGAGACGCGCCTGGAGAACGGCGCGGCGGCCGAGTTCACGGTCACCGCCGTACGGACGGTGCGGAAGGCCGAGTTCCCGACGGACGACGTCTACGGGGACGTGAACCGGCCGGAGTTGCGGCTCATCACCTGCGGTGGCCCGCGCGTCGGCGAGGAGTACCGGGACAACGTCATCGTCTTCGCCGCGCTGAGCGCGACGCGTCCCGCGGCCTCCTGACCGGCCGTGCGCACGGCATACCCTCACGACCATGGAGAGCGTTGAAACGGTCCCGTGACAGGGCGGCGTCCGAGCTGTTCGCCGCCCTGTATCCGCGCCTCGCCGGCTGGTGCCGCCGGCTCGTCGACGACGACGAGACGGCCCACGAGATCGCCTCGGAGGCGTTCACCCGGCTCTGGGCCCGCTGGACGTCCGTGGAGGAGCCACGCGGGTTCCTCTACGTGACCGCCGCCAACCTCGTCCGGGATCACTGGCGCAAGCTGGAGCGCGAACGCCGGGCCGTGCGCCGGGTCACCGCGGAGGTCGCCGTACGCCCGCACCCCGAGCAGACCGACCCCTCGGTACGGCTGCTCGTGCAGTCCCTGCCGGAGCGACTGCGGGTGCCGATCCTGCTCCACTACTACGCTGACATGCCGATCCGGGAGGTGTCCGCGCTGACCGGGCGCAAGGAAGGAACCGTCAAGGCCGACCTCCACGCGGCCCGCGAACTGCTCCGCGTCCATCTGAGGAGAAGCCTTGACCACACGCCTTGAGGACGACCCCGGGTCCGGACGGGACGAGGACGATCCGCTGCTGGTCGTGCTCCGCCCGGAGACCGCGTACCTGGGCCCGCCGCCCGGCCGCTACGAGGCGATCCGCAAGGCCGCTTCCCGCCGGCGTCTGCTGCGTGCCGCCGCCGGTGCCGCAGCGACCGCTGCCGCCGCCGCCCTGATCGCGCTGCCGCTGAACTGGGCCTCCCCCGCCCCGCCCCCGCGTCCGACGGCCCCGCTGGCCCCGGCCCCCGCCGACCCGCCCGCGACGACCGCACCGACCCCGGCCCCGCCGCGTGACGCCTCACAGGCGCCGAGTCCGGTCCCCGACGCATCCACCGGGACCGCGCCGACCCCGTCGGCCCCCTCGCCCTCGGCGTCCGCGCCGCCGTCCGCCCCGGACTCCGTGCCCACGCCCTCGGAGCCCGGCGGCCCGGCTGTTAAAACGGAACGATGATCTACCACGTGGTACCGCTCGCCGAGTGGAACGCCGAACCCGGCCGGCCCTACGCCCCCGCCTCCCTCGCCGAGGACGGGTTCGTGCACTGCTCGCCCGACGAGGCGACCACGCTCGCCGTCGTCAACGCCTACTACCGCGCCGCGCCCCGTCCACTGCTGGCGGTGCTCCTCGACGAGGACCGGCTCACCGCGCGGTGCGTGTGGGAGGCGGCGGCGCCCGCACCGCCGCCCGGGGTCGCCGAGGGCACCCTCTTCCCGCACGTCTTCGGCCCGCTCGACCGCGACGCCGTCCGGCGCGTGAGCGAGGTGCGCTGGGACGGCGCGGGCCGGGCCACGGGACTGTCCTGACGGAGGAGGTCCGACCTCACTCCTGCGGCTGGGCCGGTCCTCCGAGCATCGCCGACGCGGTCTGGACCGGCGTGGCGGCGGGCGCCGGGGCGGGCTCGGCACCGGGAGCCGGGTGGCAGGTGAAGCCGAGGCGCGTCATGGCCCGGGTGACCTCCGCGCCGGAGAAGTCGCGGCTGTCCTGCCGGGTGACGACCTCGCCCACCTGCTTGACCGGGTAGCGGCGGCGGCCGATGGTCACGGACTCACCCGTGACGGGCAGGGGCGTGACGCCCTTCATCGAGTCCAGCACCCCTTGCTTGGTGAGGTCGAACGGGTACCGGGCGATGACACAGCGCATGATGCCTCCAACAAGGGGGGACGGAGCGGATGGGCTTGCGGTTCGTCTAGGCCGCCGAACCACCGGCGGACTGGCGGCGCGGCCTGCGCCGCGGGGCTTCGCCGGCGGAGCGGCTCTGACCGCCGCCGCGGCCCTGACCGGTGCGGGTCTGCGGGACGGACGCGGCCTGGCCGGAGCGGGCCTGGCCGGAGCGGCCGCGCCGACCGCGGGACGAGGAGCCGGTGCCGGACGCGGCACGCCGCGGGCGCTCCACGACCGGTGCGGTGATGACGACGGGGACGCCGGAGGGAGCCTGCGCACCGGTGATGCGGGACAGCTCCGCCTCGCCCGAGCGGACCGGGGTGACCTGCGGGGTGATGCCGGCCGAGATCATCAGCCGCGTCATGTCGCGCCGCTGGTCGGGCGTGACCAGGGTGACGACGCTGCCCGACTCGCCGGCGCGGGCCGTACGGCCGCCGCGGTGCAGGTAGTCCTTGTGGTCGCCGGGCGGGTCCACGTTGACGACCAGGTCGAGGTTGTCGACGTGGATGCCGCGGGCCGCGACGTTGGTCGCCACCAGCGCCGTCACGTGCCCGTCCTTGAACTGGGCGAGGGTGCGGGTGCGCTGCGGCTGGGACTTGCCGCCGTGCAGCCCGGCCGCCCGCACGCCGCTCTTCAGCAGGTGCTTGACCAGCCGGTCCACCCGGTGCTTGGTGTCCAGGAACATGATGACCCGGCCGTCGCGCGCCGCGATCTCGACGGTCGTGGCCTGCTTGTCCGCCTCGTGCACGTGCAGCACGTGGTGCTCCATCGTGGTGACGGCGCCGGCCGACGGGTCGACGGAGTGGACCACCGGGTCCGACAGGTAGCGGCGGACCAGCCGGTCGACGTTGCGGTCCAGGGTGGCGGAGAACAGCATCCGCTGCCCGTCCGGCCGCACCTGGTCGAGGAGGGCGGTGACCTGCGGCATGAAGCCCATGTCGGTCATCTGGTCGGCCTCGTCGAGCACGGTGATGCCGACGTCGCCGAGGTGGCAGTCGCCCCGGTCGATGAGGTCCTTGAGCCGTCCCGGCGTCGCCACGACGACCTCGGCGCCGCCCCGCAGCGCACTGGCCTGCCGGCCGATCGACATGCCGCCGACCACGGTGGCCGACCGCAGGCCCACGGCGCGGGCGTACGGGGCGAGCGCGTCGGTGACCTGCTGGGCCAGCTCACGGGTGGGGACGAGGACCAGGGCGCGCGGCCTGCGCGGCTCGGCGCGCAGGCCGGCCGTGCGGGCCAGCAGGGCGAGGCCGAAGGCGAGGGTCTTGCCCGAGCCGGTGCGGCCCCGGCCGAGTACGTCGCGCCCGGCCAGCGAGTTCGGCAGGGTCGCCGCCTGGATCGGGAACGGCACGCTCACGCCCTCGCCGCTCAGCGCGGCCAGCATGCGCTCCGGCAGGTCGAGCTCGGCGAACGAGTCGACGGCGGGCAGCGCCGGAGTGATCGTCTTCGGGGGCGCGAACTCGCCCTGGGGAGCGGCGGCCGGACGGCGGCCGGGGCTCTGGGAGCGGCCGGCCGTCCGGGAGGGGCGGCGGGGGCCGCCGCCGGAGCGGCTGCGGTCATTGGTGCGTGTGCGTGCGCGGTCCATACGGAACCTTCCTCGATACGGCACGTATCAAGGGAGTCCCGCAGCGGTGGTACGGCGCGGGGAATCGCAAGAACGAGCCGGGTCCGGTCACTGTCGGCGCATCGGGGCGCGGGACCGGAGAATGGAGAAGAAAACGAGAAGAAAAACAAAGAAACGCGAGCGGGGGCCCGCACCCAAGGTGCGGGCCCCGACTGCGAAGTAACGCGATTGCGTCGTGAGGTCAGGCGACCACGATGTTCTCGGCGGTCGGGCCCTTCTGGCCCTGCGCGATGTCGAAGGTCACCTTCTGGCCCTCGAGCAGCTCACGGAAGCCCTGGGCGGCGATGTTCGAGTAGTGGGCGAAGACGTCGGGGCCGCCGCCGTCCTGCTCGATGAAGCCGAAGCCCTTTTCCGAGTTGAACCACTTCACGGTGCCGGATGCCATTTTTTTCTCCTTCGGTACGGTGCTCGGCGTTCACCCTGTGTGAGCGCCGGTCGCCGTGATGATCACCCCGTCGGAAAAACCTTCAGGCAACCACAACTGCAACTTCCATCGACAGTAGCACGCCGTGACCGTGTGGACGCTCGTGATAATCCCGTCGCACCTGTGATCCCGGGCCGGCGTCCGGGCGTGGCCCGGGGTCAGCCGAGGTCGGCCAGATCCCGCGGGGTGAGGACGACCGACCCGGCGGCGGTGTTCTCCTCCAGATGGGACAGGGAGCCCGTGCCGGGGATGGCGAGGGTGACGGGGGAGGACGCGAGCAGCCAGGCCGGGGCGATCTGCGGGACGGTGGCGCCGTGCCGGGCCGCGACCTCGGCGATCCGGGCCCCGCCGAGGTCGCTGAGGCCGCCGCCCAGCGGGTCCTGCGCGCCCTCGGCTCGGGCGCCACCGACGCGGCCGCCGCCCGCGAACTGGGCATGTCGCTGCGCACCTACCGGCGCCGGGTCGCCGAACTGCTCGACGCCCTCGACGCCGGCTCCCGCCTCCAGGCGGGGGTGCGGGCGGGTGAACTCGGCCTGAGCGGCTGAGACACGCGGCAGCATGGTCAGTTTTCGAGAAGCATCGCCGACCCCGCCGCCCATACCTTCGTGGACATGAACTCCATCGACGCCATCACCCTGGAAGTGGCCGACACCGAGGCCGCCACCCGCTTCTACTCCGACGCCTTCGGACTGGACCCGAAGCAGGTCCGCGTCGGCGCCTCCGACTCCCCGACGACCGGCTTCCGCGGCTTCACCCTGTCCCTCGTGGTGTCCCAGCCGGGCAACGTCGACGCGCTGCTCGCCGCCGCCGTGGACGCCGGCGCCACCGTCGTCAAGCCCGCGGCGAAGTCCCTGTGGGGCTACGGCGGCGTCGTCCAGGCACCGGACGGCACGATCTGGCAGCTCGCCACCTCGAAGAAGAAGGACACCGGCCCGGTCACGCGCGAGTTCGACGAGATCGTGCTCCTGCTCGGAGTCGAGGACGTGAAGGCCAGCAAGCAGTTCTACGTCGAGCGCGGGCTCGCCGTCGGCAAGAGCTTCGGGAGCAAGTACGTCGAGTTCGCCACCGAACCGGGCACGGTCAAGCTCTCCCTCTACAAGCGGCGCGGCCTCGCCAAGGTCGCGGGCGTCGACGCCGACGGCAGCGGCTCGCACCGCCTCGTCATCGCCGCGGAGACCGCGCCGTTCGAGGACCCCGACGGCTTCGCCTGGCAACCCGCGCAGTAATACATTCGTCTTCTTGGGCTGACGGGTTGGTAACCCTCCCGTCGCCGAAAGGTCGTTATTTGCGCAAATCAGTAAAAAGACGCAAACAGAATAAAGATTGAGATACATGCCATCACGGATACCCTCGCGAATACGTTGGCGTCAGCCGCGCGCAAGACTCTGGGCCGTGGCGGGTGTGGCGGCTCTCGCGTTCCTCGTCGCGCTGGAGATCGCCGCGCGCCGCTACGGCCTCCCGGGGCCGATCACCAACCAGGCGAAAGAGGTGGTGTTCGCCCCCGTCTCGGGACCGCTGCTCTACGCCGGCCTGGCGCTGACGATGGTGGTCCTGACCCGGCGTCAGCGTTTCGTGGCGGCCGCCTGCGCGGTCGGTGTCGACCTCGTCTTCGCGCTGGTGCGCTGGGCGGCGGGCGCCACGGTGTCCGGCAGCCACTCCTTCGGCAACGGCGCGCTGTGGGTGGTCCTCGGCTGCGGCGTCCTCGCGGTCACGCGCCGCACCGGCCGGGAGAGGGTCCTGCTGCTGAAGGGGGTCGGGCTCGGTCTGCTGCTGGTGGCCGGCCGCAAGACCGGCGACACCTGGCTGCTGATCACCGCGAAGACCCACCCGAAGGTGCTGGACCCGTACGTCGCGGTCGCCGATCACGCGCTGGGCAGCCCCTCCTGGCTGGTGGGCCGGGCGGTCAGGGCCGCGGGCCCGGTCGGCGAGCACGTCCTCGACTGGGTCTACGTCCAACTCGCGGTGGCCGCGGTGGTCGTGGCGCTCTACCAACTGCGCCATGTCGCCGCCGAGCGCCGCTTCCCGCGCCATCACCTGGTGCGCACCTTCCTGGTGATCGGCCTGCTCGGGCCGGGTATCTACATGATCTTCCCCGTGGTCGGACCGATCTTCACCTACGGCACCGGGGCCTTCGGCACCGGCGGTGAGCAGTGGGCCGTCGCCACCCTGTGGCCGGACACGCCGCCGCCGATCAGCGCGCCCGCCGCGGTGACGTACGACGGGATCACCCCGCGCAACTGCATGCCCAGCCTGCACACGGCGTGGGCCACCGTGATCTTCCTGCATTCCCGGAAGGGGCCGAGGGTTCTGCGCTTCGCAGGAACGTTCTGGCTCGTCGCCACGCTCAGCGCGACGCTGGGGTTCGGCTATCACTACGGCATCGACCTCGTCGCCGGTGTGGTCTTCGCCGTCACGGTCGAGGCGGCCCTGCGCGCATTCGACCGCGGCTGGGACCGGGCGGGAGTCCGACTGGTCGCCCACGGCGCGCTCGTCTTCGCCGCGATCCTCGCGTCGACCCGATATCTGTCCCTGGACATGGCCCGCCACCCGCTGGTCTTCGGCCCCCTCCTCCTGCTCGCGATGGCCTCGGTGATCCACGGCTACGTACGGACCACGAGGGGATGGCAGCCGACGGGCGCGACAGCGCCGGCACAGCAGCCGGAGCCCCAACTGGAGGCGGCCTGACGGCCCGTCGGTCAAGCGCGGTAGGCGTGGGTCTGGGTGGCCTTGACCGTGGCCCAGACGGTGGCGCCGGGGTGCAGGTCGAGTTCGGCCGCGGCGACCGTGGTCAGGTCGGCGGCGAGGGGGAGTTCGCCGGTGAGGTCGGCGCGGATCTGGTCGCCGTGGGTCTCCAGTCCGGCGACCTCGCAGCGCCACAGGTTGCGGGCGCTGGAGCCGGTGGGGCGGTCCCGGTGCAGGGTGACCGCGCTGGGCGGGAACGCCACGAACACCGGCCCGGTCAGCTCCTCGGTGGTCGTGATCGCCGTCCCGTCGTCCAGACGTACGGCGTGCCCCTCGGCGCGCCCCCGGTAGAGGTTGAGGCCGACCAGGTGGGCGATGTAGTCGGTGCGCGGGTGGCGGGCGATGTGCGACGGGGTGCCCTCCTGGACGACCCGGCCGTCCTCCACGACGACGAGGTGGTCGGCGAGGACCATGGCGTCCAGCGGGTCGTGCGTGACGAGCACGGCCACCGCCTCGAAGTCGGCGAGGTGACGCCGTAGTTGGGCGCGGACGTCGAGGCGCGTGCGGGCGTCGAGGGCGGCGAGCGGCTCGTCCAGGAGCAGCAGCCGGGGACTGGTGGCCAGGGCGCGGGCGAGCGCGACCCGCTGGGCCTGGCCGCCGGAGAGCCGGCGAGGCTTTGCGCCCTTGTGCTCGGCCAGGCCCATGCGGTCGAGCCAGACCGCCGCCCGGGCCCGTGCCTCGGCCTTGCCGGCGCCGTGGCAGCGCGGCCCGAAGGCCACGTTGTCCAGCGCGGTGAGGTGGGGAAAGAGCAGGTAGTCCTGGAAGACGACGCCGACGGGCCGGGACTCCGGCGGCGTACGGTCCAGCTCGTCCCCGTCGAGGCGGAGGTGGCCGTCGGACAGCGGGACGAGGCCGGCCAGCGCGCGCAGGGCGGTGGTCTTGCCCGCGCCGTTGGGCCCGAGCAGGGCGACCACGTCGCCGGGCGCGGCCGTCAGCGTCACGTCGAGACGGAAGTCCCCGCGGTCGACGACGAGCCGCGCGTCCAGCCCGTCCGCGCGGGGCGCGGTCCGCTTCTCACTCCCGGTCATGAGGCGGTCATCCAGCGGTCGCGCAGTCCGGCGAGTACGGCGATGGACACGGCCAGCAGCACCAGGCTGAGGGCGATGGCCGCCTCCGGATCGCTCTGCAGGGCGAGGTAGACGGCCAGCGGCATGGTCTGGGTGCGGCCGGGGAAGTTCCCGGCGAAGGTGATCGTCGCCCCGAACTCGCCGAGTGCCCGGGCCCAGGCCAGCACCGCGCCCGCGGCGATGCCGGGCGCGATCAGCGGCAGGGTGACCCGGCGGAAGGCGGTGAAGCGGGAGGCGCCCAGGGTGGTGGCCGCCTCCTCGTAGCGCGGGTCGGCGGCGCGCAGGGTGCCCTCGACGCTGATGACGAGGAACGGCATCGCCACGAACGCCTCGGCGATGACGACGCCGGTGGTGGTGAACGGCAGGGTGATCCCGAACCAGGAGTCCAGCCACTGCCCCACGACCCCGTTGCGGCCCAGCGCCATCAGCAGCGCCACGCCGCCCACCACCGGCGGCAGCACCAGCGGCAGCGTCACCAGGGCCCGTACGAGACCGCGCCCGGGGAACTCGACCCGCGCCAGCAGCCAGGCCAGCGGCACGCCGATCACCATGCTCACCACGGTCGCCGCCGTGGCGCAGATCAGCGACAGCCGCAGCGCCTGCCACACCTCGGCACTGGTCAGCAGCTCCGGCATGCTCGCCCAGGGGGCCCGGATCAGCAGGGCGGTCAGCGGCAGCACCAGGAAGGCGAGGCCGATCAGCGCGGGCACGAGCAGAGGCAGGGGAGCCCCGCCCTTCACCCGCGCTCTCCCGGGCGGTGCGGTCACGGTGCGGTGAACCCGGCCTCGGTCAGCACCTTCTGACCCTCGGCGGACCGCACCAGCTCGATGAACGCCTGGCCCACCCCGGCGTTGGGTGCGTCCTCGAGCAGGGTGATCGGATAGTCGTTGACGGCGTCGGCGGCTTCGGGGAACTCCACGCCCTCCACCTTGTCACCGGCGGCCTTCACGTCGGTCTTGTAGACCAGGGCGGCGTCGGCCTCCTTGAGCACGACCTTGTTCAGCGCCGACTTCACGTCCTCCTCGTAGGAGACGGGCGTCAGCTTCAGCTTGCTCGCGTCCAGCGCCTTCTCGGCGGCGGCCCCGCACGGCACCGACTTGTCGCACAGGACGACCTTCAGGCCGGACCCGGTCAGGTCCTTCAGGGAGGCGATCCCGTCGGGGTTGCCCGGCAGGGTGGCGATCTCCAGCCGGTTGCGGACGAAGGTGGCCGGCGTCCCGGAGGCGGCGTCGGCGTCCGTGACGACCTTCATGGTCTTGGGGCTGGCGGAGGCGAACACGTCGGCGGGGGCGCCGCTGGTGATGCCCGCGGCGAGCGAGTCGCTGCCGCCGAAGTTGAAGACGACCTTGGTGCCGGGGTGCTGCTTCTCGAACTCCTTGCCCAGCTCGGTGAAGCTCTCGGTGAGCGAGGCCGCGGCGAAGACGTTGACCGTCCCGGAGGGCTTCTCCGCACCGCCGGACTTCTCACCGGAGCCCGAGCCGGGGCTCGCGTCGGAGTCGGAATCGGAGGAGCAGGCACTCAGCGCCAGCAGCGCGGCGGCGGTCGCCCCCACCACCTGCACGGGGCGACGGGTCCGGCGCGCGGAACGGGTCGTCACGGGTCCACTCCCTCTGATGCTGATAGTGCTGGGCCGACTGCGCTTACGCCGATGATAATGCCGCAGATGCCAGCCGGAAGTCTCCTGTCTCTTCGCATGAGCAGGAACAAACCATCTCTGGCATGGCATGTGCGTTTGTACGGGACGCCCGGCCGGGCGGCCCTGCTGTGCCGCATGGAGCCGGGCGGCGGGCCGTCCGCCACGGCAGTTCGACGTGCACGTCCGTCGACGTCACCCGCGCGGTGACGGTGCCCCCACCACCGCGAGACCGGGGTCTACGACCGCCTCCCGGGTCACCCGGGACACGATCCGGTGCGGGCCGGCCTGGATCTCGACCTGTGCCGCCACGTCGTCGGGCCGTAAAGCGGTGACGGTCCCGGTGAACGCGTTGCGCGCCGACGCCGGGACCCCGGGGGTGTCGCCCGCCCGCTCCCAGCCGCTCCCGCACGAACCGCGCCAGTCCCACGCCGTCGATCACCCGGTTCCCGGAGCCGTCCCGCCCCATCGGCAGCCGCCCCGCGTCGGCCCACCGGCGCACGGTCTCCGGACTCACCCTCAACGGGCGCGCGGCCTGGCCAGTGCTGTACGTCGGCACGCGAGAACCCCCGGGGCCCGTCCCGCTCAACCCCGGTCGATGTGCACGTTCGTCGACTTCACCCGGGCGGTGGCCTCCATCCCGACCTCCAGGCCCAGTTCCTCCACGGCCTCCCGGGTCAGCAGCGACACCAGCCGGTGCGGGCCGGCCTGGATCTCGACCTGTGCCGCCACGTCACCGAGTTTGATCGCGGTGACGATGCCGGGGAAGGCGTTGCGGACCGAGGTGCAGGACGCGTCCTCCTCGCCGCTGCCGCTCTGGGCCAGCTCCACGGAGAAGGCGGCCAGGTCCTTGCCGTCGATGAGCCGCTTGCCGCCCTCGTCGCGGTGGGTCGTCACCCGCCCCGCGTCCGCCCACCGCCGCGCGGTGTCCGGACTGACGCCGAGCAGCCGGGCCGCCTGGCCGATCGTGTATGCCTGCATGGGCGCCAAGATAGGCGACCCGCGGCGGCGTGCTGCACGGAGCCCGCGGCGCGCGCACCATGGGAGAGCGGGGCCGTTCGAGGCGGCCCGTGTTCCGGGAGGAGGCCCGCGTGCCGGAGCTGCCCGATGTCGAGGGGTTCCGCGAGGTCCTCGCGTCCTGCGCGACGGGCCGGACCGTCCAGCGTGTCGAGGTGCGCGACACCGGGGTCCTGCACGGAGTGAGCGCCCGGGGGCTGCGCGAGGCGCTGGAGGGCCGGCGCTTCACACGGGCGGAACGGCACGGCAAGTGGCTGCTCGCCCGCACCGGCGGCCCCACCGTGCTGCTGCACTTCGGCATGACGGGCCTGCTGCTCTGCGGCCGCCCCGACGACCCCGCCCACCCGCACGACCGGGTCCTGTTCACGGTCTCCCGAGACCGCCGGCTCCGCTACCGCGACCAGCGCAAACTCCGGGGCCTGTGGCTGGCCCACGACGAGTCCGACGTCGCCCGCCTCCTGGACCACCAGGGCCCGGACGCGCTGACGGTCGACCGGGAGCACTTCGAGGCCGCGCTCGGCGCACGGCGCGGCAGCGTCAAGACGGCGCTGACCGACCAGTCCGTCGTCGCCGGCCTCGGCAACCTGCTCGCCGACGAGATCCTGTGGCGCGCCCACCTGCACCCCACCCGCTCGGCGAACAGCCTCACCGAGTCCGACCGCCGCCGCCTCCACACGCACATGCGGCGCACCCTGCGCTCGGCCGTCCCCGCGGGCCGCGTCCCACCACGCGCCTCCTGGCTCACCGGCCACCGCGACACCCCGGACCCCACCTGCCCCCGCTGCGGCACCCACCTGCGCCACTCCCGCGTGGGCGGCCGCGGCACGGTGTGGTGCCCGCGCTGCCAGGGGTGACGGGGCGCCGACCGTCCGCACGCCCTGGCGGGTGGGCCCTGTCGCCTAAGATCCGGCCCATGGCCCTGACCATGAAAGACGTGGAACGGTTCGAGGCGTCCAGGCCCCGTCTGGAAGCCATCGCCTACCGCCTCCTCGGCTCCGCGAGCGAGGCCGAGGACGCCGTGCAGGAGACGTATCTGCGCTGGCAGGCCACCGACGTCGGCCGTGTCGAGGTCCCGGAGGCCTGGCTGACGAAGGTGCTCACCAACCTCTGCCTCAACCAGCTCACCTCGGCCCGCGCCCGGCGGGAGACCTACGTCGGTCAGTGGCTGCCCGAGCCGCTGCTCGCCGGGGACCCGATGCTCGGCCCGGCCGACACGGCCGAACAGCGCGAGTCGGTCTCCTTCGCCGTGCTCGCCCTGCTGGAGCGGCTGTCGCCGGGCGAGCGCGCGGTGTACGTCCTGCGCGAGGCGTTCGGCTACACGCACCGGGAGATCGCCGGGATCCTCGACCTCACCGAGGCCGCCAGCCAGCAGATCCTCCACCGCGCCAAGAAGCACGTCGCCGAGGGCAAGGCCCGTACCGAGATCGACGAGGCCGCCGCCCGGCGGGTCGTCGAGGAGTTCCTCGCGGCGGCCACCAGCGGCCGTACCGAACCGCTCGTCCGCCTGCTCACCCAGGACGCCGTGTCGATCGGCGACGGCGGCGGGAAGGTCCCGGCCCGGGCCAAGGCGTTCGAGGGCGCCCGTGCGGTGGCGACGTTCATGCGGGGCCTGTTCAAGCCCGGCAAGGCCAAGCGGGCCCTGGCCGGCGGCACCGTCGGGGTCTACGCCGACACCGCGAACGGCGACCCCGCCGTGGTGGCGGTCGTGGACGGCCGGGTCATCGGCGTCATGTGCCTGGAGATCACCCCCGAGGGCATCGCCGGGTTCCGCAACCAGGTCAACCCCGACAAGCTCGAACGCGCCACGCGGCGCTGGGCCTCCACCGACCACGGAGAACCCCTGTTCAACGCCTTCTGACCACCGCCCGTGCGCATGTGACGCGCATCACACCCTGCTCCTGTCAGGAAACGGCGGGCCGCCCGGTTCAAGGGGCGAACCCGCCGAAGGGCTCCGGAACCCGGAGACCGTCGGACACCGGAGACAAGGAGCAGGGAAATGCAGCACCGCATCGTCGTCCTGGGCGCCGGATACACCGGTGCCATCGCCGCCGGGCGCCTCGCGAAGCGACTGCGCCGCGAGGATGTCGCCATCACCCTCGTCAACGCCGAGCCCGACTTCGTCGAACGGGTCCGGATGCACCAGCTCGCCGTCGGCCAGGAGCTCAGGCCCCGCTCGCTCCGCGAGATGTTCGCGGACACCGGTGTCGAAGTGCGGCTCGCCAAGGTCACCGGCGTGGACGTGGACCGCAGGACGGTCGCCGTCACCGACCCGGACCACCCGGGCGAGGACCGGGAGTTGGAATACGACACCCTCGTCTACGCCCTCGGCAGCGCCTGGAACCACCAGGGCGTGCCCGGCACCGCCGAGTACGCCCACGAGATCGCCGGCCGCCCGGGAGCGCTCCGGCTGCGCGAGCGGCTGGCCGGGCTGGACGCCGGAGAGAGCGTGGTCGTCGTCGGCGGCGGCCTGACCGGCCTGGAGGCCGCCACCGAGATCGCCGAGGCCCGCCCGGACCTCGACGTGTCCCTCGCGGCGCGCGGCGGTCTGGGCGACTGGCTCTCGCCCAAGGGCCGCCGCCACCTGCGCAAGGTCTTCGGCACCCTCGGCATCACGGCGTACGAGAACGCCGCGGTCACCGAAGTCGCGGCGGACCACGTCGCCACCGCCGACGGCGCCACCATCCCGGCCGCGGTCACCCTGTGGACCGCGGGCTTCGCCGTCCACCCCATCGCGCGGGCCACCACCCTGAACGTGACCGACACGGGCCGGATCGTGGTCGACGGGACCATGCGCTCGGTCTCCCACCCGGACGTGTACGCCATCGGCGACGCGGCCATGGCGGCGGGCCCCGGCGACAAGCCGCTGCGGATGTCGTGCGCCTCGGGCACCCCCACCGCCTGGCAGGCCGCCGACTCCATCGCGGCCCGCCTGACCGGCGGCAAGCTCCCGAACGCGCCGCTGCGCTACTTCAACCAGTGCATCTCGCTGGGCCGCCGGGAGGGCCTGATCCAGTACGTCACCGCCGACGACCGCGCCGTACGGGCTGCCCTGACCGGACGCTTCGCCGCCGTCTACAAGGAGCTGGTCTGCAAGGCCGCCGCCTGGGGCGTCGCCAACCCGACCCTCGGCGTACCGGCCCGGCGCCGTGCCGTCACGCGCGCGGAGGTCCGTCCCGCGGCGGTGTGACGGCGCGCAGGAACGCGTCGGCGAACGTGTCGCAGACGTCCTCGACGGGCGGGACGGAGTAGTGGGGCATCCGGTCCGTGGTCGGCCGCATCAGGAAGTGGATCATGAGCGGGCTGGTCATCTGCTGCATGAGCAGCAGCAGCGGCAGGTCACGGATGCGCCCCGCCGCGATCTCGACGGTGAGCCACCGGCCGACGCCGGCGAACATCCGCGGGAGGAACTGCTCGGTGATCGGCCGTACGGAGTCGTCGTGCGGCCGGGCCAGCACTTCGGCGTAGACGGCGGGCAGGAGCCGTGGCTCACGGCTCAGCGCGGCGGCCATGAGGGAGTACACGGTCCGCACGGTGCTGCGCAGATCCGCGGACGGGGCCGCCAGCACGGCCTCGACGTCGAGGATCGGGCTGTAGCGCTCGAAGACGGCCAGCAGCAACTCGTCCCGGCCGCCGAACGCGGCGTACAGGCTGTGCACCGAGCACTGGGCCTGCGCGGCGACGCGTTCGAGGGAGAGCGCGGACAGCCCCCGCTCGCCGATGAGGGCGGCGCCGGCCTCCAGGGCCCGTTCCCGCACCGGCCGCTGCCCGCCGGGATCGACACCGGCGGCGCGGACCGCCTCGTCCAGGGCGTGCCGGTTGCCGCCCAGCCGGCGCAGCAGGGTGCTGCGCGAGATGCCCGCCTCGGCCTGGCCCTCCTCTTCGCGGGCGGCCTGCGGGGGCGCCGGGCCGCACCGGCCGCGGCCCTCTGAGGTCCGCTCGCGCGGACCGGCCGGGATCAACGCACGGGGAACCCGAACGCGTACCCCTGCTCCGCCAGCCACGGAAGCACGCGACGCAGGGCCTCGACGGTCTGCGAACGGTCGCCGCCCGCGTCGTGGAAGAGGAGCGTCGGTCCGTTGGCCAGCTCCCGCTGGACGGTCTCGACGATGGCGTCCGTGCCCGGCCGCTCGAAGTCCTTGGTGTCCACGTTCCAGCCCAGCGGGCGCATCCCGTGGGAGGCGGCGAGCTTGCGGCTGTAGGGGGTGAAGGCGCCGCCGGGAGCGCGGTAGTACATCGGCCGCACGCCGCCCGACGCCTTGATGATCATCCGCTCGGCGTCGAGGATCTCCTTCGACTGGTACGCCTCGGACTTCCGGTCCATGGAGGTGTCGTGCGACACCGAGTGGTCGCAGAGCCGGTGCCCGGCCGCGACGACCTTCTTCACGAGGTCGGGGTGGGCCTGCGCCTGCGTCCCCGTCACGCAGAACGTGGCCTTCACCCCGTACTCCTCCAGCAGGTCGAGCACTTGAGGCGTCCACGCGGGGTCGGGCCCGTCGTCGATGGTGATGTTCACGCCGCGCGCCCCCGCGTCCGAGGCGTGCGCGATGGTCACGTCGACCGGCTTCACCGCACCGCCCGCCGCGGGCGACGCGGACGCCTTCGGTGCCGAACCGCCCACGGCATCGGCCTGCGCGGTCCACACCGAGGCACCGACGGCGAGCATCGTCACCCCGAGGGCGGCCCCGACCACCTTGCCGTACCAGCCCCGCCCACCACTGTGCCGCGCCATGCCCGCCCCGCCTTCCCGCAGTTCCCCGGCGAACCTCGGTGACCCGGGTCCACCTGGCATGACGACGAAAGGCGGGCACGGGATCCGTCCGTTACGGATCACGGACAATCCCGGAGAAGTTCTCGGACAACTCGACGGGCCGGCGGACGTAAGGGTTTCGTCATCCGCCGAACGGCGCGGCCCGGCCGTTCCGTCCGTTGAATGGAGGCGATACGGAAACGACGCGGCATTCTCTCCGGAAGGCGGACGGCATGGGACGTGGACGAAGCGCGAGGGTCAGACCGTGGGTTGGCGGCGTGCTGCTGGTGGCGGTCGCCGCGGCCGGCCTCGGGCTGTACTGGTTCCAGCCGTGGAAGCTGTGGCAGGACGAGACGGTCAACGAGGCGCTGCCCGTGACCGCTGACGCCTCCCGCGCCCCTGCCCGGGGGCCGTCGTCCGACAAGCCGGCCGCACCCTCCGCTTCCGGGCCGGTCACCCTGGCGAGCGGCGACCTGATCAGCCACGAGCACGCGACCTCCGGCACCGTGGAACTCGTGCGGCTGGCCGACGGCTCGCACGTGGTGCGCCTGGAGGACCTCGACACCAGCAACGGCCCCGACCTGCGCGTCCTGTTGACCGACGCACCGGTCGAGGAGGGCCGGGCCGGCTGGCACGTCTTCGACGACGGGAAGCACATCGGCCTGGGCAAGCTCAAGGGCAACAAGGGCAGCCAGAACTACACCGTGCCCACCCACATCGACCCGGCCGGCTACAGCAGCGTCAGCATCTGGTGCGACCGCTTCGACGTCTCCTTCGGCGCGGCGGAACTCGCCCGCGCCTGAAGCGGCGTGGCGGCCACCGACGATGACATGGCTCACACAGAAAGTGCGGCCTACGAAGGCAACTGTGCCGTAAGTGCCGTTTGTTCATACGTCGTGGAGGCTTTTCCGGCATGGGCGCGGGAAACCCCCTGTGACCTCGATCAAGCAGGCCATACCATCGCCGGAGCGTCGCGTCGCGTGAAGATTCCGTGAGCGCGGCGCCCCTCGCTTCCTTTCGCCACCCGACCAGGGGTCCATGTGAAGATTCGCCGTGTTCTCGCGACCGCCGTCGCCGCCGCCGTGACCGCCCCGGTCGTCCTCCTGTCGTCGGCGCCCGCCTTCGCCGACGAGAAGCCCGCCGCGCAGACGCAGAAGGCGAAGCCGACGATCGAAGAGCTGAAGCAGGCCGTCGAACGCGCGCAGAAGGAGTACGACGCCGCCGTCATCGCGGTGAACGACGCCGTCAAGTTCCTCGAGGAGGGCTTGGAGGAGGAGACCTACCCGACCAAGGCCGCGCTCATCGAGGCCGAGAAGGCCGCCGAGGACGCCGCCAAGGTCAAGGACGAGGCCGACCAGGCCGTCGTGGACGCCCAGGCCGAGCTGGACGCCGCCACCACCGACGAGGACAAGGCGGCGGCGCAGACGGCGCTGGACGAGGCCGAGACCGCCGCCACGGAGGCCGCCGAGGCCAAGACCGCCGCCGACACCGCGCACACCGAGGCGCGGACCGCCCACGACGACGAACGTGTCGCCCAGGTCCGCAAGATCGACCTCCTCCAGAAGGCGCGGGACGAGGCCAAGACGAAGCTGGACGACGCGGAGAAGGCGCTCTCCGACGCCGAGGGCGAGGAGGGCGAGGAGCCGGCCGGCGAGTGCGTCCCCGCGCCCGAGCTCACCGCAGTCGTCAGCGGACTGCCGGACAAGGTCGTCGGCGGCACCACGGAGACCTTCACCCTCCGCGTCACCAACGGCACCGGCAGCACGATGGACGAGGTGTACCCCTTCGCGTCCGCCCACGGCTTCGACACCAAGGGCTACAAGGAGCTGGACTCCTACCTCGACCTGGAGTGGTCCACCGCCGCCAACCCGAAGTGGCGCGACGCCGACCTGCTGGGCGGCGCCTCCATCGGCTCCCTCAAGGCGAACGCCTCGGTCGACGTCAAGCTGCGGCTGAAGGTCGACGCGGACGTCCTCGCCGGGCAGGGCTCGGTCTACGTCACCGCCGACTACCTCAACGACGACGGCACCTGCGGCGGTTACCCCGACCTGGACGACTACGGCTTCCAGATCCTGCCCAAGGGCGACGACGCCGGCGGCCCGGGCAAGCCCGAGGACCCGAAGGACAAGCCGGCCCCCAACAGCCCCACCGGTCAGGGCGGCACCTCCACCACCCCGGTGAACACGTCCAGCACCACCACCGGCTCCCTCGCCCAGACCGGTTCGAACGACGCCCTGCCGAAGATCGCCCTGGCGGGCGGCGCGGCACTCGTCCTCGGCGCCGGCGCGGTGATCATCACCCGCCGCCGCAACAAGAGCACCGGCGCCTGACAGCGGCCGACGGTCAGCCTGGCGGGGTCCGCCAGGCGGCCTCGGCCTCCCGCGCGGTGGGGTGGGTCGGGAAGACCTGGTCCAGGCCCACGACGCGGAAGACGCGGCTGACGCGTTCGGGGACGGCGGCCAGCGCGATGGACGCCTCGGCGGCGAGCGCGTGGTTGCGGGCGGCGATCAGGACGGTGAGGCCGCTGGAGTCGCAGAACGTGAGGCCCGCGAGGTCCAGGACGAGCTGCTGGCCCGGACGCAGTCCGAGTCCCGGCAGCGCGGCGCGGACCTCGTGCGCGGTGTGATGGTCCAGTTCTCCTGCCAGTTCGATGACCGCTCCGGTGGTGCCGGTGCGGACGTCGACGGTCAGATTCTCGGTCACTGCTGCTCTTCACTGGGAGGCCGGGGCACGTGGATGGCCAGGACGGCGGTGTCGTCGTCCACGCCGGTGCCGAAGGTGTCGAGCAGGTCGCGGATCGCGTCGACGGTCTCGGACGCGGTGGTCGGAGCCAGGTCGCGGCCGAAGTCGAGGAGGGCGTCGTCACCGTAGCGTTCCTCGCGGCTGGCGGCGGTGTGGGCTTCGGTGAGGCCGTCGGTGTGCAGGAGCAGGGTGTCGCCGGGGGCCAGGTGGACGGTGGTGTCGACGATGTGGGCGTCGGGCAGGATGCCGATGAGCTGGCCGCCCGGAGTGTGCAGGTAGTCGGCAGTGCCGTCGGAGCGCATCAGCAGGGCCGGTGGGTGCCCGCCGCTGGCCAGGGTGACGTGAAACCCGCCCCGCTCCTCGTCCGGGGTGAGCAGACCGAAGACGACGGTGCAGAAGCGGGGGTCGGTGCCGTTGTACTCGTGGTTGAGGACGGTGTTGAGGTTGGCGAGGACGGTGGTCGGCGCCGGGTCGTAGACGGCGGCGGCGCGCAGGGTGTAGCGGGCCAGGGAAGTGATGGCCGCCGCGGCGGCGCCCTTGCCGCACACGTCCCCCAGGAAGAGCCCCCAGGTGCCGGCCGCCAGGGGGAAGAGGTCGTAGAAGTCGCCGCCGACCTCGTCGACGGAGGCGATGTGGTAGTGCGCGGAGACGTCCAGGCCCGGGATGTTCACCAGCGTCGGGGGCAGCAGGGTCTGCTGCAGCGTGGCGTTCAGGCTCTTGAGGCGGTCGCGTTCGAGGTCGGCCTCCTTGCGGGCGCGCAGCAGCTCGGTCTCGTACGCGCGTCGGTCGCGGGCGTCGAAGACGGTGGTGCGGATCAGCAGGGGCTGCCCGTCGTCGCCGGTCTTCACGGTCGAGGTGACCATCACGGGCAGCCGGGAGCCGTCGGCGGCCTTCAGCTCCAGGGCGATGCCCTTGATCTCGCCCTGCATGCGCAGGAGCGGGGCGAAGTGCGTTTCGTGGTAGAGCCGGCCGCCGACGGTCAGCAGGTCGGCGAAGTGCTTGCGACCGACCAGATCCTGGCGCTCGTAGCCCAGCCAGTCCAGCAGGGTGGTGTTGACCTTCGCGATCTGTCCGTCCAGCAGCGTGGACAGGTAGCCGCAGGGCGCATGCTCGTACAGGTCCTCGGCGCTGTCCTCCAGCAGGGCGGAGAACCGCGCCCGTTCGTCGGCCGGATTCCGTTCCTCCTCGGGGTCCCTGCTCTCGTCCTGGTCCCCCGTGCTGCACATCATCCGGCGCCCTCCGCGAACGCGGCGATGGCCGCGGCGGTCTCCTGCGGGGCGGCGAGCTGGGGGCAGTGCCCGGTCGCGTTCAGCGTCACCAGCCGGCTCTCCGGGATCTGCGCGTGGACGAACGCGCCCACCTCCGGCGGGGCGATCGCGTCGTTGGAGCTCTGGGCGACCAGCGTGGGAACACCCACCCGGGCCAGGTCCCGCCGGTTGTCGGACAGGAACGTCACCCGGGCGAAGACCCGAGCGATGTCCGGGTCGGTGCGGCAGAAGCTGTTGGTCAGCTCCTCACCCAGCTCCGGCCGCTCGGGATTCCCCATGATCACCGGTGCCATGGCGCCCGACCAGCCCAGATAGTTCGCGTCCAGGGAGTCCAGCAGCTCATCGATGTCCTGGGCACTGAAGCCGCCCCCGTACCCGGTGTCCGGGTCGTCCACGAAACAGGGCGAGGGCGCGAGCAGTACGAGCCCGGTGAACGCCTCGGGCTCCCGCGCGGCGGCCAGCACGCCCATCATCGCGCTCACCGAATGTCCCACGAACGTGACGGGACCCAGGGCCAGCTCCCGGCACAGCTCCAGGATGTCGTCGACGTACCCGTCCAGAGAGCCGTAGCGCTCCGGGCTCCACGCGGACACCTGCGAGTTCCCGGAGCCCACGTGGTCGAAGAGGACGACGGTGAAATGAGGTTCGAGCATCGGCAGCACCAGACGCCACATGTTCTGGTCGCACCCGAACCCGTGCGCCAGCATGACCACCGGTGCGCCGGACCGCCCGGTCACCGTCACGTGGTTCCTGCTCCGCACGTCCATGTCTTCCATCCTCGCAGACCTTCCGCCGGCCATCCCGACGGAACGGCACGGGGCCCGGATACGGGGGAGTCATCGGTGCCGACGCCCAGTGCCCTCAGCGGTGGGCGGGCCGGTCCGATCCGTGCCGGTGCCGATCAGGTGTCCCGCACGATGCGCGTGATCGTGACGGCGACGACGCAGTCTCCCGTGGCGGCATGCGCACCGCCGTCCGTGCCGTACCGGGATGTGTCCGCGTGTACGGCTTGCTCGTGTAAGGCCGCCCGTGCGCGGGCGCGGACCGCGCGGGCCGTCTCGAGGGCGCGGCGGCCCTCGGTGAGGACGCAGCGGACCTCGACGTGCCAGACGCCGCTGTCGCGCGCGTACCGGGCGCGGACGCCGGCGCCCGGAGCCGGAGCGACGGTGCCGGGAGCATGCTGCCCCTGGGCCGCGTGGGCCGCGTCGGCCAGTGAGCGGCCGAGGCCCGGCTGGAGTCCGGCCACTCCGGGGACCGACAACGCGGCGTGGGCGACCGCCCGTTCCACGCTCCTCGGGTCGACGGCCGTCATGGTGTCACCCCTGGCCCCGAGGCGGGGCTTTCCGTCGGGTGCGGACGCTCCCACTCGGCCGAGACCCGCAGGTCGATCGCGTCGACGGCGAGGCCCAGCTCGTGGGCCGCCGCGTCGGCCACGGCCCGTCGCACCTGTTCCGTCCTGCCGGGCAGGGGCTGGTCGAGCGTGACGGACAGGGTCATGGCGACGGTCACCCGGTTCTCCGTCCCCGCGGCGCCAGGGACCAGCCGGCAGCTGGCGGCCAGCACGCCCGGAACCCGTCCGGCGGCGCGGCGGAGGACGCCGGCCGCGGTGGTCTCCGCGATGCGCAGTTCTCCGGTCGGATCGTCCAGGGGCAGCAGCCGCCCGAGTCGTACCTCCGCGCGTACGGCGGCGACGATTCTCTCCACGAGGGCGCGGGCGCTCGGCCCTCGCGTGCGCAGCGCGTCGGTGGCGCGGTCCAGCGCCGTCAGCCCTTCGACGGCGTCCCGGCAGTACACGCACCCGTCCGTGTGGGCGTCGCCCCGATCGCGACCGGTGCGCGCCCGCTCCCATACGTCGCTCAGCAGGCGGGCGCACGGCAGTCGCTCGTCGGCCGGGAACCGAACCTCGCCGGTGTTCCCGTGACCCGGGCCGGGCCGGCCGGACGCGGAGGTGGCGGTGGGGTGGTCTAGCGCCATGGGGCCATCTCCTTCGTGAGCGTGCGCCGAGCCCGGAAGAGCCTGCCGCGTACGGTCTGTTCACTCACCCCCAGCACCTGCGCGATCTCCTCGTAGTGGAGTTCGTGCAGCTCCCTGAGGATCCAGCAGGCGCGTTGGCCGGCGGGCAGGTCCCCGAGGGCGCGGGACAGTGCGGCAGCCGCCGCGGCGTTCTCGGCACTGCGTTCCGGTTCGCCGGTCGCGTCGTGGGCCGAGGGCTCGGCGACGGAGTCCAGGGGAAGGGAGGGCGTGCGCCCGCGGAGGAGGTTGAGGCAGCGGTTGGTGACGATGCGGTACATCCACGTGTGGAAGGCGGCGTCCCCCCGGAACTCGGGAAGGCGCCTCCAGGCGCTGGCGAAGGCGTCCTGCACGACCTCCTCGGCGTCCGGGAGGCTGCCCAGCATGTGGCAGGCCAGCGCGAGCAACCGGGCGGTGTGCCGGTGCACGAGCACCGCGAAGGCGTCCTCGTCGGCTTCGGAGGCGCGGACCGCGAGAACCCGGTCGTCCGCTTCGTCGAGATCGCTCCCCACATCCACTGTCCGCTTCCCACGTGACGCGCTCGCGCGCGTCCTGCCACAAGCCCAGGATACGTGAGCCAGATCACAGATAAGTGTGACGATTTCGCCCCATTCGTGTCGAACTCTATGAAGGGTGCCGACCAGGTGTCCCCGAACCGTCGCTCTCGCTCAGGAGGACGTCATGACGCATACGACGTACAGCCCGGCCTCGGACCGCGCCAGGCCGACCCCGGGAACCATGCCGCAGCACGACCCCAAGCAGGACGTCCGTGCGCCGGAGGGCGAGAAGCGGACCGGCGCCGCCGGCTCGGAGCCCGGGGGACGGACCACGATCGCGGACGTCGTGGCGGCGAAGATCGCCGGAATGGCGGCTCGTGAGGTCCCCGGCATCCACCACCTCGGCTCCGGCATGACGCGTGCCATCGGGGGTGTCCGCGACCGTATGCCCGGCGGCCGGACGAGCGTCACCCGAGGCGTGAGCGTCGAGGTCGGGGAACGCCAGGTGGCGGTGGACCTGGACGTGGTCACCGACTACGGCTACCCGATCGCCGAGGTCGCGGCGGAGACGCGCGCCGAAGTGATCGCGACGCTGGAGCGCATGACCGGCCTGGAGGTGGTGGAGGTGAACATCGACGTCAACGACGTCGCCCTGCCGGGGGCGGATGAAGAGGACGAGGACGGGGGCGACCGCAACCGGCAGCGGGTCGACTGACTCGCCCCGCCCCTCCCGACGGGGAGCCGCACACGAAATGGGGAACGAGCCATGAACACAACCACGACGGGGCTCCTGACCGGTCTCGCACTCGGCTTCGCCGGATACTTCGGCGGGTTCGCGGCGTTCGTGGTGGTCGCCGCCCTCGGTCTGGCAGGGCTGGTCGTCGGCCACCTGGCGGGCCGCGAGACGCATGTCTCCGACTTCGTGCGCCCGCGCGAGGGCCGGGAGGGCCATGGGCGCCGGGAGAGCTTCGAAGGGGACCGGGCGGCCCGCGGGCCCGGCTACGGAACCGGGTACGGGCACACGCGGCGAGTGCGGTGATGCCTCATCGTGAGACACCGTGAGACACCGTGAGACGGGGCCGGCGACGCGCGCACACGCCGCCGGCCCGGTCGCGTCTAGCGCCCTTCTTCTTCGTCGTCGTCCTCGTCCTCATCCCCGTCGTCGTACTCCTCTTCTTCCTCGTCCTCGTCCTCGGCATCGTCCTCGGCATCGGCGTCTGAGTCGTTCTCGTCGTTCTCGTCGTCCTCAAGACCTTCCTCGTGCGAGCGGACCACTTCGCCGTCGCGGATCTCGCCGCGCCAGCCCTCCAGTTCCTCGTCGTCGGAGAGCGTGGCGTACCGCAGGAAGTGCTTGAGGTCGAGGCGCAGGCGACGTCCTTGCGCGCGCCAGATGTTGCCGGTCTTCTCGAAGAAGCCGGACGGGTAGTACTCGACCACGGCGACGACGCGCGTGAGGTCGGGAGTCAGTTCGTGGAAGCTGACGGCACCGCGGGTGGTGCCCTTGCCCCCTTCGGAGTTCCAGACGATGCGTTCGTCGGGGACCTGCTCCTGGACGGTGGCCTTCCAACTGCGGTTGGAGAAGGCGATCTTGGCCTTCCAGTCGCTCTCGACCTCGTCCGACTGCGAGACGCTCTGGACACCCTTGGTGAAGGAGCTGAACTCCTCGAGCTGGGTCCAGCGGTCGTACACGGTGCGCACCGGCTTGCCGACGTCGATCACCTCGACGATGTTCGTGACCTTGACGCTCCCCGCCTTGCCACCGCCGCCGAAGGCGCCCTTCACGGTGTCGACCACCTTGTCCTTCACGTCCCCCGCCTTCTTGCCGAGGAACGCCTTGACCGGCGACTGCCCTTCGCCGAGTACGCGTTTGCCGACGTCGAGCAAGGTGCTGTTGCCGTCTCCGACGTCCCCCAGACCCTGCGCGAGGCCGCTGATCTTCTCCCCGGCCCTGTCCGCCATCCGCTGGCCCTTCGCCGAGGCGAACGCGGCCAGCTGCTCCTTGAGCTGGTCCATGCCGGAGGTGCCGGCTGGAGTGGACTTCTCCTCCGTCTTGGCCATGGCCTACCTCCTACGGCTGCCGCGGTCGGATGCCTTGCCGGCGGCGGCCTTCTTCTTCCCGGCGGGCGCCTTCTTGGCGGGAGCCTTCTTCGCGGGTGCGGTCCTGGTCGCGGACTTTTTCGCGGGGCTCTTCCTCGCCCGGCTCCGTCGGGGCGGCGCCGCCTCCGCCTCCGCCTCCGCCTCGTCCTCCTGGTCCTCCTGCGTTTCCTCCTCCTCGTCCTCGCCGTCGGGTTGGCCCAGGAGGGCTTCGGTGCGCTCCTGCAACGAGGTGGCCAGCGCGCCCAGGCGGTGGTCGGCGGTCGCGGACAGCGCGGTGCGGGCGGAGTCCATCAGCTCGCCGCGGACCTGATCCAGCAACTGCGCGGTCTGCGGGTTCTCGGACGCCTTGCTCAGCGCCCGAGTCATCAACTCCCTGGGACTCAGCAGCCCTTGGCCGGCGAGTGCGGAGGCGACTCCGATGGCGAGTTTGCCCTTCTTGGTGCGGCCCAGGGCGTATCCGGTCGCGAGGGCCGCGACGAGAGTGGCTTGCGTTTCGGTTTCCATGAATGGCCTCGAGTGCGGTCAGCGGTATCCGGCCGCCCCGGCTCGGCCGGGCGGCCACCCCTTCCTCCCACCCTCCTCTCACCTGCGCGTGCCCGCATCTCCCGAGGGATCCGGAACGCAGACCGACCGGGTACAGGCGCAGCACGGGCACACCTCCGGCGAGGCGGAGTGGGCGCTGGTCGTGGCGGACGCCGAGGAAGCTGCTGCTGACCGCCGCCTGCGACCACACCGACCGCGACCTGGAGGTGCACGGCGTGGCCTGGAGCAAGAACGCCGGTCCCGACGTCCTGGCCCGCCGCGCCTGGCGCCTGGCCGACGTGGAGTCCCGCCTCGACGACCTCCCCCTGCGCGCCTGGGACACCCACGGCGACACGTCGACGGAGATCCAGCACGGCACCCTGGCGGAACTCCTCGCCCCCGCCTACTGGATCGACGTGCCGCGCTCACGTGGCGGGCTCACGCCCGGCACCGTCCTGATCTCCGGCACCATCCCCATGCCCCCCGGCGTCGACCGGTTCGCCGACGGCTGGACCGTGGAGCTGGCCGCCCCCGCCACCGGGGACACGATCCGCCTTCAGTACGACGTCCAGCCCATGCCGGCGCCCATCGGCTGAGCGCGCCGGCCTCGCGTCACGGCCCGCGCCGCGCGGCGGCCGGCTGGAGGAGCTGGTCGACGGGTGCGTAGTCGTCGGTGAGCGGTCGGGCGTCGCCGGTCCAGGAGGCGAGCCGGTCACCACTGGCGACCTTCCAGCCGGTCCGCCGGGCGTCGAGCGCCCGCTGCGTCGCGCGCAGGTCGACGGGCCGGTCGGAGGCGAGCACGACCAGGTTGCCGCCGTCGGGGTCGGTGCCCGGGGCGAGGCCGATGTCGACGGGTTCGCCGACGAGGGCGACGTGCTCGAAGACCTCGCCGAGGGTGGCGGCTTCGGCACGCGCGAAGTCCAGTCCCCCGTGGTCGATGAGATTGGCGACGTACAGCCCGCCCTCCCGCAGCACCCGCCGTACGTCGGTCATCGCCTCCACCGTGGTGAGGTGCCACGGCACGCTGACGCCCCCGAAGGCGTCGCCGACGACGAGGTCCCGACTGCCCGTGTCCAGGCGCCGCAGACCGAGCCTGCCGTCCTCGGCGCGTACGTCGACACCGGCGGCCGAACGCAGACCGAGACGCTCCCGGTCGATCCGTACGACGCCGCTGTCGATCTCGGATACGAGGCTGCGCGTCCCGGGCCGAGTGGCGGCCAGGTACCGGGGAAGGGTGAGCCCGCCACCGCCCAGGTGATGGGCGGCGAGCGGCTCACCCTTGGGAAACGCGGAGTCGGCCACGGACGCGATGGCGCGCACGTACGCGAACTCCAGGAACGTCGGATCGTCGAGGTCGACGTACGAGTGCCGCACACCGTCCAGGACCAGCGTGCGCCCGCTGTCCCGTTCGGGATCCGCGACCACCCGCGCGCAGTGGTACCGGGTCTCGGCGTCGCAGCCCCCGGGCGCGACCGCGGTGGCGAGGCCCCCGGCGACGACCACGAGGGCAAGGGCTGGCGTACCGCTCCACCCGCGCGTGCGCCACTCGACCACCGCCGATCCGGCCACCAGCAGCGTGCCGAGCCCGATCAGGATGCCGCTGACCGGCAACCGCGACACGAGGACGAAGCCGGTGAGGACGGTCCCGAAGATGGCCCCGACGGTGCCGACTCCCGACAGCCGTCCGACGACCGTCCCGGTCTCGGCGAGGCTGGTGAGCCGCAGCTTCGTCACCATCGGCGTCACCGCGGACAGCAGCGCGCCCGGCACGAGGATGGTCAGCGACGCGATGAACAGCAGCGCCGTCGGCGCCCACTCCGCGGTGGTGCGCAGCACGGCGGGGGTGAGCCCCACGACCGCCCCCGACACCCCGAGCGAGGGCCCGAGAAGCCGCCGGGGATCGACCTGATCGGCGATCTTCCCCCCGAGCCACGACCCGACGGCGATCGCCGTGAGGGCGATGCCGATCACCATGGTGCTGGTCTCGAGGGTGAGCCCGAGATAGGGAGCCAGCAGCCGCAGGGCGACGATCTCGACCACGAGCACGGCGGCGGACGACCCGAACACGAGCGCGACGGCGGCACGGGCCCCCAACCCACGCACGCGCGCCTTGCCTTCGGCGACGACCAAGGGCGACGAATCGGTCACGACCGACATCTTCCCACGCGATTCACGCCGGTTGGTCCGGAAGCGGTGAGGAAGTGGTCGGCGAGGCGGTGCCGGCAGGCTCGGCCGTCCGGAGGAAGTCCAGCAAGACGGTGTTGAAGCGCTCGGGCTGCTCGGCGCCCGGCAGGTGCCCGGCGCCGTCGATGACGCTCAGCGCGGCGTGCGGAACGAGGCCGGCGATGGCCTCGGCCTCGGTGACGGGCGTGTAGACGTCGTCCGCGCCGACCACGATCAGTGTCGGCACCGCGACGGTGGCGAGGGTGTCGCGGTAGTCGGGACGTTCGGCGCGGCCGCGCAGTGCCGCCGCGGCCCCACGGGGATCGGTGGCGCGCATCATGCCGAGAACGTGTGCGGCCACATCCGGGAGAGCGGCGACGTTGTAGGAAGCGAGCATCTTGCCGATGACCTCGTCCGCGTAGCCCGCCATGCCCTCGGCGAGCAGTCGGTCGGCCAGACGGTTGCGGTACGCCCTGCCCTCGTCGGTCTCGGCGGGGGCCGACGTGTCGGACAGGACGAGTGCCCGTACCCGCCCCAGGTGGTGGCGGCAGAACTCCATGGCGATCTGGCCCCCCATGGAGACGCCACCGACCACCGCGCGTTCGATGTCCAGATGATCCAGGAGGGCGGCGATGTCGTCGGCGAGATCGGAGAGGAACACCTTTCCGGGCGTCACGTCGCTCTCCCCGTACCCCCGCAGGTCGGGAGTGACCACCCGGTGCCCGGCCGCGACGAGAGCTCGGGCCTGGGGCGCCCACAGCGTGCGGTTGAACGGGTGCCCGTGGATCAGAACGACCGGCATCCCGTCCGGGGAGCCGAGGTCGTCGTAGTGGAGTGCGGTGTCGCCCACGGTCATGCGGCTCATCGGTGGGGCCTCCCTGGCATCGCTCGTCGGCACGGCGATCGTCGGCGGGGTGAAGGTGGCTCTGCGATTCTGCCCGGCACCGGTGGGGAGACCGGGGCCAGGGGGTCGACAACCGGGCCCGGTTTCACTCGAAGTCCCGGCGGCGGCCCGCCGGGAACGTGAGCAGGTGGAGCGGCGGCAGGACCGCGGCGGCGCACACCGCCCACAGGGCCGCGTGCGTCCCGACGTACGTGGCGAGCAGGCCCGCGGTGAGGGCGCCGAGGGGCTGGGCGCCCCAGGACTCCGTCCATGGCCAGCACCAAACCGAGTTGTGCGGGGGTCAGTCCGGCTTCCCGGACCAGGTACAGGGGTGTGAGGGCGACCAGGGCGGCGCAGACGAAGTTGGTGGCGGTGGCCCAGAGCATGCAGGGCAGCATCACCGGGTGCCGCGTCCCGTACGTCCAGCCCTCGCGGATCAGCCGGCCGACGCCGTCAGAGCGGCCCGGTGCGGTACGAGTACCGGCTGACGCAGAGGGGGCGGGGGCTGCTGCCCATGCTGCTCGCGATGCAGGACTGGGCGGACCGCTGGCTGCTCGGCGACGGCTCGCTGAGCGGCACGGCCGACGAGGAGAGCGCCGAGGCACGGCGGCTGGCGGATCTGCTGGGTGAGCGACTGCCCGGCCTCGAACTGCCGGGACACCGGGACGGCGACCCACTGGACCCGGTGGCCGAGGCCGCGGCCACCGTCCTCTTCTGCTACCCGGCGACCGGCCGCCCGGGCCCGTTGCCGGACGGCTGGGCCGACATCCCGGTCGCCATCGGCTGCACGCTGGAGAACCGGCTGTTCCGGGATGCCTACGACGACTTCCGCGCGGCAGGCGCCGAGGTGCGCGGTGTGAGCACGCAACGCCCGGACGAGCAAAGGGTGTTCGCGGTCGAGGAAGGCATCCCCTTCACCCTGCTCTCGGACGTCGACCTGCGCCTCGCCGCCGCTCTGCGGCTACCCGTGTTCCGTGCGGGGCAGACGCTGCGACTGAAGCGGGCGGTGCTGGTGGTGGACCGCGCACGCGTGGTGCACCTGGCCCGCTTTCCGGTGACGGACATCCCGGGGGCGGTGCGCGAGGCGCTGGCGGTGGTACGGAGGGTGGCGGCGGAAAACTGAAAGGGGACCGCAGTCGCCCATCGCGACCCGCAGGTGCAGCATGGAGGGAGGGGGCGGGGCTGGCGGCTACCGGTTCCCGGTGCCGTCACGGGACCGGAGGAGTGGGAGCGATGGCGAAGTTCATTGACGTGCACCACGGCATGAAGGGGATCACGAGCGATCAGTTCCTGGCCGCCCACAATGCCGACCTGGCGGTGGAAGGCGACGAAGGCGTGCACTTCGAGCAGGCGTGGGCAGACCCGGATTCCGGCACGGTGTGGTGCCTGTCCGAAGGGCCCTCGCCGGAAGCGGTCCAGCGGACCCACGAGCGGGCGGGCCACACCGCCGACGAGATCTACCCGGTGTCACTCATGCTGTAGGCAGGCAGCGCACAGCGGTGGTGCGGTACCCGCCCACCGATCTGGACAACAGGCAACCCCCGGTCATTCACCGGGGGTTCTGCATGCAGCGGATGTCGAGCACCGAACTCGCGCTCTGTCGCACGGCGCACGGACGCGAGTAGGCCCCGACGGTGGCCGGGGCCCGGCTCCACTCGTTCCCCGCAGGGACTAGCCGCAGGCACAGCCCGCGGCGCTCGGTGCCTCCTCGGCGGCCTGGCTCGCGCAGCAGCCGTCGCCGGTGGCGTGGGGGTCGGCGCCCTTGTCGAGGGTGTCGGCGTCGGCCTTCACGACGTAGACCTCCCAGGGCTCCTTGCCGGGGCCGTGCACCCACACCTTGTCCTGGAGGGCGTAGCAGCAGGAGGTGTCGTTCTCCTCGAAGGTGGCCAGGCCGGCGTCCTTGAGGCGGGTCGTGGCCGCGGAGACCTGCTCGGTGGACTCGACCTCGACGCCGAGGTGGTCCAGTCGGGTTTCCTCGCCGGGCTCGCCCTCGATGAGGACGAGCTTGAGCGCGGGCTCGGTGATGGCGAAGTTGGCGTAGCCCTCGCGCCGCTTGGCCGGTTCGGTGCCGAACAGCTTCGAGTAGAAGGTGATCGACGCTTCCAGGTCACTGACACGCAGGGCGAGCTGTGCGCGGGACATGGCAGGGCTCCCATTCCGTTGTTTCGATGTCTTTCGATACAACATTGCGCTCTGAATCGAAGGATGTCAACATAGAGGCATGTCGAATCAAGAGTGGGTGGTGCTCGGCCGGACCGACGAGGCCGGGGCCTGCTGCCCCGGGTTGTTGACTGCTCCCCTGGACGAGGACCAGGCCTTGGAGCCGGCGAAGGTGTTCAAGGCGCTGGGTGACCCGGTGCGGCTGCGCCTGCTGTCGATCATCGCCTCACGGGCGGGCGGTGAGGTGTGCGTCTGTGACCTGACCCCGGCTTTCGATCTGTCCCAGCCGACGATCTCGCATCACCTGAAGCTGCTGCGGCAGGCAGGCCTCATCGACTGCGAACGGCGCGGCACGTGGGTCTACTACTGGCTGGTCCCGGAGATGACCGACCGACTGGCGAGCATCCTGACCCGCCCCATGGGCGAGCCTCTGCCCGACCGCGGCGCGCCGGCCGGAGCTGCTTCGTGAGTAACCCGCTCCTGATCGGCACGTAGCGGGGCGTCTGTCCTTCGTGGACCGCTACCTCGCTGCCTGGATCCTTGCCGCCATGGCTGTCGGGCTGGGCCTGGGCCGCTTGGTTCGGTCCGATCCGCCGGCTCCGCCCCCGCCGCCGGCGTCAATCCGGCCGTCGTCGCGGCCATGGCGGAGGTGGGCATCGACATCGCGGCCGAGGTACCCAAGGTGCTCACGGCCGAGGCGGTCCAGGCGTCCGACGTCGTGATCACGATGGCCTGCGGTGACACCTGCCCGGTCTTCCCCGGTAAGCGCTACCTCGACTGGGAGCTTCCCGACCCGGCAGGGCAAGGGGTCGAAGCGGTCCGCCCGATCCGCGACGAGATCGAGAAGCGCATCCGCGGCCTGGTCGACGAGATCGCTCCGGTGGGCCGAGCATGAGCACGGCCGGCGACCACCGCATCACCGCGATGGCGGCCGACCACGCTCACCAAGTCCTGGAGATCTACCGACTCGGCACCGACGAGGGCAACGCCACCTTCGAGACCACCGCTCCCAGCTGGGAAGAGTTCAACGCCACCAAGCTGCCGGAACACCGGTACGTCGCCCTCGACGCCACGGGCCGGGCCCTCGGCTGGGTCGCCGCCGTACCGGTCTCCGACCGATGCGCATACGTCGGCGTCGTCGAGCACTCGGTGTACGTCCACCCCGAGGCACGCGGCCGGGGCATCGGCGCCGCACTCCTCCGCGAGCTGATCAGGTCGGCGGAGACCGCCGGGATCTGGACCATCCGATCCGGCATCTTCCCCGAGAACACCGCCAGCCTCGCCCTCCATCACAAGACGGGCTTCCGCATCGTCGGTACGCGCGAGCGCATCGGCCGACACCGTGGCGTTTGGCGCGACGTCGTACTGATCGAACGCAGAAGCCCAGCCGTCTGACCCACGGCTGGTCCGCTCGGTCTCAGCGTTGACCGCCGCTGTCCGGTACTGCCGGTGCCGGCTATTGGTGTCGGACATCGCCGCCGCACTTGACGGCTCTCACGTGCGGCACAGACGGCTGGAGTCGCGGTCTCGAAGGATCGCGGTGATCCTGTCAGTGGAGCGTTACTGGCGTCGCACGGGCTGTATGGGTCGGTGACCGTGCTGTACAGGAGGTGGCGGTCATGGCAACGATTCCGAGGGAGACACGGCGAGGGCACGGAGAGCCAGGCGACAGCGAAAGGCTCAGCGGCGCGTCTCTCTTCGCCGGCGCCGTGATGATGCTCAGCGGGCCGCTCAGCATTCTCATGGGGGCGTCCGGCATCGCGAGGGACAACCTGTTCGCCGCGTCCCAGTACGCCTATCGGTTCGACCTGACAGCTTGGGGCTGGATCCACATCGTGGTCGGCCTGGCACTCGTCGTTGCCGGCATGGGTGTCGTGACAAACCAGAGCTGGGCGCGTGGGGCGGGCGCAGTGGCGGCAGGGATCAGCCTGATCACCCAGTTCATGTTCGTCCCGTACTACCCGCTGTGGGCCATCCCCGTGATGACCATCGACCTCTTCATCATCTTTGCCCTGACGAGATTCCACGTCGGAACCAACGGCGGTCGTTGAATACCCGCAACCCACCACCCACCCCGGCACCCGGGACGGGAGCACCCCACGCACGCCCAACGTGCGCCGGCCTCGACGCGACCGTTCCGGCACGGATCTGGCACGCGACGACCGATAGTCGCGGACAGCAAGAAGGCCCGGGTCGACGACCTGGGCCTTCTTAAGAAGATGTCCATGGCCAGGTCCAGGTCCAAGTCGGGATCGAATTCCCCGTGGTCCCCGGCGGCTCGCAGGCGGGTGAGGGAAAATCGTGGCTTCGCGGCCGTCGTCGGCCGAGGAGTACCGTGAAGCCAGGAGACTCTCGGTTTGCCGTCCCCGGTAGGCAGGCGAATGCGATGTCCGACTCCGGCTCCCCGCGGGTGACCAGGATCCTGCCCGACGCCGTGCACCAGGCTGTTCCTCGACCGGGAACCGCCGTGGTGCGGCTCGAGACGACCCATGACCGGAAGGGCGCGCTCGACGGGGCGTGGTGGCCCCGCTCCCGCGACATCGCCGGTGAACTCCCTGGCCTCGTCTCCGCGCTGTCCGAGTACCTCGGGCCGATCACGCGCGTCGGCCTGGACACCGACGCCTGGGACGAACTGCCGACGCGGATGACGATCGACGGCCGTGTCGTCCACATCGACTCCTTCCCGGTAGGAGACGACACCGTCCTCGTCACCCGGGGCGGCAACGATCTCTTCTCGCTGCTGGTGGTTCCGCCGCACACCGGGCCCGACGCGGCCCGCGCGGCCATGGCCGCGGCCGTGCGCGCCGGCAGTCAGACGTCGGCGGAACAGATCCTCATCGACACCGGCACGGAACGTGTGGGCCCGGGGCATGCCCCCCAAGCCGCTCTACGCCACGGCGGCCATGAGCCGGGCAGCTGACGACGCGCTCGTCGGGGGCGGCACCACGAGGAGATCCCAACGGCCCGCGGTGTAGGACTGCAGCAGGATCCTGTGCGGGTTGAGCACCTCGGCGAAACGGTCGACCGCCACCTCGTGACCGTTGACGACGACCACGCCGTGCGGGACAGGCTGCCAGTGGCGGGGATTGACGGCCACGTGGGTGAGCCGGCCCCACAGCGGATCGATCACGTCGGCCAGTTCGCCGAGTTCTCGTGCCAGGTCGCGGGTCCGTGGCCACCAGGCGCCGTCCGGACGGCCGAAACGGCTGGCGGATCCAAGGACGAGGCGCGCGGCACGTGGTCGGAACGGTGCCGCGTGCGGACGGAGCTGAGTGGTGGTCATGAGGAAAAAGCCTCACTGCGGGCCTGCGTCGACCGACGGAGCGCCCGGTGGTTGGGAGACCGAGGACGGGACCGGCGGCGCCGGTGCACGAAAGCCCTCGACGTCCTCAGGCTACTCCTCGACGAGCCCCGGCAAGAGGCATCGGCCTCCATCGGCTGGACTGACCCGGCACGCGGCCTGCTCGGGCGCCCGTGAAGAGTAGGCTGGGGGAACCGAGGACACTCCGCGCGCGGACATTTCGCGTCTGTGCCGTCCTCGGTGATCGAATACGCCGGGTCGGCTCAGGCCCGCCCGGGGCAGGGTTCGCGTCATGACTGCGACCGTCTCTCCTCCGACGACGTCTGAAGACCGGCTTCCCACGTCTCCCGTGCGTCTGTCGCTCTTTCCCGAGGGTTCGGCACCGCTCCTGCTGGACGGCGCCTGGTGGCCGCGCTCGCGTGATCTCGCCGCCGAACTGCCGGCCCTGGCGTCCGTTCTCGATCCGCTGTGGGGGCGGATCACCCGGGTCACGGTGAACCCCGCCCAGTGGCCGGTCGTCCCGCGCAGGGTGTCTGTCGCCGGGCATGTGGTGAAGGTGGGCTGGTTCCGCTTCGAGCAGGACGAGCACGAGTTGCTGCTGCTCTCCTACCACGTGGGCCGCTGGAACTTGCTGGTCGTTCCCCCGCAGACGCCTCCGGCCGCGGCCGCCTGGCTGATGGCCGCCGCGAGCGACCCGCGCCGGACAGCGACCGCGAGCAGCCTGCTGGCGGATGCCGCGCGTCTGACGGCGACCGCCGAGACCGACCGCACCAGGGAAGCGGTGTGGGAGTCCGAAGGAGGACATGGAGCCGGTGCTCTTGTCACTTCTCCGTGGCTTCGAGTCGCCGTCGCCGCGCCGGAGGACCGGCCGGAAAGGGTGTGAGGACCGTGGACGTCCTCGTGACGGTGATCGTGCTGCCGGCGGTGATCGCGGCAGGCGCGTTCCTCATCCACCGGCTGGACTCTCGGCACGGGGACAGAAGCGCCGCCTTCCACTACGGCCGCGGCGGTGCCGTCGCACCGGACCGGAAGACCCACGACGGGCCGGTCGCACGCCGACGGGCCCCCGTCGTGAACGACGCCGACGAGCGCCGGGGCCCCCGGTACGGCGGACGTGGACGGCTGCGCCCCGGACGCCGTACCCACGGCGGCGTCTCGGCGCGCTAGGCGCGGACGCGGGTCCGTCGGAGCGGGGCGCCCGCGTCGTGGAGGCTGGTGAGCGCCAGCCGGTAGGAGGCGACCAGGCCCGTCTCCGCGTAGTCCACGCCCAGGTCCCGGCAGTACCGCCGGACGATGGCGCGGGCCTTGCGCAGGTTAGGGCTGGGCATGCTCGGGAACAGGTGGTGCTCGATCTGGTGGTTCAGGCCGCCGAGCGCCAGGTCGGTGAACCGGCCGCCGTTGACGTTGCGCGAGGTGAGCACCTGGCGGCGGAGGAAGTCGGGGCGGTCGTCGGCCGTCAGGATCGGCATCCCCTTGTGGTTGGGTGCGAAGGCCGAACCGAGGTAGACGCCGAACAGGCACTGGTGGACGGCGAGGAAGGCGATCGCCATTCCGGGCGGCAGGACCCAGAACAGGGCGGTCAGGTAGACGGCGCAGTGCGCGAGCAGCAGTGTTCCGTCGAGCGCCCGGCGCTTGAGCCGGCGGTCGGCCACGGCCCTGCCGCTCGCCACGTGCAGGTTGAAGCCCTCCAGCGTGAGCAGGGGAAAGAAGAGGAACGCCTGCCAGCGGCCGAGCAGGCGGGGCAGTCCGGTGGCGGCGCGGGCCTGGTCCGGGGACCAGACGAGCAGGTCGGGGCCGATGTCGGGGTCGAGGTCCTCGGTGTTGGGGTTGGCGTGGTGACGGGTGTGCTTGTCCTGCCACCAGCCGTAACTCATGCCGATCGACGCGCCGGCGATCCGTCCGGACAGCTCGCTGGCCCGGCGGCGGCGGAACACCTGCCGGTGAGCCATGTCATGGGCGACGAGGGCGACTTGCCCGTACATCACGGCCAGGAACGCGGCGACCGCCAGTGTCCACCAGGAGGCGCCGACAAGGACGAACGCGGCCCATCCGGCGGCGTAGAGCCCCGTCACCGCGGTGATGCGTAACGTGTAGTAGCCGGGGCGGCGCCCCAGCAGTCCGGCATCCGCGATCTTCTTCGACAGCCGGGCGAAGTCGCTGCCGGGAGTGTCGGAGCGCGTGGCGGGGGTGGTGGCCATGGTCATGAGGACGTCTCTCTGAGAAGCGGGCGGCCGACTCGGGTCGGCCCCAGGGCGGGTTGGACGCGGGGAGCGGGCGCGTACACGGAGGTGCCTGCGGCGGGTCCTACCACCGAGGGGCGCGGGTTCCCCGCCGGGCTTCTCCGTCGGCGCCGGGCCGCCGGTCGTCCAGGGCGGCGGCCGTGAGGAGAGCGGCCGCTTCCTCCGTCGCATCCGGCGGGATCACCTGCAGGTCCCAGCGGCCGAGCCCGGGGGAGAGCAGGACGACCCGGTCCGGGGCGTGCGGCGACGCGGGAGCCTTGTGCAGGCGTACGACCTGGTTGGCGACGAACATGCGCCCAGGCGCCGCCGACCAGGCCGCGGCGTACACGGTGACGCCGGTGATGTCGCCCCACGCGCTCGGCAGCGCGGCAAGCATCTTCGGGAGCTGTGTCAGAAGATCGCGGGAGTACGGCCACCACACCCCGTCGATCCGGCGCGGCAGCGCGCCGTGTGGCGCGAGACGCAGGCGGACGAGGGGCGGGGGCAGGGTGGACGGTGCGGTGGGGACTGTGGTGATCACGTGGGATCTCTCTGACGAGTTGGGTGCCGGCCGGTTCGGCGGGGCACGGCGCCGGCGGCCCGCCTGCCCCGCCGGGGCGGCGCCGGACGTGGCCGGTGGGATCCGGGTGCTGGAGGGGGCCTGGCCGCTCTTGCCGGAGGAAAGCGCCGACGACCGCCGCGAGTTCGCGGGAGGGGAGTCGGCGGGCGTGTGCGGGGTGGAGGGCGAGACCCTCCCGCGTGGCGAACGCCGGTGGACACCGGGGTGGAGCCGGTCCGCCACCGGCGTGCCTGATGCCCTCGGTCTCGTCAGCCTACTCCCCGGTGCGTAAAGGCGGCGTGACAGCCGGTCATCGGTGCCGTGGGAACGGTGGACGCCTCCGCGGCACCGGCCCGGACCGACGCCCACCACGTCTCATGGCGGCGGTACGCGCAGGGCGAGCAGGGCCACGTCGTCGGTGCTGCCGGGCGGCAGGTGGGCGAGCATGTCTTCGCACAGCCTGTCCAGCGGTTCGTGGACGAGCGCGAGAGCGTGCCGGCGCAGCTCCTCCAGGCCCGTGTCCAGGTCGCTGCCCGGTGTCTCGACGAGTCCGTCCGTGTACAGCAGCAGGGTGGAGCCGGGCTTCAGGGGATGCGTGGCGTCCGGTCGGCCCGCGCCGCCGACGGGTCCGGTGCCGAGGAGCAGTCCCTGGCCGTCTTCCAGATAGCACGCGGTGCCGTCCGGGGAGAGGATCAGCGGAGGCGGGTGCCCCGCGCTGGTCCAGCGGAGCGTCCAGGGTCCCGTGTCCGGGTCGCCCTCGACGCGGGCGAGGATCAGGGTGGCCAGCGGGACGGTGGTGATGACCGGCATGGCGGCGTCGAGGCGGTCGACGACGGCTCCGGGGGGCCCCGTGTGGTCCCAGGCCAGTGAACGCAGGATGCCGTGCAGTTGGGCCATGCCGGCCGCCGCGGTCAGGTCGTGGCCCACGACGTCACCGATGACCAGGGCGAGCGCGCCGTCCTTCAGCATGAAGGCGTCGTACCAGTCCCCGCCGACCTGCGAGCCCGCGGGTGCGGGCTGGTAGCGGGCGGCCAGCCGGAGGTGTCCGGGCCGGGGCAACGGGGCGAGCAGGTTGCGCTGCATGGCCTCGGCGACGGCGCGCTGACGGCCGTAGCGGCGGGTGTTGTCGACGACCACGCCGACCCGGCGGCCGACGTCACCCACTGCCGCCAGGTCGGCTTCGTCGAAGGGATGCGCCGGGTCGGTGCGCACCACCGTCAGCGCCCCGGTGATCCGGTCCCGGGCGCCGAGCGGCACCGTGACGGCGGAGCTCGCGCCCACCGCCGCCAGGAAGCCACTGTGGAGAGCTGCCAGAGGAGGATGTCCGGTGGCCGCGGTGACGGCGGCCACCCGCTCCTGGAGTACGGATTCGCCCCCGGTCAGCGCACGGCCCAGCGGCGAGTCCTCCTCCTCACCGGCTTCCCCCGGGGCGGGTGCGCGCCGGCCTTGGAATCCGGCGTCCCGCCCCTCCGGGCCGGTCACCGCCACCCGGTGGACCTCGCCGGAACCGGTCCGCAGGTCCACCGCCGCCCAGTCGGCCAGACGGGGCACGAGCAGGCGCACCAGGCGGGCCAGCGCCTCGTCGGTCTCCAGGGTCTGTCCCAGGACGTCCGTGATCTCCGCGACCAGGGACAGCCGCTCGTTGAGGTCCTCCAGGGCGCGCGTGCGCGCCGTTCGCTCCCGGTGGACGCGGCGGTCCCCCGTGGCATCCGTGAACAGCAGTGCCATGCCTTGCACGGAGCCGTCCTCCGTGAGGGGGGACGCGGACCAGGAGACAGCCAGCAGGCGACCGTCACCCCGCAGATACGTGCCGCCCTCCCCTTGAGCCCCCTTCCCCTCGGCCAGCGTGTGGAGCAGGGGGCACCGGTCCCGCGGCACCTCGTTGCCGTCCGCGTCCCGGTGCAGCAGATCGTGTGCGTCGGCGCCCCGCATCGCCGCGGTGGTGCGGCCCAGCAGCCGCTCGGCCGCCGGGTTCGCGACGATCACGCGTCCGGCTGTGTCCAGCACCAGCACCGCCGTGCCCAGCCGCTCGACGACCCGCCGCCAGAAACCCGGCTCGTCCGCCGGCCACGCCCCCACATCACCCACCGCATCGCGCACGGACCCTCCAGAGGCTGCCTTCCCGTCGATGGTGCTCCGACGCGGCCCTGCTCGCACGGCACCGGGGCAGTCGGCGCACACCGCGCGGGTACGCCCACCGTCCTGCCAGGAGTGTCCGGACACGGATCAGTCGTCATCCCGGCGTCTGTCCGCGAGTGGGGCTGCCCCGGCCGGTCCGGGGCGTCGGATGCTCAGGACGACGACGCGGTCAGGACCGTGACGATGACGGCGAGGCTGACGGGTCACGGGATCTCCGGGATGCTGCTGCTGAAGAGTTCGTGGGACGCCTGGAGGATCAGTTTCACGCCGATGAAGGCGAGGATCAGCGCGACCCTTGCTGAGGCAGTGGAAGCGGTCGAGCAGCCCGGAGAGCATGAAGTACAGGGCCCGCAGGCCGAGGATGGCGAAGGCGTTGCCGGTGTAGACGATGAAGGCGTCGTCGCTGACCGCCAGGACGGCGGGCACGCCGTCTGCCGGGCATCGTCGCCATCGCGGTCACAGCGACCCTGGGCGCCGCACTGGGCACCAACCGTCGGATACTGCGCACCCCGGCCGTCGATGCGGTGGCATCCCGACCGCCACCACTTCTGCGCGAGCGAGGCATTCGCCCGGCGATCGCCGAACGCGGCCAGCCACACGGCACCGGCCTGGGCACCTTCCGCTGGGTCGTCGAACGCACCATTTCTCGGCTGCACGGCTTCCGACGCCTGCGCGTCCGCTGGGAACGACGCGACGACATCCACGAAGCCTTCCTCGGCCTCGCCGTCTGCCTGATCACCCAACGCCACGTCCAACGCCTTTGTCAGGACCTCTTAGGGCATGCGGAGGGCACGCCAGCCTGCGATTGGACTAGACAACAAGAAACCCCCGGCCTGATGACCTGGGGGTTCAGAGTGGAGCGGGTGACGAGAATCGAACTCGCGCTCTCAGCTTGGGAAGCTGATGTTCTACCATTAAACTACACCCGCGTAAGACGCCGACCACGGTCGGTGCCTGGACGCTCGCTCACTCTACCCCATCGCCGGCCCCCGGTGTTCCCGCCGCGGGGCCGCTGGTCGTTCCGGGGGGTGGGATGCGGCTGCGGGCGGGCCGAGTTGGCGCGTACGGTGGGTGCGTTGGAGAGGGTGTGCGTGAGGGCGGAGTGCCGCCTGGAGAGTCGTCTCTTTGATCCCGTACTGTGGCTTTTGTCGTCAGGGTAGACAGCCAGACGCGGCTCTTGGGGAAGGGACTTGAAGGACTTGATGGAGCGCACCACCGTCGTCCGCTGTGCCGATGGGCACGTGTTCACCGCCGCCTCGTTCCCGATGCAGCAGGCCGAGCGACTCGGCCCCGGCAGGCTCGTCCGATGTCCGCGGTGTGCGCGGCTGAGGAGCGCCGTGCCGGTGGGTTCGCAGCAGCGGTAGGGCAGGATCGGGCGCGCGGTGCGGCGGCGGTTGTCGCAGCTCCGCGCGCCTTGCGTATCCTCGGTGCGTGCTTCTCTCAGACAAGGACATCCGGGCCGAGATCGACTCCGGGCGGGTGCGGATCGATCCGTTCGACGACTCCATGGTGCAGCCGTCGAGTATCGACGTGCGCCTCGACCGCTACTTCCGGGTGTTCGAGAACCACCGGTACCCGCACATCGACCCCTCCGTGGAGCAGGTGGATCTGACCCGGCTCGTGGAGCCGGAGGGCGACGAGCCGTTCATCCTGCATCCCGGCGAGTTCGTGCTGGCCAGTACGTACGAGGTCGTCTCGCTGCCCGATGATCTCGCCTCGCGGCTGGAGGGGAAGAGCTCGCTCGGGCGGCTCGGCCTCGTCACGCACTCCACCGCCGGGTTCATCGACCCGGGGTTCTCCGGGCACGTGACGCTCGAGCTGAGCAACCTCGCGACCCTGCCCATCAAGCTGTGGCCGGGGATGAAGATCGGGCAGCTCTGCATGTTCCGGCTCACCTCACCGGCCGAGCACCCGTACGGGAGCGAGCGGTACGGGTCCCGTTACCAGGGGCAGCGGGGGCCGACCGCCTCCCGCTCCTTCCTCAACTTCCATCGGACCCAGGTATGAACCCAGGTATGAGCAGGACGCGCGCATGAGTGATGTTCGGGAGAACCTGACCTACGAGCAGTTCGGCGTCGCCGTGCGCGAACTCGCTCAGACGATCGCGGACGACGGGTACGAGCCGGACATAGTGCTCTCCATCGCCCGCGGTGGGGTCTTCGTGGCGGGCGGGCTGGCCTACGCGCTGGACTGCAAGAACATCCACCTCGTGAACGTGGAGTTCTACACGGGGGTCGGGACCACGCTCGACATGCCCGTCATGCTCGCGCCCGTCCCCAACGTCATCGACTTCTCCGACAAGAAGGTCCTGATCACCGACGACGTCGCCGACACCGGCAAGACGCTCAAGCTGGTGCGGGACTTCTGCCTCGACACCGTCGCCGAGGTCCGCAGCGCGGTGATCTATGAGAAGTCGCACTCGCTCGTCCAGTGCGAGTACGTGTGGAAGCGGACCGACGAGTGGATCAACTTCCCGTGGTCCGTCGAACCTCCGGTCGTCCGGCGGGCCGGGCAGGTGCTCGACGCCTGACGGGCGGTCGAGGAGGAGTGCGGCGCGTGAGGAGGGCCCCCGGCATGATGCCGGGGGCCCTCCTCACGCATGCGGGCGGAGCGACTAGAACGTGCCCAGCTTCACGATCGACAGCAGCGCGATCAGCTGGATCGCCGACGCGCCCAGCGCCTTCGGCCAGGGCAGGTCGTGGGAGCGGGTGACCATCAGGGTCAGCAGGGCGCCGGCCGCGATCCAGGTGGCCCAGCCCAGGATCTGGACGAAGGGCGCGTCGCCGCCCGCGAACAGGGCGACGACCAGGCGCGGGGCGTCCGTGATGGACATGATCAGCATGGAGAGGCCGACCGTGGGCTGCCACGCGCCGTCGCCGCCGAGCTGGCGGGCCAGGGTGTGGGTGACCACGCCCAGGACGAACGCGCTCAGGACCATCGCCACGGCGGTCGTCAGGACGATCGGGACCGCGTTCGACAGGGTGGCGTTGATCGCCTCCTCGCGGGCGCCGTCGAAGCCGAAGACCGCCAGCAGGCCGTAGAGGAACGTCACGATGAGCGCCGGGGCCCACATCGCGTAGTCCCGCATCTGGAGGAAGGTCTGGTTGGGGGCGAGGACGACGCCCTTCAGCAGGTCCTTCCAGTGCAGGCGCGGGCCGACCGGGCCGGGGGCCGGGGCGGAGCCGGCGCGGTAGGTGTCGCCCTGGTTGTAGGGGTCGTCGACCGTGAACGCCTGGGTGTGGCCCGGGTTGTTGGCGGCGTACGGGTCGTACGGGGCCTGGCCGCCGTGCCCGCCCGGGTGGTGGCCGCCGTCGCCGAAGTACTCCGGCTCGCCGTGGCCGCCGCCGTGGGCCTGGGGCCACGGGGAGCCGCCCGGTCCCGGTCCGCCACCCCCGTACGGCTGCTGCGGGTACGGCTGCCGAGGCGCCGCCTGGCCGCCGTACGGCGGTCCCTGGGGCGCCTGCTGTCCGTACGGTGGGCGTTGCGGTCGCGTGTTTGGAGCGCCGTTGTCCCGGCCGCGTCCGATCCTGAATCCAGCCACGCCTTCGAACGTACCTGGTCCCGGAGAGTGACGTGCGGGGCCCGGCCATTCGGGGGACCCTTTGCGGCCGAGCTGTGACATCCCTTACGGGTGTCCCCGAGGGGCTGTGGCGGGGGCGGGCGCCCTCACCAGGGGACTCGTGGGCCCGGCCCCTAGGGGGTCAGGAAGTACGACGTCGAGAAGGTCGGCGCCGGCTCCGTCGTCACCAGCCCCTCGGCCGCGCCCCGGTGGACCTCGACCGTGTCCTTCGTGTCGCCCTGGTACGTCCGCAGGACCAGGTCCGCCCGGCCGTCGCCGTCGAAGTCGCCCGCCGTCAGCACCCGCGTCGTCCCCTCGGCGGCGGGCGCCACCGTGACCGCGCCCCGCGTCGTCGGGCCCGTTCCGCGGACCGGCAGGACGCGTACGCCGGAGTCGTCGGTGACCAGCTCCATCAGACCGTCGCCGTCGAAGTCGGCGGCGTCGAGCCGGGTGCCGGGGGTGTCGAGGGTGCCCCGCCGGGGGGTGGGCAGGTCGAAGCGCAGGGCCGTGCCGTCCGCGTCGCCCACCGCCGCGTCCAGCGCCTTGCCCCGCCCGAATGCGCCGAGGGCGACGTCGGTGCCGGCGGGGAGGGTGGCCCCGGTGCGGGTGGGTCCCGCCGGGCCGCCGAGGACCAGGGCCGCGGGGCCGGGGCCCGCGGAGGCGCGGACGACCAGGTCGTCGTACCCGTCGCGGTTCACGTCGGCGGCGGGGCCGGTCGGCACCTCGCCGGGGGAGAGGACGGGCGCGCCGGCCTTCCGCGGGGCGCCCTTGCGGGTGAACGGGCCGCGCAGATAGCTGAGGTGACCGGCCGAGGCGTGCAGGACCAGGTCCTCGGCGCCGTCGCCGTCGAAGTCGCCGCAGACCGGCCGCTCGGGCCAGTCGTTGCCGAAGCGGGCCTGGTCGGGGACGTTCAGCGGGACCGCGCGGGCGGCCGGTCCGGTCGGGGAGCCGAAGAGGAGCTGGAGGGGGACCGGCGGGCGGCCCTGGCCGTCGTAGGGCGGGTCGGTGGTGACCACCAGGTCGGTGAAGCCGTCGCCGTCGAGGTCGCAGGTCGCCTCCACCTCGAAGACGGCAGGTGTCTGTCCGTCCGTGGGGGCCGCGAACGTGGCCGGGGTGAGCAACTGCCGGGCGCCCGGGACCAGTCCACGCGCGGAGCCGTAGACGAGGCCGATTCCGGCGTCGTCGGCGTGGCTCTGCGCCTTGACCAGGTCGTCGAGGACGAGGTCGCGGTGGCCGTCGCCGTTGAAGTCGTCGGGGACCTCGCTGCCGTCGCCCCGTGGTACGGGCAGCGTGGCGGGGGCCTGTGCCGCCCGTACGGGGGTGGGGCCGGTGTCGTCGGCGGCTGGGGCCGGCCCGCCCCGGCCGCAGGCGGCGAGCAGCAGCGCGCAGCCGGCGGCCGCCGTGCCGACCCGGATGCCTCTTCGTCCGCGCACCATTCGCCCCGCCCGTCCGATTCCGTGCCACTGACAACGACCGGGTAATGATGCACGCGTTCGACGAACGGCGACACCCCCGGGTCCGGGCGGGACCAGGGGGTGTCGGCGGGTGTGGCGGGTGGGTTACTTCACCGGCTCCGGCGTCGGCTCGCTCTCGGCCTCCGGCTCGCCCGCCGGGTCGGCCGGGGTCTTCACGGAGTCGAGCAGCAGCTGGGCGACGTCGACGACCTGGATGGACTCCTTCGCCTTGCCGTCGTTCTTCTTGCCGTTGACCGAGTCGGTCAGCATGACGAGGCAGAACGGGCAGGCGGTGGAGACGATGTCCGGGTTGAGGGACAGGGCCTCGTCGACGCGCTCGTTGTTGATGCGCTTGCCGATCCGCTCCTCCATCCACATCCGCGCGCCGCCGGCGCCGCAGCAGAAGCCGCGCTCCTTGTGGCGGTGCATCTCCTCGTTGCGGACGCCCGGGACGGCGGCGATGATCTCGCGCGGCGGCGTGTAGATCTTGTTGTGCCGGCCCAGGTAGCACGGGTCGTGGTACGTGATGATGCCCTCGACCGGCGTGACCGGGAGCAGCTTGCCCTCGTCGACGAGGTGCTGGAGCAGCTGGGTGTGGTGGATGACCTCGTAGTCGCCGCCGAGCTGCGGGTACTCGTTGCCCAGGGTGTTGAGGCAGTGCGGGCAGGTGGCGACGATCTTCTTCGCCGACTTGGGCTTCCGCGATTCCTCGGTGACCTTGCCGTCGTCGTCCATCTCCTCGCCGAAGGCGGCGTTGAGGGACATGACGTTCTCCATGCCCAGCTCCTGGAACAGCGGCTCGTTGCCCAGGCGCCGTGCCGAGTCACCGGTGCACTTCTCGTCGCCGCCCATGATCGCGAACTTGACGCCCGCGATGTGCAGCAGCTCGGCGAAGGCCTTGGTGGTCTTCTTGGCGCGGTCCTCCAGGGCGCCGGCGCAGCCGACCCAGTAGAGGTACTCGACCTCGGTGAGGTCCTCGATGTCCTTGCCGACGACCGGGACCTCGAAGTCCAGCTCCTTGAGCCACTCCAGGCGCTGCTTCTTCGCCAGGCCCCAGGGGTTGCCCTTCTTCTCCAGGTTCTTGAGCATCGTGCCCGCCTCGGACGGGAACGCCGACTCGATCATGACCTGGTAGCGGCGCATGTCGACGATGTGGTCGACGTGCTCGATGTCCACCGGGCACTGCTCGACGCAGGCGCCGCAGGTGGTGCAGGACCACAGGACGTCCGGGTCGATGACGCCGTTCTCTTCGAGGGTGCCGATCAGCGGGCGCTCGGCCTCCGCGAGCGCGGCCGCGGGCACCGAGGCGAGCTGCTCCTCGGACGCCTTCTCCTCGCCCTCCATCGTCTTGCCGCCGCCGGCCAGCAGGTAGGGGGCCTTGGCGTGCGCGTGGTCGCGCAGGGACATGATCAGGAGCTTGGGGGAGAGCGGCTTTCCGGTGTTCCACGCGGGGCACTGCGACTGGCAGCGGCCGCACTCGGTGCAGGTGGAGAAGTCCAGCAGGCCCTTCCAGGAGAACTGCTCGACCTGGGAGACGCCGAAGGTGTCGTCGTCGCCGGGGTCGGTGAAGTCGATCGGCTTGCCGCCCGACGTCATCGGCAGCAGGGCGCCGAGGGCGGTGCCGCCCTTCGCGTCCCGCTTGAACCAGATGTTCGGGAAGGCCAGGAAGCGGTGCCAGGCGACGCCCATGTCGGTCTTCAGGGCGACGGTGATCATCCAGATGAACGAGGTCGCGATCTTCAGGCCGGCGAAGAGGTAGACCAGGTTCTGGAGGGTGGAGACGTCCAGGTTCCCGAGCGCGGAGACGACCGGGTACGAGATGAAGAACGACGCCTCGTAGCCGTCGACGTGGTGGAGGGCGCCCTCCAGCGCGTGCAGCATGAAGATGCAGACGCCGACGATGAGGATGACGGCCTCGACGAAGTACGCCTGGCCGAAGTTGGAGCCGGCGAAGCGGGACTTGCGGCCCGGCTTGTCCGGCCGGCTCAGCTGGCGGATCACGATCAGGACGAGGATGCCGAGCACCGTCATGGTGCCGATGAACTCGACGAAGACGTTGTACGGCGCCCAGTCGCCGATGACCGGCAGGATCCAGTCCGCCTCGAAGAGCTGCCCGACCGCGTTGACGATCGTCAGGAGCAGGGAGAAGAAGCCCACCGCCACGAACCAGTGCGCCACCCCGACGATGCCCCAGCGGTTCATCCGGGTGTGGCCGAGGAACTCCCGGACCACGGTGACGGTGCGCGCTGCGGGATCGTCGGTCCGCGTGCCGGCCGGCACCGGCTGTCCGAGCCGCATGTAGTTGACGATCTGCAGGACGGCGCGGCCGAACAGTGCCACGCCGACCACGATCAGGACCAGCGACACGATGATCGCGGCGAGTTGCATTTGGGGGCTCCTCGGGCCTGCGAGGTTGCGAGGGGATCGATATTACTAAGCGGTAACTTATTCAGTCCGTCCGAGACTACCCCGATCCTCCGCCGCACTGTAGTCGGACGTGCGGTGATCTGCGTCGCTGAGGCAACCCTGACCCGGAGCCGGCCACCGGCCCGGTCGCCGGGCCGCCCGCCCGCCCCGGCGCCACGCCGTAGTGGGAAGGCAATTCATATCAAAACGTGATATCCGGCATAGCTTATCCCCGTGCTCTACGGGATCGCCGCCGCCACCGCCTCCGCTCTCCTCGCCGCTCTCCTCGCCGGGGTGCTGCGCGCACCCGCCCTCGCCCTCGCCCTCGTCGACCGGCGCCGCCGGCGGCCGGTCCCGCTCTCCGGCGGGGTGGCCGTCGCCCTGGTCACCGCGCTGGTCGCGTGGGCCGGGGACTGGACCGGCGTCGTGCCGCTCGGCTCCGCGGCCGGCCGGCTGCTCCTGGGCGCGTCCGCCGTCGGTGTCCTCGGTCTCGCCGCCGACCTCTGGCGGCTGCGGCGGCGCTGGGTGGTCGCCGGTACGGCCGTCGCGGCGGCGTGCGTCGTGCCGTACGGCGAGACGGGGCCGGTGGCCGGGGTGCTCGCCGTGGGATGGATCACGCTGATCGCCTCCGCCTTCCGGGGGCTCGACCACGCCGACGGGGTGGCCTGCACGGTGGGGGTCGTGACCTCCTTCGGGGTCGCCGCCTGTGCCGCGGCGGAGCTGCGCGACGGGCTGGCGGTGGCGCTGCTCGCGCTGGCCGCCGCGCTGACCGGACTGCTGCTGCACAACTGGCATCCCGCACGGATCGCGCTCGGTGCGTGCGGGGCGCTCTTCGCGGGGTTCCTGCTGGCCGGGGGCGCCGTGTTCACCCGCGAGGGGTACGCGCCCGCGAGCGGCATGGCGGTGCTGTTCGCGCTGAGCGCGCCGGTCTGCCTGGACGTCGTACTCGTCCTGCTCTCGCGCCGGCTGGCCGGGCGGCCGCCGCTGCGGGGCGGGCCCGACCATCTCGCCCACCGGCTGCGCCGGCTCGGGCTCACGCCGCAGGGCGCCGCGGTGGTCGTCGGCGGGGCATCGTGCGGCGCGGTGCTCGTGGGTCTGCTCGTGCACACCGGGCGGCTGGACGGGACGGCGGTGTGGTGGGTGGCGGGCGCTGCGGTCGCCGCGCTGGCCGGACTGCTGCGGGTGCGGGTGTACGGGCCGCGGCGCGGGGCAGGGGCGGCAGGGGTGCCGGGACAGGTGTCCGGTCGGCCCCGGGTCCGGGGGCAGGCGGAGGGGCCGGTGTCCGGTCGGCCGCAGGCGCGGGTGCGGCGGCCGCGTACGGAGTCCCAGCTGCCTCCCGAGGTGATCGGACCCCCTAGGGGTGCATCCTCCCGGGGGTCGATTTTCCCGGTTCGTCAGGCCAGACGCACGGAAGAAGCGCAGGTCAGCGAGCCGTTGCGTGTAAGGAACGGATAAGAGTTGAGTCGGCTCGACTCACCTCTGTTGACCGCACGAAGGCCGTCATGCACACTTGAGCCTGTTCCACTCAAGTCAGCTGGAGGTTATTCACCATGGCACGTGCGGTCGGCATCGACCTGGGCACGACTAATTCCGTCGTCAGCGTTCTGGAGGGCGGCGAGCCCACCGTCATCACCAACGCCGAGGGCGCCAGGACCACGCCGTCCGTCGTCGCCTTCGCCAAGAACGGTGAGGTGCTGGTCGGCGAGGTGGCCAAGCGTCAGGCGGTCACGAACGTCGACAGGACCATCCGGTCGGTCAAGCGCCACATGGGCACCGACTGGAAGATCAACCTGGACGGCAAGGACTTCAACCCGCAGCAGATCAGCGCCTTCGTGCTGCAGAAGCTGAAGCGGGACGCCGAGTCCTACCTGGGCGAGAAGGTGACCGACGCGGTCATCACCGTCCCGGCGTACTTCAACGACGCCGAGCGCCAGGCCACCAAGGAGGCCGGCGAGATCGCGGGCCTGAACGTCCTGCGCATCGTCAACGAGCCGACCGCCGCCGCGCTGGCGTACGGCCTCGACAAGGACGAGCAGATCATCCTCGTCTTCGACCTCGGTGGCGGCACCTTCGACGTCTCGCTGCTGGAGATCGGCGACGGCGTCGTCGAGGTGAAGGCCACCAACGGTGACAACCACCTCGGTGGTGACGACTGGGACCAGCGTGTCGTCGACTACCTGGTGAAGCAGTTCCAGGCCGGCCACGGCGTGGACCTGTCCAAGGACAAGATGGCCCTCCAGCGCCTCCGCGAGGCCGCCGAGAAGGCCAAGATCGAGCTGTCCTCGTCCACCGAGACCTCGATCAACCTGCCCTACATCACGGCCTCCGCCGAGGGCCCGCTGCACCTGGACGAGAAGCTCACCCGGGCGCAGTTCCAGCAGCTCTCGGCCGACCTGCTGGAGCGCTGCAAGACGCCGTTCCACAACGTCATCAAGGACGCCGGCATCCAGCTGTCCGAGATCGACCACGTCGTTCTCGTCGGTGGCTCCACCCGTATGCCGGCCGTCGCCGAGCTGGTCAAGGAGCTGACCGGCGGCAAGGACGCCAACAAGGGCGTCAACCCGGACGAGGTCGTCGCCATCGGCGCCGCCCTTCAGGCCGGTGTCCTCAAGGGCGAGGTCAAGGACGTCCTGCTCCTCGACGTCACCCCGCTGTCCCTCGGTATCGAGACCAAGGGCGGCATCATGACCAAGCTGATCGAGCGGAACACGACGATCCCGACGAAGCGTTCGGAGATCTTCACCACCGCCGAGGACAACCAGCCCTCCGTGCAGATCCAGGTCTACCAGGGCGAGCGCGAGATCGCGGCGTACAACAAGAAGCTCGGGATGTTCGAGCTGACCGGTCTGCCGCCGGCGCCCCGCGGCGTCCCGCAGATCGAGGTCGCCTTCGACATCGACGCCAACGGCATCATGCACGTGACCGCGAAGGACCTGGGCACGGGCAAGGAGCAGAAGATGACCGTCACCGGCGGCTCCTCGCTGCCGAAGGACGAGGTCGACCGGATGCGCCAGGAGGCCGAGAAGTACGCGGAGGAGGACCACGCCCGCCGCGAGGCCGCCGAGTCCCGCAACCAGGGCGAGCAGCTCGTCTACCAGACGGAGAAGTTCCTCAAGGACAACGAGGACAAGGTCCCCGGCGAGATCAAGACCGAGGTCGAGGAGTCCGTCGCCGAGCTGAAGGAGAAGCTCAAGGGCGAGGACACCGCCGAGATCCGCACCGCCACGGAGAAGGTCGCCGCCGTCTCGCAGAAGCTGGGCCAGGCCATGTACGCCGACGCCCAGGGCGCGCAGGCCGCCGGCGGCGAGGCCCCGGGCGCCGGTGCCACCGCCGGTGACGGCGACAAGGCCGACGACGACGTCGTCGACGCCGAGATCGTGGACGACGAGCGCAAGGACGGTGCCGCGTGACGGAGGAGACCCCGGGCTTCGACGAGAAGCCCGACGTCCCCTCCGGCGCCAGCCCTGACGACGCCGAGCCGAAGGCCGCCGCCCCCTCTTCGGAGGAGGGCGCGGCCCCGGCCGGGGACGCGAGCGAGAACGCGGGCCTGGTGGCCCAGCTGGACCAGGTGCGCACCGCGCTCAACGAGCGCACGGCGGACCTCCAGCGGCTCCAGGCCGAGTACCAGAACTACCGCCGCCGCGTGGAGCGGGACCGCGTCGCGGTCAAGGAGGTCGCCGTCGCGAACCTCCTGACCGAACTGCTCCCGATGCTGGACGACATCGGCCGCGCCCGGGAACACGGGGAGCTGGTCGGTGGCTTCAAGTCCGTCGCGGAGTCGCTGGAGACGGTCATCGCCAAGATGGGCCTCCAGCAGTTCGGCAAGGAGGGCGAGCCCTTCGACCCGACGATCCACGAGGCCCTGATGCACTCCTACGCACCGGACGTCACCGAGACGACCTGCGTGGCGATCCTGCAGCCGGGATACCGGATCGGCGAGCGCACCATCCGCCCCGCGCGGGTGGCCGTCGCCGAGCCGCAGCCCGGCGCGCAGACCGTCAAGCCGGCCGAGGAGAGCACCGAGGCGCAGGACGGTTCCGACTCGGCGGAGAACAAGGAGAGCGGTGGCCCGGACGAGGGCTGAGCTTGAAGTGTGGAAGGAGGGACGTCGGGGATGAGCACCAAGGACTTCATCGAGAAGGACTACTACAAGGTCCTCGGCGTCCCCAAGGACGCCACCGAGGCCGAGATCAAGAAGGCGTACCGGAAGCTCGCCCGCGAGTACCACCCGGACGCCAACAAGGGGAACGTCAGGGCGGAGGAGCGCTTCAAGGAGATCTCCGAGGCCAACGACATCCTCGGTGACCCCAAGAAGCGCAAGGAGTACGACGAGGCCCGCGCCCTCTTCGGCAACGGCGGTTTCCGTCCGGGGCCGGGCGCGGGCGGCGGCGGCACCTTCAACTTCGACTTGGGCGACCTCTTCGGAGGCGGCGCCCAGGGCGGGGGCCAGGGGGGCGCCGGCGGCTTCGGCGGCGGCCTCGGGGACGTCTTCGGTGGCCTGTTCAACCGCACCGGCGGCGGTCCCGGCACCGGCACGCGGACCCAGCCGCGGCGCGGCCAGGACATCGAGTCCGAGGTCACGCTGAGCTTCACGGAGGCCATCGAGGGCGCCACGGTGCCGCTGCGGATGTCCTCGCAGGCGCCCTGCAAGGCCTGTTCGGGCACCGGCGACAAGAACGGCACACCGCGCGTGTGCCCGACCTGCGTCGGCACCGGCCAGGTCGCGCGGGGCTCGGGCGGTGGCTTCTCGCTCACCGACCCGTGCCCGGACTGCAAGGGCCGCGGCCTGATCGCCGAGGACCCCTGCGACGTCTGCAAGGGCTCCGGACGCGCCAAGTCCTCCCGGACGATGCAGGTCCGCATCCCGGCCGGGGTGTCGGACGGGCAGCGCATCCGGCTGCGCGGCAAGGGCACGCCGGGCGAGCGGGGCGGACCGGCGGGCGACCTCTACGTGGTCGTGCACGTCAAGGAGCACTCCGTCTTCGGCCGCCGGGGCGACAACCTCACGGTCACCGTCCCCGTCACCTACGCCGAGGCGGCCCTCGGCGGCGAGGTCCGGGTGCCGACCCTGGGCGGTCCGCCCGTCACGCTGAAGCTTCCGCCGGGCACGCCCAACGGGCGCACCATGCGGGCCCGCGGCAAGGGCGCGGTCCGCAAGGACGGCAGCCGGGGCGACCTCCTGGTCACCGTCGAGGTGAGTGTTCCGAAGGACCTGACGGGGAAGGCTCGTGACGCGCTGGAGGCGTATCGCGAGGCGACCGCGGACGAGGATCCGCGGGCGGAGTTGTTCCAGGCCGCGAAGGGAGCTTGATGGGGATGGACGGTCGTCGACGCAACCCGTATGAACTGACCGAGGAGACCCCGGTCTACGTCATCTCGGTGGCGGCCCAGCTCTCCGGTCTGCACCCGCAGACCCTGCGCCAGTACGACCGCCTCGGCCTGGTCTCCCCGGACCGCACGGCCGGGCGCGGCAGGCGCTACTCGGCCCGCGACATCGAGCTGCTCCGCCAGGTGCAGCAGCTGTCGCAGGACGAGGGCATCAACCTGGCCGGAATCAAGCGCATCATCGAACTGGAGAACCAGGTCGCCGCGCTCCAGGCCCGGGTGGCGGAGATGGCCGACGCCCTCGACGGGGCGGCGACGGCGATGCGCCAGCGCGAGGCGGCGGTGCACGCGTCGTACCGCCGTGACCTGGTCCCTTACCAAGAGGTACAGCAGACCAGCGCCCTGGTCGTGTGGCGTCCCAAGCGCCATGGCCAGACCTCGGACTGACCCCGGGTCGGCAGACGGCACAAGGGTGAACGGCATCGACAGCCCCGGAGGTCCGGTCGGACCTCCGGGGCTTGTTCACAACGGTGCTGTCTCATTGGTCTAGTACTTCTTGACGATTTGGTGAAGACAGCGTTGGCTTCCTTCACCAGGAGTCACCTGGGTCACCGGGGTCACCTGGACCTGGACCTGGAGCTGGACCACCAGGGCCCACCTGGGTCACCGACAGCACCCGTGTGTTCGGAAGGTAAGCGCAGTGAGCAGCCGTGCCCGTCGTACCGCCATATCCGTGGCCGCGTCCCTGATGACGTTCTCGCTGGCCTCCTGCGGCGTCCTGGGCGCCTCGGACAGCAGTGGCGAGGCGAGCCCGACCAAGGGCAACGACATCACCGTCGGCCTGTTGCTGCCGGAGAAGGAGAACACGCGCTACGAGCAGTTCGACTACCCCTTCTTCAAGGCCAAGGTCGGCGAGCTCACGAACGACGCGGGCAACGTCAAGTACGCCAACGCCGAGGCGAGCGCGTCGAAGCAGGCCGAGCAGATGCAGCAGATGATCGACGACGAGGTCGACGTGATCGTGCTGGACGCGGTCGACGCGCAGTCCATCGGGGACGGCGTGCAGAAGGCCAAGGACGCCGGCATCCCGGTCATCGCCTACGACCGGCTGGCCGAGGGCCCGATCGACGCCTACATCTCCTTCGACAACGAGCTGGTCGGCGAGGTGCAGGGCCGCTCCCTCCTCGACGCGCTCGGCGGCGCGGACAGCTCCGACAAGATCGTCATGATGAACGGCTCGCCCACCGACCCGAACGCCAAGCAGTTCAAGGCCGGCGCGATGACCGAGCTGAACGGCAAGGTGACGATCGCCCAGTCCTTCGACACCAAGGACTGGAAGCCGGAGAACGCCATGGCGAACATGACCGAGGCGATCGAGAAGATCGGCAAGAACAACATCGCGGGCGTCTACTCCGCCAACGACGGCATGGCGGGGGGCATCATCAAGGCCCTGGAGGACGCGGGCATCACCGACCTGCCGCCGATCACCGGCCAGGACGCGGAACTCTCCGCGGTGCAGCGGATCGTCACCGGCGAGCAGTACATGAGTGTCTACAAGTCCTACCCGCAGGAGGCCGAGAACGCCGCGGAGATGGCCGTGGCGCGGGTCCAGGGCCGGGACATCCAGTTCGACGCACTGGCCCGCGACAAGGTCGACAGTCCCACCCACAAGGGCATCCCCGCCCAGCTCGTCCCCGTCGTCGCCCTCACCCAGGGCAACATCGAGGAGACGGTCGTCGCGGACGGCTTCTACAAGGTCAGCGACATCTGCACGGCTAAGTACGCGGATGCCTGTGGGGAGATCGGGCTGAAGAAGTAGTCGCGGTGCGGTCCTGGTTCCATGCCCCGGTCATACCCGGCGCAACCGGTACTTTCCCTCCCGCGTCCCCGGTCGAGCCGTGTTGCGGAGCCGGTCCCGGCCGCGCATAGTTGCGCTGCGGAGGAGCCGGAACCGGGGGTGGGATGGGCGATGGCCGGGCACGGGGCTGAGGAGCATCCGCACGGTGCCGACCGGCTGTGCGCGGCCGGGGACCGCGTGTACTCCCGGGCCGTACGGCGGGGCCGGGTGCCGCGCCAGGACGCCGAACCGGTCCCCTGCCTCCTCGAACTGGCCCTGCTGCACCCCGACCCCGACGACATGGACTGGCTGGTGCCGACCTCTCCGCAGGAGGTCATGACGCGGCTGCTGCGCGGGGTCCACGACGAGGTCAGCGCGAGTCAGCGGCGGGTGGGCTCGGCGGTGGAGGCCTTCGAGTGGTACGCGGGGCTCGGCCGGCTCATCCACGCCTCCGCCGGGACGGAGAGTTCGGCGATCCGGGTCCTCGACGGGCTGGCCCGCATCCAGGCCGCGATGGACGAGGCGACGCAGGCGTGCACGACGGAGGTCCTGACCGTGCAGCCCGGCGGCATCCGGCGTGAGGCGGAGCTGTCGGAGGGGCTGCACCGGGCGCTGGCGCTGCGCGGGCGCGGGGTGCGGATGCGGGACCTGTACACGCACGTGGCCCGGCACGGCCAGGGCTTGCTCAACTACCTCGAGTTGATGGGCGACGCGGTGGAGGCCCGCACGCTGGACGAGGTCATCGACCGTCTCATCCTCTTCGACCGCACGGTCGCCTTCATCCCCGCCAACACCGACCGCACCATGGCCCTGGAGCTGCGCCACCCCGCGCTGGTCTCCTACCTGGTCACGGTCTTCGAACGCCTCTGGCGCCTCGCCATCCCGCTCTCCGCCGCCCTCCCCGACACCGGCATCGAGGGCATCTCACACCGCGAGCAGTCCATCGCGGCGCTGCTGGCGGAGGGCCACCAGGACGCGGTGATCGCCGAGCGGCTGGGCATAAGCGTCCGCACGGCCCGCGCGCACATCGCCCGCCTCTCGGAGACCCTGGGCGCGGCGAGCCGTACCCAACTGGGCGTCCGCATAGCCCAGGCGGGCCTGGACGGCACCTCCCAGGGCGTCCCCGCCCCCGTCATCCTTCCCGGTCAAGAATCCCCGACTGCCCGATGAGATACCCGAGCTGAGCCCGGCTCTCGCTGCCGAGGGTGGCGGCGAGCTTGGCGATGTGGACGCGGGCGGTGCGGATGTTCATGCCGAGGCGTTCGGCGATGTCGGCGTCGGTGTGGCCTTCGACGAGCAGAGACGCGATGGTGCGCTGGCGTGGTGTGATCCCGCCCAGCGACGGGCGTGGCGCGGCCTCCGGGTGCATGGGCGTGGCGAGGCGCCACAGGCGTTCGAAGGTGGTCACGAAGTACGCGATGAGGGCGGGGTGGCGGACTTCCAACGCCAGCGTGGCCTCTGCGTCGGCGGGGATGAAGGCGACCTTGCGGTCGACGACGATAAGGCGGTCCGTCACCTCGTCCAGAGAGCGTGCCTCGGCGTCTCCACGCAACTGCTCGTAGCGGGCCCGGACCATCGGCAGATGGCGCTGTGTGTGCTGGTAGAGCGTGCGGATGCGGGCGCCGCGGTCGAGCATGTCCTGGTCCCGGCTCAGGGACAGTGTCTGGGCCACCTGTCCGCGGCGGTCGCCGTAGTGGGCGTTGGGCTGTATGCACAGCAGCTCGCGCGTGGCGTTCGACATGGCCTCGCTGATGGCCTGGTTGATCTGGGGGACCCCATTGAGGACGCGTACGGCCCCGGCGTCCCCTCCGGCCGTACGCCGGCCGTCCACCAGCATGAGGGGTTCGAACGTCGCGGTCAGCCGGGCTTCCCGCCGCCGCTCCTTGGCGACACGCTGCGCCGAGGCGTCCAGCATCCGGTGCAGGGCGACCGCGGGGGCGACCGGCTCCAGCCAGTCCAGGTCGCCCACGATCGGTTGCAGCAGGCCGTAGTCCGTGAGGCAGGGCAGCGCCGAGGCCTCCCGGGTGGGCACGCGGCCCTCACGCAGGGCTTGCGTGTAGAGGTCCGTCCCCGCGGCACAGAGTTCTTCCGGACCGTGCTCGATGTGGGACAGCACCCGCCGTTTCCCCTGCGGGCCCCGCGCCTCACCCGTCATGGGCCGCCTCTTGTGCGATGCCGTGCTGATCCTGCTCCAGGATCCCCGACTGGGCTATCAGGTAACCGAGTTGCGCGCGGCTTCCGCTCCCCAGCACGGAGGCCAGTTTGGCTATGTGGGCCCGGCAGGTGCGGACGTTCATGCCGAGGCGGCGGGCGATGGCCTCGTCGACGTGGCCTTCCACCAGCAGCTTGGCTATGGAGTGCTGGATGTCCGTGATGCCGTCGGGGGCGGTCTCGTAGGGTGCGCCGGCCGTGAGCGGCACGGCCCGGCCCCAGATGAACTCGAAGACCTTGATCAGGTAGCGGACGAGACCCGGGTGCCGGATTTCGAGGGCGACCTGGCGGTCGTCCCGGATGGGGATGAAGGCCACGGTCTCGTCGCAGATGATGAGGCGTTCGACGAGTTCGTCGATGGTGCGGTACTCGGCCTTCCCGTTCGGGAACTGGTCCACGTAGGCCAGGCGCTCCGGGCTGTACCGCGCTGTGTGCTGGTAGAGGGTGCGGATCCGCACGCCCCGCTCGATGAGCGTCCTGTCTCGCTCCAGTGCCTCGATGAGCCGGCGCTCGGGGTGCCGGGCACTCGGCTGGACCGTGAGCATCTCGATCAGGCACTGATCCGTGGCCAGGTCGAGGGCGGCGTTGATGCGGTCGAGCCCCTCCAGCACGGTGATCGAGTGCGTCGGCGCCGCGCCCTGCGCGCTGAGCGCCATGAAGGGTTCGAAGGCCGCGGCCAGCTCGATCGACGTCCGCCTGCGCTCGGATATCTCGTGCTCGATCGGATTCAGCCGTCGCGCGAGTGCCACGGCGGGCGACACCGGGAGGAGCCAGGTGGCATCGTCGGGATCGGGGTGGAGGAGGGCGAACTCCATCAGGCAGGGGACGGGTTCCGCCTCCGCGCGGGCAATACGTCCGGTGCGCAGGGCGTTCGCGTAGAGGAGCGCACCCTCCTCACACAGGTCAGTAACTGCATGGGGATGTGTCGCTTTGGCCTGATTTGTTGTCAAATCTCCACCCCCCAGGGTCCTGAACGTGCAGGAACATGATGCACCGATTGTGTGGCCATGACGTGCCTGAATGAGCCATCGTCTTATCCGACGGGGGAAGAGGGGACCTTCAAGTGAGGACGAAGCCGACTATGTCTAAGAGAATGCTTCGCTCGGTGCTTGTCGCCGCCTTCTCCGCCGTTGTGGCCTTCGGGACTCTGAGTGGCCTCTCCGTGGCGAAGGGCGACAACCGAGCGGACAGCGCCTGGTCAGTGGAAGCGGTGACCGCGTCCCCGGCCGGAGAAGCTCTCACTGACGACAGTGCGTGGTCCTGACATGACGACGCCACCCGACGACCGCTCCTTCCGCCGAGAAATGGCCACCGCCTACCGCTCCGGCTGGCACTTCATCGACCTGGTCACCGCGATCCCCCACCCCGGTGACTCCCTGATGGTGACCGTCTTCGGTGAGCCGGTCGTCGTCACGTTGGACGAGGACGGCGATGTGCGTGCGTACCGGTGCCTGCGGCGGCCTCGGGGGGCGCCGCAGCCCGTGCGGTGTGCCATCCGGTACGGAATGATCTTTGTGAACCTGGACCAGCGGGACCACCGGCTCGCGCCGCCGGAGGTCTCCGACATCAGGACCATCTCGGCCACCCCCCGCAGTGCCTGACGCGATTCCCCCGTCGTAACAAATCGCTCAGGTGCTTCCCCCCGGCAGCGGCGTCACCGTGACCTGAACACGGTGACGCCGCTGTCGTATGTATGGGTATGTGCGGGTACCGCGGATTCCTGAGCCTGGCTGAAAAGCCCCTGCCCGTGTCGGATCACGTCCTGATCTCGCCCGGGTTCCGTCCGGATGTCCCGACGGAACCCGTGGCCGACCCCCCTTGAGTGAAATAGACTCAACTTTGTGTACGTTGTGTGAGTCAGCACTGGGAGACATGGAGACACGGAGGAGAGCCAGAACGTGGACGCCGAGCTGACCAACCGGAGCCGGGACGCCATCAACGCGGCCAGCAGCCGGGCCGTGACCGAGGGGAACGCCGACCTCACCCCCGCCCACCTGCTGCTGGCTCTGCTCCAGGGGCAGGACAACGAGAACATCACCGACCTGCTCGCCGCCGTCGAGGCCGACCTGGCCGCCGTACGGAGCGGCGCCGAGCGCATCGTCGGCGGGCTGCCCAGCGTGACCGGGTCCACGGTCGCACCGCCGCAACCCAGCCGTGAGATGCTCGCCGTGGTCGCCGACGCCCAGGCACGCGCCAAGGAACTCGGGGACGAGTACCTCTCCACCGAGCACCTGCTCCTCGGCATCGCCGCGAAGGGCGGCGCGACCGGTGAGGTACTGGAGGAGCAGGGTGCCAGTGCGAAGAAGTTGCAGGAGGCCTTCCGCAAGGCGAGGGGTGGACGCCGCGTGACCACCGCCGACCCCGAGGGTCAGTACAAGGCGCTGGAGAAGTTCGGCACCGACTTCACCGAAGCCGCCAGGGAGGGCAAGCTCGATCCCGTCATCGGGCGCGATCAGGAGATCCGCCGGGTCGTGCAGGTGCTCAGCCGGCGCACCAAGAACAACCCCGTCCTCATCGGCGAGCCCGGTGTCGGCAAGACCGCCGTCGTGGAAGGGCTCGCCCAGCGGATCGTCAAGGGGGACGTGCCCGAGTCGCTGAAGGAGAAGCGGCTGGTGGCGCTGGACCTGGGCGCCATGGTGGCCGGCGCCAAGTACCGGGGTGAGTTCGAGGAGCGGCTGAAGACCGTGCTCGCCGAGATCAAGGACTCGGACGGGCAGATCATCACCTTCATCGACGAGTTGCACACCGTCGTGGGTGCCGGGGCCGGCGGGGACTCCGCCATGGACGCCGGGAACATGCTCAAGCCCATGCTGGCGCGCGGTGAGCTGCGCATGGTGGGTGCCACCACGCTGGACGAGTACCGGGAGCGGATCGAGAAGGACCCCGCCCTGGAACGCCGTTTCCAGCAGGTGCTCGTCGCCGAGCCGACCGTCGAGGACTCCATCGCCATCCTCCGCGGGCTCAAGGGGCGCTACGAGGCCCACCACAAGGTGCAGATCGCGGACAGCGCCCTGGTGGCCGCCGCGAGCCTGTCCGACCGGTACATCACCTCCCGGTTCCTGCCCGACAAGGCCATCGACCTCGTCGACGAGGCCGCCTCGCGGCTGCGCATGGAGATCGACTCCTCGCCCGTCGAGATCGACGAACTCCAGCGCGCCGTCGACCGGCTGAAGATGGAGGAGCTGGCGATCGGCAAGGAGACCGACGCCGCCTCCCTGGAGCGCCTGGAGCGGCTGCGCCGCGACCTCGCCGACAAGGAGGAGGAGCTGCGCGGCCTCAACGCCCGCTGGGAGAAGGAGAAGAAGTCCCTCAACCGGGTCGGCGAGCTGAAGGAGAAGCTCGACGAACTGCGCGGGCAGGCGGAACGGGCCCAGCGCGACGGTGACTTCGACACCGCCAGCAAGCTGCTGTACGGCGAGATCCCGACCCTGGAGCGCGACCTGGAGGCCGCCTCCGAGGCCGAGGAGGAGGTCGCCAAGGACACCATGGTCAAGGAGGAGGTCGGCGCCGACGACATCGCCGACGTGGTCGCCTCCTGGACGGGCATCCCGGCCGGGCGGCTCCTCGAGGGCGAGACGCAGAAGCTGCTGCGCATGGAGGACGAGCTGGGCAAGCGGCTCATCGGGCAGGGCGAGGCCGTACGGGCTGTGTCCGACGCCGTACGGCGGAGCAGGGCCGGGATCGCCGACCCGGACCGGCCGACCGGGTCGTTCCTCTTCCTCGGCCCCACCGGCGTCGGCAAGACCGAGCTGGCCAAGGCGCTCGCCGACTTCCTCTTCGACGACGAGCGGGCCATGGTCCGCATCGACATGAGCGAGTACAGCGAGAAGCACAGCGTCGCCCGGCTCGTGGGCGCGCCGCCCGGATACGTCGGGTACGAGGAGGGCGGCCAGCTCACGGAGGCGGTGCGGCGGCGGCCGTACACCGTCGTGCTGCTGGACGAGGTGGAGAAGGCGCATCCCGAGGTCTTCGACATCCTGCTCCAGGTGCTCGACGACGGGCGTCTCACCGACGGGCAGGGCCGCACCGTCGACTTCCGCAACACCATCCTGGTCCTCACCTCCAACCTGGGCAGCCAGTACCTGGTCGACCCGACCACCGGCGAGGCGGAGAAGAAGCAGCAGGTGCTGGAGGTGGTCCGCAGCTCGTTCAAGCCGGAGTTCCTCAACCGGCTCGACGACCTCGTGGTCTTCTCGGCGCTGAGCAAGGAGGAGCTGGGCCGGATCGCGCGGCTCCAGATCGAGGGCCTGTCCCGGCGCCTCGCCGAGCGCCGGCTCACCCTGGAGGTCACCGACGAGGCCCTGGCCTGGCTGGCGGAGGAGGGCAACGACCCGGCGTACGGCGCCCGCCCGCTGCGCCGCCTCGTCCAGACCGCGATCGGCGACCGGCTGGCCCGGGAGATCCTGTCCGGCGAGATCAAGGACGGCGACGCCGTCCGCGTGGACCGGTTCGGCGACGAACTGATCGTGGGACCGGCGACGGAGGGCAAGACCCTCTGAGCGTGCCGTGGAGGCGTCGGCGGCCCGTCACCCCGGGTGGGTGGCGGGCCGCCGTGTGTCACATCGTGAACGCCGTGAACCGCACCAGCGCCGTCCCGGCGTCCTCGTGCACCACCCGCACCCGCACGGCGTGCGCGTCCACGCCCCCGGGCAGCCCCTGCTCGTGGCCCAGATCCAGACACAGGTCGGCTTCGGCGCCCACGCAGGACTCGGTGCCGGGCGCGGGAGCGTCCGGATAGGTGTGTATCAGCCAGTCCTGGACACCCGTGCGGGGCATGCGGAAGGCGGCGCTGTAGTGAATGTCCTGGAAGCCCTGCACCGTGCACGCACCGGCGGGCCGCGCGCCGGCCGGCAGGACGGCACCGCCGAACGCCAGCGCCTCGGAACAGGGGACCTGCTCTTCGGTCCGCCCGCTCCCGTCCCGCCCGCTCCCGTCCCGTCCGCCCTCGTCGCGTTCGTCCGACTCGGAGAAGACGATGCCCACGAAGGCGATGAGGAGGGGCAGCAGGATCAGCGCCGGCACCGCCACGAGAGCGGCCACCCGCCACCACCGGGTCCGCCCCCGCGGTACGTCCGCCCCGCCCTGTGGGCCCCCGCCCGTCCTGGATGTACGCGTCATTGCCCCGCCTCCGTCCGTCGAACATCCACCCGACCGGCCGGATCATGTCAGCCCAGGGCTGACAGGCTCCCGGCGGGCTTGCCACGCCCCTCCCCGCATGGGGGAGGATGGCCAGATCCGTACGAAGGGAAATTCACGGTGACCATCGACCCGTCCTCGATTCCGAACTTCGGGGGCAAGCAGCCCGAGCCGCAGCCCCAAGGACCGGCGGGCCCCGTCGTCCCGGATCAGGATCTTGTGAAGCAGCTCCTCGAACAGATGGAGCTGAAGTACGTCGTCGACGACGAGGGCGACCTCGCGGCGCCGTGGGAGCAGTTCCGTACGTACTTCATGTTCCGCGGTGAGGGTGACCAGCAGGTCTTCTCGGTGCGGACGTTCTACGACCGGCCCCACCAGATCGACGAGAAGCCGCAGCTGCTCGAGTCGGTCGACGACTGGAACCGGCGCACCCTGTGGCCCAAGGTGTACTCCCACACCCACGACGACGGCACCGTCCGCCTCATCGGCGAGGCGCAGATGCTGATCGGCATGGGCGTCAGCCTGGAGCACTTCGTCTCCTCGACGGTCAGCTGGGTGCGGGCCGCCATCGAGTTCGACCGGTGGCTCGTGGAGCAGCTCGGCCTGGAGCAGGAGGTCAACGAGGCGGAGAAGCCGACCGACGAGGACGGCGAGTAGTCCGCCGGTCCTCGTCCCGCCCGTACGAGGAGAGCCCGGTCCCGGTATCGCGGGGCCGGGCTCTCGTCGTCCCGCCACGCCTCACCCCGCCGGCGTCTTGAGCCGCCCCACCGCCTCCTCCAGCACCGCAATCCGCTTGCAGAAGGCGAACCGGACGTAGGGCGCGCCCGCCTCCCGGTGGTCGTAGAAGACCGCGTTGGGGACGGCGACGACACCCGCGCGCTCCGGCAGGCCCCGGCAGAAGGCGAAGCCGTCGCTCTCGCCCAGCGGGCGGATGTCGGTGGTGACGAAGTACGTCCCGGCGGGCCGGAACACGCCGAAGCCCGCCTCCGCCAGACCCGCGGCCAGCAGGTCCCGCTTGGCCCGCATGTCCTCCCGGTAGGCGGTGAAGTAGGACTCGGGCAGGGCCAGGGCCTCGGCGACGGCGTACTGGAAGGGGCCGGAGGCCACGTACGTCAGGTACTGCTTGGCCGAGCGGACCGCCGTGACCAGGGCCGGCGCCGCGGTGACCCAGCCGACCTTCCAGCCGGTGAAGGAGAACGTCTTGCCGGCCGACCCGATGCTCACCGTGCGCTCGCGCATCCCCGGGAAGGTCGCCAGCGGGATGTGCTCGGCGGTGTCGAAGACCAGGTGTTCGTACACCTCGTCGGTCACCACCAGCAGGTCCCGCTCCACGGCCAGCTCGGCGATCGCGGCCAGTTCGGCGCGGTTCAGGACCGTGCCCGTCGGGTTGTGCGGGGTGTTCAGCAGCAGCAGCCGGGTGCGGTCGGTGACCGCGTCGCGCAGCTCGTCGAGGTCCAGGCGGAAGACGGCACCCTCGTCGCTGGTGTGCGGGCGCAGGGTCACCGGTACACGGGTGCCGCCCGCCATCGCGATGCAGGCCGCGTACGAGTCGTAGTACGGCTCCAGTGCGATCACCTCGTCGCCGGGCTCGAGCAGCGCCAGCAGGGAGGCGGCGATGGCCTCGGTGGCACCGGCCGTGACCAGGACCTCGGTGTCCGGGTCGAAGGACAGGCCGTAGCGCCGCTGCTGGTGGCCGGCGACGGCGGCCCGCAGTTCGGGGACGCCGGGGCCCGGCGGGTACTGGTTGCCGTGCCCGTCGCGCAGGGCCCGTACGGCGGCCTCCCGGACCTCCTCGGGGCCGTCGGTGTCCGGGAAGCCCTGGCCCAGGTTGATCGCGCCGGTCCGCACGGCCAGAGCGGACATCTCGGCGAAGATCGTCGTTCCGAACTCCGCCAGCCGGCGGTTGAGAAGGGGGCGGGCGCTGGAGCTCATGGAGGTCATGGCGGTCATCCTGCGCCGAAGCTCTGGACTTCCTCAACTCTGCTTTGGGCCGCGGCGGCGAGGGGCATCTCCCGTTCACGCAACGAGCTTCACGACAGATTCCGACAGAGCGAGGCATCCGACGGGGGACTGCTTCGGGGGACCTTCCGGGCGTACGCCCGGGAATGGAAGGAGGGTGAAGTCATGGTCACAGTCATCATCCTGATCGTGGTCGCAGCCCTGGTGATCAGGGGAATCGTCGTCGGCCGGCGGGCCGACCGCACCGTCCGGTCGCGGCGCGGCAGCCGTACGCGGTGGACGGGCGACAGCGGTAGCGGCAGCGGCGGCAGCTGGTGGGCCGGTGACAGCGGCGGTGGCTCGTCCTCGGGCGGACACCACGGAAGCCACTCCTGCAGTGGCGGCTCGTCCTGCGGAGGCGGGTCGTCCTGCGGGGGAGGAGGGGGCGGCGGCGGATGCGGTGGAGGCAGCTGACACGGGGCAGCTGAGCTCCAGCCAGGGGGAACCGCATCCCCGCCACGGGGCCCACCACCTGGGACCGGGCCCCGGCCCCACCAAGAGCGCCCGTCGGGCAGTACGCCCGGCGGGCGCTTGCGCACACCGGCGCACTTCGTTCGGGCGGGCGCGCGCCGTAGTTGAACAGTTGAGCTGTGGAGCCCCCTGAGGGATGGAAACGCCACGAAGTTGGGTAAAAACGCTGTGGCGGCGCCATAGTTCGTGATTCCCTCTCCAACACCAACGCAGCTCCTCGGACGACCTGTTGACCCCCCTCCTGACCGGCCGACTGGGCTGAGTGGGCCGTATCGCCGGCAGTGGCCGGGATGCGCTGGCCCCACACCTTCCTCTCCTTGTGTGCTTGCGGAGCCGATCCATGCTCACGACCCTGAACACCCCCTACACCGACACGCGCGCCGCAGACCTGGCCTGGGCCCTGGGGCGCGAGCCGCTGCCCGCGCTCGCCTCTCTCGATGTCGAACTCACTGACGCGAAACTGCAGTTGAGACTCCTCGGCGCCTCCCATCAAGTGCTCCTCGAGGAGGAGCGGGGCAGCTGCTCCGAGACGGTGGCGTGCATCCCCGGCAGCAGCACCCCGCTGCCGCTCGGCGTCGCCAAACGGGTGGGCGACTGGGAGTACGAGTTCGCCGCCCGGGTGGAGGTGCTGACGCCGGGCTCCTTCGCCGGCCGCGCCCAGGAGTTGCTGGCCCTCGTCTCCGACCATCCGCACGGTCTGGCCGGCGTCTTCCCGGGCAGCCCGCACGCCTTCACCGCGCTGCTGGCCCAGCGGTGCGAGGGGCAGGTGCACTGGCGCACCTGGCACGCCTACCCGCAGGACGGGCAGGTGGTGGCGACCCGGACCCGCGTGGGCATCCGGGTGCCGACGTCGCAGCTCAGGCCGTCGGCGGTGTGAGCCGGGAGGCGCCGCCGGGCGGGGAGCGGTCCGCCCGGCGGGCCGCTCCCGGCTAAACCTGTGGGGCCGAACGCGACGCGAGTTTCACACGTGTGGGTGACGAAGCGCAGTGGCGGAGTGACGTAACGTCACTCCGTGATCGATCCGCACGCGCCCGCCCCGCCCGGCTCTCCGCCGTCCTGGGGCCGCCCCTGCGGTCCGCAGGCGCCCGCGCGGCTGCCCGTCCGGCCCGCCCTCGCGCGGTTCCTGGTCCTGGCGGGCGTGTTCGTCTGCGCGGCCTGCGGGCTGGTGTACGAACTCGAACTGGTCGCCCTCGCCTCGTACCTGATCGGCGACTCGGTCACCCAGGCGTCCGTCGTCCTGTCCGTCATGGTCTTCGCCATGGGCCTCGGCTCGCTCGCCGCCAAACGGCTGCGTCGGCTGGCCGCGGCCGGCTTCGGCGCGGTCGAGGCGGTCCTCGCCCTCGTCGGCGGCTCCAGCGCGATGATCCTTTACGCCGTCTTCGCCTGGACCGGCGGCTGGGGCGGTCTGTGGGCAGACGGGCCGCGCTTCCTGCTGGTCGCCTTCTCGCTCGTCATCGGTGTGCTGATCGGCGCCGAGGTGCCACTGCTGATGGAGCTGATCCAGCGCGTGCGCAGGCAGGACGCGGGCGGTGCCGTCGCCGACCTGTTCGCCGCGGACTACGTCGGCGCGCTCGTCGGGGGCCTCGCCTTCCCCTTCGTCCTGCTCCCCTTCCTCGGCCAGCTCACCGGCGCGCTGCTCACCGGCACCGTCAACGCGGTCGTCGGCGCGGCCCTGGTCCTCGGTCTGTTCCGGCGCGACCTGACGCGCCGGGCCCGCTGGCTGCTGCTGACCGCCAACCTCCTCGTACTCGCCCTCCTCGCCACGGCCACCGTCCTCGCCGGCGACTTCGAACGGGCGGCCCGGCAGGCCGTGTACGGCCAGGACGTCCGGGTGGCCGTCCGGACCGGGGTGCAGGAGGTCGTCCTCACCGGGGGCACCGACGGCCGGTCCCTCGGCCTGTTCCTGGACGGACGGCCAAGGGTCAGCGGCAGCGACGAACGGCGCTACCACGAGGCCCTGGTGCACCCGGTGATGAGCGGCACGCACGCGCGCGTGCTGATCCTCGGCGGCGGCGACGGCTTCGCCGCGCGAGAGGTACTGCGGCGCCCCGGCGTCCAGCGCGTCGACGTCCTCGAACTCGACCCCGGGCTCGCCCGGCTGGCCCGGCACGACCCCGGCCTGTCCACCCTCAACGAGCACGCCTACGGCGACCCGCGCGTCCACGTCCTGACGGAGGACGCCTTCCGGCGGCTGCGGTCGACGCCCTCCGCGACGTACGACGTGGTGATCTCGGACCTGCCCGACCCCGGCATCACGGCCGGCACCAAGCTGTACTCGCAGGAGTTCTACGGCCTGCTGCGGCGGGTGCTCGCCCCCGACGGGCGACTGGTGGTGCACGCGGGCCCGGCCGCCGCCCGGCCCCGGACCTTCTGGACGGTGGACGCGACGCTCCGCGCGGCCGGACTGCCGGCCGTCGCCTACCGCGTCGCCGCCCGGGACGCCGGCTTCACGCCCGGCCCCGACCGCACGGCCGCCGCTCCCCGCGCCCCCCGCGACTGGGGCTTCCTCCTGGCCGCCCGCACGCCCCCCGCACTGCGTCCGGGCACGGCACAGGACCCCCGCCCCCGCACCCTCACGCCCCGGTCGCTCGCCCGGGACGCCGGCGCCGCGTCCCGCACCCGGATCCCCGGTCTCCCCCCGTCGACCTTGGTGCATCCGCGGTACTGAAGGCCGTCGGGGCCGCGGAGGCGGGACGGACGACCCGGGTACGCCGCGTGCGGCGGCCCGCCCTCCTCCCCCGGGCGCGGACGGACCGCCACACCCCCCTGTGGATCGCCGGCACCGAGAACCTGGGGCCGCGCGGCCGATCGCGGAACCGGGCCGTGGGTGGAGACGGGACCCGACCCGCCGCGCCAGCCGGCCGGTTCCTGCAACTTCTGCGGTACCGCGAAAGGAGGACGCCGGCACCGGGCGGCGGACCTGCGCTGCGGCAATGCGCCTGCATCCCCTGGTGGCCGACGGCCTGATCGCGGCGCTGACGACCGTTGCCGTCCTGCTCGGCACCGAGGCCGTCGCCCAGGGGTGGCCCGCGCTCGATCCGCGCGCCTGGTCGCTCGTCGCCCTGCCGGCCCTCCCGCTCGCCCTGCGCACCCGGGCCCCCGTCACCGCCTGCCTCGCCGTCCACGCCTGCTGGGCGCTCTACGTCACCCTCGGCTACTGGCCCGTCGTCGGCTGACCACCTTCGACCTCGGCGAGTACGTGTACGGCGCCCTGCGCGCCGGCGCCTCCGGCTTCCTGCTCAAGGACGCGGGCCCCGAACGGCTGCTGGCCGCGGTGCACGGCGGCGACTCCCTGTTCGCCCCCGCGGTCACCCGGCGTCCGGTGGAGGCGTTCACGCGGATGTCGGACCCGGCCCGTACGGGCCCGCCGGACGCCGCTCCACCGCCCGGGCCGGCGGCGCTGACCTCGCGCGAGGCGGAGGTGCTGGGCCTGGTGGGCCGTGACTGAGCAACGCCGAGGCCGCCGACCGCCTGTTCATCGGCGAGGCCACGGTGAAGACCCACCTCAACCGCACGATGTCCAAGCTGCGCCTGAGCAGCCGGGCCCAGGCGGTCGTGGTGGCCTACGAGACGGGTCTGCTGACGCCGGGGAGCGCGGGGGACGCCGGGTGACTTTGGGCCGACGGGGGGTGCTCCGGGCGCCCGCTGGGTAGGGTGCCGTGACATGGAGCATGAGGTGTTCGTTCCGGTTCCGGCCGAGCGGCTCAGGGACGTGCTGGCCGACCCCGTCCGGGTCGCCCGGGCGGTTCCGGGGCTCCAGCAGGACGCCGGCGCCGAGCCCGTCGCGGGCCGGCTGAAGGTGCGTATCGGCAGCCACTCCATCACCTACCGGGGTTCGCTGCGCCTGTCCGCGCGCCCGGACGGCACGTACGCCGTCGAGGGTGACGCCACCGAGTCGCGCGGCACCGGCGAGGTCACGCTCGCCCTGACCCTCTCCGTCCGGGACGCCGAGGGCGGCGCCACCGTCGTCTTCGCCGGGACGGCCAGCGCGGACGGGCGGGTCACGGAGTTGTCCGAGGAGTCGGTGACCTCGGCCACGGCCCGCCTGCTGACCCGGTTCGCGGCGAACCTGGGCACCGCGGCGGCCGAGGAGCGGCCGCCCGCCTCCGTCTTCGACACCGAGGTCCCGCCGCCGTCCCTCGACACGGAGGACGCGGACGAGGCCGACGACACGGACGACACGGACCACACGGACGAGGTGGACGAGGGCCGAGCCGCCGCCCCGCAGCCCTCCGCCACCCCCACCGCCCCCGCCGCCCCGGAGACCCCCACCCCCGACATGGTCGAACCCCCCGCCGAGGCCGCGCACGCGCGCCGCACGATGATCGGCCGCAGCGCCGAGGAGGTGGACCACGCCCCGCCGCGCGGCCGGTACGCCCCCGTCCCCGCACCTCAGACGGGCGTCGCCGGCGCCCCCCTGCGCTGGGCCGCCCCCGCCGCGGCCGTGGTCGTGGCCGGGGCGATCGTCGTGGGCCGCGCGCTGCGCAAGCGCCGCTGAGCGTCCTCCCGGACCCCGAGTACCACCCCGCGTACCGGGGCGCCCTTGATCGCCCCAGTAGGGTCGTGACGTGAGTAACGAACCCATCACGCTGACCGCGGGTGACGCGGAGGCGACCGTGCTGCCGGGCAACGGCGGCCGGATCGGCGGACTCCGCGTCGGCGGTACGGAACTGCTCCGCCAGGGCGAGCGCTACGGCTGCTTCCCGATGGTCCCCTGGTGCGGCCGGATCCGCGACGGCCGCTTCCGGGACGGCGCGGCCGTCCACCAGATGCCGCTCAACTCCCCGCCGCACGCCATCCACGGCACCGCGCGCGACGCCGCCTGGCGCACCGCGCGTGTCACCGCGGACGAGGCGGTCATCACGTACGACCTGGCCGACCCCTGGCCCTACACCGGCCGCGTCACCCAGGTGATCGCCCTCACCGAGGACGCGCTGACGCTGACGATGTCCGTGGAGACGTACGACTCGTCCTTCCCGGCGCAGGTCGGCTGGCACCCGTGGTTCAACCGCACCCTCGACGGCGCGGACGTCGCGATCGGCTTCGACCCCGCCTGGCAGGAGGAGCGCGGTGACGACCACCTGCCGACCGGCAACCGTGTCGTCCCGAAGCCGGGCCCCTGGGACGACTGCTTCGGCATGCCGGACGGCGTCGACGTCACCCTCACCTGGCCGGAGCGGCTGGAGCTGAAGGTGACCAGCCGCGAGCACTGGGTCGTGGTGTACGACGAGCAGGAGGCCGCCGTCTGCGTGGAGCCGCAGACCGGGCCGCCCAACGGCCTGAACTCCCTCCCCCGCCTGGTCACGCCCCTGGAGCCGCTGGAGGCCACGACGACCTGGGCCTGGCGGCGCCTTTAAGCTGGCGTACATGACGGACGTACGCGCGGCGCTGCTGCAGCAGATCAAGGACAAGGCCGTGGTGCACGGCAAGGTGACCCTCTCCTCGGGTCTTGAGGCCGACTACTACGTCGACCTGCGCCGCATCACCCTGGACGGCGAGGCCGCGCCGCTGGTCGGGCAGGTGCTGCTCGAGCTGACCGACGACCTTGAGTTCGACGCGGTGGGCGGGCTGACCATGGGCGCCGACCCGGTCGCGGCGAGCATGCTGCACGCCGCCGCCGCACGGGGCCGCAGGCTGGACGCGTTCGTGGTCCGCAAGGCGGCCAAGGCGCACGGGCTGCAGCGCCAGGTGGAGGGCCCGGACATCGCGGGCCGCCGCGTCCTGGTCGTCGAGGACACCTCCACCACCGGCGGCTCCCCGCTCACCGCCGTCGAGGCCGTGCGCGCGGCCGGTGCCGAGGTGGTCGCCGTCGCCACCATCGTCGACCGCGCGACGGGCGCCGCCGAGAAGATCGAGCAGGGCGCGGGAGTGCCGTACCTGTACGCGTACGACAAGGACGAGCTGGGCCTGGACTGAGTCCGCCCGGAGGTCCACTCGGGTAATCCCGGTCCGTCTGGAAGGATGGGGCCGACGATGACGTCGCCCCCCAGTCCTAGGTCAGGGCCATAAGCAGCAGCCGAGCCCACCCGCACATACAAGGAGCGGACAGATGCCCATCGCAACTCCCGAGGTCTACAACGAGATGCTGGACCGGGCGAAGGCAGGAAAGTTCGCCTACCCGGCCATCAACGTGACCTCCTCCCAGACGCTGCACGCGGCCCTGCGCGGTTTCGCCGAGGCGGAGAGCGACGGGATCGTCCAGATCTCCACCGGCGGTGCCGAGTTCCTGGGCGGCCAGCACAGCAAGGACATGGTGACGGGCGCCGTGGCCCTCGCCGAGTTCGCCCACATCGTGGCCGCGAAGTACGACGTGAACATCGCGCTGCACACCGACCACTGCCCGAAGGACAAGCTCGACGGGTACGTCCGCCCCCTGATCGCCGTCTCCGAGGAGCGCGTCAAGGCCGGCCGCGAGCCGCTGTTCCAGTCCCACATGTGGGACGGCTCCGCGGAGACCCTGGCCGACAACCTCTCGATCGCCGCCGAGCTGCTGGAGCGCGCCCGCGCCGCCAGGATCATCCTGGAGGTCGAGATCACCCCGACCGGCGGTGAGGAGGACGGCGTCTCGCACGAGATCAACGACTCCCTCTACACCACGGTCGACGACGCGCTGCGCACCGCGGAGGCCCTGGGTCTCGGCGAGAAGGGCCGCTACCTCCTCGCCGCCTCCTTCGGCAACGTGCACGGCGTCTACAAGCCGGGCAACGTCGTGCTCCGCCCCGACCTGCTCAAGGAGCTGAACGAGGGCGTCGCCGCGAAGTACGGGCAGCCGGCCGGCAGCAAGCCGTTCGACTTCGTCTTCCACGGCGGCTCCGGCTCCACCGCCGAGGAGATCGCCACCGCGCTGGACAACGGCGTGGTCAAGATGAACCTCGACACGGACACCCAGTACGCCTTCACGCGTCCGGTCGCCGACCACATGTTCCGCAACTACGACGGTGTCCTGAAGGTCGACGGCGAGGTCGGCAACAAGAAGACCTACGACCCGCGCACCTGGGGCAAGCTGGCCGAGGCCGGCATGGCCGCGCGCGTCGTCGAGGCCTGCGGTCACCTGCGGTCCGCCGGTACGAAGATCAAGTAGTTCCCGGCGGCCACCCGGCCGCGAGACGTGCAGCGAGCCCGGCGCCGAAGGCGCCGGGCTCGCTGTATACCTGGGGGCATGCCCGACGTCCGGCTGGCCTCACCGCAAGGCAAGTGGATCCTGCTGACCACCGTCCTCGGCTCCAGCATGGCCCTGCTGGACTCGACCGTCGTCAACGTCGCGCTGCCCCGCATCGGGCGCGACCTCGACGCCGACCTCGCCGCGCTCCAGTGGACCGTCAACGCGTACATGGTCACGCTGGCCGGGCTGATCCTGCTCGGCGGCGCGCTCGGCGACCGGTTCGGCCGCCGCCGGATCTTCGTCATCGGGGTGCTGTGGTTCGCGGGCGCCTCCCTGCTGTGCGGTGTGGCGCCGAACGCCGGTGTCCTGATCGCCGCCCGCGCCCTCCAGGGCATCGGCGGTGCGCTGCTCACGCCGGGTTCCCTCGCCCTCATCCAGGCCTCCTTCCACGCCGACGACCGGGGCCGCGCGGTCGGCCTGTGGTCGGGCTTCGGGGGCGTCGGCGCGGCGGTGGGGCCGTTCCTCGGGGGCTGGCTGGTGGACGGGGCGGGCTGGCGCTGGATTTTCCTGCTCAACGTTCCGCTGGCCCTGCTGTGCGCGCCGATCGCGCTGCGGCACGTACCGGAGTCCTCGGACCAGCGCGCCCACGCGCGCTTCGACGTGCTCGGCGCGGTCCTCGGCGCGGCGGCCCTCGCGCTGCTCACCTACGCGCTGATCGAGGCGCGCGGCGCGTCCTGGGCGGTGGCGCTCAGCGCGGTGGCCGGCGTGGCCGTGGCGGTGGCCTTCGTGGTCGTCGAGGGCCGCCGCGCGGACCCGATGATGCCGCTGGACGTCTTCGCCTCCCGCCAGTTCACCGCGATCAACGTGGTCACGCTGTGCGTGTACGCGGCCCTCGGCGGCTTCTTCTTCCTCGCCGCGCTCCAGCTCCAGGTCGTGGTCGGCTGGTCCGCGCTGGCCGCCGGTACGGCGCTGCTGCCGACCACCGTCCTGATGCTGCTGCTCTCCGCTCGCTCCGGCGAGCTGTCCGAGCGGCTCGGCCCCCGGCTCCAGCTCACCGTCGGGCCGCTGCTGTGCGCCGCCGGGATGGTGCTGATGCTGCGGGTCGGACCCGGCGCCTCCTACCTCACCGACGTACTGCCCGCCCTGGTGGTGCTCGGCCTCGGCATGGTCACCCTGGTCGCGCCGCTGACGGCGAGCGTGCTGGCCGCCGTGGAGACCGCGCGCGCCGGACTGGCCAGCGGCATCAACAACGCGGCGGCCCGCGCGGCGGGGCTCGTCGCGGTGGCCGCGCTGCCGCTGCTCACCGGCATGGGCGAGGACGCCTACCGGTCGGCCCGCGCCTTCGACGACGCGTTCGGCCCGGCGATGCTGATCTGCGCGGGCGTCCTGGTGGCGGGCTCCGCGATCGCCTTCACGACGGTCCGCCGCCCGGCCCCGGACTGCCGCCGCCCCGAATGCCGCACCCACGGCTCGATCCTGACCCCACCCCTGGAGGCCGAACGCGGCACGTAGCCGTACACCGCTGTGCGGCTGCCGCCCCGTGCCGACGCCCTAAGGGGCGCGTGGAACCGCGCGCCCAGCCACGGCGCACCGGCGGCCGACGACGCACCCGGATGCGGGGGGTCCCGCCCGCGCGGGGTGCCGCCTTGTGCCGACGTCCGGATCACGCCCCTAGGGGCGCGGGGAACCGCGCGCCCAGCCACGGCGCTCCTGCGGCTGACGACGCACTCGGACGCGGGGGGTTCCGCCCGCGCGGGGTGCCGCCTTGTGCCGACGTCCGGATCACGCCCCTAGGGGCGCGGGGAACCGCGCGCCCAGCCACGGCGCTCCTGCGGCTGACGACGCACTCGGACGCGGGGGGTTCCGCCCGCGCGGGGTGCCGCCTTGTGCCGACGTCCGGATCACGCCCCTAGGGGCGCGGGGAACTGCGCGCCCAGCCCCAGCGCACCCGCAGCCGACCACACACCCGGCCGCCAACGCACACCCGGCCGCCAACGTACCCGCGGCCGCCAGCGCACCCCCTCACACACATGCCGCAGACTTGTCCCATGTCCATTCACGAGAACCTCCTCGGGGGACCGCCCCCGACCCACCTTCCCGACGACCCCGGGCCCCGCGAGCTGCTGGCGGGCGGCACCTCCCCCGCCGACGTCGCCGCGAAGTACCCGACGTCCTCGCTCGCCTGGGCCCGCCTGGCCGACGAGGCGTTCGAACGGGGCAGCGTCGTGGAGTCGTACGCGTACGCCCGTACGGGCTACCACCGCGGCCTGGACGCCCTGCGCCGCAGCGGCTGGAAGGGGCACGGCCCGGTGCCCTGGGAGCACGAGCCGAACCGCGGCTTCCTGCGCGCCCTGCACGCCCTCGCCCGCGCCGCCCAGGCGATCGGCGAGAAGGAGGAGTACGAGCGCTGCGCCCAGTTCCTGAAGGACTCCTCGCCCGCCGCGGCCGAGGTGCTCGGCTAGAGCGAGGAACACCCCCGGCCCGTCCGCCGTGCGCGGGCGGGCCTTGCGGTTTCCTGCGACGATTGCGGAGGATGCCGTTGGGGACCGGGGCCCCGTGCCGGTAACGGCAGGGCGGACCGCTACCCGTGCACATCAGGAGACAGCGATGTCCCACGAAGCCCCGAATCTCGACTTCGAGGGCAGCACGCCGTACGAGGACTATGTCCAGGCGGACGTGCTCACCCATCTCCAGCACACCCTCTCCGACGATCCCGGAGAGATGGTCTTCCTGGTCACGACCCAGGTCATGGAGCTGTGGTTCACCGTCATCGTCCACGAATGGGAGACCGCCGCCCGCGCCCTGCGCGAGGACCGGATCCCGGTGGCGACCGACGCGCTCAAGCGTTCGGTACGCGAGCTGGAGGCGCTGAACGCCTCCTGGACGCCCCTGGGGCAGCTCACCCCGGCCCAGTTCAACTCCTACCGGGCCGCCCTCGGCGAGGGCTCCGGCTTCCAGTCGGCGATGTACCGCCGCATGGAGTTCCTGCTCGGCGAGAAGTCCGCCTCGATGCTCGTCCCGCACCGCGGCGCCCCGCGCGTCCACGCGGAACTGGAGAAGGCGCTGCACGAGCCGAGCGTGTACGACGAGGTGGTCCGGCTGCTCGACCGGCGCGGGTACGACATACCGGACGCCGTGCTCAAGCGGGACGTCACCCGGAAGTACGAGGCGGCACCCGAGGTGGAGGCCGCCTGGACGGCCGTCTACAAGGGCGACCAGAACGGCGAGCTGGCCCGCCTCGGCGAGGCCCTCACCGACGTCGCCGAACTGGTCTGGCGCTGGCGCAACGACCACCTGGTCGCCACCCGCCGCGCGATGGGCTCGAAGACCGGTACGGGCGGCTCCGCCGGGGTGGCCTGGCTGGAGAAGCGGGCCCGCGGCAACGTGTTCCCCGAGCTGTGGACGGCGCGGTCCTATGTCTGAGCCGAGGAGCGAGGCCGAGCAGCTGGACGTCGCCGACCCGCTGGCCGCGCTGCGCGACCGGTTCGTCCTCGACGACGTGACGTACCTGGACGGCAACTCGCTCGGCGCCCTCCCCGCGCACGTGCCCGCGCGCGTGGACGACGTCGTCCGCCGCCAGTGGGGCGAGCTGCGCATCCGTTCCTGGGAGGAGAGCGGCTGGTGGACCGCGCCCGAGCGGATCGGCGACCGGATCGCACCGCTGGTCGGCGCGGCGGCCGGGCAGATCGTGGTGGGCGACTCCACGAGCGTGAACGTCTTCAAGGCGCTCGTCGCCGCCGTGCGCATGGCGCGGGAGGACGGCGGCGACGGGGGCGGTGCGGGCCGGGACGAGATCCTCGTCGACGCCACCACCTTCCCCACGGACGGGTACATCGCCGAGTCGGCGGCACGGATGACGGGCTGCACGCTGCGCCCGGTCACCCCGGCCGAGGTGCCCTCCGCGCTCGGCGCCCGCACCGCCGCCGTCCTGCTCAACCACGTCGACTACCGCACCGGCCGGCTGCACGACCTGCCCGCGCTCACCCGCGCGGTGCACGCGTGCGGGGCGTACGCCGTCTGGGACCTGTGCCACAGCGCGGGCGCGCTGCCGGTCGGGCTCGACGAACACGGCGTAGACCTGGCGGTCGGCTGCACCTACAAGTACCTCAACGGCGGCCCCGGTTCGCCCGCCTACCTGTACGTGCGCCGCGACCTCCAGCCCCGCTTCGACTCCCCGCTGCCGGGCTGGAACTCGCACGCCGAGCCGTTCGGCATGCGCTCCGCGTACGCGCCGGCGTCCGGAGCGGTGCGGGGCAGGGTCGGCACGCCGGACATCCTCTCCCTGCTCGCCCTGGACGCGGCGCTGGACGTGTGGGACGCGGACGGTGTCTCGGTGGCGGCGGTGCGGGCCAAGTCGCTGGCGCTGACGGACTTCTTCCTGCGCTGCGTCGGGGCGTACGTCCCCGCCGGCCGGGTGGAGTCCGTGACCCCGGCCGCGCACGCGGAGCGCGGCAGCCAGGTCGCCCTGCGCTGTGACGACGCGGGCGAGGTCATGAAGCGGCTGATCGAGGGTGGCGTGGTCGGCGACTTCCGCGCCCCGGACGTCCTGCGCTTCGGTTTCACACCGCTGTACGTCGGCTTCGCGGACGTGGAGCGGGCGGCCCGGGTGCTGGCGCGGACGCTGGGGTGACGCGCGGTGGCGACGCCGGAGTGACGTGCGGTGGCGACGCCGGAGTGACGCGCGGGAGTGGTGACGTCACTCGCGGGTGAAGGGTGGGGGCCGAGCGAATCGTTTGGTCCTCACCCAGCGTCACATCCCCATGTCCGCGCACGTCATCGGCCTGATAACGTCCCGCCAACGGCCGATTCCCACTCATCCGGTCCACCAACACCGTTCCTTCGCCGAGAGGTTGAGCATGCCGGACGCCGCCGCAGAACCGGGCACCGCTGCCGCGAGGAACGCCGCGGAGGAGAAATCCGCTTTCGCGCACCCGGCGGTGGACCCCGACAGCACGGCCGGGTACGGCGACCACCCCGACCAGGTGATCGACTTCTACACGCCGCGTGCCGCCGTGGGGCCGGGCGACGCCGCTCCCGTCGTGGTGGTCCTGCACGGAGGCTCGTGGCGGGCGCCGTACGACCGTCGCCATGTCAGCCCGTTCGCCGGGTTCCTGGCACAGCGGGGCTTCGCCGTGGCGAGTGTGGAGTACCGGCGCGGTGCGGAGGGCGGTGACGCCGGTACGGGCGGGCCCGTGGCGGGGCGGTGGCCCGAGACCCTCGACGACGTGGCCGCCGCGCTGGACGCGCTGCCCGGGCTGGTACGGCGGCACCTCCCGGGAGCCGACGCGCGCCGTACGGTGCTCACCGGCCACTCCGCCGGCGGGCACCTCGCCCTGTGGGCGGCGGCCCGGCACCTGCTGCCCGCCGACGCCCCGTGGCGCACCGACCGTCCGGCGCCGCTGCGGGGCGTGGTCGCGCTCGCGCCGATCGCGGACTTCGAGGTCGCCGACAAGCTGGAGGTGTGCGGGGGAGCGGCGCGTCAGTTCCTGGGCGGGGGCGACCTGTTCGCCGAACGCCGTCCCTACGCCGATCCCGCCCTGCTGCTGCCCACCGGCATCGCGACGACCCTGGTCCAGGGCCGGGCCGACGTGGACGTGCCGCAGGCGGTCGCCGACGCGTACGCCGACGCGGCGGCGAAGGCGGGGGAGGTGGTGGGCGTGACCCTGCTGGAGGACGTCGGCCACTTCCCGCTGATCGACCCGGCGGCGGACGCGTGCGCGGTGGTGGCGGAGGAGATCGCGCAGTTGGCGTGGTGACGGCCGTAAGTCCGGCGGTCCGGCGCTCCGGCGCTCCGGCGCCCCGGTGGTCCGCGTCGTACCCGTAGTACCTGAGAGCTACCCGCCAGGTGAGTTCCCTGGCGGGACGCGGGTTACCCGGCCCGATTCATAACTTCCCTTGCAGGCGGGCCCGATGGGCGGGCGTGCCGGAGGGGAGCGGCCATGTGGCCCGGTACGGCGGTACGTTGGCGGCATGCGGGCAGGTGGCGCCGTGCCGTGTGCGCGGCCCTCATCACCGGTGCCGTGGTCCTCCCGCTCTCCGGTGCCGCGCAGCCCCGGATCCCGGCCCCGCTCCCCGCCGAGCCGCCGGCGCCGACGGCCGCCACACTGGCCGAGACGTACGCGGCCCACCGGGCCAACGCCGCCGAGGCGTCCCGGATGGCCGCCGACCACGGCGACCGTCACCGTGCCGCGGCCGACCGTGCGATGGCCGACCCGTCCCGACGCCTCCTCGCCTTCGACGGCCGGGGCGCAGGACTGGCCACTGAGGTACTCGGCGACCTGGCGCGGGCCGACCGCGTCGCCGTCCTGGTCCCGGGCTCCGACACCGGCCTCGACACCTACGGCCGGTTCCGCGCCGCCGCCGTCGCGCTGCACCGGCAGCTCGTCGGGCAGGCGCCCGCCGGGACCCGCACCGCGGTCGTCGCCTGGCTGGGGTACGAGACGCCGGGCACGATCAGCACCGCCGTCGCCACCACCGGCCGCGCCGAGCGGGCGGCCCCGAAGCTGCGCGTCCTCGTCGCCGACCTGCGCCGGATCACCGGGCCCGGCACCCGACTCACCCTCCTCTGCCACTCCTACGGCTCGGTCGTCTGCGCCCGCGCCGCCGACGGCCTCGACGTCTCCGACGTCGCCCTGCTCGGCAGCCCGGGCACCGGCGCCGACACGGCCGCCGGCCTGCGCAGCGGCGCCCGGATCTGGGCGGCGCGGGGCGACGACGACTGGGTGGAGCACGTTCCGCACCTCAGCACCGGGCTGTTCGGCACCACCGTCGGCTTCGGCACCGACCCGGTCTCCCCGGAGTTCGGCGCCCGGGTCTTCGACGCCGGCGACGGCGGCCACAGCGACTACTTCGACCCCGGCTCCCTCTCCCTGACGAACCTGGCCCGGATCGCCCTGGGCGAGACCACGGAGGTGACCCATGACTGACGTGTCCCGAGCGGTCCGGACGCCCCGAGCCCACCGGACGCCCCGAGCGCTCCGAGCGACGCTGGAGATGCCGGAGACCCGGCCGAACCCCACGTGGGACGCCCCCTCCCGGTGGCCCGGTACCGCCCGGCGGAGCCTGTTCCGCTCCGCCGGCCGGATCGACGCCGCCACGCCCGCGTCGAGGGACCGGGCCGTCGACGCCCTGCGTGCCTTCGCCATCCTCGGGGTGGTCCTCGGGCACTGGCTGGTGACGGCCCTGGTCGCCGACGGCAACAGCCTGCGTGCGGCCAGCCCGTTGGGGGACATGCCCTGGCTGGCCCCGGTCTCCTGGGCCTTCCAGACCCTCGCCGTGTTCTTCCTGGTCGGCGGCCATGTCGCCACCCGTGGCTACGCGTCCGCCCGCGCCCGGGGCGAGTCCTACGGCCGCTGGCTGTCCGCCCGCCTCTCCCGGCTGTTCCGACCGGTCCTGGCCGTCCTCTGCCTGTGGACGGTGACGGCCGCGCTGCTGCTCCTGACCGGCGCGGAGTTCGGCACCGTCCACACGCTGGTGAAGCTGGCCCTGTCCCCGATGTGGTTCCTGCTGGTCTTCGCGGCGCTGACGGCGGCGACGCCGCTGCTGACGCGGCTGAGCCCGCTGTGGCCGCTGGTCGTCGTCCTCCACGTCGACCTGCTGCGCTTCGGTTTCGGGGCCCCGTCCTGGCTCGGCTGGCTCAACCTCGCGGCCGGCTGGCTGGTCCCCTTCACCCTCGGCGCCGCCTGGACCCGTGGCGAACTGGACCGCCGCCGCAGCGGCTGGATCCTGCTCACCGGGGGTACGGCGGCGACCGCGGCGCTCGTCGCCTGGGCGGGCTATCCGGCCTCGATGGTGGGCGTCCCGGGCGCCGCGGTGTCGAACCTCAATCCGCCGACCCTGGCCGCCGTCACCTTCGGTCTGGCGCAGTGCGGCCTCGCCCTGCTGCTGCGCGACCGGCTGCGCCGCGCGATGCGGCGGCCGGTGGCGTGGGCGGCAGTCGCCCTGGTCAACCTCTCCGCGATGACGATCTTCCTCTGGCACCAGACGGCGCTGATGGCGACCACGGCCGGCAGCCTCCTCCTGGGCCGCCTGCCCGGCCTGCACACGCGCCCCGACGACCTGGAGTGGGTCGCGGCCCGGATCGTCTGGCTCCCGGTGTTCGCGCTGGTCCTGGCGGGCTGCTGGGCCGCCTTTCGCTCCTGCGAGCGCGGCGGCGCCCGGCGCCGTTCCAAGATCGTCCGGGCCCACCGCCCGGACGACCGGACCGGGACGGCGGGTGCACGTCATGTCTAGGGTGGGGCCCGTGACACGACGGGGGATACGGCAGACGGCCCGGGGCCGCGTCGAACGCGTGCTGGGGGTGCTCCACGACGACCTGTGGACCTGGCGGCCGGATCCGCTGCCGCCGTCGGTGTGGCTGCGCTGGTTCCCGCACGGGATCGTCTGCCTGGCCGCCCTCGGCGTGCTGCTCGGCGACGCGGCCCAGCTCGGTGAGAACGGCGGGGTCGACCCCGGATTCGCCTTCGTCATCGCTCTCGCGCAGGCCGGTGCGATGGTCCTGGCGCTGTGGCGGCCGGTCGCGGCGTGGTGGCTGTCGATGGCGGGCATGCTGGTGGGCGCCTTCGCCGTGCGGGCCGAGATGGTGGCGGACGGGGACGAGTTCACCTGGCCCTGGACGGCCGCCGGGCTCATCGCCCACCTCTTCGTCCTGCTCCTGCTCGCCCTGCGGGTGCGTACGCGGGTGTCCCTGGAGGCGCTGGCCCTGACCGCGCTCACCACCTACCTGGTGCAGGGCGTGGTGGGTGCCTCGAACTTCCAGCCGACCGGGATGCTCGCCGTCATCCTGTTCACGGTCGTCGTCGTTCTCGGCACCGCCCTGCGCGGCCGCCGCGAGGCACGCTCGGAACTCGCGCAGCAGACCTCGCTCACCGCCGAGGAGCGGGCCCGGCGCACCCTGCTGGAGGAGCGCAGCCGCATCGCGCGCGAGTTGCACGACGTGGTCGCCCACCACATGTCGGTGATATCCATCCAGGCCCAGGTCGCCCCCCTCCTCGTCGAGAACCCGCCGGACGAGCTGAGGGAGAACCTCGCGGGCATCCGGCAGAACGCGCTGGAGGCGCTCACCGAGCTGCGCCGGGTGCTGGGCGTGCTGCGCTCCGAGCACCCCGACGTACTGGAGGCGTCCGAGGGCGGCGATCCCGCGCCGCACGCACCGCAGCCCACCCTCGACCGGCTCGACGCGCTGGTGGAGAACACCAGGGCCGCCGGGCTGACCGTCACCACCGGGACGAGCGGCACGCGTCGGCCCCTGCCGCCCGGCGTGGAGCTGTCGGCGTACAGGATCGTCCAGGAGGCGCTCAGCAACGTCCTGCGGCACGCACCCGGCGCGACCGCCCGGGTCCACCTCACGCACCTCCCGATCGGGCTGCGCGTGGAGGTCTCCAACACCCGCCCGAAGCGGGCGCCGGCGCCGTCGCAGGGGGCGGGGCACGGGCTGCTCGGCATGCGGGAGCGGGTGGCGATGCTCGACGGCAGCCTGACCGCGCACGCACTGCCGGGCGGCGGCTACCAGGTGGCGGCGTTCCTGCCGGTCGACGCCGCCGAACCCGCGGTCGCCGCCGAACCCGCAGGCACGGACGAACCCTCCGCCCACCACATCCCCGAGGACGAGACCCGATGACGACCAGCAGCGACGGGCGCGTGATCCGTGTCCTGATCGCCGACGACCAGCAGATGGTCCGGCAGGGATTCACCGTGCTGCTCAACACCCAGCCGGACATCGAGGTGATCGGGCAGGCGGTGGACGGCCTGGACGCCGTCGCCAAGGTCGCCGAGCAGGCCCCGGACGTCGTCCTGATGGACATCCGCATGCCCGAGCTGGGCGGCATCGAGGCCACCCGCCTGATCACCGGGGCGACTCCGGAGATCAGGGTGCTGGTGCTGACCACCTTCGACCTCGACGAGTACGTGTACGAGGCGCTGCGGGCCGGGGCCTCCGGGTTCCTGCTGAAGGACGCGTCCGCCGACCAGCTCGCCGAGGCGGTCCGGGTGGTGGCGTCCGGGGACGCCCTGCTCGCGCCGGGCATCACCCGCCGCCTGATCGCGGAGTTCTCCCGGCTGGACGACCGGCCTCGCGCCCCGCTGAAGGCCCGCGTGGGTGAGCTGACCGAGCGGGAGACGGAGGTGCTCGCCCTGATCGCACAGGGCCTGTCGAACGCCGAGATCGCCCAGCGCCTGGTCGTCGCCGAGCAGACGGTGAAGACCCATGTGGGCCGCATCCTGGTGAAACTGGGGCTCAGGGACCGCACCCAGGCGGCCGTGTTCGCGTACGAGTCGGGCCTCGTGCGGCCCTCGGGGTACTGACTCCGATGGACGCGCGCGGACCGTCCCCGGCCCCCGTAGTACCTGAGGCGGATGCCCAAGGACCCCTCTCACTGGTGACGACGGCCCCTCCCGCCGCCGCCTACCGTGGCAACGTGACCGAGACGACCCAGACGGGTAGCACGCCTCCCGGCGACGCGAGCGCGACCCGCAGCCCCGAGTACCGGCTGGCCAAGGACGCCCTGAGCGGCCTGCGCGAGGACCTGTTCCACGACGCCTTCGCCTACCGCCCGCTGTCCCGCACGGCCCCGGACGCCCCGTGGGTCCGCCGCCTGCCCGCACGGATGCGGCCGTACGCGGCCCGCGTCCCGTACCTGGCGGTGGCCGGCGCGGCGCTGCTGTGCTTCTACGGCGGCCTGGTGGGCGGTTACAGCAGCCAGTGGACCCTGCTGAGCGGGCTGGTGTGCGCGCTCCCGGTGCTGGCCACCCTGGTCCGGCCGGTCGGCGCCTTCTGGATGTCCATGGTGGCCACGCCCCTGGTGGCGCTGCTCGGCAGCAGCTGGGGGGACTGGCCGTGGCTGCCGGGGGCGTTCATGTGCCACACCGCCGTGCTGGTGATCGTGGCGATACGCACCCGCCCGCGCACCGCCGTGTGGATGTGGGTCATCACCGCGGCCTACGCCTTCTTCAACGAGTCCCTGTGGGGCCCGGGCCAGTACGGCAGCAACTCCGCACCCCTGCTGGTGCTCACCGCCTTCGCCCTGCTCGCGATCTCGCTCTGGCACATCCGCCGCGACGCCCGGCAGCAGGTGACCGCCCAGCAGACGGTCACCGCGCACGAGCGGTCCCGGCGCACCCTGCTGGAGGAGCGCACCAACATCGCCCGTGAGCTGCACGACGTGGTCGCCCACCACATGTCGGTGGTCGCCATCCAGGCGGAGGCCGCGCCCTACCGGGTGGAGAATCCGCCGGAGGAGCTGGAGCGCGCCTTCGCCACCATCCGGGAGAACGCGGTGGCCGCCCTCACCGAGCTGCGCCGCGTCCTCGGTGTCGTCCGCGCCGAGGACTACGAGGCCCCGGACGCCCCGCAGCCCACGCTCACCGACCTGGACGCCCTGCTCGCCAACGTCCGCGAGGCCGGCCTGGGCGTGGAGAAGGCGGTGACCGGCGCGGTGCGCGAGCTGCCGCCCGGCGTGGAACTGTCGGCGTACCGGATCGTGCAGGAGGCGCTGAGCAACACCCTGCGGCACGCGCCCGGCGCGACGGCCCGCGTGGAGGTCTCCTACGTCCTGGGCGGCCTGGGCCTGCGCATAGTCAACACCGCCATCCCGCAGAACACCCTGGTAAAGCCGTCCCCCGGCGCCGGACACGGAGTCACCGGCATGCGCGAGCGGGTGTCGATGCTGAACGGCGAGATGACGGCCGGCCCGACCGACGACGGGGGCTACGAGGTGGCGGTGTTCCTGCCGGTCACCGCGGTGAGCGAGGGTGACGCATGACCGGCCGCACGATCCGGGTACTGATCGCGGACGACCAGATGATGGTGCGCGAGGGCTTCTCGGTCCTGTTGAACGCGATGCCGGACATCGAGGTCGTCGGCGAGGCGGTCAACGGCCGGGAGGCGGTCGACCGCGTCCGCGAACTCGCACCCGACGTCGTCCTGATGGACATCCGCATGCCGGAGCTGAACGGCATCGAGGCGACCCGGGAGATCGTCGCCGCCGACGGCACGTCGAAGGTCCTGGTGCTGACCACCTTCGACCTCGACGAGTACGTGTACCAGGCGCTGCGCGCGGGCGCCTCCGGCTTCCTCCTCAAGGACGCCTCCGCCCGCCAGCTCGCCGACGGCGTCCGGGTGGTCGCGGCCGGGGAGGCCCTGCTCGCGCCCTCGATCACCAAGCGCCTGATCACCGAGTTCTCCAAACTCTCCGACGCCCCGCGCCTGATGCCCTCGGCGCAGGCTGCCTACGGGGACCTGACCGAGCGGGAGACGGAGGTCCTGGTGCTGATCGCGCAGGGCCTGTCGAATTCGGAGATCGCCGAGCGCCTGGTGGTCGCCGAGTCGACGATCAAGACGCACGTCAGCCGCATCCTGGTGAAGCTGGGCCTCAGGGACCGCACCCAGGCGGCGGTGTTCGCCTACGAGGCACGGCTGGTGACGCCAGGCTGAGGGCTGGCCGCGAGGGGCAGCGGCGGGCCGGCGGCGGGCCGGCCGCCTCTGGTCAGCGTCGATGCCACCGGCTAGCGTCCGTCCATGGCCGCCATCGACAGCTCCGCACGCTTCGACCCGTGGGACCCCGCGTTCGTCGCCGACCCCTACCCCGCCTTCGCCGAGCTGAGGGACCGGGGCCGGGTGCACTACTACGAGCCGAGCGACCAGTGGCTGGTCCCGCACCACGCGGACGTCTCGGCGCTGCTGCGCGACCGGCGGCTGGGCCGGACCTACCAGCACCGGTTCTCGCACGAGGAGTTCGGCCGCACCCCGCCCCCGCCGGAGCAGGAACCCTTCCACACGCTCAACGACCACGGGATGCTCGACCTGGAGCCGCCGGACCACACCAGGATCCGGCGCCTGGTGTCGAAGGCGTTCACGCCGCGCACGGTGGAGCGGCTGAAGCCGTACGTGCGCGCGCTGGCGGACGACCTGGTCGCCGGTGTGGTGGCGGCGGGCGGCGGCGATCTGCTCACCGACGTGGCCGAGCCGCTGCCGGTCGCGGTGATCGCCGAGATGCTGGGCATCCCGGAGGCCGACCGGGCCCCCTTGCGGCCCTGGTCCGCGGACATCTGCGGGATGTACGAGCTGAACCCGTCCGAGGAGACCGCGGCGAGGGCGGTCCGTGCCTCGCTCGACTTCTCGGACTACCTGCGCGGGCTGATCGCCGCCCGCCGCAAGGAACCCGGCGAGGACCTCGTCTCCGGTCTGATCGCGGCCCACGACGAGGACGACGACCGCCTCACCGAGCAGGAGATGATCTCGACCTGCGTGCTGCTCCTGAACGCCGGTCACGAGGCCACGGTGAACGCGACGGCCAACGGCTGGCTGGCCCTGTTCCGGAACCCGGACCAGCTGGCGGCCCTGCGCGCCGACCACTCCCTCGTCCCGACCGCGGTCGAGGAGCTGATGCGCTACGACACCCCGCTCCAGATGTTCGAGCGCTGGGTGCTGGACGAGATCGAGATCGACGGGACCACGATCCCGCGCGGCGCCGAGGTGGCGCTGCTCTTCGGCTCCGCCAACCACGACCCGGCGGTGTTCGCCGACCCGGACCGCCTCGATCTCGCCCGCCGGGACAACCCGCACATCTCCTTCAGCGCCGGCATCCACTACTGCATCGGCGCGCCGCTCGCCCGGATCGAGCTCGCGGCGTCCATGACGTCCCTGCTGGAGCGGGCGCCGACGCTGCGGCTCGCGGCGGAACCGGAGCGGAGGCCGAACTTCGTGATGCGGGGCCTGACGGGGCTACCCGTGCACCTGTGAGCGCTCGCGACCACGCCCCCGACGCGTGAGCAGCCAGGCGCCCAGCCCCCACACCAGGCCGGGCAGGACCGCGCCGACCACCGCCACGAGAGGTAGTTCCACGAGGGCGGCGCCGAAGTCCTGCCCGTTGTTCTCGAACTTGCGGCCCAGATGCCGCTGCGTGCGATCGGATGCTCCCCACAGCCACAAGGCCCCCAGGGCCCCCGCCGCCGAGACCACGCATCCACCACACGTCACCGCATCTCGCTTCATGCCCGTCAGGACGCCGAAGGCCCGCCCTCCGGTTCGCCGCACCGGCTCAGGTACTCACGTCCCGCCTCCGCAGCCCCGCCAGCCCCGCCGCCACCAGCACCCCCGCGATCACCAGCAGCACCAGCACCGGTGACCAGCTCATCTCCCCGCCCGGCAGCTTCGGCAGATGACCGAACGGCGAGACGTCCAGCACCGCCTGCGGCACGTCCAGCGCCGGTCCCACCCAGCCGAGCAGCAGCACCGCTCCCGCGATCCCCCAAGCGGCGACCGCGCCCCGCGGCAGCACCCCGTGCAGCAGCACCGCCGTCCCGCCGATCACCCACACCGCGGGCAGCTGCACGAGGCACGCGCCGAGGATCGCCCCGGCGTCCCGCCCGTAGCCGGCCGCGAAACCGGCGCCGGCGAGCAGCATGATGAGCGCCGCGCCGCCGAAGGCGACGACGAGGTGTCCCGCCGCCCACCGCAGCCGCCCCACGGCGCCCGCGAGCACCGGCTCCGCGCGCCCGGACGTCTCCTCGCCGCTGAGCCGCAGTACCGACGCCACGACGTAGAGCGCGGCGACCAGCCCGAGCATCCCGACCATCGCCGACACGAACGCGTCGGTGATCCCGGCCTCCCCGCCCATCCGCTCGATGACCCGGCGGGCCTGCTCGTTGTCCCCGACCAGGTCCGCCGCGCCCTCCGTCATCCCGCCGTACACGAGACCGGCGAGGAGGAAGCCGACGCTCCAGCCGAGGACGCTGCCCCGTTGCAGCCGCCAGGCCAGCGCACCGGCCGTCGCCAGGCGACCGGTGGCCGGCCCCGGCCGGGTCGGCAGGAAGCTCATGCCCAGGTCCCGGCGCCCGGCGAGCCCGTAGGCCACCGCGCCCTGCACCACCGCCGCGCAGGCGATCAGCGCCAGCACCCACCACCGTTCGCCGGCGAAGGGGCGCAGGTTCTCCAGCCACCCCAACGGCGACAGCCACGTCAGCACCGACGAACCGTCGACCGTCGCGGAGTCACCGGCGGCGCGCAGCACGAAGGCCCCGCCCAGCACCCCGGCCGTCAGCCCCCGGGCCAGCCGCGCGCTCTCGGTCAACTGGGCGACGATCGCCGCCATGGTCGCGAAGAGCATCCCGACACCCGCGACGCCCAGCCCGAAGGCCACCGCGCCGGCCGCTCCCTGTCCGGCCAGTCCGGCGGTCACGAGCAGCCCGAGGGCGGCGTTCGCGACCGCCGCCGTGAGCAGGGCCGCCGTCAGCGAGGCGCGGCGGCCGACCATGCCGGAGGCGACGACCTCCTGCCGTCCGCTCTCCTCCTCGTCGCGGGTGTGCCGTACGACGACGAGCAGGCTCGTCACGGCGGCGAGCGCGGCGGCGTACACGCCGACCCGCCAGGCGGTGAGGGCGCCCAGGCTGTCGTCGAAGAGCGGACCGACCATGGCGCGCAGCGAGGAGTTGGTCTCCATCTGCCGTACCAGGTCGGCGCGTTCGGCGGCGGTGCCGTACAGGCCCTCGATGGTGCCCGGCATGGACAGGACCATGAGGGCGTTCACCGCGACCCAGACCGGGATCATCACCCGGTCCCGGCGCAGCGCGAACCGCAGCAGTGTGCCGGTGCCGGCCAGTTGGCGCGAGCTGCCCGGCCGTACCCCGAGGGCGGCGGTGGCGGTCATCGCGCCGCCACCTCCTCGCCGACGGCGTCCTCGGCCTGGTAGTGCCGCAGGAACAGCTCCTCCAGCGTGGGCGGCGTCGACGTCAGCGACCGCACGCCCGACTCGCTCAGCGACCGGAGCACGGCGTCCAGTTTGTCGGTGTCGACCTGGAGCCGGACCCGGTGGCCCTGGACGTCGAGGTCGTGCACGCCGGGCAGGTGGGCCAGCCCGTCGGGGGCGCCCGCGAGTTCGGCGCTCACGCTGGTGCGGGTCAGGTGGCGCAGCTCGGCGAGCGAGCCGCTCTCCACGGTCCGCCCCTTGCGGATGATGCTGACGCGGTCGCACAGCTCCTCGACCTCGCTCAGGATGTGGGAGGAGAGCAGCACCGTCCGGCCGCGCTCGCGCTCCTCGGCCACGCACCGCTGGAAGACCTCCTCCATCAACGGGTCGAGTCCGGAGGTGGGTTCGTCGAGGATCAGCAGGTCGACGTCGGAGGCGAAGGCGGCGACGAGCGCGACCTTCTGCCGGTTGCCCTTGGAGTACGTGCGCCCCTTCTTGGTCGGGTCCAGCTCGAACCGCTCGACCAGTTCCGCCCGGCGCGCCTTGTCCAGGCCGCCGCGCAGCCGCCCGTAGAGGTCGATGACCTCGCCGCCGGAGAGATTGCGCCACAGGGTCACGTCGCCGGGCACGTAGGCGATCCGCCGGTGCGCCTCCACGGCGTCGGTCCACGGGTCGCGGCCCAGCACCTGGGCGGCGCCGGAGTCGCCGCGCAGCAGGCCGAGCAGGACGCGGATGGTGGTGGACTTGCCGGCGCCGTTGGGTCCGAGGAAGCCGTGCACCTCGCCCGTCTCGACCTCCAGATCGAGCCCGTCCAGGGCGTGCGTCCGCCCGAACGACTTGTGGAGCCCGGAGACACTGATTGCCTTCGTCATGATTTGGAAAGTACATTCGTTTCACAAATTTGTGAAGTTAAGAAACCGTCAGGATGTGAGGGATGATCGAGGGATGAGCGAAGCAGCGGAGGCGGGGGGAGCGGGGCGCGACCCCGAGGCGGTGTCGAAGTTCGTCGAAGGCTTCGCGGCCCAGCTCGTCGAGGCGGGGATGCAGCGGATGCCGGCCCGGGTCTTCGCCGCGCTGCTGGCCTCCGACTCGGGCTCGCTGACCTCGGCGGAACTGGGCGAGAGCCTCCAGGTCAGCCCGGCCGCCGTCTCCGGCGCCGTGCGCTACCTCTCGCAGCAGCACATGGTCTCCCGCGAGCGCGAACCCGGCTCCCGGCGGGAGCGGTACCGGGTGCACAGCAACCAGTGGTACGAGGCCCTCACCAACCGCGAAACCATCCTCAAGCGCTGGGAGAGCGCCCTGCGCGAGGGCGTCGCGAGCCTGGGCGCGGAGACCCCGGCGGGCCGCCGCATGTCGGAGACGCTGGCGTTCTTCGAGTTCGTCGACGACGAGATCGCCGCGATGATGGAACGCTGGCGCGTCCACCGGGAAAAGGTCTTCGGCACCCCCTGACCAGCCCGAACCGCCACCCGCCGACGGCGTAACGCCCCACCGAACCACCGCCCCCCCGCCGACGGCGAGGACGCCCCACCGAACCACCGCCCCCCCGCCGACGGCGAGGACGCCCCACCGAACCACCGCCCCCCCGCCGACGGCGAGGACGCCCCACCGAACCACCGCCCCCCCGCCGACGGCGAGGACGCCCCACCGAACCACCGCCCCCCCCCGCCGACGGCGAGGACGCCCCACCGAACCACCGCCCCCCCGCCGACGGCGAGGACGCCCCACCGGGGCCACCCGCACCCGACAACGAATGCCGCACGGGTGGTGCGGGTGGGAACGACGAACGCCGAAGGCGAAGCCGAGGCGTCTACCCCACCGGCAACGTCAACCCCCACGCCCCCTCCCGCACCGTCCACGTCCGCGTCCGCACCGGCCCCGAAACCACCGCATCCGCGCGATAGCGAAAGTGCGCCCCCGACACCGTCACCGTCCGCCCACTCCCCGTAAGCGGAACCGCCGCCGACTCCGCCCCCACGGGCACCGGACGCACCTCCACCACCGCCATCCCCGCAGGGCCCGGTATCAGCGACACCGCCTCGACCGGCTGATCGAGATCGACCAGCGTCTCCCCGTCGATCTCGACCCGCAGCCGGGCCGGCCCGGCCACCCCCGGCACCACCGCGGCCCGGGCGGGACGCGAGGACGCGAGGGTCCGCACGAGCGACTGGCAGGTCCGCAGCCAGGGACGGCCCACCCCGGGTTCCCCGCGCACCGCGTACGCGTCCTCGCGGCGTTCCTGAGCCCCACCCGCGCCCACCGGCGGAATCCCCACCGCCCCCAGCACCACGCCGTCGCTGTCGTCGACGAGCAGGTCGAGGCGCCGTTCCGCGCCGTCCAGCACGGCCCGGGCCGCCGCCACCGCCCCGGTGGGCAGCCCCAGGGACCGGGCGAGGCCCAGCGCCGACCCCACCGGCACCACCGACAGCGCGCACCCCGCCAGCTCCCGCCGCCGGTGCAGCAGGCCCACCGCCCGCAGCAGCGCGCCGTCGTCGCCGACCACCACGGGCCGCCGCGAACCACGCCGTCCGAGCGCCCGCGCGAACTCCTCCGGACCGTCCGGCAGACACACCTTCGTACCCGCCGCACCCGCGCTGAGCACGTCTTTCGCGATCCGGACGGACTCCCCGTCGGCCCTCCGGGCGAGCGGATCGACGACCACCAGAAGCTGGTCGGGCCTCGCGGAGGAGTTCGCGGAAGAGCTCACGGAAGTCGCCACCTCGGCCATGCCTCGCTTCCTCGGGTAGCATCTTTGTGCAAGAGCCCCTTGCGCTATTGCGCCAGGGGCTTCGTCTATTCCGGGGCATCCGGTCCGACGGTTGGCGGCCAACGACGGTCGCGGTGTACGTGGCTCAAGACCGCCGCGTACTCCCTCGACCTTGGACATGCCCCGCCCGGAAGGGGTGTACGCGCGTGCCCGCACTTGTGCTGCTCGGTGCTCAGTGGGGTGACGAAGGCAAGGGAAAGGCGACGGACCTGCTCGGTGGTTCCGTCGACTATGTGGTGCGCTACCAGGGCGGCAACAACGCCGGCCACACGGTAGTCGTGGGCGATCAGAAGTACGCCCTTCACCTGCTCCCTTCCGGAATCCTGTCTCCCGGCTGTACGCCGGTCATCGGTAACGGTGTCGTTGTCGACCCGTCGGTCCTGTTCTCCGAGCTGAGCGGGCTGAACGAGCGCGGCGTCGACACGTCCAAGCTCCTGATCAGCGGAAACGCGCACATCATCACGCCGTACAACGTGACCGTCGACAAGGTGACGGAACGCTTCCTCGGCAAGCGCAAGATCGGCACCACCGGCCGCGGCATCGGACCGACCTACGCCGACAAGATCAACCGCGTCGGCATCCGCGTCCAGGACCTCTACGACGAGTCGATCCTCACCCAGAAGGTCGAGGCGGCGCTGGACGTCAAGAACCAGATGCTCACCAAGCTCTACAACCGCCGGGCGATCGCCACCGGCCAGGTCGTCGAGGAGCTGCTGGGCTACGCGGGCAAGCTCGCCCCGTACGTCGCCGACACCGTCCTGGTCCTCAACCAGGCCCTCGACGACGACAAGGTGGTCCTCTTCGAGGGCGGCCAGGGCACGCTGCTCGACATCGACCACGGCACGTACCCCTTCGTCACCTCCTCGAACCCGACCGCGGGCGGCGCCTGCACCGGCGCCGGCGTGGGCCCGACGAAGATCAGCCGGGTCATCGGCATCCTCAAGGCGTACACGACCCGCGTCGGCGCCGGTCCCTTCCCGACCGAGCTGTTCGACGAGGACGGCGAGGCCCTGCGCCGCATCGGCGGCGAGCGGGGCGTCACCACCGGCCGCGACCGGCGCTGCGGCTGGTTCGACGCGGTGATCGCCCGCTACGCCACCCGCGTCAACGGCCTCACCGACTTCTTCCTCACCAAGCTCGACGTCCTCACCGGCTGGGAGCAGATCCCGGTCTGTGTGGCGTACGAGATCGACGGCAAGCGCGTCGAGGAGCTGCCGTACTCGCAGTCCGACTTCCACCACGCGAAGCCGGTCTACGAGACGCTGCCCGGCTGGAGCGAGGACATCACCAAGGCGAAGTCCTTCTCCGACCTGCCGAAGAACGCCCAGGCGTACGTGAAGGCGCTGGAGGAGATGTCCGGCGCCCCGATCTCCGCGATCGGCGTGGGCCCGGGCCGGGACGAGACGATCGAGGTCAAGTCGTTCCTGTAGGAGACTGTGGGCGGCTGTAGGAGACCGCGGGAATCCGCGGACGTAGGGCGACGGAGCGAGTGGAACATGCGGATCGGCAACCCCCTCCCCGTCGCCCTGCGCCGAAAGCCCACCACCCGGACCTGGATCTGGCTGACCGTCGCCGTCGTCGCCGTGACCGGCGGGCTCTTCTACGTCGACGGCCACCGCGTCTCCGCCGCCCCGCACGCGGACGACGCCAAGTGCGACAAGGTCGTCTCCCGCCTGCCGGACGACATACCCGGCGCCTCCCGCGACTGGGCCCTGGGCGACGGGGTCGCGTCCTGGGGCGGCCAGAAGGCGGTCTTCCGGTGCGGCGCCGAGGAACTGCCGCCGAACATCAACCTCTGCGTCACCGTCGACGGCGTCGACTGGGTCCTGGACGAGGACCGGCTGAAGCGCGACGGCGTGAGCGTGCTGCGGACGTACGGCCGCTCGCCGGCCGTGGAGTTCACGTACGACGGCCCGCGCGAGGAGGTGGGCGGCATCCTCACCGCGCTCGACCCCGCCGTGCGGTGGATCCCGCAGCAGCGCAAGTGCATCGGCCTGGACGACGCCGACGTCCTGTAGCCCTTCGTTCGGCCCCCTCCGCCGGGCGCCGGCCCGGTCGGTGGTGTCGGATTTGGGGCATGACCGACCGCTACATCGCCGCTTCCTGCCAGGGCCCGTACGGCGGCACCGGGCCAGGCGACTGCGGCGACCCGGTCCGCTTCGAGGTCGCCCGGCATCTGCGCACGCCGCTGCGCGTGTGCCCCGTACACCTGGGCCCCTCGCTGCTGCTGGCCGAGGGCGTGCTGTGGCCGCCGGGGATCACCCTGGTGCGGTGAGAAGGCGGGAGGCCGCCGTCAGAGCGCGCACGCCTGAGTGGTTCACTGGGGTGGCCCGCCCACGAGGACGCGGGGACGGGGAGGGAAGCCGTACGGTGCCCGGACGATTCGACGACATGGCACGTCAGTTCGAGTTGGATCGGCCCCGGCTGCGAGCGGTCGCGTACCGGATCCTCGGCTCCCTCGGCGAGGCCGACGACGCCCTCCAGGACGCCTGGCTGCGCGCCGACCGCACGGACACCTCCGACGTGGCGAACCCCTCAGGCTGGCTCACCACGGTCGTCGCCCGGGTCTGCCTCAACATGCTCCGCGCCCGCGCGGGCCGCCGCGAGGAGCCGCTGGAGGACGTGCTCCCCGGGCCCCGGTCCGGCGCACGGTCCGGCCCCCGGCCGGTCGATCCGGAGGAGGAGGCCCAGCTCGCCGACTCCGTCGGGATCGCGCTGCTGATCGTCCTGGACACCCTGGGCCCCGCCGAACGGCTCGCGTTCGTGCTGCACGACATGTTCGACGTGCCCTTCGGCGACATCGCCGAGATGCTCGACAAGACCCCCGCGGCCACCCGCCAGCTGGCCAGCCGCGCCCGCCGCCGGGTCCGGGGCGTCCCCGCGCCGGTCGCCGACCCGCCCCGCCGGCGCCGCGCGGTCGACGCCTACCTGGCGGCCACCCGCGGCGGCGACTTCGACGCGCTGGTCTCGCTGCTCCACCCGGACGTCGTCCTGCGCGCCGACGCCGCGGTCATCCCGACGGCCGAGCCCGTCACCATGTCCGGCATGGAGCCGGTGGCCAGGGGAGCGATGGCCTCGATGGCCAGGGCGCGGTCCGCCGCCGTCGTCCTCGTCGACGGCCTGGCCGGCATCGCGACCGCCGCACACGGCCGGCTGGGCGTGGTCCTCCGCTTCACCTTCGCGGACGACGACCGCATCACCGGCATCGACGTGATCGCGGAACCGGAACGCCTGAACGAACTGGACATCACGGGCGTAAGCTGAGGGCGTACACGCTGAGTTCGTGCACGCTGGGTTCGTACACGTCGCGTCGGTAGAAGAAGGTGAGTGCGATGCGCGTGCTGCTCAAGGCGACGCTGGACACGGAGAAGGCGAACGAGGCGCTCCGCAGCGGAAAGCTGCCCGAGCTGATCAGCCGGACGCTCGACCACGTCAAGCCGGAGGCCGCCTACTTCGGCCCCCTGGGCGGTCGGCGGACGGCCCTGATGGTCTTCGACATGCAGGACAGCTCGGAGCTGCCGTCCACCGGCGAGCCGTTCTTCACCGAGCTGAACGCCGAGGTCGAGGTGTCTCCGATCATGAACGCCGACGATCTGCGCAAGGGCCTCTCCCAGCTCGGCTGACCGGCGCCGGACGGCCCCGGTCAGCTGAAGACGATCATCGACCCCTGCGCCAGGCTCCGCGTGGCCGCCGCGTGCAGGCCCAGCCACACGTGTCGCTCCCGGGCGAAGGGACTGGAGTCGTAGGGCGCGGGCACGGCCGGCTCCTCCAGCTCCGTCGGCGCGAGCGGCGGCTGCGGCGGCGCCGGGGGGTTGGCGGGGTCGATGCCGAGGGCCGGGGCGACGGACTCCAGCTCCCGCAGCAGGGCGTGCGAGGAGCCCAAGGGGCCGCCGCCCGCGAGGAGTTCGTCGTTGGCGAGCGGGTGCGGGAAGTCGACCGGGACGTAGGCGCCCGCGTGGTCGTAGTGCCAGACCAGGTGCGACTGCTGGGCCGTCGACTCGAACATCTCCAGCAACTGCTCGTAGTCACCGCCGAGTTCGTCCACCGGGGTCACCGGCAGCCCGCACACCTGGAGCAGGTGTGCCCGGCGCAGGAAGTGCAGCGCGTCGTAGTCGAAGCCTGCCACCGGCCCGACCTCGCCGGTGAGTCCCGGCATGTACTGGTACACCGGCACCGGCGGCAGCCCGGCCTCGGCGAGCACCTTGTCGTATTGCGCGAGTTCTTCGGCGAACGGGTTGTCCGGCGTGTGGCACAAGACGTCGACGAGCGGTACCAGCCACAGGTCACAGGCCAAAAGAGGACTCCTCACACAGCACAGCGGGTCAGGAAAGGGTAGTCGGTGCGTGTCGCGTGCAGGTCCCATACCCATCTGGCGCCCGACCACGACACCTCAGCCGTTGGTCATCCCCCGCCCGGTCCCCAGGTCGTCCCGGGCGAGCCGTTCGATCAGCGCGAGCGAGTGGGCGTTGTACGCGTGCACCAGCGACCGCGCGCCCGGCACGTCGCGGCGGGCGAGGGCGTCGACCAGCTCGGTGTGCCCGGACCACAGCGCGCCGCGCAGCTCGCTGAGCCGGCGCAGGTGCTGCACCGTGCACACCCAGGACTGCACGCGCAGCCGGTGCAGGAAGTCGGAGAGGTAGGCGTTGCCGAAGAGGATGGCCAGCTCGCGCCAGAACCGCAGGTCGTAGCCGATGAGGACGGTCAGTTCGCCGGCCGCGGCGGCGCGCTGGGCCTCCTCGCCCCGGCGCCGCACTCCGGCGAGGGCGGCGGCGACGCGCGGGTCGTCCGGGTCCGGGCCGGCCTCCAGGTCCCCGGCGAGGGACAGGAACATCCCGTCGGTCACCAGGTTGCGGGCCTCGACCATGCCGCGGAAGTCGTCGACCGAGTACTCGTGCACCCGGAAGCCCCGGTGGTGGTCGGCGTCCAGGAGCCCCTGTGCGGACAGGTCGACCAGGGCCTCGCGCACGGGCGTCGCGGACACCCCGTACTGCTCGGCGATCTCCTTGACGGTGAACTCCTGCCCCGGCTGGAGCCTGCCGGCCAGCACCTCGTCGCGGAGCGCGTCGGCGATCTGCTGCCGCAGGGTGCTGCGCGTGACGGCACCGGTGCCGCTGGGGCCGGGCATGGGCGGGCGGTCTCCTCGTCGCGGGCGGGGCGTGCGGGCTCGCACACATGTCTACGGTGTACGAGCACGCCACCATACGCGCCGACGCCCCCTCCCTGCCCGCAAGCGGGCAGGGACTCCACGGTGTACTCCTGTCGCTACCCGGTGTACTCGTCCGCCACGGACAGCGCCGTGTCCAGGACCTCCAGGCCCTCCTTCAGCTCGGCCTCCGAGATGTTGCACGGCGGCACGACGTGCGTGCGGTTCATGTTCACGAACGGCCACACGCCGTGGGACTTGGCGGAGGCGGCGAACGCGGACATCGGGGTGGCCGCCTGTCCGGTCGCGTTGTAGGGCACCAGGGGCTCCCGGGTCTGCCGGTTCTTCACCAGGTCCAGCGCCCAGAACATGCCGGTGCCGCGCACGTCGCCCACGCTGGGGTGCCGTTCGGCCAGCTCCCGCAGGGCCGGCTCGACGACCTCGGCACCGAGCCGCGCCGCGTGTTCGACGATGCCCTCCTCCGCCATCACGTTGATCGTGGCGACGGCGGCGGCGCAGGCCAGCGGGTGCCCGGAGTAGGTCAGGCCGCCCGGGTAGGGGCGCTCGGCGAACGTCTCGGCGATCTTCGCGGAGATGGCGACACCGCCCAGCGGCACGTACCCCGAGTTCACGCCCTTGGCGAAGGTCATCAGGTCGGGCACGACGTCGTACAGGTCGGCCGCGAACCACGTACCGGTCCGCCCGAACCCGGCCATGACCTCGTCCAGCACGAAGACGATGCCGTACTTGTCGCAGATCTCGCGGACCCCGGCGAGGTAACCGGCCGGCGGCATCATGATCCCCGCCGTGCCCGGGACCGTCTCCAGGACGATCGCGGCGACGGACGCCGGGCCCTCGAAGGCGATCGTCGTCTCCAGGTGCTCCAGCGCCCGCGCGCACTCCTGCTCCTCGGTCTCGGCGTAGAAGCGCGAGCGGTACAGGAAGGGGCCCCAGAAGTGCACGACACCCGCGGTGCCGCTGTCGGAGGCCCAGCGGCGCGGGTCGCCGGTGAGGTTGATCGCCTGCTGGGTGCCGCCGTGGTACGAGCGGTAGGCCGACAGCACCTTCGGCCGCCCGGTGTGCAGCCGCGCCATGCGCACGGCGTGCTCGACGGCGTCGGCGCCGCCGTTGGTGAAGAAGATCTTGTCCAGGTCGCCGGGCGTCCGCTCGGCGATCAGCCGGGCCGCCTCCGAGCGCGCCTCGACGGCGAACGCGGGCGCGAACGTCGTCATCCTCGCCGCCTGCTCCTGGATCGCGGCGACGACCTTGGGGTGCTGGTAGCCGATGTTGGTGTAGACGAGTCCGCTGGCGAGGTCGAGGTAGCGCTTGCCCTCGTAGTCCCAGAAGTACGATCCCTCGGCGCCGGCGACGGCGAGCGGGTCGATGAGCTCCTGGGCGGACCAGGAGTGGAAGACGTGCGCGCGGTCCGCGGCCTTCACGGCGGCGCCGGCCTGGAGGTGTGGCTCAGGAGTCATGCGGCCGAGCGTAGATGTCCGCGATGCGGAAACGGAATCGGCGTCCTGTCTGCGGTCCGGGGCTTTCCACGACAGGTTGTCGACGTGCGGGCCCCCGGTCACGGATAGGACCCCCTCGGACAAGACCCCCTCCTCGGAGGGGGCGCCCGCACTATCCTCGCTCTGTTGCGCACGTTCGGGGGGAAGGCGGCGGCGACATGCACGAGCTGGGGGACGGGGATCCGATGGGGGTCCCCCCAGGCGTTCGGCACCGGGGGAGCATCGGGGCGTACCGGCTGCTGGGGCGGCTGGGCGCGGGCGGTATGGGCCACGTCTATCTGGCCCGCTCGGACCGGGGGCGCACGGTCGCCGTGAAACTGGTCCGCGAGGAGCTGGCCGCGCTGGAGGAGTTCCGGGAGCGCTTCCGGCAGGAGGTCGCGGCCGCCCGTCGGGTCGGCGGCCACTGGACCGCACCCGTGCTGGACGCCGACACCGAGGCCGCCGTGCCGTGGCTGGCCACCGGGTACGTGGCGGGCCCCAGCCTCCAGCAGGTCGTCGGGCACGACCACGGCGCGCTGCCCGAGCGGTCGGTCCGCATCCTGGGAGCCGGTCTCGCGCACGCCCTCCAGGACATCCACGCCGCCGGGATCGTCCACCGCGACCTCAAGCCGTCCAACGTGCTCGTCACCATCGACGGGCCCCGCGTCATCGACTTCGGCATCGCGCGGGCCCTCCAGACGGTCACCGACGGCGGACTCACCCGCACCGGGGCGCTCGTCGGCTCGCCCGGTTTCATGGCGCCGGAGCAGGTGCGCGGCGACCGGATCACGCCCGCCTGCGACGTCTTCTGCCTCGGCTCCGTCCTCGCCTACGCCGCCACCGGCGCGCTGCCCTTCGGCACCGCCAACAGCGGCGTGCACGCCCTGATGTTCCGCATCGCGCAGGAGGAGCCCGACCTGGACGGTGTGCCCGAGGGCATCGCCGACCTGGTGCGCGACTGCCTGAAGAAGGACCCCGCCGCGCGCCCCGTCCTCGCCGAGGTCCTGGAGCGCACGGGCGCGCAGGACACGGTCACCGACGGCCGTTCCCGCGACCCGTGGCTGCCCGGCGCCCTGGTCGCCCAGCTCGGCCGGCACGCCGTACGGCTGCTGGACACGGAGAACCCGGAGCCGCCGGGCGGCACGTCCCCGCTCCCGCAGACCCCCGTGGCGGGACCCCCGCCACCGCGCGAGCCGGGCGGCGGCGCAGGCGGGGGAGCCCCGCTGAACCACCTCCCCACGCTGGTCGCGGGCCAGACCCCGCCCTCCACCACACCCCCGCCCGCCCACGGGTACGCCGTCCCGGCCCCGGCCTGGAACGCGCCGCCGCCCTCCGGCCACCCGCAGCCGTACGGCGGCGGCGGCCCGACCCCGCCCTCCGGCCACCCGCAGCCGTACGGCGGCGGCCCGACCCCGCCCTACGGGCCCCCGCCGCCGTACGGCCCGCCCTACGACCCGCCCCGGAGCGGCCGCTCCACCGCGCTGCTGATCGCCGTCGCCCTGGTCGTCGCGCTAGGCGCCGGCGGCTCGGTCTACGCCCTGATGAGCGGGGGCGGCGACGACCGGGCCGACGGCGGTCCCACGCCCACGCCGACGGTCACCGCGTCCCGGAACACGGACGGGTCGGCTCCCACCGTCGACGCGGACCAGCCGACCCGGGACGGCACGATCCCGACGGCGTACCTGGGCACGTGGGCCACCACCATCGACAACGCCTCCGGCGTCCACACCCGCACGCTGACCATCCGGCAGGGCGAGGTGGGAGACACGGTCCTGTCCCTCGTCGCCGACGGCCCCGCGGGCAACGGCACCTACCACTGCGTCTTCGAGGCCGACCTGACCGACACCCCGGGCCCCGACGGCCCCGTGACGGTCGGCCCCTCCACGGTGACCACGGGCCCGTCCACCACCTGCACCCCGGGCGCCCCCACGGAGGTCGCCCTCCTGCCGAACGGCACCCTGCAACGCACGAACACGGCCACGGGCGAAACCCTGACGTACACCCGCCAGTAGCCCCCACCCAGCTGCGGGCAGTCGTGCCGCTGGGGCGGCACGGGTGGGCGCAGCGGCACCCGGCCAGCGCCGGCCCGCGACACCCACCCCCGGCCCACCACAGCGCCGGTCACTCCCCGGCCGACCTCACCACACCAACCTCACGCGCGAACCCAGCGCCACGTCACCGCGAACCCAGCGGCACGTCACCGCGGCTCCGGCGGCCGCTGCCGAGGCATGTTCGGCCGAGCCCCGTTCGCAGGCGCCGAGAACCGCCCCGGCCCGGCCACCCCCGCCTCCGAGGGCCGGCCGCCCGCCATCCCGCCACCCACCCCCGACTGCAGCCCCAGCGGTGCCGCCCCGGACCGGAAGTCCACCATCCAGTCCGCCGTCTCCGCCCGCACCAGCTCCGTCACGTCGTCCGAGAACCGCCGGAGGACCAGCAGGCACCGCTCGGCCGCCTCGCCGGCCGTCCCGTCCGCCGGCCCCAGCACCTCCCGCACGCTCTCCGACGCCCAGTCGAACTGGAGCGCCTGGAGCCGCCGCTGCACCGCCTGCGCCGTGGCCACGTCCCGCATCCACCCGGACGTGACCCCGAAGTACCGGTCCGCGGCCACGCAGGCCACCGCGACCAGCAGTGCGAGATACCCCCAGGGGGCCGCCCCGCCCACCAGCCCGGACATGTCGAGCAGCGGCAGCGCCGCCCCGGCGACCGCCCCCACCGCCGCCCCGCCCCGCAGCAGCACGGCGCCCCGCCGCTTCCACACCCGGTCGGCCAGATACCAGGCCGCAGTGTCCAGCGCCCCCCTCTCCACCCACCGGTACAGCTCGTCCAGCCGGTCGGCGGGCAGCGCCCAGTCGCCGAGCGGAAACGCCCGTCCGGCCAGGTCGCCCGGCCGCGCCCCGGCCGCCCCCTGCTCGCCCCGCCCGTCCTGCGGCGGCCCCTCGGGCTGCCTCTCCGGCTGACCCACCCGGCACTCCCTACTGCTCACCGTCCGCTCCTGCTCGGAACCCTTCCTACCGCCCAATGGGTGGCGAAGCCGTGGGTTCCGCCGTCTTGCCGCCCAGAAGAGGGCCGTGATCAGGTATAGGACTGGGGCGACATCACCCGAAAGAGTGCTGGGGCGAGGGCCCCCCGGACCACGTAGGCTCGTGCCGAACGGGAAAAATCCGCGACGAGCCGTAGTGACAGGAGCTGAACGTGATCCCCGGTGGTGGCCAGCCCAACATGCAGCAGTTGCTCCAGCAGGCCCAGAAGATGCAGCAGGACCTCGCCCGGGCCCAGGAGGAACTGGCACAGACCGAGGTCGAGGGCCAGGCGGGCGGCGGCCTGGTGAAGGCGACGGTCACCGGCTCCGGCGAGCTGCGCGGCCTCGTGATCGACCCGAAGGCGGTGGACCCGGAGGACACCGAGACCCTCGCCGACCTGGTCGTCGCCGCGGTCCAGGCGGCCAACGAGAACGCGCAGACCCTCCAGCAGGAGAAGCTCGGCCCCCTCGCCCAGGGCATGGGCGGCGGCAGCGGCATCCCCGGCCTGCCTTTCTGAGTTCGCCTTTCTCAGACCGGCGGAAGCCGTCTACCGTACGTAGTGCAGGAACCTCAGGAAGGACGGCAGTCCGTTGTACGAAGGCGTGGTCCAGGACCTCATCGACGAGCTCGGGCGCCTGCCCGGCGTCGGGCCCAAGAGCGCGCAGCGGATCGCCTTCCACGTCCTCCAGGCGGAACCGACCGACGTACGACGGCTCGCCCAGGCCCTCATGGAAGTGAAGGCCAAGGTCCGCTTCTGCGCGACCTGCGGGAACGTGGCGCAGGAGGAGCAGTGCAACATCTGCCGCGACGCCCGGCGCGACCCCGCCGTGATCTGCGTGGTGGAGGAACCGAAGGACGTCGTCGCCATCGAGCGCACCCGTGAGTTCCGCGGGCGCTACCACGTGCTCGGTGGCGCGATCAGCCCGATCGACGGGGTCGGCCCCGACGACCTCCGCATCCGTGAACTGCTGGCCCGCCTGGCGGACGGCACGGTCACGGAACTGATCCTGGCCACGGACCCGAATCTGGAGGGCGAGGCCACGGCCACGTACCTCGCCCGCATGATCAAACCGATGGGCCTCAAGGTCACCCGCCTGGCCAGCGGCCTCCCGGTGGGTGGGGATCTGGAATACGCGGACGAGGTGACCCTCGGCCGCGCCTTCGAGGGGAGACGACTCCTAGATGTCTGACGCCACGCTGCACGCGACCGACCAGAACCCCGACGACTTCGCGGTCCAGATCGCGGACCAGATCGAAAGCTTCCTGGTCGCGGTCACGGAAGTGGCCAAGGGCGACGAACCGGACTCGGCCGTCCCCTTCCTCCTCCTGGAGGTCTCCCAGCTCATGCTGGCCGGCGGCCGCCTGGGCGCCCACGAGGACATCGTCCCCGACGAGCGCTACGAGCCCGACCCGGGCCCGGAACTCGACGTCGACGACCTCCGCGAGAACCTCGCCCGCATCCTCGACCCCATCGACGTCTACTCCGAGGTCTTCGACCCCTACGAGCCGCGCAAGGCCCCGGTCCCGGCCCGCATCTCCGACGACCTCACCGACGTCATCACCGATCTCCGCCACGGCATGGTCCACTACAAGGCCGGCCGCACCACGGAGGCCCTGTGGTGGTGGCAGTTCTCCTACTTCTCCAACTGGGGCTCCACCGCCTCCGCCACCCTGCGCGCCCTCCAGTCGGTCGTCGCCCACGTCCGCCTCAACCAGCCCCTGGCCGCCCTCGACGGCCTGGACACCGACGAGGACCTCGGCGACGAAACCCTGGAAACGGAGGCCGGCCGGGTCATGGTGGAGGAGATCGCGGGGCCGCTGGGGCTGCGGCCGGTCAAGTAACGGGACCGGTCCTGACCCAAGTCTGCGCAGTCCCCTGACGGTTGGGGCCCGGGACGTCATGATGTGACGTATGAGTGGTGGGATCGATCGGCGGCCGGACGTGGCCGCGTCGGGGGACGAATCGGTCGCAGCGGGCCGGGACATCGGTACGGCGGTCACGGCGCCGGGCGCGATCGGGACGCAGAACGTCGTCGAGCATCACACGCACCTGGCCGCCGTCGCGCCGGACAGCGTTCCGCTCGCGGCGTACGTCGAAGCGCCTCAGGGCCTGACCAACCTTCCCGAGCGTCCACGGTTGTTCGTGGGCAGGACACGGGAGCTGGACCAGCTGCGGGCGGCGACGGAAGCCGGGGACGGTCCGCTCGCGCACGTGGTGCACGGACTGGGCGGCGTCGGCAAGTCCACGCTGGCGGCCTACTGGGCCTCGGAGCACGCTCGGCACTCGCCGGTGTGGTGGCTGTCGGGCGACAGCCCGGCCACGCTGGACGCCGGGCTCTGCGCCCTGGCGACCGCCGTCGCGCCCGCCCTCGCGGGCTACATGCAGCAGGGACAGCTCCGCGACTGGGCCCTCCAGTGGCTCACCACCCACAGGGACTGGCTGCTCGTCCTCGACAACGTGGCCGATCCGGCCGACGTGAAACCCCTGCTGGCCGCCGTGCCGGCCGGCCGCTTCCTCATCACCAGCAGAAGATCCACGGGCTGGCACGGCGTGGCAGAGCGGATCTCCCTGGACACGCTGGAACCCGACGAGGCCGCCGACCTCTTCGGCCGGATCGCCCCCGACGCGGGGGACGGCATACCGGCCGTCTGTTCCGAGCTGGGCTGTCTGCCGCTCGCGGTCGAACAGGCGGCGGCCTACTGCCTGGAGACCGGCACCGCCGCCGACGAGTACCTGGCCCTGCTCGCCGAGTATCCGGCCGACATGTACACGGCCGCCGTCGAAGGCGGTGACATGCAGCGCACCGTGGCCCGGGTCTGGCACGTGACCCTGGACCGTCTGGCCGACGATCCGCTGGCCGTCACGATCCTCCTGACCGTCTCGTGGTTCGCGCCCGACGACATCCCGCGCTCCCTCCTGGACGGCCTGGGCACCCCGCCCGCCGTACGCGGCGCGATCGGCCGCCTGTCGGCACACAGCATGGTCACCCTGCACGGCACGACCACCCTCTCCGTCCACCGCCTGGTCCAGGCCGTCTCCCGCACACCGGACCCGGAGGACCCGCACCGCCAGGCGGAAGCCGTCTCCGGCGCGCGTGACCTTGCTGCGGAGCGCCTGGCGGAATTGGTACCGGACGATGGCCGGGACCCTGTCCACTGGCCCCTCTGGCGCACACTGCTGCCGCATGTGGAAGCGCTCGCGGCCCACATCCCGCCGGACGGGGGCACCGTGACCCTGGCACGGGTGTTCGGCGAAGCAGGGGAGTTCGCCGTCAACCAGGACTTGCCGGACAGGGCGACGGCACTGCTCCGGCGGGGGGAGTCCGGGACTCGCCGGCTCCTCGGCGCCGATCATCCGCAGTCCCTTGTGGCGCGCAACCGGCTGATGGGCATGGAGCCGCTCCCGGTGGAACAGGCGCTCCACCATGTCGCCTTGTGTGAACGGGTTTTGGGGAAACAGCATCCTGATGCGATCACCGCACACTACGAGCTGACCGCCTCCTACCTTGAGGAAGGCGACATCAGACGGGCCCAGCGAAACATCGACGCCGTCGTGGAGATGCGTGCGCGGGTACTGGGGCCGGACCACGTCGACACACTGGAGGCCCGATGGGGCGGGCTGATGATCGTCGCGAGGCAGGGGGACCTGGACACCGTGGCGCGGCTCGTGGAGCCGCTGATGCGTGACTGCGTACAGGCACTGGGTGCGCGACACCCGCTTACGCTCGACGCACGCGCCCTGCGGGCCCAGTTGACGAGCAAGGTGGGCAGGTCGTTCGCCGCTCCGGCGTACACCACCTTGGACGCGGACTCGGGCCTGAACGTGGCGGCCATCCGGGCCGCCATCGAGCGTCTGCAGAACGAACTCGATCCCGCAGCGGTGCGAGCCTGGGCCACGGAGTCGATTGCGGAGGCCACGCGCTACCTCGCCGACTGCGAGGCGGTGCTCGGACGGGAACATCGCGACACCATCACGGCCCGCGTCAATCTGGCACAGATGTACATGGGCGCCGACGACCACGCCGCCGCACTGCTGCACGGGCGGCAAGCCGCGGCGGAGGCCGATCGTCACCTGGGCGCTGGATCCTCCGTGGGCTTCTTGGCGCGCATGTTGCTGATCTCTCTGTCCGTGGCGACAAAGGACGCCGCCGTCGGTGCCGATGCGATCTCCGGCTTCCGCCATCTCACGAAGGGCATTGCCACTGGCGACGGTGAGGAGAGGCGCAGGGCGATCGATTCCCTGGAGGCGGTCCTGCTTGAGGCATTGACCACGGAGGCTGATCCTGAGAAGGGAACGAAATGACCTCAAAGCCACTGCTCTGGAGTGGAGTCGGACTGTGCGGGGCGGGTGCGATCACCCTTGTGGTGGTCGCCTTCGTGGACTTGGGCCGCGCGGACCAGGCTGCGAGCGTGACCGGCGCGATTGCCGGGCTGGCCGGCTTGGCTCTCGCCCTGTTCGGCCAGTTCGGAGGTACGTCCAGCCCGTCTCCCACCCCCGGGACCACCGCCTCCGGCGACGGCGCGATCGCCGCGGGCGGCAACATCGGTACCGCGTCCACGGGCGGTACGACCGCACCGCCGCCGCCCTCCCCGACACCGCCCCCTTCGTCCACACCCCCGAACGGCGGCGTGAACGCCTCCGGCAGGGGATCGATCGCCGCAGGCGGTGACATCGGCTCGGCCTCCACCGGAAACTGACGTCACGGTCACACGCCGCCGACGACGAAGCTACGCTCGGTAGCCGACGACCAGCCGGAGGTGGGCGCTGTGCCGGTACCGAACGACAACTCCCGGCCACCCGCGGCCTGGTGCTACAGCGGCAACCAGATCAGACGCTGGCGCACCCTCGCCAACGTCAGCCGCGAGGCCCTGGCGGCAGCCGCCAACTACGCCCCCGAGACCATCTCGTCCATGGAGCGCGGCGTACGGATGCCGTCACCCCGCCTCCTCGACATCGCGGACGAACTCTGCGGCGCCCAGGGCATGCTGAGCGCGGCGAAGGAGTACGTCCGCAGGGAGCGGTACTCCGCGCGGGCGGTGGACTTCATCGAGCGGGAGCGTGAGGCGACGAGCCTGTGGACGTACGAAGTCGCACTGGTGCCGGGCCTGTTGCAGACGCGGACCTACGCGAAGGCGCTCATCGACAACCGCATCCCGCCCCTGGACGAGGAGACGGTGGAGGAGCGGGTCGCCGCCCGGATGGAGCGCCAGACGATCCTCACCGGCCGGAAGCCGCCGGTAGGGCTGAGCTTCGTGCTCTATGAGGCGGTTCTGCGGAGCCCCTTGGCCGACAAGGCGCAGCTGCAACGCCTGCTGGAGGTTTCGCGACTGCGCAACGTGGTGGTGCAGGTATTGCCCTTCGAGCGTGCCTTCAGTGACGCGCTGATGGGCCCCATGGTGCTCCTGGAGGGCTTGGACCACGAGCGGCTGGCCTTCATGGAAGGCGCGTTTGCCAGCGAACTTTCGGCCGATCCGGGTGTTGTCAGCCGCGTGACCGAGCGGCTAAGCATGATCCGCACGCGGGCCCTCGACCCCGACGAGACGGCCCGCCTCATCGAGCGGATGGTGGATCAGCCGTGAGTGACCAGTTGAAGTGGTTCAAATCGAGCTACAGCGACAACGAGGGCGGGAACTGCGTCGAGGTCGCCCACGACGACGCCATCCACATCCGCGACTCCAAGTCGGCCGCTTCCGGCCCCGAGTTCCAGGTCTCGCGCTCGTCCTGGTCGGCATTCATCGCCGCAGTTCAGCCCGGAGCTTGAGCCCCGGGACCCGAGCTCTTCCCCTGGGTTTTCTGGTCTGGTTGAAACTCCCAACCAACCAATTCTGTAGCTGAGTTGAGCCGCCATACCTCGAAAGGGTGACGTTGCGTGATCGGCTTGCGCCGTTGCGTGAAACGGCTCTAGGTTCGCGGCAATCGCCCAGTGAATATGTCGGCCCCGGCGGTGCTACCAACACCAGTCCGGGGCCTGACCGACGCATCGAACGGAACCTTCGATGGTGGCTTACGCCAACCCTAGTCCCGCCCTCCCCTCCTCGTCCCACCCCATGGCCAATCCGGGCTACGGAAAACGCCTCGCAGGTGACGAAAACCCGGTCGCAGACCCGGACTTCGCACACCTGAACCCCCGGGACGCCGAGATCGCGGTCTTCGTCGACCACCTGGAGACCGGCCACGCGATGGGCCACAAGGTGCTCGCCGCTGAGCATCCGCGCCACGGCCAGCAGGCGGTGCGCACGTCGCTGGGCCGCATCACCCAGGCCGGCCACTTGCGCTGGATCAAGGAACACATCACCGTCGAGGACAACACCATGCGGTGGGTCACGCGGACGTACTGGTCGCGTACGCGCAGGTCGGCGGAGTGGTGGGCGGAGTTCGCGCGGGAGCGGCACGGCAAGGACGTGACCTGGGACCACCAGCCGGGCCTGGCCCGGGTCGAAGAGGCGACGGCCGCCCCCGTACCGGACGCGACCGAGCCCGAGTCCGGGCCGGAATCCGCCCCCGAACCCGAATCCGAGCCGGTCGGCGTCGCCTACCGCACCCTCAGCGCACTGCGCACCGCCGAGCCGCGTATGGCGCTCAGCGACGGCGACTGCGGCTCTCTCGAACCCCTAGCCCAGGAGTGGCTGTCGCGCGGTGCGACGCCGAAGGACATCACCCGAGCCCTGACCGAAGGGCTCCCACCCACTGTCAGCAACCCGGGCGGCCTCGCCCGCCGACGACTGGAGTCGAAGATGCCCCCGAAGCAGCGCACGCCCCGCGCCAAGGTGACCCGCGTGCTCATGGTCTGCGGGATCTGTGAGCAGGACGAACGCACCGTGAAGCTCGACCGCGGCGTCTGCGAGGAGTGCCTTGCCGCGGACGGCGAGCCGGAGGAGGGGCCCCGCTTCGTGCCCGACACCTTCCTCCGCGTGCCCAGGCGCTGGAACCCCTGAAGCGACCGGATTGCATTCGTAATATGGCAGAGAAGGTGAAGTTCAGCGTGAGCATCGATGCCGAGCTCGGGAAGGCGCTGCGGCAGTTCGCCGCCGCCGAGGACGAGCAGATCTCCTCGGTGATCAGCCGAGCCCTGGAGCAGTACCTGGACGACCGCCGCCTGATCCGCGCGGGCCTGCGGGCGATGGCGGACTACGAGACGGAGTACGGGCCGTTCTCCGAGGAGGAGACGGCCGAGGCGGACGCCCGGGTGGCGGGCCTCTTCGGGCGATCCGGTGAGGAACGGCGCACCGCATGAGTCACGTGGTCTACGACAGCGGCGCGCTGATCGCCGCCGCGAAGAACGACCGGCGGTTTCTCGGTCGCCACAAGGCGTTGCTGCTGGGCGGGCACATCCCACTGGTCCCGGCGGGTGTGCTGGCGCAGTGCTGGGACGGGCGTGCTTCGGCGGCGATGCTGCACCGGACGCTGAGCGGCTGCCGGGTGACTCCGTTGACGGAGTCCGGGGCGAAGGCGGCAGCCGTGCTCTGCCACCGGAACAAGACCTCCGACGTCATCGACGCCACCGTCGTCCTCGCCTCCATCGCCTACGACGACGCCCCCATCCTCACGGACGACCTGGGCGACATCCGCGCCCTGGCCGCCTGCGCGGGCCGGGAGCGGATCCACGTGGAGTGCCCGTGAGCGCCGCCGTCCGGCCCGGAAGCGAGCCCGGGCCGGACGGCACGCGTCAGGAAAGCGCCGTGGGGTCCGGCCGGGTCGCGAAGAAGGTGGTGGCCTGGCGGCCCGCGAAGGGCGCGCGCCAGTCGCCGGTGCCCGGGTAGAAGTACTGCTCGGCGTAGGTTCCGCCGGCGTACAGATCGGGGTGCCCGTCGTGGTTGGCGTCGCCGATGCCCACGGTGTCGCCGTACGCGTCCCAGCCGCCGCCGATCCGGGTGCGGGCGGCGAAGGTGCCGTCGCCCTTGCCGAGGTGGAGCCAGAGGACACCGGAGGTGTCGCGGGCAATCAGGTCCCCGGTCTCGGCGCCGCCGATGTCGCCCGTCGCGGTGATCTGGTTGTAGACGCCGTAGCCCGTACCCGCCTTGATCCGCCCGGCGAAGGGCGCGCGCCAGTCACCGGTGCCCTTGTAGAGCCACAGGGTGCCGTCCTTGTCGGTGGCCAGCAGGTCGGCCTTGCCGTCGTTGGTGACGTCGCTTCCCGCGGCGATCTCGTCGTAGACGCCCCAGCCTCCGCCGACGCGGCTGCGGGTGGCGAAGGTGCCGTCACCGTTGCCGAGGTAGAGCCAGAGCACGCCCTCCTTGTCGCGGGCGACGAGGTCACCGGTGGCCGCGCCACCGATGTCACCGGTGGCCTCAGTACGGTCGTAGGTGTTCCAGCCGCCGCCGACGAGTACGTCGGTGCCGGAGATCAGCTTGCCCTCCCCGTCGAGGCGTTCGAGGTAGGAGTCCGAGCGCCACATGCGGCCCGAAGCGTCCCGTGCCAGGAGGTCGGGGCTGCCGTTGTCGGTGAAGTCGTGCGGCGCGGCGGCCGAGCGGACGACCCTGAACGTACCGGTCTCGGTCAGCGCCGGGCCGATGCCGTTGATCGGCCGGGCCGAGATCTCCCACGTGTAGTCGCCGTTGGGGGCGCTGATCGGCTCGGAGCCGAGGTCGCCCGACCAGACGAAGCCGAAATCCGGCGACGAGGTGTCGGATATCCCCACCGTGGTGGTCTCGCGGGTACGGATGTGGCGCAGGGTCACCCTCCCCTCCACATTGTTCCTGGAGAGTGTCCACCGGAAATCGAAGAGGCCGGAGTCGCGGCTGAGGTCCACAACGTCGGGGACGTTGTGGCCGGCCAGGGTGAGCTTCGTCGGCTCTCCGGTGCGCGCCACGAGGGTCGTCGTGGGTTCCCCGCCGTTCACGCCGGGCGAGAAGCGGTAGAGCCCCTCGCCTTCGGCGACGGTGCCGCCGCGGAGGTAGAGCGTGCCGTCGGGGGAGGCCTCGGCGGAGGTGAAGTGGTCCAGGAGCTTGGTGTCCACCTTGCGCTTCAGGTCGTGGGCCACCGGGGCGTGGAGCGAGCTCGGCCAGTCGGCGGTGAGCCCGAAACGCTCACCGAACACGAGGTGGTCGCCCTGGAGCCCGATCTCGATCTGGGGTGTGCGCACGGTCATGAGCGGGACCCGCTGGGTCTCCCCGGTGGCACGGGTACGGACCACCACGCTCGGCGGAATCTCGCCCCCACCGCCGTCGACCCAGGCCACGTACGTGGCGGAGACGGCGATGTCCCCGGTGCCCGCGGGCCGGGTCGACCGGCCGGTTTCGGTCACGGCACCGGTCGCGAGGTCGATCAGGCCCCAGTACCGCACGGACGCACCGGTGCTGTAGGTGACAAGGGCGTGGGCGGACGTGCCCGGCCGGACGCTGAGTCCGCTCGCGTCGGCCGGGAGGCCGGTCACCGCGACGGACGCGGCGCCCCTGGTGTGCATGCGCAGGCCGGGGGCCTCCGTGGCCCTGGAATCCGTACTGAAGACCGCCTGGCCCGCGGCACCCGCGTAACGGACACCGGCGGCATGATCGAGAGGGAGGCGGAAGACCTCCTGGCCGGTCGCCAGGTCCCGCAGCTCGATGTGGACGAGATCTGAGTGCACGGCGGCCAGATCGCCGTACCCGGTGGCCAGGACGGAGGCCGAGGAGGGCAGGTCGGACACGGCGCCGTCCGACGCCCGCACCCACGAGTGGCCGCCCGTCGCGCTGTCCAGCGTCAGGTAGCCCGAAGCCGTGGCTCCGACGATCCTGTGGCCGGTCGGGAACGCGATGACGGACTCGGCTGCCGGCTGGGCCTGCGTCCCGGCGGCCCGAGCCGTCCCGCCCGGAGACAAAGCGTCCGGAGCCGCGACGGCTGCGCCGGTGATCCCGGCGGTGACGGCGAGGACGGCGGCGACGGCGGTCGCGAGCCGATGTCTGGACGATCGTGCGTGAGACAAGGTGGTGATCCTCCCCGGGGCGTGGCGCACCGGCGCGCCACAGCCCTCAGACTCACCACCCGCCCCAAGGGTTGTGCGCCCCGCAGGTGCGGGCTTTACGGAACGGAAAGACACTTGTGAACGTGTGACACGCCGCACTTTCCCGAGTGACGCGCCTCCGGTTGGGCATGAGCCAGCCTGAGCGAGTACCCGGGTCTCACCATGCGATACCGCAGGGGCGAAACCCGGACGCTCGGTAAAATGAGCCGACCGCAGTACATATACGTACGTGCGGAAAGAGACGGATTGAGCGAGGAGCGCACGTGGGCCTTGTCGTGCAGAAGTACGGAGGCTCCTCCGTAGCCGATGCCGAGGGCATCAAGCGCGTCGCCAAGCGGATCGTGGAAGCGAAGAAGAACGGCAACCAGGTGGTCGCCGTCGTTTCCGCGATGGGCGACACGACGGACGAGCTGATCGATCTCGCCGAGCAGGTTTCCCCGATCCCTGCCGGGCGTGAACTCGACATGCTGCTGACTGCCGGAGAGCGTATCTCCATGGCGCTGCTGGCCATGGCGATCAAAAACCTGGGCCACGAGGCCCAGTCGTTCACCGGCAGCCAGGCCGGAGTCATCACCGACTCGGTCCACAACAAGGCCCGGATCATCGACGTGACCCCGGGGCGCATCAAGACCTCGGTGGACGAGGGCAACGTCGCCATCGTGGCCGGCTTCCAGGGCGTCAGCCAGGACAGCAAGGACATCACCACGCTCGGGCGTGGCGGGTCCGACACGACGGCCGTGGCCCTCGCCGCCGCGCTCGACGCGGACGTCTGCGAGATCTACACCGACGTCGACGGCGTGTTCACCGCCGACCCGCGCGTGGTCAGCAAGGCGAAGAAGATCGACTGGATCTCCTTCGAGGACATGCTGGAGCTCGCGGCCAGCGGTTCCAAGGTGCTCCTCCACCGCTGCGTGGAGTACGCCCGCCGGTACAACATCCCGATCCACGTCCGGTCCAGCTTCAGCGGACTCCAGGGCACGTGGGTCAGCAGCGAGCCGATCAAGCAAGGGGAAAAGCAGGTGGAGCAGGCCCTCATCTCCGGAGTCGCACACGACACCTCGGAGGCCAAGGTCACGGTCGTCGGCGTGCCGGACAAGCCGGGCGAGGCCGCCGCGATCTTCCGGGCGATCGCGGACGCCCAGGTCAACATCGACATGGTCGTGCAGAACGTGTCCGCCGCCTCCACGGGGTTGACGGACATCTCCTTCACCCTGCCGAAGTCCGAGGGCCGCAAGGCCATCGACGCGCTGGAGAAGAACCGCGCCGGCATCGGCTTCGACTCGCTGCGCTACGACGACCAGATCGGCAAGATCTCGCTGGTCGGCGCGGGTATGAAGAGCCACCCGGGCGTCACCGCCGACTTCTTCACGGCGCTCTCCGACGCCGGGGTGAACATCGAACTGATCTCGACCTCCGAGATCCGCATCTCGGTCGTCACCCGCAAGGACGACGTGAACGAGGCCGTGCGCGCCGTGCACTCCGCCTTCGGTCTCGACTCCGACAGCGATGAGGCAGTCGTCTACGGGGGCACCGGCCGCTGATGTCCGTCACCGCACGGGACGGGCGGCCCACGCTCGCCGTCGTGGGCGCGACCGGAGCCGTCGGCACGGTCATGCTCACCATCCTGTCCCAGCACGCGGACGTCTGGGGCGACATCCGCCTGATCGCCTCGCCGCGCTCGGCCGGCCGCAAGCTGGCCGTGCGCGGTGAGGAGGTCGAGGTCGTCGCGCTCACCGAGGAGGCCTTCGACGGCGTCGACGTCGCCATGTTCGACGTCCCCGACGAGGTCGCCGCGCAGTGGGCGCCGATCGCCGCCGCCAAGGGCGTGGTGGTGGTCGACAACTCCGGCGCGTTCCGGATGGACCCGGACGTGCCGCTCGTCGTGCCCGAGGTCAACCCGCACGCGCTGCGGATGCGGCCGCGCGGCATCGTCGCCAACCCCAACTGCACGACCCTCTCCATGATCGTGGCGACGGGCGCGCTGCACGCCGAGTTCGGGCTGCGCGAGCTGGTCGTCTCCTCGTACCAGGCGGTCAGCGGCGCGGGCCGGGACGGCGTGGACACGCTGCGCCGGCAGCTGTCCCTGGTGGCCGGTACCGAGCTGGGGACGCACCCCGGTGACGTGCGGCGGGCCGTCGGCGACGACACCGGGCCGTTCCCGGAGCCGGTCGCGCTGAACGTCGTACCGTGGGCCGGGTCGCTGCGCGAGGACGGCTGGTCGTCGGAGGAGATGAAGGTGCGGGACGAGTCCCGCAAGATCCTCGGGCTGCCGCAGCTTCCGGTGGCGGTGACGTGTGTACGGGTTCCCGTGGTCACCACCCATTCCCTGACCGTGCACGCCCGTTTCGAGGGCGAGGTCACCGTCGACCGGGCCCGGGAGATCCTGGCCACCGCGCCCGGCGTCGTCCTCTTCGACAACCCGGCCGCGGGGGAGTTCCCCACCCCCGCCGACGTGGTCGGCACCGACCCCACCTGGGTGGGGCGGGTACGGCGGGCGCTGGACGACCCGACGGCGCTGGAACTCTTCGTCTGCGGGGACAATCTGCGCAAGGGCGCCGCGCTGAACACCGCGCAGATCGCGGAGCTGGTGGCCGCCGAGTTCGCCTGAACCCCCATCAGGCCCCATCCAAGGGGCGAAAAGCCCTGGCCACCGCGGGTTTCCTTTGTAGGATCCGTGGACGAGATGTGATCCGGAAGTTGGTCCGGACTACTTGTACCCGGCACCTGTGCCGTCAGAGGATTTCCTCCCCGCCCTCCGCAACCGTGCGGAAGGCGGGGAGCGTCTTTGCGGTCACCCATTCGGGGCGCGGAGACGCGTGGGTCGGCGTGGGGACGCCGAGGGCGGGCGTGGGGACGCTCGTTCACATGGGACATAGGGGATGAGCGGACGATGAGGGCGTATGACGCACCGTCAGCCGGGCGGCTGCCCGACAGACCGGACCGACACGGGAACGTGACGCCCGGCCCGTACAACCCTCACGGGGGTCGGCGTGTCCAACAGGCGTGGCAGAGGTACTCGAATTCACCGCATCGACGCGTGGCCCCGCTGTGCGGGCCCCCGGCCGGTCAGTCCGTCCCCGTGTGGCCGGTCCGGCCGGTGGCATGCCGGTGATCGCGCCGATGCCAGCAGCGCGGCCGGCCCGCATCTCGAACCAGCGCGACGGCGCCGACGACACGGTGGCGGCGGGTACCACCGTCGACCACCTCACCGAGACGTACCGGGCGCACTACCGGTCGCTGCTCGGCCTTGCGGCCCTGCTCCTCGACGACACCGCCTCCTGCGAGGACGTCGTCCAAGAGGCCTTCATCCGCGTGCACTCCGCGCGCAAACGCGTCCGCGACCCGGAGAAGACCCTGGCCTATCTGCGCCAGACCGTCGTCAACCTGTCGCGTTCGGCGCTGCGCCGCCGCATCCTGGGCCTCAAGCTGCTCTCCAAGCCGATGCCGGACATGGCGAGCGCGGAGGAGGGCGCCTACGACCAGTTGGAGCGCGACTCCCTGATCAAGGCGATGAAGGGACTCCAGCGCCGCCAGCGCGAGGTCCTGGTCCTGCGCTACTTCGCCGACATGACCGAGGCACAGGTCGCCGAGACGCTCGGCATATCCCTCGGCTCGGTGAAGGCGTACGGTTCACGCGGCATCGCGGCGCTCAGGGTGGCCATGGAGGCACCGGCATGAGTGACGGCAACGGGCACGCTCCGCGGGAAGAGGGCGCGCCGCAGGAAGGGTCCGTTCCCCGGGAGGGGCCCGCGCCGGACGGACCGGCCGCGGCGAACCCGGCGGACGCGACCGCCGGGCGGGATCAGCAGAACCACACGCACGAATCTGGGAACGGAACTGTGAACCACGGCCCCGCCGACCAGGGCCCCGACCCGCGAGGGCAGGACGGGCCCGACGCCGACGAGGCGGCGCTGCGCCGGATGCTGCAGCAGGCCGTCCAGGACGTCGAACCGAGCGACGGCACCCTGGAACACCTGCGCCGCGCGGTACCCGCCCGGCGGGCCCGCAAGCGCCAGGCCGCCGTCGGAGTGGCCGCCGCCGCCCTCTTCCTGGGCACCGCGGTCCCCGCTCTCGTACACGTCTCCAACTCCACCGGCCCGGGCGCCGACCCGTCCGTCGCGGGCCACGCCTCGCAGGCCCAGGGCGGCGCCTCCCAGGGCAAGGACCCGGCCGGCGGCCAGAGTGGTGTCGCCGGTTCCGAGGGCCCCGGCGAGGACAAGGACCGAACCGGCCCCAAGGAGACGCCCGACGGCAAGGAGAGCGGCGCGGCCACGGGCTCCGCGCCCGGGACCGAACCCTCGCCCAGCGTCGCCGCCGACGTTCCGGCGTGTGCGCCCAAGCAGCTCGGACCGGCCGTCGCCAGCATCGCCGAACCCGACTCCGCGGGCGTGGTCTACGGCTCGTTCCGGGTCACCAACGTCTCCTCGGACGGCTGTACCGTCACCGGCCCCGGCAACGTGTCCACCGCCTCGCAGGGAGCGGCGGACGCCTCCAGGATCGGCACGGCACGGCATGTGGCGGGCGACGCCGCGGCCGGACTGCCCGACCCGTCCCTGGAGACCGGGGCAGTGACCCTGGCGCCGGCCTCCGGGTACGAGGTGCAGTTCGCCTGGGTGCCCTCGGAGACCTGTCCGACCACCGGCGGCACCACCGGGGGCAGCACCGGCGGACCCTCGCCGGACCCCTCGCCCACCGGGGACACGACTGCCGCGGGCGGCACCTCCACGGGCGGCGCCGAGGCCGGTCCCACGACCCAGCTGCTCAGCGAGGACGGACCGGCGGACGGAAGCGTGTCGGTGACCTACACCCCCGAGGGCGGATCCGGTTCGGCCACGGCCACGGTGTCCCACGCGTGCGTGGGCACGGTGTACTGGACGGGTGTGCTGGCGGGCACGGAGTCGTAAGGGGCGCCTTCTCAGGCGTTGGACGGGCTGGGCCGCGCCGCCCGCTCGCTCTCTTCCCCGGCGGTCTCGGCGTCGGCCTCCGCGGTCTCGGCGTCCTGCGCCTCCTCCACCGTCAGCCCCAGCTGCGCGTCCCGGGCGAGTTCGACCTCGCGGCGCAGCAGCCGGAACCACATGAAGATCACGAAGCCCACGAAGGCGAACCACTCGGCGGTGTAGCCGAGGTTCTGGAACGCCTTCAGGTCGAGGCCGCTGTTCTGCGGCGCGCTGACGGGCACGGCCCGCATCCCGGAGTCGCCGCTGTTCAGCGTGATCCACGCGTCGTACACGTCGTACGGCACGAGGTTCAGCAGTGTCGCCGCGCTGATCGAGCCGGTCTGCCCGGCGGGCCATCCGGAGCGTCCGCTGACGCCGTTGCCGCCCGGGGACTCCGGGGCCTGGAGGGCTCCCGTGACGGTGACCTCGCCGACGGGCGGGGCCGGGACCTTCGCCGGGTCGGGTGCGCCCGGCAGCCAGCCGCGTACGACCGGCAGCGCGCGGCCGTCGTCGGTGCGCAGCAGCGTGAGGACGTAGTAGCCCTCCCGGTCGTCCAGCTTCCGCTCGGGGACGAGCAGCTGGTCGTCGTACCGGCCGGTGACGGTGGTCTGCTTGCCGACCGTGGACTTGTCCAGCGGCAGCAGCTCGTCCAGCGGGCGGGGCGCGTCCCGGCGGGCCTCCTCGTGCTGGGTGGCCGCGGTCTCGTGGTCCTGCACCCGGTCCTCGAAGCGGCCCAGCTGCCAGGAACCCATGAAGATGCAGAAGGGGATGGCCAGGACGACGAAGACGTTGATCCCCCACCATCGGGGCGTCAGCAGAAACCGGTACACGCCTTCCACGGTACGGGGCGGGCCGGTGCGCACCTGCTTCGGGGCTGTGGAAAACGTGCGGGCCGGCGGGTGGACGGGCGAGGTTGTCCACAGGCTGGGGATCCCGTCTGCGCGTTGTCGGCAGGTCGGGGCAGTATGGGGCCATGACTGAGAGCAACGGGTCCGTTCGGTCGGACAAGTCGTCGGACGAGGCGGACGAGCGGCAGACGCAGGGCGAGCAGATGCCCGAGTGGGAGAAGCGGTTCCGGGCGCCCAGGGTGTCCCTTCCCGACTGGGCCGAGGACGCCCCGGACCGCTCCCTGTTCGTGTCGAACGCGACGGGGACGTACGAGCTGTACGCCTGGGACCGCTCGTCCGGTGACCAGCGCCAGGTCACCGACCGGCCCAACGGCACGACGGACGGCGTGCTCTCGCCCGACGGCGACTGGATCTGGTGGTTCGACGACAAGGACGGCGACGAGTTCGGCGTCTGGCGCCGCCAGCCCTTCGCGGGCGGGGCGGACGAGGCGGCCGTGCCGGGCCTCGACCCCTCCTACCCGGCGGGCCTCGCCCTCGGCCGCGACGGGCGTACGGCGGTGGTCGGCCGCTCCACCGACGAGGAGGGTACGACCATCCACCTCGCGCGCGGGGACGGCGCCGCCCCCGCGGAGATCTACCGGCACCGCGAGTCCGCGGGCGTCGGCGACCTCTCGCACGACGGCACACTGATCGCGATCGAGCACACCGAGCACGGCGACGCGATGCACTCGGCGCTGCGCGTGCTGCGCCCCGACGGCACGACGGTCGCCGAGCTGGACGACACGGAGGGCGGCGAGGAGGAGCTGGGCCTGGAGGTCCTGGGCTTCGCGCCGGTCGACGGCGACACCCGCCTGCTCATCGGGCACCAGCGCCGGGGCCGCTGGGAGCCGCTGGTGTGGGACGTGGCGACGGGGGAGCAGACCGACCTCGCCCTGGAGCTGCCGGGCGACGTCAGCGCCGAGTGGTTCCCGGACGGCAGCGCCCTGCTGATCGTGCACGGCTTCGAGGCCCGCAGCGAGCTGTTCCGCTACGACTTCGCCGAGCGCGAGCTGGCCGAGATCGAGACGCCCGCGGGCACCGTCTCCGGGGCGACGGCCCGCCCGGACGGCACCGTGGAGTACCTGTGGTCCTCGGCCGCCGAGCCCTCGGCCGTCCGCTCCACCAGCGGCCGTGTCGTCCTGGACCCGCCCGGCATGAAGTCGCCGCGCTCGGTCCCGGTGGAGGACGTGTGGGTGGAGGGCCCCGGCGGCCGCATCCACGCCCTGGTCCAGAAGCCCGCCGGCGCGACCGGCCCGCTCCCGACGGTCTTCGACATCCACGGCGGCCCGACCTGGCACGACAGCGACTCCTTCGCCGCCGGCCCGGCCGCCTGGGTGGACCACGGATACGCGGTCGTCCGCGTCAACTACCGAGGCTCCACCGGGTACGGACGCGCCTGGACCGACGCCCTCAAGCACCGGGTGGGGCTCATCGAGCTGGAGGACATCGCGGCGGTGCGCGAGTGGGCGGTCACCTCCGGCCTCGCCGACCCCGGCCGCCTCATCCTCACCGGCGGCTCCTGGGGCGGGTACCTCACGCTCCTCGGCATCGGCACCCAGCCCGAGGCGTGGACCCTGGGCATCGCCGCCGTCCCGGTCGCCGACTACGTCACCGCGTACCACGACGAGATGGAGGGCCTGAAGGCCCTCGACCGCACCCTGCTGGGCGGCACCCCCGAGGAGGTCCCCGAGCGCTTCGAGGCGTCCTCCCCGCTGACCTACGTCGACGACGTCAAGGCCCCCGTCTACATCTCGGCCGGGGTCAACGACCCACGCTGCCCGATCCGCCAGGTCGAGAACTACGTCAAGCGCCTGGAGTCCCGCGGCGCCGTCCACGAGATCTACCGCTACGACGCGGGCCACGGCTCCCTGGTCGTCGACGAACGCATCAAGCAGGTCCGTCTGGAACTGGACTTCGCGGAGAGGCACCTGCCGAAGGGCGCGTAGTCTCTCGGCTCGATCCTCTTTCCCGACCGGGACGGGTGGTGGGTGGGCAAAAGGCCGGGGGTCCAGGGGGCGGAGCCGCCTGGGCGGGGCTGCGGGGCCGAGCCCTCACATTCCCGCCCACCCCCACGCCGCCGCCCGCCTACCCGGGGGACCGCTCCCGCGTACGCCGCCCCAGCAACTCCGCCAGCCCCCGCCGCGTGGCCGCCAGCACCACCCGATCCTCACCCCGGAGGACATACGTGTCGGGCAGATCCCACACCAACCGGGACTCCCGAGGCGCCTCGCCCTCCTCGTCCGCCTCACCCTCGCCGGAGGCGGACCCGTCCGCCACCTCCAGCGCCAGCACCCGCCACGCCCCCGCCCGGAAAGCCTCGCCGACCGTCCGGCCCTCCAGCTGCGGATGCCCCGCCACCTCCACCGCGGCGAACAGCAGCACCCGCCGCTCGACGGGAATCGCCCCAAGAATCTGACGCCCCATCATCGCCCCGGCGAAGGACGGCGCCGCCAGATGCGTCACGCTCCGGCTCCGGGTGAGCGCACCGGGATGGGCGGCACGCAGAGTGCGGTACACGGCGGTCGCGAAGTCGTCGTCGTACAGCCGCAGCACCACCCGCAGCCCCGACCGCACGGACCGCCCGTACAGCACCGCCTCCAGGTTGGTGGTGTCCACACTGGTCAGCGCGAGCAGCGAGTGCGCGCGCTGGATCTTCGCGGCCTCCAGCACCCCCTCCTGCGTCACGTCCCCCAGCACCACCGGCACCCGCAGCCGCCGGGCGGTCGCCAGCCCCCGCGCCTCGGGGTCGGCCTCGACGCAGACCACCGGGATGTTCATCTCCCGCAGCCGCGTCAGCACCCGTGTGCCGATCTTGCCGAGACCCAGCAGCACGACGTGTCCGCCGATCCCGCGCGGCGGCTTGCGCAACGCGGTAGCGGTACGGAAGGTCCCCAGGGCCTCCAGTACGGCCGCCAGCAGCACCGGAAGCAACAGCAACCCCACGAACCCGGAGAGAAGTTGCAGGATCTGACGGCCGATGTCCGCGTTGTGGGCGGGTTCGTTGATGGAGAACAGGTCGAGCAGCGTCACGTACGTCGCGTGCACCGGATGGTCGTCCGTGACCACCATCAGCGCCACGGCGAGCGCGACCACGCACGCCGCCAGACCGGCCAGCGACCACCGCAGCCGCCGCGAGAACAGCTCGGCGAACGGCGGCACGCTCGCGCGTCCGGCGGGCAGCGACGGTCCGGAGTACGACACCTGCTCCAGCGCCACGGTCCCGCGCCCGGTCGCCGCCTGGACCGCCGCCGCGTCGGGCAGCAGCTGCGGACCCTCGCCGCTGTCCTCCGAACCGTCCGCCCCGGCAGGGTCGTTGCTCGTCGTGGAGAGCAGCGCGAGGGTGCACAGTCCGGGGTCGGCGACCTGGCCTGGGAGGGGCGGGTTCCGTTCCACCGCGCGCAGCAGCAGGCCGTCGGTCTCCACGATCTTGCTGGTGCCGACGAGCGCGGTGGCCGCCAGCGCGGGCGCGGCCGTGTCGGCGTCGGACAGCACGGTCGTGGAGGACTCGGCGGCGCCCGACCCGGTGGCGTCCCCGTCACCGGTCGCCAGTGCGGCGCTCTGGTCGAGGAGATCCTCGATGTGCTGGCCCAGGCGCCGGTTGTACAGGCGCAGCACCAGCCGCAGCCGTGGGTTGAGCCGACGGGCGGTCAGGGCCGCGCGGATGTTGGTCTCGTCGTCGTCGTACACCAGCGCCAGCGCGCCGGCCCGCTCCACGCCCGCGTCGGCGAGCACGTCCTCGGTCGGCTCGGTGGCCTCCAGTTCGCGGCCCCCGCCTTCACGGCCCGCCCCTTCACGGCCCGCCCCTTCACGGCCCGCCCCTTCGCGGCCCGCGCCGCCCTGGTCGCCGTTGCCGCTCCGGTTGACGGCCGCGGTGACCATGTCCAGCAGCGCCGCCGAGGCCGCCCGGGCCCGTCCGACCACCGGCTGCCGCACCCGGCGCCCGGAGGGCGGGACGACGAGGGTGACCTGTTCGCGGTAGACGCCGCGCAGTTCGGCGGCGAGGCGATGCGCCAGCCCGTCGTCACCGCACACCACCATGTGCGCGTACGCGTCGCCCTGCGGAACCTGGTTCGGAACGCTCCCCGTATGAGTCCCCATTTGAAGAAGGACAGTACAGGCGCCGGGCGCGGTTCCCGGAGGGCCCGAAGAGGCCGAGGGCGGCATCAAGAACGCATAAAGATTGCCGGAACACGGCAATGACGCGCTCCGGCGCCGGATGTGAGGATTCTTCTCACCGGAGCTCAGCGACGGGTGGGAGGGGGACGGCACACATGGCCTGGTTTCTCGGAATCGGCATCACGGGGGTTGTGCTGCTCGCCCTGTCGCTGGTCTTCGACGGACTGCTGGAAGGCGCGCTCGACGGAGCGCTGGACGGCGTCCTGGAGGGGTGGCTGTCGCTGCCGGTCGTCGCCGGATTCGTGGCGATGACCGGCTTCGGTGGCGCCATCGCCCTCGGCACCGGCTGGACCGGACCGGCGGGGGCCGCCGCGGCCGGCGCGGTCGTGGGAGTGTGCGCCGCCTGGCTGACGTACCGCTTCAGCCGTGCGCTGATGCGCGACCAGACCGCCGTCACACCCAGCACGAACGACCTGCTCGGCACATCCGGCAAGGTCGTGACCGCCATCCCGGCGGAGGGTTACGGCGAGGTGCTGCTGCGGCTCGCGGGCCAGCCGTTGAAGTGCGCGGCGCGCAGCGCGGTGCCGGTGGCGCGGGGCGCCGAGGTGTGGGTCGAGGCGGTGCCGACGGGGACGTCCGTCGTGGTCCGCCCGGTGGACCGCTGACCACCCCCATCTCCGTTCTGTCTCTTCCGATCTCTGTCTTCTCTGTCTCTATCTCTGTGTGATTCGGGGGCGTTGTCATGAGTCCTGTCGTCATCGCGGTGCTGGGAGTCGTCGTACTCCTGGTGCTGCTCGCACTCGTCGTGGTCAGCCGCTACAAGGTGGCCGGTCCGAGCGAGGCGTTCATCGTCACCGGCCGCCGCGGCAAGAAGTCCACCGACCCGGAGACGGGCCGGGTGTTCACCGACAACAGCGGCCAGAAGGTCGTGGTCGGCGGCGGCGTGTTCGTCGTGCCGTTCGTGCAGCAGCGGTTCACGCTCGACCTCTCCTCCCGGCACATCCCGGTCGCCGTGCGCGGCGCGGTGACGCTGCGCGGGGTGAAGGCCCACCTGGAGGGCGTCGCGATCGTCAAGGTCGGCGGCACGGAGGACGCGATCCGCGCCGCCGCGCAGCGGTTCCTGATGCAGCAGGACGGCATCGTCGGCTTCACGCAGGAGGTGCTGTCCGGCGCGCTGCGCGCGATCGTCGGCCGGATGTCGGTCGAGGACGTCATCCGGGACCGGGCCGCGTTCGCGGGCCAGGTGGCCGAGGAGGCGGAGGCGAGCCTGTCCGGGCAGGGCCTGGTCCTGGACGCCTTCCAGATCCAGGACATCACCACCGAGGGCTCCTACCTGGAGGACCTGGGCCGTCCCGAGGCGGCCCGCGCCAGGCAGGAGGCCGACATCGCCGAGGCCGTGGCCCGGCGGGCGGCCGAGCAGGCGCGGCTGAAGGCCGAGGAGGAGATCGCGGTCGCGCAGCGCACGCTCTACCTGAAGCAGGCCGAGATCAAGGCCGAGACCGACCAGGCGTCCGCCCGGGCCAACGCCGCGGGACCGCTCGCCGAGGCGGCCCGGCAGCAGGACATCCTCGCCGAGCAGGAGAAGGTCGCCGAGCGGCAGGCCGCGCTGAAGGACCGCCAGCTCGACACCGAGGTGCGCAAGCCCGCGGACGCCAAGCGGTACGAGGCCGAGCAAGAGGCGGAGGCCCGCCGGGTGGCGCGGGTGAAGCAGGCCGAGGCCGAGCGTTCCGCCGGGATCGCCGCCGCGCAGGCGGAGGCCGAGCGGGCCCGGCTCACCGGTGAGGGCGAGAAGCAGCGGCGTGGCGCGCTGGCCGAGGCGGAGGCCATCGAGGGTCTCAAGCAGGGTGAGGCCGAGCGCTCCCGGCGTGCGGCGATCGCCGAGGCCGTGCGGCTGGAGGGCGACGCGGAGGCCGCCGCGATCGGCGCCAAGGGCGCGGCCGAAGCCGAGGCGATGCAGAAGAAGGCCGACGCCTTCGACCGGTACGGCGACGCCGCCGTGCTCCAGATGCTGGTCGAGGTGCTGCCGCAGGTGGTGGCGAAGGCGTCCGAGCCGCTGTCGGCCGTGGACAAGATGACGGTGATCTCGACGGACGGCGCGAGCCGCCTGTCCCGCACGGTCGCCGACAACGTCGCCCAGGGCATGGAACTGCTGGGCTCCACCACCGGCGTCGACCTGGCGTCCCTGCTGAAGGGCATCACCGCGAAGGGCTCCACCGAAGCGGCCGGCCCGGCCGCACCGGAGGCGGCCCGCGCCGACTCCCGCAACGGCAAGGTGGAGATCACGGGCTGACCGCGCGGGCGGGGGTCGGCCGCCGGCCGTCCCCCGACGGCGCAGGTCAGGGCTGCTGGTACGGCTGCTGCGGCGCGGCGCCGTACGGCTGCCCGCCCTGCCCGCCGCCGGGGCCGCCCACGCCGCCCTGCGACTGGAGCTGCTCCGCCTGCTCCCTGGTCACCTGCTGCTCGGCGCCGCAGAAGGTGCACTGCGTCGCGTACTTCGTGGAGAAGGGGAACAGCGGCACGAAGAACAGCGTGAACTTCGTGACGCGCTTCCTGAGCGCGTGCGCGGAGGGATTCCCGCACTGTCCGCACACGAGCGTCAGTATCGCGAGCTGGTAGAGGTATCCCTTGGTGCCGAAGATGATCACGATGCGGTCCTTCCCGGGTCGGCCCCCGCGAGCACGCGGGACACGCAGATCTTCTCCCAGACTACGGAGGTCACCCGCCGTCCGCGGCTTCCCGGCGCAGCAGGTCCCCCGAGCCGGTACGGGAGTACGTCGCTCGATAATCGATGGACACGACAAGATCTGCACGTTTCCCTACACATCCGACGTCGCTGGATTTGGGTACCAATCCCGATGGTGCCCGGCATCCGCCGCGGGCGAGGCTGGGGTCGACTCCCCGGCCCCGGGCCCGAACCGACGCCGAAGGGGGGCAACGTGCCCGTGCCCGACGACCACCAGCTCAGCGAGATCGCGTCCCGTCTGCACCGCGAGGACCCCCACTTCGCGCGGGCCCTCGCCGACGGCCGCCCGCGCCGCCCCCGCGAGTACCGGTACCGGCGGGCCTGGCTCCTGCTCGCCGCCGCGCTGTGCGCGCTGGCCACCGGCCTGGTGCTGGCCCACGGACTGCTCATCGCCGCGGGCCTGGTCTTCGCCGGCGTGGCCGGTGAACTGCTCGACCCGCACCGGTACGAGCGCGACAGCGTGTCCGACGCCTGACGCGACCGGCTCTGCTTCATACCGGCCCACTCGGCTCCCCCCGGGGCACGTCGTGTCCCGGCGCGCCCTCGGCCGAGAAGGCGCACAGACGCCGCCACCGATCCGCATCCGACCGGAGGACAGACGCCCGTGCACCACACGACCGCCATGCTGATCGAACTGGGAGCGATCATCCTCGCTCTGGGGCTCCTGGGCCGCCTCGCGGGCCGGGTGGGCTTCTCACCCGTCCCCCTCTACCTGCTGGCCGGACTCGCCTTCGGACACGGAGGCATCCTGCCCCTCCAGGCCAGCGAGGAGTTCGTCGCCACGGGCGCGGAGATCGGCGTCATCCTGCTGCTCCTCCTGCTCGGCCTGGAGTACAGCGCCTCCGAACTGGTCACCAACCTCAAGACCCAATACCCCTCCGGAGCGGTCGACTTCGTCCTCAACGCCGTACCCGGCGCCGTAGCCGCGCTCATCCTGGGCTGGGGCCCGGTGGCCGCCGTGGCGCTCGCCGGCGTCACCTGGATCTCCTCGTCCGGCGTCATCGCCAAGGTCCTCGGCGACCTGGGCAGGCTCGGCAACCGCGAGACCCCCGTTGTGCTCGGCATTCTGGTCATCGAGGATCTCGCGATGGCCGTCTACCTGCCGATCCTCACGGCCCTGCTGGCGGGCGCCGGCCTGGCCGGCGGCGCCGTCACCCTGCTGATCTCCCTGGGCACCGTCGGCGCGGTCCTCTACCTGGCGCTCCGGCACGGCCGGCTGATCAGCCGCGCGGTCTCCTCGGACAGCGCGGAGATGCTCCTGCTGGTGGTCCTCGGCCTGACCCTGCTCGTGGCGGGCCTCGCCCAGGAGCTCCAGGTCTCGGCGGCGGTCGGCGCCTTCCTCGTGGGCATCGCCCTGTCCGGCGAGGTCGCCGAGGGCGCGAGCAGCCTCCTGACCCCTTTGCGCGACCTGTTCGCGGCCGTGTTCTTCGTCTTCTTCGGCCTGTCCACCGACCCGGCCGACATCCCGCCCGTCCTGCTCTCCGCCCTGCTCCTGGCCGCCGTCACCACGCTCACGAAGGTCGCCACCGGCTGGTACGCGGCACGCAGGGCCGGCATCCGGGGCGGGGGCCGCTGGCGGGCGGGCGGCACGCTGGTCGCCCGGGGCGAGTTCTCCATCGTCATCGCCGGCCTCGCGGTGGCCGTCGAGCCCCGCATCGGCCCGCTGGCGACGGCGTACGTCCTCATCCTGGTCGTACTCGGCCCCCTCACGGCCCGCTTCACCGAGCCGCTGGCCCGCCGCGTCATCGTCGCGAGGACGAGCACTACGGAGACGCGCACGGACGCGAGCACGGACACGGAGCCGACGACGCCCCCGGAGTCGGCACCCGCCAACGCGTGAGCCCGGCCCGGGGAGGGCTGCACCCTCCCGGGCGCCGATCACGATCAGCGTCTCACCGTCGGCCGGCCGGAACTCCACTTCGGCCCGGCGGTCGTAGCGCAGCCCGATCCCCAGCAACGGCGCAACGGCCGGCCGGTCGCTGGTCAGTCGGCATGGCCGAAGTCATTCGGTGGTGATGCACTGGGTCAGCCGTGCGCCCTGCCCTGTCCGTCGCTGATCGTTTTAAGCTCACTACTCCGCGTACGAGGGGAGCGTGGCATGGCGGCTGGTGGATCGGCATCGCGGCGGGCGCAGGAAGCGCGGCGGCAGGAACGGCTGTTCAGGGAGCAGTGGCAGACGGCGCGGCGACAGGCACGCCGTTGGGAAGCCGCCGGCGAGGGCGAACGTCGAGTCGCCGCACAGCTGTTGGTCCTGACGGCGCGTGGATGGCGGTTACTGGTTGACCGCAGGTGGCCGGGAACGCGAGCGGCCAACGTGGACATGCTGTTGATCGGTCCCGGTGGTGTGTTCGTTCTCGACGTCAAGAACTGGCGCTCGGCACCGCAGGCTTGGAAGGGGGAGCTCCGCGCCGGCCGCGATCCCGTCGATGAGCACGCGGCCAAGCTCCTGGCCGTGACGAAGGCGGCCGAGTCGGCGGTGGCATCCTTGGGGATGTCCCCGGTCGCGGTCCAACCCCTCATGGTTTTCGCGGGGCACCGCGTAGATGCAGCGCTGGGCAGGATCCGGCTACTGGGGGAGCACGAGGTCGGGCCCGCTCTGCTGTCGGAGCGCAGTCGACTTCGCGCCGAATCCGTACGTGCCATCGCCGACCATCTGGAGCGGGTCTTCCCCGAGTACGAGGGATCGTCCGTGACGCAGACGGCGCCGTCATCGTCTCAGGCGCAGTCCCAAGAAGAGTTGTCCGACGGGCTGTTCGACCTCGAAGGACTCCGCGAGGCAGCTCTGGAAGAAGCGCTGCAGGCGCCGATCGAACAGTGGATGACCTTCCTCCACCCCGACCAGATAGCCCTGGTGCGCCGCAACTGGGCCGGACCTGCACGGATCAGCGGCCCGGCCGGCACGGGCAAGACCGTCGTCGGCCTGCACCGTGCGGCACACCTGGCCCAGCGCACTACCGGTCGGCTCCTGTATGTCACCTTCGCCAACAACCTCCCGCGGGTCCAGGCGACCTTTCTCAGGACCATGTCTCCCGCCGTGGCCGACAGGGTCGACTTCCGAAGCCTGCACTCCTGGGCCCAGGAGTTCCTGCATGACAGCGGTGTCCCCGTCCGGTTGCACGGAGAAAAGGCTCAGACCGCTTTCAGCCTCGCCTGGAAGCACGTCGGCCGCAACAGCTGCCTGACCGAGATCGACCCGGCCCCGGGGTACTGGAAGGAGGAGATCGACCACGTCATCAAGGGGCGCGGCCTCACGTCCTTCGAGGAATACGCCACCGTGCCCCGCCGACGCCGTCGCGCGAGCTTGCGGCGTCCGCACAGGCAGGCCGTCTGGGCTCTGTACGAGGCGTACGAGGCGCTCCGCGTCGAGCGAGGTGTGCCTGGTATGGCGGCGGCGGATCTCCCCGAATTGTCGGGACGGGGCTGGGTTGGGGCATATGCTGTGCATGGCAGATCGCGCATGCCCGCTCCGAGTCATGGTGGCCCACGTCCATCGTGGCGGCGAAGACAAGGTTCCCCGAATCGCGCAGCAGCGTTCCGCCAGGTCATCCAAGTATCCGCGGCGGGGTGGACGTGGGGCGTCCCGTCCGATGGAGCACACGATGACCAGGAACCGTCGCAGCAAGGCTGAGATTCACGCCCACCAGGCAGCCACAGGAATGGCGTATCTGGTGGCCCGCCGACAGATCGCTGCCTTGGCCGAGGTGATGCAGCAGCATCCGCGGCTCAACTCCTTCGGCATCGGCGTTTTCGACCCCCTTCGCAAGACGGCCGAGCAGCGCCGGACCGACCTCGCCGCCGGCCGCGAGGAGTTGGCCGGAGGCGTGGCCATGGTGATGGAGACGGCCGAGTGGCTGCGCGAGAACGTCACGCCGATCAAGACCCCTGCCGCCAGCAGCTACAGCGTGAAACACGTGATGGAGCGGGCAACCGGCAGGTACGTCACCAATGGCGAGTTCATTGCCGCCGCTCTCGTCGCCGGCTACACCTTCAAGTACGCTCAGCCGAATGTGCTGTTCGGCATGAGCGCCCGGGACCTGAAGCGGATGAACTGAGCGCCCCAGCAGGGATCCCTCCGGCCGTCTGAACGGGCCTCAAAGGGGCTTGGTCTCCATGGGCGCTTCGTCGTGTGCGCAGGACCTTCGAGGTCCTGCGCACACGACAGCTTTAGCCAGGGCGCCGGTAGTAACGGCTGGCAGACCAACGGCACCTGACGGCAGCGCTCTTCGGTTTCCTGGCCGTGAGCAGAAGGGCAGCAGACTGTGCGCAGGACGCACGGGAGCGCGCCGAGTCCGAGGTCGCGAAGGCTGACGCGGCACTGAGTGATGAGAGCCCGGTCAGGTAGAGCGATTGACGCGTCTGTCCTGGCCAGGATCCGGGGCTTGAAGCCGTGCGGGATGTCCCACTCCCGGGCTGGTGCCATCCCAGCTGTGGGCCCTTGAGGGGCGCGGGTCGGGTCACACCTTCTTGACGACGATCGTGTCCGGGACCAGCTTCTCCAGGTCGTCGACGTCCGAGGTGAAAACGGTGACCTGTCCCTTCTGCTGTCGCGCGATCACGGCGAGCACGGCGTCGATCGCGTACTTGTGGCCGTGCAACTCGGCGTCGGCCAGGAGACGGCGGGCCTGGCGGGCCTCGTCCTTCCCGATGTCGGCGACCTGGAGCCGGGACAGTACCCAGTCCCAGCGCTGTTCGGTCGTTCTGCCGTCGTACGCCTCGACCAGGGTCATTGGCGACGTGACCACTTCGGCCTCCCCGCGCGCCGCGAGGTCGAGCCAGGCGATCATCTTCCGATCACCGCGCACGGCCAGGGAGAGGGCTTCACAGTCCAGGACGAAGACACGGAGCGGCCTCTGCCCGTGCTCACCGGCTCGCTTCTTCACGCAGCCTCTCCGGCGTTGTGTTGTCCGGAGGCGCGGCGCCGCTCGTGTTCGGCGTCGAGATCCTCCAGCTCGTCGAGGGCTGCCACACGCTCGTCCTCGGTCACGGGGCCGTGTTCTTCCTGCAGCCAGTCGACCAGTTCCAGGAGCCGGTCCCGGTCGCGCTTGAAGCGCAGCGCCTCGGCGACGTACGCCGACAGGCCCCGCTCGGCCGCGTCCGCGCGGATCTCGTCCAGGAGATCCTCGGGGATCGTCACGGTTACCTTCTTCGTCACCATATAAGAGACCATACTCTTGGTACCGCACTCCTTACCAGTGGGGTGCGGTCGACGATTCGACGGTCAGGTGGCCGTGGCGGGGCGCGGGCTGCCGTGGAAGACCTGGCTGGTGTGCCAGGAACGGTGGATCGCGGCGACGGGGTGGGCGCCGGGCTGAGGTCCGACGAGTGGTCGGTCGGCGAGCGCGATGACGTGTTCGCGGGCGGCGGGGCTGTGGCCGACGAAGCGCTGGGAGACCAGGATGCGGTGGCTCTCGCCGACACCGAGGACGCCCTTGTCGAAGAGCTTGTGGTGAAGGGAACACAGACACAGTCCGTTGTCGACGTCGTCGGGGCCGTCGAACGCCCACCAGCGCACGTGTGCGGCCTCCAGCCCGACCGGCACCGCGCCGATCCTGCCGTCGTAGCCGCAGAACGCGCACCGGTACTCGTAAGCCGTCAGGACTCGCTCCCGCATCCGCGGATCCCGCCGCCTCCGCACGGCGGCCGAGAGCTGTCCGGTCTCCGCCGGCTCCAGCCCCAGACCGACGGATTCGCACAGGTCGCCGTGGAGCGAAGGCGGGAAATGCAGGTCGAGCAGGACCCGTGCCATCCGGCCGAGCAGAGCCGGTTCACGCCGCAGCGCCGCCCGCAGTTCTGGCGACAGCCGCCCCGCGGCCCCCGCGGTCCGCAACTCCCGCACCCCGCTGCCGGGGCTGCCCGGTCCGCGATCGGTGCGCACCTCCCACACGCCGTCGCTCACCAGGTGGTGGAACGGGTAGGCCGGAGTCGTCCTGTTCGGCGGACCGTACTCCGTCAGCAGTCGCTGCAGATCTTCCTCCACCGCGCTGTACCGCAGTTCGTCGTCGGCATCCTGCTGGAACCGACCGAGGGCGTACAGCAACAGCAACGGCTTGTGCGGAGCGCGGGTCCCGTTTCTGCTCCACTGCCTCAGTTTCGCGGTGCGCTCCAGCCAGTCCATGACCGGCGATCGTAGTCGCGCCTCGTTGACCAGCGATCTGCGCATGTATGGAAAGCCTAACGAGTCGTGGTGAGGTGATGGCGACGTGTCGTGACCAGGTGGCGCCACCGTTCGCGGGTCTGTTGTTCTCCGTCGATCCACCGTGCTCGCGCGGTGTGCTCGGGAAGCGGAAGGCCGGCCATGAAGTGGGCGATGTCGACGTAGTGGGCGTAGTCGCTGCTCTGCGTCAGTTCGCGCAGGCGGATGATCGCGGTGGCGAGGTCGTCCTGGGCGTCGAGGACGGCATGGTTGAAGCACAGGGCCAGCTGCAATTTCGCCGCCGCGTAGGAAATGCCGGAGACGCCGATTTCAGCGAGCAGCACGGCCGCCCGGCCGGGCAAGTCGGCGGCGAACCCGGCATCGCGTACGAGCACGGCGATGCGAGCGGTCATCTCGCTGGAGCGCAGGCTGAGGTGGGACAACAGCCGTTCCGCCAGATCGAGTTCGTCATCGGCCCGAAGCGGATCGGAGAAGGAAACGGCGAAGGCGAGATGCGCCTGCACCACGGCGGTCTCGCCGACCACACCGTGCTCCTCGGCTTCGCTCCGGCCTGCCAGGTAGGCGGCTACCGCCCGCTCCATGTCGCCCTGCACCCACCACACGTCTCCCAGCACCCGATGGTGCCGACCCTCCCAGCCCAGCCTCCCCGCGGCTTCGACCGCGGTCGGGAAGTCTCCGGACAGTCGGCTCAGGTGTGCCAGGCCGCGCCGAGCCGCGGAAGCGAGCCGACCGTCGGCGGAGGCGACGCGCTGCATCCCGCGACGCGAATCGTCGGTCAGACCGAGGTCTCGCTGGGCCTTCGCCAGGTAATACATGGCCAGTTCGACCAGGTCATCGGGGAGCAGCTCCGAGGCGAGGACGGCCGAGAGCCGACTGGTCGTGCGTTCACGGTGCTCGTGCTGGCGCCGGGCGATGGCGCTCAGCGTTTCCACCAGGGCATCTGCAGCAGTCTGCAGGCCACCTGACGACGTGGCATCGACGGCGGGAAGCGCCAGCGGTTCCCAGACGGAATCCCCTACGTACTGGAATGCGGTATCGGCGAGCCAGCCGAGACCGAGACGGAAGTCCCGTGCGAGGAGCAGCCCTTGCTGGAGACAGCCGACCAGGACGACGCGATCGTGTCGCAGGTCCTGGCGCCACTGTGATTCCAGTGCGTGGAAGGCTCGTTGGGCCGCGCGCCGCCAGTCCTGCTCCGACCAGCGGTCGTCACTGCCGTCGTCCGCGCTGCGAATGGCGGAGCGGATCAGATCGTGGACATGGAAGGGCCACACACCGGAAGAGGACTCCCGGATGAAGGGGCGCTCGGTCAGCCGTAGGGCGGGCGCGTCGTGGTCCATGCCTGCGGCTTGGGTGGCCAGAGTTACAGAGAAAGCGCTGAGCAGGCTGACCGAGCGGAGCACGTGGCGCTCATCGGCGGTCAGGTCGGTGAGGGTACGGGCGATCAGGGCGGGGAAGTCGTGGTCGAAGTCGGTGACCTGTGGTTGCCTGCCGCCGCGTCGGAGTTCCAGGTAGCGCATGACCGACAGGTCCAGGTACAGAGGCAACCCGTGGGAGCGCTCGGTGATGATCCGGCGAACTGGTTCGTCGATCAGCGGCTGCCCGTCGCGGCTCAGCCTGCGGACCAGGTAGTCCTCGCAGTCTTCGGGAGGGAAGTCGCCGATCAGGACCTGACGGCCCGATACAGGTCGCCTCACATGTGCCGTGTCGGCTGCGAGACCGGGCCACGCGTGCGGCCCAGTCCAGTCGAGCTGCCCCTCCAGGCTCGTCTCCGCCCACTGGAGGCGGTTGCGTCCGGTGACGATGAAGAACGCGTTGGGCATCAACCACACGATGCGTTGGAGCAGAGCTCGAAGTCGCGGTGCGTGCGGTCACCGGTGTCCTCGAAGGTGTCCAGCAGGATCACGGGCAGGGCGCTCTTGTCGGTTGGGAGCTGGGCCAGGTCCTAGGCGAGAAGGTGCGGGTAGAAGCTGAGGGCCTCCAGGTCGGGCTCGGCCTCCAGGAGGTCGGCCAGGCGGGAACAGCCGGCGAGGGCGCGCACGGACTGGCGCCGCTCGCGTAATGCCTTGATGAACGCTCCGGCCCCGTGCCCGAGTGCACTGCCGACGGTGCCGGGCAAGAACAGGGCCTGGGCGACGTCGCTGAGGGCGGACTGCATCTGTTGGGGCAGGGTGGCAGCGGCGCTGAAGCGGCTCATCAGCCCGCCCCGGCGCAGGTAGTCCTCGATCGGTTCGCCCGGGTGGTTGTGCTCCCAGTAGCGGCGCAAGGCGGGGTCGAAGGCGGGCATCGGCCGGCCGAGCGCGGCGACGGCAAGGCGGATGGTGAGGACGACGCGTTCGAAGTCCATGCCCGCGGCGCGCGCAAGGTCGATGCGGACCGGCAGAGTCCGCTCGTCGGGGTGGGACGGCGATTCCCATTGCGCCGGGCGGTGCTCGCTGCGGGCTAGCGATGCCTCGATCTTGCGGGACAGCGTGGACTTGCCGATCCCGCCCACACCGTGGAACACGAGGATGTTGCAGCGGGGAGCTTCCAAGTCCTCCAGTCGAAGTCCGCACAGGTCACGTGCCGTATGTGCTCGGCGAGGCCGGCCGTTACGGCCTGCCACTGTGCCTGCCGGTTCGTGAACGCCTCACTGGCGGAGATGCTCCGGTCGTTCGAGCTGAACAGCGTTCGAAGGTCCCGCCTTGCCACCGCTCCCCCTGACGATCAACTGAGGCCAGGCCAAGCTCCGTTGACGACAGCATGGCACGCTCACATTTAGGCAGGTCCGCAGGCCGCATCCGGCATGCGGCAGTTGAGCCGACGGCCTCGGTCAGGGGACGGTGGCCACGGGTTCCCCATTCTGCGTACTCACCCTCACAGGTCGAACAGGCTCTCCTGGAAGTTCTCGACGATATCCCGTCGCGGGTAGAACAGGCCCAGCAGCAGGAACGTCTTGGGGCGGGCCGCGACGTTCCCGACGAAGCAGTGCACGGCCTTCTCCGGAGTGACCATCCGGTCGAACCAGCGCTCGCGAAGCTTCTCCTCCACGCCGTCCTTCCCGTAGTGACGAACGAACTTGCGGTACGACTCGCCCGCCTCCCAGTCCCTCAGCCCCATGTCGTGACCACCGCACTCCTGATCCGCGCATCGGAAGCTGTACCGGAACTCAAGTGGCACCCACTCCAGTTGGCGAAGGTCCTGCGCGAGTAGATCCAACTGATCTGCCAGGGCCGCCTTCGAAGCTGGCCAGGGCTCAGCAGGAGCGAAGCGGAAGCCGGTGAACTCATCTGGGCGGAAGACACCAAGCGACGTCCCTCGCAGCTCTTGGTCCCGCTTTATGGAGCACAGGGACGGCGCCACGAGGGGCTGAACATGCGAGAAGCGTTCGCGCCAGCCGTCCGCTGTCCCGAGGCGCTCGATGACCTTGAGGGTCTGCAGGTTGGGGCGCAAGCTCTCGGGACGGCGGTCCCCATGGTGTCGCTGCACGTCGACCTCGACGATCGAGTACTTGGCGAACTGGCTTTCTTCGTTCAGTAACCGGAACGGAACCGGGAAGAGCCGCACATGCTGGGGCGTTCCCTGGTCGAGCCGTATGCCGGCCACGCAACTCGTCTCGTGGTATCTCGCGGACAGTTCCGGATAGGTCTTGACCGTGATCATGATCCGTGCGCGCTGTCGACTCCCCGATCCCATGGTTGCCCCCTCCACAGATCTCCCGATCTGCTGATTGGAGGAGAGGCATGCGCTACGGGCAAGAGCGCGTGCAGGAGCAAGGGGCGAAGTCAGGCCAGGGGAATTACCGGCACGGCGGCCCGCTTGCGAACCGTCTCCAGGACGACCTGCCGGTGGCAGCGGCTCTCGTCCTTCTCGAAGCACAGCACCGCCACCCGCGACTGCCGGGCGTGCTCCGCGAGGCGGTCAAGATCGGACTGGGCCTCCTCGGACTGCAGCAGGCCACGGAAGCGTGCCCGCCCTACTTCGAGGCGGCCGTCCCAGAAGGGCTCCCGGTTGTCCTTCGGATTGCCCAGGCCACGCAGGTGCGTGTACTCAATACCGGCCTCCGCCAGGGCATCTCCGAGGCGGGTCTTGCTGAAGCCCTTCTTGCGGCTGATCGGCGTGAGCCGTACATCCGCCACGACACCGATGCGGCTGTCGACGAGCGCGGCGACGAACGAGTCGATGTCCCGCCCTTCGTATCCGGCGGACCACAGACCGGGCGTGACGGGCGCGACCTGGGTCGCCCGGAACAGATCATCGAGAGAGACCGCAAGAGCCTCGGCCACTGCGCCAACGGTCAGGAAACCTGGCTGGATCGCTCCCTCGCTCTCCAGGCGGCCCAGCGTCCCGACGGCGATGCCTGCCTCCTTCGCCAGCCGTTCCCGCGTCCACCCACGGTCTTCCCTTAACGCACGTACCCGCTGGGCGAGCGCACGGGCCCGGTCGTGAGAAGGGACTGAGCGATGACCTGCCATATGCGGTGTTCCTAACGACCGTTGGGGCGGCCCGCACGGTATTACTGGTCAGCTACGAGCCCGGGATTCGCGAATGCGCAGGTCATCGGGCGCGCGGGCGCCGCTGTTCCTGCGGCACTGGAGACTGCTCCTGGGAGAAGCCGACCAAGATCTTCTCCCAGATTTCTCCCAAGCGATCTCCAGGAACCACTCAGGGGCCCGACCCGCTCTGCGGATCAGGCCCCTGACCTGGAACTTCACTGTCGGGGTGGCGGGATTTGAACCCACGACCTCTTCGTCCCGAACGAAGCGCGCTACCAAGCTGCGCCACACCCCGATCGTCGCTGCTCGTCGCGGCGACGTCGTTTACTTTAGCCCACCGGTGGCCGGAGACGAAATCCGGTTTAGCGGGGTCGGCGGAGTGGGTTCGGGCGGATGTGGTCGAGGGTGATGAGGAGGACGGCCAGGGCGTAGAGGGCCAGGCCGACGAGGAGGGCGTTGCCCAGGACTCCCTTGAAGCCGTGCTGGTCGACGTCGAGGAAGGGGTAGAGGTAGCGGTCCTGCGTGCCGGGGAGCAGCAGCTCGCCGCGGGCCAGGGTGAAGGCCAGGTAGGCCAGGGGGTAGAGGAGCCACGTGGGGGCCTGGCGCAGGTGCAGGCGGCCGGGGACGGTGAGGAGGAGCCAGTCCAGGGCCGCGGCGACCGGGACCGCCGTGTGCAGGATGTGGGTCGCGGCCGTCTGCCAGCCCGCGCCGGCGCCGTCCGGTGCGACGAAGGGGCTCGCCGCGTTGGCCAGGAGCAGGTGGTGGACCAGGCCGGCGGTGGCGACGTAGAGCAGGGCCGCGCCCGTCACCGCGCCCGGCAGGGGGTGGTGGGCGGACCAGGCGCAGCGGGCGGACGCGATCATGACCAGCGCCAGCAGGAGGCCACTCTGGATCGTGAAGTGGCTCAGGGTCTTCAGGACCGGGCCGCCCACGAGCAGCTCGATCGTCACTCCGGTCAGCGCCAGCAGCGCGGTGAGGAGGCGGAAGACCGCGATCAGCCTGCGGCGTACGGGGGTCACGACGGCCGTCGCCGGTACGACCGTGGGCAGCAGGGCGCGGTGACCCGGGATCGGGGGGAGGTCCGGGATGTCCCTGGGTATCGGGGCTGTCATGGCCTCACGCTAGGCAGACCGGACATATCGGGCTATGCGGGTGGGCCGTGTGGGTTACCCGGGATACCGGGGTTACCCGGGTTACCGGGGTTACCCGGGTTACCAGGGATACGCGGGTTACCCGGCCCGCCGGCCCGCCGCCCTCCCCGTGCCGCGCCCCCTTACCGCCCCCGCGCCACCAACGTCAGCAGCGTCGCCTCCGGTGGGCAGAAGAAGCGGACCGGGGTGTAGCGGCTCGCGCCGCAGCCCGCGGAGACGTGGAGGTAGGACGTACGGCCCTCCGCCGTGTGCGTGGACAGGCCCTTCACGCGGTCCGTGTCCAGGTCGCAGTTGGTGACCAGCGCGCCGTAGAAGGGGATGCACAGCTGGCCCCCGTGCGTGTGGCCGGCCAGGATCAGGGGGTAGTCGTCCGCCGCGTAGGCGTCCAGGACGCGCAGGTACGGCGCGTGCACCACGCCCATCGAGAAGTCCGCCGTGCCGGACGGGCCGCCCGCGACCTCCGCGTACCGGTCGCGCTTGATGTGCGGGTCGTCGAGGCCGGTCAGCTCGACGGACATGCCCTCGATCTTGAGCGTGCCGCGCGTGTTCGTGAGGTTCTGCCAGCCCGCGGCGTCGAAGCCGTCGCGCAGGCCCTCCCACGGGTTGTGGACGACGCCCACGGCGGGCGGGTTGCCGTTGAGGCCGTGACGGCCCTGGAGCTTCTCGGTCAGGTACCGGCCGGGATTGCGGAGCTTGGGGCCGTAGTAGTCGTTGGAGCCGAAGACGTAGGCGCCCGGGAACTCCATCAGCGGGCCCAGGGCGTCCAGGACCTCGGGGACGCCCGCCGGGTCGGACAGGTTGTCGCCCGTGTTGATCACGAAGTCGGGGCGCAGGCCGGCCAGGGAGCGCAGCCAGCGCTGCTTCTTGCGCTGGCCGCCGACCATGTGGATGTCGGAGACCTGGAGCACGCGCAGCGGGCCCATGCCGGCGGGCAGGACGGGGACCGTGACCCGTCGGAGGCGGAACGAGCGGGGTTCGATCCCCGCCGCGTAGACCAGACCGGCGGCGCCAACCGCCGTGATTCCCAGGGGCACTCCGTATCGCGCGCGCATACGTCCATCGTGTCAGAAGCGGGGGCGAGGGGCCGACCACGGGGACGGCGGCCACGCTGATCCGCCCGCGGGTCCTCGGACCGACCGGCACTCGGGAAAATCGGCGGGCGATCGTCCGGCCGTACCTGCGACAATCAGGTCCATGACCACGCTCAAGTCGAAGCTGCACGCCGACCTCAACGCCGCGATCAAGGAGCGTGACGAGCTGCGCTCCTCGACGCTCCGGCTGACGCTCGCCGCGATCACCAAGGAGGAGGTCGCGGGGAAGGAGAAGCGGGAGCTCTCCGACGACGAGGTGCAGAAGGTGATCACCCGCGAGGCGAAGAAGCGCCGGGAGGCCGCCGAGGCCTTCGCGCAGGGGGGTCGCGCCGAGAGCGCCGAGCGGGAGAAGGCGGAGGGCGAGGTGCTCGCCGCGTACCTGCCGAAGCAGCTGTCGGACGACGAGCTGAACGCGATCGTCGCGCAGGCCGTCGAGGAGGCGAAGGCGGGCGGTGCCGAGGGGCCGCGGGCCATGGGCGCCGTCATGAAGATCGTCAACCCGAAGGTCGCCGGGCTGGCCGAGGGCGGCCGGGTCGCCGCCGCGGTCAAGAGGACGCTCGCCGTCTGAGCCGTACCCGTCCCCCGGGCAGCCGCCGGGCTGAACCCCACCCCGTAACGAGTGAGGGCGCCCTCCGCGAAAAGCGGAGGGCGCCCTCACTCGTACGCGTGCGGTCTCAGTCGCGTCCGCCCGGCCCGTTCCCCGGCCCCTGGATCAGGTTCCCGGGGAAGCCGCCGTCCCCGCCGCCGTTGCCGTTGCCGCCGCCGTTGTCCGACCCGCCGTTGCCGGTGCCGCCGTCGATCAGGCCGCCGATGAAGCCGTCGTCGCCGTTGTTCCCGTCGTCCTGGCCCGGGTCCTCGGCCCCTTCGTCGCGGCCCTTGTCCTTGTCCTTCTCGCCGTCCGGGATGTCGACGAGGTTGAAGGAGGGGGAGTCCTTGCCGGCCAGGGCGCCGGTCATGGCGTCCTTCCAGATGGGACCGGGAACCGCGCCACCGAAGACGAGCGGGTGGTAGACACCGCCGATCGTGATGTTCTTCATCTCGACCTTCTGGGTGGCGCTGCCGACCCAGACGGCGCCCGACATGTTCGGCGTGTAGCCGACGAACCAGGCGTTCTTCCGCTCGTCGGTCGTACCGGTCTTGCCCGCGTTGGCGCGGTCGCTGAGGCCGGCCTCCTTACCCGTACCGGAGTCGACCACACCCTGCAGCAGCGTGTTCACGCTGTCCGCGGTCTTCTCGGTCATGGCCCGGGAGCACGTGGACTTCGGCACCTCGAGCGACGTCTGCTTGTTGCCGACCTTCTGCGTGATCGACTCGATGGCGACCGGCGTGCAGTACATGCCGCGCGAGGCGAAGGTCGCGTAGGCGCTCGCCATGGTCAGCGGGGACATACCGACCGAGCCGAGGGCGAGGGCGGAGGGGTTCTGCGGGAGCTTGTCGCCGTTGCCCTGGTGGACGTTGAGCTTGTCCGCCATCTCGGACACCGGGCACAGGCCGATGTCGGCGAGCATCTGCACGAAGTAGGTGTTGACCGACTTGGCCATCGCCTCCTTCAGGCGGTACGGACCGACCTCCGACTCGTTCTCGTTCTCCACGCGGTAGCTCGAGTCGTTGATCCAGGGCTTGTCACAGGTCTGGATGGGGCTCGGGTAGTCCATGTCGTACGGCGACGAGTACTCCTTCGTCGGCGGTACGTTCTGCTCCAGCGCCGCGGCCGCCAGGAAGGGCTTGAACGTCGAACCCGTCGGGAAGCCGTAGTTGGAGCCGCCGTAGGCCGCGTCGACCGAGTAGTTGTACTCGGTCTCGTTCTTGCCGTAGCCGTACGGCTTCGACTGGCCCATCGCGACGATCTTGCCGGTGCCCGGCTCGACCAGCGTGCTCGCCGCGGCGACCGAGTCCGACTTGTTGACGTGGTCCTTGAGCGACTGCTGGACCGATTCCTGGGCCTGCGGGTCCATCGTCGTACGGATGGTCAGGCCGCCCTGGTTCCAGATCTTGGCCCGGTCCTTGCGGGTCTTGCCGAAGACCTTGTCGCTGAGGAAGACCTCGCGCACGTAGTCGCAGAAGAAGCTGGCGTTCTTCACGGCCGTGATGCAGCCGTTCTTGGGCCGGCTGATCTTCAGCCCGAGCGGGGCCTTCTTCGCCTTGTCGGCCTCCGCCTGGGAGATGTCGCCGACCTGGGCCATCCGCGTCAGGACGGTGTTGCGCCGCTTGGTGGCCTCGGCCTCGTCGTTGACCGGGTCGTACCGGCTGGGCGACTGGACGATGCCGGCCAGGAGGGCGGACTCCTGGACGTTGAGGTCCTTGGCGGACTTGGAGAAGTAGCGCTGGGCGGCGGCCTCGACGCCGTACGCCTGCTGGCCGAAGAAGGTGATGTTCAGGTAGTTCTCGAGGATCTTCTTCTTGCCCAGCTCCTCCTCGACCTGGATCGCGAGCTTCAGCTCCTGGATCTTGCGGCCGAGGGTCTGCTGGGTGGCCTGGGCGACCTTCGTCGGGTCGTCGCCGGCCTCCTCCACGAAGACGTTCTTGACGTACTGCTGCGTGAGGGTGGACGCGCCCTCGGAGACCTCACCGCTGCGCGCGTTCTTGTTGAGCGCGCGCAGGACGCCCTTGAGGTCGATCGCGCCGTGCTGGTAGAAGCGCGAGTCCTCGATCGCGACGATCGCCTTCTGCATGTACGGCGAGATGTCCTTGAGGTCGACCACCGTGCGGTCGCGCGAGTAGACCGTGGCGATGGTGCCGCCCTCGGCATCGAGGATGGCGGTGCGCTGGCTCAGCGGGGGAGTCTTCAGGTTGGCCGGGAGGGCGTCGAAGCCCTCCACCGACCCCTTGGCCGCGAGCCCCAGCGCGCCTACGGCGGGCAGCGCGATGCCGGCCAGCACCGCTCCCGCGAGCACACTGACACCGAGGAACTTGGCGGCCTGCTGCGTTGGCGACAGACCTCCGCCCGAGCGCTTCTTTGGCATGGAGGCAGCCTACGTTCTCATTCGCCGGACACGCGTATATGCCTTGGCCTAAGCTGCACTCAACTGTCACAGCAGTGCGGCCACGTATCAATACGTCCGGCGACCCCGAATCGTTCCGGATCCGCTCGGTTTTTTTCTGAGGGCCCCCATTGGGGGGCGTGTTGGTGTGTGGCGGCGCGTGCCACGGCGTGTGGATTACGTGTCCGAATCCGCCTTGTGTGTCAATCGGTGTCCGTTGTGGCGCAAGAGAGATGACCCGAATGTCGGGATCGTCGCGCATGTCGCCAGCTCACTCCCCCGGGTGATCTGCCGCTTACCCATAGTCCGTTCGGGCCATTCAAGATTGGGCCCGAAGGGGGTGTTGCGCTGTGCCCACCTTCCGTAACGTCCTCAACTGGCGGCGGTGAATATGCCGCTGCCGCCGTGGGGGAGCCTCGATTCGGGAGAGGACGGCGCCGGTATGGGCTGGGTAACCGACTGGAGTGCGCAGGCCGCCTGCCGCACTACCGATCCGGACGAACTGTTCGTTCAGGGAGCAGCGCAGAACAGGGCCAAGGCGGTGTGCACCGGGTGCCCGGTGCGGACCGAGTGCCTGGCCGACGCGCTGGACAACCGCGTCGAGTTCGGCGTGTGGGGAGGCATGACGGAGCGGGAGCGCCGCGCACTGCTGCGCAGGCGGCCCACCGTGACGTCCTGGCGCCGGCTGTTGGAGACGGCGCGGACGGAGTACGAGCGGGGGGCCGGCATCCTGCCTCTCGACGACGACGAGGTGTACGAGAACTACATGGCCGTGGGCTGAGCCGCCGCTCCGGGGTCCTCGGACGCCCGGGTCGGAGTCAGAGGTCCGTCTCCGGCAGCTCGGGGTGGACCGTCGCGAGACGGACCCCGATGTCCCGCAGGCCCGCGAGGTCGTGCACGTCACCGGGTAGCGCGGCCACTTCGGTGACCGCCACCTCGGGATGACGCGCGGTGAAGCGGTCGCGCGTGCGCTGCTCGCGGGCGAGCAGATGCATCCGGTCCGCATGCAGCCTCAGCAGGCCCGAGGCCAGCTGGTCCACCGACCGCTCCGGCGTGTCCGCGTCCGGCGTGTCCGGGTCCTGCGGGCCTGCGTCCTGCGTGCCTGCGCCCTGTGTGTCTGTATCCGGCGGCGCTGCGTCCGGCGTCGCCGCGTCCGGTACGTCGCCCTCGTGGGTGTCTGAACTTCCGTACGTGTCGGGAGAGTTACGAATTCCAGCTTTCCCGCCGCCCTGATCCACAATGCGGGGATCCTCAAGATTTTCCGCGGCGGCGAGCGCCCGCTCGGCGGACAGCCGGTCGGCGCCGCTGCCGTGGACCCTGTTGAGCACCAGGCCGGCCAGCGGCATGTCCTCGGCCGCCAGGCGCTCCACGAAGTACGCGGCCTCGCGCAGCGCGTCCCGCTCCGGGGCCGCGACCACCAGGAACGCCGTGCCGGGCGCCTGGAGCAGCTTGTACGTCGCGTCCGCGCGCGTACGGAACCCGCCGAACATGGAGTCCATCGCCGCCACGAAGGTCTGCACGTCCTTCAGGAACTGCCCGCCCAGCACCTTCCCCAAGACGCCGGTCATCATCGACATGCCGACGTTGAGGAACTTCATGCCGGCCCGGCCGCCGACCTTCGCGGGGGCCAGCAGGACGCGGATCAGCTTGCCGTCCAGGAAGGAACCGAGGCGCTTGGGAGCGTCGAGGAAGTCCAGTGCCGAACGGGACGGCGGCGTGTCGACGACGATGAGGTCCCACTCGTCCCTCGCCCGCAGCTGCCCCAGCTTCTCCATCGCCATGTACTCCTGCGTGCCCGCGAAGCCCGCCGAGAGTGACGCGTAGAAGGGGTTGCCCAGGATCGCCGCCGCCCGCTCGGGATCCGCGTGCGCCTCGACGATCTCGTCGAAGGTGCGCTTCATGTCGAGCATCATGGCGTGCAGCTCACCGCCCGCCGAGTCGTCGACGCCCTTCACCCGGCGCGGCGTGTTGTCCAGCGAGTCGATGCCCATCGACTGGGCGAGCCGCCGGGCCGGGTCGATGGTCAGGACGACCACCTTGCGGCCCCGCTCGGCCGCGCGCAGGCCCAGGGCCGCCGCGGTGGTCGTCTTGCCGACCCCGCCCGCGCCGCAGCACACGACGATGCGGGTCTTCGGGTCCTCCAGCAGCGGGTCGACGTCGAGCACGCGCGCGGGGGAGAGGCGCCGCGCGCCCTCCTGGGGCCGGGCGGCCGGGTCCGGACTCATGCGATCCCCTGCTTCCGCAGCTCGGTGGCGAGTTCGTACAGGCCCGCGAGGTCCATGCCCTCGGCGAGCAGTGGCAGCTCGTGCAGCGGCAGGTCGAGGTCGGTCAGGACGGACCGCTGCTCCTGCTCCAGCGCGTACCGCTCGGCGTACTCGTCGGCCTGCGCGAGCAACGGGTCCACCAGCCGCTCGGCATGCCCGCCGCGCCGCGCCCCGCCGAGGCCGGCTCCGGACAGGGACCGTGCCAGCGCCCCGCGCGGGGTGCTCCGTACGAGGTCCAGGTCGGTGGCGTCCAGCACCTCGGGCCGGACCATGTTGACGACGACCCGGCCCACCGGGAGACGAGCCGCGCGCAGCTCGGCGATGCCGTCGGCGGTCTCCTGGACGGGCATCTCCTCCAGCAGCGTCACCAGGTGCACGGCGGTCTCCCGCGACTTCAGCACCCGCATCACGGCCTGCGCCTGATTGTGTATCGGGCCGACCTTCGCGAGGCCCGCCACCTCGTCGTTCACGTTGAGGAACCGGGTGATGCGGCCGGTCGGCGGGGCGTCCATGATGACGTAGTCGTAGACGAATCGTCCGCTTTTGTCCTTGCGCCGGACCGCCTCGCACGCCTTGCCGGTCAGGAGAACGTCCCTGACTCCCGGCGCGATGGTGGTCGCGAAGTCGATCGCGCCGAGCTTCTTCAGGGCCCGGCCGGCGCTGCCCAGCTTGTAGAACATCTGGAGGTAGTCCAACAACGCCAGTTCGGCGTCTATGGCGAGGGCGTACACCTCCCCGCCCCCTGGAGCGACGGCGATCTTCCGCTCCTCATAGGGCAGCGCCTCCGTCTCGAAGAGCTGCGCGATGCCCTGGCGGCCCTCGACCTCGACGAGAAGCGTGCGCTTCCCCTCGGTGGCGAGGGCCAGCGCGAGGGCGGCGGCCACCGTGGTCTTACCGGTTCCGCCCTTGCCGCTGACGACCTGGAGCCTGCTCACGTATTCGAGCGTAACCAGTCCGCGCGCGGAGTACGCCGGAGGCTGTGGACAACGTCGCCGTGGTCGGCCCGCGGAGGGGCCCCGGGCAACGGCTAGAGTCGGCCGTATGACCAAGTGGGAATACGCAACCGTGCCGCTGCTCGTCCATGCCACGAAGCAGATTCTGGACACCTGGGGCGAGGACGGCTGGGAGCTCGTCCAGGTCGTGCCCGGGCCGAACAATCCCGAGCAGCTCGTCGCCTACCTGAAGCGGGAGAAGCAGGCATGAGCGCCGTCGAGGCGAAGCTGGCCGAGCTCGGCCTGACGCTGCCCGAGGTGGTGCCCCCGCTGGCCGCCTACCAGCCGGCCGTGCAGTCCGGGCCGTACGTCTACACCTCGGGCCAGCTGCCGATGGTGGAGGGCACGCTTCCGGTCACCGGCAAGGTGGGTGCGGAGGTCACCGCCGAGGAGGCCAAGGAACTCGCCCGCACCTGCGCGCTGAACGCCCTGGCCGCCGTGAAGTCCGTCGCCGGTGACCTCGACCGCATCGCACGCGTGGTGAAGGTCGTCGGCTTCGTGGCCTCCGCGTCCGACTTCACCGGCCAGCCCGGCGTGATCAACGGCGCCAGCGAACTGCTCGGCGCGGCCCTGGGTGACAAGGGCGTCCACGCCCGCAGCGCGGTCGGCGTGGCGGTCCTCCCCCTGGACGCCCCGGTCGAGGTCGAGATCCAGGTGGAACTGGTCCAGGCGTAGCAGCCGGCGGCCGCGGGCCGCCAAGGGCGCTGTGCGGGACATCGGGTTTGTTGCCGACCCGGCAACAATCCTCGGCGCCTCGCCCTGGTGGCCCGCACGATCGGTGTCGGTGCCCCGGGCGGGGCGGGGCCGGCGGGAGGCCGGCCCTCCGGCTCGTACGGCGCCGGTCGTTCCATGCGCCAGGAGGAGTCATGCCGCAGTCGTCCGTGACCGATCAGACCGTTCAGCCGGATCGGGCCGTTCAGCCGGATCAGGCCGTCCAACCGGATCAGGCCGTTCAGCCCGTTCACCGTCTGGTGCCTTCGCCCGCGGGGCGGATCCACCTGGTGGAGCAGGGCAGCGGGCCCTTGGTCCTGCTCGTCCACGGTTTCCCCGAGTCCTGGTACTCCTGGCGCCGCCAGCTGCCCGCGCTGGCCGCCGCCGGTTTCCGGGCCGTCGCGATCGACGTACGCGGCTACGGGCGCTCCTCGCGGCCGGACGCGGTCGACGCGTACCGGATGCTGGACCTGGTGGCGGACAACGTCGCCGTCGTGGAGGCCCTGGGAGAGCGCTCCGCCGTCGTCGTCGGCCACGACTGGGGCGCGAACGTCGCCGCGCACTCCGCGCTGCTGCGGCCCGACGTGTTCCGCGCGGTGGGTCTGCTGAGCGTGCCGTACACGCCGCCGGGCGGCCCGCGGCCCAGCGACGTCTTCGCGGGGATGAGCGGGCCCTCCGGTCCCTTCGCCGGGCAGGAGTTCTACGTCTCCTACTTCCAGGAGCCCGGGCGCGCCGAGGCGGAGATCGAGCCCGACGTGCGCGGCTGGCTGGCCGGCTTCTCCGCCGCCTTCTCCGCCGACACCATGCCCCCGCCCGAGGCCCCGGACCCGCACTTCGTCGCCCCCGGAGGCAGGCTGCGCGACCGGTTCCCGGCCGCCGGGCGGCTGCCCTCCTGGCTGACCGAGGAGGAGCTGGACGTCTACGCGGCGGAGTTCGAGCGCACCGGCCTGACCGGCGCCCTCAACCGCTACCGGAACATGGACCGCGACTGGGCCGACCTGGCGGGACACGCGGGCGCCCCGGTCACCCAGCCCGCCCTGTTCCTCGGCGGCGCCCTGGACGCCTCCACGACCTGGCTGTCCGACGCGATCGAGGCGTACCCCACGACCCTGCCGGGTCTCAGCGCCTCGCACCTGCTGGACGGCTGCGGGCACTGGCTCCAGCAGGAGCGCCCCGACGAGACGAACCGGCTGCTCACCGAGTGGCTGGCCGGCCTCCCCGGCTGACGTCCGTCCCTGACGTCCGTCCCACTCCTGGGACCACTCGAACATCCGCCCGTCACCGGATAGCCTCCGGCCATGGCGAATCCGCAGGCGAACGGGCAGTGGTACCCACCGGAGTGGCCGGACCGCATCCGCGCGCTGGCGGCCGGCACCCTCACCCCGGTCGCCCCGAAACGCGCGGCCACGGTCATGCTCCTCAGGGACACCGGCGCCGGTACGGCCGTCCACATGCTCCGCCGACGCACCTCCATGGCGTTCGCCGGGGGCGCGTACGCCTACCCGGGCGGCGGCGTCGACCCGCGCGACGACGACCGCGCCATCGGCTGGGCGGGCCCCACGCGCGCGTGGTGGGCGGATCGGCTCGGCGTCGACGCGGCGGGCGCCCAGGCGATCGTCTGCGCGGCCGTACGGGAGACGTACGAGGAGGCGGGCGTCCTGCTCGCCGGCCCGACCGGCGACTCCGTGGTCGGCGACACGACCGGCGCCGACTGGGAGGCGGACCGCGCCGCCCTGGTCGCCCGTGAGCTGTCCTTCGCGGAGTTCCTGGACCGCCGCGGCCTCGTCCTGCGCTCCGACCTGCTGGGCGCCTGGGCCCGCTGGATCACCCCGGAGTTCGAGTCCCGGCGCTACGACACCTGGTTCTTCGTGGCCGTGCTCCCCGAGGGGCAGCGCACCCGCAACGCCTCCACGGAGGCCGACCGCACGGTGTGGATCACGCCGGCGGAGGCGACGGCCGGGTACGACAAGGGCGAGCTGCTGATGATGCCGCCGACCGTCGCGACCCTGCGCGGGCTCGCGGCCTGCGGTACGGCGGCCGAGGCGCTGGCGTCGGCGCCGGGCCGCGACATGACCCCGGTGCTCGCGCGGGCGCGGCTGGAGGGCGACGAGGTGGTCCTCTCCTGGCCGGGGCACGAGGAGTTCACCAAGCACGTGCCGAGTACGGCGCCGACGCCCGCGACGCCTGCCGACCCGACCGGGGGAGCCACCGCATGACGGACGCAGCAGCACTGCCCGGCCAGCCGAGGGGCGGCGTCCTCTCGGGAGCGGCCACCGCACGCGCGGTGAACGTCCTGGCGCCCAATCCCTCCGCCATGACGCTGGACGGCACGAATACCTGGATCCTCGCCGAACCCGACTCCGACCTGGCCGCCGTGGTCGACCCGGGCCCGCTGGACGACGTCCACCTGCGGAACGTCGTCGACACGGCCGCGCGCGCGGGCAAGCGCGTCGCGCTGACCCTCCTGACGCACGGTCACCCGGACCACGCGGAGGGCGCCGCGCGCTTCGCGGAGCTGACGGGCACGAACGTCCGGGCGCTGGACCCGGCCCTGCGGCTGGGCGACGAGGGGCTGGCGGCGGGCGACGTGATCGGCGTCGGGGGCCTGGAGCTGAGGGTCGTACCGACACCCGGGCACACGGCCGACTCGCTGTGCTTCCATCTCCCGGCCGACCGCTCGGTCCTGACGGGCGACACGATCCTGGGGCGCGGTACGACGGTGGTGGCCCACCCGGACGGCCGTCTCGGGGACTACCTGGACTCGCTGCGCCGGCTCAGGTCGCTCACGGCCGACGACGGGGTGCACACGGTGCTGCCGGGCCACGGGCCGGTCCTGGAGGACGCCCAGGGAGCCGTGGAGTTCTACCTCGCGCACCGCGCCCACCGCCTCGCCCAGGTCGAGACGGCGGTGGAGAACGGTCACCGGACGCCGGGCGAGGTCGTCGCCCACGTGTACGCGGACGTCGACCGGTCCCTGTGGCCGGCGGCGGAACTCTCGGTGCGGGCGCAGCTCGAGTACCTGGACGAGCACGGGCTCATCCAGCCACTCGGCTAGGGCGGGTCAGCGGGAGCGCTTGGCGAGCCGCTCCACGTCCAGCAGGATCACCGCGCGGGCCTCCAGGCGGAGCCAGCCGCGCCCCGCGAAGTCCGCCAGCGCCTTGTTGACCGTCTCCCGGGACGCGCCGACCAGCTGGGCCAGCTCCTCCTGCGTCAGGTCGTGCACGACGTGGATGCCCTCCTCGGACTGCACGCCGAAGCGGCGGGAGAGGTCCAGCAGGGCGCGGGCGACGCGGCCGGGGACGTCCGAGAAGACCAGGTCCGACATGGCGTCGTTGGTCTTCCGCAGGCGGCGTGCGACGGCGCGCAGCAGCGCCGTGGCCACCTCGGGGCGGACGTTCAGCCAGGGCTGGAGGTCGCCGTGACCCAGGGCCAGCAGCTTGACCTCGGTCAGCGCGGTGCCGGTGGCGGTGCGCGGGCCCGGGTCGAAGAGCGACAGCTCGCCGATCAGCTCGCTGGGACCGACCACGGCCAGCATGTTCTCGCGTCCGTCGGGGGACGTGCGGTGGAGCTTGACCTTGCCTTCCGTGACCACGTAGAGGCGGTCTCCGGGGTCCCCCTCGTGGAACAGGGTGTCGCCGCGGGCGAGGGTCACCTCACTCATGGAGGCGCGGAGCTCCGCGGATTGCTCGTCGTCGAGCGCCGCGAAGAGCGGGTTGCGCCGCAGAACGTCGTCCACGAGTTCTCTCCTTGTCGACCGGCTCAGAGGATCTTGTTCCCCCGGTGTACCAGGGGTCCGTGGTGCCCATTTTGCCGGACAGTCCAAACAGTGTGATCTGTCACAAGGATGCCGTACTGGTGTCCCGGGGTATGCGGCAGGGGTCCGATTGGACGTCGATCTTCGGGGTCCGGGGCGGATGTCGGTGCCGGGCCGTAGGCTGGCCGGGTGTCCAAATCGCCGGTGAGAGCACAGGCCGAGGGGGCTGCACGGGTGAGTGAACGTCGCGATTCCGCTGTGGGCGAACAGGGCCCCGATGGCGGTAGGGAAACGGCTAAAGCGACAAAGAGGGCGGCGCCTGCCAAGAGGGTGACCGCGGAGAAGGGTGCCGTGAAGAAGGCCGCGAAGAAGACCGCGCCCGCGAAGAAGGCCGCACCCGCCAAGGCCAAGCAACAGGCGCCCGCCAAGCAACAGGCGCCCGCCAAGAAGCAGGCGCCCGCCAAGAAGCCCGCCGTCGCCCCCCAGAAGGCCTCCGCCGCCGTAAAGGGCGTCGCCCCGGCGAAGACCGTCGCCGCGAAGCCGCCGCGCGGCGAGTCGCGCACCGCCCTGGTCCGCCGGGCCCGCCGGATCAACCGCGAGCTGGCCGAGGTCTACCCGTACGCCCACCCGGAGCTGGACTTCGAGAACCCGTTCCAGCTGGTCGTGGCCACGGTGCTGTCCGCCCAGACCACCGACCTGCGGGTCAACCAGACCACCCCCGCGCTCTTCGCCAAGTACCCCACCCCCGAGGACCTGGCCGCCGCCAACCCCGAGGAGGTCGAGGAGATCCTGCGCCCGACCGGATTCTTCCGGGCCAAGACCAAGTCGGTCATAGGGCTGTCGAAGGCCCTGGCGGAGGACTTCGGCGGCGAGGTCCCCGGCCGGCTCGAAGACCTGGTCAAACTGCCCGGTGTGGGCCGCAAGACCGCCTTCGTCGTGCTCGGCAACGCCTTCGGCCGCCCCGGCATCACCGTGGACACGCACTTCCAGCGCCTGGTGCGCCGCTGGCAGTGGACCGAGGAGACCGACCCGGACAAGATCGAGGCCGCCGTCGGCGCGCTCTTCCCGAAGAGCGACTGGACGGACCTCTCGCACCACGTGATCTGGCACGGCCGCCGCATCTGCCACGCCCGCAAGCCCGCCTGCGGCGCCTGCCCCATCGCCCCGCTCTGCCCGGCGTACGGCGAGGGCGAGACGGACCCGGAGAAGGCGAAGAAGCTGCTGAAGTACGAGAAGGGCGGCTTCCCCGGCCAGCGGCTGAACCCCCCGCGGGCCTATCTGGACGCGGGCGGGAAGGCGGCACCGCCGCTGGGGTCCGGGTGACGGAACGATCCCGGGGGCGTCGGGCGTTGGAGTCGGCAGGACGGGGGTGTGGATGACACGGGCGAGCGACACGCAGGGCCACGCGCGGGGCGCGATGCTCAGCAAGGAGGGTCTGCCGGACTGGCTGGACCCGGTGGTGCGGGCCGTCGAGACGGTGCGGCCCACGCAGCTGAGCCGCTTCCTGCCGCCCGCGGACGGTGCCGGCCGCCAGTCCGCCGTGCTGATCCTCTTCGGGGACGGCGCGGGCCGGGCCGGCCGAGGCCCCGAGCTGCTGCTCATGGAGCGGGCCGGTTCCCTGCGTTCCCACCCCGGCCAGCCGGCCTTCCCGGGCGGCTCCCTCGACCCCGAGGACGGTGATCCGCGGGGCGACGGGCCGCTGCGGGCCGCCCTGCGCGAGGCCGAGGAGGAGACCGGGCTCGACCCGTCCGGTGTGCAGCTCTTCGGCGCCCTGCCCAAGCTCTACATCCCGGTCAGCGGCTTCGTCGTCACCCCGGTGCTGGGCTGGTGGCGCGAGCCCTCCCCGGTCGGCGTCGTCGATCCCAACGAGACCGCACGGGTCTTCACCGTCCCCGTGGCGGATCTCACGGACCCGGCCAACCGGGTGACCACCGTCCATCCCAGCGGACACCGGGGCCCGGCATTCCTGGTCGAATCGGCGCTCGTGTGGGGCTTCACCGCCGGCGTCATCGACCGGTTGCTGCACTTCGCGGGCTGGGAGCGGCCCTGGGACCGGGACAAGCAGGTCCCGCTGGACTGGCGCGCATGACAGGGTGGCCTGCGTACCGAAGACGACAAGGCGAGGCCTGAATCAGTGAACGTGCTGGACATCCTGTTGCTGCTGGCCGCCGTCTGGTTCGCGATCGTCGGGTTCCGCCAGGGCTTTGTCGTCGGCATCCTGTCGGTGACCGGCTTCCTCGGAGGCGGTCTCGTCGCCGTGTATCTGCTGCCGGTCGTCTGGGACGTACTGACGGACAACGCGGAGGTGAGCACGACCGCCGCCGTCGTCGCGGTCGTCGTCATCATCCTGTGCGCCTCCGTCGGCCAGGCCCTCACCACGCATCTGGGCAACAAGCTGCGCCGGTACATCACCTGGTCCCCGGCCCGCGCCCTGGACGCGACCGGCGGCGCCCTGGTCAACGTCGTCGCCATGCTCCTGGTCGCCTGGCTGATCGGTTCCGCCCTGGCCCGGACCACGATGCCGACGGTCGGCAAGGAGGTACGGCAGTCCACGGTGCTCGGGGGTATGCAGGAAGTGCTGCCCGCGGGGGCCGACAGCTGGTTCGAGAGCTTCACGTCGGCCCTTGAACAGAACGGCTTCCCGCAGGTCTTCAGCCCGTTCGCCAACGAGTCGATCCCCGACACGCAGCCGCCCGACCCGGCGCTGGCGAACAGCCCCGTCGCCGACCGCGCCAAGCGGTCCATCGTCAAGGTCATGGGCACCGCCCCCGACTGCGGCAAGGTCCTGGAGGGCACCGGCTTCGTCTTCGGCGACCGCCGGGTCATGACCAACGCCCATGTGGTGGGCGGCGTCGACGAGCCCACCGTGCAGATAGGCGGCGAGGGCAGGAAGTACGACGCGACGGTCGTCCTCTACGACTGGCGGCGCGACATCGCCGTACTCGACGTGCCGGAACTGGACGCGCCCGCCCTGCGGTTCACGGACGAGGACGCGAGCCGCGACGACGGCGCGATCGTCGCGGGCTTCCCGGAGAACGGCGCGTACGACGTCCGTGCCGCCCGGATCCGCGGGCGCATCACCGCCAACGGCCCGGACATCTACCACCGCGACACCGTCGGCCGCGACGTCTACTCGCTGTACGCGACCGTCCGTCAGGGAAACTCCGGTGGCCCCCTGCTGACGCCCGAGGGCGAGGTCTACGGCGTGGTCTTCGCCAAGTCCCTGGACGACCCCGACACCGGCTACGCGCTCACCGTGGACGAGATCCGCGAGGACATCAGCGAGGGCCGCGCCGCCAACCAGCAGGTGGACAGCGACAGCTGCGCGCTCTAGGGGCCACGCGGGAGATCTACACCTGCGAGCCGCGCTGGTGGCGCAGTCGTACCGAGACCCAGCGGGCCCGGCGGCGCAGGATGAGGGGGATGCCCACTCGCGGGTCCGCACCCGCCAGTTGCGGGGTGCCGCCTCCTCGGTGGATGTTCATGCCGCTCGTGGAGCGGCCGTCGCGTGCTACGTCGTTGTAGTCGTGCGTCCAGCCCATACCGGGACGTGTGCCCCCGACCCAAGGTCGATAACCGCTCGGCGGGCGCCCAATTGGCCTATGCGCGAGGCAAGTGGCCGTTCATAGGACAAGCGTTCTGGTTCGGATACGGGATGCGTTCGTTCCGTCACCGATCGGGTTCGGGATCCTTCAGCCAGTTGATCAGTTCGGTCGAGAACGCGACCGGATCCTCCTCGTGAGGGAAGTGCCCGAGACCGTCGAACAGCCGCCAGCGGTACGGCGCTTCGACGTACTGCCCGGACCCGGCCGCGCTCCGCGTCCGCATCACGGGGTCGAGCGAACCGTGCAGGTGCAGGGTCGGCACGCGCACCGGCCGCTTCATCCGGCGGTAGAACTGGATGCCGTCCGGACGGGCCAGCGAGCGCACCAGCCAGCGGTACGGCTCGACGGAGCAGTGCGCCGTGGAGGGGACACACATCGCGCGCCGGTACGCCGTCACCGCCTCCTCGTCCAGCAGCCGCGGCCCCGACCAGTCGTGGAGCAGCCGGCCGACCAGCGCGCCGTCGTCCGCGGTGAGTTGACGCTCCGGCACCCACGGGCGCTGGAAGCCCCAGATGTAGGAGCCCGCCCGACTCTGCCGTATGTCTCCGAGCATGGCCGAGCGCCAGCGCCGGGGGTGGGGCATCGAGGAGACCGCGAGCCGCCGCACCAGCTTGGGCCGCATCGCGGCGGCCGTCCAGGCCAGATAGCCGCCCAGGTCGTGGCCGACGAGCGCGGCGTCCGGCTCGCCGAGCGAGCGGACCACCCCGGTGATGTCCAGGGCCAGGCCGGCGGGGTCGTAGCCGCGCGGGGTGCGGTCGCTGCCGCCGACGCCGCGCAGGTCCATGGCGACCGCGCGGAATCCCGCGTCGGCGAGCGCCACGAGCTGGTGCCGCCACGTCCACCAGAACTGGGGGAAACCGTGCAGCAGCAGCACCAGCGGCCCGTCGCCCAGCTCGGCGATGTGGAAACGGGCGCCGTTGGCCGCGACGTCCCGGTGGATCACCTCGTGGCCGCCGGGCATGGCCGGCCGGACAACCGAAGTGGGGGGCTGGCCCGAAGGGGTGGTGGAGCCGCTCATGAGGACGAGCGTGCCACAGCCTCGATGGCTTCGGGGGACCGGTCCGCGGGCAGCTCCGGACGCGGGTGCGGCTTGGCGTTCTGCAGGACGCCCGCCGACTGCTTCACCGAGGCGGCGACCTTCTGCGGGCCCTTGCCCTTCTTGGCCTTCTTCGCGAAGACGATGCCGATCAGCGCGAGGAGGGCCGCGACGAGGACGTTCGCCGCGAAGGACAGCAGGAAGCAGACGGCCATGTTCCAGCCGCTCCAGGTCCGGATGCCGTAGGCGAGCGCGAAGCTCAGCATCGGCAGCGAGAACAGGAGGACGGCTCCGGCCGCGGAGAACGCGCCGCCGCTCGTCGCCCCGCGCTTGACGTCCTGCCTCAGCTGCGCCTTGGCCAGCGCGATCTCGTCGTGCACGAGCGCCGACAATTCGGTGGTCGCCGAGGCGAACAGCTGGCCGATGCTGCGTTCGGTGCCGACCGGGCTGCCGTCGGGTGCGCTCATCGCGGTCTCCCTCTTCTGCTGGCTCATCTGCGTACGGTTTCGTGACGTCGTCCTCGGCCCCGATGCGTCCGGTCCGAGCGCGAACGGTCCCGTCTTTTGTACCGTCTCGTCAGATCATGCCGGACCGCCGCCCTCATCGCCTGCCCCGCCCTTCACTTCGGCAAGCCGTGCGGCCTCCATCTCCTCGGCGATCCGGCGGTGCTCGGCGGCCTTCTTCTCGTAGATCGCGGCCACGCGCAGGTGGTAGGCGGGGTCGTCCTCCTCGTAGATGTCCGGGACGCCGCTGAGGTCGTCGTCGCGCTCCTCGTTGGCCACCATCCCGCGGTACTTGGCGTTCCGTACCTTCAGCAGCACCGTCGCCAGGGCCGCCGCGATCAGCGAGCCGGTGAGGACGGCGGCCTTCACCTCGTCGGTCAGCGCCGCGTCGCCCTCGAAGGCCAGCTCGCCGATGAGCAGCGAGACGGTGAACCCGATGCCGGCCAGCGTCGCCACCGCGAACACGTCGGCCCATTCGAGGTCGTCGCTGAGCGAGGCCTTGGTGAAGCGCGCGGTCAGCCAGGTGCCGCCGAAGATGCCGACTGTCTTGCCGATCACGAGGCCCAGCACCACACCGAGGGTCTCCGGCCTGGTGAACACGTCGGCGAGCGCTCCACCCGAGATGGACACACCCGCGCTGAACAGCGCGAACAGCGGCACGGCCAGGCCCGCCGACAGCGGGCGCACCAGGTGCTCGATGTGCTCGCCCGGCGCGTGCTCCTCGCCCTCGCGCCGGTGGCAGCGCAGCATCAGGCCCATCGCGACACCGGCGATGGTGGCGTGGATGCCGCTGTTGTACATCAGCCCCCAGATCACGAGGCCGAGCGGGACGTACACGTACCAGCCGCGCACGTCCTTGCGCAGCAGCAGCCAGAAGACGCCGAGGCCGACGACCGCGCCGCCCAGTGCGGCGAAGTTCAGGTCGGAGGTGAAGAAGACCGCGATGATCAGGATCGCGAACAGGTCGTCGACGACCGCGAGCGTCAGCAGGAACGCGCGCAGGGCACTCGGCAGGGACGTGCCGATGACCGCGAGCACCGCGAGCGCGAAGGCGATGTCGGTGGCGGTGGGCACGGCCCAGCCGGCCAGGGAACCGCCGCCCGTGGTGGCGGTGACGGTGTAGACGAGGGCCGGTACGGCCATGCCGCACAGGGCGGCCACCACGGGGAGGGCGGCGGCCTTGGGGTCCTTGAGGTCACCGGCGACGAGTTCGCGCTTGAGCTCGATGCCGGCGACGAAGAAGAAGATCGCGAGGAGCCCGTCGGCGGCCCAGTGCGCGACGGAGAGGTCCAGGCCGATGGCCGCGGGGCCGAAGTGGAAGTCGCTGACGCTCTCGTAGCTGTCGTGCAGCGCCGGTATGTTCGTCCACACCAGTGCGGCGACCGCGGCGACCAGCAGCAGCACACCGCCGACGGTCTCGGTGCGCAACGCCTCCGCGACGTAGTTCCGCTCCGGGAGGGACAGGCGTCCGAAGGCTTTGCGGGGGGTGCGGGGCGCGGTCACGGGGAAGACCTCCGGTCTGTGGGCAGCACTGACACACTTGCCGACCAGACTTCCCGGCGCACCATGAGGATCTTGTTGGGTCTCTTACGCGTTTCTCACCCTACCCATACGACAAACGGAAAGGGCACCCGGCGGGTCGTCGCCGGGTGCCCTCGGAGCAGGGGGTTCAGTCCTCGCTGGGTGCCGCGGGGAGCTTCGTCTGGATGAGATCCATGACGGTGGAGTCGGTCAGGGTGGTGACGTCTCCGAGCTGGCGGTTCTCCGCCACGTCCCGCAGCAGGCGCCGCATGATCTTGCCGGAGCGGGTCTTCGGCAGCTCGGCCACCGGCAGGATCCGCTTGGGCTTGGCGATCGGGCCGAGCGCGGTGCCGACGTGGTTGCGCAGCTCGGCGACCAGGTCCTCGGACTCCGCCGCGGTGCCGCGCAGGATCACGAAGGCCACGATGGCCTGCCCGGTCGTCTCGTCGGCCGCGCCGACCACGGCTGCCTCGGCGACCGAGGGGTGGGAGACGAGGGCCGACTCGACCTCGGTGGTGGAGATGTTGTGGCCGGAGACGAGCATCACGTCGTCGACCCGGCCGAGGAGCCAGATGTCGCCGTCGTCGTCCTTCTTGGCGCCGTCGCCCGCGAAGTACTTGCCCTCGAAGCGCGACCAGTACGTGTCGATGAACCGCTGGTCGTCGCCCCAGATGGTGCGCAGCATCGACGGCCACGGCTCGGTGAGGACCAGGTAGCCGCCCCCGCCGTTCGGCACCTCGTTGGCCTCGTCGTCGACGACGGTGGCGGAGATGCCGGGCAGTGCGCGCTGGGCGGAGCCGGGCTTGGCCTCGGTGACGCCGGGCAGCGGTGTGATCATCATCGCGCCGGTCTCGGTCTGCCACCAGGTGTCCACGACCGGGGTCGCGTCCGCGCCGATGTTCTTGCGGTACCAGACCCACGCCTCGGGGTTGATCGGCTCACCGACCGAGCCGAGGACGCGCAGGGAGGACAGGTCGAACTTGGCGGGGATGTCGTCGCCCCACTTCATGAACGTCCGGATCGCGGTGGGCGCGGTGTAGAGGACCGTCACGCCGTACTTCTGCACGATCTCCCAGAACCGGCCCTGGTGCGGGGTGTCCGGGGTGCCCTCGTACATGACCTGCGTCGCGCCGTTGGCCAGCGGACCGTAGACGATGTAGGAGTGGCCGGTGACCCAGCCGACGTCGGCGGTGCACCAGTAGACGTCGGTCTCCGGCTTCAGGTCGAAGACCGCCCAGTGCGTGTACGCCGTCTGGGTGAGGTAGCCGCCGGAGGTGTGCAGGATGCCCTTGGGCTTACCCGTCGTACCGGACGTGTAGAGGATGAACAGCGGGTGCTCGGCGTCGAACGCCTCCGGCGTGTGCTCGGCCGACTGCCGGTCGACCGTCTCGTGCCACCACTTGTCGCGGGAGTCGTCCCAGGCGACGTCCTGCCCGGTGCGGCGGACGACGAGCACGTGCTCGACGATGCCGGCCCGCTCGGCGGCCTCGTCGACGGCCGGCTTGAGCGCGGACGGTTTGCCGCGCCGGTAGCCGCCGTCGGAGGTGATGACGACCTTGGCGTCGGCGTCCCGGATACGGGTGGCGAGGGCGTCGGAGGAGAAGCCGCCGAAGACCACCGAGTGGGCGGCGCCGATCCGGGCGCAGGCCAGCATGGCGATCGCCGTCTCCGGGATCATCGGCATGTAGACCGCGACCCGGTCGCCCTTCTGCACGCCCAGCTCAAGGAGGGCGTTGGCGGCCTTGGAGACCTCGTCCTTCAGTTCGGCGTAGGTGACGGCGCGGCTGTCGCCGGGCTCGCCCTCGAAGTGGATGGCGACGCGGTCGCCGTGACCGGCCTCCACGTGCCGGTCGACGCAGTTGTAGGCGACGTTGAGCTTGCCGTCCTGGAACCACTTGGCGAACGGCGGATTCGACCAGTCGAGCGTCTCGGTCGGCTCCTCGGCCCAGGTCAGCCGGCGGGCCTGCTCGGCCCAGAAGCCGAGCCTGTCTGCCTTGGCCCGTTCGTACGCCTCTGCCGTGACGTTGGCGTTCGCGGCCAGGTCGGCAGGGGGTGCGAACCTGCGTTCTTCCTTGAGCAGGTTGGCCAAGGATTCGTTGCTCACGACATCTCCCTTTCTCAGGGTTGTCCGTTGTGTCCCAGGCCACAGCTCATCAGACCCGGGGGGCCGGTGACAAGGGCCGACGGGCAATTGGTTTAGACCTGTCGTGTTCCTTTGCCGCGTTAGCTTCGCGGCCCTGGTCACCCGTACCCACGGACGCGGGCGGTGCCGAGTTCAGCCTCAGTAACGCCCGTCACACCCCGCGGGCGGTCAGACGGTCAGGTCCGTCTCCAGCACCCGCTCGAACACGGCCTCCCCGTCGCCCTCGGCGAGCAGGTAGGACTGGGCCTCGCCGACGTGGAAGTACATGCCGTGCAGTTCCAGATCGCCGGCGCCCAGGGCCCGGGACACCGACTCATGGGCGCGCAGGTGCTCCAACTGCTGGACCACGTTGGCCAGGCAGAGCTGCTCGGCCGCGTCGGCGGACCCGCGTCCCGCGAGCCGGGGCCGGGTGCCGTCGTCCTCGGGCAGGCGCTCCAGACTCGGCAGCCCGTGCCGCAGCCACCTCTTGAGTGGCGTCTGTCTGCCGCCGGGCTCGGCGCTGAGCAGCGTCTGCATGGCCCCGCACCCGGAGTGCCCGCACACGGTGATGGACCGCACCTTCAGCACGTCCACCGCGTACTCGATCGCGGCGGCCACCGAGTCGTCGCCCTCGTCGCTGGGCAGCGGTACGAAGTTGCCCACATTGCGTACGACGAAGAGGTCGCCGGGGCCGCTGGAGGTGATCATCGATGTGACCACCCGGGAATCGGCGCAGGTCAGGAAGAGCTGGGAGGGCTGCTGTCCCTCCCGGGCCAGCCGGGCCAGCTCGCCGCGGAACAGGGGGGCGGTGTTGCGCTGGAAGGCGCTGATGCCGCGCGCGAGTTCGCGTCCGTCGGCCGCACCGGGCGCCGTGTCGGCGGCGTCGCCGGTGAGGCCGCCGGCATCCGGCCGGCCGCCGCCGGGAGGGGGCGCGGTGGGCGGCCGTTCGCACTGATGGTTGCGCCAGGCGGTCCAGGGGCGGCAGCGGCAGTTGTCCCTGTCCGCCGGTTCGGAGATGCGGGTGCCGGGACGGCGGCCGGTGATGTCGACGGAGCCGCCCTGCGCGGTGTGCGTCCTCTGCCAGTCCTGCAGCGTCTCGAACGCCGCGTGGTCCATGAACGACCCGTCCAGCTCCACGACGGCGGTCGATCCGTGCGGCACCTGGTGCAGGATCCGGCTGAGCCGGGGCACCGCGAGGAACGTCAACTGGCCCCGCACGTGGACATGGTGGACCCCCTCGATCTCGTCGTGGGTGATGCGCATGCGGGTGAGCCGGTGCAGGGCCACGGCGACGGCGACGGCGATGCCCAGGGCGACGCCCTCCAGGACGCCGAGGAACACCACACCGGTGGTGGTGACCGCGTAGACCAGCACCTCACGGTGGCGGGTCACCGTGCGGATGTGGTTCAGCGAGACCATCTTGAGGCCGACGGCCATGACCAGGGAGGCGAGCGAGGCGAGCGGGATGAGCTCCAGGGCGGGGACCAGCAGGAGCGCGGCGATCACTACGAGAACGCCGTGCAGCATCGTGGAGTTCCGGCTGACGGCGCCCGCCGCCACGTTCGCGGAACTGCGCACGGCCACGCCGGCGATGGGCAGTCCGCCGAGCGATCCGGAGACGATGTTGGCGGCGCCCTGTCCGAGCAGCTCGCGGTCGAGGTTGGAGCGCTTCACGTGGCCGGTGAGCCCCGGCCGGGCGGCGACCAGCTTGTCCACGGCGACCGCGCCGAGCAGCGACTGCACACTGCACACCAGCGTGGTGGTGAGGACGGCCGCGACCAGCCCGAGCACCGGACCGTCGGGCAGCGTCGCCAGCGCGTGACTGCTCCAGGACGGCAGGTCGACCTTGGGCAGGCGGAGCCCGGCGAAGGCGGCGACCGCGGTGGCGCCCGCGACGGCGACCAGGGCGGCGGGCAACTTGCCCAGGAGCCGCCCGGCCCGGCCCGGCACGCGGGGCCAGAACGTCAGAAGGGTCAGCGTCAGCACGCTCACCGCCACGTCGGCGGGGCGCAGGTTCGCCAGTTGCGCGGGGAGCGCGACCAGGTTGTCGGGCACGGAACTCTGCGGGGTGCCGCCGAGGACGATGTGCAGCTGGGCGACGGCGATGGTGACGCCGATGCCGGCGAGCATGCCGTGCACGATGGCGGGGCTCACCGCGAGAGCCGAACGGGCCACGCGCAGGCAGCCGAGGCCCAGTTGGGCGAGGCCGGCGACGACGGTGATGGCGCAGGTCGTGCGCCATCCGTACTGCTGGATGAGGTCGGCGGTGACCACGGTGAGGCCGGCGGCGGGGCCGCTGACCTGGAGTGGGCAGCCGCCGATCCGCCCGGCGACGATGCCGCCCACCGCGGCCGCGACGAGGCCGGCCTGGAGGGGGGCGCCGGTGGCGAGGGCGATGCCCAGGGAGAGGGGCAGGGCGATCAGGAAGACCGCGATGGCGGCCGACACGTCGGCGCCCGCGACGCGGAAGCGCCGGGGGCCGCGGGGCGGCGGGCTGTGCGGTGGGTGGACGTGCTCGGTACGGGCCGGATCGGCGTGGGCGGGGACGCAGGCTGACATTTCTTCCCGTCTCCTCCGGGGCTGCGCGGTCGCGGTCATGCGGCCGTGGGTCACGGCGTACAGCGGCGGGATGCCAGAGCGCTCGGTGATTGCGCTCAGTAAACAGAGCGTAATTCAGGGTAAAGAAAAGGCATAGGCTTTTCGCGCAAATGGAGTAATGGGGCGCTCGCCCGAGTGAACCGGTTATTTCATCGGCTTGTCGTACTAATTCCTTCTCATTTCCGTGTCACCTTGACGGCGCTGACGGCACGGCCCGGCTCAGCACCCGACATCGCCTCGTCGGCGTTGGCCCGAGAGAAGGAAGAAGGTGGGCGGAACATGGCCACCACCCACAGGATGGCCGCGTGCACCGTGGTCGCGGCGGTCTGCGCCTCCGCGCTCGCCGGTTGCGCGCTCGACAGCGGCAGCGGTTCCGGCGAAGGGACACATGGCTCGCAGAGGGAAAAGGGGGAAGCCGCCCCGGCGCCGAAGAACGCGGTCCGCCTGATCGGCGACGGTTCCACCGCGTACACCGGGACGCAGCCGCACCTGCCGCGCCCCGAACGGCTCAAGCCCGGCCAGAAACCACCGCAGTTCGTGGTCTTCTCGTGGGACGGCGCGGGCGAGGACAGTCAGAAATTGTTCTCCCACTTCCGTGAAGTGGCCAAGGAGAACAACGCCACGATGACGTACTTCCTGAGCGGCGTGTATCTGCTGCCGAAGGAGAAGCGGGACCTGTACAGGCCACCGCAGCATTCCCCGGGCCGTTCCGACATCGGCTTCAACGACGAGCAGGGCATCGCCGACACCGTCGAGCAGTTGCGTATGGCGTGGCTGGAGGGCAACGAGATCGGCACCCACTTCAACGGGCACTTCTGCGGCGCCGGCGGCGGCGTCGGCGAGTGGTCGGTCGAGGAGTGGAAGGACGAGATCAGCCAGGCCAAGCAGTTCGTCAAGTCCTGGAAGACCAACACCGGGACGGACAACGCGTCGCCCCTTCCGTTCGACTACGACAAGGAGCTGATCGGCGCCCGCACCCCGTGCCTGGAGGGTCAGAAGAACTTCGTGAGGGCCGCGAGCGAGATGGGCTTCCGCTACGACAGCAGCGGCGTCAACAACCAGGTCTGGCCGGCCAAGAAGCAGGGCCTGTGGGACCTTTCGATGCAGCTCGTGCCGTTCCCCGGCCACTCCTACGAGCAGCTCACCATGGACTACAACTACATGGTCAACCAGTCGGGGACCACCACCCAGGGGGACCCCGCCAAGCGGGAGTTCTGGGGCGACCAGATGCGTGACAGCCTGCTCCAGGGCTTCCAGCGGGCCTACGACGGCAACCGCGCGCCCCTGATCATCGGCAACCACTTCGAGTCCTGGAACGGCGGCACCTACATGCGCGCCATCGAGGAGACCATCGAGCAGGTGTGCAACGAGAAGGAGGTGCGCTGCGTCTCCTTCCGGCAGCTCGCGGACTGGCTGGACGCACAGGACCCGAAGGTCCTGAAGAAGCTGCGCACCCTCGGCGTCGGCGAGGCCCCCGCGAAGGGCTGGACGCCCTTCCTGTCGGCCGCGCCCGCACCGGCACCGAAGGGCGTCCCCGGGGCACCGGCCGCCAAGCAGTAGCGCGACGGCCCCCGCGCGGGGGTCACGCGGGGGCGGCGACCTCCTCGCCGAGCACGAAGCCGGGGTCGACCTGCGCCGCCAGGTCGGTCCCGGTGCGCTCGTTGCCCCAGCTCTGGGCGTTCTTCAGGTGGAAGTGGACCATCTGGCGCGTGTAGCGCTCCCAGTCCCGCGACTCGTACGTCTCGTCCACGGCCGTGCGCAAGGCGCGCAGCGCACGGTCGTTGACGTCCTCCAGGAGGTCGAACCGGGGCGGGCGGCCCTTCTCCATGGCGCGCACCCAGTCCGAGTGCCCGACGGTCACCAGCAGGTCGTCGCCGACCTGTTCGCGCAGGAAGTCGAGGTCGTCCGGCCCCTGCACCTTGTTGCCGACGACCTTCAGGGTGACGCCGAAGTCGCGGGCGTACTCCTTGTACTGGCGGTAGACGGAGACGCCCTTCCGGGTCGGCTCGGCGACGAGGAACGTGATGTCGAAGCGGGTGAACATGCCGGAGGCGAACGAGTCGGAGCCGGCGGTCATGTCGACCACGACGTACTCGTCGCGGCCGTCGACCAGGTGGTTCAGGCACAGCTCCACCGCTCCCGTCTTGGAGTGGTAGCAGGCGACTCCCAGGTCGGCGTCGGTGAAGGGGCCCGTGACCATCAGGCGGACGGCCCCGCCGTCGAGCTCCACCGGCCGGGCGCAGGCGTCGTACACCGGGTTGTCCTCGCGTACCCGCAGCAGGCGCGAGCCCTCGCCGGGCGGCGTCGTCTTGATCATCTTCTCGGCGGAGGGGATGCGCGGATTGGTGCCGCGCAGATGGTCCTTGATCAGCGGCAGGTGCGCGCCCATCGCGGGCAGCCCGGCCGACTCCGCCTCGTCGAGGCCCAGCGCGGCCCCGAGGTGCTGGTTGATGTCGGCGTCGATCGCGACGACGGGTGCGCCGTCGGCGGCGAGATGGCGGACGAACAGAGAGGACAGGGTGGTCTTGCCGCTGCCGCCCTTCCCAACGAAAGCAATTTTCATGTTCACCAAGAGTAGTGGCTTGATAGCTGTACGTGGCACACGGGGCCGGTAATACGTGAAGAAGACCACTCATTCGTGGGGCGCGGCGCCTGGATGCGTAGGGTCGTACTCATGAGTACGACAGGCGCGACCGCCGATCCGCTCGCGGCCCTGGGCGCACTGCCCGGCGTGGCCGAGTCCGTGGAGTCCGTACGCAAGGCCGTGGACCGCGTCTACGGCCACCGGATCATGCGGCGCCGCAGCAACGAGATCACCTCCGAGGCGGCCCTGCGCGGCGCCCGGGGCTCGGCCGCGCTGTCCGGGGCGGACTGGGCCCTGGAGGAGGTCCGCAGGCGGACCGACTTCAGCGGTGACGCCGAGGCGCGCGCGGTGGGCGCGGCCCTGCGGCTGACCGCCGAGGCGGGGCAGCTGCTCTCCATTTGGCGTCAGTCGCCGCTGCGGGTGCTGGCCCGGCTGCATCTGGTCGCGGCCGCCGACAAGGTGGACCAGGTGGGACGGCCCCGCCAGGAGGGCGAGCCGGTGGACGAACCGCTCGTCGAACTGCCGCTGCCCGGCGCCGGGGAGGCGCACGGCCGGCTGGACGGGCTCGCCGCGCTGGTCACGGCGGGCGGCTCCGCGCCGGCGCTGGTGACGGCCGCCGTCGTGCACGGCGAACTCCTGGCCCTGCGGCCCTTCACCTCCCACAACGGGCTGGTCGCGCGCGCGGCCGAGCGCATCGTCCTGGTCGGCAGCGGCCTCGACCCCAAGTCGGTCTGCCCGGCCGAGGTCGGCTACGCCGAACTGGGGCGCGCGCCCTACCTGGCGGCGCTCGACGGCTACGTCTCAGGGACTCCCGAGGGCATGGCCGCCTGGATCGCCCACTGCGGCAGGGCGGTGACGCTGGGCGCGCGCGAGTCGACGGCGGTGTGCGAGGCGCTCCAGCGCGGGGCGGCGTAGGCGCCGGGCAGAGAAATGCGGCGGTACGAGGGCTCGTACCGCCGCTGGCATGTCCACCGGGGTACCAAGCGTCCTCGATGTGTTGCCCATCAGGCCGGGTACTTTGCCCGTCACCTGGTGCGGCTGGCCCGTAATCGACGGGTCGACGTCGCGTGGGTGCCCAGTGGCCATGCTCGGTCCGTGGGGCCAAATGCGTTCTCTAAGGTGATCCTTTCGGATGTCCTTGGTCTCGCGGGCCGTTGATTCCTTTGTACTCCTGCCCCCGAGCAAGCGGAAGTGGTCACCGCACTTCTTTACTTTGGCGCTCATACGCGGGGGAAAGGGCCCTGCCGGCCCGGCGTGCCGTCAGGCTGCCGCGGACCTCCGCCGGCTCGCGTACCAGACGAGGCCCGCGGTGGCGGCCGCCGCACCGACCGCGGCGGCGGCCACCAGGGCCGGGCGGGGCGGCACGGAGAACCCCCGGATCCGCTGCTTGAGCCGCACCGGCCGGTTGAAGTCGAGAATCGGCCACCCGCGCGCGAGAGCCTCGCGGCGCAGCGCCCGGTCCGGGTTCACCGCGTGGGGGTGGCCGACGGCCTCCAGCATCGGCAGGTCGGTCGCCGAGTCGCTGTAGGCGTGGCAGCGGGACAGGTCGTAGCCCTCCGACAAGGCCAGCTCCCGGATCGCCGCCGCCTTCGTGGGCCCGTACGCGTAGTACTCCACCTCGCCGGTGAAGCAGCCGTCGTCGCCCACGATCATGCGGGTCGCCACCACCCGGTCCGCGCCCAGCAGTTCACCGATCGGTTCGACGACCTCGGCGCCCGACGTGGAGACGATCACGACGTCGCGGCCGGCGGTGTGGTGCTCCTCGATCAGGGAGGCGGCCTCGTCGTAGATGATCGGGTCGATCAGGTCGTGCAGAGTCTCGGCGACCAGCTCCTTGACCAACTGGACGTTCCAGCCCCGGCACAGTGCGGACAGGTACTCCCGCATCCGCTCCATCTGGTCGTGGTCGGCCCCTCCGGCGAGGAAGACGAACTGGGCATATGCGGTACGCAGCACAGCCCTGCGGTTGATCAGTCCGCCTTGGTAGAACGACTTGCTGAACGTCAGCGTGCTCGACTTCGCAATGACCGTCTTGTCCAGGTCAAAGAAGGCCGCTGTGCGGGGCATGGAGTGGCGCAAGGAGTGGTTTTCCACGACCTTGAGCATAGGTGCAGCCCATTCGGCGTAAGGTGGGGCGTGTGGGTTTGCCTGAGAAGGCTCTCGGGTACACCATGGAAGTCACGGATCGTTCGCGACCGTGCTAACCCGGTCCGACTCCTCCCCCCCCGAGTCGGCCGTGGAGACGACCCCCGCTCTCCCCCCCGGCGGGGGTCGTCGCATGTCCGGGTGGGTTTTCAGGCTCTCGTCCTGTTCCGGTCTCCGTGTCGAGGCGACGCACGGAGACTCTTCTGTCATGTCCATGATCGGCTACTCAGTGTAGTTGACGGGCTGCTCTGTGGAAGGCGCGCACGAGGTGCGGAGGCGGTGCGGACGGAGTGTGGGCGGGAGTGCGGGAGGCCCGGCAGGGCTCACCGGTTTGAGTGACGGCGATATTCACAACCGTCAACCTGTCCACAGTTTTGGACCAAGATCCACACTATTTCCGCGTTCGCCGCACCGTGATTCCCATGCGTCCGGGCCGCGCCGACTTCCACGGCCGGATCTCTTTGCCGGACGCGCCATGTCGGCCGTTCATGCGGGGACCGCTTTCCGGTTCTTCACACGGCCGCGAATCGAAGGGGGAAGCGAACCATGGCCGGAAACATCACGCACGATCCGCCGCCCACCGCGGGAGGGCGGCGCGGCGGGCCGCTGATTGTCACCGAGGACACCGAACTCCTCGACGATCTGCTGCGCCTGTGCGCCGCGGCCGACGCCACACCGGAGGTGCACCACTCGCTGCCGGCGGTGTCGGGGGCGCCCGGGGGGACCGGGGGCGGTAGGTCCGGACACCTCGGGGGCTGGGAGGCCGCGCCACTCGTGATCGTCGGAGACGACGCCGCGCGGCGCGTGCGCGGAGCAGTGCGGAGGCGGGGCGTGGTCCTCGTCGGCCGCGACCAGGACGACTCGGGGGTCTGGCAGCGGGCCGTCGAGATCGGCGCCGACCACGTGCTGATGCTGCCCGACGGCGAGCAGTGGCTGGTCGACCGCATCGCCGACGTCACCGAGGGCGTCGGCAGGCCGGCCCTCACCGTCGGCGTCATCGGCGGCCGGGGCGGCGCGGGCGCGTCGACGCTGGCCTGCGCGCTCGCCGTCACCTCCGCACGGGAGGGGATGCGCAGCCTGCTGGTGGACGCCGATCCGCTGGGCGGCGGTCTGGACGTCCTCCTCGGCGGTGAGACCGCCGACGGGCTGAGGTGGCCCGCGTTCGCCGCCTCGCGCGGACGCGTCGGGGGCGGCGCCCTGGAGGAGTCGCTGCCGGAGCTGCATGGGCTGCGGGTGCTCAGCTGGGACCGGGGCGACTGCGTCGCGGTACCGGCACAGGCCGTCCGCGCGGTGCTCGCCGCGGCCCGGCGCAGGAGCGGCACGGTCGTCGTCGACCTGCCGCGCCGGATCGACGACGGCGTCGCGGAGGTCCTCGCCCAGCTCGACGTCGGGCTCCTCGTCGTCCCCGCGGAGCTGCGGGCCGTCGCGGCGGCCGGCCGGGTGGCCACCGCGGTCGGCATGGTCCTGCGTGACCTCCGCGTCGCGGTACGCGGGCCGTACGCCTCCGGACTCGACGACCGCGAGGTGGCCCGGCTGCTCGGACTGCCCCTGGCCGGCGAGGTGCCGGTCGAGTCGGGACTGCTGCGTGCCACGGAGAGCCGACGCCCACCGGGCACGTCCGCCCGCGGGTCCCTGGCGCGCTTCTGCCGGGAGTTCTGGGACCGGGCGCTGGTGGAGACGGGGGGTGTGGTGTGAGCGCGGTGGGTTCGGTTCTCGCGGGGGAGCTGGGCGGGGGAGGGGGCGCGGTGGACGGGGGGTCCGGAGGGCGCGGTCCCGGGACGCCGAGGGGGCGGACTCCCGGAGTCGTCCCCGGCTGGGCCTCCCGGACGCCCTCGGGTGGGGCCGGTCCGGTCCGGTCGGCCGGTTCGGTCGCGGGTGGGTCTCAGGGATCGGCTCCCGCTCCCGGGATGCTCGACGGGGTGCGGAGGTGGCTGGCCGAGAGCGGGGCGGAGCCGACACCCGCGCGCGTGGCGCAGGCTCTGCGCGAACAGGGGCGGGTGCTCGGAGACGCCGAGATCCTCGGCACCGCGGCCCGGCTCAGGTCGGAACTGGTCGGCAGCGGGCCACTGGAACCGCTGCTCGCCGACCCGTCGGTGACCGACGTGCTGGTCTCCGCGCCGGACCGGGTCTGGGTCGACCGGGGCGGCGGTCTGGAACTCACGCCGGTCTCCTTCCCGGACGCCGGGGCGGTACGGCGGCTCGCCCAGCGCCTCGCCACCGTCGCCGGACGACGGCTCGACGACGCCCGGCCGTGGGTGGACGCCCGGCTGCCCGACGGCACCCGGCTGCACGCGGTGCTGCCACCGGTCGCCGTCGGCTGCACCTGCCTGTCGCTGCGGGTGGTGCGCCCACGCGCGTTCACGCTCGACGAGCTGGCGGCGGCGGGCACCGTGCCGCCGGGCGGGGACCGTGTGCTGCGCGCCCTGTTGCGGGCCCGGCTGTCGTTCCTCGTCAGCGGAGGCACGGGCAGCGGCAACCCCAAGGCTGTACTGTGACGCCTCTAAAAGGATCTCGCTTCAAGGGGTCCTCACCAATGAGGATCCATGCCCCTGACCTGCGGTTATGCGGCCCAAATCTACAGCCTGTGGACGAGCCTTCGAATCCAAGGTGAGCACGAAAAACGGCCCCGGACAGCGGTTGAGGTCGCTGTCCGGGGCCATCGCGGCCCGCCTCCGACGGGGTACGGAGGCGGGCCGCGGGGGTCCGCTACCGGCTCGGCCGGCGTCCTGTGAGCCGGGAGTGGACCGTCTGTGGGCCGCCGCCGTAGGGCGTCCAGTGCCCGCCCTTGCCGTCATCGTCCGCATGGCCGGGCGGACGGCAGCAGTGCAGTTGCCTCTTGCCGAAAGTCACCCAGCAGTAGCCCATCTCGTGGCCCGGTTTCATCGGCGGCATCCCTCCGTGGTCGGCGTGGGGTCGGTGGCGGCGCAGCCTCGGCCGGGCATGCACTGGTAGACGTCGACGTCCATGCGGACGGCGCCAATGCGCCCGTGAGCGCGACCGGCGGGGGCGCCACCTGCAGCAAGGGATTCGCCGCAGTGCACGCAGGCCCACCCGGAGTAGACGGGGCGGGGCAGTAGGGCCGCGTCGGGCAGGGCCGGGCTCACTGGTCCTCGTAAGGGGTGAGCTTGAAGATGTGGACGCACTGCGGGCAGGCGTAATGCACCTTGCCTCCGCTGCCTGCCTCGGTGAGCTGGATGCGCCGGACGCCTTCTGAGAAGCGGTCGTGCCATGAGCAGTAGCCGTAATCCGCGGGGGTGTCCGTGGGGGCTTCCTTCTGCGTACTCTCGTCCATGTCGACTCCACCAAGTCGGCCGTACCCCCGGGCCCTGCCAGGCCGCGGGGGTTCTTCATGGCCTTGGACTGTACGCCAACTTAGTACGTCTTGGTACGTCCTCTGACGAGGTAGGCAGGTCTATGTCATGACGAGATGTGCTCTTACGGTCGCGGCATGATCGAGCTGGACCGGGACGCGATGACGCCGCTGTACGTGCAGCTGGCCAACGTGCTGCGCGACCGCATCCGCGGCGGGGAGATCCCCGTCGGTCGGCGCCTTCCCTCCCAGTCCGAGCTGGAAGTCGAGACGGGCGGCGTCGTATCACGTCGAACGATCAAGACGGCGCTCGAGGTTCTCGCCGAAGAAGGCCTGGTGCAGGGCGTGCAGGGCAAGGGCGTGTACGTGATCGCACTCCCTGGCGAGTCGTAGGGGTACGCACTGGTGCGTACCCCTGGACGCACGAAAGCGGCCCCGCCCTCCCAGTGGGAGAGCGGGGCCGCGGTCACTGTCGCCAGGGTGTGAGGTCGAGTTCCTGCGGGGGCTCGGGAGCGGGGCCCGCCGGGGTGTCCGGGCCGACTAGCTTTGCCCAGCGCCACAGGTCGACGACGTAGGAGGTGAGCAGCTTCCGCTGCGTGCGCTCCGCGTCGAGATCCTGCCGTAGCTGGTCGGTGATCTCCTTGAAGTCCGAGCGCCGGTTCGTCGCTCGGCTCTGGGTCCACGACAGCAGACCCACCACCAGGGCGACGGCGCCGCCGACCAGTGCCCCCACGTCCATCAGCGAACCTTCTTTCTCAGGTGCGGCGGGGGCGGGTCGTCCATCCCGGACACCAGCACCACACCGATCGTGAACGCCCCCCACCCGCACGCGCTGCCGATGGCCTCGCTGTACGGGCCTGCGGCCGCCGCCGAGAACGCGCCCGCCCACAGGCCGGCCGGGACAGCGAGCGCGCTGTAGCCGAGGGCCTGAACACGGGGACAGTTCACGAGGACGCCCGCGAGCGCGGCGGCCAGGCCGCAGGCCACCCACATCCAGCCGAGCGCGTCCATGGGCACGTAGCGGGTGACGTCGGCGAGGCCGCGGCTGGTGCCGTACCGGGGCCGGTTGATGATGCCGAGCCCTCCGTAGAGGGCCCAGCCGGTGCCGACGGTGACGAGGAAGGCGCGGCGGCGGGAGAACGCCTGCCGCGCCACCGCGCCGCGCATCAGACGCCCTTGGCGAGGCTCGCCGAGTTGGTGACGTCCCGGACTCTGGCGAGCAGCCCCTTGGCTAGGGCGAGGACGGCGCCGACGCCGCCGGCCAGGGCGGCGTACCACATGCTGCCGTCCAGGGGTGTGGTCACGGCGACGCCGCCGATGAACGCCTGGAGGAACGTGGTGATGACGCGCTCCAGCAGGTCGCGGGCGTAGGTGCTGGCCGTCTTCACGACCGTGTCGGTGCTGGGCAAGTTGATCTCGGACATGTGGGCCCTTCCTGATCAGGAGGTGACGTTGAAGCCGTGGCGGTCGCCAAGGCGGTCAAGGGAGGTGCGGCCGGGGATGCCGTCGGCGTCCTTGCCGCTGTAGCCGAGGCGGCGCTGCCACGCGGCGTAGGCCGTGATCGTGGTCGTGCCGTAGTGGCCATCGCTGTACGTCTTGGCGAGCAGGCCCTCGTCGACGAGGGCGGCCTCGACAGTCCGCACGCCGGCGTAGGTGACCGGCTGGCCGGACGATTTCGGGTTGGAGCGGGCGGCGGCGACCAGCCTGGAAAGGTCGACGACAGGCTTCTGCGGGGCGGGCAGGCTCGTGGTCGGCGGCTTGACGCCGAGGCGCTTGGCGACGCGGGCGAGGACGTCGTCCCAGTCGAGGCCGCGCGGGTCGACCTTTCCGGGCTGCCAGTCCAGGTGCCGCAGCAGGCTGCGGGCGCCCCAGCCGTGCGCGCGGCAGATCGCGGTGCCGACGCGGACGATGGCCTCGACCTGTGCGTCCGGCCACGGGTCGCGGCCGTCGCCGAGGTTCTCGCACTCGAAGCCGTAGAAGTGCCGGTTCCCGTCGGTGTTCGCCTCGTCGTCGGCGGGCGGCTTGGCCTCGGCGATGACCGCGCGCAGCACGTCATCGTCCCCGAGCCCGGCATGGTTCGCGCGGCCGTAGCCGACCAGGTGCACACGGCCGTCCTTGGTGATCACGCCGTGGCAAAGCGGGCCGGGCAGACCCGAGTAGCCCTTGCGGCAGATGTCCACCGTCCTGGCGCTGCCCTTGGTGACGGTGTGGTGGATCATCACACCGTTGACGGGACCCCACGGGCCCTTGGAGTTGCGGTTGTGGTCGCGCCAGTCGCCGACCTCGACGACGACCAGGCCCTCGTTCTCCAGCGCGGAGAGGAACGATCCTGCGGACAGGGGTGTGGCCACGAGGCCTCCAGACATGCGAAAGCCCCGGGCCAGCGTGGCGCGGGGCGGATGGGCGAAGGGCCAGCGCTAGACGATCTGCCTGACGCCGATGAGGACTGTCGGATTGGACCGGGCCGTGATGCCGGGGAACGACTCCTCCAGGGAGTCCTGGATGGCGGCGACGCCCGCGGCGACGGCGGCCGCGGCCTCGGCCGGGTGCTCGCCGACCTCGGCAGTGATGGCCACATTGATGTTCAGCCTCGGTGAGCGCTCCTCGTCGAAGACGTACACGTTGCCGGTGGCCTGGTTGGGCAGGTAGCCGTCGTTGATCTCTGCCATGCGGAGCTCCCTTACGGAGGGCCGGAGTAGGTGATGGTGATGTACGGGCGGAACGAGCCGGTGGCCGTGTCCAGTGCGGCCGGAGAGGAGCTGTTGTGCGCGGCGATGAGCTGGACGTAGTCGCCCACGGCCATCAGTCGGGGCACGGAGCGGGCGTCCACGGTCAAGGTGGTGGCGGTGGGCACCGTGACCATCGGCCGGGAGCGGCCCATGGAAATCAGGCCGCCGTTGACGTACCAGCAGCACTCGCGGACCGTGCCGCTGGTCGAGCTGTTGAAACCCACTGCGCCCTGGAACGTCCACCATCCCGCCCTCGGGCAGGTCCAGCGGGTGGGCTGGCCGGCGCTCCAGCCGCCGAGAAGGTCGAGGGTGACCTCGTCCCACTGCAAGGCGTTGGAGACGCTGTCGGCGCCCGAGGAGATCGACTGGTTGGTGCCCCGGTTGGCGAGGAACACCAGGCGGCCGATCAGGTCGGTGTCGTACAGGCGGTCCGCGGTCGTTCGCATCCCCGCCAGCCAGTTCGTCATCGTCGCCTCCTACAGAGCCGCGTAGTTGGGTTGGGCCAGGCGGACGTCGGCGCCCGCGGCGTGGCTCTTGCTGATGCCGTTGACGGAGCGGACGACCGTGAACGTCTGCGGGCCGGTGCCGGCGGTCGCCGAGGTGATGCGGACCGCCCACGCGTACAGCAGGTCCGTGGCAGCGGGCGTGTTGCCGTGCCGCAGCCGTGCCTTGGCCTGGCTGGCGGAGGCGGGTGCGGTGAACGTCTCCTGGAGGAACGTCCACTGCCCCGCCGGGACCGCGAGGGCTCCGGCGGCGCTGGTGGACAGGAACCCGCCGCCGCTGTCGTACCAGTAGATGGACGGGCGGACGTCGCTCCACCCGTTCCGGGAGTACACCCAGGCGGAGATGATGTAGCTGGCGCCGGGGGTGACGGTCCCCACGCCGGACAGGTCGCCGAGCAGGCCCGCGAACGCGGCGCCCCCGGCGGGCGTGAGGAGCAGTGAGCCGCGGGCGTGCGGGTCGGGGTGCACGACGGCCGTTGACGAGCTGGCGGCGCCGCTCTCGGCACTCCAGCCGGTCGCATTGGTGTCCGTGAACGGGTTCGCCGCACGGTTGACCAGGGCGCCCGGGGCGGTGACGGTGAGGACCTCACCTCCCACCCGCAGATCGAACGGCATGTCGAACGGGTCGCTGGTCCATGCCCGCTCACCCGTGTTCGTGAGCTGCACGCTGGTCGCGGTGGCGTTGATGCCCGCGGTCAGCTGGCTGCCGCCGGTGTCGGCGTGGCCGCGCCGGTAGTCGCTGGCGTTGCCGGTCGTCCACGGCTCGCCCGGCGCGCAGTTGAAAGTGATCGTCCAGCCGTCGGGGCCGGCGGTCTCCTCGTAGCCCTGCACGAGGACGTCCACGGCATCCGGCCCGTGATCGGCGGGCAGGTTCGTCAGCCGGATCTTGTCCCCGACGTCGATACGGAGGATCGCGTCGATCATCGCGAACACCCGGTCGTTCGCCAGGTTCAGCGTCAGACGGGTGTAGCGGACGCCGGCATAGGTGCCCAGGTGCAGCCGCATCCGCGCGACCTGGTCGGCCTGGTCGTCGTTGTACAGGCTGTAGGTGTACTCGTGGTCGTAGCGGCCGACCCCGTTGGGCGGGTCCAGGACGGACAGCTCACCCGTCTCCAGGACCTGCCGGCCGGGCACGCTGCCGTACTGCCGCTTCACGCTGACGTCGTTCTCGGTCAGCTTGTCGTCGTCGACCGGCTTGAACGGGGCCCCGATCAGGCCCGCCGCGTAGTCCAGGGTGAGGGCCGGAGTCTGGTTCCACAGCGTGGACTGCCCGCGGTGGATGACCTCGGCCCGGTCGCGGGCCTCCAGGAGGTACCCGAAGTTCGTGCGGGACGCCTCCTCGAGCAGGTCGACCAGCTGGGCCCGGTCCTGGATCCCCATGCGCTGCTGGTAGACGGCTTCACCGGCGACCGTGGCGACGTACCCGGACTCCGAGGCAAGCCGCTCGATGCGGACACCGGCGCGCTCGCCCTGATAGCCCATGTAGGCGTCCCACATGCGGGCCGCGGACGGGCCGCTGGAGTTCCAGTAGGTGAGGTACCCGAACGACCGGTCCGTGGCCGTGGCGCCGGAGACCGTGGCGAACCCCCACCCCAGCAGGATCCGCCCCACCGGTTTCATCCGGATGCCCGTGAGGCTCCCGGCCTGCTTGAACTGGCCGTCGATGTACAGCGTCCAAAACGAGGTGGCGCCGGGCTCGACGGTGAGGCGCATGTGGTGCGGCCGCTCGTCGTAGATCCCCACCCCGGTGACGTTGGCGAGGAACGAGGAGCTGGACGAGTCGGAGCCGTAGCTGTTGCGGATCAGGGTGAGCTGGTCGAGGTTGCCGCTGAACACGATCTGGATGTTGACCTGGTTGTCGGCGTCCGTGCCCGCGCCGGTGTCCGTGATGACGAACTGGCCGGAGGCGGGGGCGCCGCCGCCGGACAGGAACAGGTCCACGCTCCAGCTGGCGCCGACGCTGGACACCCGGCGCACGGACGCCTGGAGGCCGCCGATGGTCTCGGCCTTCGCGGCGATGACCGGCTCCACCCAGTCGGCCAGCCGGCCGCCGCCCCACTCGGGGGCCACGGTGCCCGCCTGGTAGGGCTGCACCATGTCGCGGCCGCCGACCATGGACTTCGCGGCCTTGGAGTCCGGGCCGTCCGTGAGCGGCCAGCACTCCAGCGGGGACAGGGTCTTGATGAACCGGCGCAGTGCGGAGTCCTGCGGCTTGGTGCCGGCGCCCATCCGGCGCAGGATCCCCGACGGGGCGATGGACACGTAGTTGTCCTGGCCGGACAGGTCCCGTGTCGGGGGCCAGGCGGGGACCTCGCCGGACATGCGGATGTGCCGGTTGGTCAGGGTCGTGCCGCCGCCAAGGTTCCAGTCGAGGCCGGAGGAGTCGGTGAACGCCCCACCGCCCGGCTGCGCGGACACCGCGGTGCTCATGTTGACCTTGACGGTTCCGGTGTCGAGGAGCTTGAGGGCGTAAGCCTTGCCCCGCATCATGCTCAGCGCGCCGCCGGCCGGGTCCGTGTTGAAGTTGAAGCCGCCGCCGAACTCCATGTAGGCGGTGCCAGGGTGGACCTGCGTGGTGCTGGCGCCGATGATCGGGGCGCCGAGCAGGTTCCAATCCTCGTCGTCGACGGTGCGGCCGGTGTAGAAACGCAGCTCGTAGCGGCCCGATCCGTTGTTGCGGACCAGGGTGACGCGCAGCGCCAGGCGCTGCCCGTTGTGCGCCTCGACCTGCTCGGTCGCGGCCTGCGAGATGCGGCTGGCGAACGTGCCGTCCGGCGACCACAGGAACGTGGGGAAGCCGTCGAGGATCTCCAGGGCCCAGCACCGGTTGTCGCCGTTGGAGGTGACGTAGCGCAGGGCCAGCATCTGCGACTGGGACCAGTTCTCCAGGGCCAGGTCCAGGCGCAGGTCGAAGTCCCCGGTGACGTCCAGCTGGCTGTGCTCGTTGACGAACAGGGCCGACCAGGAGACGTTGCCGGGCAGCACCGCCCACGGGCCGCCGACCGTGTACCCCCAGCGGAAGGGCGTGTTGCGGCCGATCTTCCCGTACAGCGGGCTGACGGGGTTGCGGGGGGCGTACAGGTTGTCGCGGCTGTCGAGGTCGCAGGTGCAGGCGGTGGGCTGCGACGAGGACGACTCGGAGGACTGGCCCCGGGTCACGGACACCGGGGACGTGGTCACGCGCACGTCCTCGGTGACGTCACTCCAGGCTCCGCTGTGGAACAGCTCAGCCCACACGGGCGGTGGCAGCTGCGGCATCTCACCCCTCCGCGAACTTGACGACGCTGCCGCCCGCCTGGGTGCGGACGGACTCCTGGAAGAACTCGCGGAAGGCCCTGCTGCCGCCGACGAACTCGAACAGCACCTTCACCTGGGCCTGCGCCGCGCCGAGGTTCCCGGCGGACGCGGGTGCCACGCCCATCTGCGAGGCCGCGGGCTGGTAGGCGGACGGGTCGACGATGCTGCGCATGGCCTCGTCGACCACGCCGGCGTTGTCCTCGGCGCCCATAGCGATGCCGGCGGGAATCCAGCGGCCGATCTCATCGGCCGCCAGCTTCGAGGGGGACCCGATGTGCAGGAAGTCCTTCACCGGGTCCACGATGTAGTCGCTGGCGAAGTTGGAGACCATCGACCACAACCAGCCGCCCGCCGCGCTGATGCCGTCCCAGATGCCGTACACGAAGTCCAGGCCCGCGTTGTACATGCGCCAGCCCTGGTTGCCGAGGGCGCCCGCCAGACTGCCGGGCAGGCCCCGGGCCCATGAGACGAGGGACGCGGCCCGGTCGACGGCGGCGTCCTTCATCGACTGGAAGGCGTCCCAGCCACGCCTGCGGACGGAGTTCCCGAGGCCGCCCAGGGCGTTCCAGGCGCGGTTGGGCAGGCCCTGCACGCTGCCGATAAAGCTGTTCCACTGGCGGCTGACGGGTCCGGCGATGTAGTTGGACCACAGGCCGGAGAACCAGCCGCCGACCCGGGCGCCGATGGCGTTGAAGACCGCCGGGGCCCGGTCGGCCATGTCGCCGACCCAGCCGGTGAAGCTGTTCCACCAGCGGGGCACGTTGGTCACCAGGGCGTCGATGAGGCTGGAGACGAACCCGACCATGAGGGAGATGCCGACGGCGGAGATGCCGACGGCGACCAGGGCGGGCAGCGCGGCCATGGCGAGCAGGATCGCGCCGGCGATGGCCACGGCCTGGAGGACTTCCAGGGGGTTGGCCATGGCCCACTCGGCGACGCGCTGCCCCGCGCCCTTGAGGCCCTCGATGGCCCGGGGGACGAGGTCGGTGACGATGCGCTCGCCGAGACGCTGCCCGAGGACGAACACGAAGTCGAGGATGCGGTCGATGCCCTCGGTGCCGCCCTGTCCGGCGGCCTCCCAGGCGGCATTGATCTCGCTGCCGAACTTGTCCTTGAAGTTCGTCACGGCGGGCAGGACGACGCCGCCGAGGAAGTCGATGATGTTCTGCTGGACGGTCCGCTTGAACGCCTCCATCTTCATCGCGGGGCTGTCCTCGAGCTTGTCGACGACCTTGTCCGCGGCGCCCGCGACGTCCTCGAACCCGCCGGCGGCCGCGGCGGATGCCGGGTCCAGCGCGTACAGGGCGTCGGCCTGCGTGTTGGCGAGGTCGCCGAACAGGACTTGCGCGGCACCCAGGCGGGTGGTGGCGTTGTCGGTGTCCCTGAGGGCGTCCATGGTGTCCTGCAGCGCGGACGTGGCCTCGTCGCCGCCCGCGCGCATGCGCCGGCCGATGTCCTCGCCGTTCAGGCCGATCGACCCGAACGCCTCGTTGACCTTCTCGCCGCCGGCCAGGGCCATCTCGGAGAAGATGCCGATGGCGTCCGCGATGGCGTCGGAGTCCCGCGCGCCGGCCTCCAGGCCCTGGCTGATCAGACCCATGGCCGTCTGGCCGTCCAGGCCCACGCGACGGAACAGGGTGCTGTACTCGTTGAGCGTGTCCAAGAGGTCGTCGCTCTTGTTCGCGGTGCTGGAGAGGCCCGCGGCGATGAGGTCCATGGCCTCGTCGAAGTCGTCGGCGAGGCCGGTCTTGACCAGCTGTCCGGCGGCCGCGGTGGCCTTGTTGAGGTCCTGGTCGAAGGCCTTCGCGAGTCCGAGGGTCTTCTTGGTCATGTCCTCCAGGCCCTGCTGGTCCCCGGTGAACTCGTCCATGTTGAGCGTGACGGACTTGATCGCGTCGCCGACCTCGGTAGCGGACTCGCCCCAGCCGTCGGTGAACACGTTGGTCATGGCGTCGGTGGCGGCGCCGACGTCGGCGGTCGTGTTCGCCAGCTGCGCCTCCAGGCGAGTGGTCGCCTCGGAGACGTCCATCGCCTGAGCGAACGTAGACATCAGCGCGGCCCCCGCCAGGGCGCCCGCGGCGGCGCCCGCGGCGGCGAGGGCCGTGCCCATCTTCGAGCCGTTCTGGGCGGCGGCATCCGCCATCCCGTCCGTCTCGGTCTCCACCGTGTCCCGGGCCGAACGCATCCCGGGCCCGGTCTCGTCCCGGGCGGACAGCGAGAACACGAGGCTGGTGTCCGACACGGCGGCCTCCCTCCGGTAGGGGTGTCACCGCCGCTTGGACTGCTGGCGGGCTTTCTCCATCTGCGCGAGGTACTCGTCCAGCCAGGCCAGGAGATGGTCCGTCTCCTCGACCGTGAGCAGGTCCCAGTCCCGCGGGGTGAGGTGCAGCAGGTGAGCCGCGTTGCCGAGGTGGTTCAGACGGCGAACGGCAGCCGGGCTTTTCCCTCGTCCTCCGGCGCCTCGTCGTGGCCCTTGAGCATGGCCTCGATCATGTCCTCGTCGCCGTTCTTCTCCCGCAGCCGCTCCACCGCGAGGTCGATCTCACCCTTGGTCATCTCGATGGTGAGTTCGTCCCAGCAGAAGTCGACGTCGTCGAAGCTGATCGTCGGGTGCTGGCGCTTGAGCAGGACGTGCAGCAGCGCCCGCCGACACAGGGAGTCGCCCTTGAGGACGCCCATGGCGAAGTCCTTGAACGCCCGCCCGGTGCGCTTCTCCAGGGCCTCCCGCTCGGCCGACAGGAGCTTGTTCGGGTTGTAGTCGAAGACCTGCTCGGCGCCGTCTTCCGGGTTGTACGTGACCCGCACGGGGGCCTCCTTCGGTCAGTTGGAGCGGGATGCGATGCGGTTGACCATGTCCGCCAGGGCGAACTGGACCTGCCGCTTGTAGTGGGCGTCCTGGCCCTCGAACGCGTGGTCGAACCACTTGACCTTGCCGGTCTGCTGCACCCACACCTCGCGGTTGCCGTAGACCGGGTGCCGCCAGCCGCTGGCCCTGTTGGTGCGTTTCGGCGCGTTGGGGAAGTTCCGCAGGTTCTTCGTCTTGAACGCCTTGATCTTGGCGCCGGGGAACTTGCCCGTGATACGGACCTCCGGCCGGATCTTCCTGGCGATCGCGGTCTTGAGGGCCGGGCCGGAGTGCGGCGTCGTCGAGGCCATCGACATGATCGCGCTCTTGGCCTGCGAGGCCCCCGGCTTGAGGGCCTCACGCATGTTCTTCGTGAGTTCCTTCCGCAGCTCCTTGCCGTCTTCCTCGGCACGGAGCGCGTTGGAGATGTTCCGCAGGTTCGTAGCGGTCAGCTCCAGGTGCAGCCGCGACGTGTCCGCCACAGCAGCCCCTACGTGGTGGCGCGGGTAACGGCGCCGGAGGTGGGGAAGCCCAGCGACACGGTGGCCTCGTCGCCGACCGACCCGGTGATCGGGTTCCAGCCGTTGATGAGGATGCTGCCGCTGTAGGAGGGGTTGCTGGTGCCCACCGCGGCCTGGTCGGCGCGGACCACGAACGGCACGACCGTGCCCAGCAGCGGCCACATGATCGCGTCGAGCTTCGTGGCGGCGAAGTCCTGGAGGAACTCGCAGCCCAGCTCACCGGACTTCAGCCCGCCGACGACTTCCTTCCAGCCCAGCGACTTGTAGTTGGTGACGTCCTTCTCCTCGACCTCGACCGTGAGTTCCGCCTTGCGCGTGAACTCGGACAGGTCGTTGGAGTTGATGGACAGGAACTCGGCGGTCAGCACCATCTTCGGCACGGCCGGCCTCCCTTTCTGGCATGACGGAAGGCCCGCCCCCCAGGTTGGGGCCGGGCCGTGAGGGTGGGTTGGTCAGCCGATGCCGAGAGCAGCGGCGAACAGGAAGCTGGGCGTGGTGCCGGTGATGGTCCACGCCAGGCGCCACCACGTGTGGGCGATGGCAGTGCCGTCGGTGCGCAGGATCTGCCCGCCCGGGGCGGTGGCTGCGGCGAACGTGAGCCGGGTGGTGGGGCTGGCGAAGGTGTTGTCCGCGGCCGACTCCACCCGCGCGGTGACGGACGGCGTGGTGCCGGCGGCGGACAGGACGTGCAGGGCCGCGAACATCCGCTTGCTCGCTGGGACCGCGCCAAGCTGGAGTCCGCTCCCGGTGCCGGTCGCGGTACGGATCGTGCCGGGCGGGTGGGCGAACTGGCCGCGCACCAGCGGCCAGCTGCTCTTTGCGGTGGACGTCCAGGGGGCGACCTCGCCGACCTCGGCGAGCAGGGTGTAGTCGGCGCGCATCGCCCGGGTGAAGTAGGCCAGGCCGCCCACGGTCGCGCTGTGGTTGGCGCTCACCGACCAGGGGCCGACGCCGCCGAGCTGCGACCAAGAAGCGTCATCGACCTTCGTGTCGTCGCCCGCCTCCCACTGGCCCTCGCCGGAGATCTCCGCCGAGCCGAGGCCGCCGATGACCTCCTTGTAGCCGTCGGAGCCGTAGTTCGTGGTCTCCTTCGCGTCGACCTCACCGGTCAGCTCCACCTTGTTGGAGTTGCTGGTCAGGTCCAGGCCGACCGCGAAACAGCGGACGTTGGTCAGGACGGTCTTAGGCATCGTCGCCCTCCCCCTTCCTGCTCTTGCGCCGGGCGGGCGGTGGGGCGGCGGTGACTTCCTCGGCGACGCCGGAGGCCACTAGGTGGGCGGCGACAGTGGTGGGCAGGTCGCCGATCTCGCTGCCCTCGGCGGGCCAGGGCCGGTCATGCAGGACCGCGCCGTCGGGCCCGCCCACCAGGATCCGGATCTTCATCAGGTACTCCCGTCTCCGATGACCTTGAGCACCAGTTCGGCGCCGATGTACGTGGAGCCCGCGTGCTCGAACCAGCGGTAGCCCTGCACGCGCTGGACGTGGATGTCGTCGGCCAGGCCCCCGAGGGCCATCTCGCCGGGGGCGCCGCGGGCGTTCTCGATCGCGGCCTTGAGCGACGACGGGCCCGACCCGGACAGCAGCGCGTCGACGAGGCGCTGCGAGGAACGGTCGTCCTGGCGGCCGGCCAGCACGCGGCACGTGAACAACAGCTCGTCGAGCTTGCGGCCCATGGCCTTGTCGAAGTTGACCTCGACTTCGCCGACGAAGAAGCACGGGGCGAGGACTGCGTCCGGGACGTAGCCGGTGCACTTCAGCTTGCCCGTCCCGGCGGGCAGGGTGACGGCGGCGGCAGCGGCAGCGATCGCGTCACGGACGGCGGAGATCTGCACGGTGCCTCCCCTCAGAAGCCGGGCAAGACGTAGGGCTCGATCAGGTTCCACACGTCGGGGTCGCGGCGGGACAGCCGGACCACGCCCCACTCGGCGGAGCCCATGACGCCCTCGGGCGAGTCAGCGCGCTTGAACAGCCGGGACGCCTGGATCATCGCGGCCTCCGCGATGTCGTCCGGGACGGCCGGCCAGCCGAACCGCGCGGTGACTCGGATACGGGTGGAGGCCAGCCCCCACGTGGAGCCCAGGCGCAGAAGGCTGTCGACCGGCTTCCCGTCGGCCAGGGCGTTGTCGGGGCGCGCCTCCCAGCCGGTGATGGTCGACCAGGAGTCGCCCGAGCTGGCCTCCACCAGCAGGCCGCTGGTGTCGCCGATCTCGTCGACCAGGAGCACGTCGCCGTCGCCCTCGCAGACGATGCGCCCGTCCAGCCGGTAGCTGCGGGCGGTCGGCGCCTCGTCCAGCCAGAAGCCGTGCCCCGCGCGGCCGGTGGCCCGGTCGATGGCGCGCGAGGCGGCCTTCACCGCGCGCTCGGCCCGGACGTCCTTGGCAGTGTCGTCAAGGTCGATACCGAGCTGGGCCTTGAGGTCGGCCGCCGTGACGTACTCCCGGGCCACGTCAGCTCTCGCTCTTGGGCTGCTGGCGGCGGCCCTTGGGCGGCTCGGCCCGCTGCTCGGCCTCGGTCTTCAGCACGGGGGCGGCGGGGACGTCGGCCGGCTTCTGCTGTTCGCGGCTGGGTTCCTTGTGGCCGCGCAGCCGCAGCTGCTCGTCAACCTGCTTCACGCGGTCGTCCAGGCCGCGCTGCACCAGGCCCTCGCGCTCGCGCAGCAGGGCCGCGACCATCGTGTCCTCGGACTGGGACTCGCTCATCTCTTCCTCCAGGGTGGGGAGCAGGCGGGGAACGGGCGGGCCGCCGGAGTCGTAGCGGCCCGCCCGCCAGGGGTCAGGCCCCGGTGAACGTGGGCGTGATCAGGCCGGTCCCGCCGATCTTGCGGGCGTGCGGCTGCCGCTGGAACGTGAACGCGTAGTAGCCGTACACGACCAGCAGGACACCGAGGTTGGCAGCCTTGGGCTGCTCGGCCCGGATGTACATGGGCGCGTCCGGGTCCTCCCACAGGTGGCACTCCTGCCGGTCCACCAGGAAGATCTCGTCTTCGTTGGTGCCCGCGCCGAGGTTGACCGCGATGTTGTTGTCCACGATCACGGGGGTGCCGTTGGGCAGGATGCCGCGCACGCCGCGCCCGTAGGCCTCGGCGTAGTTCGCGCCGAGGGTCTGGGCGACGACACCCGGCTGAGTGATCAGCGGATACGAGGTGCCCATGGCGTTCTGCATCCAGTACCAGCGCCGGGAGTGCATGACCGCGAGGTTGTCGCCGGACGCCTGGTCCAGCAGCGCGCCCTCCACCCCGGCCAGTCCCTCGATCACCTTCGGGTACAGCTCGGCCGTGGTCGGCGTCGCGTCGGTGTAGGCGACCGCGGTCGCCACGTTCGACAGACCCACCGTCGCCGCGTTGAGCATGGTCGTGTCCAGGCGGCTGCCGTAGGCGCGGAAGAGGTCGTCCAGGATCACGTCCTCAACGCCGGCGCCGCGCTCGATGGACTGCCGGGAGGCGGTCTGCTGGCCGGCCGCGGTACGGACCGGCACGGACAGGGCCGTGTCGTCCATGTCCTGCTCGGCCACCGAGCCGTTCTCCAACGACTGGTTGTCGACGCTGGAGCCGGTGGTGACCCGGGAGATCTCCACCGTCATGCCGGTCCGCGGCAGGGTGTGACGGCGGCACGCGTCGGCGAACGGCCGGTTGGTCCGGGCGAGCGGCGCGTACATGTCGGTCAGGTACTGCGGCACCACCAGGCCGGCGAACGCGCCGGTGCCGACCGCGCGCTGGAGCTGGTCGCCGCGCTCGGTCCGCTCCTCCTGCATGTGGCGGGAGAGTCGGTCGCGCGCCTCGTAGTCGCCGAGGAACGCGGCGGCCACGTCCTGCTGGAACTGGGCGCCGCGCCGGTCCTGGTCGGGCCGATAGGTCCGCTCCTCGGCGCCGACCCGGTGTACCCGGTCGTAGGCCGGGGCGCGGGTGGCGGCCGGCACGGTGCGGGCCTGGAGCTGCGCCAGCTCCTCCTCGCGGGCCTGCTCGGCCTCCAGGCCGGCGAGGGCCTCCTGGCGGCGGGTGACCTCGGCGTCGGCCGTGTCGCGCCGCTCGATCTGCGCGCGGGCCTGCTCCTCAGTCAGGCTCTCGTCGGAGCGCAGCGCCATCAGCGCGTCCTGCTCCTGCTGTCGTGCGTTGATCGCCGTGTCCAGGGCGGTGCGCGCCTGGGCGATCAGCTCGGCGAGAGTCATCTCGTCGTCCTTTCGTCGTCGTGATTCAGGCGCCCCGTGTCCAGGTCAGACGGCCACCCGAGGCCTTGGCGCCGGGTGGGCTCGTGCGCGCAGAGCGCAGGGCAGAACTCCCGCCGGACGGCGGGAAGCTTCAGGGGTCAGCGGGCGAGCGCGATGTCGACCAGCGCCCGGGCCCGGTTCGTCACCGGTGCGGCCGCGCGCTGGCGCATGCTCGCGCCGGTGTAGGGGTTGGCGCCGTAGCCGACGATCGCGACGTCCCCGCGGTGGATGTCGTACCGGTTGATCCGGTACTCGGTGTAGTCCGGGGACCACTGGCCCGACTCGATGCGGAACGCGAAGGACATCTCGTCGACGAGGCCGGCGCGCAACTTCGGCGCGATGTACGCGACGTCGTAGTCCGCCGGGTCCAGGGCCGGTGCGCGCACGTCCAGGCCGGTGGCGCTCTCCGTGAGGAACAGCGTGCCGGTCGTGGTGCGGGCCATGCGGCGCAGCTGGTCGTGGCCGAGGACGAGAGGGACGTCCAGGTCGGCGCGCGCCAGGGAGTCGGCGCCAGCGCCCTCGGTGACGATCTCGGTGTACGGGCCGAACATGTCCCACATCTCGTAGGCCTGCTCGTACACGCTGGCCTGGCCGACGAACTCCAGGGTTCCGGCGTCACCGGACTCGCGGACCTGGACGCCGGACAGGGTGGCGCGGACGGTGGCCCGGGCGGAGGCGTGCTCGGCGCAGCGTCGCTGCGAGGGGCGGTCGGCGCGCTGGACGGTCTGCTGCGCCCTCTCGGCCGCCGCGGCGGCGAGCGCGGGTGTGGTCATGACGATGCTCCCGGTACGGCGTTGGTGGGCGGGGTAGGCACGGAGCGCTGGCCGAACAGCCGGTCGAACTCGGCGAGCTGGTCGTCGGTGAACGGCGGGAGGTTCTCCAGGGCGCGGGCCTCGGAGGGGGCCAGCGTGCGGTTGGTGATCCGTGCGCCGATGGTGCGGGCCCGGGCCTCCGGGTCCATCCGCAGCAGCGCGTCGGTGTTGAGCTTCACGAACCGGGGGCCGGACACCAGGCGCCGGCTGAAGGCGTCCTCGCGGCGGCCCACCGCCGGACCCAAGTGCATGATCAGGAATTGGAGGTTGCGCTGCGTCATGCTCGCGTAGGTGATGCTGCTCCCCGACACGGCCACGTCGATCAGGTCGCCGGGGCAGCCGAAGAACCTGGCGATGTCCCCCGCTCCGTACTGCCGGGCCTCGAGGAACGACGACTGCGAGGCCACGGCCTGGATCGGCTTGTACTCCCAGTCCATGCCGTGCACGAACAGGCCCGAGCTGTCGACCGCGGCCCGGAAGTTCTCGCGGGCGATCCGCGCGCCGTCCTTGTCCACGGTCTTCGTGTTGTTCTTCAGCTCGGCCAGCGGCACCGCGCCGCCGGCGAACCAGTCCCGCGCGAACTGCTGCGCGGACAGGGACTCCTCGATCGTCCACGCCGCATACGCCACCGGCGACAGACCGAGCGGCATCCCCGCCACGGTGTACTGCCGCTCGTGCCAGACGTCCCACGGCTCGTACTCGTGGCCGTCGATGATGTACTTCGTGATCGTCCGCCCCCGGCCCCGGACACTGACCGAGCCCAGCTCGACGAGATCGATCCGGCCGGGCAGGCCCCGCCCGTCCGGGCCGATCACCCCCGACCGTTCGGTGATGATGCCGAAGGTGTTGCCCGCACGGTCCAGGTCGAACTCGGTGGAGTACATCCACTCGCGCATGCCGACCTCGGTCCCGCCCGGCGCCACCAGGACGGGAGGCTTGGGGACCTCCACCTGGATGCCGTTGACGTACCGGTAGACGTCGATCGGGAACGACGACACCAGGTCTGCCCGCAGCCGCAGGCACGCCCACACCGCCGCGTTGCGGAGCGCGCTGTCGTTGGTGACGTGCACCCTCCCGCTACGCCGCTCGCGCCCCTGCGTCAGCAGATCCTCCGCAGAGGAGATCTGAGCCTCGCGGGTGAACGCGCCCTTCAGCTTGGACCAGGCGCCCACGTCCGCCTCCCCTCACGCGAACGAGTCCGCGATGTCGTAGTCCTCGATGACGTGCGGCCCGCGGATCAGCAGCGCCCACCGCGCGAAGGTCACCGCGCACAGCGGGCTGATGTCCACCAGCGACGCGGTCCGGTCCAGTTGCCAGGCATCCCCGTTGCGCCTCGTCCGCGCCCCGTTCACGGCGGCCGTCAGCGGTACCTGGTCCAGGTGCCGGAGCGTGCCCTGGTTCATGGCGTCGGCCAACTGGCCGCACGCCTCCGTGATGTCCCCAGCCCGCATCACCGCGAGGTCGCCGCGCTGCGGGTTGGCCTTGTCCTCCGGGGACTCGATGCCCGCGGCCGCCAGGTCGTCGATGAGGGAACCGGCCGGCGCCCCCGACGAGGCCACCGCGACGGCCACCGGCTTCCACAGCTTGTGCAGCTTGGTCACGGCAGGAACCACCCACGCCGTCCCCGGCCGCCGGGCCACGACCTCCACGTGCACCCGGCCGTCCGGCCGCAGCGAGGCCGCGGCGATGGAGGCATGGGCGCGGTCCTGCGAGACGTCGATGGCCAGCGCCACGCTGTCCGCGACCGGCTTGCTGTCGGCGTCGGTCAGGCCCGTCCACTTCGCCTTGGGCACGTTCGGGTCGGTCGGTGGCGTCGGCTTCCTGGTCCGGTTCAGATAGGCCCGGTCGAACTCGGCCGGGTCCATCTTCTCCAGCTCGGCCGCGATGATCTCCTCGGTCACCGTGTAGCCGAGCGCGGGCAGCGTCGCTCGCCACGTCGCCGGGTCCGCCCGGTCCATGTCCTCCGGGGCGTACCACTCGAAGTACGCAGCCCGCGGCCGCGCGGCTGCGGCGTCCTCGGCGAGCGCCTCGAACAGGGCCTCGATCAGTTCGCGGCCCTTCTCCCGCTTCTTGTTGAGCCACACGCTCTTGGTCGTGCCGCCGGCCGATGCCCACCACAGCTGGGCCATGGCCCGCGTCAGCATCGCCGGGGAGAACGCCTGCTCCAGCCGGTCGTCTTCGTGGGCGAACGCCTCGTCGATGAACCCGAGGTCGAGCGGCGGGCCGTGGCCGGCCTTCTCGGTGTTGGCCGTGATGCCCATCCGGCTGCGCTTGCCGGGGAACAGGATGGCCTCGTTGCCGTTGCTCTTCCGGATCCGCGCGTACCGGGCGAGGTCGGAGCTGGAGATCTTCTCCCAAAACTCGTCCTCCCAGCGCTGCCGCGCCATGCCCCGGGTCTGCGCCGCGTACACGATGTTCTGCCGAGGCCAGGCCATTGCCCGGTGAACCTGCGCCCCCAGGGTCAGCTCCGTCTTGCCCTGCTGACGGGAGACGGACAGGCCGATCTCCCGGTGAGCGAACAGGCCGGTGCCCGGGTCCAGCTCCAGGGCGACGTCGCTGACGTACTTCTGCCAGGGCATCGGCGGGGCGCCGAGCTTGGCCATGACCTTCCACAGCTTCGGCCCGAGCGACGGACGGTCCGGGTGCCGTGGCGTCCCCCAGCGCGGCGGGCACGTGAGCCCGTACCGCTCGTACAGATCCTCGGCGAACTCAGTCGGGGGAGCCCAGGTCTCCGAGGTCGTCGTCATCGTCCGGCGCCCGCCCCTCCAAGATCTGGGCGAGCGTCTGGCGTAGCTCGCGGGCCAGTTGAGGAAGGAGCCGATCGTCTTGGGCGACCGGCTCGCCGCACGTCTTGCACTCGCCGGTTCGGGCGGCGTCGATCCGGCCGGCCAGCGCGTAGGCCAGTTCCGTCAGGGACGGCTCGACGCCGACCAGGTCGCCGAGCTGCTCGACGTCGCTGCGCACGGCGTCCTCGACGGTGCCCACGGCGCCACCCCCTTCCATGATCATCCGGCGTAATCAGCCCGGGGAGAGAAAAATGACAGGGGGGCGCGGGGTTGCGATATGTCCGATCTCAAAAAATCTTGGACGATCTCAGATCGGATCAGCTTCGATCACCACTCTGACCTGCGCCGATGCGGCGTTCAGCCGGTTCGTCCGAGCCGGGTGAAGGGGCCCATGGTCGATGCGTGCTCGGCGGCGAGGGCCTCGTAGTCGAGGCCGGTGGGGGCGTCCACCAGGCCGGTGTTGTAGCCGCAGGCACAGACGATGGTGACCTTGCCGGTGTGCCGGTACTCCATCCACTGTTCGCCGTTCGTGCCGGTGGGTGCGGGGCGCGATTCGGTGCGGGCGAGGAGATACAGGTGATGGTCGGGGGCCCAAGGCTGTTGGATGTGGGCGGTCAAGGCGTTCCTCCTACGGTCCAGCGAACCAGTCGACCGAGGTGACCAGTTGGGTGACGGCGGCGAGGGGTTTGTCGCCCTTCTCGTTGTTGCACTTGCGGAGGCAGACGGGACAGCCGCGGTTGCCGTGGATCGGGGCGAGGTTGTCGGGGTCCTTGCGGGCGCCGCCCTTGCTGACGGGCTGGATGTGGTCGACGGCGGTGGCGTGGCCGTGGCCGCAGACGATGCACACGTCGGACTCGGCGAGGACTTGGGCGCGGAGCTTGCGGAACTCGTAGGAGACCAGCTCGCTGCGGTCGGTGGCCACGGTCAGTCCTTGCGGCGCTGCTTGAGGGCGTCCTCGATGGCGTTCCAGCCGTAGGCGAAGAGGGCGGCCAGGCCGACGGGGATGAAGGCGATCAGGAGCGTGGGCCAGGTCTCGCCCATGGTTGCCTCCAGGTCTGGGCATGACGGAGGCCCCGCCGGCGGGCAGGGCCTCGGGTGTTCGTGGCGGCTACTGCTGCACGGTGCCATCCAGCGCTTCGGCGATCTTCGGTGCCATGCGCTTGCTGTCGGCGAGAGCGGCCTCGTCGCGCGTCGGCAGGGTGATCGCCCACGCGTCTCGGGTGACTGCGACGCCGCCGAACTGCTTGGACAGGACGACCCATCCGTCCAAGGCCTGCGGGTTGGGGAACATGTTGATGCCCGCCTGCCCGGCCGGCTTGCTCTGGTCGGTGACGGTGAACTTGTAGGCGGTGCCGCCGACCTTGCTGATGTAGCTGGGGTCGGTTTCTTCCCGGAGCTTGGTGACGGTGAAGCCTGCGCCTGCGAGTGCGTCGGCGATGTCCTGCGCGGTCTCGTAGTTGCCGGCGGCCGGGGCGTTGGTGGTCGCGGCGGCCGGGCTCTTTGACGGGGCCGGAGGTGCGCTGGTGTCGTCGCTGTTGCTGCTGCACGCGGTGAGCGCGAGGGCGAGGGCGGCGAGGGCTGCGGCGGTTGTGGCGCGGGCGTGCATGGGTCCCCCAGGGATGGCTGATGCTGGCGGGGCCATCATCGAGCATGTGGAGGCGCCGTGAAGGTGCAGTGATGTGGCTGTGACACGACGAAGCCCCGACCGGGAACCCATGCGGTCGGGGCTTCGTCGTGAGATTGAAGAGCCCCGGCCGCTCCGCGACGAGCGTTTGAGTACCGGGGCGAAGCTTGGCCGATGCCGGTCGCGGCTGTGGCGTCGGACCTCCGTGCCTCCGGCTCAGAAGCCGGGGCTGCCTTTGGTGCCTGTTTCGGGGCACAGTTGTACACCCGGATCGTCACACAGCTTCTGACCTGCGGTCAAGCAGCGCTGCGTGTGCGGCGTTCGAGGAGGATGGCGGTGACGTCTTCGAGGCGGTACCAGGGCTGTCGTTCGGTGCCGCCGGCGCGGGTGAGGCGGCCTCGGTAGACGAGGTTGCGCACGCCTCCGAGGCTGCTGTCGAGGAGCCTGGCGGCTTGGTGGGCGGTGACGTAGCCGGGGCGGATGTTCTGCGACTCCATGCCCTCCATGATGCCCCCTGAGGCTGTGGATCAGGGGGTGATCCTTCACCCCTCTACGGGCACTACCGTGCAGGTCGCTGGCCTCTACGGGCCCCACTACCGGGGTAGCGGGGCCCCTCTACATCAGGCGCTGTCCGGAGAGTCTCCGGAAGGGGTCTCCGTAGCGGGGGGCGTAGTGGGCTCCCCCTCTACCCGCCGTGCCGCGAGGAGCAGTTCGGCGGGCACCGCGGCCTCAAGGTCGGCCCTGCGGTAGCCGGCCCGGTTGATGCCGCCGACTTTGACCTGCTTGGTGGTGCGGTCGACGCCCGCGGCTTCCAGCTCGGCGGCCAGCTGCTCGGCGTCCCAGTCTCCGTACCGGTCCTCGTCGACGTTGACGAGGCGATCGAGGAGGTCGGCGGTATGCATGCGGTCGGTGTGCCGCATGACGTCGAGGCAGTCGGACAGGACAGGGGCGATGGACAGGCCCGCCTGGTCGGCGGCGGCGGTGACGTCGCCGACCGCGTCGCCGGTGAGCTGCTTGTGGGTGATGCGCAGGGCACGGCCGCGCTGGCACAGCTCGGCGAAGCCGGGGCCGGGCAGGAAGTCGGCGCGGACGGTGACGAAGCTGGCGGGCCCGGTGACCAGCACGCCGGTGCCCCGGTGGTCTTCGGAGAGGACGGAGGCGTCGGCACCCTGCGCGGCCTTGCCCTTGCCGAGGACCATGTCCGAGCTGGTCTGGTCGACGACCTGCGTGCAGTACCGCAGGGTGATGATCTCCCGGAGCTTGGTGGGCACGGAGTCGGCGTCGGGTCGCTGGGAGGCGAAGTTGGAGATGAACCCGGCGGCCGGGCCGCGGCGGGCGATGCGGCACAGGTCGTTGATGACCTGCTCGCGGTCGTCGCGCTCCATCGCGGTGAAGTACTCCTGGAGTTCGTCGATCGTGACGAAGATGACGGGCAGGTTGTACTTCTCGACGATGGCCGGGGTGAGCTTGCCCTCGGGGCAGACGGAGACGGGCAGGCCGCGCAGCAGCACGAACCGGCGTTCCATCTCGGCGAGCAGCTCCTTGAGCATGGCCTTGAGGGCTTCCACGGCGTCGTCCTCGGCGCCCATGACGAGGCGGTGGGCGACGGCCTTCATGGGCATCCAGTCGGCGCCGCCCTTGCCGTCGGCGACGTAGTGCCGGACGTAGGGGTCGAGGAGGCCGGCGGCGGTCATGAGGCGCTGGGTGAACGTCTTTCCGCGGCGGGGGAGGCCGCCGAAGAACAGGGACTGCCACATGATCGGCACGGTGATGCGGTTGCCGCGGGCGTCCTGCCCGAAGGGGATCGGTTCCCACACGGAGAACTTCTCGGCCTTGACCAGCGGCGACGGGTTCGGGTCGCCGAGGTAGGGGTCATCGTCGGCGACCCACATGGAGACGCGTCCGGCGTTGCCGCCGGCGGCCGCGCGGACGCGGGCGGCGATGACCTGGATTTCGTCGACGCCGAGTTCGGCGGCGATGGCGGTTCGCTTGGCGAGGACGTCGGCGGCGGTCTTCCCGCCGCCCTTGGGCAGGTCGAAGATGACGGCCCAGCCGTTGCCGTCGCGGACGGGCCCCATGACGCAGGTGATGCGGGGGCCTTCGTCGTCGCCCTTGCCCTGCTTGAGCAGGCCGGCGGCGCGCAGGGCGTCGTTGAGCTGCTGCGCGGACATGTCGATGCGCAGGGGCGGTGTGGGGTTGTCGAGGAGCTGCACGTCGTCGCCGCGGCCGAGGTAGGCGAGGGGGAGCGCGGCGGCGGCGACCATGCCGGCCTGGACGGGCAGCGGGGCGAGGTACCAGCCGACGGCGGTTGCGGCGACGGCGGTTGCGGCGGCGCCCCACCTCCAGCGGCGGGTGATGGTGCGCTGCCGGTGGGCGAGGGCGTAGCGGGCGGCGGTCTCGACGTCTTCGGGCTTGGCCTTGACCTGCGCGCGCAGGGCTTTTACGGGGGCGGTCTGGTCGTGGGCGGTGAGGGTGGGCCACAGGCCGCGCACAGCACGCCACAGGCCCTTGGTGGCCAGCCACGCGGTACGGAGGGCGTACTTGGGTGCCCGCAGCAGGTGGTAGCGGGCGTGCCACAGGCAGAGCCGGCCGAGGGCGGCGGTGTTGGCCTTGAGGCTGGCGGCGGACCGCGCCCAGGTGGGGAGGATCGGCACGTCGGGGACGGTGAGCCAGTCGGCGAGGGGGTTGTCCGGCCGGTCGACGGCCTCGCCCTCGTGGTTGTCGTCGCCGGGGGGCTCGGGGGCGAACTTGAGCAGGCTCACCTGCGGGTTGGCGTGGCCGTTGACTACGGGCGGGGTGAGGGTTTCCGTCATGATGATGCTCTCCGGTCGTTCTGTTGGGCGGTCCGGGGCCCGGGGCGGCGGCTGCTTGGCGGTAGGACGCCGCCCCGGGGTTGAGCTACTTGCCGTTCTTGCGCTTGGCGGCCTGACGCTCGATGCGCTCGACGCGCCTCTTGAGGTCACTGATGTCGACGTTGGGGCCTGCCATGCCACGCTTGGCCATGCGGGCGATCAGCGTTCCGATGCGAGCCTTCTCGCCGAACGTGAGGTCGCTGGACTTGATGTCGTCGGCCATGGTCACTTGCCCTTCTGGTAGTCGCGCCACATGGACCGGAGGACCAGGGCGAGGATCGCGACGGACACGGCGCCGATAGCGACGGCGACGGCGAACAGGGCGGCGACCAGGCCCCCGGCGATGCCGAGGAACCCGATCGTCAGCCACTTCTTGGCGTCGAACTCGGACCGGACGGCCGGGGCCGGGGTGACCGGCTGCGGCTGGGCGGCCTGCTGGGTGGCGAGGACGGCAGCGACGATCTGCGCGACGTCGACACTGTTCTGCGCGGCCTCGCGGGCGGCGGCTTCCGCCTTCTCCAGGGCGTCACTCACGACGTCCACCCCCGGACGGTGCGGGAGATGCGGGGCCAGGCCCAGACGCCCAGGGCGGCGGCGAGCAGCGGCGGGTAGGAGGCGGCGGCCACGGCGGCGGTGCCGGCGATGGCGAGGAGGATCGCGCCCAGGGCCGGGAAGGCGACGAGGAGGCCGAGGAGGGCGCCGAAGATGATGCGCATCATCACGCGTAGCCCCCGTTCCCGGGGTCCCGCTTGGCCTTCGGCTTGCGCGAGAGGACGGTGCGGACGTAGGCCTCGTCGACTGAGATCCGGTGCCGGTCGGCGACCGCGCGGACGATGTCGGAGGCGCGCGCATCATCGCCGAGGGATGATGCGGCCTCCCGGATAGCTGCGGTCTTCGCGCCGCGCGGCAGGGCGTTGACCTGCTGCGCATCATCCGCATCATCGCGTTCGACTTCGTACTCGGCGGGCTTGCGGCCGAGGACCAGGGCGACGGCTACGGCGTCGACGTGGATGTCGTAGGTGCCGAGGAGGTGGGCGAGTTCGGCGGGGGCCGCATCAGGCCGCGCATCATGCGCGAGGCGGATCGCATCATCCGGGTCCATGCCGGCGAAGTGGGCGCGCAGGGCCTCGGTCGCGGACACCGGCCGGGGCGTTGCGGGGTCCTTCTGGGACCTCTCAACCACCGGGGCGTCGTACATGGATGCGAGGGCCGCATCGGCTCCGTCCTTCACACGGTGGCGTTGCACCTCGACGAGACCGGCGCCCAGCTCGGCGTCACCGACGCCGACGTGCCGGGCCAGCCGCCAGTAGCGACGCACCGCCGATTTCTGCTTCCGCGCGTCGGGGTGCCCGTTGGCGACGGCCCGGTGGTGGGCGATCTGGCGGGCGACGTCGGCGTTGCGGCGCTGGGTCTCGGCGTCCACGCCGGTGGTGAAGACGACCACCGACCGGGCGACGAAGCCCAGGCCCTCGGCGGCGCCGGACATGGCCAGCGGGGTGACCGCGTACACCGCGGCCTCCCGGGCCGTCTCGGCGATCGTGACGCCGATGCACGCGGCGGAGACGGGGGCGAGCCACATACCGAGCCGGACGACACCCGGGGAGGACTGGCCGAGCATGGTCCGCAGCAGCATGACCAGGGCCAGGATCAGGGTGAGGCCCTCGCCGGCGGCGACGACGCCCGCGGCCGTGGCCTGCCGGTGGAACTCGGTGACGGCGTTGGTGTAGGTGCCCCAGCCGCCGGCGGCGCCGACGGCGACCATGAGGACGGCGGCGACGACCAGGACGGCGATCTGCCACCCGGTGAGCTTCCTCATCGCTGCTCACCCCGCTCTGCCTCGATCGTGGCGAGCAGGACGCGCAGGCGGCAGTTGAGGGCGAACGCCGCGGTCCGCATGTCGTGGTCGTCGTGGATGTTCAGGCTGGCGGTCTCATCGAGGATCTGCCGGGTGACGGCGAGTTCTACGTCGAGGCTGGCGAAGACCACGGGCGTCTTGGCCGGGTCGTGCAGCGGGTCGTAGGCGGTGGTCATCGCTGCTCACCTCGCAGGTGGTCGAGGCCGGTGATGGCCCGGTCGAGGCGGACGGCGGCGACGCGGAGGGCCTGGGCGATGTGCCGGGCGTCCTCGGGGGCGACGTTGGCGTCGACGTCGACGCGGATGGACAGCAGCGGCGCCTGCTCCCGCTGCTTGTCGGCGTGCGGTGCGTGGGTGATGTTGGCTTCGAGGACGGGGATGCGGCCGTACCGGGCGGTGACGGCGCCGGCGGTGGTGGAGGGCCCGTTGTGGGTGAGGTCGGCGAGGTAGCCGACCAGCTCGTCGTCGTGGCCGACGCACCAGGCGGGTTCGGGCACGGTGACCTCGCCCTGGTCGAGGGTCTGGAGGGTGACGGATCCCTGGCTGTACCGGGGGTCCTGCGGGGTGCGCGGGGCGGCCGGGCGCCGGGTGTAGGCGCGGTCGATCGCGGCGTCGAGTTCGGCCGCGTGCTCGGGGGTGATCCGCTCGGCGACGACGGAGGCTTCCCGGTGCAGGTCGATGACGGAGGCTGCGCCGAGGTAGCCCTCGATCTCGCGGCGGACGTCGAGGACGTCCATGTCGGCGAGCGGGGGTTCGCCGCCCATCTGGGCGTGGCCGATGGCGAGGGCGGTGCGCAGCTGCTCACGGGACAGCGGGAGGGCGATCTGGACGATGGCGAGGTTGTCGGCCTGGTCGTCGCCGACGATCTCGGTGGGCCCGAAGACGGGCGGGACTGCGCTCATCGGGCACCGCCGGTCTTGGCGATGGTGCCGGTGACTCCGGCCGCGGTGACGCGCACGGTGAGGGTGCGGCCCGGGTTCCGGCGGATGATGCCCGCGGCGATGAGCCGGCGGGTCGGGGTGGTGCCGCGGCGGACCGCGGGCATGGCAATATCGGTCATGCCGACTCCTGCTCTGATCAGGATGTTCGGTAGAGGGCCGGGTGGCGCGCGCGCCGGGGGCTGCAACCCCCGAGCTGCTGCCCGGTCCTCGCTGTCTATTCGGTTGTGGTGCCGCCAGTCTTCCGGCGCTCGTACTTCTTGATCGCCTTGTCGACGGCGTTCCAGCTGAGGCCGAGGTCGCGGGCGACGTCGGCGATGGTGCCGAGGTCGGCTACTCCTTCGAGTAGGGCCTCGGCGCGGCGGTCGGCGGCTTCGGTGACGAGGCCGGTGAGCTGCTGCAACAGCGCGTCCTCGTCGTGGATCCGTTCCCGCCAGGGTCTCGGTTCCATCACCGCTACGCTAATCCAACCCGGGGTTAGATGCAAGCTCTTCACGCTGCTTCCTCCGGCTGGAAGTGCAGGAGCATCAGCCAGTCCCGCTCGGTCTCGTAGGCGTAACCGCACCACCGGCACTTCACCCTGGCCTGGCCTGGTAGCCGGGAGATGACCGCGCCGCACACCACGCCGTCCGTGTCCGCGGCAACGCACGTCCCCAGCCGCTGCGCGCGCGGCGCCGGGTCGCCGACGATCGAGCGAGCGGCCAGCTCCAGCTCCCGCACCTCCCGCGCCAACTCGCCGGCTGCCGGGTAGTGCTCGGCGATCCACTCCAGCTCCATCGCGAGCCAGCGGCAGTCCGGGGCGAGGTCGGCCGGCGGCGGCCCGCCGTGGTGAGGCCAGCGGACGCGCTGCACGTCGGTACGCCACAGGTGGATCACCTCGGCGGCCCGCGCGGTGTTCACCTCGTCGAGGACGGACTCGTCGAGCGGTGACCGGGGGCCGGCCGTGCTCGCCGTGACGAACTCGGCGGGCCCGGACCGGCGGGGCACCAGGCACTCGGCGACCTCGTCGTACAGGGTCGGCAGGTCGGCCAGCTGCGCGGTCAGGCGGACGATGTGCCGCTCGCACAGGTACCGGCCGCCCGCGTCGGCGCCGCACAGCTCGCATGCGGTCAAGGCGTCTCCTCGTAGCTGGTGTTGACGGGCGGGCAGGGCCACCGCATCGGCCCGCATACGGCACAGGTCGCGGGCATGCCGGCCTCGGCCGACGCGTACACGTCCAGGGGGTGATGGCGGGTCCGGAGCAGGGCGTGGGCCAGGTCGACGGCGCCCCGCCGGAACGGGGACGCCAGCGCCAGGTCCGGGTGGGACCGCGCGACGTAGTCGTGGGCGGTCTCCAGCCAGGCGGCGAGCGGCTCGGCGACCCTGGCCGGGATGGCGCCACCGGCCACCGCCACGGGATCGCCGGGCGGCACCGACCGCAGCTCGGCCACGGCTGCGGCGAGCACCTGCGCGGCGCCAGGGGTCCGGACCAGACCGGACCCTTTCTCGTCGTCGGCGGTCACGACCGAGCCTCACACAGCTGGTCGATCTGGTACTGGCGGAAGCTGTTCAGGTAGCGGTCGCCGACCGCGCGCTTCAGCGCGGCCTCGGCCTCGGTGGCGCCGCGGTGCGCCTCCCGGCCGGCCAGCCACGCCTGGACGGTGTTCGCGGCCGTCCCGCCCAGGACGACGCCGACGATCAGGATCTGGATCTCGTTCGGTGTCACGGTGACTCCTTGATCAGAAGGGGGGTTCGTCGGTGGCCGGGGCGCCCTGCGCGGGCGGGGTGCTGCCCCAGCCGCTGCCCTGCTGCTGGCCGTTGGCGGGCTTCGCGCCGGCCCAGCCGTCATCCGTGGGCGTTCCCCCACGGCTGCCGCCGCCGCTGGCCTTGGTGACCTTGGCGGTGGCGAAGGTGAGGGACGGGCCGACCTCGTCGACGTCCAGCTCGTAGACGGTGCGCTTGACCTGCTCGCGGTCCTCGTAGCTGCGCTGCTTCAGCCGGCCCTGGACGATGACGCGGTGGCCGCGCTGGAGGGACTCGGCGACGTGCTCGGCGGCCTGCCTCCACACCGAGCAGGTGAGGAACAGGGCCTCCCCGTCCTCCCAAGCGTTCGTCGTCTTGTTGAAGGTGCGCGGGGTGGACGCAATGCGGAACTTCGCGACGGCCGCACCGGACGGGGTGAAGCGCAGCTCGGGGTCGTCGACCAGATTGCCGACGACGGTGATCACGGTCTCGCCTGCCATGGCGAACTCCTTCGGGGTCGAGCCGTGACCGTTACGGTCACGGCTGAGATGCTGGGCGGGTGGCCGGCCCGGTTCCCGCGGGCCGGCCGCTGTCGTGCGGGTCAGCCGGTGATGTCGCTCAGTTCCCGGAGGATGCGGTCGGCGTCCCAGGGCGTGAGGGGGTTGACGTGGCTCCCGTATCCGGTGATCAGGACGGGGCCGTGCAGGCTGTTGGTGTGGCCGTACCGGTTGACGAGGTTGTCGACGATGGCGTTGTAGCCCCACCGGTCGCGGCCGTCCTCGTCGAGCCAGAGGACGACGCCGGTGGTGAGGTCGAAGGCCTCGATGTCGGAGCAGCGGAGGACCGCGGCTGCGTATTCGGCGAAGTTCTCAGGGGTGGCGGGCAGGTTGAGGAGGACGATGTCGCGGTCCTCGGTGACGAGGATGGCGTCGTGCTGCATGAGGGCTCCTTACGCGTGCGGGTCAGCGGGTGACGCCGGCGCTGGCGAGGAACTCGGCGCGCCTGGCGGGATCCTGGAGCTTGCGGGCGTCGGCCACCCAGGCGGCGTGCATGCGGGGCGCGGCGTCCTGGTGGTCGGCGCACAGGGTGATCACGACGGCGCTGGATTCGGCGGGCCGCTGCTGCGAGATGCCGTTGCGGACGGAGAGGACGCCGCGCTTGCCGCAGGCGCCGTGTTCGGCGGTGCACGCGCCGACGTCGATGCCGGTGGTCTGCACGGTGTACGTGGTGTCGCGGTCGTCGCCCAGGGCGATGACGGTCTCTGTGATCACGGGGTCTCCTCGGTGGTGTCGTTTGTGGGGGACAGGGTGTCCCCCACAGTTCCGTCGGTCGGGCCGACGGAAGCTTGGCGGCGGAGCTTGGCGGCGTGGCGGTGGGCGAGGCCTCGCTGTCGGGCGGCGTTGAGGGCGGCGCGGCGGGCCTTGGCGGCTTCGATCCGGCGGCGGGCGGCGGCGATCTTCTCCGCCACGACGTCATCGACGTTCACGGGTGCCGCCTGGGCGGGGTGCCTGGCTTTCTGTCATTTCTGTCAGGCACTCCTTAGGTGTGTATCTGAACCTTCTTCTTCTTCTTTTCGCCATGACTTGTCCCAGATGAGGGGGTGTGGGAGGAATTTGGGCGAGGGGCGTCGCCCTCGCTGTCCCTCTGCACGGGGCTCCTCGGGGACAGGTAGAGCCCAACCGCGGTCAATCAGCACGCGGATCGCGTCCTGAACGGTTTCAGCGGTCACGCCATCCGGGCCCCAGGCGTTGCCGTCGACGCCGCGCTGGGCATCCCGAACGCTGAACGGCTGGGTGATCTGGTCCGGCTTGCGCCGCCGCAGCCACTCCAGGACGTCCCGCGCCGGGGTGAGCTGCCCCTCCCGGTTCGCGCCCATCAGATCGAGGCAGAGACGGGCGTGCTGAACGAAGTACGGGGCGAGCGCCTTGGCCGCCTCGAACTGCTCGACGGTGACGTGCCTGGCCTGAACGTCGGCGTACAGGGCGAGCAGGCCGGCGACCCGCGCGATCTTCCCGGGGAGCTTGCTGGCCCAGGAAGCCATCTGGTGGAGGTCGCCGCCGCGCCGCAGCCGCTCCTGGAGGCTCTCCTGGAAGACGTACATGGCTTCGCTGGCCTCTTCGGTGAAGGTGACCACGCGCACCAGCGGGCTCTTCCACAGCGTGTTGACGAGCGCCTGTAGCCGCTGCTCGAGGTCCGTCAGCAACTCCTCGGGGATGGCGACGGATGCGCGGGGGTCTTGGTAGCCCAGTCGGGACGGCGGGAAGCTGTACAGGAAGCGCTGCACGAATCCGTTGTGCAGCATCTCGTCGTCCTTCTTGCGCCCCAACTGCTCGAGGATCACGGGCTGGATGAGCAGGCCGACCGCCAGGTGGGCGCTCTCCATCTCGATGGAGTCACGGCCGATGCGGTCGACGGGCATGGCCTTGCCGTCGTAGGCGTCGAGAGCGAATCCGGTGTCGGAGGCACCGCTGTTGTAGAGGCCGCCCATCTGCTTCAGCAGGGTGCCTTCCGAGTGGATGACGGCCATGCGACCGTCCTGCTGGGACGCCTTCTGCGGCATCGCTGCCGGTGTGATGTCACCGAACAGCAGCCGCGGCAGGGAGGGAACGGGCCCCAGGTCGGCGAGCGTCCGCCGGGCGAGCTTCGCCTCGTCCATCTTCAGCTTGAACGTGTCCGGCTTAGCCTTGATCGCGGCCTTCTCGGCGTCGTCGAGGCGGGCTTGCGCGACCTTCAGGGCCTGCTCGGCCTCCTCGATCTCCGGCACAGCCTCCTCGCGGAGGTGCTTCTCGATCTGCCGGAGCGCGTCGCTGAACGGACCTTCGGCGGCGCTCTTCCGTTCGCCCGCCCCCGCCACGGTTGCTGTCCAGACGGAGGATGCCTCCGACCAGCCGGGCCGGATCTTGATCTGCGCACGCCCGCCGACAGCCGTCGAAATGGCGGCGAGCGAGATCATGGCCGGGATGTCGGGCGCGACCTGCACCTGGTCGGTGACAGCGTCGACGACAGCGCTCAACTCGGGGCCCAGGAGATGGGTGGGGAACGGGGTGAGCTTGGGGCGGTCAATGGAAATGGGCTCATCCCATCCCCCCGGGAGGTGCCTGACAGAAATGACGGAATCCCCACCCGGGGCCACGTCGTCCGCCCACTGAGGTCCTGCGTTCACTGGGTCACCGCCGGATCGCCAGGGCACGGGACCGGCGCCCATACCTGGTTGAACTCGGAGTCGGTGTGGCCGGCGGCGAAGTGGTCGGCGGCGTCCTTGCCGGTACGGGCCTGGACGACGTACACGGAGTGCGCCAGGTTGCGCAGCGACTCGACGACGGCGGTGGCGTGCTCGCGCCCCTTGGCGTCGCGGTCGGCGACGATGGTGACGTCGGCGCCTTCGAGGTACTGGGCGTGCTCGGCGGTCCACTTGCCGCTGCCGCCCGCGTTGCAGGTGGCGACCAGGCCGTGGTCGACGAGAGCGTGGACGTCCTTCTCGCCCTCGGCGATCCAGATCACGCGGTCGGCTTCCTTTGCGGCGAGCAGCTCGGGCAGTCGGTACGGAACCAGCGGCACGAGCCGGTTGCCGTGCTCGTCGTTGAGGGACCAGCGGCGCCCGGACTTGGTGGTCGGATCGGGTCGCCACTGCGCGAAGTCCTTGGCGTCGCACCGGGTGACGCCGTGGACGGTACGGCCGTTGGCGTCGCGGTAGATGTACTGGGCGACCCGCTTGTGGCCGTGGCGCTGGCACGGGATCCAGGTGTCGTCGGCCGGCCGGTCGTCATTGCGCTCGAGGGGCCTGTCGAAGAGGTCGGCGAGAGTCCAGCCGATCTCGGTCAGGAAGTCCTCGTTGCCCAGGCACTTGTGGCAGTAGACGGCGACGCCCTCGGCGGTGCGCTTGATGGCGACTGTGTCGGGGGCGTCACCGTCGTGGCAGATACCGCGGGTACGGAGCACGCCGCCCTGGTAGCGCGCGGGCTCGCCACGGCTGCTGATGAGGTCAGCGAGCCTGTTGTAGGCGATTGCGTCGGTCACGAACTGCTCTCTTCTACGAGCTGGATCAGGTGGTTCGTGGTGCGGGCGGGCGCGCCGGGGGAGTGTCGGCGCCCGCCCGCGGTCATGCGGCCTTGCGCTTGGCCTGGGCGATCTCGTCGGCGGCGGCGGTGATGCGGTTGCACCACGTCCGTGCGGCGGTGATCACGGTCAGCGGGCTGGGCTGCTGCTCGAGGTCGTACCGGATGGAGTCGAAGACCATCTCGTGCAGGGCGCGCTCGGAGGCACGCTGCACGTACTGGTCGTCGGCGTCGCCGCCGAGGCCGGCCGGCCGGTCGACAGGCCACTGGCCGACGCTGCGCTCGTTCACGGCGCCTCCTTGTGGTGGATGGGCCAGCCGGGACCGGCGGGGACCTCGGGCAGGCCCTTCAGGGCGTTGGGGGTGTGCTTGCCGCAGCGCCACCCGCACGGGAACAGCCGGGCGCGGGTCAGGCCGTGCGGGTGCAGCGGCAGGTCGCAGGCGGGACGGCGCTTCACGCCGCCTCCCGGGTCGCGGCGCGGGAGGCGGGCGCGAAGATCCCTCGCAGGGTGGCGATCTGTTCGACGGTGAGCGGCGGCGCCGCGGCCGCGTTGCGCTCGACGCGCTCCCAGTAGGCGGCGTTCCGGGCCGGGTCCTCGAAGCGGACCGGGCGGGCCGGGGGCGTAGCTACACCCCCGGCTGCCGGCGTGCTGTCCGGCGTCGTCACGCCTGCCGCCCGAGGTACTCGTTGCGGGCGCGGACGAGTTCGGCGTGCCGGACGCGCATAGCGGCGACGCGCTGCTCGATCTTGTCGATGACGACGGCGAGGCCGTCGGGGTCGAGATCGGTGATGTAGTGGTCCTCGGTGACCTCGACGTCCGCGGCGGGGATCCGCTTAGCCGGATCCGGGTGGACCGGCCTGGACGTGATCTCCACGCTGAGGAAGTTCCAGTCCTCGCCGTCGTTGCTGCCGCAGCTGACCGGCAGGTAGACGGTGTTGGCCCGGTCGTACTGGGTGCAGTTGATTTCGTCGGCGCGGTCGACGCCCCGGTTCCGCTCCCAGTGGGCCGTGTTGCATCCGGCCATACAGGTGACGTTGAGGGGCAGGCCGGTGTCCTGGTCGGCGATCGTCCAGGCGGGCTTCGCGGTGGGCGCCGGCTGGGTGGCGGCCTCGTAGGCGAGGGCGAGCCTGGTGCTGCGGCTGATCTGGGCGCGGGCAGCGTCCGCCGCCTTAAGCACGTCGTCCGCGGTGGCCACCTGAAGGTCACCGTGGTTGGCGTCCGTGCTGAGCAGCAGATCCTGCTGGCCGGTGTCGAGGTCCGTCATCGTCTCGACGTTGAGGACAGTGGAGATGCACTGGTCCTGGAGTGCAGACGTCGCCGTTGACGTCGCGGGCTGTACCGTTGCGGCCATGAGCTTGCTCACTTCTACTGGCTGGTGGATGTGCTGACTGGCTCGACAGGCGCCCCGGGCTCGACCCCCGGGGCGTCGTCGTTTTCGCGCTCGATCAGTTCGTCGACGCTGACCCCGTAAGCGGCGGCCAGGACGAGCAGAGTTGCGGTGGCCGGCTGGGCGATACCGCGACGGAGGCGGGAGAGCGTGGACTGGGCAACGCCGGTGCGCTTGGAGATGGCGTAGCTGCTGTGGTCGCCCTGAGCCGCCGCTGCCGAGCGCAGTCGCTCGACCTGAAGGCGGTAGTCGGACATGGATGTCTCCTTGCTCGAACGGACTATGTACGTCCGTGCTAGGAAGTACGTTACGCACCCCGTAGCGTTCTCGCAAGGAAGCTAGTGGCTTGCGTGCGCCCCGTTGCGCCCCTGTGACACGTCGTGCTTCCTCGAGTGCTTCTAGCGGCGCAAGTACTTGCTTGCTAGCGTGTACGTATGACAACCGAGGGAGACCCCGCCCCCACGCGGGCCCAGAAGTTCGGGGAGTACGTAACAGCAGCGGCTCGCGCCGCCGGCTACGACATCGACAACCCCCGAGGCGGAGGCAAGAAGGCCCTCGCCGAGAAGTCGGGCATGTCCCACGCCAGCGTCAGCAGAATGCTGGCCGGCCAGACCATCCCTGACCCCAAGTTCTTCGAGTCTCTTGCCGGTGCTCTCGGCGTTGAAGTCGGAACCATGCTGGTCCGGGCGGGCGTGATCTCCGAAAGCGCCCTGACTCCCCGCCCGCCCAGCCCTCCTCAAGTGATCGACCCCAGGGAGGTCGCCCGCAGCTTGGGCATCACCTCGCCAGAGAAGATCGAGGCGTTCGTGGCGATGACGAGAGCACTGGTCGAACCAGAAGGGCATGCTTCAAGGAGGAGCGCGTGAGGCAAGAGGATGAGTCAGGCGAGGGCGGCGACGCCGGACACCTGTTGATCGGCATTTTCTTCTGGACCCGAAATGTTGCCGCTGCGGGCACGGCCCTCTGCGCGCTCTACGCCCTGTTCGGTGGAGGAGGGTGGCTGCCGGCCCTTATCGGGCTTGCTGCGACGGCAGCCTGTGAAGGAGGGTGCTGGGCCCCTGTCCTTTACGCGTGGATAGGGCTCCTCAGGGCCAAGCGCCAGACTCTCAGGAGCGAAGCAAGAGTTCGCCAACTGGAGCTGTTGCGCGCGCAGAACGAGCTGATTCTTGCGCAGAAGGCTGCCCAGATTGAATTCATCCGGGCGCAGAACGCGGCGCTGAGGGCTGAGAAAGTGGAGCTAGAGCGACTACTACTCCAGCGGCGCCTCGAGCAGGAAGCCCGCGATGTACGCCAGAGGCTGGACATCGCCGTCGCCTCTGTAGAAGCGGATCTACTCGAGGCCGCCGCCTGGCGAATGGACATGACGGCGAAGCAGCTGGAAGTGAAGCTGACGCAAGCCGACTACCTGAGCAAACTCGCGGACGTCGAAGAAGACGCCCAAGAACGCATCCTGAGAGCGTATGAAAAAGGGGTGGAGCACGGAGAGCGCGGGATCGTCGTCCCGGCCAAATCCTTCCGCCACCTAAGGGTCGTTGAGGAGTCAGCCTAGGCCGCGCTCGTCCGCTTCCACGTGAACACGACGGCCTCGTAGTCGAAGTACCCCCCGTCGGGCATTCGCCCCGGCCGGGGGGTTTTCAGTGTCACCTCGACCAGTTCCCGCAGCGCCGCCCGCTTGCGATCCAGCTCGAGCGCCTTCCACGCGGCGCGCACGTCCGGTGCCCCGATCAGGCCGGCCAGCGGATCCGCGGTCGCCGCGCGCGCCAGCTGCCGCGTGACGCCCTCCAGCTGGCCGCGGGCGGCGTCGGAGGCGATGGCGTACTCCATGTCGCCCATCTCGCCCGCACCGTACTTCCCCGCCAGGTTCCGCAGCCGCATGCGGATCTGCTCGCCCTCCGCCTGGAGCGCGGCCACGTTCACGCCCTCCGGCGCGGGCTCCAGCAGCTCGTGCGCGTCCGGCCTCTCCAGCCGCTCGACGATCGTGTCCTCGACGTACTGGTCCACGACCTCGGCGCGCCGGCCGCCGCCGTGCCCGGTCGGGCACTTGTAGCTGGGGTATCGCCGGCCGCCGGACTGGGTGACGGTCACGTACCCCGTGCAGTCCCCACGGCCGCACCGGTACAGCAGCGATCCCAGCCACTTCGGCGCCGCCCCGGGCGTCGTCCGGCGGGCGGGGTCCTTCAGGACAGCCACGACGGCCCTGTGCTTCGCCTCGTCGACGATCGGCTCCCACTTGCCGCGGCCAACCTCCTCGCCCTTGTAGACGGCGATGCCGGCGTTCCTCGGGCGCATCAGCATGTCCCGCAGCTCGACGTGCGTGACGGGGTTCCCGCGGGTGGTCACGACGCCTTTGTCGGCGCACCACTTCACCAGCGACCGGAGCGACGCCCCGGACAGGATCTCGTCCACCCAGAAGCGCAGCGCTTCGGCCTCGTCGGGTACGACCTTGGTCATGTCCAGCTCGGGGACTTCGGTCTCCTCGCCGGTCTTCCGGTCGACGCTCTTCTTCCGCTCGCCGGTGGGGACGCCCCAGCCGAAGGGGCGGATGCCGCCCGCCCACTCCCCGGCCATCGCCTTCTGCTGCCGGGCGCGGGCCACGCGGTGGCCCTTGTGCTCGGACTCGTAGCGGGCGACGTTGCCGAGCATCCGCGCGACCATCCGGCCCGTGGGGGAGGCGAGGTCCAGCTCGCCGGCCTGGACGGTGTGGGTGGTCACGCCGCGCTTCTCGCACATGTCGATGTACCCCTCCAGCTCCGTGACGGAGCGGTGGAGGCGGTCGGTGTGCCAGACGATGACGACGGTCGCCTTGCCATCGTCGAGGTCGGCGAGCATCTGCGTGTACCGGGGCCGCTTCTTGCCCTTGCGGTACGCGGACACGTCGTTGTCGACGTACACCTCGACGACTTCCCAGCCGTTCCGCTCGGCGAGGGCTTCGCAGTCTTCGCGCTGCCGGTCGACGCCAAGGCCGGCGCCCGTGCGGTCCTGCGAAATTCTGCAATAGATCACGGCTCGGACTGTCATCACTCACCTACGTTCACGGGGGATGGACTGTACAATGAAGCATGCAGAAGACGTGCTCTATCGAGACCTGTGAAGGCGCGGCCGTGGCGCGCGGCTGGTGCCAGACGCACTACTCCCGCTGGAAGCGGACAGGTGACCCTGGCGCTACGACTCCGGTGCGCACTCACAACCTGGACGGACCCGAGGCGTCGTTCTGGGCGAAGGTCCGGAAGACCGAGACGTGCTGGCTTTGGACTGCCAGCCAGTTCGGCCACAGCGGCTACGGCAGCTTCAGCGTCAAGGTCGATGGCCGGACCCGCAGCGTGCGCGCTCACCGCCATTCCTGGGAGCTGGCCAGTGGCCCCATCCCTGAGGGGCAGCACGTCCTCCACCGGTGCGACACCCCGCTGTGTGTGCGCCCCGAACACCTCTTCCTCGGCGATGCCCTGGCGAACGCCCGGGACAAGGTCGACAAAGGGCGCCTGCGCCGAGGTGACGCCAAAGGCGAGGCGAACGGGCACGCCAAGCTGACGGCGGCCGCAGTCCGGGCCATCAGGGCGCGCGCGGCGCAGGGAGAACCTCAGGCCTCGCTGGCCCGGGAGTACGGGGTGACGCCCCAGTCCATCAACGACATCGTCAAGCTGCGGAGGTGGAAGCACGTCAGGTAGGGCGCGCGTCCGGGCGCCCCCCCGTTGGAGTGCTCTTCATGTCCTGAGTGTGCACCAGTAGAGGCGTCATTGTCCCGAGTTCGGGAAGACGACGCTCCTGAGCGCGCTGCTCGGGCTCGTCGGACCGGACGAGCGCATCGTGCTGGCCGAGGACTCGGCGGAACTGCGGCCGGATCACCCGCACGTCGTCCGCCTGGAGACCAGACCCGCCAACCAGGAGGCCGCGGGCCTGGTCACCCTTGAGGACCTGGTCCGGCAGGCGCTGCGAATGCGCCCGGACCGGCTGGTCGTGGGCGAGGTGCGCGGCCCCGAAGTGGTCCATCTGCTCGCGGCGTTGAACACCGGTCACGAAGGCGGGTGCGGGACGGTGCACGCCAACGCCGCCGCCGACGTACCGGCCCGGCTGGAGGCGCTCGGCACGGCGGCCGGCCTGGACCGCGCGGCCCTGCACAGCCAGCTCGCCGCCGCCCTCTCGGTCGTCCTGCACCTGGTCCGTGACCGGACCGGCAGGCGCCGGATCGCCGAGGTGCACGTACTGGAGCGCGATCCGTCGGGGCTGGTGCGGACGGTACCGGCTCTGCGGTGGGGCACGGCGGCCTTCGTGGCCGAACGCGGTTGGGAGCGGCTGCGGGAGCTGCTGCGCGGCGAAGGGCTCGGAGGGCTCCAGGGACTTGACGGTCTCGGAGGGCTCGACGGAGTCGGGGGGCCCGACGAGCTGGACGGGCTCGGCGGGCGAGCCCTCAGGACGGGAGACGAGCGATGACGGTGACCGGAACGGGCGAGCTGTCGACGGGTGTGGCCCTGGCGTGCCTGGGGAGCGCCGCCTGGCTGGCGGGCGGATGGCACTCCGGGGTACGACGCGCGCGGGCGGTGCTGGCGGAAGGGGGGAAGGGCGGGGCCGGACCGCCCTCGGTGCGCCGGGTGACGGAGTGGCTGTGGCGGGCCCGCGGCCGGCTGGGGTTCGAGTGGTGGGCGCCGGCCGCGGGGCTGGTGCTGGCGCTGCTGGGCGCCTCGGTGCTGCCGCTGCTCGCGGGAGCGGCCGGGGTGCCGGTACTGCGGCGGACGCGGCTGGCCGGCGACGCGAGGCGGGCCCGGGAGCGCCGGCAGGACGCGGTGCTCGCGCTCTGCGGCGCGCTCGCCGGGGAGGTGCGGGCGGGTCGGCAGCCCGGTGAGGCGCTGTTGTGCGCCGAGCGTGACTCCGGCGGGCTGGGGGACGCGCAGGCCGCCGTGCTGGCGGCGGCCCGGTTCGGCGGCGACGTTCCCGCGGCGCTCGCGGCGGCGGCGCGACAGCCGGGCGCCGAGGGGCTGAGGGGTCTCGCCGCCTGCTGGCGGGTCGCCGTCGACCAAGGGGCGGGGCTGGCCGCCGGACTCGACCGGCTGGAGGGCGCGTTGCGTGCAGAACGGGATCAGCGCTCCGACCTGCGCGCCCAGTTGGCGGGCGCCCGGGCCACGGCGGTGATGCTCGCGGGCCTGCCGGTCCTCGGTCTCCTGCTCGGCGTCGCCCTCGGCTCCGATCCGCTGCACGTGCTGCTGCACACCGGAGCAGGGCTCGGCTGCCTGCTGGCCGGCGGGCTGCTGGAGGGCCTGGGCGTGTGGTGGGTGACGCGGATCGTGCGCGGAGCGGAGGCGGTCTCGTGAGCGGGGACGTCGTCCACAGGCTGGGGGTACTGGTGGGGGCTCTGGCGGCGGTCGTCTGGCCGGTGCGGGTGCTCGGAGCCGCGCGGCGCGAGCGGACGCTGCACAGGCGGCTCACGGGGCTGCTGGCGCAGGTCCCGGCCCCCGCGGCCCCACGACGCACCGAGGAGGTGCGGGCCGTCGCTCGCGCGTGGCTGCCGCTGCTGGGCACGGTGTGTGCCGGCTGGGTCGTGGTCGGGGGTGCCGCTGGTGCCGTGGTGGGACTGGCGGGCGCGGCGTTGCTGTGGCGGCGACGCTCCCGATGTTCGGCCGCCGGTACGTCCGAGGCGGGGGTCACCGCCGCACAGGCTGCGCGTCAACTTCCCTTGGCAGCCGATCTGCTGGCGGCCTGTGTCGCGGCGGGCGCGAGTCCGGTGACCGCCGCGCGGGCGGTGGGGGACGCCTTGGACGGGCCCGTGGGGGAGGCGTTGGGGCGTGGCGCCGCGGAGGTGCGACTCGGCGGTGAACCGGACGGTGCCTGGCGCGGGTTGGCCGAGATCCCGGGCGCCGGTCCACTGGCGCGGCTGCTGGAACGGGCCGACGTGTCGGGACTGCCCGCGGCAGGTCCGGCCGCCCGGCTCGCCGCCCAGGCCCGCGCCGACTGGGCCCGCACCACGACGGCTCGGGCCCGCCGGGCGGCCGTCATGGTCACCGCGCCGGTGGGGCTGTGCTTCCTGCCCGCCTTCATCGCGGTGGGCGTGCTGCCGGTCGTCATCGGGCTGGCCGGCGGTGTGCTGGGGGACGGAGGAGGTGGTCGCTGACGGAACGGGGTGTACCTGCGGGGAGCCGGAGAGCGAGTGACCAGAAGGACGAGCGAGTGAACAACGGGACCGAACCTCATGGGGGTTGAGATGTATCAGGCGGTACGGGCACGGCTGAGTGCCCTGGTGTGCGGAGCACGGACGGCGTTGCGGCGACGGGGCGCGCGGCGGGACGCGGGCATGGTCACGTCGGAGTACGCGATGGGGATCGTCGCGGCGGTGGCCTTCGCCGTGGTCCTCTACAAGGTCGTGACGAGCGGTACGGTCAGCGCCGAGTTGCAGGGCATCGTGAAGCGGGCGCTCGATGCGCGGATGTGAGCGGACGGCCGGGACGGAGGCCGTGCCGGGAGCCCGCCGGGGGTGCGGCCGCCGTTCGGACGGAGGGTTCGTGACCGCCGAGACGGCCGTGGTGCTGCCGGTGTTGGTGGTGTTCGCCATGGCGCTGGTGTGGGGGCTGCTGGTGGTGGCCGCCCAGATCCAGTGCGTGGACGCGGCCCGCACGGGCGCACGCGCGGCGGCACGCCAGGACCCGGACGGCGCGGTCGTCGAGCTCGCCCGGGAGGCGGCGCCGCGCGGGGCACGCGTCACGGTCGCCCGGGAGGCGGGCCTGGTCCGTGTGGTCGTGGTGGCCGCGCCACCGGCGTTGCACGGCCTCCCCTTCGAGGTACGGGAGGAAGCCGTGGCGTCGGCCGAGCGAGCGGTGGGGGCGGAGCCGTGAGGCGCGCTCGCGACGAGGGTTCCGCCACCGTCTGGAGTGTGGGCGCCGTCGCCGTCCTGTGCCTGGTGTTCGGCATCGTGCTGACCCTGGGACAGGCGGTGGTGGCCCGGCACCGCGCCGCCGGGGGAGCCGATCTGGCGGCGCTGGCGGCGGCGGACCACTGGGCCCGGGGCGGCTCGGCGGCGTGTGCCGAGGCCGACCGGGTCGCGCGGGCCCAGGGCGCGCGGTTGGTGCGCTGCGCGCTGACCGGGCAGGTGTCGGACGTGTCGGCGGCGTCGGGCCGGGGCCCGTTCGCGGCGGAGGTCCGTGCGAGGGCGGGCCCGGGCCTGCCCAGCGGGCGTCAGCCCGCCGAACCCCGTCCCGCCGAACCCCTGCCTACTGAGCCTGCTCCGCTTCAGCCTGTTCCGTCTGTTCCGTCTGTTCCACCTGCCCCGTCCGAGGCCGTTCTGCCTCCACCGCCGCTGCCGCCGCCTCCGCGCCCCGCAGCAGCACCGTGAGCAGCCGCACCGCCCCCCGCTTGTGCAACGGATCGTTGCCGTTGCCGCACTTGGGGGACTGGATGCAGGACGGGCAGCCGGCGTCGCACTCGCAGGAGGCGATGGCCTCCCGGGTGGCCGTGAGCCATTCGCGGGCCGTGCGGAAGGCGCGCTCGGCGAAACCCGCGCCGCCGGGGTGGCCGTCGTACACGAAGACGGTGGGGAGCAGCGTATCCGGGTGCAACGGGACCGACACTCCGCCGATGTCCCAGCGGTCGCAGGTCGCGAACAGCGGCAGCATGCCGATGGAGGCGTGCTCGGCGGCGTGCAGGGCGCCGCCGAGGATCTCCGGGTTGATCCGGGCCGCGTCGAGCTGGTCCTCGGTGACCGTCCACCACACCGCGCGCGTGCGCAGCGTCCGAGGAGGGAGGTCGAGCTTAGTCTCGCCCAGGACCTCGCCGGTGATGAGGCGCCGGCGCAGGAAGGAGACCACTTGGTTGGTGACCTCGACGGAGCCGTAGCACAGACGCCCGTCGCCCCAGGGGACCTCGATGTCGGTCTCCAGGATCGAGATCGCCGTCGTGTCGCGGGCGACCGTCGAGTAGGCGGGGGTGGCCTGTTCCACCAGCGCGACGGAGTCCTCCAGGTCGAGGGAGCGGACGAGATAGGTGCGCCCCTGGTGGAGGTGGACGGCGCCCTCGTGGACGCTGGTGTGGGCGGCACCGGCGTCCACCGTGCCCAGCAGCCGCCCCGTGCCGGCCTCGACGACCTGGACCGGACGTCCGCCCTCCCCGCGGATGTCCCTCAGGTCGGCGGCCCGCTCCCGGCGTGTCCAGTGCCAGGCCCGGGTCCGCCGGCGGAGCAGCTTGGCCGCCTCCAGCTGGGGCAGCAGTTCCTCGCAGGCGGGGCCGAAGAGCTTCAGGTCCTCCTCCGTCAGGGGCAGCTCGGCCGCCGCCGCGCACAGATGGGGGGCGAGTACGTAGGGGTTGTCGGGATCGAGGACGGTCGACTCGACGGGCTGGTCGAACAGCGCCTCGGGGTGGTGGACGAGGAAGGTGTCCAGCGGGTCGTCCCGGGCGACCAGCACCGCCAGGGCCCCCTGACCCGCGCGACCCGCCCGGCCCGCCTGCTGCCACAGCGACGCCCGCGTGCCCGGGTACCCCGCGATCACCACGGCGTCCAGGCCGGAGATGTCGAGGCCGAGTTCGAGGGCGTTCGTCGCCGCGAGCCCCAGGAGTTCGCCGGAGTGCAGGGCGCGCTCGAGAGCGCGGCGTTCCTCGGGGAGGTAGCCGCCGCGGTACGCCGCCACGCGCCGGGTCAGGGAGCGGTCGACCTCGGCGAGGCGCTCCTGGGCGATCACCGAGATCAGCTCGGCGCCGCGCCGGGACCGCACGAAGGTGATCGACCGCATGCCCTGGACGGTGAGGTCGGTGAGCAGGTCGGCGGCCTCGGCGGTGGCCGTGCGGCGCACCGGGGCGCCCTTCTCGCCCTCCAGCTCGGTCAGCGGCGGCTCCCAGAGGGCGAACACCAGTTCACCGCGCGGTGAGGCGTCGTCCGCGACCTCGACGACCGGGAGCCCGGTGAGCCGGCGGGCCGCCACCGACGGCTCGGCGGCCGTGGCGGAGGCGAGCAGGAACACGGGCGACGCGCCGTAGCGGGCGCACAGTCGGCGCAGCCTGCGCAGCACCTGCGCGACGTGGGAGCCGAAGACGCCGCGGTAGGTGTGGCACTCGTCGATGACGACGTACTTCAACGACTTCAGGAAGGAGGACCAGCGGGGGTGGGACGGCAGGATGCCGCGGTGCAGCATGTCCGGGTTGGTCAGCACGTAGGTGCCGTACTGGCGGATCCACTCGCGTTCCTCGAACGGCGTGTCGCCGTCGTAGACCGCGGCGCGGACGGCCGTGCCGAGAGGTTGTGAAAGTTCCTTCACCGACCGGCACTGATCGGCCGCGAGTGCCTTGGTCGGGGCCAGGTAGAGGGTGGTGGCGCCGCGTCCGTTGGGGGCCTCGGAGCCGTCCAGGAGCGTCGACAGCACCGGCACCAGATAGGCCAGCGACTTGCCGGAGGCCGTGCCGGTGGCGACCACCACGGAGTCGCCGTCCAGGGCGTGCTCGGCGACACGTGCCTGGTGGGCCCACGGATGTTCGATACCCGCGGCCTGCACGGCGGCGACGACCTCCGGCCGAATCCGGTCCGGCCAGACGGCATGACGGCCCGCACGCGGGGGCAAGTGCTCCGTATGAGTGATGCGCGCAGCCCGACTCGGTCCCGCGGCGAGCCGGTCCAGGACCGTGCCTGGTTCCGGCCGGGAGCCGGGCTCCGCCGGGGGTCGATCGGGTCGGTGATTCTTGGCCATCGGCACCGAGTCTGTCACTGGCGTGACGGACAATGGGAGCAAGGCGTCGTGCACGCCTGCCGGTAAGTGATTGAATGCCATCGCGGCTGGCGTACCGTCCTGGGGGCTTCAAGCCGAGGTGTCCCGATGGACGACCGCTCGATAGCAAGGTGCTGGAGGATCCGTGGACCTGTCCCTGTCGACCCGTACCGTCGGCGATCGTACGGTCGTCGAGGTCGGTGGCGAAATTGACGTATACACCGCGCCCAAGCTGCGTGAGCAGCTGGTCGAGCTCGTGAACGACGGGAGTTTCCACCTCGTCGTCGACATGGAGGGCGTGGACTTCCTCGACTCCACGGGGCTCGGCGTGCTGGTCGGCGGACTGAAGCGGGTGCGTGCCCATGAGGGCTCGCTGCGCCTGGTCTGCAACCAGGAGCGCATTCTCAAGATCTTCCGTATCACCGGCCTCACCAAGGTGTTCCCCATTCACACCTCGGTCGAGGAAGCGGTGGCGGCCACCGACTGACGACCGGTCCCGGGCCCGCGGGCCCGGGACGGTGAGAACGAGGGGGGTCCGGGCCGTCGGCGGCCCGGACCCTCGAAAGCACGCCCGTAGTTCCGAGGGGGATGCATGGCCACCGTTGAACTCCGCTTCAGCGCGCTGCCCGAGCATGTCCGTACCGCACGTCTGGTGGCGGCCGCCGTGGCACGCAGGGCCGGAGTGGACGAGGCCGTCCTCGACGAGGTCAGGCTCGCCGTCGGTGAGGCATGCACGCGGGCTGTGGGCCTGCATCAGCACGTCGGCATCACGGCGCCGGTCAAGGTGTCGCTGATCGAGGAGGAGAAGCAGTTCTCCATCGAGGTCGGTGACGAGGCGCCGCACGCGGTCCCCGGTGACCGGACCTCGGGTTCCGGGGCCGACGAACCGGAGGCCGAGGAGGACGAGATGGGTCTCGCGGTCATCAGCGGACTCGTCGACGACGTGGAGGTCAAGGCCGGTGAGGACGGCGGACTGATCCGCATGACCTGGCCGACCGCGCCGGCGGTGCTGCCGCCGGTCTGACCGCTCCCGCCTCACCCACCCGTGTCACTCGAAGGGCCCTACCTCGTAGGGCCCTTCGTCATGCGCGGATCTACAGTGGTGCCGTGCGGACGCCAAGTGAATTCATTCACGATCAATGACGCGGTAAATGGATCACGACAGGAAACCGAGATGTTAATGCGGGAAGGGCATTACTACTTCTCGGCTCCTTGTGGTTGACAGGTCATTTCCTTTTGTCGTGCACTGTTTTGATCAGCTTCCGGTACCTACAATCCCGTCCACATCTTGAGCTCAGCCCAAGCGTCAAGGAGGACGAATGGCGGAGCTTTCCAACCCTCATCAGTTGGGCGACCCCTCGACCCTCGCGGCCGCCGTGCTCACCGACGGAAACCGTGTCCTGATCGCGGTCATCGCCCTCGTCGCACTGGCCGCCCTGGTGCTCGCGGGCATCCTGGTGCGCCAGGTGCTCGCGGCGGACGAGGGCACCGAGAGCATGAAAGAGATCGCGGCGGCCGTCCAGGAAGGCGCGAACGCCTATCTGGCCAGGCAGCTTCGCACGCTCGGCGTATTCGCCGTCGTCGTGTTCTTTCTGCTCATGCTGCTGCCCGCGGACGACTGGAATCAACGAGCCGGGAGATCGATCTTCTTCCTGATCGGCGCGGCGTTCTCGGCGGCCACCGGCTATATCGGCATGTGGCTCGCCGTGCGCAGCAATGTGCGCGTCGCCGCGGCGGCGCGGGAAGCGACCCCGGCCCCGGGCGAACCGGAAAAGGATCTCACTCTCGTCTCGCACAAGGCGACGAAGATCGCTTTTCGCACCGGCGGTGTGGTCGGCATGTTCACGGTGGGGCTCGGCCTGCTGGGCGCCTGCTGCGTGGTGCTCGTGTACGCGGCCGACGCGCCGAAGGTCCTGGAGGGCTTCGGTCTCGGCGCCGCGCTGATCGCGATGTTCATGCGGGTCGGCGGCGGCATCTTCACCAAGGCCGCCGACGTCGGCGCCGACCTGGTCGGCAAGGTCGAACAGGGCATTCCGGAGGACGATCCGCGCAATGCCGCGACCATCGCCGACAACGTGGGCGACAACGTCGGCGACTGCGCGGGCATGGCCGCCGACCTCTTCGAGTCCTACGCCGTCACCCTGGTGGCCGCGCTGATCCTCGGCAAGGTGGCCTTCGGCGACTCCGGGCTGGCGTTCCCGCTGCTGGTGCCGGCGATCGGTGTGGTCACCGCCATGATCGGCATCTTCGCGGTGGCGCCCCGGCGCTCCGACCGCAGTGGCATGAGCGCGATCAACCGGGGCTTCTTCATCTCCGCGGTGATCTCGCTCGTCCTGGTCGCGGTGGCCGTCTTCGTCTATCTGCCCGGGAAGTACTCGGAGCTGGACGGCGTCACCGACGCGGCGATCGCGGGCAAGAGTGGTGACCCGCGGATCCTCGCGCTGGTCGCGGTGGCCATCGGCATCGTGCTCGCCGCCCTGATCCAGCAGCTCACCGGCTACTTCACCGAGACCACCAGGCGCCCCGTCAGGGACATCGGCAGGACCTCGCTCACCGGTCCCGCCACCGTCGTCCTCGCCGGTATCTCCCTCGGTCTCGAATCCGCCGTATACACCGCCCTGTTGATCGGCCTCGGCGTCTACGGGGCGTTCCTGCTGGGCGGCGCCTCGATCATGCTGGCGCTGTTCGCGGTGGCGCTGGCCGGCACCGGTCTGCTCACCACGGTCGGTGTGATCGTCGCCATGGACACCTTCGGCCCGGTCTCCGACAACGCGCAGGGCATCGCCGAGATGTCCGGCGACGTCGAGGGTGCCGGCGCCCAGGTGCTCACCGACCTGGACGCCGTCGGCAACACCACGAAGGCCATCACCAAGGGCATCGCCATCGCCACCGCGGTCCTCGCGGCGGCGGCCCTGTTCGGGTCGTACCGCGACGCCATCACCACGGGCGCGGCGGACGTGGGCGAGAAACTCAGCGGCGAGGGCGCGCCGATGAGCCTGATGATGGACATCTCGCAGCCCAACAACCTCGTCGGGCTCATCGCGGGCGCGGCGGTCGTCTTCCTCTTCTCGGGGCTGGCGATCAACGCGGTGTCGCGGTCGGCGGGCGCGGTGGTCTACGAGGTGCGGCGGCAGTTCCGGGAGCGGCCCGGAATCATGGACTACAGCGAAAAACCGGAGTACGGCAAGGTCGTCGACATCTGCACCAGGGACGCCCTGCGGGAACTCGCCACGCCCGGACTGCTCGCCGTGCTGGCGCCGATCTTCATCGGGTTCACGCTCGGCGTGGGCGCGCTCGGCGCGTTCCTCGCGGGCGCCATCGGCGCGGGCACGCTGATGGCGGTGTTCCTCGCCAACTCCGGCGGCGCCTGGGACAACGCCAAGAAGCTCGTCGAGGACGGCCACCACGGCGGCAAGGGCAGCGAGGCCCACGCCGCCACCGTGATCGGCGACACGGTCGGCGACCCGTTCAAGGACACCGCGGGACCGGCCATCAACCCGCTGCTGAAGGTCATGAACCTGGTGGCGCTGCTCATCGCGCCCGCCGTCATCAAGTTCTCCTACGGCGCCGACGAGAGCATCGGCGTGCGGGTGGTGATCGCGGTCCTCGCGTTCCTTGTCATCGCGGGGGCGGTCTACGTGTCCAAGCGGCGTGGGATCGCGATGGGTGACGAAGACAACGCCGGCCACGAGCCCAAGTCGGCCGATCCGGCCGTGGTTTCGTAGCGGCCGGCGCGGAGCCCTCGTAGGAGGTGCAGCTCAAGGGCCGGGCGGACGGCGCGTGTTGGCGCGTCGTCCGCCCGGCCCTTGTCCGTGCGCTTCCTTCGCCGTGACCCTTCTCTCTCTTGGTGCAAATGGCTGCAATACGGTCTTAACGGATGTTCGTCCGGCTGATGTCCTCCATCCGGCGTGTATGTTCCGGGGCCGAGAGCCATGGAAGGGACCAAACCGGTGAACAAGAAGCTCGCGGTCGCACTGTCCGGCGGTGCGGTACTGGCACTGGCGCTGACGGGATGCGGTGGCAGCGACGACAACGAGAAGCTGAACTCCTGGGCGAAGGACGTCTGCGACGGCGTGCAGCCGCAGGCCAAGAAGATCGAGGCGGCCAACGCGGCGATCCAGAAGGAGACCTCGGACAACAGCACTCCGGCGGAGGTCCAGAAGACCGACGCGAAGGCGTTCCAGGACATGTCCGACGCCTACAAGGCGATGGGCGCCACCGTCCAGAAGGCCGGCGCTCCGGACGTCGAGGACGGCGAGAAGAAGCAGAAGGACGCGGTCACCGAGCTGAACGGCCTCTCCACGTCGTACGCCTCCCTCAGGAAGCAGGTGGAGGACCTCGACACCAAGGACCAGGCGAAGTTCGCCGACGGCCTCAAGGACATCGCCACCGAGCTGAACAAGCTCAGCAAGAGCGGCAGCGACGCGCTGAAGACCCTGGAGGAGGGTGAGGTCGGCCAGGCGATGGCGAAGCAGGAGAGCTGCAAGGCGGCTTCCGTGACACCGTCGGCCACGGCGGGCTGATCCTCCCGGGCGGACACGGGGCGGAGGGCGGAGAGCGGGGCCACAATGGGGGTGTGAGTAACGCCAGCCTGTCCCCCCTGCCCTCCGCCGACCGCCCCGACGTCACCGCCCGGCTGCGGGACGCCCTGCTCGGGGCCTCCTTCACCGCCGACGGACTGCTGGAGCTGCTCGGCGCCCCCGCCTACGCGGCACTGTCGCGCAGCGAGACCGTGCCCGCGCTCCGGGCCACCCGCGGCGACACGCCGCTCGAGCTGCTCGTCCGGCTGTTCCTGCTCCAGCAACCCGTGCCCCACGCGCGCGTGACGGACGTTCTGCCCGTCGACGCCTGCCTGGAGACCGGCTGGCTGGTCCGGGCGGACGACGAGGTGGCGGCCACCGTGGACGTACGGCCCTACGGCGGACCCGGCGGCGAGGACTGGTTCATCGTCTCCGACCTGGGCTGCGCGGTCGGCGGCGCCAGAGGCATCGGCAACCACGCCCAGGGCGTCGTCCTCGGCGTCGGCGGCGCCTCCACGACCCTCGCGGGCCTCACCGTGCGCACGCCCGTCTCCGCCGCCCTCGACCTCGGCACCGGCTCCGGCATCCAGGCACTGCACGCCGCCGCGCACGCCACGCGCGTGACCGCGACCGACGTCAACCCGCGCGCGCTGCACATCACCGCGCTCACGCTCGCCCTGTCCGGGGCCCCGGCCGCCGAGCTGCGCGAGGGCTCGCTGTACGAGCCGGTCGACGAGGACGCGACGTACGACCTGATCGTCTCCAACCCGCCCTTCGTGATCTCGCCCGGCGCCCGCCTCACCTACCGCGACGGCGGCATGGGCGGGGACGATCTGTGCCGCCGGCTCGTTCAGGAGACGGGGGAGCGGCTGAACCCGGGCGGGTTCGCGCACTTCCTCGCCAACTGGCAGCACGTGGAGGGAGAGGACTGGACGGACCGGCTGCGCTCCTGGGTGCCGCGCGGCTGCGACGCCTGGATCGTGCAGCGCGAGGTGCAGGACATCACGCAGTACGCCGAGCTGTGGCTCAGGGACGCGGGCGACCACCGCGGTGACGCGGGCGAGTACCAGGCGCGGTACGACGCGTGGCTGGACGAGTTCGAGGCGCGCAAGGTCAAGGCCGTCGGCTTCGGCTGGATCACGCTGCGCCGGACCGGGGCCGCCGAGCCCTCGGTCGTCGCCGAGGAGTGGCCGCACCCGATCGAGCAGCCGCTCGGCGAGACGGTGCGCGCGCACTTCGACCGCGTCGACTACCTCCGCGCCCACGACGACGCCGCCCTGCTCGAAGCGCACTTCACGCTGGCCGGCGAGGTCGTCCAGGAGCAGGTCGGGCTGCCCGGCGCCGAGGACCCGGAGCACGTCGTCCTGCGCCAGAACCGCGGCATGCGCCGGGCCACCCGGGTCGACACGGTCGGCGCCGGTTTCGCCGGCGTCTGCGACGGCACCATGAGCGCGGGCCGCATCCTGGACGCCATCGCCCAGCTGGTCGGCGAGGACCCGGTGGCGCTGCGCGACCGCACGCCCGCCCAGATCCGGCTGCTGGTGGAGCAGGGCTTCCTCGAACCGGCGTAGAGACATGCCACGCGGAGACGTGTCTTCCAGAGACATGTCTCACCGGTCCCGGCCCCCGTCGCCGAACGGGAAGAACGAGCCACGCGCGGTGGCCGGCAGCCCGTCGGCTCCCCGTTCACCTCGGGTTCGCCTGACCGCCGCCCACGCGTGACAGCGTCCCCGATGCTGCACACGCGCGGGCTGGAGGAAAGGGGCACGGAGACCATGGAGAGCGGGCCGGCGATCTTCGCGGGATTGGTGTTCGCCCTGTTCGGGGCCGGTCTGCTGGTGTGGACCACGACGCGGGTGCGGCACGGCCGACCCGTCGCGCACGGTGTGAGCCCCGTCGCATCGGCGACCGCCGCGAGCGTGGCCGCCGTGGTCGCGCTGGCCCTCGGGGCATGGTGCCTGTCGCACGTGTGAGAGGCCGGTTCCGGTCCCCTGCCGCACTCTCCCCCGCGTAATCGGGGGATCGCGCTCCGGATATCCGGATCGGGGCCCGTGACCACTCCGGGCGGCAGGAACAGGGTTCGTCGGGTTACCGTTCGAGTGGCCGTTGCGGGCTTTTCCCGTTTGACACGGGGGCGGGAGGTACCGTCACACTCCGCAGCGTCACGACCGAAACGCAGTACGACCCGACCCCGGGGACCACGGCCCGGGGAGGCCCAGCGTCGACCGGAGAGAAGAGCGAAGTTGTCCCCGACCAGCGAGACCGCGAACGGCGGCCGCCGACTCGTCATCGTCGAGTCGCCTGCCAAGGCGAAGACGATCAAGGGCTATCTCGGCCCTGGCTACGTCGTCGAGGCGAGCGTCGGGCACATTCGCGACCTTCCCAGCGGCGCCGCCGAGGTGCCCGAGAAGTACACCGGTGAGGTCCGCCGCCTCGGTGTGGACGTCGAACACGACTTCCAGCCGATCTATGTGGTCAACGCCGACAAAAAGGCGCAGGTCAGGAAGCTCAAGGACCTGCTGAAGGACTCCGACGAGCTCTTCCTCGCCACCGATGAGGACCGCGAGGGCGAGGCCATCGCCTGGCACCTCCAGGAAGTCCTCAAGCCGAAGATCCCCGTCAAGCGCATGGTGTTCCACGAGATCACCAAGGACGCGATCCGGGCCGCCGTGGCCAACCCGCGCCAGCTCAACCAGAAGCTGGTCGACGCCCAGGAGACCCGCCGCATCCTCGACCGCCTCTACGGCTACGAGGTCTCGCCGGTCCTGTGGAAGAAGGTCATGCCGAAGCTGTCGGCGGGCCGCGTCCAGTCCGTCGCCACCCGCCTCGTCGTCGAGCGGGAACGCGAGCGCATCGCGTTCCGCTCCGCCGAGTACTGGGACCTCACCGGCACCTTCGCCACCGGCCGCGCGGGCGACGCCTCCGACCCGTCGTCGCTGGTCGCCCGCCTCCAGACGGTCGACGGTCGGCGTGTCGCGCAGGGCCGCGACTTCGACTCCCTGGGGCAGCTCAAGAGCGCCAACACCCTCCACCTCGACGAGGCGAACGCCCGCGCGCTCGCCGCCGCCCTGGAGAACACGCGCTTCGCCGTCCGCTCGGTCGAGTCCAAGCCGTACCGCCGCTCGCCGTACGCCCCGTTCCGTACGACGACCCTCCAGCAGGAGGCGAGCCGCAAGCTCGGCTTCGGCGCCAAGGCGACCATGCAGATCGCCCAGAAGCTGTACGAGAACGGCTACATCACCTACATGCGTACGGACTCGACGACCCTGAGCGACACGGCGGTCTCCGCCGCCCGCGCCCAGGTCACGCAGCTGTACGGCGCCGACTACCTGCCGCCCCAGCCGCGCACGTACGCCGGCAAGGTCAAGAACGCCCAGGAGGCGCACGAGGCGATCCGTCCCTCGGGTGATCGTTTCCGCACGCCCGCCGAGACCGGGCTGACCGGCGACCAGTTCAAGCTGTACGAGCTGATCTGGAAGCGGACCGTCGCCTCCCAGATGAAGGACGCGACCGGCAACAGCGTCACCGTGAAGATCGGGGGCGCGGCCTCCGACGGGCGCGACGTCGAGTTCAGCGCGTCCGGCAAGACCATCACGTTCCACGGCTTCCTCAAGGCCTACGTCGAGGGTGCCGACGACCCGAACGCCGAGCTGGACGACCGCGAGCGCCGGCTGCCGCAGGTCGCCCAGGGCGACGCGCTGACGGCCGAGGAGATCACGGTCGACGGCCACGCCACCAAGCCCCCGGCCCGCTACACCGAGGCGTCGCTGGTCAAGGAGCTGGAAGAGCGCGAGATCGGCCGCCCGTCGACGTACGCGTCGATCATCGGCACCATCCTGGACCGCGGCTACGTCTTCAAGAAGGGCACGGCACTCGTCCCGTCCTTCCTCTCCTTCGCCGTGGTCAACCTCCTGGAGAAGCACTTCGGTCGGCTCGTCGACTACGACTTCACCGCCAAGATGGAGGACGACCTCGACGCCATCGCGCGCGGCGAGGCGCAGGCGGTGCCGTGGCTGCGGCGCTTCTACTTCGGCGAGGGCAGCGGGACCGGCGGCGCGGCCGAGGCCGGCAACGGCGACGGCGACCACCTCGGCGGCCTCAAGGAACTGGTCACCGACCTCGGCGCGATCGACGCCCGCGAGGTGTCCTCCTTCCCCGTCGGCAACGACATCGTGCTGCGCGTCGGGCGCTACGGCCCCTACATCGAGCGCGGCGAGAAGGACTCCGAGAACCACCAGCGCGCCGACGTCCCCGAGGACCTGGCACCGGACGAGCTGTCCGTCGAGCTGTCGGAGGAACTGCTCGCCAAGCCGAGCGGCGACTTCGAGCTGGGCGCCGACCCGGCCACCGGCCACACCATCGTCGCCAAGGACGGCCGCTACGGCCCGTACGTCACCGAGGTGCTCCCCGAGGGCACCCCGAAGACCGGCAAGAACGCCGTGAAGCCGCGGACGGCCTCGCTGTTCAAGTCGATGGCGCTGGACACCGTCACGCTGGACGACGCCCTGAAGCTCATGTCGCTGCCGCGCGTCGTCGGTGCCGACGCCGAGGGCGTCGAGATCACCGCGCAGAACGGCCGCTACGGGCCCTACCTGAAGAAGGGCACCGACTCGCGGTCCCTCCAGGCCGAGGAGCAGCTCTTCACGATCACGCTGGAGGAGGCGCTGGCGATCTACGCCCAGCCCAAGCAGCGTGGCCGGGCCGCGGCCAAGCCGCCGCTGAAGGAGCTGGGCACCGACCCGGTCAGCGAGAAGCCGGTCGTGGTCAAGGACGGCCGCTTCGGCGCGTACGTCACCGACGGCGAGACCAACGCGACCCTGCGCTCCGGCGACAGCGTCGAGGAGATCACGCCGGAGCGCGGCTACGAGCTGCTCGCCGAGAAGCGCGCCAAGGGGCCCGCCAAGAAGACGGCGAAGAAGGCCACCAAGAAGACGGCCGCCAAGAAGGCCCCGGCCAAGAAGGCGGCGGCGACCAAGAAGACGGCCGCGGCGAAGACCACGGCCGCCAAGAAGACCACCGCCGCCAAGAGCACCGCGAAGAAGACGGTCACCAAGAAGGCGACCGCCTCGCGGGCGTCGGAGGACTGAGCCCGGCTCGGAACCGGGAGCGGACCGGGAGAGCACCGCGGGCGGACGGGTTGGACCGCGCGCACCTTCGCAAAACGAACGCCCCGGCATCATTCGGATGCCGGGGCGTTCGTACGTGCCGCCGGGCATGCCGGACTGTCGGCGGCGACCGATAGGCTGAACGCATGACGCGAGCCGAGCAACCAACGGCCCCTCACCCCGCCCCGGACGACGCCCTGGTCGCGGACTCCCGCGAGCGCGCCGTCCGCGCCCTGCTGCGCCGGCCGCAGCTGCGGCGTTTGTGGAGCGCACAGCTCGTGGGGGGTGTCGGCGACATCCTCGCCCTGCTGGTGCTGGTCCTCCTCGCCGTCCAGGCCGCGATCGGCGCGGGCTCCTTCGGCGGGGGCTACCGGGGCGTGGCGTTCGCAGTGGCGACCGTCTTCGGCGTCCGCATCCTGGCGACGCTGCTCTTCGGCGCCGTCCTGCTGGGGCCCCTCACCTCACTCACTTCGCAGGACGGCCCGCTCGACCGCCGCTGGACCATGGTCGGCGCCGACGGCCTGCGGGCCGCCCTGCTGATCGTCGCCCCCCTGTGGATCGACTGGACGCCGGACAACGCCCTGGCCGTTCTCCTGGTGACCGCCTTCGTGACCGGCGTCGCCGAGCGCTTCTGGACGGTGTGCCGCGAGAGCGCGGCCCCCGCGCTGCTGCCGGCGCCGCCCCTGGAGGGCGCGACCGTACGGCCGCTGCCCGACCACATGGACACGCTGCGCCGCCTGTCGCTGCGTACGGGCTTCGTCGCGATCCCCCTCGCCGGTGCCGTACTGGTCGTCGCGGCACTGGTGAACAACCTGCTGGGCGCCGGTATCGACTGGTTCGCCGAGCACCAGGCGGCGCTCGCCTCGTACGTCGCGGCCGGTCTCTTCGCCGCGTCCCTGTCCGTGGTGACCTTCCTGGAGCTGCCCGGCGTCCGCACCCCGCGCGCGCGGTCGCCGCTGGAGGGTCTGCGCCGTCCCAAGAGCGGCACCGGCGTCGACAAGGGCCGCACCGGCGTCCTGCCCCTGCTGGTCTTCGCCTGCGCGGCGGTCGCCGCCGTCGTGGCCGCCGTGGTCGCCGTGGCGGTGCTGCACGCCAAGGACCTGGGCGGCGGCCCCGTGCTGTACGGGCTGATGGTGGGCGCGCTCACCGGCGGAGTCGTCGTCGGCATCCGTACGGCCCCGGCCCTGCTGCCATCCCTGTCGCGCCGCCGCCTGCTCGCGCTGGCGATCGCCTTCGCGGGCGTCGCCCTGCTGGCCGCCGGGCTGGTCCCGGACGACACCACCGTGCTGCTGCTCCTCGTGCTGGCCGGTGTCGGCGCGGGCGTGACCGCGAACACCGGGCACGCGCTGCTCGACCAGGAGACCGAGGACGGCCGCCGGGCCCGCACGACCGAGCACCTGCACGCGGTCGTCCGGGTCTGCGTGGCCCTCGGCGCGGTCGTCGCGCCCGTGGTCGCCGCGGCGATCGGCCCGCACCGCCTGGAGAGCGGCAAGTTCGTCTTCGCGCACGGGGGCGCCGCGTTCGTCCTGATGCTGGTCGGCGCGCTGCTGCTTCCGATGGCCGCGCTGGTGCTGGCCAAGGTCGACGACCGGTCCGGCGTTCCGCTCCGGCACGACCTGCGGGACGCGCTGCTCGGCGGCGACGACCCGGTGCCGACGCCCGCGACGGGCGGCTTCTTCATCGCCCTGGAGGGCGGCGACGGCGCCGGGAAGTCCACCCAGGCCGAGGCCCTCGCCGAGTGGATCCGGGGCAAGGGGCACGAAGTCGTGCTCACGCGCGAGCCGGGGGCGACCCCGGTGGGCAAGCGCCTGCGCTCCATCCTGCTCGACGTCTCCAGCGCCGGCCTGTCGCACCGCGCGGAGGCGCTGCTGTACGCCGCCGACCGCGCGGAGCACGTCGACACCGTGGTGCGGCCCGCGCTGGAGCGCGGCGCCGTGGTCATCTCCGACCGGTACATCGACTCCTCGGTCGCCTACCAGGGCGCCGGACGCGACCTGTCGCCGACCGAGATCGCCCGCATCAACCGCTGGGCCACCAACGGGCTCGTACCGCACCTGACCGTCCTGCTGGACGTCTCCCCGGAGACCGCGCGCGAGCGGTTCACCGAGGCGCCGGACCGGCTGGAGTCGGAGCCCGCGGAGTTCCACGCGCGTGTCCGCTCCGGTTTCCTCACCCTCGCCGCCGCCGACCCCGGGCGCTACCTCGTCGTCGACGCGGGCCAGGAGCCCGAGGCCGTCGGCACCGTCGTACGCCACCGGCTCGACCAGGTGCTGCCGCTGTCCGAGGCCGAGATCAAGGCCCGGGAGGAGGCGCGCCGCAAGGCCGAGGAGGAGGCCCGCCGCAAGGCCGAGGAAGAGGCCGCGCGCAAGGCCGAGGAGGAGCGCCTGGAGCGCGAGCGCCTCGAACAGCTGGAGCGGCTGCGCGCCGAGGAGGAGGAGCGCAAGCGGCGCGAGCTGGAGGAGGCGCAGCGGCGCGAGGCCGAGCGGCAGGCGGAGGAGGCCCGGCTCCGGGCCGAGGAAGCGAGCCGGAAGGCCGAGGAGGAGCGGGTACGGCTGCTCGCCGAGGAGAAGGCACGCGCCGAGGAGGAGGCGCGGCTGCGCGCCGAGGAGGAGCGCCGCCGCAAGCAGGCCGAGGAGGAGGCCCGGCTGCACGCCGAGGCAGAGGCCCGGCGGCTGGAGAAGCAGCGCAAGGCCGAGGAGGCCCTGCTGCGGGCCGAGGAGGCGCGCCGGGCGGCGGAGGCGGCGGCTGCCGCAGCCTCCGCGGGCCCGAAGGCGTCGGCGCCGCCCGCTGCCGACGCGCCCCGGCCCAAGCGGACCGCGGCCCCTGCTGCGGACGCCGCGACCGTGCCGACGCCGGTGGTGACGCCGACGAACGCCTCCGGCGGCCCCGTGGAGGACACGGCCGTCCTGCGGCCGGTGCGGGACACGCGGGACGGCGACACCGAGGACGGATCGGGACACGGATCCCGGGCCGACGGGTCGTCCGGAGCATCCGCGGCGTCCGGGTCCCGGGAGTCCGAGTCCGAGGTGACGGCCGAGCTGCCCAAGCCGCCCGAGCCGGCCGGTTCGTCGGACGAGACGACGGTGCTGCCGGCCGTGGAGCCGCGGGACGTCGACGAGACGGCGGTCCTGCCCCCGGTGACGCCGGGCGCCGCGGACGAGACGGCGGTGCTGCCGCCCGTACGCGGCGACGACCCCGCCGACCGGGTCCCGCCTGGCTACTTCCGCGAGGACGGCCCCGGTGACGGTTCCGTCGACCGCACCCGGGAGGCCGAGGCACGGGACCGTACGCGCGAGCTGCCTCAGATCGACCCGGACCAGGCGCCGCCCCGCCGGCGCCGTTCCGACTGGGCCGAGGAGACGCCGCTCGACGACCTGCCGACCCTGGCGGACGAACTGCTCGGGCCGCGCGAGGACGAGGACGGCCGGGGCGACGAGGGCCGGGACGGAGACGGTGGCCGCCGGGGCAAGGGCCGCGGACGCCGCTGAGTACCGGGGCCCGGGTCCGTCGGTCGCGGGGCCCGGCCTCGTTGTCAGTGCCGCCCCGCACAATGGAAGGCGCGACGCGGACGGGTGCGGCGCGGTGCGACGGCGGAGCGTGACGGAAGGACGGCGTGACCCATGACCGTGTGGGACGACCTCGTCGGGCAGGCGAAGGTGAGCGAGCAGCTCACCACCGCTGCCCGGGACGCCGACGCCTTCGTCACCGCCGCCGCGGCGGCGGGCCCGCTGCCGGAGGCGTCGAGCATGACGCACGCCTGGCTGTTCACCGGCCCGCCCGGCGCGGGAGTCACACAGACGGCGCGGGCCTTCGCCGCCGCGCTCCAGTGCGTGAGCCCCGACCGCGCCCTCGGGGGCGTACCCGGCTGCGGCTTCTGCGACGGCTGCCACACGGCACTCCTCGGCACCCACGCGGACGTCAGCACGGTGAGCGCGGTGGGCGCAGAGATCCTGGTGCGGGACATGCGGGACACGGTCCGCAAGTCGTTCACCTCGCCGGCGAACGGCCGCTGGCAGATCATCCTCGTCGAGGACGCCGAGCGGCTGAACGAGAAGTCGGCCAACGCCGTCCTGAAGGCCGTCGAGGAGCCCGCCCCGCGGACCGTCTGGATGCTGTGCGCCCCGTCCATCGAGGACGTTCTGCCCACCATCCGCTCCCGCTGCCGCCACCTGAATCTGCGCACACCGTCGGTGGACGCCGTCGCCGACATGCTCGTACGCCGGGAGGGCATCGAACCGGACCTCGCCGCCGCGGCGGCCCGTGCCACCCAGGGCCACGTCGAGCACGCCCGGCGCCTGGCCACCGACCCGGCCGCCCGGGAGCGCCGCGCCGCCGTGCTGAAGATGCCGCTGCGGGTCGAGGACGTCGGCGGCGCGCTCCGGGCGGCCCAGGAACTGGTGGACGCGGCGGCGGAGGACGCCAAGCAGCTCGCCGAGGAGATCGAGACCAAGGAGACCGAGGAGCTGAAGGCGGCGCTGGGCGCGGCCCAGGGCGGCCGCCTGCCACGCGGCACGGCAGGCGTGATCAAGGATCTGGAGGCCGACCAGAAGCGCCGCAGAACGCGCACGCAACGCAACAGCCTCGACCTCGCCCTGACCGACCTCACCGCCTTCTACCGCGACGTCCTCGCCCTCCAGCTCGGCTCCCGCGTGGCGATCGCCAACGCCGACGCGCAGGACGCCCTGGACCGGCTGGCCCACGGCAGCTCACCCGAAGCGACCCTCCGCCGCATCGAGGCGATCGCCGCCTGCGGTGACGCCCTGGACCGCAATGTGCCGCCGCTGCTGGCGGTGGAGGCGATGACGATGGCGCTCAGAGCGGGCTGAGCCCGGCCGCCGTCCTGGCGCCGCATCCGCTTGACGGGGTAACACGAACGAGGCACGCGATCCACGCACCGCATCAGTGTCGTCGCGGAGAGTTACGCTCGCTGAATGCACACAAGGCGCACTCACCGCAGGACCCGCATCGGCGGCAACCGGATCCGAGCCACGTTCCTCGCCGCCGCGCTGCTCGCCACCGCCTGCTCGGCGGGGGGCGCGTCGACGTCCGCCGGTCCGGCGGCGGAGGCGGCAGGGGCGACGGAGGCGGCGACGGCGTCCCTGGCCCCGCTGCCGAAGGCCACGCCCGCCGAGCTGTCGCCGTACTACGAGCAGAAGCTCGGCTGGCGCGACTGCGGTGTCCCCGGCTTCCAGTGCGCGACCATGAAGGCCCCGCTCGACTACGCGAAACCGGCCGAGGGCGACGTCCGCCTCGCGGTGGCCCGCAAGAAGGCCACCGGCCCCGGCAAGCGCCTCGGCTCCCTTCTGGTCAACCCGGGCGGACCGGGCGGCTCGGCCATCGGCTACCTCCAGCAGTACGCGGGCATCGGCTACCCGGAAAAGGTCCGCGCCCAGTACGACATGGTGGCGGTCGATCCGCGTGGCGTGGCCCGCAGCGAGCCCATCGAGTGCCTGGACGGCCGCGAGATGGACGCGTACACGCGGACCGACGTCACCCCGGACGACCAGGACGAGACGGACGAGCTGGTCGACGCGTACAAGGAGTTCGCCGAGGGCTGCGGGGCGGACGCGCCGAAGCTGCTGCGCCACGTCTCGACGGTCGAGGCCGCCCGCGACATGGACGTCCTGCGCGCGGTGCTGGGCGACGACAAGCTGACCTATGTCGGAGCCTCGTACGGCACGCTCCTCGGTGCGACGTACGCCGGACTCTTCCCGGACCGGGCCGGGCGCCTGGTCCTGGACGGCGCGATGGACCCGTCCCTGCCCGCCCGCCGGCTGAACCTGGAACAGACGGCGGGCTTCGAGACCGCCTTCCAGTCCTTCGCGAAGGACTGCGTGCGCCGTGCCGACTGCCCCCTCGGCGACCGGGACACCACCCCCGGCCAGGTCGGCAAGAACCTCACGGCGTTCTTCGACGACCTGGACGCCAGGCCGATCCCCGCCGGCGACGCCGACGGCCGCAAGCTCACCGAGTCCCTGGCCACCACCGGCGTGATCGCGGCGATGTACGACGAGGGCGCCTGGCAGCAGCTGCGCAAGTCGCTGACCTCGGCGATGAAGGAGAACGACGGCGCCGGTCTGCTCGCCCTGTCCGACAGCTACTACGAGCGCGAGTCCGACGGCGCCTACAGCAACCTGATGTTCGCGAACGCCGCCGTGAACTGCCTCGACCTCCCCGCCGCCTTCTCCTCGCCCGACGAGGTCCGCGACGCCCTCCCCGACTTCGAGAAGGCGTCCCCCGTCTTTGGCGAGGGCCTGGCCTGGGCCTCCCTGAACTGCACGTACTGGCCGGTGCAGGCATCGGGCGAGCCGCACCGCATCGAGGCCGCCGGTGCCACCCCGATCGTCGTGGTCGGCACCACCCGCGACCCGGCCACCCCCTACCGCTGGGCCGAGGCCCTGGCCGACCAGCTCTCCTCCGGGCGCCTCCTCACCTACGAGGGAGACGGCCACACCGCGTACGGCCGCGGCAGCACCTGCATCGACTCCGCGATCGACACGTACCTGCTCCGCGGCACCGCCCCCGAGGACGGCAAGCGCTGCTCGTAGCGACCCCTCCGCCACCCCATCCGCCTCGGAACCCTGGCCTCCGGGGCGGGTACGGAGCACCCCCGGAAACTGTGTAGACTTACCGACGTCGCTGATCGCACCATGGTGCCCAGCACAAGCCGCCTTAGCTCAGATGGCCAGAGCAACGCACTCGTAATGCGTAGGTCTCGGGTTCGAATCCCGAAGGCGGCTCCATTAAACCCCAGGTCACATAGCCCGTGACCTGGGGTTTTCTGTTGCTCGGGGCGTGACGGGTCTCACGGCCGGGTTGCCGTGACTTTGCCTGCGTGAGCGATGCGTGAGCGGAGCCGCCCGGGAACCTACTTCTGGGACTTGCCGCGCTTGGGCTTCTTGGTGCCCTTGCCTGGGGCGTTCGCCTTGGTCTTCGGCTTGCCGCCCTTCGCCTTGCCGGCGTTCTTGGCCGCAGCCTTCTTGGCCTTCTCCTTCTTCGCGGCCTTCCGTGCCGCCTTCTCGGCCTCGGCCTTGCGCTGAAGGGGGACCAGCTTCGCGGTCGCCTCGGCGGCGCTCCTGCCGACCTGGGGCAGGACGCTCTGGTAGATGTCCCGAGTGATCCGGGTATCACTGTGACCGAGGGTGTCCGACACGATCTTGATGTCGATGTCAGCGGCGAGCATCAGGGTGGCGGCGCCGTGGCGGAGGTCGTGCAGACGGATCGGCGGAAGTCCGGATGCGGCGACGAGACGCTCGAAGAGATCGGTCACCTTGCCCGGGTGGAGCCAGGACCCGTCCTCCTGGGTGAAGACGTTCCCCGTCTCGACCCAGGCGGTGCCCCACTCCTGGCGGTCGGCCTCCTGCCGCGCACGGTGCCGCTTCAGAACGTCCACGGTGTCGTCGTCGAGGGCGACCACGCGATACCCGCTGTCCGTCTTGGGATCGGACGCCTCGACCCCCCAGCCGTCCTGCACGAGTTGGGAGGAGACGGTCAGGGCGTGCGTGTCGAGGTTCGTCTCCGACCACGGCTGCCCGCACGCCTCGCCACGGCGAAGGCCACGGAAGGCGATCAGGTGCCACATCGCGTACAGCCGGTCTTCGGCGACGAAGTCGAGGAACGCTCCTGTCTGCTGCGGCGTCCAGACCATCACCGGCGACGGCTTCTCGCCCGTCTGCTCCCACTTGGCGACCCGCTCGTCCGTCCACACGAGCGCCTTCGGCTTGCGCACGGGATCGATCTCGACGTGGGCGGCGGGGTTGAAGGTGATGATCTGCTGCCCGATCGCGTCGTTCAGGGCCGCGCGGAGGGTGGCCTTGACGTGCTGGCGCGTGGCGGGGCCGGTGACGCGGCGGAAGGGCGGCATCTCATCGATCGCGATCTTCATCGTCTTCCGGCGGGCGCGATTCTCCCCGCCCTTCCACGGTATGGTCGCCAGCTCGTCGAGTGCGGCGCGCCGTTGAGCGTTGTCCTCCAGGATCTGGGCGTTCGCGTCGCGGATGTCGGTGAACATCTCGCTGAGGTGGCTCACGCGGAGCCGGTCCAGGCGGCGGTTCCCGATGTGAGGCTTCAGGTGCACGCGGATGTCGGTCTCGTAGCGGTTGAGGCCGGACTTGCGTATGCGCTTGCCAGCCAGCCACCGGTCGAGCCACTCGGCCACGGTCAAGCTGCCGATGAGGTCCTGGCCGGAGTGGAGACGCCGCCTCGTCTCCTCGACCTCGGGCAGAGGCGACCGTTCGCGGCTGACCTCGGCCAGCATCTCGGCGATGAGTTCGGTGCCCTCCGGGTCGTCCGATTCGGCCAGCCCGAGGAGGGCGCGCACGTGGTCGAGGTCGGCCTGGGCCGCCTTGAGGCTGCTGTACCCGCCTCGGGCGAAGGAGCGCCGACTGCCGTCCTCGCGGGGCGAGAGCTCCTGGCGTACGGAGTAGGTGCAGTGGTTCCTGCTGTTGCGCTTGGGGCAGGAGGTGCCGAGTTCCTTGCCGGTCTTCGGGTCGCGACAGGAGCAGCGGCGGTAGGTGGAGCCCTTCAAAGATCATTCTCCTCGGTGGTCTCGGGATCGCTCCCGGATGAGTCGATCGCGGTGGCCACGTCTGGCCACAGGGACGGGGGAGTGACGCCCTCTTCCCGGATGAACGCGCGGATTCTGCGCAGGTGGCTGGCGGCGTCGTCGGCCGCCTCGGCGGCACGGGCCTGAGAGCGGAGGGCCTCGGCTTTACGGTCGGCGTTCGGGGCGGTCTCGGCGTGGTAGCGCGCGTGGTCCTCGTCGCGGCGCGCCTTCCGTAGTTGCTCCTCGGCGGCGTGGTGGGCGCGGAAGTAGCGGAGCATGTCGTCGTCCGTGCCGAGGTCGGTCTCCTCCCCGGTGAAGCGGCGCAGCGCGTCCAGCGAAGTGGTGGGGTGCTGAAGCGGGAGTCGCTGCACGTCGTCGACGTAGCCGACCGGGTAGACGAGGCAGATGGGCGGGGTGTTCAGGGCTTCGGCCAAGACGATGACGTCGACCAAGGGCAGGTTGGAGCGGCGTCCGGACTCCATGTTGGCGATGACGTTGCGTGGGATCGGGTGGCCGATCTCCTCGCACTTGTCGGCCAAGTCCTGTGCACTCCAACCCAGTTCCTTCCGTCGTCTGCGGACTTCGGCGGCCACGGTGGCCATTACCCGATCCACCCACTCCGGGACGTCGTCCTCGTCGTCGACCTTCTTGGATCCAGGATCGCTACGGCGCTGTGTCATTTAGACACAGTAGCTCGCTTAGCGTTGATTCCAAGACCTGGAGACGGACGCGATGGGCGCGTTCGCCGTGGGCTCAGTCATGGATGGAGCACGCATGCGCGAGAACGAAGAGGCCGGCCGAGCGAAGGGGATGAGCCGCGAGGAGCTCCTTGAGCTCCCCGCAGCCGTTGACCTGGAGACGGGAAACCGGGCGCTGGGACTGGGCCGGAGCAAGGGGTACGAGCTGGCCAAGCGCGGCCAGTACCCGTGCAAGGTGCTCCGTCTCGGAAACGCCTACCGAGTGGTGACCGCAGACTTGTTGGCCCTGCTGGGGCTGGCAGCGTGAAGCGCCTGACGCGTAGCAGATGGTTCTGCGCTGAGCTGACACAGAAACGCTGGACTGTGGCACGGCGTGGACGTACTGTCCGTGGTCGCTCGCGGTGCCGAGAGACCCGCGAGCAGAGAGGCAGCCTCCGGCGGTGCAACGCCGGAGGCCCCGAGACTCCCCAGCAATCCCGTGAGAACCGACCCGGCGGCAGGGGTGTGCAAACCCGAAACCGCCAGACGAGGAGCCGCCCAGTGCAACCCGAGAACTCCGAGTCCTATTCCGCCCCCGTACGAGCGGCTTGGCCCGCCACAGCCATCCCCGGCCGGCCCGGCGCCCACCTGAGTCCCGCGCAGGCCGACGGCAGGGTGGACCCGAGCGACGGTACGGACGATGACAGCGCCAACGAGGCGGACCCGGCGATCGGCCTGGAGGCCATGCCCGACGCGGAGCCGACGGTCAGCTCGAAGGCTCTGGACGAGCTGCGCTCGCAGATAGCCCGGTTCGTGATCCCGCCCTCCTCTGAGGCACTGGACGCGATCACTCTGTGGGTGGCAGCGACACATCTCCAGCCGGCGTGGCAGCACGCCCCTCGGTTGGCAGTGGTGGGGCCGGCGAAGCGCTGCGGCAAGTCGCGGTTGCTGGACGTGCTGACCGAGACGGTCCACGAGCCCATGCTCACCATCAACACCACACCGGCGGCCATCTTCCGCTCGATCCACGAGGACGAGCCGCCGACGTTGCTGGTGGACGAGGCCGACACCATCTTCGGCCCCAAGGTCGCGGAGAAGAACGAGGAGACGCGCGGCCTGCTCAACGCCGGCCATCAGCGCGGCCGGTACGTCACCCGGGTCGTCGGCAACGACCACACCCCGCACAAGTTCGCCACCTTCGCGATGGCGGCCATCGCGGGAATCGGGGACCTGCCCGACACGGTCATGGACCGGTCGGTGGTCATCCGCATGCGGCGCCGGGCCGAGGGCGAGAAGGTCAAGCCCTTCCGCTCCCGCCGGGACATCCCCGCCCTGCACGAGCTGCGCGACCGCATCCACGCACTGGCCAGGCCGCTGCTGGAAGACGCCGCGAACCTGGAGCCGGACATGCCGGTCGAAGACCGCGCCGCCGACACGTGGGAGCCCTTGGTGATCGTCGCCGACCTGGCGGGCGGCCGCTGGCCCCGGCTGGCGCGGATCGCCTGCGCGCGGATGGTCGCCGCCGAAGTGGCGGCAGAAGAGGACCACCCCAGCGGGGCGCGCATCCTCGCCGACATCCGTCGGGTCTTCTTCGCCCAGAGGGAGGCGGACAGCCTCTCCACCGAGGATCTTCTGCACTACCTGAACGCGGACGCCGAAGCCCCGTGGGGAGAGCGAGGCCGCTACGGCCTGACCGCCCGCGAACTCGGCGCAATGCTGCGCGACTACGACATCCGGCCCGGCAATGTACGCATGGCCGACCGGACTCAGCGCAAGGGCTACATGCGCCACAAGTTCCTCGACGCGTGGCGGCGGTACTGTCCGGCCGTCCACCCAGTCGACGCCCGCCGCGGCGAGAGCTGATCCGCGCCTCCTGGTTGCCGTACTTGCCGTCCCTGCCGTGATCTCGCAGGTCAGACAGCACACCGGCAAGACGTCAGCCAGGGGCAAGACGGCAACGCAGGCGTTTCCAGGAGTGCTGCCCGCCGGAGACGCTGCCGAGATCCGTCTTGCCACGTCCCAGGCGTCCATGCCGTATCGCCGCAGCTCACAGCCTTGCCTATTGGGACGGACGGTGCTGCGCAGCCGTCCCTTCACGGGACACACCGACCCAAGCAAGCCCGCCCCGACGGCGCCTTTCTTGTCCCGAGTCGGGACAAGAACGCCGCACATCTGTCCCGACTCGGGACAAGACGCCAGCACCCGCCGGGACGGCACATCAGGAGAGCTGCCGTCCCGCCATGACCTGCACGTGCAACGGCCGAGACGGCAAAGACGCCGCACACCGCTACCCCCAGGAGCCTTCCGCTTGACCACTCCGCCCCTCACGCAAGCCCCACAGCCGCACGATGACGTCCCCAGCGAAGGGCGACCGAAAAGGAAGGCTGACGCCGAGCAGTTCGCGCTCGGCGCGGCCGGCATCGTCATCGTCGCCCTGACCGCCGGAGCGTTCTGGCTCTCCTACGCGCACCTGGCTGACGTCGCCGGCCAGCACGGGCTCGGAGCGTCGCCCATTCGCCGCTGGGCCTGGCCTGCCACCCTGGACGCGTTCATCGTCGCGGGCGAACTGCTCATGCTGCGCGCGGCACTGCGCCGCGTCACGGACCCGTGGGCGATCGCCGTGACCGCCGTCGGATCGGTCGGCTCCATAGCGCTGAACGTCGCCGGGGTCAGCGGCACGGGCAACGCACACCCTGTCCCGTTCCTCGACTACGTGGTCGCCGCCGTCCCTCCGGCCGCCGCGATGGTCGCCTTCGGTGTCCTCATGCGACAGATCCACCAGCTCGTCGCGCCGTCCGACGACTCCCCGAACACCGGTTCCGTACAGACGCCGGAGCAAGCGGTCGGCGACTTCAGTCACAGCCACCTGCCAGACGCCGCTCCTGCCGGTTCACGAGCCGCCGGCGGTGAGCGGACGGAACCCGCGGCACAGGTTCCGGAGGGCAGACCGAGCGGTGGCCGTCCGGCGAAGGCGACCATCGCGGAGCTGGCGGATATCGGCCGGGCCGCCGGTCACCAGCACGGCAAACTCACGCGCGGCCTGCTCCGAGCGGCAGTGAAGGACCGGGACCTGACGATCGGCAGTGAGCGGCAGACCGAGGTGATGGAACTGCTTCGGCCGGAACTCGAAGCCGCCGGGATCGAGGTCTCCAGGCGCTGACTGCCATGTGCTCGGGTGACCGGAACCCTTCCGGTCACCCGAGCTCCGCCAGCCGCCCCGCAGATTTCCACACCTGTGGACAACACGACGACCACCGCCGGGCAGGCATCCTCGCCCCCGCCTGCCAGCCGTACCTGGAGCATCTTCCTTGACGCACGACGAGCACCCGCCTGAAGACACCCATGATGAGACACCTGTGTCGTCGCATTCCCTGACGCTGCTGGGACGTCTACGGCGGGCGTTCGGACGGACGGCCCCTGGCGGAGCCAGTAGTACCCCGAGTCCGACTCAAGGCCGGTCTTCGGGGGTCTCCGCCCCGGGGGTGGCGGAGACGGCCCGACGCCAGGGGGCGCCGGACCAGGGGGTCGGCGCCGAGGGCGGCCCCGACCCGGACACTCTGCACGCTGCCCAGCAGCAGATTCTCCGCCCCGAGCCCGCAGCCACCCCGGCGGCCGTTGAGCGAGACGTGCAGAGCGTCCAGCCAGCGATCCGTCGTTTCACCGGCACGAAGCGGACCATCCGTGTCGGTCCAATGCGGTTCACCAGCGACGAGCACGTCAGGCTCCAGGAGGCCGCCGCCGAGCACGGCTACAAGGGGGAGTCCGGTTTCGCCGCCGACATCGTCCTCGCCTTCATCAGCGGCCGGTTCACGGCGAACCTGCCGCTGTCCGAAGACCGCCGCCGCACTCATATGTTCCGCGCCCAGGTGCTGCGCGAGCTCAACCGCATCGGCGTCAACGTCAACCAGATCGCCCGCGCCCTCAACAGCGACCTGACTCCGCCCGACATCCGTCACCGTCTCGACGAACTGGACCGCCTGCTGGAGCTGATCGCCGAGGCCCTGCGTGAACCCGCTGGTGACAGGAAGGACCAGGCCGCGTGATCGCCGCCATCAAACCGGCCGGGTCCAACACCCGTGGCCTACTCGCCTACCTCTACGGCCCCGGCCGTCACGACGAGCACACCGACCCGCACATCGTCGCCAGCTTTGCCATGCTCGGCATGCCCGACCCTGGCCGCGACGAGGACGCCACCCTCACCCAGCTCGCCCGCCACCTTGACGAGCCTGTCCAGCTCCGGAACAGCGAGTTCGGCAAGAAGGTCACCGACCACGTCTGGCACTGCCCCGTCCGCGCAGCCCCCGAAGACAGTCGCCTCTCGGACGCCGAGTGGGCCAAGATAGCCCAGCGGATCGTCGAAGCCGCCGACATCGCCCCCGCCGGAGACGACCTCGGCTGCCGTTGGATCGCCGTACGCCACGCCGACGACCACATCCACATCCTCGCCACCACCGTCCGCGAAGACGGCCGCCGCCCCAGGCTCCACGACAGCGGCGTCCGCGTCGGCGACGCCTGCCGCCAGATCGAGAAGGACTACGGCCTGCGCCAGCTGAAGAAGGGCGACCTCACGGCCGGACGCCGGTCCACCCAGGCCGAGATGCACAAGGCCGAACGGCTCGGCTGGGAACAGACCAGCCGCGACTGGCTCCAGGACCGCATCCGTGCCGCCATTCCCCACGCCAGCAGCGCCGAGGAACTTCTCGCCTACCTCGAAGCAGACAACATCGCGGTCAAACCCCGCCGCGGACCGTCCGGAGACCTCCTCGGCTACGCCGTCGGCCGACCGGGCGACCTCAACAACGACGGCGAACAGATCTTCCACCCTGGTGGAAAGATCGCCCCCGACCTCACGCTTCCCAAACTCAAGGCCCGCCTCGAAACCACCGTGCTGGAGGAGCACCCCACCGCCCGCCGCGACCAACCTGCCACCCCCTGGCACCAGGCCACCGACGCCCTCGACACCCTCCGCACCGACATGGCCGACGACACTCATGCCCAGGCCCACATCACCGCGCTCGGCGAACTCATCGAAGCGACTGCCCAGAAAGCCCCCGCCCACCTCCAGGCCGAACTCCGAGCCGCGTCACGAGCTTTCGCCCGTGCCCAGCGCTCCCAGATCCGCGCCGAGAACCAGGCCGCCCACACCCTGCGCACTGCCGCCCGCGACATCGCCCACACCGCCACCGGTCCCGACGCAAGCGTCCTGGCCACCCTGCTCGCCGCCCTCGTTTGGGCTACGGTCCTCGCCGCCCACTGGCACGACGCGAAGAGCCACGCTCACCAGACCGAAGCCGCCTGCCAGGCCCTTCACCACGTTCAGGTGGCAGCCGATCAGGCCCTCACACCTGTTCTCGACGGCCTCGCCACCCGTCAACCGAGCGAGCAGGCTCGCCGGACCCTCGTCCACGACGTCTGCGCCGCCATCCCCAACCACGCCGACCGCATTCTCAGCGATCCCGCCTGGCCCGCCCTCGCCGCCGTCCTCGCCGATGCCGAAGCCGGCGGCCACGAGCCCCACCAGCTCCTCAAGGAAGCCGCCGCCCAACGTGAACTCACCACCGCCCGCCAACCCGCACGGGTCCTGATCACACGCATCCAGCACACGAGCCGCAACCCGGCGCCGAACCTCCGAGCCGAAGCCGCCCGCCGACGGACCACCATGCGGCTATCCGCGCTTGGACCCGCACTGGATGGGACACAGCCCGCCTCGCCATTGGTGTCCGTGCACCCGAACAACCGCCCACGGCGGTGAGGGCGCTGGCTCAGCCATCAAGCCCGGTCCGCGCACTTTTCCCTGAGAGGCTTGCCGTCAGATGCGGGCCGGGCGGCGCGGCCGGGGCTGTCCAGGAACCGCACACCCCCGACCACCGCGGTCTTCGCGGTCGTCCTCACGCGGCCGTTGGCTTGGTTTTCGTGCGGGCCTGTTGCAGCAGCTCCCGTAGCCAGCCCATCACACCCGCAGAATCCTGGGTGCGGTCGATCTCGCTGAGGACGATCTCCAAAATTTCCCGAACGCCCGCCACGTCTTCCTTGTAGTAGGCGTCGCGGACGCCCTCGCGGATCGAGTCCTCGGTGAAGGTCGCGTAGATACCGAGGAACTGGCGCACCATGAGCCCGCTGGTCTGCCGTGGGTCGTAGACGATGTGGTGGCCGCCGTTGTCGAGCCGGTGATTGAAGTACTCATCCGGGCCGAGCGGGGCCTGTTCGATGTGGAGGTGCTGGCTGCCAAGCCCGTCGGGCAGCCGCCCGAAGTGGTCGCGCATGCGGTCGCGGAAGGCGTCGAAGCCAGCACGCGTGGTCAACGTCGTCATACCGTCACCTCCGTCGACTCGCTGAGGACGTTACGCATCGCCGCTTCGACGGCGGCCCTCGGGGATTCGCAGACGATGATGCGGACGATCACCTCGTCGGCGAACTTCTCCACGGCAGGGGGGCACGAGCCGATTTCCTGCATCTTGGTACGGAACGCTTCCACCTCGGCGATGGCGCGTTCGGTGACGGACGTGGCCTTCATGCTGCCACCCCCGGAAGGTTGACGTACTCGGTGCGGACGTTGACGAGCTGGGCGTGGGCCTCGCGCAGGGAATCGACCCGCTTCTGCAGGCGGCCGATGATCACCTGCAGTGTGTCCGGTTCGAGGTACTCGATGTAGTGGTCATCGAAGACCTCAATGGCCACGAAGGGCAGCCTCTCCGCTGGCCGTGCCGAGAAGGGGTAGGACTCGATCTGCCAGTTGAGGAAGCGGAAGTCCTCCGGGCCCCGCGTGTTGCACAGCGGGCCATAGAGGGGCAGCTCGTCGGCTGTGCCGGGGATGCTGCAGTAGATGTCGTGCGGGTGTGTGGGCGTGTTGCTGTCTGCCCTATGGTCGACTGTGCAACCGGGCATGCAGGCCACGGTCACATTTTCACCTGTGACGGTGGTGAAGGTGAATGCCCGCTGGACAGGGGCCCCTCCCACGGCGGGCTCGCTGTCGGCCGGGGCTGTGGGGACGGGCTGAAGCCGGGCAGCCCGGCCAGCGCTCCCGAGAGGCTGGCTGATGTGGCCCTCGTGACCGTTGCCGCTGGTGGTCGTTGGCGTGTTTTCCATGCTTTGTCTCCTCTGTTACGGGAGCCGGGCTTTGGCCTCACCTCCGGTGTTGAACCCACCGGCCGGGGCCCTCCCTTTGGTGATACGCGCCCTGCCGAACGGGGTCGAGGAAGCTGTCCCGTTCGAGGGGTCCAGGCACGGACCAGGTCTTCTCGAGGCAACTGGTGCGTAGAATGCGCCGTTTCAGTTGGCGGGGTGACTCACTGGGTACCTCCTCGGCCAGGGCCTGCAGGAGCGACCGGGATCGCTTACGTCTCAGGCGAGACGTCAACCTCCTCGTGGCCTCACTCGCTTGCGAGCAGCTCATAAGCTTCCCCGGCACAACCCCATGACAGCGTGACGCCAGTGCCCCCGTGCCCATAGTTGTGCACGACCAAGGCGCCGTCCTCCCGCCGGTCAGCGCCCACCCGGACCGTAGCCCGGGTGGGCCGGGTACCGATCCGATGCTCCAGAACGTTGGCGGTGGTGAGACGGGGTTCGACCTCGGCGCAGCGGGCCAGGATGCTGGCCGCCGCCCTGTCGTCGGAGGCTTGGCCACCTTCACCGTCGATGGCCGTGCCGCCCAGGACGACGGTGTCGCCGTGTGGGTAGAAGCACAGCAGGTCCGGTGAGAGGCCGGTGTCCTCGGAAAAGAACTCGGTCAACCCTGGGTTGGTGACGACGACGTGCTGGCCGCGGATGGGCCGCAGGTCAGGGTCAGGGAGTAGATCCTTGGCACCGAGGCCCGTACAGTTGACGATCACGGTGGCCGGGCCGGCGTCCGAGAGTGAGGCCAGTCGTCGCCGCTCGACTGTTCCCCCAGCGGCATCAAACCGATGCAGGAGGTAGTCGAGGTAGGTGGGCATGTCGATCAGCGGCACGGTGAACCGGTAGCCGGCCGAGAAACCGGCCGGTAGTTCAGCTGGCCCACACGGCCGGAAGCCGGGCAGGGCGGTCGCCCAGTCTGGTGGCGCCTCGGCCGTGCGGGATGCCTCGATGCCGCTGGTGAGCCGGACGCCCGTGGCCGGATCCTCGGCCAGCTCACGGAAGATTTCCAGCGACCGTTGTCCCCACTGGTTGACCTTGTCCCTCGGTTCGACCAGGTACGGACCCCACATCGCCCCGGCCGCCAGCGAGGTGACGCCCGGCACCTCCTCGGCGAAGACATGCACCGAGACGCCGGCCTCGGCGAGAACGACGGCGGTGGTGAGCCCTGCCACCCCAGCCCCGACAACAACAACACGTTCCCCTGCGGCCATGATCCTGACCGTAACGGCCCCGGTGACGTCGACGCGGCGTGTCAGCGGGGCGCGCCCAGCACATCGGGCGCAATCCTGCCCACATCCCGCGAGCCGAAGCCGCCCGCTGGCACACCACCCGTGGCGTCGTCAACGATCTCGGTCATCCCCCGCGCTCTCCGCAGACTGAGCCGCCGCTCTGTCCGATCCGAGTCGCTGGCACCGCAGGCAGAGGGAAGCGTTCGGGCCTTCGTCTTGGGGAAGGCCCGGACGCCGTGACCCGCCCTAGCCGCCAGCGCTCACACCGCGGGGGACGGCGGGCGCCTGCGACCAGGGCGGGAGCTAACCTCTGCGGAGGAACCTGCTCTGGCCTCGGTGCTTGCCCGGCCTCCGGCCAGCCGTCGGTTGTCCCACCACAGAGTCTTCGCTCGGCTGGGTGGAGCGGCCCGGGCAGTCCTTGCTGAGGAGGGATTGCCAGACCCTTTCCTGGAGTGCTCGGATGCAGGGTCCGCATGCGTACATCGGTGCCTGGGCGCCCGCGACACGGGCGGGGCCGATCCACAGGACGCGAGTCCACCGCTGTCCGCAGTAGAGCCAGCAGGGCCCGTCGACCCATTCGTTGCCGTCGTCCGTGGCCGCTGGTGCGGGTAGTCCACCGCGTGCGAACTCGGCTATCCCGGGGATCACCCTGTGCCGTAATGCGGCTTCCGTGAGCATGGTTTGTCCGCTTCCCTGGTCAGTGGTTTCGGACCGCCGAGGAAGCGTCCTCCTGCTTCTCGGCGTCGGAGAACAGGAGGGTGGGCTCGGCGAGGATGTCGCGGCCGGCCTCGCTCTTGTAGATCTCGTCGACGCTGCCGAATCGGGCTTCGGAGTAGTCGAGGTTCAGCAGCGCGGCGGCCTGCCGGACCGATGCCTCGTCGGGCCCCTCGATCTCCAGGAAGGTGGGGAGGTCGGGCCAGGTGTCGAAGTCGAAGGCGACCTCGCCCAGGCGCCACTCCTCGCGGTAGTTCTCCTGGTAGCGCACTTCGGTGAGGCCGACCCGGCGCAGGATGTCGGCCATGGCGTGCAGGTCGGATACTTCGGTCTCGATTTCCTTGGTGCCGTCGATCGTGGTGGCGTCGGTGACTTGCTTGAGCGTGAGGGTCGATCGGGTGCCTTCGTCCCGAAGGCGGACCCAGGCCCCGCCGTCGAGGGAGTCGTTCTCGAAGATCTTGCGGGTGAGGAGGGTGCGGGGGAACGCCTGGACGGCTCCGAGGGCGGTCAGCTTGGCCTGGAGGCCGGTGGCGTCGACGGCCAGGAACTTCGCCTCGTACTCGTGATCCATGGGGTCCTTCTCTCAGAAGTGGTCGGTGAAGGGGGACGTTCGGGCTGCCATGAGCAGGCCCATGCGGTGGGTGTGGTCCTCAGGCTGGCCGACGTGGGCCCGTTCCGTGAACTCGTTCGTGCGCAGGGTGAGCAGGATTTCCCAGTCACCGATGAAGTGAGGGAGCAGGCGCTCGGGGGAGGTGTAGTGCTCGGTCATGTGGTGGCGTCTTTCGACGGGCATCATGAACTCCGCACCGAACACACCGCCCGGGCGGACCAGGCGTTGCATGCGGTGGACGAACTCGGCGAGCGGGCGGTGGTGGTTGGCACTGTAGTGCCACGAGCAGCTCGTCCAGATTGCCTCGCACTGCACGCCCAGGGGCTTGCCCTCGAGGAAGTCGTCCTCAACCACGTGGACACGGGAATGGAGTTCTTCGAGCTTCAGCCGGTCGATCAGGCCCATCGCGTGGGCCTCGCTGTCACCCGGAAGGCGTACCTCGCCTCCGTGCAGGGCGAGCGCGTCGCGTTCGATGGCGACCACGTGGTAGCCGGCGGCGGCCAGCGGCAGGACGAACTTGCCGTCGCTCGCGCCGACGACCGCGACGGTGGCGTCAGGGGCGACTCGCTCGCGCAGTGTGCTGAGGAACTGGGGGAAGAAGGTGAGGGTGTGCTCCCACAGGCTCTGGGTCTGCATGGGAGTTCGCTCCTTGCCTGTCGGTTTCTGTGATCACACGGAGGACCTCTTCGGGGCTGCGCCCCGTGGTGTCGATGCGGCGCATCGGGAACGAGGCGTAGGCGTCGGCCACCTGGTCCGGGACGGTTTCGATCAGTGCGTCCCACTGCGTCGCTGGCTTGTCCCGGGCGGCCAGACGACGGCGGCGTTCGTCGTCGCCGCAGACGAGGTAGTACGTGACCGGTGTCGGGAGCCGGCGCGGCAGCGTGACGCCGAGCCGAGCCCCCATGGCCTGGTGGGTGGCGAGGCACCGGGCGAAGTAGCTCTCGACGACCACGGGGACGCCGGCGTCGAGGTGGCTCTGAATTTCCTCGGCCGCGGTGAACAGCGCGGAGAGGTAGAGGCACATCCGCGCGTCGGCGTTGGTCCGCTGGTCCACGGCCGCCCTGAGGGGCTGGTACAGGGCGGGCACGGTCGGGACGAGGACGGCTTGCCGGGCGGCGGCGAGCATCGGGGCGACGGTCGACTTGCCGGTGCCCCGTAAGCCCTCCAGGCTCTCGAATCGCGGGTGGTCAGGCACGGGCGTACACCACGTCCGGCACCGCGAGCGTGAGCTCGTCCGCGGGCGAGGGCTGGTGGACGATGCGGCCAGCGCTCTTCTCGTACCAGAAGGCGTGAGAGTCCTTGCCCACGGCCTTGCAGGACATGGTCAGGGCACCACGCGGGTCGGCCTCGATGCGGTCGATCTCGCGGGGCCCGCCGGTCGGGGCGCAGAGCTGTGGGGCGCCGTGCTCGGAGAGGTCCTCGTCGACGATCACTTCCAGGGGTAGGTCGGCCGCCGCGAGCTCTTCGCGGAGCCGGCCGTAGGCGGCAGGCTCGGTGACCAGTAGCTCGGGGTGGTTGGCGGCGTTGCCTACGGGCCGCAGGTGGTGGAGCTTGAGTTGCTGGACCCCGAGTCGGGCCAGGATGCCGGCGAGGGCGAGTACCTCACCGATGTTTCGTGAAGTCACGGTCATGGTCGCACCGGTCGGAACTCCGAGGTCCCGTGCCAGGCTCAGTGCGTCGAGGGCACTCTGGTAGCTGCCGTGCCTGCGGATGCCGTCGTTGGTCGATCCGACGCCCTCCAGGGACACCCTGAGGAGGTCCAGGTGCGGCGCGATCTCTGTCAGGCGGCGCTCGATCCGGTACCCGTTGGTGCAGATCTCGACGCGCTGGCCCAGTTCCTCCTTGGCGTGGCGGACGACCTGCGGGAGGTCCCGGTGGACGAAGGGCTCCCCGCCGAGCAGGGTGACTTCCTCCGTGCCGTACTCGTCCCGCATCAGGGTGAGGAGGCGACTGGCTTCGTCGGCGGTAAAGGCGTCCGCGTACTGAAGCCGCTTGCCGTGGAAGCAGTGCAGGCACGTGAAGTTGCAGCGGTAGAGCAGCTGCAGGTACAGCATCCGGATCTTCCTGATCCCGGTGACTTCCCTGATCACTTGGGCTCCTTCGGCTGGCTGCCTTTCGGGAACCCGATCCTGGCTGTCTGCCCGGGGACCTCGTCACCGCGTTCAGGGACGGCCCGAGGACGTCCTGGGACGTTTTCCGTCACCTGCGAGCGACTCCAGGACGCTTAGAAGGCGCTTGGCGTCTGCCAGGTCCTGAAGGACCTCGGGGGCGCCGGCCGCTGCGAGTTCCGCGTGATCGTGCAGACCGGAGGCGACGGCGACGATCCCGCACCCCGTGGCCAGGGCAGCCTCCACATCACGAGGGGTGTCCCCGACCAGGACGATGGGCGTGTCGACCCGGATGCCACGAAGCCGCTGCACTCGCTCGCGGGCGACCGCGACCAGATCGGAGCGGAGATCGGCGTCCGCTCCGTAGGCGCCCACCGGCAGGTCCAGCAAGGAGTCGAGGCCGAACGCGGAGAGCTTCACGCGGGCGTTGGCCGCGATGTTGCCGGTCAGGACAGAGGAGACCCAGCCGCTCCGTGCCGAGGCGACCTTCAGCGCTTCATGGGCTCCTGGCAGGGCCCATCCGCGCGAACGCAGCGCGTCCCGGCGCTCACTTCCTGCCCGTTCGAGGGCGGCCTCGATGCCGGGCCAGTCGGGTACGGGCAGCCCGTCCCGAACGAACATGTCGCGCATGATCAGTCGGTCCGTACGCCCCTCGGTGCGTGCTGGCTCCGACGGCTCAAACCCCGCAAGCTCCGAGAAGGCGGCGGCGTAGATCTCCTTGCTCACCCCCGCGTTCTCGATGAGGGTGTGGTCGATGTCCCACAGGACGATGAGCTCCATGCCGCCAGCGTAAGCAGCCATCGGCAGCACCGTGATTCCGCGACAACGTCCCACAACGTCCTTGCGCGATCACGCGTTGCACCGCTTGCATGGTTTCTGTGAACGACCGACTGCATACCGTGCTCGCCCAACGCGGGGTCTCACCCGACGCGCTCGCCGAGATCTGCGAGGTCGACCCCAAGACAGTGAGCCGGTGGCTGGGAGGACGGGTTCCTCACGCGCGGCATCGCTTTCGCGTGGCCGGTCATCTGCGCGTGGAGGAGACCTTCCTCTGGCCGACGCCCTCCAAGCGGCCCGGTCCACCCCGCGACGGATTAGGCACCGAACTGGTCGGCACCTACCAGAACCGAGCCAGCGTGCCGCGGGACGTATGGCTCTCGCTGCTGCGGGAGGCCCGGCAGGAGATCAGCGTCCTCGTCTTCTCCGGCACGTTCTTCGCACAGTCCAACCCGCACGTCGCCAAGATGCTCTCCGAACGCGCCGCCGAGGGCGTCCGGGTCCGCCTGTGCTTCGGTGACCCCGACGGACAGGCGGTCGCCGTCCGGGGCCGCGAAGAGGGAATCGGCGACACACTCGCCGCCAAGATCCGCGCCTCGCTGACGTACTACCGCCCCCTGCTGGGCGAGGCCGGGTGCGCGGTGCGTCTGCATGACACCACGCTCTACACGTCCATGTTCCGCTACGACGACGACCTCCTCGTCAATCCCCACATCTGGGGGCAGCCGGCCAGCGCCAACCCCCTCCTCCACCTCAGGAGAGCCGACGGCATGGGGTGGTTCGACAACTACGCTCAGAGCTTCGACGCCGTCTGGGCCGCCGCACGGCCATGGGCACCCGACCAGGAGAGGACCGCCGACCATGGGCAGGACTGAGTACTACAACGACCCGGCCGCGCCGAAAGCGAACACCCTTATCCCGGCCAGCAACCTGCTCGTCGCCGACGAGACGGGCGCCATCCTCCTCCAGCGCCGCCGCGATACCGGACAGTGGGCACTCCCCGGCGGAGCCCAGGACATCGGCGAGACCGCGGCCCAGTGTGCGGTCCGCGAGTGCCTGGAGGAGACCGGCATCATCGCGGAGATCACCGGCTTCCTCGGCGTCTACACCAACCCGAACCACATCGTCGCCTACACCGACGGCGAGATCCGCCAGCAGTACGAGAACACCTACATCGGCCGCCCTGTCGGCGGTGAGCCCACAATCAACGACGAGGCCGACGGCGTCCGCTTCGTCCAGCCCGCAGACCTGGACCAGTACGACATCCACCCGAGTATGCGCCAGCAGATCGGCGATTATCTCGCCGGCACTTATCCCTACCTCGGCTGAGCCGCCAGAGCGGCCTCGATCCTCTCGACAGAGGAGAAGATCTCCGGCGCCGCCCGCCGGATGAACCGACCGACCACGCTGTCCGCGCCGTAGCGGTCGACGATCTCCGTAACCCGCTCCCGCGCGGTCGTCCGACCGCCATCGGGCGTCGTCGTCATGTCGCAGTACACGAGGGCGTCCACCAGCAACGGCTCCTCCAGCAGTGGGAACTCCTGCATCAGCTCCTCCTGCAACCCGCGCTCCTCCGCCTCCAGCAGTGCGAACGAATGGTTCGCCACCAGCCGCGTCAGCCTCTCGTCGGCACCGTGCTCGTCTCGGAGGAAGCGCGCTCCGTCAAGTGGATGGAATCCCGTGATCGCCAGGCGAGGCGCGTACCCGACGTCATGAAGCGTTGCGGCGGCAAGGAGCAGGCCAGCATCTCCGCCGAGAACCTGACGCACTTCAACAGCGCGAGTAGCCACGCCTTGTGTATGTGTCCACCGCCGTGGAAGCGGACCGCTGAGTTCGGCTTCCGCTGTCTGCACTGCCCACTCACCGAACAAGTCATCCATGGCGTGCTCTGTGCCCCGGACGCTTCTCACTCAAGCCTCACCGGGGGGCGACGCTCGGCGGTTCGAAGCGGTCTCGACAGGCGCGGACTGGAGGAAAGACCAGGGACGAGAGCCTGGCGCGCGAGTAGGGCTGTGCCAGCAGGCATGCCTGGATGACAATGGTCGACGGGACCGAACGTCCCCTCGTTTGTCCTATCCGTTCTGATGCTCTTGGAGCTCTCGCCGTGACGCTCTCCGTCCCGCCTTCGCCGACCGCGCTCGAAACCGTGTTCAATCGGGTCGTCGAGCGCAAGGCTGTCCGAGCCGAAGCGACACTGCAGGCGGACATCCGCCAGTTTCTGCTGGATGCGGACCTCAACCTCGGCGAGCAGGATCTCCTCACACCCGTGCTGGAAGCGCAGGTGGGCGGTGGCACCGGTCACCGCATCGATATTGAGATGGGCGCGACCGTCATCGAGGTCAAGAAGGACATCAGCCGCCCAAAGATCCGCAAGGACGCGGTCGCGCAGCTAGCGAAGTATGTGCGTGCCCGAACAGAGCAGCGCGAGCGGCGGCACGTCGGGATCCTCACTGACGGCGCGGACTGGCGCGCCTACACGCTGGTCAACAACGAGCTGAATGAGGTCAACCATTTCGATGCCCGGGAGCGCAACGTCAGGTCGCTGGACTTGGTCCGGTGGCTCGAAGGCGTCCTAGCAACGTCCGAGGGTGCCGCACCTACACCAGATGCCATTGCAACCCGCCTCGGAGCGGACAGCGTCGCACACTCCATCGACAAGGCGGTTCTGGCTGCGCTGTACGAGGAGAACAAGAGTCTGCCGACCGTTCAGCTGAAGCGCGACCTGTGGTCTCGGTTGCTGCGCAGTGCACTGGGCGCCCAGTTCGAGGACAGCGACGATCTGTTCATCGAGCACACGCTCCTCGTGAATACCGCCTCGATCATCGCCCACGCGGTGATGGGCATCCCCGTGAAGGACACCCCGCCCGCTTCCTTGGTCAACGGTCAGCTGTTCACCCAGGCGCGGATCTCGGGTGTTGTCGAGTCGGACTTCTTCGGCTGGCCGCTGGAGATTGAGGGCGGCGAGGGGTTCATTCAAGACTTGTCTCGTCGCCTCGCCGGCTTCGACTGGTCGAGGGTCGAGCACGACGTACTGAAGGTTCTGTACGAGTCGGTGATCGCCGCCGAGACCCGTAAAAAGCAAGGAGAGTACTACACGCCAGACTGGCTGGCGGAAGCGACGGTGACCGAGGCAGTCCCCGATCCGCTGAACCTGCGGATCATGGACCCGTCGTGTGGTTCCGGCACGTTTCTCTTCCACGGCGTCCGCCGCTATCTGGCAGCCGCACGGGACATCGGGCTGCCGCTGCGAGAGGCGCTGGATGGGCTCCATGACCATGTCGCCGGCATCGACCTCCACCCGGTTGCTGTGGCGCTGGCCCGCGTCACGTACCTCCTCGCCATCGGCCGCGAGACGCTTACCTCTGAGGAGCGCGGCCCGATAAACGTCCCTGTCTACCTGGGAGACAGCCTCCAGTGGGACCAGCGCACCGACCTCATCGACCACGGCCACCTCGTCATCCAGACCGGCACAGGGAACCAGCTTTTCACTAACGAACTGCGCTTCTCCGAAGACTTGCTGCGCGACGCCGGCCGCTTCGACGCGATCGTGAACGAGCTCGCCGACAAGGCCGCCGACCCGTACCGGGTTAAAGGAAAGCTGCCCTCTCTCGTTGCGCTCTTCAATCGGCATGGGATCTCTAACGCAGACGACCGTGAAGAGCTGACAGACAACTTCCGCGTCCTGTGCGACCTGGTTGACGAGGGGCGCAACCACATCTGGTCCTATTACGTACGCAACTTGGCTCGCCCTATGTGGCTTTCCCGTGCTGAGAACCGTGTTGACATTCTCGTCGGCAATCCGCCCTGGCTGTCCTACAGGCACATGCCAGGCGACATGCAGAAGACCTTCAAAGACATGATGCAGGCCCGCGGTCTGTGGAAGGGTTTTGAGGTCGCCACCCACCAGGACCTTTCTGGTCTGTTTATCGCTCGCGCTGTCCAGCAGTACCTACGGGAGGGCGGTTCTTTTGCCTTCGTCGTCCCCAATCCCGTGCTGGATCGCCCCTACTGGACCGGTTTCCGCAGCGGAGAATGGACTGATCCCGACCACCCCGTCAAGGTCAACTTCACCGGTTCCTGGGATTTGCGCCGGCTACGTCCTCACTTCTTCCCTCGCGCTGCCGCCGTCATTTTTGGCCGCCGCCGCCCTCTCGCCATCGGTCAGCAGGGCAACAATGCCGTTGCGTTGCCCAAGGCAACCGAGATCTGGACCGGAAAGATCGCCAAGAGTGCGGCTCATTGGGAACGCGCCAAGGGCTGGATCACGCGGAAGTCGGGTGAGTTGCGTTACCCAAAGGAAGGGCTGATCAACTCGCCGTACCGGGACCGTTTTGCGCAAGGGGCTATCGTTGTCCCCAAGGTGCTCTTCTTCGTCAAGGAACAGGCTGCCAGCCCGCTCGGTCTCGGCGGCGGCCGAGTCTCGGTCCGTTCACAGCGCAGCGCTTTGGAGAAGAAACCCTGGAAGGAACTTCCCGACCGGGAAGGATCGGTGGAGAAGGAGTTTGTCCGGCCCGTCCTGCTCGGAGAGCACGTCGTTCCCTATCGGGTCATGGGCGCAGACAAGGTAGTCCTGCCCATCGAGGGGGCGAATACCCTCATGGACGGTGAGCATGACCACCTCGATCGCTATCCGGACCTGGCGAAGTGGTGGCGAGACGCCGAACGACTCTGGGATGACAACCGCTCCAGCGAACGACTTTCCTTGATCGAGCAACTCAACTTCAGAAAGAAGCTGACTGATCAGCTCCCCGGTGCTCCCCTCCGGGTGGTGTACGCGAAGGCTGCCATGTACGTCACCGCAGCGCTGGTGGACGATCCGAATGCGATCATCGATCACAAGTTGTACTGGGGAACTGTCGCCACTCGCGAGGAGGGCATGTACCTGCTGGCGGTATTGAACTCGGCCTACACCACTGAAGTCGTGCGTCCACTCATGTCCTACGGCAAGGACGAACGGGACATCGACAAAGCCGTCTGGGAGCTACCCATCCCGGACTTCGATCCGGCTGACGCCAAGCACGCACGAATCGCTGAGATTGGTGAGGCCGAGCATCAGCGGATCGCGGAGCTGAAGTTCGAAGACGGCAAGAGCTACATCCAGATCCGTCGGACCCTGCGCGACTTCCTTCTCAGCTCCCCCGACGCCGAGGAACTGGATCAACTGGTCACTGAACTACTCGGCTGAGAAGCCCTGCGCTTCAATCGGTCGGTTCCCTTCCCCGCCTCTGGAGGCGGGGAAGGGACGGTCCGCGGATTGGACCCCGTCATGCCCACCGATCACCGACAGGGTGGCGCGGACGGTGATGTTAAGCGGCACCCAACGCCGACCCCTCTAATCTGCGGCTCCTGCCTCCGCTCCTTCTCCGTCTCCAGTCCCTGGCTCCGCATCGACTGCCTCACGCCGGTACTGCGGATGGTCAAGGTCCATTTGCCGTGCCGCATGCAGCGACACCGGATAGCGGGCGCGGTCGGACCAGAACAGCGTCTGGTGGCACAGGCGTGCGGTCATGGCCGCTAGCGCCTCACGCGCCCCGTCTGACGGGCCCCCGATGGGGAGGATCTCGGTGGCGGTCATGGCGTAGAAGTTCTGCGGCATCTCGCCTTTGCGGCGCTTCGACCGGTCCTCTGACTGCACGGATTTCTCCGCCTCCCACCGGGTTCGCTTGGAGCCCAGTCGGCCGGCGCCGCTGCCGTCGTAGGCGCGAGGCACATTGCACAGCAGCCATACTGGCGTTCCGAAGTCCGTGTCGACTTCGAAGAGCAGCGTCGAGGTGTCCTTCTCAGCGGGTTCGGCGCCGTCCTTCTTGCCCAGGTGGGTGACGCTGACGGGCTGTGGCACTTCTTCGTCGTCCGTGTTGAGGCGGATGACGGCCAGCGGGGCGTCCTGGCCGAGGCGTGCTCCGGGGAGCTGGTATCGGCTGCGGTTGCCGTCAGTTCCTGCCTGCGCGAGATGTTCGCCGAGGCGAAGGTTCTGCAAGCCGTCCCACATGCGTCGCGCGGACTGCGCGTCCACGGTGACTGTGTAGGGCAAGCCGTCCAGCTCGTCGGTGAGGTCGCCGAGGGCGCGCTCCACCATATCGGCTGCACCGTCCCACTTCTGCCGATAACTCGTGGTCTCCGCGGAAGGTTCGGGATATGGGTGGGTGTGGAAGGCGTTCTGAGCCGAGCGGTACGGCCGCCATACCGGTGCCGTGGAACTCCAGCCGAGTAGGGACCATGCCCCTTCCGGGGACTGGGGCGGGACCAACGCGGTGGCCGTAATGACGATCTTGGGTTCGCCCTTCTCGCCGTAGCGTCGGTTCTGCTGTCGTACATGCACGCCGACATGGGCCAGCCGGTCGACCGGGAATCCGCTCGTGCCCTGAAGAGCATTGGAGATCCGCTCGTCAGTGATGCCGAGGGAGCGGTACAGGTCGAGCAGAGCCATCTGCGCCGGGTGATCTTCGCGGGGCGGCTCGATGACACCTTCCTTTCCGCGGCCCATCAGGTACTGCGACGAAACGTCGAGGCGAGCCAGGATCGCCTTCGTCTGCGGCTTGGCATCCAGATCGTCCAGGTCACGAGTGTCGATGCCAGGGAAGTCATCGGCGTGCGGCAATTCGGTCTCGCACCACGCGCCGATCAGGACACCGTCACGGGGCCTGAGCGAGGCGCTCACAGCCCCCAGCGCTTCTGCCCGGTCCCGCCCGCGACCCGGCCGCAGGAAGTCCGGCACGTAATGGAAGGCGGCTGTGATGCGGCCCTGGTAGAGGTCGAGCTCGACGCCCTCCTGGGTGTCAAGGCCGACGGGGCTGAGTTCGAACGCGTGGCAGAACGTCTGCAGCATGCGCTGCCGGGTCTCGTCCCGATACCACAGGCAAGCGATGCGGAGCTTCTTGAAGCCGGCCTCGGCGACGGAGACGCAGAGCGACTCTGCTGACGGGAAGAGGCTGCCCCGCGGGCGCAGTGGCTCCTTGCTGCCGGTGCGCTCGCGCTCCTCCTTGCGGCGCTTATACTCCTGGGCCGAGACCTTTTCAGGGTCGGTGGGGCGTCGCGGCAGGGTCATCGCGGACTGGCGCAGGGACAGCCGCTGGGCATCATCGCCGAAGACAGCGTCTGCGTGAGCACGCAGGAGCCTCAGGTGGTGCATGCCCACGCCCGTTCCGATGGGGTGTTGGTAGTTCTTCGCGGGGATGGGCCAGATCTGGCCCGGGTGCTCGCGGGGGAACTGAAGCTTCTCCTTGAAAGCCCTGGCCCGCTCGCGAAGCTTCTGCTCGCGCTCGGAACGCTTGGCGATGGACTGCAGAATCGAGTAGTCCATCTCCAGTCGGCCGAGCGCTTGCAGGGTCTGCCGCGGGATCGTCTTTGTGCCGCCGCGCCCGTTGAGCTTGACTTCCAGGATCGGGCGGCCCTCTCCGGGCTGGACGGCAAGTGCTGTGGAGCTGAAGATCAGCGAGGACGAGATGCGGGAGACGCGCGCGTCCAAGAGCAGCACGGGATGCTGCACGTTCGGCAGGGTCTTGAGACGCACCGCCGTTCGGCACACGGCGTAGCGACCGCCGCTCTCGTTCTCCCAGGGATCGTCCAACGCCACCAGGCCACCGGTGATATCGGGACGCAGTGTGATCTCTCGGCCGTTGGAGAGCTGGAAGGGAACGGCTGCGAGACGCTCTGCCAGCCCCCACCCCACGCTCTTGTAGAGCCAGTTAGGGGCATCCGGTTGTGCTCCCTTGGCCCCCGCCAAGTGCTCCCCCAGAGCGAATTCCTGCTCCGGAGTCCTCGCGATGCGCACCGCGAGAGCGGGCGGCTGCCTCAGGTCGATCACCTCTACCTGTTCACCGAGGGCGAGGCCGTACGTCAGGGTGAAGGCTTTGCACAGCAGATCGCTGTCGATCGGCTGCCGGGATACCAGGAACGGCGCCGCGCCCTTGGGCTCGAAGTACACATACCCGCCAGTGATCACCTGGAGCACGGTCGTGGCGATGGTGTACGGAGCTTGGGCCTCCTCCTTGCCGAAGCGCTTCCTGCACTGAGCGGTGAAGGTGGCCCACAGCTTGGCCGTCTCCGTGTCCAGCTGGCGCACGTGAACCGTCGCGTCGCCCACCAGAGCGGGAGTGCAGCGGTAAGCCAGTGTGTGCAGGTACTTGCCCGGCTCGAGGTTCTGGTCGTTCACTCGTCTCTTCTCTTTTCAGTGGGTGAGGGTCGGGTCGATGCCCGCGTAGGACAGGAAGGCATTGAGGGCTTCCCCGTACAGGTCGTTCATCTGCCGCTTCACCGCCGGCGGCCACTGCTCGTGGATGCGACGCAGGACGGTTTCCAGGTCGGAGCTCCAGGTGTCCTCGTGGAAGGCGTAGTCGACCAGGTGCAGGACGGCCTCGGTACCACCACGACGGGCCCGTCCGGCCAGCTGGATCAGGTCGACGACGACACCCGCGACAACCTCCTCCTGGAGCGACTTGGGCATGGAGGTGAACTGGGGTGTCGCGCGCAGGATCAGTTCGAGCCGTTGCCATGCGGCGGTGCGTGCCTTCTCCCACGCGTCGTCGGGGTTGGCGGTGCCGCCCTCTGGGAGTGCGTGCAGCCCGGCGGCGTTGACACTGGCGTACATCTCCGCGGGTTCGGCGAACAGCGCCAAGGGCCGGACGCAGAGGTAGACCGAGCGCACGGCGGAACGGATACCGACCACGATGTTCAGACCGCGGGCGATCAGGGCCAGGGGGACGACCAGGACGTTGCCGTACTGCGGGAAGTCCTCGAACTGCTCGGCCGTGAGGCGAGTGGCGATGTTCTCCCGAGGTAGGTCGGGGTCGGGGCTGTGCCGGTCGCCGTCCCGCACGGCCACGCAAAGCCCTTCGCGGTAGGTGCCGGCCTGGGCGATGCCTCGGGCCAGCCAGGCACACTGCTGGTAGGAGTTGGCCACGACCAGGACGTGCGCGCGGTCCTTGTCCTTGGCACGCTGTCGCTCCAGCTCTCGGTAGATGTACTGGTCGTACAGCTCCGTGCCGAGCTCGATCAAGGCGCCCTTCTTGCGGCTCGGATGCTGGCCCGAGATCTTGATCGGCTCGCCGTACATGGGGTGACCCTCGCCGTACTCGATACGGTGGCGTCGAGCGCGGATCGAACGGGCCTGGGCATCAGTCATCCACCAGCGCACGGGCGCGTGGACGTGCTCGCGTACCGCCTGGGGAAAGTACGCCGTGGCGGACAGGCCCATGACGGGACGCTCGACCCCAGCCAGGCACAGCGAGACAAGACCGCCCAGCTCGGCGGTGAAGGTGTGCGGGTCGCCCGCGATGCTCTGCGCGACAAGTTCGGCGTCGCTCTCCCTCTTGTCCAGGCCGGTTACGCGATATCCCGTGATTGAGCGCCCCAACAGGCCAAGCGGGAGGACGGCCGAGACGGCACTCGGGCTGAGCGTCTCGGCGATCCGCTGCGCGGAGCGAAGGCCGGAGGGGCGGTAGTGCTGCACGCAGGTGCGCAGTTCGGAGAGCGCCTCGTCCAGCTCGGTCAGGGTCGCCCGGGTGACGAGCAGGTTCACCGCCTGGGCACGCTGGTGCGGGTCCTTCACCCGTGACTCCAGCAGCCGGTGCAGATCGAGCTTCACAGCGTCGAGCAGTTGTTGGCCACGCGGGGCCACCAGCGCCTCCAGAGCGCGGCGCATCTCGTCCCACCCCACCTCCGTCGGATCGCTCTCCGTGGCGCGTGGCTGCAGGTAGCGGGCGGGCATGAGGCCCTGGAGGCGTCGAGCGAGGTCGGCTGGAAGATCAGTCTCCCCGGAGGTGGCCAGGTCCGGCCAGAGCAGACGGATCAGCTGCCGGTCACGGCCACGGGCCAGGTGCCAGCGCAGCCCGGTGCGGTCCGGCACACGATTCTCCGCGCGCTCGTCCTCCCTGACATCCAGACGCAGCGCGTTGCTGCATACGGCGAGCAGCAGGAACTCCGCCATCAGACGTACCTGGCCGACCGACGGCAGCAGGTCGGCCTCGGCCGAGATCGGCAGCCGCTTCGCGTCCGTGTCCATCTCCTGCGGGGCCGCCGTCCAGTGCCTGCGTGAGTGCAGGACGACCTCGCCGGCGCATCGATCCACCGCCCTCGACTGGAACTGGTCGACCTCGTCGACGAGGACGGCGTGGCAGGTGCGCAACGCGAATTCGGCAACGCTCACCCCCTGAACGGGGCGCCCGTCAAGGTTCACGCCGATGCGCAGGTTGCCCTGGAGAAAGGCGAAGTGATTCGTCACGACCACGTGCGCCGAACAGGCTTCGTATACGGGGGCAAACTTGCCGCAGGTGGGAATCCAGGGACAGGCGGACGCACCCAAGTTCTGCCGGTACAGGGACAGGCAAGGCTCACGGCCGGGCGGATAGTCGGCGTTGGACTCCAGCAGTGGTCGCTGGGCGCACCCGTAGGAGAGCGGATCCACGTCCCGTTCGCCGCTCTCTCCCCACTCTCCCGGTGCCTGCGGGTCCTCGTCGATGAGACGGGCCAGCTTGTGCGCGCGCTCGTGCATGCCTGATGACGACATCAGGTGCGCACAGCCGGTCTCGTGCTTGATGACGCCGAGGCCCTGCAGGACGCGCAGGTCGGACCGGATCTTGCGGGTGATGGCCAGGCACGCCTTGATGTCGGGCAGCACGATGGCCACCCGGTGGCCCTGCTGGGCGAACCATGCGGCCAGGACGCGCACCAAGACGCTCTTGCCCGTCCCGGTTGGCGCGTGGAAGATCTCCAGGCCGCCGGCCGTCATCCGCAGCGCTTCCTGTGGGCTGATGGAGTCGGACGTCTGCAGGACGGAGAACAGGCCCTTGAGGACCGCGTGGAGGTACCGCTTCTCCTCCGGCTCACCGCTCTCGATCTGCGCCGCCAGTTCGAGCAGGTCCTCCGTAGGGATACGGAGGTTGTCCAGCGGGGGTGCGGTGGCGATGTGCGGCAGGCGGTCGTGGCCGAACGCCTCGGTGAAGCCGGGATACGTGGGGATCGTCAGCTGGCCATGTACCTGCCCGACGCCCCGCACGCTGATCTCCCCCGTCTTCCAGACTCCGGGGCCGGCGAACTCAGGGGGCTTCACCCGCGCGCTGGGCCGCCGATACCGGGCGATCTGCCGATCGACGTAGGCCAGCAGGTCACCGCCGACCCGGGGGATGGCTGCCTCGGCAGTGAGCGGGTCTCCACCTGCGGGTTCGAAAGTGAGCAGCTTCTGGGGCTCACCAGGGTCCTCGTCACCGAGGGCTGTGAGCAGTGCGCGGGCGGCGGGAGTGAAGTTGCGTACGTCGCCGAACTTGCTGGGGGCGGTGCGGTACACGTCGACGATGCGTCGGCGTTCTTCGCTCGTCAGCTCCGGCCAACGGTCCCAGGCCCGGAACTGGCCGGACAGCAGGAAGGCCGCCTTCCGGAAGGGGGCAGCGGGCGCATCGTTGTCCACGGACGTGGCAGGGAAGTAGTAGGCAGCCAGTGCGAGTGAGGCGCACAGGGCTGTTTGTTCCACGGATGGCTCGCTCACGACCAGGCCACCCCCGAACGCTCGCAGACCATCTCGCCGAACTCGGACGCCGTGGCTACCTTCAGCCCGTACTTCGCCCCCACTCCCGACAGCAGGTGCACCTGGCTGGCGCGCTGGTCTGGAACCACCAGCCACTCTGCTCCCCCGCTATCGCCTTCCTGTGCGTGGATCAGTTGCGCGAGCGCGGTGCCCGAGGTGTAGTCCTTCACGTCCACGCGCACAGGCTCCTTCTTCCGCGCCCGCTTGCGCCCGACGTGTACACACAGGTCGTAGGCGTCCAGGGCGGGCCACAGCTCCACCTTGAGGCCACGTTCGACCAACCGGTCCCGCAGCGCCAGCTCCGCCAGCCCGGGGACGCAGGTGTACCGCCACACACCCCGCACCAGAGCCTTATGCCCCTCCACGGGTTTCGCCTCCGGGACGTACTCCAGGTCGGGCCAGAGGACTGCTTCCCGCTCGTCCGGGGGAGGCGGAGGCGGCCCCGGCAGTAGCTCGGGCGGAACAATCCCCTCGACCGGGCGGAAGCGATACGTGGCGCCCATTTCCTGGTGCGGCGTGTGCCAGCAGGCGACCACCCCGATCTGCTGCCCCGCCTCACGACGCAGTGCGACGCGCATCGGCCACCGGCATACGGGGCACGCGAACCACCAGTCCCGGTACCTCGAGGCATAGGGGATGTCCTCGTACAGATCCGCGACCATCGGAGGCAGCCTCAGTTCACTCAGCTCGCTCACCGGGCCCGCCGGGTAGCGGATCAGATCGGTACGTCCGCTCTCGTAGACCTTCTGATTACCCGCCTTGCACAACTGGGCGAAGGCCGTTTCCTGCGCAACCTCGTCGTCCAGGTCCTGCCCACTGAGCAGGCCGGCACCTCGGCCGCCCTTCTGCAGGATGCGGAGCACCAGGCGCTGCTCCGCGGCGATATCGAAGGCGTCCTCCGTCACGTGCCCGTCGGCATCGACCGCGCGCAGTTCGTCGACGTCCCACCCAGGGACACCTTCGGGCAAGAGCCGGGAGGGATCACCGCGCACCTGACGCCGGAAGTCCGCAAAAGACAGCTCACTGCCCGGTCCGCGCGCCGCCAGCAGCGCGCCGTGGCACTCCATCAAGACCCCGAGGCGAGCGGAAGGACTCACGCCGGGCGCCGTCATCGCGTTGGCCGCACGCAACACCGAGCGTGCCACCAGGGACTTCACCCATAGCTCATCGGTCGGCCGAACGCCATTGTTCGTCGCGTTCCTCATGAGCCCAGAGGGTAAGAGCTGCCACTGACAATTCGTCGGGCGTCGTACGGAAGAGACGGATTATGAGTGTTCGCCAGCGAGCGCCGCGACGCCCGTGGTATCAACCTGCGGATACCGACGGCGGTACTCGTCCAAGTACTCAACTGCGTGCCGCAGCCCGACCGGGGTCAGCTTCCACCGGTATCCGACGACGTGACTCCCGTCGTCGGCAACTACCGGCACATCGTCGATGAATCCCCGGCTCGGCCGCCCTGCAGACCGGTTCTTGTAGCCGACGCCCAGATAGAACGGAGCCCGGCCAGACAGTGCATCCCGCTCCAGCCCTTCCGGGCCCGCCTCGGCCACCCGGGCCATGACGCCCCACAGCCACTCAGACAGCAGAGGCATGTCCGGCTGCTGCTTCGCGCGCTCGCCCAGTCCAGCGCGGGCGGCTGCCCTGCCCCGCCTCGTCATCTCCACCCGAACCCTGGTCACCTCGCCAGCTTCAGCGTGATGCACCACATCAGTGCTGGTCACCAGGAGTCCTCGGCGTGCCAAAGCGTGCAGCGTTGCGCCGGCTCCAGGGTCGTGGACTCCATTGCGCCGCAAGCGTTCCTGCAGCCGCGTGTAGCCCACGACATCCGCTGGCGCGTGGAGAGCGAGGGGAAGCTTGCGCCACTCCGCTGGGCGAGGCACGGGCAGATGATGCGTTCGGCGCATCCACATTTCCGTCTCCGTCATGCGCTCGTCCCGCAGGATCTCACCGAGGTAGACCTGCTGCCGTTCGTTCAACGATCGCCAGGCAACCTCGGCCGAGTCGCTCGAACGCCTCTGTGGCTGACGCCTCGGACGTACGGGCGCCGATTCATTTGGACGGGAACGCATCCAAGCGTCTACGACCATGCGCACAGGCACGCCATAAATCTTGGCGAGCGCGGCGGGAAATCGCCCCACCACGTCGCGATCACGCCAATTCCGCCCCACCATGGGGCGCCCCTGTTCCAAGGCGGAGAGCCTAGGCGCCGACAGGCACAGGTCGCGCCCGACGGGCATCCGACGGAGCATCTCCACCGCCTGATCGAGCGTCAGCCCAGCAGTGAATCTCAGGTCGACGAGCCCCTCTTCGCCACGGCGAACCCCAGTGAGCTCCTCCACATCGCAGTGCAGCGCCGCCGCCATCCTCTGTAGCCGCTGCGGAGTGGGCGTGTGTCGCCCCTGCTCGTAGAAGAACACCATGCGTGTCGAGACCCCGATTCGCCGGGCAAGTTCAGCCTTCGACATCCCCGCACGCTCCCGCAGCGCCACGAGGCGGCTGGGAGTTATCACGCGAACAGGCAAGGGCATCTCTCCATGAAACTGCAATGAAGACTTCATGGCAATGGACCTACCGCCGTCGACTGCGAACGGATGCTTCGCCAGCCTGTGACCGACCCGGTCCGTGGGTTCCCTGTGATCGACTCTGCAGGTGCTCCTTGCTGAGCTACAGCCTGGAATCTACGTGAGCGATGCGTGAGCGGACGGGGCGGCATGTGGTGGAAGGAGCAGCACGAGCGGATCCGGCACCACTTTGCTGACCTGCGACAAAAGGATCTGACGGCGGCTGGCGACACCCGCTGTCACGATCTTGCAGGCCCTCGTAATGCGTAGGTCTCGGGTTCGAATCCCGAAGGCGGCTCAGCGGTAAACCCCAGGTCAGGCTTCTGACCTGGGGTTTCTTGTTTCTGATGACCTTTGGAACGAGATAAGTCGGGCACAGTTCGGCTCTGGCCGTGATGCGTAGGTCGCGAGCTTCGCTTTGCTGCCGCCTATGAGCTCCGGCAAGGCTCTGACCTGCTGTTCTGGTGCAGTCCAATCCTTCGGTGACTGCTTGGTCGCTTGCTCCGGTGGACAGATGGTGGACAGCCGGTGGACAGGCGTGCTCGGCGGCAGGGAAGGGGAAGGTACGCCTTCCGAGGAGAGGAGGGGGAGGCTTCGGATGCCTGCTGGGAAGCGCCCGGCCGGAGCACTTCCTGTGCTGGTCCGACATAGGGAAGAGCTCTGAAATAGCAGCTGTCTGACGCTGATCGACCAGCAGCCTGCTGCTCGGCTTCGGTCGTTATGCCGAGAGCGTGCTCGTCAGGCCGCACATACCCGGAGGAAGGCGCAGGCGGGCGTGGGCCAGTAGCGAGAGCAGGGGCGGACCACTACGAGCCGGGCCGCCTGGCGTGGGGCCGGGTTCTCAACTCGTGTCATCGATGGATGTCGAACCATATGGTCGGCACAGTCTGGCTGATCCTGTCCCTGATGCCGACACCGAGGATCGCACCTTGCTGACTGGGGTGTGTTGCGCCATGTCTCCGAGCCTGCGCCGAACGGACAGCGCGCCGCCAGTACTGAGACCTCGGCGTCAATATCAAGGTGCGCTGGCGTCAGCGTCCCGAGGTGCGGTCGCCTCCTCCATCTGAGAACTGGTCGGCTTTGTCCCCTCGATCAGAAAAGGACCCTGCAACGCAGGGGAGGGAGGGGGGAGGCACCTTGCGGATGATCAGTTCGGAAGCCGAACTGTGAACACGGTTTCCGTGCCTGGGCTGCTCACCACGGTTACCTCTCCGCCGTGCGCTTGCACGAGGTGTCTGACTATGGAGAGTCCGAGACCGCTGCCCCCGGTATTCCTGCTGCGGGACTGTTCGGCTCGCCAGAAGCGGTCGAATATCCGGGGAAGATCGTCAGGTTGGATGCCGCCGCCGGTGTCGGCGACGTGGAGCTCGACGCCGCCTTTCACCCGATAGGCGCTGACTGTGATGGAGCCGTTCGGCGGTGTGTGGCGTATCGCGTTCGACAGGAGGTTGCCCAGTACCTGGCGTAGGCGGACGGGGTCGCCTTCGATGGTGAGATCGTCTGTGAAGTAGCCGGTCAGTGCGACTCGGCCTGCCTGCGCGGCTGTTTGGTGGGCGTCGAGTGACTGTTCGGCCAGCTCCCGCAGGTTCAGCTTGCGGAAGTTGAGGCGCAGGGAGCCGGCGTCGGCCGCAGCGAGCACTTGGAGGTCGTCGATGATGTGCTGCAACAGGCCCGCTTCCTCCTGGAGCGAGGCCACGAGCGACGAGTCCGGATCTGCCAGACCGTCCTGGGCTGCGTCCAGCCAGCCGCGTATGTTGCTGAGCGGGGTCCGCAGCTCGTGCGCGATGTCGCTGACCATGACCCTGCGCTGTTCGTCGGTGCGTTCGCGCCGTTCCGAGAGCTCGTTGAGGGCCGCGGCCAGATAGCCGATCTCGTCCTTGGTGGTGATGGGGATCCGGAGGTGCTGGCCCGAGGGGGCGCGGGCTGCTTTGGTCAACGTCCGCAACGGACGTATGAGCCGGATCGCGATGACGGCGGTGATGGTGATGGTCACGGTGAGGATGAGGCTGGTGGTTCCCAGTACGCGCAGGGTTCCGGCCCTGGACAGATCGAAAACGGGAGTGGCCGACTGGGCGGGGCTGGTGACGAACAGCAGTGCAGCCGGGGCGACATGGGGCGCCAGCTGTTCGCGTCGACCCTCCTCCACGCAATCGTCGAGGGCGGAGGCGCCTTGCTCGAAGCCGGCCTGGCCCAACCGGAACTGCCTATCGATGGTCAGGGGTTCTTCGATGTGTATGCGGTTGCGTTCGGCGCAGGTTCGGACGAGCGCGGTGAGTTCGGTGAGAGCCTTCGCCTCGGTCGGGGTGGGAGCGAGCAGTTCCTTGGTCGCGCAGGTCTGAAGGGTGACCGCTCCGGAGCGGAGAGCCCGGATGGCGGGCCTGCCGCTCGGTTCCTCGACTATCTGCGTGCGCAGCCCCTGGGTGTCGTAGAAACAGGAGGCCTCCTGATGGGCGAGTTGCCTCAGCTTCTTCCGTTCCGCTGTGGGAAGTAGGTAGGGGCCGACCGCCCGTGGGTCGATTCGGGAGACCTGCTCCGACGGGCCGGCGCCCTGGGCCGGAGGCGGACTGAGGTGCAGAGGATCGATGACGGCGCTCGCGTTGAGGGGCAGCCGGTCGACGTCCGCCCGGTCGGAGGCGGTGATGACCTCGCGTGCCCGCGTGGTGATGACGATGCCGCGCCCGGTTCTGCGGGCGAGCTCCTGGACGGTGTGTTCGGCCTCGTCCCAGTTCCGGTGCACGGCCGCGAAGCCTTCGAGCGTGTTCTGGATGGTGGCGTCGTCCGCGAGGATCTGGCCCCGTTCCTGCTTGATGGCGAGCGTGGTGCTACGTGCCGTGAGCCAGGCCGTGGCGGCGATGGAGACCAGGGAGATCGCAAAGGAGGCGATCAGGAGGCGGAGTAGCAGGCTGTTGCGCAGCGGCACTTCAGGCGCCATGGTCGCCGCTGGCCAGTTTGTATCCGATGCCGTGGACCGTGAGTAGGTGCTGGGGTCTGCGGGGTGAGGTCTCGATCTTCTTCCGCAGGTTCAGTATGTGTACGTCCACGGTGCGTTCGGAGACGGTTCTGCCGTGGTCCGTCAGGCAGTCCAGCAGTTGGGATCTGGTGAAGACCCGATCGGGAGAGGCGGCCATCGTGCTGAGTATCCGGAATTCGCCAGGGGTGCAGTTCACCGGGCGATCGTGGACGAATACCTGGTGCTGAGCCGCATTCACGGTCAGTCGGCCGACCGTGAGAACTGCTCGGTTCCCGGACGCCGCAGGGGCCGCAGGAGATACGGCGGCTACGGAGGCCGGACGGACCGTGTGGTGGCTGCGGCGCAGCAGTGTGCGGATGCGTGCGACCAGTTCGCGCGGCCTGAAGGGTTTTGTCATGTAGTCATCCGCTCCGAGATCCAGGCCTCGAAGAAGGTCGTCCTCGGTGGAGCGGGCGGTGAGCATGAGGATGGGCAACTCGCCGGCCCCCCGTAGTCGTCGGCATATCTCCAGTCCGTCCAGGCCGGGGAGCATCCAGTCGAGGACGAGGAGGTCCGGTGGTCGGCGGGTGGCTTCCCTGAGCGCCGTCACGCCGTCGTGTGCGACGGTCACCGTATAGCCGTTGTGCGCAAGGTAGCGGCGGATCAGCTCCGCCTGCTTCCGATCGTCTTCCGCCACCAGCACGTATGTGGACATGGCCAGATCATAAACCTGTGGTGCAGGGATGGAAGTGTCGGCAGCAGATCGTTTCCCTGACAACTTCTTGACAATTGCGTGCTAAGGGCCGGCTCGCACGCGAGCGTTAATATTTTCCTGACAATGCCATGCCAGGCTGTGCTGCATGAGAACAGTTATGGGCGGTACCGGCTTCCGTTCGTTGCGCCTTTCGTGGGAAAAGCTCTGGATTATTTCGGGCGCTGTGATGGCGGTGATGCTGCTTGCGGGTTGCTCCGGCTCCGGCTCCGGTGGGAACGACGAACCAGGTGTCGATTCCGTCGATCGGTCCACCGGAGCAGCAGGGAAGGCGGAATCGGGGAGTGGGGATGGCGCGGACGCGAAGGTAGATGATCCAGAGGCCGGTCGTCCTCAGCTCCGGATGGACACTTCGGCGGTCGAAGAGGTGCGGATGAGTCAAGGATATTTTCGGTGCTTGAAGGAGCATGGGGTGAAGGTGGGAAAGATGGGGTCAAAATTGGATGGGGGTGACCCTGAACTTCTGGCATGGCCTAACGGGAACATGGCAGTAGACCATCCTGAGGCGGAGAAGAAATGCCTGGGGAAGAAGCCTCTTCAGCCCCCGGAGACGGACCCGAAAAAGAACCCCAATTACATGAGTGACTATGCTGATTGGATCGGTTGCATGAATAAGAAGGGGCTCAAAGTGGATCCCCTTCCTGATGGTGAGGGTTGGAACTTCAAAGCGGGCACGACGCCGCCCAGAAACGCTGATCAGATCAGCCAGGAATGCATGATCGAGGCGTTCAGTGAATAGTGACCGCGATCCTGCCGAGACGATGCCGCTGCGCGTGGCCGTTCAAGAGGAAAGCGAGGAGGTCCGTAACAATGAGGCGGACCTCCCTGGGCCGACGGCACGCGGCCGGAAGAAGGCGGCAGTTCTCAGTATCGTCGCCGTGCTCCTGGCGGCAGGAGCGGGAGCCGGGTTGCTGTGGGCGGGCGGTGATGGAAAGACCCCCGGGCCCGAGGCTGGTCCGAAGATCCGGCGGGTTGCGGTGGCCAAGACGGATATGTCCGGGGTCAGGGAGATGGAGGGCACGCTCGGCTACGACTCCGTACGCACCATCCGGGGTGTCGGCGAAGGGGTGGTGACCTGGCTTCCGAAACAGGGTGCGACCGTCGCACGCGGTGAGCAGCTGTATCGCGTCGACGAGCGTCCCACCGTGGTCTTCTACGGCAGTACCCCCCTGTACCGCAGGCTCGACACTCCGGGCAGTGTCGGCCGTGACATACGGGTCGTGGCCGACAACCTGAAGGCCGTCGGTTACGACATCGGGCAACAGCCGGCTCCGGGCACCGTCGTCCAGCAGCGGGCACCAGTGGATCAGCAGACGTCGGCGGACGCCGGTCCTTCGGCAGCGGCCGGAACGGATCAGGAGACCGCCGAGCCGAGCTCCGGCCCGCCCCCGTCGGCTCAGGGCGACGATGCCGACCGGGAGACCGGAGCCGGCAGCCCGGCCGAAGACCAGACGGGGGAGGGCCAGTCGCCCGTGCCCGCCCGGCAGATCACGGTCAAGGAGGGCGACGGTGTGCTCACCGAGGGCCTGATGTCCGCGATCAAGCGCTGGCAGAAGTCCGTCGATATCGAGCCGACCGGGGTTCTGGAGAGCTCCGATGTGGTGGTGACACGCTCAGCGGTCCGTGTCTCGGAGGTTTCCGCCCAGACGGGGGACGCGGCGGCGAACGACTTGCTGTCGGTCTCCGCCACCACCAAGTCCGTGCGCATTCCGGTGGAGACGCTCGACCTCGGGACCGTCAAGGCGGGTCAGAAGGTCACCGTGCTGCTTCCGGACGGGACCGAAACCGCGGGCGAGGTCGCCACGATCGGTACGACCATCAAGGCAGACCAGGAAGGAGAGAGCGGTGCGGGAGTAACCAAGATCAATGTCACCGTCTCGGTCGACGATGCCGAAGCCGTTAAAGGTATCGACGCCGCTCCCGTGCAGGTGAGGTTCGAGGGCGAGGCCAAGAAGGGCGTACTCGCCGTCCCGGTCGGGGCGCTGCTCGCTCTGCGCGAGGGAGGCTACGCGGTGCGTCTGGCCGAAGGCCGTTCCGCTGAGGGGCGTTCCGCCGGGGGACGGCTCGTTCCGGTGGACACGGGCATGTTCGCCCGGGGACTGGTCGAGATCAGCGGCGAGGACATCGCCGAGGGCATGAAGGTGGAAGCCACCGCATGACCGAGGTCATCAGCGTTCTGGAGGCGAGCGTTGTCTACCCGCCCGAGGTACGAGCCCTCGACTGTGTATCCCTGTCCGTCGCACAGGGCGAGTTGCTGGCGATCCTCGGCCCTTCCGGCTCGGGCAAGTCCACCCTGCTCAACATCATGGGCACACTGGCCCCGCCGACCGGGGGCAGTGTGATCATCGAGGGCTGTGACGTGGCGGAGCTCTCCGACCGCGAACTGTCCGCCCTGCGCGGGCGCCGCCTGGGCTTCGTCTTCCAGCATTTCCATCTGACGGACGGACTCACGGCGACGGAGAACGTGGCGACCGGTCTGCTGTATGCCGGCGTGCCGCGCAAGTACCGCAAGAGGATGGCCGTAGAAGCCCTGGCCCGTGTCGGTCTCGCGCACCGCGCCGACCATCTCCCGCACCAGCTCTCCGGGGGAGAGCGCCAGCGGGTTGCCATAGCCCGCGCAGTCGTGCACGAGCCGGCCCTCGTCCTCGCCGACGAGCCGACCGGTGCGCTCGACACGGCGAACGGCGAGGCGGCGCTCGCCCTGTTGACCGAACTCAACGCGGCAGGCACCACGATCGCGCTCATCACCCACGACCGGGACATCGCCGACCAACTGCCGCGCAGGATCCATATGCGCGACGGGCGCAAAGTCGCGGACACCGCACTGACCGAGAGCCTCACATGACAGCCACCCGCTCCAAACACTCCCGCTCCAGGCGCCCCCGCTCCGAAACGTTCTCCACCCAGCGCTCAAGTGCCCCGTCCCCGCGCTCACGCAGGTCCGCCACGAGCAGCGTCAAGCCCGTGCGGCTGGCCTTTCCTGATCTGCTGAGTCTGGGCATGCTCGGCCTGCGGACCCGCAAGATGCGCGCCATGCTGTCCGCGCTCGGCATCTCCATCGGTGTTGCCACGATGGTGATAGTGACGGCGATCCCGGCCTCCAGCCACCGGGCGTTGATCGAAGAAATATCGGCATTGGGCTCCAACATGCTCCGGGTACAGCCGGTCCCCGGAGAGTCCAAGCCGATCCCGCTGCCCGAGGAGTCGGTCGCCATGGCGCGCCGTATCGGGCCGGTCACCGGGGTGAGCGCGGTGGCCAACACCAATACAGAGGTGCAGCGTTCCGATCTCACCTCCGGGGAGGACTTCTCCAGCGCGGGACTGAGCGTTCTGGCTGCCCGGCGGGATCTCCTGGACGTCGTGGGAGGCACGGTGCTGTCGGGAAGGTTCTTCAGCAAGGCTGACGAACAGTTCCCCACCGCGGTCCTGGGTTACCAGGCGGCCAGCCGTCTCGGTATCGGGGAGATCCCCGCGGACGAGCCGGCTCCGGAGATACGGATCGGCAGATCATGGTTCACCGTCGTCGGTATCCTCCGCTCCGTACCCCTGGCCGAAGAGCTCGACGTCGCCGTACTGACGGGATGGACCGCCGCCAAGAAGACACTGCGGTTCAAAGGGAACCCCACGGTGATCTACATCAAAGCGGGGGAGGAACACCTCGAAGACGTACGGAAGGTACTGCCCGCCACCGTGTTCCCGCACCAGCCGGGACAGGTTCAGGTCAGTCGGCCGTCCGATGCCCTGGCCGCCAAGCGCGCAACGCAGGACTCCTTCTCCTCGCTCTTCCTCGGGCTGGCCGGTGTCGCCCTGCTGGTCGGCGGGATAGGCGTGGCGAACACCATGGTCATCTCGGTTCTGGAGCGCCGCAGCGAGATCGGGCTCCGTCGAGCGCTGGGTGCGACCCGGGGTCATGTACGGGTTCAGTTCTTCACCGAGTCGGTGGCGCTTTCGCTGCTCGGCGCCCTCGCCGGGACAGCGCTCGGCGTGCTCGCCGCCGTCGGCTACGCGACCTGTCAGGGCTGGCCGTCCGTCATCCCCCTGCCCTCGGTCGTAGCCGGCTGCCTCGGTGCCGTGGCGGTCGGCATGGTGGCCGGGGTCTATCCCTCGGTCCGTGCGGCCCGGCTCCCCCCGACAGAGGCGCTGGCCTCGGCATGAACGAACCGCGGACGCCCGAGCGACTTGCGGGCGGGCCTGATGCGGGCCACCGGCCCCGGCGGGTCGTTCCGGTGGACTGTTTCCCGAACCACGGTCGAGTACGGTCCGTGGGGCCGGTTCTGCGATCTGTTCCGCCGATGGCGCAGGCCGACCGTGTGCCGTGCAGAGCGAACCGCCCGGCGGTGTTTTAGCGGGAGCGCGCCTCGCGATCACCGACTGGGACGCTTGCGCGGCGGATTCACCACCAGGCTGCACCCGGCCGTCGAGCAAGGTCAGGAGTCCATGTCGGTCAGCGCGGCTCCGCCGGGCGGGCGCCTCGCAGGAACTGTGTCACCGCGGTGCACACGAGGCCTTCGAGCCGCGCGGGCTCGATCATGCCGCTGTTGAGCATGGTGGTGATCCCCAGGACGGTTGCGTAGAGGATGAGTCCGATCTCCTCCGGGTCGTCCCCCTCCAGCTCGCCGCGCTCCTGACCCTCGTCGATCAGGTCGCTGATCTGGCCGAACGCGCCTGCGGCGGCCTCGGCGACCGCGGTCGCCCCCGGGCGGTGCTTGCTGGAGTTCATCAGCCCGGTCAGCGCGGCATTGTCGGTCGCGAACCGAACGTAGGCCGACGCGAACGCGTGCAGACGGGCAGGCAGGTCACTCTCGTCGCCGATCTCGTCCACCGCGGCCCGCAGCTCCGCGCCCAGGCGCATGAAGCCCGACTCGGCGAGGGCGTCGAGCAGCGCGCGGCGGTCCGCGAAGTGACGTCGAGGCGCCGCGTGACTCACGCCGACGTCCCGTGCCAGGTCTCGCAGGGAGAGCTGCTCGGCCCCATGCGTCCTCAGGCTGCGCTCGGCCGCGACGAGCAGGTCCGTGCGGAGATTCCCGTGGTGGTAGGGCCGCCGCTCGGTGGTGTCAGGCATGGGAGCAGCCTACCCAACCAGATGTTTTCATTGACAACAATGTTGGCAATGCCTACTCTCGCGGTATGTCCAGATTCTCTCTCGCCGACCTGCCCGACCTGACCGGCCGCACCGCCGTCGTCACCGGCTCGAACAGCGGGATCGGGCTCGTCACGGCCCGTGCCCTCGCCGAGCGTGGAGCGCGGGTGGTCCTGGCCGTACGCGATCCGGAGAAGGGGGACGCGGCGGCGGCGACCATGGCGGGCCCGGTCCAGGTCCGCACCCTCGATCTCGCCGACCTCTCCTCCGTGCGGGCCTTCGCCCGCGGCCTCCCCGGTCAGGTCGATCTGCTGGTCAACAATGCGGGTCTCTCCCTGGGGCCGCTCTCCCGGACCGCGGACGGATTCGAGTTGCAGTTCGGGACCAACCACCTGGGCCACTTCGCCCTGACGAACCTGCTCCTCCCGCGTATCAGGGAGAGGGTCGTCACGGTGGCCTCCCTCGGGCACCGGATCGGCACCCTGGACTTCACCGACCTCCAGTGGCAGCGCAGGCCCTACCGTCCCAACGCCGCCTATGCGCAGTCCAAGCTGGCCAACCTCCTGTTCGCCGCCGAACTCCAGCGCAGACTCACCCGCGCGGGGTCACCCGTCATCTCCACGGCCGCGCATCCCGGCATCTCCTCGACGAGCCTCATGAGAGCGGAGAGGAAGCCCTCCCTCGGCTTTCGCGTCGAGAAGTTCCTGGTCGGGCTCGTCGCCCAAAGTGCCGAGGAGGGCGCCCTGCCCACCCTGTACGCCGCCACCGCGGACCTTCCGGGCGACAGCTATGCCGGCCCCGGCCGGCTCTGGGGCGTGCGCGGCGCACCGACGCTGGTCGGACGGTCCGCCCGAGCGCGTGACGGCTCGGCGGCACGGCGGCTGTGGGAGGTGTCGGAGGACCTGACCGGCACGCGCTTCCCCCTGGACGCGCTCGCGACCCCCGCCTCGTGAAAGGACCCACCCCTGTGATCCGTCCACCCGGAGACTCGCGGAAAGACCAGCGGAAGAACCCTCGGAAGGCCGACGAGCTCGCCGTCGTCTCCGGCGCCTCGTCGGGCATCGGAGCGGCGACGGCCCGTGCCCTCGCCTCGATGGGCTACCACGTTCTCGCCGGGGTACGCACCGACAGCGAGGCGGACGCAGTCCGGGCCGACGGCATCGAACCGGTCACCCTGGACATCACCGTCCCGGAACACATCGGGGCCTTGGCCCGGCGGATCGCCGACGACCCCGAGCGGCGCGCCCTGCGCGTCCTGGTCAACAACGCGGGGATCGAGATCAACGCCCCCGTCGAGGTGCTCCCCCTCGCTCTGTGGCGCGAGCAGTTCGAGGTGAATCTCTTCGGACACATCGCCGTCATCCAGGAGCTCCTGCCCTTCCTGCGGCGGAGCCGGGGCAGAATCGTCAACATCAGCTCGGTGGGCGGAGTGGCCGCACTGCCCGTCTTCGGGGCGTACGCGGGAACCAAGTTCGCCCTCGAAGCGGCCAGCGACTCCCTGCGCCGCGAGGTCTCGGCGCACGGCGTGCAGGTGGTCGTCGTCCAGCCCGGCGGTGTCCGGACCGAGATGGCCGCCCGCAGCGGTGACCTCTCCCTCGAACTCGCCGCCGCGATGAGCGCCGAACACCAGCATCTCTACAGCCACCTCATCAACGCGACGGTGGCGTCCAACACAGCCTTCCTCGAACGCGCCCTACCGGCGGCGAAGGCGGGGGCCAAGATCGCCAGGGTCGCGACCACGCCCCGTGCGCGCGCCCGGTACACCCTCGGCACGGACGCCGCCTTCATCATCCCCCTCACCCGATTCCTGCCGGCCCGGCTGATGGACGCCATCCTCACCATGAGCCATCGGCCCCGGAAACCGAAAACCGCATCCACGCCCGCACCCGAGTCCGCAGGGAGTCCTTCATGACGGCCTGCGCAACCTGCCTCTGCATCGCATGGACCAGAACCGGATCTGGCTGGAGATCGTGCAGATCGCTCTCGACCTGCTGGCCTGGATGTCGATGCTCGCGCTGACGGGCAAGGCCAGACTCTGGGAGCCCCGCCGACTGCGGCTCCGCTTGTTCACCGCGGCCGGACAGCTCGTGACCACCGGCCGTCGGCGGATCCTCCGCCTGGCCCGGCCTTGGCCCGGTCACATCACCGCAGCTCTCGACCGGCTCACCCAGCGGCCCGGCCCTGGCTGACCAGCCAATTCCCTCAAGTCTTCGGCCTGCGCAGGCTCAGCCCACGGCATGAAAACGGTCCACCGACTCCGTCGGCGGACCGTCAGGAAAGATGGAGGCTAGCGCGTGCTGAATGCGTGCCTTTCCCTTTTCCCGGTAGCGGCAACGCCGCATGCCGTGTGTGTGGGCGAACACGTTGATCGTGCCCTCTGCTCCGGAGCGGACCGCGCGGCGCGTCCTCCACTCGGGCGTCGGTTGCTCGGCACGTACTCACCAGCCGGTGTCAGGACCTCAGGTGATCAGACCGGCGCTGATCAACCAGATGTGTTCGCATGTCTCCGACGCCTCCTGAAGGTTCTCGCGGGATTCCTGTGAGGCGTGGTAAAAGGTCCGCTCGATCATCCAGCACAGGGCACGTGCCATTGCTGAGGCTTGGTCTGGTCGGGTGCCGGCCTGAATGCCGGCCCGCTCCAGGACAGCGGTGATGGCCGCGATGAACAGGTCAGCAGTGTGCTTCCACAGCTCGCCGATCTCCGGCACGGTGAGCGACAGGTCGATCGCCGTGCGCATGACCAGGCCGTGCTCGTTCCACAGCTCGACCGTGCGCTGCATGGCCGCCGCGATGGCCTGGCGTGGCTCGTCCGTCTGCGCGGTGGCCCGGGACCGTTCCCACAGGTGCTCTACGGTCCGGGCGACGAGTGCCGTGACCACTTCTTGCTTGGAGCCGAAGTAGAAGTACAGGGCACCACGTGTGATGCCGGCGCCCTGGGCCACGTCGCCGACGGTCATGGCGTCGTATCCCTTGTGCGCCAGCAGGGCCTCGCAGGTGTCGAGGATGGCCCGCTCCCGGACATCCCCCTTGCGCTCGTTGGTACGACGGCCGCGCGCGGGAGGTCGGCTGGGCATCACAGCTGAGCGCCCTCGGCGAAGTCGGTCGTACGCGAGAGCGTCTCCCACGCGCGGATGTCCTCGTCCACGGCCATGCGCGCGGCGGTGACCAGTCGCAGCGCGTCGGAGCCCAAGACGAGGTGGGCCGGCGGGCGCTCGAGCGAAGCGATGTGGACGAGGGCGTCCCCCGCCTTGGCCGGATTGCCCAGCTGGTTGCCGCTGGCCTTCTGCCGCGCTTCGCGGATGGGGGCGAACAGCTCGTTGTAGTCGTCGATGGTCCGCGCGGCGCGTGTCATGGACCGTCCGGCCCAGTCGGTGCGGAAGGACCCGGGCTCGATCGCTGTCACGTGGATGCCGAACTGCGCGACTTCCTTGCCCAGGGCCTCGAGGATGCCTTCCAGGGCGAACTTGCTGCCGCAGTAGGCGGACATGCCGGGCACGGCCATGAGCCCGCCCATGGAAGTGACGGCCATCAGGTGTCCGCGGCGACGTGCGCGCATGTGGGGCAGCGCCGCCTGCAGGGTGGCCACGGCCCCGAACACGTTGACCTCGAACTGCCGCCGCACCTCGGCCAGCGGGGTTTCCTCGAAGGTTCCTTCCAGGCCGTATCCGGCGTTGGCGACGACGACGTCCAGGGAACCGACGCTGCGCTCGACCTCCGTAACCACGTCAAGGACGGCGTCACCGTCCGTCACGTCGAGGATGCGGCCGTGAGCGTGCCCGGGCCTGAGTTCCTCGAAGGCCCGCAGGTCTTTCTCGGAGCGGACGGTGCCGACCACGGTGTGCCCGGCAGCCAGGGCGGCTTGCGCGAAAGCGCGCCCCAGGCCCGTGCTCACGCCGGTGATGAGCCAGTTCTGCTTCTGCACTGTTCCTCCAGCAAGTCTTGCGAGGAGCCGGATCGCTCCCTCCAGCAAAAGTCTACACAGTGTAGATTTTTTTCATTACTACGTCGATTATGGCGAGGCTCGCGGGATGGGGTGGGTTCCCAAGGTCATTCACGTGCCGCGCATCGCCCGGATCGGCGCCGTCAAGATCCAGCACTCAGGCTGTCGACCGGGTTTGGCGACGGATAGGATCCGATCTTCCGCACGGGGAGGGTCTTTTGGCGGCGACTCGGCCCACGTGCGAGTTGCGCCAGTTGGGCAGCCTCCTCGCGGCTCACCGGGCGAGTGGCGCACAGGTCCTCGGCGTCGTGGTGGATGCCTGTCGGCAGGTGGGCGGTCCTTAGCGGGATTGACCACCGGACGGCCGTGAACGTTCGGAACTGGCTTTCGGCGTCGTCGCTGCTCGGTGGGTTCTGCGAGGTGACGCGAAGTGGCTCATTGGAGTGATGAGGGCCTGTGTGCGAGGTCGTAGTGTCGGACGGATGAGAGTGAGGGACGGCAGGTGGCCCCGGTGGGTGCCGATGCCGGGCTGGTCGTATTGACGCTTGTGCCGGCGCTGTTGTCGCAGCCGTACGTGGACACCTCCGTGCCGGCCTGGGTATCGCTCATGGTGTACGAGGCGGTGGGCGTGGTGGTCCTGCTGCCGCGGCGGAGGCTGCCGGCCAGCGCCGCTGTCGCCTGTGAGCTCCGGCAAGGCTCTGACCTGCTGTTCTGGTGCAGTTCAGCCCTTCGGTCGCCAGACCGCAATGCCCTGAGGAACGCGCAAGCAGCTGCGGGCCAGTAGAAAGAACGAGGGCGGACCACTATGAAAGAGGTCCGCCCTCGCCGGGGTGCCCGCGGGTACGTGCCCGGCGACACGACTTTCCGGGCGGGCGCGACAGACAAGCTGTCCCAGCGCAGGACACGGCTTACCCGCTTGGTCGAGCGACGCGCCCCTTCCGACGCAACTGTTCTGCTTGCGACGGCTTGTCGTGCTCCGGCCGTACGCCGCGCGCAGCCCCGGAAGGGAACGAGGCACAGCGGCCGCGATGCCCTTCCGGGGCGTCAGCGGGCTCGGGCGTCGATCAGCAGGAGGAGGGGAGACGTCGCTGCCGTTGACCAGGGGCGCCGATGTCTCCTTCACCTCACGCGCGCGGGAATCCGCTGTCGACGGTGTCCGAGGGGAGTGGTGTAGCGGTGAATACGGAGTCCGGGTCGACTGCGGACTTCACGGCGAGCAGGCGTTCGGTGTTCGGCCCGTAGGAGTTCGCTACCTGGTCGGGAGTCTCCGGCCCCAGGAAGTTCACATAGCCGCCCGGCAGGGCAAACGGTTCCAGGGCTGCGTGAGTCTCTTCCAGCCAGCGCAGGTGCGAGGACCTGCCGTCGCCACTGCCCGTGTGCTCCTTGTCCTCGCCGTTCTCCCACATGGAGATCAGCTCGACCATGAGGTGTGGTTCGCGTCGGCCGAAAGCTGTGGAGCCGAGAGGTGGACGGGTGGCTGCACCGTGGAACTGGTGCCACACGATCGCGGAGAACGGTGAGGTGAACTCCCGGGCGGCTCGGTCCAGGAGGGTTGCGATGGAGCCCGTGACGCTCTGGACGGTCCGTGTGCGGATCGCGCCCATGCGTCCGGGTGGGAACATGGCGTCCGTCGCTGCCAGCGTTGCGGAACGGGCGACCGGTCCGACCTCCGCGAGCACGGGTGTACCGAGTCTGGCCAGGGTGCGTACCGGCCCGTTCTCGGCGTTCCCCACTTCCGGATCCCCCGACCAGGTCGGCGCGACGTACACCGTCGGCTTGCCGTCCGGGCCGGGAAGGAACCCCACGTCTACCGTCAGCTCGTCGGGACTGTCCTGAAGGATCCCACCGAGGTCGTCCAGAAGGCCGGCGCTGTGGTCGATCGGGTACAGGATGGTTCCCGAGATCACGGTCGGTACGGCGTGTAGGCGGATCCGTGCCGAGGTCACGACGCCGAAGTTGCCGCCGCCGCCGCGCAACGCCCAGAAGAGGTCCGGGTGGTGTTCGGCGTCGGTGTTCACTCGTGAACCGTCGGCCAGGACGATCTCGGCGCCGAGCAGGTTGTCGGCTGCCAGGCCGAATTGGCCCAGGAGGGGGCCGTACCCGCCGCCGAGCGTGAGGCCGACCATGCCGACGGAGCCCGCCGTTCCGGTGACGGCGGTCAGGCCCGCCCGCTCGGCGGCCGAGACGACGTCGGAGGAGAGAGCCCCGCCGCCCACCGTCGCGTAACGGTGGTCGACGTCGACCTGCACGTCCCTCATGTCGGTCAGATCGAGAACCAGCCCACCGGGACGGAACGCCCGGCCCCAGAAGTCGTGGCCCCCGCCACGCACGGAGAGCGGCACTCCATGGGTGCGAGAAGCGCGTACTCCCGCCTGCACGTCAGCGGTGCTCGCGCACCGCACGACGACCGAAGGACGGACATCGACCGCTGCGTTGAACAACGCAACGGCTCGCGTGTACTCCGGTCCGCCGGTAAGCACACGGCCTGCCGGAATCTGGGACTTCAGCTCAGCCAGGAAGGCGGTGCTGACCGTTTCGCGGGCATCGGCGTCGGTAGGGGACTGCACGGTCACTCCTGTGTGTCACTCATCGGTTGCGGCTGTCGAGGGAGCGGTGTGGATGCGGTGGCCGGGTCGGTTCGGCAGCGCTCTGCCGGTTCGGCGAGGGCGTTGCGAACCGGCGGTGTGTCGGGGACGGTGCTCGGTGCCCTGAACACATCAGGAGGAGGGCGCGTCGGGTTCGGTGCACTGCTGGGCGAGGACGGTGGCCATGTCGGGCAGCAGAACGGCGAGGGGGTCGTGGGTCAGCTCCGTCATGCGTAGGCGTCCCCCGCAGGTGGCGACACCCAGGACGTGCTCACCGGTCAGTTGGGTGGTCTGCGCCGGCCCCCACAGAGCGGTGAGACGGGCGCGACCGTGTGCAGGCGCCTCGACCAACCCGAGATTGGTGATCTGGATGTCGGCGGCGGTGACAGCGGTCATCATCGCCTCGGCCTCCTCGGGGGTGGTCGGCGGCTGCTGGGCCAGCGCCTGCGCACCGGCCTTGAGCAACCCGGGTGTCCGCTGGTGCTCCAGAGCCTGGTGATGGTGCTGGGCCAGTTTCCAGAAATCTTCGGCCTGGGATGCCTCGCTGACTGTCCGCGCTCCCGCAAAGCGGTTAGCGACGGCGTCGGGCAGACCCGCGGCACGGCGCAGGTCGACGGGGCTCAGCACCGTCACCCGGGTGCGGCCCGCGCGGTGGAGGACCGTGCCGGCGGCAGCGCACAGGGCGGCGTGCACGGACACGCCCTCCGCGCGGCAGCGGGCCACCAGCCGTGCGGTCAGACCGCGTTGCAGGGCCAAAGCGGAGACGTGCGGTGCCCGTCCCGAGAACCGGGTCAGCTCGCCGGGCGAGTTCACCAGCTCATCCTGGGGCGGTCCTACGGGAGGCGATGCCGCGTCGAGGGCCTGCAGGAGGGCCTCTTGGGAGGGTGGCACATCCTGCCCCGGGGTCGACCGGCCGCACTCATCGTCGCCGTCGAGGGCGGCGACGAGGTCCGCCACCACCCGCATGCCACCGGTGCCGTCGGTGATCTGGTGAGCGAAGGTCAGCACGATGTCGCTGCCGGTTTCCGCGGGAATCAGTACGGTCCGCATGAGCGGGCCGGGCTCCGGCGCGATGGGGCGTGTCTGTTCACCGGCGACGACCGCCTGCCAGGGCGTTCCCTCGGCGGCGGTTTCGATCCTGACCGGGCCCTCTGCCCAGCGGTACCGGGCCTGGGGGGCTCGGCGGTCGACCGAGACGCGGAGCAGCGGGTGCTGTGCCTGCACCTTCTGCAGCGCCCGCGCCAGCGTCTGCTCGGAGACCTTGCGGTCGATCTCGGCGACCAGGGAGAACTGGACAGGGTTTCGGCGCATGTAGAGATCGATGGTCCGCTCGAAGGCTCCGAGTTCCCTCACCGGCTCCGTTTGCGTGTGGCCGACCGACATGAGACCCCTTCCTCGCTGAGGTGATGTGACTGCTCGCTACCTGGACGCATCCTGACGAGGGGGGAGTTCGGCCTCTTGCTGAGCGGTGGTCGGGCCCGGCCGGCTGTCCACCAGACGTTTGGACGTTGCACGGAAGGCCCAGGCGACACCCAGCGCGGCGACCACGGTGAGGGGGGTGCCCATGGCGATCTTCGCGAAGGCGAGCCAGCCCGTGGCGTCGTGCACGTAGAGCCACTGCTTCACCACGAACCGGGCGCCGAGGACGCTCGCCACTGCGAGCGTGGCTATGTCGTGTGCCCGCAGAACCTGACGGTCCCTGCGCCAGGCGTGCGCGCCCCCGTGCAGGAGGTTCCACGCCACACCGGTCAGGGGGCGACGAAGGAGGACCGAACCGAAGGTGGCGAGGAATCCTGCGAAGGCCACCCAGATGCCCAGCAGGAAGAAGTCCTTGGCGGAGCCGGTGAGCGCGACGATTCCTGCCGCGACCAGAACGCCGGTCAGGCTGCCCGAGGCGGCGAGAAGACGTTCCCCGCGCACCAGCCGGGCCACGGTGAGTACCGCACCGGTTGCTACCGCCGCGATCACGGCTGCCTTCGTCGACAGCAAGGCGAGTGCGATCACGAACACCACGACCGGGACGGTCGAGTAGACGAAGCCCGCGGTGCCGCCCATGGACTCGAGCATGGGCGAACCCGGGGCGGGGGGCGGTGGGCTTGCGTTGCCCCGGTCGTGAGTTGGGGAGGGGGCGTGCTCGCCTTCGAGTCGGGTCATCGATCACTCCTGGTCACGTGCTGCGCTTGCAGCGTCTCTCGGGTATCTCTCGTCGCGGTCGTGGTGCGGTTCAGGCGCTCCAGCCGCCTCCAACGGCCCGGCTCGCGAGATAGGAGTCGCGCAGCGCCTTGCGCAGTCCGGGGACGAACGCGTCGAACCGCGCCGCTTGCGCCTTCAGGGCGGACTTGTGGATGCGGCGGTCTTCCTTGCTCCACACGGAGGTGAGCTCCAGCTCGACCGCCAGGACGGCCATCGCCAGTTCGTCCGTCAGGCCGTCGGCGCCAGCGCCGTCGAGCACCATCGCGCGCACCCGGTCCTGCAGGGCGTGCACCAGGTCCGGGTGCACCACGGTGACCCTGTTGGTGGACACGACCCCCAGCTTCTTCTGCCGTTCGATGGCTACATCCCCGGAGGCGAGCAGCTGGTCGCGGACCGGAGTTTCGGCTGTGTGCGCCTTGTTGTGCAGGAACTTCAGCCAGCCCTTGGACTTGTCCTCGGGCAGGTCGTACCAGACCGAGGCCGTGAACGGATCCTTCGGCGGATTACCGGGAAGCCGCCGAACCTTCCCCCCGGTCGCGTCCAGCAGACCCTCGCGGGCCAACTCGGTCATCGCCCCGGCCCGCAGCAGCTGGCCGCGCCCCTGAATGTTGTCGAGCTGGAACTTCTCCTTCTTGACGGTGTAGCAGAGTAGATACAACTTCTGAGCGAGAGTCGTGGGCATTCAGAACTCCCCTTGGTGCTGGCCGAAGTGAGCAATAGTTTCTACCGCCGATAAGATATTGAAATGCGCGCAGGGTAAAGGATCATCGGTCGCACCCTCCCTTCCTTGAATCCCTGTCAAGGATTAGATGGACGATTTTGGCGTTCGCTCATCTCTCGGGGAGTAACCGCTACGCCTTCGCCCCTGATGTGCCTTTCAGCGGTTCTCCTACCTCCGGTTCGAGCCGTGAAACTGGTGACGTTACGGCATAGTTCTGTATGCCCTGGGGAATGGACATTTCGGGATCTATTGCATGGTGCGCGCCGAGATCACCGTCGTGACAGAGGCGTAACCGGCGCCGCCTCGCGCCTGGGGGGCGTCCCGACAGGACGTGCGGGATGCACAGGACCCGCAGCTATGACCGTTCTCGTGCCGGGCTCCCGGCGGAGCCTGGTTGTGCCGCTAGGCCTGTCCCCCACACCGGGGTGGGCCGGGGGGTCGCGGTGGTGCGGAGGCTGGAGTCGATGCCAGGGAAAGGTGTGCTGGACGTGCGGTAGCACTGGTGGGAGAGGCCGTTGGCGCAATCGGAGTCGCTGTTGACGGGGCGATCTCCCCCTGGACTGGCCAGGCGGTGGTGTGCTGTGAGCAGGGCGGCGACGAGGGCAAGGCGCGTGTTTTCCTCCCGCCTTCTCTGACCTGCGCCGTCGGCCACGGTGGATTACATGGCTGAGGCTGCCTCGGTTGAGAAAGGTGGACTTACTCTCTGCCCATTTTTGCAGCGCATCAGTTCACCGAGCCGGTGCAGAATCAAGCGCGAGCGGGGCCTTGAATGGGATTCCTGAGGACTGTCCCGCGACTCCCGGTGGATCAAGCGCGTGGCGTCCAGGCGCGGTGCACGGCAAGGCGAAGGAGCGTCCCCATGCTGGATGTATGGGGACGCTCCGGCAAAGCGACGAGGTGCCGTAGCGTCGCACACCCGGCGGGAATCGCGGGCGGCCCTTTAGCTGTGGCCTTGAATATCAGTCAGCCCGCGAGCAAGCCCATCCGCTGCTCTACGGTCATGCCGTGCGTGCGCGGGTGACGGCCGGCTGTGACTCAACGCTTCGCAGGGACAAGAGGGCGGGTGGTTGCGGGCGTGTCCGTCTTGCAAACGGTACTGTCGGCGGGGTGGGTGCCGTGGAGGAGAGCAGCGTCAACTGCTTTGTCGACACACGAGTTGACGCCGTCGACCACGTTCTCTCCGCCGGTCCCGCAACACCCGTCGGGCCGACTCGGCCGTGAACCGGACCAAGCACCCCTCTGCACCGGTCTCTCCCGAAGGGCGGGGGCGCGAGAGCGGATTGATGTATGCCCCTTGTCCCTTGTGTGGACCGGGCCGGTCGGGGGCAACCTGCTCGACGAGCACCTCGACAGCCGCGGAGTCCTCGACTGGGACAGAGATGACCAGCGCGGCCATGAGCATGTCCGGGGGCCCGGCGATGATGTCGCGCGGGCGGACCATGAACGTCCTGTCGGCAGAGGGGGAAGGCCTCTGCTTCCGCCGTACGGTTCGTGCGGCTGCCCGTTGATCCGGGGAGGGGCTCCAGTGGGTGCCGTATTTCCCTCCGGCACTCGCCGCCACTGGTCTTCTCTGAACCTCGATGGTCCCGGTACATCACGGAGAGTGTGCGGACCGAACCCTCTCACGCTCTCCCCTGTGCCGGGCCACCGTTGCGTCATGGTTTTCAATGGGTCGCACGACGTGACCGCGTCGGCAGCACCGGACGGTGGGGGAGAAGTCGATCATGGCGTGGAGCACCCGGGAGATGGCGGAGCTGGCCGGCGTCAGCCTCAGGGCCGTACGGCATTACCACGACATCGGTCTGCTCGACGAGCCGGAGCGCCGCTCCAACGGATACAAGCAGTACGGCGTCAGCCACCTCGTCCGGCTCCTCCGGATCAAGCGCCTCACCGCTCTGGGCTTCTCCCTCTCCCAGATCGCGGACATGGACGACTACCCGGATTCGGACCCCGATCCGCGTGATCTGCGGGCTCTCGACGCTGAGCTGGCCGCCACCATCGAACGCCTGCTGCACGCCCGCGCGGAGGTGGGCGCCCTCCTGCGCGGACGCGCCGCGAGCGATCTTCCCCTCCGCTTCGCCTCCGTGGACAAGACCGCCGAGCTTCCTGACGCGGACCGCTCATTCGTCACCGTCCTCGGCACGGTCCTCGGGCCCAGAGGGATGGACGCCTATGCCGACTTGCTCCATCAGGAGCCGCAGCCGGTGGCACGCGAACTCAACGAGCTCCCCGCCGATGCAGACGAACCGACCCGCCAGAGTCTCGCCGAGCGTCTCGTGCCTTACGTCCGAGGTCTCCGGGCTCGCCATCCCGGGCTCAGCGACCTTGCTTCAGACGCCCCGCGCGGCCGACAGCACACCGCCCGCACCATCGGCAAAGCCATCAGCGATCTCTACAATCCAGCCCAGGTGGACGTCATGAAGCGGCTCCAGGGGCTCCTGTCCGATGTGGATACCCCACGGTGACCGCTCCTCTCAGGGCGCCGTTTCGTGACTCGGTGAGTGGGCCCGGTGCGCGTCCGATGGTGTGACGAGTAGACGAAAGAGTCCTTGCCACGGTCTTCACTGCCTGAACATCGGCGAGCCGTAGTCCGTGCGGTCCACTGCCCACTGCCTTCTTTTTGCAGGTTGTTGCGACGCCGGGCAGACGACACGGATGCGGTATTCGCCTGCCCGGCGCCGTCCTCACCGCTGGCCGTCGCTCTCGCTCCCTGAGGCATCGTTCCCGACGAGGATGGCGTGGACGCGCCGCAGCACGTCGAGGTGGGCGCGGTTGTGGAACTCGACCAGTGCGTGCACGGCGACCGACTCTGCAACAGCCCTTTCCCGATGCGAGGCCAGCCCCAGGTCAGCCAGAGCAGGGTGGGCCCGGTGCTGCCGGCGGACTTCGGGTGCCATGCGCTCGGCCATCCGCTGCCGGACGTCGTCGGGAGCGTCCTCGTCGAGCGCCGCGAACTCCGCTTCGAGGTCGCCGCGAGGTCCCGAAAGCTGTTCCTGGAGGGCGGCCATCGCTTGCGGTGTGAGGATGCTGGAGTAGGCCATCAGCAGGGCCCGCTGCGTTTCGGGCAGGTCGTCGGCCAGTGTTTTGAGCTCAGGGGGCATGTCGAGCGCGGTCTGGTTGTCCATGATGGCAGCCACTTCCCGCCGCATCCGGTGCCGGCGTTCGATGTCCGCCGCGAGTTCGGCGTCCAGGTCCCGGAGGATCTGCCGCGCCTTGTCGTCACCGCTCTCGACCGAAGGGACATCCGCGAGGGCCACGCCGAGGTCGGTCAGTCTGCGGATACGCAGCAGGCGCACCAGATGGCTGGCGCCATACCGCTTGTAGCCGTTGGAGGCCCGTTCCGGCTCGTCGAGCAGGCCGATCTCGTGGTAGTGCCGGACGGCCTTCGCCGTCGTCCCCGCGAGTTCCGCCAGCTGACGGGTACTCCACGCCACCAGGATCCCCCTCTCCAGGATCGAGCCCTGCCGCCATGGAAGACCCTGCCCCTGGGGCAGGGTCAACTCCGGTCGGTTCCGGCCCGCCACCGGTTGACCGTGCCCCAGGGGCAGGGAGTGGGATGGTCGCGACCACGCCCCACACACCGTTATGCGGAGACTGGACATGAAACGACAAAGCAGTGTCGGCCGAAGCCTGGCCTTCCTGGCGGTCATCGGCCTGGGCGCGTCAATGACCACTCTGCCCGCCGCCGCCGAGGAGACGAAAACGCCTCAGGTGAAGTGGGGCCAGTGCCCCGACGACGTCGTGGCAGAAGCCGCTCCGACCGTACTGCAGTGCGCCACCGTGCCCGTGCCGCTGGACCACGCCCATCCGGAGGGCGAGCAGATCGACCTCACCGTCTCGCGGCTGGCCGCCGCCGACCCGGACAAGAGGCGCGGCGTCCTCATGCTCAACCCGGGCGGCCCGGGCGGATCCGGGCTGGCGCTGTCCGCGCTGCTGGTGGCCCAGGGCCTGCCCAGCGGCGTCACCGACCGCTACGACCTGATCGGCATGGACACGCGCGGGATCGGTCATTCCACACCGGTCGGCTGTGGCTTCACCACAGACAGCCCCTACTACTCCAACATCCCGCCCTACGCGGTCGACGACGCCGCGGTCACCGCACAGGCCAAGATCGCTGAGCAGGCAGCCAAGCAGTGCGCGGAGAACGACGACGGCGGTCGGCTGCGTCACCTCACCACCGCGAACACCGCCCGCGACCTGGACCGCATCCGTGCGGCGCTCGGCGAGGAGAAGACCAGCTACCTGGGTTATTTCTACGGCACGGCACTCGGCGCCGCCTACGCCTCGATGTTCCCCGAGCGCTCCGACCGAATGGTGCTCGACAGCAACATCGGAGACACCCACCTCGACCGGGACGGCATGCGCCGATACGCGCTCGGCATGGAGCAGACCCTGCCGGACTTCGCGAAGTGGGCCGCCCGTCGGCACGACAGCTACGGACTGGGCCGCACAGCCAGTCAGGTCCGGGCGTCCTACCTCGCCATCGCCGGCAGGCTCGACAAGGCTCCCATCGCGGGGATCGACGGCAACCTGTTCCGGCTCCTGACATTCGGCCACCTGTTCAAGCAGACGCAGTACCCCGCGCTGGCGCAGACCTGGCAGACGCTGCTCGAAGGCGACGAGGCTGCGGTCCGCGGTCTGCGGCCCCTGCGGCAGGAAGGGGCGGACGCGCCGGTATCGCCGACCGACAACGCCCTGACCGTGTTCCTTGCCGTCACCTGCAACGACGTCGAGTGGCCCAAGGACGTCGACACCTACCGGCGGGGCGTCGCCAAAGACCGTGAGCGCTACCCGCTGTACGGCGCCGCCACCGCCAACATCACACCCTGTGCCTTCTGGCCGTACGCCCCCGCCGAACCGCCCGTGGAGGTCGACACCGAAGGCCCCCGCAACGTACTGCTCCTGCAAAACCGCAGGGACGCATCGACCCCGCACGTGGGCGGGAAGATGCTGCGCGAGAAGTTCGGTGACCGCGCCCGGCTGGTCAGCGTCGACGACAGCGGGCACGGAGTCTACGTTCTGGGCAGGAACTCCTGCGCGTTGAACACCACCACCCGCTACCTCGTCGAGGGCAGGATGCCCACGAAGGACACGTTCTGCCGCGCGGAATGACCACCGGACCCGCGCCGCCGGCACCCCATCCGCCGCCGACACCGTCCGGCGTACCCGTCGACGCCGGTTTACAAGTAGTACCGCAGTCCGCAGTACCAGTCCTCCCTCGGCAAACGGCGTCAGTTGTGGCGCGCGTGCCGAGAGATTCGGCAGTGGGGTCCGGAAGCCGGAGCAGACACAGGGCGGGCCACGGGGCTGACTGCCGTAGTGACGCTATGAGAGCTCGGCAGTGGTTCGCAGTGTCAGCAGTACGCCCTTCCGACGCGGGACCAGGGCCGGTGAATGGTGAAGCAGTGCATCGGAGGCCCGGCGCCATTGGTACCAGGGCTCCGATGCGTTTCGAGGGGCGGGTCCTACGGAGGCGCCGGGTGGCCGCGCGTTGTAGGAAAGGGTCTCGTAACGCGTAGGTCTCGGATTCGAATCCCGAAGGCGGCTCCAGTCGAAGCTCGCCCAGACAGTGTCTGAGCTGGGCTTTTTCGTGGTGTGTGGCCGCTGCTGCGCAGCCTGGCGTCGTCCGGGACGGGTGCCGCCCCCTTGCGAAGGGATGAGGCTCCGGGGAGGAGTGGGGAACGGAGGCCGGCGAGGGGGAGGTTGATGACGCCCGGCGTGGGCTGCCGGGCTCGACGCCTGGACGCCGGTGCCTCGACGGCGTCCGAGGGGCAGGCGCTCACTTCGCGTCCCCGTAGCACTCCACCACCGCCGTGGTGAACGGGAACCGCACCGGCGTGGCCCCGAACGTCAGCCGTCCCGCCAGCTCCGCCGACTCCCGGATCGCCGCCACGACCGCGTCGGCCTCCTCCTCGGGGCAGTGCACGATCACCTCGTCGTGCTGGAAGAAGACCAGTTCGGCCGCCATGTCCGCGCAGTGCTGCCGCAACGCGGCGAGCAGCAGCAGCGCCCAGTCGGCGGCGCTGCCCTGCACGACGAAGTTGCGGGCGAAGCGGCCCCGTGCGCGGGCGTCGGTGGAGGCGTAGCCCGGCACCCACTCGTGCGGACGGTCGGGGGAGCCGGTGGGGTCGTCCTGCGGCAGGCCCGCCTCCTCGGCGCCGTCGGCCGCGCCGGCCGCCGGCGGGCAGGTGCGGCCGAGCCAGGTCCGCACGAGCCGCCCCTCCTCGCCCGCGCGGGCCGCGTCGTCCACGTATGCCACCGCCCTCGGGAAGCGGCGTCGGAGCGCGGCGAGGTTCTTCAGGCCGTCGCCGGAGGTCTGCCCGTACACCGCGCCGAGCACGGCGAGTTTGGCCTGCTCGCGGTCTCCGGAGAAGGCGCGGTCGGAGACCGACTGGTAGAGGTCGCTCTCCCGGCCGGCCACCTCCATCAGCCCGGGGTCGCGGGAGATCGCCGCCAGTACCCTCGGCTCCATCTGGTCGGCGTCCGCGACGACCAGCCGCCAGCCGGGGTCGGCGACGACGGCCCGCCGGATCACCTTGGGGATCTGCAGCCCGCCCCCGCCGTTGGTCACCCAGCGTCCGGTGACGGTGCCGCCGGCCAGGAACTCGGGGCGGAACCGTCCCTCGCGCACCCAGTCCTGGAGCCAGGACCAGCCGTGCGCGACCCAGATCCGGTACAGCCTCTTGTACTCGATCAAGGGCTTCACGGCGGGGTGGTCGAGCGATTCCAGCTCCCAGCGGCGGGTGGAGCCGACCTTGACGCCCGCCTGCCCGAACGCCTTGACCACGTCCGCGGGCAGGTCGGGCCGCACCCGGCGGCCGAACGCCGCCGACACCTCCTCCGCCAGCTCGGCCAGGCGGCGCGGCTCGCCCCCGCCCGCGTACCGCTCGCCGAGCAGGTCGTGGAGGATCTCGCGGTGCACGTCCGCCCGCCAGGGGAGCCCCGCGTGGTTCATCTCGGCCGCCACCAGCATGCCCGCCGACTCGGCCGCGGTCAGCAGCCGCATCCGGTCGGGGTGGGCGGTCCGCTCGTGCCGGCGCTGCTGCTCGGCGTAGACGGCGAGCAGGTCGTCCAGGGGCAGGTGGACCCCCTGCGGTTCGAACAGCGGGGACTGCGCGCCCGGTTCGGCGGAGCGCTGCGGCGGATCGGTCGGTACGGGGCCGCCGCGCAGCCGGGCCAGGGCCGCCGCGGCCGAGCGCGGCTCCCCGTACCGCCCCTCGTGGCCGAGGAGCAGGGTCTCGGCCACCTCCATGTCGTAGCACCGCTCGACTCGCACCCCCGTGGCGAGCAGGCGCGGAGCGACCTCGGCGGTGGACCGCCACACCCAGCGCGCGACCTCCGGCCTGCCCCGTACCGCCTCGGCGGGGCCGGCCTCGCGCCGCACCGGTCCGGCGGGCAGCCCGTCGGGGCCGAGGGGGGCGACGTCCACGCCACCGTCCTCGGCCACGGCGAGTGCCCACCGGTCGGCCATGTCGCGAGTGTCGCAGCAGGGTCTGACAACGCCCCCGCGGCGATCGCGGCGGCGTCACCCCCTTCGGCTGCGACCGCGGGCGTCAGCCCTTTCCCTCCCCGCCGTCGTCTTCCGTCTTCATGAGCGCCAGTACCTTGACGTACCGCTCACCGCACAGGGCGTGGCCCTCGGCGATCCGCGAGGCGGCGACGGCGAAGCTGCCGCGCGCCGCCGACGAGGCCCCCGAACGCGGCCATCACACCCGCCGTGGGGCCGCCCCTCCCGCCCATCGCCACGATGAACATCATGTCGGGACCCGGAGTGACACAGAGCGCGAGGGCGGCGACGAGGAACGCCGCGTAGAGAGTCATGCCCGCCATGCTCGGCCCGCCGGGTCCTGCACCGGTCGAATTCCGAGGAGTGAGACCGCATCGCGGCGAGCCGGGCCGCCCGTCCCCACCACCACCCCCAAACCCGCCCCCTCCGGCATGGCACGATCGCCGGGTGAGTACGTCCCGCACCGTCGACCGCGCCTTCGAGGCCGCCCTGTACGACACCGCCGAGCACGCCCTCGACACCGCCGCCTCGCTGCTCGCGGCCGACCCGGCGGCGGACGCGGAGCTGGCGCGGCGCGGCGAGGAGTTCGTGGCCACGGCCTGGCGGCGCGGCTGGCAGCCCGCCGACCTCGTGCGCATCGTCCGCCGCGAACTGGACGACGTACACGTACGGCTGGTCGCGGCGCTGATCCGCGCGCAGGCGCCGCACGACCGTCCGCGCGGCCCCCGCTGGGCGGCGCAGCTCGATGCCGTACCGGACGGGACCGCCCCGCCCCGCACCGACCGCTTCTCGCACGCCACCGCCGTACTGGAGCTGTACCGCCTGCTGCTGCGGCTGCCCACGCTGGAGCCCCTCGACGCGGGGGAGACCGGGCGGCCCCGGCAGGAGAGCCGCCCCGAGTCCCGCGCCCTCGCCCGCATCCGCGCGCTGCTCGCCAAGGCGGAGGCGACCGGGTATCCGGAGGAGGCGGAGGCGCTGAGCGCCAAGGCGCAGGAGCTGATGGCCCGGCACAGCGTCGACGAGGCGCTGCTGTCGGCACACGCGCCGTCGCCGGACGCCCCCGGCGCCTGCCGGATCGGCGTCGAGGCGCCGTACGAGCAGGCCAAGGCGGTGCTGCTGGACGCGGTGGCCGACGCCAACCACTGCCGGGCGGTGTGGAACGAGTCCCTCGGCTTCTCCACCGTCGTCGGTTTCGAGGCCGACCTGGAGGCCGTCGAACTCCTCCACACCTCACTGCTGGTGCAGGCCGAGGCCGCGATGACCAGGGCGGAGGCGGCCCAGCGGGCGGGCGGACGCAAGCGCACCAAGACCTTCCGCCAGTCGTTCCTCGCCGCCTACGCCCACCGCGCGGGCACCCGTTTGCGGGCCGCCGCCGAGGCCGTCGCCGCCGAGGCCGGCAGGGCCGGGGACGTGGACCTGCTGCCGGTGCTCGCCTCCCGGGACGTCGCGGTCACCGACCGGCTGGGGCGCATGTTCCCCGAGACGACCACGACCCGGCTGCGCGGCGCCGGTGACGCGGCCGGCTGGACGGAGGGCACCCGCGCGGCCGACCACGCCGAGGTCGGCCGCCGACGGCCACTGCGGTAGGCGGCCACCGGAGTAGGCGCGGGTTCAGGAGCCGAGGCCCTCCGTCGGCAGGCCCGGCGGCAGCGACCCGCCCTCCGACTTGGTGTACGTCTCCTCGCCGAGACCGCCCTCCCAGATCATCTTGAGGGACTTGCCGTCCACCGACCCGACCGTGCCGGTCGACCGGTCGTCGCTGCCGTCGGTGCACTTGAGGCGGACGATCCGGGTGCCGGCGTCCTCACCGGCGGTGCCGCTGCACACCGTCCCGCCGGTGGCGAAGAGGGCGGCCTTGCCGCCGGTCACCATCAGCGCGACGGCCTGGCCGTCGGTGGTGGCCAGCCAGCTCCCCTCCAACTCCCCGGCGTCGGACGGCGACCCGCCGCTGCCGCCACTCGGGTCCGTGCTCGCGGACGCCTCGGGCGCCGCCGAGGACTCGCCGCCCCCGCCCGGACCTCCGTCGTCGGAGCCGCCGTCGGTGCACGCGGTCAGCGCCAGCGTGCCCACCAGTCCGAGGATCACGGCCGCGGCCCGCACGGACCGTCGCGCCGGCCCGTGCGAGCGCCGCCCGTGCGGGTGCCGCGCGCGGGGCAGCGGCAGAAGGTCATCCGTACGCGTCGTGCTCGCCGTACTCTCCGCAGTCACCAACGTCACGGGAAGCTCCAAGCTGTAGCCGGACGGCCGGGCCGGCCCCAGGGCATCGCAACCCCGGGACGACCTGAGGACAGCCGCAAGTTACCAGGACGACTTGCGGACCCCCGGCAGATGTCCGGCGTGCGCCTGCTCACGCAGGTTCACCCGGGACAGCCCGAACATGCGGAGGTAACCACGCGGGCGTCCGTCGACCTGGTCGCGGTTGCGCACCCGCGTGGGGCTCGCGTCGCGCGGCTGCCTGCGCAGTTCCCGCTGGGCCGCGAGCCGTTCGGCCTCGGTCGAGGACGGGCGCCGGACGACCTCCTTCAGTTCGGCCCGGCGCGCCGCGTGGCGCGCGACGGTCACCCGCCGCTGCTCGTTCTTCGCGATCTTGCTCTTCTTCGCCATCAGACCTTCACTCCCCGGGCGCGGATGCGGGCCACGGCGGCCTCCACGCCGATCGCGTCGACCGTCCTGATCCCCTTCGTGCTCAGCCGCAGCCGTACGTGCCTGCGCTCGCTCGGCAGCCAGTACCGCTTGCTCTGGATGTTGGGGTCGAAGCGGCGCGAGGTGCGCCGGTGGGAGTGGGAGACGCGGTTGCCGAAGCCGGGTTCGGCGCCGGTCAGCATGCAGTGGGCGGACACGGGTGACGTACCTCTCCTTCAGAGGGGGCGGATGTAACTGTTAATGGAATTCATTTTCAGTAAGGTACCAGCATGGCACGCAACGAACTCCGTCCGGTCGTCAAGCTCCGGTCCACCGCCGGCACCGGCTTCACCTATGTCACCCGCAAGAACCGCCGCAACGACCCGGACCGGCTGACCCTGCGCAAGTACGACCCGGTGGCCGGCCGGCACGTCGACTTCCGAGAGGAGCGCTGACCCGTCATGCGCGAGGGAATCCACCCCGAGTACCGCCCGGTCGTCTTCCGCGACCGCGCGGCGAACCACGCCTTCCTCACCCGCTCGACGATGACCAGCGAGCGCACCGTCGAGTGGGAGGACGGCCGGACCTACCCGGTCGTCGACGTCGAGACCTCGAACGTCAGCCACCCCTTCTACACGGGCACCGCCCGCGTCCTGGACACCGCCGGACGCGTGGAGCGCTTCGCGCGCCGGTACGGGAAGGGCGAGGCATGAGCGGCCCGGACCGCCCGGCGCTGCCGGTGGTGATCGTCGGCGGGCTGCACGCCGAGGCCCGCCGGGCGACCGTGGCGCGGCTGCTGGCCGACGTACCCGGCAGCGTCGTCCTCCACCACGACCTGGCGACGGCCGCCGCGGGCACGGTCGTACGGACCGTGCGGGACGCCACCGGCGTCCTCTCCGCCGGCGAGGCGCCCCTCGTCAACGACTGTGCCTGCTGCGCCCTGCGCGAGGACCTCGTCCCCGAGCTGGTCCGGCTGGCGGACGCCGGGGGCACCCCGCTGGCGGTGGTCGAGCTGTGGGACTCCGTGGAGCCCAAGGCCATGGCGGAGGTGGTGACGGCCGGCGGCTTCACCGTCACCGGCGTGATCACCGCCGTGGACCCGGCGCTGGTGCTGCCGTACCTGGGCAACGGCGACGACCTCGCCGAGGGCGGCCTCGCCGCCGCGGCCACCGACCAGCGCACCGTCGCCGACACCTTCGCGCGTCAGCTGGAGTACGCGCCGGTCCTCGCCCTGGCCGACTCGCTCCCCGGCTCGCCGGAGGCCGACGACGAGGACCGCGAGCTGCTGGCCCAGCTTCATCCGACGGCCCGCCGGGTGTCGGTCGGGCCCGGTGGCGGCCGGGGCGGTGGTCATGGAGGCGGTCACGGCGGCGTCCCCGGTAACGCCCCCGCCGCCCCCGGAAGCGCCCCCGCCGCCCCCGGAAGCGCTTCCGCCGCCCCGTCCTCCGAGCTGGCCCGCGCCGCCCTCGCCGGGTTCGACGTGGAGTCCGCGGCGGCCGCCCAGCACCCGGCCTGCGCCCTGCTGCCCGCCGAGGCCGACGCGCACGGCGTCACCACGCTGGTCTGGCACCGCCGCCGCCCCTTCCACCCGGGCCGGCTGTACGCGGCGCTGGAGGACCTGACCTGTGCCGCCGCCCGCAGCCGGGGCCGGTTCTGGCTGGCCGACAAGGCGGACACGCTGCTGCACTGGGACGCCGCGGGCGGGGCGCTGTGCGTGGAGGGGGCGGGGCCGTGGCTCGCCTCGCTGCCCGACGCCGCCTGGGACCTGGTCCCGCCGGTGCGCCGTGCCGCCGCCGCGCTGGACTGGCACCCCGAGCACGGCGACCGCTGCCAGCACCTGGTCTTCACCTCTCCCGGCCTCGACCGCGACGGCCTGGACCGGCTCCTGGAGTCCTGCCTGCTGACCGACGCCGAGTACGCCGCCGGGCGGGCCGCATGGGAGCGGCTGCCGTCCGGCTTCGACACCCTCCTGGAGGTCTGACCCATGTCCCGGATCCCGCGCAAGAGTGACCGCAAGCCCGCCGGGAAGCGGCCCAACCCGCTGGACGAGGCCGGAGTGACGTACATCGACTACAAGGACACCGACCTGCTGCGGAGGTTCGTCTCCGACCGCGGCAAGATCCGCAGCCGCCGCGTCACCCGCGTGACGTCCCAGCAGCAGCGGCGGCTGGCCAGGGCCATCAGGAACGCGCGCGAGATGGCCCTGCTGCCGTACGCACCGCGCTGACCTGCGCCGTACCCCTCACGTCCGGCGTCGCGCCGGGGGTCCGCCCAGCCGGGCGGGTTCCCGGCGCTGTTGCATGTAGTTGCGTGTTCTAGGAATTCGGGGGCAAACGGGGAACGTCTTCTCCGCAGCGGGCGTCCATCAGAGCAAGGGCTTTCGGGTAAAGCGGCCGTCAAGGCTGTAACCGCGGGAACACCGCGCGTGCACGTGCATTTGCTCACGCATCAGCACGTGAACGGGGTTATGATCCGGATCAGTTGACCACTGCATCAATGGCCACATCAGCCAGTGCACCACCGGGGAGCGACCTGTGGACCACGACGTGTACGACGTTGACCGCGTGTCCGGCGTGTACAACGGCATGGCCGCCACGCAGCTGCACGACGCAGCCTGGCAGAAGAGCCGGCACAGCAACTCGCAGGGGTCGTGCGTGGAGTTCGCGCGGCTGCCCGACGGCGCCGTCGCGGTGCGCAACTCCCGCTTTCCCGACGGGCCCGCGCTCGTCTACACGCGGGCCGAGATCGAGGCCATGCTGCTCGGCGTCAAGGACGGCGAGTTCGACCACCTGGTCACGAGCTGACCCGAGGTGGCGCGTGGCACCTCGGGGGGTGACACGCGTAGACCCGCGACGCGTCGACGCGTCGCGGCACATCGTCATCCGTAGGTCGGGTCCGTCCCCTCGCAGGGCCGGGGGAGCCGGAACAGCGCCCAGACGACCTTGCCGTTGAGCGTCCCGGCGAGCGGGTGCCAGCCCCAGCTGTCGCTGAAGGAGTCCACGAGGAAGAGGCCGCGGCCCGACTCGGCCGAGAAGTCGTCGGTCTCGCGGGCCACCGGACTGTCGTGACTGGGGTCGCGCACCGCGCACACCAGCCGCTCGGTCCAGCGCATCAGGTGCAGCCGGACGGGGCCGTTGTGCTCTGCGTGCCGGGGGGTGTCCGCCGGCAGCGCGTGGCGCAGGGCGTTGGTGACGAGTTCGGAGACCACCAGGCAGATGTCGTCGAAGCGCTCGCCGGCGTCCCAGCCGTCCAGTGTTCTGCGGGTGAATCTCCGGGCCTCGCGCACCGCTTCGAAGCGCGGCGGGAGGGCGCAGGAGGCGGCGTTGGACACGGCCGCGGGGTCGAGTGGCGGAAGGCCCTGCCGTAACGGCTCGAGCATGGTCGATCCATTCGTCCCCATGCGAGGCACTCCCGAGAATTCGCGGTCGTAGCGAGGCGGCGCGGTGGTGCGGGACCATGGTTTCGGATGAGTACCGCAGATGCAAGGGCAGATGCACGTGCACGTGACCGAAATGGACCTGCCCGTACCGCTTGTTGGGCAATTTTTCCGTCATTTTCGCCTCCCCTTCATCTCTGGCGACGACCGGTTTCGGATCACCGCTTGCATGATCCTGTGCGTTTCCTTTGGCTCGATTCCGTTTCCGTAACCGGACGAGTACTGCTCGGAGTGTTTTAGTGGCAGACTTCGGCCCCTGAAGACGGTTGGGGAGGCTGGCGAACGTGAGCGCGGGAGAGCCCGGATCGGTGGTGCGGCGCATGCTGCTCGGATCACAACTCAGGCGGCTGCGTGAGACGCGGGGGATCACGCGGGAGGCGGCGGGCTACTCGATCCGCGCCTCCGAATCGAAGATCAGCCGGATGGAACTGGGCCGGGTGAGCTTCAAGACGAGGGACGTCGAGGACCTGCTGACGCTGTACGGCATCACGGACGAGCAGGAGCGCAACTCCCTGCTCTCGCTGGCCAAGGAGGCCAATGTCGCGGGCTGGTGGCACAGCTACTCCGACGTGCTGCCCAGCTGGTTCCCCACCTACGTGGGCCTGGAGGGCGCCGCCTCGCTGATCCGGGTGTACGAGGTGCAGTTCGTGCACGGCCTGCTGCAGACCGAGGAATACGCCCGCGCGGTGGTCCGGCGCGGCATGAAGGGCGCCGGCGCGGCGGACGTCGAACGGCGGGTCGCGCTGCGCCTGGAGCGGCAGAAGTACCTCGTCGCGGAGAACGCGCCCGAATTCCACATCGTCCTGGACGAGGCCGCCCTGCGCCGTCCCTACGGTGACCGCGAGGTGATGCGCGGACAGCTCCAGCACCTGATCGAGATGTCCGAACGCCCCAATGTGCGGCTCCAGATCATGCCGTTCGGCTTCGGCGGGCACTCCGGCGAGAGTGGCGCGTTCACGCTCCTCAGCTTCCCCGAGTCCGACCTCTCGGACGTCGTCTACCTGGAGCAGCTCACCAGCGCGCTCTACCTCGACAAGCACGAGGACGTCACGCAGTACGAGACGGCGCTGAAGGAACTCCAGCAGGACAGTCCGGGTCCGGACGAGAGCCGGGACCTTCTCCGGGGGCTCCTCCAACTCTCCTGAAACATAAGTACGATGACGCCCATTCAGGCGGCCCGCTCCGGCTGCGGCAGCTCAGGGGATTGAGGGATCACATGTCGTCGTACTTCACCGACCTCGCCCAGCAGTACATCGACGGCGAGTGGCGCCCGGGCACCGGATCCTGGGACATCATCGACTTCAACCCGTACGACAACGAGAAGCTGGCCTCGGTCACCATAGCCACGGCCGACGAGGTCGACGCCGCCTACCGGGCCGCCGAGCGCGCCCAGAAGCAGTGGGCCGCGACGAACCCGTACGCGCGCCGCGGGGTGTTCGAGAAGGCGCTGCGCCTGGTGGAGGAGCGCGAGGAGGAGATCAGCGAGGCGATCGTCGCCGAGCTGGGCGGCACCCGTCTGAAGGCCGCCTTCGAACTGCACCTCGCCAAGGAGTTCCTGCGCGAGGCGGTCCACCTGGCGCTGCGTCCCGAGGGCCGGATCATCCCGTCCCCGGTCGACGGCAAGGAGAACCGCGTCTACCGGGTGCCGGTCGGTGTCGTGGGCGTCATCAGCCCCTTCAACTTCCCCTTCCTGCTCTCGCTGAAGTCGGTCGCCCCGGCCCTCGCCCTGGGCAACGGCGTCGTCCTCAAGCCGCACCAGAACACGCCGATCGTCGGCGGCACCCTGGTCGCGAAGCTCTTCGAGGACGCGGGACTCCCCGGCGGCCTGCTCAACGTCGTCGTCACCGACATAGCGGAGATCGGGGACGCCTTCATCGAGCACCCGGTCCCCAAGGTCATCTCCTTCACCGGCTCGGACAAGGTCGGCCGCCACGTGGCCACGGTCTGCGCCGCGCACTTCAAGCGCTCGGTCCTCGAACTCGGCGGCAACAGCGCCCTGGTGGTCCTCGACGACGCGGACGTCGACTACGCGGTCGACGCCGCCGTCTTCAGCCGGTACGTGCACCAGGGCCAGGTCTGCATGGCGGCCAACCGCGTGCTGGTCGACCGCGCGGTGGCCGACGAGTTCACCGAGAAGTTCGTCGCCAAGGTGCGCACGCTCAAGACCGGCGACCCGCGCGATCCGTCGACCGTCATCGGCCCGGTGATCAACTCCTCCCAGGCGGACGCGGTCTCCGGCGTGGTCGAGCAGGCGCTCGCCGAGGGGGCCACCGCCCTGGTGCACGGCACGGTCACGGACAACCTGGTCGAGCCGTCGGTCCTGACCGGCCTGCCCGCCGACTCCGCGCTGCTGCGGCAGGAGGTCTTCGGCCCGGTCGCCTTCCTCGTCCCCTTCGACGGCGAGGAGGAGGCCGTACGCCTGGTCAACGACACCCCGTACGGGCTGAGCGGCGCCGTGCACACGGCGGACGTCGAGCGGGGCGTGAACTTCGCCAAGCGGATCGACACCGGCATGTTCCACGTGAACGACGGCACCGTGCACGACGAGCCGATCGTGCCCTTCGGCGGCGAGAAGCACTCGGGCGTCGGCCGCCTCAACGGCGACACGATGCTGGACGCCTTCACCACCCAGAAGTGGATCTCGGTGCAGCACGGCCGCAGCGGGTTCCCGTTCTGACGTCCCCGGTGGCCGGGCCCTAATCTGGACCCCATGTCAGCGATCCGTCTCCTCGTGCTCGGCGCCGTGCGTCAGCACGGGCGGGCCCACGGCTACCAAGTGCGCAACGACCTGGAGTACTGGGGCGCGCACGAGTGGTCCAACGCCAAGCCCGGCTCGATCTATCACGCGTTGAAGCAGATGGCGAAGCAGGGGCTGCTGCTCGCGCACGAGATCGCGCCGTCCACGGCGGGCGGGCCGCCGCGCGTGGAGTACGAGGTGACCGAGCAGGGCACCGAGGAGTACCTCACCCTGCTGCGGGCGTACCTCACCGCCTACGACCAGCGGCCGGACGTGCTCACCGCGGCGCTCGGCTTCATGGTCGACCTCCCGCGCGAGGAGGCCCTCGCGCTGTTGGAGGAACGGGTGCGGAAGATCGAGGAATGGCGGGGCGCCGTCACCGAGTACTACACGCCGGAGGAGGGCCCGGGGCAGCTCGGGCACATCGGCGAGATCATGAACTTCTGGGTCCACTCGGCCGACACCGGCGCCGAGTGGACCCGAGGGCTCATCGAACGCGTCCGGGGTGGCGCGTACACCTTCGCCGGCGAGGGCGAACCGTTCGTCGGGGTGCTGGCGGAGGGCGAGGAGAACCCGTTCGCGGCGGGTCGGCCGCACCACGGAGACGGCGGGGACGCCCGCTAATCAAGTTTGACCAACCTCGCGCGGCGCGTTACCTTGGCGGAGTAGTCAAATTTGGCTAGCGAGGGGAGTGGCAGTGGCCGACGCGGCGATCACCGTCGAAGGGGCACGCAAGAAGTACGGCAGGAAGGACGCGCTGGACGGACTCGACCTCACCGTCGCGCGCGGCACGGTGCACGGCGTGCTGGGCCCGAACGGCGCGGGCAAGACGACGCTGGTCCGCATCCTGTCCACCCTGCTCCGGCCCGACGCGGGCCGGATCGAGGTGGCGGGGCACGACGTCGCCACCCAGGCGTACGCCGTACGGCTGCGCATCGGCCTGCTCGGCCAGCACGCGGCCCTCGACGAGGAGCTGGGCGGCCGGCAGAACCTGGAGATGTTCGGCCGCCTCCACCACCTGGGCGCCCGGCGGGCACGCGCGCGTGCCGACGAACTGCTCGCGCGCTTCGAACTGACCGACACCGGACGCAAGCCCGTCAGCGCCTACAGCGGTGGCATGCGGCGGCGCCTGGACCTGGCCGCGTCCCTGATCACCGAGCCGGAGGTGCTCTTCCTGGACGAGCCGACCACCGGCCTCGACCCACGCGGCCGGGCCGAGGTCTGGGACTCGGTCCGCTCGCTGGTCGGCGGCGGTACGACGGTCCTGCTCACCACCCAGTACCTGGAGGAGGCCGACCAGCTCGCCGACCGCATCTCCGTCGTCGACGCCGGCCGGGTCGTCGCCGACGGCACGGCCGACGAGCTGAAGGCCGCCATCGGCGGCGACCGCGTCGACGTCGTCCTGCGCGACGCCGGCCAACTGGGCGCCGCCGTCGCCCTGCTGCCCCTCACCGGCGTCCGCGTCGACCCCGACCGCCGCCTGCTCAGCGCCCCGGTCACCGACCGCATGACGGCCCTCTCCGGTGTCGTACGGGCGTTGGCGGAGGCCGGTCTGGAGGCCGAGGACGTGGCGCTGCGCCGCCCCACCCTGGACGAGGTGTTCCTGCACCTGACCGACCGCACCAAGGAGGCCGTGTGAGCACGAGCACCGTCCCGCACCCCCACCCCATGACCTACGCCCTGACCGACTCCTGGACCATGACCCGCCGGGAGCTGGCCCGCTGGGCGCGGCAGCCGGTGACCATGGTCGTCAACCTGGTCTTCCCGGTCATGCTCCTGCTGATGTTCGGCTACCTGGTCGGCGGCGGCCGGGGCGTGAGCGGCGAGTACGTCGACTACCTGGTCCCCGGGATGCTGGCGCTCACCATGGCGTTCGGCCTGGAGGGCACCATGATCGCCGTCACCCAGGACCTCAACAAGGGTGTCGTCGACCGCTTCCGCTCCCTGCCGATGACCAACGGCGCGGTCCTGGTGGGCCGTTCCGCCGCCGACATGCTCCAGTCGGCCCTCGGACTCACGGTCCTGATCGTGGTCGGCCACGCGCTCGGCTGGCGGACCCACGGCGGCCCCGGCGCCTTCCTGGGCGCCGTCGGCCTGCTCCTGCTCTTCCGCTTCGCCATGCTGTGGATCGGCATCTTCCTGGCCCTGGTGGCCGGCAAGCCGGAGCTGGTGCAGGCGGTGCAGATCCTGGTCTGGCCGGTCGGCTTCCTGTCCAACGCCTTCGCCACGCCCGACTCCATGCCCGGCTGGCTGGGCACGGTCGTCCAGTGGAACCCGATGTCCCAGACCGCCACCGCCGTACGCGACCTGTTCGGCGGCCCCGGCGGCGAGTCCGGCCACGTGTGGGCGGCGATCGCCTGGCCCCTGGCCCTGCTCGTGGTGTTCTTCCCGCTGGCGGTGCGGAGGTTCGCGCGGCTCAGCCGGTGACGACACCCCTAGTGGTGGAAGCCGGTGGCCGCGCCCTTGTCCCGGTTCAGGGGATGCGGCTGCCGGCGCAGTTCCGGCAGGAGTCGCTCCAGGTCGGCGAGGAGCAGGTCCGCCATGTCGGTGGAGAAGCCGTTGCGGCACACCACCCGCAGTACGGACAGGTCCTCGCGGTGCGGCGGGAAGGTGTACGCCGGCACCAGCCAGCCGCTCTCCCGCAGCCGGCGCGACACGTCGAAGACGTCGTACGCCGTCACGTCGTCGGCGGTAGTGAAGGCGAACACGGGCAACTGGTCGCCGCGTGTCAGCAGCCGGAAGTCGCCGAGCGCCTCGATCCGTTCGGCGAGTCCGCGGGCGGTGTCCCGCGCGGTCTGCTGCACCGCCTGGTAACCCTCCCGGCCCAGCCGCAGGAAGGTGTAGTACTGCGCCACCACCTGCGCGCCGGGCCGGGAGAAGTTCAGCGCGAAGGTCGGCATGTCGCCGCCCAGGTAGTTCACGCGGAACACCAGCTCCTCGGGCAGCGCGGCCGAGTCCCGCCACAGCGCCCAGCCGACGCCCGGGTACACCAGCCCGTACTTGTGCCCCGAGGTGTTGATCGAGGCGACCCTCGGCAGCCGGAAGTCCCATACCAGGTCCTCGTCGAGGAACGGCGCGACCATGGCGCCCGACGCCCCGTCGACGTGCACCGGCACATCGAGGCCGGTGCGCTCCTGGAGGGCGTCCAGGGCGGCGCACAGGTCGGCGATCGGCTCGTAGGAACCGTCGAAGGTGGAGCCCAGGACGCCGACGACACCGATCGTGTTCTCGTCGCACAACTCGGCGGCGGCCCGCGGATCGAGGTGGAAGCGGTCGCCCTCCATGGGCACCTGCCGGGCCTCCACCTCCCAGAAGTTGCAGAACTTGTCCCAGCAGACCTGGACGTTCACGCCCATCACCAGATTGGGCCGCGCCGCCGGATACCGGTCGGCGTTGCGCAGCGCCCAGCGCCGCTTCAGCGCCATCCCGGCGAGCATGCACGCCTCGCTCGACCCGGTCGTCGAGCAGCCCACGGTCGTCGACGGGTCGGGTGCGTGCCACAGGTCGGCGAGCATCGCCACGCAGCGCCGCTCCAGCTCGGCGGTGCGCGGGTACTCGTCCTTGTCGATCATGTTCTTGTCCCGGCACTCGCTCATCAGCACCCCGGCCTGCGGCTCCATCCAGGTGGTGACGAAGGTGGCCAGGTTCAGCCGCGCGTTGCCGTCCAGCATCAGCTCGTCGTGGACCAGCCGGTACGCGCTCTCCGGCGGCAGCGGGGCGGCGGGGAGGCGGTGCGTGGGCGGTGCCTCGGTCATACCTCCGGTCGGGTTCGCCTGACCGTGGAAGGGGTTCACGGCGAGCCGGCGCCGGGCGCGGTCGTCGTCCTGCGGCGGGTGGGGCCCGTGATGCAGTGGCATGCAACCGACGGTAGATCCGGCCCGGGGACCCCGCACCCGGACTTGCACCTCACGTCACGTGAGGCGGCAGCGTGGACGGCGTCAGAGAAGGGAGCGGAAGTGAGCTACTCCGTGGGACAGGTCGCGGGCTTCGCCGCGGTGACGGTGCGCACCCTGCACCACTACGACGACATCGGTCTGCTCGTACCCGGCGAGCGCAGCCACGCGGGCCACCGGCGCTACAACGACGCCGACCTCGACCGGCTGCAGCAGATCCTGTTCTACCGAGAGCTCGGCTTCCCGCTCGACGAGGTCGCCGCCCTGCTCGACGACCCGGCCGCGGACCCGCGCGCGCACCTGCGCCGCCAGCACGAGCTGCTGACCGCCCGGATCGAGAGGCTGGAGAAGATGGCGGCGGCCGTGGAGCAGGCCATGGAGGCACGCAGCATGGGAATCAACCTCACGCCGGAGGAGAAGTTCGAGGTCTTCGGCGACTTCGACCCCGACCAGTACGAGGAGGAGGTCAAGGAACGCTGGGGCCACACCGACGCCTACCGCCAGTCGAAGGAGAAGACCGCCTCGTACACCAAGGAGGACTGGCAGCGCCTCCAGGACGAGGCCGACGACCTCACCCGGCGCTTCGTCGCCCTGATGGACGCCGGTGAGCCCGCCGACTCCGAGGCGGCCATGGACGTGGCCGAGGACCACCGGCAGGGGATCGCCCGCAACCACTACGACTGCGGGTACGAGATGCACACCTGCCTGGGCGAGATGTACGTCTCGGACGAACGGTTCACGCGGAACATCGACACCGCCAGGCCGGGCCTCGCCGCCTACATGCGCGACGCGATCCTCGCGAACGCCGTCCGCCACACCCCCTGAGCGGTGGTCGTGGCCCGGGTCTCACTCCCGGGCCACGACCACCGCCGTCCCGTACGCGCACACCTCGGTGCCCACGTCAGCGGCCGTGGTCACGTCGAAGCGGAAGGCCAGTACCGCGTTGGCCCCCCGCGTGCGTGCCTGCTCGACCAGCCGCTCATCGCCTCGTTGCGGGTCTCGACCAGCGTCTTGGTGAGTCCGCGCAGCTCACCGCCGACCATCGACTTCAGCCCGGCCCCGATCTGGCTCCCCAGGTGCCGGGAGCGCACGGTCAGCCCGAAGACCTCGCCCAGCACCTCCTGGACCCGGTGGCCCGGCAGGTCGTTCGTGGTCACGACGAGCACATCGGACTGGGGACTCTGTCCGCCGCCGTATTCTTCAATACCCATGGTTCCCCGGCTTCCCCCGGAAGGCCGAAGTGCACCCCGAGAACCCGGTGGAACCTGGGACACCGCGGCTGCGTTATACGTTTGGGCAGCCAGGTCCAGCCCGCCTCCCCCCAGCAGCAGGAGCCACATCCCGTGACCACCCTTGCGCTCGGCCCCGAGTGGCTCAGCCCGGACTACCTGATCGAGACGTTCGCTCTGCCGGGCATCCTGCTCATCGTCTTCGCCGAGTCCGGACTCTTCGCGTTCCTGCCCGGCGACTCGCTGCTGTTCACCGCGGGCCTCTTCGTCGCCCAGGGCGAGTACATCAGCCAGCCGCTGTGGCTGGTGTGCGCCCTGATCGTGCTGGCCGCCGTCATCGGCGACCAGGTGGGCTACATGATCGGCAAGTTCCTCGGCCCCAAGCTCTTCAACCGCCCCAACTCCAAGCTCTTCAAGAAGGAGAACCTGGAGAAGGCGCACGAGTTCATGGAGAAGTACGGCCCCAAGGCGATCGTCCTGGCCCGCTTCGTGCCGATCGTGCGCACCTTCGCGCCCATCGTGGCGGGCGCCGGCCGCATGAAGTACCGCACGTTCCTCACGTACAACGTCATCGGCGGCGTGGCCTGGGGCACCGGCGTCACCCTCGCGGGCTACTGGCTCGGCCAGATCGAGTTCATCCGCACCAACGTCGAGCCGATCCTCGTCCTGATCGTCGTCGTCTCGGTCGTCCCGATCGCCGTCGAGTACCTGCGCGAGCGCAGGAAGAAGAAGCAGGCCGCGGCGACCGCCCCCACGCCGCCCCAGCAGCACCAGCAGCCCCAGTACCCGGTCATGGACGACGCCACGACCCAGCTCCGCCGCGTCGACCCGTACGAGCAGCCCCAGCAGTACCAGCAGCCGTACGCCCAGCAGTACCCGCAGAACTACAACGACCAGTACCCGTACAACCAGGGCCGCTGAACCCACCCAAGGGGCGCGGGGCCGTATCGATGTGCGGCTCCGCCGCGTGGGCGCGACAAGCCACCACGCACCCGCGCCCGCCAGGGAACAGCACCATCCGCCCCGTAGGCGCCCCGCGTCAGAACCCGCGCGTCCGCTTGGCCGCCCGGCGTCCCGCGGCACTCGCCGCGCCCGGCACCTTCAGGAACAGCCGCGAGATCTCCCCACCGAGGTTCACCCCGATCGCGATCGCCATCGCCAGCGCCACCGCCTTGGACAGCGACAGCAGCCCGTTGTCGACCTCGCTCTGGGCGATCGCCAGCAGCCCGAAGTACGTCGCGGAACCGGGCAGCAGCGGCCCGATCGCCGCGGTCGTGTACGGCAGCGCCGACGCGAACCGGTACCGGGACATCAGCTGCCCGAAGAGACCCACCAGCCCCGCCGCGGCGGCCGTGGAGGCCACCGGCGAGATGTCCCCGGCGTAGTGCATGGCGCCGTACACGCACCAGGCGACGCCGCCGTTCAGGGTCACCGCGAGCACGGTGGATCGTTCCTGCTGGAGCAGGATCGCGAAGGCCAGCGACAGCAGCATCGAGGCGAAGATCTGCACGAACGGGTCGTCGCCGGTGCCCAGCTCGGCGTCCGGGTTGAGGTTGGCCCCCAGCTGGACGCCGAAGTACAGCACCACCAGCACCCCGGCGACGATGCTGACGAAGAAGTACATGACCTCCAGCAGGCGCGCCGCGGCGGTGATGTAGAAACCGGTCAGACCGTCCTGCACACCCGCGACCAGCGCCCGCCCCGGCAGCAGCGCGAACAGCCCACCGGTGATCACCGCGGACGCCTTCACGTCGACGTGGGTCAGCGTCAGCGCGATGCCGATCGCGGCCGGCGGCATCGCGGCCACCGCGAACTGGTAGAACTCCGGCAGCCCGCGCCCGGCGCACAGCCAGGCCAGCCGGTCTCCGAGAATCGCGCCGATCATCGCCGCGAAGAACACGATCGCGTCACCGCCGACGAGCAGTGAGGCCCCGCCCGCGAGCAGACCGCTCGCCGTGCTCAATACCCAGGTCGGGTACGGGTGCCGGTTGCGCCTGATCTCCGCGAGGCGCCGGTAGGCCTCCTCCAGGGAGATGCTGGTCTCCGGGTCCGAGAGGTCGTCCACCAGCTGGAACACGGCGGCGAGCCGGGTGTAGTCGGTGCCGCGGCGGCGTACCGTCCGCGACGCCGTCACCGGGTCCTCGACCAGGGACGGCTGGTGGGAGATCGACAGCAGGGTGAAGGTGACGTTCGGCTCGCAGCGGTCCAGGCCGTAGGACCGGCAGACGGCGAACATCGCCGCCTCCACGTCCTCGGCGCCCTCACCGCCCGCCAGCAGCAGCTCCCCGATACGCAGCGTCAGGTCGAGCACGCGCGGCACGGCGGGGCCGGTCTCGTCGTCGTGCTTCTGCGAGGGCTCGGGCGCGGGCCGCTCGGCCACCGGCATGCGCAGCATGGCCCGCATCCGGTCCTGCCAGGGCACGTCCGCCAGGTTCACCGCCGGGAATCCGCTCGCCGGTGTGAACGCGGTCGGCGCGGTCCACGCGTGGTAGGTGCTCGGCGTCGTGAACGCCGACCCCTCGGCGTCCGCGGGCGTGGCCGTGGGCGCCTCCAGGCCGTCCGGCAGCGAGAACTCCGAGGTCGTCTCGGACTCCGTGCCGGTGTGCCGCGGGACGGCCAGTCCCTGCGGGATCTCGAACTCGGACGTCGTCGACGACTCGTCGTCGATCGACGCAGCGATCCCGCCCGGCTGCCGGAAGGCGCTGTGGGCCTCGTCCGACTGCGGCTTGCGGTCCTCCTCGGTCACCTGCGCAACGCTCCCTGGTACGTACTCACCCTCCTGTTGATCTCAGTATGCGCACTCGCACGCGAACGGGCCGCACGCGGGTGGCGTGCGGCCCGTTACGGGAGGGAAGCCGCTCAGTGGCCGCCCTGCTCCTTGAAGCGCTTGTAGGACCGCTCGATCTCGATCTCGGCGTCGGTCCGGCCCACCCAGTTGGCGCCCTCGACGGACTTGCCGGGCTCCAGGTCCTTGTAGACCTCGAAGAAGTGCTGGATCTCCAGGCGGTCGAACTCCGACACGTGGTGGATGTCCCGCAGGTGCTCCACGCGCGGGTCGGTCGACGGCACGCACAGCAGCTTGTCGTCGCCGCCGGCCTCGTCCGTCATCCGGAACATGCCGATCGCGCGGCAGCGGATGAGGCAGCCCGGGAAGGTCGGCTCGTCCAGGATGACCAGCGCGTCCAGCGGGTCGCCGTCCTCGCCGAGGGTGTTCTCCACGAAGCCGTAGTCGGTCGGGTAGGCGGTCGAGGTGAAGAGGCGGCGGTCCAGGCGGATACGACCGGTCTCGTGGTCCACCTCGTACTTGTTCCGCGAACCCTTCGGGATCTCGATCGTGACGTCGAACTCCACCGGACGCTCCTCCATGATCAGTACATAGTTCTGGTGGTTAAGTGTCCCTCACGCCGGTGTGTGATCGCGAAAGGGGCTGGTGATGGTGCCAGAGCTGAGGCCTTGGCGGTCCGCGAGGCCGCACCTGGTGCGGGCCGCGGGCGCCGTACGACCCCGTCTGGCGCGCCTCGGCCGGGCCGCCGGACCGCGGATCGCGCGGTTCACGCGGGCCACGGGACCGCGGCTCGCCCGGATCACGAGGCCGAAGACCTGGCAGTACACCGCCGGTGCCGCCACCGCCGGGCTGGCTCTCGCCGCCGGTGTGGTGACCGCCGCCGGCCCCTGGGACTCCACGGGTCAGCGTACGGCCGAGCGGGACCGGGCCGTCGCACTGGAGCACACGGGTGGCGCAGATCACGATCGCGGGTCCGGCGGCTCCGGCACCGCGGCCGGGACGCCCCGTCCCGCGCCCAGCGCCGGAGCCGTGCTGGCCGGCCTCGGCGGCGCCACCACCCCGGGCGGCGTCAAGGCGGCCCCGGGCGGCGAGGCCCTCGCGGACCTCCTCAAGCCGCTCCTGGACGACCCGGCGCTCGGCACCGACCGCGCCGCGTCGGTCGTCGACCTCACCACCGGCAAGCGCCTGTACGGCCTCGGCGGCGACGTGCCCCTCACGCCCGCCTCCACCACCAAGATCGCCACCGCGGTCGCCGCGCTCACCGCCCTCGGCCCCGACCACCGCCTCACCACCCGCACCGCCCTGGAGGCCGACACCGGCGAAGTCGTCCTGGTCGGCGGCGGCGACCCGACGCTCACCGCGCGTGCGGACGCCAAGGGCCTCGCCAGCCTGCGCGCCCTGGCCGAGAAGACCGCAGCCGCCCTGAAGAAGCGGGACCTGCGCAAGGTGACGCTGTCGTACGACACGACGCTCTACGCCGGTGACGAAATGCACCCGATCGGGGTCAACGAGAACCTCGCCCGCGTCACCGCCCTGATGGCCGACGAGGCCCGGACGGACGACTCCACCAGCGGACCCGCCGAGCGCGAGGCCGACCCGGCCGCCCACGCGGCCCGCGCCTTCGCCGGGTTCCTGAAGCAGCACGGCATCACCGCCTCGGCCCCCGGCCCCTCCAAGGCCACCGACCGCGCCGACACCCTCGCCACGGTGTCCTCGCCGCCGCTGTCCGTCCTGGTCGAGCGGATGCTGACGAACAGCGACAACGACCTCGCCGAGGCCCTGGCCCGCCACACCGCCGTGGCCGGCGGCAGGCCCGCCGACTTCGACGGGGCGTCCGCCGCCATGAAGGACCGGCTGAAGCGGCTCGGCCTGCCGGTGGACGGCGCCGCGCTCCGCGACGGCAGCGGCCTGGACCGCACCGACCTGGTCAGCGCCGACCTGCTCACCGCCCTGCTCGCCGAGGCGGCCGACCCGGCCCGCCCCCAGCTCCGCCCGGTCCTCACCGGCCTCCCCGTGGCCGGCTTCACCGGCACCCTGGCCAGTCGTTACTCGGACGGCGCAGCGGGCGTCGTCCGCGCCAAGACCGGCACGCTGACGGGCGTGAACACCCTCGCCGGCACCGTCGTCACCGCCGACGGCCGCCTGCTGGGCTTCGCCTTCATGGCGCACGGGACGTCCGACCCCCAGGCGGCCCAGTCGACCCTGGACCGGGCGGCGACGGGCCTGGCGTCCTGCGGCTGCGGGTGACCGGGGTTCGCCGGGATCCTGCGCCGGCCCACGCGCACGGCCCCCACCCCTGCGCCCCGCACAGCCTGCCCCCAACGGCGGCGCTCCCGTACCGTTGACGCATGACGAGCATCGGCGCAAATTCCGGCATGGTCGACTGGAACCTCGCGGTGGCGACCGCGACCCGGCTCGTACGGCCGGGCCCCGAGGTGAGCCGCGACGAGGCCAGGGCGGTCGTCGCGGAACTCCGCCGCCATGCCAAGGCCTCCGAGGAACACGTCCGGGGTTACACCCGTATGGCCACCGAGGAGATCCACGACACCCCCGTCCTGGTCGTCGACCGCCCCGGCTGGGTCCGGGCGAACGTCGCCGGGTTCCGCGAGATCCTCAAACCCCTCCTGGAGAAGCTGCAGGAGCGGCGCGGCGACGGCGCGGGCAACGCGGTCCTCGGCGCCGTCGGCGGCAAGGTCACCGGTGTGGAACTGGGCATGCTGCTGTCGTTCCTGTCCTCCCGCGTCCTCGGCCAGTACGAGACCTTCGCCCCGGCCACCCGGGAACTCCCCGCCGGTGCCGACGGCGGCGGCCGGCTGCTCCTCGTCGCGCCGAACATCGTGCACGTCGAACGCGAACTCGACGTCCACCCGCACGACTTCCGCCTGTGGGTGTGCCTGCACGAGGAGACGCACCGCACCCAGTTCACGGCCGTGCCCTGGCTGCGCGACCACCTGGAGGGCGAAATCCAGTCGTTCCTGGCGGAGACCGACGTCGACCCCATGACCGTCCTGGAGCGGGTCCGCGAGGCCGCCCAGACCCTCGCCGGGGGCCGCCCCGAGGGGGAGGAGGACGACGGTGGCCGCTCGCTGGTGGAGCTGGTGCAGACCCCGGCCCAGCGGGAGGTCCTCGGCCGCCTCACCGCCGTGATGTCCCTGCTGGAGGGCCACGCCGACTTCGTGATGGACGGGGTCGGCCCGGAGGTCGTGCCGAGCGTCGCGGAGATCCGCGAGAAGTTCCAGCAGCGCCGCGCCAAGGGCGCCTCCCGCCTCGACCTGGCGCTGCGCAAGCTGCTCGGCCTGGACGCCAAACTCCGCCAGTACCGGGACGGCGAGCGCTTCGTACGGGCCGTGGTCGACGAGTGCGGAATGGACGGCTTCAACCGCGTCTGGACGTCGCCCAACACCCTCCCCACCAAGTCGGAGATCGCCAAACCGGCGGACTGGATCGCGCGGGTGCACCGCAAGCCGGAGTCGTGAGCCCTCCTCAAACGGCGTGAACGATTCCGGCCGACGGCAGGCGAACGACCCTCCAATCACCCGTCCGAGGGACCGTGAGCCCTCGACAGGCGTGCGATGCTCGGGGAACGGCCCGTTTCTGTCACCATCTACACACTCTGCGTGACAGAACCCCGGGCTCACCCCCCGAAAACTTCATGAAGGGCACCGGACATGGGTCCCCATCCTGCGGTCGCGGCGATACGCCTGGCGGTCCGCCGCGTCCTCCACGACATCCTCACCGAACTGAACACCACGGCCGGCGTCCCCGCCGCGACGGCCGCCGGACCGACACCCGAGCGGCCGCCGTCACCGCTCGTGCTCGTGGCCTGCTCCGGCGGCGCCGACTCCATGGCGCTCGCCTCCGCCCTCGCCTTCGAAGCCCCCCGGCTCGGCGTCCGGGCCGGCGGCGTCACCGTCGACCACGGCCTGCAGAACGGCTCCGACCTGCGCGCCGAAGAGGTCGTCCTGCGCCTGCGCGAACTGGGCCTGGACCCCGTCGAGGCCATCGCCGTCAGCGTCGGCCGCGCGGGCGGCCCCGAAGCCGCCGCCCGCGACGCACGCTATGCCGCCCTGGACGCCGCCGCGGCCCGCCACGGCGCCGCCGCCGTCCTGCTCGGCCACACCCGCGACGACCAGGCCGAGACCGTCCTGCTGGGCCTCGCCCGCGGCTCCGGCATCCGCTCCCTGTCGGGGATGGCCGCGGTCTCGGGGGCCGACGGCCGTTACCGGCGCCCCTTCCTCCAGGTCGACCGGCAGACCGCCCGCAAGGCCTGCATGGTCCAGTCCCTGCCGGTCTGGGACGACCCGCACAACGCCGACCCGGCGTACACCCGCTCCCGACTGCGCCACGAGGGCCTGCCCGCCCTGGAGAAGGCCCTCGGCAAGGGCGTCGTCGAGGCCCTCGCCCGCACCGCCCAGCTCTCCCGGGACGACGCCGACGCCCTCGACACCTGGGCCCGCCAGGCCGAGGAGGGCGTCCGCGACGCCACGGGCGTGCTGGAGTGCGCCAAGCTCTACGCCCTGCCGCCCGCCGTACGCCGCCGGATCCTGCGCCGCGCCGCCATCGCGGCCGGCGCCCCCGCCGGTGCCCTGTTCGCCCGGCACATCGAGGAAGTCGACCGGCTGATCACCGGCTGGCGCGGTCAGGGGGCCATCAACCTCCCCGGCAAAGTCGTCGCCCAGCGGCAGGGTGGCAGACTGGTGATTCGGCAAGGCTGAATACGGCCGGTTGGACGACCGAAAGTGATGCGGGTGGACGCGAACGACATGGGTGCCGACCTCGAGAAGGTACTCATCACCAAGGAAGAGATCGACGCCAAGCTGGCCGAGCTGGCGGAGAAGATCGACGCGGAGTACGCGGGCAAGGACCTGCTCATCGTGGGCGTGCTCAAGGGCGCCGTGATGGTCATGGCCGACCTCGCCCGCTCGCTGTCCTCCCCCGTCACCATGGACTGGATGGCCGTGTCCTCGTACGGCGCGGGCACCCAGTCCTCCGGCGTGGTGCGGATCCTCAAGGACCTCGACACCGACATCAAGGGCAAGCACGTCCTGATCGTCGAGGACATCATCGACTCCGGCCTGACCCTGTCCTGGCTGATCTCCAACCTCGGCTCGCGCGAGCCCGCCTCCCTCAAGGTGTGCACGCTGCTGCGCAAGCCCGACGCGGCGAAGGTCGCCATCGACGTGGAATGGGTCGGCTTCGACATCCCCAACGAGTTCGTCGTGGGGTATGGCCTCGATTACGCCGAGAAGTACCGCAACCTGCCGTTCGTCGGTACGCTCGCGCCCCACGTCTACGGCGGCTGACCCACCCCGGTGGCGGGCAGCACGGCGATCGGGGGGCTACCGGGAACCCCGGAGGCCTCCGCGCCGTTGGAGCATGCAGACGGGACGCCAGCGGTCCCGTGCGGCTGAGGGCCGCCGCGCTGGGGTACCGTCAGAAGAACTGTCTTATCAAACTCACTATGGCAGGAGGGACGGGGCGACACCGCTCCGTGTGGATGGACGTGAAGCGATACTTCCGTGGGCCAATCATGTGGATCGTGCTGGCCGTCCTTGCCGTGGTCGTGTTGATGCAGGTCGTAGGCTCGTCCGGCGGCTACAAGACGGTGGACACGGGCCAGGTCGTCCAGGCGATCAACGACAACAGGATCGAGTCGGCCAAGCTGACCACCGGCGACGAGCAGACCATCAAGGTCCAGCTCAAGGACGGCCAAAAGGTCGAGGGCAGCTCCAAGATCCAGGCGAGCTACATCGGCGACCAGGGCGTGACCCTCGCCAACACCCTGCAGAACAAGTACCAGGACAAGCAGATCTCCGACGGCTACACGGTGTCGCCGTCGAAGCAGAACCCGTTCGTCGGCATTCTGCTCTCCCTGCTCCCGTTCGTCCTGATCGTGGTCGTCTTCCTGTTCCTGATGAATCAGATGCAGGGCGGCGGCAGCCGCGTGATGAACTTCGGCAAGTCCAAGGCCAAGCTCATCACCAAGGACACCCCCAAGACGACGTTCTCCGACGTCGCCGGCTCGGACGAGGCCGTCGAGGAGCTCCACGAGATCAAGGAGTTCCTCCAGGAGCCGGCCAAGTTCCAGGCCGTCGGCGCCAAGATCCCCAAGGGCGTGCTGCTGTACGGCCCGCCCGGCACCGGCAAGACCCTGCTCGCGCGTGCCGTCGCGGGCGAGGCGGGCGTGCCGTTCTACTCGATCTCCGGTTCCGACTTCGTCGAGATGTTCGTCGGTGTCGGTGCCTCCCGAGTGCGTGACCTGTTCGAGCAGGCCAAGGCGAACGCTCCGGCGATCGTCTTCGTCGACGAGATCGACGCGGTCGGCCGCCACCGCGGCGCCGGCCTCGGCGGTGGCCACGACGAGCGCGAGCAGACCCTGAACCAGCTGCTCGTCGAGATGGACGGCTTCGACGTGAAGGGCGGCGTGATCCTCATCGCCGCCACCAACCGGCCCGACATCCTCGACCCGGCGCTGCTGCGCCCCGGCCGCTTCGACCGGCAGATCGCCGTCGACCGCCCGGACATGCAGGGCCGGCTGGAGATCCTCAAGGTCCACCAGAAGGGCAAGCCGGTCGCGCCCGACGTCGACCTGTCGGCCGTCGCCCGCCGTACGCCCGGCATGACCGGCGCCGACCTGGCCAACGTGCTGAACGAGGCCGCTCTGCTGACGGCCCGCAGCGACAAGAAGCTGGTCGACAACCAGATGCTGGACGAGGCGATCGACCGTGTGGTCGCGGGCCCGCAGAAGCGGACCCGGATCATGTCGGACAAGGAGAAGAAGATCACCGCGTACCACGAGGGCGGTCACGCCCTGGTCGCGGCGGCCTCACCGAACTCCGACCCGGTCCACAAGATCACGATCCTGTCGAGAGGCCGGGCCCTCGGTTACACGATGGTGCTCCCGGACGAGGACAAGTACTCGACCACGCGCAACGAGATGCTGGACCAGCTCGCCTACATGCTGGGCGGCCGCGCGGCCGAGGAACTGGTCTTCCACGACCCGACGACGGGCGCCGCCAACGACATCGAGAAGGCCACCAGCGTGGCCCGTGCCATGGTCACGCAGTACGGCATGACCGAGCGCCTCGGTGCCATCAAGTTCGGCGGTGACAACAGCGAGCCGTTCCTCGGGCGTGAGATGGCCCACCAGCGCGACTACTCGGAAGAGGTCGCCGCGCTGGTGGACGAAGAGGTCAAGAAGCTCATCGAGACGGCGCACAACGAGGCCTGGGAGATCCTGGTCGAGAACCGCGACGTCCTCGACAACCTCGTCCTCGCCCTGCTGGAGAAGGAGACGCTGGGCAAGGAGGAGATCGCCGAGGTCTTCGCCCAGATCGTCAAGCGTCCGGCCCGGCCCGCCTGGACCGGTTCCTCACGCCGCACGCCCTCGACCCGTCCGCCGGTGCTCTCCCCCAAGGAGCTGGCCCTGACGAACGGAGCGAACGGCGCGACGGCGGCGATCTCCACCACCAAGAGCCCCACGGTGGAGCCCGCCCCGGCACCGGAACACGCCCCGGAGGACCGTCCGGAGAGCTGACCCGGTCACTCCCGACGGCCCACCAGGCCCGGAATGTATGCCGCGCCCCCCAGGTTCTAGCCTTGGGGGGTGCGGCATTCTTCATGCCGAACGCAGGACCGCACAGGAACGAGGCACCAGATGACCGACCCCGTGACGTTGGACGGCGAGGGCGAGATCGGCGAGTTCGACGAGAAGCGTGCCGAGAACGCCGTACGCGAACTGCTCATCGCGGTCGGTGAGGACCCGGACCGCGAGGGCCTGCGGGAGACGCCGGCGCGGGTGGCGCGGGCGTATCGGGAGCTCCTGGCCGGGCATGGGCAGGAGCCCGAGGACGTACTGACGACGACGTTCGACATCGGACACGACGAGATGGTCCTGGTGAAGGACATCGAAATCGTCAGCCTGTGCGAGCATCACATGCTGCCGTTTCATGGCGTAGCGCACATCGGGTACATTCCGGCGGAGAGCGGAAAGATCACCGGCCTGTCGAAGCTCGCGCGACTGGTTGAGGTTTTCGCCCGTCGTCTGCAGGTGCAGGAACGACTCACCACGCAAGTCGCCGACTCTCTTATGGAGATTCTGGAGGCCCGTGGTGTGATCGTCGTCGTCGAGGCCGAGCACATGTGCATGTCGGTACGCGGGGTTCGCAAGCCCGGTGCCAAGACCACGACCTCGGCGGTGCGCGGTCAGCTCCGGGACGCTGCGACCCGAGCCGAGGCCATGGGCCTGATACTGGCGCGCTGACCCGATTGTCAGTGGTGCCCGGTATCCCCCTTGATCAGTGAGTCAGTCGCTGATCAAGGGGGATGGCGTTGGGGTACGGCCTGCCCAGCAAGCAGACGGTGAACGCTGTCGAGGGGCGCGTGCAGGCGCGGAGCGTACGAGTGGGCTGCCGTCTCTGTGGTGGTCGACAGTTGGGTTTCGCGAGGTACATTCCGAGCCGAACGGCACCCCCTGCACCTGCGGGAGTTCTGCTGGACCCAGGTCCACGAGGTGCGACCGCGGACCACGGTGAACAAGGCGTTCACCCTCTACAGCTACCGGCTCGACCCACACCCCGGATTCCTGGTCAACGGACACATGGTCCGTCAGTCCTGGTGAGCCAGGCGCGTCACGCCGCCGTCGCCGCGCCCGGGTGGTCGTCGTCCTCGTCCTCCGGGAGCTTGCAGACCCGCTCCATGAAGACCGCGGCCGCTATGACGCCGATGCCCGCCACCACCGAGAGGCCGGCGTAGATGGACTGGTCGCGGCGGGCCGGGATGTCCAGGTACTCCAGCAGGAAGACGCCCGTACCGCCGTACATACCGGCGACGAGGGCGGCCACCAGGGCGCTGGCCTGGGCGAAGACGACCGCGCGGGCCGCCATCATCGGGTCGACGCCCTTGGCGCCCGGAACGCGCTCCCGCTGCGCCTTGAGGCGGGCGCGGAGCGAGAGCGCCGTGGCCAGCAGGATCACCGCGATCAGGGCGAGGACCACCGGGGCGGCCAGGGGGACGCTCGGCAGGGTCCCCACCGAGTTCCACAGGCGGGCGCCGGCCCAGGACAGGACACCGGCGACGACGAAGACGCCGGCCAGCACCCTGATGCGCAGCTCTTTCACGGTGTTCCGGTGTCCCTTCGGTCCCTGAGCGGTCGTCGTGATCTCGTCGACCTTAACGACTACTCGGGCAGCCGGAGTTCCAGGTCGGCGCGGGGCGCGACGCCGTCGCGGGTGACGGTGTCCAGAAGGTCGGCGACGGTGCCCTTTCCGGGCAGCCGGGCCTCGGGGTCCACGTCGAGCCAGGGGGCGAGCACGAAGGCGCGTTCGTGGGCACGCGGGTGGGGGAGGGTGAGCTGCGGGTCGTCGGAGACGACCTCGGCGTAGGCGACGATGTCGACGTCCAGGGTGCGCGGGCCCCAGTGCTCGTCGCGGACCCGGTGGAAGGCCTCCTCGACCGCGTGCGCGCGCTCCAGCAGGGAGGACGGGGGCAGGGTGGTCTTCACGACCACGACCGCGTTGAAGTACGACGGCTGGCTGTCGGGGGCGACGCCCCACGGCTCCGTCTCGTACACCTGCGACACCCCTTTGACGCGCACGCCGGGCGTGTCCTCCAGGGCGTCGATGGCGCCCTGGAGGGTCTCCAGGCGGTTGCCCAGGTTGGCGCCGAGTGCGATCACGGCGCGCTTGGGGTTGGACAGCGTCGTGTCCGCGGCGTCGACCTGCTCGATGACGGAGGCGGGCACCGGCTGTACGGTCGGGTCGCTGGGACCCTTGGCGAAGGGGGCGCTCATACACGGCTCCGGATGATGGTGACGGTCACGTCGTCGAAGGGGACGGTGATCGGCGCGTCCGGCTTGTGGACGCAGACCTCGACCTCCTGCACCCCTTCGTGCTTCAGACAGACCTGGGCGATGCGCTCGGCGAGCGTCTCGACGAGGTTGACGGGCTCGCCCTCCACGACGGCCACGACCTCCTCGGCCACGATGCCGTAGTGCACGGTCTTCGCCAGGTCGTCGTCGGCGGCGGCCGGCCGGGTGTCCAGGCCCAGGACGAGGTCGACGAGGAAGGTCTGGCCGTCCTCGCGTTCCTTGGGGAACACACCGTGGTGCCCGCGGGCCTTGAGGCCGCGCAGCGCGACACGATCCACGCGAATCACTCCTGCAGTCGTCGGTCGAGGCCGGTCGTACCACGTGCGGGCGGTACGGCGGCCACAGTCGAATCTACCCGCGAGCACCTACAGGGCCGGGCCACGGGGGGTGTGGGACCGGGCGGGGGCCGGGAGGTTTCACCCGGCGTTTTCCCTGGCGGTCCCGGTGGATCACGGGTTGGTAGCCGCCCATACCCGGCGGTCCGTGATTCCAACCACTTCTTGTCGTTCTTGACCCTTCCGGTCAGGAAGGTGTGTCCTCGCTCTCGTCGTCGGTCTCCGCGAGTACGGGGGAGGCGTGGTGCGACCAGAGCTTCCAGCCGGCGGGCGTACGCCGGAACGTGTTCGTGGCGACCACGAGCTGGCCGACGAGCGGGCCCAGCTCCTCGTCGCCGTCCGGGGCGGGGCCGCCGCTGAGGATGTTCTCGGTACAGGTGACCAGGGCGGTGTCGCCGGTGACGGAGACGTGGACGTCGGTGAGGAAGAACTGGATGTAGTCGGTGTTCGCCATGATCAGGGCGTAGGAGCGGAGCACCTCGCCGCGGCCGGTGAGCACCGGCCAGCCGGGGTGCACGCAGGAGACCACGCCGGTGTCGGCCGGGTCGTGGTACGTCTCGTCGACTCCCAGGTCGGACGGGGTGAGCCAGAACGCGGAGACCTTGTCGAAATCGCCCTGTTCCAGCGCCTCGTAGAAGGCGGTGTTGGCGGACTCGACCTGTTCGACGTCGAGGTGCGGGGCGTTCACCGGGCTCCTTCGACGGCGCGGGCGACCCGTACGGCGTCGGCCGTGGCGCGGACCTCGTGTACGCGGACGGCCCACGCGCCGGCGTGCGCGGCGAGGGCGGAGACGGCGGCCGTGGCCGCGTCGCGCTCCCGCGCGGGGGGCGGGGTGGCCTGGGGGCCGGCGGCGAGGACGCGGCCGAGGAACCGTTTGCGGGAGGCGGCGACGAGGAGGGGGTGGCCGAGGCCCAGGAGGCGGTCCAGGTGGGCGAGGAGGACCAGGTCGTGCTCGGCGTCCTTGGAGAAGCCCAGGCCGGGGTCGACGACGACGCGGTCGGGGGAGATGCCGCCCTCCAGGACGGCCTCCACGCGTGCGCGCAGCTCGTCGACGACCTCGGTGACCACGTCCTCGTAGACGCCCTTGACGTTGCCCGCCTCCAGGAGGCCGCGCCAGTGCATGACGACGAAGGGGGCGGCGGCGTCGGCGACCACCGGGATCATCCGGGGGTCGGCCAGGCCGCCGCTGACGTCGTTGACGAGGGCGGCGCCCGAGGCGAGGGCCTGGGCGGCGACCGAGGCGCGCATGGTGTCGACGGAGACCGTGACGCCCTCGGAGGCGAGGCCGCGGACCACGGGGACCACGCGGCGGAGTTCCTCGTCCTCGTCGACGCGGGTGGCGCCGGGGCGGGTGGACTCGCCGCCGACGTCCACGAGGTCGGCGCCCTGGGCCACCAGGTCGAGGCCGCGCTTGATGGCGGCCGTGGTGTCGAAGAAGCGACCGCCGTCGGAGAAGGAGTCGGGGGTCACGTTGACGACCCCCATGACCGCGCAGCGGTCCCATGCGGTGAGGCCCGCCAGGTGGTGGCGGCGGGGGCCGGTCTGCTTGCTCATGTGTTCAGCGTAGGCCCAGTGGGTGGGACGCCTGCGGCGGCCGGTGGCCGGTCGGGTGGGGTGCGCGTAGCGCGGTGGGGGCTCCCCGCTCGGGCGAAGACGGGAGCGGGGGAGGCACCCCGGCCGGCGCCGGCCCGCGACACCCACCCCGGTCAAGCCACGTGCGGGTCCCCGTGGGCGCAGGGGCGGCGGGCTCTTGTGCGGCGGCGCAGGGACGGGGGAAGGGGTGGGGTGAGGGTGACGAAGCCCTCGGCCTGCATCGCGGCGAAGCCGATGCGGGGGAGGTCGGACGAGGAGCGGTAGACCACGAAGCGCGGCTCCCAGCGGGGGCGGAACTTCGCGTTGAACTTGTACAGGGACTCGATCTGGAACCAGCGGGACAGGAACACGAGCAGGCCGCGCCAGGCGCGCAGGACCGGGCCCGCGCCGATCTTCTCGCCGCGCGCGAGCGCCGCGCGGAACATCGCGAAGTTCAGCGAGACCCGCGCGATGCCCAGCTTCGGCGCCGCCTGGAGCGCGGCCACGATCAGCAGCTCGTTCATGCCGGGGTCGGCCGCGCGGTCGCGGCGCATGAGGTCCAGGGACACCCCGTCGCCGCCCCACGGGACGAAGTGCAGGACGGCCTTCAGATCGCCGTACTCGCCCGGCTCGGCGTCCTGCTTGTGCGCGGTCGCGATCAGGCAGTCGCCGTCGGCCGGGTCGCCGACCCGGCCCAGGGCCATCGAGAAGCCGCGCTCGGTGTCGGTGCCCCGCCACGCGTCCGCGGCGCGGCGGACGCGGTCCAGTTCGGCGTCGGGGAGGTCAGCCACGCGCCGTACCCGGGTCTCGTAACCGGCCCGCTCGATGCGCTTGACCATCTGGCGTACGTTGCGCATCGCGCGGCCGGCGAGGGAGAAATCCGGGACGTCCACCACCGCCTCGTCCCCCAGTTCCAGCGCGTCGAGCCCGGTCTCGCGGGTCCACACCTCACCGCCGGTCTCGGAACAGCCCATCACGGCCGGTGTCCAGGAGTGGGCGCGCGCCTCGTCCATGAAGCGTTCGATCGCGCCCGGCCACGCCTCGACGTCGCCGATCGGGTCGCCACTGGCCAGCATCACGCCCGAGACGACGCGGTAGGTGACGGCCGCCTTGCCGCTGGGGGAGAAGACCACCGCCTTGTCGCGGCGGAGCGCGAAGTGGCCGAGGGAGTCGCGGCCGCCGTGCCGGGCGAGGAGGGCGCGCAGGCGGGACTCGTCCTCCTCGGTGAGGCGCGCCGCCGGGTGTTCGGGGCGGAAGGCCAGGTAGATGGTGGTCACGGCGGTCAGCAGGCCGAGCGCGCCGAGGGAGAAGGCGACCGTCCAGGAGGTGTTGCCCGCGTAGGCGACCGGGCCCTCCACGCCGAACAGGCCGTACAGGACGTGGGTGATGCGGTCGGCCAGACTCGGGGCGCCGATCATCCGGTGCGGGTGGGCGTTGACGATCAGGAGGCCGAGGGCGAGCGAACCGGCCCCCATGAGGACGAAGTTGGCCAGTGCCCGCCAGCGGCTGCGCGGGTCGGGCAGGGCCGCGAACTGGTCGCGGTGGCGCAGCAGGGGCGCGAGCAGCGCGAGGGAGATCAGTACGCCGAGGATCGAGTGGCGGTAGCCGAACTGGGCGACGGCGCCCACCGGGAGGAGGGCCACCGCGGCCCGCCACGCCCGGCGCTTGCGGCGTTTGAGGCCGTGGGCGAGGAGGAGCAGCAGGACGCCGGCGCTGAGGGAGAGGGCCGCTGCGAACGGGCCGAACGAGCCCGGCAGTACCTCGGCGAGGGCGTGCATCCGGCTGTGCCGGAAGCGCGGGAAGACCCCGGCGGCGATGTCCAGCAGGCCGACGAGCGCGCAGGCGCGGCCGACGAGGAGCGGCACGTTCTCCGGACGAGGGCCGCGCGGCAGTCGACGTACGCGGGTGGGTCCTGCCGGAACCCGACCCGACATTTCCTCATCTGTCCTGACAGACATCGCACCTGTAGTTCTGCGAGTAACCGTGGATCCGGGCCCGTTTCGGGCATCCGGCGACATTGCGCCCTCTAGGACGGTGTCTTGGAGGGAGAGGTTCACTCCCCTCGATCGGATTGCCCGAACGGGCACACGGAAAGCGCAGGCAGGTACCAAGGCATGGGTCTCACGAGCGACAAGGTGCTGGCGTTGGCGGTACTGGCCGGCGTGCTGCTGTTCGCCGGCACGGTGTGGCTGTGGCCGCGGCTGGCCCGCAGCGGCATACGCGCGGTGCTGGGGCGCGTGGGCCTGCTGTTCGCGACCCAGTTGGCCGTCTTCGCGGCGGTCGGTCTGGTGGCCAACCAGTCCTTCGGGTTCTACGGCAGCTGGGCCGACCTCTTCGGCCGGGAGGACGGCCGGGGCGTGGTCGTGGACCACGCGGCCGGTTCTTCCCCGGGGCCGCTGCGGGTCGTGGGGGACAGACGGGTGACGAAGGCGGGAGGGGGCAGGCCCGAGACGGGCGGGCGGATCGAGGAGATCGAGGTCGTCGGGCGTACGACGGGGATCGCGACACCCGCGTACGTGTATCTGCCGCCGGAGTACTTCCAGGCCCGGCACCGCGTCCGTACGTTTCCCGCGGCCGTCGTCCTGACCGGGTACCCGGGGACCGCCGAGGCCCTGGTGGACAAGCTCCACTATCCGCGCACGGCACTGGAGTCGGCCCGGGCCGGACGGATGCGGCCGATGATCCTGGTGATGCTGCGGCCGACGGTCGCGCCGCCCCGGGACACGGAATGCGTGGACGTGCCGGGCGGCCCCCGGACGGAGACGTTCTTCGCGAAGGATCTTCCCGAGGCGGTGGGCGCCCACTACCGCGTGGCCGAGGGGCGCGGGAGCTGGGGTGTCGTCGGCAACTCGACGGGCGGCTACTGCGCGCTGAAACTCGCCGTGCACCATCCCGAGGTATTCGGCGCCGGGGCCGGGCTCTCCGCGTACTACGACGCGCCGAACGACCCCACCACCGGTGATCTCTTCCAGGGCGACAGGGAACGGGAGAACCACGCGAATCTGTGGTGGTATCTCAAGAACAGGCCCGCGCCGGACACTTCCCTGCTCGTGACCAGCAGCAGGTCGGGCGAGACGAACTACAAGGACACGCTGAAGTTCATCGAGCGGGTCAAGAGCAGGAAGCCGACCCGGATCTCTTCGATCATCCTGGAAAGCGGCGGGCACAACTTCAATACCTGGCGGCGGGAGATTCCCGCGACGCTGGAGTGGCTCGGTCAGCGGCTGGGTGGGCGCCCGGCGTGAATGATCTTGAGGTAATTCGCCCCTCGGCGGGCTTGTGGAATCCCGGTGCCGTGTGAACACGTCGGAGACGACCGTGTTTTTACGGGGCGGGGCGCCAAGATTCGCCTACGCGCGGTAAGTTTCTGGCCATGCCACGTGGACGTCACCGCCATTCCCCGCCTCTGCACAGGCTGCTTCCTCCGTCGGCGATCGCAGGCGTCTCCGTCGTCTGCGCCCTCGGCCCCTGGGTGTTCAGCGAGACCATGATCCTCCGTGTGCTGGCCGCGGCCGCCGCGGTGACGGCCGTCGTCGGCGCGGTCGTCATGCGGCACTGGGACGCACAGGCGGGCAGGCGCGTCGCCGACCTCACGCGCGCGCGGGCGAGCGACGAGTGGCGGTACGAGGAGCGGGTCGCCGAACTGGAGTCCGACCTGGAGGAGTCGCGCGAACTGCGCGTCAAGCTGGAGCACCGGCTGCGGGCCAAGCGCACCGAGCTGGCGGGGCTGCGCAACGAGCACGCCTCGCTGCTGCGGCGCTACGCCACGGCGGAGACCGAGCGTGCCACGGCGCTGGAGGGCCGCCGCCTGCTGGAGATAGAGGCGGTGCCGTCGGCGCCCGCGCTGCCGGCGGCACGACCGGCACCGGCCGAGGAGGCGACCGACGAGGACGGTGTCCCGGCCGCCGAGGACACGGGCGAGGCCGCGAGGGACGAGGCGCCGGCCGTTTTCTCCCCCGCGGGCTCGCGGCTGTTCCTCCGGGCCAACGCGGCCCTCGCGCGCTTCGACGAGGACGCGCCGAACGGCCCGGACGGTGGCGACCGGGACGACGGCGGCGACCCCTCCGACGAGGAGGACGGCGGCGACGACGGCGACGGCGGTGACGACGGCGGCAGCGGCGGTGGCGAGAGCGCGACGGCGCCCGAGGCGGGCCAGGAGGACGAGGCGCAGGGGCAGCCCGAGGCGGCCGACGGGCACGAGAGCACCGCCCCCGCCGCTCCGGCGACGCAGGCCGACGAGCGGCCCGCTCCGCCCGCCCAGTCCACCCGTCGGGCCGACGGTCACTTCACGGTGCCGACCGCCGTGGCCGTCGTACCCGCGGCTCCGACGCGGCGTCCGTCGGTCGAGGGCGGCTTCGACTTCTTCGGCACCAAGGAGCCCGGGGACGGCGCGGGGCCCTCCGACACCGCCCTGGAGACCGTCCAGAACGAGGATCTCGCCGACGTGGTCGGCCAGGAGGCCCTCGCCCTGCACAAGGCCGAGGCGGAGGCCGCCTTCAAGCCGGCCGGCGAGGAGTCCCGCGGGGTCGGCCAGGTGATCGACCTGACGGAACACGACGAGACCGAGCAGATCGACATGCAGGGGCTGCGCAGCGCGGTGTCCTGAGCCCGAGGGGCGGGCTCGGGGCGGCTCAGGCCATCCAGCGGTCCGGTGGCGCGTCCCGGCGTCCGGTCCGGGACCGTTCCGCCTGGCTGTCCAGCAGCCGCGCCGCCTCGTCGGCGTCCCGCAGCCGCGCGGTCACGGTCCTGTTCGCCCCCGTGTCCACCCGTACGTCCGCCAGCCGCAGCGCCCGCTGCCAGGGCCCCTGGGTCAGGCGGACGCTCTGCACCTTGGCGTGCGGCACCAGCGCCAGGCTGCGCCGCAGCAGTCCGTACCGGGCGGCGAAGACCGCGTCGGTGACGGCGAGGCCGTAGCCGCGCCACCACAGCGGCCTGCACCGCGCCGCGCGCCGCGGCGGACGTGACAGGTCCGGAGCCGCCGGCACGGTCACCCCGGGCAGCACCCGCGCGACGACCGACTCGGCGATCGCGCGCGGGGCGACCGGCAGCAGCACGGAGTTCGACGAGCCGGCCACGTCCAGCTCCACCCGCACCCAGCGGCGCCGCCGCCACAGCAGCGGCTCCACGATCCGCACGGTCTGCACCCGGCCCGGCGGCACCGTCTCGTGGGCCCGGTCCAGCAGGCCGTGGTCGATGCGGAGCCCGTCCTGGGACTCGGCCACGGTCCAGTCGTACTCCCCGACGAACCGGCCCGCGCTGCTCGCGCCCGCGGCGCCCACCAGGGGGATGGCGGTCGCCAGCACCGTCCACAGGTTGTGGGTGGCCAGCCACAGCAGCGTCGGTACGACCACGGCGGCGAGCAGCGTGCCCCAGGTCGCGCCGGTCAGCAGCAGCGAGACGGCCAGCACACCGGGCGGCACGCGCAGCAGCTGCCGGGCGGGGGCCTCACCGACCTCGTGCGCGGTCTCGGGGGCGAAGCCGGCCGCGCGGGCGAGCAGCTCGGCCCGCAGCGCCCGGGCGTCACCGGCGCCCAGGAAGGCGAGTTCGTCCTTCTTGCCGGTGCCTATGACGTCGAGTTTGAGCTTGGCGACCCCCGCGACCCGGGCCAGCAGCGGCTGGGTGACGTCGATGGCCTGGATGCGTTCAAGGCGGATGTGCGCGGTACGGCGGAACAGCAGCCCGGTGCGGATGCGCAGCTCCGTGTCGGTCACCGCGTAGTGGGTGAACCACCAGGTCAGGAAGCCGTAGAGGCCGGCGGCCGGGATCAGTACGGCGAGGCCGATGAGGAGGTGGGTCGTGGTCAGCCGGGTCAGCTGGCGCTGCGCCTGGTCGGGGTCGTGCACCGCCCAGCCGACGATCACGGCGACCGGTGCCCACGCGCGGCGCAGCGGTGTGACGGGATGCAGGCGGCGCTCGGTGACGCCGTCCGCTCCCGGGGGCGGGCCGTGCTCGCCGGCCTGGGTGCCGCCGCCGGCCCCGGGCGTGGTCACAGCCCCGCCGATCGGGCCTCGCCCAGCTCGGTGAGGCGGTCGCGCAGGCGTTCCGCCTCGGCCGGGTCGAGGCCGGGGATGGTCGCGTCGGTCGCGGCGGCGGCCGTGTGCAGTTGCACGCTGGCCAGGCCGAAGTGCCGCTCGACCGGCCCGGAGGTGACCTCGACCAGCTGCATCCGGCCGTAGGGCACCACGGTCTCCTCCCGCCACAGCACGCCCCGGCTGATCAGCAGGTCGTCGGCGCGCTCGGCGTACCGCCAGGAGCGCCAGTTGCGCTCCAGCATCACCCAGCCCCAGGCCAGCAGGGCCAGCGGCGGCAGCGCCAGAGCCGCCCACGGGGCACCGAGGAACAGGCCGGGCAGCAGCCCCGCGGCGAGTGTCAGCAGCCCCAGCCACACCACCAGCAACAGCCGCCTCATGCGCAGCAGTCCTGGCGGCAGGCCGGTCCACACCGGCTCGTCCCGCACCGCCTCCGTCGCCCCCGCCGTGCCCGCGTCGTCAGGGCTCCCCGTCTCCATGAGGCCAGCGTACGTAGGGGAGACTGTGTTCATGACTCCTACGACGGAGACCATGGTCGGGATCGGCGGCGCCGCGGAGAGCACCGACATGGTGCTCAACATCGGGCCCCAGCATCCCTCCACGCACGGCGTGCTGCGGCTCAGGCTCGTCCTGGACGGCGAGCGCATCACCAGCGCCGAGCCCGTGATCGGCTACATGCACCGCGGCGCGGAGAAGCTCTTCGAGGCCCGCGACTACCGGCAGATCATCGTGCTCGCCAACCGCCACGACTGGCTGTCGGCGTTCTCCAACGAACTGGGCGTCGTCCTCGCCGTGGAGCGGATGCTCGGCATGGAGGTCCCCACGCGCGCGGTGTGGACGCGGACGCTGCTCGCGGAGCTGAACCGGGTGCTCAACCACCTGATGTTCCTGGGGTCGTACCCCCTGGAGCTGGGCGGGATCACCCCGGTCTTCTACGCCTTCCGGGAGCGGGAGGTCCTCCAGAACGTCATGGAGGAGGTCTCCGGCGGGCGTATGCACTACATGTTCAACCGCGTCGGCGGCCTCAAGGAGGACCTTCCGGCGGGCTGGACCGGCCGCGCGCGTGCCGCCGTCGCCGCCGTGCGCTCGCGCATGGACGTCTTCGACGACCTGGTGCTCGGCAACGAGATCTTCCGCGGGCGCACGCGCGGGGTGGGTGCCCTGACGCCCGGGGCCGTGCACGCCTACGGCGTCAGCGGGCCGATCGCCCGCGCCTCCGGCGTCGACTTCGACCTGCGGCGCGACGAGCCGTACCTCGCCTACGGCGAACTCCAGGACACCCTCAAGGTCGTCACCCGCACCGAGGGGGACTGCCTCGCCCGCTTCGAGGTCCTCCTGGAGCAGACGCACAACGCCCTCGACCTCGCCGACGCCTGCCTGGACCGTCTGGCCGAGCTGGCGCCCGGGCCGGTCAACCAGCGCCTCCCCAAGGTGCTGAAGGCGCCCGAGGGCCACACGTACGCGTGGACCGAGAACCCGCTCGGCATCAACGGCTACTACCTCGTCAGCAAGGGCGAGAAGACGCCGTACCGGCTGAAGCTGCGCTCGGCCTCGTTCAACAACATCCAGGCGCTGACCGAGCTGCTGCCCGGCACGCTGGTCGCGGAAATGGTGGCGATCCTCGGGTCACTGTTCTTCGTCGTCGGCGACATCGACAAGTAGCGCGGCGGCGTCCACAGCGCCCACCGGCTGGAGCAGCCACCCGAAGTCACCGAGACCGCCCGGAGCGAGCAGTTCGGCCGCCTGCGAGGCGCGCGTCAGGGCGCGCACGTAGGCCGCCGGGTCGGTGGAGGCCAGCGCGAGCGGGGGGCGTGCGCCCGTGAGCCCGAGGGCGCGAAGGGCCTCGCGCTGGGGGCGTACGAGGGCATCCGGGGGCGTGCGATCCGGAGCGCACCTCGCGGCGTGGGCCGACGCACACGCGTCCAGCGCGACATGCGCGGTGATGTCGCACGACCCGTCCGGCACCGGCCGCGTCTCCCGCCCCGCCCGGAAGCCGGTGAGCGTCCCGAACGGCGGGCGGGAGCCCACGGTGTGCGCGTAGTCGGCGGCCACCGCGAGCCCCGCGTCCAGCGACGCCACGGCCGACGCCCAGGCGGTGTCCCGGGGCAGCCCGATCTCGGCCCGCAGCCCCTCCTCGCCGGGCAGCGGCCACCACCGCGCCAGCCACGCGGCGTCCGCCCCGGCCACCGGTTCGCCGAGCCGCTCCGTCCCGTCCCCGCGGACCAGCACCCGCCGCGCCACGCCCGCGGCGTCCACCTCCGCCACCTCCACCGGCACGTTGTCCAGCCACTCGTTGGCGAACAGCAGCCCGGTGACGCCGCGCGGCGCCTCGGCGAGCCACTCGATCCGGTGGTCGAGACCCTCGGGAGGCCCGGCGACCTCGACGGCGTACGCGCGCGTGCGGGCCGACACGGCGGCGGGCAGCGCGGCCAGCACGCCGGTGACCAGTTCGCCCCGTCCGGCCGCCATGTCAACGAAGGCCAGCGGGGCGGGCCGGCCCAGGGCCTCGTCGACCCGGCACAGCAGCCGTGCCACCGCCGCCGCGAAGAGCGGCGACGCGTGGACGGACGTGCGAAAGTGCCCGGCCGGACCCTCCGGACCGGCCCGGTAGAACCCCGCGGGCCCGTACAGGGCCTCTTGCGCGGCCTCCCTCCAGCCACGCCACCCGCCGTGCGCCTCTGGAACCTCTTCGGCCCCTGTCGTCCCTGCTGTCACAGGCCCAGGCTAGGGGCACAGAGGAGCGGGGCCTCCACCTTGCGGAGTACGCGCGGCGGATACGGATCGACCCTCCGGTTGACCCCTGCACCTATTCCGCTTCCCTACGCTGGGTTACGTGCAGCGCCTCTACGATTTCCTCCGCCGACACCCGACAGGGGTCGACAGTTTCTGGGCCCTCGTCGTCCTCGGGGTCTCCCTGGTGTCCGTGTCGGGTCCGGGGACGTCGGGCGAGGGCACGCACCTCATGGCGCTGATCGTCCCCTTCGCCGTGCTGCTGAGCGTCGTGATCGCGCTGCGCCAGCGGATGCCGGAGAAGATGCTGCTGCTGGCCGTCGCACTCGGCGTGGGGCAGCTGGCGCTGGACGTCTCCACGATGCCGTCCGACTTCGCCTTCCTCGTGATCGTCTACACGGTCGCCGCGACCGGCGCCCGCTGGGCCTCCCGCACCGCTCTCGCCGTGGGGCTGTGCGCCGCGCCCTTCGCCCAGCTGCGCTGGGCCGACGACGAGCTGGGGATAGGGAGCAACATCGCCATAACGGTCTTCCAGGCGGTGCCCTTCGCGCTCGCCTGGGTGCTCGGCGACTCCATCCGCACCCGCCGCGCCTACTTCGCGCAGCTGGAGGAGCGGGCCGCCCGGCTGGAGAAGGAGCGCGAGGCGCAGGCCAAGGTCGCCGTCGCCGCCGAACGCGCCCGGATCGCCCGCGAGCTGCACGACGTCGTCGCGCACAACGTGTCCGTCATGGTGGTCCAGGCCGACGGCGCCGCCTACGTCCTGGACGCGGCCCCCGACCAGGCGAAGAAGGCCCTGGAGACCATCTCCTCCACCGGCCGGCAGGCGCTCGCCGAGATGCGCCGCCTGCTCGGCGTGCTGCGCACCGGCGAGCACCAGGAGGCCGGCGAGTACGTCCCGCAGCCCGACGTCCAGCAGATCGAGGACCTCGTCGAGCACTGCAGGACCTCCGGGCTGCCGGTCGACTTCAAGGTCGAGGGCACCCCGCGGCAGCTGCCCAGCGGCGTCGAGCTGACCGCGTACCGCATCGTGCAGGAGGCGCTGACCAACACGCGCAAGCACGGCGGGCCCAACGCGGGCGCGAGCGTGCGCCTGGTCTACTTCGACGACGGACTCGGGCTGCTCATCGAGGACGACGGCAAGGGCGCCCCGCACGAGCTGTACGAGGAGGGCGGCTTCGACGGCCAGGGCCACGGCCTGATCGGGATGCGCGAGCGGATCGGCATGGTCGGCGGGACCCTGGACGCGGGGCCGCGACCGGGCGGAGGATTCCGCATCAGTGCGCTGCTGCCGCTCAGACCCGCACACTGACGACCGCCCCCGCACGCACGTACCGCGTTGACACCTGTAAGGAAGAGGCCCCGATGGCGATCCGCGTAATGCTCGTCGACGACCAGGTGCTGCTGCGCACCGGGTTCCGGATGGTGCTGGCGGCCCAGCCGGACATGGAGGTCGTCGCGGAGGCGGGGGACGGCGTCGAGGCCCTCCAGGTGCTGCGCTCGACCGCCGTGGACGTCGTCCTCATGGACGTCCGGATGCCCAAGCTCGACGGCGTGGAGACCACCGCCCGGATCTGCGTGGACCCCGACGCGCCCAAGGTGCTGATCCTGACCACCTTCGACCTCGACGAGTACGCCTTCTCGGCGCTGAAGGCGGGCGCCTCCGGCTTCATGCTCAAGGACGTGCCGCCCGGCGAACTGCTCGCCGCCATCCGCTCCGTGCACAGCGGCGACGCGGTCGTCGCCCCCTCCACCACCCGCCGGCTCCTCGACCGGTTCGCGCCGATGCTGCCGGCCACCGGCCAGGAGCCCCGGCACAAGGAGCTCCATCGGCTCACCGACCGGGAGCGCGAGGTCATGGTGCTGGTCGCGCAGGGCATGTCCAACGGGGAGATCGCGGCGCGCCTCGTGCTGTCGGAGGCGACCGTGAAGACGCACGTGGGCCGCATCCTGACCAAGCTGAACCTGCGCGACCGGGTGCAGGTCGTGGTGCTCGCCTACGAGACCGGGCTGGTGCGGGCCGGCGGCGGACAGGGCTGAGGGGACCGGCGCACGGGGCTCCGCCGGTGCGCCCGCGTCGGTAGGGTCTGCGCATGCTCCTGTGGATCAACGGCCCCTTCGGGGGCGGCAAGACACAGACCGCGCACGAGATACATCGGCGGCTGCCGGGCAGCGTCGTCTGCGACCCCGAGCACGTGGGCTTCGGGCTGCGCCGCACGCTGCCGCCCGAACTGCGGGGGGACTTCCAGGATCTGGCCTCCTGGCGGCAGGGCGTGGTCGAGGTCCTCGACCTGGCGCTCACGAAGCACGACGGGGTGGTGATCGCCCCGATGACGGTCACCGACTCCGGGTACTTCGCCGAGACCGTGGGCCGCCTGGGCGAACTGGGCCACGACGTACGCCACTTCACCCTCCTCGCCGAGCGCGAGACCGTGCTGCGGCGGCTGCGCGAGCGCGGCCTCGGCCACCTGATCGGGTACGTCAAGTACGCCGGGTACGCCCGTGGGAAGCGTCCCGGGCCCCGTCGCGACACCTGGGCCGAGGGCCGGCTCGACCACTGCCTGGAGCGGCTGGCCGAGGCGGAGTTCGCCGAGCACCTGTGGACGGACCACACGACCGTGCCGAAGACCGCCGACCGGATCGCCGTGCTGGCGGGACTCACCCTGAGGCCCAACAACGAGGGCGCGCTGCGCACCCGGATCAGGCAGGCGGGCGTCGGGATCCGGCACATCCGGGCCGACTGACCGTCCGCGCGCACCGCCGGTGCACCGCCGCCCGGCGCCGGGCTACCGGAGTATCCCCTCCAGGAAGTCGCTGCCCAGCCGGGCCACCACCGTCACGTCCAGCTGGTGCAGCACGTACCGGCCGCGGCGGCGGGTGGTGATCAGCCCCGCCTTCTTCAGCACGCCCAGGTGCCGGGATATCTCGGGGGCCGTCATGCCGTGCACCTGTGCCAGCTCGCCGGTGGTGTACTCGCTGCGGGCCAGATACCGGCAGATCCGCATCCGGACGGGGTGGGACAGCGCGGTCATCCGCAGCGTGAGCTGCTCGACCGAGGGCGGCGAGGCCATCTCCGGGGAGCCGACCGGGTAGTGCAGCACCGGCTGCCAGCCGTGCCGGTGCAGGACCATCAGGTGCGGCCAGCCCAGGCTGGTCGGGACGAGCAGCAGGCCGCCGTCCGCCGTCGCGGAGCGGCCGTCGCCCAGCTTGTCGACCGTGATCCGCGCGGCGCCCTCGTCCAGCGTCACCGCCGGGGAGACGGCGGCCAGCGCCTCGGCGAGGCCCTTGCGGCGCAGCAGGTCCGTCTTGAGCCGCGCGTCCGCCGCGAGCTGGTGGTGCAGCCGGGACCAGGCCTCCGCGAAGAACGCCTCGTCGCAGTCGTGCGCGAACTGCCGCAGCCAGCCCCGGATCCGGGGCGGGTCGACCAGCAGCCGCTCGCTGAAACGCAGCTGCTGCGGGCCCCGCGCGGCGGCCAGGTCCAGGGCGCGCCGGCGCACCTCGGCGTCGGCGAGCGCGGAGACCCCGCCGGTGCTGTACGGCAGCGCGCAGGTGAACTCCAGGGCCGCGTCCACGAACTGCTCGTCGGACAGCTTGTCCAGCAGGTCGAGGTCCTCGGCGAGGGTGGTGCCGGGCAGCGTGCTGCGGCCCGGCACCCCGGCGAACGGCATGAACAGGTCCGAGAAGGTGGTCCGCCACAGGAAGTCCGCCTCGCACATCCGGTCGGCCAGATGCGAGTCGAGCCGGGCGGTCACGCCCGTCGCCCAGCCCTGCAGACCGGGGTGGTGCCCCGGCTCGGACAGCGCGTGCAGCGCCATGCCCAGCTCGGCCAGGGGGGAGGGCACGACGGAGACCCTCTCCGGCCGCAGCCCCGCGATGTCGATGCGCACGCTCATGCCCCCATGGTGCACGCCGCCACTGACAACTCCGCCGCCGATTGACCGCGGTCGTCAATCGGCGCGACGGCGGGGCGGGACCGGAGCAGGCTGGGGTCACCGGGGCAGCCGCGGAGCCCCTTCCCACCGCCATGTCTGCGACCCGTCACCGGGAGAAGGCGATCCGCCATGAGCATCACGCAGCAGTACCTCCTCGACACCTACCGCGCCCGGCGGCTCGGCGAGCCCGCCCCGCCCGCGCCCGGCACCCACGACGTGCGGGTCGTGCGCGAGTGGCACGAACGCCGCCGGTTCCGGGCCGTGCTCGCCGGCCGCCCCGCCCGCGGTCGCCTCCGGCGCGCGCTGCGCGGGTGGCGGTCCCGGCGGCCGCGCGCCCTGGGCTGACCCGCACCGCCGCTCAGTCCTCCAGCGCGGCCACGAAGTCAGCGACCGCCGCCCGCACGTCGTCGGGCGTCCACTCCAGGCCGGCCGCCCCCACGCCGACCTCCGCGACGGAGATCCCGGGCCCGGCGGGGTCCCAGGCCCCGGCGAACAGCAGGACGCCGGTCTCCTCGCCCTGCCGGAGCGCGGCCTCGCCCAGGACTTCGGCGTCGTACGGCAGCCAGACCCGGAACTCGTGGGTGTGCGGAACCTCGGGCTGCACGCGCGCCCAAGGGACGCCGGCCGCCGCGAACCCCTCGCGCAGCGCGGCGGCCACCACGCGCGCGTGCGCGACCTGTCCGGGCAGTCGCGGCAGCGTCCGCTCCAGTCCCGCCAGCGCCGACAGGGCGGTGGGGAACTGCTGGAACAGGGCGCCACCGTAGCGGTGCCGCCAGGCGCGCGCCTCCTCCACCAGCGTGCGCGGACCGGCGAGCGCGGCGCCCCCGAAGCCGCCGAGCGACTTGTAGAACGACACGTAGACGCTGTCCGCGAGGCCCGCGATCTCCGGCAGTGGCCGGCCGAAGTGCACGGTGGTCTCCCACAGCCGGGCGCCGTCGAAGTGGACCACCGCGTCCCGCTCCCGCGCCGCGGCGACGACCTCGGTCAGCTCCTCCCAGGTGGGCAGCACGTAACCGGCGTCCCTCAGGGGCAGCTCCAGCATCAGCGCCCCGAAGGGCTCCTCGAAGTCGCGCACCTCCGCCGCGGTCGGCAGCCGGGGTTCACCGGTCACCCGCACCGGTCGCAGACCGCTGACCCGGCTGAACGCGTTCCGCTCGTGCACCTCGGGATGGCTGAGCCCGTGCAGGGCGACCGCCGGGTCGCCGGTGCGGCCGGCCCAGCAGCGCAGGGCCACCTGCTGGGCCATCGTGCCCGTCGGGAAGAAGGCGGCGGCCTCGAGGCCGAGCAGCAGGGCGGTCCGCTCCTCCAGGGCCTCGACGACGCCGTTGCCGTACATGTCCACCGGCTCGTCCAGGTCGTAGAGGTCCTGGACGTCGTCGAGCAGCGCCAGCCGTTCGCGGACGGTGTACAGGTGGCCGGGGCGGTTCAGCACCCGGCGGGCGGTTCGCTGGACGGCGAGCCGCCGCTCCCGCGTCCGCCGGTTCCGCTCCGCCGGGGGCGCCGCCTGCCCGGCCGGTCCGCCACTTTCCTCCACGGTGTCAGTCATGCCGGGATCATGCCGGGCGGCACCGCGCGGTGGCATCCGGGTTTTGCGCACCGCCGCGAGCCGCGGCCGGCGGGCGCGGGTGGAAACCCACAGCCTGTGGACAACCGAACGCCGCCCGAACCAATCGCGTTAACATGACGAGAAATCGTCCGGTACCCCGAGCGGACTGGAACGGGAAGGCCGTCGTCGCGTGAACACAACCCCACAGCCAGACCCCAAGGACCGCCCCGCGCGGCTCACCGTAGGCGTTGTCGGCGCCGGACGCGTGGGCCCCGCGCTGGCCGCGTCCCTCCAGCTCGCCGGGCACCGCCCGGTGGCCGTCTCCGGGGTCTCCGACGCCTCCCGGCGGCGCGCCGCCGCACTCCTTCCCGACGTGCCCCTCATGGCGCCAGCCGAGGTCCTGCAGCGCGCCGAACTGGTCCTGCTGACCGTCCCCGACGACGCCCTGCCCGGCCTGGTGAGCGGCCTCGCCGAGACCGGTGCCGTGCGCCCGGGCCAACTGCTGGTGCACACCTCCGGACGGTACGGCGCGAGGGTCCTGGACCCCGCGCTGCGGGCCGGCGCCCTGCCGCTCGCCCTGCACCCGGCGATGACCTTCACCGGCACTCCCGTGGACGTCCAGCGGCTGGCCGGCTGCTCCTTCGGCGTCACCGCTCCCGAGGAGCTGCGGCTGGCCGCCGAGGCCCTGGTCATCGAGATGGGCGGCGAGCCGGAGTGGATTGCCGAGGACCGGCGCCCGCTCTACCACGCGGCGCTCGCCCTGGGCGCCAACCACCTGGTCACCCTGGTCGCCCAGTCCATGGAGCTGCTGCGCACGGCCGGCGTGGCGGCCCCCGACCGGATGCTCGGACCCCTGCTGGGCGCCTCCCTCGACAACGCCCTGCGCTCCGGCGACGCGGCCCTCACCGGCCCCGTCGCGCGCGGGGACGCGGGCACGGTCGCCGCGCACATCGTGGAGCTGCGCGAGCACGCGCCGCAGGCCGTGGCCGGCTACCTGGCGATGGCCCGCGCGACGGCCGACCGCGCGCTGGCCCACGGGCTGCTGAAGGCCGAACTGGCCGAGGACCTGCTCGGGGTACTCGCCGAAGGAAGGCCGGGCCCCAACGGCCCCGCGGGACCGACCGGGCCTGACCGCTCTGACCGCTCCGGGGGACCCGCCGGCTCCGACGGCCGCGAGGGACCCGCCGGCTCCGACGGCCGAGGAGAACCCACCGGCCCCGAACGACCCACCGGGCCCGGCCGCCCCGACGGACCCACCGGCCCCGACGAGGGACCCACCGGCCCCGACCGCCCCGAGGGACCCAGCGGCCCCGAGGGCCCCGAGGGAGACGCCCGATGACCCCCACCCCGCCCGTCCTGCTGCGCACCGCCGACGAACTCCACGCGCGTGTGCGGCGCGGCCGCCGGGCCGTCGTGATGACCATGGGCGCCCTGCACGAGGGCCACGCCACCCTGATCCGCACGGCGCGCGACCTGGCCGGCCCGGACGGCGAGGTCGTCGCCACCGTCTTCGTCAACCCGCTCCAGTTCGGCGCAGGCGAGGACCTGGACCGCTACCCGCGCACCCTGGACGCCGACCTGGAGATCGCCGCGCGGGCGGGCGCGGACGCCGTCTTCGCCCCCTCCGTCGACGAGGTCTACCCCGGCGGCGAACCCCAGGTGCGCGTCGCCGCGGGCCCGATGGGCGAACGCCTGGAGGGCGCCTCCCGCCCCGGCCACTTCGACGGCATGCTCACCGTCGTCGCCAAGCTGCTCCACCTCACCCGCCCGGACCTGGCCCTCTACGGCCAGAAGGACGCCCAGCAGCTCGCGCTGATCCGCCGCATGGTCCGCGACCTCAACTTCGGCGTGGAGATCATCGGCGTCCCCACGGTGCGCGAGGAGGACGGCCTGGCCCTGTCCAGCCGCAACCGCTACCTCTCCGCCCCGGAGCGCCGCACGGCCCTCGCGCTCTCCCAGGCGCTCTTCGCGGGCCTGGACCGGCACGCCGCCCAGGAGGCGCTGTGCGCGCGTGCCCGCGAGGTCCCGGCCACCCAGGCCCGCGCCGAGGCCCTCAGCGCCCTGGGCGAGTCCCGCGCGGCGGCCGACGCCCACGCCGTCGCCACGTCCGCCCCGCGCAGCGCCACGGCCGTCCGGGCCGCCGCCCGCCTGGTCCTGGACGACGCCGCCCGCGCCACCCCGCCGCTGGAGCTGGACTACCTCGCCCTCGTCGACCCCGCCGACTTCACCGAGATCGACGACGACCACACCGGCGAGGCCGTCCTCGCCGTCGCCGCCCGGGTCGGCGCGACCCGGCTGATCGACAACGTCCCCCTCACCTTCGGAGCCGCCTCGTGACCAGCACAGGCATACGTCTGCACGCCCCCGCACCCGGCTGGGCCCTCGACGCGGACGTGGTGGTCGTCGGCTCCGGCGTGGCGGGCCTCACCGCGGCCCTGCGCTGCGAGGCGGCGGGACTGCGCACGGTGGTGGTCACCAAGGCCCGCCTCGACGACGGCTCCACCCGCTGGGCCCAGGGCGGCATCGCCGCGGCCCTCGGCGAGGGCGACACCCCCGGGCAGCACCTGGACGACACCCTGGTCGCCGGGGCGGGCCTGTGCGACCCGGAGGCGGTCCGCATCCTGGTCACCGAGGGCCCCGACGCCGTACGCCGCCTCATCGAGACCGGCGCGCACTTCGACGAGTCCACCGAGGGCGGCCTGGCCCTCACCCGGGAGGGCGGTCACCACCGCCGCCGCATCGCGCACGCCGGCGGCGACGCCACCGGCGCGGAGATCTCCCGCGCCCTGGTCGAGGCGGTACGCGCGCGTGGACTGCGCACCGTCGAGAACGCCCTGGTGCTCGACCTCCTCACGGACGCCGAGGGCCGCACCGCGGGCGTCACCCTGCACGTGATGGGCGAGGGCCAGCACGACGGCGTGGGGGCCGTGCACGCCCCCGCGGTGGTCCTGGCGACCGGCGGCATGGGCCAGGTCTTCTCGGCGACGACCAACCCGTCCGTCTCGACCGGCGACGGCGTCGCGCTCGCCCTCCGCGCGGGCGCCGAGGTGAGCGACCTCGAATTCGTCCAGTTCCACCCCACGGTCCTCTTCCTCGGCCCGGACGCGGAGGGCCAGCAGCCCCTGGTCTCGGAGGCGGTACGCGGTGAGGGCGCCCACCTGGTGGACGCGGACGGCGTGCGCTTCATGGAGGGGCAGCACGAACTCGCGGAACTCGCACCCCGGGACATCGTCGCCAAGGGCATCCTGCGCCGCATGCTGGAGCGCGACGCCGAGCACATGTACCTGGACGCCCGGCACTTCGGGGCAGACATGTGGGAGAGCCGCTTCCCCACGATCCTCGCCGCCTGCCGGTCGCACGGCATCGACCCGGTCACCGAGCCGATCCCGGTCGCCCCGGCCGCCCACTACGCCTCCGGCGGCGTCCGCACCGACGCCGCGGGCCGCACCACGGTCCCCGGCCTCTACGCGTGCGGCGAGGTCGCCTGCACCGGCGTGCACGGCGCCAACCGCCTCGCCTCCAACTCCCTCCTCGAAGGGCTGGTCTACGCCGAGCGCATCGCGACCGACATCGCGGCGGGCCAGGCGGACGACGTCCTCCACGCGCGCGTGCCCGCCCCGCTCCCGCACCCCGCCCACCCGGCGCACCCCCTGCTCCCCGCGGAGTCCCGCCTCGCCATCCAGCGGATCATGACCGAGGGCGCGGGCGTCCTGCGCTCGGCGGACTCCCTCACCCGGGCCGCCGACCGGCTGCACCACCTCCACACCGAGGCCCGCGAGGCCCTGCGGGACCACGGCAAGACGTCCGAGCCCGGCGTCGACACCTGGGAGGCCACCAACCTCATGTGCGTGGCCCGCGTCCTGGTGGCCGCCGCGGCCCGGCGCGAGGAGACGCGCGGCTGCCACTGGCGCGAGGACCACCCGGACCGCGACGACACCGCCTGGGCCCGCCACATCGTCGTACGCCTGAACCCGGACCGCACCCTCGCCGTGCACACCACGGACACGCCAGAATTCCCCCCGACCGTCCACGGCCGCCGGCCGACGCAGCGTCCCCAGGAGCAGTGAGAGCAGTGAACACCCCCGACCTTCCCCTCGCCTCGTCCGGAGGCTGCGGCGACGGCTGCGCCTGCGGCGCGGAAACCGACGAAGACGCGTACCTGGAGTGCGGCCTCGACCCCGCCCTCGCGGCGCTCCTGCTGGACTCCGGACTGGACCCGGTGGAGGTCGAGGACATCGCGAACCTCGCCGTCCAGGAGGACCTGGCGGGCGGCGTGGACGTGACGACGGTCGCGACCATCCCCGAGGAGGCCGTGGCCACCGGCGACTTCACCGCGCGGGAGGCGGGCACGGTGGCGGGCCTCAGGGTCGCCGAGGCGGTCCTCTCGGTCGTCTGCACGGACGAGTTCGAGGTGGAACGCCACGTCGAGGACGGCGACCGCGTGGAGCCCGGACAGAAGCTCCTCTCCGTCACCACCCGCACCCGCGACATCCTCACCGCCGAACGCAGCGCGCTGAACCTCCTGTGCCGCATGTCGGGCATCGCGACGGCCACGCGCGCGTGGGCGGACGCGCTGGACGGCACGAAGGCCGAGGTCCGCGACACCCGCAAGACGACGCCCGGCCTGCGCGGCCTCGAGAAGTTCGCCGTCCGCTGCGGCGGCGGTGTCAACCACCGCATGTCCCTGTCGGACGCGGCCCTGGTCAAGGACAACCACGTGGTGGCCGCGGGCGGCGTCGCGCAGGCCTTCCAGGCCGTCCGCGAACGCTTCCCCGAGGTCCCCATCGAGGTCGAGGTCGACACCCTGCACCAGCTCCGCGAGGTGCTGGACGCGGGCGCCGACCTGATCCTGCTGGACAACTTCACCCCGTCCGAGTGCGAGGAGGCGGTCGCCCTGGTGGCCGGCCGGGCGGCCCTGGAGGCCTCGGGCCGCCTGACCCTCACCAACGCCAAGGCGTACGCCGACACGGGCGTCGACTACCTGGCCGTGGGCGCCCTCACCCACAGCTCCCCGATCCTGGACATCGGCCTGGACCTGCGAGCGGCGGAGTAGGGCCATGCTGCTGACGATCGACGTAGGCAACACGCACACCGTCCTGGGCCTCTTCGACGGCGAGGACATCGTCGAGCACTGGCGCATCTCCACGGACTCGCGCCGCACGGCCGACGAGCTGGCGGTCCTCCTCCAGGGCCTGATGGGCATGCACCCGCTCCTCGGCGACGAGCTGGGCGACGGCATCGACGGCATCGCCATCTGCGCGACGGTCCCCTCGGTCCTGCACGAACTGCGCGAGGTCACCCGCCGCTACTACGGCGACGTCCCCGCGGTCCTGGTCGAACCGGGCGTCAAGACCGGCGTCCCCATCCTTACCGACCACCCCAAGGAGGTCGGCGCCGACCGCATCATCAACGCCGTCGCGGCCGTCGAGCTGTACGGCGGCCCGGCGGTCGTCGTGGACTTCGGTACGGCGACGACGTTCGACGCGGTCAGCGCGCGCGGGGAGTACGTCGGCGGGGTCATCGCCCCCGGCATCGAGATCTCGGTCGAGGCGCTCGGTGTGAAGGGCGCCCAGCTCCGCAAGATCGAGGTGGCCCGCCCGCGCAGTGTGATCGGCAAGAACACGGTGGAGGCGATGCAGTCGGGCATCGTCTACGGCTTCGCGGGTCAGGTGGACGGCGTCGTCAACCGCATGGCCCGCGAACTGGCCGACGACCCCGAGGACGTCACGGTCATCGCGACGGGCGGACTCGCGCCGATGGTGCTGGGCGAGGCCACGGTCATCGACGAGCACGAGCCCTGGCTGACCCTGATCGGCCTCCGCCTGGTGTACGAACGCAACGTGTCCCGCCTGTAGGGGCGCCCGGGGGTGGGTGACGCGGCCCGGCGCCGGCCGGATGCCGCCGCGCCCACCCGTGCCGCCCCTGGGGATACCTCCCAGGCCGTTCAGGCACTGGGGGAGGCGCATCTCCCGCGGCTACGGAGGCTGTGGCATCCCGCCGCGCCACACCCGTCCCCTATGCCGAGTTTGTCTGATTAGCGCGTATCGTCACCACATGCCCACGCCCTACGGAACCCGCGGCGGCATGGCGTTCGGTGCTCAGGAGCTGTGTGTGCTCCGGCGCGCTCTCGCCCGTGCCCTGAACCCCAGTCCCGTCTCGGCGGAGGAGGCCCAGGACTGCCTCCGCCTCGCAGAGTCGCTCGACGAGGCGATGCGGGAGAGCGCCCGGCTACGCGCCTTCCTGGTGGCCGACCTCGCCCGGTACCGCGCCGCCCTCCCCGGTACCGCCAGCGGCTACCTCGCACTGCTGGACGAGGCCCTGGGCGCCGGCCACCGCCCCCATGCGGACGACCTCGCCGCCCTCGGCGCCCTGCGCGGCAACCCCACCGCGGCCGCGCTGTTGACCCGCTGCGCACCCCCGGCGCCCCCCACCGCCCCCACCGCCCCCACCGCCCCCACCGTCAGGCTCCCCGCCGCCCGCACCCACCTGCACGCCCTCCCCGGCGGCCAGCAGCCCGACAAGCCCGCCCAGAAGCCCGCCCAGAAGCCGGCCCCCCGACCGGCCCCGGCCCCCGCCACCCCGAAACGCCCCGTCCCGACCCCCGGCGAGGTCTTCCCCCGCCGCAAGCCGGCCCCGCCCGCCCCCGGCTCACGGCACCACCTCGCGGCCGGCTGACGCCCCCTGGCTACCCTGGGTCCATGGACTACGTCTCCGCGCTCCTGCCCCCGGCCGTCATGGCCGTGTTCTTCATCGGCTTGATCCGGGTGATCGTGAAGACCCAGGGCGGCGCCAACAAGGCCAAGGAGGACGCGGCCGTGGACGCCGCCCTCGCCCGGGCGGAGGGCGCCCGGCAGCAGTCCTCCCACGCCGAAGGCTGACCTCACCGCGCGTACGGCTCCCGCACGACCACGGGAGCCGTACGCCCTTTCCGTGCCCGTTTGCCAGCAAAACTGCACGTCCAGCACGCGATCGGCGAGATCTCCCACTATCGTTCGGAGCGTGCCTCGCCCATTGGGAGAACTCGAAGACGCGGTCATGACGAGGGTGTGGAAGTGGAACCGCCCCGTGACCGTTCGAGAAGTCCTGGAAGACCTCCAACAGGAACGGTCCATCGCGTACACCACCGTGATGACCGTTTTGGACAATCTCCATCAGAAGGGCTGGGTCCGCCGCGAGTCGGAAGGCCGGGCCTATCGATATGAGGCGGTCTCCACCCGCGCCGCCTACGCCGCCGCGCTGATGAACGACGCGTGGTCGCAGAGCGACAACCCCGCCGCCGCCCTCATCGCCTTCTTCGGCATGATGAGCGAGGAACAGCGGCAGGCCCTCAGAGACGCCATCCGCATCGTGCAGGGACCCGAAACCCCCGCGCCCAACCCCGGCTCCGTACCGGACGGCGGCGAGCGATAGCGTCCCCACATGTCAAATGCCATCACCGTCCGGCGGGCCCGTACCAGGGATGTCCCGGACGTACGCCGGCTCCTCGACGCGTACGTCCGCGACCGTATCCTGCTCGACAAAGCGATGGTGACGCTTTACGAGAGCATCCAGGAGTTCTGGGTCGCGGAACGGGACGACAACGCCGAGGTGGTCGGCTGCGGTGCCCTGCACGTGATGTGGGAAGACCTCGCGGAAGTGCGCACTCTCGCGGTGAAGCCGGGCCTGAAGGGCGCCGGCGTGGGACATCACTTGCTGGAGAAGTTGCTGGACACGGCGCGCTGGCTCGGTGTTCGCCGTGTTTTCTGTCTGACCTTCGAAGTGGACTTCTTCGTCAAGCACGGCTTCGTGGAGATCGGGGAGACGCCGGTCGACACCGATGTCTACGCGGAGCTGCTGCGTTCCTATGACGAGGGCGTTGCGGAGTTCCTCGGTCTCGAACGAGTGAAACCGAACACCTTGGGTAACAGTCGGATGCTTCTGCATCTGTGATCGCCGGACAGTGCCAGACCCTATGTCCGAAACGCGTATGTTTCCGGCCCGGAGTCGGGCTGCCGGTCTCCGTCGGGGGTTTGTGTTTTTCCGGCAAAAGCGGTTTGCTTTCCGGCGTAGTGCAGTACTGCATATAACAAGGGACGGCGATACGGCGGACGCCGACGGACCTCCGGCCCTCACGTTATCGATGAAAGGAAATCCGGTGGCACAGAAGGTTCAGGTCCTTCTTGTCGATGACCTCGACGGCGGCGAGGCAGACGAGACCGTGACGTTCGCACTCGACGGCAAGACGTACGAGATCGATCTCACCACTGCCAACGCGGACAAGCTCCGTGGTCTTCTCGACGCCTACGTCAAGGGTGGCCGCCGTACCGGGGGCCGTGCCTCGGGCGGTCGCGGCAAGGCGCGCGCCTCTTCCGGTGGCAGCCAGGACACCGCGGCGATCCGCGCCTGGGCGAAGGAGAACGGTTACGAGGTCAACGACCGCGGTCGTGTTCCCGCGATCATCCGCGAGGCGTACGAGAAGGCCAACGGCTGATCACCCGGCCCGCGACACCGCCCGCGCCGTCGCCCGCGTCACCGTCACCGGCCGCGCCCGGCGCCGAGCCGGACCCGGTGGCACTGCGTAGCCAGGGTGCGGACGAGCCGTGCGAGATCCGGGGCGCTTTTGGTGTCCCCGAGGACCGACAGCGTCGGCAGCGAGGTCTCGACCTCGCATCCCGGCTCCGGGGGCCGCAGCCAGAAGGCGGCCCCCCGCGGCCCGTCAGGGCCGGACCCCGGCCCGGTGGCGGGCGCGAGGGGCGCGTCCACGAGGCCGCCCGTGCCCACCGCGGTCAGATCGAGCGGCAGCGACCCCCACTCCAGCCACTCCAGCAGCCCCGGCACCTCCTCCGCGCCGCCCGCCGCCACGAGCAGCAGCATCCGCTCGCCCTGGACCGCCACCGGGCCCGTCGGTCCGAGCCGCTCCAGCGCCGCGCGACCGGCCTCGCCCGGGACGTCCAGGACGTCGAAGCGGACGCCCACGCGCAGCCGGGGCGGAACTCCGGGCACCGTCGGCCACCCGAGCACGTCCTCGTACCAGGACCGCACCCCTTCCCACCGCGCCCCTTCCCCTCGCGCGCCGCCCGCCTCGAGCGACCGACGCGGTGGCGGCACCGCGGCGGGAGCCGGGGGAACGGGTGGGACCGGAGGGCCGGGAGCGGCCGGAGGGACGACGGGTACCGGGGGCAGGGCGCCAACCATGCCAAGCGCAACGGTCGAAAGTACGCTGAAGTTACGCTGGGTACCGAGGCTGTTGCTCAGGGTGCTGGCGATGGGGGCGTGCGGGGGTGCGGGGAGGTGCAAGGTTGTTCGCCCGTAGCGGAGGGAACCGGTGCACGCGGCATGGAGTGTCAGTCCCAGCGGGTAAGACATCCCTAGTGGGAGGGGGCGACACGCAGCCCGGGCCGTCTCGCGTTCGCCATCGGCGTACTGGCGAGTGGGGTAAGTGCCTGGCCTGCGGGAACATCGTCTCGCACCATCGGGTTGTGGCAGATGTCGGCGTCAGGGGTCAGGAGGCCATCGACGGTGTCGGCAGTTGGAATGAGCGGTCCCCGCTTGCGGGACTAAGCTGCGGAAGGACAGGGAGGGGAAGTTCCCCTTACTGCCTGACCGCTCTGAGGAGCGATTAACGATGTTCGAGAGGTTCACCGACCGCGCGCGGCGGGTTGTCGTCCTGGCTCAGGAAGAAGCCCGGATGCTCAACCACAACTACATCGGCACCGAGCACATCCTCCTGGGCCTGATCCACGAGGGTGAGGGTGTCGCCGCCAAGGCCCTTGAGAGCCTCGGGATTTCGCTCGAGGCGGTCCGCCAGCAGGTGGAGGAGATCATCGGGCAGGGCCAGCAGGCCCCGTCGGGTCACATTCCCTTCACCCCCCGTGCCAAGAAGGTCCTGGAGCTGTCGCTCCGCGAGGCCCTCCAGCTGGGTCACAACTACATCGGCACGGAGCACATCCTGCTCGGCCTGATCCGTGAGGGCGAGGGCGTCGCCGCCCAGGTCCTGGTCAAGCTGGGCGCCGATCTCAACCGGGTGCGGCAGCAGGTCATCCAGCTGCTCTCCGGTTACCAGGGCAAGGAGACCGCCACCGCCGGCGGTCCTGCGGAGGGCACGCCCTCCACGTCCCTGGTTCTCGACCAGTTCGGCCGGAACCTCACCCAGGCCGCTCGCGAGTCCAAGCTCGACCCGGTCATCGGGCGCGAGAAGGAGATCGAGCGGGTCATGCAGGTGCTGTCCCGCCGTACCAAGAACAACCCGGTGCTCATCGGTGAGCCCGGCGTCGGCAAGACCGCCGTCGTCGAGGGCCTCGCGCAGGCCATCGTCAAGGGCGAGGTGCCCGAGACCCTCAAGGACAAGCACCTCTACACCCTGGACCTCGGCGCGCTGGTGGCCGGCTCCCGCTACCGCGGTGACTTCGAGGAGCGCCTGAAGAAGGTGCTCAAGGAGATCCGCACGCGCGGCGACATCATCCTGTTCATCGACGAGCTGCACACGCTGGTCGGTGCGGGTGCCGCCGAGGGCGCCATCGACGCCGCGTCGATCCTGAAGCCGATGCTGGCCCGCGGTGAGCTGCAGACCATCGGTGCGACCACGCTGGACGAGTACCGCAAGCACCTGGAGAAGGACGCGGCCCTGGAGCGCCGCTTCCAGCCCATCCAGGTCGCGGAGCCGTCGCTGCCGCACACGATCGAGATTCTCAAGGGTCTCCGTGACCGGTACGAGGCGCACCACCGCGTCTCGATCACGGACGAGGCCCTGGTGCAGGCGGCCACGCTCGCCGACCGCTACATCTCGGACCGCTTCCTCCCGGACAAGGCGATCGACCTGATCGACGAGGCCGGCTCCCGGATGCGGATCCGCCGGATGACCGCGCCGCCGGACCTGCGCGAGTTCGACGAGAAGATCGCCGGCGTCCGCCGCGACAAGGAGTCCGCGATCGACTCGCAGGACTTCGAGAAGGCCGCGTCCCTGCGCGACAAGGAGAAGCAGCTCCTCGCCGCGAAGGCCAAGCGGGAGAAGGAGTGGAAGGCCGGCGACATGGACGTCGTCGCCGAGGTCGACGGCGAGCTGATCGCCGAGGTCCTCGCGACCGCCACCGGCATCCCGGTCTTCAAGCTCACGGAGGAGGAGTCCTCGCGCCTACTGCGCATGGAGGACGAGCTCCACAAGCGGGTCATCGGCCAGGTCGACGCCGTCAAGGCGCTCTCCAAGGCGATCCGCCGTACCCGTGCCGGTCTGAAGGACCCGAAGCGTCCGGGTGGCTCGTTCATCTTCGCCGGTCCGTCCGGTGTCGGTAAGACCGAGCTGTCCAAGGCGCTCGCGGAGTTCCTCTTCGGTGACGAGGACGCGCTGATCTCCCTCGACATGTCGGAGTTCAGCGAGAAGCACACGGTGTCGCGTCTCTTCGGTTCGCCCCCCGGTTACGTGGGCTACGAAGAGGGCGGCCAGCTGACCGAGAAGGTCCGCCGCAAGCCGTTCTCCGTCGTCCTCTTCGACGAGGTCGAGAAGGCCCACCCGGACATCTTCAACTCGCTGCTGCAGATCCTGGAGGACGGTCGCCTGACCGACTCCCAGGGCCGGGTCGTGGACTTCAAGAACACGGTCATCATCATGACGACCAACCTCGGCACGCGGGACATCTCCAAGGGCTTCAACCTCGGCTTCGCCGCCGCGGGTGACAAGAAGACCAACTACGAGCGCATGAAGAACAAGGTCCAGGACGAGCTGAAGCAGCACTTCCGGCCCGAGTTCCTCAACCGCGTCGACGACGTGGTCGTCTTCCCGCAGCTCAGCCAGGACGACATCCTGCGGATCGTCGACCTGATGATCGGCAAGGTCGACGAGCGCCTCAAGGACCGGGACATGGGCATCGAGCTCTCCCAGTCCGCCAAGGAGCTGCTGTCCAAGAAGGGCTACGACCCGGTGCTGGGCGCGCGGCCGCTGCGTCGCACGATCCAGCGCGAGGTCGAGGACACGCTGTCGGAGAAGATCCTCTTCGGCGAGCTGCGCCCGGGCCACATCGTGGTCGTGGACACGGAGGGCGAGGGCGAGTCCCAGACCTTCACGTTCCGCGGCGAGGAGAAGTCGGCACTGCCCGACGTCCCGCCGATCGAGCAGGCGGCCGGCGGCGCGGGGCCGAACCTGAGCAAGGAGGCCTAGCCCTCCGGGGGTGAGCCGAGAAAGGGGCTGCCCGGGACTTCGGTCCCGGGCAGCCCCTTTCGTCATGCCGGTGCCCTCACTCCAGGGTCACCTCGGCGTCGGGGAAGAGCGTGGCGAGGCGCGCGCCGTCGAGCCGGGCGCCGGGGGCGGCCTGGAGTGCGACCGTGCGCACGTCGGGGAGGCGGGGCGCGAGGACCGAGACGTCCTCGCCCCCGTCCAGGGCGATGAGGTTGAGGTCGTCGACGCCCGGGAGCGTGGGCATCGTCCGGATGCTGTCGGGGAACAGGGAGCTGTGCAGGTACAGGATGGTGAGCTGCGGCAGTCGCCGGATCTCCGCCCAGTCCTCGGCGGTGAGGCGCGTGCTCGGGGACAGGTACAGGGCTTGCAGCGTCTCCCAGTGGGAAAGACCCCGAAGGCCGGTACCGGCGACGGCGTCCTCGCCGAGGTAGAGGTACTTCAGGGGCGCGGCCGCGGGGAGGGAGTCCGTCAGCCGCGTGCCGGGGAGCCGGTGCGCCACGGTCAGATGGGTGATCGAGGCCAGGTCCGAGAGGCCGGTGAGATCGGCGGCGGTCCGGCTGATCAGCAGGGCCGTGAGCGACAGCGCGGTGAGCGGTCCCAGGTCCCGGACCGACCGGCAGTCGACCAGCAGGAGCCGCAGGGACGCGAAGGCCGAGAGGTCACCCAGCTCGGTCACCTCGGTGTTGTTGACGAGCTGCAGCTCCTCGACCGCCCCCGGCTCCGTCACGCAGTCGGTGATCCCGGTGATCCCGGTGATCGGGTGGTCCCCGAGGAACGTGAGGTGGGTCCACGGTCCCATCGCGGGCAGCGCCTCGCGCTGGGCCTTGGTCCGGCAGGTCAGGAAGAGGGCCGTCCGGTCCAGGTGGTCCAGCACCTCCGTCGCGTACTCCCGCGGCTCGAAGCGGTCCCAGGTCCCGACCAGCTGCCGCCGCACGTCGAGTGAGGGGTGGCCCCGGAACCTGCGCAGCACCGCCAGGGCGCCGGCCGGCTCGTGCGCCGCCAGCAGCGAGGCCGTCACCGTCACCCCGTGCGCCTCCGCGTCCGACAGCCCCTCCGGGCCCGGCAGCAGCTCCAGCACCAGCGGACCCGCCTCCGCGAGGGCCTTCGCCTCCTCCGTCGAACCCGGCGGAATCAGCGTCCCCGCCCGGGCCTCCACCTCCGCGCGCACCGTCGGGTCCAGCGCGGTGGCGTACTCCAGGCAGGCAAGGGCCAGCAGCGTGAGGCGCGGGGTGTCCGCCGCGAGCAGCCGGCGCAGCAGGACCGCCCGCTCACCGGGGCGGGCGTGGGCCACCGCCATGCGGATCACGTCCTCCCAGTGGGGGTCGGCCGCATGGCCCGCGATGACGTCCAGGTGGCCCTCCTCGACCGCGTACCGGGCGCCCAGGTAGTCCTGGAAGGTGCGGTGGACGAAGTCCAGGGTGCCCTCGGTGGGACGGCGGAGCAGGCCGCTGCGGAGCAGCAGTTCCCGCAGGACCGTCGCCGCGTCGCCCCGTCCCGCCGCCGAGGCGACCGACGGCAGCGCGCGCTCCACGATGGACTCGGCCGTGGCGACGTCCATCTCCGTGCGCCCGCTCAGCACCAGCGCGTACGCGAGCCGCTGGAGCAGCTCCAGTTGGGCCTCCTCGCCCAGGTCCACGGCCTCCATGCCCCGCTCCCGGTCCCGCCGGGCGAGCAGCATGGTGAGGGCGGCGTCGTACAACTCCTTGCGGCCGGTGGGGAGATAGCCCCGCCGTTCCCGGTGCAGGGCGCAGATCAGGCCGCACATCAGGGGGTTGGTGGCGAGGCGGGCCAGGTCGCGCTTGGTGTGCAGGGAGTCGAGCAGCAGGGCCTCGTACTCGGGGGCGCGCGCGGCCGTGTGCCAGCGGCGCACGAAGGTCGTGACGTCGGCCCGGCGCATCGGGGTCAGGGCCAGCTCCCGGAAGCCCTCCCCGGCCAGCCAGTCGGGGCGTACGGCGCTGGGGCGGGAGGTGAGCAGCCAGCGGTTGCCGGGGTAGGCGCGGATCAGGGCGAGGAGCCAGTCGCGGGTGCGGTGCCGTTCGGCGGCGGGGATCTCGTCCAGGCCGTCGACGAGGACCAGGCCCCGGCCGGCCGTCAGCACCCGCTCGGCCCAGCCCTCGGGCGGGGTGAGCGGGCATCCCACGGCCGTGAGGAAGGCGGTGGGCGCCGGGAGCGTGCCCGCCCGGACGAGGGTGCGCAACGGCAGGACGTACGGGACCCGGTCGCCGTCCCGGGCGGCGGTGACCGCCAGCCACTGCACCAGGGTCGTCTTGCCGGAGCCGGCGTCGCCGCGCAGCAGCACGCGGTCGTGGGTGCGCAGGGCGTGCTCGGCGGCGAGGCGGACGGTGTGCTCCGGTTCGGCGCGCTCGCCCGGCAGGGCGGTGCGCTCCTCGTCGCCGGTCGCCTCCAGGCTCAGGTAGGCGACCTCCAGCGGCCACCTGTCGGGGGAGTCGCGCAGGTCGATGCCGTAGATGGTGATGTGGTTGTACTGCTCGGCCGCGTACGGCAGATACCGGCGCTCGAACGCCGTGTCCCGGGCGTCCGGGCGCGGGACGCGGGTGATCAGCTCGTCGACCTTGGCGATCAGCTCCGCCTGGCCGCGGGTCTGCTCCACCAGCGTCCGGGCGACGAACGTGGAGCGCCGGGTGAAGAACTCCAGGATGTGCAGGCAGGCCCACTCCGTCGCCGAGTCGAGGAAGTGGCCCGCGTCGGCGGAGAGGCCGTCCCAGGGCCCGGCGGCGGTCCGCAGCCGGGCGGCCAGTTCCCGGTGCCCCAGCCGCACCGCCTGGACGTCGTCCATGTCCAGGTCGCCGAGGGCCAGCAGCCGCGCGGCCAGGGCGTCGGCGACGGCGGTCGCCTCGTCGCGCGGGAAGGGGCGTTCGCCGGGGGAGTCCAGGGCGTCGGCGACCAGTCGCCCCGCGAGCCCGCGCACCTCCTTCTCGCCGAGGGTGCGCTGCTCGCCCCTGAAGGACACCAGGCGGGTCAGCCGGACCGGCCGGTCGACCAGTGCGGCGCCGGGGCCGCCGGTCACGAAGAGCTTCTTCACCAGCGGGGCGACCAGGCTGGACGCCAACTTCCCGCCGAGTACGGTCGGTTCCACCTGAGGCTCCCCTGGTCGGTCGACCAGGGGAGCCTATCCGGCGTCAGGACAACTGGCCGTCGTAGTCGGGCAGCTTGAACGTCTTCTCGGCGTGCCCGCCCGACAGGTCGGTGGCGCTGTTGCCGATGTTCGCGATGATCGTGTAGCCCTTCGACTCGATCTTCGCCCGCTGCTCGGTCTTGTACTCGGCTACGTCCCGGAACAGGTCGAGGAAGCCGCGCACGTGCAGGCCGGAGGAGTCGTAGCCGGCGTGCGCGAGGTTCCACTCGGTGGGCAGTTCGATGATGCCCGGCCGGGCGGTGACGAAGAACAGTGCGACGCCGCGCTCCTGGGCGTACCGGGCGGCTTCCAGGACGGGCCGGTTGGCGGGCTGCGGGTAGCTGAAGCCGAAGTCGGTCTCCAGGGCGGTGTTGTCGATGTCGAGGACGATCGCCTGCTTCTCGCCGGGCCGGGCGTCGCCGATCCGCTCCTTGAGATAGGGCAGGGCGCCGTCCATCACGGCCCGGCAGTCCCGCTGCCAGGTGTCGTAGTCGACGTCCGCGGCGGCACTCGTCACGGCGGCGGTCGAAACGGCGGAGGCCGGCGCCTCGGGCGTCGCGGCGCCGGCGGGTGTGACCGCCACGGTGAGCGCCGCCGCGGTGACGGCCACGGTGCCGACGGCCTGCTTCCAGGTACGCCGGGTCTGTCTGGTCTGTCCGGTCTGTTCGGTCATGGGGGGTTGGATTCCTCTCATGCCTGCGCGGATGCCTGACGGCACCAAAGTTGTCGCGTGCATGCTTGCCCCAGCAAGTGGCCGGACGGCAACGATTGGGTTACTGAGCAGTAGTCAGGGTCCTGAGCTGCGACTACGCGGTGATCTCCACCCCGTCGGGCACGTTTCGTACCCGTGGGAGCCGCGGATTGACCCGCAGGACCCGCAGTTGCGGGAAGTGGGAGAGCCAGGAGACGTCCGTGTCCGGCAGCTCCGCGTTGAGCCACAGGTGGGTCAGCCGGTCGGGCAGCAGACCCTCCGTCAGCTCCTCCGCGCGCATCACGCCGGCCACCTGGATGCGCGCCCGCCCGCCGAGAGCGCGCAGCGCCGCCAGCTCGGCGGTGTCGGCGACCGGGAAGTACAGGCCGTCCGGGTCCAGGTGGGCGATGATCTCCTGGGCGTACCGCTCGGTGTCGAAGTTCCTCCAGCCCCGGGCGAGTTCGGTGCGTACCGGCAGGGCGGAACGGGACCGGAGGCGGGCCAGGTAGTCGATGGCCGCGTCGTCCTCGACCCGGGTCGCGGTGAGCGCGAGCAGCAGCGCCTGCCGGTCGTCGGGGACCTGCCCCGGGTCGGGCAGCAGCTCCAGGACGATGGGGCCGACCCAGCCGAGACCGCGCGCGGCCAGCTCGGTGGTCGGGCGGACCAGGTTCTTCGTCCGGTCGTGGACGAGCTGCTGGACGGCCGGGTCGAGTTCGGTGACGTGCTCCAGGCAGGCCGCGGCCATCAGCCTGCGGTGATTGATCTGCGGGCGGCGCAGCCCGGGCGCGGGGGCGAGCAGCCGCTCCAGGAACTGCGCGCACTCCTCGGGGCGGGCATGCGCGGCGGACATCCGGATGACCTCCTCCCACTCGGCCTGGTGGGCGTGGTCCACCAGCGTGGGGAACCGGCCGCGCGCCACGATCTCCTTCGCCGCCAGGTAGTCCTGGAAGGTGCGGTGCACGAAGTCGACCGACTCGCCGGAGCGTTCGCGCAGCAGGCCGGTGCGGTGCAGCAGATGCCGGAAGATCTTCGCGCCGTCGCCCTGGGCGCGGGCGGCGGGCATCGCGGGCAGCGCGGCGTCCAGGATGCCGACCGCCCGCTCGGCGGTCAGCTCCGAGGCGTCCTCCTCCAGCATCGCGTGCGCCAGCTTCTGGAGCAGCCGCTCCCGGGTGCTCTGCTGGAGCCGCACGTCATCGGCGTACAGCACGTCCCGTTCGGGGTCGCGGCGCTGCAGCAGCATCTCCAGGGCGGCGTCGTACAGCTCTTTGCGGCCGCTCGGGAGGGAGCCGGCCCGGTCCCGGTTCAGGGCGCATATCAGGCCGCACATCAGGGGGTTGGTGGCGAGCTGGCGCAGCTCGCGGTAGATCCGTACGGAGTGCAGGAGCCGCTGCTCGTACTCGTCCAGCGTGCCGCGCTCCCGGGGCCCCGGGGCCCTGTCCCGCTCGTCCAGCCGGGCCGCCGAGTGCCAGTCCCGGACGAACCGCGTCACCTGGTCCCGCGACATGGGCGCGAGGGCCAGCTCGACGAAGTCCTCCTCGGCCAGCCCGCCGCCCGAGAGCCAGCCCTCCGACACGGCGGAGGGGCGGGAGGTGACCAGGCAGCCGTTGCCGGAGAAGACGCGCAGCAGCCGCCTGAGCCGGTCGCGCAGTTCACCGCGCGCCTTCTCGGGCGCCTCGTCGATGCCGTCGACCAGCAGCAGCGCCCGCCCGGCGAGCAGGGTGCGCACCACCCAGCCCTCCGGCGCCCGGTCGGCGAGCGGGTGCCGCACCGCGTGCAGGAAGTCGTCCGGCGCCGGGAACCCCTCGCGGGCGAAGCGGCGTACGGGCAGTACGAAGGGGACCCGGGTGCCCTGCCGGGCGGCGGCCACGGCCAGCCACTGCACCAGGGTCGTCTTGCCCGAGCCCGCGCCGCCGCGCAGCAGCACCCGCTCGTGGTCCTCCAGGGCCCGGTCCGCGAGCAGCACCGTGCGCTGCTCGTCGCCCGTGACGCCCGCGGCGCCGCTGCGTTCCTCCGCCTCGAGGCTCAGGTAGGTCTCCTCCAGCGGCCAACGGTCGGGCGCGTTGGGGAAGTCCACGCCCACGATGGTCAGCCAGCCATGCCGCCGGGCCACCCACTGCGCGTACTCGGCCTCGAACGCGGCGTCCTCCTCGGACCGTTCGGGCTGCCGGGCCGCCGCCTCGGCGTCCCCCAGGTCGACCAGCTGCGCGATCCGGCTGGCCCGGCCCGGCAGTTGCCGCTGGATGTAGGGGGAGCGGCGTACCAGATGGTGCAGGACGTGCAGGCAGACCGAGACGAGCAGCGCGTCGTGGAACCAGGCGGCGTCCGGAGACAGTTCGCGGTCCGCGCCCTGCACCGCGCCCCGCAGCCGCCGCGCGTAGTCCTGCGGGCCCATCCGGACCGCGTCGGCGTCGGTGACGTCGACCCGGGCGATGGCGAGCAGGGTGCGGGCCAGGACGTCGACGACCGGGGCCAGTTCGGCGGTGGGCGCGGTGTGCCGTTCGGCGGCGAGGTGCACCAGGTCGGCGGCGGTGCGGTGGACGTCGTCCGCGGGTCCCTGCCAGGTGGTGAGGGCGGGCACCGGTTCGGGCCCCACCGGCGGCCGGTCGGGGACGCGGAAGATTCTGCGGACGAGGGGCGCGGCGAGGTCGGACGGGGTGTGGACGACGGTATCCATGCTGTGGGCTACCCCTGGTGGTGGATGGGGGACGGCTGCCGGTCGGACTCCCAGGTGATCTCCAGGCCGGCCGGCAGCTCCCGTGCCACGGCCGCGTCCGCGTCGCCGGCCGCCACGTGGACGGTGTCCAGCACGGGGAAGGCCGACAGCCAGGCCAGGCCCTCGACCGGGTGCGGAGCCTCCAGCGCCAGGTACGTGAGGCGCTCCGGCACGATCAGCGCGGTCAGGTCCTCGATCCGGTACGCGCCGCGCACCACGATCTGCTCCCAGCCGCCGAGCGCGCGCAGCGCGCGCAGATCGTCGAGGGTGGACACCTGGACGGGCCACTGCTCGCGCAGGTGCGCGAGGATGTCGCGGGCGTACCGGTCCCGGTCGAAGCGGTGCCAGGAGTCGGCCAGGATCACCTGGACGTCCCGGCCGGGATGGTCCCGGAAGCGGGTCAGGAAGTGCAGCGCTGCCTCGCTGCCCACCTCCACGGCGGTGCCGACCACGATGGCGGCGGTGAGGTCGTCGACGCCCTCCGGGCCCGGGAGCAGCGCGAGCACCAGGTCGCCGCCCCGGCGCGCGATCTCCCCGGCCAGCTCGAAGGTGGACGGCGGGACGAGGGCGCCCAGTTGCTCCTCCACCAGCCGCCGTGTCCCGGGCTCCACCTCGGCCGCGTACCGCAGCCCGGCCGCCGCCAGCAGGGTGCCGCGCGGTGTGCCCTCCTCGGTCAGCCGGCGCAGTATGTGCTCCGCCTCCTTGGGCCGGGCGTGCGCGACGGCGAGCAGGATGACGTCCTCCCACGCGTCGTCGTCAGCGTGGTTGACCAGCAGGCCGAAGTCCAGGTCCTGCACGGCCAGCCGGGCGCCCAGGTAGTCCTGGAAGGTGCGGTGGAGGAAGTCCACCCTCCCCTCGGCGGGTTCGCGCAGCAGCCCGGAGCGCAGCAGCAGGGCGCGGAAGACGTCCTCCTCACCGGCCCCGTCCAGGCCGAGCGCGGGCAGCGCGCCGCCGATGAGCTGGAGCGCCTCGGCCCGGTCCATCTCCAGGCGGCTGTTGCGGATCAGCCACCACGCCAGCTTCTGCAGCAGCTGCACCTGGATCGCGTACGCCAGCCGGATCCCGTCGGGGTCGTGCAGCTCACGCTCCCGGTCCCGGCGTTCGAGGAGCATGGTCAGCGCGGCCTCGTACAGGGACCTGCGGTCCTGCGGCAGGAAGCCGCGCCGGTCGCGGTGCAGGGCGCAGAGCATCCCGCACATGAGTGGGTTGGTGGCCAGCCGGTTCAGCTCCGAGGTGGTCCGCACCGACCGCAGCAGCGCCTCGCCGACCGACGCCTCGGCGCCGGCCGCGCGGTGCCAGCGCCGTACGAAGGTGGCGACGTCGTCCTGCGACATCCGGGCCAGCACGCGCTCGCCGAAACCCTCGGCGGCCAGCCACTCCTCCGGTACGGCCGAGGGGCGCGAGGTGACCAGCCACAGGTTGCCGGGGAAGGCCCGCACCAGCTCCCGCAGCCAGCGCCGGGCGGCGGCGCGGCGCTCACCGGCGATCTCGTCGATGCCGTCGACCAGCAGCACCCCGCGCTGCGCGCGCAGGACCCGCTCCACCCACCCCGGCGGCTGCTCCCCGGCGACGGGACAGCCGACGGCCCGCAGGAAGTCGCCGGGAAAGGGCAGCTCGGCCCCGGGCCGCACGATCCGGCGCATCGGCAGCACGAACGGCACCCGCCCGATGAGGTGGGTCAGCCCGTGGTCGTAGACGCGGCTCGCCGTGGTCACCGCGAGCCACTGCACCAGGGTCGTCTTGCCTGATCCGGCGACGCCGCGCAGGAAGACCTGGTCCTGTCCGGCGAGGACCTGCTCGGCGGCCACGGTCGGGTGGGCGGTGTCCCGGCGCCCGTCCCGCCCCGCCTGCGGCCGGGTCGCCTCCAGGCTCAGGTACGCCGTGTCCAGCGGCCACTCCCGGGTACCGGCGTCCAGCCCGTAGATGGTGAGGGTGCCGTAGCGGGCGGTGACGTGATCCGCGTAACGCTCCTCGAACCCGGCGTCCTCGGCCGACTGGGACGGCAGCCGTTCCAGCAGGACGTCGACGCCCTGGACGAGCCGGGCGAGCTGCCGGGTCTGCACGGTCTGCTGCCGGGCCACAAAGGTGGAGCGCTGGGTGAGGAAGTTCAGGATGTGCAGCGCGGCGGTGTGCAGCAGCCGCTCGTAGAGCAGCAGGCCGCCCTCGCTCAGCCCGTACGGCGCCAGCGGCACGTCCGTGCGCAGCGCGCGGGCGAAGCGCTCCGGTCCGAGCCCGACGGCCTCGTAGTCCTCGACGGTGATCTCGCCGAGCCGGGCGAGGGTGCGGGCCAGGGCGTCCTTGACGGCACTCGCCTCGCCGGCCCCGACGGGTTCCTCGCCGGGCCCGGCCGCCGCCAGCGCCCGGCGGACCAGTTCCTGGGCGATCCGGTCGACGTCCTTGGGGGTGACGGTCCGCTTCTCGCCCCGGAACGACACCAGCGCCGATATCCGCACCGGCCGGTCCACCAGCCCCGCCCCGGGCCCGTCCCGTACGAACAGCTTGCGGACGAGCGGAGCGACCGCGCTGGACGCGACACGTGCCCCCACTGCTGTGACGTCGACCATGTTGCGAGCCTAGGTGAACGCCCTTGTGCAGGTGGCGGGTTAAGCGGACCGGGAGTAGCCCCGGTCACATTCACCGGCCTATCGATCACGGTCGCCGGTGACATGGCGCACAGGCCCTTGGTCCTTTACTACGGGGAATAGTGGAAGCCGCGAGAACTACGAAACCGGACATAACGGTCCGCGCCGGTTGGCGGCCGCCGGGCGCCTGAGCTGGTTTTGTCCGGAATGGCTGCTCTGTCAAGAGTCGTGAAGTATCGCGCTCAAGTACTAAATAAGGTCGTAGGTCACACCTTTGTGCGGTTCGGGTCCGCCGGGTTACCAAGGTTGAGCCCGGCCGACGAGCGCCCTGTGCGTCTCGCTCGGAGGGGCTTTCCTCTGTACCCGTCCCCATGAGGTTCGAATGTTTCCGCGTGTCACGTCCCGTTCTTCCCGTACGACCCTTCGCACCCGCGCCGCGGTGATGGCCGCCGGCCTCGGAGCCTCGGTCGCACTGGGAGCCGGGGTCGCGGCCGCCACCGGCACCACGGCGGCCTCCACCTCCTCCACCACGGCGAGCGCCGTCGAGGCCCAGGCCGCGGCGCAGGCCAAGGCGGCGAAGGCCGAGCAGGCGAGCGCCAAGCAGGCCACCGCCAAGAAGACGGCCACCAAGAAGAAGGCCGCCTCCTGGGTGGACCCGGTGAAGAAGTACAAGCTCAGCGCCAGCTTCGCCCAGAACGGCGGCATGTGGGCGAGCAAGCACAGCGGCCAGGACTTCGCCGTGCCGATCGGCACCAACGTCGTCGCCACGCACGGCGGCACCGTGGTCAAGGCCGGCGGCAACGGCGCCGGTGACGGCCCCGCCTACGGCAACGCGATCGTCATCAAGCACGGCAACGGCACGTACTCCCAGTACGCCCACCTGTCCAAGGTGAACGTGAAGATAGGCCAGGTCGTGAAGACCGGCCAGTCGATCGCCAAGTCCGGCAACACCGGTAACTCCAGCGGCCCGCACCTGCACTTCGAGATCCGTACGACCGCCAACTACGGTTCGGCCGTCGACCCGGTCTCGTTCCTGCGGGACAAGGGCGTGACCGTCTGACGGTGACCCGTCCGACGGGGACCGGCTAGGACCCGGGCCCGGATCCGGAGCCCTCGGCTCCCCGGTGCGCCTGGGTCACCAGGTCCGTGGCGACCTCGAGAACGGCAGCGCGCTGTTCCTCGGGGTCGCCTTCGAGGTCCCGGAGTACGAACATCCCGGCGTGCAGCGTGAACAGCGCACTCACACAGCGGACCTGGTCGACCAGGTCCGCTTCCGGGTCGATGAGGATGTCGCGCAGGCCGAACATGCGGGTCTTGAACAGCTCGCCGATGCGCAGGTCCCGTACGGTCGCCTGGTTCTCCTGCATGAAGCGGAAGAGCGGCGCCGCACCCGACAGCGCCTCGCTGTAGCGGCGGATGATCTCCTGCTTCGTCTCCAGGGTGTGCGGCTGCTCCCGCCCCCAGGCGATCAGGTCCTCCAGCGGTCGCGAGAGGTCCTCGAAGATGCTGACCAGGATCTCTTCCTTGGTCTTGAAGTGGTAGTACAGCGCGGCCTTGGTGACGTCCAGGGTCTCGGCGATCTCGCGCAGCGAGGTCTTCTCGTACCCCTGCTCGGCGAAGAGACCGAGGGCCACGTCCTGGATGCGCTGGCGGGTGTCCCCGCGGCGTCGCTGCTGCCTGGTGCCGTTCATCGTGCCGCCCATTCTCCCGCGCACCTCCTGTTCAGCGCACTCTGCCCGTTCCGCGCCCTTTCCGAAAAACTTACTTGACGACCGGCTAGTTACGCGACTACCTTCCCGAGTGCAGTCAACTTGCCGGGCGGCAAGTAAGTGGGACCGGAAGACAGCGGTAGCTGGGGGAAGTGGGAGCGATGGCGGAGATACCACAGGCGGGGACCGGTGAGGCCGGTGCCGGCAAGCAGCCGAGGAGCGTGCGGGTGGTCCTGCTCGCTCTCATGATCGCGATGATGCTCGCGATGCTCGACAACATGATCATCGGCACCGCGATGCCGACGATCGTGGGCGAGCTGGGCGGCCTGGAGCACCTGTCCTGGGTGGTCACCGCCTACACCCTCGCGACCGCGGCCTCGACCCCGCTGTGGGGCAAGCTCGGCGACCTGTACGGGCGCAAGGGCTCGTTCATGACCTCGATCGTGATCTTCCTGGTGGGCTCCGCGCTCAGCGGCATGGCCCAGGACATGGGCCAGCTCATCGGCTTCCGCGCCGTCCAGGGCCTGGGCGCCGGCGGTCTGATGGTCGGCGTCATGGCCATCATCGGCGACCTCATACCGCCGCGGGAGCGCGGCAAGTACCAGGGCATGATGGCCGGCGTCATGGCGCTGGCGATGATCGGCGGACCACTGGTCGGCGGCACCATCACCGACCACTGGGGCTGGCGCTGGTCCTTCTACATCAACCTGCCGCTCGGCGCGGTCGCCCTGGTGGCCGTCAGCGCCGTCCTGCACCTGCCGAAGAAGCGCAGCCAGGCACGGATCGACTACCTGGGCGCCGCGCTGCTGACCATCGGCATCACGGCCATCGTGCTCGTGACCACCTGGGGCGGCACCGAGTACGCCTGGACCTCCGCGCGGATCATGGAGCTGATCGGCATCGGCGTCGCCGCGCTGGTCGGGTTCGTGTTCTGGCAGACCAGGGCGGCCGAGCCGATCGTGCCGCTGCACATCTTCCGCAGCCGCAACTTCACGCTGATGTCGATCATCGGCTTCATCGTCGGCTTCGTGATGTTCGGCGCCACCCTCTTCCTGCCGCTGTACCAGCAGTCGGTGCAGGGCGCCTCCGCGACCAACTCCGGGCTGCTGCTCCTGCCGATGCTGGGCGCGATGCTCGTCACGTCGATGGTGGCGGGGCGGGTCACCACCAACACCGGCCGCTACAAGATCTTCCCGGTGCTGGGCGGCGCGCTGATGACGGTGGGCCTGTTCCTGCTCTCCCTGATGGACACCGACACCACCCGCTTCACCTCCGGCCTGTACATGGCCGTCGTCGGTCTCGGCATGGGCTGCCTGATGCAGATCACGATGCTGGTGGCGCAGAACAGCGTGGAGATGAAGGACATGGGCGTCGCGTCCTCGTCCACCACCCTCTTCCGCACCCTCGGCTCCTCCTTCGGCGTCGCGATCATGGGCGCCCTGTTCAACCACCGCGTCCAGGACGTGATGGCGGAGCGGGCCGGGGCGCTGGGCTCCAAGGTGACGGAGCAGTCGGCGCAACTGGACGCGGCGAGCCTGGCCAAGCTGCCGGAGGCCGCCCGCGACGCCTACCAGCACGCGGTGTCCTCGGGCACCCACGGCGCGTTCCTGCTCGGCGCCGTGGTGGCGGTCCTCGCACTGGTCGCGGCGGTCTTCGTGAAGGAGGTCCCGCTGAAGGGCGCGGGCCCGCAGCCGGCCGACGCCCCGGCCGACGGCGACGACGGGAAGACGGCGAAGGCGCCGGTGACCGAGACGGTCTGACCGCACGGAGGCCGAATCCGCGGCCTTCCGCCAAGACCTCCGGGTGGCACCGCCCCCGGGGGTCTTCGCCGTACCCGGCGGTGCGCACCCCTTGCGCGCTGTGACCGGCGCGAAGGAGAGGTACTCGCCGCCGTCCGCGGTGAGCACGTCGATGCCGCGCCGGTCGGGACGCTCCAGCCGGCCAGTGCGCGGCGCCCGCGCGGGCCCGCCGATGTCGGTGCCCCGTGCCACCATCGGCCCATGGACAAGCTGCGGCAGCTGCGGCTGGCGAAGGACGCCATGGACCGCGACTGGGCCGACCCGGCACTGGACCTGGACGCGGTCGCGGCCCACGCCGGGTACTCGCGGTACCACTTCCTGCGCGCCTTCAAGGAGGCGTACGGCGAGACACCCGGCCAGTACCTCACCCGCCGCCGCATCGAGCGCGCCGAGGACATGCTGCGCACCGCCAACCTGTCCGTGACCGAGATCTGCCACCTGGTCGGCTTCAGCAGCCTGGGCACTTTCTCCAGCCGGTTCAAGGCCAGGACCGGGCTGCCCCCGAGCGAGTACCGGACCAGGCACGTGGGCCGGGGGACCGCCCTGATACCGGGCTGCTACGTCATGCACTGGGCGGGCGGGGTGCGCCGCAATTCCGGAGAAGCGGGCTGAGGACGATGCTGCCTACCGTGGCAGAGCAAGCGAAACCGGCCACGAAACAGCAGGAGCACGCCATGATCAAGGGCCTCGCCATCTCGACCGTCTGGGTCCTCGACCAGGAGCGGGCCAAGCAGTTCTACACCGAGAAGCTGGGCCTCGAGGTCCGCACCGACATGACCATGGGCGAGGGCGGCATGCGCTGGCTCACCGTCGGCTCGCCGAACCAGCCGGACGTGGAGCTGACCCTGATGCTCCCGAACGGCCCGGCGATGGACCCCGAGTCCGCCGAGATGATCCGGAAGCTGGTGGCCAAGGGCGCGCTCGGCGCCGGCGTGCTGACCACCGACGACATCCACGGCGACTACAAGAGGCTCAAGGACCGCGGGGTGGAATTCCTCCAGGAGCCGCAGGAGCGCCCGTACGGCACCGAGGCGCTCTTCCGGGACGACTCCGGCAACTGGTTCTCCTTCACCCAGCCCCGCGAGGGCGGCCTCGACCTGGACCAGGACTTCGCCTGTTAGCCGGGGCCGGGGGTCGCCCGGTCCGGCAGCATCGGATAGCTCCCCGTATTCGTCGGCGCGTGCTCCGGCAGCCACAGCACCGCGACCGCGCCCTCCGCCGGGACGTGGTCGGGGGCCCCGGCGGGGCGGACGTTGCGGAAGGTGAGGCGGGCGCCCAGGACCCGGGCCTGGCCGGCCGCGATGGTCAGGCCGAGCCCGTGCCCGCGCCCGGCCCGGTCCGTGCTGCCGGTGCGGAAGCGGCTCGGGCCCTCGGCGAGCAGGTCCTCGGGGAAGCCCGGCCCGTGGTCGCGGACCCGGATCACCCGGCCCTCGACGCTGACCTCGACGGGCGAGCGGCCGTGCCGGGCGGCGTTGGCGAGCAGGTTGAACAGCACCCGCTCCAGGCGGCGCGGGTCGGTGGTGACCGCCGACTCGTGGATCACCCGCACCTCCACGGCCGGGTCCTTCGCCGCCACCCGCCGGGTCACGAAGTCGCCCAGCATCAGGTCCTGGAGTTCGGCCCGCTCCGAGGCCCCGTCGAGCCGGGCCACCTCCAGGACGTCCTCGACGAGGGTGCGCATCGCCTTCGCCCGGTCCAGGACCAGCTCGGTCGGCCGGCCCGGCGGCAGCAGCTCGGCGGCGGTGAGCAGCCCGGTCACCGGGGTGCGCAGCTCGTGCGCGATGTCCGCGGTGACCCGCCGCTCGGCCTCCAGCCGCTTCTGCAACGCGTCCGCCATCGCGTCCACCGCGCTCGCGAGGTCGTCGGTCTCGTCCCGGACGACCCCGCCGATGGCGTCCCGGACGCGCACGTCCGGCTCCCCGTTGGCGACCTGGTTGGCGGCCGCCGCCGCGTCCCGCAGCCGCCGCGACAGCTGGCGCCCGATGAGCACCCCGAGCGCGCTGCCGCCGAGGACCACCGCGATGGAGCCGATGACGAGGGCCTGGTCGAGATCGGTGAGGATGTCCGCGCTGCGGTCGGTGAAACCGGAGTGCAGGGACATCACGTGCCCGTCCTTGAGCGGCACCGCGGCCCAGATGTCCGTCACCCCGTCGTCCCGCTCGGTGACGTACGTCGCCCGCTGCCCGGCCTCCACCCTGCGGCGCAGCTCCACCGGCAGCTCGGGATCGTCGATCTTGGCGTTGGGGAAGTTCTGCCGCCCCGACAGCTCGTAGTTGCGCTGGGCGATCAGGATCCGGTCGTCCGCGAGGTCACGGGCGTTGTCCAGCATCGACACCCGGGCCGCGTTGTGCACGACCAGGCTCAGGACGACCGCCACCAGCGCGCCGACCAGGGCGATCGCCGCGCTGAGCTTCCAGCGCAGCCCGGTGCGGATGCCACGCGCGCGCAGGCCGCGCGGACGTGTGCCGTCCGGACGCGGGCCGCGCGAGCCCGGCCCGTGCGGACGCGGGCCGTGCGAGCCCGGCCCGTCCGGACGTCGGCCGTTCGAACCCGGCCCGTTCGAACCCGGCCCGTGCGGACCCGGACCGCGCGTACCGCTCTCCGGTCTCGTACCAGTGTCCGGCCCCGTGCGGCCGTCCGCGCGCCCCGCAGGCGAGGCGGTCCGGCGTCGGAAGAACCCCCGCATATCCCTGTGTCCTCGCCTCAGGCCTTCAACTTGTAGCCGAAGCCGCGGACCGTCTCGATCCGGTCCTGGCCGATCTTGGTGCGCAGCCGCTGCACGTGCACGTCGACGACGCGGGTGTCCCCGCCCCAGCCGTAGTCCCAGACCCGTTCCAGCAGCTTGTCGCGCGAGAGCACCGTCCCCGGCGCCGAGGAGAACTCCAGCAGCAGCCGCATCTCCGTCGGCGTGAGCGCCACCGGCCGTCCGGCCCGGCGCACCTCCATACCCTCGGTGTCCACCTCCAACTCGCCGAAGGTGAGCACGCCCCCGGTGTCCGCGTGGTCCGCCGCGTCCCCCCGGTCCCCGCCGCCGGCGTGGCCGAAGCGCCGCAGCACCGCCCGGATCCGGGCGACCAGCACGGCCCCGTCGAACGGCTTGGTGACGTAGTCGTCGGCACCGGCCTCCAGACCCAGGACGACGTCGATGGAGTCCGCCCGCGCCGACAGCATGATCACCGGCACCGTGGACTCGTCCCGGATCCGGCGGCACAGGCTCACCCCGTCGAGCCCCGGCACCATGACGTCGAGCAGCGCGATGTCGGGCCGGTCGGTCCGGAAGGACTCCAGGCCGGACAGCCCGTCGGGCATCGCGGTGACCGCGAAGCCGTCCCGCTCCAGGGCGAGCTGGGTGGCCTCGCGGATGACGTCGTCGTCCTCGACGAACAGGACGTGGGTCTGGTCTGCCATCCCGGTGCTCTCAGTCCTCGTTGTGATGGGGTCGGGGGCGGTCGCCGGACGCGGGTGCGGTCACGGACGCCCACTGGGACGGACGCCCGGGCCGCGCAGCGCGTTCACCCGGTCATCGCGGCGAGCCGCCCGATCGGTTCACGCCCGCCCGCCTCAGCCGTCCGCGTCCGGGACCGGAGTCGGTGCGTTGCCCGCGGCGTTGCTGTAGTCGTTGTGGGTGCGGTACTGCTCGGCGAACCGGCCCGACGCCCAGCGGTACGTGATCACGTTCTCGCCGGACGGACTGGACACCGGGTCGCCCCGCTCGTACACCTGCTTGGTCACCACCAGGTCGCCGCGGTCGATCTCCGCGTAGACCGGAGGCTCCTCCGTCCGGAACACATTCTGGTACGCGCCGTCCCGCTCGCGGTACACGTAACTGCCCACACCCACCGCGTCACCGCACGTCAGGACGTTGACGACGACGTCCTCCGCCGTGCCGCCGGTCAGCTCGCCGTACGACACGTCGACGGGGTACTCGTCGGCGACGCACGGCTTCAGCTCGTGCTTGACCTCTTCGGAGACCTTGGGGTCCGACTTGACCAGCCGCACCGCGTCCACCCGGTCGGGGACCTTGGAGGGGGAGGCGGCCGGCGAGGAGGAGGCGGCGCCGCCCACCGCGTCCGCGTGGGCCGCGCCCTCGTCGCGGGTGCCGGTGCCGCCGGCCGCGCAGCCGGACAGACACACGCCGAGGGCGACGAACACGGCCACCGCCGCACTCGTCGCCTGCGTGCCCCTCCGGGTCTCCCCGGGTGATCGACCGACGGTCAGGCCGCGCAACGCTCCCGCTCCTCACGCTCCAGCGCCCGTGCGTCCAGATCGCGGGTGACCAGCTCCTCGCGGAGCCGGGCGAGCGCTCGGTGCAGCGTGCTCTTGACCGTGCCGGCCGACATGCCGAGGGCGGCGGCGGTCTCCTCCGTGGACATCTGCTCCCAGTGTCGCAGCACCACGACGCTGCGCTGCTTCGGGGCGAGCACCTTCATGACGTCCATCAGCAGGGCGCGGTCCGCGTGCTGCTCGGTGGAGTCGTCCACGCAGGACTCGGGGAGCTGCTCGGTCGGCACCTCCTCCAGCTTCCGCGCCCGCCACCACTCGGTCCGCGTGTTGATCATGACCCGGCGCAGGTAGGCGTCGGCCAGCCGCTTGTCCTCGATGGTCGACCAGCGGCGGTACGTCCGCGCCAGCGCGGTCTGCAGCAGGTCCTGGGCGTCGACCGGATCCGGGACCAGACGCCGGGCACTGCGCAGCAGCGCGTCCTGCCGCGTCCGGACGTACTCCTCGAACTCGAGCACCTCGCCCATGGTCAACCGCCTTCCGATCCCCGTACTCCGCCGGTGTGGTCACCGCCGGCCCACTGCCTGTGATCCCTGGTCCTGCCGTGCCCGCCGGGCACAGAAACGAAGGTAGGGAAGCGTTGTCACGGCGCTGTGCGGAGCAGCCTGCGACGAACACTCGGCTGTCCGTCGGTTGTGTAACGGAAGTAGGAACCGGGTAAAGCGGCGCGCCACTTGATGGAGACAAGTGGCGATTTGTCCGTTACCAGGGCTGTAACCGGGGCCGACGGGGCTGGTGTTTCTGTGACACCGGCACCGCCGCCCCTGTGGCCCCGCTGTCCGTCAGCTCAGCGGCAGCCGGTACAGCCCGTCCGCCAGCGGCTCCACCAGACCGTCGGACACCAGGCCGTCCAGGGCGCGGGCCCGCTGGACCGGCTCGTGCCACACCTGGTCGAGCGCCGACTGCGGCACCGGCCCGGACGCCTCCCGCAGCACCGCGAGCAGCCGGCCGCGCACCTGCCGGTCGGTGCCCGCGTAGGTCTGGCCGCGGCGCGGCGGTCCGTCGTGCGCGGGCTTGCCGGCCAGCCGCCAGGCGCACTGCCCGGCGATCGGGCAGCGCTGGCACGACTCGTTCTTCGCCGTGCAGACCAGCGCGCCCAGTTCCATGGAGGCGGCGGCCCACCGGGCGGCCCTCGTCTCCTGCTCCGGCAGCAGCGCGCGCGCCAGCTTCCGCTCGGCGGCGGTGGTGGCGTTCGGCGGGTACTGCACGCCGGTGACCGCGCGGGCGAACACCCGGCGGACGTTGGTGTCCAGCACGGGGTGCCGCTGGCCGTAGGCGAAGGAGGCGACCGCGGCGGCCGTGTACTCGCCGATGCCGGGCAGCGCCAGCAACTGGGCGTGGTCCGCCGGTACGTCGCCGCCGTGCCGTTCCGTTATGGCCGCGGCGGCACCGTGCAGCCGCAGGGCGCGGCGCGGGTAGCCGAGCCGGCCCCAGGCGCGGACCGCCTCGCCGGGCGCCTCGGCGGCGAGGTCGGCGGGGCGCGGCCAGCGCGCCAGCCACTGCTCGTAGACGGGCTGGACGCGGCTCACCGGCGTCTGCTGGAGCATGAACTCACTGACCATCACGCCCCACGCGCCGGCCTCCGGGCGCCGCCACGGCAGGTCGCGGGCGTGCTCGGCGAACCAGTCGATGACGGGGGCGTGCAACGGCACGCCGGACAAGGCGGCGGCGGGGTCGGAGGGGCCGCTGTGCGAGGACTTCGTGGGCGCAGTCATGACCCTCCGATCCTGCCACGACGAGACCACCCCACGGGTGCACCGCCACCCCGTCGCGTCCACGACACCTGACGATCGGCAGGGGCGCCGCCCCGCCCGCCGCTTGTAGCGTCGGCCCATGGAAGGTACGAGCCCGGCCGCCGACGTCGGGATATCCGCCGCCGGAGTCGCCGGCACCCCGGCGGGCGCGCAGCCGCGCGCCCCCTTCACGCCTGGCTCGCGCGCCCCCGGCTCGCGCTCCGCACGGCTCGCCCCCGTCGGTCGCGGTGTGCTGTTCTGGTGCGCCCTCGCCCTCCCCGCGGTCACCGCCGACCGGATCGGCCTCAACGAGCCGCGCCCCCTCTGGCAGCAGCTGGCCGGGCTGGGCGTGCTCGCGGTGGCCGCCGCGCTCGCCCGGCGCCGGCCGCTCGCCGCGTTCGCGCTGACGGCGGCCCTGGGCCTGGCCGGCGCCCCGGCACTGTTCAGCGTCTCCTACGGCCCCGCGCTCGCGACCCTCGCCCTGCTGCTCGGCCTGCGCGCCCCGCGGCCGCACCCGGCGGTGGCCGTCCTCACCGGCACCGGCGTCGTCGGCGCGGCGCGGATCGCGCTGGTCGGAGTGGACCCGGCGCCCGAGGCGCTGGTCCTGACCGGCACCCTGCTCTTCGGCTGTGTCCTCCCCTGGCTGGGCGGACGCTACTGGCGGCAGAGCCGGGCGCTCGCCGAGGCCGGCTGGCTCCGGGCGGCCCGTCTTGAGGACGAGCAACGGCACGCGGAGGAGCGGGCGAGACTGCGCGAACGGGCCCGGATCGCGCAGGACATGCACGACTCCCTCGGCCACGAGCTGAGCCTGCTCGCGCTGCGCGCCGCCGCCCTCCAGGTCGCCCCCGGCCTCGGCACCGGCCACCGCGACGCCGCGGCCGAACTGCGGGTCGCCGCCGCCGACGCCACCGACCACCTGCACCGCATCATCGGCGTCCTGCGCGAGGACGACGAACCCCTCCCGCTCACCCCGCCCGGCGAGACCGTCGAGGAACTCGTCGCCCGCGCCGCCGAGTCGGGACTCCCCGTGCGCTGGGAACCACGGCACGGCCCCGTACCGGCCGCCGAACCCGGCGGCCTCGCCGACCGGCTGCTCCACCGGATCGTGCGCGAGGCGCTGACCAACGCGGCCCGGCACGCGCCCGGCGCCCCCGTCGTCGTGGCGGTCACCGACCAGGGCTCCGGAACGACGGTGACCGTCACCAACGCCGCCGCCACCGGCCCCGGTTCCCCCTCCGCGGGCGGCTCGGGCCTGCTGGGGCTGCGCGCCGCCGTCACCTCGGCCGGCGGCGACTTCACGGCGGCCCCGCACGGCGACGGCTTCCGCGTCCGGGCCCACGTCCCGGCCGGGCCGACCCTCGCCGCCCCCCTCGCCCCCTCACCCACGGCCCCCTTCGCGCGCGCCCGCCGCCGCGTCGCCCTGGGCCTGGGCGCCGCCGCCGGTGCCGGCCTGGTCCTGGTCGGTGCGGCCTTCGCCTGGTACGCCTACACCGAGACCCGCTCGGTCCTCACTCCGAGCGCCTACGCGCAGTTGCGCCCGGGAACCGCCTACGACGAGATCGCCCCCGTACTGCCGGACCGCGAGGCACACGACCCGCCCACCGACCGCGCCCCCGCGCCGCCGCCGGACGCCGAGTGCCGCTACTACCGGGCGAGCGGCGAACTCCTCGTCTCCATCGACCACTTCCGGCTCTGCTTCGACGACCGGCGGCGGCTCCTCACGAAGGACGTCGTCCCCGGGGTCGACAGCGAACGCGCCGGCACGCACCGACAAGCCGACACGCACCGACAAGAGGAGTCCGCACGGTGATCCGGGTCCTGCTGGCCGACGACGAGGCGATGGTCCGCGCGGGGGTGAGCGCCATCCTGGCGAGCGGCGGCGAGAGCGAGGTCGTCGCGGAGGCGGGCGACGGCCGCGAGGCGGTCGAACTGGTCCGCGCGCACCGCCCCGACGTGGCCCTCCTGGACATCCGCATGCCCCGCCTGGACGGCCTCACGGCGGCCGAGGAGATCGTACGCACCGCCCCCGGCACCGCCGTCGCCATGCTGACCACGTTCTCCGAACAGACCTACGTGGCCCGCGCGCTGGCCGCGGGAGCCACCGGCTTCCTGCTCAAGTCCGGCGACCCGTACGAACTGATGGCCGGCGTACGGGCCGTGGCGGAGGGCGCCGCCTTCCTCTCCCCGAAGGTCGCCCGGTACGTCGTGGAGGACCTCGGCCGCGGCGGTGGCAGCGGCCGGCTCGCCCGCGAGGAGCACGCCCGCGCCCGCGTGGCCCGGCTCAGCCCCCGGGAACGCGAGGTCCTCGGCCTCGTCGGCGCCGGTCTCTCCAACCCGGAGATCGCGGCCCGGCTGCATCTGGTCGAAGGCACGGTGAAGGCGTACGTGAGCGCGGTCCTGGACCGGCTGGAGGTACGCAACCGGGTCCGGGCCGCGATCGTGGCCTACGAGGCGGGACTGGTCGAGGCGGACGACGCGTAGGCCCGCCCGCCGCCCGCCGCCCGTCCGCCCGCCGCCCGTCCGCCCGTCAACGGCGCCGGTGCGAAGCGACGTACGCGCCCGGCGCCACGGCCCCCGGCCCGGTCAGCCACCGCACCACCGGCGCCGACGAGCCCCGCATCGCCTCGGCCAGCCGCGTCGCCGGCCGTATGCCGAGCCGTACGGCCACGGCGGCGACGACCGCGCCGAGCAGCAGCCCGGCGACGACGTCGTGCGGGTAGTGGACGCCGACGAAGACGCGGGAGAAGGCCATGAGCAGGGCGAGCGGCGCCGTCACCCGGACCGCGGTCCACCGCACCAGGGCCAGGGCGACGGCCGCGCCGCCCGCGATCGTCGCGTGGTTGCTCGGGAAGGACCAGTCACCGGTCGGCGGGCACTCCGCCAGCGAGGGCACCGCCCCGGCGACCGCCCGGCACGGACGCTCCTCCTCCACAACGGACTTGAGCAGTTCACTGCACACATACGCGACAGCCGTGGCCACAGGTGCAAGTACCGCGATCGCGAACGCCCGTGGGTCGCCGCGCCGCGACCGCCACCAGGCGACGACGAACAGCGCGCCGAACACCAGGATTCCCGCCTCCGTCCCCACCTCCGCCGTGTGCTGGACCCACGTCGGGGTGTCCTGGGCGAAGCCGGTGATGTCGCGGTAGAGATCGTCATCCTCGAAGGTCATGCTCACGGACGGTAGGCGGCTGCTTGAAACGGTCACACCCTGCGATCGACACGTCCGACACCTGACGATCGGCAGGGGGGCGGGGTCGGTCTCCGGGATGATGATCCGTAAAAGTTGCGGGCCTGAACGGCGGGTGGGACAGGGGAACGCGCGGATCTCTCGTACAGTTTGCGCCGTGGGATCTCTGCGCAATCCGGTCGGGCCGCTTCCCTCCTCCATCTACTGGCGACGGAGGGCCGTACTGCTGTCCCTGTTCGCCCTGTTGGCGTTGCTGATCACGTGGATCGTGGTCTCCGGCGGCGGAGGCGGCGGCAAGGGGCGCGACGACGGCGCCGACGGCAAGAATCCGGCCCCGTCGATCACTCCGGGACCCTCGGGGTCCGGGCCCGCGATCAGTGAGGCCCCGGGCGGCCGCGACGAGTCGGGAAGCGCGGACTCCGGTGGTACGGGGTCGGGTTCGGGTTCCGGCGGCGGCGAGGACGGCTCGGGCGAGGGCGCCGGTTCCGGCGAGGACGCCGGCAACCCCGGCAGCGCCGGTGGCGGGGGAGCCGGGGGCGGCGCGGCGACGGGCGTCGGCGCGGGAGACGCGTTGCCGGGCGGTTCCGCCCTGCCCAACTGCACCCCGGGCGCGGTGAAGTTCAGCCTGCGCAGCGTCCGCAACAGCTACACGCCCGGACAGACCCCCGCCTTCGAACTGACCGCGCGGAACACCTCCGGCGGCGACTGCAAGGTCGACCTGGGCCCCGAACACGCGGTGTTCACCATCACCCCGGCCAGCGGCGACGACGTCTACTGGGCCTCGGACGACTGCGTCGAGGACAAGAGCAAGGCCAGCCTCCAGTACCGGGTGGCCGCGAACAGCGGCATCACCTACACCGTGAAGTGGGACCGCAAGCCGAGCGCCCCCGAGTGCGGTACGCCCCCGGCGGGCTCGGCCAAGGCGGGGACGTACCTGGTGGAGGCCAAGGCGCCCGGTTTCGAGAAGGTCCGGACGTCCTTCGTGCTGAAGAGCGACTGAAGCGAGGCCGACGCCCCGATCAGGCGTAACGCCCTCAGACGTAACGCCCTCAGACGTAACGCTCGAGGATCGACGACTCCGCGAGCCGCGACAGCCCCTCACGCACGCTGCGCGCCCGCGCCTCGCCGACGCCGTCCACCGTCTGGAGGTCGTCCACGCTGGCGGCGAGCAGCTTCTGCAGGCCGCCGAAGTGCTCCACCAGCCGGTCGATGATCGCGCCCGGCAGCCGCGGCACCTTCGCCAGCAGCCGGAACCCGCGCGGCGACACCGCCGAGTCCAGCGTCTCGGGAGACCCGGTGTAGCCCAGCGCCCGGGCCACCGTGGACAGTTCGAGCAGCTCGGCATGGCCGAGCTTGTCCAGCTCGGCGAGCGCCTCGTCGACCGTGCGGGACCGCTTGGCGGTCGGCTCGGGCACGTAGTCCCGTACGACCAGCTCGCGCTCCGGCTCCACGCCGGCGATCAACTCGTCCAGCTGAAGCGCCAGCAGCCGTCCGTCCGTGCCCAGCTCCACCACGTACTCGGCGATCTCGGTGGCGATCCGGCGCACCATCTCCAGCCGCTGGGCGACCGCAGACACGTCCCGGACGGTCACCAGGTCCTCGATCTCCAGCGCGGAGAGCGTGCCGGCGACCTCGTCGAGCCGGAGCTTGTAGCGCTCCAGGGTGGCGAGCGCCTGGTTGGCCCGGGACAGGATCGCCGCGGAGTCCTCCAGCACGCGTCGCTGCCCGTCGACGTAGAGGGCGATGAGCCGCATGGACTGCGAAACGGACACGACGGGGAAGCCGACCTGCTTGCTGACCCGGTCCGCCGTACGGTGCCGGGTACCGGTCTCCTCGGTCGGAATGGTCGGGTCGGGCAGCAGCTGCACGCCCGCCCGAAGGATCTTCGACAGGTCCGAGGAGAGCACGATCCCGCCGTCGAGCTTGCACAGCTCGCGCAGCCGGGTCGCCGTGAACTCGACGTCCAGTACGAAGCCGCCCGTACACATCGACTCGACGGTCTTGTCCGAACCCAGCACCATCAGACCGCCGGTGTTGCCGCGAAGGACCCGTTCCAGGCCGTCCCGCAGCAGCGTGCCGGGCGCCACGGCGCTCAGCGAGGCGCGCATCAGGCCATCGGCACCGGCACTCCCACCGGACTTTCCGGGAGCTGCTGCCCGGTCGTTGGCTGCCACTGCACTCCTCCGGTCGCAGGTTCTTCTGGTGCGCCCGTGTCGCACACTCGGTCGTACGGACGGGCGAGACCAGGGCAAAGTCTACCGGCGGTCCTCCTCCTCCCGTGGGGCGTCTCGCCGACGCGAGCGCGGAAGCACCCGCAGGGCGTCCCCTATGTCCGCGACTTCCAGGACCTTCATGCCGTCGGGAACCCTGCCGGGGTCGCTCGGTACCAGGGCGTGCGTGAAGCCCAGCCGGTGCGCCTCGGAGAGCCGGCGCTGCACGCCCGTGACCCGTCTCACCTCTCCGGCGAGGCCGACCTCACCGATCGCGACGAGGTTCTTGGGCAGCGGAGTGTCACTGGCCGCGCTGGCCAGCGCGAGCGCGACGGCGAGGTCGGCGGCCGGCTCGGACAGTTTCACCCCGCCCACGGTCGCGCTGTAGATGTCCCTCTTCCCCAGCGCACTGATCCGACCACGCTGCTCCAGCACCGCCAGCATCATGGACACCCGGGACGTCTCGAGCCCCGAGGTCGTACGCCGGGGCGACGGAATCTGGGAATCCACGGTCAGCGCCTGCACCTCGGCCACCAGCGGCCGGCGGCCCTCCAGGGTGACGGTCAGACACGTACCCGGCACGGGTTCGGCACGCCGGGTGAGGAACAGCCCGCTGGGGTCGGCGAGCCCGGTGATCCCCTCGTCGTGCAGTTCGAAGCAGCCGACCTCGTCGGTCGTCCCGTACCGGTTCTTGACGCCCCGCACCAGCCGCAGCCGCGCATGCCGGTCACCCTCGAAGTGGAGCACCACGTCCACCAGGTGCTCCAGCAGCCGCGGCCCGGCGATGGCGCCGTCCTTGGTGACGTGCCCCACGAGCAGGGTGGACATCCCGCGCTCCTTGGAGGCGCGGATCAGGGCGCCCGCCACCTCCCGCACCTGCGCCATGCCGCCGGGAGCGCCGTCGATCTCGGGAGAGGCGACGGTCTGCACGGAGTCCAGGATCAACAGGGACGGCTTGACCGCGTCCAGATGCCCGAGCACCGTCGAGAGATCGGTCTCGGCGGCGAGGTAGAGGTGATCGTCGATCGCGTCGATCCGGTCGGCCCGCAGCCGCACCTGACTCGCCGACTCCTCACCCGTGACGTACAGCGTCCGGTGCTCGTCGCTCGCGGACTTGGCCGCCACGTCCAGCAGCAGGGTGGACTTCCCGACCCCGGGCTCACCCGCGACCAGCACCACGGCACCGGGCACCAGCCCGCCGCCCAGCACCCGGTCCAGCTCCGGCACACCCGTCGACCGCGCGGTCGCCTGCCGCCCGTCGACCTCCCCGATCGGCACCGCGGAGGTGGTCACGCGCCCCGGCGACGTCGTCCGCACGGCGGGCGCGCCGTACTCCTCGACGGTGCCCCAGGCCTGGCACTCGGGACAGCGACCGAGCCATTTGGCCGTCTGCCAGCCGCACTCGGTGCAGCGGAAGGACGGCCGTTCCTTGGTGGACTTCGCACGAGCAGCCATGCACGAACCGTAACGGCCCCCACTGACACCCCGGCGCGGGCGCGGTTCCGGAGGCACCCCGCCCTCCGGAACAACCGCCTCCTGTCCCCTTATGAGGGATCGTTTCACCCGTACGGATTAAAAGTGCCCAACGCGCCAGTTCGCGCCACCCACAGCCCCCTACGGTCGCCGAGTGATGAGGAGCAGTCCGGAGACCACGACCCGCACGACCGGCGCACACCGAGCGCACCGGGAGGCGCGTGACCGCGCGGCGGCGCGTTCCCTGGCGCAGCGACCGCCGGCGCGCCACGCCGCGTACGACGCGTATCTGGACGGCCTGTTCACGTACTGCCTGTCCGTGCTCTGCGACCACACCGCCGCGACCGCCGCCCTGGGCGACGTCCTGGCGCTCGCCCAACGCCGCGGCAACCGCGGCCCCGGTTCCGCCCAGGACCGCAGGGCGTGGCTGTACGCCCTGGCCCGCTGGGCCTGCCTCCGCAGGCTGACCGAGGCCAAGCAGAAACGTCAGAGCAGTCATGCGGCAGGCCGCCCCACCAGCGCCGGCACGAGCGACACCGCCACCGAAGCGACGGCCACCGACACCCCCGACGACAAGACCCGGCAACGCCACCGCGGCGAACTCGCCCAGCTCGCCTGGCCGGAGGCCGCCGGCACCACCCCCGAGCAGCGTGAGGCCCTGGAACTCGCCGTCCGGCACCGCCTGGCCCCCCACGAGGTCGCCGCGGTCCTCGGCATGGACCTGGCCGCCACCCGGGAACTCCTCGCCTCCGCCGCCTGCGAGGTCGAACGCACCCGCGCCGCCCTGGCCGTCGTGGAGACCGGCACCTGCGCCGGCGTGGCCCGCCTCACCGGCGACAACCGGTACGTGCTCAGCGCCGCCCTGCGCCGCGAACTGGTCCGGCACGTGGACGACTGCCCCCGCTGCCGCCGCACGGCGGAACGCGCGATCCCCGGCCGCTGGCCCGGCACCAGCGTCACTCCGGCCGAACTCCCCGTCCTGGAGGCCCCCCGCACCGCGCTGCGGAGCGCCATGGCGCACGTCCCGCGAGCCCGGACCGCCGCCCCTCGCTTCGACCGCCGCGGCTTCCCCATGGACCCCAAGGACCGCGCCGCCCGCCGGGACCGGCTGCGCGCGCGTGCCGTCACCACCACCGTCGTCGCCACCGTCGTCGCGGCGCCCGTGCTCGCCCTGTGGGCGGCCTACCGCGGCACCCCCGTCGTGGAGGGCGAGGACGGCCGCTCGTCCAGCGCCAGCGAGGCACGGGGCCCCGACGGCCTGGACGGCGACGCCACCGGCGGCGGCTACGAGAACGCGGGCAACGCCAGCACCACCCCCGGCACCGGCTTCGGCAAGAACGGCGAGGCCGACGTCTCCGTGGAGGTCGTCAGCGTCTCCGGCGCGGGCGAGAAGAGCGCGCTGAGCGTGACGGCCGGCCACGACGGCGACACCACGCTGGTCACCCTGACCGCGACCGGCGACGCCCCGGTCCGCTGGTCCGCCTCCGCCGGCGCGTCCTGGCTCTACCTGAGCCAGTCCTCCGGCACCCTGCGCCCCGGCGAGTCCCGCACGATCCGGGTGTACGTCGACCACCTGCGCGAGCCGTCCGGCCACTGGGTCGCCCGCGTGGCGGTGTCGCCCGCCGGCGCGGTCGTCTCGATCGAGGGGTACGGCACCGCGCCCGGCCCCTCCCGCCCGGGCCCGCGCCCGCGCCCCAGCACCCCGGACCACTCGCCGTCCCCGTCCGACCCGGACCCGGACCCGGACCCGTCGCCGTCGACGTCGCAGCCCGACCCGGACCCGACGCCCACCGAGGACCCGTCACCGACACCGCCCGACCCGGACCCGACGCCGACCGGCCCGTCCCCGACGGGCGGCACCGGCTCCTCCCCCCTGCCGAGCGACACCGGCGAACCGGGCCCGTCCACCTCCTAGGACGGGGAAGGCGCGGCGTACGCGGCACTCAGCGAGCGGGATCCGCCGGATGCGGCGCCACCAGCGGCAACTGCGAGGCCAGCCGCTCCTCGCACAGCTCGACCAGCCGGTCGTACCCCGCCTTGCCCATCAGCTCGATCAGCTCGGGCCGGTACGAGACGTACACCGGGTCGCCCGCGCCGTGCGCCGAGGTCGCCGAGGTGCACCACCAGTGCAGGTCGTGCCCGCCGGGACCCCAGCCGCGCCGGTCGTACTCACCGATCGACACCTGGAGCACGCGCGTGTCGTCGGGCCGGTCGATCCACTCGTACGTCCGCCGCACCGGCAGCTGCCAGCACACGTCCGGCTTGGTCTCCAGCGGCTCCCGCCCCTCCTTCAGGGCCAGGATGTGCAGCGAGCAGCCCGCGCCCCCGGCGAAACCGGGCCGGTTCTGGAAGATGCACGAGCCCTGGAAGGGACGGGTCTGCCGGGAGCCCTCGTCGTCCTCGGAGGTCCAGCCGTCCCGCGTGCCCTCGGCGTGGTGCTGCCAGATGTCTGGCGTGAGCCGCGCCACGTGCTCGGCGACCCGCCGCTCGTCGTCCTCGTCGGAGAAGTGCGCGCCCAGCGAGCAGCACCCGTCGTCCGCGCGGCCCGCCTGGATGCCCTGGCAGCCGCTGCCGAAGATGCAGTTCCAGCGGGAGGTCAGCCATGTCAGGTCGCACCGGAAGACCTGCTCGTCGTCCGCCGGATCGGGGAACTCCACCCACGCCCGGGCGAAGTCAAGGCCCTTCTCGTCGCCCATTACGCGCCTCTTGTCCTTCTTGGCCGACTTCTCAGCCTTCGCCTTTTTCGTCTTTGGCACGGCTCCAGGGTAAGACGCCGGAGGCGGATGACGGCACCGCCGCCCGCCCCGCTGGCAGTAGCGTTCCGTACATGAGACTCGGTGTCCTCGACGTGGGTTCGAACACGGTGCACCTGCTGGTGGTGGACGCGCACCCCGGCGCCCGCCCCCTGCCCGCCCACTCGCACAAGGTGGATCTCCGCCTCGCCCAGCTCCTCGACGAGGACGGCGCCATCGGCCCCGAAGGCGTCGACAAGCTGGTCGCGGTCGTCCTCGACGCGCTTCAGGCGGCCGAGGACAAGGGCGTCGAGGAGACCCTCCCGTTCGCCACCTCCGCCGTGCGCGAGGCGACCAACGCCGACGACGTCCTCGCCCGGGTGCGGGCCGAGACCGGCGTCGAGCTGACGGTGCTCAGCGGCGCGGAGGAGGCGCGGCTCACCTTCCTCGCCGTCCGCCGCTGGTTCGGCTGGTCCGCGGGCAAGCTGCTGGTCCTGGACATCGGCGGCGGCTCCCTGGAGATCGCCTACGGCATGGACGAGGAGCCGGACACGGCCGCGTCGCTGCCGCTGGGCGCGGGCCGCCTCACGGCCGGCTGGCTGCCCGGCGACCCGCCCGAACCGGACGCCGTCAGGGCGCTGCGCCGCCACGTCCGTACGGAGATCGCCCGGACGGTCGGCGAGTTCAGCCGCTCCGGCACGCCCGACCACGTGGTCGCCACGTCCAAGACCTTCCGGCAGCTGGCCCGCATCGCGGGCGCCGCCCGCTCCGCCGAGGGCCTCTACGTCCAGCGCGAGCTGAAACGCGCCTCCCTGGAGGCATGGGTCCCCCGCCTGGCCGCCATGACCGCCGCCGAGCGCGCCGAACTCCCCGGCGTCTCCGAGGGCCGCGCGAACCAGCTCCTGGCCGGCGCTCTGGTCGCCGAGGCGGCGATGGACCTCTTCCGCGTGGAGAACCTGGAAATCTGCCCGTGGGCCCTGCGGGAGGGCGTGATCCTCCGCCGCCTGGACCACATGGTCCAGGCGTAGCGCGCCCACCGAGGGGCGCGGGGCCGTATCGATGCGCGGTTCCGCCGCGTGGGCCCGGGCAACCACAGCGCTCCCGCACCCGCCCCATGGCACTCACCACAACGGCGATTGGGCGGACGACACCCTCCGACCCACACCCCGTAACCTGACCCCCGTGGCAAAACCCAGGGACGCAGTCCGAATCCCGGACGCGAAGGTCGCCCTGTCGACGGCATCCGTCTACCCGGAGTCGACGGCGACGGCCTTCGAGATCGCCGCACGCCTCGGCTACGACGGCGTCGAGGTGATGGTCTGGACGGATCCGGTCAGCCAGGACATCGACGCGCTGCGCAGACTCAGCGACTACCACCGCGTGCCGATACTGGCCGTGCACGCGCCGTGCCTGCTCATCACCCAGCGCGTCTGGTCCACCGACCCCTGGGTCAAGCTCCAGCGCGCCCGCGCGGCCGCCGAGCGGCTCGGCGCGAGCACCGTGGTGGTCCACCCGCCGTTCCGCTGGCAGCGCCAGTACGCGCGGGACTTCGTCAGCGGCATCTGGCGGATGGCGGACGAGACGGACGTCCGCTTCGCCGTCGAGAACATGTACCCCTGGCGCTACCGCGACCGCGAGATGCAGGCGTACGCCCCCGACTGGGACGTGACGAAGGACGACTACCGCCACTTCACGATCGACCTCAGCCACGCCTCGACCTCCCGCACCGACGCCCTCGACATGGTCGGCCGCATGGGCGACCGCCTGGGCCACGTCCACCTCGCCGACGGCAAGGGCTCCGCCAAGGACGAGCACCTGGTCCCCGGCCGGGGCGACCAGCCCTGCGCCGAGCTGCTGGAAGGGCTCGCGGACACCGGCTTCGACGGGCATGTCGTCATCGAGGTCAACACCCGGCGCGCGATGTCAGGTGCCGAACGTGAGGCCGATCTCGCCGAGGCCCTGGCCTTCGCGCGCCTGCACCTGGCGTCGGCGTCGCCGGCCTCCGCGACGAAGGCGCACCGCCGGTGAGCGGGACCGGCGGGACCACCCGCCGCCGCGGCCGCCCGCCGCGCACGGAGTCCGCCGGCACCCGCGACCGCATCCTCAGCACGGCCCGCGAGGAGTTCTCGGAGCACGGCTACGAGAAGACGTCCGTAAGGGGCATCGCCAAGGCGGCCGGTGTGGACGCGGCCCTCGTCCACCACTACTTCGGGACCAAGGAGCAGATCTTCGAGGCGGCGATCGAGGTCGCCTTCGCGCCCGCCCTGGAGGCACCGGCCGCGATCGTCGACGCTCCCCTCGACCGGGTGGGCGAGCAGCTCACCCGCTTCATCATCGGCGTCTGGGAGAACCCCACGACCCGCAAGCCGGTGCTGGCCATCGTCCGCTCCGCGGTGAACAACGACACCGCCGCCGCCGTCTTCCGCCGGCTGATCGCCACACAGGTGATGCAGCGCGTCGCCGCCCGCCTGGACGCCCCGGACGCGGAACTCCGCGTCGAGCTGGCCGCCGCCCAGCTGGTCGGCTGCGCGATGCTCCGCTACGTGATCAAGGTGGAGCCGCTGGCCTCCGCCGACCCGGAGCAGATCGTCGAGCGGCTCGCCCCGGTCGTACAGGGCCACCTCACGGGTCCCTGAGGTCACGCACGGGACACCGCGCGCGAGACGGGCGTCCCGCATTTCGGACACCCTGTCCCGACCCCTGGATGACGGGCGTACGCTCGACCGCAGTCATAACTCTCCGAAGGAGCGAGCGACGATGCCCGAACTGAGGTCCCGCACAGTCACCCACGGCCGCAACATGGCGGGCGCCCGCGCCCTTATGCGTGCCTCCGGTGTACCCGGCGCGGACATCGGGCGGAAGCCGATCATCGCCGTCGCCAACAGCTTCACGGAGTTCGTGCCGGGCCACACGCACCTCGCCCCGGTCGGCCGCATCGTCAGCGAGGCGGTCGTCGCGGCCGGCGGCATCCCGCGCGAGTTCAACACGATCGCCGTGGACGACGGCATCGCCATGGGCCACGGCGGCATGCTCTACTCCCTCCCCTCCCGCGACCTGATCGCGGACAGCGTGGAGTACATGGTCGAGGCCCACTGCGCCGACGCCCTGATCTGCATCTCCAACTGCGACAAGATCACCCCGGGCATGCTCAACGCGGCGCTGCGCCTGAACATCCCGACGGTCTTCGTCTCCGGTGGCCCGATGGAGTCCGGCCGCGCCACCCTGGTGGACGGCACGGTCCGCACGCTGGACCTGGTCGACGCGATGTCGGAGGCGGTCAACGACAAGATCTCCGACGAGGACATCCTCCGGATCGAGGAGAACGCCTGTCCGACCTGCGGCTCCTGCTCCGGCATGTTCACCGCCAACTCGATGAACTGCCTGACCGAGGCCATCGGCCTCTCCCTCCCCGGCAACGGCTCGGTCCTGGCCACCCACACCGCTCGCAAGGCGCTCTACGAGAACGCCGCCCGCACGGTCCTCGACCTGACCCGCCGCTACTACGAGCAGGACGACGACTCGGTCCTGCCGCGCAACATCGCCACCCCCGCGGCCTTCGGGAACGCCATGGCGCTGGACATCGCGATGGGCGGCTCCACCAACACGATCCTGCACCTGCTGGCCGCCGCCCAGGAGGCGGAGGTCTCCTACGGCCTCGCCGAGATGGACGCCCTCTCGCGCAGCGTCCCCTGCCTGGCCAAGGTCGCGCCCAACGTCGCCAAGGACCGCACCTACTACATGGAGGACGTGCACCGCGCGGGCGGCATCCCCGCCCTCCTCGGCGAGCTGCACCGCGGCGGCCTGCTCAACGAGGACGTCCACTCCGTGCACAGCCCCTCCCTGGCCGACTGGCTGAAGACCTGGGACGTGCGCGGCGGCTCCCCCTCGCAGGAGGCCCTGGAACTGTGGCACGCGGCCCCCGGCTGCAAGCGCTCCGCCGAGGCCTTCTCCCAGTCCGAGCGCTGGGACTCCCTGGACGAGGACGCCGAGGGCGGCTGCATCCGCTCCGTCGAGCACGCCTACTCCAAGGACGGCGGCCTGGCGGTGCTGCGCGGCAACCTCGCCGTGGACGGCTGCGTGGTGAAGACGGCGGGCGTCGACGAGTCGATCTGGACCTTCGAGGGACCGGCGGTGGTCTGCGAGTCGCAGGAGGAGGCCGTCGAGAAGATCCTCACCCAGCAGGTCAAGGAGGGCGACGTCGTCGTCATCCGCTACGAGGGCCCCAAGGGCGGCCCCGGCATGCAGGAGATGCTCTACCCGACCTCGTACCTGAAGGGCCGCGGCCTCGGCAAGGCCTGCGCCCTGGTCACCGACGGCCGCTTCTCCGGCGGCACCTCGGGCCTGTCCATCGGCCACGCCTCCCCGGAGGCGGCGGCCGGCGGCACGATCGCCCTCGTCGAGGACGGCGACCGCGTCCGCATCGACATCCCGAACCGCTCCATCGAGCTGCTCGTGGACGACGCCGAACTGGCCCGCCGCGACCAGGCCCTGAACGGCGTGTACGCCCCGAAGAACCGCGACCGCAAGGTCTCCGCGGCCCTCAGGGCGTACGCCGCGATGGCGACCAGCGCGGACAAGGGCGCGGTCCGCGACGTGTCCAAGCTGGGCTGACCCCGTCCGGGACCCCGCTCACCAGGCGGCGGGGTCCCGCCCGTCCACGCCGAACACGGTCCCGTCGGGCGCGGCGGCGTAGACGTGCCCGCCCGCGACCAGCGGCGCGGGCAGCGAGGCCGGGACCCGGTCGGACTCGTCGCCGAGCCGCGTCCGGGTCTGACCGAGGAGCTTGCCGTTGCGGGCGTCGACACCGAGGAGCCGCCCGTCGGGCGCGGTGACGTACACGTGCCGACCGTCGGAGACGGGTGCCGAACTCCGGCTCACCCCGGTCTCCAGCCGCCACTTCTGCTTCCCGGCCGCCATGTCGACGGCCACCACCGAACCGCCCGCGCCCGCGAGGTGGACGGTGTCCCCGTGCACGCCGACCGCCGCCTGCTCGACCGGTATCGGCAGGTCCACCCGGCGGGTCTCCCCGGTGGCGGGTGTGTAGCGGACCACGGCCCTCGCGTCGCCGTGGGTCGCTTCTTCGGGGACGAGGTACACGGACCCCTCCGCCGCGCCCACGAGCGCCAGCGTGCCCTCCAGCTCCGCTTCCCACCGCACGTCCCCGCTCGCCGGGTCCACCGCGGTGACCCGGGTGCGGTTCCCGTCCGCCGACTCGCTCGTCGCGTACGCCGCCGGCCGCCGCTCCCCGGTAAACGAGGTGAAGTACGGCACGGACTGACCGGGGATCCGGTGCGACCAACGGGTCCGCCCGGAGGCGCCGTCCACGCCGGTGACCATCCCGTCGGCGCGGGTGAGCAGGAGCATGTCGCCGACGCACCGCAGTCCGTCGTAGGCGGGCATGTCCTCCTCCCACGCCGGCTCGCCGGTGGCCGGGTCGAGCGCCTCCAGCGGGCGGCCCAGCAGACCGACCTCGGGCTGCACGAGCCCGCCCGACAGGACCGGCGGTTCGCTGCGCACGGTCTCCTCGACGGCGTGCCGCCACAGGATGCCGCCGTCGGCCGGATCGACGGCGAAGACCAGGCCGGGCCGCGCGCACAGCAGCCGCCGCTCCGCGTACGAGCACTGGGGCATGCCACCGCTCCTCCCGGCGGACGCCGTCTCCCACGCGCCGAAGGCACCCGGCGCGCTCTGTGCGGCAGGCGTCCTGGGCGCGGGGTCGCCGTCGCCGAACACCTGGACCGAGACGAGCCCGCCGAGCACGGTGAGGCAGAGCGCACCGGCCACCAGCGCCGCCCGCTTCCCCAGCCGCCGCACGGCCGGCTCGGCGGGAGCGTCCGGTGCCTCGGCGGGCGCCGGGGCCTGCGGCCTCGCCTCCCGCTGCGCCGGTATGAAGACCTGCGTGTCGTACTCCGCCGACACCGACCGCAACTGCCGCATCAGCTCGTCCGGCGTGGGCCGGTCCTCGGGCTCCTTGGCGAGACACCGCAGCACCAGCGGCGCCAGCGTCTCCGGTACGCCGGTCAGGTCGGGCTCGTCGTGCACGACCTGATAGGCGACGACGTACGGACTGTCGGAGTCGAAGGGCCCCCGCCCGGTCGCCGCGTGCACCATCAGCGACCCGAGGGCGAACACGTCGGCCGCGGGCCCCACGTCCCGGGGCCGCCGGAACTGCTCGGGCGCCATGAACGGCGGCGTCCCGATCAACTTGCCGGTCTCGGTGCGCAGTTCGCTGTCCTTCGGCCGGGAGATGCCGAAGTCGATGACCTTCGGGCCGTCCTCGGCGAGCAGCACGTTGCTCGGTTTCAGGTCCCGGTGCACGACGCCGACCCGGTGGATGTCCCGCAGTGCCTCGGCGAGCCCGGCCATCAGCCGGCGCAACTGGGCCTCGTCCATGGGCCCGTTCCGCTTCACCTGCTCGGAGAGCGTGGGCCCGGGGATGTAGAGCGTGGCCATCCAGGGCCGTCCGGCCTCCGGATCGGCGTCCACGACCGGCGCCGTGAAGGCTCCGCTGACCCGCCGGGCCGCCGCCACCTCCTGCCGGAAACGACCTCTGAACTCGGGATCCTTGGCATACGAGGCGTGTACGACCTTCACCGCGACCCGCATCCCGGAGGTGCCGCGGGCCAGGTGGACGATGCCCATGCCGCCGGAGCCGAGGCACGACTCCAACAGGTAGTGACCGGCGTACTCCGGAAGTTCCGCTTCCGCGCCCGCTCCGGCGTTCCGCTGCGGCGCCATGGATCCACCCCCGTGCTGTTCGTTCGCGCGCGCGACGCTCGGAGCCTAGTCGATGGGGCGTACGGGACAGAGGCGGCGGGCCGCCCCGCGTGTGCGAGTTGCGAACTGGTGTTTCATGGCTTGTTCTTGGGGTATCAACGGGGCCCCATGAACGTCGTGGGGCACAACGGGGGAGGATTTCCATGTCTGTCGACCAAATTCCGGCCGTAGGGGACGGCGAGGACGAGAAGGCGGCCCTGGGCGCCGTGACCACGACGGCCGCGGCCCGGCGCAGCTACCCGGTCGCACCGGGCTACCGGCTGAACGTCCGCGGCGGACCGGGCACCGGCTACGCGATCGTGCGGGTCCTGCCCGAGGGCGCCGACGTCTCGATCAGCTGCCAGACACCCGGCACCCGGGTCTCCGGCCCGTACGGCACCTCGAACATCTGGGACTGCATCGGCGGCGGCCAGTACGTCTCCGACACCTACGTGCGCACCGGCAGCGACGGGTACGTCGCCCCGCGCTGCTGATCCCACCCGGAGCCCGCGGCACCCCCGGCGCCATAATCGACCCGTGAGCGCAGAGAACGGCAAGAACGGCATCCCGGAGACCCCCGCGGGCTCCACGCCCGGCCCCCGCCCCGAACCCCTCCGGTTCTACGGCACGACCTGGGTGAACCACGACGGCGGCTACGGCGCCCGGCGGGCGGGCCTGGCCGTGGGCTCCCTCGCCGCGGCGGCCGCCGCCTGCTTCGTGCTCCGCATCGCCTACGACGGCCTCCGGATCGCCGACATCGGCAGCTTCGTCTCGCTGCTGATGGTCGTGATGTTCGCGATCTGCAGCGCCCTGGCCTTCCGCCACACCTGGTCCGGCTTCACCGGCCGTCCCGACCCCGACCGCCAGGCCCAGATGCGCGGCCTGCTGGCCATCGGCTTCGTCGGCTCCCTCCTCGCCTACTTCTTCCGCACCCTCGCCGAGGCCCCCGGCGAGAAACTGCACCGCGAGGAGTACGAGAAGGCCCGCACGGAGTACGAGAAGCGCACTACCCGCCGCTCGGGCAACCCGAAGAAGCGCCGCCGCAGGTAGCGGGAACGCGGCCACCATGGCCGTATGACGACACCCGTGCCCCCCGGGGAAGCCACCCCGTCCGACCGCGGCGTCCGCGCCCACTCCTTCAACGCCGCCGCGGCCCAGTACGCCGCGAACCGCCCCTCGTACCCGCCCGCCCTCCTCGACGCCCTGGAGGAGCTGGCCGGCCGCCCCCTGAAGGGCTCCCGCGTCGTGGACGTCGGCGCCGGTACGGGCATCGCCACCGCCCTCCTGCACGCGCGCGGCGCCGACGTGACCGCCGTGGAGCCCGGCGCCGGCATGGCCGCCGAGTTCCGCCGCACCCTCCCCGACGTGCCGATCGTCCGGGGCAACGGCAACGCCCTGCCCCTCGCCGACCACCACGCCGACTTCCTCACCTACGCCCAGGCCTGGCACTGGACCGACCCCGTCCTGGCCATCCCGGAGGCGCTGCGCGTGCTGCGCCCGGGCGGCGCGCTCGCGCTCTGGTGGAACACGGACGCCCTCGACGTCCCGTGGATCAGGGCCGCCGCCCGACGCATCGAGAGCCACTTCGACATCGACGTCTCCGCCGAGAAACGCAACGTCGACGCCCGCGCCGCCGACCCCACCGACAGCCTCGGCTTCGCCCGCCGCGAGATCCGCTGGAGCCGCCGCGTCCCCCTCGACACCCACCTGGCCAACCTCGGCAGCCACTCGGTCTTCCTGACCCACGGCGCCGCACGCAGCGCGGCCTTCCTCGCCGAGGAACGCCGCCACCTCCTGGCCGCCTTCCCGGACGGGACCGTCGAGGAGACCTACGACGTCCTGCTCCTCCTCGCGAAGACCCCGGCGGCTTGACGGCACGGGCGACCGGGAGGAGTATTCATCGCATGATGAATTATGCCTCCCGGCCACCCGGAACGGAAGGCGGCGACCCCGCCCCGCCCGCCGTCCACGCCGAGCACCTCACCGTCGCCCGCGGCCCCCGCACCGTCCTGCGCGCCCTCGGCTTCACCGTCCCGCGCGGCCGGATCACCGGCCTCCTCGGCCCCTCCGGCTGCGGCAAGTCGACCCTCATGCGCGCCATCGCCGGCACCCAGGCCAGGGCGACCGGCACCCTCGACGTCCTGGGCCGCCCGGCCGGCCACCCCGCCCTGCGCACCCGCATCGGCTACGTCACCCAGGCCCCGTCCGTCTTCGACGACCTGACCGTCCGCCAGAACCTCGACTACTTCGCCGCGATCCTCGCCCCCGGCCGCGCCCTGGCCGACCGCCGCCGCGACGACGTCACCCGCGTCGTCGCCGAGGTCGACCTCACCGCACACGCCGACGCCCTCGCCGGCAACCTCTCCGGCGGCCAGCGCAGCCGCGTCTCCCTCGCCGTCGCCCTGCTCGGCGCCCCCGAACTCCTGGTCCTCGACGAACCGACGGTCGGCCTCGACCCCGTCCTCCGCCGCGACCTGTGGGCCCTCTTCCACTCCCTCGCCGCCGACCGCGGCACCACCCTCCTCGTCTCCTCCCACGTGATGGACGAGGCCGAGCGCTGCCACCGCCTCCTCCTCATGCGCGAGGGCCGGATCCTCGCCGACGACACCCCCGACGCCCTGCGCGCCCGCACCGGCTCCGAGACCGTCGAGGAAGCCTTCCTGCACCTGGTCGACGAGGCCACGACGGCCGCCCGCACGAAGGAGACCACCCCGTGACCACCTCCGCCGCCCCCGCGCCCACCCTCACCCCGGCCCCCACCCGCGCCCTGAGCCTCACCCGCACCACCGCCACCGGCACCCGCGTCCTGCGCCAGCTCGGCCACGACCCCCGCACCATCGCGCTCCTGCTCCTGATCCCCTGCGTGATGCTGTTCCTGCTGCGCTACGTCTTCGACGGCAGCCCGCGCACCTTCGACAACATCGGCGCCTCACTCCTCGGGATCTTCCCGCTGATCACGATGTTCCTGGTGACGTCCATCGCCACCCTGCGCGAGCGCACCTCCGGCACTCTCGAACGCCTCCTCGCCATGCCGCTCGGCAAGGCCGACCTCATCGCCGGCTACGCCCTCGCCTTCGGCACCCTCGCCATCGTCCAGTCGGCCCTCGCGACCGGCCTCGCGGTCTGGTTCCTCGGCCTGGACGTCACGGGCAGCCCCTGGCTGCTCCTCCTCGTGGCCCTGCTCGACGCCCTCCTGGGCACCGCACTCGGCCTCTTCGTCTCGGCCTTCGCGGCCTCCGAGTTCCAGGCGGTGCAGTTCATGCCGGCGGTGATCTTCCCCCAGCTCCTCCTCTGCGGCCTCTTCACCCCGCGCGACAACATGCACCCCGCCCTGGAGGCCATCTCCGACGTCCTGCCCATGTCCTACGCGGTCGACGGCATGAACGAGGTCCTCCGCCACACCGACATGACCGCGGCCTTCGTACGCGACGCCCTGATCGTCGCGGGCTGCGCCCTCCTGGTCCTGGCACTGGGAGCGGCAACCTTGAAACGCCGAACGGCATAGGTCGGCCCGTCCGGCGTTTGAGGACGAGGCCGTCAGGGCCGAAAGCGGGGTCCGGGGGCGCAGCCCCCAGGGACGGGACGGGAAGGGGCGGCGGGGGCGAAAACCACTCGACGGACCCCACCACCGACGTCCCGCGGACTGGACGCGGCGCCCGGCCCGCCGCCGTGAGTGCGAGGATGACACCGGACGACGCACCACAGCGGGCACCCCGGAAGGCACCGAAAGCCATGACCCAGAAAGTCGCAGTCCTCGGCACCGGCAAGATCGGCGAAGCCCTGCTCAGCGGCATGATCGGAGCCGGCTGGTCACCCGCCGACCTCCTGGTCACCGCCCGCCGCCAGGAGCGCGCCGACGAACTCCGCACCCGCTACGGAGTCACCCCCGTCACCAACGCCGAGGCCGCCAAGACCGCCGACACCCTCATCCTCACGGTCAAGCCGCAGGACATGGGCACGCTCCTCGACGAACTCGCCCCGCACGTCCCCGCCGACCGCCTGGTCATCAGCGGCGCGGCGGGCGTGCCGACCAGCTTCTTCGAGGAGCGCCTCGCCACCGGCACCCCCGTGGTCCGCGTCATGACGAACACCCCGGCCCTCGTCGACGAGGCCATGTCCGTCATCTCCGCCGGCACCCACGCCACCGCCGGCCACCTCGCCCACGCGGAGGAGATCTTCGGCGCCGTGGGCAAGACCCTCCGCGTCCCCGAGTCCCAGCAGGACGCCTGCACCGCCCTCTCCGGCTCCGGCCCGGCGTACTTCTTCTACCTGGTCGAAGCCATGACCGACGCCGGCATCCTCCTCGGCCTGCCCCGCGACAAGGCCCACGACCTGATCGTCCAGTCCGCGATCGGAGCCGCGAAGATGCTCCGCGACAGCGGCGAGCACCCGGTCAAACTCCGCGAGAACGTCACGTCCCCCGCCGGCACCACCATCAACGCCATCCGCGAACTGGAGAGCCACGGCGTCCGCGCCGCCCTCATCGCCGCCCTGGAGGCGGCCCGCGACCGCAGCCGCGAGCTGGCCTCCGGCACCAAGGACTGACGGGCTCACTTCGCCGCGCGCAGCACCTCCTCGGTCGTCACCACCCGCGCGAACCCGCCCCCGTGCAGCGATACCGCCGTCGCCCGCGCCAGCTCGTCCGCGCTCTGCCGCCAGCCGAAGGGCCCCTCGAGACCGAAGGTGTACGTCGCGTCGAAGGCGACCACGACCTCGTACCCGAGGTTCCCGCCCATCCGTGCCGTCGTCTCGACGCACATGTTCGTCTGGATCCCGGCCACCACGATCTGCGAGATCCCCGCGTCCCGCAGCCAGACCCCCAGGTCCGGCGCCCCGAGGAACGCCGAGTTCACACTCTTCGTCACCAGCAGCTCGGCCCCGCCGCCCTTGCCGCGCCGCCGCTCGACGTACTCCTTGAACCCGTTGCCCTCGTACCCGGCCCGCAACGGCGACCCGGGCGTGACCGAGTCGTGCCGCACGAACACGACCGGCCGCCCGCTCGCCTGCCACCCGTCGATGAGCGCGGCGATGTTGTCGTCCGCCGACGGATTGTTGCGCGTACCCCAGTAGCCGACCTCCTCGAATCCCTGCTGTACGTCCACGACGACCAGTGCTGCGTTCTGAGCGATGTCCATGCCCCGATCGTGCCGTCGGGCAGCACTCTTCCCCAGAGGTCGAAAAGCCACCGATCGATGATTTACTGCCACTCATGGCGCCCGAATCCGCGGCACCGGCCCGGCCCTACCGCGTAGCCCTCGTGGCCTTCCCCGGCATCCGGGCCTTCGACGTCTCCGTCATCACCGAGGTCTGGGGCACCGACCGCACCGACCGCGGCGCCCCCGCCTTCGACCTGCGCCGGGTCGCCGCCGACCGCGCGAACCCGGTCCCGATGCGCGGCGGCCTCGCCCTCCACCCCGACCGCGCCCTCGGCTGGCTGGACCGCGCCGACCTCGTCGTGGTCCCGGGCCTCGACGACCACCTCACCCCGGCGCCCGCCCCCGTCCTCGACGCCCTCCGCCGTGCCCATGCCCGCGGCACCACCGTCGCCGCCCTGTGCGGCGGCGCCTTCACCCTCGCCCAGGCCGGCCTGCTCGACGGCCGCCGCGCCATCACCCACTGGCGGCTGATCGACCTCCTGCGGACCCACCACCCCCGTGTCACCGTGGTCCCCGACGCCCTCTTCATCGAGGACGACAACATCTGGACCGCCGCCGGCACGGCGGCCGGCATCGACCTCTGCCTCCACCTGGTCCGCCTGGCCCACGGCGCCGAAGCCGCCGCCACCATCGCCCGCTCGATGGTCACCGCCCCGTTCCGCACCGGCACCCAGGCCCAGTTCATCGAGCGGCCCACACCCCGGGCCGACCGTGACGCCGACACCCTCGCCGCCGTCCGCGAACACGCCCTGCGCCACCTCCACGAGCCGCTCACGGTCGCCGACCTGGCCGCCCGCGCCGACATGTCCCCCCGCTCCTTCGCCCGTCACTTCACGGCCGAGACCGGCACCACCCCCCTGCGCTGGCTCCTCGGCCAGCGCGTCGCCGCCGCCCAGCGACTCCTCGAACGCACCGACCTGCCCATGCCCGAGGTCGCCCGCCGGGCGGGCTTCGGCAGCGAGGTCACGATGCGCCAGCACTTCGCATCGCGCCTCGCCACCAGCCCCCGCGCCTACCGGTCCGCGTTCACGGGCGGCAACAGCCCGATCGCCCGGTAGGCCGCGTCCACGGTCGGCCGGGCCATGCCCCGCGCCTTCTCCGCGCCCTCCCGCAGCACACCCTCGACGTAACCGGGATCCGCGCACAGCTCCTGATGCCGCCGCTGCACGGGCCGCAGCACCTCGACCACGGCCTCCGCGGTGTCCTTCTTCAGCGCGCCGTACGAGTCGTACGCCTCAGCCAGCTCCGCCGGTTCGCCACCCACGCAGGCGGCGAGGATCTCCAGCAGGTTCGCGAGCCCCGGCCGCTCCTCCCGGTCGTACACGACCTCGCGCCCGCTGTCGGTCACCGCCCGCATGACCTTCTTCCGCACCACGTCCGCCTCGTCCAGCAGATAGACGATCCCGGGCCCGACGTCGTCGCTCTTCCCCATCTTCGAGGCCGGCTCCTGCAGATTCATCACCCGGGCCGCCACCGCCGGATTCGTGGCCCGTGGCACCACGAACGTGTGCCCGTACCGCTGGTTGAACCGCACCGCGAGATCCCGCGCCAGCTCCACGTGCTGCGTCTGGTCGTGCCCGACCGGCACCTCGTCCGTCCCGTACGCCAGGATGTCCGCCGCCATCAGCACGGGATACGTCAGCAGTGACAGCCGCACACTCCCGCCCCGCTCCCGCTCCCGCGCGGCCTTCTCCTTGTACTGGATCATCCGCCGCATCTCCCCGTCGGTCGCGACGCACTCCAGTACGTACGACAGCCGGGCGTGCTCGTCCACGTGACTCTGTACGAACACGGTGCACAGGCCGGGGTCCAGCCCCGCCGCCAGCAACAGCGAGGCCGCCTGCCGGCTCAGTCTGCGCACCCGCGCCGGATCGTGGTCCACGGTCAGCGCGTGCAGGTCCACGACGCAGAACAGCGCGTCGGACCGGTGCTGGTCCACCGCGGCCCACTGCCGCATGGCTCCCAGGTAGTTCCCCAGCGTCAGGTGCCCCGTCGGCTTGACCCCACTGAAGACCCTCGTCATCTCTCCACCTCCTGGTCAGGGCCGCCGCCACCCGCCGGCCGCCCCTCCTGGAGGGAGATACGAGAACGGCCGCCGAAGCGGCGGCCGTTGAGTGCATACGTGACTACGGCCGCCGTCAGGCGGCCCACCAGAGCTGGCTACACGTACGCGTCGTCATGGGCCCCACAGTACGCCCACGACTGCCGCCCCGACCCGGATTTGACACGGCCCACCCGCACTCGTAGTGTGCTCCGAGTTGTCCGACGTGAGCGCCGACCCCGGTCGGTCCCCGGACAGCGATTCCGCAAGTACCCATCACTCTTCGACGAACAGTCGCTCTGTCGGTGCGTGTATTTACGGAATGAGGAATCCACGTTCGAAAGGACGCGGCCCCCGATTGGCTCGGGAGCCGGGGAATCCGCTAGAGTCTCACCTCGTCGGAACGGCCCGAGGGCCGGGAAGACAACCCCCTCTGACGGGGAATCAGAGCCCGAAAGGATCTGATAGAGTCGGAACCGCCGGAAAGGGAAACGCGAAAGCGGGAACCTGGAAAGCACCGAGGAAATCGGATCGGAAAGATCTGATAGAGTCGGAAACGCAAGACCGAAGGGAAGCGCCCGGAGGAAAGCCCGAGAGGGTGAGTACAAAGGAAGCGTCCGTTCCTTGAGAACTCAACAGCGTGCCAAAAGTCAACGCCAGATATGTTGATACCTCCGGCCTGATCGGTTCATCCGGTTCAGGTTGAGGTTCCTTTGAAATACACACAGCGAGGACGCTGTGGACGGTCGGATTATTCCTTCGACCGTTCCGCTCTCGTGGTGTCACCCGATTACGGGTAAACATTCACGGAGAGTTTGATCCTGGCTCAGGACGAACGCTGGCGGCGTGCTTAACACATGCAAGTCGAACGATGAACCACTTCGGTGGGGATTAGTGGCGAACGGGTGAGTAACACGTGGGCAATCTGCCCTGCACTCTGGGACAAGCCCTGGAAACGGGGTCTAATACCGGATACTGAACCTCGCAGGCATCTGTGAGGGTCGAAAGCTCCGGCGGTGCAGGATGAGCCCGCGGCCTATCAGCTAGTTGGTGAGGTAATGGCTCACCAAGGCGACGACGGGTAGCCGGCCTGAGAGGGCGACCGGCCACACTGGGACTGAGACACGGCCCAGACTCCTACGGGAGGCAGCAGTGGGGAATATTGCACAATGGGCGAAAGCCTGATGCAGCGACGCCGCGTGAGGGATGACGGCCTTCGGGTTGTAAACCTCTTTCAGCAGGGAAGAAGCGAAAGTGACGGTACCTGCAGAAGAAGCGCCGGCTAACTACGTGCCAGCAGCCGCGGTAATACGTAGGGCGCAAGCGTTGTCCGGAATTATTGGGCGTAAAGAGCTCGTAGGCGGCTTGTCACGTCGATTGTGAAAGCCCGGGGCTTAACCCCGGGTCTGCAGTCGATACGGGCAGGCTAGAGTTCGGTAGGGGAGATCGGAATTCCTGGTGTAGCGGTGAAATGCGCAGATATCAGGAGGAACACCGGTGGCGAAGGCGGATCTCTGGGCCGATACTGACGCTGAGGAGCGAAAGCGTGGGGAGCGAACAGGATTAGATACCCTGGTAGTCCACGCCGTAAACGGTGGGCACTAGGTGTGGGCAACATTCCACGTTGTCCGTGCCGCAGCTAACGCATTAAGTGCCCCGCCTGGGGAGTACGGCCGCAAGGCTAAAACTCAAAGGAATTGACGGGGGCCCGCACAAGCGGCGGAGCATGTGGCTTAATTCGACGCAACGCGAAGAACCTTACCAAGGCTTGACATACACCGGAAACGGCCAGAGATGGTCGCCCCCTTGTGGTCGGTGTACAGGTGGTGCATGGCTGTCGTCAGCTCGTGTCGTGAGATGTTGGGTTAAGTCCCGCAACGAGCGCAACCCTTGTCCCGTGTTGCCAGCAGGCCCTTGTGGTGCTGGGGACTCACGGGAGACCGCCGGGGTCAACTCGGAGGAAGGTGGGGACGACGTCAAGTCATCATGCCCCTTATGTCTTGGGCTGCACACGTGCTACAATGGCCGGTACAATGAGCTGCGATACCGCAAGGTGGAGCGAATCTCAAAAAGCCGGTCTCAGTTCGGATTGGGGTCTGCAACTCGACCCCATGAAGTCGGAGTCGCTAGTAATCGCAGATCAGCATTGCTGCGGTGAATACGTTCCCGGGCCTTGTACACACCGCCCGTCACGTCACGAAAGTCGGTAACACCCGAAGCCGGTGGCCCAACCCCTTGTGGGAGGGAGCTGTCGAAGGTGGGACTGGCGATTGGGACGAAGTCGTAACAAGGTAGCCGTACCGGAAGGTGCGGCTGGATCACCTCCTTTCTAAGGAGCACTTCTTACCAGCCTCTGGCTGGTCAGAGGCCAGCATGCGAGCGAATGTCTCGCACTGGTTGCTCATGGGTGGAACGTTGACTATTCGGTCCGGTTTCGGGCCGGTGGCTGCCAGTACTGCTCTTCGGAGCGTGGAACGCACGATCACCGGACGGGACTTGGCCGGGCACGCTGTTGGGTATCTGAGGGCACGGCCGTATGGCTGGGTCTTCGGTGCCGGCCCCAGTGCACTCGGGATTCGTCCCGGGGTGATGGGTGGTTGGTCGTTGTTTGAGAACTGCACAGTGGACGCGAGCATCTGTGGCCAAGTTTTTAAGGGCGCACGGTGGATGCCTTGGCACCAGGAACCGATGAAGGACGTGGGAGGCCACGATAGTCCCCGGGGAGTCGTCAACCAGGCTTTGATCCGGGGGTTTCCGAATGGGGAAACCCGGCAGTCGTCATGGGCTGTCACCCGCTGCTGAACACATAGGCAGTGTGGAGGGAACGCGGGGAAGTGAAACATCTCAGTACCCGCAGGAAGAGAAAACAACCGTGATTCCGGGAGTAGTGGCGAGCGAAACCGGATGAGGCCAAACCGTATACGTGTGAGACCCGGCAGGGGTTGCGTGTGCGGGGTTGTGGGATCTCTCTTCCACGGTCTGCCGGCCGTGGGACGAGTCAGAAACCGTTGATGTAGGCGAAGGACATGCGAAAGGTCCGGCGTAGAGGGTAAGACCCCCGTAGTCGAAACATCAGCGGCTCGTTTGAGAGACACCCAAGTAGCACGGGGCCCGAGAAATCCCGTGTGAATCTGGCGGGACCACCCGCTAAGCCTAAATATTCCCTGGTGACCGATAGCGGATAGTACCGTGAGGGAATGGTGAAAAGTACCGCGGGAGCGGAGTGAAATAGTACCTGAAACCGTGTGCCTACAAGCCGTGGGAGCGTCGGACATCAAGCTTGCTTGGTGTCTCGTGACTGCGTGCCTTTTGAAGAATGAGCCTGCGAGTTTGCGGTGTGTTGCGAGGTTAACCCGAGTGGGGAAGCCGTAGCGAAAGCGAGTCCGAACAGGGCGATTCAGTAGCACGCTCAAGACCCGAAGCGGAGTGATCTAGCCATGGGCAGGTTGAAGCGGAGGTAAGACTTCGTGGAGGACCGAACCCACCAGGGTTGAAAACCTGGGGGATGACCTGTGGTTAGGGGTGAAAGGCCAATCAAACTCCGTGATAGCTGGTTCTCCCCGAAATGCATTTAGGTGCAGCGTCGTGTGTTTCTTGCCGGAGGTAGAGCACTGGATAGGCGATGGGCCCTACCGGGTTACTGACCTTAGCCAAACTCCGAATGCCGGTAAGTGAGAGCGCGGCAGTGAGACTGTGGGGGATAAGCTCCATGGTCGAGAGGGAAACAGCCCAGAGCATCGACTAAGGCCCCTAAGCGTACGCTAAGTGGGAAAGGATGTGGAGTCGCACAGACAACCAGGAGGTTGGCTTAGAAGCAGCCACCCTTGAAAGAGTGCGTAATAGCTCACTGGTCTAGTGATTCCGCGCCGACAATGTAGCGGGGCTCAAGCGTACCGCCGAAGTCGTGTCATTCATACAATAGGGCCAACGCCTGTATGGATGGGTAGGGGAGCGTCGTGTGCCGGGTGAAGCAGCCGCGGAAGCGAGTTGTGGACGGTTCACGAGTGAGAATGCAGGCATGAGTAGCGATACAAACGTGAGAAACGTTTGCGCCGATTGACTAAGGGTTCCTGGGTCAAGCTGATCTGCCCAGGGTAAGTCGGGACCTAAGGCGAGGCCGACAGGCGTAGTCGATGGATAACCGGTTGATATTCCGGTACCCGCTGTGAAGCGTCAAACATCGAGCATCGTGATGCTAAGGCCGTGAAGCCGCCCTGATCTCTTCGGAGTTGAGGGGAGTGGTGGAGCCGCCGAACCAAGCGGTTAGTAGGTGAGTGATGGGGTGACGCAGGAAGGTAGTCCATCCCGGGCGGTGGTTGTCCCGGGGTAAGGGTGTAGGCCGCAAGGTAGGTAAATCCGCCTTGCATACGGCTGAGACCTGATGCCGAGCCGATTGTGGTGAAGTGGATGATCCTATGCTGTCGAGAAAAGCCTCTAGCGAGTTTCATGGCGGCCCGTACCCTAAACCGACTCAGGTGGTCAGGTAGAGAATACCGAGGCGTTCGGGTGAACTATGGTTAAGGAACTCGGCAAAATGCCCCCGTAACTTCGGGAGAAGGGGGCCACATCCGGTGACGAGTCTTGCACTCCGAGCTGGGGGTGGCCGCAGAGACCAGCGAGAAGCGACTGTTTACTAAAAACACAGGTCCGTGCGAAGCCGTAAGGCGATGTATACGGACTGACGCCTGCCCGGTGCTGGAACGTTAAGGGGACCGGTTAGCTCCATTTCGGTGGGGCGAAGCTGAGAACTTAAGCGCCAGTAAACGGCGGTGGTAACTATAACCATCCTAAGGTAGCGAAATTCCTTGTCGGGTAAGTTCCGACCTGCACGAATGGCGTAACGACTTCTCGACTGTCTCAACCATAGGCCCGGTGAAATTGCACTACGAGTAAAGATGCTCGTTTCGCGCAGCAGGACGGAAAGACCCCGGGACCTTTACTACAGTTTGATATTGGTGTTCGGTTCGGCTTGTGTAGGATAGCTGGGAGACTTTGAAGCTCACACGCCAGTGTGGGTGGAGTCGTCGTTGAAATACCAGTCTGGTCGTGCTGGATGTCTAACCTGGGTCCGTGATCCGGATCAGGGACAGTGTCTGATGGGTAGTTTAACTGGGGCGGTTGCCTCCTAAAGAGTAACGGAGGCGCCCAAAGGTTCCCTCAGCCTGGTTGGCAATCAGGTGTTGAGTGTAAGTGCACAAGGGAGCTTGACTGTGAGACCGACGGGTCGAGCAGGGACGAAAGTCGGGACTAGTGATCCGGCGGTGGCTTGTGGAAGCGCCGTCGCTCAACGGATAAAAGGTACCCCGGGGATAACAGGCTGATCTTCCCCAAGAGTCCATATCGACGGGATGGTTTGGCACCTCGATGTCGGCTCGTCGCATCCTGGGGCTGGAGTCGGTCCCAAGGGTTGGGCTGTTCGCCCATTAAAGCGGTACGCGAGCTGGGTTTAGAACGTCGTGAGACAGTTCGGTCCCTATCCGCTGTGCGCGTAGGAGTCTTGAGAAGGGCTGTCCCTAGTACGAGAGGACCGGGACGGACGAACCTCTGGTGTGCCAGTTGTCCTGCCAAGGGCATGGCTGGTTGGCTACGTTCGGGAGGGATAACCGCTGAAAGCATCTAAGCGGGAAGCCTGCTTCGAGATGAGGACTCCCACCCCCTTGAGGGGTTAAGGCTCCCAGTAGACGACTGGGTTGATAGGCCGGATCTGGAAGCACCGCAAGGTGTGGAGGTGACCGGTACTAATAGGCCGAGGGCTTGTCCTCAGTTGCTCGCGTCCACTGTGTTGGTTCTGAAACCACGAACAACCCGCCCCCGGTCACAGGGGCGGCTGGTTGTCTGTTTCATAGTGTTTCGGTGGTCATAGCGTAGGGGAAACGCCCGGTTACATTCCGAACCCGGAAGCTAAGCCTTACAGCGCCGATGGTACTGCAGGGGGGACCCTGTGGGAGAGTAGGACGCCGCCGAACAATCATTGTATGAAAGCCCCGCACCGGGAACGGTGCGGGGCTTTCTGCGTTTAGGGTCTTTCTATGCGCTACGACCTGGTTATCTTCGACAACGACGGCGTCCTCGTCGACAGTGAGCCGATCTCCAATCGGCTGCTGGCCGGCTATCTGACGGAGCTGGGCCACCCGACGTCGTACGACGACTCCATTCGGGACTACATGGGCTCCGCGATGCACCGGATCCATGAGCTCATCCTGGAGCGGACGGGTCGGCGGCTGCCGGAGGACTTCGACGACGTGTTCCACGAGCGGGTCTTCGCCGCGTTCGAGCGTGAACTGGAGCCCGTGCCCGGGGCCGTCGGAGTGCTGGAGAAGCTCGCCGCGGACGGGGTGGCGTACTGCGTGGCCTCGTCCGGGAGTCATGAGCGGATCAGGGTCGGGCACCGGAAGACCGGGCTGGACCGGTGGTTCGACGACGAGCGGATCTTCAGTTCGCAGGACGTGGGGCGGGGGAAGCCGGCGCCGGATCTGTTCCTGCACGCGGCGGAGCGGATGGGAGTGGCGCCGGGGCGGTGCGTCGTGATCGAGGACAGCCCACTGGGCGTGCGCGCCGCCGTCGCCGCCGGGATGGACGTGTACGGGTTCACCGCGATGACGCCGGCCTCGAAGCTGACCGGAGCCGGGCGGCTGTTCGGTGACATGGGTGAGCTGGCCGACCTGTTGGCGAGCTGACATTTGTCCTGCGGAGCACTGGACGGTTGTTTCTACCGGGGCCCGCGCCCAGGCCCGATGATATGGGCATGACGACGAACACGGGCACGGGCACGGAACAGCAGCCTCGGGGCAAGCGTCGTACCTTCGTGTCGCTCTTCCTGGACGTGGGGGTGCCCATCGGGTCGTACTACCTGCTCAAGGGCGTGTTCGGGATGAGTGCGGTCGCCGCGCTCGGCTGGAGCACCGTGGTGCCCGTCCTGCGCACCGGGTGGGGTGTGCTGAAGCAGCGGGACGTGAACGCGCTCCCGCTGCTCATCCTCCTGGCCAATATCGTCGGTCTGCTGCTCAGCTTCGAGACGGGTGACGCCCGCCTGCTGCTGGTCAAGGACAGCGCGGTGGCCAGCTTGGTCGGGTTCGTGATGCTGGGGTCGGTGCTCGTGGGGCGGCCGATGATGACGGGGACCCTCAAGCCGTGGCTGGTCAAGGGGGACGCGGACCGGGAGGCGGCGTGGATGCGGCTGCGGCGGGAGTCGCGGGCGTTCCGGCGGGCGGAGCGGCTGTTCACCGGGGTGTGGGGGGCCGCCTTCGTCGGTGAGTGTGCGCTGCGGATCGTGGGGGTCTACTCGTTCTCGGTGGACACGATGGTCTGGCTCGGGACGGTCGTCATGATCGTCACGATGCTGTTGGCCTTCGTGGTCAGCGGTGCGCTCGGGGCCGGTCCGATGACCCACATGATCGGCGCCAACGTCCGTGAAGCTGAGGAGAATTCATCTTTGGCTGGATCTACCCACGGGTAGGCCGGGGCCCTACGCTCGCCGCCATGACTGATGTGCTGCGGCGCGGTAGGGCTTCGCTCGCGTTCGGCTTCTTCGCCCAGGGCGTCGCCTTCGCCCTGCTGGTCACCCGGATTCCGGCCATTCAGGACCGGTACGGCGTCTCCGACGCGCTGCTGCCGGTGTTCCTCGCCGCGGTGCCGATCCTGGCCGGCGCCGGGAGTGTGGCGACCGAGCGTCTGGTGCGCCGGGTGCGGCCGAGCCGGGTGCTGCGCTGGTCCCAGCCGGTGGTGCTGCTGTCCCTGCTCGGCGTCGGGGCGGGGGACCGGATGGTGGTGCTGGCCGTGGCGCTCGGCGTCTTCGGGCTGGCCGTGGGAGCGCTGGACGCGTCGATGAACATGCTCGGCGTGAGTCTGCAACGGGCGTACGGGCGCAGCATCATGCTCGGGTTCCACGCTGCGTACAGCCTGGGCGGGATTCTCGGGGCCTCGCTGGCGTGGGTGGGGGCGCACTGGGATCTGGCGCTGTGGGTGTCGTATCTGCCGGTCGTCGTCCTGTTGTTGCCGGCGGCGCTGGTGGGGAGCCGCTGGTACGTCGACGGGGACCGGAGTGGGGCGGCGCGGGCGGCCGGGCCGGGTGGGGGCGGTGCGGGGGTCGGGTTCAAGCTGCTGCTGCCGCTGTGTCTGGTGATGTCGTTCGCGTACATCGGTGACTCGACCGTCTCCAACTGGAGTGCGAAGTACCTCCAGGACGTGCTGGGGAGTTCGGAGCAGCTCGCGACGGTGCCCTACAACGTGTACATGGTGACCACGCTGGTCGGGCGGGCGGTCGGGGACTTCGGGGTGCGGCGGTTCGGGGCCGTTGCGGTGGTGCGGAGCGGGGCGGTCGTCGCGGCGGTGGGGTTCGCGGTGGTGGCGGGGGCGCCGGGGGCCTGGGTGGGGATGCTCGGGTTCACGCTGCTGGGGCTGGGGTTGTGCGTGCTGGTACCGCAGACGTTCGCCGCGGCGGGGCGGCTCGCCACCGAGAAGGACGGTCCCGGGGCGTCGGACGCGGCGGTGGCGCGGCTCAACGTGTTCAACTACGTCGGCTTCCTGATCGGTTCGCCGTTGGTGGGAGCGCTCGGCGACGCCTGGAGCTACCGCGGGGCGATGCTCGTACCGATGGTGTTGGTGCTGGTGACGGTCGTGTACGCCCGGTCGTTCGAGACTCAACCGGACCGATACGGTGGCGGGCATGAGCGGCCGCGCACAGCTGATGTGGGACGAGGCAGTAACGGGCTATGACTTCGGGCCGGAGCATCCGATGGATCCGGTCCGGCTGGCCCTGACGCGAAGTCTGGTCGGCGCCCTCGGGATCGACCGGGAGGTGGAGGTCGTCGCGGCGCGGGCGGCCGGCGAGTCGACGCTGCGGCTCGTGCACCGGCAGGACTACATCGACGCGGTGAAGGCGGCGTCGGTGGATCCGGGCGCGGCGGACGGGTCGTACGGGCTGGGGACCGTCGACGACCCTGCCTTCGCGCGGATGCACGAGGTGTCGGCGCTGATCGCCGGGCAGTCGGTGGGGGCGGCGGAGGCGGTCTGGCGCGGTCAGGCGCTGCACGCGGTGAACTTCGCGGGCGGGCTGCACCACGCGATGCCGGGCGCGGCCTCCGGGTTCTGCGTGTACAACGACGCGGCGCTGGCGATCGCGCGGCTGCTGGAGCTGGGGGCCGAGCGGGTCGCGTACGTCGATGTGGACGTGCACCACGGGGACGGGGTGCAGGCGGCGTTCTGGGAGGACCCGCGGGTTCTGACGGTGTCGCTGCACGAGCATCCGCGGACGCTGTTCCCGCAGACCGGGTGGCCCGAGGAGACGGGCGCGGAGTGCGCCGAGGGGTCGGCGGTGAACATCGCCCTGCCGGCGGGGACCGGGGACGCGGGATGGGTGCGGGCGTTCCACGCGGTGGTGCCGGAGGTGCTCGCGGACTTCCGGCCGCAGGTGCTGGTGACGCAGCACGGGGCGGACACGCACTTCGAGGATCCGCTGGCGCATCTCGCGGTGTCGCTGGACGCGCAGCGGGCGGTGCAGGTGGCCTGTCACGAGCTGGCGCACGAGTACGCCGAGGGGCGGTGGGTGGCGCTCGGCGGGGGCGGGTACGCCGTGGTGGACGTGGTGCCCCGGTCGTGGGCGCACCTGGTGGGGATCGCGGCGGGGCGGCCGGTGGAGCCGGAGACGGTGATTCCCGAGGGGTGGCGGCAGGAGGTGTTCGCGCGGACGCGGCAGCTGGGGCCGATGCGGATGACCGATGGGCGGTGGCCGGTGGGGTGGGCCTCGTGGGAGGAGGGGTACGACCCCGCGGACCGGCTGGATCAGGCGGTGGTGGCGGCTCGGCGGGCGGTGTTTCCGTTGCGGGGGTTGTTGGCGTGACGTCTGGTCGACGCGCGGTTCGGTGATCCGGCGTGGGCGTGGGCGTGGGCCGGGGGTGGGTGTCGCGGGCCGGCGCCGGCCGGGTGCCGCTGCGCCCACCCGTGCCGCCCCTGGGGGCACCTCAGGCCGTTCAGCCACTGGGGGAGGCACGATTGCCCGCAGCAGGAAGGCTGCGGGGTTACGCCGTCCGTGCGTCGGTTGCCCGGTTTTGCCGCCTGGAGGGGGCCGGACCCGGCAGCATCGGGGGGTGCTGACGCGTGGGGCTCTGCGGGCTCATCTGGTGGAGGTGCGGCTTGCCGGGGTGGTGGCGACTGCCCGGGAGGTGAGTCTGCGGAGTTACCGGTTGTTCGCCGCGCGGGATCCCCGGGTGCTGATCGGGATCGATCCGGTGCGGGACTGGGGGCACCGGGAGCTGGTCGCGTTGATGGCGGAGAGGTGTGGGGTCTCGGCCGATCCGCGGGATACTTCGGGCCAGGACGTGATCGACCCCGAGCGGACCCTCGCGGCGCTGGACGCCTTCGCGGGCAGGCTCGCCGCCGTCGCTCAGCGTCGTGCCCCGGTCCTCCTCGGCACGGGGCATCCGCATCGACTGCTCGGTTTCTACGTCGCCTTGGCCGAGGCGTTGTCGGCGGCGGGATGTACTGTCCTCACCCCGGCGCAGGGTCGCTGTGTCGACATAACGACCCGGTTCGGTCTACGCACGTACCGCCTCGACTACGTCCGGGGCGTCGCGTTGCTGCGAGGGGACGGCGGTGGTCGCGCCGGTGGTGAGCCGGGCGCACACACCCACTCGCCGCTCCCGGTTCGTACCGCGCTGGCCGCTGCGGCCGAGGCGGGCGGGCCGCTGCCCGAGCTGGTGATCGGGGATCACGGGTGGGTCTGCGGAGCAGGTCAGCTGGGGTTCGAGGCCATCGGGCCGGCCGACACGGACGATCCCGCGCTCTTCGTCGGGGAGGCCGAGGGGTTCGTATCCGTCGTCGTTCCACTTGATGACGCTGTGCGCTCCGAGTACTACAGACCGCTCACCCGCTACGTACTCAATCGGGCGTGTCTGTCACGGTAGGGAAGCGATGGGTGCACCTCTTCCCCATTCGCATCACCCGCCCCTACATTGGGGAGTGAGCACGCAGCGACGAAGAGTCACCGGAAGGGGAAGCCGGTGGCCGTCGAGTGCGGAAGGTTCAGGTGTGTCATGGCTGCAGCTGGCGAAAGGCCTCTGAACGAGGTTCAGTTCCTTACCGTGGCGGAAGTCGCCTCGGTGATGCGCGTGTCCAAGATGACCGTGTACCGGTTGGTGCACAGCGGTCATCTGCCCGCGATCCGGGTGGGACGGTCGTTCCGCGTCCCGGAGCAAGCGGTTCACGAGTACCTCCGCGAGAGTTACGTGGGGGTGGAAACGGCCTGACGGCCTCGATTACGACCTCAGCGCTCGGGCGGGTAGGCTGGCCCCTCGTAGGTCGTGTGGGCCCATGGCGCTCACCAACCGAGTGATGAGAAGTGAGCGAGGGTAGTCGTGGGCTCTGTTATCAAGAAGCGGCGCAAGCGGATGGCCAAGAAGAAGCACCGCAAGCTGCTGAAGCGCACGCGCGTTCAGCGTCGCAACAAGAAGTAAGCGACGCTGCGCCGTCAGCGTGTCCTGTGGCCCTCCACCGCATCCGGTGGGGGGCCACAGCCGTATGCCGGTATCCGGGGGATCCGGCGCGGGGCGGGACCGCGAATTCTCGTCACCTGCTGCATCCGGCGGTCATCACAGCGCAACACCGACCGGCTAAGTTGGCCGGCGGGCGGGGAAGGCGGCAGGGTACGCAGTAGGGCGGAAGAAAGGCGCTGATCTTGGGCAAGGTCGTGCTCGTGACCGGAGTGGCCCGGCAACTCGGGGGCCGGTTCGTCCGGCGTATCCAGCGTGATCCCGACGTGGACCGGGTCGTGGGCGTGGACGCCGTCCCGCCGGAGCACCATCTGGGCGGCGCGGACTTCGTGCAGGCCGACATCCGGCAGTCGGCGATCGGGCGGGTGCTGGCCGAGACGGGTGCCGACACGGTCGTGCACATGGACGTCACGGGCACGCCGCTGGTCAGCGGCAGCCGTACGTCGGTCAAGGAGACCAACGTCATCGGCACGATGCAGCTGCTCGGGGCCTGCCAGAAGTCGCCGACCGTGCAGCGCCTGGTGGTGAAGTCCAGTACGAACGTCTACGGGTCCGCGCCGCGCGACCCGGCCGTCTGCACCGAGACCACCGCGCCCAAGTCCCTGCCCAGCGGCGGCTTCGCCAAGGACGCGGTCGAGGTCGAGGGGTATGTGCGGGGCTTCGCGCGCCGTCGGCCCGACGTGTCGGTGACCGTGCTGCGGTTCGCCAACATCCTCGGCCCGGACGCGGGTACGCCGCTCGCCTCGTACCTCGGGCTGCCGGTGCTGCCGACGGTGTTCGGGTACGACCCCCGGCTGCAGTTCGTGCACGAGGACGACGTGATCGAGGTGCTGCGGATCTCCTCGCACGAGCCGCGGCGGTCCACGCTGAACAGCGGGACCTTCAACATCGCCGGCGACGGCGTGCTGCTGCTGTCCCAGTGCTCGCGGCGGCTGGGGCGCCCCACGGTGCCGCTGCTGCTGCCGGCGGTCACCTGGGCGGGCACGCTCGTGCGTACGCTGGGGATGACGGACTTCTCCCCCGAGCAGATCCGGCTGCTCACCCACGGGCGGGTGGTGGACACCACGCAGATGCGCGAGACGCTGGGTTTTCGGCCGAAGTACACGACGGCCGGAGCGTTCGCGGACTTCGCGCGCAGCCGCGGTGCCGGGCTGCTGCCGCCGGAGGTCCTCGCGGGGGCCGTCGACCGGATCGCGGAGTTGTCCCGGCGGGGCAACGGCCACCTTCCGACCCAGAGCGCCAACTGAGGAGCGCATCAACAATGGCGGACGCCAAGGTCATTCCGTTCGACGACGACCGGTCGCGGGGGAGCGGTGCGGGGGGTGCGAGCGGCGGTAACGCGGTACCGCGTCCGGCGCGGCGCCGCGGTGCGGGAAGCCGACGCAAGGGCACGGGGGAGCCGGCGCCGGTGCGGGAGGTGCAGCCACTGCCCGTGCGGGGGGCCGCGGAGCAGGACGGCGACGTCCCCGTGGAGCCGGAGGACGCGGACGGCGGTCTGGAGCAGCGGATCGCGGGTGGGCTGGCCTTCCTGCGTCGCCGTCTCACCGGGGACTACGAGGTCGACGACTTCGGGTACGACGCCGAACTGACCGACCAGGTGCTGATGTCGCTGCTGCGGCCGGTGTACGAGAAGTACTTCCGGGTCGAGGTGAAGGGCGTCGAGAACATCCCGGCCGAGGGCGGTGCGCTGATCGTCGCCAACCACTCAGGGACGTTGCCGCTGGACGGGCTGATGATGCAGGTCGCCGTGCACGACCACCATCCGGCGGACCGGCATCTGCGGCTGCTGGCGGCGGACCTGGTGTTCGTGCTGCCGGTGGTCAACGAGCTGGCGCGGAAACTCGGGCACACGCTGGCCTGCGCGGAGGACGCCGAACGGCTGCTGGCGCAGGGCGAGCTGGTCGGGGTGATGCCGGAGGGCTTCAAGGGCATCGGCAAGCCGTTCGGCGAGCGCTACAAGCTGCAGCGGTTCGGGCGGGGCGGTTTCGTCTCCACGGCCCTGCGGCAGGGGGCGCCGATCATTCCGTGCTCGGTCGTCGGGGCGGAGGAGATCTACCCGATGATCGGCAACTCCAAGACCCTGGCGCGGCTGCTGGGCTTCCCGTACTTCCCGCTCACGCCGACGTTCCCCTGGCTGGGCCCGTTGGGCGCGGTCCCGCTGCCGACGAAGTGGACGATCCAGTTCGGCGAGCCGATCCCGACGGACGGATACGCGCCGGAGGCGGCGGAGGATCCGATGCTGATGTTCAACCTGACGGACCAGGTCAGGGAGCAGATCCAGCACACGCTCTACAAACTGCTCGTGCAGCGGCGGTCGGTGTTCTTCTGAGCGGCGGTGGGGTGCCCCCTGTTTTCAGGGAGCACCCCACTCGTGTCAGTCCGCGTCCTCCGCCTCGATGCCCAGGCCGGGCAGGAGGCCCGGGAGGAGCGGCGGGAGGGTGACGTCCGGCTCGGTGGGCAGGGTGTCGTCGCCCGTCGACGGGGAGGCGGGGCGGGTGTCCTCCTTGGGCGGGTCGAGCAGGCCGCCGGTGCCGCCACCGAGGAGTCCGTCGTCCTCGCGCCCGGAGTCGGACGACTCGCTGGGACCCCGGCTGTCGGTGCGGCCGCGGTCGGACGTGCCGGAGTCGCCGGTGTCGGGGGCCGACGAGCGGTCGGTGCCGGGCTTGTCCGTGGTCGCCGGGCCGGAGCCGCCCGGACGGCCGCCGGTGCCGCGGTCCTCGTCCTTGGAGGGTGGCCGGGGCAGCATGGACTGCAGCGGGGCCACGTCGTCGTCTATGGCGTCGAACACCGACGACACCTGCTCACTGACGTCCCCCAGCTGCACGGGCAGCCGCTCGCGCAGCGCTCCCCAGGACTCCCGGTGGGAACGGGAGAAGGAGGAGAGGGCCTGCATGGGGGCCAGCGAGTCGGGGTCGTGGGCGTAGGCCGCGCTGAGCAGCCGGTGTCCCTCGGAGGCGTCGTGCTGCATGCCGGAGAGGGCACGGCGGATCTCGTTGAGCGACTCGTGGTCGAGGGGGCCGCTGCGGCCGCGCTCCATCAGCCGTCGGGCCTCGCCGAGCCGGGTCGACGCCCGGTCCAGGTAGGCGCGGCCACGCTCGTCGTTCCCGTCGGCCAGGCCGAGGCGGAAGTCCTCTATGCCGCGCTTGAGGCCGTACAGCGAGTCGCCGGGCAGGGCGTCCGAACTGGCGGCGGCGACTCCGCCGAAGGCTCCCGCGGCCACGCTCACGCTCAGTCCGCCCGCGGTGAGGCCCTTGGCCAGCCGCGAACGGGGACGGAACCTGCTCAGCGGGGCCGCCCGGTGGCTGCCGCGCGCCCGGCGTTGCTCCGGGACCGGCGTGTCCCTCGCCCCACCGCCCACGGTGCCCTCCTGCAGCATGGCCTCGAACGCGGCCACCAGCTGGGCCCGCTGGACGACCTTGACCTCGGGATCCAGCTGCGGCCGGGGCAGCGTCTCCAGACCCTGCGCGAGGGTCACCAGATGACCCTGCTCGGTCGGATCCGCGGTGGCCCCGGCGGGCGCCGGTCCTCCGGGCTGCTCGGCCGCCCCGGGATCGGACTGCTCCTCCAGAGCCTGGGCGAAGGCGTTCGCCCGCCGGTGTGCCGATACGTTCGCGATCACTGGCGGCACCTCCTCTCGCTCTCGTCATGACGGTCGACTCCCCAGGGGGTCCTGAGGGTTGCACACCCCGATCGGAACCATCCGATCGGGTGATCGGCGTCGGCCGGGGAGTGACCACAGGGAGCCTGCATCCCGCACAACGAGCGGCGCGGCACATGGGTTACGGACGGTGGATGATCGGACCGCTGTCCCAACCGACTTTCACCGATGGTGATTTGGAAAACGCGGAGGGTCAGCGGGCGTCGTCCGGGAGCAGCCGGGCGAGGGTGCGCACGGCGCGGTACTGGAGCGTCTTGATGGCGCCCTCGTTCTTGCCCATGACACGGGCGGTCTCGGCGACCGAGAGACCCTGGAGGAAACGCAGCGTGACGCACTCCTGCTGCTGCGGGTTGAGTCGTCGTACCGCCTCCAGCAGGGCGGCGTTGGAGAGCGATTCGAGGACCGAGTCCTCGGGGGACCGCTCGACCTCGTTGGCGTCGAGCATCTCGCCGGTGGTGACCTCCAGCCGGAAGCGGCTGGACTTGAAGTGGTCGGCGACGAGGTTGCGGGCGATGGTCACCAGCCAGGCGCCGAAGTCACGGCCCTGCCAGGTGAAGGTGCCGATGCGACGCAGGGCCCGCAGAAAGGTCTCGCTGGTGAGGTCCTCGGCGGTCGCCTTGCCGCCCACGCGGTAGTAGATGTAGCGGTAGACGGTGTCGCTGTACTGGTCGTAGAGCCGGCCGAAGGCGTCGGCCTCACCGGCCTGGGCCCGTTCGACCAGGTCCATCATGCGGGCGCTGTCGCTGTCCGCGGCGGGGCGGCGGTGGGTGGTGGCGGCGGTCCCGGACGAGGACGACCGCGCGCGTCTGCCGACGGCGGCGCTCCCTTCGGCCAGTGCGTAGCACGGACCGGCGGGCGCGGCGGCGGCGGCGAGGGCGGAGACGGCGGGGACGGCATACGCGGTGGGGACGAAGCCGCGCAACAGGTCTTGGGCTGATTTGACCGTTGCGCGCAGCGTAGCCAGGCCCGAGGCGTCAACCCCGACGTGTGGGTACACGGGACTCCCAGAGGCAGAGCTTCCATCACGTGCAGTTCGGAACCTGTCACCCGTCGTAGCGAAGGTGGGGTACCGGAATGCGTCTGAGGAGAATAACGCTTCGTGCAGGCACTGCTACGCCCAGTTGCTCAAATCATCGATTACGTCGCTTCTGTGCCCGATTGACGCTCGATCAGTTGCGGCAAAGTGATCAGTAAATGACCGAAACAGTTCGGGTTCCTTGTTGCTACAGAGCGTGTTGTGGCCGATGTGAGGAAGTGTGAGGAACCGGGACTGGAGAGGGTGTCCCGCGGGTACGTCACATGGCTTGGGTCAGCGGCGGCGGCGGTGCAGCGCGATGGCCGCCGCGGTGCCGCCCGCCACCGCGCCGACGCCCGCGGCCGCGGGGATGCCGACCTTCGCCGCCTTGCGGCCGGTGCGGTAGTCGCGCAGGCGCCACTCCAGCTCCCGGGCGTGCTTGCGCAGCTTGGAGTCGGGGTTGATCGCGTACGGGTGTCCGACCAGCGACAGCATCGGGATGTCGTTGTGCGAGTCGCTGTAGGCGGCGCAGCGGGACAGGTCCAGGTGCTCCGCCGTGGCCAGCGCCCGTACCGCCTCGGCCTTCGCCGGGCCGTGCAGGGGCTCGCCGACCAGCTTGCCGGTGTAGACGCCGCCGATGGACTCGGCCACCGTGCCGAGCGCGCCGGTCAGGCCGAGGCGGCGGGCGATCACCTGGGCGATCTCCACCGGGGCCGCCGTGACCAGCCAGACCTTCTGTCCGGCGTCGAGGTGGGCCTGGGCGAGGGCGCGGGTGCCGGGCCAGATCCGCTCGGCCATGTACTCGTCGTAGATCTCCTCGCCGATCGACTTCAGCTCGGAGACGCGGTGGCCCTTGACGATCGACAGCGCGGAGTCGCGGGCGTCCTGCATGTGCTCCGGGTCCTCGAGCCCGGCCAGCCGGAAGTACGCCTGCTGCCAGGCGAACCGGGCGAGGTCGCGGGTCTCGAAGAACTTCCGCTTGTACAGGCCACGGCCGAAGTGGAAGATCGCGGCGCCCTGCATCACGGTGTTGTCGAGGTCGAAGAAGGCCGCCGCGCGGTCGTCGCCGTGGACCGGGAACTCCGGTTCCGCGCCGGAGTCGGGCGCGGTCTCCGGTGCGGACCGCGCGGACTTGCGGGCTGCCTCCGCCGAAGCCTCGCCTGCCAACACGCTCCGCGCCGTGGCGGAGCGCCTACGGGGAGAGAGCCATCCGAGAGCGGCCATGTCCGTGAGCATAGCCAGTTTGTTCGGAGGCTTCGGAGTCGAGAGGTTCGCAGGCTGTGAACTCTGGTCGACCGGGTCGTTAAAGGGCGCGGGAGAATGGCCGGCATGAGTCCCCTCTTCCGCCGAAAGCCCGCGCAGGCCCCGCAGACCCCGGGGGCCCCGCACTCCGCCCAGTCCCCTGAGCATTCCGAGAACCATCTCGTCACCCTCATCCGCAAACCCGGCTGTCATCTGTGTGATGACGCACAGCTCGTCGTGGAGAAGGTCTGCGCCGACCTGGGTGTCCCCTGGGAGGGGAAGGACATCACCCAGGACCGCCAACTGCACGACCAGTACTGGGAGCAGATTCCGGTCGTCCTGGTCGACGGCAGGCAGCACACCTTCTGGCGTGTGAACGAGGAACGGCTGCGCAAGGCACTGACCGACCAGTCCAAGTAGTCCGTATGGTCGCTTAGGATCGATGGTGACCAGGTCTCGGGGGCGTTGATCGTGAGGAGCGTGTACGGCTTTGCCCCCGATGAGTGAGGAACGAGGGTGCGTGTGCGCCGGTTCCCGTCGTGTGCGCCGGGGGCGCGTGACCCCGGTCACGTTGGCCGGGCAAATCGGACACCATCTTTGTGCACGCGTTCACAAAGACATAGCCTGCATTCGACGGGGCGGTCATGTAGGGACGTATGACCGCCTACAGCCCCGCTCTACCCGCAGGAGCACCGTGGCAACTGGCCGAACACACCGACCGGCGACCCGCAGCCGAGGGATTCCCGAGGCCACCGTCGCCAGGCTTCCGCTGTACCTCCGCGCCCTCACCGCGCTCTCCGAGCGTTCGGTGCCCACGGTCTCCTCCGAGGAGCTGGCGGCCGCGGCCGGGGTCAACTCCGCGAAGCTCCGCAAGGACTTCTCCTACCTCGGCTCCTACGGGACCCGGGGCGTCGGGTACGACGTCGAGTATCTCGTCTACCAGATCTCCCGTGAACTCGGCCTCACCCAGGACTGGCCGGTTGTGATCGTCGGAATCGGTAACCTCGGTGCCGCCCTCGCCAACTACGGCGGGTTCGCCTCCCGCGGATTCCGGGTCGCCGCGCTCATCGACGCCGATCCGGGGATGGCCGGAAAGCCCGTGGCCGGCATCCCGGTGCAGCACACGGACGAGCTGGAGAAGATCATCGAGGACGACGGTGTGTCGATCGGCGTGATCGCGACCCCCGCCGGCGCCGCCCAGCAGGTCTGCGACCGGCTCGTGGCCGCCGGTGTCACCTCCATCCTGAACTTCGCGCCGACCGTGCTGAACGTCCCCGAGGGCGTCGACGTGCGCAAGGTCGACCTCTCCATCGAGCTGCAGATCCTCGCCTTCCACGAGCAGCGCAAGGCCGGCGAGGAGGCCGCGGCCGACGGCGTCGCACCGCCCTCCGTCGCCCGCAAGCAGCGCCCCACCGAGCAGGGACCCGACGGGGACGTACCCGCCGTGATGCCGGCATGAGTCTCCTCGTCGTCGGGCTGAGCCACCGCAGCGCCCCCGTCAGCGTCCTGGAGCGGGCGTCGCTCGGTGAGGACGCGCAGCTCAAGCTGTTGCAGGACACGGTCGCCGCCGAACCGGCCACCGAGGCCGCGGTGCTGGCCACCTGCAACCGCATCGAGCTGTACGCCGACGTGGACAAGTTCCACGCCGGTGTCGCCGAGCTGTCGACGCTGCTCGCCCAGCACAGCGGGGTCGGCCTGGAGGAGCTCACTCCCCATCTCTACGTGCACTACGAGGACCGCGCCGTCCACCACCTGTTCTCGGTGGCCTGCGGGCTCGACTCGATGGTGGTCGGCGAGGGGCAGATCCTCGGCCAGATAAAGGACTCCCTGGCCCGCGCCCAGGACCTGCACACCGCCGGACGGCTCCTGAACGACCTGTTCCAGCAGGCGCTCAGGGTCGGCAAGCGCGCCCACTCCGAGACGGGCATCGACCGCGCCGGGCAGTCCCTGGTCACCTTCGGCCTGGAGCAGCTCTCCGCGGGGGCCGACCCGCAGACCTGGGCGAAGGGCAAGAAGGCCCTGGTCATCGGCGCCGGTTCGATGTCGTCGCTGGCCGCCGCGACGCTGGCCCGGGCCGGGGTCGCCGAGATCGTGGTCGCCAACCGCACCTTCGAGCGCGCCGAGCGCCTCGCACAGATCCTCTCCGAGGGCGACGACACGGACGTGCTGGCCCGCGCGGTACCGATGGACTCGGTGCCGTTCGAGCTGACACGTGCCGACGTGGCCGTCTCCTGCACCGGCGCGACCGGTCTCGTCCTCACGGCCGACTCCGTCGCCGCGACGGTGGAAGGCCGTACCGGCGCCCCCGCCGCCGAGGCCGACGGCGTACGGGACGAGCCGGAGGCCGCCGCCGCGCCGCTGCCGTCCCCGGGTGCCGCCGCCGACGAGAACTGCCCGCTGGACCTGTCCACCGTGCCGACCGGCTTCTCCGTCATGGGCGAGGCCGCCGTGGCCGGGATGGACGCGGCGACGCTGGAGCAGCACGGGGCCTGGGCCGCGGGCGGCGCGGCGGTGGACCGGCCGCGCGAGACCGGTCGGCCGGGTCCTGAGGCGGACGCCGAGCTGATCGGCGCGCTCGCCGCGACCGCCGCGAGCGTCGGCCGGATCCCCGAGCGCCGCCGGCCCGAGCCGGTCGCCGAGGTACCGCGCCCGCAGCCCGTGCTCTTCCTCCTCGACCTCGCCATGCCGCGCGACATCGACGCCGCCGTGCACCGGCTGGCCGGGGTGCGCCTGGTCGACATCGAGTCCCTCGCCGACGCCTCCGCCGACGCTCCGATGGCCGCCGACGTCGACATGGTCCGCCGTATCGTCGCCGACGAGGTCGCGGCCTTCGGCGCCGCCCAGCGCGCCGCGCACATCACGCCCACCGTGGTCGCGCTGCGCAGCATGGCCGCCGAGGTGGTGGCCGGTGAGATCGCCCGCCTCGAGGGGCGGCTGCCCGGCCTCGACGGCAAGCACCGCGCCGAGATCACCCAGACCGTCAAGCGAGTGGTGGACAAGCTGCTGCACGCGCCGACGGTACGGGTCAAGCAGCTCGCGGCCGAGCCCGGCGGCGCCGGGTACGCGGACGCGCTGCGCACCCTGTTCGACCTCGACCAGGAGACGGTGGCCTCCGTCTCCCGCGCCGAGAACAGCACTGAGAAGAACCGAGGGCCGGCATGACTGAGAAGGCACTGAGGCTGGGGACGAGGCGGAGCAAGCTCGCCATGGCCCAGTCCGGGCAGGTGGCGGACGCCGTGAGCCAGGTGACCGGTCGGCCCGTTGAGCTGGTCGAGATCACCACGTACGGGGACGTCTCGCGGGAGCAGCTGGCGCAGATCGGCGGCACGGGCGTGTTCGTCGCCGCGCTGCGCGACGCGCTGCTGCGGGGCGAGGTGGACTTCGCGGTTCACTCGCTCAAGGACCTCCCCACCGCGCAGCACGAGGGCCTGGTGGTGGCCGCCGTACCGGAGCGCGAGGACCCGCGGGACGTGGTCGTCGCCCGGGACGCGCGCAAGCTGACCGACCTCCCGCGCGGGGCGCGCATAGGCACCGGCGCGCCGCGCCGCATGGCGCAGCTCAACGCGTACGCCCGTACCCACGGGATGGAGATCGAGACGGTCCCGATCCGGGGCAACGTCGACACCCGCATCGGATACGTCCGCAGCGGGGAGCTGGACGCCGTCGTGCTGGCCGCCGCCGGACTGAACCGGGTGGGCCGCAGCGACGAGGTGACCGACTTCCTGTCGGTCGACACGGTTCTGCCCGCCCCCGGCCAGGGGGCACTGGCGATCGAGTGCACGGCGGACAACGCCTCGCTGATCGCCGCGCTCGGCGAACTCGACGACCCGTTCACGCGGGTCGCCGTAACGGCCGAGCGGTCACTGCTCGCCGCCCTGGAGGCCGGCTGCAGCGCCCCTGTGGGCGCCTTGGCCGACCTTCTGGCCGACGGGCAGACTGTCAAGGAGATGCGCCTGCGCGGCGTCGTCGGCACGACCGACGGCTCGACGCTGGTGCAGCTGTCCACCACCGGTCCCGTGCCCGAGACGCACGAGGCGGCGCTGGCGCTCGGTCGCGAACTCGCCACCGAGATGCTCGCCCAGGGCGCGGCCGGTCTGATGGGGGAGCGAGCACATTGAGCCCCACCGCCTTTCCCGCCGGTCCGGAGCACGGGCACGTCACCTTCCTCGGTGCCGGACCCGGAGATCCGGGACTGCTGACTCTGCGCGCCGTGGAGGCGCTGGCGCACGCGGACGTCCTCGTCGCCGAGCACGAGGTGCTCGACGTCGTACGTACGCATGCGCGGCAGGGCGTGTCCGAAGTGCACACGGATGCCGATCCGTCGGATCCGGGCACAGGCGCGCCCCAACTGAAGGTAGTTGACGGGGCGTCAACGACCTCGGGCGTCCCCGCTGTGCGGGATGCCGCACATCTTGTCATGGAGGCCGCGAGGGGCGGCAGGCGGGTCGTGCGTGCGGTGACCGGGGACCCCGGGCTCGACGCGTACGCCGCCGAGGAGATGCTGGCGTGCGCCGCGGCCGGGGTGCCCTTCGAGGTGGTCCCCGGTATCGCGAACGCCGTCGGCGTGCCCGCGTACGCCGGTGTGCCGCTGCGTGACGCCGAGGGCGCCGACGTGCGGTTCGTGGACGCCCGTACGGCGTCCGGCCGCTGCTGGACCGAGGTCGGCGCCTCGGACGGCACGGTCGTGGTCTCGACGACGCTGGACTCGGTGGCCGCGGCCGCCGGCGAGCTGGTGTCGGCGGGCCGCAAGCCGGACACGCCGCTGACGGTGACGATCGCCGGCACGACGACCAGGCAGCGCACCTGGACCGCGACGCTGGGCACGGTCGCGCAGACGCTGAAGCAGGCGAAGGTGCTGCCGTCCCCGGACGGTGGCCGCCCGGTGATAGCCGTGGTCGGCGAGCGTTCGGCCGCCGCCCGGCGCGACCAGTTGTCCTGGTTCGAGTCCAAGCCGCTGTTCGGCTGGAAGGTCCTCGTGCCGCGGACGAAGGAGCAGGCGGCGTCGCTCTCCGACCAGCTGACGTCCTACGGCGCCGTGCCGCACGAGGTCCCGACCATCGCGGTGGAGCCGCCGCGCACCCCGCAGCAGATGGAGCGGGCGGTCAAGGGCCTGGTCACGGGCCGCTACGAGTGGATCGCGTTCACCTCGGTCAACGCGGTGAAGGCGGTCCGGGAGAAGTTCGAGGAGTACGGGCTCGACGCCCGCGCCTTCGCCGGGATCAAGGTCGCCGCGGTGGGCGAGCAGACGGCCAACGCCCTGATCGCCTTCGGCGTGAAGCCGGACCTGGTGCCGAGCGGCGAGCAGTCGGCGGCCGGTCTCCTGGAGGACTGGCCCCCCTACGACCCGGTCTTCGACCCCATCGACCGCGTGTTCCTCCCCCGTGCCGACATCGCCACGGAGACCCTGGTCGCCGGGCTGATCGAGCTGGGCTGGGAGGTCGACGACGTCACGGCCTACCGCACGGTGCGCGCCTCGCCGCCGCCGGCCACCACCCGGGAGGCGATCAAGGGCGGCGGCTTCGACGCGGTGCTCTTCACGTCGTCGTCCACGGTCCGCAACCTGGTCGGCATCGCGGGCAAGCCGCACAACGTCACGGTGATCGCGTGTATCGGTCCGGCGACGGCCAAGACGGCCGAGGAGCACGGCCTGCGGGTCGACGTCATGGCTCCGGAGCCGTCGGTGCTGAAGCTGGCGGAGGCCCTGGCCGACTTCGGCACCCGGCGCCGCGCGGCGGCCGTGGAGGCGGGCGATCCGGTGACCCGGCCGAGCGAACGGCGGCCGGGGGCGCGCAGACGGCGGTCTTCGACGTGAGGTGAGGCGGGGCGTCCCCTGGGGGCGCCCCGCAGTGTTCGTTCCGTCAGCGCCCGGCGACGTACGGCAGGAAGACCGCCCAGGCGACCGACGTAAGGTCGAGGCGGGGGCCTGCGGGGTTCTTGGAGTCGCGGACGAGGACGTGACTCTCGTCCGGGGTGGCCACCTCGACGCAGTCGGGGCCGCTGGACGTGCTGTAACTGCTTTTTATCCACTCCAGCTTCATGTCTCTCCAAGTACTTTCTCGACGAGGGCCACCGACTCCCGAGGGCTGAGAGCCTGTGCCCGGATGATTCCATACTGAATGTCCAGGAGCTGCACCTCTTTCGGCTCCGCGATCACGCGGCTGATGTGCGCCACCTCGACATGACCGACGGTGGTGCCGTCCCCGAGTCTGAGCAACCTGAACGAGCCGTCGAGCCCTGAGTTCTCCTCGCGGCTCAGGGGCAGCACCTGGAGATCGACGTTGTAGAACTCGGAGACCCGCAGTAGCCGTTCGAGTTGCCCGCGCATCACCATCTTGCCTCCGATGGGCCGACGAAGCGTCGACTCGCACTGGACAAAACTGAAGACGGACTGGGCCGTTGTGTCGGTGACGATCTCCTGGCGGGCTACGCGGGCCGCCACCTGCTGCTCCAACTGGTCGGTGGTGAAGGGCGGGCGGCGGGCGCTGAGCACTGCCCGTGCATACCCCTCGGTCTGCAACAACCCGTGAACGACAGAGTTGTTGTACGCGCACAGCTCTACTGCACCCGCTTCCAGCTTCTTCAAGTCCCGTACCTTCTTCGGGTACCGGACCTCCGCCACATCCTGCTTGAGCGCCGCGATCTTCCCGCCCGCACCCAGCGCCTCATCCGCACGTTCCAGGTACTCCGGCCGAGGAATCCGCCGCCCCCGCTCGACCGACGAGACCAGTTCCTCCCCGTACCCGATGGCCACCCCGAACTCCGCCTGGGTGAGGCCGGCCGACTCGCGCCACAGCTTCAGTTGCCGTACGACGGTCCGCATCACCGCCCCGGCCTCTTCGTCGTCCGGCCCCGCTTCCCACTCGCTCATGCCGCCGCCCTCCCGCCGCGCGCCGTTCCCCGGACCAACCTTCGACCTCCGCGACCGGTCACCCCGGGCAGCCCGGACGGAACCGGACGCTCCACGGACAGACGCCGACCGCACGGGCCACCTGTCTTCACAGGTTATGCATGCATGAACACGCTGGGTGACATGAGTCAAGGGATCTCCACCCAGCGCGTTCCGTTGCACCAGTTCTCGGTGCCGCTGTCGGCTACGCGTCGTGGCGCACGGCTTGCCCGGCTGCTCGCGACCGAGAAACTGCTCGCGTGGGAGCTGCCGTTGGATCCGGCCCGGCTGATCGTGGCCGAACTCGCGACGAACGCCGCCTTGCACGGCCGTGTCCCCGGCCGGAGCTTCCGGCTCGCGCTCTCCGTCATCCCGCCGGGCACCCTCCGTATCGAGGTGACCGACACCCGCGGTGACCGGCTGCCGGTCCGCCCTCGGGCTACCGCGGACGCGGAGTCTGGGTACGGGCTGCTTCTCGTGGAGGAACTGACGGACCGCTGGGGCGTTCGGTGCGGGCCGGTGCCGTCCAAGACCGTATGGGCCGAGCTGGACGTTGCACCCTGACAAAGCGACCCATGGTCCCAGCGCGCAAGCCAGGATGGCGAGGGTGACACCTCACGGATCAGCGTCGAGGTGATGCCGGGCGGTCGTGGTCCGCACTCGGCCGACGATGGCGTCCCGCTGTGTGGTGTAGGCGGTCTCCGCGGTTGAGTGTGCGGGTTCTGCTCCCTCGGGTGCACCGTCTGCCGGTGTCTGCTCCCTGCTCAACCGACAGTCCCCCGTGCAACTGTTCGGAGTGAACGGGCAGTTCGACCCCAGGGGGTGCACGGTGGCCTTGTCCCAGCATGACCTACTTCGCCTGCTTGAGTCACTACGTTCGGCCGATGGTCTTCAACTCGTCCGCGAAGTCGCCGAAAGGTTGCTGCAGGAACTGATCGAGGCCGAGGCCACCACAAAGATCGGCGCCGAGTGGGGCGAACACACCGACACCCGCCCCAACTGGCGCAACGGCCACCGCGAGAAGACAGTGACCACACAGGCCGGTGACCTGGAACTCGCCATCCCGAAACTACGGGCCGGAAGCTTCTTCCCCAGCCTCCTCGAACGCCGCCGGCGCATCGACCAAGCCCTCTACGCGGTCATCATGGAGGCATACGTCCACGGCGTCTCCACCCGCTCCGTCGACGCCCTCGTCAAAGCCCTCGGCTCCGACACCGGGATATCGAAGGTGAGGTCTCCCGAATCTGCGCTGAGCTCGACGAACAGCTGGACGCCTTCAGGTCCCGGCCGCTGGACCACACCCGCTTCCCCTACCTGTTCCTCGAGGCCACCTACGTCAAGGCCCGCGTCGACCACCGCATCGTCTCCCAGGCGATCGTCATCGCCACCGGCGTCACCCAGGACGGCGGCCGCGAAGTCGTCGGCGTCATGGTCGGCGACAGCGAGACCCAAGCCTTCTCGCGGCCTGAACGGCGTCCGCCTGGTCATCTCCGACAGCCACAGCGGTCTGGTCAAAGCGATCCGCAAGGTCATGCTCGGCGCCGCCCGGCAGCGCTGCCGGGTCCACTTCGTCCGCAACGTCTTCGCCGTGATCCCGAAAGGCTCGGCGGAGATGGTCGCCGCGACGATCCGCACCGTCTTCGCCCAGCCCACCGCGGACGCCGTCCGCACCCAGCTCGACACCGTCGCCGACATGCTCGGCCGGCAGTTCCCGAAGCTCAGAGAGATGCTGCTGGAGGCCAAGGAAGACCTGACCGCGTTCGCGGACTTTCCCCACCAGCACTGGTAGAAGATCCAGTCGACGAACCCGCTGGAGCGGCTGAACCGGGAGATCAAACGCCGCACCGACGTCGTCCAGGTCTTCCCGAACCCGACCGCCGTGATCCGCCTCGCCACCGCGGTCCTCGCCGAACTCCACGACGAATGGATCGCCTTCCCTCGCCGCTACCTCTCCAACGAGAGCATGGACGCCCTCTACGCCGACACCCCGACCGTCCTACCAGCCGCGTCAGACGACTGATCGCCTACACCACAGCAAGAGGCATGACCGAACCAAAATGTACAAACAATAATAAAACGACTATTCGGGCGTGTTCGAAGGTGCCGTGCAGGTGGGGACGGCGGCATCGTCTGACCGCCACGGTTCCGCACCGGCCGGTGCGGAACCGGGTCATTCGAAGGTGCAGCGGGCGTTCGCGGGCGGGGAGGTGAGGTTCACGAGGTAGTCGGCGACGGCGTCGTCGACGCAGGTATTGCCGGCGATCAGGGCGGCGCCGTGCTGCTCGCCCTCGACGGTGAGCAGGCTGCCTTCCAGCGCCTCGGCCAGGTGGGTACCTTCCTCGTACGGGGCCACGGGGTCGCCGGTGACAGCGACGGTCAACGTGTCGGGCAGGCCCTTGATGTCCGTGGCGTAGGGATAGCCCAGGGTCGGCTCCACGGGCCACGCCTCACACATGTTCCGGGTGTCGTCCAGCGGCCGGCCGGTGTCGAGGAAAGGGGCGATCTTGGTCATCGTGCGCCTGAGCTTCGACTCCTGTTCCGGGGTGTGCCGTTCCTCGTCCAGGCAGTTGATGACCTCGGTGGCTTCGAGGGCATTGCTGTAAGTGCCGTCGGCATACCGCTGGTAGTAGGCGTCATGCAGTCCGATCAGGGCGTCGCCGCGTCCGCTCTGCACCTCGCGGATGCCCTTGATGATCGTGGGCCAGCTCGCCTCCGAGTACAGGCCGGCGACGACCCCATCGATCGCGTCGGAGAAGCTGAGGACTCGCCCGTCCCCGGCCGGGACCGGCTCGTCGATCAGGGGCTGGACGATCTCCTGGAACCGTTGGGTCACCGCCTCGGGGTCGGAACCGAGCGGGCAGTCCGGCATTTCCGTGCACGAAGCGCCCATCAGCTCGAACGAGCGCTGCACGCCGGTGTACTGCTGCTTACGCCGCTCCATGGTGCCCGCGTAGGGGTCCATCGGCCCGTCGAGAACGAGCGCGCGGACGTTCTCGGGGAACATCTCGGCGTAGACCGCTCCCAGCCGTGTGCCGTAACTCGCGCCGAAGTAGCTCAGCTTGTCGTCGCCCAGCACCGCCCGCAGCACGTCCATGTCACGCGCGGCGTCGCGGGTGCCCACGTTGGAAAGGAACTCCTCACTCCCGGTGCGCTCGGCGCACTGCTGCATCCACTGCCGCGTCTCCTCCTCTGTCCAGCTCGCGACGTTGGTCGTCTTCTCCGACATCTCGTCGTTCTCGCGTTCGGCCTCGGTGTAGCAGTCCAGCGTGGGGGTGGACGCGCCGACGCCGCGCGGGTCGATGCCGATCAGGTCGAACTGTTCCAGGACCGGGCTGTCGGGCGCCATCGCAGCGATCAGCGGGGCGAAGCTCATGCCCGCGTATCCCGGGCCGCCCGGATTGGTCATTAACGACCCGACCGGCTCCCCGCCCTTCGCCGGCACCCGCAACAGCGCGATCGACACCGTCTCGCCACCCGGGTCCTCATAGTCCATTGGCGCCTCCATGCGGGCGCACTCGAACTGGTCGTTCGCGAACAGCTCCGCATCGGTCTCGTTGCTCGCATAGGGCTCGCACGGCTCGAAGGTCAGCTCCTGTTCGTAGAAGCGCCGCAGCTCCTGCGAGGTCTCCTGCGACGACTTGTCCGCGCTCGACGACGTGCAGGCACCGAGCATTCCCACCAGCAGCAGCGTCACACCGACCGCTGCTGTTCGATGGACGCGGGCACGGGTACGCATGCTTCTCCTTAAACGGCGAGTGCGCGAGAACGGCCTCCCGCTCGCCAAGGGGGTTACCTAGAAATCCATGATCCCCAGGCGCCGGGGCCGTGACGAGTGACGTCCGTCAGCGGTGCGAGTGACGGATGTAATGGGGGAGCGATGACAGCGCGCACGACTCGCTGAGCTACACAGAGAGGGAGCAGTTACCGGCAGACGGTGCACCCAAGGGAGCAGAACTGGCGCACTCAGACGCGGAGATCGCCTACACCACACAAGCGGGACGCCATCCGGCCGACAGCCTTCTGGTGCGTGCCAACCACTCGTAAGTGCTTGTCCGATGACCCGCCCGGGGCCGGCTCCCGGCGGGCGCGACAGTGGAGCCCGGGAAGGCGGGACTCGGTGGCGCGTGGGCCGGGGCTTCGGGCGGTAAAAGACCTAAGAACCCTGGGAAATTACCCACCCAACCAACCAAACCCGCGTCGATCACACGGGCGGGTGAAAAGCGGCCGAATGGGTGGCGCGGGGGTCGGCGCTGCGTGCAGTCTCTGCATGAGGCGGGTTCATGCCTCTGGAATATCCCACGCACATGCATCGGCCCCCGCCGGGACGGCAATCCCAGGGCGAGGGCCTGACCAACAAGGAAGCAGACCCTTCCCCATGGCTGAGCAGAAGACTAACGCTGCAGCGCGTCCGAGTCAGGGCGTTCGCCGGTCCACCACCCCCTCCGGTGTCACCCACGTACGCACGTACCAGTCGGGTCAGTACGTCGTCATCGGTAATCACCTCGCCCAGCACCGTCAGCTGTCGCTGACCGCGATCGGGCTGGCCACGCACATCCTGTCGCTGCCGGAGGGTGCGCTCGTCGACATCCGGTCGCTTGCCGAGCGCTTCCCGGAGGGGCGTGAGCGCATCGGTTCCGGGCTGCGGGAGTTGGAGGAGCACGGCTATCTCGAGCGGTTGCGTGAGCGTTCGGAGGCGGGGCGTCTGGTCACGCGTACGTACGCTCACCACACGCCCGAGCGGGCGGTCTCGCCCGTCGTACGTCGACGCGTTGTGGCGGTGGTGCGGGAGGGCGGGGATGCGGCTCCCCGCTCGTCAGAAGGAGCGCACGAACCCTCACCGGAGGGTGACCAAGCCCAGGAGTCGGCTCGGACGCCGATTCGGTGCGGTGAGCCCGTGGCCGCAAGGGTGCGGCCTGCCGTCGCCCCGGAGATGCCCAGAAGCGCGGCGGCGGCGGTTCCTTCCCTGCCGCGGAGGTCCCGGCACCACGACAAGGCCGTCGCTCTCCTGACGGGACTGCGCCGTACCGACGACCGCCTCACCCTCTCTTCCCGAGACGTCAGTACTCTGGTTCCGCGTGTCATCCGCTGGTTCGAACGTGGGGCTACGGCCGATGTCATCCATCGTGTCCTGACCTTCGACCTGCCTGTGGACATGAGGCGTGCGGCTGGTGTGCTCGCGTATCGGCTGAGCGAAATGCTGCCTCCGCCTCTTCCGGCCGTCCCGACACCGTCACCGCGCCCGACCGCTGTCGCGAGCGGGCCCGACCCCTTTCAGACCTGCGACGGTTGTGAGCGGGCCTTCCGGGCCGCGCAACCCGGTCGCTGCCGCGACTGCCGGTCCGACTTGCCCATGGACGCCAACGCACCTCTGGCAGCCTGAGCCGCCCTACCCACGGCTACGGGTGTCCCGCTGGCCGGTGCACCCCGGCCAGGTCCATCGCCGCCGCGGGCGGCAGCTGCCCGGGGCGGGACGGCGGGTGGGCCTGGAAGGCCTGGAAGAGGTAGGCGAGGAGGCGGCGGGCGGCGGGGAGGGCCACGTCGGGGGGTTGGCAGGCCAGGCCGTTCACCGCCAGGAGGAGCAGGGGGATGTCGGCCGGGTCGAAGTCCTCGCGGAGCTGTCCGGCCTCGCGGGCGCGCTCGATCAGCCGGGACAGGCGCTCCTCGGCGCAGGCGCGTTCCTCGGCGTGGTCGAGGGCCTCGGGGAACCCCGCCATGAACACCGTGTCGAAGCCGCGGTCGGTGACCAGCGTGGTGCACACCTGCTCCAGGAGGGTGTACAGGCCGTGCCCCGGGCTGGGGTCGGCCATGGCCTCCTCGAAGGCCGCCGCGCACACGCTGAGCTGTTCGGCGAAGGCGGCCGAGACCAGTGCGGAGCGGGTGGGGAAGCGGCGGTAGAGGGTGGCGACGCCGACACCGGCCCGGCGGGCGACCGCGCTCATGGGGGCGTCGACGCCCTGGGCCGCGAACACCTCGCGCGCGGCCTCCAGGACGCGCTCGCGGTTGCGGCGGGCGTCCGTGCGCAGGGACGGCTTGTGAGAGGTCTGATCAGGCATTGTTTCTCACTTCCCGGCAAGTGGACGGTGTCGTCCACTTACGTGCCTAGCGTGAGCGTAGCAGCGGGCGCGGGCCTCGCCTCCGCGCTCCCCGAACGCGACCTTGGGACGAGACCATGAGCGAGATCACCAGCGAGATCACCAGCGAGATCACGAGTGAGATGAACGCGGTTCTCTTCGACCGTTTCGGGCCTCCGGACGTGCTCTACGTCGGCCGGCGGCCGGTGCCGGCCGTCCCTCCCGGCGAGGTGCTGGTGCGGGTGCGCGCCGCCGGGGTCAACGGCGGGGATCTGCTGGACCGGACCGGCAAGGTGCGGCTCGTGACCGGCCGGGCCTTCCCCAAGGCGTGCGGCATCGACTTCGCGGGGGAGGTGGCCCGGGTCGGGTCGTCCGTCTCCGGGGTGAGGGAGGGGGAACGGGTGTGGGGGCTGCTGGGGCGCAGTACCGGTGCCATGGCCGAGTACGTCGCCGTCAGTCCTCGGCGGATCGCGTCCGCGCCGGAAAACCTCACCCCGGAGGAGGCCGTCTCGCTGCTCGCGGGCGCGACCACGGCGGTGACCGCGCTGCGCGACAAGGCCGGTCTGCAACCCGGTGAGCGGCTGCTGGTGCGGGGCGGGAGCGGGGGCGTGGGCAGCGTCGCCGTGCAGGTCGGCAGGCTCCTCGGGGCGCACGTCGTCGCGCTCGCGGGCGGGAGGAACCTCGACTTCGTGCGCGGCCTGGGTGCCGACGACGCGCTGGACCACCGGACGACCGCCCTGCCCGCGCTCGGGCGGTTCGACGTCGTCCTCGATACCGTCGGTACCGAGCAGTCCCGCGTCCGCCGCCTGCTCGCGCCGGGCGGGCGCATGGTCGCCGTCACCATCGACTTCGACCGGCCGCTCGCGGGGATCGCCGGCGTTCTCGCGTCCGCCGTGCACGGCAGGGGCCGTATCCGCGCCTTCAGCGGCAATCCCGACAGCGCGCTGCTGGCCGAGGTCACGCGCCTCGTGGACCACGGCGACCTCGTGCCCGTCGTGGACACCGTCCACCCGCTCGACCGTGTCGCCGACGCCCACCGGGCTCTGGAGGCCGGTGGGGTGCGCGGCAAGCACGTCGTCCGGGTCGCCTAGGGCAACCGGAAGCGCCTGGAGGTGCGTTGACAGGCTGCGGGCGGGTGCGTGTAATGAGGGTGGTGCCGCGTGGCGCCGGTCAAAGAGCAGTGGGCCGGCCGGCGATCGGGCGAGCGCCCTTCACCCCAAGGGTCCGTGATGCGTTCCTACTCCGCGCCCTGACACGACGTAGCCCCTGAGCACGTCGTCGTCCCTCTCGCACTTTCCCGGAGACCCGAGAACCGTATGCCCACGTCATTCCAGCAGCCCGTCACGCACGAGGACGGGAACCTGCTCCTGCTCACCACCACCGGCGCCCGGACGGGGCGTCCGCGCATCACCACGCTCGGCTACGTCCGCCACGGCGGCGCCCTTCTGGTCGTCGCCTCCCACCTCGGTTCGCCACGCCATCCCGGCTGGTACCACAACCTGCTCGCCCATCCCGTCGTCGGCGTCGAGATCGGCTCCCGGTCGTTCGAAGCCCTCGCCGTGCCCGCCGAGGGGGCCCGGCGCGAGGAGCTGTTCGCCTACGTCGTACGGAGGGCGCCCGGTTACGGCGACCACCAGGCCCGGACCGCGAGGCCGCTGCCGGTGGTCGTGCTGGAGCGGGCCGAGCCCGAGGGGTGGGAGGCGCCGGAAGAGGTCCGTAGCCTCGCCGACAAACTTCTGGAGGTGCACACCTGGCTGCGGGGGCAGTTGCGGCAGGTGGGGGCCGAGGTCGAGGCCCACTTCGCGTCCCCGGCGGCGGCCGGTGCGCCGCCCGGGCTCGGGCTCCAGATCAGGCAGCGCTGCCTCGCCTTCTGCCAGGCGCTGGAGTTCCATCACGCGAGCGAGGACGGGCACCTGTTCCCGGGGATCGCCCACCACCACCCCCACCTGGCCGACGTCTTCGACCGCCTCGCCGACGAGCACCGTACGGTCGCCCGCGTCCAGGGCGAGCTGGCGGCCCTGCTGGCCGACATCGCCGGCGCCGACCCCCGGCGCTTCCGCGCCGAGCTGGCGGAGATGTCCGCACAGCTGAACGCGCACCTCGACTACGAGGAGGAGGTGCTGCTCCCGCTGTTGGCCGAGGTGCCGTGGCCGCCGGTCGCGCCCTAGAGGGACTCCAGCACTTCCTTGAGGCGGGCCAGGTCGGCGGCGACCGTGGTGGCGTCGCGCTCGAAGGCGGCGTCGCCGGTCCCCGGCTGCCGGCGGACGGTGAAGACCACCTCGCTGCCGGTGCCGTCGGCGATCACCCGCACCGGGTTGTGGACGGTCTCCCCGGAGGGCAGCGTGACGTGGTGGTCGAGGACGCCCAGGTCGTTGCGGGGGACGAAGGCGACCTCGACCCGGCCCATGGGGGAGGAGGCGGCGAACCAGCGGCCGTCGACCTGCTCCATGGACCCGCCCAGCCCGTGCGCCCAGGCGGGCAGGTTGGCCGGGTCCGAGGCGTAGGCGTAGACCTCGTCGACGGTGCGGTCGATGTGGATGCCGAGGTGGCGCGATTGCCTGTCTGTCCTGCCTGTGCCGTTCATGGCAGCGACGGTAGTGGGCCGCCCCGCGCCCTTTCTTGAACGAATCGGACAGGCCCTAGTGGTGCCAGGCCTTGCCGCCCGTGTTGTGGATGAAGCGCTGGAGCACCTTCACGGTGGTCAGGTACTCCTCGTCGGAGATCCCGGCGTGGCGCTCCGTCCACAGGTCGCGCTGGAGGGCGGCGGCCTTCGCGTGGAAGGCGCCGCCCTCGGGGGTGAGGGTGAGCCGGCCGTCGGGGGACTGGGTGATCCAGCCCCGGGTGACGGTCGCGTCGATCTCCGACTCCATCAGCTCCGGGCCCGCGTCGAGGTAGTTCCGCAGGAGGCGGGAGATCTCGTCGCGGGTCTTCGGGGTGCCGGCGCCGGCGACCTGGGCGAGGACCCACCACTGGGGTTGGGTCGTGCCGATCTCGGCGAGGGCCGCCTGGGTGCGGGTGACGACTGCCTTGTAGGCGGCCCAGCTCCAGTAGCCGATGGGCTGCTGGATCAGTTCGGTGTCGCTGTGCGAGTAGTCCATGGGGCCGACCGTAGAAGCTGAAGTTTGGTTGAGGTCAAGGGCTTCCCGGTCCGACTCCCCGTCGGCAAAGGCACGGGTGGGGCGGGCGTAGCGTAGGAGCCATGACGACGTACGGATCCTTTCCCGGCACCCGGCCCCGGCGGCTGCGGACCACCCCCGTGATGCGTCGGATGGTCGCCGAGACCCGGCTCCACCCCGCAGACTTCATCCTCCCCGCCTTCGTGCGCGAGGGCGTGCGGGAGCCGGTGCCGGTCACCGCGATGCCCGGGGTCGTCCAGCACACCCGGGACACCCTCAAGAAGGCCGCCGCCGAGGCGGTCGAGGCCGGGATCTCCGGGATCATGCTGTTCGGCGTGCCGGAGGAGGAGAAGAAGGACGCCGTCGGGACGACGGGGACGGATCCGGACGGGATCCTCCAGGTCGCGCTGCGTGACGTGCGGGCCGAGGTCGGCGACGACCTGCTCGTCATGTCCGACCTCTGCCTGGACGAGTTCACCGACCACGGGCACTGCGGTGTGCTCGACGCCGAGGGGCGGGTCGACAACGACGCCACCCTGGAGCGGTACGCCGAGATGGCCCAGGTCCAGGCCGACGCGGGCGCCCATGTGGTCGGCCCCAGCGGGATGATGGACGGCCAGATCGGCGTCGTCCGGGACGCGCTGGACCAGATCGGGCGGGAGGACGTCGCCGTCCTCGCGTACACCGTGAAGTACGCCTCCGCCTTCTACGGGCCCTTCCGCGAGGCCGTCGGATCCTCGCTGGAGGGGGACCGCAAGACCTACCAGCAGGACGCCGCCAACGCGCGGGACGCGATGCGCGAGCTGGCGCTGGACCTCGAGGAGGGCGCCGACATGGTGATGGTCAAGCCGGCCGGCCCCTACCTCGACATCCTCGCCAAGGTCGCCGAGGTCTCGGACGTGCCCGTCGCCGCCTACCAGATCTCCGGCGAGTACTCGATGATCGAGGCCGCCGCCGAGAAGGGCTGGATCGACCGCGACCGGGCCATCCTGGAGTCGCTCACCGGGATCAAGCGGGCGGGCGCCCGCAACATCCTGACCTACTGGGCGACCGAGGCCGCTCGCACACTGCGCTGACCGACCGGTGCCGGCCCCGCACGCACGGCGTGCGGGTGCGCGGACCCCTTCAGTACTCGAGCGCGTTCGCGGCGCTGGTCTGCCAGTACGTGACCGTCAGGGCGCTGTCGACGAACACGCCGTCCGAGGGCAGCGTGACCCGGGCGATGGAGCCGTCCTCGAAGGGGATGGTGAGGGTCTGCGTGTCGTAGCCGCCCTCGCCGCTGCCGTCGCCGGACGACAGCCGCACGCCCGCGTAGCCGGACTCGCCGGGGGCCAGCGTCGTCAGCGACTGAGGCTTGCTGGACTCCGCGACGGGCGGCACCGACTGGGCCTCGCCGAACCGGGCCGCCGGGTACTCGGGCAGCGCGCAGGTCTTCGAGCCGGTGTTGGTCGCGGTCAGCAGCAGGTGGTTGATCGGGCGGGGCGCGTTCGCCGCGGTGATCCGCACGTCGGAGGCGGAGCACTTGCCGGGCAGGCCCGGGTCGGACTGGTCTTCGCCCGCGCCCGCGCCGGCGCCCGAGCCCGCGCCGGCGCCCGAGCCCGAGCCGGCGCCCGAGCCCGCGGCGGAACCCGAGCCCGCGGCGGAACCCGAGCCGCCGCCGTTCCCGGAGTTCGGCGCCTGGGCGGTGTCCTCCTTCGCGTCGCCCGAGCCGCCCTTGGCGGACGGCTGGTTGGTGTTCCCGGCCACGGAGGTGTTGGCGGCCGGGGCCGGGGCGCCGGAGTCGACGCCGTCGCCCTCACAGGCCGTCAGGGAGAGCGCGGCCAGCGCCACCGTGGTGGCGGCGAACAGGCGGGTGCGAGTGGTGCGTGCGGACATGGAGGTCCCCCTGTGAATCTGGTTACTGAGGTGAGCCGCTCGACCGTTCGCCGGGAGCGGCTGCTTGGATGACCACAGCTTGCGGTCGGGTCCGTCCCGGCCGCCAGAGACCGCGGAGCATACGGGACGGTGGGACGCCCGGAACGCTCTGACCTGCGGGAACAACGTCCCTCTGGGACGCGGCACGGGGATGCGAGAGAGGGTGGAACGGTGGCGGGGGACGACTTCGCTGGACTGCTGCGGGAGTTGAAGGAGCGGTCCGGGCTCAGCTACGGGGCACTGGGCAAGCGGCTGCACATGAGCGGCTCGACCCTGCACCGGTACGTCAGCGGAGAGGTGGTGCCGGTCGAGTTCGCCTCCGTCGAACGCCTCGCCCGCGTGTGCCGGGCGACCCCCGAGGAACTGCTCGAACTCCACCGCCGCTGGATCCGCGCTGACGCGCTGCGCGGCGTGAAGAAGGAGGAGAGCGGGGAGGCCGAGGGCACGGAGGCGGCCGAGGCGGCCGAGGCGGCCGAGGCGGCAGAGGGGGCAGAGGCGGCAGAGGCGGCCGAGGGGGCAGAGGCGGCCGGGAGGACCGAGGCCGCCGGGGGCGCCGAGGAGCCCGGGGAGTCCGAGGAGTTCGGGAAGTCCGGGGAGCCCGGGGAGCCGCCCGGGGAGCCCGGCGAAGCCGTCGGAAGCGCGGAGCAGGCCCCGTCCCGCCGCCGGGTCCCGCGCGCCGCGCTCTACGCCGCGTCCGGCGTCGTGGCCGTCAGCGCCGCCGTCGCGCTCGTGGCGAACCTCGTACCGGGCACGGACGACGGTACGGGGCACGGTCGGGCCGGCGCCGTCGCGCGGAGCTCCGCCTCGGCGTCCGGGACGGCCACCGGATCCGCCACCCCGAGCGCCTCCGCGTCCCCGTCCGGCTCCCCCTCGGGCTCCCCGGCCGCTTCCCCCTCCGCGTCCCCCTCCCGTCCGGGTACCGCGTCGCCGAGCCGGGAGGCACCCGCCAACGGCCCCGCGCTGACCGTGTCGACCACCCCGTACTACTGGGACGTGCCCTGCGACCACGCCTTCCTGGTCGACCGCAGCCCGAAGAACGTGCCGAAGCCGCCCCCGCAGCAGGACGCCGTCGGCTGGGCCACCCCCCTCAACGCGGTCTCCGCGAACCGGCAGATGACCGTTCTCACCGTGCAGGGCACCGGCCCGGAGACGGTGGTCCTGGAGGACCTGCACGTCCGGGTGGTGGACACCGGACCGGCGCTGGACTGGAACCAGTACGTGATGGGCAACGGCTGCGGCGGCCAGGTGAACGTCACGGCCTTCGACGTCTCCCTCGACCTGGGCACCCCGCTGGCGACGCCGATCGGGGGCCAGCGGGACTTCCCGTACAGCGTCAGCGAGTCCGACCCCGAGGTCTTCCACGTCAACGCGCACACCAGCGGCCAGAACGTCAGCTGGTACCTGGAGCTGGAGTGGTCCAGCGGCGGCCGGCACGGCACGACCCGCGTCGACGACCACGGCAAGCCGTTCCGCACCAGCGCCTCCCGGGACAGCTCGTACTACGCGTACCCCCTCGGCAGTGACGCGTGGGAGTTCGTGGAGGGCGACTGACACCGGGTGACGCCCTGTCCGCCGCGAGGCCGCACGCGTGTCCGCATCACGGAAAGGAACTTGTAGGCGGCACGTACTTCTCTAGGCTGCGGGCATGACCCTGACCGAGACCGCGCCTGCCGACACCGCCGCCCCCCTGCCCCCGCTCGCCGCGCGGGCCCGGTCGATCGGCGGTTCGCCCGTACGGGACATCCTCGCCGTCACCGCCCGCCCCGAGGTGATCAACTTCGCGGGCGGGCTGCCGGCGCCCGAGCTGTTCGACGCGGAGGGCATCGCCGCCGCGTACCGGGACGTCCTCGCGGAGACTCCCGCGCGGGCCCTCCAGTACTCCACCACCGAGGGCGAGCCCTCCCTGCGGGCCGCGCTCGCCGCCCGTACGTCGGTGCGCGGACTGGCCACCGACGCCCAGGACATCCTCGTCACCACCGGCTCGCAGCAGGCTCTGTCGCTCCTCGCCACGGCCCTGCTCGAACCCGGCGACACCGTCCTGGTCGAGAGCCCCTGCTACCTGGCCGCGCTCCAGGCCTTCGGCTTCGCGGGCGCCCGGGTCGTCGCCGTCCCCGGCGACGAGGACGGGATCGACCCCGCCGCGCTGGAGGAGCTGGTGGTGCGCGAGCGCCCCAAGCTGCTCTACACGGTCCCCACCTTCCAGAACCCCACCGGGCGCACCATGACCGCCGCCCGCCGGGACGCCGTCGCCGAGGTCGCCGGGCGGTGCGGCCTGTGGATCGTCGAGGACGACCCGTACGGGGAGCTGCGCTTCGAGGGCGAGCGGGTGCCGTGGATCGCCTCCCGCGCCGGGGCCCGGGACCGGACCGTGCTGCTCGGCTCCTTCTCCAAGGTCATGGCACCCGGCCTGCGCCTGGGCTGGCTGCGGGCGCCCGCCGATCTGCTCCGGGCCTGCGCGGTCGCCAAACAGGCCGCCGACCTGCACACCCCGACCGTCAACCAGCTCGCCGCGGCCCGGTACCTGGCCGACCGCGACCTGGACGCGCACGTCGCGCACGTCGCCGCCGCCTACGGTGCCCGCCGGGACGCCATGCTCGCGGGCCTCGCGGACGCGCTCCCGGCGGGGTCGGTGTGGACCCGTCCCGAGGGCGGCATGTTCCTTTGGGCACGCCTGCCCGAGGGGTACGACACCACCGCCCTGCTGCCCGAGGTGGTCCGGCACGACGTGGCGTACGTCCCCGGCGCCCCCTTCCACGCGGGCGCCCCCGACCGTGCCACCCTGCGGCTGTGCTTCGTCACGCAGACGCCGGACGAGATCGCGGACGGGCTGCGGAGGCTGGGGGCGGGGCTGCGGGGCGCCGGTGCCTCCGCGGGGGCGTAGAACGCGCCGGAGGGTCTGCGGCTGCTCGGCTGACCCTCTGTCGGGTACGGACTGTCGGGTACGGATGGGGAATGTGCGCTTCCAGTGGTTTGTGTGAGGTAACGGTGGATAGCCAACTGGTCGTTGTGCGACACCAGTTCGGGCGCTGACTCGGCGCCCGTCTCACGAAGGGGGAGGCATCCGTGCGTACCCGCACCGGATGGCGACGCGCCCTGCTCGGCGCGCTCGCGAGCCTGACCGCGACCATCGGCCTGACGGCCGGCCTGTCCGCACCCGCCGCGGCTGCCGCCGGCACACCGGCTGCCGTCACGAGGTACAGCCACAACAGCGAGGCCGGTGACTACATCGGGCAGGGCGCCAAGGCCGCCTACACGCCCGCGACGGCGACCATCACGGCCGGCGGGGACGCGGAGTACGTGCGCTTCCGGGTCTGGGTGGAGAGCGAGGAGGACATCACCTGGTGGGACGTCGAACTCGCCGCGCCCAAGGGGGAGAAGCTGCGGCCGGGCGTCTACCGGAACGCGGAGCGGGCGTCGTTCCGCACCGGCCGCTCACCGGGGCTCGACGTGTCGGGTGACGGGCGGGGCTGCAACGAGGTGTGGGGCCAGTTCTCGGTCAACCAGATCGAGACGGACGACACGGGTGCCATCTCCGTCCTGGACGCGAGCTACGTCCAGCGGTGCGACAGCGCCACCGCGCCCGCGCTCAGGGGCCAGGTCAAGTTCCATGCCCTCCCGCTGTCCTACTCGTACTCCAGCGACCCCGACGACTGGATAGCCAGGGGCGCGAGCGGTACGCACACGGGCGCCACCAGCACCTTCGGCCTGCGCCCCTGGGCCGGCGGCGAGGGGCTCCAGTACAACGTGGAGGGCAAGCGCGAGTACTACTCGGCGCTCATGACGCCGCCCACCGGCACCCGGTTCGAGGCCGGGCGCACCTACCCCGTCGCCAACACCGCCGGCGAGGGCGTGGCAGGGTTCTCCGTCGCGGGCAACGGGCGCGCCTGCAACACCGTCACCGGCAGCCTGACCATCACCGGCCTGGCACGCGACGAGGCCGGTGCCGTCGAGGCGTTCGCCGCCACCTTCGTCCAGCACTGTGAAGGTGGCGACGCCGCGCTGCGCGGAACGATCCGCTACTACGCCTGACCCGTCGTCAGAGACGCTCGGGCGTCCGGATCCCCAGCAGGGCCATGCCCTGGTGCAGGGTGCGGGCCGTGACGTCGCACAGGAAGAGGCGGTTCTCGACCTGCTGCGGCGTCTCGGCCTTCAGGACCGGGCACTTGTCGTAGAACGACGTGAACAGCGAGGCCACCTGGTACAGGTACGCCGTCAGCTTGTGCGGGGCGTACTCCGCGGCCGCCTCGAAGACCGTGTCGCCGAACGCGTCCAGGTGCAGGCCCAGCGCCCGCTCCGCCGCGTGCAGCTCCAGCTCCGGGTGGGCCGCCGGGCGGACCTCGCCGGCCTTGCGGAGGATGGACCGGATCCGGGCGTAGGCGTACTGGAGGTACACGCTGGTGTCGCCGTTGAGCGAGACCATCTGGTCCAGGTCGAACTTGTAGTCGCGGCTCGGCGACGTCGACAGGTCCGCGTACTTCACGGCGCCGATGCCGACCTGGGCGGCCCGCTCCTGGATCTCGTCCTCGGTGAGGTCCCGCGCCTTCTCCCGCACGACCTCGGCCGCCCGCTGCACCGCCTCGTCCAGCAGGTCCTCCAGGCGCACGGTCTCGCCCGCACGCGTCTTGAAGGGCTTGCCGTCCGCGCCGAGCACCGTGCCGTAGCCCATGTTGTGCGCGGTGACCTCGTCGCCGAGCCAGCCGGCCCGGCGGGCGGTCTCGAAGACCATCTTGAAGTGGAGCGACTGGCGTACGTCGACGACGTACAGCAGCGTGGTGGCGTCCAGGTCCTGGACGCGGTTGCGGATCGCGGTCAGGTCGGAGGCCGCGTAGCCGAAGCCGCCGTCGGCCTTCTGGACGATCAGCGGGACCGGCTGGTCGTCCTTGCCGCGGATCTCGTCGAAGAACACCACGAGCGCGCCCTCGGAGCGCACCGCGACGCCCGTCTCCTCCAGGATGCGGGCGGTCTCGGGCATGCCCTCGTTGTACGCGGACTCGCCGACGATCTCCTCGTCGCGGATCTCCATGTCGAGCTTCTCGAAGACGGAGTAGAAGTAGACCTTCGACTCGTCGACGAACTGCTGCCACAGTTCGAGCGTCTCCTTGTCGCCGGACTGGAGGGCGACGACCCGCTTGCGGGCCCGCTCCTTGAACTCCTCGTCCGCGTCGAAGACGGCACGCGACGCCTTGTACACCCGGTTCAGGTTCGACATGGCCTGCTCGCCGTCGACCTCTTCGGCCGGGGCCAGCTCGCCGGGGTGCTCGAACAGGTACTGGATGAGCATGCCGAACTGGGTGCCCCAGTCGCCGATGTGGTGCCGGCCGATCGTCCTCTCGCCGGTGAAGTCGAGCATGCCGCGCAGGGCGTCGCCGATGACCGCGGAGCGCAGGTGGCCGACGTGCATCTCCTTCGCCACGTTCGGCTGGGCGTAGTCGACGACCGTGACGCCGGCGTCCTTCTTCAGCGGCACACCGAGGCGCTCGCCGTCCGCGTACCGCGCGGCCAGGTTCTCGGTGATCGCCCGGTCGCCGACGGTGATGTTCAGGAAGCCGGGGCCGGAGACCTCGACGTCCTTGATCAGGTCGCCGGTGGTGATGTGCGCGACGACCTCGGTGGCCAGCTCCCGCGGGTTCGCCTTGGCCTTCTTGGCCAGCGCGAGGATGCCGTTGGCCTGGTAGTCCGCCCGGTCGCTACGTCGCAGCAGCGGGTCCACGCCGGCGGCCTCCGGCCGGGTGGCCGTGAGGGCGGACGCGAGATGCTGCTGGACGGAGTCGCTGAGGGACGTGACCGAGGCCATGGAGTGGCTGCCGTTCTGCTCGGGTTCGTGGAGTAGTACAGAAGCCGAGTATCCCACGCGGTGAAAAGCGGTTTTCGCGGATGCGGGCCGGGCTGGGAGAATGGAACGGTCAGCCGTGCGACGTACCGGCCGGCCGAGCAGAAATTCAGCAAACTTCGGGAAAGAGGACGTGCCGATCGTGGCTCAGAGCACAGAGACCACCGACTGGGTCTCCCGTTTCGCGGACGAGGTCATCGCCGAGTCGGAGCGCCGTGCCCCGGGCAAACCTGTGGTCGTCGCGTCCGGGCTCTCCCCGTCGGGACCCATCCACCTGGGCAACCTCCGCGAGGTCATGACCCCGCACCTGGTCGGCGACGAGGTGCGCCGCCGCGGGCACGAGGTCCGGCACCTGATCTCCTGGGACGACTACGACCGCTACCGCAAGGTCCCCGCCGGGATCGCGGGCGTCGACGAGTCCTGGGCCGAGCACATCGGCAAGCCGCTCACCTCCGTCCCCGCCCCGAAGGGCTCCCCGTACCCGAACTGGGCCGAGCACTTCAAGGCCGCGATGGTCGAGTCGCTCGCCGAGATGGGCGTGGAGTTCGACGGGATCAGCCAGACCGCGCAGTACACCTCCGGGGTCTACCGCGAGCAGATCCTGCACGCCCTGAAGCACCGGCGGGACATCGACGCGATCCTCGCCCAGTACCGGACCAAGCCGAAGACCGCGGGCAAGAAGTCGCAGAAGCCCGTCGACGAGGCCGAGCTGGAGGCCGCCGAGGGCTCCGGCGCCGCCGCCGAGGACGACGGCAGCCAGGGCTCCGCCGGGTACTTCCCGTACAAGCCGTACTGCGGCAACTGCGAGAAGGACCTGACCACGGTCACGGCGTACGACGACGACTCGACCGAGCTGACGTACGCCTGCACCGCGTGCGGCTTCTCCGAGACGGTCCGGCTCAGCGAGTTCAACCGCGGCAAGCTGGTGTGGAAGGTCGACTGGCCGATGCGCTGGGCGTACGAGGGCGTCGTCTTCGAGCCCAGCGGCGTCGACCACTCCTCGCCCGGGTCGTCCTTCCAGGTCGGCGGGCAGATCGTCGGGATCTTCGGCGGCGAGCAGCCGATCGGGCCGATGTACGCGTTCGTCGGCATCAGCGGCATGGCGAAGATGTCGTCGTCGAAGGGCGGGGTGCCCACCCCGGCCGACGCGCTCAAGATCATGGAGCCGCAGCTGCTGCGCTGGCTGTACGCCCGCCGCCGCCCGAACCAGTCCTTCAAGATCGCCTTCGACCAGGAGATCCAGCGGCTCTACGACGAGTGGGACCGCCTCGACGCCAAGGTCGCCGACGGCAGCGCGCTGCCCGCCGACGCCGCCGCGCACGCGCGTGCCGTGGGCACGGCCACCGGTGAGCTGCCGAGGACGCCCAGGCCGCTGCCGTACCGCACGCTCGCCTCGGTGGCCGACATCACCGCCGGGCACGAGGACCAGGCACTGCGCATCCTCAGCGAGCTGGACCCGGCCGACCCGCTGGCGACGCTGGCGGAGGCCCGGCCGCGCTACGACAAGGCCGAGGCGTGGATCAACAACCACGTCCCCGCCGACCAGCGCACCATCGTGCGCGAGGAGCCCGACGCCGAGCTGCTGAAGTCGCTCGACGAGCCGAGCCGGCAGTCGCTGCGGCTGCTCCTCGACGGGCTGGCCGGCCAGTGGTCCCTGGACGGGCTCACCCACCTCGTGTACGGCGTGCCCAAGGTCCAGGCCGGATTCCCGGCGGACGCCACCCCCAAGGAACTGCCGCCGGAGATCAAGACCGCCCAGCGGACGTTCTTCGCGCTGCTCTACCACCTGCTCGTGGGCCGCGACACCGGCCCGCGGCTGCCCACGCTGCTGCTCGCGGTGGGGCAGGAGCGGGTGCGGACCCTGCTCGGCGACTGAGGTCCTGCCGCGCCGTCGGCGGGTCGGTGGGTCAGCGGGTCAGGGCGAAGCCCGCGAAGAGGACGCCGACCACGCTGACGGCGAGGAAGGCCAGGTGGCGGCGCGGGGGCGTGAGGTGGTCCGTCGCCTCGCCCCGGCGCCACCGCTCCAGCACCTCACGGAACAGCTTGCGCTGCGGAAGCATGCCGAGGGTCAGGCCGATGTGGGCGCAGGCGTACATGACGAGCGCCTCGCTCAGGCCGAAGCCGTTCAGACGGCAGACGACGACCAGCAGGACGCCGCCGGTGACCATGGTCACCGGGTAGGCGATGCGGAACTTCCGGAACGGGATCCAGCTGCCCAGCAGCCAGCTGGACAGCGCGGTGGCGGCCACGGCCAGCAGCGCCAGCCAGACGACGGGTACGGACGTGAGCATGGTGGAGTCCCCCTGCCCGGGGTCGGGCACCGGCCTCGGCGGCCCGGTACCCGACCCCGGTCGGATCAGCGGTCTGCGGTCATCCTGTGATCACCCGGAACCCGTGATCACCCGAAAAGGGAACTCAGCGTACCGGTGATGGGCGAGATGATGTCGCTGCCGAGCTGCGTGACCCGCTTGGCGACCGGCGACACCACGCCCTCCAGGGTGGCCCCGATCCACTTGGACTGGCCGAACGTGAGCAGCCCCAGGCTCGTGCCGACCAGGGACCCCGCGAACTCGGAGCTGCCGAAGCCGTGCTCGATGCCCGTGAACAGGGTGCTGAGCGCGGCCGAGCCCAGGGAGACCCAGCCGAGCACCCCCGCCGCCGCGGCGACGGCCGGAGCGAACGGGCCGGTCCACGGCGCGATGAAGGCGGCGCCCGCGGCGAGGAACCCGGAACCGATGCTGATCCAGTTGAACGCGTCCGCGTAGAACTGGGCGTCGTTCCACCACTCGTCCTTGTCGCCCGCGGAGCCGCCCGAGTTGGTCTTGTCGTGCGTAGGGCTGTCGGCGGGGTTGCGCCCCTCCTCCTTGGCCCTGCGCGCCGCCTCGGCCGCCTTGCGGGCCGCCTCCGCGGCCTCCGCCCTGCGCTTCTGGGTGACGATGCGGCGGGCATCGGTGGCCGCCGCCGCCGCCTCCTGCGCGTCCTTGCCCGCGGCGATCGCGGACTGGCGCGCGCTGTTCGCCGACGCCTGGGCGCTGTAGGAGGAGCGCATGGCGCTGCGCGCCGAGTCGATCGCCCGGTTCGCCGAGTAGTTGGCCGAACGGCCGGCCTTGCGGGCGGTCGCCGCCGCCGCCTTCGCCCGGTTCGCGGACGCCTGCGCGGCCGCGGCGGACTTGTCCGCGTCGTCGGCGTTCTGGTCGGCCTGCGCCGCGTAGGTGTCCGCCTGCTTGGCGGAGGCGAGCGCCTTGTCCGCCCACTCCTTGGCCTGGTCCGCCGCGTTGCGCGCCTCCGCGGCCGCCTTCGACGCGAGCTGCGCGTCCTCCTGCGCCTTGTAGGCGATCTTCGCGGCGGCGGCGATCGCGCCCCGGACCGCCGCGATGTGCGTGGCCGAGTCGTGGTCGAGCTGGGCCGCCTTGTGCTGGACGAGGGTGATGAAGTTCCGGCGCATCCACGTCGGACCCTCCAGGGCGACCTCCGCGTACGCCTTGGTGTACATGCCGCCGGAGGTGAGCAGCGCGGCGGTGGCGACGCCGTCGTCGTCCCGGACCGCCTCGGCGTAGTCCCGGTCGAAGAAGGCCCGCAGCGCCTCGGGGGTGTTGGCGTCCAGGGCGGCGTTGGCCGCGGCGGTGACGGCCGGACCGGGCTTGGTGGACAGGATCGAGGCGATGCTGACCCGGCTGTCCTCGGCGGAGGCGGTGATCAGTCCGTCGGTCAGGAACGTCTTCACGGCGTCGGCCAGGTCGCTCGTCAGGGCCGCGTGCACGGCGTCTCCGACGGTGGCCGAGGACACCTCCGCGACGTGCAGCGCGGTCTCCCGGTCGTCCTGGTCCTCGGCGATCGCCCGGTCTGCGTCGATCCAGGCGTGCACGTCCGCGTCCGTGCCGGCCAGCGCGAACTGGGCGGCCTCGCGGGCCCAGGCGCCCTGCGAGGCGGCCATGCCGACGGCCGCCTTGCGGCCCAGGGTCGCGGCCAGTGCCAGGTCTCCGGCGGCCAGCGCCTGCTCGGCGCTCGCGATCCGGTCCTTGAGGTCCTGGGAGATCTGCTCGTCCTGGGTGCGCCGGTCGGCCTGCGCGGCCCGGTCCTCGGCCTCCCACTGGGCGAGCAGCCTGGCTTCCTCCAGGCCGTCCTTCTTGTCCTCCTCCAGGCGCGCCGTCTCCGCGGCCCGGGCCGCCTCCTCGACCGCCTTCGCGTCCTCGACGGCCTTGGTCGCGGTCTCGGCGGCCTTGATCGCCTCGGCCGCGTGCGCGGTGGACTTGTTGGCGTAGTCGATGGCCTGACCCGCGTACTTCACCGCCTCCTCGGCCGCGTCGGCGGCCTTGTCGGCGTGTGCCGCGGCGGAGTTGGCGGCGTCGCGTGCGGTGCGCGCTGCGGACGCGGCCTTGTTGGCCAGGGCCTGTGCGGTGGAGGCCGCGTTGGTGGCGCGGTTGGCGGCGCTGTTCGCGATCGCGGCCTGGCGCTGGGCCTCGGCGGCCTCGGACTGGGCGGCGCCCGCCGCGGAGGCGGCCTGGGCCGCGGAGCTGGCGGCGGAGGCCGCGTTGCGGGCGGCGGACGCGGCGGCGGAGCCGGCCCCGGCCGCCTGGGAGGCCGCGGTGGCCGCGTAGTCGGCGGCCTTGGCGGCGGTACGGGCCCGTGCGGCGCCGTTGCGCGCCGCGATGGCCGCGTTCTTCGCCGCGTCGGCCTTGCCGGCGTCCTTGGATGCGGCGATGGCCGCGTTGTACGCGCGCGCCGCCGCGTTGCCCGCGGTGGCGGCGGCCTGTGCGGCGGCGGCCGCGGCGAACGAGGCGCGGCGTGAGGCGGTGACGGCGGTCTGGGAGGCGCTGATGGCGCTGCGGGCGGCCTTCGCGGCGCCCTTGGCGGCGCTCGCGGCCTTGCGGGCCGCCGCACCGGACTTCGCCACGTCGTCCTTGGCCGCCGCGGCCTCGGCGGCGGCCTTCTCGGCCGCCTGCTTCGCCTTCTCCGCGGCGGTCTTGGCCCGCTCCGACGCCTCGACGGCGAGGTCGGTCTCCGCCTGGGCCCGCTTGCCCTCGCGTTCCACGACGGCGACGAGTTCCTCGATCTTCGCGGTTTCCTGGTCGCGGGCGCGCGCGATGTGCTGCCCGGTGTCCAGGAACCACTCCACCTCCTGGCGGCTGCCGCTCATCGCGCGGTCCGCGTACTTGCGCACCTCCGCGCCGCCGGAGGTCAGCATCGTGGCGACCTCGACCCGCATGTCCTCCTCACGGGCCGTGAAGCGGCCCTCGGACAGGAACGCCGCGAGGTCCTGCTCGGTGCCCGCGTCCAGGGCGGCGGACGCCTCGCGCCTGACCGCCTTGCCGCCGGTGGCGGAGACCGTGGCCGTGGACACCTGAAGGTCTTCGAGCAGGCCGGGTCTGAAGCCGCCGTCGAGGAAGGACGCCACCGCGCCGTCGCCGCCGTCCAGCGCCGCGGACGCCTCGCGCCGCAGCCCGACGCCGGATCTCGCGAGGTAGGCGGCCACGGCGACGCGGTTGTCCTCCGCCGTCACCGTGGCGAGCGTCGTGCCGAGGAACGTCCGTATGTCCGCGTCCGTGCCGTACATCGCGTCCGCCGCGGCGGCCTTGGTGGCCCTGCCGCCGGTCAGCCAGGCCCTGACGACCTTCGCCCGATCGGTGTCCGGCAGCTCGAACGGTGTGGGCGGCTCGTCCGCCGCCGCCGTGGCGGCCCCGGCGCGGGCCGGCGCGACCAGGACGCCGGGCGTGGCGGCGACGGCCGTGACGGCGGCGAGGGTGCCGAGCAGGCGCCGTCGGCTCCAGAACGCTGTCTCCATAGGGATTTCGTCCTCCAGGTAAGTGCCGTACGGCACTCGGCGGAATCATTCATGATGCAATCGCTTAGCAATTCACATTTCTGATGCGCCGTCAATTGATCCCGGAAAGACGATGGATCGACCATCACCATCTCTTCACACTTGCGGTTACAACCTTCCGCCCTGGTGATCGGAGTCACACGCTCTGTTCAACTCGCGCCCCTTTTGGGGTGGTTGGCGGTGTGGACATCTCATGGAGAGATGTATTTGATGAGAAGGGAAGTCGAATTGCGGGAATGCATGGAATTCTCGAAGGGGTGCCCGCGCTACGCGATGTGCTCGTCCTCGAGTTCCGCCGTGTGGCGTTCCTGGAAACGCATGACCATCCGCTTGGCATCCGCGTCCAGCACGGAAACCCCGTACGTCGCCTCGATGTTGTAGCCGAACTCCCGCGGCGTCGGGTAACCGCTGCCGCTGATCGACTGCTTGAAGACCTGGTAGTACGCGTCCTCGTCCGGCTCCGCCTGCGGGCTGCCGCCCCCCTCACCCAGCTCACGGGTGCGGTGCGGCCCCACCGGTATGGGGAAGCTGCCCGTGTCCTCCGGAGAGGGCTCCTGGACGGGCGGCGGCTCCTCGAACTGCTGCCGGTACTCGTCCGCCTGCTGCTGTTCCGCGTACCACTGCGCGTACTGCTCGTCCGGGTCGTACGCGGGGTCGTAGCCACCGCGGTACTCGACGGACTGCGGATCCCGGGCGTGCAGCCACTGGTTCTGGTCCGGCTCGGGCTCCGGCTCCTGCCACGCCGGCTCCGGCTCCCGGCCGTCCGTCAGCTCGGGACGCCGCTCCGCGTCCGGCTCGGCCTTGCGCAGCGAAGGCGGCGAAGGCGGGGCCCCGGCGCCCTCAGTGGCCTCCTCGGGCCGCGGCGCCGGCGGCAGCAGGGCCGGTTCGATGCCCGCCGCCGCCAGACCCGCCGGAGCGGTCTGCGCGAGCGGGACGCCGTAGCGGGCCAGGCGCAGCGGCATCAGGGACTCGACGGGCGCCTTGCGGCGCCAGGAGCGGCCGAACCGGGAACGCAGCCGGGCCTGGTAGACCAGCCGCTCCTGCTCCAGCTTGATGACCTGCTCGTAGGAGCGCAGCTCCCACAGCTTCATCCGGCGCCACAGCAGGAACGTCGGCACCGGGGAGAGCAACCACCGGGTGAGGCGGACGCCCTCCATGTGCTTGTCGGCGGTGATGTCGGCGATCCGGCCGATCGCGTGCCGGGCGGCCTCGACGGACACCACGAACAGGATCGGGATCACGCCGTGCATGCCGACACCCAGCGGGTCCGGCCAGGCCGCCGCGCCGTTGAACGCGATCGTCGCCGCCGTCAGCAGCCACGCCGTCTGGCGCAGCAGCGGGAAGGGGATGCGGATCCAGGTCAGCAGCAGGTCGAGGGCGAGCAGCACGCAGATGCCCGCGTCGATGCCGATCGGGAAGACGTAGCTGAAGTTCCCGAAGCCCTTCTTCAGCGCCAGTTCCCGCACCGCCGCATAGGAACCCGCGAAGCCGATCCCGGCGATGATGACGGCGCCGAAGACGACCATGCCGATGAGAACGCGATGCGTCCGGGTCAGCTGTAGTGGCGCGGCCACCCGTACTCCCCTCCCAGTGCCTGTTGTTGCGCGCAACAGAGTGGCACATGTGTACGGGGAACGGGTGGCCGGTGGGTCGTTACGGTCCCTCAGTCCGACTTCGACGACGCCTTCGACGACGGCTTCGACGCCTTCGACGACGGCGTCGACGCCTTCGAGGAGGGCTTCTTCGACGGCGAGGCAGAGGCGCCCGACCCGCTGCCGTTGGCCTTCGTCACCGCGGCCACCGCCTCCTTGGCCGCCTTCTGCGCGTCCTTCACCAGGTCGTCCGTGTCCGGCGTCTTCTCGCCGGCCAGACCCGCGCCGTTGTAGTCGAGGGTGACGACCACGTTCTCCACGCGCGCCACGACCGTCTGCTGCTTGAAGGTGCCTTCCTTCTTCTTCAGGTCGTAGCGCACGACCGAGGCCTCGTCACCCGTGCCGGAGACCGGCGCGGTCTTGAGGCTCTTGGCACCCTCGGCGCTCTGCGCGTCCTTGAGCTGCTTCGTGTAGTAGTCGTGCGCCAGCTCGTCGCCCGCGCCGCGCGTCTCGTCCGACTCGAAGCGCAGCATCGACACGCTCAGCCAGCGGAACTGGGAGCCCTTCACGCCGTTGTCGTCGAGGCTGTCCCACGAGCAGCTGACCCGGGTGGCGGTGTCGTTGGAGGCGCCCTCCTTGCCGGAGTCGCCCTTCGGGACCAGGTCCTCCAGCGACTTCTTCGACAGCACCGAGCACGGCTCCGGAAGCTTCGCGTACGCCGCCGCCCGCACCGTCGGGGAGGGGCTCGCGGAATTGGACGCGGCGGACTTCTCGGCGGCGGCCTTGTCCTTCCCGTCGCCGGAGCCGGAGTCCGAGGAGCAGCCGGCCACCACCAGCACGGCGGGGACGGCGGCCGCGCAGACGACGACGCGGGTCAGCCGCGACGCTTTCCGCTCTCGCTGCTCTCGCTTGTCTCGCTGGTCACGCTGGGCTCGTAGCTGCATGGTTCCTTCACTCATGACGCTCGTGGTTCCTGCGGTCGGAACGGGTCCGAGGAGCCACCGTACGCGGTGAAGAAATCGTGCGGACCCGCTTCGGGCGCACCGCGCGCGCACGCGCCGGCGACCGGACGGGGCTCAACCGCCGAGCGAATCCGCCAGCTGGGAGGCCAGTTTCCGGGCCATGTCCTGCATTTCCTCGCTGTCCGGCACGACTCCGAGCGTCGCCGACTGCTCCGCGTACTCGATGGTCACCATGACGTTCGACGTGCGGAACGCCACAGTCACGGTGCGCTGTTTCGCGGTGGAACCGGAGTCGCTCAGCTCGTCGTCGACGTACCCCTCGTCGCCCAGGTCGTCGAGGAGCCGGGGCTGCAGATCGGTGGGCGTGGCACTGCCGGAGGGGCCCGACGAGGCGTCACCGGACGGCGCGGAGCCCGAGGGCGTGGCGGCGGGCGAGCCGGACGACGAGGCGCCGGACGGGGACCCCGACCCGGGCGCGGAAGAGGACGAGGAGGAAGGCGAGGACGCCGACTCGGAGGCGACCGGCTCGGGCAGGTCCGCGGCCTCCACCTGCTTGGCGAAGAGCTGTTCGGCCTGGCTGTCGTCGCTCACGGCGTTGTCGTACGACACCACGCGCTCGAAGTCGACGAAGAGGTGGTTGGTGGCCTCCGCCGACTCGACCTTCCAGCGGCAGCCGACCTTGCGGTCGGTGTCGTACGCGAGCGTCGGCTCCCCCTTGTACGCCTTGTCGCGCTGCGCCTCGTCCGGGATCTCCTCGATGCCGGGCAGCAGCGAGTCGAGGGTCTTGTCGCCGACCGCGCCGCACGGCTCCGGCAGGGTCCGGTACTTGCCCGGTTCGGCGGCCTCGGTGGTGACGCCCGGCCGGCCCGGGTTGGAGTCGTCCGACGTGGCGCCGTCGCCGGAGCCGCCGGTGCAGCCGGCCAGCACCACCGCCAGGCAGGCGGCGACGCCGGGTACGTAGGCCTTCCGCTGCACGGTGCGGCTCCTCTCGCCTGGGTGGCTGTGGTTCGGGACGCTCGGATCGCTTCGGGACTCCAGTGTCCCCGCTGGTTAATCGCTTGCCGCACGGGGGCGCCCCCTGGAGACAATGTGTATCGCACGCGCTGCCGTGAACGCCGGTCAGTTGTCCTTTTGACTGCCATTGGCTCCGGTTTTTGCGCTTCGATACTTCTGTTTGTTTCCGGGGGAATGAGGACGATATGTCGTACGTGGAGATGCCGGGCGCGAAGGTGCCGATCCGGATGTGGACCGACCCGGCGACGGTCGAGGAGGGCGCGCTGCAGCAACTGCGCAACGTCTCGACCCTGCCGTGGATCAAGGGCCTGGCGGTCATGCCGGACGTGCACTACGGCAAGGGCGCGACGGTCGGCTCCGTGATCGCGATGCGGGGCGCGGTGTGCCCGGCGGCGGTGGGCGTCGACATCGGCTGCGGAATGTCGGCGGTCAAGACGTCCCTGACGGCGAACGACCTGCCCGGCGACCTGTCCCGCCTCCGCTCGAAGATCGAGCAGGCGATTCCGGTGGGGCGGGGGATGCACGACAGCCCCGTCGAGCCGGGGCGCTTCCACGGGCTCGCGACGAGCGGGTGGGACGACTTCTGGGGGCGGTTCGACGGGGTCGCGGAGGCGGTCAAGTTCCGTCACGAGCGGGCCGGGAAGCAGATGGGAACGCTCGGATCCGGCAACCATTTCATCGAGTTCTGCACGGATACGACCGGTTCTGTCTGGCTCATGCTGCACTCCGGCTCCCGCAACATCGGCAAGGAACTCGCCGAGCACCACATCGGCGTCGCCCAGGGGCTCCCGCACAACCAGGGCCTGATCGACCGCGACCTCGCGGTGTTCGTCGCGGACACCCCGCAGATGGCGGCGTACCGCAACGACCTGTTCTGGGCGCAGGAGTACGCGAAGTACAACCGCACCCTGATGATGGCGCTCTTCAAGGACGTGGTCCGCAAGGAGTTCAAGAAGGCCAAGCCGGTCTTCGAGCCGGAGATCTCCTGCCACCACAACTACGTGGCGGAGGAGCGGTACGACGGGATGGACCTGCTGGTGACCCGCAAGGGCGCGATCCGCGCGGGTTCCGGGGACTACGGGATCATCCCCGGTTCCATGGGCACGGGTTCGTACATCGTGAAGGGCCTCGGGAACGACAAGTCCTTCAACTCCGCCTCCCACGGCGCGGGCCGGCGCATGAGCCGCAACGCGGCCAAGCGGCGCTTCTCCACCAAGGACCTGGAGGAGCAGACGCGGGGCGTGGAGTGCCGCAAGGACTCGGGCGTGGTGGACGAGATCCCGGGCGCCTACAAGCCGATCGACCAGGTCATCGACCAGCAGCGCGACCTCGTGGAGGTCGTGGCGAAGCTGAAGCAGGTCGTCTGCGTGAAGGGCTGACCGGCCGGTCCGCCCCGGCCCTACGCCTCCCGGTGCACCTTCGTGTTGGAGGCCTGGGCGCGGGGGCGGACCACCAGGAGGTCGATGTTGACGTGGGCGGGGCGGGTGATCGCCCAGGTGATGGTGTCGGCGACGTCGTCGGCGGTCAGGGGGGCGGCGACGCCCTGGTAGACCTTGGCCGCCTTGTCCTGGTCGCCGGCGAAGCGTGTCAGGGCGAACTCGTCGGTCTTCACCATGCCGGGCGCGATCTCGACGACGCGGACCGGGCGGCCGACGATCTCCAGGCGCAGTGTCTCGGCGAGGACGTGTTCGGCGTGCTTCGCGGCGACGTAGCCCGCGCCACCCTCGTAGGTGGCGAACCCGGCGGTCGAGGAGACGACGACCACCGTGCCGTCCCCGCTCGCCTCCAGCTTGGGGAGCAGGGCCTGGGTGAGGTTGAGGGTGCCGAGGACGTTCGTCTCGTACATCCGGCGCCAGTCCTCCGGGTCGCCGGTGGCCACCGGGTCGGCGCCGAGCGCGCCGCCGGCGTTGTTGACCAGGACGCCGATCGTCTTGAAGGCCGTGGCGAACTCGTCGACGGCCGCGCGGTCGGTGACGTCCAGGGGGTACGCCGTGGCCTGGTGCCCGGCGGCCTGGATCTCCTCGGCGAGCGCCTCGATGCGGTCCTTGCGGCGGGCGGTGAGGACGACCCGGTAACCCGCCGCGGCGAGCTGCCGGGCCGTGGCGGCGCCGATGCCGCTGCTCGCACCGGTGACGACGGCGATGCGCGAGGCGGCGGACGGGGCGGCTGCGGTGGCCATGGGCTGCTCCTTGATCGGTGCTGGACGTCGCCGTCCAGAGTAGTCAGCCGCCGTTGCGGGGCGCCCACATGATCACGGCCATTCCGGCCAGGCAGACCAGCGCGCCGGTGATGTCCCACCGGTCGGGGCGGTAGCCGTCGGCGACCACGCCCCACAGGATCGAGCCGGCCACGAAGATGCCCCCGTACGCGGCGAGGATGCGGCCGAAGTGGGCGTCGGGCTGGAAGGTCGCGACGAAGCCGTACGCGCCGAGCGCGAGGACCCCGCCGGCCGCCCAGAGCCAGCCGCGCTGCTCGCGCACCCCCTGCCAGACCAGCCAGGCACCGCCGATCTCGAAGAGGGCGGCGACGACGAAGAGGGCGGCCGAGCGGAGAATGACCATGGCGGTCAGCTTCGCATGCCGCCGTCCGCGTCTCCGGGGCCGGCCGGATCCGTCTCCGCCGCGTACGCCGTCGGCGGCACCCCGACCGTCGCCGTGAAGTCGCGCACCAGATGGGCCTGGTCGGCGTAGCCGAGCTCGGCGGCGAGGGCGGCCCAGTCGATGCCGGTGCGGGTGCCGGCGCGTTCCAGGGCCTCGTGGATGCGGTACCGGAGGATGACCCACTTCGGGCTGACGCCGACCTGGGTCGAGAAGAGCCGCTGCAGGGCCCGCACCGACAGTCCCTCCGCCCGGGCGAAGTCGTCGACGCGGCGCACCGCGCGGTCGGAGCGGATGCGGTCGACGAGGTCCACGGCGTGGTCGGCCTGCGGGTCCGGGGCGCAGTCCAGGGTGAGCAGGAAGGTGTCGAGGGCGGCCACCCGGTCCCGGTCGTCGGCGGGGGCGACGACGGCGTCGGCCGTGGCGTCCGTCACCTGGGGGAACACCTCCCGGGCGGGCAGGGCGCGCCCCGTCCATCGCGACACCGGTGTCCGGGGGGTGTACGGCCGGAAGCCGCCGGGCCGGAATTTCGCCCCGCAGACCCGGCCCCGTCCGGTCAGCTTCCGGGTGTACAGGCCGAGGGCGACGCCGGTGACCTCGGCGTAGGGCGGGCCCTCGTCCTCGTCCCACTGGAAGGTGAGGTTGACGCAGGGGTGGGGTACGACGTGGGAGGCGTAGGGGGCGGGCAGGTCCCAGTCGATGAGCCAGTACCACTCGACGTACCGGCGCAGCGGCTCGGCGGGCGCGTGCCGGCGGAATCGCACGCGGTGGAGCAGCGCGGTCGGGTCGACGATCCCGCGGGTGTCGTGGCGGGGTGCCTCCATGGCCGGATCGTACGTCGCGCTCCCCCGGGTGTCGCGTTTCTTCAAGAAGGGCGGCCCCCGACGTCCCTACGGTCGGAGCATGGACACGAACAGTGTGAAGACGTACGGCATCGGTGAGCTGCTGGCCATGGCGCGTGAGCGGGCCGTCCCGGTGGTGCGGGGTGTTTCGGACGCGGCGCTCGGCGCTCCCACGCCCTGCGCCGAGTACGACGTGAAGTCGCTGGTCGATCACCTCTTCCAGGTGGTCGAGCAGTTCCAGCGGCTGGCCCGGAAGGAGGCGTCGGACTTCGGTGAGACCCCGGACCGGGTCGCCGGGAGCCCCGAGTGGCGTGAGCGGCTGGTGGCCGAGGCGGACCGGTTGGTGGCGGCCTGGTCGGCGCCGGGTGCCGAGGAGGGGACGACCGGCGGGATGGACATGCCCGCGCGGCTGGTCGGCTCGATGGCGCTGCTCGATCTGACCGTGCACGTGTGGGACCTGGCGCGGGCGACGGGCCAGGAGTATCCGGGCGCCGACGAGGCGGTCGTGGCGGAGCTGGCGGGCGCGGTGGCGGAGCTGGCGCCCACGGCCAGGGAGATGGGCATGTTCGGGGTGCCGGTCGAGCCGGCCGAGGGCGCGTCGGGGTTCGAGCGGCTGCTCGCGCGGACGGGGAGGGATCCGTACTGGCGGTGAGGGTTCCGCACGGGGGAATAGTCCCTGGTCGTTCTCCGTTCTCCGGGTATAGTTGAAGAGTCAACAAACTGGAGGTTGAGCGACCATGCAGTTCGGCATTTTCAGCGTCGGCGACGTCACGCCCGACCCGACCACGGGCCGTACGCCGACCGAGCGTGAGCGGATCAAGGCCATGGTCGCCATCGCGCTGAAGGCCGAGGAGGTCGGGCTCGACGTGTTCGCGACCGGCGAGCACCACAACCCGCCGTTCGTCCCCTCGTCGCCCACGACCATGCTCGGCTACATCGCGGCCCGCACCGAGCGGCTGGTCCTCTCCACCTCCACCACCCTCATCACCACCAACGACCCGGTGAAGATCGCCGAGGACTTCGCGATGCTCCAGCACCTGGCCGACGGCCGGGTGGACCTGATGATGGGGCGCGGGAACACCGGGCCCGTCTACCCGTGGTTCGGCCAGGACATCCGGCAGGGCATCAACCTCGCCGTCGAGAACTACGCCCTGCTCCACCGTCTGTGGCGCGAGGACACCGTGGACTGGGAGGGGAAGTTCCGCACGCCGCTCCAGGGGTTCACGTCCACGCCCCGGCCGCTGGACGGCGTCGCGCCCTTCGTCTGGCACGGCTCCATCCGCTCGCCGGAGATCGCCGAGCAGGCCGCGTACTACGGCGACGGCTTCTTCCACAACAACATCTTCTGGCCCGCCGAGCACACCAAGCGCATGGTCGAGCTGTACCGGGCCCGCTACGCCCACTACGGGCACGGCACCCCCGAGCAGGCCGTCGTCGGCCTCGGCGGGCAGGTGTTCATGCGCAGGAACAGCCAGGACGCGGTGCGGGAGTTCCGACCGTACTTCGACGTGGCGCCCGTGTACGGGCACGGCCCGTCCCTGGAGGAGTTCACCGAGCAGACGCCGCTCACGGTCGGCTCGCCGCAGCAGGTGATCGAGAAGACGCTGGCCTTCCGCGACTACGCCGGCGACTACCAGCGCCAGCTGTTCCTGATGGACCACGCCGGCCTGCCCCTGAAGACCGTCCTGGAGCAGCTCGACCTGCTCGGCGAGGAGGTCGTACCGGTGCTGCGGAAGGAGTTCGCCAAGGACCGTCCGGCGGACGTGCCGGACGCGCCGACCCACGCGTCCCTGCTGGCCGCCGCCCGCAAGGACGCCCCCAAGGACGCCCGCAAGGACGCCCCCAAGGACGTCCGCGAGGAAGGAGTACGGGCATGAGGCTCGTCGTCGTCTCGGCGGGACTGAGCGTCCCGTCGTCCACCCGGCTGCTGGCCGACCGGCTGGCCGCCGCCACCGCCGGGCAGACGTCGGCGGAGGTCCGGGTGATCGAACTGCGCGACCTCGCCGTGGAGATCGCGCACACCTTCACCAGCGGTTTCCCCGCGCCGCCGCTGGCCGACGCGTTCGCCGCGGTCGCGGAGGCCGACGGGCTGATCGTGGTCACGCCGGTGTTCTCGGCGTCGTACAGCGGGCTGTTCAAGTCGTTCTTCGACGCGCTGAGCGTCACCGACGAGGACGCCCTCGCCGGGAAGCCGGTGCTGATCGGCGCGACCGGCGGTACGGCCCGGCACTCGCTGGTCCTCGACCACGCCCTGCGTCCGCTGTTCGCGTACCTGAAGGCCGTCGTCGTCCCCACCGGGGTGTACGCCGCCTCCGAGGACTGGGGCGCCGAAGGGCTCGACGGCCGGACCGCGCGGGCCGCGGGCGAGCTGGCCGCGCTGATGACGGGCCTGTCCTCGGCCGCCCGCCCGGGGCCCCGGCGCGACTCCTACGAGGAGGTCGTGCCCTTCGAGCAGCGCCTCGCCGCGCTGCGGCCCGCCGGGTGAGATCCGGGCGGTCCCGGGCGGAAGCCGGGCCCGTCCGGCCGGGGCACCGCCGGTCTTGGCAGACTGGACGGGTGCCCCGGACTGTTCTGCTCGCCGAAGACGACCGCGCCATCCGGCACGCCCTGGAGCGCGCCCTCACCCTGGAGGGGTACCGGGTCACCGCGGTCGCCGACGGCGTCGAGGCGCTGGCGCGGGCCCACCGCGGCCGGCCCGACGTCCTGGTGCTGGACGTGATGATGCCGGGCATCGACGGCCTCCAGGTCTGCCGGGAGCTGCGCGCCGAGGGTGACACCACCCCCATCCTGATGCTGACCGCGCTGGTGGAGACCGCCGACCGCATCGCGGGCCTGGACGCGGGCGCCGACGACTACGTGGTGAAGCCCTTCGACGTCGAGGAGGTCTTCGCCCGCCTGCGCGCCCTGCTGCGCCGCACGGACCGCGCGGACCCCGCCGAGCGCGCGGAGTACGACACCGACGACCGGACCGCGGCGCCCGAGGAGACGCCGGACGACCGGTACCCGGAGGCCGCCGGCCTGCGCATGGACCCGCGGGCCCGCCGCGCCTGGCGCGACGGACGCGAGCTGGAACTGACCCGCACCGAGTTCGAACTCCTCGAACTGCTGGTCCGCAACGCGGGCACCGTGCTCGACCACTCCACGATCTACGACCGCATCTGGGGCTACGACTTCGGTCCCGGCTCCAAGAACCTCGCCGTCTACGTCGGCTATCTGCGCCGCAAGCTCGACCAGCCGGGCGCCCCGCAGCTGATCCAGACCGTGCGCGGCGTGGGTTACGTCCTGCGGACCGACTGAGTGGGCGCCTCCCCGCTCGGGCGCCGGCCCCGGCTGCTGTCGCTGCGGACCACCTTCGCGGTGTCCTTCGCGACGATCACCGCCGTCGTCACGGTCCTCGTCGGAGGGCTGTCCTACAACGCGGCGGCCCGGCTGGTCCGGGTGGACCAGGAGTCCGTCTTCGAACAGGCCGCGCGGGACCTGCGGGCCGAGGTGCGCCGGCTGCGGCTGTCGCCGGGCGACTTCTCCTCCTCCGCGCCCGGCCACGACATCGTGCGCCCCGCCCGCACCGACGTGCAGGTCCTCGGGCCGGACGGCGCCGTCCTGGACCCGGCCGAGCCCCGGCTGCCGGTGACCGGCGCCGACCGGCGGGCCGCCGGTGCCGCCGAGGCCGGGCGGGTGGTCCAGCACGACGACGTCGACGTCGGCACCGACGTCTTCCGGGTGGCGACCGTCTCCCTCGGCGGCGGCCGGGGCGCGGTGCAGGTGGCGCAGGAGTTCAGCGACACCGAGGACCTGCTGCGCGCCCTGCAGCGGCGGACGCTGGTCCTGATGGCGGCGGTGGTGCTCGCCGCGGGCCTGTCCGGCTGGTGGCTGGCCCGGCGCATCACCCGGCGTCTGGTGGTCCTCACCTCCGCCGCCGAGAACGTCGCCCGCACCCGCCGGCTCGGCGTCCCGGTCCCGGTCACCGGACCCGACGAGGTGGGGCGCCTCGGCCGCGCCTTCGACCTGATGCTGGGCCGCCTCGCCCAGTCGGAGGAGGACCAGCGGCGCCTGGTCCAGGACGCCGGGCACGAGCTGCGGACGCCGCTGACCTCGCTGCGGACCAACATCTCGCTGCTGCGCCGGATCGACGAACTGCCGCCCGCCGCCCGGGAGGAACTCGTCGCCGACCTGGGCCAGGAGGCCCGGGAGCTGACCGACCTGGTCAACGAACTGGTCGAGCTGGCGGCCGGCCAGTCCGCGGGCGAGCCCCCGCAGCCGGTCGACCTGGCGGACCTCGCGTACGACGTGGCGGCGCTGGCCCGGCGCCGCACCGGCCGCGAGATCGACGTACGTGTCCGCGGCGAGACCACGGCCGACGGGCGGCCCGCGATGCTGACCCGCGCGCTCTCCAACCTGGTCGAGAACGCGGCGAAGTTCGACCCGGACGGCACCGGCCCCATCGAGGTGGCCGTCGCCGGACCCGCCCGGCCGGGCCCGATCCGCGTCGAGGTCCTCGACCGCGGCCCCGGCATCGCCGACGCCGACCTGACCCGCGTCTTCGACCGCTTCTACCGCGCCGCCGACGCCCGCTCCCGGCCCGGTTCGGGCCTCGGCCTGTCCATCGTGCGCGAGGTCGCCCTGGCCCACGGGGGCGCCCCGTTCGCGTACCGGCGGGACGGCGGCGGCACGGTGATCGGCTTCACCGTGGTCCCGTCGTCGGCGGGCGGCGCGGAGGACGCGGCGGGGCGGGCGGACCGGCACCCCTAGCTAGGTGCCCCTCCGGCGGATCATGCCGGTGGGGCGCTGCGGCTCTCCTGCGACCCGATCCGCCGGACAGGCCCTGGGCCCACGGCGCCGGAAGCGCTTCGGAAGCGGATCGCCGCTGGTGCCGGAAGCGGGCGCGCTGGTGCGCTGGGCCCATGCCGACGTCACCGGTGGCCCTGGGCCCCACCGCTGTCGCCGGCGCCGGCACCGGTGTCGCGGGTCCCGGTGCCGGCGCCGACGTCGGTGCCCGCCAGGCCCCAGGTGCGCAGAAAGGTGCCGAGGGCGGACAGGTCGGTGCGTTCGAGGTCGGCCGGGCGGATCACGACGCGCAGTTCGGGGGCGGTGGCCGGCTCCCGGCGGCAGTGCGCGGCGAAGCTCTCGACGATCATGAAGAGCAGCTGGGTGCGGTCGAGTTCGACGATCCGGGCGAGGCCGGAGCCGATCAGGGGGATCGCGACCGGCTTGTACATGCCGTACCGGGCGACGGCCGGCCAGAGGGTGTCCAGGCTCGCCCGCAGGTCGGCCGGTCCGGAGCGGGCGACGAGGTCGTTGCCGAGCCGGGAGTAGGCCACGGCGAAGACCCGGCGGCCGTCCACCGTGAGCGGCACGGTGGTGCCGAGCGGATAGCGGACCCGGCGGCCGCGCGGCTTGTCCTGGGGCCGCTCCGTGCGCAGCGGGGTCAGTCCCCGCAGCCCGGCCTGGATCCGGTCGTCGAGGAGCTTGCGCTCGCCGCCGAACAGCCGCTGCACCAGCTGCCCCTGCACGCTGTCCCGGCTGATCACCAGGTCCTGTTCGGTGGCGGTGTCGAAGGTGTCGGTGAACCCGACCACCAGATTGGCGTCCTCCTGGTCGAACAGGTCGCCGCGCACCACGACCAGGTCTCCGGCGCCGGGGACGGGCTGACGCAGCAGTTCCTGCCCGTGCCGCTCCCGCAGCCGCGCCCGCAGCGAGCCGAGCAGCTCGGCGACGTCCTGGTCGTCCGGCCGCTCCCGGGCCATCTGCTGGGCGACCGGCAGGGCGAGGTCGTGCCGGCCCAGGTCCATCCGGCTGCGGATCAGCTGGCGGCGGGCCGTCTCGCGCAGCGCGAGCAGCCGTCGGACCAGCGGCCGGGCGAAGTCCTCGTCGCCCGCCTCGGCCAGGGGACGGCCGCGGACCAGGGCCAGCGCCGCCGCCAGCCGGTCGGCGGCCGACGCGGGCGCCGCGAGCAGCGCCGCGTTGACCAGGTCGGTGAACTCCGCGCAGTCCAGCTGCTCGGGCGTGAGCACCAGCCGGTACGCGGTCTCGGGCGCCGGTGCGGCCAGCAGCTGTTCGGTGCGCAGCACCCGGGCGCCGTCACCGTTCTGGGCGGGGTCGAGGGCGCGGCGCAGTTCGAGGACGCGCTTCTGCACCTCGTTGCGGTGCCGCCCGGACTGGTGCGGCTGCTCGCCGCCCACCGCCCACACGTCGCGGTGCAGCGTGCGGACCGGTACGGACTCTCCCTCCGCCGCCACCAGCCGGACCAGCAACCGTGTCGTCAACGGCGTCAACCGGGCCGGTTCGCCGTCGACTTCGAGACCTGCCGGGCCCAGGACCCTCACACGGATGCGCGCCATACAAGTGGTCTCCACTCGTTTCGCCCTCTTCCGCCGAGTGGTCACGGGGGAGGTTTCGGCAGCGTATCAATTGTCCGTTTGGGGGAGTTGGGGATTCGGGCGGTTCGGGTGGCGCACCGGACCGGGTGGATCCGACTGAGGATGGCGGCGGGCAAGGGTCGGCCCCCGGGACGCGTTCCGACGTGCGGGACGTGTCCCGGGGGCCGCCTGCGCCGGTCCCCCGAACGGCGCGCGGATCCGCCGGGCTACGGCCGGCGGTGGTAGGCGGACAGGTGCTGGAACGGGTAGGTGTGGCGCCAGTCCGAACCGGTGTCGTTGACCGTGCAGCCCGCCAGCTTCAGCCGTTCCACGATCTTGCCGAGTGCCGTCCCGGAGCCGTCGAACCGGATGACGTTGCGCCCCGCGATGTCGGCGATCGGCCGCAGGCCGCCCACCTCGACGATCAGGGTGCGCTCGGGGTACGCCATCAGCACCATGCCCAGCTCGATCAGCACGTTCGGGCGCGGCTGGCACACGGGCCGGGTCTCGTACTCCGGCTCGTTGTGGCCCCGCAGGTCCCGGTGGAGGCTGACGACGTCGTCCGGGGTGAGCAGCACGAGCGCCGCCTGGGCCTGCGCCGGGGCGCCGGCGACCACGTCACCGAGGAAGGGGGACGCGTGGCCGGTCGCTCTGACCAGGTCCTCCCACTCCTTGGGGCGCAGGTCGAGCCGGCGCAGCAGCTCGAACATCTCCCGCCGCACCTGGTCGTCCCGGCCGTGCACGACGAAGACGCTCCGGGCCCGGTCGGCGTCCGAGGGCATCGGCACCGCGTTGCGCCGGACGCCGTCGGCGTACGGCGGCCCGGACGGTGCGGCCTGCACCGGGGAGTTGTCGCCGAACGTCTGGGTGCCGCCGTTGCCGACGCTCTGATTGCCCCCGAAGTTGTTGGTGCTGCCCTGGCCGAAGTCGTTGCCTTGGAACTTCTGGGCGCTCATGCCGGTCGTGCCTCCCTGGTGATGCCGGAGTTGTTGCCGAAGGTCTGGGTGCCGTTGTTGCCGACGCTCTGGTTGCCGCCGAAGTTGTTGGTGCTGTTGGCCCCGAAGTTCTGCTGGAGGATGTTGGTCTGGTTCGCTTCGTGCTCGCGGGTGTCGACGTCGTGGTCGCGCAGGAAGTCACCGACGATCTGGAGCAGGTGGCGCTCGATGATCTGGATGTACTTGATCGCGTCCGACTCCTGGAAGAAGTGGTGGAAGTCGTTGCCGGGCGCGAGTTCGCGGACGCTGGTGAGCGCGCCGCAGTCCACGGAGGTGAGCGCGTAGCGGCCGAGCCGGAACTCGCTGGTGTCGTTGGGCTGGCCCACCAGGGTGCGTACGGTGTCGGTGCCGAAGCGGCTGGGCAGCCGCTCGCGCAGCGGGTTGAAGACCAGGCGCAGCAGTTCGCCGGGCGCGCTGCGGGTCACGTCCCACGCGATGCGCAGCATGAGCCGGCCGTCGATGGCGGCGGGCAGCCGGTCGGCGAGGTGGAAGCTCTCCGGCACGGGACCGAGCACGTAGGTGTAGAACTCGGTGTGCAGGGTGCTGCCCTTGATGTCGAAGCCGATGAACACCGAGGTGACCAGCTCCTGCTGCCAGGCGCCGATGCGGATGCACAGGTACTCGCGCCGGGCGTCGTAGTCCTCCCGCCAGTGCTCGTCGCCGACCTCGGGGTCGGGCACGTCCAGGAGTACGGCGACGGAGTCGCTGCCCTCGGCCGTCCGGACCGCCTTGGTGAACCTGCGCCGGTCGACGGAGAGCAGCTGGACCCGGTCGCTGGGCGCGGGCTTGTCGCGCAGTTCGGAGAGCATCTGCTCGCTGACGCGCCCGGTGATGTCCTCGACGGTGAACGGGATGATCGGCTTGCGCTCGGCCGGGGCGTGGTCACCCGCGCCGTCGACCGGGCCGTGCTGGGCGGGGAAGTGCCCGTTGAGCAGGGAGGCCGGGCCGGTGAGCACACCGTTGCGGGACGTCGGAGCGCCCAGCAGCAGCTCGGCGTTGGCCCAGCGGCGGATGGAGCTCCCGGCACCGACGAACGGCTTGTAGCCGCCGTAGTAGACCGTGTCGGAGGCCTGCTGCCGGTTGATCTTGCCGACCAGCTCCGGGGTGAAGCGCGAGGTCATCGGGTAGGCGCCGTCGAATCCCGGGCGGCCCTCCGCCGCCGGCGCGAGGTGCTCGGCGAGGGTCTGGAGGATGGCCAGGCGGCGCAGGAACATCGTGGCCCAGGCGACCCAGAAGAACAGCAGCGCCGCACCTAGGCCGCTCAGCAGCCCCGTGGCGAACAGCAGTACGACGACGGCGGTGCCCGCGCCGAGGGCGGCCAGCTGGTTGCGGCGCAGGTTGTGGGCGGCGAGGGCGTGCGCGAGCACGGGTGCGGCGTCGTAGCCGTAGGAGGGGGCCACCATCCGGTAGGAGTGGGTCAGCAGCTCCCGGATCACCGCCTTGCGGTAGACGGGGTCGAGGTAGGTGCCGGCGCAGAGCAGGCGGGTCACGTTGCTGGTCGCGTCCGGCGGGGGCGGGGCGGCGTGGGTGGTCATGGTCCTCAGTTCCCTTCCCGCATGTCCGCGGCGGTGATGACGCCGTCGCTCACCGTGTAGGTGCCCTCGAAGGTGGCCGACGTGCCGTCGGTGTTCCAGGCCACGACGGTGACCGACACCTCGTCGCCGGTCGTCGAGTCCACGGTGACGTCGTCGCGGTCGGTCGTCTCGAAGCCGGCGACGAAGTGGTCGTAGTCCGGGTCGAGGTTCTTGCCGCCCAGCTCCCAGGCGGTCGCGAAGTCGCGGTTGTTGATGGCCTCGAAGTACGCGGTCACCGTCGCCTCCGGCCCGTCCTCGCCGGTGAGGGCGGAGTCGTCGGAGGGGTCGTCCGTCGGGTCGTCGGTGGCGGTGCCGTCCGTGCCGTCGCCGTACGGGTCGTACGGCTCGTCGGTCGTGCCGTCGCCCCACAGGCCGGTGTCGTCGCCGGTCGTGCCGCCGGAGCCGTCGGGGTTGGTGCCGTCGTCGTACGTGCCGTCGTCGTAGGTGTCGCTTTCGGAGGTCCCGTCGTCCGAGGTGCCGGAACCCCAGTCGGGCAGCGCTCCGCTGCCGTAGAAGTCGTCGGTGGCGGGGGCCCCGTCGTCGCGGCCGGCCGTCGCGAGCACGACGGCCAGCACGACTATGAGGACGAACGGGATCGCGATGACGGTCAGGGCCTGGTGGCGTACCTGGCCGGGCGTGAGTGCGAGGCTCGGCGCCGGGTAGGAACCACGGGCGCCGGGCGGAACGCGGGTATTACTCATCTGTCACCTCATTGCCGCCGGTATCCGGACGGGCGGATACGGCACGCGCCCCGAATGGGCCGATGTGCCTTGTGCATCGACCGATCCGATCAGGGCCGGCGCTTCCGGATCCAGATTTCTGGCGTTCCGATGCGCTTCCGATCGGCTTCCGGTATGGGGGAGGCGAGCGCTCCGACCTGGAGGGAATATACCCCCTGGGGGTATAGTTGGCTCAAGTGACCGGGATACGCCGAGGAAGGGGAGAACGCCATGGATCACATGGCCCACCACGCGTCCTGGGGGACCGCCGCCAGGGCGACGCTGCACTGCCTGACCGGCTGTGCCGTCGGCGAGATCCTCGGCATGGTCATCGGCACCGCCCTGGCCTGGGGAAACGCACCGACCATGGCGCTGGCGATCGCGCTCGCGTTCCTCTTCGGCTACTCCTTCACCCTGTTCTCGGTGGTGCGGGCCGGCCTCGACCTCAGGTCCGCGGTCAAGGTCGCGCTGGCCGCCGACACCGTCTCCATCGCGGTGATGGAGCTGGTCGACAACGGGATCATCGCCCTCACGCCGGGCGCCATGGACGCCCAGCTGTCGGACGGCCTGTTCTGGGGCGCCCTGCTCGGCGGGCTCGCCGTCGCCTTCGTGCTCACCACGCCGGTCAACAAGTGGATGATCGGCCGCGGCAAGGGGCACGCCGTCGCGCACGCCCACGCCCACCACTGAGCCGCCCTGGCCCGTCCGCCGGCGCGTCGCAGGCCGGCCGCGTCCCTCACGGCGCGGCCGGTCTCGTCACCACGTCTCGGAGTCGTCGGGCGCCCCGGCCCGCGCCCGCCCCGTCCGCCCAGCCCTGTCCGCCCCCGCCCGGCGCAGCCGCATCGCCAACAGCGGAAGCAGCAGTACGGAGATCATCGCGGCGCCGACCAGGGAAGCCGCCTCGTCGGAGCCGATGAGCCGCTGGTCCACCCCGATGGTCGTGATCGCCACGACCAGGGGCAGACACGTGGACGCGAACAGGGCCAGCGCGGCCCGGTCCGGCCGCCCGAGGTCCTTCGGGGCCAGCACATACACCGGTAGGCCACGCACCAGCAGGACCAGCAGCAGGAATCCCGGTACGAGCAGCAGCGCGCCCGGGTCGTGGAGCAGCGCGTCCAGGTCGAACTCGATGCCGGTGACGACGTAGAACAGCGGCACGAGGAAGCCGAACCCCATGGCCTCCACCTTGCCGAGGACCTCCCCGCTGCTGTCGGGCGCCGCCCGGTGCAGGACCAGGCGGGTGAGGACCCCGGCCGCGAAGGCACCCAGCAGCACGTCGAGCCCGAAGACCTCGGCGAGGCCCAGCATGCAGGCCAGCAGCAGCATCACGAACCGCACGGCGAACTGGGCGCTGCTGTGCAGGGTCCGTTCGGTCAGCCGGCCGAACCAGGGCGGCCGCGGACGCAGCGCCCAGAAGACGGCGAGGGCCGTGATCGCCCCGAACGCGGCCAGCAGCGCGGCCGACTCGGCCGGCCGGCGCCCGCTGAGCAGCAGCGCCACGGCGACCACGGGCCCGAACTCGCCCACCGCCCCGAACGCCGACACCACCGTCCCGAACCGCCCGCGCAGCTCCCCGCGGTCCCGCAGCATCGGCAGTACGGTGCCGAGCGCCGTACTGGTCAGCGCGGTACCGATGACGAACGCCTCGAACACGTCCCCACCGCTGATCAGAAGGGCCAGGCCGATCCCGAGGACCAGCGACAGCAGCCAGGACCGCACGGAGCGGCGCAGGGTGTCCCCGCGCACCGCCGCGAAGTCGATCTCGTACCCGGCCAGGAAGATCAGCATCGACAGCCCCAGATCGGCGAGCGTGTCGACGACCTCGTCGGGCCGCGCCCACCCGAGCACGTCCGGCCCGACCAGGATCCCCAGCCCGATCTCGAAGATCACCAGCGGTACCCGCACCCGCCGCCCGGTGACGTACACGAGCAGCGGGGCCAGCACGGCGATGCCCATGATCAGCACGAGCGTGCCCGGATGGGTCATGTCTCCCTCACCGGCGGAGTGCGGAGGCCGGCCGTACGCGGCGGCCCGCTGCCACCCTCACCCGGGGGGCGGGCGCGGACTACCGCACGTACTCCGTCGGAGGGTTCTCCGTCGGAGGGACCTCCGCCGCCGGGACCTCCGCCGCCGGAATCTCCGCGGCCGGGATCTCCGCGGCCGGGGGAGCGGACTCCGGGAGGCGTCCTCGGAGGGTGGCGGCGAAGTCCTCGGCACGGCGCAGCTGGACGCGCAGCTTCCCGACCTGCTCGGTGGCCGCCTGTTCGTACCCGCGGACGCGGTCCACCAGCGCCTCGCGCTCACCCGCCTCCAGCGGGTCGCCGCTGTCCAGGCGGTCGGTGGCGGAGAGCAGGTCGCGCATCTGGTCCAGGGTGAAGCCGAGCGGCTTCATCCGGCGGATGACCATGAGCCGGGCGACGTCCTGCTCGGTGTAGAGACGGAAGCCGCCCTGGGAGCGGGCGGAGGGGATGACCAGTCCGGTGTCCTCGTAGTGCCGGATGGTGCGCAGGGACAGCTCGGTCCGCTCGGCGACTTCACCGATCTGCATGTGCCTGTCGTCCACGCCCTGTGACCTGGCCCTTCGTGTCATGGAGGGCGGCGCCCGCCCGGACCTCGCCCGCGAACCCCGCCCATCTCTACTCTAACGTCAGGGTAGAGTTGTGGTCGGCGAGGGCGGCCCGGCCGCTCCGCCACCGCCCGCTCCCGGGACCGATGACGCCCCCGGCGAAGAGCTGATTCTCGCAGCCGCCCGGCTCCGCACGCCTTCCCGTGCACCCCGCCCCGCACGGGGTGTGCCCGAGTACGACAGGTACGCATCTCCTTGTCTTCTGCTGTTGTCAGCCCCGCCGCGCGGCTGCGCGCCCTCAAGCCCGACTGGCTGAACGACCCGAAGGTCTGGCGCACCGAGGTCCTCGGCGGGCTGGTCGTCGCGCTGGCCCTGATCCCGGAGGCGATCTCCTTCTCGATCATCGCCGGGGTCGATCCGGCGATCGGGCTGTTCGCCTCGTTCACGATGGCCGTCACGATCTCGATCGTCGGCGGCCGCCGCGCGATGATCTCCGCGGCGACCGGTGCGGTCGCCCTGGTCATCGCCCCCGTGAACCGCGAGCACGGCCTCGGCTACCTGGTCGCCACCGTCATCCTGGCCGGCGTCTTCCAGATCGCCCTCGGCGCGCTGGGCGTCGCCAAGCTGATGCGGTTCGTCCCCCGCTCGGTCATGACCGGCTTCGTCAACGCCCTCGCGATCCTGATCTTCATGGCGCAGGTGCCGGAGATGCGCGACGTGCCCTGGCCGGTCTACCCCCTGATCATCGGCGGGCTCGCACTGATGGTGTTCTTCCCGAGGGTCACCCGGGTCGTCCCGGCGCCCCTGGCCTCCATCGTGATCCTCACCGTGATCACCGTCGCCGCCGGGATCGCCGTGCCCACCGTCGGGGACAGGGGCGAACTGCCCTCCTCGCTCCCGGTGCCCGGCCTGCCGGACGTGCCCTTCACCCTGGACACCCTGATCACCATCGCCCCCTACGCCCTCGCCATGGCGCTGGTCGGCCTGATGGAGTCGTTGATGACCGCCCAGCTGGTCGACGACATCACCGACACCCGCTCCTCCAAGACCCGCGAGTCCATCGGCCAGGGCGTCGCCAACATCGTCACCGGCTTCTTCGGCGGCATGGGCGGCTGCGCGATGATCGGCCAGACGATGATCAACGTGAAGGTGTCCGGCGCCCGCACCCGCCTCTCGACCTTCCTCGCGGGCGCCTTCCTGATGGTGCTGTGCGTCGTCTTCGGCCCGGTCGTCTCCGACATCCCCATGGCCGCCCTGGTCGCCGTCATGGTCATGGTCGCGTTCGGCACCTTCGACTGGCACTCCGTCTCGCCGAAGACGCTCAGGCGGATGCCCGCCGGGGAGATCGCCGTCATGGTCCTCACCGTGATCGTCGTGGTCGCGACGCACAACCTCGCGATCGGCGTCGTCGTCGGCACGGTCACGGCCATGGTGGTCTTCGCCCGGCGCGTGGCCCACCTCGCCCACGTCACCGCCGTCACCGACCCCGACGGGAGCCAGGTCGTCTACGCCGTCACGGGTGAGCTGTTCTTCGCGTCCTCCAACGACCTCGTCCACCGCTTCGACTACGCGGGCGACCCCGACAGGGTCGTCATCGACCTCTCCGCCGCCCACGTCTGGGACGCCTCCTCGGTGGCCGCCCTGGACGCCGTCGAGGCCCGGTACGCCCGGCGCGGCAAGACCGTGGAGATCACCGGCCTGAACGACCCGAGCGCCGACCTGCACGGCAGGCTCACGGGTGAACTGACGGGCGGCCACTGACGCGGGACGGGGCCGGACCGTCTGCGCGGTCAGACGGTCGTCTTCACCGGCTCCTGGTCGTCGTCGCGGCCCCCGCGCTTCCGCCCGCCTTCCGGGTGCGGATGGCGATCAGCGGCACCGCCTCGCTCCGATGTCCTACGCTCCAAACGAACCGAGACGGATCGTTTTATTTACTTGAGGGGACGCATCATGACGGATGCAAGGGTCTGGCTCATCACCGGCGCATCCCGCGGCCTGGGACGAGCTTTCACCGAGGCCGCCCTGGCGGACGGCGACCGCGTGGTGGCTGCCGCCCGCGACGTCCGGCCCCTGGAGGAACTGACCGAGAAGTACCCCGGCCATCTGGTCCCGCTCCCCTTGGACGTCGCCGACCGCCGGGTGGTGTTCGACGCGGTGGAGCAGGCGGTGGCCGCCTTCGGCAGGCTGGACGTCGTCGTCAACAACGCGGGCGCGATGCTCTACGGCATGGTGGAGGAGGCCACGGAGGAGCAGATCAGGGCACATATGGATGTGAACTTCTTCGGCGCCGTGTGGGTGGCCCAAGCGGTCCTTCCCCACCTGCGTGCCCAGGGCGGCGGGCGGCTGCTCCAGGTCACCTCGATGGGCAGCGGCGGCGGCATGGCCACCGTCGGCTACTACGGTGCGGGCAAGGCCGCACTGGACTCCGTGAGCGAGGCACTCGCGATGGAGGTCGAAGGGTTCGGCATCAAGGTCACCATCGTGCAGATGGGCGGCTACAACACCGGCCTGTTCACGGCAGGCACCACGAACACCGAACCCCTGGCGCAGTATCGGCCCCTGCGCACCGAGATGGAGGCGATGTGGGGCGATGCCGTCGCCCCGGAGCCGGACACCGCCGCCCCGGTCATCATGAAGCTGGCCGCACTGCCGGATCCGCCCCGACGGCTCATCGTCGGCGGCCAGTCCTTCGATCACGTCTTGGAGATGGACCGGGCCCAAGCGGAGCTGTACCGGTCCTGGGAGCACCTCAGCCGTGTCGCTCCAGGCTGATCGGGTTCGCCCGCGGAGTTGCCGGCCCCGCCCGGGAGTGGGCGGGCCGGTCATCCGCGAGGAGGGAGACCCTGTGCGAGTGCTGTCACACCCGAGGAAACGTGACCTCTGGTCGATCGGCCGAGGGGCCGTCCAGCAAGGGGCGTGCCAGGCCGCGCAGGTGCGTGTCGAGGAAAGCGGCCGTGTAGTCGCGCGTGAGCTGCCATGAGCGGTCACCCGGGAGTGGCGCCGCGGGGTCGGACAGGCCCAGTCGGTGGGCCAGGACCGGCAGGTCCGTGAAGGCGAAGTGCTCGGCCCCGGCAACCGTCAGCCAGCGCTTCCAGCCGTCCAAGCGGGTCCAGGCATCCCGCCAGTCGCTCTCCGGACTCCCCGGGCTGTGGGTGGCGGAGGCGCCCGTCATCATGAACGGGCGCCCGTCCAGACCCGCCCCGGCGGACGGGGCGAAGAAGTTGCCGTCCAGATTCACGCCTGCCCGCACCCGTTCGTCCCGCAGCATCACCGCGGCGGCGGCCGCGCCACCGATGGAGTGACCGGCCGCCCCGATCCGTCGCATGTCCACCATGCGCGCGTACGGGAGGCTCTGCTGCCCGTGGAACGTGCCCGACGGCGCCCGAAGCGTCGACAACCGGTCGAGCACGAAGGAGAGGTCCCGCGCCCGGTTCACGACCACCTGCGCCCGATCCTCGTCCGTGGCGACCTGCTCGCACGCCAGGCAGGTGAGCACCCGTCCGCCCGGGAAGGACGTGCCGACGGACTCGTGGGCGTGGTCCACGGCGGCGACGACGTACCCGCGGCTCGCCAGGTCGTTCGCCAGGGTGGTGAGCGTGCTGCGTGGCATCGAGAAGCCCGGGGACAGCAGTACCAGCGGGAAACGGCCGTACGCCGGGCGGGCGTCGACGCGCGCGTGGGTGCGCACACCGCTGACGGTCGCGGCGGGCACGACACCGGCCAGGCCGCGCGCCTCCAGCAGCAGCCTGGCCTCCTCCTCCGTCATGTAGGCCGCCGGAGCGCTCCTTCCGGCACGGGCTGGATAGTGCATCGACACCATCAGCTCCCTGTGGGCCGAGGGCACCCACGGATCACGGCGCCGGTGATCCGAGAGGTGCAGCGTCTGCCGCCCCACCGGGTACCGTCCCGCGGGTCGCGGCAGCGAGATCTCCGACTCCGCCCTGTTCCAGGCGGAGAACGCGGACGTCTGCGCGGGGGCGGCGGCGCCCGGGCCCTGGAGCGCGAGCGTCAGCGAGAGGCCGAGCAGGGTGACAGCGGTGGTGCGGCGGATGATGTTCACAACACCGGACGGTAGGCCGCCCTGCAGTTCGAACTCATCGATCAGCAGGGGTAGTTGGGTGTACCTCTGCAGGAGGAGGCGGGTCACCGTCAGGTCTCATGCCCAGCCAGGATCTTTCCGCTCCACCCGGTGCCGGGCGATCGCAGCGTCTTCAACATGGGCCCCTGGAAGCGAGCCCTGGTCGCCGCCGGCGTGATCCCTCCCCGCGAGCGCGGGGGCCTTACCAACCTCAGTTTGTGCATGCCAGGTGCAGGGTGAGGACGGATCGGCTCCTACGAGCCTCACCGGCCGGGGGCGGGCGGCGGGGCCGACCGCTACCGCTGGGAGGAGGTGCTGGAGCTGCTTGCCCCCAGGCTGTTCCTACCGTGACGAGGGCGGGACCCGAAAACCCCGCCCAGTCCGCGGGAAACCCCAGCTCAGGGCCACACCAAGCAGTACGGCTGATGCCCCGCCTCATGCAGCCGATGGCTGAAGTCCTGCCACTCGTGCAGCAACTGGTACACGTTGAACGCGTCCCGCGGCCCGCCCCGGTCCGGGACCGTCGACCAGATGAAGGCGGCCGCGCCGACCGCTTCCTCGCCGATGCCGCGCAGGGGGTCGACGACGGTCATCGGGAGTTTCACCACCGCGTAGTCGGGGTGGAGGACGACCAGCTCCAGCGGGGGGACCTTGTGCAGGGGCACGCCCTCGATGCCGGTGAGGACCATGGCGGCCATGGTCTCCGGCTTGATCTTGGTGAACATGCCGTTCATCCCGAGCTCGTCACCGCCGAGTTCCTCGGGGCGCATCGAGATCGGGACGCGGGCCGCGGTCGCGCCGTCGGGCGCGCCGAAGTACTTGTAGGTCACCCCCACCCGACCACCATTCCTGCTCTCCGCCCCCGGCCGGTCGGCGCGCCGTGCGTCCCGGTCGGGCTCGCTCGGTGTGCCGTGTGTCTGACGTGCTTCGGACGCTTCCTCCGCCTCGCGTCGGTGCCTTCCCCGCCGGGCACGTCGAGGACCCAGGTCGTCGGTCCCCTCGCCCAGTCCGCCACCGCGATGCATATCTCCACCCGACTGCTTTTCTAGGACGCGTGGCCCCCGCCGCGCAACCCGATCATCGTGTCAGTGACCTCCCCCACGGCCGCTCGCCGAAACGTGCGGTGAAACATCTGTCCGTCACGAGTCCGCAGGACGGTCGGCAGCCGCGCCCGCGCCGCCTCATTGAGCTGCGTGGACGGGCTCCAGTCTGGCAGACGGCACGGCGATCGGGGCGGTTGTCTACCCTTGTCAAGGTCACCCTGGGCAACCAGAGGCCGGGCCGGGACCGATCAGGGCCCGCGCATGGCCCGGGTGGGGGCCACGCAGAGTCCGATACGTCGGAGAAGGTCGAGAAGGTCGGAGAAGTCGCAGGTCATGAGCGAACTGGCATATCCATACGAAGCACCGGCCTCGCAGGCTCTGTTCGACCGCGCGGCGGCCGTCACACCCGGCGGCGTGAACTCCCCGGTGCGCGCCTTCCGTGCGGTCGGCGGCACGCCGCGGTTCATGGTGTCCGGCACCGGGCCGTACCTGACCGACGCGGACGGGCGCGAGTACGTCGACCTCGTCTGCTCCTGGGGCCCGATGATCCTCGGGCACGCCCACCCCGAGGTGATCGCCGCCGTGCAGGAGGCGGTCGCGCGCGGCACGTCGTTCGGCACGCCCGCCGAGGGCGAGGTCGCCCTCGCCGAGGCGATGGTCGAGCGGGTCGCGCCGCTGGAGGAGGTGCGGCTGGTCTCCAGCGGGACCGAGGCGACCATGTCGGCCATCCGGCTCGCCCGCGGGTTCACGCGCCGCACCAAGGTGATCAAGTTCGCCGGGTGTTACCACGGTCACGTCGACTCGCTGCTGGCCGCCGCCGGCTCCGGCGTCGCCACCTTCGCGCTCCCCGACACCCCCGGCGTCACCGGCGCCCAGGCGAGCGACACGATCGTGCTGCCGTACAACGACCTGGAGGCCGTGCACGCCGCCTTCGCCGCGCACCCCGGCGAGATCGCCTGCGTGATCACCGAGGCGTCCCCCGGCAACATGGGCGTCGTGCCCCCGCTGCCCGGGTTCAACCAGGGGCTGAAGGACGCCTGCGCCGCGAACGGCGCGCTGTTCGTGTCCGACGAGGTCATGACCGGGTTCCGGACCAGCCGCGCGGGTTGGTACGGCGTGGAGGGGGTCGTCCCCGACCTCATGACCTTCGGGAAGGTCATGGGCGGCGGGTTCCCCGCCGCGGCCTTCGGCGGGCGCGCCGACGTCATGGCGCACCTCGCCCCGGCCGGCCCCGTCTACCAGGCCGGCACCCTCTCCGGAAACCCCGTCGCCACCGCCGCCGGCCTCGCCCAGCTGCGGCTCCTCGACGACGCGGCGTACGAGACGGTCAACGCCGTGTCGCAGCGGATCCAGGGGCTCGTCACCGAGGCGCTGAGCAAGGAAGGCGTCGCGCACACGCTGCAGAACGCCTCCAACATGTTCTCCGTGTTCTTCACCGACCGGCCGGTCACCGACTACGAGGACGCGAAGACGCAGGAGTCCTTCCGGTTCACCGCGTTCTTCCACTCACTCCTCGCGAACGGCGTCTACCTGCCGCCGTCCTCCTTCGAGTCCTGGTTCGTCTCCACCGCCCACGACGAGCGGGCCGTCCAGCGCATCGCCGACGCCCTCCCGGCGGCGGCCCGCGCGGCCGCGGAGGCGACGGCATGAGCAACGACGACAAGGCGGAGCTGACCGTCGTCCACGTGATGCGGCACGGCGAGGTCGAGAACCCCACCGGCGTCCTCTACGGACGGCTGCCCGGCTACCACCTCTCCGAGCTGGGCCGGCGCATGGCCGACCGGGTGGCCGAGCACCTCGCCCCCCGCGACGTGACGTACGTCGTGGCCTCCCCGCTGGAGCGGGCGCAGGAGACGGCGACCCCGATCGCCAAGTCGCACGGCGTCGACCTCGACACCGACGCGCGCCTCATCGAGGCCGGCAACGTCTTCCAGGGCAAGACCTTCGGCATCGGGGACGGCGCCCTGCGCCGGCCCGGCAACTGGAAGCACGTGGTCAACCCGTTCCGGCCGTCCTGGGGCGAGCCGTACGTCGACCAGGTCGTCCGGATGAAGGGCGCGCTGGACGCGGCCCGCGACAAGGCCCGCGGCCACGAGGCCGTGATCGTCAGCCACCAGCTGCCGATCTGGATCCTGCGCTCGTACGTCGAGCGGCGGCGGCTGTGGCACGACCCGCGCAGGCGGCAGTGCACGCTGGCGTCCCTGACCACGTTCACGTACCGGGGCGACCACATCGTCTCCGTCGGCTACACCGAACCCGCCCGCGACCTCGTCCCGGCCCACCTCCTCGCGGGCGCCAAGCCCGTCAAGGGGCAGGGCAAGGCGTACGGCGCCTGACAGTCGTACGACCCCGCGGGCTGTGGCACCTGTTACCGAACCCGCACAAATTTCCGGAACCCGCTCGTTCGTCGCGTCCTCTTGCCCAGTGACCACCCAAGGACGCGACGAACGAGGTTGCGATGCGCACTTCCAACCGCACTCTCACCCGCAGGGGGATGCTCGGACTCGGCGCCGGCGCCGCGGCGGCCGTCGGGCTCGCGGGCTGCGGCTCCGGTTCCCACCAGTCGTCGGCCGGCTCGCACCAGGCCGGTGACTCCGGGAAGCCCTCGCCCTCCGGCAGCAGCGAGGCCCCGGCGAAGCCGATCGGCGACGGCTCCACGTCGTACACCGGCAAGCAGCCGCACCAGCCGGACGCGCCGGTGCCGTTGGAGCCCGGCCAGACGCCCCCGCAGTTCGTCGTGTTCTCCTGGGACGGCGCCGGCGAGGTCGGCAACGGGCTCTTCCCGCGCTTCCTCGACCTCGCGCAGGAGCACGGCGCGCACATGACGTTCTTCCTCTCGGGCCTGTACCTGCTGCCCGAGTCGAAGAAGCGCCTCTACGACCCGCCGAACAACCCGCGCGGCGCCTCCGACATCGGCTACCTCACCGACGCCCACATCAAGGACACGCTGAAGAACGTCCACCGGGCCTGGCTGGACGGCCACGAGATAGGCACCCACTTCAACGGCCACTTCTGCGGTGGCGGCGGCTCGGTCGGCAACTGGACGTCCGCGCAGTGGCGCAGCGAGATCGACCAGGCCAAGTCCTTCGTCAAGGAGTGGAGGACCAACAGCGGCTGGACCGACCTGCCGTCCCTGCCCTTCGACTACGACAAGGAACTCGTCGGCGGCCGCACGCCCTGTCTGCTCGGCCAGGACAACCTGCTGCCCACCGCCCGCGAGCTGGGCTGGCGCTACGACGCCTCCTCGCCCGGCGGCCGTCAGGTGTGGCCGGCGAAGAAGGACGGCGTCTGGGACTTCCCGCTGCAGCAGATACCGTTCCCCGGGCACTCCTTCGAGGTCCTCTCGATGGACTACAACATCCTCGCCAACCAGTCGGTCAACTCGACCAAGGCCCCCGCCCACAACTACCCGGGCTGGCGAGAACAGGCCACGAACGCGTACATATCCGGCTTCAAGCGGGCGTACGAGACGAACCGGGCACCCTTCTTCATAGGCAACCACTTCGAGGAGTGGAACGGCGGCATCTACATGGACGCCGTCGAGAACGTCCTCAAGCACGTCGCGCGGGAGAAGGAGAAGGGCGAGGACATCCGGCTCGTCTCCTTCCGCCAGTTCACCGACTGGATGGACGTGCAGAAGCCGGAGGTGCTGGCCAAGCTGCGCACCGTCGAGGTGGGGCAGCGGCCGGCCGGTGGCTGGAACGCCCTCCTCAAGGACGCGCCGGCCACCTCGGGAGCGCCCTCGAACGCCGCCTGAAATGCGGGTTTCCGGCCGTGAGGGGGGTGCGCAAGATCCTCGGAACGGACATGCGAAACTTTTCACATGAGTGCCGCCAGCCGCGCCCCCCTGCGCTCGAACCGCACGAACCGCACCGCCGACCGCGTCCGTGGCCGCGCCGTCAGCCGCGCCGTCCTCGCCGTCGGCACGGCCGCCGCGGCGCTGCTCGTGTCCGCGTGCAGCTCCGGCGGCACCTCGGGCGGCGGCGGCCAGACGGGCTTCATCACCGGCTCGGACGGCATCGCCACCGCCAAGAAGGGTGAGCGCGCCGACGCCCCCGAGCTGTCCGGCAAGACCGTCGACGGCGGACAGGTCGACGTCGCCGACTTCAAGGGCAAGATCGTCGTCCTCAATGTCTGGGGCTCCTGGTGCGGGCCCTGCCGCGCCGAGGCCAAGAACCTCGAGACGGTCTACAAGGACACCAAGGACCAGGGCGTCCAGTTCGTCGGCATCAACACCCGCGACACCTCCACCGGTCCGGCCCGCGCCTTCGAGAAGGACTACGGGATCACCTACCCGAGCCTGTACGACCCGACCGGCAAGCTGATGCTCCGCTTCGAGAAGGGCACCCTCAACCCGCAGGCCATCCCCTCGACGCTCGTCATCGACCGGGAGGGCAAGGTCGCCGCGCGCACGCTCCAGGCGCTCAGCGAGGAGAAGCTGCGCAAGATGCTCGACCCGTTCCTCACCGACGGATCCGCCGGCTCCGGCAAGTCGGAGAAGTGACGTGTCCGCAGTGACCACGCTGGCCGCCGAGGGCTACAACGGCACGGTGCTCAACGGCGCCCTCCTCGTGGCCCTCCCCATCGCCCTGCTCGGCGGCCTCGTCTCCTTCTTCTCGCCCTGCGTGCTGCCCCTGGTCCCCGGCTACCTCTCCTACGTGACCGGGGTCACCGGCACCGACCTCGGCGAGGCCCGGCGCGGCCGGATGGTGGCCGGCGCCTCCCTCTTCGTCCTCGGCTTCACCGCCGTCTTCGTCTCCAGCGGGGCGCTGTTCGGCTACTTCGGCGACACGCTCCAGGAGAACCGGGGCGTGCTGAGCAAGGTGCTGGGCGTCTTCATGATCCTCATGGGCGTCTTCTTCATGGGCCTGATGCCCTGGCTCACCCAGCGCGAGTTCCGCTTCCACAAGAAGCCCGTGAACGGCCTGGTCGGCGCCCCGGTACTCGGCGCCCTGTTCGGCATCGGCTGGACCCCCTGCATCGGCCCGACCCTCGCCTCCGTACTCGCGCTCTCCGCCGACCAGGGCACCGCCGGCCGCGGCGCGATACTGACCGTCGCCTACTGCCTCGGCCTCGGCGTCCCCTTCGTCCTCGCCGCGGTCGCCTTCCGCAAGGCGCTCGGCGCCTTCGGCTGGATCAAGCGGCACTATGTCTGGGTGATGCGCGTGGGCGGCGTCATGATGATCGCGACCGGCCTGCTGCTGGTCACCGGCGCGTGGGACAGCATCGTGCAGTCCATGCAGACCTGGTCCAACGGCTTCACTGTGGGGATCTGACCGATGAGCAAGACGACAACGGGCGAGACCCCGACAGCCACCGAGGAAGGGGACCTCGGCGCCGCCGGCTCCCAGCTCTCCACCGCGCCGAAGGAGGAGGCCCCGAACCTCCCCTCGCTCGGCGTGATCGGCTGGGTCCGCTGGTTCTGGCGCCAGCTCACCTCGATGCGCGTCGCGCTGCTGCTGCTCCTGCTGCTGTCGCTGGGCGCGATCCCCGGGTCGCTGATCCCGCAGGACGGCGTCGACGCGATGAAGGTCGAGGAGTTCCGCCAGAACCACGACGTCCTCGCGCCGGTCTACGACAAGCTCGGCCTCTTCCACGTCTACAGCTCGGTGTGGTTCTCCGCGATCTACATCCTGCTGTTCGTCTCCCTCATCGGCTGCATCGTCCCGCGCACCTGGCAGTTCGTCGGCCAGCTCCGCGGCCGCCCGCCGGGCGCCCCCCGCCGCCTGGACCGGCTGCCCGCCTACACCGGCTGGCGCACCGGGGCCGAGCCCGAGGAGGTCCGCGAGGCCGCGCTGACGCTGCTGAAGAAGCGCCGCTTCCGCGCGCACGCCGTCGGCGACGCCGTCGCGGCCGAGAAGGGGTACCTGAGGGAGGTCGGCAACCTCGCCTTCCACATCGCGCTGATCGTGATGCTGATCGCCTTCGCGTGGGGCCAGCTGTTCAAGTACGAGGGCAACAAGCTGATCCTGGAGGGCGACGGCTTCGCCAACACCCTCACCCAGTACGACGACTTCAAGTCCGGGAACCTCTTCGACCAGGACCAGCTAGACCCGTTCAGCTTCTCCCTGAAGAACTTCCGCGGCACCTACGAGCCGACCGGCCCCAACCGCGGCACCCCGCGGATCTACGAGGCCCACGTCACGTACAGCGAGGGCGCCGACGGCGCCGAGAAGACCAAGACCATCAAGGTCAACAAGCCGCTGGAGATCGAGGGCTCCAAGGTCTACCTCGTCAGCCACGGCTACGCGCCCGTCGTCACCGTCAAGGACGCCAAGGGCGACGTCGTGATGGACAAGCAGGCCGTGGCCCTGCTGCCGCTGGACTCCAACGTCACGTCCTCCGGCGCCATCAAGGTCATGGACGGCTACCGCAACGCGAAGGGCGAGAAGGAGCAGCTCGGCTTCAACGCGTTCTTCCTGCCGACGTACGGCGGCAAGGGCAGCACGATGCTCTCCACCTTCCCGGCGCTGATCAACCCGATGCTCGCGCTCTCCGCCTACCACGGCGACCTCGGTGTCGACGCGGGCTTCCCGCAGAGCATCTACCAGCTCGACAAGACCAACCTGAAGGAGTTCAAGGGCTCCGACGGCAAGCTGTTCAAGAAGCAGCTGAAGGTCGGCGAGACCATGACCCTCCCGAACGGCGCCGGCTCGGTCACCTTCAACGGCATCCACGAGTGGGCCGGCTTCCAGGTCACGCAGCAGCCCGGCAGCGGCTGGGCGCTCGGCGGCGCCGTCGTCGCCATCCTCGGCCTGGCGGGCTCCCTGTTCATCCAGCGCCGCCGCGTCTGGGTACGGGCCGTGCGCGGCGCCGACGGCGTCACGGTCGTGGAGATGGCGGGCCTCGGCCGCAGCGAGTCCGCGAAGGTCCCCGAGGAACTGGGCGACCTGGCGGGGATCCTGTACGACCGGGCACCGGACGCGCCGAAGAACGACGACGACACCCCCGATTCCCCCGACACCCACGCCGTACCTGCCGAAGGGGCTGAGAAGTGAATCTCGCCGCCGCGACCAACGAGAATCTCGCGAACGTCAGCAACACGCTGATCTACTCGTCGATGGCCGTCTACACCCTGGCCTTCTTCGCGTACATCGCCGAGTGGCTCTTCGGCAGCCGCAGCAAGGTCGGCCGTACCGCCGCCGCGCTCACCGCCACCAACGAGACCACGGCCGCCAAGGCGAAGGCCGGTCCGGCCGTCACCGTGAACAAGGCCGGCGGCACCGCCGTTCTGGAGCGCCCCGAGGTCGTCGTCCGCGCCGCCTCCGGCTCCCGTGACGTGCCCGACGGTCCCGGCGCGCACGGCGGCACCGAGGAGGGCGACCTGTACGGCCGGATCGCCATCTCGCTCACCCTCCTCGCCTTCGCGATCGAGGCGGGCGGCGTCCTCACCCGCGCCCTGTCCGTGCAGCGGGCGCCGTGGGGCAACATGTACGAGTTCAACATCACGTTCACGACGGTCGCCACCGGCGTGTACCTGGCGCTGCTCGCCCTGAAGAAGAACGTCCGCTGGCTGGGCCTGCCCCTGATCACCACGGTCCTGCTCGACCTCGGCCTCGCCGTCACGGTCCTCTACACCGCCAGCGACCAGCTCGTCCCGGCCCTGCACTCGTACTGGCTGTACATCCACGTCTCCACGGCGATCTTCTGCGGCGCGGTCTTCTACGTCGGCGCGGTCTCCACGATCCTGTACCTCTTCAAGGACTCGTTCGAGAACAAGCTCGCCTCCGGCGGCACCCCCGGCCGCTTCGCCAACTCGGTCCTGGACCGGCTGCCCTCCGCCGCCTCCCTCGACAAGTTCGCCTACCGCGTCAACGCCGCCGTCTTCCCGCTGTGGACGTTCACGATCATCGCGGGCGCGATCTGGGCGGGCGACGCCTGGGGCCGCTACTGGGGCTGGGACCCCAAGGAGACCTGGTCCTTCATCACCTGGGTCGCCTACGCCTGCTACCTGCACGCCCGCGCCACCGCCGGCTGGAAGGGCCGCAAGGCCGCCTACCTGGCCCTGATCGCCTTCGGCTGCTGGCTGTTCAACTACTACGGCGTCAACATCTTCGTCTCCGGCAAGCACTCGTACGCGGACGTGGGCCTGGGCGCCCTTCAGTCGGTGGGCTTCTGAGCCAGGAGCCCCAAGCCCAGACCGGGCTCCACACCGGTCAGGTCGCAGGAGGCGGCCCACAGCCGGGCCGCCACGGCGGCGTCGGACATGTGGGCCGGGACGGGTTCGGAGCGCGGGGTGCCGCGCAGTCCGAAGACCCTCGGTCCCCACAGTTGCCCGCCCTCCACGTGCGGGTCGAGGACGGCCCGTACGATCGGCCACGCGCCGGCGTCCTTGCCCTGCACCAGCAGCGCGGCGGGCAGGCCGCGCAGCCGTTCCCCGGCGGACCTGGTGTGGACCGGCGGACGGTCGGGCGTGAGGGAGTCCAGCGCGCCGCCGGGATGGGCCACCACGCTGGAGACGGTGCTGCCGACCGCCCGTAGACGCCGGTCGAGTGCGAAGCCGAAGGCCATCTGGGCCAGCTTGGACCGGCCGTAGGCGCGCGCCGGCCGGTAGTCGTCGGTGGACTCCAGGTCGTCCACGTCGAGCCGTTCCGACCGTGCCGCGAAGCTCCCCACGGTCACGATCCGGGCGGCCGGGGCGGCGGTCAGCAGCGGGGCCAGCCACCGGGTCAGCGCGAAGTGGCCGAGGTGATTGGTCCCGAACATCAGCTCGTGCCCGTCCCCGGTCTCCCGCCGGGGCGGGTCGTCCAGCGCGACCCCCGCGTTGTGGACGACGGCGTCGAGGCGGTCCACGTCCAGCCGCTCCACCGCGGACTCCAGCGACGGCAGGTCGGCGAGGTCCAGCCGGAGGTGCCGCACCCGGGCGTCGGGGACACGCGAACGGATCGAGTCGGCGGCGGCGCCGGCCTTCCCGGGATCACGGCTGCCGAGCACCACGACGGCTCCGGTGGCGGCCAGTTGCTCCGCGACGAAGTAGCCGATGCCGGCATTGCCTCCGGTGACGAGGAAGGTGCGTCCCGTGGCGGGCGGCGGCCGGTGAACGTCCCACGGTCGGTTCTGGGGTGTGGAAGACATGAGGGGCGGACTCCTTGTGCTCGGGCGGCGGCACCGGGTGGTGACGCCGACTCCGCCAAGGTCACATGCGCGACCGACACGCCGCCGACAGATCTCCTACACCACGTGACCGTGCGGCCCGTTCACCGTCGCCGCCGGAGAGCGGGCCACGCCTGTGATGACGTCCCGCAGGCGTTCGACGTACAGCCGCAGGTTCTTGTGCGCCACGTCGGTGTCCGGGTAGCGGCTGGCGAACCAGAGGCCCTCGGGGAGCCGGGTGACCCACGCGCACACCTGGTCGCCGTACGAGACCCGGAGCAGGGCGTACGCCGACTGGTCCGGCCAGTGGCCGGCGCCGGGGACGTCGCGGGCGTCGACGTACGAGACGATCGAGTACAGGTCGGGCGAGGTCGGCCGGAAGTCCGTGCCGAGCAGGCGCAGCACCCGGTCGATCGGCATGCGGGACAGCCGCCGGTTGGCCTGGAGTTCGGCCCGCACGGTGCGCAGGGCGCTCGGGAAGTCGTGCGCCCGGTCCACCGGGACCTCGATCGGGGCGCCGCCCACGTACCAGCCGACGGACTCCGACCACTGGGACCGGGAGCGGGTGTGGAAGGGGACGACGGTGCGGTAGACGGGCTCGCCGCCGATCTCGTGGACGATCAGTGCGGTCGCGGCGAGCACACCGACCAGGCTGCCGCCGTACGGGCGGCAGTACGCCTCGAAGGCGGCGGCGTCGTCCGCGTCCACCAACGGCTCGCGCAGCATGTGCTGTTCGGGCAGGGTGGCGCCCGGCTCGACCCCGAGGTCGACGGGGAAGGACGGCAGCCGGCCGTCGCACCGCCGGATGAACTCCCGCCAGCGGGCGACGATGTCGTGGGTGCCGTCGATCCGGTCCGCGTCGGCCCGCTCGGCCTCGCAGAAGTCGACGTAGGAGCCGACGCGGGACCGCGGCACGGTCCGGCCCGCGACGCCGGCCGCGTACAACTCGCCCACCTCGGCGGGGATCCGATAGATCGAGTACGCGTCGACGTTGCTGTGGTCGAAGGCCATGTAGACGCTGACGCCGTCCTCGCGGACGACCGCCGTGTAGATGAGGTTGGGCCAGCGCAGCGCGTCCGCGACCCGGTCGAAGCGGTCCTGGAGGTGGCGGGCGAGGACGGTCGCGTCCGGGAAGTCGCCGACGTCCTCGCGGTGCAGGGACACGGCATCGGCGTCGAGGGTGAACCGCCGCATGTCGTCACCGCTCTCGCCGCCCCACCGGAAACCGCTGCGCAGGGTCTCGTGCCGCAGGGTCCAGGCGCGCAGCGCCTCCTGGAGCACGTCGAGGTCGACCGGGCCGGGGATGTCGAAGGCCGTACCGAGCCAGGTCGGCACGAACAGCCCGTCCTCGCGCACCGACCGGGCCGTGCGGATGTGCGACTCCTGGATATAGGCGGGTGGTCGCGCGTCCTCGGGGAGCGCCGCCGCGATGTCGAGCGTCCTGGCACTGAGCGTCCACTCGACGAGGCGCCCGGGCCGGATCTCGCAGCGGTGGATGTCGGTCATTCGCACGAGGGGTCTCCGTTCGCAGATGTAACAGACCCGACCAAGGGAATGCCGTTTTTACGACCGCACACCGGCCGTGTCGCCACGGTTCAACGGAACGGATGGCCTTTCGAACGACCGTACGATCACCCGAGTGAGGTCATAATGCTCGACATGTCGCTTCTGGGGACGGACGGCTACCGGGACGACGGCACCCTTGCGCACGGCTTCGCCTTCGCGTGCCGGGCGCAGCCGTCGCTGTGGGAGTTGAGTGACGTCCTCAACGACGTGATGAGCGCAGTACGGACTTGAGCCGTCGCTGGGGGTCGGGCGGGATGGGTACCGTCCCCTCCGTCGTGTCCACCACCTGAGCCAGGGCCTCGTAGTAGTCCGCGGGCCGGGTGTCGAAGTCGATGCGGGCGGAGAGGCCGGCCGGGTCGCCGTCGGCGCCTCGCAGGAGGTCGACCGACGCCTGCGCGAACCGCTCGGCCATTCCGTCCCGCTCCGCCTCGGCCAGCAGCCTGCGCAGTTCGGACACGGCCATCGGGACGTACCGGCGTTCCGCACGTCCCGCGGCGAGCATCTTCCGCCACCCGGCGGCGGGTGCCGCGCCGGCCAAGGCCCTGCGCAGCTCCCCGGCCAGCAGGTCTGCGGTGTGCGCCGCGCTCCGTGCCTGGGGCCCCGCCTCCACCAGTACTTGGAGAGCGTTGAGCAGGGCCGCGGTTCGGGCGTCGGGCCGGTCCGCGTCGAGGCGTACCGTCGTGTCCCGGCTCACCCGCTCGGACATGAGCCGGGCGGCTTCCCACACCCGCTCGGCCTCTTGCCGACCCAGCCCGCCGACGTACGCCACTTCCCAGGCCCCCGCATCGAGCACGTCCCGAACGCTGTGGATGCCGTTCCGCTCCAAGAGCCTGACGGGCAGACGCGTTCTCGTCGCCCCTCGGAGCCTGGCGACCGGGATTCTGTCCAGGCGCTTCTCCACCAGGTCCTCGTGCAGTGGCGCCCACGCGGTGCGCACCGCCTCCTCGGCCCGCGTGTGGTCCTGCGCGACCTGAACCGCCCTCTCACGCAGCCGTTCCCCCTTGCGGACGACCGCCGGGCGCACGCCGATCAGACGGGCCAGCGAGCGGGTGTTGCCGCCGACGAGGCCGATGATCGTCGGAAGCAGGCCGATCCCCAGCAACTGGTCGGACAGGGCGATGGACGCCTCGATGTCCTCGTCCTCGTCGAGTGAGTAGAGCTCGCCCTTCTGCGCGCCCTCGGCGAGGACGTGACCGACGTCCCAGCCCAGATCGGTGCCCGGTTCGTAGTTCGGCGCCTTGAACGTGGCAGGCCGGTACGGGTCGCACCGGTACGGCCCCGTGTGCTCGGCGAGTTCGAACGGATCCGTCCATCGGACCGTGCACGTCCCGTCGGGTGCCTCGCTCAGGACGGTCAGGTCGACCTGTTTCCGGTCGGGGTAGTCCGGTGTCGTCAGATATACGCCCACCGAGCAGCCGATCAGCACCAGTCCCAGTGTGACCACCCACCGGAAGAACGGTACGTGCTTCATTCGGATCCCCCCTGATCCCCCTGAACCATCTGATCCCCGCCTCGGCGGTTCTCGCTGACAGCCTGGCGGGGTCCGGGCGCGACGCCAAGGACGTATGCAGGCAACGGAGGGCCCTTTCGGCTGCCAGAACCACGACACGTCGAAGGCCCCGGGCCGTGGCAGGGGAGGCCACGGCCCGGGGCCGGTCCGAGGGTCAGCGCTGATGTGCTGCCCGGCGGGTGACCTTCTTGACGGCCTTGAGGGCGAGGTCGGGGCGGTCGGTGTGGATGTAGTGGCCGGCGCCCTTGGCGGTGGTGAGGTGGCTGCGGGTGGAGAGGGCGCGCCATTCGTGCTGGCCCTTGGCCCACATGCGCTCCAGGGCGGGGCCGTACTGGGGGACCTCGGCGTACTGGGACTCGTGCTTGAGGATCTCGACGGGGATGCGGCCCGCGGAGCGGACCCTGCCGTCGGCGATGACGAACTGCTCAGGGTTCTGGCCCTCGTTGGCGGCGAGGGCGCCGGCGCGGACCTGGGCGGGGATGCCGGTGGCGTCGGCGGGGATGGTGCGGTTCATGTCGCGGGTGAGGTGGGGGATGGTGGCGTCGAGGAGGACGAGGCCCTTGACGCGGTCGGTGTGGTGAGGGGTGTAGCGGGCGGCGATGTAGCCGCCGAGGGAGTGTCCGGCCAGGACGACGGGCCGGTTGCCGGCGAGGCGGTCGAGGACCTTGGTGAGGAGCCTGCCGGTGTCGTCCATGGTCTGCGGGGTGCCCGGGGCGGGCTTGTCGCTGGCGCCCTCGCCGAGGCGGTCGTAGGAGCAGACGCGGTTCGTCCTGCTCACCGCCTTCTGGAGGGGGGCCATGTTCTCCAGGCCCTCGCCGCCGCCGGCCATCAGCATCACCAGGGGCTGGTCCGCGCCGTCGGCGGTGCCCGAGCAGGAGACGTTGACCGTGTGGCCGTCGACGCGGAGCTTCTTGGTGCCGGTGAAGGTGGCACCCGTCGAGGACGTCTCGGTGTCGGTGGTGGCGTTGGCGTACTCCTCGTCGAGGACGAGTCCCGCACCTGCGACGGTGCAGACCACGGCGATGGCGGCGGTGGCCTTGGCGAGGGTGCGGAACATGAGGGCCTCCAGCAGGCATGGTGGGGGTAGGGCAGCGTGTGAGTGGGGGGCTTTGGCCGTCGGCCTCCGGCGACTTCCGGCGACTTCCGTCGGCCTCGGTCAGCCTCCGTCGGCCTCGGTTCGGCCTGTCGTGCTCGGCGACTGGTGAAGACTCTATGGACGGGGCCGTCCGCGATCGTCACCCCGCGGTGGACACCTGCGTGTAGCTCCCCCGGGGGACAAGGCGCCCCGTCTACTCCCCGCCCGCGCTGATCGAGCGCCAGATCCGGTCCGGCAGCACCCGCGCCGCCTCCTCCAGGTCCAGGTCCCTGATGCCGGCGACGTGGCGGCGGGCGACGGCCACGACCGGGCCCAGGACCAGGGACTCCAGCACGGGCTGGGGCAGCGGGGCCAGTTCACCGGAGGCGATGTGCGGCTGGGCCCACGCGGCGAACGCCGACACTGCCGGCGCCTGCGCCTCCCGCGTCTCCTGCGCCCGGGGCATCATGCGCTCGTCGGCGTAGGGGGAGTGGAGGAGCAGGGCCGCACCCGGGTGGTCGCGGACGAAGGCGAGATACGCCTCCACCACCGCCCGGATCCCGCCCCGTGCGCCCTCCGTGGCGATCAGCGCGGTGACCAACTGCCCCATCAGCCTGCCCGTCCAGCGTTCCGTGAGGGCCGTGAGCAGGCCGTCCAGGCTGCCGAAGTGGTGGTACAGGCTGCCGAGGCTGACGCCGCTGGTCCGGGTGACGGCGGTGACGGTGACGCCCTGTTCGCCCGACTCCGTGTAGAGGCGCAGCGCGGCGTCCAGGAGCCGGTCGGAGGTGACCTCACCGCGGTGCTGCTTGGGGCTCATGGACAGGCCGTTCTCGTCGTGCGTGCTGGGGGCTGGTTCTCGATGGTTTCTAGAATCAGTTTCTAGAAATCACTTCCAATTCTACGTGCTCCTGGCTCAGACTGTCCCACGTCGGACGCGCGCGTCCGCCCGGATCCAGGAGGGGAGCGGGTGGGCCGCGGGTCCGCGGTCGGCAGGGCAACGGGGAGGCGGGGCAGGCGTGTTGGAGCTGGACGGCAGCGGTGCCGAGCCACTGGAGGACGAGGACCCGCGGCGGATCGGGCCGATCCCGCTGATCGGACGCCTCGGCGCGGGCGGCATGGGCCGCGTCTACCTCGGCGTCCACGAGGGGCGGTACGCCGCCGTCAAACAACTGCTGCCCTCGATCGTCGCCGAGGACAAGGACTTCCTGCGCCGCTTCGGACACGAGCTGGACAACCTCGCGCGCTTACCCGCACAGGCGACCGCGCCGCTCCTCGCGGGCGACCGCACCGCCAGTCCGCCGTGGTTCGCCACCGCCTACGTCCCGGGGCTCACCCTGAACGAGGCGATCGACGTCCACGGGGGCCCGCTGCCCGCCGACGCGCTGTGGCTGCTGCTCCGCGAGGCCGCCTCGGGGCTGGCGGCGGTGCACGCGATGGACATGGTGCACCGGGACCTCAAGCCGTCCAACGTGATGCTCACCCTCGACGGCCTCACCCTCATCGACTTCGGGGTGGCCCGCGCCGCCGAGCAGAGCCGGCTCACCCGCACCGGCATGGTGGTCGGCACGCCCGCCTACATGTCGCCCGAACAGGCGTCGGGGGCCAGAAGTTCGTCCGGTGCCGTCGACGTGTTCGCGCTCGGCTCCGTCCTCGCCTACGCGGCGAGCGGCCGGCCGCCCTTCGGCGAGGAGTCCGGGCACGCCGTGCTCTACCGGATCGTGCACGAGGAACCCGACCTCGGCGCCGTACGCGAGCTGGACCCGGACCTCGCCGACGTGGTCGCCGCCTGCCTGGACAAGGATCACGAGGGGCGGCCGACCGCCGCCGAACTGGTCGGGATCGCCGACCGGCACGGGCCGTTCACGCCGCCGCTGTGGCCGGAGTCCGTCACCGGGCACCTGACCCGGCGCGCCGCCTTCGCCGAGACGGTCCCGGACGCGGCGGACCTGCCCGCGGAGGTGCCCGCCGAGGTGCCCGTCGTGCCGCCCGCCGCCGCCGCCCCCGAGCCGGAGCGGCGTGAGCGCCGACGCCGTACGCGCGTCCTGTTCGCCGTGATCCCGGTCGTGGTCGGCGCCGCGAGCACCGTCGCCATCCAACTCCTGCCCCACGCCACCGACTCGGGCGCGGAGGCGGGCACCGGTCCGGCCTCCTCCGCCCCGGCCTCCGCCTCGTCGCCGGCCGATCCCGCGGCTTCGAAGCCGGGGAAGGAGAGCCCGACGCCCAGCACGTCGGCGTCGCCGTCGGCGTCCGCCTCGCCCGGGGGCGAGGGGCGCGACGGAGGGGGAGCGGGGGCGGAAGAGGGCCGTTCCGGCGCGACCGCCGGTACCGGCAGCGGCGGCGGTGCGGAGGGCGCCGACGACACGGACGGCTCGGGCGGTTCAAGCGGCTCGGGCGGCTCCGGCAGCGCGGGTGATTCCGGCGGCTCGGGCGGCTCCGGCGACTCCGGTGGTTCGGCGGGCTCGAACGGGTCGGCCGGATCCGGGTCCGGTGACACGGACCAGGACCCGCCCGCCTCCGGCTACTTCGGCCTCGAGAACGGCGAGGAGGGCAAGTGCCTCATCCAGGTCCTCAACAGGGCCGACACCGGGTTCTGCACGGACATGGCCGCCCACTGGACCTTCCGCGGCGCCGGGAACGGCGCGGTCAAGGTGGTCAACAAGTCGGGCTCCTGCCTGAGCGCCAACATGAAGGACCAGGCCGTCTTCACCGGTGACTGCGCCACCGACAGCACCGCGCTCCTGTGGCGGACCGGGTCCGGCTCCACGCTCCGGAGCGTCTTCAGCGGAGGCTGCCTCGACCTGGCCTTCGGCCCGGGCGTCGACACCCAGACCTGCGGGTCCGGCGCGGCGTCCCAGAAATGGACGCGGAGCTAGGAGCCGTCCGACGGTCCGCGGCGGGCGTCGTACGCGGCCACCGTCGTCCGGACGAAGGAGCGGATCAGCGGGCTCTGGTGGCCGGCCTCGCGCCAGGCCACCAGGACGCGGCTCGGCGGCAGCCCGGTCAGCGGCACCACGGTGAGCCCCTCACCGGGCTCGTGGCCGACGAGGGTCATCCCGACCGTGCCGTTCCAGAGCACGGCCTGCCGGCATTCCCGCACGGTGCGCACCACCGGACCGGGCCGCACCTCCCCGCCGTTCCAGTACGTCTGCCACTCGGGGTCGGTGCCCTCCGGGAAGCGGAACCAGCGGCGGTCGGCCAAGTCGCCCGGGGCCAGGGCGGCGCGGTGGGCGAGGGGGTCGTCGGCGCGCAGCAGCGCCCCCACCGGGTCGGCGCGCAGCTCGTACGTGGTCAGGCCGGTCCGGTCGAAGGGGCCGCGGGTCAGCGCCACGTCGACCAGGCCCGCGTGCAGCCCGCAGGTGGGGTCGGTCAGGTCGGTCTCCCGGACGGTGACCTCGACGTGGGGATGGCGGCGGCGGTAGGCGTCGGCCAGCCGGACCACGTCCGGGTCGGTGCTGTCCCCGAGGATGCCGACGGTGAGGGTGGCGTCGCCGGCCGCGGCGGCCACGCGTGCGCGGACCCGGTCGGCCCGGTCGAGCAGCCCGCGCGCCTCGTCGAGCAGCACCGCCCCCGCGTCGGTGAGCGTGACGCCGGCGGAGGTCCGGTGGAGGAGCGTGGCGCCCAGCTCCGTCTCCAGGCCCTTGACCGCCCGGCTCAGCGGCGGCTGGCTCATGCGCAGCCGGACGGCCGCCCGGCCGAAGTGGAGTTCCTCGGCGACCGCCACGAAGTAGCGCAGCGTACGTAGCTCCATCCTGCGACGATACCCGTACGGTATCGAGGGCGCGGAACAGGTCTTGGACGGTCCACGTCACCCGGCGGTGGAATCGGGGCATGACCGGAGAACCGCAGACCAGAGTGCCCGACAGCGAACCGGACGCCGCACCGGACGCCGAACCGGAAACCGAGCCGGGCCGGGACCCCGCCGTGTCGGTGGTCGGCCCCGACGACGGGGAGACCCTCGTCCTGGGCACCACCCGGATGCGCGTCCTGGAGGACGGCACCCGCACCGGGCACCGCCTCGGCATGGCCGAGTCCGTACTCGCCCCGCACACCCCCGGACCGCCGCAGCACCGTCACGCCCGGCACGACGAGGGCTTCTACGTCATCTCCGGCACCGTGCGCTTCACCGTCGGGGACGAGGACCACGACGCCACGGCGGGCACGTTCGTGATGGTCCCGCCCGGCGCACCGCACACCTTCGCCAACGTCACCGACGAACCGGCCGTCATGCTCAGCACCTTCACACCGGACCTGTACGTCCAGTACTTCCGGGACCTGCGGGACCTGTACGCCGACGGGCGCCACCCGACCCCGCAGGACGGCGTCCGGACCATGAGCCGGTACGCGACCGAACCCGCCGCCGACTTCGCCGGCTTCGCCCGGGGGACCGGGTCGTGAACGTCGCGTACTGGATCGCCGCCGGTCTGCTCGCCGCCTTCTACCTCTACGGGGGCGCGCTGAAGGTGATCCGCGACCAGGACGGCCTCCGGCCGATGATGGCCTGGGTCGACAGCGTGCCGATGCCGGTCGTCCGGGCCGTCGGACTGGCCGAACTGCTCGGCGCGGCCGGACTGGTGCTCCCTCCGCTGACCGGCGTCGCGCCCTGGCTCGCCCCGGCCGCGGCGGTCGGCTTCGTGGTCCTGCAGATCGGCGCGACCGGGGTGCACCTGCGGCTCGGGGACCGCGAGGTCGCCCTCAACCTCACCCTGCTCGCCACCGCGGCCGTCACCGTATGGCTCGCCACGACCTGGCTGTGACGGGGCGGGGCGACTCAGCCCTGGGGTGGTGTGCGCCGGGCCGAGTCCATGAGCCGGTCGGCGAAGTCCGCGACGAGATCCCGCAGTTCGTCCGGCCGCTCGACGGCGAACGGGCGGTCCAGTGAGGCGAGCACACCGGGCAGCCAGTCGAGCCGCTCGGCCCGCATCTCGACCCGCGACCAGGTCAGCGGCTCCGTCTCCGCACGGGGGGCCTCGGCACCGGCCCCGTCGCTCACCCCGCCGGGCCCCGGCGCCTGCGCCCCCACGATCGCCACGCTGCCCGGCAACCGGGTGCGGAGCTCCTCGGCCGTCCCCTGGACCCACACCGTCACCGCGTGCCGGTAGGGGGCGGTGGCCAGTGCCGTCAGGACCCGCTCCGCCGGGTCGGGACCGGCCGGCGGCTCGAAGATTCCGGGCAGGGTCCGCACCCCGGCGACGCGGTCCAGCCGGAACGTCCGGTCGGCACCGACCGAGAGGTCCCGTCCGGTCACGTACCACCGGCCGGCGTGCGCGACGAGCCCGTACGGGTACAGCGTGCGTTCGCCGTCCCCGCCCCGGCCACCGGTGTACCGGATCGCCACCGGCCGGTGATGGCGTACCGCGTCGGCGACCGTGAGCAGGACCGCGGTCTCCGGGGCGGCCGACTCGGCCGGCGGGGCCGTGAAGGCGACGGAGTCCAGTACGGCGTCCAGGCGGCGGCGCAGGCGCTCCGGCAGCACCCGCCGGATCTTCGCCGACGCCGTCTCGCCCGCCGTGCCCGCCGCCGCGGTGAGGCCGGTCCGCCGCCCGGAGACCAGGCCCAGCAGCACGGCCAGTGCCTCGTCGTCGGTCAGCATGAGCGGCGGCAGGCGGTGGCCGGGGGCGAGCCGGTAGCCGCCGTAGCGGCCGCGCACCGACTCCACGGGGACGTCGAGGTCGATCAGGTGGTCGACGTACCGGCGCACCGTGCGCTCGGCGACGCCGAGCCGTGCGGCGAGGTCGGCGACGGTCCGGACGCCTCCCGCCTGGAGGAGTTCGAGCAGGGTGAGGACGCGCGACACGGGACGGGACATGCCCGCAAGTCTGCCGCCGATACCAGCCGGATTGTGTCCGGTATTGCTCCTAGCGTGAGGACGCGCGCAGCGAGTCGCAAGCAGCGAGTTCGCGCGCAGCGAGTCGCAAGCAACGATCGGCCAGGAGGCCCCCATGAACCTCGTCTCTCTCCGCGTCATCACGCACGACGTCGCCCACCTCGTCGACTTCTACGAGCGCGTCACCGGCGTGCGCGCGGACTGGTCCACCGAGGACTTCGCCGAACTGCGCACCGCCTCCGGCACCCTCGCGATCGGCAGCACCCGTACCGTCCCGCTCTTCGCCCCCGGCTCCGCCCGCCCGGCGGACAACCGGAGCGTCATCATCGAGTTCCTCGTCGACGACGTGGACGCCGTGCACCGGAATCTGGCGGGCCTCGTCACGGAGTTCGTCAAGGAACCCACGACGATGCCCTGGGGCAACCGCGCGCTCCTCTTCCGCGACCCGGACGGCAATCTGGTCAACCTCTTCACCCCGGTGACCCCGGCCGCCATCGGGAAGTTCGCCGGCTCCGCCCGCTGACGGCCCTCCTATGCTGGACCGGCGACGGGGGCCAAGATCGCACGCCGGGAGGTATCTGTGTCAGCGCTGGAGCCGGACGACCCGCGCTCCGTGGGGGAGTACCGGTTGCTGAGCCGGCTGGGTGTGGGCGGCATGGGCCGGGTCTTCCTCGGGCGTTCTCCGGGCGGACGGCTGGTCGCGGTCAAGGTGGTCCACGCCGAGCTGCTGCGCAGGCCCGAGTTCCGCGACCGCTTCCGCCGCGAGGTCCAGGCCGCCCGGATGGTCAGCGGCGCCTTCACCGCGCCGGTCGTCGACGCCGACCCGGACGCGCCCCTGCCCTGGCTGGTCACCAGCTACATCGCCGGGCCTTCCCTGGAGCGCGCGGTCGCCGAGCAGGGGCCCTTCGACCCGCGGGCGGTGCTCGCGCTGGCGGCCGGGCTGGCCGAGGCCCTGGTGTCGATCCACGCGGCGCACCTCGTCCACCGCGACCTCAAGCCCTCCAACGTCCTCCTCGCCGAGGACGGGCCGCGCGTCATCGACTTCGGCATCGTCCGCAGCGTCGACGCCGACTCCATCACCGGCACCGGGCACATGGCGGGCTCCCCGGGGTTCATGTCCCCCGAGCAGGTCAACGGCCACGAGGTCACCTCGGCCAGCGACGTGTTCTGCCTGGGCGCGGTGCTGGCCTTCGCGGCGACCGGCGCCAACCCCTTCGGCGGCGGCCCCACCCCCGCGCTGCTCTACCGCGTGGTGCACAACGCCCCCGACGTGGACGCGGTGACCGACCCGGCCGTGCGCGCCCTGATCGCCGACTGCCTCGCCAAGGACCCGGCCCGCCGTCCCACCCCGCGCGAGATCCTCGCCCGGATCGGCCCGCTGGGCGGCGAGAGCGCGACGGCCCTGCCGCACGCCCGCCAGTGGACGCCGGCGGCCCGTCCGACCCGCGCGGACGCGGTACCCACCATGGTCGTCCCGCCTCCCGGGACGCCGGTGGCGCACCCGCACACCCGCGTCGACACCACGCCCCCGCCACCGCCCGCACCGGCGGGCGCGCGCCCCACGGGGGCCGGTGGCGGTGGCCGCCGCAGCCGACGGGCCTTCCTGCTCTCCGGCGCGGGCGCGGTCGCCGCGCTCGGCGTGGGCACCGGGTTCTGGCTCAACCGGCCCGCCGCCTCGGACGACTCCGCGCCGGCCCCCTCGCCCTCCACCACCACCCCGCTGCCCCCGGGCCCGGTCGGGCTCTGGCCCCTCGACGAGGCCGACGGCGGGATCGCGCGGGACACGGCGGGCGGACACGACGGCACGGCGACCGGCGTCACGTGGCAGGCCGGCGAGGGCGGGGCCGCCTTCGACGGCACCGGCAGCCAGATCGTCACCGACGGGCCGGTCCTGGAGACCGGCGAGGGCCGGAGCTTCACCGTCGCGGCCTGGGTCCGCCTGACCGCCGTACCGGGCACCTTCGCCACCGCCGTCAGCCAGGACAGCGACACCGCCAGCGGCTTCTACCTCCAGTACGCCCACGAGGACGGCGGCTGGGCCTTCTCCCGTCCCGGCCTGCGCGCCGTCGGCCGCACCGCACCGGCCGCCGGCGTCTGGACCCACCTGACCGGAGTCTGCGACGGCCGGACCCGCAAGCTCCGCCTGTACGTCAACGGCGTCCTGGAGGCGGAGATCGACGACACCGGCGCGTCCCCCGCCACCGGCGCCTTCATGATCGGCCGGGCGTCCTACGACGGAACGCCCGCCGACTACTTCCCCGGCACCGTCCGGGACGTACGCGCCTTCGACCGTGCGCTGCCCCCGGGCGAGGTCGGGAAGCTCGTGTGACGGGACTGATGCGTTCTCACCATCGTTCCGTGCACCTCCAGTTGGCGCCCCATGCTAAAGATGTAGCTCTCAATGAACCGGTGAACGGACGGGGGAGAGTTGAGCGGGGAAGCCGGAGTCGGCATCACGGGCAGTGGCGCCGAGCCGTTGGAGGACGACGACCCGCGCCGGATCGGACCGGTCCCGCTGCTGGGCCGGCTCGGGGCGGGCGGCATGGGCCGCGTCTACCTCGGCGTCCACGAGGGCCGGTACGCGGCCGTCAAGCAGGTCCTGACCTCGGTCGCCGGCGAGGACAAGGACTTCCTGCGCCGTTTCGGACACGAGCTGGACAACCTCGCCCGGCTGCCCGCCGGGGCCACCGCGCCGCTGCTCGCGGGTGACCGGGACGCCCGGCCGCCGTGGTTCGCCACCGCCTACGTGCCCGGCATCACCCTGCGCGAGGCCGTCGACCTGCACGGGCCCCTGCCCCCGGCGGCGCTGTGGCTCCTGCTCAAGGACGCCGCCACCGGACTGGCGGCGGTGCACGCCCTGGACATGGTCCACCGCGACCTCAAGCCGTCCAACGCGATGCTCACCCTCGACGGCCTCACCCTCATCGACTTCGGCGTGGCCAGGGCCGCCGACCAGAGCCAGTTGACCAGGACCGGCATGGTGGTGGGCACGCCCGCCTACATGTCGCCCGAACAGGCCTCCGGAAAACGGGCGTCGAGCGGCGTCGTGGACGTGTTCGCGCTGGGCTCGGTGATCGCGTATGCCGCCTCGGGCCGGCCGCCCTTCGGAGACGAGTCCGGGCACGCCGTGCTGTACCGCATCGTGCACGAGGAGCCCGACCTCCAGCCGCTGCGCGAGCTGGACCCCGAACTCGCCGATGTCGTCGCGGCCTGCCTCGACAAGGACCACGAGGGCCGGCCGACCGCCGCCGAGCTGGTCGAACGCGCCGCGCTCCACGCCCCGTCGGCCGCACCGTTGTGGCCCGCGGTGATCACCGAACGGCTGGCCGAGCGGGCCGCCTTCGCCGCACGTACGCCCGACCCCAGTGTGCTCACGGTGCCCCTGACACCGCAGGGGCGGACGACGGAGGCGGAGAAGGAGCCCGAAGGGAAGCCGGAGAAGGAGCCGGAGGCGGTGACACCCCGCAAGGAGCGCCGCCGCCGCATCCTGCCCGTGTTCGTCCCCGTCGTGGTCGTCGTGGCGGGCGGCACCCTCGCCTTCCAACTCCTGCCCTACGTCACCGACTCCAGCGACGCCGCGGGGCCCAAGGGTCCCTCCTCGTCCGTCACGGCCACCGCCACCAGGTCCCCGTCGGGTACGGCCGCCGACGGATCCGCGAAGCCCTCGCCCTCCACCGCCGCGTCCTCCTCGAAGAAGCCGGAGCCCGGTGCGAAGGAGTCGGGGACCGCACCCGGAGCGGGCCCCGGCGCGGACAACGGCAACGCCGGCGCGAAGGGCGACGGCGACTCGGGTACCGGCTCGCGCGGTGACGCCGCCGGCGCGGGCGACAGCGGCAGTGGCGCCGGCGGGGGCGGCGGTTCCTCCTCGGGCGACGACACCGGGGCCGACGCCCCGTCCACGGACGGCACCGTCCTGCGCAACGGATCGACCGGGCACTGCGTCACCGGGTCGCAGGGCGGCGTCCGCCCCGGCTCCTGTACCGACGACGCCGCCGTCTGGGACCTGCGCGGGACGTCCTCCGGCACCTACCGGATCGTCCACAGGGCGACCGGCAACTGCCTGAGCAGCTACGGCGCCCTCCACAGCGGTTTCTGCAGCTCGCAGAGTGGTCAGGAGTGGCGCCTGGGCCCGGGCGACTCCGTCGTCGCCACCAACACCGGCAGGTGCATGGAGGAGTCGACGGTGAGCGGCATGCTCATGATGCAGACCTGCGACGGCTCGGCGCTCCAGCGCTGGACCCGGGGGTGAGGCGCGGGGCGTGACGGGTTACTTCCCGCCGCGCCCGCCGTCCGGCCTGTCGTCCTTGTCGGAGTCCCGGTCCTTGCCGCCGTCCCCGTCCCCGTCCGTGTCCCCGTCCGTGTCGCGGGCCTCGTCCTCGGCCGGGCCGTTGTCCGGCTCCTTCCCCAGGGACTTCAGGAAGTCCGGGTTGTCGTCCGGCGCGACCCACTGCCGCCGGCCGCCGCCCGCCCGGGGCGACGCTCCCGCCGGCTGCCGCTTCTTGCCGGCGATGATCCAGGAGATGGACCCGACCAGCGGGAACACCAGCACGAGGATCGCCCACAGCGGCTTGGGCATGTGGCGGATGTCGGCGTCCTTCGTGCTGATGCAGTCGATGAACGCGTAGACGCTCAGGGCCAGTGGCACGAGGAACATCAGCACCCGGAGCATGGGCGTCTCCAGCGGAAGCGGGGGGTGGGGACGCGTCACGACCCCAGGTACAGGGCCAGGGTAGCGGCTCGGGGATACTGGACGGCATGGCTTACGACGATCTTCGCTCCCTGCTCAGGGCGCTGGAGCGCGAGGGCGACCTCAAGCGCATCAAGGCCGAGGTGGACCCGTACCTGGAAGTCGGGGAGATCGTCGACCGGGTGAACAAGGCCGGCGGCCCCGCCCTCCTCTTCGAGAACGTGAAGGGCTCCGACATGCCCCTCGCGATGAACGTCTTCGGTACCGACCGCCGTCTGCTCAAGGCCCTCGGGCTCAAGTCGTACTCCGACATCTCCGACAAGATCGGCGGCCTGCTCCGTCCCGAGCTGCCGCAGGGCTTCGTCGGGATGCGCGAGGCGTTCGGGAAGCTCGGCACGATGACGCACGTGCCGCCGAAGAAGGTGAAGCCGGGCAGCGCGCCCGTCCAGGAGACCGTCCTCACCGGCGACGACGTCGACCTCGACCGGCTCCCCGCCCTCTTCACCTGGCCGGACGACGGCGGCTCCTTCTTCAACCTGGGCCTCACCCACACCAAGGACCCGGAGACGGGCATCCGGAACCTGGGCCTGTACCGGCTCCAGCGCCACGACAAGCGCACCATCGGCATGCACTGGCAGATCCACAAGGACAGCCGGAACCACTACCAGGTGGCCGCCCGGCGCGGCGAGCGCCTGCCGGTCGCCATCGCCTTCGGCTGCCCGCCCGCCGTGACCTACGCCTCCACCGCCCCGCTCCCCGGCGACATCGACGAGTACCTGTTCGCCGGGTTCCTGCAGGGCAAGCGGGTCGAGATGGTCGACTGCAAGACGGTCCCGCTCCAGGTCCCCGCGCAGGCCGAGGTCGTCATCGAGGGCTGGCTGGAGCCCGGCGAGATGCTCCCCGAGGGCCCCTTCGGCGACCACACCGGCTTCTACACCCCGCAGGAGCCCTTCCCCGCCCTGAAGATCGACTGCGTGACGATGCGGAAGCGCCCGCTCCTCCAGTCGATCGTGGTCGGCCGCCCGCCGACGGAGGACGGCCCGCTGGGACGGGCGACGGAACGCTTCTTCCTCCCGCTCCTCAAGATCATCGTCCCGGACATCGTGGACTACCACCTCCCCGAGGCCGGCGGCTTCCACAACTGCGCGATCGTCTCGATCGACAAGAAGTACCCCAAGCACGCCCAGAAGGTCATGCACGCCATCTGGGGCGCCCACATGATGTCCCTGACCAAGCTGATCGTGGTCGTGGACTCCGACTGCGACGTCCACGACCTGCACGAGGTCGCCTGGCGCGCGCTCGGCAACACCGACTACGGGCGCGACCTGACCGTCGTGGAGGGCCCGGTCGACCACCTCGACCACGCCTCCTACCAGCAGTTCTGGGGCGGCAAGGCGGGCATCGACGCGACGCGGAAGCTGCCCGAGGAGGGCTACACGCGCGACGGGGGCTGGCCGGACATGGTGCTGTCCGACCCGGATACGGCGGCGAAGGTCGACCGCCGCTGGAAGGAGTACGGACTGTGACGTCGGCATCCGCCGCGCTGCCGCATCAGCCGGGGCGCACCAAGGCGTTCCTGCGCCTGGTGATGATCGAGCACTCGGTCTTCGCCCTGCCCTTCGCCTACATCGCCGCCCTGACCGCGATGTACGAGTGGGACGAGAACATCCACTGGGGCCGGCTGCTCCTGGTCACCGTCGCCATGGTCGGCCTGCGCACCTTCGCGATGGCGGTCAACCGGATCATCGACCGCGAGATCGACGCCCGCAACCCGCGCACCGCCCACCGCGAACTGGTCACCGGCGCGATGTCGGTCCGGCACGCCTGGACCGGCGCGCTCATCGCCCTGGTCGTCTTCCTGGGCGCGGCGGCCCTGCTCAACCCGCTCTGCCTCGCGCTCGCCCCCATCGCGGTGATCCCGATGGTGGTCTACCCGTACGGCAAGCGGTTCACGAACTTCCCGCAGGCCATCCTCGGCCTCGCCCAGGCGATGGGCCCGATCGGCGGCTGGCTCGCCGTCACCGGCAGCTGGTCCTGGGACGCGGTGATCCTCGGCCTCGCGGTCGGCATCTGGATCGGCGGCTTCGACCTGATCTACGCCTGCCAGGACGTCGAGACGGACCGCGAGGTCGGCGTGAAGTCGGTCCCGGCCCGCTTCGGCGTCCCGGCGGCCGTCTGGGGGGCCCGCGCCTGCCACACGGTGACCACCGCACTCTTCGTCTGGTACGCCCTCGCCACCGACGCCGGTGTCCTCTTCTGGCTCGGCCTGCTGATCGTCGCGGGCGCCTTCGTCTACGAGCACACCATCGTCCGGCCCACCGACCTGACCCGCCTCAACAGGGCGTTCTTCAGCGTCAACGGCTTCATCGGCATCGCCCTGTTCGTGTGCGCGCTGCTTGATCTGCTGGTGCGGGGCCTCACGGTCTGAAAACCCTGAGCCTGCGACTAGGCTCGACATCATGAACCCAGGACAGACGCAGCGCGTGCCTTGGATCGTGGGGGTCTCCGGAGCATCCGGTACCCCCTACGCCGCCGCCGTGCTGCGCGCGCTGCTCGCCGCCGGCGAGAGCGTCGACCTGGTCGTCAGCCGGGCCTCGCGACTCACCCTGCTCGACGAGACCGGCATCTCCTTCCGCGACGCCCACTGGCAGCACGACCTGCGCGAATGGCTGGCCCGCGGAGCCGACGGCAAGCCCGGCACCTTCGAGGTCGACCTCGGCGACGACCGGGTGCGGCACTGGAGCGCCGGCGACCTCGCGGCCGGGCCCTCCTCGGGGTCGTACCGGACGAGGGGCATGCTGATCGTGCCCGCGTCGACGGCGTGCGTGGCCGGAGTGGCGCTGGGGCTGTCGAAGGACCTGCTCCAGCGGTCGGCGAGCGTGACCCTGAAGGAGCGGCGCAAGCTGGTCGTGGCCGTGCGCGAGACCCCGCTGGACGGCCGGACCCTGCGCCACCTGGTGACCCTGGACGACGCCGGCGCGGCCGTGGTGCCCGCGTCCCCCGCCTTCTACGCCGGGGCGACGCACATCCAGGACCTCGTGGACTTCGTCGCCGGACGCGTCCTCGACGCGGCGGGCGTCCCGCACGACCTCTACCGCCGCTGGCGCGGCGACCTCGGCGGGGCCCGCCCCACCACCTGAGCACGACCTCCCCCCACAGCTTTTGTAATCCACATCCTCAGAACTCTCAGAACTCGCAGAACTCGCAGATTTCTTCACTTTTCTTCAGTGGAAGGCTTCGATCGCATGGACGCGGTGGACAGGCAGCTCATCCAGGCCCTGAGGGAGAACGGCCGGGCCTCCTACGCGGAGCTGGGGCGCCTCGTCGGACTGTCGGGACCCAGCGTCACCGACCGCATCAACCGGCTGGAGGCGGCCGGCGTCATCACCGGCTACCGGGCGACCGTGGACTCCGCCTCGCTCGGACTCGGCGTCATCGCCCTGATCGGCATCTCGCTCTCCGACGCCGCCGACCACGAGGACGTGGCGCAGCGGCTGAAGGACCTGAGCGAGATCGAGGACTGCTGGTTCATCGCCGGCGACGACTCCTACATGCTCAAGGTGCGGGCCACCGACGTGGACGGCCTGGAGAGCATCATCCGCCGCCTCTCGGGTACCAAGGGCGTCTCCCGCACCCGCACCACCATCGTGCTCTCCACGAAGTGGGAGAACCGGGTGGGCGAGCTGCCCGAAGAGGTCTGACACCGGGGCCCGGCACCAGGGGCGTACGGTTTACGAGTCTGTCTCAGAAAGAGGTATCGCATGGACGCCGGGCTCAAGCGGGAGCTGGAGCAGAAGGTCCGCTCCGGGGAGCGGCTGACCCGCGAGGACGGCATCGCGCTGTACGAGTCGGACGATCTCGCCTGGCTCGGCGGCCTCGCGCACGAGGTGCGGACGCGGAAGAACGGCGACGTCGTCCACTTCAACGTCAACCGCCACCTCAACATGACCAACGTGTGCACCGCCTCCTGCGCGTACTGCTCCTTCCAGCGCAAGCCGGGGGAGAAGGACGCGTACACGATGCGCATCGAGGAGGCGGTGAAGCTCGCCAAGGCGATGGAGGGCGAGAACCTCACCGAGCTGCACATCGTCAACGGCCTGCACCCGAACCTGCCCTGGCGCTACTACCCGCGCTCCCTGCGGGAGTTGAAGGCCGCCCTGCCGGACGTCTCGCTCAAGGCCTTCACCGCCACCGAGATCCACCACTTCGAGACCATCTCCGGGATGTCCGCCTCCGACATCCTCGACGAGCTGATCGACGCCGGTCTGGAGTCGCTGACCGGCGGTGGCGCGGAGATCTTCGACTGGGAGGTGCGGCAGCACATCGTCGACCACCGCACCCACTGGGAGGACTGGTCGCGCATCCACCGCCTGGCGCACGAGAAGGGTCTGAAGACCCCGTGCACCATGCTCTACGGCCACATCGAGGAACCGCGCCACCGCGTGGACCACGTGCTGCGCCTGCGCGAACTCCAGGACGAGACCGGCGGCTTCCAGGTCTTCATCCCGCTGCGCTACCAGCACGACTTCGTCGACATGAAGGACGGCAAGGTCCGCAACCGGCTCCAGGCGCGCACGCAGATGGCGACCGGCGCGGAGGCCCTGAAGACCTTCGCCGTCTCGCGTCTCCTCTTCGACAACGTCCCGCACGTCAAGGTCTTCTGGGTCATGCACGGCGTCCAGACGGCCCAGCTCGCCCTCCAGCACGGCGCGGACGACATGGACGGCTCGGTGGTCGAGTACAAGATCACCCACGACGCGGACGACTTCGGCACGCCGAACAAGCTGACGCGGGAGGATCTGCTCGACCTGATCCGCGACGCGGGGTTCCGGCCGGTGGAGCGGAACACGCGTTACGAGATCATCCGCGAGTTCGAGGGCCCGGACGCACAGCGCAGGGAGTCGCCGCAGCCGATGCGGGTGTGACGTCTCCGGCTGACTTTCGGGTGCGGGTGCGGGTGCGTGGGTGGCTGGTCGCGCAGTTCCCCGCGCCCCTTGAGGGACGTGCACTGGACGCCCCTGAAAGGGGCGCGGGACTGTATCGATGTGCGGCTCGGCCGCGTGGGCGCGAGCAACCACACTCGACCCGCACCTGCCGGTAATGGCTACCATGGCCCCGTGTCCCTTACCTTCGCCTTCGATCCGCCCGTCACCCCCGACCTCCGCGACGGCGTACTCGACCTGTGGACCGACGTCACCAACGCCGGCGGTTCCGTGGGCTTCGTGCCGCCGGTGACGCGGGAGGACATCCGTCCCGAACTGCTCAAACACCTGACCGGCATGGCCGAGGGCCGCACCCGCCTCCTCGTCGGACGCGACGCGGAGGGGCAGGTGGCCGCCACCGCGTTCCTCGCCCTGAACACGCACCGGCTGATGGGCCACTGGCTGTGGCTCTACACGGTGATGGTCCACCCGCGCCACCAGGGCCGGGGCTACGGCCGGGACCTGATGACCGCCGCCGCGGACGCGGCCCGCACCGTCGACGGCATCGAGGCGATACGCCTCACCTGCCGCGGCGGCCTCGGCCTGGAGCGGTTCTACGAGTCCTGCGGCTACAAGGAGGTCGGCCGGGTGCCCGGCGCGATACGGGTGGCCCCGGGCGACGACCGCGACGACATCTTCCTCCTCCTGCCGCTGACCTGACTCCACCCCCCTGCGGGACGTCCACCCCGGCATGCTTCACTGGACAGTGCCTCTTGTGCCAGAAACGGAAGAGTGGATTGAGATGCTCCGGTACACGCTGATGCGGCTCGGGATCTTCGTGGCCTGCCTCGTGGTCGTCTGGGGCCTCGTCTACGCCGGCGCGCTCCCGCGCGGCCTCGGTGACTCCAACGGCATGTGGGTCGTCCTGCTCGCCCTGCTGATCTCGGCCCCCATCAGCTACGTCGCGCTGCGCAAGGAGCGGGACCGGGCCTCCGTGCAGGTCGTCGGCCGAGTGGACCGCATGAAGGCCAACCTGGAGGCCAACCGCGGTCAGGAGGACCTCGCCGACGACTCCGCACGGGCGCAGGCGCGGACGCGGGAGCAGACCTCGTAACGTCCGTCACACCACGCGCACGCCCCGGTTTCCTGATTCACAGGAAACCGGGGCGCTTTGCGTTTTGCGGGCGATAGTGGACTCCAGCCTCTCAAAGATAGGCTTTGAGTGTCCCAAAGCATGGGTGTTAAAGTCGTGTGCATGAAGCAAGCAGCCGCGCCCGCCACACCGCCGAGCCTCGGGCTCGTGGCGCGCCTGCACGTGGACCTCTGTCGGTGCGCGTCCGCGAACTGTCGCCCCTGACGTTCTCCCCCATCCGTCGTTCTCCACGTCAGTCCAGCGCGTCCGTCCCCGCGTCCCGTCCCCCTACGGAGCATGTCCGTGTCTTCAGAGACTTCAAAGTCTTCCGTGTCCTCGGTCACGAAGTACTTCAAGGTGCCCTTCTGGGCCCAGATACTCGCCGGCCTCGTGCTCGGCGTCCTGCTCGGCTGGCTGGCCCGCAGCCAGGACATATCCTGGCTGGTCACCACCCTGGAGAAGGTCGGTGACACCTTCATCGGCCTGCTGAAGCTGGCCGTCGCACCGCTCGTCTTCTTCGCGATCCTGGTGTCGATCACCAACCTGCGGAAGGTCAACAACGCGGCCCGCCTGGCGTCCCGCACCCTCCTCTGGTTCATGATCACCTCGCTGATCGCGGTGGCCATCGGTCTCGTCATCGGCCTGGTCACCAACCCGGGCGCCGGCACCGGCCTCACCCCGGCGGACGGCGCCAAGCCCGAGCACACCGGTTCCTGGATCGACTTCCTGACCGGCATCGTGCCCACCGACGTCATCACGCCCTTCACCGAGCTGAACGTCCTGCAGATCGTCTTCATGGCCGCCGTCGCCGGCATCGCCGCCCTCCAGCTCGGCGAGAAGGCCCAGCCGATCCTGAACCTGAGCGAGTCGATCCTCGAACTCCTCCAGAAGGCCCTGTGGTGGGTCATCCGCCTCGCCCCGCTCGGCACCGTCGGCCTCATCGGCAACGCCATCGCCACCTACGGCTGGGACCTGATCGGCAAGTACGCCACCTTCACCGCCGACATCTACGTCGGCTGCGCCATCGTGATGTTCGTGGTCTACCCGACGCTGCTCGCCACCGTCGCCAAGGCCAGCCCGATCCAGTTCTTCAAGGGCGCCTGGCCCGCGATCCAGCTGGCCTTCGTCTCCCGCTCCTCGGTCGGCACCATGCCGCTGACCCAGAAGGTCACCGAGCGCCTCGGCGTCCCGAAGGAGTACGCGTCCTTCGCCGTGCCGTTCGGCGCGACGACCAAGATGGACGGCTGCGCCGCGATCTACCCGGCGATCGCCGCGATCTTCGTCGCGCAGATCTTCGACATCCAGCTCGGCATCGGCGACTACCTGCTGATCGCCTTCGTCTCGGTGGTCGGCTCCGCCGCCACGGCGGGCCTCACCGGCGCGACGGTCATGCTGACGCTGACCCTCTCCACCCTGGGCCTGCCCATGGAGGGCGTCGGCCTGCTCCTCGCCATCGACCCGATCCTGGACATGATGCGCACCGCGACGAACGTCGCCGGACAGGCGCTGATCCCGGTCATCGTCTCGGCCCGCGAGGGCATCCTCGACCGCAAGGCCTACGACGAGGCGCACGCCTCGCCGATCGACGAGCCGGAGCGCGAGAAGCAGGCCCCGGAGCCGGTCCCGGCCGCCGCCTGAGCACCGGCCGACCCGACAGAAGACGCCCCGCGCCGGCACCCGGCGCGGGGCGTCTTCTGTCGTGCCGTGCGAGCTCGACCGCGCCGAGCGCGCGGCGGTGGCGTCCTGATCACCGCCGCGCGGACCGTACGCTGATGCGCATGGGTGCCGGGAAGACCAAGCGGATGCCGCGTGCGGTGCGTGAGCAGCAGATGCTGGACGCCGCCGTGCGCGTCTTCGGACAGCGCGGGTACATGGCGGCGTCGATGGACGAGATCGCCGAACTGGCGGGTGTCTCCAAGCCGCTGGTGTACCTGTACCTGAACTCGAAGGACGACCTGTTCACCGCGTGCATCCGGCGCGAGGCCCGGGCCCTCGCCGAGGCGGTCCGGGCCGGCGTGCGTCCGGGGCTGTCCGCGGACGGGCAACTGTGGTCGGGGCTGCGGGCGTTCTTCACGCACACCGCGCGGTACCCGGACGCGTGGCGGGTGCTGCATCTGCACGCCCGTACCCACGGTGAGCGGTTCGCGGCCGAGGTGGCGGCGATGCGCGAGGAGATCGTCGCGTTCGTGACGCAGCTCATCGCGGCGGCGGCGCGGGACGCGCACCGCGATCCGCATCTGCCCGAGGGCGAGGTCGCGGGGCTCGCCGAGGCGCTGGTAGGCGCGGCCGAGTCGCTCGCCGACTGGGCGGGCGCCACCGAGGGCGTCACCGCGAGGCAGGCGGCGGCGACCCTGATGAACTTCGCCTGGGCGGGCCTGGGCGACCTGATGGCGGGCCGCCCCTGGTCCGAGCCCGAGGACGCCGGACCGGAGCCGCTGGCTCAGGCCGCCGGGTAGGGCCCCGCCTCGCCGGACAGGTGCAGCCGTCGCCCCGAGTCACCGCGCAGCTCGAACCGGCCTCCCTCGGCCCCGTACGACACGGTCCCCGGCAGCAGCACGGGCGCCCGGAACTCCGCCCGCACCGCCGCCGCGTCCGGTGTCCCGTGCTCGGCGAGACAGCGGGCCACGGTCCACATGCCGTGCGCGATGGCCCGGGGGAAGCCGAAGAGGCGAGCGGTGAGGGGGTGGAGGTGGATGGGGTTGCGGTCCCCGGAGGCGGCACCGTAGCGCCGTCCGACGTCACCGGCGAGGCGCCACTCGCGGCGGGTGGGCAGAGGCGCGGGGTGGGGCGCGATCCCGGGGTCGGAGGCCGGCGTGGGCGGCCCGTGTTCCGGGCCGGAGGGCTTCGCACTCCGGTGCCGGGCCAGGTACGTGCTGCGTGACTCCCACACCACCTCCCCGTCGGCCCGCACCTCCGTCGCCACCGTGGCCTCGGTGCCGCGGCGGTGCGGTGCCAGGCCCTCGACGTACGTGATGAGTTCGTACGCGGCGGTCGCGGGCATGGCGGCGTACCGGGTGAGGGCGATCGACGTGTGGACGAGCCCGAGCAGCGGGAGCGGGAAGTCCCGGCCGCTCATCAGGCGCATGGCCGACGGGAAGCCCAGGACGTGCGGATACGTCACCGGAAGCGCGTCCGCCCCGGTGGGAAAGCCGCACACCCGCTCGTACGCCGCCAGCCGCGCCAGGTCCACGCGCAGGCCGGGCAGGACCAGCCGGGTGCGGGGGAAGTCCGCGTCCGGGCGGGGCCGCTTGAGGGGCGACAGCAGGGCACCGCGGGCGAGCAGCGGCGCGAGGGCGGGCGGCCCGGTCAGGGTGGTGGTCGTGGGGTTCGCGGTGGTCATCACGCCCCCAGCAGGCTCTGGCCGCAGACCCGGACGACCTGGCCGTTGACCGCGCCGGAGGCCGGGTGGGCGAGCCAGGCGGTGGTCTGGGCGACGTCGTCCGGCAGGCCGCCCTGGGCGAGGGAGTTCATGCGCCGGCCCGCCTCGCGGATGAAGAGCGGGACGGCCGCGGTCATCCTCGTCTCGATGAATCCCGGCGCCACCGCGTTCACCGTCACCCCGTGCCCGGCCAGCGCGCGCGGCGCGAGCGAGCGGACCAGGCCGACGATCCCCGCCTTGCTGGCGCCGTAGTTGGTCTGGCCCGCGTTGCCCGCGAGCCCGGCGATGGAGGCCGTCGCCACGATCCGCCCGCCCCGGTTGACCGCGCCCGCGGCGAGCAGCGCGTCCGTGGTGCGCAGGACGCTCGCGAGGTTGACGTCGAGGACGGAACTCCAGCGGTCGGCGGGCATGTTGGCCAGGCGCCGGTCGCGGGTGATCCCGGCGTTGTGGACGAGGACGTCGAGCCCGCCGGGCACGGCGGCGGCGATGCGCTCGCCCGCGTCGCCGGCCGTGATGTCGAGCGCGAGGGCGGTGCCGCCGAGGCGTTCCGCGGCCCGGCGTGCCTCGTCCTCGGCCTGCGGTACGTCGAGGACGACGACCTGGGCGCCCTGTCCGGCCAGTGTCCGGGCGACGGCGGCGCCGATCCCGCGGGCGGCGCCGGTGACGAGCGCGGTGCGTCCGGCCAGCGGCAGTTCCCAGTCGTCCGGGGCGGCCGTCCCGGAGGCGGGCCCCACCTCGACCACTTGGCCGCTGACGTAGGCGGAGGCGGGGGAGAGGAGGAAGCGGAGGGTGGACTCGGCGGCGTCGGCGCGGGCGGCGTCGGTGAGCCGGACGAGGTTGACCGTCCTGCCCCGCCCGATCTCCTTGCCGAGCGAGCGGGTGAAGCCCTCCAGCGCCTGCTGGGCGGCGGCCTGGTGGTGGTCGGCCGGGTCGGGCGGCGTGCCGAGCACCACCACCCGTCCGCTCGTCGCGACGGACCGTACGACGGGGTGCAGCGCGGCGTGCACCTCGGCGAGCGCGTCGACGTCCCGGACTCCGGTGGCGTCGAGGACGACGGCGGCGGGGCGTCCGGTGGCGTCCGGGCCGAGGCCGGTGCGGGCGAGGGCGGGCGCGAGGTCGAGGTCGGTCTTGCCGGCGGTGAGGTGCAGCAGGCCGCCGGAGAACGCGCCGCGTTCCAGCGCGGCGGGTTGCGGCAGCCCCAGCCGCCGGGTGAGGAAGCGGCCGGGCGCGGTGCCGGTGAAGCTGAGATAGCGGTCGGCCATGTCCTGTCTCCCCAAGCCCTCGGTCATATCCACATGTGCTTACTCTGGAGTAAGGTTACCGGAGGTAAGCCTACGTCACGGGTGAGGAGCAGGTCGAGATGAGCCCTCTGGCAGCGCAGTCCACGCGCCGCGTCGCGGTCATCGGCGGCGCCCGCGTCCCCTTCGCCCGCTCCGACGGGCCCTACGCCACCGCGTCCAACCAGGAGATGCTCACCGCGGCCCTCGACGGCCTGGTCGCCCGCTACGGCCTCCAGGAGCCCGGCGCCGTCGGCGAGTTCGTGGCCGGCGCGGTCCTCAAGCACAGCCGCGACTTCAACCTGGCCCGGGAGACGCTCCTCGGCTCGGCGCTCGACCCGCGCACCCCCGCGTACGACATCCAGCAGGCCTGCGGCACCGGGCTCCAGGCCGTGATCGCCGCCGCCAACAAGATCGCCCTCGGGCAGACCGAGTCGGCGATCGCGGGCGGCGCGGACACGGCGAGCGACGCCCCGCTCGGCGTCAACGACCGCCTGCGCCGCATCCTGTTGGAGGCCCGCCGCGCGAAGTCCCTCGGCGGCCGGGCGAAGGCGCTGGCGAAGATCCGCCCCGGCCACCTGGTTCCCGACATCCCGCGCAACGCCGAGCCGCGCACCGGCCTGTCGATGGGCGAGCACGCCGCGGTCACCGCCCGGGCCTGGGGCATCGCCCGCGAGGACCAGGACGAACTCGCCGCGACCAGCCACCGGCGACTGGCGGCCGCCTACGAACGCGGCCTCTTCCGGGACCTCGTGGTCCCCTTCCGCGGCCTGGCCCGCGACCAGAACCTGCGTCCGGGCTCGACGGTGGAGAAACTGGCCGCGCTGAAGCCCGTGTTCGGACTCTCCGGCGCCGAACCGACCATGACGGCGGGCAACTCCACGCCGCTGACCGACGGTGCGGCCACCGTGCTGCTGGCGAGCGAGGAGTGGGCCGAGGCCCGGGGTCTCGAACCGCTGGCGTATCTGACGGCGTACGAGACGGCGGCCGTGGACTTCGTCGGCGGCGACGCGGCCGGCGGCGAGGACGGGCTGCTGATGGCCCCGGCGTACGCGGTCCCGCGCATGCTGGAGCGCGCGGGGCTGGGCATCGAGGACTTCGACCTCGTCGAGATCCACGAGGCGTTCGCGTCCCAGGTGCTGGCCACGCTGGCGGCCTGGGAGAAACGCGGGCTGGCCCCGGTCGACCGGGCCCGGCTGAACGCGGCCGGCTCCTCCCTCGCCACCGGCCACCCCTTCGCCGCGACCGGCGCCCGCGTCGTGGCGACCCTGGCCACCCTGCTCGCCGAACGGGAGGGCCCGGGGCGCGGACTGATCTCGGTCTGCGCGGCGGGCGGCCAGGGCGTGACGGCCATTCTTGAACGAACGTGACCTACCCGCAGGTAACCCCCGAGACTGCACACCCCCGGCGCCGGACCATCCCCGAACACGCACCAACTCCCCACGCGAGCCCCGTACGATCCCGAGACTGACCGCCGGTAACCCCGTCTGCCCGGTACCGGCGATGAACGCCTCGGCGCGCGAGGCACGTACGTCATGCAGCAGAGCACCGACCGCAGAGCGGTGTCGCCGCTGCACGTCCCAGGAGCCGCCCGTGTCCACCCCGCTTCCCTCCTTCGCCGCATCCGCCGCCTACGCCGACTCGCCCGGCCCCACCCTGGTGGCGCCCGAGACGCGGCGGCTGGACGGCGCCGTACGGGAGGCCTACGTACCGCCGTTCGCCCCGCCGGTGCGCCGCGGGTCCCTCGCCGACCTGCCCTTCGACAACGCGGCGGCCGTCCCCGGCCAGGTCGTCCTCAGCCGCCGCTCCGCGGACGGCGACTGGTCCGACGTGACGGCGGCGGACTTCGCCGACCAGGTGCACGCCGTGGCCAAGGGCATGATCGCGGAGGGCCTGATGCCGGGCGACCGCATCGCGATCATGGCGCGGACGACGTACGAGTGGACACTGCTGGACTTCGCCGCGTGGGCGGCCGGCCTGGTCACCGTCCCCGTCTACCCGACCTCCTCCCTCTTCCAGACCCGCTGGATCCTCCAGGACTCCGGCGCGGTCACCCTCGTCACCGAGACCACCGCGCAGGCCGCGGCCCTCGGCCCCGAGCTGGACCGCATCCCCGATCTCCAGCACCTGTGGGTCATGGAGAAGGGACACGTGGAGCGGCTGGCGGAGCTGGGCGCGCGGGTGCCGGACGCGGAGGTCGAGGTACGGCGCGGCATGCTGGGTCCCAGCACCCTCGCCACCCTCATCTACACCTCCGGCACCACCGGCCGCCCCAAGGGCTGTGTGCTCACCCACGGCAACTTCTTCGCCGAGGTGGACAACGCGATCGAGCTGCTCTACCCCGTCTTCAAGGCGGAGACCGGCGAGGAGCCCTCGATCCTGCTCTTCCTGCCGATGTCCCACGTCTTCGGCCGCATGGTCGCCGTCGCCTGCGTCCGCGCCCGGGTCCGCCTCGGCCACGCCCCGAGCCTGAAGCCGGAGGACCTGCTCCCCGACCTCGCCGCCTTCCGCCCGACCTGCCTGCTGACCATCCCGTACATGCTGGAGAAGATCTACAACAGCGCCCGCGCCAAGGCCGAGTCCGGCGGCCGGGCCTCCGCCTTCGACCGCGCCGCCTCGGTGGCCGTGCGCTACGGCGAGGCCCGGGAGGCCCACCAGACCGGCACGGGCGGCGGCCCCGGCCGCGGCCTGAAGACCGCCCGCGCCTTCTACGACCCCCTCGTCTACCGCAAGATCCGGGGCGCCATGGGCGGCCAGGTCAAGTACGCCGTCTGCGGCGGCTCCCCGCTCGGCCGCCGCCTCGCCGCCTTCTACGCCGGCGCCGGCATCGAGATCTTCGAGGGCTACGGCCTCACCGAGACCACGGCCGCGGCCACCGTCACGCCCCCGCTCAAGCCGCGCCTCGGCACGGTCGGCTGGCCGCTGCCCGGCACCCGTGTCCGCATCGCCGCCGACGGCGAGATCCTCGTCGCCGGCGAGCAGGTCCTGCACGGCTACTGGGACCCCCAGGCGGGTGGCGTCGTCCCGGCCGCGCCCGACGGCTGGTTCGCCACCGGCGACATCGGCAGCCTGGACGACGAGGGCTACCTGACGATCACCGGCCGCAAGAAGGAACTGCTGATCACCGCGGGCGGCAAGAGCGTGGCCCCCGCCCCGCTGGAGAACTGGCTGCGCTCCCACCCCCTCATCTCCCAGTGCATCGTCCTGGGCGACCGCCGCCCCTACGTCTCCGCCCTGTTCACCCTCGACCCCGACGGTGTGACCCACTGGCGCCGCATGAACGGCAAGCACCCGGTGCCGCCGGAGCTGCTCACCGACGACGAGGAGGTCCTGGCGGTCCTCCAGCGCGCGGTCGACGAGGCCAACAAGCTGGTCTCCCGCCCGGAGTCCATCCGCCGCTTCGCCGTCCTGCCGAGGGACTTCACGGAGTGGGAGGGCCACCTGACCCCCTCGATGAAGCTGCGCCGAGAGGTGATCATGCGGGACTTCGCGGGCGCGGTGGAGGGGCTGTACGACACGTAGGCCGCGCGTCCGCCCTAGGGCCTGTCATGGCGGATCATGCCGCAGACGCGGGGTCTGGCCCGCCCCTCTGCGGCGTTGCCGTCGGTTGCCAACTCCCCCACGCTCGGCTTCTCCCCCACGCTCGGCTTCGCTCGAGCGGGGGGACCCCCATGCGCGGGGGGGGGATCCCCATGCGCGGGGGGATCCCCATCGCGTTGTCGCCCTCCTCCGCCTTGCAGCTGGACGCACCAGCCCCCGCTCACCTGCGCTGATCAGGCGCCGCCACTTTCCTGCGACCTGACCCGCCGGACGGGCCCTAGCGGCGGGCGATCAGGCAGGCCTGCGGGACCTTCGCGGAGGTGTCCGCCTCCTGTACGCGCACGGTCCGCGACAGCACGGTGAACCCGGCCCGCTCCAGCAGCCCGGCCATCGCCTCCGGCTGCCGCCGCTCGAACTCCAGGGCGACCGGGCGGCCGAACGGGCGGTCGAGCAGGCTCGGCTCGTCGCCGACCTGGAAGCCGAGCAGCAGATGCCCGCCCGGGGCCAGCACGCGCCGGATCTCCCCGAAGAGGTCCGGCAGCCGCTCGGCCGGGGTGTGGATCGACGAGTACCAGGAGACGGCCCCCGCGAGGGCGCCGTCGGGCAGGTCCAGCTCCAGCATCGAACCCTGCTCGAACCGCAGCCCCGGGTTCTCCCGGCGCGCGATCGCGAGCATGGACGCGGACAGGTCCAGGCCGAAGACCCGCAGGCCCAGCGAGGCGAGGTGTGCGGTGACACGACCGGGCCCGCAGCCGAGGTCGGCCACCTGCCCGTCCGGCCCCACCAGCTCGGCGAAGGCGGCCATGAGGGCGCGGTCGAGCGCGGTGCCGGCGCCGGTGGAGCGGTGGTGGTCCGCGTAGTCCTCGGCGATGGCGTCGTAGAACGTCCGGGTGGTGGTCACGAAGGCGGCGTCAGTCATGGCGGGACCCTAGTGGCGGGCACTGACAGCCGCCCCGGTCGGCCCGGGAAAGGGCAGGAGCCCCGTCGCCGAGACGGCGCGGGGCTCCTTGGGTACTGCTGTCAATCAGACAGGAGTGACGTTCTCCGCCTGCGGGCCCTTCGGACCCTGCGTGACGTCGAAGGACACCTGCTGGTTCTCCTCGAGGGAACGGAATCCCTGAGCGTTGATCGCGGAGTAGTGGACGAAGACGTCCGGGCCGCCGCCTTCCTGGGCGATGAAACCAAAGCCCTTTTCGGCGTTGAACCACTTCACGGTTCCGGTAGCCATAAGCCCTCCTTGGGCCCAAAGGGTTGCCCTGCTCCAGAACCAGCAAATGTGAAGACGGAAATTCCGCACAACTGCATACGTCTGAGAACGACGAGAGCCCGCGGTCACATGCTCCGCAGGCTCTGTACTGCAAGGGAAACCAAACTGCAACTTGCTGTGAGCCTAGCACGCGGCCACCCCAGCGCAACAGAGGTCAAGATCACTTCACCCGGACGTTTGAACACCTCCGCCGTTCGGCTGACGCCGGGGGGCGGCGGCGGACGGATCCGGGGGGAGGTCTAGCCTCGCGATGTGGACAATTCTCGCACCCGGCCGCGCGTCGGCCACATCCAGTTCCTGAACTGCCTGCCCCTGTACTGGGGGCTCGCGAGAACAGGCACGCTCCTCGACTTCGAGCTGACGAAGGACACCCCGGAGAAGCTCAGCGAGCAGCTGGTGCGCGGTGATCTCGACATCGGCCCCGTCACCCTGGTCGAATTCCTCAAGAACGCCGACGACCTCGTCGCCTTCCCCGACATCGCTGTCGGGTGCGACGGACCGGTGATGTCCTGCGTGATCGTCTCGCAGGTCCCGCTGGACCGCCTGGACGGTGCCCGGGTCGCCCTCGGCTCGACCTCGCGCACCTCCGTACGCCTCGCCCAGCTCCTGCTCGCCGAGCGCTTCGGCGTCCAGCCCGACTACTACACGTGCCCGCCCGACCTGAGCCTGATGATGCAGGAGGCGGACGCGGCCGTCCTGATCGGTGACGCGGCCCTGCGCGCCAACATGATCGACGGCCCGCGCTACGGCCTCGACGTGCACGACCTCGGCGCGCTGTGGAAGGAGTGGACCGGCCTGCCGTTCGTCTTCGCGGTCTGGGCGGCGCGCCGGGACTACGCGGAGCGGGAGCCGGTGCTCACCCGCAAGGTGCACGAGGCGTTCCTCGCCTCCCGCAACCTCTCCCTGGAGGAGGTCGACAAGGTCGCCGAGCAGGCGGCCCGCTGGGAGGCCTTCGACGAGGAGACCCTCGCGAAGTACTTCACCACCCTCGACTTCCGCTTCGGCGCCCCGCAGCTGGAGGCGGTCACCGAGTTCGCCCGCCGGGTCGGTCCCACCACGGGCTTCCCGGCGGACGTGAACGTGGAGCTGCTGCGCCCCTGATCCGCGCCGGACCCCGCGCGGGGGCCGCCCACTACCCTGCTCCCAGGGACTGGCGTACCTGCTGACGGGGGAGGGGTGGACGCCATGCGGCCGCTCGAAGTCGACGAGCCCACCGCCGTGGGGCCCTACCGGCTGCTCGGCCGGCTGGGGTCCGGCGGCATGGGCCGGGTCTACCTGGGCCGCAGCGCCGGTGGCCGCACGGTCGCCGTCAAGATCGTGCACCCGCACTTCGCGCTGGACGAGGAGTTCCGGGCCCGGTTCCGGCGCGAGGTGGACGCCGCGCGCAGGGTCGGCGGCGCCTGGACCGCGCCCGTACTGGACGCGGACCCCGAGGCCCGGGTGCCGTGGGTCGCCACGGCCTACGCCGCCGGTCCGTCCCTCACGGCGGCCGTCGCGGACGGCGGCCCGCTGCCCGTCCACTCGGTACGGGCGCTCGGCGCGGGCCTGGGCGAGGCGCTGACCGCGGTGCACGAACTGGGCCTCGTCCACCGGGACGTGAAGCCCTCCAACGTCCTCCTCACCCTCGACGGCCCCCTCCTGATCGACTTCGGCATCGCCCGGGCGACCGACGGCACCGCCTCCCTGACCTCGACCGGCGTCTCGGTCGGCTCGCCCGGCTACATGTCGCCCGAGCAGATCCTCGGCAAGGGCGTGACGGGCGCGGCGGACGTGTTCTCGCTGGGTGCCGTCCTCGCGTTCGCGGCGACGGGCACGCCGCCCTTCCCGGGGGACTCCTCGGCCGCGCTGCTCTACAAGGTCGTCCACGAGGAGCCGCGGCTCGACGACCTGGACGGGGACCTGCGTGACCTGGTCGCGGCCTGCCTGGCCAAGGACCCGGCCGCCCGCCCGGCCCCCGTCGAGGTCGCCCGGCGCCTGGCCCCCGAGGGCGCGGCCCGCCTGGTGACCGGCGGCTGGCTGCCCGGGGCGCTGGTGGAGCGGGTCAGCCGGAGCGCCGTACAGCTGCTGAACCTGGAGGCGGCGGACGCGTCGAAGCCGGGGCCGGTGTCGGGGCCCGTCGGCTTCAGCAGCCCGTCGGTCGGAGCGCCGGACGCGAGCGGCGGTGCGGGGGACGCGAGCGGCGGTGCGGCGGGTGCGAGCGGCGGTGCGGCGGGCGCGGACGGCGGCGCGGCGGACCCCGGCGTCTTCGGGCCGGCGCCGGTGATGCCCACGCCGACGGTGGCGCCTTCGGCCCCGGCGGCGAACGTGCCGGGGCCGCGCGACGGTGACCGCCCTCCGTCTCCCGCACCCGGCAAGCTGTCCGTCTCCGTCGCGGCCACCTCCACCCGGGAGGGCGAGGGGCGGCGCGGCCGCCGGATCAGCTGCACGGTGGCCCTCGCGGTGGCCGGTGCGATGGCCGCGGTGACGGTCGGATCGGTCTTCGTCCTCGAACTGCTGCCGGGCGGCGGCAGCGACGACAACGCCGACGACGGCGGCCGCAACCCGTCGGCGACCGCGCCGTCGGAGCCCGGTTCCGACGGGGGCGGCCGGCCCGTCCCCGGCCGCTACCTGGGCACCTGGGAGGGCCAGGCCGTCGCGGTCGAGGGCAACCTGCCCCTCGGCACCTTCCGCCTGACCGTCCGCGAGGCCGCGGTCGGCGCCCGGCTGGGCACCCTGCGCCACACCGACCTCTTCGGCGGCACCTGCGACGACGTACTGACCCTGAAGAAGGTGACCGAGAAGCAGGTCGTCGCGAGCGCCGTGGGCGCCGAGGGCAACCGCGACGTCTGCAACCAGGCCCGCCACACCGTGCTCCTCACCCCGGTCGGCGACGACCTCCGGTACGAGTCCGACAGCGAGGACTCGGGGCGGCCGAAGGCGCGGTTGTCGAAGGTCGGGTAACCGCGTCCGCCCTCCGCGTCCCGGCGCCGCGGCCGGGCCGCCGCTCAACCCGGTACCACCACCGTGCGCAGCTCCCCGTCGCCGAGGTGCAGCATGCCCTTGCCCGGCGCCACCGGGCCGCCGACCATGGCGCGGGAGACACGCAGGCCGATGAGGTCGCCGCTGGAGGACTCCTGCGGGGAGAGCAGGATGCCGCGGCGGGCCTTCTTGGCGTCGACCTGCCAGCCGGAGAAGCCGCTGCACACGTCCTCCTCGTCACCGGCGATGACGAGGGCGAGGCCGCGTTCGGCGCCCCGGGAGACGATCTTCTTCATCTGGCTCTCGGCGTCGCAGTCCTCCAGGATCTCGCCGTCGTCGATCAGGACGGCGATCGGCTCCTCCAGGCTGGCCTGGTCGATCAGCTCCTCGAACTCGTCCTCGTCGATGTCGTCGCCGGTGAAGACCTTCAGTACGCCGTCCGCGCCGTCCAGTTGACGCATCGGCGACTGGCGGGGCGCGGCGACGACCAGGCGGGTGCCCTGGGCGAGGAGCGACTGGGCGACGTTCATCAGGACGGTGGAGCGGCCGGACTTGGCGGGTCCCGCGATGACGAACGACGGTACGCCGTCGGCGAGATCGGGGCCGAAGCCGACGATCTCGTCGCCGCCGATGCCGATCAGCGCCCACAGCTTGGAGCGGGACGCCTCCGGGTCGCGCAGCTCCCAGGCCTCGGGGAAGGTGATCCGGCTGGGCAGGCTGTCGACGCGGAACGGGCGGCGGGCGCGCGGCACTTCGGCGTCGCGCGCCGCCGCGGCCTCGCCGATCGCGGTGATCGCCGCCGCCTGGCCCTGACCGGTGGTGTCCTCGGAGAGCAGCGCGAACTGCGTCTCCGTACCCGCCTCGTTGCGGAACGCGCGGCCCGGCGGGATCTCCTCGGGGACCTTGCGGGCCGGGATGCCGAGCGAGGCGAAGTCGCTGCGGTCGGCGAGGCGCAGACCGTACTTGTCCTCGGTGAGGGTCGCGATGCGGCCCACGAGGAGGGTGCGGTCACCGGTCAGGACCAGGTGGATGCCGATGCTCGCGCCCTCGCGCATCATCGTCTGCAACTCGTCGGTCAGCGCCCCGTGGTCCACCTCGCCGAGGGTCGGCACCCAGCCCTCCCAGCGGTCGAGGAGCACGACGATGTGCGGCAGCCGCTCGTCCTCGGTCACCGCGGCCCGCTGCTCGCCGATGTCGGCGAAGCCCTTGTCGGCCAGCAGGTTCTGGCGGCGGTCCATCTCCCCCTTGAGCCGGTTGACGAGCCGGACCACCCGCTCGGTCTGGTTGCGGCTGACGACCGCGCCGCAGTGCGGCAGCCGGGTCAGCGCGTTGAGGGCGCCGTTGCCGCAGTCGATGCCGTAGAGGTGGACGTCGGCGGTGGAGTGGGTGCGGGCCAGCGAGCCCGCGATGGTCCGCAGCACCTGGGAGCGGCCGCTGCGCGGGGCGCCGCCGATCATCAGGTGCCCGAAGGTCGCGAAGTCGACGACGACCGGGCGGCGGGCCTGGTCGGAGGGCAGGTCCTCGATGCCGTACGGGGCCGGTGGCAGCTTGCCCGGGGCGGCGCCGGCGAGGACCGGGACCTCGATGGCGTCCAGCAGCAGCATCTCGTCCAGCGCCGGCAGCCAGGGGCTGTGCTGGGCGGGGATGCCCATCGACCGGTTCGCGTCGCGTACCGCGTCCACGAGCACCTTGAGGTCGGTGATCTCGTCGTCCTCGCGCGACTCGGCCTTCGGCTTGGTCAGCGCGGCCCGGCCCAGGTCCTCCCAGCCCAGCGCGCCGACCCAGGGGGCGAGCGCGGCCGGGTCCGCGGCGCCGGGCCGACGGCCACCCACGCGGCCCGACTGGAAGGGGACCAGGGAGGAGTGACCGAGGCGCACGTAGGCGCGGCCCGGGGTGTTCTTGGAGATGTGCCCCGCCTCCGGCGAGTCGATGACGTCGCTCGACTCGCCGCCGTCGGTCACGCGCAGCGCGATGCGGAGGTTGGTGTTGGCGCGGATCTCGGGGGAGACGACACCGCTGGGCCGCTGGGTGGCGAGCAGCAGGTGGATGCCGAGGGAACGCCCTCGCTGGGCGATGTTCACGAGACCGGTGACGAAGTCGGGCAGGTCCCGCACCATGGACGCGAACTCGTCGATGACGATGAGCAGCCGCGGCACCGGAGCGTGCGAGGGATCTCTCCTGACCAGATCCTGGTAGTCCTCGATGTCCTTGGCGTCGGCGGCGGCGAGGATGTGCTCCCGCCGCTTCAGCTCGGCGCCCAGCGACTCCAGGGCCCGCTCCACGAGGTGGGCGTCGAGGTCGGTGACCATGCCGACGGTGTGCGGCAGCTTCACGCAGTCCTTGAACGCGGACCCGCCCTTGTAGTCGACGAGGACGAAGGTCATGTTCTCGGGCGTGTTCGCGACGGCCAGCGCGGCCACGATCGTCTGCAGCAGCTCGGACTTACCGGAACCGGTCGTACCGGCGATCAGGCCGTGCGGTCCGTCCTTGCGCATGTCGATGCCGAAGGGACCGTCGTACGACTCACCGATGACGGCCATCGTCGACTGCCCGCCCATCCGCCACCGCGCGCTGATCGCGTCGGATGTCGGCGGCTCCAGCTGGAGCACGTCGAGCAGCCGGCTGGCGCCGGGCAGCGCGGAGTCCTCGGTCTCGCCGCTGATGTCGCGCAGCGCGGACAGCGAGCGCGTCAGCCGCAGACACCACGCGGGCGTGACGAAGTCGGGCCGCACGTCCGTGATCCGCTCGACCCCGGCCTCCTCGACCCGCAGCCGCAACTTCTCTGTGCGGGCCCGCTGTTCGGGCTCGGCGGCCGCGTTGCCGTGCCAGGCCTGGAACGACGGGAACCCACCGGGCGTCTGCTGGGCGGCGGCCTGCGGTCCGCTCTCCTGCCGCTCCGGGTCCTCCGCCTTGGGCTCGGCGACGACGAACGCCTGGCACTCGCCCGGCAGGAACCGCTCCTCGGAGTCGAGGCACACGGCGAACATCGACACCGCCGGCCCCTCACGCAGCAGCCGCACGACACCCGGCAGGGACCGCAGCCGACGCGACCCGTCCCAGACGACGACGATGTCCGGGTCGCTGAAGCTCGTCCCCGGCCCGCCGCCGCCCTTCTGCTCGGCGGCCTTCTTGCGGGCGTCGAGGATCTGCGTCAGCTCGCCGATGCGGGCGCCGACGGTCTCGGCGTCGGTCCCGATGAGGACGTTGACGTCCTGACCGCCGGAGGGCCGGGAGTGCGGCAGCCAGCGCACCCAGTCCCACCCGGGCTGCGCCGAGTTCTCACTCAGCACGTAGAACTGCACGTCCATGGGGCTGTGCAGCGCGGCCGTCTGCGCGACCGCCCAGCGTCCGAGCGACCGGGCGGAGTCCCCGGGGCCCGCGACGCCGATGACGCCGAGGGAACGCAGGGAGAGCGCGACGGGCGCGTCCTCGATCTTCCAGGTGACCTGGCGGCGGTGGTCGTCCTGCTCGGGGTCGTCGAGGACGACCTCGGAGGGCAGTTGCCCGGTGCCGAAGCGCAGCAGGAGATGGTCACGGTCGGTCCGCCGCCGCTCCCACAACCGCGTCCGCGGCCCCGTCCCGACGGACAGCACGACCGCCGGATCGGGAATGGCGTGCCGCCGGTCGGTCCGCTCGGTGACGAGCGCGTCCTGCGCGTCCTTCTCGATCCGGGCCTTCTGCTCCTCGTACTCCTTGACCTGCTTGGCGTGGGACTTGCGCCCGTGCTTCTTGTCGTTGAAGTAGTTGGCGAAGAGCAGGATGGGGCTGAGACCCGCCATGATCAGGTAGTACCAGCGCCCGAAGACCGCCACGGCCACCACCGCACCCACCAGCGGGGTCAGCGCCATCAGCCAGGGCAGCGGCCGTGCCTCGTACTCGCGGGGCGGCGAGGGCAGCCGGAAGTTCGTCTGCCGCTCCGGCGGACGCAGCCGCGGCGGCCGGTTGTAGTCCAGCCCCACCCCGTCCTCGGACCACTTCAGAGCGGCGTTGGGAGGCGAGTACCGGGCCAGTTCGACGAGCGAGTTGCCGACGGCTATCTGCGCGCCGAGCGGCCACTCGTCACCGTCCCGGTCCTTCATGGACTCGCCGTCGAGGGTGACCTCTTCCTTCTCGGCGTGCACGGCGACCTTGCAGGTGCCGTCGGTGGACACGGAGAGGGTGAGGGCGCGCGAGTCGACCTCGGGATCGTCGATCCGGACGTACGACGCCGCTCCGCTGCCGATGTCGTACTTCCCGACGCCGAGCCGGTGCACGAACCCGGCCCCCGGCCCGCCGACGATCCGCAACTCCACCAGCCCGGTGGGCTCTCCGGGCAGACACCCGGACGGATCCTGGAGGGAGACGACGGCGCCCTCGCGCAGCGGCGAGCCGACCACGGTGGCGGATGGATCGACGGCGTACCCGTCGACGTAGACGAGCGGCGCGCCGCTCGCCGGCGCCTGACGCTGCTGCCCGATGGGGATGACCTGCGCTCCCGCGACGCCGACCTGCTTGGCCAGCTCCTCGGCGATGTCCCCCACGGTGGACTCTGGATCGGCGTCGAGCACGACGTCGGCGGTGCCACCGCCGAACGGGTCGACGACGGTCAGGGTCAGTCGCACGCTTGTCCTCCCCAGGCGAGCCCCTGGAGCCGCTTCCACACCACGGCTCACAGTCCAGGCGACGATATCCGCTGGGTGTCGCGGTCCGGCAACAGGGAGGTGACCGGACGTTCCCGAAGGCAACGCAGGGATGTGACACCAACGGCCTCACCCGTAAGCTGCTGCCTCAAGAGCGGACGATCACACCGGTCGTGACATACGACCGGTCTGACCGGTGCGCCGGTTCGATCCGCAAAGAAGGAGCCACGGGGGTTGGCCCTGCGGCGTTGTGAGAGGAAGCGGCTTCATGGCCAAAGACCTTGACATCACATACCAGGACATGCGGGATGCGGCCAAGCATGTCGTGAAGGAGAAGGAAAAGCTCCAGGAGAAGCTCGACGGCCTCCGCAAGTACATCGCGAACCTGGTCGAGTCGGGCTATGTCACGAAGTCCTCCTCGAAGGCCTTCGACGACAACTTCGACGAGTTCACCAAGGGCGCGAAGGACACGCTCGACGGCCTCGACGGCATGGGCGACTACCTGACCACGGCCGCGGACAAGTTCGAGCAGATCGACGAGGAACTGGCGAAGCAGGCGCGGAGCAAGTAGCCCCGACACGGCGACCCGCCCGGTACGCCGGGCGGGTCAGCTGTCGGCGAGGGGCTGGCGGAGAAGGTACCTGTGCAGCGCACTGCGCGGCTCGACCGTCCCCAGGCGCAGCCAGGAGCGGTCCCGGAAGCGGATCAGGACGATTCGGGTGTCGAACTCACCGTTGAACGGGTCGACGAGGACGGCCTCGGAGGCGGAGAGGCGGGCGACGACCCGCATGTGCTTCTCCTTCCCGACGGAGACGCGTCGCGGCGGAGCCGCCAGAACGATCCCGTCGTCCACCGCGAGGACGAGCCGCTCAGGGTGAGGGGACCGGCCGTACCAGCCCAGCAGGAACCGGCCTGCGTCGCCGTCCCAGTTCCCGTCGAAGACCCCGTCCAGCCCGCGCTCGGCGACGAGGGCGTCCCGGCGCTTGTCGTCGGCGTCCTTGGCCCGCAGCCGCTCCTTCTCGGCCTTCGTGGCGAGGGCCCGCTTCAGCGCTTCCTCCGCATCGGACAGAAGGGACAACAGCATGACGAGCGGCGCGAACAGCACGGCGAGCGCCGCACCGACCATGCCCAGGGGCCGCAGTCTTCCCGGCCGGAGCGGGGGATTTCCAGCGGCCTGGAGTACGTCCGCGGGAGGCTGGGGGATCTTGTCGATCGTGCACCACTCACTCGCCTCGGCGTGCACTCCGAGACGCTCCGCTGCCGCGCGCTGGTCGCTCCTGGACGCCACGTCGGCTCCTCTCACCTAAGACTCAAGTACGTGCACACCGGCACGGCCGAACGCGTCCATGATGGCTACCGCTTCTGGAGACCGACACTCGATCCCTGCCCCGGAGTTGAGCAGCACGTCCACCGTGTTGGCCACCCACGCCACACCGCTGGGCACGAGCGCCACGCCCGCGACGTCGTCGAGCGGTAGATCGAGGGCTGCTCCGTCCGCACCCCGCAACCGCAGCGTTTCCCGCCCGACCGCCAGAGCACCCGCGCGCGACGGCCCGGCGTCCCAACCCCTGGGGCCCGCCTCGCCCGCCCCCGCGGTGTCCGCCTCGGCCAGCCCGTAGCGCACGGGAAGCGGCACAGCCCCGGCGCTGAAGGCCGAGGCCAGACCGTCGGCGGCGGCACGCGGTTCGGCGCGCTCCCGGCGGCGCATAAGGAGGGCCCTGGGCAGGCCCAGCACCAGAACCGCCAGCGCGAGCACCGCCGCGACGGTGAGCCCGAGGGCCTCCTCGGGGCGTACGACGACGAATACCAGCGTGACGAGCAGCTCGCCTCAGCCGTGGTCGTCGGCCGGATCATGAAAAGAGAGCGTTTGGAGAACGGCTGACATCAGGCGGTAGATCTCCGTCCAGTGGTCCATGGAGGCCGTGTAGAGGGTGAACACCGCGGTGTACGGTCCGGTCGGGAACGGGACGTGCACCTGGATCTGGCCGGTGAGCAGCTTTGTTTCCTCCGGGTTCGCTGCCATCTCCGGGCTGAGTGTGTATTCGCGCAGTGTGATGGATGAGACGGCGGGACCGCAGGGGAGATCGACCCAGATGGCGTTGTTGTACGGGTCACCGGTGAGGACCGCGAGTATGCCTTGGGCCACGACATCGGTGTCGGCGCCGGCTTGGTCCGTGGGGATGATCCCCACGGTGAAAGCGCACTGCGCGACACCGTCGGCAGGTTCGTACCGCTGCACCTCGCCATGCGACGTGCCGTCTTCCTCAGCGGTGGAGAACAATCCCATGGCGGCGTAGGAGAGACCGGAGGCTCCCATCATCTCCGCGATCCCCGCGTAGTACGGGGCGGCAGGGCCCCAAGTCTCCTCGTCGCCGCGTGAGTACAGCTCGCGCACGAATGCCGAGGCGCCCTCCAAACGCTCCTCGGGGGTGGCGGCGATGGGGAGGGCGAAGAACCCCTCCGGAGCGATGAACCAGAGGGGTGGAAGGCCCGCTGTTGCGGGGATGGCGTGCGGAGGGGGCGTTGCGGAGCTCATAAGGCGTTGTCGGCCGTTCTCATCCAGGGCGCGGCGGGCGTCAGGTCAGGAAGTCGTCCGGGTGGTACTCGGTCAGCTTGAGTTCGACACCGGCCGAATTCATCACCGTGTGCCGACCGGGGTGCCCAAAGAAGGGGTCGACCGTGCTGGGAGCCAGCACTTCGACCCGAAAGCAACCGCAGGGGTTCTGCTTGACGAGGGGCGGCTGGGCATCCGGTGCTTGCGCGGAGGCGAATCGCTCCGCGGTCTCCCGCTGAGCTGATGCGAGTGAGTCCAACGGGATGAAATCAAGCGGTTCGACAAGGTACCGAGTCAGCCTCTCCCTTTTCACGCTGCCGAGCCGGGTCCAGGAACCGTCCGTAAACACGATCTTGACGTCGTGGTCGGTCTTGAAGTCACGCAACTCGACGCTCGCGATGGTGGACCGAGAGGTGTCCCACAGGAATTCGTCGTTGATGAGGGAGTCATTCCCCTTCACGTACGGAAAGCCCACGATCACCAGTCGGAGGTCGGTGATCACCGCGTGGGTGCGGTAGTGCGCCGGAGGAGACCGGTCCGGATCCAGCCGCCAGGGCAGGGTGCGAGCAGTCGTGTCCGGGGCGGCCCAGATGACGGGGAAGTCCTCGACCTCGTCCGAGTGATCGTGAGACTTATCAGCACCGGTACGGCCTGCCGGACCACCGACGCCACCTCCCTGCGAGGAGAGCGCGCCCCACACCAGGGTTCCCGCGGCGATCGCCGTGCCCTTGAGGGCGTTCAGCCCGCTCGCCCCCGGCGCCGACCGGGCCGTGTAGGTCGGCCCCTCAGGCCAGCCTGCCAACTGGCCCTGAATATCCCTGCGTTCTGTGTCGCGGAACCAGCGCATTCCTTTGACGCGCATGGCCGCACCGGAGGCGAACGTAACCGGAGCGCGAGCGAGGAGAGTCTCACCGGCTGGGGGGAGCCAGAGGTTCATGGGCGTCATTCCTCCTCCGCGGCGAACGTGAGAATGGTGTTCTCCTACAGCGAGTCAGTCGGCGGTCACATGTCCATAGATCTTCGGCGCGACCTTGAGCCCGGCGTCCAAAGCCATTCCCGCCGCACTGAACGGTTCGAGGTTCACTCCTGGGATGAAGTTCGCGCCCTTGGTCCCGATCAATTGTCCCTGGTGGTATCCGGCGACGGAGAGACCGCCCATCCGCGACATGAGGCCGCTCGTCGAGTGCGCCACCTCGTACACCTCGTCGGAGAAGCCACCGATCTTCACCAGGCCCGCCTTGCCCAGCCCGCCCTGCAAGTGGGTGGACTCCCCGCCGAAGGACAGCAAGACGCGCGCTCTTCCCACACTGGTGGCCTCGAAGCCCTTGCCCAGCTTGCTCGCGGTGGCGGCCGCCTTGCCCGCTCCCACCACCTTGACCCCCTTGCCGAACATGCCGATGCCCGGCAGCAGGCCCACGGCGTCGAGGCCGAGTTGTGCCCAGCTGACGTCGGCACCTGCCGCCTTCGCCACGCCGTGCGTTGCCAGGGACAGCCCGGCGCCGATCAGCGCGGCCGTGCCGAAGATCGCCGATAGGGGCGGGAACGGAAGGGTCACGATGGCCAGCATGCCCAGGACCGCCGTGATGTCGCTGAGCACGTCGCCGATCGCCTTGATCAGATCCGCGTGCTCCTTCAGCCAGTCGCCGGTGGCATCCCAGGCGTCGGCTATGCCCTTGCCGAGCTTGTCCCAGAAGCCGGGCTCGTTGGGGGCGATGTCACCGGCCTTGTCCAGCTCCTTGCCGATACGGCGAGCGGCCTCCTTGAAGCGCTCCTCGAGGTCGTGGACCTTCTGGATGACGCCGTCGACGGCGCTGGACGCCTCGCCGAGTTCCTTACTTCCCTTGCCGTCGGCCTTCGCCTCGGCGTCGGCCTTCTCGTCGAGTTTGGTCCCGGCGGACTTCTCGAGCCGGTTGGCCTCGTCCTGGAAGTCCTTCAGCTCGTTGGACCAGCGATGCAGCGCACGGGAGGCCTTGTCGAAGGACTCGAAGCTCTTGCGGATGAGCGGGGTGACGTCTTCGCCGATGTACTCGGTGAAGGCGATAGCGGTCTTGCCCTTCCAGGCGCCGCACTCGATGCGTTCGAGTTCCTTCACCGCCGTGCCCAGGTCACTGGCGAGACTGCCGAGCTTCTTGGCGAGCTCGCGAGTGTCCTCGACGTCTCCGGGAGTCGGGTCCCAGCCTATGTTCGGGAACGCGGGACGCGTGCCGGCCACGTCTACTTGCCCTTCTTCGCCTTGGCGGCCTTGAGCGACTCGGCGAGGTCCAGGTCGAGCTTGCCGAAGGTGTCGCCGATGTGGTTGATCATCTTCACGGCGCCCTGCGTGTGCTTGCCGAGCTGCTTGATGCCGTAGCCCCACTCGTCGGCGAAGTCCTGCACGTCCTCGACGAGGCTCGCCTCTCCGACCGCTGATGCATCGGCGCCGCGCAGGGTACGGCGGGTGGCCTCCATGCGGTCGCTGATGGAGCCGAACGTCTCCTTCAGGTGCTGGAAGATGGTGTCGTCGAGAGTCAGGTCACTCATACGGCACTCCGGTCCCTGTGGGCGTTGGGGGCAAGCTCACTGACCGTATCGATCACGGGGCCGGTTCCGCCACTGGGTACGAGCTGGGCGGCGATTCGCCGCGGGAGGCCGAAGGGCGTATCCATCGGGGCCGGTCAATGAGCCGCCCCGGGAAGCCGCAGCGTTCGCGCGAAGTCGTCCAGGGGTTCCATGGCCGCGGCGATCACTTCCGGATCGTCGTGGTGCCCGCGGAGTACGACGTCGGGGAGGCCGGGCGGGGTGTGCCAGTGGTACGTGACGGCGGTCATCATGAGGGTGCTGTCCGCGGGGTAGGAGCGGGTGACCCGGACCCCGTCCGCGCCCAGGTACGGAGAGGCGAACGGAATGCTGCCGGTTCGCTGCTGCCACTCAGGGATCTCCGGGTGCGGCACCGTGAACGCGGTGGCTCCCTCGCAGGAGGCCGGGTCAGGGGACTCGCAGTGGAGGCGGGTGGCGTGCATCACCAGTGGCATGTAGGTCAGCGGAACGGGATGGTAGATGAACGCCTCTTCGGCCTGAAGCTTGTCCCGGAGCGTGACGATCAACTGCTCGTAGAAGCTCTTGTGGAAGCGGCGTAGTTTGCGGGTGAGTTCGATGTCGTGGATGGCGGCCAGGCCGGTCAGGTGCAGGTCCAGCCATTCCTTGAAATTTTTCTTGTCGATCTGGAGGTGAAAATAGCCCCAGAGGTCGGGGTTGGCATCCGTGTCGATGTGGAGCGGGGCGCCGAGATCGCTGCTCCACAGGGTGCCTTCGGACATGACTGCTCTCTTTCTTCGGGGGCGCGACAGAGAGGGCCTTCAGGCGTAGCTCCAGCGGAAGGTGCCCATCACGGCATCGAACAATTCCACGAGGGTGTCATAGAAGGCGAGATCCGAGCCGGGCGCGATCAGGGCGCTGAAGGAGAAGGCGAGGTACTGATCGAGGGCGCTGTCCGGGACCGGAACGAAGTACTCGACCTGGCGGTGAGCGACATCGACGCCCTTGGCCGGGTCGGCGGGTACATCTCGCTCCGAGCGCAGGGCCGCGGTGTCGTCGAGCGTCCGCGTCTCGGCACCCGGAGTCACGGAGGCGAGCGCGGCCAGGACCGCTTCCGGGCCGCTGTCGGGCCTGATGCGCGGAATCTCGATCGGCTCGGAGGCCACGATCGAAACGGGCAATGCGACGCCATGAACGCGTTCGGTGGGGAGGTAGAGGGTCATTCCCCCCTTGGCCCTGGCCCGGCGGACGACCTTCTTCATCTCCTGGGTGAGCTTCAGCCGTGCCTTCGGAATGTCGTCCTTGGGGAAGCCCACGGGCAGTTGTGCGACGGCCTTGCGGACGATGTGGTCCATCGCTTCCTTGGTGCCCGTGTGCAGCGGAATCACGTCCCAGCCGGGGGGCGGCACCAGGTTGAAACCGTTCGGGGGCCGGCGGTGCTCAGCGGTGGTCATTGCGCCCCCGTGTCACTTCCACGGCATAGGTAACGCCTACGAAAAGCGCCCACGCCGGGGCGGCGATCATGCCCGGCCAGAAACCGAAGAAGAGCGAGGGCAGGAAGAAGCCGCCGCCCATGGCGAGGTCCCGGGTGAGGTAGGGCGGACGGCTCGCGTGACGGGGGTACTTCGCGAAGACCCAGACGTAGTGCAGGAGGCAGCCGATGATTCCGGCCTCATAAACGTAGAGCACGCCATTCATCATTGACTTCGGCACCAGGATCATAATCCCCAACACCGGGAGGAATAGTGGCATTCCGATGATCAGCGTCAGCCGGAGCCGACGGTTGGGGCCGGTACCGAGCCCGGTGCGGGCGGCTTCGGCCTCGGTAATGCGTTGCGCCGAGTTCAGGTCCATGGTCATTCCTCACCAGTGGGTGTCGGCGGCGGGCTTCAGGGTGTTGTCCTTCCAGTCTGAGTACGCCGCGTTGTACGGCTTCTCGCCGGTTCCGAACTCCTCCTTGGTCCAGCTTGTCAGGTCGCTCTTGCCCAGCGTCTTGTCCACGACGTCCATCCCCATGCCGGTCCAGGCGACGCCGAGGCCTGCCTGATAGGACTTGTACGCCTTATCCGCCGCAGCCCCCGCGGCCGCCGGGAAGGCAGCCTTGTTCGCCTGCAGCATTTTCGCCATGCCGGCCATCTCCTTGTCGCCGAGGTGCACCAGCGTCGACAACGGGCTGACCCTCAGGGGCCCCTTGGCGACCAGTCCGACGTTCTGAGAGATGGACTTACGCATCGCGTTACGGGCCGCTCCGAGGGCCTGCCGCCCCGGCCCTTCCGGCAATTTGGTCATCAACCGTCCGGTGTCGTCCAGGGTGCTCTTGACGCCCCTGAGCCCTTGCCGCAGGCCGGCGGTCCGGGCGCCCTGAGCAGCGCCCACGGTGGCCTTGGCGCCGCTGGCGAGCTTCGCGGCCGCCCCGAGGCCGCCCACGACGAGGAGCCCACCCACGACGTCGAAGATGACATCTGTCCAGGTGGCGTCGCCTGATGCCACCAGCAGGAGTCTGAGCCCGATCGTCAGCGCCGCGATGCCGAGGACAAGCAAGTTCAAGCCGGGAATGGCGAGCGCCAGGAAGCCTGCCGCTGTCGCGACCCAGCCGAGAACATCGATGAAGGCCTTGATTCCGTCCGCGTGATCGTGGACCCAGCCCTTGACGTCGTCCCACCACGAGTCCTCGATCACGTCGTCGATCTCGTCGCGGATCTTCCCGGCGTAGTGGTTGGCGCGAGTGGTCCGGTTGCCGGTGAGGGAGTCCAGGGTCCTTCGGTACGGCTGAAGGGGGTCGTCGAAGGGACTGGCGCCGCTGGGGGACCCCTGCGAGACGTCCTTGTCCTCCGGGGCGTCCTTCTTGGCCTTGTCGGCCTCGACCTCAGCCTGCTTCTCCTTGGCTTGGCGCAGGAGCTTGTCGGCGTCGCTCTGGAAGTCCTCCAGTTCGTTCGACCACTTGGTCAGGTGGCCGTGCACCCGCTCGTACCGTCCGGCCACCTCCCGCATGTGCTTCTCCAGCGTGGATGACTCGTCGCGCAAGGTCTTTACGTACTTGCCCTTGAGGGTCTCGTCGTCGCTGATCGCCTTGAGGTTCTTGGCCTGGTCCCGGAGCTTCTTGGCCACCGAGACCATGTGCTTGACCTCGGAACGGATCTCCTCCGGATCGCCGGGAACGGGATCGGATGCGCACAGCGGCTGCCAGTCCACCGGACGGCGCTTGGATGTCGGTGTCACGGCGTCACTTCTTCTGCTTCTTCTTGTTGGCCTCGGCCAGCTGCTTGTCGAGGTCCTCGAAGGCCTTCTTGCTGCCGGCCACGAGCTTGCCGACCGATTCGATGGACTCGATGAGCCTGGTGCGGTAGTCGTCCCAGTTGTCGACGAAGTCCTCCATGGCCCCGGCGATGAGACCGGAGCCCCAGTGCTCCTTCATGTCGTCGCGGCGGTTCTCGATGTCCTCGAACGTCTTCTTGAGCTGGCCGAGCTTGCGCTCACAGTCCGCGAGGAAGTCGTAGTCGACCGTCAGATCCGGGTCGCCCACAGTGGCCCTTCCCCTCGCATGCGCTCTCGCTGTTCTGCTTTCAACGGTTGACCGCCTGGATCTCCTGTACGACGACCTCCTGGCCGTTCCCGAACGTCCCGTCGGGCAGATCGCCGCCCGCTCCTCCCGAGCCCGTCCAGGCGACCTCCCACGTGACCGTCGCCTGGAGGTCGAACGAGCCGTCTCCGGAGCTGCGGAGGTACTTGATGCCGCAGGGCGGGGTCCGGTCGGCCTTGCCCTTCGTGTAGGGCTCGCCGATCGAACCGTCGTCGTTGATCGCGCACTCTCCTGAGGCGGGGTAGGTCTCGGCGTCCGGCGTGCCCGGCTCCAGCTTGAGGGAGACCGGGGTGGCGGTGGTGGTCGCCTGGATGTTCACGCCGCCCACGTCGAGCGACGCGGTGACGGACACCTCGTCGAACTTGGCCCGGTCGAGCCAGGCCCACGTCGGCAGGTTGACCTTCGTCGTGCCTCCCGGGGCGAGGGTGACCGCGGTGTCGGGGACCTTGATCCTGGCGTAGGCGAGCTGGGCGAGGATCTCCGGGGTCACGGCGTTCTCGACCTCGGGGGCTTCCCCGTTCTCGACCCAGAACGTCTCGGTGTCGCAGGCGAAGGCGGCCGGGTCACCCGCTTCGGCGCGGTCGTCGTCGCGGACCGAGTCCCACCAGATCCCCTTGCCGGCTTCCTCCTTGTTGAAGTCCTTGTAGGGCTCCCCGTTGATGTAGTGGTCCTGGGAGAGCCGATAGGCCTCGCCCACTCCACTCGCGTGGGGTATGTCCCAGCGTTCGCGGAACTCGTCGGCGAACTCGTCCGGAGTCCACTTCGGCTCGTACCAGCAGGCCGGTGGGCTCCAGTCCTCGGCGGGGGTGAATCCCCCCGAGCCCTCCTTGCCGCCCCCTCCGGTCGAACCGGTGAAGACGATCCGTGACTCGAGAGTCCGACCCTTGTCCTTGTCGTTGGTGCCCTCGACGTCGAACTGGGAGCCGCCGGGGTCCTTGCCGACCGCGGTGCCGGCCGTGGCGAGCACGCACGTGGCGGCCAGCACCCCCGTCGCCGTCACGAGCCGGGCCTTTCTCACTGCACGCATGTCTCGCTCCCCCGTACAGAAGTGCCGTCCGTCGTACGCCAGACGCCCTGGTCGTTCTTCTCCAGCCGGGTGTTGTACAGCACGTAGGAATCGCTCGTGGCCGGAGACTTGTCGACCTTTCCGGTCTTTCGCTCCTTGTTGTAGGCCTTCGTCTCGTCGGCGCAGAACGAGACGCCCGCGGACTTCGCGTCGAAGAGTTCAACCTTGGGATCGAAGTACCGGGTGGTGCCGGTGTACGTGATTCCGGCGTCCAGCCACTTCTGCACCCACTTCACGGACGTGGTCAGCGCCTTGCCCTCGTAGTAGAAGGTCAGACCCGCCGTGTCCGTCCTGCCCTGCACGATGGCGTCGTTCATCGCCGTCTGCGCCCGTGCCGCGTCGGCGAGGACGGCGTCCTTGGTCGCGTCGCCCGTCTCCCACTTCTCGAAGACGTCCTTGACGTCCTTCGGCAGCGTGACGTCCGGGCGGTCGGCGGAGTCCGACGCGGCGGCGCTCGGCGCCGTGGCCGACGGTGAGCCCCCGGTGTCCGCTCCCGCGATCTTGTCACTGTCGTCGGCCTTGTCGTCCCCGCCGCCGCAGGCCGTCAGAAGCAGCGCTGCCGTTGCAGCGAGCGCGGTGGCAACGGGCAAAGAACGGCGCTTCACAGTGAGCTCCCCCGTGAGACAAAGATTCGGTCAAGAGGTCTGACGGTAGTCGGGGGGTTGTTGGTTTCGCCAGAGCGAGCTTCCCTGAGGAGAGGGGCAATGCCGGGCGTAAAGGGCGCCTGGAGGAAGCGGCCGCGTGGCCATGACACGCTCGTTAGAGTGATATCGGACACGCGAGGTGCGGTTGAGGGGCTGGGGGCACGGGGCAGACGACATACCCCGCACCGGCGGCGGGCCCGTGTGGTGGCGTGTGGACTGGGGCCGTTGGCTGCTGTTCAGTCTGGTGTGCGCCGGCGGCTCGTTGGGGCTCTCCTGGCTGGGACCCGTCGTGCCGCTCCCTGCCGTCGCGCGGGCGACAGGGCTGCTGCTTGCCGTCTTCGTGCTCCCACTGGCGACGCTATTGGTCCCGGTACTCGCGTTGCGGCGAGTGCCGCGCAAGAAGAGGAAGGTCGCCTGGCAGCTCATCGTTCCTGTGATCACCGGTGTCGCCATGGGCTTCCTGGGGACCGGCGCCGGTGCTCAGGAAGCCCTGGCGGACCGGGGCCTTCGGACCGAAGCCGTGGTCGTCGACATGGACGACAGCGGCACCAACCACTGCGACCTGCGCTCCGTCGACGGGCAGGAGACGTCGCTCTCGCTCTCGGAGGGCGACGGCTGCGAGGACTGGGTGGAGAAGGGCGACGAGACGCGCGTCCGGTACGACCCTGAAGGCATCGCCGGCCCGACCGCGGACAGGGACAGCAGTTCCAACGGAGGTTTGCTCGCGGTGCTCTTCGGGGCTGCGGTCGTGATGGGGACGTGGGGTGGCGTGCGGCAGAGCAGGTGGGATCGGGAGTATGAGGGGGTTTGACCGGGGGGGGGCGAGAGAGGAGCCACGGTCGCATCCGGGGGCGGGACGTGGTCGGACTGTTGCTGTACCTCGTGGTGGGCGGGGCGCTGCTGGTCCTTGGCGTCGGGGTACGCGGTGGTTCCCGCGTCACGTCGCGCCGGTGCTGTACGACCTGCCCGGTGGCTCCTGGGCAGTCGGGGGCGTTCTGGGGCTGCTCAGCCTGGTCGGGTGGGCCGGGGCGGTGTCGAGCCGGTTCGAGGGCCCCGGCGCGGCCCGTACGGGCAGGCTGCCACGCGCGGCGCGCGTCGTGGCCCGTGGCGTGTGCTGGGCTGCCGCGCTGGCGCCGTTCATCTTTCTGATCAGCGGCCTTCGGGGCAGGAACTGCCGCTCCTACGAGCCTGGTTGCGCGTACATCTCCGGTACCGGGCCGGCCGTGCTCGCAGCGAGGAGCGCCGTGCGCGGGAGCGGGAGCGTATGCGGAAGTTGTGGAAAAAGGGCAAGGGGAAGAGCCGCGCGGCCCGGGGTGGGGCTGGGGCCGGCGCTGGGCCCTGCTGGCGCTGACAGCTAGCAGCCCGCCAGGAGGGCCCAGCCCGCGCCGACCCGCGCCCCCCGCCACCGGCGACGCAGCAAACCCGCCCCGAGCAGCACCGTCGGCGCCGAGCGAAGAAGAGGGCCAACGGCCTCACACCGTCACGCCAGCTTCGCGTTCTGCGCCTTCACCACGGTCGGCGACAGTTGCGCGTCGCTCGGCCTCGCGTTTGCGATGGCCGCTCCGTCGACCGAGAAGTACACGGCGAGCACGTCACCGCTGCGTGCGGCCTGGGTGTGCACGCTGTGCGTGACGCCCCGGAACGTCAGCGTCGACCGGAATGCGAGGGATTCCTCACCAGCCTCCGCCACGGGCTTCTCGGCGGTGACGGAGTCGTACGTGCTCGTGTTGCCGTTCGCCTTGGCCGTGAAGCCGCCGGCGCATGCGTCCACTGCCATGGACAGGTCGGTCATGGTGGACTTGGCCCGCCCCGACTCGTACGTCGCGAGCAGCACGTACGTGTACGGCTTGTTGAGGCCTTCGGAGACGGAACGCGTGAGGTCGGCCTGCGGTTCGCCGAGGGGAAGTTGGTTCATGGCGTAGGCCAGCGGGGCACAGACGGGCTTCTCGACGGTGACCTCCTGCTGGGACTTGGCGAAGGCGTACTCGCTGTAGTCGGAGTTCGACACATCCGCGTCGGAGACCTCCATGCCGGAGAGGTCCGCCTTGGTGATCACCAGTTGCTTGAGCCGTTCCGCAGGTGACGCCTGCTTCTCCTGCGAAGCGGTCGCCGACGGCTTTCCCGCCAAGTCCCCGCCCGAACCGGAGTCCCCACCACACGCCGTGAGCGCGGCGAGGGAGAGCAGGGTCAGGGTGGCGAGGGCGGTCTTCGTGGCGCGGTTCATCAGGGGCTCCTTGGTGAGGGGAGGGGAGGAAGAGATGAGGGCTCGTGGCGGCAGGTCGGCGGCTAGGCCTCGTCCACCAGCTTCCGCAGTTCGAAGGAGAGTTCCGGCACCCGGGCGCCGGCCGCCTGCGCGTCCGCGATCGCCCGTACGTAGGTCAGCGCCTCCTGTCGCAGGCGCTCCTTCTCGTTGCCCTGGCGGCTGCCGGCCAGCCAGGCGTACAGGGCGACGGGCACGAGGATGAGCGCGGCGTAGCCGCCCGGCTCACTCGACGTCGCGGCATAGGCGGCGCCGCCACCGCCGAGGAGGAGCAGCAGGCAGCCCGCCTCGGTGTGCCAACCGCCCTCGTTGACCCGCCACTCGTACTCCGACACGGCGGCGGGCTTCGGCGGTACGGCGACGGGGGCGGGGGTCGCGAGGACGAGGCCGTCCGCCTGCCGTAGCTGGTCGGCCTCGCCGGATGGCTCGACCGGTGGATACGACGGGATCGGCGCAACCCCCTTCCCGCCCTCGGGCGACGATTTGCCCACCAGCCACGGCGGGATGTGCGTCAGTGGGATGCCGTGTGCGCGGGCGATGCCCAGGGTCTCGCGGTAGCCGGCCAGCGTGGGGTGGTTCAGCGCGCGCCTCCAGCGGGTGTACGCGTACACGACCAGGGCGGTGCCGACCACGACGAGGCACCCCGAGGCGGCCAGTACCGCGATCAGGCGGTGTTCGCTCAGCGTGCGGATCGTCGAAGCGACGAACGGCAGGAGCAGGCCCACAGTCAGCGCGAGGATCCCGAGCCATGCGGACGGGTGCCGACGCTCCCCTTCCATCGCCCGCCGCCGCTCCGCGAGCAACGCGCTCACCGCGCCGTCGTCCATGTAGTCGACCCCGTGCCGGGCGCTCACGGCGCCTATCGCCTCCGCGGCCCGCGGGTCCGCGGCCAACGCCGCGCCGTTCACTGGAAGAAGGTCCATCGATGCCCCCGTGATCTCTCCGTGCTCGCCCCGTCACTGATCCGAGCGAAGATCATGGCATGTCCGGTCCGCTCCCTCGTGAGTGAATCGTGCAGGCCTGATGGGCGCACCGTGACGAAGAGCACGCGGACGGTGCCCGGCGGTACCGCTCGTGGATTCGCGCGTGCACAGTTGGAGTGCCGTTCGCCGCGCGGTACTCAAGGGGGTTCCGTGGGTGCGAAGTTGCAGATGAGTAACGGTGGGTGGGGTGGCGGTACGGGGGGCGGGGACGCCTTGAGGGGCTTATGTGCGGCTGATACGGTGCGATGGCTTGACACCCGCCTCACTGCTGGTCATTCGCCCAGGTAGGACGGGTGTGTGAGGGGATGTCCCGGGGCGTCACCGGTCGGGTGGGCGCGGGTGGACTGTCCGAATGTGCAGATGATTCTGCGTACTTGGGTCGTCCTGGCTCGGGTGTGAACGTGGCAGACAATTTCTTGGTCGTACGGGGAGCGGTTGCGTGAAGATCCAGGAGCGTACGGGGGCGGGCGCGGGGCGTTCCGCGGCTCCGGCTCAGCCGTCGGTCGGTGACCGGCTTCCCAGCCCTCCTCGCGAGCGCAAACCGGCGCTCGCCGCGTTGGCGGTGCTGCTGATTCTGGTGGGTGCGCTGGGGGCCACGATGCTCGTGCTGCGGGCCGGGGACCGGGTGGAGGTCGTCAGGGTGACCTCCGACATCCAGGCCGGCGAGTCCGTGGGCAACAACGTCGAGTCCGTGATGGTGGCCGCCGACGACAGCATCAACTACATCCAGTGGACGCAGCTGGAAGCACTCAAGGACCTCAAGGCCAAGTCCACGATCTACAAGGACACGGTCGTGATGGGGCAGATGTTCGCAAAGCAGGAGCAGATTCCCGCGGGCAAGGCCTCCGTCGGTGTCGCCCTGAAGGAGGGGCAGTACCCGGCGGGCATCAAGTCGGGTGACGTCGTCGCCGCCTACCGTGTCGGAGCCAACGGCTCCAGCAACAACTCCGACTCCTCCGACAACGACGCGTCGTCGTCCGCCTCCGGTGGAGCGATCGTGCCGGACGCCCGTGTGAACGGCGTTTCCGAGGACAGCGACTCCACCGTGAGCACCGGCAGCAAGTCCCTCACCCTCCTGGTCGACGAGGCCGACGCCGCAGCCCTCGCCTCGGCCGCCGCCGCCGGCGAGGTCGCCGTCGTGCGCGTCCCCGGCAAGTAGAAGGGGCCCCATCCCATGGCCCTCATCGCACTGGCCGCCGACAAGGGTTCCCCCGGCGTCACCACCGCGGCCGTCGCCCTCGCGGCGGTCTGGCCGCGCCGTGTCCTGCTGGCCGAGACCGACCCGGCCGGCGGTGACCTGGTGTACCGGTCCGCCGCCGCGCACGGCGGTCCGCTGAACCCGAACACCGGCATGCTGTCGATCGCCGCCACCGCGCGCCGCGGCCTCGTACCCGACCAGCTCTGGGACCACGTACAGCCCCTGAGCGGCGGCCTCGAAGTCCTCGTCGGGCTCGGCATCTCCGAGCAGGCCGCCGGGCTCGCGGGCCTGTGGCCCACCCTCGGCCGGGCCTTCGCCTCCCTCGCCGACTCCCCGAACGCGCCCGCCGACGTCATCGCCGACTGCGGGCGCGTCAGCGGCGACACCCCGGTGTCGGAGCTGTTCCCGCACGCCGCGCTCGTCCTCCTCATCTCCCGTACCGAGCCGGAGGCCATCGCCCGCGTGCGCGACCGCGCCGCCGCCCTGTCCAACAAGCTGCACGGCGGCCCGCGCGGCGCCGCGAACGCCGGTATGCCGCTGATCGGTGTCGTCCTCGTCGCCGACACGAACAACGCCGCCAAGCTGTCCGGCCAGGTCAACGACATGCTCGTGCACGCCCAGACCGGCGCGCGCGTGGTCGGCACGATCGCCGACGACCCGGCGGGAGCGGACCAGTTGGCCGGGCGCAGGCGTGGGCGGCTGGAGAAGTCGCTGCTCATCCGCTCGGCCCGCAAGGTCACGTCGGACCTGTACCAGCAGTTCGGCGCCGCCTGGTCGATGCCCACCGGACCCACCGGACCCGCCGGACCCGCCGGCACCGGCATGTCCGGCCACGCGGGGGCCGGCCGATGACCGCTGTCGACCACTCGTTGGTCAAGCGGTTCCGGCAGGACGCCGGCGACCGCATCGCCGAGCAGCGCCGCCAGGACCAGGCCGCCGGCGTCACGCCGATGTCCACCGAGGACGAACGGCACTACGCGCGCGCGGTCATAGCCCAGATCCTGGAGGAGTACGCCCGCGCCGAGATCAACGCCGGGCGTACGCCGCTGGACGCGGAGACGGAGGAGGCGTACGCCGCCGCCGTGCACGCCGCGCTGTTCGGCGTCGGGCGGCTCCAGCCGCTGCTCGACGACCCCGAGGTCGAGAACATCGACATCAACGGCTGCGACCACGTCTTCGTCGGCTACTCCGACGGACGCGAGGCGCGCGGCGAGCCGGTCGCCGAGACCGACGAGGAACTCATCGAGCTCATCCAGATCCTCGGCGCCTACTCCGGTCTGTCGTCCCGCCCCTTCGACTCTGCCAATCCCCAGCTCGACCTGCGGCTGCCCGACGGTTCGCGTCTGTCGGCGGTCATGGACGTCGCCCGGCGCCCCGCGCTCTCCATCCGCCGCGCCCGCATGGGCAAGGTCTTCATCTCCGACCTGGTCGGCAACGGCACCCTCGCCCCCGAGCTGGGCCACTTCCTGGCCTGCGCGGTCCGCGCCCGCAAGAACATCATGATCGCGGGCGCGACCAACGCCGGAAAGACGACGCTGCTGCGCGCCCTCGCCAACGAGATCCCGCCGCACGAGCGGCTGATCACGGTGGAGCGCGCGCTGGAACTCGGCCTCGACACCTTCCCCGACCTGCACCCCAACGTGGTCGCGTTCGAGGAACGGCTGCCCAACTCCGAGGGCCAGGGCACCATCAGCATGGCGGAACTGGTCCGCCGCAGCCTCCGTATGAACCCCTCCCGCGTCATCGTCGGCGAGGTGCTCGGCGACGAGATCGTGACCATGCTGAACGCGATGTCGCAAGGCAACGACGGCTCTCTCTCCACGATCCACGCCAACAGCTCGCACGAGGTCTTCAACCGCATCTCCACGTACGCCCTCCAGGCGTCGGAGCGGCTGCCGATCGAGGCCAGCCAGATGCTGGTGGCCGGCGCGGTGAACTTCGTCGTCTTCATCCAGCGGCGCAACAACTTCCAGAGCGGCGGCCGCCTCCAGCGCGTGGTCACCTCGGTCCGCGAGGTGAACGGCGTCGACGGCCGCGTGCTGTCCAGCGAGGTGTTCGCCGAGGCGCCCGACGGCCAGGTCGTACCGCATGCACCCATAGCCTGCCTGGAGGAACTCATCGCCTACGGCTACCGGCCCAACGGAACGTGGGGGTGACGCGGAGATGGAGATGAACACCCTCGCGGCCCTCGACTCGCTCGGCTCCATGGGCGGCCTGTTCTCCACCACGGTCCTCTACTCGATCGGGTGCGGAGTCGCCGTCGGCGGCGGCCTCGCCCTGTTCCTCGTCGCCGTACGCGGACTTCCCGTCAAGCCCGAGCACGAGAAGCGGCAGGCGAGCGAGCGGGCCAACGAACTCATCCGCTGGGCGGGCCGGCGCGGCTCCCTCGCGGCCATCGTCGGCCTCGTCGTCCTGCTGCTCACCCGCTGGGCGGTGCTGGGCATCGCGGCCGGCGTCCTCGTCTTCTTCTGGGACCGCCTCTTCGGCGGCGCCGCCGAGGAACGCGCCGCCATGAAGCGGGTGGAGGCGCTCGCCTCCTGGACCGAGTCTCTGCGCGACACCATCGCGGGCGCCGTCGGCCTGGAGCAGGCCATCCCGGCCTCCGCCCGCGCCGCCGCGCCCGTACTCCGCCCCCACCTGGACTCCCTGGTCGACCGGCTGCGCTCCCGCACCCCGCTGCCCGACGCGCTCCAGCACCTGGCCGACGAGATCAACGACGCGTCCGCCGACATCATCGTCGCGGCGCTGATTCTCAACGCCCGGCTGCGCGGCCCCGGTCTGCGGCAAGTCCTCGGCGCGCTCGCCAAGTCGGCCCGCGAGGAGGTCGACATGCGCCAGCGCGTGATGGCGCAGCGCGCGTCGACCCGCCGCTCGGTGCAGATCGTCGTCGCGGTGTCGGTGCTGTTCGTCCTCGGCCTGTCCGTCTTCAACCGTGACTTCGTCGAGCCGTACGGTTCGCCCGTCGGCCAGCTGGTGCTGGCCTGCGTGTGCGGGCTGTTCGCGCTGGGCTTCTGGTGGCTGCGCAAGCTGTCGACCATCGAGACGCCGGAGCGCTTCCTGGTCCGGGACGGCTCGGATGTGCAGTTCGTGCGCCCGCGCACCCCGGGTCAGCAGGGCAACTCCGGTCCGCCGGGCCAGCCGGGTCAGCCCGCGCAGCGACTGCCGCAACCGGCACAGCCGTCGCAGGCGTCTGGGGACGAGGGGGTACGACGATGAACCTGACCATGCCGGTCCTGGTCGGCGCCGTCATCGGCCTGGGCATCTACGCCCTGGTCCGCGCACTGATGCCGAGCAGACGCAGCCCGATCCAGCAGGTCGCCCGGATCGACGCGATGCGGGCGCGCGGGGCGGCGTACGGGTCGTCGCGGGCGGCGCAGGACACCAGCCGCCTCGGCTCGCTGCGGGCCCAGGTCGGCGCACGCGTCGCCGAGCTGTACCTCCAGCAGGGCTGGGAGCAGCGCTCGCTGCGCGCGGACCTGGCGGTGCTGGACCGCAGCTGGGAGAAGTTCCTGGCGACGAAGGCGCTGCTGGCGGCGGGCGGTCTGTTCTTCGGCCCGTTCCTGTTCGCGATCGTATGGACGCTGGGCTTCGGCGACAGTCCGATCATCCCGGTCTGGCTGGCCCTGCTCTGCGCGGCGCTCTTCTTCTTCCTCCCCGACCTGGAGGTACGCAGGGACGCCGCGGAGAAGCGCCGTGACCTGAGGCGCGTCATCGGCGCGTACCTGGACCTGGTCTCCATGAGCCTGGCCGGCGGACGCGGTCTGCCCGAGGCCCTGATGGCGGCGGCGGAGGTGTCGGACGGCTGGGCGACCCACCGCATCCGCAACGCCCTGGCCGACGCGCGCATCACCGGCATCAGCCAGTGGCAGGCGCTGGGCCAGCTCGGCGAGGACCTGGGCGTCGAGGAACTCAAGGACCTCTCCGCCTCGCTCGCCCTGGTGGCGGACGACGGCGCGAAGGTCCGGGAGTCCCTGGCCTCCCGCGCGGAGACCATGCGCCACCGCGAACTGTCCGAGATCGAGGGCAGCGCGGGCGAGAAGTCCCAGTCGATGCTCGTGGCGCAGCTCCTGCTGTGCGCCGGGTTCCTGGTGTTCCTGATCTATCCCGCGGCGATGCGGGTGTTCCAGGTGTGACGCCAGCCGCAGGCCACTCCGAGCCGCTTCGCCCCCAGAACTGACACGAGAGGACAGAACTCACCATGAACGGACGGAACTTCCGCACCGGCACGACGGGCATCGTGCCCGTGGACTTCCTGATCACCTTCCTGCGGGCCCGCGTGGACCGCGCCCGCTCCGGCGAGCTGGACCGCGGCGCCTCCGCGGTCGAGTGGGTCATCATCTCCGCGGTCGTCGTCGCGATCGTCGGCGTGGTGGCCGCCATCATCAACGCCGCGCTCAGCGACGGCGCCAACAAGGTCGGCGACTGCATCAAGGGCGCGGACGCGGGCAAGACCTGCTGACCGGCCGAGGTACGGCGCTGACGGGGACGATGTGACGGGACGGACGGGGACGGGGATGCCGGGTGCCGCGCGCGGCGTACGCGGCGTGCTCGGCGGCGCCTTGGGGGGCGTACGCAGACGGGTGCGCCGCAGGGTGGAGACCGCGCGGGACGCCGCGGCCACCCGCGGCGACGACTCCGGCATGACCGCGATCGAGTTCGTGCTGCTCACGCCGGTGCTGTTTTTCATGATCTTCGCGACGGTGCAGTTCGGGCTGTACTTCTTCGCCGACCACGTGGCGCAGGCGGCGGCCCAGGCGGGCGCGCGCAAGGCCCGCGCGACGGCCGACGCCCAGCCCGGCGGCTGGCGCGGCGAGGCCCAGGACGTCGTCGACAGCTACATCCGCCAACTCGGCCCGCAGCTGGTCCTGTCCCCGGACGTGAAGCTGCTCCAGCCGGAACAGGACACGGTGGGCGTGGAGATCACGGCGCGCATCCCGACGGTGTTCCCGGGCCTCGACCTGACGGTGCACGCGCAGTCGATGGGCCCGGTGGAACGCTTCGTGCAGGAGGGCGAGAACTAGATGAACCTCTCCCGCATCACGCGGAGCCGCCGCCGGCCCGGGACGGACGAGGGCCTGTCCACCATCGAGGTGGTCATCCTCGCCCCGGTGATGATCCTCTTCATCCTGGTCCTGGTCGCCTTCGGCCAGTTGGTCGACGGCCGGGGCGCGCTCGACGGCGCGGCGAGGGACGCCGCCCGCGCGGGCTCGATCCAGAAGGACCACGGCACGGCCATCGCGGAGGCCAGGAAGGCGGCGGAGTCCAACCTCACGGACGTCTGCTCCGGCCCCGTCTCGGTCGTCCAGAAGAGCGCCGGCTTCGAACCGGACACCCTCTTCACGGTCGAGGTGAGCTGCGAGGTGCGCGGCCTGGCCTCGATCGGCCTGAACGTCCCGACGACCCTCTCGGCGACCTTCAGCTCCCCGCTGGACCCGTACCGGAGGACCGCGTGAGATCTCCCGTACGCGAGTGGCTCGCCGCCCGGCGCGCGCACCTGGACGACCGCGGCTCGGGCGCCGGCGCGGTCATCATCTTCGCCCTGGTCTTCCTCTCCCTCTCCGCCTTCGTCATCGACGGCGGCATGTCCATCTCGAAGCGCGAACGCGCCGCGGACATCGCCGAACAGGCCGCGCGCTACGCCGCCCAGGACATCGACCGCGAGGCCCTCTACGACGACGTGGGCGGCCCCGCCCCCATCAACTACGAGAACTGCGACGCCCGGGTCAAGGCCTTCGCCACGGAGATGGACATGACCGGCGCGGACATCGCCGCGACATACTGCGTCACGGCCGACGCGGCCCAGGTCGAGGTCGAGGTCCAGCTCACGTACTCCCCGGTCTTCACCGGCATGTTCTACGGCGGCGACGTGGTGGTCCACGGGCAGGCGGTGGCGGAGAACGAGGTGGGGTGACCCGGAACCGCGGTGGCGGGCGCTGACGTTGCGTGGAGGAGGAGAGCATGGGTGACCAGGAAGCCGACATCGACCGGATCCGGGAGTGCGCCCGGGCTCTGAGCCGAATCCGGGGAACGTTCGCCGAACGGGCCAATCCAGCGGAGGGGTACGGCGTCGGCGAGATCGGGTCGGAGAAGATCCTCGATGCCTTCGAGAAGTTCGGCAGCAACTGGAAGATCCACCGCAGACAGCTGACGGACGAGCTGGAGAAGCTGCACGGGGTCACCAAGGGCGCGGCGGACGCGTACGACAAGATCGACCACGAGCTGGCGGAGGCGCTGCGCCGCGCGGACCGGAAGGCGAAGAGCGGCAAGAAGGAGGCGGGCAGGTGACGCGTCCCGCAGCCCACCGCTGGGCGGTGCTCGACGAGACCTCCGACCCGATACCCGGCGATCCCGAGGAGGTGGCCCGGCTCGGCCGGCAGTTGCGCAAGACCGCCGAGGCCATCGAGAAGGAGGCCCGGGAGATCAAGGAACTGGCCTCCGTCGAGAACTGGAAGGGCAAGGCGGCCACCGAGTTCCGCGGAGCGGCCGAGGGCGCCGGTGACAAGCTCCGCAAGGCGTTCAAGCGGTACGACGAGGCCGCCGACGCGCTCGGTACGCGCGTCGTGGACGGGGTGTGCAGCACGGAGTACGCCTCGGAGCTGCACCGGGCTCAGCAGATGGCCGACAAGGCGTTGCACGACGCCGAGGCCGCCGACGAGGACGACCGCGCCGCGCAGCGGTCACTGGACGGGCAGCCCGAGGACGTACCCAAGGACGATCCCGACACCAAGAAGTACAAGGAGCAGCAGGAGAACGCCTCGTCGGCGCTGTCCGCGGCCAAGGAGGCACTGCGCGCCGCCAAGGAGGTCCGCGACGCCGCCGCGAGCCGGGCGGCGGACGCGATCCACGACGTCATCGAGAACGACGGTCTCAAGGACGGCTGGACGGACAAGTTCAAGAACTGGGTCCACGAGAACGCCGGCTGGCTCACCCAGATCTCCAAATGGGCGGGCCGAATCGCGTTGTGGGCAGGCGTGGCGGCGCTCGCCCTGGGCTGGATCCCGGTCATCGGCCAGGCCATCGCCGTCGTCGCCAACGCCGTTGCCCTGCTGGCCAGCGTCGTCGCCCTCGCGACCGACCTGGTGCTGGCGCTCGGAGGTGAGGGCAGCTGGAAGTCGGTGATCCTGGACGCCGTCGGCGTCGCCACCTTCGGCCTCGGACGCGCGGCGATGGCGGGTGCCAAGGGCGTCGCGGCAGGCAGCAAGACGCTCGCGCGGAGCAACCTCTACAAGAACGCCGTGGCCTCCGGAATGAAGACCAACAAGGCATGGAACCTCGCCAATCGGGGTGCGCAGGGCGCCATCCGCGGCAAGGACGCCGCACGGGCGATGGCCGCGATGCCCAAGGGGAAGCTGCCCACCTGGAGCAACCTGAAGGAGGGGTTCAGTCCCGTCTCCCTGTACCGCGACAGCGTCGACGGCGTGAAGTCCATCGGCAACGCGTTCTCCAGGCAGGGCTGGCGCGAGGGTCTCCAGGGCATGGCCGCGCCCCGTTCGGCGGGCACCCTCGATCCCGACCTGGCCAGGGCGGCCGCCGACCTCGACGGCATCGCACCCGCGGCGACGCAGATGCCGGCGGTCAGCAGCGCCCTGAACAACTTCTCCGGCCAGACCAATGTGTGGGCCGGTGCCACGGCCACGGGTGTCGCCGCCGGTTCCGAGGGCGCCTACGGCGCGGTCACGTCCCTGTACGAAGGGGCCACGGGATGACGCTGCCCCCCGAGCCCGCGCTCCGCCCGGCCGGCTCACGCGGTCCGGGACTGGAACGCTGCCGGGTGTCCCGGCTGTTCGCCGAGGACGGCGAGCTGGTGCTGCGCACCCGTCGCCGTACCCGGCGCCTTCCGGTGGGCGGTACGGGCATCGCACGGGCCGTCTTCGTGGACGTTCCCGGTGCGGACAAGGAGCGTATGGGGCCCCCGATCCCCGGCTCCTGGGGAGAACTGCAGCTGCAGGACCGGGACGGTGGTCCGATCGCCCGACTCGACGTGGAGCAGTGGCTGCCCGAGTCTCCGGTGCTGCCCAAACGATTCGTTCAGGGCGAGCACCTTCTCGGACGCTCGGGTGTGGCCTCGCTGCTCAAAGCGGCCGGCATTCCCCTGCACGTGGTCCGGGACAGAAACGATCCGCTGGTGGCGTCGGGCGGGGGCATCTGGCTCGGGCCGGGTGGCGACTTCCCGCTCTGGTACTGGGCGGTCCGCGCCGCCGCCGGGGTCACCTGGTTCGCCGCGTTCACGTTCCTCGTCTTCTCCGGCACCGCCCCGCTGTGGGCCGTACTCCTCCTGGCGTCCGCCGCGTTCGCGGCCCCGCTCACCCGGCTCGCCCTGCGCGCCTGGACGGCGCTGCACCGCGACCGGCACGCTCCAGTCGTCCGCGAGCGCGTCGCCCCGTCGCCCGCACCGGGGTGCGGTGCGACCGTCAGGTTCCGCCGGGAGACGGAACTGCGCGTGCAGGACGCGGATCTCGTCCTGCGGGACCTGGGCGGGCAGGAGTACTGGTTCCCGCTGACCGGGCCGCACGCCGTGCGAAGCCTGGCCCGGGTGAACGCCCACACCGGCACCCCGCTCGGGGTGGAGGTGCGGGGCCCGGGGGAACAGGTGCGGGCCGTGCTCCCGTGGGACCTCTGGTTCGTCGGCGAGTCGGGCGCCGAGGGCTGGTCCCGGCTGCGCCGCGCCGCCGGGCTGACGGTGTCCGAACGCCGCCTGGGCCCGAAGACGCACTGGCCCAAAGGGCCTGTCCTGGGCCCGCGGATGCTCCCGGAGTCGCCCCGTGCGGCCCGCCGCGTATCGCGCTTCCCCGGCACCATCGCCGGCGTCTCGTCGACGGCCGTCATGGCCTTCGCGTCGGCCTTCTCCGTGGTGCAGGGACTGGGGATCTCCGATGAGCACCCCGAGGCGTCACTGGCGGCGGTGCTGATGGGGGCCCTCGGCCTGGTCCTTCAGGCCGCACCGTACGCCGCCCACCAACTGGACGGCCGCCTCCGGCTCGACAGGCCGCTTCGGCCACTTAGGTCGCAACAGACATCCAGGGAGGCTTCCGGATGACGCCCACCGAGAACGACACGGCCCCCGCCGACTACCGTCTGCTGCTGCCCGACGGCTGGTTCCGGATCCTGCTCGACCCCGACATGCGGAACAGGTCCGTCGACGCCTTGGTGGAGCGCCAGTTCCACGGCATCGACAACGCACCGCATCTCAAGGAGGAGTTGCGCTCGGACCTGCAACGCCGCGCCGCCAAGGCGTATCGCAGCGGGGGCATCGAGCTCTACCTCAGTCTCCAGGAGGCGGGCCCCTTCACCGTGCCCGCCTCGCTGCTGGTCACGCTGGCACCGCTGCGCCATGCCGAGCCGCTGCCGCCCGAGGACCTGGCCCGAGCCCTGGCAGCGGAGGCCGAGCCGGGAGAGACACCGGAGGTGAGTGTCGAGGAACTGGCCGCCGGCGTCGCCGTACGCGTGCGCAGACGCACACAGCAGCCCTCTGCGGACAGCGACGCGAGCGCCGAGCACGCCTCCGTCTCCGTGGAATACCACGTGCCCGTGCCCGGCACGGCGGCTTTCCTCCTGCTCACTTTCTCCACGCCCCTGGAACCGATCGCCGATGCCATGGCCGGCCTCTTCGACGCCATCGCCGGTTCACTGACCTGGACGGAGTGACCACTGCCGTGACCGCCGACGACCTCTCGAACCTGGGCCTGGAGTGCTCGGAGGACTGGGTGCCGTTCCCCGTCGCCGGGACGCTGGACCTGGACTACTGGGCGAAGCACCAGGCGGCCGACCTCGCCGAACGGTACGAGCGCGACGGGGAGAAGGGCAGCACCCGGCTCCTGGCCCGCGACCTGAGGCGTGCCGCGGCGGACAGCCGTACGCGTGAGCCGCTGGGCGCGTTCGGCTGGTACATCAGCGGCCATCACACCGTCGCGGCCGTTCTCGAACTCGACGCGATCCGTCCGGACGGCACCTTCCCCGAGGTCACCCTCGAGTTGCTCACGCAGCACATGTCGGCGCGAGACTTCGGCGAGCCGGACGTCCGCCAACTCCGGCTGCCGCTCGGCGACGCGGTGCGCATCCGGCAGAACCTGATCGAGGAGAAGAAGCGCCTCCTCGGCCCGCGCCCCGTGGTGCGCACCCTGTTCTACGGAGTCCGCCCGGCCACGGCGGACGCTGCCGTCACCCTGCTGGCGTCCTGGACGGAGCCGGTGCTGGACGAACCGCTGGAGGCCGTCGTGGACGCCATCGCCCAGACCCTCCACCTGTGACGCCCGGGCCGGCCTACTTGCCGCCGCCCTTCCCGCCCCGCTTGTCCTCCGTCTTCACGGCCTTGTTGACCTGCTTGGTCAGCTCGTCGTCGAGCTTCTTGAACTCGCGGACGACAGCGTCCGACATGTCGCCGAGCGCGTCGAGCTGCTGGGAGATGTCCTCACGGCCGTCCTCCCAGTTCGACTCGAAGTCGCCGAGGGCGTCATTCACGCTGCCGTCGCCGATGTCGTCCTTGTACGACTCGAAGAGCTTCTTCGTGTGGTTCAGTCGGGTCTTGAGCGACCGCAACTGGCGCCCGTAGTCCTCCAGCTCGGTCAGCGGGATCGCGAGGTCGCTCTTGGCCATGCGCGAAGTCCTCTCTGCGGTCGGGTCAGACGAACCGGAACGTGCCGGTCACAGCGTCGAAGACGTCGTGGAACGCCTCCGCGAGATCCAGCACCGGGCTGGCCCCGGAGACGAGCACGACCTGGTCGGTGGTTCCCGGCACCGGGATGTACGTCTGCGTCAGCACCATACGAAGGGTACGACTGTCGCCCTGCGCGACGGGCACGTCCTCGACGCCGTACGTCCGGGCGGCCGGCCCGACATCCGGGATGTCGACGGTCGTCACCTTCCGCCAGGCGTCGCCCTCGCGGCGGGGGGTGATGGTGCGCAGGCTCTCGGCGATGGCGCGGGGGTCGGTGGAGAGGGAGGCGCCATGGTCGCTCTTGGCCCCGACGGTGGACACCGTGACGGTCGCGGACAGGGGTACGGCTTCGAAGTTCTCCGCCATGCACCCCATGTACTGAGCGCCTGACTCGTGTGCGTCGTTGGCCATCTTGCGGAGCATCGTGGTCAGATCGGCCCGGTACGGTGCCAGCTCGGGAAACATCCGTGAGCGCTCGTCGACGAGTCTGCGAATGGTCGCTTCGCGGCCTTCTGGGCGGATATCGAACTCCCACCACGTATCCGGGACGGAGAGAGAGAATCCGTCTGGCGGACTTGCCTTTGAGGTCATGAGTGCTCTTCTGCTGGAACGGTGATGGATCAGGAAAAGAACTTCCGGATGTCAGCCGGTGCCTTACCTTGCTTCCGCCACTGGGAGACGAGGTGTGCCGCCAGCAATTTGAAGTCCTCCACCGTGAGCGAAGTGGATCCGGCCGGGTTCTCGCCCGCGAGCTTGAACTGACCGCCCGGAATCGACAACTGCATGCCACCCGAGATATTTCCATCCCGATCTGCGAGGTCCACGGTTGCAGACTCCTCGTTCAGGATGAGGAAGGCTTCCGTGGTGCCGTCGACAAACGCCCGGTAGAGATGCGGAGACGTTCCATCTGACGTCAGCTTCAGTTGGAAAGAGTGAGCCATCGTCATTCTCCTACTCCGACCGGTCGCCCGTGACCGTCACGCGCTGCGGCTGCTTGGTCCCAAGTGTAGCCAGCGTCGATCGTGGCCTTGTGGGCAGTGCTGTAGCTCTGGTTTCCGGTGTCCCGCATGTAGTTGGACTCGTGTAGCTCGTGCCGCAGGAGATCGATGTCGGCAGGGTGCGGATTGCCGCTGTCGAGTCGCTGCCAAGCCTCTGCGATACGTGGATTGGCGTCGAATCTGGCCGTGTAGGCGTCGCCATAGCTGTCGAGGAGATGCTCCTCGTGAAAGAGATGATTCTTGATCTGTTCGACCTCGGATCGGGAGAACCCGTGATCGGCCGCAGTCCTGGCGATGTTGTCGATGTCGTCGGAACCACGGATTACATCGTATGCTTCATCCGCCCAGTCGGTGACGAAGTCCACGTCGCCACGTACGCGACGCAGGGATCCTCCCGTTTGTAGGAGACGCTCGACTTGTACCAGCCGCGTGACTCCATCGCGCATTCCCCGGAGTGAGGCCGCCAAATTCTTGAGGCCGCCGCCGATCCCGCCCATGAATCCGGCGCCGAGTGCCTTGAGCCCGCCCGCCTTCCACAGCTTGCCGAGCTTGGCGAGGCTGGTGAAGCCCTTCGTGGCAGGTATGCAGTCCAGGGCAGCCCATAGGAGATCACCCCAGCCTGCCTCGCCCTTGATGACTTTTCTTATCGTGTCCGCCATCACGACGAGCGCCGCCGCGAAGACCAGCCACCCCAGCGGGCCACCGACGATCATCACGATGATGCCGACGATCGTCACGACCCACTTGCATATGGTGACGATCTCGTCCCAGTTGTCGGTGACCCAGTCGCCGATCTCCTCCCACCAGTGCCGGTTCGGAATTCCGGCGTCGGAGGCTTCCCGGAGCTTGGTCACGGTTCGGCGGGCGGCGTCCTCGCGCAGACCCTTGGCCTGACCGGCGAGCTTCTTGGCCGCGTCCAGCGCGGTCTGCGCGCTCTCGACGTTCCGCTCCGCCGCCGCCTGGCGGGCCTTCGCGTGCTGGGCGTCGCGGGTCGCGCGGCGGACGTCGGCCTCGTCCGGCTTGGGGACGTCCTTGCCGCCGCTCTTGGCGGGGTCGTACGAGTCGGTCTTCTCCGTCGCCCTGCGGACCCAGTCGTCGGCGCCGGTCAACGCCGTCTGGGCGGTGGTGAGTTCCTCACGTGCCTTGCGGCCGTCGCGCAGCGCCTTGTCGGCCTTGTCCTGGGCGTCCTGAAGGTCGGGCCAGAACGACGTCAGCGCGTCGCCCGCAAGGTTGTACGACTTCCTCAGCTTGCGCAGCTTCTTCGGGGCATCCGCGAACTCCTCCGCGAACACGGCCGCGGTCTTGCCCGCCCAGGAGAGGATCTCCTCCTCCTTGGCGATGCCCTTGAGATCACGCAGTACGTCGCCCACGTCGTCGGCGAAGTCGTGCAGGGTGCCGGCGAGTTTGCGTATGCGTTGCGGGTCGCCCGGCGTCGGGTCGCTCTCCAGGTCGAGTACGTGCCAGTCCGTGGGCCTGTGCGACACCGTGTTCTCCCCGTACACGTGCGATGCGTGGTGTTCAGAACGCGCGTATGAACTTAGCGCACGTGTTCTCGGGGGTCAGGTGGCCGGTGTCTTGAGGCTTCGCACGAGTGCGGTGAAGGATGCGAGCGGGACGGTCACGGTGCCGTGGGTGGGGCTCTTGGAGTCGCGTATCAACACGCGGCTGCGCAAAGGGGCGATCTCCACGCAGGTGTTGCCGTCGCCGCCGCCGGAGAACGACGACTTTCGCCAGTGCGGAGTTTCGGTCGTGGATCGCCTCATAGTTCCTTCGTCAGCCGGTGGATGAAGTCTCGCGACGCCGTGGGGCTCAGCGACGCCTGCTCCACCTTACGGAACAGTGTTCGAAGCTGGTTCAGTTGTGGTTCCGCATCGATGAAGGCGGTGCCGGTGGGGGAGTCGCGGAGTGCGGTATCCAGCTGGGGCACGGGGCCGCAGGCTTGCATCATCGACGCCTCGGCGCCGGCGAAGCCGTCTTGATCGACTGGAATCACCCGTACGTTCGCGTGACCGTCCTCGATCTGCGCGAGGATTTGACGAAGCTGAGCGTGTGCCACCGGACGGTCGGCCACGCGGACCCTGAGTGCGAATTCGTGAACGATCGTGTCGTAAGGAGTCGGCTTGTCGCCCTCGATCACCGAGCGCCGCCGCATCCGGTGCTCCACGCGGGGGAGCAGCTCGCTGTCGGGCAGGCCCGGCATCATGTACGTGTAGACCGCGCGGGCGTAGTCGGGGGTCTGGAGCAGGCCGGGTACGTGCGTGATCACAATCTCGCGCAGCGCCGTCGCATGGTGCTCGACCTCGGCCGTGTCCAGGAACACCGGGGGAAGCACGCCCCGGTACTCCTCCCACCATCCACGGGTGCGGTCGGTGGCCATGGCCTCGAGTGCCTCGATCAGGCTTTCGTCCGTGCAGGCGTAGTGGGCCGCGAGCCGACGTACGCGTTTCGCGCTCACTCCGGCCACCCCGGACTCGATCTGGCTCATCTGGACCGAGTCGGCGCCAAGCAACTCGGCGGCCTCTCGGGCCTTCATGCCCATTGCCTCGCGGAGTTTGCGCAGTTCAGTGCCCAGTCGCACCCTGCGGGCCGTGAGATGTCTCTTCGGCGGCAACCCGACGCCTCCTGGCTTCAACTGTCCCAGTCGCGTAGCTCGTTCGAGGGGCAGAATACGGCAACGGCTTGCACCTTCCTAAAACTAGGAAATACCGTCGGTGACGTCGCGCACACCGTGTGACGTTGACGAGCGCCGGAAGTGCACCGCTTCGTCCTGCCCTGACGAGCGGCGATGCCACCGGTCGACGCCCCCCAACTCTCCAGGAGTTCACGCATGCCCGAAACCGATCCTGTCGACCCGGCCACCCCCTGGGAGTACACCCTGTACATCCCGAACGACCCACGCGCCGTCACCGTCTGCCGCCGCACCCTCCGTCTGATCCTCACCATGCACGGCCTCATCCGACTCGTGGACACCGCCGAACTGCTGGCCACGGAGCTGGTCTCCAACGCCGTACGGCACACCAAGGGGCCCGCCGCGCTGCGCGTGCGCTGGGCGGCCGGCGTGCTCCGGATCGGGGCGTGGGACGCCGATCCGGGACCGCCGGAGCCGCCCGGGAAGCTGGACGCGCTCACGGAGGCGGAGGAGGGGCGCGGGCTCGCGCTGGTGCGGGCGTGCGCGGACCTGTGGGGGTGGCAGCCGCTGGCCAGGGGCGGGAACCGGGGCAAGTACGTGTGGTGTGACCTCGTCGCGGCGTAGCGCGTTGATCACGTCGTACAGGAGGGAGAGCTGATGGTCGGCTCGTCGCACGAGGCGCTGCACCGGGTCTTTCAGAAGGACCCGGCGCTGCTGACGCGGGCGTTCCAGAAGGTGTTGCGCGTTCCTTTCCCGGAGCCGCATGACTTCGCGGTCCTGAACGCCGACGTCACGGAGATCGAACCCGTCGAACGGCGCGTGGACACGCTGATGCGGGTGGAGACGGACGAAGGTGCCTACCTCCTCGTCGTCGAGGCGCAGGGGAAGAAGGACGAGAGGAAGCGTGGCAGCTGGCCGTACTACCTCGCGTATCTGTACGAGAAGTACCGCTGTGAGCCGGTACTCGTCGTGATCACGCAGAACAGTACGACGGCGCGCTGGGCGGCGCAGCCCATCCGACGGGGTTTGCCCGGTTGGGAGTCGCTGACGGTGCGACCGTTGGTGATCGGCCCGGACAACGTGCCGGTGATCGCGAGTGAGCGGGAGGCCGAGAGGGACGTCCCGCTTGCCGTTCTGTCGGCCATGACACACGGGCGAGGCGCACAGGCCGTCGCCATACTGGAACCGTTGGCTTTCGCTCTGCGGACCGTCGACGGCGACAGCGCCGCGGTGTTCGGACAGCTCATCGAGTCGTGCCTGGCTGATTCCCGGGCCAAGGAGATCTGGAGGGACCTGATGTCGGAGATCCGCTACTTCTTCAACAACCCGGTGGCCGAGAAGGTCCGTGAGGAGGGCCGTGTGGAGGGGCGTGTAGAGGGGCGGGCCGAGGAACGTTCCGAGATCACGTTGGAGATTCTGGAGTGGCGGGGCATCCCGGTGTCCGATGCCGTGCGGGAGCGGGTGCTTGCCTGCGCCGATCTGGAGCAGCTCAAGATCTGGTCCCAGCGTGCGGTCCAGGTCGCGTGCGCGGAAGATCTGTTCACGGAAGGGCGTGGCTGATGCCCAGGGAGATCCGCTACTTCTTCGACAATCCCGTGGCTTTGCAGGTGCGTGAGGAAGGCCGGGTGGAGGGCCGGATCGAGGAGCGCGCCCTGATGACGCTCCGCATTCTCGAATGGCGGGGCATCCCGGTGTGCTTCGCCCTGAGGGAGCGTGTGATCGACAGCTGGGACCTCGACCAGCTCGAAATCTGGGCGCGACGTGCGCTGACTGTGGAGCGGGCCGAGGATCTGTTCAGCGGTTGATGGACTGGATCTCCTGCACGTCCATGTCCTGCGTCGTCTCGAAGGTGCCGTCCGGCAGGTCGCCCGTGGCGCCGCCCGTGCCCTGCCAGGAGATGTCCCAGGTGATCGACGCCTTGAGCTGGTACGGCTGCCCGTCCGAGGCGCGGAGGTAGCGGATGCCGCAGGGCGGGGTCTCGTCGGCCTTGCCCTTCGCGTACGGCGTTCCGATGGAGCCGTCGGCGTTGATCTCGCAGTCGCCGGAGGCCGGGAAGGTCTCGGCGTCGTCCGTGCCGGGTTCCAGGTGGAGGGCGACCGGCTTGGCGGTCGTTTCCGCCCACAGGCCGGTGTTGGGCAGTTCGGCGCGGACCTTGACGTCCTTGAAGGTGCCCTTGTCCAGCCAGACCCACGTGGGCAGGTTGACCGTTGAACGGCCCTCGGGTTTCAGCTCCACCCGAGTCTCGGGCACCTTGACCTTGTCGTAGGCGTACTCGGCGAGTGTCTTCGGGGTGGGAGTGTTCGGGTCGTTCGGGAGCTGACCCGCGTCGACCCAGAACATGATGCGGCCACAGTCCCAGGAGTCGGGATCGGAGTCGTCAGGAGCGACCCCGCGCCAGAAGTGGCCGTCCTTGCCGAGGTTGTAGTCCTTGTATCCGTCGGCCGAGCTGTTCGTGGGCGAGTCGAGATCGAAGTTGTCGGCCGGCTTCTCGTCCCGGTAGTGGTCGGTCCACAGCTCCTTGCCCCACCAGGACTCGTGGATGCCGACATCGCCACCGCCGTCCGTCTCCACGAACTTCTTGAGTTGGGCAGGAGTGAAGACAGGCTCGTACCAACAGGCCGGCGGCTTCCAGTTGGGGTCCACCGAGCCGAGGTTGCCCTGCTTGCCTCCACCGTCGCCGCCACCCGGGTAGGTGACCTTGATGTGGGACACCGAAGCCGACAGCGTTCCGTTACCGGTTGTGTTGCCGCTCGGCTCCTCGGCAGGCGGCACATTGGTGTTGTCCTCCGGCCCCGCCGCGTGGGCCGTGCCGGCGGGCCACAGGACGGCCGCGACGGCCAGGGCCGACGCCCAGCGCAGTGCGAGGCGCCTCGGCGTCATCGCCTGCACTCCTTCACGCGCCCTTCCACCTCGACCTGCAGGACCTTCCAGATCTTCTGGGACGCCTGCGGAGGCTTCATCAGGAGGCGGAACTCCTGGTAGTCGTTGAGGCTCGGCTCGGTGTGCTTCACCTTTTCGGTCTTGACGTTCTTGCCGAAGAACTTGCTCTGGTCCCGGCACATCGTGACGAGCACACCACCGGACTCGCCGACATCATCGGTGCGGGACTTGTAGTAGCTGTCCGTGCCGGTGGCGGTCCATTCGTCATCCACCCAGGCCTGGATCTGTGTCCTGGCGTACTTCGCGGCATTGCCGAGTGAGTAGAACCGGTACGCCGGGTCCTCCGGGGCCTGAGCGGTGATGCCGTGGTTCAGCGCCAGGATGTAGTTCTTCGCGTTGTCGAGGGCCGCCGCATGACTGTCCTCGGACGGCTGGGCGAGGTCGAAGTCGACCTTCAGATCGCTCGGCAGGCTGACATCCGGCCGCTTTACATCCGCCCCGCCCGACGCCGAAGCAGAAGCCGAAGGACTCCCGCCCCCCGCCCCCTTGATGTCCTCCGGCGAAGGCTCCTCGCCCCCGCCGCACGCGGTCAGGAGCAGGGCTGCCGTCGCGGTGAAGGCGGCGGCGGTGGTCATGGTGAGGGCTCTGCGGGCCACGGTGTTCCCCCTGGGTAAGGCGTTGCGACAGGGAACGAAGCTATCAGTGGGCCGTGCAGGGGGCCTGACCGGTTTCGGGGGGTTGTGTGGGGGATGTGAAGAGGCGTGCGGCGAAAGGGCGCAAAGGGTGCGGAGCGGGCGGAAGTTGTTCCTCCCTCTTCCGCAGGGCCTTCGACGCTGTCAGCGGCAGTCCATAAGATCTCTGTAGGCTCAGCACACCCCTCATACCAACGCCCCGGCGGGCCTCGCCGCCCACGACCACGACCCAGGACTCCGCCCATGCCGCGACGCCGCACCTCAAGCTCCTCCAGCAGCTCGACGGCTCCCTCGGCTGCCCCGGCGGCGCCGAGGAACCGCACGCCTCAGCCGGTGCGGGTGCGGCGGCGGTCGTTCGGGGACTTCGTCAAGGCGTTCCTCGCCTTCGCCGTGCTGCTCGCGCTGGTCGTCGGGGTGCCGCTCGCGCTGGCCGTGACGGTCGGCTGGCCGCTGCCCGACGGGGCGCCCGGCCTCGACTGGCTCCAGCGCGAGATCACCGTGCAGACCTTCCTGCGCATCCTCACCGTCATCGTCTGGCTCGCCTGGGCCCAGTTCACCGCCTGCGTGCTCGTCGAGGTCAAGGCCGCGCTGTCCGGCGTAGGGGTGCCGGGGCGGGTGCCGGGATCCGGGCCCAGCCAGCTGCTGGCCCGGCAGCTCGTTGCCGCCCTGCTCCTCGTCGGCGCCACCGCGGCGAGCCTCACACCGGGCCTGTCGCAGCTCGGCCAGAGCCTGGAGGGGAACCAGAAGCCGGCGGTCGCCGCCGCCCAGCAGACGCCTGGACTCTTCGCCCAGCAGCAGGAGCAGGCCGCCTCCACCGCGAACGCCCTCGCCGAGCAGGCCGGACAGGCGGGCCAGGCCGCGGCCCGTGCCGACGGCGGGGCAGCGTCGGCCGCGAGCGGCGACACGAAGTACTACCGGATCCAGCCGCCCGAGGGGCGTCACCACGACTCCCTCTGGGAGGTCGCCGACCGGCACCTCGGCGACGGACGCCGGTACAAGGAGATCTTCGAGCTCAACAAGGACCGCGTGCAGCCCGACGGGTCCAAGCTGTCCGAGGCGTCCCTCATCCGGCCCGGCTGGATCATGGAGATGCCCGGCGACGCCCGCGGCGGCGAGCTGGTCGAGATGCCCGACGAGGCGCCGAACGTCTCGGAGCAGGTGCAGCAGCAAATCAGCGACTACGCGCGGACGGGCGGCGACCACGCCCAGGGAGGTGGCGGAGCCCAGGGAGGCGGGGACGCCCACGTCTCGCTCCCCGAGCAGCGGCCCGCGCCCACCCCCGCGACGCCCGTCACCCCGGCGACCCCGGCACCCGGCCCCGCCACCGGCGGGCAGCACGCCACCCCCGCCGCCGAGGAGTCCGGGCGCTCCTTCGGGCTCCCCGAGGCCCTGCTCGCCGCCCCGCTGCTCGCCGCCGGTCTGCTCGGCGCCCTCGGCCGCCGGCGCCGGCAGGCGCTGTGGCACTCGGCGCTCGGAGCCGTCGGCGGACGGCGCGGCATGGAGCCGCCCACCCCGACCGGCGACGCCCAGGACGCGCAGGACGCGCTGCTGGTCGGCGCCGACCCCGACGGCGTACGCCTGCTGGACCGTTCGCTGCGCGGGCTCGCCGCCTCCCTCGCCGCCGAGTCGCGCCCCCTGCCCGTCGTCTACGCGGCCTGGATGGGCGGCAACGGCGACCTCCACCTGCAACTGGCCCAGCCGGCCGGGAAGCCGCCGACGCCCTGGCAGGTCGGGCAGGACCAGACCTTCTGGATGCTGGCCCGCGCCGACGCCGAGCGGTACGAGGACGCCGAGACGGCGGCCCCGTACCCGGGTCTCGTCAGCCTCGGCACCATGGACGACTCCCGGCTGCTGCTCAACCTGGAGGCCGTGCCCGGCCTCGTCTCGCTGAGCGGTGCCGAGGCCGACCGAGCCGCCGTGTTCGCGTCGGTCGCCGCCGAACTGGCCACCAACGGATGGTCGGACCGTATGACCATCACCCTGGTCGGGTTCGGGGACGACCTCACCCCGCTCGCGCCCAACCGGATACGGCACCTCGACGGCTTCGAGGACCTCTTCGAGACCATGTCCGCCGAGACCCGGCAGCGGCGCGGCGCGCTCGGCGCCGCCGGGCACGACTCCGTACTCACCGGCCGTACCGGGCCCGCCCAGCACACGCGTTGGGCACCGCACCTCGTCCTGCTCGCCGCGCAGCCGTCCGACGAGGACGCCCTGCGGCTCGCCGAACTCGCCGCCGACGCCGGCCGTCTCGGCATCGGCTACCTCGTCGGCACCGAGGGCACCGACCTGCCCGGCGCCGCCTGGGAGATGGAGATCACCGGGGACGGGAAGCTGCTCGCCCCGCTCCTCGGGCTCGAGCTGGAGGCCCAGTTGCTGCCGGCCGCGCAGCAGCGGGCCGTGGTCGAGCTGTTCACCGACGCCGACCCCGAGCGCGGGCCCGGCGGACCGGGCAACACGCCGCCGTTCCTCGTCGACATCAGCGAGCAGGGGCGGCCCGCGGTGTACGCGCGCCTCGTCGGGTCGTACGAGATCATCGGCCTGGACGCCCCCGACGGCGACCGCAGCGCCCAGCTCCACGAGGCGCTTGCGCTGCTCCTGCTGCACCGCGAGGGCGTCCACCCGCGCGTGCTGGCCTCCGCGCTCTGGCCGCGCGGTGTGACGGAGGACGTGCGCGACGCGCTCCTCGAGCGGTTGCGGGCCTGGCTGGGCACCGACCCCGACGGCACGCCGCGGCTCGGCACCGACGCCACCGGGCGGCTCACCCTCGCCAAGTCCGTCGTCTCCGACCTCGACGTCCTGCGCTCCCTCTACTACGAGGCCACGCAGGGCCGCGGTGTCGACAGCCGCCAGGTGCGCGGCCGGCTGCTCACCGACGCGCTGGTGCTGGTGCGCGGGCCGCTGCTCGCCGACCGTCCCGAGGGCCGTTACCGCTGGCTGACCCACGAGATCATCGACGCCCAGCTGCCGCTGCTGGTCGCGGACACCGGGCTCGCGCTCTCCGAGTTCCACCTGGAGCGGGGCCGCGCGGAGAAGGCCATCGAGGCGCTGAACGCCGCGCTGCGCACCGCCCCGGCCGACGAGCGCCTGTGGCACGAGCTGCTCCGCGCCACGCACGCCACCGAGGACGCCGACCGCCTGCGCGCCCTCGCCGCCGACCTCATCGGCCGCAGCGGGGCGCGCGGTCTGCCGCCGCGCACCGAGGCGCTGCTCGACGAACTGCTGCCGACCTGGCGCGACGGCGTCGCGGCAGCGGGCTGATCCGGGCGACCGGCGTGGTCCGGACGGACATCGGTATGGACCTCGACCTCCTGGTCGTCCTCGTCGCCGCGCTCTGGGGCGCGGCGACGGGCGCGCTGCTGCCCCGGGCCGCCTACCGCTTCTCCGCCCCGTCGGGGGAGGCATGGCGGGAGCGGTGTCCGCAGGAGCATCCGGTGCGCGGCTGGCTGGGGCGGGCCCGGTGCGGGCAGTGCCCGGCCGACGAGCCGTCCTACGGCCACCGCGCGGTGTCCCTCGCCCTCGTCACCGCGCTCGTCTGCGCCGCCCTCGCCGCCGCCACCGGCACCCGGCCCGAGCTGGCCGTCTGGCTGCTGCTCGCGCCGCCCGGCGTGCTGCTGGCCGTCGTCGACCTCCGGGTACGGCGGCTGCCCGACCCCCTCACCCTGCCGCTGGCCGGCGCCGCCGTCGCCCTCCTGGGCCTCGCCGCGCTGGTGCCCGAGCACGCGGGGGAGTGGACGACCGCCCTGCTGGGCGCCCTCGCCCTCGGCGCCGGCTACCTCGTCCTGTTCCTCATCAACCCGGCCGGCATGGGCTTCGGCGACGTGAAGCTGGCCCTCACCGCGGGAGCCGTCCTCGGCTGGTACGGCTGGCCCACCCTGATGCTGGGCACCTTCGCCGGGTTCCTGCTCGGCGCGTTCTACGGCGGCGCCCTCCTCGTCGCACGCCGCGCGGGCCGCAAGACGGCCATCCCGTTCGGTCCGTTCCTGATCGCGGGCGCCTTCCTCGGCGTACTGGCCGGGGCCTACGCGGCCTGAGCGCGGATGCCCGAAGGCCCTGGCGTACGCTGGTCAGGTCTGTCCACAACCCTTACGAACCTTGCGAAAGGGACGCCGGTGACCGAGAAGGCCGACCTTCAGCCCATCCTCGACCGCGCCGCCGCCGGTGGGCGGATCACCCCCGAAGAGGCGCTCGACCTCTACCGCGACGCCCCGCTGCACGCGCTGGGCGCCGCCGCCGACGCCGTACGCAGGCGCAGGTACGCCGGTACCGAGCACATCGCCACGTACATCATCGAGCGCAACATCAACTACACGAACGTGTGCGTCACGGCGTGCAAGTTCTGCGCCTTCTACGCGGCCCCCAAGGACACCAAGAAGGGCTGGAGCCGCGACCTCGACGACATCCTGCGCCGCTGCGCGGAGACCGTCGAGCTGGGCGGCACGCAGATCATGTTCCAGGGCGGCCACCACCCGGACTACGGCGTGGAGTACTACGAGAAGCACTTCGCGGCCATCAAGGCGGAGTTCCCGCAGCTCGTCATCCACAGCCTGGGGGCGAGCGAGGTCGAGCACATGGCGCGGATCTCGAAGGTCTCCGTGGAGGAGGCGATCCAGCGCATCCACACCGCCGGGCTCGACTCCTTCGCCGGCGCCGGTGCCGAACTGCTCCCCGAGCGCCCCCGCAAGGCGATCGCGCCCCTCAAGGAGTCCGGCGAGCGCTGGCTGGAGATCATGGAGATCGCGCACGGCCTCGGCGTGGAGTCGACGTCCACGATGCTGATGGGCACCGGCGAGACCAACGCCGAGCGCATCGAGCACCTGCGCATGATCCGGGACGTCCAGGACCGCACCGGAGGCTTCCGCGCCTTCATCCCGTACACCTACCAGCCCGAGAACAACCACCTGAAGGGCCGCACCCAGGCCACGCTCTTCGAGTACCTGCGGATGATCGCCATCGCCCGCCTCTTCATGGACAACGTCGCCCACATCCAGGGCTCGTGGCTGACCACCGGCAAGGAGGTCGGCCAGCTCTCCCTGCACTACGGCGCCGACGATCTCGGGTCGATCATGCTGGAGGAGAACGTGGTGTCGTCGGCCGGCGCCAAGCACCGCTCCAACCGGCTGGAGATCATCGACTTGATCCGCAAGGCGGGCCGCGTCCCCGCGCAGCGCGCCACGACCTACGAGCACCTGGTCGTGCACGACGACCCGGCCAACGACCCCGTCGACGAGCGCGTGGTCTCCCACATCTCGTCCACGGCGATCGAGGGCGGCACCGCCCACCCCGAACTGAAGCTGCTCGCGCCCAACTGAGGTCACCGTGCTGACGATCCACGTCGCCGAGGCCACGCCCGAGGCGGCCGTTCTCGTCGACGGCGCGCACATCGCCGCCGTCGGCCCGTACGAGGAACTGGCCGCCGCACACCCGGACGCGCGGCTGCGGCGCTGGCCCGGCATCCTGACGCCCGGCCTGCTCAACCCGTACGGTCCGGAGCTGCTGGAGCAGGCCTACCACCCCGACCCGCGCGAGGCGGACCGGCTCGGCACCGAGCCGCTGTTCGGGGAGCGCGCGCGGGCCCTGCTCGACAGCTCCTCCTCCGCGCGGGGCGCCAGCGCACGCCGCGGTGTGCAGCGCATGCTGGCGCACGGCACGGTGGCGGTCGCCGGTGAACTGCGCGAGCGCGCGGCCCTGGACGCGGTGCGCAGGCCGGGACTCGCCTTGGCGGGGCGGCCGGCCACGCTGCCCGGGCCCGCCGCCTTCTCCCCGGTGCCCCTGGTGCTGCTGCCGGGTCTCGGCGCCGGGAAGCCCGCGCGGTTCGCAGTGTTCGACGTGCCCGACCGGGCCGCGCTCGTGCGGGAGGGCGCCTCGACGTGCGTGGCCACCGTCGTGGGCGGCCGTCTGGTGTACCGGCGCGCGTAGCCGGCCGGAGCCGCCTGCGACAATGACCCGGTGACCCGAGCCAGCCTGAACAAGCAGCCGCACGAAGTCGCCTCGATGTTCGACCACGTCGCGCGACGGTACGACCTGACGAACGCCGTGCTGTCGCTCGGCCAGGACCGGGCGTGGCGCAAGGAGGTCGCCGACGCCGTCGACGCCCGCCCCGCGCAGAAGGTCCTGGACCTCGCGGCCGGTACGGCGACCTCGTCACTGCCCTTCGCCCGCACCGGCGCGTACGTCGTCCCCTGCGACTTCTCCCTCGGCATGCTCCAGGTGGGCAAGGAGCGGCACTCGTGGCTGCCGTTCACCGCGGGCGACGCGACGCGGCTGCCGTTCGCCGACGACGTCTTCGACGCCGTCACCATCTCCTTCGGGCTGCGCAACGTGCAGGACACGGACGCGGCGCTGCGCGAGATGTACCGGGTGACGCGGCCCGGCGGGCGGGTGGTCATCTGCGAGTTCTCGCACCCGACCTGGACGCCGTTCCGGACCGTCTACACCGAGTACCTGATGCGCGCCCTGCCGCCGGTGGCCCGCGCGGTGTCGTCCAACCCGGACGCGTACGTCTACCTCGCCGAGTCGATCCGCGCCTGGCCCGACCAGCCGGCGCTCGCCCGGCGGCTGGGCGAGGCGGGCTGGTCGAAGGTGGCGTGGCGGAACCTGACCGGCGGCGTGGTGGCGCTGCACCGGGGCTTCAAGGCGAGCTGAGGGCCGCGCAGTAGGGCGCGGGGCGGGGCGGCGTCCCGCCCGGTTCGCCCGGTTCGACGTCCGGTTCGGCCAGCTCCCGCCGGAGCCCGCCCAGCGGCGGCCGCGGCACCCGTGGCTCGCGGCTGCCCCCGCCGCCCTCGCCCTCCCCGAAGTCGAACCACACGTACACCGTCGACTCCCGCGGCACCCGCGCCCCGGGCTGCGGAAACTGTCGTACGACGTGGTCGACGACGGCGAGTCGCACATCGGGCCGGTCCGACGCGTACAGGGACAGGCCCCACGCGCGTGCCGTCTCCCGCGCGTCCACGGCCATCAGGCCGACCAGGCGCGGTACGTGGACATCGGGTTTCTCGGGTACCAGGCGCACGGACGTCACCCCCAGCGGTACCCGGCAGCGTAGCTCCGCCGCGCACCGCCCGGAAGCGCCAAGTGGCTTTCTGTGACAGTCGATTACACTGCGTCACGCCCCGTGGAGGGCGAGGCGGTAGCAGTGGCCCTGCCTGTCGGAGCCGGGGATGGTGAAGACCTCGGCGAGCCGCATGCCCAGCCGTTCCGTGACCGCGATGGACCGGGCGTTGCGCGCGTTGACCATCGCGACCACCTCCGCCACGCCCGCCCCGCGCACCCGCTCCAGCGTCTGCCGGGCCGCCTCCGTGACGTACCCCTTGCCCCAGTGCGCCCGCCCGAGCCGCCAGCCGATCTCGATCTCGCCCTTGGGGCCCCAGTCGCCCGGCCACGGCTGGGCGCCGGTGAAGCCTATGACCTGCTCGGACTCGTCCACCATGGACCACAGGCAGAAGCCGTGCTCGGCGTCGTGCCGGCGCTGGCGCGCGGTCAGCTCCTCGTAGACGGACAGTTCCGCCGCGCGGCCGCCGTGGAACTCCATGACGTCCGGATCGGCGAAGATCCGGTGCCAGGCGACGGCGTCCTCGTCGGTGGGGACGCGCAACCGTACAACGGGCACAGCTCGGTTCACTGGGCAGCCCTTCAGCCGGGTGATCGGTGACGCTGAATAGACTGCCCATGTCCAGTGCCCGTCGGCACGCAGATTTCGAACTCTGGGGAGATCCCGCCGTGACCGAGCCCCTCTCCGAAAACACCGCCGATGTGATCGTCGTGGGCGCGGGGCCAGCCGGCTCCACGGCCGCGTACCACCTGGCCAAGGCTGGGCTCGACGTCCTCCTGCTGGAGAAGACCGCCTTCCCCCGGGAGAAGGTCTGCGGCGACGGACTGACCCCGCGCGCGGTCAAGCAGCTCGTCGCCATGGGCATCGACATCTCCGAGGAGGCCGGCTGGCTGCGCAACAAGGGCCTGCGCATCATCGGCGGCGGCTCCCGCCTCCAGCTGGACTGGCCGGATCTGGCCTCCTTCCCGGACTACGGACTCGTCCGCAAGCGCGACGACTTCGACGAGCAGCTCGCCCGGCAGGCCCAGAAGGCCGGCGCCCGCCTGTACGAGCGCTGCAACGTCGGCGCCCCCGTCGTCGACGACCGCACCGGCCGCATCACCGGCGTGCACGCCAAGCTGGGCGAGGAGAAGCGCGAGGTCACCTTCCACGCGCCGCTGGTCGTGGCCGCCGACGGCAACTCGACGCGGCTGTCCCTGGCGATGGGCCTGCACCGCCGCGAGGACCGCCCCATGGGCGTCGCGGTCCGCACGTACTTCACCTCGCCCCGCCACGACGACGACTACCTGGAGTCCTGGCTGGAACTGTGGGACCGCCGCGGTCCCCAGGACCGCCTGCTGCCCGGCTACGGCTGGATCTTCGGCATGGGCGACGGCACCTCCAACGTCGGCCTGGGCGTCCTGAACACCTCCGCCTCCTTCAAGGACCTCGACTGGCGCGAGATCCTCAAGGCCTGGTGCGCGTCCATGCCCGAGGACTGGGGCTACACCCCGGACAACATGACCGGCCCGATCCGCGGCGCCGCCCTGCCCATGGCCTTCAACCGCCAGCCCCACTACACCAAGGGCCTGCTCCTGGTCGGCGACGCCGGCGGCCTGGTGAACCCCTTCAACGGCGAGGGCATCGCCTACGCCATGGAGTCCGCCCAGATCGCCGCCGACGTCATCGTGCAGGCGCACGCGCGGGCCACGCCGGCCCAGCGGGAGATCGCCCTCCAGCGCTACCCGCGCGTCCTGAAGGACACCTACGGCGGCTACTACACGCTGGGCCGCGCCTTCGTGAAGCTCATCGGCAACCCGAAGGTCATGCAGATCGCGGCCCAGCGCGGCCTCACCCACCCCGTCCTGATGAAGTTCACCCTCAAGATGCTCGCCAACCTGACGGACCCGACGGGCGGCGACGCGATGGACCGCATCATCAACGGACTGAGCAAGGTCGCGCCCAAGGCGTGATCAGCCCTCGGGTCCCTCGTCGAGGGCGCGGGCGTTGGTGTCCCGGCGCGCGAAGACCTCCGCGCGCCGGTCCGCCGACTGCCGCAGCGCGGCCTTCCGCTCCCGCGCGGAGAGCCGGTCCAGGTACACCTGCCCGTTCACGTGGTCGGTCTCGTGGGCGAGGCAGCGCGCGAAGTAGCCGGTGCCCTCGACGAGCAGCGGCTCCCCGTCCTTGTCGAGACCCCGCACGACGGCCCGGTCGGGCCGCGGTACGGCCATGACGGCGCCCGGCACCGACAGGCATCCCTCGCCCTCGTCGAGCAGCCGCCGGTCGGCCGGGTCCAGGGGCTCGAGGACCGGGTTCACGATGTGTCCGACATGTCGGACACCGTCGTCGTCCGGGCAGTCGTAGACGAACAGCCGCAGCGCGACCCCGACCTGATTGGCCGCCAGTCCCGCCCCTTCGGCGACGTACATCGTGCGGAACATGTCGTCGATGAGCGCGGCCAGGTCGGGACCGAACTCGGTGACGTCCCGGCAGGGTTTGTGCAGCACCTCCTCACCGACCTCGGTCACGCGCCGCACCGACCCGCGCCGGGCCTCGGGCGCGAGCGGCGGATACGCGGCGGCGGGCCGCCCCTGTACGAACACACTCGGCATGACGTTCTCTCCTCCGACTCGTGAACGGATCGACGGGATCGCCGACCCGCGCCCGAGCATGCCAGGAGGCGCGGCGGGGCCGCGCGTGATCCGGGCGGGGGCCGATGGTGCGCGGGCGCGTGGGTGCGCGCGTGCGTGGGCAGAGGGGGCGTGAGTGGCCGGGGGCGTGCGGGACGTCGCGGGGCGTCGGGGACGCGGGAGGGCGACGGGGTGGCCAGGGGGCGGTGAGGCGCCACGGGGCGGCGAGAGTGGCCGGGAATGGCGCGAGACCGGGGGCGTCGGGGGCGCGGGAAGGCGACGGGAGCCCCGGGGGCGGTGGGGCGCTACGGGGGGATGGAACGCCGGGGGCGGGCCGCAGGAGGGCGACGGGGCGCCGAGCGGGTCGGCGGGCCCGGGTGGGCGGGGTGGCGAGCCGGCGCGTGGCGGCGGGCGCCGAGGGGGACGTGAGGGACGCCGGGACGTGGCGAAGGGCCGCAGCCCCCGAGCGGCTGCGGCCCTTCCTGCGGATGCGCCCGAGTGCTACAGCACGCGGACCGCGCCGCTCGGCGGGTCGTAGTCGAGCGTCTTCTGGACGACGCCCGTGGAGGAGTTCTGCGCGCCGACGAACATGCCGTCGCCGACGTAGATGCCCACGTGGTACGCGCTGCCCGCGCCACCCCAGTACAGGATGTCGCCCGGCTGGAGGTTGTCGAGGCCGACCTGGGTGCCGGCGGTCGACTGGTCCTGGGAGACCCGGGGGAGGCTGACGCCGACCTGCTTGAAGGCGGCCTGCACGAGACCGGAGCAGTCGTAGGCGGACGGGCCGGTGGCGCCGGAGACGTACGCCTTGCCGACCTGCGCCTGCGCGAAGGCGACGACCGCGGCGGCCGAACCGGTCGCGGTGGACGTGCTGGTGCCGCTGTCGGAGCTGCTGGACGTACCGGTGTCCGCGGAGGCGCTGAGGGTGGTGCGCTCGGCGCTGCGGGCGGCGCGCTCGGCGGCCTCCTTGCGCTCGGCCTCCTCGGCCTTCTTCTTGGCCTCCGCGGCCTTCTTCTTGGCGTCGGCGAGGTCGGCCTTGGCCTGCTTGGCGGCCTTGGCGGCAGCCGCGTCACGCTCGGCACGCAGCTCGTAGCTCGACGCCGCCTGCTGCGTGACGTCGGCGGACTGGGCGACCTGAGCGGCCAGGTCGGCCGTCAGGGTGGGCAGTTCGAGGGTCTGCGTCACCGGTTCGGCCGCGTTGGCCGACCCCGACGCACCGGCGACTGCCAGGGTGCTGAGGACGCCACCGGCAACTCCGGCCCGCATCGCGATCTTCGACGCGCTGCGGCGGGGCTTCCGGTGGCTGCGTATGTGAGCGGTGTGGGACATAGGGACAACCGGTATCAGTAGCTCCTCCATACCTTCAAGAAACGTGGGCTGCGCCACAGTTGTTCAATCGAGCCTCCGAACGTCGGGCGTGTCGCTCTTTATTGACGCCGTAACGGACATTGCGGACGGCCCATATCAGGGCTGTGATCACGGTCTTTGATCATTACGCCCGAATTGCCCCGCACCTACCACTGGTTGGTTCAGTTGGCCAAGCCCGGTTCTCATGGGCCTCTCATGAATGTGGCACAGGTCACGGAACGGTTACCCCGGCGCCTGCGTCTCGGCGCGCCCGAGTGCTCGTGAACGCGTGCACGTGTCCACATCGCACCCCGCCCCTCCCTCCGACGTGTGAACGCGTCCTATATCAAGCCACTTCGTCCAGCGCCAATTTGCATGCAAGGGAAGCATCTTGATATGGAGACGCCCCTCGGTGACCCGCCCTGGCCAGCGACGACGATCGAAAATGTCACCTCTGGTGATCAGCTGAACGCTTCTTGTGTGAAGATCACCGCTCATCCGACTTCATGATCGTTCGTCAGGTGGTGGAGATCACAAAGCTTGTGCAATACCCCGTGTCGCAGATCACAGAGCGGCGGGCATAGGATGCGAGGCAGTTGGGCTTGTGACCTGCTTCACATGTTCGCGATCTTCGCCGGGACGAGCGGGGCTCGTGGGGCTGTTGGGGCGGCTGTGAGTCCAGTGCAACCGCCAGCAGTCAGTGCCGACTGAGAGGAGCGAGGAGCGGTGAACGCGTATGCGCCCATCCTCGTACTGGGAGCCCTCGGGGCAGGCTTTGCGATCTTCTCCGTGGTCATGGCCACGCTGATCGGTCCGAAGCGGTACAACCGGGCGAAGCTCGAGGCCTACGAGTGCGGCATCGAGCCGACCCCCACGCCGGCCGGCGGCGGGCGCTTCCCCATCAAGTACTACCTGACGGCGATGCTCTTCATCATCTTCGATATCGAGATCGTCTTCCTCTACCCCTGGGCCGTCACCTTCGACGCCCTGGGGATTTTCGGGCTCGTGGAGATGCTGCTCTTCGTGCTCACCGTCTTCGTCGCGTACGCGTACGTATGGCGGCGCGGCGGCCTGGAATGGGACTGAGGGGCCTTTGACATGGGACTCGAAGAAAAACTGCCGAGCGGTTTCCTGCTGACCACCGTCGAGCAGGCCGCGGGCTGGGTGCGCAAGTCGTCCGTCTTCCCCGCCACGTTCGGCCTCGCCTGCTGTGCCATCGAGATGATGACCACCGGCGCCGGCCGCTACGACCTGGCGCGCTTCGGCATGGAGGTCTTCCGCGGCTCGCCGCGGCAGGCGGACCTGATGATCGTCGCGGGCCGGGTCAGCCAGAAGATGGCGCCGGTGCTGCGGCAGGTCTACGACCAGATGCCGAACCCGAAATGGGTGATCTCCATGGGGGTCTGCGCCTCCTCGGGCGGCATGTTCAACAACTACGCCATCGTCCAGGGCGTCGACCACATCGTCCCGGTCGACATCTATCTCCCCGGCTGCCCCCCGCGGCCCGAGATGCTGATGGACGCCATCCTCAAGCTCCACCAGAAGATCCAGAGCTCCAAGCTCGGGGTCAACGCGGAGGAAGCGGCCCGCGAGGCGGAGGAAGCGGCGCTCAAGGCCCTGCCCACGATCGAGATGAAGGGGCTGCTGCGGTGAGCGACGCCAACAACACCCCGGGTGACGCGAACGGGGTGAACCCCGAGAAGGACCTCTCCGCGGAGAACCTGCCGGGCCAGCGCGGCCAGGGCGGCGAGGAGATCCGCGTCCAGCGCGGCATGTTCGGCGCCAACAACGGCGGCGACACCTCCGGCTACGGCGGCCTGGTCCGCTCCGTCCGCCTCCCCGGACCGGCGAGCAGGCCCTACGGCGGCTGGTTCGACGAGGTCGCCGACGAACTCGAGGGCGCGCTGGAGGAGCAGGGACTCCTGCCCGACAACGCCATCGGGAAGACGGTCGTCGACCGCGACGAGCTGACCTTCCACATCGAGCGCGAGCACCTGGTCCGCGTCGCCCGCACCCTGCGCGACGACCCGGCCCTGCGCTTCGAGCTGTGCACCGGCGTCAGCGGCGTGCACTACCCGCACGACAAGGGCCGCGAGCTGCACGCCGTCTACCACCTGCGCTCGATCACCCACAACCGGCTGATCCGCCTCGAAGTCAGCGCCCCCGACGCCGACCCGCACATTCCGTCACTGGTCTCCGTCTACCCGACGAACGACTGGCACGAGCGGGAGACCTACGACTTCTTCGGCATCGTCTTCGACGATCACCCGGCCCTGACGCGGATCATGATGCCGGACGACTGGCAGGGCTTTCCGCAGCGCAAGGACTATCCCCTCGGCGGCATCCCCGTCGAGTACAAGGGCGCCCAGATCCCGGCTCCGGACCAGCGGAGGTCGTACTCGTGAGCACTTCACACGCCTCCCCCAGGGAGACCACAGAGGGCACCGTCTACACGGTCACCGGCGGTGACTGGGACGAGGTCGTCGAGACCGCGGCCCGCACCGACGACGAGCGCATCATCGTCAACATGGGCCCCCAGCACCCGTCCACCCACGGAGTGCTCCGGCTCATCCTGGAGATCGACGGCGAGACGGTCACCGAGGCCCGCTGCGGCATCGGCTACCTGCACACCGGCATCGAGAAGAACCTCGAGTACCGGACCTGGACGCAGGGCACCACGTTCGTGACGCGCATGGACTACCTGACGTCGTTCTTCAACGAGACGGCGTACTGCCTCGGCGTCGAGAAGCTCCTCGGCATCGAGGACCAGATCCCCGACCGGGCCACGATCATCCGGGTCCTCCTGATGGAGCTGAACCGGCTCTCCTCACACCTGGTGTGCATCGCCACCGGCGGCATGGAACTCGGCGCCACCACGATCATGATCTACGGCTTCCGTGATCGTGAACTGATTCTCGACATCTACGAGCTGATCACCGGCCTCCGGATGAACCACGCGTACATCCGACCGGGCGGACTCGCCCAGGACCTGCCGCCCGGCGCGGTGGACCACATCCGCGAGTTCGTGAAGAAGATGAAGAAGAACCTCCCGGAGTACGACAAGCTCGCCACCGGGAACCCCATCTTCAAGGGCCGCATGCAGGACGTCGGCTACCTCGACCTGGCCGGCTGCATGGCCCTCGGCGCCACCGGCCCGGTCCTCAGGTCCACCGGCCTGCCGCACGACCTGCGCAAGACCCAGCCCTACTGCGGCTACGAGACGTACGACTTCGACGTGCCGACCGCCGACACCTGCGACGCCTACGGGCGCTTCCTGATCCGGCTGGAGGAGATGCGCCAGTCGCTCCGGATCGTCGAGCAGTGCCTGGACCGGCTCCAGCCCGGCCCCGTCATGGTCGGCGACAAGAAGATCGCCTGGCCGGCCCAGCTCGCCCTGGGACCGGACGGACTGGGTAACTCCCTCGACCACATCAAGAAGATCATGGGCACCTCCATGGAGGCCCTGATCCACCACTTCAAGCTGGTCACCGAGGGCTTCCGCGTGCCGCCGGGCCAGACCTACGCGGCGGTCGAGTCGCCCAAGGGCGAGCTCGGGGTGCACGTCGTCTCCGACGGCGGCACCCGCCCCTTCCGGGTCCACTTCCGCGACCCGTCCTTCACCAACCTTCAGGCCATGGCGGCGATGTGCGAGGGCGGCCAGGTCGCCGACGTCATCGTCGCCGTGGCGTCCCTCGACCCCGTGATGGGAGGCGTCGACCGGTGACCACCTCTTCTTCGGAGCGGGGCGTCAGCCTGGGCATGCCGGAACTGCCCGCGCCCGCCTACCCGGACGACGTCCGGTCCCGGCTGGAGACCGACGCGCGCGAGATCGTCGCCCGCTACCCGGACTCCCGGTCCGCCCTCCTGCCGCTGCTGCACCTCGTGCAGGCGGAGGAGGGGTACGTCACGCGCACCGGGATGCGGTTCTGCGCGGACGTGCTGGGCCTCACCACCGCCGAGGTCACCGCGGTCGCCACCTTCTACTCCATGTACCGGCGCCGGCCGAACGGCGACTACCAGGTCGGCGTCTGCACCAACACGCTGTGCGCGGTCATGGGCGGCGACGCCATCTTCGAGTCCCTCCAGGAACACCTGGGCGTCGGCAACGGCGAGACCACCGAGGACGGCAAGGTCACCCTGGAGCACATCGAGTGCAACGCGGCTTGCGACTTCGCACCGGTCGTGATGGTCAACTGGGAGTTCTTCGACGACCAGACCCCGGCGAGCGCCCGTGCCCTCGTCGACGACCTGCGCGCGGGGCGGCAGGTGACGCCCACGCGCGGCGCGCCGCTGTGCACCTTCAAGGAGACCGCCCGGATCCTGGCGGGCTTCCCCGACGAGCGGGACGGCGCCGTCGCGGCCGGCGGCAGCGCGGGCCCCGCCTCCCTGGCCGGCCTGAAGCTGGCCAAGGGCGAGACGTCCGCCGCGCGCGTGGTGCACCCGCGGGACGGCGGGCCGCACGACGCCGCGCCGGACCGGGACGTGCACGAGCCGTCACCGACGGAACACCTCAGCTCGCACGACGCGCCGCAGGACACCGCGGCGTCCGACCCGGCCAACCCGGCAGGGCCTACCGCCGAGGAGGGGGAGTGATGACCGTGGCAGCCGAGATCAAGGGCAGCAGCCCGGAGAAGCTGCTCGCACCCGTGCTGTCGGCCTTCTGGGACGAGGACGAGTCCTGGACTCTGGACGTCTACCGGAGGCACGAAGGGTACGAGGGGCTCCGCAAGGCCCTGGCGATGGCACCGGACGACCTGATCGCGTACGTCAAGGAGTCCGGCCTGCGTGGACGCGGCGGCGCCGGTTTCCCGACGGGGATGAAGTGGCAGTTCATCCCCCAGGGTGACGGCAAGCCTCACTATCTTGTTGTCAACGCCGACGAATCGGAGCCGGGGACCTGCAAGGACATCCCGCTCCTCTTCGCGAACCCGCACAGCCTCATCGAGGGCATGATCATCGCGTGCTACGCCATCAGGTCGTCGCACGCCTTCATCTACCTGCGTGGTGAAGTCGTCCCCGTACTGCGGCGGTTGCACGAGGCCGTGCGCGAGGCCTACGCGGCCGGCTTCCTCGGCGAGAACATCCTGGGCAGCGGACTCGACCTCGACATCACCGTGCACGCGGGCGCGGGCGCGTACATCTGCGGTGAGGAGACCGCACTGCTCGACTCGCTCGAAGGCCGCCGGGGTCAACCGCGGCTCCGTCCCCCCTTCCCCGCCGTCGCGGGCCTCTACGCGTGCCCGACTGTGGTGAACAACGTCGAGTCGATCGCTTCCGTTCCCGCGATCCTCAACAAGGGCAAGGAGTGGTTCAGGTCGATGGGCAGCGAGAAGTCCCCGGGCTTCACGCTGTACTCGCTCAGCGGCCACGTGGCGGGCCCCGGCCAGTACGAGGCCCCGCTCGGCATCACGCTGCGCCAGCTCCTCGACATGAGCGGCGGCATGCGGCCCGGCCACCGGCTGAAGTTCTGGACACCGGGCGGCTCCTCGACGCCGATGTTCACCGACGAGCACCTCGACGTCCCCCTCGACTACGAGGGAGTGGGCGCCGCGGGTTCCATGCTCGGCACCAAGGCGCTCCAGTGCTTCGACGAGACGACCTGCGTCGTGCGCGCCGTCACCCGCTGGACCGAGTTCTACGCCCACGAGTCCTGCGGCAAGTGCACCCCCTGCCGTGAGGGCACGTACTGGCTCGTGCAGTTGCTGCGCGACATCGAGGCCGGCAAGGGCGTGATGTCCGACCTCGACAAGCTGAACGACATCGCCGACAACATCAACGGCAAGTCGTTCTGCGCCCTCGGCGACGGCGCCGCCTCGCCGATCTTCTCCTCGCTCAAGTACTTCCGCGAGGAGTACGAGCAGCACATCACGGGCCGCGGCTGCCCCTTCGACCCGGCCAAGTCGACGGCCTGGGCCGACCACCGTACGGAGGTGAACGCATGACTGTGACCACCAGCGCTCCCTCCGGCGGAGGAGAGGCTGCGGTCCCGCCCGAGGACCTCGTGTCGCTCACGATCGACGGCGCCGAGATCAGCGTGCCCAAGGGCACCCTGGTCATCCGGGCCGCCGAACAGCTCGGCATCGAGATCCCGCGCTTCTGCGACCACCCCCTCCTCGACCCGGCCGGCGCCTGCCGGCAGTGCATCGTCGAGGTCGAGGGCCAGCGCAAGCCCATGGCGTCCTGCACCATCACCTGCACCGACGGCATGGTGGTCAAGACGCAGCTCACCTCGCCCGTCGCCGAGAAGGCCCAGCACGGGGTGATGGAGCTGCTGCTCATCAACCACCCGCTGGACTGCCCGGTCTGCGACAAGGGCGGCGAGTGCCCGCTGCAGAACCAGGCGATGTCGCACGGCCAGTCCGAGTCCCGCTTCGAGGGCAAGAAGCGGACGTACGAGAAGCCCGTGCCCATCTCCACGCAGGTGCTGCTCGACCGGGAGCGCTGCGTGCTCTGCGCCCGCTGCACCCGGTTCTCCAACCAGATCGCCGGCGACCCGATGATCGAGCTGATCGAGCGGGGCGCGCTCCAGCAGGTCGGTACCGGCGAGGGCGACCCCTTCGAGTCGTACTTCTCCGGCAACACCATCCAGATCTGCCCGGTCGGCGCGCTCACCTCGGCGGCCTACCGGTTCCGCTCCCGCCCCTTCGACCTGATCTCCTCGCCGTCGGTCTGCGAGCACTGCTCCGGCGGCTGCGCGACCCGCACCGACCACCGGCGCGGCAAGGTCATGCGGCGCCTCGCGGCCAACGAGCCCGAGGTCAACGAGGAGTGGATCTGCGACAAGGGGCGCTTCGGGTTCCGGTACGCGCAGCAGCGGGACCGGCTGACCACGCCCCTGGTGCGCAACGCGGAGGGCGACCTGGAGCCGGCCTCGTGGCCGGAGGCCCTGCAGATCGCCGCGCAGGGACTGCTCGCCTCCAGGGGCCGCACCGGTGTGCTGACCGGTGGCCGGCTCACCGTCGAGGACGCGTACACGTACAGCAAGTTCGCGCGCGTGGCGCTCGACACCAACGACATCGACTTCCGCGCGCGCGTGCACAGCGCCGAGGAGACCGACTTCCTGGCCGCCCGGATCGCCGGACGCGGTCGCGACCTGGACGGTACGGGCGTCACCTACACCTCGCTGGAGAAGGCGCCCGCCGTCCTGCTGGTCGGGTTCGAGGCCGAGGAGGAGGCGCCCGGCGTCTTCCTGCGGCTGCGCAAGGCCTGGCGGGGGCACGGGCAGAAGGTCTTCTCGCTGGCCACGCACGCCACCCGGGGCCTGGAGAAGGCCGGTGGCACGCTGCTGCCCGCCGCTCCCGGCACCGAGACCGAGTGGCTGGACGCCCTTGCGAGCGGCGTCGGACTGGAGGACGGCGGCAGCCAGGCGGCCGAGGCGCTGCGCGCCGAGGGCTCCGTGATCGTCGTCGGCGAACGGCTGGCCTCCGTGGCCGGGGGTCTGACCTCCGCCGTACGGACCGCCGCCGCGACCGGCGCCCGGCTGGTGTGGATCCCGCGCCGGGCCGGGGAGCGCGGCGCGATCGAGGCGGGTGCGCTGCCGTCGCTGCTGCCCGGCGGCCGCCCGGCGACCGACCCGCGCGCGCGTGAGGAGGTCGCCGCGGTCTGGGGCCTGGCCGACCTCCCGCACCGCTTCGGCCGGGACACCGGCGAGATCGTCGAGGCCGCGGCCCGGGGCGAACTCCAGGCGCTGCTGGTGGCGGGCGTGGAGGTCGCCGACCTGCCCGACCCGGCACGCGCGCGTGCGGCGCTCGACGAGGCCGGTTTCGTGGTGTCGCTGGAGCTGCGGCCCAGTGAGGTCACCGAACGCGCCGACGTGGTCCTGCCCGTCGCCGCGGTCGCCGAGAAGCCGGGCACCTTCCTCAACTGGGAGGGCCGGGTGCGCTTCTTCGAGGCCGCGCTCAAGCCCGACCAGATGACCCGCCGCCTCGCGCCCAGCGACGGCCGCGTCCTGCAGATGCTGGCCGACGCCATGGACGTCCACCTCGGCCTGCCGGATCTGCGCACCACACGCGCGGAGATCGACCGGCTCGGCGCCTGGGACGGGCCGCGGGCCGGCGAGCCGCTGCAGACCGCGAGCGCGCTGCCGCGACCGGCCGCCGGTGAGGCCGTCCTGGCCGGGCACCGGCTGCTGCTCGACCAGGGCCTGCTCCAGGTGGGCGACGAGGCGCTGGCCGGCACCCGGCACGCCGCACACGCGCGCGTGTCGGCCGCCACGGCCGCGGAGGCCGGCGTCAAGGACGGCGACCTGCTGGCCGTGACCGGACCCGCCGGGGCCGTCGCCCTCCCGCTCCAGGTCACCGAGATGCCCGACCGGGTGGTCTGGCTCCCGCTGAACTCGGCCGGCACGGGCGTCGCCTCCGACGCCGGGGTGCTGCCCGGGTCCCTCGTCCGCATCGGTCCGGCGACGTCCGCCGGCGAGGCCCCCAAGGAGGTGGAGGCATGAGCCCGTACCTCGCCGCTGAAGACCTCTCGATGTTCGGCACCGACCCCTGGTGGCTGGTCGTCATCAAGGCGGTGTTCTGCTTCGCCTTCCTGATGGTGACCGTGCTGTTCTCCATCGTGTGGGAGCGCAAGGTCGTCGCCTGGATGCAGCTGCGCATCGGACCGAACCGGCACGGCCCCTGGGGCATGCTCCAGTCGCTCGCCGACGGCATCAAGCTGATGCTCAAGGAAGACCTGATCGTCAAGCGCGCCGACAAGGCGGTGTACGTCCTCGCGCCGATCGTCGCGGCCATCCCGGCCTTCATGGCGATCGCCGTGATCCCCTTCGGCCCGGCCGGCAACGAGGTCTCGATCTTCGGCCACCGCACCGCGATGCAGCTCACCGACCTGCCGATCGCCATGCTGTTCATCCTGGCGGTCGCCTCGGTCGGCATCTACGGCATCGTGCTGGCGGGCTGGAGCTCGGGATCGACGTACCCGCTCCTCGGCGGGCTGCGGTCCTGCGCGCAGATGATCTCCTACGAGATCGCGATGGGCGCCGCGTTCGCCTCGGTCTTCCTCTACTCCGGCTCGATGTCCACGTCGGAGATCGTCGCGCAGCAGGGCGACCGCTGGTACATCGTGCTGCTGCCGGTCTCCTTCATCCTCTACGTCGTCACGATGATCGGCGAGACCAACCGCGCCCCCTTCGACATGCCGGAGTCCGAGGGCGACCTGGTGGGCGGCTTCAACACCGAGTACTCGTCGATCAAGTTCGCGATGTTCATGCTCGCCGAGTACGTGAACATGGTGACCGTCTCGGCGGTCGCCACCACGCTGTTCCTGGGCGGCTGGCGGGCCCCGTGGCCGGTCAGCACCTTCTGGGAGGGCGCCAACCACGGCTGGTGGCCGCTGCTCTGGTTCGTCGTCAAGGTCCAGTTGCTGCTGTTCTTCTTCATCTGGCTGCGCGGCACGCTCCCGCGCGTCCGCTACGACCAGTTGATGAAGCTCGGCTGGAAGGTCCTCATCCCGGTCTCCCTGGTCTGGCTCATGCTGGTCGCGACCGTGCGGGCCCTGCGCAACGAGAACTACGACTTCACCGACATCGCCCTCTACGTCGGCGGCGGCGTCCTGGCCCTGCTGCTGTTGTCCTTCGCCGTGGACATCTTCCGCGACAAGGGCAAGCGGGCCGAGGAGCCCGCCGAGGAGCCCGCCGCCTTCGACCCGATGGCCGGCGGATTCCCCGTACCGCCGATGCCCGGACAGGAGTTGCCGCCGGTGCCACGACGCCGCCCGCGCCGAGAGCGGGAGCTGATTGTCAGTGGCGGGCCCGATACTCAGAGTGACGGACCTGCGGGCGGATCTACGGATGGAAAGGAGGCGTCCGATGGCTGAGGAACCCAAGGAGACCAACCCCGGTTTCCAGAACCCCGTGGCCGGCTTCGGCGTGACCTTCAAGGCCATGTTCAAGAAGCGGCTGACCGAGCAGTACCCGGAGCAGCAGAAGACCACCGCTCCGCGCTTCCACGGACGGCACCAGCTCAACCGCCATCCGGACGGCCTGGAGAAGTGCGTCGGGTGCGAACTGTGCGCCTGGGCCTGCCCCGCGGACGCCATCTACGTGGAGGGCGCGGACAACACCGACGAGGAGCGCTACTCGCCGGGCGAGCGGTACGGCCGCGTCTACCAGATCAACTACGCCCGCTGCATCCTGTGCGGCCTGTGCATCGAGGCGTGCCCCACGCGCGCGCTGACGATGACCAACGAGTTCGAACTGGCCGACTCCAGCCGCGCCAACCTCATCTTCACCAAGGACCAGCTGCTGGCCGGCCTGGAGGAGGGCATGGTCGACTCGCCCCACGCCATCTACCCGGGCACGGACGAGCAGGACTACTACCGGGGCCTGGTGACCGAGGCGGCCCCAGGCACCGAGCAGCAGGTCGCGCACTCCGAGGGCGAGGTCGTCCAGGAGGGCGACTCGACCTTCGGCGGGACCGAACCGGCGTCGGAGAAGGTGATCCGCCGATGAGCGCGCAGCTCGCCGCCGCGGCGACCCTCTCCGCCGGCACCTCCACCGGAGAGGCCGTCCAGTTCTGGATCCTCGGCACGGTCGCGGTGATCGGCGCCCTGTGCACCGTCTTCATGCGGAAGGCCGTGCACAGCGCGCTCTGCCTCGCCGGAACCATGATCGTCCTGGCGGTGTTCTACCTCGCCAACGGCGCCTACTTCCTCGGCATCGTGCAGATCGTCGTCTACACCGGCGCGGTCATGATGCTGTTCCTGTTCGTGGTGATGCTCGTCGGCGTCACCGCGGCGGACTCCCTGAAGGAGACCATCAAGGGCCAGCGCTGGCTGGCCCTGGTGTCCGGGCTCGGCTTCGGCATCCTGCTGATCGCCGGCATCGGCAACGCCTCGCTGCAGGAGACCACCGGCCTCGCCCAGGCGAACGCGAACGGAAACGTGGAGGGCATCGCGTCCCTCATCTTCACCAAGTACGTCTTCGCCTTCGAGATCACCGGCGCACTGCTCATCACGGCCGCCGTCGGCGCCATGGTGCTCACCCACCGCGAGCGCACCGAACGCGCGGCGACCCAGCGCGAGCTGGCCGAGCGCCGCGTCCGCGAGGGCAAGCACCTGCCACCGCTCCCGGCACCCGGCGTGTACGCCCGGCACAACGCGGTCGACATCGCGGGCCTCCTGCCCGACGGCACCCCGTCCGAGCTGACCGTCAGCAAGACGCTGCGCGAGCGGGGCCAGATCCGCGACGTGTCGACCCAGGCGCTGGGCGACCTGAAGGCCCTGGAGCAACGGGCCGAGGAGCGCCTGGAGCGTGGCGCGGCCGGGCCGGACAACTCCAAGCGGTCCGAGGAGGCGTCGAAGTGAACCCCGTCAACTACCTGTACCTCGCGGCCCTGTTGTTCACGATCGGCGCCACCGGCGTCCTGATCCGGCGCAACGCGATCGTGGTCTTCATGTGCATCGAGCTGATGCTCAACGCCTGCAACCTCGCGTTCGTCGCCTTCTCCCGCATGCACGGCAACCTCGACGGCCAGATCATCGCCTTCTTCACGATGGTCGTCGCCGCCGCGGAGGTCGTCGTCGGGCTCGCGATCATCGTGTCCCTGTTCCGTTCCCGCCACTCGGCCTCGGTCGACGGCGCCAGCCTGATGAAGCTGTGAGGGGTCGCTGAATCGTGGAGAATTTGATTGCGCTGCTTGTCGCGGCGCCCTTGCTCGGAGCTGCGGTTCTGCTGTGCGGCGGACGCCGGCTCGACGCCGTCGGCCACTGGATCGGCACGCTGCTGGCGGCCGCGTCCTTCGTGATCGGCGTCGTCCTCTTCGCCGACATGCTCGGCAGCGGCGCCGAGGACCGCACCCTGACACAGCACCTGTTCAGCTGGATCCCGGTGGAGGGCTTCCAGGCCGACGTCGCCTTCCGGCTCGACCAGCTGTCGATGACGTTCGTCCTGCTGATCACCGGCGTCGGCTCACTGATCCACCTGTACTCCGTCTCCTACATGGAGCACGACGAGCGCCGCCGCCGCTTCTTCGGCTACCTCAACCTGTTCCTCGCGGCGATGCTGCTGCTCGTCCTCGCCGACAACTACCTGCTGCTGTACGTCGGCTGGGAGGGCGTCGGACTCGCCTCCTACCTGCTGATCGGCTTCTGGCAGCACAAGCCCAGTGCCGCCACCGCCGCGAAGAAGGCCTTCCTGGTCAACCGCGTCGGCGACATGGGCCTGTCCATCGCGATCATGCTGATGTTCCTGTGGTTCGGCACCTTCGCCTTCGGGCCGGTGCTCGGCGGCGAGGGGGAGGCCGGGCTCGCGGGCTCGGCCGGCGAGGGCAAGCTCACCGCGATCGCCCTGATGCTGCTGCTCGCCGCCTGCGGCAAGTCCGCCCAGGTACCGCTCCAGTCCTGGCTCGGGGACGCGATGGAGGGCCCGACCCCGGTCTCGGCCCTCATCCACGCCGCGACCATGGTGACCGCGGGCGTCTACCTGATCGTCCGCTCCGGCGCGATCTTCAACGGCGCGCCCGACGCCCAGCTGGTGGTCGCCATCGTGGGCGCGGTCACGCTGCTCTTCGGTGCGATCGTCGGTTGTGCCAAGGACGACATCAAGAAGGCGCTGGCCGGTTCGACCATGTCGCAGATCGGCTACATGGTGCTGGCCGCCGGACTCGGCCCCATCGGCTACGTCTTCGCGATCATGCACCTGGTGACGCACGGCTTCTTCAAGGCCGGGCTGTTCCTCGGCGCGGGTTCCGTCATGCACGGCATGAACGACGAGGTCGACATGCGCCGCTACGGCGGACTGCGCAAGTACATGCCGGTCACCTTCGTCACCTTCGGCCTCGGCTATCTGGCGATCATCGGCTTCCCGGGACTGTCCGGCTTCTTCTCCAAGGACAAGATCATCGAGTCGGCGTTCGCCAAGGGCGGCACCGAGGGCTGGATCCTCGGCGGCGTCGCCCTGCTCGGCGCGGCCATCACGGCGTACTACATGACGCGCGTGATGCTGATGACGTTCTTCGGCGAGGAGCGCTGGCGCAAGGCGCCGACGCCGTCGCCCGCCGCCTCCGACGTGGAGCCGGCGGCCGAGACCCGCGGCGAGTACACGCCTCCGCACCCGCACGAGTCGCCGAAGCTCATGACGATCCCGATGATCGTGCTGGCCGTCGGCTCGGTGTTCGGCGGCGCGTTCTTCAGCATCGGTGACCGGTTCGTGCACTGGCTGGAGCCCATCACCGGGCACGACCACGGACACGCGCCGATCAGCGCCCTGACGGTCACCGTCTCCACGGTCGCCGTGATGGTGATCGGTGTCGCGGTCGCCTGGGCGCAGTACGGGCGCCGTCCCGTCCCGGCCGTCGCCCCGCGCGGGTCGCTGCTCACCCGGGCCGCCCGGCGCGACCTGCTCCAGGACGACTTCAACCACGTCGTCCTGGTCCGCGGCGGCGAGCACCTCACGCGCTCCCTGGTGTACGTCGACCACACCCTGGTCGACGGGGTCGTCAACGGCACGGCGGCCTCGGTCGGCGGCCTGTCCGGGCGGATGCGCAAGCTGCAGAACGGGTTCGCGCGCAGTTACGCGGTCTCGATGTTCGGCGGTGCGGCGGTCCTCGTCGCCGCGACCCTGCTGATGAGGGCGGTCTGATACCGATGTCCTTTCCCCTGCTGACAGTCACGGCGGCCCTCCCGGCCGTCGGGGCGATCGCCACGGCCGCCGTGCCGGCCGCGAAACGCACGGCGGCCAAGTGGCTGGCGCTGCTGGTCTCGCTGGGCACGCTCGCGCTGGCGATCGCGGTCCTGGTCCGCTTCGACCCCGGCGGCGACCGCTACCAGCTCACCGAGTCGCACTCCTGGATCGCGGACTTCGGCGTCCGGTACGAACTGGGCGTGGACGGCATCGCGGTGGCGCTGATCGCGCTGACCGCGCTGCTGATCCCGTTCATCATCCTCGCGGGCTGGCACGACGCCGACCCGCTGGAGACCGGCAGCAGCCGGTGGCGGCCGACGCAGGGCTTCTTCGCCCTGATCCTGGCCGTCGAGGCGATGGTGATCATCTCGTTCGAGGCCACCGACGTCTTCCTCTTCTACATCTTCTTCGAAGCCATGCTCATCCCGATGTACTTCCTCATCGGCGGCTTCGGGGACCGGGCCCACGAGCACGGCGAGAAGACGGCGGCGACGCAGCGGTCGTACGCCGCGGTGAAGTTCCTCCTCTACAACCTGGCCGGCGGTCTGATCATGCTGGCCGCGGTGATCGGGCTCTACGTGGTCGCCGGGAACTTCTCGCTGACGGAGATCGCCCAGGCGCGGGCCAGCGGCGAGCTGGACATGGCGACCAGCACTGAGCGCTGGCTCTTCCTCGGCTTCTTCTTCGCCTTCGCGGTGAAGGCGCCGCTGTGGCCGCTGCACACCTGGCTGCCCAACGCCATGCAGGAGTCGACGGCCCCGGTGGCGGTGCTCATCACGGCGGTCGTCGACAAGGTCGGCACCTTCGCGATGCTCCGCTTCTGCCTCCAGCTCTTCCCGGAGGCGAGCAAGTGGGCGACGCCGGTCATCCTGGTCCTGGCGGTCGTCAGCATCATCTACGGCGCGCTGCTCGCGGTCGGCCAGCGCGACATCAAGCGGCTGATCGCGTACGCGTCGATCTCGCACTTCGGCTTCATCATCATGGGCATCTTCGCGATGACCAGCCAGGGCCAGTCCGGCGCGACGCTGTACATGGTCAACCACGGCATCTCGACCGCGGTGCTGATGCTGATCGCCGGCTTCCTGATCTCCCGGCGCGGCTCGCGGCTCATCGCCGACTACGGCGGGGTGCAGAAGGTGGCGCCGGTACTCGCCGGCACCTTCCTGATCGGCGGCCTCGCGACCCTCTCCCTGCCGGGCCTCGCGCCCTTCATCAGTGAGTTCCTGGTCCTGGTCGGCACGTTCACGCGCTATCCCGTGATCGGCATCATCGCCACCTTCGGCATCGTCCTCGCCGCGCTCTACACCCTGGTCCTCTACCAGCGGACGATGACGGGCCCGGTGAAGCCGGAGGTCTCCGCGATGCCCGACCTGCGGGTACGTGAGCTGGTCGTGGTGGCGCCGCTGGTCGCGCTGCTGATCTTCCTGGGCGTCTTCCCGAAGCCCGTCACGGACATCGTCAACCCCGCGGTGGAGCAGACCATGTCCGACGTACACAAGAAGGACCCCCAGCCTGAGGTGGAGGCGGCCAAGTGAGCGCAACAGCCGTCCACAGCCTGTGGACAACGGCGGCGGCGGCCGACCCGATCGCCAAGATCGACGCGCCGAAGATCGAGTACGGGCAGCTCGCGCCCACCCTCATCATCGTCGGCGCGGCGATCATCGGAATCCTGGTCGAGGCCTTCGTGCCGCGCAGGGCCCGCTACTACGTGCAGATGTTCGTGTCGGCCGTCGCGCTGGTCGCCGCCTTCGCCGCGGTCGTCGCGCTCGCGGCGGGCGGATACGGCACGACCAAGGCGGGCATCGCGGCGATGGGCGCCATCGCCGTCGACGGACCGGCCCTCTTCCTGCAGGGCACGATCCTGCTGGTGGCGCTGGTCGGCCTGTTCACCTTCGCCGAGCGGCGGCTCGACCCGGAGACGCACGGCAACCGCGTCGACTCCTTCGCCGCGCAGGCCGCGGCCGTACCGGGCAGCGAGAGCGAGCAGAAGGCGGTCAAGGCGGGCTTCACCACCACGGAGGTGTTCCCGCTCCTGCTCTTCGCGGTCGCCGGCATGCTGGTCTTCCCGGCCGCCAACGACCTGCTGACGCTCTTCGTCGCCCTGGAGGTCTTCTCCCTCCCGCTGTACCTGCTCTGCGCGCTGGCCCGCCGCAAGCGGCTCATGTCGCAGGAGGCGGCGGTCAAGTACTTCCTCCTCGGCGCCTTCGCCTCCGCGTTCACCCTCTTCGGCATCGCCCTGCTCTACGGCTACGCGGGCTCCATGTCGTACGGCACGATCGCCCAGGTCGTCGACGGCACCGTGCAGAACGTCACCCCGGCACTCGCCGACACCATGGGCAACGACGCGCTGCTCCTCGTCGGCTCCGCGCTGATCGTCATGGGCCTGCTGTTCAAGGTGGGCGCGGTGCCGTTCCACATGTGGACGCCGGACGTGTACCAGGGCGCGCCGACGCCGGTGACCGGCTTCATGGCGTCGGCGACCAAGGTGGCCGCCTTCGGCGCGCTGCTGCGCATCCTCTACGTCGTCCTGCCCGGCCTGCGCTGGGACTGGCGGCCGGTGATGTGGGCCGTGGCGATCGTCACCATGCTGGGCGGCGCGATCGTCGCGATCACGCAGACCGACATCAAGCGGCTGCTGGCGTACTCGTCGATCGCGCACGCGGGCTTCATCCTCGCCGGTGTCATCGCGACCACGCCGGACGGCATCTCGTCCGTCCTCTTCTACCTGGCCGCGTACTCCTTCGTCACGATCGGCGCCTTCGCCGTGGTGACGCTGGTGCGCGACGCGGGCGGCGAGGCGACGCACCTGTCCAAGTGGGCCGGGCTCGGCCGCAGGTCACCGCTGGTGGCGGCGGTGTTCGCGATCTTCCTGCTGGCCTTCGCGGGCATCCCGCTGACCTCCGGGTTCGCCGGCAAGTTCGCCGTGTTCAAGGCGGCGGCGGAGGGTGGCGCGGCCCCGCTGGTGGTCATCGGCGTGATCTCGTCGGCGATCGCGGCGTTCTTCTACATCCGCGTGATCGTCCTGATGTTCTTCAGCGAGCCGCGGCCCGAGGGGCCGACGGTGGCGGTCCCGTCACCGCTGACGATGACGGCGATCGGCGTCGGAGTCGCGGTCACGGTGGTACTCGGCGTGGCACCGCAGTACTTCCTGGACCTTGCCGGCCAGGCGGGGGTGTTCGTGCGCTGACGCGGCGCCTGCCGTGCTTGAGACGGCGGCCCGGCACCCCCTCGGGGGTGCCGGGCCGCCGTCGTGTGTGCGGGGGCTACTCGCCGCCGCGGCGTGCCTTGATGGCGGTGAGGTCCAGGTCCATCGGGAACGGGGCGCTCAGCTTCATGCGCTCACGGAAGATGCCCACACTGGTGTAGGCGCCGGTCGCGGGCTCCAGCTCGAAGGCGTGGACGACGGCGAGCCCCTTCTCGTTCTCCACCCGCCAGTAGTGGGCGATGCCGGCGCGGGCGTACTTGAGGGGCTTGGTCTCGCGGTCGCGGGAGACGGATTCGGCGGAGACGACCTCGATGGCCAGGGTGACGGCCTCGGCGGGGTAGCGGGTCTGTTGCGGGTCGTCGACCACGTCGCCGCGCACGACGATGACGTCCGGTTCGGGCCGGTTCTGCCGGTCGATGTCGATGGTGAACTCTCGAATGACCTCGAACTCCGCCGGGGCGAGGGACTGAAGCTGCCAGTTGAAAAAGTCGACAGCGCGTGAGTGGAAAAGGGTCTGCGGACTCACGAAGACGAGGCTCCCGTCGATCAGCTCCGTGTGCGGAGGCAGGTTCGGAAGCCGGTCCAGGTCGTCGGCGGTCCAGCCGCCCTCCGGCGGGACCGGCCAGTCGGGCGTGGACGCCTTCGGTGCGACGCTCATCAGTGCTCCCATGGGACGGAGTCTCGCGGGTGCAATCAGACTATCCGCCGGAATCGGGCGCGTCTCCTGCGAACGTGTGAACGGTCATCGTGTCCTTGACGCGGGCGGCAACAGGCACCCTGTGGATAACTTCGGGCCTGTCGGCGCCGCCCCCTATCGTTGAGGCAGTGGTCGGGGCAGGGCGGACCAGACAGACCAGACGGGCGAGGCAGGACGTACGGGGGACGGGACGATGGGCGGGACGGGTGTGATCGGCGAGATGGCAGAGGCGGCAGAGGCGAGGCGCGTGGCCGACGGGGGCAGCGAGGCGCTGGCCACGTTGCACCGGGTCTTCGGGTACGAGGCCTTTCGCGGCGAGCAGGAAGAGGTCGTCGACCACGTGGTCGCGGGCGGCGACGCCGTCGTGCTCATGCCGACCGGCGCCGGAAAGTCGCTGTGCTATCAGATTCCGGCCCTGGTCAGGCCCGGCACCGGCGTCGTGGTCTCGCCGCTCATCGCGCTGATGCAGGACCAGGTGGACGCGCTGCGGGCGCTCGGCGTGCGGGCCGGCTTCATGAACTCCACGCAGGACTTCGACGAGCGGCGCATGGTGGAGGCCGAGTTCCTCGCCGGCGAGCTGGACCTGATCTACCTGGCGCCCGAGCGGCTGCGTCTGGAGGGCACCCTCGACCTGCTCTCCCGCGGCAAGATCTCGCTCTTCGCCATCGACGAGGCCCACTGTGTCTCGCAGTGGGGCCACGACTTCCGGCCCGACTACCTCGCCCTGTCGCTGCTCGGCGAGCGCTGGCCTGACGTCCCCCGCCTCGCGCTCACGGCGACGGCCACGCACGCGACCCACCGCGAGCTGACCGAGCGGCTGAACATGCCGACGGCGCGGCACTTCGTGGCCAGCTTCGACCGGCCCAACATCCAGTACCGGATCGTGCCGAAGACGGACCCCAAGAAGCAGTTGCTGAGCTTCCTGCGCGAGGAGCACGCGGGCGACGCGGGCATCGTGTACTGCCTCTCGCGCAACTCCGTCGAGAAGACCGCCGAGTTCCTGTCCCGCAACGGCGTGGAGGCGGTGCCGTACCACGCGGGCCTGGACGCGGGCACCCGCGCGGCGCACCAGTCCCGGTTCCTGCGGGAGGAGGGCCTGGTGGTCGTGGCCACGATCGCCTTCGGCATGGGCATCGACAAGCCGGACGTGCGCTTCGTCGCCCACCTGGACCTGCCCAAGTCGGTCGAGGGCTACTACCAGGAGACCGGCCGCGCCGGCCGCGACGGACTGCCGTCGACCGCGTGGATGGCGTACGGACTCAACGACGTCATTCAGCAGCGCAAGCTGATCCAGTCCGGCGAGGGCGACGAGGCCTTCCGCCGTCGGGCCCAGTCCCACCTGGACTCCATGCTCGCGCTGTGCGAGACCGTCCGCTGCCGCCGCGGCCAGCTCCTCGCCTACTTCGGCCAGGACCCGGACGCGTCCGGCTGCGGCAACTGCGACACCTGCCTCACCCCTCCGGAGACCTGGGACGGCACGGTGGCGGCGCAGAAGGTGCTGTCCACGGTGGTGCGGCTGAAGCGGGAGCGCGGGCAGAAGTTCGGCGCCGGGCAGATCATCGACATCCTGCTGGGCAAGCGCACGGCCAAGGTGATCCAGTTCGACCACGACCAGCTCTCCGTGTTCGGCATCGGCGAGGATCTCGCGGAGAGCGAGTGGCGGGGCGTCGCCCGGCAGCTCCTCGCCCAGGGACTGCTCGCCGTGGAGGGGGAGTACGGCACGCTGGTGCTGACCGACGACAGCGGGGCGGTGCTGCGGCGGGAGCGCGAGGTGCCGCTGCGCAAGGAGCCCAAGAAGCCTGCGGCGGCACGCGGGACGGCCGCCCGCGGCGAGCGCAAGGCCAAGGCCGCCGCGGCCGAGCTGCCCGAGGAGCTTCAGCCGGCGTTCGAGGCGCTGCGCGCCTGGCGGGCCGAGCAGGCCCGCGAGCAGGGTGTCCCGGCCTACGTGATCTTCCACGACGCCACGCTCAGGGAGATCGCCACGGTATGGCCCACCACCGTCGGGCAGCTCGGCGGCATCAGTGGCGTCGGTGAGAAGAAGCTCGCGACCTACGGGGAGGGAGTGGTCGCCGTGCTCGCGGGACTCGCGGGGGCGGCGCAGGCGGCTCCCGCCGCCGGCGGCGACACCGGGCCCGGCCCGGACGAGTGGCCCGACACCGAGCCCGAGCCGGAGCCCGAGGACTGGATATAGAAGACTGGATCTGGCCATAGGGGACGCGGCCGGGCGCCGGACGTCCCGGCCGGTCCTCGGCGTCACAGGGCCCGGGCCGCGTACGCCCTGACGTCGGCGTCGCTGTCGCTGGTCGCCGTGGCGAGGGCCGACCTGGCGTCCGGCGTGCCGTCGGCGTGCCGGGTCAGGGCCAGGACCGCGGCCTTGCGCACGTCGGCGTTCGGATCGGCGAGGGCCTTGGCCAGGACGGGGACCGCCCCGCCCGGGACCGCCGCGGACAGAGCGCCGGCCGCTCCGGCCCGGACCTGCCAGGCGGGGTCGGACAGCGCGGCGACCGCCCGCTCCGCCAGCGGCACCGGGCAGCCCGTCCGGGCCAGGGCCGCGAAGGCCGCGCCGCGGACCAGGGCGTCGGGGTCCTCGGTGAGCCGGTCGAGCGCACCGCCGGCACCGGTGGGCGCCCGCAGCGTCCCCAGCGCCTTGGCGACGGTGACCCGGACCTCGCGGGACGGATCCTCCGCCGCCGGGGAGAGCGACCCCGCCGCGTCCAGGGACACCAGTCCGCGCACCGCCTCGATGCGCACCGAGGGGTCCGGGTCGCCGAGGTACGCGGTGAAGGTGCCGGTCTCGCCCAGCCGCAGAATGCGCAGCAGGTCGAGGGCGGTGGCGCGGACCACCGGGTCGACCTCGGCCAGCGCCCGCACCAGGGGTTCGCCCAGGGCCGGTTCGGGCGCCAGCGTGTCGGCCAGTTCGCGCAGCGAGGCCGCGGCCGCGGCGCGCACCTCGCCGTCCGCGTCGGACAGGGCGGCGGCCAGGACGGGACCGGTGCCGACGGGGGTGGTCTCGGTGAGCACGGTGACCGCCGTGCGCCGTACCGCGGGTTCGGGATCGGACAGGTAGGGCCGGAGGGCGGGCAGTTCGGGTTCGTCGTCGGCGAGGGCGAGCAGTTCGAGGAGGCGGGGGGAGGTCGTGGCGGTGGGCTCGGCGGAGCCGCCTCCGCGCTCGTCGCCGGGGCCCGTGGGTGGCGTCCCCGTGGCGCGGGGCGCCGCGTCGCGCGGGCCGGCCGTCGCCACCTGCTCCGGGTGCACCTCGCCGAGGTGCCGGGAGACACCGCCGACCGGCGTGAAGTCGTCGACCGGCACCAGATACGGAGCCACGGGACGGGCCGTGAACTCCATCGCACCGGAGGGGGACTTGTGCAGATCGAGATGGTGGAACCAGGCGTCGTCGTCGCGCTCCGGGATGTCCACGCGCTCGTGGTAGAGACCCCAGCGGGACTCGGTGCGGGCCAGCGAGGCCCGGGCGGCCATCTCCGCGCAGTCGCGGATGAAGGAGACCTCGGCGCAGCGCATCAGCTCGTGCGGGGTACGCGCGCCCATCGCCGCGATGTCCGCCCGCATCCGCTCGAAGGACTCCAGGGCGAGCGACAGCCGGGCGCCGGACTTCGGCGGGGCCACGTAGTCGTTGACGAAGCGGCGCAGCTTGTACTCGACCTGGGGCTGCGGCGGGCCGTCGGGGTTGCGCAGCGGGCGGTAGACCAGCTCGTGCGCCTCACGCAGCTGGTCGGACGGCAGTTCGCCCGAGTACGCCGTGTATCGCGACGCGTCCGCGCCCGCCAGGTCGCCGAAGACGAACGCGCCGATCATGTAGTTGTGCGGCACGCAGGCCAGGTCGCCGGCGGCGTAGAGGCGTGGGACCGTGGTGCGGGCGTGGTCGTCCACCCGTACCCCCGAGGCGGAGTGGCCGCCGCACAGGCCGATCTCGGAGATGTGCATCTCGACGTCGTGGGTGCGGTAGTCGTGCCCGCGGCCCGCGTGAAAGGTGCCGCGCGTCGGGCGTTCGGTCGAGTGCAGGATCGACTCCAGCGCGGAGACGGACTCCTCCGGGAGATGGCTGAGCTTCAGGTACACCGGCCCCCGGTCGCCGGCCACCTCCGCGGCGAACTCGGCCATCATCTGGCCCGACCAGTAGTCGGAGTCGACGAAGCGCTCGCCGTGCCGGTTGACCTGGTAGCCGCCGAAGGGGTTGGCGACGTAGGCGCAGGCTGGGCCGTTGTAGTCCTTGATCAGCGGGTTGATCTGGAAGCACTCGATGCCGGTCAGTTCGGCGCCCGCGTGGTAGGCCATGGCGTAGCCGTCACCGGCGTTGGTGGGGTTCTCGTAGGTGCCGTAGAGGTAGCCGGACGCGGGCAGGCCGAGCCGTCCTGCGGCTCCGGTCGCCAGGATCACGGCGCCCGCGCGGACGGTCACGAACGTGCCCGTGCGGGTGTTGAACCCGGCCGCGCCCACCGCCCGGCCCTCCGCCGTCAGGACCCGCACCGGCATCACGCGGTTCTCGATGCGGATCCGCTCGCGCATCTCGCGCCGCCGCAACTGCCGGTACAGGACCTTCTTGACGTCCTTGCCCTCGGGCATCGGCAGCACGTAGGAGCCGGACCGGTGCACTTGCCGGACCGCGTAGTCGCCGTGCTCGTCCTTCTCGAACTTCACCCCGTACGACTCCAGCCGCTGGACCATGGCGAAGCCGCGCGTGGCGGTCTGGCGGACGGTGGACTGGTCGACGATGCCGTCGTTGGCGCGGGTGATCTCGGCGACGTAGTCGTCGGGTTCGGCACGGCCGGGGACGACCGCGTTGTTGACGCCGTCCATCCCCATGGCGAGGGCGCCGGAGTGCCGGACGTGGGCCTTCTCCAGGAGCAGGACGTCCGCGCCGTGCTCGGCCGCGGTCAGCGCGGCCATCGTGCCGGCGGTACCGCCACCGATGACGAGGACGTCGCAGGTGAGTTCTTCGGCGTCGGTGAGCGCGGGGATCTCCACCAGAGGGCCTTTCAGGTGCCGAGGGATGTCAGTACGTCGCGCCGCAGCGCCACCCGTGCCGGATCGTCGTGCGCGGCACGCTCCCGGGGCCGGGGCACGTCGCGTACGGCGGTGAGGCGGCCGGCGCCGAGCAGGGCCACCCGGTCGCCGAGGAACAGGGCCTCGTCCACGTCGTGGGTGACGAAGACGACGGTGGCGCCGGTGCCGCACAACACCTCCACCAGCAGGTCCTGCATGCCGGCGCGGGTCTGGGCGTCGAGGGCGCCGAAGGGTTCGTCCATCAGGACCGCGCGGGGGTGCCCGGCCAGCGCGCGGGCCAACTGGGCGCGCTGGCGCTGCCCCCCGGAGACGCGGTGCGGCAACTGCCGTGCCTGCGCGGTGAGCCCGACGCGGTCCAGCCAGGACGCCGCCTGGTCCCGGCGTTCGGCGCGGGGCAGGCCCTGGATGGCGAGGGGGAGTTCGACGTTGGCGCGCAGGGTGCGCCAGGGCAGGAGGGCGTCCTCCTGGAAGACCAGCGCGCGGTCCGCTCCCGGGCCGGTGATCAGGTGCCCGTCCTGTTCCGCCGTCCCGGCCAGTGGGGGCAGCAGCCCGGCCAGGGTGCGCAGCAGGGTCGACTTGCCGCAGCCGGAGGGGCCGACCACCGTGAGGATCTCGCCGGGGGAGACGCCGACGTCCACGCCGGTCAGCGCGGTGGCGCCGGGGCGGCCGAGGGTGGCGTCGCGGAGGGTGAGCCGGGTGCCGCGCGGGGTTCGGGTCCCGGGGGCGGTCTTCGTGCCGGTCCCGGTTCCGGTCGCCGTCCCGGCCTCGGTGTCGGTCCCGGCCTCAGTCTCGGACGAGGTGCTCATCGCGTGCCTCCTCGGGTTCGGTGCTCGTGGGCACGGCGGTGTCCGCGGACGAGGGTGCCGCGCCGGCCCGCCGTACGGACCTCGGCCGGGCGGCGGGGACGTACGCCGTGCGGGGCAGCCAGTGGGTCAGGCGGCGGCCCAGCAGTTCGACGGCGGTGGAGGTGAGCCAGCCGAGTACGCCGATGGTGACCATGCCGACGAAGACGCCCGGGTAGTCGACGACGGTGTAGTCCTGCCAGGTGCGGTAGCCGACGCCGTACTGGCCGGAGATCATCTCGGCGGAGATCACGCAGATCCACGAGACGCCGATGCCGACCGACAGACCGCCGAACACGCCGGGCAGGGCGCCCGGCAGGACCACCGAGGCGAGCACCCGCCACCGGCCGCCGCCCATGGTGCGGACCGCCTCCTCCCACGTCGGCGCGAGCGCGCGGACCGCGTGCCGGGTGGAGACCAGCACCGGGAAGAAGGCGGCGGTGCCGGTGATGAAGACGATGCCCTGCTCGTTGGAGGGGAAGAGGAGGATCGCCACGGGGACGAGGGCGATCGCGGGGACGGGGCGGATCACCTCCAGCACCGGGCCGAGCAGGTCCTCGGCAAGTCGCGAGCGGGCCACGAGCACGCCGGTGGCCACGCCCAGGACGGCGGCGAGAAGGAAGCCGCTGACGATGCGGGTGAGGCTGTCGGTGAGGTCCGTCCAGTAGTCGGGTCCCGCCAGCCGGTCGGCGAAGGCGTGGGCCACGTCGGTGACGGTGGGGAACTGCGAGAAGCGCAGCCACAGGTCGACGTCCCGGCTGGTCAGCAGCTGCCAGAGACCGAGGGCGGCGGCGAGCGAGACGACGCGCAGCGCGTACCGGATCACGACGCCCGCTCCAGCGCCTCGGCGTACGTGACGACGCGGGCCCCGCCGTGGTCGGCGACGTACTCCCGCGCGGTCTCCGGGGCGAGGAAGGGCAGCAGTTCGGTGCCGTCGGCCACCCACACCGACTGGTCGGCGAACCACGGGGTGCCGGTGGTGGCGTCGGGGACGTAGGCGGCGCGCACCTCGTCGCGGTGGGCGGCCACGTGCTTCAGCAGGGCGCCGGGGGAGGTGAAGGAGAGGGTCTTGCCCGCTCCCTTCGGCCAGGCCTCCCCGGCCGGCTTCGGGGGCCCGGCGGCGAGCCGATCGGCGTACGCGGCAGGACCGAGCGCCTTCTTGACGTACCGGTCGTCGACGAAGGCGTCCACGTCCACGTCGCCGGTGAGCTTCGCGTCCCGGAGGATCGACACGTCCTTCTTGAGGGCCGCGACGAGCTGGGGCTTGATCGCCGGGTCGAAGGTGGCGATGCCCTGGGCGCCGTTGTAGAGGTAGACGGCCTCGGCGGGCAGGCCGGTGGCCTTGGCGACCTTCTCGGCGGCGGCCACCGGGTGGGCGTCGAGATAGTCGGTCGCCTGCGCCTGGGCCCTCAGGAACGCCTCCAGTACGGCGGGGCGCTGCTTGGCGAAGTCCTCGCGGGCGGTGACGCCGTGGAAGGTGGGCAGGTCGAGCCGCGCACCGTCGTACAGGGCCTTCGCCTTGCCCTGGTGGGTGAGCAGGCCGGGCCACGCGACGAACTGGGACAGGGCGTCCGCGCTGCCCGAGGAGAGGGCCGAGGCGCCCACCGCGGGCTGCTGGTTGAGTTTCTCGATGTCCTCGGCGGGGTCGAGGCCGGCGCGTTGCAGGGCTCGTACGAGCGTGCCGTCGGCGGCCGAGCCGACGCTCGTCGAGACCTTCTTGCCCTTGAGGTCCTTCAGGGAGGTGAGCGAGGACCCGGGTGCGGTCACGATGGTGTTGAGGCCGCCGCGGAGGTTGTAGCCGGTGACCGAGACCAGGCGGGTGGGCTTGCCGAGCTGCTTGCCGCGGGCCGCGTTGATGAGCAGCGGGAAGTCGCCCATCGAGCCTATGTCGATCTTCCCGGCGGTCATCTGGGCGGTGATGGGGGCGCCGGTGGCGTAGTCCTGCCAGTCCACCTTGTAGGTGACGCCGTCGCCGAGGGCGTTGAGCTGCCGCTCGAAGTGGCCGAGGGAGCGGAGCAGGGTGCCGGCGGTGACCGTGTTGATCGTCCGGGACTGGTAGCCGACGGTCACGGTGACCGCGGAGCCGTCCCCGCCGGCCGACGCGTCGCCGCCGCAGGCGGTGAGGGAGAGGAGCAGGGCCACGGCGGCCGCGGACGCGGTGGCGGGAAACGCGGCGCGTTTCGGTTTCATGGGAGTCGGCCTCTCACCGGAGCAGGTAGGGCATGTTGACCGTGACCGCCCCGGTGGGGCAGCGGGCGGCGCACGGGCCGCAGTACCAGCACTCGTCGACGTGCATGTAGGCCTTGCCGTTGCGCTCGTCGATGGCGAGGGAGTCCAGCGGGCACATGTCCACGCAGAGGGTGCAGCCTTCGATGCACTTCGACTCGTCGATGGTCACGGGCACGTCGGCCCGCTGGGGCGCCAAGGGCATGGCTGTCTCCAGGGAGGGTGCGCGGAAGGGATGTTCAGAGGGACCGGTGCAGCAACCCGCTCATCGCGATGCGATCGCCGCGGAAGCGGACGAACTCCAGGTCCACGGGGCGGCCGTCGGCGAGGTGGGTGAGCCGTTCCAGCATGAGGACGGCGGTGCCGCGCGGCGCCTCCAGCACGGCGGCGGTGTGCGCGTCCGCGGTCACCGCCTCCAGGGTGATGTCGGCGTGGCCGAGTGGCAGGCCGGTGACGGATTCCAGGAGGCGGAAGACGTCGGTGTTCTCCAGGTCGGCGCCGAGCAGGGCGGTACCGATGTCGAGGGGCAGGTAGGTGAGGTCGAGGGAGAGGGGGACGCCGCCCAGGCGGCGCAGACGCTCGATGTAGAGGACGTCGGCGCCGGGCGGTACGCGGAGGCGTTCGGCGACCGGGGCGGGGGCCGGCACGGGGACCGTGGTGCGGACCTCGTTGGTGACGCGGCCCTGTTCGTGCAGGGTCTCCGCGAGGCCCATCAGGCGGTCGAGCCCGTGGGCGAACTTGCGGGCCACGACCACGGTGCCGATGCCGGGCCGGCGGGCCACGAGGCCCTCGGCGCGCAGCAGGTCCAGGGCTTGGCGGACGGTGTTGCGGGTGGCGCCGTAGTCGACGGCCAGGGCGTCCTCGTGGGGGAGTGTGCCGTCGGGGAAGGCGTCGTCCAGGAGTTGGCGGCGGAGCAGGTCGGCGAGCTGACGGGCCCGGTCGGCGCGCAACCGGCGGCGCGCGCGGTGGGCGGCGACGGTGGTCGCGCCCTGGCCGGCGTGGTCGCGGATGCGGTCGGTGGGCGGCATGGCTGGAACCATACCTATCCGGTGGGGTTAGTGGTGTTGCTGGATTGTTGCGCCACCGGGGGCTCCGCCGGTTGGGGGGATGAGCTGGGGTTTCTGGGAGGGTGGGCGGACTTCTGCCACAGGTTTCGCGGAGTTGCCCGGCGCCGTTGTGGGCAGGGGGTGGGTGTCGCGGCCCGGCGTTGCGGGGTGCCGCTCTCTTTGGGACGGGTGCCGCCCCAGCGGCACGACTGCCCGCAGCTGGGGGGGGATCTACGCCAACGCCGTCAGACCCGGCGCGAAGGTGATCAAGAGGGGGACGAGGGGCACCAGCGCGGCCGTTGCCGTGGTCAGGGCGCGGTGGCGTGGGGTCAGGCGGGGCGGGGGTTCCAGGAGGCGGTCGACTCGTTCGCCCAGGAGGCGGTGGCTGGAGGCGCAGGACAGGACGCCGCGGTGCTGGTTCAGCTCGATCAGGGCCAGCGCCGTGGTCAGGTGGCCGCAGCGACGGGAGGCGGTGTCGTCGGCGGACAGTTCGACCAGGCGATGCGTCTGGTCGCAGAAGTGGGCGAAGAGCGGGACGCGCGGGAAGCCGGTGGCCAGCGCGGTGGACAGGTGCAGCAGCCAGTCGTGGCGGGCCCGGGCGTGGCCGCGCTCGTGGGTGAGCACGGCGTCGAGCTGGTGGTCGGTGAGGCGGTGCAGGGCGCCCGTGGTGACGATCAGCTGGGCCGGACTGCCCGGCAGCCACCAGGCGTCCGGGTACTCGTCCTCCAGGACCAGCAGCGGCCCGCGGGCGGCGGGGAGCCCGGCGGGCAGGTCGGGGGCGCGCTCGCGCAGGTGCGCGCGGGACCGGGCGCGCCGCCTGCGGGCCTCGACGAGTTCGCGGCCCAGCATCGCGGTCGTCCAGGCGGCGCCGGCGGCCAGCAGCAGGGTGAGGACGGCCGCCCAGGCCGGCCCGGCGGAGAGGTTGTACGCGGCGGTCACCGCGGGCGGCGCCGGTGCGAAGAGCTGGGCGCGGACGGTGCCGAAGACGGCGGTGGCACCGAGGGTCAGGGCCGTCAGACAGCACAGCAGGACGGTGGCGACCAGGCACTGCCACACCCACAGTGCGACCACGGGGTCCCGCTCGGGCCACGCGGACCGGGTCAGCGCGCGCGGCACCGGCACCGCGGCGGTCACGGCGACGGCGAACAGCAGGAGCAGGCAGACGGTCATGCCACTGGCTCCGGATCCTGGTCGAGAGGACGGGCGGCTCTGGCAGGGCGGGGCTTGAACGCGGGGCGGGGTGACGCGCACACCGCCCGACGCCAGTATGCCGCTGTCGGGCGGTGGGAGTCAGGTGTCGGCGGCCACCGGATCCGGGATCCCCGCCGCTGCCCGCCCTCAGGCCCGCTGCTGCCCGGCCCTCAGAGGGCCTCCGCTGCCCGGCCCTCAGACCCTCCGTCCGACCACGCGTCCCGTCACCTCGCCCAGACCCACCCGGATCCCGTCCGGACCCGGTGCCCACGCCGACAGGGTCACCATGTCCCCGTCCTCCAGGAACGTCCGCTTGCCGTCGGGGAGTTCCAGCGCGTCGCGGCCGTTCCAGGTCAGCTCCAGCAGCGACCCGCGTTCCCGTTCGCCGGGTCCGCTCACCGTGCCCGAGCCGTAGAGGTCGCCGGTGCGCAGTGAGGCGCCGTTGACGGTCATGTGGGCCAACTGCTGGGCGGCCGTCCAGTACATGGTGGAGAACGGCGGCTCGGAGACGACGTGACCGTTGACCGCGACGGTGATCCGCAGGTCGTAGCCGCCGGGCTCGGCGTGGTCGTCGGCCGTGTCGTCCAGGTAGGGCAGCAGCTCGTGCGTGCGCGCGGGGGGCGCCACCCGCGCCTCCTCCAGGGCGTCCAGCGGCGTGATCCACGCCGACACCGAGGTGGCGAAGGACTTGCCGAGGAACGGGCCGAGGGGGACGTACTCCCAGGCCTGGACGTCCCGCGCGGACCAGTCGTTGAGCAGGCAGAGCCCGAAGACGTGCTCGCGGAAGTCGCCGAGTGCGACCGGGGCGCCCGGTTCGGACGGCACCCCCACCACGAACCCGACCTCGGCCTCGATGTCGAGGCGGACGGACGGGCCGAAGACGGGCGCGGCGTCGGCCGGTGCCTTGCGCTGCCCGGACGGGCGTACGACGTCGGTGCCCGAGACGAACACCGTGCCGGAGCGGCCGTGGTAGCCGATCGGGAGGTGCTTCCAGTTCGGGGTGAGGGAGTCGGCGGCGTCGGGGCGGAAGATCTGGCCGACGTTGCGGGCGTGGTTCTCGGAGGCGTAGAAGTCGACGTAGTCCGCGACCTCGAACGGCAGGTGCAGGGTCACCGACGACAGCGGGTGGAAGAGGGGTTCCAGCGTCTCGCGGTGGGAGGGCACCGTCACCCAGGCCGTCAGCGCGCGCCGCACGTCGGACCAGGCCGTGCGACCGGCCGCCAGCAGCGGGTTGAGGGTGGGCCGCGCGAGCAGGGAGGCGTACGGCGATCCGAGCGCGTGGGCCGCCGCGCCGGCGTCGAGGACGTGGTCGCCGAGGCGGACGCCCACCGTCCGCTCCTGCGTGCCGGGGATCGAGAACACGCCGTACGGAAGGTTGTGCGGGCCGAAGGGGTCGCCCTCGGGGACATCGAAGGGGGGCATCGGGTGCTGCCTCGCTTTCGTGCTCGCCATGTGCGCCGTGCGCGCCGTGTGCGCCACGTGGCGGGTGTGCGCCGCGTGGTGCGTGGACTGGCCACACGTTACGGGTGACACGGCGGTCTTGGGCAGTGCGGCGGGAGGTGGCTCCATGTGGGGGACGAGGGCGTGCGCAGGCGGGCCGACGTGCGCGGAGCGGCCCGCGCGCCGGTGCGCGAGAGGCGGGAAGTGACCGTGGGACGGGACCTTCGCCGGCGGCGCACGCCCGCGCGCACGGTTGTGGATGTGGCGCTCCGCGTCCGTTCGTGTGCGGGAAGTTGTCCACAGGCCGACACGCAATCTTGACGGAGCGGTGCGAACAGGGAGACTCTGGGCGGGTGCCGGGAGGTCTCGGGGAGGGGGCCGTCGACGGCACATCTGGGGGGAACGGATGGCCATTGGGGAGGCCGGTCCGGGTTCGGGGCGGGATGGTTCACGGCCGGGCAGACGGCTGGAAGAGACCATGCGCGGCCGGCTCGACCGGGAATGCGTGTATGTACCGTCATGCCGATTCGGGCTGTACGCGGCACTGCGTCACTGGTGCCCGCCCGGCGGCCGGGTCCTGATGTCACCGGTCAACGACGATGTCATCTTCTTCGTCGTGCTCGCGGCCGGGCTGCGCCCCGTACAGGCGCCGCTGGACCCGTCGGACGCGTCCATCGACGTCGACGCCGTGCCCGACGACGTCTGGGGCTCGCTGTCCGCCGTACTGACGACCAACCTGTACGGCAACCCGGACCAGGCGCCCCGGTTGCGCGCCCGCTGCGACGCCCTGGGCATCCCGCTGTTCGAGGACGCGGCGCACGCCATCGGCAGCGAAGTGGGCGGCCGGCCGGTCGGCGCCTGGGGCGACGCCTCCGTCTTCAGCCTGTCCAAGCACGTCGGCGCCAAGGCCGGGGGCATCCTCGCGGTCGCCGACCCGGGGCTGCGGGAGACGCTGGCGAAGGCCTGCGAAGACCTGCTGATGCCGCGCCGTACGAGGGCCGAAGTCGCCTACGCCGCACGGCCGTACGCGGAGGCCGCCGTGCGCGGGCTGGGGCTGCGCACGGCCGCCTGGGCCACGCTGCGGCTGCTGGGGCGGATGGAGCGCGAGGAGATCCGGATGCCGCTGCGTCCGGAGGAGCTGGCCCGCGCCGCCGCCTCGGCACCCGGCCTCGACGCCCACGACCCCTGGGTCCGCGTCGACATGCACGACTACCGGCTGCGCGGCGGCCGGTTCCGGCTCGGCCGGATCGGGCGCGGGCTCGACCGGCTGGACCAGGTACTGGCGGACTGCCGGGTGGGGACGGAGCTGCTGCTGTCGACGCCCTGGGCGGGACCGGCCGGGTGGGAGGGAACGCGGAGCCGGACCCCCGGCAGGACACAGCCCCTGTTCCGCGTGCCGCTGCTCGTGGCCGACCGGGACGCGGCGGTCCGGGCGCTGGCCCGGCGCGGCATCATCGTCGGCTACCTCTACGACCCGCCGCTCGACGACTACGCGGGCGCCGCCTTCACCGACCCGTCGCCCGCGCCCGAGGGGGCACGCTGGTTCGCGCGGCACGCGCTGCCCGTCGAACCGCTGCGGGCCCGCGCCGTGATCGCGGCGCTCGAGGAGTCCGGCGTACGACCGGCCAAGGCACCGGAGGGGTTGATTCCGTCCGGTGGCTGAGACCCGGGTGCACGAGACGGCCGTCGAGCCGGCGGACGGCGGCACCGCGCTGCCCGAGAGCGGGCACGGGGGCGACTCGCTCTTCAAGAACGCCTACTTCCTGATGCTCAGCACCGGCGTCTCGGCCGTGCTCGGCCTCGGCTTCTGGCTCGTGGCCGCCCGCTACTACTCGGAGGAGGCCGTCGGACAGGGCTCCGCCGCCATCGCCGCCATGCGGCTGCTCGCCAGCATCACGGCGACGACGATGATCGGCGCCGTGGTCCGCTTCGTGCCGCGCGCGGGCCGCGCCACCGGACCGCTGGTGTGGCGTGCGTACGCGGCGAGTTCGGTGGTCGTCGCCGTCGCCGCGGTGGTCTTCCTGCTCACTCTCGACCTGTGGGGTGCCTCGTACGCGCCGCTGGGCACCGCCGCGATGGGGACCCTGTTCGTCCTGGCGTGCGTGGCCTGGGCGCTGCTCACCCTCCAGGACGGTGTGCTGACCGGCTTGCGCAAGGCGGAGTGGGTGCCCGCGGGGAACGCGGTGTTCTCGGTCGGGAAGCTGATCCTGCTCGCCCTCTTCGCCGCCTCGCTGCCGGTGCTCGGCATCTTCGTGTCCTGGGCCGTGGCCATCGCCTTCTCCACCCTGCCGCTGGGCTGGCTGATCTTCCGCAGGCTGATCCCGCGCCAGGCCGAGGCCGACCGCGACGTGGAGCCGCCGAAGACCCGCGAGATGGGGCGCTTCCTGGCCGGGGACTCGCTGGGTGCGCTGTTCAGCCTGGCGATGATCAATCTGCTGCCGGTGATGGTCGCGGTCAACTTCAGCGCCGCGCAGAACGGCTACTTCTACGTGGCCTACACCGTCGGCGGCACGATGGAGTTCATGGCCATCAACATGGCCTCCTCGCTCACCGCGCACGCCTCGCACGACCCGCGCCGCCTCGCCGACGGCATCCGGGGAGCGCTGCGCCGCATGACGGTGCTGCTGGTGCCGGTGGTGCTCTTCCTGGTCGTCTTCGCCCCGCAGATCCTCGCGCCCTTCGACGAGGACTACGCCGAGCACGGCTCCACGGTGCTGCGGCTGCTCGCCCTCGGGGCGCTGCCGAGGATCGTGGTCGAGCTGTACATCGGCGTACTCCGCGTCCAGGGGCGCACCGGCGTGCTCGCCGCGGTGCAGGGCGCCATGTGCGTCCTCGTCCTGGGCAGCGCGGCGATGCTGTTCACGCCGGCCGGGATCTCCGGTGCCGGCTGGGCGGTGCTGGTGAGCATGACGGTGGTCGCCCTGGGCTGCGCACCCGGCCTGCGCTCCGCCCTGCGGGGCATCGAAGGGGCCGGTCGTTCCGGCGACCCGGCTGCCACGGTGGACACCGGCCCGCTCGGACCGAAGCCACGGCCCGGTGCCTCCCACGGCCACGGCCCGGCCCGGCTGAACCCCACCGCCGGGTACGGCACGACCTGGGCCCGGCGGGCGGCGTCCGAGCACGGACGGTCCGAGGACGCGTCCGGGGAGGACACCGTCGCCCTGTTCATAGGGCGCCCCGGGTACGAACGGGAGGCCCTGGAGGCGGACACCCTCGCCGTGATCCGCCGGCCACGCCACCCCGACCCGGACGCCCACGTCCACGACCCGGACACGCACGTCCACGGACCGGACGCCCACGTCCACGCCGCGAACGCCGACGCCCCCGGTCCCCACGACGACGACCCGGGCCCGATCCCCGAGCGCTGCCTCAGGCCCGCCCTGTGGCTGCTGTTCGCCGCCGCCACCGTCGTCTTCTGGGCGGCGTCGCGCGGACTGCCCTGGCTGGACGGCACGTCCGGGACCGGCGCCGAACTCACCGGCCGGGAGCTGCTGCGCGGGCTGCCCCTCCCGGCGCTGGTCGCGGGCGCCCTGCTGCTCGTGGTGTTCGTCGCGGCGGTGACCCTGTCCGTACGCCCCGACCCTTGGCTCCCCGGCGCCGCGCTGGGCTCCGCCGTACTCGCGCTGCACGCGGCGCCCGTCGCCCTCGGCCGGGAACCGGAGGCGGTGGGCGGGGAGTTGTACGCGAGGGCCGCCGGATTCCTCGCGGAGGCGCTGGGCCTCGACGGACCGGACCCGGTCCTGCGCTGGGCACCGCTCGTCCTCCAGTTGCTGTGCCTCCTGCCGCTGTGGAGGCTGCTCACGAAGGCGGGCAACCGGCTGCCCTGGCAGGGGCGCTGGGGTGTCCTCTATCTCGCCGCGGTCGGGAGCTGGCTCTGGCGGCAGGAACTCGCGCCGGTGGCGCCGCCGCTCCTCCTGCTGCTCGTCCTCGCCGCCCTGCTCCTGTCGGTGCGCCGCCCGGCCGAGTCTCCGCACCACACAAGACCCACCGAACACACCACCAATCACACCACCAATCACACCCAACACATCAGCGACAGCAGCAACCACACCAGCCACACCAGCCACACCAGCCACACCAGACCGACAGACACGTTCCGGGACTGATCAAGCACAGAGCCGATTCGCCAGGGGGGAACCGTCGTGCGTCCGCCAGCAACTCCACGGGAGAGATCCGCACCAGAGCCCGTGCCCGAGACCGGGGAGACCCCCGAACACCCCGAGCACGACTCCCGCACCTCGCAGGAGGCGGCCACCACGCGTTCGCACGAGGCCTCCGCCCGGCCGGACCCGTCCGCCCCCGCCCCCACCCCCGCCGCCCGGCCCGCAGTTCCGCTGCTCGCGGCGCTCGCCCTGTGGGTCTACGCGGTGCGGCACACCGACGTGTCCGCCCTGGACGACTACGGCCTCGTCAGCGCGCTGCACCCCACCTTCTGGGCCGGCCTCGCCGTGCTCACCGCGGGCTTCTGGTTCACGGTCCGCGACCCGCACCGCCGGGCCGCCTGGCCGGCGGCGTACGTCCTCGGACTGCTGGTGATCGAGCGGGCCACCCAGGCCGTGCTCTACCCGACCCCGCTGTACGCGTGGGCGTGGAAGCACGACGCGGTCATCGACCACCTGCTGACGTCCGGCGGACTCCAGAGCGCGGACCAGCTCGGCGACATGGCGGTGTACGACCAGTGGCCCGGCTTCTTCGCGGCGCAGGCCGCGCTGGTGCGGCTGCTGGGCGTGGACAACGCGGCGATGTACATGGCGTGGTGGCCGCTGGTCTCCAGCGTGCTGCTGCTCCTGCCGCTGCTGCTCATCTACCGGACTTTCACCGAGGACCGGCGCCTGATCTGGACCGCCGTGTGGCTGTTCTGCGTCGGCAACTGGGTGGGCCAGGACTACTTCTCGCCGCAGTCCGTCGCCTTCGCCCTGCACCTGGGCGTCCTCGCGGTCGTCCTGCGCCGCTACGGCCGTCCCGGCGGCCGGAGCGACCGGCAGCGGCAGGCGGTGTGGACCGTGCTGCTCAGCGTGCTGGTCATCGCCATCGTCGTCTCGCACCAGCTGACGCCCGGCATGCTCGTCGTCACGCTCCTCGCGCTGGCCTTCACCCGACGCCACCGCGACTGGGTCCCGCTGGTCACCACGGTCGTGATCTTCCTGGCCTGGTGTCTCACCGCCGCGCTGCCCTTCCTGTCCGCGGCCATGCCGGACCTGATCCGTTCCGTCGGCGACATCGGCGCCAACGTCGAGACCGGGTACGGGTCCACGCCCACCGGCACCGGCGCGGTCGCCACCTCCTGGGCGGCCCGGCTGCTCTCGGGTTCCGTACTGCTGCTGGCGCTGGCCGGCGTACTGCGCCAAAGGACGCTGCGGCAGCGGGCGCTGCCGCTGCTGCTGGTCGCGGCAGCCCCGTTGCCGATGTTCGTGGCGAGCAGTTACGGCAGCGAGATGATCTTCCGGGTGCTGATGTTCATGCTGCCCGGCGCGGCCTTCTTCGCCGCCGCCGCGCTGCTGCCCAGGGTCCCCGCGCCGGCCGCCGACACGCGGGAGACGGAGCGTGGAGCACCGCCCGCCCCCGCCCCACGCCGCCGGTCCCCCCTGCCCTCGCTGCCGCCCCTGCGGTACGCGGCCTGGCTGTCACCGCTCGTGCTGCTCGCCGGGACCCTCGCCTTCGTACCGAGCTACTCGGGCAAGGACCGCGTCAACTACTTCCCGCCCGGCGAGGTGGCGCTCGTGCGGCAGCTCTTCGACCAGGCGCCCGACGACTCCCTCGTCGTCGCCGCCAACCGCAACTACCCGCTCGCCTACGAGCAGTACTGGCGGGTCGACCACTACTGGTTCCTCGAGGACACCCGGACCCACGTCGACGACATCGTGCGCGACCCGTCGGCCGTCCTCGCCCGCGACATGGCCGGCGTGGAAGCACCGGCCCGCGCCTACTTCCTGCTCACCCAGGGGCAGGTGGCCAACTCCGAGATGAACGGCCAGCTGAACAAGGCCCAGTTGAGACGCGTCCGGGAGTCCGTCGCGGACTCGCCGCGCTTCGAGCGCGTGGCGCAGAACAGCGCGGGCGTGCTCTACGTCCTGAAACCGGCGAGCTGAGGAGGGCACCCACCATGACACCGCAGGACCTCGTGATCCGCATGCTGCCCCCCTTCGCCGGCTGGCTGGCGCTCGCCGCGCTCGCCCTGCCCGGCGGCTCCCCGCTGCGCGGCGCGGCCGTCGCCGTCTTCCTGGCCGTCGGCCCCGGCGCCGCCCTGGTCAGAATCTGCGGGCCCGCCCTCCGGGCCCGCCGTGCCGAGGCCCCCGCCGAGCACCGGGAAGACGCCTTCGAGCGCCACTCCGACCTGCTGGAACAGCTGGTGCTGGCCGTCCTGCTGAGCGTCAGCGCCGCGATCCTCGTCGCCACGGCGCTGATCGCCACGCACGCCCTCAGCGGCGACCGCGTCCTGCTGGCGCTCACCCTGCTGACCACCCTCGCCGCCTTCTGCCCGAGCCTGCGTGCCCTGCCGGCGCCCAGGACGGCGCCGGGCGCCGCGCCACCGACACGGAAGGGTTCCACTCTGTGAGGTTCGCCCGTCCCGCTCGCCGCACCAACGCGGACTCGACGACCGGACAGCACCGCCGACCAACGCACCCGACGCGCCCCGCACGCCCCGCGACCCCGGGCAGGCGCCGCCTGCTGATCACGTCCATCACCGCCATCTGCGCGGTCCTGGTCGCGGTGCTCGCCCTGCGCGACGCCTCGGGACCCGCCGACCCGGCCGACGACCCGAGATGCCGCCCCACCGCCCTCCTCGAACCGCCCTGCGGCGCCTGGTTCGGCGCCTTCGTGCCGCACGACAAGTCCGACCTGGCCGCGAAGGTCCGGGAGTACGAGAAGAACGTCGGCCGTGGGCTCGACATCGTGTACACGTACCACGACATGTCCGCCGTCACGGAGACCCGGCTGGAGGGCCAGCTCCTCACCGAGCAGGAACAGCGCGTCGGCGAGGACCGCATGCTGCTGCTGTCCTGGGAGAGCAAGTGGTGGGGCGGCACCAAGGGCCGGCAGCCCACCTGGAGGCAGATCGCCGCCGGCGACCTGGACGAGTCGGTGATCGACGTCCAGGCGCGGCGCGTCAAGGAGTACGGGCAGCGCACGGGCAAGAAGGTGTTCCTCTCCTTCGACCTGGAGATGGACACCCGCACCCCGGACAACGGCACCCCCGCCGACTACGTCCGCGCCTACCGCCACATCCACGACCGCTTCCGCGAACTGGGCGTCGACAACGTGGTGTGGACCTGGATCATCACCGGATACCTGAACCACGGCGACCTGTTCGAGCGGATGTACCCGGGCGACGACTACGTCGACTGGATCGGCTACAACCAGTACAACTACTACCTCTGCCACAAGACCGGCTGGCTCAGCTTCGCGCAGACGCAGTACGCCACCCACGACTGGATCCGCGCCCACATCTCCGACGACAAGCCCCTGATGCTCTCGGAGTTCGGCAGCGCCTCCGACCCGAAGCGCCCGGACCGGCAGGCGGAGTGGTACGCGCAGGTGCCCCGGGTGCTCAAGGACCTGGAAGGCGTCAAGGCGGCCCTCCAGTGGAACTACCGCGACCCGGGACCGCACTGCAACCTGGCCGTGGCGAACGGCCAGGCGTGGGACAGCCTGCGGGAGGTGGCCGCCGACCCGCACCTCAACCAGCCGCACGGCTGACCGCCACCCCGCCGGACAGGCCCTACCCCGCGAACTCGGGGCCCCGCACCATCGCCCGCCCCCGCCGGTACCAGCGCCACGCGACGGTCTTCGGGCCGTCGCGGTAGGGGGCGACGCGGGCGCCGCCGCCCGCCAGCCAGGACTCGACGTCGGCGACCGTGTGGCTCCGCCGCACGATCAGCCGGGCGATGCGGTACCGCTCGTCGCGGTCCGAGCTGAGCGCGTGCCGCACGGCGGTCGCCGTCTCGTACCCGGCCCGGGCCGACGACGCCCGCACCTTCGCGCTGTTGTAGCCGTGCGGGTAGGCGAGGTGGCGGACCGGATGCCCGAGGGCGTCCTCCAGGACCGCCTTGGACTCGCGGAGTTCGTGCGCCAGGGCCGTGCCGGACAGGGTGTCGAGCTGCGCGTGCGTGACGGTGTGGCTGCCGATCTCCATGCCGGAACGTTCCAGCCCGGCCACCGCGTCCAGCGTCATCATCGGGGCGGGCGGCAGCAGACTGCGGCCGCCCGGCACGATGGCCCCGGTGGTGAGGTACGCGGTGGCGGGCAGCGCCCGCTCGGCCAGCGCCTCGGCGGTGGGCCCGGGCAGGTCGGCGAAGCCGTCGTCGAAGGTGAGCAGCACCGGCCGGGGCGGCAGCGGCGCCCGCCCGGCGAGATGGTCGGCGAGCGCACTGATCGTGACGGGCCTCATGCCGCTGTCGACGATCGCGTCCAGCTGCGCGGCGAACTCCTTCGGCGTGACGGTGAACTCGGCGATCCACGACGGCGGGTCCTCCATCACCGCGTGGTACAGGAACACGGGTATGTGTCCGCCACCCGGCGCCCGGACGCCCTCGCGCGCACCGCCCGCTCCCGGTGCCCCGGCCCCGCTCACCGCGCCTCACCCCCGGCCGCACGCAGCGCGCGCCGGGCGCGCAGATAGCCGACGGGGCCGTACAGCATGCCCCGGCGCTGCAACCGCGCCAGGCGCCGCGGCCAGGGATGCGTACGGGAGTCGTGACCGCCCGGCGCCCCCACCGCCTCCGCGTCCTCGCCGGTGGCGGTGGCGCGTACGGCGGTCAGGCGCCGGGCGTGCGCGAGTCCGCCCGGCACCCGGGCGAGGAGGGCCGGCAGCAGCGCCGGCCGGTTCACCAGGATCGCCGTGAGGTACGCGGTGAGGCCGGCGCCGTAGCCGTACGCCTGGGTCTCCAGGTCGCGCCAGGTCTCCCGGTGGTGGTGCCAGACCAGCGCCCGGGGCGTGTAGTGCAGCCGCTGCCCCTGGGCGAGGACGCGGACGAACCCGTAGAGGTCGTCGCCGCCCCGCGCGGGGGTGCCCGCGCCGGTCGCCGGGTCGAAGCCGCCGACCGTCCGCAGCACCGCCGTACGGAAGGCCATGTTGGCGCCCGAGCCGAACCGGCCCGCGGTGAACGGGAACAGGGGCTCGTCGGCGGGCGGTTGCTCCGGGTCGTACGTGCGCGGGACGAAGCCCTTCGAGAAGCCGCCGTGGCCCTCCAGGAGCACCTGGGCGGGGGTGCTCAGCCGCGCGGGCAGGATCAGGCCGGTGGTACAGCCGAGACGCGGGTCGGCGGCGAACGGCGCGGTCAGTTCGGTGAGCCAGCGCGGGTCGGCGACCACGTCGTCGTCGGTGAAGGCGACCACCTCGCCCCGGACCATCGCGAGGCCCCGGTTGTGCGCGACGGCGAGTCCGGGGACCGGCTCGCACACGTACCGCACCCGCTCGCCGTACTTCCGCTCGATCAGCTCCCGGGTCTCACCGGTCACGGGCGCGTTGTCGACCACGACGATCTCGAAGTCCGGGTGGTCCTGGGCGAGCAGCGAGTCGAGGGCGCGGGCGAGCTGGTCCGCGCGTTCCCGGGTGGCGACCACGACACTGACGGACGGCGGCGCGGGCCGTGGCTCGGGCGGCGCTCCCCGGGGCAGCTCCCGCGCGAGCCCGGCCAGCACCCGTGTGGGGTCCGCGCCCTCGGGGACCTGCCCTAGGAGCGTGCCCACGGGCAGGCCCGCGCGTCTGACCAGCACGAACACCGCGCCGGACGTCACCGGCGGGCTCCCCGGGCCCGGCCGCAGTACCGCCGCCTCCCCCTCTTCCCCCGCCGCGCCGGTGCCGTCGCCGAGATCCAGCTCGGCCACCTGCACCGCCCCGATGCGCAGGAAGTCGTCGATCTCCCGCCGTGTCTCCCGCAACGTCTCCTGCCGCGCACGCCGCCCACCGGCCATGCGCCCACCCCCTCGTGGTTGACCTCGTCAGGACCTGCGCAGCCGGGCCGCGCCCCTCAACGTCCGTACCGCGAGCGACGCCAGCCGCGGCCGGTCGCGCACGAAGCCGTGCGCGCGGCGGGCCGGTTCGCGGCCGAGCCAGTGCAGGGCGGCGCCCGCCCCCGGGCGCGTCGCCGCCCCCTCGTACACCGGCAGTTCCCCGGTCTTCAGCGAGTCCTTGTACTCCGCCGGGCCCCGCCCCATGTCCAGCAGCCCGATGCCCTCGGCGGCCGCGGCCTCCGCCATCCGCAGGTGCAGGACGAGCCCCGGCGAGTACTTGGCGAAGTCCGGGTCGTAGGCCGGGAACCAGCACGCCAGGACCGTCGCCGAACGCAGCCCGAAGTGGGCGGCGACCGGCCGGCCGCCCGCGTAGAGCACGGACAGGGTGCCCGTGCACTCCGGCGCGCGCGTCTGGGTGAGCCTGCCGACGAGCCGGCTGATCCACTCCTGCGCGAACCGGTCCCGGCGTCCCGTCCTGCGGTACTGCGCGGACTTCCACTCCATGAGCGTGCGCAGCGCGGCCGGCTCACGCTCGTCGAAGACGAAGCGCACGGCGCCGGCCTGGCGGCCCAGCCTGCGCTCCTTGGCGAGCGTGGTCTTCAGGAACTTCGGCGACTGGGTGCGCAGGACGTTCTCGTACGCCTCGTAGCCCTTCTCCACGTCGATGACGTAGGTGGTGTGCTCCTCGGCGGCGTACGGCACGAACAGCCCCTGTTCGGCCTCCAGGTTGTCGAAGGCGAGACTCGACAGGGAGCAGGCCCGCAGCAGTCCGCGGGGATCCGGGGCGAGGCCCTGGCGCAGCACCGCGCCCTGGCAGTCCGACACCCCCAGCCCGATCGCCCGGCCCTGGCCCAGCGGTCCGCGTTCGTGCGGCAGGAATCCGGCCGCCTCACCGCCGTCGTACAGCACCGCCACCCGCGCCCGCGGCCGTACCCGGCCCACGGCGTCGGTGAACTCCGGTTCCATGAAAGGGTTGCGCGGCGCCGTCGACTTGGCGCGTATGTCCCGCCAGTGCTCCCGTTCCCCCTCGCCCAGCTCCTGTGGCCCGAGCACACGTACGCGTCCGCTGTTCAACCCGACCCCCCGATCAAGTCCCCCCTGGACAACAGGAAGGTACCCCGGGGGCTGACTCGAGGGGTAGGTAGCAGACCATGTTGTTGCCAACCGGTGCACAGGCCTTTAACCGGCTTTAGCCGATGATGTGCCAGGTTTCGGACATGTTCGTGCGTCGTCGTGCGCGTTCGAACGCACTCGCTGCGTCCTCGTTCGGAACCGGTCGCGGGTGAGTCGGATGGGTGTCGCGTCCGTATTCTCTGATCATGGACCGCACCGCATACTCACTCGTCGCCACCGATCTCGACGGCACGCTGCTCCGCGGCGACGACACCGTCTCCGAACGGTCGCTGGCCGCGCTGGCGCGGGTGGCCCGGGCGGGTGCGCGGCACCTGGTGGTGACGGGGCGCCCGGCACCCCGGGTGCGGCCCCTGCTCGACCGCCTCGGGTGCACGGGGCTCGCGGTGTGCGGGCAGGGCGCGCAGGTGTACGACGCCGGCGCGCACCGGATGCTGTGGTCGGTGACCCTGGACCGGGAGCTGGCGGAGACCGCGCTCGGCAAGATCGAGGCCGAGGTGGGCCAGGTGCACGCCGCGGTCGACCAGGACGGCGTCGACGGCCTGACCCTCATCGAGCCCGGGTACCTGATGCCCCACCCCACGCTGCCCGCGGTGCGGGTGGAGCGGCGCGACCAGCTGTGGCGCACCCCGATCAGCAAGGTGCTGCTGCGCCACCCCGACCTGAGCGACGACGAGTTGGCGTCGACGGCGCGCGCGGTGGTCGGCTCCCTCGCGACGGTCACCATGTCGGGGCCCGGCACGGTGGAGCTGCAGCCGTGCGGCATCACCAAGGCGACCGGCCTGGCGCTGGCCGCCGAGCACCTGGGGGTGGGCCGGCGGCACACGATCGCCTTCGGCGACATGCCCAACGACATCCCCATGTTCGACTGGGCGGCGCACGGCGTCGCCATGGCCGGTGCCCACCCCGAACTCAAGGCGGTGGCCGACGAGGTCACGACGACGAACGAGGACGACGGCGTGGCCGTCGTCCTCGAACGGGTCTTCTGAACGTCCCGGTGCGGCTCAGTACGCGCCGAAGACGTTGTCCATCGAGCCGTACCGGTCGGCCGCGTAGTTGCAGGCGGCGGTGATGTTGGCGACCGGGTCGTACGGGTCCCAGGAGGTGCCCTCGACGTGGTACGCCTGGAAGGTCGGGTCGATCACCTGGAGCAGGCCCTTGGACGGGGTGCCGTTGATGGCGTTGATGTCCCAGTTGTTGATGGCGAGCGGGTTGCCGGACGACTCCCGCATGATGTTGCGGTGAATGCCCTCGTACGAGCCGGGGATGCCGTGCTGCGCCATGACGTCGAGCGACTCGCGGATCCAGCCGTCGAGGTTGTCCGGGTACGTGGTCGCCGCCGTGGCGGCCGTCTTGGTGGCGGCCGGGGTGGCCGCGGACGCGCCGGTGGCGCCGATGAGCGGCAGGGCGAGCACCGCGACACCGGTGCCGGCCACGGCGAGCCTGCGGGCGATGCGGGTGGTCCGGGCGTGACGGTTCTGACCGTTGGCAGACATCTGTATCCCTCTCCTGACGCCTGCGAGGTGAGCTGTCGGGTTCGGGCGGGGAGGTGCCCGGCCGCGCCCTGACGGGTACGGCTTCACCCCGAGCCGCTCCGGTGGTGACCGGTGCGGCGACTTACCTGGGTCCCCCGCTCCTGCCGGCGAGTGAGTTGAGTGGATGACTGTGTGTACGGGCGATGGCAGGATTCGGCGTCCGCCCGACAGGCCGGGAACGTATGCGAGAGCACATGTCCGAAACAAGTGCAGGAATCACCCAACGCCCTGTTGACCTTGGTCTGAGGCGTTTGGGGCTCTTGATCCTTTGCGGTTGCCAAGCCTCAACTGGCTTGCGGGACAAAGGGAGGGCGCAGGTTGCGGCGGGGTTGCCCGAGGGTGCTCCGGAGTGAGCCAACTCACGGGCCTCAACAAGCGCGGCAAAACGGGCATTAGTCCCAACTGTGCTCCAACCGGCCCTGGATGCAGAGTGCTTCGCCCGTCCGGTGTTTTCGCGTGCCGCGCGGGCATCCGTTCGGGACCGGGGAGGCGATATTGGTATCGGTCAATATGTGGTCATATCGACCGATCAAAAACATACCGCTCATGATCCGATACCGCCCGGCCTGTAACGGTGGGCGCTAGCGGTGATCGAAAGGTGACCGGATACGCTGACTCGAGTGGTGGCAGCGACCTATCGACAAACCAGGTAATCGCCAGTAGACACCAGCAGACAGGAGACCCCTCGTGACCGTCGTCGGGCCGTTCGGGCTGAGCGTGCGGGACCAGGCTCTGGAAGCCGATGTCCAGGCCGGATTGGTCGCGGTCGAGGAAGGGTTGCTTGAGGCAACCAAAAGCGAGGTGCCCTTCATCACGGAGGCCGCCCAGCATCTGGTGCGGGCCGGCGGCAAGCGGTTCCGGCCGCTCCTTGTGATGCTCTCGGCCCAGTTCGGTGACCCCTATGCCCCCGGGATCGTGCCCTCGGCCGTGGTGGTGGAGCTGACCCACCTGGCCACGCTGTACCACGACGACGTGATGGACGAGGCCGCCGTGCGGCGCGGGGTCGCCAGCGCCAATGTCCGCTGGGACAACTCGGTCGCGGTCCTGACCGGCGACTTCCTGTTCGCCCGTGCCTCCCAGATCCTCGCCGACCTCGGGCCCGAGGCGGTCCGCGTGCAGGCCCTCGCGTTCGAGCGGCTGGTCACCGGCCAGATCCTGGAGACGGCGGGCCCGCAGGACGGCCGGGACCCCGTCGACCACTACCTGGACGTGCTGGGCGGCAAGACCGGCTCGCTGGTGGCCGTCTCCTGCCGGTTCGGCGCGATGATGTCGGGCGCCGACGAGACGGTCGTGGACGTGCTCACCCAGTACGGCGAGCGGCTCGGCGTCGCCTTCCAGCTCGCGGACGACGTCCTGGACATCGCCTCCGACTCCCACGAGTCGGGCAAGACGCCCGGCACGGACCTGCGCGAGGGCATCCCCACCCTGCCGGTGCTCCGGCTGCGCGAGCGCGCGGCCCGGCTGGGCCTCGCCGAGGACGTCGCGCTGAGCGAGCTGCTCGCCTCCGACCTGAGCGACGACGCCCGGCACGCCGAGGCACTGCGCCTGCTGCGTGCCCACCCCGCGCTGGAGCACGCCCGGCGGGACACCGTCCGCTACGCCAAGGAAGCCCGCGCGGCCCTGGCCCCGCTGCGGGAGTGCGAGGCGAAGGCCGCGCTGGTGGAACTGTGCGACGCCGTGGTGCACCGGGCCGGCTGAACCCCCCGCCCCGCCCGTGCGCCGCGCCACGGGCGGGTGCCCTCCGTCGGCGGGCGGCGTACCCGTCCCCTACGGGGCGGGGGAGGAACCGCCCTCCGGTGTCATCCCGCAGGAGTACGTGGAGTTGAGTCCGCGGTCTGACGATTGCGCTCCGGTGATTTGGTCAGATGGACACCACGGAAACACCAATCCTCACCGATTCGGGTGAGAATGGCGGCTCACGGGTGAACGAGTGCGAGGTCGCGAGCAGCCGCCGCCGACGACGGAGGTAGGGCACAGATGGCACCGATCGATTCCGACGACAACACGACCCCCGGGGCGGGCGAGGAGCTGAGCGCCCGACGGCGCAAGGCCGCGCGGTACGTCGTCCCGGTCGCGGTGATGGGAGTGGCGGCCGCGACGATCGGGCTGGTCCCCGCTCTCGCCGACTCCGGGGACCCCGACCTGCCGAAGGTCACGGCGGAGGAACTCGTCCAGAAGATCGCCGAGTCGGACGTCCAGCAGCTCTCCGGCACGGTCCGGATCAGCACCGACCTGGGCCTGCCGGACCTCGGCGGCCTGGAGAGCGGCCTGATGTCCGGAATGTCCGGCGGTCCGGGCGGGGACGGGAAGGACGGAGGCTCGTCCGCCGACCCCTCGGCCAAGCTCACCCAGCTGGTCTCCGGCTCCCACACCCTGCGCGTCGCGGCCGACGGCCCCGACCGGCAGAAGGTGTCCCTGCTGGAGGACGCCGCCGAGTACAGCCTCATCCACGACGGCAAGGACGTCTGGGGCTACGACAGCAAGTCCAACGAGGTCTACCACTCCACGTCCGACGGCGCGGAGCGGCCGGAGAAGGACGTGCCGGCCACCCCGAAGGACTTCGCCGACCAGGCGCTCAAGTCGATCGACGACACCACGTCCGTGAAGGTCGGCGGCACCGCCCAGGTGGCCGGCCGCGACGCGTACCGGCTCGTCGTCGAGCCCAGGCAGAAGGGTTCCACGGTCGGTGCGATCACCGTCGCCGTGGACGCCGAGACCGGCACCCCGCTGAAGTTCACGCTGACCCCGGCGAGCGGCGGCGCCGCCGTCGTGGACGCGGGCTTCACCAAGGTCAGCTTCGCGAAGCCGGACGCGTCGACGTTCGACTTCACCCCGCCCAAGGGCGCGAAGGTGACCGAGGCCGACGAGAAGGCCACCAAGGCCCCGGAGCACGGGCGCAAGGCCGAGGGCGACCTCGCCAAGGAACTGGACGGCCTGAAGGTCATCGGCGAGGGCTGGAACTCGATCGCCGCGTTCGACACCGGCGGCCAGGGCCTGCCCACGGGTGCCGCGGGCGGCGGCGACCTCGGCGGCTTCCTCGGGTCCCTCGGCGACCAGGTCAAGGGCGACTTCGGCTCGGGCACGGTCTTCAAGACCCGCCTGGTCAACGCCCTGATCACCGAGGACGGCAAGGTCTACGCCGGTGCGGTCACCAAGGACGCGCTGGTGAAGGCCGCGAACGCCGCGAAGTAACGGAGCAGGGGCACAGGAGAGGAAGCCGATGGCCGAACCGTCCGTCACGGAGCCGGAGCGGGCGGACGACGCCGTCATCTCCACCCGCGGGCTCACCAAGCGCTACCGCGGCGGACAGCTCGCCGTGGACGGTCTCGACCTGACCGTCCCGGCGGGCAGCGTCTTCGGCTTCCTCGGCCCCAACGGTTCCGGCAAGACCACCACCATCCGCATGCTGATGGGCCTGATCGAACCGACCTCGGGCAGCGCCCGGGTCCTCGGCCGGCCCATGCCGCGCGCGGCCCGCACCGTACTGCCCAGGGTCGGCGCCCTCATCGAGGGCCCGGCCCTGTACGGCTTCCTCTCCGGCCGCGACAACCTCCTGCGCTACGACGCCGCCGACCCGACCGCCGACCCGCGCACCCGGCGCGAGCGCGTCGCGGCGGCGCTGGACCGGGTGGGCCTCGCGGCCGCGTCCGGCAAGAAGGCGAAGGCGTACTCGCTCGGCATGAAGCAGCGGCTCGGCCTCGCCGCCGCGCTGCTCCAGCCGCGCCGCCTGCTGGTCCTGGACGAGCCGACCAACGGGCTCGACCCCCAGGGCATGCGCGAGATCCGCGCGCTGGTCCGCGAACTGGCCTCCGATGGCACCACCGTCTTCCTCTCCTCCCACCTGCTGGACGAGATCGAGCAGGTCTGCACGCACGCCGCCGTGATGGCCCAGGGACGCCTGATCACCCAGGGCGCGGTGGCCGACCTGTCGGCCGGGGCGCGCGGCCGGCTGGTGGTGAACACGCCGGACGCGGGCGAGGCGGCCCGGGTGCTGAAGGAGCAGGGCGCCGGGGACGTGGTCGTCGCCGAGGACCGGGTGACGGCCGAGCCCCCGGACCGCGACCTGGCCGAGGTCAACGCGGCCCTGGTCGCGGCCCACGTCCGGGTCCGCGGCTTCGCACTGGAACGGGCCTCCCTGGAGGACGCGTTCGTGGCCCTGACCGGAGAGGGATTCGATGTCGCGGGCTGAGACGGGGAACGTGCCGCCGGCGCGGGCGGAGACGCCGGGCGCGGGCGTGGGTGCGGTGCGCACACCGAATCCGCTGTGGTCCCTCGGACTGCTGCGCAGCGAACTGCTGATCACCTTCCGGCGCTGGCGCACCCTCGCCCTGCTGGGCGTCCTGGCCGCCGTGCCGGTCCTGGTGGGCATCGCGGTGAAGATCGAGACGAGCGACGGGTCGTCGTCGCTCGGTGGCGGCGGTGGGGGTGGCGGCGAGGGCCCGGCCTTCATCTCGCAGATCAGCAACAACGGCCTGTTCCTGGTCTTCACCGCGCTCGCCGCGACCCTCCCGTTCTTCCTGCCGATGGCCGTCGGCGTCGTCGCGGGCGACGCGATCGCCGGCGAGTCCGGCGCGGGCACGCTGCGCTACCTCCTGGTCGCCCCGGCCGGGCGCACCCGGCTGCTGCTCACCAAGTACGCGACGGTGATCGCCTTCTGCCTCGCCGCCACCCTGGTGGTCGCGGTCTCGGCGCTCGCGGTCGGGGCGCTGCTCTTCCCGCTGGGCGACCTGATCACCATCTCCGGCACCCGGATCGGCTACGCCGAGGGCCTGGGGCGCGCCCTGCTGATCGCCCTGGTGGTGGCCGCCTCACTGGTCGGCGTCGCGGCCCTCGGCCTGTTCGTCTCGACGCTGACGGGCAGCGGCATCGCGGCGATGGCGACCACCGTCGGGCTGCTGATCACGGTCCAGATCCTCGACCAGATCCCCCAGCTGCACGCGCTCCAGCCGTACTTCTTCTCGCACCACTGGCTGTCCTTCGCCGACCTGATGCGCGAACCGGTCTACTGGGACGACCTGGTGAAGAACCTGGGCCTCCAGGCCCTCTACGCGGCGGTCTTCGGCTCGGCGGCGTGGGCGCGGTTCACGTCGAAGGACATCACGGCGTAGGACATCACCCCGTAGGGCGCCACGCCGCGCGCCCGAGGACCTCACCGGGCGGGCACGGCCACCGGCTCCTCGTACGGGAACCGGGCGAGCGGCGCCTCCCGCGCGAAGAACGTCTTGGCGCGGGACAGCGCGTCCGTGTCCCGCAGCACGTCACCGGGCCGGCTGCCGTTGCCGAGCAGTACTCCGCCGAAGCGCATGCCCATGTAGGCCGCGGAGTTGCCGAGGGTGCCGACCAGCGGGTCGGCGACCTCCTGCTCCTGGTGCGCCAGCGCGGTGACGCCCCACAGGGTGCGGCCGGCCAGGGTCGCCTTGAAGTCGAGGCCGGGCGTGCGCAGCCAGCCCGACCAGTGGTCGAGGTAGCGCTTGACCGGCGTGGACACCGAGTACCAGTACAGCGGCGACGCGATCACGAGGTCGGTCGCGGCGAGCGTGGCGTCGAGCAGCAGACCGGCGTTGCCCTCGGTGGGGCGCGTGTGGTCGCTGTCGTGCCGCAGGTCCTCGAACTCGGGCAACGGGTTCCGGGCCAGGTCGATCCAGCGCTGCTCGACGTCCGCGGGGAGCTGTTCGGCGGCCCGGCGGGCGAGCAGCTCGGTGTTGCCGTCGGGGCGGCTGCTGCCCAGCAGGAAGAGAAAGCGGCGCGTCATGGTGTCCCCTGGAGTGATCGGCGATGAGTGAATACCAGCACATGCATTATATGCGTCTGCATTCACTTGTCCATGCGTGTGCATCTTTCCAGCGGCGTCCAGGGGGTGCCGACCGGGCTCAGCGCACCCGCCGCGTGCGGCGGACCAGCGACTCCGTCCCGCGGGGCGGGCCCTCGTGCGTCCCGTCCAGGCGCCAGGCGGGGACCCACGGGACGCGGTGGACGTCCACGGCCGACTCGAGCAGCCGCACCCGCTGGGCGAGCGGCCGGGGGAGCCGCCCGGGCGCGTCCGCGACGAGGACGACGGAGTCGAGCCCGACCCCCGTGGGCACCCGTCCGAGCCGGAACTCCTCCACGGCCCGGCCGACGGCCGTGAGGCCGGCCGCGTGCGTGCGGGCCACCAGCAGCACCGACGACGGGTCGCCGGGGCCGGGCCAGCCCCGCCCGCAGTCCTGCCCGCCGAACACCCCGGCGAGCGTCGTCACCCCGGCACCGCCGTGGACGCCGATCCAGGAGAAGCCCGGCGCCTCGGCGAGGGCGGGGTCGCGTGGCATTTCGGGGGCGGTCGGCCCCCGGTCGGGCGGCTCGGGCGCCGCCACCGGTCCGCGGATCCATATCTCCGGTCCCTGTCGCATGCCTGACCGCCTGCCCGCTCTCCCCACGGCTCACGCACCCCGCCCACCGGCCCCGCACCGACCCGCCGATACGCGCGTGACCTCCTGGAACGAGCCTGTGACACCCCGGTGACGTGAGAATCGCGAGCGAGCGGAGAGACTCGACGGTAGGTGCAGGACTGGCATGACAGGCTCTGGACGGCAGGGAACACGGGACCGCCGACGGAAGCCGCCGATGAGTGGGGGAACGATGTCTCGACTCGGTCGCGACAAGCAGCGGGAACACGAGCGCGCCGAGCGGTCGCCGGACCCCGCGGCGACGCTGATCGACGTGTGCGTGCCGGAGGCCGGTTCCGGCGCGCGGACCGCCACGATCGACGGTTCGACGGTCGTCGCGGCGCCCGGCGAGGAGATCCAGAACGCCGTCCTGAACCGCCTCCACCGCCTCGCCCTCGCCGTCGGCCACCCCGTCCTCGCCACGATCCACGACCGGCGCATCGGCTACTCCGTCCCGCTCCGCGTCGACCCGGACGGCTCCAGCCACCTCGCCGCCGACCCGGTGCCGACGGCTCCCGAGGAGGACGCGGCGGCCGGGTGGGACCGGCCCACACACGTCCTCCGGTCGCTGGAGGCCGTACGGGACAGCGCCCCGACGTTCCCGCTCCCGGCGGTGCCCGACGCCGATCGGACGCCGTCCGGCGACTCCTCGCCGGCGTTCACCTCCGGCGCCCTGCCGGGAGCCTTCCGCGGTACGGCGCCGGGCACGGTGGCGCCGCCGACGGGGGAGTTCGGACCGCCGCCGCGGATGGAGGGTGCCGGGGGTGCGACGGGGGCGGCTCCGTCGGAGGCTGCGGGGCCGTTCGCCGGCGCCGGGTACGCGTCAGGGGGTGTGCCGTCGGGGGCTGTGCCGGTGCCCGGGGCCGCGTCGGAGGCCGAGGCGCCCGTGAGCGAGGTGCCCGTGAGCGAGCCGTACGTGTCCGAGCCCGCGGCCCGCCCCGCCGGCGGCCCCCGCCCGTTCGCCGGGCACGAGCCGGTCGCCGACGCGCAGCCGGTCGCCGACGCTCAGCCGCTCGCCGGAGCCGAGCCGGTCGCCGATGCCAAGCCCCTCGCCGACCCGGGTCCGTTCTTCGACCCCGACCCCAAGCCCACCCCCGCCCGCGGGTTCGACGCCGTGGCCGAGGCCGTGCTCGGGGACGGACCGCTCACCGCGCCCGGTGACTCGACCGTCCCCGCGCTGCTCGCGCAGCCGACCGCGCGGGTCAACGAGGCCGTCAAGGAAGGGCGTACGCAGGAGGCGGCGCTGCTGGCGGAGCAGGCCGTGGCGGAGGCCTCGCAGACACTGGGGCCGGAGCACCCCGAGGTACTCCGGCTCCGTGAACTCACCGCGTACATCGCCTACTTGTCCGGCGATCCCGACCGTGCCCTCCGCCTCTCCCTGGACCTGGCCCGGATACACCGCCGCGCGGCTGACGCCGAGGCCGCGTACGGCAACGTCCAGAGCGCGGCAACCGCCTGGCGTGCCGTACGCGACCCCGAACGGGGCATGGAGCTGGGGCGGGACCTGGTCGCCCTGTGGGACGAGCTCGCCGCCGAGGGGGGCCCGGCCGCCGAGGACGCCGAACAACTGGAGTCCGCCCGCACCCGCATGGGCCGCCTCGCCGATCGCGCCCGGGCCCAGGCCGGCTGACCGGGCGGCCCCGCCCCGGAGGGCTGTCCTACTGCGACAGTTCCCAGATCGCGTACGCGATGGCGTCGCCGTTGCGGTTCAGGGCCGTGTCGTTGATGTTGGCGGTCGTGTCGCAGGACGAGTGGTAGCAGCGGTCGAAGGGCTGGCCCGCGGTGCCGCCCCACTTGGCCGCCTGGGCGGACGTCTTGCGGTAGTCGGCGCCGCTGAAGAGGCCGCCGACGGGGACGCCCACGTTCTTGAAGGGCGCGTGGTCGGAGCGGCCGTCGCCCTCGGTCTCGATCTCGGTGGAGACGCCGATCCCCGCGAAGTAGTCCTTGAAGGTCTTCTCGATGGTGGGGTCGTCGTCGTAGACGAAGTAGCCGGGGTTGGGCGAGCCGATCATGTCGAAGTTCAGGTAGCCGCTGATCTTCGCGCGGTCGGCGGAGGAGAGGCGGTTGACGTAGTAGCGGGATCCGACCAGCCCCAGCTCCTCCGCTCCCCACCAGGCGAAGCGCAGGTGCTTGGTGGGCTGGTAGCCGGACCGGGCCACGGTGAGCGCGGTCTCCAGGACGGCCGCGGAACCGGAGGCGTTGTCGTTGATGCCGGGACCGGAGGCGACGCTGTCCAAGTGTGACCCGGCCATGACAACCTGATTCGCGTCACCGCCGGGCCAGTCGGCTATCAGGTTGTACCCGGTGCGGCCGGAGGAGGTGAACTGCTGGATGCTGGTGGTGAATCCGGCGGCGTCCAGCTTGGCCTTCACGTAGTCGAGCGAGGCCTTGTAGCCGGGGCGGCCGTGGGCGCGGTTACCGCCGTTCGCCGCGGCTATCGACTGGAACTGGGTGAGGTGCGCCTTGACGTTGGCTATCGGCAGGTCGGGCGCGGCGGCGACGGCCGCCGGACCCGAGGCGGGGCCGGAGGGCTCGGCGGCGGAGGCCACGCCGGCCACGGCACCGCCGGCCGCCAGTGTGACGACGGCGACGGCACCGGCCGTCAGCGCACGTCCGGAGAAGGGGAGCTTCATGTGGGGGGCTCCGAATTCCTAGGGAGTCCCTGGGGAGGGAACTCCACAGTGGATGGGGTGCCTGGATGGTGTGGCCGGGACTGACCGCCCGTCAAGACCGCTATTCGGCCATGGCGTCGCGGATATCGGAAGTTCCACCCCCGCCGGTACGCGGCCCTCGTGCATTGAGGCGGCGCGCACTCGGACGGCCCCTAGTGAACGCAGAACTCGTTCCCCTCGGGGTCCGCCATCACCACCCACTCCCCGCCCTGCTCCCGCACCCGCCGCAGCACGCTCGCCCCCAGCGCCTCCAGCCGTCCGATCTCCGCCTCGCGTCCCCCTTCCCGGGAGTGCACGTCGAGGTGGACGCGGTTCTTGCCGGTCTTGGCCTCCGGTACGCGCTGGAACAGCAGCCGCCGCCCCAGGCCCGTCCCGCTCTCCTCGTCGTAGGGGTCGTCGGGGTGCCGTACGGCCACCAGGTCCCGCCAGGCGCGGCGCCCGTGGGACTCCAGGGTCAGCTCCTCCGGTACTGCCCCGAGGCCCAGCAGCTTCCCGATGAGCGCGCTGTTGTCCTCCACCTCGTAGTGCAGGGCGGCGGCCCAGAAGTCCGCCTGCGCGTGCGGGGCGGCGGCGTCGATGACGATCTTGAAGTGCAGGGGAGCGGGTCGTGGTGTCGAGGTCATGGACCAGTCATATGGGTTACGTGACCGAGCGGGCAACGGAATCGCCGGAGTCCCGCGCCGCGTCGCTCTCCTTGACCGGCGGTACGCCCGCGCCCGTCCGGTCCAACTGCTCCCTGAGCGCCCGCGCGGTACGGCGGGCCGTGCGCAGCGCGTCCCAGGTGAGCAGCGTCAGTGCCAGCCAGACCAGGGCGAAACCGGCCCAGCGCTCGGGCGGCATGGCCTCGTGGAAGTAGAGGACCCCGAGGGCGAACTGGAAGACGGGCGCCAGGTACTGCAGCAGCCCCAGCGTGGACAGCGGCACGCGGATCGCGGCCGCGCCGAAGCAGACCAGCGGGATCGCGGTGACCAGGCCGGTCGCGGCCAGCAGCGCCGAGTGCCCGACGCCCTCGGTGGTGAAGGTCGACTCGCCCTGCGCCGACAGCCACACCACGTAGCCGAGCGCGGGCAGGAACTGGATCGCCGTCTCGGCGGCCAGCGACTCCACGCCGCCGAGGTTGACCTTCTTCTTCACCAGGCCGTACGTGGCGAAGGAGAAGGCGAGGCAGAGGGAGATCCACGGCGGCTGGCCGTAGCCGACGGCGAGGACCAGGACGGCGGCGAAGCCGGTGCCGACCGCCGCCCACTGCGCGGGCCGCAGCCGCTCCTTGAGCAGCAGCACGCCCATCGCGATGGTGACCAGCGGGTTGATGAAGTACCCGAGCGAGGCCTCGACGACATGGCCGCTGTTCACGGCCCAGATGTAGACGCCCCAGTTGACGGTGATGACCGCGGCGGCCACGGTGACCAGGCCGAGCCTGCGCGGCTGCCGCAGCAGCTCACCGGCCCAGGCCCAGCGCCGTACGAAGAACAGCGCGACGGCGACGAAGACGAGGGACCACGCCATGCGGTGGGCGAGGATCTCCCCGGCCCCGGCGGGCTTGAGCAACGGCCAGAACAGCGGGACGAGCCCCCACAGCCCGTAAGCCGCGAAGCCGTTCAGCAGACCTATGCGCTGCTCACTCCTGGACGACCCGGCCACGGGCACCTCCTTCTCGCACACGGCATGCCGGGGACGGACGCATGCCACGACGAAAGGTAGCGCCGCACCCGGCCGCCTGTCATGCCCGTATCGCCATACGGTCATGACAGGAGGGGCGCGTCCCGTGGAGGAGGCGGCGGGGGCGGGCCCGCGCGGGCGTCAGCTCCTGACCGCGGCGGCGACCGCCTCGGCGAGCGGGGTGGTGGGGCGGCCGGTCAGCCGGGACAGGTCGCCGCTGGTGACGACCAGCTCACCCTTCTCGATGGAGTCCTCCACGCCCGCGAGGATGGCGGCCAGCGGCGCGGGCAGCCCGGCGCCGGTCAGGATGCCGGTGTAGACCTCGGCGGAGACGGGGGTGTAGGCGATCTCCTTCCCGGTCTGCCGGCTCAGCTCGGCGGCGTACTCGGCGTAGCCCCACGCCTCGTCGCCGCCCAGCTCGTACGCCTTGTTCTCGTGGCCCTCGCCGGTCAGTACGGCGACGGCGGCGGCCGCGTAGTCGGCGCGGGAGGCGGAGGAGATCCGGCCCTCTCCGGCCGCCTGCACGACGGCGCCGTGCTCCAGGACCGGGGCGAGCTGCTCGGTGTAGTTCTCGTGGTACCAGCCGTTGCGCAGCAGCACGTAGGGCACGCCCGAGCCGACGAGGACGTCCTCGGTGGCGCGGTGGTCGTCCGCGAGCGCGGCCTTGAGGCTGCTGGGTGCGCTGGTGTAGGCGAGCAGGGCGACACCGGCCTTCTTCGCCGCGTCGATCACCACCGTGTGCTGCTGGACGCGGCCCTTGTCGAACTCGTTGCCGGAGATCAGCAGCACCCGGTCGCCGGAGGCGAACAGGCCGTCGAAGGTCTCGGGCGCGTTGTAGTCGGCGACCGCGAGCCGTACGCCGTCGGCGGCGAGGTCGGCGGCCTTGTCGCGGTCCCGGACGACCGCGGTGACCTGGTCGGCCGGCACCTTTTCCAGTAGCTGCCGTACGACGTGGCGGCCGAGGTGTCCGGTGGCTCCGGTGACGACGATGCTCATGGGTTCAGTACTCCTTGTGGGGTGCGATGTCACCAACCATAGGAGCTGCGCTAACTTCTGGACAGTGCCCACTTTGAAGTAAGGTACTTACGTTTGGGTAAGCGTAAGGGGCCCGGGCGTTCTCCGCCCGGGCCCCTTTGTTCTCGTCGGTTCTCGCCAGTGGCCGCTCTCAGCCGACGACCGTCCAGGTGTCGTTGCCCGCGAGCAGCGCGGCGAGGTCGCCCTTGCCGTCCCGCTCGACGGCGGCGTCGAGCTGGTCGGACATGAGCGTGTCGTAGACCGGCCGCTCCACCGAGCGCAGCACACCGATGGGCGTGTGGTGCAGGGTGTCCGGGTCGGCCAGCCGGGAGAGGGCGAAGGCCGTGGTCGGCGAGGCGGCGTGGGCGTCGTGGACCAGGACGTCCGCCTCGTTGCCCGCGGTGACGGCGACGACCTTCAGGTCGCCGGTCCCCGGATCACGCACCACGCCCTTGGCACCGTCGGTGCCGAAACGGATCGGCTGCCCGTGCTCCAGCCGGATCACCGCCTCCTCGGCCCGCTCCCGGTCCTTGAGCGCGTCGAAGGCGCCGTCGTTGAAGATGTTGCAGTTCTGGTAGATCTCGATCAGCGCCGTGCCCGGGTGCTCGGCGGCCTGGCGCAGCACCTCGGTGAGGTGCTTGCGGTCCGAGTCGACGGTCCGGGCGACGAAGGACGCCTCCGCGCCGATGGCCAGCGAGACCGGGTTGAAGGGCGCGTCCAGCGACCCCATCGGGGTCGACTTGGTGATCTTCCCGACCTCGGAGGTGGGGGAGTACTGGCCCTTGGTCAGCCCGTAGATCCGGTTGTTGAACAGCAGGATCTTGAGGTTGACGTTGCGCCGCAGCGCGTGGATGAGGTGGTTGCCGCCGATGGAGAGGGCGTCGCCGTCACCGGTGACGACCCAGACGGAGAGGTCGCGGCGGGAGGCGGCGAGCCCGGTCGCGATGGCGGGGGCGCGGCCGTGGATGGAGTGCATCCCGTACGTGTTCATGTAGTACGGGAAGCGGGAGGAGCAGCCGATGCCGGAGACGAAGACGATGTTCTCCCTCGCCAGGCCGAGCTGGGGCATGAAGCCCTGCACGGCGGCGAGGACGGCGTAGTCGCCGCAGCCGGGGCACCAGCGCACTTCCTGGTCGGACTTGAAGTCCTTCATGGACTGCTTGCCCTCGGCCCTGGGGACGAGGTGGAGCAGCGCGTTGGCGTCAGTCATCGATGGCCTCCTTCAACACCGCGGCGAGCTGCTCCGCCTTGAACGGCATGCCGTTGACCTGGTTGTACGACTGGGCGTCGACCAGGTACTTCGCCCGGATGAGGGTGGCGAGCTGACCGAGGTTCATCTCGGGGACCACCACCTTGTCGTACCGCTTCAGCACCTCGCCCAGGTTGGGCGGGAAGGGGTTGAGGTGGCGGAGGTGGGCCTGCGCGATCGGCACCCCGGCCGTGCGCAGCCGGCGCACGGCGGCGGTGATGGGGCCGTACGTCGAGCCCCAGCCCAGCACCAGGGTCCGCGCCCCGCCCGGGTCGTCGACCGCCAGCTCGGGGACGTCGATGCCGTCGATCTTGGCCTGCCGGGTGCGGACCATGAAGTCGTGGTTGGCCGGGTCGTACGAGATGTTCCCGGAACCGTCCTGCTTCTCGATGCCGCCGATCCGGTGCTCCAGCCCGGGGGTGCCGGGCACCGCCCAGGGCCGGGCCAGGGTCTGCGGGTCGCGCTTGTACGGCCAGAAGACCTCGGTGCCGTCGCCCAGCGTGTGGTTGGGGCCCTGTGCGAACTGCACCGCCAGGTCCGGCAGCTCGTCCGTCTCCGGGACCCGCCAGGGCTCGCTGCCGTTGGCCAGGTAGCCGTCGGACAGCAGGAAGACCGGGGTGCGGTACACCAGCGCGATCCGCGCCGCCTCCAGCGCCGCATTGAAACAGTCCGCCGGGGTGCGCGGTGCGACGATCGGGACCGGCGCCTCGCCGTTGCGCCCGTACATCGCCTGCAACAGGTCGGCCTGCTCCGTCTTGGTCGGCAGACCGGTGGACGGACCGCCGCGCTGGATGTCCACGACCAGCAGCGGCAGTTCGAGGGAGACCGCGAGTCCGATCGTCTCGCTCTTGAGCGCCACGCCGGGACCGGAGGTGGTGGTCACCGCCAGCGAGCCGCCGAACGCGGCGCCGAGCGCGGCGCCGATGCCCGCGATCTCGTCCTCGGCCTGGAAGGTCCGCACCCCGAAGTTCTTGTGCCGGCTCAGCTCGTGCAGGATGTCCGAGGCCGGGGTGATCGGGTACGAGCCCAGGAAGAGCGGCAGGTCCGCCTGGCGGGAGGCCGCGATCAGACCGTAGGACAGCGCGAGGTTCCCGGAGATGTTGCGGTACACCCCCGGCGGGAACGCCGTCGCCGCCGGCGCCACCTCGTAGGAGACCGCGAAGTCCTCCGTGGTCTCCCCGAAGTTCCAGCCCGCGCGGTACGCCGCGATGTTGGCCGCGGCGATGTCCGGCTTCTTCGCGAACTTCGTGTTCAGGAACTTCTCCGTGCCCTCGGTGGGCCGGTGGTACATCCAGCTCAGCAGCCCGAGCGCGAACATGTTCTTGCTGCGCTCGGCCTCCTTGCGGCTGAGGTCGAACTCCTTGAGGGCCTCGACGGTCAGCGTGGTCAGCGGCACCGGATGCACGTGGTAGCCGTCGAGGGAACCGTCCTCCAGCGGCGATGTGTCGTAGCCGACCTTCTGCATCGCCCGCCGGGTGAACTCGTCCGTGTTGATGATGATCTCCGCGCCGCGCGGCAGGTCGCCGACGTTCGCCTTCAGCGCGGCCGGGTTCATCGCGACCAGCACGTTGGGGGCGTCGCCCGGGGTGAGGATGTCGTGGTCGGCGAAGTGCAGCTGGAAGGACGAGACGCCGGGCAGAGTGCCGGCGGGCGCCCGGATCTCGGCCGGGAAGTTCGGCAGCGTCGACAGGTCGTTCCCGAACGACGCGGTCTCCGAGGTGAAACGGTCGCCGGTGAGCTGCATCCCGTCGCCCGAGTCCCCGGCGAACCTGATGATCACCCGGTCCAGCCGGCGGACGTCCTTCGTCCCGACCGGTTTGCGCTGCGCTCCCACGACGGTCTCGTCGGTTCCGTCGGCCTGCTCCGCTGGGCTGCTGACCTGGCTGGTCACTGAACTGGACCTCCCTCGAGACGGCTGTCCGGGGACAGGTCTCCCACGACCGTCCCAGGATCAACCCTACGTCCGCGGATGCTGACTTCCGGTGGAGATTCGCATGATGGACACGACTTCGAGATGGCCCACAGCCCCGTAATTCCGGGAATTTCCCGCCCCCCGACACCGATGAGGACGCCCCCCGCCCACACTCCGGTTTCTCATTCGTCCGGATGAGCCGGACGAGTGGGCGGGGCCCGCAGTGCCCGGTGTGTGGTCCCTGGGGGTCAGGAACCGGGAGTCACGAATTGAGGTAGGTGAGCACGGCCAGGACCCGTCGGTGATCACCGTCGCTCGGGGACAGACCCAGCTTCATGAAGATGTTGCTGACGTGCTTCTCGACCGCCCCGTCGCTCACGACGAGCTGCCGGGCGATCGCCGAGTTCGTCCGGCCCTCTGCCATCAGCCCCAGCACCTCCCGCTCCCGCGGGGTCAGCCCCGCCAGCACGTCCTGCTTGCGGCTGCGCCCGAGCAACTGCGCGACCACCTCCGGGTCCAGCGCGGTCCCCCCGTCCGCCACGCGCACCACGGCGTCCACGAACTCCCGCACCTCGGCCACCCGGTCCTTGAGCAGATAGCCGACGCCCCGGCTGGAACCGGCCAGCAGCTCCGTGGCGTACCGCTCCTCCACGTACTGCGACAGCACCAGCACCCCGAGGCCGGGATGCGCCTTGCGCAGCCGCACCGACGCGCGCACTCCCTCGTCCGTGTGCGTCGGAGGCATCCGCACGTCCGCGACCACGACGTCCGGCAGCTCGCCCTGGGCGTCCAGCTCGGTGATGGTCTTGATCAGTGCCTCACCGTCGCCGACACCGGCCACGACCTCGTGCCCGCGGTCGGTCAGCAACCGGGTCAGCCCCTCCCGGAGCAGCACTGAATCCTCGGCGATGACCACCCGCACCCTGTCCTCCACGATTTTTCGGCCCCCCACAGCCCGTCCGCCTCACGGTCCCCGCGGCCCACACCGCGTCCACGAACCGTTCGTACGACAGGTCCAGCATTCCAGCATCGGAGGCCGAATGCCCCGGGGCAACGGGAAGAGGACGGCAAGTCCCGGCCCTACAGTCCGGCTTCGACTCCACGATGGCCGGATTTCGCCCCGGGGCGAACGGGTCACCCCGGGCCGCCTGGGCCGCCCGGAGTGGTGTGGGGGAGAGCCGGGTGGGCGCGCCGCCGCGCCTCAGCTTGATATCGGCTCGTTCCGCCAGGGCAGCTCGGCCGTCACCCGCGTCGGCCCCCCGGCCGGCGAGTCCACCACCAGGATCCCGTCGACCGCGTCGAGCCGCTCCGCCAGTCCTGCGAGGCCGGAGCCGGCCGTCACGTCCGCCCCGCCGACGCCGTTGTCCACGACCTGGAGGAGCAGCCGGTTCTCCACCCGCCACACCTCCACGGCGGCCGCCGTGGCCCGCGCGTGCTTGCTGATGTTCTGCAGCAGCTCCGACACCGTGAAGTACGCGATGCCCTCGATCGCCGATGCCGGCCGCTCGGTGAGGTCGACCTCCACCCGCACCGGCACCGTGCAGCGGGAGGCGACCGAGGAGAGCGCCGCGTCGAGACCACGGTCGGTGAGTACCGCGGGGTGGATGCCCCGGGCCAGGTCCCGCAGCTCCTGGAGGGCCGTCTTCACCTCGCCGTGCGCCTCCTCGACCATGATCGCCGCCGCCCGCGGGTCCTCCTGCAGCTTCTCCTTCGCCAGGCCGAGATCCATGGCCAGGTTGACCAGGCGGGCCTGCGCCCCGTCGTGCAGGTCGCGCTCGATGCGCCGCAGGTCGGCCGCGGCCGTGTCCACCACGACCCCGCGGTCCGACTCCAGCTCCACGACCCGCGTCGCCAGCCGCGACGGTCCGAGCAGCCCGTGCACCATCACCCGGTCCACCGTCGTCAACGCCCGCACGATCCACGGCGTCGCCAGCGTGAACAGCAGCCCGACCAGCGCGGTCACGGCGATCTCGAACGGATTGTCCAGGTAGATCCGGTGCGTCTCGTCGCCGTAGAGCTGGAGCCCGTCCTGGCCCGCGTACATCGGGAACACCCAGAACCAGAGCGGGTACGTCAGCATCGCCCACCCGACCGCCCAGAAGTTCACGGCGACCACGAACGAGAACACCGCCCACGGGAACTGCAGAAACGCGTACAGCAGGCTCCGCCAGGAGGCGCCGCTCTTGAGCACGGCCCCCATCCAGCCCATCGCACCGCGCTTCCGCACCCGCAGCGGCTCCGGGTCGGCCACGTCGAGCCCCAGCAGCGCCCGGGCCCGCGCCCGCTCCATCACCCCGAAGCCCCGGCACCCGGCGAGCGCCGCCGCCAGCACCGGTACACCCAGGAAGGTCACCAGCAGGCCCGCTCCCAGCGACACCATCGTGACCGCGTAGGTGAAGAGCAGGATGCTGATCGGCAGACCCACCAGCACGTAGCCGAACTCCCGCCAACTGCGTGCCTCGAACGGCGCCCGCAGCCCGGCCGGCAGCCGGTGGCGACGCGCCCCGGTGTCCCCGGGGAAGCCGGGCCCGCTCCCGAACCCGTAACCCTGTCCGTATTCCGTGGCCATCGGTGCCGTCCTTCTCCTCGTCCTACGGCTCTGCTGTCGTAACTCCAGCCTCCTCGCGCGCGCCTCCACGGGCCATGGAGCCCGTCGGCGTCTGGAGAGGGGGGTTTTCCCTACCTCGGGGCCGCGAGACCTTGGGGCCGCGAGACCTCGGGGCCGCGAGACCTCGGGGCCGCGAGACCTCGGACGGCGAGGTGCGCGCGCCCGTGTGCCTCGCGTGCGGGGCGGTGCCGTCCGTCACCGCGTCCCGGACGTGCGCCGCGTGTGGCCGGCGCCGGGCGCGCCGGGAGCCGCGTCCGCCGCGGTGCGGTCGCGCCACGGCAGCTCGGCCGTGATCGCCGTCGGTCCACCCTCCGGCGAGTCGACGACGAAGAGGCCGTCGACCGCGGAGAGCCGGTCGGCGAGGCCCTTCATCCCCGTACCGGCGTCGAGGCGTGCGCCGCCCTGGCCGTCGTCCCCCACCTGTATGAGCAGCCGGTCGGACGACCGCCACACCTCCACGGAGGCGGAACGCGCCCCACTGTGCTTGCTGACGTTCTGCAGCAGCTCCGAGACGGTGAAGTAGGCGATGCCCTCGATGGCCGGCGCCGGACGCTCCGCCAGGTCGACGGTCACCCTGACCGGCACGGTGCAGCGGGAGGCGACCGAGGAGAGCGCCGCGTCCAGACCGCGGTCGGTCAGGACGGCCGGGTGGATGCCCCGCGCCAGGTCCCGCAACTCCTGAAGGGCCAGCTTCACCTCGCCGTGCGCCTCGTCGACCATCGCCGCCGCCGCGTCGGGATCCTCCAGGAGCTTCTCCTTGGCCAGACCCAGCCCCATGGCCAGGTTGACCAGGCGGGCCTGCGCCCCGTCGTGCAGGTCGCGCTCGATGCGCCGCAGGTCCGCCGCGGCCGTGTCCACCACGACCCCGCGGTCCGACTCCAGCTCGGCGATCCGCCGTTCCAGCTCGTCGGACGGGGACAGCAGCGCGCGCACCATCGCCCGGTCGGCGTTGGCCAGGCCCCGCGCGATGAACGGCAGCACCGGCCACAGCACGAACAACGACGTCAGCGTGATGACGAAGGTGACCACGCCCCAGGGGAGCCGTATGAAGTCGTACAGGACGGCGCGCCAGCCCACCGGGTCCTTCAGCGCCATCCACAGCTGGGAAAAGAAGCCGCCCCCGCCGTGCAACGGCAGCGGACTGGGCTCCTCCACCCGCACTCCGAGCAGCGCCCGGGCCCGCGCCCGCTCCAGCTTGCCGAGCTCACGCGCGCCGAGCAGTCCGGCCGCCAGCAGCGGCAACCCGATCACCGTGACCGTCAACCCGACCCCGACTGACAGCACTGTCGAGACATAGACGAAGCCGAGCAGCGACGCCGGGAGATTCGCCAGCAGGTGGGCGATCTCTTTCCAGGTGTGCCAGTCGAAGGCGAGGCGAGCCGGCGGCAGGCGGTCGCCGTCCGCCCCACCGGCGGTCCCGGCGGGGGTCGAAGTCGCGAGGTGTTCGGTCATACGGATCAGCGTGCCGTGCGGCACGGCACCGCGCCATGAGGTGGACCGCCGGGATGTACTGAGGAAAACCCCACCCCGGCCCCGGCCCACGTCTCAACGTACGACGGGCTGCTTACCGTCTCTTTATCAGGCCCTAGACTCCCGTGCGTACAGATCGCCGAGCAGCAGGCGTTGAGGACAGGGATTGAGGGGACGCACGTGCCGGAACCGACCGTCGGGCTCGCCGCGGACTACTTCCAGTCCTACTCGGTCGTCGCACTGCTCGCCGCGGTGGGCGTGCTCTTCGTCGCCGTGGCCTTCGGAGCCGGGCGGCTGCTGCGGCCCGTGGTCCCGACACCCGAGAAGCTGCTGACGTACGAGTGCGGCGTGGACCCCGTCGGCGAGGGCTGGGCACACACCCAGGTCCGCTACTACGTCTACGCGTTCCTCTACGTCATTTTCGCGGTCGACTCGATCTTCCTCTTCCCCTGGGCGACGGTCTTCGCCGATCCTGGTTATGGAGCGACCACCCTCGTGGAGATGTTCATCTTCCTGGGCTTCCTGGCCGTGGGCCTGCTCTACGCATACAAGAAGGGCGTCCTGTCGTGGACGTGAACCCCTCCGGACCCGTACCGCTCCCGGAGCCCGTACCGCTTCCCGAGCCGAAGCGGCTGGGCACCCTCGCGCGCCTGGCCCCCGAGCCGATGAAGGTCGTCCTGAACTGGGGGCGCCGGTACTCCCTCTGGGTCTTCAACTTCGGCCTCGCCTGCTGCGCGATCGAGTTCATCGCCGCGTCGATGGCCCGCCACGACTTCATCCGGCTCGGCGTCATCCCCTTCGCGCCGGGCCCCCGCCAGGCCGACCTGATGGTCGTCTCGGGCACGGTGACCGACAAGATGGCGCCCGCCGTCAAGCGCCTGTACGAGCAGATGCCCGAGCCCAAGTACGTCATCTCCTTCGGCGCCTGCTCCAACTGCGGCGGCCCGTACTGGGACTCCTACTCCGTGACGAAGGGCGTCGACCAGATCATCCCCGTCGACGTCTACGTCCCAGGCTGCCCGCCGCGCCCCGAGGCGCTGCTCCAGGGGATCCTCAAGCTCCAGGAGAAGATCGCACGGGAGTCGCTGGGGGAGCGGTACGGCACGTCGGGCCGGCCGTCGACGGCCGCGCTGCAGAGCGGACTGGTGCGACCGCCGGGGTCGGGGACGGGTTCCGGACCGGGATCGGGGTCGGGGTCGGGATCGGGGTCGGAATCGGGGTCGGGATCGGGATCGGGCTCAGGGGGTGCGCGATGACGGGCGTCGGCTGGCTGCCCGCCGGCACCGAGGAGCTCTTCGGCCCCGAAGCCGCGGCCGAGGAGTCGTACGACGTCCTGACCGTCGACGTACCGCCGACCTCCTGGATCTCCGCCCTGGAGACCGCCCGTGACCGGCTGGGCTGCACGTACTTCGACTGGCTGAGCGCGGTCGACGAGCCGGGCACGGGGTTCCGCGTCGCGGCACACGTCGTGGCCCTCGGTCCCGTACGCCGGCTGCTGCTGCGCACGACGGTCCCGCACGAGTCACCGGCCCTGCCCACCGCCGTCGCGGTGTACGCGGGCGCGGCCTGGCACGAGCGCGAGACCCACGAGATGTTCGGCGTCGAGTTCGCGGACCATCCCGCGCTGGACCACCTGCTCCTGCCGGAGGGCTTCGAGGGCCACCCGCTGCGGAAGGACTTCGTCCTCGCCGCCCGCGTGGCCAAGGCCTGGCCCGGCGCCAAGGAACCGGGCGAGTCCGACCACGGCGGCCCCCGTCGCCGCCAGATGCTGCCGCCGGGCGTCCCAGACCCCAACGAGTGGGGCCCGCAGAAGGGCCAGCTGCCGCCCGCCCCGGCCCGCCCGGCACGCGGCGCGGGACGTGCGGCCGGAGAGCGCCCGGCTCGCGCGGCCGGTGACCGGCCGGTCCGCCGGACCCGTACGGCGGGCGAGGGCTCCGCCAGTCAGGCATCGCCGCCCGGCACCGGCACCGGTACCGAAGCGCCGTCCACTCCGCGTCGCTCCCGCACGGCGGCGGAGGGCTCGGCGAGCCAGACGCCCACGGCCGACCAGGCGCCTCCGGCCGACGAGTCTTCGGCCGCTCCGGCGCCCCGGCGCAGCCGCAGCGCGTCGCAGGGCTCGGCGAGCCAGCGGGCCGCCACAGACGCGGGACAGCCGGAGAAGACCGGGTCGTCCGGTGAGGCTCCCGCCCCCACCTCCGCACCCCGCAGCCCGGACGCGCCGTGGCATCACGACCGCCCGGCGTTCGACGAGCCGGCGGACAAGCGCGCCGAAGGCGACGCCGCCAGGGAGCCGCAGACTCCCGACGAGCCGGACGAGCCCCAGGAGCCGGACCGGAAGAACTCCGAGAACCCCGAGAACCCCGAGAACTCCGAGAACTCCGAGAACCCCTCAGGAGGCCCGCGGTGAACGACGCCCTCGACGTCACCCTGCGCCTCCTGATCGTGTTCGTCGTCTTCCTCACGTTCCCCTTGATCGTCGGCCAGACCGAGCACAAGGTGATGGCCCACATGCAGGGCCGCCTCGGCCCGATGTACGCCGGCGGCTTCCACGGCTGGGCCCAGCTCGTCGCGGACGGCGTGAAGTTCGCGCAGAAGGAGGACGTGGTCCCGGCCGACGCGGACCGCCGTATCTTCCAGCTCGCCCCCGCCGTCGCCCTGCTGCCGTACCTCCTGGTGCTCCTGGCCATCCCCATCGGCCCCGGCGAGGGCGCGGTCGGCCAGGTCGTCGACGCGGGCGTCTTCTTCGTGCTCGCCGTGATGGGCGTCGGCGTCCTCGGCTCGCTCATGGCCGGGTGGTCCTCCGCCAACAAGTTCTCCCTCCTCGGCGGCCTGCGCACCGCCGCCCAGCTCCTCGCGTACGAACTCCCGATGCTGCTCACCGCCGCCTCGGTGGCCATGGCGGCCGGCACGGTCTCACTGGTCGGCATCCTGAACGCCTTCGAGTGGTGGTGGCTGCCCTGGCAGATCGTCGGCGCGATCGTCTTCTTCGTCGCCGGGCTGGCCGAACTGCAACGCCCCCCGTTCGACATGCCGGTCGCCGACTCGGAGATCATCTTCGGCGCCTACACCGAGTACACCGGCCTGCGCTTCGCCCTGTTCCTCCTCGCCGAGTACGCCGGGATCGTCGTCCTGTGCGGCCTGACCACGGTCCTCTTCCTGGGTGGCTGGCACGGGCCCTGGGGCGCGGACGGCCTCGGCTGGGTGTGGACCCTGCTGAAGACGGCCGTCCTCGCCTTCCTCGTGATCTGGCTGCGCGTGACCTACCCGCGACTGCGTGAGGACCAGCTCCAGAAGCTCTCCTGGACCCTCCTCGTCCCCCTCTCCCTCGCCCAGATCGCCCTCACCGGCATCGTCAAGGTGGTGATCCAGTAACCATGGCCCCCATCCCCGGCTCGGGCCTGGCCAAGGGCCTGGCCGTCACCCTCCGCACGATGACGAAGAAGACCGTCACCGAGCAGTACCCGGACGCCCAGCCCGAACTGCCGCCCCGCACCCGCGGCGTGATCGGCCTGTTCGAGGAGAACTGCACGGTCTGCATGCTGTGCGCCCGCGAGTGCCCCGACTGGTGCATCTACATCGACTCCCACAAGGAGACGGTCCCGGCGGCCACCCCCGGCGGGCGCGACCGCAGCCGCAACGTCCTCGACCGGTTCGCCATCGACTTCTCCCTGTGCATGTACTGCGGTATCTGCATCGAGGTCTGTCCTTTCGACGCCCTGTTCTGGTCCCCGGAGTTCGAGTACGCCGAGACCGACATCCGTGACCTCACCCACGAGCGCGACCGGCTCCGCGACTGGATGTGGACCGTCCCGGCCCCGCCGGCCCTCGACCCCGGCGCCGAGGAGCCGAAGGAACTCGCCGCCGCCCGCAAGACCGCCGACAAACTGGCGGCCCAGCAGGAGTCCGCCCAGCAGGAGCCGGCCCAGCAGGAGTCGGCCGCCGACCCTGAGCAGCCGAAGCCGGAACAGGGGGGCCGGGAATGACCCTCGCCGCGACCGTCCGCCACCTGGCCGCGGACCCCACGACCACGGCCGCCGAAGCACACGGCTTCCTCTCGCCGACCGGCGTCGAGATCGCCTTCCTCCTCGTCGGCCTGGTCACATTCGGCGCCGCCGTCCTCACCGTCACCACCCGGCAGCTGGTCCACGCCGCACTGTGGCTGGTCGTGGCCCTCGGCGGCCTGGCCGTCGAGTACCTCTTGCTCACCGCCGAGTTCATCGCCTGGGTACAGGTCCTCATCTACGTCGGTGCGGTCGTCGTCCTCATCCTGTTCGGCCTGATGCTCACCAGGGCGCCCATCGGCCGGTCCCCGGACGCCGACTCCGGCAACCGCTGGGCGGCCCTCACCGTGGCCGTGGCCGCCGCGGCGGCCCTGGTGTGGGTCGTCGTCGACGCCTTCCGCGCCACCTGGATCGATCTGGACGGTCCGGCGGCCGGCTCGACCGCCGTCACCGGAGCGAGTCTCTTCCAGAACTGGGTCCTCCCCTTCGAAGCCCTCTCCGTCCTCCTCCTCGCCGCGCTGGTCGGCGCGATCGTCCTGTCCCGCAAGGCCAAGGCGGACCGCGCGAGTGACGCGCCCAAGGCCGACGAACCCAAGGTCGATGCGCCCAAGACCGACGGCCCCAAGACCGACGGCCTCACCATGCACGCTCCCAAAGCCGACGCGCCCAAGGCCGACGCGCCGAACGCCGCCGCCAAGGGCGGTGACCGCTGATGCACCTCGCCTATCCCGCCGTCCTCTCCGCCCTCCTGTTCTGCACGGGCCTCTACGGCGTCCTGGCCCGCCGCAACGCGATCCTGGTCCTGATGTCGGTCGAGCTGATGCTCAACGCCGTCAACCTCAACCTGGTCGCCTTCGACGTCTGGCTCAGCAAGGCCGCCGAGGAGACCCTGCACTCCGGCCAGGCCCTGACCCTGTTCACGATCGCCATCGCGGCCGCCGAGATCGGCATCGGCCTGGCGATCGTGCTCGCCGTCCACCGCAACCGCGGCACCGCCGACATCGACAGACTGCGCGACACCGCCGAGGGCCACGAGCCGGACAGCCCCGACACCGACACCCCCGCGACCGGGACGGCCGCCGAGAAGGCTGAGGCCACCGCGTGACCACGACCACCCTCGCCGTACTCGTCCCCCTCCTTCCCTTCCTCGGAGCCGCCGCCGGCCTCCTCCTGGGCCGCACGGCGCCCGGCTTCGTCCGCCCGCTGGCCGTCCTGCCGACCCTGGCCGCCCTCGTCCTCGCCGTCCTGGTCGCCTCCCGCCAGGGCGGTGGCCGGGCCGTGGACGCCGCCACGGAGCTGACGCCCACCGGCTCGGTCCCCGTCGAACTCGCCCTGCACATCGACGGCTTCGCCGCCCTCGTCGCCGTCCTGGTCGGTACCGTCGCCACCTGCGTGCAGATCTACTCGACGGGCTACCTGCGCGACGACCCGCGCTACTCCTCGTACGCCGCGCTCGTCTCCCTGTTCACCTCCGCCATGTTCCTCGTCGTCTACTCCGGCGACCTGATGGTGCTGCTGGTCGGCTGGGAAATCATGGGCATCTGCTCGTACTTCCTGGTCGGCCACTACTGGGAGACCCCGGAGGCGCGCGCCGCCTCCCTCAAGGCCTTCCTGGTGACCAAGCTCGGTGACGTCCCCTTCCTGATCGGTCTGCTCGCGCTGGCCACCGAGGCCGGTTCCTTCCGCATCACGAAGATCCTCGGCGCGGTCGCGAACGGCTCTCTCGACCATCCGACGCTGATCGCCCTGCTGCTCCTGGCCGGCGTGGCGGGCAAGTCGGCGCAGTTCCCGCTGCACACCTGGCTCCCCGACGCGATGGCGGGCCCGACGCCCGTCTCCGCGCTGATCCACGCCGCGACCATGGTCGCCGCCGGTGTCTACTTCGTAGCCAGGCTCCTTCCGGTCTTCGAGGCCTCACGGGCCGCGATGGTCGTCCTCGCCGTCATGGCCGCCGTCACGATGGTCGGTTCGGCGCTCGCCGCGCTCGCCCAGGACGACATCAAACGCGTCCTCGCCTACTCGACGATCGGACAGCTCGGCTACATGACCGGAGCCCTCGCCGCCGGCGACCGCGGTGCCGCCGTCTTCCACCTCCTCACGCACGGCGCCTTCAAGGCGCTGCTCTTCCTCGCCGCCGGCGTGATCATCCACGCCGCCGGCACCAACTCGCTGGCCGCCATGTCCCGCATGCACAACCTGCGCGACCGGGTCCCGGACGCCTACTGGACGATGAGCGTGGCGCTGCTCGCCCTCGCCGCGATCCCTCCCTTCAGCGGCTTCTTCTCCAAGGAGTCCGTCCTCGGCGTCGCGGAGCACGTCGCGACCGGCCACACCGAGCACGCACCCGGCGCCGCGGGCTGGACGGTCCTCGTCGCGGGGCTGATCACGGCCCTGCTCACCGCCGCGTACGCGACGCGCCTGTGGCTGCTGGCCTTCCGCGGGCGGGGCGCCGAGGCCCCCGGCCACGGTCGGCAGTCGGTGGTCATGAACGCCGTGCTCTGGGTGCTCGCCATCCCCTCACTCGCTCTCGGCGGGCTCGCCTTCCGTCTGCTGCCCGACTGGTTCGACGGCCAGGACCTCACCCCGACCCTCACCACCTCCGTGCTCGGCACGGGTGTGGCCCTGATCGGCGGCATCGTGACCTACGCGGCCTGGCGGCACACCACCTCGTTCGCGGCCCGAGTCCCGCTCGGCGCGGTCGCGGCCCACCCGGAGGGCGACGCCGCACTGGTGGAGGCCGAGGCCATCGCCAGTCACGAGCCCGCCTACGGAAACGTCGCCTCCGCCCCCGACCCGTCGGATCCCGGACGGCTCCTGCTGGGCCCGCTGCACCGGCACGCGGCCGCCGGCTTCCACCTGGACGATGTGTACACGACCCTCTTCGTCCGGCCCGTCCAGGCCGGCGCGAGCCTCGTGCGGTTCCTCGACCGTGAGGTCGTCGACACCTACGTACACGGGGCGGGCGCCCTGCCCCGCTGGCTGGGGGCCGCCGTACGACGAGCCCAGACCGGCAATGTGCAGACCTACGTGAGCGCGCTGCTCGCCGGCACCGTCGTCCTCGCGGTCGCCGCCGTCCTCGTCGCCACGGGAGCGTGAGCAGGCGTGATCGATATCAACGAGTCCGTGATGCAGTTCCTTCTGGCGTTCGTCGTCGTCGGGCCGCTCCTGGGGGCCGTCGCCGCTCTGCTGCCCGCCCCGCCCGGGCTGAAGGGGAAGTCGCCCGAGCAGGCCGTCCTGCGGCACGGCGTCACCGTCACCGGCGCCGTCCTCATCGCCGCGATCGTCCTCGTGCTCGGCTTCGACCACGACCATCCGTCGAAGATGCAGGCCAGCACGGACATCAGCTGGATCCCCGCACTCGACGTGCGCATCCACCTCGGCATCGACGGCATCTCCCTCCCCCTTCTGGTCCTGACCGCCCTGCTGACCTTCCTGTGCGCGCTCTACTCGTACTTCAAGCAGCGGCAGGAGCCGCCGACGGAGGCGCGGGCCGCGGGCCACGGCCCGAAGGGCTTCGTCGCGCTGCTGCTCGTCCTGGAGTCCGGCACCCTCGCGACCTTCGCCGCCCTCGACCTGATCCTGTTCTTCCTCGCCTTCGAGATGGTCCTCATCCCGATGTACTTCCTCATCGCCCGCTGGGGCGGCGAGGGACGGGCCGCGGCCGCCTGGAAGTTCATCCTCTTCACGCTCCTCGGCTCCGTCGTCATGCTGCTCGGCCTGCTCCTGATCGGAATCACGGCGGGCACATTCGACATGGTGGCACTCGCCACTGACAACGGCCGGTCGTTGACCACATCCGTGCAGGTCATCGCGGTTCTGGCGATCGGGATCGGGCTGGCGGTGAAGACCCCGATGTGGCCGCTGCACAGCTGGCTGCCGGACGCCCACACCGCCGCGCCGACCGTCGGCTCGGTGCTGCTGGCCGGCGTCCTGCTCAAGATGGGTACGTACGGGTTCGTCCGGATCCTGCTGCCGGTCGCGCCGGACGGGTTCCGCACCTTCGCGCCCTACCTCGCCGCCTTCGCCGTGGTCGGCATCATCTACGGCTCCCTGGCCTGCCTGGCCCTGGCCAAGAGGGGTGCGAAGGGCGATCTCAAGCGCCTCATCGCCTACTCCTCCGTCGGCCACATGGGCTTCGTCCTGCTCGGCATCGCGACCATGACCCCGACCGGCGTGAACGGCGCCCTCTTCGCCAACATCGCACACGGCCTCATCACCGGCCTGCTCTTCTTCGTCGTCGGCGCCCTCAAGGACCGCACCGGCACCACCGACCTCGACACCCTCGCCGAGGAGACCGGCGCCGCCCTGTACGGCAAGGCACCCCGCCTCGGCGGCCTGCTCGCCTTCGCCGCGGTCGCCTCGCTCGGCCTGCCGGGCCTGGCCGGGTTCTGGGGCGAGATGCTGGCCCTGTTCGGCGCCTTCGACCCCCACGACGACCTCAGCCGCCCCGCCTTCCTCACGTTCATGGTGATCGCCGCGTTCGGCACCCTGCTGACGGCCGCGTACATGCTGATCGTGGTCCGCCGCGTCTGCATGGGCGCCCTGCCGCGCGAAGCCCCGAGGCTCGCCGACGTACGCACGTACGAGTTCGCCGCGTGGACCCCGCTCGTCGTCCTCACCATCGTCGCCGGGCTGTGGCCCAGGACCCTCCTCGGGCTGACCGACCCGGCCGTGCAGCAGCTCCTCTCAGGAGGCACCCGATGAGCTTCCAGGCCCACCCCGTCGCCGGGACCGCCCCACAGCCGCTGGCCCAGAACCTCGTCCAGTCGGTCGACTGGCTCGCCATCGCGCCGCCCACCATCGCGGCCGTCGTCGGACTCGCCGTCCTCGTCACCGACCTCTTCGTCAGGGACGCCCGCAAGTCGCTGCTCGGCTGGATGTCGGTCGCCGGCCTCGCCGCCTCCGCCCTCATGCTGCTGCCCCTGGTGAACGGCGACCGCTCGACGTTCTGCCAGACCGGCGACGCCGACGTCTGCAGCTACACCGCGGACACCTTCACCCTCGCCATCCAGTTCCTGGTCCTCGGCGGGGCCCTCCTGACCGCGCTCCTCTCGGTCACCGCCGTCAAGGACGCCGACCGGGGGCTGCCCGAGGGCGAGTTCTGGTTCCTGCTGCTCTCCTCGGCGGCCGGCGCCGCGCTGCTGCCCGCCTCCCGCGACCTCGCGACCCTGATCGTCGCCCTGGAGGTCGCCTCCCTCCCCGCCTTCGCCCTGGTGGGCCTGCGACAGGGCGACCGCCGGTCCTCCGAAGCCGCCCTCAAGTTCTTCCTGTCCTCGGTCACCGCGACCGCGGTCAGCCTCATGGGCATCAGCTTCGTGTACGCCACCACCGGCACCCTTTACCTCACCCAGGTGGCCGACCGCATCCAGAGCGTCGACGGGCAGCTCACCACGCTCGCCCAGACCGGCGTCGTCCTCACCCTCGTCGGCTTCGCCTTCAAGACGGCCGCCGTGCCCTTCCACTTCTGGGTGCCCGACACCTACGTGGGCGCGCCCCTGCCGATCGCGGCCTACCTGTCGGTGATCGGCAAGGCGGTCGGCTTCTCCGGCCTGATCCTCGTCACGGTCATCGCCCTGCCGTCCTACGCCGACGTCTGGGGACCGGCCCTCGCGGCGCTGGCCGCGCTCACCATGACCGTCGGCAACGTCGGAGCCCTCCGGCAGCAGGCCACGCGCGCGTACAGCGCGGTACGGCTGCTCGCCTGGTCGTCCGTCGGCCAGGCCGGCTACCTCCTGGTGCCGATCGCCGCCGCCGCGTACTCCGACGACCCCGAGCGGTCCATCGGCTCCACGGTCGCCTACGCGCTCATGTACGCCGCCGTGAACCTCGGCGCCTTCGCGGTGGCCGCCGTGGTGGGCCGTACGAGGTCCCTGAACCGCGTCGCCGACTACCGCGGCCTGTACGCGTCCAATCCCCTGACCGCCCTGCTCCTGGCGTTCTTCCTGCTCTGCCTTGCGGGACTGCCGCCCGGCATCATCGGCCTCTTCGCCAAGGTCACGGTCTTCTCCGCGGCCGTCGACGCCGGGCTCGGCTGGCTGGCCGTCGTCATGGCGGTCAACGTCGTGATCGCGCTGTTCTACTACCTCCAGTGGACGGCCCAGCTGTTCCGGGCGCCCGAGGAGCCGACCGTCGGCCACCACGTGCCCGTCCCCCTCACGGCGGCGATCACCGTGACCGCGGTCCTCGCCCTCGCCCTCTCCGGAGCACCCCAGCTGATCCTCCGCTTCACCGACACCGGTCTCTTCTGAGCACAGCCGCTCCGGCACCCGCGCGTGCCGCACCCGGCGTCCACGCGCGTGCCGACGCCGCGGCCGTCACCCGTACGGACCACCCGCCCCGCCGTGAGCGCCGGGGAACTGGTGGCCCTCGCCTGGCGTTGACCAGTACGGAAGGGTCCACTGGACGTGATGCCACGGCACCAGTGGCACCGGAGACCAGGAAGCAACCACAGCGAGCGAGACCAGCAAGCGAAGGGTTCCCCTGCCGCACCACTTGGAGGGCGTACCGTGCACCGCCGGCACAACGGGCTCAGGACCGCAGTACTCCTCGGGGGACTGTCGGCGCTCATCATCGTCATCGGCAGCTTCTTCGGCCGAGCGGGGCTTGTCGTCGCCGTCCTCGTCGCCCTGGGCACCAACGCGTACGCGTACTGGAACAGCGACAAGCTGGCCCTGCGCGCGATGCGGGCCCGCCCGGTCAGCGAGTTCGAGGCCCCGGCGCTGTACCGCATGGTCCGAGACCTCTCCACGCAGGCCCGCCAGCCCATGCCGCGCCTCTACATCTCACCGACCGAGGCACCCAACGCCTTCGCGACCGGACGCAACCCGCGCAACGCGGCCGTGTGCTGCACCGAAGGCATCATGCGCCTGCTCGACGAGCGTGAACTGCGCGGCGTCATCGGGCACGAACTCAGCCATGTCTACAACCGGGACATCCTGATCTCGTCCGTCGCGGGCGCCCTCGCCTCCGTGATCATGTTCCTGGTCAACTTCGCCTGGCTGATCCCCATCGGACGCTCCAACGACGATGACGGACCCGGTCTGCTGGGCATGCTCCTCATCATGCTTCTCGGTCCGCTCGCAGCCACCGTCATCCAGCTGGCGATCAGCCGCTCCAGGGAGTACGAGGCCGACGCCTCCGGTGCGCAGCTCACCGGCGATCCCCTCGCCCTCGCCAGCGCCCTGCGCAAACTCGAAACGGGTACCAAGCAGCTTCCGCTGCCTCCGGAACCCCGTATCGAGACCGCCAGCCACATGATGATCGCCAACCCGTTCCGACCAGGACAGGGGCTGTCGAAGATGTTCTCCACCCACCCGCCGATGGCGGAGCGAATCGCCCGGCTCGAAAAGATGGCAGGTCGTCAGCAGTGAAGACCATCCTCAACGTCATTTGGCTCGTGCTCAGCGGCTTCTGGCTGTTCCTCGCCTACCTGCTCGCGGGCGCGCTGCTCTGCATCACGATCATCGGCATCCCGTTCGGGATCGCGGCCTTCCGCATCGGCGTCTACGCCCTGTGGCCCTTCGGCTACACGGCGGTCGAGCGCCCGGGCGCAGGAGCCCCCTCCTGCGTCGGCAACGTGCTGTGGCTGGTCCTGGCCGGCTGGTGGCTGGCCCTCGGCCACATCGTCACCGGCATCGCGCTCTGCGTCACGATCATCGGCATCCCGCTGGGCATCGCCAACTTCAAGCTGATCCCCGTCTCGCTGCTCCCGATGGGACGCGAGATCGTACGGACGGACCAGCCGTTCACGGCCACCGCGGGCGACCGGCGGACGGGTTGGTAGAACGAGCCTGGAGCGCTCGTTGTCCACAACTTCCGGGTTGTCCACAGGCCCGCTCGATTGTCGGTGGCGGCCTGCATGATGAATGCATGAGCGAGAACGAGCAGTTGCTGGCACGGGTGGCCGACAAGGCACGCAACACCCGCCCCTGGGGCTGGGATTCCCTGCCCGCGCCCGTCGACGGGACGACCCCGCCCCGGGCCGAGGCAGCCCTGGGCTTCTCCCTCCCTCCGCTGCTCGCCGAGCTGTATACGCGGATAGGGGACGGGGGGTTCGGCCCGGAGTACGGCCTGCTGCCCCTGCTCGACAACCCGCCCTCCGGCGAGCCGGCCGCCGTCACCCAGTACCTCGCCAACCGCGAGAGCGGCCTGAAGGACCCCGACTGGCCCTGGCCCGAGGGCGTCCTCCCGATATCCCACTGGGGCTGCGCGATGTACGCCTGCGTGGACTGCCACTCCCCACAGGCCACCGTCCTCCTCTTCGAGCCCAACGCCGACGACGCCGACCACGCCTGGTACGTCGACGCCCCGAGCCTCACGGACTGGCTGCACACCTGGCTCGACGGCACGGGCTGGTACGAGGAGGCCAACGAGGGCCCGGAACCGCTCCCGTGGACCGACTTCCCCCTGCGCGCGGGAAGAGGGCCCACGGCGGCCGCACCCCCGGCCCAGGCGTCCTGAGAAGGCCGAGGCACAACCGCCTCGCGGCCTCCCGCCCGACGGCCCTCCCGCCCCCGCGGTCACCTACCGCGAGACCTGCTGCCCCCGCACGCCGTACGCGACGACACCCACCGCCAGCACACCCACACCCACGACGACCGACACCGCCGGAAGCGAGAAGGCGAGCACCACGCACCCGATCAGACCCAGCGCCGGTACCACCCGCGACGTCCTCGACCGGTCGAGCGTCCAGGCCGACGCGTTGGCCACCGCGTAGTACACGAGCACACCGAAGGAGGAGAAGCCGATCGCGTCCCGCACGTCCACCGTGGCCGCCAGGACGGCGACCACCGCGCCCACGGCCAACTCTGCCCGGTGCGGCACCTGAAAACGCGGATGCACCGCGGCCAGCGCTTCGGGCAAATGACGGTCCCGGGCCATGGCGAGAGTCGTCCGTGAGACGCCCAGGATCAACGCCAGCAGCGAGCCCAGCGCCGCCACCGCCGCGCCCACTCGCACGACCGGTACGAGCCCCGGCACACCGGCCGCCCGCACCGCGTCCGCCAGCGGCGCCGGCGCCTGCCCCAGCCCGACCGGGCCCAGCACGGAGAGGACGGCCACCGCGACACACACGTACACCGCCAGCGTGATCCCCAGGGCCAGCGGGATCGCGCGGGGAATGGTGCGCCGAGGATCCCGCACCTCCTCACCGAGGGTCGCGATCCGGGCGTACCCCGCGAACGCGAAGAACAGCAGCCCGGCCGCCTCCAGAACCCCGCCGGGGCCCTCCGACAACCCGATGTCCAGCCGCCCGGCATCGGACCGCCCCGACCCGAGGCAGACCACCACCACGGAAGCGAGGACAGCCAGGACGACCGCCACGATCACCCGCGTCAGCCAGGCGGACTTCTGAATGCCGCCGTAGTTCACCGCGGTCAGCGCCACCACGGCCGCGACCGCCACCACATGCGCCCACTCCGGCCAGACGTACGCGCCCACGGTGAGCGCCATGGCAGCACAGGAGGCCGTCTTCCCGACGATGAACGACCAGCCCGCGAGGTACCCCCAGAACTCCCCGAGCCGCTCGCGCCCGTAGACGTACGTGCCGCCCGAAACCGGATGGCGGGCGGCCAGCCACGCCGAGGACATGGCGTTGCAGTAGGCCACCACGGCCGCCACCGCGAGGCCGATCAGCAACCCCGACCCGCCCGCGCGCGCCGCCGGCGCCAGGGCGGCGAAGATCCCGGCGCCGATCATCGAGCCGAGCCCGACGACGACGGCGTCACCCACACCCAGCGTGCGACGCAGCTCAGAATCCGCAGGTGTCATGGGTCGCACCATACTGATCAGCGCAACCACCGGACGCGCTCGCAACGTCCTCCCCGTCAAGAGGACATGAACACCGCGACCGCGAAGGAAAGAGCCCACAGCACTGGGAAGGTGCGGGCACAGCGAGAAAGGGCAGGGTCACGGCATGACCGTCATCAGCTGGATCATCCTGGGACTGTTGGCCGGAGCCATCGCCAAGGTCCTGTTGCCGGGACGGGACCCCGGAGGGCTGATCGGCACGACCGTGATCGGCATCGCGGGGGCGTTCATCGGCGGCTGGATATCCGCCCGCTGGCTGGACCACCCGATCAGCAAGGACTTCTACGACGGCGCCACCTGGGCGGCGGCCATCGGCGGTGCACTGGTGCTCCTGATCGCCTACCGGCTTCTCTTCGGCAACTCACGCGACTGAACGCGATCGACCGCGCGTGAACCGCGGACGGGAGGGGTGGGCGCCGCCGGGCGCCCGCCCCTCCCGTTTGTAGCAACTCACCGGTAGTTGACGAACTGCAGCGCGAAGTCGAAGTCCTGGCCCTTCAGCAGGGTGATGACGGTCTGCAGGTCGTCACGGCTCTTCGACGAGACCCGCAGCTCCTCACCCTGCACCTGGGCCTTCACGCCCTTGGGGCCCTCGTCGCGGATGAGCTTGGCCACCTTCTTCGCGTTCTCCTGGGAGATGCCCTCCTCGATCGACGCGAAGATCTTGTACTCCTTGCCGGAGAGCTGCGGCTCGCCCGCGTCCAGAGCCTTCAGCGAGATGCCGCGCTTGATCAGCTTGGACTGGAAGACGTCGAGGACGGCGCTCACCCGGTCCTCGGAGTTGGCCTCCATGAGGATCTTCTCGCCGGACCACGAGATCGAGGCGCCCACGCCCTTGAAGTCGTAGCGCTGCGAGATCTCCTTGGCGGCCTGGTTGAGGGCGTTGTCGACCTCCTGCCGCTCGACCTTCGAGACGATGTCGAAACTGGAGTCGGCCATGTCCTGTGGCTCCTTGTATCTGGGTGCGTGTCGGCCCCGTATCGGGCCCGTACCGGCATGTGTCGGCGGCCGCCGAGCCCGCCAGGGTCCCTCGGCCGCATCCGGACCAGCCTAGCCACCCGCCGACCCCCGAGCGGCGATCAATCGGGTGGCGAAGCACCCCGCCACATCAGGTATTGTTTACGTCGTTGCCACGGAGCGCCGCCGAAAAGCGGCTCGACGGGCAGCAACCCCCGGCGGTGTGCCCGAGCGGCCAAAGGGAGCAGACTGTAAATCTGCCGGCTCAGCCTTCCCAGGTTCGAATCCTGGCGCCGCCACACGACCGAAAGGGTCTGTGACCAGCAGCAATGCTGGTCACAGACCCTTTCGGCGTTTACGGACCGACGATGAGAGCAGGTCAGGGGCGTCGTCAGGGACCGCCGGGATGACCGGCCGTTGCCATGGCCTCCGTTGCCACCCGTTGCAGCGCTCGGTTCGTGATCCAGCTGTTCTTCCCGCCGGTCAGGTGTGCCACGGCACGGCCCACCCATTCCGGGTCGCCGAGCAGGTGGAGCTTCCCCTCGTCGACGAGCTGCCGGAGCAGGCTCTCCAGCCGGAGGGCGTCCACCGCCCGATACGGGCGCGTGTGCTGGTCGAAGCGCAGTGGGTGATCCTCGTACGGGTGGCGCAGCGTCATGTGCATCCAGCCGCCGCTGCTCCCGGCGACCCTTCCCCTCAGCGTGTACATGCCCCTGCTGGTTGAGCTCCAGGGGTGTTTGCCCCAGCTGAACGAGATGCCGGTCATGATCCTGGACCACGGGATCAGCCGTCCCTCTGAGCCTGGCTCGTGCTGGTGGAGCCCGTCCGGGCGGAACTCCACCCAGTGGGCGTCAGAGCGCCTGGCGTCTCCGACTCCCCAGTGCCCGCTGACCAGTTCCAACGGTCCCAGGTGCGTGCCCTCCGCCACCATGCCCATCATTGTCATTGAATCAAACTGTTGCGCTGTCTCCGCGAGTGCTGTCCGGCCGTGCCGTACACCTGAGCACTCGCCGGACATCAGGGGCCCTTCATCATGTGCCTCGCCCAAGAGGCTCGCGTCCGTGGCCCCCCGGCGGGCGTGCGATGCGGGCAGACTGGGGCCATGGCCTCGTCCTCCCGTCGCAGAATGTGCCCCGAGTGCCGTCGCGAGATCGCCGTCGTCGCGGGGCGGTACGCGCGTCATGACCCGCCCGGAGCGCGGGGCGGCGGTGAGCTGGTGTCCTGTCCCGGATCGCGGCGGACGGCGCAACTCGGGGCGGCGCAGCCGTCCTTGGACGGGTATGTCGTCCCCGACTTCCCCGGACAGCTGCCCCTGTTCTGACCGCGTCCCGCGTCCGCCCGGCGCCTCCTGCCCGCCCCCGCGACCCGTTCGCCCCGCCCGGCCCGGGAGCCCGTCCTCAGTTCCCGGCCACCGACTTCACCGCCACCGACACCGGTGTCGAACCGCTGATCAGCTCCAGGGTCAGGCCGTGCGTCGCCGGGGTGTCGACCAGTTCGGCCAGGGCCGCGGCCACGTCGTCGCGCGGGACGGGGCCGCGGCCGGTGTGGGCCTCCAGCCGTACGAGGCCGGTGCCCGCGTCGTCCGTCAGCATGCCGGGGCGCAGGATCGTCCAGTCCAGCGCGTCCAGTGAGCGCACGTGCGCGTCGGCCTCGCCCTTGGCGCGCAGGTAGACGTCGAAGATCTCGTCGCCCTGGTGCGCGGGGTCGGCGCCCATGGAGGACACGACCACGAAGCGCCGTACGCCCGCCCGGACCGCCGCGTCCGCGAAGAGGACCGCCGCCGACTTGTCCACCGTGTCCTTGCGGGCCACCCCGCTTCCAGGCCCCGCCCCCGCGGCGAAGACCGCCGCGTCGGCGCCCCGCAGGCACTCCGCGACCTCCTCCAGCGAGGCCGACTCCAGATCGAGCACGATCGGTTCGGCACCGGCCGCGCGGAGATCGTCGGCCTGTGCGGCCTTGCGGATGATGCCCGCCACCTCGTCGCCGCGCGCGGCGAGCAACCGCTCCAGCCGCAGCGCGATCTGACCATGACCACCAGCGATGACAATGCGCATGTCTTCGACCGTACGCCCCGACAGCCGCCCCCGCCGCACGACTTCGGCCCCGCTCCCCGGCACGGCCACCGGATGCCGGTGCGTCCGCGGGAGAACCGGGAACGGCGTCTTGCCCACCCCTCGGCCCGGTCGCTCAGCTCGGCGGACCCCCACGCTCCCCCCGCCCCTGCCGAGGCAGTCCCAGGTCCGCGGCGCCGCCGTCCTGGTCGCCGTACTCCCGTACCGCGCTGGTCCGCGACACCACGCGCCCCCGGTGCACCACGACGCGGCTGTACGCCAGGGACAGCGCCCCCGCCAGCCGGTCGCCGCGTACCGCGAGGAGCTCCGCCGGGAAACCGGCCTCCACCCGTACCTCGGGCAGGCCGAGCGCCGCCCGTGCCCCCGTGCTCACCGCCTCGTACGCGTCCTCCGGGTGCAGCCCGTGGCGTGAGGCGAGCAGGTACGCCGCCTCCAGGGGGTCACCGCGTCCGACGGGGTTGGAGACGTCCCGGAGTGCGCCGCTCCCGGCGGCGACCCGTACCCCGGCCGCCCGCAGCAGCCGTACCGGAGCCGTGCCGTCGGGGTGGTCGGCCGCGCCGCACGCGCCCTGCGGCAGACAGACCACCGTCACCCCGGCCGCCGCGAGCTGTTCCGCGGCCCGGGAGGCGACCTCGGCCGGCAGCAGGCCGAGGCCCTCGCAGGGACCGAGGGCCACCCCGGGGCGCAGCCCGCCCGCCATGGCCGCCAGCCGGGCCAGCCGCGCCGGATCGGCCGCGTCCGTGTGCAGGTCGACCGGGCAGCCGTGTTCGGCCGCGACCTCCAGGACCGCCTCCACGTACCCCGCCGGGTCGGGGTCCAGGTCGGGGCACCCGCCCACCACGTCCGCGCCCATCTTGACCGCGTCCCGCAGCATCGCCAGCCCGTCGGCCCCGGCCACGCCGGTCAGCACCCTCGGCATCGCCACCGTCGTCAGCTCGGCCAGACCGCGCAGCGAACGCCGCGCGCGCAGTACGGCGGTCAGCGCGCCCAGCCCCGTGACGTCGCCCACCCGCACGTGCGCCCGCAGCGCGGTCGCCCCGTGTCCGAGCTGGAGCAGGGCGGCCTCGGTGGCCCGGCGCTGGACGTCCTCGGGTTCGTAGGAGACGGGGCCCGGGACGTCGGCGGTCAGGGCCGTGTCGGGGTGGACGTGGGGGTCGGCGGGGGCGGGGAGCAGCAGGTAGCCGGCGAGGTCGACGCGGGTGCCGGGGCCCGGCGTGCGGGCGGGGGTCAGGCTGCCGGCGGTGCCGACGGCCTCGATGCGCCCGCCGTGGAGCCGCACGTCCACGGCCCGGCCGTCGGTGAGCCGAGCCCCGGAGAGCAGGAGCGAACCGCGGTCGGCGGGGCCCGAGGGGGAGGGCGAACGGGGCGGCTGCGGCTGGCTGTCGGGCATCGCGCTCCTCTGGGCTCGGGGCTGCGCAGTGGGGGACGCAAGATCACGCAGAGTGAGTCGAGCCTAGGACGGTGATCAGCCCGTGGCGCGGAGGAGCGCAATAGTCGTACCGGCGCCGTCCGGCCCTCCGGAGTGGCGGGTACGGGACGGGTCAGGGGCGACGAAACGGATTTGGGCGAACGGCGGGCGACCGTGTAATGTCTTCATCGCTCGCCCCAATAGCTCAGTCGGCAGAGCGTCTCCATGGTAAGGAGAAGGTCAACGGTTCGATTCCGTTTTGGGGCTCTGGTGTGAGAGGTTCCCGTCGCGAGGCGGGACCCGATCGCATCACAGCGGTGTAGCTCAGTCGGTAGAGCAAGCGGCTCATAATCGCTGTGTCACCGGTTCAAGTCCGGTCACCGCTACTCTCAGTAGCCGATTGCGGGGTCGGTCCTTCAATCGGCTACTCTTTCCTGCGTTAATAAAATCAATCCGTCCGTCAAGGAGCACTCACGTGGCTGCCACCGACGTCCGCCCGAAGATCACGCTGGCCTGCGTGGAGTGCAAGGAGCGGAACTACATCACCAAGAAGAACCGGCGCAACAACCCGGACCGACTGGAGATGAAGAAGCACTGCCCGCGTTGCAACGCGCACACCGCGCACCGCGAAACGCGATAAAAAGGCTCGTACACGAGGCCGTCCCCGATACCTGGGGGCGGCCTCGCGTCGTTTGGGTCAGTGGTGCCCGGCGCGGTACCCACCGCACAGCAGACGCGGCACCCACCGCACAGCAGAGCAGAGCAAAACAGCAGGAGGAGCGAGCCCATGGCGCTCGACCAGTCGTTCGTGGGGCGGACCTATCCGCCGACCGCGCCCTACGAGGTGGGCCGGGAGAAGATCCGCGAGTTCGCGGAGGCCGTGGGGGACGCCAACCCGGCGTACACGGACACGGAGGCCGCGAAGTCGCTCGGCCACCCCGACGTGATCGCCCCGCCGACCTTCGTGTTCTCGATCACGTTCAAGGCGGCCAGGCAGGTCGTCGAGGACCCGCAGCTGGGCCTCGACTACAGCCGGGTGGTGCACGGCGACCAGAAGTTCGCCTACGTCCGCCCGGTGCGGGCCGGTGACCGGCTCACCGTCACCTCGACCATCGAGGGGATCAAGTCGCTGGCCGGCAACGACGTCCTGGACATCCGCGGCGAGGTCCACGACGAGCTCGGCGAGCACGTCGTCACCGCCTGGACCAAGCTCGTGGCCCGCGCGGCCGAGGAGGCGTGAGCACCGTGACGGACCCCACCATGACGCCTCCGGCCTCTCCCGGCGCCAGGATCGCGTACGGCGACGTCGAGGTCGGCACCGAACTGCCCGCGCAGTCCTTCCCGGTGGACCGCGCCAAGCTCGTCCAGTACGCGGGCGCCTCCGGCGACTTCAACCCGATCCACTGGAACGAGAAGTTCGCCAAGGACGTCGGCCTGCCCGACGTCATCGCGCACGGCATGTTCACCATGGCCGAGGCGATCCGCGTGGTCACCGACTGGGTCGGCGACCCGGGCGCGGTCGTGGAGTACGGCGTCCGCTTCACCCGGCCCGTCGTCGTCCCGAACGACGACCAGGGTGCCGTGATCGAGGTCAGCGGCAAGGTCGCGGCCAAGCTCGACGACAACACCGTCCGCGTCGACCTCACGGCCACCAGCGGCGGCCAGAAGGTCCTCGGCATGTCCCGGGCGGTCGTCCGTCTGAGCTGAGAAGTGCGGTAAGGGGCGTTCTCCATTGAGGAGGCCCCTTACCTCTCCCCCCTTGACGCAGTTAGTGATTGAGTACTAACTTTCTGTCCATGGTCAGGATGAGCGCAGAGGAGCGACGCGAGAGCGTCATCCGCGCGGCGACGACCGAGTTCGCCCGGGGCGGCTACTACGGCACCTCCACGGAGGCCATCGCCAAGCGGGTGGGGGTCTCCCAGCCGTACCTCTTCCGACTCTTTCCGGGCAAGAAAGCGATCTTCCTCGCCGTCGCGGAACGCTGCCTCCAGGACACGCGCGAGGTGTTCGAGACGGCGTCCGAGGGGCTGCACGGCGAAGAGGCCCTGCACTCCATGGCCGAGGCCTACACGCAGCTGATCGCCGATCACCCCGAGAAGCTGCAGATGCAGTTGCAGGTCTACGTCACGGTCGCCGCGGCCGAGGCGTCCGGGGACCACGAGTTCGGCGAGATGGTGCGCAGGGGCTGGCTGGAACTCTGGGACACCGTCCACGTGCCCCTGGGGGGCAACGTGGACGAAACGACGACCTTCATGGCGTACGGCATGCTCGTCAACACCCTGGCGGGAATGGGTTTTCCGCCGGGGCACCGGATCTGGGACGGCCTCTACATCTCGGCGCGGGCCAAACAGGGCCAGAACGGCCCGTAGGGGCGCGCGGGTCGGCGGCGTGTGCTCTCGCACGCCACTCGTATGGCCAGGAAAGTTAGTCATCAATTACTAACCACAACCAAACCGCAAGCGGTGCACACCCTCTGGGGGAGAGATGTCACACCACAGCACAGGTCGGAGCACACGCGGCGGGGGAGCCGTCTGGGCCCTCGTCATCACCAGCGTCGCGGGATTCATGGCCGCCCTCGACAACCTCGTCGTCACCACCGCCCTGCCCTCCATCCGCGAGGACCTGGGCGGGGCGCTGCACGACCTGGAATGGACCGTGAGCGCGTACACGCTCACCTTCGCCGTCCTCCTGATGTTCGGGGCGGCACTGGGCGACCGCTTCGGCCGCCGCAAGCTCTTCATCGTCGGCCTGACCGTCTTCACCGCCGCCTCCGCCGCCGCGGCCATGGCACCCGGCATCGACTCGCTCATCGCCGCCCGCGCGGTCCAGGGCGTCGGCGCGGCGATCATGATGCCGCTCACCCTGACCCTGCTGACGGCCGCCGTCCCCGCCGAACGCCGCGGGATGGCGTACGGCATCTGGGGCGCCGTCAACGGGCTGGCCGTGGCCTCGGGTCCGCTGGTCGGCGGCAGCCTCACCGAACACATCTCCTGGCAGTGGATCTTCTGGCTGAACGTTCCGCTGGGGCTGGCCCTGCTGCCGCTCGCCCGCGCCCGCCTCGCCGAGTCGTACGGCTCCGGCGCCCCGCTCGACGTCCCCGGCACCCTGCTCGCCAGCGGCGGACTCTTCGGCATCGTCTACGGCCTGGTCCGCGGCCCCGTCGACGGCTGGACCGGCTCCGTGGTGCTCATGGCCCTGTTCGCGGGGGCGGCGCTGCTCGCCGGCTTCGTCCTCTACAGCACCCGCGCCAGGAACCCCATGCTCCCCATGCGCCTCTTCCGCTCCCGCGCCTTCGCCGGGATCAACGCGGCGAGCCTGCTGATGTTCCTCGGGATGTTCGGCTCGATCTTCCTGCTCAGCCAGTACATGCAGGGCGTGCTCGGCTACTCGCCCACCGAGGCGGGGCTGCGCATGCTGCCCTGGACCGGCATGCCGATGCTGGTCGCGCCCATCGCCGGCATCCTCTCGGACCGCGTCGGAGGGCGCCCGGTCGTCGCCGCGGGACTCTTCCTCCAGGCGGCCGGCCTCGGCTACCTCGCCTGGGTCATCACGGCCGACGCCTCCTACGGGGTCCAACTGCCCGGTCTGATCATCAGCGGAATCGGCATGGCCCTGTACTTCGCTCCCGCCTCCGCCCTGGTGATGTCCAGCGTCAGGAACAAGGAGCAGGGCATCGCCTCCGGCGCCAACAACGCCCTGCGCGAGGTGGGCGGCGCGCTCGGCATCGCGGTCATGTCCTCGATCTTCGCGGCCCAGGGCGGCTACGAGTCCCCGCAGATCTTCGTCGACGGACTGCGGCCCGCGGTCGCGGTCGGCGCGGCGCTGGTGGCCCTCGGAGGCATGGCGGCCCTGCTGATCCCGGGCGGCCGCCCGGCCGGCCGGACCTCCACGGACACACCCGGAACGAACCCGAACCCCACCCCGGAGCCAGCGGAGACCGTGTCCGCCGCCCCCGCGGCCACCAGCTGACCGCACCTGCGCAGGACGAGAGGAGAGCCCGACATGCCCACCCTTCCCTGGACCGTGCCGAACCCGCCGCCGCAGACTACGGAGGTACACGTCTTCGCCTCCCGTTTCGAGACCCGCACGCTGTGGGGAGCGCTGAAGTTCCTGGCGCGCACGCCGGGCGTGTGGCGGCAGGTGAGGGGCGCGCGAGGTGCGTACGGCGCGTCCCTGAAGGCGGAGCCCTTCAAGCGGACGTTCTGGACGCTGTCCGCCTGGGAGTCGCCCGAGGCGCTCAAGGACTTCGCCCGCTCCGGCACCCATGCCCCGGCCTCCCGCGGGCTCTCCGCGCAGATGCGGGACGCGAAGTTCGCCTCCTGGCCGGCGTCGAGCGACGAGCTGCCGGTCAGCTGGGCCGAAGTACGACAGCGCCTGCGGTGAGGGACGCCCGCCGTGAGGGAGGGAACGCCCCGGCCGGACGGTCGGGGCGTTCCCGCTGCCCGGGGCTGTCGGTGCCGTCTCGTAGTCTTGGGCGCGTGCAGGAAATCCAGGACGCCCCCCTCGCCCCGCTGACCACCTTCCGACTCGGAGGACCGGCGACCCGGCTGATCACGGCCACGACCGACGCCGAGGTGATCGCCGCCGTCCGCGCCGCCGACGACACCGGCACGCCCCTGCTGGTCATCGGCGGCGGATCCAACCTGGTCATCGGCGACAAGGGCTTCGACGGCACCGCCCTGCACATCGCCACCCGCGGCCTCACCCTCGACGGCACGACGCTGGAGCTGGCGGCCGGCGAGATCTGGTCCGACGCCGTCGCCCGCACCGTCGAGGCCGGACTGGCCGGCGTCGAGTGCCTGGCCGGCATCCCCGGCTCGGCGGGCGCGACGCCCATCCAGAACGTCGGCGCGTACGGCCAGGAGGTCAGCTCCACGATCACCGAGGTGACGGCGTACGACCGCAGGAACCGGGAGACGGTCACCCTCTCCAACGCGGCCTGCGACTTCTCGTACCGCAACAGCCGCTTCAAGGCCGAACCCGAGCGGTACGTCGTGCTGCGCGTCCGTTTCCTGCTGGAGGACGCGCGCGGATTCTCCGCGCCCATCCGCTACGCCGAGACGGCCCGCGCGCTCGGCGTCGAGGCGGGTGACCGGGTCCGGCTGACCGCCGCCCGCGACACCGTGCTGAAGCTGCGCGCGGGGAAGGGCATGGTGCTGAACCCCGACGACCACGACACCTGGTCGGCCGGGTCCTTCTTCACCAACCCGATCCTCACGGACGAGGAGTTCACCCGGTTCCGCTCGCGCGTGGCGGAGCGGCTCGGGGACTCGGCGGAACCGCCCGCCTTCCCGGCGGGGGACGGCCTCATCAAGACCTCGGCGGCCTGGCTGATCGACAAGGCCGGCTTCACCAAGGGCTACGGCACCGGCCCCGCCCGCATCTCCACCAAGCACACGCTGGCGCTGACCAACCGCGGCGAGGCCACCACGGAGGACCTGCTGGCGCTGGCCCGCGAGGTCGTCGCCGGGGTCCACGACGCGTTCGGCGTCACGCTGGTCAACGAGCCGGTGACGGTGGGCGTGCGGCTCTAGGTCTCCAGGCCCCGTCGGGCCCCGCCCGGCGACCTGGCGCGGCCGCCTGGGCCCGGCTACCCGGCCAGCCAGTCGTCCACCCCGGCCAGCAGTTTCTCCTTCACGCCCTCCGGCGCCGCCGACCCCCGCACCGACTGGCGTGCCAGTTCCGCCAGTTCCGGGTCCGTGAACCCGTGGTGCTCCCGGGCGAACTCGTACTGAGCCGCCAGCCGCGCCCCGAACAGCAGCGGATCGTCCGCGCCCAGCGCCATCGGCACCCCGGCCTCGAACAGCTTCCGCAGCGGCACGTCCTCCGGCTTCTCGTACACGCCCAGGGCGACGTTCGACGCCGGACACACCTCGCACGTCACCTGCCGGTCGGCGAGCCGCTTCAGCAGCCGCGCGTCCTCCGCCGCCCGCACCCCGTGCCCGATCCGGTCCGCCTCCAGGTCGTCCAGGCAGTCCCGCACCGACGCCGGCCCGGTCAGCTCACCCCCGTGCGGCGCCGACAGCAGCCCGCCCTCGCGCGCGATCGCGAACGCCCGGTCGAAGTCGCGGGCCATGCCCCGCCGTTCGTCGTTGGACAGGCCGAACCCGACCACACCCTTGTCCGCGTACCGCACCGCCAGCCGGGCCAGCGTCCGCGCGTCCAGCGGATGCTTCATCCGGTTCGCGGCCACCAGCACCCGCATCCCGATCCCCGTGTCCCGCACGGTCGTCTCCACCGCGTCCAGGATGATCTCCAGCGCCGGGATCAGCCCGCCCAGCCGTGGGGCGTACGACGTCGGGTCCACCTGGATCTCCAGCCACCCCGACCCGTCCCGCACATCCTCCTCCGCGGCCTCCCGCACCAGCCGCTGGATGTCCTCCGGCTCCTGCAGACACGACCGCGCCGCGTCGTACAGCCGCTGGAAGCGGAACCAGCCCCGCTCGTCCGTCGCCCGCAGCTTGGGCGACTCACCGCGGCCCAGTGCCTCGGTCAGCGTCTCGGGCAGTCGTACACCGTGCTTGTCGGCCAGTTCCAGCAGGGTCGCGGGCCGCATCGACCCGGTGAAGTGCAGGTGGAGATGGGCCTTCGGCAGTTCAGAGACATCACGTACACGCTCCATTCCGCGATCCTGCCGCACGACACGCCCGACCCGACAGCACTTTCCCCGTACGTGGTCTTGCTCGCACAAACAAACAGAGCACTCCGGAACGTTCCGGAGTGCTCTGTCGCGGCAGCGGGTGGGGTCAGTCCCGGGCCTCCGCCAGCAGCTTCTGGATCCGGCTCACGCCCTCGACGAGGTCCTCGTCGCCGAGTGCGTACGACAGCCGCAGGTACCCGGGCGTACCGAACGCCTCACCCGGCACCACCGCGACCTCGGCCTCCTCCAGGATCAGCGCGGCCAGCTCGACCGTGTCCTGCGGACGCTTGCCGCGGATCTCCTTGCCGACCAGCGCCTTCACCGACGGGTAGGCGTAGAACGCGCCCTTGGGCTCCGGGCACACCACGCCGTCGATGTCGTTGAGCATCCGCACGATGGTCTGGCGGCGCCGGTCGAAGGCCTCCCGCATCTTCGCCACGGCGTCCAGGTCGCCGGAGACCGCGGCGATGGCCGCCGCCTGGGCCACGTTGGACACGTTGGAGGTGGCGTGCGACTGGAGGTTCGTCGCGGCCTTGACGACGTCCTTCGGGCCGATGACCCACCCGACCCGCCAGCCGGTCATCGCGTACGTCTTCGCGACACCGTTGACCACGATGCACTTGTCGCGCAGCTCGGGCAGCAGCGCCGGCATGGACACCGAGAAGGCGTCGCCGTAGACGAGGTGCTCGTAGATCTCGTCGGTGAGCACCCACAGGCCGTGCTCGACGGCCCACTGGCCGATCGCCTCGGTCTCGGCCTCGCTGTACACGGCCCCCGTCGGGTTCGACGGCGAGACGAAGAGGACGACCTTGGTCTTGTCCGTGCGCGCGGCCTCCAGCTGCTCCACGCTCACCCGGTAGCCGGTCGTCTCGTCGGCGACGACCTCGACGGGCACGCCCCCGGCCAGCCGGATCGACTCCGGGTATGTCGTCCAGTACGGCGCCGGGACGATGACCTCGTCGCCCGGGTCGAGGATCGCGGCGAACGCCTCGTAGATGGCCTGCTTGCCGCCGTTGGTGACGAGGATCTGCGACGGGTCGACCTCGTAGCCGGAGTCGCGCAGCGTCTTCGCGGCGATGGCGGCCTTCAGCTCGGGCAGCCCGCCGGCCGGCGTGTAGCGGTGGTACTTCGGGTTCTTGCACGCCTCGACGGCGGCCTCGACGATGTAGTCCGGCGTCGGGAAGTCGGGCTCACCGGCGCCGAAGCCGATCACCGGACGCCCGGCGGCCTTCAGGGCCTTGGCCTTGGCGTCCACGGCGAGGGTCGCGGACTCGGAGATCGCGCCGACTCGGGCGGAGACCCGGCGCTCGGTGGGAGGGGTTGCAGCGCTCATGGCCCCATCGTTCCAGACCGGAAACCGCACCGGCACACGGGTTTCACGGACTGAACAGGACGGGGCACGGTCCAGAACAACAGTCCGGAACCCCGCGCCCGCCTGGGCGATCTTCGGCCGAGGCCCCCTGGCGGGGCGCCTCGCCGCCCCATTCTGTTCGACGCCCGGCCCGTGAGCACGTACACTCTCACCTCGTTGGCCTTCAGCAGCCCGCGATCATTCGGTGCACACCAAGCATCCGAGTGGATGCGGTACGTTGGTGGACACACAAAGGGTCGTAGCTCAATTGGTAGAGCACTGGTCTCCAAAACCAGCGGTTGGGGGTTCAAGTCCCTCCGGCCCTGCTACACACACCATCGCCAGGATGTGTGCGCATGTACGTACAGCAATGCACCGCCGTGCGGCTCCAACCGGGCGCGGCACGGCCACGACCCGGAATCAGGTGAGGACGAGTGACGGACGCCGTGGGCTCCATCGACATGCCTGATGCCCAGGACGAGGCGGACAAGAAGTCCCGCAAGGGCGGCAAGCGCGGCAAGAAGGGCCCCCTCAAGCGGCTCGCCCTCTTCTACCGCCAGATCGTCGCGGAACTCCGCAAGGTTGTCTGGCCGACCCGGAATCAGCTGACTACGTACACCACCGTGGTGATCATCTTCGTGGTCATCATGATCGGCCTGGTGACTCTGATTGACTATGGCTTCTCTCACGCCGCCAAGTACGTCTTCGGCTGAGTCGAGAGCGAAGGGCGCCGAGGTACCCGGCGCCCCTTTCGCGTGTTCCACCCCTATGTATCCAGGAAGAAGCAGCCACCGTGTCTGACCCGAACGTGAACGACGCCTTCGAGCCGGTCGAGTCCGTCGAGGACGAGCCCGGCACCGTCGAGGGCGCCGGCAACGAGGACACCCAGGCCTCCGCCGAGGCCGAGGCTGCCGACGACACCGTCGTCGACGCGGACGAGACCGCAGAGGCCGAGGACGAGACCGCGGAAGCCGCGGACGACGACACCGCCGAGCAGGCGGACGAGGCCGCGGAGGCCGAGCCCGAGCTGGACCCGATCGAGGCGCTCCGCCGCGAACTGCGCGTCCTCCCCGGCGAGTGGTACGTGATCCACACCTATGCCGGTTACGAGAACCGCGTGAAGACCAACCTCGAACAGCGCGCCGTCTCGCTGAACGTCGAGGACTACATCTTCCAGGCCGAGGTGCCGCAGGAAGAGGTCGTCCAGATCAAGAACGGCGACCGCAAGACGATCCGCCAGAACAAGCTGCCGGGCTACGTCCTGGTCCGCATGGACCTGACCAACGAGTCCTGGGGCGTCGTCCGCAACACCCCCGGCGTCACCGGCTTCGTGGGCAACGCCTACGACCCCTACCCGCTGACACTGGACGAGATCGTCAAGATGCTCGCCCCGGAGGCCGAGGAGAAGGCCGCCCGCGAGGCCGCCGAGGCCGAGGGCAAGCCGGCGCCGCAGCGGAAGGTCGAGGTCCAGGTCCTGGACTTCGAGGTCGGCGACTCGGTCACCGTCACCGACGGCCCCTTCGCCACGCTCCAGGCCACGATCAACGAGATCAACCCGGACTCGAAGAAGGTCAAGGGCCTCGTCGAGATCTTCGGCCGCGAGACCCCGGTCGAGCTGAGCTTCGACCAGATCCAGAAGAACTAGTTCGTCACAGGTTCGGCTGGAGCCACAGCGTCCGAGCAGGTCAGGCCCTCGTGCGAGCGGGCGCCTGACCTGCTCGGTTTTTGGCCGCGCATCTATACCCGCTATCGTTGTGCGGTATGCCTGTGTCCGGGTAGCTCCCGAACGCGGGCAGGACCCGAATCGAAAGGACCCGGAGAGCTATGCCTCCCAAGAAGAAGAAGGTCACGGGGCTCATCAAGCTCCAGATCCAGGCCGGTGCCGCCAACCCGGCTCCGCCGGTCGGCCCCGCGCTGGGTCAGCACGGCGTGAACATCATGGAGTTCTGCAAGGCCTACAACGCCGCGACCGAGTCGCAGCGTGGCTGGGTCATCCCCGTGGAGATCACGGTCTACGAGGACCGTTCCTTCACCTTCATCACCAAGACCCCGCCGGCCGCGAAGATGATCCTCAAGGCCGCGGGTGTGGAGAAGGGCTCCGGCGAGCCGCACAAGACCAAGGTCGCGAAGATCACGCGTGACCAGGTCCGTGAGATCGCCACCACCAAGATGCCCGACCTCAACGCCAACGACCTGGACCAGGCGGAGAAGATCATCGCCGGTACCGCCCGTTCCATGGGCGTCACGGTCGAGGGCTGACCTCCACCCCCGTAAGCAAGCAGTAGTGGCAGGGCCGGCTCGGCCCGCACCACGACTCCTCAGAAGCCAACAGGAGCAGTAGTGAGCAAGCGCAGCAAGTCTCTCCGCGCTGCGGACGCCAAGATCGACCGGGACAAGCTCTACGCCCCGCTCGAGGCCGTCCGTCTCGCCAAGGAGACCTCCACGAGCAAGTTCGACGGCACCGTCGAGGTCGCCTTCCGCCTGGGTGTCGACCCGCGCAAGGCCGACCAGATGGTCCGTGGCACCGTGAACCTCCCGCACGGCACCGGCAAGACCGCCCGGGTCCTGGTCTTCGCGACCGGCGACCGTGCCGAGGCCGCGCGTGCCGCGGGCGCCGACATCGTCGGCGCCGACGAACTGATCGACGAGGTGTCGAAGGGCCGTCTGGACTTCGACGCCGTCGTCGCCACCCCGGACCTCATGGGCAAGGTCGGCCGCCTCGGCCGCGTGCTCGGTCCCCGTGGTCTCATGCCGAACCCCAAGACCGGCACCGTGACCCCGGACGTCGCCAAGGCTGTCAACGACATCAAGGGCGGCAAGATCGAGTTCCGCGTCGACAAGCACTCGAACCTGCACTTCATCATCGGCAAGACGTCGTTCGACGACACCAAGCTGGTGGAGAACTACGGCGCGGCGCTGGAGGAGATCCTCCGTCTCAAGCCGTCCGCCGCGAAGGGCCGGTACATCAAGAAGGCCGCGATCAGCACCACGATCGGCCCCGGCATCCCGGTCGACTCCAACCGCACCCGCAACCTCCTCACCGAGGAGGACCCGGCGGCGGTCTGAGCCAACGGCTCGCCCAACCGGTTCACGGGCCCCGCACCTCCGAGGTGCGGGGCCCGTCCCTTTTCCCGCGACCCTGGGCTAGCGTGCGGGCAGGGGACCCCCGCACGAGGCGCAGGGGGCGCACGGGGCACAGGGGGTGGGCGGATGAGGGGCACGACGGTACGCCGTACGGTCGTCTCGGTCGCGGTGTCGGTCATGCTGGCGGGCGTCACCGCCTGCACGTCCTCCGGGGACCCCGCCGCCCCGGCCTCCCCGGCTCCGCGGTCCTCAACGCCGGCGTCCTCCGGCCCTCCGGCCCTCACCGGTCCTTCGGCCGACGCCCTGCACGCCGTCGAGCGGGCGACCGGCCGGGCGGGTTCGGCGCGGGTGGAGTCCACGACCGTGATGGGCAGCGAGCTGTCCCTGGAGGCCACCGGCGCCCTCGGCTGGCACGACGGCCTCACCGGCACCCTCATGATCACGTACACCGGCGGCACCACCGCCGAGACGATGCGCCGGCTGGGCACCACCGCGATGGAGGCCCGGTACCTGGCCGACGCCTACTACGCCCGCATGGGCGACGAGTTCGCCGCCCGGGTCGGCGGCCGGCACTGGATCAAGTACGTCTACGCCGACCTGGAGGACCTCGGCGGCGGCGCGGGCGCCGGGTTCGCGGACCAGATGCGCAACACCACGCCCCACCAGGCGGTGAAGCAGCTGCTGACCGCCAAGGACGTGCGCAAAGTGGGTGAGGAGAAGACGCGCGGCCGACGCGCCACCCACTGGTCCGGCACGGTCGGCGGGCCCACCGCCCAGACCGTCGACATCTGGGTCGACGACCGGAACCTGCTGGTCAAGAAGGTCGAGCGGGGGCGGACGAAGACCGGGGAGCTGACGCAGACCGCGTACTACAGCGACTACGGCGTCGAGGTCTCCGCCGAGCGCCCCCCGGCCGCGGACACGGCCGACTTCAAGGAACTGCTGGCGGCGCAGGACCGCTAGCGGGAAATCACAAGATCATTCGAACCATCTCGGATACGCTCGCGTCCTTGATGTGGAGATCCGATGTGCGCCGGCTGTGCGTCTGCTGCGCGTCACCTGTACTCCTTGAATCCTGTGGGGGGATACCGATGAAGTCTTCCGTACGTGTGCCCGTGGGCGCCTCCGCGGCCGCGCTGCTCCTCGCCGCCGGAGCCGTGGGCTGTTCCGGCGGGACCGACGAGTCCCCGGAGATGACGCCCGCGGCGGCCGTCGCCAAGGCGGCGAAGAACACCGAGGAGATCGACTCCATCCGTTACCGGATGACCGGCCGGGCGCCCGAGGAGGGCCGCGTCAAGGCCGAGGCGCAGATGCGGATCAAGCCCACGCTCGCGATGAGCATGAAGATGACGGCGCTGGACCAGGGCGGCGGCCAGAGCGCGGAGATCCGGCTCGTCGACAAGGCGATGTACATCGGCGGCGGCGCCGAGGCCGCCAAGGAGATGGACGGCAAGAGCTGGATGAAGTTCGACCTGGCCGCGCTGGGCGCCGACGGCGAGGAACTGGACCAGCTGGGCGGCGCCTCCCAGGCCGACAAGAACCCGGCGACCGAGTCCACCTTCCTCACCGGGGCCAAGGACGTCGAGAAGGTCGGTGCCGAGACCGTCGACGGCGTCGAGACCACCCACTACAAGGGCACGATCACCCTCGCCGACCTGGAGAAGTCCCTCGCCGACGAGGACGAGGCCACCCGGGAGAAGCGCCGGAAGAGCCTCGAGCAGTACGAGAAGATGGGCCTCGACAAGCTCACGATGGACACGTGGATCGACGGCGACGAGCACACCAAGCAGTTCCGCATGCGCGGCGACGCCGCCAAGGGCCCGCTGGACATGACCATCACCTTCCTGGGGTTCAACGAGCCGGTGAAGGTCACCGCCCCGCCGGCCAAGGACACCGTCGACCTGGCCGAGATGATGAAGGAGTCCCAGCAGGGCTGAGCCGCCCCCTCCGGGGTGGCGGCAGGGGCGGATTTGCTTGACACTGCCCCGGTCCCGTACGCTTCCACAGAAGCCAAAGACCGCTGGTCGTTGCCGTGTGCTCGTTGGAGGACACGGTGGCCGAAGGATCCGCTGAACTGCGGACGACCCGCGCAGGTGACTGTGGATGAGCTCCCGGAGTCCGCGCCTCGTGCGCGTGAGCGACGGTCGAGCCACGCCCCGTGCGCCTGCGCCGGGGCGTTTCGTTTTCCCCAGTCCTCCTTCGGGTCCGCGCGGTCCGAATCACCCGGAAGGAGGCCGAGGCTCTATGGCGACGCCCGACAAGGCTGCCGCGGTTGCCGAGCTGACGGACAAGTTCCGCAGCTCCAACGCCGCCGTGCTGACCGAGTACCGCGGTCTCACCGTGGCGCAGCTCAAGACGCTGCGCCGGTCGCTCGGTGAGAACGCCCAGTACGCCGTGGTGAAGAACACGCTGACCAAGATTGCGGCCAACGAGGCCGGGATCTCGACGCTGGACGACCACTTCAATGGTCCGACGGCTGTCGCCTTCATCACCGGTGACCCGGTGGAGTCGGCGAAGGGTCTGCGCGACTTCGCCAAGGACAACCCCAACCTCGTCATCAAGGGCGGTGTCCTTGACGGCAAGGCGCTGTCCGCCGACGAGATCAAGAAGCTTGCGGACCTCGAGTCCCGCGAGGTTCTGCTCTCCAAGCTGGCCGGTGCCTTCAAGGCGAAGCAGTCCCAGGCTGCCTCCGTCTTCCAGGCGCTGCCCTCGAAGCTCGTCCGCACCGTGGACGCGCTCCGTGCCAAGCAGGACGAGCAGGGCGGTGCCGAGTAATTCGGCTCGCTTTCTGATCCGGGCCGCCTGAGCGCGGCACGGATCGCAGCGGGCCGACGTACGCCCGCCTCACCCCGTACATCCGGCACCTGCCGAATTAGTGGAAGGACCGCCATCATGGCGAAGCTCAGCCAGGACGACCTGCTCGCCCAGTTCGAGGAGATGACCCTCATCGAGCTCTCCGAGTTCGTGAAGGCCTTCGAGGAGAAGTTCGACGTCACCGCCGCCGCTGCCGCGCCGGTCGTCGTCGCCGGTGGTGCCGCTGGTGGCGCCGCTGCCGAGGCCGAGGCCGAGCAGGACGAGTTCGACGTCATCCTCACGGGTGCCGGCGACAAGAAGATCCAGGTCATCAAGGTCGTGCGCGAGCTGACCTCCCTGGGTCTGAAGGAGGCCAAGGACCTCGTGGACGGCGCCCCGAAGCCCGTCCTCGAGAAGGTCGCCAAGGACGCCGCCGAGAAGGCCGCCGAGTCCCTCAAGGGCGCCGGCGCCTCCGTCGAGGTCAAGTAAGACCACGAAGGCACCACGGATCCGTCAGGGTCTGTAACGCCGTAGCACCGAAGAGCGATCATCCATCCGGGTGGTCGCTCTTCGGCGTTCCGGGGGTCCGGCGGCGGCTGCCTTGCACGCGTGACGGCGGAGAGTATGGTGATCTTCGTTGTGCCGTCGCCTGGGCCCTGAGAGCCCCTGGCGACAACCGGTTTGGGCAAGGGGGGCCTTGACGAACCGCACGCAGCGCGCAATTCTCAGGGCGTCGTCACAAGGATCCGAATCCGAGGCATGGATCGACGGCGAAGAGGGCAGTATCTGGGTGCGTTGAGGGCGAGGCCTTGCCGCACAGGTGGTGAGAACAACGAGGAGTGAACACGGTCCCCGAGAACCGCACTGGACATCAGTGTGCCAAGTGGCTACACTGACCCTTTGCGCTGCCTGTTAGCTGCCCCCTGCCCGTCACCAGGGGTCCGCCCTCGCCCGAGCACTGACGACCAGAGCATGCCCGACCTGGCTCTTTAGCCACATCTGGCACCCCCTGTCTTAGTGCACGGAAGAGGGACCGGTACGCGCGTAGTGAGTCCGAGCCCTCGGAAGGACCCCCTCTTGGCCGCCTCGCGCAATGCCTCGACCGCGAATACGAACAACGCTGCCAGCACCGCCCCGCTGCGCATCTCCTTTGCAAAGATCAAGGAGCCCCTCGAGGTTCCGAACCTTCTCGCGCTGCAAACCGAGAGCTTTGACTGGCTGCTCGGCAACGACGCGTGGAAGGCTCGCGTCGAGTCGGCTCTGGAGTCCGGTCAGGACGTCCCCACCAAGTCCGGTCTGGAAGAGATCTTCGAGGAGATCTCGCCGATCGAGGACTTCTCCGGGTCGATGTCGCTGACGTTCCGCGACCACCGTTTCGAGCCTCCGAAGAACAGCATCGACGAGTGCAAGGACCGCGACTTCACGTACGCGGCCCCGCTCTTCGTCACCGCCGAGTTCACCAACAACGAGACCGGCGAGATCAAGTCCCAGACGGTCTTCATGGGCGACTTCCCGCTCATGACCAACAAGGGCACCTTCGTCATCAACGGCACCGAGCGTGTCGTGGTCTCGCAGCTGGTCCGTTCGCCCGGCGTCTACTTCGACTCCTCCATCGACAAGACGTCCGACAAGGACATCTTCTCCGCCAAGATCATCCCGTCCCGGGGTGCCTGGCTGGAGATGGAGATCGACAAGCGCGACATGGTCGGTGTCCGCATCGACCGCAAGCGCAAGCAGTCCGTGACCGTCCTGCTCAAGGCGCTCGGTTGGACCACCGAGCAGATCCTCGAGGAGTTCGGCGAGTACGAGTCCATGCGCGCCACCCTGGAGAAGGACCACACCCAGGGCCAGGACGACGCGCTGCTCGACATCTACCGCAAGCTGCGTCCGGGCGAGCCCCCCACCCGTGAGGCCGCGCAGACGCTGCTGGAGAACCTGTACTTCAACCCGAAGCGCTACGACCTCGCCAAGGTCGGCCGCTACAAGGTCAACAAGAAGCTCGGCGCGGACGAGCCGCTGGACGCCGGCGTGCTCACCACCGACGACGTCATCGCCACCATCAAGTACCTGGTGAAGCTGCACGCCGGTGAGACCGAGACGGTCGGCGAGTCGGGCCGGGAGATCGTCGTCGAGACCGACGACATCGACCACTTCGGCAACCGCCGCATCCGCAACGTCGGCGAGCTGATCCAGAACCAGGTCCGTACGGGTCTCGCCCGTATGGAGCGCGTCGTGCGCGAGCGCATGACCACCCAGGACGTCGAGGCGATCACGCCGCAGACCCTGATCAACATCCGGCCGGTCGTCGCCTCCATCAAGGAGTTCTTCGGCACCAGCCAGCTGTCCCAGTTCATGGACCAGAACAACCCGCTGTCGGGGCTGACGCACAAGCGGCGTCTGAACGCCCTCGGCCCGGGTGGTCTCTCCCGTGAGCGGGCCGGCTTCGAGGTCCGTGACGTTCACCCGTCGCACTACGGCCGCATGTGCCCGATCGAGACGCCCGAAGGCCCGAACATCGGTCTGATCGGTTCGCTCGCCTCGTACGGCCGGATCAACCCGTTCGGCTTCATCGAGACGCCGTACCGCAAGGTCGTCGACGGCCAGGTCACCGACGAGGTGGACTACCTGACCGCCGACGAGGAGGACCGCTTCGTCATCGCGCAGGCCAACGCCACGCTCAACGACGACATGCGCTTCTCCGAGGCCCGCGTCCTGGTCCGCCGTCGTGGCGGCGAGGTCGACTACGTCCCCGGTGACGACGTCGACTACATGGACGTCTCGCCGCGCCAGATGGTGTCGGTCGCGACCGCGATGATCCCGTTCCTGGAGCACGACGACGCCAACCGTGCCCTCATGGGCGCGAACATGATGCGTCAGGCCGTGCCGCTCATCAAGAGCGAGTCCCCGCTCGTCGGCACCGGCATGGAGTACCGCTCCGCCGCCGACGCCGGTGACGTGGTCAAGGCCGAGAAGGCGGGTGTGGTCCAGGAGGTCTCCGCCGACTACATCACCACCACCAACGACGACGGCACGTACATCACGTACCGCCTGGCCAAGTTCTCCCGGTCCAACCAGGGCACCTCGGTCAACCAGAAGGTCATCGTCGCCGAGGGCGACCGGATCATCGAGGGCCAGGTCCTGGCCGACGGTCCGGCCACCGAGAACGGCGAGATGGCGCTCGGCAAGAACCTGCTGGTCGCGTTCATGCCGTGGGAGGGTCACAACTACGAGGACGCGATCATCCTGTCGCAGCGCCTCGTGCAGGACGACGTCCTCTCCTCGATCCACATCGAGGAGCACGAGGTCGACGCCCGTGACACCAAGCTCGGCCCCGAGGAGATCACCCGGGACATCCCGAACGTCTCCGAGGAGGTCCTCGCCGACCTCGACGAGCGCGGCATCATCCGTATCGGTGCCGAGGTCGTCGCCGGCGACATCCTCGTCGGCAAGGTCACGCCCAAGGGTGAGACCGAGCTGACCCCGGAGGAGCGCCTGCTCCGCGCGATCTTCGGTGAGAAGGCGCGCGAGGTGCGCGACACCTCCCTGAAGGTGCCGCACGGTGAGATCGGCAAGGTCATCGGCGTCCGCGTCTTCGACCGCGAGGAGGGCGACGAGCTTCCCCCCGGTGTGAACCAGCTGGTGCGCGTGTACGTGGCGCAGAAGCGCAAGATCACCGACGGTGACAAGCTCGCCGGCCGCCACGGCAACAAGGGCGTCATCTCCAAGATCAACCCGATCGAGGACATGCCGTTCCTGGAGGACGGCACGCCCGTCGACATCATCCTCAACCCGCTGGGTGTCCCGTCCCGAATGAACCCGGGACAGGTCCTGGAGATCCACCTCGGCTGGCTCGCCAGCCGCGGCTGGGACGTCTCCGGCCTCGCGGAGGAGTGGGCGCAGCGCCTCCAGGCCATCGGCGCCGACAAGGTCGAGCCCGGCACCAACGTCGCCACCCCGGTCTTCGACGGTGCGCGCGAGGACGAGCTGGCCGGCCTGCTCCAGCACACCATCCCGAACCGCGACGGCGAGCGCATGGTGCTCCCGACCGGCAAGGCGCGGCTGTTCGACGGCCGCAGCGGTGAGCCGTTCCCGGACCCGATCTCGGTCGGGTACATGTACATCCTCAAGCTGCACCACCTGGTCGACGACAAGCTGCACGCCCGGTCGACCGGCCCGTACTCGATGATCACCCAGCAGCCGCTGGGTGGTAAGGCCCAGTTCGGTGGCCAGCGCTTCGGTGAGATGGAGGTGTGGGCGCTGGAGGCATACGGCGCCGCGTACGCCCTCCAGGAGCTGCTGACGATCAAGTCCGACGACGTGACCGGCCGCGTGAAGGTCTACGAGGCCATCGTCAAGGGCGAGAACATCCCTGAGCCCGGCATCCCCGAGTCCTTCAAGGTGCTCATCAAGGAGATGCAGTCCCTGTGCCTCAACGTGGAGGTGCTGTCCTCGGACGGCATGTCCATCGAGATGCGTGACACCGACGAGGACGTCTTCCGCGCCGCGGAGGAGCTTGGCATCGACCTGTCCCGGCGCGAGCCGAGCAGCGTCGAAGAGGTCTGACGGGAGTCAGGCGGGGCCTCTTCCGCAGAGGCCCCGCCGACCCCGCGACCCCCGTTTCAGACCACAGACTTACAACCCTGAGAGGGATTGACGCATAGTGCTCGACGTCAACTTCTTCGATGAGCTCCGGATCGGTCTGGCCACCGCTGACGACATCCGTCAGTGGAGCCACGGCGAGGTCAAGAAGCCCGAGACCATCAACTACCGCACCCTCAAGCCCGAGAAGGACGGACTCTTCTGCGAGAAGATCTTCGGTCCGACCCGGGACTGGGAGTGCTACTGCGGCAAGTACAAGCGCGTCCGCTTCAAGGGCATCATCTGCGAGCGCTGTGGCGTCGAGGTCACGCGCGCCAAGGTGCGCCGTGAGCGGATGGGCCACATCGAACTGGCCGCTCCCGTCACCCACATCTGGTACTTCAAGGGCGTCCCGTCGCGCCTGGGCTACCTGCTGGACCTGGCGCCGAAGGACCTCGAGAAGGTCATCTACTTCGCCGCGTACATGATCACCTTCGTGGACGAGGAGCGCCGTACGCGCGACCTGCCGTCGCTGGAGGCCCACGTCTCCGTCGAGCGCCAGCAGATCGAGCAGCGCCGCGACTCCGACCTGGAGGCCCGCGCCAAGAAGCTCGAGACCGACCTGGCCGAGCTGGAGGCCGAGGGCGCCAAGGCCGACGTGCGCCGCAAGGTGCGCGAGGGTGCCGAGCGCGAGATGAAGCAGCTGCGCGACCGTGCGCAGCGCGAGATCGACCGCCTCGACGAGGTGTGGAGCCGGTTCAAGAACCTCAAGGTCCAGGACCTGGAGGGCGACGAGCTGCTCTACCGCGAGCTGCGCGACCGCTTCGGCACCTACTTCGACGGCTCGATGGGCGCCGCCGCGCTGCAGAAGCGCCTGGAGTCCTTCGACCTCGACGAGGAGGCCGAGCGCCTCCGCGAGATCATCCGTACCGGCAAGGGCCAGAAGAAGACCCGTGCGCTCAAGCGCCTCAAGGTCGTCTCCGCGTTCCTGCAGACCAGCAACAGCCCCAAGGGCATGGTGCTCGACTGCGTGCCGGTCATCCCGCCGGACCTGCGTCCGATGGTGCAGCTGGACGGTGGCCGCTTCGCGACCTCCGACCTGAACGACCTGTACCGCCGCGTCATCAACCGCAACAACCGCCTGAAGCGGCTTCTCGACCTCGGCGCGCCCGAGATCATCGTGAACAACGAGAAGCGCATGCTCCAGGAGGCCGTCGACGCGCTCTTCGACAACGGCCGTCGTGGTCGCCCGGTGACGGGCCCCGGCAACCGTCCGCTGAAGTCGCTGTCCGACATGCTCAAGGGCAAGCAGGGCCGCTTCCGTCAGAACCTGCTCGGCAAGCGAGTCGACTACTCGGCGCGTTCCGTCATCGTCGTCGGCCCGCAGCTGAAGCTGCACCAGTGCGGTCTGCCCAAGGCCATGGCGCTGGAGCTCTTCAAGCCGTTCGTGATGAAGCGCCTGGTCGACCTGAACCACGCGCAGAACATCAAGAGCGCCAAGCGCATGGTCGAGCGCGGCCGCACGGTCGTGTACGACGTGCTGGAAGAGGTCATCGCGGAGCACCCGGTTCTGCTGAACCGTGCGCCCACGCTGCACCGCCTCGGCATCCAGGCCTTCGAGCCGCAGCTGGTCGAGGGCAAGGCCATCCAGATCCACCCGCTCGTCTGCACCGCGTTCAACGCGGACTTCGACGGTGACCAGATGGCCGTCCACCTGCCGCTCTCCGCGGAGGCGCAGGCCGAGGCCCGCATCCTGATGCTGTCCTCGAACAACATCCTCAAGCCGGCCGACGGCCGTCCGGTGACGATGCCGACCCAGGACATGGTCCTCGGTCTGTTCTTCCTCACCACCGACTCCGAGGGGCGTAGCCCCAAGGGCGAGGGCCGTGCCTTCGGCTCCTCCGCCGAGGCGATCATGGCGTTCGACGCCGGAGACCTGACGCTTCAGGCGAAGATCGACATCCGCTTCCCGGTGGGAACCATCCCGCCCCGCGGCTTCGAACCCCCGGCCCGCGAGGAGGGGGAGCCGGAGTGGCAGCAGGGTGACACCTTCACCCTGAAGACCACGCTGGGCCGTGCGCTCTTCAACGAGCTGCTGCCCGAGGACTACCCGTTCGTCGACTACGAGGTCGGCAAGAAGCAGCTCTCCGAGATCGTCAACGACCTCGCCGAGCGCTACCCGAAGGTCATCGTGGCGGCGACGCTCGACAACCTGAAGGCGGCCGGCTTCTTCTGGGCCACCCGTTCCGGCGTCACCGTCGCCATCTCCGACATCGTCGTTCCCGACGCGAAGAAGGAGATCGTCAAGGGCTACGAGGCGCAGGACGAGAAGGTCCAGAAGCAGTACGAGCGCGGTCTGATCACCAAGGAAGAGCGCACGCAGGAGCTCATCGCGATCTGGACCAAGGCGACCAACGAGGTCGCCGAGGCGATGAACGACAACTTCCCGAAGACCAACCCGGTCTCCATGATGGTGAACTCGGGTGCCCGCGGAAACATGATGCAGATGCGTCAGATCGCCGGTATGCGTGGTCTGGTGTCGAACGCGAAGAACGAGACGATCCCGCGTCCCATCAAGGCCTCCTTCCGTGAGGGCCTGTCCGTGCTGGAGTACTTCATCTCCACGCACGGTGCCCGTAAGGGTCTGGCGGACACCGCTCTGCGTACCGCCGACTCGGGTTACCTCACGCGTCGTCTGGTCGACGTCTCCCAGGACGTCATCATTCGCGAGGAGGACTGCGGCACCGAGCGCGGTCTCAAGCTGCCGATCGCCACGCGCGACGCGGACGGCACGCTGCGCAAGGCCGAGGACGTCGAGACCAGCGTCTACGCCCGCATGCTCGCCGAGGACGTCGTCATCGACGGCAAGGTGATCGCGCCGGCCAACGTCGACCTCGGTGACGTCCTGATCGACGCCCTGGTCGCCCACGGCGTCGAGGAGGTCAAGACCCGCTCGATCCTGACCTGCGAGTCCCAGGTCGGCACCTGCGCCATGTGCTACGGCCGCTCGCTGGCCACCGGCAAGCTGGTCGACATCGGTGAGGCGGTCGGCATCATCGCCGCCCAGTCCATCGGTGAGCCCGGCACCCAGCTGACGATGCGTACCTTCCACACCGGTGGTGTGGCCGGTGACGACATCACCCAGGGTCTGCCGCGTGTCGTCGAGCTCTTCGAGGCCCGTACCCCGAAGGGTGTCGCCCCGATCTCCGAGGCCTCCGGCCGCGTGCGGATCGAGGAGACCGAGAAGACGAAGAAGATCGTCGTCACCCCGGACGACGGCAGCGACGAGACGGCGTTCCCGATCTCGAAGCGTGCCCGTCTGCTCGTGGGCGAGGGCGACCACGTCGAGGTGGGCCAGAAGCTCACCGTGGGTGCCACCAACCCGCACGACGTGCTGCGCATCCTGGGTCAGCGTGCCGTCCAGGTCCACCTGGTCGGCGAGGTCCAGAAGGTCTACAACTCGCAGGGTGTGTCGATCCACGACAAGCACATCGAGATCATCATCCGGCAGATGCTGCGCCGCGTGACGATCATCGAGTCGGGCGACGCGGAGCTGCTGCCCGGCGAGCTGGTCGAGCGCACGAAGTTCGAGACCGAGAACCGTCGTGTGGTCCAGGAGGGCGGTCACCCGGCCTCCGGTCGTCCGCAGCTGATGGGTATCACCAAGGCCTCGCTGGCCACGGAGTCCTGGCTGTCGGCCGCCTCCTTCCAGGAGACGACGAGGGTCCTGACGGACGCGGCGATCAACGCCAAGTCCGACAGCCTCATCGGCCTCAAGGAGAACGTCATCATCGGTAAGCTCATCCCGGCCGGTACGGGCCTGTCCCGCTACCGCAACATCCGGGTCGAGCCGACCGAGGAGGCCAAGGCCGCGATGTACTCGGCCGTCGGCTACGACGACATCGACTACTCGCCGTTCGGCACGGGCTCCGGCCAGGCCGTTCCGCTGGAGGACTACGACTACGGTCCGTACAACCAGTAGGCGGTAGCAGATTGAGCGAAGGGCGGTCACCCCGTACGGGGTGACCGCCCTTCGGCGTGCGCGGACCGCAGGGAAGAATCACGAGGCGTCGTTCGTTCCGCCCGCCACCCGACCGCCGGCCCTGGGGAGTTGTCCATGCTCGCGATAAGAATATTCCTCGTCGTCATGGTGTGCGGCTCGGCGTTGGTGCTGTGCACCAACCTGTACGCCCTGCGGAAGGCGAAGCGGCTGGAGTCCGCGGGTACCCGCGTCGAGGGCGAATGCGTCAGCCACTACTGGCCGAGCGGGGGCTACGTGGGCGCCGTCTGTACGTACTCCACAGGAGCCGGCCAGGAGCACACGGTCCGCTCGTCGAGGTACTCCGTCCCCCCGGTGGAGGTGGGTGACGTGGTGGAGGTCGTCCATGAGCCGGGGAGGCCGGAGCGCGCGTTGCTGCTGTTCGAGGCGGCCCGGCGGGTGGGGTACGACACAGCCCTGACGGCCGTCATGGGCGCGATGTGGGCGGCGGCGGTGACGGGGCTCCTCTTCACGCTGTGACGGCGCCGCCGCACCGCGGGGTGCCTACGGCACGCCCAGTTCGAAGATGACGTAGTGGGCGTACCAGCCGGAGGCGAGGGACGCCGTGGTGAAGAAGACGACCAGGCTCGGGAGCTTCAGGCGGCTCAGGGCCGCGGCGGGGGCCAGGAGCAGGGGGAAGGCGGGGAGCAGGTAGCGCATGGTGTTGCCGAACATCTGCTGGGTGCCCAGGACCGTGATGACGGAGGCCAGGGTGTAGGCGACCAGGACCAGCGGGGGCCGCTTGCGCAGCATCAGGGCGATCAGGAAGGGCAGCGCCAGGACCAGCTGGAGGGAGAGCAGGTCCGGGGTGGAGAAGGCGAAGTGGTAGTCGCCCTTGCCCACCGTGAGGTTGCGCAGCACGTCCAGGGTGTAGGCGCCGTAGTCGAAGAAGTGGGCCCAGCCCTCGCGCTGGAGGGTGAAGTACGCGGTGGCCTCGCCCGTGCTCCAGCCGACCCAGGCGATGTAGCCGAGCAGGCCGATCGGGGCGACGAGCATGGCGTACACCGGGCCGCGTATTCCGTGTTCGCGCCGGGACTCCGGGCGGGCCAGCGTCACCAGGGCGGCGAGTCCCACGGCGCCGATGAGCACGGCTGAGGTGGGGCGGTTCAGGCCCGCGGTGAAGGCGAGCAGGCCGGCCGCCACCCAGCGCCGGGTCATCACGGCGTAGCAGGCCCAGGCGGCGATGGCGACGAACAGGGACTCGGAGTAGACGGCCCACTCGACGCCCGCGCCGGGGGCCACGGCCCACAGGCCGGCCGCGATGGTGCCCGCGCGCGCCCCCGCGAGCAGCGAGATCACCGCGTAGATGCCCGCCGCCGCGATGAACGACGAGACGACCGAGACCAGGATCCCGGAGCCGTACAGGCCGAGGCCGGTGGACTCCGAGACCATGCGGATCAGGGCCGGGTAGAGGGGGAAGAACGCCACCGAGTTCTGCTGGACCGTGAACAGGCCGTCGGAGTCGAGCCGGACCAGGGAGGGGTGGTAGCCGTGTTCGGCGACCTGGAGGTACCACCAGCCGTCCCAGGTGGCCAGGACGTCCCACCAGTGGGCGCCGCCGCCGAAGCGCGGGTTCTTCTCGCGGAAGTCCCCGGCGTACGTCAGCAGGGTGGCGAAGACGCCGAGGCCGACCAGCTTGGTGACGCCGTACAGGAGGAGCGGGGCCAGATAGGGCCGGGCGCCGTCCGGCAGCCGGGGCGGCCAGGTCGCCCAGGGGCGTTCCCGGGGCCCGTCGGGCCGTGCCGTGCGTGCGCCGTCCGACCCGTCGGTCACCGTGTCGTCGGCAGCCGTGTCCATGGCTGTCATCCCCCTTGGCCCACCCTCAACCGTCAATTGCTGCCATAAGATCGCACAAGAGTCGCACATCTGTGCTCAGTGTCAGGGGGAGGGGAGGCGCGGTGCCCGAGGAACCGGACGCGGAGCAGCACGAACCCGTCGTGCTGTCGGTCGTCATACCCATGTACAACGAGGAGGAGGTCCTGCCCGCGCTGGTCAGCAGGTTGCGCCCGGTCCTGACGGAGCTGGGCGTGCGGCACGAGGTCGTCGTGGTGGACGACGGCAGCGGCGACCGCACGGCGGAGCTGCTGGCCGCCTTCCGGCTGGGCTGGCCGGAGCTGCGCGTGGTCGCGCTGCGGCGCAACTCCGGACACCAGGCGGCTCTGACCGCGGGCCTGGACCGGGCCGTGGGCGCCTACGTCGTCAGTCTCGACGCCGACCTCCAGGACCCGCCGGAGAAGATCCCGGAGATGCTGGAGCTGGCCCGTACGCAGGGCCTGGACATCGTCTACGGCGTGCGGGCCGACCGCCGCAGCGACTCCGGGTTCAAGCGGTGGTCGGCGGGCGTCTACTACCGCCTGATGCGGCGCCTGGCGGGCCCGTCCGTGCTCGCGCAGGCCGGCGACTTCCGGCTGCTCAGCCGGGCCGCCGTGGACGCGCTGAAGGCCCTGCCGGACCAGCAGCGGGTCTACCGGCTCCTCGTGCCGTGGCTGGGTTTCCCGAGCGGCCGGGTGACGTACGAGCGCGCGCCGCGCACCGCCGGCCGCACGAAGTACCCGCTGGGCCGGATGATCCGCCTCGCCGTCGACAGCGTCACCGGCTTCTCGGCGGCCCCGCTGCGCATCGCCACCTGGCTGGGCGCCGGTGCCTTCGTGGTCTGCCTGGGGCTGCTGGTCTACACGCTGACCGCCTTCGCGCTGGGCCGCACGGTCCCCGGCTGGACCTCGCTCTTCACCGGCATCGTGTTCATCGGGGCGGTGCAGCTGATCTGCGTCGGTCTGCTCGGTGAGTACGTCGGGCGCATATACACGGCGGTGCAGAACCGGCCGACGTACTTCGTCCGGGACGACACGGCGGCGCCCGCGCCCGTACCGGTCCCCGCGCCCGCACCCGGCGGCGGATCGATCGGGACACAGAGGGACGAATCGGGTACGGACGACCGCGCCGCCCATTTGTTTTGACCGCAGCGAATGCGGTAGGTACGCTCAGACCTTGTGCCTGGGGTGTGCCCTGGCCCTCGTGCGTGTCTTCCACCGCGGTGAGGGTCGTGACCGGCCACCGCAATCCGCGCTCTCTCCCGCCTGGCGGCAGGGGTTCGCGGCTTCGACACACCCGACCGCGTGGGTCGGCGACGTTCCAGGTTAGCTTCACCATTCGGCACACAGAAACCGGAGAAGTAGTGCCTACGATCCAGCAGCTGGTCCGGAAGGGCCGGCAGGACAAGGTCGAGAAGAACAAGACGCCCGCACTCGAGGGTTCTCCTCAGCGCCGGGGCGTCTGCACGCGTGTGTTCACGACCACCCCGAAGAAGCCGAACTCGGCCCTGCGTAAGGTCGCGCGTGTGCGTCTGACCAGCGGGATCGAGGTCACCGCTTACATTCCGGGTGAGGGGCACAACCTGCAGGAGCACTCCATCGTGCTCGTGCGCGGCGGCCGTGTGAAGGACCTGCCGGGTGTTCGCTACAAGATCATCCGCGGTTCGCTCGACACCCAGGGTGTCAAGAACCGCAAGCAGGCCCGCAGCCGCTACGGCGCCAAGAAGGAGAAGTAAGAATGCCTCGTAAGGGCCCCGCCCCGAAGCGCCCGGTCATCATCGACCCGGTCTACGGTTCTCCTCTGGTGACCTCCCTGATCAACAAGGTGCTGCTGAACGGCAAGCGCTCCACCGCCGAGCGCATCGTCTACGGCGCCATGGAGGGCCTGCGCGAGAAGACCGGCAACGACCCGGTCATCACGCTGAAGCGCGCTCTCGAGAACATCAAGCCGACCCTCGAGGTCAAGTCCCGCCGCGTCGGTGGTGCGACGTACCAGGTGCCGATCGAGGTCAAGCCCGGTCGCGCCAACACCCTCGCGCTGCGCTGGCTCGTCGGTTACTCCCGCGCCCGTCGCGAGAAGACCATGACCGAGCGTCTGCTCAACGAGCTCCTCGACGCCTCCAACGGCCTCGGTGCCGCTGTGAAGAAGCGCGAGGACACGCACAAGATGGCCGAGTCCAACAAGGCCTTCGCGCACTACCGCTGGTAGTCGCTACCCCCATCGAGACCGAGAGAAGACTGAAGCCTTATGGCTACCACTTCACTTGACCTGGCCAAGGTCCGCAACATCGGGATCATGGCCCACATCGACGCGGGCAAGACGACCACCACCGAGCGGATCCTGTTCTACACCGGCGTCAGCTACAAGATCGGTGAGGTCCACGACGGCGCCGCCACGATGGACTGGATGGAGCAGGAGCAGGAGCGTGGCATCACGATCACGTCTGCTGCGACCACCTGTCACTGGCCGCTCGAGGACAACGACTACACGATCAACATCATCGACACCCCGGGGCACGTCGACTTCACCGTCGAGGTGGAGCGTTCCCTGCGTGTGCTCGACGGTGCCGTGACCGTGTTCGACGGTGTCGCCGGTGTCGAGCCGCAGTCCGAGACGGTGTGGCGTCAGGCCGACCGTTACGGCGTGCCCCGCATCTGCTTCGTGAACAAGCTGGACCGCACCGGCGCCGAGTTCCACCGCTGCGTGGAGATGATCTCGGACCGCCTGGGCGCCCAGCCGCTCGTCATGCAGCTCCCGATCGGTGCCGAGGCCGACTTCAAGGGCGTCGTGGACCTGGTCCGCATGAAGGCGCTCGTGTGGTCCGCCGAGGCCGCCAAGGGCGAGATGTACGACACCGTCGACATCCCGGCCACGCACGCCGAGGCCGCCGAGGAGTGGCGCGGCAAGCTGGTCGAGGCCGTCGCGGAGAACGACGAAGAGATCATGGAGATGTTCCTCGAGGGCCAGGAGCCCACCGAGGAGCAGCTGTACGCCGCGATCCGTCGTGTCACCATCGCGTCCGGCAAGTCCAGCGACACCACGGTCACCCCGGTGTTCTGCGGCACCGCGTTCAAGAACAAGGGCGTCCAGCCCCTGCTCGACGCGGTCGTGCGCTACCTGCCGACCCCGCTCGACGTCGAGGCCATCGAGGGCCACGACGTCAAGGACCCCGAGGTCGTCGTCAAGCGCAAGCCGTCCGAGGAAGAGCCGCTGGCCGCGCTCGCGTTCAAGATCATGAGCGACCCGCACCTCGGCAAGCTCACCTTCGTCCGGGTCTACTCGGGCCGCCTGCAGTCCGGCACCGCGGTGCTGAACTCCGTCAAGGGCAAGAAGGAGCGCATCGGCAAGATCTACCGCATGCACGCGAACAAGCGTGAGGAGATCGAGTCGGTGGGCGCCGGCGACATCGTCGCCGTCATGGGCCTGAAGCAGACCACCACCGGTGAGACGCTGTCCGACGACAAGAGCCCGGTCATCCTGGAGTCCATGGACTTCCCGGCGCCGGTCATCCAGGTCGCCATCGAGCCCAAGTCGAAGGGCGACCAGGAGAAGCTCGGCGTCGCGATCCAGCGCCTGGCCGAGGAGGACCCCTCCTTCCAGGTCCACTCGGACGAGGAGACCGGCCAGACCATCATCGGCGGTATGGGCGAGCTGCACCTCGAGGTGCTGGTCGACCGCATGCGCCGTGAGTTCAAGGTCGAGGCCAACGTCGGCAAGCCGCAGGTCGCGTACCGTGAGACGATCCGCAAGGCCGTCGAGCGCGTGGACTACACCCACAAGAAGCAGACCGGTGGTACCGGTCAGTTCGCCAAGGTGCAGATCGCGATCGAGCCGATCGAGGGCGGCGACGCCTCGTACGAGTTCGTGAACAAGGTGACCGGTGGCCGCATCCCGAAGGAGTACATCCCTTCGGTGGACGCCGGTGCTCAGGAGGCCATGCAGTTCGGCATCCTGGCCGGCTACGAGATGACGGGCGTCCGCGTCACGCTCATCGACGGTGGCTACCACGAGGTCGACTCCTCCGAGCTCGCCTTCAAGATCGCCGGTTCGCAGGCCTTCAAGGAGGCCGCGCGCAAGGCTTCGCCCGTGCTCCTCGAGCCGATGATGGCCGTCGAGGTCACCACGCCCGAGGACTACATGGGCGACGTCATCGGTGACATCAACTCCCGCCGTGGCCAGATCCAGGCCATGGAGGAGCGGATGGGTGCCCGCGTCGTGAAGGGCCTCGTGCCGCTGTCGGAGATGTTCGGCTACGTCGGAGACCTCCGCAGCAAGACGTCGGGTCGCGCAAGCTACTCGATGCAGTTCGACTCCTACGCCGAGGTTCCCCGGAACGTCGCCGAGGAGATCATCGCGAAGGCCAAGGGCGAGTAACAGAGTCCGTTTACCGGACCCCGTTCTCACGCTTTAGGCTTGACCCCGGAGCCTGCATGGGGCATTCCGCCACAACCCGGCGGAATGCCCCGGCACCCGGGCTTTCCAGCAAAGATCACCTGGCGCCGATGAGTAAGGCGTACAGAACCACTCCACAGGAGGACCCCAGTGGCGAAGGCGAAGTTCGAGCGGACTAAGCCGCACGTCAACATCGGCACCATCGGTCACATCGACCACGGTAAGACGACCCTCACGGCCGCCATTACCAAGGTGCTGCATGACGCGTACCCCGACCTGAACGAGGCCTCGGCCTTCGACCAGATCGACAAGGCTCCTGAGGAGCGCCAGCGCGGTATCACGATCTCCATCGCGCACGTCGAGTACCAGACGGAGACGCGTCACTACGCCCACGTCGACTGCCCCGGTCACGCGGACTACATCAAGAACATGATCACGGGTGCGGCGCAGATGGACGGCGCCATCCTCGTGGTCGCCGCGACCGACGGCCCGATGCCGCAGACCAAGGAGCACGTGCTCCTGGCCCGCCAGGTCGGCGTTCCGTACATCGTCGTCGCCCTGAACAAGGCCGACATGGTGGACGACGAGGAGATCCTGGAGCTCGTCGAGCTCGAGGTGCGTGAGCTCCTCTCCGAGTACGAGTTCCCGGGCGACGAGCTTCCGGTCGTCAAGGTCTCCGCTCTGAAGGCCCTCGAGGGCGACAAGGAGTGGGGCAACTCGGTCCTCGAGCTCATGAAGGCCGTGGACGAGTCCATCCCGGAGCCCGAGCGCGACGTCGACAAGCCGTTCCTGATGCCGATCGAGGACGTCTTCACGATCACCGGTCGTGGCACCGTCGTCACCGGTCGTATCGAGCGCGGCATCCTCAAGGTCAACGAGACCGTCGACATCATCGGCATCAAGACCGAGAAGACCACCACCACGGTCACCGGCATCGAGATGTTCCGCAAGCTGCTCGACGAGGGCCAGGCCGGTGAGAACGTCGGCCTCCTGCTCCGCGGCATCAAGCGCGAGGACGTCGAGCGCGGCCAGGTCATCATCAAGCCGGGCTCGGTCACCCCGCACACCGAGTTCGAGGCGCAGGCCTACATCCTGTCCAAGGACGAGGGTGGCCGCCACACGCCGTTCTTCAACAACTACCGTCCGCAGTTCTACTTCCGTACGACGGACGTGACCGGCGTCGTGACCCTCCCCGAGGGCACCGAGATGGTCATGCCGGGTGACAACACCGAGATGAAGGTGGAGCTCATCCAGCCCGTCGCCATGGAAGAGGGCCTGAAGTTCGCCATCCGTGAGGGTGGCCGGACCGTGGGCGCCGGCCAGGTCACCAAGATCAACAAGTAAGCTCTCCGCTTGCTTGTCGGTCCACCGACCTGACATGGGCTGATGCCTGAGAGGGGCCCGTACGACTCCGGTCGTACGGGCCCTTCGCATGTCCGGGGGAGCGGTGGGGCTACTCGCGCGTCCCCGCGAGTTCCACCGCGCGGCGCCGCGTGGCGAGCCCCGCCGGGACCACCGAGGCGATCACCGCGAAGACGGCGCAGGAGACCACCACCCCGCCGAGGGCCGCCCACGGCAGCTCGATGGTGGTGTCCACCGAGAGCAGGGCCAGCGCACCCCACATCCCCGCCAGGTTGAGCCCGGCCACCACCAGCCCGAGCAGCCCGCCGACCGCCACCACCAGCAGCGACTCGGCACCGACCATCCGCAGTACCTGCCATCGGGTGGCCCCGGCCAGCCGCAGCACCGCCAGCTCGCGCCCCCGGTCGGCGGTGGCCATCACCATGGTGTTGACCAGGGCGATCCCGGTGTAGAGCAGGGCGATGCCCAGCACCAGGAGGAGACCCGCCCGCGTCGTGCCGTTGGTCCCCGGGGAGGCGGCCGCGACCCACTCGTCCCGGCTCGACACCCGCCCGCCGGTCGCGCCCACCGCCTCGCGCAGCCCGGTGGCCACGGCCCCGGCGTCGGCGCCGTCCGCGAGGGCGACGTCCACCCGGTCGACCGGGGCGCCGGGGGCGTTGGCCCGCGTGACGTAGACGCCGTTGCCGCCGGTGCCGGTCGCCATCACGGCGGCGATGCGCAGCGTCCTGCGGGTGCCGTCCCCGAGCCACACCCGCACGCTCCGGCCCACGGAGTGCCGCTCCCACTCCCCGTTGACGATGATCGAGGCGTCGTCGAGCTCGGTCGTCCTGCCCTGCGTGAGCGGCAGCCGGGTGGTGGCGGCGAGGGCCTCGGGGTCGGCGACGGCACGCGCGTCGGACCTGATGAGCGCGGTGCCCTCCTCCAGGACGTACACCGCGCTGGACGCGGTCGGCGAGACCACAGTGCCGGGTACCGAGCGCAGCCGGTCCACGGCCCGGGCGTCCAGGCCCGCGCCGCCCGCCGCCGTGACCACGAAGGCGGCGGCGGTCCGCTCGCGCGTCTCGGCGGCCTCGGCCTCGTCGAGCGTCGCGGTGGCACCGAGCAGCGAGCCCGCGAGGGCGACCGTCACCAGCACGGGCGCCGCGACGGCGGCCGTACGGCGCACCCCGGCGGCGGCGTTCTCCCGCACCAGCAGGCCCGTCGCGCCGGGCAGCCGGGCCAGGAGCCGCGACAGCGGTCCCACCACGACGGGGGCGAGCATCGCCACCGCGGTGATCAGCAGCATCGGACGGCTCACGTACGTCTTGCGGTGCAGCAGGCCGCCGGGGTCCCCGGCCAGCGCGATGCCGAGCGTCACCAGGGCGGTCAGCAGCAGGCCCCCGCCGAACAGCCACCGGCCCCACGTCATCGCGCCGGTGTCCACGGACGCCTCGCGCAGCGCCTGTGCCGGGGCCGTGCGGCCCGCCCGCCAGGCCGCGGCGAGCACGCCGCACAGGGCGACGAGGAGCCCCGTCCAGAAGGCCATGTGGTATGGCCAGGTGTGGTCGCCGATGGTGAACCAGGCCGGTGCCAGGCCGCTGTCGACCACCCGTGCGGCCAGGTGCGGCGCACCCCACGCGCCGAGCCCGCAGCCGGCCGCGGAGGCGAGCACGCCCACCCCCAGGGCCTCGGCCGTCACCAGCGCGCGGAGCTGCCCGGGTGTCGCCCCGGCGGTGCGCAGCAGCCCGAACTCCCGGCGCCGCTGCGCCACGGTGAAGGCGAACGTGGAGGCGACGACGAACACCGACACGAAGGCGGTGACGCCGCCGGCCGTGCCGAACATGGCGTTCATCGCCGTCAGTGCCTCGCGGTCCCGGTCCGGATCGGCGTCGGCGAGCCTGCGGTCGTCCCCGGTGAGGACGCGCACCCCCGGGCTGCCGCGCACCGCGTCCCGCACGGCCGAGGCGTCCGCGTCGACCGTGAGCTGAAGGCTGACGGGGGAGAGCCGCGCGGCCTCGGCGTCGGTGTAGAAGACGGCGTTCTCGAAGCCATGGTCCGGCACGGTGCCCACGACCCGGACGACACCGCGGTCGGTGCGCAGCCGCTCGCCCGGCGCGGCCCAGCCGCCGGTGACGGCGACCTCGCCGTCGGTGCGTGGCGCGCGGCCCGCGTCGATCGCGTACGGGGCGAACGCGGCGGTGGACCAAGGGTGGCCCACCAGGTCACCGGGCCCGCCCTCGGCGCGTACCGGGAAGGACCGGTCCGCGACGACCCGGCCGAGCCGCTCCAGTTCCGCGACGGTCCCGGCCGGCACGGCACGCGGCCGGGCCAGCTCGTGCGTGCGGTCGCCGACCGGCGTGGGGACCCGCAGGGTGTCCTGGCCGCGCACCACGACCGACGCCGCGGCGAACCGCTCCGGCTCCCGGTCGGGCGCGTCCAGCGACGAGGCGAGGGCCAGCCCCGTCACGGCGAGCAGGGCGACGCCCAGCGACAGCGCGACGAAGCTGCCGGCGAAGGTGGCCCAGCGGGTGCGCAGGGTGCGCAGGGCGACACTCAGCACGGGAGGGCCTCCAGCCGGGTCATGGGGGTGGTGACGGCGTCGGCGCCCGCACCGGCCGGTTCGCCGGCCATGCGGTCGGCGAAGGGGACGAACCGCTCCGGACCTCGGGCGGGTGCGTCCATGGCGGGGTTCAGCACGGCACGGCCTCCAGCCGGGTCATGCGGGACGCGATGTCGTCGGCGTTCGCGCCGGTCAGTTCGCCGTGGACGTGACCGTCGACCAGGAAGACCACGCGGTCGGCGTAGGAGGCGGCGACCGGGTCGTGGGTGACCATGACGACGGTCTGGCCCGCTTCGTCGACCATGCCGCGCAGCAGCGTCAGCACCTCGTGGCCGGTCCGCGAGTCCAGGGCGCCGGTCGGCTCGTCGCCGAAGAGCACGTCGGGGCGGGTGATCAGGGCGCGGGCCAGGGCGACGCGCTGCTGCTGGCCACCGGACAGCTCGCTGGGCCGGTGTCCGGCCCGGTCGCCGAGTCCCACCCGCCGCAGCACCTCGCGCACCTGCGCGCGGCCGGGCCGGCGTCCGGCCAGCCGGAGCGGCAGCGCCACGTTCTGCTCGGCGGTCAGCGACGGCAGCAGGTTGAACGCCTGGAAGACGAAGCCGATGCGCTCGCGGCGCAGCAGCGTCAGCCTGGTCTCGCTCAGCCGGGTCAGCTCGGTGTCCCCGACGACGACCGACCCGGACGTGGGCCGGTCGAGACCGGCTGCGCACTGCAGGAGGGTCGACTTGCCCGAGCCGGAGGGGCCCATGACGGCGGTGAAGCTACCCCTGGGGAAGGCCAGGGAGACGTCGTCGAGGGCCGTCACGGTGCGGTCGCCCGCCCCGTACCGTCTGCTGACGGCCCGCAACCGGACCGCGTGGACCGCGCTGTTGTTCATGTGTCCCCACTCAACCTTCGTCGCCTTCTGCGCTGGTGACTCCACGAAACCGTCCGCGACCCCTGCGGCGCAGTGAGGCAGAGGCGAGATACGGGGTAGGGCGGGCCATACCCCCGAAGCGCCCCCTGGGCCGATGGTCCGGCCGCGGAGGGGAGTTCTACGGTGATCCGCATGCACCCTCGGAACGTGTGGCAGGCCATGTCCGGACCCGGCTTCCTGCTGTCGGCGTGGCCCTGGCGCGCGGTCGCCCACCTGGTGACCGGGGCGGTGGCCGGTGCCGTGACCCTGGTGGGGATCGTGGCCGCCGCCACCGTCGCCGGTGTCCTCGCCGTCGTCGTGGTGGGCCTGCCGCTGCTGGTCCTCACCGTCCTCGCGGGCATACCCGTCGCCCACCTGGAGCGGTACCGGCTGCGCATCGTCGACCGCGACCCCGCCCCGGACCGGCACCGGCGGCCGGCCGTCCCGGGGCTGTGGCCCTGGCTGACCACCCGGCTGCGGGAGCGGGCGACCTGGCGGGAGCTGGGCCACGCCCTGCTGTTCGCCGGTCTGCTCTGGCCGGTGGACGCCGTGGTCGTCACCGCGGCCCTGGCCACACCGCTGTCCATGGTGGCCACCCCGCTGCTGATGGCGACCGTCGGCGGCGGCGAGGAGGCGAAGGTGCTCAAGACGTGGACGGTCACCACCTGGCCGACCGCGTTCGGCGCCGCGCTGCTGGGCCTGCTGCTCCTCGCCCTGGGCGGCTACGCGCTCGGTCTGGCCGCCGGTGCGCGGGCCGAGCTGACCCGGGTCCTGATCGCCCCGCGCGACGGCGACCTGGGCGCAAGGGTCGTCGAACTGACCCGCTCGCGCGTGCGGTTGGTGGACGCGTTCGAGTCGGAGCGGCGCCGTATCGAGCGCGATCTGCACGACGGGGCGCAGCAGCGTCTGGTGGCCCTGACGATGGCCCTCGGCCTGGCCCGGCTGGACGCGCCGCCCGGCCCGCTGGCCGATCAGCTCGCCAAGGCGCACGGTGAGGCGGGCAAGGCGCTGGAGGAACTGCGGGAGCTGATCCACGGCATCCACCCCAAGGTCCTCGCCGACTACGGCCTTCAGGCCGCGGTGGCCGACGCCGCCGACCGGTCCGCCGTGCCCGTCGACGTCACCCTGGAGCTGGCCGGGAGGCTGCCCCAGGCGGTGGAGGCCGCAGCCTACTTCGTGGTCCGCGAGGCCCTCGCCAACGTCGGCAGGCACAGCGGCGCCGACCGCGCGGAGGTGACCGGCGGGCACCTCGACGGACGGCTGTTCCTGGAGGTCCGGGACGACGGCCGGGGCGGCGCCGACGCCGGGGCGGGCAGTGGGCTGACCGGTCTCGCCGACCGGGTGTCGGTGCTGGATGGCAGACTCTCCCTGTCCAGCCCGCCGGGCGGACCGACCCTGTTGCGCGTGGAGATTCCTTGCGAGTGGACCGAACGCTTCGCGTAGTGCTGGCCGAGGACAGCGTGTTGCTGCGGGACGGGCTGACCGGCCTGCTCGCCCGCTGCGGGCACGAGGTGGTGGCCGCCGTCGGGGACGCGGAGGCGCTGGTCGCGGCGGTGGCGGAGCACGCCCCGGACGTCGTGGTCACCGACGTCCGCATGCCGCCCGGCTTCCAGGACGAGGGCCTGCACGCGGCGGTGCGGCTGCGGGAGCGGAGCCCGGCCCTGCCCGTCCTCGTCCTCAGCCAGTACGTGCAGCGGACCTACGCCGCCGAGCTGCTGGACTCCGGTGACGGAACGGGTGTCGGCTACCTGCTGAAGGACCGCGTCGGCCAGGTCGAGGAGTTCGTCGAGGCGCTGACCGAGGTCGCGGACGGCGGCACGGTCGTCGACCCGGAGGTGGTACGCCAGTTGCTGCGCCGCCGCCGGGACCCGCTGGAGCGGCTCACCCCGCGTGAGCGGGAGGTGCTCGCGCTGGTCGCGGAGGGCAGGTCCAACGCGGCGGTCGCCGGCCAACTCGTCGTCTCCGAGGCCGCGGTGGGCAAGCACATCGGGAGCATCCTCACCAAGCTCGACCTGCCTCCGGCGACCGATACCCACCGCAGGGTGCTGGCGGTCCTGGCGTATCTGCGGGCGTGAGGCGGCCGTTCGCCTGCCCGCGACGGGGGTTGTGATTGGGTCACGAACCCATCGTGGCCCTGCACTTCTCCTGTTCGGGACGGCACGATTGATCGCCGGAAGTTCCCGCCGGCCGCCGCCCCGCACCGGAAAGTGAGTCCGTGAGTACCGTCCCGCCCCCCGACCGTTCCGACGACGAACCGTCGTCCTCCCTGTCCGACGAGCAACTGGAGTCGTTCCTGCGGGAGGCCACCGAAGGCGGTGGCACCTCCGCGCCCAAGGAGCCCTCCGCGCGTGCCCGGATGGTGGCCCGGCGGCTGCGGGAGGAGGACGAGGCGGCCCGGCGTGCCGACCCTCGTGGCGGGCGTAAGGACCAGGGGCCGCCGTCCCCGCCGGGATGGCGTACCGGCCCGGCGCCGTCGGCGGGCGGCTCCCGGAAGCGGCGGATGGGCGCGGTCGTCGGCGTACTGGTCCTGGCGGCGCTCGCGGTCGTCGCCGTACGGCCCTCGCTGGTGCTGCCGGACGACGAAGGCGGCTCCGGACAGCCCTTGGCGGCCGAGACCGCGCGGCCGACCGGCGCCCCCGGCGACCCCGCCGACTCCGGCCGGGCCACGCCCGAGCACCCCTTCCGCGGCTCGCCCGCCGAACAGTGGGCCGAGGGCGCCGACGCCATCGAGGTCCCGAAGGCGAAGGCGCTCTCCGGGATGAGCGAGGACGACGTGGCGTTCGCGCTGCGCCGCACCAAGGATCTGCTGGTCGCCGCCAACCTGGACCCCGCCGTCCTGCGCGGCGGCCGGCCGGACAAGGCGCTGGCCGTCCTCGACCCGAAGCAGCCCAAGCTGCTGCCCGACCTGCGCCGCTCGCTGCGGGAACCGGACGAGGAGCACGACCCGCTGCTGCTCTTCACCCGGTTCGACCCGGCCGAGACCCGCCCGGCCGGCGACGTGGTCAAGGTCCGCGGCCGCATGACGCTCGCCGCCGGGGAGCCCGGCGAAGTGAAGGTGAACGCCGACTACACCTTCGTCTACCCGCTGGTGCGGACCGACGACCCCGACGGCCCGGTGGCCCGCACCATCGTCCGCCGCGAACTGACCCTGACGCTCAACGACCCGGCCGCCTGGGACGTGACCGAGGGCAAGCTGGTGCTGGAGAAGTACTTCGCCGAGCACAACAACACCAATTGCGATGTCCACGACGGCTACCTGCACCCCGGGTTCGCCGACGACCGCCCCGAAGGCGAGCGGCCCACCGGGCCCGCGATCGACCCGTACGACCGCACCGAGCCCCTCACACCGGACGGTTCCTGCGGCGAGGTCACCCGCACCTGACGCCGCACGGCGCGACCGGGCCCGGGTGCGCTCTCCCTGCGCGCACCCGGGCCCGTCCCTCGTCGTCCCCCGTCATCCCGCGTGGGACTCGTGGGGCTCTCAGCCGCTCACACCCGCTGCCACAGCGCCGGCACGTTCGACGGCTCCCAGCCCTGCTGGGCCTGGTGGCCCTGGAGGCAGCGGTAGGTGGCGCCGCCGTACGTCACCGTGTCGCCCGCCTGGTAGACGGTGCCGGCCGCCCAGGTGCCGCCGGGCTCTCCGGGCTCGCCCGGGTCCTCGCCGCCGCCCCCGGTCGTCTTCAGGGTGAGGCCGTAGTTCTGGAGCAGCGGGTTGACCGGCTGGAAGAAGGTCGTGCCGCCGCTGCCGCAGTTGCCCGACCCGCCCGAGGTGACGCCCTGCGCCTGGCTGCCGGATATGTACGAGCCGCCAGAGTCGCCGGGCTCGGCGCACACCGTGGTGCGGGTGACGCCGCTGATGGTCCCCTCGGGGTAGGTCACGCTGGTGTCGTGCTGCTGGATGGTGCCGCAGTGCCAGCCGGTGGTGGAACCGGAACGGCACACGGACGCGCCGACCGGGGCCTGCGTCGACCCGGCGACCTGCACGTTCTGACCGCCCGCCCCGTTGACGTAGGGCGTGGCCGTCCACTGGGAGTTGGTGGCCACCCAGGCCATGTCGCGGCCGGGGAAGACCGACCCCTGGAAGGTGCCCTGGGCCACCCGGTTCGCGCCGCTCGTGCTCGCGCCCGCCCGGCCGCAGTGACCGGCGGTGGCGAAGCCCTGCTGGGTGCCCTTGGTGACGGGGAAGCCGATCGAGCAGCGCCCGCTGTTGTTGATGTAGTACGCCTCGCCACCCCGCAGGTCGTACAGCGGGCGGGGCCGCTCGGCCGACGTCTCCACGCGCGCGAGCCCGGCGCCGACACCGGCCGCGTCGAGGAGGGCGCGGGCCGCGGACGGGCGTACGGCCTGCACGGTGACCGTGTTCGTGCGTACGTCGACGTACCGGACCGGCGCGTCGGTGGTGTCCCGGTGCGCGGCCGCCCGGTCCAGCCGGGACTTGGCCGCGTCCAGGTCGGCGAGCGAGTGCCGGACGACCTCGGCCACCGCGCCCCGCGCCTCGATCACCGCCACGTCGGCCGCGTCCGTCGTCGCCACGGTCAGCGTGCCGGACTCGGCGCCGCGCACCCAGGCGCCCGCGAAGTCGCCGCCGAGGTCGGCCCGCAGCCGGCCCGCGACGGCACCGGCCTCGGCCTCGTTCACGAGCCGGCGTTCGGCCTGCTCCCGGTCGAGGCCGAGGTCGCGCTCCATGGCCCGGAGCAGGGCGGGCGGGGCGGCGTCGGCGCGCAGCGCCTCGGCGGCCGTGGGCGCGGCGGGGAAGGGTGCCGTCCCGGCGCTCGCGGAGCCGCTGAGCCCGGCCACGAGCAGGGCGGCCGTCGCGGCGACGGCGGCACCCACGGCTCTGGTCTGTCGGTGTCGGTGGGGCATGGGGGATCTCCTCGGTCTCGGTGGGGAGGTGCCGAAACCGTAGGGAGGGACGACCGGTGTCCATAAGACGTCGGCCGGCCCTCTCCCCGGCGTTATGGAAAGCGCCGTCACGGTACGCGGTGCGCCGCCATCCACTCGGTGTAGGTGTCGCTGCCCGCCGCCACGCCTGCGTGCGCCATCCGCGCCTGCGCCAGCACGGTCGCGGCGGTGTCCCGCTGCTGCGTCACCTCGTGCCAGCCCAGCAGGTGCCGCCAGGCCAGTGGGGTGCCGGTGAGCGGGCGGGTGACGATGCCGGGGGTGGTCGGGAAGGTCGCCCGGCACAGGCCGGCCGCCCGGCCCACCTGCACCAGGTGGACGAGGGACGCGGTGTCGGTCTCGTACATGCGGCGCGGGGTGAACCCGGCGCGGGCGCACGAGGCGGTGAAGCAGTCGCCGAAGCAGCCGTCGCCGGGTACGCAGGCCCACTCCTCGCCCGCCAGCTCGGTCAGGTCCACCTCCGGCCGGCCGGCGAGCGGGTGGCCGCCGGGCATCATCACGAAGACCGGGTCGACGGCGACCTCCCGCCAGACCAGCCCCTCGGCGCCGGGCGGGGCCGCCGACCCGCAGGTCCCGGCGAGCGCGAAGTCCAGCCGACCGTCGGCCAGCTGCTCGGCCAGCTCCCGCTCCGACCAGGAGGTGCAGGTCGTCATCCGGGCGTCCGGTGCCACGTCGGCGAGCCGGTCCACCAGGGCGCCGAGGAGCGGCCCGTGGGTGCCGCCCAGCCGCAGGTGCCGCGCGGTCCGCGGGGCCCGCGCGAACCGGGCCGCCTCCTGCTGCAGCTCGGTCACCGCGGGCAGCACGATCCGGCTGCGCTCCAGCACCAGCTCCCCGAGCGCGGTGGCCCGCACCCCGTGCCGCCCCCGGACGAACAACGCCCCGCCCAGCGCCCGTTCGATCCGCTTCAGCTGGGCGCTCAACGCGGGCTGCGCGAGTCCGAGCGCCGTCGCCGCCCTGGTGAGGCTGCCGGCGTCGGCGATGGCCCGGACCGTCCTGAGATGCCGCAACTCCAGCTCCATAGGGGGAGCTTGCGGCGGGGGAGGGGCGGGGGCAAGAGGCTGGTACAGACCAGAATGGGTCGCCTCGCCCGCGGAGGGCGACCGGACGCCTCAGACGCGGTGCACCGTGTGCAGCGTCCGCGCGTACGTGCCGGTGCCGTCCAGCAGCGAGGCGCCCCCGAGGTCGGACATGGTCGGCCCGTTCGCCGTCTTGCGGCTGGAGAGGAAGCGGCGCCCGCCCGCGCCGTCCTCGCCGAGGTAGATGCCGACGTGGTCCGCCGTGGCGGTCTCGGTGTCGTCCCCCGAGTCGGCGTTGAACAGGACCAGGTCGCCGGGCTGGAGCTGCTCGGCCGCCGGCGGCTTCGAACCGTCCGTCCGCGCGACGCGCACCCCGGGCGCGTGGTCGGCCATGTCCCGGGACTTGCGGGGCAGCCGGGTGCCCGAGGTGTCCTGGCCCGCCGCCAGCGGTACGCCCAGGTGGTAGCCGTAGACCATGCGGGTGTACCCCGAGCAGTCCAGGTTCCCGGCCTGCTTGGCGGACGGGCCGGTGTAGGTGCCGTCTGGGAAGGTCCAGCCGCTGTGCATGTACTCGTGGAAGTCGGCGCCCTCGTAGCGGTAGCCCCGCGGATCCAGGTAGCCGTAGCCCGCCTCGCCCATCACCCGCCTGCCCTCCGCCGGCCCGGCACCGGCGTCCACGGGGGCGGCTCCGGCCAGGAACATGGCGGCGTACGCCAGGAGGTCCGGCGCCGTCGAGCCGCACCAGCCGCGCACGACCTCCTCCAGCTCCGGTGTCCAGACCCCGTCGAAGGGCTCGGGCAGCACCCGCACCCAGGAGGAGTGGGTGACGACGGGCGGCGCCGCCCAGTCCGCGGCCGTCACCTCGTACCGGCTGACGAGCAGGGTCACCGGCAGGTTGGCGCAGCCGCGGTTGGCGAGGGCGCGCAGGCCGACGCGGCCCTTGCCGAAGGTGGCGTCGGTGACGTCGAAGGTCCACCCGGAGGGCTCGGCGCCGGCCGAGGGCCAGGCCTTGGCGCGGATCCCGGTGCCCTCGCGCCGCACCCGTATCGTCCAGTCGGTACCGGCCGGCACACCGGTGGCGAGCGTCACCTCCGCCGCGAGCTGGGTGACGGTGTCGTCGACCTCCTTCTCCACCCGGAACTGCACCGCCCCGGACGTGGTGAAGGAGAGCCGGGCCCGGTAGTTGTTGTGGGTGTCCTGGTACCCGAACGACAGGGCGTACGAGCAGGCGTCACCGGTCGGCACCTTGTCGAACCGCGCGACGGAGCGCACGTCGACGTCGGTGATCCCGTCGTCCCGCAGGGTGGCGTGACGGCTGGCGTAGTCGGTGCTGAGGGCGATGGCCCCGGCCCCCGGTCTCACCGAGTAGTCGGCGTCCACCGGTCCGAGGGTGGACCAGCTCCCGCCGCCGGGAGAGGTGCCCCAGTACGCCCGGTCGGCCGCGGGCAGCGCCGGGTCGGGCAGCGTCCGGACGAAGTCGTCCACGAACGGCTTCTTGTTCTCGGTGAACGTCCGCCGCGGGCCGGGCACCAGGACGCTGCGGGCCCCGTGGGTCAGCAGCGCGACGCGTCTGCCGCCGGAGGTGACCTCGGTGCGGGCGGGGGTGCCCGGCAGCACGGTGGCGGTGAGCCGGGACGCCAGGGTGAGGTGACCGAACCAGTCGGGCCCCAGCGGCGCCGTCGTCACGGAGGAGCGGGCCGCGGTCAGGGCGGTCGGCGCGACCGCCGGTGCGGCCGCGCCCTGCCCGGCGGCACGCGCGGGTGACGCGACGGCCGCGCCGGCCAGGGGGACGGTGGCGGCCGAGGCGGCGAGGAAGGTGAGCACGTTACGCCGTGAGGTGTGGGTCATGCCGGACATGATCCTTCACGGGGTGTACTCCGTTGCCGTGCAGCTCAGTTCGGCCCACACCGTCTTCCGCGGAAAGCGCCCCTCCACGACACCCCACCGGTGCGCCAGCGCCTCGACGAGCAGCAGGCCGCGCCCCGACTCCGCGTCCGGGGCGGGCGTCCGCGGGCAGGGGAGCCGCTCGCCCCGGGTGTCGGTGACCTCGATGCGCAGGAAGTCGCCGACGACGTACAGCGTGAGCCGGAAGTCGCGCCCGGGGACGCGTCCGTGTTCCGCCGCGTTGGCCGCCAGCTCGGCCACGAGCTGGCGTGCGGGGTCCTGGGGCAGGCCCCAGCTCCGGAGCTGCTCGGCCGCGAGCAGACGGGCGAGACGCGCCCCGCGCGGCGTGGGGGAGAGCTGCACGCTGAAGTTGCGTACGGGCGTCGTGAGTTCGGCGGATTTCTGGTTCACGTCACTCAGCGTGGTGGTGCGTGCGTACGGTGAGAAGTGACTCAGCGGGTACGTACAGTCACTGTCCGCTGGTTGTCCACCGCTGTCGGGGCTGTCGGGGCGGGGCGTACGGGTAGGGCGCTGAGGGCGACACGGCCAGTACGACGAAGGGGCGCGGGATGACGGTCGAGACGGGCGAGCAGGGCGAGACGGGCTGGGAGGTGGACCCCGACGACGAGTGGGGCGTCGCCGTCATCGCCACGGTGGGGCGCCAGCTGAAGCTCCGTCGCGAGGCGGTGGGGATGCGGGCCGCCGACTTCGGGGAGGCGGTCGGGTACGGGGAGGACCTCGTCTACAAGGTCGAGGGCGGCAAGCGGATTCCCCGGCAGGAGTACCTGGACAGGGCGGACGCGGTGCTGGACGCGGGTGGGTTGATCGCGGCGGCGTGGGAGGACGTGAAGAAGGTCCGGTATCCGAAGAAGATCCGGGAGCTGGGGAGGCTGGAGGCCAACGCGGTTGAGATCGGTGTGTACGAGTGCAACATCGTCGCGGGGCTGCTGCAGACGCCGGAGCATGCGCGCGTTCTGATGGAGGCGCGGCAGCCGCCGTACTCCCCGGATGACGTGGAGCGCATGGTGGCCGCTCGGTTGGCGCGGCAGTCCGTCTTCGAACGCGACCCCGCGCCGTCGATGCACTTCGTGCTGGAAGAGGCGCCGCTGCGACGGGAGGTTGGAGGCACAATGGTGTGGCGGCGACAGCTCGAACGCCTGCTGGAGGTAGGGCGGTTGCACCACGTAACGCTCCAAGTCATGCCGACGAACACGGACGCCCACCCCGGGCTGGACGGCAGGATCGAGTTGTTGAAGTTCCAGGACGGTGCAGTGGTCGCACGCTCCGACGGAGCGTTCAATGGACGGCCGATCACTGACCCGAAACAACTGCGAATCGTCGAGCTGCGGTATAGCACGATCCGAGCACAGGCGCTCTCGCCTCGAGAGTCGCTGGCCTTCATCGAACAACTGCTGGGAGAAACATGATCCGCGAGGCCGAACTGGCGTGGTTCAAGAGCAGCTACAGCGGCGGCACGGACGGCGAATCATGCGTCGAGATCGCGAAGGCCCCCGGCACGATCCACGTCCGCGACTCGAAGTGCGCCGAGGGCGGCCCGCACCTGGCACTCGCTCCTGCCGCTTGGGCGACCTTCCTGCCGTCAGCACGACTGCTGGGCGAGAAGTGACCCGCATGACCGAACTGGTCTGGTTCAAGAGCAGCTACAGCGGCGGCAACGACGGCAACTCCTGCGTCGAGATCGCGAAGACCCCCGGCACGATCCACGTCCGCGACTCCAAGCACGTGGAAGCGGGCCCCCGCCTGGCGCTCACCCCGACCGCCTGGGCGACCTTCCTGCCGTACGCGTCGCAGGACTGACCGCGGACGGTGCGACCTCCTGCGTCCCGACGACCGCCAGCAGCTCCAGCAGCCCGGCGCTCTCCGTCCCCACCGCCGGTGTGAACCAGAGCAGCCGCTGACGCCCGTCCTCGCTGAACAGGTTGAGGCAGTTGACCTCGATCAGGCCCAGCGTGGGGTGGTTGAGCCGTTTGCGGTCGTCGCGCCGGAAGGCGACGTCGTGGTCGGCCCACAGCGCGGCGAACTCGGGTGAGACGTCGAGCAGCGTACGGATCATGGAGCCGGCCTCCGGATCCCGCGCGTCCCTGCGCGCGGCGGCGGCCCGCAGGTCGGCGACGAAGGCGCGGGACTGGCTCTCGTGGTCGGCCTCGGGATACAGCTCCCGCGCCGCGGGCTCGGTGAACCAGCGGTGCACGAAGCTGGCCCTTGGCCCCCGCAGCCCGGACTGGTCCCCGAGCAGCGCCACGGCCAGCGGATTCTGTACGAGGGTGACGTGCAGGTCGGTGATCACCTGGGCCGGGGTCGAGGTCATCCGGCCGAGCAGGTCGAGCATGCCGGGGTGGATGTGCGAGGCGGCCCCGCCCTGCACGGGCACCGGCCGGTCGGCGAGCCGGTAGAGGTAGTCCCGCTCGTCGGCGGAGAGCCGCAGCGCCCGCGCCAGCGCGGCGATCATCTGCTCCGACGGCTGAGACCCGGCACCCCGCTCCAGCTCGTTGTAGTAGTCCACCGAAGCCCCGGCGAGCTGGGCGACCTCCTCGCGGCGCAGCCCGGGGACCCGGCGGCGCGGCCCGGAGGACAGCCCCACGTCGGCCGGCCGGATGCGTTCACGCCGGGACCGGAGGAAGGCTCCCAGCTCGGTGTGGTTCACGGCGCCCATGCACCCATTCTGCGCCCGGCCGGGTCGCCCACCCAGGGGATGACATCCCCTGGTTGCGTGGGCCGGGGCGGCGCAGGGTGAAGACATGACCGACATGACAACGAGCACACAGCCCACCCGGCACGACCCGGCCCCCGGCCCCCGGGTCGCCGTCGTCACCGGAGGCTCCCGCGGCATCGGCCGGGCCGTCTCCCATAAGCTCGCACGGGACGGCCTGGCGGTCGTCGTGAACTACGCACGCGACGCGGCGTCCGCCGAGGAGACGGTCGCGGCGATCACCGCGGCCGGCGGCCGGGCGGTCGCCGTACAGGCCGACGTGGCGGACGAGAAGGAGGTCGCCGCGCTGTTCGACCGGGCGGAGCGGGAGTACGGCGGGGTGGACGTGGTGGTGAACGCCGCCGGCCGGATGACCCTGTCGACCGTCGCCGACCTGGGCCTGGCGGCCCTCGACGCCATGCACCGCACCAACATCCGCGGCACCTTCGTCGTCGCCCAGCAGGCCGCCCGGCGGCTGCGCGCGGGCGGCTCGCTGGTGACCTTCTCGACCTCCGTGGTCGGCACGCAGTTCCCCGAGTACGGGGCGTACGTGGCGAGCAAGGCGGCGGTGGAGGGGGTGACGCTGATCCTGGCGCGGGAACTGCGCGGCCGGGACGTCACCGTGAACACGGTCGCGCCCGGCCCGACGGCGACCGATCTCTTCCTGGACGGCAAGACCCCCGAGCAGATCGACCGCCTCGCGAAGATCCCCCCGCTGGAGCGGCTGGGCAGCCCCGAGGACATCGCCGAGGTGGTGGCCTTCCTGGGCAGCCCGGCGGGTCACTGGGTGAACGGTCAGGTCCTGCGCGCCAACGGAGGGCTGGTCTGACATGCCCTTCGCCGAGTTCAAGGTCCCCGCGGGCACCCTCACCGCGGCCGACAAGAAGAAGCTGATCGAGCGCACCACGGACCTCTACGCGGAGATATACGGGGAACGCGCCCGCCCCACCACCGTCGTCCTCGTCGAGGAGGTCCCGGACGGCGGCTGGGGCGTCGCCGGGAACGTCCTCACGGCGGCGATGCTGGGCACGGGCACGGGCACGGACGTTGGGGGCGGCGGCGGGGCGTGACGGCCGGGGAGGGCTTCGTCTCATACCGTGGCCAGGTGCTGGCCAGGACGTTTACCTGCACGTAACACTGACCCGGAACGGTGCCACCGATACCAGAGAGGTCCACGTGACGACGACGCGACCCGACACGAAGACCACGCTTGCCCGCCTCCTCACGGAGATCGAGCACCGCAACCCGGCCCAGCCCGAGTTCCACCAGGCGGCCCGCGAGGTCCTGGAGACGCTCGCGCCGGTACTCGAGGCACGCCCCGAGTACGCCGAGCCGGGGCTGGTGGAGCGGCTGGTGGAGCCGGAGCGCCAGATCGTCTTCCGGGTCCCGTGGCAGGACGACAGGGGCCGGGTGCACGTGAACCGGGGCTTCCGCGTCGAGTTCAACAGCGCGCTGGGCCCGTACAAGGGCGGCCTGCGCTTCCACCCCTCGGTGAACCTGGGCGTCATCAAGTTCCTGGGCTTCGAGCAGATCTTCAAGAACGCCCTGACCGGCCTGGGCATCGGCGGTGGCAAGGGCGGCAGCGACTTCGACCCGCGCGGGCGCAGTGACGCTGAGGTCATGCGCTTCTGCCAGTCGTTCATGACCGAGCTGTACCGGCACATCGGCGAGCACACCGACGTGCCGGCCGGCGACATCGGCGTGGGCGGCCGCGAGATCGGCTACCTCTTCGGCCAGTACCGCCGCATCACCAACCGCTGGGAGGCCGGCGTCCTCACCGGCAAGGGCGCGGGCTGGGGCGGCTCCCTGATCCGTCCGGAGGCGACCGGCTACGGCAACGTCCTCTTCGCGGCGGCGATGCTGCGCGAGCGCGGCGAGGACCTGGAGGGCCAGACGACCGTGGTGTCCGGCTCGGGCAACGTCGCGATCTACACCATCGAGAAGCTGACCGCCCTGGGCGCGAACCCGGTCACCTGCTCGGACTCGTCCGGCTACGTGGTCGACGAGAAGGGCATCGACGTGGACCTGCTCAAGCAGGTCAAGGAGGTCGAACGCGGCCGCGTCGACACGTACGCCGAACGCCGCGGCGCCTCCGCCCGCTTCGTCCCCGGCGGCAGCGTCTGGGAGGTCCCGGCGGACGTCGCCCTCCCGTCGGCCACGCAGAACGAACTCGGCGCCGAGGGCGCGACGGCTCTGATCCGCAACGGCGTGAAGGCGGTCTCCGAGGGCGCCAACATGCCGACCACCCCGGACGCCGTCCACCTCCTCCAGTCCGCCGGCGTCGCCTTCGGCCCCGGCAAGGCGGCCAACGCCGGCGGTGTCGCGGTCAGCGCCCTGGAGATGGCCCAGAACCACGCCCGCACGTCCTGGCCGGCGGCCCGCGTCGAGGACGAACTCGCGGACATCATGACCAACATCCACACCACCTGCCACGAGACCGCCACCCGCTACGGAGCCCCGGGCGACTACGTCACCGGCGCCAACATCGCGGGCTTCGAGAGGGTGGCGGACGCGATGCTGGCGCAGGGCGTGGTCTGAGAAATCACCCACCCCGCCCGACGGGGACCGGGTTCAGTGGTCGGAGTAGCTGAAGTCACCCACGGTCCAGGCACTGACGTCCTCGATCGCCACGCGGTACATACCGCCCGTTTCCGGGATTCCCATGGTGCCCTGGAGGATCCGGGCGACATGGAAGTGCAGGTGCGTGGGTGGCCCGGCCTTCTCCGCTTGACCGTCGAAGACGGCGGAGAAGTCGCCCAGGTCGGCTGAGTCCGTCAGCACTTCCGACACCCGCCGCCTCCAGACCCTCTCGGGGGCCAGGCGGCCGGTGATGACGGCACCGTGGGTGACCACGGTCAGGGACATCTGGCTGCTCTGCCCGGACTCCACGAGGGCGGCGATGTCGATGAGCAGCTCGTCAGGCTTCTGCATGAGAACGGATTTTATCCGCCGGTCCGGCCGGGCGGACCATTCGGTGGTATCAGCGGGCAGGACGAGCACTCCCGGCCGTGTCCGCGGCGGTCCCGGCATCGCGGCGCCGCAGCTCGTCGTTGATGCGCTGGGCCTCTTCGAGCTGGTCTTCCAGGATGATGATGCGGCAAGCCGCCTCGATGGGAGTTCCCTGGTCAACCATCTCGCGGGCGCGAGCGGCGATACGCAGCTGGTAGCGGGAGTAGCGACGGTGGCCGCCCTCGGAGCGCAGGGGCGTGATCAGCCGGGCTTCGCCGAGGGCCCGCAGGAAGGCGGGCGTGGTGCCGAGCATCTCGGCCGCCCGTCCCATGGTGTACGCGGGGTAGTCGTCGTCGTCGAGTCGGTCGAGCGGTGTGTCTGCGGTCATCTGCACCTCTGTTGGCGGAATGCGTCGAGGGGCCTTGGTGCCGTACGGCACCAAGGCCCCGAGGGATTTGTAACACCATCTGCCGGCTTACTGCACTGCCGGCCTTCTGTTTCCGCTCCGGCCCTCGTCGAGGGGCGGGCGGACAAGGGATCGCGGATGCGTGACCGTGGGACCACCTTCCGTTCCGGGGCCTGCGGTACCCGGTGAGAACGTTCTCGCCCGGGCGATCCTGATGGCGTCCTCCTCCTTCTCTCTGTCGTACCTCTCGGTGTTACCGGTCCTGCGTGCTTCTCACATGCGGGCAGTTCGTCTCTGCCGCGCCTCACTGACTTCTTGGCTACACGAGGAGACTAACCCCAGGTGCTGCCGCATGTCTACAGCGGTCACGACAGATTTTGCTCCAAACGGGGGGGCGATTATCTGACGCGAGCGCCGTCCGGCGACATCTGCCGCTCCTCCCGGCCACTCGAACGGTGGGACGATGGCGGCACGGATCATCGAACGACGAACGGGGAGGCCGGTTACGTCATGGCCCGTTACACGGAGGCACTGACCGTCGAGCGAGGCGGGTTCCGGATCAAGGTGCCGGAGTCCTGGTGGGAGTTCGACGTCCGCCCGGAGTCCCGGGACGACTCGATCCGCCGCATGGTCGACGACCGCGTCCGCAGGCACCCGGAGCTGGCCCCCTCCCGCTCCGCGTACGTCACCTTCCTCCAGAAGGCGGCCTCGGACGCGTGGAAGTCGGGCGCCCTGTACTGCGGCTGCATGGCGGAGAGCTTCGGCGGCGACACCCCGATCACGGGCTCGGTGACGGTGTCGTTGGTAGGTGGCCGCACGTCGTCCGGCGACCCCCTCCCCACCGACCCGGCCGCCATAGCCTCGCAACTCGCCGTCAAGGAACCGAAGAAGCCCGGCGACTCCTGGCGCAAGGTCACCACGGTCGACATCCCCGGCGTGGGCCCCGCCGCCCGCACCCAGGGCGTGGAGGACATCCCGGTCCCGGACGACGCCCTGAACCGCACGGTCCGCGCGGTCCTCATGCAGACGTACATCCCGGTCCCCGGCCAGGAGGGCAAGGTCGCCCTGGTGGCGGGCAGCAGCCAGGTCCTCGACCTGGCGGACTCCTTCTTCGACATCTTCGACGCGATCACGTCTTCGTTCCGGTTCGCGGACTGACCCCTCACCCCATGAGTCAGCGATGGTCGACGCGCACGGAGACCGTGCTGCGCAGAGCGGGCTGGCGCCCGGGCCGCGCGGTGCCGACGGTCACCTGGGAGTCGGTCCTGCGCGAGCGCGGCGGCTTCGCACCTCACGAGGCCGCGCGCCGGTTCCTCGCCGAGTTCGGCGGCCTGGTGACGTACGGCTGGCCGGCCGACACGATCGCCACCTCGTCGGCCATCAGCTTCGACCCTCTGACGGCCGAGTGGCAGGACGAACGCTTCGCGAGGGCGAGCCGCGAAGCGGGCGCGCCCCTCTACCCCGTGGGCACGGCGGACGAAGGCGCCACACTCCTGGGCCTCGGCGAGGACGGGTCACTCCACCTGCTGCGCGACCGGGCGGAGTTCCTTTCCACGACCACGGACCAGGCTTTGGACCGCCTGGTGGACATGCAGGCCACCGCGTCCGCGCTCTGGAAGCCGAGCGGAGGCGCAGCGGACGACCACGCCTTCTGGCGGCGCGTGGACACGGTGGACCCCGCCCCGGACACCACGTCGCCCCGCTGGCCGGCGGAGACGGACCGGGTGCTGCGGGCGGCCGGCTGGTCTCCCGGCAGAGCCGTCCCCACGGACACCTGGGAGAGCCTCCTGCTGGAGACCGGCGGTTTCGAACTCCACGACGCCGCTCGCCGCTTCCTGGCGGAATTCGGCGCACTGCGAGTCCCGCACCGCGAGCCATGGGACGAGATGCCGTGGAGGGAGTTCTCCCTGGACCCCTTGCTGGCCTTCTGGGACACGGAGATCATCGAAGACCTGTCCGACCGGGCGGGTGCGGCCCTCTACCCCATCGGCATGCACGGCCGCCGCAACTCGCACCTGACCATGGCCGAGGACGGTGCGGTGTACGAGGGCATGGACGACGTCTGGCTGCTGGCCGCCTCCCCGGACCAGGCGATGGAGCGCATCACCAGGAGGAACCGGCCGACGACCGTGCGAAAGGGCCCGAGCGCACCGTGACAGCCGAACCGAACTGGGAAACGGGCGAGGGCCTACTCGGCATCGACGACCCCGCCGAATGGGACGCGGCATTCGAAAGAGGAGAGCGAAGCCTCGGCACCGCGGCGATCGGGTTGGCCTTCAACTGCCCACTGCAGGAGGCATCGCCGCGGATCATCCGCGCCATGAAGTTGCCGGATGCAGCCCAGCGCGGCTTCGCCTACACCGCAGCGGGCACCGCGGCCCGGCTCAACGGCGAGTTGACGCCAGAGTTGTACGCCGCGCTGCGGGCGGCGGGCCCCGGCCGCGGAGGCATCGCCGGGTACGCCATCGCCGACACCATGACCTTCGTGCCGTTCCGACGACTGCCCCTCTGGCTCAAGAGACGGACAATCGCTTCGTATTTAGCGGGCAAATGGGATACCTGGCGATTCACGGAATGAGTACATGACTGACATAAGTGCGGAACTGAACCGGCTGTCCGAACTCGATGAACTCTCCGGACCGGAGGTGGCAGCCGTGCTCGATGCCGGGGGCTGGACGGGTGAGCGCCGGAATCCTGCGAAGGAATGGGCGACGGCCTGGCGACGCGGCGACGCCCGGGTGTGGATCCAGGGAGACGGGCCCGCGGTACAGGTGGAGTTCACGGTCTGGCACCGCGACGTCGATGACGAACGACCTGACCCTGACACCTATTTTGACGACCTCTACGACGCGGCTTCCGCGAGGCTTCCTGGTCTCGTGGCGCAATTGAAGTCAGGACACCTCGGAGCCAGACTGGAGAGCTCCGACGAGGACCTGACGAATGGCGCGGACTACATCGAGCATTCTGCGTGGCGGGTCGCGGACAAGGTCGTCCTGGCCGGCGCCAAGCACGACGACACCGATGTTCCAGTCCAACTTGTCGTGGTGGTACGCGACTATGCCGCTGACGCGGAGGACGACGGCGGAGAGTGGCCGTAGCGGAGCCTCGCCTCTAGGGCGCTGGACAAACCCGGCGGGGACCAACATTTCTTTTTCCAGAACTGACAGAGAAGGTTCGCGTAGTGAATGAGAAAGTCGAATCCCGCTTGCGGAATGCCGGCCTCGAGGTGCTGGGAATGTATGAGGGACAGGGTGGGCCGACAGTCCCGGAGGTCTTCCGTAGCGTGGTGCACCTCGATGCCGAGCCTGTCGAGCGCATCCGTCGGGGCGAGGCCGACGCGAGCAGGGTCGTGGACCAGCGATGGAAAGCGCGTGCGATGGCCGGGGGGATCGTGGCCGGGGACGGTTCATTTCTGGCCGCCGCCGGTATGGAGTTGGGATGGGTCCAGGTGAGGCTGACCGAGCGCACGTCGGTCTCGGCCACCGAGGACCAGCCGGGTGAGCTTCTCTTCATCGCCAGGTCACTGCGTGGTCACCGCGCCCTCGCCGTCGGCGCTGAGGGAAGTGAGTACTGGCTCCTGGAGGCCGAGTTTCCGGAGGTTGCCTGATTTTGGTCGACTGTGTGGACCCGCACCGGTCGTCCAAGCCCAAGCAGGGCACGGGCCAGGTGAGACAGGGGCGCAGACCTCGAGGCCCGGCTCGTCCGGTCGGAGCACCGTTCGGTCACGCCGCTCCCGACCCGTGGGCGTCTGACCGACGAGGCAGGTCGGCCGCCCGTGAGGTGTACCCCCCGCCGCTGTGGGGTACAGTCACCCGCTTCGATTGGCCAGCGCAACCCCCCGTATGGCAGACTAGCGGGGTTGCTCGGTCGAGTGCCGATGCTGCGCGCCTCCCGCCGGGAGGACCGGAAGCGAGTCCCACAGTACTCGTCGTCCCTGTTCAGGGGCGGACGTACGGGAATCTTCCGGGAAGTGTCAGCGGGGTACCGGCCAGGCACCCGGTGGGCTTCTCGCCCCCGGTCCGCGGTTCCGGAAGGGCCCGCACCTCCCAGGGCAGGGATGTTCGAACAAGGGACATCTGTGTCAGCGAGAGTGCGACACGCCCGACCGCGTGGGTCGGAGGCGGGGCGTGGAGACACAAGGGCAGCCGGGTCCAGAGCGTTACGAGAGACAGGACTACTGAGTAGCCATGGCGGGACAGAAGATCCGCATCCGGCTCAAGGCCTACGACCACGAGGTCATCGACTCCTCGGCGAAGAAGATCGTCGAGACGGTGACGCGTACTGGTGCGTCGGTCGCGGGCCCGGTGCCGCTGCCCACTGAGAAGAACGTGTACTGCGTCATCAAGTCGCCGCACAAGTACAAGGACTCGCGCGAGCACTTCGAGATGCGCACGCACAAGCGCCTCATCGACATCCTCGACCCGACCCCCAAGACCGTTGACTCTCTGATGCGACTCGACCTCCCGGCCGGTGTCGACATCGAGATCAAGCTCTGAGGGCGGTGATCTGAAGATGACCAAGCAGATCAAGGGCATCCTGGGCGAGAAGCTCGGCATGACGCAGGTGTGGGACGAGAACAACCGTGTTGTTCCGGTCACCGTCGTCAAGGCCGGCCCCAACGTCGTCACCCAGGTCCGCACGAACGACGTCGACGGCTACGAGTCGGTCCAGATCGCCTTCGGCGAGATCGACCCGCGCAAGGTGAACAAGCCCCTCAAGGGCCACTTCGCCAAGGCCGACGTCACCCCCCGTCGCCACCTCGTCGAGATCCGTACCGCTGGTGCCAGCGACTACACCCTCGGCCAGGAGATCACCGCTGAGGCCTTCGAGTCCGGCGTGAAGGTCGACGTCACCGCGAAGAGCAAGGGCAAGGGCTTCGCCGGCGTCATGAAGCGCCACAACTTCAAGGGTGGCAAGGCGTCGCACGGTGCCCACCGTGTGCACCGCATGCCCGGATCCATCGGTGGCTGTGCCACCCCCGGCCGTGTCTTCAAGGGCATGCGCATGGCGGGCCGCATGGGCAACGAGCGGGTCACCACCCAGAACCTGACCGTCCACGCCGTTGACGCGGAGAAGGGTCTGCTGCTCATCAAGGGCGCCATTCCCGGTCCGAACGGCGGCCTCGTCCTGGTCCGCACCGCGGCCAAGGGGGCCTGAGGTAACCGATGAGCACTGTTGACATCCTTTCGCCTGCAGGCGAGAAGACCGGAAGCGTCGAGCTCCCCGCGGAGATCTTCGGCGTGGAGAAGATCAGCATCCCGCTGATCCACCAGGTCGTCGTCGCGCAGAACGCCGCTGCCCGCCAGGGCACGCACAAGACCAAGCGTCGCGGCGAGGTCCGTGGTGGCGGCAAGAAGCCGTACCGCCAGAAGGGCACCGGCCGCGCCCGCCAGGGTTCGACCCGTGCGCCGCAGTTCGCCGGCGGTGGCGTCGTCCACGGCCCGCAGCCGCGTGACTACTCGCAGCGGACCCCGAAGAAGATGAAGGCCGCGGCCCTGCGCCACGCCCTCACCGACCGGGCCCGCCACAACCGCATCCACGTCGTCACCGGCGTCATCGAGGGCGACAACCCGTCCACGAAGGCCGCCCGGACGCTGTTCGGCAAGATCTCGGAGCGCAAGAACCTGCTCCTGGTCGTCGACCGCGCCGACGAGGCCGCGTGGCTGTCCGCCCGCAACCTGCCCCAGATCCACATCCTGGAGCCGGGCCAGCTGAACACGTACGACGTTCTCGTCTCGGACGACGTGGTCTTCACCCAGGCCGCCTTCGAGTCCTTCGTGTCCGGCGCGCCTGCCGGTCAGGCCACTGCCACCGAAGGGAGCGAAGCCTGATGGCTACGCGTCACCCGAGCATCGCCCCCAAGGCGGCCAAGGCCGCCAAGGCCGCGCGCGTCGCCAAGGCGCGTCGCCACGAGGCCGAGGGCAAGAACACCGTCGTGACCCCCGCCAGCAAGGCGTTCACGGACCCCCGTGACGTGCTGCTGAAGCCGGTCGTGTCGGAGAAGAGCTACGCGCTCCTCGACGAGAACAAGTACACGTTCATCGTCGCGCCGGGCTCCAACAAGACCCAGATCAAGGAAGCCGTCCAGGCGGTCTTCTCGGTCAAGGTCACCGGGGTCAACACGATCAACCGCCAGGGCAAGCGCAAGCGCACCCGCACGGGCTTCGGCAAGCGTGCCGACAGCAAGCGCGCGATCGTGACCCTTGCCGAGGGCGACCGTATCGACATCTTCGGCGGTCCGACCGCGTAAGCGGGTCGGATCGTCCGATATCGGACGAGGACTGAGAAATGGGAATCCGCAAGTACAAGCCGACTACGCCGGGCCGTCGTGGCTCCAGCGTCGCCGACTTCGTCGAGGTCACGCGGTCCACGCCGGAGAAGTCGCTGGTCCGCCCGCTGCACAGCAAGGGCGGCCGTAACAACGCCGGTCGTGTGACCGTTCGCCACCAGGGTGGCGGACACAAGCGCGCCTACCGTGTGATCGACTTCCGTCGGCACGACAAGGACGGCGTGCCGGCGAAGGTCGCGCACATCGAGTACGACCCCAACCGCACCGCGCGCATCGCGCTGCTGCACTACGCCGACGGCGAGAAGCGCTACATCCTCGCCCCGCGCAACCTGCAGCAGGGTGACCGCGTCGAGAACGGTCCCGGGGCCGACATCAAGCCGGGCAACAACCTGGCGCTCCGCAACATCCCGGTCGGTACCACGATCCACGCGATCGAGCTCCGTCCCGGTGGCGGTGCCAAGTTCGCCCGTTCCGCCGGTGCCTCCGTGCAGCTGCTCGCGAAGGAGGGCCAGATGGCCCACCTGCGCATGCCGTCCGGAGAGATCCGCCTGGTCGACGTGCGCTGCCGCGCCACCGTCGGCGAGGTCGGCAACGCCGAGCAGTCGAACATCAACTGGGGCAAGGCGGGCCGTAAGCGGTGGCTGGGCGTTCGCCCGACCGTCCGTGGTGTGGTCATGAACCCGGTGGACCACCCGCACGGTGGTGGTGAGGGCCGGACCTCCGGTGGTCGTCACCCCGTGTCCCCGTGGGGCAAGAAGGAAGGCCGTACTCGTTCGCCCAAGAAGGCGTCGAACAAGTACATCGTCCGCCGCCGCAAGACGAACAAGAAGCGCTAAGGACGGGTTGAGATGCCTCGTAGCTTGAAGAAGGGACCCTTCGTCGACGACCACCTGATCAAGAAGGTGGACACGCAGAACGAAGCCGGTTCCAAGAACGTCATCAAGACCTGGTCCCGTCGCTCGATGATCGTCCCGGCGATGCTCGGCCACACGATCGCGGTGCACAACGGCAAGACCCACATCCCGGTGTTTGTCACCGAGTCCATGGTCGGCCACAAGCTCGGCGAGTTCTCGCCGACGCGCACCTTCCGGGGTCACGTCAAGGACGACCGGAAGTCGAAGCGCCGCTAGTCAGCGGGGTGTGAATGATCATGACAAACACTGAAGGGACAACCATGGAAGCCAGGGCCCAGGCGCGGTACATCCGCGTCACGCCCATGAAGGCCCGCCGCGTGGTGGACCTCATCCGTGGCATGGATGCCACGGAGGCTCAGGCGGTCCTGCGTTTCGCCCCGCAGGCCGCGAGCGTGCCGGTCGGCAAGGTGCTGGACAGCGCCATCGCCAACGCCGCGCACAACTACGACCACACCGACGCCGACAGCCTCTTCATCTCCGAGGCCTACGTCGACGAGGGCCCGACCCTGAAGCGGTTCCGGCCGCGCGCCCAGGGCCGTGCCTACCGGATCCGCAAGCGGACCAGCCACATCACCGTGGTCGTCAGCAGCAAGGAAGGAACCCGGTAATGGGCCAGAAGGTAAACCCGCACGGGTTCCGGCTCGGTGTCACGACCGACTTCAAGTCGCGTTGGTACGCCGACAAGCTGTACAAGGACTACGTCAAGGAAGACGTCGCCATCCGTCGGATGATGACGTCCGGCATGGAGCGCGCCGGCATCTCGAAGGTGGAGATCGAGCGCACCCGTGACCGCGTGCGTGTGGACATCCACACCGCTCGTCCCGGCATCGTCATCGGCCGCCGTGGCGCCGAGGCCGACCGCATCCGCGGTGACCTGGAGAAGCTGACCGGCAAGCAGGTCCAGCTGAACATCCTCGAGGTCAAGAGCCCCGAGACGGACGCTCAGCTGGTGGCCCAGGCCGTCGCCGAGCAGCTGTCCTCCCGCGTCTCCTTCCGTCGCGCCATGCGCAAGAGCATGCAGGGCACGATGAAGGCCGGCGCCAAGGGCATCAAGATCCAGTGCGGTGGCCGCCTCGGTGGCGCCGAGATGTCCCGCTCGGAGTTCTACCGCGAGGGCCGTGTGCCCCTGCACACGCTCCGCGCGAACGTGGACTACGGCTTCTTCGAGGCCAAGACGACCTTCGGCCGCATCGGCGTGAAGGTCTGGATCTACAAGGGCGACGTCAAGAACATCGCCGAGGTCCGCGCCGAGAACGCGGCCGCCCGCGCCGGTAACCGTCCGGCCCGTGGCGGCAGCGACCGCCCGGCCCGCGGTGGCCGCGGTGGCGAGCGTCGTGGGCGCAAGCCGCAGCAGCAGTCGGCTCCGGCCGCCGAGGCTCCCAAGGCCGACGCGCCCGCCGCTGCCGCTCCGGCTGAGAGCACCGGAACGGAGGCCTGACCGAAATGCTGATCCCCCGTAGGGTCAAGCACCGCAAGCAGCACCACCCGAAGCGCCGTGGCATGGCCAAGGGCGGTACGCAGGTTGCGTTCGGCGAGTACGGCATCCAGGCCCTCACGCCCGCGTACGTGACCAACCGCCAGATCGAGGCGGCCCGTATCGCGATGACCCGCCACATCAAGCGTGGCGGCAAGGTCTGGATCAACATCTACCCGGACCGCCCGCTCACGAAGAAGCCGGCCGAGACCCGCATGGGTTCCGGTAAGGGTTCCCCGGAGTGGTGGATCGCGAACGTGCACCCGGGCCGGGTCATGTTCGAGCTGTCCTACCCCAACGAGAAGATCGCCCGTGAGGCGCTGACCCGTGCGGCCCACAAGCTGCCGATGAAGTGCCGGATCGTCAAGCGCGAGGCAGGTGAAGCGTGATGTCGGCCGGTACCAAGGCGTCCGAGCTGCGCGAACTGGGTGACGAGGAGCTTCTGGCGAAGCTCCGCGAAGCCAAGGAAGAGCTGTTCAACCTCCGCTTCCAGGCGGCGACGGGCCAGCTCGAGAACCACGGTCGGCTCAAGGCCGTCCGCAAGGACATCGCGCGGATCTACACCCTGATGCGTGAGCGCGAGCTGGGCATCGAGACGGTGGAGAGCGCCTGATGAGCGAGAGCAACGTGACTGAAGAGACGAAGGCCGCCCGCGGCTTCCGCAAGACCCGTCAGGGTCTGGTCGTCAGCGACAAGATGGACAAGACCGTCGTCGTCGCCGTCGAGGACCGCGTGACCCACGCGCTGTACGGCAAGGTCATCCGTCGTACCAGCAAGCTCAAGGCTCACGACGAGCAGAACGCCGCGGGTGTCGGCGACCGCGTCCTCCTCATGGAGACCCGGCCGCTGTCCGCGACGAAGCGCTGGCGCGTCGTCGAGGTCCTCGAGAAGGCCAAGTAATTCCTGCGGGCAAACCCGCAGGTCAGTTCCGCCAGGCTCGGCAGGGGCTCCACCTCCTTGGTGAGGGGGCCCCTGCCGGGAACCGGCAGACAATCAGGAGATAGACGTGATCCAGCAGGAGTCGCGACTGCGCGTCGCCGACAACACTGGTGCGAAGGAAATCCTTTGCATCCGTGTACTCGGTGGCTCCGGTCGCCGCTACGCGGGCATCGGTGACGTCATCGTCGCCACCGTCAAGGACGCGATCCCCGGCGGCAACGTGAAGAAGGGTGACGTCATCAAGGCCGTCATCGTTCGCACCGTCAAGGAGCGCCGCCGTCCGGACGGCTCGTACATCCGCTTCGACGAGAACGCCGCCGTCATTCTGAAGAACGACGGCGACCCCCGCGGCACCCGTATCTTCGGCCCGGTGGGCCGTGAGCTGCGCGAGAAGAAGTTCATGAAGATCATCTCCCTCGCGCCGGAGGTGCTGTGAGCATGAAGATCAAGAAGGGCGACCTGGTCCAGGTCATCACCGGTAAGGACAAGGGCAAGCAGGGCAAGGTCATCGCGGCCTTCCCCCGCGAGGACCGCGTCCTGGTCGAGGGTGTCAACCGGGTCAAGAAGCACACCAAGGCCGGGCCGACCGCTCGCGGTTCGCAGGCCGGCGGCATCGTGACCACCGAGGCCCCGATCCACATCTCCAACGTCCAGCTGGTCGTGGAGAAGGACGGCAACAAGGTCGTCACGCGCGTCGGTTACCGCTTCGACGACGAGGGCAACAAGATCCGCGTTGCCAAGCGGACGGGTGAGGACATCTGATGGCTACCACCACCACTCCGCGTCTGAAGACGAAGTACCGCGAGGAGATCTCGGGCAAGCTGCGTGAGGAGTTCTCCTACGAGAACGTCATGCAGGTCCCCGGCCTCGTCAAGATCGTGGTCAACATGGGTGTGGGCGACGCCGCCCGCGACTCCAAGCTGATCGAGGGTGCCATCAAGGACCTCACCACGATCACCGGTCAGAAGCCGGCCGTCACCAAGGCCCGCAAGTCCATCGCGCAGTTCAAGCTGCGTGAGGGCCAGCCGATCGGTGCCCACGTCACGCTCCGTGGCGACCGCATGTGGGAGTTCCTGGACCGCACCCTGTCGCTCGCGCTGCCGCGCATCCGCGACTTCCGTGGTCTGTCCCCCAAGCAGTTCGACGGCCGTGGCAACTACACCTTCGGTCTCACGGAGCAGGTCATGTTCCACGAGATCGACCAGGACAAGATCGACCGCGTCCGGGGTATGGACATCACCGTGGTGACCACGGCGACCAACGACGCTGAGGGCCGCGCGCTCCTTCGTCACCTCGGCTTCCCCTTCAAGGAGGCGTGAGCGAGATGGCGAAGAAGGCTCTGATCGCTAAGGCTGCTCGCAAGCCCAAGTTCGGTGTGCGTGGCTACACCCGCTGCCAGCGCTGCGGCCGCCCGCACTCCGTGTACCGCAAGTTCGGCCTCTGCCGCGTGTGCCTTCGTGAGATGGCTCACCGTGGCGAGCTGCCGGGCGTGACCAAGAGCTCCTGGTAGTCCGGTAATCCCGGGTTACTCAGGCTCTCGGTAAGCATCTGGGTCGGCAGAGGCCCACCCTCGCATGCCTTAGGCTTGTGGGGTTGGGCGTCTGCCACGCCCTAAACGACTTACTACGCCGTAGGTCCACCGCGCCGCACCCGTCCCGTCTCGGATCGGGGAGAGGGATGGCGCACCAGGAAACCCCGGCGAGAGAGGCCGAAGGCCAATTCATGACCATGACTGATCCGATCGCAGACATGCTTACGCGTCTGCGGAACGCGAACTCGGCGTACCACGACTCCGTGTCGATGCCGGCGTCCAAGATCAAGTCTCACATCGCGGAGATCCTCCAGCAGGAGGGCTTCATCACGGGCTGGAAGACCGAGGACGCCGAGGTCGGCAAGAACCTCGTCCTCGAGCTGAAGTTCGGCCCGAACCGTGAGCGCTCCATCGCGGGCATCAAGCGGATCTCCAAGCCCGGTCTCCGGGTGTACGCGAAGTCCACCAACCTGCCGAAGGTGCTGGGCGGCCTGGGCGTGGCGATCATCTCCACGTCGCACGGGCTCCTCACCGACAAGCAGGCCGGCAAGAAGGGCGTGGGTGGGGAAGTCCTCGCCTACGTCTGGTAGCGGAAGGGAACGGAGGAAACAGCTATGTCGCGCATCGGCAAGCTCCCCATCGCGGTTCCCGCCGGCGTGGACGTCACCATCGACGGCCGTACGGTCTCGGTCAAGGGCCCGAAGGGCTCGCTGACTCACACCGTCGTGGCACCGATCGACATCGCCAAGGGTGAGGACGGCGTTCTGAACGTCACCCGCCCCAACGAAGAGCGTCAGAGCAAGGCCCTGCACGGCCTGTCCCGCACGCTGGTGGCGAACATGATCACCGGCGTGACCCAGGGTTACGTGAAGAAGCTCGAGATCAGCGGTGTCGGTTACCGCGTGCTCGCCAAGGGTTCGAACCTGGAGTTCTCCCTCGGCTACAGCCACCCGATCCTGGTCGAGGCCCCCGAGGGCATCACCTTCAAGGTGGAGTCCCCGACCCGTTTCTCGGTCGAGGGCATCGACAAGCAGAAGGTCGGCGAGGTTGCGGCCAACATCCGCAAGCTGCGCAAGCCCGACCCGTACAAGGCCAAGGGCGTCAAGTACGAGGGCGAAGTCATCCGCCGCAAGGTCGGAAAGGCGGGTAAGTAAGCCATGGCATACGGGCAGAAGATCCTCAAGGGCGACGCCTACAAGCGCGCCGCGATCAAGCGCCGTCACATCCGGATTCGCAAGAATCTCTCGGGTACGGCGGAGCGTCCGCGTCTGGTCGTTACTCGCTCCAACCGCCACATCGTGGCCCAGGTCATCGACGACATCAAGGGCCACACCGTGGCCTCGGCGTCGACCCTGGACACCTCGATCCGTGGTGGCGAGGCCGACAAGTCCGCGCAGGCCAAGCAGGTCGGCGCCCTGGTTGCCGAGCGTGCCAAGGCCGCGGGTGTCGAGGCCGTCGTGTTCGACCGTGGTGGTAACCAGTACGCCGGGCGCATCGCCGCTCTGGCCGACGCCGCCCGCGAAGCCGGACTGAAGTTCTGAGCCGGTTCCGTATCGCTAGCGGAAACAGAGAGAGGTAATTCCAATGGCTGGACCCCAGCGCCGCGGTGGCGGTGCCGGTGGCGGCGAGCGGCGGGACCGGAAGGGCCGTGACGGCGGCGCAGCTGCCGCCGAGAAGACCGCTTACGTTGAGCGCGTAGTCGCGATCAACCGCGTCGCCAAGGTTGTGAAGGGTGGTCGTCGCTTCAGCTTCACCGCGCTGGTCGTGGTGGGCGACGGTGACGGCACCGTGGGTGTCGGATACGGCAAGGCCAAGGAGGTGCCGGCCGCCATCGCCAAGGGTGTTGAGGAGGCCAAGAAGCACTTCTTCAAGGTCCCCCGCATCCAGGGCACCATCCCGCACCCCATCCAGGGTGAGAAGGCTGCCGGCGTCGTGCTGCTCAAGCCCGCGTCCCCGGGTACCGGCGTTATCGCCGGTGGTCCGGTGCGCGCCGTGCTCGAGTGCGCCGGTATCCACGACGTGCTGTCGAAGTCGCTCGGCTCCGACAACCAGATCAACATCGTGCACGCGACCGTGGAGGCCCTGAAGGGTCTCCAGCGTCCCGAGGAGATCGCGGCCCGCCGCGGTCTGCCGCTCGAGGACGTGGCCCCCGCGGCTCTTCTCCGTGCGCGTGCCGGGGCGGGTGCGTAATCATGGCGCAGCTCAAGATCACGCAGGTCAAGTCCTACATCGGCAGCAAGCAGAACCACCGTGACACCCTGCGTTCCCTTGGTCTCAAGGGGATCAACACGCAGGTCGTCAAGGAGGACCGCCCCGAGTTCCGCGGCATGGTGCACACCGTCCGCCACCTCGTGTCGGTCGAGGAGGTCGACTGATCATGGCGGAGCAGAACCCGCTCAAGATCCACAACCTCCGTCCCGCCCCGGGCGCCAAGACCGCCAAGACCCGTGTGGGTCGTGGTGAGGCGTCGAAGGGTAAGACGGCTGGTCGTGGTACCAAGGGCACGAAGGCCCGTTACCAGGTTCCGGAGCGCTTCGAGGGTGGCCAGATGCCCCTCCACATGCGTCTCCCGAAGCTGAAGGGCTTCAAGAACCCGTTCAAGACCGAGTTCCAGGTCGTGAACCTCGACAAGCTGGCCGCGCTCTACCCCGAGGGTGGCGAGGTCACCGTCGAGGGTCTGGTGGCCAAGGGTGCCGTTCGCAAGAACAGCCTCGTCAAGGTCCTCGGCCAGGGCGAGATCTCCGTGGCGCTGCAGGTGACGGTCGACGCCGTCTCCGGCTCCGCCAAGGAGAAGATCACCGCCGCCGGCGGTACCGTCACCGAGCTCGTCTGAACCCTTCAGGCGTCTCGATGACTTGAGCGATCCCACCGGGGATACCCCACAAAAGGGGTATCCCCGGTTGGTCGTTCCAAGGGAAGTGCTCCCGCCGGTAAGGTGGCCTGCGCTGCCCTCTTTCACGGGTGCGTCACATGGGGCACCCTGAGCGGCAGTTCACCGTTACTTACTTTGTCGTCAGTCGAACCTCAAGACCGTCACCCTTGACGCAGTAGCGCGGGGGTCGCAGGAGGCACCGTGCTCACCGCGTTCGCCCGGGCGTTCAAGACGCCCGACCTGCGCAAGAAGCTGCTCTTCACGCTCGGCATGATCGTGGTCTACCGGCTCGGTACCCACATCCCCATCCCAGGCGTCGACTACAAGAACGTCCAGGAGTGCGTGGACCAGGCGTCCGGCAACCAGGGTCCCCTCGGCATGATCAACATGTTCAGCGGTGGCGCGCTGCTGCAGATCACGGTCTTCGCGCTCGGCATCATGCCGTACATCACGGCGAGCATCATTCTGCAGCTGCTCACCGTCGTGATCCCGCGTCTGGAGGCTCTGAAGAAGGAGGGTCAGGCGGGTACGGCGAAGATCACGCAGTACACCCGCTACCTGACCATCGCCCTCGCCATCCTCCAGGGCACCGGCCTCGTCGCGACCGCCCGCAGCGGCGCGCTCTTCTCCGGCTGCACCGTCGGCGGTGACATCGTCCCCGACCAGGCGATCTTCACCACCGTCGTCATGGTCGTCACCATGACCGCCGGAACGGCCGCCGTCATGTGGCTCGGTGAGCTGATCACCGACCGCGGCATCGGCAACGGCATGTCGATCCTGATGTTCATCTCGATCGCCGCGACCTTCCCCTCCGCTCTGTGGGCCATCAAGCAGGAGGGCAGCCTGGCGGACGGCTGGATCGAGTTCGGCACCGTCGTCGCCGTCGGCCTGGTCATGATCGGCCTCGTGGTCTTCGTGGAGCAGGCCCAGCGCCGCATTCCGGTGCAGTACGCGAAGCGCATGATCGGCCGTCGCTCCTACGGCGGGACGTCGACGTACATCCCGCTCAAGGTGAACCAGGCGGGCATCATCCCCGTCATCTTCGCCTCGTCGCTGCTCTACATCCCGGCGCTGGTTGTCCAGTTCTCCAACTCGACGTCGGGCTGGGCCACCTGGATCAACAAGAACCTCGCGGACACCGGGGCGGCGCCCCACATCATCCTGTACTTCTTCCTGATCGTCTTCTTCGCCTTCTTCTACGTGGCCATCTCGTTCAACCCCGAGGAAGTCGCGGACAACATGAAGAAGTATGGTGGGTTCATCCCGGGCATCCGGGCTGGCCGACCGACCGCTGAGTATCTGAGCTACGTACTCAACCGGATCACCTGGCCGGGTTCGCTGTATCTGGGCCTGATCTCTCTCGTACCGACAATGGCGTTGGCCGGTTTCGGGGCAAACCAGAACTTCCCGTTCGGCGGGACCAGCATCCTGATCATCGTGGGTGTCGGTCTCGAGACGGTGAAGCAGATCGAGAGCCAGCTCCAGCAGCGCAATTACGAAGGGTTCCTCCGCTGATGCGAATCGTCCTCGTCGGGCCGCCGGGCGCCGGAAAGGGTACGCAGGCCACCCGCCTTGCCGAGACGCTGAACATCCCGCACATCTCCACGGGCGACCTGTTCCGCGCGAACATCAGCCAGCAGACCGAACTGGGCAAGCTCGCCAAGTCGTACATGGACGCCGGCAACCTCGTGCCGGACGAGGTCACCATCGCCATGGCGAAAGACCGCATGGAGCAGCCGGACGCCCAGCGCGGCTTCCTGCTGGACGGCTTCCCGCGCAACGTCTCTCAGGCCGAGGCGCTGGACGAGCTGCTCGAGACCGAGGACATGAAGCTCGACGCGGTGCTGGACCTGGAGGCCCCGGAGGACGAGGTCGTCAAGCGGATCGCGGGCCGGCGGGTCTGCCGCAACAACTCGGCGCACGTCTTCCACGTAACGTACACGCCGCCGAAGAAGGAAGGCGTCTGCGACGTCTGCGGCGGCGAGCTGTACCAGCGGGACGACGACTCCGAGGAGACGGTCCGCAAGCGGCTGGAGGTCTACCACACGCAGACCGAGCCGATCATCGACTACTACAAGGCCCAGGGCCTTGTGACCACGGTCTCCGCGATGGGGAAGGTGGCGGACGTCACGAAGCGGGCCATGGCGGCGCTGTCCGGTTCGTAACAGCTTGCAACGTAAGGCAGCGGCCCCCCGCCGGGGGGCCGCTGCCTTACTTCCTGGGGTTCCCAGAAGTGCTTTGCCAAGGGGGGTATGGCCATCAAGCTCGAACAGTTGCCACAGTCCGACGATTCCACCGGGCGGGAGCAGCCGTCGCTGCTCCGCCGCAGGGGGCGCAGCCTGGCGGTCGCCGCGGTCGTCGTGGCCGCGGCGGTCATCGGGGTCTCGTTGGCCCTGACGGGCGGTGGCCCGGAAGCGACGGAAGGACAGCCCGAGGCCTCGGACGTGGTGGCCCGTCCAGATCAGTCCCCGCCGCGCGAGCTGATAGCCGCAGGGCAGGTCGCCGTCTCGGCGTACTACACGACGAAGCTCGTGCGGCAGCCGGACGGGAATGCGGTGAACGGGCGTGAGTGGAGTCTGTACAGCGCCGCGAGCAAGCGGTACGAGAAGACCGACTGGGCCTGGCTCGACGTCGCTCCCGGGATGAAGACCGCCGCGGTGCTGGAGGGCGATCTGCCCGTCAGTCGCATCGGTCTGATGAATCTCTCGACGGGCAAGGTCCAGCGCTGGATCGAGGTCGACAAGGGCGTTGGCGGTGTGCAGTTCTCGCCGGACGGCGAGCGCCTGGTGGCGACGACGTACAGCCACCATCCGGACGGCCTTTTCCAGGACACGCCGGTGCGTGTGGAGGGCGACGGTCAGGAGATGCCGGGGCCGAAGCAGAGCCGTACCGGCTTCTATGTCATCGATGTCGACTCCGGCCAGGCGGAGTTCAGTGAGCGGCCGGCCAAGAAGGACAGCCTTGCGGCCATGGTCGGCACCGGGCGTCAGGACTTCAGCTGGAGCGGTGACGGCAAGCTGCTGTGGGAGCAGAGGCTCGACCAGCCGGGCAGGAACTACTACGACGTGAACGGCAGGCTGAAGCCGCTTCCGGAGCAGAAGACCGATCAGATCTTTCCACCGGCGGCTACGTCCCCGGACGGAAACCTTGTGACTGGCGGCTTCGCGGGGAACAAGGACGGCCAGATCGTCTCCGCGGTTCTGGACGCGAAGACCGGCAAGCGGACCGCGGTCGTACCCGGGCAGCAGCTTCTCGCGTGGGCGGACAACACCCACCTCATCGCCTGGCGGTGCGAGCCCAGCCAGTGCCAACCCGGCAAGGGTGAGTTCCGCAACCAGCTGGTCCTGGTCAGCCTGGACGGCGACGAGGTGACACCGCTCTCGGGCTTCCGCAAAGCCGAAGTCGAATACGTCGGCCGCTGGAACCCGGTCTTCACCGAGCGCTGACCGTCTTGGGGTCCCGGGCGGATGCGCGTCCGGGACCGGCCACACCAAGAGCTCCGGCCGGTGCAGACGAATCGACTGATCGTCTGCACCGGCCGGAGCGTCTGGGCAGATATGCGGCGTGCACGCACACCGCCACACCGTCGAGGTCTCCGTAGAGACGTCAAACCTGTCGGTGCCGAACAGGCCTACTCGTCGAAGGTCCAGTTCGAGCGGACGCAGGAGCCGGTGCCGTGCCAGCAGACGGCCAGACCGTGCTGGATGTTGCCTATCATGTCGTAGCCGGTGTTGGACCGGTCGCAGCCGGCGTCTCCGCCGTCGTCTTCCTTGATGACCCAGACCACGCCGGTACCGTCGCTGTTGAGTCGCTCCAAGTACCCCGTGACGCCGTAGCCGTCAGCGTTTTTGTCGCAGACCGTGATGTCGTCACCATCGTCGTTGAACGTCACCGTGCCCCGGTTGCCGTACCAGAGAGGCCCCTCGTTGTCGGCCAGGGCGGGCGAGGCTGCGGTGAGGCCGATCAGGGTGGCGGCGGCACCGGTCACGGCCAGGCGGGACAGAGTTCTCTTGATCACTTGTACCTCTGTTTCTGGGGACCGTGTATCCGGTCCGGAGCGTATGGAACGACGTGCTGGCACCCGGTGTTCGCCCGGTGTTAACTGCGAGGCTAGAGAGGCCAGTTGGGTTCGTCAACGGAATTTGTAGCGGAGGGTGTGGGTCCGATTACAGCTTGAGGCCGCTCGCGGGCCGGCCGAGCGAGGCCCGTCCGGGGTGTCCGTCCCCTCCGGCTCCGGCTCGCGCGGCCACGTATCGTGGTGGGGGTAGACATGAACCCGCGGCAGGAGGCAGCAGCCCAGATGGTGCAGATCAAGAGCCCCGAGCAGATCGCCAAGATGCGTGAGGCGGGGCTGGTCGTAGCCGCCATCCACGCGGCCACTCGCGAGGCCGCCGTGCCCGGCGCCACGACCAAGGACCTGGACCAGGTCGCCCGCAAGGTGCTCGCGGAGCACGACGCCAAGCCGAACTTCCTCGGGTACGGCGGCTTCCCCGCGACCATCTGCACGTCCGTGAACGAGGTCGTCGTCCACGGCATCCCCTCCGACGACGTGGTCCTCAAGGACGGCGACGTCATCTCCATCGACTGCGGCGCGATCATCGACGGCTGGCACGGCGACGCGGCCTACACGGCCTTCGTCGGCTCCGGTCACTCCCCGGAGCTGGTCGAGCTGTCCCGGGTGACCGAGGAGTCGATGTGGGCGGGCATCGCCGCCATGAAGCAGGGCAACCGGCTCGTGGACGTCTCCCGGGCCATCGAGACGTACATCCGCCGCCAGCCGAAGCCGGGCGGCGGGAAGTACGGGATCATCGAGGAGTACGGCGGCCACGGCATCGGCACCGAGATGCACATGGACCCGCACCTGCTCAACTACGTCGACCGCCGCCGCGGCAAGGGCCCGAAGCTGGTCCCCGGCTTCTGCCTCGCCATCGAGCCGATGATCTCCCTCGGCACCCCCCGCACGGAGGTCCTGTCGGACGACTGGACGGTCATCACGACGGACGGCACCTGGTCCTCCCACTGGGAGCACTCGGTCGCCCTGACGGACCAGGGGCCCCTGGTGCTGACGTCGCCCGACGGGGGCAGGGCGAAGCTGGCGGAGCTGGGTGTCACGGCTGCGCCGGACCCGTTGGCGTGACGTCGGCCCGAGCCACGACCGCCGGTCGGAGGCCGGCGCAGCCGCTCGAAGCTTGTGAGGCGCCCCTGGCGCCGAGCCCGCGAGAGGGGCGTGGGGGATCGGTCGGGGGCAGGGCGAAGTTGGCGGAGCTGGGTGTCACGGCTGCGCCGGACCCGTTGGCGTGACGTCGGCCCGAGCCACGACCGCCGGTCGGAGGCCGGCGCAGCCGCTCGAAGCTTGTGAGGCGCCCCCGGCGCCGAGCCCGCGAGAGGGCGTAAAGGGATCGGTCGGCGTCAGGGCGAAGCCGGCGGAGCCGGGTGTCACGGCTGCGCCGGGCCCGCTGGCGTGAGGGGTCGGTGCTGACGGTGGGGCCCTTGCATAACGATCTCGCATCCGGGGCAGACTTCCCCGTTTCGCCTTTCCGGGGCTGCTGACGTAGACTGACTCGTCGGCTCTCGTGCACCCGCATGTCTGCATGCGCTCGTACGGTGCGAAGAGAGTCGATCAAGGTAGTCGATTCGAAGGGCGAAGCGTGGCCAAGAAGCAAGGTGCCATCGAGATCGAGGGCACTGTCGTCGAGTCTCTTCCGAACGCCATGTTCAAGGTCGAGCTCCAGAACGGCCACCAGGTCCTGGCACACATCAGCGGCAAGATGCGCATGCACTACATCCGCATCCTCCCTGACGACCGGGTCGTGGTGGAGCTGTCTCCGTACGACCTGACGCGTGGCCGGATCGTCTACCGGTACAAGTAGATCTTGCCCACGTCCCAGGCCGTCAGGCCCGGGGACCGCCGGCAACTGACCCGGAGAACCTCACACCCATGAAGGTCAAGCCGAGCGTCAAGAAGATCTGCGACAAGTGCAGGGTGATCCGCCGTCACGGTCGGGTCATGGTCATCTGCGACAACCCGCGCCACAAGCAGCGCCAGGGCTGACGCTCGACCGTCCCTCCGCGATTCGCAGGACTTCGCGCGACGCGAGCTGAACATGTTCATACGCAGAACCCGGGCGCCCAGGCGTCCGACACCCCCGGTTCGGAGGCCGGGGACCCGATCCGTACCTCATACGGCGGCCGGGGACCGGTTCTGTGGAAGACCTCCGACAATCAACTGGAGCCATTGAATGGCACGCGTTTCCGGTGTTGACATCCCGCGCGAAAAGCGCGTCGAGATCGCCCTCACCTACGTGTTCGGCATTGGCCGGACCCTCTCGCAGCAGACGCTCGCCGCCACCGGCGTGGACCCGAACACCCGTGTTCGGGACCTCTCCGAGGAGCAGCTCGTCGCGATCCGCGAGTACGTCGACAACAACATCAAGACCGAGGGTGACCTTCGCCGCGAGGTCCAGGCCGACATCCGCCGCAAGGTCGAGATCGGTACCTACCAGGGTCTGCGCCACCGCCGTGGCCTGCCCGTCCGCGGTCAGCGCACCAGCACGAACGCCCGCACCCGCAAGGGCCCGCGTCGCGCCATCGCCGGCAAGAAGAAGCCGGGCAAGAAGTAGTCCGCAGCGGACTTCGCCGTCCAGCGGTCTTCGCTGTAGGACCGACCACCTCCCGTAGGAGAACGACATGCCCCCCAAGGGACGTCAGGGCGCGACCAAGAAGGTGCGCCGCAAGGAAAAGAAGAACGTCGCTCACGGCCACGCGCACATCAAGAGCACGTTCAACAACACGATCGTGTCCATCACGGACCCGACCGGCAACGTGATCTCCTGGGCCTCCGCCGGCCACGTCGGCTTCAAGGGCTCCCGGAAGTCCACGCCGTTCGCCGCGCAGATGGCCGCCGAGTCGGCTGCCCGCCGCGCCCAGGAGCACGGCATGCGCAAGGTCGACGTGTTCGTCAAGGGCCCGGGTTCCGGTCGTGAGACCGCCATCCGCTCCCTGCAGGCGACCGGCCTCGAGGTCGGCTCGATCCAGGACGTCACGCCCACCCCGCACAACGGCTGCCGTCCCCCGAAGCGCCGTCGCGTCTGATCTCGCTTCACCGCGACATCGCTTCACCCGCTTCACCAGGGTTTCCGGGCGGTACGGCTCCTTCGGGTCGTATCGCCCGTACCCTTGCAGTACTGGTCGGGCGTCAAATAGCGGGCGCCCCTGACTGAAGGATCACCACATGCTGATCGCTCAGCGTCCCTCGTTGACCGAAGAGGTCGTCGACGAGTTCCGCTCCCGGTTCGTCATCGAGCCGCTGGAGCCGGGCTTCGGCTACACCCTCGGCAACTCCCTGCGTCGTACGCTCCTCTCCTCGATCCCCGGCGCTGCTGTCACCAGCATCCGGATCGACGGTGTCCTGCACGAGTTCACCACCGTGCCGGGCGTCAAGGAGGACGTCACCGACCTGATCCTCAACATCAAGCAGCTGGTCGTGTCGTCCGAGCACGACGAGCCGGTCGTGATGTACCTGCGCAAGCAGGGCCCGGGTCTGGTCACCGCCGCCGACATCGCGCCCCCGGCCGGTGTCGAGGTGCACAACCCCGACCTCGTCCTCGCCACGCTCAACGGCAAGGGCAAGCTGGAGATGGAGCTGACCGTCGAGCGCGGTCGCGGCTACGTCTCCGCCGTGCAGAACAAGCAGGTCGGTCAGGAGATCGGGCGCATCCCGGTCGACTCGATCTACTCGCCGGTGCTCAAGGTCACGTACAAGGTCGAGGCCACGCGTGTCGAGCAGCGGACCGACTTCGACAAGCTGATCGTCGACGTCGAGACCAAGCAGGCCATGCGTCCGCGTGACGCCATGGCGTCGGCCGGCAAGACCCTGGTCGAGCTGTTCGGTCTCGCCCGCGAGCTGAACATCGACGCCGAGGGCATCGACATGGGTCCGTCCCCGACGGACGCCGCGCTGGCGGCCGACCTCGCGCTCCCGATCGAGGAGCTCGAGCTGACCGTCCGCTCGTACAACTGCCTCAAGCGTGAGGGCATCCACTCCGTGGGTGAGCTCGTCGCTCGCTCCGAGGCCGACCTCCTGGACATCCGCAACTTCGGTGCGAAGTCCATCGACGAGGTCAAGGCCAAGCTCGCGGGTATGGGGCTTGCGCTGAAGGACTCGCCTCCCGGATTCGACCCGACCGCCGCCGCGGACGCCTTCGGCGCCGACGACGACGCGGACGCCGGGTTCGTGGAGACCGAGCAGTACTAAGAGCTCGGGCCTTCCGGTTCGTACTCGGGTGCGGGTGCGCTGTGCCTGATCGCGCCCACGCGACGGAGTCGCACATCGACATCGCCCCGCGCCCCTTCCGGGCACGGTCCCTTCGGGACCTGTGCCCGGATCTCCGACAGGCGACCGCCTGCTCGGATACTGACCTCGGTACCTGATACGGCCGGGGCAGACACCTAGGAGAAACACCATGCCGAAGCCTGCCAAGGGTGCCCGTCTGGGCGGCAGCGCCGCGCACGAGAAGCTGCTCCTCGCGAACCTCGCGAAGTCGCTCTTCGAGCACGGCAAGATCACGACCACCGAGGCGAAGGCCCGCCGCCTGCGCCCGTACGCCGAGCGTCTGGTCACCAAGGCGAAGAAGGGCGACCTTCACAACCGCCGTCAGGTGCTCCAGGTGATCACGGACAAGAGCGTCGTCCACACGCTCTTCACCGAGATCGGCCCGCGCTACGAGAACCGCCCCGGTGGTTACACGCGCATCACCAAGATCGGTAACCGCCGTGGCGACAACGCGCCCATGGCCGTCATCGAGCTGGTCGAGGCGCTGACGGTGGCGCAGCAGGCGACCGGCGAGGCCGAGGCCGCCACCAAGCGTGCCGCCAAGGACGCCGAGACCACCGAGGCCGCCGAGACCAAGGTCGACACGACCAAGGCCGACGACGCCGCCGAGGAGTCGAAGGACGCGTAAGCGTCTGCCCGGGCTGTGCGACGGCGGCTGCGGCTTCGTCGTGGCTTGTCGCGCGCACGCGGCGGAGCCGCATGTCGAGCACAGCCCCGCGCCCCTTGAGGGCGTTGCGGGCCCGTTCCTTTCGAGGGGCGGGCCCGCTTTCGTGTTGCTGAGAGGATCTCAGGGTGAGTGACGAAGTTGAGGCCGGGTACGTCCGGGTGCGGTTGGATCTCTCCTACGACGGCAGCGAGTTCTCCGGCTGGGCCAAGCAGGCCGGGGGGCGGCGGACCGTGCAGGGGGAGATCGAGGACGCGCTGCGGACGGTCACGCGGTCGCCCAGGACGTACGAGCTGACCGTGGCGGGCCGCACCGACGCCGGGGTGCACGCGCGGGGGCAGGTCGCCCACGTGGACCTGGAGCGCGAGGTGTGGGCCGAGCACCACGAGAAGCTGCTCAAGCGGCTCGCGGGGCGGCTGCCGAGGGACGTGCGGGTCTGGGCCCTGCGTGAGGCGCCCAGCGGCTTCAACGCCCGGTTCTCCGCGGTCTGGCGGCGCTACGCCTACCGGGTCACCGACAACCCGGGCGGCGTCGACCCGCTGCTGCGCGGCCACGTCCTGTGGCACGACTGGCCGCTCGACGTGGACGCCATGAACGAGGCCGCCCGCGGACTGCTGGGCGAGCACGACTTCGCCGCCTACTGCAAGAAGCGGGAGGGGGCCACCACCATCAGGACGCTGCAGGAGCTGAGCCTGGTGCGCGGGGAGGACGGGATCATCAGCGCCACCGTGCGGGCCGACGCCTTCTGCCACAACATGGTGCGCTCCCTCATCGGGGCGCTGCTGTTCGTCGGCGACGGCCACCGGGCACCCGACTGGCCGGCGAAGGTGCTGGCCGCCGGGGTCCGCGACTCGGCCGTGCACGTCGTACGGCCGCACGGGCTGACGCTGGAGGAGGTCGGCTACCCAGCGGACGAGCTGCTCGCCGCCCGGAACAAGGAGGCCCGCAACAAGCGGTCCCTGCCCGGGGCCGGCTGCTGCTGATCAGCCCTGAGCCGCCGCCGACGCCTGCGCCTCGCCGCGCCCGCGGATCTGCCGGAAGACGAACTCGGCGAGGTCGTCGCCGGCCCGGAAGACCTCCGTGGACTTCTCCGTGACGTCCTTGCCGCTGGTGGAGCCCGCGACGGTGAAGTAGGCGTAGCGGCCGTAGGAGTTGGTGGTGGAGCGGCAGACCGCGCCGGTGCAGAAGGACTTGACCCCGCCGCCGGACAGCGAGCGCACGATGCTCTTCTTGTCGGCCTGCTTCTTGGCCTTGGCGGCCTGCGCCTCGGTGTCGAAGACGGCCACGCCGACGGTCACGGCGGTGTCGCCCTGGGTGTACGTGACGCGGATCAGGCGGGTGCAGTCATTGTCGTTCAGGACCTTCGGCAGGGTGCCCTGGGCGGCGGAGCCGCAGGTACGGGTGTCGGCCGTCGGGCCCTTCTTGTAGACCGTCTCGCCCATGGTCAGCTGCGTGCCGGGGAAGAGCAGGTCCGGACTGAGCGGGGCCTTGTCCTTCTTGACGCTGGAGACGAAGTCCTTCGGGTCCAGCGGCGGCGGGGCGCTGGTCGGCGCGAAGGAGGGGGCGGTGGCCGTCGCGCTCGGGATGTCGGCCGTCCCGGGGAGCTGCGAGGACGGGCTGTCGGAGGCCTGGCCGGAGCCGTTCGCCGAGACCACGGCCACGGCGACGGCACTGGCTATCGCCACGGTGGCCAGCGCGCCCCCGCCGATGAGGAACAGCCTGCGGCGCTTGGCACGGGCCTCGGAGGCCTCGGCGAGGGCCGCCCAGTCCGGGGTGTTGTCGCTTTCACCACTGTTCCAGGGCTGCTGTTGCTGCTGCTGCGACTGCGGTGTCCAGGGATCCCACTGTGACTGAGGTCCCCCCTGCCCAAAGCTCATGGGGCGCATCTTAGACGGGCCGAGCGGCGTGCTGGTGCGCGTCCCCGGGGCCCGCAGCGCCTAGCGTTCCGTGCATGCGGACGGGCAAAAGCGACATCTCCGGGTGGTTGGTGCGGCCTGCGGGAGGGCACCTGTGGGCGGTTCTCGTGACCGTGCTGGCGGCCTGCGCGGCACACGCGGCACGTGTGACCTCGGACGGCGGGATGGACAACGCGATCGTCGTGCGGGCCGCCCGCACCTGGCTGGCCGGCGGCTCCCCGTACGACGATCCGCACTTCCTCTATTTTCCGAGCGCGGTCCTCGCCGCCGTCCCGCAGGCGCTGCTGCCCGGGGCCGTGCTGCGGGTGCTGGTCCCGTGCGCGGTGACGGCCCTGCTGGCGCTGGCCTGGGCCTGTGCGCTGCGGCTGCACCGCGTGCCGCTCGGCAGCCGGCTCGCGGTCCTCGGGCTGACCGGCCTCGCGGTGGGCTTCGCGCCGTTCGGGCACCTGGTGCGGCTCGGCAACTGGACGGTGACGGCGACCGTGGCGCTCCCGCTGTCCCTGCTGCTGGCGAGCCGGGGCCGGTGGACGGCGGCGGGCGCGGTCGTCGGCGCGGCGGTCGCGCTCAAGCCGCTGCTCGCGCCCGTCCTGCTGCTCTTCCTGTTCGCCGGGCGGTGGCGGGCGCTGGCGGCGGCCGTCCTGGTGCCCACGCTGGCCTCCGGCGCGGCGGCGCTGGCGATGCCCGACCCGGCCGGCTTCTTCACCCGCACCCTGCCTTTCCTGCTGCACGGCGACGACGGCTTCGTGCGGCTCTACGAGGCCTCCCCGGCGGCCGTGCTGCCCCGGCTGGGGGTGCCGCAGGGGCTCGCGCAGGGGCTCGCGGTGGCGGCGGCCTGCGCCGGGGTGCTCTGCGCGTACCGGCGCTGGCGCCGTGCCGACCCCGGTCCGCTGCGGCTCGCGGAGACCGGCGCCGGACTGATGCTCTCGGCGTTCCTCGTCTCCCGGCCCTCCTACGACCACTACCTCCTGGTCGCCCTGCCGCTGCTGCTCGCCGGGCTGCCGTACGGTGGATCGGTGGCCCGCGGGGTGTGGTTCTGGATCTCCCTGGTGCCTCAGGTACCGGGGCTGACCTGGCCCTGGCTGGATTCGGAGCGGCGCCGGGCCTTCCGGGACGCGTTCACCCTGTGCTTGCTGGCGGTGACGGTGGCGCGGCAGGGCCGGTCCGGTGCGCCGGACGCCGGAGGCCGGGTTCCGTCCGGGCGGTCGCCGGAGCCCGCGCGGGCCCCCGCGACCCCGTTTTGACCCGGCCGTGTCCGCCCGGGTATTCTGCACAGTCGTATGTGTATTGGCTTGCTCATTCTCACGTGAGGGGCCCTTACACCGGTCCACCGGGACCGATGACCAGCGACCAGCACGCGGTATGCGTCACCGCGGTGCGGTCAGGGCTGTCGTGATCGTCTTCGGTGACCATGTCAGGACCACTCACTGAAGAAGCGAAGGCTACGAACCGTGCGTACGTACAGCCCCAAGCCCGGCGATGTGACGCGCCAGTGGCACGTCATCGACGCTCAGGACGTCGTCCTGGGTCGTCTGGCCACCACTGCGGCCTCCATCCTGCGCGGCAAGCACAAGCCGATCTACGCGCCCCACGTCGACACCGGTGACTTCGTCATCATCATCAACGCCGACAAGGTGCACCTCTCCGGCAACAAGCGGACCCAGAAGATGGCGTACCGCCACTCCGGCTACCCGGGCGGTCTGCGCTCCGTGCGCTACGACGAGCTCCTGGACAAGAACCCGGAGAAGGCGGTGGAGAAGGCCGTCAAGGGCATGCTCCCCAAGAACTCCCTGGGCCGTCAGATGCTCTCGAAGCTGAAGGTCTACAAGGGTGACCAGCACCCGCACGGCGCGCAGCAGCCGCAGCCGTTCGAGATCACCCAGGTCGCGCAGTAACTCCGGCCACCCCCTAAGACTGAAGAGAATCTGAGGAGCATCGTGGCCGAGACCACTGCCGAGCAGCCGCTCGAAGAGATCGACATCGACAGCTACACCACCGAGTCCGAGGTCCCCGTCGAGGGTGAGTACACCTCGGAGTCCATGGCCTCCGCCTTCGGCGAGCCCCAGCCGGCCGCCGGCCTGGGCCGTCGCAAGAACGCCATCGCCCGCGTCCGGATCGTCCCGGGCACCGGCAAGTGGAAGATCAACGGCCGCACCCTTGAGGACTACTTCCCCAACAAGGTGCACCAGCAGGAGGTCAACGAGCCCTTCAAGGTGCTCGAGCTGGACGACCGTTACGACGTCATCGCCCGCATCGCCGGTGGCGGTGTCTCCGGCCAGGCCGGCGCGCTCCGTCTCGGTGTCGCCCGCGCCCTGAACGAGGCCGACGTCGACAACAACCGCGGTCCGCTCAAGAAGGCCGGCTTCCTCAAGCGCGACGACCGTGCGGTCGAGCGCAAGAAGGCCGGTCTGAAGAAGGCCCGCAAGGCTCCGCAGTACAGCAAGCGCTAAGTCGCACCGGCTGTACTCCGAACGCCCCGGCGGCACGCCACTGTGCTGCCGGGGCGTTCGTTTATCCCCGTCGTTGGGCGTATAACGGCACAAGACGTTCAAGCGTTCAGAAGCTGAAATGCTTGTGTTCGGAATTGACGTTTCCTCAGGAGGACAAGTGGGACGACTCTTCGGCACGGACGGCGTGCGCGGCGTCGCCAACGCGGATCTGACGGCCGAGCTGGCGCTCGGACTCTCCGTGGCCGCGGCGCACGTACTGGCCGAGGCGGGCACCTTCGCCGGACACCGGGCGACCGCGGTGGTCGGCCGGGATCCGCGCGCCTCCGGCGAGTTCCTGGAAGCCGCCGTCGTCGCGGGTCTGGCCAGCGCCGGCGTGGACGTGCTCCGGGTCGGCGTGCTGCCGACGCCCGCGGTGGCCCACCTCACCGGCGCGCTCGGCGCCGACCTCGGCGTGATGCTGTCCGCCAGCCACAACGCCATGCCGGACAACGGCATCAAGTTCTTCGCTCGCGGCGGCCACAAGCTCGCCGACGAGCTGGAGGACCGGATCGAGTCCGTCTACGCGGAGCACCGCACCGGCGCCCCCTGGGACCGCCCGACCGGCGCCGGCGTGGGCCGGGTGCGGGACTACGACGAGGGGCTCGACCAGTACGTCGCCCACCTCGTCGGCGTCCTCCCGAACCGGCTCGACGGTCTGAAGATCGTCCTCGACGAGGCGCACGGCGCGGCCTCCCGGGTCTCGCCGGAGGCGTTCGCGCGGGCCGGTGCCGAGCTGGTCACCATCGGCGCGGTGCCCGACGGCCTCAACATCAACGACGGCTGCGGCTCCACCCACCTCGACCTGCTCAAGGCCGCCGTCGTCGAGCACGGCGCGCACCTCGGCATCGCCCACGACGGCGACGCCGACCGCTGCCTGGCCGTGGACCACACCGGCGCGGAGGTGGACGGCGACCAGATCCTCGCCGTGCTCGCGCTGGCCATGCGGGAGCGGGAGGCGCTGCGCTCGGACACGGTCGTCGCGACGGTCATGTCCAATCTGGGCTTCAAGCTCGCCATGGAGCGCGAGGGCATCCGGTTCGTGCAGACCGGCGTCGGCGACCGGTACGTCCTGGAGGAGATGAAGGAGCACGGCTACGCCCTCGGCGGCGAGCAGTCCGGGCACGTCATCATCCTCGACCACGCCACCACCGGTGACGGCACGCTGACCGGGCTGATGCTGGCGGCGCGGGTCGCGCAGACGGGGCGCACGCTGCGGGACCTCGCGGGCGTCATGGAGCGGCTGCCGCAGGTGCTGATCAATGTGCCGGACGTGGACAAGTCGCGGGTGACTACCTCTGCCGAGTTGGCGACGGCGGTTTCCGAGGCTGAGCGGGAGCTGGGCAGCACCGGGCGGGTGTTGTTGCGGTCGTCCGGGACCGAGCCGCTCGTGCGGGTGATGGTGGAGGCGGCGGACATCGAGCAGGCTCGGTCTGTTGCCGGGCGGCTGGCGGATTCCGTCAAGTCCGCGCTGGGGTAATCGCCGGACTGGGGGTGGGGGTTCTGTGGTTTGCGGGCCGCGGCGCCGTCGTGGCTGGTCGCGCAGTTCCCCGCGCCCCTAGGTGGGCTTCGTCATCCGGCGTCGCCGAGTTGCCCACGAGGCCTTCTGGGTGAGCAGGGTCAGGGTGCCGGCCAGGATGATGGCGGCCAGGTTGAGCAGGAGCTGCTCGCTCGAGTGCCGGGCCTGGTAGCCGTCTTCGTAGAAGAAGGCCACGGCCGCGTTCGCGGCCGCCGGGACGGTCGTCACCGAGATGGCGACGCCGACCAGGGCGCCCGACTTGGCGGACGTCAGGGAGAGCGTCCCCGCGGCCCCGGCCAGGAGCGCCACCACGAAAGAGAACCAGTCGGGGGCGTAGACGAATTCGGTGTTGGGGCGGTCGCCCTCCAGCGCGGCCTCGCTGAACAGGTCGAACGCGTCCATCATCCAGCTGAAGCCCACCGTCACCGTCATCGCCACCGCGAAGCCCACCAGCAGGGCGGTCAGTGAGCGCAGGGCCAGGCGCGGGGCCCGTTGGACGATCGCGGTGCAGACGCCGGCGAGGGGGCCGAACTCCGGGCCGACCGCCATCGCGCCCACGATCAGGATCGCGTTGTCCAGCACCACACCGCAGGCCGCGATCATCGTGGCCAGCGTGATGAAGGCGACGTAGGTGACGGAGAGGGTCGACTCCTCGTGCGTCGCCTCCTCCAACTGCTCCCACAGCACCGCGTCGGCGGGCTCGCCCGGGGCGTCCTTCTCCGCCTTGTCGGCGCGCTCGGAGAGGGACAGGTCGATGTTCTCCGCGGTGATCGCGCCGCAGCTGTCGATGCCCAACGACCGCAGGCCGCCGATGAGTTCGTCGCCCGCCTCGCGGGCCACGTCGCACATGACGACGTCCCCCTCGGGCTCGCGGGCGACGCCCGGCAGGACGACGAGATGAGTGGTGCCGACGGTACGGTCGATCAGGCGGACCACCTCGTCGGTCCGGTCGGCCGGGGTGATCAGGCGCAGGTGCAGCATCCGGTATTTCTACCGTCGACCGGGCCCCGCGTCACAGCTTGCGCAGACTGAGGCGCTGCACCTTGTGGTCGGGGCCCTTGCGCAGGACGAGGGTGGCCCGGCCCCGGGTGGGGGCCACGTTCTCCACCAGGTTGGGCTTGTTGATGGTGCGCCAGGTGGTGCGGGCGTAGTCGAGGGCCTCCTCCTCCGACACCTGGGTGTACTTGCGGAAGTACGAGGACGGGTTCTGGAAGGCGGTCTCGCGCAGTTTCCGGAAGCGGCTGAGGTACCAGTGCTCGATGTCCTCCGTGCGGGCGTCGACGTACACGCTGAAGTCGAAGTAGTCGGCGAGCCCGACCCTGGTGCGGCCGTCCTTTCCGGGCAGCGCGGGCTGGAGCACGTTGAGGCCCTCGACGATCAGGATGTCGGGGCGGCGGACGACGAGCTTCTGGTCCGGGACGATGTCGTAGATGAGGTGGGAGTACACGGGTGCCGTGACCTCCGCCTTGCCCGCCTTGATGTCGGCGACGAAGCGGGTCAGGGCCCGGCGGTCGTACGACTCGGGGAAGCCCTTCCGGGACATCAGGCCGCGTTGTTCCAGCTCCCGCGTCGGCAGCAGGAAGCCGTCGGTCGTGACCAGTTCGACGCGCGGGTGCTCGGGCCAGCGGGACAGCAGCGCCTGGAGCAGGCGGGCGACGGTGGACTTGCCGACCGCGACCGAGCCGGCGACCCCTATGACGAACGGGGTGCCGGACTGGGAGCCCTGCGCGCCGAGGAAGGTGTTGAGGGCGCCGCGCAGGCCGTCGGTGGCGCCGACGTAGAGGTTGAGGAGCCGGGACAGCGGGAGGTAGATGTCCCGCACCTCGTCGAGGTCGATGACGTCGCCGAGGCCGCGCAGCTTCTCGACCTCCTCGGCGGTCAGCGGCAGCGGCGTCTTCTCGCGCAGCGCGCTCCACTCGGTGCGGGTGAGGTCGACGTAGGGAGTCGCCTCCGGCCGGTGCCGGTGGGCGCTCCGCGGTATCGAGGGGACCGGAGAGATCACAGTCCATTGTTAACGGAGTTCGAACGGGGTGGCAGGTGGGCTGTGTCACGCTCGCGCCGGGCCGTCGCGGCGGAGATCACGTGGGCGTCACGGTCGGATATCGGGTGGCGCAGTCCTGATCACCTGTCAGTCCGCTGTGTCTAGAGTCATCGCACGTTTGTACGGATGTGTGTCCTGACGCCTGTGTGGACCTTCGAGCACATCCGCCATCTGGAAGAAAGAGCCCGACGTGAGACTGACCGTCATCCGCCGTACCGCGCTCGCGGCCTCCGCCGCCGCCCTGGCCCTGCTCGTCACCGCCTGCGGGTCCTCCGACGACGGCGGTGGCGACGGCAGCGGCGGCAAGGCGTCCGGCGACGGCAAGGACGCGGGCGGCGCGGCCGCTTCCGGGGCCCCGGCGCTCACCGCGGCCGAGCTGGAGAAGGCGGCCCTGGCGCAGGCGGACGTCAAGAACGGCAAGGTCACCAAGGTGTCGGCGGCCGACGACGTGGCCAAGGACAAGGTGAAGGGCGACAAGGCGGAGTGCGAGCCGCTCGCCTTCGCCGAGACCGGCGTCCCCCTGGGCGAGCCGGCGGCGGCCGTCAAGCGGAGCTGGACCGAGGGTCCGAAGAAGCCGTCCGGCGACGCGGGCACCGAGGAGGCCATCGGCGCCGCGTTCGACCTGGACAAGGCGCTGGTGACGCTGGCGACCTACGACGACGGCGGTGCCGAGGCGGTGCTGAAGGACGTGAAGGAGGCGGCCGGCACCTGCGCCGGCGGCTTCACCTTCACCGCAATGGGTGAACCGGCCAAGATCGCCAAGGTGGCGCAGGGAGAGGCGACCGGCGGGGCGGACGAGGCCGTCGCCATGACGATGACGATGGTCGGCGAGGACGGTGACGAGTTCCCGGTCAAGGTGTCCGTCACCCGCAAGGGCTCCACCGTCGCCACCTTCACCGTCCTCAATCTGGCCGCCGCCGGCACCGGCAAGGACTTCCCGTTCCCCACGGAGATCAGCGACGCGCAGCTCGCCAAGCTGGGCTGAATCCGGCCGCCGGGGTGTTCGTACCCCGGCGGGAATTTCCGATTTCGGGCACGACAAGGCCGGTTCGGGATCGAATCTGATCGTAGGCTGCCGGTCATGTGCGGAATCGTGGGATACGTGGGGTCGCAGCCGGCGCTCGATGTCGTCATGGCCGGACTGAAGCGGCTCGAGTACCGGGGATACGACTCGGCGGGCGTCGCCGTGCTCGCGGACGGCGGCCTCGCCACCGCGAAGCGGGCCGGCAAGCTCGTCAACCTCGACAAGGAACTGTCCGAACACCCGCTGCCGTCCGCCGCGACCGGCATCGGCCACACCCGCTGGGCCACCCACGGCGGCCCCACCGACACCAACGCCCACCCGCACCTCGACAACGCCGGCCGGGTGGCCGTGGTGCACAACGGCATCATCGAGAACTTCGCGCCCCTGCGGGCCGAGCTGGCAGAGCGCGGCCACGAACTGCCCTCCGAGACCGACACCGAGGTCGTCGCCCACCTGCTCGCCGAGGAGTTCTCCGCCTGCGCCGACCTCGCCGAGGCGATGCGGCTGGTGTGCCGGCGGCTGGAGGGCGCGTTCACCCTGGTCGCGGTGCACGCGGACGCGCCGGACGTGGTCGTCGGCGCCCGCCGCAACTCACCGCTGGTGGTGGGCGTGGGGGAGGGCGAGTCCTTCCTCGCCTCGGACGTGGCGGCCTTCATCGCGCACACCCGGGACGCCCTGGAGCTGGGCCAGGACCAGGTCGTCGAGCTGCGCCGGGACGGTGTGACGGTCACCGGCTTCGACGGCAGCCCCGCCGAGGTCCGCTCGTACCACGTCGACTGGGACGCCTCGGCCGCCGAGAAGGCCGGCTACGACTACTTCATGCTCAAGGAGATCGCCGAGCAGCCCAAGGCGGTCGCCGACACCCTGCTGGGCCGCATCGACGGGTCCGGCACGCTGAGCCTGGACGAGGTGCGCATCCCGCCGGGGGTGCTGCGCGAGGTCGACAAGGTCGTCATCGTCGCCTGCGGTACGGCCTTCCACGCCGGGCTGATCGCCAAGTACGCCATCGAGCACTGGACGCGGGTCCCCTGCGAGGTGGAGCTGGCCAGCGAGTTCCGCTACCGCGACCCGATCCTCGACCAGCAGACACTGGTCGTCGCGATCTCCCAGTCCGGCGAGACCATGGACACCCTCATGGCCCTGCGCCACGCCCGCGAGCAGGGCGCCAAGGTGCTGGCCATCTGCAACACCAACGGCTCCACCATCCCGCGCGAGTCCGACGCGGTGCTCTACACGCACGCGGGACCCGAGGTCGCCGTCGCCTCCACCAAGGCGTTCCTCACCCAGCTGGTCGCCTGCTACCTGGTCGCCCTCTACCTCGGGCAGGTGCGGGGCACCAAGTACGGCGACGAGATCCGCGACGTCGTCCGCGACCTCTCACGGATCTCCGGCGCGGTCGAGCGGGTGCTGGAGACCATGGAGCCCGTGCGCGAGCTGGCGCGCTCCCTCGCCCACAAGAACACGGTGCTGTTCCTGGGCCGGCACGTCGGGCACCCGGTCGCCCTCGAAGGCGCGCTGAAGCTCAAGGAGTTGGCGTACATGCACGCCGAGGGCTTCGCGGCGGGGGAGCTGAAGCACGGGCCGATCGCGCTGATCGAGGAGGACCTGCCGGTCGTCGTGGTCGTGCCGTCGCCGCGCGGGCGCTCCGTTCTGCACGACAAGATCGTGTCCAACATCCAGGAGATCAGGGCCCGGGGCGCCCGCACCATCGTGATCGCCGAGGAGGGCGACGAGGCGGTCGTCCCGTACGCCGACCACCTGGTCCGCATCCCGGCCACGCCGACCCTGCTCCAGCCGCTGGTGGCGACGGTGCCGTTGCAGGTCTTCGCGTGCGAGCTGGCGACGGCCCGGGGCAACGAGGTGGACCAGCCGCGGAACCTGGCGAAGTCCGTGACGGTGGAGTGACGGAGCGGCGCCTCAGCGGGCGGGGGCGGGCAGCACGGTGACGACCCGGAAGCGTTCCAGGACCGCCGGCGTCGTGTCGTCCACGGTGAACTCCGGGTCGTCCAGGGCCGCGCGCATCTCCTCGCCGTGCCAGAACCCCTCGTGGCCCGCCCGCCACTCGGCCACGCTGGTGTACCCCTCGCCCTCGTCCACCGCGTGGGCGAGATCCACCTCGCCGAGCGGGACCACGCGTACCTCGGTCACCTCGACGACGGCCACCGGGCGCTCGTGCGAGTCGACGAGCACCCCGCGGTCGCCGGCCCGCGGCAGCGGCTCGTCCTCGTGCTCGTAGTCGAGGAGCAGGCCGGTCGTGGAGGTCTTCGATCCGTCGAGCACCGCCGCGACGAGCCGGTCGCGCAGGGGGCCGGGGAAGGCGAACTCGACCTTGGGCAGCGCGCCGAGGTCCGCGGGCACGGGGTCCTGACCGGGGATCATGCGGCCACCCTACTCAGGGCACCGCGGCGGTCGGGCCGCTTCCGGGGACCGCCTACGGGACCGTCTTCCGGAGCGGCTTACGGACCGCCTTCCGGACCGCCTTCCGGACCGCCTTCCGGAGCGCCTTCCGGACCGTCTTCCGGACCGTCTTCCGGAGCGCATTCCGGACCGTCTTCCGGGAGTACGCCCCCCCCGCTCAGCCCTCCTGCACGTCCCGCCACGCCCGCGGGATCGCCGCCGCCACGTCGTGCGCCCCCACCGGCGCCCCCCGAGCCGCGAACCGGCCCGCCAGGCCGTGCAGGTACGCCGCCGCGCTCCCCGCGTCCAGGGCCGACAGGCCCGCCGCCAGCAGGGAGCCCGCGAGCCCGGAGAGCACGTCCCCGCTCCCGGCCGTCGCGAGCCACGACGTGCCCGTCGGGTTGACCCGGACCGGCCCTCCGTCCGCCCCCGCCACCACCGTCGTCGAGCCCTTCAGCAGCACCGTCGCCCCGTACCGCGCCGCCAGTTCCCGCGCCGAGGCCAGCCGCGCCCCCTCGACCTCCTCCCGGCCCACCCCGAGCAGCGCCGCCGCCTCCCCGGCGTGCGGCGTCATCAGGGTCGCCGCCGTGCGTGCCCGCACCGCGTCCGCGTCGGCCAGCCGCAGCCCGTCCGCGTCGATCAGCACCGGCACCTCGGCGGCCAGCACCTCGGCCACCGTCCCCGCGTCGTCACCGGCCCCCGGCCCGACCACCCACGCCTGCACCCGCCCCGCCCGCTTCGGGCCCCGCTCGGACACGAGCGTCTCCGGGAAGCGGGCGATCACCGCGTCCCCCGCCGGACCGACGTACCGCACCGCCCCGGCCCCGCCCCGCAGCGCACCGGCGACGGCGAGCACCGCCGCGCCCGGATAACGGGCCGACCCGGCGGCGACCCCCACGACCCCCCGCCGGTACTTGTCGCTCTCCGCGCCCGGCACCGGCAGCAGCCGGGCCACGTCCGCGTGCTGCAGGGCCTCCAGCTCGGCCGCCTCACCCGGCAGCGGCAGCCCGATGTCCACCAGCCGCACCGAACCGGCGTACTCCCGCGCCGGATCGACCAGCAGCCCCGGCTTGTGCGCCCCGAAGGTGACCGTCAGGTCGGCGCGGACCGCGGCCCCCCGCACCTCCCCGGTGTCCGCGTCGACCCCGCTCGGCAGGTCGACGGCGACGACGGCGGCCCGGGACCGCGCGGCCGCGTCCGCGAGCGGCACCGCCCCCTCCCGCAACCCGCCCTTGCCGCCGATCCCGACGATCCCGTCGACGACCAGGTCGGCCCGCGTGACCAGCTCCACGGCCGACCCGGCACCGGTCTGAGGCCCGCCCGCCACCGCCCGGCCACCCGCCCGGCGCAACGCGGCCAGCCCCGGTCCGTGCGCGCGGTCCGGCGCCAGCAGCACCGCCGTCACCCCCGCCCCCCGCCGGGCCAGTCGCGCCCCGGCGTACAGGGCGTCACCGCCGTTGTCCCCGCTGCCGACCAGCAGCACCACCCGGCTGCCGTAGACCCGGCCCGCCACCCGCCCGAGCACCTCGGCACAGGCGGCGGCGAGCCCGGCGGCGGCCCGTTGCATCAACGCCCCCTCCGGCAGCCGTGCCATCTCCTGGCGTTCCGCCGTCCTGACCGTCTCCACGCTGTACGCAGTCCGCATGCCGTCGAGTCTTCCCCGTACACCCCGAACACGCACGAGCCCGGTGCCCGCGATGTGCGGGAGAGTTGTCCCATGGGCGACGAGGAGACGGCACAGGTCATGACCTCGCTGGGGACCCGGCTGCGAGCGATCCGGCAGGCCCGCGGGCTCACCCTGGCGCAACTCGCCGCGGCCACCGGCGTCTCCGTGAGCACGCTGTCCCGGCTGGAGTCGGGGCGCCGGGAGCCCGGACTGCGGCACCTGCTGCCGCTGGCCAGGGCCCACCGCCTGCCCCTGGACGAGCTGGTCGGCTCCAGCACCGGCGACCCCCGCGTCCACCCCCGGCCCTTCACCCGGCACGGCCAGACCTGGGTCCCGCTCACCCGGAACCCGAACGACGGGCTGCACGCCTACAAGCAGATCCTCCCCGCCCCGGCCGTCCCGCGGACCCCGGGGAGCCCGCGCCCCGAACAGGGGTCCCACGAGGGCCACGAGTGGCTCTACGTCCTCTCCGGCCGCCTGCTCCTCGCCCTCGGCGACCACGACCTCGTCCTGACGGCCGGCGAGACCGCGGAGTTCGACACCCGCGTCCCGCACGGCATCGCCAACGCGGGGGACCGGCCGGTCGAGTGGATCGCCCTGTACGGCGCCCAGGGCGAGCGCATGCACATCCGGGTCCGGCCGACCGGGGGCGGGGCCTAGGGGCCCCTGGAGAAGCCGACCGGGGACGGCTTCTGGGCACCCTGGATCAGTGCCGGGGACGGCCCCTGAGCCACCCAAAAAGAAGTGCCCCGGGGACGGCCCCTGAGCACCCGTGGAGAAGTGCCCCGGGGACGGCCCCCCGGGTACCCGTGGAGACGGCGCTACCCCTCCGCGATCACCACCGCCGAGGCCACCCCCGCGTCGTGGCTGAGCGACACGTGCCACGACGCCACCCCCAGCGCCGCCGCCCGCGCCGCCACCGTCCCCGTCACCCGCAGCCGCGGCCGGCCGCAGTCCTCGACGTACACCTCGGCGTCCGTCCAGAGCAGGCCGGCCGGCGCGCCCAGCGCCTTGGCCAGCGCCTCCTTCGCCGCGAAGCGGGCGGCGAGCGAGGCGACGCCCCGGCGCTCCCCGCTCGGCAGCCGCAACTCGCTCTCCAGGAAGAGCCGCTCCGCCATGGCCGGTGTGCGCTCCAGCGACGCCCCGAACCGCTCGATCTCGGCCACGTCGATCCCGACCCCGATGATGCTCATGCCGGGCACCCTAACCACTGCCGGCCGCCGCCCGGCGGTGACGCCGGGCACACGGCGACGGCCGGGGGCTCTGAGAGACTGTGGGCACGATGAGTGAGACAGCTGCTCGGCGGGACGCGGTACTGCGGGCCCGGGCCGAGATCGACCTGGCCGCCCTGCGGGCCAACGTCCGTGCCCTGCGCGAACGGGCCCCCGGGGCGGCTCTCATGGCCGTCGTCAAGGCCGACGGATACGGCCACGGCGCGGCACCCTGCGCCCGCGCGGCCGTCGAGGCGGGCGCGACCTGGCTGGGCACGGCCACTCCGCAGGAGGCGCTCGCCCTGCGCGCGGAGGCCGGACTGCCGGACGACGTACGGATCATGTGCTGGCTGTGGACGCCGGGCGGCCCCTGGCGGGAGGCCGTCGAGGCCGGTCTCGACGTCTCCGTCAGTGCCCTGTGGGCCCTGACGGAGGTCACCGCGGCGGCACGGCTCGCCGGACGCCCCGCGCTCGTGCAGCTCAAGGCCGACACCGGGCTCGGCCGGGGCGGCTGCCAGCCGGGCGCGGACTGGGCGGAACTGGTCCGTCAGGCCCTGCGCGCCGAGGCCGAGGGCCTGCTCCGGGTCACCGGGCTCTGGTCGCACTTCGCCTGCGCCGACGAGCCCGGGCACCCCTCCATCGCCGCCCAGCTCACCCTCTTCCAGGAGATGACCGCGTACGCCGAGCGGCAGGGCGTACGCCCCGACGTGCGGCACATCGCCAACTCGCCGGCCACGCTCACCCTCCCCGAGGCCCACTTCGACCTGGTGCGGCCCGGCATCGCGATGTACGGCGTCTCGCCCAGCCCCGAGATCGGCACCCCCGCCGACCTCGGACTGCGGCCCGTGATGACGCTGACCGCCGCGCTGGCCCTGGTCAAGCAGGTCCCCGGCGGCCACGGCGTCAGCTACGGGCACCACTACACGACCCCCGGCGACACCACCCTCGGCCTCGTCCCCCTCGGTTACGCGGACGGCATCCCGCGCCACGCCTCCTCCACCGGCCCCGTCCTGGTCGACGGCAAGTGGCGCACCGTCGCGGGACGGATCGCGATGGACCAGTTCGTCGTCGACCTCGGCGGCGACCGGCCCGAACCGGGCGCCGACGCGGTGCTGTTCGGGCCCGGCGACCGCGGCGAGCCCACCGCCGAGGACTGGGCGCAGGCGGCGGGAACCATCGGGTACGAGATCGTCACCCGGATCGGATCCCGCGTGCCGCGCGTCTATGTGAACGAGTGACGCGTCCGTAGGGGATGACGCGCCGCCCGCACACGGCGTGGCGCGCGGTCAGGTGAATCGGCAACCAGTGGGTATCCGCACAGCGGCCCGGCGAAGAGGAGCGGTGTACGTGAGCGAGAGCAACGCGGAGGCCGTCGCGTCGGCCGTCGCCTCCGCCACGGAAGCGGCCACCGAGGCCGCCGCCGGCGGCTGGCGCAGGGCGACCGGCATCGCCGGCGTCGCCATAGGCGTGGTCGCGGCGGGCGCGGCGGCCGGTGTGGCGATAGAGCGGCTGACGGTCGGCCGCGGGATGCGCCAGAAGGCCCGGCTCGCCCTGGACTCGGCGGGACCGTACGGCGGACTGCGCGGCAACCCCGGCAAGGCGTACGCCGACGACGGCACCGAGCTGTACTACGAGGTGGACGACGTCGAACCGGCTGCGGAGTCCGCGCTCACCCGGCGCAGACGGCGGCTGTTCGGCCGCAAGGAGCCCGCTCCGGTGACCGTCGTCTTCAGTCACGGCTACTGCCTCAACCAGGACTCCTGGCACTTCCAGCGGGCCGCCCTGAGGGGCGTCGTCCGCACCGTGCACTGGGACCAGCGCAGCCACGGCCGGTCCGCGCGGGGCGTGGCCCAGGAGCGGGACGGCCGCCCGGTCACCATCGAGGAGCTGGGCCGGGACCTGAAGGCCGTCATCGACGCGGCCGTGCCCGAGGGGCCGATCGTGCTGGTCGGGCACTCCATGGGCGGCATGACCGTGATGGCCCTGGCCGACGCCTTCCCCGACCTGGTCCGCGAGCGGGTCGTCGGCGTCGCCCTGGTCGGCACCTCCTCCGGCCGCCTCGGCGAGGTCAACTTCGGGCTGCCGGTGGCCGGTGTCAACGCGGTCCGGCGGGTGCTGCCGGGCGTGCTGAAGGCGCTGGGGCAGCGGGTCGAGCTGGTGGAGAAGGGGCGGCGGGCGACGGCGGACCTGTTCGCCGGGATCATCAAGCGGTACTCGTTCGCCAGCCGGGACGTCGACCCGGCCGTGGCCCGGTTCGCCGAGCGGATGATCGAGTCGACGCCGATCGACGTGGTCGCCGAGTACTACCCGGCCTTCAACGACCACGACAAGACCGAGGCCCTCGCCCACTTCGCCGGCCTGCCGGTCCTGGTGCTGGCCGGGGTGCGGGACCTGGTGACGCCCAGCGAGCACAGCGAGGCGATCGCCGACATCATGCCGGGCGCCGAGTTGGTACTGGTGCCGGACGCCGGGCACCTGGTCATGCTGGAGCACCCGGAAATCGTCACCGACCGCCTCGCTGATTTGCTCGCCCGCGCGGGGGCGGTGCCGTCCACGGCTACCGTGGATGGCTGTGACTCCGCCTCTTCCTGAGCGGAAGCGGCTTCCAGCCTTGCGGCTGCGGTCCAGCCCGAACCGGCCCCTTGCGGGGTGTGACAACGTACTACTGCGAGTGAGTGACGATGGAAGAATCCGCGAAGTCGCGCATCCCGGCTGAGTCCGACGGACCCGCTCCCGAAAGCGAGATCACCGTCACCTCCCCCGAGCAGATGCGGGAACTGGGCCGCAGGCTCGCCAAGCTGCTGCGCGCCGGTGACCTGGTGATGCTCAGCGGGGAGCTGGGCGCGGGCAAGACGACGCTGACCCGGGGGCTCGGTGAGGGCCTGGGGGTGCGCGGCGCCGTCACCTCCCCGACCTTCGTGATCGCCCGCGTACATCCCTCGCTCGGTGACGGCCCGCCGCTCGTCCACGTGGACGCCTACCGGCTGTCCGGCGGCCTGGACGACATGGAGGACCTCGACCTGGACGTCTCCCTGCCCGACTCGGTGATCGTCGTGGAATGGGGCGAGGGCAAGGTCGAGGAGCTGACCGACGACCGGTTGCAGCTGTGGATCCACCGCGCCGTCGGCGACACCACGGACGAGGTGCGGCACGTGACGGTGACCGGCGTCGGCGCGCGCTGGGCCGAGGCCGACACGAGCGTGCTCGCGGGCTGAGCGCGGCCCCGGCGGAGGCCGCCGGGGATGTTCCGACAAGGCGTCGGCAAAATATTGCGTTCCGGGTCTTGCGCGTGGTCACATGGTACCCAGCTCGTGGTTAGGCATACCTAACCACGCCCGCCCCCGACCTTCAGGAGGCGTCCATGTCCCAGACCGAGCCGCAGGCCCGCCGCAGGCCGCAGTCGCCCGCGCTCAGCGGGGTGCCCATGAGCGAACTGCTGGCGTCCTGCGCCGCCGCCGCGGCGGTCTCGACGCCGCCGCGCGCACCCGAACCGGAGGCCCGCGGGCCCGTCCGGGAGCACCGCGAGGCCGCCTGACCTGCCAAGGTCCCGCGTCTCAGGGAACGACGACGACCGGCTGCCCGATCGTCGCGAACCGCCACATCGCGTCGCCGTCCGCGCGCGACTCCCGGATGCCGCCGGTGCGCTCGCCCGGATCGGGCTTCGCCGTCGAGCCGTCGAGCGCCGCGCTGAACCCGATGACCACGCCCTCGGTGCTGGTGAACCGCACGACGTGCTCGACCGGGACACCGTCGGACCCGGTGACCCGGTTGGACCTGGAGGTGACCGCGTAGGTGCCCGGCGCCGGGTCGACCGGGCTGGGCGTGACCCGGAAGGTGCGCCGCACCTTGCCGCCCGCGTCGACCAGCCACACCCGGTCGTCGTCCACCGAGTACACCACCCGCTCACCCTGGCCGGATCCGGTCGGCAGTGCCTCGGGGTGCCCGCGGTCGCGCGGTGCCTTGGAGGCGCCCGGGGCGGGTGTGCTGTCGACCCGGGTCCGGCCGAGGTCGGCCGGGACGTTGGCCGACGCCTGGTGGGCGAGGTAGCCGATGGTCGCGAGGGCGGCCGCGGTGAGGCCGGTGACGAAACCGGCGCTGCTGCTTGCCACGGGCGACCACCTCGTCGTCGTACGTCGTGCCTGCGTTCCCGGGCGACGGTAGCAGTCCGTGACGTGGTGACCTCGCTGTGCGACACGGGTGTGCACGGGCCGTCCACCGGGCGTCCGCCCAGGGGTGCTCGGCGCCGTAGGCTGTTTGCGTGCTCTTGCTCGCTCTGGATACCGCCACGCCCGCCGTGACCGTCGCGCTGCACGACGGTACGGACGTCATCGCCTCGTCGAGCCAGGTGGACGCACGCCGGCACGGTGAGCTGCTGCTGCCGGCCGTCGACCGGGTGCTCGCCGAGGCCGGACTGCGGCTCGACGCCGTCACCGGGGTCGTCGCCGGCATCGGCCCCGGCCCGTACACGGGGCTGCGCGTCGGACTGATGACCGCGGACACCTTCGGGCTCGCGCTCGGGGTGCCCGTGCACGGCGTGTGCACGCTGGACGGCCTCGCCTACGCCGCCGACCTGGAGGGACCCTTCGTGGTGGCGACCGACGCCCGCCGCAAGGAGGTCTACTGGGCGCGCTACGCCGACTCCCGCACCCGCCTCACCGACCCGGCCGTCGACCGCCCCGCCGACATCGCCGGGCAGGTGGCCGGAGTCCCGGCCGTCGGCGCGGGCGCGCTGCTGTACCCGGACACCTTCCCGAAGGCGCACGAGCCCGAGCACGTGTCCGCCGCCGCCCTCGCGTGCCTGGCCGCCGAGAAGCTCGCCGCGGGCGAGCAGCTGCCCGAGCCCCGGCCGCTGTACCTGCGCAGGCCCGACGCCCAGGTCCCCAAGAACTACAAGGTGGTCACCCCCAAGTGACCGGAGCGACCGAACCCGTGACCCCGACCGTGGACGCCGGGCTGCGCGAGATGCGCTGGTGGGACATCGACCCCGTGCTCCGCCTGGAGCGGGAGCTGTTCCCGGAGGACGCCTGGTCGCGGGGCATGTTCTGGTCCGAGCTGGCCCACGCGCGCGGCCCCGGGGCGACCCGGCGGTACCTGGTCGCCGAGGAGGACGGCCACCTCGTCGGCTACGCCGGCCTCGTCACCTCCGGGGAGCAGGGCGACGTGCAGACCATCGCCGTCGCCCGCGACCACTGGGGGACCGGCCTCGGCGCGCGGCTGCTGACCGAGCTGCTGCGGGCCGCGACCGCCTTCGAATGCACCGAGGTGCTGCTGGAGTGCCGGGTGGACAACACCCGCGCCCAGCGGCTGTACGAGCGGTTCGGCTTCGAGCCCATCGGCTTCCGGCGCGGCTACTACCAGCCGGGCAACGTGGACGCCCTGGTGATGCGCCTGACCGACCCTTCCACCTCCGTACCGGGAACCGAACGAGGAACCGACAACCATGGCTGACCCACGCGACGAGCCGCTCGTCCTCGGGATCGAGACCTCCTGCGACGAGACCGGCGTCGGTGTCGTGCGCGGCACCACCCTGCTGGCCGACGCCATCGCGTCCAGCGTCGACGAGCACGCCCGCTTCGGCGGCGTCGTCCCCGAAGTGGCGAGCCGCGCCCACCTGGAGGCGATGGTCCCCACCATCGACCGCGCCCTCAAGGAGGCCGGGGTCAGCGCCCGCGACCTCGACGGCATCGCCGTCACCGCCGGTCCCGGCCTGGCCGGCGCCCTGCTGGTCGGCGTCTCGGCGGCCAAGGCGTACGCCTACGCCCTCGGCAAGCCCCTGTACGGCGTCAACCACCTCGCCTCGCACATCTGCGTCGACCAGCTGGAGCACGGCGCGCTGCCCGAGCCGACGATGGCGCTGCTGGTCTCCGGCGGCCACTCCTCGCTGCTGCTCTCGACGGACATCACCTCCGACGTCCGCCCGATGGGCGCCACCATCGACGACGCGGCCGGCGAGGCCTTCGACAAGATCGCCCGGGTGCTGAACCTGGGCTTCCCCGGCGGCCCGGTCATCGACCGGTACGCGCGCGAGGGCGACCCGAACGCGATCGCCTTCCCGCGCGGGCTGACCGGTCCGCGGGACCCGGCGTACGACTTCTCCTTCTCCGGGCTGAAGACGGCCGTGGCCCGCTGGATCGAGGCGAAGCGGGCGGCGGGGGAGGAGGTGCCGGTGCGGGACGTGTCGGCGTCCTTCCAGGAGGCGGTCGTGGACGTGCTGACCCGCAAGGCGGTGCGCGCCTGCAAGGACGAGGGCGTCGACCACCTGATGATCGGCGGCGGCGTCGCCGCCAACTCCCGGCTGCGCGCACTGGCCCAGGAGCGCTGCGAGGCGGCCGGCATCCGGCTGCGGGTGCCGCGCCCCAAGCTCTGCACGGACAACGGCGCCATGGTGGCCGCCCTCGGCGCCGAGATGGTCGCCCGCAACCGGGCCGCCTCCGACTGGGACCTGTCCGCGGACTCGTCGCTGCCGGTGACCGAACCGCACGTACCGGGGAACGGCCGCGGCCACTCGCACGACCACGTCCACGAGGTCAGCAAGGAGAACCTGTACTCGTGACCGTCGCCCTGATGTGGGAGGCGCGGGCCGTGCCCGGCCGGGGCGCGGACCTGCTGGCCTGGACCCGCGCCCAGCCGCTCGCCGGCACCCCGCTCCGCCGCGAGACCCTGCGTGCCCCGCAGGACCGGGTGCTGGTCATCACCTGGTGGGACGCCCCGTACGACGCGAACCTGCCGGAACTGCCCGAACCTGACGGGGATCTGGTCACGAGGGCGGTGCACCGGTGGCGGTTCGAGTCGGTCGGTGACTGATCCGGTGCGCAATGCATCGATCGGGTAACCGAGTTGGCCGAGGGCGCCGCCCAACCGGGCCCCGCCGAAGAGAATATGAGGGTGTCCACTTCAGCTGACCTCGAACTCGACGACGGTACGCCGGTCCGGTTCCTGCTGGCGCCCGCGGACGGCACGGTGCCGGTCCCGGACGACGACGACCTGCCGGACGGCATGGGCCGGGCGGTGCCGGTGGCCCGGAAGAGGGGCTCCGTCGCCCCGTTCGCGACCGGGGCGCTGCGCGGCGCGCTGAGCCCGCTGGGACCGCTCATCCAGGAGGTCCACGACGCGGCCACGGACGTCCCCGATCCGCCCACCGAACTGAGCGTCACCTTCGGCGTCCAGGTGGGGCAGGACCTCAAGCTCGGGATCGTGGGCGGCACGGGCACGGCCCACCTCACCGTCACCGCGAGCTGGAGACCCGCACCCGATCCCGGCACGACGACCGCCGGGGAGTGAGGCGTGGGGTGGTTCGGAACCGCGGGGGACGGTGCCGGCGATCCCTCCCGGTACGTCGTGTCGATACGGCGGGCCGAGGGCGGCAGGACCGTGGGGGCGGGCTTCGTGCTCGGCGGCGACACCGTGCTGACCTGCGCGCACGTGGTCAACGCCGCCTTGGACAGGCCGATGCTGGAGCCGCGCGCACCCGGCCCGGACGAGATCGCCGTCGAGGTTCACGACGGGGACGCCGCGGTGAGGTACCCGGCCCGGGTGGCCCACTGGATCGCCCCGCGCGCCTCGGGGGGCGGGGCGGTGCCGCCGCAGGACGACGAGTGGCTCGGCGACCTCGCCGTACTCCGGGTCGACGGCCCGCCCGGCGGCCTGCCCGCCGGACCCCGGCTGGCGGCCATGGCGGCCGGCCAGCAGGTGGACGCCTGGCACGGCACCGGCGAGGCCGCCACCTACGCCCGTCTCACCGTCCACGCGCCCGGCCGCTCCCGCGCCTACCTGGACGGGGCGCCCACCGGCATGGCGGTCGGCCCCGGCTACAGCGGCGGCCCGCTGTGGTGCGCGAGCGAGCGGGCCGTGGTCGGCCTGGTCGTCGCCCACTTCATGCCGCCCCGGAACCCCGGCACCGGCGCCCCCCTCCCGTACAGCCCCCAGCACCTGGTGCGGCGCAGCTGGGGCGTGCCCTGGCAGCGCGTCGAGGACGAACTGCGCCCGCTGGGCCTGCTGGAGGGCGCGGCGTCCGAGCAGCTCGACCCGGACGACCCCGCCTTCCTGCTGCTGATGGAGGCGATCGAGGACACCTTCCCCTCGGCGAGCAGCCGGGTGGCCGGCGCCCAGCGGCTCGCCCGGGCCTGCGGGGTCGCGGCCGGCAGCGACGTCACCCCGCCCACGCCCGAGGAGTTCGCCGCGTTCCTGCTCACCCACCCGCGGGCCCTCGCGGCGCTGGCCGGGAACCTGCGGCGCGGCGCCCCGCAGGACGCCGACCGGGTGCTGGCCGCGGGCGGACTGGCCCGCGCCCCCAGGCTGCTGTCCCCGCAGGAGCACACCGCCCTGCGCAAGCACCTGCGCACGATGGAGGCGGAGGTGCTCGCCCGGTTCCCCGAGGCGGTCCGCGCCGCCCTGCCGCACCTGGCGGCCATGCCCGGCGGCGACACCGCGGAGGCCCTCCTCGACCAGCTGGAGGCGCTGCCCGGCGACGGCCGTGCGGGCAGCGGGGAGCGCAGGGTGCCCGCACTGCTGCGGGTGATGGAGTACGTCGGCGCGCTGTGCCCCGGTGCCCGACGGGCCGAGCTGCGGCTGTGGGCGGACGGGGTGGCGACCCGGCTCGGCATCGAACGGGCGGCGCTCGGCGAACGCCGCGCCGACGCCCAGGAGTGGGTGCGCTCCCTGCGCGCCCGCGCCGCCCGCGTCCGCGTACTGGTCCAGGTGACACCGGCCGGTCAGGGCCGTCACCGGCTGCGGATCTGGTGCGACGAGGGCGCCGGACCGCGCCAGGTCTCCACCGACAGCGTGCGCTCGTACTCCGCGCCCGAGGCGGCCCGCGAGGTGCTGCGCGTGCTCGACTCCCTCACCCCGCCCGCCCGTGACGAACGGCCGCCCCTCGTGGAGGTCCTGGTCGACCGGGCGGGCCTCAACCTGCCCGTGGACGAGTGGACGGTACGGGACCCGGAAGCGCTGGTTCCGGGCGTCCTCGGCGTGGAGTTCCCGCTGGTGGTGCACTGCCCCGAACTGCTGCGCAGGCACGGGCGCTTCATGGGCCACTGGCGCAGCCGCTGGGACCGGCTCGACTCGGGCAAGACCTTCGTGGTCTCCGAGGCGATGGACCGGGACACCATCTACTCCCGGCTCGTCAACCAGCTCGACACCGTACGCGTCTGTGTGGACGTACCGCCCGGCCCGCGGGACGGCATCGTGCAGACCTGCCTCGCCCTGGGCATACCGGTGGTGGTGTGGGACCGCGGCCGCGACGGGGCCGCCCACACCGTCCGCCACATGGAGCGGGTCGCCACCCGTGAAATGCCCGACGGAGTACGCGACTACCGCGCGGGAGCCAAGGCCAGCCCGCCCGACTACCCCGGCCGCCCGGTACTCGCCTGGGCGGACGCCGACCGCACCGTGCCCCGCCTGCACCTGACCGAACCCCAGGAGAGCACATGACATCCGCTGCCGACGCCGAATGGCGCCTCTTCCGCGGCGACGGCGTCCCCCGGTCCGTCTCCCTGCCCTCGGCGCCGCCGTGGCGCCGCTTCGTCCCCACCCGGTCCATGCGCCCGGAACTGCCCTACGTGATCGCGCCTCAGCACGCCGACGTGGTCAACGCGGCCCTGCACCTGCGCCGTCCGCTGCTGGTCACCGGACCGGCCGGCACCGGCAAGTCCTCCCTCGCCCGGGCCGTCGCCCACGAGCTGCGCCTGGGCGAACTGCTGCGCTGGCCGGTCAACAGCCGCTCCACCGTCAAGGACGCCCTCTACCAGTACGACGCCATCGGCCGGCTGCGGGAGACGACCCTCAGCCGGGACCGCGGCGAACGCGAGCCGCCCGTGGGCACGTTCATCCGGCTGGGCCCGCTCGGCACCGCGCTGGTGCCCTCCGCCAGCCCGCGCTGCCTGCTCGTCGACGAGATGGACAAGGGCGACGTCGACCTGCCGAACGACCTGCTCACCGTCTTCGAGGAGGGCTTCTTCGACATCCCGGAACTGACCCGGCTGCCGGAGGACATGGCCGACGTCGAGGTGCAGACCCACGACCACCGGGGCACCGTCCGGGTGCACCAGGGGCTCGTGCAGTGCGCCGAGTTCCCCGTCGTCGTCATCACCAGCAACGGCGAGCGCGACTTCCCGCCGGCGTTCCTGCGCCGCTGTCTGCGGCTCGACCTGCCGCTGCCGGACGAGGAGCGGCTGCGCACCATCGTCGCCGCGCACCTCGGCCCGGAGGCGATGCGGGAGGCGGACGACCTGATCGAGGCGTTCCTGCGCCGCCGCGCCCTCGGTGAACTCGCCACCGACCAGTTGCTCAACGCGGTGTTCCTGCGCACCGGCGGCGTCGACCTGGACGCGGAGGGGCTGCTGGACGCCGTCCTGCACCAGCTCACCGGGGCGATGTGACCATGCCGGCCGGGGGAGAGCGGCTGGCCGAGGCGCTGCGGCTGCTCGGCGTCTGCCGGGTGGACCTGGACGCCGACCAGGTCCTCGACGTGCTGTGGCTGGCCCGGCGGCTGCCGGCGGGCGCCGAAGCACCCCTCCACCGGCAGGCACCCGCCCGCCCCCAGCCGAACGAACCCCCCGACGCCCCGGAGCCGGCGGACCGGCCCGCCCCGCCGCAGCGGACCTCCGAACCGGGCGACCCGGAACTGCCGGACCTCACCAGCCCCAGCACCCTGCACGCGGGCGTCCGCAACACCCCCGAGCCCCCGCCCCGGTTCGCGACCACCGGCCAGGAACCCCGGCGGGCCCTGCCGGTGCGCGTCCCGGAGGAGAAGGCGCTCGGCGACGAACTGGCGCTCGGACGGTCGCTCAGGCCGCTGCGCCGCCGCCACGACAGCCGCCACCGCACGGAGATCGACGAGGACCGCACGGCCGCCGCACTCGCCGAGACCAACCTGCCCGACGTGGTGGTACGGCCGGTGCGCGAACGCTGGCTCAACCTCGTGCTGCTCGTCGACGACGGTCTGTCGATGCTGCTGTGGCACCGCCTCGGCACCGAACTGCGTACCCTCCTGGAACGTCTCGGCGCCTTCGCGGTCACCCGCGTCCTCGGCCTCGACACCCGCACCCCGGGACGGCCACGCCTGCACGCCCGGCCGTTCCGCCCCGGCAGCACCGAACTGCCGCTGAGCACCGTCAACGACCCCTCCGGCCGCACCCTGCTGCTGGTCGTCAGCGACGGCATGGGCCCCGCCTGGCGGTCCGGCGCGATGCACGCGCTGCTCGCCGAGCGGGCGGCCCGCGGTCCCGTCGCGCTCCTGCACACCCTGCCGCCGGACATGTGGGAGGCCTCCGGCATCTCCGCCGAACGCTGGCAGGCCACCACCCGGCGCGTCGGCGGCGCCAACACCTCGTGGCAGGTCGTCGACCCGGTGCTGCCGCCCGAGCTGAGCCGGTTCGACGACATCCCGGTCCCCGTCCTCGAACCCACGGCGGGCTCCCTCGGCGTCTGGTCCCGCCTGCTCGCCTCGCCGGGCACCACCGTGGAGCTGCCCCTGCTGGTCCGCCCCGACCGGTACGCCGCCGTCGCCCCCGCGCGGGACCTGAGCAGCGCCCAGCACTTCCGCGACGCCGCCACCCCGGAGGCGTACCGCCTGGCCGCCCACCTCGCGGCGGTGGCCCCGCTGTCGGTGCCCGTGATGCGGCTGGTGCAGACGGCGGTGCCTTGGCCGGCCACCACCTCCCACCTGGCGGAGGTGTTCCTCGGCGGCCTGGTCCGCCCGCATCCGGCGCCCGTGTCGGGGCCGCTGCCCGCCAAGCACCGGGTCTTCGACTTCACCGACACCTCCAAGACGGTCCTGCTCGACGCGGTCCCGCAGGCCGAACTCCTGCGCACCGGCCGCCGGATCGGGCGCCGCCTGGAGGAGCTGGCCGGGAACTCCCCGGACTTCCCGGCCTGGCTGCTCCATCCCGACGGCTCCGACGTCCTGCCAGGCTCCCAGCAGCCGTTCACCAGCGTCGAGCGCAGGCTGCTCGCCCGGTTCGGGGTGTCGGTCGGCGGCGAGCGCCCCGCCCCCGGTCCCGGCTCGCCGGGGTCCGGCACCGGCCGGGACGACTGGGAGCCGCTCACCAAGGACGACCCGCGCCGCATCGGCCGGTACGAGCTGCGCGGCCGTCGGCGCGGGCGGCGCACGATCGTCTACCGGGGCGTCGACCGGCGGGGCCGGGAGGCCGTACTGCGGATACCGCGCCCCGACCTGCCCGCCGTCAACGCCGGACTCGTCACGGTGGAGGCCGAGGCGCTGTCCCGGCTGGACGGCCAGTACGCGCCCGTGCTGCTCGCCAGCGGGCTCCGGGACGCTCCGCCCTGGCTGGCCATGACCCCGATCGCGGACGCGGCGGCGCCCGACGCCCCGCCGCTGCGGCTCTCGGAGATCTTCACCCGGGCCCTGACCGACGGCACCGCCCCCTTCGACATCCTCCAGGGCCTGCTCGTCTCCTGCTACCTCGCCAACGCGGTCGCCCTCTGCCACCTCAACGGCCTCGTGCCCGCCACCCTCGACGCCGACAGCGTGTACGTGCTGCGCCGCACCGTCGTCCTGGGCGACCTGTCGGACTGCGCCGTCGACGGCGCGTACCTGGGCTCGGGCGCCGCACCCACCCGCGAGGACAACGTGCGGGCCCTCGGGGAACTGCTCCAGGTCATCAGCACCAAGGCAGGCTGGGACCTGCCGGGACTGCCCGAGGGCATGCACCTGTGGCAGGGCGACACCTGGGAGCAGCTGCGCCGCCTCGTACTGCGCTGCATGGACCCGGACCCGGCCGTGCGGCCCGGGGCGGGCGAGGTCGCCGAGGTCCTCGCCCGTTACGTCGCCCGCACCCGCCTCCAGCTCGGCGAGGCCGTTTCGCGCGGCGCCCAGGGCGGCCCGGCCGCGCGCGTGCCGCTCACCCCGCCCGCCACCGCCGTCCCCGCACCACGCTCGACGCTGCGGCTGCCGCGCTTCGGTACCGGCCGCCGGGAGGCGCAGCACCGTATGGAGCGGGTGCGGAGCGCGCCCCTGCCGCACAGCAGGCGCCTCACCCTGATCGGCGCCTACCACTACAGTGGACGCGCCACGACCACCATGGTGCTCGGCTCCGTCCTCGCCGCCGCGCGCGGCGAGCCCGTCCTCGCCCTCGACGGATCCGCCTCCGAGGGATCGCTGGACGCCTTCCTCACCGACCGCAACCCGGCCGTCGTACGCGACCTGGCGGCCCTGCCGCCCGCACCGGCCTACGAGGAGATCCGCGCCCGCACGACCCGGCTGCCGTCCGGCCTCGAAGTGGTCGCCCACCGCAGTGGCCACTTCAGCCCCAACCCGGCCCACCAGCAGGAGTACGCGCACGTGCTGGGGCAGACGGCGCACTACTACCCCTTCGTCCTCACCGACTGGTCCCCGCTGCGGCTCGACCGCTCGGCCGACGTGGTCCTCGACCACACCGACCGGCTGATCCTCTGCTGCGGGACCGCGGACTGGTTCCTGGACGCGGCCGTCCGCGCCCTCACCATCGTCCGCGGCGCCGGCCGGGAGGAGCAGGCGCGGCGGACGATCGTCGTCGCCACCGACCTCGGCGGGCCCACGGGACGGCCCCTGCCGTCGGCGTTCGCCCGGCGGCTGCGCGTCGATCCCGGGCAGGTGCTGAACGTACCCTTCGACCCCGCCCTGCAGTCGCCCGGCTGGCAGCTGCACCGGCTGCGACCGGCCACGACGGAAGCGTTCCTCCGACTGGCCGAACTGGTGACGGAGGAGGGCTGAACCGATGGGCCCGGACAGGGGCGTCGAATGTTTTGCCGTGTCCACCGAATGTTTTGATGCGTGCCCGGTGTGACCATCCGCTCCCCGGCCCGCCGAGGGCTTCGTCAAGCGGGCCCGCAGGGTTACGATCGCCGCCATGACATCCCCGCAGCCCGCTGAAACCCGGACGCAAAAGCGGTCCCCGCAGACCGCGACCCTCGCCGAGATCGCGCGTGCGGCCGGTGTGTCGGCGCCGACTGTTTCGAAGGTGCTCAACGGCCGCGCCGACGTCGCGCCCTCGACCCGGGCCCGCGTGGAAGAGCTGCTGCGCACCCACGGCTACCGGCGCCGGCGGGCCGAGTCGACCCGTTCGCCGCTGATCGACCTGGTCTTCCACGAGCTGGAGAGCGCCTGGGCGATGGAGGTCATCCGGGGCGTGGAGAACGTGGCCCGGGACACCGGGCTCAGCGTGGTGCTCTCCGAGAGCGCGGGGCGCCTCACGCCCGGCCGGACCTGGGCCGACCAGGTCGCCGCTCGCCGTCCGCACGGCGTGATCCTGGTCCTGTCCGGCCTCGACGAGTCCCAGCGGGCGCTGCTCACCAGCCGCTCCATCCCGTTCGTGGTGATGGACCCGGCGGGCGACCCCGGCGCCGACGTGCCGTCCATCGGCGCCACCAACTGGCAGGGCGGACTCGCCGCCACCCGGCACCTGGTCGACCTCGGGCACACCCGCATCGGGGCGATCAGCGGACCCACCCGGATGATGTGCAGCCGCGCCCGCGTCGACGGCTACCGGGCCGCCCTGGAGACCGCCGGGCTGCCGGTCGAACCCGACCTGATCGTGACGGGCGACTTCCACCACGAGGCCGGTTACCGGCGGGGCCTGGAGCTGCTGCGCCGCCCCGACCGGCCGACCGCCGTCTTCGCGGGCAACGACCTCCAGGCGCTGGGCCTGTACGAGGCCGCGCGCGAGCTGGGGCTGCGCATCCCGCAGGACCTCAGCGTGGTCGGCTTCGACGACCTGCCGGTGGCCCGCTGGGTGGGGCCGCCGCTGACGACCGTACGGCAGCCGCTGATGGAGATGGCCGAGGCGGCGGCACGGCTGGTCCTGGACCTCGGGCGGGACGACGGCTCCGCGTCGGCGACCCGGGTGGAGCTGGCCACCAGCCTGGAGGTGCGCAGCAGCACGGCGCCGCCCGGCAGCGGCTGAGCCGCGCCGCAGCCCGAGCCGCGCCGCAGCCCGAGCCGCTCAGCGCCGCAGTCCGAGCCGCTCAGCGCCGGTCCGAGCCGCGCCGAAGTCTGAGAATTTACACAGAATCCCGACCCGCACGTTCCTGATTCAACAATTCCGACTTATGTTCCCTCCGACGGGGCACTCGCGTGGGGACGCGAACGGGACCGGCTGGGGCGGGGGCGGACGCATGGCTGCGCGGGACGCGCGGGACGGGCGCGGTGGGCGCTCGAAGGGGTTCAAGTTGGCCGGCCTTGCACTGGCCGGGGCGCTGCTGCTCGGGTTCGCCGCGGTGGGCTGGACCTACTGGCACCTGAACGGCAACATCAACAGCGTCGACATCGAGGGCGCGCTCGGCGACGACCGCCCCGCCCGCCCGGCCACCGTCCCCTCGCCCTCCGCCTCCCCGGTGCCCACCGGCGCCCTGAACATCCTCGTCCTCGGCTCGGACTCGCGCAGCGGCGAGGAGAACCGGGAACTCGGCGGCGGCGACAGCGGGGGCGCCCGCTCCGACACGGCGATGGTCGTCCACCTCGACGCGGGCCGCACCGCCGCCACGGTCGTCAGCATCCCGCGCGACACGCTCGTCGACCGCCCCTCCTGCCCGCTGGAGTCCGGCGACTCGACCCGGGAGGCGAGCAACGCGATGTTCAACACCGCCTACGAACTGGGCGGTCCGGTCTGCGCGGTCAAGACCGTCGAGTCCTTCACCGGTGTCCGCATGGACCACTACATCGAGATCGACTTCTCCGGCTTCGCCAAGCTGGTCGACGCGTTGGGCGGGGTCACCGTCACCACGGACGTGGACATCGACGACGACAAGAGCCACCTGCACCTGGACGCCGGCACCCACCACCTCGACGGCACCGAGGCGCTCGGCCTGGCCCGCACCCGCTACGGGCTGGCGGGCGGCAGCGACCTGGCCCGGATAGAGCTCCAGCAGAACCTGGTCAAGGCGCTCCTCGAACAGATCGCGACCACCGACCTGCTCACCGACCCCCCGCGCCTCTACCAGGTCGCGGACGCGGTCACCGGCAGCCTCACCACCGACACCGGCCTGGACTCGCTGGGCGAGCTGACCGGCCTCGGCCGCAGCCTCGGGGGCCTCGCGGCGGACGACGTACGCACCGTGACCCTGCCGGTGGACCCGGCGCCCTGGGACCCCAACCGGGTGATCGCCCACGAGCCGGACGCCGGTGACCTGTGGGAATCGCTGCGCTAGCGGTCCCGTTGCGGTCCCGTAGCGGCCTCCGGAAAGTTCTTGAGGAAATCCGGCGGCGCATGTCGATCCGTGCCGTGCCCGTTCGACGCACCGGGTGAGAGGCCGGGGAGCGACCCCGGCCGCCGAACCCGAGGAGTCACCGTGCCCCGCTACCTGTCGCTGATCCGCATCGAGGAGAACGACAGCCTCTCCGGCGGCCCCAGCCCCGAGCTGGTGCAGCGCATGGAGAAGCTGATGGAGGAGATGACGAAGGCCGGCGTCCTGCTCGACACGGCCGGCCTCACCCCGACCGCCGACGGCACCCGCGTCCACTACGAGGGCGGGCAGCTGTCCGTCACCGACGGGCCCTTCACCGAGTCCAAGGAGGTCATCGGCGGCTACGCCCTGCTCCAGGCCAAGGACAAGGCCGAGGCCGTCGAGTGGACCAAGCGCTTCCTGAAGGTGCACGAGGAGCACTGGACGGTCACCTGCGAGGTGCGCCAGCTCATGGAGGGCTGAGTTCCGCTTTGCTCGGCCCGTTCGAGGGTGTTGCATGGTGGGCTGTGGAACCGCAGCCCACCGAGGCCCTGGAGACCGTCTTCCGACTGGAGACCCCGCGCGTCGTCGCCGGCGTCGCCCGGCTCGTGCGGGACGTCGGCATCGCCGAGGAACTCACGCAGGACGCCCTGGTCGCCGCCCTGGAGCAGTGGCCGAGGGACGGCGTGCCCGACAATCCCGGCGCCTGGCTCATGGCCACCGCCCGGCGCCGTGCCGTCGACCTGATCCGGCGCCGGGAGACCTACGCCCGCAAGCTCGCGGAGATCGGCCGCGAGCTGCCCGCCGAGACGCCGCCGGTGGAGCCCGCCGACCCGGACGACATCGACGACGACCTGCTGCGGCTGGTCTTCACCGCCTGCCACCCGGTGCTCTCCGCCGAGGCCCGCATCGCCCTGACCCTGCGGCTGCTCGGCGGCCTGACCACGCCCGAGATCGCCCGTGCCTTCCTCGTCCCGGAGCCGACGGTCGCGCAGCGCATCGTGCGCGCCAAACGCACCCTGGCCACGAGGAACGTCGCCTTCGAGGTGCCGTACGGCCCGGACCGGGCGGCCCGCCTCGGATCGGTCCTGGAGGTCATCTACCTGATCTTCAACGAGGGGTACGCGGCCACCGCGGGCGACGACTGGCTCCGCCCGGCCCTGTGCGAGGACGCCCTGCGCCTGGCCCGCGTCCTCTCCGCCCTGATGCCGAAGGAGCCCGAGGTGCACGGTCTGACGGCGCTGCTGGAGTTCCAGGCCTCCCGTACCGCCGCCCGCACCGGCCCCGACGGCGAGCCGGTCCTCCTGCGCGACCAGAACCGCCGCCGCTGGAGCCGGCTGCTCATCGCCCGCGGCATCACCGCCCTCGACCACGCCCACGCCACGGCCGGCTCCGGTGCCCCGGGCCCGTACGTCCTCCAGGCCGCGATCGCCGCCTGCCACGCGACGGCACACCGCTACGAGGAGACCGACTGGCCGCGCATCGCCGCGCTCTACGGCCTGCTCGCCGCCCGCGCCCCGTCCCCGGTCGTCGAACTCAACCGCGCGGTCGCCGTGTCGATGGCCGAGGGCCCGGCCCCCGCGCTGGCCCTCGTCGACGCCCTGGCCGCCGAACCGGCGCTGCGCGACTACCACCTGCTCCCCAGCGTCCGCGGCGACCTCCTGCTCCGCCTGGACCGCCCGGCCGAGGCGCGCACGGAGTTCGAGCGGGCCGCGTCCCTGACCCGCAACGAACGCGAGCGCGAACTGCTGATCCGCCGGGCGGAGGAGTGCGGTTAGGGCCGGTCCGCCGGGCAGGTCCTACGGCTTCCGCACCGGCTGACCGACCAGCATCGTCGGCGCTCCCGCGACCCGGGTCAGGAACACGGTCGCCGCGTTCGGCCCCTGCGGTCTGACCTTCCGCCGCAGCTCCTCCGGCTCGACCGCGGACCCCCGCTTCTTCACGGTCAGCGTGCCGACGCGGCGCTCCCGCAGCAGTGCCTTCAGCTTCTTCACGTTGAAGGGCATGAGGTCGGTGATCTCGTACGCCGTGGCGTACGGCGTCGGCAGCAGTTCGTCCGCGGTGACGTAGGCGATGGTCGCGTCGAGCAGCCCGCCGCCGACCTGTTCGGCGACCTCGGCGACCAGGTGGGCGCGGATCACGGCGCCGTCCGGCTCGTACAGGTACCGGCCGGGTGCGCGGACCTCCGGGTCGGGCAGGCCGGTGCCGGGCAGGGTGCGGGGTCCGGGCAGCAGCGTGGCCCGCACCGCCCCCGCCGCGCCGCCGAACCACAGCACCGCCTCCTTCACGTCCCCGCCGTCGGAGATCCACTCGGCCTCGGCGTCCTCCGGCACCGCCTCGTGCGGGATGCCGGGCGCCACCTTCAGCGCGGCGGCACGGGAGGCCGTGCGAGCCGCGCCGACGGCCCAGGACAGCGGCGGCGAGTACGCCTCGGGGTCGAAGATCCTCCCCCTGCCGCCGCGCCGGGCCGGATCGACGAAGACCGCGTCGTACCCGCTGGTGTCCACCGCCTCGACATCCGCCTCGCGCACCTCGATCAGCTCGGCGAGCCCCAGCGCCTCGGCGTTGGCACGGGCCGCCGCCGCGGTCGCCGGGTCGCGGTCCACCGCCAGCACCCGGATGCCGGCCCGGGCCAGCGCGATCGCGTCGCCCCCGATCCCGCAGCACAGGTCGGCCACGGAGGTGACACCCAGAGCCGCGAACCGCTCCGCCCGGTACGCCGCCACGCTCGCCCGCGTGGACTGCTCGACCCCGTTGGCCGTGAAGAACATCCGCCCCGCGTCCCCGGCGCCGAACTTCGCCGCCGCCCGCTGCCGCAGCCGCGCCTGTCCGAGCGCGGCCGACACCAGCGCTGCCGGGTGCTCGCGGCGCAACCGGGTGGCGACGGCCAACTCCCGCGCGGGGTCGGTGTCGCGCACCTCGTCGAGGAGTGCGCGGCCTTCGGGGGTGAGCAGGGAGAGCAGGGCGTCGAGGTCGTTCACCGCCTCATTGTGGGCCAGTCGGTGGATGGTGTGCCTCCGGCGCGGTGTCGGACGGGGTCCGGCGGCCCGGGACTGCGAGGATCCGGCACCATGCGAGCAGTCGTACAAAATGACAAAAGCCGGGCGTCGCGGGTGCTGCGGGCGGCGACTGCCCCCGGACCGCGCGGACGCGCCGCCACCGTCACCGCTGTCACCGCCGTCCTCGCCGTGGCCTCCCTCGCCGCCGGCTGTGCGCAGGACACCTCGGACGTCCGGGGTGCCCATGGCCAGGAGCCCCTCCAGGCACCCCCGGCCCGCGCGCTCGACGGGTACGCGGCCAGACTGCGCGCGGCCCAGGCCGCCCGGGTCGCCGCCGCCAAGCGCTGGGACCTCAGAAAGGTCCCGCTGACCGCCCCCGCGCCCCCCGCCAAGAAGCCGGAGATCAAGGCGCGCGACGGCTTCGAGGTCGAGGGCCAGGAGGAGGACGGCCTCCCGCCGGTCTTCACCACGATCCCCACCAAGGAGAAGATCGTCTTCCTCACCATCGACGACGGCGCCGAGAAGGACCGGGCGTTCCTGAGGATGATGAGCGAGCTGAAGATCCCGTACACCGTCTTCCTCACCGACGAGGAGATCAAGGACGACTACGGCTACTTCAAGAAGATGCAGGCCCGCGGGGTCACCCTCAACAACCACACCCTGAGCCACCCCTACCTCCCCGGCCTCTCCTACGCGGAGCAGAAGCGGGAGATCTGCGGCATGCAGGAGGTCATGGAGAAGCGCTACGGCAAGCGCCCCGTCCTCTTCCGCCCGCCCTTCGGCAACTACAACCGCGACACCCTGCGCGCCGCGAAGTACTGCGGCATCGAGTACGCGCCCATCTGGAGCGAGGAGGTGTTCGTCGACCACTGGGAGTACCGCGAGTGGGACCGGGACCTGCACCCCGGGGACATCGTCCTCACCCACTTCCGGGGCCGCGAGGACTGGGACGGCACGATGACCGACATGGCCCGGCGCTTCCTGAACCGGATCACCGCCGAGGGCTACGCGGTGGCCCGCCTGGAGGACTACCTGTGAGGCGAGGGCGGTTCCGGCCGGCCGTGGCCGCCCTGGCCGCCGTACTGCTCACCGGATGCGCCCAGTTCGCCGGCCCCGCCGGACACCCGGCCGCCGGGGAACCGGCCCGGGGCGGCGACCGGAGCGGCGACCAGAACCGGAACCTCCCGCCCGTCGTGGACCACGTCCGCACCACCGACCGGGTCGTCTTCCTCACCTACGACGACGGCGCCGAGCGCGACCCCCGCTTCACGGCCCTGGTCCGCGAGCGGCGCCTCCCCGTCACCCTGTTCCTCACCGACACCGTGGCCGGACCGGCGTACGGCCACTTCGCCGGGCTGCGCTCGGTGGGCGCGAGCCTGCAGAACCACACCCTGGACCACCGCTCCCTGCGGGGCCTGCCCTACGCCGGCCAGCGCGCCGAGATCTGCGGCCAGCAGACCAAGCTCAGGTCCCGCTTCGGCGTCCGCCCCCACCTCTTCCGCCCGCCGTACGGCCAGTACGACACCACGACCCTGCGCGCCGCGGCCGACTGCGGCATCACGGCGGTCGTCCTGTGGCGGGCGGCCCTGAACACCGACGGGGAGCTGACCTACACCCGAGGCGACCACCGCCTGCACGCCGGCGACATCGTGTCCGTGACCGCGGCCGCCCGCACGGCGGATCTGCTGGAGACGATCGAGGGCCAGGGCCTGAGAGTGGCCGCCCTGGACGACTACCTCACCGTCAGCCCGTCCGGCGTTTGAGGGCGAGGCCGTCCAGGCCGAAAGAGGGGTCTGGGGGCGCGGCCCCCAGCGAGGCCCACGCCCACGCCGAGTGCGCTCCACAGACCGGCGTTCACATGAAAACCCCGCCGACGCGCCGCGGGCATTGGCACTCCGCTTGACCGAGTGCTAATCGCAGTCATAGTCTCAGGTCTGGCACTCCCCACTGGAGAGTGCCAACTACGCGACGGGCAGGTCCGGCACCCGCGACGACGGATCCACCTGGTCGCCACCTCAGACAGTTAACCCCGTGAGATCTCCGAAGGGGGAGGTCGGATCGTGACGACCACCAGCTCCAAGGTTGCCATCAAGCCGCTCGAGGACCGCATTGTGGTCCAGCCGCTCGACGCCGAGCAGACCACGGCTTCGGGCCTGGTCATTCCGGACACTGCCAAGGAGAAGCCCCAGGAGGGCGTCGTCCTGGCCGTGGGCCCGGGCCGCTTCGAGGACGGCAACCGCCTTCCGCTCGACGTCAGCGTCGGCGACGTCGTGCTGTACAGCAAGTACGGCGGCACCGAGGTGAAGTACAACGGCGAGGAGTACCTCGTCCTCTCGGCCCGCGACGTGCTCGCGATCGTCGAGAAGTAGAAGTAGTACTTCGCTTCACCGAAGCACTTTGCTTTCCAGCTGCGCCCCTGGCTCCCGCGACCATAAAAAGCCGGGCGTCGGGGGCGCAGTTGCCGTATAACCCCGAGATTTCCGGAAGAGGGCTCACGCTCCCATGGCGAAGATCCTGAAGTTCGACGAGGACGCCCGTCGCGCCCTCGAGCGCGGCGTCAACAAGCTCGCCGACACCGTGAAGGTGACGATCGGCCCCAAGGGCCGCAACGTCGTCATCGACAAGAAGTTCGGCGCCCCCACCATCACCAACGACGGCGTCACCATCGCCCGCGAGGTCGAGGTCGAGGACCCGTACGAGAACCTCGGCGCCCAGCTGGTGAAGGAGGTGGCGACCAAGACCAACGACATCGCGGGTGACGGCACCACCACCGCCACCGTGCTCGCCCAGGCGCTGGTCCGCGAGGGCCTGAAGAACGTCGCCGCCGGCGCCTCCCCGGCGCTGCTGAAGAAGGGCATCGACGCGGCCGTCGCCGCCGTGTCCGAGGACCTCCTCGCCACGGCACGGCCGATCGACGAGAAGTCCGACATCGCCGCCGTCGCCGCGCTGTCCGCCCAGGACCAGCAGGTCGGCGAGCTGATCGCCGAGGCGATGGACAAGGTCGGCAAGGACGGTGTCATCACCGTCGAGGAGTCCAACACCTTCGGTCTGGAGCTGGACTTCACCGAGGGCATGGCCTTCGACAAGGGCTACCTGTCGCCGTACTTCGTGACGGACCAGGAGCGCATGGAGGCCGTCCTCGAAGACCCGTACATCCTGATCAACCAGGGCAAGATCTCCTCCATCGCGGACCTGCTGCCGCTGCTGGAGAAGGTCATCCAGGCCAACGCCTCCAAGCCGCTGCTGATCATCGCCGAGGACCTGGAGGGCGAGGCGCTCTCCACCCTCGTCGTCAACAAGATCCGCGGCACCTTCAACGCCGTCGCGGTGAAGGCCCCGGGCTTCGGCGACCGTCGCAAGGCGATGCTCCAGGACATGGCGGTCCTCACCGGCGCCACGGTCATCTCCGAGGAGGTCGGCCTCAAGCTCGACCAGGTCGGCCTGGACGTGCTCGGCACCGCCCGCCGCATCACCGTCACCAAGGACGACACCACGATCGTCGACGGTGCCGGCAAGCGCGACGAGGTCGAGGGCCGCATCAACCAGATCAAGGCCGAGATCGAGTCCACGGACTCCGACTGGGACCGCGAGAAGCTCCAGGAGCGCCTCGCGAAGCTGGCCGGCGGCGTGTGCGTGATCAAGGTCGGCGCCGCCACCGAGGTGGAGCTGAAGGAGCGCAAGCACCGTCTGGAGGACGCCATCTCCGCGACCCGCGCCGCGGTCGAGGAGGGCATCGTCTCCGGTGGTGGCTCCGCGCTGGTCCACGCCGTCAAGGTGCTGGACGGCAACCTCGGCAAGACCGGCGACGAGGCCACGGGTGTCGCGGTCGTCCGCCGCGCCGCCGTCGAGCCGCTGCGCTGGATCGCCGAGAACGCCGGCCTGGAGGGCTACGTCATCACCTCCAAGGTCGCCGAGCTGGACAAGGGCCAGGGCTTCAACGCCGCCACCGGCGAGTACGGCGACCTGGTCAAGGCCGGCGTCATCGACCCGGTGAAGGTCACCCGCTCCGCCCTGGAGAACGCGGCCTCCATCGCCTCCCTCCTCCTGACGACCGAGACCCTGGTCGTCGAGAAGAAGGAAGAGGAGCCGGCCGAGGCGGGCCACGGCCACGGCCACGCCCACTGAGCGCTGCGCTGAGCGGAACGGCGCCCAGTCCCCTGCGGGGGGCTGGGCGCTATTTCTTTGGGGCGCCGGCGGCGGGGCCGCGTCTGCCCCGGCGGGTCTGGTGCCGGGTGCGGCACGGTCGTGGTTGCTCGCGCAGTTCCCCGCGCCCCTTCGGGGCGCCCCTCTGGGGGATGCCTTCGTCTACTGCGGCCCGTACTTGCGCCCTGTCCGTGAGCTGATCCCGCCCAGCATTCCCCGCGGTACCAGCTTCGCCGCGCCCATCAGGGTCTTGTAGCGGGGGTCCGGGATCGAGAGGGACTTGCCTCGGGAGAGGTCGTCCAGGGCGGCCGCGACGACCTTGTCCGCGTCGAGCCACATCCAGTTCGGGATGTTGTCCGTGCCCATGCCGGCCCGCTCGTGGAACTCCGTGCGGACGAAGCCGGGGGCCAGGGCCATCAGGCGTACGCCGCTGCCGGCCAGGTCCTTCGCCACACCCTGGGTGAACTGCACGACCCACGCCTTGGACGCGCCGTAGGTGCCGCGCGGTACGAAGGCGGCGACCGAGGCCACGTTGACGACGCCGCCGCGGCCGCGCTCCCGCATCGCCTCCACCGCCGCCGAGGTCAGCCGCAGCACCGCCTCGCAGTGCACCTTGAGCATGGTCAGCTCGTCGGCCATGGAGACGTCGAGGAACTTGCCCTTGTTGCCGAAGCCGGCGTTGTTGATCAGCAGGTCGACGGGGTGCCTGCGCTCGCCCAGCCGGGAGGCCACCGCCTCGATGCCGGCGTCCGTGGACAGGTCGGCCGTCAGCACCTCCGCCTCGATGCCGTGCCGGTCGTGCAGCTCGGTGGCCTGTTCGTGCAGCCGCTTGGTGTCGCGGGCCACCAGCACCAGGTTGTGTCCGTCGGCCGCCAGCCGGCGGGCGAACGCGGCGCCGATGCCCGCCGTCGATCCCGTAATCAATGCCGTTGTCATGGCGCAAGGTTAGGCGGAGAAGTGGACAGGTCCACTTCGCTCACCGGTCCCGCCACCGGTGAAGGGACCGTGAAGAAAGTACTGGTGAGGAGCGGTCAGCCGCCGTACCTCGCCACGTACTTCCGCGCCTGCGCCAGCGCCTCCGGGTGCAGCGCCCCGCCCGCCGCGAGCAGCTGCGGCAGCAGCTCCCGCTGGGTGGTGACGGCCCGGAACTGCAGGGCCACCGTCACCTCGTGGTCGGGCCGGTGCACGATGCGGACCGGGTCGCCCGCCCGTATCTCGCCGGGCTCCACCACCCGGAAGTACGCGCCCGGCGCGGCCTTCTCCGTGAAGCGCTTCACCCAGCGCTGCTCACCCATGTGGCCCTGGAAGGTGCGGCAGGGGATGCGCCCGGAGGTCACTTCGAGGAGCAGGTCGGGACCGACCCGCCAGCGCTCGCCGATCAAGGTGCCGGAGACGTCCAGGCCCGTGGTGGTGAGGTTCTCGCCGAACGAGCCGCTGGGCAGCGCACGGCCCAGTTCGCGTTCCCAGTCGTCCAGGTCCTCGCGGGCCACCGCGTAGACCGCCTGGTCCTCGCCGCCGTGGTGACGGGTGTCGCACACCGTGTCGCCGGCCAGCCCGCTCGCCCCGACGCCCGTCGGCCCGGGCGCCGCCACCCGCACGGGGCCGTCGGCCGGGCGCTTGTCGATGCCGGTGACGCCCTCCGGGTGGTCCGTGTACGGCACGGTCTTCGCGCGGCCGAGGTTGACAGACAGAAGCTTCATGGCCGAACGGTAGGACAATCCTCATCAAAGTGTCGACGCGATATTCGTCGTTCGGTTCAAAGGGTCACTTATCCTCGTGGGTGTGATCGAGGCTCGTCATCTCCGTGTGCTGCGCGCCGTGGCATCGACCGGTTCCTTCTCCGCCGCCGGGCGCGAGCTGGGCTGCACCCAGCCCGCCGTCAGCCAGCAGATGAAGGCCCTGGAGTCCTCCGTCGGCACCCCCCTGCTCGTCCGCACCGGGCGTGAGATGCGCCTCACCCAGGCCGGTGAGGCGCTGGTGAGGCACGCCGCCGGGATCATCGCGGGGCTCACGGCCGCCGAGGAGGAGGTCGCCGCCATCGCCGGGCTGCGCGCCGGCCGGGTCCGGCTGGTCTCCTTCCCCAGCGGCAGTTCCGCCCTCGTACCCAACGCCCTGGCCGCCCTGCGTGCCGCGCACCCCGGCACCCGGGTCTCCCTGGAGGAGGCCGAGCCGCCGAACTCCGTCGAGCTGCTCCGCGAGGGCGACTGCGACGTGGCGCTCGCCTTCCGCTACGAGGGTGCGGCGGGCGCGGAGGAGTGGGACGACCTCGTCGTACGGCCGTTGCTGACCGACCGCCTGGTGGCGCTGGTCCCCGACGGGCATCGGCTGGCCCGCGCGGAGTCCGCCGGGCCCGTGGCCATCGGAGAGCTGGCCCGGGAGTCCTGGATCGCGGGCTGCCCCCGCTGCCGGGGCCAGCTGGTCGAGGTCTGCGAGGGAGCCGGCTTCACCCCCCGCATCGACTTCGCGACCGACGACTACCCGGCCGTCGTCGGCCTGGTCGGCGCCGGCCTGGGCGTGGCCGTCCTGCCCCAGCTCGCCGTCGAGTCCGTACGGCCCCGCGGTGTGCGCACGGTGACGCTGGAGCCGGCGGTGCGGCGGGAGATCGTCGCGCTCAGCCTGCCCGACCTGGCCCAGGTGCCCGCGGTGGCGGCGACGCTGGACGAGCTGGCCCGTGCGGCCGCGCGCCTGTCGGCGGCACGTGGGCCGAACCCCTCTGAGAATCCCCTGCGCTGAGAACCCCGTGCGCTGAGAACCCTCTGGTCTGAGAACCCTCTGGTCTGAGAACCCCCGCAAAGAAACGTTCCTTCAGTGGTGGGCGGACTCGTCCCCGCCGGCCGGTCCGGACGCCGACGCCGACACCAGGCGGTGGCGCGCCCGTCCCATGAGCTCCTCGCGCTCGTCCTCGGTCAGCCCGCCCCACACGCCGTACGGCTCACGCACCGCCAGCGCGTGCGCCGCGCACTCGGCGCGGACCGGGCATCTCATGCAGACCTCCTTGGCCGAGTTCTCACGAGCACTCCGTGCCGCACCGCGTTCGCCCTCCGGATGGAAGAAGAGCGAGCTGTCCACCCCGCGGCACGCAGCCAGGAGCTGCCAGTCCCACAGGTCCGCGTTCGGTCCTGGAAGGCGGGAGAAATCTGCCATTGCGTGACCCCTTGTTGCCGATATGGGTGAATCCCGGCGATGCGGCGATGCGGCGACCCAGCATCCACGACCGTACAACTACGATCTAAGGAGATGAAAATATGACTCATTGCGAATCTAGCCTCAGACACCGCCGAAGTGGAAGAAAAGCGGCTAAATGGGGCACCGGTTGTGATGAAACGGCGCGGGTCCGACGCGCATGTCTGCTGCGTGGCCGCCCCCTCACGTAGAGTGCCGAAGACGACACACAGCCCCGTAACTCTTTCGAGTGACCATCGTTGAGAGTGCGGAGGCGGTTGAAGGAACAAGTGCTCGGGCGGGCGTCCGGGACGGTCGACCGCACAGGTGACGATTTCGTACCAGCCTGGAGGCTCAACGTGACGCGCAAGAGCTGCGGAGGACGGCCATGACTTCCGTCCTCGTCTGCGACGACTCCCCGCTTGCCCGAGAGGCGCTGCGCCGCGCGGTGGCGACCGTGCCCGGCGTCGAGCGCGTGACGACGGCCGCCAACGGCGAGGAAGTCCTCCGCCGCTGGGGTGCCGACCGCTCGGACCTGATCCTGATGGACGTGCGCATGCCCGGCCTGGGCGGCGTCGAGACCGTCCGGCGGCTGCTGTCCGCCGACCCCGGGGCGCGCATCATCATGCTCACCGTCGCCGAGGACCTGGACGGCGTGGCCCTCGCGGTCGCCGCCGGTGCCCGCGGCTATCTGCACAAGGACGCCTCGCGCGCCGAGCTGCGCGCCACCGTCACCCAGGCCCTCGCCGACCCGACCTGGCGGCTCGCCCCGCGCCGGCTGCGCTCGGCCGAGATGGGCGCCGCGCCCACGCTCACCGCGCGTGAGATCCAGGTCCTGGAGGGCATGAGCCACGGCCGGTCCAACGCGGAGATCGGCCGCGAGCTGTTCCTCTCCGAGGACACCGTCAAGACCCACGCCCGGCGGCTCTTCAAGAAGCTCGGCGCCTCGGACCGCGCGCACGCCGTGGCGCTCGGCTTCCGGTGGGGCCTGGTCCGCTAGGGCCTGCTGCGAAAGTCCCTTCCCCGGTCTCCGGCCGGGAGGTGCCCCCAGCCGGGCGACGCCATGCACGCACTCTCGCCGCACCGGGCCTTGCGCCAAGTACCTCCAGTACGAGGCCCAGCGCCCGGCACGCCGAGAGCACGCACCTGACGCCGCCCGGCCCGCCCTTCGGGCGGACGACGGGACTGTCGCAGCAGGCCCTAGGGGCACCCGTGCGGTGGAGGCCCGGTGGGGCACCCACGCGATGGACGCGGAAAGGCCCCGTCGGGGGCGTGACATTCCCCGCTTATCGCGAGGTGAGCGGGGGCGACAAGGCGACCCGCCGGGTGCCCGCTGCTCGTTTCGCCGCCGATGCCGCATCCTTGAGGTGTGGAGTTCCTCGGGGACCAGTCGGTCAAGCGGAAGGGGAGGGCGCAGGGGATGAGTTCCGGCGCACCTGCTCATAACGCTTCGGTGCACAACAGCGGGCACGGAGCCACGGATCGGACGGCCGCAAGGCACGATGGACCGATGCGTGACGACGAGGCGCCCCGCGACCAGGGGACGGTCGGTGGGCTCGTCCACCGCGCCGTCGACGGGGACGAGCAGGCCACGCACGACCTGCTCGCCCATGTCCACCCCCTGGCGCTGCGCTACTGCCGTACCCGTCTGTCGCGCCTGCCCGGCGACGCCCGCCACTTCGTCGAGGACCTCGCCCAGGAGGTCTGCGTCGCGGTGCTGCTCGCGCTGCCCCGCTACAAGGACACCGGCCGGCCCTTCGAGGCGTTCGTCTTCGCCATCGCCGCCCACAAGGTCGCCGACCTCCAGCGCGCGGCGATGCGCCACCCCGGCTCGACCGTCGTCCCGTCCGACGAGATGCCCGAGCGGCCGGACGACTCCCTGGGCCCGGAGGAGCGCGCGCTGCTCAACAGCGATGCCGCCTGGGCCAAGAAACTGCTGGCCAACCTGCCCGAGAACCAGCGTGAGCTGCTCCTGCTGCGCATCGCGGTCGGGCTCACGGCCGAGGAGACCGGCCAGATGTTGGGAATGTCACCCGGTGCCGTGCGGGTCGCCCAGCATCGGGCGCTGAGCCGATTGCGGGCGCTGGCGGAGCAGTGATCTCCGCCGGTTGCCGCTGTGAACGGACGGCGGCACCTGTCCGTACAAAACTACGAAGATCGCAGGCCTTCCTGATCGTGGAATGAGCCACGTCCGCTTCCCGTTAGCATGGACATCCGCACCGATCAAGGCCATTTGGGGAAGGTGTCATGACTGCCAACGTCGACGGAGTGCCCGGAAAATTCGCGACACTCGGGCTGACCTACGACGACGTGCTGCTGCTGCCGGGCGCCTCCGCGGTGCTCCCGAACGCGGTCGACACCTCGTCCCGCATCTCCCGCAACGTGCGGGTCAACATCCCGCTGCTCTCGGCGGCGATGGACAAGGTGACCGAATCCCGCATGGCGATCTCCATGGCCCGCCAGGGCGGTGTCGGCGTCCTGCACCGGAACCTGTCCATCGAGGACCAGGCCAACCAGGTCGACCTGGTCAAGCGCTCCGAGTCCGGCATGGTGGCCAACCCCATCACCATCCACCCGGACGCCACCCTCGCCGAGGCCGACGCGCTGTGCGCCAAGTTCCGCATCAGCGGCGTACCCGTCACCGACGAGGCGGGCAGGCTGCTCGGCATCGTCACCAACCGCGACATGGCCTTCGAGAGCGAGCGCTCCCGGCAGGTGCGCGAGGTCATGACGCCGATGCCGCTGGTCACCGGCCAGGTCGGCATCTCCGGCGTCGAGGCCATGGAGCTGCTGCGCCGCCACAAGATCGAGAAGCTTCCGCTGGTCGACGGCGACGGTGTCCTGAAGGGCCTGATCACGGTCAAGGACTTCGTGAAGGCCGAGCAGTACCCGCACGCCGCGAAGGACGCGGAGGGCCGCCTGATCGTCGGCGCCGCCGTGGGTGCCAGCCCCGAGGCGCTCGACCGTGCCCAGGCGCTCGCCGAGGCCGGGGTGGACTTCCTGGTCGTCGACACCTCGCACGGCCACAACAGCAACGCCCTGAGCTGGATGTCGAAGATCAAGTCGAGCGTCGGCATCGACGTCGTCGGCGGCAACGTCGCCACGCGTGACGGTGCCCAGGCGCTGATCGACGCGGGTGTCGACGGCATCAAGGTGGGCGTGGGCCCCGGCTCCATCTGCACCACCCGCGTCGTCGCCGGCATCGGTGTCCCGCAGGTCACGGCGATCTACGAGGCCTCCCTCGCCGCCCGGCCCGCCGGAGTCCCGCTGATCGGCGACGGTGGCCTGCAGTACTCCGGCGACATCGGCAAGGCGCTGGCCGCCGGTGCCGACACGGTGATGCTGGGCAGCCTGCTCGCGGGCTGCGAGGAGTCGCCGGGCGAGCTGCAGTTCATCAACGGCAAGCAGTTCAAGTCGTACCGCGGCATGGGCTCGCTGGGCGCCATGCAGTCCCGCGGCCAGGGCAAGTCGTTCTCGAAGGACCGCTACTTCCAGGCCGAGGTGGCCTCCGACGACAAGCTCGTGCCCGAGGGCATCGAGGGCCAGGTGCCCTACCGCGGCCCGCTGGGCAACGTGCTGCACCAGCTCGTCGGCGGTCTGCGCCAGACCATGGGCTACGTGGGCGCCGGCACCATCGAGGAGATGGAGTCCAAGGGCCGGTTCGTGCGGATCACCTCCGCCGGCCTCAAGGAGAGCCACCCGCACGACATCCAGATGACGGTCGAAGCACCGAACTACAGCCGCAGCAAGTAGGCAGCAGCCTCCCGAGGGCGGCCCCGGACCATCCGGGGCCGCCCTCTGCGGTGCCCCGCCGTGCCCGTCGGGGATACTGGAAGGCGCTGCAACGCATCAGGGAAAGGCCACAGACGTGACTGAGATCGAGATCGGGCGCGGCAAGCGCGGCCGCCGGGCGTACGCCTTCGACGACATCGCCGTCGTCCCCAGCCGCCGTACGCGGGACCCGAAGGAGGTCTCGATCGCCTGGCAGATCGACGCCTACCGCTTCGAGCTGCCGTTCCTGGCCGCTCCCATGGACTCGGTCGTCTCCCCGGCCACCGCCATCCGCATCGGCGAGCTGGGCGGCCTCGGCGTGCTCAACCTCGAAGGGCTCTGGACCCGGCACGAGGACCCGCAGCCGCTGCTCGACGAGATCGCCGGTCTCGACGCGGAGACCGCGACCCGCCGCCTCCAGGAGATCTACGCGGCTCCCATCAAGGAGGAGCTGATCGGGCAGCGCATCAAGGAGGTGCGCGACTCGGGCGTGGTCACCGCCGCCGCGCTCTCCCCGCAGCGCACCGCTCAGTTCTCCAAGGCCGTCGTGGACGCGGGCGTGGACATCTTCGTCATCCGCGGTACGACGGTCTCGGCGGAGCACGTCTCCGGCTCGCACGAGCCGCTGAACCTGAAGCAGTTCATCTACGAGCTGGACGTCCCGGTCATCGTCGGCGGCTGCGCCACCTACACCGCCGCCCTGCACCTGATGCGCACCGGCGCGGCGGGCGTCCTCGTCGGCTTCGGCGGCGGCGCCGCCCACACCACGCGCAACGTGCTGGGCATCCAGGTGCCCATGGCGACGGCGGTGGCGGACGTGGCCGCGGCCCGCCGCGACTACATGGACGAGTCCGGCGGCCGGTACGTGCACGTCATCGCTGACGGCGGCGTCGGCTGGTCCGGCGACCTGCCCAAGGCCATCGCCTGCGGCGCCGACTCCGTCATGATGGGCTCCCCGCTGGCCCGCGCCACCGACGCGCCGGGCAAGGGCAACCACTGGGGCATGGAGGCCGTCAACGAGGAGCTGCCCCGCGGCAAGAAGGTCGACCTCGGCACGGTCGGCACCATAGAGGAGATCCTCACCGGCCCGTCCCACACCCCGGACGGCTCGATGAACTTCTTCGGGGCGCTGCGCCGCGCGATGGCCACGACCGGTTACAGCGAGCTGAAGGAGTTCCAGCGGGTCGAGGTCACCGTGGCGGACTCGCAGCACCGGCGGTAATCACCCGGACGGCGTAGTGAAGGGGCCCGGAGCGGACTGCTCCGGGCCCCTTCGCGTCTGCGGTCCCGCTCAGAGGCTGCGGCGGGAGCTCAGCGGCGGCGGGCGCTCAGAGCCGGTGCGCCGCCCCCGTGGGCGTCGCCCCGCGCGTGTCCAGCAGGAGCTGGGCCTTCACCGACAGGCCCTGGAGGTCGTACGTGCGGTGCTGCTGGAGGAGGATCGTCAGGTCGGCGTCGGCGGCCGCCTCGTAGAGGGAGTCCGCGCGGGGGACCGGGCGCTCCGCGACGTTCCAGGATGGGATGTGCGGGTCGTGGTAGCTGACGGCGGCGCCCAGCCCCATCAGGCGGGTCGCGATCTCCTCGGCCGGGGTGGCCTGCTGGTCGGCGAGGTCGGCCTTGTAGGTGACGCCGAGGAGCAGGACGCGGGCGCCGCGCGCGGACTTGCCGTGCTCGTTGAGGAGGGCGGCGGCGCGCTGGACGACGTAGCGGGGCATCTGCGCGTTGACCCGCTGGGCGACCTCCACCATGCGCAGGCTGTGGGGGGCCTGGCCGGTCAGGTCCTGGGGGACGGAGTGGCCGCCGACGCCGGGGCCGGGGCGGAAGGCCTGGAAGCCGAAGGGCTTGGTCTCGGCGCAGCGCAGCACGTCCCACAGGTCGACGCCGAGGTCGTCGCAGAGGACGGCCATCTCGTTGACGAGGGCGATGTTGACGTGGCGGAAGTTGGTCTCCAGGAGCTGCACCGTCTCAGCCTCCCGGGGGCCTCGCGCGCGGACCACCTTGTCGGTGAGGCGGCCGTAGAAGGCGGCGGCCGACTCGGTGCAGGCCGGGGTGAGGCCGCCGATGACCTTCGGAGTGTTGGCGGGCGTGAAGTCGCGGTTGCCGGGGTCGACGCGGCTGGGGGAGTAGGCGAGGTGGAAGTCGCGGCCCGCGCGCAGCCCGGAGCCCTGCTCCAGGATCGGGCGCAGGAACTCCTCCGTGGTCCCCGGGCGCACCGGCGACTCCAGGATCACCGTGGTGTGCGGGCGCATGTGGGCGGCGAGCGTGCGGGCAGCGGCCTCGACCTGGGTCAGGTCCAGGCCGCCGTCCGGCGCCGGCGGGGTGGGCGCGCAGATGACCGCGGTGCGCACCCGGCCCACCTCGGCCGGTCCCGCGGCGGTGCGGAAGCCCGCCGCGAGCATCCGGCGCAGCTCGGCTGGGGAGAGGGGGCCGGCCTCGGGGCCGGTCTTGTAGCCGAGGGTGGGGATGCCGGCGGCGACGGCGGCCTGGGCCAGGGGCAGGCCGTACGGGCCGAGTCCGATGACGGCGAGATCTGCGGGCATGGCGTGGGCCACCCTTCCCAGTAGCCGAAGCGGGACAGATGCGCAAGCCCGGTGGACAGGACGGGCGAGCACAACGTCAGACTAGGAGTAAATATGACCGATTTGTGGGATTGATCTGCCTCGTTTCGGGTGAGTCTCGACGGTGACCTGCGGGACGTTGTCCACAGGCTGAGGGCGTGCGGCGGCCGATGGCGGGCAGGGCGGACAGAATCTGGGCATGGTGGGTACCAGGAGACGGGCTTCGCCCGACGGGTGCGGCCGACGCGACCACAGCGGGAGGCAGCAGTGAGGACAGCGACACTGGGGCCGGCGCAGCGCGCCGAGTCGCTCGCGGCCATGGCCGAGCGCGAACTGGACGTACTGGTGGTGGGCGCCGGCGTGGTCGGCGCGGGTACCGCGCTGGACGCCGTGACGCGCGGCCTGTCGACCGGCCTGGTCGAGGCGCGGGACTGGGCGTCGGGCACCTCCAGCCGGTCCAGCAAGCTGGTCCACGGCGGCCTGCGCTATCTGGAGATGCTCGACTTCGCGCTCGTCCGGGAGGCGCTGAAGGAGCGCGGCCTGCTGCTCGAACGGCTGGCGCCGCACCTGGTGAAGCCGGTGCCGTTCCTGTACCCCTTGCAGCACAAGGGCTGGGAGCGGCTGTACGCGGGCTCGGGCGTCGCGCTCTACGACGCCATGTCCATGGCCCGCGGCCACGGGCGGGGCCTGCCGATGCACCGTCACCTGAGCCGCTCTCACGCCCTCCGGGTGGCACCCGCCTTGAAGAAGGACGCGCTGGTCGGCGCGCTCCAGTACTACGACGCGCAGATGGACGACGCCCGCTTCGTCGCCACCCTGGTGCGCACGGCCGCGGCGTACGGCGCCCAGGTCGCCAACCGAGCGCGGGTCACCTCCTTCATTCGCGAGGGCGAACGCGTGGTCGGCGCCCGCGTCCAGGACGTCGAGGCGGGCGGGGAGTACGACATCCGCGCCAAGCAGATCGTGAACGCGACCGGGGTGTGGACCGACGACACCCAGTCGATGGTGGGCGAGCGCGGCCAGTTCCACGTCCGGGCGTCCAAGGGCATCCACCTCGTCGTGCCCAAGGACCGCATCCACTCCACCACCGGGCTCATCCTGCGCACCGAGAAGTCCGTGCTGTTCGTCATCCCCTGGGGCCGGCACTGGATCATCGGCACCACGGACACCGACTGGGACCTCGACAAGGCCCACCCGGCCGCCTCCAGCGCGGACATCGACTACCTCCTGGAGCACGTCAACTCGGTGCTGTCGGTGCCCCTCACGCGCGACGACGTCGAGGGCGTCTACGCCGGGCTGCGCCCGCTGCTGGCCGGCGAGTCCGACGCCACCAGCAAGCTCTCGCGCGAGCACACCGTCGCGCACCCGGTGCCCGGCCTGGTCGTCGTGGCGGGCGGCAAGTACACGACGTACCGGGTGATGGCCAAGGACGCCGTGGACGAGGCGGTGCACGGGCTCGACCTGCGGGTCGCCGACAGCGTCACCGAGGAGACCCCGCTGCTCGGCGCCGAGGGGTACCAGGCGCTGTGGAACGCGCGGGCCCGGATCGCCGCGCGCACCGGCCTGCACGTGGTGCGCGTGGAACACCTGCTGAACCGGTACGGGTCGCTGGCCGAGGAGGTGCTGGAACTCGTCGCCGCCGACCCCTCGCTGGGCGAACCGCTGCACGCCGCCGACGACTACCTGCGCGCCGAGGTCGTCTACGCCGCCTCGCACGAGGGCGCTCGGCACCTGGACGACGTCCTCACCCGGCGCACCCGCATCTCCATCGAGACCTTCGACCGCGGGACGCGCAGCGCCCGTGAGGCCGCCGAGCTGATGGCACCGGTGCTGGGCTGGGACACGGACCAGGTCGCACGCGAGGTCCAGCACTACGAGAAGCGGGTCGAGGCGGAGCGGGAGTCGCAGCGCCAGCCGGACGACCTGACGGCCGACGCGGCCCGGCTGGGGGCGCCGGACATCGTGTCCCGGTAGCGTCCGCGGCGGCGGGCCGGACCCTTCGGGCCCGCCGCACGGTCCGTCCCCCGCGCCGCCCGGGCCCCCGTGGCACCCTGGGCGTCGAGCACTTGTCGCGTGAGGGACAATGAAGGCTCTGTCAGGGCGGGTTGCATGAGGGGACGCATGTCGGACGCGGAGCGGGCGGGGACACCCCGTACGGACAAGAGCGCACGTCTCCTCGCCGGGCGTTACCGGCTGGGGGACGTGCTCGGCCGCGGCGGCATGGGGACGGTGTGGCGGGCCCAGGACGAGACCCTGGGACGCACGGTTGCCGTCAAGGAGCTGCGGTTCCCGGGCAACATCGACGAGGAGGAGAAGCGGCGCCTGATCACGCGCACGCTGCGCGAGGCCAAGGCGATCGCGCGGATCCGCAACAACGGCGCCGTCACCGTCTACGACGTGGTCGAGGAGGACGACCGGCCCTGGATCGTGATGGAACTCGTCGAGGGCAAGTCGCTCGCCGAGGCCATCCGTGAGGACGGTCTGCTCGAGCCCAAGCGCGCCGCGGAGGTCGGCCTGGCCGTCCTCGACGTGCTGCGCTCGGCGCACCGCGAGGGCATCCTGCACCGCGACGTGAAGCCGTCCAACGTGCTGATCGCCGAGGACGGCCGGGTCGTGCTCACCGACTTCGGCATCGCGCAGGTCGAGGGCGACCCGTCCATCACCTCCACCGGCATGCTCGTCGGCGCCCCCTCCTACATCTCCCCGGAGCGCGCCCGCGGCCACAAGCCCGGACCGGCCGCCGACCTCTGGTCGCTCGGCGGGCTGCTGTACGCCGCCGTCGAGGGCACCCCGCCCTACGACAGGGGCTCCGCGATCGCGACCCTCACCGCGGTGATGACGGAGAACCTGGAGGAGCCGAAGAACGCCGGCCCGCTGCGGGACGTCATCTACGGGCTGCTCAACAAGGACCCCGCCCACCGGCTCGACGACGCCGGTGCCCGCGCCATGCTGACCAAGGTCATCCACGCGCCCGCCCCCGACGAGATCGATCCGGCCGACGCCACCAAGGTCGTACCGATCCCGCCCCAGCCGGAAGAGCGGACGCGCCGGGGCGGCGCCGGCGGCAAGCGGGCCGAGGAGGCCGGGGAGCGGCTGCGCGGGGCGCTGCGCTCGGTGCGCAAGGCCGCCGTCGGGGCGGGTGCGGCCGGTGCGGCCGCCGCCTCGCGGAGCAGGCAGGGCGGTACGGGCTCCGGGTCCGGCGAGGACCCCGGTTCCACGGGGGCGGGCGCGTCCGGTACCGCCGCGTCCGGTGCCGCCGCGACGGCCGCCGCGACGGGATCGGCGCAGGGTTCGGGCGCCGGCGCGCAGGGCGCGAACGCTCCCGGCGGCAAGCGGAGTTCCGGCTGGCCCGTCGTGCCGCCGCCGGACCTGCCGGCCAGGCCCGTGCCCCGGGCACCGCTCACCGACGTGGTGCCGCGCCGGACGCTGATCGTCATCGCGGTGATCGTGGCGCTCGCCGTGCTCGGCACCGTGCTGGCGCTCACCCTCGGCGGCGACGACGAGAAGGGGGCCGAGGGCGGCAACGGCGGCAAGCCCGTCGCCTCCGCGGGACCGAGCGGCGAGACCAAGCAGGACGACGAGGGCGGCACCGGCACCGACGGCGCCGCCTCCGACCCGGCGACGGACGGTGACGCGAGCGGCACGCCGGACGGCGGCGCGAGCGCCTCCGGCGACGCGGACGGCGGGTCCTCGGACGACGCCGGGAAGTCCTCCGAGGGCGAGGAGGACGTGGCCGCCACCCACAAGGGCGGCCAGGGATACCGCATCGGGCTGCCGGAGGGCTGGAGGTTCGCCTCCACGGGTGCCTCCGGCGACCGGTTCACCGGCCCCGGCGGGCAGAAGCTGCTGGTGGCCTGGACCTCCACGCCCAAGGGCGACCCGGTCGCCGACTGGGAGAACCAGGAGCGGTACATGGTCCGCTCGCAGTACAAGAAGATCCGCATAGAGAAGGTGGGCTACCGGGGCTGGAACACCGCCGACTGGGAGTTCACCTACACCGACGGCGGCACCAAGTACCGCACCGTGGACCGGGGATTCGTCGTCAACGACCACCAGGGCTACGCGCTCATGTACACCGCGAAGGCCGACGACTGGGACGGCGACCTGCGCCGGGACACCTGGCAGACCCTGACGAAGTCCTTCGAACCCAAGTCCTGAGCGGACGGCTCCGGGTTTGAGCGGCCCGATATCTGGCATCAGCTCTTTGCGGGTTGCCTCCGGCACGTATCGTGAGTGCTTGCGGACCGTACGCAGCCGGAACGGCCCGCCGGGCGAACGGAATTGACCGACGGGCTGCCGGGGGTGGCGACGTGGACGACTATGCGGGACGGGTGCTCGCCGACCGCTACCGCCTGCCCCTGCCGCCGTCCGACGAGTACGAACTCACCGAGACCCGGGCCTTCGACACGTACAGCGGTCAGGAAGTCCTGGTCCGGCAGGTCCCGTTGCCGGAGGTCGTCGAGGCCGAGGTGCTCGACGCGGACGGTCTGCCCGACGGCTTCACGGCCCGTGACGGCGGCGTCCGGCACCCCGGCAGGCGATCCTCCGGCGGGAGCACCGGCATCCGGCGGCCGGCCGACCCCGTGGTTCGGCGGGCCGTCGAGGCCGCGCAGGCCGCCGCCGCCGTTCCCGACCACCCGCGCCTCGACCAGGTCTTCGACGTGTTCGCCGAGGGCGGGTCGCTGTGGATCGTCAGCGAGCTGGTCGCCGCGAGGCCGCTGGCCGCGCTCCTCGCCGAGCAGACGCTGACGCCGTACCGCGCGGCGGAGGTGGCCTCCGACATCCTGCTGGCGCTGCGGGTGCTGCACACGTACGGCTGGGTGCACCGCAACATCACCGCGCGCACCGTGCTGGTCTGCGACGACGGGCGGGTGATGCTGACCGGCCTGGCGGTCGGGGCCGCCGAGGAGGCGCTGTGCGGGTACGACCCCGTCCCGCCGCCCGACGAGGACCCCGCCCCCGGCCCGCTCGACCCCAACGGAACCTTCGGCCCCGGGGGCGGTGTGCCCGGGCCGGGCGGCGCCGGGCCCGGATTGCCGGGGCCGGTCGGAGCGCGGGCCGGAATCCTGGGTTCCGGTGACTCCGGAATCCTCGGCCCCGGTGACGCCGACCCGGAGGCCGCCCGGCGGGCCGCCATCGAGGCCCGGGGCGTCGGCGGGCTGCCGGTGCCCGGGGCCGTGGGACCGGGCGCACCCGCCGGGCTCGCGCCCGCTCAGCTCGACACCAGCGGCGACATCCGCGCCGCCCGCGCCGGCGCGATCGCCGCGTACCGCGCCGGGGCCCGTGCCGCCGCCCGCGTCCAGGAGGCCCAGAACGGCCGCGCCGCCCTCCCGGGGGCCCGCCCCGCCCCCGACGACACGACGGGGCCACCCGGCCAGGGCGCCGACACCGGCCGACCCGGCGGCTACCCCGCCTCCGGCGCCGAGGCGGGCCGGCCGCCGCATGCGGACGCCGGTCCCGGATCCGCCCACGGCGCCGAGCGAGTCGGCCCGCCCGCCGAGGACGCCGGGCACGGCGCCGCCGTACCGCCCGGGCAGATCGCCGACCCCTACGGCGTCCGCCCGACCTCCTGGCACGGTGCCACGCCCCGCACCGGAGGCGACCCGGCATCCGCCCCGCCCCGTCTCGGCGGTGACCCGGCGACCCCCGCACCCCCCCTCGGCGGTGACCCCGCGACCTCCGCACCCCGCCTCACCGGTGACCCGGCACCCCCCGCCCCCCGCCTCCCCGGCGATCCGGCCGCATCCGGCCGCGCCCTGCCCCCCGCCCCCCGGCCGGGGGACACCGCCGGGTACGCCGTCCCGGCGCAGGAGGGTGGGCCGGTGACCTCCGGGCGCTGGGACGACCTCGTCGCCCGTACCGCCGCGCCGCGCGGGCCCGCCACCGCGCTCGCCGCCGAGCGGGCCCGGCAGACGCGGATGGCCGTGGTCGGCCCGGTGACCGAGCGGTGGGCGCCCGAGCAGGCCGGGCCGGTGCACGAGAACTGGCAGCTGGCCGCGCCCATCGGCCCCGCCACCGACCTGTGGGCGCTGGGCGCGCTGCTCTACCGCGCCGTACAGGGGCACGCGCCCTACCCGGAGGAGTCCACCGCCGAGCTGGTGCAGATCGTGTGCGCGGAGCCCCCGGCGTTCGCCGAGGAGTGCGGCCCGCTGCGGCCGGTCGTGGAGTCGCTGCTGCGTCAGGACCCCACCGAGCGCATCGACTTCGAGGAACTGAGCGGCTGGCTGCGCTCCCTCGTGCGCTCCGCGCCCGAGCCCGAAGCCGGCTTGCACGTCATCTCGGCCCCGCCCGCCGAGACCGGCCGCAGCCGGCTGCCGATCGTGCGCCGCCGCGGCGAACTGGTGCGCCGGCGCCGGGCCGGACTGCCCGCGCACCACGGCCGCCACAAGCGGGGCCGCGCGGAACCCGACCGCTCGCCGCGCAGCCTCGGCCGGACCCTGCTCCTGCTGATACTGCTCGCCCTCGCCGGAGCCGTCGCGTACGCCATGTTCTTCCTGCCGAAGAGCGACACGCGCGACTCCGGCGCCGCCGACCGCACCGGCACCGCCGGCGACGCGAGCCAGGCGCCGCCCGCCGGGTCACCGGACGTCAGCAGCGAGCCGCGACCCGAGCAGACGTCCCCGGGGACCACCCCCGGCGACTCGGAGACCGACGGCGGCTCCACCGAGACCCAGTCGAACGTCGCCGACGGGTTCACCCTGCGCAAGGACCCGGAGGGCTTCCGCGTCGCCGTCGCCGAGGACTGGACCCGCACCCCCCGCAACGGCAGCGGCCAGGTCGTGTACGGCAAGGGCGGCTTCGAGCTGCTGGTCGTGCCCGGCCGCGACCGCACCTCCGAGTTCGGCGACGACCCGATGGTCTACCAGCGCGACGGCGAGCCCGAGTTGGCCCCCTACCGCGCCTCCAGCTGGGCCACCTCCAGCGGGCTGAAGACCATCGAGGTCGGCGGACGGACCATGGCGGAGGGCCAGTTCACCTGGACCGGTGCAGGCGGCGAGCTGTTCGTGCGCAACGTCGCCATCCTGATCGACGGCCGCTACCACGTGGTGCAGGTGCGGGGACCGGAGGCCGAGCGGGACGAGGTGAGCCGACTGTTCGAACAGGCCTCGGCGACCTACCAGTACACGCGCTGACCGCAGTTCGCCCCGATGGTTGCCTCCCGTCACGGAAAGCGACAACCGTCACAGAGCGGTTTCCATGCGACCCCACCCGTTCCCCGAGAGGGGACCGGTCCCTAGTCTGACCCTGACAAGACCATTGCGGGGCAACGTGAATCAGATGCAGGGCCGGCTCGTCGCGGGCCGTTACCGGCTCGGGGACGCCATCGGCAGCGGCGGCATGGGCCGGGTGTGGCGCGCACACGACGAGGTACTGAACCGGACCGTCGCCATCAAGGAGTTGACCGCCGCGCTCTACGTCTCCGAGAGCGACCAGGCGATCCTCCTGGCACGCACCCGGGGCGAGGCGCGCGCGGCGGCGCGGATCAACCACTCGGCCGTCGTCACCGTGCACGACGTACTCGAACACGACGGCCGGCCCTGGATCGTGATGGAGCTGGTCGAGGGCCGCTCGCTGGCCGACGCGGTCAAGGAGGAGGAGCGGGTCGAGTCGCGCGAGGCGGCCCGTATCGGCCTGTGGGTGCTGCGCGCCCTGCGCGCCGCGCACACCGCCGGCGTCCTGCACCGCGACGTCAAACCCGGCAACGTCCTGCTCGCCGACGACGGCCGCGTCCTGCTCACCGACTTCGGCATCGCGCAGATCGAGGGCGACACCACCATCACCCGGACCGGCGAGGTCGTCGGCTCCGTCGACTACCTCGCCCCCGAGCGCGTGCGCGGCCACGACCCCGGCCCCGCCTCCGACCTGTGGGCGCTCGGGGCGACGCTGTACACGGCGGTGGAGGGCAGATCGCCGTTCCGCCGCACCTCACCGCTCACCACCATGCAGGCCGTGGTCGAGGAGGAGGCCACCGAGCCCCGGTACGCCGGTCCGCTCGCGCCGGTCATCAGCGCCCTGCTCCGCAAGGACCCGGAGACGCGGCCCGACGCGACCGAGGCCGAGTACCTGCTCGCCCAGGCGGCCGAGGGACGGCGGCCGGACGCGGCCCAGGCGTACGTGCCGACCACCCGGCACACGGGCCCGGTGCGGCAGGGCGACACCCTGCACCACGGGACGCCGGGCACGCCCAGCGCGACGCCGTACCCGCCGGTGACCGGGCCCACCGCGGCCGTCGGCCACCCCGCGACGGGCCACACGGCACAGGCGTACGGGACGGGTACGGTGCCGCCGGGCACCGTACCGCCGGGCCACCCGCACACCGCGCCCTCCGGAGCCCCCGGCCCCCGGCGCCGTCGGCAGGGCCGGCTGCGCACCGTCGCTTTGGTCGTCGCCGTCGCCGCCCTCATCGGCGCGGGCACCGCCGTCCTGCTGCAACAGCGCGACGGCGGCGGCACCGAGGCCGGCCCGGAGCCCACCGCGCCCACGTCCTCCTCGCCCTCGGGGTCCCCCACCAACGACAAGGGCTCCGGCGGATCCGTCCCGGACAACTGGAAACGCCGCGACGACCCGTTGGGTTTCAGCCTCTACCTGCCCAAGAACTGGCAGCGGGAGGCCTTCGACGGCGAGGGCGAACTCAAGCAGGCCGACTACAGCCCCGACGGCGGCAAGCGCCTCCTGCGCGTCTCCGTCGACACGGCCCCCGACTACAACGACCCGCACGCGCACCAGCTCGATCTGGAGGTCCAGCTCCAGCGGCTGGTCGACTACCGGCGCGTCACCCTGGAGCGCGGCAGCTACCGCGACCGCGACAGCGCCAGGTGGGAGTACACCTGGACCGCGCTGGCCAAGGACACCCCCTTCCCCGGCCCGCGCCGCGCCGTCGCGCACACGCACATCTCCCGCGACGGCGTCGAGTACGCCCTCAACATGTCGGGCCCCGCGGACGACTGGCCCACCACCGAGCGGCAGTTCAGGTCGGTGCTGCAGAGCTGGCAGGAGCGGACGGGCTGAGACCCGCACCGCGCGACGCCGGACACCGGCCGGGAGCCGCCCCAACGGCGCCCGCGCACCCGTCGGTTGTCGGCCACCCGGGTGGCCGCGACGCGGAGGCGCCGCGTCCGGTGGGGCATCATGGGACGCATGGTGACCGAGGGGGCCGGCGGGCGTGTCATCGCGGGCCGATACCGGCTCCATGAGCGGCTCGGCAGCGGCGGCATGGGCATCGTGTGGCGGGCCACCGACCAACTGCTCGCCCGCGAGGTGGCCGTGAAGGCGCTGCCCCTCGACGAGACCCTGTCCGCCGCCGAGGCCCGGCGGCGCCGCGAGCGCACCCTGCGCGAGGCCCGCGCGGTCGCGCAGCTGCGGCATCCGCACGTCATCGTCGTGCACGACGTCGTCGAGGACGACGCCCGCGCGTACATGGTCATGGAACTCGTCGACGGCGGCTCGCTCGCGGACCGCGTCGTCGCCCGCGGCCTCGTCGGCCCCCGCGAGGCCGCCCGGATCGGCATCGCCCTGCTCGACGCCCTGCGCACCGCGCACGCGGCCGGCGTCCTGCACCGGGACGTGAAGCCGTCCAACGTGCTGATCGCCGAGGACGGCCGGGTCGTCCTCACCGACTTCGGCGTCGCCCAGGTCGCGGGCGCCACCACCCTCACCGAGAGCGGCTCCTTCGTCGGCTCGCCCGAGTACACCGCGCCGGAGCGGATGTCCGGCGCCGGGACCGGACCGGAGTCCGACCTGTGGTCCCTGGGCGTCCTGCTCTGCGCGATCCTCAGCGGCGCCTCCCCCTTCCACCGCGACTCGCTCGGTGGCGTCCTGCACGCCGTGGTCACCGAGGAGATCCACCCGCCCGCCCAGACCGGACCGCTCCTCCCCGTCGTCCTGGGCCTCCTCGAACGCGATCCGCGACGGCGGCTGGACGCGGCGGAGGCGGACCGGATGCTGCGCCTCTACCTCAGCACCGGCCGCACGCCCGCGACGACGGCGGCCCGCGAGTCCCGGCGGATGAAGCGGAGCGTGCTCATGGCGGTGCTGCTGGCCGTCGCGGCGTCCGGCGCGGGCATCTCGGCGGCGGTGCTGCTGGTGGACGGCGACGACGGCGGGGGCGGCGCCCCGACCAGCTCGGCGCCCGCGACACCGACGACGGATCCCGCGTCCCCCTCGGTGTCCCCGTCCGGCGCTCCGTCCGCCCACGAGTCCCCCGCATCACACCTAAAGGGGAGATAAGCGGCAGCGTGCGTCACGGGTCTGTGACCACCGTGCACCCGCGGTGGATATGGACGCGTCCGGCGCGATATGGATGAACCCATGAGCAGCAACGGGGGACCCCGCAGGGGATCGGACGAGCCGACGAGTTTTGGCCTGCAGCCACCGAACCGGCCCGTCGCCGTGCCGCATCCCGGCAACCCGTACGCGGCACCCACCCAGGTCGTACCGCAGCCGGTGTCACCTTCCGCCCAGACCCCGGTCGGGCAGGCCCCGTCCGCGCAGCCCCCGTCCGCGCAGGACCCGGGTGCCGGGCGCCTGATCGCGGGCCGCTACCGGCTGCTGGCCAAGCTGGGGCACGGCGGCATGGGCACGGTGTGGCGGGCGAAGGACGAGACCGTGGACCGCGAGGTGGCCGTCAAGGAGCCCCGCGTACCCGACCACCTTCCCGAGCGCGAACGGGACAACGCCTTCGAGCGGATGCGTCGCGAGGCCCGCGCCGCCGCCCGGCTCGACCACCCCGGCGTGGTCAACGTGCACGACGTGGCGGTCGTCGACGGCCGGCCGTGGATCGTGATGGAGCTGGTGCGGGGCCGCTCGCTGGGCGACGCGTTGCAGGAGGGCACACTGGGCGCCCGCGAGGCCGCCCGGATCGGCCTGGAGGTGCTCGGCGCGCTGGAGGCCGCGCACGCGGCCGGCATCCTGCACCGGGACGTGAAGCCGGACAACGTGCTGCTCGGCCGGCACGACCGGGTCGTCCTCACCGACTTCGGCATCGCCCAGATCGAGGGCGAGACCAACCTGACCGACACCGGCGGCTTCGTCGGCTCGCCCGAGTACATCGCCCCGGAGCGGGTGCTGGGCCAGCGCCCCGGTCCGGCGAGCGACCTGTGGTCGCTGGGCGTGGTGCTGTACGCGGCGACGGAGGGCGTCTCGCCGTTCCGCCGCAGCAACACCCCCGCCACGCTCCAGTCGGTGCTCAACGCCACCCCCGCGCCGCCCGCCGCCGCGCAGGGCCCGCTGGCCGAGGTGATCACGGCGCTGCTGGACAAGGACCCGGCGCGCCGCCCGGACGCCGCCCGGGTGCGCGGCCTGCTGGACGCCGCCGCCAACCCGCCCGCGCCACCGCCCACCCAGGTCGTGCGCGTCGCCGCGGGGGACCGACCGTCGGGGCCGGGGTCCCGGTGGAGCGTCCGGCTGGGCCGCAACGCCTGGATCACCCTCGGCGCAGCGGTCGTCGCGGCGGCGGTGGCGTCGTACCTGGTGGTCGCGGACCCCTTCGCGGGGCCGCTGCCCGAGGGCTGGAAGGAGCAGAGGCTCGACGCCAAGCTCGGGATGAGCGTCGGCCTGCCCGCCGAGTTCGTGAAGCAGAAGCACCCCGTCGGCTGGGACGGCACCAACGAGACGTTCACCGACCCAAGCGGAGCGGTCAGCGTCCTCGTCGACCGCGACATCAAGGCCGACGACAAGACGGGCGAGATCCCCGAGACGGCGATGGCGGGCGCCTGGGCAGACTGGGAGACCTTCAAGGACGGCGAGTACTCCTACGGCTTCGCCGACGACCCCGCCCCCAAGGGCGAGCCGAGCGAGACCGAGTCCCAGGGCGGCAAGGCGGCCCAGAACACCATCGAGTACGTGACCACGGACTCGCAGAACCCCCGGCCGCGCGAGTTCCACATCCTGTACTACCGGGCGGGCAACGGCGACATGTACAAGGTGTCGATCGACTACCCGCGCAAGGGCTACTTCGCCGACGAGGGAAAGGAGATCGCCCGCACGGTCGTCGCCAACTGGACGGTCGCAAAGCCCTGATCAGCGGGTTTGTGCCAGCGATCACTGGCGTCATGTGAGCACTCGGTGAATCCCCGTTACCGACGGGTACACAAAGGCCTCGCGGCGTCATACCCTGCGGCTCATGACGGACGCGCAGGCCCCGGAACTCACCGGCACGAACCCCCTCGCCCCCTACCCGGAGGGCGCCCGCACCGCTGCCGACGTGGTCACGCCCGAGCTGGTCGCCCAGCTCACCAAGGGCGTGGCCGGCTCCGGCCGCACCGCCAACCACACCCCGTTCACCGGCGAGAAGCTCGCCGACCTGCCCGAGTCCACGCCCGAGGACGTGGCCGGCGCCTTCGAGCAGGCCCGCGCCGCCCAGGCCGTGTGGGCGCGCGTTCCGGTCCGGCAGCGTGCCGCGGTCCTGCTGCGCTTCCACGACCTGGTCCTGGAGCGCCAGGCCGAGGTCCTCGACCTCATCCAGCTGGAGACCGGCAAGGCCCGCCTGCACGCCCACGAGGAGGTCCAGGCCGTCGCCGTCGCCGCCCGGCACTACGGCCGCAAGGCGCCCGCGTACCTGCGGCCCAAGCGGCACACCGGCGCCGTGCCGACCCTGACGAAGGTGACCGAACTGCGCCACCCCCGTGGCGTCGTCGGCCAGATCGTCCCGTGGAACTACCCGTTCGAGCTGTCCGTCGGCGACGCCCTGCCCGCCCTCGTCGCGGGCAACGCGGTCGTGATGAAGCCGGACACCGAGTCCTGCCTGACCGCGCTGTGGGCCCGTGACCTGCTGATCGAGGCGGGGCTGCCGGCCGACGTCCTCCAGGCGGTCATCGGAGTCGGCCCGGTCATCGGACCCGAGGTCGTCAAGCACGGCGACTACGTGTCCTTCACCGGCTCCACCCGCACCGGCCGCGAGGTCGCGACCGTCGCCGCGGACCGGTTGGTCGGCGTCTCGCTGGAGCTCGGCGGCAAGAACGCCATGCTGGTCCTGGACGACGCGGACATCGAGAAGGCGGCGGCGGGCGCCGTGCGCGCGTGCTTCTCCTCCGCCGGCCAGCTGTGCGTCTCCATCGAGCGGCTCTACGTCCACGAGTCGGTCGCCGACGCCTTCCTCGACCGCTTCGCCGCCCGCACCCGCGCGATGCGGCTGGGCAGTGCCCTGGCGTACGGCGCAGACATGGGGTCGCTGGTCAGCGGTCACCAGCTGGAGACCGTCAAGCGGCATGTGGAGGACGCCGTCGCCAAGGGGGCGCGGATCGTCGCCGGCGGTGTGGCCCGGCCGGACGTCGGCCCGTACTTCTACGAGCCCACGATCCTCGACGGTGTCACGGACGCCATGACCCTGTGCTGCGAGGAGACCTTCGGCCCGGTGGTCTCCGTGTACCGCTTCTCCGACGTGGACGAGGTCGTCGACCGCGCCAACGCCACGCCGTACGGCCTGAACTCGTCGGTCTGGACCACGAACGCCCGCCGGGGCCGCGAGGTCGCCGCCCGCCTGCGCACCGGCACGGTCAACATCAACGAGGGCTACGCCTCCGCCTACGGCAGCGTGCAGTCGCCGATGGGCGGCATGAAGGAGTCCGGGCTCGGCCGCCGGCACGGCTCCGAGGGCATCCTCAAGTACACCGAGTCGCAGACCGTCGCCCACCAGCGCCTGCTGCCGATGGCCCCCTCGCTGGGCATGGACGACGAGAAGTACGCGGCCTTCATGAGCCGCAGCCTCCGCCTGATGAAGGCATTCCGGTTCCGGTAACCCACCCTTTCCTGGGGCCGCGGGGCTGTATCGACATGCGGCCCCGCCGCCCGGGCGCGAGAACCACCGACGGCCCGCACGCGAAACTCGACGAGGAGACACCCGTGCCTCAAGACGCCTACGACTACGACGTCCTGATAGTCGGCTCCGGCTTCGGCGGATCCGTCTCCGCCCTCCGCCTCACGGAGAAGGGCTACCGCGTCGGCGTCCTGGAAGCCGGCCGCCGCTTCACCCGCACCACCCTCCCCAAGAACTCCTGGGACCTGAAGAACTACCTCTGGGCGCCGAAGCTCGGCATGTTCGGCATCCAGCGCATCCACCTGCTCGGCAATGTCATGGTCCTGGCAGGCGCCGGCGTCGGCGGCGGTTCCCTCAACTACGCCAACACCCTCTACGTGCCGCCGAAACCGTTCTTCGAGGACCCCCAGTGGCGTGACATCACCGACTGGCACGATGAGCTGACGCCGTACTACGACCAGGCCCGCCGCATGCTCGGGGTCCGGCTGAACCCGACGATGACCCCGTCCGACGTGCACCTGAAGGCCGCCGCCGAGCGGATGGGCGTCGGAGACAGCTTCCACATGGCGCCGGTCGGCGTGTTCTTCGGCGACGGCGAGGACGCGGACGGCAGGGCGAAGGCGGAGCCGGGTGGGACGGTGTCCGACCCCTACTTCGGCGGCGCGGGCCCCGACCGCAAGGCCTGCAACGAGTGCGGCGAGTGCATGACGGGCTGTCGGCACGGCGCGAAGAACACCCTCAACGAGAACTACCTGTACCTCGCCGAGAAGGCGGGCGCGGTCGTGCACCCGATGACGACGGTCGTCTCGGTCACCGAGGACTCGCGCGGCGGCTTCGCGGTCGAGACCCTCCCCACCGACCGGCAGAAGAAGGACGCGGGCCGCACCTTCACGGCCCGCCGGGTCGTCCTGGCCGCCGGCACCTACGGCACCCAGACCCTGCTGCACCGCATGAAGGCGAACGGCCAGCTCGCCCACCTGTCCGACAAGCTCGGCGAGCTGACCCGCACCAACTCCGAGGCGCTGGTCGGCGCCCAGACCGACGACCGCCGCTACCGCAAGGCCACCGGCGAGTCCCGCGCCGACTTCACGCGCGGCGTCGCCATCACGTCCTCGATCCACCCGGACGCCAACACCCACATCGAGCCGGTCCGCTACGGCAAGGGCTCCAACTCGATGGGCGGCCTGTCGATCCTCCAGGTCCCCTACGCCGGGCACACCGCCTCGGGCGCCTCCCGCGTCCTGGGCTTCCTCGGCCACGCGGCCAAGCACCCGCTGCTGGTCCTGCGCTCCCTGTCCAACCGCAAGTGGTCGGAGCGGACCATCATCGGCCTGGTCATGCAGTCGCTGGACAACTCCCTGACCACGCACCTGAAACCGACGGGCGTCGGCAAGGGCCTGCTCACCGCGCGCCAGGGCCACGGCTCGCCCAACCCCAAGCAGATCAAGGCCGCCACCGAGGGTGCCTCCGCGCTCGCCGCCGAGATCAACGGCTTCGCCGGCTCCAACGTCGGGGAGCTGATGGGCACCCCGCTCACCGCCCACTTCCTCGGCGGCTGCCCGATCGGCGCCTCCCGCGAGACCGGCGTCATAGACCCGTACCACCGGCTCTACGGCCACCCCGGCATCTCGGTCGTCGACGGCGCCGCGGTCTCCGCCAACCTGGGCGTCAATCCGTCCCTGACCATCACGGCGCAGGCCGAGCGGGCGATGTCGTACTGGCCGAACAAGGGCGAGAGCGACCCGCGTCCCGCCCAGGGGACCGCGTACGAGCGGCTGGCGCCGGTCGAGCCCAAGTCCCCGGCGGTCCCGGCGGAGGCATTCGGCGCGCTGCGTCTGCCCTTCCTGGGCATACCGGCGGTACCGCCGAAGAAGAGCTGAGGAAGAGGAGCCGAGGAAGAGGTGAGAGGGACCCGCACCCCCCTCCGAGCGCGGGTCCCTCTCCCACAGGCGGGCTGAGCCGCTGCCCGTGGGATGCCTCGGCCTGTTGGATCGGTGAAGCCTGTGAATGGTTGTCTCGATTTCACAGAAGTCTTATGTGGGCTGCGTCACGTCCGTCGTCCCCCGTGTCGCGTTCCGCGGAGCCGCGCGCACGGCGAAGGGCCCCGCGGACCAAGGCCGCGGGGCCCTTCCTCAGCCAGCACCGGCGTCAGGGCAGCGCCGGTGCCTCGGAGCGGCGCCGGGGGGTAGCGCCGCTGGTCTTGAAGGCTGTTCCGTCGGCCGGCCCCGGGCGTCCCCGGAGCCGGCCGTTCTCTTGGGTGACCGGGCTGCTGTCCCCTGCCGTCCGGTCACTTGTCTGGAGCGAGGTCCCACGACGTACGGCACGATCCGCACGTCTCATCGCTCCAGCGAGCCACGCGTGGTTCTCTCGGGCCCGCCCCTGGCTGACACGGACACCGGGACAACGAAGCCGCTCGCGCCACGGTCACGCGCCGTACGGGTGAGACGGTGCCCGAACTCAGATGCGACCTCAGACCCGCCCGCGGCACAGCTCCAGCATCGTCATCGCCAGTGCGGTACCCGGCTTGCCCAGCGCCGACCTGTAGTGGTCGAGGACCTCCATCTCGCGGGAGAGGTTCACCCGCCGGCCGCCGGAGGTGATCCGCGCCTCCTGGATGACGGCGGAGACCGCCATCCGTTCCTGGATCAGGCCGATGATCCGGTCGTCCAGGGCGTCGATGCGCTCCCGGGCGCCGGTGATCACCTCGACGGCCTCGGTGGTGCGCGCGCCGGTCTTGTCCGCGGCGGTGACGGACGCGGCTGCTGTGGTGACGGTCATGTCGTGGCTCCTCGCCGATGGGTGGCGGTGCCCCGGACCGGCAGGGTCCGCAAACGCCAGGCGCCCCGGACCTTGTCGGCCCGGGGCGCCTGGGAAGTCGCTTGTCAGTTGCTCAAGCAGCACGACCATGGCAGCCGGTGGGCCGGTTGCCATAGGTAAACAGGGAGACCTGGTGCGTGAGCATGGCGCCAGTATGCCCGCGAGAACCGACGGTGTCCAAGCCGGATCACACACCGGTCTGTGCACCCGGCCGCGCACCGGGCCGGGACGGGCCACCCGCCCGCCTCGGTAGAATCGGCAGCACAAGACCCCCGCCCGACCGCCGGAAGGCACCCCGTGTCATCAGCGACTCCCGCTGCCGCCGCCCCCGACACCGTCCTGGTCGTCGACTTCGGTGCGCAGTACGCCCAGCTCATCGCCCGTCGTGTCCGCGAGGCGCGGGTCTACAGCGAGATCGTGCCCAGCTCCATGCCGGTCGCGGAGATGCTCGCCAAGAACCCGGCGGCCATCATCCTCTCCGGCGGCCCCTCGTCGGTGTACGAGCCGGGCGCCCCGACCGTCGACCGCTCCCTGTTCGAGGCCGGCGTCCCCGTCTTCGGCATGTGCTACGGCTTCCAGCTGATGGCGCAGACCCTCGGCGGCACCGTCGACAACTCCGGCGCCCGTGAGTACGGCCGTACCGAACTGTCGGTCTCCAGGCCGTCCTCCACCCTCTTCGAGGGCACCCCGGCCGAGCAGGCCGTCTGGATGTCGCACGGCGACGCCTGCTCCGCCGCCCCCGAGGGCTTCACCGTCACCGGCTCCACGGACGTCGTCCCGGTCGCCGCCTTCGAGAACGACGAGAAGCAGCTCTACGGCGTCCAGTACCACCCCGAGGTCATGCACTCCACACACGGGCAGCAGGTGCTGGAGCACTTCCTGTACCGCGGCGCGGGCCTCACCCCCGACTGGACCATGGGCAACGTGATCGAGGAGCAGGTCGCGATCATCCGCGAGCAGGTCGGCGACCGGCGCGCCATCTGCGGCCTCTCCGGCGGCGTGGACTCCGCCGTCGCCGCCGCCCTCGTCCAGAAGGCCATCGGCTCCCAGCTGACCTGCGTCTACGTCGACCACGGCCTGATGCGCAAGGGCGAGACCGAGCAGGTCGAGAAGGACTTCGTCGCCGCGACCGGCGTGCAGCTGAAGGTCGTGGACGCCGAGGAGCGCTTCCTGAAGGCGCTGGCCGGGGTCTCCGACCCCGAGGAGAAGCGGAAGATCATCGGCCGGGAGTTCATCCGGGTCTTCGAGCAGGCGCAGTTGGAGATCATGCAGGAGGACGGCCCCGAGGTCGCCTTCCTCGTGCAGGGCACGCTCTACCCGGACGTGGTCGAGTCCGGCGGAGGCACCGGCACCGCCAACATCAAGTCCCACCACAACGTGGGCGGGCTCCCGGACGACATCGAGTTCCAGCTCGTCGAGCCCCTGCGCAAGCTGTTCAAGGACGAGGTCCGGATGGTCGGCCAGGAGCTGGGCCTGCCGGAGGAGATCGTCCAGCGCCAGCCCTTCCCCGGCCCCGGCCTCGGTATCCGCATCGTCGGCGAGGTCACCAAGGAGCGGCTCGACCTGCTCCGCGAGGCCGACGCCATCGCCCGCGAGGAGCTGACGGCGGCCGGCCTCGACCGCGAGATCTGGCAGTGCCCCGTGGTCCTGCTCGCCGACGTCCGCTCCGTCGGCGTCCAGGGCGACGGCCGCACCTACGGCCACCCGATCGTGCTGCGGCCCGTCTCGTCCGAGGACGCGATGACCGCCGACTGGTCCCGGCTGCCGTACGACGTGCTCTCCAAGATCTCGACCCGGATCACCAACGAGGTCAAGGACGTCAACCGCGTCGTCCTCGACGTGACGTCGAAGCCGCCGGGCACCATCGAGTGGGAGTGAGCGCCGCGGCAGGCGCTACGTGCGCCTGACCGTGCGCACGGGCCCACCGGGCTGCCAGATCTCGACGACGAGGTACTTGTCGTCCTCGACGTGGGTCCGCACGACCTCCGTCAGCTCGGTACGGAAGAGGTGGAACGGCTCCGGCGGTTCCACCTCTTCCGCGTACCGGGCCCGGGTCGCGGCGTCCTCGGCCGCCACCGCCCGGCCGCCGATCCGGACGTCCCCGCCGCCCATGCCGGTGCCGCCCCCCGGGTTCGCCTGCAACGCGAAGCGCGGGTCGCGGCGCAGGTCGAGCGCCTTCACCGACCCCGGCATCATGCCGAGCCACAGCTCACCGTCCAGGAACCGCACCTCCAGGCCGGTGGTGCGCGGCGAGCCGTCCTTGCGGAGGGTGGCGAGGACATGGTGCGTGTACGCGCCGAAACGCGCCTCGACGGTGGCGGCCAGGGCGGGTTCGGCGGTGACGAAAGCGGCCCAGTTCGTGGGGGTGGCCGAGGGCGCACCCGACGACGTGCTTGAGGTCATACGCCGAGTGTGCGGCCGAAACCCGACACCCTGTGTCGAGTATCCCGCCCGGACCTGTCGCACCGGCCGCACCCCCGGTAACTTCCGGCACGTAAGGCAATTCCAGTGCCGAAGGACAGAGGACACATGCACGGGACGCCCGGGGCCACTCCGCCCCCGCCGCTGCCCACCGACAAGCTGCGGTTCGCGATGCCGCCGATGCACGACTCGCTCGAGGACGAACGCCGGCACCGCAAGGAACGGCTCGCGAGCGCGCTGCGCCTCTTCGGCCGGTACGGCTTCGAGGACGGCGTCTCCGGACACATCACCGCCCGCGATCCCGAGTACACCGACTGCTTCTGGGTCAATCCGTTCGGCATGCCCTTCGCCCACATCACCGTGAGCGACCTCGTGCTGGCCAACTCCGACGGCCAGGTGGTGCAGGGCGGCCACCACGTCAACCAGGCCGCCTTCACCGTGCACTCCCAGGTCCACGCCGCCCGCCCGGACGTCGTCGCGGTCGCCCACTGCCACTCGGTGCACGGGCGCGCGCTGTCGGCCCTCGGCGACCTGCTCGACCCGATCACCCAGGAGAGCTGCGCCTTCTACGAGGACCACGCGCTGTACGACTCCTACTCGGGCGTCGCCGTCGACGCCGAGGAGGGACGGCGCATCGCCCGGGTGCTCGGCTCCGGCAAGGCGCTCGTGCTGCGCAACCACGGACTGCTGACGGTGGGCGACTCGGTGGACGCGGCGGCCTGGTGGTTCCTGTCGCTGGAGCGGTCCTGCCAGGTGCAGCTGACGGCCCGGGCGGCGGGACGGCCGGTCCTGATCGACCACCGCCAGGCGGTGGCCACCCGGGAGCAGCTCGGCGGCGACCTGGTGGCGTGGATCAACTACCAGCCCCTGTGGCAGGAGATCAGCCGGAGCGAGCCGGACCTCTTCGACTGACGCCTTCCCGCGACCGCGTCAAAGCGGTGCCCCGAGAGTCACCCCCGCTGAGCACGAGGGACCGGGGCCGCCCGGCGCGCGAGGGGTGGTGTACGGCACAATTCGCTGTCGTCCCAAGGGACTTACGGACCCAGGGGCTCTTTCACGGATGTTCTTTCACGGATGTTCCTTCGCAGGTGCGCGGGAAGGCGGGCGGCGGGCGTGGCGGTGCAGGAGGCGAGACGCGGGAGCGGCTCGGACAAGGACGCGATCGACGCGGCCCACGGCGGCGGCTGCACCTGCGGGGACTGCCCGCACGGCGCCCGTGAGGGGCACCGCCGGGCGGTCGCCGCGTTCCTGCGGCGGCGCGACGAATTCGCGGCCGGACAGGGGCTGCCGGCCGCCGTGGCCCACTCGGCCTCCGCCTCCCGCCAGTGGGTCTCCGAGGAACTGACCCAGTCCGCCGAACTCGTCGCCCAACGCGGCCGCGCCGAGGGAGACGCCTGGCTCGCCGGTCTGGGCCGGCGCACCGTGGCGGCCGTGTGGGCGGCGGTCGTCCTGCTGCTGCTCGGCCAGTCCCTCACCGCGATCGGCTCCGGCTGGACGGCGGCGCGCACGGCCGGACTCGCCGCCGCGCTGGTGGTGGCCGGGGCGCTGACGGCGGCCTCGTGGTTCCACCGGACGCGGGGCGGAGCGCTGGCTCCGGTCATCGGGGAGGACAACCGCCTCTCCACCTCCCGGGCCGTGGCGGCCGCCTGGGTCCTCCTCGTCGCGTACGCCGTGCTGGTGCTGGCCGGACAACTGGCCCTCGCCTCGGGCCACGACCGGCGGGACGCGCTGATCTCCGGCCTCGGACTCGGCCGCGCCACCGGCGCGGTGACCGTGCTCGCGGTGGTGTGCGGCATCGCCGTCCTGGTGCGCCGCGTGGTCGGACTGCGGGTACTGGGGCAGCGCCTCCAGAAGGTACGGGCGGACCGGCCGCGCGCCTCCGACCTGCTGACGGACGACGCGGGCCGCGGGACCTTCGCCGACATCCAGTACGTCGTGATCAGCGCCGTCGCCCTGGTCTTCGCGGCGGTACGGCTGGCCCGGCGCCCGGAACACCTCCCCGACCTGCCGTGGGGGCTCGCGGTGGTGGTGCTGGTGTCGGCGGCGACCTACGTGGCCGGCAAGTACGCCGAGGGCGGCAGGCCGGTGATCCTCTCCGTGGTCAGGGCACGCGAGGCCGGTGACCTGGACGGGCCGATCCGCACGGGCGACGACATCGAGATCCGCGGCGCCGGATTCGTACCCCCGGGCGCCCAGCGCGCGGACCGCCTGTCCCGCATGGTCGTCCGCATCGGCGCGGTCAACGTCCACGTCCCCCTCGTCCCCGTGACGGGCGGCTTCAGCAACCCCACGGACGACGCGCTGACCGTCCCCGTACCGGCCGACATGGAACCGGGCCGGGTCGACGTCCAGGTGGTCACCGGCGCCGGAGTCGAGACCAACCGCTACGCGATCGACGTCACGGACTGATCCCACGGACCGATCCCACGGACCGATCCCACGGACCGATCCCACGGACCGGTCCCACGGACCGGTCCCACGGGCTGACTCCCTCGACTGACTCCCACCGGCGGACGCCGACCTGTCGAAACCGACAGCAAGAAACCGGTTGCGGGAGGGTTGAGCGGGGCCTGGGTGTCGTACGTATGGTCTGGTGGAGGGGCTCGGCATGCGCGGCGAGAGGCGGCTGGCAGTGATGACGCACGGTATGCGGGGCGATGTGTACTCCTCCCGGCAGAACGGCGGCGACTGGCGGGACAACGCCGCCAGGTACGCCCTCCTGCCCCTGCGGATCTTTCTCGGCGTCACCTTCATCTACGCGGGCCTCGACAAGCTCACCGACAGCGCCTTCATGAAGGACTCGGGCGCCGGTTCCATCGGCGACATGATGCGGACCGTCCGGGACTCCTCGGCCATCCCCGCGCTGGTCGACATGGCCCTGAAGAGCCCGTCCGGCTTCGGCTACGCCATCGCCCTGGGCGAACTGGCCGTCGGCATCGGCACCCTGCTCGGCCTGCTGACCCGCCTGGCCGCACTCGGCGGCGCCCTGATCTCGCTCAGCCTGTGGCTGACCGTCAGCTGGGCCTCCGATCCGTACTACTACGGCAACGATCTCGCCTACCTCATGGCCTGGCTCCCCCTCGTCCTCGCGGGCGCGCCACTCCTCTCCATCGACGCCGCCCTGCGCTCCCGGCGCCGGGACCGGTCGGAGGGCGCCTACCGGTAGAGGCCGTCGCGGCCGGCCCTGTGCCGGCCCAGCGCGGGCCGGTGTCCCCCGGGCCGTCAGCCGGGCAGGTCCGCCCGGGTGTCGTCCCGGCGCGCGGAACGGGCCACGACCCCCACCGCTCCCGCGAGGCAGAGCCCGCCCACGACGAGCGGGATGATCACGAACCACGGTGTCTCCCACAGTCCGCCCGCGTCACCGGCGTAGACGACGCCCGCCAGCATCAGGAAGAAGCCCGCCACCAGCCGTCCGGGCTGGAACCTATGACGCAGCACGGGTCACCTCCGCCTGTCCGAGGCCGACCTGGAGATCGAGGTCGAGCGTCCCGCTGTCCTTGTCGCTCACGGTGGGAGCCAGGGTGACCTCCTTGTGCTTGCCGGGCGCCACGTCCACGTCCTTCTCCTTCTCCCCGGGCAGCTGGATGTCACCGACGCCCACCTCGACGCTGAGCCGCACGGTCACGTCCCGCGGCACGACGACCTTTATCCGGCCCACGCCCACGTCGGCGCGGGTGGTGACCGTCTGCCCGTCGGCCACGTTCAGCCGGGAGAGGTCGAGCGTGCCGTCGCCCACCCCGACCTCGTACCGCTCGCGCACGTCGGTCACCGCCGTCGGCCTCCAGGTGGTCCGGGTCCACTCGGTGCCGACGTCCTTCGGGAGGGCCGCCGACCCGGCGAGCAGGGCCGCCGTGATGATCGCCAGGAAGATCGACCCCGCTCCCGTGCGCCCCAGGAAGGCGCTGACCGCGATACCGAGGCCGAAGACGGCGAGCGCGCATGCCAGTCCGGTCTGGACACTGGTGCCGAGCGGCTGGTCGTCCCAGGTCAGTCGGGTGCCGAGGAAGCCGGCGAGCAGGGCGAGAAGGAACACCCAGCCGCCGATGCCGCGTGGGCCGCGCGTCCGGGGGGACCGGGGGCGTCGCTCACCCGGCGGGATGTGACCGCCCCGGTGCGGGGCGCCGCGGCCGATGTTGACGGCCGCGGCGATGTCGCGCTCGTCGGAGCCGGGCGGACCCCACAGGTAGCCCGTACCGCCGTCATGGGTGCCGTCCTTGACTATGGGGTCCCGCCACCAGGAGGGCCAGGTGAACATGATCGGGGGCGCCTGCGCCTCCGGCGGGGCGTCCGCGACGGCCTGCGCGGCTATCGGGTCGGGGGCGGGGGTCCGCCGCTGCCGCGACCAGTAGCCGGCGCCCGCGAGGAGGAGCGAGAGCACGACGGCGAAGGTGAGCACCCCGCCGTTGTGCAGCATGGTCAGGAAGACTCCGCAGCCGACCAGGGCGAAGAGCACCGCGGCCAGGGCCTGACCGTCGACCCGGCCGGTCAGCAGCTTGCGCGCCTCGTTCTCCTCCTCGTCGTCGGCGGGGACGAAGAGCCAGGCGAAGCCGTAGAAGATGAGGCCGATACCGCCGGTCGCGGAGAGCACCGCGAGGGTGATGCGGAAGATCACCGGGTCCAGGTCGCACTGCCGGCCGAGGCCGGCGCAGACCCCGGCGATCGTCCGGTGCTGCCGGTCGCGCCGGAACTCGTGCGGCGGCCCGGGGACGTGGCCGCCCGCGCCGGGGCCGGTCGCGGCATCCGTGGCATCCGCGGCGGGCGCGGCATCCTGCGGCCCGGCACCCCGTGGAGGGCGCGGGCCGGAGCCGGGTCCCGGACCCGTCGCGGCGTGCTCGTGATCTGTCATGAGTCCATGGTGACGGGCGCGGCGTCCCGACGGGAGTCGGTTCGACCCTGGTCGGACCCTGATATCGGCCCTGACGCGGGGCCGGGGGAGCGTTCGAGGGCGCGGCGGGGCGAAGATCAGGGGAGTCTCGGGGGCCGACCCTGATGCTGCGCCTCCCGCACCCGTGTGACCATCAGTGTCATGCCGGAAGCCGCAGCAGCACCCCTCGTCGAACCGCGGCCGCCGCGCAAGCTCTACCGCAGCAGTGACGGACGCTGGCTCGGTGGCGTGGCGCGGGGGCTGGCCGGCCATCTCGGCCTGCCCGTCATCTGGGTGCGGTTCGCCTTCGTCGGTCTGTTCATGGCCGACGGGCTGGGCGCGCTGCTGTACGCGGCCTTCTGGTTCTTCGTGCCGCTGGGCGTCGGCGGCGTCGACGCGCAGAAGCCGCCGTCCCTCGTCACGGCCGAGACCTCGCCGGACGGCCGCCGCAGACTCGTCGCCCGCAAGCCGGACAAGGGCCAGATCGTCGCCCTGCTCCTCATGGTCGTCGTCGCCCTGGTCTTCGTGGGCAACGTCGACCTCGGCGGCGGTGCCCGCGTCTACCTCTGGCCGACCGTGCTCGTAGGCGCCGGCGTCGCCCTCGTCTGGCGCCAGGCGGACAACGCGCGCCGGGCCCGCTGGGCCGAGGTGGGCCGCCACCGGCGCACCGTCACGCTGCTGCGCTCGGTGGGCGGCGTCCTGCTGGTGACGGCGGGTGTCACCGGCATCTTCGTCCTCCAGGGCTCCGCCGCCCATCTCGGTTCCGTCCTGCAGGCGGCGCTCGCCGTCCTGGTCGGCATCACGCTCCTCGCCGGTCCCTACCTGGTGCGGATGACGCAGGACCTCTCCGAGGAGCGGCTGATGCGCATCCGCGCGCAGGAGCGCGCCGAGGTCGCCGCCCATGTCCACGACTCGGTGCTGCACACCCTGACCCTGATCCAGCGCAACGCGGAGAACGCGGGGGAGGTGCGCCGCCTCGCCCGCGCCCAGGAGCGCGACCTGCGCTCCTGGCTCTACAAGCCGGAGGGCAACGGGAAGGACGAGGACGACGAGCCCACCACCCTCGCCGAGGCCGTGAAGCGCAATGCCGCGGAGGTCGAGGACAAGCACGGAGTCCCCATCGAGGTCGTGGTCGTGGGCGACTGCCCGCTCGACGACGGAATCGGCGCACAGATGCAGGCCGCGCGCGAGGCGATGGTGAACGCGGCCAAGTACGGTGGCGAGGGCGGCGCCGTACAGGTCTTCGCCGAAGTCGAGGGCAGGAGGGTCTTCGTGTCCGTCCGCGATCGCGGCCCCGGCTTCGACCTCGACTCGATACCCGCCGACCGTATGGGCGTCAGAGAATCGATCATCGGCCGCATGGAGCGCAACGGCGGCACGGCGCGACTGCGCGCGGTGCCGGACGGCGGCACGGAGGTCGAACTGGAAATGGAGAGGGCGGAGAAGACGTCATGAGCGACCCGACCGAGGCGAACGGTACGGCGGGAGCGGACGAGGCGGCCGAGCCCGCGCAGCCGGCCGACGGCACCGCGGGGGAGCGGCGCGTGCGTGTGGTGCTCGTCGACGACCACCGCATGTTCCGCACCGGCGTCCAGGCCGAGATCGGCCAGACCGCGCAGACCGGCGTCGAGGTCGTCGGGGAGGCCGCCGACGTCGACCAGGCCGTCACGGTGATCACCGCGACCCGCCCCGAGGTCGTGCTGCTCGACGTCCACCTCCCGGGCGGTGGTGGCGTCGAGGTCCTGCGCCGCTGCGCCCCCCTGATGAGCGACACCGAGCGCCCCGTCCGCTTCCTCGCCCTCTCCGTCTCGGACGCGGCGGAGGACGTGATCGGCGTGATCCGCGGCGGCGCCCGAGGCTACGTGACCAAGACGATCACCGGCACCGACCTGGTGAACTCGGTCTTCCGCGTCCAGGAGGGCGACGCCGTCTTCTCCCCGCGTCTGGCCGGTTTCGTCCTGGACGCGTTCGCCTCGACCGACGCCCCGCCGGTCGACGAGGACCTGGACCGCCTCACCCAGCGCGAGCGCGAGGTGCTGCGCCTGATCGCCCGGGGCTACGCGTACAAGGAGATCGCCAAGCAGCTGTACATCTCGGTGAAGACGGTCGAGTCCCACGTCTCGGCGGTCCTCCGCAAGCTCCAGCTGTCCAACCGCCACGAGCTGACGCGGTGGGCGACGGCGCGACGGCTGGTGTGACTCCGTGAGCCGGGTGCCCAGTGGCCGACGCCGGGGCTTTCCGTAAGGGTCCCGGTGACGAACGGGCGGTCACACCACCCGCGCCGCCCCCGCGAACGGCATCTGGTCGACGGGTGCCACGCGGACCGGGGCCGACGGGTTCGGGGCGTGGATCATCTGGCCCTTGCCGACGTAGATGCCGACGTGGCTGATGCCGGAGTAGAAGAAGACGAGGTCACCGGGGAGCAGTTCGGACCGGGCGACGCGGCGGCCCGCGTCGATCTGGGCGTAGGTGGTGCGGGGGAGGGAGGCGCCCGCGGCGCGGTAGGCGGCCTGGGTGAGGCCGGAGCAGTCGAAGGCGTCCGGACCGGTCGCGCCCCACACGTAGGGGCTGCCGAGCTTCTGGTAGGCGTAGGCGACGGCCGCCGCGGCGCGGGAGTTGGGTGCCTGGGCGGACGGGGCGGACAGTGGCTGCCGGTCGCCCGCCGACGAGCGGGACGCGCGGTCACCCGTGCCCTGGCCCGACCGGGTGCGTTCCTCCGCGGTCAGCCGGGACAGCAGGCGGCGGGCCGTCTCCAGCTTTCCGGTGACGGTCTCGCGGTGGCGTTTCAGTTCGGCCCGGCGTGAGGTCAGCGAGGTCAGCTCGACGCGGGCGGCGCCGCGCAGTCGCTCGATGTCCCGCAGCTCCTTGCGTACCCGGCCCACGGCGGCCGTCTGCCGGCTGCCCGCGCGTTCGACGAAGGCGGCGTTGTCGAGATACCGGTCGGGGTCGGCGGAGAGCGCGAGCTGCAGGGCGGGGTCGAGGCCGCCGCTGCGGTACTGCGCCGCGGCGACCGAACCCAGCGCCTCCCGGGCCGAGTTCAACCGGTCCTCCTTGCGGGCGGCCTGATCCCGCAGCTTCTCCAGGTGCTCTTCGGCGGCGTCCGCCTTCTCCTTGGCGCCGTTGTACTTCTCGGTCGCGACCTCAGCCTGCTGGTACAGCTTGTCGACCTTGGCCCTGACCTGGGCCGCCGTCGGCTGCGGATCGGCGTGACCGGTCCCGCCCAGGCCCGTCGCGGTGGCCGCGCCCGCGAGGGTGATGGTGGCCGCCGTACGGGCCCTGCCGCCGCCCGTCACGCGCTGTCGCGGCCTGCGGTGCGTTCCCACCTGCGACCCACGTCCTTCCGTACGACTCGACTCCGGCCCGTGCCGGGTCGGCTCCGGTCCGCTCCGGCTGCCTGAGGGAGGACGCTAGGCGCGTCGGTAACGGTCCGGTGCCGGGATGCGCGGAAGTGGCGGTACCGGATCGGCCCGCGCATGCATCTGACCGCGTGCCCGTCCGGCGGCCGTCGTCTTCACGCGGGGTGATGACCGAGCTGCCCGATCGGGGACGGGTGAGGGACCTGAGCTGTTATGGGGCGCATATATGCGCCGCTTTCCGCACCGGGGCGGCTCAGGCACCGCCGGGCCGGTGTCGGACGTCCTCCGGCCGCTCATTAGGCTCCGGCCTCATGGACGTACTCATCCACCTCTTCGTCGGTCTGCACATCATCGGCATCGCCGCGCTCCTCGGCGGCTTCCTGACCCAGATGAAGGCGATGGGCCGGGGCACGGCCCGCTTCATCCCCGCGATGCTGCACGGTGCGCTGACGATGCTGGTCACCGGTGTCGCCCTGGTCGGTCTCAACCAGGCCGACGACCAGTCCGTGGACAACCTCAAGATCGGGGTGAAGCTCGCCCTGCTGATCGTGATCCTCGGCCTGGTCTACGTGAAGCGCGACGACGAGAAGGTCGACAAGCCGCTGTTCGGCCTCGTGGGCCTGCTGACCGTCGCGAACATCTTCATCGCGGTGCTGTGGACGTGACGGCGGAGGCGCTCGTGCCCGCGGACCGCAGCCCGGCCCGGGCCTGGGCGACCGCTCCCGCCGCGACCGCCAGCCACCCGGCCACCGCGATCCACAGCAGGACCCGGCCGGGCGCGTCCAGCCACGCGACGTCGATCGCGGCGGCCACGGACAGCGTCGCCGCCGCCGTCATGCCGAGCGGGAAGACCGTCGACCAGCGCCGCACGTCGTAGCGGACCCGCGGCCAGACGAACTCGGCGACCAGCAGGACGACGTACCAGGCGAGGTCGAGAGTGAGCAGGAAGACGGTCACGTCGTGCAGCACGGCGCCGTCGTCGGAGTTCCACAGGTACATGCCGGTGCCGGTCGCCGCGATCAGTTTGGCGCCGGCGAGGGCCGAGATGGCGAGTGCCCCGCCCGCCACCCAGTGGTCACCGGAGCCCCGGGCCACCTGCCGCAGATCGAAGCGGAACAGCGCGATCAGGTAGAGCACGATCCCCAGCCAGAACGGCACCAGCGCCGCGTGGGCCAGCCAGGGCGTCGAGGTGACCGCGGACAGCGTGGCGCCGAGCACCGCCAGCCCCTCCGTGGCCACGCACCCCAGGAACACCGCCCCCGGCATCCTGCGCCCCCAGTGCCGCACGACCAGGAGGAGCAGCACCGGCCACAGCAGCGTCGCCAGCGCCAGCAGCGCGGCGGCCAGGGTCGTCCAGCCGAGCAGCGAGAGCCGGGTGCCGAGCACGGTGGTCGCGGCGACCGCGGTGAGCGCGCCCGGTGTCCCCGCCCGCGTCAGCCACTGCGGGCGCTCGGCCAGCAGCAGGTGGACGAAGTTCACCGCCAGGGTCAGCCAGGCGGCGCAGGCAAGGAACAGGGCGATGCGGGACAGGACCTCGTGTCCCGTCATGTGCAGGGCGACCGACAGGATGCCGGTCGCCATGACCGCGGCCCCGGCCGCCGGTGGACGCTGCGCCCACCAGGCGCGCAGGGGGGAGGGGAGAGTGCCTGACGACGTGCCTGACGACATGCCCCGATGCTAGAGAGCCGCGCCGGTCAGGCCGGGCGCACCACGCTGTGGATCGACGACTCGCCGTCGTAGTAGATCGACTCCTCGCGGACGTACGCGCCCGGCTTCGGGGCGTGGATCATCATGCCGTTGCCGATGTAGAGGCCGACGTGGCTGAGGTCGTCGTAGAAGAAGACCAGGTCACCGGGGAGGGCCTGGGAGACGGGGACGGTCGTGCCGGCGTTGACCTGGTCGTACGTGACGCGCGGCAGCGTCACCCCCGCGGCCTTCCAGGCGGCCTGGGTGAGGCCGGAGCAGTCGTAGGAGCCGGGGCCGGTGGCGCCCCAGACGTACGGCTTGCCGATCTGGGCGCGGGCGAACGCGAGTGCCTTCTCGGCCTTGGTGCCGTACGACGAGTCCGGCGTCGAGGAGCCCGACGAGCCGTTGCCGCCGGACTCCGAGGAACCGGAGGAGGTGCCACCGCCGCTCTCCTGCCGTGCGGCCTCCTCCCGCCGCTCGCGCTCCGCTGCCTGCTGCTCGGCCAGCTCCGCGGCCTTGCGGGCAGCCTCCTCCTGCTTCTTCCTCTCGATCGCCGCGAGCCGGGCCTTCTCCTCGGCGGTCAGCTTCGACAGCAGCTCACGCGCGGTGGCGAGCTTCTTCTGGACGGTCGACTTGGCCGTCTTCAGGTCCTGCTGCGAGCCGGTGAGCGTCTCCAGGCTCTCGGTGGCCTCCCGGCGCTTCTTCATCGTCTCGGACTGCTGCGTGACGTAGTCGTCGACCGCGGTCTTCTGACGGCCGGTGAGCCGGCCCATCAGCTGGTTCTGGTCGAAGTACTCCTGCGGCGAGTCCGCGAGCAGGAAGGTCGCCGTCTCCGGGACCGCCGTGCCCGTGCGGTACTGCGCGGAGGCGAAGGAACCCAGCTCCTCGCGGGCGTCGTTGAGCTTCTGGGTGCGCTGGGCGACGTCGTCGAGGAGGGTGTCGACCTTCTTGCGCTGCTTGGCCGTCTTCTCCTTGGCCGCGTTGTACTTCTCGGTGGCCGACCCCGCCTGGCGGTAGAGGTCGTCGACCTTCTTCTCGACCTCTTCGAGGCTCGGCCTGTCGTCGTCCGACGGGGTGGCGTTCGCTGTCTGGGACAGCAGGGCGACGGAGGTGAGGGCCGCTGTGGCGAGGGCCGGGGTCCGTAGGCCCGTGACGCGTGAACCGGTGGGGCGCGACTTGCGGTGCGACGCCAAGGAGGCGACTCCTTCCAGTGCTCCGCCTACCGGGTTAGCTGTCGGGTTCGGGCGGCACGGAAGGGTTGCCCTACGGCGGACCGTCCTCTGGAGGGCGGTGCGGCCGATTCACCCCAAGTTCTCGGTTGGGTCCCCGGCTCCGGGCGCCGTGGCGGGCACGCCGGACTCGGCGGAGGCCGCGCGGCCCGGCGAGGTTCGCCGGAGGGGGTCGTTCGGCCTGCCCGCACCGTAGCCAACTCGTGTGGCCGCTGTGAAGGTTGGTGGGTGATATGCCCGATACATTTTCGTGACCTCGGCGACGGGCGTCACTCTTCGTGTCGCACCACGTCGCAGGGCGTGCCGGTGGGTGGTGTCCCGGCCGTTTTCCGGGGTGGCGCCGGGTTGTCGGTGGGGCGCCCTAGACTCGGAGAGCGATGAGCAGCCTCTTTGACGACAGCTTCCTGGCGAGCCTCCAGACCCCCCGGGGTCACGAGGAGGAACCCCCGCCGCCGCCCGAGGACGGTCACGGACCGGAGCCGGTCCCGCACGATCTGTTCGGCGGGAAGTTCGACGCGCCTCCGGAGCGCGACCGGTACTACCGGGACGGCGCCCCGCGCCCCGCCCTGGACCCGGCCGCCCTCCTGGACGGGCTGAACGACAACCAGCGCGCCGCCGTGGTGCACTCCGGCTCCCCCCTGCTCATCGTGGCCGGCGCCGGCTCCGGCAAGACCCGCGTGCTCACCCACCGCATCGCCCACCTGCTGGCCGAGCGCGGCGTCCACCCGGGCCAGATCCTCGCGATCACCTTCACCAACAAGGCCGCCGGTGAGATGAAGGAGCGCGTCGAGCAGCTCGTGGGCCCGCGCGCCAACGCGATGTGGGTGATGACCTTCCACAGCGCCTGCGTCCGCATCCTGCGCCGCGAGTCGAAGCGGCTCGGCTTCACGTCGTCCTTCTCGATCTACGACGCCGCCGACTCCAAGCGGCTCATGGCGCTGGTCTGCCGCGACCTCGACCTGGACCCCAAGCGTTTCCCGCCCAAGTCCTTCAGCGCCAAGATCAGCAACCTGAAGAACGAGCTGATCGACGAGGAGGACTTCGCCGCCCAGGCCGCCGACGGTTTCGAGAAGACCCTCGCCCAGGCGTACGCGCTCTACCAGTCGCGGCTGCGCGAGGCCAACGCCCTCGACTTCGACGACCTGATCATGACGACGGTCAACCTGCTCCGCGCCTTCCCGGACGTCGCCGAGCACTACCACCGCCGCTTCCGGCACGTCATGGTCGACGAGTACCAGGACACCAACCACGCCCAGTACGCCCTGGTGCGCGAGCTGGTCGGCACCTCCGAGCACCCGGTCGACGTGCCGCCCGAGGCCGAGGTCCCGCCCGCCGAGCTGTGCGTGGTGGGCGACGCCGACCAGTCGATCTACGCCTTCCGCGGCGCCACCATCCGCAACATCCTCCAGTTCGAGGAGGACTACCCGAACGCGACGACGATCCTCCTGGAGCAGAACTACCGCTCCACCCAGACCATCCTCACCGCCGCCAACGCGGTCATCGAGCGCAATGAGTCCCGCCGGCCCAAGAACCTGTGGACCAACCAGGGCGCCGGCGCGCAGATCACCGGGTACGTCGCCGACACCGAGCACGACGAGGCCCAGTTCGTCGCCGACGAGATAGACCGCCTCACGGACGCGGGCGAGGCCAAGGCGGGCGACGTCGCCGTCTTCTACCGCACCAACGCGCAGTCCCGTGTCTTCGAAGAGGTCTTCATCCGCACCGGCCTGCCCTACAAGGTCGTCGGCGGCGTCCGCTTCTACGAGCGCAAGGAGGTCCGGGACGTCCTGGCCTACCTGCGGGTGCTGGCCAACCCCGAGGACTCGGTGCCGCTGCGCCGGATCCTCAACGTCCCCAAGCGAGGCATCGGCGACCGGGCCGAGGCGATGATCGACGCCCTGTCGCAGCGCGAGAAGATCAGCTTCCCGCAGGCGCTCAAGCGCGTCGACGAGGCGTACGGCATGGCGGCGCGTTCCGCCAACGCCGTCAAGCGGTTCAACACGCTCATGGAGGACCTGCGCACCATCGTCGAGTCCGGCGCCGGACCGGCGACCGTTCTCGAGGCCATCCTCGAACGCACCGGCTACCTCGCCGAGTTGCAGGCGTCCACCGACCCGCAGGACGAGACCCGCATCGAGAACCTCCAGGAACTCGCGGCCGTCGCCCTGGAGTTCGAACAGGAGCGCGCCGAAGGTGAGGAGGCCGGCACCCTCGCCGACTTCCTGGAGAAGGTCGCGCTCGTCGCGGACTCCGACCAGATCCCGGACGAAGAGGACGGCGACGGCGTCGTCACCCTGATGACCCTGCACACCGCCAAGGGCCTGGAGTTCCCGGTCGTCTTCCTCACCGGCATGGAGGACGGCGTCTTCCCGCACATGCGCGCCCTCGGCCAGGCCAAGGAGCTGGAGGAGGAACGGCGGCTGGCGTACGTCGGCATCACCCGCGCCCGCGAGCGGCTCTACCTGACCCGGTCCACCCTGCGCAGCGCCTGGGGCCAGCCCTCCTACAACCCGCCCTCGCGCTTCCTGGAGGAGATCCCGGCCCCCCACCTGGAGTGGAAGCGCACCGGTGCGAACGGACCGGCTCCCTCCGCTCCGGTCTCGGGAGTGGCGGCCTCGCTGTCGTCGTCCCGTTCCCGCTCCTCGGCGTCGGGCGCGTCCGGCTTCGCCACCCGCCGGTCCGCCGGCGCGGAGCAGCCGACGGTGTCCCTGGCGGTCGGCGACCGTGTCACGCACGACCAGTTCGGGCTCGGAACGGTCGTCGGGGTCAAGGGCACCGGGTCCAACGCGGAGGCGACCATCGACTTCGGCGACACCAAGCCGAAGCGGCTGCTGCTGCGGTACGCGCCGGTGGAGAAGCTCTGACGGTGCCGGACCGGCCGCGCGGGCCCGGGCTGCGGCTCGGGTCCGCGCGGCCGGGCGGCGCACGCCCCCGGGGCGGGCAGACGGCTGAGACGCTACGGCGTCACTGCGGGTTGAGACCGTGGCTGCGCAGCCACGACAGCGGGTCGATCGCCGAGCCGCCGGAGGGGCGCACCTCGAAGTGCAGGTGCGGGCCGGTCGAGTTGCCCGAGTTGCCGGAGAATGCGATGGCGTCACCGGCTTTGACGCTCGTACCCGAGGGAACCTGATAACTGGAGAGGTGGCAGTACCACGTCTCCGTGCCGTCCTTCGCCGTCACGATCATCATGTTGCCGTACGCGCTGTTGTACTGCGTCCGGACGGTGCCGTCGGTCGCGGCCATCACCGTCGTCCCGTACGACACGGGGAAGTCGATGCCGCTGTGGACGGACATCCAGTTGATGCCGGCCTGCCCGTAGTACGCGCTGAGGCCGTGCTGCGCCACCGGGAGGGCGAACTTGGGGCGCAGCCGCTCCTTGCGGGCCGCCTCCTCCGCCGCGCGCTTCTTCTCGGCTGCCTGCTCGGCCTTGAGGTCGATGCGCTCCTGCGTCCGGCTGGCCCGGTCGGCGAAGTCGTCGGCTCCGGCGGCGAGACTGGTGAGCTGGGTGTCCAGCTTGTTGTTGGCCGTGGACGGCTTCACCGGCGCGGCCTGCTGCCCGCCCGGGTCCGCGGCCGCCGCCGTGGTCTCCGTGCCCTCGTCGCCGGTGAGGCTGCCGACGGAGGCGGCCGCGATACCGGCGACGCTCATCACGCAGGCCGACGGCACGGCGATGGTCAGCAGCGCGGAGCGCTTGGCGGGCAGACGGCGGCGGGAACGCGTCCCGGCCCGGGAGGCGCCGCGCGCGGCCGGGATGCGGGCGGCCGGGGTGATCTCCTCCTGGCCGTCCAGGAGGGGTGTCACGGTGGGGAGTTCGCCGGTGGCGGCCAACTCGCCTTCGTGCGGGGCCGTTTCGTCCCCGGCGGACAGGATGTCCTGGGTGGCGTCCTGCGCTGCCGCGGGCTCCGCCGGGTGCGCGGTGGCGCCGTCGGGGTTCCACTGGGTGGCGTCGTAGGCGCCGGTGTCGAACGTGCCGGTGGCGAAGGCGTTGGCTTCGAAGGTGGCCGTCTCGAAAGCCGTGGCCTCGAAGGTGGCCGTCTCGAAGGCGGAGGTCTCGTCGGAGGCGACCGTCTGGAAAGCGCCGGTGTCCAGGGTGCCGGTGGCGAAGGCACCGGTCTCGAAGCTGCCGGTCTCGAAGGCACCGGTCTCGAAGCTGCCGGTCTCGAAGGTCTGCGTGCCCCAGTCCCACTGCTGGGTCCCGTCCGCCGGGTTGCCGGACGGGTCCGGCTGGGTCCAGGCGCCGGTGTCCCACTGCCCGGTGGCCTCGGCGCCCGTGGCCTGCGGCTGCATGCCGGCGGACTCCTGGTAACCGGCCGTCCACGCGGTCGCGTCGTAGGGCCCGGAGTCGTAGCCGGTGTGGTGCTGGGCGGCGTACGCGTCGTGGTGCTGCTGCCCGCCGCCGTCGGACCACTGGGTGGTGTCGTAGGTGCCCGTGGTGCCGTACGAGCCCGTCGTGTCGTAGGTGCCGGTGGTGTGGCCCGGCAGGCTGCCGAAGAGGGGGTCCGCGTCGAAGGCCGCGGAGGCGGGGCCGTTGGTCGGAAAACCAGTGGTGTCGTAGCCGCCGTACGTGGTGAGGTCGCCGTACTGGGCCTCCCCTGTGCCGTACGACGCGTAATGCGCCGACGCGGCGTCGGAAGCCGAAGCCGGGGTGGTCATGGTCCCCGACGGGTGACGGTCGTTCACCAACTTCTCTTTCGCCTCGACAACAGGGGCTGCCAGAGCAGTGCGGCGACTGTACCCGGCGGTATACGGGCACGACAATCTTCGTCAGGTTTCGCTGGAGCAGGAAACGGGCAATCGGCCGTGTTTTGGGGGACGGCGGGCACGACTTTGGCTTTTTGTTCGATCGGTGTTCGATGCTGAACGGGTTGTTTCGGAGTCAGGCGACCGTCAGACCGCCGGCTCGTCCGCCCGACCCCGCGCGTCCGCCCGACCCCGCTCGCCCGTCCGTCTCCGTGCCGTTCTCCGCCTCGACGGCGTCCAATGCCTGCCGGATCCCCGTGGCCACGGCCGGGTGCACCGGCAGCGCGAGGTGGCCGACGCCGCTCACCCGTACGTTCTGCACGGTCAGGTCGGGATGGTCGAGACAGGCCGTCTCCAGCGGGTCCATCACCCGGTCCAGGTCGCTCCAGAAGCTGACGAACTGCGTACGGCAGCCGGGCGTGGGCCGGGACAGCTCCTCGATCACCGCCGACCCGGGGCGCATCTGGCGCACGATCGGGTGCGCGTTGGCCAGCGGGACCACGCGGGTGCCGGAGTGCGGGGTACCGAGCGTCACCAGCGTCCGGACCCGCAGGTCACCGCCGAGCCGCTGCACGTAGTACCGCGCGATCAGCCCGCCGAGGCTGTGCCCGACGACGTCGACGCGCTCGCTGCCGGTGCGCTCGCAGATCTCCTCGATGTGCCGGCCGAGCAACTCGGCCGCCGTGCGGATGTCGCAGGTCAGGGGGGAGTAGTTCAGCGAGTCGACCTGGTGCCTGCCGTGCTGGGCCAGGCTGCGGCGCAGCAGCAGGAAGACCGACCGGTTGTCGATGAAACCGTGCAGCAGGACGACCGGCGTGCTCGGGGGGGCCGGGAGTCGGGGGGGCGGCGGCGAGGGCTCCGGGTCCCGTGAGCCGACGGACGGGAGGGGCAGGGAGGGGCGGCGCTCCTGGACGATCCCCGAGGGATACAGGAGCAGATGCCCGGCGAGGATCGCGACCTCCAGGGCGCTCGCCTTCAGGAAGGTCAGGGAGAGCCCGGTCAGCCGTCCGGGCAGGCTCGCCAGTTCCGTTAGTCCTGGGATTCCGGGCAAGCCCGGGAGGAGACGCTGAAAAAGCGGAAGAAGGGGCAGTGCTGCCGTGGTGACCTTCATGGGGCCGACCTCCGTCCGGCACGCGCAGGGACGCCTCTGTCCCCCGTGTGCCCTCGTTGGAGTGCCGTGACACCAGTGATTGGCGATGTTTGCGAGGTTTACCCGGATGGGTGTGTCGGCGTGCGGTATCCGAGCCAGGGGGGTCCCGTGGGTCTGGTCTGACCTGTGGGATTCGTCTGGCCCGTGGTGTCGGTGATACGGCGACGAGGCCCGCTGCTTCCCCGTCCCGCCCTCGCTGCGGCTCTCCGTGCGCGTGATGCCGCCGCGCCCTGGTGCGGTGCGCGGCGAACGTGTCCCACCATGTGATTTCCCCCTCTGTATCCGCCGCGAAACTGCCGGTTGCGGGATGCTGGCGATAACGTTCGTTCACTTCCCGGACGCCGTGGTGCGGGGCATGCGCGCCGCGAAGGTGCGCGCTTTGCGGACTTCGTGCACGAGGTGCGGGTTTGAGTGCCGTGCTCCTGTGTACGGCGTCGGCGAAGTGTGCGGTACTTGTCGGTACGGATGGATGTAGTCGCTTCATGGAGGCAGTGATGGGTGTGGCAGCCGGTCCGATCCGCGTGGTGGTGGCCAAGCCGGGGCTCGACGGCCACGATCGCGGGGCCAAGGTGATCGCGCGGGCCCTGCGTGACGCCGGTATGGAGGTCATCTACACCGGGCTTCACCAGACACCCGAGCAGATCGTGGACACCGCGATCCAGGAGGACGCCGACGCGATCGGGCTGTCCATCCTCTCCGGTGCGCACAACACGCTCTTCGCCGCCGTGATCGCGCTGCTGCGGGAACGGGACGCGGCGGACATCCTCGTCTTCGGCGGCGGGATCATCCCCGAGGCGGACATCGCTCCGCTGAAGGAGAAGGGCGTCGCCGAGATCTTCACGCCGGGTGCAACGACGGCGTCGATCGTGAACTGGGTCCGCGCGAACGTGCGGGAACACGCGGAGGCGTAACCGCCCCCTCTCGGGCGGTCATGGGTGCCGGCGGCTCCCACTGCGCCACGTCCTACCCCGCTGCCAGCTCCTCCGCCATCGCCGCCCGCAACCGCAGTGTCGTGACGAGCCGTTGGAACGCCTCCGCCCAGTAGCCGCCGGCGCCCGGCGACGCGTCCTCCGACTCGTCCGGTATCGCCAGCAGGCCGTTGAGACGGCCCGCCTCCGCGGGGTCCAGGCAGCGTTCGGCCAGCCCCATCACGCCGCTGAAGCTCCACGGATAACTCCCGGCGTCCCGGGCGATGTCGAGCGCGTCCACCACGGCGCGTCCGAGCGACGGGGCCCACGGCACCCCGCACATGCCGAGCAGCTGGAACGCCTCGGACAGCCCGTGGGTGGCGATGAAACCGGCCACCCAATCTGCCCGTTCGCCCGCCCCCAGCGTGCCGAGCAGCTTGGCCCGCTCGGCCAGGGACACCGCGCCGGGACCACCGGCCTCGGGCGCCGTGGGCGCTCCCAGCAACGCCCGCGCCCACGCCCCGTCGCGTTGTCGCACCGCCGCCCGGCACCATGCCGCGTGCAGTTCGCCCCGCCAGCCGTCCGCCACCGGCAGGGCGACGATCTCCTCGGGGCCGCGTCCGCCGAGCCGGGCCGGCCAGGTCGCCAGCGGGGCCGCCTCGACCAACTGGCCGAGCCACCAGGACCGTTCGCCCCGCCCGCCGGGCGGCTTGGCCACCACGCCGTCCCGCTCCATGCCCGCGTCGCACTCGTGCGGCGCCTCGACGGCGATCGCCGGACGGTCCGGGGCGCGGTCGAGGGACACGCAGGTCACGGCCCGGGCCGCCATCCGCGCGGCCAGCGCCGAGCCCGGCAGGGCCGACAGCAGCTCCGCCGCCGTCGCCCGTACATTGCGGCTGCGGTCGGCCAGCGCCTGTTCCAGGAAGGGCTCGTCCGCCGGTGCGAGTCCGGTCCGCAGGGAGTCGAGGAACATCAGCCGGTCCTCGGCCCGCTCCGTCGCCCAGGTCGAGGCCAGCAGCCCGCGCGCGCCGGCCGGGTCGCGGGCGCGCAGGGACGCCAGCAGGGCGACCCGTTCGGCGAACAGGCCCTCGTCCCAGAGCCGCCGCACCCGGTCCGCGGCCTCGGGGCCGGGCAGCGCGGTCCCGCCGCCCGGCGTGGCACGAAGGGCGAACCGCCAGTCCGGATTCAGCCGGGCCAGCCACAGGGCGCGGGGCCCCGCGAACCGCAGCGCCGCCGGCCGCAGGTCCGTGCGCCCGCGTGCCGCGTCCAGCAGTGCCGGAAGTGCCTCGGGCGGCGCCGCGAAGCCGCGCGTGTTGGCCGTCGCCAGCCACTGGGGCAGCAGCTCCATCAGATCGGGAGCGGCCCCCCGGCGCCCGCCGCCCGCGGCGCCAGGCCGGTCGGCGAGCAGCATCGTGAGGCGCCGGGCGGCCGCGGCGGGCAGGGGTGGGCGCGGATCCACGGGAGCCGGGTCGGGACGCCGCGCCGCACGGGCCGGCCGCAGCCCGGCACGGCGACGGACGGTCTCCGCGGCCGCCGCGTCGAGCAGTGCGGCCGGCGCACCCGGTCCGGGCTCGCTGCCCGGCGGCGTACGCCGGTCCGTGCCGAGCAGGGCGGCGGTGACGAGTTCCTCCCAGGAGGCCGTCGTCGGCGACGGTGTGCTCGGGGGAGTGGGTGTGCTGGTCATGCGGTCCCCTCTGGTTCCCTCGTGAGTCCATGGCCCGGGGTGGTCGGTGCGGGCGTGGGGCGTGCAGGGTGTGGGCCCGGCAGCTGCGGGCGTGGGACGCGCCGGTTCCGGCGCCGGGCGGGTCAGTACAGCGGCACCGCCGGGCCGGGGCCGGTCGGCCAGGCCGTCAGCGGAGTGAAGCCCCGGTGGCCGCACTCGCCGAAGACCGTGACGGGCGCGCCGCCCGACAGTGCGGCCAGTCTCCAGATGCCCGCCCGGTTTCCGGCGCCCGGCACGAGCGGCAGCGCGGTGTCGTCGTCGGCGTCCGCCAGCTGCCACGCGTCGCCGTCCGGCACCGGGACGACGCGCCCCAGCGTCAACGGCACCGAGTCCAGCCACGGGTCGTCGCGGAGGGCCTCGCCGAACCGGGCGGCGGCTCCGGACGTGGTCACTCCTGTCGGGCGTGTCTCCGTGGTCGCGGGCTGGGCGAACCGCCGCCCCAGGGCCGCCCGCTGCTGTCCGGCGCCCGGATACGCCGACACCTCGGCCTCCAGCGTCAGGCCCACCGGCAGCGCCAACTCCGGTGCCCTGCCCGCGGCGCCGTAGGAGAGGAGCAGTGCGGTCCGGCCCGTCTCCGCGCCGTACAGCCAGATGCGACGGGTCGTCAGCCGCGCGTCCGCGGTGTCGTACTGGGCGAGGACCAGCCAGCGGTCCCGCACCGGCGGACCGTCCGCTGAGGCCGGCAGACCCACGCGCGAACGGACGGTCGCCGCCAGCCCGTCGGGCAGGCCCTCGCGCCGCAGCCAGCCCTGGTCGAGCAGGTGGAGGAGGGCGCACTCCTCCAGCAGCCGGACCGGCCAGCCGGGGCCCGACGACGGTAGGGAACCCAGCTCCCGCACGCGGGCGGCCAGACCCGGGGCCTGGGCGTCGACCATGCGGGCCGCCGTCTCCTCCCACAGCCCGTAGCCCGCCTGCTCGGCGCCGGCCAGACCGCCGCGCAGCAGGTCCGTCAGCCGCTGCTCCAGCTCCGTCGCGCCCGCGGTGATCCGCCCGGCCCGCTGCAGGGCCCGGCGCCGCGCCGCCTCCGGATCAGCGGCCCCGGACCCCCGTCCTGGCGGCGAGTCCGCCGCGCCCGTCCCCTCTCTCCCCTCCGCGCGCTCGCGTCGTCCGGTGAGCCACCGCTCCGCCCACTCGGGCGCCGCCGCCCCCGGCGCCGCGACGCCCCCGCCCGACCAGAGCAGCAGCAGCCCCAGCGCGTGCTTGCACGGGACCTTGGGACTCGGGCACGCACACCGGTACGCGGGCCCGGACCCCTCCGCGACGTCGACGACCGTCCGGTACGGCTCGCTGCCGCTCCCCTTGCACAGCCCCCACACCGCCCCCTCGTGGGAACTCCCCACCTCGGACCACGGACCGGCCGCCCCCAACCTGCCGCCCGCCGCACGTGACGCGGCGTCAGGTGCCAGTGCCAGCACCTGGTCCGCGGTCCAGCGCTCCCCCTGCTGAGTCATGACATCGAAGGTAGATCCTCCCACTGACAACGCCCCCGGCGAGAGCGTCTTCGCAGGTCAGGGCGATTGTCAGTGGCGTGGTGCACCGTGGATGACAGATCGAACCGGCCGAGCTGGAGGGGGAATCAGCCATGCCTGTGTCCGTGGAGGCGATGTCCGGAGTGGAGAGGCTGCGGCCCCACGCCGAGCAGGCGTTCGGGGCCGAACTGGCCGCGCTGGCCGCGCAGGACGACCGTCCGCGCCCGGCGCGGTGGAAGCTGTCGCCCTGGGCCGTCGCGACCTATCTGCTCGGCGGCACCCTGCCCGACGGCACCGTGATCACCCCGAAGTACGTGGGCTCGCGCCGCATCGTCGAGGTCGCCGTCAGCACGCTCGCCACCGACCGCGCCCTGCTCCTGCTCGGCGTGCCCGGCACCGCGAAGACCTGGGTGTCCGAGCACCTCGCGGCGGCCGTCAGCGGCGACTCCACCCTGCTGGTGCAGGGCACCGCCGGCACCCCGGAGGAGGCGATCCGCTACGGCTGGAACTACGCGAGACTCCTCGCCCACGGCCCGAGCCGCGACGCCCTCGTGCCCAGTCCCGTCATGCGGGCCATGACGGACGGCGCGACCGTGCGGGTGGAGGAGCTGACCCGCATCCCCGCCGACGTGCAGGACAGCCTGATCACCATCCTGTCGGAGAAGACCCTGCCGATACCGGAGCTGGGCCAGGAGGTGCAGGCCGTTCACGGCTTCAACCTGATCGCCACCGCCAACGACCGCGACCGCGGGGTCAACGACCTGTCCAGCGCCCTGCGCCGCCGCTTCAACACCGTGGTGCTGCCCCTGCCCGAGAGCGCCGAGGCCGAGGTCGAGATCGTCACGCGCCGCGTCGACCAGATCGGCCGCTCCCTCGACCTGCCCCCGGCCCCCGACGGCATCGAGGAGATCCGCCGCGTCGTCACCGTCTTCCGCGAGCTGCGCGACGGGCTGACGGGCGACGGGCGTACGAAGGTGAAGTCGCCCAGCGGCACCCTGTCCACGGCCGAGGCGATCTCCGTGGTCACCGGCGGTCTGGCGCTGTCCACCCACTTCGGTGACGGGGTGCTGCGGCCCGGCGACGTCGCCGCGGGCATCCTCGGCGCGGTCGTCCGCGATCCCGCCACCGACCGCGTCATCTGGCAGGAGTACCTGGAGACGGTCGTCCGGGAGCGCGACGGCTGGCAGGACTTCTACCGCGCCTGCCGCGAGGTGAGCGTGTGAACGGCGAGGCGGCGTGGACGAGGACGCGGCACGGAGCGGAGAGGCGGGTGGCCGTCGCCAAGGGGGACGACGAGGACTCGACGTGGGCACGCAGGCTGCGGACTCGGGGGCGGGGGACCCGGGGGCGGCGGCCTGGTGGGCGAGGGGGACGGTGTGACGGGCACTGACCGCGGAGGGCCCGGCGGCGCGCCCGGACCGCTGCTGCTGGGTGTGCGTCACCACGGTCCGGGGTCGGCGCGGGCGGTGCGGGCGGCGCTGGAGACGGCCCGGCCGGGGGTCGTGCTGATCGAGGGGCCGCCCGAGGCCGACGCCCTGATCCCGCTGGCCGCCGACGAGGACATGCGGCCACCGGTGGCGTTGCTCGCGCACGCCGTGGACGAGCCCGGCCGCTCGGCCTTCTGGCCGCTGGCCGAGTTCTCCCCGGAGTGGGTGGCCCTCCGCTGGGCCCTGGAACACGACGTGCCGGCCCGCTTCATCGACCTCCCGGCCGCGCACTCGCTGGCCTGGCGGTCGGAGGAGGACACGGCGGGGGAGGACGCGGCGAGGGCGGACGAGGAGCCGGAGGCGGGCCCGGGGGACCCCTCCGGCGCGTCGGCACCCGAGGTCCGGGTCGATCCGCTCGCCGCCCTCGCCGGGGCCGCCGGTCACGACGACCCCGAGCGCTGGTGGGAGGACGTCGTCGAGCACCGGGGCCACGGAGGCGGCGACGGGGACGCGCTCGCGCCGTTCACCGCGCTGGAAGAGGCCATGGGTGCCCTGCGGGAGACCGAGGAGCGCGGCGGAGACGACGGGCGGGACCTGGTGCGGGAGGCGTACATGCGGCTCCAGGTGCGGGCGGCGCAGCGGGAGTCCGCCCGGGGCGTCGCCGTGGTGTGCGGGGCGTGGCACGTGCCCGCGCTCCGGCGCAAGGTCACCGCCACCGCCGACCGGGCCCTGCTGAAGGGGCTGCCGAGGACCAAGGTGGACCTGACGTGGGTGCCCTGGACCTACCGACGGCTGTCCCGGTCAGGTGGGTACGGGGCGGGCATCGAGTCGCCCGGCTGGTACGCGCACCTGTTCGGCGCGGCGGACCGGCCGGTCGAGCGCTGGCTGACCAAGGTGGCCGGGCTGCTGCGGGACGAGGGCCGGACCGTCTCCTCGGCGCACGTCATCGAGGCGGTGCGGCTGGCCGGGACGCTCGCGGTGCTGCGCGGGCGCCCGCTGGCCGGACTGGGCGAGACGACGGACGCCGTACGGGCGGTGATGTGCGACGGCTCGGACGTGCCCCTGGCACTGGTCCGGGACCGGCTGGTGGTGGGGGACGTGCTGGGGGAGGTCCCCGCGGGGGCGCCCGCCGTGCCCCTGCAGCGCGACCTGGCCCGCGTCCAGCGCCGGCTGCGGCTCAAACCGGAGGCACGGCGAAGGGAGTTGGAACTCGACCTGCGCAAGGACACCGACGCGAGCCGCAGCAGACTGCTGCACCGGCTGCGGCTGCTCGGCGTCGGCTGGGGCGAGCCGGCCGCCTCCCGGGGCAGTACGGGGACGTTCCGGGAGACATGGCGGCTGCGCTGGGAGCCGGAGCTGTCGGTGCGGGTCGCCGAGGCCGGAGTGTGGGGCACGACCGTGCTCGCCGCCGCGACCGCCAAGGCGGAGGCGGACGCCGTCACCGCGCGTGACCTCGCCGAGGTCACCGCGCTCGCCGAACGCTGCCTGCCGGCCGGGCTGACGGACGCGCTCACGCCGGTGATGCGGATACTCGCCGACCGCGCGGCGCTCGACACGGACGTCGGCCACCTCGCGCGGGCCTTGCCGGCCCTGGCCCGCTCGTTGCGCTACGGGGACGTGCGCGGTACCGACACGGGTGCGCTGGCGGAGGTCGCCGCGGGGCTCGCCGAGCGCGTCTTCGTCGGTCTGCCCGCGGCCTGTGCGGCCCTGGACGCCGACGCGGCCGACGAGATGCGCGGCCATGTGGACGCCGTGCACGCAGCGGTGGGCCTGCTCGGCGACACCTCCGCGCCGGGCCACGGCGGCCTGCGGTCCCGCTGGCAGGGGGTACTGCGGACCCTCTCGGCGCGGGACATCGTGCCCGGTGTCGTCCGGGGGCGTGCCGTGCGGCTCCTGCTGGACGACGGTGTGCTGGCGGCGGACGAGGCCGCGCGGTTCATGGGCCTGGCGCTGTCCCGGGGGACGCCACCGGCGGACGCGGCGGCGTGGATCGAGGGCTTCGTCGGAGGCGGCTCGGGCGGCGGCCTGCTCCTCCTGCACGACGAACGGCTGCTCGCCCTGGTCGACGCCTGGCTGACCGGCGTGGCGGCGGAGGCGTTCACGGAGGTGCTGCCGCTGCTGCGACGCACCTTCGCGGCCTACGAGCCGGGCGTGCGCCGCAGCCTCGGTGAGCTGGTCCGGCGCGGACCGGAGGCGCGGGGGAGGGTGACCACGGCCGGCCCCGGGATACCGGGCTTCGCGGCCGACCTCGACACCGAGCGCGCCGACGCGGTGCTCCCGGTGGTCCGGCTGCTGCTGGGCCTGGAGGGCAACGCCCCGGCGCGAACCGGCCTTGACGGGAACGACCTGGTGGGGGTGGACGCATGACGACCGAACCGGCGGGGGCCGACGCCGCGCGGGAGCGGCTGCGGCGGTGGCGGCTCGTGCTGGGCGGGAACCCGGCCGACGGCACCGGCCGCACGCTCTCCGGGCAGGACGCCGCGATGGACGGGGCGCTCACCGCGCTCTACGGGAAGGAGGCCGCGGCGCGGGGCGGACGGGACCGTGCGGCGGGGCTCGGCGGCTCCGCACCGGCCGTCGCGCGCTGGCTGGGTGACATCCGGACGTACTTCCCCTCCTCCGTCGTACAGGTCATGCAGCGGGACGCGATCGACCGGCTCGGTCTCGCCACGCTGCTGCTGGAGCCGGAGATGCTGGAGGCGGTGGAGGCCGACGTGCACCTCGTCGGCACCCTGCTCTCGCTCAACCAGGCGATGCCGGAGACGACGAAGGAGACGGCGCGAACCGTCGTGCGCAAGGTCGTCGAGGACCTGGAGAAGCGGCTGGCCTCCCGCACCCGGACCACCCTCACCGGCGCCCTGGACCGCAGCGCCCGCGTCACCCGTCCCCGGCACCACGACATCGACTGGAACCGCACGATCTCGGCCAACCTCAAGCACTACCTGCCGGAGTACGGGACGGTCGTGCCGGAGCGGCTCGTCGGCTACGGGCGGGCGTCCCGGTCGGTGAAGAAGGAAGTCGTCCTCTGCGTCGACCAGTCGGGGTCGATGGCGGCATCGGTCGTGTACGCGTCGGTGTTCGGGGCGGTGCTGGCGTCCATGCCGTCGATTGAGACCCGGCTCGTCGTCTTCGACACGGCGGTCGTCGACCTGACCGACCAGCTGGACGACCCGGTCGACGTGCTCTTCGGCACGCAACTCGGTGGCGGTACGGACATCAACCGGGCGCTGGCGTACTGCCAGTCGCGGATCACCCGGCCCGCGGAGACCGTGGTGGTGCTGATCAGCGACCTCTACGAGGGAGGCATCCGGGACGAGATGCTCAGGCGGGTCGCGGCGATGCAGGCGGCAGGCGTGCGGTTCGTGACGCTGCTGGCCCTGTCCGACGAGGGGACACCCGCCTACGACAGGGAGCACGCGGCGGCGCTCGCCGCGCTGGGGGCACCCGCGTTCGCCTGCACGCCCGACCACTTCCCGGAGGTGATGGCGGCGGCGATCGAGAGGCGGCCCCTGCCGATACCGGACGCAGGGTGACGATTCGTCCATCCGGGGTGGCCCGATTCCCGCCGCTGAAACGGACATCGCTACCCATCGGTAATGAGGGGCTTGCGCAAACCGCGGAGTCCCGTGCGAGGATCGCGCGTCATCGGCGCGTTGTTCGACGCGCGAGCCGTTCCGCCGCCGCACGGGAGGAATCTCCCCCTCTTGATCTGGTCAGCAGTCCTGCCCGGTGCCGCTCTGCGCGTGATGCGCACGGCGGCCGGGCGGCGTGCCCTGCACGTGGCGCTGCTGGTGGGCGGGTTGTTCGTGCTCGGCGTGGTCTGCGGGGAGCGGGCCCAGGCGGCCGACGGGGCGCCCTCGCTGCGGGACACCGTGCGGCAGGTCGTCGACGTGCCGGTCGGGCGTCCGGCGACGGAGGCGCGTGAGTCGGCCCTCCTCCCGCCGAAGGACGCGCTCTCCGCCGTCGGGGACGTGGTGGAGCGGACGACCGAGCGGCTGCCCCTGCTCTCCGCCGCTTCCGACGCGGACCCGGCCTTCACCGACCCCGGCTTCACCGACCCCGGCATCTCCGATCCCTCGGTCCCCACGTGGCCGTCGTCGCCTCCGCTGTCGGAGCTTCCGGACCTGTCCGGGGCCGCCGGTTCGGACGGTCGGGCCGACCCGTACCTTCCGGACGATCGCCGGTCGGACCCGGCCGAGGCCGACGACTCCGCGCACCCTTCCGACGGAGCCGGCACCTCCGACCCCTCCGAGGCCACCGAACCCCGCACCGCCACCACCGACACCGGACCCGACGCCACCGACCGCGCCGCGCACATCGGCCCCGCCCCCGGCGCGGTCGAGACCGGCTCACAACCCGCGGTGACGCACTCCGGCGACCCCCGCCGAACCACCCCGGCGCCCACCGACTACGCCCCCACCCGGCACGCGCCCACCGGCGCCCCCGACGGATCGCTGGGTACCGCGACCGGTGCCGACCAGGGGATGCCCCGTCACGGTGACGCTCACGCGGTGACCCCGCAGCACCGGATCCCGTTCCGGCTCGTCCCCGTGGCGCTGGAGCGTGCCGGCACGGGCGAGACCCGGGATTCCTACCGGGACATCCCCGTCTCTCCCGCCTAGCCGGCGGAACCTCCCTGTCGCGAGCGCGCGTCTGAGGCCCCTGGGGCGGATGCGCCCGACGGGCGTCCGCCGACGCGCCCGCGCCCTCGCACTCCCGTACCTCCGCCGTACCCCCGTCCCGCCCACAGGCTCCGCGGAGCGGCAGCCCGAGACGGCCGAAAGCCGTCGGCCTCCCTCGGGCCGAAACTCCGCGGATGGGCCGGCCGGTCCCCATTGGGGTGGGGACCGGCCGGCCCGCACACCGGAGACCCGCACCCCTGCGGGCCTCCGGGCCGACGGGCCTCACCGGGCTAACCCCAGCCCGGTGAGGCTCCCCGCGCCCCGCCTCGAATGCGCCCCGCACCCCGCCGAAGCCGCTCACATCCGGCACCGCGTGCCAGTGAGCGCGGCATCATGTGACAGGCATCACCGCTCAGGTGTGACCCACGATTTAGGGACCCCCGGCATGCGGCGATAACCTGCGAGACGGACATGCCGCGCGCTCGGTCACCGTGTGCGCTCCCCTTGTGACACAGCGGACGTCACGTTGCCCTTCGCGGCACGCCCACGCATCCAACGAACCGCGAGATCACTGATAGGGACGGAAGCGCGTGGACCTGTTCGAGTACCAGGCGAGGGACCTCTTCGCCAAGCACGATGTACCGGTGCTGGCCGGTGAAGTCATCGACACGCCTGAGGCGGCGCGCGCGATCACCGAGGGTCTGGGCGGCAAGTCCGTCGTCAAGGCTCAGGTGAAGGTCGGTGGCCGCGGCAAGGCCGGCGGCGTGAAGCTCGCCGCCTCCGCGGACGAGGCCGTCGCCCGCGCGACGGACATCCTCGGGATGGACATCAAGGGCCACACGGTCCACAAGGTGATGATCGCCGAGACCGCTCCGGAGATCGTCGAGGAGTACTACGTCTCCTTCCTCCTCGACCGTGCCAACCGCACCTTCCTCTCCATCGCCTCGGTCGAGGGCGGCGTGGAGATCGAGGAGGTGGCGGCCACCCGTCCGGAGGCCGTCGCCAAGACGCCGATCGACGCGATCGACGGCGTGACGCCCGAGAAGGCGCGCGAGATCGTCGAGGCCGCGAAGTTCCCGGCCGAGGTCGCCGACAAGGTCGCCGACATCCTGGTCAAGCTGTGGGACACCTTCATCAAGGAGGACGCCCTCCTGGTCGAGGTCAACCCGCTGGCCAAGGTCGCGGGCGGCGACGTCATCGCCCTGGACGGCAAGGTGTCGCTGGACGACAACGCCGAGTTCCGTCACCCCGACTTCGAGGCCCTCCACGACAAGGCCGCGGCCAACCCGCTCGAGGCCGCTGCCAAGGAGAAGAACCTCAACTACGTCAAGCTCGACGGCGAGGTCGGCATCATCGGCAACGGCGCGGGTCTCGTCATGAGCACCCTGGACGTCGTCGCGTACGCCGGTGAGAAGCACGGCAACGTGAAGCCCGCCAACTTCCTGGACATCGGTGGCGGCGCCTCCGCCCAGGTGATGGCGAACGGCCTGGAGATCATCCTCGGCGACCCGGACGTCCGCTCCGTGTTCGTCAACGTCTTCGGCGGCATCACCGCCTGCGACGAGGTCGCCAACGGCATCGTCCAGGCGCTGAAGCTCCTGGAGGACCGCGGCGAGAAGGTCGAGAAGCCGCTCGTCGTCCGCCTCGACGGCAACAACGCCGAGCTGGGCCGCAAGATCCTCACCGACGCCAACCACCCGCTGGTCCAGCGCGTCGACACCATGGACGGCGCGGCCGACAAGGCCGCCGAGCTGGCCCACGCCGCCAAGTAAGCACTCAGGACGAGGACAGAACACACCATGGCTATCTGGCTCAACAAGGACAGCAAGGTCATCGTCCAGGGCATGACCGGCGCCACCGGCATGAAGCACACCAAGCTCATGCTCGGTGACGGCACCGAGGTCGTGGGCGGCGTGAACCCGCGCAAGGCGGGCACCGCCGTGGACTTCGACGGCACCGAGGTACCGGTCTTCGGCACCGTCAAGGAGGCCATCGAGAAGACCGGCGCCAACGTCTCCGTCATCTTCGTGCCGGAGAAGTTCACCAAGGACGCCGTCGTCGAGGCCATCGACGCCGAGATCCCCCTGGCCGTCGTGATCACCGAGGGCATCGCCGTGCACGACTCGGCCGCCTTCTGGTCGTACGCCGGCAAGAAGGGCAACAAGACCCGGATCATCGGCCCGAACTGCCCCGGCATCATCACCCCGGGCCAGTCCAACGTCGGCATCATCCCGGGCGACATCACCAAGCCGGGCCGCATCGGCCTGGTCTCGAAGTCCGGCACGCTGACGTACCAGATGATGTACGAGCTGCGTGACATCGGCTTCTCGACCGCCGTCGGCATCGGTGGCGACCCGATCATCGGCACCACGCACATCGACGCGCTCGCCGCGTTCGAGGCCGACCCCGAGACCGACCTGATCGTCATGATCGGCGAGATCGGCGGCGACGCCGAGGAGCGTGCGGCCGAGTACATCGCGAAGAACGTGACCAAGCCGGTCGTCGGCTACGTCGCGGGCTTCACCGCGCCCGAGGGCAAGACCATGGGCCACGCCGGCGCCATCGTCTCCGGTTCGTCCGGCACCGCCCAGGCGAAGAAGGAGGCCCTCGAGGCCGCGGGCGTCAAGGTCGGCAAGACCCCGACCGAGACGGCCAAGCTCGCCAGGGAGATCCTGAACGGCTGACCCCGCCTTCCCGTACGGCACCGAGTGGGCCCGTCCTCGCGGAGGACGGGCCCCTCGTCGTACCCGCGGTCATTCGAGCCGTGGAGTCAGCCGCTCCGGCCCGTCCTGCATCTGGTCGCGCAGCTTCTGCCGCAGCTCCAGTTCCTCGTCCGACAGTGCGCCCGGTGCCACCTTGGGCGGCACCCCGCGCACCGTCTCGCCGGGGGAGACCGGCGGCTCGTAGTGCGTGGGCGCGGTGCGCAGGGCCAGCGCGGTGGTCCCGATGAGGGCGACGGTGAAGGCGATCGCCGCCCGGGTCCAGAACCGGGCCCGGCGTTCGCTGCCCACCCGTACCGTCGGCGGCTTGGCCGCCCGCAGCCGCTCGTTCGACGCCACCTCGGCCAGCCGCCGGTGCAGCACCTCGGGGTCGGCCAGTTCGGGCAGCCGGTCGGCCATCGCCCGGCGGGCGTTCAACAGCCGGTTGGCCGTCGCCGGAGTGCTCGCCTCCGTCTCCGCCGCCGTCTCGGGCAGGTCCAGGCCCACGCCGTCGTACAGCAGGAGCGTCCGACGGTGCCGCGGGGGGAGTCGGAGCAGGGTGTTCAGGAGCGTGCGGTCGCCGGGGTCGGCGGGCGGCGGCTCCGGGTGCCGGTTGCGCGGGCGGAACCGCTGCCAGGGCGAGAGCGCGTACTCGTACGCCACCGCCCGCACCCACCCCACCGGGTCGCGGTCGCGGGCCACTTCCGGCCAGTTCTCCCAGGCGGTCTGGAACGCCCGCTCCACCGACTCGCGGGCCAGCTCCCGGCGGCCGGTCAGGAGGAAGGTCTGCCGTACGAGGGCGGGGGTGCCGAACTCGTAGAGCGCGTCGAACGCCTGAGCGGGCGTCAGTGCGACCGGTTTCGGCTCGGCCTTGGGCTCCGGTGTCGGTTCGCGTTCCGGTTCGCGTTCCGGTTCGGCTTCCTGCCGCTCCTCCGCGGACAGTGCCTTCGCCGGCAGGACGAGGCTGTCGGCGGCCTCGGCCGGGCTCCCCGGGCCGGTGCGGACGGCCACGACGACGGGCACCGGCGCCGGCTGGGCGCCGGATTCCGCTTCCGCTTCCGGCGCCGGCTCCGCCGCTGCCGACTCCTCCTCGGCCAGGGTCTTCAGCAGTTCCGCGTACGCCTCCCGTCTCCGGCCGCGTGGTGTCCTGCGACCGCTCTCCCACGTACGGACCGTCGCGCGGGTGACGCCCATCCGGTCCGCGAGCTGAGCCTGCGTCAGCGAGGCCGACTCGCGCAGCCGTCGGCGGGCCTTGGGGGGTGGGAGCGGGGTTCCAGGGCTCCGTGTCACAAGGCGCCCCTTCGTACGAAAAAGTACATAAACATATATTGAGCGACACAACGGTGCTTCGCCTGTTACGCCGGGAAAGCGCGTGTCGTTGGGAGCATGGCGGGCGTGACCCAGACGACCGCCCGCCCGGCCCCGCTGACTCTGCTGCGCACCCGCTGGCGCGACCGGTCGCCCGGCCTGGGCGCCGGTCTCCTGGGGGGTGCGGTCGCGGCGGTGCTGGGACTGGCCGCGTGCGCCGCGCTGGTCACCCTGCTGTGGATCAGTTCGCCCTACCCCGACAGCGGCCCCGAGGGCACCCTGCACGTCGCCGCCTCGATCTGGGTGCTGGCGCACGGTGCCGAACTGGTCCGCGCCGACACGCTCTCCGGCACTCCCGCACCGGTGGGCGTCACCCCGCTGCTGCTGGTCCTGCTGCCGGCGTGGCTGCTGCACCGCGCGGCCCGGGACGCCACCGACCCCGGTGACGGGGTGGGCGTGGCCGTCGGCTCCGGACCCGGGGCGGGGGCCGCCGGGACGGGCTTCGCGGCCGAGGGGCGCCTCCGGGACGCCGGGCCGCCGCCGGTCTCCGCGCGCTTCGCCTGGGTGGGGGTCGTCGCGGGCTACCTCTGCGTCGCCGGGCCCGTCGTGCTGTACGCGACGGGCGGCGCGCTGCGGCCCTCCTGGTGGTGGGCCGCCCTCTGTCTGCCGCTGGTCGCCATGGGCGCCGCGGGCGCGGGCGTGTGGACGGCGTTCGGCCGGCCCGGCGGGCCGGTGGGCCGGGCGCTGCGCGTGCTGCCGCGGAACCTGCGGGAGCTGATGGTGGAGCCGGACGCGCGCCTGGGCGCCTCGACGCGCGCCGCGGGCGCCGGTGCGGCGGTGCTCGTCGGGGGCGGGGCGCTGCTGGTGGGCGTCTCGCTGGTGTGGCACGGAGCCGCCGCGCAGGAGGCCTTCCTGCGGCTGACCGAGGGCTGGTCCGGGCGGTTCGCCGTACTGCTGCTCTGCCTGGCGCTGGTGCCGAACGCGGCGGTGTGGGCGGCGGTGTACGCCCTCGGGCCCGGGTTCGCGCTCGGTGCCGGGCATGCCGTGCACCCCTTGGCCTCCGCCCCGGCCCCGTTGCTGCCGCCGTTCCCGCTGCTGGCGGCGGTGCCGGACGCGGGGCCCGGTACGCCGCTGCACTGGGCGGCGGGAGGGGTGCCGTTGGTGGCGGGGACGGTGGTGGGGTGGTTCACGGCGCGGGCGGCCACGGGGGCCCCTGTGGGAGCGGCCGTGGGCGGGGCCGCCGGGGGTGACGCGGCCGCCGGGGTGTGGTCGTGGCGGCGGACCGCCGGGGCCGCCGTCGTGGCCGCCGTGCTGTGCGCGGTGTTCGTCGCCCTGCTGGCCGCGTTCGCGGGCGGGCCGCTCGGGAGCGATGCCCTCGCGCGGTTCGGGCCGGTGTGGTGGCAGGCCGGGGGCGCGACGCTGGCGTGGATCGTGGTGCCGGCGGTGCCGGTGGCGGTGGTGGTGCGGGCCTGGCGGGGGCGGGGCGGTGCCGTGCGGGAGCCGGTCGTGGACGGCGGCGAGGCGGCCGACGGGGGTGGACGTGGGTGGGCGCCGGTGTCTGTCGTGGGGCGGTGGTGGAAGCGGGGTGGCGGGGCCGATGCGGAGGGTGGCGAGGATGCGGGGGAGGTGGACGAGGATGCCGTGCCGTTCGGGCCGTACGACGGCGACGACGAGGGTGGCGGTGGGCCGTACGATCTGCTGCCGGTCGATTCTCCGGCGGAGCCGCCGCGGGGGTAGGGGGAGGGTGTTTCGCCCCCGCCGCCCCTACCCTTCCCGTCCCTGGGGGCTGCGCCCCCAGACCCCCCTCGGCCTGACGGCCTCGTCCTCAAACGCCGGACGGGCTGAAAGAGAAGACCGGACCGGCTGGAAGAAAAGACCGGACGGGCTGGGAGAGAAGACCGGACGGCCTGGGAGAGAAGACCGGCCGGGCTGAAGGACGGAACCGGAGGCCGGTTAGCCCTCCGTGCCCAGCAGGTCCCGCAGCTGTTCCGGAAGCAGGCGCTCGCAGCCCTGCTTCGCCGTGTTGGTCAGGGCGTCCTCGCGGCAGGTGTAGTAGTCGTTGTAGACCAGCTGGGCGCCGAAGGACGCGGCGACCAGGAGGATGGCCAGGGACGACGTGACCAGGCCGCTGATGGCCGCGGTGCGCTGCGGGCGGCCGGTCTGCCAGGCGGGGCGGGCCGGGGTGTCCGGGTCGGTGGCGGCGCGGGGCTTGGCGCGCAGAGAGCTGATGCCCCAGTACAGGGCGAGCGCGCCGAGCAGCAGAGCCACGTACGGCCAGGTGAAGAGCGCGAAGAAGAGGGCCCACATGCCGCTCAGCAGGGCGAAGCGCGCACGTCGTTGCGACGGGTCCGTGGGGTCCCAGCGCGGGCCCGGGCCGCCGCCCTGCCCCTCGGGACCGGAACCGGAACCAGAACTGCCGGGCCGCTCACCGAAGCCGCCGGAGGAGCGGCCGGGCTGCCGGTCGCTCCACTGACCGCCCCACGGCGAACGCCCGCCGCCCTGGGAACCGGACGAGTCCTGCGAGTCGCCGCCGTCGCCCGACGGGTGCCGCGGCTGCCAGGGGCGGTCCGGCGTGCCCTCCGGGGGCGGGGCGAACGGGTTGTCCCGGTCCGGGGTGTCCTGGGAGCCGTCCTGCCCGCCGCCGTTCCCGCGGTCCGAGGGCGTGCCGGGCGGTGACGAGGGGCGCTCCCGCAGCAACACGGTGCTGCGCCCCCCTGGCTGCGCCGACTGCTGGGGGAGCGTGAGCGGTCTCAGGCTGCGGTCCGGCATCAAGTGAGCGTCTTCCCCTTGGCGGCGATGAACGGGTGGAACGGGCGAACGGGTCGGCACGACTGGTGAACGCGTGACGCGCAGGTCGCGTTCCCGGTCAGGCTCCACGCAGACGCTACCTTCCGGCCACGCCCCCGTCCCGAGGGGGCCGTCCGGTGTGCCGGTATCGTTGCTGACGGTCGGCCGCTTCGTAGACTTCCCCGTATCCCGGGGCGCGAAGCATTCGTACGACTGTACAAACCGACGAACGTACCGCTTCCCCGAGAAAGGCCCTCACCGTGGCCGCCAAGCCCGTGGCCCCGCGAGCCAAGCGCCTCGTCGTGCTGGTCTCCGGATCCGGCACCAACCTCCAGGCGCTGCTCGACGAGATCGCCGCCACCGGCGTCGAGGCCTACGGAGCCGAGATCGTCGCCGTCGGCGCCGACCGCGAGGGCATCGAGGGGCTGGCCCGCGCCGAGCGCGCCGGGCTGCCGGCCTTCGTGACGAAGGTCAAGGACTACGGGAGCCGCGACGAGTGGGACGCGGCGCTCGCCGAGGCCGTCGCCGCGCACGAGCCGGACCTCGTCGTCTCGGCCGGGTTCATGAAGATCGTGGGCAAGGAGTTCCTGGCCCGCTTCGGGGGGCGGTTCGTGAACACCCACCCCGCCCTCCTCCCCAGCTTCCCGGGGGCCCACGGCGTGCGGGACGCGCTCGCGTACGGCGCCAGGGTCACCGGCTGCACCGTCCACTTCGTCGACGACGGCGTCGACACCGGGCCGATCATCGCGCAGGGCGTGGTGGAGATCCGGGACGAGGACGACGAGAGCGCTCTGCACGAGCGCATCAAGGAAGTCGAGCGAAGGCTGCTCGTCGATGTCGTGGGGCGGCTCGCCCGCAACGGCTATCGCATCGAGGGACGAAAGGTAGTTATCCAGTGACCGCCGAGAGCAACAAGCGGGCCGTCCGACGGGCGCTCGTCAGCGTCTACGACAAGACCGGGCTGGAGGAGCTGGCGCGCGGGCTCCACGAGGCGGGCGTCGAACTCGTCTCCACCGGGTCCACGGCCGGCCGTATCTCCGCCGCCGGCGTCCCCGTCACCAAGGTCGAGGAGCTGACCGGCTTCCCCGAGTGCCTGGACGGCCGGGTCAAGACCCTGCACCCCAAGGTGCACGCCGGAATCCTCGCCGACCTGCGCCTGGACAGCCACCGCGAGCAGCTCGGCGAGCTGGGCGTGGAGCCGTTCGACCTGGTCGTGGTCAACCTCTACCCGTTCGAGCAGACGGTCGCCTCCGGTGCGTCGCCCGACGAGTGCGTGGAGCAGATCGACATCGGCGGCCCCTCCATGGTCCGCGCCGCCGCCAAGAACCACCCCTCCGTCGCGGTCGTCACGAGCCCCGCCCGGTACGCGGACGTGCTCTCCGCCGTGAAGGACGGCGGCTTCGACCTGACCGCCCGCAAGCGGCTCGCCGCCGAGGCGTTCCGCCACACCGCCGAGTACGACGTGGCGGTCGCCGGCTGGTTCGCGGGGGAGTACGCCGGCGACGGCGAGCAGTTCCCGGAGTTCATCGGCGTGACGTACGAGCGCAAGAACGTGCTGCGCTACGGCGAGAACCCGCACCAGCCCGCCGCCCTCTACACGGGCGGCTGCGGCGGCCTCGCCGAGGCGGAGCAGCTGCACGGCAAGGAGATGTCGTACAACAACTACGTCGACACGGACGCCGCCCGCCGTGCCGCGTACGACCACGCCGAGCCGTGTGTCGCGATCATCAAGCACGCCAACCCGTGCGGTATCGCGGTCGGCGCGGAGGTCGCCGAGGCGCACCGCAAGGCGCACGCCTGCGACCCGCTCTCCGCGTACGGCGGCGTGATCGCGGTCAACCGCCCGGTCTCCAAGGAGATGGCCGAGCAGGTCGCGGAGATCTTCACCGAGGTCATCGTCGCGCCGGACTACGAGGAAGGCGCCCTCGAAGCCCTCACCAAGAAGAAGAACATCCGCGTACTGCGCTGCCCCGAGGCACCGCAGCCGCCCGCGGAGTTCCGCCCGATCGACGGTGGCGGCCTGGCCCAGGTCAAGGACGTGTTCCAGGCCGAGGGCGACGACCCGGCGAACTGGACGCTCGCGGCCGGCGAGGCGCTGAGCGACTCCGACCTCGCCGGCCTGGCCTTCGCCTGGAAGGCCTGCCGCGCCGTCAAGTCCAACGCGATCCTCCTCGCCAAGGACGGCGCCTCCGTCGGCGTCGGCATGGGCCAGGTCAACCGCGTCGACTCCGCGAAGCTGGCGGTGGAGCGCGCGGGCGCCGAGCGGGCGCAGGGGGCGTACGCAGCCTCCGACGCCTTCTTCCCCTTCCCGGACGGCCTGGAGATCCTCACCGCGGCCGGCGTGAAGGCCGTGGTCCAGCCGGGTGGCTCGGTCCGCGACGAACTCGTCGTCGAGGCCGCGAAGAAGGCCGGCGTGACGATGTACTTCACGGGGACGCGGCACTTCTTCCACTGACCCGGACGCCCGGTGTTGGGCCGGTCGAGGGGACCGGCCCAACAGGCGTTTCAGTCGCAGGTGTTGGACGTGTAGCTCGCGTAGTGCCACGCGTCGTTGTGGTAGAAGCGGTACTGGCCCGAGGCCGTCCGGTAGAGGTCGAAGTGGTACTTCGCTCCGTGGTAGATGAGCTTGTGCTTCGTGGCGTCGGTCGATCCGCTGCCGAGGTAGGCGTACGACGACGTCGACAGGGTGCCCCTCGTCCCCGAAGTCGTCGTAGTAGGAGCCGGCCCCGCTGACGTAGCCGCTGGAGGCGGAGGCCGAGGCGGGCACGCGTGGTGCGGATGCTCATGAAGGTTCCTTCCCCCGTTGGGTCATGCGTGGCGTTCTCGCCATGGCCATGCTGGCCGGGAAGGGAGTGCGAGGGTACCTGCAACGTTCCAGGACGGTTCAGGACTCCCCGCCCTTGCGCAAGGCCCGCCACGTCGCCGGTCCCACGATGCCGTCCGCGGCCAGTCCCGCCCGCTCCTGGAAGATGACGACCCCGCTCCGGGTCTTCGGGCCGAAGTCGCCGTCGACCTCGCCGACCTCCGGGATGCCGTGCAGGTGGCGGAGCAGACCGTGGCGCTCGATGCTGCGGAAGGCGTGCCGCGGTGCCCAGACGTCGAAGGTGAGCAGGTCCCCCGCCGCGGGCAGGGTCACGCGCGCCGGCTCGAACGGCACCGGCGCCTCCACCCGGCCCGGGCCGACCTTGATGTGCTTGCCCGCGCCTTCCGGGTTCTCCACCACGTAGGTCTGGTCCACGCCGAGATTGCTCAGCAGCCAGAACGTCCGGTGGGCCGCGATCTCCCCGGCGACCCGGGGCACCCCCGCGTGTGCGATGGCGAGTCCGCCGCTGGGCAGCGTACGGGAGGTGGACGAGGGCACCCCAAGCATTCGGGCGGCGCGGCGGGTCGCCGTGAACCTCGGATGTCACAGGGTCACTTCCGCTCCTCAGGCGTGTACTCCTTGAGGTGGTGAGCGACGCGGTCGGCGTAGTCACGGTACTTCGGGGGAACCCCGCCCGCGTCGTTCACCTTCTTGTACGACGTCCGGTACGCGACGGCGACCAGGACGGAGCGGTCGCCGGGCAGGCCGGCCTCCAGACGGGGCGTGATCCAGCACAGGTAGCGGCCCATGGCGGGGATGGACTCGGCGGGCGGGAACGGCGGTTCCGGGACGGTCTCGCCGGGGGTGCCGTCCTCGTTCATCCACCAGCGCAGCACGCTCGGTGTCCAGCGGGCGATGCCGTACTCGTTCTTGGCCGGGTCGGACAGGGCGGGGTCGAAGTCGCTCTCCACCTTCAGCATGGCCGCGATCAGGGCCGGGCTGACCTCCTCGCGGTCGCAGTCGTGCGCCGTCTCGACGATCAGCAGCCGGTAGGCGGGCGGCACGTCCCGGTCGGTGCGCAGCACGTCCGCGCCGTAGGCGGCGGCGGAGACGCTCGCGGTGCCGCCGCCGCGCGGGCCCGCGGTGGGCTGCCGGCCGTCACCGGCCCAGGAGACGACGCCGTAGGCGAGCGCGGCCAGCGCCACGGTGCCCGCGGCCGAGGCCGCGACGACGCCCCGTCGGGTGCCGCCCCGGGCCCGGAGCGAGAACCTCGCCGTCCCGCTCGCGGCGTCCGCCGCCGCCGTCACCCGGCGCAGCAGGGCGGCGGTGCCGGTCCGGCCGGCGTGCGTCCGGGTCAGACAGTCCCCGACGATCCCCCGCCACGCCTCCGGCAGTTCGGGGGAGAGCCGTAGCTCGTGGGTGCCGCGGGCGTAGGCGACGGCGGCGTCGCGGCGGGCCGTCGGGGTGCCGCCGGGCAGCGGGAAGGACCCGGTGAGGACGAGGTGGGCGAGGACACCGAAGGCCCACACGTCGGCGGACGGCCGGATGCGGCGGCCGCGTTCGCCGATCTCGGACCACAGCAGTTCGGGCGGCGTGTAGTCCGGGGTGGAGAAGGCGGGCGTGTAGGCGTGGGTGCCCTCCAGTTCGGCGGCCATGTTGAAGTCGGCCAGCCGCACCGAACCGTCCGCCATCAGCAGGACGTTGGCCGGTTTCAGGTCACCGTGCACCCAGCCCGCCCGGTGCAGCTGCGCCAGCCCGGCGCAGACCTGGGCGAGCAGTGCGGGCCCGTCCGGCGGGCGGGGCGAGGCGGCGATCAGGGCGGACAGGGAGCCCTCCGCCCGCTCCAGGACGAGGACGGTGGCGCCGTCCAGCCGGGGGTGGTCGGGGTCGTCGACGGTGAGGGTCTCGTACATCCGGATCAGCCGGGGCTGCCGCAGCCGGCGCAGCAGCGCGATCTCGCGCTCGACCAGGTCCCGCAGGTGGGCGAGTTGCCGCGGGGTGCCGGTACCGGTGGGCAGGAACTTCAGGGCGGCCGTGTCCGGCAGGTGCCCGCCGCTTCCGTCGCCGCCCTCGGTGCCTCCGGTGCCGTCGACGCGGCGCGCGGCGTAGACGCTGCCGAAGGCGCCGGTGGCGATCGGCTCGCGCACCTCCCACCCGCCCACCCGGTAGCCCCGGGGCACCGGGACGGCGTACGGCTCGGTCATCGCGGTGCCTGTCCGGACGGTGCCGCGAGGACCGCCAGGTCGTCCTCGCGGACCAGGTCGAAGCGGAGCGCCAGGGAGACCAGCGACTCCTTCTTGCCGTTGAGCCGCGGTCCCGGGTCGGCGGTCTCCGGGCCCGGCTTCAGCCGCAGTTTCACGGCGAGGTAGTCGATGTTCCACTGCACCGACGTACGGGACGCGGCCGGCCAGGCCGGGCGGAGCCGCTCGACGACCTGGTCCATGGTCGGCAGCGGCGCGTGCGGCGCCCCGCGCAGCCGCGGTTCGCACAGCGCGGCCAGCACCGCGAAGTACCGCTTGGTGCGGTCGACGGAGAAGGCGGGCGCGGTCGGCTCGCCGTCGGTGCCGTCCTCGGCGCGCAGATAGTCGTGGCGCGGCGCCCACACCTCGACCGGCAGCAGGTCGCCCGCCGCGGGCAGCACGATCCGCGAGAACTCGAACGGCACCGGCGCGTCCAGCCGGCCCGGCGCGACCTTGATGTGCTCGCCCGCGCCCTCCGGGTTCTCCACCACGTACGTCTGGCGGGCCGAGAGGTTGCTCACGGTCCAGAAGGTGCCGTGGGCGGTGATCTCACCGGCCCGGCGGGACACCCCGTCGTGCGCGATCAGCAGCCCGCCCTCGGGCACGGCGCGTCCGAAGACGAGCCGTTCGCCGGGTGCGAGCCGGAGCTGGGCGCTGCTGTGTTCGTCCTCCGAGGTCGGCGGAGGTACCACGATGATGCTGAACAAGGTGCGTCTCCCCGTGCCTGACGGCTACCCGCGTCAGACTATTGCGACGCACCAGGGCCGTGCCCCCCTCGTACGGGTGAGACACGGCCCTGTGACGTGATTGGCGAGAAGTACGCACTGGCGTACGCCGGTTCAGTACTGCGGGCGGGTGAACCAGTAGCTGCCGTTCCGGTTGGCGCAGAAGACGATGATCAGGATGCCGAGCACCAGGCTGATGAGGGCGAAGACGTTCGCCGCGAACAGGCTGATGACGCTGAACAGCACGACCACCGACGCGTAGATGATCGCGGAGACGCGCACCCCGCCCCGGCCCGTCGCGAACTTGACGCCCGTGAATATCGCCCAGAACGCAAACGCCAGCACGATGACCCCGAGTACGATCATGATGCCGGTGCCGACGCTGGCGGCGGTGTCCGCGTCCTCGGCGGAGAGGCTCGGGTCGGAGTTGACCGCGTCCTCGAACTCCTCCGAGAACCAGGCGCTGGCGATCATCATCAGCAGACCGCCGATCACCTGGAAGCCGCCCAGGACGAACAGCATCACGCGCGCTGCCTTCACCGAGCCGGGCATCGCCACCGGGGCGGGCGCGTAGCCGCCGCCGTACGGCTGCTGTACCGGCGGGGCCGCGGGGTAGCCGTAGCCGGGCTGGCCCTGGGGCTGCTGCTGGGGGTAGCCGTAGTTCGGCTGCTGGCCGCCGCCCTGGGGCGGGCCGTAAGGGTTGTTCGGATCGCCGAAACTCATGGCGGGACTTCCTCCGTCGCTGTCAAGTGCGGGGACGGCGCGCGGCGCGAGTCGGAGGAGTTTCTTCGGTGCGGTTCGTCCCCCCGGTACGGCCCCGCGGCACTGTGCACCCCAATCGTTCTTGACCGATCTCTTACTTGTCCAGCCCGCTCACAAGGTGTTGTGCAAGTGCAACAACGTCGATCATGAATCGACGATCGGATGCCGGCCGGATTGGAACCGGGGGCCGGTCATCCGCGAGGATGGGGGCATGACCGCCCAGATTCTCGATGGCAAGGCCACCGCAGCCGCGATCAAGTCCGAACTGACCGCCCGCGTGGCGGCGCTGAAGGAGAGGGGTGTCACCCCCGGCCTCGGCACCGTCCTGGTCGGCGACGATCCCGGCAGCCAGAAGTACGTCGCCGGCAAGCACCGCGACTGCGCGCAGGTCGGCATCGCCTCCATCCAGCGTCACCTGCCGGCCACGGCGACCCAGGAGGAGATCGAGGCGGTCGTCCGCGAGCTGAACGAGGACCCGGCCTGCACCGGTTACATCGTCCAGCTGCCGCTGCCCAAGGGCATCGACGAGAACCGCATCCTGGAGCTGATGGACCCGGACAAGGACGCGGACGGCCTGCACCCGATGAACCTCGGCCGCCTCGTCCTGAACGAGCCGGCGCCGCTGCCCTGCACCCCCAACGGCATCCTCACCCTCCTGCGCCGCTACGGCGTGGAGATCAAGGGCGCCGAGGTCGTGGTCGTCGGCCGCGGGGTCACCATCGGCCGCCCGATGCCGCTGCTGCTCACCCGGCGCAGCGAGAACGCCACGGTGACCCAGTGCCACACCGGCACCCGGGACCTCTCCGCCCACCTCAAGCGTGCCGACATCATCGTCGCCGCGGCCGGCTCCCCGCACCTGGTCCGCGCCGAGGACGTGAAGCCGGGCGCCGCCGTCCTCGACGTGGGCGTCTCCCGCAACGCCGAGGGCAAGATCGTGGGTGACGTCCACCCGGACGTCGCCGAGGTCGCCGCCTGGATCTCCCCGAACCCCGGCGGCGTCGGCCCGATGACCCGCGCCGAGCTGCTGGTCAACGTGGTGGAGGCGGCGGAGCGCCGTGCCGGCTGAGGACACCCACGCCGAGCGCCCGGGCCGGACGACGGACCGCGCGGAGGCCCGGGAGAACACCGCGGTGCGCGCCGACAGCGCCGAGGGCACCGAGGGCGCGGACCGAGCGCCGGACTCCGGCGACACCGCCGGGTCCGCCGACAAGACCGGGCGTCCCGACCGCGTGGGGGACGCCTCGGACCCCGGGGCCGCCGAAGACCCCGAGGAGATCGTCGTCCGGGACCCGGTCAGCGCGCCCGACGCCCAGGGCCGGCCGAAACGCGCCACGCGCCGGTTCCCGCTCTTCACCCGCGACACCGCGCGCCCCGAGGGCGGCGGCCGGGCCGCGGCCGGCGACGCCCCGGCGCCGGCCCGGCAGTGGCCGGTGCTCACCGTGGTCGGCCTGGTCGGGATCGGCCTGCTGATCACCGGGCTCGACGTGTTCCGGTGGGGACTGGTGCTCGTCGGCGTCGCGCTGCTGATCGGTGCCGCGCTGCGCTGGTCCGTGCAGGACGTCGGCATGCTCGCGGTCCGCTCGCGCTTCACGGACATCGTCACCTACGGCGTGCTGGGCATCGCCATCGCCATGCTGGCGCTGATGGCCCAGCCGGACGCGCCGCTGAAGATCCCCTTCCTGAACGATCTGCTGCACTTCACCGTAAGTAGTTAGCGAAGCCCCGCTCGAACGGCGGCCCGTCCCCACCCCCGTGGAAGGACGGGCCGCCGTCTGGATCCACACTCCTGCACGTCGAACGCGCTGTTCAACGCCTGTCAGGGCGCTGTGGCACGGAAGTGACCGTTCCGCTACTCCGCTACGCGGACCCCGGAAAGGGCTCCGTTCAGGGGTTCCGTCACCAGCACGGGAACGCCGGTGGGAGACTGGACCAGGTGTCGGTGGGCGTGCGACCGTGCATGCCTGCGGCCTCTGTGCTCCTGTGCGCCCCCACCCCGGGAACTGAGCTCCTGATCGGGCGCATCCCTGTGGGTAGCCAGAACGGCGGGGGAACGACCAGCACGTACCGGGGGAAGAGGGGGGAAGCAGTGCCTCGTTGGAAGGCCTTGCCGGAGGAACTCGATCCGCAGATCAAAGAGTTCACCGGCCAGCTGCGCCGACTCGTGGACCGCAGTGAACTGAGCGTCGCGTCGGTGGCCGACGCCACGGGCTACAGCAAGACGTCCTGGGAGCGATACCTGAACGGACGGCTGCTGGCGCCGAAGGGCGCCATCATCGCCCTGGCGGAGGTGACGGGGACCAACCCCCTGCACCTGACCACCATGTGGGAGCTGGCCGAGCGCGCCTGGAGCCGCTCGGAGATGCGCCACGACATGACGATGGAGGCCATCCGCATATCCCAGGCGCGGGCCGCGCTCGGCGACCTGGGCACCGCGTCCGGCAAGACCGCGGGACCGGCCCACGGCGGCAGGAACGGCCGCGGAAGCCGCTCCGGCCGCCACGGCGGCGGTGCGTCGGCCACGTCCGGCGTCGCGGGGCCCGCCGGGGTGGCGCCCACGCTGGGGCCGACGGTCCCCGCCCAGCCGACCGCGGCGGACAGCCCCGACGCGGCCGCCGGCCCGGTCCGGGGCGGCGGCACGACCGGCACCCCTTCCGCCCCGTTCTCCGACGCCCCGTCGCCGGGCGGCGCCACCGACGGCAACTCGTGGGGTCTGGCCGGGTACCGGGGGCCCGCACCGACCGGTGACCGCACGGCGCGTCTCGGGCACCTGGCCGGTTCCGGCGAGGCCGCCACGGCCATGGGCCCCGCGGCGACGCCCGGTCCCGCCGCGCCCGAGGGCCGGAGCCCCTCCGCCGGGTACGGCGAGCCCCCGCGCGGCGGCCCGGGCTCGCGCGGCCGGTCCAACGGGGGCGGCAGCAGGCGGATGACGACGTTCGTCGCGGGGGTCGTCGGCGTACTCGTCGTGATCGCGGGCGCCTTCTTCCTGCTGAACGACGGCGGGGACAAGAAGAACGAGGGCACCAAGCCCTCCCCGTCCCCCACGGTGAGCAGCGAGCAGGAGCTGCCGCCCGGCGTGAAGTGCAGCGGCGACGCCTGCACCGGCAAGGACCCGGAGGTCATGGGCTGCGGAGGCGACCTGGTCACCACCGCCGCCACCGCCACCGTCGGCACGACCGCGGTCGAGGTCCGCTACAGCAAGACCTGCGGTACCGCGTGGGCCCGCGTGACCCAGGCCGCCCAGGGCGACAAGGTCCAGGTGAGCGCCGAGGGCAGGAACCAGCAGACGGGGACGGTCTCCGGAGTCGGCGACACCGTCGCGTACACCCCGATGGTGGCGGTGAAGTCCGCGGCCGCGGCGGAGGCGTGCGTGACGACCGCGTCCGGCGTCCAGGGCTGCACGGAGTAGGCGGCGGGACGGCACTCGGCGGGCCCGCGAAGAAAGTTCGCCGTCGACAGGCATGTCCGGCGAGGACTCGGGCACGCGAGAAGTACCCCCACGGGAGTCCGGCAACGGTATCCCCCGAAACGGCGGTCGCCTTCGTCCCCCCTCTCCCGGACGGGCGGCCGCCTTTCCGTTGCCCGCCCGCACGCCCGGTGGAGCCGGGACGCGCCTGTGGGCCGGGCCACACCGACCCGGACGTCCCGGACACCGCGGGCGCGATAGCCTGACGGCCGGATCGGTCTCTTGGTATCAAGAGATCGATCAAATGCCCGGGGCAGGGACGCCCCACCGCCAGCTGTCATACGGAGAACGCCATGACCCGCACTCCCGTGAACGTCACCGTCACCGGCGCGGCCGGCCAGATCGGTTACGCCCTGCTCTTCCGCATCGCCTCCGGCCAGCTGCTCGGCGCGGACGTGCCGGTCAAGCTCCGCCTCCTGGAGATCACCCCGGCGCTCAAGGCCGCCGAGGGCACCGCGATGGAGCTGGACGACTGCGCGTTCCCGCTCCTCCAGGGCATCGAGATCACCGACGACCCGAACGTCGCCTTCGACGGCGCCAACGTCGCCCTCCTCGTCGGCGCCCGCCCCCGCACCAAGGGCATGGAGCGCGGCGACCTCCTGGAGGCCAACGGCGGCATCTTCAAGCCGCAGGGCAAGGCCATCAACGACCACGCCGCGGACGACATCAAGGTCCTCGTCGTCGGCAACCCGGCCAACACCAACGCCCTGATCGCCCAGGCCGCCGCCCCGGACGTACCCGCGGAGCGCTTCACCGCGATGACCCGCCTGGACCACAACCGCGCGCTGACCCAGCTCGCGAAGAAGACGGGCTCGACGGTCGCCGACATCAAGCGCCTGACCATCTGGGGCAACCACTCCGCCACCCAGTACCCGGACATCTTCCACGCCACCATCGCCGGCAAGAACGCCGCCGAGACCGTCAACGACGAGAAGTGGCTGGCCGAGGACTTCATCCCGACCGTCGCCAAGCGCGGCGCGGCCATCATCGAGGCCCGCGGCGCCTCGTCGGCCGCCTCCGCCGCCAACGCCGCCATCGACCACGTGCACACGTGGGTCAACGGCACCGCCGACGGCGACTGGACCTCCATGGGCATCCCCTCGGACGGTTCCTACGGCGTCCCGGAGGGCCTCATCTCCTCCTTCCCGGTCACCACCAAGGACGGCAAGTACGAGATCGTCCAGGGTCTCGACATCAACGAGTTCTCCCGCGCCCGCATCGACGCCTCCGTCAAGGAGCTGTCGGAGGAGCGCGACGCGGTCCGCGGTCTCGGCCTCCTCTGAGCCCACCCCGCCCGCAGACGGGCCCCGCTCCGGTTCGACTGGAGCGGGGCCCGTCCCCGTTTCCGGCCCGTCCCGGGTCCGTTACACACCCTTTATGCCTTTCCTCCGTGATGCGCCGCACTTTCGATGACCGAATCGGCATGCATGAGGGGCGGTTGGGCAGGGGCTCACGGTCCCCGGGAGTGACACACGTGTGACACAGGGGCGTTGATCAGGAACGGAAGGCAATCCCACCATGGCGAACAGCACGGAAACCCAGGCGGACCGGGGGCACCGGACCATCCACGCCGGCGGCCGGTGGCTGGCCGCGTCCTCCGGCGCGACCCGCGACATCCTCGACCCCGCCGACGGCCTGCCCTTCGCCGTGGTCGCGGAGGGCGACGAGAAGGACACGGACCTGGCGGTGGCCGCCGCCCGGCGGGCGTTCGACGAAGGGCCGTGGCCGCACACCCCGGTCGCCGAGCGGGCCGCCCTGCTGCGCCGCGTCGCCGACCTCCTCGTGCGCGACCGCGAGACCCTCGGCCTGTTGGAGAGCCGCGACGCGGGCAAGACGGTCGAGGAGGGGCGCGTCGACATCGACTGCGTCGCCGACGCCTTCCGCTACTTCGCCGACCTGGTCGCCGGCGAGGCCCCCGGCCGGGTCGTCGACGCGGGTTCGCCCGAGATCCACAGCGTCGTGGTGCACGAGCCGGTCGGCGTCTGCGCCATGATCACGCCCTGGAACTATCCGCTCCTCCAGGCCAGCTGGAAGATCGCCCCGGCCCTCGCCGCCGGCAACACCTTCGTGATCAAGCCGAGCGAGATCACCCCGCTCACCACCGTCGCCCTGATCGACCTGCTCGTCGAGGCCGGCCTCCCCACCGGCGTCGCGGGCATCGTCACCGGTCCCGGCCACACGGTCGGCGCCCGGCTCGCCGAGCATCCCGACGTCGACCTGGTCTCCTTCACCGGCGGTCTGGTCAGCGGCACCAAGGTCGCCCAGGCCGCGGCCGTCACCGTCAAGAAGGTCGCCCTCGAACTCGGCGGCAAGAACCCCAACGTCGTCTTCGCCGACGCCTGCGCGACCGAGGAGGGCTTCGACACCGCCGTCGACCAGGCCCTCAACGCCGCCTTCATCCACAGCGGGCAGGTCTGCTCCGCCGGTGGCCGCCTCATCATCGAGGAGTCGGTCCGCGAACGCTTCGTCGCCGAACTCGCCCGCCGTGCCGCCAGGATCCGCCTCGGCCGCGGCACCGAGGACGGCGTCGAGTGCGGCCCGCTCGTCTCCGAGCAGCAGCGCGCCAAGACCGAGGACTTCGTCGCCTCCGCCCTCGCCGAGGGCGCCGTGCTGCGCAGCGGCGGCAAGCGCCCCGAGCCGTCCCCCCAGCGGCCCGAGAGCGGCTACTTCTACGAGCCGACCGTCCTCGACCAGTGCCACCGCGAGATGCGGGTCGTCCGGGAGGAGGTCTTCGGACCGGTCCTCACCGTCGAGACCTTCCGCACCGAGGACGAAGCCATAGCCCTGGCCAACGACACCGAGTACGGTCTGGCCGGTGCCGTCTGGACCGCCGACGCGGGACGGGCCCGCCGGGTCGCGGGCCGGCTGCGGCACGGCACCGTCTGGATCAACGACTTCCACCCCTACCTGCCCCAGGCGGAGTGGGGCGGCTTCGGCAAGAGCGGCGTGGGCCGCGAACTCGGCCCCGCGGGCCTGGCCGAGTACCGCGAGAGCAAGCACGTCTACCAGAACCTCGCGCCGAAGCCCGTCCGCTGGTTCACCGGCTGATATCGCGCACCTCCACGCATCTCCCCGCACCATCCGCTCGCCCCACTGGAGTACCCCCATGCCAGATACCACTCACGTCTACGACTACGTCGTCATCGGCGGTGGCACGGCGGGATCGGTGATCGCCTCACGGCTCACCGAGAACCCGGACGTCACCGTCGCCGTCATCGAGGGCGGCCCCAGCGACGTCGGCCGCGACGACGTACTCACCCTGCGCCGCTGGATGGGCCTGCTCGGCGGCGAACTGGACTACGACTACCCCACCACCGAGCAGCCGCGCGGCAACTCGCACATCCGGCACAGCCGCGCCCGCGTGCTCGGCGGCTGCTCCTCGCACAACACCCTCATCGCCTTCAAGCCGCTGCCGTCCGACTGGGACGAGTGGGAGGCCGCGGGCGCCAAGGGCTGGGGCGCGGTGCAGATGGAGGCCTACTACGCGCGGCTGAAGAACAACATCGTCCCCGTCGACGAGAAGGACCGGAACGCCATCGCCCGGGACTTCGTCGACTCCGCGCAGAAGGCGCTCGAGGTCCCCCGGATCGACGGCTTCAACGAGAAGCCGTTCACCGAGGGCGCCGGCTTCTTCGACCTCGCCTACCACCCCGAGAACAACAAGCGGTCGTCCGCCTCGGTGGCGTACCTGCACCCGGTGATGGACGAGCGCCCCAACCTCACCCTCATGCTGGAGACCTGGGCCCACAGGCTCCAGCTCGACGGCACCCGCGCCGAGGGCGTCCACGTCCGCACCAAGGACGGCGAGGAGATCCTGGTCAAGGCCCGGGGCGAGGTCGTGCTGTGCGCCGGGGCGGTCGACTCGCCGCGCCTGCTGCTGCACTCCGGCATAGGCCCCCGCCAGGACCTCGAAGCGCTCGGCATACCCGTGGCGCTCGATTTGCCCGGCGTCGGCGAGAACCTGCTCGACCACCCCGAATCGGTGATCGTGTGGGAGACCGACGGCCCCATCCCGGACAACTCCGCGATGGACTCCGACGCCGGTCTCTTCGTGCGCCGCGACCCCGAACACGCGGGCCCCGACCTGATGTTCCACTTCTACCAGATACCGTTCACGGACAACCCGGAGCGCCTCGGCTACGAACGCCCGGAGTTCGGCGTCTCGATGACCCCGAACATCCCCAAGCCGAAGTCCCGCGGCCGCCTCCACCTCACCAGCGCCGACCCGTCCGTGAAGCCCGCCCTGGACTTCCGCTACTTCACCGACGAGGACGACTACGACGGCCGCACCCTCGTCGACGGCATCAGGATCGCCCGCGAGATCGCGAAGACGCAGCCGCTGGCCGGCTGGCTCAAGCGCGAGGTCTGCCCCGGCCCGGACGTCACCGGTGACGAGGAGCTGAGCGAGTACGCCCGCAAGGTCGCCCACACCGTCTACCACCCGGCGGGCACCTGCCGGATGGGCGCCGCCACCGACGAACAGGCCGTCGTCGACCCCGAGCTGCGCATCCGCGGCCTGGAGGGCATCCGCATCGCCGACGCCTCCGTCTTCCCGACCATGCCCGCCGTGAACCCGATGATCGGCGTTCTCATGGTCGGCGAGCGCGCCGTCGAGCTGATCGGTGGTGACGCCCGATGAGTACCACCACCAGCGCCGGCACGCCGCCGGGTACGGACGAGAGCGCGGCTCCCGTCTTCTCCGTGGACGGCCTGTGGAAGGTCTTCGGCCCCAAGGCCGACCGCGTCCCCGCCGACCCCGATCTGGCCGCCCTGAGCCCGGCCGAGCTGCGCTCGCGCACCGGCTGCACGGCCGCCGTGGCCGACGTCTCCTTCGACGTCCGCAAGGGCGAGGTCTTCGTCGTCATGGGCCTGTCCGGCTCCGGCAAGTCCACCCTCGTACGCTGCCTGACCCGGCTCATCGAGCCGACCGCCGGCTCCATCGCCATCGACGGCGAGGACGTCCGCGCCATGGACAAGTCCCGGCTGCGCGAACTGCGCCGCCACCGCGCCGCGATGGTCTTCCAGCACTTCGGCCTGCTGCCGCACCGCACGGTCCTCGACAACGTGGCCTACGGCCTGGAGGTCCAGGGCGTCGGCCGCGCCGAGCGCCGCGAGCGCGCCGCCGCCATCGTCGCCAAGGTGGGCCTGGAGGGCCTGGAACAGCGCCGCCCCGGCCAGCTCTCCGGCGGACAGCGCCAGCGCGTCGGCCTCGCCCGCGCCCTCGCCGTCGACCCCGAGGTGCTGCTCTTCGACGAGCCGTTCAGCGCCCTCGACCCGCTGATCCGGCGGGACATGCAGGAGGAGGTCGTCCGGCTGCACCGCGAGGAGGGCCGCACGATGGTCTTCATCACCCACGACCTCCAGGAAGCCCTCAAGCTCGGCGACCGCATCGCCCTGATGCGCGACGGGCGCGTGGTCCAGCTCGGCACCCCGGAGGAGATCGTCGGCTCGCCCGCCGACGACTACGTCCGCGAGTTCGTCCGCGACGTCCCGCGCGAGCAGGTCCTCACCGTCCGTACGGCGATGCGCCCCGCCTCCTCGTCCGACGAGGCCGGCACCGGCCCCGCGATCCGCCCCGAGGCCACCGTCTCCGAGGCCATCGAGGCGGTCGCCCGCGCCGGCTCCCCGGCCCGAGTCATGTCCGACGGCCGCTGCCTGGGCGTGGTCGACGCGGAATCCCTGCTGTCGGTGGTGGCGGGCACGACGACCGCGGCCGCTGCGGCCGAGCCCGCCGCAGCGGACAGAGCCGACGCACCCGACGCGGCTGCGGGCAGTCGTGCCGCCGGGGCGGTACCCGTCCCACAGGGAGCGGCACCGGCCAAGCGCCGCGAGCCGACCACCCCGCCCTCCGCCACCCCGGAGGAGCCCGCGTAATGGCAACGATCACCGCACAGGCCCAAAGGGCCGCCCCGCCGGGCTTCCTCACCCACCCCGCCGTCCGCAAGCTCCTCACCCTCGCGGTGCTCGCCGCGATCCTCGTCCCCCTGGCCGTCACCCAGTGGGGCGGAGCCACCTGGCCGAGCGCGCTGACCGTCGACGTCTCCGAGCCGCTCGGCAAGGCCAGCGACTGGATCATCGACAACCGCGACAGCCACCCCCTGTTCCTCTACTTCTTCGGCCACGTCAGCAACGTCGTCGTCCTCGCCGTACGTGCCGTGTACCTCGCCCTCCTCGCCGTCGGCTGGGCCGGGGTCACCGCGATCGGCGCCCTGGTCGCCTGGCGTGTGGCCGGCGTGAAGCTGGCGCTCGGCACCGCCGCCGCGTTCCTGGCCTGCGGCCTGCTCGGCATGTGGGTGCCGACCATGCAGACCCTCGCCCTGATGGTCGTCGCCGTCCTCGCGTCGGTCGTCGTGGGCGCCCTGCTGGGCCTCGCCGCCGGCCTGTCCGACCGGATGGACCGCGTGCTGCGCCCGGTGCTCGACACCATGCAGGTGCTGCCCGCCTTCGCCTACCTCCTCCCCGTCGTCCTGGTCTTCGGCATCGGCGTCCCCGCCGCCGTCCTGGCCACCGTCGTCTACGCCGCTCCGCCCATGGCCCGGCTCACCTCGCTGGGCCTGCGCGGCGCCGACAGGGAGGTCCTGGAGGCCGTCGAGTCCCTCGGCACCACCGCCCGCCAGCGGCTGCTGACCGCCCGCGTCCCGCTGGCCCGCAAGGAACTCCTGCTCGGCGTCAACCAGACGATCATGATGGCGCTCTCCATGGCCGTCATCGCCTCCGTCATCGGCGCCGGCGGCCTCGGTGACCGCGTCTACCAGGCGCTCGCCTCGGTCGACGTCGGCGCCGCCCTCGCGGCCGGCATCCCGATCGTGCTGCTCGCCGTCGTCCTGGACCGGGTGACCTGCGCGGCGGGGGAGGAGCGGCTCGGGGAGCCCGGCAGGTCGCCGCTGACCTGGCTGTACGCCCTGGCCGTCGCCGCGGCCGTCGCCATCGCCGGACGCGTCGCCGGCTTCCTGGAGTGGCCCGACGGCTGGGAGGTGAACATCGCCGAGCCCGTCAACCGGGCCGTCGACTGGATGACCGCCCACCTGTACTCCGGCGTGCCCGTCGTCGGCGGTACCGCCGACTGGGCCGCGCACTTCACCAGCTGGGTCCTCAACCCGGTCCGGGACGGCCTGCAGTGGCTGCCGTGGTGGTCGGTGCTCCTCGTCGTGGCCGCCCTCGCGTGGCTGATCGGCACCTGGCGCACCGCGCTCACCGCCGTCCTCGCCATGGCCGCGATCGGTGTGCTCGGCGTGTGGAACCCGTCCCTGGACACGCTCTCGCAGGTGCTCGCGGCCGTCGCCGTGACCCTCGTCCTCGGCTTCGCGACGGGTATCGCCGCCGCCCGCAGCGAGCGGTTCGAACGCCTGCTGCGGCCGGTCCTGGACGTCTTCCAGACCATGCCGCAGTTCGTGTACCTGATCCCCGTCGTCGCCCTGTTCGGCGTGGGACGGGCGCCCGCGGTGGCCGCCGCGGTCGTCTACGCCCTTCCGGCCGTCGTCCGCATCACCGCCCAGGGCCTGCGCCAGGTCGACCCGGCCGCCCTGGAGGCGGCCCGCTCGCTCGGTGCCACCAGCGGACAGCAGCTGCGCCAGGTCCAGCTCCCGCTGGCCCGCCGGTCGCTGCTGCTCGCCGTCAACCAGGGCGTCGTCCTGGTCCTCGCCGTCGTCATCATCGGCGGCCTGGTCGGCGGTGGCGCGCTCGGCTACCAGGTCGTCTTCGGCCTGGCCCAGGGCGACCTGGCGAGCGGTCTGGTGGCCGGCGCGGCCATCGTCTGCCTCGGCCTGATGCTCGACCGGGTCACCCAGCCCACCGAACGCCGCGCGAGAAAGGGAGCCTGACATGCGCGTACGTACCACCGCGGCCGTCGCCTCGGCCGCCGCGCTGACCCTGCTCACCGGCTGCGGCGCCGCCGACATGACCAAGCAGGCGTCCCCGTTCGCCAACGCCCAGGGCGCGAAGACCGTCACCCTGTCCGTGCAGTCCTGGGTCGGCGCCCAGGCCAACGTGGCCGTCGCCCAGTACCTGCTGGAGCACGAGCTGGGCTACCGCGTCGACACCGTCCAGGTCGACGAGGTCCCCGCCTGGGACGCGCTCAGCCAGGGCCGCGTCGACGCCATCCTGGAGGACTGGGGCCACCCCGAGCAGGAGCAGCGGTACGTCAAGGACAAGAAGACCATCGCCCCCGGCGGCGACCTCGGCGTCACCGGGCACATCGGCTGGTTCGTCCCGACGTACTTCGCGAAGAAGCACCCGGACGTCACCAACTGGAAGAACCTCAACAAGTACGCCGACCTGCTGCGCACCGCGGAGAGCGGCGGCAAGGGCCAGCTGATGGACGGCTCCCCGTCCTACGTCACCAACGACAAGGCCCTGGTGAAGAACCTGGACCTGGACTACGAGGTCGTCTTCGCGGGCTCCGAGGCCGCCCAGATCACCCAGATCAAGCAGTTCGCCAAGGAGAAGAAGCCCTTCCTCAGCTACTGGTACACGCCTCAGTGGCTGTTCGAGAAGGTCCCGATGACCGAGGTGAAGCTGCCCCCGTACAAGGAGGGCTGCGACGCCGACCCGGAGAAGGTCGACTGCGCCTACCCGGTCACCCCGCTCCAGAAGTACCTCAACGCCGACTTCGCGAAGAAGGGCGGCAAGGCGGCGGACCTCCTCAAGAGGTTCAAGTGGACGACCGAGGACCAGAACCAGGTCTCCCTGATGATCGCCGAGCAGAAGATGCGGCCCGAGGAGGCGGCGAAGAAGTGGGTGGACGGCCACGAGTCCGTCTGGAAGGAGTGGCTGTCCTGAGCCTCACCGCGTCAGCCGTGCCGCGATCTCCCGCACCGCCCCCACGGCGTGCCGCCGGAGACCCGGCCCGAACGTGACCCGGGTGGCCCCGAGTCCGCCGAGTACGGCGGGCGAGGGGCCCTCCCCGGGGCGCGCGAGCGTTCAGCCGGCCCCGGATCGGAACCGCTCGGCGCCGGTCGTCACCACCGCGTGCTCCCCGCCGGAATCCGCCGCGCGACCATGAGCCGGTTCCAGCTGTTGATCGCCGCGATCAGCCCGAGCAGGTGCGCCAGCCCGTCGGCGTCGAAGTGCCGCGCGGCCTCCTCGTACACCGCGTCCGGCACGAAGCCCCCGGTCAGCACCGTCACCGCCTCGGTCAGCGCCAGCGCGGCCCGCTCCCGCGCGTCGAAGACCTCACCGGCCTCCTCCCACGCGGCGAGCAGATCCAGCTGCCGCTCACTCACCCCGTGCTCGCGGGCGAGGCCCAGATGCATGTCGAGGCAGAAGGCGCAGTGGTTGAGCTGCGAGGCGCGGATCTGCACCAGCTCGGCGAGTCCGGCGTCACCGAGGCCCCGCTTGGCGGCCGCGCCCATCCCCTGGAGCGCCGAACGGACGCCGGCGTCCAGACGGGTCGTACGGGCCGTCACGCGTACTGGCCGGGCGTGTAGTGCCCCGGCGTCAGCCGGCAGGTCACCCCGAAGCGGTTCCAGGCGTTGATCACCGTGATCGCGGCGATCAGCTGCGCCAGCTCCGGCTCGTCGAAGTGCGCGGCGGCCTTCTCGTACACCGCGTCCGGCACGAAGCCTCCCCCAGACTTCGTCTGGGAGGCGCCCCCAGTCAGCACCGTCACCGCCTCGGTGAGCTCGATCGCCGCCAGCTCCTTCTCCGTGTAGAAGTGCCGCGACTCGTCCCAGGCGGCGAGCTGCACGATCCGCTCCACGCTCTCCCCGGCCGCCAGCGCGTCCTTGGTGTGCATGTCCAGGCAGAAGGCGCAGTGGTTCAGCTGGGAGGCGCGGATCTTCACCAGCTCCCCCAGCTTCGGGTCGAGCCCCTGCGTGGCGGCCTTGTCCAGGCGGAGCATCGCCTTCCAGACCTCGGGTGCGTGCTTGGCCCACTCCAGCCGGGGTGCGTGCTCGGCGGCGAAGGGCTCGGGGGCGGTGGCGGTGGTGTTCTCGTTCGTCGTCATGCCAGCGAGCGTAGAAGTGAGGCAGCCCAGGGGTATGGTCCATTCCCATGGCGAAATCTTGGGCCACTTTCGGCGTCGACCTGCATCTGGACCGCTCCGGCCCCGGCCTGCGCCGGAGCCTCACCGAGGCGCTGCGCGAGGCCGTCCGCGGCGGCCGGCTGGCCCCCGGCACCCGGCTGCCCTCCTCCCGCTCGCTCGCCGCCGACCTGGGCGTGGCCCGCAACACGGTCGCCGAGGTCTACGCCGACCTGATCGCCGAGGGCTGGCTCGCCGCCCGGCAGGGCTCCGGCACCCGGGTCGCCGACCGCACGCCTGCCGCCCCCGCACACCGCCCGGCACCCCACCCGCGCGAGCCGGGCCGCCCCGCCTACGACCTCGTCCCCGGCACGCCCGAACTCGCCTCCTTCCCCCGCGCCCAGTGGCTCAGGGCCGCCCGCCGCGCCCTGTCCGCCGCCCCCGACCAGGCCCTCGGCTACGGCGACCCACGCGGCCGCGTGGAACTGCGCACGGCGCTCGCCGGATACCTGTCCCGCGCGCGGGGCGTGCACGCCGACCCCGACCGGATCGTGGTGTGCGCCGGCTTCCTCGGCGGCCTCGGCGTCCTCGCCGAACTGCTGCGCCGCCGGGCCGGGAACGCCGTCGCCGTCGAGTCCTACGGCCTGCCCCACCACCGCCGGCTGCTCCGGCGAGCGGGCTGTGACACGCCCCCGCTGCCCTTCGGCGACCGCGGCACCCTCCCGCCCGACGACGCGGCCGCCGCGGGCGCGGTCCTGCTGACCCCCTCCCACCAGTTCCCCCTCGGCCTTCCGCTGCTCCCCGAGCGCCGGACGGCGCTGATCGACTGGGCCCGCCGCACCGGCGGACTGGTCCTGGAGGACGACTACGACGGGGAGTTCCGCTACGACCGCCAGCCCGTCGGCGCCCTCCAGGGCCTCGACCCCGACCGCGTCGTCTACCTCGGCACCGCCAGCAAGTCCCTCGCCCCCGGCCTGCGCCTGGGCTGGCTGGTGCTGCCGCCCGCGCTCGTCGAGGAGGTCATGGACGGCATGGCGGGCCGCACCCCGGGCGTCCTCGACCAGCTGACCCTCGCCGAGTTCCTGGGCTCCGGCGACTACGACCGCCACGTCCGCTCCGCCCGCCTGCGCTACCGGCGCCGCCGCGACGCCCTGGTCGCCGCCCTCGCCGAACGGGCGCCCGGTGTCCGCGTCACCGGCATCGCCGCCGGACTCCACGCCGTCCTCGAACTGCCGCCCGGCACCGAGAAGCAGACCGTCCGCGCCGCCGCCTGGCACGGACTCGCGGTCCACGGCCTCTCCATGTTCCGGCACCCCGACGCCGACGTCCCCCCGCTGGACGCCCTCGTCGTCGGCTACGGCACCCCGCCCGACCACGCCTGGGCGGGGGCCCTGGACGCCCTGTGCCGGGCGCTGCCGTAAAGTCCACCCGCGACGGGGGCCGTACACTCGATCGGCCCAACTGTCGTACAACCGCACGGACAACGGGGAGACGAGGAAATGGCAGAGACCCGGCGACGGCTGCGGTCGAGCACCGTGGTGCTCGGTGGCATGGGAATGCTCGCGGCGGCCCTGAGCGCATGCGGCTCGGACCCCGACCGCCGGTGCGTGGACCGCGACAGCTACGACTACCTCAACGGCTACAAGGTCGTCTCCGACAAGAACTGCAAGTCGGGCTCCTCCGGCAGTTCGTACGGCAAGGGCGGCAAGAAGCGGACCTCGGCCGACGCCGACTGGTACTACGACGCCGACGTGAGCGGCGGCTGGGCCGACGACGGCACCTTCAGCCGGTCCGAGGCCGTGGACCGGGGCGGCTTCGGCTGCTCGGGCGGCAGCGGCGGAGGCTGAGCGCGTGGAACGCCGCACCATCACCCCGCGCACCGGCTGGCAGGAGACCGTCGAGGAACAGGGCCTGATCTACCCCCTGACCCGCTACCCCGACGGCTCCCTGCGCCCCTACTGGGACGAGAGCGCCCACTACGTCTTCTCCCTGCCGGAGGTCGAGGCGCTGGAGGAGGTCGTCGAGGAACTCCACCGCATGTGCCTGGCCGCCGCCGAGCACATCGTCACCCACGACCGCTTCGCCGACCTGGGCATCACCGACCCCCGTATCGTCCGGGCGGTCACCGAGGCCTGGCACCGCCGCGCCGAACTCCCCTCCGTCTACGCCCGCTTCGACCTGCGCTACGACGGCACCGGGCCCGCCAAGCTCCTGGAGTACAACGCGGACACCCCGACCTCCCTGGTCGAGGCCGCGTCCCCGCAGTGGTTCTGGATGGAGGAGTGCTTCCCCGGCGCCGACCAGTGGAACAGCCTGCACGAGCGCCTGGTCGACGCCTGGAAGAAGCAGGCCGCGCTGCTCCCGCCCGGCAACCCCCTGTACTTCGCGCACTCCTCGGACGACGAACTCGGCGAGGACCTGATGACGGTCGCCTACCTCAAGGAGACCGCCGAACAGGCCGGCCTGGAGACCGACTGGATCTCCATGGAGGAGATCGGCTGGGACCGCCTCTCCGGCCGCTTCGTCGACAACAAGCTGCGCTTCATCCGCAGCCTCTTCAAGCTCTACCCCTGGGAGTGGCTCACCACCGACCGCTTCGCCGGCCACGTCCTGGACACCCTCGACAACGGCGGCGGCACGGGCACCACCCTGTGGATCGAGCCCGCCTGGAAGATGCTGCTCAGCAACAAGGCCCTGCTGGCCATCCTCTGGGAGCTGTACCCGGACCACCCCAACCTCCTGCCGGCCTACCTGGACGGCCCCCGCGAGCTGTCCCGCACCACCGGCTGGGTCGCCAAGCCCCTGCTGGGCCGCGAGGGCGCGGGCGTCACGATCCACGAACCGGGCACCGCCCCCGCCTCCCGCGACGAGCCGTGCTGCTACCAGGCACTGGCCCCCCTCCCCGACTTCGACGGCAACCGCGTCGTCCTGGGCGCCTGGGTGGTGGAGAACGAGTCGGCGGGCCTGGGCATACGGGAGTCGTCAGGACTCGTGACCGACGAGTACGCCAGGTTCCTGCCCCACGTGATCCTTTGAGCGCCGGTTGGATGAGCGCCCCCTGGGGGCGCGGGGCTGTGGCATGTGTGGCTCCGCCGCGTGGGCGCGACCAGCCACGACGAAGCCGCACTCCGCGACGGACAGCTACCCCGCAGACGCTTTCCGGTAGCCTGGCCCCGGGCCGTGACTGGCGCGCAAGGATGGGATGAACCATCGGGAAGCGGCCCGAAGGACAAGTGCCGAGCGCCTGGGCCGACCTGAACGCTGATTCCAACGTCCGGAGGCCCCCGTGTCCGCAGACCTCACCCCCGAGTCCGTCGCCTACCGCGCCGCGCTGCAAGCGATCCGCGCCGTCGAGCCCCGCGTCGCCGACGCCATCGGCCAGGAGGTCGCCGACCAGCGCGAGATGCTCAAGCTGATCGCCTCGGAGAACTACGCCTCCCCGGCCACCCTCCTCGCGATGGGCAACTGGTTCAGCGACAAGTACGCCGAGGGCACCATCGGCCGCCGCTTCTACGCCGGCTGCCGCAACGTCGACACCGTCGAGTCCCTCGCCGCCGAGCACGCCCGCGAACTCTTCGGCGCCCGGCACGCCTACGTCCAGCCGCACTCCGGCATCGACGCCAACCTGGTCGCCTTCTGGGCCGTCCTCGGCGCCCGCGTCGAGGTGCCCTTCCTGGAGAAGACGGGCGCCCGCCAGGTCAACGACCTGACCGACGCGGACTGGGCCGAGCTGCGCCAGGCCTTCGGCAACCAGCGGATGCTCGGCATGTCCCTGGACGCCGGCGGCCACCTCACCCACGGCTTCCGTCCCAACATCTCCGGCAAGATGTTCGACCAGCGCTCCTACGGCACCGACCCGGCCAGCGGCCTCATCGACTACGAGGCCCTGCGCGCCTCCGCCCGCGAGTTCAAGCCGCTGATCATCGTCGCGGGCTACTCGGCGTACCCCCGTCTGGTGAACTTCCGGATCATGCGCGAGATCGCCGACGAGGTCGGCGCGACCCTCATGGTCGACATGGCGCACTTCGCCGGCCTCGTCGCGGGCAAGGTCCTCACCGGCGACTTCGACCCGGTCCCGCACGCCCAGATCGTGACGACGACCACCCACAAGTCGCTGCGCGGCCCGCGCGGCGGCATGGTCCTGTGCGACGACTCCCTCAAGGACCAGGTCGACCGCGGCTGCCCGATGGTGCTCGGCGGCCCGCTCCCGCACGTCATGGCCGCCAAGGCCGTCGCCCTCGCCGAGGCCAGGCAGCCCGCGTTCCAGGACTACGCCCAGCGCATCGTCGACAACGCCCGCGCCCTCGCCGAGGGCCTGATGCGGCGCGGCGCCACCCTGGTCACCGGCGGCACGGACAACCACCTCAACCTGATCGACGTGGCGTCCTCCTACGGCCTCACCGGCCGCCAGGCCGAGGCCGCCCTCCTCGACTCCGGCATCGTCACCAACCGCAACGCCATCCCGTCCGACCCGAACGGCGCCTGGTACACGTCCGGCATCCGCATCGGCACCCCGGCCCTCACCACCCGCGGCCTGGGCACGGCGGAGATGGACGAGGTCGCGGGCCTGATCGACCGCGTCCTGACGACCACGGAACAGGGCACGACGAAGTCGGGCGCCCCGTCGAAGGCGTCCCACGTCCTGGACGAGAAGGTGGCGGAGGAGATCGCCCAGCGGGCGACGGACCTGGTGGCGGGCTTCCCCCTGTACCCGGAGATCGACCTGGGCTGAGAGCGCCCCGTCAGGGGCGCGGGGCCGTGTCGATGTGCGGCTGCCGCCGCGTGGGCGCGACCAGCCACGAACGGCCCGCAGTTCCCCACGCACAGAACCCGCCGATCTCTCTGAGAGAATGATGGGCATGGCGAATGACCAGCCCCGCGTGCTCTCCGGAATCCAGCCCACCGCAGGCTCGTTCCACCTCGGCAACTACCTCGGCGCCGTCCGCCAGTGGGTGGCCCTCCAGGAGACCCACGACGCGTTCTACATGGTCGTCGACCTGCACGCGATCACGGTCCCGCAGGACCCGAAGGAACTGCGGGCCAACACCCGGCTGGCCGCCGCCCAGCTCCTGGCGGCCGGCCTGGACCCGGACCGCTGCACGCTCTTCGTGCAGAGCCACGTCCCCGAGCACGCCCAGCTCGCCTGGATCATGAACTGCCTCACCGGCTTCGGCGAGGCCGGCCGCATGACCCAGTTCAAGGACAAGTCCGCCAAGCAGGGCGCCGAACGCGCCTCCGTCGGCCTGTTCACGTACCCGATCCTCCAGGTCGCGGACATCCTGCTCTACCAGGCCAACGAGGTCCCGGTCGGCGAGGACCAGCGCCAGCACATCGAGCTGACCCGCGACCTGGCCGAGCGCTTCAACGGCCGCTTCGGCGAGGCGTTCACCGTGCCCTCCCCGTACATCCTCAAGGAGACGGCGAAGATCTACGATCTCCAGGACCCGTCGATCAAGATGAGCAAGTCGGCGTCCACGCCGAAGGGCCTGATCAACCTCCTGGACGAGCCCAAGGCCACCGCGAAGAAGGTGAAGAGCGCGGTCACCGACACGGACACCGTGATCCGCTTCGACCGCGAGCACAAGCCGGGCGTCAGCAACCTCCTGTCGATCTACTCGGTGCTCACCGGCACGGCGATCGCCGAGCTGGAGGAGAAGTACGTCGGCAAGGGCTACGGCGCACTCAAGACGGACCTCGCCGACGTCATGGTCGAGTTCGTGACCCCGTTCCGGGAGCGCACCCAGCAGTACCTGGACGACCCGGAGACGCTGGACTCGATCCTGGCCAAGGGCGCCGAGAAGGCACGCGCCGTCGCCGCCGAGACCCTCTCGCGGACGTACGACATGGTGGGCTTCCTGCCCGCCAAGCACTGACCCGGGGCCACCGCCCCGCCCTGGTCCCGGCCCCGCCGTGCGCCCCGGCACGCCGCCGTAGCGCTGCACATCACTCCGGTTGCGCCTGCCCCGGACACGGTCGTGGCCGTACAGTCGATAGCCGGGTGTCCGACACAACGACACATACGACGAGTGACACGTAACGACGGGAGACGACGTGGGGACCGTAACGATCGGCGTGTCGATCGCGGTCCCGGAGCCTCACGGCAGCCAGCTCCAGCAGCTGCGCGCGGGCTTCGGCGACGCCGCTGCTCACGGCATCCCCACGCACGTCACCCTGCTGCCGCCGACCGAGGTCGACGGCAGCGTGCTGCCCGCGGTCGAGGCGCACCTTGCGGAGGTGGCGGCGCGCGGCCGGCCCTTCCCGATGCGGCTGTCCGGCACCGGGACCTTCCGTCCGCTGTCGCCCGTGGTCTTCGTCCAGGTGGTCGAGGGCGCCGCGGCCTGCTCCTGGCTCCAGAAGCGGGTGCGCGACGCGTCCGGTCCCGTTGCACGCGAACTGCAGTTCCCGTACCACCCGCACGTCACGGTGGCGCACGGCATCGAGGAAGCGGCGATGGACCGCGCCTACGAGGAGCTGTCCGATTACGCCGCCCAGTGGTCCTGCACGGGCTTCGCGCTCTACGAGCAGGGTCCCGACGGAGTGTGGCGCAAGCTGCGCGAGTTCCCCTTCGGCAGCGCCACGGTGCCCCCGCAGGCCGGGCGCGTGGAGAGCGGCTCGCTGCCCGGCGGGTGATCCGAGCCCACCCGGCGGCCGGACGTCACACGGGCAGCCGCCGGAACAGCGTCCGCGGCAGGTGCCGCACCGCCGACATCACCACCCGCAGCGCGCCGGGCACCCACACCGTCTCCGAGCGCCGCCGCAGCCCCAGCTCGATCGCCGTGGCGACGGCCTCGGGCGTCGTGGCGAGCGGCGCCTCCTCCATCCCGGCGGTCATCCGCGACCGCACGAACCCGGGGCGTACGACCATGACGTGCACGCCCGTGCCGTGCAGCGCGTCGCCGAGGCCCTGCGCGAAGGCGTCCAGGCCGGCCTTGCTGGAGCCGTAGATGAAGTTGGCGCGCCTGGCCCGTTCGCCGGCCACCGAGGAGAGCACGACCAGGGAGCCGTGGCCCTGCGCCTGGAGCGCGCGGGCGCTGACCAGGCCGGCCGAGACCGCGCCGGTGTAGTTGGTCTGCGCGACCCGCACGGCGTTCAGCGGCTCGCGCTCGTCGTGCGCCTGGTCGCCCAGGATGCCGAAGGCCAGCAGCACCAGGTCGACGTCGCCCTCGGCGAAGACCTTGCCGAGCGCCGCCTCGTGGGACTCGGGGTCGAGCGCGTCGAAGGCGACGGTGCGCACCTCGGCGCCGAGGCCGCGCAGCTGCTCGGCGGCCGCGTCCAGGGCGGGGGAGGGCCGGCCGGCCAGCCACACCGTGCGGGTGCGGCGGGCCACCAGACGGCGTGCGGTGGCGAGCGCGATCTCGGACGTACCGCCGAGGACGAGCAGGGACTGGGGGAGGCCGAAGGCGTCCTTCACGACAGCTCCAGAGGGGTCAGAGGGTGAGGCGGCGGGCCAGGTCGGACACGAACACCCCGCGCGGGTCCAGCTCCGCGCGCAGCGCGCGGAAGTCGTCGAGGCGCGGGTACATCGCGGCGAGCAGTTCGGGCCGCAGCCGCGAGTCCTTGGCGAGGTAGACCCGGCCGCCCGCCCGCGCGACCTCCTCGTCCAGCTCGTCCAGGAAGGTGCCGAGGCCGGGCAGGCCCGCCGGGATGTCCAGGGCCAGGGTCCAGCCGGGCACGGGGAAGGAGAGCCAGCCCGGGTCGGCCTCGCCGAACCGCTTGAGGACGGCGAGGAAGGACGGGCAGCGGCGGTCCGAGATGCGCCGCACGATCCGGCGCAGGGCGTCCTCCCGGCCCTCGCCGACGACGAACTGGTACTGCACGAAGCCGCCGCGGCCGTAGATCCGGTTCCAGTGCGGGACGCCGTCCAGGGGGTGGAAGAAGGTGGAGATCCGCTGGAGCCGGCCCCGGCTGAACCGGGGGGACTTGCGGTACCACACCTCGTTGAACAGGCCCACCGTGGTCCGGCCGAGGAGCCCGTCGGGGACGAGGTCGGGGGCGGCCGGGAGGCGGGAGGTGCGGAAGGCCAGCGGCGCCCGCCGTGCGCGGGAGCGGGCGGGCAGGGCGTCCAGCGGGGCGTGGTCGCCGCGGGTGAGCACCGCGCGGCCGGTCGCCCTGCCGCGCGCGAGGAGGTCGATCCAGGCGACCGAGTAGCGGTAGCGGTGGTCGGTGGCCGTCAGACGGGCCATCAGGTCGTCCAGGTCGTCGGCGCGCTCGGTGTCGACGGACATCAGCGCGGTCTCGACCGGGTGGAGCCGCAGCGTCGCGGTGAGGATCACCCCGGTCAGGCCCATGCCTCCGGCGGTCGCGTCGAACAGGGGCGTGCCCGGGGTGACGGTGCGGACCCCGCCGTCGGCGGTGAGCAGCTCCAAGGAGACCACGTGCCGCGCGAAGGACCCCGACACGTGGTGGTTCTTGCCGTGGATGTCCGCGCCGATCGCCCCGCCGACCGTGACGTAGCGGGTGCCGGGCGTCACCGGCACGAACCAGCCGAGCGGCAGCAGCACCTCCATCAGGTGGTGCAGGGAGACGCCCGCGTCGCAGAGCACGGTGCCGCCGGCGACGTCGACGGCGTGCACCTGGTCCAGGGCGGTCATGTCCAGCACGGCGCCCCCCGCGTTCTGCGCGGCGTCCCCGTACGCCCGTCCCAGCCCCCGCGCGATGCCGCCGCGGGCCCCGCAGTCCCGGACGGCCAGGGCGGCCTCCTGGTACGTCCGCGGGCGGATCAGACGGGCCGCGGTGGGCGCGGTGCGGCCCCAGCCGGTGACGGGACCCCAGTCGGTGTCGGCAGACATGCCGGTGACCGTATCGCCCCTGTGCGAACGATTAGTTCCAAAACGTGACGCATATACCCGAAACGGGTGATTAATGGTATGTCGCTCGATCGTGCCGTCCTTCCGGTCCGGCGGGCGGGAACAGTGAGTCGGCATGGACGACCTCGACGACATGGACCACCGGATCGTCACGGCGCTCAGAGCCTGCGGCACGGACCCGCGCGTGGCCGGCGCCGCACGCGCCCTGTCCTGGGCCGGGGAGCACGCGGCCCTGTGGCTCGCCGCGGGTCTCGCCGGAGCCGCAGTGGACCGCGCGCGGCGGGGGGCCTGGCTGCGCGGCACCGCGCTCACCGCGGGCGCCCACGTCGTCAGCATGGCCCTGAAGCGGGTCGTGCGCCGTCCGCGCCCGGCACACGTCGTGCCCCTGGTGCGCACCGCCGGACGGCACTCGTTCCCCAGCTCCCACGCCACCTCGGCCGCGGCCGCCGCGGTCGCCTTCGGCGCGCTCGGCGTGCCCGCGGTCCGGCCGCTGGCCGCCGCGGTGTGCGCCTCTCGGCTGGTCGTCGGGGTCCACTACCCCTCGGACGTCGCGGCCGGCGCGGCCCTGGGCGCGCTCACGGCCCGGCTCGGCGCCCGCTGGATGCGAGGAGGCACCCGTGACTGACACGGCCGTCCTGGGACAACGCGCCCCGCAGCGGCCGGGGGAGCCCGCGACGCCCCGCGCGAAGGGCGTGCTGAGCGGCCTGCTCCGGACCGCACGCCCCCGCCAGTGGGTCAAGAACGTCCTGGTCGTCGCCGCCCCGGCCGCCGCGGGCGAGCTGTTCTCGGTGCCCGCGCTGAGCCGGCTCGCCCTGGTCTTCGTGCTGTTCACCGCCTGCGCCTCCGCCGTCTACCTCGTCAACGACGCCCGCGACGCCGAGGCCGACCGCGCCCACCCGGTCAAGCGGCACCGCCCGGTCGCGGCCGGACAGGTCCCGGTGCCGCTCGCGTACGCCGTCGGCGGCCTCCTGGGCGTTCTCGCGCCCCTCGTCGCGGCCTGGCTGTGCCCGCCGTCCGTCGCGGCCCTGCTGACCGCCTACCTCGCGATGCAACTGGCGTACTGCGTCACCCTCAAGCACGTCCTCGTCGTCGACCTGGCCGTCGTCACCACCGGCTTCCTGATGCGGGCGATGATCGGCGGACTCGCGCTCGGCATCCCCCTGTCGCGCTGGTTCCTCATCACGACCGGCTTCGGCGCGCTGTTCATGGTCGCCGCCAAGCGGTACTCCGAGGCCGTCCAGATGGCCGGGCAGGCGGGCGCCACCCGCGCGCTGCTCACCGAGTACACCACCGGCTACCTCCGCTTCGTCTGGCAGCTCGCGGCCGGTGTCGCCGTCCTCGGCTACTGCCTGTGGGCCATGGAGGAGGGCGGCGTCCCGCACACCAGCGTGCTGCCCTGGCGCCAGCTGTCCATGGTCGCCTTCGTCCTCGCCGTCCTGCGCTACGCCGTCTTCGCCGACCGCGGCACCGCGGGCGAACCCGAGGACGTCGTCCTGCGCGACCGGGCGCTCGCGCTGATCGGCGTGGTCTGGGTGGCGATGTACGGCCTGGCGGTGGCCAATTGGTAGCCGACCGGCGCGAGCTGGCCGGCTTCGCCTCCGTGGGCCTGCTCGCCTACGCCGTCGACCTCGGCCTCTTCACCTGCCTGCGCGGTCCCGCGGGCCTCGGTCCGCTCGGCGCCAAGACGCTGTCCTTCGTGGCCGGCTGCGCGGTGGCGTACGCGGGCAACGCGCTGGGCACCTACCGGCACACCCGCCCCCGGGGACTGCGCCCCTGCGCCGTGTTCGTCGCGGTGAACCTCGCCGGTGCCGGCGTGCAACTGCTGTGCCTGACCGTCAGCCACTACGGCCTCGGCCTCACCTCACAGCGCGCCGACACCGTCTCCGGCGCCGGAATCGGCATGGTCCTGGGCACGATCCTGCGCTTCTGGGGCACAAGAACACTGGTCTTCCGGGCCGCAGACGGATCCGGTGGCCCGACGAGATCATGGACCGGGACGAGCGGGGGCAGGGTCGGATCATGGACTGGCTGAAGAAGCTCCCCCTCGTGGGACCGTGGATCGCGCGCCTGATGACCACGCACGCGTGGCGCTCGTACGAACGGCTCGACCGGGTGAAGTGGGCACGGCTGGCCGCCGCCATGACCTTCACCAGCTTCGTCGCGCTCTTCCCGCTGCTGAGCCTGGCCGCCGCCGTGGCCGCCGCCACGCTCAGCAAGGAGCAGCAGGACCAGCTCCAGGACAAGATCGCCGAGCAGATCCCCGGCATCGCCGACCAGCTGAACATCCAGGGCCTGGTGGACAACGCCGGCACCGTCGGCCTCATCTCCGGCCTGCTGCTGCTCTTCACCGGCATGGGCTGGGTCGAGGCCACCCGGGGCTGTCTGCGCGCCGTCTGGGAGCTGCCCGACGAGGAGGAGAACCCGGTCCTGCACCGGGCCAAGGACGCCGGCGTGCTGATCGGTCTCGGCGGCGCGCTGCTGATCACCGTCGCCATCTCCACCGTCGCCTCGGCGCTGGTGGGCTGGATCATCCGCTCGATCGGCCTGGCCGAGGGCGGCGTCGGCGGCGTCCTGCTCTACATCGCCGCCTTCGCGGTGGCCGTCCTCGCCGACTTCCTCCTGCTGCTGTACGTGCTGACGCTGCTCCCCGGCGTCCACCCCGAGCGCCGCCGTCTGGTCGTCGCGGCGCTGATCGGCGCGATCGGCTTCGAACTGCTGAAGCTGCTGATCAGCGGCTACATCCAGGGGGTCGCGGCGAAGAGCATGTACGGCGCCTTCGGCGTCCCCGTGGCCCTGCTGCTGTGGATCAACTTCACCTCGAAGCTGCTGCTGTTCGCGGCCTCCTGGACGGCGACCGGGAGCAAGGCGCAGGAGGCCGGGAGCGGGGACGACGGCGACGGTGCCGACGCCCCTGACGTCACGGGCGGGTCCGGCGGCGGACCAGGTCCGGCAGCGGCCACTTCCGGTTGACCAGGAACGCGCCGCCGGCCAGCAGCACCAGCACCCCCGCCGTGACACCGGCCGCGATCCCGACCCCGCCGGAGCCGTCCGAGGCCGTCGCGCCCGCCACCGGCCCGGTGCCCGCCGCGCCCTTCCCGGTGCCGCCGGCCTCTCCGGAGGCGTCCGGCCCGGGGCTCGCCTGTGCGGCGCTCTTCGGCCGGACCAGCTCGCCCACCGGCCGCGCCTTCCCGGCCGCCGCGAAGCCCCAGTCGAACAGGCGGGCCGTCTCCTTGTAGACCTCGTTGTGCTCGTCCTTGGCCGGGTTCATCACCGTGACGAGCAGCACCTTGCCGTTCCGTTCGGCGACGCCGGTGAAGGTGGCGCCCGCATTGGTGGTGTTGCCGTTCTTCACGCCCGCGATGCCCGGGTAGACCTCCATGTCCGAGTCGCCGGCCAGGAGCCGGTTGGTGTTCTGGATCTCGAAGGGGGTACGGGTCGTCTTGCCCTTCTTGTCCTTCTCCGTCTGGCCGGGGAACTTCGCGCGGACCGTCGAGGCGTACTCGCGGAAGTCCTTCTTCTGGAGCCCCGAGCGCGCGAACAGCGTCAGGTCGTACGCGGAGGAGACCTGGTGCGGCGCGTCGTAACCGTCGGGGCTGACCACGTTGGTGTCGAGGGCCTGGAGCTCCTCGGCGTGCTCGTTCATGTCCGCGACGGTCTTGTCGACGCCGCCGTTCATCGCGGACAGCACGTGCACGGCGTCGTTGCCGGAGCGCAGGAAGACCCCGAGCCACAGGTCGTGGACGGTGTAGGTCTCCTCCTCCTTGACGCCGACCAGGCTGGAGCCGGCGCCGATGCCCGCGAGGTCGGAGACCTCCACCTTGTGCTCGGTGGTCTTCGGCCACTTCGGCAGCAGCGTGTCGGCGAACAGCATCTTCAGGGTGCTCGCCGGGGCCAGCCGCCAGTGCGCGTTGTGCGCGGCGAGCACGTCGCCGGACTCGGCGTCGGCCACGATCCAGGAACGGGCGGTGATGTCCTTGGGCAGCACCGGCGCCCCGCCCGCCAGGTCCACCTGCGTGCCCGGCTTCCCCAGCCGCGCGCCGCCCATGGTCGACATCGACGCGGGGGGAGTGGGCGTCGGGCTCTTCGAGGGGTCGGGGGCCGCGAGGGCGGCGGGGGAGAGCACGGCGAGTGCGGTCAGGGAGGCGGAGGTGACCGACAGGGTTCGCCTGAGGGCCTTCTTGGGTGCGGGCACGAGCGAGAACGTACCTCCCGGGAGCGGGCCCTTCCCACCCCCCTCCCCACCCCGCGCACGGTTCAGGACAGCGTGCGGCGATACTGAAACCATGAAGCTCAGCCGCCCCGTCTCCTGGTTCCTGCTCGCTTTCGGGGTGTGGAGCTGGATCATCTGGATCACTTTCGTCAAAAACCTGATCAAGGACAGCAGCGGGCTCGCCTTCGAGGACGGCGACCCCACGGCGTACTTCTGGGTGCACCTGCTGCTCGCCGTCGTCTCCTTCGTATTGGGGACGGTCGTCGGAGGCATCGGGTTGCGTTCGGTGCGCGTACTGCGCCGAAGCTCATAGACGTCGCGGACGTCACAACCGAGGGGATACGGCGGCATGGTGGTCGTCTTCGCGCTGGTCGCGCTGGCAGTGGTGAGCGTCCTCGTGACGTCCAACTGGTACGTGTGGCGGCGCCTGTTCCGTGACACCACCCCGGGCCCGGGCCCGGGGCGCCGGGCCGGCGGGGCGGTGATCGCCGGGGGCTGGGTGCTGGCCGTCGGTGCCCTGGTCGCCGAGCGTGCGGGCGCCCCCTTCTGGCTCCAGCAGGTGCTGGCCTGGCCCGGCTTCCTGTGGCTGGCGCTCTCCGTCTACCTGCTCCTCGCGCTGCTGGCGGGCGAGGTCGTCCGCCCGCTGCTGCGGCGCTTCCTGGAGCGCAGGGCGGTGCGGCGGAGCGGCGCGGAGCCGCCGCGGCCCGAGGCCGCGGACCAGGAGCGGATACCCGCCGCCACGGCCCCGCCCGAGCAGCCGGAGCCCGCCGAGCCGGGCCGGGCGACCGAGCCGCCCCGGCCACCCGGGGGACCGCAGCCGCCCGAGGCGCCCGACAGCCCGCTCGCCCTCCCCTCCCGCCGCCTCTTCGTCTCCCGCGTCGTCGCCGGTGCCGCCGCCGCGGCGGCCGTCGGGACGGTCGGCTACGGCACGTACGGCGTGCTGAACGGCCCCTCGGTGAAGCGGGTCACCGTGCCGCTGGCCAAGCTCCCGCGCGCGGCGCACGGCTACCGCATCGCCGTGGTCAGCGACGTCCACCTCGGCCCGGTGCTCGGCCGGGGCTTCGCGCAGAAGGTCGTCGACACGATCAACTCCACGCAGCCCGACCTCATCGCCGTCGTCGGCGACCTGGTCGACGGCAGCGTGAAGGACCTCGGCCCGGCGGCGGCCCCGCTGGCCGGCCTGAGGGCGCGGGACGGCGCGTACTTCGTCACCGGCAACCACGAGTACTTCTCCGGCGCCGAGCAGTGGGTCGAGGAGGTGCGGCGGCTCGGACTGCTCCCGCTGGAGAACGCCCGCACCGAGCTGCGCCACTTCGACCTGGCCGGCGTCAACGACGTGGCGGGCGAGGAGGAGGGCCAGGGCCCCGACTACGCCAAGGCCCTCGGTGACCGGGACCGGGCGCGGGCGTGCGTGCTGCTCGCCCACCAGCCGGTGCAGATCCACGACGCCGTCGACCACGGCGTCGACCTCCAGCTCTCCGGCCACACCCACGGCGGCCAGCTCTGGCCCGGCAACCTCATCGCGGGCGCCGCCAACCCCACCCTGGCGGGTCTGGAGCGCTACGGCGACACCCAGCTGTACGTCAGCCGCGGCGCGGGCGCCTGGGGCCCGCCCACGCGCGTGGGGGCGGAGTCGGACGTCACGGTGATCGAGCTGGCGTCCCGTCAGGCCTGACCCCGGGTCTTCCCGTCGGCCTTCCGGCCGGGGTCCGGCAGTGCCCGCGTCATGCCCGGCAGGAAGTCGGTGAACAGCTCGTGCACCTCCCGCACCAGGGGGCGCAGGACCCGGAAGCGGGCCAGCACGACGCCCCGCGCGGTGAGCCGGGCGCCGCGTTCGGCGAGCCGGTAGCTGCGCTCGCGGCCCTCCGTCCGGTCGAAGATCCAGTACAGGACGAGGCCCATCTGGGAGAGCCACATCAGCTCCGGAAGGATGTCCCGCAGCTCCTCCGGCACCTTGGTCTTCGCGCCCGCCAGCACCGCGCGGTGGATGCTGATGGCCTCCTGGCGCGCGTGCTCCGACTCGGGGGAGAAGGGGCTGAGCGGGCTGTCCGGGTCGGCGGCGTTCTTGAAGAACTGCACGGCGAACTCGTGGTACGGCGTGGCGATGTCCAGCCAGACCTTCAGCACGCCCGCCAGCCGCGCCTCCAGGTCCGTCTCCTTGGCCAGGACCTCGCGGACCGCCGCCTGGTGCTCGGCGGCGATCCGGTCGTAGAAGCCCTGGATCAGGTGCTCCTTGCCGGCGAAGTAGTAGTACGCGTTGCCGACGGAGACGCCGGCCTCCTGGGCGATGGCCCGCATCGTGGTCCGGTCGTAGCCGCGTTCCTGGAACAGCCGCATGGCCGTCTCCAGGATCAGCGCGCGGGTCTGCTCGGACTTGGTGAGGGGGGCGCCGTCGTCGGGGCCGTCGTTGGTCGCAGGCACGGGTACAGAGCCTATCCAGTGGCGCAGGTGCCGTCGGCACACCCGGGTCCGGCGTACATCCAGCCGAGCCCGGGTTCGTAGACCCAGCCGTCGGCGCGCCGGTACCCGTTGCCGCCCCACTGCCGTCGTCCGCCCCGCCACTTCGCGGCGGCCAGCACCGCCCCGCGGGCCAGCCGGGCGCCGGCGGGCGTGCTGAGCCGGTGGGCGAGGGCGCGGTGCTCGCGCAGGGCCCACAGGACGACGATCCAGGCGGCCGCGCCCCGGTAGACCTGACCGGCGTCGCCCACGACGGTGACCTCGTCGAGGGTGGCCGCGTGGTCGAGGCCGGGCAGGAGCCCGCGCGCCTCGTCCGACCCGGCCGGGACCAGTTCCAGCTTCACCAGGTGGGGCTGACGCAGCAGCCAGTCCCGTACGTGGGTGCACAGGGAGCACTCGGCGTCGTAGAGGACGGTGAGCCGGCGCACGGGGGCGCCGGCCGTCCCGGTGGCGGGAGCCATCGGCTCAGGCTCCGGCCGTCGGGGCCACCCAGCCCTGCGGCGGGACCGGCGGCACCTGCTCCCGCTCCATCAGGCCGCGCCGCCGGATCTTGTTGAGCACGTAGACGTTGCCCAGGTGCATCACGCCGAGCACCAGGAGCACCACGCCGAGCTTGGTCGAGAGCGCCTCGAAGATGCCGCGGGTGTCGGTGATGGTCGCGTCGTCGCTCAGGTAGAGCGCGACGAAGCCGAGGTTGACCAGGTAGAAGCCGACCACCAGCAGGTGGTTGACGGCGTCGGCCAGCTTCTCGTTGCCGTGCAGGACGTCGGCGAGGAAGACCCGTCCGTTGCGGCTGAGCGTGCGGGCCACCCAGACGGTCAGTCCGATGCTGACGGCCAGGTAGATGACGTAGGCGATGACGGTGCGGTCCATGCCCCACCCCTTCTTGAACGCGTTCAAAACGCTGACAGGACTGACTGTAGACCCGTTTTTGAACACGTTCAAGCCGGAAGTCGCTCAGGGGCGACGGCCCAGTTCCGGACGCTTGGAGTAGTCCGTCAGGCCGATGACGTTGCCCCACGGGTCGGCGAACTCGACGGTCCAGCCGGTGGCGACGGGGAACGGCTCGTCGAGCGGCGGCACCCCGGCCTCCCGCAGCGCCGTGGCGGCGGTGCGGGCGTCGGTCGTCTCCAGCCACACCCGCGCGGAGGGCCACAGCGGCGGCTGCCGCCAGAACTCCTCCTCCACCCGCAGCAGCAGCCCGGGTGTCTCGCCCCCCACCTTCAGCAGCGCGATCCCGGCCTCGTCGAGCCGGTAGGCGACCGTGAACCCGGCCCGCTCGTAGAAGTCGACGGCCTCGCCGAGGTTCCCGACGGGCAGCAGCACGTTGTCGAACCCGAGCAGTTCGTACGACTCATGATCTGACATGACGTCAGATTAGGTGTGTGCGGGCCCCGGTGGACGGACGCGGCGGCGACAGTGCCGCGCGGTCACCCGCCCGGGCGGACGGCCGTTCCCGCCCCCGACTTCTCTTGTGCGGCTCCGGTCCTGCAATATGACCGGCAGTTTCCGAAGTCGACCAGGAGTGACCCCACTGTGAGCGAGCAGCCGCCCCAGCCTTCCCAGCCGCCCGGCTACGGCTACCCGAACCAGGGCTCCGGCCCCGCCGGGCAGCCCGGCCCCTACGGCTATCCCCAGGGTGGCCAGCAGCCCCCGCCCGGCGGCTACCAGACCCCCGGCTACCCGCAGGGCGCTCCCGGCTACCAGACCCCTGGTTACCCCCCGCCGGCGCCGGGCTACTACGCCACCGACCCGAGCGCCCCCTACGGCTACGACCCCTACGGCCGCCCGTACTCAGACAAGTCGAAGATCGTCGCCGGTGTGCTCCAGCTCTTCCTCGGCAGCTTCGGCATCGGCCGCTTCTACGTCGGCTCCGTGGGGATAGGCGTGGCCCAGCTGCTCACCTGCGGCGGCCTCGGCTTCTGGGCGCTGATCGACGGCATCATGTACCTGGTCAGCAACGACCGCACGGACGACCAGGGCCGCGTCCTGCGTGGCTGACACCGCGCGCTGCGCACCACCCGGCCGGCGACGGCGTCAGTGGCATCCCGCGGCCGCACCCCTCGGGGTGCTCGTCGCGGGCGCCGCCGGTGCGGGGTACCTGTGGGGCACCGATCCGCACGAGGGCGGCCACCCGCTGCCCCAGTGCCCGTTCCGCTTCGTCACCGGGCTGCTCTGCCCGGCCTGCGGCGCCACGCGCATGGTCTACGACCTGATGCACGGTCACTTCGCCGCGGCCTGGCTGGACAACCGCGCCCTGCTGCTCGCCGCGCCGTTCGCGCTGGCGCTGTGGGCCCGTTGGACGGTGGAGGGCCTGCGCGGCCGGTTCTACCGGCCCCGGATCGCCCCGTGGGGTCAGGCGCTGATCCTGCTGACGGCGGTGGCCTGGACGGTCGTTCGCAACGTCGCGTGATCAATGATCACGAAATGGGAACGTTGGATCATAATATTTCCCAACTGACCCACACGTCTCCTACGCTTCGTGACGCACAGAGGGGGGACGGCCACGTCATTGACGTGAGCCGCCGTGCGTCGAGCGTGCGATCAGCGGTGTCCCCTCCTGGGCCGCCGGGGCCATACCGCCCCGGTCCGTCCCACATCTCCCCAGGAGCACCACACCATGACCGTTCCCCCGAACCCCACCGCTCCCTACGGCGTCGACCCGCAGGGCCGCCCCTACTCCGACAAGTCGAAGATCGTCGCCGGCATCCTCCAGCTCTTCCTGGGCACCCTGGGCATCGGCCGCTTCTACGTCGGTTCCGTCGGTGTCGGTGTGGCCCAGCTGCTCACCTGCGGCGGCCTCGGCTTCTGGGCGCTGATCGACGGCATCATCTTCCTGGTCAGCAACGACCGCACGGACAAGGAAGGCCGCCCGCTGCGCGGCTGACCCGCCCGTAGGACGGCCGAGGGCCCCGATCACGTGGATCGGGGCCCTCGGCCGTGGCGGTCGTCCCGCGGGTCAGAAGCGGCGCGTGATCAGCGCCCGCTTCACCTCCGCGATCGCCTTGGTGACCTCGATGCCGCGCGGGCAGGCGTCCGTGCAGTTGAAGGTCGTGCGGCAGCGCCAGACGCCGTCGCGGTCGTTGAGGATCTCCAGCCGCTGCTCGCCGGCCTCGTCGCGCGAGTCGAAGATGAAGCGGTGGGCGTTCACGATCGCGGCGGGACCGAAGTACTGCCCGTCGTTCCAGAACACCGGGCACGAGGACGTGCAGGCGGCGCACAGGATGCACTTCGTGGTGTCGTCGAAGCGCTCGCGGTCCTCGGCGGTCTGCAGGCGCTCGCGCGTCGGCTCGTTGGTGTCCTTCGTGATCAGGAAGGGCATCACGTCCCGGTACGCCTGGAAGAACGGCTCCATGTCGACGACCAGGTCCTTGAGGACCGTCAGGCCCTTTATGGGCTCGACCGTGATCGGCTTCTCGGGGCTGAGGTCCTTGATCAGCGTCTTGCAGGCCAGCCGGTTCTTGCCGTTGATCCGCATGGCGTCCGACCCGCAGATGCCGTGCGCGCAGGAGCGGCGGAAGGTCAGGCTTCCGTCGAGGTCCCACTTGATCTTGTGCAGCGCGTCGAGGACACGCTCCTTCGGGTCGATCTCCAGCTGGAAGTCTTCCCAGGCGGCCTCGGCCGCGACCTCCGGGTTGAACCGGCGGACGCGGAAGGTGACCGTGATGTAGGGGGAGTCGGCGAAGCCGGGCTCGGGGGCCGAGTCGCTCTTCTCCATGACAGGGGTAGCCATCAGTACTTACGCTCCATCGGCTGGTAGCGGGTCTGGACGACCGGCTTGTAGTCGAGCCGGATGGACTCGGCGCCGTCGTCGCCCACCTCGCGGTACGCCATGGTGTGGCGCATGAAGTTGACGTCGTCGCGGTTGGGGAAGTCCTCGCGGTAGTGACCGCCGCGCGACTCCTTGCGGGCGAGGGCGGACACCGCCATCACCTCGGCCAGGTCGAGCAGGTTCCCCAGCTCGACGGCCTCCAGCAGGTCGGTGTTGAACCGCCGGCCCTTGTCCTGGATCGACACGTTCTTGTAGCGGGCGCGCAGCTCGGCGATCTTCTCGACGGCCGTCTTGATCGTCTGCTCGGTGCGGAACACCATGACGTTGGCGTCCATGCACTCCTGCAGCTCGCGGCGGAGCGTCGCCACCCGCTCGGTGCCGGTGGAGGAGCGCAGCCGCTCGATCTGCTCGACGACCAGGGACTCCGGGTCGGCGGGCAGCTCGACGAACTCCGCCTTCTGGGCGTACTCGGCGGCGGCGATGCCGGCCCGGCGGCCGAAGACGTTGATGTCGAGCAGCGAGTTGGTGCCCAGGCGGTTGGCGCCGTGCACCGACACGCAGGCCACCTCGCCGGCCGCGTACAGGCCCGGGACGACGGTGGTGTTGTCCGCCAGGACCTCACCCTCGACGTTGGTCGGGATGCCGCCCATGGCGTAGTGCGCGGTGGGCTGGATCGGGATCGGGTCCGTGTAGGGCTCGATGCCGAGGTAGGTCCGCGCGAACTCCGTGATGTCCGGGAGCTTGGCGTCCAGCTGCTCCGGCGGGAGGTGGGTGAGGTCCAGGTAGACGTGGTCGCCCTCGGGACCGCAGCCGCGGCCCTCGCGGATCTCCGTGTAGATGGAGCGGGAGACGACGTCACGGGACGCGAGGTCCTTCATGACCGGCGCGTACTTCTCCATGAAGCGCTCGCCGTCCTTGTTGCGGAGGATGCCGCCCTCACCGCGGGCGCCCTCCGTCAGCAGGATGCCCATGCGCCAGATGCCGGTCGGGTGGAACTGGAAGAACTCCATGTCCTCCAGCGGCAGCCCGCGCCGGTACACGGCCGCCTGGCCGTCACCGGTGAGCGTGTGCGCGTTGGAGGTCACCTTGAAGAACTTGCCGGTGCCGCCGGAGGCGTAGATCACGGACTTCGCCTGGAAGACGTGGATCTCGCCGGTCGCCAGCTCGTACGCGACCACACCGGACGACTTCTTGACGCCGTCGACCTCGGTGATCAGCTGGTCCAGGACGTAGAACTCGTTGAAGAACTCCACGCCCTCCTTCACGCAGTTCTGGTACAGCGTCTGGAGGATCATGTGGCCGGTGCGGTCGGCCGCGTAGCAGGAGCGGCGGACGGGAGCCTCGCCGTGGTTCCGGCTGTGCCCGCCGAAGCGGCGCTGGTCGATCGTCCCGTCGGGCGTCCGGTTGAACGGCAGGCCCATCTTCTCCAGGTCGAGGACCGAGTCGATGGCCTCCTTCGCCAGGATCTCGGCGGCGTCCTGGTCGACCAGGTAGTCACCGCCCTTGACCGTGTCGAAGGTGTGCCACTCCCAGTTGTCCTCCTCCACGTTGGCCAGCGCGGCGGCCATGCCGCCCTGCGCGGCGCCCGTGTGGGAGCGGGTGGGGTAGAGCTTCGTCAGGACGGCGGTGCGGCTGCGCTTCGTCGACTCGATGGCCGCGCGCATGCCGGCGCCACCGGCGCCGACGATGACGGTGTCGTACTTGTGTACCTTCATGATTTTCGCAGCCCCGTGCCTAGCGGATGTTCGGGTCGAAGGTGAAGATCACCAGCGTGCCCAGCAGGATGGTGAACACCGTGGCGGTGTAGAGCAGGCCCTTGAGCCACAGCCGGGTGTTGGGGCGCTCCGCGTAGTCGTTGATGACCGTGCGCAGGCCGTTCGCGCCGTGCAGCATCGCGAGCCAGAGCATCAGGAGGTCCCAGACCTGCCAGAACGGCGAGGCCCAGCGGCCGGCCACGAAGGCGAAACCGATCTTCGAGACACCGCCGTCCAGCACCAGCTGGATGAGCAGGTGCCCGATGACCAGGACGACCAGCACCACGCCGGACAGGCGCATGAAGAGCCAGGCGACCATCTCGAAGTTGCCACGGGTGGACTTCGGGGTCTTCTTCGTCCGCGCGCGGGGGGCTTCGATCAGCGGCGCCGGGTTGTCGACCGTGTAGAGGGAGGCGCCCTCGACGGGGCCGATCCCGGATGCGGGGGATTCAGTCGTGGACATTGGCGTCAGCTCCCGAACAGTTCACGAGCGGCGTGACCGAGGACGGGGTAGATCGCCCCGATCATCAGCACGACCCACAGGGCGACGACGGTCCAGAGCATCTGCTTCTGGTAGCGGGCGCCCTTGACCCAGAAGTCGACGGCGATGACACGCAGGCCGTTGAGCGCGTGGAAGAGGATGGCGGCGACGAGGCCGTACTCCAGCAGCGCGACGATCGGCGTCTTGTACGTGGCCACGACGGTGTCGTAGGCCTCGGGGGACACCCGCACGAGAGCGGTGTCCAGCACGTGAACGAACAGGAAGAAGAAAATGAGGACGCCGGTGACTCGATGAGCCACCCAGGACCACATTCCTTCCCGGCCGCGGTACAGCGTTCCAGCCGGCACGGAAATTTCCTCCGGGAGCGGGGATTGGGGCCGCGCCGGCTTTCCTTGTCGGTCGGGCCCGGCCGGGTACGGTCCACCGGCCCCCAGCATGGTAGCGACGGTTGCCTGCGGCGCTTACGGGGGGCCTGCCTGTGTGATCAAAGTTGCACTCAAAGGAGCAGTGCGGCGGCTCAGGGGGTGGGGGTTTGGGTGCTTTGCCGGGTACGCGTGGTGTGTGGCTGGTCGCGCCGTTCCCCGCGCGCCTGGAGGGTGCTGCTCAGCCGTGCTCTTGCCAGGCGGCGGAGTTCCTCTGCTGCCACCAGGCGTTCCTCGTCAGGATCGTTTGCCAATCGTGACCGGATGGCTGCCAGTACCCGGTCCAGTGACTCGTCGGGGTTCAAGCCGTCCAGGCAGATGACGAACACATGTCCGAAGCGGGACTCGTAGGCCGCGTGGGCCGCGCTCAGGGCCGTGTGGGCCGCCGCGTAGGTGTCGGCGGGGAGGGCGGGCTGGGTCTCCGCCGACAGGGCCTCCGTCAGGGCCGTCGGCGTCAGGTCGTAGGCCGCCTCGTCCGCCGCCGCGAGGAGGGCGGGGAGGTCCGGGTAGGGGCGGTGGGCCGTCAGGCGGTGGGCCCAGTCGTGGCTGCCCAGGCACGCCAGGAGGGTCCGGGCGGCTTCGTCGGCGGGGGCCGTGTTGAAGCGGTCCAGTGATGAGTGCGTTGCCGGAGTGGCGCGTGTTTGCACCGGTACCGGTATGGCCACTCGGCCGGAGAGATCTGGGAGACGGTGCACAGGCAGCGTGGTCCTCGTGTGCGAAGGATGTGGCGTCACGTTATCGAGTGACGGCATGACGTGTCCGACCGATGCCCGAATTTCACCCGAACGGGAGAGTTTCAGAACATGTGGTGGACGCATTGCGGCAGCGGCGCGCTTAGGTTGGCGCCGTGAGCGAGCACGGACGCCGGATACCGGCGAACAAGGTGAGGCAGCGGGCCGTGATCGCCGGTGCGGTGGTCGCCTCGCTCGGTGTGGGAGTCGGCCTGTGGGCCACCGACGGAGACGGCGACGGCGGGCCGGGCGGCCAGGCCGCGCGGTCCCCCGCGGAGGCGGCCGCGCCCAGTCCGAGCCGTTCCTACCCGCTGTCCGAGGAACCGCGCACCATACCCGCCGTACGTGAGCACACCGCGGCCCGCGGCCCCGGCTGGCAGCCGGAGAAGGAGCACCGCGTCGTCGTCGCCGACGCCGCCCTCGCCGACGAGGGACGGCAGATCGCCGGTGACCTCGGGCTGACGTACGCGGGGGAGAAGGACGACGAACGCGCCGGGGACGTGCTCCTCGACGTCAAGGCCGACAACGGCGCGAACCCCGAGTCGTACACCATGACCGTGCGCGACGGCAGGGTCACCGTGAGCGGGCCGGCCGAGGCCGGTGTCTACTACGGCACCCGCACCCTGAAGCAGGCCGTGGACGGCGGCGGCACCGCGCCGGAGGGCGTGGTGAAGGACGAGCCCGCCAAGCCGAAGCGCGGCTTCTCGCTCGACATCGCCCGCAAGCACTACGACGCCGACTGGATCAAGGACCGGATACGCGAGCTGGGCGACCTCAAGTTCAACGAACTGGGCCTGCACTTCTCCGACGACCAGGCCTTCCGCATCGAGTCCGACTCGCACCCCGAGATCGTCTCCGACGACCACCTGACCAAGGCGGAGATGGAGGAGATCATCGATCTCGCCGCCTCGCGCCACATCACCGTCGTTCCCGAGATCGACTCGCCCGGCCACCTCGGCGCCGTGATCGCCGCCCACCCGGACCTCCAGCTGCGCAACGCGCAGGGCACGCCGACGCGCGGCGCCATCGACATCTCCAAGCCCGAGTCCGCCGAGATCGTCGACGACCTGCTGAACGAGTACGCCGACCTCTTCCCCGGCTCCCAGTTCCACCTGGGCGCCGACGAGTACCAGGCGCTCGTGGTGCCCGACCCCGAGGCGTCCTACCCGGACCTGGCCGCCGCCGCCCGCGAGGCCTACGGCTCCGGCGGCACCGTCGCCGACCTCACCACCCAGTGGCTGAACGACCGCGCCAAGACGGTGCAGGCCCACGACCGCGTCCCGCGCGCCTGGAACGACGGCTTCTTCAAGGACACGTCCGTCGAACCGTCGAAGGACATCAAGGTCGCCTACTGGACCGGCAAGGAGATCGGCGCCCGGCCGCCCACCGAGTACCTCGCCGAGGGGCGCCAGGTCCTCAACTACAACGACGAGTTCCTCTACTACGTGCTCGGCGAGCCGCAGACCTTCGTCTACCCGACCGGCGAGCGCATCTACGAGCAGTGGACCCCGCGCGTCATCCGCGGCACCACGGCCGTCGACGCCAAGTACGACGACCAGATACTCGGCGGCAGCTTCGCGGTCTGGGGCGACATCCCGAGCGCGCAGACGCAGGCGCAGGTCGCCGAGGGCATCAAGCTGCCGCTGGCGGCGACGGTCCAGAAGCTGTGGGACCCCGGCGAACCCGACCTGTCCTGGGCCGACTTCAGCTCGCTGGCGAACCGGCTCGACTGATACGAGATTGTCCTATCCGGCTGCGAACTCCCGTACGGCTGTGGTGGTCTTTGGGCAGCCGAACCGAGACCGGGGGGGAACCGGGACATGGGGTACTGGGGCTATTTCGTCGTGGGCCGCGGCGCGCGGCCGCTGGCCGAACTGGACGCGCTGGCCGGCGCCGCGGACATGGCGCTGCGTCAGTCCGCGCCGGACGGCTGGCAGGTGTGGGAGTTCCCGGGCGGCGACGGAGACGTCGGCAACATGAACGACCTGGCCGCACAGACCGGCGCCCCCGCCCTGTTCGGGTACGTCATGGACAGCGACTGCGTGGTCGTGGAGGCCGCGGCGCCCGAGAGCGGGGCGTGGACGACCTGTCTGGCGCGGTCCGCGATGGCCGGGTACCTGGGCGCCGAACGGGACGGGCTCACGCTGGAGGACTACTTCCTGGAGCCCCGGGACGCCGCCGAACGCGCCGTCGCCTGGGCCGCCGAGGCGGGGCGCACCGCGAGCACCGTGGACCTGGCGGAGGTGCTCGCGGCGGAACCGGCCGCCGGTGCGGACGCCGGGGGCGACGACTCCGGTCCGGTGGCCGAAAAACTCTTCTTCCGGTTCCTCGACCGGCTGGGCGTCGTCCCGCTGTGACACTCCCGGGTCGTCGCACGCTGTAAGGGTCAGTGTGGGCTCCGTGGTGGTGAGCGGGGCGAATCGGCGGGAACAGGGAGGCAACCGATGAGCCTGGTGGAACTGATCGCACAGGCCGACACACGCGGACTCGCCGCGAGCGGACTGGCTTGTTTGGATCGCTGTCTGCCGCTCCTCGACGGCGACGACGAGGTCCTCAGACCCCTGTGGGCCACCCTCGCCGACGACGCCGAACCCGACTGGGCGGGGGAGTTGGCGCAGGTGCGCGCCACACTCGCGGGAACCGGTGGCGAGGGCGAGGACGAGGCCGTGCTGCTGGCCCGCGTGATGCTGGCCGACGCGCCGGACGCGTGCTCCGGCCCGGCGCTGCGGACCTGGGCCGACGCCTGTTCCGCCGCCGCACTGCGCGTCCACCGGCTCCTGGACCCGGCGGCGGACACGAACCGGCCGGCACCGCTCGTCGCGGGCGAGCTGCGCCGCCAGGTCACCGTCCTGGACCTGCTCGCCGCGCACGGCCCGGCCGGGCTGCGCCCCGCCCTCGAGGTCTCCACGGAGGGGCGCCGGGTCCTGCGCGCCGTGGTGTCCCGCCGGGCCCGCGGGCGGGACGCCCGCCTGTGACGGTCGTGCGGCGAACGCGCGGCGGCGGTGCGGCGGACGTGGCGGAGGTGGGGTGGTCCTGCGCCGGTTGCGGAACGGCCCCCGCGAGCCTGTGACGAAACTCCGCCCGGCGGCGCTCTAGCCCATATGACGACTGTGACCAGCGGATTGACGACCCAGCAGGAGAACCGGCCGTCGGCCGCCGCGAAGCCGGTGCGGTGGGCGGCGGACGCGGTGGCCACGATGCGCGAGGGCGCCCGGCTGCGCCTCGACTACTCGGCGCAGAGCCTGTGGCGCGTCGACCGCGTGATCGACGGCATCCGCCGCGAGGGGGCGCCCTACGCCGCCGTGGAGACCGCGCTGCGCGGCCTGGGCGCCTACGCCGGTGAGGTGATCGCGCGGGAGTCCGGCGGCGAGTGGTGGGCGACCGGGGGCGACCACTGGGTCCGCACCCCCGACGGCCGGCTGTGGGACCCGGTCGACGAGGCCCGTCGCTGCTTCGCCGGTCACGGTTCGCTCCGGCTGCTGTGCCGGGACGCGACGACCAACCTGTGAGGGCGGCCCCGTCCGCTCGCCGAGGCAACGGCCGGGGCCGCCACCCCCCACAGGAGAGGCCCCGGCCGTCGCGCGGCACGGGCCGCGCGGCGGCCCGTACTCCCTTCAGCGCCGGGAGTGCGTTTTCTGTCACACCTCACCGCGTCACGGGTTAGTTGCATCTTGTACGGCAATGCGATCGGGACATGGACGAGTGGCGGTTTCAAGACGTAACGTGCCATTCGTGCCGACCAGCGGGGGGCTCGCTCCCGCGATGGGGTTGCGGGAGACCACCGCAACCACCAACGGCGAAACCACGACGGCGAGGACCACGTCCGCGAGAGCGGCGCCGGTTTAGGCGCAGAAAGGCTTCTCGGTGCTGGGGGACGACGCGGAGTTGACCGCCGCGCTGCGTGCGGCACAGGACGGGAGCGAGAGCGCGTTCCGGACTGTGTACCGCGCCGTGCATCCGCGGCTGCTCGGGTACGTGAGGACGATCGTCGGCGATCACGACGCCGAGGACGTGGCGTCCGAGGCCTGGCTGCAGATCGCCCGCGACCTGGAGCGGTTCGACGGGGACGCCGACCGGTTCCGCGGCTGGGCCGCCCGGATCGCCCGCAACCGGGCCCTTGACCACATCCGCATGCGCGGTCGCCGGCCCGCGATCGGCGGTGACGAGACGGAGCTGGCCGGCAGGCCCGCCGAGTCCGACACCGCGGGCGAGGCCATGGAGGCCCTGGCCACCGACAGCACCCTCTCGCTCATCGCCCGGCTGCCCCAGGATCAGGCCGAGGCCGTCGTCCTGCGCGTGGTGGTGGGCCTCGACGCCAAGAGCGCCGCCGAGACGCTCGGCAAGCGGCCCGGAGCCGTCCGCACCGCCGCGCACCGCGGCCTGAAGCGGCTGGCCGAACTGCTCTCCTGCGATGCGGAATCCGGCGGCGGGCTGGACGCCCTGCCGCCGCAGCGAGAACCGCGCGGTCGTGCGGTGACGTCCGCCAGTGTGACGCATACGCGTGCGCGGACGCAGAAGGACATGTGATGGCCGACAAGCAGGACAAGTGGCTGGACCGCGAAACAGCGGAGCTCTTGCTGCGCGGAGAGTCACCGGACGCTGTCCGCCCCACGGACCGCGAACGCGCCGAACGGCTCGCCCTGGCCCTGGGCGCGCTCTCCACCCCGCCCCCGCCGACCGCCGACGAACTCCCCGGCGAGGCAGCCGCGTTGGCCGCTTTCCGCAAGGCGTACGCCGAACGAACCGACCTCTCCGCGGGAGCTCCGGGCGCGCTCGCGACCGGCACCGCGACCCGGCCCTCCGACGCCGGTCTGGTACGGATCGGCCCGCCCGGCGACGGCCCCCGGCGCCCCGGCTGGAGCCGGCCCCTGCGGCTCGGCCTGGTCGCCGCGCTGACCGTCGGCATGATCGGCGGGGTCGCCGTCGCGGCCGGAACCGGAGTGCTGTTCGACCGCACCCAACCGGAACCCGGCGCCAGCGCCTCGGCCGCCGTGTCCCCCGACCGTCCGCTCCTCTCGCCCTCCCCGATGGACGGCGCGCAGGGCGGGGCGGTGCCCGACGGCACCCCCTCGGGCACGCCCGGCACGGACACCCCGGGCGACGGCGGCACCGCGGCGAACCGGAGCCCGGAGCGCCGGGACTCGGACGACCGGGGGACCGCCGGTGCCGACGCCCGGCGTTCCGGCCACGTCGCGATGTGCCGCAAGGTGCGGGCCGGCAAGGACGTCGACGGCGCCCACCGGCGCGCCCTGAAGGAGGCGGCCGGCGGCTCGTCGCGGGTCGGGAAGTACTGCAAGCACCTCCTCGCCGTCACCGGAGCCGACGGCCGGGACGGCGGACTCCGGACGGGTGGCGGCGACGGCGACGACAGGACCGACCGCCGCGACAAGAACGACAGGACCGAGAAAGACGCCAAGGACGACAGGGGCGACGAGGACGGCAAGGAGAAGGGCGGGAGGAAGGGCGACGACGCCAAGGACGAAGACGACGACGACCGCCGCGCCGCTCCGACCGGCCCCGACGCCGTCCGCCCCCAGCGGCACGCCTCCTCCGCCTTCCGCCCCCTGACCTGCGCTTTCACCGGCGACAGGGAATCGTGCCCCACGGGTGTGACACTTTCGGCCACCCGGGCGCAGTAATGAGTGAGCCGACTGGTCATCGGCTTCCGCACCGAGCCGGGGTTCCCCCCGTACCTGCGGCTCGTGCACCTGGCGCGGGCGGGACACGTTCCCCCGGTCCCGCCCGCGCCCCATTCACCCCGCCCCGCGCCTCACCGGTACACGACGACCTTGTCGCCGTTCCTCACCTGCGCGAACAGATCCTTGACCGCCGCTTCGTCCCGTACGTTGACGCAGCCGTGCGAAGCTCCCGCGTAGCCGCGGGCCGCGAAGTCGTACGAGTAGTGCACGGCCTGGCCCCCGCTGAAGAACAGCGCGTAGGGCATGGCCGTGTCGTAGAGCGTCGACCAGTGCTCGCGGGACTTCCAGTACACCTCGAAGACGCCCTCGCGGGTCGGTGTGCGCTGCGAGCCGAAGCGCACCGCCATCGTCGAGACGGTCCGGCCGTCGACCATCCAGCGCAGCGTCCGGCTCGACTTGCTGACGCACAGCACCCGGCCGGTCGTGCAGCGAGGGTCGGGCGCGGCGGCCGGCTGCCCGCCCATCAGGTACAGGTCCCACTTGCCGGGCTCGCGCGTCATGCCCAGCAGCCGCTGCCAGGTCACGGTGTCCGTCCTGCCCGTCCTCGACAGCCCGCGCTTGCCCTGGAAGCCGCTCACCGCGCGCTCGGTCAGGTCGTCGTACGTCCCGGTGGGCCCGTCGACCAGCCACTCGACCTGACGCAGCCGGGCCTGGAGTTCGCGCACGTCCCGGCCGGAGTCGCCGCGCGTCCACAGCACCCGGGCCGGGAGCGGGTCGGGGTCGGAACGAGGTTCGTCCGCACGCGGCTCGTCCGTACGCGGCTCGGGTGAACGTGGCCCGTCCGTACGTGGTTCACCCGACGGCGGCCCGCCCGACGGCCGGTCCTCGGCCGGCGTGTGCTTCGGCGGGGCGCCGGTGACGTCTATGCGCACCGGCGAGTGCCCCTTGCCGTCCGCACCCGTGCCCTGCACGGTGCAACCGGCCGCCACCAGCGCGGCCCCCAGGGCGAGGGCGGCCGCCCTCCCCGCGTTCCCCATGCTCGCCTCACGCATCACGGCCCCCCGTCGTCCCACGGCTCCGCACGGATGTCCCCTGAGATGTTCCCCGCGGATGACGCCGCCTGAACGGAGCGGCATTGTTGTGACCGGGACCGCTTGGAGGCTGTGAGCAAGGTCCCAGCGTGCGCCGCTCCACCGGTTGCGGGCGCGCGGATACAGTCCGTCGGAGGATCGGCCGTACTGGCGAGTAGGAGTCGGTGGTCCGGTCGGTTCGAACAGGTGCTCAGCGGGAGGCGACACACCATGGCACGCGAGTCGGGCAGTGCTCGGTCCACCGAGAGCGGACTGCCCATCGAACCGGTCTACGGGCCCGACGCCCAGGAGGGCTGGGACCCGGCCGAGCGGCTGGGCGAGCCGGGGAGGTACCCCTTCACCCGGGGTGTGTACCCGTCGATGTACACGGGCCGGCCGTGGACGATGCGTCAGTACGCGGGTTTCGGTACGGCGACGGAGTCGAACGCCCGTTACCAGCAGTTGATCGCCAACGGCACCATGGGTCTGTCGGTGGCCTTCGATCTGCCCACCCAGATGGGTCACGACTCCGACGCGCCGATCGCGCACGGTGAGGTCGGCAAGGTCGGTGTGGCGGTCGACTCGGTGGACGACATGCGGGTGCTGTTCGGCGGCATCCCGCTGGACCGGGTGTCGACGTCGATGACGATCAACGCCCCGGCCGCGCTGCTGCTCCTGCTGTACCAACTGGTGGCCGAGGAGCAGGGGGTGAGTGCGGACCGGCTGACCGGCACGATCCAGAACGACGTGCTGAAGGAGTACATCGCGCGGGGCACGTACATCTTCCCGCCGAAGCCGTCGCTGCGGCTGATCGCGGACATCTTCAAGTACTGCCGGGCCGAGATCCCGAAGTGGAACACGATCTCGATCTCCGGCTACCACATGGCGGAGGCGGGTGCCTCGCCCGCGCAGGAGATCGCGTTCACGCTGGCGGACGGTATCGAGTACGTGCGCACGGCGGTCGCGGCCGGGATGGACGTGGACGACTTCGCGCCCCGTCTGTCGTTCTTCTTCGTGGCGCGTACGACGATCCTGGAGGAGGTCGCCAAGTTCCGCGCGGCCCGCCGGATCTGGGCGCGGGTGATGCGCGAGGAGTTCGGCGCGCGTGATCCGAAGTCGCTGATGCTGCGTTTCCACACGCAGACGGCGGGTGTGCAGCTGACCGCCCAGCAGCCCGAGGTCAATCTGGTCCGCGTCGCCGTGCAGGGACTCGCCGCGGTTCTGGGCGGTACGCAGTCGCTGCACACCAACTCCTTCGACGAGGCCATCGCGCTGCCCACCGACAAGTCGGCGCGCCTGGCCCTGCGCACCCAGCAGGTCCTCGCCTACGAGACCGACGTGACCGCCACCGTGGACCCCTTCGCCGGCTCCTACGTCGTGGAGAAGATGACCGACGACGTCGAGGACGCCGTCCTGGAGCTGATGGCCAAGGTGGAGGAGCTTGGCGGCGCGGTCAACGCCATCGAGCACGGCTTCCAGAAGGGCGAGATCGAGCGCTCCGCGTACCGGGTCGCCCAGGAGACCGACTCCGGCGAGCGCGTCGTCGTCGGCGTCAACCGCTTCCAGCTCGACGAGGAGGAGCCGTACGAGCCGCTCCGCGTCGACCCGGCCATCGAGGCGCAGCAGGCCGAACGCCTCGCCAAGCTCCGCGCCGAACGCGACCAGGAAGCGGTCGATACGGCGCTGGCCGCGCTGAGGAAGGCCGCGGAAGGCACCGACAACGTCCTCTACCCGATGAAGGACGCGCTGCGCGCGCGGGCGACGGTCGGCGAGGTCTGCAACGCGCTCCGCGAGATCTGGGGGACGTACGAGCCCTCGGGCGTCTTCTGACGCCGTAGGGGCCGTTCCCGAACAGTGGAACACCTGGGCGGAGTTTCGTGACTTCGTGCGACACTCCGCCCATGTTCGGCGTCATCGATCTCCCCACCTACCTCGCAGGTCTCGCTCTGATCGTCCTGCTCCCCGGTCCCAACTCGCTCTACGTCCTCTCCGTCGCAGCCCGTCGCGGCGTGCGCGCCGGGTACACGGCCGCCGCCGGTGTGTGGTGCGGGGACACGGTGCTGATGACGCTGTCGGCCGCCGGGGTCGCCTCGCTGCTCCAGGCCAACGCGGTGCTGTTCGGGATCGTGAAGTACGCCGGTGCCGGATACCTCACCTGGATGGCGTTCGGCATGCTGCGAGCCGCGTGGGTGATGTGGCGTACGCGCCGGGAACAGGCCGCGCGGGACACCGACGTCCCCGCCGCCGGCGGCGACGAGCGGCCCTTCCGCCGGGCCCTGGTGGTCAGCCTGGTCAACCCCAAGGCGATCCTGTTCTTCGTCGCCTTCTTCGTGCAGTTCGTCGACCCGGGCTACGCCTATCCCGCTCTGTCCTTCGTCGTCCTGGGCGTCTTCGCGCAGGTGGCCAGCTTCCTGTACCTCAGCGCGCTGATCTTCAGCGGCACCCGGCTGGCCGCCGCCTTCCGGCGCCGCAGGCGGCTCTCGGCGGGGGCGACCTCGGCGGCGGGCGCGCTGTTCCTGGGCTTCGCCGTGAAGCTCTCGGTCGCGAGCGCGTAGCCGCCGGGCTCCGTCAGGGCCGGCCGAAGCGCGCGAGATGGGCGTCGAGGCCGGCGGGGGAGTCGCCCGCCCAGCCGACGTACCCGTCCGGGCGTACGAGGAAGAGGCCCGTGCCGCGTCGGGAGCGCGGCCGTCGGCCCGCGCCGCACTTCGCCGCGGTGGTCGACCGAGATGTACCGGCGGGTGGAGGCGGGGACCCCGCTCGATCCGGCCGACACCTGGCGGGAGCGGCTGCTCAAGACCAACCGCGGCCTGCGCGCGAGCCTGCTCGGCTACCGGCACGGCGCCAGGGTGTTCAACCTGGTCTTGCGAGGAACCCCAGGGCTTCACCTCTGGGAGGAATCGCATCCTTGCGGTCGCGGCGCGGAGCGGCCGGGTGTCGTCTCCGGCGGGGGCCGGAGATGGTGCGCACAGAGCAGGTTCACCCGGTCGGGTGATCAGGAGGGAACGTGCGGTGGATGGTCGTACACGTATGTACGTTGGGTGATCGTGAAGCTGACGGTGCAGGTGAGACTGCTGCCGACGCCGGTGCAGGCGGCGGCGCTTGAGGCGACCCTGCGTGCCTGCAATGAGGCGGCCACCTGGGTCAGTGGCGTGGCGTTCGAGAAGGACGTGAGGCGGAATTTCGCGCTGCGCAGGCTTGTCTACGACGAGGTCAGGGCCCGGTGGGGGCTGGGTGCGCAGGCTGCCCAGCATGTGGTCAAGAAGACGTGTGATGCGTATGCAACGCTGCGGGCGAACCTGAAGGCAGGCAATCTGGGGAAGCCCGGTTCGAAGCGTTACCGCCGGGCGGCCGGGAAACCGGTCTGCTTCCGGCCCCAGGGTGCGCAGCCCTATGACGACCGGATGCTGTCCTGGCAGACGGTCGAGAGACGGGTCTCGGTCTGGACGGTGGCAGGGCGCATCAAGGACGTGGCGTTCACCGCCTCGCCGGAGCAGCTGGCCACCTTGGCCCTGCACCGCAGAGGCGAGTCATCGTCAACATAGCCACCACATCGGACGGCGAGATCATGGCCGGACGCGAACTCAATCGTGCGCGCGTCCGAGAACGCGGCCTGCGCGCCAGGCTGCAGCGCAAGAACACTCCGTCCGCCAAGCGCCGTCTGAAGAAGCGGCGTCGCAAGGAGGCCCGTCGGGCCAGGGACGTCAACCACAAGACCGCGAAGCATGTGGTGGCCGAGGCAGAACGCACCGGTCGCGGGATCGCCCTGGAGGACCTGACGGGCATCCGCGAGCGGGTACGGCTTCGCAAGCCCCAACGGGCCACCCACTCCAGCTGGGCCTTCGCCCAGCTGGGGCAGTTCATCGCGTACAAGGCCCGCAAGGCGGGGGTGCCGGTGGTGCATGTCGATCCGGCGTACACCTCCCGCACCTGCGCCGAATGCGGGTACATCGACAAGGCGAACCGGGTCTCGCAGGCCTGGTTCGCGTGCCGGTCCTGCGGATTCGTTGATTACGCGGACCAGAACGGCTCCCGCAACATCCGCGCCAGAGCGTGGGAGTTGTGGCGACGCGGGGCCCCGTCAACGGCCCCTGCCCCATCCCGAACCCCTCGGAGTGGGACTGGACGCAAACGCAGCATCACCGCCAGCGATGCCCGTTGTGCAAACCCGGCGCCATAGCGCCGGGTAGTTGACCGGCTCACGCTTCACCGGCGCGGAGCACGCCGAGCAGATGGAGGACAGCCTGCGTCTGTTCACCGCCGCCGGGCTCACCCTCGCCCAGGCGGTGCGGGCCAGTACGACGGCGTACCTGTTCACGCTCGGTTTCGTCACCGAGGAACAGGGCGTCCAGCCGCTGCCCGACGAGCGCCGGGAGGGCTTCGACGTGGACGAACGCGCCCGCCTGCTGGCCGCCTACCCACTGATGGCCGCGGCGGGCGCGGAGATCTTCACGGACTACGAGCGGCACTTCGAGGAAGCGCTCGCCCTGGTGATCACGGGCATCGGCACGGCCTACGGCCTGGACTGATCCGAACGACGGGCCCTGGCCCGCCGCGCGGCCAGATACCGGCGCACCGCTCGGGTGACGATCGGCGGGAGCAGGTCCAGGGCCAGCCGGCGGGTCCGGGCGCGGGGGCTCGGCGGCCGGGTGGTCCGGGCCGTGCCGGCCGCCGGGCGCGGCTGGGTGGTCTGGCCCGGCACGGGCGCGGTGTCCGCCGGCGCTGCCGCCGGCTCCTTCGGCGCCGGGTACCGGGAGACCGGCAGCGGGGGCGGGCTCAGCCGCTTGCTCTTGGCGCGGGTGCGCACCAGCCGCTGTCCCGCGGCCCGCTCCACCGTCACGGCGATGTCGTCGCGCCCGCGCAGCGCGGCCAGCAGGGCCTCCTGCACCGGTTCCGGGTCGCCCCAGGTGCCGTACAGCTTCTGGCTGCTCAGGCAGACCGGGCGCAGCCCGCGGTTGAGCACCGCCTCCCAGGCGGCGACGGCGACGCCCGGGGTGTGCTCGCTGCGGAAGTCGTCGAGGACGACGATCCCGTCGGGCCCCAGCAGATCGCGGGCCGCGCCGATGTCGCCCTCGACGTGCTCGTACAGGTGCGAGGCGTCGATGTGGACGAAGCGGCAGCTGCCCGGCGCGACCTCGTCGACGATCGCGGAGCTGGGCGCCTGGACGATGGTGGGCAGGGTCTTGTGGAAGGAGAGGTAGTTCCGTTCGAAGGCTTGCCGGGTGAGGGAGGAGTACGACTTGGCCGCCTCCGCCCGGTTGGCCGCGTCCGGCGGCTCGGCCCCGAACAGGTCGCAGACGGTGAGCGTCTCGCCGTCCCGCAGCCGGTGCCCGAGCAGGATCGCGCTCTTGCCCAGGTAGGCCCCCAGTTCCAGCAGGTCGCCGCGGGTGCCCATGGTCTCCTGTCGCTCCAGGAACCAGGAGAACAGCACCTGGTCGAGCGGCCAGAACCAGCCGGGGACGTCGTTCAGCTCACCGGGGTACTTGTGCGTCTCTTGCGCAGTGGCCATGAGGGGAGGATGCCTCCTCCGAGCCGGAAATGGGGTCGGCGCGCGCGATCCGATGGAAGGAAAATCGCACGAATTGCTCAATGTGTCCGGGCGGGCACCGTCCGCAACCCGGGCGTCGGCGGCCGCTCCGAGAGCGCCGGCGAGGCCGCTGACGGCACCCTCGGACCCGCGGGTTCAGCGCGTCCGCCCTCACCCGTCCGGGGTGCTCGCGAACGCTGCTCAGGACGCCCGCAGGAAGGCGGAGTGGGCCGCCCTGCCCAGGTAGCTGAAGCGCGTGCCGTCCCGCAGGTGGTCGTCCAGGGCCTCCTTGATGCCCGGCCAGCTCGGGTCGCCGTAGTCGTCCAGGACGACGATCCCGCCGGGCGCGGCGATCTCCTCGGCCCACTGGAGGTCCTGGCGGACCCCCTTCGCCGAGTGGTCGCCGTCGACGACGATCACGCCGTAGGCACGGTCCGAGACGGCCGCCCGGGTCTCGGGGTCCTCGGAGTAGCCGCGCCGGATCCGGGCCTCCTCGCCCGCCCGGCCCGCGAGGGCGAGGTTGGTGCGCACGGCGTGCTCGTCGACCGGGGTGCCCGTCGGGTCGGGACGCACGGTGGTGCCGGGCTGGAGCTGCACACCGGCGAAGGGGTCCACGATGGTCAGGTTCGGGCTGCGGCCGTCGCGCTCCAGCATCCGGACCAGCCCGGTGGAGAACATCCCGTACAGCGTCCCTATCTCCAGGATCTCGTCGTTGGGCGGATCGAGCAGCGGGACGGTGGCGAGCTTGCCGCAGATGTTCATGGTGCCGCCCGCGATCCGGCCCACGCCCAGCGACTCCAGCGCGATCAGGAGACGGTAGGCCGTCGTGACGTTGCGGGTGGCCGCGGCACGGTCGCCGGACAGCGCCGCGACCTCGGCGCGCAGCCGCTCCAGCGGGCCCTCGGCCAGCACCCGGGACAGGCCCCGGCCGTCCGCGCCGAGCAGCACGTCGCAGGTCAGCCGGTGTGGAGTGGCCTCCCGGACCGCCGAGCGCACCCGACTGTCGATGCGCTGGTCGATCAGATCCGCCACGGGACGCAGCAGACGCCGGGAGACCGGACTGCGGAGCAGGGAACGGCTGTTCATGGGCGAACGACCTCAATCCGTCACGAAGGTGCAGGTGGGTACGTGGAACGCCAGTGGGGTGGGTGCGGCCAGACTAGGGAGGTCCTCGGCCGGACGCGCTGCCTCCGGACGGGCCGCGGGGAGAACTTCTGCGGAACTCCGGGAGGCCGTCGGATGACGTCTCCCGCCGTTCACCGGAAGGTCACGCACAGGTGGCCGATGTTCATCCGGCACGGCTTCCCGCCGCTCACGGCGCCCTCATAGCCTGCACCGATGTCCCCGCGCGTCCTACCCGGGAGTGACCACCCATCGCCGCCGAGCCCTTGACCGCCGCCGACTCCGTACGGCCCGCCGCCACCGCCGCGGCGCCCTCGCCCCCGCGCGTCCGGGGTGAGCACCGGTACGACATCGACCTCGTCCGCGTCCTGGCCTCGGTCGGGGTCATCGTCTGCCACGCCGCGGGCGAACTCATGAAGGCCGTGGACCGCAGCCCCGCGGGCGGCGGGCCCGTCTACTGGACCGCCCTCACCGGGGACGCGCTGAGCCGGTGCGCCGTGCCGCTGTTCTTCGCCATCGCCGGGTGGGTCGTGCTCAGCGGTGCGCCGCCCCGTGACGACGGGCAGGTCCGCAAGCGGCTGACCCGCATCGTCGTGCCGATGGCCGTGTGGACCGTCGCGTACCTCCTCTGGGACTGGGTGCGGGACGCCCACACCGACCCCGTGCGCGACCTCGCCCTGGACGCGGTGTTCGGCTCCGTGCGGCCCGCCTTCCACCTCTGGTACCTGTACGCGTACGTCCCCGTCATCCTGCTGCTGTCGGTGGCCGTCCTGGTCCGGGCCGGCAAACGGCCCTGGGGCGCGGGTGCCGCGCTGCTCGGCATCGCCCTCGCGCCGACCGTGCTCGGCGACCTCGGGCGCCTCCTCGACGTCCGGGTCCCGCCCTTCGCCTGGCAGTTCGGCGTCTACCAGATCGTGTACGCCGTCGCCGGGGCCGTCCTGCTCTCGCTGCCGGGCTCCGCCGTCGGCGGCCGGGGACGACGGCTGCTGTGGCTGGCCGGCGGGCTGTGCGCGTGGGCCGCGGTGGCCGTCTACGAGCACCGGGTGCACTTCCCCGGCCCGTACGCCTCGCTCGTGGTGGCGCTGCTGGCGGGGACCCTGCTGATGGCCCTCGACCGGATCAGGGTGCCGGAGCGCTTCCGCCCGCTCCTTGCCCGGCTCGCCGGGGCCTCCTTCGGGGCCTACCTGATCCACCTGATGTTCCTGGAGGCGCTCGCGCCGCGCGTGGTCGCCGCGGACGCGGGCTGGGCGGCCGCCGTGGGCGCTCTCGCCGGGCTGACGGTCGCGACGGTCGTGCTGTCGTTCGCCGCCGCCCTGCTGTGGACAGGGCTGCGGCTGGGCCGCTGGCTGGGCTGAGCGGCGGGGGCCCACGACGACGGCCGGGCCGCGGGCGGATGCCGCCCGCGGCCCGGCCCGGGTCACTTCTTCCCGGCGCCGCGCCGCACCGCCCTGCGCACCACCCGCCGGGCCCGCCGCACCTGGAGCCTCGCGCGCAACTGCGGGCGGCTGCCGGGCAGTCCCAGCTCCGTCAGCCGCAGCTCGGGGAAGTAGTGGGCGGGGGTGACGGCCAGTTGGGCGCGCAGCCACGCCTCGGTCGGCTCCCGCAGGTCCGCGTACGTCTTGGGCTGCATGCAGAAGCCGATCGCCCGCACCAGCGGTGACAGCGACTCCGGGGCCGCGCCGACGCGGGCCGGCTCCTCGCCGCGCTCCAGGTCGGGCACCAGGTGATCGATCACGGCCAACGGCACCCGGTTGCTGTTCGGGTACGGCTTGAGCCGCTCCATCACCAGCGCCGTCCCCACCCGGGCGACGGGCACGTCGTAGTAGGCCGAGGCGGTCACCATCGCCGTCGAGAAGCAGCCGACGACCAGCTCGGGCGCGCAGCGGTCGTACAGCGTCTCGGCCAGCAGCGGCGCGTCCAGCACGGTGAGCCGCACGCCCGCGTCCGCCGCCGCCTTGCTCAGGGCCGCCGTGTAACCGGCGGGGGCCGTCGGGTGCGGCTTGAAGACCACGGACCGGTGCCCGGCCCGCGCGGCCCCGGTGAGCATCCGGACGTGCAGGTCCTCCTCCTCCTGCGCGGTGAGGACGTTGATCGCCGCCAGGTACTGGCCGAGCAGCACGGCCGTCGGCTTCTCCCGGATCACCGGAGCCAGTTCGGAGTCGTCCGCCGCCTCCCGGGAGATCTCGTCGAGCACGGCACGAAAGGCGTCGTCGGGGACGATCTCGGGCTCGACGCCGTACTCGGACAGCAGCAGGGGCCGCAGCCCCGGGATCAGGTCCAGGTGGAGGAGGCGCCGGACGCGGCTCGCGATGGTCAGCGGGAGCTTCTCGCGGGTCGGGCCGTAGCTCATCAGGCCGTCGGCGTACACGTGGACGGCGCTCTCGGAGAAGATCGCCGCCAGCGCGCGGGCCGGGTTGACCTGGATCGACTCGACCGCCAGCTCGACCAGGTCCCGCTCGTCGATGCCCCAGGCGAGCCGGAAGGCCTTCTGCCACAGGGCCGTGTCGTTTCCGCGCGGGCCCCAGGCGCTGGGGTGGTGCGGGCGGATCGCCTCGTTCCAGCTGACGACGGAGTCGAACCGCGCGGTTATTCGCCCGTACCCGTGCATCTCGTCCAGCCGCAGCGCGGTCTCGGGTATGGCGGCGTTGTTCGAGACCAGCAGCACCCGCCGGGCGCCGTCGCGCGGCCCGAACAGGCCCGCGTCGAGCGCCGCGGCGAGGGTGGCCGCTCCGTACAGGGTGGAGACCTGGAAGATCTGGGTCCGGTGGGGCGTGGAGGTGGTGTGGGACATGGGTCAGGCAGCCTTCCGCCCGTCACGCAGGCGGTTGAGCAGCCTGCCGCGAGTCCTGTCGATGGTCCGGAGGGTCTCCTCCAGCACGTGCTGGGGCATGCGGTGCAGCGCGTCCCGCGCCTCCCGGCGCAGCCGCTGGGCCGCCGCCGACTCGTACTCGTCCACCTTGCCGAGGTGGAAAGCGATCATGGCGCAGTACGTCCGCACGGCCTTCGGCAGGAAGCGCTCGGCCTCCGGGTCCTTCAGCAGGTCCGCGAGGAGCATGTCGTAGGCCGGGATGAAGTCCAGCTGCCGGGAGTCCTTGATCTGGGTCAGCGAGGTGGCGACGCCGCGCCGGTAGAACACGCCGTGCAGACCGACGGACGCGTACGAGCGCGCCTTCAGGTGCAGGCGCCAGATCCACAACCGGTCCTCGGCGGTGCGCAGTTCGGTCGCGAAGCGCATCCCGCCGTCGGCGAAGAGGTGCCGGCGGTAGATCCCCGCCCAGACGAAGGGGTAGTCCACCATCGTCTCCATGTGCGGCGGCGCGATGCCGTCGCGCGGGTCCATCACGGTGTTGCGCACGGGCGCCGGCGGCCGCTTGATCACCCGCTCCCTGCCGGTGGCCTGCACGTGGTCGGTGCGGGCGAAGTCGCAGCCCAACTCATCCATGCTGCGCACGAGTTCGGGCAGGTAGCCCGGCCCGTACCAGTCGTCGCCGTCGAGGAACGTGACGTACTCGCCCCGGGCCGCGTCGATTCCGCTGTTGCGGGCCTGCGCTATGCCCCGGTTGGTCTCGTGCCGGATCACCCGGGTGTCGGAGCGTCGCTCCGCCCAGCGGTCGATCACCCATGACGTGGCATCCGTGGAGCAGTCGTCGACGAGCAGGAACTCGAAGTCCGGGTCCGCGTTGTTGGCGAGACTTCTCAGAGTGCTCTCGGCGAAGGTCTCCACATTGTGCATGGGGACGACGACGGACAGTTTCGGCACGCGGGCCTCTCACGCTCGAAGGTCGGGGATTGGAACAGGCTAACGACGCCGCCGAATCCGCCGGTGTCCGATCGGGCGCGGAAAAGCGAACTCCGTTCGCGGTGGAAGTGAATTCTTGGTGATTCGCGCCCGGGGTCACGTCAGGTCGAAGACGCTCCGCAGTTCCTGGAGGTTCGCCTGCGTGGTCTTCCACAGGAATTCCTGCGCGCCGTACACGTCGGCGACCGCCGCCGCGTGGTCGTCGAGCACCGCGGACGCCCGCTCCGCGAGGCGCGGTCCCAGCTCCCGGTCGTGCACCGACAGCCCCCACTCCGGGCGCCCGATGTCCGACAGGAAGTAGGCCAGCTTCGGATGGGAGACGAGGCTCAGGATCGGGGTACCGCAGCCGAACGGGATCATCCCGGCGTGCCCGCGCATCCCGATCACCAGCCGCGCACGGGCGTACAGGTCGCGGATCGTGTCGTTCGACATGGCGTAGAGCCGCTCGACGGGCAGGGCGATGCCGTGCTCCCGGCGCAGGTCGTGCACGAACCGCTCGTCGGCCGGCATGTGCGCCGCGTACCGGACGTCCGCCCGCTCCCGCAGCGCGCCGAGCGCGTGGGCCGTCTGGGCGAGGAAGTGCCCGTAGTCGTGGCCGAATCGCAGGCCCGCGCGGTCGTAGGCGCAGTTGACCAGGACGGTGTCGGAGCGCTCGGCCGCCTCGAAGCGGCCCGGGAGCAGCTGCCGGGCCACCGTGGTCGGGCAGGGCTGGTAGCGCACCCGGTCGCGCAGCGGGGCGGGGAGCAGCTCGCGGACCCGGTCGATGGAGCCGTGGTTGCGCAGCCCGAAGAACGCCGACCGCTCCACGAGGACGCGCAGGCTCTCGGCGAACCGGCGCCGCCGGTACAGCTGCCCGTCGAAGACGTTGTAGCCGACCGCGAACACCGCGAGCGGCGCGGTGACGCGGGCCAGCAGGTCGTCCGGCACGTTCCACTGCCAGTGGCTGTTGCCGTTGGGGGAGGTGTCCGGGAGGAAGAGCCCGCCGCCGCCCACGACCACCCCGCGGCGCGCGTTCAGCCGCTCCAGGGCCGCCTCGTCGACCAGCCGGTGCACCGGCTGCGGGTACCAGTGGCGGGGGCCCGTGTCGGTGCCGAAGCACAGGCGTACGGCCTCGGGCAGGACCTTGTCCCCGGCGTTCTCGTCGCCCTCGGCGAACAGCGCCACGTGCGCGAGCTGTTCGGAGGGGTCCGGCTCCGGGCCGCGGGCATCGCCGGCCGTGCCGTCGGAGTCCGGGCCGTCCGCCCGGGTGCGGACGTACCAGGCGTGGCAGCCCGCGTCGGTCGGGTCGGCGTCCAGGCCCTCGCGGGCGTAGGCGTGCGCGTCCGCCTCCCGGCCGCGGAGCCAGGCCAGCCGGGCGAGCTGCGCGAAGGCGCGCGGGGCGACGTCGGGAGAGGCGGCCGCCAGCAGCAGATGGGCCTCGGCCTCGTCGTAGCGGGACAGTGCCATCAGGCAGACGCCCAGGGTCTCGTGGCAGCGCGGCGCGTCCAGCCGGTCCGCCACGACGGGCGCCAGGACCTCGACCGCCTCGTCGTACCGGCCCTGCCCGCGGTACACGTCGGCGACCGTGCGGGCCAGGTCCAGCGAGGGGCGGGCCTTCAGCAGGGGCGGGGCGTAGTGCGCCAGCAGGTCGGGGTGCTTGCGGCCGCGCAGGGCGCGGAAGGCGGCCCGGAACTCCTCGTCGCCCAGCTCGAAACGGCGCCTCGCCTCGGCCGCCGGGCCGTGCCCGGGGGTGTCGGACGGTCCCGTGAAGCGCAGGACGACGACGTCCTCGGGCACCGGCAGGTCGTCGTGCAGGCGGCGGGCGGGGAAGTCGTACCGCGCGTCGAGCGGGGTGAGGATGCCGTCGGGCGCCACGCCCTCGCCGGAGCCGGACGCGGCGGCGAGCCGGGTCGCCAAGGCGTCGTCCACGTCCGCGCGCTGGACGACGAACAGCCCGCCGGGCAGCACCACCGGCCGCTCCCCGTCCTGCTGTCCGGCGTGCCGTCCGGTGGGCGGCGACTGCGGTACGGCGGCCACCCCGTGGCGCATCCGCAGCAGCTCGCCGAGGTCGCCCAGGACGACCATGCCGGGGTCGAGGGCGACGACGGTGTCGTACCCCTCCAGCCGGAAGACGTCCCCGCGGCCGGCCTCCGCGCGGCGGGTGACGAGGCGCGGGTGCAGCGGCCGCAGCGCGTCGAACGCGTCGTCGGGCAGACCGGGGTGGAGGACCACGAAGTCCTCGCACACCCCCGGGTTGGTCAGCGCCAGGCTGCGTATCAGGGTGGGGAGGCGGGACAGGCCGTCCCGGTCGGTGTGGACGGCGAAGGCGATCCGGCGTCTGCCGGTGACGGTGCTCCGGTCGTCCGCGGAGGCGGGGGAGTGGGTCATCGCAGGGCGATCCTCATCTTGCTGTCGTCGACGTGCGTCGCGCGGTCCATGACCCACTCGGCCTCCCTCGGCCGCAGCCGCCCGGGCAGGGTGAAGCCGATCAGGTCGAGGCGGGGGCTCGCGTCCAGGAAGTCCAGGAGCCTGAGCACGGTGAAGGCGGTGGTCGTCGCCGGCTCCCAGCCGCCCTCGCCCAGCAGGGCAGGGTCGGCGAGCGGGCGGCGCAGGGAGGCGTCGCCGACGTGCTCCTGCGCCCCGGGCGCCAGCCGGGTCCGTACGGCGCGGCGCCAGTCGGCGGCCGGATCGCCGAACACCAGCCGGATGCCGGCCGGCCGCGTCCAGGCGGGCTCCTCCCAGGGGGCACCGCCCCGCAGCGTGACGGCGTGCAGGCCGGTGCGCTCGCCGGTGCCCTCGGCGCGGACGCGGTAGCCGTCGCAGCGCACCACCAGGTCGTAGCGGTCGATCTCCGCGCCCAGGGTGCTCGCGGCGACGTCCCCGGCGTTGGCGACCAGGCACACCGTCCGCCCCGCGATCAGGCCCCGCAGACCGGCCACGCCGACCGGGGTGGCGCCGCCGAGCAGCGGTTCGGGTACGGCGCCCTGCTCGACGAGGCGCCGGTGACGGCCGTGCAGCTCCAGCAGGCGCCGCACCGCCGGGTCGCCCGGGCCGTGCTCGGCCAGCCGCTCCCGTACGAAGGAGGCGAACCGGGGTTCGACGACCGCGGTGGTCGTGGTGGGCTCGCGGAGCAGGGCGGCGAGACCGGCGCCCGCCTCGGGGAAGAGCGCCACGGCCGCTTCGACGCAGGCCCGGCGGCGGCGCAGGGTGTCCATCCTGCGGGCGACCTCGGGCGCCGGGGCGCCGCCGCCGAGGAGCGTGACGTAGCGCTCGTAGCACTGGAGCGCCTCGTCCCCGCGGCCGAGCCCGTCCAGCGCCAGGCCGCGCAGCCGCCAGGCGCCCTTGGAGCGCTGCCGGATCCCGGCCGACGACTCGGCGAGCCCGAGCGCCAGGCCCAGCCCGCGCTCCCCACCCGCCTCCAGCGCGCGCTCGCCGACCTGGAGCAGGGCGTCGAAGGGGTCGGCCGACGGGCTGTCCAGCGAGGCCGCGAACACGCCGATCGCCCGGTTGAGCCGCACCTGCGGGACGCCCGCCCCGTCGCCCTCCCCGGCGAGGTGCTCACCGCACAGACGCATGCTCCGCGCGTACAGCACCGGCCTGGCGGCGTCCTTCTGCCGTGCCTTGAACAATCCCGCCAGGGGTTTCGTCATGCGCTCCACCGTTCTCCGACCGGAGCCCGAATGTGCCGCAGCCCAACGCTCCGCGGGTGTCCGGAGGACGGACACCGCGTGAACACTCGCCCTCCCGCGAAGACCCGCCACGCCCTCACTGCGGGGTGCCCGGGGCCCCCACCGCCCGCCTCAACGCCCCAAGGTCCGCCGAATCGCCCGTGCCCGGCGCACGACCCTCCGGGCCGTCGAGTTGTGTGGCAGGAAGCCCAGGCGGGACGGGATGCCGCCGGGGAGGCCCAGGGACGTGAGGCGGCGCTTCTTGAAGTAGCGCCGGGTGTGGGGGGTCAGGCTGGTGCGGAGGTAGGCCTCGGCGGCGGGGCGGAGTTCCGGGAGGACCTTCGGCTGCATCGCGAACCCGACGGTCCGCAGCAGCGCGGTGAGGGCGACGGCGTCCGTGGCGGGCCGGCCCTCGGCGACCGCGGCGGCGTCGGACAGGTCCGGCAGCAGCGCGTCCACGAGGGTCGCGGGGACGCGGTTGCTGTTCTCGTACGGCGTCAGCCGGTCCAGCAGCGCCTCGGTGCCGAGCCGTGCCACCGGGAGCCCGTACAGCGTCGACGCGGTGAGCAGCGCCGTGGAGAAGCAGCCGACGACCAGCGCCGGGCGGGTCCGCTGGAACAGCACCTCCGCGAGGACCGGCGTCTCCACCACGTGCAGCTCGACGCCGAGCTTCCCGGCCTCCCGCTCCAGCGTCCTCGTGAACCGCGCCGGCGCGGTCGGGTGGGACTTGAACACCACGCGGGTGTGCCCGAGCGCCGCCGCGCCGGTCAGCATCCGTACGTGCAGGTCTTCCTCCTCCTCGGCGGAGAGCACCCCCAGCGCCGAGAGGTACTGGCCGAGCAGCACCGCGGGCCGCTCCACGTCCGGCAGACCCGCGCCGGTCTCCGCCAGCTCGGCCAGCACCTTCGTGAACGCCGGGGTCGGCACGATCTCGGGCTCGACGCCGAACTCCGTCAGCAGCAGCGGCGCGAGCCCCGGCACCAGGTCCAGGTGGAGCAGCCGTTCGACGCGCGTGCCGACCAGGGGGGCCAGCTTGGTGCGGGTGGGCCCGTAGGTCATCAGCCCGTCCGCGTAGACGGTCAGCGGCGCGTCGGTGAAGATCTGCGCCACGCCGAGCGCGGGGTGCACCTGGATCGACTCCACGGCCAGCGCGACGTCGTCGTCGCCGATGCCCCAGGCCAGCCGCAGATGCCGCTCCCACATCGGTACGTCGTCCAGCCGCGGCGACCAGCCGCCGGGGTGGAAGGGGAAGATCGCCTCGTTCCACGACACCACGTCGTCGAACCGGTCGCGCAGCCGCTCGAATCCCGGCATCCGGTCGACGGACGGGGCCGTCTCGGGCGTCGCCGCGTTGTTGGAGACCAGCAGGATCCGCCGGTCGGCCGGGGCGAAGCAGCCGGTGTCCAGGGCCGCCGCGAGCGTCGCCGTGCCGTACAGCGTCGACGCCAGGAAGATCTGCGTGGTCATGCCGCCGCCCCCGTCCCCGCACGCCGGCGCAGCCGGCGCAGTCGCGTGGCGCGCTCGGCGTCCATCGACCCGAGCGCGACGTCGAGCGCGTCCTGCGGCATCCGCCGCAGCGCCGCCGCGCTCATCTCCTTGAGTTTCCGCGCCACGGCAGGCTCGAACCTTTCGATGGAACCGAGATGGTGGGAAATGATCGCGCAGTACGTCCGCACGGCCTTGGGCAGCAGCAGCTCCGCCTCCGCGTCACCCGCCGCCCCCGCGACGACCTCGTCGAACGCGCGGATGAAGTCGAGCTGGCGGACGTCCCCGATCTGGGTGAGCGAGGACGCCACCCCGCGCCGGTAGAAGGCACCGAGCAGCCCGGTCACCGCGAAGGATTCCGCCTCCCGGTGCAGCTTCCAGATCCACGGCCGGTCCTCGGCCGTGCGCAGCCCGTCGGTGAAGTGCAGCAGACCGCGCTCGGCCAGCCGCCGGTGGTAGATCCCCGCCCACGCGAACGCGTAGTCCACGGAGGTCGAGCGGTGCGCGGGCAGGATCGCGTCGCGCGGACGCAGCGCCACGTTGCGGCGGCCGTGCGGGACGCGGTGCAGCGTGCGGGCCCGCCCCGTGCACTGCACGTGATCGGTGCGCACGAAGTCGACGTCCAGCTCCTCGATCGCGGCCACCAGCCGGGCGCAGTGGCCGGGCGCCAGCCAGTCGTCGCCGTCCAGGAAGGCGACGTACTCGCCGCGCGCCCGGTCGATGCCGGTGTTGCGGGCGGTCGCCAGGCCGCCGTTCTTCTCGTGTATGAGCAGCACCGCCCCCGGCAGCTCGCGCTCGGCACGGGCGAGGAGGTCCACGGTCCCGTCGGTCGAGCAGTCGTCGACGAGAATGAATTCGAAGTCGTCCCGCGCGTTTGCGCGCAGACTCCTCAGGGTGTCTGGTGCGTACTGCCGAACGTTGTAGAACGGCACGATGACGGAGAGCTTGGGCACGTGAGCGACGTTATGCGCCGGCCCGGCATTCGGTTTGACCGCCGCCTTGATGTGAGGTGAACGCGGCGTGGCGAAGCAGTGAAGCGAACATTTTTACGGATGCCGGGCGAGCTGATTCCCCTGTCGGCGATGTGCTGTTCACCATTTGTTGGATTCCGGTTGGGCGGTTCCTAGCAATGGCTTCCTAGCGTCTAAGACGTGCCAGCAAGTGCAACGAAGGCCCTGAGAGTCGCCGTACTGGCGGACTCCGACACCCGGTGGAAATGGGGCGCGCTCACCGCGACCCGGATCTCCCCCGCGGAACCGGAGGACATCCGCCTCGACGGCTACCTCCTGCGCGGCCGAGCCACCCCCACCGCCCGCCAGTTGCGGGAGGTCGGCGTCACCGCGGACTCGCTCCGCGAGGTGACCGCCGTCGAGTTCCTGCGCGCCATGGAGGCGGCGAAGGGCGAGGAGTCCTACGACGTCCTCGTCCTCGCCCTGGTCGGCGGCGGCGTCCAGGCGATGCTGCACGGACTCGGCCGCGCCTGGCGGGACCGCGCCGACCGGCCCGTGGTCGTCACCGGCTACGTCGGCGTCGTCTACGAGAAGCTCGCCGACGGCCTGCTGCTGCGGCACGGCGCCGACCTCGTCCTCGCCAACTCCCGCCAGGACGCGGAGCGTTTCCGGTCCGTGTACGAGGGAGTCGGCGCCGACGCCGCCGCCGTGACCGAGGTGGCCCTGCCCTTCCTCGGCGGCGCGGGGTACACGGGCGAGCCCGACGGCACCGACCGCCCCTACACGGTCGTCTTCGCCGCCCAGCCCTCCGTGCCGGACAGCCGCAAGGACCGTACGTACCTCCTCGAACGGCTGATCCGGCACGCCCGCCGGCACCCCGAGCGCGAGGTGCTGCTCAAGCTGCGCTCCAAGCCCGGCGAGCACACCACGCACATCGAGGAGCTGCCGTACCAGAAGCTGGTGCAGCGGGCCGATCCGCCGCCCAACTTCCGCCTGGTCTACGGGCACATGGGCGAGGTCCTGGACCGCACCGACCTGCTGGTCACCATCAGCTCCACCGCGGCCCTCGAATCCCTGCACCGCCGCATCCCCACCGTCGTCCTCACCGACCTCGGTGTGCGCGAGGCGCTCGGCAACCACCACTTCGTCGGCTCCGGCTGCCTCGCCTCCTGGGACCAGCTCGACGAGGGCCACCGCCCGGCACCCGACGCCGAGTGGGTCGCGCGGCAGGGCGTCGCGGCGGACGGGGAGTACGCGACCGCCTTCGACGAGGCCCGCGACCGCATCGCCGCCCTGCTCGGCCGGTCCGGCGGACTGCCGCCGCTCACCCCGTACTACACACCCGTCACCGCCCCCGGCTACCTGCCCGGCATCCTCGCCCGCCACCACCTCGCCCCCGACGGCACCCCGCTGCCCGGCGCCCCGGCCGCCGACCGCGAGCCCGGCCCCGTCCGCCAGGTCGTGCGCAGGGCGGCACGCGGCGCCTACCGCCACGGCGTCCAGCGGGTCGCCCCGGTGATCCGACGCATGGGGGAGCTGTGACCGCCCCCCGGACCTCCACCTCCGCCCAGATCCCCGCCCACATCCCTGCGCAAGGAGCAGACCCCATGTCCAACCCGCAAGCGGGCCAGGGCGCTTCGGTGCGCCGGGTGCTCGCGGTGATTCCGGCACGCGGTGGCTCCAAGGGAGTGCCCGCGAAGAACCTCGCCCCCGTCGGCGGCGTCCCGCTCGTGGCCCGCGCGGTGCGCGAATGCCGGGCCGCCCGTCTGGTGACGGACGTCGTCGTCTCCACCGACGACCAGACCATCGCCGCGGCGGCCCGGGAGGCCGGCGCCGAGGTCGTCCTGCGGCCCGCCGCCATCGCGGGGGACACGGCCACCTCCGAGGCCGCCGTGCTGCACGCCATGGACGCCCACGAGGCCCTGCACGGCTCCGCCGTCGACGTGGTGCTGCTCGTGCAGTGCACCAGCCCCTTCATCGTCCGTGAGGACATCGACGGGGTGGCCGGCGCGGTGGCCGAGGCCGGCGCCGACACCGCGGTGACCGTGGCGCCGTTCCACGGGTTCGTGTGGCGCGACGGCGGGAACGAGAGCGAAGGTGCCGACGGCACCGAGGGCGGCTACGGCGTCAACCACGACAAGTCGTACCGCCCCCGCCGCCAGGACCGCCCCCAGGACCTGCTGGAGACCGGCGCCGCCTACGCCATGGCCGCCCCCGGCTTCCGCAAGCACGGGCACCGCTTCTTCGGCCGCACCGAACTGGTCCGCACCGACCCGGCCCGCGTCCTGGAGATCGACGACCCGCACGACCTCGCCCGCGCCCGGGCCCTGGCGCCGCACTTCGACGCCACCCGGCCCGGCGCCCTCCCGACCGCGCGGGACATCGACGCGGTCGTCCTCGACTTCGACGGCACCCAGACCGACGACCGGGTGCTGATCGACTCCGACGGACGGGAGTTCGTCTCCGTGCACCGCGGCGACGGACTCGGCATCGCGGCCCTGCGCCGCAGCGGCCTGACGATGCTGATCCTGTCCACGGAGGTGAACCCGGTCGTCGCCGCCCGCGCGCGCAAGCTCAAGCTCCCCGTGCTGCACGGCATCGACCGCAAGGACCTCGCGCTCAAGCAGTGGTGCGAGGAACAGGGCATCGCGCCCGAACGCGTGCTCTACGTCGGCAACGACGTCAACGACCTCCCGTGCTTCGCCCTCGTCGGCTGGCCCGTGGCGGTCGCCAGCGCCCACGACGCCGTACGCGGCGCGGCCCGCGCGGTCACCACCGTCCCCGGCGGCGACGGCGCCGTCCGGGAGATCGCGAGCTGGCTCCTCGGCCCCTCGCTCGACTCCCACGACACCCCCGACTCCTTCGAATCCCCCACGATCACCCAGTCCAGGTAAGGAACCACTGCCATGAGCACCAACTCCCGCATCCGCACCTTCGGTACCCGCGAGGCCGGCCCCGGCCGCCCCGTCTACGTCACCGGTGAGATCGGCATCAACCACAACGGCGAGCTGGAGAACGCCTTCAAGCTGATCGACGCCGCCGCCGAGGCCGGCTGCGACGCCGTCAAGTTCCAGAAGCGCACCCCCGAGATCTGCACCCCGCGCGACCAGTGGGACATCGAGCGGGACACCCCCTGGGGCCGGATGACGTACATCGACTACCGCCACCGCGTGGAGTTCGGCGAGGACGAGTACCGCCAGATCGACGAGTACTGCAAGAGCAAGAACATCGCCTGGTTCGCCTCCCCGTGGGACACCGAGGCCGTCGCCTTCCTGGAGAAGTTCGACGTCCCCGCCCATAAGGTCGCCTCCGCCTCGCTGACCGACGACGAGCTGCTGCGCGCCCTGCGCGCCACCGGCCGCACCGTCATCCTCTCCACCGGCATGTCCACCCCGAAGCAGATCCGCCACGCGGTCGAGGTCCTGGGCAGCGACAACATCCTCATGTGCCACGCCACGTCGACGTACCCGGCGCAGGCCGAGGAGCTGAACCTCCGCGTCATCCACACCCTCCAGCAGGAGTACCCGAACGTCCCGATCGGCTACTCCGGCCACGAGACCGGCCTGCAGACCACGCTCGCCGCCGTCGCCCTCGGCGCCACCTTCGTCGAGCGCCACATCACCCTCGACCGCGCCATGTGGGGCTCCGACCAGGCCGCCTCCGTCGAGCCGCAGGGCCTGACCCGCCTGGTGCGCGACATCCGCACCATCGAGGCCTCCCTCGGCGACGGCGTCAAGAAGGTCTACGAGTCCGAGCTGGGCCCGATGAAGAAGCTGCGCCGCGTCACCGGTGTCGTCGCCGAGGCGGAGATCGCCGACGCCGCGGGCGAGCCCGTCACCGTCTGACACCAGGCCCCACCACCCCACAAGGCCCTCACCACGGGACGGTCGTACGCCGATGAGCCCCCGCGCCGGGAATGCCGGCCCCCGCACTCTCGCCTTCGTCGAGAGCCCGGTACAACTGCTGAACGTGCTGGAGTGGGCGCACACCCGCGCACCCGGCGCGGAGCTCACCCTCGTGGTGCTGTCCCCCGTGGACCCGATGACCCGCGGTCAGCTGCGCCGCATGGCGGAACTGGCCCGCAAGGAGGGCCACGCGATCCGCTGGGAGGAGGCCCGGGGCGGTGCCACGGCACCCTTCCGCACCGTGGGCGGCCTCACCACCGCCCTGCGCCAGGCCGAACGGGTCGTGATGGGCGACCCCTTCTCCCGCTACGTCCAACTGCTCCTGACCATCACCCGCGCCCACGACCTCGTCGTCGTGGACGACGGCACGGCCACGATGGAGTTCGTCACCCAGCTCGCCCAGGGCGAACGCCTGGTGCGCTGGCACCGCAAGGGCAGCCGGCCCGGCCCGCGCGACCTGCTCTTCGCGCCCGTCTCCCGGTCCGCCCGGCACCGCCTGACCCCGACCCCCGACCGGCAGGTCTCGGTCTTCTCCTCCATGCCGATCGAGGACGTCCCGGACGGCGTCACCGTCACCGCGAACGACTTCGCCTGGACCCGCGCCCGCTTCGGTCCGCCGCGCATCACCAAGGGCGCCGACATGGTCGGCACCTCCCTGGTCGAGACGGGTGTGGTCGAGGCCGACCGCTACCTGGACGCCGTACGCGGCCTGGCGAGGACGCACGGGGCGGCCCGCTACTTCGCCCACCGCCGCGAGAGCGCCGAGAAGCTGCACCGGCTGGCCGTGGAGACGGGCCTGCAGATCGTCCGCCCCGACCTCCCGCTGGAGCTGATCGCCCGCCGCGGCCCGATCGGCCGAACGGTTCTCAGTTTCCCGTCCACCGTCGTCCACACCCTGCCGCTGGCCCTGGCCGGCACCGAGGTCCGCGTCGCGGTCTGCGACATCGACCCCGCCTGGCTCACCCAGCACGCCTCACCGCGGGCCCGGGGCTTCCTGTCCGGGGTCACGGGCTCGGCCCGGGACGTCCACCGGCTGTCGGCGGTGGCGCACGCGGGATAGGACATCTCACGTGGACGGTCCAGCGTGGCTCGGCCGTACCGTGGTATGCGTGAGAGGAGCAAGTGAACAGGAAAGACGGAGCCGGGTGCCGAGGCCAGAAGCGGGTGAGTGTACCCACCCCCGTTGAGAGCCATGCGCCGAGCGGCCAACTTTCTTCGCCTAACGGGCTGAAATTTTGTTGATCGCGGGACAGTTGACCACCCCGGCGTCCTACCCTTCAGAGGGTGAAGCAACTGATGTCCCGTGAGACCGAGGCCGATCCGTCAGGGGAAGCGCAACTTCCCGGTACGTTGCCGGAGGCGTTGCGCGCAGAACTCGTGGCCTTCCGCCGCGACCTGCACATGCACCCCGAGCTGGGCAACCAGGAGTTCCGCACCACCGCCGCCATCAAGGAACGGCTCGAACGAGCCGGCCTCAAGCCGCGCGTGCTTCCGGTCGGAACCGGGCTCGTCTGCGACATCGGCACCAACACCGACTCGGGACAGTGGGCGGGCGGGCCGCGCATGCTCGCCCTGCGGGCCGACATCGACGCCCTGCCCATTCCGGACACCAAGAGCGACTGCCCGTACCACTCGCGGGTGCCGGACCGCGCCCACGCCTGCGGCCACGACGTGCACACCACCGTCGTCCTCGGCACCGGACTGGTCCTCGCCGCGCTGCACGAGCGGGGGCTGCTGCCCCGGCCCGTGCGGCTGGTCTTCCAGCCCGCCGAGGAGGTGCTGCCCGGCGGTGCCGCCGACGCGATCGAGGGCGGGGCGCTCGACGGGGTGCGCCGGATCCTGGCCGTGCACTGCGACCCCCGGGTGGACGCCGGGCGGATCGGACTGCGGGTGGGGCCCATCACCTCCGCCTGCGACCGGCTGGAGATCGCCCTCAACGGCCCCGGCGGCCACACCGCCCGCCCGCACCTGACGACCGACCTGGTCACCGCCGCCGCGCGAGTGGTCACCGACGTGCCCTCGCTCGTCGCCCGGCGCGTGGACAGCCGCAGCGGCCTCGCCCTGACCTGGGGCCGGGTCGAGTCCGGCCACGCCCCGAACGTCATCCCCCAGCACGCCGAACTCGCCGGGACGGTCCGCTGCCTCGACCTCGACGCCTGGCGCCAGGCCCCCGACCTGGTGGTGGGCGCCATCGACGAGATCGCCAACCTGTACCGGGCGAAGTCCGAGATCACCTACGTACGGGGCGTCCCGCCGGTCGTCAACGAGGTGACCAGCGTCGAACTCCTCCAGACCGCCATGATCACCCGGCTGGGCACGGACTCCGTGGAGAGCACCGAGCAGAGCCTGGGCGGCGAGGACTTCTCCTGGTACCTGGAGCACGTGCCCGGCGCCATGGCCCGCCTCGGCGTCCGCCCGCCCGGCGAGCGCACCGTCCGCGACCTGCATCAGGGCGACTTCGACGTGGACGAGCACGCCATCACCGTCGGCGTGGAGATGTTCACCGCGGCGGCGCTCATCGACGCCGTCAACTGAGCGCACCCGTCCACCGAGCCCGTCGCGGCCCCGGCCGCGGCGGGCCGGGGCAGCCTGATGCGGTCGTTCACAAGGTCGTAACCGGCCAGCGGCACGAATGGGTAACGGCCACGCGGAACCCCGTTCCCAGGAGTTTCTACGCGCGTTAATCTGCGCCGAACCGAGCGCCCGCTGCGGGGCTTTGGAGAATGGGGAACTTCAGATGCGTCGGATATCGAGACTCACCCGCGTCGCGGTGGGGGCCGCGTCGCTCGCACTCGCCGCCACGGCCTGCGGAGGCACCAGCAGCGACAGCGGAGACGGCAAGGACGACAAGGGCCTCGCCATCGCGTACGACATCGGCGGCAAGGGCGACCAGTCCTTCAACGACGCCGCGTACGCCGGTCTGGAGCGGGCGAAGAAGGAGTTCGGCTACAAGACCGCCGACATCGAGCCCACCGACGGTGAGACGGACGCCGACAAGGAACAGCGTCTGACCTCCCTGGCCAAGCAGGGCTACAACCCCGTCATCGGCGTCGGCTTCGCCTACGGCCCGGCGATGAAGGCGGTCGCCGCCAAGTACCCGGACACCACCTTCGGCATCGTCGACTCGGTGGTCGAGGGCAAGAACGTGGCCTCCCTCGTCTTCGCCGAGAACGAGGCGTCCTACCTCGCCGGCGTCGCCGCCGCCAAGGCCACCAAGACCAAGACGGTGGGCTTCGTGGGCGGTGTGGACGTCCCGCTGATCCACAAGTTCGAGGCGGGCTACGAGCAGGGCGTCAAGGACACCGACCCCAAGGTCAAGGTCATCTCGCAGTACCTGACGCAGACCGCCGAGGAGGGCGGCTTCTCCAGCCCCGACAAGGGTCGCGCGGCGGCCGAGGGGCAGATCGAGAAGAAGGCCGACGTGGTCTACCAGGCGGCCGGGCTGTCCGGGCAGGGCGTGATCGAGGCGGCCGCCAAGGCGAAGGTCTGGGCGATCGGCGTCGACTCGGACCAGTACGAGCAGGAGGCCCTCGCGGCCTACAAGGACCACATCCTGACCTCCGCCCTCAAGGACATCAACGGGGCGGTCTACGCGCTGGCCAAGTCCGTCGAGGACGACAAGCCGCTGACCGGCACCCAGACCTTCGACCTGAAGTCGGACGGGGTGGGCCTGTCCGACAGCAACCCGAAGTTCGCCGAGGTCCCGGGCGCCAAGGACGCCGTGGCCAAGGCCAAGGAGGGCATCACCAGCGGCTCGATCAAGGTGAAGACCGAGTAGCGGGGGCCTCCACGGCACTTCCTGAAGCGGGCGGGCGCCCCGGGCGCCCGCCCGCTTCGGCATGCCCCGACCGGGCTCCCGGCACCGCCCGCGGCGTCACACTCCGCCACCCTCCGTTTGCGTCCGGCAAGACTTTCCCGTTCCTCCGGCCCCCTAGCTCACGGGCGGATAACAAGGTGGACAGAAGGGGTTTTCAGGCAGGTCTACGCGCGTTAATCTGCGGCGAAACCAGCGCCGCAGCCGAACCGTCCCAGGCGCTTGTACGACAGGAGCACCAGACATGCGCCGGATTTCCCGGATCACGGTCGCAGGCGCAGCGACCGCCTCCCTCGCCCTCGCGCTCTCCGCCTGCGGTGGTACCTCGACCTCCTCCGGGTCGGACTCCGACGGCGACAAGGGCCTCGCCATCGCCTACGACGTCGGCGGCAAGGGCGACCAGTCCTTCAACGACGCCGCGTACGCCGGTCTGGAGCAGGCGAAGAAGGAGTTCGGCTACGAGACCGCCGACGTCGAGCCCACCGACGGCGAGACCGACGCCGACAAGGAGCAGCGCCTGGTCTCCCTGGCCAAGCAGGGTCACAACCCGGTCGTCGGTGTCGGCTACGCGTACGCCGCCGCGATCAAGAACGCCGCCGAGAAGTACCCGGACACCACCTTCGGCATCGTGGACGACGCCACGATCGAGTCGAAGAACGTGGCTGACCTGGTCTTCAACGAGGAGCAGGCCTCCTACCTCGCCGGTGTCGCCGCGGCCAAGACCACCAAGACCGACACGGTCGGCTTCGTGGGCGGCGTGGACATCCCGCTGATCCACAAGTTCCAGGCCGGCTTCGCGCAGGGCGTCAAGGACACCGACCCCAAGGTCAAGGTCCTCTCCCAGTACCTCACGCAGACCGCGGAGGAGGGCGGCTTCTCCAGCCCCGACAAGGGCAAGACCGCCGCCGAGGGCCAGATGGAGAAGAAGGCCGACGTGGTCTACGCGGCCGCCGGCCTCTCCGGCCAGGGCGTGATCGAGGCCGCCGCCGCCAAGAAGGTCTGGGCGATCGGCGTCGACTCCGACCAGTACAAGCAGGAAGCCCTCGCCAAGTACAAGGACTACATCCTGACTTCGGCCACCAAGGACGTCGCCAAGGCCGTATACAACCTCGCGAAGTCCGTCGAGGACGGCAAGCCGGAGACCGGTATCGTTCGGGGCGATCTGAAGTCCGGCGAGGTCGGTCTCTCGGACTCCAACCCGAAGTTCGCGGACGACGCCGAGCTCCAGGCAGCCATCAAGACGGCCAAGGAGAAGATCATCAGCGGCGAGATCAAGGTCAAGAGCAGCTGAGCACCGAGCAGCCGACCAGCAATACCTCGAACAGCGTGTAACCGCGCCGGTCGCACCGCTCGGCGGGGTACGGGGAGGGAGCTTCCGGCCCTCCTCGTACCCCGTCGTGTCGATGTGCCGCCGCCGCTTTTAGATGCCGTAGGGGCGCTACGCGCGTAGACGGCCCCCGTCCCCAGGAGTGTGCGCCATCAACGCGTCCAGCAGCCCTCCGGCCGAAGTGGCGGTCAACGAACCGGTGACCGCCGTCGAACTCGCCGGGATCACCAAGCGCTTCCCCGGCGTCGTGGCCAATCACGACATCCACCTCACCGTCCGCAAGGGCACCGTGCACGCCCTCGTCGGCGAGAACGGCGCCGGCAAGTCGACGCTGATGAAGATCCTCTACGGCATGCAGAAGCCGGACGAGGGCACCATCGCGGTCGACGGCGAGAAGGTGGCCTTCTCCTCGCCCGCCGACGCCATCGCCCGCGGCATCGGCATGGTCCACCAGCACTTCATGCTCGCCGACAACCTCACGGTCCTGGAGAACGTGGTCCTCGGCAGCGAGAAGCTGTACGGCATCGGCGCCAAGGCCCGCCGGAAGATCAAGGAGATCTCCGAGCGGTACGGCCTCGGCGTCAAGCCCGACCTCCTCGTCGAGGAGCTGGGCGTCGCCGCCCGGCAGCGGGTGGAGATCCTCAAGGTCCTCTACCGCGGCGCCCGCACGCTGATCCTGGACGAGCCGACCGCCGTGCTCGTGCCGCAGGAGGTGGACGCCCTCTTCGACAACCTGCGCGGGCTGAAGGCCGAGGGGCTGTCCGTCATCTTCATCTCCCACAAGCTGGGCGAGGTCCTGTCGGTCGCTGACGAGATCACCGTCATCCGCCGGGGCACCACGGTCGGCACCGCCGTCCCCGCCGAGACCACCCCGCGCCAGCTCGCCGAGCTGATGGTCGGCAGTGAGCTGCCCACCCCGGAGACCGCCGAGTCCACGGTCACCGACCGCCCGGTCCTCACCGTCGACACGCTGCGCCTGGCGGCCCCGGGCGGCAAGGCCCTGCTGGACGACATCTCCTTCACCATCCACGCCGGTGAGGTGCTGGGCATCGCCGGCGTCGAGGGCAACGGCCAGACCGAGCTGGTCGACGCGCTCATCGGCCTGCGCCACGCGGACTCCGGCAGCATTCGCTTCCTCGACGAGGACATCACCGCGCTGCCCACCCGCAAGCGCCGCGAGCAGGGCGTCGGGTACATCCCCGAGGACCGCCACCGCCACGGCCTGCTCCTGGAAGCGCCCCTCTGGGAGAACCGCATCCTCGGCCACGTCACCGAGAAGCCCAACAGCAAGGGCGTCTGGCTGGACCCGAAGGGCTCCCAGGAGGACACCCGCCGCATCGTCGAGACGTACGACGTCCGCACCCCCGGCATCGACGTCACCGCCGCCTCGCTCTCCGGCGGCAACCAGCAGAAGCTGATCGTCGGCCGCGAGATGAGCCACAAGCCGCGCTTCCTGATCGCCGCCCACCCCACCCGCGGTGTGGACGTCGGCGCGCAGGCCGCGATCTGGGACCACATCCGGGAGGCCCGCCGCGAGGGACTCGCCGTCCTGCTGATCTCCGCCGACCTGGACGAGCTGATCGGCCTGTCCGACACCCTCCGGGTGATCTACGACGGCAGGCTCGTCGCGGACGCCGACCCGGCCTCCATCACGCCCGAGGAGCTGGGGTCGGCGATGACCGGCGCCGCGAGCGGCCACCTGGAACACGAAGAGACCGACGGGACCGACGGGACCGACGGGGCCGGGGGGACCGGCGGGACTCCCGAGCCCTCCGGGACCCCTGAGATCCGCAAGTCTCCCAAGTCCCCGTCCCCCGAGGCTCCGGAAGACGAGGCCCGCTGATGAAGAAGTTCGACAAGGAGCGCGTGCTCCTCGCGGTGGCCGGACCGGTCATCGCGCTCGCCGTGGCCTTCGTGCTCAGCGCGATCGTCCTGATCGCCTCGGGCAAGAACCCGGTCGAACCGTTCGCCCTGATGTTCGAGCAGGCCGGATTCTCCGACATCCAGGTCCTGATCATCAACCAGGCGTCGATGTACTACATCGCCGCCCTGGCGGTCGCCATCGGCTTCCGGATGAACCTGTTCAACATCGGCGTCGACGGCCAGTACCAGCTCGCCGCCATGATGGCCGCGATCGTCGGCGCGCACGCCAACCTGCCGGCGTTCCTCCAGATCCCGCTGCTCCTCCTGACCGCCGTGTGCACCGGCGCCTTCTGGTCCGGCATCGCCGGTGTCCTTAAGGTCACCCGCGGCGTCAGCGAGGTCGTCGCGACGATCATGCTGAACGCCATCGCCACCTCCGTCATCGGCTACCTGTGGCTGCCTGACGTCTTCGGCGTCAAGATCGGCAACAACAACACCACCGGCGAGATGCACGAGTCCGGCTGGGTCCCCGGCATCGACATGGGCGCGGCCGGCGAGATCTACGGCCTGGTCGTCCTCGCCGTGCTCCTCGGCATCGCCTACTGGGTCGTCCTCAACCGCACCCGATTCGGCTTCGACCTGCGCGCCTCCGGCGCCTCCGAGTCCGCCGCCGCGGCCAGCGGTGTCGACCCCAAGCGCATGGTGCTCACCGCGATGCTCCTCTCCGGCGGCCTCGCCGGTCTCGCGGGCCTGCCGATCCTGCTCGGCGACACCCACACCTACAGCCTCAACTTCCCCACCGGCATCGGCTTCCTCGGCATCGGCATCGCGCTGCTCGGCCGCAACAGCCCGGTCGGCATCGCCTTCGCCGCCCTGCTGTGGGCCTGGCTCGACAAGGCCTCGCCCGAACTGGACTTCCACGGTTACGACAAGGAGATCGCGGTCATCATGCAGGGCCTGATCGTCCTCTCGGTCGTCGTCTCCTACGAGGCCGTCCGCGAGTGGGGTCTGCGCCGCCAGCAGCGCCGGGTCGGCGCCGAGCTGGCCGCCGGACACGTCCTCGGCGCCACCGACAACACCAAGAAGGAGGTGGCTGGCCGATGACCACCGCAACCGACCTCAACCAGCCCACGCTGGAGCACGGGGCGCCGGCCGGCCGCCGGATCTCGCTGGGGGTCCTGATGCTGGTCATCGCCGGCGCCCTGGCGCTGACCTCCATCGTCCGCCTCATCACCGGCGCCAACGGCATCACCAACGTCAGCCAGATGTCCACCGCGCTCCAGCTCGCCGTGCCGATCGGCCTCGCCGGTCTCGGCGGTCTGTGGGCCGAGCGCGCGGGCGTGGTCAACATCGGCCTCGAGGGCATGATGATCCTCGGCACCTGGTTCGGTGCCTGGGCCGGCTTCCAGTGGGGCCCGTGGACCGGTGTCCTCGTCGGCATCGTCGGCGGCGCGCTCGGCGGCCTGCTGCACGCCATCGTGACGATCACCTTCAACGTCAACCACATCGTCTCCGGCGTGGCCATCAACATCCTCGCCCTCGGCGCCACCCGTTACCTCGCCCCGCTGGCCTTCGAGGGACACCAGGGCGGCTCGGCCAAGCAGTCCCCGCCGGTGGACTCCCTCGGGCACTTCACGGTGCCGGGCCTCTCCGACGGGCTGGTGAACCTGAACGACCGGCACTGGTTCCTGATCTCGGACATCGCGGGCCTGCTCGGCGGTCTGGTCACCAACGTCTCCTGGCTCACGCTGATCGCCGTCGCGCTGATCCCCGCCACCTGGTACATCCTGTGGCGCACCTCGTTCGGCCTGCGCCTGCGCTCCTGCGGCGAGAACCCGATCGCGGCCGAGTCGCTGGGCGTCAACGTCTACAAGTACAAGTACCTGGCCGTGATCATCTCCGGCGGTCTGGCCGGCCTCGGCGGCGTCTTCCTCTCCATCGTGGCCAACCCCTTCTACCTGGAGGGCCAGACCAGCGGCCGCGGCTACATCGGCCTCGCGGCGATGATCTTCGGCAACTGGATGCCGGGCGGACTCGCCATCGGCGCCGGGCTGTTCGGCTACACCGACAGCCTCAACCTGCGCGGCGGCTCCGCCAACGTGCACGCCCTGCTGCTGCTCGGCGCGCTGCTGCTGGTGGCCGGCGCCATCTGGCTCGCGATCCGCAAGAAGTACGTCAAGGCCGCGATCACGGTGCTCGTCGGCGCCCTGGTCTTCGCCTGGTACGCCGGCACCGACGACGTCCCCAACCAGGTCGTCTCCGCCACGCCGTACGTCGTCACCCTCGTCGTCCTCGCGCTCTCCGCCCAGCGGCTGCGGATGCCCAGGGCGAACGGCATGCCGTACCGGAAGGGGCAGGGCAAGTGACGGCCGCCGACTGGGACGGACTGCGCGCGGCCGCCCGGGACGCGATGTCCCGGGCGTACGCCCCCTACTCCGGATACGCCGTCGGCGCCGCCGCCCTGGTCGACGACGGCCGCACGGTGACCGGCTGCAACGTGGAGAACGCCAGCTACGGCATCTCCCTGTGCGCCGAGTGCGGGCTCGTCTCCCAGCTCCGGCTGAGCGGCGGCGGCCGCTTGACGCACTTCGTCTGCGTCGACGGCGAGGGCGCGGTCCTCGTCCCGTGCGGGCGCTGCCGCCAGCTGCTGCACGAGTTCGGCGGCCCGGAGCTGCTGCTCGACACCCCGGCCGGGATCGTCCCCCTGTCGGAGATGCTCCCGCAGGCCTTCGGCCCGGACCACCTCACCAAGTAACTCCCGCAATCCCGTTAGGAAAGCCATACATGGGCATGGACGTCATCTCCGTCATCCGCACCAAGCGGGACCGCGGCGAACTCAGCGGCGAGCAGATCGACTGGGTCATCGACGCCTACACGCGCGGCGAGGTGGCCGACGAGCAGATGTCGTCGCTGGCGATGGCGATCCTGCTCAACGGCATGAACCGCGGCGAGATCGCCCGCTGGACGGCCGCGATGATCGCCTCCGGCGAGCGGATGGAGTTCTCGTCCCTGTCCCGCCCCACCGCCGACAAGCACTCCACGGGCGGCGTCGGCGACAAGATCACGCTGCCGCTGGCGCCCCTGGTGGCGGCGTGCGGCGCGGCCGTCCCGCAGCTCTCCGGCCGCGGCCTCGGCCACACCGGAGGCACGCTGGACAAGCTGGAGTCCATCCCGGGCTGGCGCGCCCTCCTCTCCAACGAGGAGATGCTGAACGTCCTGGACACCACCGGCGCGGTGATCTGCGCGGCGGGTGACGGCCTGGCACCCGCCGACAAGAAGCTGTACGCCCTCCGGGACGTCACCGGCACGGTGGAGGCGATCCCGCTCATCGCCTCCTCCATCATGTCCAAGAAGATCGCCGAGGGCACGGGCTCCCTGGTCCTGGACGTCAAGGTCGGCTCGGGCGCCTTCATGAAGACGATCGAGGACGCGCGCGAGCTGGCGTCCACGATGGTCGGCCTCGGTACCGACCACGGCGTGAAGACGGTCGCCCTGCTCACCGACATGGCGACTCCGCTCGGCCTCACCGCGGGCAACGCCCTGGAGGTCCGCGAGTCGGTCGAGGTCCTGGCCGGCGGCGGTCCCTCCGACGTGGTGGAGCTGACCCTCGCCCTGGCCCGCGAGATGCTGGCCGCCGCGGGCCTGCCGGACGCCGACCCGGCGAAGGCGCTGGCCGACGGCTCCGCGATGGACGTCTGGCGGCGCATGATCGCGGCCCAGGGCGGCGACCCGGACGCGGCCCTGCCCACGTCGAAGGAGCAGCACGTGGTGAAGGCCGCCTCCTCGGGCGTCCTGACCCGCCTCGACGCCTACGACATCGGCGTCGCCGCCTGGCGCCTCGGCGCGGGCCGCGCCCGCAAGGAGGACCCGGTGCAGGCCGCCGCGGGCGTCGAGCTGCACGCGAAGCCCGGCGACGCGGTCACGGCCGGCCAGCCCCTCCTGACCCTCCACACGGACACCCCGGACCGCTTCGAGTACGCCCTCGCGGCGATCGACGGCTCCTACGACGTCGCCCCGACGGGCACGGACTTCACGGCGTCGCCGGTGGTGCTGGAACGTATCGCCTGACCAGGCATTTCCCCATTCGGGTGAACGGGATCGGTAGACCTCTGCCGGTCCCGTTCGGCATGCTGGGATCGGTGACGCACCGATGGGAGAACCGCCAGTGCGACACGAAGTCGCTCCACCCAAGTAGATGGTCTGTGTGAGGAAAAGAGGTCATGAGCAGGCCATCTCGGACCAGTGTCCAAGGTCCGTCCCCACTTCCGCATGCGTCGCTGGTAACGGCGGGGTGTGAAGCCGGAAGCGCAAGCCCAAGAGCGGCACGGCCATCGGACCGCAACAGGCGAGGGGAAGGCCGGACGGGCTAATGAAAATGAACCCTTGACGACATCTCGTAACTCCTGTGCCGCGTCGATGGTGAGCTGTCGGCGGCAGACAGGCCCTGGCGCGGAAGAGCGCACGACGACCCCAGAGGATTGGCGCCGAAGGGGGAGGACACCGTCGGGCCCGGGATTAAGAGGGAGCCCACCCCGGTCGCATCTTGTGGGAGCGGAACGTGGAAACCCCGTTGGAGTCCGGGAGTGATCCCGGTAAGCCGGAGGCAACGAAGGACCAATCCTCCAGCGGGACAGGATGATCCGAGAAGCGAACGCCGACAGGGCGAAAGCCCAGAGGAAAAGGACGTGGAGACCTCAGCCGCGTCCCATAACTCGTCGGACACGAGGTGATGCCTCGGCCCGAAAGGGAGCCCACGCGGATCAGGTAGGCCCGTGAAGAAGAACTGCGAAGAGACCCGAACCGAAGGGCAAGTTGGATGCCGAAGGAAGGTGTGGCAGTGACCGCCGTGGCGGCGATGCCTCCCACGACGGCGAACGGACCGGAGGACCACGCCCAGACCTGGCACAGCATCGACTGGGCCAAGGCAGAGGCGTCGGTACGGCGACTGAGGCAGCGCATCTTCACAGCCGCGCAGGAAGGGGACCTGAAGAAGGTCCGAAACTTGCAGAAGCTCATGCTGCGCTCCCACTCGAACACGCTCGTAAGCGTGAAGCGGGTGACGCAGCAGAGCACAGGCCGTCGGACGGCCGGGATCGACCAGGAACGTGCGCTCACTCCGAACGCGCGAGGACGGCTGGCCGCTGAGATCACAGCGGAACGCTCGCCTGGAAAACCCTTGCCCGTCCGGCGTGTGTACATTCCCAAAGCCAACGGAAGGCAGCGCCCCTTGGGCATTCCAGTCATCCGTGACCGGGTCCGCCAGGCCCGCGTCAAGAACGCACTGGAACCCGAGTGGGAAGCCCGGTTCGAACAGCGGAGTTACGGCTTCCGCCCCGGCCGGGGCTGTCATGACGCGATCGGCGCCATCTTCAATATCGCAGGCCAGAAACGGGCCAAGCGGCTATGGGTGCTCGACGCTGATCTGACAGCGGCGTTCGACCGTATTTCGCACGACCACCTGATGAGCCTCATCGGTACCTTCCCAGCGCGGGAAGCGATCCGGGGGTGGCTCAAGGCGGGAGTGATGGACTGCGGACGGTTTTCACCCACCGATGAGGGAACCCCTCAGGGTGGTGTGATCAGCCCGCTGCTGCTCAACGTGGCCTTGCACGGCATGGAAACGGCGGCCGGGCACCTCACAGAGGGACGTTCCCACAAGTCCCGAAGAGACGTTCCGGTCCTGGTCCGGTACGCAGATGACTTCGCGGTGTTCTGCCACAGCGAAGACGAAGCGCACCGGGTCAAGGAGCAGCTGGCTGTCTGGATGGCCCCGCGCGGGGGCGCCTTCAACGAGGAGAAGACATCGGTCCTCCACCTTGAAGAAGGCTTCGACTTCCTCGGGTTCAACATCCGGCGGTACAGCGGGACTCTGCTGATCAAGCCGAGCAAGGCGGCTGTGAAGAGGGTCCGGGAGCGGCTCCGCAGTGAAGTGATCGGCCTGCGAGGGGCGAACGCTGGAGCCGTGGTGAGGAGGCTCAACCCGATCATCAAGGGGTGGGCCACCTACTACCGGACGGTGGTGTCCAAGGAGACCTTCAAGTCCCTGGACTTCTACGTGTGGACGCTCACGCAGAAGTGGGTCAAGCACTCCCACCCGAACAAGCCGAAGAGCTGGCGACTGGCCAAGCACTACGGCGTCTTCAACTCGACCCGGAAGGACCAGTGGGTCTTCGGTGACCGGGACACCGGCACCTATCTCTACAAGTTCAACTGGACCAGAATCGTCCGGCACGTGATCGTCAAGGAGGGCAACTCCCCTGACGACCCCTCGCTGGCCGACTACTGGGCGAGCCGCCGACGCAAAAGGGTGCCCGGGACCGCCGACAGGTGGACCATCACTCTCGCATCCCGCCAGAAGGGGATCTGCCCGCTGTGCAAACAGCCGTTGATCCCCGACGCCGAGTACACACCGGACAACCCCCGCGAGTGGGCCGCGTGGTTCTCGGCATCGATGAAGCCGCTGCACAAGCACCACTTCATCTACCGGCGCGACGGCGGCTCGGACGAGCGGACGAATCTTCGCCTCGTACACGCCGACTGCCATCGCCAGCACCACGCCGGCGACCACAGAAGGGCCAAGCAAGATGACCGACCCGCGTGACTCCAGGGGCCCGCTTGAGCCGGATGCGGTGAACAGCCGCACGTCCGGTTCTGAGGGGGCCGGAGGGCGGCAACGCCCTCCGGCTACCCGACTGAGCGCACTCACTGTGAGCCAGGAGCCCGACCGGAACTGGGACGACCTCGTCCGGTTCTGGGAGGAGATGGAATGGCCCGAGGGCAGCAAGGTGGAGATCATCGAGGGGATCATCACCGTGTCACCTGCTCCGGGACTGCCGCACAACGCCATCGCCGAACGAATCCAGCGCCGCTTGTATTCGGTGATTCCTGGTGAGTGGGGGGTCTACCAGACGCTCGCCCTCGCGGTGCCGTCCCGCCTGGGCATGCTGATCCCGGACATCGTGGTGGCGCAACTGCCCGACCACACCGAGTCCGACACCCACATCCCCGCCGCTCTCGCGCAGCTCGTCGTGGAGGTCACCTCGAAGTCCAACGCGCGCCACGACCGCATCAGCAAGCCCGCCGCCTACGCCACCGCCGGCATCCCGCTCTACCTCCTCGTCGACCGCTGGGCCCCCGGCGGACCCACCGCGACGCTCTACGGTGAACCGAAGGGCGACGTCTACCGGGTGCTGGGCGCCGCCAAGTTCGGCGACCCCCTCACCCTCCCCGCGCCCTTCGACCTGACCCTCGACACCGGCGAGTTCCCCGAAGCCTGACTCACCCCAGTACCGCCGCCACCCCCACCAGCACCGGCACCGAGACCAGCGTCGACACCAGGATCGCGTCCCGGGCCAGGCGCTCGCCGACCTCGTACGTCGACGCGTACGTGTACAGGTTCTGCGCGGCGGGGAGTGCCGACGTCACCACCACGTCCAGGAGTTGGGCGCCCCGCAGCCCGAACACCCCCGACGCCAGCGCCCAGGCCACCGCGGGCTGGCCGACCGCCTTCAACGCCACCGCCAGCAGCACCGGTTCGCGGTCCGCGCCCCGCATGGGCATCGTGGAGCCGCACAGCGAGATGCCGAAGGCGAGCAGGACCGCCGGCACCGACATGTTGCCGATGAGCGTCAGCGGGTCCATGACCGGGTCCGGCACCCGCAGCCCGGTCGCGGCGACCGCGACGCCGGCGAGGGAGCCCAGCGCGATCGGGTTGCGCAGCGGCGTCAGCAGTCGCCGCCACAGCGGGCCCCGCGCACCCCCGCCGGACAGGTCCAGGATCGTCACCGCCACCGGTGTCACCAGCACCAGCTGGAACAGCAGCACCGGCGCCACCAGCGAGGCGTCGCCCAGTACGTACACGGCGATCGGGATGCCGAGGTTGCCGGAGTTGACGTAGCCGGAACAGAGCGCGCCGATCGTGGTCCGGCCCACGCCCCAGCCGCGTACGACGCCCACCGCGACGAAGACCCCGGCCACCGCCACCGTGGACAGCGCCGTCACCAGGAGCCGGCTGGAGAAGACCACCGACAGGTCGGCCGTCGCGAGGGTGGTGAACAGCAGGGCGGGGGACGCCACGTGGAAGGCCAGCTTGGTCAGCACCTCGCGCCCCTGCGGCCCGAGGTGGCCGCGCAGCCCCAGTACGTAGCCGACGGCGATGACGACCGCGATGACCGCGAACCCGGTCAGCACCCCCTGCACGGCGACGCCTCCTCGGCGAGGACGGGCACGTCCGGAGGCACGGCGGGGCACGGCGATGCATGGGGCATACAGCAAACCCTCCGGCGGAGGGCATGCGCAGGTCAATGTGATCTCTGCCCGCGGACACCGATGAGTTCGGGGCGCATGCCGGGTCTACCGCACGTGGACGCCGTGACACCCGCCGTGCTCGTGCTGCCGGGGCCCGTCTCCCGAGGGGAGACACCCCGGCTCTGCGACGAGGCACGCGCGCTGCTGGAAGCCACCCGCGCCGGGGTGATCGTCTGCGACGTCGGGGGCCTCGGACCGCCGGGGCTGGCGGTCGTGGACCTGCTGGCCCGCCTGGAGCTCACCGCCCGGCGGGTGGGGGGCCGGATACGGCTGCGGGACCCCGACCCCGCCCTGTACGCGCTACTGGACCTGGTCGGCCTCCGCTTCGAGACGGAGGGGCAGGTCGAACAGCGGGAACCACCGCTTCGTGTCGAGGAAGCAGTGGAACCCGGTGATCCGGCCGTCTGAGATCTCCAGCACCTGGACCGCCCACGGCGTGTACCCGCCCGCCTCGGGGTCCGGCTTGTAGTGCGCGAAGGCGGGCAGTCCGTTGGCCTCCACCCGCACCAGCCGGGAATCCGCGCAGGCCGCGCCGAGCGTCGTCATGAAGCCGGTGATGTCCTCGGGACCGGCCAGCCAGAGGTCGAACGGCGGCATCGTCATGACCGCGTCCTCGTGCAGCAGCGCCGTGAGCGCCGTCATGTCGTAGCCCTCGAAGGCGGCGACGTAGCGGTCGAGGAGCTTCTGCTGCTCCTCGTCCAGCGGGTCGGAGACGGCCGCACCGTCCCCGCGGTCCGCCCGGTCGGCGAGGGTGGCGCGGGCGCGCTGGAGGGCGCTGTTGACCGAGGGGACCGAGGTGCCGAGCAGCTCGGCGACCTCGCTCGCCTTCCAGGCCAGCACCTCGCGCAGGATGAGCACCGCGCGCTGCTTGGGCGGCAGCTGCTGGAGGGCGGCCATGAAGGCGAGCCGCACGGACTCCTTGGCGACCGCGGCCTCGGCCGGGTCCGCGGTCGAGGGCAGCACGCGGGCGTCGGGCATCGGCTCCAGCCAGGTGTGGTCCGGGCGGGGGGACAGGGCGGCCTGGGCGAGCGGCGTGGACTCGGTCAGGTCCATCGGGCGGGCCCGCTTGTTGCCCGCGGTCAGCATGTCCAGGCAGACGTTGGTCGCGATCCGGTAGAGCCAGGAGCGGAGACTGGAGCGTCCCTCGAACTTGTCGTAGCTGCGCCAGGCGCGGACCAGGGTGTCCTGCACCGCGTCCTCGGCCTCGAAGGAGGAGCCGAGCATCCGGTAGCAGTACCCGGTCAGCTCGGTCCGGTGCTTCTCCAGCGCGGAGTCCAGCTCCGTCGTCATGGTGCCGTTGGTCATCGTCCACCCACCCCTGTGGCCGTCCCGTCGTGCGCGTCTTCGCGCCCCGCACTTCGGAAGCTACCGCAGGGGACTGACAATGGCCTGTGCAGCGAATGAAACCGCAGGTCGAGGCGGCCCTTGCAGTCCGGCCCCGACCTGTTCCCCCCGGCCCCCGGGACCCTCAGGCGCCCGCCGCGACCGCCCCCGCGGTGCGCCGTGCCGCCACCGAGCCCGTCACCGTGATCGCCACGACGCCCAGTACCGCCAGCAGGCCGATGCCGACCGTTCCGGTCCAGCCGCCCGCGTGGAAGGCGACCGCGCCGACCGTGCTGCCCGCGCTGGAGCCGACGTAGTAGGCGGACTGGTACAGGGCCGAGGCCTGCGCGCGGCCGTGCTGGGCGGTCTTGCCCACCGCCGAGGAGGCCACCGCGTGGCCGGCGAAGAAGCCCGCCGTGATCAGCACCAGGCCCAGCAGGACCAGGGGCAGGGAGGGGGCGAGGGACAGCAGCAGGCCCGCCGCCGTCGTGCCGCCGCCCAGGTACAGCGCGCCGCGCCGGCCGAGGCGGCCCACCAGACGGCCCGCCGTCGAGGCCGAGACCGTACCGACCAGGTACACCAGGAAGATCGAGCCGATGAGGCCCTGCGGGAGGGAGAACGGCGCCTCCGCCAGCCGGTAGCCGATCACCGTGTAGACGCCGCCGAAGACCGTCATGAACAGCGCGCCGATCGCGTACAGGCGCCGCAGCAACGGGTTGGCGAGGTGGTCGCGGACCGTGCGGACCAGGACGCGTGGGCGCAGCGAACCGGCCCTGAAGTGCTTCGGCGCCGGCAGCAGCAGCCGGAAGGCGACCGCGCACGCCACCGCCACGACGCCGATCACGCCGACGGCGACCCGCCAGCCCCACTCCTGGGCCACCCAGCCGGTGATCACCCGGCCGCTCATCCCGCCGACGCTGTTGCCCGCGACGAACAGGCCGATCGCGGTGACCAGCGCCCGCGGCGTGACCTCCTCCGCGAGGTACGCCGTCGCCGAGGCCGGCAGCCCCGCCAGTGCCGCGCCCTGCACCGCGCGCAGCGCGACCAGCGCCGGCAGCGAGGGGGCGAAGGGGACCAGCAGCCCGACGGTCACCGCGACCGCCAGCGACGCCGTCATGACCGTACGCCGCCCGAAACGCTCCGAGAGCGCGCTCATCGGCAGCACGAACACCGCCAGACCACCGGTCGCGGCGGCCACCGTCCAGCTCGCGTCGCTCGCCGTGACGCCCATGTCGCCCGAGATCAGCGGGAGCAGCGCCTGCGTGGAGTACAGCAGCGCGAAGGTCGCGACGCCCGCGAGGAAGAGGGCGAGGCTCATCCGGCGGTAGCCGGGGCCGCCCGGGGCCATGCGCGCGTCGGAGGTGTCGGGGACGGAGACTGCGGATGCGGCGCCCACGGTGGTGGACGCCCCGGTATCGGCGGGAGTCATACCGTGACCGTACGGAGCCCGTGACTCATCCGTCCAATGCATGGAATGGCCATAATCGTTCCCATGCTGCATCAGCAAAGCTCACAGGCTCGCCTGTCACGGTCCGGTGACACAGAAGACATCGTCGCGCTGCTCGCGCCCCGCCTCGCGCACTTCGCCGGGGTCGCCCGCACCGAGCACGTGACCCGGGCCGCGCAGGAGATGAACGTCCCCCAGTCGACCCTCTCCCGCGCCCTGGTCCGCCTCGAAGCCGACCTGGGCGTCGACCTCTTCGTCCGCCACGGCCGCACCCTCGCGCTGACCGTCGCCGGCCGCACCTTCCTCGGCTCCGTCGAACGCGCCCTCGCCGAGGTCGAGCGCGCCGCCGAGGAGGTCCGCGCGGACGCCGACCCGGCCACCGGCAAGGTCGCCTTCGGCTTCCTGCACACCATGGGCGCCGAGACGGTCCCCGGCCTGCTGCACGCCTTCCGCGCCGACCACCCCCGCGTCCGCTTCAGCCTCGTCCAGAACTACGGCGAGGCCATGCTGGAGCGCCTGCGCGCCGGTGAGCTCGACCTCTGCCTCACCTCTCCGGTCCCGGACGCCCCCGACCTGGTCGCCCGCCGCCTCGACGAGCAGAAGCTGCGCCTGGTCGTCCCGGCCGACCACCCCCTGGCCGCCCGCAGGCGCATCCGCCTCGCCGAGGCGGCCGACGAGAACTTCGTGACCCTGGAGCCCGGCTACGGCCTGCGCCGGATCACCGACGCCCTGTGCGCGGAGGCCGGGTTCCGCCCCAAGGTCGCCTTCGAGGGGGAGGAGGCCGAGACGCTGCGCGGCCTGGTCGCGGCGGGGCTCGGCGTCGCCCTGCTGCCCCCGCCCGCCGTTCCCCGACCCGGCGTGGTCGAGTTGACGGTCACCGCCCCGCGCGCGGCCCGGGAGATCGGCGTGGCCTGGCTGGCGGGCCGCGCGGACACCCCGCCCGTGGCCGCGTTCAAGAGGTTCCTGCTCTCCAGGAGGGGGAGCCTGCTGCCGTCCTGACCCAGGCACCCGGCATCCAGTACCCGGCACCCGGCATCCGGCATCCGACACCCTGCGCTCGCCCTACCGCAGTAACGACTTGCCGAACCCCACCGCCAGCGGCATCCGCAGCCCCAGCGGCGGCGGAGCGGCCAGCGCGTCCTCCACCGGGCGCGAGAAGGACTGCCCGAAGAGGGTGCCCATCACGAAGTCCTCCGCCAGCGCGGCGACTTCCTCCCGGTACTGGCGCAATCCGTGGCCGTCGGAGTGCACTTCGAAGCGGCACACCGCGCGGTTGGCCTTCTTCGCCCGCGAGGCCAGCCGGAACGACAGCTCGGGGTCGCTGCGTTCGTCGTTCGTGCCGTGCACGATCAGCACCTGCCGGCCGACCAGCTGCTTCACCGGTTCGGGCGGTGCGGCCACGTCCTCCTCCGGCAGCCAAGGAGCGATCGCCAGCACCGAGTTGACGGCCTCGTGCCCCGCCGCGCGCAGGGCCGCCCGGCCGCCCATGCCGATGCCGGCCAGGCAGACGGGTACGTCGCCGTAGCGCCGTACCGCCTCTTCGGCGGCCCAGTCGGCGTCCCGGGCGAGGTGCGCCTCGGTGCCGTTCCAGCCGCGGTAGCGGTAGTGCACGACATGCGCGGCCAGCCCCTCGACCCGCCCCGCCCGCGCCACCCGGCGCCCCAACGCCCGTACGGACGCGGCCGCCAGCAGCGGAGAGGGTCTGCGGCCGGACACCTCGTCGCCGCCGGGGAGCAGCAGCACCACTCCGCTCACCGCCGTCCCCTCCGGGCCGAGCGTCCGCCCCAGCCGGGCCTGTCGGACCGGCGTCGCTTGCTGTGCCATGGCAGAACATTCTCAGAAGACCGGGTGTACGCCACCTGTCCGTGCAATCACCGTTACATATCGGCGGAGCTGTACACCGGGGCGCCGCGTTCCGCCCGCATTCACGTTCCTGTGCGTTCGCCCCGCGTTCTACGCGCGTAGGAGTTAGAGTGCGGAAATGACGAGCCAGAACACCGCGCAGAGCGCCGCGGCGAACACCGCGAAGGCAGGGAAGGCGCCGACGCCGGACCAGATCCGCCGGGCGCCGAAGGTTCTGCTGCACGACCATCTCGACGGCGGGCTGCGTCCCGGCACGGTCCTCGACCTCGCCCGGGCGACCGGGTACCCGGACCTGCCCGAGACCGACCCCGACCTGCTCGGGACCTGGTTCCGGCAGGCCGCCGACTCCGGGTCGCTGGAGCGGTACCTGGAGACCTTCTCGCACACCGTCGGCGTCATGCAGACCCGCGACGCCCTGGTCCGGGTCGCCGCCGAGTGCGCCGAGGACCTCGCCGAGGACGGCGTCGTCTACGCCGAGGTGCGGTACGCCCCCGAGCAGCACCTGGAGGGCGGGCTCACCCTGGAAGAGGTCGTCGAGGCCGTCAACGAGGGCTTCCGGGAGGGCGAGCGGCGCGCCCGGGAGAACGGCCACCGCATCCGCGTCGGCGCCCTGCTCACCGCGATGCGGCACGCCGCCCGCTCCCTGGAGATCGCCGAACTCGCCAACCGCTACCGCGACCTGGGTGTCGTCGGCTTCGACATCGCCGGCGCCGAGGCCGGCTACCCGCCCACCCGGCACCTGGACGCCTTCGAGTACCTCAAGCGCGAGAACAACCACTTCACCATCCACGCCGGCGAGGCCTTCGGGCTGCCGTCCATCTGGCAGGCCCTCCAGTGGTGCGGCGCCGACCGGCTCGGCCACGGCGTGCGCATCATCGACGACATCCAGGTCCACGGGGACGGCACGGTCAAGCTCGGACGGCTCGCCTCGTACGTGCGGGACAAGCGCATCCCGCTGGAGCTGTGCCCCAGCTCCAACCTCCAGACCGGCGCCGCGGACTCCTACGCCGAACACCCCATCGGCCTGCTGCGCCGGCTGCACTTCCGCGCCACCGTCAACACCGACAACCGGCTGATGTCCCACACGAGTATGAGCCGGGAATTCGAGCACCTGGTCGACGCATTCGGTTACACGCTCGACGACATGCAGTGGTTCTCCGTCAATGCGATGAAATCAGCGTTCATTCCTTTCGATGAACGACTGGCCATGATCAATGACGTCGTCAAGCCCGGATATGCCGAGCTGAAGTCCGAATGGCTGTTCCGGCAGACCGCTTCGACCAGCGACTATTCGGAGGATGAGCGCTGAACGGGGCCGCACGGTAATACGGGAGAGCGGACCGGCGTTCACAATCCGTCCGCATTTCGATGTTTGCCGCGCGGGGCAGGGCGTGTTTACGGTCGAGCACCGCTCACATCCCCGCAATACGAGGACGCATTTCATGAAGCAGTCTGCTGTCAAGACCCTCGGTGTCGCCGCACTCGGCGCCGTCTTCGCCGCCGCCGGTGCCGGCGCGGCCACCGCGGCCCCCGAGCTCCCCAACACCGCGCAAACGGTGGACTCCGTCGCCCGCACCCTCCCCGCGGAGACCGTCTCACAGGTGGCACCCGGCACGGGCAACGTGCTGGAGCAGGGCCGTCGCGTCTCCGGCACCGGCCTGACCGCCGCGCAGCCGGTCGTCGAGCAGGTGGTCGCCGAGCAGCTCGCCGAGGGCCCGACCGAGCCGGTCGCCAAGCAGCTCGGCGGGGTCCCGGTGCAGGGACTGCCCACCAAGGGCCTGCCGGTCAACGGCCTCCCGCTCGGCGGCTGAGTCCCGCCCTCCCCGCACGCGCCGACGGGGCGCACCCGGCGACACCGGGTGCGCCCCGTCGGCGTACCAGAAGGGAGGTGTGTACATCACCAGGCCGTGCGCGCCGCCTTCTCCTCGGAGGGAAGCAGCAGCCACAGGGCCAGGTACAGCAGGAACTGCGGGCCGGGCAGCAGGCAGGAGACCACGAAGATCACCCGCATCGTGGTGGTGGAGGTGCCGAAGCGCCGGGCCAGCGCGGCGCACACTCCGCCGATCATGCGGCCGTGGGTGGGGCGGGCGAGGCGGGACATCGCGGCTCCTTCGTGAGCGTGTGGGTGGGGCTGCCGTTCGGCTTCCCCTTCATCTGCCCTCCACGCTACGGGGACGAACAGAACATAGCGTCGCTCTACGGGGCGATCCCGACCCTGGGAATCGTCGGGGTCCGACCCTGAGCGGGCTCCTCCCGGGGGACGTCCTCCCGGCCCTCCCGCCGGTACCTGCGGCGGAGCCGGGCGCGGCCCGCCGGAACGACGGCCAGGTGCACGAGGGCCACGCCCGCCGTGTTCAGCAGCAGCGAGTCGACGTCGACGACCTGCCCGGGCACCCCGGTCTGCAGCAGCTCGATGCCCAGCGACAGCAGGATGGCCGCGGCCGTGGTGCGCAGGAGCGAGGCCAGCGGCGAACCGGTAAGACGCCCCCCGGCCATCGGCAGCAGTGCGCCGAGCGGCGCCAGCAGCGCGAGCGCCCCGCCGAGCGAACGGGCCGCCCCGGGCCAGCCCAGCGCCACGTCGGCGCGGATCCCGTCGAACGGGCGCAGGTTGGGCGGCAGTACCCAGGGGACGTCCAGCGGGCGCAGCGTGTACCAGGCGACGAACGCGAGATGTGCGACCAGGAGAACACTTCCTGTCACACGGATGCGGAGCGCGGCGCTGCCGCCGAGGAACCCATGACGCTGCACGTCCCCCTAGACGCGGCCTCCGCCACGCGCGGTTCCGGTCTCTCCCACGCGAGGATGAGGCTTGCGCCACACGGCCCCCACGCGGGGCGGTCAGCCGTCCTTGACCTCGGTGGCCGGCGGCTCGTTGCTGCCCGGCCGGGCGCGCACCTCGTCCGTGCAGGCGTAGCGGCGTGCGGGCCGGTCGTCGGGCCCGGCCAGGACGACCGAGCCGTCCCCCTCGGCCGCCGCCGAGTCGGAGAACGTGCAGACGACCTGGGCGAGGGCGTACGAGGTCAGGTCGTCGGGCGCGGTGCTCAGCCGCAGCGTGTCGTCGGGGTCGCCGGAGCGCGGGCCGGTCACGGCGATCCCGCGACGGACGTCCGTCGTGTATCCGGCCTCCTTCTCGGCGGCCGACGGCGACGCCGCGAGCTGGTCGAGCAGCCCCTGCGCCACCAGCACCCGCCGCCCCGAGTCGGACGTGCCGTCCGGCACCCGCACCGTGCGGTCCACCGCCACCAGCGACGAGCCGCACAGCAGGAACACCTGGGCCGGTACGCCGGTCGCGTCCTGCGCCGACCCGTCCGGCTCGGCGAGCGAGCAGCGCACCCGCGACGGCGCCGGACCGTAGTCCGTGGGCACCTCCGTGGCGCGGATGCCGCACCCGGCGAGCAGTGCGGTCAGCGCGGCCAGCACCGCGAGCCCGGGCCGTGCCGGCAGGCGGCGTACGGTCATCAGACCTGTCCCTTCGCGTCCTTGCCCCTGCTCCCGTCGTCCGGGACGCCCCCGGTGCCGCCGTCGTCGCCGTCGCCGGCGTCCTCGTCCGTGGGCGGCGACGGGTCCTGCGGCAGCCGCAGTACGAACACCGCACCCCCCTCGGGCGAGTTCTCGGCAGTGATCCCACCGCCGTGGATGTGCGCGTTCTCCAGGGCGATCGACAGGCCGAGCCCGCTGCCCTCGGACCGCGGCCGGGAGGCGCTCGCCTTGTAGAAGCGGTCGAAGACGTGCGGCAGGACGTCCTCGGGGATGCCGGGTCCGTGGTCCCGCACCCGGATGACGATCTCGTCGTCCGCCCGTGTCACCGAAACCCTGACCGGCGAACCGCCGTGCTTGAGCGCGTTGCCGATCAGGTTGGCCAGGATCACGTCCAGCCGGCGCGGGTCGAGACGGGCGTGGATGCCGCGCTCGGCGTCCAGGTCGACGGCGTCCAGCCAGGCGCGGGCGTCGATGCAGGCGGTGATCTGGTCGGCGACGTCGACGTCGTCCAGGACCAGCCGGGCGGTGCCCGCGTCGAAGCGGGTGACCTCCATCAGGTTCTCCACCAGGTCGTTGAGCCGCCGGGTCTCGCTCACCACCAGCCGGACCGCGGGCTCGACCATCGGGTCGAAACTCCCGCCCTCGCCCTCGAACTCCAGCTCCTCCTCCAGGACCTCCGTCACGGCGGTGAGCGCCGTCAGCGGCGTACGCAGCTCGTGGCTCATGTCCGCGACGAAGCGGCGGGAGGCCTGCTCGCGGCCCGCCATGTCCGCGACCCGCTTCTCCAGGTTCTCGGCGGCGCTGTTGAACGTCCGCGACAGATCGGCCAGTTCGTCGGTGCCGGACACCCGCAGCCGGGTGTCCAGCCTGCCCTCGCCCAGGCGCCGCGCCGCGACCCCCAGCCGGTGCACGGGCTTGAGCACGGTCGTCGCCAGCGCCTGCGCCAGCAGCGCGGAGCCGAGCAGGGCGAGCGCGGTGGCGATCCCCAGCGACCAGGCCAGCGAGTTCAGGTCCTTGGCCTCCGGTTCCAGCGACTTGAGCATGTAGCCGGTCGGCCCGCCGCCGATCACCTTCGTGCCGGCCACCAGATACGGGGTGTCGTCATCGGTGATCCGCTGCCAGTACAGGTGGTACGGGTGCTTGTTGGCGGAGGTGAGCTTCTGCTCCTTGTTCACCGCGGTGCGCAGCGACTCGGGCACGTCGGACAGCGCGAAGCCGTCCAGGCCGCCGGAACTGCCGTACACGGTGTCCCCGTCGGCGTTCTCGGCGACCAGCAGGACGCCGAACCGCTGGCTGCTGTTGGCCATCTGCCCGGCGGTGTGCTGCAACTCGTCCTGCGTGGGGTGCTCGGAGAGCGCGCCCGCCCGGTTCTGCATCTCCTGCTCGAAGTCGCGCAGCACGGCGTCCTGGGTGCGGGTGAGCACCGCCTCCCGGTTCAGCCAGTAGGCGATGCCGGACGCGGACACGGCGGCGGTCAGCGCGACCAGTCCGAAGACGAGGACCAGCCGCAGCCGCAGGCTGGTGAAGCGCAGCCAGGACCAGACTCCCTTGCGAGCCGCGGTCCAGCCGCGTGAACCCCCCTGGTGTTCCTCCGTCACTGAGGCGGGTCCAGCCGGTAGCCGACACCCCGCACGGTACGGATCAGGGTCGGGGACGACGGTACGTCCTCGACCTTGGCGCGCAGCCGCTGCACGCAGGCGTCCACCAGCCGGGAGTCACCGAGGTAGTCGTGCTCCCACACCAGCCGCAGCAACTGCTGACGGGACAGCGCCTGCCCCGGCCGCCGGCTCAGCTCCAGGAGCAGCCGCAGCTCGGTCGGCGTCAGCTGGAGGTCCTCGCCGTTCTTCGTCACGGTCATCGCCGAACGGTCGATGACCAGGCCGCCGAAGCTCGCCGAATCGCTGGACTCCCGTTCCCCGCGCCGCAGCACGGCCCGGATCCGGGCGTCGAGGACCCGGCCCTGGACCGGTTTGACGACGTAGTCGTCGGCGCCCGACTCGAGGCCCACGACCACGTCGATGTCGTCGTTGCGCGCGGTCAGCAGGATGATCGGCAGCTGGTCGGTGCGCCGGATGCGACGGCACACCTCGAAGCCGTCGATGCCGGGCAGCATCACGTCCAGCACGATCAGGTCCGGCCGCTGCTCGCGCAGCAGCTTCAGACCGTCCTCACCGCTGGCAGCCGTGGCCACCCGGTGGCCCTGGCGGCTCAGCGAGAGCTCCAGGGCCGTGCGGATGGCGTCGTCGTCCTCGATCAGCAACAGGGAAGGCACGGGCTCATTCTGGCCCATGGAGGGGCCGGTGTTCGACCTGTGGGTGCGGAAGCGGGCCCAGCGCGCCGCCGGACCCTGTGAAGGAACGGTGATCCAGACGTGACGGACCCCTGTGACAGGTCTGTGACAGTCGACGGACACGGCCATGAAGTCGCCCCGGCAGGCTTTTGGTCAGCACAGTGAGCCGAACACCGGAAGTCCACGACGGGGGGCGCGAGATGAACACGCTGAAGGGCACCACCAGCGCAGTGGTCACGCGTCTGCACGACGTGCACGGACACCGGGGTTCAGAGAAGTCCGGCGTTGTGAGCGGGCGGGGGTGCGCTCGCGGCGCCGGGCGTCAGCACACCGGGTACATGACGGTGGTCGACGCCCGCCCGGGGGAGACACACGGGGGAACCGCGCACGGGGAGGCAGAGGGGGAGCGTCGCTCCCTGTCGGAGGCCGTGGATGCCGAAGCGGCGTTCACCGCCTACGTCCAGGAGCGCCGCGCCTCCCTGTTCGCCACCGCCTACCACCTGACCGGCGACCGCTTCGAGGCCGAGGACCTGCTGCAGAGCGCGCTGTTCTCGACCTACCGGGCGTGGGACCGGATCAGTGACAAGGCGGCGGTCGGCGGCTACCTCCGCCGCACCATGACCAACCTGCACATCAGCGCCTGGCGGCGCCGCAAGCTCAACGAGTACCCGACCGAGGAACTGCCGGAGACGCCCGGCGACATGGACGCGATGCGCGGCACCGAGCTGCGCACGGTCCTGTGGCAGGCGCTCGCCCGGCTGCCCGAACTCCAGCGCACCATGCTGGTCCTGCGCTACTACGAGGGCCGCACGGACCCGGAGATCGCGGACATCCTCGACATCAGTGTCGGCACGGTGAAGTCCAGCATCTGGCGCTCGCTGCGCCGGCTGCGCGAGGACGAGGTCCTCAGCTTCGGCCGTGACCGGGAGGACGCCTTCGGCGAACTCGTCGCCTGAAGGCAGCGGGGCTGGGGGGCCGGGGGGCCCGCGAAAAAAAGTACGAGCCGGGGTGTATCAGGGGGAGGATGCCGGGCTCTTACTCACGGGGAGGCACCACGGGGGAACAACGGGGGGCCGCTCCGGGGGGACACGGGGGAACGGAACCACGGGGTCACGGGGGATACGGGGGACCCACGGGGGAGTGGGAAATGAGCGGGACTGGAGGGCCGGGGGGTCCGTCCAGTCCCGCTCTTCCGTTTGTCCGTGCGTGCGTGCGTGCGTGCGTGCCGTCCGTCCGTGCGTGCGTGCCGTCCGGGCGTGCGCGCGGGCGCCTACGCGGCCGTACGCGCCGTCGCGCACCGTCCGGCCGCGGCGTCCGCCAGCCGCCCCATCGCCTCGTCGCGGTCGCACGCGTAGGCGCCCAGCGTCGTCTGCCGGGCGATGACCGACCGCTCCTGCCGCATCAGCCGCCAGCCCCTGCGCAGCAGGAACGGCACGGACTTGCGCCCCTCGAGCAGATCCCGCACGAAGCGGCGGCGGAAGGTGGTCACCGGCCCGCGGCTCAGGCACAGGGCGTCGGCCAGCACGCCCAGTTCCCGGCAGCGCGTCACCAGCTCGGCGGCGAAGATGCCCTCCGCGAGGAACAGCGGCGTCCGCCCGATGTCGACCGCCTCCGCGCCGGTGCGGGCGCTCAGCGAGAGGTCGTAGACGGGCACCCGGGTGCGGCCCGTGCGGCACAGCTCCGCGATGGCGGCGACGGCCGCGTCCGCGTCCCACGACCCGGGATGGTCCCAGTCGATGTCGGAGCTCTGGGGCACCGTCGGCAGCGTCGGGTCGGTCCCCTCCTTGTAGAAGTCGTCGAGGCGCAGCACCGGGAGACCGGAGCGGGCCGCGAGGAGGGACTTGCCGGAGCCGGAGGGGCCGCAGAGCAGCACGACTCGGGTCGGTATGAACGGATGGGAGCTCACGGGACACCAGTCTGAGGCATCCCCCGACCGCCGTACGACCCCGCGGGTGGACTTTGCAGTGCGCGTCACATCTCGGTTGCGTTGTGCGGTGACCTGATCGCGGTGTGCGCTGTTATCAGGGCAGTCCGTAGCAATCCACACCAAGAGGTGGCAGCAGCGATGGCCCGACACGCGTCCCCCCGCACCCCGCACGCACAGCGCGCCCTGGTCGCCCTCGCGACCGCCGGGGCCGCCCTGGCGGCAGGAGCGGCGACGGCTTCCGCGGACAGCGGTGAGACGATCGCCGGCCTGGCCCACACCCGCCCCACCTCGCTGGGCAACATCGATCCGCAGGCCGGGGCCGAGGCCCTGACCGGAACCGTGGGTTACGTCACCGGGCCGGTCTCCGACCTCAAGCCCAACCCGCTGGCCGGCACGGGCGTCGACCCGCTGGACAACGGCGTCGGCACGAAGGTCGCCGACTTCCAGCCGCTGACCTCCACGGCCCTGACGGGCCCCGTCGCCCAGGCCGAGTCGCTGGGCGCCGTGCCGGTGCTGGGGCAGGCGACGGAACTGCTGGGCTGACGCGCCCGCACGCGAAGAGCCGCGCCTTCCCCGGACGGAGGGAGGGCGCGGCTCGCTCTCGGTGCGCGCGGTGGCGCGGCTGTTTCAGTACGACGACCCGGACGCGCCCAGCGCGCCCGTCGGGTGCCAGACCGTCTTCGTCTCCAGGAACGCCGTCATGCGGTCGGTGCCCGGTGCCGCGGACCAGTCCGCGTTGTCCACAGCCTGTGGACGCAGGACGCGCTTGAGGTTGTCCGCCGCCGCGATCTCCAGCTCCTTCGCCAGCGCCTCGTCGGCCCCCGCGAGGTCGATCGCGTTGACGTCCTGGTGGGCGGCGAGCGGGGTGGCGATCTCCGCCGTACGGCCGGAGAGGACGTTGACCACGCCGCCGGGGAGGTCGGAGGTGGCCAGCACCTCGCCGAGGGAGAGGGCGGGGAGCGGGGACTTCTCGCTCGCGATCACGACCGCGGTGTTGCCCGTCGCGATGACCGGGGCGAGGACCGAGACCAGGCCCAGGAAGGACGACTCCTGCGGGGCCAGGACGGCGACGACGCCCGTCGGCTCCGGCGAGGACAGGTTGAAGAACGGGCCCGCGACCGGATTGCCGCCGCCCACCACCTGGGCGATCTTGTCGGTCCAGCCCGCGTACCAGACCCAGCGGTCGATCGCCGCGTCCACCTGCGCCGCCGCCTTCGACTTCGACAGGCCCTCGGCGCCGGCGACCTCCGCGACGTACTGCTCGCGGCGGCCCTCCAGCATCTCGGCGACGCGGTAGAGGATCTGGCCGCGGTTGTACGCCGTCGCGCCGGACCAGCCGCCGAACGCCTTGCGCGCGGCGACCACCGCGTCACGGGCGTCCTTGCGGGAGGAGAGCGGGGCGTTCGCCAGCCACTTGCCCTTTGCGTCGGTCACCTCGTACACCCGGCCGCTCTCGGAACGCGGGAACTTCCCGCCGACGTACAGCTTGTAGGTCTTCAGCACGTTGAGTCGCTCAGACATCGAGGTACGCCTCCAGGCCGTGGCGGCCGCCCTCGCGGCCGAAGCCCGACTCCTTGTAGCCGCCGAAGGGCGACGTCGGGTCGAACTTGTTGAACGTGTTGGACCAGATCACACCCGCGCGGAGCTTGTTCGCGACCGCCAGGATGCGCGAGCCCTTCTCCGTCCAGATGCCCGCGGACAGGCCGTACGGCGTGTTGTTGGCCTTGGCGACCGCCTCGTCCGGGGTGCGGAACGTGAGGACCGACAGGACCGGGCCGAAGATCTCGTCGCGGGCGACGGTGTGCGCCTGGGTGACGTTGGTGAAGAGCGTCGGCGCGAACCAGTATCCGGAGGAGGGCAGTTCGCAGGCCGGGGACCAGCGCTCGGCGCCCTCCGCCTCGCCCTGGTCCGCCAGCGCGGTGATCCGGGCCAGCTGCTCGGCCGAGTTGATCGCGCCGATGTCGGTGTTCTTGTCCAGCGGGTCGCCCAGGCGCAGGGTGGCCAGGCGGCGCTTGAGGGAGTCGAGCAGCTCGTCGTGGATCGACTCCTGGACCAGCAGGCGGGAACCCGCGCAGCAGACCTGGCCCTGGTTGAAGAAGATGCCGCTCACGATGCCCTCGACGGCCTGGTCGATGGGGGCGTCGTCGAAGACGATGTTGGCGCCCTTGCCGCCCAGTTCGAGGGTGAGCTTCTTGCGGGTGCCCGCGACCGTGCGCGCGATCTCCTTGCCGACGGCCGTGGAGCCGGTGAAGGCGACCTTGTTCACGTCGGGGTGGGCGATCAGCGCGGCGCCGGCGCGGCCGTCGCCGGTGACGATGTTGACGACGCCCCGGGGCAGGCCCGCCTGACGGCAGATGTCCGCGAAGAACAGGGCGGAGAGCGGGGTCGTCTCGGCGGGCTTGAGGACGACCGTGTTGCCGGTCGCCAGGGCCGGGGCGATCTTCCACGCCAGCATCAGGAGCGGGAAGTTCCAGGGGATGACCTGGCCCGCGACGCCCAGCGGGCGCGGGTTCGCACCGTAGCCGGCGTGGTCGAGCTTGTCGGCCCAGCCCGCGTAGTAGAAGAAGTGCGCGGCGACCAGGGGGAGGTCCGCGTCGCGCGTCTCCCTGATCGGCTTGCCGTTGTCCAGGGTCTCCAGGACGGCCAGCTCGCGGCTGCGCTCCTGGATGATCCGGGCGATGCGGAAGAGGTACTTCGCGCGCTCGGCGCCGGGGAGCGCCGACCACGTCTCGAAGGCCTTGCGGGCGGCCTTGACGGCCCGGTCCACGTCCGCCTCGCCGGCCTCGGCGACCTCGGAGAGGACCTCCTCGGTCGAGGGGGAGACCGTCTTGAAGACCTTGCCGTCGGCGGCCTCGGTGAACTCCCCGTCGATGAACAGGCCGTACGACGGGGCGATGTCGACGACCGCGCGCGACTCCGGCGCCGGTGCGTACTCGAATGCGGGTGTCTGCGTTTCCATGGTCATGGGGTCTCAGTCCACCGTCACGTAGTCGGGGCCGCTGTAACGGCCGGTGGCCAGCTTCTGGCGCTGCATCAGCAGGTCGTTCAGCAGCGAGGAGGCGCCGAAGCGGAACCAGTGGTTGTCCAGCCAGTCCTCGCCCGCGGTCTCGTTGACCAGGACCAGGAACTTGATCGCGTCCTTGGCGGTGCGGATGCCGCCGGCCGGCTTCACGCCGACCTGGACGCCGGTCTGCGCGCGGAAGTCGCGGACCGCCTCCAGCATCAGGAGGGTGTTGGAGGGCGTGGCGTTGACCGCGACCTTGCCGGTCGAGGTCTTGATGAAGTCCGCCCCGGCCAGCATGCCGAGCCAGCTGGCGCGCCGGATGTTGTCGTACGTCGACAGCTCGCCGGTCTCGAAGATGACCTTGAGGCGGGCGGACGTCCCGCAGGCCTCCCGTACGGCGGTGATCTCGTCGTACACCTTCATGTAGTGCCCCGCGAGGAACGCCCCGCGGTCGATGACCATGTCGACCTCGTCCGCGCCCGCAGCCACGGCCTCGCGCACGTCGGCCAGCTTGACGGCCAGCGAGGCGCGGCCCGCCGGGAACGCGGTGGCGACCGAGGCGACCTTCACGTCCGAGCCGGCGACGGCCGCCTTCGCGGCGGGCACCATGTCGGGATAGACGCAGACGGCCGCCGTGGCGGGGGCCGTGCGGTCGGTCGGGTCGGGGCGGACCGCCTTCGCGCCGAGCGCCCGGACCTTGCCGGGGGTGTCCGCGCCTTCCAGCGTCGTCAGGTCGACCATCGAGATGGCGAGGTCGAGGGCGTACGCCTTCGCGGTGGTCTTGATGGAACGGGTGCCGAGCGAGGCGGCGCGCGCCTCCAGGCCGACCGTGTCGACGCCGGGCAGTCCGTGGAGGAAGCGGCGCAGCGTGCTGTCGGACGCGGTGACGTCGGCGAGTCCGTGTGCGGATGCAGCAGGTGCAGTGGTGGGCATGGTCACCAGGCGAGCATATCTACGCGCGTAGCGGCTGTACAGTCCCGGGCGCTCATTCGTCCTGACGGCATCGCCCATGAGCGTCCCGGCGGCCGTCGGCGACAACCGGTCGTGCACAATCGGCAGCATGACGACCCCGGATCCCCAGTCCCCCTCGCCGCAGCCTCCGGTGCCCGCGTCCAAGGACCGCGTCTACCGCTCGCCCGCGGGCATCGCCGGTGGCGTGCTGCTGCTCGCGCTCGCCCTGTGGCTCGGTATCGACGCCGTCGTCGCGGGCGAGGGGCGCACTCCGTGGACGGCTGCCGCGGCGCTGCTCTTCCTGGTACCGCTGATCGCCGCCTACACGGTGCGGCCCGCCGTCTTCGCCGGCGAGGACCGGATGCGGGTGCGCAATCCCTTCCGCGTGATCGTGCTGCCCTGGGGGCAGGTCGAGTCGTTCCGGTCCGCCTACTCCAACGAGGTCTTCAGCGAGGCCGGCGACAAGTACCAGCTGTGGGCCCTTCCGGTCTCGCTGCGCGGGCGCAAGAAGGCGGCGCGGCAGGAGTCCCGGCGGGTGGCCGGGGGTGGCCGGGGGCGGGGCGGTCTGCTCGGGGGCGGCCGGGGGGCCGGTTCCGGCGGGGCCGTGGACGGAGCGCCGGTGCGGGCCGAGGCCGACAAGGTCATGGACGAGCTGCGGGAGCTGTGGGAGGCGCGGAAGGACGCCGAGACCTCGCGGGGTGAGGTGGCTGTGCGGTGGGCCTGGGAGGTTGTGGTGCCGGTGGTGGTGGGGGCCGTGGGGCTGGCGGTGCTGCTGGGGACTGGGTGAGTGGGTGGCCGGGTCGCCGGGAGGTCAATTTGCCGGGTGGCCGGGTGGCCGGGTGGCCGGGAGGTCGGCTCGCCCGGGTGGCCCGGTGGTCTTGAGGGCCGGCCGGGGGGTGCGTCGTCGCACCCCCCGGGTGGGTCAGATGCCTGCCGCTGCCGAGAGGTCGCGCTTGAGCGTCGTCAGCAGGTCCGTCGCCTTCGTGCGGGCCGCGGGGAGGTCGGCGTGCTCGCCGACCGGGACGACCACCTCCAGGTAGCACTTCAGCTTCGGTTCCGTGCCGCTGGGGCGGACGATGACGCGTGCGCCGTCCAGGGTGTAGCGCAGGCCGTCCGTGGGCGGGAGCGTGGCCGTGCCCCGGGTGAGGTCCTCGGCGTCCGTGACCGGCAGGCCCGCGAGGTGGGCCGGGGGCTGCCGGCGCAGCCGGTCCATCGCGGCCGAGATGAGGGACAGGTCCTCCACGCGGACCGAGAGCTGGTCGGTGGCGTGCAGGCCGTGCTCCACGGCCAGGTCGTCGAGGAGGTCGAGGAGGGTGCGGCCGTCCTCCTTGAGCGTGGAGGCCAGCTCCGTGATCAGGAGCGCGGCGGTGATGCCGTCCTTGTCGCGGACGCCCTCCGGGTCCACGCAGTAGCCGAGGGCCTCCTCGTAGCCGTAGCGGATGCCGTCGACGCGCGCGATCCACTTGAAGCCGGTGAGGGTCTCGACGTGCGGGCGGTTCGCCTTCTCGGCGATGCGGCCGAGGAGGGACGACGACACGATCGACTCCGCGAACGTGCCCTGCGCTCCGCGGGTGACCAGGTGGGCGGCGAGGAGGGCGCCGACCTCGTCGCCGCGGAGCATGCGCCAGTCGTCCGTGGCGTCCTGTACCGCCACCGCGAGGCGGTCGGCGTCCGGATCGTTGGCGATGATCAGGTCGGGGGCGGTCTCGCGGGCCCTCGCGAAGGCGAGGTCCATCGCGCCGGGCTCCTCCGGGTTGGGGAAGGCGACGGTGGGGAAGTCCGGGTCGGGGTCCGCCTGCTCGGTGACGAGGGCGGGGGTGGGGAAGCCGGCCCGGGCGAAGGCGGCGAGGAGGGTGTCCTTGCCGACGCCGTGCATCGCGGTGTAGACCGTGCGGGCCGTGCGGGGGGAGCCTGGGGAGAGGACCGCGTCCGTGCGGGCGAGGTAGGCGTCGAGGACGTCGTCGCCGAGGGTCTGCCAGCCGGTGGTGGGGCGGGGGACGTCGTGCAGGGAGGCCACGGCGTCGATCTCCGCGGCGATGCCGGCGTCCGCGGGGGGCACGATCTGGGAGCCGTCGCCCAGGTACACCTTGTAGCCGTTGTCCCGGGGCGGGTTGTGGCTGGCCGTGACCTCCACGCCGGCGACCGCGCCGAGGTGGCGGATGGCGAAGGCGAGCACGGGGGTGGGGAGGGGGCGGGGGAGGACGGCCGCCCTGAGGCCGGCGCCGGTCATGACCGCGGCGGTGTCCGCCGCGAAGTCCCGTGACTTGTGGCGGGCGTCGTAGCCGATGACGACGAGGCCGGCCGTGTCGTCCCCGTGGGGGGTTCCCTGCTTCTTGAGGTAGGCGGCGAGGCCCGCTGCGGCGCGGATGACCACGGAGCGGTTCATGCGCATCGGGCCGGCGCCTAGCTCGCCGCGGAGGCCCGCGGTGCCGAACTGGAGGGTGCCGGAGAAGCGTGCGGTGAGCTCTGCGTGGTCCTCGGCGTCGATGAGCTTGGCGAGTTCGGCGCGGGTGTCCGCGTCGGGGTCCTCGGCCAGCCATGCCTTGGCCCGTGCGAGGAGGTCGTCTTGCACGTCGGTCAGCCTCTCGTGTGTCGGTGGTTCTGGGGGGTGGGGTGCCTGCGGCGGCCTGTGCGGGATGGGTGGGGGTGCGCGTAGCGCGGTGCGTTGCGTTGTGGGCGGGGTCGCGCCGGGGGGTGTCCGTCCTCGGAACGGCGCGGAATCGGTCGGCCGCAGAAGTGACGTTCGTTGACGCGCCAACCGCTGCGGGCGGCCCCCCCCCCGACACGACCCCTTCTCGCCGTACGCGGCTCTCCCGCGTAGCTGCGGGCCCCCGTGCCGCCGGGGCGGCACGGGGGGCGCGGCGGCACCCCGCTACGCCGGGCCGCGACACCCGTCTCCGGGCCCGCCCCCGCGCCGGGTGCCCACGGGAACGCCGGGTCCTACAGGCGGCCCAGGACCTGCGTCAGCAGCGCGCCCATCCGGGTGGCGGAGTCGCGGCCTGCCTGGAGGACCTCCTCGTGGTTGAGGGGCTCGCCCGTCATGCCCGCGGCGAGGTTGGTGACCAGGGAGATGCCCAGTACCTCCGCGCCGGCCTCGCGCGCGGCGATCGCCTCCAGGACCGTCGACATGCCCACCAGGTCGGCCCCGATGACGCGGGCCATGCGGATCTCGGCCGGGGTCTCGTAGTGCGGGCCGGGGAACTGGGCGTAGACGCCCTCCTCCAGCGTGGGGTCGACCTCCTTGCACAGGGCCCGCAGGCGGGGGGAGTAGAGGTCGGTGAGGTCGACGAAATTGGCGCCGATGACGGGGGAGGTGGCGGTGAGGTTGATGTGGTCGCTGATCAGGACCGGCTGGCCGGGGCGCATGCCCTCGCGCAGGCCGCCGCAGCCGTTGGTCAGGATGATCGTCTTGGCGCCGGCCGCCACCGCGGTGCGGACGCCGTGGGAGACGGCGGCGACGCCGTGGCCCTCGTAGTAGTGGGTGCGGCCCAGGAAGACCAGTGCGCGCTTGTCGCCGATCGAGTACGAGCGGATCTTGCCGCCGTGACCCTCCACCGCGGGCTTGGGGAAGCCCGGCAGGTCGGTGACCTGGAGATCGGCCTCAGGCGCGCCCAGGGCGTCCACGGCCGGTGCCCAGCCGGAGCCCATCACGAGGGCGACGTCGTGGGTCTCGGCGCCGGTGAGTTCGCGCAGGCGGGCCGCGGCGGCGTCGGCGGCGACCCCCGGGTCAACTGGGGTGGCGCCCTGGATGTCGTCCGGAAGAAGAGATGCGTTCACGCCGAAGAGGGTATCCGGTTTCCGCCTACGCGCGTAGATGACAGAGGTCACGGGATGGTGATTGTTGGGTTGGAGGATCCGACAGGGGGGCGTCAGCAGGGGCGCTTGCGGAGTTCCATCACGTAGTCGTGGGGGGCGCCGGCCGATTCCGCCGCGTCCGCCACCTCGCCCAGGTAGCGGGCGGAGGGCAGGCCGCCCTCGTAGGCGTTCAGGACGTACGTCCAGGCCTTCTCCTCGCCCTCCAGGGTGTGGACGCGCACCCGGGTGCGGCGGTAGATGTCCAGACCCACGCCCTCCCAGCGGTCGAGCGAGTCCTCGTCCATCGGGGCGACGTCGTAGAGCGCCACGAAGACCTGCGAGATCGGGTCCTCGACCAGGGTCGCCAGCGCGCCCTCCCAGCCCATGTGCTCGCCCCCGAAGGTCAGCCGCCACCCGTTCAGCCAGCCGGTCGCGCGCAGCGGCGAGTGCGGGGCGCGGCGGGTCATGAGCCGCGCGTCGAGGTTGCCGGCATAAGCGGCGTAGAGCGACATGGGGGAAGGGTACGACAGGCGTCACGCGCATCACGTTCGTAACGGTGGTGCCCCCGGGCAGCCGCCCGTTGAAGGGTGCGGGACAATGGAGTACGTGACTCGGATCGTGATCATTGGCGGCGGACCCGGCGGATACGAAGCGGCGCTGGTGGCCGCGCAACTCGGTGCGGAGGTGACCGTCGTCGACTGCGACGGTCTGGGCGGGGCGTCGGTGCTGACCGACTGCGTGCCGTCCAAGACCCTCATCGCCACCGCCGAGGTGATGACCACCTTCGACTCCTCCTACGAGGAGCTGGGGATCATCGTCGCCGACGACACCCCGCCCATGGAGCAGGCCGCCCGGGTCGTGGGCGTCGACCTCGGGAAGGTCAACCGACGGGTCAAGCGGCTCGCGCTCGCCCAGTCGCACGACATCACCGCCTCCGTGACGCGGGCCGGCGCGCGGGTCATGCGCGGGCGCGGGCGGCTGGAGGGGATGCAGGCGCTCGACGGGTCCCGGAAGGTGATCGTGCGCGCCGCCGACGGGAGCGAGGAGACGCTCACCGCGGACGCCGTGCTGATCGCCACCGGCGGGCACCCGCGGGAGCTGCCGGACGCGCGGCCCGACGGGGAGCGCATCCTGAACTGGACCCAGGTGTACGACCTGGACGAGCTGCCGGAAGAGCTGATCGTGGTCGGGTCCGGTGTGACCGGTGCCGAGTTCGCCGGTGCCTACCAGGCGCTCGGGTCGCGGGTCACCCTCGTGTCGTCGCGGGACCGGGTGCTGCCCGGTGAGGACCCCGACGCCGCCGCCGTGCTCGAGGACGTCTTCCGGCGGCGCGGCATGAACGTCATGTCGCGGTCCCGGGCCCAGTCCGCCAAACGGGTGGGGGACCGGGTGGAGGTCACGCTCGCCGACGGACGGGTCATCACCGGGTCGCACTGCCTGGTGGCCGTCGGCGCCATCCCCAACACCGACGGGATGGGGCTGGAGGAGGCCGGGGTCAAGCTCAAGGACTCCGGGCACATCCGCACCGACCGCGTGTCGCGGACCTCGGCTCCCGGTGTGTACGCCGCCGGTGACGTCACCGGGGTCTTCGCGCTGGCTTCGGTGGCGGCGATGCAGGGGCGCATCGCCATGTACCACTTCCTCGGGGACGCGGTCACTCCGCTGAACCTCAAGACCGTCTCCGCCAACGTCTTCACCGACCCCGAGATCGCCACCGTCGGCTACTCCCAGGCCGACGTCGACGCCGGCAAGATCGACGCCCGCGTGGTGAAGCTGCCGCTGCTGCGCAACCCGCGCGCCAAGATGCAGGGCATCCGGGACGGCTTCGTCAAGATCTTCTGCCGGCCCGGTACCGAGATCGTGGTGGGCGGTGTCGTCGTGGCGCCGCGTGCCTCGGAGCTGATCCACCCCATCTCCCTCGCCGTCGACAACAACCTGACGGTCGAACAGATCGCCAACGCCTTCACCGTGTATCCGTCACTCTCGGGCTCGATCGCGGAGGTCGCCCGGCAGTTGCACACGCGGAAGGCGGGCGGCGAAGGCTAGGGCCGGGGCGCGGCTGGAATCGACTCCCCGCTGGTCACGGGGAGTTGTGGCGCTTGCGGGTGGCATAGGCGGGCAGAGTAGGCGCTTATACCACTTCTGGTACTGCCTTGCGAACAACTTCTGTTATTCGGCGCATACTGCTGAAAGCAGACGGTCGTTGGGGTTACTGTCAGTTTCGTGTTCGCTGCAGAACGTCGCCAATTGATCCTCGAAATGGTGCGCGCGAACGGGGCCGTGTCGCTCCGTGAGCTCGCCCGCGTCGTCCAGACCTCCGAAGTGACCGTACGGCGGGACGTGCGCGCACTGGAGGCAGAAGGACTCCTCGACCGCCGACACGGCGGTGCGGTACTGCCGGGCGGGTTCACGCGAGAGTCCGGCTTCCCGCAGAAGTCCCATCTCGCGACCGCCGAGAAGACGGCCATCGCCGATCTCGCCGCGGGCTTCGTCGAAGAGGGCGAGGCCATCGTGGTGGGTGCCGGGACGACCACCCAGGAGCTGGCCCGCCGGCTCGCGCGGGTGCCCGGGCTGACCGTCGTCACCAACTCGCTGCTGGTGGCCCAGGCCCTCGCGCACGCCAACCGGGTCGAGGTCGTGATGACCGGCGGCACGCTCCGCGGGTCCAACTACGCCCTGGTCGGGTCGGGTGCCGAGCAGTCCCTGCAAGGGCTGCGGGTCTCCAAGGCCTTCCTGTCCGGGAGCGGGCTGACCGCCGAACGGGGGCTGTCCACCTCCAACATGCTGTCGGCGTCCGTCGACCGCGCCCTGGTGCAGGCCGCCGCCGAGGTCGTCGTCCTCGCCGACCACTCCAAGCTGGGCACGGACACCATGTTCCAGACCGTGCCCACGGACCTCATCACCCGCCTGGTCACCGACGAGGCGCCGGCCCACGACGACCGTGCCGCCACCGAGCTGCAGGCCCTTGCCGACCAAGGGGTGCAGATCGCCGTGGCGGGGGCGTCCGGCGGTGCGGCCTCCGGTCCGGGGGGCACCGGGGCCCCGGGGGGTGAAGCCGTCCCGGCGCGTCAGCAGCGCCGCGACGTGCCGCTTCCGGGGCCGCGCCGACAGGTTCCCGGCGCGGCGACGGGGCTGCGCTCGGCGACCGCCCTGGGTGAACAGCCGGCCGGACCGGAACGGGCGCGCGTCGCCGACATGCGCCGACGTTAGCCGTCGTACGGCCCCGGCGGCCGCCGTACCGTCCCGGCCGCCGTCGTACGATCCCGGCCGCCGTCGCCGGTCCCGGTCGCGCCCCCGAGAACGGTGGGGGCGCCCGGCGGGACCGTTTGCTTCGGTCCGCCGGGCGCCCCGGATGCTTACTTCGAGTGCCTCAGTCCTTGATCTCGCAGATCGCCGCGCCGGAGGTCACCGAGGCTCCGATCTCGGCGCCCAGGCCCTTGATGGTGCCGGCCTTGTGCGCGTTGAGGGGCTGCTCCATCTTCATCGCCTCGAGTACGACGATCAGGTCGCCCTCCTGAACCTCCTGGCCCTCCTCGACGGCGATCTTGACGATGGTGCCCTGCATCGGCGAGGCGAGGGTGTCGCCGGAGGCCGCGGGGCCGGACTTCTTCGCCGCGCGGCGCTTGGGCCGGGCGCCGGCCGCCAGTCCGGTGCGGGCCAGGGACATGCCCAGGCTGGAGGGCAGGGAGACCTCCAGGCGCTTGCCGCCGACCTCGACGACGACCGTCTCGCGGCCCGACTCCTCGTCCGCCTCGGTGTCGGCGGGCGCGTTGAAGGGCTTGATGTCGTTGACGAACTCCGTCTCGATCCACCGGGTGTGGACCGTGAAGGGGTCGCTGGAGCCGGTCAGCTCCGGTGCGAACGCCGCGTCACGCACGACCGTGCGGTGGAACGGGATGGCCGTGGCCATGCCCTCCACGGTGAACTCGTCCAGGGCGCGGGCGGCGCGCTGGAGGGCCTCCTTGCGGGTGCGGCCGGTGACGATGAGCTTGGCCAGCAGGGAGTCCCACGCCGGGCCGATCATGCTGCCGGACTCGACGCCGGCGTCGAGGCGGACACCGGGGCCGGTGGGCGCGTCGAAGAGGGTGACGGTGCCGGGGGCGGGCAGGAAGCCGCGGCCCGGGTCCTCGCCGTTGATGCGGAACTCGAAGGAGTGGCCGCGCAGCTCCGGGTCGTCGTAGCCGAGCTTCTCGCCGTCGGCGATGCGGAACATCTCGCGGACCAGGTCGATGCCGGCGACCTCCTCGGTGACCGGGTGCTCGACCTGCAGGCGGGTGTTGACCTCCAGGAAGGAGATCGTGCCGTCCATGCCGACGAGGAACTCCACGGTTCCGGCGCCGACGTAGCCGGCCTCCTTCAGGATCGCCTTGGAGGACGAGTACAGCTCGTCCATCTGCGCCTGCGACAGGAACGGGGCGGGGGCTTCCTCGACCAGCTTCTGGTGGCGGCGCTGCAGCGAGCAGTCACGGGTGGAGACGACGACCACGTTGCCGTGCTGGTCGGCCAGGCACTGGGTCTCCACGTGGCGGGGCTTGTCGAGGTAGCGCTCGACGAAGCACTCGCCGCGGCCGAACGCGGCCACCGCCTCACGGACGGCGGACTCGTACAGCTCGGGGACCTCGTCCAGGGTGCGGGCGACCTTCAGACCGCGTCCGCCGCCGCCGAAGGCCGCCTTGATCGCGATCGGCAGGCCGTGCTCCTCGGCGAACGCGACGACCTCGTCCGCGCCGGAGACCGGGTCGGGGGTGCCCGCGACCAGCGGGGCGCCCGCGCGCTGCGCGATGTGCCGGGCCGCGACCTTGTCGCCCAGGTCGCGGATGGCGTGCGGGGGCGGACCGATCCAGATCAGATCCGCGTCCAGGACCGCCTGGGCGAACTCGGCGTTCTCGGAAAGGAATCCGTAGCCGGGGTGGATGGCGTCCGCGCCCGACTCCCGCGCGGCCTTGAGGACCTTGTCGATGTCCAGATAGCTGGTGCCGGGGGTGTCACCACCCAGGGCGAACGCCTCATCAGCGGCACGGACGTGCAGAGCGTCCCGGTCCGGGTCCGCGTAGACGGCCACGCTCGCGATCCCCGCGTCCCGGCAGGCCCGGGCCACACGGACAGCGATTTCGCCACGATTGGCGATGAGCACCTTGCGCACGATTGAGGCTCCCTCCTTGAAACAAGCCGATTTTAGGGACTGCCGACACGGCACTTCGACCCGTCCCCAATGGTGAGCTTGCCCACACGGAGCGTGATTCGAGGCTCGCTCGACCCGCGAAAGCCCTTGTAGTACCGCGCTACGCAGGACTCATGGGGGAAACCCTAGCTCTCCCGTGTGGTCAAGGTCTCTGTAAGAGCGTGCTGCGGGCCACTCCGTTTCTTTGTCGAGTCCCTACTAATGGCCCAATGATTCTTTGCTCGCGGCAGACCCCTTGTCGCGAGGTTTACCCGTTAGTAGCGTTCTGGCTGTCTCGAACGTACTTGGGGTAACAGCTGTCCTGTGCGGCAGCGGTCGAAAGTGGGTGGGGACCGGTGTCAGTGCGCAGGCCGGTGGCGTGGATCGTGGCGATCGTGCTCTTCCTGGAGGCGGTCGGCGTCGCGGCGCTGAACTGGTTCCTGGGGATCGTCGTCGACCGGCAGGACATGTCCCTGGCCGGTCTCGATCCGGACGCGATGTCCGTGTCGTCGAAGATCGGCGGAGTGGTCTTCGGGCTCTACTTCGCGCTGTGCGGGCTGGTCGCCCTGCTGGTGGCGCTCCGCGACCGCGCGCCGGCCGGGCTCGGCCGGGTCCTGCTGATCAGCGCGGCCGTGGTGCACGGGCTGCTCGGGGCCTTCACCTGGGGACTGGTGGGCCCCGGCGCCTTCGTCTTCATGATCGTCGTACTCGGTCTCATCGTGCTGCTGCTGATGACCTACGACGCCCACGAGCGGCCCGCGCCCGCGACGCGGCCCGAGGGCGGCACGGGCGACGACGGTACGCCGGTCAGCCCGCCGCCGGCGCCCACAACTCCGTGATGCCGGTCCCCAGCTCGGCGAGCAGCCGCCGCAGCAGGGGCAGGCTCAGGCCGATGACGTTGCCGTGGTCCCCGTCGATGCCGTCGATGAACGGGGCGGAGCGGCCGTCCAGGGTGAACGCCCCGGCGACGTACAGCGGCTCTCCGGAGGCCACGTAGGCCGCGATCTCCTCGTCGGTCGGCTCGCCGAAGCGGACGACGGTGGAGGCGGTGGCCGAGACGTGGCGGCCGGAGGCGGTGTCCCACACGCAGTGGCCGGTCTGCAGAGTGCCCGCCCGGCCGCGCATCGCCTTCCAGCGGGCGGTCGCCTCCTCGGCGTCCGCCGGCTTGCCGAGGGCCTGGCCGTCCAGGTCGAGCACCGAGTCGCAGCCGATCACCAGGGCACCGTGCACCTCGGGCTTCGCGGCCACGACGGAGGCCTTGGCCTCGGCCAGGGCGAGGGCCAGCTCGGCGGGGGTGGGGGCGGTGACGGCGTCCTCGTCGACCCCGCTCACGAGGACCTCGGGAGCCAGGCCGGCCTGGCGGAGCAGGCCCAGTCGGGCCGGGGACTGGGAGGCGAGGACGAGTCGGCGACGCGGCTGCTGGTCGGTCATGGGACCAGGGTATCGGCGGCGCGGGGGATCGCCGGGCGCGCTCAGTGCAGGCCGGCGACCAGCATCGCGAGAACCATCGCCAGCGCCAGGAAGACGCCCAGTCGCCGCAGCCTGTGCTGCATGTCGCGCAGTTCCTCGGGCGGCTCGTTCTTCGGGTCGGACCAGAGCATGGCACCAGCGTGCGGCCTCGGGAGGAGGCGGCGCTTGAGTACGGGTACCTAGATCGGGGCGCGGGGTTCCGCCGCCGTGCGCGGTTCCTCGCGCCCCTGGGCGTTCACCCTCAGGCGGGCCAGTAGGTGCGGCCCCATGTCGCCGGGCCCGGCTGGGGCAATCGGTGGGCGGCGATACGGGCAGGGTCGGACCACGCGTCCCTGCCGCCCGGCGCGGCCGCGGGCGCCGCTTCCGCCGCCACCGCGCGGGCCCGGACCACCGCGAGCGCCGCGGCCAGTTCCTCCGGGGTCGGGTTGCCCCGTACGACCTTGATCACAGCGGCTCCTTACAGGGGGATGTTGCCGTGCTTCTTCGGGGGGAGCGATTCGCGCTTGGTGCGCAGTTGGCGCAGGCCGCGGACGATGTGGCGGCGGGTGTCGGACGGCATGATCACCGCGTCGACGTAGCCGCGTTCGGCCGCCGTGTAGGGGTTGAGGAGGGCGTCCTCGTACTCCTGGATCAGGCGGGCGCGGGTGGTCTCGGCGTCGTCACCGGCCTCGGCGATCGTGCGACGGTGCAGGATGTTGACCGCGCCCTGGGCGCCCATGACGGCGATCTGGGCGGTCGGCCAGGCCAGGTTGAGGTCGGCGCCCAGGTGCTTGGAGCCCATGACGTCGTAGGCGCCGCCGAAGGCCTTGCGGGTGATGACCGTGATGAGGGGGACGGTGGCCTCGGCGTAGGCGTAGATCAGCTTGGCGCCGCGGCGGATGATGCCGTCGTGCTCCTGGTCGACGCCGGGCAGGAAGCCGGGGACGTCCACGAAGGTGATCACGGGGACGTTGAAGGCGTCGCAGGTGCGGACGAAGCGGGCCGCCTTCTCGGACGCGGTGATGTCCAGGCAGCCGGCGAACTGCATCGGCTGGTTGGCGACGATGCCGACCGGGCGGCCCTCGACCCGGCCGAAGCCGGTCAGGATGTTCGGCGCGAACAGGGCCTGGGTCTCGAAGAACTCCGCGTCGTCGAGGACGTGCTCGATGACCGTGTGCATGTCGTACGGCTGGTTCGCCGAGTCCGGGACGATCACGTCCAGTTCGGCGTCCTCGTCCGTGACCGCGAGGTCGGCCTCCTCCGGGAAGGCGGGGGGCTCGGACAGGTTGTTGGACGGCAGGTACGACAGCAGCTGCTTGACGTACTCGATGGCGTCCTTCTCGTCGCCCGCCATGTGGTGCGCCACGCCCGAGGTGGAGTTGTGGGTGCGGGCGCCGCCCAGCTCCTCGAAGCCGACGTCCTCGCCGGTGACGGTCTTGATGACGTCGGGCCCGGTGATGAACATGTGCGAGGTCTGGTCGACCATGACCGTGAAGTCGGTGATCGCGGGGGAGTAGACCGCGCCGCCCGCGCAGGGGCCCACGACCAGGCTGATCTGCGGGATGACGCCGGAGGCGTGGGTGTTGCGGCGGAAGATCTCGCCGTAGGCGCCGAGCGAGGCGACGCCCTCCTGGATGCGGGCGCCGCCGGAGTCGTTGATGCCGATGACCGGGCAGCCGGTCTTCAGCGCGAAGTCCATGACCTTGACGATCTTCTGGCCGTAGACCTCGCCCAGGGCGCCGCCGAAGACGGTGAAGTCCTGGGAGAACACGGCGACGGGGCGGCCGTCGACGGTGCCGTAGCCGGTGACGACGCCGTCGCCGTAGGGGCGGTTGGCGTCCAGGCCGAAGTTGGTGGAGCGGTGCCGGGCGAACTCGTCCAGCTCGACGAAGGAGCCCTCGTCGAGCAGGAGGTCGATACGCTCACGGGCCGTCAGCTTGCCCTTGGCGTGCTGCTTCTCCACGGCACGTGAGGAACCGGCGTGCGTCGCCTCCTCGATACGGCGCGTCAGATCCGCGAGCTTGCCCGCGGTCGTGTGGATGTCGGGCTGCTGCTCTTCCGGCTCGGACATCGGGATGCGGCTCCCTGCCTGCTCAAAAGGGGGGACGGTTACTCGTTCGTAGAGTAGTAGGGGGTCTTCCGTTCGGCAGTGCGGTCTTTCCCACACCTAGGGTGGGTTGCATGACGCCGCGCGATGCCTCTGGCTCCCCGAACAACCGCTGGTCCGACCTGGACCGGCCGCCCCTCGACGGCACGGCGCTGCGCCGGGCGCTGGTGCGGCAGGGAGGGCTGTGGCGGCGGGTGGACGTGGTGCAGCGGACCGGCTCCACCAACTCCGACCTCGTGGCCCGCGCCGCCGAGGAGGAGCTGGGGGAGGGGGCCGTCCTGGTCGCCGAGGAGCAGACCGCCGCCCGGGGCCGCCTGGACCGGCAGTGGACGGCACCGCCCCGCTCCGGGCTCTTCTTCTCCGTGCTGCTGCGCCCCACCGAGGTGCCGGTGGCCCGCTGGGGCTGGCTGCCGCTGCTGACCGGCGTGGCCGTGGCGACCGGGCTCTCCCGGGTGGCGGGCGTCGACACGGCGCTGAAGTGGCCCAACGACCTGCTGGTGACCGTCGGCGACGAGGAGCGCAAGGCCGGCGGCATCCTCGCCGAGCGGGCCGGCGACGGGGTCGTCGTCGGCGTAGGCGTCAACGTCACTCTCCGGGCCGACGAGCTGCCCGTCCCGCAGGCCGGCTCACTGGCGCTGGCCGGCGCCGCGAACACCGACCGGGACCCGCTGCTGCGGGGCGTGCTGCGGTCGCTGGAGGACTGGTACGGGCGGTGGCGGTCGGCGGAGGGCGACCCGCTGGCCAGCGGACTCCAGGAGACGTACGCGGCGGGCTGCGCGACGCTCGGACGCGTGGTCCGGGCCGAGCTGCCGGGTGACCGGTCACTGGTCGGGGAGGCGGTGGCCGTGGACGGCGACGGACGGCTGGTACTGGCCACGGGCGCGGGGGTGCAGGAGCCGGTGGGGGCGGGGGACATCGTGCACCTGCGGCTGGCGTGAGCGGAGCTCGGCGCGAGGCCGGACGGGGCGGGCACGGTCCGGGGCGGGGTCGGGCCCGCGGGCGTACGGGAGCGCTGGTTTGCAGGGCGGGGCGCGGGAGCCCGTGGGGCGGGGCATCGTGCGCCTGCCGTTGGTGTGCCCCTCGGTCAGGGGCACGCTCGGGTCCGGGGCGAGGTCGGGCTTCCACCGCGCGGGAGCGCGCCGGCTGCAGGACGAGGGCCGGGGACGCGGGAGTCCGTGAGGGCGGGGGACCGCGTGCGGCCGCGGGTGGCGTGAGCGCGGTTCGGGGCGCAGGCTCGGGCGAACAGGGTTCGGTGCGGGCTCCGGCCCGTGGTCGTACGGAGAGGGGCGGCTGGGCTTGCGCCGAGTGGGAGAGCGGTGGCCTTCGTGCGGGATCCGCGGTGCGGGCCGGGCCCGGGGACGGCGGACTCGGAGTGCGGCCGCACGGCAGTGAGCTGGGGCACACCTGACGTAAAGTTGTGGCCGGTCGATATCTGACCGCGGCAGATCGGAAGGGCAGCAGGCTTGAGCGTCGACGACACGGGCTCCGGCGCGGACGGGGACGGCCGGGTGGACCCCGAGCCCGCCCCGGACTCCGCCGACTCCGGCGAGGACCCGCTCGCGCTGCGCCTCGAAGGGCTCATCCTGGGCGCCGAGCGCCGCTACACCCCCTTCCAGGCCGCCCGCAGCGCGGGCGTCTCCATGGAGCTGGCGTCCCGGTTCTGGCGGGCCATGGGCTTCGCCGACATAGGCCAGGCCAGGGCGCTCACCGAGGCCGACGTCCTCGCCCTGCGGCGGCTGGCCGGTCTGGTGGAGGCGGGCCTGCTCAGCGAGGCGATGGCCGTGCAGGTGGCCCGGTCCACCGGGCAGACCACCGCCCGGTTGGCCGAGTGGCAGATCGACTCCTTCCTGGAGGGCCTGACCGAGCCCCCCGAGCCCGGGATGACGCGCACCGAGGTGACGTACCCGATCGTCGAGCTGCTCCTGCCCGAGCTGCAGGAGTTTCTCGTCTACGTCTGGCGCCGCCAGCTCGCCGCCTCGGCGGGCCGGGTCGTGCAGGCCGCCGACGACGAGGAGATGGTGGACCGGCGGCTCGCGGTCGGCTTCGCCGACCTGGTCGGCTTCACCCGGCTGACCCGCCGGATGGAGGAGGAGGAACTCGGCGAGCTGGTCGAGGCATTCGAGACCACCGCCGCCGACCTGGTCGCCGCGCGCGGCGGGCGCCTGATCAAGACCCTCGGCGACGAGGTGCTCTACGCCGCCGACGACGCCGGAACGGCCGCGGAGATCGCGCTGCTCCTCGTCGAGACGATGGCGAACGACGAGACCATGCCGGAACTGCGCGTCGGCATCGCCTTCGGCACGGTCACCACCCGGATGGGCGACGTCTTCGGTTCGACCGTGAACCTGGCCTCCCGGCTGACCTCGATAGCTCCCCGCGACGCCGTCCTCGTCGACGCCGCGCTCGCGGAGGAGCTGATCCGCACGCAGGACGCGCCGGCCTCGGAGGCGGTCGCGGCCGAGGAGGCCGCCGCCGCGGAGAAGGCGGGCGAGGACCCGCCGTCGTACCGCTTCGCGCTCCAGCCGATGTGGCAGCGCCCGGTGCGCGGTCTCGGCGTGGTCGAGCCCTGGCTGCTCACCCGCCGGGGCGACGACGGCGACGAGGGTTAGGGCCCGAGGAGGCCGTCCGGCGGCCGTCAGTCGTCGCCGAGCAGGTCCACGCAGAGGCCGATGACCGGCACGCACAGCCCCGGATCGTGGGGTTCCGGGGCGGGTGCCGACGGTGTGCCGCGGTCCGGGGGCGAGGTCGGCGCGGGGCGCGGGGCGTCGGAGCGCGGGGGCCGTGGGGCGTGGGTGGAGCCGGGCGGCCGTGGAGTGTGCGGCGCGGCCGTGGCGCCGGCGTCGGCGCGGTCTTCGGGCGGGTTCGGAGCGTCGGGGACGGTCGTCGTACCGGAGGACGAGGACGAGGACGAGGCCGCGGGGTGGGGCGTGGACGGGGCCGGTATCGGTCCGCCCGCCGCGGAGCCGCTCAGGCCGCCCATGGCGGACGTCGCCGAAGGGCTCACGTCGGACGGACCGGCGGTGCGGGCGGCGCCCGGCGTCCCCGCCCGGTCCCTCGCGGTCTCCCCGCCGCCGCCCGGGTCCACGCGCGGCGCGGCCTCGGCGCCGTAGCCGCCCGCGTCGCCGCCCGGCCCGGGCAGCAGGCGCACGAGGCTCAGGGCGCCGGCCGCGAACGCCAGGCCGCCCGCGGCCAGCAGCACCTTGCGGGGCCGCGGCCGGCGGTGTCGGCCCCGGCGGCCCCAGGGATGCGCCCGTCCTGTCGGTGTGCCGGTCGTCGTCATGATCCCTCCCCGGTGCCACGGGCCCCCGTCGCGCCGTGGCGGGGCGACGCTACGGGGTGCCGGTGGCCCCGGTACGACGGTCGGCCGGACGTCACTCGAACGGGTGGACGGCGTGGCGCGAGGGCGGGGCGGGTCCGGCCTTCCGTCGCGCGCGCATGCCTGCGATGATCGGACGGTCGGCTGTTAACACGCGTTAACCGGAGGGTGTCATGAGCGAGGAGCGGTTCGGAGATTTCGTCCTGGTGCGGCGGCACGGGGACGGGCATGTCGCGGAGCTCGCGCTCGACCGGCCGAAGGCCATGAACGCCGTCTCGACCGCGATGGCCCGCTCCGTCGCCGAGGCGTGCGCGGCACTCGCCGAGGACCGCGGCGTGCGGGCGGTGGTGCTGACCTCGACCCACGAGCGGGCGTTCTGCGTCGGCGCCGACCTGAAGGAGCGCAACTCCTTCTCCGACGCCGACCTGCTGCGCCAGCGCCCGGTGACGCGGGGTGCGTACACCTCGGTGCTGGAGCTGCCGGTGCCGACGATCGCGGCCGTGCACGGCTTCGCGCTGGGCGGCGGCTTCGAGCTGGCGCTCTCCTGCGACGTGATCGTGGCCGACCCCACGGCGGTCGTGGGCCTGCCCGAGGTGTCCGTCGGGGTGATCCCGGGCGGCGGCGGTACGCAGCTGCTGCCGCGCCGGGTGGGGGCGGCGCGCGCCGCCGAGCTGGTGTTCACGGCGCGGCGCGTGGAGGCCGCAGAGGCGCGCGAGCTGGGGCTGGTGGACCAGCTGGTGGACGAGGGGCGGGACCGGGAGGAGGCGCTGGAGCTGGCGTCCCGGATGGCAGCGAACTCGCCCGTGGGGCTGCGGGCGGCCAAGCGGGCGCTGCGGCTCGGACACGGACTGGACCTGCGGGCGGGGCTCGAGGTCGAGGACGCCGCGTGGCGCGCGGTGGCGTTCTCGGGCGACCGCGCGGAGGGAGTGGCGGCGTTCAACGAGAAGCGGGCGCCGCGGTGGCCGGGAGAGTAGTCCCCGTTCGCCCTGCTTGAGTCACATTTCTGCCTGAATCTCCCTAGCCTGGAGTGATGGGCGAGGACAGACGGCTGGCGGCGGTGGTGGCACTGGCGCAGGGCATGGCCGCCGCGCACAGCTCGCGCGAGGCGTGGCGGGCGGCGGCGGCCGGTGCGTGTCTGGCGCTGGGCGGCAGCTTCGCCGCGCTGTCGGTGTGGGAGCGGGAGCTGGGCCGGCTCCGCGTCCTGGTGAACGTGGGCAGGCGGGCAGAGGACGAGGAGGAGTTCCCGGAGGACGAGTCCTACCCGGTGCACCAGTTCGCGGAGATCACCGAGTTCCTGCACGAGCGCTGGGCCGGCGGCGGTGAGCCCGACGCCTGGGTGGAGACGGCCGAGGGGCCCGCCGCCGGGCGGCCGGGGTACGTCCATCAGCGCGTCGCCGCGCTGCGCCGCCGGGGGCGCGGCTGCTGCGTCGTCGCCCCGATCGTGCTGCACGGCCGCGCCTGGGGCGAGCTGTACGTGGCCCGCCCCGTGGGGGAACCGGTCTTCGCGCGGCCCGACGCCGACTTCGCCACCGTGCTGGCCTCGGTCGTGGCCGCCGGGATCGCGCAGGCCGAGCGCCTCGAGGAGGTCCGGCGCCTCGCGTACACCGACGCGCTCACCGGGCTCGCCAACCGCCGAGCCGTGGACGCGGCGCTGGACGAGGCCGTCGAGCGGCACCGCAGGGACGACGTGGTCGTCAGCCTCGTCGTCTGCGACCTGAACGGCCTCAAGCGGGTGAACGACACGCACGGGCACGCCGTCGGGGACCGGCTCCTGGAGCGGTTCGGGTCGGTGCTGTCGCTGTGCGGGGCGATGCTGCCGGGGGCGCTGGCCGCGCGGCTGGGCGGGGACGAGTTCTGCCTGCTCGCGGTCGGCCCGGCCGCCGACGAGGTGGTCAAGGCGGCCGAGGAGCTGTGCCGCCGGGCGGCCGAGCTGGAGCTGGGTGACGGGGTGGCCTGCGGGGTCGCGTCCACGGAGGACGAGGTCGGGCCGGTGCGCTCCGCCCGCCGGCTGTTCCGGCTCGCCGACGCCGCCCAGTACCGCGCCAAGGCCGAGCGGTCGGCGGGACCGGTCGTCGCGGGCCGCGAGGGACCGGACGACCCCGTCGTACGGCTCGCCGACGAGCCGTCCCGGGAGGAGGGCGGGGAGCGCCGGCGCTTCCGGGGGCGGCACTCGCCGTAGGGCGGGGTCCGGCGCGGGGGTGAAAGTCGGTAAGGGGTGAAACCGCTGCCCGATGGTGACGCATCCCCTCGTGACATCAAGGAATTCACTGCGTACGCTCCTGAATATGGATATGCACACTGTGGGGAACGGGGAAGGCGCGAAGCGCGGCGTTGAAAGGGTGGTGGTGGGCGACGGGCGGGCGTCCGGGGTGACCGCCTCCGACGTTCTCGCCGTGGCGCGCGCCGGCGCCCGGGTCGAGCTCTCCGACGAGGCGGTGGCCGCCCTGGCCGCGGCCCGCGACATCGTGGACGCGCTGGCCGCCAAGCCGGAACCCGTGTACGGGGTGAGCACCGGCTTCGGCGCTCTGGCGACCCGGCACATCAGCCCGGAACTGCGGGCCCAGCTCCAGCGCAACATCGTCCGCTCGCACGCCGCCGGGATGGGTCCGCGGGTGGAGCGCGAGGTGGTCCGCGCACTGATGTTCCTGCGGCTGAAGACCGTCTGCTCCGGCCGGACCGGCGTCCGTCCCGAGGTGGCGCGGACCATGGCCGACGTGCTGAACGCCGGGATCACCCCGGTCGTGCACGAGTACGGCTCCCTGGGCTGCTCCGGCGACCTCGCGCCGCTGTCGCACTGCGCGCTGACCCTGATGGGCGAGGGGGACGCGGAGGGCCCCGACGGCACCGTGCGCCCGGCCGGTGAGCTGCTCGCCGAGCACGGCATCACGCCGGTCGAGCTGCGCGAGAAGGAGGGCCTCGCCCTCCTCAACGGCACCGACGGCATGCTCGGCATGCTGGTCATGGCCCTCGCGGACCTCGACACCCTCTACAAGTCCGCCGACGTCACCGCCGCGCTGACCATGGAGGCCCTGCTCGGCACCGACAAGGTGCTCGCCCCCGAGCTGCACGCCATCCGCCCGCACCCCGGGCAGGCAGCCAGCGCCGCCAACATGCTCGCCGTGCTCGACGGCTCGGGCCTGACCGGCCACCACCAGGACGACGCCCCCCGCGTCCAGGACGCCTACTCGGTGCGGTGCGCCCCGCAGGTCGCCGGTGCCGGACGCGACACCATGGCCCACGCGGGGCTGGTCGCCGAGCGTGAGCTGGCGTCGGCCGTGGACAACCCCGTGGTGCTGCCCGACGGACGGGTGGAGTCCAACGGCAACTTCCACGGTGCCCCGGTCGCCTACGTCCTGGACTTCCTCGCCGTCGCGGTCGCCGACCTCGGGTCCATCACCGAGCGGCGCACCGACCGGCTGCTCGACAAGAACCGCAGCCACGGCCTGCCGCCCTTCCTCGCCGACGACGCGGGCGTCGACTCCGGGCTGATGATCGCCCAGTACACGCAGGCGGCCCTGGTCGGCGAGTTGAAGCGGCTCGCCGTACCGGCCTCGGCGGACTCGATCCCGTCCTCCGCGATGCAGGAGGACCACGTCTCCATGGGCTGGTCGGCGGCGCGCAAGCTGCGCACGGCCGTCGACAACCTGGCCCGGGTGATCGCCGTCGAGCTGTACGCCGCCACCCGCGCGATCCAGCTCCGCGAGGGCCTGACCCCGGCCCCGGCCTCGCGGGCCGTCATCGACGCCGTACGGGCCGCCGGTGTCGAGGGGCCCGGACCGGACCGCTACCTGGCGCCGGACCTCGCCGCGGCGGACGCCTTCGTGCGGGCCGGGCACCTGGTCGCGGCGGCGGAGACGGTGACCGGACCGCTGCGCTAGTCGGCGGAGCCCCGACACGCGTGAGGGGCCCTGTCCGCGGACAGGACCCCTCGCCGCATAGCGGTCAACCCTTGCGATCAAGCCGTAGCGGTCAGGCCGCAGCGGTCAAGAAAGACAAAAGAACGTCAAAGTCTCTCAAAAATCGAGGCGTTCCCGGCGCACCGAGTACCCGACGAAGCCGGCGCCGAGCCCGAGGCACAGGGCGCCGCCGATGACGTACGGGGTGCTGTCGAAGCTGCCGGTGTCGGCCAGGCGGGTCGTGCCCCCGTCGGTGGCCGTGGTGGCCGCCGTGTCCGTGGACGCGACTCTGGCCTGTGCGGTGACCTGCGGAGACGGGGTCGCGGCCGCGGACTCGAACGCGGGTGTCTCGGGTGTCGCGTTCGCCGACGGGACGAACCACAGGGCGCACAGGAGGCCCCCCGCGGCGGCGGCGGTCAGCAACGGACGGCGAGCGGATGACACGGAATATCGATCCCCTTGTGGCGCTGGCGAATTGGCCGTGTGGGCAGATGTTAGTGAAAGGCGCGGGTCACAGGAAAGTCACGGGAGCCCTCGGCCTTACGCTCCGGGCATGACCACTCCAGAGACATCCCGGTTCGTCCGCATTCGCGTCGAGCTCGTCGTCGAGATCGACGACGAGGAGGCCCTCACGGGGGCCGCGCTGCAGCGCCTCGCCGACGACGCGGACCTGCCGGACGCGGAACGCGCCCGGTCCGAGCGTGCTGTGACGGAGGACACCGCCGAGGCCCTGGCCCATCTCGTCGATCCGTTCGACCTGGTCGGCGGGGTGCCGGGGGTCGAGCTCCAGCAGGCCTCCTGGAGCAGTGAGCAGATCGACTACGACCCCGACTCGCCCGAGTGGGACCTGCACGAGGATGATGACGACGAGAACGACCCGGAGGACGACGAATTGAGGGTCGGCTGACGCCGCGTGGGGAAATTCGTGACCCCGGGTGGCAACCACCACCCGGGGTTTCGTCGTCTCACGGTGCGCACTGACCGACCCCGTACCCCCGCCCTGGTGGGTAAACGTGGCGTGACCCACACCCGCGAGCGATGTGGAACGGGACGAACCGGTCGTAGCGTTGAAAGTTATTGACGGGGTATCTCGGGGTTTCGGGAATCGGCAACGATGGAGAAGCGTGTGATGACGGACGGTAAGCGGCGCAAGGGCCTGGCGGCCGCGTCCGCACTGCTCGGCGGTGTGCTGGTGCTCTCTGCGTGTTCCAGCGGCGACGCCGACACCTCCGGTGGGGACGGGAAGACCTCGCAGGCCGAGGTGGACGAGGCGGCGGCCAAGAAGACGTCCGAGGCCCAGATCAAGATCACACCGAAGGGCGGCTCGGACAGCGCCTCCATCAACAACGGCACCGGCGTCACCGTGAGCAAGGGCACGCTCACGGAGGTGAAGATGACCGCCTCCGACGGCACCGCCGTCGAGGGCGAGATATCCGCCGACAAGACCAGCTGGAAGCCCAGCGGTCAGCTGGAGCGGGCCACCAAGTACCAGATCACGGCGACCGCGGAGGACTCCGACGGCCGCGCCGCCCACGAGAACGCGTCGTTCACCACGGTCTCCCCGGAGAACAGCTTCATCGGCACCTTCACGCCGGACGACGGCAAGACCGTCGGCGTCGGGATGCCCGTGTCGATCAACTTCGACAAGGAGATCACCGACAAGGCCGCCGTCCAGAAGGGCATCACGGTCAACACCAGCAGCGGCCAGGAGGTCGCCTGCCACTGGTTCAGCACCCAGCGCATGGACTGCCGCCCGGAGAAGTACTGGACGGAGAACTCGACCGTCACCCTCAAGCTGGCGCTCGACGGGGTCGAGGGCGCCGACGGCGTCTACGGCGTGCAGCAGAAGACGGTCACCTTCAAGATCGGCCGCAACCAGGTCTCGTACGTCGACGCCAAGACCAAGCAGATGAAGGTCACGCAGGACGGCAAGACGGTCAAGACCATCCCGATCTCCGCCGGTTCGCCCGACAACAAGACCTACGAGGGCGAGATGGTGATCTCCGAGAAGTTCAAGGAGACCCGGATGGACGGCTCGACCGTCGGCTTCACCGACGACGACGGCAAGGGCGAGTACGACATCAAGGACGTGCCCCACGCCATGCGGCTGAGCACCTCCGGCACCTTCATCCACGGCAACTACTGGGGCAAGGGCATCTTCGGCCAGGCCAACACCAGCCACGGCTGCGTGGGCCTGGAGGACGCCAAGGGCGCCAACGACCCGAACACGCCGGGCTCGTGGTTCTTCAACAACTCGATCATCGGTGACGTGGTCGTCGTCCAGAACACCGGCGACAAGACCGTCGCCCCGGACAACGGCCTCAACGGCTGGAACATGGACTGGGCCCAGTGGAAGGCCGGTTCGGCGGTCTGACCGAGCCGGCCCGGCCGGACCCAGCCCAACGCGGCGCGGTCCACCACCACTTCACCCAGGCGCCCGTCGCCCCCTCACCGGGGTGGCGGGCGTTCGGCGTCTCCCGGGTTCTCATCCTCCTCTTACGCGGGCCTTATCCCTTCATCACCGGCCGTCCCTACCTTTCGGCCATGTTCTTCACCTACCTGAGGCGCGAGCTGCGCCGCCGCAGAAAGGCGGCCCTCGTCGTCGCCTCCGGCCTGGCCCTGGGCATCGCGCTGGTCATCGTCGTCGACTCCGTCTCCTCCGGCATGGGCCGGGCCCAGGACAAGGTCCTGCAGTCCCTGTACGGACTGGGCACGGACATGACGGTCACCAAGGCCGCGGAGCCCTCCTCCGGCACCACCGCCGAGCGCCCCCGCTTCCGCTTCGACGCCCAGGAGGACGGCTCCGAGGAAGAGCAGAGCACCGACCGCGTCATGGTGCAGGGCTTCCAGACGCTGGCCGACTCGACCGTAGGCAAGGTCGCCGGCCAGAGCGGTGTCGCCGACGCGGTGGGCGGACTGAGCCTCCAAGTCGTGAAGGTCAGCGGAGAGTTCACCCGCGGTCAGTTCCAGCAGGAGGGCGGCTCCGGCGGCCAGGGCCAGAGCGAGGGCCAAGGGCAGGGCGGCGGTCCGGGCGGCGGGCAGTCACCGCAGGGCCGCGTCCAGGGCGGCGGCGCCGACTTCGACGTCAACAGCTACTCCGTCTACGGCACCGACGTCACCGAGCCCGCCCTCGGCCCGCTGACCTCCTCCACCATCACCAGCGGCCGCACCTTCAAGGAGTCGGAGACCGACGCCGCGGTCGCCGTCGCCGACTCTGCCTACGCCAAGGAGAAGAAGCTCAAGACCGGCAGCACGGTCACCGTGAAGGGCGTGAAGTTCGAGGTCGTCGGGATCGCGACCGCCGACAGCGGCGACGCGGCGGCCAATCTCTACGTACCGCTCCAGCGGGCGCAGACCCTGGGCGACGCCGAGGACAAGGTCACCACGATCTACGTCCAGGCGACCGACTCGCAGAAGATCGACGGCGTCAAGTCCGCCATCCAGAAGAACATCCCCGACACCACCGTCACCACCTCCGCCGACCTCGCCGACACCGTCTCCGGCTCCCTGTCCACGGCCTCCTCCCTCGCCGCCGGCGTCGGCAAGTGGCTGTCGATCGTGGTGCTGGTGGCCGCCTTCCTCGTCGCCGGCCTGCTCACCTCCTCGGCGGTCTCCCGCCGGGTGCGCGAGTTCGGCACGCTCAAGGCACTGGGGTGGCGCTCGGGCCGGGTCACCCGGCAGGTGGTCGGCGAGGCCGTCGTCAACGGCCTGGTCGGCGGCGTCCTCGGCATCGCGCTGGGCGTCGCGGGCGCGTACGCCGTGACGGCCGTCAGCCCGACGCTCCAGGCCCAGCTCGGCGGCGGCACGGGCGGCGGCGGGGGCGCGGGCGGTCCCGGCGGCTTCGGCGGCGGCATGGGCGGTCCCGCCCGGCAGACCGCCGCGAAGACCCTGGACATCGCGCTCACCGCACCCGTCAGCGTCACCACGATCGCCCTCGCGGTCGCCCTCGCCGTGGCGGGCGGCCTGGTCGCCGGTGGCTTCGGCGGCTGGCGCGCCTCCCGGCTGCGCCCCGCGGACGCGCTGCGCCGCGTCGAGTAGCTCCACCTTCCCCGTACTCCAGGAGTCCCACCATGTACGAACTCACCGGCGTCACCAAGCGCTACACCCGCGGCAAGGACGCCGTGACCGCCCTCGACGGCGTCGACCTGACCATCGCCGACGGCGACCGCCTGGTCATCCAGGGCCCCACCGGCGGCGGCAAGTCCACCCTGCTCCAGATGCTGGGCGCCCTCGACCGGCCCAGCTCCGGCCGGGTCGTCCTCGACGGCACCGACCTGGCCGCGCTGCCCGAGGCCCGGCTGACCCGGGTGCGCAGCGAGAGCATCGGCTTCGTCTTCCAGTCCTTCAACCTGATCCCGACCCTCACCGCGCAGGAGAACGTCGAGACCGCGCTGGTCCCGCTCGGCGTCAAGGCCAAGGAGCGGCGCGAGCAGGCCGCCGAGGCGCTGGCCTCCGTCGGCCTCGGCGAGCGGCTCGCCCACCTCCCCGGCGAGATGTCCGGCGGCCAGCAGCAGCGCGTCGCCATCGCCCGCGCGCTGGTGAAGCAGCCGAAGGTACTGCTCGCCGACGAACCCACCGGAAACCTCGACGAGTCGATGCGCGACGAGATCATGGACGTACTCGACCGCATGTGGAAGGAGCTGGGCCTGACCTTCGTGATGGTCACCCACGACTCGGCGATCGCGAAGAAGGCCCCACGGGTGGCGACGATCCGCAAGGGCCGGATCACCGTCAAGGAGAACGCCTCGGCGTGACGATGTGCGGTCACCGGCGAGCGGCGGCAACTGATCAACGTGGCCTACCAGGTGCTCGGCTCGCCGGCCGACGCGGAGGACGCCGTCCAGGAGGCGTACGCCCGTTTCCCGAGGTGGCCAGGGTTGTCGGCCGTGCGCCGGCTGCCTGCCGCCGACCGGCGTCCACGGCGCGCCGGGCGATCCGCACCGCACAGGAGTCCGCCGCGACGTCGACGGCGCAGGACGTGGTCCTCGTGCGCGATCTCAAGCGTGCCTGGGAGACCAGCGACGTCGACGCGCTCATCCGGCTCCTCGACCCCGAGGTGACCGCGGTCGGCGACGGTGGCGGTGTGGTGCGCACCCTGGAGCACCCACCGCGGGGCGGCGAGCCGATCGTGCGCGGACTGCTCCGCTTCGGCCCGCGGCAGTCCGGGCAGACGCTGCTCGAACGCACGGGCAATGGGCGGCCCGGCCCGGTCGGCTGTCAGGATGGCGCCGTCGTGACGGTGTACTCCTTCGGCGTCTCGGACCACCGCGTCCGTCACCTGTGGGCGATGCGCAACCCCGGGAAGCTGCGCTCCTGGGCGACGACCCCGGCCGGGTGAGCCGGAGGAGGCCGGGCGGACGGTGCCCGGTCACGTGGCCAGGTCGAGCCACTCCCCGACGGTCAGTACGTGTGCGCGCCGCCCGGCGTGCGCGCGGAACTCGGCCTCCGGGTCGGCCACCTCGACGTAGCCCGCGATCTTGTCCGGCTGCTCCGGTTCGTAGTGGATCGGCACCGCGAACCGGGCGTCGAGGATCTCCGCGGCCGCGGCGGCCTGCAGCGGGTCCAGCGCGGCGGGCACGGGGCTCGGTGGCTGCAGGTGCGGTGCGTCGACCACCGCGCCGTTGGCGGGCAGGAACACCGCGTCGAACGGGCTGAACCGGCGTGCGACGAGCCACCAGAAGCCGTGGAACATCGTGTCGCCGCCGTGGAGTATCCGCTGTCCATCGGCCTCCACCACCCAGTTCAGCTGCGGGTCGCCCAGCCCGTCGACGGCGGGGACCGCCGTGACGCGGAACGGCCCGAGGTCGCGCGTGGACCAGACGTCCACGACCTCGACGGCCAGTCGGTGCCGGACCAGCTCGCGCTCGGCCAGAAGTGTCGTCACGTTGTCCACGTCGTCACCGTGACCGGGCGCCGGTCGCAGCACCGGCGCCCCCTGCGTCAACACCTCCGAGAGCGCGGACGCGTCGGTGTGGTCCCGGTGCAGGTGGGTGACGAGCGCGGCGGACGCCCTCCCGCCCGGCACCGCCACGTTCTCGCCGGGCTTCCACCCCGTGAACAGCGGCGAGAGGTCCCGCACGTAGTCGATCAGCAGTCGCTCGCCGCCCGCCTCGATCTCCAGTCCGGCCCAGCCAAGTCGTCGCACCCGCATCCCGCACTCCTTCGTTCCGGTTCCGTTCCGGTGGAACCCGGACGCTAGCGTACGGTCGTTCGCTAAATCAATAGCGAACGACTGTACGCTATCTTTGTCGTATGTCACCACGACGTTCAGCGGCCGAAGCGCAGGCCACCCGGGGCCGGATCCTCGGCCGTGCCGCCGAGATCGCCTCCGAGGAAGGGCTGGACGGCATCACCATCGGGCGGCTCGCCGAAGAGCTGGAGATGAGCAAGTCCGGGGTGCACAAGCACTTCGGCGCCAAGGAGACGCTGCAGATCTCCACCCTGGACAAGGCCTTCGTGGACTTCTGGCACCGGGTGGTCGAGCCGGTACTCGGCGAGCCGCCGGGTCTGCGGCGGCTGCGCGCGGTCTGCGCCAACTCCGTGGGCTACCTGGAAGAACCCCTGCTGCCCGGCGGCTGCCTGATGACCGCGGCACTCAGTGAGTACGACGGCCGGCCCGGCCGGGTCCGCGACGCGGTGGCCGAAGTGTGGTCGCGCTGGCAGGAACAGCTGCGGGGGGATCTGACCGCGGCGGTGGACAACGGCGAACTGCCCGCCGGGTTCGACGTCGACCAGGCGCTGTTCGAGATCGTCGCGGCCGGGCTGGCGCTCAACGCGGCCAAGCAGCTCCAGCACGACCGGACGGCCGCGGACCGGGCCCGCCGCGCGATCGAACGGGCCCTGGCTCAGTCCTGACCCTCACCGTCCGCTCCGGGCACAGGCGGACGTCGTGGTGATCGTGCCGCCGGGGGAGATGGCCGCCCAGCTCGACCGGGTCGTGGAGCTGGCCGGGCGGCACCGGATCACTCCGCAGATCGTGCCGCGGAAGTGTGGGGCGTACCCCTTGATGGCCGCCTCCATCAAGGTCATGACCTTCCCGGACGCGCCGCCGCTCCTCTACATCGAGGCGGCCTGCAGCGGGGGCTCATCGACGATCCGGCCTCCCGCGACGGCGACGGCCCCGTTCTCCTCCTCACCGCCGGCGCATGGGCGCCCTTCGTCGCCGCGCTGAGCCGGGGCACGCTCGCAGTGTGACGTCGGGCCAGGATCAGACAGACGGCCTGGCCCGAACCCAGTGAGCTTCGCGCACAGGTCGCCAGCGCCTCCTGTACTGAATGAAGAGGAGCGTGCCCAGGGTCGCCCAGAGGGCCACCGCGAGAAACCCCCAAAGCCCGGAGGCCCAGCCGGAGTCTTGCGTCCACCACCACAGGACAGCCGCGGAAGGGAGCAAGAAGAAGACCGGCACGACGAGCCACGCGAACACATAGCATCGGATGACTTCGCTCATTCGGATGGAGGACCTTCCGAAGAACTCGTAGCGCGTCGTGTGCACCGTCCCGCCGAGTGCCGGAGACTCGCTGCTCGCTCCCTGCCGCACGTAGTAGCGGCCCCGCGGCAGGACCGGGAACAAGATCATCAACCATGCGGTGGCAAAGAACCGGCCGCTGGCATCCGGCCGTGAGTTGTGCAGCAGCATGGTCCCGACGCCACTGTCGGTTCTCAACTCGGGTATCTCGTCCGGGGACAACGGCCACACGGGATCAGACACCACCCCATGCTAGCCCTCGAGGACTCCCGGACGCACCGTCACGCCGACAGTGAAGCCGCCGCGTCCGTCCCCCAGTTCGCCAGCAGCCGCAGCGCGTCCGCCGAGGGTGAGCCCGGTTCGGCGTGGTACGTGATGAAGGCCTGCTCGTCGTCGTCGACCAGGCGGAAGGTCTCGAAGGACAGGGTCAGGTCACCGACCAGCGGGTGCCGCATCCGCTTGACGCCGTAGCTCTTCTCCTTGACGTCGTGTGTGGCCCACAGGCGGCGGAACTCCTCGCTCTTCACGGAGAGTTCCCCGACGAGCGCGGAAAGTCGCGGGTCGTCCGGGTGCCGGCCCGCGTCCATGCGCAGGAAGCTGACCATGTCGTACGCCTTCTGGTCCCAGTCGATGAAGAGCTCGCGGTAGTCCGGGTTCAGGAAGACCAGCCGTGCCCAGTTCCGCTCGGCGGCCGGGAGCTTGCCCCAGTCGCCGAAGAGGGCCGCGGCCATCCGGTTCCAGGCGAGGATCTCCGAACGGCGGCCCGTCACGTACGCCGGTACCGCCTCGATCGACTCCAGGAGCTGGAGCAGTGCCACCCGCACCGGCTGCTTGCCCCGCGGGGCCCCGGCCCGCCGGCGCTGCTGCTTCGGCTTCGCGAGATGCGTCAGGTGGGCCTGCTCGGCATCGGTCAGCCGCAGGGCGCGGGCGATCGCGTCCAGCACCTCCGTCGACACGTTCTGTCCGTTGCCCTGCTCGAGTCGGGTGTAGTACGCCACCGACACCCCGGCCAGCTGCGCCAGCTCCTCCCGCCGCAGGCCGGGGACCCGGCGGTGCCGTCCGAACGACTCCAGGCCCACGTCCTCCGGCTTCAGCCGGGCCCGCCGGGTGCGCAGGAACTCGCTCAGTTCGGCTCGCCGGTCAAGCTGTCCATCCATGGTGTCCAGTATCGCCCGACGTATTCCCGGTCGTACGTCCGCGAGCCTGTCCCCGTCAGTGGTACGCACGCTGGACGTACGCAAAAGCGTGGTCTGGGTGACTTCGCGGGCCGCAGGCAGGGTGGAGGTATCACCAGACGAAGACGAGAGAATCCCGGAGAACCCGGCATGACCACTGTCGCCGCGTACGCAGCACCCGCCGCCAAGGCTCCGCTGGAGCGCACCACCATCGAGCGGCGCGAGGTGCGGGAACACGACGTCCTGATCGACATCAAGTTCGCCGGCATCTGTCACTCCGACATCCACCAGGTCCAGGAGGGCTGGGGCGAGGCCATCTTCCCGATGGTCCCCGGCCACGAGATCGCGGGCATCGTCTCCGAGGTCGGCCCCGGCGTCACGAAGTTCGCCGTCGGCGACCGGGTGGGCGTCGGCTGCATGGTCGACTCCTGCCGCGAGTGCGAGAACTGCAAGGCCGGCCGCGAGCAGTACTGCACGGGCGGCAACGTGATGACGTACAACGGCATCGGCAAGGACGGCGAGCCGACCTACGGCGGCTACTCGGAGAAGGTCGTCGTCGACGAGAACTTCGTCCTCGGCATCCCCGAGGGCATCTCCCTGGACGAGGCCGCGCCCCTGCTGTGCGCCGGCATCACCACGTACTCGCCGCTCAGGCGCTGGAACGCGGGCCCCGGCAAGAAGGTCGCCGTCGTCGGCCTGGGCGGTCTCGGCCACATGGCCGTCAAGCTCGCGCACGCCCTGGGCGCCGAGGTGACCGTGCTGTCGCAGTCGCTGCGCAAGAAGGACGACGGCCTGAAGCTGGGCGCCGACCACTACTACGCCACCAGCGACCCGGCCACCTTCGAGGAACTGGCGGGCAGCTTCGACCTGATCGTCTCCACGGTCTCCGCCCCGCTCGACCTCGGCGCCTACCTGGGCCTGCTGAAGACGGAGGGCACGCTGGCCAACGTCGGCGCGCCCGAGGAGCCGGTCTCCCTCAACCTGTTCGCGCTGCTCGGCGGCGGCAAGTCCCTCTCCGGATCCATGATCGGCGGCATCGCCGAGACCCAGGAGATGCTGGACTTCTGCGCCGAGCACGGCATCGGCGCGGAGATCGAGCTGATCGCCGCGTCCGAGGTCAACGAGGCGTACGAGCGGGTGCAGGCGAGTGACGTGCGGTACCGGTTCGTGATCGACACGGCGACGATCTGACCGGTTGGTCGGTCTGACCGGTCGACCGGCCTGACCGGTCGACCGGCTGGTCAGCCGATTCGTTTTCGGGGCCGGGGAAGATTTCTTCCCCGGCCCTGTCACATCTCCGTCCCGCCCCGGGTCATACCGCCACGACACCCAAGGCAGACCCCGGGAGCAGAAATGACGAACCCCTCCACCCCCTCGAACCCCACCACCCCCATCCTGGTCACCGGCGGTACCGGCACCCTCGGCGGGCACGTCGTCCCGCTGCTGCGGGCGGCCGGTCACCAGGTGCGGATCCTCACCCGGCGGCCCCCCTCCGCCGCGGACGACGGCGTCGAGTACGTCACCGGCGACCTCCTGACCGGTGAGGGCGTCGACGCCGCGGCCGGCGGTGTGCGCACCGTCCTGCACCTGGCGGGCGGTCCGAAGGGCGACGACGAGGCGACCCGCACCCTGGTACGCGCCGCCGCGCGGGCCGACGTACGGCACCTCGTGTACATCTCGGTCGTGGGCGCCGACACCGTGCCGCTGGCCTGGCTGCGCACCAAGCTGGAGTCGGAGCGGGCGATCGCCGACTCGGGCATCGGCTGGACGGTGCTGCGGGCGGCCCAGTTCCACGAGCTGACCCTGACCATGATCGAGAAGATGGTCCGGCTGCCGGTCCTCCCGGCCCCGGGCGGACTGCGCCTCCAGCCCGTCGCCGCCCGCGAGGTCGCCGAACGCCTAACGGAACTGACCCTGGCGGAGCCGTCCGGCCGGGTCCCCGACATGACCGGCCCCGAGGTCCACGACCTGGCCGCGCTGGCGGACACCTACCGCGAGGTCCACGGCCGCCGTCGGCGCCCGAGGCTGCCGGTGCGCATGCCCGGCAAAGCGGGGCGCGCGTACCGCTCCGGCGCCAACCTCACCTTGGCGGGGGCTCTGGTGGCCAAGCTGACCTGGGCGGAGTTCCTGGCGGAACGGGCGGGCCGCGGCCGGTGACGGCTCCCCGGCGCCGCTCACCCGGCTGGTCAGCGGCGCCGCAGCGAGGGGACGAGGAGCGCGGGCGTGGCGTCGGACTTCTCGTGCGCCGCCAGGTCCGTGCCGGGGGCGACGATGGCGTCGATCGCGTCGAGGACGTCGTCGCAGAGCACGGTGTCCGCGGCGGCGAGCTGCGCGCGCAGGTGGTCCGGGGTCCGGGGGCCGACGAGCGCGGCGGTGACGGCCGGATGGGCGGTCACGAAACCGAGCGCGAGCTGGATCATGGTGAGTCCGGCCTCGTCCGCGACCGCGGCCAGCTTCTCGACGGCGTCGATGCGGGCCCGGTTGGCGGGCAGCGAGGTGTCGAACCGCTCCGGCAGGACCGACGAACGGTGCGTGGCGATCTCCCGCCCCGCCCGGACCGCTCCCGACAGCCACCCCGAGGCCAGCGGGCTCCACACCAGCACGCCGAGTCCGTACCGCTCGGTCACGGGCAGCACGTGGCTCTCGACCCCGCGCTGGAGGACGGAGTAACTGGGCTGCTCGGTGACGTACCGGCCCAGGTGGTGCTCGCGGGCGGCCCACTGCGCCTCGACGATGCGGTACGCGGGGAAGGTCGAGGAGCCGAAGTAGCGGATCTTCCCCGCGCGCTGGAGGTCGGTGAGGGCGGACAGCGTCTCCTCGTCGCTGGTGTCCGGGTCCCAGCGGTGGATCTGGTAGAGGTCGACGTGGTCGACGCCGAGCCGGCGCAGGCTGTTGTCCAGCTCGGTGACCAGCCAGCGGCGCGAGGCGCCCCTGTGGTTGGGTTCGTCGCTCATCGGCATGTACGCCTTCGTGGCCAGCACGATGTCCTCGCGGCGGCCCGCGATGGCCTTGCCGACCATCTCCTCGGACTCGCCGCCGCTGTACCAGTCGGCGGTGTCGATGAGGTTGATCCCGGCCTCCAGGGCGGCGTCGACGAGGGCGGTGGCCTCCTCCTGGGTGGTGCGTCCGATGCTGCCGAAGTTCATGGCGCCGAGCGCGAGCGAACTGACCTGCACGCCGGTGCGGCCCAAGGTGCGGTACTGCATGACGAATTCCTCCGGACGGGGAGATCGGGGCATGACTTGGTAGCGGGTCCGCTGCTCTGGCATCATGGAGAGCCAAGTGGAACCCTGTCCCGTTTAACGATACGGAACGGTGTCCCGTTTAGCAACGCCGCTCGGCGTCGGCGGAGGGAATGGCACGGTGAAGGACGGCCAAGAGGTCACGAGGGACGGCTCAGGCGCCGCGGGGCACGCGGCCCGCCCCAAGCGTGCGGACGCGCGGCGCAACGAGAAGACGCTGCTCGACGCGGCCGCCGCGGTGTTCGTGAGGTCGGGCGTGGAAGCCCCCGTCCGCGACATCGCGGCCGAGGCCGGCGTCGGAACGGCCACGATCTACCGCCACTTCCCGACCCGGGCCGACCTCATCATCGGCGTCTACCGGCACCAGGTGGAGGCGTGCGCCGAGGCGGGCCCCGCCCTGCTGGCGAGCGCCCCGACCCCGTACGACGCGCTCGCGCGCTGGATCGACCTCTTCGTCGACTTCCTGGTCACCAAGCACGGCCTGGCCGGGGTCCTCCAGTCCGACAACGCGGGCTTCGAGGCCCTGCACACGTACTTCCTCGACCGCCTGGTCCCGGTGTGCACCGACCTCCTGGCCGCCGCGTCCACCGCCGGAGAGATCCACTCCGACGTACGCGCCATCGCCCTCATGCGCGGCGTCGGCAACCTCTGCATCGGCGCGGAGAACGACCCGCGCTACGACGCACGGCAGCTGGTGGGGCTGCTGATCCGGGGGTTGCGGGGGCGGGACTGAAACGGGGGCTCAGCCTGTGTGCCGCTCCAGGAGCACGGGCGACGGATTACGGAGGTGCCGCCTGAGCGGTTCCAGTTCAGCGGCATGCGTCGGCACCGGACGGCTGCTCATCCCACCGTCCCTTCGGTGTCGAACGCCCATACCCGCACGGGATCGAGGTGGAGTTTGTACGGACCCATGCAGTCGGCGGCGAGGGTGGCGACAAGGGCACCGCATCCACAAGCCATGTTGCGGCCCCCGGTGCCGAGCGGGCCACAGCAACCCCAGTGCGGGCCGCCATCACCCAGCAGGCTCAGAGCGGGTACGTCTTGGAAGTGCACGACGACGGTGTCCCTCGGACCGGCTGGAGTCCAGTTAGTGAGTTCGGGCGGCATAACTGGTTGGCGTGGATGGTGCGGTCGAGATTCGTCGGTCGGCGGCGTGAACGGCGCGCCCCACGGCTCAGGATCATTGGCGTAGCGCCCTTGCGGCACGGTAGAGGGGGCCAGCCGCGTCGCCTTGTCTCGATCTCCGTCACGGCCCGAGACTTCCGGCACGTGAGGTAGCTCCACCAAGTCCGTGATGAGTTCAACTCCGCACTTCATACAGCAGAAGGTCGTCATGCATGCCGTTGTAGCCGCCCAGCACTGTCGGTGCATTCATGTTTGTCATGAGGCGGCGGCTCGACCCTGACCGTCCGCGCTGTCCTGGGGCCTGAGACTCCTTGGCCACATGTCTTCGCCGTGCCGAAGGCTCTGGGAGGCCGCTTCGGTGACGACGGCGTCCGCCTGGTCGTGGCGTTCAACTGAACGGGCGAAGACCTCGGCCTGGCGGCGCCGTCGACGTCTAGCGCTTGCGAGTGGTCAGCGTTGGGCGGCGACCTTGTTGCTCTGCGCAGGGCGGCGGGTCCAAAGGGACAGGTCGCTGCTCGTGGCGACGGCGATGGTCTCTCCGGAGGGAGAGAAGCCGAAGGTCCGAAGCTCCGAGTATGTGGCGTGGAAGATGTGCCACCACTGCTCTCCGTAGGGACCGGAGTGGGGAAGTCCGCCGTCGGCCGAGAGGAGCACACGATCGTTGGGCCACGCCGGTGTGACGGACTCCAGGGTCCATCCGTCTTCGGTCGTAGTGTGCAACCCGCCGCCGAAGAGCCCGGCGATGTGTACGCGGCTGCCGGCGATCGGGCCCAGTCCGGGGCAGGTCAGGTCGGCGACACCGTCGGGGGTGCTGCCCTCGGGGTCGGGGTCGCGGTCCCTTGCGATCTTCTCGCCGGTGACGGCGTCGAAGAGACCGTGACCGTCGTGCGAGACGACCATGACCAGGTCGTGTCCGCTGTCGGAATGCGACGCGAAGCCGATGCCGAGCAGTCCGCCGACAGGGATGCCGTACGCGTACTCGAAGACGGGGCGCCAAGGCGCAGGCGGGGGAACGACTGGGGCAGCGAGCAATCGGTCGCGCAGCGCCCGTTGGTAAGCGGAGAGCACCGGCTCACTGACGGATTGCTCCGCTGGCGGCGCCTCCTTGATCTGCTTCGTCATGTCTTCATGATCTCGCGCCAAGCAGCTACCCCGCCAAGCAGGGCAGTTGAGAAGATCACCGCATGACAGCCTCCAGAGAACACCCGGCTGGCGGCTGGGCCTTCCTCGGTGTCGGGGACCCGTTCCAGGTCGTCCACGACGAGCAGCGGCGCCTCCTGGCCGTGGCAGGCGCGCCGGCACACGGCAGAGCAACGCCGGTCGCGGTCTACGACAGCCGTTCCTTCGTCCGGCGCGCGCTCGTTCGCTCACGCTTCCCGTGCACGCACTGGCCTTCCACTCCCGGCGCCCGCTGCTCGCGGTAGGTGCCGGCAAGTATGACGGTGGCTACTTCTTCGAGGGAGAGTTGCTACTCCTGCACCTGAAGTCGGGCGCCGTGGCTTCTCTCATCGAGAACGAGTTCGGCCGTCAAGTTCTGGGACTGGAGTGGCTCGACGAGCGGATGCTGCGTGTCCTCATGGCACCGCCGGACGACTGGCAGGACGAAGCTGCCCACGAGCACGGGCACGTAGCTGTTGTGGACCGAGCTGACTGGGGCGCGGTCCCCGCCCGTTCACTCAGTGGTCGGGACCTGGCAGGCCCGAGGGTCCATGCACCCCGTCCCACGCCTCACGAGGCATCTCAGCGTGCGGTCGCCACGCTGCGATCTCTCTGGCAAGCCCAACGCGACGACTCCTTGCGTGGCGTATGACGCCCCCTACGAAGTCTGTGAACCCGGCTTGGTGACCCATGTCAAGCCATGTTCACAGTTCTCTCTGCCGCCGAGCACGGGGCGGGATGAGAGTTGTGAAGGGCGGTCAGGTGGGCATTGCGGGCCGGTACGACCTTGGAGGCCATCTCATGTGTCCGGTCCGCACGCTGTCATGCGGAAGCCACCACCTCGCCGGCCGTGATCTGGGGAGGGTTGGGAAGCAGCGATGCAAGGTTGTCCCGCACGAAGTCCGCAGCACTCGAGATCGATTCGTCGGCACCGGCCTGGTCCTGGAAGACGCTGGTCGAGACCATCACTCCGTCCCCGGCATCGATCCAGTAGTAGGCCACGAATCCGGAGACCTGGCGCACGAGCGGCACGAACCCCTCGTTCACGAGACGTGCGGCCTCGGCCGAGTCGGTCACCCCTTCGTACCGCCGGACTGCTGCGTACATCACCAATCTCCTCACGGCGTTTCGGGCTCGTCCTCTGCTGAGACGTCGTACCTCTACGACGGCTGCCTGGCTCGTAAGGCCTCCGGCAATCACCTGAAGGGCCGCCTCGAGTGATCCGAACGGGGGCCGCCGGCCCGGGCACACGGCCCTGCGTACGTCTGCCACGAGAAGGCATTGACGTGGAGTGGAGCGCCTGAGCAGGTGGCTGCAAGCAGCACGGCAGAGGCTGTGAACGCGGCTTGATGACCCACGTCATCCTGTCCCGCTTCCAAACATCCGGAAACCGTCCCTCCCGGGCGGCGGGCAGGCCGATCTCCGGCGGGTACGCCTGATAGACGGTGACGGTGGACGTCCCGTAGGCCGCCCTGATCTCGCGTTCCGGGGCTTGCATGCCGTACAGCGTGGGGCCGAACCTCATGATCGGCCAGCGATTTACGGTGGCCGATCGGCCTGGGGGAGCGGGAGGCCGGGCCGGTGGGCCTGGAATCGCCGGGTGCCCTCAGGTGTTGCACGGGAAGGGCAAGGGTGGCCGGTGTGTGTGCCGGGTGGCCCGAGTGATCTAGATGACTGGTATTGGAGGGCCACCATGGCTGCGCAGACACAGAGGGCCGTGCTCGCGGGCGGATGCTTCTGGGGGATGGAGGAGCTGATCCGCCGGCTTCCCGGCGTCACCGCGACCCGGGTCGGTTACACCGGGGGAGACGTGCCGAACGCGACGTATCGCAACCACGGCACCCACGCGGAGGCCATCGAGATCCTCTACGACCCGGAGCAGACCGACTACCGCGCGCTGCTGGAGTTCTTCTTCCAGATCCACGACCCGAGCACCAAGAACCGCCAGGGCAACGACATCGGTCTCAGCTACCGCTCGGCGATCTACTACGTCGACGACGAGCAGAAGCGGATCGCCGAGGACACGATCGCGGACGTGGACGCCTCCGGCCTGTGGCCCGGCAAGGTCGTCACCGAGGTGGAGCCGGTCGGGCCCTTCTGGGAGGCCGAGCCCGAGCACCAGGACTACCTGCAGCGCTACCCCGACGGGTACACCTGCCACTTCCCGCGGCCGGGGTGGCGGCTGCCGGTGCGCGCCGACGGATGACCGGTTGAGCGAGTGAGTGGTTGAGCGGTCGGCAGCCCGGTCCTCCAGTCAGGGGGCCGGGCTGCCGACTGTCACTGGGGAAGGGTCGCCGGGCTGCCGCCGTTCGCCTCGTAGCCCGCCACCGCGAGTGCGCGGTAGACCGCGAACTCCGCCGCCGGGTCGCTGGACAGGGTCCAGGGCAGGGCGCCGACGTGGCCGTCGATCACTATCAGCTGGTTCATGGCCTCGGCCCAGCGCTCGCCGCGGACCAGGAAGAAGACCAGCAGGTGGCGGACGTGCGCCTGCATCGGGTCGTCCGGGCGGGCCGAGTGCACCGCGTGCAGGGCGCCGTGGACGGCCTTGGTGACGACCTCGCTCTGGTAGAAGCCGCTGACCAGGTTGACCTCGGGCATGTGCTCGAAGACCGCGAAGAGCGGCATCGCCGCGAGGAGGGAACCGCGCGGGGCGCGGGCCGCGGCCGCCTCAGCGAAGGAGTACGCCAGGTCGCGCGAGCCGTGCCACTTCTCGCACCAGTAGTGCAGGGCCGCCAGGTGCGCGCCCATGTGGTTCGGGGCGCGGTCCAGGATCTTCAGCCAGAGCTGTTCGAAGTCCTCGCGCGGATAGCCGAGGCCACGGGCCACCGACAGCTCGACGATGTACGGGACCGGGTCCCCGGGGGCCAGCAGCGCCGCCTCCGAGCAGGCCGACTTCGCCTCCTCCATGATGATCCGGAAGTCGTCCGTGCCCGGCGTCGCCGTCCGCCAGGCCTGCTGCACCAGGAACTCGGCGTGCACCGCCGCCCCGCCCGCGTCCTTCGGCGCCTCGGCCCGCCACACCCGCAGCCACTGCCCGCCCGGAGTGTCCCCGACACCGCCCGGCCGCTGCCGCAGCTCCAGCGACGCGGCACCCGCGAAGGCCTGCACCCGCTGCCAGCGCCGCTCGCTCTCCGCCTCCGTGCCCGCGAGGAGCTGCTGCGCCCCCCTGTAGTCCTGCGTGCGCTGCACCAGGTCCAGGACTTCCAGCAGGTCCTGGTCGGGTCCCGGCATGCGGATGTCCAGCTCCTCCTCCAGGGCGAAGCCGTAGTTCGCGGGGTCCGCGGCGTCCGGGTGGCCGGGGGACACCAGACCGACCGCGCCTCGCCGGCGCCGCAGAACGGGGAGCAGCACCACGCACAGCATGGCCAGTGCCATCAGGACCCAGAGAATCTCCATGTCTCAAGCGAACCAGACGCCGCCGACAATTGGCCAACCTGTCCCCCGCCCTGTGGAAAACGCGCGAAGCCCGTCGCGCCGCTACCCTCGGTGCCCATGAGCGACAGGCACATCAGTCAGCACTTCGAGACGCTCGCGATTCACGCGGGCAACACCGCCGATCCCCTGACGGGCGCGGTCGTCCCGCCGATCTATCAGGTGTCGACCTACAAGCAGGACGGCGTCGGCGGACTGCGCGGCGGCTACGAGTACAGCCGCAGCGCCAACCCGACCCGCACGGCCCTGGAGGAGAACCTCGCGGCCCTGGAGGGCGGCCGCCGCGGTCTCGCGTTCGCGTCCGGACTGGCGGCCGAGGACTGCCTGTTGCGCGCGCTGCTGCGGCCCGGCGACCACGTGGTGATCCCGAACGACGCGTACGGCGGCACGTTCCGGCTCTTCGCCAAGGTCGCCACCCGGTGGGGCGTGGAATGGTCCGTGGCCGACACGAGCGACCCCGCCGCCGTGCGGGCCGCGATCACCCCGAAGACCAAGGCCGTGTGGGTGGAGACGCCCTCCAACCCGCTGCTCGGGATCACCGACATCGCGGCCGTCGCCCAGGTCGCCCGCGACGCCGGCGCCCGGCTCGTCGTCGACAACACCTTCGCCACGCCGTACCTCCAGCAGCCGCTGGCGCTCGGCGCGGACGTCGTCGTGCACTCGCTGACCAAGTACATGGGCGGCCACTCGGACGTCGTCGGCGGCGCGCTGATCGTGAACGACCAGGAGCTGGGCGAGGAACTGGCGTTCCACCAGAACGCGATGGGCGCGGTCGCCGGGCCCTTCGACGCCTGGCTGGTGCTGCGCGGCACCAAGACCCTCGCCGTGCGCATGGACCGGCACAGCGAGAACGCGGTCAAGGTCGCCGACATGCTCTCCCGGCACGCGCGCGTGACGAGCGTCCTGTACCCGGGCCTCCCGGAGCACCCGGGGCACGAGATCGCCGCCAAGCAGATGAAGGCCTTCGGCGGCATGGTCTCGTTCCGCGTCGAGGGCGGCGAGCAGGCGGCTGTCGAGGTCTGCAACCGCGCGCAGGTGTTCACGCTCGGTGAGTCCCTGGGCGGTGTCGAGTCGCTGATCGAGCACCCCGGGCGGATGACGCACGCCTCCGCCGCGGGCTCGGCCCTGGAGGTGCCCGCCGACCTGGTGCGGCTGTCGGTCGGCATCGAGAACGTCGACGACCTGCTGGCGGACCTCCAGCAGGCCCTGGGCTAGCCCCTGGTCCAAGGGCTCACCAGCCCTCCCAGCCCGTCACCGGTGGGGTCGTCTCCGACGGCGGCTCCACCCAGGGCCGCACGGTCAGCGCCCACACGGTGAACGCCACGAGCGCGGCGCACAGCAGCAGCCACATCGCGCGGCGGGCGGCGGTCCGGTGCCGCAGCATGCGGGCGCCGCGGCGCACGGCGTCCGCGTACAGTTCCGGCGGCACGCGCGGCGGCGACTGCTCCATGATCCGCCGGGCGGCGGCCTCCCGCCGCGCGCGGTTCACCGCCCCCTCCTGACGCACCACACGCGCGTACCGGCGGCGGTCCTGCCGGACGCGTGGGACTCGCCGGGCCCGCCGGATGCCCCCGGCCTGCCGGATGGGCCGGTCGCGCCCGATCCGCCGGTCGCGCCGGAGCCGCGGGAAGAGGCGGACGCACCCGATCCGCCCGCCCCGTCGCACCACCCCGCCCCGTCGGGCCCGCAGGCCGTTCCCGCCCCGCCGGGCCCGCAGGCCGTTCCCGCCCCGCCGGGCCCGCAGGCCGTTCCCGCCCCGCCGGGCCCGCAGGCCGTTCCCGCCCCGCCCACGCGCCTCACGGCGTAACCGCCTTCGCCTTCGCCTCCACCGGGCGGACCGGTGTGACGGGCGGGCGCAGCAGGGTGGCCGTCGCCCGGTCGCAGATCGTGCGTACGCGCTCCACGGGCAGGCCGAGCAGCGCGGCCGCCTGTTCCTCGGCGACACCCTCGTACAGCCTGAGGACCAGGATCAGGCGTTCCTGAGGGGTGAGCGCGCCCAGCGGTCCCACGGGTCGCCGCCGGGGCCGGACCAGGCCGCCGTGCCGGTGCCAGGCGCCGCGGGCGAAGCGGGCCGCCAGATACTGCCGGGCCCGGTCGTACGGGTCCTCGCCGTGCAGCCGGTCCCAGGACGCGTACGTGTGGGCGAGGGACAGCGACAGCAGCCGCCGCGCGCGCGGGTTGGCGTCCGGCGCCTCCCCCGTGAGCAGGGTGGCGGCATGCAGCAGCCGCCCCGCCGCGCCCGCCACGAACGCCTCGAACTCCCGGGCCCGGCGGGCATTGTGAGACACATGCCGTTCTCGCACCGCGCCTCCCGCCCAGACGGTGACGACCCCTGAGGTCTCATATCAGGCCAGGGGTGCCCCGTCGGTCAAGAGTTCGGTCCGAACCGCGCGGTAAAGCCGGGGAAGGCGCTTCAGGAGCCCGACGGCGAGTCCTGCCCCGCCATGCCCGAAGGGGCCATCCGGGCGGACAGGGCGCCGTTGAAGCGCGCGAGGAGCGCGCAGAACGCCTCGCGCTCCTCCGGCGCCCAGTCGTGGGTCAGCTCGGCCATCAGCTGACGCCGGGAGGAGCGGACCTCCTCCAGCCGCGCCTCGCCGCGCGGGGACAGCTGGAGCACCACCGCGCGTCCGTCCTCCGGGTGCGACGTCCTCTTGACCAGGCCCGTGTCCACGAGCGGAGCCACCTGACGGGTGACCGTGGAGGAGTCGATCCCCATGCTCGCGGCCAGTGCCTTCACGCCCATCGGGCCCTCTTTGTCGAGGCGGTTGAGCAGCAGGTAGGCGGCGCGGTCCATGGAGTTGCGGACCTGTCCGACCCCGCCGAGCCGGGTCTGTTCGGCACGACGGGCGAAGAGCGCGACCTCGTGCTGGAGCGTCTCGAGAAGACCGGGGTCACCGGCGGTCGTCATGTCCATCGACATTTCAGGTGTTGTGGGCATGGCCGGGGGCTCACTTCGTGGAGGGCTGCTAATTGGGGGACAGGGTACGCGGCCGGGGGGCAGGGCGTACCAGCGCTGCGCAAAGCGGGTCTCGGAGGTTGGTCACAACGGCCCCGGGCCCCCGTGAACTGCGATGCTGGAGGCATGAGCTACAGCACGGCCGCCCTCGTCGGACCCGTCACCCTCGACGACGTGCGCGGAGCGCAGAAGATGCTCTCGGGTGTGGCGCGGGTGACGGCGATGGAGGGCAGCAGACACCTGTCCCAGCTGGTCGGCTCGCCGGTGCACCTCAAGTGCGAGAACCTCCAGCGGACGGGCTCGTTCAAACTGCGCGGCGCCTACGTCCGGATCGCCGGGCTGCTCCCCGAGCAGCGGGCCGCCGGGGTGGTCGCGGCGAGCGCCGGCAACCACGCGCAGGGCGTGGCCCTGGCGTCGTCGCTGCTCGGTGTGCGTTCGACGGTGTTCATGCCGAAGGGTGCCCCGCTGCCGAAGATCAGCGCGACCCGGGACTACGGAGCCGAGGTGCGCCTGCACGGCCAGGTGGTCGACGAGACGCTGGCCGCGGCGCAGGAGTACGCGGAGCGGACCGGCGCGGTGTTCATCCACCCCTTCGACCACCCCGACGTCATCGCGGGCCAGGGGACGGTCGGGTTGGAGATCCTGGAGCAGTGCCCCGAGGTGCGGACCGTCGTGGTCGGGATCGGCGGGGGAGGGCTGGTGGCCGGCATCGCGGTCGCCGTGAAGGCGCTGCGGCCGGACGTGCGGATCGTGGGCGTGCAGGCGGAGGGCGCGGCGGCGTATCCGCCCTCGCTGGCCGCCGGGCGTCCGGTGGCGGTCGACCACCCGGTGACGATGGCCGACGGCATCAAGGTGGGGCGGCCGGGCGACGTGCCGTTCGGCATCGTCGGCGAGTTGGTGGACGAGGTCCGCACGGTCTCGGAGGACGAGCTGTCCACGGCTCTGCTGCTCTGCCTGGAGCGGGCCAAGCTCGTCGTGGAGCCGGCCGGGGCGAGTCCGGTGGCGGCGCTGCTCAGCGATCCCGGGTCGTTCGAGGGCCCCGTCGTGGCGGTGCTGTCCGGGGGCAACGTGGACCCCGTGCTGATGCAGGGCGTGCTGCGGCACGGCATGGCCGCCCAGGGCCGCTACCTGGCGGTCCGGCTGCGGCTGACCGACCGTCCCGGCGCCCTGGCCACGCTTCTCGGGGTGTTGTCAGTGGTCGACGCTAACGTCCTCGATGTGAGCCACGTACGGACCGATCCCCGGCTCGGGCTCACGGAGGCGGAGGTCGAGCTGCACCTGGAGACGAAGGGCCCGGAGCACTGCGCCGAGGTCGGCAGGGCGCTGCGGGAGGCCGGCTACCCCGTCATCGGCTGAGACGGATCCTGGAACCGGCGGATCCTGGAACCGGCGGATCCCGGAACCGGGGGGGCGGGGGGGCCGGAACCGGGGGGCCGAGGATCCGGGAACCGGGATCCGGAAGGGCCGGCCACCACTTGTCACTCGTTCGTGTAAGTAGATTGTGAGACGCGATACATCGCGTTATGGTGTGTTTCGTAATTCGCTCGCTGAGCGCGGCGAAATCCATAAACCTAGGCTTTCCGAAGCATCCCCGACGACGTGGAGACTCATATGCCAGGCGCCATCTATGCCGAAGGCCTGGTCAAGACTTTCGGTGACGTAAGGGCTCTGGACGGCGTCGACCTGGACGTTCCCGAGGGCACGGTCCTGGGCCTGCTCGGGCCGAACGGCGCGGGCAAGACCACCGCCGTCCGCTGCCTCACGACGCTGTTGCGCCCCGACAGCGGCAGGGCGGTCGTCGCGGGCATCGACGTGCTCAAGCAGCCCAACGACGTCCGGCGTTCCATCGGCCTCTCCGGCCAGTTCGCCGCGGTCGACGAGTACCTGACCGGCCGGGAGAACCTCCAGATGGTCGGCCAGCTCTACCAGATGCGGTCCAAGGCCGCGAAGGCCAGGGCCGTCGAGCTGCTGGAGCAGTTCCACCTCACGGACGCCGCCGACCGTCCCACGAAGACCTACTCCGGAGGCATGCGCCGCCGGCTCGACCTGGCGGCGGCCCTGGTGGTCTCCCCGCCCGTCATGTTCATGGACGAACCGACCACCGGCCTCGACCCGCGCAACCGCCAGGAGCTGTGGGAGGTCATCAAGCAGCTGGTCTCCGGCGGTACGACCCTGCTGCTGACCACGCAGTATCTGGAGGAGGCCGACCACCTCGCGCACGACATCGCGGTGGTCGACCACGGCCGCGTCATCGCCCGCGGCACCTCCGACCAGCTCAAGGCCCGCACCGGCGGAGAGCGCGTCGAGGTCGTCGTCCACGAGCGCGACCACATGGGGACGGCCGCCGAGGTGCTCGCCGGATTCGGCAAGGGCTCGACCAGCGTCGAGGAGCACACCCGGAAGCTCACCGTCCCCGTCACCGGCGGCGCGAAGCTGCTCGCCGAGGTCATCCGCGAGCTGGACGTCCGCGGCATCGAGATCGACGACATCGGACTGCGCCGCCCCACCCTGGACGACGTCTTCCTCTCCCTCACCGGCCACGTGGCCGAGGCCGAGGCCGAGAACGAGGGCGACGACCAGGACCCGACGGCCGACGCCGGCCACAAGGACAAGAAGGAGGCCGCCAAGTGAGCGCCGCCACCGAAGCCACGCCGGCCGGGGCAAGCACCAACCCCGTCGGGGCGTCCATCAGGGACTCCCTGGTCATCGCCCGGAGAAACCTGATCCGGATGACCCGGATCCCGGAGATGGTCCTGTTCGGGGTCATCCAGCCGGTGATGTTCGTGGTCCTCTTCACGTACGTCTTCGGCGGCTCCCTGCAGATCGGGAACACCACCGACGCGGACGTCTACAAGGACTTCCTGATGGCCGGCATCTTCGCGCAGACCGTCACCTTCGCCACGGCGGGATCGGCCGCGGGCATCGCCGACGACATGCAGAAGGGACTGGTCGACCGCTTCCGCTCCCTGCCGATGGCCCGCGGCGCGGTGCTCACCGGCCGGACCGTCGCCGACCTGGTGCAGACGGCGATCACCCTGCTCGTCCTCGCGATCGTCGCGCTGATCGTGGGCTGGCGCACCGGCTCCGCCGAGCCGACCAACGCCGTGCGGATCCTCGCGGGCTTCGGCCTGCTCCTGCTCCTGGGATACGCCTTCACCTGGATCGGAGCGCTGATCGGGCTCTCCGTACGCACCCCGGAGGCGGCGACCTCGGGAGGGATCATCTGGCTGTTCCCGGTGACGTTCGTGTCGAACGCCTTCGTGGACTCCAGCCAGATGACCCCCTGGCTCCGGCACATCGCCGAGTGGAACCCGTTCAGCGCCACCGTGCAGGCCTGCCGCGAGCTGTTCGGCAACCCCGGCGTCGTGCAGTCGGACGCCTGGCCCATGCAGCATCCCGTCTGGGCGTCGGTGATGTGGTCCGTCCTGATCATCGCGGTCTTCCGGACCCTGTCGGTGCGCAAGTACCGCTCGGCCGCCTCATGACGAGGAGCCCCCGGCGTCACCAGGACACCGGGGGCTCTTCCACGACAGGCGGCCGGGCACACCGGCCAGGCTCCGCCGGACGGATCAGCCGTCGTACGGCTCGGCCTTGAGGATCTTCACGGAGGCCGGCTTGCCGTTGGGCAGCTCGTACTGCGCGTCCTCGCCGACCTTGTGGCCGATGACGCCCGAGCCCAGCGGGGACTGCGGCGAGTAGGTCTCGATGTCCGAGCTCGCGTACTCGCGCGAGGCGAGCAGGAAGGTCAGGGTGTCGTCCTCGTCGCCGTCGAACGCGATCGTGACGACCATGCCGGGGGCCACCGCGCCGTTCGCGGCCGGGGCCTCGCCAACCTTGGCGCTTTCGAGCAGCTGGGTCAGCTGGCGCACGCGGAGCTCCTGCTTGCCCTGCTCCTCCTTCGCCGCGTGGTACCCGCCGTTCTCACGGAGGTCACCCTCCTCACGGGCCGCGGCGATCTTGGCAGAGATCTCGGTGCGCGCGGGACCAGTAAGGTATTCAAGCTCCTCCTTGAGCTTGTTGTACGCCTCCTGGGTCAGCCAGGTGACGTTCTCGCTGGTCTGGGTCACGGGTGCTCCTCGTTGGTACTGGGAATACAAATCAACGCCCTACCCAGAAGGATGTTCCTTCACGGAAGGGCGAAACCACGAGCCTAACAATTCAGTGGCCAAAGGGGGAGGACATAAGCCGCCAGATTCCTGTCATCGCAGGTGGGAGCCCATGGATTCGCGCTGACGTTCGCCGTCAGGTCACTCCGGGTGGCAGCCGAGCAGCTCGGCCGTCGTGCCCGCGGCCTTCGTCCGCAGCGTGACGACCTTGTCGATGCGCGTGCCGTCTCCGTCGAAGCGGAAGTCGGCGCGGCCGACCTCGTCGCCGTCCTCCGCCTGGGAGCGCACCGTGCAGTAGCCGGTGACACCGGCATCCTTGCGGACCTCCAGGTGCACCTGCACCGAGTCCTCGGCGAGCTCGAAGCCGATCAGCTCGCCACTGATCTTGTTCTGACCGACATAGTGGTAGCCGAACCAGCCGATCACGGCGAGCAGGACGGCACCGAGCACGGCGCCGACGACCTTGAGCGTGCGGTCGGCCTGTTCGTCCGAGGAACGGCCGTAGCGGCCCTCGGGCCTGCGCGTCGTGGCCGTGCTCATGATCGTCCTCTCGGCAGGAGCCGGTCTTCCCGGGCCCCGGAATTATTCGGCTCCCGATTCGGTCACTATAGAAGCCTCCGATTGCGCCGATGCACACGGGCGCCGACTGACCCGAGGATTGAGTCTTGACTGACCAGCTGCGACTGATGGCCGTCCATGCCCACCCCGACGACGAGTCGAGCAAGGGCGCGGCCACCATGGCGAAGTACGTGTCCGAGGGGGTGGACGTGCTGGTGGTGACCTGCACGGGCGGGGAACGCGGCTCCATCCTCAACCCCAAGCTCCAGGGTGACCCGTACATCGAGGAGAACATCCACGAGGTGCGCAGGAAGGAGATGGACGAGGCCCGGGAGATCCTGGGCGTCAAGCAGGAGTGGCTCGGCTTCGTCGACTCCGGCCTGCCCGAGGGCGACCCGCTGCCGCCGCTGCCGGACGGCTGCTTCGCCCTGGAGGACGTCGACAAGGCGGCCGGTGAGCTGGTGCGGAAGATCCGCTCCTTCCGGCCGCAGGTGATCACCACCTACGACGAGAACGGCGGGTACCCGCACCCCGACCACATCATGACCCACAAGATCACGATGGTGGCGTTCGAGGGCGCGGCCGACACCGAGAAGTACCCGGAGGCCGAGTACGGCACGGCGTACCAGCCGGTGAAGGTGTACTACAACCAGGGCTTCAACCGCCCCCGCACCGAGGCGCTGCACCACGCGATGCTGGACCGCGGTCTCGAGTCGCCCTACGGGGACTGGCTCAAGCGGTGGTCGGAGTTCGAGCGCAAGGAGCGCACGCTCACCACGCACGTGCCCTGCGCGGACTTCTTCGAGATCCGTGACAAGGCGCTGATCGCCCACGCCACGCAGATCGACCCCGACGGGGGCTGGTTCCGGGTGCCGATGGAGCTCCAGAGGGAGGTCTGGCCCACGGAGGAGTACGAGCTGGCGAAGTCCCTCGTCGATACTTCCCTCCCCGAGGACGACCTCTTCGCGGGCGTCCGGGACAATGCCTGACATGAGTGCAAGCGCAAGCCTGGCAATGACGCACCTCGTCACCCTCGCCGAACTCGACGAGGACAAGGTCACCCCCGGCGTCCTCGGCTTCATCGTCTTCGCGGTGATGGCCCTGGCGGTGTGGGCCCTGATGAAGTCCATGACCCGCCACATGGGCAAGGTCGACTTCAAGGAGGCCCCGGACCCCGAGACCGGGGCCGACCGCGGCGAGCAGGCGAAGCCCAGGCAGGGCTAGCGACGGCCGGGGGGCGGCACCCCCGGTCACGAGCGGGCCGTCACCGCCACCCCCATGACCTCCCGGGCCTGGCGGTTCGGGACCATGCCCAGGCGCCAGGCCTGCCAGCCGGACTCCAGCTGGACGCCGCGTTCCAGGAGCAGCTGGTACGCGTCGACGTACTCGTCGAGCTTCGTGTCCCGCGCCGGGTGTCCGGCCCGGGACAGCTGGGCCAGCTCCTCCTGCGCCACCGCCGTGCCGACCTCCACTCCGCCCGGGGCCGCGTACGGCAGCAGCGTGCAGCGCAGGAATCGGGCCCAGTCCTCGCCGCGCCGGTCGCCGTACGCGGCGAACAGGGCGGCGGCCTCGTCGCACAGGCCCAGTGCCTGCGGCGTACGGGCGTTGCCCGCGTCCACCACCGCCAGCTCAAGGCAGGTCCACGCCTCGCCGTGGCCGACGCCGATGCGCTGGAAGTCGGCGCGCGCGTCCACCAGGAGCTGCCGGGCGAAGCCGGAGTTGCGCAGCGAGCCGGTCTGCGCGGCCCGCTGGTCGCGGGTGACCCGCGCCGAGTGGTGCCGGGCGCAGGCCAGGCCGTACACGTCCCGCATCCGGGAGAACATGGTGCGCGAGCGTTCCAGCTCGCGCACCGACTGGTCCAGGTCGCCCGTCTCCTCCAGCGCCTGGCCCACGTAGTAGACCGTCCACGCCTCGCCGCGGGCGTCCTCGTTGTCCCGGTGCCGGGCCGCGGCGCGCCGCAGCTCGTCGAGCGCCTCGGAGGCCTCCCCGTCCACCAGCCGGGCCCGCGCCAGCTGGGTCAGCGCCCACGCCTCGCCGCGGGCGTCCTGGGTCCGGCCGTACAGCTCAAGGGCCGCACGCAGGTCCGACTCCGCGCGCGGTACGTCGCCCATGCGCAGGTGCAGCTGCCCGAGCTGGAAGTGGGCCCACGCCTGGCCGTGCAGCGACTCGCCCGCCCGGTGCAGTACCAGTGACTCGGTGAGCAGGTCCAGGGCCTCCGCCAGCCGGGCCCGGTCGCGCTGCACCGCCGCCAGCGCGTGCAGCGTCCACGCCCGGTCCGTGTCCAGCTCGGGCGAGGCCTGGAGGTCGAGCGCCTCCCGCAGCTTCGCCGCCGCGTCGGTCAGGTTGCCCTGGTGGTGCAGCGTGATGCCCAGCGAGCACAGGGCACGGGCCGCGCCCGCGTCGTGATGCGCCTCCCGGTACAGGTCGACCACGGAGGCCAGCGTGGTGCGCGCCTTGTCCAGCTCGCCGAGCTGCCGGGCCGCGATGCCGGTGCGCCACTGCACCGAGCGCACCAGCAGCCCCTGGTCCACGGACTGCGCCAGCTCGCTGATCTCACCCAGCCGGTAGAGGTCGCCGCGCAGCAGGCAGTAGTCGCACAGCGCGCCCAGCAGGTTCAGCACCGCGCCCTGGTCGACGCCCTCCGCGTGTCTGAGCGCCGCCGTGATGAAGCTGGACTCGTCGTCGAGCCAGCGCAGCGCCTCGTCCAGGGACGTGAAGCCGTACTGCCCGAACTGGTTCGAGCGGGTCGACATGTTGCCGTCGACCAGGCGCAGCACCGAGTCCGCCAGCTCGCCGTAGTTGGCGATCAGCCGTTCCTGTGCCGCCGTCCGCTCGCCGGGCTCCTCCTCGTCGGCGAGCCGGGCGCGGGCGAAGGCGCGGACGACGTCGTGCAGCCGGTAGCGGCTGCCCCGGACGTGGTCGAGCAGGCCCGCCCGGGACAGCGCCGTCAGCTGCTTGGTCGCCTCGGTCTCGTCCGTGGCCAGCAGCGCGGCGGCGGCCGCGGCCCCCATCGATGTGCGGCCCGCCAGCGCCAGCCGGCGCAGCAGCCGCCGGGCCGGCTCCGGCTGGTCGGTGTAGCGCAGCCACAGCGCGCGCTCGACCGGCTCCACCGGCCCGTACGCGCCCAGGTCGGCCGCCAGGGCGCGCGGCGAGCGCGGGCCGAGCGACGACCCGGCGACCCGCAGCGCCAGCGGCAGCCCGCCGCACAGCTCCCGGATCCGGTCGCTGGAGTCGGCGTCGTACGGCCCCGAGGCGTCCTGTGCGGCGGCGCCCAGCAGTTCCTCGGAGCCCGCCGCGTCCAGTGCCTCGACCGGCAGCGCGTACACGTGCGCGGCCAGGTCGGGCGGCAGCGCCAGCGGCCTTCGCGAGGTGACCAGCACCAGGCTGTCGGACCGCTCCGGCACCAGGGTGCGCACCTGCTCGGGGTCCGCGGCGTCGTCCAGGACCACGGTGACCGGTACGCCCGTCAGATGCTGGTGGTACAACTCGCTCAGCCGCTTGACCTGCTGGTCCGCGGAGGAACGCTCGCGGAAGAGCAGCTGTTCGCGCGGCGCCCCGAGCCGGTTGAGCAGATGCAGCAGGGCGTCCCGGGTGTTGAGCGGTGCCTCGCCCCCCGACGCGGTGCCGTCGCCGCGCAGGTCGACCAGGCAGGCCCCGCGGAAGTAGTCGCGCAGGTCGTGGACGGCGCGCACCGCGAGCGTCGTACGGCCGCTGCCGGGCGCCCCGTGCAGCACCACCACCGTCGGCTTCGTCTCGGTGCTCGCGCGGGCCGCCTGCACCCACTGCCGCAGCTGGGCCATCTCCTGCCGACGGCCGGCGAACGCCTCGTCCGGCTCGGGCAGTTGACCGAACGACTGCTCCAGCGCGCTGCGCCCCCGGGCCGCCGCGCTCTTGTCGGCGCCCCGCAGTTTCGGGCCGGTCTTGGCCGGAGCGGTGGACGCGGCGAGCATCCGCTGCTGGTCCAGGAAGGGCCGGATGCCGCGCACCTCCAGGGCGGTGAGCCACTGCAGCCGCAACTGCTCGGGCCCGCCGGGCTGGCTGACGGCACCGGCACGGTGGTGGGCGGCCGGCAGGTGGGACCCGACCACCTTCAGCACGGTGGCCGCGGCGCCGACGACGCCGACGGCCACGCCCGCGCCCACCGCGGTGCCGGTGCCGGTGCCGAGCGCCACGTCGGCCACCACCGCGGCGACCGCCGCGACGGCGGCGACCAGCAGGGGGGTGCCGGCGCCCTCACGGGCGTACCGCTGCCGGAACGTGAGCTGCCCGGCCGCCGCCTCGTCGAGGGCGTGGGTGTAGGCGTCGTACTCCTCGGCGGACGTGCCCGCCATCGAGTCCAGTGCCGCGCGGGCCCGGGAGAGCAGTACGTTCCCGTCCGTGCGTCCGCCCGACCGCCGTACCTCCTCCTCCACGGCCCGCCTCAGCAGCCCCTCGGCCTCTGCACGATGACTGTCCCGCATGTCGCGCCCCCTCCGGCGGCATCCGCGCCCTCCCGGGTGCCCCGGTGGCCCAGGATCCCCAGGGACCCTCCCGGCCCCATCCCCGGGTCCTTCCCCGGTTGTGCGTGGGTCAAGTGTGCTGCGTTGGGGTGACAGCGAGTTCAGGGTCCTCGTCGACAAGCCCTTGGTGTGAACGGCTGAGCGTCTCCGCTCAGAGTCTGGGCGTAACAAGTGCTCCTGACGTGTGATCAGGCGTGCGGAGCGCCACCGTCCGCCGCCAGGCGCGTGAGCCACTCGCGCAGCAGGCGCTGCTCGGCGTCGCTCAGGACGTCCGCGTCGTCGGGGAGGGCGGCACGCAGCGCGCGGGCAGCCGCGGCGGAGCCGGACTCCGCGGCGGGGACCGCCGGTTCGGCGCGCGTGACGGCCGCGACCATGGACTCGCGCAGGACGGTCAACAGCGCCGGGTTGCGGCGGTCCGCGGGGGTGGAGTGCCAGGTGGTGACCGCGCCCTGGCCGGTTGCCTGGATGATCTGGGCGGCCAGTTCCTCGTCGACCCGCAGCCACCCCCCGGCCGCCAGCCGGCGCACCCGCCCGTGGAGGATCTCCAGGCCCGCGCGGTGCGCCGCGTCCGATCCCCGGCCCACGGCCCGGTTCATCACCGCGAACAACTCGGGGCGGGAGACCCCGAACTCGACCACCATGTCCCAGCCGCGGCGCAGCTCCTCCACCGGGTCCTGCGGGGCGGGGTCGAGCTGTGCGCGCTTTTTCTCCAGGAACTGCGCGTAGCCGTGCTCGGCGACGGCCTCGAGGAGCCCGTCCTTGTCGCCGAAGAGGCGGTAGATCGCCGGCGGCTGCATTCCGGCCGCGGCGGCGACCGCGCGGGTGCTCACCGCGTCGGGTCCGCCGTTCTCCAGCAGCTCGACGGCCGCCTCGACGATGCGGCGACGAGGGCTGTCGGCTGAGTCACGCGTAACCATGAATCGATGGTACCGATGATCTGATTCCATCGGAATTTCCAGTGTTACCATCGTAGTGATTCCACTGGAAACACGGGTCGGGAGAACCTCATGATCATCGTGACCGGAGCCACCGGAAAGCTCGGCCGCCGCACCGTCGCGCGCCTGCTGGAGCGCGTCCCCGCCGAGCGCGTCGGCGTCAGCGTCCGCGATCCCCGCAAGGCCCAGGACCTCGCCGAGCGCGGCGTCCGTGTCCGGCAGGGGAGCTTCGACGACCCCGCCTCGCTGGTGCATGCCTTCGAGGGGGCCGAGCAGCTGCTCCTCGTCTCCCTCGACCGCATCGGCGAGGAGTGCGTCAGCGGCCATCGCACCGCCATCGACGCCGCTGTGAAGGCCGGCGTCGGCCGCATCCTCTACACCAGCCAGATGGGCGCCGCCCACGACTCCCGCTTCCAGGCCTGCCGCGACCACGCCCGGACCGAGGACCTGCTCCGCGCCACCGGTCTGCCCTGGACCGCACTGCGCAACGGCTTCTACGCGGCCAGCGCCCTGCAGTTCCTGGAATCCGCCCGCCACACCGGCGACATCGCCCTCCCCGCCGACGGCCCCGTCACGTGGACCGGCCACGACGACCTCGCCGAAGCCACTGCGGCGATCCTCCTCGAAGAGGGTCGCTTCGAGGGTCCCACCCCGCCGCTCACCGGCCCGGCGGCGCTCGACTTCGACACCGTCGCCGAGATCGCGTCCCAGGCCACCGGGAGGCCCTTCACCCGCTCGGTCGTCCCCGACGACGCCTTCCGTGAGCAGGTCCTGGCGCACGGCGCCCCGGCCCCGATCGCCGACCTGATGCTGAGCATCTTCGCCGCGGCGCGCGACGGCGAGTTCACCGCCGTCGACTCGACGCTGGCCGAACTGACCGGGCGAGAGCCCGCCCCCTTCCGCACCCAGCTGGAGCGCGCCTGGGCCGAGTAGACCCGGAGCTCACGTGGTCGGAGCATGGGTGGCGGACTCGATCAGATGGTCCACGACGTCAGTGGTCCTGTGTCGCTCCCGGTAGGCCCGCCTCTGCCGGTCGGCGTCATTTCCACCCGTGTCCAGGCGGGTGCGCGCGTCCCTCAGGAGCATCGACTCCGCTCCGTCCAGGGTGGGCAGGATCGTTTCCCGGAGCCGGCCGAGATGGGACAAAGCGACTACTCCTACGCCGCCCAACGCTTCAGCGGTCCCGCAGCACGGACTGGGCGGACACGGCACCAGCGACATGGTGCACCTGCCCACCACCGCCGACCGCGCCGCGGGAGGCCTCTACCTGACCCTCGACCCCCACCCCCGACCCCTGTCCGCGCGCTGACCGGGCCGTGTGGGCCCGCTCCTGGCCGCCACGGCCGAACGGGACCTTCCCCGGAAGTCGATCTCGCTCCTGGGCCAGACTCCCCGATCATGCGACGATGACGGGTATGAATCGCCTGGCTGATTCCCAGTCGCCCTATCTGCTCCAGCACGCCGACAACCCGGTGGACTGGTGGCCATGGGGAGAGGAGGCGATGGCGGAGGCGAGACGGCGGGACGTGCCGGTGCTGCTGAGCGTCGGCTACTCCGCGTGCCACTGGTGCCACGTGATGGCGCACGAGTCCTTCGAGGACGAGGCCACCGCCGCGTACCTCAACTCGCACTTCGTGAGCGTCAAGGTCGACCGCGAGGAGCGGCCCGACGTGGACGCCGTCTACATGGAGGCCGTGCAGGCGGCGACCGGGCAGGGCGGCTGGCCCATGACCGTCTTCCTCACGCCGGACGCCGAGCCCTTCTACTTCGGCACCTACTTCCCGCCCGAGCCCCGGCACGGGATGCCGTCCTTCCGCCAGGTGCTCCAGGGTGTCCACCAGGCCTGGGCGGAGCGGCGCGACGAGGTCACCGAGGTCGCCGGGAAGATCGTGCGGGACCTCGCCGGGCGGGACATCTCCTACGGCGACGCGCAGGCGCCCGGCGAGGAGCAGCTCGGGCAGGCGCTGCTCGGGCTGACCCGGGAGTACGACGAGCAGCGCGGCGGCTTCGGCGGGGCGCCGAAGTTCCCGCCGTCCATGGCCGTCGAGTTCCTGCTGCGCCACCACGCCCGCACCGGCGCCGAGGGCGCGTTGCAGATGGCGCGGGACACCTGCGAGCGGATGGCCCGCGGCGGCATCTACGACCAGCTGGGCGGCGGCTTCGCCCGCTACTCCGTGGACCGCGAGTGGGTCGTGCCGCACTTCGAGAAGATGCTCTACGACAACGCGCTGCTGTGCCGCGTGTACGCCCACCTCTGGCGCGCCACCGGCTCGGACCTCGCCCGCCGGGTCGCCCTGGAGACCGCCGACTTCATGGTGCGGGAACTGCGCACCGCGGAGGGCGGGTTCGCCTCCGCGCTGGACGCCGACAGCGACGACGGCACGGGCCGGCACGTCGAGGGCGCGTACTACGTGTGGACGCCCGCGCAGCTCACCGAGGTGCTCGGTGCCGAGGACGCCGAACTCGCCGCCCAGTACTTCGGCGTGACCGAGGAGGGCACCTTCGAGCACGGCGCGTCCGTGCTGCAACTGCCGCAGCAGGAGGGCGTCTTCGACGCCGCGCGGATCGCCTCGGTGCGGGAGCGGCTGCTGGCCGCGCGGGACGGCCGGGCCGCCCCCGGCCGGGACGACAAGGTGGTCGCCGCCTGGAACGGCCTCGCGATCGCCGCGCTCGCCGAGACCGGCGCCTACTTCGAGCGCCCCGACCTGGTGGAGGCCGCCGTGGCCGCCGCCGACCTGCTGGTCCGGCTGCACCTCGACGAGCAGGTCAGGCTCACCCGCACCAGCAAGGACGGCCGGGCCGGTGCCAACGCCGGGGTGCTGGAGGACTACGCCGACGTGGCGGAGGGCTTCCTCGCGCTGGCCTCGGTCACCGGTGAGGGCGTCTGGCTGGACTTCGCCGGGTTCCTGCTCGACCACGTCCTCACCCGCTTCACGGACGCCACGGGCTCCCTGTACGACACCGCCTCCGACGCGGAGCACCTGATCCGCCGCCCGCAGGACCCCACCGACAACGCGACGCCGTCGGGCTGGAGCGCCGCCGCGAACGCCCTGCTCTCCTACGCCGCCCACACCGGTTCCGAGCCGCACCGCACCGCCGCCGAGCACGCCCTCGGCGTGGTGAAGGCGCTCGGCCCGCGGGTCCCGCGCTTCGTCGGCTGGGGCCTGGCCGCCGCCGAGGCGCTGCTCGACGGGCCGCGCGAGGTCGCCGTCGTCGGACCGGACGCCGCCGACACCGCCGCGCGCGGACTGCACCGGACGGCGCTGCTGGGGACGGCGCCGGGAGCGGTCGTGGCCTTCGGCGCGGAGGGGAGCGACGAGTTCCCGCTGCTGGCCGATCGGCCGCTGGTCGGCGGGGCGGCGGCCGCGTACGTCTGCCGGAACTTCACCTGTGACGCGCCGACGACCGATCCGGAGCGGCTGCGGGCCGCGCTGAACGGCTGAGGCGGCCCGTGCGGGGGTAGACGAAGAGTGGCAGGCGGACGCGTCCGGGCCCGCGGCGGGGCGGGCCGATCCGCCCGACGTCGCGTCCGCCATGAACCTTTCGGCTCCGGCCGCCGTCTTCGGCATCGGTGCGGACCGCATCGAGATCCGCCGAACCCAGCCCTCCGGAGCCGCCCGATGAGCCACGAGTCCACCGTTCCCGGCGCGTTGGGCCGTCCGGCCGTACGTCCCTCGGAGCCGCCCGCGGTGCCGCCCGAGCCGGCCGCCGTCACCATCGTCGTACCGACCTTCAACGAGTCGGGGAACATACGGCAGCTGCTGCGGCGGACGGCCGAGTCGGTGCCGGCCCGGCTGCCCTGCGAGGTCGTCTTCGTGGACGACTCCACCGACGACACCCCGGACGTGATCCGCGCGGCGGCGCCCGACTGCCCCTTCCCGGTCACCGTGCTGCACCGGGACGAGCCGGTCGGCGGGCTGGGCGGCGCCGTCGTCGAGGGCATGCGGGCGGCCGGGGCGGACTGGATCGTCGTCATGGACGGCGACTGCCAGCACCCGCCCTCGCTCGTGCCGGAACTGGTGGCCACCGGCGAGCGGACGAAGGCCGGGCTCGTCGTCGCCTCCCGCTACACGCAGGGCGGCAGCCGCGCGGGCCTGGCCGGCGGCTACCGGGTGGCGGTCTCGCGGGCGGCGACCTGGCTGACCAAGGCGCTCTTCCCGCGCCGGCTGCGCGGTATCAGCGACCCGATGAGCGGCTTCTTCGCGATCCGCCGCGCCGAGGTCACCGCCGACGCGCTCAAGCCGCTCGGCTACAAGATCCTGCTGGAACTGGCCGTCCGCGACCGCCCCGGTACGGTCGCCGAGGTGCCGTTCGTCTTCGAGGAGCGGTTCGCCGGGGAGTCCAAGTCCACCGCGCGGGAGGGGCTGCGCTTCCTGCGCCATCTGGTCGGGCTGCGCACCGCCGCGCCGCTGGCCCGCATGATCGTGTTCGGCCTGATCGGGCTGAGCGGCTTCGTGCCGAACCTGGCCGCCCTGTGGGCGCTGACGTCGGCCGGGCTGCACTACCTGCCGGCCGAGATCGTCGCCAACCAGTTCGGCGTGGCCTGGAACTTCCTGCTGCTGGAGCGGCTGCTCTTCCACGACCGGCGACGGCACCGGCACTGGGCCGACCGCACCCTGCGCTTCGCCCTGATCGCCAACGCCGACCTGGTGCTGCGCATCCCGCTGATCGCCCTGATGGTCGGCCGGTTCGGCCTCGCCGTACTGCCGGCCACCGCCCTGGCCCTGGTCGTCACCTTCGTCCTGCGTTTCGCCGGCACGGAGGCGCTCGTCTACCTCCCGCGAGGGCGCCGCGGCGACCGGCGCCCTCGTTAGGCCGTGTCCGACCCAGGCCGTAGGAGTCGGTCCGTCAAATGACCTTCTTCTCCTCGGTGACCATCACGGCCACCGACTCCCTGTCGATGAAGCGTGCTTCGTCGGGGTTGACCAGCGTCCGGTAGTTCTCGGAGGCGAAGAAGGCGTCGTGATCCTCCCAGTTCTCGAACCAGATCTCGGTCAGGCCGTCGTAGGCCCGGGGCGGATAGTTCCCGGCGGGGACCGGGTGGGACACGGTGTACTTGCGCACGTAGCGCTCCGCCTCCGGGATGGAGGTGAACAGCGGCGCGTGCCGGTTCCGGTGGTGTTCGACGAAACGCTCGTACGACATTCCCTGGACGCGGTTGATCATGAAGATGAGCTTCAGCATGGGGTTAACCTAAAAGCTCACATCAATGTGAGGGGCAAGTGCGCCATCGGCACAGGAGGAGCTCGGCATGCGGATCGGTGAACTGTCCGCCCGGACGGGAGCCAGCCGCCGGTCGCTGCGCTACTACGAGGAGCAGGGCCTGCTCGTCAGCTCCCGCTCACCCACCGGACAGCGCCACTACGAGGACGAGCACGTGCAGCGGGTGCGCCTCATACAGGCGTTCCTGGCAGCGGGCGTGCCCAGCGGCACCATCGCCGAGATGGCGCCCTGCATGTCCGAGCCGACCGAGGACAGGGCGCGGCAGGCACTGGAGATCATGGGCCGCGAGCGGGCCCGGCTGTCCGAGGCCATCGACGGCCTCGCTGCCGCCAGGGCCGCGCTGGACGACCTCATCGAGGACAACCACACCTACCTGACACGGTCTTCAGGCGGCTGACGCGGCGCTCGACGGTGTTGCGCTGTTCGCGGCGCTTACCGGCTGATCCCAGCGAAACCGCCTAGGCCCCGCCCCGCCCGGCCTCCGTGAGGGCCCGTGCCACGATCGCCTCCAGCTGGTCGTGGTGGGCGCCCTTCCAGTACGCGCGGCCGCAGTCGCCGCACCGGGCGAACACGTCGTACGACCGCTCGGTGCCGCCCTTGAGCTGGTCGGCCACCTCGGCCTTGGTGGCCGGCGCCAAGGGGCCGTTGCACGCGGTGCACCGGGTCCACGGGCGCAGCTCGGGCCGGAACCGGGCCAGGACCTCACGGAGCTGTTCCTCGGGGCGGGTGCTGTAGACGTAGGCGCCGGCCCACAGCTCGCGGCGGCGCAGCAGGCCCCGGTCGCGGCTGAGCATGACCCGCCGCTCGGCGGCCGAAAGCGAGGCGAGGGCCGGGTCGCCGAGGTCCGCCGACTGGTACGCCGTGTCCACGCCGAGCAGCCGCAGCCGGCGGGCGAGCGTGCCGAGGTGGACGTCGAGCAGGAAGCGCAGGGGAGCGCCGGGTACCTCCTGGGGGTGCGCGACGGCCCGTACGCGCACCGACTCGCCGCCCGCCGGGACGTGTCCGGGCGGGACCTCGCGGCCGTCGACGAGGAGGGCGCCGACCTCGGTCAGGGGGACGCCGAGGGACTCGACGACGTGCCCGAGGGTGGAGACCCCGTCGGCGGTGGCGCGGGCGACCCCGGTGGGGCGGGCGCGCGGTACGAACAGGTGCAGTTCGGGAGGGAACTCGACGTGGATCTCGGAACCGTTCACCCGGTGACCTTCCTCGTGCCGCCGGCCGCCTAGTAGGCGACCAGCGAGATCCCCACGTAGTGGGCGATGAACGCGGCCAGGGTGAAGGAGTGGAAGACCTCGTGGAAGCCGAACCAGCGGGGGGACGGGTTGGGGCGTTTGAGGCCGTAGATCACGCCGCCGGCGCTGTAGAGCAGGCCGCCCGTGATCACCAGGACGAGGACGGCGATGCCGCCGGCCCGCATGAACTCGGGCAGGTAGAAGACGGCCGCCCAGCCCATGGCGAGGTAGCAGGGGGTGTAGAGCCAGCGCGGGGCGCCGACCCAGAAGACGCGGAAGAGGATGCCCGCGGCCGCGGCGGCCCAGATGCCCCAGAGCAGCCACTCGCCCTTGGTGCCGGGCAGCAGCAGCATCGTGAGCGGGGTGTACGTGCCCGCGATGATCAGGAAGATGTTGGCGTGGTCCAGGCGGCGCAGTACGCCGTCCATGCGCGGGCTCCAGTCGCCCCGGTGGTAGAGCGCGCTGACGCCGAAGAGCAGACAGGCCGTCAGGACGTAGATCCCGCAGGCGACGCGGGCCTGGGTCGTCTCGGCGAGGGCGGTGAGCACGATGCCCGCGATCAGCACGGCCGGGAACATGGCCAGGTGCAGCCAGCCGCGCAGCTTCGGCTTGACCGGATGTGGCAGGGAGATCGCCACAGGGCCGCGGCCGTCGGCCGGCGTGTCCCTGGGCTCGTCGGGGACAGACGCAGTCATGAGCGCATCGTACCTACGGTTCCGTAAGTTACGTATCAGTACGGACGTATGACGAACGGCGAGTGGTCATCGTCTCACGGGCCCTCCTGCCCCGCATCCCCGCCGTATGCACGTGGCGATCCTCACTCCGCTCAAGTGTGACGCCCTCTGGACAGATGGGCGCTCGCGTCGGATGATCAAATGAGTGCGGTCGACACCGGATGAGCGCCCAAGAGGTCAACGTCACGCGTCCGGGTCGCAGCCCCCACGGGGCCTCCAACCACAAACCCCTCACCTAGGAGCAATCGTGGCGCGCGACATCGCTGCTCCCCCCGTCCCCACCAACCACCAGGAGCTGATCTCGTGGGTGAACGAGATCGCCGAACTGACCCAGCCGGACGACGTGGTCTGGTGTGACGGATCCGAGGCCGAGTACGAGCGCCTGTGCGGGGAGCTCGTGGCGAAGGGCACCTTCCGCAAACTCGACCCCATCAAGCGGCCGAACTCCTACTACGCCGCCTCCGACCCCTCCGACGTCGCGCGCGTCGAGGACCGGACCTTCATCTGCTCCGCCAAGGAGGAGGACGCCGGCCCGACCAACCACTGGAAGGACCCCGCCGAGATGCGGGAGATCTTCAGCGGCGACCAGGGCCTGTTCCGCGGCTCGATGCGCGGCCGCACCATGTACGTCGTGCCCTTCTGCATGGGCCCCCTCGGCTCCCCGCTCTCCGCGCTCGGCGTCGAGATCACCGACTCCGCGTACGTCGCCGCCTCCATGCGCACCATGACCCGCATGGGGCAGCCGGTCCTGGAGGAGTTGGGCGACGAGGGCTTCTTCGTCAAGGCCGTGCACACCCTTGGCGCCCCGCTGGCCGAGGGCCAGGAGGACGTGCCCTGGCCCTGCAACAGCACCAAGTACATCTCGCACTTCCCCGAGGACCGCGAGATCTGGTCCTACGGCTCCGGTTACGGCGGCAACGCCCTGCTCGGCAAGAAGTGCTACGCCCTGCGCATCGCCTCCGTCATGGCCCGCGACGAGGGCTGGCTGGCCGAGCACATGCTGGTGCTGAAGCTGACCCCGCCCACCGGCGAGCCCAAGTACGTCGCCGCCGCCTTCCCGTCCGCCTGCGGCAAGACCAACCTCGCCATGCTGGAGCCCACGATCTCCGGCTGGACGGTCGAGACGATCGGCGACGACATCGCCTGGATGCGCTTCGGCGAGGACGGCCGCCTGTACGCCATCAACCCCGAGGCCGGCTTCTTCGGCGTCGCGCCCGGCACCGGTGAGCACACCAACGCCAACGCGATGAAGACCCTGTGGGGCAACTCCGTCTTCACCAACGTCGCCCTGACCGACGACGGCGACGTGTGGTGGGAGGGCATGACCGAGGAGACGCCCGCCCACCTGACGGACTGGAAGGGCAACGACTGGACGCCCGAGTCCGCCCGCGAAGCAAATGGATACCGCCCGGCCGCGCACCCCAACGCCCGCTTCACCACCCCCGCCGCGCAGTGCCCGATCATCGCGCCGGAGTGGGAGGACCCCAAGGGCGTGCCGATCTCGGCGATCCTCTTCGGCGGGCGCCGCGCCACCGCCGTACCGCTGGTGACCGAGTCCTTCGACTGGAACCACGGCGTCTTCCTCGGCGCCAACGTGGCCTCCGAGAAGACCGCCGCCGCCGAGGGCAAGGTCGGCGAGCTGCGCCGCGACCCCTTCGCCATGCTGCCGTTCTGCGGCTACAACATGGGCGACTACATGGGGCACTGGATCGACGTGGCCAAGGACAAGGACCAGTCCAAGCTGCCGAAGATCTACTACGTCAACTGGTTCCGCAAGGACGACGAGGGCCGGTTCGTCTGGCCCGGCTTCGGTGAGAACGGCCGCGTCCTGAAGTGGATCGTGGAGCGTCTGGAGGGCCGCGCGGAGGGCGTCGAGACGCCGATCGGCGTGCTGCCGGCCAAGGGATCCCTCGACACCGAGGGCCTCGACCTCCCCGACGCCGACCTGGAGTTCCTGCTCAGCGTCGACAAGGAGGTGTGGCGTGAGGAGGCGGCGCTCGTGCCCGAGCACCTCAACACCTTCGGCGACCACACGCCCACCGAGCTGTGGGACCAGTACCGGGCCCTGGTGCAGCGCCTGGGCTGATCTTCAGCCTCTCTGCTTCGCGGCCGGTTCGACTAGCCCTGACCAGTGAAGTCGTCACGAAAGCCGGCCGCGATGGGGTTCTGCCCGCTCCTGTAGCTCGATGTCCCGGAGCCGGGCGGACACCCCGTTGCGGGCCGGGCGCCGCACAATGGTGTGCGGGGGCCCGGCCCGCGCCAGTGGGAACGAACTGCGCGAGCAGCCACGAACCACTGAGGGCCGCCCGACTGCCCGCAGTGTCACGATGCCGCGGCGAACCCCTGCTCAAGCAGCGCAGCACCATGCGCGTCCATGCGTTCGGCGGTCAGGATCGCGGCCGCCGTGTCGGCGCGGGAGGCCGCCACCACCAGGGCACGGCCCGCCAGCGTGTGCGCGCGGCGGTGCAGGGCCGGCGGGTGCGGCTCGGGGTGGGCGGCGGTCACCGGCACGCGGACCGGCGCCCGGCCTCCGCGCAGCCGGGCCACCTGCCCGGCGAGCCGCTCGGCCGCGGCGTCCAGGTCGGCGTCGGGGGCCAGCGCGCGCAGCTCGTCCGTGACGGCGAGCAGGGCCGCGAGATGGCCGGCGAGCTGGATGTCCAGCTCTTCCTCCCGGGACCGGTGGGGGAAGTCGGAGGTGGTGCCGGCCGCCGTGCTGTGGACCGACTTGCTGCGGATCGCTTCGTACATGGGACGGCCTCCTGATTGCTCCAGGAAGCCATCCTACATTGGAATCAATCTAAAGTTGAGAGAACTCAGGGCTGGCTGTAGCCCTCCAGGAAGTTCCCGATCCGGTCCACCGCCTCGCGCAGGTCACCGGCCGTGGGCAGCGTCACCACCCGGAAGTGGTCCGGCTCGGGCCAGTTGAAGCCGGTGCCCTGGACGACCATGATCTTCTCCTGCCGCAGCAGGTCCAGGACCATCCGCCGGTCGTCCTTGATCTTGAAGACCTTGGGGTCGAGCCGCGGGAAGAGGTACAGCGCGCCCTTCGGCTTCACGCAGGTCACGCCCGGAATGCTGGTCAGAGCCGCGTGCGCGGCGTCCCGCTGCTCCCGCAGCCGCCCGCCCGGCAGTACCAGCTCGTTGATGGTCTGCCGCCCGCTGAGCGCCGCGACCACGCCGTGCTGCCCCGGCATGTTGGCGCACAGCCGCATGTTCGCCAGCACCGTCAGGCCCTCGATGTAGGACTCGGCGTGCGCGCGCGGACCGGAGATGGACATCCAGCCGACCCGGTAGCCGGCCACCCGGTACGCCTTCGACATGCCGTTGAAGGTGAGGGTCAGCAGGTCGGGGGCGATCGCGGCGGTCGGGGTGTGCGTGGCCTCGTCGTACAGGATCTTGTCGTAGATCTCGTCGGAGCAGATCAGCAGGTTGTGGCGGCGCGCGATGTCGGTCAGGCCGCGCAGCATCGCCTCGTCGTAGACCGCGCCCGTCGGGTTGTTCGGGTTGATGATCACGAGCGCCTTGGTGCGGTCGGTGATCTTCCGTTCCACGTCGGCGAGGTCCGGCATCCAGTCCGACTGCTCGTCGCAGCGGTAGTGGACCGCCGTGCCGCCGGAGAGCGAGACGGCGGCCGTCCACAGGGGGTAGTCGGGCGCCGGGACGAGGACCTCGTCGCCGTCGTCGAGCAGCCCCTGCATCGCCATCACGATCAGCTCGGAGACGCCGTTGCCGATGAAGACGTGCTCGACGTCCGTCTCGATGCCGAGGGTCTGGTTGTGCATGACGACCGCGCGGCGGGCGGCCAGCAGACCCTTGGCGTCGCCGTAGCCGTGCGCCGTCGAGACGTTGCGGAGGATGTCCTCCAGGATCTCGGGCGGGCACTCGAAACCGAAGGCCGCCGGGTTGCCCGTGTTCAGCTTCAGGATGCGGTGCCCGGCCGCTTCCAGCCGCATCGCCTCCTCGAGCACCGGGCCCCGGATCTCGTAACAGACGTTGGCGAGCTTGGTCGACTGGATCACCTGCATGTCCGTGAGCTTACGACCCGGTTACGTTCCATGGGTCGTGTTATCCGCCACTTGAGACGTTCGGTATGGGCGGGTTTGGTCACTCACCGGGAACGCCGCCGCACCGAGCGCCCCGCCAGCACGTCCGTACGCCGCCCGTCCGCCATCACGAACCGCCCGTCGACCAGCACGTACGGGATGCCGGTCGGCAGCACGCGCGGGTTCTCGTAGGTGCTGCCCGCCGCGACCGTCGCCGGGTCGAAGAGCACCAGGTCCGCGCGGTACCCCTCGCGGACCAGACCCCGGTCCGGCAGCCGCAGCCGGGCGGCCGGGCGCGAGGTCAGGTGGGCGACGCACTCCTCGAGGGAGAGCACGCCCAGTTCGCGCACGTAGTGGCCGAGGTAGTGCGGGAAGGTGCCGTAGGCGCGCGGATGGGGCTTGGTGCCCTGGAGGATGCCGTCCGAGCCGCCGGTGTGGACGCGGTGCCGCATGATCGCGCGCACGTTCTCCTCGTGGCCGACGTGCTGGAGGATGGTCGGGGCCAGCCGGTCGGCCAGCAGCAGGTTCCTGGCGACCGTCCACGGGGCCTCGCCGCGCACGGTGGCCGACTCCATGACCGTGCGGCCGACGTACTCCCCGAGCGCCGGGTCGCCGGTGCCGGAGATCTCGATCTTGTCCCACTCGATGGGCACGCCGTGGCAGCCGTCGGCGCCGATCTCCTCCATGTGGTGCCGGATGCGTTCGGCCGTGTCGTCGTCCGACAGCCGCTTCATGATCTGCTCCGGGCCGCCCTCGCTCGCCCAGCTCGGCAGCATCGCCACGAGGGTGGTGCAGCCGGGGGTGTAGGGGTACGTGTCGAGCGTGATGTCGGCCCCGGCGGCCAGTGCCTCGTCGAGCAGCGTCAGCAGCTCGGGGGCCTTGCCCTTGTTGACGCCGAAGTTCATGGTGGCGTGCGCCAGGTGCAGCGGGCAGTCCGCCTCCCGGGTCAGCTCCACCATCTCCTCGTACGCCTGGAGCGCCCCGGCGCCGTACGAGCGGTGGTGCGGGCAGTAGTAGCCGCCGTACCCGGCGACCACCCGGCACAGCTCGGTCAGCTCCGCGTCCTTCGCGTACATGCCCGGCGTGTACGTCAGCCCGGACGACATGCCGACCGCGCCCTGCTCCATGCCCTCGGCGACCAGCCGCCGCATGTGCTCCAGCTCGGCGTCGGTCGCGTCCCGGTCGTCCCAGCCGACCGCGAGGGCGCGGACCGTGCCCTGCGGGATCAGGTACGCCGCGTTCACGGCGATGCCCCGGTCGAGCCGGTCCAGGTACTCGCCGACCGACCGCCAGTCGAAGTCGATGTCGTCGCCTGGGCCGTTCCACCCGGCGATCGCGCGGCGCACCTCGCCGAGGGTGCGGTCGTCGACCGGCGCGTACGAGAGCCCGTCCTGGCCGATGACCTCCAGGGTGACGCCCTGCGCGGCCTTGGCGCTGTGGTCGGGGTCCCGCAGCAGCGCCAGGTCGCTGTGGGCGTGCATGTCGATGAAGCCGGGGGAGAGGACCAGGCCCTCGGCGTCCAGTTCGCGGCGCGCCTCGGGGCGCTGGCAGCCCGCGGCCGCCGCCTCCTTGACGATCGAGACGATGCGGCCGCCGTCGACCACGACGTCGGCGCGGTAGGAGGCGGCTCCGGAGCCGTCCACGACCTCCGCGTCCCGGATGACCAGCTCTTCCATGTGCTCTCCTTCAGAAGAACGTGCGGATGTACTCGACGACCGTCCCGTCCGCCTCGGCGACCGGGATGAGCTGCCACTTGTCGAAGGACGTGCAGGGGTGGGACAGACCCAGGCCCAGCCAGTCCCCGACCGCCAGCTCCGCCTCCGGGGCGGTGCGCAGCCAGGCGTGCTGGTCGGACAGGCCGGTGACCGTGATGCCCGTGGCCGGGCGCTCGGGCCCGCCGTCCGCGGGGCGTACCACCTGGGCGAACGGCAGGTCGAGGTCGTACGCCGCGTCCCGCTTGCCCGCGTTGGCGAAGGCCTGCTCGGAGGAGGGGCGGGAGACCACCTGGCTCCACAGCCGGAACGCGGGCTCCAGGGCGCCCTCGGCGGGGACGCGGTTGAAGGGGGTCACCTCCCGGTAGTGCCCGTCGTCGTGGGAGACGTAGGCGCCCGAGCGCAGCAGCTTCAGTACGGGCAGGGACAGACCGGGGACCTCGGCGAACACGTCGGCCACCGCGTCGAACCAGGCGCTGCCGCCCGCGCTCAGCACGATCTCGTCCAGGCCGCCCGCGCCGAACCGTCCGGCCTTGTCGAAGTCAGCCGCCAGCGCGACCAGCCGCCGCAGCCAGGCGTGCACGCGCTCCGGGTCGGCGTCGGGCACCTCGCCCTCGTACCCGGCGACCCCGGCCAGCCGCAGGGTCCGGGTGCCGGCCACCGCGTCCGCGACGGCCGCGCAGTCCGCCTCGGTGCGCGCCCCGGTCCGGGCCCCGTCACCGGCGGCCAGTTCGACCACGACGTCCACCGGTCGGCCGGCCCCCGCGTCGGTGAGCGCAGCGTCCATCAGCTCGACGCCGCGCACGGAGTCGACGTAGCAGACGAAGCGGAAGTCCGGGTCGGCGTCCAGCTCGGCGGCGATCCAGCGCAGGGCGGCGGCGTCTACCAGCTCGTTGGCGAGGAAGATCCGCCCGACGCCGAAGGCGCGCGCCACCCGCACCTGGTGCGGCACGGCCAGGGTGATGCCCCAGGCGCCGTGCTCGATCTGGCGGTGGAAGAGCTGCGGGGCCATGGAGGTCTTGCCGTGCGGCGCGAAGGCGAGGCCGTGCCGGGCCGCGTACGTCTCCATCAGCGCGAGGTTGTGCTCCAGGCGCTCGGCGGAGAGGGCCAGCACGGGGGTGGCGAAGCCGTCGGTGAAGAGGTTCCGGCGCTGTCCGGCCAGCTCCGCGACGGTCAGGCCGTCGGCGTCCGGCGGGAGGCCCTTGAAGCGGTGGTCGACGTGCTCCTCGGCCAGACGGGCGAGGGCATCGGTGCCGGTGTCGAGGGCCATGGAGCCTCCATGAGTTTGCAGTGTTGCATTGTGTGCAACGGTCATTGCGTATGTCGCTTACTGGTGTCTAACATCTCGGCCAACGCGGGGTCAACGGATCCCCCGAGACCCGAGAGACCCGCGGGAGCCGCGGACCCGCGGACCCCGAAGACCCACAGAGCCGCAAGGGAGCCCCCACCATCGTGACCGCCACCGGACCCACCAGCACCGCCCCCGACGTCGTGGACGTCGTCGCGCTCGGCGAGTCCATGGTCACCTTCCTGCCCTCGCGGCCGGGGCGCCTCGCCGACGTCCCCTCCTTCGACCGGGCCATCGGCGGCGCCGAGTCCAACGTGGCCTGCGTGCTCGCCGCCGCCGGGCACACCACGCGCTGGGTCGGCCGGGTCGGCGCCGACGGCTTCGGCGACCACCTCGTCGAGGCCATCGGCGCCTGGGGCGTGGACGTCTCCCTCGTCCGCCGGGACCCCGACCGCCCGACCGGCATCTACTTCCGCACCGCCGGCGACCGCGCCACCGACGCCCACGAGGTCGCGTACTACCGGGCGGGCTCGGCGGCCTCCGCGATGTCCGTGCACACCATGGACCTCGACGCCCTCCGCTCCGGCCGCGTCCTGCACGTGTCCGGCATCACGCCCGCGCTCTCCGCCGACTGCCTCGGCCTGATGCGCGAACTCACCGCCCGGCGCCCCGGCCGCGCCCGGGGCCCCCTCGTCTCGTTCGACGTCAACCACCGCCCGGGCCTGTGGCGCGAGTCCGGGGAGGCCCCCGAGGTACTGCTCGAACTGGCCCGCGGCGCCGACATCGTCTTCGTCGGCGAGGACGAGGCCTGGGGGCTCGGCGGCCCCGAGGCCGTGCGCGCCGCGCTGCCCGAGCCCGGCCTCCTCGTCGTCAAGCAGGGCGCGACCGGCGCCACCGCCTTCCACGGCACGGAGACCACCTCGGTCCCCGCCCTCACCGTCGACGTCGTCGCCGCGGTCGGCGCGGGCGACGCCTTCGCCGCCGGGTTCCTCTCCGCCACCCTGCGCGGACTGCCCGTGCGCGAGCGGCTGCGCCACGGCCACCTCATGGCCGCCGCCGCCCTCACCGTCCCCGGCGACCTCGCCACGCCCCCCGCCCGCGACCACGCCGACCGCCTCGCCGCCCTCGACGACGCGGCGTGGGGGAGACTGCGACTCGGCCCCGGCTGGACCCAGGCCGGCGAGAGGGCCGACGAGGAGGCACGTACACCATGAGTCAGACCGTCGACCGCGCGCTCAGCATCCTGCCGCTGCTCGCCGAGGGCCCCGCGGACCTCGGCCGGGTCGCCGACCGCCTCGGCGTGCACAAGTCCACCGCGCTGCGCCTCCTGCGCACCCTGCACGACCACGGCTTCGTCTACCGCCAGTCCGACCAGCGCTACCGCCTCGGCGCCCGGCTCATCTCCCTCGCCCAGGAGGCGATGGAGAACCTCGACGTCCGGGAGATCGCCCACCCCCACCTCGTACGCCTCAACGAGCAGGTCGGACACACCGTCCACCTCGCCGTCCACGAGGAGGGCGAGGTCCTCTACATCGACAAGGTGGAGAGCCGCTACCCGGTCCGCATGTACTCCCGGATCGGCAAGCCCGTCGCCATCACCGTCGCCGCCGTGGCCAAGCTGCTCCTCGCCGACCTCCCCGAGAACGAGCGCCGAGCCGCGGTCGAGCAGCTCGACTACCCCATGTACACGGCCCGTTCCACACCCAACGCCGACGGCTTCCTCAAGGAGCTGGCCAAGGTGCGCGAACAGGGCTGGGCCACCGACCTCGGTGGCCACGAGGAGTCCATCAACTGCGTCGCCGCACCCATCCGGGGCGCCGACGGCAGGGTGGTCGCCGCGATGTCGGTCTCCGCACCGAACGTCGTCGTCACCGCCGACGAACTCCTCACCCTGCTCCCGCTGGTGCGCCGTACGGCGGACGCCATCAGCGGCGAGTACTCCGGCAGGACCCCAGTCAAGGAAGTCACCACATGACCGACAAGATCGCCCTCACCCCGGCCACCCACACCACGCCGCCGGCCAAGTTCTCCCACGGTGTCCGCAAGGGCAACATCCTCCAGGTCGCCGGCCAGGTCGGCTTCCTCCCCCACGAGGAGGGCAAGGCCCCCACCCCGGCCGGCCCGACCCTGCGCGAGCAGACCCTCCAGACCCTCGCCAACGTCAAGGCGATCCTGGAGGAGGGCGGCGCCTCCTGGGACGACGTGATGATGATCCGCGTCTACCTCACGGACGTGGACCACTTCGCGGAGATGAACGAGATCTACAACGCCTACTTCGCGGAGCAGGGCCTCACCCAGCCGCCCGCCGCGCGCACCACGGTCTACGTCGGCCTCCCCGCGGGCCTGCTCATCGAGATCGACGCGCTCGCCGTCCTGGGCTGACCCCCGCCCGGCCCCGGCCGCCCGCGTTCCGAACCGCCTGTCGCACGGCACGGCGCTCCCCGTCCCCAGGGGGCGCCGTGCCGCGCCCCGCCTTGCCCGAAAGCACCATGTGTTTAGCCAGAGGACCCCCGAATGTCCCACTCGTCCCTCCAGCTCGCCGCCGCCGAGACCCCACCGCACACCGGCGGTCTGCTCACCCTGATCGACGGCACGGCGGGCCTGCTGACCGTCGCCGCGATCGGTATCGTGCTGCTGCTCTTCCTGATCATCAAGGTGCGGCTGCAGCCCTTCGTCGCGCTGCTCGCCGTCTCCATAGCCGTCGGCCTGCTCGCCGGCCTCTCGGTCACCGAACTCTTCGGCACCGTCCAGAAGTCCGACGCGGTCTCCACCATCGAGTCCGGCATGGGCGGCATCCTCGGACACGTCGCCATCATCATCGGCCTGGGCACCATGCTCGGCGCGATCCTCGAAGTCAGCGGCGGCGCACAGGTGCTGGCCTCCCGCCTGCTGGGCCTCTTCGGCGAGAAGCGCGCCCCCCTCGCGATGGGCCTCACCGGTCTCATCTTCGGCATCCCGGTCTTCTTCGACGTCGGCATCTTCGTCCTCGCGCCGATCGTCTACGCCGCGGCCAAGCGCTCCGGCAAGTCGGTGCTGATCTACTGCCTGCCGCTGCTGGCCGGCCTGTCGATGACCCACGCCTTCCTGCCGCCCCACCCCGGGCCGGTCGCCGCCGCCGGGCTGCTGAAGGTGGACCTCGGCTGGGTGATCCTCATGGGCATCGTCTGCGGCATCCCCGCCGTGCTCGCCGCCTGGGTGTTCTCCGCCTGGATCGGCCGCCGCATCTTCGTGCCCGTCCCGCAGGACATGGTCGAGGCCGCCGACGAGGCCAAGCAGGCCGTCATCGAGGAGCAGCGGGCGTCCGGCGTCGAGCCGCACGAGAGCCCGGTGGCGCTCGGCACGGTCCTCGGCATCATCGGCACCCCGCTGGTGCTGATCCTCGCCGCGACCTTCTCCTCCATCGCCCTGGACCCGTCCACGCTCCGCTCGGTCGTCGAGTTCTTCGGCAACCCGTTCGTGGCGCTGACCATCGCGCTCCTCCTCGCCTACTACCTGCTCGGAATCCGGCGCGGCTGGTCCCGCAAGTCCCTGGAGACCGTGTCGACGGCCTCGCTGAAGCCGGTCGGCAACATCCTGCTGGTCGTCGGCGCGGGCGGGGTGTTCGGCGCCGTCCTCAAGGGCAGCGGCGTCGCCCAGGCCCTCTCCGACACCTTCAACGACGTCGGCCTCCCGGTGATCGTCCTCGCGTACCTGATCTCCCTGGTGCTGCGGGTCGCGCAGGGCTCGGCGACCGTGGCCATCGTCACGACGGCGGGCATCGTGGCGCCGCTGCTGGCGGAGGGCGACCACTCGCAGGCGTTCGTCGCGCTGGTCATCATGGCCATCTCGGCGGGCTCGATCTTCGCCTCGCACGTCAACGACGGCGGCTTCTGGATGGTCGCCAAGTACTTCGGCATCAGCGAACGGGACACCCTGAAGACGTGGACCGTCCTGGAGAGCGTGCTGTCGCTGGCGGGCTTCGCGGTCGCGGCGGTACTGAGCCTGTTCGTGTAGGCGTCTGATAACGAAGTCGGGGCCGACTGTGTCCGGCACAGGTTTGTCGACCATACTGCCCGCTGTGGAGCAGCGCAGAGGATCGAGCAGCCAGCCCCTGGAAGGCGCCGGATTCGACCCGGCATTCATCCCCGGGCTCACCGCGCCCGTGTCCGGTGAGCCGGAGGACGTGAGACGCGACGAGGCGGACGCGGATGTGGGGACCGGGGTGGAGGCGGACGGCGTCGCGGACGCCGTGCCGCCCGCCCGGGAATCCGCCGAGGAGTCCGCGGAAACGGACGAGGAGGAGGCGGCCCCCGTGGACGGCCCCGTCTTCGAGGCCGCCGACCGCCGCGCCCGGATCGTCGCGGACCACAAGGGCGTACGTCTCTCCCTCGACGACCAGAGTTGCGAGTTCCGCTGGGACGAGGTCGGCGCCGTGGAGACCGAGACGGGCCGCTTCGGCAAGCGGTTCACCGTCACGGTGCACACGCCGGACCGCCGCTGGTACCCGATCGAGATCGAGGCGACGTCCCGGAGCCGGTTCGCGGAGTGGGAGTCGGCCCTCGACGAGGTCCTGGACGCGTACTTCGAGGACGACGAGCCCGACTCCGAGCCCGACTCCGAGCCCGACTCCGAGTCCGACCCCGAGCCCGAGGCGACGGCGGACGCCGAGCCGGACGCGAAGACGCCTCTCGCCAAGCCGGACGCCAAGTCGGACGCCGAGTCGGACGCCAAGTCGGACTCCAAGTCCGGCGGGAAGCCCGCGGCGGACGCCGAGGAGTAAGCGCATCGGGTGAAGATCCGCGCACGCCCTCTTGTCCGACCGGCGGCCATGAGCTTTCTTGACCCTCATGGCGGACCTCACGGGCAACACCAGAGACACGGGCGTGGCGGGCGGGACCGACTCGGCCCCGCGTAAGTCCAGTTGGCGCTACATCGGCCCCGGCATCGTCGTCGCGGCGACCGGGGTCGGCGCCGGCGACCTCGTGGCCACCCTGATCGCGGGCAGCAACTTCGGCTACACGCTGCTGTGGGCCGCGGTCATCGGCTGCCTGGTCAAGATCTCCCTGGCCGAGGCGTGCGGCCGGTGGCACCTGTCCACCGGGACCACGCTCTTCGAGGGCTGGGCGAGCCTCGGCCGCTGGACCACGTGGTTCTTCGCGATATACGCCGTGATCTGGGGTTTCGTCTACGGCGCGGCCGCGATGTCGTCCAGCGCGCTGCCGCTCCAGGCCCTCTTCCCGGACGTGATGGACCTCGAATGGTGGGGCATCGCCTGCGGTCTGGTGGGCCTGGTGTTCGTCTGGTTCAACAAGTACAACGTCTTCGAGAAGGTCATGACGGTCCTGGTGGGCGTCATGTTCGTCGTGACCGTCTACCTGGCGATCCGCGTCACCCCCAACCTCGGCGACGCCTTCGCCGGCCTCCTCCCGGTCCTCCCGGACGAGAAGGACTCGATCCTCAACACTCTCGGCCTGATCGGCGGCGTGGGCGGCACCATCACGCTGGCCGCGTACGGCTACTGGGTCAACGCCAAGGGCTGGACCAACACCGGCTGGATGAAGGTCATGCGCCTGGACAACCGGGTCGCGTACGCCACGACGGGCGTCTTCGTCATCGCCATGCTCTTCGTCGGCGCGGAACTGCTGCACTCGGCGAACATCGCGATCGCGAGCGGCGACAAGGGCCTGATGCAGCTCGGCGACATCCTGGAGGAGCAGTACGGCACGGCCACCGGCAAGCTCTTCCTGATCGGCTTCTTCGCCACCTCCTTCACCTCCCTGATCGGCGTCTGGCACGGCGTGAGCCTGATGTTCGCCGACTTCCTGGCGCGCCTGCGGGGCGAGCGCGAGGCACGCGGCGACGAACTGGCCTCGGGCCGCCGCGAACGCTCCTGGGCGTTCCGCGCGTACCTGCTCTGGCTCACCTTCCCGCCCATCGTCCTGCTCTTCCAGGACGAGCCCTTCCGCCTGATCATCATCTACGGCGTCCTGGGCGCCGCCTTCATGCCCTTCCTCGCCCTGACCCTCCTGTGGCTGCTCAACTCCTCACGCACTCCCCGAGAGTGGCGCAACGGCTGGCTGAGCAACGGCATGCTGGCCATCGCGGGCCTGCTGTTCCTGGTCCTGTGCGTGAAGCAGGTCTGGGACCAGCCGTGGTCGGAGTTCTTCCAGTAGCGGCAGCGGGGGCTCAGCCGCGCCCCTGCTCCGGGGGACGCTGCCCGTCCGGGCCTGCTTGGTCTCCGTGACCGGCGGGTTGCTGCTGCAGGGCCCCGACCAGGTATTCGGTCAGCTCGGCACGTCCGGCCGTGTCCGTTCGTCGGACGGTCCCGCCGGGGCCTGACTTCGTCTGAGGCGGATGCTTCATCGTCGGCCCCGGGCCGCCCATCTCCGCGTACTGCCCGTTGACCAGAGCCGGTCCCGGGCCGCCCATCTCCGCGTACTGCCCGTGGACCAGAGCCGGTCCCGGGCCGTCCGCTTCAAGGTGTTCGTAGCCTCCCGCGGGAGCGGGGGCGTGCAGCGGTTCGTAGTAGCTCTGGGGTGTCTGCAGCGAGGAGAAGGTCGGGATGACGATGGTCCCTGTCGTGCCCGCGACCGCCGGCCCGTCGTTCTCGTACCAGGGACGGTCGTAGCGGGACTCGGTGGGCTCCAGATCGTCGCTGGTGAGGTCCAGTCCCTGCCCCCTCTGCAGGGCGTCGGCGATCTGGTCCAGGGACCGTCCGCCCTGGAAGAGCTGGTCCATGTCCTTGAAGATCACCGGCTGGAAACCGGCCGCCAGGAGCAGTCGCGGCAGGAGCACGTGCACGTTCAGCCGCCGGTTGGTGTCCTCGAACGGGTGGATGATGTGGATACTCCGAACCGCTCGCCCGATGGCCTTGAAGCGGTCACGGTCGGTCTCCGACCCATCGAGATCCGCATACAGACGGTCGAGGATCTGCGTGACCAAACGCTCGACCTCGTCGTGCTTGTAGAGGGTCTCGATGAGGACGTTGGGAGCCCCGTGCATGCGGCCGTACCAGGTGAGGGCGTCCGGTCTGACGCCCGTACCGGCGAACCCGTCCCTCTTGACGGTCAGCCGCCTGCCGTCGATCTCCTCGTTCAGCACCGAGGGTGTGGGGGAGCTGGCACGCAGGGGAAAGCTGGTCGCGTAGCCGTCCTTGCCGGAGGGGTCGAAGTCCTTACCGAGCCCGGACACCACGGAATCGTGCATCGCGTTGTACTTGGCGAAGTCGACCCGTTCGCCGATGTCGTCGCCGTTGAGGTGCTGGTCGTACGCGGCCGTCATGCTGGACTGGTAACCCGGCGACTCCTGGTGGTCGTACAGCTCCCCGGGGTTCTGCGGGTGTGTCCGCCGTGCCTCTTCGTGGTGGGCCGGGTCGAGTTGGGCCCGCCACCAGTCGTCACGGGGGAGTACCTCCTCCAGCCGCCGGGGCGCGCGTACGCCCGGAGCCGTTGTGCTGCCGACTCGCTGGACGGGCATGTCCTTCACCGCACGCGCCACCGCGTCGTTTCCCGCGAGCTGCTGGAGAGACGGAACATCGAGCGGGCGGGACGAGGACACGCCCCGCGACCGGGCCGAGGGCCTCGGAGTGTCGGGGCGCACAGTCGTTTCGTCCGTACGAGAACGACGCAAGTACACGCTTGTCCCTCCGGTTCGGCCTGCCGTCAGGGTGGCACTTCCGGAAGAGCCCGGAAAGAGCCGGACGGGCAGCGAGGAATGCCCTCGAAGGACGGTTCGTAATCCCGCGGTCGATCGTGAGCGGCGCATGGCGGCCTCGGCAACAGCGCTCCGGCGATTGCGGGCCTGCTGCTGGTCCCGGTCCTGTGCGTGAAGCAGGTCTGGGACCAGCCTTGGTCGGAGTTCTTCCAGCCCTGGTTCGCCTTCCGGGCCTCAGACCAGTCCCCGCGGTGGGACCGGCCGGACGGGCCGGGATCAGCTGAGGTCCATCTCGTCCCCGTCGACTTCCATCGGCTCGGGCGAGGCGCCCCTCGGTGCCTGGGCCTCGGGCGCGAACTTCTCCGTGGCGATGCTCGCCAGGTTGTCGCGCAGGGCCGGGATACGGGAGTCGCCCGCCTTGATGGCCGGTTGGAGGTTCCGGCCCCAGTAGGCCTCGACGTGGGCGGGGGTACGGCACCCGGCCGCCCTCAGAAGGCCGGCAATCTGATCGTCATCGCCCTTGCTCCTCGCGACGTCGGGCTTCTGGATCATCCGGTCCAGGTAGTTGAGGATCAGTTCGTCGCGCGAGACCTTGTCTCCCGAAACGACGGCGTCCCCTTCCACCTGCATGGATTCCTTCAGCTCGAACGGGGTGTTGAAACCCTGGGTCTCGCTTGACACGTCGAACTGGAACTCCGGCACCCGTGCGTTCTTGCAATAAATGGACAGGAGCTGGTTGCCCTGCTCACCGAGCTGTCCGGACCAGGCGCCTGAACCCTTCATCTCGGTGAGCAGCCGGTGCATGTTGTCACCGTTCGACACCTCGATGTCGATGTCCTGCGGTGCCCTGGCTCCCCCGTAGATGTAAGCGATGAGGCTGCCGCCGAACCGGTACCCGACCTCGATGCTGCGCATCCAGTTGTCGAACTCCTGCAGGACATAGAGAAGTTTGTTCCACCTGGCCTCTTGCTGCTTGGCCAGTTCGGGCTCCTCGACCTTCAACGCCTCGAACCGCTCTTTCACGGCCGACAGCGTGAGGCCGATCTTGGCCCCCTCCGGAGCAGCGGGACCACCGCTCGCCGGTGCCCGCTGTACCACCTGGCTGTACGCCTGGTTGCCGATGGCGCGCTGCAACACGACGGCCGAGTGCGGCGTACCGGGCATTCGCGAGGCGGTCACCGCGGCGGCGTCGACCCGGCGGGGCGCCGTACGGGTGTTCCCGGACCGGGGAGCCTGGGCTCGTTCGTCTTGGGCGTGCATGATCCGTCCTCCTGTGGGGCAAGGCTTGTTGGCACTCTAGCCCCGTCGTTCCAGAGGCGACCCGCCCAAGGGTCGGGGAAGGGAACATCGGGGCACCAGGTGTGCCTCAAGGAGCAGTTGACCCGATGCTCCGGCACCGGTCATGCCAACCGGTCCCACTCCTTGCTGAGCGCGATCCTCCGCAGCTGATCCATGGTCAGCGCGGGGGTGGCGCGGGTGGCGGCCTCGTTCTGGTCGCCGGTGTTGAAGGCGCTGATGACCACGCGGAAGCCCTCCGGTCCGGCGCGCAGTGTGTCGGCGGTCCACATCACGACGCCGGAGCCGCCCTTCTCGCCGGGGCTCTGCCGGGTGGCGACGCGGGTGCCGTCGGGCAGGGTCTCGCCGTCGCCGTACAGCTCGTCGGCGGCCTTGTCCATGCCGTGCTGCACGTTGATCTGGACGAGGCTCGCGCCCCGGCCGTCGTCCACGACGACGTACGCGTACTCGGACTCCTGCCCGCCCTGCGCGACGACGTTCGCCTTCTTGGGGAGCAGCCGGGCGAGGGTGTCGGCGACGGCCTTGCCGGAGGCGGCACGGGGCCGCTCGGTGCTCGGCGTCGCCGACGGCTTGCTGGACTCCGGAATGGCGTCGGCCACCTGGCGCCACACCCCGGCGGTGACGATCCCCCGCAACTGCGCGGTCGTCAGCGGAGGTTCGTCGCGGCTGACCGGGGCGCCCTTCTGGGCGGGGGAGTTCCACTCGGACAGGGTGACGTAGTGCCCCTCGGCGGTGACCAGGTCGGCGGTCCAGAGCTTGGTCTCCGCGCGGCGGTCCGGATACTCGTAGCCCCGGTACAACCGCAGCAGCGAACCGTCGGCCAGCCGGTCGGTGACACAGTCGTCGTAGTCCGTGAGGTTCTTGTCGGGGCATTTCCCCACGTCGCGGATCCGGTCGCTCCCCGGCCGGAGCCGCTCGACGCCCAGGGAGATCGCGGCGGCCCCGGCGCTGTCGTCGAACACGAGCGCCACGCCGGGGCCGGGCCAGTCGTGCGTCCCCCTGGCCTCCTCCTGGCTGGTCACGCCCTTGGGCAGCTGAGCCTTGAGTTCCCGCAGCAGGTCGTCGCCCGAGTAGGCGGTCGTGGCGGCGGTCGGAGCGCCGCTCGAGGAGACGCTGGACCGTGCGGGCCCGGCCGGTTCGTCCACCGGCAGGACCAGGGCCCCGCCCACCCCGGCCAGGGCGACCCCGGCCATCCCGCCCACCACGGCCGTCCTGCGCCGCAACAGCGCCCGCCGCCCCCGGATCCGCCCGGCGGTGACGAGGGAACCCCGGTCGGTCACGAAGCCGTCACCGGCGTCGCGCAGGGCGGCGGAGAGCCGGTCCTCGAACGCATCCCGGCCATCTTCCTGGGGCATGGCGAAACCACCCTTTCCACGAGGTGAGACGAACCGAACGGCAGCCGCCGCGGCTCTCAGGGTCTGGCGTACTCCGACAGGTCCTCGCCCAGCAGCTCCCGCAGCCGCCCGAGCGCCCGCGAACACCGGGTCCGCACCGCCGCCGAACTGACGCCGAGTACGTCGGCGGTCTGCTCGACCGACCGGTCCTCCCAGTACCGCAGGACGACGACGGCCCGGTCCTTGGCGGGCAGCCGCGCGAGCGCGTCCAGCAGCGTCAGCCGCAGCGACGCGTCCCCGTCACCGGCGCCCGGCAGATCGGGGAAGACGTCCGTCGCCCGCTCCCCGCTGCTGCGCCGCCGCTGATGGGCGAGAAAGGTCCGGGTGAGCACGGTCTGCGCGTACGCGGCCGGGTTCTCCACCCGCGCCACCCGCCCCCACCGCAGGTACAGCCGGCCCAGGGTCTCCTGCACCAGGTCCTCGGCCAGATGCGTGTCCCCGGCGGTGAGCAGACAGGCGGACCGGTACAGATGCCCGGCCCGCGCCCCCGCGAACTCGGCGTACTCGTCCGCCCGCCCCTGCCTCATGAACACGCTCCCCCGGCCCACCGCTGTAGTGACCTGCCTTCACCTCATTGATGCGTCGAGCCCCGGAAATGTTTCATACGAATCCCACAGCAGGTGGTCGCCCTGCCCGGTGGGCCACCCACATGGGAAGGCCCCCGCCCACGTCACCGCGGGCAGGGGCCTGAGCCGGATCAGTCGCCCCTACGGGAGGCCGTCCACGTGCGGGCCCACCGCGTTCGACCACGCGTTGCCCGACGTCGCGTCCCAGTTCGTGGACCAGGTCATCGCGCCGCGCAGGGCGGGGTAGGTCTTCGACGGCTTGAAGGAGCCGCAGTTGGTGCCCTTGGTGAGGCAGTCCAGGGCGGCGTTGACCACCGACGGGGCCACGTAGCCGCCGCCCGCCGCGCGGGTGGAGGCCGGGAGGCCGAGGCCCACCTGGGACGGGTCGAGGCCGTTCTCCAGCTGGATGCAGGCCAGGGCGGTGAGGAAGTCCACCGTGCCCTGGGCGTAGACCTTGCCGTCGCAGCCCAGCATCGTGCCGCTGTTGTAGTACTGCATGTTGACGACCGTGAGGATGTCCTTCACGTTCAGCGCCGTGCGGAAGTAGCCGCCCGAGGTGGACTGCATGTCGATGGTCTGCGGGGCCATCGTGAGGATCATGTCCGGGCCCGCCTTCGCCGACAGCGCGCGCAGGGCCTGCGTCATGTAGGTCGCGTTGAGGCCGTTCTCCAGGTCGATGTCGACGCCGTCGAAGCCGTACTCCTGCATCACGGCGTACACCGAGTTCGCGAAGTTGGTCGCGGAGGCCGAGTCGTTCACCGAGACGGTGCCCTTCTCGCCGCCCACCGAGATGATGACCTTCTTCCCCGCGGCCTGCTTCGCGCGGACGTCCGCCTTGAACTGGGCGACCGTGTAGCCGCCGAGGCCCGCGGAGTCCAGGTTGAAGGTCACCGCGCCCGGCGTCGTGGTCGCGTCGGCGAAGGCCACCGCGACGATGTCGTACGCGGCCGGCACGTCGGAGATCTTCTGGACCGTCGCCCCGTTGTTGAAGTTCTGCCAGTAGCCGGTCACCGCGTGCTTGGGCAGGTCGCCGCCCCCGCCGCCCTGCTCCGTGGTCCGGGCCGTCACCGCCGCCGACTTCGCGGACTCACCGGCCGCGTTGACCGCCGTGACCTGGAAGGAGTACGACGTGGCGGCCGCGAGGCCGGTCACCGTCGCCGACGTGCCGGTCACCGCCGTCACCTTCGTACCGCCGCGGTAGATGTTGTAGCCGGTGGCGCCCGACACCGCGTTCCAGGCCAGCGATGCCGTGGAGGACGTCGTACCGGAGACGCTCAGGCCGGCCGGGGCCGACGGGACCGTGGGGTCGGGGTCCGTGCCGCCGCCACCGTCGGGGCCGAAGACGGACAGGTCGTCCACGTGGTAGGCCGACTGCCCGTACCAGCCGTGCGTGTACACCGAGACCGAGGTCGTCGAGGAGCCCGTGGTGAAGCTCGTCGTCAGCTGCTTCCAGGAGGCCGAGTCAGGGGTCCAGGTGGACACGTCCGTCGTGCCCGTGCCCGTCACGCCCAGGTAGGAGTACCCGCCCTGCACCCACGCGCTCAGTGTGTACGTCGAGTTGGGCTTGACCGCGACGCTCTGCGCACAGCGGGCGTTGTCCTGCCCGGCCGGCGTGGCCTTCAGCGCGGCGGAGCCCGTGCGTGCGGGGGAGGAGACGGTCGTACCGCTGTTCGCGGAGCAGGTCCAGTTGGACAGACCGGCCTCGAAGCCGGCGTTCTTCGCGTTGTTGACGTCGGCGGCCGACGCCTGGCCTACGGCCGTGACCGAGAGGGCGAGCGCCGCGGTGACGGCTCCCGCCCAGAACTTCGTCCGTCTGCCGAGCCGTCTGCCGAGCGGTCTGCGTACGGGCTCCACTGGGGCCTCCGGTGGGGGAGTGGGGACGTTGACGTACAAGTTGGTCCAGACCAATTGCGGTGTCAAGAGGTGGGTCCGGACCAGCCTCGCGGCCCTGTGGAAATGCTCAACCTGCCCCGGTTTACTGCGCCTTGTGCAACATAAGTTGTTCCAGAGCGACGGAAACGCTGTTCTCCGGTCACAGACGCGTGGATACAGTGCTCACGTAGTCACGCAGTGAAGTCATCCGGGTGTGCCGGGGCAACGCCGGCGGACCGACGGGCATGGGAGACGGGGAGCCGGGCGTGCCAACTGCCATCGCCGTGACCAGTGCCGACATGGCACTGCCGCCGCAGGACGAACGGACCCTGCCGGCGGTCGTGCTCCAGGACGTCGACCAGCGTCCCCTGGAGCACGTGCTGGCCGAGTTCCAGTCCCTCCTCGACCAGTACGGGCACGTCATCGTGGTGTGCTCGCAGGCCGCCCCGGCGAGCGTGGAGCGACGGCTGCACACCGTCCGCGGCCTCCTGGAGAGCGACCGCATCGCCCTGTTCCGGCCATCCCTGCCACCGCTCGGCCTCGCCGTGCTGGCCCGGCAGTTGCGCCAGCTGGCCTCCTGCGACCTCAGCCCCGGCGTGCTCGCCTCGGCCGGCCGCCTCCTCACCCACTACATCCACGCCGGCGCGGTGCTCGGCTCCGTCGCCCGGCTCGACCACGTCCCGGTGGGCCTGAAGACGCACGCCAGGTCCTGGATGCCCGGCAGCCAGTTCGGGGTCGTGGCCCACCCCGTGCCCCAGCTCGTGCGGATCGGACCCGAAGCGGGCCTGGACGGACCCGAGTTCGGCACCTGGCTGCTGGTCGCCAAGGGGCAGCACCCCGCCGACTGGGTCACCGGCACCCTCGCCCCGTCCTGGCGCGTGCAGGGGCTGCGCGAGATGCCGCTGCCCGCCGAGTCGCCCGGCTGGTGGGGGACCGGCCGGCTGACCGAGTTCTGCGCCTACCTGCCCGACCTCTCGGTCCTCTACCAACTGGTCACCTCGGTGCGGCAGAGCGTCTGCCACTGGTGCGGCATCGACGTCATCGGCGACCGCTGCGTGTTCTGCTCGGCCACACCGCCCGTCTACGACGCCCCCGGCGGCAAGGCTCCGGGCCGCGGCGCCGATCCCGCCCTCGGCCACCGCCACGATCCCGCCCTGGGCCGCCGCCGTGAGAGACGGGCTCTCACCGGGTAGGTCCCCAGCGCCCCGTCCGCCCCGCCATCCGATCCGGTCCGACCGATTCCCCCAATGAGGTTGCACGGCTCATGAACTCCCGTCAGCGCCGCGGCATCATCCTGCTGATCCTTTCCGTCCTCTGCGCCCTCGGCGCCTTCGCCGGCGTGCTGTCGGTCGTGAACGACGTGAAGTCCAAGGTCGGACCGGAGGTCGCCGCCTACCGGCTCAAGTCGGACGTGGAGCCCTACACGCCGCTGAGCGAGGGGCAGTTCGAGGAGGTCGAGATGCCGGAGCGCTGGCTGTCGAAGAACGCCGTCACCGACCTCGGCCAGGTCCGCGGCAAGATCGCCGTGACGACACTGAAGGCGGGCTCGCTGCTCCAGACCGACATGATCGTCGACCAGCCCGCCCTGCGGCCCGGGCAGCAGGAGGTCGCCATCATGATCGACGCGGCCACCGGCGTGGCCGGCAAGATCACGCCGGGCTCGGCCGTCAACGTGTACGCCACCTTCGAGGGCGAGCGCGAGGGCGACCCCGCCCAGTCGAAGATCATCGTCACCAACGCCAAGGTCATCGACGTCGGCGAACTCACCTCACTGGAACCCGACGAGAACAGCCGCGACCGGGAGCCCACCGACGCCGTCCCCATCACCTTCGCACTGTCCACCATCGACGCCCAGCGCATCACCTACGCCGAGTCGTTCGCCCGGCGCGTCCGGCTCGCGCTCGTCGCGCCCGGCGGCGACACCACGGTCCCGGACAAGGACCGGACGTACGAACTCGCGAAGGACAAGTGAGAGCCCGTATGGCCACGAGGATCCTCCCCGCAGTCGGCGACGTGGACGCCGTACGGTCCCTCACCACCCTGCTCAGCCAGCTCCCGGACGCCGAACCGGTCGCACCTGTGGCCGACTCCACCCAGCTCGTCGACACCCTCGCCCGCCTCGCCGCCGAGTCGGTCGACGAACTGCCCGAGGTCGTGATCGTCCACGAGCGGATCGGCCCGGTGCCGGCCCTGGAGCTGATCCGCGAGGTCGCCCTCCGCTTCCCCGCCGTCGGCGTCATCCTCGTCACCTCCGACCCCGGCCCCGGCCTCTTCCAGGCCGCCATGGACTACGGCGCCCGCGGCCTGGTCGCCCTGCCGCTCGGCTACGAGGAACTCGCCAGCCGCGTCCAGGCGGTGGCCCAGTGGTCGGTGGGCGTACGCCGGCACCTCGGCAGCGGCGGCGACGTGTTCACCGGCGCCGGTGGCACCGTCGTGACCGTCAGCGGCGCCAAGGGCGGCGTGGGCACCACCCTCACCGCCATCCAGCTGGCCCTGGCCGCACAGGCGGCGGGCCGCCCCACCGCGCTGCTCGACATGGACCTCCAGGCCGGCGACGTCGCCTCCTTCCTGGACGTCCAGTTCCGCCGCTCCGTGGCCGACCTCGCCGCCATCACCGACCTCTCCCCGCGGGTCCTGGCCGACGCCGTCTTCCGGCACGACAGCGGTATCGCCCTGCTGCTGGCCCCCGGCGAGGGCGAACGCGGCGAGGAGGTCACCGACCGCGCCGCCCGCCAGATCGTCGGCGCCCTGCGCCAGCGCTACGAGGTCGTCGTCATCGACTGCGGCGCCCAGCTCGGCGGGGCCGGCGCCGCCGCCGTGGAGATGGCCGACACCGCGCTCCTGGTCACCACCCCGGACGTGGTCGCCGTACGGGGCGCCAAACGGACGGTGCGGATGTGGGACCGGCTCCAGATCCGCAAGGCGGAGGAGACGACCGTGGTCGTCAACCGGCACACGCGGGGTACGGAGATCCAGCCCCAGCTGATCCAGCGGATCACCGGCACCGCGATCGCCGGCACCACCGTCCCCGCCAACTTCAAGGAACTCCAGGGCGCCGTGGACGCCGGCCGCGTCCACGAACTCGACGCCCGGAGCACCGTGAAACAGGCCCTGTGGGCCCTCGCCGGCGAACTGGGCCTGGTCGGCGCACCCGAGGAAGCCCGCAAGAGCCACGGCCGCTTCCGCGGCGACCGCGGTTCGGCGAGCTTCCGGCGCCGGAAGGACGGTGCGGGATGAGCGGGTTACGGACCGGGCGCCGGGACTCCGGTCAGGTGACCGTCGAGTTCCTCGGCATGATCCCGGCGATCGTCGCCACGCTGGTGGTGCTGTGGCAGCTCGTTCTCGTGGGATACACGTACACGCTCGCGGGGAATGCTGCGGACGAGGCGGTACGGGCGGCCACGGCGGCCGACCGGGGGGCGCGGCAGGGAGCCTGCCAGGACGCAGGCCGGGACAAGCTGCCGGGCGCGTGGGAGGGGGGCGCCGGAGTGGACTGCGGCACCGCGGGCGGCTACGTCACCGCCGACGTGCGCATCGAGGTCCCCATCCTCTTCCCGGGCACCGTCAGCTTCCCGTTCACCGTGCACGGGCACGCGGGGGCGGTCGAGGAGGAGGACGACTGAGATGGCGTACTCCAGGGGCCCGGGCGGCGGGCGAGCGAGGGACCGGGGCCAGGCGGCCATCGAGTACCTCGGCTTCGTCCCGATCCTGATCATCGTCGGCATGGCCGTCGTACAGCTGGGCCTGATCGCCTACACCGCCCAGCAGGCCGGCACCGCGGCCCGCGCCGGGGCCCGCAGCGCCTCGCTCCAGGAGAGCGCGCAGGGCGCCTGCGCGGCGGCCGTCAGCAGCTGGCTGGCGGACGGCACCTCCTGCCCGCCGTCGTACGGCGGCGACGAGGTGACGGTCACCGCCACCGTCGACATCCCCTCGATCGTCCCCGGTTGGGACTTCGACCCCGCCACCCGGACGGCCACCATGCCGCTGGACCACTGACCGAGGAGCCGAGGACGCATGAGCCTGCGCGCGCGCATCCACTCGCCCGAGGAGCACGGCGGCCGGGGCGAGGACGGACACCTGGTCGCCTCCTACCGGGCCAAGCTCCTGGAGGAGATCGACCTCGCGGAGATGAGTTCCCTCGCGATGGCCGAACGCCGGGCCCGCCTGGAACGGGTCCTCGGCCACATCATCAGCCGCGAGGGCCCGGTCCTGTCCACGGTCGAACGCTCCCAGCTGATCCGCCGGGTGGTGGACGAGGCCCTCGGCCTCGGCATCCTGGAACCGCTGCTCGAGGACGCGTCCGTCACGGAGATCATGGTGAACGGCCCCGACGCGATCTTCGTCGAGCGCGGCGGCCGCGTCGAACAGCTCCCGCTCCGCTTCGCCTCCCACGAGCAGCTGATGCAGACCATCGAGCGGATCGTCTCCACGGTCAACCGCCGCGTGGACGAGTCGAACCCCATGGTCGACGCCCGCCTCCCCTCCGGCGAGCGCGTCAACGTCATCATCCCGCCGCTCTCGCTGACCGGCGCCACCCTGACCATCCGCCGCTTCCCGCGCTCCTTCACCCTGCACGAGCTGATCGGCCTCGGCTCGCTCGACGAGCACATGCTGTACCTGCTGGCCGGCCTCGTGCAGGCCCGGTTCAACATCATCGTCTCGGGCGCGACCGGCACCGGGAAGACGACGCTCCTCAACGCCCTGTCCGGCCTGATCCCCGAGTCCGACCGCATCATCACCATCGAGGACTCGGCGGAACTCCAGCTCCAGCAGGCCCACGTCATCCGCCTGGAGTCGCGCCCGCCCAACGTCGAGGGCCAGGGCCGCGTCACCATCCGCGACCTGGTCCGCAACTCCCTCCGTATGCGCCCCGACCGCATCGTCGTCGGCGAGGTCCGCGGCGGCGAGTCCCTGGACATGCTCCAGGCCATGTCGACGGGCCACGACGGTTCACTCGCCACGGTCCACGCCAACAGCGCGGAGGACGCCCTGATGCGCCTCCAGACCCTGGCCTCGATGTCGGACGTGGAGATCCCGTTCGTCGCCCTGCACGACCAGATCAACAGCTCCGTCGACGTCGTCGTCCAGCTGACCCGCTTCGCCGACGGCGCCCGCCGCATCACCGAGATCGCCCTGCTGGCCAGCCACGGGGGCGAGCCGTACCGCCTGGCCACGGTCGCCCGCTTCAACGCCCGCCCGATGACGGCGGACGGCCGCGTGCACGGCGCGTACGAGTACTTCCCCCTCCCGCACCGCACCGCCGAGCGCCTCTACATGGCCAACCAGCCCGTCCCGCAGGCCTTCGGCGTCGCCCACTCCCTGGACCAGCTCACCACCCGAGAGGCCAGGTAGGACGCCCGATGGAACCAGGTATGACGCACAGGACGAAACCAGCTAGGACCGCCCGATGAAACTGGAAACGCTCGTCACGCTCACCACCGGCATCACGCTGCTGACCTGCGTCCTGGCGGTCGTCGGCCTGCACTCCTACGCGGCAGGCCGGGCCCAGCGCGCCGCCCTGGTCGAGCGTCTCGCGGCCACCGGGCAGATACCCGTCATCGGCCGACGGCGCCGCTTCCCCACCCTGGACCGCCGCCTGCGCCGCACCAAGCTCGGCAGGAAGCTGGAACTGCGCCTGGCCGCCACCGGCCTGGACGTCACGCCCGGCGAGTTCTTCGCCTGCATGGTCGCGGCCGTCGCCGGCCTGTGGCTGGTGGGCCAGGCCGTCCTGGCCCCCTTCTTCGGCCCGCTCGCCGGACTCCTGGGCATCGGCGCCGCCGTCCAGTTCCTCAACTGGCAACGTCAGAAACGCATCGAGAAGTTCATCAACCAGCTCCCCGAACTCGCCCGCATCCTCGCCAACGCCACCCAGGCCGGCCTCGCCCTGCGCACCGCGATCGGCATGGCGGCGGAGGAGCTGGAGGCCCCGGCCGGCGAGGAACTCGGCAAGGTCGCCGACCAACTCGCCATCGGCGCCTCGATGGACGACGCCCTCGGTGAACTCGCCGAGCGCCTCCCCTCCCGCGAACTCGTCGTCCTGGTCACCACCCTCGTCCTCTCCAACCGCGCGGGCGGCCAGGTGGTCAGCGCGCTGCGCAACCTCACGGAGACGCTGGAGGAGCGCAAGGAGACCCGGCGGGAGGTCCGCACGCAACTCTCCCAGGTCAACATGACCTCCTACGCCGTCCCCGTCCTGGGCGTCGGCTCGTTGTTCCTGATGAACGGCGTGAAGGACGGCGCCCTGGAACGCATGACGGGATCCTCGATCGGACAGGCGGCGGTGATCACCGCTTTCGCCCTCTACGCGGTGGGCTTCGTCCTCATCCGCCGCCTCTCCCGCATCGACGTCTGAGGGGAGCTGGAATGGGACCCGGAATCGAATGGCTCCTCGCCTTCCTCATGGGCGCCGCCGTCTGGGGCGTCTTCGCGGGCGTCCGCATGTACCGGGCGGAGGCGAAACTCCCCGACGACCTCGCCCTCGCCCTGGAGATCGGCTCCACCCGCACCGGGCCGGTGGGCTCCCTCATCGACCGCATGGGCATGCGCTACGCACCCGCCATCCTGCGCCTCATGGGCCCGGCCCTGGTGGCCAGGTACCGCCGCCGGATCGACCTGGCCGGCAACCCCGGCGGCCTGACCATCGACCGCTACGCCGCCCGCCGCGCGGTCTACGGCTTCCTGGGCGCGCTGGGCTTCCTGGTCTTCCTCCTCCGCGGCCAGTTCGTGGTCGCCCTCCTCCTCCTGGCCTTCGGCGCGTTCTGGACGGAGGTCGGCATATGGTCGGCGATCCGCATCCGCAAGGACGTCATCGAGCGCACGCTGCCGGACTTCCTGGACGTACTGGCGGTCGTGGTGAGCGCGGGCCTCGGCTTCCGCCAGGCCCTGGACCGCGTGGCGATGCGGTACGAGGGCCCCTGGGCGGACGAACTCCGCATCACGCTCCGCCAGATGGACCTCGGCATGAGCCGCCGCCAGGCCTTCGCGGAGCTGCGCCGGCGCAACGACTCCGAACAGGTGGCGATGTTCGTTACGGCGCTCCAGCAGGGCGAGGAACTGGGCGCCCCCATCGTCGAGACCCTGGTCTCCCTGGCCAAGGACATGCGCCGCACCGACGCCCAGAACGCCCGCCGCAAGGCCGCGCGGGCGGTGCCCAAGGCCACGATGATGATCACGACCTTCATGGTCCCGGCCACGATGATCCTCCTCGGCGCGGGCCTGATCCTGGGTTCGGGGACGGACTTCGGAACGATCACGGGCGAGTAGGGAGGAGGAGGACGCCATGTCGGACACGCAGCCGGTGAAAGGGGGCGGCGTAAACCATCACGGTGCGACTGCACACCAAGCGATGACGTCAACAACCAATGATCTATGGCCCAGTCGGGCTACTTCCGAGCAATACCTTTCGCACTTGCAATCTGCTGTGGGAGAGTCGTCGTCTGGTACTCCCGACAGGTCGGGGTCCCAACGGAGCGCGAGGGGGGTGGAGTTCGTGGACGACACGGCACCCGGCACGACCAGCCGGCGGCCCGCTCCCCACATCCGCCGCGCACCCGGGGCGACCTCGATGGACCGACCCACAGCAGCCGTCCACCCTGGAGGGGAACACCATGACCAACTGGCTCCACACCACAGCCGCCTACCTGCACTCCCGAGCCGCCGCCCGCAACGACAGGGGTCAGACGGCTGTGGAGTACCTGGGGATCATCGCGGTGGTGGTGGCGATCGTGCTGGCGATCACGGGGACGGATATCGGGCAGACGATTTACAACGCGATCAAGGACAAGATCACCGAGGTAACCGGCGGTTGAGGGCCCCTCGCCGGAGTGGTGACGCGGGGCAGGCATTCCCCATCTACATCACGGTGGTGGGGGGCCTGCTCTTTCTCGCGTTCGCGTACTTCGCGGTCGGCCAGGCCGCCGCTACTCGCAGTGAGGCACAGACCGCGGCCGACGCCGCGGCTCTCGCGGCGGCCTTGGAGACCCGGGACGGCCTTGCGGACGAATGGCTCGAGAACGTCCTGGAGCCCGACACATGGCTGGACATCTTCGAGGGAAAGGCGCCGTTGCCGAGCGGGTGCTGGCGTGCCCACGAGCTGGCGGCACGCAACGACGCGAGTGTGGACTGCGCACCGGACGGACTCCTGGGCTACACAGTCGTCGCCGAGACCAACGACACCGTGGGGGACACCATCGTGCCGGGCACGGAAAGCCAGACGGCGACCGAAACCGCGACCGCCGTCATCGACGCCCGCTGCTCGGTCAAGCCGCTACCCGAAGATTCTGCCGACGACGCGCTGCCCAGGCTCTCCTGCAAGGGTGGCGAGGAGTGGGATCTGGAGCCGGACGATCTCTCGGACCTACCGAAACCCGAGGACCTGTTCGACGTCCATCTGGCCGACAGCTGACAAGCGAACGACAAGGACGAAGGAAGCGGAGACATGAGCGTTCGGTTCACGACACGGGCCCGCGGAGGACTGGCCGCCTGGTCCGTCGCGGTCGTGCTGGCCTTCGGCCTGGTGGGTTGTGGCGGTGGAGGCGACGACGACAAACCGGAGGCCTCATCTTCCTCCTCCAAGAGCAGTGAGGCCCAGCCGGATGCCCAGGAGGGAGACGCCGAGGAGACCTTGGCCGAGCTGAAGGGCCCCAACGGTCTGTTCCTCAAAGTCACCGCCGCACAGCGGGACGCGGGGGGCTTCGTCACGGTGAGCGGCGACCTGAAGAACGATGGCAGCAAAACGGTCAACGTTCCGGCCCAACTCAGCGGTAACGAGACCGAGATCATCCGGAACGGCAGCTCGCTAGGCGGTGCGACCCTGGTGGATTCCAAGGGCAAGAAGCGCTACTACGTGCTGCGTGATACGGACGGGCGCCCGCTCACGACCACCAACTTTCCAGCGCTGAAGACAGGCGAGACCCTGCCGGTCTTCATGCAGTTCCCCGCGCCCCCGGCCGATGCCGCCGAGGTGACACTCCAACTGCCCATGTTCACGACCGGCACCATCGAAATCTCGGGGTGAGCCCACCATGACCTCACCCCCGCGCCTGGCAGCCGTTGTCACGCTCGTACTCGCCACGACGATCTACGGCAACACGGCTTCCCACGCCGACGACGACCCCAACGACCCCCCAGGCACCGAACCCTCCGCCTCCGCCCCCATGGACGTAGACCCCAACGACCCGGACCTGAAGCTCCCCGACGGCGCCACGCTCGCGCAGGCGAAGGTGCTGGACATCAAATCCGTCGTGGAGGAGCAGAGCGGGGACGAACGCCGCGAGGACACCAACACCAGCGTGACCCTCGCGCTCCAGGCGGAAGTCCTCTTCGGCAAGGACAGCGCCAAACTCGGCGCGGAGTCGAAGTCCCGCATCACCGGAATCGCCGAGGAGATCAAGACCCAGAACGCCACCCGCGTCCGAGTCTTCGGCTTCACCGACAACCTCGGCTCCTCAGCCCACGGCGACGTCCTCTCCAAGAAGCGGGCCAACGCCGTACACGACGTCCTGTCCCAGACCCTGAACGACGCCGGCATCACCTACGAGGTCCGCGGCTACGGCGAGCAGTACCCCATCGCCGACAACTCGACCGAGGCCGGCCGCAAGAAGAACCGCAGGGTAGAGGTCTCCTTCCCCCGCACGGAGGGATGAGACCCCGATGCCGAACCACAGCAAGAAGTACGTGGTCAAGGGATGGCCACTGGCCCTCACCACCCTGACCATCCTCACGCTGACCGCCTGCAACTCCTCCGAGGAGCCCGCCGCCGCACCGCCCCCGTCGACCCACTCCCACCCAGACCCGGAGGGCCCCTCTCCCTCCCCCTCCGTCTCCACGGCCGACGGCGACGACGTCGCGGCCTGCACCGACGGCAACTGCGAGATCACGGTGACCAAGCCTGTGACGATCCGCCTGGAAGGCCCGGACGGCAGCCCGACAACGCTGTCGGTCACCGAGGTGGGCCCGAACGAGATCGAGTACGAGGTGAAGTCGGGCAAGGGCCAGTCGAAGGGCGGCGCGAGCGGCAAGGGCCAGGGCTGCCTCACGGTCCTGCGGGCGAACGGCAGCGGCAACTCCTGCGGCCCCCTGAGGGACACCCGCCCGGCCGCACAGCAGGACGCGGTGGTCATCCAGGCAACGACGAACGCGGACGGCACGGCGACCCTCCACGTGGTCTCCCCCTGAACCGGCCCTACCCCTCCCGTTCCCCCACATCCCCCAGGACCTCCACCCGCGCCCCCGCCCGCACCCCCCACCCGGCCATCACCCCGGCCTCGGCCTCCAGCACATGCCGGGAACGCACCCGGGGCAACCCCAGCCGGCCCGGCCGCATGGTGCGTACGGCGATGACACGGAACCGCCGGTCGAGGTAGGCCACGTCGATGGGCATCCGCATCCGGAAGGTGTGCACGCCACTGGCGGGAGTGAGCAGCATCGCCCCGTCGAGGGAATCCCGCCCCAGCAACCCGCGGGCACGCGCACGGTACGACCGGGCAACCTCCAGCGGCACCCGCACTCCAGGGCCCCCATCCTCACCCTCCACCACCAACACGCCCGTCCCGTCCCGCCACAGCCGCCGCGCCATCCCGACACGCCTCCCCGCCACGTCCTGAGCCTTTGCTGCTTCCTCTACGAAATGTTCTGGAACAACACGGGGACCCTGCAACCGGAGTGCGGACCCTCTCGTGTTACGGAACCGTTATGGCCGAAGAAGCCACACGTAAGGCTGATTTGGCCCCATAGGGCACCGCGGGCATGCCGGTTTCACCCTGGTGCCACCGGAGCCCGGTGGATAGCGTTGCTTCGCTGAAGAGAATCCTCGTCCCACCCAGGAGCCCACCGTGACTCGCCGCCGCCCCGCCCTACTCGCAGCGCTCACGCTGACCGCCGCTGCGGCCCTGACGCTGTCCGCATGCGGAGGCGACGGTGGTAGCGACAGCGCTTCGGATGACAACGACAAGATCGCAGGTGCTGACACAGGCGGCGAGCCATCGACTTCACCGAGCGAGTCCGCTCCGGCTGAGGTCGACCGACCGAAGATCAAGTTGCCAACCGATGTGACGTACAAGTTCGAGTGGGACAAGACCGGCGATCCAGTCAAGGACGCCGTGCTGCATGATGCCGAACAGCGCATCAAGGCCGTGGACATGGCTGTTGCGGAGCAAGACGCGCTCCACGCGGCCTATCGCTTCTACTCCGAAGGCGAAGCCGCCGCCGGGAGCCAGAAGTACATCCAGGAATTCATTGATCACAAGGCACGTACGACCGGCGTGACTCGCTACTACGGTGAAAGCGTCAATGCCAAGGATGACGGCACCGCTTCACTTGTGTACTGCGAGGACCAGAGCAAGTCGTTCAACAAGTTCCTTAAGACGGGGAAGACCGACGTCACATCGGCGACGAAAGACAGCTACGTCCTGTATGCAGGCACTCTGCGCCAGAACAGCAAGGGCGTCTGGGTTACCGAGCGATTGGTTTCGGAGCGGGGGAGCGCAAAGTGCCAGCCATGAACCGAAGTAGATTTATGGTCCTGCCTGTTGGCCTGGCCACCCTGATCCTTTGTGCGGTTGGCCCGGCCCACGCGGACAAGGGATTCGGCGGAACGGATGGGGAAACGGAACAGAGTGCGGAGACCGGACCTGACGGCACTGTTGGGGTAACCGTCGCCGGCGTCGTTTTCGACCGTTCGAAGAACGGCAGCGGCGGTTCTGCCGGGGCGTTGACCTCGTCCACGTCATGGAAACCGCCGGCATGCTGGTATGCGCCCAAGTACACGCCGAAGCAGCTCCAAGATTACCTGGAACCGATCTGGGAGGTCGGCTCGACAGGGTACGAGTGGGACGCCAAGCAACGGGAGAAGTACAACGCGAACGACGAGAAGAAGGGCTTCAACAAGGACAAGACCGGCAAGGGCTACTGGTGGGGTTCGTACGTGGACAAGAGCTACCCGCCGGGCTGGGACGCGTGTAACAAAGACTACTTCTGGGTGGATGTCGGCGACCCCCCGCCCGCCGACATCGAGAACGCCGTAACCCCGGAGGTCCTCGCCGAACTCGCCTACGCGGAGATCCGCGTCCCGGGTACCGAGGTGACCCTGGCGCCGGCAGAGGCGACCAAGGTGAACCTTCCGACGTGGGCATGGCTGGACGGTGCCGAGTTCAAGCCGGTTTCGGTGACCGCTTCCGTGGAGGCCATCGGCGTCAGTGCGACGGCCACGGCGGAGCCGGTCTCACTGGAGATCAAGCCGGGCACCCCGGACGCCGAGACCTACCCGGCTTCGGGCGTATGCGAAATCAACGACGGTCGCATCGGTGAGCCGTATGCGAAGGGCAAGGCGGACGCCACGCCACCGTGCGGAGTCAAGTACTTGCGTTCCTCGGGCGACGGCACATTCCCGCTTCAGGCGACGGTCACGTGGGAGATCCACTGGACCGGCAGCGACGGCGCCGGAGGTGATCTCCCCGACGGCGCGTTCGGTGCAACGCAGAACGTCGTCGTCCAGGAGATCCAGGCCGTGAACCGCTGATTCGAAGCAACGTCCCCCTAAGGAGCCGACCGTGATCCGCCGCCGCCCCTCTCGGGGCGCGGCGGCCGCGCGGAGGCGGACAGGGGCGGCCATGCCGCCTCAGCAGACCCACTACACCCGTGCCTCCGCCACCGACAGCGAGCAGTCCATCAAGGCCGTGGACCTGACCATCGACTATCAGGACGGCTCGACCAGGCGTACCTCTCGCAACAGGGTGAACTCACTGAGGTCGGGGCATAGTCACCACAGCTCTTGCCGAACTGATCGAGTTGGAGCGCGCCCGCCCGGGTGCCTGAGAAGTGTGGATTCGTCGTGACGGGGAAGAGCCGTTCTTTCGTCCAGGCCCGAGCCGAGCAGATTGACCGGGTTCATCTGACGCTCAGCTGAGGACGGCGTCAACCGTTGATAGGCGTCGCCAGCCCTTCGTGCGGAATGTGACCCCCTGGAGAGGGCTGCGGACCGCGCATGCGACACGGGGAGTGAGTGTCGTCGTTCCTGACATCGGTGCGGGTGGGCCGGTGAGAGGGGACGGGGTACGTGGCGGAGCGGCTGGTTGTCGATGGGGACGAGCTCGGGCGGTTCATGAAGTCGCTGAAGCGGTCGTCGAGCTCGCTCAGGGGCGTGCGCAAGGCGTTGTCCGACGCCACGATCGTCGGGCTCGGTACGGATGATCTCGACTCCGCGTGCGAGTCCTTCCAGGAGGACTGGAAGTACGGCTCCGAGGAGATCGGCAAGCAGACGGAGGACCTCGCCGAGATCATCGGCAAGAGCAAGGACAGCTACCTCGAGGTGGACAAGGCGCTCGAGGAGGCGGTGCGGGCGTCGCACGACCGCAGGGGCGGCGGCGCGAAGTGACCGCGACGGCCGGGAGCGACCCGTACGGCGCCGCGCTCGATCCGCGGTCCCGGGCGGATCTGGACAAGCCGCAGGGGTTGAAGTCCGCGCCGCGCATGCCGAATCCGAGGTATCCGCATCTCGGGTTCAATCCGGTGCCGGGCGACACGGAGGCCGTGCGGGGGCTGGAGAAGAAGCTCAGCGGGTGCGCCAAGGTTCTCCAAGAGGCGTACGACCTCGTCACCAAGCTGCTCGACGGCAGCTACTGGAAGGGCGACGCCGCCGTCGCCTTCCGCGAGCAGCTCGACGGCGGGGCGTTGCCGCTGAACCTCAAGAACGCGGCGCACTCCATCCGCAAGGCGGCCCGGCAACTCGACCGCTGGGAAGCGGAACTCGGTGACTTCCAGCGGCGGGCCAGGAAGCTGGAGGAGGACGCGAGGGACGCGCGGGCGGCGGTGGAGCGGGCGCAGGGGCGCGTGGACAAGGCGGGCGACGACCCTGACCGGAAGGTCCTCACCCGTGCGAACGGTGACCTGGACGATGCCCAGGACGAGCTGAACAAGGTCATCGGCAAGGCGAAGAGGCTGGCCGGGGAGCATGAGGAGAAGGCCGGGCACCGGGCGCGCAAGATCCGTGACGCCACGAAGAAGCTGGTGCCGCATGAGCCGGGGTGGTTCGACGAGGCCCTGGACTGGCTGGGCGACAACCTGCCGGACATCCTCAGCTTCACGGCGGGGCTGGTCGGGGTGGCGGCGCTGCTTCTGGCGGGGCCGATGGGGTGGGGGGTCGCGACGGTCGCGGCGCTGATGCTCAGCGCCTCGGGACTCAACATGATCGCGCTTGGTCTGCGGATCGCCGATCCAGAAGTACGCGCGTCGTTGTGGGACGGTCTCACTAACCTCGCGCTTTCGCGAGGTGGGCTGTCCAAGAGATGATCAGAAACACGGAAAGTGCCCTTGACCTGCAACGATAGGACTTGCTGAGGGTCCTGTTGGCTGCAAGGAAAAGAGCACTTTCCAGGTGAGAGAGCCTATCTCGTCGTACCCGCGTGTCCGTGTCCAGGGAGACGGTCGGCAGGTGGTCTCGCAGGCCGGTGCGGTCCTGCTGCTGGAGACGGTCCGCAAGACGGGCCTTGACCAGGCGATATCCGCAGCCCTGGCGCCCTGGCGGAAGCCGCGGGCCGTCCACGATCCCGGGAAGATCCTCCTGGACCTCGCGCTGGCAGTCGCGATGGGCGGGGACTGCCTGGCGGATATCGGCATGCTGCGGGCCGAGCCGGCCGTGTTCGGGCCGGTCGCCTCCGACCCGACGGTCTCCCGCCTCATCGACACCCTCGCAGCCTCCGGGGAGAAGGCCCTGCGGGCCATCCGTTCCGCGCGGGCTGAAGTCCGTCAACGTGCCTGGCGGTTGGCCGGACGGGCAGCGCCTGATGCGGGCGGGGCGGTGACCGTCGACCTCGACGGGGTGCTGGTGATCGCGCACTCGGACAAGGAGGACGCCGCACCCACCTGGAAGCGGACCTACGGCCATCACCCGCTGATGGGCTTCGTCGACCACGGACCGGGCGGCACGGGGGAACCGGTCGCGGCCCTGCTCAGACCAGGAAACGCGGGCTCGAACACCGCGTCCGACCACGTCACCGCCGCCCAACTGGCGCTGGCCCAGCTGCCGAAGAAGTACCGGCGTGGGCGCCGGACCCTGATCCGCACTGACTCCGCGGGCGGCACTCACGACTTCGTCGCATGGCTCGCCCAGCGGGGACGGTGGCTGTCCTACTCGGTCGGCATGGTGATCACCGACGCGATCCACCAGCACGTGCTGAAGGTTCCGGCCTCGGCCTGGACGGCGGCCATCGAGACCGGCGGCGAGATCCGCGACGGCGCCTGGGTCGCTGAACTCACCGGCGACGTTCTGGACGGCTGGCCCAAGGACATGCGGCTGATCGTCAGGAAGGAACGACCGCACCCCGGGGCCCAGTTGAGGCTCACGGACGCGGACGGCATGCGGCTGACCTGTTTCGCCACCAACACCTCGGGCCGGCCGATCGCCGAGCTCGAGCTCCGTCACCGGCTGCGGGCCCGGGCCGAGGACCGCATCCGGGCCGCCCGGGCCACCGGCCTGCGGAATCTTCCTCTGCACCGCACGGCCCAGAACCGGATCTGGCTGGAGATCGTGCAGATCGCTCTCGACCTGCTGGCCTGGATGCCGATGCTCGCCCTGACCGGCAAGGCCCGTCTCTGGGAACCTCGCCGCCTGCGGCTCCGCCTGTTCACCACGGCCGGACAGCTCGTGACCACCGGCCGTCGGCAAATCCTCCGCCTGGCCCAGCACTGGCCCTGGACCAGTCACATCACTGCCGCCCTCGAACGGCTCGCACTCCTGCCGAACCCGGGATGAGCAGCGGATTCATCCGCCCCTACGAGAGAACCCTCCGGCCGGAGCAGTGGAACCCGGCGTCCATCCGAGACGACACTCGGGCCCTCAACCTGCCCAGCCTCAGCCCACAGCACGAAAACGGTCCACCGACTCCGTCGGCGGACCGTCACGCAAGATCGAGGCTAAGGGGGAGCTTGATGCCGACTTTTGGAGCAACGCGGTCTCGGTGGGGGCGGACGCGGTAGGTGCCTTGCCAGGAATCGCGGCAGTGGCCAAGGGCTCATTCGAGGCTACGCGAGCGGTCCGGAGAAGCGGGCAGGTGCTTGATTTCTGGCAGAAGACAGGTACCTATGGCTCCAAGATTCGAGACGAGGCGGGAGCAATCGCAAATCTGGAGAACTCCATGGTTGCCCGCGCTGTGCGCGGCTTGAGTGATCCCGCCAGAGCGGCCAGTGCGATCTCAGGAACATCAGGCTTGGTGGGTATTGGGACGGGAGGGTTCGGGCTGTACGGCAAGGCCATGGACGCAGATGACAGCCGTATCAAGGACGGCACCGTTGCCGGTATCGACGGCTCACGCCTTGTTCTCGACAGTGGCAGCCTCGTTGAAATCGCCCGACACGTCTTCGGCCGTTGAGGGGGAGGGAGGACTCATGAACCCTGCTGCCTGCACGACTGCCTGGGACCACCCGCCCACTCGTCGGGCCTGGTTCAGCCACATGGTGATGAACATTGTCGGCCTGGTGGGGTGGGTGGGTGGGTGGGTGGCATTGCTCGGTATCTCTGTCTACTCGGCCGACTGGGTCGTGTGGGTGTTCCTTCCCTACTTCGTCTATGCGCCGTACCGAGCCCTGACTCAATGTCGCTACTTTCCTGCCGCGCTGTGGATGCTTCGCATTCTGCGTGTCTATCGGTGGCAGGTTCTGCATGGAGCCCCACATGGTCTGAGTGATCGACCAGAGGTATCCATCAGACACTTCGGCTGGTTCGAGCTTCCCAACCCCGCACGTCCGGAGCAGTGGTTGCCGGCCGTCTTCACTCGGCATCTGCGCCTGGAATGGTGGTGTCGGCGTATGGCACCTCGGGCCAAACCGCATCTGAAGTCCCAGATCGAGGAGATCTGGTTTGCGGGCGACGTGCGCTTCGTGGGCGTCATTGCCGTACCCGCGAGAAGCGGATCGGCTCCTCGACGCTTGCAGATCATCGAACAGTGCATGGAAGCCCCGGGCGGCGAGCACCTAAGCCACTGGGGAGCAGGGCCCTACGACATTGAGCGCGGTCGCCGGGCGGGGGTTCATTCTGTTCAGTCCTGAGGTTTTCGGAGAGACGCCATGAGTAGTCCTACGATCGTGATTGACGACTCTGTCGGTGATGCGCGCTCAGAACTATGGTTCGCCGAACCGCCCGGCTTCATCGCCCTGCCACTCGACGCCCTGCTCGCTGACCCCGGTTCGCCGGCCGCCGAAGGATTGCGGGTGGCCGTCGCCCCGTTGCTTGATGCCGCGCCCGGCGGGCCGGCCCGGCAGGGGTTCGTCGCACAGTTGGCGCAGGGACAGCAGATGCTGGCGGCGTTGTGCCAATTCGGTACGGTCCACTGCTCGGTCGGCCTGCATCGCGACGACATCGATGCGTCGGGTGCGGCCGCCCATCTGCTCTCCTTCCTCACCATCACCTGGCACAGCACCAGCGTCGCCCCTCGTGCCGTCACCGCGGCCCGCGCCGTCACGTCGGCAAGCGGCGGGCATACGCACGTTGCCTGTGTCGACCTGCCCAGCGGCCCCGCCACCCTCAGTGAAACCACCGTGGGCCCCGCCCCCGGCAGCGGTCTCCCCCAGCTCCCCCTCCTTCAAGTCCACGCCCACCTCCCCCACCCCGACTGCAAGCGCATGGCCGTGTTCACGTTGAGTACCACCGTGCCGGCGCGGCGAGGCGAGTACCGGGCGATTCTGCGGGAGGTTGTCGAGACCGTGAGGTTTGCGGATCCGCTGGCGGCGGAGGCGTAATGCTGTTGTCCGGTGGGGTGGGGCGCGGGTAGGAAGAGGGGCATGACTGGACTCGGTGCCGTATTCCGCCCCCAGCTCGCCCCCGAGCGGCTGCGTTCCGTGGCTCGTGTCGCCGACGAGGCCGGGCTGGAGGAGCTGTGGCTCTGGGAGGACTGCTTCCGTGAGGGTGGGATCTCCACCCTCACCGCCGCGCTCGCGTGGACCGAACGGGTCCGGGTCGGGGTCGGACTGCTCCCCGTGCCGCTGCGCAACGTAGCCGTCACCGCGATGGAGGCCGCCACCCTGCACCGGATGTTCCCCGGCCGGGCCGTTCTCGGCGTCGGGCACGGGGTGCAGGACTGGATGGGGCAGGTGGGGGCGCGGGTCGAGTCGCCCGTGACTCTGTTGCGCGAGTATCTGCTTGCTCTGAGGGGCCTGTTGGACGGACAGCGGGTGACGACCGAAGGGCGCTACGTCCGGCTGGACGACGTCGCGCTCGACTGGCCGCCCGCCGGAGCCGTCGACGTGTTCGCCGGCGCCGCCGGACCCCGTTCGCTGCGGCTGGCCGGTGAGGCGGCCGACGGGACCGTGCTCACGGCGTCCACCCCGCCCGACGGGGTCCGACGGGCCCGGCGGCTCATCGACGAGGGGCGGGACGCCGCCGGGCGGACGGACGCGCACACGGTCGTCGTCTATCTCCTCACCGCCACCGGGTCCGGCGCGGCCGAGCGGCTGCGGGCCGAACTGGTCGCCGAGGGCGACGCCGACGTGCCCGGTCTCGGGATCGCGGGGGACGCGGAGGCCGTTGCCGAGGCCGTGGGACGGTTGGCCGAGGCCGGGGCCGACACCGTGATCCTCCAGCCGACCGGGGACGAGCCCGACCCGGAGGCGTTCGTGCGGTTCGCCGCCGAGGAGGTCCGGCCCTTGGTGAAGTAGCCCCACCTTCGCCACCTTCGCCACCTTCTCCTTCTCCTCCTTCTCCTCCTTCTCCTCCTTCTCCTCCTTCTCCTCCTTGTCCTCCTTGTCCTCCTAGGCCCATCGAACGGATTCGCCCGCATGCCCTCCCAGCCTCGCCCCCGTACCTTCGACGAGCTCCTCGCCGAAGGCGCCTCCGTGTCCACCGAGGGGTGGGACTTCTCCTGGTTCGAGGGGCGGGCCACCGAGGCGCGGCCGTCCTGGGGGTACGCGTCGTCCATGGCGGGGCGGCTGACCGAGGCCACCGCCGTGCTGGACGTGCAGACCGGGGGAGGGGAGGTACTGGACTTCGCCCTCCAGAAGGGCGGGGCCGAGCGCCGGCCCCCGCTCGTCGTCGCCACCGAGGGCTGGGCGCCCAACGTCGCCAAGGCCACCCGGCTACTCGGGCCGCGCGGTGTCCCCGTCGTCGCCTCACCCGACGACGCGCCCCTGCCCTTCGCCGACTGCGCCTTCGATCTCGTCGTCAGCAGGCACCCCGTCCAGCCGCACTGGGACGAGATCGCCCGCGTACTCGCGCCCGGCGGCACGTACTTCGCCCAGCACGTCGGTCCCGCCAGCGTCTTCGAGCTGATCGAGTACTTTCTGGGGCCGCTGCCCCAGGAGAGCTACGGCCACCGCGACCCCGAGCGCGAGCGTGCCGACGCCGAGGCCGCCGGGCTCGAGGTCGTCGGTCTGCGGGCGGAGCGGCTGCGGATGGAGTTCCTCGATGTCGGCGCCGTCGTCCACTTCCTGCGCAAGGTCGTCTGGATGGTCCCCGGCTTCACCGTCGAGGAGTACCGCGACCGGCTGCGCGACCTGCACGAGCGCATCGAGGCCGAGGGGTCCTTCGTGGCGCACAGCGCGCGGCACCTCTTCGACCTGCGCAAGCCGCACGGCAGCTGAGTTCATCTTCGAGTGAGGTCGTCTTCGACGGCGGTTGAGCCGGCCTTCATGCGTGCGGTCCCACCCGTACCTCTCCGATCACCAGCTCCGCAGGCGCCTCCAGGACCGCCCCCACCCGTTCCGCCCGCACCGCCAGTTCCCGTTCCTGCCGTGTCGTCAGGCGGCCGAGCGGTTCCACCGTGACCGTCGTCCGGCGGCCCCGGCGCAGCTGGTGCCAGACGCCCGCCGCGACGCCGTCGACCAGCAGTACGGGGAAGTTGCCGGCCTGCCCGCCCGCGAGCGCCCGCTCGTAGGCCGCGCCGGGGAAGAGCAGCTCCCGCGGCTGGGCGGCGACGACGTACGCGTCGAAGTACGGGAGCAGGCGTACCCCGCGTACCAGGTCGTCCCGTTCCGGGGCGGCGGGGAAGTCGGTGTCGCCGGCCGCCACCCACGACGGCGTCCCCTCGAAGTCGACCTCCTCGATCTCGCCCGCGCCGGCCAGCTCCTCGTACAGGTCCCTCGCCCAGGCGGGTGGCGCGGCCAGCCAGCGGGCGAAGTGCCGGGGTGTGGCGGGGCCGTACGCCCGCAGGTAGCGGAGGGCCAGGAGGCGCGTCGCCTCCTCGGGCGGGAGCGGGGTGAAGTGCGGTGGGCGGGTGTACGTCACCTTGCGGCCGCGGTTGGGGCCGAAGGAGAGGGCGCCGCAGTGGCCCGCCCGGTGCAGGACCTGGCGCCAGCGCGGCCACATGGTCTGGAACGCCGGCATCACCAGGTCGCCGGCCCAGGGGCCGGTGCGGGCGACGACCTCCTCGCCGAGTTCGCCGATGGTCAGGAACCTGCCGTCGAGGGCGTCGCCGATCGCCGTCACGACCTGCTCGGCCTGGTCCTCGGTGAGGCGTACGTCGGGCGCGAAGGAGCCCGAGCCGCCGGGGATCGCGGGCAGCGCGGAGCACCACATCGGGAGGTCGCGGGCCGGGAGCAGGTGCACCGTGCCGCGCGGGCCGTGCGTCTTGATCAGTGACGGGGCCGGGCCGGGCGCGGTGGGTGGGGCGGGCGGCCACACGGCGTTCCGTACGTCCACCCGGGTGATGTCCCCGGTCCGCAGACCGACCGACAGTTCGGCCGCGGACAGGACCTGGGCGTGGACGCCGAGCATCGCGGCGGCCACGTCGGCGGCCGGGGCGCCCGTTCGGGCGGACTTGGCCAGGAACTGTCGTTCGAGGCGCCGTGCGCTCGCGGCGGCCCAAGTGATGCGCGACGTCTTCGTCATGAGGTGACGTTAGGGGAGTAGTAGGACGGTTTTCGTCCCCATGGGTCGGGGTGGGGTGGGAGCTTCCAGGCGTATGGGGCGTGCCTTCGCAAAGGACGTGGTGGCCGGAGCGAGGGTACGAAATCACCCTCTTGTCCTCACAGGGCTTCCACATCGTTATTCATCGTTGTCCTCCTCGGGTCCGTTCCGTGCGAGCGGGCCACGTACATTCGAACGAGGTAATTCGCGTGAGCAAAGCTGCGCGTGTGGCACCGCGCAGTGGAGGGGGCTGCGCGGTGCCGGGTCAAGCGGGCGTACGCCCCACGCGTCACCCGGTCGGGGGACAGGGGGGCCTTGAGGGTGGCCCTCTCGTCACTCCACTCACCTGTGAATCAGCGGTGTATTCGCTGTGTATCCGGTGTGTGCCCGGGGGGCGGCCGCGTTTTGGCCATGATTCAGGGCGGAATGGGCGCTTCCGGGGGCATCTTCGCGTTGCGGGGCGACTCCGGAGAGTAGTTGTGGCACGCCGATGCACGCACCATCACTTACGAAGGGTTATGGTGGAAACCCCCCCTCGGGCCGGTCCGTATCCCCCCCCACGGACCGGCCCGTTTTTTCTGCCCGGCCGCGGGTCCGCCCGAGGATCCGCCCCGCCCGCCCCGCCTGCCCGTCGGCCGCGCCCCCCGTCGCGGGTCCCTACGGGGTCCCTACGGGCTCCATGCGGGCCCCAACCGGCTCCATACCGGCTCCGTACCGGCTCCGTACGGGCTCCCTGCGGGACTCCCGTAACGAGGAGTTCACCGGTGCGCCCTCCTGGGTCGTGGCATGGCGGCGCTCGTTCCAGGGCATAAGGCAAGCAGGTCGACGCCCGAACCACGGGTGTCGGATCCTCAGCGGACGGCACGGAGCCGTCCGCCCGGGAGGCCCTTTGCACCAGCTCCACCGTGCGGTCACGGCACGGAAGACGCGGCGGAGGACCGGCCCACGGTCCGCGCCAGTGCAGGGCGGCCCCAAGGGCCTGCGTCCGCCAGGTCCTGGACCCGTCGGCTCATCAACGCCCTCCCGGCCCAGCGTCCACCCCGTCGCTCCCCGACCTCATCCGAGGGGGTACGTCCTTCCGTGGTGACCAGCACAAAGCGCCACAAGCCTGATCGGCGCACCTACGTTCTCGACACCAGCGTCCTGCTGGCCGACCCGAACGCTCTGCACCGCTTCGACGAGCACGAGGTCGTGCTCCCCATCGTCGTGGTCACGGAGCTGGAGGCCAAACGGCACCATCCCGAGCTCGGCTACTTCGCCCGGCAGGCCCTGCGCCTGCTCGACGAGTTCCGGGTCCGGCACGGTCGCCTCGACGCCCCCATTCCGATCGGGGACCTCGGCGGCACCGTCCGTGTCGAGCTCAACCACTCGGACCCCAGCGTGCTGCCCACCGGCTACCGCCTGGGGGACAACGACTCCCGCATCCTCGCGGTCGCCCGCAATCTGCAGGCGGAGGGGTTCGACGTCACCGTCGTGTCCAAGGACCTCCCGCTCAGGATCAAGGCGTCCTCCGTCGGTCTGCTCGCCGAGGAGTACCGCGCCGAGCTGGCCATCACGGACGCCTCCGGCTGGACCGGGATGTCCGAACTGACGCTGCCCGGCGAGCAGGTGGACATCCTCTTCGAGGAGGGGCACGTCTACGTCCCCGAGGCCGCCGAGCTGCCCGTGCACACCGGTCTGACCATCCAGTCGGAGCGCGGCAAGGCCCTCGGCCGGGTCACGCCCGACGGCAACGTCCGGCTGGTGCGCGGCGACCGGGAGGCGTTCGGCATCAAGGGCCGCAGCGCCGAGCAGCGAATCGCGCTCGACCTGCTCCTCGACCCGGACGTCGGCATCGTGTCGATGGGCGGCCGGGCCGGCACCGGCAAGTCGGCGCTGGCGCTGTGCGCGGGCCTGGAAGCGGTCCTGGAGCGCCGGCAGCACCAGAAGGTGATGGTCTTCCGTCCCCTCTACGCGGTCGGCGGGCAGGAGCTCGGCTACCTGCCGGGGTCCGAGGCCGAGAAGATGAGCCCCTGGGCGCAGGCGGTCTTCGACACGCTGTCGGCGGTCACCAGCCGCGAGGTCATCGAGGAGGTCACCGCGCGCGGGATGCTGGAGGTCCTGCCGCTCACCCACATCCGCGGGCGCTCGCTGCACGACGCGTTCGTCATCGTGGACGAGGCCCAGTCCCTGGAGCGGAACGTCCTGCTGACCGTGCTGTCCCGGATCGGCGCCAATTCACGGGTCGTACTGACCCACGACGTGGCCCAGCGGGACAACCTGCGGGTGGGGAGGTACGACGGAGTCGTCGCCGTGGTCGAGAAGCTGAAGGGGCATCCGCTCTTCGCGCACGTCACCCTGACGCGCTCCGAGAGGTCCCAGATCGCGGCGCTGGTGACCGAAATGCTGGAGGACGGTCACATCTGACCCGTCTCTGAACCATCCGCGAACTCCGACCCGTGACGGGTCGGTTGTCCGACAATCGGCGCCGTCCGGAAAGGCCAAGAGCCTAGCCGGGCGGCGCCGCGGCGTGTGTGCGTTTCCGAGAATCCCTTGGGCCAAACGGGATGTGAGCTTTCACACGCAACACAGAATTGCCTCACCCCGTCGGGTTACGGCAGAGTCTCATTCCTGTCAGGCCCCGCATACGACACACCTGTACCCCCAGCGGTACGGCACCACAGAAGCACCAGCCTCAACTCCATAGCAGCGTCGTATGCCGCCCGAGCACCACACGGCGCTCCCCGCGAGGGGAGTTGTCCACCGGGCCCGTGCCTCCCGTGACCAGTAGTTGGGGAGGCCAGCGCGAGGGGCACGATTGCGTCCGCGAGGGTCACCGAAGCGGGCGATGCTGGAAGGAAACCGTGTGAGCCGGATCTCGGTCCGGGGATTCGCAGTGGCCTCGGCCACGGCGGTCACCGCTGTCGGAAGCGTCGTCGGAGTTGCCTCGGGCAGCACCGCGCAGAACAACGACGCGGAGGCGACGGCCGCCGGCACGACGCTGCTCGCGGACATCCCCATGGGTGAGCAGGCGCAGGTGCAGACCGCGTCCCTGACTCAGCAGGCCGACGTGCAGGCCATCGCCGCGGACGCGACCGCCAAGAAGGGCGCGGAGGAAGCCGCCCGCAAGGCAGCCGCCAAGACCGCCGTGGCCAAGCAGGAGAAGGCCAAGCAGGCTGCCGAGGAGGCCGCCAAGAAGCGCCAGGAGGAGAAGGAGGCGGCCAGTCGCGACGCCGAGCGTGACTCCACCAGCTTCGCCGTCCAGAGCTCCTACAGCACCGGCCAGATCCAGGCGATGGCCCGTCAGATGGTGCCCAGCGGCCAGTGGCAGTGCTTCAGCAACATCGTGGACCACGAGTCCAGCTGGAACTACCAGGCCGTGAACCCCTCCTCCGGTGCCTACGGTCTCTTCCAGGCCCTCCCCGCGGGCAAGTACGCCTCCGCGGGTGCCGACTGGCGCACCAACCCGGCCACCCAGATCAAGTGGGGCCTCAGCTACATGGACGGCCGCTACGGCAGCCCCTGTGAGGCCTGGGCCTTCTGGCAGGCCAACCACTGGTACTGAGCCCGCCGGTCCGCCCGGCGCGGACACCGCTCAACCTCGCGCAGCCCCTCTCCGTCCTACGGTGAGGGGCTTTCGCGTTGCCGCCATGTACGGTCGGACCGGACGACTCCGGGGGGAGTGGTGGGGAAAGACGGGGGAAGAGGACGGATCATGTCGCGAGTGCCAGGGTGGCTCGGCCGGCTCGGCGCCGGACTGACGCAGATGAGCGGGCGGTTGGAGCAGCGCCGTCAGGAGGCGCGGCGGGACGCCGCCGACGACACAGGAGTGGGTGCCTCCGACCAGGGGCCCCCGACCCCCGAGGAAGCGGCGCACGAGTACGCCGCCACGCACCACGCGGTCGTGGTCCGTGACCGCCCCGACCCCGCGCAGGCCGTGCCCTGGGGCGTACGGGTCGCCGCGGAGGCCGGGTGGCGGCTGCTGGTCCTGGCCGGCACCGTGTGGGTGCTCATGCGGGTCATCAGCGCCGTACAGCTGGTGGTGCTGGCGTTCGTCGCCGCCCTGCTGATCACGGCTCTGCTCCAGCCGGCCGTGGCGTGGCTGCGCCGGCACGGGGTCCCGCGCGGGCCGGCCACCGCCCTGACCGCGATACTCGGGTTCGTGGTGATGGGCCTGATCGGCTGGTTCGTCACCTGGCAGGTCATGGAGAACATCGACAACCTCTCCGACCAGGTCCAGGACGGCATCGACGAACTGCGCAACTGGCTGCTGAACAGCCCCTTCCACGTCACCGACAAGCAGATCAACGAGATCGCCAAGAACCTGCGCGAGGCGGTCGGCGCCAACACCGACCAGATAACGTCCGCCGGTCTGGAGGGCGTCACGGTCGTCGTCGAGGCGCTCACCGGCATCCTGCTGGCCGCCTTCTCGACGCTCTTCCTGCTCTACGACGGCAAGCGCATCTGGCAGTGGACGCTGAAGCTGGTGCCCGCGGCGGCCCGGCCGGGCGTCGCCGGTGCCGGCCCGCGCGCCTGGCGGACGCTGACGGCGTACGTGCGGGGCACGGTGATCGTGGCGCTGATCGACGCCATCTTCATCGGCCTCGGCATCTACTTCCTCGACGTGCCGATGGCCGTGCCGCTGGCCGTGTTCATCTTCCTGTTCGCCTTCATCCCGCTGGTCGGCGCGGTGATCTCGGGCGCGCTCGCGGTCGTCGTGGCGCTGGTGACGCAGGGCGTGTTCGCGGCGGTCATGACCCTCGTGGTGGTGCTGGCGGTGCAGCAGATCGAGGGGCACATCCTCCAGCCGTTCATCCTCGGGCGCGCGGTGCGGGTCCACCCGCTGGCCGTGGTGCTGTCCGTGGCGGCCGGCGGCATGGTGGCCGGCATCGGCGGCGCGGTGGTCGCCGTACCGCTGGTGGCGGTGACGAACACCGTCGTGGGCTACCTGCGGGCGTACTCCCGCGAGGCCGCCCTACGGCAGACGCCCAAGCCGCACGGGGCGACCGCCGAGGACGCCTCACCGGCGGCGGATCCGCCGAAGCCGCCGCCGCCGGAGGTGGAGCCGCAGTCGGACGCCTCCCCGGCGTAGGTCCCGGCGGCACGACGGTCCCGGCGACGCGACGGGCCCCGCCCACCGGAAGGTGGACGGGGCCCGTCGTATGCGTGCCGCGTGGCGGGACTACTGGTCGGCCAGGACCGCCTCGGCGTCCAGCGTGACGCCGACGGCCTCGACGACGGCGGCGATCTTGAACGCCTCCTGGACCGTCTCGCGGTCCACACCGGCCTTGCGGAGCACCTGCTCGTGCGAGTCCAGGCACATGCCGCAGCCGTTGATGGCGGAGACCGCGAAGGACCACAGCTCGAAGTCGACCTTGTCGACGCCCGGGTTGCCGATGACGTTCATCCGCAGACCGGCGCGCAGGGTGCCGTACTCGTGGTCCGACAGCAGGTGCCGGGTGCGGTAGAAGACGTTGTTCATCGCCATCACGGCGGCGGCCGACTTGGCGGCCTTGTACGCCTCCGGCGTGAGGTTGGCCTTCGCCTCCGGCTCCAGCTCGCGCAGCACGATGGGGGAGCGCGAGGCGATGGCGGTCGCCAGCACGGTGCCCCACAGCTGCTGCGCCGGGAGGTCGGAGTTGCCGATGACCGAGCCCAGGTTGAGCTTGAGGTCCTTGGCGTAGTCCGGGACGGCGGACTTCAGGGAGTCGAGGGACATGTCAGATCACTCTCCCGAGAGCAGCGCGACCGGGTCGAGGGTCTCGTCGCCCTTGCTCCAGTTGCACGGGCACAGCTCGTCGGTCTGCAGGGCGTCGAGGACCCGCAGGACCTCCTTGGGGTTACGGCCGACCGAGCCGGCGGTCACCATGGAGAACTGGATCTCGTTGTTCTGGTCCACGATGAACACGGCGCGCTTGGCGAAGCCGTCCTCGCCCTCGATGCCGAGGTCGCGCATCAGCTCGTGCTTGGAGTCCGCCATCATCGGGAAGGGCAGGTCACGCAGGTCGTCGTGGTCCTTGCGCCAGGCGTGGTGGACGAACTCGGAGTCGCCGGAGAAGCCGAGGACCTGGGCGTCACGGTCGGCGAACTCGTCGTTCAGCTTGCCGAAGGCGGCGATCTCGGTCGGGCACACGAAGGTGAAGTCCTTGGGCCACGCGAAGATGACCTTCCACTGACCCTCGTAGGTCTTGTGGTTGATCTGCTGGAACTCCTCGCCCTTCTCCAGCGAGACGCAGGCGGTCAGATCGAACTCGGGGAACTTGTCACCGACAGTGAGCACGCGCTCTCCTTGCAGCGAGGAAACACCCGTTTTGCTGGTGTTTCCCATGGGTTGGACGTTCTTGATGTTGGCACAGGGTGCATTGATTAGTGAAATAGCTACACTCGGTCGAGTTGATCGGAGGTGGCTATTAGTGTCCGGTAAGAAGAGGCAGCCCAGCCTCGCCCAGCTGCGGGCTTTCGACGCGGTCGCGGAGCACCTGCATTTCCGCGACGCCGCCGCGGCGATCGGGATGAGCCAGCCCGCCCTCTCGGGCGCCGTCTCCGCGCTGGAGGAGGCACTGGGTGTCACCCTCCTGGAGCGCACGACGCGCAAGGTGCTGCTCTCGCCGGCCGGCGCCCGGCTCGCGGTGCGGGCGAAAGCCGTACTGGCGGAGGTCGGCGCGCTGCTGGAGGAGGCGGAGGCGGTACGGGCGCCCTTCACCGGCGCGCTGCGGCTCGGCGTCATCCCGACCGTGGCGCCGTACCTGCTGCCGACGGTGCTGCGCCTCGTCCACGAGCGCTACCCCGACCTCGACCTCCAGGTCCACGAGGAACAGACCGCGAGCCTCCTGGACGGCCTCACCACCGGCCGCCTCGACCTGCTGCTGCTCGCCGTCCCGCTCGGCGTGCCCGGCGTCACCGAACTCCCCCTCTTCGACGAGGACTTCGTACTCGTCACCCCGCTCGACCACCGGCTCGGCGGCCGGGAGGGGATCGACCGCTCGGTGCTGCGGGAGCTGAACCTGCTGCTGCTCGACGAGGGCCACTGCCTGCGCGACCAGGCGCTGGACATCTGCCGGGAGGCGGGCCGCGCGGGTGTCCCCGCGACGACCACGGCCGCCGGTCTGTCCACCCTGGTCCAGCTGGTCGCGGGCGGCCTCGGGGTCACCCTGCTGCCCCGCACCGCGGTCCGCGTGGAGACCTCCCGCTCCACCCAGCTCCTCACCGCCTCCTTCACCGACCCGGCCCCGACCCGCCGCATCGCCCTCACCATGCGCACGGGCGCGGCGCGCAGCGCGGAGTACGAGGAGCTGGCCGGGGCGCTGAGGGAGGCGATGGGGGACCTGCCGGTACGGACGGTCGCCGTCTGAGGCCCCGCCCGTCCCGTAACTCCGTGCGGGCCCGGGCGCGCGCGTGGGGCCCGTGCCCCGTGCACACGGACCCCCACACCCGCCCGCGCGGCTACTCCGTGCGCAACCCCTCCGGCCGCATCAGCCGCAGCAGCGGAGGCAGGCTGCACAGCGTCACCGCCAGGACGACCGCCGCGCCGATGCCGGTCATGGACAGGACGCCGGTCCAGTCGACGCGGACCGGGGTGTCCGTCATCTTCAGGAGGACCGTGCCCAGGGTCAGGCCGACCACCGAGGCCAGCAGCAGGCCCAGCGCGATGGGGATCGCCGTCTGCCACAGCACCGACAGGCTCAGTGTGCGACGCCGGGTGCCGAAGGCGACCAGGGCCGACAGGAGTTTCTTGCGCTCGCGCAACTGCTCCAGCTGCGAGATCAGCAGACTGGCACCGATCAGCGCCAGCACACAGGCCGCCCCGACGAACAGCCCGGTGCGGATGGCGTCGAACCGGTCGGTGCGCTCCGTCGCGGACCAGGTCACGGCGTCGGCCAGCGGGTGGACGGCCTCCGTGGTGTTCCGGACGTAGTCCTTCACGTCCGGCACCGACTCGTCGAGCCGGAGGTAGGCGTGCCCGTCGAGGGCGGGAGCCATCGCGGACGGCATCGCCTTCGGCGTGAGCAGGAACCCGCCCCGGTCGGTCCCGGCCAGCAGCCCGAGACGCGGCTTCGCCGTCTTCACGCCCTGCGGCACCGTCCAGGGGACCTCCTGGCCTCTCGGGCCGCCCTCGTAGGACGGGTCGACGTACAGCTTCCGGCCCGCCACGGCCAATTTCGTGGGGTCCACGTCGCCGTCCCACTCGGCACCCCGGACGACGAACACGTCCCCGTCCGCGCACGAGCTCAGGCCGGCGATCTCCCGCAGTGACGCGCAGGTGCCCACCGTCATGGTCGTGCCGTTCTCCGAGTCCCGGGCACGGTCGCCGACCCAGCCCTCGGAGTAGTCGAAGACCGCCTTCACACCCTTGGTGTTCCGCAGCTTCTCGGCGGCCGGGGCCACCGGCACGTCGCTCGGCAGCTGCACCTCCATCTGGGCCAGCGACACGTCCTGCCCGGTGGGCTTGGTGTAGTCGCCGTCCACGCCGGTGAACAGCATCTGCAGCGCGATCGCCCCGGCGACGGCCACCGCGATGCCGTTGACCATGCGGGCCGCCGTACCGCTGCTCATCTGGAGTCTGCGCACGGCCAGTTGCCAGGCCACCCCGCCGGCGCCGAGCCGCGCCACGACCGTCTCCACGATCCACGGCAGCAGCGCGGTCACACCGACCAGGAGCAGGACCACGCCGCCGGTGACCATGTACTGGTTGAAGTCACCGTTGCCGCGCCCGTTGCCGATCATCGGGTACAGCAGCGCCAGCCCGGCCAGCGGCAGCAGCAGCCGCCACCACAGCCGGCGCCGGGCCGGCCGCCCCGAGCGGACCACGCCGAGCGGTTCGATGACCACCCCGCGCAGCGCGAGCAGCGTCACCAGCACCGCCGCCGCCGGCACCGCCACCGCGACCAGCAGCGCCAGCAGCGGAGACGGGTTCAGGTAGCTCGGGAACACGCTGATGTCGAACACCTCGGCCGAGCCCGCGAGCTGGCGCCCGACCAGGAAGAATCCGGCGCCGAAGACCAGCCCGAGCACCGCGCCCGCCAGGGCCTCACCGGCAGCGATCCGCCGGGTCATGCGGCTGTCGGAACCCACCAGCCTGAGCGCGGCCAGCCGCCGGTCCCGCCGCTCGCCGCCGAATCGCACGGCCGCGGCGATGAACACCGCGACCGGCATCAGCAGCACCACGAAGACGACCAGGATCAGCAGGAGGAGCACCGGGTCGGACTCCTCCTCGCCCGGAACCGGGTCCCCGAACCGGTCGATACGGGTGACCATGCTGCCGTCGATCCGCGGAGCGAGCCCGTCGCCGCCCCGGTAGAAGGCGAGTTCACTCGAGCCGATCAGCCCGCTCTCCCCGATGGTGCCGACGATCCGGTCCGACAGCCGCTCACGCAGCAGCGCGCCGGAGTCCGACTCCAGCAGCTCCTTCAGCGCCGGGGAGACCACCATTTCGCCGACCGCCGGGAACTTCTCCAGGCCCGGCGGCAGCGGTGCCCGCGGACCCTCGGGCTCCAGCGCCCGGCCCCGCACGTCCTTGTTCCGGAAGTCGGTGTCGACGTCGGCGACCACGAGGGTGTCGTCGGCCTTCGGTATCCGCTCCAGGGAGAAGTTGAAGTCGGTTCGGTCGCTCTCCCGTTCGTGCCGGACTTCGAGCGCGTTCGGGACGGCGGTCGTCAGCAGGAGCAGCGCCACGCCGAGGCCGACGCCGACGGCCGTCAGCGCGGCCCGGGTCCACCCCTCGCGACCGCCGGTGAAGGCGAAGCGGACGCCCAGCATGAGGTCCGCGGCCCACTGGCGCAGGTTCATACGACGCGCTCCATGTCCCGGGACTTGCCGTCCCGTACGACGATCTCGCGGTCGGAGTAGGCCGCCACCCGCGCCTCGTGCGTGACCAGGACCACGGCCGCGTTGGTGGAGCGCGCGGCGTCCGTGAGGAGTTCCATCACGCGCTCGCCGTTCAGGGAGTCCAGCGCGCCGGTCGGCTCGTCGGCGAAGAGCACGCGGGGGCTGGTGACCAGGGACCGCGCCACCGCCACCCGCTGGCCCTGGCCGCCGGAGACCTCGCCGGGCCGCTTCTTGCGCAGGTCGTCGACCTCCAGCCGCTCCATCCAGGACAGCGCGGCCCGCTCGGCCTCCTTGCGGGAGGTGCCGTTCAGGCGGAGCGGGAGGGCGACGTTCTCGACGCAGGTCAGCTCCGGCACGAGCTGGCCGAACTGGAACACGAACCCGAACTCGGAGCGGCGCAGGGCGCTGCGCTCGGAGTCGCTCATGGCGGACAGCTCACGCGCGTTGTACGTGATGGTCCCCGAGTCGGGCGGCACGATGCCGGCGAGGCAGTGCAGCAGCGTCGACTTGCCGGAGCCGGAGGGACCCATCACGGCGACGACCTCGCCGGGGTGGATGGAGAACTCCGCGCCGTCGAGGGCGAGGGTGGGGCCGTACGCCTTGCGCAGCTGTTCGGCCGAGAGCAGGGAACCTGCGGGGGGAGTCATCGGGCCACCGCCTCACGGAGCTTGTCGAGACGCGCCGCGGTCAGCTCCAGCCACCGCAGGTCGGCCTCCAGGTGGAACAGGGCGTGGTCGCAGACGAGCTGGTCGGCGAGGTCGCCCTTGCGCTTGCGGTCGGTGAGGATGCGCATGCTGCGCAGGTGCTCCGACCGCTGGGTGTCGAGGATGTCGGCGGCGTCGCGGTGGGTGAGCAGCGCGAGGACGACCTTGGTGTACAGCGTCGACTGGAGGTAAGGCTCGGGCTTCTCCGGCGTGGCGAGCCACTGCTGTACGTCGGTGATCCCCGCGTCGGTGATGGCGTACCGCTTGCGCTCGGGACCGTCGCCCGCCTCTATGCCGTCGACGACGACGAGGCCGTTCTTGAGCAGGCGGGACATCGTCGAATAGACCTGGCCGTAGTGGAGCGGCCGGTCGTGACCGAACTTCTCGTCGAAGGCGCGCTTCAGGTCGTAACCGTGGCGTGGCCCCGACTCCAGGAGTCCCAGAAGGGTGTGACCGATGGACATGCGGAGCACTCTACACACGGTGTATACGCCGCATGTATACGCCCTGTGCAGAGTTCGTGCCCGGGGGTGCGGAGCCGCAGGTCGGAGCCGATTGTCACGGTTCCGAAACGACGGAAGCCGCGCCTCCGCGAGGTGCGGCGGCGCGGCGTCCCGGTGAGTGCTGCCGGGCGTCGGGGTCGGTCACGGCGGTGGCGCCGCTTCCGGGCCGCCTCGCGGCGGGCGGCCCCTGCGCGGCAGCGGCCCCGCGTCGCCGGGCAGCCGGCCGGCCTCGGCCAGTGCCCTGCGGAGCAGGAACTCGATCTGGGCGTTGGCCGAGCGCAGGTCCTCGCCCGCCCAGCGGGCCAGCGCCTCGTACACCTGGGGGTCCAGCCGCAGCAGTACCTGCTTGCGCTGCTGCGGCCGGCGCTTCGGGGCGGGGCCCCCGGACGGGGGGCCCTCGGGCGGCGAGCCCTCGGACGGGGGCGTCACTGGTAGAGCGTCCCCGTGTTCAGGACCGGCTGGGCGGCGCGGTCCCCGCAGAGCACGACCATCAGGTTGGACACCATGGCTGCCTTCCGCTCGTCGTCCAGTTCCACGATGTCCTGCTCGCTGATCCGGGCGAGCGCGGCCTCGACCATGCCGACGGCGCCGTCCACGATCTGCCGCCGCGCCGCGACCACCGCGCCGGCCTGCTGCCGCTGGAGCATCGCCGAGGCGATCTCCGGCGCGTACGCGAGGTGCGTGAAGCGGGACTCGATGATCTGCACGCCGGCCGCCTCCACGCGCGCGTGCAGCTCGACGGCGAGCTTCTCGGTGATCTCCTCCGCGTTGCCGCGCAGCGAGAGGCCGTCCTCATCGTGGGCGTCGTACGGGTACTCGATGGCGATGTGCCGTACGGCCGCCTCGGTCTGGGTGGAGACGAACTCGATGTAGTCGTCCACCTCGAAGGTGGCCTGCGCGGTGTCCTCCACCCGCCACACCACGACCGCGGCCAGCTCGATCGGGTTGCCGTAGGCGTCGTTGACCTTCAGCACGGCCGTCTCGTGGTTGCGCACCCGGGTCGAGATCTTGGTGCGCGAGGTGAACGGGTTCACCCAGCGCAGACCGTCCTGCCGGATCGTCCCCCGGTACCGGCCGAAGAGCTGCACCACGCGGGCCTCGCCCGGCGCGACCATGTTCAGCCCGCACATCGCGAGGAAGGCCGCCAGGGCGATCACGATGCCCCCGATGATGAGGGCGGCCTTCCCGCCGGTGGCGTCGACCGCCGTGGCGGAGGCGATCAGGCCGGCGCCGACGAGCAGCCCGACCAGCCCCAGCAGCAGCGCGAAGCCGCCGCCGATGCTGTGTGCCTGGGTCTCCCGTACACGGGGTGCCGGCATCTCGGGCACATCCGCGGTGACCTGCGGGGCATCGTGCGTGGACATGGGTGGTCCCCCTATCTCTGAGCTAACTAAGTGATATCACTTTACCTGAAAGCGGCAACCTTGAACCCCCTTCGTACGTCGGTTCCTAGGGAACGGGTGCTGATTCTCACGTCCGTACAAGGCCGGATCAGTAGCCGTTTGTCATATCTCCCGGTGTTAGCTTTCTGAGCTGACCTGAGCGACGAACCTGTGTGACGCGTGAGCGAGACGTGCACACGGATGACCGAAGCGGAGCGGATCGGACCCATGGGACGAGCGGAAGAGAGAAAAGCGCGACAGCGCGGTGGCCGCCGCGCGGCGCCCAAAAGCCGCCGTTCGTCGGGCGCGGGCGGGAAGAGCGGTATACGCCGCCTGTTCACCTGGAAGAAGATCGTCGGCACGTTCTTCGGCCTCTGCCTACTCGGCATGGGCGCCTTCATCGTGCTGTACATGGTGATCGACATCCCCGAGGGCAATCCCGAGGCCGATCTCCAGAGCAACGTCTACAAGTACAGCGACGGCAGCGTCATGGCCCGAACGGGCGAGCGCAACCGCGAGATCGTGGACCTGGCCAAGGTGCCCAAGGACGTCCAGCGCAGCTTCGTCGCCGCCGAGAACAAGACCTTCTACAAGGACGCGGGCGTCGACCTCAAGGGGACCACGCGCGGCGTGCTCAACACGCTCTCCGGCAAGGGCGCGCAGGGCGGCTCGACGATCACCCAGCAGTACGTCAAGAACTACTACCTGTCCCAGGAGCAGACCGTCTCCCGCAAGCTCAAGGAGCTGGTCATCTCCCTGAAGCTGGACCGGGAGAAGTCCAAGGACTACATCCTCGCCGGCTACATGAACACCAGCTACTACGGCCGCGGCGCCTACGGAATCCAGGCCGCCGCCCAGGCGTACTACCGCGTCGACGCCGAGGACCTGACGGTCGAACAGGGCGCGTACCTCTCCGCGCTGCTCCAGGCCCCGAACCAGTACGACTGGGCGATCGCCAGCGAGACCGGCAAGAAGCTGGCCCAGGACCGCTGGAACTACGTGCTGGACAACATGGTCGAGCAGAAGTGGCTGGGCGCGAGCGAGCGCCAGGGCATGAAGTTCCCGGTGCCCAAGGAGCCCAAGGCCGCCGCCGGCATGGAGGGCCAGACCGGCTATCTGGTGGACGCGGCCAACCACACGCTCAAGAAGCAGCTCGTCGCCCAGGGCGCCGCCGAGGACATGGAGCAGGCCAAGGCCCTGGTGGACCTCGGCGGTTACACGGTCACCCTCAACATCGACAAGAAGAAGCAGGCCGCGCTGGAGAAGTCGGTCAAGGCCAAGCTCACCAGCAAGCTCGACCCGAAGAAGCGCGACGTCGACGCCGACGTCCAGGCCGGCGCCGCGTCCGTCGACCCGAAGACGGGCGGGGTCCTGGCGATGTACGGCGGCGTGGACTACGTGAAGCACTACACGAACAACGCCACCCGCGACGACTACCAGCCCGCCTCCACCTTCAAGCCGGTGATCCTCGCCGCCGCCGTCGACCAGGGCGCCGAGACCCAGGACGGCGTGCCGATCACCGCCAACACCCTGTACGACGGCACGAGCAAGCGCCCCGTGATGGACGGCGACCAGAAGGTCGGCTTCGCGCCCCCCAACGAGGACGACGTCGACTACGGCGACATCGACGTCCAGGAGGCGATGAACAAGTCCGTCAACTCCGTCTTCGCCCAGATGGGCATCGACGTGGGCATGACGGAGGTCATGAAGGTCGCGGGCGAACTCGGCATGGACACCGAGGGCGAGCAGGCCGTGCCCGCCCAGACCCTGGGCAGTATGGGGGCGAGCCCCCTGGAGATGGCCGGCGTCTACGCCACTCTCGACAACCACGGCAAGAAGGTCACCCCGCAGATCGTCAAGTCGGTCGAGCACAAGGACCGCACCATCGACATACCCGAGGCCATCGGCGAGCAGATCATCAGCGAGCAGGCCGCCGACACGGTGACCTCCGTGCTCACCGGCGTGGTCGACGACGGCACGGCCAGGACGTCCGTACGGGAGAACCCGCTGCGCGACGGCCAGCAGGTGGCCGGCAAGACCGGTACGTCCGACGACAACAAGTCGGCCTGGTTCACCGGCTTCACCCCCGACCTGGTCACCTCGGTCGGCCTCTTCGGCGAGGACGCCAAGAGCCACGCCCAGGTCCCGATGTACAAGGCCGGCGGCGTCGACTACCGCGTCAACGGCGGTGGCTTCCCCGCGGAGATCTGGGCGGCGTACACCTTCGGCGTCATGGACGAGGTCACCAAGTTCGACCTGGACACCAAGCAGGGCGCCGCGGTGAAGCCGAGCAGGTCGCCGTCGGGCAGCCAGTCGCCGAGCCAGTCGCCGACGCGGGAGGAGACACAGGAGGAGTCGCCCTCCCAGGAGCCGACGACCGAGGAGCCGCCGTCCGAGACGCCGACGACCGAGGAGCCCTCCCAGTCACCGTCGCAGTCGCCGTCGAACAGCCCGTCCACCGAACCGCCCACGGGCGGCGGCGGGACGACGGAGCCGGAGAACCCGCTCCTCCCCGACCGGGACCGGGAGTAGGAACCGGCGGCAGGTGCAAAGACACGCGAAGGGGCGCCCGGTGCTCACCGGGCGCCCCTTCGCGTACGTCTCAGCCCCGGTTCAGTTCGAACCAGACCACCTTGCCCGTGCTCAGCCGGGTCGCGCCCCAGCGCCGGGCCAGCCGGTTCACCAGGTACAGCCCGCGCCCGCCCTCGTCGGTGGCGCGCGCCTGCCGCAGCCGGGGCAGCTGGGGCACGTCGTCGCCGACCTCGCAGCGCAGCACGTCCGTGCGCAGCAGCCGCAGGGTGACCGGCCGGGAGGCGTACCGCACGGCGTTGGTCACCACCTCGCTGACGAGCAGCTCCACGGCGTCCGTGAGGTCCTCCATGCCCCAGCGGGCCAGTGCGCGCCGGGCCAGCCGACGGGCCCGGCCGGGCGCCGCGTCCTCCGGATCCAGGAACCAGTACGCCACGTCGCTGGGCGCGATGCCGTCGAACCGGGCGGCGAGCAGCGCGATGTCGTCGTCCCGGTCGCCGGGGCCCAGCATGTCGAGGACCTCGTCGCACAGGGCTTCCAGGGGCGGCGGATGGTCCGGGCCGGTGAGCTGGGCGGTCGCCGCGAGGCGCTCCCGCAGCTGCTCTATGCCCGTCCACACGTCCCGCAGCCGGGACTCGACCAGCCCGTCCGTGTACAGGAGCAGGGTCGCGCCGGCGGGGGCGTCCAGCTCCACGGCCTCGAAGTCCACGCCGCCCACGCCGATCGGGGCGCCCGCCGGCACCCGCAGCACCTCGGCGTGGCCGCCCAGGTGCAGCAGCACGGGCGGCGGATGGCCGGCGTTGGCGACGGTGATGCGGTGCGACACCGGGTCGTACACCGCGTAGAGGCAGGTCGCCATGCGGTCGGTGCCCAGGCGCTGGGCCTGCTCGTCGAGGTGGTGCAGCACCTCCTGCGGGGGCAGGTCGAGCCCGGCCAGGGTCTGCGCCGTGGTCCGCAGCTGGCCCATGATGGCCGCCGACGTCATGGAGTGGCCCATCACGTCCCCGACGACCAGCGCGACCCGGCTGCCGGGCAGCGGGATGGCGTCGTACCAGTCGCCGCCGACCCGCGCGGTCTCGGCGGCCGGGAGGTAACGGGAGGCCAGCCGTACGCCGGTGCAGCGCGGCAGGTTCTCCGGGAGCATCGTGCGCTGCAACTCGTCGGCGATGTACGCCTCACGCCCGTACAGCACCGCCTTGTCGATGCCGAGGGCGCTGTGCGTGGCGAGCTGCGCGGCGACCAGCAGGTCGTCGGCCTCGAAGGCGACGCGCTCCGGGCCGCGCAGGAACAGGGCGGCGCCGATCACCCGGCGCCGGCCGCGCAGCGGCGCGAGGATCGCCCGGCGGCCGTCGGGCACGGCGAACTCGCGCCCGTCGCCGAGCAGTTCCGGCAGCGCGGCGCGGGCGGCCGGGGTGTCCGTGAAGACCGGGCGGACCCCGCGCAGCACCTCGGCGAGCGCGCTGCCCGGCCGCACCTCGCACAGCTCTGAGCCGACCGCCTCCAGCTCGGAGGGTTCCGGCTGGGCGGCCGGGACGAAGCCGCCCTCGGTGTCCCGCTCGGCCGGTATCCGGTCGGTGCGCCGCAGCCGCAGCACCAGCGGGCCGGTGGGGCGCTCGTCGCCGACCGGCAGCGGCTCGCGCAGGTAGACGAGGATCGCGTCGGCGAACGTCGGCACGGTGGCCCGGCACAGGCCCATCACGATCTCGTCCAGGTCCATGCCCCGGGCGATCCGCCGGGTCGCGGCTCCCACGAACCGCAGCCGGTCCCCGTCCCGCCGCATCGGCGTGGGCTGCCCGGGCGCGGTGGGCTGCCCGGTCCGCCGCTCCGGCTCCGGCGCGGCCCGGCGGTCCGTACCGGGCGGCGCCGCGGGCGTGGACGGCATGCCGCCCGGCTGCACCGGGACGCCCTCGGCCGCGGGCCGCGGGCGGTGCGTGTCGGGCTCGGCGGCCTGCTCGGCGCCCGGCTGGGCGTGCTCGTAGGCGCCGGGGGAGTCGGTGCCCGCGGTGGGCGGCGTCTCTCCCGCGCGTCCCTGTGCCGGTAACCCGGACCCGGAGGCGCGCGGCTCCACGGGGGTACGCATGAGCGCCCCGCGGGGATCCGTGGGGTCGGCGCCCGTCATCGGGCGGTCGAAGGAGGTCGGGTGCTCCGTCACGCGTGTCGAATCCATCCGTCCGGGACTGCGCGCGGCGCGTGCAGTTCGTCCCGCAGAAAACCCGATACCCGGAATACGTGCCCGAGGAACGGGGTTCCCGCGTGGTCAGAGGCTGTTGCTGTGTCACCGGCGGGCCGTCGGCGGCCCGTCTCCGTGTTGCCCTCGTACCCCTCGCTCACGTCCTGCCGCCCCTCGGTGACGATCGGTCAAGCACAGCGCACGCTCCGCCGGTTGCCGTTGCCGCGCTCCCTTGCGGAGGACGATCCTACGTTTCTTGCCCGGGGGCACTTCAAGGGTCTCATGAGGACACGTGCGCGGGCGTGCGATCCCAGTCCCCCGGCAGCGACGGTACCGCCCACGCCGGATCGGGGCGCCAGTCCTCCCATCCGTCGGCGAACGGCGAGCCCCACGCGCGGATCTCCGCGACCGCTGCCCGGCCCGCCGCCCGCACCCGCTCGGCCTGCCCGGCGTCCATCAGCCGGTCCCGCAGGGCCTGCGCGAACTCGTCCTCGTCCCGCCAGTACCAGGTGCGGTCCGGGTGGACGGAGATGTCCAGGAAGTGGTCCTCGGAGTCGACACCGCCCTCCCAACGGGTCAGCGGTTCCTCCAGGTTCACGTACCAGTTCTTGAACCGCCAGCCCGGATCCCAGAACAGCCACACCGACCAGGGCTCGCCGGGCCGCGCCAGCTTCAGCACGCCGGTGCCGAACCACCGGTCGCGCTGCACGGTGCGCGGCTTGGTGTAGCGCGAGGCCAGCGGCTCCAGGTGCACGGGCGTACCGTCGGCGAGCACCGGCTTCACGCACTCGGTGCCGGGCGCCAGCCACACCGCGAGCAGGTCGGCGTCGTCCCGTACGACGGTGACGGGGCGAGCGATGTGGAAGCGCGGGCCGCCGTTCTCCCGGTACCGCCACAGGATGTGACTCCCGGGCTCCCGGAACTCCGGGGCCGCCGCACCGCCCGCCTCCGTGGCCTCGCTCACCGCTTCACCGTCTGCCATGCACAGATATTAGGTGCCGTGGCCATCCGGCACGCCGGAGATCGAGAGAGCGTCCGCGTGCACGACGGCGGCCGGGCCACGGACGGGTCGTCACGGCGGCGGGGTCACGGACGGGTCATCCGCAGCACGTCCAGTGCCTCGTCCAGCTGCTCGCCGGTGAGGTCGCCGCGCTCGACGTACCCGCCCTCCAGGACGACCTGACGGATCGTCTTCCGCTCGGCCAGCGCCTTCTTCGCGACCTTCGCCGCCTCCTCGTACCCGATGTACTTGTTGAGCGGCGTGACCACGGAGGGCGAGGACTCGGCGTACTCGCGCGCCCGGTCCCGGTGGGCGGTGACGCCGTCCACGGTCCGGTCGGCGAGCAGCCGCGAGACGTTGGCGAGCAGCCGCACCGACTCCAGTACGTTCTTGGCGATGACCGGCAGCATGACGTTCAGCTCGAAGTTGCCGGCCGCGCCCGCCGCCGCGACGGTCGCGTCGTTGCCGGTGACCTGGGCGGCGACCATGAGGACGGCCTCGGGGATCACCGGGTTGACCTTGCCGGGCATGATGGACGAGCCGGGCTGGAGGTCGGGCAGCGAGATCTCCGCCAGCCCCGTCCGCGGGCCGGACGCCATCCACCGCAGGTCGTTCGCGATCTTCGTCAGCCCGACGCCGATGGTCCGCAGCTGTCCGCTCGTCTCGACGATGCCGTCCCGGGCGCCCTGCGCCTCGAAGTGGTCGCGCGCCTCCGTCAGCGGCAGCCCGGTCGCGCGGGCCACCTCCTCGATGACGGCGGCGGAGAAGCCGGGCGGCGTGTTGATGCCGGTGCCGACGGCGGTGCCGCCCAGCGGCAGCTCGGCGAGGCGGGGGAGCGAGGCGTTGAGCCGCTCGACGCCGTACCGCACCTGCGCCGCGTACCCGCCGAACTCCTGGCCCAGGGTGACCGGCGTCGCGTCCATGAGGTGCGTACGCCCGGACTTCACCACGTCGGCGAATTCCTCCGCCTTGCGCTCCAGGGCGTCCGCGAGGTGGTCGAGGGCCGGGATCAGGTCGCGGGTGACGGCGGCGGTGGCGGCGATGTGGATCGAGGACGGGAAGACGTCGTTGGACGACTGGGAGGCGTTGACGTGGTCGTTGGGGTGCACGTCGCGGCCGAGGCGCTCGGTGGCCAGGGTGGCGAGGACCTCGTTGGTGTTCATGTTGGACGAGGTGCCGGACCCCGTCTGGAACACGTCGACCGGGAAGTGCTCGTCCCACCTGCCCTCGGCGACCTCGCCGGCCGCCTCCTGGATCGCGACGGCGACGTCCTCGTCCAGGACCCCGAGTTCGGCGTTGACCTTCGCCGCCGCGCCCTTGATCCGGGCCAGCGCCTCGATGTGGGCGCGCTCGATCCGCTGACCGGAGACCGGGAAGTTCTCGACGGCACGCTGCGTCTGCGCCCGCCACTTGGCGTCCGCGGGGACGCGGACCTCGCCCATGGAGTCGTGCTCGATGCGGTAGTCGCTCATACCGGGTACAGCGTGCGGGGCGGTGCGGATGTTCCGGCACCGCCCCCGTTCGTGATCGCCTAGGCGAGGCCGGGGCCCCGCACCGGAATGCTCGTGAACGTCGGCGCGGGCGCCGGGTCCTGGAAGAAGTCGTTGCCCTTGTCGTCCACCACGACGAACGCCGGGAAGTCCTCCACCTCGATCTTCCAGACCGCCTCCATGCCGAGCTCCTCGTACTCGACGACCTCGACCTTCTTGATGCAGTCCTGGGCGAGCCGCGCGGCCGGCCCGCCGATGGAGCCGAGGTAGAAGCCGCCGTGCGCGTCGCACGCGTCGGTGACCTGCTTGCTCCGGTTGCCCTTGGCCAGCATCACCTTGGAGCCGCCCGCCGCCTGGAACTGCTCGACGTAGGAGTCCATCCGCCCGGCGGTGGTCGGACCGAAGGATCCGGAGGCGTAGCCCTCGGGGGTCTTCGCCGGACCCGCGTAGTACACCGGGTGGTCCTTCAGGTACTGCGGCATCTCCTCGCCCGCGTCCAGCCGCTCCTTGATCTTGGCGTGCGCGATGTCGCGGGCCACGACCAGGGGACCGGTCAGGGAGAGCCGGGTCTTGACCGGGTGCCTGGTCAGCTCGGCGAGGATGTCGTCCATGGGCTGGTTGAGGTCGATCTTGACCACGTCGCCGGCCTCGTCGAGGTGCTCGTCCGTCGTCTCCGGCAGGAACCGCGCCGGGTCGGTCTCCAGCTGCTCCAGGAAGACACCCTCGGCGGTGATCTTCGCGACCGCCTGCCGGTCCGCCGAGCACGACACGGCGATGGCGACCGGGCAGGACGCCCCGTGCCGCGGCAGCCGCACCACGCGCACGTCGTGGCAGAAGTACTTGCCGCCGAACTGGGCGCCGATGCCGATCTTCTGCGTCAGCTCGAAGACCTTCTCCTCCAGGTCCTTGTCCCGGAAGCCGTGCCCGAGCGCCGAACCCTCGGCGGGGATCTCGTCCAGGTAGTGCGCGGAGGCGTACTTCGCGGTCTTCAGCGCGTACTCGGCCGACGTGCCGCCGACGACGATCGCCAGGTGGTACGGCGGGCAGGCGGCCGTACCGAGCGAGCGGATCTTCTCCTCCAGGAACTTCATCATGGAGGACTCGTTGAGGACGGCCTTCGTCTCCTGGTAGAGGAACGACTTGTTGGCCGAGCCGCCGCCCTTCGCCATGAACAGGAACTTGTAGGCGCCGCCGTCGGTCGCGTACAGCTCGATCTGGGCGGGGAGGTTGGAGCCGGTGTTCTTCTCCTCCCACATGGTGAGCGGAGCCATCTGCGAGTAGCGCAGGTTCAGGTTCTTGTAGGCGTCGTAGATGCCGCGGCTCAGGGCCGCCTCGTCGCCGCCCTCGGTGAGCACGTTCTGGCCGCGCTTGCCCATGACGATGGCCGTGCCGGTGTCCTGGCACATGGGCAGCACGCCCGCCGCCGCGATGTTCGCGTTCTTCAGGAGGTCCAGCGCGACGAACTTGTCGTTGCCCGACGCCTCGGGGTCGTCGACGATGCGGCGCAGCTGCGCGAGGTGGGCGGGGCGCAGGTAGTGCTGGATGTCGTGGATGGCCTCCTCGGCCAGCTTGCGCAGCGCCTCCGGCTCCACCTTGAGGAAGGTCCGCCCGTCGGCCTCGACGGTGGACACGCCCTCGGCGGTCACCAGCCGGTACGGAGTGGTGTCCTCGCCCTGGGGGAGCAGGTCGGTGTACGCGAACTCAGGCATCTCGCCCATTCCTCACTAGACATCGCGCGCGGCTGGATTTCGGTGGATCTCTCAGCAACGACGGCTGGCCTCCATCGGCAGCGCCAACCAGCGTAGAACCTGCGCGCGGCGCCGGGCTTGTGAGGTAAGGCTCAGTAAGGTGCGACAAGGTTGTCCACAGGTCTGGTCGCGATCTATCGCGTTTGGGTACGCTGCTGCCGTGGACCTTCAGAAGCACGCCCAGCCCGCACCGCGCACCTCCGAGCTGCGCGCCTCGGACGCCGACCGCGACCGCGTCGCCGACATGCTCCGCGACGCCCTCGCGGAGGGACGGCTCACCGCCGACGAGCACGCCGAGCGGGTCGAGGGCGTGCTGGCCGCCAAGACCGTCGGCGAGCTGGACGTCTTCGTGCGCGACCTGCCCGCCGCGCACCACGGCGGGCCGTCCGCCGCTCCGGCCCCCAACCGGCCCACGGCCGGCGCCATCCCCCCGGACCCCGACGAGAACGTGGTGGCGGTGTTCAGCAGCGCCGTCCGCAAGGGCCGCTGGCGGGCGAGCCGCCGCATCCACGCGTACGCGGTCTTCGGCAGCGTCGAGATAGACCTGAGCGAGGCCGTCTTCGAGTACCAGCAGGTCGTGATCAAGGCCTTCTCCGTCTTCGGCAGCGTCGAGGTCCGCGTCCCGGAGAACGTGTCGCTGCGCGGCACCGGCGGTGGCGTGCTCGGCAATTTCGAGGTGCACACCCTCGACTCCGACGAGCCCGACGCCCCCGTCGTCTACGTGGACGGCTGGGCCGTGCTGGGCCATGTGGAGGCGCGTCCGAAGCGCGGCAAGGTGGTCGCGGACCTCCTGGACCGGGTGCACCGCCGCGTCGAGAAGGGTTTGCGCAAGCACCTCTAGCGCACCGTCCCCAGCCGTTGGGAACCCAGTGCATAGGCGCGCGCACAACGGGTAAGCCTTGACGCATCGTCTCTCGCTCGCGAAGCCGTCGTCAGGAGTAGACCGTGCTGCAACCGCCGCATTCGTCCCTGCAGGTAGCTGCCGTTCCGGCCCAGCGGGGGCCGGTGCGGGACAGGGACCAAGACGCTCCGTGGCACACCGAGGCGGTGTGCCGGCGCGACGAGGCCGGACTGTTCTTCGCCCCCTCCAAGGAACCGACCGCCGCCCGGCTCTCCCGCGAGGAGGCCGCCAAGCGCGTCTGCGCCCGCTGTCCGGTCATGGTCGAGTGCCGCGAGCACGCCCTCCTCCAGCCCGAGCCCTACGGCGTCTGGGGCGGCCTCACCGCCGCCGAACGCCGCGTGGTCCTGGCCCGGCGCCGCCGCCGCGAGGCCGAACTGAAGAAGACCCCACGCACGTCGGCGGCCCACATAGCCGCGGCGGGTTGATCACCGACGACGCGAGAAAAGGCACCCTCTCCGCACAGAGGGTGCCTTTTCTCACGCGCTGACGGCGCTTGTGCCGCCCCGCTCCGGGCATCGCCCTCAGGGGCGCGGGGAACTGCGCGACCAGCCACACCCCACCCGCACCCGCCGGCGGACGGGCACCCCCACCTCGGAAGGCGCCCCCTCGACCGACGGAGTCACTTCGCCCGGTCGAAATCCACCGCGCTGTACGCCCGCAGCTTGCTCAGCCGATGCTCGGAATCGATCCTCCGCACCGTCCCCGACTTGGACCGCATCACGATCGAGTCGGTCGTCGCCGTCTCCGACCGGTACCGCACCCCGCGCAGCAGCTCACCGTCGGTGATGCCGGTCGCGACGAAGAAGACGTTGTCCCCGGAGACCAGGTCGTCGGTGGTCAGGACGCGGTCCAGGTCGTGCCCGGCACTGATCGCGCGCTGCCGCTCCTCGTCGTCCTTCGGCCACAGCTTGCCCTGGATGGTGCCGCCCAGGCACTTCACCGCGCAGGCCGAGATGATGCCCTCGGGGGTGCCCCCGACACCGAGGAGCAGGTCGATGCCGGTGCCCTCGCGCAGCGCCAGGATGGAGCCGGCCACGTCGCCGTCGGAGATCAGCTTGATGCGGGCGCCGGTCTCCCGGACCGCCTTGATCAGGCCCTGGTGGCGAGGGCGGTCGAGGATGACGACGGTGACGTCCTCGGGGGTGCGCCGTTTGGCCTTGGCGATCCGGCGGATGTTCACGGACACCGGCGCGTTGATGTCGACGAAGTCGGCGGCCTCCGGGCCGGTGACCAGCTTGTCCATGTAGAAGACGGCGGACGGGTCGAACATGGAGCCGCGCTCGGCGGCGGCCAGCACCGCGATGGCGTTGGTCATGCCGTTGGCGGTCAGCGTGGTGCCGTCGATCGGGTCGACGGCGATGTCGACCTCCGCGCCGGTCCCGTCGCCGACCCGCTCCCCGTTGAAGAGCATCGGGGCCTCGTCCTTCTCGCCCTCACCGATGACGACGACGCCGTTCATCGAGACGGTGTGGACGAGGGTCCGCATGGCACGCACGGCGGCACCGTCGGCGCCGTTCTTGTCACCGCGCCCGACCCAGCGGCCGGCGGCCATCGCCGCGGCCTCGGTGACCCGCACCAGTTCCATGGCGAGGTTGCGGTCGGGGGCCTCTGAGGGGACGTCCAGCTCGGACGGCAGATGATGCTCGGTCATCGGAGCGCACCTTTCTGATACGACGACGGCCGGATGAGGGTATGGCCACGACTCTATCGTCAGTCCGACAAAATGAGCAGGGGACCCCACGTTTGAGCGGATCAGGCACCTGCGACGATAGGGGGCGTGGCAGGTACGAAAGGCAAGCAGAAGTCGGCCCGGGACATGATTCTCTCCCTCGGGCTCATCGTCCTCGCGGCGGGCGTCATCTGGATCTTCATCCCGCACGACGACGGCGAACCGGACGTCAAGCGGGTCGACTACCGGGTGGAGCTGCTGACCGCGCAGCGCGCCGCGTCGTACCCGGTGGCGGCGCCCGAGGGTCTGTCCCAGGACTGGAAGCCGACCTCCGTCCGCTTCCAGGGCGACGACTTCGACGCCTGGCACCTGGGTTTCCACGCCCCGGACGGCGAGTACGTGGCGGTCGAGCAGTCCACGCAGAAGCCGGCCTCGTTCATCGAGGACGCCAGCCAGGGGTCGCGGGCCACCGAGCGGACCGAGGAGATCGGCGGCCGCACGTGGACCCGGTACACGGGTGGCCGGTACGACGCGCTGGTGCTGGAGGGTGACTCCGCCATGAAGGGCGCGACGACGGTCGTGGCCGGCACGGGGTCGTTCGAGCAGCTGGGGAAGATGGCGGCGGCGCTGAAGCTGGCGTGAACCCCCGCACGGACGCATGACGAAGCCCCCGTCCCATCCATCGGCCGGGGGCTTCGTCATGCGTCCGTGCGGACGGTGCCGGGGGTCAGACCGTCGTGACGACCTGGTCGTAGGAGAGGCGCGGGGAGCGCGGGAACCAGGCGTCCGGGCCCGGGCGGCCGATGTTGACGACCATCAGCGGGGTGTGGTCGTCGTCCAGGAACTCCTTGCGGACGCCCTCGAAGTCGACGCCGGTCATCGGGCCGGCGGCCAGGCCCGCGGCGCGGACGCCGACGATGAAGTACGCGGCCTGGAGCGCGGAGTTCAGCAGGGCGGCACCCTCGCGCGCCGGGCGCTCGCTGAAGAAGGCGTCCTTGGCCTGCGGGAAGTGCGGGAAGAGCTGCGGCAGCTCGTCGTGGAACTCGTTGTCCGCCGAGAGGATCGCGACCAGCGGGGCGGCGGCCGTCTTGGGCCGGTTGCCCTCGGCCATGTGCTGCACGAGGCGCTCGCGGGCCTCGGGGGAGCGGACCAGCGTGATGCGCAGGGGGGACTGGTTGAAGGCGGTCGGGCCGTACTTGACCAGGTCGTAGATCGCCTGCACCTGCTCGTCGGTCACCGGCTCGTCGGTGAAGGTGTTCGCGGTGCGGGCCTCGCGGAACAGCAGGTCCTGGGCGGCGGGGTCAAGAACGAGAGACATACGTGATCTTCCTCGGTGGTGCGTCGGCTCCATGCCGGTGGGGCGCCGGGAGCCATTGACCGGACCGACGGTACGGGAAAGAAGTTCAAGGTTCAACCAAAAGAGGAGCGCGGTGATCCGCTTCACATCGTCGGTGAAGGGGGAGTGGCGTGGATCACGCCGCGCCGGCGATTACTTGTCGCGGGCGCCGGGGTCGTAAAGGGCGGCACACCGCCTCACACAGATGGGACCACTCGACATGACCGCCACCGTGAAGGGCCCGGCCTCCTACTTCCCCGCCATCGAGAAGAAGTACGGCCGTCCGGTCGCCGAGTGGAAGGAGCTCATCCGCTCCTCGCCGCTCACCAAGCACATGGAACTGGTCGGCTGGCTCAAGACCGAGCACGGCCTGGGCCACGGGCACGCCAACGCGCTGGTCGCGCACACGCTGGCGGAGGGCACGGCGAAGGAGGGCTAGAGGGACTCGTCCCCCTCGTCGCCCTCGTCCTCCGTGCCCGTCTCCTCGGCCAGGGCCGCGTCCAGGCGGGCCCGGGCGCCGTCGAGGCGGCGGCGGCACACCTTCGCCAGTTCCTCGCCCCGCTCCCACAGGGCGAGGGATTCCTCCAGCGTCGTACCGCCGGCCTCCAGCCGCCGGACGACCTCGATCAGCTCGTCCCGCGCCTGCTCGTACCCGAGCGCCTCGGACATGGCCGTCGGCTGCTCCACCTCGCTGGTCATCCACCCACCCTATGCGTCGACTCGTACGGAGAAATCGCCCTCGGCGACACGCGCCCGCAGCGTCTCACCAGGCTCCACCTCGCCGGGGTCCCGGACGGCGTGGCCGTCCGCCCGCTGGAGCACGGCGTACCCCCGCTTGAGGGTCGCGGCGGGGGAGAGGGCCACCACGCGCGCGTGTGTGTGCGTCAGCTCGGAGTCGGCCCGGTCGAGGTGGTGCCGCAGCGAGCGGCGGCCCCGGTCCAGCAGGGCCGTCACCTGCTCGGCCCGCTCCTCGGTCATCCGGTGCGGATCCTGTATCGACGGCCGGGCCAGCGCGTGGGCCAGTCCCCGCTCCTCGCGGTCGACGAACGCCGCCACGCACCGGCGGGCGCGGTCGCGCAGCTGCCGTACCCGCTCGTACTCCTCGCCGACGTCCGGCACGACCTTCTTCGCGGCGTCGGTCGGTGTGGAGGCGCGCAGGTCGGCGACGTGGTCGAGGAGGGGATTGTCCGGCTCGTGCCCGATCGCCGAGACGACCGGCGTACGGCACGCGGCGACCGCGCGCACCAGCTGCTCGTCGGAGAACGGCAGCAGATCCTCGACGCTGCCGCCGCCGCGCGCGACGACGATCACGTCCACGTCGTCCCTCGCGTCCAGCTCCTTCACCGCCTGCACCACCTGTGGCACCGCGTGCACGCCCTGCACGGGGACGTTGCGCACCTCGAAGCGGACGGCCGGCCAGCGGTGCCGGGCGTTCTCCAGGACGTCCCGCTCGGCCGCCGAGGCCCGGCCGCACACGAGGCCGATCAACCGCGGCAGGAACGGCAGCGGCTTCTTCCGCTCCGGCGCGAAGAGCCCCTCCCGCGCGAGGGCCTTCTTCAGCTGCTCCAGCCGCGCCAGCAGCTCCCCGACACCCACGGGCTTGATCTCGGCGGCCCGCAGCGACAGCTGCCCACGCGGCGCGTACCACTCCGGCTTGGCGTGCACGACCACCCGGGCACCCTCGCCGACCACGTCCGCCACCGCGTCGAACACCTGCCGGTAGCAGGTGACGCTCACGGAGATGTCGTACGACGGGTCGCGCAGCGTCAGGAACACGACCCCCGCGCCCGGCCGCCGCGACAGCTGTGTGATCTGCCCCTCGATCCAGACCGCGCCGAGCCGGTCGATCCACCCTCCGATCAGCCGCGACACCTCACCCACGGGCAGCGGGCTTTCGGGAGTGGAGTTAACAGCCATGCGCCCGAGCGTAACGGCCGGGTACGACATCCCCGCGGGGCTTGGGCGGCCGGGCCTCGGCACGCGCGCGCCTGATCGGTGGTGGAACCGTGCTCCACGCGCGGCGACCGCCGCCGCGCGCGTCCGGGTACGCCGCCGCGCGGGCGGACGAGGTTCGGGCAACACGCGTACGCACACGGCTCGGGCGGCGTGCGGTGCGTACGGCGCGTCCGTGAGCTGGGCGGGGCGGCGCGACCCGCGTGCCCGGCCCGGCCCGGAGCGCGCGGACGTGCGTACATCCGGTGCGCGTCGCGCGTGCGGACCGCCCTCGTCGTGGAGCGCACCCTCGTCGCGGGCGCCGCCCACCCCCGCCGGGAGGCGCGCGGCGGGTCACATCCCCGCCGCGCGCCTCCCGCGTGCCTGCGCCGCCAGGACCACCAGGCCCACCGCCAGCCAGATCGCCCCCACGACCTGCGCGCTGCCCGACGCCTCCACGATCACCGCGATCGTGATCGCCGCGCCCAGGACCGGCACCACCAGATGCTTCCACCAGTTGACCGGGGCGTCCCCGCGACGGACCACGAACCAGCCCACCACGCTCGCGTGCAGCAGCGTGAACGCGGTCAGCGCGCCGACGTCGACCACGGAGACCAGGTGGTCGAGGCCGTCGTCCCGGCGCGCCGCCCACACCGCCGCCGCCATCGTGATCACCGCCGAGACCAGGATCGCCACGCGCGGCACCCCGGAGTCGGTCCGCGACAGCACCCCCGGCAGCCGCCGGTCGCGGCCCATCGCGAACAGCAGCCGCCCGGCCGCCGCCTGCCCGGCCAGCGCCGCGAACGCCGCGCCGATCGCCTTGCTGACCGCGACCAGGTCGTGCAGCCACGTCCCCACCGACGCGTCCACGGCGTCGTAGAAGGCCGACCCCTGCCGCTCCGGCTCCGCCGCCAGCTGCGCCGACGACACGGGCTCGAGCAGCGCCACCAGATACGTCTGCGCCACGAACAGCACTCCCGCCAGCGCCAGGCAGAACAGCAGCGCCCGCGCGACCTTCGCCGACCCGCCGGTGACCTCCTCCGCGAACGTCGCGATCGCGTCGAAGCCCAGGTACGACAGCACCGCCACCGACACCGCGCCGACCACCGCCGACAGCGCGAAGGCCCCCTGCGTGCCGTCCCCGGACAGCGGCGACAGCCAGTCGCGCGCGGCCCCGTCCCGCGCCAGGACCACGATCGCCGCCACCACGAACACCACCAGGACCACGATCTCCATGGCGAGCACTAGGAAGCCCACCCGGGCCGCCGCCCGTACCCCCCACAGGTTCAGCAACGTCGTGACGATCACCGCGATCGCCGTCCACACCCACCGGGAGACCTCCGGAACCAGCGCCTCCATCGCGATCCCGGAGAACAGGTACGCCACCGCCGGGATGAGGACGTAGTCGAGCATCGCCATCCAGCCCGCGATGAACCCCGCCCCGTTGCCGAGCCCCACGCGCGCGTACGCGAACACCGACCCGGCCTGGGGGACCACCCGCACCATCTGCGCGTAGCTGAACGCGGTGAACGCCATCGCGATGGTGGCGACGACGTACACGAGCGCCACCGCGCCGTGCGACTTGGCGTCCAGCGTGCCGAACACGCCGACCGGCGCCATGGGCGCGATGAACAGCAGGCCGTAGACGACCAGGTCCCTGAAGCCCAGACTGCGCCGCAGCTGGTGTTCCTCACCGGCCCCTGGGGCCGTCGTACCGGTCTCCGACATCGTGCCTCCGCCAGCGCCTCGGACTCCGCCTCGGACTCCGCCTCGAACCGCGCATCGAACTCCGCCTCGGAATGTTCCCGTCAGTCTCCCCGGCAACGCCGTACCCACGCGATCTTTGACCCGCCGAACGCGGCCTTACGATGGGTGCCATGACTGCTTCGCCTGGCCGCCGTGTCCTGCTCGCCGCCCCCCGTGGCTACTGCGCGGGTGTGGACCGCGCCGTGATCGCCGTCGAGAAAGCCCTGGAGCAGTACGGGGCTCCGGTGTACGTCCGGCACGAGATCGTTCACAACAAGTACGTCGTCCAGACCCTGGAGAAGAAGGGCGCGATCTTCGTCGAGCAGACGGAGGAGGTCCCCCCGGGGAACATCGTGATGTTCTCCGCGCACGGCGTGGCGCCCGTCGTCCACGAGGAGGCCGAGCGCGGCCGGCTCGCCACCATCGACGCCACCTGCCCGCTCGTCACCAAGGTCCACAAGGAAGCCGTCCGCTTCGCCAACGACGACTACGACATCCTCCTGATCGGCCACGAGGGCCACGAGGAGGTCATCGGCACCTCCGGGGAGGCCCCCGACCACATCCAGCTCGTCGACGGCCCCGAGGACGTCGCGAAGGTCGAGGTCCGCGACCCCTCCAAGGTGGTCTGGCTCTCCCAGACGACCCTGTCCGTCGACGAGACCATGGAGACCGTCGACGCGCTCAAGGACAAGTTCCCGCAGCTCATCTCCCCGCCGAGCGACGACATCTGCTACGCCACGCAGAACCGCCAGCTCGCGGTCAAGCAGATGGGCGCCGAGGCCGACCTGGTGATCGTCGTCGGCTCGCGCAACTCCTCCAACTCCAAGCGCCTCGTCGAGGTCGCCAAGCAGGCGGGCGCCCGCGAGGCGTACCTCGTGGACTTCGCCGACGAGGCCGACGAGGCCTGGCTGGAGGGCGTGACCACGGTCGGCGTCACCTCCGGCGCGTCCGTCCCGGACATCCTGGTCGAGCAGGTCCTGGAGTGGCTGTCGCAGCGCGGCTTCGAGGACGTGGAGATCGTCAAGGCCGCCGAGGAGTCGATCACCTTCTCGCTGCCCAAGGAGCTCCGCCGCGACCTGCGCGAGGAGGCCGCGAGCCTGGCGGCGGAGCGGGGCGGCTCGGGTAACGCCGGGGCGTGACCGTCAGTCGCAGGCCGTAACGTGGGTGCCATGCAGATCTTCGGCGTGGACATCGGCGGATCCGGGATCAAGGGCGCCCCTGTGGACCTCGACAGGGGCGACCTGGCCCAGGAGCGCTGCAAGGTACTGACTCCGCAACCGGCGGACCCCGGCGGCGTGGCCGACGGGGTCAAGGAGGTCGTCGAGCACTTCGGCTGGACCGGTCCGGTCGGACTCACCTTCCCGGGCGTGGTGACCGGCGGCGCCATGGTCCGCACCGCGGCCAACGTCGACAAGAGCTGGGTCGACACGGACGCGCGGAGCCTGTTCGCGGAGCGGCTGGGCGGCCTGGACGTGACGGTCGTCAACGACGCGGACGCGGCGGGCGTCGCCGAGATGAACTTCGGCGCCGGGCGCGGCCGGCAGGGCACGGTCGTCCTGCTCACCTTCGGCACGGGCATCGGCAGTGCCGTCTTCCACGGCGGCGTCCTCGTCCCCAACACCGAGCTGGGGCACCTGGAGCTGGACGGCCACGACGCGGAGAAGCGCGCCTCCAGCAAGGTCAAGGAGGACCACGACCTGTCGTGGGAGCAGTGGGCCCACCGGGTGCGCAAGTACCTCGCCCACGTCGAGATGCTGTTCTCGCCGGAGCTGTTCATCATCGGCGGCGGGGTCAGCCGGAAGTCCCACAAGTTCCTGCACTACATCGAGGGCATCCAGGCGGAGATCGTCCCCGCCCAGCTCCAGAACAACGCGGGGATCGTCGGCGCGGCGATGCACGCGTCCCACTGACCGCGGCCCTCGCACCGTCCGCCGCGGGTCACCCCGGCGGACGGTTCCGGCCGGCGGCCCGCCGCCGGCGCATCAGCCGGATCCTGCGGACGATCACCGTCGACCCCGCGACCAGCGTCCCGCCGTACAGCCACCCGGCCTCGGTGGCCAGTGCGGTCACGATCCCCATCAGCCGCCCGCCGAGGCCGCCGTCCCCGCTCTCGGCCACGGGCACCAGCCCCACCGCGAAGGCGATCGGCACGACGACGGGGGCGGTCAGCAGGTCGCCCCGGCGGACCCAGACCGCGGTGAGCAGGCACACCGGCACGAACAGCACGCCGTAGACGGTCAGGGACGCTCCGAGGAGCAGCGCGTCGAGGTAGCCGAGCACGACCATGACGGCGGCGCAGAACAGACCGCTGCCCAGACCCGTCAGCCGCGGGTTGGGCATCGTGCGCCGGGCACCCGCCTCCCGCGCCGCCGCCGGACCGGGCCGGCCCGCCTGGCGCCCCGCGGCTCGCGCCGGACCGCCGCCCGCCCGCGGACCCGTCGGCCGCCCGACCGGACGGCCGGCAGCGGCGCCGCCCCGCCCCTGTGGGGGCAGCGCCGCCCGGCTCCGTCGCGGTCCGTACTGCGCAGGTCGCGTCCCGTGTTGCTCCACTGGACCAACTTAGGTCGGTTTATGTGCCGAATAGGCCGACAGACACGCCGTCGGCCAGACCTTGGCCAAGCGTTCGACACCACGCGGGGGCGGTACCGGCCACCCCGTAGACTGGTGGATCGGCCCCTGCCTGGCCCGCCCCACCTCCTCCGCATCCTCACGTACGGGAAGTCGCAACGTGTCGCTCACGATCGGAATCGTCGGTCTGCCGAATGTCGGCAAGTCGACCCTGTTCAACGCCCTGACCAAGAACGACGTGCTCGCGGCCAACTACCCGTTCGCCACGATCGAGCCCAACGTCGGCGTCGTGGGAGTCCCGGACCCCCGCCTGACGAAGCTGGCCGAGATCTTCTCCTCGGAGAAGGTCCTTCCGGCCACGGTCGACTTCGTGGACATCGCGGGCATCGTGCGCGGCGCGAGCGAGGGCGAGGGCCTGGGCAACAAGTTCCTCGCGAACATCCGCGAGTCCGACGCGATCTGCCAGGTCATCCGCGCCTTCAAGGACGAGAACGTCGTCCACGTCGACGGCAAGGTCTCGCCCAAGGACGACATCGAGACGATCAATACCGAGCTGATCCTCGCCGACCTCCAGACCATCGAGAAGGTCCTCCCGCGCCTCCAGAAGGAGTCCCGGATCAAGAAGGACGTCGTGCCGAAGGTCAAGGCCGTCGAGGAGGCCAAGGAGATCCTGGAGAAGGGCGACACGCTCTTCGCCCACGGCATCGTCCAGGGCACCGAGCGCAACGAGCTCCTCCACGACCTCCACCTCCTCACGACCAAGCCCTTCCTCTACGTCTTCAACGTCGACGAGGACGAGCTGACCGACGAGTCCTTCAAGAACGAGCAGCGCGCGCTGGTCGCCCCCGCCGAGGCGATCTTCCTCAACGCCAAGCTGGAGTCGGACCTCGCCGAGCTGGACGAGGACGAGGCCCTGGAGCTCCTCCAGTCCGTCGGCCAGGAGGAACCCGGCCTCGCCACCCTCGCCCACGTCGGCTTCCGCACCCTCGGCCTCCAGACCTACCTGACGGCCGGCCCCAAGGAATCCCGCGCCTGGACCATCAAGAAGGGCGCCACGGCCCCCGAGGCCGCGGGAGTCATCCACACCGACTTCCAGAAGGGCTTCATCAAGGCCGAGGTCATCTCCTACGACGACCTGGTCACCACGGGCTCGGTGACGGAGGCCCGCGCGAAGGGCAAGGCGCGGATGGAGGGCAAGGAGTATGTGATGCGGGACGGCGACGTGGTGGAGTTCCGCTTCAACGTGTAGTGGAGAGACGGGGGCCCGTGTCGACACGGCGGCGCGTATTCTGCCGCCGTGTCGCTGCGCTTTGAGACTCGTGGGTCCGACTCGTCGTGGGTCGACGCCGTGTGGACCTGCCGGAGTGAGCGGGTGACGGGGATGACCTCCGTCGCCGGGGTGCGCTGGGGCCTGGTGTTCTGGGAGCAGGGCGGGCGGGCTTTCGCGGGGGTGACCGGGCCCGGGACCCGGGCCGGTACGGCGCCGGTGCCGGAGGGGGCGCGGTTCACCGGGATCGAGTTCGCCGTGGGTACGTCGTTGCGGGCCGTGCCCGTGCCGGGGCTGGTCGACGGGGGTCTCGTGCTGCCCGACACCACGCGGCGGACGTTCCGGCTGGACGGAGGGCGCTGGGAGACGCCCGGGGCCGATGACGCCGAGGCTCTGGTCGAGCGTCTGGTCAGGGACGGAGTGCTGGTTCGCGATCCGGTCGTCGCCGAGGTGCTCCGGGGGGCTCGACCGGACGTCTCCGGGCGTACGGTCGAGCGGCGGTTCCGGGCCGCGACCGGGCTGACCAGGGGCGCCGTCCGGCAGATCGAGCGGGCCCGCACGGCGGCGGAGCTGCTGGCGGCCGGGGAGCCGACCGCCGATGTCGTCGGCAAGCTGGAGTACTTCGACGAGCCGCACCTGGCTCGGGCCCTGCGTGTGTATGTCGGGCGCACCGCCGGGCAGTTGCGCGACGGTGCCGGTGGTGCGATCGCCCTCGACCTGGATCAGCGCGCGGGTCAGCGCTTGACGTCGTAGACCAGCTTCAGGATGCCGTTCGAGTAGCTCTGCGACTCCCGCAGCGTCAGCATCTGCTTGTCGCGGTCGGACCGGCCGAACAGGCTCTTCCCGGCACCGAGCAGCGTGGGGAAGACGAGCAGGTTGTACTGGTCGATCAGGCCCGCGTCCGAGAGCCGCCGGGCGAGTTCCGCGCTTCCGTGGATGAAGATCCCGCCTCCCTCGCCCTCCTTGAGCGCGGCGACGTCCTCGGTCGAGCGCAGGATGGTCGTCGGCCCCCACCCGTCGACGAGGGCGTCGTCGGACAGCGTGGTCGAGACGACGTACTTGGGCATCTCCTTGTAGGCGGCGTGGTCCTCCGAGCCGGGCCAGACCGGCGCGAACGCCTCGTAGCTGCGGCGGCCGAACATCAGCGCCGTCGTGTCGGCCAGCTCCTCGGCCTTCAGCGACCAGGCCTCCGGCACGAACTCGAGGTCCTTGAAGACCCAGCCGCCGCTGCGGTGCCCCTCACTGGGCCCGCCGCCGGGTGAGTCCACGACGCCGTCGAGCGACATGAAGCCGGTGTAGACCAAGTCACGCATGGTGGTGTCTCCTCTGGGTGGTCGGCGAGCTGTTGAGGCCACGTTAGAACGGGGCCCGGGGGCTCGTCTTGGACGGAAACGACACCGGGGAGGGCCGAGGGAGGTATCCGTGGTGGCCACCGGGTCGCCCACGGCCCCGCCCCGCCCCGCCCGTCGCCCTGCACCCCGATCCCCCGTACCGCGTTCGCGATGACCTGGACGGACGCCTGCACGCCACGGCGTGGCGCTCGGGCCGTCCGCGGCGCCACCGGGGGCGCTGTCGGTGACCCGACGGCGGCGGCCCGGGGCGGCCCCTACCGGGTGAGGGTCGTCTCCAGCGCGCACTCGGCGGCCGCCACGACCGTCCGTGCCTGGTGTTCCACCTGATGGGACACGGGCACCCAGCGCAGCCGCAGCGCCTGCTCGAAGTCGTCGCACCACGCGGTGAACAGGCCGCTCAGCTCCCGGTGCAGTCCCGGGGCGGCCCGGTCGTCCGACGCCTCGAGGAGTCGCAGCAGCAGGCCCGCCGCGCGCAGTGGCTGGCGTCGGGCGACGACGTCGAGGGCGCAGACCTCGGCCCTGGTCAGGGGCGCGGGCCCGCCGGTGCGGGAGGCGTCGGCCGTCTGCCGGGCCAGCCGGGTCCAGGAGTCGGCGACCAGGTCGTACAGGTCGTCGGCCATCCACTCCAGTACGCGCCGGGGCGGGTCGTCCTCGGCCGGGGGCAGGAATCCGCGGGCCTGGTCGAAGACGGCGGTCACCTGTCGGCCGCTCTCGCGGACCAGCCCGGACAGGTCCCGCAGGACGTGTGCGGCCTCCGGATGCGGGGAGAGGTCGTCGGCCAGGTCGGTGGCCCACATGGGCACTTCGACGATCGCCGTGACCCCGCCGTACCGCTGGGGCGCGCACCAGGTGGACAGCCCGATGTTCTCGGACCCGGCCGCCAGGCGTGCGGCGCTGTCCGGCGGTGGCAGGACGTGGATCCCGGGAGCGGGGTTGTCCCAGTACAGGGCGTCGTACGTGCCGTGCTGGACCGGGATGCCGAGTTCGGCCGCGGAGGTCCCGAAGGGTGCGGCGAGTGAGGGGAGGTCGCGGGTCAGCTGGACCCAGCCGCCGCCCGCGTCGACGTTGTGCAGGGAGCACTGGAGGTGGGGACGCAGCTCCTCGATGACGTCGAACAGGGCCCGGCTCTCGGGGAGTCGTCGCGAGACGATCGGCGCCCACTCCGGCTGCTCCGCGGCGACCGGACGGAAGGCGGCCCGGTAGTAACCGGCCAAGGTGTGGTCGGGGCCGGCGGTCGCCGCCTCGATGCCGTCGCTCAGCGCGGCGCCGTCCGGGTCGAGGCACAGGACGATGTCCCAGGTGACGAGGGAGGGGTCGGTCGCCGCGGACCGTCCGTCGCCCCGCGCCACCCACTCGGCCAGCACCAGAGCGGTCGCGCCGCCGACCGGCTCGTCCGGGTGCGGCCGCGCGACCACCAGGACGTGGCGCGGCCCGTGCCCCACGGACAGCATCTCGATCGCTCGTCCGGCGCGGGACACACCGATGCGGCGCAGGCGGCAGGCCCCGGGGAACCGGGCGACCAGCCGCCGCGCCGACTCGGTGACTTCCGCGACCGTGGGGTAGCGGTTCATCGTGCGGTGCGTCGCCACGTTCGTCGCGCGGTTCATCGCGTACGGCTCCGCGTCGACTCGCGTACCGGGTCAGGAACCGCCGTTGCCACCGCTGTCGCCGGTGGTCTCCTTCTTGTCCAGCGGACGGATCTCGATCTTGTTCGCCATGCCGTCTCCTCCCCGTGGGATCGTGGCGCACCGTGTCCGGTGTGCTCTTGTCAGCGTTCGCTCACCGGGTCACTGTTGTCAACGTCCGTTGTTGTCGGGGTGGTTGGGGCTGGCGAGATTGGCGCGAAAATGACGGTTCCCGCGATGCGGCGGCCCCGGGCTATCGCGGGCCCCTCGTCAGCGTCGGGGTCTTCACACCGGGCCGGGGCGCCTGCTGGGAGTGCCTGCGCGACGCCGAGATCGAGCGGCGCGACCTGCGGCTCGCGCCCGGCCAGGACGAGGACGTCGCCTCACCCCGGATGCCGTGGAATCCGGCCAACGCGGTGACCGCGGGCCTCTCCGGCGGACTGCTGGCGCACGCCGCTCTGATGCTGCTGTGCGGCGTCCCGCGGATCGAGCCCGGATGCCGGTTCGGCCTCAACCTCATGCTGCCCGGCGACCCGATCGAGCAGCGCGCGGAGCGGCACCCCGACTGCCCGGCCTGCGGGGCGCGTCAGGCGGACGGCACCCCCACGGACCCCTCGTGACGGACACCGCCGCCGACGACCAGCCCCGGATCGACCCGTCGACCCGCGTCCGGCTGCACGACCTGGCGGTACGGCGGGACCGGGACGAGTGGATCGTCGGCCGCCTGAGCACCCGCACCTTCGTCGCGCTTCCGGCGGCCGGGGCGCGCGCGGTGGAACTCCTGGGCGAGGGGTGCAGCGTGGCCCGTACCGCCCGGACCCTGCGCGCCGAGACCGGCGAGGATTTCGAGGTCACGGAATTCGTCGGGGATCTGACCGCGCTGGGCTTCGTGGCGCGGATCGGGGACCGTCCGGTGCCGGACCCGACACCGCCGCGCGCGTCACTTCCGTGGCTGCGCCCCCACCGGGTCCGGCTCGCCCTGCACCCGGCGCTGCCGGTGCTCGTCGGCGTACTGCTGACGGCCGCCGTCGTCGTCCTGTTCCGCCGGCCCGACCTGGTACCGGGCTACCGCGACCTGCTGTGGAGCCCGCACGGCAGCGTGGTGCTGCTCAGTGGGGCGGCGGCCGGGTGGACGCTGCTGCTCGCCCATGAGCTGGCTCATCTGGTCACCGCCCGTGCCGCGGGTGTGCCGGGACGGATGCGGCTGGGCACCCGGCTCCAGTTCCTCGTCATGCAGACCGACATCAGCGGCATCGAACTCGCGCCGCGCCGCCACCGGCTGACGGCCTACCTGTCCGGCACCGCCCTCAACCTGTCCGTCGCCTCGTCCCTGGTCCTGGCCCTCACCCCGACCGACACCGGCACGACCGCCCACCGGCTGCTGGCCGCGGCCCTGCTGCTGTCCCTCCTGCCGCTGCCCTTCCAGTGCATGGTCTTCACGCGCACCGACCTCTACTTCGTCCTCCAGGACCTCACCGGCTGCCGGGACCCGTACGGCGACGGACTCGCGTACGCCCGGTACCGGTGGCGGCGGCTGCTGCGGGTGCCGCGTGTCCGTCCGCGGACCCCCGGGGCCACCCGGGCCGACGATCCGAGCGCCCGGCTGCCCCCGCACGAACGCCGGGCCGTGCGGCTCTACAGCGTCGTCCTGGTGGTCGGCACGGCCGCCTGCCTGACGTTCATGGCCGTCGTCACGATCCCCGTCGACGTCGCGCTGCTGGTGCGGGCGGCGCGGGGACTGGGGCCGGAGCACGGTCTCGCCCGCAATGCCGACGCGGCCGCGGTGCTGGTGACGCTGGGCGGGGTCAACGTCCTGTGGCTGGTCACCTGGTGGCGCAACCGCCGCGCCGCTGACCGCCGTACGCGCTGATCACCGCCCCGTCGCGCCGTCGATCAGCTCGCGCAGGACGTCCGCGTGCCCCGCGTGGCGGCCGGTCTCCTCGACCATGTGGGTGAGGGCCCAGCGGACGCTGGGGGCGGGCTTGCCGGACGGGTGCCGGGGGAGTGGTGCGGCGAGGTCGGTGCAGGCGTCGAGCACCACGTTCGCGCGCTCGACGGCCTCCCGGTAGCGGGCGACGACCTCGGCCACGCCGTCCTCCGGCGCGGCCCGGAACGTCGCTTGCCAGTTCCGTACCTCCGCGCCGAGGAAGAGCGCGCGCTCGACGTGGGTCAGGTGGTGGAGCAGGCCGAGCAGGTTCGTGCCGGACGGCACGGCGGCGGTACGGACCTGGGGCTCGGGGGCGCCGTCGACCTTGCCGGCGACCGAGGTCCGGAGGTAGTCGAGGAACCCGCGCAGGGTCTCGGCCTCGCTGCTGCCGGTCCGGGGCGGCGGGGCGTCCCGGCGACGGGCGCGTCGAGCGGCGGGGGGCATGGTGACCTCCTTGGTCGGGGTGGGGCGACCGACCGTTCCCGGCCGCTCGGTCGGGCGACGCCCGGTCGGACCTCTCTCCGTCGGGCGTCGCCCGGTCAGGCGTCGCGTCGCCGCCGCGTCAGGCGGCGCGCCGGACGAGCAGGACGTGGTCGACGACCTCGGCGGTGCGACCGCCGGGGCCGGTCGCGCGGCGGCGCGGGGAGTCGGCCCGTTCGACCGGGTACGCCGCCGGGTCGAGGCCGATGTCCGCCGCGACCTCGCGCGGGCTCGGGTACCGGGCGTCGGGGTCCTGGTTCCACGACCACGGCGCGGTCGAGCCGTGGTCGACGACCAGCAGCCGCCCGCCCGGACGCAGCGCGTGTGCGGCCGTGCGCAGGAGCGCGGCCCGGTCCAGGTCGAAGGGTGTGTGCAGGTAGTGGGCGCAGACCAGGTCGAACCGGCCCTCGGGGAAGGACGCGCGCAGGTCGTGCCGTTCGGCGGTGACCAGGTGGCCGAGGCTCTGCGCGCGGGCGTGCGCGGCGAGCCGTTCGGTCGCCACGGCCGAGATGTCGACGGCGGTGACCCGCCAGCCCCGCCGGGCGAGCCACAGCGCGTCGCCGCCGTTGCCGCATCCCAGGTCCAGCGCGTCGCCGGGCGGCACCTCGGAGACCGCCTCGACGAGCCGGTGGTTCGGCCGCGCGTCGTTCGCCGCGGGCCGGGCCGCGTAGAGCCCGTCCCAGAACGTGACCTCGTCGGTGGCGCTCATCGGAACTCCTTCCTCTCCTGTCGTGATGCTCATGCCGTGACGCTCGTGTCGTCGCGCTCGTGTGTTGATGCCGCCAGTCTCAGCGGCCCCCGGCCATGTGGCACGAAAACTTGCCGTTGTGGCAAGGTGGCCGGATGGACGCCGGAACGGACGAGGTACTCGACGCGGTGGGCCCGAGGCTGCGCGCGCTGCGCCGGGACCGGGGCATCACCCTGGCCCACCTCGCGACGGCGACCGGGGTGTCGGAGAGCACCCTGTCGCGGCTGGAGAGCGGACAGCGCCGGGCCACCCTGGAGCTGCTGCTGCCGCTCGCGCGGATCTACGACGTCCCGCTGGACGACCTGGTCGGCGCCCCGCGCACGGGTGATCCGCGGATCCACCTGAAGCCCGTCCGGCGCTTCGGCATGGTCTTCGTGCCGCTGTCCCGGCGGCCCGGCGGGACCCAGGCGTTCAAGATGATCATCCCGAGCCGGCCGGCGCCGCTCGAACCGACCCCGCAGACGCACGAGGGCTTCGAGTGGCTGTACGTGCTGAGCGGCCGGCTGCGGCTGCTGGTCGGGGAGCGCGACCTGACGCTGTCCTCCGGTGAGGCCGCCGAGTTCGACACGTCCCTGCCGCACTGGCTGGGCAGCGCCGACGGGGGCGCGGTCGAACTGCTCGTCCTGTTCGGGCTGCAGGGAGTGCGCGCGCATGTGCACAGCGGCTGAACGGCGGGCCGGAGGGACGGCCGGGGAGCGGCCGGGAGGGGGCGCGGTACCGGATGGGGCGCGGTGAGCGGGAGGCGGTCGCACGCGGCACGCGGCTGCACGAGGCGGCCCGGTCGCTGGCCGGTGACCACGAGCGGGCCGTCGAGGCGGTGCGGGCGGCGCTGAAGCCGCTGCACGAGGAGGCGGTGGAGCAGGCCCTCGACGCCATCCCCGTGACCCGGTTGCAGGACGTCACCGATGGGCGGCTGCGGCTCGGGGCCGTCGAGAAGAGCGGCCTGGGCACGGTCCGCGCGGTCCTGGACGCGGGCCCCTACCGGCTGCGGCAGATCCCCGGAGTGGGACAGCGCACCGTCGACCAGATCATCGCCGCCGGACGGCAGTTGGCGGAGGCGGCCGGAGAGGCCGCCGCCGTGCACCTGGACGTGGACCGGCCCGAACCGCGCACGACCGCCCTGGTCGCCGCCCTGCACGTGCTGGTCGGGGCGGGCCCAGAGGCGCGGCGGGCGCTCGACGCGGCGGCCGGGCTGACACGGCGGCTCGGCCCGCTGCTGGCCGACGCGCGTCCGGCCGCCGGGCGGATCGGGCTGCTGCTGGCCGGGCGGGCGAAGAAGGCCCGCGCGCTGGAGGCCGTGGCGGAGATCCGGTCCGTCACCGAGGAGGCCGAGCGGGCGGACACGCCCGGACTGCTGGCCCAGGCCTCGGTGGACCTGCTGCGGGGACCGGCGGGCGACCTCGCGGCCTGGACGGACTTCGAGCTGCGCTCCGCCGAGTACTACGGCGTGCTGGGCGAGATCGCCGGACACGCCTCCGACACCGCCGCGGCCGAGGGGTTCCTGCCCGACGACATCGCCGAGCGGGTCCGCGGACTGCGGCTCGACGACTCCCGGCGCCGGGTCTCCCTGCGCGGCTACCAGGCGTTCGGCGCGCGGTTCGCCCTCGCGCGGCGCCGGGTGATCCTCGGCGACGAGATGGGGCTCGGCAAGACCATCCAGGCCATCGCGGCCCTGGCCCACCTGGCGGCCGGCGGGCACACGCACTTCCTGGTCGTCTGCCCGGCCAGCGTCCTGGTCAACTGGACCCGCGAGATCGAGGCCCGCAGCACCCTGCCGGTCCGCCCGCTGCACGGCCCCGACCGGCAGGACGCGTTCGCCGACTGGCGGGAGCGGGGCGGGGTCGCCGTGACCACCTTCGACTCCCTGCGCGGGTTCCCGGGCCCGGGCGGCGACGCCGGGCCGGACGGCGCCGGGCCGGCGGGGCCGCTCGCACCGGCGATGCTCGTCGTGGACGAGGCGCACTCCGTGAAGAACCCGCAGGCACTGCGGTCGCAGGCGGTCGACCGATGGGCCGGCCGGTGCGAGCACGTCCTGTTCATGACCGGTACGCCGATGGAGAACCGGGTCGCGGAGTTCCGCAACCTGGTCCGGATGCTCGACCCCGCGCTGGCGGACCGGCTGGAGGACGGCACCGGGCTGACCGGCTCGGTCGCCTTCCGCAAGGCGGTCGCCCCCGTCTACCTGCGCCGCAACCAGGAGGACGTGCTCACCGAACTGCCCAGCCTCCAGCACACGGACGAGTGGGAGGAGCTGAGCGCCGCCGACGAGGACGCCTACCGGGAGGCCGTGCGCGAGGGCAACTTCATGGCGATGCGCAGGGCGGCGTACGCCCGCCCCGAGAAGTCCGCCAAGCTCGGCCGGCTCCGGGAGATCGTGCGGGAGGCCGGGGAGAACGGGCTGAAGGTCGTGGTCTTCTCGAACTTCCGGGACGTCCTGCGCGTGGTCGATGACGCCCTCGGCGCTCCCGACGGCGCGGAACCCCGGCCGTACGGAACGGTGTTCGGCCCGCTCACCGGCGCAGTGCCGCCCGCCCGCAGGCAGGCGCTCGTCGACGCGTTCACGGCGGTGCCCGGCCCGGCGGTGCTGCTGGCGCAGATCCAGGCGGCGGGGATCGGGCTCAACATGCAGGCCGCCTCGGTGGTGGTCGTGTGCGAGCCCCAGATCAAGCCGACCATCGAGCACCAGGCGGTCGCACGGGCCCACCGCATGGGCCAGGTCAGGCCGGTGCGCGTGCACCGGCTCCTCGCCACCGGCGGGGTGGACGAGCGGATGGTGCGGCTCCTGGAGAAGAAGACCCGTCTCTTCGACGCCTACGCCCGGCGCAGCGCGGTGGCCGAGGCGACGCCGGACGCCGTGGACGTGTCGGACACGGACCTGGCGCGCAGGATCGTCGAGGAGGAACAGGCCCGCCTGGGCGTGAACGACGAACGGACCGCGACGCCTTGAACTCCCGTCACCCTGCCTCGCCCCCGGCCCGCACCCTCCGGTACGCCTCCAGGTAGCCCCGCACCAGGGGCCGCCCCTCGTCCTCCCGGCGCCGGGCCAGGGCGTAACGGCTGGGGCCCAGGCCGCGGACCGGCCGGGTGGTCACGCCCCCGAGGGTGATCAGCGGAGCGTTGCCCGTGGCCACGAGGCAGATGCCGAGGCCCGCGACCAGCGCCTCGTACGTCTCCTCCGTGCCGGCGATCTCCGCGCCGATGCGCGGCGGCCGGGCGGCGGCACCCCCCAGGGCACGCCGTTCCTCCAGCGCCAGCCAGAAGTCGCGCAGCACGCCCGCCTCCGGCGGCAGGGCGAGGAACGGCTCGTCGGTCAGGTCGGCGAAGTCGAGTACCGGGCGCGCGGCGAGAGGATGGGCCTCGGGGAGGGCGACCAGCCGGGGCTCCTCGGCGACCACCGTCCAGGCGTAGCGGTCGGCGTCGGGCAGCGGCAGCCACACGTACGCCACGTCGGCCGTACCGTCGGCGAGGCCCGCCGTCGGGTCCTCCCAGCGCGTCTGCCGCAGCCGCACCAGCGCCTCCGGGTGGGCCGCCGTGAAGCGGGAGCGGATGGACGGCAGCAGACCGTCCCGGCCGGGGCTGGTGCTCATGCCGACCACCAGGGTGCCGCGCCGCGCGGCCCGGACCGCCTCGACCGCCGCCGCGCCCTCGCCCCAGCCGGCCAGCACCCGCCGGGCGTGCGGCAGCAGCGCGGCGCCCGCCTCGGTGAGCGACACGCCCCGCGGCTCACGGCGGAACAGCTCGGCGCCCAACTGCCGCTCCAGCGCCCGGATCTGCTTGCTCAGCGCCGGCTGGGACACGTACAGCCGCTCAGCGGCCCGCGTGAAGTGCAGTTCCTCGGCCACCGCCGTGAAGTAGCGCAGCTCCCGCACATGTACGTCCGTCGTCATGCCCGTTGGTTATCAGCGGGGGTCTTGGACGGGCAACCGGGTTTCCCGGCAGGGTGGTTGGCGGTTGCAGGGATGCGACGGACGCGAGTGACGGAAGAGTGACGAGGGAGTCGGCATGAACAAGGTGTGGCTGGTGACCGGTGCGAGCAGCGGCTTCGGGCGGGCGATCGCCGAGGCGGCCCTGGCCGACGGCGACGTGGTGGTCGGCGCGGCGCGGCGTCCCGAGGCGCTCGACGACCTCGTCGCCGCGCACCCGGACCAGATGGAGGCGCTGCGTCTGGACGTCGCCGACACGGCCGCCGCCGGGGACGCCGTGCGGGACGTGGTGGCGCGGCACGGACGGATCGACTTCCTCGTCAACAACGCGGGCCGGACCCACGTCGGTGCCTTCGAGGAGACCGGCGAGGAGGAGCTGCGGGCACTGTTCGACGTGCACGTCTTCGGGCCGGCCGCGCTGACCCGGGCCGTGCTGCCGCACATGCGGGAGCGGCGCTCGGGCGCGATCGTGCAGATGAGCAGCATGGGCGGGCAGATGTCGGTCGCGGGCTTCTCGGCGTACAGCGGCACGAAGTTCGCGTTGGAGGGGATGTCCGAGGGGCTCGCGGACGAGGTGCGGGAGTTCGGGATCAAGGTGCTGATCGTCGAACCGGGCGCCTTCCGGACCAGCCTGTTCGCGGCCGACAACGCCGGGACCAGCGCGGACAGTGGTGTGTACGCCAAGGTCGGCGAGACCCGCGGGATGGTGGCCGGCGGCGACGGCAGCCAGCCCGGTGACCCCGCCAGGGCGGCGGCCGTCATCCGCGCCGCCCTGGCGGCCGAGCACACCCCGCTGCGTCTGCCGCTCGGCGACGACGGGGTCGGCGCGGTCCTCGGCCATCTGGACCAGGTGCGGGCGGACGTCGAGGCGTGGGAGAAGCAGACCCGGGCCACGGCGTTCGAGGACCGAGAGCCGGCCGAAAGCCGACTGAGGGACGACTGAGCGCCGGTAGACCCGGTCGGCGAGCCGTGCGCTCAAACGACACAGGGGACCGCACATCCGTGCAGGCCCCTTGTGCAATTCCTCTGGAAGCCTCAATCTTTCGGCTGACGCACCAAAACCGCCCCACCTTGACATGGTCATGACCTAATGGCCTCCGGGGGCGGTCTGCTCGGCGTGCACGAACCCCACCACGCACCACCGACTGAGGAGGACCCCTCACATGGCAGTGCTGCGTCACAACCCCCCTCGCACCAACCGGCGAAGACTGTCCGCCGTCGGCGCCGTGGCCACCGCGGCCCTCGCCGCGAGCCTCGTCTCCGCGCTCCCCGCCACCGCGGCGGAGGGCCACGTCCAGTACGCGGACGCGGCGAACGCGGTCGCCGGCAGCTACATCGTGACCCTGAAGGCGGACGAGGCGAAGTCCGGCTCCGCGGCGGGCCGCGCGCTGGCGAAGAAGTACGGCGCCGACATCGAGCGCACCTACACCAAGGCCCTGAACGGCTACGCGGTCGAGGCCTCCGAGACCGAGGCGAAACGTCTCGCCGCCGATCCGGCCGTCGCCTCCGTCGTCCAGAACCGCACCTTCCACGTCACCGGCACCCAGCCCAACCCGCAGTCCTGGGGCCTGGACCGCATCGACCAGCGCAACCGCCCCCTGGACAGCTCGTACACCTACCCGGACAGCGCCGGACAGGGCGTGACGGCGTACGTCGTCGACACCGGCGTCCGCATCACCCACAGCGACTTCGGCGGCCGCGCCTCCTACGGCTACGACGCCATCGACAACGACAACACCGCCCAGGACGGCCACGGCCACGGCACCCACGTCGCCGGCACCGTCGCGGGCAGCTCCTACGGCGTGGCCAAGCAGGCCGAGATCGTCGGCGTCCGCGTGCTCGACAACTCGGGGTCCGGCACCACCGCCCAGGTCGTCGCCGGCATCGACTGGGTCGCCCGCAACGCGGTCAAGCCGGCCGTCGCCAACATGTCCCTCGGCGGCGGCGCCGACAGCGCCCTCGACACGGCCGTGCGCAACGCCGTCGCGTCCGGCGTCACCTTCGTCGTCGCGGCCGGCAACGAGTCCACCAACGCCTCCACCAAGTCCCCGGCCCGGGTGACCGAGGCGATCACGGTCGGCGCCACCACGTCGAGCGACGCCCGCGCGAGCTACTCCAACTACGGCTCGGTCCTCGACCTGTTCGCGCCGGGCTCGTCCATCACCTCCGCCTGGAACAGCGGCGACTCGGCCACGAACACCATCTCCGGTACGTCCATGGCCAGCCCGCACGTCGCCGGCGCCGCCGCGCTCCACCTGGCCGACCATCCCTCGGCCACGCCCGCGCAGGTCGCGACCGCGCTGACGTCCGCCGCCACGACCGGCGTCGTCACGAACCCGGGCAGCGGCTCGCCCAACCGCCTGCTGTACGTCGGCGACGGCGACACGCCCCCGCCGACCGGGGACCGCTTCGAGAACACCGGCGACCACACCATCCGGGACAACGCCACCGTCGAGTCCCCGGTGACCGTCTCCGGCGTCTCGGGCAACGCCCCGTCGTCGCTCGCGGTCGAGGTGAACATCGTCCACACCTACATCGGTGACCTCCAGGTCCAGCTGGTCGCCCCGGACGGCACGGCGTACACCCTCAAGGCCTACGGCACCGGCGGCAGCGCGGACGACATCAACACCACGTACACGGTGAACGCCTCCTCGGAGACCGCGAACGGCACGTGGAAGCTCCGCGTCAGCGACAACGCGTCGTGGGACACCGGGCGGATCGACGCCTGGGCTCTGCAGTTCTGACGAGTTCCGACGGAGTTCCGACGGTGCTCTGACGGCAGCTCGGTGAACGAACTCGTCCTCGCGGCGGGGCTTCGGGTCGGCGACCCGGCCCGCCGCGAGGACGAGGCGCGAATGCGGGAACGCGGCGCGGAGGCCGAAGCGGCGGTCGCTTACCATGCGCTGAGTGATCGGCCGGCCACCGCGTGGGGCGCGGCCGCAGTTCCGCGGCGCCTTCGCGTCACCGTCCGAAACAGGAGCACGGTACACGTGTCCATACCGCCGCCGCCCGGGCCCCAAGGGCCCCATCCGCAGGGGCCGTACCCGCCGGGACAGCAGTTGCCGCCGGGGCCGTATCCGGTGCCTCCGCAGCCGTACCCGGGCGCCTGGGGGCATCCGGGGCAGCCCGGGAACCCCTACGGCCCCTACGGGGCGTACCCCGCGCGGCCGTCGGTCAACGGCCTCGCGATCGCCGCCTTCGTGCTCGGTGTCCTGTGCTTCGTGCCGGCGGTCGGGCTCGTGCTGGGTCTGGTCGCGCTGGCGCAGATCAGGAAGCGGGGTGAGCGCGGCAAGGGGTTCGCGGTGGCCGGTTCCGTGCTGTCCTCCGTGGGGCTGGTCCTGTGGGCCGTGTCGCTCGCCACGGGTGGCGCCGCCGACTTCTGGGACGGCTTCCGGGACGCCGCGCGCGGCGAGGGCACCGCCTACGCGCTGGAGAAGGGCCAGTGCTTCACCACCCCCAGCGGCTCCCTCCAGGGCGTGACGTACGACGTCGACGAGGTGTCCTGCGAAGAGGAGCACGACGGCGAGGTGTTCGCCGCCTTCGAGCTGCCGGGCGGCTCCTTCCCCGGCGACGCGGAGATCACGCGGGCCGCGGACGACCAGTGCTACGCCCTCCAGGACGCCTACGCGATGGACCGGTGGGCGCTGCCGGCCGACGTCGACGTGTACTACCTGACCCCGACCTCCGAGAGCTGGCGGACCGGCGACCGGGAGATCACCTGCCTGTTCGGGAACACGGACGAGCGGGCCACGCTGACCGGTTCGCTCCGCAACGACGGCGCCGGACTCGACTCGGACCAGCACACGTACCTGGTGGCGGAGGGGTACCTCAACCGGGCGATGGACGAGGTGCCCGACGCGGAGGCCGTCGAGGACGACTTCGCGGGCTACCGGGTCTGGGCGGGGCAGGTGTCGGAGGCGCTCAGGGGCGAGGTCACGATGCTCGAACGGCACGACTGGCCCGCCGACGCCGACCGTCCGGTCGCCGAACTGGTCGAGGACCTCAAGGCGGCGCAGAAGGAGTGGGCGCTGGCCGCGAAGGCCCCCGACGTCGACGCGTACTACGAGCACTACGGCAAGGGCTACGACCTCGTCGTCGCCGACACCACGGTCACCGCCCGCAAGGCCCTGGGGCTGGCCACCACGCCGCCGGAGTACGGGAGCGGTGGCGACGGCGGCGGGGGTGACTCCGGTCTGGAGGTGTGATCGCTCCTATAACGGGGAGAAAGTGCCTGCGTAAAGCCCTCGGGCGGCACAAGTCATCACATCGAGTGATTCTCTGGCCTTTGCTTGCCTGGTACAACCTACGGTTGCCACGCTGTTGCTGTCTGTACAACCTGATGGGAGCGGCCAGTGACATTCGGTGAGCAGCCGGCGTATCTGCGTGTCGCGGGTGATCTCCGCAAGAGAATCGTCGACGGCCTGCTGCCGCCCCATGCCCGCCTGCCGTCGCAGGCGCGGATCCGCGAGGAGTACGGCGTCTCGGACACCGTCGCCCTGGAGGCGCGCAAGGTGCTGATGGCCGAGGGGCTGGTCGAGGGCCGCTCCGGTTCCGGGACGTATGTGCGCGAGCGGCCCGTGCCCCGCCGCGTCGCCCGCTCCGGGTACCGGCCGACCGGGGGCGCCACCCCCTTCCGGCAGGAGCAGGCCGACGGCGACGCGCACGGCACGTGGGAGTCGCGCAGCGAGCAGGCCGAGGCGAGCGTCGCCGTGGCGGAGCGGCTCGCCATCAAGCCCGGCGACCGCGTGATGTGCACGCGGTACGTCTTCCGGGAGGCAGGCGAGGCCATGATGCTCTCCACCTCCTGGGAGCCGCTCGACCTCACCGGCCGCACGCCCGTGATGCTGCCCGAGGAGGGGCCGCTCGGCGGCATGGGCGTCGTCGAGCGGATGGCCGCGATCGACGTCGTCGTCGACAACGTCACCGAGGAGGTCGGCGCCCGCCCCGGCCTCGCCGAGGAGTTGCTCGCCCTCGGAGGTGTCCCCGGACATGTGGTCCTGGTCGTCCAGCGCACGTTCTACGCCTCGGGCCGCGCGGTGGAAACGGCCGAGGTGGTCGTCCCCGCCGACCGATACCGGGTCGCCTACCACCTGCCGGTGAGGTAGCGCCCTCTTCCACCGGCAGGCGCCGCCGCCCGTCCGTCCGGCGGTCGCGGTCCCGGTTTGTCACCCGATGGCGCCTCCCGCCGCCACCCGATGGCCCCCGTCCGTCCGCCGGTCACGCCTCGTCCGTCACCCGCCGACGGCCTCGTCCGTCACCCGCCGACGGCCCCCGCCCGTCACCCCGGCGGCGCCCCCGCTCATCAACCAGCAGCGCCGCCGGGCGAGTTGGGGTGCCCCGTAGGGGTGTGAGATGGCGCACGCCTCCCGTGCGCCTCCCGCGCCCCTTTCCCGTGCCCGTCGGCCCGCCCGGCCGCCCGGTCCCGCCCTCCGCGCAGCGCATGAATCCGGTCAATCCGGTCGTTCCCGCAGGTGGCCTCCCTTGGACCCGGCATGCCTACGACCGGACGCATCGGGGCGCGGAGGCGGCGCGTTCCGCATCGTGCGCCCCCTGCGTTCTGGCTGGTTGCGTACCTCTTTGTGTAAAGCCGTATTCGCTCCGTGAAGGTTGGGCGTAGGCTCGGGCATATGCGGATCGGGGTTTCCTTGGCGGGTGGGGCGCGGCACGAGCCGCGGGCGGGAAGTGGAGGGGCGCGATGAACGACAGCACGGTCACTCTTCCCTGGCTGGTCTTCCGGCAGGACGACAACGGCAATCGCTACCGCGTGGGCAGGTACGCGACCCGGGCCGAGGCCCAGAAGATCGCGGACACCCTCGACGGCCGCGGCCACCAGCAGCTCTACTGGGTCGAGCGGCTCGGCGCGAACGGGAAGGGCGGGGCGGACTGACCGCGGACTGACCGGGGCCGACGAGCCCGTCCGGCAGCCCGTAGGCTCCGGCGCATGACGGAACGGATCGTGGTGGGCGCCGCCCTGGTCGACGGCGGACGTCTGCTCGCCGCGCGCCGCAGCGCTCCGGCCGAACTGGCCGGACGCTGGGAGTTGCCCGGCGGCAAGGTCGAGGCGGGCGAGACGCCCGAGGCCGCCCTCGTGCGGGAACTGCGCGAGGAACTGGGAGTGGCGGCCGAAGCCGGGGAGCGTGTCCCGGGTCAATGGCCCCTGAGATCACCCTTCGTCCTGCACGTGTGGACCGCGCGGCTCCTCCCCGGTTCCCCCGACCCCGAACCCCTCGAGGACCACGACGCCCTGCGCTGGCTGACCCCCGCCCGCATCTGGGACGTGCCCTGGCTCGACCAGGACGTGCCGGCCGTCGAGCGGGCGCTCGCGCACCTCGGGCTGGGCGCGACGGACGCGAAGGGTACGTGAACGTGCCGCCACGGGCGCCCCGCACGCCGTTCGTGACACAGTGCGCCCTCCCGAGCGGTACCGAGCCCGAATCACGGGTATGTGCCCATTAACCCCATGAAACCGGACATGGGTGGGGGATCGCCGGCCAGGAAGTGAGCGGCGTGATCGACAGCGAGGGCGGCCGCGCGGAGTGGGTCTTTCCCGCGGTGCCGGACGCCGTGCGGACCGCCCGCCGGCAGGTCCGCGGCGCCCTGCGCGAGTGGGACCTCGACAGTGTCGGCGACATCGCCATCCTGCTCGTCAGCGAACTGGTGACCAACGCCCTGCGGCACGCCACCGGCCCCATAGGCGTCCGCCTGCTCCGCCGCCCCGCCGCACCGCCCGGGATCCTGCTGGTGGAGGTCTCCGACCCGCTGCCCGACCCGCCGCGCGAGCGCGTCGCCCGTCCCGAGGACGAGGACGGCCGCGGTCTCCAGCTGGTGGCATCCTCCGTGCACCGCTGGGGCACCCGGGCCGGCGACGCGGGCAAGACGGTGTGGTTCGAACTCACGCTCCCGGGATGACAGAACGGCTACAACTGGTTCAGGCCAGTGGCAGTTGTGGAACAGCGTGATTCGATGCCGTGCCCGCTGGTTAGAAGACTGGAAGTGTTGGCGCGGCCCGGACCGAAAACCATCGGGACCGTGCTGTGATCGTGAACACCGTGTTGTGCGGCGCCGTAGTGCTGGATACTGCGGGCAGCCGCCTTTGGTGACCGGTGCCGGACGCGGTGAGCTGGAGGGGACGGTTCGCGTGAGCGAGATACCAGCGAGGCCCACGAAGTCGGAGGGCCCGTCGGACGACGCGCCACTCGGTGACGCGGTGTGGCAGAGCAGCCCGCCCGGCTCCATCTACGACTACATCAAGGTCGCGTCCTTCTCCATCGGCGCAGACGGGCTCGTCGACCAGTGGAGCCTGCGTGCGGAGCAACTGCTGGGCATCCCCGCCGAACACGCCGTCGGTACCGACCCCATCGACGCCTTCATCGACCCCGACCTGCGGGAGCGCGGCCAGCGGAAGATGGCCGAGATCCTCGACGGCCGGGAGTGGACCGGTGTGGTCCCCTTCCGCGCGCCGGACGCGGACAGCGGCTCCGGGACCGGGACGGGGACCCGTCGCGGAACACGCGGCCTCGCCGAGGTGTACGTCATGCCGACGCGGACGGAGGACGGCGAGAAGGCCGCCGTCTGCATCGTCGTCGACGTGCGCGTCCTGCGCAGCATCGAGACCGACCTCGCCGCCTCGCAGGCCATATTCGGCCAGTCTCCGTTCGGCTTCCTGCTGATCGACCCCGACCTCCGGGTGCGCCGCGCCAACCAGCGGTTCGCCTCCACCTTCGGCGGCACGCCCGACGACCACCGCGGCAAGGGCGTACACGACTATCTGCCGCGCGCCGAGGCCGACCGGGTCTCCGCGACCCTGCGCCGGGTGCTGGAGAGCGGCGACTCCATCACGGACATGCACGTCACGGGATTCGTGCCGGGTTCGGAGGAACGCCGCCACTGGTCGGTCAACCTCTACCGCGTCCACAGCGGTTCGGGCCGCCCCATCGGCGTCGCCTGGCTGGGAACCGACATCACCGCACGCCGCGCCGCCGCCCGCGAGGCCGCCGCCGCCCGCCGCAACCTCGCCCTGCTCAACGAGGCCGGCGCCCGCATCGGCAACTCCCTCGACCTGGAGACCACCGCCCGCGAACTCCTCGACGTCGTCGTCCCCGGCTTCTGCGACCTCGCCACCGTCGACCTCTACCAGGGCCTCCTGGTCGGCGACGAGACCCCGGCCGGCCTCGCCGACGGCTCCGCGGAGCTGCGCCGCGTCGCCTACTCCAGTGCCGTCTCCGACGCGCCCCTGCACGGCGCCGGCGAGCGCGTCCAGCTCGGCGCCGTCCACCACTACCCCTTCAACTCGCCCTGCGCGGACGCCCTGCGTACCGGCCGCCCGCGCACCGTCCCCGCCGAGGACGGCAGCCTCGTACAGTCCACGCTCGCCGTGCCGATGGTCGCCCACGACACGGTCGTCGGGCTCGCCCAGTTCGCCCGGACCAAGGGCAGCGAACCCTTCGGCGACCGGGACCGCGACCTCGCCGTGGAGCTGGCCGCGCGTGCCGCCGTCTGCATCGACAACGCCCGCCTCTACCGGCGCGAGCACGAACGCGCGCTGATACTGCAACGCTCACTCCTCCCGCCCGGCGACCCCGAGGCCTCCGGGCTCGACATCGCCTGCCGCTACCTGCCCGGCGAAGCGGCCACCGGCCGGGCCAGCGAGGTCGGCGGCGACTGGTTCGACGTCATCGAACTCCCCGGCCACCGCACCGCGCTGGTCGTCGGGGACGTCATGGGCCGCGGTCTGCGCGCTGCGGTCGCGATGGGCGAACTCCGCACCGCCGTCCGCACCCTGGCCCAGCTCGACCTCGAACCGGCCGAGGTGCTCTCCCAGCTGGACGAGATCGCGCGCGGCCTCGGCGCACCCGGAGGCGTCCAGCAGGCCACCCGGGCCGCCCGCCGCCCCCGCGAGGCCGACCTCTCCGAGGTCTACCTGGCGACCTGCGTGTACGCCGTCTACGACTCCGTGACCCGGCGTTGCACCTTCGCCAACGCCGGCCACCTGCCGCCCGTCCTGGTCGAGCCCGGCGAGTCCGCGCTGATGCTGGACGTGCCGCCCGGCCTGCCGCTCGGTGTCGGCGGGGAGCCGTTCGAGGAGGTGGAGGTCGAACTGCCCGAGGGCGCCCTGCTCGCCCTCTACACCGACGGCCTGGTCGAGAGCCGCGACCACCCCCTCGACGAGGGACTCCAGGCTTTCGTGGGCGCCCTCACCGACCCCACCCAGCCCTTGGAGGACGTCTGCGACCAGGTCCTCAACACCCTCGACAGCCACCACGGCGAGGACGACATCGCCCTGCTGATGGCCCGCGTCCAGGGCCTGCCCACGGAGTCCGTCGGCGACTGGACCCTGCCGCGTGAGCCGCGCAGCGTCGGCCGGGCCCGCGAGCTGGCCCGCGCACAGCTGCTCGACTGGGACATGGAACCGCTGGTCGACACGACGGAGCTGCTGGTCAGCGAACTCGTCACCAACGCGCTCCGGTACGGCGAGGGCGAGATCAGGCTCCGCCTGCTGCTCGACCGCACCCTGGTCTGCGAGGTCTGGGACTCCGGCCTGGTCCAGCCCCGCAGGCGCCGCGCCCGCGACACCGACGAGGGCGGCCGGGGCCTGCAACTGGTCGGGCTGCTCAGCGCGGCCTGGGGCTCCCGCCGTACGCCGCGGGGCAAGACGGTGTGGTTCGAACTGCCCCTGCCGGGCGGCGACACCCAGCTCACGGACCCGGCGGAGGCCCTGCTGAGCCTGTTCTGACCGCACCCCTGACCGCAACCGGAACACCGGTCCGGCTCGTCCCCGCAGGCACACGCTCGCAGCGTACGCGCGCCGCAGGGAGGGGACCCCCGTGGATCACACGGAACCGCAGACCACCGACCAGACACCCACCGACCCGAAACCCACCGACCCGTCAGCCGCCGAGGGCGATCAGCCCCTACAGGGGCCATCCGCACCCGACGACGAAAGCGGCACGAGCGGTGCGGGTGGGAAACCCAAGAGAAGAAGGCGGCTCCGCCGCATCACCCTCGCCGTCCTCCTGGTCCTGCTCCTCCCCCTCCTCACCGCCGAGACCGCCCTCCGCGTCAACTACATGGGCGACCCCGCCGACGGCACGTACACCAGGAACCGCGACGCGATCTGGCTCGGCCACGCCTGGGTCGACGGCCGCAAGGACGACGCCGACCTCGCCGCTTTCGCCCGCCGCGTCAAGACCACCGGCATCCGCGACCTGTACGTCCACACCGGCCCGATGGAGCACGACGGCACCCTGCCGAAGTCGCTGTACCCGAAGGCCCGCTGGCTGATCGACGGCGTGCACCGCGAACTGCCCGGCGTCCGCGTCCAGGCGTTCCTCGGCGACGTCCTCGCCACCGAGGGCCCCGACGGCATGCGCCTGGAGAAGGCCGCCACCCGCGCCGCCGTCGTCGACTCGGCCCGCCAGGTCCTCGACGCGGGCTACGAAGGCGTCCACCTCGACCTGGAGCCCATGCACTCCGGCGACCGGGACTTCCTCTCCCTCCTGGACGACGTACGCGCCGTCACCCGGGACCGGGACGCGCAGCTCTCCGTCGCCGCCCACCAGATCGACCCGCTCCCCGAACTGCACTCCGTCTTCGGCCTCTTCACCAAGCACCCCAAGTGGTGGTCGCAGGAGTTCTTCGGCCAGGTCGCCCGACGCGTCGACCAGATCGCCGTGATGTCGTACGACACCGCGCAGCCCCTGGAGGGCACCTACGGCGGCTACGTGGCCCAGCAGACCTCCCTCGCCCTGGAGGTCACGCCGCCCGCCACCCACCTGCTGATGGGCCTGCCCTTCTACCACGAGAGCAACTTCGACCACTGGGGCCACGCCGAGACCGTCGCCGCCGCCGTCCGCGGCGTCCGCCTCGGACTGTCCCGGACGGACGCCGACCGGGAACTGTTCGGAGTCGCCCCGTACATCGACTTCGCGGCGACCGAGAAGAACTGGGACGAATACCGCGAGGGCTGGGTCCGTCAGGACCCGTGATCTAGGACCGGCGCCGGATCTTGGAACCGAGCCAGACCAGCGGGTCGTACTTGCGGTCCACGGCCCGTTCCTTGAGGGGGATCAGCGCGTTGTCCGTGATCTTGATGCCCTCGGGGCAGACCTCCGTACAGCACTTGGTGATGTTGCAGTAGCCGAGGCCGTGCTCGTCCTGGGCCGTGCGCCCGCGGTCCAGGCCGGTGTCGTCGGCCGCGTCCAGCGGGTGCATGTCCAGTTCGGCGACGCGCATGAGGAACCGCGGACCCGCGAAGGCCGGCTTGTTCTCCTCGTGGTCACGCACCACATGGCAGGTGTCCTGGCACAGGAAGCACTCGATGCACTTGCGGAACTCCTGCGAGCGGTCCACGTCCTCCTGCGCCATCCGGTACTCGCCCGGCCCGAGGTCGGCGGGCGGGACGAAGGACGGGATCTCGCGGGCCTTGGTGTAGTTGAAGCCGACGTCCGTCACCAGGTCGCGGACGACGGGGAAGGCGCGCAGTGGCGTGACGGTGATCGTCTCCTCGCGGGTGAAGACGGACATCCGGGTCATGCACAGCAGCCGTGGCCGCCCGTTGACCTCCGCGGAGCACGAACCGCACTTGCCCGCCTTGCAGTTCCAGCGCACGGCGAGGTCGGGGGCCTGGGTGGCCTGGAGGCGGTGGATGATGTCGAGGACCACCTCGCCGTCGTTCACCTCGACCTCGAAGTCCTCCAGTGCGCCGCCCCCGACGTCACCGCGCCACACCTTGAAGCGGGCCTTGTAGCCGCTCATTCGGACCGCCCCTCCAGTTCCTCGTCGGCGAGGTACTTCACCAGCTCCTCCTTCTCGAAGAGGGCGAGCAGGTCGGGCCGGATCGGCTCGGTGGTCTGCCGTTCCAGGGTGATCTGGCCGCGCTCCGGGTCCGCCGCGCCCAGGCCGCCCGCCGGGTCGGCGAGCGAGCACAGCAGGTTGACCGGGCGCCACCGGCGGTCCATCGACGGGTGGTCCTCGCGGGTGTGCCCGCCGCGGGACTCGGTGCGTTCCAGCGCGGCCCGGGCCACGCACTCGCTGACCAGCAGCATGTTCCTGAGGTCCAGGGCGAGGTGCCAGCCGGGGTTGAACTGGCGGTGCCCCTCGACGCCCGCCCGGCGGGCCCGTACCCGCAGCTCGGCCAGTTTCTCCAGGGCCTGCTTCATCTCCGGCTCCCGCCGGATGATGCCCACCAGGTCGTTCATCGTCTGCTGGAGCTCCTGGTGGAGGGTGTACGGGTTCTCCGGCGGGCCGTCCTCGGGCGCCTCCGCCTCCGCGGAGAACGGCCGCAGCGCTTCGGCCGCGGCGGCGTCGACCTGGGGGTCGTCCACCCGCGGACGCGTCCCGGACGCGCTCCCCGCCGCGTACTCGGCGGCGTGCCGGCCCGCCCGGCGCCCGAAGACCAGCAGGTCGGAGAGGGAGTTGCCGCCCAGCCGGTTGGAGCCGTGCATGCCGCCGGCCACCTCACCGGCCGCGAACAGCCCCGGCACCCCGCGCGCGGCGGCCGTGTCGGAGTCGACCGCGATGCCGCCCATCACGTAGTGGCAGGTGGGCCCGACCTCCATCGCCTCGGCCGTGATGTCGACGTCGGCCAGCTCCTTGAACTGGTGGTACATGGAGGGCAGCCGGCGCCTGATCACCTCGGCGGGCATCCGGGTCGACACGTCCAGGAAGACCCCGCCGTGCGGGGAGCCCCGGCCCTCCTTGACCTCGGCGTTGATAGCGCGAGCGACCTCGTCGCGGGGGAGCAGCTCGGGCGGACGCCGGTTGTGGTCGGGGTCCTCGTACCAGCGGTCGCCCTCTTCCTCGGACTCGGCGTACTTCTCCTTGAAGACGTCCGGGACGTAGTCGAACATGAACCGCTTGCCGTCCGAGTTCCTGAGCACCCCGCCGTCGCCCCGCACCGACTCGGTGACGAGGATGCCCTTCACCGAGGGCGGCCAGACCATGCCCGTCGGGTGGAACTGCACGAACTCCATGTTCAGCAGGGGCGCTCCGGCGAGCAGCGCCAGGGAGTGGCCGTCCCCGGTGTACTCCCACGAGTTCGACGTCACCTTGAAGGACTTGCCGATCCCGCCGGTGGCGATCACCACCGAGGGCGCCTCCAGCACGAAGAAGCGGCCGGTCTCCCGCTCGTAGCCGAAGACGCCGGACACCTGGCGGCCGTCCTTGAGCACGCGGGTGACCGTGCACTCCTGGAAGACCCGGAGCCGGGACTCGTGGTCGCCGGTCTCCCGGAAGTCCTCCTGCTGGAGCGAGACGATCTTCTGCTGGAGGGTGCGGATCAGCTCCAGGCCGGTGCGGTCGCCGACGTGGGCGAGGCGCGGGTACTCGTGGCCGCCGAAGTTGCGCTGGGAGATCCGGCCGTCCTCGGTCCGGTCGAACAGCGCGCCCCAGGTCTCCAGCTCCCACACCCGCTGCGGCGCCTCCTGGGCGTGCAGCTCGGCCATCCGCCACTGGTTGAGGAACTTGCCGCCGCGCATGGTGTCGCGGAAGTGGACCTGCCAGTCGTCCCCGGAGTTGACGTTGCCCATGGCGGCCGCGATGCCACCCTCGGCCATCACGGTGTGCGCCTTGCCGAACAGCGACTTGCAGATCACGGCCGTACGGGCGCCCCGCTCGCGGGCCTCGACGGCGGCGCGCAGCCCGGCGCCGCCCGCGCCCACCACGACGACGTCCCATTGCTGCCGGTCGACCACGGACATCAGAAGGCCTCACTCATCGGAACTCGTCGGAACTCATCAGAAGAAGCGCGGATCGTCGAAGGCACCGGACGCGACGAGATACACGTAGAGGTCGGCGACCCCCACGCTCACCAGCGACGCCCACGCGAGCTGCATGTGCCGGGCGTTGAGCTTCCCGACCCACTGCCACATCCGGTAGCGCACGGGATGCCGGGAGAAGTGCTTGAGCTTGCCGCCGACGATGTGCCGGCAGGAGTGGCAGGACAGGGTGTACGCCCAGATCAGCACGATGTTGGCGAGGAACACCAGGGTGCCCAGACCCATGTGGCCCCACGCGTAGTCCTCGTCGCGGAAGGCGAGCACGGTGTCGTAGGTGAGGATCAGGGCGACCAGCAGCGCCGCGTAGAAGAAGTACCGGTGGACGTTCTGCAGGATGAGCGGGAAGCGGGTCTCGCCGGTGTACTTCTTGTGCGGCTCGGCCACGGCGCAGGCGGGCGGCGAGGCCCAGAAGCCCCGGTAGTAGGCCTTGCGGTAGTAGTAGCAGGTCAGGCGGAAGCCGAGCGGGAAGACCAGGATGATGATCGCGGGTGAGATGCCCCACCACCCGCCGAACAGCTCCCAGTTGGGCCCGCCGCGCATCGGCTCGCAGTTCTCCGCCAGGCAGGGGGAGTAGAAGGGCGAGACGTAGGGGGCCGCGTAGTAGTCCGCGTTGGCGAAGGCCCGCCAGGTCGAGTAGACGATGAAGGCCAGCAGGCCCGCGGCGGTGGCGGCCGGGGCCAGCCACCAGCGGTCGGTGCGCAGGTGCGGGGCGCGGATGGCGGCGCGCGTCGGGGTGTGGACGCCGCCGCCCCGGGGATGGGGGTCGGTGTCTGGAGGTTCGGTACCAGTGGCCACTGGGCGACTCCGGTCGTCGGGGCGGGTTCAGGGGGCGTGGCGGTCGCGGGCGCCCAGTCCCTCGTCGTCCGTGTCCGTCCACAGCGAGAGGTCGTACGGATCGTCGGAGATGGTGACGAGGTCGGGCCGCTTCGGCGCGCCCGGCGAGGCGGCGGCCTCCCGCAGCAGCGCGACGCTCTCGCGCAGGTGCTCGGCGTCGGTGCGGACCCGGCGCATCTCCAGGCCTCCGCTGCCGACCTGCTGTTCCAGGCGGCCCACCGAGCGGGACAGGTCGTCGAGGGTGTGCTGGATCCTTGTCAGTTCCTCGTGCACGGACATGACGTGACCTCACTTCCTTCGGCCGCGGCCAGGGGCCGGCCTTGGATGGCGACGTTCATGCGCCTGCGAGTGTTGCGCGTCACACCCGGCGGTGGGAAGGGATGTGCACCGATTGATCGAGGCGCGTGGATGCACTCCTGGGTCCGTTGCTCCACTCGGGTGGCCTTACTGGCCGTCGCCGCCGTGTCGCCCTCCGTTGCCGAATCCTTTCCCCTTCAGTGGCCACAGACCGGCTGAATACAAATGATCAACTCCAAATACCGCTAGAGCGATCACCGCGCCCGCGGCCTTCCGGAGGTAGCAGAGATGTCCCACGTCGGCGTCGGACCGCGCGCTGTGATGCGCTCGGTCGCCTTCCTCACCGCGGGCGCGCTCGCCGTCCCCGCGCTGGCCGCCTGCACCTCCGAGGAACCGAAGGGCAAGCCGCTCGCCGGGCAGGACACCGCCGCCGCGGCCCGCGCGCGGATCGCCGACGGCGCCACCCTGCGCTGGGCCGCGGACTCCGTGCCGGAGACCCTGAACGCCTTCCAGTCCGACGCCGACGCGACCACGACCCGCGTCGCGCAGGCCGTGCTGCCCTCGATGTACCGGATGGACGAGACCGGCCGCCCGGTCCGCAACCCGGACTACCTGGAGTCGGCCGAGGTCGTCGACACCGAGCCCAAACAGGTCGTCGTGTACAAGCTGAACCAGCAGGCGGTCTGGAGCGACGGCCGCGAGATCGGCGCCGCCGACTTCGCCGCCCAGTGGCGCGCCCTGTCCGGCAAGGACAGCGCGTACTGGACCGCCCGCAACGCCGGCTACGACCGCATCGAGAAGATCGAGCGCGGCGGCGACGACCTGGAGGTCAAGGTCACCTTCAGCCGGCCCTACGCCGACTGGAAGTCCCTGTTCACGCCGCTGTACCCGAAGGACGTCATGGGCACCCCCGACGCCTTCAACGACGGCGCGCGCCGCGAGCTGAAGACCACCGCAGGGCCCTTCGCGGTCAAGAAGGTCGACACCAAGGAGGACGAGGTCGTCCTCACCGGCAACCCCCGCTGGTGGGGCGAGCCGGCCAAGCTGAAGCAGATCGTCCTGCGCGCCGTCCCCCGCGAGAAGCGGGTCTCCCAGCTCGCGGCGGGCGAGCTCGACCTCGCGGAGATCGACCCGGACACGGCCGAGGAGGTCGCCGTGGCCGCCGGCCCCCGGGACGCCGGCACCGGCACCCCGCTGATGGGCCCGCAGGGCAGCCCCTCCGCGAGCCGGCAGGGCAGGTCCGCCGCGCAGGCGCTGCGCTCCTGGGCGCTCGCCAAGGGATCCGACGAGGACGACGCCGAGGAGGAGACCCTCGCCCGCGAGGAACGGGAGGAGGCGCTGGCCAAGCGGGAACGCAGGCAGCGTGCGCTGAGCGGCTTCGAGGTGCGCAAGTCCCTGGAGCCCGCCTACACCCAGCTCGCCCTCAACGGCGCCGACGGTCCCCTCGCCGACGAGCGCGTCCGCCGCGCCGTGGCCCGCGCCCTGGACCGGGGGAAGCTGGCCAAGGCGGTCCTGGGGCCGCTGGGATTGCCGGCCGAGCCGGTCGGCAGCCACATCGCGCTGGCCGGTCAGCCCGCCTACGCCGACGGCAGCGGCGCGCTCGGCGAGCAGAACGCCAAGGAGGCCAGGGCCCTGCTCGCGGACGCGGGATGGGTGCCCGGCGGCCCGGTGAAGAAGCGCAAGGAGGGCGAGAAGGCGGCCGGGGCCGAGGGCGACAAGGACGGCGACGGCAAGAAGTCCGAGGACGGCGACGACGACGGGACGTACATCGTCGGCGAGGACGAGAAGAACGACGGCAAGAACGAGGGCGGCGCCAGGAACGAGGACGCCGGCACCGACCAGGAGAGCGGCGAGAAGCACAGCAGCGGCAAGAACACCGCGCAGGGCGGCGCCCCCGGCGCCTACGCCCCCAAGGGCACCGCCGCCCCGGCCGCCGCCGAGGCCCCCGTCGCCAAGGACGGCAAGGCGCTCACCCTGCGTTTCGTGCTCCCCTCGGGACCCGGCTCCGACGCGCTGCGCACCGTCGCCGACCGCGTCTCGGACATGCTGGAGAGGATCGGCGTCGGCACCGACATCACCAAGGTGCCGGACGAGAGCTACTTCAAGGACCACATCGCCGCCGGCGAGTACGACCTGGCGCTCTACTCCTGGCCCGCCTCCGCCTTCCCCGCCACCGACGCCCGCCCCATCTACGCCAAGCCCGTCCCGGCCGCCGACGGCTCGCTGAACGTCGCGCAGAACTACACCCGGGTCGGCACCGACCAGGTCGACCAGCTCTTCGACCGGGCGATGGGCACGCTGGACGAGGGGGAGGCGCGGGACCTGCTGCGCAAGGCCGACTCGCGGATCTGGGCGGCGGCCGGCTCCATCCCGCTCTACCAGCGCCCCCAGCTGATCGCGGCCCGCAAGAACCTCGCCAACGCGGGCGCCTTCGGCTTCGAGACGCCGGTCTACCAGGACATGGGCTTCCTGAAGAAGGGCGCGAACGGCTCCCGGCCCTCGGCCACGCCCTCGTCCTGAGCCCGCCCTCACCCTCCCGGCAAGCTCCAGTGCCCGGGGCCCCGTACCATTGGGTGAGGCCGTGGCATGTACCGCCCGGCAGGCCCGCGTGACACGGACGTACGCGAGGGCCGTCCTCACACCCTCCGGGAGTACGCCTCATATGGCCACGCGCCACGACATCCGCAACGTCGCCATCGTCGCCCACGTCGACCACGGCAAGACCACCATCGTCGACGGCATGCTGAAGCAGGCCGGTGCCTTCGCCGCCCACCAGCTCGAGGGCGTCGACGACCGCATGATGGACTCGAACGACCTGGAGCGTGAGAAGGGCATCACGATCCTCGCCAAGAACACCGCGGTGAAGTACCACCCGAAGGACGGCGGGGACCCGATCACGATCAACATCATCGACACCCCCGGCCACGCCGACTTCGGCGGCGAGGTCGAGCGCGGTCTGTCGATGGTCGACGGCGTCGTCCTGCTCGTGGACGCCTCCGAGGGCCCGCTCCCGCAGACCCGCTTCGTGCTGCGCAAGGCGCTCAGCCAGCGGCTGCCGATCATCCTCTGCATCAACAAGACGGACCGCCCGGACGCCCGGATCGACGAGGTCGTCAACGAGACCTACGACCTCTTCCTGGACCTGGACGCGGACGAGGAGCAGATCGAGTTCCCGATCGTCTACGCCTGCGGCCGGGACGGCGTCGCCTCCCTGACCAAGCCCGACGACGGCACGGTCCCCTCGGACTCCACCAGCCTGGAGCCCTTCTTCTCGACGATCCTGGACTACATCCCGGCCCCGGTCTACGACGAGGCCGCCCCGCTCCAGGCGCACGTCACCAACCTGGACGCGGACAACTTCCTCGGCCGCATCGCCCTGCTGCGCGTGCACCAGGGCGAGCTGAAGAAGGGGCAGACCGTCGCCTGGATGAAGCGCGACGGCTCCGTGTCCAACGTGCGGATCTCCGAGCTGATGATGACGGAGGCCCTCACCCGCAAGCCCGCCGAGAAGGCCGGCCCGGGCGACATCTGCGCGGTCGCCGGTATCCCCGACATCATGATCGGCGAGACCCTGGCCGACCAGGAGAACCCGGTCCCGCTGCCCCTGATCACGGTGGACGAGCCCGCGATCTCCATGGTCATCGGCACCAACACCTCCCCGCTGGTCGGCCGCGGCGCCACCGGCAAGGGCGCGGACAACAAGGCGGCCGTCAAGGACCGCAAGGTCACCGCCCGCCAGGTCAAGGACCGCCTGGACCGCGAGCTGATCGGCAACGTCTCGCTCCGCGTCCTGGACACCGAGCGCCCGGACGCCTGGGAGGTGCAGGGCCGCGGTGAGCTGGCGCTGGCCATCCTGGTCGAGCAGATGCGCCGCGAGGGCTTCGAGCTGACCATCGGCAAGCCGCAGGTCGTCACCAAGGAGGTCGACGGCAAGACGCACGAGCCCGTCGAGCGCATGACGATCGACGTGCCCGAGGAGCACATGGGCGCCGTCACGCAGCTCATGGGCGTGCGCAAGGGCCGCATGGACAACATGTCCAACCACGGTTCGGGCTGGGTCCGCATGGAGTTCGTGGTGCCCTCCCGCGGTCTGATCGGATTCCGGACGGAGTTCCTCACCCAGACCCGCGGCACGGGTATCGCCCACTCCATCCACGAGGGCCACGAGCCCTGGTTCGGCACCCTGACGACCCGCAACAACGGCTCCCTGGTCGCCGACCGCTCCGGTGCCGTCACCGCGTTCGCGATGACGAACCTCCAGGAGCGCGGCGTGCTCTTCACCGACCCCGGCACCGAGGTGTACGAGGGCATGATCGTCGGCGAGAACTCCCGCGCCGACGACATGGACGTCAACATCACCAAGGAGAAGAAGCTCACCAACATGCGGTCGTCCTCGGCCGACTCGTTCGAGGCGATCGTCCCGCCGCGCAAGCTCTCCCTGGAGCAGTCCCTGGAGTTCTGCCGCGACGACGAGTGCGTCGAGGTGACCCCGGAGGCGGTCCGCATCCGCAAGGTGAACCTGGACGCCCGCGAGCGCGCCCGCGCCGCGAGCCGCGCCAAGCACGGCTGACCCTCCTGTAGCGAACGGCACCGGACACCACGGCTGACGTGGTGTCCGGTGCCGTTTCGTATGGCCGAAGAGAACAGTAGGGAAAACCCTCGATTTTGCCGCGGGCCGGCGCCGGGCGGTCCCGTCGGCACTAACCTGCGCGGGAGCACCCGGGGCATCGCGCTCAAGGACGAGGTCCGAGTCCGACGCGAGACAGAGCTGTCTGTCAGCTTGCACCTCTCCAGGGTCACGCGCAATCAATTTCCGTCGCGCGGACGTCCGTTATACGGACAGTGACTCCCGTTAGATGTGTAACAAGTCCGTTTCGCAGCGATCTCGCACCAAACCCTTTGTCCGGATTTTGAAAGATCTGGCCCCTATCTGTGATCGAACCGAGACCTCGAACCTGTGGTTCGTTAGCCGGAGGATGGCAGATAGTTAGGCGCGTAGAGCTCGGATAAACGGGTCACGCGCTGACGGGGCGCAGGCTCGCGAGCACGAGGACGCCAGGCGGTCTCCGGTCATCGGTGAGTGGCCGGGATGTGTCGCGTGCTCCTCTTTGCGGTGAACCAGCGGATTCATGAGGAGGAACCCATGCGAGGTGCCACAAGCGCCATATGGGTCGCATCGTTCCCGATGGCAGGTGTAGGCCCCGCGGGTGCGTTCCGTGCCGCCACGGTTGATGCGGCAGCGGCGAGGCGTCGCCAACTTCCTTGACGACGCGTGCCGTCGGTCGGTGGTTCCGACCGCGAGCCAGGGTTCTCCAGGGGGCGGTGCCGCCCCTGAGTCGTTGTTCTCCTCGCGCGCTGCGAAAGACGTACGCCGTGCGAAGGCCGTCGGGCCTCGTGCACTCCCGACGACCTCCAACCTGTGAAATGGACGAATCATGACGAGTCCAATCGAGATTGAGGGTGCTGAAGCCTCTTCCGTCTTGGACAAAGAGAGCGCGCCGCAGGGTGACGCCCCGGAGACCAAGGAGCCGGAAGGGCGCAAGCCCGGACAGTTGATGTGGGCGCGCTTCAAGCGCGACCGCGCCGGTGTGATCTCCGCCTTCGTCGTCCTGTTCTTCTTCGTGATCGCGGCGGCGGCTCCGCTGATCTCGATGGTGTACGGCAAGGACCCGTACACGCTCTACGGGCAGGACAACCCCGAGCTGCTGGACATGTTCACCATGCCCGCCGCGCCGTTCGGCGGCATCGACGGCGAGTTCTGGTTCGGTATCGAACCGGGCCTGGGCCGGGACGTGCTCACCCAGCTGCTGTACGGCATGCGCAACTCGATGGCCACGGCACTGGCCGCCACCCTTATCATGACGGTGCTGGGTGTCCTGATCGGTCTCGCCGGCGGCTACTTCGGCGGGAAGATCGACTACTGGCTCGGCCGGATCACCGACTTCTTCATGGCCCTGCCCAGCCAGCTGTTCTTCGTCGCGGCGATGCCCGTCATCACCACGGTGTTCGTCGCCCCGGACAAGGAGACGCCCACCTACGTGCGCGCCGCCGCGATCATCATCGTGCTGTCCTTCCTGGGATGGATGAGCATGGCCCGCATCGTCCGCGGCGCCACGATGTCCCTGCGCGACCGGGAGTTCATCGAGGCGGCGCGCATCTCCGGGGCCTCGCCCTGGCGCATCCTCCGCAAGGAACTGCTGCCCAACATCGTCACCCCGACGCTGGTACAGGCGACGCTCACGCTGCCGAGCACCATCCTCAGCATCGCGTTCCTGTCCTTCGTGGGCGTGGGGTACGTCGAGCCCACGCCGGACTGGGGGCGGATGTTCGCCATCGGCGCCGACATCGTCGAGCAGGATCCGTACTACATGCTCTTCCCCGGAGTGGCCATGGTGATCTTCATTGTGGCCTTCAACCTCCTCGGTGACTCGGTGCGGGACGCCTTCGATCCCAAGACGAACCGCTGAGATCCAGGGGATATCCCCCCACATCCTCGCCCGGCCGGTTCGGTGCCGCTCAGCCCGGCCCCGGCCATGTACCAGCAGTGCTCACTACTCACAGGCAGGTGGATTCGTCCCTATGAGCATCTTCCGTAACCGCACCGCCACGGCCGCCATAGTCGCGGTCGCCGCCGGCGCACTGACTCTCACCGCCTGCGGTGGTGGCAGCGACAGCTCCTCCAAGGACAACAGCAAGCAGAAGGAGGACGCCAAGTCGCAGTCGAAGCCGGTCAAGATCGGTGACGCCGCGGCGTCCACCGGTCCGGCTCCCGACGTCGAGGGCGCCAAGCCGGGCGGCGTCGCGACCGTCTACCAGGAGGCGGACTTCTCGCACCTGGACCCGGGTCAGATCTACGTCTCGGACGGCAAGCTGCTCAGCCGCCTCATCTTCCGCGGCCTGACCCAGTACGACGAGGACGAGAACGGCAACCTGACCGTCGTGGGCGACCTCGCCACCGACGCGGGCAAGTCCTCCGAGGGCGGCAAGACCTGGACGTACACCCTGAAGGACAACCTGAAGGACGCGAACGGGAACCCGATCAACGCCGCGGACATCCGCAACACGGTCGAGCGCCTGTACTCGAACTACATCACCGACGGCCCGACCTACCTCCAGCAGTGGCTGTCCGGTGACGGCACCACCTACCGCGACGCCTACGCGGGTCCGGACAAGGGCAAGCACCTGCCCGACACCGTCCTGGAGACGCCGGACGACAAGACGATCGTCTTCCACTTCAAGGAAGCCCGCCCGGACGTCCCGCAGATGCTGACCATGCCCGGTTACAGCGTCGTGCCGGAGGAGACGGACACCAAGGCGAAGTACGACTCCGCCCCCGTCGCCGTCGGCCCGTACAAGATCGCCGACTTCAAGCCGGGCAAGTCGATGAAGCTGGTCAAGAACACCCAGTGGGACCCCAAGTCCGACTCGGTGCGCCACCAGTACGTCGACGGGTTCAACATCTCGATGAACCACGACGACGAGGACCAGACCAAGACCCTCCTCGCCGACCAGGGCGAGGCCAAGAACGCGATGATGTTCACGGGCCAGGTCGCCACCACCCAGCTCCAGAAGGTCGTCGGCGACAAGCAGGCGATGCAGAACCGCACGATCCAGGGCTACGCCCCCTACGTGTGGCAGCTCAACTTCAACCTGGACCGCATCAAGGACAAGAAGCTCCGTGACGCGATCACCCTGGCACTGCCCTCCGACTCGGTCTTCAAGGCCGACGGTGGAGCCTACGGCGGTGAGGTCGCCAACTCCCTGATGTCGCCCACGACCCCGGGCTACGACGGCGAGTTCGACCCGTTCAACCGCGCCAAGAAGCCGAACGGTGACATCGAGGCCGCCAAGAAGCTGATCAAGGAGGGCGGCTTCGAGGGCAAGAGCCTCGTCTACGCCTACGGCAACACGCCCACCCGCCAGAAGCAGGCCGTCCTGATCGCCACCGCGCTGGAGAAGATCGGTCTCGACATCCAGAAGAAGGAGATCGACTCCGCCACCTGGTACGAGCAGGTCGGCAAGGTCAAGAACGGCTACGACCTCTACATGACCGGCTGGGGCCAGGACTGGCCGTCCGCCTCCACGGTCATCCCGCCGGTGTACGACGGTACGCAGATCCAGGACGGCGCGTCGAACTACTCGCACATCAACGACGACCACGTCAACTCCGAGATCAAGCGCATCCAGAAGATCGCCGAGCCGGCGGAGGCCACGAAGGCCTGGGCCGAGCTGAACGAGTACATCTCCAAGGAAGTCAACCCGGCCGCCCCGATCTACTACACCAAGGTCTTCCAGATCTTCGGTTCGAACATCGGCGGCATCCGCTACAGCTCGGACTCGAGCTACGTGGACGTGACCCGGGTCTTCCTCAAGAAGTAGTCCGTTCGGTCGGGAAACCGGTGGGGGCGCGCGGCGGAGCGCCCCCACCGGGCCCGGATTCCTTTAGACCTCCCCATCCGACTGCCGCAGTCCTGAGAGCAGCTGTCTGCCATGCTTCAATTCCTCATTCGCCGGTCCTTCGGCGCGGTGCTGATCCTGGTGTTGATCAGTGCCTTCACCTTCTTCATGTTCTTCGCGATCCCGCAGGACCCGGCCCTGCTGGCGTGTGGCAAGAACTGCACTCCGGACGCGCTGGACGTCATTCACAAGAACCTCGGCCTCGACAAGCCGGTCACCGTCCAGTACTGGAACTTCCTGATCGGCATCTTCGCCGGCCGTGACTTCGCCGTCGGACACTGCGCTGCCCCGTGCTTCGGCGTCTCCTTCGCGAACAACCAGAACGTCTGGGACACGATCATGGACCGCTTCCCGCTGACGGTCTCGCTGACCGTCGGAAGCCTCGTGGTCTTCCTCATCGTCGGCCTCGGCGCCGGTCTGCTGGCCGCCAGGAACCGCGGTACGTGGATCGACAAGGTGTTCAGCTCCGGTTCGCTGGTCATCAGCTCCCTTCAGATCTACTTCCTCGGCCCGCTCGTGCTGCTGGCCCTGGTCTACAGCACCGGCTGGCTGGAGAAGCCGAAGTACGTGCCGATCTCGGAGGACGCCGCAGGGTGGTTCGCGGGTCTGCTGATCCCATGGCTCGTCATGGCGACCATCTTCACCGCCAACTACACCCGCATGAGCCGCTCGTCGATGATCGAGCAGCTACAGGAAGAACACGTGAAGGCGGCCCGCGCCAAGGGCATGTCGGGCAACTACACCTTCTTCCGCTACGCGTGGCGCGGCTCGCTCGTCCCCATCGTCACCATCCTCGGTATCGACCTGTCCGCGCTGATGGGCGGCGGCATGGTGACGGAGATGACGTTCGGCCTCGCCGGGATCGGCCGGCTCGCGCTGGAATCCGTCATCAACAAGGACCTGCCGATGCTGATGGGCGTCATGCTGATCAGCGCCGCGCTCATCATCGTCTTCAACCTGATCGTGGACGCCCTGTACGCCGTCATCGACCCGCGCGTGCGCCTGTCCTAGGAGAACCACCGTGACCACTCAGACCAAGCCCGAAGAGGCCCCGGCCGCCGCCGCGGGGGACGCGTTTCTCTCGGTGCGCGACCTCAAGGTCCACTTCTCCACCGAGGGCGGCGTCGTCAAGGCCGTGGACGGACTCTCCTTCGACCTTCAGCGCGGCAAGACCCTCGGCATCGTGGGCGAGTCCGGCTCCGGCAAGTCGGTGACCAACCTGGCCGTCCTCGGCCTGCACGACCGCCGGAAGACCGCCATCGACGGCTCGATCACCCTGGACGGCCAGGAGCTGACCGACGCCAGTGAGAAGCAGCTGGAGAAGCTGCGCGGCAAGAAGATGGCGATGATCTTCCAGGACGCGCTCACCGCGCTGTCGCCGTACTACACGGTCGGCCGGCAGATCGGCGAGCCGTTCATGAAGCACAACGGCGCGTCCAAGCGGGACGCCCGGGTGCGCGCCATCGACCTGCTCCAGAAGGTCGGCATCCCGAGTCCGGAGAAGCGGGTCGACGACTACCCGCACCAGTTCTCCGGCGGTATGCGGCAGCGCGCCATGATCGCCATGGCGCTCTCCTGCAACCCGGACCTGCTGATCGCCGACGAGCCGACCACGGCCCTCGACGTCACGGTGCAGGCGCAGATCCTCGACCTGCTCAAGGACCTCCAGCAGGAGTTCGGCTCCGCGATCATCATGATCACCCACGACCTCGGCGTGGTCGGCAACATGGCCGACGACATCCTGGTCATGTACGCGGGCCGGGCCGTCGAGCGCGGCACGGTGCGCGAGGTGCTCAAGGCGCCGCAGCACCCGTACACCTGGGGTCTGCTGGGATCGATGCCGAGTCTCTCCTCGGACATCGACGAGCCGCTGATGCCGATCCCGGGATCGCCGCCCTCGCTGATGAACCCGCCCTCGGGATGTGCCTTCCACCCGCGGTGCGGCTTCACCGACCTGGTCTCCGGCACCCGGTGCTCCGGTGAGCGTCCGGTGCTCCCCGGGGGCCGCGCCGCCGCCTGTCACCTGACGGGAGACCAGCGGCAGCAGGTGTTCATCGAGAAGATTCAGCCCCGGCTGGGCTGAGCGGAAACCGGCGACTGGGGCATCACCATGAGCGACAACACCAAGACCACCACGGCGGTGGCCGACTCGTTCCCGCAGCAGCGGGACGGCGACACCGCGCCGCTTCTCCAGGTCAGGGGCCTGACGAAACACTTCCCCATCAAGGGCGGCTTCCCGATCAAACGCACCGTCGGCCACGTCAAGGCCGTCGACGGCGTCGACTTCGAGGTCTACCCCGGGGAGAGCCTGGGCCTCGTCGGCGAGTCCGGCTGCGGCAAGTCGACCACCGGCCGGCTGCTGACCCGTCTCTACGAGCCCACGCAGGGCACGATCGAGTACAAGGGCCAGGACATCACCCGCGCCAACCGGCGGCAGCTGGCGCCGATCCGGTCCGAGATCCAGATGATCTTCCAGGACCCGTACGCGTCGCTGAACCCGCGGCAGACCGTGGGCACGATCATCTCCGGCCCGATGGAGATCAACGGGATCAACCCGCCCGGCGGCCGGGAGAAGCGCGTCCGCGAGCTCCTGGAGATCGTCGGTCTCAACCCGGAGCACTACAACCGCTTCCCGCACGAGTTCTCCGGCGGTCAGCGCCAGCGCATCGGCGTCGCGCGCGCCGTCGCCCTCGAGCCGAAGCTCATCGTCGCCGACGAGCCGGTCTCGGCCCTCGACGTGTCGATCCAGGCCCAGGTGGTCAACCTGCTGCAGGAAGTGCAGCGGGAGATGGGCATCGCGTTCGTGTTCATCGCCCACGACCTGGCGATCGTGCGGCACTTCTCGCAGCGCGTCGCGGTGATGTACCTCGGCAAGGTCGTGGAGATCGCGGACCGCGACTCGCTCTACAACCGGCCCCGCCACCCGTACACGCACGCCCTGCTGTCGGCGGTGCCGGAGGTCGACCTCGACGCGGAGAAGCGGGAGCGGATCCGCCTGCAGGGCGACGTGCCCTCGCCGGTCGCCCCGCCGTCCGGCTGCCGGTTCCGCACCCGGTGCTGGAAGGCGCAGGACAAGTGCGCCACCGAGGAGCCGCCGCTGGTGCAGCTCTCCGGCAACCGCGCGGGCCACCTGACGGCCTGCCACTTCCCGGAGGAGCCCACGACCGAGGCCAGGGACGTGGACATCGTCATGGACCCGGGTCTGAAGGCGCTGGAGGACGACGCCGACGGCGGAACGACGCTCACCAAGAGCTGAACCGACGACAGAGGCGGGGACGGGAGCATCACTTCCGTCCCCGCCTTCGTCGTGCCCGCCCACCGCCGACACCCGTCCGGCGGACATCCGCAACCCGTACGGACCGTACGGGTGTGCGCCGTGCCACGAGCCCCCCGAAGCTGAGCGGGAACGCACCAGCGGACGAGTCAGGGCACGAGGAGGCACTCCATGCGCGGAGCGACGCACGCCAAATGGGCCGCATGCGCGGCGGCGGTAGCCCTCGCGGCGACGGCCTGCGGCGGCGGGGGCGGGGACAGCGGTGGGGACAGCGGCGGCGTGCTCAGCTCCTCGTGGGGCGACCCCCAGAACCCGCTGGAGCCGGCCAACACCAACGAGGTGCAGGGCGGCAAGGTCCTCGACATGATCTTCCGGAACCTGAAGAAGTACGACCCGAAGACCGGCGAGGCCAAGGACATGCTCGCCGAGAAGATCGAGACCTCCGACTCGCAGACCTACGACATCACCGTCAAGGACGGCTGGACCTTCAGCAACGGCGAGAAGGTCACCGCCCAGTCCTTCGTCGACGCCTGGAACTACGGCGCGAGCCTGAAGAACAACCAGCGCAACGCCTACTTCTTCGCCTACATCGACGGCTACGACAAGGTGCACCCCGAGGACGGCGGCGACCAGAGCGCCGACAGGCTCTCCGGGCTGAAGGTGACCGGGGAACGCACCTTCACCGTCAAGCTCAACCAGAAGTTCTCCAGCTTCCCCGACACCCTCGGCTACAACGCCTTCGCGCCGCTGCCCAAGGCGTTCTTCGACGACCACGACGCCTGGCTCCAGAAGCCCGTCGGCAACGGCCCCTACCAGGTCGACAACTACACCCGCGGCAACCAGATGTCGCTGCGCACCTGGGACCAGTACCCCGGCGACGACAAGGCCCAGAACGGCGGCGTCGACCTGAAGGTCTACACCGACAACAACACGGCCTACACCGACCTGATCGCCGGCAACCTCGACCTCGTCGACGACGTCCCGGCCGCCCAGCTCAAGAACGTGAAGAACGACCTCGGCGACCGGTACATCAACACCCCGGCCGGCATCATCCAGACCCTCGCCTTCCCGTTCTACGACGGCGACTGGAACAAGTCCGGGTCCGAGAAGGTGCGCAAGGGCCTGTCCATGGCGATCGACCGCAAGCAGATCACCGACACGATCTTCCAGCAGACCCGTACCCCGGCCACCGACTGGACCTCGCCGGTCCTCGGCGAGGACGGCGGCTACAAGGCGGGCCTCTGCGGCGACGCCTGCGACTACAACCCCGAAGAGGCGAAGAAGCTGGTCAAGGACGGTGGCGGCCTCCCCGGCGGCCAGGTCAAGATCACCTACAACGCCGACACCGGCTCCCACAAGCAGTGGGTCGACGCGGTCTGCAACTCCATCAACAACGCCCTGGACAACGACCGCGCCTGCGTCGGCAACCCGGTCGGCACCTTCGCCGACTTCCGCAGCCAGATCACCGACCGGAAGATGAGCGGCCCCTTCCGCGCCGGCTGGCAGATGGACTACCCGCTCATCCAGAACTTCCTCCAGCCGCTCTACTACACCAACGCCTCCTCGAACGACGGCAAGTGGTCCAACCAGGAGTTCGACGACCTCGTCGACAAGGCCAACGGCCAGACGGACGAGGCCGAGGCCGTCAAGACCTTCCAGCAGGCCGAGGAGGTCGTCCGCGACAACATGGCCGCCATCCCGCTCTGGTACCAGAACGGCAGCGCCGGCTACTCGGACCGCCTCACCGACGTGGAACTCAACCCGTTCAGCGTCCCGGTGTACAACGAGATCAAGGTGAGCTGAGGGGGCGCCATGGGACGCTACGTCGTCCGGCGGCTGCTCCAGATGATCCCGGTCTTCATCGGGGCCACGCTGCTGATCTTCCTGATGGTCAACGTGATGGGCGACCCCGTCGCGGGACTCTGCGGCGACCGGGAGTGCGACCCGGCCACCGCGGCCCAGCTGCGGAAGGAGTTCGGCCTCGACAAGCCCGTCTGGCAGCAATACCTGACCTACATGGGCAACGTCTTCACCGGCGACTTCGGCACCGCCTTCAACGGCCAGCCGGTCACCGAGCTGATGGGGACGGCCTTCCCGGTCACCATCCGGCTCACGATCATCGCGATCCTCTTCGAGATCGTCGTCGGCATCGTCCTCGGCGTCGTCACCGGCCTGCGCCGCGGCCGCCCCGTCGACACCGGGGTGCTGCTGCTCACCCTGGTCGTCATCTCCGTGCCCACCTTCGTCACCGGCCTGCTGCTCCAGCTGCTGCTCGGCGTCAAGTGGGGCTGGATCGACCCGGCCGTCTCCTCCGAGGCGCCCTTCGACGAGCTGATCGTCCCGGGCCTGGTCCTCGCCTCGGTGTCCCTGGCCTACGTCACCCGGCTGACCCGCACCTCCATCGCGGAGAACCGGCGCTCCGACTACGTCCGCACGGCCATCGCCAAGGGCCTGCCGCGCCACCGGGTCATCACCCGGCACCTGCTGCGCAACTCCCTCATCCCCGTCGTCACCTTCATCGGCACCGACATCGGCGCCCTGATGGGCGGCGCCATCGTCACCGAGCGGATCTTCAACATCCACGGCGTCGGCTACCAGCTCTACCAGGGCATCCTGCGCCAGAACACGCAGACCGTGGTCGGCTTCGTCACCGTCCTGGTCCTCGTCTTCCTCGTCGCCAACCTCGTCGTCGACCTCCTGTACGCCGTACTCGACCCGAGGATCCGCTATGCCTGAACAGGAGCCCTACGAGCCCGAGCGCGCCATCGCGGGCACCGGCATGGGCGGCACCATGGACCTGGGCGCGAGCGAGGCCGTGACCCTGGAGAAGGCACCGGGCCCCGACGGCGGCAGCCCGCAGGACAAGCCCCGCAGCCTCTGGTCCGACGCGTGGCACGACCTGCGCCGCAACCCCGTCTTCATCATCTCCGCGCTGGTGATCCTCTTCCTGATCGTCATCTCCATCTGGCCGTCGCTGATCGCCTCCGGCAACCCCCTCAAGTGCGACCTCGCCAAGGCCCAGGAGGGCTCCCAGCCCGGCCACCCCTTCGGCTTCAACGGCCAGGGCTGCGACGTCTACACCCGCACCGTCTACGGCGCCCGTACCTCCGTGGCGGTCGGTGTCCTCGCCACCCTCGGGGTCGCCGTCCTCGGCAGCGTGCTCGGCGGGCTCGCCGGGTTCTTCGGCGGGGGCGGGGACGCGGTGCTGTCCCGGATCACCGACATCTTCTTCGCGATCCCGGTCGTCCTCGGCGGCCTGGTGCTGCTCTCCGTGATCACCAGCAACACCGTGTGGCCCGTCATCGGCTTCATCGTGCTGCTCGGCTGGCCGCAGATCTCCCGCATCGCCCGCGGCTCCGTCATCACCGCCAAGCAGAACGACTACGTCCAGGCCGCCCGCGCCCTCGGCGCCTCCAACTCCCGGCTGCTGCTCCGGCACATCGCGCCCAACGCCGTCGCTCCCGTCATCGTCGTGGCGACCATCGCGCTCGGCACCTACATCTCCCTGGAGGCGACCCTGTCCTTCCTCGGCGTAGGCCTGAAGCCGCCCAGCGTCTCCTGGGGCATCGACATCTCCGCCGCCGCCCCCTACGTCCGCAACGCCCCGCACGCCCTGCTGTGGCCGTCGGGCGCGCTGGCCGTCACCGTCCTCGCGTTCATCATGCTCGGCGACGCGGTGCGCGACGCCCTCGACCCGAAGCTGAGGTGAGCCGGCGCCATGCTGCTCGAAGTGCGCGACCTGCACGTGGAGTTCCACACCCGGGACGGTGTCGCCAGGGCCGTCAACGGCGTCAGCTACGGCGTGGACGCGGGCGAGACCCTGGCCGTCCTCGGCGAGTCCGGCTCCGGCAAGTCCGTCACCGCCCAGACGATCATGGGCATCCTCGACATCCCGCCGGGCCGGATCACCTCGGGCCAGGTCCTCTTCGAGGGCCGGGACCTGCTGAAGCTGAAGGAGGAGGAGCGCAGGAAGGTCCGTGGCGCCGAGATGGCGATGATCTTCCAGGACGCGCTGTCCTCGCTGAACCCGGTCCTGACCGTCGGCGACCAGCTCGGCGAGATGTTCACCGTGCACCGGGGCATGTCCCGCAAGGACGCCCGCGCCAAGGCCGTCGAGCTGATGGACCGGGTCCGCATCCCGGCCGCGAAGGAGCGGGTGCGGCAGTACCCGCACCAGTTTTCCGGCGGCATGCGCCAGCGCATCATGATCGCCATGGCGATGGCCCTGGAGCCCAAGCTGATCATCGCCGACGAACCGACCACCGCCCTCGACGTCACCGTCCAGGCCCAGGTCATGGACCTGCTCGCGGAACTCCAGCGCGAGCTGCACATGGGCCTCATCCTCATCACCCACGACCTGGGCGTGGTCGCCGACGTCGCCGACAAGATCGCCGTCATGTACGCGGGCCGCATCGTCGAGACCGCCCCGGTCCACGACATCTACAAGAACCCCGCCCACCCCTACACCCGCGGCCTGCTGGAGTCGATCCCGCGCCTGGACCAGAAGGGCCAGGAGCTGTACGCCATCAAGGGCCTGCCCCCCAACCTCACCCGCATCCCGCCCGGCTGCGCCTTCCACCCGCGCTGCCCGATGGCCCAGGACGTCTGCCGCACCGACGTACCGCCGCTGTACGACGTCACCGAGTCCGACGCGGAGCGGGGCAGCGCCTGCCACTTCTGGAGGGAGTGCCTGCATGGCTGAGCCGATCCTTCAGGTCACCGGGCTCGTCAAGCACTACCCGCTGACGACCGGCATCCTCTTCAAGAAGCAGGTCGGCGCGGTGAAGGCGGTCGACGGCGTCGACTTCCACCTCGACCGCGGCGAGACCCTCGGCATCGTCGGCGAGTCCGGCTGCGGCAAGTCCACGGTCGCCAAGATGCTGGTCAACCTGGAGAAGCCGACAGCCGGCGAGATCCGCTACAAGGGCGAGGACGTCACCCGGCTGTCCGGCAAGGCCCTCAAGGCGGTCCGCCGGAACATCCAGATGGTCTTCCAGGACCCCTACACCTCCCTCAACCCCCGCATGACGGTCGGCGACATCATCGGGGAGGCGTACGACATCCACCCGGAGGTGGCGCCGAAGGGCGACCGGCGGGCCCGCGTCCAGCACCTCCTGGACGTGGTCGGCCTCAACCCGGAGTACATCAACCGCTATCCCCACCAGTTCTCCGGCGGCCAGCGCCAGCGCATCGGCATCGCGCGCGGCCTCGCCCTGCGTCCGGAGATCATCGTCGCCGACGAACCCGTCTCGGCCCTCGACGTCTCCGTCCAGGCCCAGGTGATCAACCTGATGGGCCGCCTCCAGGACGAGTTCGACCTGTCCTACATCTTCATCGCGCACGACCTGTCGATCGTCCGGCACATCTCCGACCGGGTCGGGGTGATGTACCTCGGCCGCATCGTGGAGACCGGCCGGGACGCCGAGATCTACGACCACCCGACCCACCCCTACACCCAGGCCCTGCTGTCCGCCGTACCGGTGCCCGACCCGGAGGCCCGGGAGCGCCGGGAGCGGATCATCCTGGCCGGCGACGTCCCGTCCCCGACGAACATCCCCTCCGGCTGCCGCTTCCGCACCCGCTGCTGGAAGGCGAAGGAGCGGTGCGCGCTGGAGGTACCGGCCCTCGCCGTCCCCGCGGAGTTCCGCTCGGTCTCCGGACCCGCGGCCCACGACTCGGCGTGCCACTTCGCGGAGGAGAAGCAGGTGGTGCCGCCCGAGACGGACGGCGACGCCGGGCACGGCAGCGGGCCGGGGTGACATGGCGCTCCCCGGCCCGCTTACGGCACCCGCACGGCCGTACGCTGAACAGCCTCGCGCGTCCGTATATCGGAGCCGCTTCGGCGAAGTTGCCTGTGTGTTAAGGCGGTTGGCGTACGGGTGACGCAAGTCGTCACGACGGTGCGGGCAGCGACCGCTTGAGGAAGTCGACCTGGAGCCGCAGCAGGTTCTCGGCGACCGACTCCTGCGGGGTCATGTGCGTGACGCCGGACAGCGGCAGCACCTCGTGCGGGCGGCCGGCCGCCAGCAGGGCCGAGGACAGGCGCAGGGAGTGCGCGACCACCACGTTGTCGTCGGCGAGCCCGTGGATGACCATCATCGGGCGGTGCGGCTCGGCGGCGTCCACCAGCCCGGCGTCGTCGATCACCGAGTTGCGCCGGTAGACGTCCGGCTGCTCGCCGGGGTCGCCGAGGTACCGCTCCTGGTAGTGGGTGTCGTAGAGCCGCAGGTCGGTGACCGGCGCCCCGACCACCGCCGCGTGGAAGACGTCCGGCCGGCGCAGGGCCGCCAGCGCCGCCAGGTAGCCGCCGAAGGACCAGCCGCGCACGGCGACTCGGTTCAGGTCCAGCGGGAAGTCGGCGGCGAGTGCCTGGAGCGCGTCGACCTGGTCCTGGAGCACGACCGCGGCCACGTCGTCCTTGATGGACTTCTCCCAGGCGGGGGAGTGCCCCGGCGTGCCCCGCCCGTCGGCGACGATCACCGCGAACCCCTGGTCGGCGAACCACTGCGAGGTGAGGTGGGCGTTGTGCGCCGCGACCACCCGCTGGCCGTGCGGGCCACCGTACGGGTCCAGGAGCACCGGGAGGAGGGTGTCACCGTGGTAGTCCGTTGGCATAAGCACGGCGCACGGGACAGCGCGTGCGCCCCCTCGGGTGAGTGTCACGCGCGGGGACAAACCGGGGTCTTCGGCATACGAGGCGACGGTGGCCGCCGTCTTGCCGTCCCGCAGAACCCGCGCCCGGGCGCCCGGGTGGCCGAGCGTCGCGGAGACCAGAACGGACACGTCCCCGGAGCGCACCGCGGTGTGCACGCCGGGCTCCTGCGAGACGCGCTCCACGCCGAGTTCGTTCACCCGGTAGACGTGCACCTCGCCCGTCTCCGGGTCGGCCGCCTCCGCGCCCGCCGACGCCGAGACCAGCACGTCGTCGTCCCCGACGTCCAGCACCGCCCGCAGGTGCAACTGGCCCCCGGTCAGCAGCCGTTCACCGACCGCCAGCACCCGCGCACCCCCCTCGTCGGCGATCCGCACCAACTGCCCGGACGGGCTCCAGCAGGGCACGCCGGGGAAGAGTTCCAGCCAAATTGGATCTTCGTCGGCGTGCACCATCCGGGTCGTCCCGGACACCGTGTCCACGGCCAGGAACAACTGGCTGCGCTGGTCGCGCGCCTGTACGAGAAGGAGTGGCGCACCAGACGCTGACCAGTGCACTCGCGCCAGATACGGGTACCGTGCCCGGTCCCACAGAACCTCCGTGCGCCCCCCGTCGACGCCGAGGACGAACAGCCGTACGTCCGCGTTGGCGGTGCCGGCCGCCGGGTACGGCACGTGTTGTGGATCACGCTCGGGGCGGGCCGGGTCGGAGATCCACCAGCGCTGCACGGGCGTGTCGTCCACCCGTGCCACCAGCAGCCGGTCCGAGTCGGGGCTCCACCAGAAGCCCCGGCTGCGGCCCATCTCCTCGGCGGCGATGAACTCGGCGAGCCCGTACGTGACGCCCTCGCCGTCCGCCTCGGCCAGGGCCCTGTCCCCGTCCCCCTCGGCGCCCACGACCCGCAGGCCGCCCTGCGCGACATAGGCGATGTGCCGGCCGTCGGGGGAGGGGCGGGGGTCGATCACCGGCCCGGGCGTGGACAGTTCGCGGGCGGTGCCGGCCCGCAGTTCGGCCGCGAAGAGCCGCCCGGAGAGGGCGAAGGAGGCCAGCTCGACCGCCGAGTCGGTGGCGTATCCGACGATGCCCGCACCTCCCTCACGGCTGCGCTCGCGCCGTGCCCGTTCCTCGGGCGACAGGGCCTCCTCGGCGCCGCCGAGGAGGGCTCGCGGGTCGGCGGCGACGCGCTCCGTGCCCCCGTCGATGTCGAGAACCCAGAGGGAGTTGGCCCGGTCCGTGCCGGAGCCGGAGCGCAGGAAGGCGACCCGTGAACCGTCGGGCGCCACGGTGAACGAACGCGGCGCGCCGAGCGTGAACCGCTGGGTGCGGGCGTGCCGTTTGGGGAAGGAGTCGGACTCGGTCGTCATGCCTCGACCATATTGGCCATGCGCCCCCTTGTGCGGCCGTGCGCCGAGAGATGCGCGCGCACGGATAGTTATGATCACTAGCGCATAGTGGGTATCAACCAGGTGCCCGCAGCGTGGATTTATCTGCGTGCACTGTCCCAAGCTCCGACTGCGACCGACCCCCCCATGTCCCTGGGCCTATTGGAGGTGAGCCGCCGTGGCACTCTCGATTTCGGCGGTTGTGCTGCTGGCGATCATCGTCTTCCTGCTGGTCAAGAAGTCCGGTCTGAAGGCGGGGCACGCGGTGGTGTGCATGCTGCTCGGCTTCTACCTGGCTTCCTCGACCGTCGCGCCCACGATCAGTGAGCTGACGACGAACATCGCGGGGATGATCGGGAGCATCAACTTCTGACGGCGGCCACGAAGTCGGCCCAGGCCCCCGGAGTCAGCGCGAGCCGGGGGCCGGCGTCCGGGCGGTTCTTGGAGTCGCGGACGTGGACGGCGCGGGGTTCGAGGGCGACCTCCACGCAGGAGTCGCCTTCGCTGCCGCTGCTGTAGCTGCTCTTGAACCATGCCAGGCTGGTGTCGCGGTTCATGTCTCCCCCAGCAGTTGTTCGATGAAGGCTGTCGACTGACGCGGTGAGAGGGCCTGAGCCCGGATGATCCCGTACCGCAGTTCCAGGATACGGAGTTGCCTGGGGGCCGACACGGGCCGTCCACCGGCGACGGCAGGCGAGCGCCCGACCGCCGACCCGTCCGCGAACTTCAGTACCTCGATGCCGCCGTCCACCCCCGCGTGTTCCTCGCGGTCCATCGGCATCATCTGAAGCTCGATGCTGGGCAAGCCGCTGACTTCCAGCAGATGCGCGAGCTGATCGCGCAGGGTCTGCCTCCCGCCCAGTGGGCGCCTGAGCGTCCACTCCTCCAGGATGAAACCGAGTTCGGGTGCGGGCTCCCGATCGAAGATCGCCTTGCGTGCGACGCGCGCCGCGATGAAGCGCTCGATCTCGTCGGCTGCGTAGGTGGGACGCCGCATCGACAGAAGGGCTCGCGAGTACTCGGGGGTCTGCAAGAGGCCGTGGATGTGCAACGGGTCGTACAGCTGAAGCTCCACCGCCCGCGCCTCCATCTGCGCGAGATCCCGCACCTTCTTCGGATACCGGACCCTCCGCACGTCCTCCTTCATCGCGGAGATGAGCCCGCCCGCGTCCAGCACGCGGTCCGCCGTGTCCAGGTAGTCGAGCCGGGGGATCCGCTTCCCGCCCTCGACCTTGTAGACCAGGTCCTCCCCGTACCCGACCGCCACCGCGAAGTCGGCGGCCCGCATGCCCGCCGCCTCGCGCCGCAGCTTCAACTGCCGCCCCACCGTCGCGATCACGGCGAGCGCCCAGTCGTCGTTGGGGTCCACCTCCCACCCCGGCTCGTCCACCTGCTCCGTCTCGACGTCCACCGACATGTCGCGCCCCTCCGTACTCCCGTGCCGTACCGCCACGCCTTACCCGGAGCAACGCACGGACAGCCCGGACGGCACTGGACAAGCCCTGGACAGTCCCGGACGCGCTTTCCTCAGGCACCGGAACCCGCGTCCTCGTGCTCCGGTGCCGCAAACGGCCAAAGACCAAGAAGGAAGAGGGAAAGAACCCGACCAAGCCCCACCCTCTCCGCCCGTGGCCAAAGCTCACTCGGGCGGGTGAACATCCCGGGCTCGGCTGGATTTCGTGGCGGCCGAGGCTCCACGCTCGGCGCAGGACAACAGCAGACATGCGACGGCCCCCGCCGGGACGGCAATCCCAATGCGAGGGCCTGACCACCGAGGAAGAGAGAACCTTCCCGATGGGTACCCAGAACCCTAGCGCGCCCCCGCACGCCCAGGCCCGCCCTGCGGGCAACAAGCACCCGAACCGGCGGCGTTCGAACACCGGCGGGCTCGTGCACGACAACACCCGCCACACCACCCGCTTCACGGTGGTCGGCAACCACCTGGCCCAGCACGCCGAGCTGTCGCTGCTCGCGATCGGGCTCGGCCTCCACCTCCAGTCGCTGCCCAAGGGCGCCCAGGCCGACATCAAGACCCTCGTCGCCCGCTTCCCCGAGGGAGCCACCCGCATCTCCGCCGCCCTGCGCGAACTGGAAGCCCACGGCTACCTGCGACGGGAACGCGTACGGGCCCCCGACGGCCGCATCGTCACCCGCACGGTCTCCTGCAACCAGCCCGCGGCGACCCGCCGGAAGTGCGAGTCGCGAGAGCAGCCGCAGAAGGCCGGGCAACAGAAGTCCGAGCAGCCGGGCACACGAGAGAAGCGCCCGCCCCGCAAGCCGCTCCCCGCCGTCCCGCGCCCCGGGTTCCCCGCCCAGACGCTGCTCCAGGCGGCCACCGACCTTCTCGCGGACCTCCGTCGCCACGACTCCCGCCTGCTCCTCTCCGCCTGCGACACGGCCCACCTGGCCCCCGGAGTCGCCGCCTGGCTGGAGCGCGACGTCTCCCCGGCGGCCGTACGCCACGCCCTGACCGCCGATCTGCCCGCCGAGGGGCCGCGCCGCCCCGCCGCCCTCCTCGCCCACCGGCTCACGGCACAGCTGCCACCCCCGCCCCCGTTCCGCGCGCCCGCCGCGCCACCGTCCGTACGGCACCCCCTCCAGACCTGCGACGACTGCGACCGCGCCTTCCGCGCCCCGGAACCCGGCCGCTGCCGCGACTGCCGAACCGGACACCCGCGGGCCGCCTAGCATGAACGGGACGATCCTTGCCCCTGGGCACAGACGAGGAGCGAGCCCCATGACCACCGCACAGGACCACGCACGCCAGGGCGCCTCCCACATCTACCGGGCCATGCGGGACGTCGTTCAGTCGATGGACGACGCCGACACCGTCCCGGGCAGGTTCGAGATCACCAGGAAAGGGATCGTCCACGACATGATGGCGCCCATCGGTCCGCACGAGCTGACCACCCTGCATCTGCGCAAGCGCCTTGAGAAGGTGATGCCGGAGGAGATCGTCGCCCACACGGGGGAGCCCGACGTCGAGGACGCGCACGAGGGCGTCATGCGCCGCCCCGACGTGATGGTGATCGACCTGGTGGACATGGATGTGCCGGGCTCCTTCGACCCGCGCACGCTGCACGCGGCCATCGAGGTCGTCTCGCGTTCCAACCCGGACAACGACTGGGTGGGCAAGGTCGGCGACTACCCTCTGATCGGGGTGCCGGTCTACGCGGTCTTCGACCCCCGCACCGGAACCGGCGCCGTCTTCACCGACATCCACGCCACCCCGGACGGCCCTCGCTACGCCACCCGCAAGGACTTCGTCTACGGCGAGGAGGTCACCGTAGCCGAGTGGACGATCTCCACGGACGGTCTCCCGCGTTACAAGGACGAGGACGCGTCCTCATAGGGTGGAGCCCATGACGGACCTCCCCGCCCGGCGTCTGCTGCTGGTGCACGCGCACCCGGACGACGAGTCGATCAACAACGGCGTCACCATGGCCAGGTACGCCGCCGAAGGCGCCCACGTGACGCTGGTGACCTGCACCCTCGGTGAGCGGGGGGAGGTCATCCCGCCCGGGCTGGCGCACCTGTCCGGTGCCGCCCTGGGCGGACACCGCAGGGGTGAGCTGGCGGACGCGATGCGCGCCCTCGGCGTCGAGGACTTCCGGCTGCTCGGCGGGCCGGGCCGGTTCGCGGACTCCGGGATGATGGGCCTGCCCGACAACGACGACCCCGGCTGCCTGTGGCAGGCGGACCTCGACGAGGCCGCCGCGCTCCTCGTCGAGGTGATCCGCGAGGTACGTCCCCAGGTGCTCGTCACCTACGACCCCGACGGCGGCTACGGCCACCCCGACCACATCCAGGCCCACCGCATCGCCATGCGGGCGGTGGAGCTGGCGGCCGAGGCGGGCTGCCCGGTGGAGAAGGTGTACTGGAACCGCGTCCCGCGCTCCCGCGTCGAGGACGACTTCGCACGCCTCCGTGCCGACCTGCCGGGCACGCCGTTCGACAGGGCGGCCGGCGTCGAGGACGTACCGGGCGTCGTCGACGACGGGAAGATCACCACCGAGATCCGCGGCGAGGGCACCGCGTACGCCGCCGCCAAGGCCGCGGCGATGCGCGCCCACGCCACGCAGATCACGGTCGCCGAACCGTACTTCGTCCTCTCCAACGACCTGGCCCAGCCGGTCCTCACCACCGAGTACTACGAACTCGTGCGGGGCGAGCGGGCCGGTGAGGGGCGGGAGAGCGACCTCTTCGCCGGGATCGGGACCGGAACCGGGACCCACGAGACACAGGAGGCGTCGTGAGCGGACGCACCCCGCCGGCCACCTCCGCGCCGGCCCAGCCCCTGCGCCCGCCCTCGCTCGGCCGCGCCGCCCTCTATGTGGGGCTCTTCGTACTCGGCGCCGTGATCGGCGTCGCCGGGGCGCTGCTCCAGCCGGCCTGGTTCCCCGGGGGGCTGCTGCTGGCCCTGGCCGCCGAGGCCGGGCTGTGTCTCGGGGCGGGCCGTGCCGTGGGACGCCGGGGCAGCGCCGTCGCGCCGGCCGCCGGCTGGGCGCTCGCCGTGGTGCTGCTCACCACCAGCCGCCCCGAGGGCGACTTCGTGTTCGCCGCGGGGATCGGCTCCTATCTCTTCCTGCTCGGTGGGATCGCGGTTGCTGTGATGTGCGCCACCCTCGCGCCGGTGAGGCAACCGGACGGCGACGCCGCCCGACTTCGCAAGTGACGTACTACTTCGCCATAGCGTGCTCGTGCGAGTCCCGTGTGGGTTTCCCCGGCGGTCACGGGATACGCGTGAGAAGTGGCCAGTATGGTGGTGCGCGCCGCCGAGCCGCCCGCTCCGAAGGGGTGACGGGCGGCGGAGCCAACCGGGAGAACCTGCTTTGAGTCGTGAAACTGACAGTTCGTCCTCCGGGCCCCACGGGCGCGGCGGAGCCGCGTACCCGTCGGGCACCCCGCCCTACGGGACACCCACGGCTTCCGACGCCGGTGCGGACGCGGGCCGTTCGGCCGCGCGACCGGAGGAGCGCAAGACCGAGACGACGCTGACGACCCGTATCCGGATCAACATCCCCGGGTCGCGGCCCATCCCGCCCGTCGTCGTGCGCAAGCCCGTCACGGACGCCGAGGGCGGCGCGGGCGACGCGGAGACGACGGCCGAGCAGCCCGCGCCCAGCGCGGCCGCGCCCACGAGCGCGCCCGAGGCTCCCGCCGAGCCCGCCGGGTCCGCCGAGGAGAAGCCGACCAGCGACTGGTTCGCGCCCCGCAAGTCCGGTCCCGGCAAGAGCACTCAGGGCGGCGGCTCCACCAACGGCGCCGGTGTGCCCGGAGGTTCGGGCCCGGCACCCGGTGCCCCGGCCGGCACACCCGGCGCGGGCGCGTCCGGTGCCGGTGCGCGTCCGGGAGGCGGCAGCGGCCGTCCCGGGGGCGTCGTCGGCTCCATGAACGTGCCCGGCGGCTCCCGGCCCGGCTCCACGAACGGCGCCGGTCTCCCCGGGGCGACCGGCGGCCCCGTGGCGCCCGGCCACGGCGGAGGCACCGGTTCCTTCGACGTGACCGAGGCGCTGGCGGCCGGACCGCTCGGCGGCAACGGCGCCCGCCCCGGCACCGGCCCCGGCGGCGAGCCGCGCCGCGACGACCTGCCGTACTTCTCCGGCGACGGACCGGGCACCCAGGGCGCCGGCCCGAAGGGGCAGTCCCCCTACGGCGGCGGCCCGGGCCCCGCGGGTCCGACCGGCGGCCCGGTCACCGGAGAGGGCCGGCTCTCGCCGCCCCCGGTGGGCGACCTCGGCGATCTCGGCGACTTCGGCGCCCCCGGGGCGGCCGCGGGGACCGGAGCGCCCCCGGCACAGCGCGGGCCCGCGCCGACCGGCGTGCGGGGCCCGGGAGGTCCCGCCGCCCCCGGCAGGACGCAGGGCCCCGGCACCGGTCCCGGCGGTGGTCTCAGCGACGACACCGCGATCCTCACCCCGCAGAAGCCGGCCCCCGAGCCGGGCACGCCGGGCTACGGCAACCCGGACAACATCTCCGGCAACACCGTCACCAGCGGCATCCCCGTCGTACCGAGCGAGCGCACCGCGCCGTTCCAGGGCCCCGGCGGCGACGGGCCCCTGCCGCACACGCCCCCCAAGCTGCCCGAACCGGTCTCCACGCCCCCGGCCGGCTCCGCCAAGCCCGCCAAGAAGAAGGGGCGCGGCAAGCTGCCGCTGCTCGTCGGCGGCGTGGTCGTGGTCGCCGGTGTCACCTACGGCGCCGGCCTGCTGATGAACCGCTCCGACGTGCCCAAGGGCACCACCGTGCTCGGCGTCGACATCGGCGGCGGCACCCGCGACGACGCCGTCGAGAAGCTGGACGACACGCTCGCCGCCCGCGCGGGCAAGCCGCTGAAGCTCACGGTGGGCGGCGAGACCGTCTCCCTCAAGCCGGACCAGGCCGGGCTCCAGCTCGACTCGCAGGCCACCGCCAGCTCGGCGGCCAAGAGCGACTACAACCCGGTCTCCGTCATCGGCTCGCTCTTCGGCCAGAAGCGGGTCGTCGACCCGGTCATGCCGGTCGACGAGGAGAAGCTGCACGCCGCCCTGGAGGACGCGGCGGGCGGCGCCGGATCCGTGACCGAGGGCACGATCAAGTTCGAGTCCGGCAGGGCCGTGCCGGTCTACGGCAAGGCGGGCAACGGCATCGACGTCGCCAAGTCGACCGAGTCCGTGCAGGCGGCGTACCGCACCCAGGTGGAGACCGGCACCGCGGCCGCGGTGAGCGTGCCGACGACCACCCAGCAGCCGACGGTCTCCAAGGCCGAGGTCGACCGGATGCTGAAGGAGTTCGCCGAGCCGGCCATGTCGGGCATAGTGACGGTCCGGGCGAGCGGCGCCGAGGTCAAGTTCAGCCCCGAGAAGTCGCTCTGGAAGTTCCTCGGTGTCACGGCCGTCGGCGGCAAGCTGGTCGACAAGCCCGACCTGAACGCCCTCAAGGGCCTCTACGGCCAGACGTTCGACGGCGTGCTCATCACCCGCGCCAACGGCAAGAAGACGCCCGTCACCCCCGAGGACGTCTACGGCGCCCTGCGCCAGGCCCTGAAGAGCAAGACCGACCGGGTGGCCGTCATCGAGACCAACCCGACCTGACGAAACAGCTCCGCCAGGGGGTGCCGGGTGCCCCCTGGCCGGGCCGGCGCCCAGGCGCCCGCGTCAGTTCAGCATCGCGCGAGCGGCCCGCGCCTCCCCCCGGACCTCCTCCGCGACCTCCTCGTCCACCGCCCCCACGACCTCCGCGTACGCCTCCAACTCCCCGGCCCCCGCCGAGAACTCCCCCCGTCCCACCAACAACCGCGCCCGCTCGTACCGCAACCGCGCCGCATGCGCAGGCAGCAGCAGCGCCAGCTCGATCGCCCACAGCCCGACCGCCGACTCCTCGGGCCGGCCCGCCGCCCACGCCCGGATGTTGTTGAGCACCCGCGCCACCACCTCCAACGGCGCCGCGGGCTCCAGCATCGACGGCCGCAGCCCCGCCCCCGTCGCCCCGGCGACCAGCACCTCCGCGTCCCCGCCGCCGAGCACCCGGCCGCCGTCGAACGGATCGGCGAGCACCCGCTCCTCCTCCGGCCCGAACCCGACCACGAAGTGCCCCGGCAAGGCGACCCCGTACACCGGCGCCCCCGCCCGCCGGGCGACCTCCAGCCACACCACCGACAGCATGATCGGCAGCCCGCGCCGCCGCCGCAGCACCTCGTGCAGCAGGGACGACTCCAGCCGCTGGTAGTCCGCGGCGACCCCGTGGAACCCGTACCGCTCGCCGAGCAGATCCCGCAGCGCCACCGCCCAGGCCCGCGGCGAACCCGGCCGGAAGGGCAGCTCCCCGGCCAGCCGGTCCAGCTCCACCTGCGCGGCGTCGAGCCCCGCCTCGTCCAGCCCCCCGTCCGCCTCCGCGCCCAGCAGCAGGCACAGCGTGGCCAGGTCGGGCCGCTCGGACCGCGCCTCCTCGGCGAACCGCCCCCGCACCTCGGCGGAGCGCTCCGGCGAGGGCGGCCGCAGGTGCCCCGTCACGGCGTCGCCGTCCCGGCGTCCGCGGGCTCACGGTAATGGTGGTACGCGTGGTGCGCCGAGAAGCCCATCCCGGCGTACAGCGCCCGCGCCCCCGCGTTCTCCGTCTCCACCTGGAGCCACGCCGCCGACGCGCCCTCGTCCAGCGCCCGCCGGGCCAGCGCGGCCATCACGGCGGTCGCGAGCCCCCGGCGCCGCTGCGCGGGGTCGACCTCGACGGCCGCGAAGGAGGCCCACCGCCCGTCCACCACACACCGCCCGATGGCGGCCGGGGCGTCCGCGCCGGGCACCGTGGCGAACCACACCGAGGGGCCGCCGCCCAGCACCCGCAGGGCCACCTCGCTGACGCCCTTGCGCTGGTACCGGCCCAGCCACGCGTCGTCCGCGTCCCGGGACAGGACCACGCCGGCGCCCTCGGTCAGGTCGGCCACCGGCGCCAGGGCGCCGGTCCACACCTCGGCCGACACCTCACGCACCCAGCCCCGCCGCTCCAGCTCCGCGCACAGCCGCTCCTGGGTGCCCTCCGCACCGGTGGCGGTCTGCACGAACGCGGGCAGCCCGCGCGCGCCGTACCAGCGGCGTACGGCGCTCAGCGCGTCGTCGAGCGGCAGCCCCGGATCGCCGAGCGGGAGCACGGAGTTGGCCCGCCGCGTGAAGCCGGCCGCCGCCCGCAGCTGCCACTCGCCGAGCCACTCGCTCTCGACGGGCGGCCAGGCCCGCGCCGCGATCCGCGCCAGCTCCTCGTACGACGCGGCGGGACCGCGGCGGCGCGCGGGCGCGGACGGCACGACCTTCCCGGCGACCAGGGCCGACTCCGCGATACGTACCGACTCGCCACCCTTCCGTGTGATCAGCAGCACACCGTCGGTCCACGATGTGAGAACACCAACCGTGTCGGTGAACTTCTCACCCGCGCCACCCGGTTCGCTCAAGCGCCGCACGGAGACTCGTTTGCCCACGTCAGCAGCGGTGATACGAACCTCAAGACGCCCGGCGGCAGAGATTTCCACGGGTCTGTCCACCCCTCCTGTTCGGATCATGCCCAAGAACGGAGATACTAGGGGCGGGCATCGACGACGCCGCGCTCCCGCGCGCCAGGCGGCGGAGCCTGAGGAGGCCCGCCAGCGCCCTATCGAGGAGGAACGACAGCGTGACCTACGTCATCGCGCAGCCTTGTGTCGACGTGAAGGACAAGGCGTGCATCGAGGAGTGCCCGGTCGACTGCATCTACGAGGGCCAGCGGTCCTTGTACATCCACCCGGACGAATGCGTCGACTGTGGTGCCTGTGAGCCGGTCTGCCCGGTCGAGGCGATCTTCTACGAAGACGACACTCCGGAGGAGTGGAAGGACTACTACAAGGCGAACGTCGAGTTCTTCGACGAGCTCGGTTCGCCGGGCGGCGCCAGCAAGCTGGGTCTGATCGAGCGCGATCACCCCTTCGTCGCCGCGCTGCCGCCGCAGAACCAGTAAGAGCGGCCCGTACCAGCGCCGCCTCGGTCCCGTACGGCCTGATCGTTCCGATCGGCGCGGTACGGGACCGAGGCGTTTGCCGCAGGACGAAGACGAAAGAGAGCCAGCATCGTGTCCGCAGTCTCCGACCGGCTTCCCACCTTCCCCTGGGACAAGCTGGAGCCGTACAAGAAGACGGCCGCGGCCCACTCCGACGGCATCGTCGACCTCTCCGTCGGCACGCCGGTCGACCCGGTCCCCGAGCTGATCCAGAAGGCCCTGACCCACGCGGCGGACTCTCCGGGCTACCCGACCGTCTGGGGTACCCCGGCGCTGCGCGACGCGATCACCGGCTGGGTGGAGCGCCGCCTCGGCGCCCGCGACGTCACCCACCGCCACGTGCTCCCCATCGTCGGCTCCAAGGAACTCGTCGCCTGGCTCCCGACCCAGCTGGGCCTCGGCCCCGGCGACCGGGTGGCCTTCCCCCGCCTGGCCTACCCGACCTACGAGGTCGGCGCGCGCCTGGCCCGCGCGGAGTACGAGGCGTACGACGACCCGACCGACCTGGACCCGGCGGGGCTCAGGCTGCTGTGGCTCAACTCGCCGTCGAACCCGACCGGCAGGGTGCTGCCGAAGGCGGAGCTGGCCCGGATCGTGGCCTGGGCCCGCGAGCACGGCGTCCTCGTGGTCTCCGACGAGTGCTACCTGGAGCTGGGCTGGGAGGCCGACCCGGTCTCCGTGCTGCACCCGGACGTCAACGGCGGCTCCTACGACGGCCTGGTGGCCGTGCACTCGCTCTCCAAGCGCTCCAACCTCGCCGGCTACCGCGCGGCCTTCCTGGCCGGCGACCCGGCCGTCCTGGGCCCGCTGCTGGAGATCCGCAAGCACGGCGGCATGATGACCTCGGCGCCGACGCAGGCGGCCGTGGTGGCGGCCCTCGGTGACGACGAGCACGTGCGCGTCCAGCGTGAGCGGTACGCGGCCCGCCGCACGGCGCTGCGCGAGGCACTGCTCGGCCACGGCTTCCGCATCGAGCACAGCGAGGCCAGCCTCTACCTCTGGGCCACCCGCGACGAGTCCTGCTGGGACACGGTCGCCCACCTGGCCGAACGCGGCATCCTGGTGGCCCCCGGCGACTTCTACGGCCCCGCGGGCGACCACTTCGTCCGGGTGGCCCTGACGGCCACGGACGAACGCGTCCGGGCAGCGACAGACCGCCTGAAGTCCTGACGCCTGTCGGGCTCTCGGCCCGGCGGCCCGGCTGTGGGCAGTCGTTCCGCAGGGCGGAACGGGTGGGCACAGCCACCGACGCCGGGCAGTCGTTCCGCAGGGCGGAACGGGTGGGCACAGCCACCGACGCCGGGCCACGGCCAACACACGCCCACCGCACCGACGTAGGCACGAAAAAACGCCGGGACCCAGGAAGGAAGACCCTGGGCCCCGGCGCCGTACAAGCCCGGCGCTAGCCGATCGGCAGACCCTGCACCGGCAGCCCGCCCTTGCCCAGCGCGTCCGTCGGCAGCCCGCCCTTCGTGGCGGTCCGCGCCGTGTCACCGACGATGTCCCCGGTGAGACCCGCCACCTGCCCGGCGGCGCCCTGCGCGGCCGGGGTGGCCTTCTTGACGACCGAGCCACCAGTCTTGCCGGCCTTGGGCGCGGCCTTCTTGACGGTGGCCTTCTTGACGGCCTTGCTGCCGGTGTCGCCCGCGGTCGCGGTCAGGCTCTGGGCGGCGGAGTCCACGGTGGTGCCGACGTTCGCGCCGTCCAGGGCGGTCAGTCCCCCGAGGTTCGGGGTGGCGGGCACTTCGGGAGCCGCGCTGGCGGAGCCGGCCGCACCGACCCCGGCGGCCGCTCCCGCAGCGACGAGCAGCGCGGCACGGGCGATCCGGCGGGTCAGGGGGAGGGACATGATGCTCCTTCGACGGAAGTCAACTGGTGAGGTACCGAACCGATCCCGGCGGGTGAACCACCGGGCTCGGACGCAGTGACTACCGCTCGAAGGCGGCGAAGGTTGCGGCGGCACAGCGTAAAGAGTTGGCAATGTGTCGCATTATCGGGTGCACAGAAAAACGGGCAAAAGGGCTCCGGTCGGAAGGACTGCCGAATCCTTACAGCCCTTGATTTTCCCGAGCTGCGGAACGTTGGGGGGTGACCACGCGAAAAGGCGTGCTCCGCCCGACCCGAGGCCCGCGCGCGTCACCCGCGGGAGTGACGGATCGTACGGGTGACCGTTACCGCATGGACGTGATGCGCACCGCGCCCGCCGCCCGCTCCGCGCCCTGGGCGCCGCGGGTGCCCGACGGGGCCCACTTGCTGTCGGTGTTGCCCGCGGTCCACTCCCGGCCCGCGTACGAGACCCGCTCGACGTGCAGCGAGGAGGCGTTGGCCACCGCCCAGTGCGCCAACTGCCAGCCGCGCTGCCGCAGGTCCTCACCGTCGTCCGAGGCGGCGTCGGCGGTCACGGGCAGCGTCACGGTCCGCTCGTCGGCGCCGTCACCGTCGGGGGACGCCGCGGCCGGTTCCGCCGAGGCGTCGCCCGCCGTCGCGCCGGCCGGCTGGAACACCGCGCGCCCGAAGTCCCGCACCAGCGCCGCGCGTACCGCGTCCGGCCCCTTCTCCCGCGTCGCGCCGGGGCGTCCGTCGCAGGTCAGGGTCGCCGCGGACCGTCCGGTCAGGGCGGCCGCGAGCAGCGTGGCGTCCGGCTCGTGCTTGGCGTACGCGTCGGGGAAGGCGCTGCGCTGCACGCGCTGGGCGGCGTCGGTCAGTTCGAGGTCCTGGTAGCCGGGGATCTCGACCAGGTGGTCGTAGAACAGGCCCGCCGAGTACGCCGGGTCCATGATCTTCTCCGGCGTGCCCCAGCCCTGCGAGGGGCGCTGCTGGAACAGGCCGAGCGAGTCCCGGTCGCCGTGGTCGAGGTTGCGCAGCGTGGACTCCTGCAGCGCGGTCGCCAGCGCTATCGTCACCGCCCGCTCCGGCAGCTTGCGCGCGGTGCCCACGGCGGTGATCGTCGCCGCGTTCACCGCCTGCTCCGGCGTGAACTCGTACGTCGTCCCCTCGCTCCCGCCGGAGACCACCTTGCAGCCGGGAGCGCCCGCGCCCCCGGTGACGTACTGCACCGCCAGATAACCGGCGACGGCGAACAGGGCCATGGCGGCCGCGCCGGAACGGACGAGGCGGCCACGGCGCTTGGGCGACGGGGAGGGCTGAAGCACGCGTACAAGGTACTGGAGGGTAGGGTCCGGTGTACGCCGGGTACGCACAGTGCCCGAAAGGGCGGGGGCGTTAGGGTCGGAGCCATGGCCGACACCCCGCTTGACCTCACGCTGGACGCCGCCGAGCTTACCGCGCGGCTCGTCGACTTCCCCTCCGAGAGCGGCACCGAGAAGCCGCTGGCGGACGCGGTCGAGAGCGCCCTGCGCAGCCTGCCGCACCTGACGGTCGAGCGGTACGGCAACAACGTCGTCGCGCGGACGGACCTGGGCCGCGCGGAGCGCGTGATCCTGGCCGGCCACATCGACACCGTCCCCATCGCGGACAACGTGCCGTCCCGGCTCGACGAGGACGGCGTCCTGTGGGGCTGCGGCACCTGCGACATGAAGGCCGGCGTCGCGGTGCAACTGCGCATCGCGGCCACCGTCCCGGCCCCCAACCGCGACCTGACCTTCGTCTTCTACGACAACGAAGAGGTCGCCGCCGACCTGAACGGCCTGAAGCACGTCGCCGAGGCGCACCCCGAGTGGCTGGAGGGCGACTTCGCGGTGCTCCTCGAACCGTCCGACGGGCAGGTGGAGGGCGGCTGCCAGGGCACCCTGCGGGTGCTGCTCAGGACGTCGGGGGAGCGGGCGCACTCGGCACGGAGCTGGATGGGCTCCAACGCGATCCACGCGGCCGCCCCGATCCTCGCCCGCCTGGCCGCCTACGAGCCCCGCTACCCGGTGATCGACGGCCTGGAGTACCGCGAGGGACTGAACGCGGTCGGCATCACGGGCGGAGTCGCCGGCAACGTCATCCCCGACGAGTGCGTGGTCACGGTCAACTTCCGCTACGCCCCCGACCGCAGCCCCGAGGACGCCCTCGCGCACGTGCGCGAGGTCTTCGCGGACTGCGGGGTGGCCGAGTTCGTGGTCGACGACCACAGCGGCGCGGCCCTGCCCGGCCTCTCCCACCCGGCCGCGGCCGCCTTCATCGAGGCGGTGGGCGGCACTCCGCAGCCCAAGTACGGCTGGACCGACGTGTCCCGCTTCTCGGCGCTCGGCGTACCGGCGGTGAACTACGGCCCGGGCAACCCGCACCTGGCGCACAAGCGGGACGAGCGGGTCGAGGTCGCGAAGGTCCTCGCGGGCGAGGAGCGCCTGCGGTCCTGGCTGACGGCTTGATCCACGCGCGCCGGAAAGGGGTTTACCCCGGCGCGTGGCGGACATGCTGAGGTCCCTCGTACGTAACCCGCGTAGATCTACGCTGAGGTGGAAGAACCTGCAACTGGAGGGAGCGCGCATGGCTACTGGCAACCCCGAGGGCAAGAAGCGGCCACCGGAGGAGCAGCGCCTGGGCCCTGTCCTCCGGCGGCGGGGTCAGGTCCAGAAGAGCACCACGGACCAGCGCCTGCTGGACGAGCGCGCTCCGACGGACTGGGTGCACACCGACCCCTGGCGGGTCCTGCGCATCCAGTCGGAGTTCATCGAGGGCTTCGGCACGCTCGCCGAACTGCCCCCCGCGATCAGCGTCTTCGGCTCCGCCCGCACGCCGGTCGACTCGCCGGAGTACGACGCCGGTGTCCGGCTGGGCCGCGGCCTGGTCGAGGCGGGCTTCGCGGTCATCACCGGCGGTGGGCCCGGCGCCATGGAGGCGGCCAACAAGGGCGCCCTGGAGGCGGAGGGCATCTCGGTCGGCCTCGGCATCGAGCTGCCCTTCGAGCAGGGGCTCAACCCCTACGTCGACATCGGCCTGAACTTCCGCTACTTCTTCGTCCGCAAGATGATGTTCGTGAAGTACGCGCAGGGCTTCGTGGTCCTGCCCGGCGGCCTCGGCACCCTCGACGAACTCTTCGAGGCCCTCACGCTGGTGCAGACCCAGAAGGTCACCCGCTTCCCCATCGTGCTCTTCGGCTCCGACTACTGGGGCGGCCTGGTCGACTGGCTCCGGGGCACCCTGGTGGCCCAGGGCAAGGCCGCCGAGAAGGACCTCCTCCTCTTCCACGTCACGGACGACGTGGACGAGGCGGTCGCCCTGGTCTCCAAGGAGGCGGGCCGCTAGCTTCCGGCCGGGCGGGGGCTCCGGCTCCCGCCCTTACGCCAGCCCTCGCCGCGCCACCGCCGGCTCCCGGTGGCCCGCGATCGTCGCCACCATGTCCAGGACCTGCCGGGTCTCCTCCACCTCGTGCACCCGGTACACCCGCGCGCCCAGCCACGCCGAGACCGCCGTGGTCGCCAGCGTCCCGAGCACGCGCTCCTTCACCGGCCGGTCCAGGGTCTCCCCGACGAAGTCCTTGTTCGACAGGGACACCAGCACCGGCCACCCCGTCTCCACCATCTCCCCGAGCCGCCGCGTCGCCTCCAGACTGTGCCGGGTGTTCTTCCCGAAGTCGTGCCCGGGATCGATCAGCACCGACTCCCGCGGCACCCCCAGCGCCACCGCCCGCTCGGCCAGCCCCAGCGTCACCCGCAAGATGTCGGCCACGACGTCGTCGTACGTCACCCGGTGCGGCCGCGTCCGCGGCTCAGCGCCCCCGGCGTGCGTGCACACCAGCCCCACCCCGTACCGCGCGGCGACCTCCGCCAGCTTCGGGTCGACCCCGCCCCACGCGTCGTTCAGCAGGTCCGCCCCCACCTCGCACACGGCCTCGCCGACCTCGTGCCGCCAGGTGTCCACGCTGATCACGACGTCCGGGAACCGCCGCCGCACCTCCGCGACGAACCCCACCGTCCGCCGCGCCTCCTCCTCGGCCGACACCTCGTCGCCGGGCCCGGCCTTCACCCCGCCGATGTCGATGATCGCGGCCCCCTCGGCCACCGCCCGCTCCACGCGCGCGAGAGCGGGCTCGTCGAGGAACGTGGCCCCCTGGTCGTAGAAGGAGTCCGGGGTCCGGTTCACGATCGCCATGATCACCGGCTCGTGCGCCGCGAATACACGCCTGCCCAGCCTGAGCATCCCCTGTGACATCTCCTCGTCCATACCGTTCTCTCGTCCCAGTGCCGTTGGCTGTCAGACTCGCATGGCACGATCTGACCCGACACAACCGACCCGACCCAACCGATCCGACCGTGGGGGCCTCAGCGATGGTCATGTTCCTGTTCCTCGTCATCGCGCTGGTCGTCGTGGTGGCCGGAGTGACGCTGGCCGTGGTGAGCGGCGGCGACAGCGGGCCGCTGCCCGACGCCGACCCCGAACGGCTCCGGGACTCCCTGCCCCCCGACCGCCCGGTGGGCCGCCCGGACGTGGAACGGCTCCGCTTCCCGCTCGTCCTCCGCGGCTACCGCATGACGGACGTCGACGACGCCCTCGCCCGCCTCGGCGCCGAGCTGGCCGAGCGCGACTCCCGCATCGCCGACCTGGAGTCCGCCCTGGCCGGTGCCCGGGCCGCCGCCGCCCACCAGCACGTGGTGATGGACAAGCCGGCCCCGGAGGAGCAGCAGTGAGCACCGGCGAGGCCGTGGCCGGCCCGGACGGCGCGCTGCGCTGCCCCTGGGCCCTGTCCACCGCGGACTACGTGACGTACCACGACGAGGAGTGGGGCCGGGCGGTCCACGGGGACGGCGCCCTGTACGAGCGGCTCAGCCTGGAGGCCTTCCAGTCCGGCCTGTCCTGGATCACCATCCTGCGCCGCCGCGCCGGCTTCCGGGCCGCCTTCGCCGGCTTCGCCATCGCCGACGTGGCCGCCTTCACCGACGAGGACCGCGAGCGGCTCCTCGCCGACGAGGGCATCATCCGCAACCGCGCCAAGATCGACGCGACCCTCGCCAACGCGCGCGTGCTCGCCGACTGGGCGCCGGGCGAGCTGGACGAGCTGATCTGGTCCCACGCCCCCGACCCGGCGGCCCGCCCCGCCCCGAAGACCCTCGCCGACGTCCCCGCCATCACTCCCGAGTCCACGGCACTGTCCAAGGCTCTGAAGAAGCGGGGCCTGCGTTTCGTGGGCCCCACGACGGCATACGCCCTCATGCAGGCGTGCGGCCTGGTCAACGACCACTTGGAGACATGCGCCGCAAGAAACGCCCCATAAGGGGCGCGGGGCTGTATCGATGTGCGGCTCCGCCGCGTGGGCGCGATCAACCACGACGCACCCGCACCCTCCGACGGCGCTCAGGTCCCGAGCTCACCTGCCCAAATAGCGAGGCTTCCGCTTCTCGACAAACGCCCGCACCGCGATCGCATGGTCCTCGGAGGAACCCGCCCGCGACTGCAGCTCGTCCTCCTTCTCCAGCGTCTCGGCGAGCGAGTGCGTCAGCCCGTACGCCATCGCCTCCTTCAGCGCCGCGTACGCCACCGTCGGCCCCTCGGCCAGCGCCCGCGCCGTCCGTTCGGCCTCGGCGCGCAGCTCGGCGGCGGGCACGACCCGGGTGGCGATGCCCAGCTCGTACGCCTCCTGGGCGGGGATGCTGCGCGGGAAGAGCAGCAGATCGGCGGCGCGCCCGGGGCCGACGACACGCGGCAGCGTCCAGGAGATCCCCGAGTCCGCGGTGAGCGCGACCCCGGCGAAGGACGTGTTGAAGGCGGCGGTGTCCGCGACGATCCGGTAGTCCGCCGCCAGTGCGAAGCCGAGGCCCGCCCCGGCCGCCACGCCGTTCACGGCGGCGACCACCGGCTTCTCGGCGTCCGCGAGCGCCCGCACGATCGGGTTGTAGTGCTCGCGCACCGTGCTCATGGTCTCGCCCGAGCCCGCCTCCCGGTCGGCGGCCAGCAGACCGATGTGCTCCTTGAGGTCCTGGCCGACGCAGAACGCCCGGTCGCCGGCGGCCGTCAGCAGCACCGCCCGTACCCCGCCGTCCACCGCCGCGGAGCGCACCGCGTCCCGGAGCGCGACCTTGGTCTCGATGTTCAGCGCGTTCATCGCCTCGGGGCGGTTCAGCGTGATCGTCGCGAGCCCGTCGCTCACCTCGTAGAGCACGGTGTCGGCCATGGAATTCCCCTCCGCTTCGTCGCGAGTGTCGGGCAACAGCATGACGGAGATCGCCGCCGGCGCGGGGCCGCGGAGATGTGACCTGCGTCAAAGAATTCCGGTCCGTATCCATTCGGTGGAAGTGGGTGAGGGCGCGCAGTATCGCAGTCACATCCCCGAATTGAGTGGTTTTGCTCGCGCGCGTTGCCCAAGCGATGCCGACCGATGTTGGTCATCGGGTCCTGGGATGCGGGATAATGGCCGGGAAGCAATGTGTTCGATGCCGGTGTCGCGCGTCCGGGCCGGACTGCGCGTGCCCTCACGGGCCGTCGGCGGTGACGGTGAGCTGGTATCAGGAAGGGGAACGAGCATGGCGGCCATGAAGCCGCGGACGGGCGATGGCCCGCTCGAGGTGACCAAGGAGGGGCGGGGCATCGTCATGCGCGTTCCGCTCGAAGGCGGCGGGCGGCTCGTCGTCGAGCTGACCCCCGATGAGGCCGACGCGCTCGGCGACGCCCTCAAGAAGGTCGTCGGCTGACGCGCGAGCGACCATACCCGTTCAGTCGCCCCGGTGCCGCACGTGGTGCCGGGGCGACTGTTCGTCTCAGGTGTCGCCCCAGGTGTTCCGCTCAGCGCTTCACGGCGCAGAGCAGCCCGTCGCCGACCGGCAGCAGCGACGGCACCAGCTCCTGGCTCTCGCGCACCGCGCGCAGGACCTCCCGCAGCCGCAGCACCTCGGTGGGCTGCGGTCCGGAGTCGATCGTCCGGCCGGCGCCGAAGACGCCCTCGAACGCGACGAGGCCCCCGGGGCGCAGCAGGCGCAACGATTCAGCGAGGTAGTCCAGGTACTCCAGGCGGTCGCCGTCGCAGAAGACGAGGTCATAGCCGGAGTCCGCGAGCCGGGGCAGCACGTCCAGGGCGCGCCCGGGAATGAACCGGGCCCGGTTGCTGGCGAAGCCCGCGGCGCGGAAGGCCTGGCGGGCGAACTGCTGGTGCTCCGGCTCGGGGTCGACCGTGGTCAGCACGCCGTCCGGTCGCATCCCGTGCAGCAGGTGGATCCCGGAGACGCCGCAGCCGGTGCCGATCTCCGCGACCGCCTTCGCGTCCACGGCGGCGGCGAGCAGCCCCAGGGCCGAACCCGTGCCCGGGGTCACCGAGCGCAGACCCGCCTCGCGGGCCCGGTCACGTGCCCAGAGCAGCGCGTCGTCCTCGGCGACATAGGCGTCGGAGAACGCCCAGCTCGTCTGCCGGTTGCCGGTAATGACCCTCTCCTGTCCCCGTTGAAGCCTCGGCGTGACTGTATCCGTTGGCGTCGGGAACCCGCAGATGGGACCGGTCGTTTAAAGGGGGGAGCAAAGAGACGATCGAGCGGCCGGGGACAGGGACGGGGGCGGCGGATGGACCAGGGCGTCGACCAACTGCTGACGCAGCCGTACGAGCCGGGCCGGCGCAGATCAAATTCTCGTAAAACCGCTTATCCGGAGCTAACGGGCGAGGTGGCTATGGTAGGGGCTCCACTGGACACCACCAGAGCCGACAGGGGAGGTGCGGCCGCACCCGCGGATCGGGGCGGAGTGCTGCGGCGCTTCCTCGGATCGGCAGGCAGGCCGAAATCCGTGAACGACACCGCTGCTGACCACAGCCACGCCGCCGGTCCCGCCACGGGACCCGCGCAGACCGCGACCTTCACCAGCGACGCGGACGGGCAGGCGTGGACTCCGCCCACCTGGGAGGAGATCGTCAGCACCCACAGCGGCCGGGTCTACCGCCTCGCCTATCGCCTCACCGGCAACCAGCACGACGCCGAGGACCTGACCCAGGAGGTCTTCGTCCGCGTCTTCAGGTCCCTGTCGACGTACACGCCGGGCACCTTCGAGGGCTGGCTGCACCGCATCACGACCAACCTCTTCCTGGACATGGTGCGCCGCAAGCAGCGCATCCGCTTCGACGCGCTCGGTGACGACGCGGCCGAGCGGCTGCCCAGCAAGGAGCCCACCCCGCAGCAGATCTTCCACGACGCCCACTTCGACGCGGACGTCCAGCAGGCGCTGGACACCCTCGCGCCCGAGTTCCGTGCCGCGGTCGTCCTGTGCGACATCGAGGGGCTGTCGTACGAGGAGATCGCCGCGACCCTCGGCGTCAAGCTCGGCACCGTCCGCTCGCGCATCCACCGCGGCCGCTCCCAGCTCCGCAAGGCGCTCGCCCACCGTTCACCCAAGTCGCGCGCCGAGCGTCGTTCCTTCGCGGCCGGCGTTCCCGCACTGGGAGGAGGGGGCACGAGCGCGTGAGTGGGTCACGGCCTGAATCCGAGGGACACCTCGCAGAGCAGCATCTGGGAGACCGACTCTCCGCCCTGGTGGACGGAGAGCTCGGTCATGACGCGCGTGAGCGCGTACTGGCGCACGTGGCGACCTGCCCGAAGTGCAAGACGGAGGTCGACGCGCAGCGCCGGTTGAAGAACGTCTTCGCGGAAGCCGCCCCGCCGGCCCCCTCCGAGAGCTTCCTGGCCCGCCTCCAGGGGCTGCCCGCGGGAGGTGACGGGGACGGTGGCGGCCTGCCGCCGTTCGGCGGCGGCTTCGCCGACGACCTGACGGGGCTGCCCGGCAGGCTCGGTAGCCCCGGCGCCCTCGGCCCGAAGCGGGGCGAGCGGTTCGAGTTCGACTACGCGCCGTTGCGGCCGCACGCCTCCGTCCTGCCACCGTCCGCACCCGGACGGGGCTTCCGGATCCACGACGTCAGCCGCCAGGAGTCCGAGCGGTCGGGCTCGCGCGGGCTGCGGTTCGCCTTCGCCGCCGCCGGCGCGGTCTCGCTGGCCGCCATCGCCCTGGGCGGCGTCACCATCGGCACGCCGGACATCACCACCGACGCCCGCGGCTCGGGGAACGGCAGCAACGTGACGCCGACCCGGACTCAAGGCGCGGGAGCGGCCGCCACGTCCGAGAGCCAGCGCCGCCGCACGGCCGGTCCGCTGCTGGGGCAGGCCCAGGCGCAGCGGTCGCTCGGCGACGCCCCCGTCGCGCCCACCAGCGCCTCCGCGCCGCTGGTGCCGGGGCTGCCCGCCGCCGACGCCCGTCGGCAGGCCGTGCACGCGCTGACCGCCCCGGTGACGGCCGGTGCCGCCGCGATGTCCCCGTTGATACGCCCGCTGGAGGCGGTGTCGCCGCTCTCGCTCGCGTCCTGGTCGACGGCGCCCGAGGTCCGGCCGCCCGGCCTGTTCGCCGCCCCCGCCCCCGGCCCGGCCGTGTCTCCGGCCCCGGCGGCGTCCTCGCACCGTCCGGTCCGCTGACGGGCTCTGCGCGCCGGGCCCGGAACCTGATTGAATCCGGGGTGGCGCCAGAGCCCTTGGGGCCGACGATCTGCGGCCAGCTGCGGGGGAGAACATGAACGAGGCGAAGCCCACGAAGGCGAAGTGGTGGACTCGTCCCCGCTCGTCCGAGGACGCGACGGACGGCGACTTCGAGCTGGAACGGCCTCGCGGTACGGGTCCCGACCGCACCGACGGCGGCGACTTCGAGCTCGAACGCCCGGCGCCGCCCCGCGCGGCCGACGAGGGGGACTACGAGCTGGACCGCCCGGCGCCCGGCGGTGACGTCCCCCTGCCCACGCCGGCCGCCGAGCGCCCGAAGCCCCTCCACGACCCCGACCCGTACAGCACCCCGCCGTACGGCGAACCGGGCCCCTGGGCACCCGCCCCACCCGTCCAGCACCCGGCGACGACCCCGGCCCACGGCACGGCGACGCCCCCTGCGCCCGCCGTCCCCACGCCCCCGCCCGGCGCGACCCGCGACCCGGCGCCGCCCATGCCCCACGGCACGACGCCGCCGCCCGCACACGCCCTCCCCACGCCCCCGCCCGGCGCGTCCCCCGACCCGGCGCTGACCGACGCCCCGCCCCCGGTCCCGCCGGCCCGGCGGCCCGCGGGGACGCGTCCCTCGGCGTCCCTCGGCGTCCCCGCGCCCGCCCCGGCAGGCGAGCCCGTGGGAGCGGCCGGCCACGCTCCCGAGCCGACGGCGGTGCAGGGCGCCGAGCCCCCGCTCGACCCCTGGGGCCGCTACGACCCCTGGGCCGCGTCGCCCGCCCCCGAGCCCCTCCAGCACAGCGGCAGGCCCCCGGGCGCGCCGGACGAGCGGCGCAGGGGGATCAGGAAGGCGCTGATCGGCGGAGCGCTGCTCATCGCGCTGATCTCCGGCACCGTGGGCGGCGCCATCGGCGTCTACCTGGAGCGCAACGGCGGCGTGGGCACCGTGGAGCTGCCGCAGGCCGGTGCCGAGTCCGCCGAGCGGGCGCCCGGCAGCGTCGCGGCGCTGGCCGGCCGCGCCCTGCCCAGCGTGGTGACCCTGCACGTCAGCGGCAGCGACGCCGCGGGCACCGGCACCGGCTTCGTCCTCGACGACCGCGGCCACATCCTGACCAACAACCACGTCGTGGACCCCGCCGGAGACGGCGGCGAGATAACGGTGACCTTCAACAGCGGTGACACCGCCGAGGCCACCGTCGTCGGCCGCGACAGCGGATACGACCTCGCCGTGGTGAGGGTGAAGGGCGTCAGCGGCCTCACCCCCATGCCCCTCGGCAACTCCGACAACGTCCGGGTCGGCGACCCCGTCGTGGCCATCGGCGCCCCCTTCGACCTCGCGGGCACGGTCACCTCCGGCATCATCAGCGCCAAGGAGCGCCCCATCACCGCCGGCGGCGAGGAGGGCGACGCCAGCGACGTGTCGTACGTCGACGCCCTCCAGACCGACGCCCCCATCAACCCGGGCAACTCCGGCGGTCCCCTCCTGGACTCCCAGGGCCGGGCCATCGGCATCAACTCCGCCATCCGCTCCGCGGGCGGCGGCAGCGCCGAGTCGGACGGCGGCCAGTCCGGTTCCATAGGGCTCGGCTTCGCCATCCCCATCAACCAGGGCAAGCGCGTCGCCGAGGAACTGATCAACACCGGCAAGGCCAGCCACCCGGTCATCGGCATCACCCTCGACATGAACTACACGGGTGACGGCGCCCGGGTCGGCGCCGGCGGATCCGCGGTCACCAAGGGCGGTCCGGGCGCCAAGGCCGGCATCAAGCCGGGTGACGTGATCACCGCGGTGGACGGACAACGCGTCCACTCCGGCGAGGAACTGATCGTCAAGACCCGCGCCCACCGCCCCGGCGACCGCCTCGAACTCACCCTTGAACGCGGCGGCAAGGAAACAAAGGTCTCCCTGGTCCTCGGCTCCTCCGACGGCGGCTGAGCGGAAGGCAAACAATTCGGAAAGCGCTCGCATACACGCACTCGGGACTCACGGGACGGTACCGGTCACGCGGGGTCGGCGGGTACCGTGGTGGCGGCCCGGACATCCCAAGGAGCTTCAGGTGTTCAATGACATAGGACCACTCGAGCTGGTCGCGCTCGTTGTTCTCGCCGTGCTCGTCTTCGGTCCGGACAAGCTCCCCAAGGTCATCCAGGACGTGACGCGCACCATCCGGAAGATCCGGGAGTTCTCGGACAGCGCCAAGCAGGACATCCGCCAGGAGCTGGGCCCCGAGTTCAAGGACTTCGAGTTCGAGGACCTCAACCCCAAGACGTTCATCCGCAAGCAGATGGAGAACGACGAGCTGGGGCTCAAGGAACTCCGCAACGGCTTCGACCTGAAGAAGGAGATGGCGGAGGTCACCGACGCGGTGCACAGCCGCGACACGGAGTCCTCGTCGTCCGGGTCCGCGTCCTCGTCCGGTTCGGGCGGCGGCCGTATCGACATGTCGAAGAAACCCGAGCAGCCCGGGAAGCCCGCCGCCGAGGACCGCCCGCCCTTCGACGCCGACGCCACCTGAGCCCGCCCGCCGCCGCGCCGCGAGTGACGCGTCTCATACTCCGGACGGGGCGTACCGGGCCCTGAGGCGACCTCCGGGCGACCCACGCGCCGGGCGCTTTCCCGGCTGCCGCCAGTGGTGTGGCTATGCTTCCCGAGTTGTTGTGCGGACCGGACGAGTGCGCCCGAAGGGGGGCGGGCCGTTCCGGTCCGACGAGAGCGAGGAGGCGTCCGGGCACATGGAGACGACGAGTCAGGCGGTCGCGCAGGCGCCGGCCGCGGAGGGCGGACCACAGTCCCCCTCCGGCCGGCAGACGATCGACGGCTACCTGAGCGCGCCCTTCCCGTGGTACGGCCTCGACGAGGCGTTCACGGGACCGCGCCGGCTGATGCAGATCGGTACGGCGGCCGACGGCAGCGTGGAGCACGGCTCGATCGGGCACGGCGACGAACCGTCGGTCCGCAACGAGCACGTCGCGGGCGAGGAGCAGGACGCCAAGGAGAAGTTCGCGGTCGTCGTGACCGTGGCGGCCAACCCGGACCGGCGCAGCGCCGACGGCACGGGCCTGCTGGAGGCGACCTCGGTCTCCTCGGCGGCCTGGCTCGCCGGCGTGGGCCTGCTGTCCTTCACCTGGCCCGGCCAGATGGACCACTCGCTGCGCGACGACTGGCTGGAGCAGCAGACGGAGACGGCCTGGGTCCTCGCGGACGACCTCGACGGCGAGGACTGGACGACCCTGTCCCTCCCCGTGGACGGCGTGCCGACGCCGTTCCACTACCGGGAGTCCGAGTTCGGCTGGGTACTCGCGGGCTCCACCGAGCAGGGCGTGCACCTCGGCGCCTACGGCCGGGGCATGAGCGCGTACGGCCTGGCCTTCTCCGTGGTCAAGGACATCGCCGCCTACGCCTAGCCCGGCGGCCGTTCACGCACGACGAGGGGCGCCGTCCAGCCGGACAGCGCCCCGGTCACCTCGCGGGGAGGATCAGAACTTGTTCTTCGGCGTGATCCCCAGCGACAGGCCCGAGAGGCCGCGCTGACGGCCGCCCAGCTTGCCCGCGATCGAGCGCAGGGCCGCGCCCGCCGGGGACTGAGGGTCGGACAGCACGACGGGCCTGCCCTCGTCGCCGCCCTCGCGGAGCCGGACGTCGATCGGGATGGCGCCGAGCACCGGCACGGAGGCGCCGGTGGTGCGGGTGAGGCCGTCGGCGACCGACTGGCCGCCGCCCGTGCCGAACACGTCGACCATCTCGCCGCAGTGCGGGCAGGGCAGGCCGGACATGTTCTCGACCACGCCGACGATCTTCTGGTGGGTCTGCACGGCGATGGCCCCGGCGCGCTCCGCCACCTCGGCGGCGGCCTGCTGAGGGGTCGTCACGACCAGGATCTCGGCGTTCGGCACCAGCTGGGCCACCGAGATCGCGATGTCACCGGTGCCGGGCGGCAGGTCGAGCAGCAGGACGTCAAGGTCGCCCCAGTACACGTCCGCCAGGAACTGCTGGAGCGCGCGGTGCAGCATCGGGCCGCGCCAGACGACCGGCGCGTTGCCCGGGGTGAACATGCCGATGGAGATGACCTTCACGCCGTTCGCCGACGGCGGCATGATCATGTTCTCGACCTGGGTGGGGCGCCCGTCGGCGCCCAGCATGCGCGGCACGGAGTGGCCGTAGATGTCGGCGTCGACGACCCCGACCTTGAGGCCGTCCGCCGCCATCGCCGCCGCCAGGTTCACCGTCACCGACGACTTGCCGACGCCGCCCTTGCCGGACGCGACCGCGTAGACCCGGGTGAGGCTGCCGGGCTTGGCGAAGGGGACCTCGCGCTCGGTCTGGCCGCCGCGCAGGGCGCTCGCCAGCTCCTTGCGCTGCTCGTCGCTCATCACGTCCAGCTCGACGTCGACGCGCGTGACGCCCTCGACCCGCGCGACCGCGTCGGTCACCCGCTGTGTGATGGTGTCCCGCATGGGGCAGCCGGAGACGGTCAGGTACACCGCGACCGCGACCGCTCCGTCCGCACCGATCTCCACCGACTTGACCATCCCGAGCTCGGTGATGGGCCGGTTGATCTCGGGGTCGTTCACCGTCGCCAGTGCTTCGCGCACCGCGTCTTCCGTAGCCATAGTGACGATGGTACGGCGCCGCACACCGGGCAGGGTAAGCCCCGTCAACGGTCGTGTACGTCACGCCCCGGCGGGCGATCCGCCGGGAATACCCCGCGGTCGGGGTGGTGGCCGTTCTGCCGCTCCTCCAGGTCCCGGAGCACATCCTGCAGCTCGGAGCGGATCCAGTCCCTGGTGGCGACCTCGCCCAGGCCGATGCGGAGTGCCGCGATCTCCCGGGTCAGGTACTCGGTGTCGGCGATCGACCGCTCGTTCTGCTTGCGGTCCTGCTCGAGATTGACCCGGTCCCGGTCGTCCTGCCGGTTCTGCGCGAGCAGGATGAGAGGGGCCGCGTAGGAAGCCTGTAGCGAGAGCATCAGCGTCAGGAAGATGAACGGGTACTCGTCGAACCGCAGCCCGCTCGGCGCGGACACGTTCCACACCACCCACAGGATGATGACGACCGTCATCCAGACGATGAACCGCCCGGTGCCCAGGAACCGCGCGACCCGCTCCGAGAGCCGGCCGAAGGACTCCGGGTCCCACTCGGGCAGGATGCGGCGGCGCGGCGCGCGGGGCTGGTCCAGGCGGGCCCGGGAACGGGAGGCCGTGGCTCCCGACGCGGCCCGCTCCCGGGTCGCCGTCTCACGATCGGGCGCCATCGGCCTTCCCTTCCTTCGCCGCCCCGGCCGGCTCGTCGAGGTGGTACTCGGTCTCCCGCCAGTCCTCGGGCAGCATGTGATCCAGTACGTCGTCCACGGTGACCGCGCCGAGGAGCGACCCGGAGTCGTCCACGACCGGCGCCGCGACCATGTCGTACGCGGCGAAGAACCCGGCGACGACGGGCAGCGCGGCGTCCGGCTCCAGGGGCCGCAGATCGTCGTCGAGGATCGACCCGACCAGGGTGTACGGGGGATCGCGCAGCAGGCGCTGGAAGTGGACGGTGCCCAGGTACTTGCCGGTCGGCGTCTCCTCCGGCGGCCGGCACACGTAGACCTGGGCGGCGTGCGCCGGGGACAGGTCGGGGTTGCGGATCCGGGCCAGGGCGTCGGCGACGGTCGCGTCGGGCCGCAGCACGATCGGCTCGGTGGTCATCAGACCGCCCGCCGTGTGCTCCTCGTACGCCATCAGGCGCCGCATGTCGGCCGCGTCGTCCGGCTGCATCAGGCTCAGCAGCCGTTCCTTGTCCGCCTCGGGCAGCTCGCCCAGCAGGTCGGCCGCGTCGTCGGGGTCCATCGCCTCCAGCACGTCCGCGGCGCGCTCCTCCTTGAGCTTGCCGAGGATCTCGATCTGGTCGTCCTCCGGCAGCTCCTCCAGTACGTCGGCCAGGCGGTCGTCGTCGAGGGCGGCGGCGACCTCCGCGCGGCGCTTGGCGGACAGGTGGTGCAGGACGTTGGCGAGGTCGGCGGGGCGCAGCTGCTCGAAGGTGGCGAGGAGGTTCTCGGCGCCCTGCCCGTGCTCCTCCACGGAGAAGCCGGTGACGCCGGACCACTCGACGGTGAGGGTCTCGCCCTTGGCCCGCCGGAAGGCGCCGCCCTTCCTGCCCTTGCGCACGAAGACCTTGTCGATCTCCCAGTCCCGGCGGGCCGGCAACTGCTGCACCGACAGGTCGAGCACGGTGACCTCCTCGCCCGTCTCGGTGAGCGAGACCCGCCGGTCGAGCAGCTCGCCGAAGACCAGGCGCTCGGTGGGCCGCTGCTCGAAGCGCCGGACGTTGACCACCCCGGTGGTGATGACCTGGCCGGACTCGATGCCGGTGACCCGGGTCATGGGCAGGAAGATGCGGCGGCGGGTGGTGAGTTCGACGACCAGCCCGAGCACCCGCGGGGGTTTGCGGCCGACCCGGAGCATGACGACCAGGTCGCGCACCCGGCCCACCTGGTCGCCCGCCGGGTCGAACACGGCGATGCCGGAGAGATGGGAGACGAAGATCCGGGGGGCGCCCGCTGCCATGGCCGCGGCTCCTTTTCGTAAGCGTGCCTCAGAGTGCGTGGCTCGGAGTGCGTGACGGCTGATTCGTTGGTGTCTCTTTTCCGAATTGCCCGCTCGGACGGGCTTCAGGCTAGCCCGTCCCGATCGGCCGCGCCCCGGCGGCCGGTCCGGACGGACTGGCTCCGTTCGCCCTCCGGGGCCCCGGTACGCTGCGGTACGCCGCCCGGGCGGCCAGCCCGCCACCGGCGTCCGTCCGCGTCGTGTCAGCCCCTGTCAGAAAGGCAGTTCCACCTGTGTCTGTGACTCCCCGGCGTCGTGTCCGCAGGGCTGCTCTCAAGGGCGTGGTGTGTGCCCTGGCCGCGGTGACGGGCGCGGGGCTGACGGGATGCGGCGGCGAGGACCCGGACGCGGGGACCAACGGCCTCGGGAAGCTTCCGGCCGACACGATCCAGACCAAGTCCCGCGCGGTCGCCCAGTCCGCCGAGGCGGTACGCCTGCACGGCACCGTGGCCGCCGGCGGGAGCACGTACCGCCTCGACATGCGGCTGAAGGCCGACGGAGGCACCGGCTCGGTCGCCGCCGAGGGGACGACGTTCGGGCTGCTGCGCGTCGGGGAGCAGCTCTTCCTCAAGGCCGACGCCGGGTTCTGGAGCCACGACGGCGGTGACGCCAAGGCCGCGGAGAAGCTGGCCGGCAAGTACGTGAAGGTGCCGCAGGGCGACCCCGTGTACAAGAAGTTCAGCGGCTTCACGGACAAGGACGTCCTCCTCGCGGGTCTGCTGACGCTGCACGGCGAGGTCAAGACCGACGGCCGGCACGAGCAGGCGGGTGTCCGCACCATCCGGATCACCGGCGACGACGGCGCCGGCGGCTCGCTCGACGTCTCCCTGGAGGGCGCGCCGTACCCGCTGGGGCTGGTGCGGGCGGGCAGCGCGGGCACGCTGAGCTTCTCGGACTGGAACAAGGACTTCGCACTCAAGGAGCCCCCGAAGGACGACACCCTGGACTACGGCAAACAGCTCCCGTCGTCCTAGGGCCGGACGGCCGTGGAAGCTGTCCGGCCCTACCGGCGGCGCCGCTTCAGCAGCAGGCGGGGGAGTCCGGCCGGTGCCGGGTTCCGGGTGGTCGCCGGCGTCGGCTGGGGTGGCTCGGACAGCGCGCCGTCGGGCAGCGGGGCCGTGGTCCCGGTCGGTTCCAGCCGGAGCACCCGGCACTCGCGGGCCCAGCGGTCGGTCATCGCCTCGCCGTCGGGGGCGTTGAGGCGCTTGCCCTTGAGGTCGCCGACCGCGGCCTGCCACGCCTCGGAGCCGGAGGGCAGCTCCACGACCCGGGCCGCCCAGGTGACCAGCCGGCCGCCCTTGTCCTTGCTGCGCACCGTGACCTCGGCCGCGGCCCCGTCCGTCAGCCCCGGCAGCGGCTGCTCACCGGGCCCGTCGCCGACGACGCAGGCCGCGCCCTCGTGCCAGACGTGCCACAGCGCCCGGGCGGGCACCCCGGGGCCCTTGGCCCAGATGAGGCCGGACTTCTTCGTGGCCTCCTCGACGAGGGCCTGGTCGAGCAGCTCGCGTGTCATGCGGTCAGCCTATCCAGCGCCCGTCCGCCCCGGTCAGAGCCAGCCGTTGCGCTTGAGCGTGCGGTGGATGCCCAGGCAGAGGACGACGGTGACGGACAGGACCAGCGGATACCCGAACTTCCAGTGGGTCTCCGGCATGTAGTCGAAGTTCATCCCGTACACCCCGCACACCATCGTCGGTACGGCGATGATCGCCGCCCACGAGGTGATCTTGCGCATGTCCTCGTTCTGCGCGACGGACGCCTGGGCGAGGTTGGCCTGGAGGATCGAGTTCAGCAGCTCGTCGAAGCCCACGACCTGTTCCTGCACCCGGGCCACGTGGTCGGCGACGTCCCGGAAGTACTTCTGGATCTCGGGGTCGATCAGCCGCATCGGCCGCTCGCTCAGCAGCAGCATGGGGCGCAGCAGCGGCGCCACCGCCCGCTTGAACTCCAGCACCTCGCGCTTGAGTTGGTAGATCCGGCCGGCGTCCGTGCCGCGCGGGCTGCCCTTGCGGCCCGGCGAGAACACCTCCGTCTCGACCTCGTCGATGTCGTCCTGCACCGCGTCGGCGACCGCGATGTAGCCGTCCACGACGTGGTCGGCGATGGCGTGCAGCACCGCCGAGGGGCCCTTGAGCAGCAGCTCGGGGTCCTCCTGGAGCCGGTGCCGCAGCGCGCGCAGGGAGCCCTTGCCGCCGTGCCGGACGGTGATGAAGAAGTCCCGCCCGGTGAAGCACATGACCTCGCCGGTCTCGACGACCTCGCTGCTGGCGGTCAGCTCGTCGTGGTCGACGTAGTGGATGGTCTTGAAGACGGTGAACAGGGAGTCGTCGTAGCGCTCCAGCTTGGGCCGCTGGTGGGCCTGGACGGCGTCCTCCACGGCCAGCGGGTGCAGACCGAACTCCCGGGCGATACCGGCGAACTCGTCCTCGGTGGGCTCGTGCAGACCGATCCACACGAAGCCGCCGTCGCGGCGCACCTGGCGCATCGCCGTGTGCGGGGTCAGCGGCGTGTCCGTCTCGACGCGAGCACCGTCGCGGTAGACGGCGCAGTCGACGACGGCGGACGGGTTGCCCGGGTCGCGGGTGGTGTCGTAGGCGCCGGTGTCCTTGCGCAGAGAGACGCGGGACGGGCGGACCGCGGCGCGCAGGTCACGGATCATCGACATGGCAGGCTCCTTCGCGACGGGCAGCGAACGGGGCCGGAGACGGGTGGAACCGCCCGGAATGGGGACGTCCTGGCTACGCGTGCTCGGCGCGTCCACAAAGCGGGGGGCACCGCACCGTCGCGGTGGCCGGCTTCGCTGCTGATTCAGCTGCTGACACGGATCGACGCGAGGGGCGTCGATGGATCGGATCAGGCACTACGAGACGAAGTGCTCTTCCGCGTGAAGGGCGCGCGGACGGAAAGCGGCAGCGGCAGGAACCGGAACAGCTGCGTCAGTGGCCGGAAGAGCGGGTGGTACTGCACGGTCGACTTCGGTCCATGCCGCCCACCTCCTCCGGCCGGTCCCTCGTGAGGGACGATCCATACCCCTTGTTTGGAGGGGTTCCCCGTAGGGGAGTCTTCATAGCGTCGGGTGCTTGATCGCGATGCGCTGAGCGCTGCCCCGAACCGCTGGCCCACAGTACCAGTCACCCAAGGTGTCAAGGCGCCGCTTTGCCGGTTCACGACGAGTTCTATGCTCGCCGCATGGCTGATGTTCTTCCTCTGGTGGAGGCCCGGTTGCGCAGCGCGCTGGGCGAACCGGACGCACGCGCGGCGGTCACCTTCCTCGGCACCGACCGCATCGAGGTGCTGCGCTTCCCCGCCGCGGGCCAGGAGGGCGACATCGTCCGCTACGCCACCCTCGGCATGTCGGCGCAGCCCATGGCGGACCCCACCGCCCCGCTCGCCGACCCGGTCAAGGGGCCCCGCGCCGAGCTGGTGCTCTCCGTCCGGGCCGGCCTCGCCGACACCGGCAAGGTGCTGCGGCCGCTCGCCGTGCTGGCGGCCTCCCCGCAGGTCGAGGGCGTGATCGTGGCGCCGGGCGCCTCGCTGGACGTGGGGGAGGCGCTGTGGCCCGGGGCGCCGTTCACCTCGGTCCTGGTCGCCGAGCCGGGCGGCCTGGTCGAGGACCTGGAGCTGGACGCTCCGCTGGACCCCGTACGGTTCCTGCCGCTGCTGCCGATGACGCCGAACGAGGCGGCCTGGAAGCGCGTGCACGGCGCGCAGGCCCTCCAGGAGCGCTGGCTGACGCACGGGACGGACCTGCGCGACCCGTCCCGCAGGTCCGTCCCACTGGAGTGACGGAACTCACCAAGTACGCCTCCCCGCTCCTCAGTTGGTGAAGACGGTGACGCTGTCCTCGGTCGCGTGCCCGGTCTCCGGCTCCTCCGCCATGGGGGTCCCCCCGCTCGAGCGAAGCCGAGAGTGGGGGAGGGTGAGCGCCCGGCGCCGTACGAGGACCACGACCGCGCCCAGCACGGCGGTGACGGCCGCCACCACGAACGGGATGTGGATGTCGGTCCATTCCTCGATCTTCGGCGCGAAGTAGGGCGCGGCCGCCGCCGCGAACCAGCGCACGAAGTTGTACCCGGCGCTCGCCACGGGCCGCGGCGCGTCCGACACCCCGAGGGCCAGCTCGGTGTAGACGGTGTTGTTCACACCGATGAACGCGCCGGACAGGATCGTGCAGACGATCGCGGCGGTGTGGTTGCCGTAGCCGAGGACCAGTACGTCGGCCGCGAGCAGCACCAGCGAGCCGCCGAGCACCTTCAGCGAGCCGAACCGCTTCTGCATGCGCGGCGCCACGAGGACCGAGAAGACGGCGAGCAGCACACCCCAGGCGAAGAACACCGCGCCGGACTTGTACGGGGTCATGTTCAGTACGAACGGCGTGAAGGCCAGCACCGTGAAGAACGTGTAGTTGTAGAAGAAGGCCGAGACGGCGGCGGAGGCGAGGCCGCCGTGGCCGAGCGCCCTGATCGGGTCGAGCAGGGACGTCTTGCGGGCCGGCTTCGGCTGTTCCTTGAGGAACACGGTGATGCACAGGAAGCCGATCGCCATCAGGAAGGCCGTGCCGAAGAACGGGTAGCGCCAGCTGGCGTCGCCGAGCAGTGCGCCGAGCAGCGGGCCGCACGCCATGCCGAGGCCGAGCGCGGACTCGTAGAGCAGGATCGCCGCCGCGCTGCCCCCGGCCGCGGCGCCGACGATGACGGCGAGGGCGGTCGAGACGAACAGCGCGTTGCCCAGGCCCCAGCCGGCCCGGTAGCCGACGAGCTGGCCGACCGTGTCCGAGGTGCCCGCGAGGCCCGCGAAGACCACGACGAAGGCCAGGCCGAGCAGCAGGGTCTTGCGTCCGCCGATACGGCTGGAGACGAAGCCGGTGACCAGCATCGCGAGCGCGGTGATGAGGAAGTACGAGGTGAACAGCAGGGAGACCTGGCCGGCGCTCGCGTCCAGGCCCTTCGCGATGGACGGCAGGATCGGGTCGACGAGCCCGATGCCCATGAAGGCCACGACGGACGCGCCGGCCGTCGCCCACACCGCCTTGGGCTGTCGCAGGATGCCGCCCGCACCCGCGTCGAAGGGGTCCATGCCAGTGCTCCAATGCCGACGAGATGGTTGGTGTTTACACATACTAAGTTAGGTCGGCTAAATAATGCAACGTACATCTAATCTCGCGGATGTGGACCCGGGGCGCGGGCTTCCCTCCGGATGGGTGATCGTCCTTGACGTGGGGGAGCGAGGGTAGGACCGTGGGGCTGTATGAGGGGCGAACCCAGTTGCCCGAAGTGTGGTGGCCGGGTCAGGGCTCCCGGTCTCTTCGCCGATTCCTGGCAGTGCGACCTGCACGGCACCGTGCATCCGCTCCAGCCCGTGCTCCCGCCCAGCGTCGAGGCGCTCGGTGTCGTGGTGCACCGCACCCAGGTGCCGGTCTGGATGCCCTGGCCGTTGCCGGTCGGCTGGCTGTTCACCGGGGTGGCCTGCGCGGGCGACGACCGCACCGGTGGCCGCGCGACCGCGGTGGCCTGTTCCGGACCGGGACCGCTCGGCGGCATCGGTGAGCTGATCCTGATCGCCGAGGAGCTCGGTGTCGGTCTGGGCGCGCGCTACGCCGGCCTCGACGCCCCCGATCCGGGGCCGTACATGGACGTGGAGAAGCCGGCTCAGGCCAAGGTCCTGGCCGCCGGGCGTCCGACCCCCCTCTGGCACGTCTCGGGCGGCCCCGTCGACCGCGCGGTCTTCGCCGGGGAGGCCCTGGGCATGTGGCTGTGGGCCGTCGTGTGGCCCGAGCGGTCGGGGCTGCTGATGTACGAGGAACTGGTGCTGACCGACCTGCGGGACGCGGGCGCCGAGATCGACCTGGTGCCGTGCGGGGCCTTGTCGCCTCGGCTGCTCCAGCCCTAGGCGCCTCGGCGCGGGCCGGGTGTAGGGGGTGCAGGGCCCTTGCGGGTGTGACAGGGCGGGGTGTGGCACCGGTTATCCTTGAGCGGTTCCCTTCTTGTCCTCGAGCGTCCCCTTCCGTCCCGTCGCCGTTTGGAGTCAGCGTCGTGCGCATCGATCTGCACACCCACTCCACCGCGTCCGACGGCACGGACACCCCGGCCCAGCTGGTGCGCAAGGCCGCCACGGCCGGTCTCGACGTCGTCGCGCTGACCGACCACGACACCACCCGTGGCCACGCCGAGGCCCTCGCCGCGCTGCCCGAGGGACTGACCCTGGTCACCGGGGCCGAGCTCTCCTGCCGACTCGACGGCGTCAGCATGCACATGCTGGCCTACCTCTTCGACCCCGAGGAGCCCGCCCTGCTCGCCGAGCGCGAGCTGGTCCGCGACGACCGCGTGCCGCGGGCCCGTGGCATGGTCGAGAAGCTCAACGGCCTGGGCGTGCCCGTCACCTGGGAGCAGGTCGCCCGCATCGCCGGCGACGGCTCGGTCGGGCGGCCGCACGTGGCCACCGCGCTGGTGGAACTCGGCGTGGTGCCGACGGTGGGCGACGCCTTCACGGCGGACTGGCTGGCCGACGGCGGCCGGGCCTTCGTCGAGAAGCACGAGACCGACCCCTTCGAGGCGCTCCGGCTGATCAAGGGCGCCGGCGGGGTCGCCGTCTTCGCCCACCCGGCCGCCGTCAAGCGGGGCCGCACCGTGCCGGAGACCGCGATCGCCGACCTGGCCGCCGCCGGGCTCGACGGCATCGAGGTCGACCACATGGACCACGACGCGGACACCCGGGCACGGCTGCGCGGGGTCGCGAAGGAGCTGGGGCTCCTGACGACCGGCTCCAGTGACTACCACGGCAGCCGGAAGACCTGCGTGCTCGGCCAGTACACGACCGACCCCGAGGTGTACGGGGAGATCACGCGACGGGCGTTCGGGGCGTTCCCCGTGCCGGGGGCCGGCGGGGCCTGAGCCTCACCTCCCGCGCGACCTGCCCCTCTCCCGTCCTCTCTCGCAAGGCCAGTAGCTCACCCATGTTCGACCTCGCCGTCTTCGGCTCCCTCTTCCTGACCCTCTTCGTCATCATGGATCCCCCGGGGATCACCCCGATCTTCCTCGCGCTGACCTCCGGGCGCCCCGCCAAGGTGCAGCGGCGGATGGCCCTCCAGGCGGTCTGCGTCGCCGGTGGCGTGATCACCGTGTTCGGTCTGCTCGGGCACCAGATCCTCGACTACCTGCACGTGTCCGTGCCCGCCCTGATGATCGCGGGCGGGCTGCTGCTCCTGCTGATCGCCCTCGACCTGCTCACCGGCAAGACGGACGAGCCGAAGCAGACCAAGGACGTCAACGTGGCGCTGGTGCCGCTGGGCATGCCGCTGCTCGCGGGGCCCGGGGCGATCGTGTCGGTCATCCTCGCCGTGCAGAAGGCGGACGGGGTGACCGGCCAGGTCTCGGTGTGGGCGGCGATCCTCGCCATCCACGTGGTGCTGTGGCTGGTGATGCGGTACTCGCTGCTGATCATCCGCGTCATCAAGGACGGCGGCGTGGTCCTGGTGACCCGGCTCGCGGGCATGATGCTCTCCGCGATCGCGGTCCAGCAGATCATCAACGGTGTCACGCAGGTGATCCAGGGCGCCTGAGCGCGGTCCCGGCCCCGCACCCGACACGCACGGGGCCCCCGTACGGCGTTCCGTACGGGGGCCCCGGGTGTGTGTGAAGGGTCCGCGCTACAAGGCCGAAGGTTCGGCGGGGCGGATCCACAGGCGCTGTCCGATGGCGGCGGCCTGCTGGACGATCCGGTTTACGGAGGCGGCGTCCACGACAGTCGTGTCGACGGGGGTCCCGTCGACATCGTCGAGTCGCATGACTTCAAAGCGCATGGCCTCTCCCTTGATCTGGTCATCCTCCTGAGGAGAACTACTGGTGTGGCTCCTGGGTCGTCGGTGCCCGGGCTTCCGTAGGAGTCAACGGGATGCCCGATGCAAACATTCCCTACGCTAAGGAAATTTTTCGAACGACTAATTACTGACAGGTAAGCGGCTTGTTGCCGTGCGCCAAGTGTCCGTTACAAGACTGACCGGGACCAGTTGTGTTCGTAGCGTGACCGCCGGGACAATGGAGGCGATGAACGCCGACCTCGCGTCCTTGAACGCTCGTATCGACCGCACCAACGAGCTGCTGCTGCGCATGCTCGCCGAGGTGGCGAAGACACCCTCGACCCACGCGATCTTCGTCGACGCCGGATACCTGTACGCGGCGGCGGGGCGGCTGGTGACCGGGACCGAGGACCGCCGGGCCTTCGACCTGGACGCCGAGGGCCTGATCGAGGCGCTCATCGACAAGGCGCGCACCATCTTCGCGGACAGCCGCCTGCTCCGCGTCTACTGGTACGACGGCGCCCGCCGCCGCATCCACACCGCCGAGCAGCAGTCCATCGCCGAACTGCCGGACGTCAAGGTGCGCCTGGGCAACCTCAACGCCAACAACCAGCAGAAGGGCGTCGACTCACTCATCCGCTCCGACCTGGAGTCCCTCGCCCGGTACCGCGCCATCAGCGACGCGGCGCTGCTCGGCGGCGACGAGGACCTGGTCTCCGCGGTCGAGGCGGCGCAGGGGTACGGCGCCCGCGTCCACCTGTGGGGCATCGAGGCGCCCGACGGCCGCAACCAGGCCGACCCGCTGCTCTGGGAGGTCGACAGTCAGCGCACCTTCGACCTGGAGTTCTTCAAGCCGTACGTCTCCCGGCGTGCCGCCCATGCCTTCGACGCGGCGGGCACCCGGCCGGCCCGCGAGGACGTCCGCTTCGTGGGCGCGCAGATCGCGGCGAAGTGGCTGGCCGCCCGCGGCCGCGACACCCTGCTGGAGCTCCTCCCCGGCCACCCCTACCTCCCCGGCTCGGTCGACCAGGACCTGCTGGTGGAGGCCGAGGGCCTGCTCCAGTACTCGCTGCGCGGCCAGGCCGACCTGAGACGGGCCCTGCGGGACGGCTTCTGGGAGCACCTGCGGGCGCAGTACTAGGGTCCGGCCTCCGCGGAGAGCCGGGGGACGCCGTCCCAGAAGTCGGCGAGTGCGCGGGCGGTCGGCAGGGGCTGGTCTGTGTTGGGGGAGTGCTCGGCGCCGGCGATCACGGTCCGGCGCGCGTCCAGGCGTACGGCCATCTCGTCCAGAAGAGGGATGGGCCAGGTGTCGTCGTAGGCGCCGGACAGCACGTGATACGGCAGCGCCAGCGCGGCCAGCTCCGCGACCCGGTCCGGCTCCGTGCACAACTGCCTCCCCGTCGCGCGCAGTTGGGCGGATCTGGTGCCCAGCCAGCGCTCGCGCAGCCGCACCGGGTCCTCCGGGCCGTGGGCGGGGGCCGGGGCACCGACCTCCTCGGGCGGCCCCATGGCCTGCATCACCTGCCAGACCTCGGTCATCGTCATGGTGTCGAGCGCGTCCCGCAGCAGCTTCACGCGCAGCCGCTGGGACTCGGAGATCCGCGCCGGGCCCGAGGAGACCAGCGTGAGGGAGACGAAGGGGGCGTGGTCGAGCAGGACGGCGGCCCGCGCGATCTGGCCGCCGAGGGAGTGCCCGACGAGATGGACGCGCGTCCCGAGGGCGGCGACCTGCGCGAGTACGTCCCGGGCCAGCTCGGGGCGCGCGTAGCCGGCCTCGTCGTCCTCGGGGCCGTCCGACTCGTACTGCCCCCGCCCGTCGACGGCGACCGTACGGTACCCGCGCGCCCCCAGCGGTGCGTGCAGCAGCGTGAAGTCCTCCTTGCTGCCGGTGAACCCGGGCAGCATCAGGACCGTTCCCCGCGCCGCCACCCCGTCGGCCACGGGCGAGTCGACGACGGCGAACTCACCGCGCGCGGTGGACATCCGGTACGCGCGGGCGCCGGGCGGTGGACTGAAGGCGGCGTTCCTGCTCACGGGCAGAGGCTATCGGTCGGTGGCGCGCGGGAACGCCGTCGGCCCGGCCCCGCCTGGGTGGCGGGACCGGGCCGACGTCCGGGTACGCGGTGCGGATCAGCTCTCGCCGGACTCCGCGGGCTGCGTGGCGGCCGCGGCCGCCTTACGGGTGCGGCGGGCCTTCGGCTTCGCCTCGTCCGGCGCCTCGACGGCCTGTGCCGGGATACCGGCGGTGGCCTCGGCCGGCTCCGCGGCCTGGGTGGCCTTGCGGGTGCGGCGGCGGGGCTTGGCCTCGGTGCCTTCGGCGGTGTCGGCTACGGCCTCGGCCTTGGCGGCGGTGGCCTTGCGGGTGCGTCGGGGCTTGGCCTCGACCGCTTCGTCGGTCGCCTCGACGGGCTCGGCGGTGGCGGCCTTGCGGGTGCGGCGGCGCGGCTTGGTCTCCGTGCCTTCGGCGGTGTCGGCTACGGCCTCGGCCTTGGCGGCGGTGGTCTTCCGGGTGCGTCGGGGCTTGGCCTCGACCGCCTCCGTCTCCGGCGCCGTCTGTGCCGGGATACCGGCGGTGGCCTCGGTGGCCTCGGCCGAATCCCCCGCGGCCTGGGTGGCCTTACGGGTGCGGCGGCGGGGCTTGGCCTCGGTGCCTTCGGCGGTGTCCGCGACGGCCTCCGCCTTGGCGGCGGCGGTCTTGCGGGTGCGGCGGGGCTTGGCCTCGGCGGTCTCCGGGGCCTGGGTGGCCTCGGTCGCCTCGACGGGCTCGGCGGTGGCGGCCTTGCGGGTGCGGCGGCGCGGCTTGGTCTCCGTGCCCTCGGCGGTGTCGGCGACGGCCTCCGCCTTGGTGGCGACCGCTTCCGCCTTGGCGGCGGGCTCCGCCTTCGGGGCGGCCGTCTTGCGCGTGCGGCGCGGCTTGGTCTCCACGGGTGCCTCGACGACCGGGGCCTCGACGACCGCCGTGGCGGTGGCCGCAGGCTCGGTCGCGGGCGTGGTCTCCAGCGGAGCGGCCGGCGCCTCGGCCGACTTGCGGGTACGGCGGCGACGCGGCTTGGCCGGGGTCTCCACGACCTCCGCGGCCTGAGCCACGTCGGTGACCTCGGAGACCGCGACCGCGCTGTCCTCGGCGGCCTGCGCGACCGGGGCGTCGGCCGTGGCGGCCTGCACCGGACGGCGCGACGGCTCCCCGCCACGCGTACGACGGCGGCGGCGCAGCGTGCGGGGCGCACCTGCCTCGTCCGTGCCCGTGGCGCCGTCGGCACCGCCGGTCACGGCCTCGGCCGCGGCGCTCGCGGAGGTGTCCGCGTCCACCGGAGCCCCGCCGCGCATCCGGCGGCGGCGACGCGGCGTCTCACGGGAGGAACGCTCGCGCTCGGCGGAGCGGGACTCGTCCCGGCCGCCACGGCCACCGCGGGTACGGCCACCGCGGCCGCCCGGCTCGCCCAGGTCCTCCAGCACCTCGGCGTCGAGCCCGGCGCGGGTGCGCTCCGAGCGCGGCAGCACACCCTTGATGCCCTCGGGGATACCGAGGTCGGTGTACAGGTGCGGGGAGGTGGAGTACGTCTCCGGCGGGTCGTTGAAGCCCAGGTCCAGCGCCTTGTCGATCAGCTGCCAGCGGGGGATGTCGTCCCAGTCGACCAGCGTGATCGCCGTACCCTTGGCGCCCGCGCGGCCGGTGCGGCCGATGCGGTGCAGGTACGTCTTCTCCTCTTCCGGCGACTGGTAGTTGATGACGTGCGTCACGCCCTCGACGTCGATGCCGCGGGCGGCCACGTCGGTGCAGACGAGCACGTCCACCTTGCCGTTGCGGAAGGCGCGCAGGGCCTGCTCGCGGGCGCCCTGGCCGAGGTCGCCGTGGACCGCGCCGGAGGCGAAACCGCGCTGCTTGAGCTGGTCGGCCAGGTCGGCCGCCGTGCGCTTGGTGCGGCAGAAGACCATGGCCAGTCCCCGGCCGTCGGCCTGCAGTATGCGCGCCACCATCTCGGGCTTGTCCATGTTGTGCGCGCGGTAGATGAACTGCTTCGTGTTCGCGACCGTCGCGCCCGCGTCGTCCGGAGAGGTGGCGCTGATGTGCGTGGGCTGCGACATGTAGCGGCGGGCGAGTCCGATGACCGCACCCGGCATGGTCGCCGAGAACAGCATGGTCTGGCGCCGCGTCGGCAGCATGTTGATGATCTTCTCGACGTCGGGCAGGAAGCCCAGGTCGAGCATTTCGTCGGCCTCGTCGAGGACCAGGCACTTGACGTGCGCCAGGCTGAGCTTCTTCTGGCCCGCGAGGTCCAGCAGGCGGCCCGGGGTGCCGACGATCACGTCGACGCCCTTCTTCAGGGCCTCGACCTGCGGCTCGTAGGCGCGGCCGCCGTAGATCGCGGTGACGCGCACGTTGCGGACCTTGCCGGCGGTCAGGAGGTCGTTGGTGACCTGCTGGCACAGCTCGCGCGTCGGGACGACGACGAGGGCCTGCGGGGCGTCGGTCAGGGCCTCGGGCGCGGCGCGGCCCGCCTCGATGTCCGCGGGGACGGTGACGCGCTCGAGGAGCGGAAGGCCGAAGCCCAGCGTCTTGCCGGTGCCGGTCTTGGCCTGGCCGATGACGTCCGTGCCCGACAGGGCCACGGGGAGCGTCATCTCCTGGATGGGGAAGGGGTTGATGATGCCGACGGCTTCGAGGGCTTCGGCGGTCTCGGGGAGGATCCCGAGGGATCGGAACGTCGTAGTCAGGGTGCTGCCTCTTCTGTGTACGTGGTGCGAGGCGAGCGCGCGGGTCTTGACGGATCGTGTCGGGGACGTCGGCTGCCCGTACGGGTGAGCCGTAGGACACGGGACCTCTGTCGACGCTCCAGCGCTCGTACCACTGAGGGTCCCCCTCCGGATTCCGTACGCACTGTGGCGTACGGCAGGGAGGGCTGTCGGGTCGGAGCCGATCGGGCCACCGACCGGGCATCCTCATGCGTGCGGCCCGACGACGATGTCACGTACCCGTACGTCACATACTCGGCAGGCGCATTACCACCATACCCCGGATTCGCGCACATGCGATGGCCGAATTGGTCACGTAGTCGTCGTCACACTGACTGACCAGGGCCTTACCGTCGTCGGAGAGCGGGCTATTGTGCGCTGCATGACGAGCTCTGACAAGCCTGGCACCGCCGCAGACGCCCCCGCCGAAACCACCGGAGCAGCCGAAGCCACCGGCCCCACCGGAGTGGCCGCCCGGGACTGGGCGTCGGCCGCGGCCGACCCGCAGTACCGCGCCGCCGTCGTGGACCTGCTCGGCGCGCTCGCGTACGGCGAGCTGGCGGCGTTCGAGCGGCTGGCGGAGGACGCCAAGCTGGCGCCCACGCTGGCGGACAAGGCGGAGCTGGCGAAGATGGCGTCGGCGGAGTTCCACCACTTCGAGCGGCTGCGCGGCCGGCTCGCGGAGATCGGCGAGGAGCCGACCGCGGCGATGGAGCCGTTCGTGGCCGCCTACGACGGCTTCCACAAGCAGACGGACCCGTCGGACTGGCTGGAGGGACTCGTCAAGGCCTACGTCGGCGACTCCATCGCCAGTGACTTCTACCGCGAGGTCGCGGCCCGCCTCGACGCGGACACACGTGAGCTGGTGCTGGCCGTGCTCGACGACACCGGGCACGCCGGTTTCGCCGTGGAGAAGGTCCGTGCGGCGATCGACGCCGACCCGCGCGTGGGCGGGCGGCTCGCGCTGTGGGCGCGGCGGCTGATGGGCGAGGCCCTCTCGCAGTCCCAGCGGGTGGTGGCCGACCGGGACGCGCTGTCGACCATGCTCGTGGGCGGTGTCGCGGACGGCTTCGACCTGGCCGAGGTCGGCCGGATGTTCTCCCGGATCACCGAGGCGCACACCAAGCGGATGGCGGCGCTGGGCCTGGCGGCCTGACCGCTGTCGGCTCGGGCCCGCCCCGGACCTCGGCGGCCGGTCAGGCGGTCGCCGAGCTGCGGCGGAGTCTTCCCGCGGGGCGCAGCAGCAGCGACAGCGAGGCCGCGGAGAGCGCGACCGAGCCCAGGAGCACCAGCAGCAGGCCGCCGGCGCCCAGCGCGGTGTGCGTGACGAACGCCCCGAAGAGCGCTCCGGCGATGCCCGTCGGCAGGACCAGGACCCGGGCGGGGAGGCGGTGCGGCAGGCGATGGACGGCCGCCCATGCCAGGGCGAATCCGAGGATCGCGGCGCTGAGCGCTTCCAAGAGCATGTCGGGGTCCCTCCCACATGGCCGGCCTGCCCGAACGGTCACAGCCGTCTTACCCCTGACCTGCGGAATACAACCCTCCCCCTGTGGGTGAACTGTGCTCCACCCGTGCACGGGACGACTCCGTCGACTCCGCGGAAACGGGAGGGGCCCGGCGGTGACACGCACCGCCGGGCCCCTCCCGCGACTTCGTCCGTCGTCCCGCTTTCGGGCTACAGCGCGCCGAAGCCCACCTTGCGCGGGGACGGCTCGCCGATCTCGACGTAGGCGAGCCGGTCGGCCGGCACCAGGACCTTACGGCCGTGTTCGTCCACGAGGCTCAGCAGCTGCGACTTGCCGGCCAGTGCCTCGGCCACCACACTCTCGACTTCCTCGGCACTCTGACCGCTCTCCAGAACGATCTCGCGGGGCGCGTGCTGCACGCCGATCTTGACCTCCACGGCTATGTCCCTCCGACGGTCAGTGAAGTGCGCGATCTTCCGCGCCGTACCCAGCACACATTAGCCCGGTGAGGGGACGTACACGGTGCGTCGGAGAACGCCAGGAGCGAACAGCGGGCGGGAACAGACCCGCCGCGCGCCCCCGTACCGCGACCGTCAGTGCTGCTCGGTGCCGTGCAGCGGGAAGCCGGCGATGCCACGCCAGGCCAGCGAGGTCAGCAACTGCACCGCCTGGTCGCGCGGCACGCTGCGGTCGCTGTGCAGCCAGGAGCGGGCCACCACCTGGGCGAGGCCGCCGAGACCGGAGGCCAGCAGCATCGACTCGGCGCGCGAGAGGCCGGTGTCCTCGGCGATGACGTCGCAGATCGCCTCGGCGCACTCGTTCGTGACCTTGTCGACGCGCTCGCGCACGGCGGGCTCGTTGGTCAGGTCCGACTCGAAGACCAGGCGGAAGGCGCCGCCGTCGTCCTCGACGTACGCGAAGTACGCGTCCATCGTCGCCCGGACGCGCTGCTTGTTGTCGGTCGTCGAGGCGAGCGCGCTCCGCACGGACTGGATCAGCGCCTCGCAGTGCTGGTCCAGCAGGGCGAGGTAGAGGTCGAGCTTGCCCGGGAAGTGCTGGTAGAGCACGGGCTTGCTGACGCCGGCCCGCTCGGCGATGTCGTCCATCGCGGCCGCGTGGTAGCCCTGCGCCACGAACACTTCCTGTGCGGCGCCCAGCAGCTGGTTGCGTCGGGCTCGGCGGGGAAGGCGTGTGCCCCGCGGGCGTACCGCCTCTGTCTGCTCGATGGCTGTCACGCCGCCTCCCATAGTCGTCCTCGTGCGGTGTGCGCCGCGTCGTCATCGTACTTTTCGGTAACCGTGGTGTGTGTGCTGCGAGCGCAGAATTTCACGGACCGGACGGTGCCGAAAGCCGCACAACAGGTTTCAAAAGGTGCCAGGCCGGGCAGGGATGCGCCTTCTTTCGGTTCGGCACTCAGCGGTAGTCGTCCTCGTCGCTGGAGACGACGCGGGCCTGCTCGGCCAGGTCGGCCTCGTTGGCGCGGTCGGTGTCGGCGCCGGTGAGCGGTTCGTCGTGCTCCGGCGCGAGATCCGCCTGCTGCTCGGCCGCGTCGGCGTCGGGTGCCTCGACATCGATTTCCTCGGGGCTCGGTGTCTCGGCGTCGAAGGTCTCGGGATCGGTCGGGTCGACGGTCATGATGGGCTCCCTTCGTACGAACGTCCCCGCGGATGCGGGGGCAACATGCGGGTGCCCACTCCACGAGCCTAGGAGACACCCGATCCGGACGCCATGCGTCGCGCACGTCCGGTCCGGGCCGCCCGTCCCGCCCGCCGGCCCGGCACCGGCTCACCCTCGCCTGTGACTGCCGACACACGAGTAGCGGCGTGATCGTCTCGTAACATTGCCGCATGCCTTCGACCGAGCCGTACTCCGAGCCGCCCACCGCGCCGCCCGCGAACGTGCTGCCGAAGGTCGGATCCGTCAAGGTCGCCGACGGCGAGCGGCTCCGGTCGGTCCACCTGCCCGGCATGACCCTGACGGTGCGCTCCAGGCGACCGCTCCGCGACGGCCTGCCGCCCGCCCTGTACGTCCATGGCCTCGGCGGCTCCTCCCAGAACTGGTCGGCGCTGATGCCGCTGCTGGACGGGATCGTCGAGAGCGAGGCGCTCGACCTGCCCGGCTTCGGCGACTCCCCGCCGCCGGACGACGGCGACTACTCGATCACCGGCCACGCCCGCGCGGTCGTCCGGCACCTCGACGCGTCCGGGCGCGGCCCGGTGCACCTCTTCGGCAACTCCCTCGGCGGCGCCGTCGCCACGCGGGTCGCCGCGGCCCGGCCCGACCTGGTGCGCACCCTGACCTTGATCTCGCCCGCGCTGCCCGAGATCCGCGTGCAGCGCAGCGCCGTGCCCACGGGGCTGCTGGCCCTGCCGGGGGTGGTGACGCTCTTCTCGCGCCTCACCCGGGAGTGGACCCCGGAACAGCGGGTCCGCGGGGTGACGGCGCTCTGCTACGGGGATCCGGGGCAGGTCTCGCCGGAGGGCTTCCGCAACGCCGTCGAGGAGATGGAGCGGCGGTTGGGGCTGCCGTACTTCTGGGACGCGATGGCGCGTTCCGCCCGCGGGATCGTGAACGCGTACACGGTGGGCGGCCAGTACGGTCTGTGGCGACAGGCCGAACGGGTTCTCGCACCGACCCTGCTGGTCTACGGTGGACGCGACCAACTCGTCGGCTACCGCATGGCCCGGCGGGCCGTCCGCGCCTTCCGTGACTCCCGGCTGCTGACCCTGCCGGACGCGGGTCACGTGGCGATGATGGAATACCCGGAGACCGTGGCCACGGCCTTCCGCGAGCTCCTCGCGGACACCGAGCGGCCGACGGTCGGCGAACGGACCGACGGGATCGTCGACGACGAACCCGCCAACCAGAGCACAGGAGGCTGAGGCGCGACGTGGGACGCCACAGCCGCCGTGGACCCGCCCCGAAGGCCGACGCCGCGGACACCGCCAAGGCACGGGGTGGGCCCCTCGGCCCCCAGAGCGGGCCCCAGGGACGCCCGGCTCCGGGGCGAGGCATTGATCCACGGTTCCCGGACGGTACGCCCGCGCACGGTTCCCCGACGCTTCCGGGCGGCGGCGGACCGGCGCGAGGTTTCCCGGGGACGCAGGGCGCCCCGGGGGGTACGCCCGCGTACGGGGGACCGCGGTTCCCCGACGGCACTCCGGCTCAGGGTGTGCCGCGGGTTCGGGGCGGTCACCCCGAGCAGCGTGAAGCGGGCGGCGGCTGGGGCGAGTTGAACGGCCGGGCGGCGGCTCCCGACCGGTTCACCCGGCCGGGTCCGTCCCTCCCGCGGCAGCGGCAGGCGCCTCAGGGCGGGCCGCGCCAGGACTACCTGGACGCCTTCACCGAGGACGACGACGTCTTCGCCGCCCGTCCTCCGCGCCGTACGCCCGCCCCCGCGCCGTCCGCCGACCCGTATGCCTCCGTCACCGACTGGAGCGCGGACGGCGGCGGCCGCCTCGGCGCGGACGCGGGGCCGGGCGCGGACGGCGGCGACGACGACGCCCCGCCCACGGGCGAGCCCGCGCCGGCCAAGGGCGGCAAGGGCAGGACCTTCACCGGCATCGCGGCGGCCGCCGTCACCACCGTGCTCGCGGTGGTCGTGGCGGGCCAGGTCGCCGACGGGGCGGACGGAGACGGCGGTACGCGGTCGCAGTCGGCCGCCGGCCAGGCCCGCGACGCCCACGCCCCCGCGTCCCGCGACGACGAGCGGCCGACACCCTCCGCGCCCGAGGCCGCCGCACCCCTGACGTACGGGCAGAAGCTCGGCAAGAGGTACCCGCTCAGCCCCGAGCTCAAGGCGTCGGGGAAGTTCGACGCGATCCCCGGCATCGCCAAGGCGCCCGGCGAGGGGCAGAAGTACACCTACCGTGTGGACGTCGAACGGGGGCTCGGCCTCGACGGAGACCTCTTCGCGGAGGCCGTGCAGAAGACCCTCAACGACGAGCGGAGCTGGGCCCACGGCGGTGCCCGCACCTTCGAGCGCATCCACTCGGGGCAGCCCGACTTCGTGATCACGCTGGCCAGCCCCGGCACCACCGCCGACTGGTGCGCCAAGTCCGGCCTGGACACGACCGAGGACAACGTCTCCTGCGACTCCGCCGCCACCGAACGCGTGATGATCAACGCCTACCGGTGGGCGCAGGGCGCGGAGCCCTACGGTGACGCGATGCTCGCGTACCGCCAGATGCTGATCAACCACGAGGTCGGCCACCGCCTCGGCTTCAACCACGTCACCTGCGACAAGGACGGCGAACTCGCCCCGGTCATGCAGCAGCAGACCAAGTTCGTCGACCACGACGGGATCGACTGCCGCCCCAACGCCTGGGCCTTCCCGAAGGGCTGACCGGGCCTGGCCGTAGTGTCACGCGTGGTGACCTCTTGATCTCTTAGCGCGACGGAACGCGCCCCGCACGGGAAAGTTACGACCGTTCACCCCTTTTGGTGGTGCGACGGACAACCGTCCATCGCGCCACCGCGTTGTCCGCATACGTTCGTCCCGCTGCGAGCCGCCGGGCCAACGGCGGCTCCCCAGACGGGAGATCGGGGGTGCGCGCGTGCGCATCGGACTGCTTACGGAGGGTGGCTATCCGTATGTGAGCGGTGAGGCCGGACTCTGGTGCGACCGGCTCGTGCGCGGGCTGGATCGGCACGAGTTCGACGTCTACGCGCTCAGCCGCAGCGAGCACCAGGAGGCCGAGGGGTGGGTGCCGCTGCCGCCGCAGGTCAGCCGGGTGCGCACCGCCTCGCTGTGGGAGACCGAGGACGACGGGATCGTGCTCGGACGGCGCGCGCGCCGGCGCTTCGCCGACTGCTACGGCGAGATCGCCACGGCCCTGTGCACGGCCGCACCCGGAGATCCGTCCGCGGTCTCCGAGGAGGCGTCGGCCCTAGAGGCGGACCGTTTCGCCAGCGCGCTGTACGGCCTCGCCGAACTCGCCCGCGACGAGGGCGGGCTGTCCGCCGCGCTCCGGTCGGACATCGCCGTGCGCGCCCTGGAACGCGCCTGTCGCGCGCCCGGCGCCCACCGCTCCGCCCGCGAGGCGCGCGTCCCCGACCTGCTCGCCGTCGCCGCGCGCCTCGAACGCGCCCTGCGCCCCCTGTCGCTCGACTGGTACGAGGACGACGGCCTCGGAGCCGTGGACCTGTGCCACGCGGCCTCCGGCGGCCCGGCCGCCCTGCCCGGTCTGCTCGCCCGTCAATTCCACGACGTGCCGCTGCTGGTGACCGAGTACGGGGTCCGGCTGCGCTCGCACTACCTCACGGAACCCGACGCCCCGCCGTCCACACGGACCCTGCTCGCCGCGTTCCACGGGCGGCTGGCCGCCGAGACCTACCGGCGCGCGGCCGTGATCACACCCGGCAACACGCACGCCCGCCGCTGGCAGGAACGCTGCGGTGCCGACCGTGCCAAGCTCCGCACGGTCCACCCGGGCATGGACGCCGCGCCCTTCGCCGAAGCGGGGGAGTCGCCGGAGTGCGCCGATCCGCGGACCCTCGTCTGGGTCGGCCGCGTGGAGCCGGCGAAGGACCTGGTCTCGCTGCTGCACGCCTTCGCGGAGATCCGCAGGGCCGAGCCCGGGGCACGCCTGCGGGTCGTCGGCACGCCGTCCGGCCCCGAGGGCGCGGCCTACCTCGCGCACTGCAAGGCCCTGGCCGCACAGCTGTTCCCCGACGAGGCCGACGGTCCGCACGCCGTCGGCCGCAACCCGGTCTCCTTCGAGGAGACCGGCGGGCCGGAACTTCCGTCCCGCGCCGACGCGTACGCCTCCGCCGCCCTGGTGGTGCTCTCCAGCGTCGTCGAGGGCTTCCCGGCCGGGCTGGTCGAGGCCATGTTCTGCGGTCGCGCGACCGTGTCCACGGACGTCGGCGCGGTGGTGGAGGCCATCGGCGGCACCGGACTCGTCGTGCCCCCGCGCAATCCGCGGGCGCTCGCCGAGGCGTGCGTCGCCCTGCTGCGCGACCCCGAGCGCCGCGAGCGCCTCGGAGCCGCCGCGCGCGCCCGCGCACTGGAGCTGTTCACCGTCGAGCAGAACGTCGCGGCATTTCACGGCATTTACCTGGAGATCCTCTCGCGCACACCGGTGCGGCGCGTCCTCCTCGACGACATGGGCGCACCCCTGCCGTTCGGCGTACCGGCCGAGGCCCACGTCCCGGGCCGGTGGGCCGACCCCGCGGCCCGGATCGCCGTACGCGGCGGCCCCGGCTGGGCGACGGACACACCCGTCGCGGCCACGACCCCCGTCTCCGCCGCGCCCGAGGGAGTGTCCCGATGAGCGGCCTCGGCGAACTGGACCGGCCCGAGACGCCCAGCAGTCCGGGGGCCTGGGACGAACGCTCACGCCGTTCCCTGACGGACGTCGGTGGCGACGAGGGCGGGACGGATGAGAGCGGGAGCCGTGGCGCGGGCGCGGTGGCGTCCTCGCGAGACCGGCAGTCGCCCTCCCGCGCCCGCCGGTCCAACGCGGACCCCGTGAAGGCCCTGATGCACCGCCACCGCGACCTGTGCGAACGCGCCGTGGACCCGCTGGAGATCGCGGCCGGCCTGGAGGCGCACGGCGTCACCGACCGTACCGCCGCACGCTTCCGGCACCGGGACGTCTTCTCCCTCGCGGAGGAGATGTACGCCCGCGTCCCGCGCGACGACGACCCGGCGCCGCGCCTCACGAACCCGCCGGCCCCGAGCGTCCGCGCCGCGTGGCTCCTGCTCGCCCTGCTGCCCGGCGTCCTGTGCGCCGCCGCCGTGGCCGGCCTGCGCCTCACCGACGGGAGGCCACGCCTGATCGCGGCCGCCGTCGGCGCGCTCGCCGTGACGATGGCGCTGCGCGCGGCACTGCGCCGAGGCCCGTTGAGCGCCGCCACCCGAACCTCCGGTACCTGGACCTGCTGGCTGGTCGGCTACGCCCTCCTCGGCGACGGACTCCTGCGCACCGCCCTCGCCGGAGGCCCCGACGCCCTGCCGGACGGCACGGCCGACGGGGAGTGGCCCCTCACCGCCGCCCCCGTCGTGGCGCTCGCGCTGTCCTGTGCGCCCGCCGCGGTCTGCGCCCACCTCTTCGCCGTGCGCGCCCGGCGCAAACTGACGTCCAGCCGCGGCCTCGCCGACTTCTCCGCCTCCGTACGCCCCCTCCTGCTCGGCACGTTCGCCCTGTACATGGGCGTTCTGACCGCCCTGCTCACGCTGACCGGCGCGGTCCTGGACGAGCCCGCGGCACACCCCCAGGCTCTCGCCCTGGGCGCCCTGCTGCTGCTCGCCCGGCTGCTCACCGTGCACGGCCACGCCCACTCCGCCACGCTCGTCCTCACCGCCACGGCCGCCGCCGAGGGAGCCGCCCTGGCCACGCTCTTCGCCGGCCGCCTCCCCGGCTGTGACTTCCTGGCCGTGCCCGTGGAGGCCCTGGTGGCCGCCTGCGGCCCGGCCGGTGTGCCCACGGCGGCCTGCGGCCTCGGCGCGCTGACCCTCCTGGTGCACGCGTCCCGTCGCCTGACCAGGGCGAGCGCCCACGCCCATGCCGACGCAGCGACGGAGCGGCCGGGATGAGCACGCCCCGGGCAGCCCTGCACACGTCCGCAAACACCCCCTGAAGGAGCCCCAGATGACCACCTCCCGACCCGACGCCTCGGCACCGGGAGCCGCCCGATGAGAGTCCTGCTGATCGGAGCCAACGGCTACATCGGACGCTTCGTCGCCGACCGTCTCCTCGCCGACCCGGCCGTCCAGCTCACCGCTCTCGGCCGCGGCGACGACGCCGACGTCCGCTTCGACCTCGCCACCGGCAGCCCCGGCGCCCTCACCCGCTTCCTGGACGCGGTCCACCCCGGCGTCGTCGTCAACTGCGCGGGCGCCACCCGGGGCGGCGCCCGCGAACTCACCCGGCACAACACCGTCGCCGTCGCCACCGTCTGCGAGGCCCTGCGCCGCAGCGGGTGCGGCGCCCGGCTGGTGCAGGTCGGCTGCAGCGCGGAGTACGGGCCCAGCCAGCCCGGCTCCTCCACCGCCGAGGACGCCGTGCCCCGCCCCGGCGGCCCGTACGGCGTGAGCAAACTCGCCGCGACCGAGCTGGTCCTCGGCTCCGGCCTGGACGCCGTCGTCCTCCGCGTCTTCTCACCCGCGGGCCCCGGCACCCCCGCCGGCTCACCGCTGGGCCGCCTCGCCGAGGCCATGCGCCGCGCCATGCAGTCCGGGGACGGTGAGCTGCGGCTCGGCGGTCTCGGTGCCCAGCGCGACTTCATCGACGTCCGCGACGTCGCCCGCGCCGTGCACGCCGCCTCGCTCTCCGCCGCCCAGGGCGTCATCAACATCGGCTCCGGCCGCGCCGTCCGCCTGCGCGACGCCGCCGCCACCCTCGCCCGCGTGGCCGGCTACGGCGGCGCCCTGCACGAACTCGACGGACCGCCCGGCGCGCTGCGGCCCACCATCGGCCATCCCCGCACCGAATCCGTCGGGCACCGCGTCGACGCCCTGGGCCACCACCGCGCCGACGGCCTCGGCCACCACCGCCCGGAACCCCTCGGGCACCGCGGTGACCGCGCCGACACCGAGCACGCCGCGCCGGTCTCCTACCCCTACCCGGACGGCTGCGGCAGCTGGCAGCAGGCCGATGTGCGCACCGCGCGCGACCGGCTCGGCTGGCGGCCCCGGATCGGTCTCGAAGAGTCCCTCGCGGACATCTGGATGGAGGCGGCGTGTCGTATCTGACCAGCACGAGGACGGGCACCGCGAGCACCGGCATACGCACCGGCCTCGGCGTCCCCGGGCTGGCCCACCCCCTCGTCGCCCCCGATGAGTGGGCCGGCCTCACCTGCCCCGGTACCCCCCTGCACTGGGTCGTCCTCAACATCGCCGACGGCCCCGGCGCCCACCCGGACCCGCGCTGCCTGGAGGCCGCCGGGCGCCTGCGCAACGCGGGCGTCCGCGTCCTCGGCCACGTCGACGCCGCGTACGGTGCACGAAGCCTCGGCGATCAGATCTCCGAGGCCCACCGGTATCTCGACTGGTACCAGGTCGACGGCTTCCTCCTCGACCGCTGCCCGTCCGAACGGGCCGCCCTCCCCGAGATCCGCCGCACCGTCGGCACACTCCGCGTGATCCGTGACGACGCTCACATCGTCCTCTGCCACGGCGCCCACCCCTACCCCGGCTACGCCGAGAACGCCGACCAACTCGTGACCTTCTCCGGCACCTGGGCCGACTACCGCTGGTCGCAGGCGGCCGAGTGGAGCGCCGACTATCCGCCCGAGCGCTTCTGCCACTTCGTCCACGGCGTCCCGCGCGGGCACCTGGAGGAGGCGCTGCGCATCGCCCGCTGGCAGGGTGCCGCGACGATCTACTTCACCGATCGCACGGACCTGGGCGGCCGGGTGGACCCCTGGGAGACGATGCCCGGCTACTGGGACGAAATCGTCTCGCGGGTCGGGACGGGTGTCTCGGAATGAAAAAGGCCATGGCAGTGTTACTGGCAGAGCAACCGTAATCACTGACCGACCAACGGAGTCCCCGTGTCGCTGCCACCCCTGGTCGAGCCGGCCGCCGAGCTCACCGTAGACGAGGTCCGCAGGTACTCCCGCCACCTGATCATCCCCGACGTGGGGATGGACGGGCAGAAGCGGCTGAAGAACGCCAAGGTGCTCGCCGTGGGCGCGGGCGGCCTCGGTTCGCCGACCCTGATGTACCTGGCGGCAGCCGGTGTCGGCACGCTCGGCATCGTCGAGTTCGACGAGGTCGACGAGTCCAACCTGCAGCGGCAGGTCATCCACAGCCAGGCCGACATCGGCCGCTCGAAGGCCGAGTCCGCCCGCGACACCATCAAGGGCATCAACCCGTACGTGGACGTGATCCTTCACGAGGAGCGGCTCGAGGCCGACAACGTGATGGACATCTTCCGCGAGTACGACCTGATCGTCGACGGTACGGACAACTTCGCGACCCGCTACCTGGTCAACGACGCCTGTGTGCTGCTGAACAAGCCCTACGTCTGGGGTTCGATCTACCGCTTCGACGGCCAGGCGTCCGTCTTCTGGTCCGAGCACGGTCCGTGCTACCGCTGCCTCTACCCGGAGCCCCCGCCCCCCGGCATGGTCCCCTCCTGCGCCGAGGGCGGCGTCCTGGGCGTGCTGTGCGCGTCCATCGGCTCCATCCAGACCAATGAGGCCATCAAGCTCCTCGCGGGCATCGGTGAGCCGCTGGTCGGCCGTCTGATGATCTACGACGCCCTGGAGATGCAGTACCGCCAGGTCAAGGTCCGCAAGGACCCCGACTGCGCGGTCTGCGGCGAGAATCCGACCGTCACCGAACTCATCGACTACGAGGCCTTCTGCGGCGTCGTGTCCGAGGAGGCCCAGGCGGCGGCCGCCGACTCCACGATCACTCCCAAGCAGCTCAAGGAGTGGATGGACGACGGCGAGAACATCGAGCTGATCGACGTCCGCGAGCCGAACGAGTTCGAGATCGTCTCCATCCCGGGCGCCAGGCTGATCCCGAAGAACGAGTTCCTCATGGGCTCCGCCCTGGAGAGCCTGCCGCAGGACAAGAAGATCGTCTTGAACTGCAAGACCGGTGTCCGCAGTGCGGAAGTCCTGGCGGTCCTGAAGTCCGCCGGCTTCTCGGACGCCGTGCACGTCGGCGGCGGCGTGATCGGCTGGGTCAACCAGATCGAGCCGGCGAAGCCGGTCTACTGACCGAAGCCGGTCCACCGGCCGAGACTCGTCCCGCGGACGGCGGGGGTTTCGCGCACCACGGGTGCCCGAAGCCCCCGCCGTCGTCATGAGCAGACCTTGCCGGCCTCGGGCACCGTCCCCTTCAGCAGGTAGGCGTCCACCGCGGAGTCGACACAGTCGCTCCCGCTCCCGTACGCCCCGTGCCCCTCGCCCTTCCAGGTGAGCATCACGCCGACGTCCTCGCCCAGCTCGTCCGCCATCCTGCGGGCACCCTCGTAGGGCGTGGCCGGGTCGCCTGTGTTGCCGACCACGAGGATCGGGGCCGCGCCCGCCGCGCTCACGTCCGGGGTCTCGTGCTGTCCGGGAACGGGCCAGTCGTGACACCAGCCGGCCGTGTCCCAGCCCAGGAAGGCTCCGAAGACCGGCGAGACCTTCTCGAACCTCGGCAGCAGCGCCTTCGTCTCCTCCACGGTCGGCCGCTGCCTGTCGTCCAGGCACGATATGACCCGCTGGGAGTGGGTCGTCGTGCCGTAGCGACCCGAGTCGTCCCGTTCGTTGTAGCCGTCGGCCAGGGCGAGCAGCTCCGAGCCGTCGCCCTCCTCGGCCGCCGCCAGCGCGCTGGTCAGCGTCGGCCAAGTGGCCTCGCTGTAGAGCGGCAGCACGATGCCGGTGAGCGCCAGCGTCTGCGTCAGCTTCCGTCCCGGCGACGACGTCGGCAGGGGCTCCGCGTCCAGCCGTTCCAGCAGGGCGGTGATCTTCCGTGATCCCTGCCGGGGTTCCTGCCCGGTCGACTTCAGGTAGTCGTCCAGCGCCCGCTGGAAGCCCCTGGCCTGGTTCTCGGCGTGGCCCATCGTGTCGGCGCCCGGGTCCACGACGGCGTCGAGGATCATGCGCCCCACCCGCTTCGGGAACAGGTGGGCGTACACCCCGCCCAGTTCGGTGCCGTACGAGATTCCGAAGTAGTGCATCTTCTCGTCGCCCAGCACATGGCGCATCAGGTCCATGTCGCGGGCCGTGTCCGTGGTCGAGACGTGCGCCATCAGCTTGCCGGCGGCCTTCTGGCAGCCCTTCCCGAAGTCGGCCGCGTCCTTCAGGTACGCCTGTTCCTCGGTCGCGGTGTCCGGCGTGGAGTCCACCGTCTCGGCCGCATCGATCGCCTCGTCGCCGCGGCAGCGGACGCCTTCGCTGGCGGCCACTCCGCGTGGGTCCCAGCTCACCAGGTCGTACCGCTCGTGCAGCGAGGAGACGAGCTCGCCGTAGGAAGGCATCATGGAGACGCCGGATCCGCCCGGGCCGCCGAAGTTGAACAGCAGGGAGCCGACGCGCTGTTCGCCCTTGGCCTTGGCCCGGATCAGCGCGAGGTCGATGGTCTCGCCGTCCGGGTCGGACCAGTCCAGCGGCGCCCTGAGTGTGGCGCACCGCCAGTCGCCGCCCGGTGCGGGGGAGTCGGCGGTGCCTTCGCAGCGGCCCCAGTCCAGCGACTGGGAGGCCAGCGCCTCGGGCACCCCGGACGGTGCCGCCGCCGAGGGCCCCGCGCTGCTCCGGCCTCCCTCGTCCCCGTCCTCGTCGGACGAGCCGCCGCTGCAGCCCGCCGTCAGCAGTGCGGCGGCGGCCGTCAGAGCCGTCCACCGTACGAGACGCCCCATGTCCTCTCCCCCCACGCGAGCCGTCCGCGCCGTGCGGCGGATGGCGGTCATGCCATGGTAGGCGGACCACGCAGCGCCCGCCGAAGCCTGTGGATAACGCTTTGACCTGGTGTTTCCCAGTCCTGGGGCGATGTCGCGGTCAAGGGCAGACGGCGCCGGCCGCGGGTACCTTCCCGTCCAGCAGATAGCCGTCCACCGCGTTCCGCACGCACTTGTCCTGGCTGTCGTAGGCACCGTGGCCCTGGCCCTTGTAGGTCAGCTCCACACCGACGCCCTCGCCCAGCTCCTCGGCCATCCTCCCGGCTCCCTCGTACGGCGTCGCCGGGTCACCGGTGTTGCCGATCACCAGGATCGGCGGCGAACCCGGAGCACTGACGTCCGGATGGTCGGCGGCGCCGGCCACCGCCCAGTCGGTGCAGCTGAGCATGGACCAGGCGAGGAAGTCGCCGAACAGCGGTGACGCCTTCCGGAATGCGGGCAGCTTGCTCTCCACGTAGGCGGAGTCGTACCGGGGCTTGTCGTCGGCGCAGTTGATCGCGACGTTGGCCGCGGTGATGTTGCTGTACTGGCCGTTCTCGTTGCGCCCGTTCAACGAGTCCGACAGCACCATGAGGACCCGGCCGTCACCGTCGTAGGCCTGCTCCAGGCCCTCGGTGAGGTACTCCCAGAAGTCCTTCGAGTACAGCGCCTGTGCGATGCCGCCAGTCGCCGCGGTCTCGGTCAGCTCGCGGGGGAAGATGCCGGGGATCGGTCTGCGGTCCAGGTCCTTCAGCAGCCGGGCGATACGGGACTTGACGTCGTCGGCGGTGTCTCCGATGGGGCAGTCCTCGACCTTGGACACGCAGTCCTCGGCGAAATTGTCGAGCGCGAGCTGGAATCCCTCGGCCTGTCCGAGCGAGCCCTGCTCCGGGGTCTGCGTGGGGTCGACGACCGCGTCGAAGACGGCCCGGCCCACCCGCTTCGGGAACAGGTGGGCGTAGACGCCGCCGAGTTCGGTGCCGTAGGAGATGCCGAAGTAGTACAGCTTGTCGTCGCCGAGGACCTGGCGCATCAGGTCCATGTCGCGGGCCGCGTCGGTGGTGGGGACGTGCGGGATGACCTTCTTCGAGTTCTTCTCGCAGGCCGCGTTGAACTCCTCCGTGTTGTCCACCAGCTCGGTGCGCTCGGCCGCGTCGTCGGGGGTGGCGTCCTGCTGGAAGTAGGTGTCGAGCTGCTTGTCGTCCAGGCACTCCACCGGCGCGCTGCGGCCGACGCCGCGCGGGTCGAAGCTGACCAGGTCGTAGCGCGTGCGCAGCTTCGCGTAGTCCTGCCCGAAGGCGGGCAGTGTGGTCACGCCCGATCCGCCGGGGCCGCCGAAGTTGAAGATCAGCGAGCCGATCCGCCGGTCGGCCGGACCGCTCGACTCGGCCCGGATCAGCGCGAGGTCGATCGTGTCGCCCTCGGGGTCGTCGTAGTCGAGGGGTGCCTTCATGGTGGCGCACTGCCACTCGTCGCCGTCCGGCAGCGGGGAGGGGGAGGCACCACCGCCCTCGGCCTCGGACGGCGCCGGGCACTCCTTCCAGCTGAGCTTCTGCTGCGAGAGGTTCTCGTCGTCCTCTTGCGAACCGCCGCCGCACCCTGCCATCAGGGCGGACAGCGTGACGGCGGTGGCGGTCAGGGCGGCGGCGCGCAGCCGGGAGGGATTCGGCATGCGTCCATCGTGCGGTCGCGCCGGGCGGTGCGCTCGGGGCAGGGGCCGTACGAGGGACGGGCGGGTTGCCACGCGACTCGACGCGCGTTCGACGCCTGGGTCAGAGCGCCTCTTTCCGCGTCAGGTGGTTGAACATCAGCCAGCCCGGCAGGACCGGCAGCCACAGGGTCAGCAGCCGGTAGAGCAGCACCGCGGGGGCGGCGACCTCCTTCGGGAGGCCGACGGCGATCAGGCCGACCGTCAGCGTCGCCTCGACCGCGCCCACACCTCCAGGCGTCGGCGCGGCGGATCCCAGGGCGTTGCCCGCGAGGAAGACGACCGCGACGCTCGCCAGGCTGATCGACGTCGAGTCGTCGCCGAAGGCCCGGATCGAGGCGTCCAGGCACATCACGAAGCAGGCGGTGAGCAGCAGCATGCCGCCGATGCCGGTGATCAGCTTCTGCGGCCGCTGCAGCACGTCCAGCATGCGCGGCACGACCCCGGCGAAGAGCGAGCGCACGCGCGTGACGACGAATTTGCGCAGGAACGGCACCGAGGTCACCACGAGCACGAGCACCGCCACGGTCAGCAGACCCGCGATGACCGTCCGGGACGGGGACAGCGACGGCGTCTTCTCCGTGCCGGTCAGATAGCCGAAGGCCATCAGCATCAGGATGTGGCAGCCGAGCCCGAACAACTGGGAGGCCCCGACACTCGCCACCGCGAGCCCCGGGCGCACGCCCGCGCGCTGGAGGAAGCGGGTGTTCAGCGCCACGCCGCCGACCGCCGCCGGGGCGACGATCTTCACGAACGAGCCGGCGACCTGCGCGGCCACGGTCCGCAGGAACGGCACCCGCTCGGGCACGAAGCCCAGCAGGGCCATCGCCGCCGCGAGGTAACTCGCCGCCGAGAACAGCACGGCCGCGGCCACCCAGCCCCACTGGGCGTTCGAGATCAGCGGGCCGAACTCGATGTGGGTGAGCTGCGTCAGCAGGAAGTAGGCGCCGATCGCCCCGGCGATGAAGCTGATCAGCGTGCGCGGACGCACGCGTTCCAGCCGGGCCGGCTCGACCGGGGCCTGCGGCCTGATGCGCAGCACGGCGTGCCGGATCAGGGTCAGCAGGTCCTCCTCGCGAGCCTCCTCCAGCGCCTCTTCCACGGCCCGCTTCTCGGCCCGCTGTTCCGCACGCGCGGCCTTCTTGTCGGACTTGTCTGTCTTCTCGGTCTTGCTGGTGTCTTCCGTCTTGGTGAGCTGGACGCTCTTCTCGGGTGTGTCGCCCGCGTCCTCCCCGGCGGCCGCCTCGGCACGGGCCGGCTTGGCCTGCCGGGACGACTCCAGGACCGCCTCGCGCTCGCGCTCGGCGCGTTCCCGCGCGAGTCTGCGCAGCGTCGCGCGGGTGGAGCGGCTGAGCGCGATGGGCTGGAGCATCGGCAGGCAGTCCGCCACGGCGTCGGGACCGAGCACGCCCACCGCCGAAGCGACCGCGCGTTCGGCGCCCACCCGCAGGCCGAGTGTCACCAGGAGCTGCGAGATGTCCATGCGCAGCAGCAGGTCTCCGGCGGCGATCTCGCCGATGCGCAGATCGGTGAGGATCACCGCGCCGGAACGATCCACCAGGATCGCGTCGCCCACCAGCCTGCGGTGTGCGATGCGCCGGGACTGCAACGCCTGGACCTGTTCCCACGTGCCGCGCAGCAGCTCGTCCGTGATCTCCTCGTCCGGCAGGGAGTCGAGGGTGCGTCCGCCGGTGTGCTCGTAGACGAGCATGACCGCGTCGGGACCCAGTTCGGACGTCGCGATCAGCTTGGGGGCGTTGGCGCCGGCGCCGATCGCCGCGTAGGCGAGCAGCGCCTCCTGCTCCAGGGCCTGCCGCAGGGAGGGGAGGCTGCTGCGGGTGGCGAAGCCGCGCAGCGTCAGGTTGCGCCAGGCGCGGTAGAAGAAGCCCTGCGCCTGCTGCTCCCGGTCCACCACCGTCACGTCGAGCGGATGCCCGTCCTCCAGCGTGACGAAGTAGCGGCGGCCGCGGTCGCCGGTCTCCGCGCTGTCCGCCGGTGCCTCCTCGCGTGCGGCGGTCACCGGGCGGAAGCCGACGTGCCGCAGGCCCGCCATCAGCGTCCGACCGGTGGGCCGGACGTTGGGGGAGCCGACCGCGTACAGCGTGCCGTAGGCCACGGTCCAGCCGATGAGGACGGTCAGGATGATCGAGAACGGCGTGGTGTAGCCGGTGACGAGCATCGAGAACGCGTCGAGGAGCAGCACGATCCACAGCACCGCGCGCCAGCGGGGTCTGCGGGACATGCCGACCGCGGTCATGTACGCGATGACCGGAGCCAGATAACCGTGCACGGGGTCGGTCAGCGCGTGGATGTCGCCCGGCGACGGCTGGGTGAGCGCCTCCTGGATGGACCCCGGGGCGGCCTTGGCGACCCACAGGTCAGTGGCCAGGGTCACCCCGTGCGCGAGGACCGCCGCCAGTACGCCGTCGGCGATCCGCAGCCCGTCCCGTTTGATCAGCCGTTCGATCGCGAAGGCGACCGGCACCAGGAGGATCGCGATGCTGGACGCCAGCCCCGCGATCTTGATGAGCAGGTCGGGAGCCTGCCCGGTCCCCTTGTTGATGTCCTGTTCGAGGCCGGAGGTGGTGCCGTGCGCGAAGGCGGCCACGGCGAGGAGTACGGCGACGGCGAGTACGCCCACCAGCAGCCGCATGAGGTCGGAGGGGCGGTGCACGCGCGCGGGGAGGAGCGGTTCGTCGCCCTCCACTTCGTCGATGTGCGCCACGTCGTCGGGATCGGCGGCCGTGGCCGACCTGCCCGCCGCCGCACGCCGGGCGGACTTCCCGCCGCCGTCGTCCACGGTGTCCGGGCGCGACGAAGCGTCAGAGGTGCCCTCGGCGTCCTCGGGGTGCACACCCTGCTGCTTCATCGCCTCTTCTTGCTCTCGTATCACTGGTCACCGCCCGCACGATGGTGGCATGCCGCGTCGGCCTCGGCAGGCATCAGGGTGCCCGTGCGGGCCGCACAGTCTGCCCGAAGCGCCGCGTCCGGGCGAGGGAATCGCACCCTCGGGAGCGCGTCGCGTTGTCGCAGGGGTGCGGCAGGATGGGGCGGATGAGCGAGCAGAGCCTTCCGGACGGCGCCCGCGCGGAGCACGCGGACGCGCTGCCCGAGTATGCCGAGCGGGTCCTCGACGTGACCGAACTGATCCCGCCGGGCCGCGTCATGACCTACGGGGACGTCGCCGAGTACCTGGAGGAGGGGGGACCTCGTCAAGTCGGCCGCGTGATGTCCCTCTATGGGGGAGGCGTCCCCTGGTGGCGTGTCGTCCGCGCGGACGGGGCGCTGCTCGCCGGGCACGAACTGGAGGCCCTCGACCGCTACCGGGACGAGGGCACGCCCCTGAAGGAGGCGAGCAGGGCCGCGGAGGGCCATCAGCCGCGCCTCGACCTGAAGCGGGCGCGGTGGGACGGCGGCGGACGTGCGCAGGGTCACACCTGACAGCTTCCGCCATGAGACCGGTCGGCGTGTGACCTGTGATCCGGATGAGGGAAACGGGGCACATCGGGCATGTCTGTGGCATGACGTACGTTCGTGGGGCGGGGGACACGCGCGTCGCGAGTGACCCGAGGGAAGAGAGGGAAGAAGAGGAAGCTCTGCTTCCATCTCGTCCGTCGGCGTAGCGTCGGCCGCACGCGTCCCCCTCATCCCGCGGTCACCGCCGTGCGCGCGACGCGGACGGCCCACCAGCACACCCACCAGGACCGGCGAACCACGTGAGCTCCTCTTCCTCCACCGGACACCCGTCGCACCCCCAGGTGCGACGGGGGAGCCGTGGCGCTTACCGACTGGTGCGTACCCCTCCGGCGCGAAGGGACCCCCCTCGTCTGGACGCCGCACAGCGTGCCGTGGTTGACCACGCCGCCGGGCCGCTGCTCGTCCTCGCGGGTCCGGGCACCGGCAAGACCACCACGCTCGTCGAGTCCGTGGCGGACCGGATCGCCAAGGGCGGCGACCCGGAGCGCATCCTGGTGCTGACCTTCAGCCGCAAGGCTGCCGTCGAACTGCGCGACCGCATGGCCCTGCGCATGGGCGCCGCCCGTGCCCCGCGGGCGACCACCTTTCACTCCTTCGGTTACGCCCTGGTCCGCGCCCACCAGGACAGCGACCTGTTCGTGGAGCCCCTGCGCCTGCTGTCCGGCCCGGAGCAGGACGTCACGGTGCGCGAGCTGCTCGCCGGGCAGGTCGACCTGGAGCGGCTCGGACTGGCCCACGTGCGCTGGCCCGACGAACTGCGCGCCTGCCTGACCACCCGCGGCTTCGCCGACGAGGTCCGCGCGGTGCTCGCCCGCAGCCGCGAACTCGGTCTCGGCCCGGAGGCGCTGGGAGACTTCGCTCGGCGCATCGGCCGCCCCGACTGGCGGGCCGCCGCCGTCTTCCTCGCCGAGTACCTCGACGTGCTCGACCTCCACGGCGTGCTCGACTACGCGGAACTCGTCCACCGCGCGGTGCTCCTCGCCCGCCGCCCCGAGGTCGCCGCACACCTCGCGGGTCAGTACGACGCGGTCTACGTCGACGAGTACCAGGACACCGACCCGGCCCAGGTACGGCTGCTGCACGCCCTGGCCGGCGGCGGGCGCACCCTCGTCGCCTTCGGTGACCCCGACCAGTCGATCTACGCCTTCCGAGGCGCGGACGTGAACGGCATCCTGGACTTCCCGGGCGCCTTCCCGCGCGCGGACGGCCGTCCGGCGCCGGTCGAGGTACTGCGGACCTCGCGGCGCTCCGGGGCGGCCCTGCTGGCCGGCACCCGTCTGCTGACCCAGCGGATGCCGCTGACCCGCCTGCCCGCCGCCAAGGTACGAGCCCACCGCGAGCTGACCCCGGTGCGGGACGGGGGGCGCGTCGAGGCGTACACGTACCCGACGTCCGGCACCGAACTGGACAACGTCGCCGACATCCTGCGCCGGGCCCACCTGGAGGACGGCGTCCCCTGGGGCGACATGGCCGTCCTGGTGCGCGCCGGCTCACGCACCATCCCCACGATGCGCCGGGCCCTCACCGCGGCCGGCGTCCCGCTGGACATCGACGGCGACGACCTTCCCCTGCGCCACGAGCCCGCGGTGGCACCCCTGCTGACGGCACTGCGGGCGGTGGCGGAGGCGGAGGCGGGCATGGGTGCGGGGGAGCCCCGGCACGCGGCCGGTGCCGTGGCCGACGGCTCCCGTGACGCGCGTGCGGGCGAGCCCGGGACCGGGGCCGGGACCGGCATCGCGGTGGACGCGGAGACTGCGGCGGACGCGGAGACTGAGGCGGCCCCGGCGAACGCGACCGCCCCGGCGACCGCGACGGCCCCGGAAGCAGAGCCGGACCCGGAGACGGGGACAGGACCGGACGCCGAGGCTGCGGCCCCCTGCTGGCTCCCCACCGAGACCGCCCTCACCCTTCTCACCTCCCCCCTTGCCGCCATGGACGCGGCCGACCTGCGCCGCCTGGGCCGCGCCCTGCGCGACGAGGAGCGGGCCGCCGGCAACGCACTGCCCGCGCCCTCGGACGAACTGCTCGCGCGTGCGCTGGCCGAGCCCGAGCGGCTGGCGGTCCACGACCCCGCCTACGCGCGCGGGGCGCAGCGTCTCGGTGCGTTGCTCCGCCGGGCCCGCGCGCGCCTGGCGGACGGCGGCAGCGCCGAGGAGGCTCTGTGGGACCTCTGGGACGGCACCCCGTGGCCGACCCGTCTGGAACGCTCCGCCCGGCGTGGCGGTGCCGCCGGACGCAATGCCGACCGCGATCTCGACGCCGTGTGCGCGCTGTTCGCGACGGCCGCCCGCGCGGAGGAGCGCACCGGTGGCCGGGGCGCCCTGAACTTCCTGGAGGAGATCGACGCCGAGGACATCGCCGCCGACACCCTCACGCGGCGTGCCGTACGCCCCGACGCCGTCCGCCTGATGACCGCGCACCGCTCGAAGGGGCTGGAGTGGCGGCTGGTCGTCGTCGCGGGCGTCCAGGAGGGACTCTGGCCGGACCTGCGGCGCCGCGGCTCCCTGCTGGAGGCCGACCGGATCGGCCGCGACGGTCTCGCCGAACCGCTGACACCCGGAGCGCTGCTCGCGGAGGAACGGCGCCTGTTCTACGTGGCCGCCACGCGCGCGCGTGAACGCCTCGTCGTGACCGCGGTGAAGGCACCGGCCGACGACGGCGACCAGCCCTCCCGGTTCCTGACCGAACTCGGCGTCGAACCCACCGACGTCGCGGGCCGCCCGCGCCGCCCCCTCGCCGTCGCGGCGCTCGTCGCCGAACTGAGGGCCACCACCGTCGACCCCCGCGTATCCGAACCCCTCAGGGAGGCCGCCGCCCGCCGTCTGGCCCGGCTGGCCGCCCTCGCCGACGAGGACGGCCGCCCGCTGGTGCCGTCCGCCCACCCGTACCGCTGGTGGGGCATGTGGGACCCGACCGATAGCAAGGTGCCGCTGCGCGACCGCGACCACCCCGTCACGCTCTCCGGCAGCGCCCTGGACCAGTTGGCCAACACGTGCGCCCTGCAGTGGTTCCTGGGCCGCGAGGTCAAGGCGGACGCGCCCGCCACGGCCGCCCAGGGCTTCGGCAACGTCGTGCACGTCCTGGCCGACGAGGTGGCCTCCGGGCGCACCCCGGCCGACCTCGCCGTCCTCATGGAACGCCTCGACTCCGTGTGGAACGCGCTCGCCTTCGACGCGCCGTGGAAGTCCGCGCAGGAGAAGGCCAACGCGCGCGTGGCACTCGAACGCTTCCTGAAGTGGCACGTCATGGACCGCGCCGGGCGTACGCCCGTGGCCAGCGAGCACGACTTCGACGTGACCCTGGAGGCGGGCGAGTACGAGGTGCGCATCCGCGGCCAGATGGACCGCGTCGAAAGGGATGGCGACGGCCGCGCCTACGTCGTCGACTTCAAGACCGGCAAGCAGGCGCCCACCGCGGCCGAGGTGGCCCACCACCCGCAGCTCGCCGTCTACCAGCTCGCGGTCCGCGAGGGCGCCGTCGACGAGGCCTTCGACGGCGTACGCCCCGAACCGGGCGGAGCCGAACTCGTCCAGCTCCGTCAGGGCGCGGCCGCCCGGGACGGCGGCGAGACCCTGCCCAAGGTGCAGGCACAGGAGTCGGCGGAGGGAGCGGCGGGCGAGTGGGTCGGCGATCTGCTGGCCACGGCCGCCGGCAAGGTCCTCGACGAACGCTTCACCCCGACCGCCGGCCAGCACTGCACGCACTGCGCCTTCCGCGCGTCGTGCAGCGCGCGGCCCGAGGGACGGCACGTCGTGGAGTAGACGGGGCAGGCGCGACCGGCGGCGTGCCGAGCCCCGCCGCGACCGGTGTGACGGGCCCCGCCGCGACCGGTGTGACGAGCCGCACCACAGGTGCTGACCAGCGCTTCCGCCGGATCCTCGGTCCGTCCGGCACCGGCTGTCAGTGGCCGCCGCTAGCCTCTCTGACGTGCCTGCCCATCTCACCGATCCCGATCAGCTCAAGGAGCTCCTCGGGATCCCCTTCACCCCGGAGCAGACGGCCTGCATCGTCGCGCCGCCCGCCCCGCAGGTGATCGTGGCCGGAGCCGGGTCGGGAAAGACCACGGTCATGGCGGCGCGCGTGGTGTGGCTGGTCGGCACCGGCCAGGTCGCCCCGGAGCAGGTCCTCGGCCTCACCTTCACCAACAAGGCGGCCGGTGAACTCGCCGAGCGGGTCCGCAAGGCCCTGATCCGTGCGGGCGTCACCGACCCGGACGTGATCGACCCGGACCACCCGCCGGGCGAACCCGTGATCTCGACGTACCACGCCTTCGCGGGCCGTCTCCTGACCGACCACGGCCTGCGGCTCGGACTGGAGCCGTCCTCCCGGCTCCTGGCCGACGCCACCCGCTACCAGCTCGCCGCGCGGGTGCTGCGTGAGGCCCCCGGCCCCTACCCGGCCCTCACCCGTTCCTTTCCCGACCTGGTCGGCGACCTCCTCGACCTCGACTCCGAACTCGCCGAGCACCTCGTACGCCCCGAGGAACTGCTCACCTGGGACACCGGACTCCTGGACTCCCTCCAGGGGGTCCGGCTCAGCAACGCCGAGCTGCGCAAGGTCCCCGAGGCCGCGGCCGCGCGGCGCGAACTGGCCGGCCTGGTGATCCGCTACCGCGCCGCCAAACGCGAACGGGACCTGTTGGACTTCGGCGACCAGATCGCCCTCTCCGCGCGGCTCGCCGGGCTCCCGGAGGTGGGCCGTGTCCTGCGCGACGAGTTCCGGGTCGTGCTGCTCGACGAGTACCAGGACACCTCGGTGGCCCAGCGCGTCCTCCTGGCGGGCCTGTTCGGTGGCGGCACCGGCCACCCGGTGACCGCCGTCGGCGACCCCTGCCAGGCGATCTACGGCTGGCGCGGCGCCTCCGTGGCCAACCTCGACGACTTCCCCGCCCACTTCGAGGACGCGGACGGCCGCCCGGCCGCCCGGCAGGCGCTCAGCGAGAACCGCCGCAGCGGCGGCAGACTCCTCGACCTGGCCAACGGCCTCGCCGAGCCCCTGCGCGCCATGCACGCGGGCGTGGAGGCCCTGCGCCCCGCACCCGGCGCCGAACGCGACGGCATCGTCCGCTGCGCCCTGCTGCGCACCCACGCCGAGGAGATCGACTGGATCGCCGACTCCGTCGCCCACCTCGTGCGCACCGGGCAGGCGCCCGGGGAGATCGCCGTCCTGTGCCGTACCGCGACCGACTTCGCCGAGATCCAGGGCGCGCTGGTGGCCCGGGACGTCCCCGTCGAGGTCGTGGGCCTCTCCGGGCTGCTGCACCTGCCCGAGGTGGCCGACCTGGTCGCCGTCTGCGAAGTGCTCCAGGACCCGGGCGCCAACGCCTCCCTGGTGCGGCTGCTCACCGGCCCTCGCTGGCGCGTCGGCCCGCGCGACCTCGCCCTCCTCGGCCGCCGCGCACGGCGTCTGGTGAGCCACGCGCGCGTGGACGGCGACGACGACCCCGACCGGAGGCTCGCCGAGGCCGTCGAGGGAGTCGATCCCTCCGAGGTGATATCGCTCGCCGACGCGCTCGACACCTTCCTGGAGACGCCGCTGGACGGCACCGGGGACGACGACGGGCTGCCCTTCTCACCGGACGCGCGCGTGCGGTTCGCCCGGCTGGCCACCGAGCTGCGGGAACTGCGCCGGGCCCTGTCCGACCCCCTCATGGACGTGCTGCACCGCGTCCTCGCCGTCACGGGCCTGGAGGTCGAGCTGTCGGCGTCCCCGCACGCCCTGGCCGCCCGCCGCCGCGAGACCCTGTCGAACTTCCTGGACGTCGCCGCCTCCTTCGCCGCGAGCGACGGCGAGGCCACCCTGCTCGCCTTCCTCGGTTTCCTGCGCACCGCCGCCCAGTACGAGAAGGGCCTCGACAACGCCCTGCCCGGCGGCGAGAACACCGTCAAGGTGCTCACCGCGCACCGGTCCAAGGGCCTGGAGTGGGACGTGGTCGCCGTACCCGGTCTGGTCACGGGCTCCTTCCCCAGCGGCCGGGGCCGCGAGAAGTGGACCGCCCAGGGCAAGGTGCTCCCGCACGGGCTGCGCGGCGACTCCGACACCCTGCCCGACGTCGAGTCCTGGGACTCCCGCGGCCTGAAGGCCTTCAACGAGGCCATGAAGGAGCATCAGCACACCGAGGAACTCCGCCTCGGCTACGTCACCTTCACCCGCCCCCGCTCCCTGCTGCTCGGCTCCGGCCACTGGTGGGGACCCAGCCAGAAGAAGCCCCGGGGGCCGTCCGACTTCCTCACGGCCCTGTACGAGCACTGCGCGGCCGGGCACGGCGAGATCGAGGCATGGGCGGACGAACCCGCCGAGGACGAGGAGAACCCGGCCCTGCACCGGGCCACCGCCGACCAGGTCTGGCCGCTGCCCCTGGACGACGAGGCCCTCGCCCGGCGCCGGGCCGCCGCCGAGACCGTCCTCGCCCACCTGGACCGCCTCGCCACACAGGAGGACACCGCCCCGCACGACCCGGACACCTACGGCGACCCCGACTGGCCGCCGCCCCCCGAGGACGAAGAGCCACCCCTGGAGGAAGCGGATCCCGCCGGGCCCGAGAACCCGGCCGACGACTGGGACTCCTGGACCACGGACCGCCCCACCGTCCCGCACCAGGCGACCGCTCCGGGACGGCCCGCCGGTACCGACCTGCCCCGACCGGCATCCGGCGAGCACGGCTCCGCGCAGGACGCCCCCGCCCGCCTCACCCCCGAGGAGTCCCGCACCGTCGCCTCCTGGGACCGCGACCTCGACGCCCTCACCGGCGAACTGCTGCGCGCCCGCGAAAGCGTCACCGAGGTGCCACTTCCGGCGTCGCTGACCGCCTCCCAGCTGCTGGACCTGGCGGCCGACCCGGACGGCTTCGCCCAGGAGCTGGCCCGCCCCATGCCCCGACCGCCCCGGCCCGCCGCCCGCCGCGGCACCCGTTTCCACGCCTGGGTCGAGGCACGCTTCGAACCGCTGACGCTCCCCCTGCTGGAACCCGGGGAACTGCCCGGCGACGACGCCGAGATCGCCGACGAGCAGGACCTGGAGTTCCTCAAGGAGGCCTTCGAACGGACCGAGTACGCTCGCCGCACCCCCCACCGCGTCGAGGCGCCGTTCCAGCTCTCGCTCGCCGGCCGGGTCGTGCGCGGCCGTATCGACGCCGTCTACAAGGAGGGCGACGGCACCACGGCGACGTACGAGATCGTCGACTGGAAGACGAGCCGATCCCGCACCGCGGACCCGCTCCAGCTCGCGCTCTACCGCCTCGCCTGGGCCGAGCAGCAGCACGTACCGCTGGAGTCGGTGACGGCCGCATTCCTCTACGTACGCACCGGGGAGGTCGTCCGGCCCGACCGGCTGCCGGACCGCGCCGCGCTGGAGAACCTGCTGCTGGCCGAACCGGTCGGTGACGAACCGCACGATCGGGGTGTCCGTGCGGGCCGATAGGCTCGTGAGTATGAGCCACCCCGTTGACAATGCTGTCAGCGCTGTCCGTACGTACATCGAGCAGCACCGTGCCGCCTTCCTCGACGACCTCGTCGCCTGGCTGCGCATCCCGTCGGTGTCCGCGCAGCCCGACCACGCGACCGATGTGCGACGCAGCGCCGACTGGCTCGCCGCCAAGCTGAAGGAGACCGGCTTCGGGACCGCCGAGGTATGGCCCACCCCGGGCGCCCCGGCCGTCTTCGCCGAGTGGCCCTCCGAAGACCCCCAGGCACCGACGATCCTCGTCTACGGCCACCACGACGTGCAGCCCGCCGCCCGCGAGGACGGGTGGAGCAGCGAGCCCTTCGAACCGGTCGTCCGCGAGAACCGTCTCTACGCGCGCGGGGCGGCGGACGACAAGGGGCAGGTGTTCTTCCACACACTCGGCGTCCGTGCCCACCTGGCCGCCACAGGCCGCACCACCCCCGCGGTGAACCTCAAGCTGCTCGTCGAGGGCGAGGAGGAGTCCGGCTCCCCGCACTTCCGCGCCCTGGTCGAGGAGCGCGCCGACCGGCTCGCCGCCGACGCGGTGATCGTCTCCGACACCGGCATGTGGTCCGAGGACACCCCCACGGTGTGCACCGGCATGCGTGGCCTCGCGGAATGCGAGATCCGACTGCACGGCCCCGACCAGGACATCCACTCGGGCTCCTTCGGCGGCGCGGTCCCCAACCCCGCCACCGCGATCGCCCGCCTGGTGGCGGCCCTGCACGACGCGCACGCGCGCGTGACGATCCCCGGCTTCTACGACGGCGTGATCGAACTCACCGACGAGGAACGCGACCTCTTCGCCGAGCTGCCCTTCGACGAGCGGCGGTGGCTGGAGACGGCCAAGTCGCACGCCGCCCACGGCGAGGCCGGCCACACCACACTGGAACGTGTCTGGGCCCGCCCCACCGCCGAGGTCAACGGCATCGGCGGCGGCTATCAGGGCCCGGGCAGCAAGACGATCATCCCGTCGTCCGCCATGGTGAAGCTCTCCTTCCGGCTGGTCGCGGGCCAGGAGCCGGAGCACGTGGAGAAGGCCGTCCGCGCGTGGATCGCCGAACAGGTCCCCACCGGGATCCGCTGCGAGATCGACTTCGCCCCGGCCACCCGCCCGTGCCTGACGCCGCTCGACCACCCGGCCCTGCGGTCGGTGGCCCGCGCGATGGGCCTGGCCTTCGGGAAACCGGTCCGCTACACGCGGGAGGGTGGCTCCGGACCCGCCGCCGACCTCCAGGAGGTGCTCGGCACCCCGGTGCTGTTCCTCGGCATCTCCGTCCCGTCCGACGGCTGGCACGCACCCGACGAGAAGGTGGAACTGGACCTGCTGCTCAAGGGCGTGGAGACCGCCGCCCACCTGTGGGGGGACCTGGGGGAGCACTGGCGCCACGCACCCTGAGCGCCCCGCCGCCCTACGACCCGCCGAACCCGCCTGCCGAACCGAACCGCTCACCGGGGGAGTTGGAAGCACCCGTGACCACCTGGACCGACCGCACCGCCGACCGTCCCATTTCGCTCACCGCGCCGAGCGGCATCGACCGCGCCGCCCACCACCGCCTCGACGAGGCCTGGCTCGCGGCGGCGTGGAGCCACCCCTCGACGCGCTGCTTCGTGGTATCCGGCGGCCAGGTCCTCATCGACGAGACGCCCGACGGGCGCACCGAGCTCGTCATGACCCCCTCGTTCGAGGCCCCGCTCACCGAGGCGCACCGCTACTTCCTGGGCACCGACGAGGAGGGGGTCAGCTACTTCGCCCTCCAGAAGGACTCGCTGCCCGGCCGCATGGACCAGTCGGCGCGCCCGGCGGGCCTGCGGGAGGCGGGCCTGCTCCTGGCCCCCCGTGACGCGGGCCTGATGGTTCACGCGGTCGCCCTGGAGAACTGGCAGCGCCTGCACCGGTTCTGCTCCCGGTGCGGCGAGCGCACGGTCATCGCCGCGGCCGGCCACATCCGCCGCTGCCCCGCCTGCGGCGCCGAGCACTACCCGCGCACCGACCCCGCCGTGATCATGGCCGTCACGGACGACGACGACCGCATACTGCTCGGCCGCCAGGTCCACTGGCCCGAGGGCCGTTTCTCCACGCTCGCCGGCTTCGTGGAGCCCGGCGAGTCCATCGAGCAGTCGGTGCGCCGCGAGGTCCAGGAGGAGGCCGGGGTCACCGTCGGCCCCGTCGAATACGTCGCCAGCCAGCCCTGGCCCTTCCCGTCCAGCCTGATGCTCGGCTTCATGGCCCGCGCCACGTCGACCGAGATCGAGGTCGACGGCGACGAGATCCACGAGGCGCGCTGGTTCTCCCGCGACGAACTGGGCGCCGCCTTCGAGTCGGGCGAGGTGCTCCCGCCCTACGGGATCTCGATCGCCGCCCGCCTCATCGAGCTCTGGTACGGCAGGCCACTGCCGACGCGCGCGGCGTTCTGAGGGCGGTCGGCGGCCCGGACCGGGCGGTGTGGAGCGGTCGACGAGTTCACGATGCCCTGAACTCGGGAAGTCGTGTGCTTTCGTCGGGTGCTGACCGTTGCCTCCGACATCGACGTGCCGGCCCGATCGCCGCGCTGGTGATCGCGGCCGTCGCGATCAAGGAGGGGATGCTGCGCGCCCTCGGCGGCGGCGGCCCGGCGCACGAAACACCGCAGCCCCCGACCGGCACGAGGCCGGGTCGAGGGCTGTGTCTCGCGGAGGTCAGGCGCCCAGCGCCTGCTTCACCTGGGCGAGGCTCGGGTTCGTCATGACGACCTCGGTGCCGCCGTTGGTGGGGATCACCTGAACTGTGGGGACCGTCTGGTTTCCGCCATTGGCCTTCTCCACGAAGGCCGCGGAGTCCGGGTCGTGCTCGATGTTGATCTCGGTGTACGCGATGCCCTCGCGGTCCATCTGGCTCTTCAGCCGACGGCAGTATCCGCACCACGTGGTGCTGTACATCGTCACAGTGCCCGGCATGTCTCTCGCGCTCCTTCGGCGACTCGGGGATCCGGCGGCTCGGGGATGAGGTCGCAGGAGGGGAACGTCCGCGACGGCGCCACCATTCCCGCCCCGTGAGGCCGTCACATCGGCATTGGTACGACTATCGGAGCGTGCCTGTGGACAACCGGCTCACCCGTCCCGCGAGACCTGGCAGCATGGCGGTGTGACAGCAGCAACGCACTCCACCCTCTTCCCGCAGGTACCGGACTCGGCCGACGCGGTGCTCGACGGGCTCGACCCCGAGCAGCGCGAGGTGGCGACCGCCCTGCGCGGACCGGTGTGCGTGCTGGCGGGCGCCGGCACGGGCAAGACCCGGGCGATCACCCACCGCATCGCCTACGGGGTGCGCGCCGGGATCCTCCAGCCCACCAGCGTGCTCGCCGTCACCTTCACCAACCGCGCCGCGGGGGAGATGCGAGGCCGGCTGCGCCAGCTCGGCGCCTCCGGTGTCCAGGCCCGCACGTTCCACTCGGCGGCGCTGCGCCAGCTCCAGTACTTCTGGCCGAAAGCGATCGGCGGCTCCCTGCCCAGGCTCGTCGACCGCAAGATCCAGCTCGTCGCCGACGCGGCCGCCGCCTGCCGCATCCGCCTCGACCGGGGTGAGCTGCGCGACACCACGGCGGAGATCGAGTGGTCCAAGGTCACCCAGACCGTCCCCGCCGACTACGCCGCCGCGGCAGCCAAGGCCGGCCGCGAGACACCCCGCGACCCGGCGGAGATCGCCCAGCTCTACGCCGCCTACGAGGACCTCAAGCGCGGTCGCGGAGTCATCGACTTCGAGGACGTGCTGCTGCTGACGGTGGCCGTCCTGCAGGACCGGCACGACGTCGCCGACCAGGTCCGCGCCCAGTACCAGCACTTCGTGGTGGACGAGTACCAGGACGTCAGCCCGCTCCAGCAGCGCCTGCTGGAGCTGTGGCTCGGCGACCGCGACGACCTGTGCGTGGTCGGCGACGCCAGCCAGACGATCTATTCGTTCACGGGAGCAACGCCCGACCACTTGCTCGACTTCCGCGTCCGGCACCCCGGTGCCACCGTCGTCAAACTGGTCCGCGACTACCGCTCCACCCCCCAGGTGGTCCACCTCGCCAACGGGCTGCTGGCCCAGGCCCGGGGCCGGGCCGCCGACCACCGGTTGGAACTGGTCTCCCAGCGACCGGTCGGCCCCGAGCCCGCCTACACCGAGTACCCGGACGAGCCGGCCGAGGCCGAGGGCGCGGCCCGCCGCATCCGCGAACTCGTCGACGCGGGCGTTCCCGCCGCCGAGATCGCGGTCCTGTTCCGGACCAACTCCCAGTCGGAAACCTACGAACAGGCTCTCGCCGACGCCGGTGTCCCGTACCAGTTGCGGGGTGCGGAGCGCTTCTTCGACCGCCCTGAAGTGCGCAAGGCCCACAGCGCCCTGCGGGCGGCGGCCCGCTTCGGCGGCAACGACTCCCTCCTGGACGACGTCGTCGACCTGCCCTCGCAGGTGCGCGCGGTGCTGTCGGGGGAGGGCTGGACCTCGGAGCCCCCGGCCGGGTCGGGCGCGGTCCGGGAACGCTGGGAGTCGCTGGCCGCCCTGGTCGGGCTCGCCCAGGACTTCGCCGCCGCGCGAGCGGGCGTGACGCTGAGCGACCTGGTCGTGGAACTCGACGAGCGGGCGGGCGCCCAGCACGCCCCCACGGTGCAGGGCGTCACCCTCGCCTCCCTGCACTCGGCCAAGGGCCTGGAGTGGGACGTCGTCTTCCTGGTGGGCGTCGCCGAGGGAATGATGCCGATCACCTACGCAAAGACCGATGAGCAGATCGAGGAGGAGCGCCGCCTGCTCTACGTCGGCGTCACCCGCGCGCGTGAACGCCTGCACCTCTCCTGGGCGCTCGCCCGCTCGCCCGGCGGCAGGCCGAGCCGTCGGCCCAGCCGCTTCCTCAAGGGCCTGCGGCCCGGCTCCGGCACGGCGGGCGGTCAGGCCGCGGCGGGCGGCAGCGGAGGAGTCGAGCGCGGACGCGGAGGAGGCGGCGCCGCGGCCCCGGTCCCGAGACGGACACAGCGGACGCCTGCCCGCTGCCGTGTCTGCGGGCGCACGCTCACCGACGCCGGCGAGATGAAACTGATGCGCTGCGAGGACTGCCCGTCCGACATGGACGAGGGCGTCTACGAGCGGCTGCGCGAGTGGCGGGCGGTCCAGGCGGGGCGCAGCGGGCAGCCCGCGTTCTGCGTCTTCACCGACAAGACACTGATGGCGATCGCCGAGTCCGTCCCCGAGGACGAGCGAGAACTGGCCCGGATCCCGGGCGTCGGAGCGCGCAAGCTCAACCGCTACGGAGCCGACGTCCTGGCCATCTGCGCAGGTCAAGAGGGAGTGGGGCTGGACGAGGGCGACTGATACAAACTCGTCGAGAAAATAGTTTGCGCATGCCCCGGGAATCCCCATAGGTTCTTGGTCACGGGAACAGCGGCCTTCCCGAAGGCCCTGACTCCGTGTTGTACTTGCATATACACGGACTGGTTCATCCCAGTCCCCCGAGACGCCGAGAGGAGGCGAGTCCAGTGATCAGCATCAACACCAGCAGCAACGTCGGCTTCACCGCCGAAATGACCGATCGCTCGGCCGTCTCCCTGTGCATCCTCGGCGCCTCGAACTCGGGCACCGGTCTGTCCGGCATCCGTGCCGTGCGTCCGGCCGCCTCCTCCGTTGCCCCCGCGGGCCTTCCCGTCCGTGAGCGCAATGAGCGACCGACCAAGGCACTGGAAGCAGCTGTAACGGCACAGGCGCAGGCCTATGCCTTTACCGCGACCGGTGCCGGATTCCGGAAGCAGGCGACGCAGCACCACCTGATGTGGGCCTTCCGTGGGCCAGAACCCTGGAGTGATCCAGCCTGATCGTCGATCAGGCCGGCGCCTTCAGGGCCGCGGAACCCCACCCGGGATCCGCGGCCCTTCTGTTTGTCCCCGAACGGACGACAGCACGAAGGAGCCTCGGGACAAGAAAAGAACCCGGTACCAAGCCGCCAACCGGCCAACCGGCCGGAACGACCAGACGAGGAAGACCACCCGTGCAACTCGAAGCGCACGCCCCGTCCGTACCGCCTTCCGACACGATCCCCAAGCCCTGTTCCACGGAGGACTCCACCTTGACCCCGCTCACCGCGCTCACCGCGCTCGACGACGCCATCGAGAACCTCGGCGTGCCCGTCCCCTGCCGTTCCTACGACCCGGAGGTCTTCTTCGCCGAGTCGCCGGCGGACGTCGAGTACGCCAAGTCCCTCTGCCGCACCTGCCCGTTGATCGAGGCCTGCCTCGCCGGTGCCAAGGAGCGGCGTGAGCCCTGGGGCGTCTGGGGCGGCGAGCTGTTCGTCCAGGGTGTCGTCGTCGCCCGGAAGCGGCCCCGTGGTCGCCCGCGCAAGAACCCGGTCTCGGCATGAACATCACCGGAACGATCGACCGCCCCCTCACGTACGACCCCCAGAAGCAGGCCCCGATGAAGCCGTCCCCCCACGACACCGCAGGCTCCGCGCCTGAAGACTTCACCACCACCGGCGCGATGGACTCGCGTCAGAACAGGACCCGTGAAATGCAACTCATCCCAGAAGCCCTGGCCCGTGCGCATATGCACGACCGCCTGGTCGAGGCGGAGCAGGAGCGCCGGGCGATGCGCCTGGCTACCGCTCGCCGCATGCAGCGCCGGGCGGAGCGCGCCTCGATGCGTGCCCGGCGTGCGCTCGCCATGGCGGTCATGCAGTAAGCGACACACCTGAAGCGGTGGTCTCCCGGCCCGGGAGACGAGCTCTGCCCGTGGGGGCCGGTCCGTCCGAACGGACCGGCCCCCACGGTCCGTTCGGACGCGGGCGGCTCAGGCCTCCGCCGCCTTCTCCTCGTCCTCGTACTCCTCGAACGCGTCCTCGGCGGCCGCGGCTTCCTCTTCTTCCGTCTCCTCCTCCGGGACGAAGCCCACCAGCCAGTCCGCCAGCTCGTCACGCAGCCGGACCGTCGCTCCCAGCTGGCACAGCACCCCGATCGTGCTCAAGGTCACTCGGTGGATCAGGAGGTAGGACGGCGGCAGATTCAGCTGCTTGGCCAGCTGGTAGGCGGGGGAGCGGGGGTCGCCGATGCGGGCCGCCTGACTCCGCATCCAGCCGCGGGTGAAGGTGAACTCGTCGACCCGGGCCGGCTCGATGATCGGCAGGAGATAGTCCAGGACGGCGTCGGGGTCCAGCTCTATCGACTCCTTGACGAACCCCTCCGCGCAGAGCATCTCGTAGACGGAGTCCGCCTCGCCGTCCAGCGTCATCCGCAGGGCATCCCCGATGGGCTCGGGCAGACCGCCCGGCAGCCGGTCGACGGTGCCGAAGTCCAGGACGCCCAGGCGCCAGTCGTCCTCGCCCTCCGGGCCACCGGGCAGCAGGCGGAAGTTGCCCGGGTGCGGGTCGGCGTGCAGGAGCCCGGTGCGCGCCGGGCCGGAGAAGAGGAAGTGGGCCAGCAACTGGCCGGCGCGGTCACGCTGCTCCTGCGTGCCGTCCGAGATGATCTCCGACATCGGGATGCCGTCGATCCACTCGGTGATCAGTACCTGGTCGCACTGGTGGACGACGTCCGGCACCAGGATGTCCGGGTCGTCCGCGAACTCCTCGGCGTGGATCCGCTGGGCCTGCGCCTCCAGGTCGTAGTCCAGCTCCTCCGAGACCCGGTCCTTCAGCTCCGTGATCAGCGGCTTGACGTCCATGCCGGGGACCAGCGGGCCGAGCAGGCGGGCGAAACGGCTGAGCTGGTTGAGGTCCGACAGCAGCGCCTCGCCCGCGCCCGGGTACTGCACCTTGACCGCCACCTCGCGGCCGTCGTGCCACACCCCCCGGTGCACCTGGCCGATCGAGGCGGCCGCGGAGGGCTTGTCCTCGAACTCCAGGAACAGGTCCTGCCAGCTCTCCCCGAGGCGCTCCGCGAGCACGGCGTGCACGGTGCGCGTCGGCATGGGCGGTGCCGCCTCCTGGAGTTTGGTCAGCGCCGCCCGGTAGGGCCCGGCGACCTCCTCGGGCAGCGCCGACTCGAAGACGGACAGTGCCTGCCCGAACTTCATCGCCCCGCCCTTCAGCTCGCCCAGCACCTTGAACAACTGCTCCGCGGTGCGCTGCTGCAACTGCTGGCCGACGAGCTCCGCCGACTCGCCCACGATCCGCTTGCCGAGCCCCCAGGTCGCCCGCCCGGCGAAGCCGAGCGGGAGCGCGGCGAGCTTGGCGGTCCGGGTGACCGCCTTGCGGGGAAGATCAGACATGAGCCCTCCAAGTCGCAGCCGGCCGCGCGGGTTCCGCCTCACGGCGTACTCCTGCTGTCGGCCCTTGCCCCGCCATTGTCGCGCGCCACTCCCCGTCCTCGGCGATGTGTTCCTCCTTACCCTTCCCCGCCGCCGCGCACGGGCACTCGGGGTGGGTCCGGACCGGACGGGACTGCCAGCGCAGACCGGGCAGCGAGACCTCCCAGCGGACGCCGGTGCTCGACGGGCTCCCGCCGTCCAGGAAGGCGAGCGCGTGGGCCGCCGCGAGTCCCGCGACGGTCGCCGCGAGGGTGAGGTCGCAGGGCCGTACCTCGGGCCGGCGGCCGGAACGCCACTGGGCCACCAGGCGGGGCCAGGCCGGATCCCGGTCGGTGCGCTCCGCGTGCAGACAGCCCGCGCACCCGGTCTCGCCGGGCAGGACCAAGGGGCCGACGACACCCGTCCCCTCCACGACGCCGGCATACAGGTGGGGTGTGCCGGAAGCCATCAGGGACTCGGCCGCGACGATATCGGGCGTGTGCACCGCGACGTCGTCGCGTGGGGTGACGATCACCAGGGAGAAGCCCGCGGTGTCGGCCTCGGACGGCATCGCTGGGCCGCGTCGCGGCGGCCGGTCGGGGGCGGCCCGGCGCACCACCCGACGGGCGGCCTCGTCCCTCCGGTCGCCGACGGAGTCGGCGGGCAGCCCGCCCGGGGCGACGTCCCACGGCTCGACCCGTCCGCCGTCGCGGACGTCGACATCGCCGATCCCCGCCCCTGACAGCAGGCCGGCGAGCACCGCGCCCACCCGTCCCGCACCTCTCACGCTCACCCGCAGGGCACGGCGGGCCGCCAGGTGTCTGATCGCGTCCCCCGGTTCGGAGGTGGTCAGGGACAGGGAGGCCAGGTCGGGGCGGAGCCGGTCGAGGACCTCCTTCTTCTCCCGCAGGACGTCGGCGGCCGGTCCGCCGCCCGTGGCGTCGTCCAGCAGCCCGGCCCGCGCCAGTCGCTCCACCACCCGGTCGACATGCCCCTCCGGCAGGTCCATGCGGTGCCCCTCCTCACGCAGGAGCTTCGGTCCGCGGGTGCCGTTGAGCAGTTCGAGGAAGCTGCCCGTCGCCGTGTCCACCGGGGCGAGCGTCAGCGCGTGCGCCGGTGTCATCCCGAACTGCACGGTGTTCAGATCGCGCCAGCCGCGCCGGAGCGCGGGCTTCACCATCGGATGCATTCCGGATCCCCCGTGATCTTCGAATGTGCGGGCATGCGGGCGGTCGTGAATCCGCCGACGAGTGCCAGCATGCCCGGCCGCGAGAAGAGGCGGCGAAAGTTGTCCACAGGCGGTGGGTATTCGTCGGACAAGTCCGACGGCCATCTCGACGTACAACTCGGCCGTCCATCGCAGTCCTCTCGAAGGAGGGGCGGCGGATCGGCACCGAACCGTCCCGGAGCCGGGACTTCCCCGTGTGCAGCGGGTAACGTCGTGGCGTGTCCGCCGACCCACTGCACCGTGCCGGGGCGCCCCAGCGCACGCCCACGAATCCGCCGCCGAACGGCTCGGGGACGAGCGCGATCGAGGTCCGCAGGAGCACCCGGCGCCGCCGGACGGTCTCCGCGTACCGCGAAGGCGATCGCACCGTCGTGCTGATCCCCGCCCGGATGTCGAAGGCGGAGGAGCAACGCTGGGTGAGCGTGATGCTGGACAAGCTGGCCGCCCAGGAGAGCAAGCGGGTCCTCGGCGACACCGAGCTGGCCGAGCGCGCGCAGCGGCTGTCGGGCCAGTACTTCGAGGGGAGGGCCCGGCCCACCTCGGTCCGCTGGGTCACCAACCAGAACACCCGTTGGGGATCCTGCACCCCCTCCGAGGGAAGCATCCGGTTGTCACACCGCCTTCAGGGCATGCCCGAATACGTCGTCGACTACGTCCTGCTCCACGAACTGGCCCACCTGCTCGTCCCCGGCCACGGGCCCCGGTTCTGGCGGCTGCTGGAGGCGTATCCGCGCACCGAGCGGGCGCGGGGCTACCTGGAGGGCGTGGTCGCCGCGGAGCGGCTGCCGCACGTGCCCGGCGCCCGCAACGAGTAGCCGGGCCCCGCGGTCGGAGCATCCGACACGGCGGCGCACGGGTTTCGTACCGGGTCTGTACCGACTTCCTCCGGTGTCGGGCTTTGCCGTTAGCCTGTCGCGACGCACTCGCATTCGGATGGGGGACGGTCGACACGCATGGCCAGGGAATTTCAACGCGGCCACAAGGCCAGGATCAGTGACCTCACCGCGGGCACGGATCTGTACGTAGGCGTGCAGATCTCCGGCCCCGGACTGAGCTTCGACATCAGCTGCTTCGGTCTCGACGCCGAGGAGCGGTTGTCGGACGACCGGTACTTCGTGTTCTTCAACCAACCGAAGACCCCCGAGGAGTCCATCCAGCTCCTGGGTGCGCAGGCGGGCGACACGGAGTCCTTCCGGGTCACCCTCGACAGGATTCCGCAGGGCGTCCAGAAGCTGTCCTTCACGGCGACGATCGACGGCGCGGGACAGATGTCGCAGGTGGGGCCCGGTTACATCCGCATCGTCGCGGGCGGCGAGGAGGTGGCCCGGTACCCGTTCAACGGCTCCGAGTTCTCCACCGAGCGCGCGGTGATGCTGGGCGACTTCTATCTGAAGGACGTGTGGCGCTTCGCTGCCGTCGGCCAGGGCTTCGACGGCGGGCTGGACGCGCTGCTGCGCAACTTCGGCGGCGAGGTGGCCGAGGAGGAGACGCCCGAGCCGCAGGCACAACAGCCGCAGACCGGCGCCGCCCCCGGCTTCGCGCCGCCCGCCCAGGCTTCGGCCCCGCCGGCCTTCGGCGCCCCCGCCGCACCCGCGCCGACGCCCGCGCAGCCCGCGCCGCAGGGCTTCGCCCCTCCGCCCGCCGCCACCCCGCCGCAGGCTCCCGCCCCGGACGTGCACGCCGCGCAGACCATCGTCGCGCCCATGCACACGCCGCCCGGCGGCGCCCCGGTACCGCCACCGGCCCCGGCGCCCGCGCCGCACGGCCAGGTCCCCGGGCAGGCGGCGCCCCTGCCCCCCGGCTACGGCCACCAGGCACCTCAAGCCCCCCAGGCCCCGCCCCCGCCGCCCGGCTACGGTCAGCCGACCGCACCGCCCGGTTACGGTCAGCCGACCGCGCCCCCCGGTTACGGTCAGCCGACCGCGCCCCCCGGTTACGGTCAGCCCACCCCGCCTCCGGGCTACGGCCAGCAGGCCCCCCAGGGCGCACCTCAGGGAGTGCCCTCGGGCGCGCCGCAGGGCGCCGGCGTCACCGCGGCGCTCCAGCAGTTCCGCGAGACGGCGACCGGTCAGCGCTGGACCCAGCAGAACAAGAAGCTGGTCCGCGTCGACCTCGGCGCCGAGGGCCAGCCGGTGCTGGCGCGGCAGGGCAGCATGGTGCTCTACCAGGGCAAGGTCGACTTCAGCTACAAGGGCGCCGGGTTCGCCGGACGGGTCGTGGGCAACGCCACCGGCCAGGAGATGCAGCTCATGCGCTGTACCGGCAAGGGACAGGTGTTCCTCGCGGACAACTCCGCGATGCTGCACCCCATCGAGCTCCAGGGCGACGCCGTGTGCGTCTCCGCGGAGAACGTCCTGGCCTTCGACGAGAGCCTCCAGTACGAGGTCCGCCGCATCGAGGGACACGGCATCCCCGGTGGCGCGCTGTTCACCATGCAGTTCCAGGGCACCGGCACGATCGTCGTCAAGACGCGCGGTGTGCCCGTCCTCCTGCCGGTCACGCCCACGACGTTCGCCGACTGCAACGCGGTGGTCGCGTGGTCCGCCGCCGCCCAGGTGGTCGTCTCCAGCCAGGTGCGGATGCGCCGCAACTCCTACGCCGGCGACACCGGCGAGAGCGTCAACCTCCAGTTCCGGGCGGCGCCCGGCAGCTTCGTCGTCGTCCAGCCGTACGAGATCTGAGGGAGAGCCCGAGATGAACCAGCCGCTCGCGGGCTACGCCCCCGCACCCGTCACCGCCCGCATGGAGAACCACGGCAACCACATGCTGAAGGTCGCCATGCAGACCGGCAGCGACCTCCTCGCGCGCGTGGGCTCGATGGTCGCCTACGAGGGCTTCGTCCAGTACGAGCCCAACCCGCCGGCCGTCCGCCAGATCGCCAAGGACTGGATGACCGGCGAGGGCGCGCCCCTCATGAAGTGCTCCGGCGACGGACTGCTCTACCTCGCCGACTACGGCGCCAACGTCGTCGTGATCAACCTCAACGGCGAAGGGATCTCCGTCAACGCCACCAACCTCCTCGCCTTCGACGCCCACCTGACGTGGGGCGTGGAGCGGGTCAAGGGCCTCGCGAAGTTCGCCGGGCAGGGCCTGTGGAACACCAAGATCTCCGGGCAGGGCTGGGTCGCGCTCACCTCACGGGGCAAGCCGATCGTGGTCGACTGCGGCGGCGGTGAGGACGAGACGTACGTCGACCCGGACGCACTGGTCGCCTGGTCCCCGAACCTCAAGGTGAAGGGCAAGCGCAGCTTCAAGGCGCAGTCACTGATCGGCCGCGGCAGCGGGGAGGCCTTCCAGATGGCCTTCTCCGGTCAGGGCATCGTCGTCGTCCAGCCCAGCGAGGACAGCACCGACCGCCTCCGGGCCCGGGGCTGAGGGGGAGCCACCATCATGCAGAGCCCGATTTTCGCCTACAGCGACCAGCAGACCCAGGAAGCCTGGAGCCTGCAGAACAAGCACATGCTCCGTGTCGCCCTGGAGGGCCACGACGACGTGCTCGCCCGCAAGGGCACGATGGTCGCCTACCAGGGTCTCGTCGAGTTCGACGCCGAGTACCAGAGCAACAACCAGTCACGCGCGCGTGCGCACACCGGTGAAGGCCTGGACCTGATGCGCTGCCACGGGCAGGGCACGGTGTTCTTCGCCAACCTCGCCCAGTGCGTCCACGTGGTCGACGTCGACCAGGACGGTCTCACCGTCGACAGCAGTTACGTGCTGGCGATGGACTCGTCCCTGCACCACGAGGTCATCGCCGTGGACAGCCTCTACGGCATCTCCGGCTCGGGGAAGTACCAGCTCAACATCACGGGCCGTGGCAAGGTCGCCCTGATGACCTCGGGCGTGCCCCTGTTCATGCAGGTGACGCCGGACAAGTACGTCAACTGCGACGCCGACGCGATCGTCGCCTGGTCCACCGGTCTGCGGGTGCAGATGCAGGCCCAGACGCACTCCTCCGGGGTGTGGCGGCGCCGCGGCAACACCGGCGAGGGCTGGGAGCTGAGCTTCATGGGCAGCGGTTTCGCGCTCGTTCAGCCCAGTGAGCTGCTGCCGCCGCAGAACGCCCAGGTCGGTTCGGGTGCCGCCGCCCAGTTCGGCATGGGCCAGCAGGGGGCGCGAGGGCAGAACCAGGGCAACGTCTGGAGCTGAGCGCGCGGCGTGTGCGGTAAGGGGTGATCGCCTGGCGGTCACCCCTTACGGCTGAGGCGACCACGGCCGTGGCGGCCGCCCCCGTACGCCCCGCACGGCTCAGATCCGTGCGAGCGTCGCCTCCAGCAGACGTACCACCGAGTCGTCGGCGACATCCGCGACCTCCGCGTACGGGAACCAGCGCAGGTCGAGGGACTCGTCGCTGATCGCCTCCACGGCCCCGGCCGGGGCCACCGCCGCGTACTGGACGTCGAGGTGCCAGGCGCAGGGCGTGTGGTGCCGGTCCAGCCGCACCGGGCCGCCGGGGGCCAGGGCCAGGCCGTCGATGCCCGACTCCTCGGTGGCCTCGCGCAGGGCCGCCCGCGCCAGCGTCGCGTCGACGGGCTCGCAGTGACCGCCCATCTGGAGCCACATCCGCATCTTCTTGTGGAGGGTCAGCAGGACCCGCCCGTGCGAGGGGTCGATCACCAGCGCGCTCGCCGTGATGTGCCCGTCCCCGCAGGCCTTCCACACTCCGTCCGGGTGGGCGGCCAGATGGTCCAGGTAGACCTGACGCAACTCGTCCTGGCCCTGGTGGTCCTTCAGGACCAGGACCGCGTCGTCATGGAGGCTCACTCGGTGTCGTCGCCCTTGCCGTCGGCCTTCCCGTCGGCCTCGTCCCGGCCCTTCTCGTCCTGGCCCGGTGCGTCCTTCTTCTTCAGGTCGGGCTTGCCGGCCGCCTCGCCGAGCATCTTGTCCAGCTCGGAGAAGTCGAGCTGCTCGCGGTGCACGAAGCCGTCCGGGTCGTTCAGGTCGTCGGCGGTCGGCAGCATGTCCGGGTGGGCCCACAGGCCGTCCCGGCCGTCGACGCCGTGCGCGTCCGTGAGGGAGGCCCACAGTCGGGACGCGTCCCGCAGCCGGCGCGGGCGCAGCTCCAGACCGATCAGCGTGGCGAAGGTCTGCTCCGCCGGGCCGCCCGAGGCGCGACGGCGGCGCAGCGTCTCGCGCAGCGCGTCGGCCGAGGACAGCCGGGGCTTGGCGGCGGCGTGCACCACCGCGTCCACCCAGCCCTCGACGAGCGCCAGGGCCGTCTCCAGCCGGGCCAGGGCCGCCTTCTGCTCCGGCGTGTCCTCCGGCTGGAACATGCCCTGCTGGAGCGCCTCCTGCAACTGGTCGGGGTTCTGCGGGTCGAACTGGCCGACCACGTCCTCCAGCTTGGCCGTGTCGACCTTGATGCCACGGGCGTACCCGTCGACGGCGCCGAACAGGTGCGAGCGCAGCCACGGCACGTGCGCGAAGAGGCGCTGGTGGGCGGCCTCGCGCAGGGCGAGATACAGCCGCACCTCCTCCTGGGGCACGCCGAGATCCTGACCGAAGGCCTCGATGTTGGCCGGCAGCAGCGCGGCCTTGCCGGCCGGGCCGAGGGGCAGGCCCACGTCGGTCGAGCCGACGACCTCGCCCGCGAGCACGCCGACGGCCTGTCCGATCTGCGTGCCGAACATGGCGCCGCCCATGGACCGCATCATGCCGATCAGCGGGCCGGCCATGGCCTGCATCTCCTCGGGCAGCACGTCGCCCATGGCGTTGCCGACGCGCTCGGCGACCGGGTCGACCAGCTCGCGCCAGGCCGGCAGGGTCGCCTCGACCCACTCCGCACGGCTCCAGGCCACCGCGGTGCCCGCGCCGGACGGCAGGGCCGTCGCGTCGTCCAGCCACAGGTCGGCCAGGCGCACGGCCTCCTGGACGGCATTGCGCTCGGCGGGACCGACGCTGGCGTCCTTGCGGCCGTCCGGCGTGCCCTGGGAGACGGTCTGGCGGGCGATCTGCTTGGCCATGTCCCAGTTCACCGGGCCGCCCTCGTAGGAGAGCATCTGGCCCAGCTGCTGGAAGGCGGCGCCCAGGTCGTTGGGGTTCATGGAACCGAACATGGCAGCGAACGGGTTGTCCGCACCGGGGCCACCCAGGCCACCGGCTCCGGGCGTCCCGAATCCGAACGGGTTGGCCGGTCCCTGACCACCGCCGCTCTGCTGGTCCTTCTTCTTGCCCTCGTCGCCGTCGTCCGGCTCCTCCGGCGGAAGGCCGAATCCGAATGGGGTGTCACTCACGGGGTTCCTCGGCTGGTAGGGCCGCCGGTTCTTTCCGGCGGCACGGCTGCCCGACTTCACCACCCAGCGTAGACACCCGGGGCGGTTCGGGCCTCGGTGCTTCGCCGACTGACGGCCTGCGGCAGGATGGATGCCACCTGGTACGCACGCGTCGCTCGCGCTCGTACTGAAGACAACCGCTGGAGACGCCCGGTGAGTTCCCCAGATCCGCAGGTTCGCGCAGCGCGAAACCAGTCAACCAGTTCCCCCCGCCCCGGCGCGCGCGGACCCGTGGTCGCGGTCACCGGTGCCGCGTCCGGGGTCGGGGCGCTGCTCACCGCGCGGCTGGCCGCGTCCGACGAGGTCAGACAGGTCGTGGCCATCGACGAACGACGCGGCGAGTGCGAGGCGGCGCGGTGGCAGATCCTGGACGTGCGGGACCCCGCCATCGCGGAGAAACTCCGTGGTGCGGACGTCGTGGTGCACCTGGCGCTCGACCTCGACCTGGAGACCGACGCGGCCGCCCGGACGGCTTACAACGTCCGGGGGACGCAGACCGTCCTGACGGCCGCCGCGGCGGCCGGTGTGCACCGGGTCGTGCTCTGTACCTCGGCGATGGTCTACGGCGCCCTCCCGGACAACGAGCTGCCGCTGTCGGAGGACGCCGAGCTGCGCGCCACGGCCGAGGCCACGGGCGTCGGGGACCTGCTGGAGATCGAACGGCTGGCCCGGCGCGCCCCGCGGGCGCACCCCGGACTCAACGTGACCGTCGTCCGGCCCGCGGTGCTGGTCGGAGGCATGGACACCGCGCTGACCAGGTACTTCGAGTCGCCCCGTCTCCTTGTGGTGGCCGGTTCGCGGCCGGCCTGGCAGTTCTGCCACGTCGACGACCTGTGCAGCGCCCTGGAGTACGCCGTCCTGGAGAAGGCCGACGGCGAGCTGGCCGTGGGGTGCGACGGCTGGCTGGAGCAGGAGGAGGTCGAGGAGCTGAGCGGCATCCGGCGCATGGAGCTGCCGTCCGCGGTCGCCCTCGGCGCGGCGGCCCGGCTGCACCGGATCGGACTGACGCCCTCCCCGGCCGGTGACCTGGCGTACACGATGTACCCCTGGGTGGTCAGCGGCAGCCGGCTGCACGACGCCGGATGGCGGCCGAAGTACACCAACGAGGAGGTGCTCTCGGAGCTGCTGGACGAGGTCTCCGGACGGCACACCGTCGCGGGTCGGCGCCTCGGCCGCAAGGACGCGACGGCCGCGGGAGCCGCGGGCGCGACGGTGGCGCTGCTGGGCGCGGCGGCGGTGGTACGGCGGGCCCGCAAGGCCCGGCGCCGCATCTGACGTCCCCGGCCCTCGCGCGGGCGGCCGCATTCGGCACCCGCGGTGAGGGGCACCCCTGTAGGACGCTCCAACGCGGTACGCGCGCGCGCCGGGCGATCACGCTATTCCGCGCCGTCCGCGGAGTGCGGCACGATGGTCGTATGGCAACCAACGACCATCCCGGCGAGCTGGCCGCAGCGGACCCCGTCAAGCTGATCGGTGTCCGGGAGACGCCCCTGTCCGTGGACGAGGTCTTCCGGGCCGTCGGGGACGACGCGGCCGGCGGGACCGCGCTGTTCGTGGGGACCGTCCGCAACCACGACGGGGGCACCGACGTCGACCGGCTCGGGTACTCGTGCCACCCCAGCGCCGAGGCCGAGATGCGCCGGATCGCCGAGAAGGTCGTCGCCGAGTACCCCGTACGGGCGCTCGCGGCCGTCCACCGCGTGGGGGACCTGGAGGTCGGGGATCTCGCCGTGGTCGTCGCCGTCTCCTGCCCGCACCGGGGCGAGGCCTTCGACGCCTGCCGGAAGCTGATCGACGACCTGAAGCACGAGGTGCCGATCTGGAAGCACCAGACGTTCTCCGACGGCACCGAGGAGTGGGTGGGCGCCTGCTGAGGGACGCCGCCGACCCCCTCCCGGCCCTGCCGTTCCGCCCTCATGGCTCCGGTTGCGTAACCCGCCCCCCGGCGTGAGCGTTGTCACTGCGGATGGTTAATCTGCTGATCAGTCAGTTGCGGACGTTCATGGGGCTGGGAGGTCGGGCATGGCAGCGCTTGCCTGGTTGCTGATTCCGCTTGTGGCCGCCGTCGGCGCCGGGCTGTGGGGCAGTTGGGCCAACCGGACCCGCAAGGCCCGCAGCGACGGTCCCGAACTGGACGGGTACGCCCGGTTCCGCGAGGCCATGGAGAAGCCCCGCACCGGCGCCTGACGGGACCCGCCCTGACGGTGTTCCGACAGCCGCGTCCCGTACTGTCGTGCCATGCCACGCCGCACTGCGACGATGCTCGCCTCCACCCTGATGCTGATCGCGATCCTGTGCGCGGGTGTGTTCATCCCCGTGCCCTACTCGGAGATGTCACCCGGGCCGACGGTGAACACCCTCGGGGACCATGACGGCGAGCCGGTGCTGCAGATCTCCGGCCGCAAGAGCTACGAGGCGAGCGGTCACCTGAACATGACCACCGTCCGGGTCACCAGCGCCGAGTACAGGATGAACCTCGTGGAGGCGGTCTACGGCTGGCTGGCGCACGACAACAGTGTGGTGCCCCACGACACGATCTACCCGGACGGCAAGACCGAGGAAGAGGCCACCCAGGAGAACGCCGAAGAGTTCAGCCAGTCCCAGGAGAGCGCGAAGGTCGCCGCCCTGGAGGCGCTCGACATCCCGGTGAAGTCCGGGGTGGTCGTCTCCACGGTCGTCAAGGACTCCCCGTCGCAGGGCAGGCTGCACGCCGGTGACGTGATCAAGGCCGTGGACGGTACGACGGTCAAGAAGCCCTCCGACGTCGCCGACCTGGTCACCAAGCACAAGCCCGGAGAGGACGTCGTCTTCACGATCGTGCCCGCCGACGAGCAGGCCGACGCGGAGAAGGAGCGCCGGACGCCCACGAAGACGGAGAAGGTCGAGATCACCACCGAGACCTCCGACGACAAGGGGGAGAAGCGGGCCATCGTCGGGATCTCCGCCGGGACCGACCACACGTTCCCGTTCTCCATCGACATCAAGCTGGCCGACGTCGGCGGTCCGAGCGCCGGCCTGATGTTCGCCCTCGGCATCTACGACAAGCTCACGCCGGGCGACCTCACCGGCGGCAGCTTCGTCGCCGGCACCGGGACGATCGACGACACCGGCAAGGTCGGTCCGATCGGCGGCATCAGCATGAAGACGATCGGCGCGCGCGACAAGGGCGCCCAGTACTTCCTGACGCCCGCCGACAACTGCGCGACCGCCGCCGCGGACGTCCCCGACGGGCTCACCCTCGTGAAGGTGGACACCATCGACGACGCCCTCGGCGCGCTGAGCGACATCCGCTCCGGGAAGACCTCCGACCTGCCCGAGTGCGCGAAGGGATAGCCGGCGGGCGGGCGGCCGCAGGGTGGCCGGGGCTACTCGGCGAAGGTCGCAGTCAGCGCCTGGGCCAGACCCGGCACCAGGTCGGAACCGGTGAGTACCTCGGTGGCGGTGTCCTTCGCGCGCAGCCGCAGGGCCGAGTCGCGGGAACCGTCGCGCAGGACCGCGACCGTCATGCGGACCTCCTGACGGTCCGGGTGCTCCGCCACCCACCGCGCCAGCCTCGCCTCGTTCAGGCCCTCCGGAACCTGGGCCTCGGCGGACGGCGGCAGCATCAGGCGTTCCACGGCGAGCGCGCAGCCGACCACCGCGTCGGGCCAGGCGATGGTGCCCAGGAACTCGTCGAGCGGCTGGTCCGTTGGAATCTCGTCCTGCTCGATAGGGGTCAGGCCGGAAGTGTCCGGTTCGTCCTGAAGGCCGAGCCGGTCCGCGAGTGAGGGCTGATCGGTCCTCAGCCGCGCGGTGTCGACAAGTGCAAAGAGGCGTGCGGGCTGGTCCCAGCCGAGCCCGGAGACGTACTCGTCGATCTCGAGTACGGCCCGGGTGAGGGGGCTCGCAGCCATGGGGGTGTTGGACATGGTCACAATCCTGCCTCGTTACTGGCCCGAATCGGGAACCGAGTAAACGATGAGTAAGTTGCATAAGTGTGGGCCCGCGATCACGGGGGCCCACGGGGGGCCCGCGAACCCGAGGGCCTGACGGATCAACAGCGAACTTCGAGGTGCGCACCTTGGCTTTCCAGATGCCGGACCGCGGCGGAGGCCCCCCGTCGGGGCCGCGGATCAGAGTGGGCCGCCCGTCCCGGCGTGTCCGAACCCTGCTGCTGACACTTGGTGTCCTCGCCGTGCTCCTCATGGCGTTCACCATGTTCGCGGGGTTCTGGACGGACTGGCTCTGGTACCGGTCGGTCAACTACTCGTCGGTGTTCACGACGACCCTGTGGACCAAGATCGGGCTCTTCTTCGTCTTCGGCCTGCTGATGGCGCTCGCCGTCGGGTTCAACATCTGGTTGGCCCACCGCCTGCGCCCGCCGCTCAGCGCCATGTCGATGGAGCAGCAGAACCTCGACCGGTACCGGATGGGCATCGCCCCGTACAAGAAGTGGCTGCTGCTCGGCATCACCGCCCTGGTCGGCCTGATCGCCGGCGCCTCCGCGTCCGGCCAGTGGCGGACCTGGCTGATGTGGGTCAACGGCGTGCCCTTCGGGCAGAAGGACCCCCAGTTCAAGCTGGACGTCTCCTTCTACGCGTTCGACCTGCCCTGGTACCGGTTCCTGCTCGGCTTCGGCTTCGCCGCGGTGATCATCTCGGTGATCGCCGCCGCGCTCACCCACTACCTGTACGGCGGGCTCCGCGTCACCAGCCCGGGCGCGCGCGCCACGGCCGCCGCCACCGGGCACCTGTCGGTGCTCCTCGGCGTCTTCGTCGCCTTCAAGGCGGTCGCCTACTGGCTGGACCGGTACGGGCTGGCGGTGAAGTCCAGCGACTTCAAGGCGACCGACAACTGGACCGGCCTCAGGTACGTCGACGCCAACGCCTACCTGCCCGCCAAGACCATCCTGTTCTGCATCGCCGTCATCTGCGCGCTGCTGTTCTTCGCCACCCTGTGGCGGCGCACCTGGCAGCTGCCCGTGATCGGCTTCGGCCTGATGGTCCTCTCCGCCATCCTCATCGGCGGCCTGTACCCGGCGCTGGTCCAGAAGTTCCAGGTCCAGCCGAACGAGCAGGCCAAGGAAGCGCCGTACGTCGAGAAGAACCTGGCGGCCACGCGCGATGCGTACGGGATCGAGGGGACCCAGGTCGCCGAGTACCCGGGAGTGTCCGAGACCAAGGACAAGACCAAGCTCCGTGACGACGCGGACGCCGCCGCGTCAATCCGGATCATGGACCCGAACGTCATCTCGCCCACGTTCCAGCAGCTCCAGCAGATGCGTAACTACTACGCGTTCCCGACCAACCTGGACGTCGACCGCTATTCCAAGGACGGCAAGGACCAGGACACGGTCATCGGTCTGCGCGAGCTGAACCTGGCCGGCATCCCGAAGAAGAACTGGATCAACAACCACTTCCGCTACACCCACGGCTATGGTGTGGTCGCCGCCAAGGGCACCGCGGTCGACTCCGAGGGACGCCCGGTCTTCACCGAGTCCGACCTGCCGTCCAAGGGTGACCTCGGTACGTACGAGCAACGCGTCTACTACGGCGAGAAGACCACCACCTACTCGATCGTCGGCGGTCCCCAGAAGGAGATCGACTACTCCGACGACACCGGGGAGAAGACCTTCAGCTACAAGGGGGACGGCGGGGTCGACCTGTCCAACCCGATCAACCGCGCGGCGTACGCCGCGGCGTTCAGCGAGCCGCAGATCCTCTACTCGGGTGCGATCGGCGAGGGTTCGAAGATCCTCTACAACCGCACGCCCAAGGAACGTGTGGAGGCGGTCGCCCCGTGGCTGACCATCGACGGAGACGCCTACCCGGCGGTGGTGGACGGCCGTATCCAGTGGATCGTCGATGCGTACACGACGACGAATGGATATCCCTACGCCTCTCGCACGACGCTCGGCGACACCACGGCGGACTCGCTGACCGCGGCCAACGACCAGCGCGCGGTGGTGGCCCAGCAGAACCAGGTCAACTACATCCGCAACAGCGTGAAGGCGACCGTCGACGCGTACAGCGGTGACGTCAAGCTGTACCAGTGGGACACCCAGGATCCGGTCCTCAAGACCTGGATGAAGGCGTTCCCCGGCACGGTGCAGGGCAAGGGCGAGATCTCCAAGGCGTTGATGGAGCATCTGCGCTACCCGCAGGACCTGTTCAAGGTCCAGCGTGAGCTGCTCACGCGTTACCACGTGAAGGACGCCAACACGTTCCTCAGCGGCAGCGAGGTGTGGCAGGTCCCGGACGACCCGACCAACAAGTCGGGAGACGCTGTACCGCCGTACTACCTGAGCATGAAGATGCCCGACCAGAAGGCGCAGGCCTTCTCGCTGACGACGACGTTCACACCCAACGGACGTGACAACCTCAGCGCGTTCATGGCGGTCGACGCCGAGGCGGGAACCGACGGCTACGGCAAGATCAGAATCCTCAAACTGCCCACGAGTACGACCGTCAACGGTCCGACACAGGTTCAGAGCCAGCTGAACTCGGAGCAGGACATCGCCGAGACCATCAGGCTGCTGAGAGGCGGCGACTCGGAGGTCGAGTACGGCAATCTGCTGACCGTCCCGCTCGACGGCGGACTGCTGTACGTCGAGCCGGTCTACGTGCGCGGTGGCGACCTCAAGTACCCCTTGTTGCGCAAGGTGTTGGTGAGCTACGGCGGCAACACGGCCTTCGAGAACACGCTCGACGAGGCGCTCAACAAGGTCTTCGGAGCGCAGGCGGCCGAACCGGAGCCACCGGAGGACACCGGCGAGGACCCCGGCCAGGACACGACGGAGCCGCCGACGTCCACCAACCCGACGGTCCGGGAAGCGCTCAGTGACGCGCAGGATGCCTTCGACGCCGGCCAGAAGGCGCTGGAGCAGAAGGACCTGACCGCGTACGCCGAGGCGCAGAAGGACCTGGAGGAGGCGCTGCAGCGCGCCGAGGACGCACAGGCCAAGGCGGACCAGGGCGCCGGGGACAAGAACGGGGACGACAAGGCCAGTCCCAGCGCCTCCCCGAGCAAGGAGGCCGGCGGAGGCTCGGACACCGGCTGACGCCCGGTGCCGCTGCCGACCGGCGTTCGAGCTGGTCAAAGCCCATCCCGCGCCGTGCTAGGGTTGTGAACACAACGGCGCGGGGTGGAGCAGCTCGGTAGCTCGCTGGGCTCATAACCCAGAGGTCGCAGGTTCAAATCCTGTCCCCGCTACTGAAATCGTGGGCCATGCGCACACGACCTCGAAGGCCCGGATCCCACAAGGGATCCGGGCCTTCTCTGGTGTGCGAACGCATGTGCCGGTGAGCGCGACGGCCGCGCCGCCAGGGGGAGTTGGGCCGATCTGTGTTTGACTTGTCGTCCTGTGGGCATGTCGACAAAACGCTGAAGTGACCTCACTGGCTGCGTTATACCGGATGTGCCAGGGCTGCGGGTGGTGCGACGATGAACGTTATGGGGGACATGGCAAATCTGTTCGGGACAGGGCGTTTTGCGCAGCCGTCCGGTCAGGAGGAGGCCACGGACGAGGCTCAGGAGGCCGCCGACGAGGCCGCGGAGGAAGTGCGCCTGCGGCTGGCCGTCGACGGCGGTGACGTCGAGGCGATGAGCATGCTCGGCGCGATGCTGCTGCGCCGGGGCGACTTCGACGGAGCCGAGTCGCAGCTGCGGGCCGCCACGGCGGCCGGTGACCGGGCGGCCGCGAACAACCTCGGCGTTCTGCTGCACCAGCGCGGATACGCCGACGAGGCCGCGGGCTGGTGGCGGATCGCCGCGGTCGCCGGATCCGCGGCCGCCGCACACGCGCTGGGGCGGCACTTCCGCGAGCGCGGGGACGAGCCCGCCGCGGAGTACTGGCTGTGCCAGTCCGCCGAGCAGGGGCACGTCCTGGGCGCCTATGCCCTCGCCGACCTGCTGGAACACCGCGGCGACGACGCCGGGGCCGGGCGCTGGATGCGGGCCGCGGCCGAGCGCGGGCACCGGGAGGCGGCGTACCGGCTGGCGCGGACGCTGGACCGCGGCGCCGGGCCGGACCGCGACGGCGAGGACGCGGCCGCCGCCGGCGAGGAGGTCGAGCAGTGGTACCGGCAGGCCGCCGCACGCGGTCACCGGCGGGCCGCGCTGCATCTCGGGACGATCCTGGAGAAGCGGGGCGAACTGAAGGAGGCCGGCCGCTGGTACCTCACGTCCGCCAAGGAAGGCGAGGCCCGCGCGGCCTGCGCGCTGGGCTTCCTGCTGCGGGACGCCGGGGACACCGAGAGCGCCGCCGTGTGGTGGCTGCGCGCCGCCCAGGACGGCGACGGCAACGCCGCCAACGCCCTGGGCGCCCTGCACGCCGAGCGCGGCGAGACCCAGACCGCCGAACGCTGGTACCGGGCCGCGATGGACGCCGGGGACGACAACGGGGCGTACAACCTCGGCCTGCTCTGCGCCGAGCAGGGCCGCACCGCGCAGGCCGAGCAGTGGTACCGCCGGGCCGCGTACGCCGGGCACCGGGAGGCGTCCAACGCGCTCGCCATCCTGCTGCTGCGCGGCGGGGACGAGACCGGCGCCGAGCCGTGGTTCTCCAAGGCGGCCGAGGCGGGCAGCGTGGACGCCGCCTTCAACCTCGGGATCCTGCACGCGGGTCGGGGCGCGGAGCGGACGGCGCTGCGCTGGTACGAGCGGGCCGCGGCCGCCGGGCACACGGAGGCGGCGCTCCAGGTCGGCATGGCCCGCCTGCGGGCCGGGGACGAGCGCGAGGCGGAGCGGTTCCTGCGGTGCGCGGCGGGGGGTGGCAGCGCGGAGGCCGCGTACCGGCTGGCGACGGTGCTGGACGCGCGCCGGCCGCCCGCGCCCGCGCACGAGCTGGGCGAGCCGGCACAGGAGAAGTCGGAGTGCGAGGAGTGGTACGAACGGGCGGCCTCGCAGAGCCACCGCCGGGCCCAGGTGCGGGTCGGGATGCTCGCCGCCGCGCGCGGTGACGTGGTGGAGGCGGCGCGGTGGTACCGGGAGGCGGCCGAGGCCGGGTCCCGCAACGGCGCGTTCAACCTGGGTCTGCTGCTGGCCCGCGAGGGCAGTGAGCCCGAGGCCGTCGTGTGGTGGCGCCGCGCGGCCGACGCCGGTCACGGACGGGCCGCGCTGCGGCTGGCGCTCGTCTGTGCGCGACGGGGGGAGCTGGCGGAGGGACAGCGCTGGGCGGACCGGGCGGTGTCGCTGGGCCCGGCGGAGGTCGGCGAACGGGCGGCCCGGCTGCGGGACGCCCTGCGGCAGGAGCTGTCGGCCTGAGGCCCGTCCGAGCCGGACACAGGGACGGAAGCGATTTGCTTCTCGCCGTGGGGGTGACGTAATGTTCCATTCATCGACGCGGGGTGGAGCAGCTCGGTAGCTCGCTGGGCTCATAACCCAGAGGTCGCAGGTTCAAATCCTGTCCCCGCTACTGAAGGCCGAGGGCCGGAATCCGAAAGGGTTCCGGCCCTCGGTGCATTCACGGCGAGCACGAGGGCGAAGCCCCGGCCGCGGTCATGACGAAGCCCCGGCACCGTCGGTGCCGGGGCTTCCTGCGTGCTGGTGGGGCCTATGCCGCCGCGCAGTTCGGGCAGGTGCCGCGGTAGGTCACCTCGACGTCCGAGACGGTGAAGCCGAAGCGCTCCGAGTCGGGGAGGTCGGCCATCGGGTTGCCCGTCGGGTGGACGTCGCGGATCGCGCCGCACTGGGCGCAGACCAGGTGGTGGTGCGGCGTGTGCGCGTTCGGGTCGTAGCGCTTGGCGCGCTTGTCCGTCGCGACCTCCAGCACCTCACCGAGCGAGACCAGCTCGCCCAGGGTGTTGTAGACCGTCGCCCGGGAGATCTCCGGGAGCCTGCCCACGGCCCTGGCGTGCACCTCGTCGGCCGTCAGATGGACGTGTTCGCCGTCGAGGACCTCGGCCACGACGCGCCGTTGCGCGGTCATGCGCCAGCCACGACCGCGCAGTCGTTCCAGTAGGTCACTCATACGACCAGCCTAGCAGCTAGGGGGACCAGGTCCCGAACAGGTGTGACTTTGGAGCCGTGCTTGACTTAGACATTGTCTATTGTAGGATCGACAACGGCATTAGCCAAGGGACAGGTTTTGCAGGATTGGCGCAGGAGGCGTACGTGACTCAGGGACCGCTCACTACGGAAGCCGGTGCACCGGTGGCCGACAACCAGAACAGCGAGACCGCGGGCGTCGGCGGCCCCGTGCTCGTCCAGGACCAGCTCCTGCTGGAGAAGCTGGCCCACTTCAACCGGGAGCGCATCCCGGAGCGCGTCGTGCACGCCCGCGGCGCCGGCGCGTACGGCACCTTCACCGTCACCGCCGACGTCACCCCGTACACCCGCGCGAAGTTCCTCTCCGAGGTGGGCAAGGAGACGGAGACCTTCCTCCGCTTCTCCACCGTGGCCGGCAACCTGGGCGCGCCGGACGCCGTCCGGGACCCGCGCGGCTTCGCGCTGAAGTTCTACACCGAAGAGGGCAACTACGACCTCGTCGGCAACAACACCCCGGTGTTCTTCATCAAGGACGCCATCAAGTTCCCCGACTTCATCCACACCCAGAAGCGCGACCCGTACACGGGCTCGACCGAGATGGACAACGTCTGGGACTTCTGGAGCCTGTCGCCGGAGTCGACGCACCAGGTGACCTGGCTCTTCGGCGACCGCGGCATCCCGGCGTCGTACCGCCACATGGACGGCTTCGGCTCGCACACCTACCAGTGGAGCAACGAGGCCGGCGAAGCCTTCTGGGTGAAGTACCACTTCAAGACGGACCAGGGCATCAAGACCCTCACCCAGGCCGAGGCCGACAAGCTCGCCGGTGCGGACCCCGACTCGCACCAGCGCGACCTGCGTCAGGCGATCGAGCGGGGCGAGTTCCCGTCCTGGACCGTCGGCGTGCAGATCATGCCCGTCGCCGAGGCGGCGAAGTACCGCTTCAACCCGTTCGACCTGACCAAGGTGTGGCCGCACGCGGACTACCCGGTCATCGAGTTCGGCAAGCTGGAGCTCAACCGCAACCCGGAGAACGTCTTCGCCGAGGTCGAGCAGTCGATCTTCTCCCCGTCGCACTTCGTGCCCGGCATCGGCCCGTCCCCGGACAAGATGCTCCAGGGCCGCCTCTTCGCGTACGGCGACGCCCACCGCTACCGCGTCGGCATCAACGCCGACCACCTCCCGGTGAACCGCCCGCACGCCACCGAGGCGCGCACCAACTCCCGTGACGGCTTCCTGTACGACGGCCGCCACAAGGGTGCGAAGAACTACGAGCCGAACAGCTTCGGCGGTCCGTTCCAGACGGACCGCGCGCTGTGGCAGCCGGTCGCGGTCTCCGGTGTCACCGGCGAGACCGAGGCTCCGTCGCACGCCGAGGACAACGACTTCGTCCAGGCGGGCAACCTCTACCGGCTGATGACGGAGGGGGAGAAGGGGCGGCTGATCGACAACCTGGCCGGCGCCCTCTCCGGCGTCTCGCGCGACGACATCGTCGAGCGCGCGGTGAACAACTTCCGTCAGGCCGACGGTGACTTCGGCAAGCGGCTGGAGGCCGCGGTCCAGGCCCTGCGCGGCTGACGTCCAGCACTGGACCGCTTGCCGCGGCGGCGGGCCGGATCCCCGGGTACGGGGGTCCGGCCCGTTTCGTCGTTCGGGCCCGTCAGGCCGTCACCGCCGGGGTGCCCGGCCGCGAACGCTCCGGCGCCCAGCAGCGGATGATGTCGCGCACCGAGACGATCCCGGCCGGCTCGCCGCCCTCGAGCACGATGAGGTGGCGGAAGCCGCCGTGCGCCATCGCCGCGGCCGCCTCCTCCACGGTCCAGGACGGTGCGGCGAAGACGACGTCGGTGGTGGTGTGGGCGTGGACGCGCTCGGTGTCCGGGTCCTGGCCCTGGCCCACGGAGACCAGGACGTCGCGTTCGGTGAGGATGCCGATGCCGTCGGCGTCGGGGTCGTGCACCACGGCCGCGCCGACGCCGCGTGCGGACATCAGGGCGGCGGACTGACGGAGTGTGTGGGCGGGGCCGATGGTGAGGACTACCTTGCTCATGACTTCGCGGACGAGCATGGGGTGGAGCCACCTCCTGCCGGTGATCCATGAGTTAGTTCATGGATTCACAAGTTCACAAGTGGGGGGACTCTCAGGGTGGCAGGTAAAGCGGGGGTCAACAAGGGGGCGTGGAGGGGGAGTCGGCGGGCGCTCAGTAGCGCTGGTTCAGATAGCCGAGGAGTTCGTCGTGCAAGCGGCCGTTCGACGCCGCCGCGTTGCCGCTGTGCGGGCCGTGGCGCCCGTCGAGGCCGGTGAAGGTACCGCCGGCCTCCGTGACGATGATGGCGTTCGCGGCCATGTCCCAGAGGGACAGCTCGGGTTCGGCGCAGATGTCCACCGAGCCCTCGGCGACCATCATGTACGGCCAGAAGTCGCCGTACGCGCGTGTGCGCCACACCTCGCGGGTGAGGTCGAGGAAGCCGTCCAGCCGCCCCTGCTCCTCCCAGCCGCTGAGCGACGAGTACGCGAACGAGGCGTCGGAGAGCGTGGACACCTGGGAGACCTGGAGCCTGGAGGCGGAGGTCAGACTGCGGCCGGTGAACGCGCCGTGGTCCTGCACCGCCCACCAACGGCGCCCGAGGGCCGGGGCGGAGACCAGCCCGACCACGGGCTGATAGCCGCCCTCGCCGGCCTCCATGAGCGCGATCAGGGTGGCCCAGACGGGGACGCCCCGGACGTAGTTCTTGGTGCCGTCGATCGGGTCGATCACCCAGCGACGGGTACCGGCGCCCGTGGTGCCGAACTCCTCGCCCTGCACCGAGTCGCGGGGGCGGGCGCGGGCGAGGTGGCCGCGGATGAGTTCCTCGGCGGCCTTGTCCGCCTCGCTCACCGGGGTCATGTCCGGCTTCGTCTCGACCTTGAGGTCGAGGGCCTTGAAGCGGTCCATCGTCGCCGCGTCGGCGGCGTCGGCGAGCACGTGGGCGAGGCGGAGGTCGTCGAGGTAGTCGGGCATGCGGCAACCGTATCGGCCCGGGGCGCGCGGGAGCCACCAGGGGTTTGGCGGGCGTGGCGGATCGCGGAGGGGGAGTCGCGGGGCGGATGCGCCCCGTCGGCTGTGCCCGACCCGGCGCGAGGCCCCTTGACAGTGACCCCATACCCGTCAAATCTGGGCACGAAGCCGCTCGGCCCGAGGGAGGCGACGGTGCCCGCAGCCCGGGAGTCCCTGCTCGACGCCGCTTACCAGGCGTTGGCGCGTCGGCCGTGGTCCGCCGTGCGGATGGTGGACGTCGCGGCGGCGGCCGGGGTGTCCCGGCAGACGCTGTACAACGAGTTCGGCAGCAAGGAGGGCCTCGCGCGGGCGCTCGTGCGGAGGGAGGCCGACGGCTATCTCGCGGGCGTGGACCGCGCGCTCGCCGGGCCCAGCGACCCGCGTGAACGGCTCACCGCGACCGCCGAGTGGATGATGTCCGCCGCCCACGAGAACGCGCTGGTCCGTGCGCTGCTCACCGGCTGCTGGAGCGAGCGGCTGCCCGCACCGGAGCTGACGGCCGTGCCGTCCTCCTCCGCCGCGCCGGCCCAGCGCCGGGCCGACGGTCCGCTGCCCTCGCCCGGCGACTTCGTGGCCCTGGTCCGCGACCGTGCCGTGGCCGTCCTGTACGGCGCCGACCCGCTCGCCCCGCCGGACGCCGTCGAACTGGCCCGCTCCTGCGAACTGGCGGTGCGGCTCGCCCTGTCCTGCGTCGCGGCACCGCCCGGCGAGGGCGGCGTGGCCGACCTCGTGCGCACCGCCCTGCCGCGCCGGTCGATGGCGTAGGGCCGGCTCAGTGCGCCGAGCCCGACAACTGGAGCCCGACCACGCCGATGATGACGAAGCTGATCGAGACGATCTTCAGGGTCGAGACCAGGTCGCCGAGGAAGACCATGCCGTAGATGGCGGTGCCCGCGGCGCCGATGCCGGTCCACACCGCGTAGGCGGGGCCGACGTCGAGCCTCTTCAGGGCCAGGGTCAGCAGTCCGAAACTGCCCAGGGCGAAGGCGCAGAAGGCGACGGTGGGCCAGAGCCGGGTGAAGCCGTGCGACAGCTTCAAGCAGACGGCGAAGCCGGTCTCGAGCAACCCGGCCACTATGACCAGCAGCCACGCCATGTCTTGTCCTCCCGTAGTCCCGTACCGTGACCGCTGCGTCGTCCGGTGCTGTGTCCGGTGGTCGTTACTGGGTCGTTTCGTCCGGATGTGCACGGGCTTGGTTCCGGCTTGGTGCGATTATGCACTTACCGGTGCCACGGCTCGGCAAACAACGCGGAGGTCAGTCGCCATCCTTCCGTTCGCGCGTCGACAGCAGCCGGCGCAGCGAGTACAGCCGTGCCGGGTCGGCGTGGCCCTCGGCGACCCACGCGTCCAGCGCGCAGTCCTGCTCGTCGTGGCTGCACGCGCGGGGGCACCCCTCCGTGCCGGGCACCAGGTCGGGGAAGGCGTTGATGACCCGCGACGGATCGATGTGCGCCAGCCCGAACGACCGTACGCCCGGGGTGTCGACGACCCAGCCGCCCGCCTCGGACGACAGCGGCAGGGCGAGGGCCGAGGTCGTGGTGTGCCGGCCGCGGCCCGTCACCGCGTTCACATGACCCGTCACCCGGCGGCGGTCCTCCGGCACCAGGGTGTTGACGAGCGTCGTCTTGCCGACGCCGGAGTGGCCGACGAAAGCGGTGATCTTCCCGTCCAGGTGCTCGCGCACGAGGCCGGCCGCGGCGCCGTTCTCCAGCTCCTCACGACTGGTGACGACGTACGGGATGTCCAACGCGCCGTACAGCTCCAGGAGTTCGTCCGGCGGCGCCAGGTCCGACTTGGTCATGACCAGCAGCGGGGTGAGGCCGCCGTCGAACGCCGCGACCAGGCAGCGGTCGATCAGGCGGGGGCGCGGCTCCGGGTCGGCCAGGGCGGTGACGATGGCGAGCTGGTCGGCGTTGGCGACGACCACGCGCTCGTAGGGGTCGTCGTCGTCCGCGGTGCGGCGCAGCAGGGACGCGCGCTCCCCGATGCGGACGATGCGCGCGAGGGTGTCCTTCTTGCCGGAGAGATCGCCGACCAGTGCCACCCGGTCGCCGACCACCGCCGCCTTGCGGCCCAGTTCCCTGGCCTTCATCGCCATCACGACCCGGTCCTCGACCAGGCAGGTCAGCCGGCCGCGGTCCACGGTGAGGACCAGGCCCTCGGCGGCGTCCTCGTGCTTGGGCCGGATGTGGGTGCGCGGCCGGTTGCCCTTGCGGTTGGGGCGGGAGCGGATGTCGTCCTCGTCGGTGTGCTTGCCGTAGCGGCGCATGGCGAACAGTCCCTACGCCCCGAGCATCCCGGTCCACAGGTCGGGGAAGTCGGGCAGGGTCTTGGCGGTGGTCGCCACGTTCTCGATGCGCACTTCCTCGACCGCGAGGCCGAGGATCGCGCCGGCGGTGGCCATGCGGTGGTCCTCGTACGTGTGGAAGACGCCGCCGTGCAGGGGGCGCGGGCGGATGTGCAGACCGTCGGCGGTCTCGGTGACGTCGCCGCCGAGTTCGTTGATCTCCTTGGTGAGCGCGGCCAGGCGGTCCGTCTCGTGCAGTCGCAGGTGCGCCACCCCGCGCAGGGTCGAGGGGGAGTCCGCGAGGGCGGCGACGGCCGCGATGCCCGGGGTCAGCTCGCCGACCTCGCCGAGGTCGACGTCGATGCCGTGAACGGCGCCCGACCCGGTGAAGACCAGCCCGTAGTCGGCCAGTTCGCAGGAACCACCCATCTCGGTGAAGATCTCCCGCAGCCGGTCGCCCGGCTGGGTGGTCTGGGCCGGCCAGTCGGGGATCACGACCTTGCCGCCGGTGATCAGGGCCGCGGCCAGGAACGGCTGGGCGTTGGAGAGGTCCGGCTCGACCGTCAGGTCCCGGCCGAGGAGCGCGCCCGGCGTGACCCGCCAGACGTTCGGCTCGCCGCCCGACTCCGGGGTGTCGACCTGGGCGCCCACCGAGCGCAGCATGTCGACGGTCATCCGGATGTGCGGCATGGACGGCAGCGCGGAGCCCGTGTGGCGGACCTCGACGCCCTGGTTGAAGCGCGGGCCGGACAGCAGCAGGGCGCTGACGAACTGCGAGGACGACGACGCGTCGATCTCGACCGGGCCGCCCTCCAGCGCGCCCCCGCCGTGCACGGTCAGCGGCAGTGCGCCGCGCCCGTCGTCGTCGACGCGGGCACCCAGGACGCGCAGCGCGTCGATCACGCCGTGCAGCGGACGCTCGTAGGACCGCGGATCGCCGTCGAAGCGGACGGGGCCGTCCGCGAGCGTGGCGACCGGCGGCAGGAAGCGCATGACCGTGCCCGCGTTGCCGACGTCGACCGTGGCCGGGCCGCGCAGCCCCGCCGGGATGACCCGCCAGAACTCGCCGCTGCCCTCCGAGCCGACGCCCTCCTCGATCTCGACGCCCATCGCGCGCAGCGCCTCGGCCATCAGCAGGGTGTCGCGGGAGCGCAGCGGACGGCGCAGCCAGCCCGGCTCGGAGGCGAGGGCGGCCAGCACCAGGGCGCGGTTGGTGACCGACTTGGACCCGGGCACCTGGACGGTCGCGTCGACGGCTCCGCTCGCGTGCGGTGCGGGCCAGAGGGCGGTGTGCGTGGGGTTCACGGTCATGGGCCCCACTTTAATGGCTGAAGCCGATCGGAAATCTTGATCAAAGACGGCGAAACCTGACCGAAATCGCGACAGTGCACATGCCGTGCATATATGCGGGTGCGTCTGTCCGGGCGCGTGCGGGCGCCCGTGCGTCACAGCTCCAGCAGCCAGCGTCCCCCGCCGACCAGCGAGCACAGCGACACCGCGTGGAACAGGAAGAACCAGACCCCCGCCGGCGCGTGGGTCAGCCGGGCCAACTGGTCCGCGTCCGAGTCGCCGGCGCCGCCCCGGGCCCGCTTGGCCTGGAGCTCGAAGGCCGGACGCACCCCGCCGAGCAGCAGGAACCAGACCACCGCGTACGCGAACGCCGCCTGCACCTGCGGTCCGGCCAGCCAGGAGACCAGGACGAAGGTGCCGCCGGTGAGCACCACCGTCAGCATCCCGTACGCGTTGCGGACCATCACCAGCAGGGCGACGAGCAGCGCCGTCGCCAGCCACAGCAGCAGGGTGATGCGCCCCGCGGCCAGCAGGGCGGCGCCACCGAGGCCGAGCAGCGGGGGAGCGGTGTAGCCGGCCACCGCCGTCAGGATCATCCCGACGCCGGTCGGCTTGCCGCGGCTCACCGTCAGACCGCTGGTGTCCGAGTGCAGGGTGATCCCGGTCAGGGTGCGGCCGGTGAGCAGCGCCACGAGCCCGTGGCCGCCCTCGTGCGCGATGGTGATCGCGTTGCGGGCTATCCGCCACGGGCGGTGCGGTACGACGACGACCAGCGCGGCCACCAGGGTCGCGATCACCACCCACAGGTCGGGGTCGGGCTGGGTGCCGGAGACCTCGTCCCACAGAGAAGGGAGCGAGGCCGTTGCGAGGTGGTCCATGTTCGGTGAGGGCTCCTCGTGTCTGCGCGGGGTCTGGCAGTGTGGCACGTATGTGCGGACGGTATGCGGCGAGTCGTCGACCCGAGGATCTCGCGGGAATCTTCGAGATCGAGAAGTGGGAGCCCAAGGAGAGCTTGGAGCCCGACTACAACGTGGCGCCCACCAAGGAGGTCTACGCGGTCCTGGACCGCCCTCTCAAGGACGCCGAGGACCCGAAGCCGGTTCGGCAGCTGCGGAAACTGAAGTGGGGCCTCGTCCCGTCCTGGTCCAAGACGCCCGAGGGCGGGGCGCGGATGATCAACGCCCGCGCGGAGACCGTCCACGAGAAGCCCTCCTACCGGCGCGCCTTCGGCAGCAGGCGGTGCATCCTGCCCGCCGACGGCTACTACGAGTGGGTCACGGGCAAGCAGGAGCGGGACCTGGAGGTCGAGGGCCGCAAGAAGCGGCCGCGCAAGCAGCCGTACTTCGTGACGCCCGCCGACGGGTCCGTGTTCGCGATGGCCGGGCTGTACGAGTTCTGGCGGGACAAGACGCTGCCGGACGACCACCCGCAGGCCTGGTGGGTGACGTGCTCGGTGATCACGACCGAGGCCGAGACCACCCCCCTGGCGGTCGCCCCGGCCGACGGGCCGCACGCGCTCTCCGACATCCACCCCCGGATGCCGCTGATGCTGACACCGGACCGCTGGGACGACTGGCTCGACCCGGCGCGCACCGACCCCGACGAGCTGACCTCCCTGCTGGCGCCCCCGCCCGCCGGAATGATGCGGGCGTTCCCGGTCTCCACCGCGGTGAGCAACGTGCGCAACAACGGGCCGGAGCTGCTCAAGGAGCTGGAGGCGCCGGAAGAGGGCACACTCTTCTGACGTGACGCATGTGACCAAGGAGACGCCCGAGGCGGTTGAGACGGTCGAGACCGACGCCGGACCCGCCCGCATCACCTGGCACCGGGCGAGGAAGCCCCGTCTCGTCCTCGCCGCGAGCCACGGCGCCGGCGGTGGCATCGAGGCGCGCGACCTGCGGGCGCTGGCGGCCGCGCTGCCCGCCCACGGAGTGAGCGTGGCCCTGGTCGAGCAGCCCTGGCGGGTGGCCGGCAAGAAGCTGGCGCCCGCTCCGAAGACCCTCGACACCGGCTGGCGCGGCATCTGGCCCGCGCTGGCCGCACCGGGACTGCCCGTGATCGCGGGCGGACGCAGCGCCGGTGCCCGTGTCGCCTGCCGTACCGCCCGCGAACTGGGCGCCCGTGCCGTCCTCGCCCTGAGCTTCCCCCTGCACCCGCCGGGCAAGCCCGAGAAGTCCCGCGCCGACGAGCTGCTGGGGGCGGGTGTCCCCACCCTCGTCGTGCAGGGCGGCAACGACCCCTTCGGGAAGCCGGAGGAGTTCCCCGAGGCCCCGGAGGGGACGTACGACCTCGTCGAGGTGCCGTACGGCGATCACGGCTTCGCCGTGCCCAAGCGGGCGGAGATCACCCAGGAGGCGGCCCTGGAACTGATCACCGAGGGGGTCGCGAAGTGGGTCGGCTCACTCGGGTGAACGCCTGGGAATGACCGGCGTGCGCCCACTGTTGTGGCGGACGTACGTTGCTGAGAATCAGCACCGACGCCGTAGGAAAGGAAGTCCGCCGCATGGGTTCAGCCTTCTGCCCGAGTCGCAGCAGCCGCGCCGACCTGGACTGGACGGTGCTGCACGCGGCGAAGACCGCCCCCATTCGGGCGGCGGGCGGACCGGATCGTCGTCTATCCTCCGATTCGAGTGGGGCCGGTCTCGGTTTCACGACGTCACTGGAGGAGGTGGGTCCGGTCACTGGGACCGACGCAGGGACCGAACACGGCCAGGCGGAGCAGCCCGAGGGCCGGGGCACGAGCGCGGAGTCGACCGCCGAGCGCAGCGCGCGCTTCGAGCGGGACGCGCTGGAGTTCCTCGACCAGATGTACTCGGCCGCGCTGCGCATGACGCGTAATCCGGCCGACGCCGAGGACCTGGTGCAGGAGACCTACGCCAAGGCGTACGCGTCCTTCCACCAGTTCCGCGAGGGCACCAACCTCAAGGCGTGGCTGTACCGCATCCTCACCAACACCTTCATCAACTCGTACCGCAAGAAGCAGCGTGAGCCCCAGCGCAGCGCGGCCGAGGAGATCGAGGACTGGCAGCTCGCGCGTGCCGAGTCGCACATGTCGACCGGTCTGCGCTCGGCCGAGTCGCAGGCGCTCGACCACCTGCCCGACTCGGACGTGAAGCAGGCGCTCCAGGCCATCCCGGAGGAGTTCCGCATCGCCGTCTATCTGGCGGACGTCGAGGGGTTTGCCTACAAGGAGATCGCCGACATCATGGGGACACCCATCGGTACGGTGATGTCCCGGCTGCACCGTGGACGCCGTCAGCTGCGCGGCATGCTGGAGGACTACGCCCGCGACCGCGGTCTGGTCCCGGCCGGCGCCGGAGAGTCGAACGAAGCGAAAGGCTCGGGGTCATGAGCTGCGGAGAGCCGCACGAGACGGATTGCAGCGAAATCCTCGATCATCTCTACGAGTTCCTCGACAAGGAGATGCCGGACTCGGACTGCGTCAAGTTCGAGCACCACTTCGAGGAGTGCTCGCCCTGTCTGGAGAAGTACGGGCTGGAGCAGGCCGTGAAGAAGCTGGTCAAGCGGTGCTGCGGACAGGACGACGTGCCGGGTGACCTGCGCGCCAAGGTCATGGGCAGGCTCGACCTGATCCGGTCGGGACAGTCCGTGCCCGAGCACGACGTCACGGCCGCACCGCCGACTCCCCAGGAGTCCTGAGCCCTCACGAGTCACTCGTACGTGCTAATCCGCGGGTTATCTGCCCGCGGCCTCCCCACCGCCGTCCTAGGCTCCGGAGCCTGACAGACGTGGTCGGGGGGAGGGGATCATGGACGCGGTACCGGCTCGGGCGCGCATGTACGTCGCCGGTGTCGTCCTGGCCGCACTGCTCTGTCTGCGGCCACTGCCCGCGCTACCCACGCCCTGGCGGGCGGTGCTGCTGCTCGCCGGGCTGTACGCGGGCTCCGAGCTGGTCGCGCGGTCCCGCTCCGTCGGTACCTGCTACCCCGTCCTGCTGGCGGGTGCCTTCCTGCTCCCGCCGTCCGCCGCGGCGCTCGTCGCACTGCCGGGAGCCCTGCTGTCCCCGGTGCCGAGGCGGCCCTTCGCGCTGCGGCGTGCATGGCGGGCGGCACAGCTGACGCTCGCCGTCTGGGCCGCCGCGTACGTCCACGGGCGGCTCGGCGGGCGGGACGTGCTCGTCGAGCCCGACTTCCCGTACGCGCTCGTGCCGGCCGGGGCCGCGGTACTGGCGTTCTGCCTGGTGCTCACCCTGCTGGACGGCGGCATCCTGGCGCTCGCCGACCATGTGCCGGCGAGCCGGACGTGGCGGGGCCTGTTCACCAGGACGCTCGGACCGGTCGCCGTGCACGGGCTCGCCGGGCTGATGATGGCCGTCCTGTGGCGCAGCCCGTACGGTCCGGTGGCCGCGCTGCTCGTGCTGCTGCCGATGTGTGTCGCGTGGTGGGCGTTCGCCCAGTACCACCGGGAGCGGGCCGCGCACCAGGCGACCATCCGCGCGCTGGTGCAGGCCGTGGACATCAAGGACGGCTACACCCGCGGACACAGTGAGCGCGTCGGCCGGGCCACCATGATGATCGCCCGTGAGCTGGGCATGGACGACGAGCGCGTCGAGACGCTCCGTTTCGCCGGCATCCTGCACGACGTGGGCAAGCTCGGCGTACCCACCCGGCTGCTGCGCAAGGAGGGGGCGCTGACGCCCGAGGAACGGCGGGTGATCGAACTGCACCCGGAGTACGGGCACGAGATGGTGCGCGGCATCCGCTTCCTGGGAGAGGCCCGGGCCGCCGTCCTCCACCACCACGAACGGCTGGACGGCAGCGGCTACCCCTACGGCCTGGTCGGCGACCGCATCCCCGAGTCGGCCCGCGTGGTGGCCGTCGCCGACGCCTTCGACGCGATGACCTCCACCCGCTCCTACCGCAGGGCCCGCCCCGTCGCCGCGGCGGTGGAGGAGCTCCAACGGTGTGCCGGGAAGCAGTTCGACCCCCGGATGGTGGGCGCGCTGGTCCGCGCCCTGGGCCGGCACGGCTGGCACCCGTCGGTCACGGCCGACGGCACCCCCGCACCCCCGACGGCCGCGGCGACGCCCGGCCGGCCCCGCGGCGAGGGCGCGCGCGACAGCGTCGGGAGGCGGGCCGTATGAGCGAGCCCCGGCCGCGGGGGCGGCTTCCTCTGGTGCCCCGGTGGCGGGGTCGGCCGCCGCTGGTCCCCCCGTTACGGGGCCGGCTTCCTCTGGTGCCCCACCTCATCCGCGCCGCCGCCGGACTCGTCGCCGTGCTCTGCCTCACCTCCGTGCTGTGGTCGGGGCTCGTCCACCGGCCCGTCGCGCTCGCCTTCGGTGTGCTGGTCACCCTCGGTGAGCTGACCCGCCGCGCCGACGCCGAGGCCCGCGAGGCGGCTCCGCTCGGCGCCGCCGGGGCACTGGCGTACGCGCTGCTCGGAGAGGTCACCGGGCGGCCCGCCCCGCACGGCGTCGCCCAGACCGTCACCGTCGTCCTCGCCGCCTCGCTGGCCGGCAGCGTGCCCTACATAGCCCGCGGCGGTGGGCCCGTCCTCGACCACCTGGCGCGGCGGGTGCTCACCGTCGCCTTCGCCGCCGTGTGCTTCCAGCCGCTCTCCGGCCAGGGCACCTTCCGCGACTGGAGCGGCCCCGCGTACGCGCTGCTGCTGATCGCACTGCTCGCCCTGACCACGCTGTGCGACGCCGTGCTCGCCGCGGCACCCGCGCACGCCCGCACCGGCTGGCCCTTCGGCCCGCTGCTGCGCGAGGAGCTGCGCGGCATGGTCGGAATCACCTCCGCGGTGTGCGCGACCGGGGTGGTGATGGCGCTCGCGGTGGGCGTCGCGGGCCTCTGGGCGCTCCCCGTCTTCTGCGTGCCGCTGCTGCTCGCCCAGCTGTCCTACCGTCGCTACGCGGCCGTCCGGGCCACCTACCGGCAGACCATCGCTTCCCTGGCCAGGGCGACCGAGATCGCCGGGTACACCCCGGCCGGGCACGCGCGCCGCGTCGCCGAGCTGAGCGGGGCCGTGGGCCGCGACCTGGGGCTGTCGGGGGCCGAGCTGACCGTGCTGGAGTACGCGGCCCTGATGCACGACATCGGCCAGCTCAGCCTGGTCGACCCGGTCCCGGCGGGCGCCACCGCCGGCCTGCCCGCCCCGGAACAGCGGCGGATCGCGCTGCTCGGCGGAGCCGTGGTCCGTCAGACCGGCGTCGACCCGGCCGTCGCGGTGGTCGTGGAGCGCCAGGCCGACCCCTGCCGGGAGCAGCCGGCGGCCGCGCGGATCGTACGGGTCGTGAACGCCTACGAGGAGAAGGCGCGGGACGCCGGTCCCGGCGGCGGTCTCACGGCCCTGGAGGAGCTGCGCCTGGCCACCGCGGACGACTACGCTCCGGACGTGGTGGAAGCACTGGCCCGAGTGCTTTCGCGAGGCAGTCTTACCTCGCCCTCGGCTGGGTAACCCATGGGTAATGAGCGCCTCTACACCCGTACGTGGTTTGATGCGCAGGAAAGGGTGTCCGGGGGCGCGAAAGGCACAGCCAGCCCACAGAACGGAACTGGCAGGCGGGAATCGTGAGGATCTTCGGCAAGGCACGGCACCGGCCCTCCGCCTCCTGGCGGCAGGCCACCGACCGCGCGTTCACGCTGATCGGCGACGGTCGCTACGAGGACGCGGGGGCGCTGCTGACGCGGGCCGCCGACCTGGAACCCTGGCTCTCGGAGTCGTGGTTCAACCTCGCCCTGCTGCACAAGTTCCGGCACGACTGGGAGCAGGCCAGAGCGGCCGGACTGCGGGCCGTCGCGCTCCTCGACCGGGACACCGGCGCCCCCGACTGGTGGAACGTCGGCATCGCGGCGACCGCTCTGCAGGACTGGCCGCTGGCCCGCCGGGCCTGGCAGGCGTACGGACTGCGCACCCCCGGGGACGCGACGGACGCCGGTGAGCCGCTCGGCATGGAACTCGGCAGCGCGGCCGTACGGCTGTCCCCCGAGGGGGAGGCCGAGGTCGTGTGGGGGCGGCGCCTGGACCCCGCCCGCGTGGAGGTGCTGTCCATCCCGCTGCCGTCCTCCGGGCGGCGCTGGGGCGAGGTCGTCCTGCATGACGGGGTGCCGCACGGAGAGCGGTCCACCGCGGCCGGGCACTCCTACCCCGTCTTCGACGAGATCGAGCTGTGGGCGCCGTCGCCCGTGCCCACCTGGGTCGTCCTCCTGGAGGCGGCCACCGAGTCCGACCGGGACGCGCTGGAGCAACTGGCGGCCGACGCCGGGTTCGCCGCCGAGGACTGGTCGTCCTCGGTCCGGCTGCTGTGCCGGATGTGCTCGGAGTCCCGGATGCCGTCCGACGAGGGCGAGGGCGAGCACCTCGACCCGCACGACCACAGCGAACCGGGGCATCCCGGGCCCCTCGGGCACCGTACGGACGGGCAGCTGTGGGTGCCGGAGCGGGAGTGCGGGGTGGCCGCGCCGGCCGCGCTGGTGAAGGGGTTGTTGGACGGGTGGGTCGCGGACAGTCCTGATTCTCGGGATTGGCGGGATCTGGAAGAGGTCTGCTGAGGCTCTTGGCCGACTGCGGGTTCGTCGTGGCTGGTCGCGCCCACGCGGCGGAGCCGCATATCGACACAGTCCCGCGCCCCTGAAGCGGGGCGTCACCGTACCCTGTATCAAGCATTCAGCCAGGTTCATCCAGGAAGGCATACGTCGGTCATGGCCCAGCAGGACACCGATCAGCAGCACGTGGGCGTGCTCCCCGTGGACGACGAGGGCTTCGTCGTCGACACCGAGGACTGCGAGGAGCGCGAGGCGGCCTGGCGTGAGCGGGGCGCCTCGCGGCCGATCACGGTGGTCGGCAATCCGGTGCTGCACACGGAGTGCGCGGACGTCACCGACTTCGGCGAGGATTTCCAGCAACTGGTGGCGGACATGTTCGCCAGCCAGCGCACCGCCGAGGGGGTGGGCCTGGCCGCCAACCAGATCGGCGTCTCCCAGAAGGTCTTCGTCTACGACTGCCCCGACGACGAGGGCGTCCGCCACGTCGGCGTCGTCTGCAACCCGGTGCTCGTCGAACTGCCCGCCGACCGGCGCCGCCTCGACGACAGCAACGAGGGCTGCCTCTCCGTGCCGACCGCCTACGCGCCGCTGGCCCGTCCCGACTACGCCGAGGTGACCGGGCAGGACGAGAAGGGCAACCCGGTCAAGGTGCGGGGCACCGGCTACTTCGCACGGTGTTTGCAGCACGAGACGGATCACCTGTACGGGTACCTGTACATCGACCGGCTCTCCAAGCGGGAGCGCAAGGACGCGCTGCGGCAGATGGCCGAGAACGAGCCCCGCTACCCCGTGGTCGCGAACGACTGAAACAGCCCCACCGATCACACCGGTCACACATCTCCCTTGCGCACGGCGCCTGTTCGGGTCTCACCCCGGGCGGGCGCCGTTCGTCTGCCGAAACCTGCCACACAACAGGAGAATTCAGGCACCTGGGGGTAGTGAATGGAGCAAATCCGTTCCCAGAACGGTCAGTTGTGGTGCTGAATGGGAAGTGCGGGGATTCGCAACGGCGCACGCCCCGCTCAGCGAGAGGGGTGCGCCACCGGCGGCTGAGAGGGGTTTGTTCGTGCATGCTTTCCCACACGGCACCACAGCGACACCAACCGCGATCGCAGTACCGTCATCGCTCCGTCTCCCGGTGATCGAGGCGGCATTTCCCCGGAAACTGCACCCGTATTGGCCGAGGCTCCAGGAGAAGACACGTACCTGGCTGCTCGAAAAGCGGCTCATGCCGGCGGACAAGGTCGAGGAATATGCCGACGGCCTGTGCTACACGGACCTCATGGCGGGGTACTACCTGGGCGCCCCCGAGCCGGTCCTGCAGGCGATAGCGGACTACAGCGCGTGGTTCTTCGTCTGGGACGACCGGCACGACCGGGACATCGTCCACGGCCGGGCCGGCGCCTGGCGGCGACTGCGCGACCTGTTGCACACGGCACTCGACTCACCCGGGGAACACCTGCACCACGAGGACACTCTGGTGGCCGGGTTCGCCGACAGTGTGCGGCGCCTGTACGCCTTCCTGCCGACGACCTGGAACGCCCGGTTCGCCCGGCACTTCCACGCGGTGATCGAGGCGTACGACCGGGAATTCCACAACCGCATCCGCGGAATCGTGCCCGGAGTCGAGGAGTACCTGGAACTGCGTCGGCTCACCTTCGCCCACTGGATCTGGACCGACCTGCTGGAGCCGAGCGCGGGCTGCGAACTGCCGGACACGGTACGGAAACACCCGGCATATCGCAGGGCGGCGCTGCTGAGTCAGGAATTCGCGGCCTGGTACAACGACCTCTGCTCGCTGCCCAAGGAAATCGCGGGCGACGAGGTCCACAATCTCGGCATCAGTCTCATCACACATCAGGGACTCACCCTGGAAGAAGCCATTGTGGAAGTCAGGCGACGCGTCGAGGAATCCATCACCGAATTCCTCGTGGTGGAGCAGGACGCGTTACGGTTCGCCGACGCACTCGCCGACGGGACCGTACGCGGAAAGGAACTGAGCGGCGCCGTGCGGACCAACGTCGGCAATATGCGGAACTGGTTCAGTTCCGTCTACTGGTTCCATCACGAGTCCGGCCGGTACATGGTCGACAGCTGGGACGACCGGTCCACACCCCCGTACGTCGACAACGAAGCGGCAGGTGAGAAATGACCGTCGAGTCCGTCAACCCCGAGACCCGCGCGGAAGCGGCGCCGGAGCTGCGCGAGCCGCCCTTCGCGGGTGGCGGCGTACCCCTGCTCGGCCACGGCTGGCGGCTGGCCCGCGACCCGCTGGCCTACATGTCCCAGCTGCGCGACCACGGCGACATCGTGCGCATCAGGCTGGGCCCGAAGACCGTCTACGCGGTCACCGCCCCCGAACTCACCGGCGCCCTCGCGCTGAGCCCCGACTACCACATAGCCGGTCCGCTGTGGGAGTCGCTGGAGGGCCTGCTCGGCAAGGAGGGCGTGGCGACCGCCAACGGCCCGCTCCACCGGCGTCAGCGTCGCACCATCCAGCCGGCCTTCAAACTCGACGCGATCCCCGCGTACGGGCCGATCATGGAGGAGGAGGCGCACGCGCTCACCGAGCGCTGGCGGGCGGGCCAGACCGTCGACGCGACCTCCGAGTCCTTCCGGGTGGCGGTGCGCGTCGCGGCCCGCTGCCTGCTGCGCGGGCAGTACATGGACGAGCGCGCCGAGCGGCTGTGCGTCGCGCTCGCCACCGTCTTCCGGGGCATGTACCGGCGCATGGTCGTCCCGCTCGGACCGCTCTACCGGCTGCCCCTTCCGGCCAACCGCAAATTCAACAGCGCGTTGGCCGATCTGCATCTGCTGGTGGACGAGATCATCACCGAGCGCCGAGCATCCGGTCAAAAGCCGGACGATTTGCTCACGGCATTGCTGGAGGCGAAGGACGACAATGGCGACCCGATCGGGGAACAGGAGATCCACGACCAGGTCGTCGCGATACTCACCCCGGGCAGTGAAACCATCGCCTCCACGATCATGTGGTTGCTGCAGGCACTTGCCGACCACCCGGAACATGCCGACCGCATACGCGACGAAGTCGAAGCGGTGACCGGCGGACGCCCCGTGGCATTCAGGGACGTCCGCAAACTCACGCACACCGGCAATGTCATCCTGGAAGCCATGCGTTTGCGCCCGGCCGTATGGGTATTGACCCGCCGCTCGGTGGCCGAGACCGAACTCGGTGGCTATCGCATTCCGGCCGGTTCGGACATCATCTACAGTCCGTACGCAATCCAGCGCGATGCGAAGTCGTACGCCGACAACCTGGAGTTCGATCCGGACCGCTGGCTTCCGGAGCGGGCGCGGGATGTGCCGAAATACGCCATGAAGCCGTTCAGCGTGGGCAATCGCAAGTGCCCCAGCGACCACTTCTCCATGGCACAGCTGACGCTGATCACGGCCGCGCTCGCCGCGAAGTACCGCTTCGAGCAGGTGGCCGGCTCGAACGACGCCGTGCGGGTCGGCATCACCCTGCGCCCGCACGACCTGCTGGTCAGGCCGGTGGCCCGGTGACGCTCAGGCGGCGGCCTCCGGGCCCCGGAAGGTGCGCCGGTAGGCGTGCGGGGTGGTGTCCAGGGCCCTGACGAACTGGTGCCTGAGGGCCGCCGCCGTACCGAAACCGGTGCGCCAGGCGATCGTGTCCATCGTCTCGTCCGTCGCCTCCAGCAGCCGCTGGGCCAGCAGCACGCGCTGGCGCAGGATCCAGCGGTAGGGAGTCGTGCCCGTCTCCTGCTGGAAGCGGCGGGCGAAGGTGCGTGGGGACATGTGCGCCCGGGCCGCGAGCTGTTCGACGGTGACCTCCTCGTCGAGGTGCTGCTCCATCCAGGCCAGCACCTCGCCGACGGTGTCGCAGGAGGAGCGCGGCAGCGGGCGTTCGATGTACTGCGCCTGTCCGCCGTCCCGGTGCGGCGGCACCACCATGCGCCGGGCGACCCGGTTGGCGACCTCAGGACCCTGTTCCTTGCGCACGATGTGCAGGCAGGCGTCGATCCCGGCGGCGGTGCCGGCGGAGGTGATCACCGGGTCCTCGTCGACGTAGAGCACGTCGGGCGCGACGACGGCCCGCGGGTACTGGCGGCTCAGCTCGGCCGCGTGGTGCCAGTGCACCGCGCACCGCCGCCCGTCCAGCAGCCCCGCGGCGCCCAGCACGAAGACCCCGGAGCACACGCTCAGGACGCGGGCGCCCCGGTCCACCGCCTGCCGCAGGGCGTCCAGCAGCTCGGGCGGATACTCCCGGCGCACGAAGTCGCTCCCGGCCGGCACGGTGATCAGGTCCGCCTCGGCCAGCCGGTCGAGACCGTACGGCGTGGAGACGGTCAGTCCGCCGACATGGGTGCCGAGCGCCGGGCCCTCCGCCGAGACCACCGCGAAGTCGTACTCCGGCAGGCCCTCGTCGCTCCGGTCGATGCCGAAGACCTCGCAGACCACGCCGAGTTCGAAGGGATGCACGCCGTCGAGCAGGACGGCGGCCACGTTTTCGAGCATGCTCCCAGTGTGCACCGGGAGTGGCAGGAAATCGAGGCCCTACGGCAGTCCTGCCACTCCCGGTAAGGAGTATCCGGCGCGACAGTGGTGTCATGAACGGAAACCAGATCGAAGCCCTGATCGGAATGCTCGTGACCTTCGGACTCCTGGTCCTCATGGTCCTCCCCTCGGTGATCGGCATCGTGCGCGACCGGCGCGTCGACCGTCAGATCAGGGAGGCCCGGGAGGGGAGGAGGGGAGAGGAGGTGCCTCAGAAGTCCTCGTCCAGGTCGACGGTTCCCTCCACCGCCACCTGGTACGCCGAGGGACGCCGCTCGAAGAAGTTGGTCAGCTCCTGAACACCCTGCAGCTCCATGAAGGAGAAGGGGTTCTCCGAGCCGTACACGGGGGCGAAGCCGAGGCGCGTCAGACGCTGGTCGGCGACGCACTCCAGGTACTCCCGCATCGAGTCGGTGTTCATGCCCGGGAGGCCGTCACCGCACAGGTCGCGCGCGAACTGCAGCTCGGCCTCGACGGCCTCCCGCAGCATGTCGGTGACCTGCTGCTCGAGCCGCTCGTCGAACAGCTCCGGCTCCTCCTTGCGCACGGTGTCGACCACGTCGAAGGCGAAGGACATGTGCATCGTCTCGTCCCGGAACACCCAGTTGGTGCCGGTGGCCAGACCGTGCAGCAGACCCCGGCTGCGGAACCAGTAGACGTACGCGAAGGCGCCGTAGAAGAACAGGCCCTCGATGCAGGCGGCGAAGCAGATGAGGTTCAGCAGGAAACGGCGGCGGTCGGCCTGGTTCTCCAGGCGGTCGATCGACTCGACCGAGTCCATCCACCTGAAGCAGAACTCGGCCTTCTCGCGGATGGACGGGATGTTCTCCACAGCCGCGAAGGCGGCGTTGCGGTCCTCCGGGTCGGGCAGGTAGGTGTCCAGCAGCGTCAGGTAGAACTGGACGTGGACGGCCTCCTCGAACAGCTGCCGCGACAGGTACAGGCGCGCCTCGGGGGAGTTGATGTGCTTGTAGAGGGTCAGCACCAGGTTGTTCGCCACGATCGAGTCACCGGTGGCGAAGAAGGCCACCAGCCGGCCGATCAGGTGCTGCTCCTCGGGGCTGAGCTTCGCGAGGTCGGCGACGTCCGAGTGGAGGTCGACCTCCTCGACGTGCCAGGTGTTCTTGATGGCGTCCCGGTAGCGCTCGTAGAAGTCGGGGTAGCGCATGGGGCGCAGGGTGAGTTCGAAGCCCGGGTCGAGCAGGTTCTTCGTGTTCATCGCAGTCGGCGCGGAGCGCCGTCCTCCAGTGGTGGTGGTCGGGCGACGGGCGGGCATTACTGGCAGGCCTCGCAGGACTCGGGGTTTTCAAGGGAGCAGGCGACCGCTTCGGGATCCGGGGTGGCCTGGGCGGGGACACTGGCCCGGCCGGCGGCGCGGGCGATCCGGGTCGCCGGGCGCGAACGCAGGTAGTACGTGGTCTTCAGGCCCTGCTTCCAGGCGTACGCGTACATCGAGGAGAGCTTCCCGATGGTCGGCGTCTCGAGGAACAGGTTCAGCGACTGGGCCTGGTCGAGGTACGGGGTGCGGGCGACGGCCATGTCGATCAGGCCGCGCTGCGGGATCTCCCAGGCGGTGCGGTACAGCGCGCGGACGTCCGCGGGGATCCAGGAGAACTCCTGGACCGAGCCGTTGGCCTCGCGCAGCGCCTCCCGGGTGCGGGCGTCCCACACGCCGAGCCGCTTGAGCTCGTTCACCAGGTACGAGTTGACCTGGAGGAACTCGCCGGACAGCGTCTCGCGCTTGAACAGGTTGGACACCTGCGGCTCGATGCACTCGTAGACGCCCGCGATGGAGGCGATGGTGGCGGTCGGCGCGATGGCGAGCAGCAGGGAGTTGCGCAGGCCGGTGGTGGCCATGCGCTCGCGCAGCGCCGCCCAGCGCTCCGGCCAGGCGGTCTCGACGCCGTAGTGGTCGGGGTGCAGCACGCCCCGGGCGGTACGGGTCTTCTCCCAGGCCGGCAGCGGGCCGTTGCGCTCGGCGAGGTCGGTGGACGTCTCGTACGCGGCGAGCATGATCCGCTCGGCGATGCGGGTGGACAGGGCCCTCGCCTCGGGCGAGTCGAAGGGCAGGCGCAGCTGGAAGAAGACGTCCTGCAGGCCCATCGCGCCCAGGCCGACCGGGCGCCAGCGGGCGTTGGAGCGGCCCGCCTGCTCGGTCGGGTAGAAGTTGATGTCGACGACCCGGTCCAGGAAGGTGACGGCGGTGCGGACGGTGGCGTCCAGCCGCTCCCAGTCGATGTCGCCCTTCGCCACGTCGACGAAGGCGCCGAGGTTGACCGAGCCCAGGTTGCAGACCGCCGTCTCGCCGTCGTCCGTGACCTCCAGGATCTCCGTGCAGAGGTTGGAGGAGTGGATGACGTTGCCCGGCTCGGCCGTCTGGTTGGCGGTGCGGTTGGCGGTGTCCTTGAAGGTCATCCAGCCGTTGCCGGTCTGCGCGAGGGTGCGCATCATGCGGCCGTACAGCTCACGGGCGGGCAGGGTCCTGCGGGCGAGCCCGGCGGCCTCGGCCGCGCGGTAGGCCGCGTCGAACTCCGCGCCGTACAGGTCGGTCAGCTCGGGCACGTCGGCGGGCGAGAACAGCGACCACTGGCCGTCGGCGTCCACGCGGCGCATGAACTCGTCCGGGATCCAGTGCGCCAGGTTCAGGTTGTGCGTGCGGCGGGCGTCCTCGCCGGTGTTGTCCCGCAGCTCCAGGAACTCCTCGATGTCCGCGTGCCAGGTCTCCAGGTAGACAGCCGCCGCGCCCTTGCGCCGGCCGCCCTGGTTCACGGCCGCCACCGAGGCGTCCAGCGTCTTCAGGAACGGGACGATGCCGTTGGAGTGCCCGTTGGTGCCGCGGATCAGCGAACCCCGGGAGCGGACGCGGGAGTAGGCGATGCCGATGCCGCCGGCGTGCTTGGAGAGCCGGGCGACCTGGTGGAGGCGGTCGTAGAGGGAGTCCAGCTCGTCCTTGGGGGAGTCGAGGAGGTAGCAGGACGACATCTGGGCGTGCCGGGTGCCCGAGTTGAACAGGGTGGGGGAGGAGGGCAGGTAGTCGAGGCGGCTCATCAGGCCGTAGAGCGCGGTGACCTCGTCCACGGAGCGTGCGCCCGCCTCTGAATCGGACAGAGTGTCCTCGGCGAGGCCGGCGGCGACCCGCAGCATGAAGTGCTGGGGCGTCTCGACGACCTTGCGGGTGATCGGGTGCCGCAGCAGGTAGCGGCTGTGCAGGGTGCGCAGTCCGAAGTAGCCGAAGCGGTCGTCGGCGGCCCGGTCGATCGTCGCGTCCAGCCGGTCCGCGTGCTGCCGCACGAACTCGGCGGTGCGGTCGGCGATCAGGCCCTCGCGGTGGCCGGTGGCGACCGACTCGGTGAAGGACGTGACGCCCTGGGAGGCGGCCTCCGCGCGGATGCCGATGGTCAGCAGCCGGGCGGCGAGGCGGGAGTAGACCGGGTCCTCGGAGATGAGACCGGCCGCCGCCTCCGTGGCCAGCTCGCGCAGCTCGGCCTCGTCCGCGTGGGCGGACCGGCCGCGCAGCGCGGCGGCGGCGACCCGGCCGGGGTCGGCGTCGGGGAGGTCGGCGGTCAGCGCGGTCAGGGTCCGCAGCAGGGCGGCACCGGGTCCGTCGGACTCCTCGGTCACCGGCATCGCTGAAGTCGTCACCGGGGTCGCTGCGGCCGGATCGGCTGGCGCGATGGTCACGTGGGGCACTCCCTCGCTCGGCACGGGGCCTGGCGGAGGGCAGGGGGCAGCACACGAGCGCACGCGGCGTCGCGTCCACCGGCCCACTCCACGAGGCCCGGACGTCATGGCACCCGGGCCGGGAGGCCGGGCGCACTGTCGGCAGGTCCTCGGACTGAGGCACGCGTGCACGTACGTCCGAGAACGTACGGATACACGCATGTACACCGTTGCGGGACAGTTCCGGATTCACACCGGATTCCCCTGCGGCGACAGCGAGCACGAGCATACATCTTGTGCCGGGCTCCGCCAGCACCCCCAGATGTTGTGTCCGTCAGCGTGCCGGGGTGGTGTCAGAGCGTCAGTTCGTAGGTGAGGAGGGTGATGTCGTCCAGCTCCGGCAGGGGGTTCCAGTCGCGGTCCGGCGTGCGGGTGAAGCCCAGGCGCGCGTAGATGCGGTGGGCGGTGCGCATGGCGGCCTGGGTGGACAGCACGACGCGCGCGCAGCCCTCCACGGACCGGGCGCGGTCGACGCAGGCCCGCACGAGCGCCTCGCCGGTCCCGCGTCCGCGTGCCTCGCGGGCGACGGCGAGCATGCGTATCTCGGCCTCACCGGGCCGGGCGATGTCCGCCATGGGTCCGCCGGAGGGCACGAAGGTCACGCCGCCGAGCACCACGCCGTCCGCCGCGGCGACCAGCACCTCGGCGGCCGCCGCCCGCTTGGCCACGGCGCGCAGCTCGTGCAGGTACGCGTCGGCCTCCCCGAAGTCGAGGAGGCCGTCGCGCAGGTAGGCCTGTGCGGTGATCTCGCCGAGGGTGTCGTACTCCTCGGCCGCCGCCCGCCGGATCACGAAGTCCATGACGCCGAGTGTGCCCGACGGGTACGACAACGGGCCGCCGGATTTCTCCGGCGGCCCGCTGAGGAGGAAGGACCTCTGGGAAGGACCTTAGTGCGAGGTGCCCGCCGTGGCCGGCGGCAGTTCGACCTCGACGCCCGGGTCGCCCGCGTCCGCCGTGTAGTCGCTCGGCTTGGTCTCGTCGACGCCGTCGGGTGCCTTGACCGCCCGCAGGACGAAGGTCAGGACCACGGTGACCACGATGTTCAGCACGAAGGCGGTGAGACCGATGTAGCCGATCTCGCCGATGCCGGGGATCTCGTCGGAGGAGCCGCCGAAGTGCTTCTGCGTCGGCGAGGCCACACCGTACGCGGCGACCGTGCCGTAGACCATGCCGACCGCCCAGCCGCCGAGCAGCGCCCAGCGGTGGAACCAACGGGTGAACAGGCCGCCGACCAGCGCCGGGAAGGTCTGCAGGATCCAGATGCCGCCGAGCAGCTGGAAGTTGATCGCGACCGTCTTGTCCATGCCCAGGACGAAGACCAGCGCGCCCACCTTCACCAGCAGCGACACCAGCTTGGAGACCTTGGTCTCCTGGGCCGGGGTGGCGTCCGGCTTGATGAAGTCCTTGTAGATGTTGCGGGTGAAGAGGTTCGCCGCCGCGATCGACATGATCGCCGCCGGCACCAGCGCGCCGATGCCGATGGCCGCGAAGGCCACGCCCGCGAACCAGTCCGGGAACATGTTCTCGAACAGCTGCGGGATCGCCAGCTGCCCGTTCTCCACCTTGACGCCCGCCGCGATCGCCATGAAGCCCAGCAGCGCGAGCAGACCCAGCATCAGCGAGTACAGCGGCAGGATCGTGGTGTTGCGCCGGATCACCTCACGGCTGCGCGAGGACAGCGTCGCGGTGATCGAGTGCGGGTACATGAAGAGCGCCAGGGCCGAGCCGAGCGCCAGCGTGGCGTACGTCCACTGCCCGCCGTGGTTCGGCACCAGGCCGCCGTTGCCCGACGCGGTGAACTTGTCGTTCGCCGCGGCGAAGATGTCGTCGAAGCCGCCCAGCTTGATCGGGATGTAGATGATCGCCACCGCGATCACGATGTAGATCAGCGTGTCCTTGACGAACGCGATCAGCGCGGGCGCGCGCAGCCCCGACGAGTAGGTGTACGCCGCCAGCACACCGAACGCGATCAGCAGCGGCAGGTCCTTGATGAACCAGTTGGTGTCCTCGCCGCCGCCGACGCCCATCACGTCGAGCACGGCCTGGATGCCGACCAGCTGGAGCGCGATGTACGGCATCGTCGCGAGGATGCCGGTGACGGCGACCGCCAGCGACAGCCCCTTCGAGCCGAACCGGCCGCGCACGAAGTCCGAGGTCGTCACGTAGCCGTGCTTGTGGGAGACCGACCACAGGCGCGGCAGGAAGGTGAAGATCAGCGGGTAGACCAGGATCGTGTACGGCACCGCGAAGAAGCCGGCCGCGCCCGCCGCGTAGATCGCCGCCGGGACGGCCACGAAGGTGTACGCGGTGTACAGGTCGCCGCCCAGCAGGAACCAGGTGACCCAGGTGCCGAACGAGCGGCCGCCGAGGCCCCACTCGTCGAGGCTGTGCTCGTTCGCGGCCCGGCGCCAGCGGGCGGCCAGGAATCCCATGGCGGTGACGAGGACGAAGAAGAAGATGAAGACGCCGAGCGCGACGCCGTTCACGCCGTCGTTCATTTGGCCCCGCCTTCCCGGCGGGCGCGCTGGTCACGCTGCCACAGCTGGTACGCGATCACCGTGAGCACGGTGGAGATGAGTACCCACGCCATCTGGTACCAGTAGAAGAACGGTATGCCGATGAAGGTCGGGTCCGTCTTCGCGTACGAACCGACCCAGAGCATGGCGACGAACGGTGCGACTAGGCAGAGGCCGATGACGACGCGCACAGGCGTCACCACCGGGCCTCTGCTCACTTCCGGGGCTTGTGACATGCGGTGGCTCCGTCCCCTCGCTGATCACCTCGTGCAGTGCGCACGAAATGTAGGTGACGGCGTCAGGACAGCGGAAGCCCTCGTCCGCATATCGGTCCTGAACTGCAACTTCGCGGCCGGGAGCGGTATGTTCTGCCCGGTTTGCGCTAGTCCTGGGGGCGCTTCAGGCGGGCCACGAACTTGTAGCGGTCGCCCCGGTACACCGAGCGCACCCACTCCACCGGCTGACCGGTGCGGTCCAGGGAGTGGCGGGAGAGCATCAGCATCGGCAGGCCCACGTCGGTGCCGAGCAGGCCGGCCTCGCGCGGGGTGGCCAGCGAGGTCTCGATGGTCTCCTCGGCCTCGGCGAGATGGACGTCGTACACCTCGGCGAGCGCGGTGTACAGGGACGTGTACTTCACCAGGGACCGGCGCAGCGCGGGGAAGCGTTTCGCCGACAGGTGGGTGGTCTCGATGGCCATCGGCTCGCCGTTGGCCATGCGCAGCCGCTCGATGCGCAGCACCCGTCCACCGGCCGTGATGTCGAGGAGGCCGGCGAGCCGGTCGTCGGCGGTGATGTAGCCGATGTCCAGCAGCTGCGAGGTGGGTTCGAGGCCCTGGGCCCGCATGTCCTCGGTGTAGGAGGTGAGTTGCAGCGCCTGGGACACCTTGGGCTTGGCGACGAAGGTGCCCTTGCCCTGGATGCGCTCCAGGCGGCCCTCCACCACCAGCTCCTGGAGGGCCTGGCGCACGGTGGTGCGCGAGGTGTCGAACTCGGCGGCCAGTGTGCGCTCCGGCGGGACCGGCGTGCCCGGTGTCTGTGTCCGGGTCATGTCGAGCAGATGCTTCTTCAGACGGTAGTACTTGGGCACGCGCGCGGTACGGACGGTCGCCCCACCCTCGTTCTCCGCACTGCTGACGTCGGTGCTCATGCTCTGCCTTCCCGGCTCCGGGTGCCGAAGTGACCGGCATTCCTGTCGGTCACGGCTCACATCGTGGCACGGCTTCGTGCCGGGATGGCCCGGCACGCTCCGTGATCCCTTCTGTATACCCCCGGGACCCCCCTTGGTCTAGTCCACAGCAGGGTCGGGCGTCGCTGGTACGCGCGTTCGGGGCCGTACCGGCACGCCGTTCTGCGGGTGGTGGTACACCCGGTCCTGGTCCGCCCGATCTGGGGCTTGCGCAATGAAAGGTCCCTGCATATCTCGGTCGCATCACGGACGCGGGGAGCGTGGTTGAACACCCTTGACAGCCCTATTGGTCTGGGCCAAGCTCCCCGTACTGGTCTACACCATTGGTCCAGGTCCCGGCCCCATGGGCGGTCCGCGTCGACGAGCAACCGCGGGGAGGCAGGGGGGTTTTGTGGCATCCCTGAGGAGGGTGGCGTGAAGCGCAAGCTGATAGCCGCGATCGGTATCGCGGGCATGATGGTCTCGATCGCGGCGTGCGGGGGCGACAGCGGCGACGACGGCAAGAAGGCCGGGGCGGACGGTTACGCCGGCGAGACGCTCACCGTGTGGGTGATGGACGGGTCCTCGCCGGACCAGTGGCAGAAGGACGTGGCGGCCGCCTTCGAGAAGAAGACGAAGGCGAAGGTCAAGTTCGAGGTCCAGACGTGGAACGGTATTCAGCAGAAGCTGACGACCGCCCTGTCCGAGGAGAACCCGCCGGACGTCTTCGAGATCGGCAACACCCAGACGCCGGCCTACGCGAAGACCGGTGGTCTCGCCGACCTGGCCGACCTGAAGAGCTCGATCGGCACGGACTGGTCCGAGTCCCTGAACGAGTCCGCCGTCTTCGACGGCAAGCAGTACGCCGCCCCGTGGTTCGTGGTCAACCGCGTGGTGGTCTACAACAAGAAGGTCTGGGCGGACGCGGGCATCAAGGAACTGCCCAAGACCCGCGACGAGTTCTACGCCGACCTCAAGACGATCGGTGACAAGACCGACGCCGAGCCCATCTACCTGCCGGGCCAGAACTGGTACCACTTCGTCGGCCTCGCGATCGGCGAGGGCGCGGAGCTGGTCAAGAAGGACGGCGACAAGTACGTCTCCAACCTGGCGGACCCGAAGGTCGCCGCGGCCATGGAGACCTACAAGAAGTTCCAGTCCCTCTCCAAGGCGCCCAAGGACAAGGACGAGGCCACCCCGCAGCAGGGTGAGGTCTTCGCCAAGGGCAAGACCGGCGCCTTCATCGGCATGGGCTGGGAAGCCGGCATCGCGATCGAGACCGACCCGGCGATCGAGAAGGACCTCGGCTACTTCACCATCCCGGGTGCGACGGCGGAGAAGCCCGAGGGCGTCTTTCTCGGCGGTTCCAACCTGGCCGTCGCCGCGGGCAGCAAGAAGCAGGAGCTGGCCAAGGAGTTCCTGAAGGTCACGCTCTCCGACGAGTTCGAGGGCGCCCTGGCCAAGGCCAACGGCGTCATCCCGAACAAGGACTCGCTCCAGTCCAACCTGAAGGGCAACGCCGCCGCCGAGGCCGCCGCGCCCGCCGCCGGTGGCGGTGGCACCACGCCGCTGATCCCGGAGTGGGCCGCGGTCGAGAACGCGCCCAACCCGATCAAGACCTACATGACCGCCGTGCTCAACGGCAAGAGCACCGCCGAGGCGGCCAAGCAGGTCGAGGAAGAGTTCAACAAGCGCCTGTCGCAGCAGCAGTAACACCGGGTGTGCCGGGGCGGAGTGGCCGGTGACGGCCCCCGCCCCGGCGACCGTACGCGGGTCGACGTACACAGGTCGAGAAGAGAGAACGCGAGCATGACCGTGCAGACCGAACGGCCGCCCTCGGGCCCGGCGGACGTCCGCAAGGCGGACGGCGGGGGATCCGGCGGACCGAGAACGAGAGCCGCGTCGCGCGCCGGCGCCCTCGCCCCGTACCTGTTGCTGCTGCCCGCCGTCGCGGCCTCCGTGCTGCTGCTCGGCTGGCCGCTGCTGAAGGACGTCCTGCTGTCCTTCCAGAACCTCAACATGGCGCAGCTGATCCAGCACGTCACCGAGTGGAACGGCGTCGAGAACTACAAGGAGACCCTCACCAGCGAGCAGTTCTGGCGGGTCACCCTCCGCTCGATCCTCTTCACCGCGGCCAACGTCGCCCTGATCATGGTCCTCGGCACCCTGATCGGCCTGCTCCTCGCCCGCCTCGGCAGGCGGATGCGGTTCACCCTGCTGATCGGCCTGGTGCTGGCCTGGGCGATGCCCGTGGTGGCCGCCACCACCGTCTACCAGTGGCTCTTCGCCACCCGTTACGGCGTCGTCAACTGGGTCCTGGACAAGCTCGGCTGGCACTCCATGGCCGACTACAGCTGGACCAGCAGCCAGATGTCGACGTTCTTCGTCGTCACCCTGCTGATCGTCTGGATGTCCATCCCGTTCGTCGCGATCAACCTGTACGCGGCGACCACCACCATCCCGGGAGAGCTCTACGAGGCCGCGTCGCTCGACGGCGCCGGCGTCTGGCGGAGCTTCACCACGGTCACCATGCCGTTCCTGCGCCCCTTCCTCTACGCCACGACCTTCCTGGAGATCATCTGGGTCTTCAAGGCGTTCGTGCAGGTCTACACCTTCAACGAGGGCGGCCCGGACCGGCTCACCGAGATCCTGCCCGTGTACGCCTACGTCGAGGGCGTCGGCAACCAGCACTACGGCATGGGTGCGGCGATCGCCGTCCTGACCATCCTGATCCTGCTCGGCCTGACCGCCTACTACCTCAGGATCGTGCTCAAGCAAGAGGAGGACGAGCTGTGAAGCGCTCGCTCTTCGGCCGCGTCTGGCCCAACGCCACGGCGGTCGTCCTGTTCATCGGCTTCGTCTTCCCCGTGTACTGGATGTTCGCCACGGCCCTCAAGCCGCGGGGCGACATCCTCGCCGACAACCCGGTGTGGTTCCCGACCGACATCACCTTCGAGCACTTCGAGACCGCGACGGGCGCCGACCACTTCTGGACGTACGTCACCAACTCGCTCACGGTGACCATCTGCGCGGTCGTCTTCTCCCTGATCATCGCGCTGGCCGGGTCCTTCGCCCTGGCGCGGATGCGGTTCAGGGGGCGGCGCGGCTTCATCATCGGCTTCATGCTGGCCCAGATGGCGCCCTGGGAAGTCATGGTCATCGCGATGTACATGATCGTGCGGGACGCGTCGATGCTGAACAGCCTCGTGCCGCTCACGCTCTTCTACATGATGATGATCCTGCCCTTCACCATCCTGACGCTGCGCGGCTTCGTCGCCGCGGTGCCCAAGGAGCTGGAGGAGTCCGCGATGGTCGACGGCTGCACCCGCGCCCAGGCGTTCCGCCGGGTCATCCTGCCGCTGCTCGCGCCGGGCCTGATGTCCACCTCGCTGTTCGGCTTCATCACCGCCTGGAACGAGTTCGCCCTCGTCCTGGTCCTCAACAAGGACACCGAGGCCAAGACGCTGCCGCTGTGGCTGTCCAGCTTCCAGACCCAGTTCGGCGACGACTGGGGTGCGACCATGGCCGCGTCGTCCCTCTTCGCCGTCCCGATCCTGATCCTCTTCGTCTTCCTCCAGCGCAAGGCCGTCAGTGGCCTGACCGCCGGCGCCGTGAAGGGATAACGCCACCCGATGACGACCATCGCCAGCGGCACCGACACACTCACGCAGAACGCGCTCACCGTTCTCCAGCCCGGCTTCTCCGGCACCACCGCCCCCGACTGGCTGCTGCGCCGCCTTGGGGAGGGGCTCGCCTCCGTCGCCCTGTTCGGGCGGAACGTCGAGACGCCCGACCAGGTGGCGGCCCTGACCGCGCAGCTCCGCGCCGAACGCGAGGACGTGCTGGTCGCCATCGACGAGGAGGGCGGCGACGTCACCCGCCTCGAGGTGCGCACCGGCTCCTCCTTCCCCGGCAACCACGCCCTCGGCGCGGTGGACGACGTGGGCCTCACCCGCGAGGTCGCCGCCGAACTGGGCCGCCGGCTCGCGGACTGCGGCGTCAACTTCAACTGGGCGCCGTCCGCCGACGTGAACTCCAACCCGGACAACCCGGTCATCGGCGTACGCTCCTTCGGCGCGAGCACCGACCTGGTCGCCCGGCACACCGCCGCCTACGTCACCGGCATGCAGTCGGCCGGCGTCGCCACCTGCACCAAGCACTTCCCGGGGCACGGGGACACGGGCATCGACTCGCACCACGCCGTGCCGCGCATCGACGTGGACGCCGCGGTGCTGGCCGAACGCGACCTGGTCCCGTTCCGCGCGGCCATCGCCGCCGGCAGCCGCGCGGTGATGAGCGCCCACATCCTGGCCCCGGCCCTGGACCCGGACCGCCCGGCCACGCTCTCCCGCCGCATCCTGACCGACCTGCTCCGCGGTGAGCTGGGTTACGACGGCCTCATCGTCACCGACGGCATCGAGATGCGGGCCATCTCCGGCACCTACGGCATCGAACGCGGCAGCGCCCTGGCCATCGCGGCGGGCGCCGACGCGATCTGCGTGGGCGGCGGCCTCTGCGACGAGGACACCGTGCGGCGGCTGTCCGACGCCCTGGTCGAGGCGGTCCGCTCCGGCGAACTGCCCGAGGAGCGGCTGGCCGACGCGGCCGACCGGGTCCGTGCCCTGTCCCGCTGGACCGCGGCGAACCGCCCGGACGCCCGCACCGCTGGTGCCCCGGACGAGGAGGTGGGCCTGCGCGCGGCCCGCCGTGCCCTGCGCGTCACGGCGACCGAGGGCTTCGGCCCGCTCACGGCGCCGCCGTTCGTGGCCGCCTTCACCCCGGTCGCGAACATCGCGGTCGGCGACGAGACCCCCTGGGGCGTCGCCGCCGAACTCCGCCGTCTGCTCCCGGGCACGGAGACCGGCAGCTTCACCGGACCCGACGCCGGGCACGAGGCACTGTCCGCGGCGGGCACGCGCCGGGTCGTCGCGGTCGTCCGCGACGAGCACCGCCACCCCTGGATGGCGGCGGCCCTCGACACGCTGCTGGCGGCCCGGCCCGACACGGTCGTCGTCGAGATGGGCGTTCCCCGGGCCGAACCCCGCGGCTCCCTCCACCTGGCCACCTACGGAGCGGCCCGCGTCTGCGGCCGGGCGGCGGCGGAGGCGGTCGTCGGAATCTGACGACACCCGCCGTCCGACGACACCCGCCGACGACACCCGCCGGGTGTGCGGACCGATCGGGGGTTCGGAGGATCTTCCCGGTCTACGCGGCGCGCTTCAGTTCGGCCCGGCCGAACAGCAGCGCGTAGCCGGTGGGGAGCTGGTGCAGGATGCGGGTGATGAGGTCGGGGCCGGCGTGGGCGGCGACGGCGGCGAAGACGGAGCCGGTGTCCCAGCGGGTGGTGGCCAGGGAGGCCCCGGAGCGGGCGGCGAGGTCCTTGACGAAGGCCCATCCGGTCAGCGGCCGGGTGTCGGGGATCTGCGCGGTCAGGACACGCGCGGCCTCCTGGGGCAGGCAGGCGGCCAGGTCGACGCGTTCGTCGCCGGTCAGCCGGCGTCCCAGCCCCGAGAGGACCAGGCGGACGGCTTCGTCGGCTCTCTCGATGGTGGGGTACGCGCCTTCGTAGCGGACCTTCTCCAGCATCTGCTCGTACGCCGTCCCGTACGGCTGCTGGTGCTCAGACGGTACGCGCACGTCGGTGATCACTGCGGTGCATGCCTTTCGTGGAGGGGTGCGGTGTGTGGCACCGAGGTAGGGGTCGGATGGGCTGGGGCGGCCGAAGAAGAGTTCGTGGCCGACGGGGAGGCCGACGGGGAGGCCGACGAACCGTTCGGGTAGCGGTTCGGCGCGCGGCGGGTCGAGCAGGGGCGAGGTCCGCGCCCGGCTCGCGGCACGCCGGACTGCCCACGGGGTGCGGAGGGCGGGGTGAGGGGGGAGACCGGGGTGCCCGTCCTCCGCACCGTCCGGCCGTGTCAGCCGGAGATCTCCTTGCGGCCGGTCCCGATGCCGATGGAGATCTTGCGGGGCTTGGCGCGCTCGGCGATCGGGATGCGCAGGGTCAGCACGCCCGCGTCGTAGTCGGCCTGGATGCGCTCGGTGTCGAGGGTGTCGGCGAGCACGATCTGGCGGGAGAAGGCACCCAGCGGCCGCTCGGACAGTTCCATCTGAACGTCGTCGGCCTTCGCCACCGGTCGGCGCTCGGCCTTGACCGTCAGCATGTTCCGCTCGACGTTGATGTCGATCGCGTCCGCGCTGACGCCGGGCAGGTCGAAGGCCACCACGTACTCGTCGCCCTCGCGGTAGGCGTCCATCGGCATCGCCGCCGGCCTCGACCAGGTGCCCGGACCCATCAGCTGCTGCGTCAGCCGGTCCAGCTCACGGAAGGGATCAGTGCGCATCAACATCGTGAATACACCTCCAGCAGGTTCAGGCAGTTGCTGCCAATGCGCTTCACTGACACTGTTGTAGCATGTCATCCAATGGATGACAAACGCGATGTCATCTTCCCAATGACAAGCCCGAGGAGGTGCCCGTGACCCCGGCCGACCAGCCGTCCCCGTCCCGCACCGACGCCCACAGCCCGGCGTCGTTCCTTGCCGCCGCGGCGGCCCTTGATGCCATAGACCACGTCCTGCGCGACGCCCAGCAGGCGGCCGCGGACGTTCCCGACGCCCCCGGCCCCGGGCCGGAGCAGGCGCTGGCCTCCCTGATGCTGCTGGGTCAGGTACGCGAGCGGCTCGCCGGATGGGAGACCGGCCTGATCGAAACGGCCCGCGACGCGGGAGCCAGTTGGGCAGACCTAGCCCACCCCCTCGGCGTCGCCAGCAGGCAGGCCGCCGAGCGCCGCTACCTGCGCGGCCGCCCCGGCCCCGCCGGAACCACCGGCGAAGAGCGTGTGACCGCCACCCGCCAGGCCCGGGCCGCCGAACGGAGCACCGCCACCTGGGCCCGCAGCAACGCGGCAGACCTGCGCCGCCTCGCCGGCCAGATCACCGCACTCACCGACCTCCCCCCCGCCGCCCACCGCCCGCTCGGCGAGCTCCACGCGGCCCTCGCCCACGACGACCCCGCCGACCTCATCGCCCCGTTGGCCGCCACCCGCCCCCACCTGGCCGCCGCCCACCCCGGGCTCGCCGCCCGGCTCGACACCCTGTCACCCCCGTGACCCCACCCTGCGCACCCCGGTAGCAGCCCGGTCGGCCTCCGGCCGGGAACGCGGCGTCGGCGGTACGACAAGGGCGCCGGCCCCCGTGCGGGGTGCCGGCGCCCTTCGCGCGTCCCTCGGACCACCCCGCGGCGTGGCGGCCGGGGTGCTGCCGGACCGGTCAGATGCCCTGCCACTCCGGCTTGTGGGCGTAGGTGTGCCGGAAGTAGTCGGCGAGCTTCAGCTTGGAAGCGGCGGCCTCGTCGACGACGACCGTGGCGTGCGGGTGCAACTGCAGTGCGGAGGCCGGGCACACGGCCGCGACCGGGCCCTCGACGCTCGCGGCGACCGCGTCCGCCTTGCCCTCACCGGTGGCGAGCAGCACCACGTGCCGCGCCTCCAGGATGGTGCCGATGCCCTGCGTGATCACGTGGTGCGGCACCTGCTCGATGTCGCCGTCGAAGAAGCGCGCGTTGTCGACGCGGGTCTGCTCGGTGAGCGTCTTGATCCTGGTCCGGGAGGCCAGCGAGGAGCACGGTTCGTTGAAGCCGATGTGTCCGTCGGTGCCGATGCCCAGCAGCTGGAGGTCGACCCCGCCGGCCCCGCTCAGCGCCTGGTCGTACTCCTCGCACGCCGCCTGGACGTCCGCGGCCGTGCCGTCGGGGCCCGTGAACGCGTCCATGCCGATCCCGAGCGGTTCGAGCACCTCGCGCCGCAGCACCGAGCGGTACGACTCCGGGTGCTCCGCCGGCAGCCCCACGTACTCGTCGAGCTGGGCGATCCGCGCCCGCGCGGTGTCCACGGCACCCGAGCGCACCTTGGCCGCCAGCGCCTCGTACACGGGCAGCGGCGTGGAACCGGTGGCCACCCCGAGCAGGGCGTCGGGCTTGCGCCGGAGCAGCTGCGCCATGGCCTCGGCTATGAGTTCGCCGCCCGCCTTGGCATCGGGAACGATGACAACTTCCACGCTGGCCTGCCGTTTCGAAGAGAGGACTCACCCGGGGCCCGGGACTGGCTCTGTGGTTTAGACCAATCTAACAGAGCAGGGCCCAGCGGGCGCGTCGAATCGGTCAGGCGGACAAAGGCGTCACGTCAGGGAACCTCCCGTCGCGTCGACCCAGCTTCCGGTGACCCACCGGCCCTCGTGCGAGGCGAGGAACGCCACCACGTCGGCCACCTCCGACGGCGTCCCCACCCCGCCCAGCGCGGAGAGGGCCGCCGCCCGGTCCCAGCCCTCCGCGCTGCCGTGCAGCAACTCGGCCGTGTTGTCCGTGTCGATGATGCCGGGGGCCACCGAGTTCACCGTGATGCCCCGGGCGCCCAGCACCTTGGAGAGGTCGCGCGAGAGCACGTCCAGCGCGCCCTTCGTCATCGCGTAGGCCACGTTGTCCGGCATCACGGCGGTGCGGGCCAGTCCCGAGGAGACGTTGATGACCCTGCCTCCGTCGCGCAGTCGCCCCAGGCCGTGCTTGAGCAGGAAGAACGGCGCCTTCACATTGACCGCGAAGACCGCGTCGTACTCCTCCTCGTCTATCTCCGCGATCGGGTGCGTGCTGCCGATCCCCGCGTTGTTCACCAGGATGTCCAGTCCGTCGGCGTGCCGGTCGAACTCCTCCCACAGCGCCTCGGCGGCCCCGGGGGAGCGCAGGTCCGCCCCGATCGTGAACGCCGAGCCGCCCGCCGCCTCGATCTCGGCCGCCGTGTCCTTCGCCGCCCCCTCGTTCCTCCCGTAGTGCACCGCGACCCGGGCGCCGTCACGCCCCAGCCGCTCGGCGATCCCGCGTCCGATGCCCCTGCTCGCTCCCGTGACGAGAGCTGTCCTGCCCGCAAGCGCGCCCATGGTGGCGCCCCCTTCGCATTTGAATAGCGGTCGCTACAAAAATGACCGTACAGCGGTCCGGCGACATTTCTCTAGTGCTCGCTATAAAATCCACTCCATGGTGAGCAGGGAGCGCGGCGGCGAGAGCGGTGACGGGCAGGGCGAGGGACAGGGCGCCGGGCGGGGCGGGAAGGGCGTGCGGTCCGGGGCGCCGACTCGGGCCGCCGCCGGCAGGGGCCGCGGACGCCCTCGCTCCTTCGACCGCGCGACGGCGCTGGAGGCGGCCCTCATGGCCTTCTGGGAGCGCGGCTACGAGGCCACCTCCGTCTCCGACCTCACGCGGGTCATGGACATCGGCGCCCCGAGCCTCTACAGAGCCTTCGGCGACAAGCGCTCGCTCTTCGAGGAGGTCGTCCGGGAGTACGGCGTGCGGTACGGCTCCTTCGGCGACCGCGCGCTCGCCGAGGAGTCGACCGCCCGTGCGGGGATAGAGAGGATGCTGCGCGAGGCCGCCGACGAGTACACGGCCCCCGGCCGTCCGCACGGCTGCCTCGTCGTCCACGCCGCCGCCAACTGCTCGACCCCCGAGGTGGAGGAGTCCCTGCGGGTGCGGCGCAACGCCAACATCGCCGCGATCGAGAGCCGGATCTCGGCCGACGTGGCCGCTGGCGTACTGCCGCCGGACACCGACGCCGCCGCCCTGGCCCGGCACGCCGGCGCGATGATCCAGGGCATGTCCCAACAGGCGCGCGACGGCGCGAGCCGGACGGAACTGGAGGCGCTGGTGGAAATTGCCCTGGCGGTCTGGCCCCGCGGGTGAGCCAACAGGGTTAGGCTGCTGGCGGGTGCCGGGACGCCTGGAAAGCAGGCGGATCGCGCAAGAACAAACACGGTCCACCGCATGGACACGCTTAGTGGTCTAGTCCAGAATGGTGACGAGACGCTGACCGTGCCACTCACGCGAAGTGATCGTCAGGCTTCCGCCTTCCCCGCACAGGAGGGCGGACCGAGGAACCGGAGCTCTCTGCCCTGACTGCCCCGGCTCCTCATCCTTCGGCCGACCGGGACCGCACACCCCACGGCCGATGTTGCTCCGGGCTGCGGTGCCGGGAGGGTTGAGGGTCCCTCCCAGGCGCCGCGGCCCGCGGGTGTACCGCCAGGTACGCTCAGGCCCGTGCCCTCCATGAACGAACTCGTACGCCAGCACACCGCGCTCGACGACTCCGACCTCGAGTGGCTCCACCTGCTGGTCTCGGAGTGGCAGCTCCTCTCCGACCTCTCCTTCGCCGACCTGGTCCTGTGGGTCCCCACCCTGGACGGCACCCGGTACGTCTCCGTCGCCCAGATGCGGCCCAACACCGGCCCCACCTCCTACCAGGACGACATGGTCGGCCACCTCGTCCCGCGCGGCCGGCGCCCCATGCTGGACGCCGCCCTCGACGAGGGCCGGATCGTGCGCGAGGGGGACCCGGAGTGGCGCGAGGAGGTCCCGGTCCGGGTCGAGTCCATCCCGGTACGCCGTCAGGGCCGCGTCCTGGGCGTCATCGCACGCAACACCAACCTGCTCACCGTGCGCACCCCGAGCCGCCTGGAACTGACGTACCTGCAGAGCGCCTCGGACCTCGCACAGATGATCGCGGCCGGCGCCTTCCCGTTCGAGAACCAGCAGGTCGACATGGACGCCTCGCCCCGCGTCGGCGACGGCCTGATCCGGCTCGACGCGGACGGCATCGTCCAGTACGCCTCCCCGAACGCGCTGTCGGCCTACCACCGCATGGGACTCGCCGCCGACCTGGTCGGCTGCCACCTGGGCCTGACCACCGCCGAACTCGCCCCGTCCCGCGGTCCGGTGGACGAAGCGCTGGCCAAGGTGGCCAGCGGCTGGGCGCCGCGCGAGTTCGAGATCGAGGCGCACGACGGGGTGATCCAGTTCCGGGCCATCCCGCTCAAGCCCAAGGGAACGCGCATCGGTTCACTCGTACTGCTGCGCGACGTCACGGAACTGCGCCGCCGCGAACGCGAGCTGATCACCAAGGACGCCACCATCCGGGAGATCCACCACCGGGTGAAGAACAACCTCCAGACGGTGGCCGCCCTGCTGCGCCTGCAGGCCCGGCGCATCGAGTCCGACCGGGGCCGCGAGGCGCTGGAGGAGGCCGTGCGCCGCGTCGGTTCGATCGCGATCGTGCACGAGACGCTCTCCCAGAACCTGGACGAGCGGGTGGAGTTCGACGAGATCGCCGACCGGGTGCTGGCGATGGTGGCGGAGATCTCGCCGGGCAAGGTGACCGGCCGGCGCACGGGCCGCTTCGGCATCCTCGACGCCGAGGTCGCGACCCCGCTCTCGATGGTCCTGACCGAGGTGTTGCAGAACGCCCTCGAACACGGCTTCCGGGAGGGTGACACCGGGACGGTCGAGGTCTCCGCGGTCCGCGGCGGCACGCCGAAGGAGGCCCGGCTCCGGGTCACCGTCCAGGACGACGGCGTGGGTCTGCCCGCCGACTTCGACCCGCACCGCTCGGGCAACCTCGGCCTGCAGATCGTCCGCACCCTGGTGGAGGGCGAACTGGGCGGCACCTTCGACATGGTCCCGGCCCCGGAGCGTGGCACTCAGGTCATTCTGGACATTCCCGTGCCCGTGGCGAAGTAGTGCGGGGCCGCCGGGTCATCGGGCGGTTCTTCGGACGGTCTTCGGGCAGTCCTCGGACAGCAAAAAGCCCCGGACCGGTGAAGGTCCGAGGCCAGTGCTCGTGCGATCGCATCGGGGGTACTGCGCGCTGCGGCTCGGGAGCGGGGGATGCGTACTCGCTGTACGCGCCGCCAAGCTCAGGCAGGGTGGCTGTGTCAGGCGGAGGCCTGACGGGCCCGGTTGCGGGCGGCACGGCGCTTCATCGCGCGGCGCTCGTCCTCGCTGAGACCACCCCAGACGCCGGAGTCCTGACCGGACTCGAGCGCCCACTGCAGGCACTGCTCCATGACAGGGCAGCGACGGCAGACGGCCTTGGCTTCCTCGATCTGCAGCAGCGCGGGACCGGTGTTGCCGATGGGGAAGAAGAGCTCGGGGTCTTCCTCGCGGCAAACGGCGCGGTGACGCCAGTCCATGGCTGCTACCTCTCCTTGGTATTACATGCGGGTTGCTTGTGAATGTGAACGCTTTCACGAATCCCTCAACAAGGGAAGGGCCGACAGCCAGGTTCCCTGGCGTGGTCCTGTGGTTTGAAGAGGGGTTCCGGTGATCTGTGGAGGCCGGTCTTGCGGGCCGTCCCGATCGCCAAGAAGAGACTCGCAAACCTGGGCGGCGGATACAACCCCTTCAGGAAAGTTTTTTTTGATTCTTCGGTGTCGACTAGGTCACAGCCGTACTTCCATGGGGTGGACCCTGGTCTAAACGTTCGAGTGAAAGGACTTTCGCCCCTTCTGCTCACACAATCACACGCAGTGCACGGCGTACGCCTGTGAACGTCACGCTGGTTCGCAGCCCCAGGTGGTCACCGTCCATCTGGAGGGGGAGCGGCACCTTCGAATGCAAGGTGAAGTCGGTCAGGTCGTGCAGGGAGACCGCGTGCCGGCCCCGGGGTCCGCGCTCGGGGGACGAAGTGAGCAACTGGGTGCCATACCGGGCGACAGCGGCCGTCGACAGGCGGCTGAGGCCGAACACGTCGAGCGCGGTGTCGAACGAGGCTTTAGGTGACGCGTAGATCGGGCGATTGCCGAGAAACGTCCAGGGGCACGTGTTCGAGACTATGGACAGCACCAGATCGGTGACCGGGTCCTCGCCCGCTCGCTCCAGGGTGATCGTCCCGCTGCGGCGGTGCGGCTCGCCGACGAGTGCGCGCATCACCTGGCGGACGTAGAGAGCGTGTGTCGATTTCTTGCCGCGCTCACGGTGCTGCTCGACGCGGCCGACCACGCCGGCGTCGAAGCCCAGGCCGGCGTTGAAGGTGAACCACCGGGACGGGACCGCCTCGTCCTCCGACCCCGGCGTCCCCGAGGCCAGGCCGAGCCCGACGGTCCGCTCGCTGCCCTCGCGCAGGGCGTCCAAGAGCGCGCCGGTGGCCTCCACCGCGTGGTTGGGCAGGCCGAGGGCGCGGGCGAAGACGTTGGTGGAGCCACCGGGGACCACCGCGAGACCGGGCAGATGCTCCGGATCGGGGCCCGCGTGCAGCAGACCGTTGACGACCTCGTTCACCGTGCCGTCGCCGCCGAGGGCCACCACCAGCTCGATGTCGTCACTCTGCGCCGCGTGCCGGCCGAGGTCGCGCGCGTGCCCGCGGTACTCGGTGGTGACCGCCTCCAGCTTCATCTCGCTGGCGAGGGCGTGGATCAGCACGTCGCGCGTACGCGCACTCGTGGTGGTTGCCGCCGGGTTGACCACGAGAAGTGCACGCATGGTCTGCAGGGTACCTACTGGGTGGTACTCGGCCCAGACCGAGGTGAAGATCGCCGCGGTGGAACCGCGCACGTGATAGGGCGGACACCTCGCGGACGCCGGTGCCCGGAGGGCTACCCTTCAGGGGTGAGCAGTGAGCCGAACCCCGTTTCCGAAGCCGCCGAAGAGGCGGGCCCGCGTCCTCGCCGGCTGACCGCCGCGGCCGCGCTCGCCGCACTGGAGGGACTGGCGCTCGTCGTGGGCGGCGCCTGGATGCTCGTCGGGGGGCTGACCGGCCACCCCGACGACCGGACCTCCGCGATCACCGGTGGCGTCACCCTGATCGTCCTCGCGCTGCTGCCGCTGCTCGCCGCGCGCGGGCTGCTCGGCCGACGGGGCTGGAGCCGGGGACCCGCCGTGATCACGCAGATCATGGCGCTGCCCGTGGCCTACAACCTGCTGACGACGAACGGCCCGGCCATTCCCGCGGGCATCGTGCTCGCCGTGGTCTCCGTCACGGCACTGGTGCTGCTCGTCAACCCGGAGACCACCCAGGCCCTCGGCATCCGGGGCCCCGGCAACGCCGAGAAGTAGGCGGGGCCGCCGCCCGCGGGCGCGGGCGGGGCGGCTACTCCTCGACCAGCAGCTTCTCCCGCAGCTGCGCCAGGGTGCGGGCCAGCAGCCGCGAGACGTGCATCTGCGAGATGCCGACCTCCTGCGCGATCTGCGACTGGGTCATGTTGCCGAAGAAACGCAGCAGCAGGATCCGCTTCTCGCGCGGCGGGAGGTCCTCCAGCAGCGGCTTGAGCGACTCCCGGTACTCGACGCCCTCCAGGGCCTCGTCCTCGGCGCCGAGGGTGTCCGCGACCGCCGGGGACTCGTCGTCGGTGTCCGGCACGTCGAGGGAGAGCGTGGAGTAGGCGTTGGCCGACTCCAGGCCCTCCAGGACCTCCTCCTCTGAGATCGCGAGCTTCTGCGCCAGCTCGTGCACCGTGGGGGAGCGCCCGTGCAGCTGGGAGAGTTCCGCGGTGGCCGTGGTCAGGGCCAGCCGCAGCTCCTGGAGCCGGCGCGGGACGCGGACCGCCCAGCCCTTGTCCCGGAAGTGCCGCTTGATCTCGCCGACCACCGTCGGTGTCGCGTACGTGGAGAACTCCACCCCGCGGTCCGGGTCGAAACGGTCGACCGACTTGATCAGTCCGATGGTGGCGACCTGGGTCAGGTCGTCCAGAGGCTCGCCGCGGTTGCGGAAGCGGCGCGCGAGGTGCTCGACGAGCGGCAGGTGCATGCGGACCAGCCGGTTGCGCAGCTCCGCGTAGGCGGGGCTGTCCTTCTCCAGCGTGCGCAGCTCCGCGAACAGGAGGCGCGCCCCGCTGCGGTCCTGCGGGTCGTGCCGTGTGCCCTGCGTGCCCCGGGCACCCGGCGCGCCGTCCTCGGAGTGTCGCTCGTGCTCGCTCATCGTCCCGCCCGTTGCCCTTTCCCGAGCCTTCTCCTCCGCTCGGACGGGCCGGACGGGGGTGTCCCCGGTCCGCTGCCCGTCGCCCGGAGTGACGGCCTCGGGAGAGGTCTCGTCCTCCGGATGCGGCCGGGCCTGCTCGGGGATGCCGTCGATGCCGTCCGCCGTGCGCCGGGCCTCGTTCGGGGAACGCTCGCCCTCGGCCGGCCGCTCCCGTGTGCCGCGCTCGTCGTCCCGCACCGGCCCGTCCCCGTCCCCGTTTGCGTCCCTCACGTCGGCCCGGGTCCCGCGCCGCGCTGTTTGTAGAGGCTGATCGAAACGGTTTTGTCCTCGTCCACGGCGGAGGAGACCTTGCCCGCGAGGGCGGACAGCACCGTCCAGGCGAAGGTGTCCCGCGAAGGGGCGTGGCCGTCCGTGGTCGGCGCCGAGACGGTGACTTCGAGCGAGTCGTCGACGAGGCGGAAGACACAGCTGAGCACCGAGCCGGGCACGGCCTGCTGGAGCAGGATCGCGCAGGCCTCGTCGACTGCGATGCGCAGGTCCTCGATCTCGTCGAGGGTGAAGTCCAAGCGGGCTGCGAGGCCGGCCGTCGCCGTACGCAGCACCGACAGGTAGGCACCCGCGGCCGGCAGCCGGACTTCGACGAAGTCCTGGGTCGCGGGCTCGCCTGCGATCTGGGACACCCTCACCTCCAAGGTGGTACAAGCGTTACAGGGCCAGGGGGTCGCCCTCGGGGTAACGCGATACGTGGTTCAGCGGTGACGTTATCGCGCTCCGAAGTTTCCTGTCCCCGAGACCCCAACCCCATGCTGTCACTCATAGTAAACACACGAACACGCACAGTGGCTAGGGGTTCGGCGGGCCCAAATCGGAAGAGCGCGCGCCGGGTTGACGTACCCAGGCGTCAGACGGTCGAACCGTACCGGGCCGAGGTCACACGAGGACGTGGTCGACGAAGCACCAGCGCCAGTTCTCCCCGGGCTCGAAGGTGCGCATGACCGGGTGGCCGGTCTCCTTGTGGTGCGTCGTGGCGTGCTGCCCCGGCGAGGAGTCGCAGCAGCCGACATGACCGCAGTCGAGGCACAGCCGCAGCTGCACCGGGTCCGTGCCCTCGGCCAGACACTCCGGACAGGTCTCACCGCGCGGCTCCGGCTCCGGGTGCGGCAGCGCGTCGGCGTGCGTGCACTGTTTCATGATTGCCAGGTTACGACGGGTGCGTGGATCACCGCGCGGAAAAAGAGGGCGGGCGAGGACATGGACGTGATGCCGCTGCTGTTGCTGGTGGCGGGCAGTGCCGCGGTCGCCGCCGCGGGGCGGCGGGTACCGGTGCCGGTGCCGCTGCTGCTGGTGGCGGTGGGCCTGGCGGTGAGCTACGTCCCGGGCGTGCCCGACTACACCCTCGACCCGCACATCGTCCTGCCCCTGCTGCTGCCCCCGCTGCTCTACACGGCGGCCACCGACAGTTCCTACCTGGACCTGCGGGCCCAGGTGCGGCCGGTGGCGCTGCTGTCCGTGGGCTACGTCCTCTTCGCGACCTTCGTCGTCGGCTGCGCCGCGTACCTGATCGTGCCGGGTCTGCCGCTGACGGCGGCCCTGGTGTTCGGCGCGGTGGTCGCGCCGCCGGACGCCGTCGCCGCCACGGCCGTCGCGCGCCGGGTGGGGCTGCCCTCCCGGATCACCACGATCCTCCAGGGCGAGTCCCTGGTGAACGACGCCACCGCGATCACCGCCTTCAGGGTGGCGCTCGCGGCGGCGGTCGGCGAGGGCGCCACGTGGGCCGGCGGGATCCTGGAGTTCGTGATCGCGGCGATCGGCGGCGTGGGCGTGGGGCTGGTGCTGATGGTGCCGCTGCACTGGCTGCGCACCCATCTGCGGGAGGCGCTGCTGCAGAACACGCTCTCCCTGCTGATCCCGTTCGTCGCCTACGCGGTCGCCGAACAGGTGCACGCCTCCGGGGTCCTCGCGGTGGTCGTCGTCGCGCTCTATCTCGGCCACCGCGCGTGGGAGGTCGATTTCGCCACCCGGCTCCAGGAGGAGGCGGTGTGGAAGATGGTCGCGTTCGTGCTGGAGTCGGCCGTGTTCGCCCTGATCGGACTCCAGCTGCCCGTCGTCCTCAAGGGGCTCGGGGAGTACGAGGGCGCCGAAGCGGCCTGGTACGCCGTCGCCCTCTTCCTGGTGGTCGCGGTGGCGAGGTTCGTGTGGGTGTATCCGGCGACCTACCTGCCGCGCCTCTCGGCACGCGTACGCGCGCGGGAGGGCGACCTCTCCTGGACGGGGCCGTTCGTCATCGGCTGGGCGGGGATGCGGGGCGTGGTCTCGCTGGCCATCGCGTTCTCCATCCCGCTCACCGTGCACGACGGCGATCCCTTCCCCGAGCGCAACCTCATCCTGTTCCTCACCTTCACCACCGTCATCGGCACGCTGGTCGTCCAGGGCGTCACCCTGCCGCCGCTGATCCGCCTGCTGAAGTTCCCCGCTCGCGACGTGCAGACCGAGACGCTCGCCGAGGCCAACGCGCAGGCACAGGCCTCCCGGGCGGCCGAGCGGCGCCTGGACGAGCTGCTCGCCGACGAGCGCAACGCCCTGCCGGGCCCCCTCGCCGAGCGCCTGCGCACGGTCCTGGAGCGCCGCCGCAACGCCGTCTGGGAGCGGCTCGGGCAGGTCAACCCGGTCACCGGCGAGACCGTCGACGACACGTACCGGCGGCTGTCGCGGGAGATGATCAGCGCCGAGCGCGATGTCTTCGTCCGGCTGCGGGACGGCCGTTACATCGACGACGAGATGCTGCGAACGCTGCTGCGCCGCCTCGACCTGGAGGAGGCGGCGGCCTACCGGGAGGCCACGTGAGCAGTGCGCGCCCGGGAGGCGGTCAGGGGAACGGCCGGCCGGTGACGACCGCGGCCAGGGCGGTCCCGCGGGGGAAGGCGCCCTCCTGGGTGAGGGCGAGCAGGGCGTGCAGGAGCTTGGCTACATACACGCGCTCCACGGGCAGGCCGTGGCGGTCTTCGAAGTCGTCGGCGAAGGAGTCGAGCTCCGGCGTCGTGCGGGCGTAGCCGCCGCAGTGGAAGCGGTCGTCGAGGCTCCAGTCGCCGCGCGGTCCGCCGAACGCACGGTCCTGGAGCCGTCGTATGTCGTCGGTCAGGAAGCCGCCCTTGAGCACGGGTATCCCCAGCGTCCGCCGGCCCCGGGGCAGGCCCGCGGCCAGACCGGCGAGCGTGCCACCCGTGCCGCAGGCGACGGCGGCCACGTCGGCGTGTCCGCCCAGTTCCTCGCCGAGAGCCCGGCAGCCGCGGACGGCCGACGCGTTGCTGCCGCCCTCGGGGACCACGACCGCGTCCTCGGCGGCCACCGCGCGCAGCAGCGCGGCCAGGGTCTCCGGCTCGCTCTTGCGGCGGTACGTCGAGCGGTCGACGAAGTGCAGCCGCATGCCGTCGGCCGCGCACCGGGCCAGGGAGGGGTTGAGCGGCCGCCCGGCCAGTTCCTGACCCCGCACCACGCCCACCGTCGACAGGCCGAGCAGCCGGCCGGCGGCGGCCGTGGCGCGCAGGTGGTTGGAGTAGGCGCCGCCGAACGTGACGACGGTACGGCCCCGCGCGGTGGCGAGATTCGGCGCCAGTTTGCGCCATTTGTTGCCGACCAGGTCGGGGTGGATCAGGTCGTCCCGCTTCAGCAGCAGCCGGACGCCGTGCCGCTCGAACCGCCCGTCGACGATCTCCTGGCAGGGTGACGGCAGGCGGGGGCCGAGGGTGGCGAGGTCGGAGGTGTCGGTGCCGGTCACCGGGCCATTCTCACGCCGCGGCGAGGGCGCGTCACTTCAGCTCAGCCGGTCCCCGATCCGTGCCCGCATGGACGCCATGGTGAACCCGCGCGGGTCCACCTTCCCGGGCTGCCACTCCAGGTGCCCGATCACGGACCGTTCGTTCCATCCGTGATGGCGGCAGACCGCGGCGGCGGCCCGCTCGATGGCCTCCAGCTGCGCCGCCGGCCAGGGGTCGTCGCCGTCGCCCAGGTTCTCGCACTCGAACCCGTAGAAGTGCCGGTTGCCGTCGGTGTTCGCCTCGTTGTCCTTCGGCAGCGCCCGCTCGGCGATCACCGCGCGCAGGACGTCGTCGTCGCCGAGGCCGGCGTGGTTGGCCCTGCCGTACCCGACCAGATGGACCCGGCCGTCCTTCGTGATGACCCCGTGGCACAGGGGACCGGGCAGGCCCTCGTAGCCCTTGCGGCAGATGTCCACCGTCCGGGCGCTGCCCTTCGTGACCGTGTGGTGGATCATCACACCGTTCACGGGCCCCCAGGGGCCCTTGTGGTTGCGGTTGTGGTCACGCCAGTCGCCGACCTCGACGATGGTGAGCCCCTCCGCCTTCAGTGCCTTGAGGAAGCTGCTCGCGGACATGGGTGAGGCCACGGCCGACTCCTTCACGCTGTGTGACGGCCGCCTTGGCACGGCCGTCTCGTACGGTGCTTGTACCGAAACGGAGCTCCCGCTATTACTTGTCCGGCGCGCGTACGAGCGTTTTCGGCCAATCTCGTCCCGGCCCATCGCCTGGAACAGGCCGGACAAGACGCCGAGACGGCGAAACAAGCTCCCATATCTGCCCCGGCTTCCGGTGATCCATTCCCGCTCTTTCGTGTAATAGCACCGGCACGCTCCGTGAGGAAGGCTGGTGCACGCACATCGATGCCGGGCGCAGCCGCCCGGCACGACCGGGAGGGCAATTCCTTATGTCGGTAGGCGAAGAGGTCCGCAGCGAGCAGACCAGGCCGCAGCAGAGCCTCGGCACGGCGGCCGCGCGGAACCTGGCCACCACGACCAAGTCCGTTCCTCAGATGCAGGAGATCAGCTCACGCTGGCTGCTGCGCTCGCTTCCCTGGGTGGACATCCAGGGCGGCACGTACCGGGTGAACCGGCGTCTGACCTTCGCCGTCGGCGACGGCCGCGTGACGTTCGTGAAGACCGGCGACCGCGTCGAGGTCGTCCCCGCGGAGCTGGGCGAGCTGCCGGCGCTGCGGTCGTACGAGGACGACGAGGTCCTGTCGGAGCTCGCACAGCGCTGCGAGCAGCGGGAGTTCGGCCCCGGCGAGGTCATCGCCTCGTTCGGCGGCCGGGTCGACGAGGTGTACCTGCTCGCGCACGGCAAGGTGGAGAAGATCGGCACCGGTCCCTACGGTGACGACGCGGTGCTCGGTGTCCTCGCCGACGGCGCCTACTTCGGCGACCAGGCGCTGCTCGACGGGGACGCCATCTGGGAGTACACGGCCCGCGCGGTCACCGCCTGCACCGTGCTCGTGCTGCCCCGCCACGAGGTGGACCAGGTCGCGGAGCGCGCGGAGTCCCTGAGCGCGCACCTGGAGGAGCAGCGCTCGCTCCCGGAGCAGAACACCAACAAGCACGGCGAGAAGGCGATCGACCTCTCCGCCGGTCACAGCGGCGAGCCGGACATCCCGCACACCTTCGTCGACTACGAGGCCCGGCCGCGTGAGTATGAACTGAGCGTCGCCCAGACCGTGCTGCGCATCCACTCGCGCGTGGCCGACCTCTACAACCAGCCGATGAACCAGACCGAGCAGCAGATCCGGCTGACGGTCGAGGCGCTGAAGGAGCGCCAGGAGCACGAGCTGGTCAACAACCGCGAGTTCGGCCTGCTGCACAACTGCGAGTACGACCAGCGGATCCAGCCGCACGACGGCGTGCCGGGGCCGGACGACCTGGACGAGCTGCTGAGCCGCCGCAGGGGCACCAAGCTGCTGCTCGCCCACCCCCGTGCGATCGCCGCGATCGGCCGGGAGCTCAACCGGCGCGGACTGGTCCCCGAGACGATCGACGTCGCCGGCAACCGCATCCCGACCTGGCGCGGGGTGCCGATCTACCCGTGCAACAAGATCCCGGTCACCGAGGCCCGTACGACCTCGATCATCGCGATGCGTACCGGCGAGCAGGAGCAGGGCGTCATCGGGCTGCGGGCCACCGGCATCCCCGACGAGATCGAGCCGAGTGTGTCGGTGCGCTTCATGGGCATCAATGAGCAGGCCATCATCAAGTACCTGGTCACGGCCTACCACTCGGCCGCGGTCCTGGTGCCGGACGCGCTGGGCGTCCTGGAAAACGTCGAGATCGGCCGCTGGCAGTGACGCCAGTCCGCCCGACGTCGTGTCCCCGCCCTCCCGGGCGGGTACACCCCCGGGGTACGGGAGTGGGCCCATGGGGGAGGTGAGTCCATGACGGAGACCGGGTGCGGCGCCACCGCGACCCGCGGTCCCACCGGAGCGCCGGAGAGGCAGGGGGCCATCGGCACACAGCGCGCGGACGAGCCGGGCACCCCGGTCGGCGGACCCGGGCCGCCGGTGTCCGAGGGGCAGGAGGCGGCGGCGCTCCTGAGCGAGTCCCGGGCGTCGGTCGACCCCGAACTCCGTTCCGCCATCGCCGCACTGCCCCCGATGATGCGCCGCGTCGCGCTCTATCACTTCGGCTGGCAGCACGCGGACGGCACGCCCGCGGAGGGCAACGCGGGCAAGGCGATCCGTCCCGCACTCGTCCTCACCGCGGCCGCCGCGCTCGGCGGGCCCACGGCCCGTGCTGCGGCGGTGCGGGCCGCCGCCGCGGTGGAGTTGATCCACAACTTCACACTGCTGCACGACGACGTGATGGACCGGGACACCACCCGGCGCCACCGGCCCACCGCCTGGACCGTGTTCGGCGACGCCGACGCGATCCTCACGGGGGACGCCGTTCAGGCGCTCGGCCTGCGGTTGCTCGCCGCGGACCCGCATCCGGCGTCCGCGGCGGCGGCCATCCGGCTGTCCGACTGCGTCATGGAACTGTGCGAGGGCCAGCACACGGACACGGCGATGGAACGGCGCGCGCCCTACGAGGTCACCCTCGACGAGACGGTCGCCATGGCCGAGGCCAAGACGGGCGCCCTGCTGGGATGCGCCTGCGCGCTCGGCGGGCTGTACGCCGGTGCCGCCGAGGAGGACGTCGAGGCGCTGGACGCCTTCGGCCGGCAGGCCGGGCTGGCCTTCCAGCTCATCGACGACGTCATCGGCATATGGGGCGACCCGCGCCACACCGGCAAGCCGGCCGGCGCGGACCTGGCCGTCCGCAAGAAGTCGCTGCCGGTGGTCGCCGCCCTCACCTCCGGCACCCCGGCCGCCGCCGAACTCGCCGCGCTGTACGCGGCACCGTACGACAAGGACAAGGAGGACCTGGAGCGCACCGCCCTGGCCGTGGAGCGGGCAGGCGGCCGGGACTGGGCGCAGGCCCAGGCGGCCGACCGGATGGCACGGGCGATGCAGGAACTGGCCCGTGCCGTGCCGGACCCGGAGTCGGCGGGCGGACTGCTCGCACTGGCCGAGTTCGTGACCCGGCGCACCACCTGACGGCCACCTGACCGCCGTCCGCCGCACCACCCGGCCCTGCCAGGGCCGGCCGCAAGACCCCGGAGCCCGTGCAGGGCCGTACGGCACCTGACCCGACGTACGGCCGCACCGCCGACGGCTCCGGTCCGGCGGGTCCCGCACTTCCCCACGGTGTGCGGGGCCCGCCCCCTTTCCCTCTCCGGCCGGCGCGTGAGGCTTCCCGGATAGGCTCAACCTCCTTACACACGAACGACGTTGAGCCGAAGGGGCGGGGCGGGTTATGAGCGTGGTGATCCGGACGGCGGGGGCGGACGACCGGGAGCGGGTCGTCCGGCTCCTGGACGAGGCCTTCCAGGACGACCCGGTCAGCAGCTGGGTCTTTCCCGGCGCGGAGTACCGCCGGCTGACCCATCACCGGCTCATGGCGGCCTTCGCCGACGCCGTGCTGGCCGACGGGCGCATCGATCTCACCGACGACGGCGCGGCCTGCGCGCTGTGGCTGCCCGTACCCGCGCACGAACCGGCCGGGGACCAACAGGCCGCCGAAGGGCCCGTCGAGGACGTCCCCGCCCTGGTGCGCGAGGCCGTCGACCCGGACAACGAGCGCGTCGAGCTGATAGCCCGGCTCACCGAGGGCATCCACCCCACCGGCCGGGCCCACGAGTACCTGTGGATGATCGGCGTGGCCCCCGGGCGGCAGGGCGAGGGTCTGGGCACCGCGCTGATGGAGTCGGTGCTCGACCGCTGCGACAGCGAGAGGACGCCCGCCTACCTGGAGGCGAGCAGCGCCCGCGGCCGGGCGCTGTACGAGCGCCTGGGCTTCGAGTTCACCGGACAGGCCCTCCAACTGCCCGACGGTCCCCTGATGTGGCCGATGTGGCGCGAGCCGCGGAACGAATAATCAGGAGACCAGACAACTACATGCGGAGTACTGTGTGCGTAGTGGTCAAGGGGTGGCCAGGAAGAGGGGGACCGGTTTGCGCAAGCTCACGTATTTCATCGCCTGTTCGATCGACGGCTTCATCGGCGGCCCGGACGGCGACGCGTCGTTCATGTACCCGTTCGTGGACGAGGAGTTCTTCGCGTTCCTGAAGGCGGAGTACCCGGAGACGGTGTCGAGCCTCGGCCGACGGCTGCGCGGTATCGAGGACCTGCCGAACAAGCGGTTCGACACGGTGATCCAGGGCCGGGGCAGCTACGACGTGGCGCTGAAGGAGGGCATCACCAGCCCCTACGCACACATGCGCGAGATCGTCGCCTCGCGCACCCTCACGGAGTCGCCCGACCCCAACGTCGAGATCGTCTCGACGGACCTGGTCGGCAGGGTCCGCGAACTGAAGGCGGAGGAGCGTGACTTCGGCATCTACCTGTGCGGCGGGGCGGCCGTCGCCGGGGAGCTGGTCGACGAGATCGACGAGCTGGTCATCAAGACGTACCCGGTGGTGCTGGGCACCGGCATGCCGATGTTCGCCTCGGGCTTCGAGGTCTCGGAGTTCGTGACGGGGTCGGTGCGCACCTTCGGCAACGGCGTCGTGGTGCGGACCTATGACCGGAAGCGCTGAGCCGTCCGTGCCCCGGGTGCGACAGGGGTGCGGACGCACGGAGGGGCCCGGCCGGGTTGCGGCCGGGCCCCTCCGGTCTGTCCTGCGGCCCGCGATGGTGCACCGATCGCCGGCCCTGGATGCAGGGGTCAGGCCTTCTTGGTCTCCCAGAAGATCTTGTCGATCTGGGCGATGTAGTCCAGGGCCTTCTGGCCGGTCGCCGGGTCGGTCGAGCCCTTGGCGGCCGAGAGGGCCTTCAGGGTGTCGTTGACCAGCTGGTGCAGCTCCGGGTACTTCTCGAAGTGCGGGGGCTTGAAGTAGTCGCTCCACAGCACGGACACGTGGTGCTTCGCGAGCTCGGCGCGCTGCTCCTTGATGACCGTGGCGCGGGCCTGGAAGTGCGGGTCGTCGTTACCGGCCATCTTCTCCTGGACGGCCTTCACCGACTCCGCCTCGATGCGGGCCTGGGCCGGGTCGTACACGCCGCAGGGCAGGTCGCAGTGGGCGCTGACCGTGACCTTGGGGGCAAACAGGCGGGAAAGCATGAAGCGTTCCTTCCTCGTGATCGTCTTCTCAGGGGGGACATTACTCCCTGGGTGGCCCGATTTCGCGAGTGCCCCCGTGGGCTTAGGACAAAAGTCCGGGGGTGAGACTGAGACTGGTGGAGGAAAGACCGGGAGGTGCCGGGTGATGCCGGAGCGGCCGTCGCAGGAGACCGAGCGCGCGAGAGGCGCGCTGCCCTTCGGGCCGGCCGAGGTGACCGGGCCGTCGATGGTGCCCACGTTGCACCACGGTGACGTGCTGCTCGTGCACTGGGGTGCGCGGGTCCGGCCGGGTGACGTGGTCGTGCTGCGGCATCCCTTCCAGCAGGACCTGCTGGTGGTCAAGCGGGCCGTCGAGCGGCGCGGGACCGGCTGGTGGGTGCTCGGGGACAACGCCTTCGCCGGCGGTGACAGCACCGACTACGGGGTCGTCCCCGAGGACCTGGTGCTCGGCAGGGTGCGCCTGCGCTACCGGCCGCCGCGGCCGGGTCGGCGCTCCCCGTTCGCCGTGACCCGCTGGGCGCTGTCCGCGCTCAGGCCGGTGCCGGCCTCCCGGTCCGCCTCCAGACGCTTGCGGGCGCGGTAGGCCGCCACGTTGGCGCGGGTGGCGCAGCGGTCGGAGCAGTAGCGCCGGGAGCGGTTGGTGGAGGTGTCCAGGTAGGCGTTGCGGCAGGGGGACGCCTCGCACAGGCCCAGGCGGTCCACTCCGTACTCGGTGAGGTGGAAGGCGAGGCCCATCGCCGCGATGGCGGCGAAACCGGCGGTGGCGTTGGACGGGTGGTCCGCCAGGTGCATGTGCCACAGCGGGCGGTCGTCGTCGTCGCGGTGGTCGTGGCCGGAGATCTGCGGGCTCACCGGGAACTCCAGGAGCAGGGAGTTCAGCAGGTCGACGGCGAGGGTCTCGTCGCCGGCGTCGGCCGCCTCGAACACCGCCCGCAGCCGTGCCCGGACCGAGCGGAAGCGGGTCACGTCCGAGTCGGCCGCCCGCCGGGCCGCCGACTGGTTGGCACCGAACAGTTCGCGGACGGCCTCGACCGAGGTCAGGGAGTCCTGTCCGCGGGACGGTTCCTCGGTGTTGACGAGACGTACGGCGTAATCCGAGTAATAGGCCAGTTCCACTTGTAGTCCTTACGAAGGGGCTCTATGGTCGTGCCTGCGGTCAGGTAACAGCTGATCGTGCTTCCAGGGTATTACGTCACGCATGCACGGAGGGGCCCGATGACGGACGCCGACACCACGAACACCACCGACGCCACCACGGCCGGCGCCGACTGGCGGGCCTGGCAGGAGAGCTGGGACCGGCAGCAGGAGTGGTACATGCCGGACCGGGAGGACCGCTTCCGGATCATGCTCGACATGGTCGAGGCGCTCGTCGGCACCGCGCCGCGCGTACTGGACCTCGCCTGCGGCACCGGCACCATCACCGCCCGGCTGCTCGCCCGCTTCCCCGGGGCCACCAGCACCGGCGTGGACCTCGACCCCGCGCTGCTCGCGATCGCCGAGGGCACCTTCGCCGGCGACGACCGGGTCTCCTTCGTCACCGCCGACCTCAAGGACCCCGACTGGCCGGCGAAGCTGCCGCACGACTCGTACGACGCCGTCCTGACCGCCACGGCCCTGCACTGGCTCCACGCCGAACCCCTCGCGGATCTCTACGGCCGGGTCGCGGGCCTGGTCCGCGACGGTGGTGTCTTCATGAACGCGGACCACATGATCGACGACACGACGCCCCGGATCAACGCGGCCGAGCGGGCGCAGCGGCACGCGCAGATGGACGCGGCCAAGAGCGGGGGCGCGCTCGACTGGGCCGAGTGGTGGCAGCTCGCCGCCAAGGACCCGGTCCTCGCCGAACCGACCGCCCGCCGCTTCGAGATCTACGGCGAGCACGCCGACGGCGAGATGCCCTCGGCGGCCTGGCACGCGCGCGTCCTGCGCGAGAAGGGCTTCGGCGAGGCGCGGCCGGTGTGGTGCTCGCCGTCGGACACGCTGCTGCTCGCGGTGAAGTGAGACCGTGACACGGATGAGGGGCGGTACGGGTTTCCGTACCGCCCCTCATCACGCTGCCGCCGGCGCCCGCCGTGTCCTCAGAGGACCTTGGACAGGAACGCCTTCGTCCGCTCGTGCTGCGGATCGGTCAGGACGTCGCGCGGGTTGCCCGACTCGACCACCACGCCGTCGTCCATGAAGACCAGGCTGTCGCCCACCTCGCGGGCGAAGCCCATCTCGTGGGTGACGACGACCATCGTCATACCGGACTCGGCCAGGTCGCGCATGACGTCGAGGACGTCGCCGACCAGCTCCGGGTCCAGGGCCGAGGTCGGCTCGTCGAACAGCATCAGCTTGGGGTCCATCGCGAGGGCCCGGGCGATCGCGACCCGCTGCTGCTGGCCGCCGGAGAGCTGCGAGGGGTAGTTGCCGGCCCGGTCGGACAGGCCCACCCGCTCCAGCAGGGCGCCCGCGCGCTCCCTGGCCTGCGCCCTGCTCGCGCCCTTGACCTGGACCGGCGCCTCCATGACGTTCTCCAACGCCGTCATGTGCGGGAACAGGTTGAAGCGCTGGAAGACCATGCCGATGTCCCGGCGCTTGACGGCGACCTCGCTGTCCTTCAGCTCGTAGAGCTTGTCGCCCTTCTGGCGGTAGCCGACCAGCTCGCCGTCGACGTAGAGCCGTCCGGCGTTGATCTTCTCCAGGTGGTTGATGCACCGCAGGAAGGTGGACTTGCCGGAGCCGGAGGGGCCGATCAGGCAGAACACCTCACCCGACTTCACCTCCAGGTCGATGCCCTTGAGGACCTCGATGGCGCCGAAGGACTTGTGGACGCCCTCGGCCTTGACCATGGCGGTCATGCGGCACCTCCCGTCGTGCTGGAGCGGTTCGACAGGGAGAACAGGTTCGCCCTGATCTTCTGCATCGGCGTCGGCGGCAGGCTGCGGCTGGAGCCGCGGGCGTAGTGCCGCTCCAGGTAGTACTGGCCGACGCTGAAGACCGAGGTCAGCAGCAGGTACCAGGCCGCCGCCAGGAACAGCATCTCGGCGGGTGCGCCCGAGGTCTGGCCGATGTCCTGGGCCACTCTGAACAACTCGGAGTACTGGACGACCGACACCAGCGAGGTCGTCTTCAGCATGTTGATGACCTCGTTGCCCGTCGGCGGCACGATCACGCGCATCGCCTGCGGGACCACGATCCGGCGCAGCGTCTTGGTGTGGCTCATGCCGAGCGCGTGGGCCGCCTCGGTCTGGCCCTCGTCGACCGCGAGCAGACCGGCGCGGCAGATCTCCGCCATGTACGCGGCCTCGTTGAGGCCGAGGCCGAGCAGAGCCGTCAGGAACGGCGTCATGAAGTCGGACCACTCGTCGCGGTAGAACGGGCCGAGGTTGATGTACTCGAAGACCAGGCCCAGGTTGAACCAGACGACGAGCTGCACCAGGACCGGGGTGCCACGGAAGAACCAGATGTAGAACCACGCGATGGACGAGGTCACCGGGTTCTTCGACAGCCGCATCACCGCGAGCATGATGCCGCCGACGATGCCTATGAGCATGGCCAGGACGGTGATCAGCAGGGTCTTGCCCATGCCGGACAGGATCCGGTCGTCGAAGAAGTAGTCCGGGATCGCACCCCAGTTGATCTTGCCCTGGGAGAACGCGTACACGACCGCGGCCAGCAGCGCGATCGCGACGACCGCGGTGACGTAGCGGCCGTAGTGCCGGACCGGGATGGCCCTGATGGCCTCCGGGCCGGCCGGCGGGGTGTCCGCCGGGCCGGAGCCCGTCTTGTCAATGTCAACAGTCACGGATGTTGCCTTTCAGTGCCCGCCGCGCGGTCACTTGCCGCCGTTGATGGTGGCCTCCGTGACGGCGCCTTCCGCCACGCCCCACTTGTCCATGATCTTCTTGTACTCGCCGTTGGCGATCACCGCGTCCAGCGCCGCCTTCAGGGCGTCGCGCAGCTGCGTGCTTTCCTTGGCGACCGCGATGCCGTACGGCGCGGCCTCGACCTGCTCGCCGACCATCTCGAAGTCCTTGCCGCCACCGGAGGTCTTCACCGCGTAGGCCGCCACCGGGAAGTCGGAGGAGCCGGCGTCGGCGCCGCCCGCGCGCAGGCGGGTCTGGGCCTGCTGGTCGTTGTCGAAGGCCTCCATGGAGATCTTCTTGCCGGCCGGACACTTCTCGTTCTCGGCCTTGGCCAGGTCCTCGGAGACCGTGCCGCGCTGGAGCACGAGCTTTTTGCCGCACAGGTCGGACCAGGTCTTGATGCCCTGGTCGTCGCCCTTCTTGGTGTAGATCGAGACGCCGGCGGTGAAGTAGTCGACGAAGTCGACGCCCTGGCCGACCTTCTTTCCGGTGTCCGAGTCGATGCCCTCCTGGCGGTCCTTGGTGTCGGTCATCGCGGACATGGCGATGTCGTACCGCTTGGAGCGCAGACCCGTGATCAGGGTGTCGAAGGTGCCGTTCTCGAACTCGAACTTCACGCCGAGCTGCTTGCCCAGGGCATCCGCGAGGTCGGGGTCGATACCGACCGTCTTGCCGGAGTCGTCCTTGAACTCGACGGGCGCGTAGGCGATGTCGGAGCCGACCTTGACGGTGCCCTTGTCGCGGATCGACTGCGGCAGCTTGTCGGCCAGCGGAGCACCGCTCGAGGACTGGTTGTCGCTGCCGGAGTCGCTGTTCTCGGTCTGGTCGCCGCATCCGGTGAGGAGCAGCGCGCCTGCGACCGCGATCGCACCGACCGCTGCTAGCCGGGAGTGCGCGGCGGTCGTACGACGGGTGGAGCTTGCGGTCATGGTGGTTCCTCCGGCGGATGAAAGGAGTTGCCGATGGGGACGGTGGTGTTCCGGTGGAGCAAGGCGCCTGCCGGGGGGCCGGCGGGCGCCGTGGGTCGACGTGAGCACACACCTTCGAGTGCCGCGACCTCGTGTGATTACGGCATCTTGCCATTCGGACTCGGCCATTCAGGGGGGCCGTCATGTCAAAATCGGCTAACGGGTCACCTCCCGAACCGCATCAGGTCGGTACATCACGACCGAACCTTTACGGGAATCTGCCCCTCCGGCCGGAAGATCTGCGGAATTTCTCGTTATCCGAGCATGGATCGTCAGTGTGTACGGCCGTTGCAAGCGGCTTCTCCGGGTCTGTCAAGGGGCGCCGCGAGGTTGTCCTGATCCCCGGCTATGAGCCATGTCACCGACATGCGGCGTTCGGGGTCCGGCATGTGAGCTTGCTCTTATCCGACTCGTCGCCGGAGGCGTCCGTCGGGTAAGAAGGTTCTTTACACCCCTCATCAGGGGCTCAGGGCGCGTGTGCGGCGCGCCCGTCGCGCGGGGTCCTCGTGGCCCGTACAGCCATCCTCCCGCGCGGTGCCCGCCCATTCCTCACCAGGAGTGGACAAACCCTCAAACCATGAACTCTTAAGGGGTAAGACAAAGTGGCAGCGGAGATCGTCAATCCTCGCAGCGACAACGGAGCCGGTGCGGAGCAGGGGGCGGGCGCTGAGCCGCTCGACTCCTTCGACCCCGCGTTCGCGCTGCACCGCGGCGGCAAGATGGCCGTGCAGGCCACCGTGCCGGTCCGTGACAAGGAAGACCTGTCCCTGGCGTACACGCCCGGCGTCGCGAAAGTGTGCAGCGCGATCGCCGAGCAGCCCGACCTCGTCCACGACTACACCTGGAAGTCCTCGGTCGTCGCGGTCGTGACGGACGGCACGGCGGTGCTGGGACTCGGGGACATCGGGCCCGAGGCGTCCCTCCCGGTGATGGAGGGGAAGGCGATCCTCTTCAAGCAGTTCGGCGGGGTGGACGCGGTCCCGATCGCCCTGAACTGCACGGACGCCGACGACATCGTCGAGACCGTGGTCCGCCTCGCGCCCTCGTTCGGCGGCGTCAATCTGGAGGACATCTCGGCGCCGCGCTGCTTCGAGATCGAGCGCAGGCTCCAGGAGCGGCTGGACATCCCGGTCTTCCACGACGACCAGCACGGCACGGCGGTCGTGACGCTGGCGGCGCTGCGCAACGCGGCGCGGCTGAGCGGGCGGACGCTGGGTGAGCTGCGCGCGGTGATCTCGGGCGCGGGCGCGGCCGGTGTCGCCATCGCCAAGATGCTGGTGGAGGCCGGTATCGGGGACGTCGCGCTGGCCGACCGCAAGGGCATCATCTCGGCGGGCCGGGCGGACCTCACGCCGGTCAAGCAGGAGGTGGCCTCCTTCACCAACAAGGCGGGGCTGTCCGGCTCGCTGGAGGACGCGCTCGCGGGCGCCGACGTCTTCATCGGCGTCTCCGGCGGCACGGTGGCCGAGGAGGCGGTGGCCTCGATGGCGAAGGGTGCCTTCGTCTTCGCGATGGCCAACCCGAACCCCGAGGTGCACCCGGAGGTCGCCCACAAGTACGCGGCGGTCGTCGCCACGGGGCGCTCGGACTTCCCGAACCAGATCAACAACGTGCTGGCGTTCCCGGGCATCTTCGCGGGCGCGCTCCAGGTGCGGGCGTCGCGGATCACCGAGGGCATGAAGCTCGCGGCGGCCGAGGCGCTGGCCTCCGTGGTGGGCGAGGACCTCGCCGCGGACTACGTCATCCCGTCCCCGTTCGACGAGCGGGTCGCCCCGGCCGTCACGGCGGCGGTGGCGGCCGCGGCCCGTGCGGAGGGTGTGGCGCGCCGGTGACGGTGTGACGCGCGTGTGCGCTGAGCGGCCTCGTCCTCCTCGGGAGGGCGGGGCCGCTCGCTTTTGCGGGAGGCCGCTGCCTGGCCCGGCGGCGGCGCTGGTGGCAAGAGGGTGTGTGTCACAGGGCGTCGCGGTTCCGGTCGGCGGGTGGGGAACCCTATCGTCAGGGCCATGTTCGCTGCCTACGCCGCCCGAATCGACCGCGACGAGCCGCTGACCGGCCTGGAGTTGGGGGAGCGTCCGGCTCCCGAGGCCCGGCCCGGCTGGAGTGTCGTCGATGTCAGGGCCGCCTCCCTCAACCATCACGACCTCTGGTCCCTGCGCGGCGTCGGCCTCCCGGAGGACCGGCTGCCGATGATCCTGGGCTGCGACGCCGCCGGTGTCGACGCGGACGGCAACGAGGTCGTCCTGCACTCGGTGATCGGCCAGACCGGCCACGGGGTCGGCCCCCGGGAGCCGCGCTCCATCCTCACCGAGCGCTACCAGGGGACGTTCGCCGAGCAGGTCGCCGTGCCCACCTGGAACATCCTGCCCAAGCCGAAGGAACTGTCCTTCGCGGAGGCCGCCTGTCTGCCCACCGCCTGGCTGACGGCGTACCGGATGCTGTTCACCAACGCCGGGGTGCGTCCCGGCGACTCCGTGCTGGTGCAGGGTGCCGGCGGCGGGGTGGCCACGGCCGCGATCGTGCTCGGCAGGGCCGCGGGGCTGCGGGTCTTCGCCACCAGCCGGGACGAGGCGAAGCGGAAGCGGGCCCTGGAGCTGGGCGCGGTGGAGGCCGTGGAGCCGGGTGCGCGGCTGCCGCAGCGGGTGGACGCCGTCATCGAGACCGTGGGCGCCGCAACCTGGTCGCACTCGGTGAAGTCGCTGCGGCCGGGCGGGACGCTGGTCATCTCCGGCGCCACCAGCGGCGACCGGCCCTCCCACGCGGAGCTGACCCGGATCTTCTTCCTGGAGCTGCGGGTCGTCGGTTCCACGATGGGCACCAAGGACGAACTGGAGGACCTGCTCTCCTTCTGCGCCGCCACCGGTGTACGTCCCGTCATCGACGATGTGCTCCCGCTGGACCGGGCCCGTGAGGGGTTCGAGCGGATGGCCTCCGGGGAGCTGTTCGGCAAGATCGTGCTCAGCGGCTCCTGACCCCGCGATGTCAACTGGGGTTGACGTCGAGCGGATGTCAATCTACGTTGACATGCATGAGCGAAGCAACGGATCTCGCCACGCGTGCGGGTGACCGCGACCCCAGGGTCGGGCTGCGGGCCGTCGCCGCACTGCGGAGGCTGCTGGAGCAGCTGGAGTCGGTGCAGGTGCGCAGCGCGCGCCATCAGGGTTGGTCGTGGCAGGAGATCGCCACGGAGCTGGGGGTCAGCAGGCAGGCCGTGCACAAGAAGTACGGGAGGCATTGATGTTCGAGCGATTCACGAAGGACGCCCGAGCGGTCGTGCAGGGGGCCGTCGAGCACGCCGAGGCCGCGGATGCGCGGACCGTCGACACCGGACACCTGCTGCTCGCCCTGCTGGACCGGGAGGGCAGCCGGGCCTCCTTCGCGCTGACGGCGCTCGGGGCCGGCGGCGAGCGCCGGGACTCGGTGCGGCGGGCGCTGGCGGAGGCGCGGCGCCGGGCCGGTCTGACGCAGGCCGAGACCGACGCCCTCGCCGGACTGGGGATCGACGTCTCCGAGGTCGTCGCCCGGGTGGAGGAGGTGCACGGTGTCGGGGTCATGTCCGGCGAGCGGAAGGGCGGACGCCGGTGGTCCGGGCACCGCGGCTTCGACCGGGGCGCCAAGGAGGTCCTGGAGAAGGCGCTGCGGGTCGCCGTCGCCCGGCACGACCGGCGCATCGGGGACGAGCACCTCCTCCTCGCGCTGACGATCCGCCCCGGCGTGCCCGCGGAGGTGCTCGCCGACCACGGGGTGACCCACGCGTCGCTGACCAGGGTGCTGGGCGACGGCTCCGGGGAGGGCGCGGGCGCGGCCTGAGCCCGACGCCCCGCGTCCGACGCCCCCCCGGCCGGGTGCCGGGGGCCGGGTCCCGGAGGTCAGGCCTTCGGCGTCCGCAGAATCGCCCCGATGTGCGCCGCCGCCGCCGACAACTGACGACGGGCGTCACGGAGCTGGTCGGGGGTGACGCCCCGGTCCCGGGCGGCGTCACGGATGTCGTCCCGGAAGCGGTCGAGCAGCCGGTCCAGGTCACGGGCCGGGTCCCCGGTGGAGTCCGCGGTGTCCTCGTTGGCCCAGGCCGGGGCGTAGCCGGCGGGGAAGTCCTCGGGGGTGGCGGAGTACTCGGGCCGGGGGGTGGTGGAGCCCGCGTCGGTGCGGCCGAAGCCCCAGTCCTTGCCGAACTCCTTCCCGAAGTCCTTGCCGAAGTCGCCGACCTCCTTCGCCAGTTCGCTCAGCCCCTCGCGCAGTCCCGTGGGCCAGTCGCCCCGCGAGAAGTGGTCCTGCACCTGCTCCTGGACCCGCTGGGCGATGCGCTGCACCTCCTCCTGCGCCTGGGTCCGGGCCCGCTCCTGGGCCTCCTTGGCCTGACGCCGGGCCCGCTGGGCCTCGTCGCGGGCGCGCCTGCTCTCGTCCTTGGCGCGGCGGGCCTGCTCCTTCCACTCCTGCTTGACCCGGCGCATCTCCTCCTTGGCGGCCCGCCAGGCCTCCTTGTCGTCGACGCCCCCGGCCGCGTCCGACTCGTCCTGCGTCCCCGATCCGGCGCCCTGGCGCGCCGCGTTGGCCGCGGCCCGCGTCTCCCGGCGCAGGTCTCCCGCCGCGCCGCGCACGTCGGCCCGGATCTCGGCGGCCAGCTCGGCGACCGACTCCCGGATCTCCAGCTCCAGATCGGCCAGCTCGCCGCTGCGCTCGGCCAGCTCGGCGCGGCCGGCGTCCGTGATGGCGTACACCTTGCGTCCGCCCTCGGTGGTGTGGGTGACCAGTCCCTCGGCCTCCAGCTTGGCCAGGCGCGGGTACACCGTGCCCGCCGACGGGGCGTAGAGGCCCTGGAAGCGCTCTTCGAGGAGCCGGATCACCTCGTAGCCGTGGCGCGGGGCCTCGTCCAGGAGCTTGAGGAGATAGAGGCGCAGTCGGCCGTGGGCGAAGACGGGGGGCATGTCAGAGCACCTTCTTGTCGGTCGTGCCGTCCGACGGGGCGGCGGTGTCGCCGTGGTCCCGGACGGCAGCGGAATTGTCCCCCGAGGCGCCCGGCGCGTCGTGCGCCGGGCCGGTGTCCCGTGGCTCCCGCTCCCACGGAGTGTCCGCCGCGGCCGGCCGCCGCAGCAGGGCGATCGAGCCGGAGATCGTGGTGGCCTTCAGCCGTCCGTTGCCCGCGCCGAGCCGCCCGGTGATCCGCTTGGCACCCCACTGGCCGCCCACCCGGAGGTCCTCGAAGGCGCTGGAGACCGCGCCGCTGGCTGTGTTGGCCTCCACCTGGGCGTCGGCGGGCTGGGGCAGCCGGATGGCGATCTCGCCCGAGACGCTGGTCAGGCTGATGTCGGTGGGTCCGCCGGCCGGGTCCAGGTCGACGATCATCGATCCGCTCACCGAGTCCGCCCGCACGGAGGAACCCGCCTCCACGACCGTCAGGTCGCCGGAGACGGAGTTGAAGCGCAGGTCTCCGGTGAGGGCCTGGGCCTCCACGTTCCCCGAGACGGTGTCCGCGCGGACCGGGCCCGCGAGGCTCACCAGGGTGGTGTCGCCGGAGACGCCCCTCACCTCGGCGTGCCCGTCGAGCCCGGAGACGACGGCCGCGGCGCTGACCGCGCCCACCTCCACGCGGGTGCCGGTCGGCACCGCCAGGGAGACCACCGCGCTGCGGCGCCAGCCCTTGCGGTCGAGCCACTTGAGGAAGCCCTTCCAGGGCAGGTCCTCGTAGGCCACGGTGAGCGCGCCGTCCTCATGGGTGACGATCAGGGGTGGTCCCTCGATCTCGGAGACCTCCAGGCGGGCGGAACCCTCGTCCGTGCCCACGACGTTCACCGTTCCGTTGACGATGCGTACGTGCAGGCGGCTCACGGACTCGTCGAAGGTGAGTTTCCTGGGCTCCGCGACGGACCACTCGGACATGGTGCAGACCTCCTCGACCGAACGCGCCATATCGCGTCCTCCGAAATTCACGATATATCGCGGACACGGAAAGTCAAGACACCCGTTCTGACGATCAACGATCGGCCGAGTGGGATGAATTGCCCTACCTTGTGATCATGTCAACGGAAGAGTCCGGGAGAGGGCCCGCGGCCGGCGCCCTGCTGCTGTGCCGCGCCGAGCCGGACTCCGTCGCCGCCGTCGCCCCGCTGCTCGGCGAGCGCATGCCCCTGGCCGGGGCGGGCGGGGAGTGGAGCGTGCTGGTCCCCGAGGGCGGGCCCTGGCGGTACGGCGGCGAACCGGTCGACCGCGTGGTCACGGGCTGGGCCGCGGCGCTCGCCGTCGGCGCCCCCTGGCCCGTGCTCGCCCTGTGGTGGGACGCGGACCGGGCCGGTTACACCCTGGCGTCCGGATTCCACCGCCCGGTCGGCTACGTGTGGCTGACCGACGGCACGCCCGTCGCCGAGGGCGAGGCGATGCGCACCTTCGCCGCCCGCCTCGGCCTGGACCCGGTCCTGGACCTCGAGTCCCTGGAGCGGCTGACGAAGCCCGACCCCGATGCCGACGCGCGCGCCAGGCTGGGCGGACTGCTCGCCGTCCTCACGCGCGCGGGAGTCGCCCTCCCCGCGGGCCTCGCCCCCGGCACGCCGGCCGGCCGTCTCGGCGCGGCCGCCCGCACCCTCCCCGACGCCCGCCGGACAGCGGCCGCCGCGCGTCGCCCGCCCGCCGACGAGAGCCCCCTCGCCCCCTGGCTGCCCCGGGTCGGCGGCCCCGGCGCCCGGGTCCTCGCGCTCGCCCAGATGGCGGCCGGTCTGCCCCTCAGCGCCTGGGGAGTGCGGCACCGCAGCGGCGGCTGGACCGCGGCGGGGCTGCTGCTGACCGCCCACGGGGCGCTGGGGGCGGCGTACGCGTCGTCGCGGCGCGCCTGACGCCGACGACCGGTGCTCCCGTCCGTGCGACCGGTGACCGGCACTGATGAGTCCTGACTGATGGGTCCTGACCGATGGGTCCTGACCGAGTCCTGACTCATGAATCAGGACTGATGAGTCCTGACTGAGTCGCGCCCGACGAGTCCTACTGGTGCTGCCGGGACTACTCGTCCTCGTCCTCGTCCTCGTCGTCCAGCCGGGCCAGCCACGTCGCCAGGCGCTCCACCGGTACCTCGAAGTCCGGGTTCAGGTCGACGAAGGTCCGCAGCTGCTCGGCCAGCCACTCGAAGGTGACCTCCTCCTCGCCGCGCCGCTTCTCCAGTTCCTCGATGCCTCGGTCGGTGAAGTACAACTCATGCTCCTGATGCGGGTGGGGCGTGCCCACGGGCGTGCCCACGGCGTGTCCTTCCAGCGTAGACCGTGCGGCCGGGCCCGCCCTCCCGGTGTGGCGGCGGGGGTCGCGTGGGGCCGGACTGGGTATTAGCCTCGGGGTCAAGTGGCGGGTGTCCGCGCGCGGTTGGGGAGCGGCGGACTCGACGGGGGAGCGAGATGAGCCGCATCCAGGACGTGGAACTGCCGGACGGCACGGTGATCACCGCCCGCATCAGCGAGGCGGACGGGTACGAAGACCAGGAGGACGTCGGCTTCGCAGAGAAGGCCGTCGCCAAGGTCGAGCAGCTCCAGGAGCTGATCACCGGGGTCGGCTCCTCGGTGCTGGACGCGGCCCGCGAGGCCGGACCCAGCGAGGCCGCCATCACCTTCGGCGTGGAGCTGACCGCCAAGGAGGGGGTGGCCGTCGCGGTGCTCGCCCGGGGCGAGGCCAAGGTGTCGCTTGAGATCACGCTGACCTGGCAGTTCGACCGGGCATGAGCGAGGGGAACGACCGCCTCTACGAACTCGCCCGCGCCGCCACCGTCCACCTGCTGCCCGCACGGGGCGCCGACACGCCGCTGTGGGGGAGCGGCTTCTTCGTCGCGCCCGGCTGGGTGCTCACCGCCGCCCACGTGCTGCGCCCGCATCTCGCGCAGGACACTGGCACCGTCTTCCGGGTGCGCGGCGACGGCGTCGACGCCGAGGCCCGGCTGGAGCAGTGGCTGCTCACCGACCCGCGCCGCACCCCCGTACCGCTGGAGGAGGACCTGGCCCTGGTGCGGGTGGCGGGGGAGCCCGAGGAGCAGCACCACGAGTGCGTGTGGCTCGGCGACCGCGCGGTGCGCCACTCCGGCGTCCTCAAGGTGTGCGGCTACTACCCCGGCCCGCCCGAGACCCACTTCCGGATCGTCGACGCCGAGGTCAACGGCCACGAGGACCGGCACGGACTGATCATCAAACCGGACATCGACTTCCCGTCCGGCGTCTCGGGCGGCCCGCTCCTCGACCCGGAGACCGGCGCCGTCGTCGGGCTGATCAAGTCGCGGCGCAAACAGCAGGACGGCGGCAAGGCCGTCGCGATCTCCGCGCTGCGCCGCTTCGGACGGACGTACCGCACCGTCATGGCCGCCCACGACCGCTGGCACGGCGGCGAGCCGCAGTCCCCGGCCGGTGACAACTGGATCGACCTCCAGGGCGGCCCGCCGTCCGGCGGCGGCGAGCAGTGGACCCCCGCCGACCGCCGCGAGGCCCTGCGCCTGCTGGCCGAACTGCCCCCGCCGCCGGACGCGCCCACCGTCGAACTCCTCGCGAAGAAGGCGCGCAGCCACAACCAGTGGCCGGGCGGCACCCCCGCGCTGCTCACCTGGCGGGACGGCGCGGGACTGCTCTACGAGGGCGCGCGCCCGCTGGAGGCGCTGACGTTCCTGCGCTATCTGCGCTACGTCGAGCTGTACACGGCCTCCCGGGGCGGCGAAGCCACCGCCCTCGGCCACTGGATCGGCGTGCGCCTGCGCCGGGAACCACGCCGGGCCATGCACGACTTCGTCCGCGACGCGCGCCTCCCCGAGGCCCTGCACCCCGCGCCCGACGGCGGGCCGGAACGCATCGTGATCCCCTATCCGGGGCCGGGCGAGGGCGGCACCGTCGCGGTCCTGCTCGACCCCGTCATCGGCGCGCGGCCCGCCCGCTTCTTCTGGCAGATCTGGTACGACGACGGACACGGCGAGCCCGAACTCCACGAGGCCGACGGCTCCGTGCACGGGCACGACCCCGCGGCCCTGGTCCAGGCCATGCGCGGACCGCTGGGCGCGCTGCTGCGGGCCAAGGACCAGGAGGGCCGGCCGGTGCCGCTCGAAGTCGCGCTGCCGGGCGAGTACTTCGACACCGCGGTGCACCGCTGGCGCTTCGACGACATCGCCGAACTGAACGACGCCGGACATCTGGGGGCGCGCCGCCGGGTGGTCCTGCGCGCCCTCGAGCGCCGGGGAGATCCGGACAAACTCTGGTCCGAGCGCTGGCAGGCCATGGCCGCCCAGCAGGGCTTCAGCGGCTGGCGCACCGCGGCACAGGGCGACTTCCCCGGCGTACACGGCTACCGCGACGCCGCCTTCGACCGCATCCCGGTCATGTGCCGGCCGGCCGGACGCGGCCCCGGGCGCACCGCGATGAGGCTCGCCCTGGAGGGCGGCCACGGCGTCGCGCTCTGGCACGTCGACGGCCACTCCTCGGGAGCCTGCCCCGCCTCGTGCGACACCCTGTACGCCCGGGCGGAGGAGCTCCTCGGGACCCTCGGCTCCCTCGCCGAACTGCCGGACCTGATACGCCACGTGCGTCAGGACGTCAGCGAGCTGCGGGCCGACCGGGCCTGGGCCGAACCGGTCGCGCTCCTGTACGACGATCCGCGCCGGCCCCTGCCCTCGGAGGAGGGCGGCACCCTGGACGCCCCGCTGTGAGGGAGGGGGTGAACTGGCCGGAAACGGTCGTTCCAGGGAGACGCCGCGGGTACATTCACAGGGGCCCGTTGTGGGTGCGCGACGCCCTCGTCGGCCAGGCCGTGGACCACCACCGACCGTCGACGAGGAGCACCGAATGAGCGAGTGGTTCATCTACCGGGGCACCGGGCGACCGGACCCGGAGCGGATCGGGCAGCTGCCCGGCCCGCCTCCGTGGCGGGCCTTCGACACCCCGGCCGTGGACTACGACGTACCGGACCTCGGCTCCTCCACCCGGCGCCGCCTCGGCGCGCGCACCGTCCCGCTGCCCATCCAGGACCCCGGCACCCTCGAACTGGTCAACGCCGCCCTGTACCTGCGCCGCCCCCTCCTCGTCACCGGCGAACCGGGCGTCGGCAAGTCCACCCTGGCCCACTCCATCGCGTACGAACTCGGCCTCGGCCGGGTCCTGGAGTGGCCGGTCGTCAGCCGCAGCGAACTGCGCGACGGCCTCTACACGTACGACGCCATCGGCCGCCTCCAGGACGCCCAGCTCCCGGACGGCCCCCGCTCCCCGGACATCGGCCGGTACATCAAGCTCGGGCCGCTCGGCACCGCCCTGCTCGCCGCCGACCGGCCCCGGGTGCTGCTCATCGACGAGCTGGACAAGAGCGACATCGACCTGCCCAACGACCTGCTGAACGTGCTGGAGGAAGGCGCGTTCGCCATCCCCGAGCTGGAGCGGATCGCCGACCGGACCCCGGTCGTCGAGGTCCTCACCGCCGACGGCGGGCGGGTCGCGGTGACCGGCGGTCAGGTGGGGTGCCGGGCCTTCCCGTTCGTCGTCATGACGAGCAACCGTGAGCGCGAGTTCCCCGCCCCGCTGCTGCGCCGCTGCATCCCGCTCGACCTCAGGGCCCCGCGCGACGAGCGCCTCGCCGCCCTGGTGCAGGCCCATTTCGGCCAGGGCGCGTACGACGACAACCGCGACATCGTGGACCAGTTCACCCGCGCCGAGACGGACGGGGCGCTGCGCCCCACCGACCAACTGCTCAACGCGATCTTCCTCGCCCAGTACGCCGCCCGCGACGCCGTGCACCGGCGGGAGGAGATCTCGGATCTGCTGATGCAGCCCCTGGACCGCGGGCTGCGGTAGCCGATGGCCGCCCAGGAACCCCCGCCCCCGGCCGACGGCGCGGCACCGGTGCTCGCCGCGCTGGTCGCGCGCATGCGGGACGCGGGGATCGGGCCGGGCGTCGAGGAACTGGCGGACGCCCTGTGGCTGGCCCGCTGGCTGCCCGGCCCCGCCCGTCCGCAGGCGCCCGGCGCCCCCGTCGCGGGCCGCCGCGCCGGTGACCCGCCCGGCGGACCGGGCGCCGCGGCCCCGCCACCGGCCCCCGTCCCGCCCGCCGCGCAGGGCGGGACCACGCCCCCCGACAGCGCCTGGCTGTTCGCCCCCGGCGGCGGGGACGGCCCCGGCACCGGCGAGGGCGGCACCGGCGGCGCCCTGGCACCCGTACGGGTCCCGGCCGCGCCCGCCCTGCCCGAACCCCTCGCCCTCCAGCGCGGCCTGCGGCCCCTCCAGCGTTACCGCGCCCCCGTCCGCCCGGTCCCGCGCACCCTGGACGAGCGGGCCACCGCCGAACGGGCCGCCGAGTCCGGGCTCGTCCTGCCCGTCCTGCGCACCGACCGGCGCCGCGAGGCGCGCCTGCTGCTCCTGATGGACGTCTCGACCTCCACCGTCGTCTGGCAGCAGGCCCTCGACGAACTGCGCCAGGTCTGCGCCCGCGCCGGCGCGTTCCGGGAGCTCGCCGTGCAGTACCTGCACGAAGGACCGGGCGGCCTGCCCGGCTGCTCCTCCCGGCCGGGGACCGGCGGCCCGCTGCACGCGCCCGAGCAGCTCAGCGACCCGACGGGACGCCGCGTGACCCTGGTGCTCAGCGACTGCGCCGGACCCATGTGGCGCAGCGGCCGCATGCAGCGCCTGCTGCACCGCTGGGCGGCGACCGCGCCCGTCGCCGTCGTCCAGCCGCTGCCGCAGCGGATGTGGGTCCGCACCCACCTCCCGGCCCGCCGCGGACTGCTGCACCGGCGCGAGGGCCCGGCCGGGGCGCTGGAGTTCCGCCCCGACCGGGGCGGACCCGAGCGGGGCGCCCTGCCGGTGCCCGTACTGGCGCTGCGCCGGCCCTCGGTGGAGGGCTGGGCGCGGCTGGTGTCCGGCGCCACCGGGCAGTCCCTGGCCGCCGCCGCGGGCTGGGTGCGCGCCGACCACTCCGCCTCCGCCGCTCCGGTGCGCGCCGCCGAGGAACTGGGCGGGGCCGACCGGGTCCGGGCGTTCTGGCGCCCCGCCTCCCCGGAGGCCCGCCGCCTCGCCGTGTACCTGTCGGCGGTGCCGCTCTACCTGCCGGTCATGCAGCTGGTCCAGCACGCGATGCTCGCCGGGAGCGGCCCCGACGTGCTCTCCGAGGTGCTGCTCGGCGGGCTGCTGCGCCGCCGCCCGGACGCCGACGACCCGAAGGCGGTGCGGTACGCCTTCCTGCCGGGCGTCGCCACCGAGCTGCGGACGCGGCTGACCGTCGAGGACGTGGAGCTGCTGTTCAAGCACTGCTCCGAGTACGTGGAGCGCCGCTTCGGCCGCAGCGTGCGCAACTTCCCGGCCCTGGCCGGGGCGTACCTGCGCGGCACCGTCACCCCCGGGGAGGGGCTGGCGCCCGTCACCGACCCCGGCCCGGACGAGCCCGCCGGGCTGCGCGCCTTCGCCGAGGTCTCGGCGGAGGTGCTGCGCGACCTCGGGGCGCGGATGCCGCGACCGGCCGCGGGCCCCGAGCTGAGCGTGCCGGAGCTGCTGGAGCGGGGGCGCGAGGCGCAGGCCCGCTTCGAGGCGGAGGGGCTGACCCGCGCCCTGGACGACGCGGTCGGCCACCTGCGCCGGGCGCTCGCCGCCGCGGGCCCGGGGGAGCGGCGCGTGGAGGCCGCGGAGGAACTGGCGCTGTCGCTGCTGCGCCGGTGGCAGGCGGGCGCCGACGGCGAGGACCTGCGGGAGGCCTGGGAGGCGCTGGCCGACCTGCCGGGGCTCACCGGGCGCGGGAGGTTCGTGCGGGGCACGCTCCTCTGGGACCAGGCCGTCGCGGTACGCGAGGAGGGCATCGGCTTCCCGGGGGTCGGCGACGATCTGCGGGACTGGGCCGTCGCGGCCGCGCACGACGGCCAGGACCCGGCGGAGTTCGCCCGGGCGGTCCTGTTCCTCCTCGCCGACCAGGACTTCCAAGCCGTGCTGGACACGCCCGGTGAGGACGCGGACCGGCGACACGCGAGCGCCCGGGCATTGATGAACCTGCGCCGCCTCGTCGCGCTGGCGGGTGCGGGTCGGCATGGGCCGGACGGCCCCTATCGGGACGGCGTCGGACCGCAGGAGTGGTACCGCGCCCACCTGTACCGAGCCCTCGACGCGGCCACCACGGCGGTCACCGTGTCCGCCTCCCACGCCACCCGCGTGGAGCGGGGCCGCCTCTGGCTCGATCTGGCGCGCCAGTTCGCCGGCCAGGGGCCGGTCCCCGCCCCGGTCGTCCAGTTGGACCTCGCGCGGGCCGCGGCCGCCTCGGCCATCGATGACCTCTATGACGGGGTGGCCCCCCAGAACCTCAAGGTCGCGCATGCCGGAGAGGACTTCCTCCCGGACGCCGAGCGCTGCCGGGCCTGGCTGGACCTGGCGTCCGCGATGGGCCTCTCCCGGATCACGAGTGAGGACGGCGGCGACCACCGCCGGCTGATCGAGGTCCTGAAGCGGGCCACCGAGGCCGCCAGGGACGACGCGGACTTGCAATTCGAGTGCCACACCCGCACCGCCCGCGTCCACCGGGACCGCTACGAACGCACCGGTGACCCCGCCCTGCTGGACCGGGCCGTGGACGCCTGGGACACGGCCGTACGCCTGCTGCCCGAGGACGACCCCCGGCTGCCCGCGGTGCTGACCGACCACGGCACCACGCTGCACCGGCGCGGCGAGCGCCACGACGCACCCCAGGACGCGCACCGGGCCGTCGACGTGCTGCGCCGGGCCGTCGACGAGACCCACCCCGACGACCCCGAACTGCCCGCGCGCCGCCACCTGCTGGCCGCCGCCCACGTCGGGCGCTACCGACAGGCGCACGTGCTCTCCGACCTGTACGAGGCCGACTGGCTGCTGGGTGAGGTGGTCCGTGCCGCCGAGGAGCCGCGGTTCCTGGCGCGGTGCCTCATCCTGCGCGGCACCGTCGCCGAGTACCTGTACGACCGGCTGGGTACCGCCGGCCACCTGGACGAGGCCGTGGAGCACTACGCACGCGGTGCCGGACACGCCCGCGAGGCGGACGCCGACAGCCTCACCGCCCTGGCGCTGCGAGGCCGGGCCGGCGCCCGGGAACGCCTCGGCCGCACCCGCCCCGCCCTCGCCGACTACCGCGAGGCCCTCCGCCTGACCACGGACGTCACCCTCGCGGGGCGGCTGCGCACCGACATCGCCCGCCTCACCTCCGGAACGGCCGACGCGTGAGTGACCCCACCGACGAGACGGAGATACCCCTGCCCGTCCTCCACCGCCCCGCCCGCACCGATCACCCGGTGCTCGCCGCGGTCCTCGCCGAACTCCGCGTCCGGGACGGGGAGACCACCGTCGTCGCCCACTACGAGGACGCGCCGTGACGGCCCGGCCCCGGCCGCCCGCCCACCCCGTCTGGCCGCACACCGGGCTCGACGCCACCGACCACGTCCCCACACCCCTGCGGCAGTTCGTGCTCAAGGTGCACGGCCGCTGCAACCTCGACTGCACCTACTGCTACCTCTACCGCGGCCAGGACAGCGGCTGGCGGGACCGCCCGGCCCGCACCGACGCCCGCACCATGGACCGGGCCGCCGCCCGCATCGCCGAGCACGTCCGCGCCCACGGCCTCGACCACGTCCGGGTCGAACTGCACGGCGGCGAACCCCTGCTCACCGGCCCCGCCCCCGTCAGGGCCTACGCCCGCGCCGTCCGCCTCGCCGTCCCCGAGGGCTGCCGGGTCACCGCCACCGTGCAGACCAACGGCACCCGCCTCACCGAGCGCGCCCTGGAACAGCTCACCGAGGACGGCATCCGGGTCGGCCTCAGCCTCGACGGCGGCCGTGCCGCCCACAACGGGCGCCGGGTCGACCACGCGGGGCGGCCGGCCTGGCCCGCCGCGCTCGCCACCGCCCGCCGCCTCGCCGCGCACCCGGACGCGTACGCCGGGATCCTGTGCACCGTCGACCTGGCCGCCGACCCGCTCGACGTCTACCACTCGCTGCTCGAACTCGCCCCGCCCCGCCTCGACCTCCTCCTTCCGCACGCCAACTGGGACCGGCCGCCGCCCGGCCTGCGCGGCGGCCGACCCGGCCGGCACCGCCCCGCCCCCACGCCCTACGGCGACTGGCTCACCACCGTCTTCGACGCCTGGTGGGACGGGGGCCGGCCGCGCACCCGCGTCCGGCTCTTCCAGGAGATCGCCGCCCTGCTGCTCGGCTCGCCCGGCGCCGCCGAGGCCGTGGGCCTGTCGCCGGTCGCCGCCGTCGTCGTCGAGACCGACGGCACCATCGAGCAGGTCGACTCGCTCAGGTCGGCCTACCGGGGCGCCGCCGAGACCGGCCTCGACGTGTTCCGGCACTCCTTCGACACGGTCCTGCGCCACCCGGGCGTCACCGCACGCCAGCTCGGCGAGCGCGCCCTCGCCGCCGAGTGCCGCGCCTGCCCGGTGGTCCGGGTGTGCGGCGGCGGCAACTACGTGCACCGGTTCGCGCCCGGCTCCGGCTTCCGCCACCCCAGCGTGTACTGCGCCGACCTGGAGCGGCTGATCCGGCACGCCGCACACCGGCTGGAACACACCGTCCGTACCGGCGCATGAGCGGGACGTCATGCCCAACTCCGCACGCAACAAGTCGCTTTGACGCACAATTGACTAACCTGTGCTCAGTCGTGACCAGGTTTCAGCTGAGGGGACTGCGAGATGGTGACGGAGCTGGGACACGTCACGGTGGTCTTCGCCGGGCAGAGTGAATCCTGGGCCAAGTGGATCGACCACCAGGTCCGCGCCGCCGGCCGGACCGCCACCCTGGTGCGCTGGAACCCGCTGCGCCGACCGCCGACCGCCGACGCCCTGACCGACCTGCTGGGCGCCCCCGGCCGCATCCTGCTCGTCATCGACGACTGGTACGAGCGGCTGGGCACCGAGCGGTTCGAGGCCTGGGCCGCGGTGCTCCGCGCGGTGCTGCCCGACGTCCGCGACCGCGTCGCCGCCGTGAGCGTCACCGCGCAGCCGCTGCCCGCGGAGGTCGTACCCCTCGCCCCCGTCGAACTGCGCGGCCTGCGGCCCGAGGTGGCCCGCGCCCGCGTCCTGGAATGCGCCGGCGTCCCGGCCCCCGGCCTCCTCGTCGACCTGCGCCGCGGCCCGCGCTTCCCGGACGACCCGCCCGAGGTGTGGCACGTCCCGCGCCGCAACCGCCGCTTCATCGGCCGCACCGAACTCCTGGAGCGGATGTACGAGGCCCTCACCGGCGCCGGACACGACGGCGCCGTACTCGCGCTGCGCGGCCCCGGCGGCGTCGGCAAGACGCAGCTGGCCCTGGAGTACGCCCACCGGTTCGCGGGCGAGTACGACATCGTCTGGTGGATCACCGCCGCCCAGCGGGTCACGGCCCGCACGCAGTTCGCCGACCTGGCACCCGAACTGGGCCTCCGGGACGCGGGCGACCTGGCCGCCACCATCAAGGCCGTACGCCGGGAACTCGACCGCACCGCCCGCCCCTGGCTGATCGTGCTGGACGGCGCGGGCGACCCGGAGAAGGTGCTCGACCTGCTGCCCGAGGGACGCGGACACGTCCTGGTCACCACGCACCGCACCGAGTGGGCGGCGCAGGGGGAGACCCTCCAGGTCCCGGTCTTCGAACGCCGGGAGAGCATCGCCTTCGTGGCCCGGCGCACCGCGCGGCTGAGCACCGACCAGGCCGACCGGCTCGCCGACGCCGTCGAGGACACGCCGCTACTGCTCGACCAGATGGCCGCCTGGCTCGACACGAACCCCGCCATGTCCGTGGACGAGTACGTGAGCGACATCCGCGACGGCAGCCCGGGCCGCTTCGGCCACATGCCCTCCCGCGACTATCCGGAGAGCTTCCAGGTCGCCTGGGCCAAGCTCCTCAACACCCTGCGCGAGGGCGCCGAACCCGCCTGGCACCTGCTCAACCTGCTGGTCTGCTTCTCCCCCGAAGTGGTCCCGGTCCGGCTGCTGCAGACCGCCCGGCACACCGACCTGCCGCCCGAGCTGGCCGAACTGGTCGCCGAGCCCAGCAGCTGGAACTCCGCCCTGCGCAAGCTCTCCGAGATCACCTCGATGCGCATCGAGTACGAACAGGGCCCGCGCCTCGACACCCAGACCGTCGGCACACTGCGCATGCACCGGCTCTTCCACCGCTACGTCCGGTACGTCCAGTCACCCGAGGACGCCGAACGCCACTTCGCGGCCGCCCGCCGGCTCCTGGTCTCCGCCGACCCCCGCGACTCCTCCGCGCCGGGCAACTGGACCCGCTACGGCGCGCTCATCCCGCACCTGGAGCCCGCCGGGGCGCTGGACTCGGCCGACGAGGACGTCCGGGACCTCGTCCTGAACTGCATCGAGTACCTGCGGATGCGCGGCGAGTACGACGACGGCCGGCGGCTGAGCCGACGGGCCGTGGAACGCTGGCGCGAGACCTCGGGCGACACCGACCGGGCCGTCCTGGTCGCCGTCCACCAGCTCGCCAACATGCAGCGCAGACTCGGCCGGTACGCGGAGGCCGAGGCAACCGGACGCGAGACGATCCGCCGGCTGCGGGCCGCGACCGGCGTCCGCCCCATCGAGCTGATCCGCGCCAAGGACGGGCTGGGCGGCACGCTCATGGCCCTCGGCCGGTACGCGGAGGCGCGTGCCCTGTTCGAGGAGGCCGCCGGGACCGCGGCCGTCGAGCTGGGCGGCGAAGAGGTCCCGCGCACCCTCACCGTCCGCAGCAACCTCGCCATGGCCCTCGGCCTCCAGGGCCACTACACCGAGTCCCTCGCCCTGCACCGCCGGATCTTCGAGGCCCGGGTGGAACTGCTCGGCGGCAAGGACGCGCTGACGCTCAACTCGGCGCTGCGCACCGCCTGGATGCTGCGGCTGCTCGGCAACTACCGTGCGGCGCTGGAGATCCAGGGGCACAACTCCCGCCTGCACAGCCAGGTCCTCGACCGCAACCACAGCCAGACCCTGCACGCCGAACACAACCTCGCCCTGTGCTCCCGCCGGGTCGGCGACCTCCAGTTCGCCCACGCCATGATGCGGGGCGTGCGGCAGAAGCTGCTGCGCCGGCGCGGCGCCCTGCACCCCGAGTCGCTGCTGGTCTCCTGCGACTACGCGATGCTGCTGCGTCAGCTCGGGGAGACGGAGGAGGCCCGCGGCCTGGCCGAGGCCACCGCCACGCACTACGCGGCGCAGCTCGGGGAGGACCACCCGTACACCGTGGGGGCCCGGGACAACGTGGCCGTGATCATGCGCGACTCGGGCGAGACCCGGGCCGCCCTGGAACTCTCCCGGCAGTGCACCGCGCGGATGGAGAAGGCGGTGGGCCGGGACCATCCCTGGTCCGTCGGCTGTGCGAAGAACGAGGTGGCCGCGCTCGCCGGCGCCGGGGAGCGGGACGCCGCGGCCGCCGTGGGCCGGGACGCCTGCGCCCGGTCCGTCCGCGCCCTGGGCGAGAACCACGTCCTCACCGTCAGCCTCCGGGCCGGACTGGCGCTGGACCTCGCGGCGCTGGGGGAGCGCGAGGAGGCCGAGGCCCTGCGCCGGGACGTGGACACCCGGCTCACCGCTCTCTTCGGCGCGGACCATCCGCACGTCCGGCAGATCCAGGAACGGCACCACCCCTACTGGGACTTCGAACCCCAGCCCATCTGACGGACGGTGCGCGGGACGACCGCGGAACGCCGGAGGGGCCGGCCCCGTTCCCGGGACCGGCCCCTCCTGTCGCCTCCGTGTGCGATCAGGCCTCGAAGACCTCACGCACCAGCTGCTCCTGCTCGGCCTGGTGCCGCTTGGCGGAACCGACGGCCGGGGACGAGCCGTGCGGGCGCGAGATGCGGCGCAGGCGCTCGCCGTGCGGGATGTCGGCGCCGACCGCCAGGTCCAGGTGGTCGATCAGGTTGAGCGCGATGAACGGCCAGGCACCCTGGTTCGCCGGCTCCTCCTGGGCCCACAGGTACTTCTCGGCATTCGGGTACTTGGCGATCTCCGCCTGGAGCTCGGCACCCGGCAGCGGGTACAGGCGCTCGATGCGGATGATGGCCGTGTCGGTCGCGCCGCGCTTCTTCCGCTCGGCGTCGAGGTCGTAGTAGACCTTGCCGGCGGTGAAGACGACCTTCTTGACGGCGGCCGGGTCGACCGAGTCGTCGCCGATGACCGGGCGGAACTGGCCCGTCGTGAACTCCTCCGCCTTCGAGGCCGCGGCCTTCAGGCGCAGCATCGACTTCGGGGTGAAGACGACCAGCGGCTTGTGGTGCGGGTTGTGCACCTGCCACCGCAGGAGGTGGAAGTAGTTCGACGGCAGGGTCGGCATCGCGACCGTCATGTTGTTCTGCGCGCAGAGCTGGAGGAACCGCTCCGGCCGGGCCGAGGAGTGGTCCGGGCCCTGGCCCTCGTAGCCGTGCGGCAGGAGGAGGGTGACGCCGGAGGTCTGGTTCCACTTCTGCTCGGCCGACGAGATGAACTCGTCCACGACCGTCTGCGCGCCGTTGACGAAGTCGCCGAACTGCGCCTCCCACATCACCAGCGCGTCGGGGCGGGCCAGCGAGTAGCCGTACTCGAAGCCCATCACCGCGTACTCGGAGAGCAGCGAGTTGTAGACGTTGTACCGGGACTGGTCCTCGGACAGGTACAGCAGCGGCGTGAACTCGTCGCCCGTCTCACGGTCGATGACGACCGCGTGGCGCTGGCCGAAGGTGCCGCGCTGCGAGTCCTGGCCGGAGAGCCGGACCGGGACGCCCTCCAGGAGCAGCGAGCCGACGGCGAGGGTCTCGCCCATGCCCCAGTCGATCGTGCCGTCCTCGACCATCGCCGCCCGGCGCTGCAGCTGCGGCAGCAGCCGCGGGTGCACGGTGACGTGGTCGGGGATGTTGACCTGGGACTCGGCGATCCGCTTGACCGTCTCGGCGCTGACCGCGGTGTTCACCGCGACCGGGAACTCGGCCTGCGGCTCCGAGGGCTCGGCGGAGGCCGGCTGGGACGCGGCCTCGCGGACCTCGGTGAAGACCTTCTCCAGCTGCCCCTGGTAGTCCTGGAGCGCCTGCTCGGCCTCTTCCAGGGTGATGTCGCCGCGACCGATGAGGGACTCGGTGTAGAGCTTGCGCACCGAGCGCTTCTTGTCGATCAGGTCGTACATCAGCGGCTGGGTGAAGGCCGGGTTGTCGGTCTCGTTGTGCCCGCGGCGGCGGTAGCAGATGAGGTCGATCACCACGTCCTTGTTGAACGCCTGGCGGAACTCGAAGGCCAGCCGCGCCACACGGACGCAGGCCTCCGGGTCGTCGCCGTTCACGTGGAAGATCGGGGCCTCGATCATGCGGGCCACGTCGGTGGCGTACATCGAGGAGCGCGAGGACTCCGGGGCGGCGGTGAAGCCGACCTGGTTGTTGATGACGACGTGGACCGTGCCGCCGGTGCGGTAGCCGCGCAGCTGCGACATGTTCAGGGTCTCGGCCACCACGCCCTGGCCCGCGAAGGCCGCGTCGCCGTGGATCGCCACCGGCAGGACGGTGAAGTCCGTGCCGCCCTTGCCGATGATGTCCTGCTTGGCGCGCGAGACGCCCTCCAGGATCGGGTCGACCGCCTCCAGGTGCGAGGGGTTGGCGACCAGCGAGACCTTGATCTGCTCGCCGTCCAGGCCGGTGAAGGTGCCCTCGGCGCCCAGGTGGTACTTCACGTCGCCGGAGCCGTGCATCGACTTCGGGTCGAGGTTGCCCTCGAACTCGCGGAAGATCTGCGCGTACGACTTGCCGACGACGTTGGCCAGCACGTTCAGCCGGCCGCGGTGGGCCATGCCGACGACGACCTCGTCCAGGCGCGACTCGGCCGCCGAGTCGATGACCGCGTCGAGCAGCGGGATGACGGACTCGCCGCCCTCCAGGGAGAAGCGCTTCTGGCCGACGTACTTCGTCTGCAGGAAGGTCTCGAAGGCCTCCGCCGCGTTCAGCCGGCGCAGGATGCGCAGCTGCTCCTCGCGCTCCGGCTTGGTGTGCGAGCGCTCGATGCGGTCCTGGATCCACTTGCGCTGCTTCGGGTCCTGGATGTGCATGAACTCGACGCCGGTGGTGCGGCAGTACGAGTCGCGCAGCACGCCGAGGATGTCGCGCAGCTTCATCAGGGACTTGCCCGCGAAGCCGCCGACCGCGAACTCGCGCTCCAGGTCCCACAGGGTGAGCCCGTGCTCGGTGATGTCCAGGTCGGGGTGCTTGCGCTGCTGGTACTCCAGCGGGTCGGTGTCGGCCATGACGTGGCCGCGGACCCGGTAGGAGTGGATCAGCTCGAAGACGCGGGCGGCCTTGGTGACGTCGTCGTCGTGGCTGGCGTCGATGTCCTTGAGCCAGCGGACCGGCTCGTAGGGGATGCGCAGCGCCTTGAAGATCTCGTCGTAGAAGCCGTTCTCGCCGAGGAGCAGGTTGGCGACCTGGCGCAGGAACTCGCCGGAGGCGGCGCCCTGGATGACCCGGTGGTCGTAGGTCGACGTGAGCGTCATGACCTTCGAGATGCCGAGCTTGTTCAGGGTGTCCTGGCTGGTGCCCTGGAACTCCGCGGGGTAGTCCATGGAGCCGACGCCCATGATGACCGACTGGCCGGGCATCAGGCGCGGCACCGAGTGGACGGTGCCGAGGCCGCCGGGGTTGGTCAGGGAGACCGTGACGCCGGAGAAGTCGTCCATCGTCAGCTTGCCGTCGCGGGCGCGGCGGACGATGTCCTCGTAGGCCTGCCAGAACTCGAAGAAGTTCAGCGTCTCGGCCTTCTTGATCGCCGCGACGACCAGCTGGCGGTCGCCGTTGGGCTTGACCAGGTCGATGGCGAGGCCGAGGTTGACGTGCGCGGGCTTGACGAGGGTCGGCTTGCCGTCCTTCTCGCCGAACGCGTAGTTCATCGTCGGCATGGCCTTGATGGCCTGCACCATCGCGTAGCCGATGAGGTGCGTGAAGGAGATCTTCCCGCCCCGGGCGCGCTTGAGGTGGTTGTTGATGACGATGCGGTTGTCGAACAGCAGCTTCACCGGGACGGCGCGCACGGACGTGGCCGTGGGCAGCTCCAGCGAGGCGTTCATGTTCTTCGCGACCGCGGCGGCCGGGCCGCGCAGGGTCACCAGCTCGGGGCCCTCGGGGGCCGCGGCGGCGTCCTTCGAGGAGGCGGCGGAGGCGGCGGGCGCGGCCGCCTTCGCCTGCGGCTGGGCCGCGGGCTTCGCCGGCGCGGCGGCGGGCTTGGCGGCCGGAGCCGCGGCGGCGGGCTTCGCGGGGGCGGCCGGCTGGGCGGGCGCCTTCGGCTGGGCCGGGGCGGGAGCCTGCGCCTGTGGTGCGGGGGCGGCCTGTGGCGCGCTGCCGGAGTCCGTGGCCGCGGCCGCGGGGGCGGCGGCCTGGGCCGCGGGCGCCCCGGGCTTGTAGTCGGCGAAGAAGTCCCACCAGGCTCGGTCCACGGAATTCGGGTCCTGGAGGTACTGCTGATAGATCTCGTCAACGAGCCACTCGTTGGCACCGAACGCGGCAGCGGGGTTCTTGCCCGCTTGGTCGGTGTCGGTCGAGATGCTCGAGTTACTGGGGGACTGTGGCGACACGGCGAGAACCGCCCTCTTCCGCTTCACAAGATGGTGGACAGCGGGAATCAAGGCTACGCCTTGCCGACCCCGAAGGTCAGGCCGGGCCCGTTCATCGTCGCGTAAGTCACATTGCAGACGGTGTTTCGGCGCTGGAAATGGCGGGAAACAAGCGAGGTTCTGCTGCACGTGGGAAGAGCGGAGCGGGACCCGGCGCCGGGAAAACGCGGGCCTGTCCCTGATCACACGTGTCCGCCAGGGCGGATGCTCGTGGATCTTGAAGCTCCGCTTCGAACCCTACGTCAACCCGGCGTCGACGGCAGGCCCGGAAGAGTGATGAGAATCCGGCAGCCGCGCTCGGATTCGGCCACACCGATCCGGCCGCCGTGCAGATCCACCGCCCAGCGCGCGATCGCGAGCCCCAGACCGGTGCCGCCGTCGCTGCCCGGACCGTGCGGCCGGGACACCGAACCCCGGTTGAACCGCTCGAACACCCGGCGCCACTCCGAACGCGGGATGCCGGGTCCCTCGTCGAGGACCTCCAGCTCGAGCGACTCGGGCAGCTCCCCGCGGCGCGCGCGGACCGTCACGCGGCCGTGCGGCGGGCTGTGCTTGACCGCGTTGTCGATGAGGTTGGCGACGACCTGGTGGATGCGCTCGGGGTCGGCGTGCGCGGTCAGCTCCGGCGGGAAGACGTCGAGCGCCAGGTGGACGTCGGTACGCGTGTGGCTGCCCGAGCCGGAGGCGATGCCCGCGCGGGCCGAGGCGACCATGTTGGCCTCCTTGAGCACGCCGGAGAGGTACGGCCAGACCTCGAAGCGCCGCTTGCGCAGCGGTATCACGCCGTTGTCCAGGCGGGAGAGGTCCAGCAGCGTCTCCACCAGCCGGCCGAGCCGCTCGGTCTGGCCGAGCGCGGTCCGCATGGTCTCCGGGTCGGCCTCGGTGACGCCGTCGACGATGTTCTCCAGCACCGCGCGCAGGCCCGCGATGGGGGTGCGCAGCTCGTGCGAGACGTTCGCGACCAGCTCCTTGCGCTGGAGGTCCTGCGCCTCCAGGTCGTCGGCCATGCGGTTGATGGTGACGGCCAGGTCGCCCAGCTCGTCGCGGCGGTTCTCGCGCACCCGGCGCGTGTAGTCGCCGTGCGAGATGGACCGGGCCACCGCGTTCATCTCGTCCAGCGGCGCGGTCAGCGAGTGCGCCACGAACTGGGTGATCAGCAGCGTGGCGATCATCGAGAAGACCGTGATGAAGCGCAGCTCCGTCTTGGTGTGCACCGCGATCACCGACAGACCGGTGGTGATCAGCACCGACGTGACGACCAGCGCGCCCAGCTTGGTCTTCACCGAGAACGGGCGTACGCCGCCCCAGGGCTCCCCGGCGATGCGGGGGCCGGGGCTCCTCCGTGCGGCCTCCCGCCCTCGGCTCATGGCGTCGGCGTCTCCAGCGCGTACCCCACGCCGTGCACGGTGCGGATGCGCTCGGCGCCGATCTTCCGGCGCAGCGCCTTGATGTGGCTGTCCACGGTCCGGGTGCCGGAGGCGTCCGCCCAGTCCCACACCTCGGCCAGCAGCTGCTCACGGGAGAGCACCGCGCGCGGGGTGTTCGCCAGGCAGACCAGCAGGTCGAACTCGGTGGGGGTGAGGTGGACGTCCTCGCTGCGCACACGCACCCGGCGCTGCGCGTGGTCGATCTCCAGCTCACCGAGGCGCAGGATGCCGCTGCGCGGCGTCGAGGCGGCCACGACGGCCCGCTCCACCCGGCGCAGCAGCACGTGCACGCGCGCGGCCAGCTCGCGCATCGAGAACGGCTTGGTCATGTAGTCGTCGGCGCCCACGCCGAGCCCGACCAGCATGTCCGTCTCGTCGTCGCGCGCGGTGAGCATCATCACCGGCACCGGCCGCTGGGCCTGCACGCGCCGGCAGACCTCCAGGCCGTCGAAGCCCGGCAGCATGATGTCGAGGATCAGCAGGTCCGGCTGCCATGCCTCGGCCGTGTCGACGGCGGACGGACCGTCGCCCGCCGTCTGCACCAGGAACCCCTCGGCGCGCAGGCGGGTCGCGATGGCGTCCACGATCGTCTGGTCGTCCTCGACCACCAGCACCCGGCGCTGTGCGCCCTGGGTGGCCGCGGCCGAGCCGTTGTGGGAGGTCTGTGTCTGCTCCATCGCCCGCCCCTGAGGTGTGCTTTCCGGAATCCGTGGGGTGATCCCATGACTGCGATTGACGCTTGAATGATCCGTGTCAGAGCAGCAGCGTACGGGGAGTTCCCACGGCATTGCTATCCAGGACCGACGCCGAGATGGACGACGTCCGGAACGCCCCGGGCAACGGGGATCTCTTCGGTACGCACCTGCTGGAAACCGGCATTACGCAAGGTTTCTTCGAATTCCGGAGAGGGCTGCGCAGACCATACGGCAAGTACCCCGCCGGGCCTCAACAGCCGTGCGCAGCCCGCCAGTCCGGACGGTCCGTACAGCCCGTCGTTGCCCTCGGTGACGGTCCAGCCGGGGCCGTTGTCGATGTCCAGGCAGAGCGCGTCGTACGTGTCGGAAGTCTCATTGACGTAGGTCACCAGGTCCGCTTCGACGATCTTCGTGCGCGGGTCGGCCAGCGCACCCGCCGACAGGGCGGAGAGCGGCCCGGCGCGGTGCCAGTCGATGACGGCGGGCTCTCGTTCGACGACCGCGATCCGGCCCCAGCGGGGGTCGGCGGCCGCGTGGGCGAGCGAGAAGCCGACGCCGAGCCCGCCGATGAGCAGGTGCGGCGCGGTCCGCCCGCCGGACCCGGCGAGCGCGTCGGCCGCCGCGTCGACCAGCCGCCGCTCGGAGCGCCCGTCGGAGGTGTCCATCAGGAAGCAGCCGTTCGCGATGATCTGGAGCAGTGTCCCGTGCCGGCGCAGGACGACCTCGCCGTACGGGCCCTCCCTGCGGTCCAGCACCTCGGGGGCCTCGCGGAAGTCGGGGGAAGTGATGGCCATCGGCCCATCCTGGCAGGAATGCCGCGCGGGCCGGGAGCGCTTTTCGTGCAGGGGCGGCGGCGCTCCGAGCAGTGATCGCTCAGAGCGAACACCCTCGGGGGAACAATCGGGGACTCCCTTTCATTGAGTCGATGTAACTCAACTTGACTGCCGAAGGGGAGATCATGGCTGCTGAGTCCGCCGCCTTCACACCGCTCACCCTGCCCGTGCTGCCGCTCGACGACGAAGTGGTCCTGCCCGGCATGGTCGTCCCCCTGGACCTGAGCGACGCCGAGGTACGGGCCGCGGTGGAGGCCGCCCAGGCCGCCGCCCGGTCCGAGCCCGGCAAGCCCAAGGTCCTGCTCGTCCCGCGCATCGACGGCACCCACGCCGCCACCGGCGTCCTCGGCACCGTCGAGCAGGTCGGCCGGCTGGCCGACGGCGACCCGGGCGCCCTGATCCGCGGCCGGGGCCGGGTGGCGATCGGCGCCGGCACCACCGGTCCCGGCGCCGCGCTCTGGGTCGAGGGCACCCGCGTCGACGAGACCGTGCCCGACCCCCTGCCCGGCCAGGTCGCCGAGCTGGTGAAGGAGTACAAGGCGCTCGCCACCGCCTGGCTGCGCAAGCGCGGCGCCTGGCAGGTCGTCGACCGCGTCCAGGCCATCGACGACGTCTCCGCGCTGGCCGACAACTCCGGATACTCGCCGTTCCTCACCACCGAGCAGAAGGTCGAGCTGCTGGAGACCGCCGACCCGGTGGCCCGCCTGAAGCTCGCCACCCAGCAGCTGCGCGACCACCTCGCCGAGCAGGACGTCGCCGAGAGCATCGCCAAGGACGTCCAGGAGGGCGTCGACAAGCAGCAGCGGGAGTTCCTGCTGCGCCGCCAGCTCGAAGCCGTGCGCAAGGAGCTGCGCGAGATCAACGGCGAGCAGGACGGTGAGGAGTCCGACGACTACCGCGCCCGCGTCGAGGCCGCCGACCTGCCCGGGAAGGTCCGCGAGGCCGCCCTCAAGGAGGTCGACAAGCTGGAGCGGTCCTCCGACCAGTCGCCCGAGGGCTCCTGGATCCGCACCTGGCTCGACACGGTGCTGGAGATGCCGTGGAGCGAGCGCACCGAGGACGCCTACGACATCCAGGGCGCCCAGGCCGTGCTCGACGCCGAGCACGCGGGCCTGGAGGACGTGAAGGAGCGCATCACCGAGTACCTCGCCGTGCGCAAGCGGCGCGGCGACCGGGGCCTCGGCGTGGTCGGTGGCCGGCGTGGCGGTGCCGTACTGGCCCTGGTGGGCCCGCCCGGCGTCGGCAAGACCTCGCTCGGCGAGTCCGTCGCCCACGCGATGGGCCGCAAGTTCGTCCGCGTCGCCCTCGGCGGCGTCCGCGACGAGGCCGAGATCCGCGGCCACCGGCGTACGTACGTCGGCGCGCTGCCCGGCCGGATCGTGCGGGCGATCAAGGAGGCGGGGTCCATGAACCCGGTCGTCCTGCTCGACGAGATCGACAAGGTCGGCTCCGACTTCCGCGGCGACCCCGCCGCGGCCCTGCTCGAAGTCCTCGACCCGGCCCAGAACCACACCTTCCGGGACCACTACCTGGAGGTCGAGCTGGACCTGTCCGACGTCGTCTTCCTCGCCACCGCCAACGTCCTGGAGGCCATCCCGGAGGCGCTGCTCGACCGCATGGAGCTGGTCCGCCTGGACGGCTACACCGAGGACGAGAAGGTCGTCATCGCCCGTGACCACCTGCTCCCGCGCCAGCTGGAGCGGGCCGGACTCGACGACGGGGAGGTCACGGTCGACGAGGGCGCGCTGCGCAAGCTCGCGGGCGAGTACACCCGTGAGGCGGGCGTACGCACCCTGGAGCGGTCGATCGCCCGGATGCTGCGCAAGGTGGCGGCCCAGCACGAACTGGGCGAGCGGGAGCTGCCCTTCACCGTCACCGACGCCGACCTGCGCGGCCTGATCGGCCGGCCGCACCACGTGCCCGAGTCCGCCCAGGACCCGGCGGAGCGGCGCACCTCGGTGCCGGGCGTGGCCACCGGCCTCGCGGTCACCGGCGCGGGCGGCGACGTCCTCTACGTCGAGGCGTCGCTGGCCGACCCGGAGACGGGCGCGGCGGGACTGACCCTGACCGGTCAGCTGGGCGACGTGATGAAGGAGTCGGCGCAGATCGCGCTGAGCTTCCTGCGCAGCCACGGAGCCGAGCTGGAACTGCCGGTGGGCGACCTGAAGGACCGGGGAGCGCACATCCACTTCCCGGCGGGCGCGGTCCCCAAGGACGGCCCGAGCGCCGGCGTCACCATGACCACGGCCCTCGCCTCGCTGCTCTCCGGACGGCTGGTCCGGACCGACGTGGCGATGACCGGCGAGGTCTCGCTGACCGGACGCGTCCTGCCGATCGGCGGGGTCAAGCAGAAGCTGCTCGCGGCGCACCGGGCGGGGGTCACCACGGTGATCATCCCCAAGCGCAACGAGCCCGACCTGGACGACATCCCGGCGGAGGTGCTGGACAAGCTCGACGTCCACGCCGTCAGCGACGTCCGCCAGGTGCTGGAACTGGCGCTCGCCCCCGCGACGAACGGGGCGGCGCGTACGACTCCGGTCGCGGCGTGACGGACGCTGCCGGATGAGACGGAGGCCCGGATCCCCTGAGGGGGTCCGGGCCTCCGCCGTGCGTGCCGGGGGGCCGCGCCCATGCCTCGGGAACCACCTCGCGGGCCAGGCGGACCAGGTCGGGGATGGCCGGGTGGGCCGGGGCGCCGCGCTTCCAGGCCAGCACCAGGGGGACCGGCGGCGCGTCCGTCAGGGGGCGGTAGGCGATCGCGGGGTGGAGATGCAGCCGCGGGGTGGCCGAGGTCGAGACGCCGACCGCCCGTCCCGCGGCGATCGCGGTCAGCCACTCGTCCGTGTTGGTGACCTCGATCGTCGCCGTGGGCCGCGCCTCCGGCGGCCACAGGTCGAGCGTGGTGGTCCCGGCCACCGTGTTCAGGGCGATCGGCCACGACCGGAGGTCCGCCAGCGTCAGGGACTCCCGTCCGGCCAGCTCGCTGTCCGCGGGGACCACCGCCACCCGCTCCTCCCGCTTCAGCAGCTCCGTGACCAGTCCCGGCGCGTCGAGCGCCCCGCGCAGCAGTGCCACGTCGACCTCGCCGCGGGTCAGCCCGGCGGTGCGGTCGTCGATCCGGCGCAGCTCCAGCGGTACGTCAGGGTGCTCCTCGTCCCAGCGGCGCAGCAGCGGGACGGTGTGGTCGCCGAGTGCCGCCCAGGGGTGGCCGAGGCGCAGCGGCAGCGCGCCCGGCGAGCGCGGGTCGAAGACCGCGTCCACGGCGGCCAGCGCGGCCGCCGCCCGGTCCCGGAAGCCGCGTCCGGCGGCCGTCAGCTCCAGGTGATGCGTGGAGCGGTCCACGAGGCGGGTGCCGAGGTGGGTCTCCAACTGGCGCAGCGTGCGGGAGAGCGCGGGCTGGCCGGTGTGCAGGAGCGCCGCGGCGCGCGTGATCGTGCCCTCCTCGGCGATCGCGAGGAAGGCCCGCAGATGGCGCAGCTCCATGGTCATGCCTCGTGAGCATAACCGTGGACGGACAGGCATTTCACGGGCCGCGCCCGGATTCCTAGCGTGGAGGCCATGGCAGAGACGACCCACGCGGCCCTCGCCGCGCAGCCCGCGGTCACACCCACTTCCCGCACCACCGTCGCCCCGCCCGGCGCGGGCAGCCTCACCGGCATCGCGATGGTGCTGGCCGGCACGGTCTCCGTACAGTTCGGCTCGGCCGTGGCGGCCCTGCTGTTTCCGCGGGCCGGTGCCTTCGGCGTGGTGGCGCTGCGGGTGACGCTCGCGGCGCTGCTGCTGACGGCCGTCTGCCGTCCCCGCCTGCGTGGCCACAGCCGCACCGACTGGGCCGTCGTGACCGCGTTCGGGGTGGCCCTGGGCGGCATGAACCTCCTCTTCTACCAGGCGATCGAACGGATCCCGCTCGGTCCGGCCGTCACCCTGGAGGTGCTCGGCCCGCTCGCCCTGAGCGTGTTCGGCGCCCGCCGCGCCCTGAGCCTGGTCTGGGCGGCGCTGGCCCTCGCCGGTGTCGCCCTCCTCGGGCACGAGGGCTTCGCCGAACTGAGCCCGGCGGGTGTCGCCCTGGCCCTCGGCGCGGGTGCGATGTGGGCGGCGTACATCGTCCTCAACGCGCGGGCCGGCGCCCGTTTCGCCCGGCTCGACGGGCTGGCCCTGGCGATGGCCGTGGCCGCGCTGCTGAGCCTCCCGCTGGGGATCGGGTCGGCGGGTACGGCGCTGCTCCAGCCGTCGGTGCTCGGCCTCGGGGCGGCCGTGGCCCTGCTCTCCTCCGGACTGCCCTACACCCTGGAACTCCTGGCCCTGCGGCGGCTTCCGGCACCCACGTTCGCGGTTCTGATGAGCCTGGCCCCGGCGATCGCGGCGCTGGCCGGCTTCCTCGTCCTGGACCAGGGCCTCTCCCTGCCGCAGTGCCTGGCCGTCGCGCTGGTGGTGGCGGCGAGCGTCGGCGCGGTGCGGACGGGCAGGCGCGGCGCGGGGGACGGCGACCGGGCCCGGTGACGTGGGCCGGCGCCGGCCGCCGCGGCCCGGGCGGCCGGCGCCGGCGCCGGGTCAGCCGTTGGCGAGCGCCTGCACGCGGTCGAGCGCGCCGTTGAACCTGTTGTGGTCGCCGACCGTCGGACCGGACGACGTGTACTGCCACATCGTGTAGTAGCCCCAGCCGGCCGGCAGCGTGCCCACCGACGCGGCGTACCGGGCGATCCACAGCGGGTTGTTCGCGGCGAAGCCGCCGTAGTTGCCGGTGCACTGGGTCCACCAGCTGGTGGCCGTGTAGATCACGGCGTCCCGGCCGGTGCGGGCCTTGTACGTGTTCAGGAAGTCGCGGATCCAGGAGACCATCTGGCTCTGCGTCTTGCCGTAGCAGGCGGCGCCGTACGGGTTCCACTCGATGTCGAGCGCCCCCGGCAGCGTCCTGCCGTCCCTGGACCAGCCGCCGCCGTGGTCGACGAAGTAGTTGGCCTGGGCGGCGCCGCTCGCGCTGTCCGGGGTGGCGAAGTGGTAGGCGCCGCGGATCATCCCGACGTTGTACGAGCCGTTGTACTGCTGGGCGAAGTACGGGTTGGTGTAGTACGTCCCCTCGGTGGCCTTGACGTAGGCCCACTTGACCCCGCTGTTCCACAGGGTCGACCAGGCGACGTTGCCCTGGTGGCTGGAGACGTCGACGCCCTCCGTCTGGGCGGCGTCGCCCGGGACCGGGATGCCGTGGCTCCCGTCGTGTTCGAGGACGCCCATGCCCATGTGGGCGGAGCCGCGCGGCGGGGTGTCGGCGGCCGACGCCGCCTGCGCGGGGAGGGCGGACACCAGGGAGAGGGCGGCGAGCAGGATCCCGGTGACGGCGAGACGCCGGCCGCGGGCCGATCCGGATCTGTGCACGAGCATGACGTGCCTCCGATGGCTCGGTGGGGCCCGGGGGGTGTCGTTCGGCTCTTGCCGGGGTCGCGGGGGCCGGTACGCGCATCTGCGGCGTCGTCGGTTGCCAGGGCTCCGCCCTGTCGCCCTCCTCCGCCTTGCAGCCGCACGCACCAGACCCCACTCGGGTCGGCTGCGAGGCACCGTTGCCCGGAGCCGGCCAGATCCGAACGACACCCCCCTGGTGGGGGATGCGTGAGTGGGGAGGAGAACCCGTGTGTGGCGTGGGCATGCCATTCGTGGGTCCGGTGACGACGCTACGCACGTAGAACGGGAGGTGGGAAGGGGGACCGGAAGCTGCCGTTGGTCTAAGCCTGCGAAATACTTGCCAAGCTGCGGTGATGACGGACCGTGGCGGAAACTTTCAGGACCGGGAAAAACCGGAAAGAACCGAGGCAGGGGCTGACGTGCACGAAAGCGGGAACGGCGACGGTCGCGCAGTCGAATCCGAGCTTGCCGGCAGTGGTGTGAACCAGCCGGAGTTCCTGGCGCTGGAGCGGGAGTTGACGGTCCTGCTGCGGCGCGCCCGGGCCAACCAGGGCGAGATGGCCCGGGAGGTCCACCCCGACCTGGAGTCGTCCGCGTACGGCCTTCTCGTGCGGCTCGGGGAGTGCGGCGGGCAGCGGGCCACCGACCTCGCCGCCTACATCGGCGTCGGCAAGGCCACCATGTCCCGGCAGCTGCGCGCCCTGGAGGATCTCGGCCTCGTCGCCCGCGAACCCGACCCCGCCGACGGCCGCGCCTGGCTCGTCACCCTGACCCGGGAGGGCCAGGACCGCGTCGGCCGGGTACGCGAGGCCCGCCGCGCCCGCTACGCCGGCCGGCTCGCCGACTGGGACCCGCGCGAGGTCTCGGAACTGGCCCGCCTGCTGCACGAACTGAACCGCGGGATGGAGAAGTAGCCCCGGCCCCCAGGCCTCACAACTCCGCGTACACCACCGTCGCGTCGTCGTGGGTCTTGCTGCGGCCGAGGTGCGCGCGGGTGCCCGCCGCGTCCGTCCGCTCCAGCTCCCGTACGCGGTCCACCAGGGCTCGCGCGCCCCGCTTGCGCAGCAGGGTGAGGCAGTCCGTCCAGTCGCCCTCCCGGAACTTCTCCACCCACCGCCCGGCCCCGTCCGTCAGCGCCGCCAGGGTCCGCACCTCGCCGCGCGGCAGCACCCCCGTCACCGCGCGCGCCGCCACCGCCGGATCGGCCGCGGCCGTGTAGAAACCGCCCTCCTTGTTGCGCAGGTCGGCGTCCACCATCGCGTCCGTGGCGAGCGCCGAGCGGGGGATCCGGGCCAGCCGGTCGTCCAGGACGGCCGAGACCGCGCCGTCGGGCGCCTCCACCAGCAGGGCGGAGTCGGAGAGGACCAGGTACTCGACCTCGGCGGGTGACCAGCGGGCGACGACCACGGTTGCCTGCGGGGTGCGCGGGTGAGAAAGGTCACAGGTTTCCGCGTGTGCCGCAGAGGTACGCGCGATGGCGCGGGACAGCGCGTCGACGAGGGGGACATCCGGCAGTGAAACGGTCAGTTCGGTCAGCGCGCCGCCGAGGTGGGCCGTGAACCAGGGCACGGAATGCAGACACCCCGTCCCGGTCCGCGGAGGTGTCACCCCGTCCAGCACGACGAGTGAGCCGCCCTGCCCCGAGGCCGGTAGTCCGACGCTCGCGAAGTCCTCGTTGGGGTGGTCGGCCAGTCCGGGTTCCGAGACGAGTTCGGTGCGCATCCGGCCAGTCTGCACGACCCCTTCACAGGGTCCGCAAAAGGCTGGCACCCTCCACGGATTCCCCCGGAACCCGCGCGCCGGTGCAGGTCAGGCGCCTGATTTGGGGTGGAATCACATGCCCGGACGACACGTGGCGGCACATAGTGCCACCGCCCGTCGCAGACGTCCAACCGGCTCGCCGCACACCCGAGTCGCACGCGCCGGGGGAACTTGCCCACCAACTCCCGTCCGGGGTTCACTCCTTCGGGTGGCGGGTCGGATGATGCGTGCTCACCACCCACCGGCACTGGGAGGGTCGGGAAACTGTGGGGGGCCTGCCCCGCTCACGCGGTCTCCCCGCCCGACGCGCTGCCGGCGGCCGGGGCACGGCCCGGAGCTCGGCGGAGGATGCCTGCGCCGACCGGCCAGTTGACGGAGCGCCACCCGGGCCCACGGGTACACGAGTGAGGAATGCGAGCACCGGTGCAGAAGACGCGGCCTCGTCGCACAGACAAGCAGACGGCCCCCGCGGGGAGCGCTGAGCGCACCCCCGGCACCTCTACCCCGGCACCGCCGGAGACCCCCGTCGGCAAGGGTCGTCCCACCCACGTACGCAACCGCCTGATCGTCGCCGTGGCGGTCGTGGCCGCAGCCGTCGCCGCGGCCGGCGCCCCCTCGGTCGTGACCGCCTCCGGGCAACTGCACGACTCCCAGGAACTGGTGACGCTCGCCGAACGCACCCAGGGCGCGCTCAGCCTCGCCCACTCCCTCGCCGACGAGCGCGACGAGGTCACCCCCTACATCGCGGCCGGCCGGCCCGAGGACAAGGCGCCCTCCGAGCAGCGCAGCGCCCGCGTGGACCGGCAGGTCGAGGAGTTGCGCGCCGACACCGACACGCCCTCCGCCCTGCGCGAGGACCTGGACGCCATCGCCGCCCTGCGCCGGGCCGCCCTCACCGGCAAGAGCACCGCCCTCGAATCCCACCAGGCGTACTCCGAGGCCATCACCGAACTCCACGCCCTGGCCGAGGAGATGCCGCCCCGCGCGGGCGCCGGCGCCTACGCGCTGGCCGAACTGGACACCGCCGTCCAGCAGGCCGCCGCCACCCGTGGCCTCCTGCTCGCCGCGCTCTCCGTGCCCAGCAGCACCCGGACCGTCATCGACCCGATCACCGGCCTGCCCACCGAGACGACCAGCTCCTCGGACGCGGACGCCAAGCAGCGCGACGCGCTCGCCGCCGCCGCCCAGCAGGCCCGGGTGCGCTCCGACGCGGCGCTCGCCGACTTCCGCGAGGGCGCCCCCAAGGAGGCGCGGAGCAGCTTCGACGCCACCGTCGCCGGGCCCGAGGTCAACTCCGCCGAGAAGTACCTCGCCGGGCTCACCGACGAACCGACGCTCTCCGACGACGACCTCGGCACCAGCACCAAGCGGCTCGACGCCGCCCTCTCCGCCCGCGTCGACGCGATGCGCGGCGCCGAGTCCGCCCTCTACGAGAAGCGCACCACGGCGCTGGAGCAGCTGCGCGACGACGACGTCACCGCGCTGGAGATCCGGGTCGCCGCCCTCGGCGCCCTGATCCTGCTCGCCCTCGGCATCGCCACCGCCATGGCCCGCACCCTCACCCGCCCGCTGTCGGTGCTGCGCCGGGGTTCGGCACGGCTGGCCGGCGCGGAGGACATGGCGGCCGAGGAACCGGTCGCCTTCACCGGCCGCAACGACGAGTTCGCCCAGGTCGTCCGCTCCGTCAACGCCCTGCACGCGCACGCCGCGACGCTCGCCGAGCGGGTCAACACGCTGGAGTCCGACCGCAAGCACCTCGTCGGCCAGCGCCAGAAGATGGCCGACGCCCGCGAGGAACTGCGCGCCGAACTCGCCGAGTCGGCCGCCCGCCTCGACGTGGTGCGCAAGAGCATCGGCTCCACCTTCGTCAACCTCGCGCTGCGCACCCTCGGCCTGGTCGAGCGGCAACTCGCCGTCATCGAGAGCCTGGAGGAGCGCGAACAGGACCCGGACCGGCTGTCCACCCTGTTCAAGCTCGACCACTTCGCCACCGTCATGCGCCGGCACAGCGAGAACCTCCTCGTCCTGGCCGGCACCGAACACGTCCAGCACAGCGCCTCACCGGTGCCGCTGGTCGACGTGGTCCGGGCCGCGGTGAGCGAGATCGAGCGGTACGAGCGGGTCCGTATCGCCGCGCTGCCGCCGCACGCGCACGTCGCCGGGTTCGCCGCCGACGACCTCTCGCACCTGCTCGCCGAACTGATGGAGAACGCCACCTCGTTCTCGCCTCCCGACCTGCCCGTCGAGGTCTCCGGCTGGCTGCTGGAGAACGGCGAGGTGATGCTCTCCGTCCAGGACGAGGGCATCGGCATGGCCACCGACCGGCTCCAGCGGCTCAACGCCCGCCTCACCGACTTCGACCCGCAGGCGCCGTACGACCAGGAGGGCGAGGACGGTCTCGGGCTCGGCCTCTACGTGGTCGCCCGGCTCGCCCACCGGCACGGGGCGCGCGTGCGGCTGCGGGAGCAGAAGCAGGGCGGGGTCGCGGCCGTCCTCGTCCTGCCCGCTCCGCTGCTCGCACCGGCCCCGCCGGCGGCACTGGCCCCGACCGTGCCGGTGTCCGACGGCACGGGGTCCTTCTCCCTGCCCGGCGCCACTGCGGAGGCCAACTCCAACGTCCTGCACGGGCGCGCGACGAAGGGTGCGCACCGGAGCGCGGACCCGCTGGTGGCTTCGGCGGAGGAGGCCGTACGGCGCGCGGAGGGGGACGTTACCGCCGCACCGGCCACCGCGGACGCACCGGAGCCGGAACCGGAGCCGGAGGGCGCACCGGCCGCCGAGAGCGACGCAGGGGACACCGACGCGCCCGGCTCCCGGGACGAGACCGCCGCCCTGGGCCGGGACCTCCCCGACGACACCACGATGGCGCTCCTGCTCCCGGCCCAGGCCGGACCACCGGACCTGGAGCCCGCCGCGGACCCGGAGCCCGCTCCCGGACCGGAGCCCGCACGCGACCCGTACGCCGTCGGCCCCGACGCCCACGACCGCGCGCCGGACGAGGCCGAACCCGTCACCGACAAGGGCCTGCCCAAGCGGACCCCGAAACTCAGCACACCCGCGACGGCACCGCGGCCGCGCACCTCGGGCTCCGTCGACGCCGAGGCACTCCGCCGCCGCCTGGGAGGATTCCGCCAGGGGGCGGAAGCCGGACGACGCGACGTCGAGGCGGAGATCGCCGCGGCGGACACAACCGAAGAAGCCACGGGGGGCACCGTCGAGGAGGCAAGCAGTTGACCGCGCCCAGTACCTTCGGTCTGAGCAGTGAGGCCCGCAATCTCCACTGGCTGCTGACCAACCTCGTGGAGGAGGTGCCCGGCATCCAATCGGTCGCGGTGGTCTCCTCCGACGGCCTCCTGCTCCTCTCCTCCGACCCCGGTCGGAACGAGGAGGCCCGGCAGGTCCGCGAAGCGCCCCGCACCGGTCCCCGCGGCTCGGCGGCCGACCTCGCCACCGTCGTCTCCGGCGTGGGCAGCCTGACGATCGGCGCCGCCCGGCTGATGGACTTCGGCACGGTGAAGCACACGATGGTCGCGATGGACGAGGGCAGCCTGTTCGTGATGTCGATCAGCGACGGCTCGCTGCTCGGCGTGCACGGCTCCGCGGACTGCGACATGAGTGTCGTCGCGTACCACATGGCGCTCTTCGTCGGCCGCGCCGGCCATGTCCTGACGCCCGAACTCCGCAGCGAGCTGCGGAAGTCCCTGGAGTCCGAGTCGACGGGGAGCGCCCGATGAGCAGCAGTCCCGGGAACAGCCGGGGGAACCTCCCCGTACGCGGCGCAGACCGCAAACCCGCCCGCGTACGCCCCTACTCGCTCACCGGCGGACGGACCCGCTTCGGCCACGTCCTGCTGGTCGAGACGTTCGTCGGCGCCACGGCCGGCACCGCCGCGCTCGAAGCCGCCGAGGAGCGCAAGGAACTGACGAACGGCGGCCTGACCTCCCGCGTGATGCCGGAGATGCGGGCCATCGTCGAACTGTGCCGCCGTATGCGTACGGTGGCCGAGATCGCCGCGCTGCTGAAGATGCCGCTCGGCGTGGTCCGCGTGCTCCTCAGCGACCTGGCGGACCAGGGAAAGATCCGTGTGTACGGCACCGGGACCGGCCACGGCACGGGCCGCCCGGACCGCGCTCTGCTCGAAAGGGTGCTCAGTGGACTCCGTCGTCTCTGACGCCGCCGCCTCCGGCGTCTCCCCGCTCGTCGACCCCGACGAGCCCGCACAGCCCTGGCAGACGGACCCGACCCGCGCGCCCATAGCCACGAAGATCGTGGTGGCGGGCGGTTTCGGCGTCGGCAAGACCACGCTGGTCACCGCCGTCTCGGAGATCACGCCCCTGCAGACCGAGGCGCTGATGACCGAGGCGAGCGAGGAGACCGACGACCTCACCGCCACCCCGGGCAAGCTCACCACCACCGTGGCCATGGACTTCGGCCGCATCACGCTCGACGACGACCTGGTGCTCTACCTGTTCGGCACGCCGGGCCAGCAGCGGTTCTGGTTCATGTGGGACGACCTGGTGCGCGGCGCGATCGGCGCCGTCGTGCTGGCCGACACCCGGCGCCTGAAGGACTGCTTCCCGGCGCTGGACTACTTCGAGAGCTGCGGACTGCCGTACGTCGTCGCCGTGAACCACTTCGACGGCAGCGAGCTGTTCGGGGCGGAGGACGTGCGGGAGGCGCTGACGATCCCCGCGCACATACCTGTAATGATCATGGATGCGCGCCGTCGGATCTCGGCCATCGAGACCCTCTTGTCCCTCGTGGGCCACGCGCTCGACGAAACCCCCGAGTAGTCCCCGAGCAGTCCCCTTAGGAGCGTCCCCCGCATGCGGAAGATACTCGTCGTCGGAGCCGGCCAGTCCGGTCTCCAGCTCGCCCTCGGCCTCCAGTCGCACGGCTACGAGGTCACCCTGATGTCCAACCGGACCGCGGACGAGATCCGCACCGGCCGGGTCATGTCGACGCAGTGCATGTTCCACACGGCACTCCAGCACGAGCGCGACCTCCAGCTGAACTTCTGGGAGTCCCAGGCCCCGAAGATCGAGGGACTCGGCGTCTCGGTCGCCGCTCCCGGCTCGCACGACCCGGGCCCGACCCAGCGCGCGATCGACTGGCTGGGCCGGCTCGACGGCTTCGCGCAGTCCGTCGACCAGCGGGTGAAGATGGCCGGCTGGATGGAGACCTTCGCCCAGCGCGGCGGCCAGCTGGTCATCCACGGCGCGGCCGTCGGCGACCTGGACTACTTCTCCCGCGCCTACGACCTGGTGCTGGTCTCCGCGGGCAAGGGCGAGCTGGTCCAGATGTTCGGCCGCGACGCCTCCCGCTCCCCGTACGCCGAGCCGCAGCGCGCCCTCGCGGTGGCCTACGTGCACGGGCTGGGCCCGCGCCCGGAGCACCCGGAGACCGAGGCCGTCCGCTGCAACCTGGTCCCCGGCGTCGGCGAGCTGTTCATCATGCCGACGTTCACCACCTCCGGCCGCGCGGACATCCTGTTCTGGGAGGGCATACCCGGCGGCCCGCTGGACGCCTTCAAGGACGTCAAGGACCCGGCCGAGCACCTCTCCCTGACCCTGGAGCTCATGGAGAAGTTCGTGCCCTGGGAGTACGCCCGGGCCACCAAGGTCGAGCTGACCGACGCCGGCGGCACGCTGGCCGGCCGCTACGCCCCCACCGTCCGCAACCCGATCGGCCGGCTCCCCGGCGGCGGTCTGGTCCTCGGCGTGGCCGACGTGGTCGTCGCCAACGACCCGATCACCGGTCAGGGCTCCAACTCCGCCTCCAAGTGCGCGGCCGCCTACCTCGCCTCGATCCTGGAACAGGGCGACGGGGAGTTCGACGAGGCGTGGATGCGGCAGACCTTCGACCGCTACTGGCAGACCGCCCAGCACGTCACCAAGTGGACGAACGCCATGCTCGCGCCGCCGCCGGAGCACATCCTGAACCTCATCGGCGCCGCCGGTCAGCTCCAGCCCGCCGCCGACCGCTTCGCCAACGGCTTCAACGACCCGTCCGACTTCGAGAACTTCTTCTACGAGCCGGCGAAGACCGAGGCCTACCTCGCCGAGATCTCCGGAGCGTAGGCCTCCGGCGGACGGACGTGGACTCTCGCCGCGTTCGGCCCACGCGCCCCTGCCGGACGGCTACGGGCGGCGGTGGGGCTCCTCTCGGGCTCGGTGGGGACGCCGACCCCGGGGGATGCCCTTGAGGCCGTCGGCGGACGACCGGCGGGCGCCCGGCTCGTTTCACCCGCGTGCGTGTACACGCGGCGGCCCCGCCGTGGCGTACCCCTCGTCCGATCCGTCCGTCGCCCCCTCGGGGAGTCCCGGTGGGGTGTAGCGCGCCAAGGGCTCACCCGCGGGGTCGGGGCGCACCGCGCCCAGGACCGGGTTGGCGGCGATCGGGGAGACCTTGACCTCGGCGCCGGGGCGGGGGGCCTGGACGACCATGCCGTCACCGAGGTACATCGCGACGTGGGTGGCCTCGGGGAAGTACACGACGAGGTCACCCGGCCGCAGTTCGCCGAGCGGCACACGGTCCAGCCGGGCCCACTGCTCCTGGCTGGTCCGGGGGATCGCCGTCCCGGCCCGGCCCCAGGCCACCGAGGTGAGCCCCGAGCAGTCGTACGACGCCGGGCCCTCCGCGCCCCATTCGTACGGCTTGCCGAGCTGCTCCACCGCGAAGCGCACCGCCCGGTCGCCCGCCCCCGACGGCTTGGCGTCGTCGCCGAGCGCGCCGGACGCCATGAACCGCTCCTGCGCGTCGGCGATCCCGCTCCGCTCGAACTCCGCCAGCGCGGCCAGCTCCGCGGGGCTGAGCGAGGCCAGCAGCTCCTCGACGGCGTGCAGCCGGTCGCGTACGGCGTCCCGCTCGCCGACCTGGCGTACGGCGAGGGAGCGTTGCGCGTCCAGGGCCTCGCGCGCCCGCCGGGCCAGCTCGTCGGCCTTCTTCGTGTCGCCGGTCAGGCGGCCCACCGTCTCGGCGCGTTCCCGGGCCAGCTGCCCGATCACATGGCCCTGGTCGAGGGCGTGCTGCGGATCGCGGGCCAGCAGCAGCCGCAGATAGGGGGAGAGGTCGCTGCTGTTCTGGTACTGCTGCCGGGCCAGCCGCCCGGCCGCGCCCCGGCTGTCGCTCAGCGAGTGCCGGGTCCGGGCCAGTTCGGCGTCCAGCCGCCGTACCTCGGCCCGCTGCCGGGTCAGCCGCACCTCGGTGCCGTTGTAGGTCTCGGTGGCCTTCTCCGCCTCCCGGTACAGCTCCTGAAGGTCCGTCAGCAGTTCCGACAGGGGGCGGCCCGCGCCGGCCCCGCCGGGTTCGGGCGCGGCCGCGGCGGGTCCGGGCGCCAGGGCGATCCCGGCCGCCATCGCCGCCGTACACACCAGACGCAGAAGCCTTCCTGACACGTCATCACCTCCGCTGCGGGGCGGCGGGTCCGCTCCGCACCGCGAGCCTGTGACGTGCCCGTGGGTTCCGCGCGCCGAGTGTGGGCGGTTCGGCGCAACGGGGTCACCCGTCGGCGTCGTCCGGCTTGCCGCCCGGCGTGGCGTCTGGAGCGGCGCCCGGTCCGGCCTTCGGGTCCGGCTTGGACCAGGGCCACTTCCGGCCGGAGCCGAGCCGGCCCTCGGGGTCGTACGCGTACTTCCAGCGGGCGAACCCGAGTCCGCCGCGCCCGTCGCGAGGCACGCGCCGGTAGACGAGCACCGTGGGCGGCCCGCCGTCCGGGTCCGGTACGGGGATGCGGTACGTCTTCGGCGGGTGCCCGGTCATGCCGACCAGGACGGGCAGCACCCGCCCGTCCATCGGGCCGCCCTCGAAGGGGGTGTCTTCGCTCTTCACGGCACCAGTGTCAGTGATCCGAGCGGCGGTGTCAGATGTCCGCCGCCACCGCCTCGACCAGCGCCGAGGTCTGCGGGTCGCGTCGGGCGGTGACCGTCAGCACCGCGAGGAACTGCTCCACGAGCCAGTCCCGCAGCTCGTCGAGGGGCGGCTGCTTCTCCTCGTCCAGCCAGATCAGCGAGGCCGCCTCCACCGCCGTGATCCACATCCGGACGGTCATCCGCAACCGGGGGCCGGGCTCGGCCACGTCCAGGTGGCTCATGATGTGCTCGGCCGCGGCCCGGCGCACCCCGTCCACGATGGAGGAGGTCCGCGAGGTCTCCGCCACGCTGCCGCCGCGCAGCAGCGCGCTGAAGCCGGTGTCGTGCTGGTCGACGAAGGTGAGGTAGCGGTCCAGGGCCCGGGTCAGCCGGGCCAGCAGCGGTCCCTCGCGGGGCTCGTCGAAGCAGAGCCGCAGCTCGTCGGCGGCCGACCGCAGCGCGGCCTCGTACAGCTGCTGCTTGCCGCCCGGGAAGTACCGGTACACCAGCGGCCGCGAGACCCCGGCCTGCTCGGCCACGTCGTCGAGGGAGACGTCCTCCGGGGGCCGGTGCGCGAAGAGCGCGAGCGCCGCGTCGAGCAGCTGGACGCGGCGCTCCTCGACGCTGAGCCGGCGGTAGGCGGGGGTGGGAGCCTGCGGGGTCATGAACCGCAGCGTAACCCGCACCTCCCGGCCACCCCGCACGTGAGCGGCCCGTACCGGCCTCGCTAGGCCAGCAGTCCCGACGACCTCCACAGCCGCCGTCCGACCCCCCGCAGGACCCCGATGTCGTCCAAGAAGTCGGTGAGGCGCTTCGCGCCGGTCTGCATGATCTCCCGGCGGTGGCCGCTGGCCTTGACCTGCGCCAGGGCCTCGCGCTTGTCGAGGCCCACGTTCGTGTAGACCTCCGGGTTGACGAAGGCGACGGAGAAGACACGGGCGAACTCGCCGGAGGTGATCCGGGTGAACTCCTGCGACCACTTCGGGGCCGTCACCATCTGGCGGCGCAGCTCCTCACGGGCGTAGCGCACGTGCCGGGCCTCCTCCACGACGTGGATGCGCGTGACGCCCCGGACCAGCGGCTGGATCCGCTCGTCGGGGAAGGTCAGCCGCTGCATCCAGTCCAGGACCTCCTCGCCGAGCAGCGTGGCGGTGAAGGAGCCGGGCGTGGTGGAGATCGTCTTGAAGAGGCGGCCGAGGTGCTGGTGGATCGGGCTCACCGGGTACCAGGGCGTCTCGCCGCGGGTTATCAGCCGGGCGAACATCTTGGAGTGCCGGCACTCGTCCTCGATCTCGGTCAGCGCGTAGCGCACGTGCGCGCTCGTCGCCGCCTTGTCGTAGATGTGCCGCACCAGCAGCTGCATGAGGATCAGCTCGAACCAGATGCCGAGGGAGGCGAGCGCGGCGGCCTCGTGCTGGGAGAGCACGATGCGCTGCTCCTCGCTCATCCGCTTCCACATCGGGGTGTCGTACAGCGACACCAGCTCCGGCGGCCAGAACCACTTGCCGTCCTCGAACGGCGCCTCCCAGTCCAGCTCCTTGTCCGGGTCGAAGGAGTGCTTGGCGGACGAGTCCAGCAGCCGTTCGGCCACCTGCTCACGGTCCTTGAGCAGGCCGAGCGCGTCGCGCAGACCGTCGAGCGCGTCGGCTTCCGTCAGGGTCGTCATGGCTGTCCCACCTAGTCGTGTTACCCGCGGTCACTCTGACTGACTCGTCTTATGAGACTGCGTGTCAGCAAGCTCGTCAATCCCCCGCGCACGACTTGTTGACCGCGAGTAAAGAAGTGAGTGGCGCTCAGGTTGTCAGGGCGAGCAGCCCAGCCCCTCCGGCACCTCGCCCGTCTCCGGCGCCGTCGCCCCCGCCGGGAAGGAGGTCCGCAGCGTGAACGCGTACGGCGTGGGCCCGTGCGTCCTCAGGTGCAGCAGCCGCGTCTCCGCCTCCGCGACCGTGGGCCGGTGCCCCGCCGGGACCCACCACAAGGTGGTGACCGCCTCCGCGAGCCGCTCGAACCACTCCCGCCGGCGGGCCGGCATCTCCCGGTGCCGCCCCTGGTACATGAAGGCCGTCAGGGCGTCCGCGTCCCGCCACACCGACATGTTGATGATCAGCCAGGAGTCCCCGAAGACGGGGATGTCGGTCGCGTCCCCCGCCTCGCTCTGGAGCCGCCACACGAACCCGTCGGCGGCGTCCGCCGCGGCGTTCACCGGGTCGAGCGCGTCCATGAAGTCCTTCAACTGCGGTGAGTCCAAAGGGGCCTTGAGGCGAGCGATGTTGACCTGGGCGAGTTCGTACACGGCGTCAGTCATGTACCGAACGTTAGGTCGGGCCGTCGGCGCGGTGGTACCCCCGTCTCAGGGCTTGAGCACCGCCTCCATCACCGACCGCGCGATCGGCGCCGCCAGGCCGCCCCCGCTCACACGCTCACGATCCGCCGCCGTGCCCTCGACCACCACGGCGACCGCGACCTTCGGCTCCATGTCCCCATCGCGCTGGGCCCAGGAGACGAACCAGGCGTACGGCGTCCCCGAGTTGCCGACGCCGTGCTGGGCCGTGCCGGTCTTGCCCCCGACGGTGGCCCCGGGGATCGCGGCGTTCGCCCCGGTGCCGCTCTCCACCACGCCGGTCATCAGCTCCTTGAGCCGCGCAGCCGTCGACGGCCGCATCACCTCGCGCGAGGGCCGGGACCCGGCCGTCGCCACCAGGCTGCCGCCCGCCCGCTGGGTCCGCTCCACCAGGTACGGCGAGCGCACCTGGCCGCCGCCCGCCACGGCCGCCGCCACCATCGCCATCTGGAGCGGGGTGGCCCGGGTGTTGTACTGCCCGATCGACGCCAGCCCGAGCTGCGCCCGGTCGACCGAGGTGTCGAAGGTGGAGCGCGAGACGGCGAACGGGATCCGCACCGCGTCGTCGTTGAAGCCGAACGCCTCCGCCATGGCGGTCATGTCCGTCACCCCCACGTCCACGCCGAGCTTGGCGAACACCGTGTTGCAGGACCACTCGAACGCCTCCCGCAGCGAGGCGTTGCGGCAGCCGTCGGCCTCGTTCGTCAGCCGGGTGCGGGTGCCGGGGAGGGGGTACGGGTCGGGGGAGCGGGTCGACGCGTCCAGGTCCCGGATCACGCCCGCGTCCAGTGCCGCCGCCGCGGTGACCACCTTGAAGGTCGAACCCGGCGGATAGGTCCGGCGCACCGCCCGGTTGAGCATCGGCTTGCCCGGGTCGCCGTTCAGCCGGTCCCAGGTCCGGTTGGCCGCCGCGCTGTTGCCGGACAGCAGCGCGGGGTCGTACGACGGCGTGGACACCAGTGCCAGGATCCGCCCCGTGGCCGGTTCGATCGCGGCCACCGCGCCCGGGCGCCGGCCGAGCCCCTCGAACGCCGCCCGCTGCGCGGCCCCGTCGATCGTCGTCACGACGTCGCCCCCCGGGTTGTGGGCGCCGGTGACGTCGTTCCACAGCGGGAGCGGCGCGAGCATCGGGTCGGCGCCGGACAGCAGGCCGTCCTCCGCGTGCTCCAGCAGACTCGTCCCGTACGCCTGCGAGGCGAAGCCGGTGACCGGCGCGTACATCGGCCCGTTCGCGTAGGTCCGTTCGTAGCGCAGGTGCTCCCCGGTGTCCCGGGAGCCCGTCACCGCCTCGCCGCCGACCAGGATGTCGCCGCGCGGCTGCTGGTAGCGGGCGATGTCGGGGCGGCGGTTGGCCGGGTTCCCTTCGTACTCCGGGGCCCGGACGATCTGCACCCGGGCCGCGTTCACCACCAGCGCCACCAGCAGCAGGGCGCAGAAGAGGGCCGCGTGCCGGATGTGCCGGGTCACGAGGGCGTCCCGCGCCGGGCCGCGTGGCTGAGCCGGATCAGCAGCGCCACGATCGCCCAGTTGGTGACCACCGAGGACCCGCCCTGGGCCAGGAACGGCATCGCCATGCCGGTCAGCGGGATCAGCCCGGTCACGCCGCCCGCGATGACGAACACCTGGAGCGCCACGATCGAGGAGAGGCCGACCGCGAGCAGCCGGCCGAAGGGGTCGCGCGCGGCGAGGCCCGCCCGGTACCCGCGCTCCACCAGCAGCCCGTACAGCAGGAAGACCGCGGTCAGTCCGAGGAAGCCCAGCTCCTCCCCGGCGGTCGCGAGGATGAAGTCGGACTTGACGGCGAAGCCGATCAGCACGGAGTCCCCGAGGCCCAGGCCCGTGCCGGTCACGCCGCCCGCCGCGAAGGCGAAGAGGGACTGCGCCAGCTGGTTGGGTCCGTCGCCCGCCTCGATGGACGCGAAGGGGTGCAGCCAGTCCTCCACCCTGGTGTGCACGTGCGGCTCCAGCCAGCCCACCGCGACCGCGCCCAGCGAGGCCAGCAGCAGGCCGACGGCGATCCAGCCGGTGCGGCCGGTGGCGACGTAGAGAAGGACCACGAACAGGCCGAAGAACAGCAGCGAGGTGCCGAGGTCGCGCTCCAGGACCAGGACCCCGACGCTGACCAGCCACACGGCGAGGATCGGGCCGAGGACGCGGCCGGTGGGCAGTTGCAGCCGCCACACGCGGCGCCCCGCGTACGCCAGCGCGCTGCGGTTCGCGGCCAGGTAGGCGGCGAAGAACACCGCGAGCAGCACCTTGGCGAACTCGCCGGGCTGGATGGAGAAGCCCTCGATCCGGATCCAGATGCGGGCGCCGTTCACCGCCGGGAAGAAGATCGGCACGGTGAGCAGGGCGAGCGCGGCGGCGACGCAGACGTAGGCGTAGCGGGCCAGGACCCGGTGGTCGCGCAGCAGCAGGACGACCACGATGAACAGCGCGACGCCCAGCGTCGACCACACCAGCTGGGTGGGGGCCGCCCGGTCGCCCGGCGTCTCCAGGTCGAGCCGGTAGATCAGCACCAGGCCGAGCCCGTTGAGCAGCACGCCGATCGGCAGCAGTAGCGGGTCCGCCCAGGGGGCGCGCAGCCGTACCGCCAGATGGGCGAGGAGCGCGAGCACACCGAGCCCCGCGCCGTAACCGGCGGCGCCGGGCGGGAGGGTGCCGTGCTGGGCGAGTCCGACGTTGCAGTAGCCGAACACCGACAGCAGCACGGCCATGAGGATGAGCGCGAGTTCGATGCCCCGGCGCCGGGGGAGCCGGGCGACGGGAGCGGGCGTGTCCGCTGGTGCCACGGTGATTCCGGTTCCGGGTCCGGCCTTGGTCATGTCCGGAACTTACCCAAATGGTGTGGTGTAGGGGGCGTTGGCGTCAGCACCAGCGCGGCGCCGGGCCGATGTTGTCGATGTGGCGGGCCGCTCCCCAGGCCCACGTGCCGTCCGCCAGGAGGTACCAGAGGGGATTGCCGCGCACCCGGTTGCCGGGGGCCTTGCAGTGGATGCGGACGGTCTCGCCGCGGCGGGCGTACCGGATGACCTCGCTGCCGCGGGACGGCGAGGTGAGCGGGGGGAGCCGGTCGGTGGTGACCACGCCCCGGTACCGGCCCTGCTCCCGGCGGCCGTCGCCGCCGCCCCAGTCGTCGCCGTTTCCGCCGGTGGCGCCGGCGGAGGAGCCCCCGCCGCCCCACTCGTCGTTCGCGGCGGCGGGCGTGACGGCGACGGCGGCGGCGAGCGCGCCGGCCGCCAGGGTGGTGGCCAGGCCGCGGACCAGTGGCGAGCGCGAGGACGGTACGGACAACGTGGACAACAGAGCCATGGGAGTACCTCCCGGAGCGAACGGTTCTTCAGCTGACTGTTCGCCACATTAGGAGCGCCCGGTGCCGACCGCCCGCCACGCTGAGCCATCGGAGCGCGCGCCGCACGGACCGTGTGCCGCGCGCCCGCCGCCGGGTCAGGGCTGCTGAGGAAGCGTCAGGGCGGCGAGCGCCCCGCCGTCCGGCGGGTTGGTGAACTCCAGCCGCGCGCCCAGCACCTCGGCCTGTCCCAGCGCGATCGTCAGCCCGAGTCCGTGCCCCTTGCTGCCGCTCTCGGTGCGGAACCGCTGCGGGCCGTGCGCCAGGAGGTAGTCCGGATAGCCGTCCCCGTGGTCCCGCACGGTGATCACCGGCCCGTCCACGGTCAGCACCACCGGCGCCCGGCCGTGCCGGTGCGCGTTCGCGACCAGGTTGCCGAGCACCCGCTCCAGCCGCCGCCGGTCGGTCTCCACCCGCGCGTCCCGCACGACGTCCACCCGCGTGCCGGTGCCCGAGCCGCGCACCACCCGCTCCGCCAGCTCGCCCAGCGGCTCCGGCTCCACCTCCAGCCGCTCCCGCCCGCTGTCCAGCCGGGAGATCTCCAGCAGGTCCTCGGTGAGCGTGCGCAGCGCCGCCACCCGGTCCCGCACCAGCTCCGTGGGGCGCCCCGGCGGCAGCAGCTCGGCCGCCGCGTGCAGGCCGGTGAGCGGGGTGCGCAGCTCGTGCGCCACGTCCGCGGTGAACCGCTGCTCGGCCAGCAGCTTGCCCTGGAGCGAGGCGGCCATCGAGTCCAGCGCGCCCGCGACCGACGCCACCTCGTCCTGCGGCCGCGTCGGATCCTGCGCCCGGGGATCGCCGACCCGCGCGTCGAGGTCGCCCGCGCTGATCCGCCGCGCCACCCGTGCCGTCGCGTGCAGCCGGCGCGTCACCCGGGTCACGGCGAACGCGCCGACCAGCAGCGTCGCCCCGATCGCCAGCGCCGAGGACCACACGATCGCGCTGTCCAGGCCGTCGATGGTGCGCTTGCCCTGCGAGTGGTCGACCCGCACCGCCAGCGCCCGGCCACCGCCCGCCGGGCCCGCCGCCCACATCGTGGGGCGCCCGTCGGACTCGGCGACCATCGTGCCCCGCCGGCCCGACACGGCCAGCTCGCGCAGCCGGGCCGGCAGCCCGGGCGGATCGATCCCGGCGCCCCGGCGCAGCGGGTCCCCGGCCTCGTACGCCTCCGTAGCCTCGCCCAGCCGGGTCAGGGCGACGTCACGGGCCTGGCCGACGGTCTGGTTGGTGACCGAGACGTGCACCAGGACGCCGAGCAGCGCGGCGAGCGCGCAGCACATCACGGTGATGAAGACGGCCGCCTTCACCGCCAGCGGACCGGCCCACCGGGGGAGCGCGAGCCTCACCGGGCGCTCGCCGTGGGCGACGGGGACGGCGACCCGGAGGCCCGCGGCGACGGGCGCCTGGTGTGCAGGCCGCCGTCGTCGGTGCGCAGCATCTCGTCGCTGGTGAGCAGCATGGCCCGCTGGTCGGCGTCCCAGGTCCACTGGAGGCGGTACTCGTAGCCCGCGACCTCCGAGGGCGAGCGGACGATCACCGTCCGGCCGGCCAGCTCGACCTCGCTCACCGCGTCGTCGTAGGACATGACCCGCACGAGCCGCCCCTTCTCGACGGTGTAGACGCGCACGGCGGTCAGCTTGGCGGGCAGCAGCCGAAAACCCAGTGTCATCTCGGGGTGCCCGTCACCCGTCAGGTCGCGGTAGTACGGCCGGAGCACCGGACACCCCGCGTGGTCACCGGCGGTGCCGTCGGCGCCGCAGTCCGCCATCCGGACGGACGTCTCGTGGTAGCGCGCCTTGGCGCCCGCGTAGTCGTCCGGGTGCGCGGTGATCTCCTCCCGCACGACGGCCACCGGGTTCACCTCGCGGATGCCGCCGGCGGGGACCCGCACGCCCTTGACGACCTCGTTGTCCACCTCGCCGATGTCGTACGCGGGACTCGACGCGGGGGTGAGGTCGGGCCAGAGCTGGGCCGGGCTCCGCGCCGCCGGGGTCGCGCCCGCGCTCCGCAGCCCGCCCGAGTCGCCGCAGGCCGCCAGCGCACCGGCCGCCGCGGTCGCCAGGAGCAGCGCGACGACGGCGGGAACGCGGGCGGGACGCCCACGGCGGATCGGGAGCACTGCACTCCTGGGGTTCGGTGAGCGGCGCCGACGGTCCCGCACGGCTGTGGGCGGCACCGTACGCCTCTCGGTACGGAAGGCCATTTTGCGTGCGTCCGGGCGTGCCGGGCTACTCGGCCAGGTCCTCCGGCAGCCGCGCGGTGGCCGGCCAGGGGTGTCGTTTGGATCTGGCCGGCTCCAGGCGACGGTGCCTTGCGACCGGCCACGCCCCCGGCGAGATCCGAACGACACCCCCTAGGCCCGCAGATACGCCACGAACAGCTCGTTGTGCAGCGCCCACGGCGAACGCCGGGCCCGGATCGGCCGGACCGCCTCGCCGGCGCCGCTGCCCCGGCGCATCAGCGTGTGCGCGACGACCAGCCCGGAGCGGTGGTACCCGTGATGACAGCGGACGAGGACCTTGCCGCCCCCGTCCAGCGCCTCGCTCGGGGCCTCCGCCGGCCGCATCACCCCGGCGAGCCGCGTCCCGTCCAGCGGCCCGTCCGGGATCGGCCACACGTGGTGCTCGACGCCCTCGGCGGGCCCGTGCCCGGGCAGCCGCAGCAGCGTCTGCACGAGGTCGAACTCGTCCCGCACCACGGCGAACCCCACCCGCCCGCCCGGCCGCCGGAACTCGTGCCCGCCCAACCAGTGCCCCGGCACGACCCCGTCCCGCGCCCGGCCCGGCGCCGGCACGTCGGATCCCATCCCGCGGGTACGCAACAGCGCCTCCCCATCTCGGCCCGGGGGTCTCGGGGGTCTGCCGACTCCTCCCCGAGGTAGCCGGATTCTTGCCCCCGCGGCACCCCGCCTGGTCCCATGGTGCGGGGGTGGTGTGGATGGACGGACTGCGCGTCGTACCGGCCCGGCGGCACGGTCGGGACCGCCTCTACGTCTGCCTCCCGGACGGCGGGAACGTCGCCTGGTACGACCGTGAGGCGGCCCGGGTCAACCTGCTGAGCGACGACCGGCGGGACGAGGTCCTCCGGGCGCTGGGCCCCTTTCTCACCGGCCCGGTCGCCGTCGGTCCGCCCCCGGTCCCGACCCCGGCCGAACTGGCCCGGCTCTCCCTCCACCCGGACGACGACCTCGCCCCCAACCGGCCCGGCGAGGCGCTGCTGATCGCCCTGGAGCGCGACCCCGGCCCCGCGCACCGGCTGCGTCCCGACCCGCGCCGCCGGGCCCTGGCGGCCGAGCACGCGACGGGCACGGCCCTCGACCGCCTCGACGGCGCGGGCTGGCGCACCCTGCACTCCGTGCCGCTGCCCGGCGGCGACCGCGTCCACCACCTGCTGATCGGCCCCGGCGGGCTCTTCGCGCTGCACGTACTGCCCGCCCGCAGACAGCGGGTGCACGTCGGCGACCCCCTGGTCGCGCTGGGCCGCCGGGAACCACGCCCCCTGCTGCGCAGGGTCCGCGCCGACGCCGACCGGGCCTCCTACGCGCTGACGGCCGAGGTCCGCGCCGTCCTCGTCCTCGTCGACCCGGCCCACGTGACCGTCACGGCGCCACCGAGCGCGGTCCGCGTCCTCACCGACCGGGAGCTGCCCGACCTGGCCCGCCGGGGAGGGGTGCTCAAACCGGCGGACGTGGAGGCCCTGCACTCCATGGCCCGCGACCGCGCCACCTGGACGCGTGTCTGAGGGGTGCCGTTCGGATCCCGCCGGGGTCCCGGTGGCCTACGGCAGGGCCGCCGCCCGGCGCCGGTCGAGCAGCGGCGCCAGCAGGTCGCCGTGGTCCCGTACCCGCGGCCCGAGGTCCTCCGCCCGGAACACCAGCTCCTCCGCCCGCCGGCAGCCCGCCACCTCGTCCCACGTCACCGGCGTGGAGACCGCCGGATCGGGGCGGGCCCGCACCGTGTACGGGGCGGCCGTGGTCTTGCGGGCGGCGTTCTGGCTCCAGTCCACGAACACCTTCCCCGGCCGCAGGCTGCGCGTCATCCGGTGCACCACCAGCCGGGGCAGCGCCCGCTCGGCCTCCACGGCGAGCGCCTTCGCGTACTCCGACACCCGCTCCGAGGACGCCCCCCGCACCCCCGCCAGCAGGTGCAGCCCCTTGGCCCCCGACGTCTTGGCGAACGCCTCGATCCCGTCCGCCGCCAGCCGCTCCCGCAGCCACCGGGCCACCTCGCAGCAGTGCACCACCGTCGCGGGCGGACCCGGGTCGAGGTCGAACACCAGCCGGTCGGCCTCGCCGGGGTCGTCGACGGTCCACTGGTGCGTGTGGAACTCGGTCACCAGGTTCGCCGCCCACATCAGGCTCGGCAGGTCCTGCACCAGCACCATCCGGGCGGGCCCCTCCGAGCGGGGGACCTCGGCCGTGGTGACCCAGTCGGGCGTACCCGGCGGCACGTTCTTGGTGAAGAACAGCTGGCCGTCCGGACCGTCGGGATACCGCAGGAAGGAGACCGCGCGGTCCCGCAGATGCGGCAGCAGCACCCCGGCGGTCGTCGCGTAGTAGTGCAGCAGCTCGCCCTTGGTGAAGCCGGACGCGGGATACAGCACCTTCTCCAGATTGCTCAGGGCCACCCGCCGCCCCTCCACCTCCGTGATAGGCGCCATACCATGAGAATCGCACGGAACACGGACAAATCACCCGACGAACCGCCCGGCGAACCGACCCACGAACCGCCCGACCGGAAAGGTGCTGCACGTGCGATCGATCTGGAACGGCGCCATCTCCTTCGGCCTGGTCAGCATCCCGATCAAGCTGGTGAACGCCACCGAGAGCCACTCGGTCTCCTTCCGCCAGATCCACACCGAGGACGGCGGCCGGATCCGCTACCGCAAGGTCTGCGAGCTGGAGGACCGCGAGGTCACCCAGGCCGAGATCGGCAAGGCGTACGAGGACGCCGACGGCTCGATGATCCCGATCACCGACGAGGACCTGTCCCACCTGCCGATCCCGACCGCCCGGACGATCGAGATCGTCGCCTTCGTGCCCGAGGAGCGCATCGACCCGCTCCAGATGGGCTCCGCGTACTACCTCGCGGCGAGCGGCGCCCCCGCCGCCAAGCCGTACACGCTGCTGCGCGAGGCGCTCAAGCGCAGCAACCGGGTCGCCATCGCCAAGTTCGCGCTGCGCGGCCGGGAACGCCTCGGCATGCTCCGGGTCGTCGGCGACGCCATCGCCATGCACGGCCTGCTCTGGCCGGACGAGGTGCGCGCCCCCGAGGGCGTCGCCCCGGACGCCGGCGTCACCGTCCGCGACCAGGAGCTGGACCTCGCGGACGCCCTCATGGACACCCTCGGCGAGATCGATCTGGACGACCTGCACGACGAGTACCAGGAGGCCCTGGAGGAGGTCATCGCCGCCAAGTCGGCCGGCGAGGCCCCGCCCGAGGCCCGCGAGGAGGAGCGGCCCGGGAAGGTGCTGGACCTGATGGCCGCGCTGGAGAGCAGCGTGCGTGCGGCGCGGGAGTCCCGGGGCGGCGAGGAGCCCGGTCCGGCCGAGGAGGCCGAGGTCCGGCCCCTGTCCCGGGCCCAGAAGTCGTCCCGGCGGGCCCCCAAGGAGACCGGCGGCAAGAAGTCGACGTCCGCGGCGGCGAAGAAGACGGCGGCGAAGAAGGCGGCACCCAAGAAGTCGACGGCCGCCACCGGGAAGTCCACGGCGAAGTCCGCCCAGCCGGCCAAGAAGGCGACGGCCGGGAGCACCGCCAAGAAGACCACCGGCAAGAGCGCGGCCACCAAGAGCACGGCCAAGACCACGGCGAAGAAGACGGCGTCCCGCAAGCGCAGCGCCTGACGCCGCCGGCCGGCGGGTGCGGTCGCGGGTCCGGAACCGGGAGATCGCCCGCCCGACCGCGGTGAATTCGGCGCGCGGGCCGAACCAGGCGCCCACCGCCGGGCGCCGGAAGAGCGGGGCCGCCGGCGCGGCGCAGGGGAGCGATGCCGGTGGCGACGGCGGCCACGGCGAGGGATTTGGCCCCGATGAGGGTGGGCCGCCGGCACCCGGCGAAGACGAGCCGCCGGCCGAAGGCGAGCGACTCGCGCACACCCGAGTTCAGTCGAGGGTCCAGGGAGAGGCCGAGGCCCGGGGTATCGCGGTCGGCGCGGGCTCGAAGGCCGCCGGGCTCGCGGTGCCGGACTCCGTCGGCGCGAGGGAGGCCAGGGTGGGCAGGGCGGGGCTCTCGTCCAGGCGCCGCCCGATCGTGTCGGCCGGTTCGCCGCCCGGGGTTCCGGGACCGGTGGACAGCTGCGACCACGCGGTCAGGGCGAGGGCGACCGCGGTCGCCGTGCCGATCACCCGGCCGATCCGCCGCAGCCGGGCGCGGCGGTCCAGCTCACGCCAGCCGGGGCCGGCCCACGGGTCCTCCGGGCGCCACGCCTCACCGACCGTGCCGGGGGCGGGGGCGGGGGCGGGGGTGGGGGCGGGCCGGGCGTACGGGGGCCCGAGCGGGCCGCTTGCGGGCGGGCCGGGCTGCCACCCCGGGGTCCGGTCCCGCGCGGAGGGCTCCCTGGGCGCGGAGGCGCGGATGGCGTGCTCGTCGTCCTCCAGGAAGAGCCGCCACACGTGCTCCGGCACGGGCGGCGTGCCGCCGGGCTCGTCCGGCTCACCCGGTGTGGCGCCGCGGTCCGGCCCCGAAGCGGTCATCGTCCCGCTCTTCCTCTCTCGTCGGCCCCGGACGGGCCGGGCGGGAGCGGGGGTGGGGGCCCGCCGGCGGCCGGTGTGCCGTCCTGTGCCGCAGCACCGTACGGCGTCACTTCCGGGCGCCGTACGGCACGCGGCCGGTGGTCATGTCCGGCGGTCACCGTCGACCGCCAACCCATGAACGCGCAATGGCGTCGAGCCGTTCCCGGACGAGTGGGCGGGGCCTCGGCGCGATGGAGCCGGCGGGCGGCACTCGGCGAGGCGCTCAGCGCGTTCAGCCGGGCGGGCGGCGAGCCCGCCGGACGGCTCAGGGGGCCGCCGGGGACGGAGTGGGCGTCGGGGACGCGGTGTTCACGTTCAGGTCGGGCCGCGGCTTGAGCACCAGCACCTGCTCACCGGGGGGCGGCGGGGGCGGGGTCACCCTCTCCCGCGGCAGCTTCGCCGGGCCGGTCTGCTGGAAGGTGACCTCGTCGTACTCGACCATGCCGGTCTTCTCCAGCACCGTGATGTGGTCCAGGACGGTGTCGTTGGCCAGGTCGGCCAGCTGCCGCACCAGGGTGTTCTTGGTGGACGCCCGGATCTTGGCGATCGCCGGAAAGATCTGACCGTGCGTCACCCGCATGATGTTGACCGCCGACGAGTCGAACTCCTTGCCGGTCTTGGCGTCCACCGTCGCCACGAAGCCCTCCTGCTGCGGCGAGGCCCGGTTGGGCAGCGTGATGCCCAGCTCGGGGGAGATCTCGCGGCACATCGCGTCGAGACCGGCGTGCCCGACGATCAGGTGCTCGCCGGCCGTCTTCATCTCCTTCGTGGTGCCGCGCTCCCGCACCATCTCGCCCAGCGGGTACTCCCACAGCCCCGCGGCCCTGACCTTCACCACGAAGTCCCGGTCGGCCTCGGTGAGCGGCCCGAACTTGGTGCTGGCGATGACCCGGTCCTGATTGCCGTCGGCCTTGTCCAGACCGAGCATGGCCGGAAAGGCCAGCGCGGTGAGGGTCAGGGTCATCGCACCGAACAGGACGACGACTCCGATCCTGCTGCGGGACAGGCGCATGGTGCCTCCAGGGGCGACGCGAGGGACTCGCACTCGTACGGATTCGCCAGGAGGTACGGAAACGGCGGGCGGATCTATCAGCGCCCGGGCACAAAACTTGGGTTCAGCCGATGTCGGCCCCGTAGACGCGCTCGACGGTGATGGTGAGCAGCACCCGGCGGTCGGCCACCATCGTCGACCGGTACTCGTCCCAGTCCGGATGTTCCCCCGCGGCGGCGCGGTAGTACTCCACCAGCGCCTCGACCTCCGGTCCGTGCGGGTCGGTGCCCGGTCCGGTGAGCGTGGCGACGCCCTCGGCGGTGGCCCAGGACCGGCCGTCCGGGGCGGTCACCTCCAGCGTGGCCCGCGGGTCCCGGCGCAGGTTGGCGGTCTTGGCCAGCCCGTCGCGGGTCGAGATCCGGATGACGCCGGCCTCCGCGTCGTAGGCGGGCATGACGGGCGAGAGCTGCGGGCGGCCGTCCGACTTGATCGTCGCGAGCACGCCGAGCCGGCTTTGGGCGAGCAGGGCACGGGGGTCGAAGCGCGAGGTGGTGGTCATGGTCCGATCATCACCCGCCGCACCGGAGGCTGTCCCGCGAACGTCCGCCGAACGCCCGGCCGCACGGCTCAGGGCACCGACGGGCCGCCCAGGTACTCGCCGTCGCGGTCGTAGGGCCAGGCGTTGGCGACGCACCCCTTGAGACCCTTGATCTGCTGCATCATCGCCGGGGCGGGCCGGCCGGCGCCGGGGCAGGTCTCGTGGCCGTGACCGATGCGGTGCCCGACCTCGTGGTTGACGATCAGCGCCCGGTACTCGTGGATCGGGCCGTCGAACTCCGGGGAACCCAGCACCCAGCGCTTGAGGTTCACCACGACGTCCGTGCCTACGCTGCAGTTCACCTCGCCCCGGGTGCGCAGGCCCGCCGCGCCGCAGATGCGGTCGACGGTGCCCGGCGTGGCGATCTTCACCACGAAGTCGTACGAGCCCGTGCCGACCAGCCGGAAGGAGGTGGCCCCGTCCCTCGTCCAGCCCCGGCGGTCGGCGAGCACGTCGGCTATCTCGGCCGCGGCGGCGCTCGGGCGGACGTCGATGCCCTCCTCGACCAGGACCTTGTACCGGCGCACCCGGCCGCCGGTGCCCACGGTCGTGCCGTCGGCCCGTGCGGTGACGAAGGTGCCGGGGCCCGTCGCAGGAACGGCGATGGCGGAGGGGGAGGACGAGGGCGACGGGGACGGCTTCGCGGACGGTGACGCGGAGGTGCCGGCCGAGGGGGTGGGCGTCCCCGCGGCGTCCAGGGCGTCGGCCACGTCGGCCACCTGGTCGTCCGCCACCGGGGGCCGGGCGTCCCGCCAGTACGCCACCGCGGCGCCCGCGGTGACCAGCACCACCCCGAGGGCGAGGAGGACCAGGACCACGCGGGCGGGCCCGCGGCGCCCGCCTCCGCGGGGGCCGGTCCGGCGGGCGGGGGATCGGCCCACGACGTGCGTCCTCTCTGCTGGTCCGGGGGACGCGCACCGTGGACTTCCGTCTGCTCGTGTCCCCACAAGATCCAAGCGGAAAGTTGTGCGAAAAACCCACAGATCCCCAAGTGGGTCTTCTCACAGGGGAGTTCGCCGTGCACCCGCAACCGATCGGTACGCCGTGTCGTCCCACGCACCCCGGGGCCGCCCGGCCGGTGCCGGGCGACCCCGAAGCGGTGCGTGGACGGACCGTCAGCCCGCGGCGGTCCGGTCCCAGCGGTAGAAGCAGCGCGCCATCGCGTCCTTCGGACCGCGCCAGGTCGCCGGGTCGTACGCCGAGACGTACGGCTCCAGCCGCTCGCTGACCTGGCGGAACTCCGGATGCCCGGTCAGCCGGCCGATCGTGGGGGCCGGGTCCTCGTCGCTCTCGATCAGGTGCAGGTACACACCGTCACCGAACTCGAAGAGGCTGCGCCGGTTGACGCCCACCAGGTGCGGCAGCTCGCCGCGGTCGGACTCCGCGAACACCTTCGCGATGTCCGGGGCCGCGCCGGGTGCCATCCGGGCGACGATCAGTGTGTGGTGCATGGGGTGACGCCCTTCGCCGGTGTCCTTCGGTGTCGGTGTCAGTCGGCGAGCGCCGACGCGGTCCGCCGCTCGCCCGCCGCCTGCTCGATCCGGTCCCGGATCAGCGCCATCTGCGTACGGGAGTTGCGGTTGATGTTGTCCGTCATCCAGGCGTCGTCCACCGGAGCGTCCGGCTTCATCGCGAAGTCCTGGATCCAGCGCATCAGAACGCCCTCGGCGGTCTCCGCGTACTCCCAGACGATGTTCATGTACTGGAAGGGACCGGTCTCGACCCGCTGGGCGCGGACGGTGCGGGTGACGGGGTCGGCGACCCGCTCGGAGACCCAGCTCCACACCTTGCCGTCCGCGTCCGGGTGCATGGTGAGCCGGAACGTGACGCGGTCGCCGTCGCGCTCGAGCACGTCCACGGAGGCGTACTCGCTGAACAGCTTGGGCCAGCCGTCGATGTCGTTGGTCATGTCCCAGACCAGCTCCATCGGAGCGGCGATGGTGATCTCGTTCTCGGTGTGACCTGCCATGTCACACTCCCGTCTTCAGGGCGCCGTTGATCAGCGCGAGGAAATCGGCGGGCGTCTTGCAGCGCTCGGCCTGCTCGGGCAGGCCCAGGCCGTACCGCTTCTCCAGCTCGGCCACGATGCCCAGCAGGCCGAGGGAGTCCAGGCCGAAGGTGTCGAAGCCGTCGTCGGCCTGCGCACGCAGGGTCTCCGGTTCGACGTGCACGCCGGCGGTGCGCTTCATCAGCGCGGCCAGCTCCTCGATGGTCACCTGGTAGGCCAGTTGGTCGGTCATGGGGGTGTCCTCCTTCACTCAAGGTGGCGCGCGCCCACTCGCGGCGCTCACTCGGATTGGGGTCGGTCGGTCTCAGTGCGCGGACGGCGCGGTGCCGCCCTGCCGCAGGACGAGGGCCGAGTTGGAACCCATCAGCCCGCGGCTCAGCACCAGCGCGGTGCGCGACTCGGCGGGGCGGGCCCGGCCGGTCACCAGGTCCAGGTCGTGGCTGACCTCGAACACGTGCGGGGTCGGCGGGATCAGCCCGTGCTCCATGGCGAGCACCGCCGTCGCCACGTCCAGCACCGGAGCGGCGCAGTAGGCCCGCCCGGTCCCGGTCTTGGGCGCGGTGACCGGCACGCGCGCGGCGTGCGGGCCGAGCGCGTCGGCCAGGGCCAGGGCCTCGGCCCGGTCGGCCTCCGGGACGCCGAGGGCGTCCGCGAAGACCACGTCGACGTCCTCGGGCCGGCAGCCCGCCTCGGCCAGCGCGCCCTCGATCGCGCGGGCCAGCCCCTCCCGGGACTCGGCCCAGCGGCCGGCGCCGGTGAAGGTCGCCGCGTGCCCGGCCACCGTCGCCCGCACCTCGGCGCCGCGCTCCCGGGCCGCCCGCTCCTCCTCCACGACCAGCACGGCACCGCCCTCGGCCGGCGCGAACCCGCAGGCCGCCTCGGTGAACGGACGGTAGGCACGGTCGGGTTCGGTGGCGCGGCTCAGCTCGGGATAGCCCAGCTGGCAGACGATCGAGTACGGGGCGAGCGGTGCCTCCGTCGCGCCGCAGACCACCGTGTCGGTGCCGCCCCGCACGGCCAGCGCCGCGTGCGCCAGGGCATCCAGACCGCCCGCCTCGTCGGCGGCCACGACCCCGCAGGGGCCCTTGAAGTCGTTGCGGATGGAGACCTGGCCGGTGCTGGCCGCGTAGAACCAGGCGATCGACTGGTACGGGCCGACGTACCGCGAGCCCTGGCTCCACAGGTTCTGCAGCTCGCGCTGCCCGAACTCACCGCCGCCGGAACCCGCGGCGGTGACCACGCCGACCGAGTACGGCGACTCGATGTCCGCCCGCCCGAACCGGGCGTCGGCCAGCGCGAACTGGGTGGCGGACAGCGCGAAGTGCGTGAACCGGTCGGTCTGCACGAGGTAGCGCTCCTCGACCGTCTCGGCCGCCTCGAAGCCCCGCACCTCGCCCGCCACCCGCAGCGGCAGATGGTCGCAGCCCTCCCGCGTGACGGGCCCCAGGCTGCTGTTGCCGTCCGCGGTGGCCTTCCAGTGCGCCTCGACGCCCACGCCGTGCGGGGACACCACACCGAGCCCGGTGACGACCGCGCGCCTGGCCCCGCCGTTGGTTGGTTGCCGTCCGCTCATCGCTGCCCTCCTTCGGAACCGGAACCGGAAGCGCTCAGCACGACCGCCGACTGGAAGCCCCCGAAGCCGCTGCCCACCGACAGCACGTGCCGCAGCGTCCGCTCCCGTGCCTCGCGCGGCACGTAGTCCAGGTCGCACTCGGGGTCCGGGGTCGTGTAGTTGGCCGTCGGCGGCACCACCTGGCGGGCCATGGCCAGGACGCACGCGGCCAGTTCGATCGAGCCGATCGCGCCGAGCGAGTGACCCACCATCGACTTGATGGAGCTCATCGGCGTCGCGTAGGCGTGCTCGCCCAGCGAGCGTTTGACGGCCGCGGTCTCGTGCCGGTCGTTCTGCTGGGTGCCGGAACCGTGCGCGTTGACGTAGTCGATGTCCGAGCCGTCTATGCGGGCCATGTCCAGCGCCGTGTCGATGGCCCGCGCCATCTCCAGGCCCTCCTTGGTGAGCCCGGTCATGTGGTACGCGTTGCCGAACGTCGCGTATCCGGAGATCTCGCAGTACACGTCCGCGCCACGGGCCCGGGCGTGCTCCAGGTCCTCCAGGACGAGCACCGCCGCGCCCTCGCCCATCACGAAGCCGTTGCGGTCGGCGTCGAAGGGCCGGGAGGCGTGCGCGGGGTCGTCGTTGTTCGGCGAGGTCGCCTTGATGGCGTCGAAGCAGGCCATCGTGATCGGGGATATGGGGGAGTCGGCGGCGCCCGCCAGGCACACGTCGACGCGTCCCTCGGCGACCGCGTGGTAGGCGTAGCCGACGGCGTCGAGCCCGGACGTGCAGCCCGTGGAGACCGTCTGCACCGGCCCGCGCACGCCGAACTCCTCGGCGACCGCGGACGACAGCGTCGCCGGGGTGAACGCCCGCTCCAGATGCGGCTCGGCCCGCTTGTCGTCCACGTCCCAGCGCGAGCCGCGCTCACTGACCAGGACGTAGTCGTGCTCCAGCCGGGTGGTGCCGCCGACCGCGGTGCCCAGCGTGGCGCCGGCCCGCCAGGGGTCCTGCCGGGCCAGGTCGAGGTTCGCGTCCCGGACCGCCTCCGCGGCGGCCACCAGCGCGAACTGCACGTACCGGTCGCTGCGTTGGACCGTGGCCAGACCGAGGCCGTGGTCGGCCGGTTCGAAGTCGCACTCGGCGGCGATCTGCGAACGCAGCCCGGCCGGGTCGAAGAGGGAGATGCGGCGCGTCGCCGTACGGCCTTCGGACAGCAGGCCCCAGAACTGGGACACGCCGATCCCGCCGGGGGCGACGACGCCTATGCCCGTGACGGCCACCCGACGCCGGTTCATGACACCGCCTCGGCCGTCGCGGCGGGACGCTCGTGCGGGATGGCGTTGCCGGCCGCGTCCTCGGTGTCCACGTGGCCCAGCTCGGGCCGTGGGGCCAGCGGTCCCAGGTGGAAGACGAGCCGCGCCTCGACGTCCCCGACGTTGCGGAAGCGGTGGCGCATGTCCTGCGGGATCAGCATCCCCTGCCCGACGGTGAGCGCGTGCGGCGCCCCGTCCAGGTCCACCTCCAGGGCGCCCTCGGTGACGTACACGAACTCCTCGGAGTACGGGTGGTAGTGCTCGGCGATCCGCTCGCCGGGCTGCACGATGGCCACGCCCATGAAGCCGCTGGTCGCACCGGCGCTGGTGGGCGTGAGCATGGCGCGGATGTCTCCTCCGCGGCGGCGGTTGGGCGCGACGTCGCCGATGGAGATGATGTTTACCTGCTGGTTTGTCATGTCGTTCACTCCGGGGTGACGAGAAGCGGTGGGGGAGGAGGGTGAGGGGCGGGAGACCACGCGGGCCGGCGGGCGCGCCGTCGGGCCGTACCGGGTGCGTGGTGCGGGTGTCGGTCGGTTCGGGAGGGTGGCGCGAAGGAGCCGCGCCGGTGGGCGTGGTTCAGGCGTCCGACGCGTGCCGGTCGGTCAGGGGCGTCATACGGGCCCGCGCCAGCAGCAACGCCAGGGTGCGGGGCTCGCTGAGGGACCCGTCGACGCCGTACGCGGCGGTGTCCAGGAGCCGCTCGGCGGCCTCGATCACGGCGGCCGCGGGGGCTCCGGCCGACCTGCCGGGCCCGGCGGCCGCGGGCAGACCGAGGACGGCGGACACGGGCGCCCCGTCCGGGTCGCCGTCCACGTCGACGAGCCGTACCACGAGGTCGTCGCGGTGGAAGACGGTGGCGGCGAGGACCGGGCCGTCCTGGGCCCGCAGGGCGGAGGCGTCCCGGTGGGCCAGCAGCCGGGCCAGTTCCGGACCGGCCCCCGGCCGCACCGGGTAGAGCAGCGCGATCCGCTGCGCGCTCGCGCCGGACCGGCCCCCCGACGCCATGTGGTGGACGGCCGGCATGGCGGCGCGGGTGAAGAACTCCCGGGCGGACCGCGGGTCGCGCAGGTCCCGGTCCTGCTCCAGATGCGGGTTGAGAGCCTCCTCGACCGCCCGCACGCCCGGCTGCCGGGCCACGTGCCGCAACGCGGTCTGCAGGTCGCCCCGCAGCTCCACGGCCCGGACGACCCGGTTGCCGTGCATGAAGACCGACGTGCGCAGCAGCCGGTTGGAGTCGTCGACCTGGGCCGCGGGCGCCGCGTAGTCGGACAGCAGCCGGGCGACGTCGGCCTCGCTGCCGGGCCGCACGGTGAACGTCAGGGCGTGCCGGACGATGTTGTTCCCGATCCGGGCAGCGGACCGCGGCGACCCACCGGCCGCGCCGGACGAGTTCTCGTCGCCCTCGGTCTCGCGCAGCACGCTGTAGCGCAGGGAGTGGGTGTCCCGGACGCAGTTCTGCAGCGGCTCGACCATGTCCAGGTGCTCGTCGCTGCTGACCCAGCTCAGGAAGGGCTCGGCGGTCTCCCACTCGCTGGTGAGGAGCCATTGGGTGGGGTTGTCGACGGACTGGCACAGCTGATCAGTGATATGTCCCGGAACGGCGGCGACCCGGTCGCGGATGCTGTCGTACGCGTCCAGGAACTCCTGCTGCATTCCGTCGTGGATGTCCAGCATCAGCACGACCCGTACGCGGGATCCGTCGAACGCCGATGTCGATACGCCGTCGGCGTCCGCGGCCGGGGCGACGGGCGTCGCCCCGGCGTCAGTGGTCAGGGCATCCGCCGACACGCCATCCGTGGTTTCGACGGGAGAGACCGTCATCCGGCCCACCTCTTCTCCGGGGAACTTTCTCTGGGACTGGGGGCGATCGTCGCGGCGCACGCCATGGCTCGGGCGGGTACGCCGGTCGCAATAAGCCGATCGTCGGCCGTGCCCGCGAGGACCGCGCGCCGGGAGTGTTAAGCGGGTGAAAGCTCCTCCGCCGCGGGCCTCATCAGGCCGCACGGGGAAGGCATGGGAGCCCCGGCGCACATCTGGCGCGGGGCGAATCACTCGACGACGGTCCCGTATACGCGGACGCCCGTCGGTCACAGCGAGGACTGCGTCCGCCATACCGAACGACGGACGTGTGTCACAACGGAGGACGAACAATGAACGAAAGAGCCGACCGGCCCGGAGGCGCCGCCGCCCCTGCGGTCCACCGGGTCCCGGTCCTCATCGTCGGCGGGTCCCTGGTGGGCCTGTCGACCTCGGTGTTCCTGGGGCGCCTCGGCGTCCGGCACACCCTGGTGGAGCGCCACGCCGGCACTTCCATCCACCCCCGCGGGCGCGGCAACAACGTCCGCACCATGGAGATCTTCCGGGTGGCCGGCACCGAGCCGGACATCAGGAAGGCCGCCGCCACGCTGGCCGAGAACCACGGCATCCTGCAGACGACCACGCTGGTGGGCGACGAGGGGGAGTGGCTGCTCAAGGAGATGGACCCGGGCGGCGGACTGGCCCGCTTCAGCCCCAGCGGCTGGTGCCTGTGCAGCCAGAACGACCTGGAGCCCGAACTCCTCACCCACGCCACCAACCTCGGCGGTGACCTGCGTTTCGGCACCGAACTGCTGTCGTTCGAGGACGACGCGGACGGCGTCACGGCGGTGGTGAAGAGCCGGGAGACCGGCGAGCACACCACCATCCGCGCGGACTACCTGATCGCCGCCGACGGTCCCCGCAGCCCCGTCCGCGAGCAGCTCGGCATCGGCCAGAGCGGCCCCGGCGACCTCTTCCACAACGTCAGCGCCACCTTCCGCTCCCGCCGCCTGGCCGACGTGGTGCGCGACCGCCGCTTCATCGTCTGCTACCTGACCGGCGAGGACGCCGATGGCGCTCTCCTGCCGGTCGACAACGGCGAGAACTGGGTCTTCCACCTCCCCTGGCACCCCGAACAGGGCGAGACCGTCGAGGACTTCACCGAGGAGCGCTGCGCCGCCCACATCCGCCGCGCGATCGGCGACCCGGACCTCGACGTCGAGATCACGGGCAAGGCCCCCTGGCACGCCGCCCAGCGCGTGGCCCGCAGCTACCGCGCCGGCCGCGTCCTGCTGGCCGGCGACTCGGCCCACGAGATGTCCCCCACCGGCGCCTTCGGCTCCAACACCGGCATCCAGGACGCGCACAACCTCGCCTGGAAGCTGGCCGCGGTCCTGGAGGGCTGGGCGGGCGAAGGCCTCCTGGACACCTACGACGCGGAACGCCGCCCGGTCGCCGAGGCCACCAGCGCCCGAGCCGCCGGCCGCTCGGTGGAACACAGCCACCCGGGCTTCGCCCCGCCGCCGGGGATGACGGGTGGGGGGCCGGGTGCGGGTGAAGGGCCCGGTGGTCCTGGCGGTCCTGGCGGTCCTGGTCGTCCTGGTGGTCCTGGTGGTCCTGGTGGGGCGCCTGGTGGTCCGGGCGGTCCCGGTGGCGCAGCCGGTGGGCCGGGTGGGCCCGGCGGAGCGCCCGGCGGTCCCGGCAGTGCGGCCGGTAGGCCCGGCGGCCCCGGCGGCCCCGGTGGCCCCGGTGGCCCCGGTGGCGCTCCTGGTGGCCCGGGCGGGCCCGGTGGGCCTGGCGGCCCTGGCGGAGCACCCGCCGGCGGCCCAGGCGGCATCCTGAACGTCGCCCTCGGCTACCGCTACCCCCAGGGCGCGGTGGTCGGCGCCGACCCGGCGACCCCGGTGGTCCCGGAGGGCCTCGACCTCTCCGGCGCACCCGGCAGCAGGGCCCCGCACCTCTGGCTCCGCCAGGGCGACGCCCGCGTCTCCACCCTGGACCTCTACGAGGACTCCCTGGTCCTGCTCAGCGACGCGGCCCAGCCCACCGGCTGGCACGAGGCGGCGACCCGGCTGGCGGCCGAGATGCGGATCCCGCTGAAGCCGTACCGCGTGGGCGGCACCCCGGAGGCCGACCTGGTCCAGGACGACGAGGACAAGGACTGGGCGAAGTCCCACGGAGTGACCCGTGGCGGCGCGGTCCTGGTCCGCCCCGACGGCTTCGTCGCCTGGCGCTCCCCGGGCCCGGCCCCGGACCCCGAGTCGATGCTGCGCCAGGTGATCAGGACGGTGCTGGCCCGTCCGTGAGAAGGACGGGAACGAGCACGTGACTAGCACGTGACGAGCCCCCACCTTAAACGTGGACCACTCCCCACTTATTTGCTACCGTCTCGACGGCAAGCAAACCGGGGAGTGGTCCCCGTTAATTGCGGCGAGGGGTCGGAAATGACGAAGCAGCCGAACACCGCACTGGTCCTGGGTGGAGGCGGCCTGACCGCCTACGGCTGGCAGGTCGGCGTACTGGCGGGACTGGCCGACGCGGGTGTGCACCTCGGCGACGCCGACGTCCTCGCCGGCACGTCGGCCGGCTCGCTGCTGGCCCTGGACCTGGCGAAAGGCTCGACACCGTCCGCCCTCTACACGGAACAGATCAACCGCGACCGCCCCATGATCGACGTGGACTTCACCCTGCCGATGACGGTCAGGTACCTGTGGGCGTCCCTGCGCTCGCGCGACCCGGACAAGACGCTCGAGCACCTGAGCCGGCTGGCCCTCTCCGTACGCGACGTGCCGGAGACCGCGGTCCTGGAGGCGATAGGCCCCCACATCCCGGTCCCGGACTGGCCGGAGCGCCAGGTACGCCTCTTCGCGGTGGACGCCCTCACCGGCACCCCCACCGCCTTCACGGCAGCCGACGGAGTCGACCTCCCGCACGCCATGGCCGCCACCTGCGCCCTGCCGCCCCTCTTCCCGCCGATCACCATCGGCAAGGCCCGGTGGATGGACGGCGGCGTACGCTCCACGACCAACGCCGACCTGCTCACGGACTGCGCGAGGGTGGTCGTCCTGGCCCCCATCCCGAAGGCGGCGGGCGCCACCCCGAGCGCCCAGTCCCACATCCGGACCCTGACGACCCACGGCACGCGAGCCACCCTCCTGACCCCCGACCGAGCCGCCCGCCGGGCCTTCGGCCGCAACCCCCTGAACGCCGCCCGCATCCCGGGTTCGGCAAGGGAGGGACGACGCCAGGGCAGGGAGTACGCGGAGACGGTCCGGGAGGTCTGGGACGGCTCGGATCCGCACCGCAACGAACACATCCCGGCTCGTTGACCCTCCGGCTCGGTCGTCGTCACACGGTCGGCGCCGAGCATGGTCGGACAAATGCGACGTCCACCCTGGGAGAGTGTCACGCGACGGAACCCCCGTACGCGCCCGTGGCCGCCCGCTCAGGAGAACCGACATGCGCACACTCGCGATCACCGAGAACATCACCGTCGACGGCTCGATCGAGATGCTCACCGACTGGTTCGACCCTCAGGCCCAGGGCGAGGTCGACATGGCCGACGTCATGGAGGAGAGCCACCGGCAGGACAGCCGCGCCGACGCGCTGCTGCTGGGCCGCCGGACGTTCGAGGACTTCCGCGGCTACTGGCCGAACCAGACCGACGACCCCACCGGCATCACCGCGTACCTCAACCAGGTCCAGAAGTACGTCGTGTCCTCCACCCTCACCGACCCGATGTGGGACAACTCGACGGTACTGACGGGCGACCCGGTCGAGGAAGTCCGCGCCCTCAAGGCGCAGGAGGGCGGTAAGGACATCGTCCTCACGGGCAGCATCCGCCTGGCCCACACCCTGATCGAGGCCGGCCTCGTGGACGAGTACCGCCTCTTCGTCTATCCGGTGGTCCAGGGCAGAGGCCGCAGGCTCTTCCCCGACGGCTTCGAGATCCCCAGCCTCCGACTGGCCGACGCGAAGACGTTCCGCAGCGGCATCGTCCTGACCCGATACGTCCCGGCGTAAAACTTTCCCCGACTCTGCGTCCACGGATGTCGAGACCGCGCCCCCGGCTCCGTCCCAGGGACGTCACCGGCCACCACCGGCCGCACGACAAGGACGAAAAGGGAGAACAGAGATCATGGCGATTCAGCGAATGGACAACATCGGCATCGTCGTGGAGGACATGGACGCCGCGATCGCGTTCTTCGTGGAACTCGGTATGGAGCTGGAGGGCAGGACGGAGGTCGAGGGCCCCGTCGCCGACCAGTGCACCGGACTCGACGGCGTCCACTGCGACATCGCGATGCTCCGCACCCCGGACGGCCACAGCCGCCTCGAACTGTCGAGGTACCGCACCCCGAAGGCAACCGCCGACACCCCCCGCAACCGCCCCCACAACATCCTGGGCACCCACCGAGTCATGTACGCCGTCGACGACCTGAAGTCCACGCTCACCCGCCTACGCCCCCACGGAGCCGAACTCCTGGGCGAAATCGCCAACTTCGAGAACAGCTACCTGCTCTGCTACGTCCGCGGCCCGGAGGGCATCATCATCGGCCTGGCCGAGGAACTGCACTGAGAGACGGGAACCGGGGCCGCCCCGCAACGCAGGTGAGGCGACTTCACCGCACGTCATCGGAGGCCAGGGCGACGAAGCGGCTCAAGGTGCCCCCTGCCTCGTCGCCCAGCTCCCGCAACTGTTGTGAGCTGGAGGCGTGATGCATGTCGGCAGCCGCATCGAAGGCAATCAGTGCGGCTTCGTGCAACGCGTCGCCACTGGCTATGAGCTGGACTCGAAACACCGCATGCTGGGCGACTCCCCTGAGCCGACGAGCCTCCAAGGCCGCTTCCGAATCACGACCGGGGCCGGCTTGTCCGTCGTGCCAGCGGCTGTACTGGCACCGCCGCAACTCCGTCACAGCTTGGGCGAACTCGCTGTATACCGCCATACGCTCCGACCGGAGCTGCCGCTGATGAGCAACGTTCTCCGCATGCTCGGCCGACTTGCGCTGGAAGACGTACGTCGCCACCGAACCGAGCAGAGTACCCAGCACCGCGATGAGAACCGGCATCGCACTGTCCATGAGGACAGAACACCAGCTCCCGCCACCCAGCGGAACCGCTCCGGAAGACTCCGCACCGCGCGGATCAAGCCAGGACCCCACGGCAGACCAGCCTCCGAGCTGCCCGCAAGCCTCCAAGACCAGCACGCAGCCACGACACCATCACCGGCAAACCCCTGCGCACAGCAAAAGACCTCACCGACAGCATCTCTGCTGGTGGTGAGGTCCCGGCACACTTGCACAGTGTGCCCCCGGCAGGATTCGAACCTGCGCACACGGCTCCGGAGGCCGTTGCTCTATCCCCTGAGCTACGGGGGCGTGTTCGTCGCGTTCGGTGTTGCTCGCGGCGACGGGTAGAACACTACCAGCTCCCCCGGGGTGGTCATGAACGGGTTTTCGCGGGTCGTGGGGCCTGTCGGGAGCAGGCGCGCGGGGCGTTGTCCCCCGCAGGGGTGGAAGTGGGGAAAAGCCGGACGCGGTGGCCGGTCCGGACCTACTCTCGAGTTGTGCCTAGGGCGTCTGGCCGGGTTCTTGTTGTGGACGACAACAAGGTCATCCGGCAGCTGATCAGGGTCAATCTCGAGCTGGAGGGCTTCGAGGTCGTGACCGCGGGCGATGGTGTCGAGTGTCTGGATGTCGTCCATCAGGTGCGGCCCGACGTGGTCACGCTCGATGTGGTCATGCCCCGCCTGGACGGGCTCCGGACCGCTGCGCGGCTGCGTGCCGATCCGCGTACTCAGGAGCTTCCGATAGCGATCGTGAGCGCCTGTACGCGGTACGAGGTCGACGCGGGGTTCGCCGCCGGGGTCGACGCCTTCCTCTCCAAGCCCTTCGAGCCGGCCGAGCTCGTCAGACTCGTACGGCAGTTGGCCGAGCGGACCGTCACGGGGGTCGGTGTGGTGGGTGGTGACGGGGCGGCCGCCCCGTCCTCCCACGCGGAGGAGAGCGAGTCCTCTGCCCAGGCGTGATCGCCTCCGCCACCCCCCTCTGACCCTTCCCGTCCATATCCCGGGACTCCCCGAAACCGGTTGGCCTCCCCACCCCCCTCCTCCCATACGCTTGACCCGTGACCCCCGTAGAGCTCTCCCGTACCGTGCTGCGCGCGGTGCGTCGCGCTGTCGACGGGGGAGAGCTGGACGTGGACGTGCCCGTGCGGGTCCGGGTGGGGCCGCCGGGGCCCGGTGGGTGTGGTGACTACGCCACCGGCATCGCCCTGCAACTGGCCCGGCCGGCCGGGCAGCCGCCGTACCGGGTCGCCGAGGTGCTGCGGACGCATCTCACAGGCGCCGACGGCATCGCCGACGTCGTCCTCACCGGGCCCGGGTTTCTCAACATCAGCCTCCACCGCACCGCCCCGGCCGAGCTGGTCGCCGAGGTGCTGCGGCGCGGGCCACGGTACGGCCACCTCGACCCCGAGGGCGGAGAGGGCGGAGAGGGCGAACGGCGTCGCGTGCAGTTGCACTGCGATCACCATCCCCGCGCCCTCGTCGTCGCCGACGCCGCCGCCCGCATCCTGCGTTCCCAGGGCGCCCTCGCCCGCGTCGGCTGCGCCGCCCCGCCCGAGCCGGAATGGACCGCCGTCCTCGGCGTACGTGTCGATGCCGAGGGACCCGCGCGCGACGAGCTGACCGTCCAGGTCAGGCCCGTTCCCGCCCCCGGCGACCCCCTCCCCCTCGGGCGGGACGCCGGACGCTGGGCGCTGCTCCACCCCGCCGCCCACGACCGGCCCCGGATCGGTGACGAGCACCTGGTCCAGCGTGAGAGCAACCCCCTCTTCCGTGTGCGCTACGCCCACGCCCGCACCCGCGCCCTCGCGCGCAACGCGGCCGACCTCGGCTTCGCCGCCGAGCCGGGGCCCACGGAGGACGCGAACGGGAACGGGAACGGGACAGACAAGGAGGGGACAAGCGGGCGCGAGCTGTACCCGCTGCTCGGCGACCACCCCCGCCTACTCGCCGCCGCCGCGGCCCACCACGCTCCCGACCGCCTCGCCCGGCACCTCGTCACCGTCGCCGATGCCGTGCTGCCTTTTCTCCCCGCCGTGCTGCCGCGCGGTGGGGAGAAACCCTCGGCCGCCCACCGTGCCCGGCTCGCCCTCGCCGAAGCCGCCGGGACGGTGCTGGCCGGCGGCCTGACCCTGCTCGGTATCGACGCACCCGACCACCTGTGAAGCCAGCGAGAGAGTCAGCGAAGAAATGAGCCGTTCCGCACACCCCGCCGGGCCCCGTCACGCCGACGTCCTCACCGAGGGGCACTACTCCGCTCCGCCCGCCGATCTCAACGCCCTCGACCCCAAGGTGTGGGCCCACACCGTCGGGCGGGACGCGGACGGTGCCGTCACCGTCGGGGGGATCGCCGTCACCCGGCTCGCCGAGGAGTACGGCACCCCCGCCTACATCCTCGACGAGGCCGACTTCCGGGAGCGGGCGCGGGCCTGGCGTACCGCCTTCGGGACCGACGCCGACGTCTTCTACGCCGGCAAGGCCTTCCTGTCGCGCGCCGTCGTGCGGTGGCTGGACGAGGAGGGGCTCAATCTCGACGTGTGCTCCGGCGGCGAGCTGGCCACCGCGCTGTCCGCGGGCATGCCCGCCGAGCGCATCGCCTTCCACGGCAACAACAAGTCGCCGGAGGAGATCGAGCGGGCCGTCGCCGCGGGCGTCGGGCGGATCGTGCTCGACTCCTTCCAGGAGATCGTGCGCGTCGCCCACACCGCCGAGTCGCTGGGCAGGCGGCAGCGGGTGCAGATCCGTATCACCGTCGGCGTCGAGGCGCACACCCACGAGTTCATCGCCACCGCCCACGAGGACCAGAAGTTCGGCATCCCGCTGGCCGGCGGGCAGGCCGCGGAGGCCGTGCGGCGGGCGCTCCAGCTCGACGGGATCGAGCTGATCGGGATCCACTCCCACATCGGGTCGCAGATCTTCGACATGTCCGGGTTCGAGGTCGCCGCGCACCGGGTGGTCGGGCTGCTCAAGGACATCCGCGACGAGCACGGGGTCGAGCTGCCGGAGATCGACTTGGGTGGTGGGCTCGGGATCGCCTACACGAGCGACGACGATCCCCGTGAGCCGCACGAGATCGCCAAGGCGCTGACCGAGATCGTGACGAGGGAGTGCGAGAGTGCGCGGCTGCGTACGCCGCGCATCTCCGTCGAGCCCGGGCGGGCCATCGTGGGCCCGACCGCCTTCACGCTCTACGAGGTCGGCACCGTCAAGCCGCTCGACGGGCTGCGGACGTACGTCTCCGTGGACGGGGGGATGTCGGACAACATCCGGACCGCCCTCTACGACGCCGAGTACAGCGTCGCCCTCGCCTCCCGCACCTCCGACGCCGAGCCGATGCTGGCCCGCGTCGTCGGCAAGCACTGCGAGAGCGGGGACATCGTGGTCAAGGACGCCTTCCTGCCGGGCGACCTGGCCCCCGGTGACCTGATCGCCGTACCGGCGACGGGCGCGTACTGCCGCTCCATGGCCAGCAACTACAACCACGTGCTGCGCCCGCCGGTCGTCGCGGTGCGGGACGGCGAGGCGCGGGTCATCGTGCGGCGTGAGACCGAGGAGGATCTGCTGCGTCTCGACGTCGGCTGAGCGCCGGGGTCGGGGGAGGTCGGGGAGGGGAAGGCGGGCGCGGGCGAAGATCTTTCGTTCCGGGCCCGTCCGAAAATGAAATAAACGTCTCACGATCCGGACGAAAGGCAGAAAATCCCGTCCGGTGCGTGAGACTGGTCCAACCGTAGACGGTATGAGGAAACGAGGTCGGATGATGCGTACGCGTCCGCTGAAGGTGGCGCTGCTGGGCTGTGGTGTGGTCGGCTCAGAGGTGGCGCGCATCATGACGACGCACGCCGACGACCTCGCCGCCCGCATCGGGGCGCCGGTGGAGCTCGCGGGCGTGGCCGTACGGCGGCCGGACCGGGTGCGCGAGGGCATCGACCCCGCCCTCGTCACCACCGACGCCACCGCCCTGGTCAAGCGCGGGGACATCGACGTCGTCGTCGAGGTCATCGGCGGCATCGAGCCCGCCCGGACCCTCATCACCACCGCCTTCGAGCACGGCGCCTCCGTCGTCTCCGCCAACAAGGCGCTCATCGCCCAGGACGGCGCCTCGCTGCACGCCGCGGCCGACGAGCACGGCAAGGACCTGTACTACGAGGCCGCCGTCGCCGGTGCCATCCCGCTGATCCGGCCGCTGCGCGAGTCGCTCGCCGGCGACAAGGTCAACCGGGTGCTCGGCATCGTCAACGGGACCACCAACTTCATCCTCGACGCCATGGACACGACCGGGGCGGGCTACCAGGAGGCGCTCGACGAGGCCACCGCCCTCGGGTACGCCGAGGCCGACCCGACCGCCGACGTCGAGGGCTTCGACGCCGCCGCCAAGGCCGCCATCCTCGCCGGGATCGCCTTCCACACGCGCGTGCGCCTCGACGACGTCTACCGCGAGGGCATGACCGAGGTCACCGCCGCCGACTTCGCCTCCGCCAAGGAGATGGGCTGCACCATCAAGCTGCTGGCCATCTGCGAGCGGGCGGCGGACGGGGGCTCGGTCACCGCGCGCGTGCATCCCGCGATGATCCCGCTCAGCCACCCGCTGGCCAACGTGCGCGAGGCCTACAACGCCGTCTTCGTGGAGTCCGACGCCGCGGGGCAGCTCATGTTCTACGGGCCCGGCGCCGGCGGTTCGCCGACCGCGTCCGCCGTACTCGGCGATCTCGTCGCCGTATGCCGCAACCGGCTGGGCGGCGCGACCGGACCCGGCGCGTCCGCGTACGCCGCACTGCCCGTCTCGCCGATGGGCGAGGTCGTCACGCGGTACCACATCAGCCTCGACGTGGCCGACAAACCGGGCGTGCTCGCCCAGGTCGCGACCGTGTTCGCGGAGCACGGTGTCTCCATCGACACCGTGCGGCAGTCCGGCAAGGACGGCGAGGCATCCCTCGTCGTCGTCACCCACCGTGCGTCCGACGCCGCCCTCGGCGGTACGGTCGAGGCGCTGCGCAAGCTCGACACCGTGCGGGGTGTCGCCAGCATCATGCGGGTTGAAGGAGAGTAACCAGCAATGACCCACCAGTGGCGCGGAATCATCGAGGAGTACCGGGACCGGCTGCCCGTCTCCGACAGCACGCCCGTCGTGACGCTCCGCGAGGGCGGCACGCCGCTCGTGCCCGCACAGGTGCTCTCCGAGCGCACGGGCTGCGAGGTCCACCTCAAGGTCGAGGGGGCGAACCCGACGGGGTCCTTCAAGGACCGCGGCATGACCATGGCCATCAGCAAGGCCAAGGAGGAGGGCGCGCAGGCCGTCATCTGCGCCTCCACCGGCAACACCTCCGCCAGTGCCGCCGCGTACGGCGTGCGCGCGGGCATGGTGTCCGCCGTGCTCGTGCCGCAGGGCAAGATCGCGCTCGGCAAGATGGGCCAGGCCCTCGTGCACGGCGCGAAGATCCTCCAGGTCGACGGCAACTTCGACGACTGCCTCACGCTGGCCCGCGCGCTCAGCGACAACTACCCGGTGGCGCTGGTCAATTCGGTCAACCCGGTGCGTATCGAGGGGCAGAAGACGGCCGCCTTCGAGATCGTGGACATGCTCGGCGACGCGCCCGACATCCACGTCCTGCCGGTCGGCAACGCGGGCAACATCACCGCGTACTGGAAGGGGTACCGCGAGTACGCCGCCGACGGGCTCAGCACGAAGACGCCCCGCATGTGGGGGTTCCAGGCCTCCGGCAGCGCCCCGATCGTGCGCGGCGAGGTCGTCAAGGACCCGTCGACCATCGCCACCGCCATCCGGATCGGCAACCCGGCCTCGTGGGACCTCGCGCTCGCCGCGCGGGACGAGTCCGGCGGCGCCATCGACGAGGTGACGGACCGTGAGATCCTGCGCGCCTACCGGCTGTTGGCCTCCCAGGAGGGCGTCTTCGTGGAGCCCGCGTCCGCCGCGTCGGTGGCCGGTCTGCTGAAGGCCGCCGAGCTGGGCAGGGTCGACCCGGGCCAGCGCATCGTCTGCACCGTCACCGGCAACGGTCTCAAGGACCCGGACTGGGCCGTCGCCGGCGCCCCGCAGCCGGTCACCGTCCCGGTCGACGCGGCGACGGCGGCCGAGCGGCTCGGCCTGGTCTGAGCCGGCGACGCCACTCCCACCGGCGTACGAGGGCGTAAGCGACGTCCGGCCGGGAAAGTCACTTATGGGGGGTGCACAGGGGGCTTGCGACACGCATCGTGCGCCTCCTGTGCGCCCTATGTCGCCACGGAACCTTCCTTCGATAGGCTGTACCCGAACCCGCCTGCCGCATATGCCGCCCAGCCGCGCCGGCAGTGGCGGCCACCGAAGGTTCCGTACGTCATCGGATGCCGGATCGAACGTCATTCGACAACCCACGCAGCTCAAGGAGAGTCATCGAGAGATGGCCGGTCCAGCGTTCCGCGCCGCCGCCGTCAGGGTGCGCGTCCCCGCAACCAGCGCCAACCTCGGCCCGGGCTTCGACGCCCTCGGTCTCGCGCTGGGGTTGTACGACGACGTGGTCGTCCGGGTGGCCGACTCCGGGCTGCACATCGACATCGCCGGTGAGGGCAGCGAGACGCTGCCGCGCGACGAGAAGCACCTCCTCATCCGCTCCCTGCGCACCGCCTTCGACCTCCTGGGCGGACAGCCCCGCGGCCTGGAGATCGTCTGCGCCAACCGCATCCCGCACGGCCGTGGCCTCGGCTCCTCCTCCGCCGCCATCTGCGCCGGCATCGTCGCCGCGCGCGCGGTGACCATAGGCGGCGAGGCCCGCCTCGACGACGCCGCGCTGCTCGACCTCGCCACCGAGATCGAGGGGCACCCCGACAACGTGGCGGCCTGTCTGCTGGGCGGCTTCACCCTGTCCTGGATGGAGTCCGGCGCGGCCCGCGCGATCAGGATGGACCCCGCCGATTCCATCGTTCCGGTGGTTTTCGTGCCCGGAAAGCCGGTACTGACGGAGACCGCGCGCGGACTGCTCCCGCGCCATGTCCCGCACGTCGACGCCGCCACCAACGCCGGCCGCGCCGCGCTGCTCGTCGAGGCCCTGACCAGGCGCCCCGAGCTGCTGCTTCCGGCCACCGAGGACCGCCTCCACCAGGAGTACCGCGCACCGGCCATGCCGGAGAGCGCGGCGCTGGTGGAACGGCTGCGCGGCGACGGCATCCCCGCGGTGATCTCGGGTGCCGGACCCACCGTGATGGCCCTCGCCGGCGCCGACACGGCCGACAAGGTCGAGGCGTTGGCCGGGACGGACTGGGCGGCCAACCGGCTGAGCCTGGACCAGCAGGGCGCGAGCGTGCTGCCTCTGGCAACCCCCAGTGACATCTAGACGCGGACGGTTGCCGGATTTCGAGAGGGGGAATGTTTGTTGGATCCGGTAGTGTTAACCTCAAGTCTGCACCCGACCCCACCATGGCGAGGTGCCTCGTGTCCCCGTCCGGGACAGACATCCTTCCGGGAGCCCCCCAAGTCGCACTGTGTGGTGGATGTCGTACGTGAACAGTACGACCGACACGGACACTGAGCGACCCGCCGGGCACGCTTCGGAACCGGTGCGACCACGCCGCGTGTCACAGACTTTGGGTGCCACGGCCAGGGGGCGCGCCATCACCAGATATCTCTTCCGCCGTTCAGGCGGACCACCGCCCCGGCACGGTTCGCACAGCAAGAACCGAAGCCGGACAGCACAACCGGTCGCCGAGCCAGACAGGCCGACGTCCGCTCCAGGGAAGGACCCTTCGTGAGCGACACCACCGATCTGATGGGCGCACGTGTCGAGGAGACCGCTGCCGCGCCCGCCACGGACGCCTCCGCGCCTGCCACCGGTGCCGGCTCCCGGCGGCGCCGCGGTACCGGCCTCGAGGGCATGGTGCTGGCCGAGCTGCAACAGGTCGCGTCCGGCCTCGGCATCAGGGGCACCGCGCGTATGCGCAAGAGCCAGCTGATCGAGGTCATCAAGGAGGCGCAGGCCGCCGGGGGAGCCCCCGCCAAGGCCGCGCCCGCCGCGGACGCCGCCGGCGAGACCAAGCCGAAGCGCCGCAGCACCTCCCGGACCCGTACGGGCGACGAGGCCCCCGCCGAGAAGGCGGAGAAGGCCGGCAAGGCCGAGAAGAAGGCGGACAAGGCGACCGCCGACCAGGCCGCCGCCCAGCAGCAGATCGACATCCCCGGTCAGCCGTCCAAGGTCTCGCCCGCCGCCGACCAGTCCGGTGCCGCCGGTGACGACGCCCCCTCCGAGCGCCGTCGTCGCCGCGCCACCGCCGACGCGGGCAGCCCGTCGGCCGAGACGGTCGCCGTCGAGACCCGCGAGCCGAAGGGCGACTCGGCCCAGCAGTCGCAGGGCCAGCAGCAGGGCCAGGGCGACGGCCGCTCCGACAACGAGGGCGAGGGCCGCCGCCGCGACCGCCGTGACCGTGGCGACCGCGGTGACCGTGGCGACCGCGGTGACCGCGGGCGCGACCGCCGCAACAAGGGCGACGACCAGCAGGGCCAGGGCGGTGGCCAGCAGCGCCAGCAGGGTGGCGGCCGCCAGGACCGCCAGCAGCAGGACGACGACGATTTCGAGGGCGGCCGCCGGGGCCGTCGCGGACGCTACCGCGACCGCCGGGGCCGTCGCGGACGCGACGAGATCCAGGAGCCGCAGATCAACGAGGACGACGTCCTCATCCCGGTCGCCGGCATCCTCGACATCCTCGACAACTACGCGTTCATCCGGACCTCCGGCTACCTGCCCGGACCCAACGACGTGTACGTCTCCCTCGCCCAGGTCCGCAAGAACGGCCTGCGCAAGGGCGACCACCTCACCGGTGCCGTGCGCCAGCCCAAGGAGGGCGAGCGCCGCGAGAAGTTCAACGCGCTGGTTCGCCTGGACTCGGTCAACGGCATGGCGCCCGAACACGGCCGCGGACGGCCGGAGTTCAACAAGCTGACGCCGCTGTACCCGCAGGACCGCCTCCGCCTGGAGACGGACCCCGGTGTTCTCACCACCCGCATCATCGACCTCGTCGCGCCCATCGGTAAGGGGCAGCGCGGTCTGATCGTGGCCCCGCCGAAGACCGGCAAGACCATGATCATGCAGGCGATCGCCAACGCGATCACGCACAACAACCCCGAGTGCCACCTGATGGTCGTCCTCGTCGACGAGCGTCCGGAAGAGGTCACCGACATGCAGCGGTCGGTGAAGGGCGAGGTCATCTCCTCGACCTTCGACCGCCCGGCCGAGGACCACACCACGGTCGCCGAGCTGGCCATCGAGCGCGCAAAGCGCCTGGTGGAGCTGGGTCACGACGTGGTCGTGCTGCTCGACTCGATCACCCGCCTGGGCCGTGCGTACAACCTCGCCGCCCCGGCCTCCGGCCGCATCCTGTCCGGTGGTGTCGACTCGACCGCCCTGTACCCGCCGAAGCGCTTCTTCGGTGCGGCCCGCAACATCGAGGACGGCGGCTCGCTGACCATCCTCGCCACCGCGCTGGTGGACACCGGGTCCCGCATGGACGAGGTCATCTTCGAGGAGTTCAAGGGCACCGGCAACGCCGAGCTGAAGCTCGACCGGAAGCTCGCCGACAAGCGCATCTTCCCCGCGGTGGACGTCGACGCGTCCGGCACCCGCAAGGAGGAGATCCTGCTCGGCAACGAGGAGCTGGCCGTCACCTGGAAGCTCCGCCGGGTGCTGCACGCCCTCGACCAGCAGCAGGCGATCGAGCTGCTCCTCGACAAGATGAAGCAGACCAAGTCGAACGGCGAGTTCCTGATGCAGATCCAGAAGACGACCCCCACTCCGGGCAACGGCGACTAGTCACCGCCGGCCGTCTTCGACACCGGGAGTCCCGCTCCGTCACTTGGGTGATGGAGCGGGACTTCCGCCTTGTAGGATCAGCGCACTGCAGTGGGGGGGAACGTATTTTCGGATACGCCCACGGGGCGATCTGTGCTGCCTTCACGGGCCCGCGCCCGTCGGGATCTTCTCTCCTGCCTGCGTACACAGCGACAGGAGACCTGAGTGACCTCAACCCCTCGAAGACGCCGCCTGGCTCTTCCCGCGGCCGCCGCCGCACTCGCCCTGTCGGGAGCGGTCCTCTCGACCGTTCCCGCGCAGGCCGCCGACGCCACGCCGGTGCCGCCGCAGCCCGCCCTCACCGAGCGGCCCACCGCCTCGGACGCCGAGCTGGTGCGGCGGATCCAGGGCTCCGGGGCCGCCCTCAAGGACGACACCGCCGCCGCGCCCGGGGCCACCCCGGAGACCGGGGCCCCGTCCGGCCGCGTCGATCCGAAGATCATCGGCGGTAAGGACGCGACCATCACCGAGGCGCCGTGGATGGTGCAGCTGCACTACTACGACGACAAGGGCACCTCCAGCACCGCCGACGACGAGGGCTACTTCTGCGGCGGCACCCTGGTGGCCCCCGCGAAGGTCCTGACCGCGGCGCACTGCGTCTACGGCCTGGACTGGACGGCGAACGGAGCCGTCCTCGGCGGCACGGCCCAGCTGCCGGACGGCAGCGACCTGCACGGCGGCCGGGTGGCCGGCGTGTGGCGCCAATGGGTCAACCCGACCTACCGGCCGAGCACCACCTCGGGCGGAGACCTCGCGGTCCTCACGCTGAACGAGGCGCTGCCGTTCAAGACGCTCCAGCCCACGTCGAGCGGCGACAACGCCTCGTACGCGAACGGCACCCCGGCGACCGTCTACGGCTGGGGGCGCACCGACTCCGCCAGCCAGGACATCTCGCCGACGCTGAAGAAGGCGACCGTGCCGATGCGCACGGACGCCACCTGCGACGCGTACTGGGGCGCCGACTTCGTGCCCGGCCAGATGGCCTGCGCCGGGAACCCGGCCAGCGGCCAGAACGCCGGCACGGTCTCCCCGTGCAACGGCGACTCCGGCGGCCCGCTCGTGGTCAACGGCCGGATCGCCGGCGTCGTGTCCTGGGGCGTCAAGGACTGTGTCGCCTCCGGCGCCTACGGCGTCTACGCCAAGACCCGCTCCTACGTCGCGGAGATCAACGCCCGCGTCGACGACAGCGACCTCGACTTCGACGGACTCGCGGACCTCTTCGCCCGCACACCGGGCGGCACGGCCTACGAGTACTACTCGCGCGGCGACCAGTGGCCGTACCTGGCCGACCGGATCGAACTCGGGGACTGGGGCGGGGTGAACCTGGTGCGCCAGGCCGACCTGAACCGCGACTCCTTCCAGGACTACCTGTACCGCACCTCGGACGGCGTGCTGTACGACTTCGCGTTCAACGGCGACGACCGCTACGAGTCGATCCGCGTCGGCGGCGGCTGGAACACGATGGCGGACATCCGCGTCCCCGGCGACCTCTCCGGCGACGCCCTGCCCGACCTGGTCGCGAAGGACAAGGCCGGAGTCCTGTGGCTGTACCCGGGCAAGGGCAACGGCCTCTTCGGCACCCGGGCCCGCATCGGCGGAGGCTGGACCTCGTACACGATCACCGGCAAGGGCGACTACAACCGCGACGGCAGGTCCGACCTGCTCGCGCGGGACGGTTCCGGCGTCCTGTGGATGTACCCGGGCACCGGCAAGGCCGCGACGGCCCTCGGCACCCGCGTCCGGGTCGGCGGCGGCTGGTCGGCGTACAACGCCTTCGCCACCGCCGGTGACGTCACCGGCGACGGCAGGCCCGACCTGCTGGCCCGGGACACCTCCGGGGTGCTGTGGCTGTACAAGGGCACCGGCTCAACCGGCTCGGCGACCTTCAAGGCCCGCGTCAAGGTCGGCGGCGGCTGGGGAGCGTTCAACCTCCTCGGCTGACCACGCGGCCTTCCGCGCCCGTCAGGGGGCCGTCTCCGTACGGAGGCGGCCCCTTCGCGCTGCGACCTTCGCCACAGGACGGGAGCCCGGGGCCGTCCCGGGGTACTCGGGCGGGCGTCCCCGGATTCCCAGGTCAACGGTGCGCTCTCCACCGGCGTGAACACGTTGCGTGACTATTTGCCCACCAGATCACCACAGAACGTTGTGCAACCCTGTCCCGAGTTCCGCCGTCTCAGCTACGGGGGGACGATGGTGAGGTACCGGTGGAAAACCACCGGAGCCGACCGACCCCGACCCTGAGCGCAGGGGGTAGACCGACCGGACGAACACTGAGGAGCCCATGTCAGCCGAGAGCACGCCGGACCCCGCGATACCCGGCCCCGGAGAGTCCCGCGGCACCGCACCGGGCCGCCGGGGCAAGGGCCGCCGCCGCAAGCCCCGGGCCAGACGGCGCAAGGCCCTGCTCGTCGCCGCCTGGAGCGCCGCGGGCATCGTGGTCCTCGGCGGCACGGGCGCCGGAGTCCTGTACTTCAAGCTGAACGGCAACCTCACGAGCGTCGACATCGACCAGGCACTCGGCGCCGACCGGCCCGACAAGGCCGACAACGGCTCCGAGAACATCCTGGTGCTCGGCTCGGACACCCGCGCCGGCGGCAACGACAAGCTCGGCGGCGGCACCGACGACGGCACCGCCCGCTCGGACACGGCGATGATCGTGCACGTCCACAAGGGCCACAAGAAGGCCAGCGTGGTCTCCATCCCGCGGGACACCCTCATCGACCGCCCCGCGTGTGGTGGCACCAACGGCGACGAGCAGCCCGCCGCCAAGGACGTGATGTTCAATTCCGCCTACTCCACCGGTGGCGCCGCCTGCGCCGTGAAGACCGTCGAGTCGATCAGCGGCCTGCGCATGGACCACTACCTGGAGGTCGACTTCAGCGGCTTCCAGAACCTCATCGACGACCTCGGCGGCGTCAAGGTCACCACCACCGAGAGCATCAAGGACCCCGACAGCCACCTGAACCTCACCGCCGGGACCCACACCCTCGACGGCGAGCAGGCGCTCGGCCTGGTCCGCACCCGGCACGGCGTGGGCGACGGCTCCGACCTCGGCCGCATCCAGCTCCAGCAGGCCTTCGTCAAGGCCCTGGTCGATCAGGTCAAGAACGTCGGCGTGCTCGGCAACCCGAAGAAGCTGTACGACCTCGCCGACACCGCCACCAAGACCGTGACCACCGACTCCGAGCTGGGCTCGGTGAACTCCCTGATGTCCTTCGCGAGCGGCCTCAAGGGCATCAGCCCGGAGGGCATGAACATGGTCACCATGCCGGTGGTCTACGACCCCGCGGACGCCAACCGGGTCCTGATGGAGAAGGACAAGGCCCAGCAGGTGTGGACGGCCCTGAAGAACGACCGGCCGATCCCCGCGAGCGCCACCGAGGGCACCGCCGCCGGTGGGGCCAAGGGCGTCGTGAGCGCCTCCTGAACGCCTCGGAATAGATGACGGCCGCCCCCGGTTTTGGGGAGTGACCCCAGTCCTGGCAGACTGGTACGTCGGCCCCGGTTCACGCCCCCGCATCCCGCGGCGGCGACCCGGCGCCCTCCCGAACCTAGGAGACACCTTGAAGCGCGACATCCACCCCGAGTACGTCGAGACGCAGGTCAGCTGCACCTGCGGCGCGTCGTTCACCACCCGCAGCACCATCGAGTCCGGCACCGTCCGCGCCGAGGTCTGCTCCGAGTGCCACCCGTTCTACACGGGTAAGCAGAAGATCCTCGACACCGGTGGCCGCGTGGCCCGCTTCGAGGCCCGCTTCGGCAAGGCTTCCGCCGGCTCCAAGAAGTAGCGAGCCCCCAACCGCCGGTCCACGGCCGCATCCCCCGCCCGGGGGAGCGCCGGGACCGGCGTTTTTGGTCGCCCGCCTTCCCCTTCCCCCGCAGTGCAGGAGCCCAAGATGTTCGAGGCCGTCGAGGAACTCGTCGCCGAGCACGCCGACCTGGAGACGAAGCTCGCCGACCCGTCGGTCCACTCCGACCAGGCCAACGCCCGCAAGCTGAACAAGCGTTACGCCGAGCTGACCCCGATCGTCGCCACGTTCCGCTCCTGGAAGCAGACGGGCGACGACATCGAGACCGCGCGCGAGCTGGCCGCCGACGACCCCGACTTCGCAGCCGAGGTCAAGGAGCTGGACAAGCAGCGCGAGGAGCTCACCGAGAAGCTCCGCCTCCTGCTCGTCCCGCGCGATCCCAGCGACGACAAGGACGTCATCCTGGAGATCAAGGCGGGCGCCGGCGGCGACGAGTCCGCCCTGTTCGCCGGTGACCTGCTGCGCATGTACCTGCGCTACGCCGAGCGGGTCGGCTGGAAGACCGAGGTCATCGACTCCACCGAGTCCGAGCTGGGCGGCTACAAGGACGTCCAGGTCGCCGTGAAGACCAAGGGCGGCCAGGGCGCCACCGAGCCGGGCCAGGGTGTCTGGGCGCGGCTGAAGTACGAGGGCGGCGTGCACCGCGTGCAGCGGGTGCCCGCGACCGAGTCGCAGGGCCGGATCCACACCTCCGCGGCCGGCGTGCTCGTCACGCCCGAGGCCGAGGAGATCGACGTCGAGATCAACCCCAACGACCTGCGCATCGACGTCTACCGCTCCTCCGGGCCCGGCGGTCAGTCCGTCAACACCACCGACTCCGCCGTGCGCATCACGCACATCCCGACCGGGGTCGTCGCCTCCTGCCAGAACGAGAAGAGCCAGCTGCAGAACAAGGAGCAGGCGATGCGTATCCTGCGCTCCAGGCTGCTCGCGGCCGCGCAGGAGGAGGCGGAGAAGGAGGCGGCGGACGCCCGGCGCAGCCAGGTCCGCACCGTCGACCGCTCCGAGAAGATCCGTACGTACAACTTCCCGGAGAACCGCATCTCGGACCACCGCGTCGGCTTCAAGGCGTACAACCTGGACCAGGTCCTGGACGGCGACCTCGACTCGGTGATCCAGGCCTGCGTCGACGCCGACTCGGCCGCCAAGCTCGCCGCGGCGTAAGCACCGCCGCACCACCCGCACCGGACAACAGCTCAGCCCCGGAGGACCAGCGTGAACCTGCTGCTCATGGAGGTGGCCCAGGCCACCCGGCGGCTGGCCGACGCCGGCGTGCCCTCACCGCGCACCGACGCGGAGGAACTCGCCGCGTACCTGCACGGCGTCAAGCGGGGCGAGCTGCACACCGTGCCGGACGCGGAGTTCGACGCCCGCTACTGGGAGGTCGTCGCCCGCCGTGAGGCGCGCGAGCCGCTCCAGCACATCACCGGCCGCGCCTACTTCCGCTACCTGGAGCTCCAGGTGGGCCCCGGCGTCTTCGTGCCCCGCCCCGAGACCGAGTCCGTCGTCGGCTGGGCCATAGACGCGGTGCGCGCCATGGACGTGGTCGAACCCTGCATCGTGGACCTGTGCACCGGTTCCGGCGCCATCGCGCTCGCGCTCGCCCAGGAGGTGCCCCGCTCGCGCGTGCACGCCGTGGAGCTGTCCGAGGACGCGCTCAGGTGGACCCGCAAGAACATGGAGGGGTCCAGGGTCGAGCTGCGCCAGGGAGACGCCCTGGCGGCCTTCCCGGACCTCGACGGACAGGTCGACCTGGTCGTCTCCAACCCGCCGTACATCCCGCTCACCGAGTGGGAGTACGTCGCACCCGAGGCTCGCGACCACGATCCGCAGATGGCCCTGTTCTCCGGCGAGGACGGCCTCGACCTGATCCGCGGCCTGGAACGCACCGCGCACCGCCTGCTGCGCCCCGGCGGCGTGGTCGTCGTCGAGCACGCCGACACCCAGGGCGGCCAGGTGCCGTGGATCTTCACCGAGGAGCGGGGCTGGGCCGACGCGGCCGACCACCCCGACCTCAACAACCGCCCGCGGTTCGCGACCGCCCGCAAGGCACTGCCGTGAGCACCGCCCCGACTTCCATCCCGCAGTACGTGTACGAGGAGGCCCGCTAAATGGCACGGCGATACGACACCAACGACGCGACCGACCGAGTGACCGGTCTGCGCGAGGCCGCGTCCGCCGTCCGCCGTGGCGAGCTCGTGGTGCTCCCGACGGACACCGTGTACGGCATCGGCGCCGACGCGTTCTCCGGGGAGGCCGTCGCCGACCTGCTGGACGCCAAGGGCCGCGGCCGCAACATGCCCACGCCCGTCCTCATCGGCTCCCCGAACACCCTGCACGGCCTGGTCACCGACTTCTCCGAGCTGGCCTGGGAGCTGGTCGACGCCTTCTGGCCGGGCGCGCTGACGCTGGTCGCCAAGCACCAGCCGTCCCTCCAGTGGGACCTCGGCGACACCCGCGGCACGGTCGCCGTGCGCATGCCGCTGCACCCCGTCGCCATCGAGCTGCTCACCGAGTTCGGCCCCATGGCCGTCTCCTCCGCCAACCTCACCGGGCACCCGGCGCCGGAGGACTGCGACGCCGCCCAGCAGATGCTCGGCGACTCCGTCTCCGTCTACCTCGACGGCGGCCCCACCCCCGGCAACGTCCCGTCGTCCATCGTCGACGTCACCCGCGAGGTGCCGGTGCTGCTGCGCGCGGGCGCGCTCTCCGCCGAGGAGCTGCGCAAGGTGGTACCCGACCTCGAGGTGGCGAATTGACGGCCCCTGGGACGGGGCGTGGCATAGGCAACGGGGAACGTGCCGCGGAGATCACGACAACGTTCGTCGGGCTTCCGCGCGACAGCTTCCGCATCCTCCACGTCAGCACCGGCAACGTCTGCCGCTCGCCCATCACCGAGCGGCTGACCCGGCATTTCGTGACGGAGCGGCTCGGCGTGCTGGGCGGCGGCCTCATCGTGGAGAGCGCGGGCACCTGGGGCCACGAGGGCGCGCCGATGGAGGCGAACGCGGAGACGGTCCTCGCGGACTTCGGCGCGGACGCGGCCGGGTTCACCGGGCGTGAGCTGCTCGACGAGCACGTGATCCGCGCCGACCTGGTGCTCACCGCCACGCGGGACCACCGGGCGCAGGTCATCTCCATGGGCCACTCGGCCGGACTGCGCACCTTCACCCTCAAGGAGTTCACCCGCCTGGTCAACGCCATCGACCCGGCGACGCTGCCGTCCCTGGACGAGGGCGTGGTCACCCGCGCACGCGCCCTGGTCCGCGCGGCGGCGGCGCTACGCGGGTGGCTCCTGGCGCCCACGGTGGAGGCGGACGAGGTGTACGACCCCTACGGCGCGCCGCTGACCTTCTTCCGCTCGGTGGGCGACGAGATTCACCAGGCACTGGATCCCGTGGTGACGGCGCTGACGGGGGTCGCGGCGCGGGCGTAGGGCGTACGGCCGCGACGCCGGGCGGCATCCCGCCCTCGGGCCTACATTGGTCGTACGTCACCGTCGACGCACGCCCGGAGCACACCATGTCGGTCACCCACGACGTCCCCCTGGCCGAAGACGGCGCGCTCGCGGGACTGGGCCGCCAGGACCCCGAACTGGCCGAGATCCTGGTCGCCGAGCGCCGCCGGCAGTCGACGACCCTCCAGCTGATCGCCGCCGAGAACTTCATGTCCCCCGCGGTGCTGGCCGCGCTCGGCTCGCCGCTGGCCAACAAGTACGCCGAGGGCTACCCGGGCGCCCGCCACCACGGCGGCTGCGAGATCGTGGACGTCGCGGAGCGGCTCGCCGTGGAGCGGGCCCGGGAGCTGTTCGGCGCCGAGCACGCCAACGTGCAGCCCCACTCCGGCTCCTCCGCCGTGCTGGCCGCCTACGCCGCCCTGCTGCGCCCCGGCGACACCGTCCTCGCCCTCGGCCTGCCGTACGGCGGCCACCTCACGCACGGTTCGCCCGCCAACTTCTCCGGCCGCTGGTTCGACTTCGTCGGCTACGGGGTCGACGCGGAGACCGGCCTCGTCGACCACGACCAGGTGCGCACCCTGGCCCGGTCGCGCCGGCCCAAGGCGATCGTGTGCGGTTCGATCGCCTACCCCCGCCACCTCGACTACGCCTTCTTCCGCGAGGTGGCCGACGAGGTGGGCGCCTACCTCATCGCGGACGCCGCCCACCCGATGGGGCTGGTCGCCGGGGGAGCCGCGCCCAGTCCGGTGCCGTACGCCGACATCGTGTGCGCCACCACACACAAGGTGCTGCGCGGGCCGCGCGGCGGCATGGTGCTGTGCGGGAGCGAGCTGGCGGAGCGGGTGGACCGGGCCGTGTTCCCCTTCACACAGGGCGGCGCGCAGATGCACACCATCGCCGCCAAGGCGGTCGCCTTCGGGGAGGCGGCGACCCCGGCCTTCGCGGCGTACGCCCATCAGGTGATCGCCAACGCCAGGGCCCTCGCCGCCCACCTGGCCGCCGAGGGCCTGGTCGTCACCACCGGCGGCACCGACACCCACCTGCTCACCGTCGACCCGGCCCCGCTCGGCGTCGACGGCAGGACCGCGCGGGGCCTGCTGGCGGCGGCAGGGATCGTCCTGGACTGCTGCGCGCTGCCGCACGCGGACCTCCGCGGACTGCGCCTGGGCACGGCGGCCGTCACCACACAGGGCATGGGGGAGCGGGAGATGCGGGCGGTCGCGACGCTGCTCGCGGCGGTGCTCCGAGGCGACGCCGACCCCTCCGCCGCCCGGGACGACGTGCGCGCCCTGGTCATGGAATTCCCGCCCCATCCGGACTGAGGTGGGGTGGACGTACGCACGTGCACAGCCACTCGTGCAACCATCGTCGATACCCGGAAGTCCTCAACCGTATGCGTGCATCGCTAGGGTGTGGGGCTGAGGATGGCCAGCGAGACCTGTGGGGAAGCCCGTGCGTGAATACCTGCTGACGCTCTGCATCACGGCCGCGGTGACGTATCTGCTGACAGGGCCGGTACGGAAGTTCGCGATCGTGGCAGGAGCGATGCCGGAGATCCGGGCACGTGACGTGCACCGGGAACCCACTCCGCGGCTCGGCGGGATCGCCATGTTCTTCGGGCTGTGCGCGGGCCTGCTGGTCGCCGACCACCTCACCAACCTCAGTGAGGTCTTCGAGAAGTCCAACGAACCGCGCGCCCTGCTCTCCGGCGCCGCCCTGATCTGGCTGATCGGCGTCCTGGACGACAAGTTCGAGATCGACGCCCTGATCAAGCTGGGCGGGCAGATGATCGCCGCCGGCGTGATGGTGGTGCAGGGGCTGACCATCCTGTGGATCCCGCTGCCCGGCATCGGCACGGTGGCGCTCACCCAGTGGCAGGGCACCCTGCTGACGGTGGCGCTGGTGGTCATCACCATCAACGCGGTCAACTTCGTGGACGGCCTCGACGGCCTCGCGGCGGGCATGGTGTGCATCGCGGCGGCGGCGTTCTTCATGTACGCCTACCGGATCTGGTACTCGTACGGCATCGAGGCCGCCGCGCCCGCCTCGCTCTTCGCCGCCATCCTGATGGGCATGTGCCTGGGCTTCCTGCCGCACAACATGCATCCCGCCCGGATCTTCATGGGCGACTCCGGCTCGATGCTGATCGGGCTGGTGCTGGCGGCCGGCGCGATCTCCGTCACGGGCCAGGTGGACCCCGACGTGATGAAGCTCTTCTCCGGCTCCGAGCGCAACGCCGTGCACCAGATGGTGCCGGTCTACATCCCGCTGCTGATGCCGCTGACCATCATCGCCATCCCGGCCGCCGACCTGATCCTGGCGATCGTCCGGCGCACCTGGCGCGGCCAGTCGCCGTTCGCGGCGGACCGCGGGCACCTGCACCACCGGCTGCTGGAGATCGGCCACTCGCACAGCCGCGCGGTGCTGATCATGTACTTCTTCTCGGCGCTCATCGCCTTCGGGGCGCTCGCCTACTCCGTGAACGCCGCGTCCATGTGGATCGTGCTGGGTGTGGTCTTCCTCAGCGCGATCGGACTGGTCCTGCTCCTGCTGCCGCGCTTCACGCCGCGCGCCCCGCGCTGGGCCGAGCGGTTCGTGCCGCCCCGCTACCGGCGCCGGAGGGCCGGGGCGGAGACGGAGGCCGCGGAGGCCGCGGAGGCCGCGGTGGTCGCGGACGAGGCCGCCGAGGAGCGGGTGCCGGTCGCCGCGGGGGTCTCGGGCGTCAACGGGGCCACCGCCATCGGACCCCGTTCGCGCACAAGGTAAGAATCTGACTAGAGCATTGCCAAGTCGTGGTGGAGCGAATCGCCCCATTACCAGACAAGTGGGTGCAGTGATTGCACATACGCGCACTGTCACTCTCATGTGTGACAGTAAGCACACCCACAGGTAAAGACCTCATCAAATAGTTTGTGATACGGTTCACGAGAACCCCCGGGTAGAGCCTAAGGACCGTGATGCGACGGTCTCTTGGGCGTGAGGACTCCGTTCGGCCCGGGACTACGCTCGTCCATGACGACACCCTGCCCCCTGTGAAAAGCGGAGTTGCCGCCATGCCGTCCAATGACGTCCGGACCTTGCTTCAGGCTGCCGTGCCCACGGCTGCCGTCGGCGCAGTAGCCGCCGTCGTCAGCGCCGTGGCCGCCGGCGGCAAGGGCGCGGTCGGGGCCGTCGTCGCGACCTTGGTGGCGATGCTCTTCATGGGGATCGGTCTCTACGTCCTGCAGCGCACGGCGAAATCACTTCCGCACCTTTTCCAGGCGATGGGCCTGATGCTCTACGCGGCACAGATCCTGCTGCTGTTCGTCTTCCTCGCCGCGTTCAAGAACACCACGCTGTTCAACCCCCGGTCCTTCGCGATCACTCTGGTCGTCGTCACACTCACGTGGATCGCCGCCCAGACGCGGGCCCACATGAAGGCCAAGATCCTCTACGTCGAGCCCGAGTCCTCGAGCGACAAGCCCGAGAAGACGGGCCACTCGTCGTGAGGGGTAGGGCCGGGATAAAGAGGCATGTGAAGTCCTGCTATCGTCCGGTGCCAACTGCGGCATCGCGGGCGCGGGCATCCGAGCTGACGCCTGCTCAATCGCGAGGCGAGATGCCCCACAGCCGCCCCCACATCCGTAACACCAGTCCCGTGCCGAACTGCGGCCCCGCGCCGCGCCGACACAACGAGGTTGCCGTACCCATGCGCCACGATGAAGGAGCCCGCGGTGAGTGCTGACCCGACGCAGGTGCTCGCCTTCGAGACCGACTGCCACCTCTTCGACGGGTGTGGCTTCCCGGCTCCCGGCCTGCACTCGTTCCTCTTCGAGCCGCTCTGGGGCAACGCAGACGGCAACGGCCTTTACTTCAACAAGCCGATGCTGCTCGCCCTGCTCGGCTCCATCATCATCGTGGGCTTCTTCTGGGCCGCCTTCAACAAGCCGAAGGTCGTCCCGGGCAAGCTCCAGATGGTCGCCGAAGCCGGCTACGACTTCATCCGCCGCGGCGTCGTCTACGAGACCATCGGCAAGAAGGAAGGCGAGAAGTACGTCCCGCTGGTCGTCTCGCTCTTCTTCTTCATCTGGATGATGAACCTCTGGTCGATCATCCCGGTCGCCCAGTTCCCGGTGACGTCGATCATCGCCTACCCCGCCGGCATGGCTCTGATCGTCTACGTCCTCTGGGTCTCGCTCACCTTCAAGCGTCACGGCTTCGTCGGCTTCTTCAAGAACGTGACGGGCTACGACAAGTCGCTCGGCCCGGTGCTCCCGCTGGCCATGACGATCGAGTTCTTCTCGAACCTGATCGTCCGCCCGTTCACGCACGCCGTCCGACTCTTCGCGAACATGTTCGCGGGGCACACGCTGCTTCTGCTGTTCACGATCGCCACCTGGTACATGCTCAACGGCATCGGCATCGCCTACGCCGGCGTCTCGTTCGTGATGGTCATCGTCATGACGGCCTTCGAACTCTTCATCCAGGCGGTTCAGGCCTACGTGTTCGTCCTGCTGACCTGCACCTTCATCCAGGGCGCGCTCGCCGAGCACCACTGAGCACCCCCGCCCCTCGAACACCCCCAGTCGTCCGGTGGCCAACCCCCACCGGTCCGTAAAGAGAAGGAAGAACAAGCATGTCCAACCTTGCTGCTGTCACCGGTGACCTCGGTTCCGTCGGATACGGTCTCGCGGCCATCGGCCCGGGCGTCGGCGTTGGCATCATCTTCGGTAACGGCACCCAGGCCCTCGCCCGCCAGCCCGAGGCGGCCGGTCTGATCCGCGCCAACCAGATCCTGGGCTTCGCGTTCTGTGAGGCGCTCGCCCTCATCGGTCTCGTCATGCCGTTCGTCTACTAAGACGAGCTGACGACCGACCCTTTCGACGAAAGGCACTGATGTGAACTCCGCCCTGGTACTTCTGGCGGCTGAGGGTGAGAAGGAGAACCCCCTCATCCCGCCGTGGCCGGAAGTCGTCATCGGCCTCATCGCTTTCGTCATCGTCTTCGGCTTCCTCGCCAAGAAGCTGCTCCCGAACATCAACAAGGTTCTGGAAGAGCGTCGCGAGGCCATCGAGGGCGGTATCGAGAAGGCCGAGGCCGCGCAGACCGAGGCCCAGAGCGTCCTTGAGCAGTACAAGGCCCAGCTCGCCGAGGCCCGTCACGAGGCCGCGCGCCTGCGCCAGGAGGCGCAGGAGCAGGGCGCCACGCTCATCGCCGAGATGCGCGCGGAAGGCCAGCGGCAGCGTGAGGAGATCATCGCCGCCGGTCACGCCCAGATCCAGGCCGACCGCAAGGCCGCCGCGTCCGCGCTGCGCCAGGACGTCGGCAAGCTGGCCACCGACCTGGCCGGCAAGCTCGTCGGCGAGTCCCTCGAGGACCACGCCCGCCAGAGCCGCGTCATCGACCGCTTCCTGGACGAGCTGGACGACAAGGCGACGAAGGCAGAGGCAACCCGATGAACGGAGCGAGCCGCGAGGCCCTGGCTGCCGCACGCGAGCGTCTCGACGCGCTGACGGACTCCACGTCCGTGGACGCCGGCTCGCTCGCCGACGAGCTGGCCGCCGTCACCGCGCTGCTCCACCGCGAGGTGTCGCTGCGTCGGGTCCTGACCGACCCGGCGCAGGCCGGCGAGGCCAAGGCCGACCTTGCCCAGCGCCTCCTCGGCACCCAGGTCAGCGGCCCCGCCGTCGACCTGGTGGCCGGTATGGTGCGCTCCCGCTGGTCGCAGTCCCGCGACCTGGTGGACGCGCTGGAGGAACTGGCGAACACCGCCGACCTCACCGCGGCCCAGAAGGCGGGCCGGCTCGACGACGTCGAGGACGAGCTGTTCCGGTTCGGCCGGATCGTCTCCTCGAACACCGAGCTGCGCGCCGCGCTGACCAACCGCTCCGCCTCCACCTCGGCCAAGGGCGAGCTGCTGCGCAGCCTGCTCGGCGGCCGTGCGGACGCGAGCACCGGGCGTCTGGTCACGCGTCTCGTGACCGCGCCGCGGGGACGTAGCCTGGAGACGGGACTCGAGTCCCTGTCCAAGCTCGCCGCCGACCGGCGGGACCGGATGGTCGCCGTGGTCACCTCCGCGGTGCCGCTGAGCGACACGCAGAAGCAGCGCCTCGGCGCCGCCCTCGCGAAGGTCTACGGCCGCCCGATGCACCTCAATCTCGACGTGGACCCCGAGGTCGTCGGAGGCATCCGGGTGCAGGTCGGTGACGAGGTCATCAACGGTTCCATCGCGGACCGTCTGGAGGAGGCCGGCCGCCGCATGGCGAGCTGACCCCCCGCGCGAGACAACAGCACAGCAAGCAGTACGTACTTACGACGGCCCTGGTTGGGCCGTGCAGAGGATTCACCTCTTACTGGGGGGAGTCCCCGACTCGTGGAATACCCCCCAAGTGAAACTTCGGGCCCAACAAGGAGAGCAGGGAACTCAGATGGCGGAGCTCACGATCCGGCCGGAGGAGATCCGGGACGCACTGGAGAACTTCGTCCAGTCGTACAAGCCGGACGCGGCCTCGCGCGAGGAGGTCGGTACGGTCACCCTTGCCGGCGACGGCATCGCGAAGGTCGAGGGCCTGCCCTCGGCCATGGCCAACGAACTGCTGAAGTTCGAGGACGGCACCCTCGGCCTCGCCCTCAACCTCGAGGAGCGCGAGATCGGTGTCGTCGCCCTCGGTGAGTTCAGCGGTATCGAGGAGGGCCAGCCGGTCAGCCGCACCGGCGAGGTCCTGTCGGTCGCCGTGGGCGAGGGCTACCTCGGCCGCGTGGTCGACCCCCTCGGCAACCCGATCGACGGCCTCGGCGAGATCGAGACCGAGGGCCGCCGCGCCCTCGAACTGCAGGCCCCCACGGTCATGCAGCGCAAGTCGGTGCACGAGCCGATGGAGACGGGCTACAAGGCCGTCGACGCCATGACCCCGATCGGCCGCGGTCAGCGTCAGCTGATCATCGGCGACCGCCAGACCGGCAAGACCGCCCTGGCCGTCGACACGATCATCAACCAGCGTGACAACTGGCGCACCGGCGACCCGAACAAGCAGGTCCGCTGCATCTACGTCGCCATCGGCCAGAAGGGCTCCACCATCGCGTCGGTCCGCCGCGCGCTGGAGGAGAACGGCGCGCTGGAGTACACGACCATCGTGGCCGCCCCGGCGTCCGACCCGGCCGGCTTCAAGTACCTGGCGCCGTACACCGGCTCGGCCATCGGCCAGCAGTGGATGTACGAGGGCAAGCACGTCCTGATCATCTTCGACGACCTGTCGAAGCAGGCCGACGCCTACCGCGCCGTGTCGCTGCTGCTGCGCCGCCCGCCGGGCCGCGAGGCCTACCCGGGTGACGTCTTCTACCTGCACTCCCGTCTGCTGGAGCGCTGCGCCAAGCTCTCCGACGACATGGGCGCCGGTTCGATGACCGGACTGCCGATCGTCGAGACCAAGGCCAACGACGTCTCGGCGTTCATCCCGACCAACGTCATCTCCATCACCGACGGCCAGTGCTTCCTGGAGTCCGACCTGTTCAACGCCGGTCAGCGTCCGGCCCTGAACGTCGGTATCTCGGTCTCCCGCGTCGGTGGCTCCGCCCAGCACAAGGCCATGAAGCAGGTCTCCGGCCGGCTCCGCGTCGACCTCGCCCAGTTCCGTGAGCTGGAGGCGTTCGCCGCCTTCGGTTCCGACCTGGACGCCGCGTCGAAGTCGCAGCTGGAGCGCGGTCAGCGCATGGTCGAGCTGCTGAAGCAGGACCAGTACCAGCCGATGGCCACCGAGGACCAGGTCGTCTCCGTCTGGGCCGGTACCACCGGCAAGATGGACGAGGTGCCCGTCGCCGACATCAGCCGCTTCGAGAAGGAGCTGCTGGAGTACCTGCACCGCCAGGAGCAGGGCCTCATGACCTCCATCAAGGAGGGCGGCAAGATGTCCGACGACACCCTGCAGGCCGTCGCCGAGGCGATCGCGTCGTTCAAGAAGCAGTTCGAGACCTCGGACGGCAGGCTGCTCGGCGAGGACGCCCCGTCCACCGCCAAGTGACGTAAGGAAGGGACCTGACTCATGGGAGCCCAGCTCCGGGTCTACAAGCGTCGCATCCGATCCGTCACCGCGACCAAGAAGATCACCAAGGCGATGGAGATGATCGCCGCCTCGCGCGTCGTCAAGGCGCAGCGCAAGGTGGCGGCCTCCACGCCGTACGCGCAGGAACTCACCCGCGCGGTCACGGCGGTCGGTACCGGGTCGAACACGAAGCACCCGCTCACCACGGAGGCGGAGAACCCGACCCGTGCCGCGGTCCTGCTCCTCACGAGCGACCGCGGTCTGGCCGGCGCCTTCAACTCCAACGCCATCAAGGCGGCGGAGCGGCTCACCGAGCGCCTCGAGCGCGAGGGCAGGGAGGTCGACACGTACATCGTCGGCCGCCGCGGTCTGGCCCACTACAACTTCCGTGAGCGCAAGGTCGCGGAGTCGTTCTCGGGCTTCACCGACCAGCCCTCGTACGCGGACGCCAAGAAGGTCGCGGCGCCGCTGATCGAGGCCATCGAGAAGGAGACGGCGGAGGGCGGCGTGGACGAGCTCCACATCGTCTACACCGAGTTCGTCTCGATGATGACGCAGACGGCGGTCGACTCCCGGCTGCTGCCGCTGAGCCTCGAAGAGGTCGCGCAGGAGTCGAAGGCGAAGGACGAGATCCTTCCGCTGTACGACTTCGAGCCGTCGGCGGAGGACGTCCTCGACGCCCTGCTGCCCCGCTACGTGGAGAGCCGCATCTACAACGCGCTGCTCCAGTCGGCCGCCTCCAAGCACGCCGCCACGCGGCGCGCGATGAAGTCGGCCACCGACAACGCGGGTGAGCTGATCAACACGCTCTCCCGTCTTGCCAACGCGGCCCGCCAGGCCGAAATCACCCAGGAAATCAGCGAGATCGTCGGTGGCGCCAGTGCCCTGGCCGACGCGACCGCGGGGAGTGACAACTAATGACCACCACTGTTGAGCCGACCGCTGCGTCGGGCGTGGCCTCCGGCCGCGTCGCGCGCGTCATCGGCCCGGTCGTCGACGTGGAGTTCCCCGTCGACGCGATGCCGGAGATCTACAACGCGCTGCACGTCGAGGTCGCCGACCCGGCCCAGGAGGGTCAGCTCAAGACCCTGACCCTGGAAGTCGCCCAGCACCTGGGTGACGGCCTGGTCCGCACCATCTCGATGCAGCCCACCGACGGTCTGGTCCGCCAGGCTGCGGTGACCGACACGGGTTCGGCCATCTCCGTGCCCGTCGGCGACTTCACCAAGGGCAAGGTGTTCAACACCCTCGGTGAGGTGCTGAACGTCGACGAGCAGTACACGGGTGAGCGCTGGCCGATCCACCGCAAGGCGCCCAACTTCGACGAGCTCGAGTCGAAGACCGAGATGTTCGAGACCGGCGTCAAGGTCATCGACCTGCTGACCCCGTACGTCAAGGGCGGCAAGATCGGTCTGTTCGGCGGTGCCGGCGTCGGCAAGACGGTGCTCATCCAGGAGATGATCTACCGCGTCGCCAACAACCACGACGGTGTCTCCGTGTTCGCCGGTGTCGGTGAGCGCACCCGTGAGGGCAACGACCTCATCGACGAGATGAGCGAGTCCGGCGTCATCGACAAGACCGCGCTGGTCTTCGGTCAGATGGACGAGCCGCCGGGCACCCGTCTGCGCGTCGCGCTGGCCGGCCTGACCATGGCCGAGTACTTCCGTGACGTCCAGAAGCAGGACGTGCTGTTCTTCATCGACAACATCTTCCGCTTCACCCAGGCCGGTTCCGAGGTCTCGACCCTGCTCGGCCGCATGCCCTCCGCGGTGGGCTACCAGCCGAACCTGGCCGACGAGATGGGTCTCCTCCAGGAGCGCATCACCTCGACCCGTGGTCACTCGATCACCTCGATGCAGGCGATCTACGTCCCCGCGGACGACCTGACCGACCCGGCCCCGGCCACCACCTTCGCCCACCTCGACGCGACGACGGTGCTCTCCCGTCCGATCTCCGAGAAGGGCATCTACCCGGCCGTGGACCCGCTGGACTCGACGTCCCGCATCCTCGACCCGCGGTACATCGCGGCGGACCACTACCAGGCCGCGATGCGCGTGAAGAACATCCTGCAGAAGTACAAGGACCTGCAGGACATCATCGCGATCCTCGGTATCGACGAGCTCGGCGAGGAGGACAAGCTGGTCGTCCAGCGTGCCCGCCGCGTGGAGCGCTTCCTGTCCCAGAACACCCACGTCGCCAAGCAGTTCACCGGCGTGGACGGCTCCGACGTGCCGCTGGACGAGTCGATCACCGCGTTCAACGCGATCTGCGACGGCGAGTACGACCACTTCCCGGAGCAGGCGTTCTTCATGTGCGGTGGCATCGAGGACCTGAAGAAGAACGCGAAGGAGCTCGGCGTCTCCTGAGCCTCGCGCTCGTGGTGAGCCCCACGGCTCACACCGGAGGGGGCGGGCGCGTCCCGCCCCCTCCGTCACGCCCCTTAGACTTGTAACCAACACCCGGCTCTCCCGCCGGGTGGTGACCCGAGGAGCCACCTTGGCTGCTGATCTGCACGTCGCGCTGGTCGCGGCCGACCGAGAGGTCTGGTCCGGCGAGGCCACCCTGGTCGTCGCGCGCACCACGTCCGGCGACATCGGCGTCATGCCCGGTCACCAGCCGCTGCTCGGTGTGCTGGAGTCGGGCCCGGTGACCATTCGTACGAGTGACGGTGGGACGGTCGTCGCCGCGGTGCACGGCGGTTTCATCTCGTTCGCCGACAACAAGCTGTCCCTGCTGGCCGAGATCGCCGAGCTGTCGGACGAGATCGACGTCCAGCGTGCGGAGCGGGAGCTCGAGCGCGCGAAGGCGGAGGGCGACGCCCACGCCGAGCGTCGCGCGGACGTCCGACTGCGCGCGGCGGCGGGGCGCTGATCGACGGCGCTGTGCTATGACGTGACTCAGCCGCGGCTGGGACCGGAGCAATCCGGACCCGGCCGCGGCTGAGGCAGATCCGGGTGTTTTTTCCGTTCCGTTACCTAGGAGACGAGGAGGTCGGTGTCGATGGTCCTCGCTCTGACTGTGTGCGGAATTGTCGTCGCCCTGGTGGTGATCGGGCTCTTCGTCTTCGGTCTGCGCCGCCGGCTGATCCAGCGTTCGGGCGGCACCTTCGACTGCTCCCTGCGCTGGGACGCCCCCAAGGAGGGCGACACCGGCGGCAAGGGCTGGTCCTACGGCGTCGCCCGCTACAACGGCGACCGGGTCGAGTGGTACCGCGTCTTCTCGTACTCCCCGCGCCCCCGCCGGGTCCTGGAACGCTCCGCGATCGAGGTGGCCGGCCGCCGGGTGCCGGACGGCGAGGAGGAGCTGGCGTTGCTCTCCGACGCCGTGGTCCTGGCCTGTCTGCACCGGGGCACACGGCTCGAACTGGCGATGAGCGAAGACGCGCTGACCGGATTCCTCGCGTGGCTGGAGGCAGCCCCGCCCGGTCAGCGAGTGAATGTGGCGTAGCCACATTCACTCGCTGGTTGGGGGTCCCCCCGGACGGAGTCCGGGGGAGCGTCAACGTCGCTTGAGGGTGCTCGTTACTTCAGACCGCTGTTGATGGCGCTCACCAGCTCGCCGTTCGCGGTGTCACCGCTGAACTCCCAGAAGAAGGCGCCGCCCAGGCCCTGGTTCTTGGCCCAGGTCATCTTGCCCGCGATGGTCGACGGGGTGTCGTACGACCACCACTGGTTGCCGCAGTGCGCGTACGCCGTGCCGGCGACCGTGCCGGTGACGGGACAGGCGTTCTTCAGGACCTTGTAGTCCTCGATGCCGGCCTCGTAGGTGCCGGGTGCCGCGCCGGTCGCGGTGCCGCCGGGGGCCGACTGGGTGACGCCGGTCCAGCCGCGGCCGTAGAAGCCGATGCCGAGCAGGAGCTTGGCGGACGGCACGCCCTTGGCCTTGAGCTTGGCGATCGCGTCCGCGGAGTTGAAGCCCGCGGTCGGGATGCCGGAGTACGAGGTCAGCGGGGAGTGCGGGGCGGTCGGGCCGGTGTTGGCCCAGGCGCCGAAGTAGTCGTACGTCATCACGTTGTACCAGTCGAGGTACTGGGAGGCGCCGCCGTAGTCGGCCGCGTCGATCTTGCCGCCGTTGGAGCCGTCCGCGGTGATGGCCGCGGTGACCAGGTAGTTGGAGCCGAACTCGTTGCGCAGTGCCTGGGAGAGGTTCTTGAACGCAGCGGGACCGGAGGTGTCGCAGGTCAGGCCGCAGGCGTTCGGGTACTCCCAGTCGATGTCGATGCCGTCGAAGACGTCGGCCCAGCGCGGGTCCTCCACCACGGCCTTGCAGGACTTGGCGAACGCCGCCGGGTTCTGCGCGGCCTGGCCGAAGCCGCCGGAGTAGGTCCAGCCGCCGAAGGAGTACAGCACCTTGATGTGCGGGTACTTGGCCTTCAGCTGGCGCAGCTGGTTGAAGTTGCCGCGCAGCGGCTGGTCCCAGGTGTCGGCGGTGCCGCTGACGGACTGGTCGGCGGTGTAGGCCTTCTCGTACGCGGCGAAGGTGTCGTCGACGGTGCACTGGCCGTTCTTGACGTTGCCGAACGCGTAGTTGATGTGGGTGATCTTCGAGGCGGAGCCCGAGGTCACCAGGTTCTTGACGTGGTAGTTGCGGCCGTAGATGCCCCACTCGGTGAAGTAGCCGAGGTTGACCTTGCCGCTCGGGCCGGGCTCGCCCCCGCCGCCGCCGGTGGTGCGGACCTGGACGGCGCCGCTGGCCGGTCCGGTCTGGTCGGCGGTGTCGCGGGCCTGGACCGTGTACGAGTAGTCGGTGCCCTTGGTCAGGCCGGTGTTGGTGTAGGTGGTGCCGGTGACGGTGGCGACCTTCGTGCCGCCGCGCAGGACGTCGTAGTTCTTGATGCCCTTGTCGTCGGTCGCCGCCGACCAGGACAGCTTCACCGAGGTGTCGGTGACGTCCGAGGCGGTGGGGGTGCCGGGGGCGGAGGGAGCCGCGTCGCCGGGGGTGGACCCGCCGTCACAGCTGCCGCCGTTGAGTTTGCAGTTGGAGGGGGAACCGGGGCCGCTGCCGTTGAAGCCGAAGGAGACCGAGGCGCCGGGGGCGAGCGTCCCGTTCCAGCCGACGTTCTTGGCGGTCCAGTGGTTGCCGGAGTTGGTGACCGTGGCGTCCCAGGCGGAGGTGACCTTGGTGCCGGAGGGGAAGTCCCACTCGACGGTCCAGGAGCTGATGGACGTGGTGCCGGTGTTCTTCACCGTCCAGTTGCCGCCGAAGCCCGTGCCCCAGTCCGAGGTCTTGCTGAACGTGGCCGTGGCTCCCCCACTCTCGGCCGCGCTCGAGCGGGGGGACCCCCATGTCGCGGTCTGGGCCGGACTCGCCAGGCCGACCAGTCCGGCCAGCGGGAGTGACAGACACGCGACCAGGGCCGCGACTCTGTGTCTGAAGCGCATGCTGCGCCTCCTTATGTGAGGTTGTGTTGTGGCCATGACTGAGCCTCATGTCCACAGTGCCGCGAGAATAGAAAGGTCTGGACCTTAGGTCAATAGGTCTGGACCAGTGCTGCGTGCCGTAGTCGAAGCCGGAACGGGTCCGGGTGCCGCTCCGGGAGCTAGATCCCCAACTCCTGTGCGAGCACCGCGGCTTGCACGCGGCTGCGCAGTGACAGCTTCCCCAGCAGGCGGCTGACGTGCGTCTTCACCGTGGCCTCCGCCATGTCGAGACGCTCGGCGATCGCGGCGTTGGACAGCCCCTCGCCGAGGCAGGACAGCACCTCGCGCTCCCGCCGGGTCAGCTCCCGCAGCACCGCCGGGTCGGCGGCCGGATCCCGCACCGGCTTCGCCGCGAACTCCGCGATCAGGCGCCGGGTGACGGCCGGGGCGACGATGCCCTCGCCGCCCGCCACCGTGCGCACGGCCGCGAGCAGGTCCTGGGCCTCCGTGTTCTTCAGCAGGAACCCGGCGGCCCCCGCCCGCAGCGCCCCGAAGACGTACTCGTCCAGGTCGAAGGTGGTCAGCACCAGCACGTCGGCCAGCCCCTCGCCGACCACGATCGCGGTCGCCGACACCCCGTCCATGCGCGGCATCTGAACGTCCATCAGCACCAGGTCGGGGCGCAGCTCCCGGGCCAGCGCCACCGCCCGCTCGCCGTCCGCGGCCTCCCCGACGACCTCGATGTCCGGTGCGCTGCCGAGGATCAGCACCAGTCCCGCGCGCACGGCGGACTGGTCCTCGGCGACGACGACGCGGATCATGCCAGGTCTCCTTCGGTCAGGGGCAGCACGGCGCACACCGCCCAGATCTTGCCGTCCGGTGAGCCGGGGTCCGCCACCGCCCCGGCCTCGAAGCTGCCGCGCAGCAGCGCGGCACGCTCCCGCATGCCGACCAGACCGGCGCCGGAACCGGGTGCCCGGGGGGCGTCCCGGCCGCCGTACGGGCTGGTCACGCGCACCCGCAGGGCCGTTTCGTCGCGGGTGAGCCGGACCAGGACCGTCCCCGGCGCTCCGTGCTTGAGGGCGTTGGTCAGCGACTCCTGCACGATCCGGTACGCGGCCAGCTCGACCGGCGCGGGCAGGTTCTCGCCGTGGGCCGCGTCCAGCGTGACGTCGAGGCCGTTGGCGCGGGCGCCGTCGACCAGCGCGCCGAGTCCGTCGAGGGTGGGGGCGGCGGCCGGCTCGGTGTCCCCGCCGTCGTCCCGCAGGATGCCGATGAGGCGGCGCATCTCGGCCAGCCCCTCCACGCTGTTCTCGCGGATCACGCCGAGCGCCCGCCGGGTGGTGGCCGGGTCGTCCAGGGAGAGCGCGGCGGTGGAGTGGATGGCGATCGCGGAGAGGTGGTTGGCGACCATGTCGTGCAGCTCGCGGGCCATCCGGGAGCGTTCCGCCGTCACCGCCTGGACCCGGTCCATCTCGGCCAGCAACGCGGTCTGATCGGCCCGCAGCAGGGCCGCGTCGGCGGCCTCGCGGTGGTTGCGCACGATCAGTCCGGTGGAGGCGGGGGCGAAGGACACGATCCCGACGGCGACCCCGATCAGCAGCGCCTCGGGCTGCCGCCACAGGGCGAACGGCACGACCGTCCCGGCCACCGTGAGAAGCCCGGTGATCCAGGGGATGCGGCGGGCCGAGGCGGGCGGACCGTAGAGCACGGCGGCGTACATCACGTCGGTGTACATGATCACCGTGACCAGGCTGCCCTGGGTGAGCGTGTCCCCGATCAGCGCGGCGGTGCCGATCAGCAGGCCGGTGCGGGGAGCGGAGCGGCGCAGCAGCTCGCAGGCCGCCATGACCACGAGCGGGACCAGCAGCGGCCACTTGCCGTCGAACAGCACGACCGGCTCGTCGGCCGGTCGCACGCCCAGCCCGATGCCCCACAGCAGCAGGCCGCCGAGCAGTCCGGCCGCGGCGACGTAGCAGTCGAAGCGGCGCGGGCGGGGGAGTCGTGCGGCCATGTCCCCATCCAACACGGCCCGGGGCCCGCCCGCCTGATGCCGGGGAAGGGTCCCGCACTGCATCTTTCGATGTACCGGAGGTTCGTCACCGGCGACGACGATCCGGGGCGGGCGGCACGGGAGTCTGGAAGGGCGATCGAGAGGAGCGAACCGTGATCGTCACCCTGATCATCGTCTGCGAGATCGGCTTCTGGGTGCTGCTGGCGGCCGGGCTGTCCGTCCGCTATCTGCTGCGGATGCCGCGCACGGGCATGGTGCTGCTGCTGTGCGAGCCGCTGCTGGAGGTCGTGCTGCTGGTGGTCACCGCGCTGGACCTGAAGAACGGCGCCGACCCGAGCTGGAAGCACGGCCTCGCGGCGCTGTACATCGGCTACACCGTCGGTCACGGCCACCGCACCGTGAAGTGGCTGGACGGCCACGCCGCCCACCGGATCGGCGGCGCGCCGAAGCCGGCCGGACCGCCGCGCCACGGCATGGCCCGGGCCCGGCACGAGGGCAGGGTGTGGCTCGGCACGCTGCTCGCCGCCGCGGTGGCGACCGGGCTGCTCCAGATCGCCATGTGGTACGTCGACGACCCGAGCCGCACCACGTCCCTGGAGAGCTGGCAGTACACGGCCTGGCGCACGGCCGGCATCCACGGCCTGATCGCCCTCACCTACGCGATCTGGCCGAAAAGGGCTCCGTCAGGACAGCGCCCCGAGGAGCGCCCCGCAGGGGCGCGGGGAACTGCGCGATCTGCCACGACGAAGCGGTAGCCGACCGATCGCCGTCGCACCACTCCCCGCGGAGCGGTCAGCGTTCGCCGCCCGGCACCCACAGCACGTCCCCGACCTCCTTGTTCGCCACGCGGGCCAGGATGAACAGGAGGTCGGACAGGCGGTTGAGGTAGGTCGCGGTGAGCGGGTTCATCGTCTCGCCGTGGGCCTCGAGCGCCGCCCAGGTCGAGCGCTCGGCCCGCCGGACCACCGTGCACGCCTGGTGCAGCAGCGCCGCGCCGGGCGTGCCGCCGGGCAGGATGAAGGAGCGGAGCTTCTCCACCTCGGCCAGGTAGCGGTCGCAGTCCGCCTCCAGCTTGTCGACGTAGAACTGCTCGACCCGGAGCGGCGGGAACTCCGGGTTCTCCACCACCGGCGTCGACAGGTCCGCGCCCACGTCGAACAGGTCGTTCTGGACCCGGACGAGGACCTTGACGACGTCCTCCGGCAGACCGCCCAGGGCGATGGCCGTGCCGATCACCGCGTTCGCCTCGTTGGCGTCGGCGTACGCGGAGATCCTGAGGTCGGTCTTCGGGACCCGGCTCATGTCACCGAGGGCGGTGGTGCCCTGGTCGCCGGTCCGGGTGTAGATGCGCGTCAGGTTGACCATGAGGCCAGCCTAGTTACGCACCGGCGCTCCGGAACACGCGTGTGCCCACCGTCACGGCCAGTGCGGTGAACGCGAGCGCCACCAGCGTGCCGTACAGCATGTGCGCCGTCGCGTAGCTGCCGACGTAGGCGTCCCGCACCGCGTCCACCAGATAGCGGAACGGCATCAGGTGCGACAGCACGTCCAGCCACGCCGGTCCCAGGGTCATCGGCAGCATCAGGCCGGACAGCAGCATCGACGGCATCGTCAGCGCGTTGACGGCGGGCCCGAACGACTGCGGCGTGCGGACCTTCATCGCCAGCGCGTACGACAGCGACGCCAGCGACACCGTGAGCAGGGCGACGAACGCGAAGCCGATCAGCACCCCGGCCAGCGGCGCCCGCAGACCCATCACCACGGCCGCCAGCACCAGCAGCACCGCCTGGAAGGCGAAGACCGTGGCGTCCCGCAGCACCCGGCCGAGCAGCAGCGCCAATCGGCTGACCGGCGTGACGCGCATGCGTTCGACCACGCCCTGACCGTTCTCGATGATGACCGAGAAGCCGGCGAAGGAGGCGCCGAACAGCCCCAGCTGGAGCAGCAGGCCCGGCACCAGCACCTGCCAGGAACTGCCCCGCCCGCCGAGTGGCAGATCGGTCAGCAGCGGGCCGAAGAAGAGCAGGTACAGCAGCGGCATCAGCACGCCGAACAGCAGCGCGAAGCGGGAGCGCAGGGACTGGCGCAGATAGCGGCCGTAGATGAGCGCGGTGTCGTGGAACAGCATCGGGTCAGCCTCGGATCTCGGGTGCGGTACGGCGGCTTGGGGCTTCCATGGGGGCGGCTCGGGGCTTCTACACGGCCACGGGCGCGGCGTCGGCCGGCGCGGCGCTGCGGCCGGTGATGGCGAGGAAGGTGTCCTGGAGCGGGGCGTCGGCCGCGCCGCCGTACTCCCGCTTCAGGGCGTCCGGCGTGCCCTCGGCGACCACCACTCCGCCGTCCACGACGACCAGCCGGTCGGAGAGCGCGTCGGCCTCGTCGAGGTAGTGGGTGGTGAGGAAGACCGTCGTGCCCTGCTCGTCGCGCAGCCGCCGCACCAGGTCCCACAGGTCGGCGCGGCTGCCCGGGTCGAGCCCGGTGGTCGGCTCGTCCAGGAAGAGGACCTTCGGGCGGTGCGTGAGCGCCATGGCGATGTCCAGCCGCCGCCGCTGACCACCGGAGAGCGCACCGCACTTGCGGTCGAGCAGCGCGGTGAGGTCCAGGTCGCGGGCGAGTTCCTCCGCACGCTCCTCGGCCCGCGCCCGGGGCAGCCGGTACAGGCGGCCCTGGGTGACCAGCTCCTCCCGCACGGTGATCTGCGGGTCCACCCCGCCCGACTGCGCCACGTACCCGCAGGCCCGGCGCACCCCCGCGGGGTCCGTCGCCAGGTCGTGTCCCGCGACGGTGGCCGCGCCGCCGGTGGGGGCGAGCAGCGTCGTGAGCATCCGCAGGGTGGTGGTCTTGCCGGCGCCGTTGGGGCCCAGGAAGCCGAGGATCTCGCCCTCGCGGACGGTCAGGTCGATGCCGCGCACGGCCTCGACCGGGCCGCGCGCGGTCGTGAAGGTCCGGGCCAGGCCGGCCGTACTGATGATTGCCATGCGCCCCAGAAAAACAGAGTCACTTAAATTTTGCAACAGCCCCAATTTTCTACCGGCACCAGCGAAGCCTAGGATGGGCGCATGGCCGAGGGACTCAGGGAACGGAAGAAGCGGCAGACCCGGCAGTACCTCTCGGACGTCGCCACGGGGCTGTTCCTGGAGCGCGGCTTCGAGGCGGTGACGGTCGCCGAGGTCGCGGAGGCCGCGAACGTCTCCGTGAACACCGTGTACAACTACTTCCCGGCCAAGGAGGACCTGTTCCTCGACCGCTCCAAGGGCGTGATCGACCGGCTGTCGCGCTGGGTGCGCGGGCGGGGCGCCGGGGAGTCCGCCGCGTACGCCGTCCTGCGCGAGCTGCGCGACGAGGTCGAGTCGGTCTCGCCGCGCGTGGGCCTGATGGACGGATACGCCGGATTCATGAAGGTCGTGCACGAGTCGCCCGCCCTGCGGTCCAGGATGTGGGCCATCGGCCAGGAGGTCCTGGTCAATCTGGAGGAGACCCTCAGGGAGGAGACCGGCGCCGCGGCCGACGATCCGCTGCCTGCCCTGATGGCCGGTCAGATCAACTGGCTGCACGGCACCGTGATGATGGGAATCGGCCAGCGCATGGTCGCCGGGGGCAAACCGGCCCAGGTCTCCCGCGAGATGCTCCTGCTGCTGGACGAGATGGAGGAGTTGTTGAGTGAGAAGGTGCTCAACTACGCCGTACGGGGCGCGGAGTGACACCCGAATGACACACGCCGGTGTGATGTCCGTCATGTGAGACGTGACGCGCGTTACTAACCGGTCACACAGCCCCTCACGCCCGCTAATCTCCGGCCGAGAGACCAAGGACAGCTTGTATCAGGGGAGTCGCACAGTGGCACGGAAGCTCGCCGTCATCGGAGCCGGCCTCATGGGGTCCGGCATCGCCCAGGTCGCCGCACAGGCGGGCTGGGACGTCGTCCTGCGGGACGTCACCGACGAGGCGCTGCGGCGCGGCACGGACGGCATCCGCACCTCGTACGACAGGTTCGTCGCCAAGGGGAAGCTGGCGGCCGAGGAGGCCGACGCCGCGCTCGCGCGGATCACCGCGACCACCGACCTGGACGCCGTCGCGGACGCGGACGTGGTCGTGGAGGCCGTCTTCGAGAAGCTCGAGGTCAAGCACGAGATCTTCCGCGCGCTCGACCAACTGGTGAAGGACGGGGCGATCCTCGCGTCCAACACCTCCGCCATCCCGATCACCAAGATCGCGGCGGTGACGGAACGCCCCGAGCAGGTCGTCGGCACCCACTTCTTCTCGCCGGTCCCCATGATGCAGCTGTGCGAGCTGGTGCGCGGCTACAAGACAAGCGACGAAACGCTCGCCACCGCACGTGAGTTCGCCGAGTCCGCCGGCAAGACCTGCATCGTCGTCAACCGCGACGTCGCAGGCTTCGTGACCACCCGCCTCATCTCCGCCCTCGTCGTCGAGGCCGCGAAGCTGTACGAGTCGGGTGTCGCCACCGCCGAGGACATCGACCTCGCCTGCAAGCTGGGCTTCGGCCACGCCATGGGGCCGCTGGCCACCGCCGACCTGACGGGCGTCGACATCCTGCTGCACGCCACGGGCAACATCTACACCGAGTCCCAGGACGAGAAGTTCGCCCCGCCGGAGCTGATGCGCCGGATGGTGGACGCCGGTGACATCGGCCGCAAGAGCGGGCAGGGCTTCTACAAGCACTGAAGTCCCATCGGCCCCGGGAGACATCACACGCCGGGGTGAATTCGGTATCGGTTCGCTTACAGGCGGCAACCTCCGGTCCTTCCGGCCAGTCAGAGGGTGCAACACCTGATACCGCCGAGAGACCACGTCGAAGAATCGAAGAGACGAACAAGGACCCACGCCGGGGAGCGCATATGCACATCAGGGGCGACCACGTCGAGCTGGTCGTCGGGGGCCGCCTCGACGTCCGCAGCGCGGCGGACGCCCGTACGGTCCTGCACTCGGCCGTCGACGACGGAGTCGGCGACCTGGTGCTGGACCTGTCAGAGCTGGACTCCTGGGACGCGACCGGCCTCGGCGTGATCATGGGGGCCCACCGGCGGGCCGGCCGCTGCGGCCGGCGGCTGGTGCTGCGCGGAGTACCTCCGCAGATGCAGCGCCTGCTGGTGGCCACCAGGCTGCACAGGATCCTGGCCATCGAGGGCGGCATCGGCGTGGAGACCCTGCCCAGGGTGTGACGTCTCGTGCCCGACACACGCAATCCTCACGAGACCGTGACGTCTCGGGCGGGGCGGTACCCCGGGCTGTCGGAGATACTGAGCGAAGGTTTAGGGTCTGGCTGCCCGCACTTTTGCGAACCCATCGGCGGGACCGGACCAGAAGCGACAGCGCGGTGTGCGGCAAGGCCGGGAGGGTGGTCCCGACCGGGGCCCTGCACACGACGCTTTTGGGGGGCTTGAACCGATGGACCCGAACACCCGGGGACCCGAGGAGTACGGCCACGACGGCGACACGCCGCGCCCGCGCCCGCGCCCTCCCAGGGATCCCCTCACCTCCGACTTCGGACAGCCCGCGCTCGCCCGCACGGTGCAGCTCGTCTCCGGCGACTTCCTGCTCACCGTCAACCCCGTCGACGGCAGCGAGATCGAGGTCTGCCCGCCCGCCGAACGGCCCGCCCGCCCGGAGAAGCTCACCGCGGCCGAACGCGCGGAGACGGCCCGCGCCGCCCTGCCGCCCGTCCCGCCGGGCCCCACCAGGACCGTGCTGGGGCTGCTGGCCCGCGAGGACGAGCGCGAACGCCTCGTACGCCTGCTCGCCCGCGGCCGCTCCGTCCGTCTCACCGGCCCCGGCGGCTCCGGCCGCACCAGCCTCCTCGACGTCGTCGCCGAGGACTGCGCCGGCCTCGCGCCCGACGGCGTCGTCCGCCTGAACGGCTTCCACCGCACCGCCGACGACCTGCTCCACGACCTCTTCTACGCCGTCCACCGCGCGCCCCTGCACCGCCCGGGCCGGGAGGAACTGCTCGGGTACCTGCGCGAGGTCGGCGCCGTCGTCGTCCTGGACGACATCGAGTTCGGCGGCACCGCCCTCGACGAACTGCTGGAGGCCACCCCCGAGTGCGCCTTCCTCATCGGCGCCACCCCGGACGTGCCCGCCCCCTCCGCCGACTCGGCCGTCGAGGAGGTCTTCCTCACCGGCCTGGACCGCTCGGACGGCGTGGAACTGCTGGAGCGCGCCGCCGGCCGCGGCCTCACCGAGGAGGAGGCCAACTGGGCCGGCGACCTCTGGTTCGAGTCCGAGGGCCTGCCCCTGCGCTTCGTCCAGGCGGGTGCCCTGCTGCGCCGCCGTGACCGGCTGCGGGCCGGTGCCGACGCGGTGGACGAGTTCGGCGTCTTCGCCGACGCCCGCCCGGCCGACGACGACACGCCCTACGACGCCGCCGAGGCCGAGGCCGACGCCGGCGACGCGTCGCCCCTGCCGTCCCTCGGCGAGGCAGCCGCGCCCGCGCCGCTGCTCGCCTCCCGGCTGAGCGCCTCGGCCCGCGCCACCCTGGAGTTCGCCGTCGCGCTCGGCGGCGAGCTGCCGCACCAGGCGCATCTGCCCGCGCTGGTCGGCGACACCCACGCGGACGCCGCCCTCGGCGAGCTGGCCGACTGCGGACTGGTCTCGCCGGTCGGCTCCCGCTACCGGCTGGCCGCCGGGGTGCTCACCCAGTTGGAGAGCGGCGGCTACACCGACGGCATGGGGGCCCGTGCGCTGGCCGCCGCCCAGCACTACGCCTGGTGGACCGGGCACCCCTCGGTCACCCCGGAGCGGGTCTGCGCCGAGGCCGACGCCGTCCTGGCCGCCCTCGCGGTGCTGGTGCCGACGACGACCCGGACCGCGGACGACGAGGAGAGTCCCGCCGTCCAGCTGGCCCGCACCGCGGCGCCCGCGTTCGCCGCCGGGCTGCACTGGAGCGCCTGGGAGCGGGCCCTGCGGGCCGGCACCGAGGCCTCCCGGCTCGCCGGGGACGTCGCCGAACAGGCCTACTTCCACCACGAGCTCGGCGTCCTCGCCCTCTGCGAGGACCAGCTCGACCGGGCCCGCGCCGAGCTGGAGGCGTCCATCGGGCTGCGCGGCGCGCTCTCCGACAAGCACGGTGCCGTCGCCGGCCGCCGTGCCCTCGCCCTGGTCGCCGACCGGACCGGGGACACCCCCGGCCTGGGCAGCGGCGCGGGTGCCTTCGGCGCCGTCGGGCCCGCCGCCGGACTCGGCGTCGTCGGCGCAGGGCTCGGCCCGACGGCGGGGGAGGAGGTGCCCGACGCCCGGCACGAGGAGTCGGCGTCGCCGTCCGCGGGCGTCCCCACGCCCTTCCCGCCGCTCCAGCCGCCTCCGCAGTCCCCGACCCTGGTCACCAGCCGCGAGCATGCCGAGGAGCCGTCCCGCACGGTCGGCAGCGGCATCAAGGGCTTCGCCCGGCGCAACCTGGTGGCCGCCGGGGCGGGCGCGCTGCTCGTCGCCGTGCTCGGCACGGTGGTGACGCTCGGCGCCACCTCCGAGAACGACCCGGGCGACCCCTCCAACGAGGTCGGCGTCAACCCCTCGGCCAGCCAGGGCATCGACGACGGCGGTCTCGGCGCGGACCGGCCGTCCGACGACGGGCAGGGACAGGGCACCACCGGCCGGCCGAGCGACTCCGGCACGCCGGCCGCCCCGACCCCCTCCGAGTCGGGGCGGCCCTCGCAGTCGCCGAGCAGCCCGGGCAGCACCGGCGCCCCCGGCGGCGACGAGAGCCCGGACGACCCGGACTCGCCGGACACGCCCACCAAGTCGCCCAGCTCGCCGACGACGAAGCCGACCTCGCCGAAGCCGACGGACACCGAGCCGACGGAGCCGACGCCCACGGATTCCGAGCCGACCTCTCCGGAGCCCTCCGAGAGCGAGACCACCTCGCCCTCGGCGCCGGAGACGTCCGACACCGCCGGCGGTCCGGTGACGCCGACGAGCACGGCCGGCTCCCCCGGGGGCGCCCCGAGCGCCTCGCAGAGCAGCACGGGGACGGGCTCGGGTACGGGTACGCCGAGCGGCTCGGAGCAGACGACGGAGCAGATCATCTGAGGTCCCGGCGGACAGGCACACGGGAGGGCCGGGTCCGCGTGTCGGACCCGGCCCTCCCGTGTGCCTGTCGTGGGTGACGCCCGCTCAGAACAGCCGCAGCTTGTCGTCCTCGATGCCCCGCATGGCGTTGTAGTCCAGCACCTGGCAGCCGATGCCGCGGTCCGTGGCCAGCACCCGGGCCTGCGGCTTGATCTCCTGCGCGGCGAACACGCCGCGCACCGGGGCGAGATGGGGATCGCGGTTCAACAGCTCCAGATAGCGCGTGAGTTGCTCCACGCCGTCGATCTCGCCGCGCCGCTTGATCTCGACCGCGACCGTCCCGCCGTCGGCGTCGCGGCACAGGATGTCGACGGGGCCGATGGCCGTCATGTACTCGCGGCGGATGAGGGTGTAGCCCTCGCCCAGCGTCTCGATGCGGTCGGCGAGCAGTTCCTGGAGGTGTGCTTCCACGCCGTCCTTGATCAGACCGGGATCGACGCCCAGTTCGTGCGAGGAGTCGTGGAGGACCTCCTCCATCGTGATGATGAGCTTCTCGCCCGCCTTGTTGACGACGGTCCAGACGCCCTCCTCCTCGCCCGTGCCCTCCTTCAGGGTGCAGGGCGGCGACATCCAGTTGAGGGGCTTGTAGGCCCGGTCGTCGGCGTGGATCGAGACGCTGCCGTCCGCCTTCACCAGGATCAGGCGGGGCGCCGAGGGCAGGTGGGCGGTGAGCCGCCCGGCGTAGTCGACGGAGCAGCGGGCAATGACGAGACGCATGGTCGGCAACGCTACTCGACGTGCCCGGCCCGACGCGATTCGCCCGTACCCGGTCGCCCCGTGGGCTGTCCCACTTCTCCCATTGGACCCGTCTTGCGCACTGGCTGATTGTGCGCCTACGGGATGGTGTCCATCTCGGCATTCTCCTGGTGCGGTCACGATCGGTTGCTTACGGTATTGAACGGGAGGTCGCGAACTGTGTACGCAGCGTGTTCAAAATCGCGAACTCCCTCAACTGTCCGGCAACCCCCGCCCGTCGGGGGTGCGAGAGGAGAACCCATGTCGCTCGACGTCTCACCGGCCCTACTCGAACAGGCCGAGCGAGGCGAGGTCGACGAAGCAGCCTTCGTCGACTGCGTCCGGACTTCCCTGCCCTACGCATGGGAGATGGTCAGCTCCCTGGTGGCACAGCTGAAGGTCGACGGCGGTGCGTTCGCCGACAACCAGACGCCTCCGCCGGACGAGCAGGCGCGCGGTCAGCTGCTGCGTGCGCTCGCGAGTGACGCCATACGCGGTGCACTGCAGCGGCACTTCGGGGTGCGGCTGGCCTTCCAGAACTGCCACCGGGTGGCGGTGTTCCCGTTGGACTCCTCTGTCGACGAGAAGCTGACCCGCTTCACCTCGGTGCGCAGCCAGGTGCTGAACCAGTCGCCCGAGTTCCGCGACTGCTGACGCCACGATCGTCCGCTTGCCGCTCCGTACGCGGGAGGTGCAGTTCTGTACCGGAGCGGCAAGCTCCCCGCCCATGGCCTCAGCCGAGCTGGGGGAGTACCTCGGCGCCGAGCCGCCGTACGTTGTCCTCGGTCGCCGCGAGGTCTCCGGAGCCCTCGACGAGCAGCGCGAAGCGGGAGATGCCGGTGCGCTCGGACGTGGCCGCCAGCCGGTCCGCGCAGAGCCGGGGCGTGCCCACCGGGTGCAGGCCGCAGAGCAGTTCGGTGTACGCGTGCGGGTCGCGCATCTGCCGGGCGCGGCCGTCCACCGTGACATGGGCGCCCAGCCCTTGGCGCAGCCAGCCAGGCATCGCCTTGAGCAGGGTCTCCGCCGCGTCCGTGCGCCGGTCGGCGATCTGACAGACGCCTGCCGAGACATGGGCCGCGGCGTGGACCTCGGCGGCCGGGCGCCCGGCCGCGCGGGCGTGCCGCCGCCACAGGGCGACCATCTCCGCCTTCTCCTCGTCGCCGACGTGCATGCCCAGCAGCATCGGCAGCCCCCGCTCGGCCGCCATCCGCACGCTCGACGGCGAGGTGCAGGCGACGACGACCTCCGGGCCCGCCGCCTCCGAGAGGGCCTCCGAGGGGCGCGGGACGACCGGGACCTCGCGGAAGCTGAAGCGTTCCCCCGAGGTGCCGACGGCCGGTTCGCGCAGCCAGCGCACCAGGAGGTCGAGCGACTCCGGAAACCCCTTCTCGTATGCCTCCAGGCCCGCGCCGAAGACCTCCAGGTCCACCCACGGGCCGCCCCGTCCCACGCCCAGCGAGAACCGGCCGCCGCTCGTGACGTGCAGCAGCGCGGCCTGCTCGCCGAGCGCCACGGGATGGACCGTGGGCAGCACGCTGACCGCGGTGCCGACCCGGATGCGCCGGGTGCGGCCCAGCAGCAGCGCGGCCAGCGTCACGGCCGACGGGCACGTGCCGTACGGCACGAAGTGGTGTTCGGCCAGCCAGACCGCGTCGAGCCCGGCCTCCTCGGCGACCTCGGCCGAGCGGACCGCGCGGTGCAGCGCCTCCCCCTGACCCTGGCCCGGGAACTGGGCCCCCAACACGAAACTTCCAACGCGCATTGCCTTTTCCTGCTTCCTCGGCCCCGACACGGAGCTCCCCCACACGGCATAACCGCCTGACACGTGCCGAGGACACGGCCGGGCGGAGGATTTTCCGGATTGTCTGCAGAATCAGCCGTCGTCAGCCGTCGCGGCAGGGCACGGGTACCCCTGTCCGTGCCGCGTAGGCTGGATGCCGCCCGTACTTCCTGTATAGCTCCGTGAGGTGTCCCGTGTCCCCGCGTCGCAACCGACCGAAGGAAGCCGCTTCGTCCGGCCGGAGCGCCGAGGGCGACGGCGCCGGCCGGTACGGCGGCTGGCAGTCCTCGGAGGACTGGCAGGGCGAGGAGTGGAACGTACGGCACGTGGCGGGCGCGAGCGCGCAGGGGAAGTCGTACCGCTGCCCGGGCTGCGACCAGTTGATTCCGGACGGCGTCCCGCACGTGGTGGCCTGGCCGGCGCACTCGGGGGTCGACGAGCGCCGGCACTGGCACAAGGCGTGCTGGAACGCGAAGGACCGCCGCACCACGCGGGTGCAGCGGTCCCGTAACGCGCCGAAGTTCTGAGCCGGGTCAGACGTCCCGCTTCTCCAGCAGGGCGAAGGCGCCGGCGAACGCGGCCGCGGTCACCCCGAGCACGATCCACAGCGGGTCCCAGCCCGAGGGGCCGGACTCGGACAGCGAGTTGGCGTAGAAGATGCTCATCTGGTTCGGGATCGAGTACTCGAACAGCGCCTGCTGCACGTCCTTCAGGGACTCCGAGAACATGAACAGCGCGATCACCAGCGGCGCGAGCAGCACGCCGATCATGATGGTGATGGCGCCCGCCGAGTGCCGGATGACCGAGCCGACGGCCAGCGAGAGCAGGCCGAGCAGCGCGATGTACAGCGAGACGCCGACGGTGCCCTTCAGCCACTCCGAGCCGGTGGGCTCGGCCGCGCCGTTGCCCTCCAGCATCGCCACGTGCGCGAGGCCGACCAGCGTCGCGGAGACCAGGGTCACCACGAAGGCCACCAGGAAGAAGACGATCGCCTTCGCCGTCAGCACCCGGCCGCGGCTGGGGCAGGCGGTCATCGTCGTACGGATCATGCCGGTGCCGTACTCCGAGGCGGTGGTCATCACGCCGAGCGTGATGACGCAGATGCTGCCGAGCAGCAGCCCGAAGAAGCCGAGGCTCAGCGCGCTCTCGCCGGCCAGGTCGGAGGACGAGTTCGCCACCACCACGCCGGTCAGCAGGCCGATGCCGATGACCAGCAGGACGAACACGCCCAGCGTCCACATCGTCGAGCGCACCGACTTGATCTTCGTCCACTCGGAGGCGAGCGCGTGCGCGAGGCTCGTGCGCACCACCGGGATCGGCGACGTGTAGGTGGGGTACGGCGAACCGGGCGCCGACTGCCAGTCGGGGGCGGCCTGAGGGGTCGGGGGCTGGGGCGTGCTCATCGGGCGTCCTCGGGCTTGGTCGGGTCGGTGACGGGCGCGGGCGCGGGGGCGGCGGCGGGCGGCGCCGGGGCCGGAGCGGCGGCCTGAGGCGCCTGCGGGGCCTGCTGTGCCGCGTACGGGTTGGCCGGCTGCGCGCCGGGCGCGGCCGGGGCGCCGTACGGTCCCGGGGCCTGGCCCGGCGCGCCCTGCGGCGCGAAGGGCTGACCGCCCTGCTGGGGCGGCGGCGGGGCGTACCAGCCGGGCTGGCCCTGGCCGGGCACCGGCATCGGCGGCTGCGCGCCGGGCGGCAGCGGCTGCTGGAGCCCCGCCTTCTGGTCCGCGGTCGACCGGTAGTCGACGGCGCCCTGCGTCATCCGCATGTACGCCTCCTCCAGGGACGCCTGGTGCGGCGACAGCTCCCAGAGCCGTACGTCACTGCCGTGCGCGATGTCGCTGATCCGCGGGAGCGCGAGGCCGGTCACGCGCAGCGCGCCGTCCTGCTCGGGCATCACGTGGCCGCCGGCCTCGGTCAGCGCGGAGGTCAGCTTCTCGCGCAGCTGCGGGTCGGTGTCCGGCGTCCGCACCCGCGCGAAGTCGGCGGAGTTGGCCGAGATGAACTCCGTCACGCTCATGTCGGCGAGCAGCTGCCCGCGCCCGATGACGATCAGGTGGTCCGCGGTCAGTGCCATCTCGCTCATCAGGTGCGAGGAGACGAAGACGGTACGGCCCTCCGCCGCGAGCGCCTTCATCAGGTTGCGCACCCAGTGGATGCCCTCGGGGTCGAGGCCGTTGACCGGCTCGTCGAAGAGCAGCACCTGGGGGTCGCCGAGCAGCGCCGCGGCGATGCCGAGCCGCTGTCCCATACCGAGCGAGAAGCCCTTGGAGCGCCGCTTGGCCACGTCCTGGAGGCCGACCACGCCGAGCACCTCGTCCACCCGCCGGGCGGGGATGCCGGAGAGCTGGGCGAGGCTCAGCAGGTGGTTGCGGGCGGACCGGCCGCCGTGCACCGCCTTGGCGTCCAGCAGCGCACCGACGTGCCGCGCGGCGTTCGGCAGCCTGCGGTACGGGTGGCCCCCGATCGTCACGTGACCCGCGGTGGGGTTGTCCAAGCCGAGGATCATCCGCATCGTCGTCGACTTGCCCGAGCCGTTGGGCCCGAGGAAGCCGGTGACGGCACCGGGCCGCACCTGGAAGGAGAGGTTGTACACGGCGGTCTTGTCGCCGTATCGCTTGGTCAGGCCGACAGCCTCGATCATGCTCCGCACCCATCGAAAGGTTCAGGACAGCAGGGCACACGCCCCCGTAAGGGTTAGGAGGATATCCAGGCGCTGACGGTTCCGTTCAAGCCAGGGCAAAATTCGACGCTCCACGGAACCTTTTCAGCACCGGTCCCTCGGCCCTAGGCGTCCCGTCGTTTCAGCACCACATACCCGCCGACGAGGGCCGCGATCACCCACAGGACCATGATCCCGAGGCCGCCCCACGGACCGTAGGGGACGTCGTCGTCGATCGGGGTGACCACCTGCATGATCTTGCTGCCGGCCTGGTCGGGCAGGAAGCGGCCGACCTTCTCGGTGGCCGGGACGTTGCCCAGGATGTTGGAGATCAGGAAGAAGAACGGCATCAGGATGCCCAGCGACAGCATCGGCGAGCGCAGCATCGCCGCGACGCCCATCGAGAACATCGCGATGAGGGTCATGTAGAGGCCGCCGCCGATCACCGCGCGCAGCACGCCCGGGTCGCCGATCGACGCCTTGAGGTCGCCGAGCATGGCCTGCCCGAGGAAGAAGGTCGCGAAGCTGGTGATCATGGCCACGACGAAGGCGAGCGCGGTGGCCACCGCGATCTTGCTGAACAGGAAGCTGCCGCGCCGCGGCACCGCCGCCAGCGAGGTGCGGATCATGCCGGAGCTGTACTCGTTGCCCACGACCAGCACGCCGAACACGATCATCGCCAGCTGGCCGAGGCTGGTGCCGGCGAAGCTGATGAAGGTCGGGTCGAAGGAGAGCTGGTCCCGCTCGCTCATGCCGTCGAACTCGCTCTTCGACAGGGCCGAGATCAGCATGCCGAGGGCGATGGTGACGACCACGGCGAGGGACAGCGTCCACACCGTGGACGCGACCGAACGGATCTTGGTCCACTCCGACCGGACGACCTGTGCCGTCGCCATGCTCATCCCCTCTTCCAGTCGCTGCCCCACGGCTGCTGCGGCTGTTGCTGTTGCTGTTGCTGTGGTTGCTGCGGCACCGCGCCGGGCGGCTGCCCGTCGTGCGCGTGGTACTCCACGGACTCCGCCGTCAGCTGCATGAACGCCTCCTCCAGCGAGGCCCGCTGCGGGCTCAGCTCGTACAGCACGACCTGGTCGCGCGCCGCCAGCTCACCGACGGCCTCCGACTTGTCGCCGTCCACCTCCAGCACCTCGGCGCCGGTGTCGACGACCTCGATGCCGGCGCCGTGCAACGCGTCGAGCAGCCGCTCGCGGTGCGGGGTGCGGATCCGGACGTAGCTGCGCGAGTTCTCCGCGATGAAGTCGGCCATCGAGGTGTCCGCGAGCAGCCTGCCCTGGCCGATGACCACGAGGTGGTCCGCGGTCAGCGCCATCTCGCTCATCAGGTGGGAGGAGACGAAGACCGTGCGTCCCTGCGCGGCCAGGGTCTTCATCAGGTTGCGGATCCAGTGGATGCCCTCGGGGTCGAGGCCGTTGACCGGCTCGTCGAACATCAGGATCCGCGGGTCGCCGAGCAACGCCCCGGCGATGCCGAGCCGCTGTCCCATGCCGAGGGAGAACCCCTTGGTCTTCTTCCTGGCGACCGCCGACAGCCCCACCGTGTCCAGCACCTCGCGCACCCGGGCCGCCGGGATGCCGTTGCTCTGCGCGAGGCACAGCAGGTGGTTGTAGGCGCTGCGCCCGCCGTGCCACGCCTTGGCCTCCAGCAGCGCCCCGATGTACGTCAGCGGGTCCTTCAACTGGTCGTAGTGCTTGCCGTCGATCCGCACGTCCCCGGCGGTCGGCCGGTCCAGGCCCAGCACCATGCGCATGGTCGTGGACTTGCCGGCCCCGTTCGGACCGAGAAAGCCCGTGATGATGCCCGGTCTGACGGTGAAGGAGAGATTGTTGACCGCCACCTTCTCGCCGTACCGCTTGGTCAGCCCCTCGAGCTCGATCATGGCGCCCACGCTAGAACGGGACGAGGCCCACTGCCACCCCGGTGACAGAAGGCCTCGTCCTGGTTCCGTTTCTGTGCGGCCGCGGGAGGTCCCGCGTCAGCGGGACTGCTGGGCCGGCACCCCGCGGGAGACCGACTCGTCCTCGGCCGGCGTACCGGCGGCGGCCACCGCGGCGCCCGTGAGGGTCGCCAGCATCTCGCGCACGTTGGTGAGCTGCGCGTTGATGGAGTCGCGGCGGTTGGTGAGGGCGGCCAGCTCGCGCTCCGACTCCGAACGGATCCGGTCGGCCTTGGCGTTGGCGTCGGCCACGATGTCCTCGGCCTGGCGCTGCGCGGTCTCGACGGTCTGGCGGGCCCGGCGCTCGGCGTCCGTGCGCAGCTTCTCCGCCTCCAGGCGCAGCTGCTCGGCGCGGTGCTCGATCTCCGCGAGGCGCTTCTCGGCCTTGGCCTGACGGGAGGCCAGGTCGCGCTCGGACTGCTCGCGGCGCTTGGCGAGGTTGGTCTCGAAGTCGGCGGCGGCCTGGGCGGCCTTGGCGCGGGTCTCCTCGAAGAGGGCGTCCGCCTCCTCGCGCTTGGACTGCGCGTCCTTCTGCGCCTCGGAACGGAGCTGCGAGGCGTCGCCCTTGGCCTTCTCGACGATCCGGACGCCCTCGTCCTCGGCCTTGGCCTTGCGCTCCGCGGCGTACGACTCCGCGTCGTTGCGCACCTGCTGGGCCGACGACTCGGCCAGCTCGCGGTGCTGCTCGGCCGCGCGCCGGGCCTCCTCGCGCAGGTCCTTCGCCTCTTCCTCGGCGAGGCGCAGGATCTTCTCGACCCGGGCGCCGAGACCGGCGTACGACGGCTCGGCGTCGTTGACCTGGGCCTGGGCGTTCTGGGTCTCGAGGTGAAGCTCCTCGATGCGCTTTTCCAGAGCGGTGATGCGGGCGAGAGCGCTGTCACGGTCGGAGACGAGCTTGGAGATGCGTTCGTCCACCTGAGCGCGGTCGTACCCACGCCGCACAAGCTCGAAGCCGTAGGGGGAAGTGTCGCTCATGGGGTTCCTGTCGAAAGAGACCGGGTGAGGTGATAGAGGGAATCCTAGGCGCCAATGCGGTGTGTCATCGAGCGGATGCGCGTTTGATACGGAGAATGACACCTCTTTTGAGTGGCTGACCCGCGGATGGCTTGCCAAAGTTCTGGGCAAGGGTCCGGGCGGGAGTCAACCAAAGATCTCCAGGAGACACCGAATCCGCTCCGCGCGCTAGCCGTCTGACGACTTGCCACCCGAACGTGGGGCGCCCACCGTGGCTCCGGCCTTCACCCCGTTCTCCTTGGCCCCCGTCGGCGTCTCGAAGGACTCCAGCGCCTCCAGCACGTCCTGCACCCGGGAGATCTCCGCGTTGATGTCCTCGCGACGGCGCACCAGGATCTCCAGCTCGCGCTTGCCCTCGTCGACCGTGCGCCTGGCCTCCTGGACCGCCTCGGCCTTCAGCTCCTCGGCCTCCCGGACCAGGGTGGCCTTCTTCTGCTCGGCCTCCTTCAGCAGCCCCTCGGCCTTCTTGACGGCGGCGATGCGCACCTTGCCCGCCTCGGAGTTCGCCTCCGACACCAGCTCCTTGGCCTTCGCCTCCGCCTTGGCCAGCTGCTCCTCGGCGGCCTTGATGAGCGCGTCGCAGCGGTCGCCCGCCGACTTCATGGTCTCCGCGGCCTCGCGGCGCGCACGCTCGTGCAGTTCCTCGATCTCGGACGTGAGGCGCTCGCGCAGCTCCTCCGCGCGCTCCCTTATGGCGGTCGCGTCCCGGCGGGCGCCGACCAGCAGCTCGTCCGCGTCCGTACGGGCCTTCTCCACACGGGTGTTGCCCTCGACCGTCGCCTCCGAGACGAGCCGGTCGGCCTCCGCGCGGGCCGCGCCGACCATCGTGTCGGCCTGCGACTCGGCCTCCGCGGTGGTCTTCTGGGCCTGCTGCTGGGCCTCGGAGAGCAGCTTGTCGGCCTCGGACGTGGTCTCCGTGATGAGCGTGTCGACCTGCTCGGCCGCCTCCGAACGCCGCTTGTTGGCGTCCTTGCGGGCCTCGTCCAGGGTGCGGTCGGCCTCCTCGCGGGCGGCCGTGGTGACCCGCTCCGCCTCCGCCGCGGCCTCGGCACGGACCCGGTCGGCCTCGGTGCGGATCCGCTCGGCGTGCTGCTGGGCGGACCCGACGGTGTCGGCGGCCTCGGCCCGCAGCCGCTCCGCCTCCCCGGTGGCGTCCGAGAGCAGCCGCTCGGCCCGGGCGCTCGCCTCGGCCCGCACCCGCTCCGCCTCGCTCGACGCCTCCGTACGGACGCGCTCCGCCTCCGCGACCGTCTCCGTCCGGATCCGGTCGGTCTCGGCCGCCGTCTGCGTGGTGAGCCGCTCCGCCTCGGCGCTCGCCTCGGTGATCAGGGTGTCCGCCTGCGTCGCCGCGTCGGACCGGATGCGGTTGGCGTCCTCGCGGGCGTCCGCCCGGGTGCGCGCCGCCGCCTGCTCGGCCTCGGCGATGGCGTCGGATGCCTCGGTGCGCACCCGCTGGGCGTGCTCCGAGACGTCCGCGCGGATCCGGTCGGCCTCCGCGATGGCCTCGGACACCGTCCGCTCGGCCAGCGTCTTGGCGGCCTCGGTCTCCTCCCGCGCCTCGCGCCGCAGCCGTCCGGCGTCCTCGCCCGCCCGCTCCCGCTCCGCGTGGGCGTCGGCGCGGACCCGGTCCGCCTCCTGCTCGGCCTCGTGCCGGGTGCGCTCCGCCGCGTGCTCGGCGACGCTGCGCAGTCCGGTGATCTCCTCCTGGGCCTGCTCGTGCATCCCGGCGACGGAGTCCCGCACCTGCTGCGCGTGCTGCTCGGCGGCCGACACCATCTCGGTCGCGCGCCGGTCGGCCTCCTCGACCAGCCGGACCGCCTCGGCCTGCGCCTCCTCCACGCGGTTGCGCGCCGAGGCCAGCAGCTCCTCGCTCTGCTCGCGGGCCCGCTCGCGCTCCTGGTCGGCCTCCTGCCGGGCGGACCCGAGCAGTTCCTCCGCCTCGCGGCGGCGCCGGGCGGCCTCCTCCTGGGCGGCGCCCAGCGCCTCCGACGCCTCGGCGGCGATGCGCTCGGCGGCGGTCTGCGCCTCCGCGCGCACCCGGTCGGCGCTCTCATGAGCCTCCGACTTCAGCCGCTCGGCCTCGGCGGCCGCCTCCGACCGCAGCCGTACGGCGACGGACTCGCCCTCCGCCCGGGAGGCGGACGCGTCGGCGGCGGCCTCGGTGCGCAGTCGCTCGGCCTCCGTCTCGGCCTGCTGCTGGAGCGTACGGATCCGCTCCGCGGCCTCGGTGCGCAGCCGTTCGCTCTCCTCGGCGGCCTCCCGGCGCAGCCGCGCACCCTCCTCGCGGGCCTCGGTCAGCGCCTCCTCGGCGGCGGTGCGGTGCTCCTCGGCCTCCGTGTGCAGGCGCGTCAGGTCCTCGGCGGCCTCCGTCCTGCGGGCCTCGACGGCGCGCTCGGTCTCCTCGCGCAGCTCGCGGGCGGCCCGCTCGGCCTCCGCCTGGAGTTCCTCGGCGCGCTCGGCGGCCTCCGTGCGGTGCCGCTCGGCCTCCGCGCGGGTGCGCTCCAGGGTCTCCTCGGCCTGCCGGCGCAGGGTGGTGGCCCGCTCGATGGCCTCGGTGCGGACCTTCTCGCTGTCCGTCGTCGCGGCCTGCCGCAGCTCGTCCGCGTCCGCCTTGGCCTTGGCGAGCAGCTCCTCGGCGGTCTTCGCCGCCTCCTCGATCTGCGCCACGGCCTCCTTGCGGGCCTCGGCGCGGATCTTCTCGCCCTCGGCGACCGCGTCGGCGCGCAGCTGCTCGGCCTCGCCGCGCAGCCGGCGCGCCTCCTCCTGCAGCTCGACCGTCTTGGCGCGGTACTCCTTGGTGTCGTCCTTCGCCGCGCCCTTGAGCTCCGTGGCGATGTCGTGCGCCTCGGCGCGCAGCCGGTCCGCCTCGGCCTCGGCCTCGGTGCGGATCCGCTCGGCCTCCTCGGTGGCGGCCTTCGTGGTCCGCCTGGCGTCCTCGGACGCCTTGTTCAGCACGTCCTCGGCGGTCTTGGCCGCCTTGGACAGCTGGGTGGCCGACTCCTCGGCGGTGAGCGTACGGGCCTTCTCGGCGGCCTCGGCGACGATCCGCTCGGCCTCGGCGCGGGCGTCCGCGACCAGCTGCTCGGCCTCGGACTTGGTGTTCTCGGCGTCCTTGGTGGCCTCGCCGACCAGCCGGGCGACCTGCTCCTTGGCGGTCCGGGTGCGCTGCTCGTTGGTGGCCTCGGCCCCGGCCAGCGCCTTGGCGGCGGCCTCCTTGGCCTCGGTGACGACCTTCTCGGCCTCGGCCTGCGCCTTGCGTAGCGCCTCCTCGGCCTCCGCCATGCGCCGCTCGGCGGCCCGGCTCAGCTCCTGCGACTGGCGCCGCGCGGACTCCGACTCGTCGGCGGTGGAGGTGCGCAGCTGCTCGGCGTGGTCGGTGGCCTCCTGGGCCTGGTTGGAGGCGGCGTTCAGCAGCCGCTCCGCGTCGGTGCGGGCGCGGCGCAGCAGCTGCTCGGCCTCGGCGCGGGCGCTCTCGGCGTCGTCGGTCAGCCGCTGCCGGGCCTCGGAGGTCAGCCGCTCGGCCTCGGCGCGGGCGGTGGCCAGGGACTGCTCGGCCTCGGTGCGGGACTCCTCGAGGAGACGGCGGGCCTGCTGCTCGGTACGGGCGCGCAGCTGCTCCGCCCAGGCCACGTTCTCGTTGACGTGCGACTCGACGGTCTGCCGGCGCTCGGCCAGCTCCTGGTCCAGCTGCTGGCGGCGGGTCACCGCCTCCTGGTGCAGCTCCGCCTGGAGCCGGGCGGCCTGCTCGGCGTGCTCCTGGAGGATGCGCTGGGTCTGCGCCCTGGCCTGGCTCAGCTCCCGCTCGGCGTCCGAGCGCAGCTGGTCGGCCTGGGTCTGCGCGTTGCGCAGCAACTGCTCGGCCTGGTACCCGATGTCACCGCCGTCGAAGGCGGGCCGGGACATGATGGTGCGCCGCGCCTCGTGCAACTTGGCGCGCAGCACCTCGACCTGGTAGCCGAGGTCCTCGGCGTGCTGGATCGCCTTTTCCCGCTCGGTCTTCAGCCGCTTCATCTCGGCCTCGAACCGAGAGAGGTGGTCGACGTCAGCCGCCGGCTCTCGCTCCTGGCTCTCGTAGCCCCGCACTGCGCGGTCCCATCCGTCCCCTGGTCGCAAATCTTCCCGACTGAGCTCCGTCCGTCCGACGGACGGGGCCCCCGGGGAATGGTGTCAGATCAACGGCGGGGCATGTGCCGCTGCCCCGTCGCCCGCCCCCCGAAACACGACCCCGGCGATCCCGTCGTCGCCGACGACAGGACCGGGTCACCCTGGATTGAGCGGCGACCGCACCCAACCCTACCGGCCCCTATGTACGGGAGTCAGTGCTCAGGTGACTCAACGGCCGCCGAAGTGACCAGTTCTGTCAGTACGCCATGGCAGTCCTTGGGGTGCAGGAAAGTGATCCGCGACCCCATGGAACCCCGCCGGGGCTCGTCGTACAGAACGCGTACGCCCTTCTCCCGGATGTCCGCGGCGTCCGTGTCGACATCCGCCGTACCGAAGGCGATGTGGTGGACGCCCTCGCCGTTCTTCGCCAGCCACTTGCCGACCGCGGAGTCCTCGCGGGTGGGTTCGAGAAGCTGGAGGTACGACGCTCCGCCGTCCGACGTATCGTTGATCTTGAGCATGGCCTCCCGGACACCCTGCTCCTCGTTGACCTCGGTGTGGAACACCTCGAAGCCGTAGGTGGCACGGTAGAACTCGACGGTGGTGTCGAGGTCGCGGCAGGCGATTCCGATGTGGTCGATTCGCGTCAGCATGGATTCAGTGCAGCGCTCCGGAGGTGGTTACGCAACGTGCGCGCGATCACACCGACCGCCGGGTGACGGGCGGGATACCGCTCAGTACATTCGAGTAAACCCTCGTTCACTCCTCGGCCTGTGCGGGCCGGAAAAGGGGATCGCAGCTCATGTCTTCTGCAACGAACGGCACGACCTCCGTCATCGTCGCGGGTGCCCGCACCCCGATGGGACGGCTGCTCGGCTCGCTGAAGTCCTTCTCCGGGGCCGATCTCGGCGGTTTCGCGATCAAGGCGGCCCTGGAGCGCGCGGGCGTCACCGGCGACCAGGTCCAGTACGTGATCATGGGGCAGGTGCTCCAGGCGGGTGCCGGGCAGATTCCCGCCCGCCAGGCCGCCGTCAAGGCCGGCATCCCCATGAACGTCCCGGCACTGACGATCAACAAGGTGTGCCTCTCCGGCCTCGACGCCATCGCCCTCGCCGACCAGCTCATTCGCGCGGGTGAATTCGACGTGGTCGTGGCGGGCGGCCAGGAGTCCATGACCAACGCCCCGCACCTGCTGCCGAAGTCCCGTGAGGGCTACAAGTACGGCGCGGTCCAGATGATCGACGCCATGGCGTACGACGGCTTGACCGACTCCTTCGAGAACATCGCCATGGGCGAGTCCACCGAGAAGCACAACACCCGCCTCGGCATCGAGCGCGGCCCCCAGGACGAGATCGCGGCCCTGTCCCACCAGCGCGCCGCGGCCGCCCAGAAGAACGGCGTGTACGACGCCGAGATCGCCCCGGTCGAGATCCCGCAGCGCAAGGGCGACCCGGTGGTCTTCAGCAAGGACGAGGGCATCCGGGGCGACACCACCGCGGAGTCGCTGGGCAAGCTCCGGCCGGCGTTCTCCAAGGAGGGCACGATCACCGCCGGCTCCTCCTCGCAGATCTCCGACGGCGCCGCGGCCGTGGTCGTGATGAGCAAGGCGAAGGCCGAGGAGCTGGGCCTGGAGTGGATCGCCGAGATCGGCGCGCACGGCAACGTCGCCGGACCGGACAACTCTTTGCAGTCGCAGCCCTCCCACGCCATCCGGCACGCGCTGAAGAAGGAGGGCCTGGAGGTCGGCGACCTCGACCTGATCGAGATCAACGAGGCGTTCGCGGCCGTCGCCGTGCAGTCAATGAAGGACCTCGGCGTGTCCACCGAAAAGGTGAACGTCAACGGTGGGGCCATCGCGCTGGGCCACCCGATCGGCATGTCCGGCGCCCGGCTGGTGCTGCACCTGGCGCTGGAGCTCGGCCGGCGCGGCGGCGGGGTCGGCGCGGCGGCCCTGTGCGGCGGCGGCGGCCAGGGCGACGCGCTGATCATCCGGGTCCCGAAGGCCTGAGCGCCCGTACGGCGTCTCAGGAACGCCGTCAACGCAGTCGAACGCAGTCGAACGTAGTCGGACGGAGCTGAACGGAGCTGTGATGCAGGACGTCTCCTCACTGGTGGCCCAGGCCAGGGAAGGCCGACCGCGGGCCGTGGCCAGGCTGATCTCTCTGGTGGAGGGGGCGTCCCCGCAGCTCAGGGAGGTCATGGAGACGCTCGCGCCGCTGACGGGCCAGGCCTACGTGGTCGGTCTGACGGGTTCGCCGGGCGTCGGCAAGTCCACCTCCACCTCGGCCCTGGTGACCGCGTACCGCAAGCAGGGCAGGCGGGTCGGCGTCCTCGCCGTCGACCCCTCCTCCCCGTTCTCCGGCGGGGCGCTGCTCGGCGACCGCGTCCGGATGTCCGAGCACGCCTCCGACCCCGGCGTCTACATCCGCTCCATGGCGACCCGCGGCCACCTCGGCGGCCTCGCCTGGGCGGCCCCGCAGGCGATCCGTGTCCTGGACGCGGCGGGCTGCGACGTGATCCTGGTGGAGACGGTCGGCGTCGGCCAGTCGGAGGTCGAGATCGCCTCCCAGGCCGACACCTCGGTCGTCCTCCTCGCCCCCGGCATGGGCGACGGCATCCAGGCCGCCAAGGCCGGAATCCTGGAGATCGGCGACGTCTACGTCGTCAACAAGGCCGACCGGGACGGCGCCGACGCCACCGCCCGCGAGCTGAACCACATGCTGGGCCTCGGCGAGGCCCGCGCCGCCGGCGACTGGCGCCCGCCCATCGTCAAGACGGTCGCCGCCCGCGGCGAGGGCGTCGACGAGGTGGTCGAGGCCCTGGAGAAGCACCGCGCGTGGATGGAGGAGCGGGACGTCCTCGCCGAACGCCGTCGCGCCCGCGCCGCCCGCGAGGTCGAGACCATCGCCGTCACCACCCTGCGCGAACGCATCGGCGACCTGCACGGCGACCGCCGCCTCGGCGCCCTCGCCGAACGGATCGTGGCGGGCGAACTCGACCCGTACCGCGCGGCGGACGAACTGGTGACGGGGCTTACGAACGCCTGACGCCTGACGCCTGACGCCTGACGCCTGACGCCTGACGCCTGACGCCTGACGCCTGACGTCCGACGCCCGACGCCCGACGGCTGGCATCCGACGGCTGACCCCCGGTGCCCGACGGCCGGCATCCGGCGTTCGACGGCTGACACCCGGGGTCCGACGGCTGACACCCGGTGTCCGAAAAAGGTCGCGCGCGCCGAGAGCCGCGCTGCTACCTTGACCCGCATGTTCCTCCTCTTGGCATAGGGCCCGCCCCGCGCGCGACCGCCGCATCCGGCCGTCGCGCGCCTCGGCGTCCCCCAGTTGCCTCCCCGCAGAGGAACCCTTCGCGTGTCCACGCCCTTTCCGCGGCCCTCGTACGCCGCCGTGCTCCGTGTCCCTCATGCCCGCCGTACCTTCGCGGCCGCCCTCGTCGGCCGGCTCTCGTACGGCACGGTCTCCCTCTCCCTGATGCTCGCCCTGACCCGGTCCACCGGGTCGTACGCCGTGGCCGGCCTGGTCATGGCGCTCTTCGGCGCGACGAGTGTCCTCCTGTCCCCCTACCGCGCCGGCCTGGTCGACCGGCACGGCCCGCGCCGGGCCCTGCTCCCCATGGCCCTGCTGTACGCCGTCCTGCTCTGCGTGACGGCGGCGGCCTGCTGGCGCCCGGGTGTGCCCGCGGCCGTGCTCGCCCTGACCGCCGCGTTCGCGGGTGCCTGCACACCGCCGCTCGGGCCCTCGATGCGGGCGGTGTGGGCCGGCATGCTCCCCGATCGCGCCATGCTGCAGCGCGCCTACAGCCTGGACGGAGTCGCCGAGGAACTGCTCTTCGTCTCGGGACCGCTGCTGGTCGGCGTGGTGGTCGGCGTCGCCCCGCCCGCCGTCGGCGTCGTGCTGAGCGCGGTGCTGGTGGCGGTGGGCACCCTCGGCTTCGTCACATCGCCGGCGGCGGACCGCCCGCGGGCGGCGGAGCGGGAGAAGGACGCTACTCCGGCCCGGCGCGGGCGAGGCGGAGCCGGACAGGGGCGGGCCCTGCTGCAACCGGTCCTCGTCGCCGCGGGGGTCGGCGTCTCGGTGAGCGCCGTCGACCTCCTCGCCGTCGCCTACGCGGTCCAGCGCGACCTCGGGGGCTCCGCCGTCGCCTGGGTGCTCGCGGCTCTGTCGGCGGGCAGTGCGGTCGGCGGCCTGCTGAACGGCGCCATCACCTGGACCTCGTCCGCCCGCGCCCGGCTGCCGTTCCTCGCGGCCGGTCTCGGCGTGAGCCTGGCCGCCGCCGGTCTCGCCCCGGGCGTCGGCACGCTGATCGCGGCCGTCGCCTGCGCGGGGCTCTTCGTGGCACCGGCGCTCACGACGGCGTACCTGATCGCCGACGAGAGCGCCGCGCCCGGCTTCCGGACCCGGGCGGGCGCCTGGTGCAACACGGCCGTGAACGCCGGCATGTCCGCCGGCGCCGCCGCGGTGGGCCTGCTGGTGGAACGGCTGCCGCTGCCGGTGTGCTTCGCGGTGGCCGGCGCGGTCGCGGTGGCGGCGGCGCTGGTGCCGGGGCGCCGCCGCGAAGCGTCCGCGGGGTCGGCCGGGCCGGTCAGTCGTCGTCCGAGCCCGAGTCGTCCGAGCCGGAGTCGTCCGAGTCCGAGCGGTCGGCCGTGACCTTGCCGGTCTTCGGGTCGACCCGCCAGTCCTGCTCGCCCTTGCCGTCGGCACGGGTCTCGACCTCCCAGGCGGCCGGGCCGTCGTCGCCGTCGTCGTCCAGGTCCACGGAGGTCACCGTGGACTTGCCGGCCGCGGCCCGCGCCGCCTCGGCCGCGCTGACGGAAGTGCCCTCGAGGGCGGCCCGCGCCTCGGCCGTGTCGTCCTCGTCGGCGTCCTTGTGGGAGCCGAGGACCTTGCCGGAGGCCGGGTCGATCCGGACGCTGTGCCAGGTGCCGTCGCCGGAGAGGACGTCGACCTCCCAGGCGGCACGCTCACGGCGGTCGTCGCCGTCGTCCGCGTCGTCGTCCGCGTCGTCCAGCTCGGCGGAGACGGCGGTGCCCGGCGTGTCCCGCAGGGCGGCGGCGATGGCGTCGGCCGCCGTCACCTCGGCGGAGGACGCGCGGGCGGCGTCGTCGTGGTCGTCGCGGTCGTCCGCCGAGTCGTCGTCGTGGTCGTCGGACTCGTCCCGGACGCCACCGTCGTCCGACACGCTCACGTCCGCCCGGGGCGTCGTGCTCCGGCCGTCGTCGCCCGTGGTCGCGAGGGCCGTCGCCGTACCCCCTCCGATCAGTGCGGCGGCGGTGACGGCGGCGATGACGATGTTGCGCCTCATGCTGGTTCCTCCCGAGTCGTCCAGAGTGCTGTCGCTTTCCGACCTCTGCACTGTCGCGGACCGACGCTGAGCCGAAGCTGAAGCCTCCTGAAGGGATCTTCAGCCGCCCTTTGCCACTCTTTACGCATGCACCCACCCGTCGCCCACCACCACCCTGCTCGAGGCGCTTCGCGCCGCCCCTCTCGACTCTTGATCGTGGAGGACGAGAAGCGGTTGGCCCTGTCGCTCGCGAGGGGCCTCACCGCCGAGGGGTACGCCGTGGACGTCGTCCACGACGGCATGGAGGGCCTGCACCGGGCCGGCGAGGGCGACTACGACCTCGTCATCCTCGACATCATGCTGCCCGGCCTCAACGGCTACCGGGTCTGCGCCGCCCTGCGCGCCGCCGGCCACGAGGTGCCGATCCTGATGCTCACCGCCAAGGACGGCGAGTACGACGAGGCGGAGGGCCTGGACACGGGCGCGGACGACTACCTCACCAAGCCCTTCTCGTACGTCGTCCTGGTCGCCCGGGTGAAGGCGCTGCTGCGGCGGCGCGCGCAGGGCGGCGGGGCCTCGCCCGTGCACGTCCACGGCGACCTGAAGGTCGACACCGCCGCCCGCCGGGTCTTCCTCGGCGAGGACGAGGTCACCCTCACCGCGAAGGAGTTCGCGGTCCTGGAGCAGCTCGTGGTGCGGGCCGGACAGGTCGTGTCCAAGGCGGAGATCCTGGAGCACGTCTGGGACTTCGCCTACGACGGCGACCCGAACATCGTCGAGGTGTACGTCAGCGCCCTGCGGCGCAAGCTGCGCGCCGGGCTCATCCGGACCGTGCGCGGCGCCGGGTACCGCCTGGACGGCGGGCGATGAGCCGCCTCTTCGGCTCGGTCCGCGCCCGCGCCACGCTCGCCGCGACCCTGGTGGTCGCCGTCGCCCTCGTCGCGGCCGGCGCCGCCGTCCTGCTCTCCCTGCGCTCCAATCTGCTCGGCGAGGCCGGCACCCAGGCCGAACGCTCCGCGCGGGACGTCGCCACCGAGCTGGCGGTCGGGACGCCGTACGCCGACCTGTCGCTGGACGTGGACGACCGCCCGGTGCAGGTGGTCGACGAGGACGGCACGCTGGTCGCCGCCAGTGACGACCTGGAGCGGATCACCGGCACCGGCGTCGAGACGGTCAAGCCGCGGCCGGCCGCCTCGCCCGACGGCACCGACGGCACGGACGACGGGGACGACGATGACGACGCGGGCGAGCCGCTCGAAGCGGGGGAGATCGGCGAACGGACCACCGTCAGCGACGGTTCGGCGACCATCGACGGCGACACCGAGGACTACCGCTTCGCCGCCGTCCCCGTGAAGACCGAGGACCGGGGCCGCCTCACCGTCTACGCCGGGGCCCCGCTCTCCGCCGAGCACGGCGCCGTGAACACCGCGCTGACCGTCATGCTGATCGGCTTCCCGGTGCTGCTCGCGGTCGTCGGGTGGGTGACCTGGCTGGTGACCCGGCGCGCGCTGCGTCCGGTGGAGGGCATCCGGCGGGAGATGGCCGCGATCACCGCCAGCGAGGACCTGGCCCGCCGCGTCCCGGTGCCCGGCACCCACGACGAGGTGGCCAGGCTCGCCTCGACCACGAACGAGACGCTGGCCGCGCTGCAGACCTCCGTGGAGCGGCAGCGGCGGTTCGTCGCCGACGCCTCGCACGAGCTGCGCAGCCCGATCGCCTCGCTGCGCACCCAGCTGGAGGTGGCCGCCGCCCATCCCGAGCTGCTGGACCTGGACGGCGCGGTGGAGGACACCGTACGGCTCCAGCACCTCGCCGCCGACCTGTTGCTGCTGGCCCGGCTGGACGCGGGGGAGCGGCCCGCCGACGCGCGGGTCGACCTCGCGGCGCTGGCGCGGGAGGAGGCCGGAGGACGGGCCGGGGTGAGCGTGCGGGAGGGCGCCGGGGTCGCCGGCGGGGTGACGGTGGCCGGCTCGCGCGGGCAGCTGGGCCGGGTGCTGGCCAATCTGCTCGACAACGCCCAGCGGCACGCCCGCTCGGCGGTGGAGGTGTCCGTGCGCAGGGACGGCGACCTGGCCGTGGTCGGGGTGGCCGACGACGGGGAGGGGGTGCCGAAGGCCGACCGGGAGCGGATCTTCGAACGGTTCGTACGGCTCGACGCCGCCCGCAGCCGCGACGACGGCGGGGCGGGTCTCGGGCTGGCCATCGCCCGCGACGTCGCCGTGCGGCACGGTGGCACGCTCACCGTGCACGACGCACCGGCAGGCGGTGCCCTGTTCGAGCTCCGCCTGCCGGCCGCCTAGATCAGGGCTGGATCAGGAACGTCCGCGCTGTCCGCGCAGGTGTTCCGCGATGGGTTTGAGTGCCTTGTCCAGTTCGGTCAGGGTCTCGGGGGCCAGCAGGTCGATGAAGTGTCTGCGGACGGAGGCCACGTGGTGCGGCGCGACCTTCCGCATGGTCTCCATGCCGTGCTCGGTGAGGACGGCGTAGAGGCCGCGGCGGTCGGACTCGCAGTTCTCCCTACGGACCAGGTCCGCGTTCTCCATGCGCGTGATCTGGTGGGAGAGGCGGCTCTTGGACTGCATCGTGGCGGTGGCCAGGTCGCTCATCCGCATGCGGTCGCCCTCCGACTCGGAGAGGTTCACCAGGATCTCGTAGTCGTTCATTGTCAGGCCGAACGGCTGCAGGTCCTTCTCTAGCTGGTGCGTCAACAGCCTGTTGACCTCCAGGTGGGTGCGCCAAGCACACTGCTCCGTATCGGTCAGCCAGCGGGTGGCCGTCTCGGTCTCCATGAATGAAGTCTACCTAAAAAGTTGAAAGGCGAACTAGTGAGGGGTTTTCCGTGACGGTGACGGTGCGCACGCGTTCGATGTCACACTCCGCAGATTACCGCTCACAGCCCGAAGCGGCGCTGGAGGTCCCCCAGCTGTCCGGGAAGCCCCGGTACCCCGGAACGCCCTCCGTGCGCTCCCGGAGACCCGCCGCCGGGCACCCCCGCCTGCTGCGGCGGAGCCCCCGTGACCTGCTCCGCCATCAGCGCCTCGCTCGACTGCAGCAGCACCGTCCCCGCTCCCACGAACTCGAACTGGTGCTCCTCCCCGGAGGCCCCGCCGAGCCCCGTCATCGCACGTAGACCGCCCATCAGGCCGGTCATGTACCCGTGGTCGTAGTGATGGCACGGGGACGGGCAGTCGGCCCAGCCGACCAGGGCCTGCGGGTCGACCCGGATCGGCGGTTCCATGAACACCACCGGACCGTTCGACGCGGCCACGAACTTTCCGGTTCCGATCAGCGTCAGAAAACCCGGCACGATCGACTGCTTCAGCGCGAGACTTGGCTGAAAAGCGAGCAGGTTGCCGGAGCGAATGGTCAGGTTGCCGTCCTCGAGGTCGTACGAATTCACGTCGAAGGCCCGGTCGGCGAGGAGCATCTTGCCCGAACCCTCGGCCACGACCCAGTCGCTCGCGTGCAGTGGCGAATGGAACGACGTACGCACCAGACGGTCCAGCCGGCCGTGCCCGACGCCGTTGAAATCGATCGTCCCGTAGTAGGCGATCATCTTCCCCTTCTGCAGGAACCACTGACCGCCCTTCAGCTCCACGCAGAAGGTGTACGCGTTCACGTTGTCGTCGGCCGGCAGAGTCGACGGGTCGTGGTGGACCGTGCTCAAAGCTTCTCCTCCGACGCCTGGACGAACACCGTGCCGCTGCCGCTCAGCTCCAGCTGGAACGCCTCGCCCGAGCCGCGCCCCACCATGTCCCGCCAGCCCATGGCGGTGGACAGCTTGTTGCGCACGTCGCCGTGGTGGGCGACGTACGCCTGGGGGTCGACGCGCACCGGCCGCTGCGGGGTGATCGGGACCTCGAAGACACCGCCGTGGGCCATCACGGCCACCGAGCCGTGGCCCTTCAGCGTCGTGGTGAACAGCCCCTGCCCGCTGACCTGCCCGCGCACCATGCCCATGACGCCGCCCTGGGAGCCCAGGAACACCGTGCCCTGCTCCAGGGTGCCCTCGAAGGCGAGGAGGCGGTCCGCCTCGACGTACAGGGTGTCGCCGGCGAGGTTGATCACCTGGACGTGGTGGCCGCCGTGCCCGAAGAGGACCGTGCCGCTGCCCTCCACGGTCATCAGCGGGGTGTCCTCGTTCGCCACCCGGCGGCCGATCATCGACATGACGCCGCCCTGGCCGCCCCGCAGATTGGGGGTGAAGGACACCTCGCCCCGGTACGCGAGCATGGCACCGCGCTGACTGAACAGCCGCTGCCCGGGCGCCACGGTGGCCTGCACCATCTTGTGGTTGATCTCCTGGAAGGCCATCGTCAGACATCCCCCGCGATCGTGTTCCGCTCGCTCGGCTGCACGTACACCAGTCCGTCGCCCTCGAAGCGGATCTGGAACGCCTCGCCGCCGCCCTCCCCGAGCAGGGTGCGGAAGGTCACACCCGACTGGAAGGACTGCCGCAGGTTCCCCTGGTGCGCCACGTACGCCCCCGGGTCGACGGTCAGCGGGTACTGCGCGCTGACCCGCAGCGCCACCGCCGGGCCGTCCGACATGATCGCCACCTGCCCGTGCCCCTCGACGGTCGTGGTGAACAGCCCGTTGCCCTGCGAGGCGCCGCGCGTCCCCGTGAAGCTGGTGCCGGTGCGCAGTCCGGCGTCCGCCGCCAGGAAGTTGCTCGACTCGACGTACAGCTTGTCGCCCTGGAGACCCACGAGGTTGATCTCCGAGGCCCGGTCCGCGAACCAGCAGGTCCCCTGCCCCCTCACCTCCATCACCGTCATCTGCTCGCCGGTGATCCGCCGGGTCACCATCCCCCGGATGCCCTCACCGCCACCGCTCAGCTTCTTGAAGGCCATCTCCCCGTCGTACGCGACCATCGAGCCGTTCTTCGCCTTCACGGCATCTCCGGTCATGTCGACGGCGAGTACCTTGCTTCCTTGAAGTCGGAACATCGCCACAAATGCGAAGGTAGCCCGCCGGGTGGGTGCACCGACAGGGATCGACCCCCTCACCCGGGCGCGTCGGGGGTTTGCCACAATGGCCGTGCGCTTGTGCGTGCGTTCACAAACCGCCGCCCGGCGGTGCGCCCGAGTACCGATTCCTCTCCCACCGAAGGTGACCCGTGGACCTCAAGACCGCCTCCGCCCTCCGCCGCCTCCGCCTGGTCTCGGGCCCCGAGGCGATCTCCTTCCTGCTCCTGCTCGTCTGCTCGGTGCTGAAGCGGACCACCGACTTCAACGCGGTGCCCGTGATGGGCGCGGTCCACGGCATCCTCTTCGTCCTCTACGTGCTCTTCTGGGCGGACGCCTGGAACCGCGCCAAGTGGCCGCTGAAGACCGCCGCCCTCTACTTCGTCCTCTCCGTCCTGCCCACCGGCGGCTTCTTCGCGGAGCGCATGCTCAAGCGGGAGGCCGAGAGCGCGGTCATCGCCTCCCGCGCCCGCCAGGAAGGGATCGTCGGCGCATGATCGTCGCCTTCTCCGTGACGCCGCTCGGCGTCGGCGAGGACGTCGGGGAGTACGTCGCCGACGCCGTCCGGGTGGTCCGCGATTCGGGGCTGCCGAACCGCACCGACGCGATGTTCACCTCCGTCGAGGGCGAGTGGGACGAGGTCATGGACGTGGTCCGGCGCGCCGTCGCGGCCGTCGAGGCGCGGGCGCCGCGCGTGTCCCTGGTCCTCAAGGCGGACATCCGCCCCGGCGTGACGGACGGCCTCACGTCGAAGGTGGACACGGTGGAGCGGCACCTCGCCGAGTAGCCGTCCGCCGCGGGCGGTGGTATCGAAGGGCGAGACGGAGCTGACCGGTATATGACCGGCCGGTAAGGTCTGGTGCCGTGTCCAAGCCCCTCGGTCTCTCCTTCGACCCCATCGCCCGTGCCGACGAACTCTGGAAGCAGCGCTGGGGCGGCGTGCCCTCGATGTCCGCGATCACCTCGATCATGCGGGCCCACCAGATCCTGCTGGCCGAGGTCGACGCCGTGGTCAAGCCGTACGGGCTGACCTTCGCGCGCTACGAGGCGCTGGTGCTGCTCACCTTCTCCCAGTCGGGCGAACTGCCGATGTCCAAGATCGGTGAGCGCCTGATGGTGCACCCCACGTCCGTGACGAACACCGTCGACCGGCTGGTGAGGTCCGGCCTGGTGGACAAGCGCCCCAACCCCAACGACGGCCGGGGCACCCTGGCCTCCATCACCGACCGGGGCCGCGAGGTGGTCGAGTCCGCCACCCGCGACCTCATGGCGATGGACTTCGGCCTGGGCGCGTACGACGCCGAGGAGTGCGGCGAGATCTTCGCGATGCTCCGCCCGCTGCGGGTCGCCGCCGGGGACTTCGCCGAGGACTGAGGCGAGGGTCCGGGACAAGCCCGGGCGAGTCGCCGGGGCCGCCCGAAGATCGCGCGAAACGGGCGGTTACGCTCGGACGCATGAAAAAGAGCGTGCTGACCCGCTACCGGGTCATGGCGTACGTCACCGGTGTGCTGTTGATCGCGCTGTGCCTTGGCATGATCGCCAAGTACGCCCTGAAGATGGACGGCGCCGCGGACTTCACCCAGGTCGTCAGCATCGCCCACGGCTGGCTGTACGTCGTCTACCTCATCTTCGCCTTCGACCTGGGGTCCAAGGCGAAGTGGCCGGTGAAGAAGCAGCTCTGGGTGCTGCTCGCCGGGACCGTTCCGACGGCCGCCTTCTTCGTGGAGCGACGGATCAGCCGGGAGCTGGACGCCAAGGTCGCCGGGGCCGAGCCGGTGGCCGCCAAGGCCTGAGCCCACCGCCGTGCGGACACCCGTGCGGCGGTTTCCCATCGACATTTACTTGGACGTCCTAGTAAATTGGGAGTATGGACGCTCACGCCATAGAGGAAGGCCGCCTTCGGTGGCAGGCCCGGTACGACGCGGCGCGCAAGCGCGACGCGGACTTCACCACGCTCTCCGGCGACCCGGTGGAGCCGGTCTACGGGCCCCGGCCCGGGGACGAGTACGAGGGGTTCGAGCGGATCGGCTGGCCGGGTGAGTACCCCTTCACCCGGGGCCTGCACGCGACCGGCTACCGGGGGCGTACGTGGACCATCCGGCAGTTCGCCGGGTTCGGCAACGCCGAGCAGACCAACGAGCGCTACAAGATGATCCTCCGCAACGGCGGGGGCGGGCTCTCCGTCGCCTTCGACATGCCGACGCTGATGGGCCGCGACTCCGACGACCCGCGCTCGCTCGGCGAGGTCGGGCACTGCGGGGTGGCCATCGACTCGGCCGCCGACATGGAGGTGCTCTTCAAGGACATCCCGCTCGGCGACGTGACGACCTCCATGACGATCAGCGGGCCCGCCGTGCCCGCGTTCTGCATGTACCTGGTCGCCGCCGAACGGCAGGGCGTGGACGCGTCCGTCCTCAACGGCACGCTCCAGACCGACATCTTCAAGGAGTACATCGCCCAGAAGGAGTGGCTCTTCCAGCCCGAGCCGCACCTGCGCCTCATCGGCGACCTGATGGAGCACTGCGCGGCCGGCATCCCCGCCTACAAGCCGCTCTCCGTCTCCGGATACCACATCCGCGAGGCCGGGGCGACGGCCGCGCAGGAGCTGGCGTACACCCTGGCGGACGGCTTCGGGTACGTGGAGCTGGGGCTCTCGCGCGGGCTGGACGTCGACGTCTTCGCCCCCGGCCTCTCCTTCTTCTTCGACGCGCACCTCGACTTCTTCGAGGAGATCGCCAAGTTCCGCGCGGCCCGGCGCATCTGGGCCCGCTGGATGCGGGACGTGTACGGCGCGAAGACCGACAAGGCGCAGTGGCTGCGCTTCCACACCCAGACCGCCGGTGTCTCGCTGACCGCCCAGCAGCCGTACAACAACGTGGTGCGTACGGCCGTGGAGGCGCTGGCGGCGGTACTCGGCGGCACCAACTCCCTGCACACCAACGCGCTCGACGAGACCCTCGCCCTGCCCAGTGAGCAGGCCGCCGAGATCGCCCTGCGCACGCAGCAGGTGCTGATGGAGGAGACCGGCGTCGCCAACGTCGCCGACCCGCTGGGCGGTTCCTGGTTCATCGAGCAGCTGACGGACCGGATCGAGGCCGACGCCGAGAAGATCTTCGAGCAGATCAAGGAGCGGGGGCTCAGGGCGCACCCGGACGGGCAGCACCCCATCGGGCCGATCACCTCCGGCATCCTGCGGGGCATCGAGGACGGGTGGTTCACCGGCGAGATCGCGGAGTCCGCCTTCCGGTACCAGCAGGCGCTGGAGAAGGACGAGAAGAAGGTCGTCGGCGTCAACGTGCACACCGGTTCCGTCACGGGTGACCTGGAGATCCTGCGGGTCAGCCACGAGGTGGAGCGGGAGCAGGTGCGGGTGCTCGGCGAGCGCAGGGCCCGCCGGGACGACGCGGCGGTGCACAGCGCCCTGGAGGCGATGCTGGGCGCCGCCCGGTCCGGGGCCAACATGATCGGGCCGATGCTGGACGCGGTGCGCGCGGAGGCGACGCTCGGGGAGATCTGTGGGGTGCTGCGGGACGAGTGGGGGGTGTACACGGAGCCGGCGGGGTTCTAGGCGGGCGGTGCCGGTGCGGGCGTTGCCAGGGGGCTCCGCCCCCTGGTCCCCCGGGCCTGTGCCCACCCGCCACCCGACTCGGCCAACTGAAAGGTGGCCCACCGGACACCTCGGCCCGTTGGGAGGTCACCCGCCGCCGGGCTCGGGCGGGGGGTCGGTCTGGCGGGAGGTCAGGCCCCACAGCAGGACCTGTGTGAAGCCCCGTACCCAGTCGCCGTCCGCCGGTTCCGCGCTGACCAGGGTGCGGTGCACCACCGCGCCCGCGACCACGTCGAAGATGAGGTCGGCGGTGCGGGCGGCCTCGGCCGGGTCGGTCTCGGCGGGCAGCTCGCCGCGGGCCTGGGCGCGCGCCCTGCCCTCCAGGACCAGGCGCTTCTGGCGTTCCACGATCGACGTGCGGATGCGCTCGCGCAGCGCGTCGTCCCGGGTCGACTCGGCGACCACCGCCATCAGGCCGCTCTTGGCCTCCGGACGGGCCAGGATCGCCGCGAACTGGAGCACCACGCCCTCGATGTCGGCGGCCAGGGAGCCGCGGTCCGGGAGCCGGAGCTCGTCGAACAGCTCCGCCACCGCGTCGACCACCAGCTCGTTCTTGCCCGCCCAGCGGCGATAGAGCGTCGTCTTGGCAACCCCGGCCCGGCCGGCGACGTCTCCGAGGGTGAGCCTGGACCAGCCCAGGTCGACCAGGACCTCCCGCGTCGCGGCCAGGATCGCGGTGTCCGCCGCGGCACTGCGCGGGCGCCCGGCACGGCCGGCGTGGGTGCTGCTCTGCATTCCCCGACCATAGATGCCCGGCCACATTCGGCGGGTTCTGTGCGGCCGTGAGGGAGATCACCGGGGCGGGGTGTTCCGACGGCCCCTCCCGGTATTACGCTACGACTCGTAGCGAAAGCACGGGTACGCCCGTGCCCCAGCGACGACCACGGGCGTGGGGTGGGGACCCGGCGCCGAACAGCACACATCCGGGCGGGCTTTCGACCCGGTTTTCACACGCGCGCGAGGTACGGGGGAGGATAGGCCCATGCAGCCACGGAACATGTCCATGAGCGGGGTCGTCGACCTCGCCGCGGTGAAGGCGGCCCAGGAGGCCAAGACGAAGGCGGAGCAGGCCCGCGCCGAGGCCGCCCGGCACGGCGGGACGGGGGCGGTCTCTCCGGCCGACCTCGTCATCGACGTCGACGAGGCGGGCTTCGAGAGCGAGGTCCTGCAGCGGTCCACCGAGGTCCCGGTCGTCATCGACTTCTGGGCCGAGTGGTGCGAGCCCTGCAAGCAGCTCAGCCCGGTCCTCGAACGGCTCGCCGTCGAGTACGGCGGGCGCTTCCTCCTCGCCAAGATCGATGTCGACGCCAACCAGATGCTGATGCAGCAGTTCGGCGTCCAGGGCATCCCGGCCGTGTTCGCGGTCGTGGCCGGGCAGGCGCTGCCGCTCTTCCAGGGGGCCGCGGGCGAGACGCAGATCCGCCAGACCCTGGACCAGTTGGTGCAGGTCGCCGAGGAGCGCTTCGGCCTGACCGGTCTCGTCGTCGACCCCGAGGCCCAGCCCGGTGCCCCCCGGCCCGCCGCCGAGGAGCGTCCCGCGGGACCGCACGACGCGGCACTCGAGGCCGCCGTGCAGGCGCTGGACGCGGGCGACCTGGGCGGTGCCGTCCAGTCGTACAAGAACGTGCTGTCCGATGACCCGGGCAACACGGAGGCCAAACTCGGTCTCGCGCAGGCCGAGTTGCTCCAGCGGGTGCAGAACGCCGACCCGCAGAAGGTCCGCCAGGAGGCGGCCGACAAGCCGGGCGACGCGCAGGCGCAGATCGCCGCCGCCGACCTGGACCTGGTGGGCGGTCACGTGGAGGACGCCTTCGGCCGTCTCATCGACGCGGTGCGCGTCACGGCCGGCGACGACCGCAACGCCGTACGCGTGCGGCTGCTGGAGCTGTTCGAGGTGGTCGGCGCCGACGATCCGCGGGTCACCGCGGCCCGCAGGGCACTGGCTCGCGCCCTCTTCTAGAGGTGTCCACCGGAGTGTTGCCGGTGTGAAGGAGCTGTCGACGAGGCGTCAATGCGGCCGCGCTTTGCCAAAACTTGGCAATCGCGGCCGCTGTTACTGCCAGTAAGTCAGTGGCGTCGGTCTGTCGGACTCTGTCCATCGATCAATAGTTTTGTTCCGCCCCTTTGGCACACCCAGCGTCGCCGTCCGGGCCCGGTGCGTCGTCCCGTGGTTATCCGGCCGTTACTAGTGAGTAACGAACCCCCTTGTGTCGGCGGCGAGAATGCACCACGATCGGCGACGCTCGGTCCATTCCCGTACCCCGAAAGCCAGTCGGGTCGCGGGGGTTCCTGGGTCCCCACCGAGCAGAGCCGGCGGCAGTGGAGCCGGCTCTTGGGCAGGGGGGTCTTCGCTCACCCGGCGAAGCCTGTCCAGCAGGGTTGTGCGTGATGCGTGTCAGGCGCGACCAGTGGTTGTCGCTCGGGGGTGATCGCCGGTGACTCGGGCGCGTGGTACGCGCCGCCGAGTTCGGGCGCTCTCCTTCCCGAGGACGTAGCACTTCTCCCATCCCTGCCAGACCGAGCCGCCGAACCGGCGGCCGGCCGAGGCCAGGAGATGTACGTCCGAGAAGGAGGAAATATGGAGTCCCAGGTGCGTGGCGGGACCAGATGGAAGCGGTTCGCTGTGGTGATGGTGCCCAGCGTTGCCGCCACGGCTGCGATAGGCGTCGCGCTCGCGCAGGGCGCTCTCGCCGCGTCGTTCAGCGTTTCCGGCCAGTCGTTCAAGGTGACGGCGGACCAGCTCGACGGCACGGGCTTCTCCCAGTACGGGGCGATCGACTCGGGTTACACGCTGAAGGGCGAGAAGACGGCTCACCCCGTCGCGGTCTCGGCGTTCAAGTCCGCGTCGATCAAGAACATGTGCCAGTCCGTGGTCACCCCGGACATCCCGTTGATCGGTTCCGTCAGCCTCATGCTGAAGGCCGGCGGCGGTAAGCAGGCGGTCGAGGCCGAGAACCTGTACATCGACGTCGAGAATCTCGAGGCCGATGCCACGTTCCGCGGCATCGACATCGGTGTGGCTGCCAAGGACGCCAACAAGGGTCCCGGCATCAAGAAGGGCGACACCGCGAACCCGTACGGATTCGCGCAGCAGGCAGACTCGGCCACGCTGAAGAACGTGAAGCAGACGGCGTGGGCGACCACCGCCGGAACCTTCAAGCTCAGCGGTCTGAAGATGTCGCTGTCCAAGGGTGTCAAGGAGTGCTACTAAGCACCCCTTGACGGGCGGGGGAGCCATGGCGCCCCCGCCCGTCCACTCTCCCTCCGGCCGCGCCCTCGCGCGCGGACCGCATCTCCACCACAGCAAAGCCGTACCAGGGAGCTGTTTTCCATGAGCGCCGAGACTCCTGCCGCAGCCGGCCAGTTCACCCGCCGGAGGCTGCAGTTCCGTGCCTGGCGAGGCGGGCGGCCGTTCTGGGCCGGCCTGTTCATCGCGCTCGGCGGACTCCCCATCGCCTACTTCCCGTACGCCAACCTCCAGATCGGTCACCTGACCCTCGCGATGGCCACCACCGCGGGATCCGGGTCCCTGATCATCGGTGTGCTGCTGGTCGTCCTGGGCGTCAGCCTGTGGTTCCAGAAGCACATCCGTGTCTTCGCGGGCGTGGCGGCGATCCTGCTCGCGCTGGTCTCCATCCCCGTGTCCAACCTCGGCGGCTTCCTCATCGGCTTCCTGCTCGCGCTGGTCGGCGGAGCGATGGCCGTCTCGTGGGTGCCGGGCGAACCGCCGCAGGACGAGCCGCCGGTGGAGGGCAGGGGAAGGGGTGACGCGCCCGAGGGCGCGGTCCCCGGCACCGAGCTCCCCGGCATCCCGGCGCCCGGCAGCACGGCCTCCGACGCCACGGTGCCGAGGCCGCGCGAAGGGGTGGAGGGCGGGGGTCCCACCCAGACCTTCGAGGCACTGGGGGCGCACGATCTGTCAGGAACGAGCCCGGCCAACGGGGCGAACGGGAGGCACAGTGCCGGCTGACGAGGTGACCCGCGGGACTGACGTGGAGTCGTCCCGTGCGAGAACCGGGCCGCGCCACGCGGCACCCAAAAAGCCGTTGTTCACCAGGTTCCACATGCCGGCCGGCAAGGCGATAGCCATCGCGGCGATGCCCACGGCCGTGCTCATGGGGATGGGGTTCACGCCGACGCTCGCCCTCGCCGACGGCAACGACGCGGCGCCGGCCTCCAACAGCCTGACGGCCGACGAGTACAAGGACTGCGTGGCGGCCCTGGAGGACGCCGAGAAGGACACGTCCGCGTCGCCCACCCCGTCGCCCTCGGCGACGGACGGGAAGACCGACGAGAAGGGCGACACGGAGGACAAGGGCGACGCGAAGGAGCCCGACGCCTCGGACTCGGGCGCGGACAAGGGTGAGTCCTCTTCGTCGGATTCAGGTTCCGACGACAAGGACGGCCAGGGCGACGAGGCCGGCAAGGACGACACGTCCCAGCCCGCCCCGAGCCCCTCCGCGTCGCAGAGCGGGGAGTCGGCCGGCGATGACGCCCCGGCGCCCGCACCCTCCGAGTCGGAGGGCAAGGGCGGGCTGCTGGACGGCATCGGCGACGCCATCGAGGGCATCTTCACCGGCGGCAAGAAGGCCGAGGAGACCCCGAGCCCCGAGGCGACCCCCTCCGAGACCCTGTCCGCGTCCGAAGAGGCCGGCGACGACGCCTCCGACACCGTGAAGGACACGACCGACAAGGTCACCGACACGGCGAAGGACACCGTCGAGGGCGCGACCGACGCGGCGTCGAAGGCGGCCGAGGACACCGGCAAGTCGGTGGACGAGGCGGCCGAGAAGGCGAAGGAGGAGGCCGAGAAGGCCAAGGAGGCTGCCGAGAAGGCGAAGGAGGAGGCCACCGCCTCACCCACGCCCAGTGCCTCCGAGAGCGCCGGTGTGGACGCCGACGACTGTCCCGTCGCCACCGACGACGAGGGCGGCGTCGACAACAAGGTGCCGCTGCCCGACGACCCCTGGTACCTCAACGCCAGCTCGCTGCTGCTGAAGGGCGCCTCCTACAAGGGCGTCGTCGAGGTGAAGACGGCCAACGGCACCACCAAGAAGGTGCTGAAGTACGTCATATCCAACGGCACCGACATCGGCGACCTGCACCAGACGGTCAAGGACAAGCAGGCCGGCAAGACGCACCACGTCCAGGCGGCCGAGGGCTCGACGTCCACGATCCGCGACGGCGAGACGGTGATGTACACCGAGAGCATCTCGGGCAACCTGCTCGGGCTGATCCCGATCACCTTCGACCCGGAGAACCCGCCGCCGCTGGACATCCCGCTGATCTACTTCACCAAGGTGACGGTCGTCCAGGCCGGTCAGTTCGGCGGCACGCTCCACGTCCCGGGCCTGCACCAGTTCGTGACCGACTGAGCGCGCCCACAAGCCCGTTCGGGAGCCGCGAAACCGCTGAGGGCGCCCCCTGTTCGCAGGGGGCGCCCTCAGCGCCGTACGGAGGCCGTGCGCGCCGTCTCAGCCGCGCCGCGTCTCGCCCAGGTGCAGGACGCGGACCATGTTGGTGGTGCCGGGGACGCCGGGGGGCGAACCGGCGGTGATCACGACGATGTCGCCGTCGCTGAACAGGCCGAGCCGGGCCGTCTCCTGGTCCACCAGGTCGACCATCTCGTCGGTGCTGTTCACGAACGGCACCACGTGCGGCTCCACGCCCCAGCTGAGCGCCAGCTGGTTGCGGGTGGACTCGTCGGTGGTGAAGGCGAGGATCGGCTGGGCCGCGCGGTAGCGGGACAGGCGGCGGGCGGTGTCGCCGGACTGGGTGAAGGCCACCAGGCCCTTGCCGCCCAGGAAGTCGGCGATCTCGGCGGCGGCACGGGCCACCGAACCGCCCTGCGTGCGCGGCTTCTTGCCCGGCACCAGCGGCTGGAGGCCCTTGGAGAGCAGCTCCTGCTCGGCGGCGGTGACGATCTTCGACATCGTCTTGACCGTCTCGATGGGGTACGCGCCCACCGACGACTCCGCGGACAGCATGACCGCGTCGGCCCCGTCCAGGATCGCGTTGGCCACGTCGGAGGCCTCGGCGCGGGTCGGCCGGGAGTTGGTGATCATCGACTCCATCATCTGGGTCGCCACGATCACCGGCTTGGCGTTGCGCCGGCACAGCTCGATCAGGCGCTTCTGCACCATGGGGACCTTCTCGAGCGGGTACTCGACGGCCAGGTCGCCACGGGCGACCATGACGGCGTCGAAGGCCGCGACGACGCCCTCCATGTTCTCCACCGCCTGCGGCTTCTCCACCTTGGCGATGACGGGGACCCGGCGTCCTTCCTCGTCCATCACGCGGTGCACGTCGTCGACGTCCTTGGCGTCCCGGACGAAGGAGAGGGCGACCAGGTCGCAGCCCATGCGGAGGGCGAACCGGAGGTCCTCCACGTCCTTCTCGCTCAGCGCGGGCACGTTGACCGCGGCGCCGGGCAGGTTGATGCCCTTGTGGTCGGAGATGACGCCGCCCTCGATGACGATCGTCCTCACCCGCGGGCCCTCGACGCCGGTGACCTTCAGCTCGACGTTGCCGTCGTTGATGAGCACCTGGTCGCCCTTGGTGACGTCGCCGGGCAGGCCCTTGTACGTCGTGCCGCAGATCGTCCTGTCACCCGGCACGTCCTCGGTGGTGATGGTGAACTCGTCACCGCGCACCAGCTCGACGGGGCCCTCCGCGAAGGTCTCCAGACGGATCTTCGGGCCCTGGAGGTCGGCGAGGACGCCGATGGCCCTTCCGGTCTCCTTGGCGGCGGCCCGCAGGCGGTCGTACCGCCCCTGGTGCTCGGCGTGAGTGCCGTGGCTGAAGTTGAAGCGGGCCACGTTCATGCCGGCTTCGATCAGCGTGACGAGCTGCTCGTGGGAGTCGACCGCGGGGCCGAGAGTACAGACGATTTTCGAACGGCGCATGGGTGCCATCCTATCGGTTTGTTTCGGCGCGGAATATTCCGTCTGGCGGAAAATACAAAAGGGCGGGATGCCGCTCAGGTGAGATTCTCAGAACCCGTCGAACCACATGAACCAATTACCAGCGCGTAGGTCTGTGTCGCGATCTCCATTTCCTCATCGGTCGGTACGACGGCCACCGCCACCCGCGCGTCCGCGGGCGAGATCAGCCGCGCCCCGTCGGCGCGTACGGCGTTCAGCCCGCCGTCGACCGCCAGACCCAGCCCCTCCAGGCCCGCCACGGCGGCCTCCCGCACCGGCGCCGCGTTCTCGCCGACCCCGGCCGTGAAGGCCACCGCGTCCACGCGTCCGAGAACGGCGTAATAGGCGCCGATGTACTTCTTCAGCCGGTGAATGTAGATGTCGAAGGCCAGCCGGGCCCGCTCGTCGCCGGCGTCGACGCGGCGGCGGATCTCCCGCATGTCGTTGTCACCGCACAGCCCGATCAGACCGCTCCTCTTGTTGAGGAGAGTGTCGATCTCGTCGGCGGACATTTCGCCGACGCGCATCAAATGGAAGATGACGGCCGGGTCCATGTCTCCCGAGCGCGTACCCATCACCAGCCCCTCCAAAGGCGTCAGCCCCATGGAGGTGTCCACGCACCGCCCGCCCCGCACCGCCGAGGCCGACGCCCCGTTGCCCAGGTGCAGCACGATCACGTTCACGTCCTCGGGCGCCCGGCGCAGCAGCCGCGCGGTCTCCCGGGACACGTACGCGTGCGAGGTGCCGTGGAAGCCGTAGCGGCGGATGCGGTGCGCGTCGGCGGTCTCCACGTCGATCGCGTAGCGGGCCGCGGACTCCGGCATCGTGGTGTGGAAGGCGGTGTCGAAGACGGCGATCTGCGGCAGGTCGGGGCGGAGCGCCTGCGCGGTGCGGATGCCGGTGAGGTTGGCCGGGTTGTGCAGCGGGGCGACCGGGATGAGCCGCTCGATCTCGGCGAGCACGGCGTCGTCGATCACGGTCGGCTCGGTGAAGTGCTTCCCCCCGTGCACCACCCGGTGGCCGATCGCGGCCAGCTCCGGCGAGTCCAGGCCGAGGCCGTCCTTGGCCAGCTCGGCCGCCACGGCCTTCAGCGCGGACTCGTGGTCGGGGATGGAGCCGCTCCACTCACGGCTCTCTCCGTCGGCCGGCGTGTGCTTCAGGCGTGAGGTCTCCTCGCCGATCCGCTCGACGAGGCCCACGGCCAGCCGGTCGCTGCCGCGCATGTCCAGCAGCTGGTACTTGACCGACGAGGAGCCGGAGTTGAGGACGAGGACACGCGTGGGACTCACTGGTCGGAAGCCTTCTCGGTGGGGGACTGCTGGGCCTGGATCGCCGTGATGGCGACGGTGTTGACGATGTCCTGCACGAGCGCGCCCCGGGACAGGTCGTTGACCGGCTTGCGCAGACCCTGGAGCACCGGGCCCACCGCGATGGCGCCGGCCGAGCGCTGCACGGCCTTGTAGGTGTTGTTGCCGGTGTTCAGGTCGGGGAAGATCAGCACGCTGGCCTGCCCGGCGACCTCCGAGTCCGGCAGCTTGGTCGCGGCCACCGAGGGCTCCACCGCGGCGTCGTACTGGATCGGCCCCTCGATCCTGAGGTCCGGACGGCGCGCGCGGACCAGCTCCGTCGCCGCGCGCACCTTGTCGACGTCGGCGCCGGACCCGGAGGTGCCCGTCGAGTAGGACAGCATCGCGATGCGCGGTTCCACCCCGAACCGGGCCGCCGTGGCCGCCGACTGGATCGCGATGTCGGCGAGCTGCTCCGCGTTCGGATCCGGGTTGACCGCGCAGTCGCCGTAGGCCAGGACCTTGTCGGCCAGGCACATGAAGAAGACGGACGAGACGATGGAGGCGTCCGGCTTGGTCTTGATGATCTCGAAGGCGGGCCGGATGGTCGCGGCCGTGGAGTGCACCGACCCGGACACCATGCCGTCCGCGTACCCCTCCTGCACCATCAGGGTGCCGAAGTAGTTCACGTCCGACACCACGTCGTACGCCAGCTCCACGGTCACGCCCTTGTGGGCGCGCAGCTCGGCGTACTTCTCGGCGAAGGAGTCCCGCAGCTCGGAGACCGCGGGGTCGGTCAGCTCGGCGCCCTCCAGGTCGATGCCCAGGTCGGCGGCCTTCTTGCGGATCTGCTCGACCGGTCCGAGCAGGGTCAGCTCGCACACGCCCCGGCGCAGCAGCACCTCCGCCGCGTGCAGCACCCGTTCCTCGGTGCCCTCCGGGAGGACGACCCGGCGCAGGTCGGAGCGGGCCTGCTCCAGCAGCTTGTGCTCGAACATCATCGGCGTGACCCGGTCGCTGCTCGGGGCGGAGACCCGGCTGCTCAGCTCGGCGGTGTCGACGTACCGCTCGAACAGGCCGAGGGCGGTCTCCGCCTTGCGCGGGGTGGCCGCGTTGAGCTTGCCCTCCAGGGAGAACAGCCGTTCGGCGGTGGGGAAGCTGTTGCCGGTCACCGAGAGCACCGGCGTACCGGGGGCGAGGCGGGCGGCGAGGGTGAGGATGCCGTCGCCGGGCACCTCGTCCAGGGTCAGCAGCAGGCCGGCTATCGGCGGGGTGCCCGCGCTGTGCGCGGCGAGGGAGCCGATCACCAGGTCGGCGCGGTCGCCCGGCGTGATGACCAGGCAGCCCGGGGTCAGCGCGGCCAGCAGGTTGGGCAGCATGGCCCCGCCGAAGACGAAGTCCAGGGCGTCGCGGGCGAGCCCGGAGTCGTCGCCGAGGATCACCTCGGCACCCAGGGTGTGCGCGATCTGGGAGACGGTCGGCGCGGACAGCGCCGGCTCGTCCGGCACCACCCAGCACGGCACCGGCAGCCGGTTCGCCAGCCGCTCGGCCATCTCGTCCCGGTCCTCCCGGGCGACCCGGTTGGTCACCATGGCAAGGACGTCGCAGCCCAGAGTGTCGTAGGCGCGGAAGGCGTTCACGGTCTCGGCGAGCACCGACTCCGCGGTCTGCTTGCGGCCGCCCACGACCGGCACGACCGAGGCGCCGAACTCGTTGGCGAGCCGGGCGTTCATCGCCAGCTCGTCCGGGAACTGGGTGTCGGCGAAGTCGGTGCCGAGGACGAGGACGACGTCGTAGTCCCGGGCGACCAGGTGGAAGCGGTCGACCAGCGCGGAGACCAACTCGTCGGTTCCCTGCTCGGCCTGGAGGGCGGACGCCTCCTGGTAGTCCATGCCGTAGACCGTCGCGGAGTCCTGGGAGAGCCGGTAGCGGGAGCGCAGCAGCTCGAAGAGGCGGTCCGGCCCGTCGTGCACCAGGGGGCGGAAGACGCCGACCCGGTCGACCTGCCGGGTCAGGAGCTCCATGACCCCCAGCTCGACGACCTGACGGCCGTCCCCGCGGTCGATACCGGTCACGTACACGCTGCGCGTCACGCGTGCTCTCCGTTTCGTCTGGTGTCGGTCTGGCGGCGGCTGACCCGTGCACAAAAATCGCCCACCGGGGTGAGCGGAACCCTCTTGACAATACCTCTCTCAGTAGCTAAGGCGCCCGCCAGTGCCCCTCGCTCCCCGGGCCGTGGAACAATTGCATCGGCTCACCGGTGTCCACAGCGAGCAGGAGACACAGCACGATGCGTATCGGAGTTCTCACCGCAGGCGGCGACTGCCCCGGCCTGAACGCAGTGATCCGGTCGGTCGTGCACCGAGCGGTCGACAACTACGGCGACGAGGTCATCGGCTTCGAGGACGGCTACGCGGGCCTGCTGGACGGCCGTTACCGCACCCTCGACCTGAACGCGGTCAGCGGCATCCTGGCCCGCGGCGGCACCATCCTCGGCTCCTCCCGGCTGGAGCGCGACCGGCTCCGCGAGGCCTGTGAGAACGCCTCGGACATGATCCAGAACTTCGGCATCGACGCGCTGATCCCGATCGGCGGCGAGGGCACGCTGACCGCCGCCCGGATGCTCTCCGACGCCGGCCTGCCGGTGGTCGGCGTGCCGAAGACGATCGACAACGACATCTCCTCCACCGACCGCACCTTCGGCTTCGACACCGCCGTCGGCGTCGCCACGGAGGCCATGGACCGCCTCAAGACCACCGCCGAGTCCCACCAGCGCGTGATGGTCGTCGAGGTCATGGGCCGGCACGCGGGCTGGATCGCGCTGGAGTCCGGCATGGCCGCCGGCGCCCACGGCATCTGCCTGCCCGAGCGCCCCTTCGACCCCGCCGACCTGGTCAAGATGGTCGAGGAGCGGTTCTCCCGCGGCAAGAAGTTCGCCGTCGTCTGCGTCGCCGAGGGCGCCCACCCCGCCGAGGGCTCCATGGACTACGGCAAGGGCGCGATCGACAAGTTCGGCCACGAGCGGTTCCAGGGCATCGGCACCGCGCTGGCGTACGAGCTGGAGCGCCGGCTCGGCAAGGAGGCCAAGCCCGTCATCCTCGGCCACGTCCAGCGCGGCGGCGTGCCGACCGCGTACGACAGGGTGCTCGCCACCCGCTTCGGCTGGCACGCGGTGGAGGCGGCGCACCGCGGCGAGTTCGGCCACATGACCGCGCTGCGCGGCACGGACGTCGTGATGGTGCCGCTCGCGGAGGCCGTCACCGAGCTGAAGACGGTGCCGAAGGACCGGATGGACGAGGCGGAGTCGGTCTTCTAGCCGCCGGCCCGGACCGCCGCCCGGCCGCCCGCCGACGTTCACGGGTGCCTCTCGACCGCCGACCAGAAGTGCTCCACGATGCGGTCCAGGAAGTCGCGCCCCCCGGCGCCGGCGTCACCGCCGCCCCCGCCCCAGCTGAGGGTGGAGGCCATGTGCCCCTGGTAGTCCTGGTGCAGCACCTGGAGGACGTTCTCCAGGACGCGCCGGTCCAGCGGGGCCAGCTTGGCGACCGGGCGCACATACCCCTGCCAGCGGGTGCTCACGGCGCTGGTCAGCAGGTCGGCCAGCTTCTCCTCGCGGCCCGTGACGGTGACGAAGTCCGGCAGCGACAGCCCGAGCACGTCGGCCAGCTGGGCCGACTGGCGGTCGGTGCCGCGCCAGTCGTCGGTCTCCTCCATCCGCAGGTAGGCCGCGAGCGCGAGTCCGACGGTCCGCGCCACGTCCTCCGGCGCGAGACCGCGGGCGACCCGGTGCTCGCGCAGCGTCTGCGGCCGGCCGATCAGCTCACCGGGGGAGCACCACAGCACCCCGGCGAGGGCGGTCAGCTCCGGGTTCCCGGGGGAGACCGTCCCCCGCTCCCAGGCGATGACGAGGTCGGGGGTGACGTACGGCAGCCCGTACGAGACCCGTATGTTGTGGGCGACGTGCTCGGGGCCCATGTTGAGGGCGGCACGCAGCCGGCGGGCGGCGAGGGCGTTGAACGGGGGGCCCGACTGGTTCGGGCCGGATGAGGGTCGGCGCACGCGCCACACCGTAGGGGTCCGGGGCCGGGCTGACTACGGGCTGTTCAGCCAGCGATACGGATTGTGCGAACCTACGGGCGCGCACGGACCCCCGTGCGCCCCTCGCGCCGCGCTCACCCCTTGACCGCCCCGCCCAGCGCGAACCCGCCGCCCAGCCGCCGGGAGATCAGCACGTACAGCAGCACGACCGGCGTCGAGTAGACGATCGAGAACGCCGCCAGCTGCCCGTAAGCCACCATGCCCCGGTTGCCGAAGAAGTCGTTGATGCTGACCGATGCGGGCATCTGGTCCGGGGAGAGCAGCAGCATGAAGGGGACGAAGAAGTTCCCCCACATCATCACGAACGAGAACACCGTCACCACCGCCACCCCCGGCCCCATCAGCGGCAGCACGATCCGCAGCAGCGACTGGAACGAGGACGCCCCGTCCGTCCACGCCGCCTCCTCCAGCTCCTTGGGCACGCCGTCCATGAAGTTCTTCATCAGCCAGATGGCGAAGGGCAGCTGGGAGGCGGCGAAGAAGAAGATCGTCCCCTGCATCGTGTCGATCATGTTCACCCGCACGAACAGCGCGTAGACCGGCACCATGATCGCCGTGATCGGCAGGCTGGTCGCGAACAGGATCGTCAGCAGGAAGGGCCGGTTGAGCCGGGACCGGAAACGGGAGAGCGGATACGCCGCGAGCGCCGCGCAGACCACCGTCAGCAGGGTCGCTCCGCCGCACAGGATCAGGCTGTTGAGCAGCGGGGTGAAGGTGATCTCCGGGGTGAGGATCGCGTCGAAGTTGTCCAGGGTCAGCCCGTCGGGGACCTTCACCCGCAGGCCCGCGTCCGGGTCCAGCGCGGACAGCACCACCCAGGCCAGCGGCAGGACGAAGGCCGCCGCCACCACCAGCAGACCGGCGTCGGCGGCCAGCCTGCGCCGTGTGCGGCGCCTGGCGGGCGGGCGCGTCATGAGGGCCATCGGGATCAGACCTCCGTCCGGAGCAGGCGCAGGTACACGACCGAGAACAGCGAGCCGATCAGCAACAGCAGCAGCGCCACCGCCGTGCCGTAGCCGATCAGGCTGTTCTGGAAGGCCTGTTCGTACATGAACAGCGGCAGCGTCTGGCTCTTGCCGCTGGGGCCGCCCCGGGTCATCACCCAGATCAGCCCGAAGACCGACAGCGTCTGGAGGGTGTTCAGCATGAGGTTGGTGGCGATGGAGCGCCGGATCATCGGCAGCGTCACGTGCCACATGCGGCGCCAGCCGCCCGCGCCGTCGACCTCGGCGGCCTCGGTGACCTCCTTGGGGATCTCGTTCAGGGCCGCCGAGTAGACCAGCATCGAGAACGCGGTGCCCCGCCACACGTTGGCGAAGGACACCGCCAGGATCGGCAGCGTGAACAGCCAGTTCTGGGAGGGCAGATGGAGCCAGTCCAGGATGGCGTTGAGGGTGCCCTCGCGGCGGAAGAAGGCGTAGAGCAGGAAGCCGGCCACCACCTCCGGCAGCACCCAGGCGGTGACAACGATGCCACCGGCGAGCGTGCGGACCGGCTTCGAGGCCCGCTGCATCAGCGTGGCCAGCGCGAGCCCCAGGGTGTTCTGCCCGATCAGCGAGGACAGCACCGTGAACACCAGGGTCAGCCACACCGCGTTGAGGAACGCCTCGTCCTGGAACGCCCGCTGGAAGTTCTCGAAGCCGACGAAGGACTCCTCGGCCTGACCGGTGAGCTGGAGGTCGGTGAACGCGATGACCACGCAGTAGGCGATCGGGCCGGCGAGGAAGAGCAGCAGCAGGACGACGGCGGGGGAGACGGGCAGGGCGCGCAGCAGGGAGCGGCGGGCGGTGACGGACCGCCCGCCCCCGGCCTGGCCCGGGGCCGGGGCGGGCGGGCCCGGCGGAGCCTTGGCGACCTCCGGACCCACTGGCCGCTGCGCGGCCGCGGTCACTTGCTCACCACCTGGTTGTCGGTGGCCTCCTTGAGCGCCTCGTCGTACCCGCGCGCCGCCTCCTCGACCGACAGGTCGCCGGTCGTCACGCCCTCCATCGCCTCCTGGATGGCCACCGACACCTTCGGGTACGCCGGGTACGCGGGCCGGTAGTGGGTGCTCTCGACCAGGTCGGTGAAGAACTTGATGCCGGGCTGGGCGTCGACGTACGCGGGATCGTTCGCGACGTCCTCGCGGACCGCGATGCCGGAGTTGGCGATGTACCACTTCTGGGCGTTGGCCCTGGTCTGCATCGTCTTGACGAAGTCGAAGGCCAGGTCCGGATTGGCCGCCTTGGCCGGGATCGACCAGGCCCAGCCGCCGGACATGCTCACCTTGCCGGGCGCCTGGCCGTTCTGCGTCGGCATGGCCGCCAGGCCCAGCTCCTTCGACCACTCGGGCCACTCGTGCCCGCTGCCCTCCAGCCAGTCCTGCGGCAGCCAGGAGCCGTCCAGGGCGATGCCGAGCTTGCCCTGCGGCAGCAGCTCACCGCGGACGGCGGTGCCGAAGTTGGGGTCGAGGGCGTCGGAGACCTCCGGGCCGAGCTTCTCCTTGTACACGCTCTCGACGAAGGCGAGGGAGTCCTCGAACCCCTTCCCCGCCGCGATCCACTTCTTGCCGTCCTTGTCGTACAGCGGGTCCGTGGTCCCGTCGTTCGTGCCGTACAGCAGCATCTCGAAGCCCTGCATGGTGGCCGCTTCACCGGCCGGCTTGCCGGTGTACACGTTGATCGGGGTGACGCCGGGGACCTTCTCCTTGATGGCGCGGGCGGCGTCGAGGACCTCGGCCCACGTCTTCGGCTGCCAGTCGGCGGGCAGCCCGGCCTTGGCGAAGACGTCCTTGCTGAACCACAGCCCGCGGGTGTCGGTGCCGTCCGGGACGCCGTACGTCTTGCCGTCCTCGCCCGCGGTCGCCGCCTTGGCCGTGTCGATGAACTGGTCCCAGTCCTTCCACTTCTCCAGGTACGGGTCGAGAGGCTTCAAGTACCCGCTGGTGATGTCGGAGTTGATGAGGAAGGTGTCCTCGTAGACGAGGTCCGGCGCGGTCTTGGGGGAGCGGAGCATCTGCTGGAGCTTGGTGTAGTACTCCGAGTCCGGGGCCTTGATGGGGACGAGTTCGACCTTCTTCCCCGGGTTGGCCTTCTCGAACTGCTTCTTGATGTCGGCGAGATACGTGTCCATCACCTTGATGGAGTTGTCCGTCGACTGTTTGAAGGAGACCTTCACCGTGTCCGGATCACTGCCGGAGCCGCTTCCGCAGGCGGCGATCGCCGTGGAGGTGAGCGCGGTGAGGGTGAACAGAGCGGTGAACCGGAAGCTGGGACGCACGGACACGACCTCCTACGGGCACGACACTGTGGCCGGGACGGCTGCTCGGCGAACGTAAGAGGAGTGGTCTAGTCAGGTCAATGCTCCTGCGAGTGGGGATTCCGCGAAGCCCGAGCGCGGACTTGGGCTGCTTCGGTGAGGGCGTTGGCGCGGGTGTAGGCGTCTGAGGCCTGGAGGTAGGCGGCGCGGGCCTCGACGAGGCGGTGGGCCGCCTCGTGAGCGAGGGCAAGGTTGAGAAGGGTCTGCCCCTCGCCGTACCAGTCCTCGAACTCTCGGCAGATCTCGAGATCCTTCTCGCATGCCTCGATCGCCTCGTCCAACCGGCCCACCTTGCGCAGGGCGAGGCCGAGGTTGTTCCACGCCATACCCTCGCCATGGCGATCCCCGGTGGCTTGGTGCAGGTCGCGGGCGCGGATGTGGGCTTCGATCGCCTCCTCCGCTCGCCCCGTCTCGTCCAGGGCATTGCCGAGGTTGTTCCACGCGATGGCCTCGCTGTGGGGATTCTCAGCGGCTTGGTGCAGGTCGCGGGCGCGGATGTGGGCCTCGATCGCCTCCTCCGCCCTGCCCGCCTGCTGAAGTGCGAGCCCACAGTTGTTCCACGCGATGGCCTCGCCCCGGAGGTCTCCGGCAGCCCGGTACAGGTCGCGGGCGCTGTTGTGGGCCTCGATCGCTTCCACGTCGCGGCCCGCCCGCCGCAGGGCGAGCCCCAGGTGGTCCCACGCGATGGCCTCGCCCAACCCGTTTCCGACGAGGCGCGCGGACTCCCGCGCGGTTTCCGCGACGGTGATCCAGTCGTCGAAGTATCGCCGCCAGGCGAGGTACTCCCCGAGGCACGGTGCCAGCCGCAGAGTTCCGTGCGCGAACCGCTCCTCCCACCCCCATCCCACGATCGCGACCAGACTCGCTCGCTCCGAGTCCATCCATGCCAATGCCTGTTCCCGGTCGTCGAACCACTCCGGCTCCGCCGCTCCCGGCAGCCACCGCAACCGGTCATCAGCTGCATTCGCCCACCGCAGGTAGAACGCCAGCACCCGATCCCGCGCCGCGTCACCCTCCTCGCGCAACCTCGCGTCCGCCGCCACCACACCTGCGCCGAATCCACGCACCAGGTCGTGCAACCGCCAGCGTATGTCGCAGGTCGTCCCGTTGTTGTTGCCCACCGGGATGACGAGATGTCTGGCTGCCAGGTGCTCCAACAGTGACAGCACGCTCTCGGTGTCGAGGTCGGCAAGGGCAGTGATCGCCCGCGTGCTGGTATCCGCCTCCGGCGCGAGGCACAGCAGGCGCAACAGCCGGGCCTGATCGGGTGGCAAGCGGCGATAGGAGGTCTCCAGCACGGGCCGTAGGGCGAGCGGGCGTCCAAAGAGGTCGGTTCCGGGGCTGCCGTGGTCGAGGACGGCCGTCGCGTCCCCGGCCTCCCGAATCTCGGTCACCAGAGACGCGATGTCCCGATGGCGACGCCGACGCAGCACCCCCGCCGCGATTTGGAGGGCCAGCGGCAAGTGGCCGCACAGATCCGCCAGTTCACGCAAGGCGCCGGGCTCACGCACCGGACGTTCGTCCCGTTCGTCCGTGTCGTGCAGAGCGCGGGCCACGAGGGCGACGGATTCGTCCGGATCGAGTTTCTCCAGGTCGATCACGCGTAGCGGAAGGGCGTCTGGACGGTCCCGGGAGGTGATGAGCACCCGGTGATGGTCCGTGCCGGGCAGCAGCGGAAGGTACTGGGCGGGATCCGAGGCATTGTCCAGGATCAGCAGCATCCGGTCCCGTCGTTCGACGAGCAGCGCGCGGTACGCGTCGTACTGGCGGTCCGTCGTCGGGGGCAGCTCCCCGTCCCGTACGCCGAGCGCGTCGAGCAGCGCCAGTACCGCCTGATCCGCGGTGACCGGGGTCTCGTCGTACCCGCGCAGGTCAACGAAGAGCGTCCCGCCCGGGAACCAGCCCCGCGCGCGGGCCCGGTGCGCGGCCTCCACCGCCAGAGCGGTCTTGCCGACGCCGCCCATCCCCGTGACGGCGAAGATGAGCACGGGCAGTGCCGCGGTGTCGTCCTCGCCGGGGGAGAGGTGCGGAAGCAGACGGTCCAGCTCGGCCGACCGGCCGGTGAAGCCCGGGGGCCGGGGCGGGAGCGTGGCGCTCGCTCGCGGTACGGGGCCGTGAGCGGCACCCCTGCCGTTCCTACCCCTGGCTGCCGGTGACGGGCCCGTGAAAGGTGCCGCCCCGGAAGTCGATGTGGTCTCCGCCGTACGTCGCCGTGCCGTCGCCGCGTCGTTGGGGACCCTCCTCGGAGTCGGAGGCGCCGGGGGAGGAAGCCTCGCGGGGCCGGTGCTTGTGCAGGACCGCCGTCGTCACCGCCGCGGCCTGCGCGGCGGCGCGCTGCTGCGAACCCGAGGCGTCGGCCCTGTGCTTGCCGGCGTCGGCCCGGTCGCTGATGCCCCGGACCACCAGGGCGGGCAACTGGCCGTTCAGGTGGGCCGCCCGGAGCGCCCCGGAGCCCTCCATCTCGATCGCGCCCGCGTCGTTGTAGTTCCCGCGGATGAACCGGGCGATCTCGGACTCCGCGTCCGCCAGGACGACGTCGCCCGTGGCGATCGGCATGAAGTGGGCCCGCACGTCGGGCATGTCCCGTACGGCGGAACGGGCCGCCTGCTCCAGCGCGTGCGAGCCCGGCAGTGCCTTCGGCCGGACCAGGAAACCCTCCGGCGTCTGCTTGCCCCCGTGGATCTCGTACACCTGCGTGCCCACGACGACGTCGCCGATCTCGACGTCGTCCTTGAGGCTGCCGGCGACTCCGACGAAGAACACGGCCTCGGGGCGCAGCCAGTTGATGAGCTGGGTGGTGAGTGCGGCGGCCTGCTCGGCGCCCATGCCCAGTTCGGCGAGGGCGACGTGCCAGGGGGTGCCCGGCAGCCGTCCCCGTTCGACGCGGGTCCCGTCCCGGTGCACCAGTTCCTCCCGCTCCTCGGCGTGCGCGCGGACGGCGGCGTATTCGAGGGGGAGTGCGGTCAGCACCAGAGCGGTGGGCTGGATGTCCGGCATAGTCATAAGTTACCGCTGGGAGAAGGGGTTCGAGTGCCGGAACAGGACGTCACCGTCGGGCAGTTGCTGCTCGCCGAGTACGAGAGCGTGAAGAGTGAGCAGAGGGCGAGGATCGGGTTCCGGGACAACCTCCTCTACGTGACACTCGCGGTCGTGGCGGCCGTCGTCGCCGCGACGGCCCAGGCGAAGCAGCCGTCGATGCTGCTGGCGCTGCCGCCGGTGTGCGTCGTGCTCGGATGGACCTATCTCGTCAACGACGAGAAGATCTCCGCGATCGGGCTCTACGTCCGGGACGATCTGGGCCCCCGGCTGGCCGCCCTCGCGGCACACGGGGCCGGTTTCACGACGTTCGGGTGGGAGGCGTACCACCGTGGCGACACCCGGCGCCGGTCCCGCAAGGCGATACAGACCCTGATCGACCTGACGGCGTTCTGCGCGGTACCGCTGGCCGCTCTGATCGTCTTCTGGTCCAACGGCGACGTCGGAGGCCTGCTCGTCGGGGTCTCGGCGCTGGAGGCGCTCGCGGTGGCGGGGCTCGCCTCGCAGGTGGTGCGGTACGCGAGGGCGGCGTGAGCGCGAGCAGGGGATGCCTGCGGCCGGCCCGCTACCGGCCCCGTGCCCACCGATAGACCAACTCCGGTCGCCCCACCTGGCCGTACTGCGGGCTCCGCCCCGCCCGCCCCGCGTCCACCAGGTGTTCCAGGTAACGCCGGGCCGTGATCCGGGAGATGCCCACCGCCTCCGCGACCCCGGCCGCCGTCAGGCCCTCCTGAGAGCCGCGCAGGGCGCCCGTGACGCGTTCCAGGGTCGGTCCGCTCAGGCCCTTCGGCAGGGCGGCCGGGCCGGGGGCGCGGAGGGTCGCCAGGGCGCGGTCGACCTCGTCCTGGCCGCTCGCCTCGCCGGCCGTGCCGCGGAACTCCGCGTACCGGACGAGCCGGTCCCGCAGGGTGGCGAAGGTGAACGGCTTCAGCACGTACTGGACGACGCCCAGCGACACGCCCTCCCGCACGACCGTCAGGTCCCGCGCCGACGTCACCGCTATCACGTCGGTGTGATGTCCGGCCGCCCGCAGCGAACGGGCCAGCTGCAGCCCGTGCACGTCCGGCAGGTGCAGGTCCAGCAGGAGCAGGTCCACCGGCGTACGGTCCAGCAGGCGCCGCGCCTCCGCCCCGGTGTGCGCCTTGCCGACGGCGACGAACCCGGGGACCCGGCCGACGTACATCACGTGCGCGTCGGCGGCGACCGGGTCGTCCTCGACGACCAGGACCCGGATGGGCTGCTCCTCGGTCATGCGGAGCCTCCCGAGTCCGGTCTGCCCGCCACGGTGGCCGGCGTCGCCGTGCCGCCCCAGGCATCGCCCAGCGGCAGCCGCGCCTCGAAGCGGGCGCCGCCGCCCTCGGCCTCCGTGACCGTGAGGGTGCCGCCGTGCCGTCGTACCGCCTGGCGCACCAGAGCCAGGCCCAGGCCCCGGCCGCCCTCACCGGACGGCTTCGTGGAGAAGCCCCGCTGGAAGACCAGGTCGGCATGGGCGGGATGGACCCCGGCCCCCGTGTCCGACACCCGCATCACCAGCTCGGAACCGTCCCCCGCCGGCTCGGTGTACGCCGCCACCGTCACCCGCGAGGGCACCGCGCCCTGCGCCGCGTCCACCGCGTTGTCCACCAGGTTGCCCAGGATCGTCACCAGGTCCCTGGCGGGCAGCGACGGCGGCAGCAGACCGTCGTCCAGCCGGCTCTCCCGCGACACCACCAGCTCCACTCCCCGCTCGTTCGCCTGCGCCGTCTTGCCCAGCAGCAGCGCCGCCAGCACCGGCTCGCCGACCGCCGCCACCACCTGGTCGGTGAGCGCCTGCGCCAGCTCCAGCTCGGCCGTCGCGAACTCCACGGCCTCCTCCGCGCGCCCCAGCTCGATCAGCGAGACGACCGTGTGCAGCCGGTTCGCGGCCTCGTGCGCCTGCGAGCGCAGCGCCTGCGTGAACCCGCGCTCGGAGTCCAGCTCGCCCGTCAGCGACTGCAGCTCGGTCACGTCCCGCAGCGTCACCACCGTGCCCCGCCGCTCACCGCCGGAGACCGGCGAGGTGTTGACGACCAGCACCCGCTCGGCCGCCAGGTGCACCTCGTCCACTCGGGGCTCCGACGCCAGCAGCGCCCCCGTCAGCTGCGCCGGCAGCCCGAGGTCCGCCACCGAGGCGCCCACCACGTCACCGGTCACGCCCAGCAGCTCCCGTCCACCGTCGTTGATCAGCGCGACCCGGTGCTGCCCGTCCAGCATCAGCAGCCCCTCGCGCACCGCGTGCAGCGCGGCCTGATGGTAGTCGTGCATCCGGCTCAGCTCGTCCGCGTTCATGCCGTGCGTGTGCCGGCGCAGCCGGGCGTTGATCACGTACGTGCCGACCGCGCCGAGCAGCAGCGCCCCGGCCGCCACCCCCGTCAGGGCGGTGAGCTGCTCCTGCGCCCGCTTGCTGATCTCCTCGACCTTGATCCCGGCACTGACCAGTCCGACCACCCGGTCCCCGTCCAGGACCGGCGTGACCGCCCGCACCGAGGGCCCGAGCGTGCCCGTGTAGGTCTCCGTGAAGGTCTCGCCCCGCTGCGCGCGCTCGATGTGCCCCTGGAAGGGGTGGCCGATTTGCGCCGGGTCGGGATGGGTCCAGCGGATGCCGTACGGATCCATGATCGTCACGAAGTCCACGTCGGTGTCCCGCATGACCCGCACCGCGTACGGCTGGAGCCGCGCCGTCGGATCCGGCGTGCCGATCGCCGCCACCACGGACGGCGAGTCCGCGATGGCCAGCGACACCGCCCTGGCCTGCCGCCCGGCCGCGTCCTGTGCCTGCCCCCGGTCGCTGATCCAGCTGAACAGCGCGTACCCGACCACGACGACCGCTATCAGTACGGCCTGCATGGCGAAGAGCTGCCCGGCCAGGCTTCGGGGTCTCGGGACGTGGAGGTGCATGCCGTCAGTCTCCCTCCTGGCCGGATCGTGAACTCAATGAACGCAAGGGTGACCGCCCTCACACGCCGGGAGATAGTCACCGCATCCCCGATACAAACCCCCGGACGTGAGCCGCACGCCGGTGATGCCGACGACGTCGTCAAGGAGGGCCGCCGTGACCAGCAAAGCCGCTACGGCACCTGCCGCACCCAAAGCCAAGCGAGACCGCACGCACTATCTCTACATCGCGGTGATCATCGCGGTCGCCCTCGGTATCGCGGTGGGTCTGATCGCTCCGGACTTCGCCACCGAGCTGAAGCCCCTGGGCACCGGCTTCGTGAACCTGATCAAGATGATGATCTCGCCGATCATCTTCTGCACGATCGTGCTGGGCATCGGATCGGTGCGCAAGGCCGCCAAGGTCGGCGCGGTCGGCGGGATCGCGCTGGTCTACTTCCTGGTGATGTCGCTGGTGGCGCTCGCCATCGGCCTGATCGTCGGCAACATCCTGGACCCGGGCACGGGCCTCGCGGTCACCGACGCCGTCAAGGAGACCGGCCAGGCGCAGGTCGACGCGGAGGCCAAGGGCACCGTCGACTTCCTGATGGGCATCATCCCGACGACCATCGTCTCCGCGTTCACCGCCGGCGAGGTCCTCCAGACCCTGCTGATCGCCCTGCTGTGCGGCTTCGCCCTGCAGGCCATGGGGTCCGCCGGGCAGCCCGTCCTGCGCGGCATCGAGCACATCCAGCGGCTGGTCTTCCGCGTCCTGGCCATGATCATGTGGGCCGCCCCGGTCGGCGCCTTCGGTGCCATCGCGGCCGTCACCGGATCGGCCGGCGTCGAAGCGCTGAAGAGCCTGGCCGTGCTGATGCTCGGCTTCTACGTGACCTGCTTCCTCTTCCTCTTCCTCGTGCTGGGCGCGATGCTGCGCCTGGTCGCCGGGGTGAACGTCCTTACGCTCTTCAAGTACCTGGGCCGCGAGTTCCTGCTGATCCTGTCCACGTCCTCGTCGGAGTCGGCGCTGCCGCGCCTGATCGCCAAGATGGAGCACCTGGGCGTCAGCAAGCCGGTGGTCGGCATCACCGTCCCGACCGGCTACTCCTTCAACCTCGACGGCACCATGATCTACATGACCATGGCCTCGCTGTTCATCGCCGACGCCATGGGTACGCCGATGTCCATCGGCGAGCAGATCCCGCTGCTGCTCTTCCTGCTGGTGGCCTCCAAGGGCGCCGCCGGTGTCTCGGGCGCCGGTCTCGCCACGCTGGCCGGCGGCCTCTCCTCGCACAAGCCCGCCCTGGTGGACGGCATCGGCCTGATCGTCGGCATCGACCGCTTCATGAGCGAGGCCCGTGCCCTGACCAACTTCGGCGGCAACGCGGTGGCCACGGTCCTGATCGGCACCTGGACCAAGGAGATCGACAAGGAGCGGGTGAACGAGGTGCTCGCCGGCCGGGCCCCCTTCGACGAGAAGACCCTGCTGGACGACCACGGCGCCGACGACGCCGACGACGCACCCGACCTGCCCGAGCAGGGCGGCGAGAAGGAGCTGGCGCGGGCCTGACCCCGAGGCCCGGCCCGCACGCTCCGGGCGGCTGAGGTGCTCCCCCCGTTGCTCAGCCGCCCGGTCCCCCCACAAGAGGCCCCGCGCCCCCCCCGGCGCCGGGCCTCTTGCCTTGACGTCCGGGTCAACGCCTACGTTCGTGCCATGCGAATCGGCGAGCTGGCCGCACGGGCCGGGACCACGACGCGGACGCTGCGGTACTACGAGTCGCGGGGGCTGCTGCCCGCGCGGCGCACCGGCAACGGTTACCGGACGTACGACGAGGACGACCTGAGGCTGCTGCGGCAGATCAGGACGCTCCAGGACTTCGGGTTCGACCTGGAGGAGACCCGCCCGTTCGTGGAGTGCCTGCGCGCCGGGCACCCCGAGGGAGACTCGTGCCCGGCGTCCCTCGTGGTCTACCGGCGCAAGCTGGCGCAGCTGGACTCGCTGATCGAGGAGCTCACGTCGGTGCGGGCGCAGGTGGGCGCGCAGCTGGCGCGGGCCGAGGCGGCGGTTCCGGGGGGTCCGGAGCCCAGGTGCGAACTGGGAGGACACGCATGACGAGCAACGGGGTGCCCGAGGTGACGGACGCGGAGTTCGGCAGCGAGGTGCTGGGCAGTGAGCTGCCCGTGCTGGTGGAGTTCACCGCGGACTGGTGCCCGCCGTGCCGGCAGATGGCGCCGGTGCTCAGCGCCCTGGCCGAGGAGGAGGGCGACCGGCTGCGCGTGGTGCAGCTGAACGTGGACCGGAATCCGGCGACGACGAACGCGTACAAGGTGCTGTCGATGCCGACCTTCATGGTGTTCCGCGGGGGTGAGCCGGTGAAGTCGATGGTGGGCTCGCGGCCCAAGCGGCGGCTGCTGGCGGAGCTGGCCGACGTGATCTGACCCGCACGCCATACGAGAAATCCCCCGAGCAATTGCGCTCGGGGGATTTCTCTGCGTATATTCGGGGATTCGTGACTTCAAGAAAATGAGGTCATGAAGAAGTTCAGTGAGTACAGTATATCCGGGCGGGAGTGGAATTGTCAAACACCGAATTTCCGGACGATGAATTGCGGCACGAGCAGGAATTCATCGACGGACTCTACGCGCGCGTGGACGCGCTGCGCGGCGACACCGAGGTCTCGGTCACGGACGCACTCGCGCAGGGCAACACCCCCCAGCAGGCCAGGCTGGAGCGGGACATCCTGGTGGCCGAGCGCTCCGGGCTGCTCGCCGCGCTCAACGCGGTGGACGGATCCCTCTGCTTCGGCCGGATCGACCTCGCCTCCGGGGACGTCCACCACATCGGCCGTATCGGGCTCCGCACCGACGACGCCGAACGCACCCCGGTCCTGATCGACTGGCGGGCCGACGTCGCCCGCCCCTTCTACCTGGCGACCGGCCACACTCCGATGGGCCTGCGCCGCCGCCGGCACCTCGCCACCGAGGGCCGCCGCGTCGCCGCCCTGCACGACGAGATCCTGGACCTCGGCGACGAGACGCGGACCGGTCACGAGGACCCGTCCGGCGACGCCGTGCTGCTCGCGGCGCTGAACTCCGCGCGCACCGGCCGCATGGGCGACATCGTGCAGACCATCCAGGCCGACCAGGACCGCATCATCCGTGCCCCGCACCGGGGCGTGCTGGTCGTCGAGGGCGGCCCCGGCACCGGCAAGACCGCCGTCGCCCTGCACCGGGCGGCCTACCTGCTCTACGAGCACCGCGAACTGCTCGCCAAGCGCGCCGTCCTCGTCGTCGGCCCCAACCCCGCCTTCCTCGGCTACATCGGCGAGGTGCTGCCCTCCCTGGGCGAGACCGGCGTCCTGCTGTCGACGGTCGGCGAGCTGTACCCGGGCGTGCGGGCCACGGCGACGGACACCCCTCAGGCGGCGGCGGTGAAGGGCCGCGCGGACATGGCCGACGTGCTCGCCGAGGTGGTCCGGGACCGGCAGGCGCTGCCCGACCCGGTGATCGCGATCGAGCACGACCGCGAGATCCTGATGCTCGACGACGACCTGGTGAACGTCGCCCGTGAGCGCACCCGCGCCGCGCGGCTGCCGCACAACGCGGCCCGCGAGCACTTCGAGGGCCACATCCTCAACACCCTCACCGACATGGTCGCCGAACGCATCGGCACCGACCCCTACGACGGCTCCAACCTCCTCGACCCCAGCGACATCACCCAGATCCGCGACGAACTCGCCGAGAACCCCGAGGTCTGGTCCGCCGTCGACCAGCTGTGGCCGCGCCTGACCCCGCGCCGCCTGGTCGCCGACTTCCTCGCCGGTCCCGAGCCGTTCCTGTCCGCCGAGGACGCGGCCGCCGTCCGCCGCCCGGTCACCCGGCACTGGACCGTCGCCGACGTGCCGCTGCTGGACGAGGCCGCGGAACTGCTCGGCGTGGACGACCGGGTGGCCCGCTCCCGCGCCGAGCGCGAGCGGGCGGAGCAGATCGCCTACGCGCAGGGCGTGCTGGACGTGTCGTACGCGTCCCGGACCTACGAGTTCGAGGACAAGCACGAGGACGACGCCGAGGTCCTGTCCGCGCACGACATCATCGACGCCGAACGGTTCGCCGAGCGCCAGGAGGAGGACGACCACCGCAGCGCCGCCGAACGCGCGGCGGCCGACCGCACCTGGGCGTTCGGGCACATCATCGTCGACGAGGCGCAGGAACTGTCGCCGATGGCGTGGCGGCTGCTGATGCGCCGCTGCCCGACCCGCTCGATGACCCTGGTCGGCGACCCGGCGCAGACCGCGGAGGCGGCCGGGGTCGGTTCCTGGTCGAAGATCCTCGCCCCCTACGTCGAGGACCGCTGGGAGCACACCCGGCTGGGCGTCAACTACCGCACCCCGGCCGAGATCATGGACGTGGCGGCGGCCGTCGTCCGGGCCGAGGACCCGGCGTTCGCGCCGCCGAGTTCGGTGCGCTCCACGGGCGTACGCCCCTGGGTCCGCGCCACCGGAGACCTCCCGGCAGCCGTCGCCGAGGCCGTCCGGGAGCTGACCCCCGAGGAGGGGCGCCTCGCCGTCATCGCCCCGCGCGAGCTGCACCGGGTCCTGGCCGCCCGGCTGGACGGCGTGACGCCGGGCGCCGAGCCGGACCTGACGCGGACGGTCGTCCTGCTCGACCCGCGCCAGTCCAAGGGCCTGGAGTTCGACTCCGTCCTCGTCGTCGAGCCGGGCCGCTACGGCACCAGCGACCTCTACGTGGCCCTCACCCGCGCCACCCAGCGGCTCGGCGTCCTGCACACCGGGCCGCTGCCGAAGGGGCTGGTGGACGCGGCCGGCTAGGCGACCGCGCGGGGTCCCCGGCCGCCGTCGGCGGCCGGGGACGCGCCGTCACGCCGGACGCAGCCACACCGTCGCCAGCGGCGGCAGGGTCAGCCGCACGCTCGCCGGCCGGCCGTGCCGGCCCTGCGGCTCCGGCTTGACCGGGTCCGGATTGCCCACGTCGCCGCCGCCGTAGCGCGCGGCGTCGGTGTTGAGCACCTCGTGCCAGGCGGGGATGTCGTCCGGGACGCCGAGGCGGTAGTCGGCGCGGACGACCGGGGCGAAGTTCGACACGGCGAGCAGCGGGGTGCCGTCGGCGTCCAGCCGCAGGAACGCGAGCACGTTGTCCTCGGCGGCGTCCCCGGCCACCCAGGCGAACCCGGAGGGGTGGGTGTCGAGCCGCCACAGCGCGGGTGTGGTCCGGTAGACGGTGTTCAGGTCCCGCACCAGGTCCCGCACGCCCCGGTGGTCCGCCGCCGCCCCGTACTCCGGGTCGAGGAGCCACCAGTCGGGGCCGTGCGCCTCGGACCACTCGGCGCCCTGGGCGAACTCCTGCCCCATGAAGAGCAGTTGCTTGCCGGGGTGGGCCCACATGAAGGCCAGGTACGCCCGCTCGTTCGCGCGCTGCTGCCACCAGTCGCCGGGCATCTTCGACACCAGCGACCGCTTTCCGTGCACCACCTCGTCGTGGGATATCGGCAGCACGTAGTTCTCGCTGTACGCGTACACCATGGAGAAGGTCATCTCCCCGTGGTGGTACCTGCGGTGCACCGGCTCGTGGCTCATGTACTGGAGCGAGTCGTGCATCCAGCCCATGTTCCACTTCAGCCCGAACCCGAGCCCGCCGAAGCCGCTCGGCCCCTTGTGGTGGGTGGCCCGGGTGACCCCGTCCCAGGCCGTCGACTCCTCGGCGACGGTCACCACGCCCGGCACCCGCCGGTACACCGTGGCGTTCATCTCCTGGAGGAACGCCACCGCGTCCAGGTTCTCCCGGCCGCCCCGCGCGTTGGGCGTCCACTGCCCCGGCTCGCGCGAGTAGTCCAGGTAGAGCATCGAGGCGACCGCGTCGACCCGCAGCCCGTCGATGTGGAACTCCTCGCACCAGTACACGGCGTTGGCGACGAGGAAGTTGCGCACCTCGCGCCGCCCGAAGTCGAACTCCAGCGTCCCCCAGTCGGGATGCGCGGCCCGCAGCGGGTCGGAGTGCTCGTACAGCGGGCGCCCGTCGAACTCGGCCAGCGCCCAGTCGTCGCGCGGGAAGTGCGCCGGCACCCAGTCCATCAGGACGCCGATGCCGGCCTGGTGCAGCCGGTCGACCAGGTACTTGAAGTCGTCGGGGTCGCCGAGCCGGGCGGTGGGCGCGTAGAAGCCGGTGACCTGGTAGCCCCAGGAGCCGCCGAAGGGGTGCTCGGCGACCGGCATCAGCTCGACGTGCGTGAAGCCGAGGTCGGCGACGTACGCGGGGAGCTGTTCGGCCAGCTCCCGGTACGTCAGCCCCGGCCGCCAGGAGGCCAGGTGGACCTCGTACACCGACATCGGCGCCTCGTGCGCGGGCGCGTCGGCGCGGCGGGCCAGCCACTCCTGGTCGCCCCACGTGTAGTGCGAGGCGTGGACGACGGACGAGGTGGCCGGCGGGACCTCCGTGGCGCGGGCCAGCGGATCGGCGCGAAAGGTGCGCGAGCCGTCCGCGCGGGTGATCTCGAACTTGTACAGCTCACCCGCGCCGACGCCGGGCAGGAACAGCTCCCACACGCCGGTGGCGCCGAGCGACCGCATGGGGTGGCCGGTGCCGTCCCAGAAGTTGAAGCCGCCGGCCACCCGGACCCCGCGCGCGTTCGGCGCCCACACCGTGAAGCGGGTGCCCGCGACGCCGTCGTGCGTCATCGGGTGCGCGCCGAGCGCCTGCCACAGCTGCTCGTGCCGGCCCTCGCCGATCAGGTGCAGGTCCAGCTCGCCCAGGGTGGGCAGGAAGCGGTACGGGTCCTCGACCTCCTGCACCGTCTCCTCGTACGCCACGCGCAGCCGGTGCAGGGGGACCTCCCGCAGGGGCAGCAGCCCGGAGAAGAAGCCGTCCCCGTCGTTGTGCAGCTCGACGCGCAGGTCGCTGGAGAGGACGGTCACCTCGCGGGCGTAGGGCCGCAGGGCCCGGAAGGCGACCCCGCCGGGCACCCGGTGGGCGCCGAGCACGGAGTGGGGGTCGTGGTGCGTGCCGGCCAGCAGCCGCTCCCGGTCGACGGCGTCCAGGGAGGGGGAGACGGCGATCTCGACGGCGGGAGCGGTGACCTGCCGGGCACCGGGCTTCTTGGCGGTGGCCTTCTTGGGGGTGGCCTTCTTCGTCGCGGCCTTCTTCACGCCGGCCTTCGCCGTCCCGGCCCCCTCGGTCGTCTTGGCCGTCTTCTTCGAGGGCGCCTTCTTCGCGGCGGCCTGCTTGTCGGTCGTCTTCTTCGCGGCCGCCTGCTTGGCGGCCGTCTTCTTCGGGTCGGGACCGCTGGACGAGGGGCGGGGGGTCACGGGTGGAGCCTCCTGGGCGAGTGGGAGCAACGGACGGGGGCGTCAGGCCGGTTCGGGTGCCGACAGGCGGCGGACCGCGGCCAGCGGCACCGGGAGCCAGTCGGGACGGTGCCGGGCCTCGTACAGGACCTCGTAGACCGCCTTGTCGGTCTCGTAGGCGCGCAGCAGCACCGGATCGGTGCGCGGGTCGGCGCCGCCGGCCTCCGCGTACCCGGTGCAGTAGGCCGCCCGGCAGCCCGCGGCCCACCCCGGCACCGGGGCCTCGGCCGAGTGCGCCGCGTAGTCGAAGGAGCGCAGCATCCCGGCGACGTCCCGCACCGTCGGCTGCGGCAGCCGCCGCTCGGCCAGCGGTTTCGCGGGCTCCCCCTCGAAGTCGATCAGCGACCACCGTCCGGTGGGCGAGCGCAGGCACTGGCCGAGGTGCAGGTCGCCGTGGACGCGCTGCGCGGTCCAGGTGCGGCCCTCGGCCGCCAGGTCGCCCAGCGCGGTGAAGGCGGTGCGCAGAGCGGGCGCGTACGGCCGCAGCAAGGGCACCGCCCGCGCGGCCTCCTCCAGCCGCGCGATCATGCCGTCGGCGAGCTGCCGCACCTGGGCGTGGCCGAGGGTGACGGTCGGCAGCGCGCGGGCCAGCGCGGTGTGCACCTCGGCGGTGGCCCGGCCGAGCGCCCGCGCCTCGGTGGCGAAGTCCTCGCCCTTGGCCAGCTCGCGCAGCGCCAGCTCCCAGCCGTCGGTCGCGCCCTGGAGGTACGGCTGGAGCACACCCAGCACCCAGGTCCCGCCGTCCAGGTCGGCCGTCATCCAGCCCGCCGGGGCGGGCACCCGGGCGCTGCCCTCGCGGGCCAGCGCCAGCGGCAGCTCCAGGTCGGGGTTGACGCCGGGCACGATCCGGCGCAGCACCTTGAGAATGAACGTATCTCCAAACACGACCGACGAGTTCGACTGCTCGGCGGTCATCAGCCGGGGCACCAGGCCGGCGCGTATCTCCCGGTCCTCCTCCCGCTCGAAGCGGAGCCCGCCGATACGGGCCCCGGTGCGCATCGCCTCCAGGAGCACCTCGGCGGGCCGGGTGTCGTACAGGGCGTCGTAGGCGGTGCGGCCTGCCGACGGGCCCTCGGTCACGTGTCCGATCAGTGCGGGCGCCAGCCGGGGCGGCAGCGCCTCGCGCGTGCCTATGAGCAGCTGGTAGCAGTCGCCGGGTTCCTCGGGCGCGCCCGCGGCCGGGGCGGACTGCTGGTGGGCGCGGACCAGCACGTGGTGGAGGCCGAGACGGGAGTCGGCGGGGAGCAGGTCGGTGGCGGCGACCAGCGAGAAGCCGGTGACCGGGCGACCCTTGCCGGCGAACCAGCGCTGCCGTGGCAGCCAGTCCCGCAGAAGTGGATCAAGAGACGCTAGGAGGCCCGGCGGGCTCGTGACGGTACGTGTGACGGCTTCCGGCATGGCGTAGCGTCCTTTCCCCGGATCGTCGGGGTGTTACTGATGCGTGCCCCGGGCGGGGCGGTGGAAACCGTCCCGCCCGGGGGCTCGGTCAGACGGCGTCCTTGCGGAGCCGGAACCAGTAGAAGCCGTGGCCTCCGAGGGTCAGCAGGTACGGCAGGTCGCCGACCGCGGGGAAGCGGACTCCGCCGAACAGCTCCACCGGGTGGCGTCCCCCGAAGGCGCTGAGGTCGAGTTCGGTGGGCTGCGCGAACCGCGAGAAGTTGTTCACGCACAGCACCAGGTCGTCCTCCCCTTCCCCATTCGGGGGGGCCTCCCGCAGGAAGGCCAGGACGGCCGGGTTGGAGGAGGGCAGTTCCCTGTAGGTGCCCAGGCCGAAGGCCGGGTTCTGCTTGCGGATCTCGATCATGCGCCGGGTCCAGTGCAGCAGCGACGAGGGCGAGGCCATGGACGCCTCGACGTTCGTCACCTGGTAGCCGTGGACCGGGTCCATGATCGTCGGCAGGAACAGCCGCCCCGGGTCGCACGACGAGAAGCCCGCGTTGCGGTCCGGGGTCCACTGCATCGGGGTGCGCACCGCGTCGCGGTCGCCGAGCCAGATGTTGTCGCCCATGCCGATCTCGTCGCCGTAGTACAGGATCGGCGAGCCGGGCAGGGAGAGCAGCAGCGCGGTGAACAGCTCGATCTGGTCGCGGTCGTTGTCCAGCAGCGGGGCCAGGCGCCGCCGGATGCCGATGTTGGCGCGCATCCGCGGGTCCTTGGCGTACTCCGCGTACATGTAGTCGCGCTCTTCGTCGGTGACCATCTCCAGGGTCAGCTCGTCGTGGTTGCGCAGGAAGATGCCCCACTGGCAGCCGGACGGGATGGCCGGGGTCTTGGCGAGGATCTCGGAGACCGGGTAGCGGGACTCTCTTCTGACCGCCATGAAGATGCGCGGCATGACCGGGAAGTGGAACGCCATGTGGCACTCGTCGCCGCCCGCGGAGTAGTCGCCGAAGTAGTCGACCACGTCCTCGGGCCACTGGTTGGCCTCCGCCAGCACCACCGTGTCCGGGTACTGCGCGTCGATCTCCTTGCGCACCCGCTTCAGGAACTCGTGGGTGCGCGGAAGGTTCTCGCAGTTGGTGCCCTCTTCGGCGTACAGGTACGGCACCGCGTCCAGCCGGAACCCGTCGATGCCGAGGTCCAGCCAGAACTTCAGCCCGGAGATCATCTCCTCCTGCACGGCCGGGTTCTCGTAGTTGAGGTCCGGCTGGTGGGAGAAGAACCGGTGCCAGAAGTACTGCTTGCGCACCGGGTCGTAGGTCCAGTTGGACGCCTCGGTGTCGACGAAGATGATGCGGGCGTCGGCGTACTGGGTGTCGTCGTCGGCCCAGACGTAGTAGTCGCCGTAGGGGCCGTCGGGGTTCTTGCGGGACTCCTGGAACCACGGGTGCTGGTCGCTGGTGTGGTTCATGACGAAGTCGATGATCACGCGCATGCCGCGCTGGTGGGCGGCGTCGACGAACTCGACGAAGTCGGCGAGGTCGCCGAACTCGGGGAGCACGGCGGTGTAGTCCGAGACGTCGTAGCCGCCGTCGCGCAGCGGTGACTTGAAGAAGGGCGGGAGCCAGAGGCAGTCCACGCCCAGCCACTGCAGGTAGTCCAGCTTGGCGGTCAGGCCCTTGAGGTCGCCGACGCCGTCGCCGTTGCTGTCCTGGAAGGAGCGGACGAGGACCTCGTAGAAGACGGCTCGTTTGAACCAGTCCGGGTCGCGGTCCTTGGCCGGGGTGTCCTCGAAGGTGTCCGGCACGGGCTCGTTGACGATCATATGGTGGGTGACCCTCCGATCTGCGGGTGGGACGGTCGCAGAACCGTGCAGACGTGCGCGGGCGAACGGCCCGGCTCCAGGCGCACATAGTTGGCCCTGCCCCAGTGGTAGGTCTCGCCGGTCAGCTCGTCGCGCACCGGCACCGACTCGTGCCAGTCCAGGCCGAGTTGCGGCATGTCCAACGAGACCGTGGCCTCCTGGGTGTGGTGGGGGTCGAGGTTGGCGACCACCAGAACCGTGTTCGACCCCTGCCGCTTCGAGTAGGCGATCACCTCCTCCTTGTCCGTGGGATGGAAGTGCAGATCGCGCAGTTGGTGGAGTGCCGGGTTCGCACGCCGGATGGTGTTGAGCTTGGTGACGAGGGGGGCGATGGTGCGGCCCTCGCGGGCGGCGGCGGCCCAGTCGCGGGGTTTGAGCTGGTACTTCTCGGAGTCGAGGTACTCCTCGCTGCCCTCCCGCAGGGGGGTGTGTTCGCACAGTTCGTAGCCGCTGTAGATGCCCCAGGTGGGGGAGAGGGTGGCGGCGAGGACGGCGCGGACCTCGAAGGCGGGGCGGCCGCCGGTCTGGAGGTAGGCGTGCAGGATGTCGGGGGTGTTGGCGAAGAAGTTGGGCCGCATGTAGGAGGCGGCGTCCCCCGTCAGTTCGGTGAGGTACTCGGTCAGTTCCTGCTTGGTGTTGCGCCAGGTGAAGTAGGTGTAGGACTGCTGGAAGCCGATCTGGGCGAGGGTGTGCATCATCGCGGGGCGGGTGAAGGCCTCGGCCAGGAAGATGACGTCGGGGTCGGCGCGGTTGATCTCGCCGATGACGCGTTCCCAGAACACGACGGGTTTGGTGTGGGGGTTGTCGACGCGGAAGATGCGCACGCCGTGGCTCATCCACAGGCGCAGGACGCGCAGGGTCTCGGTGACGAGGCCGTCGAGGTCGGCGTCGAAGGCGACGGGGTAGATGTCCTGGTACTTCTTGGGCGGGTTCTCGGCGTAGGCGATGGTGCCGTCGGGGCGGTGGTGGAACCAGTCGGGGTGTTTGTGGACCCAGGGGTGGTCGGGGGAGCACTGGAGGGCGAAGTCGAGGGCGACTTCGAGGCCGTGCTGGGTGGCGGTGCGTACGAAGTGGTCGAAGTCGTCGAAGGTGCCCAGGGCGGGGTGGAGGGTGTCGTGGCCGCCTTCGGGGGAGCCGATGGCCCAGGGGACGCCGACGTCGTCGGGGGTGGCGGAGAGGGTGTTGTTGCGGCCTTTGCGGTGGGTGGTGCCGATGGGGTGGACGGGGGGGAGGTAGACGACGTCGAAGCCCATGGCGGCGATGGCGGGCAGGCGGCGGGCGGCGGTGCGGAAGGTGCCGTGGGGCTGTTCGGGGGTGCCCTCGGAGCGGGGGAAGAACTCGTACCAGGCGCCGTACAGGGCGCGTTCGCGTTCGACCAGCAGGGGCAGCGGGTCGGAGGAGGTGACCAGTTCCCGCAGCGGGTGGCGGGCCAGCACCGCGTCCACCTCCGGCGTCAACGCCGCCGCCAGCCGGGTGGCGGCCGGCCGGGTCTCGTCCCGCAGTGCCTCGACGGCGGCCAGCAGCACCCGCCGGTCCTCGCTCCCGGGCACGTCGGCGGCGGCGCGCTCGTACAGCCGGACGCCCTCGTCGAGGACCAGGTCGGTGTCGATGCCGGCCGGGATCTTGATGCGCGCGTGGTGCCGCCAGGTGGAGACCGGATCGCCCCACGCCTCCACGGTGTACGACCACGTGCCGGGCTCGCCCGCGGTGACGGTCGCCCCCCAGCGGTCGGTGCCGGGCGCCAGCTCCCGCATCGGCGTCCAGGGCCCCGGCCGGCCCCGCGGATCTCGGAGGACGACGTTGGCCGCGACCGCGTCGTGGCCCTCGCGGAACACGGTGGCGGAGACCTCGAAGGACTCGCCGGTGACGGCCTTGGCGGGCCGGCGTCCCTGCCGGACGGCCGGGCGGACGTCCAGGACGGGGATGCGTCCGACGGAGGTGGTCCGGTCCGCGCCGGTGCTGTCCGGCTCGGTCGGTGACGAGTGGTGCGTGGCGGGCATGACCGCTCCTGTCCGCGTCAACATGGGTGGGCGGATGACTCTGGGGAGGTGGGTCCTGCGGGTTCGTGCGGGGCGTACCGCAGGAGCCTTCCCACACTCTTCTGGTGGGCAATCCGGCACTTTGTTAACTACTCGCGCGTATGTCGACACACACGACGGGCCTGTCCCAACGCCTTCCCGGATGCCGTTGCCGCAATCAGCGCCTTCACGACATGTGCAGCCTTTCGCGCGGGGGCGAAGTGCCACAAGGAGGCCGACGGGAGGAGATCCGGCCATATCGCCGGGCCGGTCCGTATTAGCCCGTCCGGCGTTTGCCGACGAGGCCGTTCAGGCCGAATCGGAGGTTGGCGGGCGAAGCCCCCGGCGAGGGACACATCGCCCCGGTAACGTCGTGGGGGTGAAGGCGATCCGTCGACTGACCGTCCGTCCCGTTCTCCCCGACCCCCTCCGGCCGCTCAGTGACCTGGCCCGCAATCTGCGCTGGTCATGGCACCCGGAGACCCGTGACCTCTTCCAGTCCGTCGACCCCGGGTGCTGGGCCTCGTCCGGCCGCGACCCGGTGAGACTGCTCGGCACCGTGCCGCCCGCGCGCCTCGCGGAGCTGGCCGAGGACCGGCGGTTCCTGCGCCGGCTGACCGCGGTGGCCGACGACCTCGACCACTACATGACCGGCGACCGCTGGTACCAGGCCCAGTCCGGCCGACTGCCCGCCGCCGTCGCCTACTTCTCGCCCGAGTTCGGCATCACCGCCGCCCTGCCCCAGTACTCCGGGGGGCTCGGCATCCTGGCCGGCGACCACCTCAAGGCGGCCAGCGACCTGGGCGTGCCGCTCATCGGCGTCGGCCTGCTCTACCGGCACGGCTACTTCCGGCAGTCCCTCTCCCGGGACGGCTGGCAGCAGGAGCACTACCCCGTCCTCGACCCCCACGAGTTGCCCCTGGCCCTCCTCAAGGAGCCCGACGGCACCCCCGCCCACGTCGCCCTCGCCCTGCCCGGCGGCCGGGAGCTGCGCGCCCGCGTCTGGCTGGCCCAGGTCGGCCGGGTGCCCCTGCTGCTCCTCGACTCGGACGTCGAGGAGAACGACCTCGGCGAACGGGGCGTCACCGACCGGCTCTACGGCGGCGGCAGCGAGCACCGGCTCCTCCAGGAGATGCTGCTCGGCATAGGAGGTGTCCGGGCGGTGCGCACGTACTGCCGGCTCACCGGCCACGCCGGTCCCGAGGTGTTCCACACCAACGAGGGCCACGCCGGCTTCCTGGGTCTGGAACGCATTGCCGAACTCTGCGACGAGGGGCTGGAGTTCGGCTCGGCGCTGGAGGCGGTGCGGGCCGGGACCGTGTTCACCACCCACACCCCCGTGCCGGCCGGCATCGACCGCTTCGACCGCGAGCTGGTCGCCCGCCACTTCGGCCCCGACTCCGAACTGCCGCGCATCGACGTCGAGCGCGTCCTGCGGCTCGGCATGGAGACCTACCCCGGCGGCGAACCCAACCTGTTCAACATGGCCGTGATGGGCCTCCGGCTGGCCCAGCGGGCCAACGGCGTCTCCCTGCTGCACGGCGGGGTCAGCCGCTCCATGTTCGCCGGACTCTGGCCCGGCTTCGACGCCGACGAGGTGCCGATCACCTCCGTCACCAACGGCGTGCACGCCCCGACCTGGGTGGCGCCCGAGGTGTTCCGGCTCGGCGCCCGGCAGATCGGCGCGCAGCGGGCCGAGGACGCGATGACCGTCGGCGGCTCGGACCGCTGGGACTCGGTCGCCGACGTCCCCGACCAGGACATCTGGGAGCTGCGCCGCACCCTGCGCGAGCAGTTGGTCGAGGAGGTGCGGGAGCGGCTGCGTGCCTCCTGGCGGCAGCGCGGCGCCGGCACCGCGGAGCTGGGCTGGATCGACGACGTCCTCGACCCGGACGTGCTCACCATCGGTTTCGCGCGGCGCGTCCCGTCGTACAAGCGGCTGACGTTGATGCTGCGCGACCGCGACCGGCTGATGGACCTGCTGCTCCACCCCGAGCGGCCGATCCAGATCGTCGTCGCCGGCAAGGCGCACCCGGCCGACGACGGCGGCAAGCGGCTGGTCCAGGAGCTGGTGCGGTTCGCGGACGACCCGCGGGTGCGGCACCGCATCGTGTTCCTGCCCGACTACGGCATGGCGATGGCGCAGAAGCTCTACCCGGGCTGCGACATCTGGCTGAACAACCCCCTGCGGCCGCTGGAGGCGTGCGGCACCTCCGGCATGAAGGCGGCGCTCAACGGCTGCCTCAACCTGTCGGTCCTCGACGGCTGGTGGGACGAGTGGTTCCAGCCCGACTTCGGCTGGGCGATCCCCACCGCCGACGGACCGGGAACCGACCCGGACCGGCGCGACGCCATAGAGGCCGCCGCCCTCTACGACCTGCTGGAGCAGCGGGTGACCCCCCGCTTCTACGAGCGGGCGGCGAGCGGGCTGCCCGACCGGTGGATCGAGATGGTCCGCAAGACCCTCAGTCTGCTGGGTCCCAAGGTGCTGGCCGGCCGCATGGTCCGCGAGTACGTCGAGCGGCTCTACGCCCCGGCCGCCGAGGCCCACCGCGCGATGGACCCGGACTCCGCCCGCGGTCTCGCGGAGTGGAAGGCCCGGGTGCGGTCGGCCTGGTCCGGAGTGAGCGTCGACCACGTGGAGACGGGCTCCGCCACCGCGCTGGCGGAGCTGGGCGCGACGCTCGGGCTGCGGGTGCGGGTGAAGCTGGGCGATCTCGCGCCGGAGGACGTCGAGGTGCAGGCGGTCTCCGGGCGGGTGGACTCAGAGGACCGGATCACCGACGCGTCGAAGGTGCCGCTGAAGCCGGTGGGCGGGCCCGACCTGGAGGGCCGCTGGGTGTACGAGGGCCCGCTGGCCCTGGACCGCACCGGCCCGTTCGGCTACACGGTCCGCGTGCTGCCCGCGCACCGCCTGCTGGCGTCCGGCGCGGAGACGGGGCTCGTGGCCGTGCCCTCCGACGACCTGGCCCAGGCGGCCGGGCTGCTGATGAGGTGAGTCCGGGCGGCCGGGCGGCGGCGGCCGGGGAGGGCGTTTCAGCTCTCCTCGTCGCCGCCGCTCAGCCGTCGCAGCACGCTGCCGCACCGGCGGGCGTAGGCGTGCTGGAAGGCGCGGGCGGCCGGGCCGCCGGCCTTGGCGTACCACTTGGCGGGCCGGCTGAAGGCGCTCACCGTGAGCCACACCGTGCCGTCACCGGTGCGGTCCACCACGAAGGCCTCCTCGCCGGACTCCGGGTGACCGGGCAGGGTGCCGTAGGCCCAGCCGGCCCGGCGGGGCTCGTCCAGCGTCCACACCACCCGGCAGGGCGCCTTGATCATCCCGGCGAGGGTGACGGTGACGTCGACGCCCGGCGCGGCCCGTTCCGCGCTCGCCTCGATCCCGACGCCCATCTCCCGGTGCATCTCCCAGGTGAGTACGGCCTCCACGGCCCGCTGGAACACCGGTTCGCCCTCACCGAGGCGGGTGCGTACGTGCATGGGGCGGAAGCCGGGCGGGCAGTGACCCTGCTCGCGGGTGGCGCCGACGTCGTCGTACGTGAAGGACATGGGCACCAAGACTAGGACGGCATCCGGGAACCGCTGGTCCCGGGTGCCGTCCGCCGCGTGTTGGGACGGGGTCAGCTCACGTTGATCGCGGTCCAGGCCGCGCCCACCGTCTTGTACTCGGTGCTGTCCGCGCCGTAGAGGTCCGACGCCGCGCTCAGGGTGGCCGTGCGGGCCGCCTTGTAGTTCGTCGTGGACGTCATGTACGTGGTCAGCGCCTTGTACCAGATCTGCAGCGCCTTCTCGCGGCCGATGCCGGTGACGGTGGAGCCGTCGGAGGTCGGGGAGTCGTACTGCACCCCGTCGACCGTCCGCGCCCCGCTGCCCTCGGCCAGCAGGAAGAAGAAGTGGTTGGCCGGGCCCGAGGAGTAGTGCACGTCGACGCCGCCGAGGCCGGAGGACCAGTAGTCCTTGGACGCGCCGTCCTTGCTGGGCTTGTCCATGTAGCGCAGCGGGGTGCCGTCGCCGTTGATGTCGATCTTCTCGCCGATGAGGTAGTCGCCCTTGTCGGTGGAGTTCTTCGCGAAGTACTCGACGCCGGTGCCGAAGATGTCGCTGGTCGCCTCGTTGAGGCCGCCGGACTCGCCGCTGTAGTTGAGGCCCGCGGTGTTGGAGGTGACACCGTGGCTCATCTCGTGCCCGGCGACGTCCAGCGAGGTGAGCGGGTTGGTGTTGCCCGTGCCGTCGCCGTAGGTCATGCAGAAGCAGGCGTCGGACCAGAAGGCGTTGACGTAGTTGTTGCCGTAGTGGACGCGGGAGTAGGCCGCCTTGCCGTCGTTCTTGATGCCGCTGCGGCCGAAGGTGTCCTTGTAGAAGTCCCACGTGGTCTGCGCGCCGTAGGCGGCGTCGACGGCGGCGGTCTGGTCGGAGCCGGACCCGGAGGCGCTGCCGGTGCCCCACGCGTCGTCCGCGTCGGTGAACAGGGTGCCGGTGCCGGACGTGCCTCGGTTGAGGTTGTACGTCTTGTGGCCGCCGCGTCCGGTGTCGTACAGCTGGTACGAGGAGCCCGACTTGGTGGTGCCGAGGGTCACCTCGCCCGAGTACAGGCTCTTGCCGGAGCCGGTCTCGATGCCCTGGTACTCGTACAGCTTCGCGCCGGTGGCGGCGTCGGTGATCACGTGCAGCTCGTTCGGGGTGCCGTCGTCCTGGAGGCCGCCGACCACGGTCTCGTAGGCGAGCACCGGCTTGCCGGTGGCCGCCCAGATCACCTTGCGGGGCGCGGAGTCGGCCGCCGTCTTCGACGAACCGGCGTCCTTGGCGGCGGACAGCGCCTGCCGCTCGGCCTTGGCCGCGTCGACCTTCGGCGTCACGGTGGCGACCTTGACGGCGGCCTTCGTCGCTCTGGTCACGCCCTCGGCCGCGCCGGACTCCGAGCGGTGCACCACGAGGTCGCCGCCGAGGACGGGCAGTCCGTCGTAGGTGCGCTCGTAGCGGGTGTGCACGGTGCCGTCGCGGTCCTTGACCACGTCCTTGACGACCAGCTTCTCCTTGGCGCCGAGGCCTATCTCGCGCGCGGTGCCGGCCGCGCCGGCCTGCTGCTCCTGGATGAGCGCGGTACGGGCGGTGTCGGACAGCAGGAGGGGGGCGCCCGGGAGGGCCGGGCTCGCGGTGGCGCTGCCCGTGCCCAGAGCGGTGCTGAGCAGGGCGCCGGCGGCGACCGCGGTGGCGAGGGCGAGGGTGGTGCGCTTGTGGCGCGCGAAGTGGGGGGACACACAGACTCCTTCGGTGGGGGACCCGGTCGGCGTGGGGTGTCCGGCCGGAGTTGACTGCGAAGTTGTGCGGTGGATCACCGAAGACTGACACCCGGGGCGCGTACATGTCAGGAGGGTCGAATGATGTTGGCCGAAAGTTGACGGCCGGGTGAATGTTGCGGGTGTGTGAACCCGCGTGACCTCGGCAAAGCGGCAACCCTCGGTGCGTATGGCCTTGGCAAAAAAAGAGGGTGGACGCGGGAGGGCGCCGCCCCGGGGATTCGAACCACCGGGACGGCGCCCTGACCGTGGGGCCCCGCGTGCGGGCCTACGGGAAGGTGAGCTTGAAGGAGTTGATGTAGCCGGTGTCGCGGGCCGCCACGTCCTGGACGCGCAGCTTCCAGGTGCCGTTGGCGGTCTCCGAGGAGGCGTTCACCGTGTACGTCTGGTTCACGTTGTCCGCCGAGTCGGAGGAGCTGGAGTTCTTCAGGCGGTACGCGGTCCCGTCCGGGGCCAGCAGGTCGACCACCAGGTCGCCGCGCCAGGTGTGCACGATGTCCACCGCCGCCTGGAGGTTGGCCGGGGCGTTGCCCGCCCGGCCGGTCACGGTGACCGACGAGGTGACCGCCGCGCCGTTGTCCGGGATCGCCACGTCGGCGGCGTTCTCGAAGGAGGTGCCGCCACCGCCGCCGCCGGAGCGGGCGCCGACGTTGATGCCGGCCCACGCGTCCTGCACCCGCTTGTACTCGGTGCTGTCCGTGCCGTACAGCTCACCGGCGGCCGCGAGGGTGCCGGTGCGGGCCGCCGCGTAGTTGGTGGTCGACGTGAACTTCGTGGTCAGCGCGCGGAACCAGATCTTCGCCGCCTTGTCGCGGCCGATGCCGGTGACCGGGAGGCCGTCCGAGGTGGGCGAGTCGTAGGCGACACCGTTGATGGTCTTGGTGCCGCTGCCCTCGCTCAGCAGGTAGAAGAAGTGGTTGGCCGGGCCCGACGAGTAGTGGACGTCGATGTTGCCGATGCCCGAGTACCAGGCGTCCTTGGACGCGCCGTCCTTGCTCGGCTTGTCCATGTAGCGCAGCGGCGTGCCGTCGCCGTTGATGTCGATCTCCTCGCCGATGAGGTAGTCACCGACGTCGCTGGAGTTGTTCGCGTGGAACTCGACGGCCGCGCCGAAGATGTCCGAGGTGGCCTCGTTGAGCCCGCCGGACTCGCCGCTGTAGATCAGGCCCGCGGTGTTGGAGGTGACGCCGTGCGTCATCTCGTGCGCGGCCACGTCGATGGACGTCAGCGGGTTCACGTTGCCCGAACCGTCGCCGTACGTCATGCAGAAGCAGCTGTCCGACCAGAAGGCGTTGACGTAGTTGTTGCCGTAGTGGACGCGCGAGTAGGCGCCCACCCCGTCGCCGCGGATGCCGGACCTGCCGTGGACGTTCTTGTAGTAGTCCCACGTCAGCGCCGCCCCGTAGTGGGCGTCGGCGCCGGCGGTCTCGGCGTTCGAGGGCTGGCCGTTGCCCCAGACGTCGTCGGGGCCGCTGAAGAGCGTCCCGGTGCCGGAGGTGCCGCGGTTCAGGTTGTACGTCTTGTGGTTGCCGCGCGTGGTGTCGCTCAGCGTGTACGACGACCCGGACTGCGCGGTGCCCAGCGTCACCGAGCCGCTGTACATCGTGTTGCCGGTGCCGTTGTGGATCGCCTGGTACTCGAAGAGCTTGGCGCCGGTGGCGGCGTCGGTGATCACGTGCAGCTCGTTCGGGGTGCCGTCCTCCTGGAGGCCGCCCACGACCGTCTCGTACGCCAGGACCGGGGTGCCCTGCGCCGCCCAGACCACCTTGCGCGGGGCCCGGTCGGCCGCCGCCCCCTCGGCTCCGGCGGCCTTCGCGACGGACACGGCCTGCTGCTCCGCCTTGCCGGCGGATATCTTCGGCGTCACCGTGGCCGGCCTGATCGCCTTGGACGTGGCCTTCACGACCCGCTCGGTCGTCCCGGCGTCGCTGGTCACGACCAGGTCGCCGCCGAGGACGGGCAGCCCGTCGTAGGTCCGCTCGTAGCGGGTGTGCAGCGTGCCGTCGCGGTCCTTGACCACGTCGCGGACGACCAGCTTCTCCTTGGCGCCCAGGCCCAGGTCGCCGGCGGTCTCGGCCTTGGTGGCGTTGGCGTCGCGGATCAGCTCGGCGCGCTGGGCCGGGGTCAGCGTGACCGACTCGGCGCCCGGTGCGGGGGCCTGAGCGGGCGCGGCGGTGGCGGCGCCGGACTGCACCGCCGTGGCGATCAGCGCGGCGACACCGGCCAGCGCGACCGCCGCGGCACGCCGGTGCGCGACGCGGCGGGAGGGGGTGTGGGACATGGTGTGGGAGGTGCGTCTGTGGGGAGAACTGCTGCTCAACACCGACTCCTTCTGCGTGGCCGCGGGGTGCGCGGCCAGGGGAGACCGGTCGGCGGGTGGCCGGCCGGGCGGAACTGTGCGATACGCAGAGATCACGTGCGGGAGCTGGTCGCCGCACAACGCTCGTGAGGAAGCTGTGGGGGCGCTGTGAAGGGACCGACGGAAGAGTGGCAGGAGTACGCCCTCTTTGTCAGGGGCGCGTCAGTAAGTTGGCTGGAAATGGTTCGTTGACCGGGAGTTCACGTTCGATAAACGGAACCGTCGCCCGGGCGCCACTACTGACTGCCCGCTCAGTCAGTAGCCGTCCGCTCGGACGGCTCCCCGTGCCAGGACCCCCACAGCGCCGCATACGCCCCGCCGGCCGTCACCAGTTCGTCGTGCGTGCCCAGTTCGGTCAGCAGGCCGCCCTCCATCACGGCCACCCGGTCCGCGTCGTGCGCGGTGTGCAGCCGGTGCGCGATGGCGATGACCGTACGGCCCTTCAGCACCGCGGCGAGCGCCTGCTCGGTGTGCCGGGCCGTCGTCGGGTCCAGCAGGGCGGTGGCCTCGTCCAGGATCAGCGTGTGCGGGTCGGCCAGCACCACCCGGGCCAGGGCGAGCTGCTGGGCCTGCGAGCCGTCCGTCCGGTGCCCCTTCGCGCCCAACTCGGTGTCCAGGCCCCCGGGCAGCTCCCGCACCCAGGACTCGGCACCCACCGCGGTGAGCGCCGCCCACAACTCGTCGTCCCCGGCCTCCGGTTCGGCGATCAGGAGATTGTCCCGGACCGTGCCCAGGAACACGTGGTGCTCCTGGGTGACCAGCACGACCTGGCGGCGCAGCCGCTCCGGACCGAGGGCGACCACGGGCACCCCGCCCACCGTCACCGAGCCGGCGGTCGGCGCGTCGACGCCCGCGAGGAGCCGGCTCAGCGTGGTCTTGCCGGCGCCCGACGGACCGACGACCGCCAGCCGCTCGCCCGGCCGCACGGTCAGGTCCACGCCGCGCAGCACCTCGCCGCCCCGCTCGTAGGCGTACCGCGCCCCACGGACGTCGATGCGGTCGTCCGCCGGGACCGCCGACCCGTCCGGCTCCGTCCGCGGGGCCCGGGCCAGCCCCTCCACCCGGGCGAAGGAGGCCGCGCCCGCCTGGAGCTGCTCGGTCCGCATCAGCACCTCGTCGAGCGGCCCGGCCAGCTGCTGGAGGTACACGGCGCACGCCACCACCGCCCCGAGGCTCACCGACCCGCGCGCGTGCAGGAACCCGCCGCACAGCAGGACGCCCGCCACCGGCAGGACGTAGGAGATGTCCACCGCCGGGAAGAACACGCAGCGCAAGAACAGCGTCCGCATCCGGGTGCGGCGCGAGGCCTCCAGCGCCTCCCGGTTGGTCGACACGCGCCGGGCGGCCAGGTGGAACGCCTCGACCGTCCGGGCCCCCGCCACCGTGGCCGCGAGACTCTCCGCCACCTCCGACGTGGCCGCGCCCTCGGCCAGGTACCCGGCCCGCGCCCGGCGCAGATACCAGCGCAGCGCGACCCAGGCCGGTGTCAGCCCCAGCACCCCGACCGCGCCGAGCAGCGGGTCGAGCACGAACACCGCGCCCATCAGGAACAGCGCCTGCACCGAGTTGACGAGCAGATCGGGTCCGGCGTCCCGCAGCGTGGTGCCGACGGCGGTCACGTCGGCGGTGCCGCGGGTCGTCAGGTCGCCCGTGCCGGACCGCTCCACCACCGACGCGGGCAGGGCGAGCGCCCGGTCCACGTACCGCTCCCGCACCCGGGCGAGCGTCCGTTCCCCGAAGCGGTGGCCCACGTAGCGGGCCCAGCGGGCCAGCAGCAGCTGCGCCAGCGAGCAGACCAGAATGGCGAGGGCCATCCGGTCCACGGCGCCGACCCCGCCGCCGGCGCGCACCTCGTCGACGATCCGGCCCAGCAGCCACGGGCCGGCCAGTCCGGCCGCGGCGGCCAGGGCGTTGAGGCCGAGGACGGTGGCGAGGGCGCGGCGGTCCTCGCCGAGCAGCCGGGCCGCGGCGCGTCGGACGTCGGCGCGGTCGGCGACGGGGAGTTGGCCCGCGGACGTCATCGGGCCACCTCTTCGTCCCGCGCGACCAGCGCGCGGTATCCCGGTTCCGTGGTGAGGAGTTCGCGGTGGGCGCCGGTGGCGGCGGCCTTGCCGTCGACCAGGTACACCACCGTGTCGGCGCGGTCCAGCACGAGGGGGGAGGTGGACGCGACCACGGTCGTGCGGCCCTCGCGGGCGCCCCGGAGACGGGCCGCGACCGTTGCCTCGGTGTGGGCGTCCAGGGCGGAGGTCGGTTCCACGGCCAGGAGCACCTCCGGCGCGGTGAGGAGGGCGCGGGTCAGGCGGACGCGTTGTCTTTGGCCGCCGGAGAGGGTGTTGCCCTGGGCGGCGACGGGGGAGTCCAGTCCGTCGGGGAGGGACTGGAGTATGTCGTCGGCGGCGGCTGCGTGGAGGGCTTCGAGGTGCGCCGTATCGTCTGCCGGGTGCTGTTGTCGGGCGTCTGCGGGTGCGTTGTGGCTGGTCGCGCCCACGCGGCGGAGCCGCAAATCGACACTGCCCGCGCCCCTGAGCGGCATGTCCTGACCGCCTACTACATGGCGCAGGGGGCCCGCGAACAGGTCGGCCTCCGCCTCGGCGACCAGGATGCGGTCGCGGATCTGGGGGAGGGGGATGTCGGACAGCGGGACGTCCCCCCACGTCGCGTCGGACGGGGTGTAGCGGCCCAGGCGGTCGATGACCTCGGCGGCGTCGGCGGGGCGGGAGCCGGCCAGGGCGGTCAGCCGGCCAGGGAGGACGCGTACGCCGGAGGCCGGGTCGTACAGCATCGAGGGCTCCGCGGGGGCGTCCCGGGTGCCGGTGTCCGGCTCGGGCTCCAGGCGCAGGAAGGCGACCACCCGGCGGGCGGCCACCACACCCCGGCTGAGCTGGTGGCCCATCTCGATGAGGAACGCCACCGGCCAGCCCAGCGCGACCACATAGCCGTACACCGACACCAGTTCACCCACGCTGATCCGGCCCTGCGCGGCCAGCCGCGCGCCCAGCCAGGTGACCAGCGCCAGGAACAGCACCGGCAGCCCCACCCCGAGGGCCTGGATCCAGCTGGTCACCGCACCGACCCGGTAGCCGCGCTCGCGCAGCCGCTCCGAGTCCCGGCGGAACGCGTCCGCGACCAGGCCCTTGCCGCCCAGCCCGTTCAGCACCCGCAGCCCGCCCGCGAGGTCGCCGATCCGCGCGGTCAGCACGGCCTGCCCGTCCCGGTAGTCGGTCTCCCGGCCCTGGAGGCGCCCCATGAGCGGGCCCAGCAGCACCCCGAGCACCGGCACCCCGATCAGCACCACCAGGGCGAGCCGCGTCGACACCGACAGCATCAGACCGCCGACCGCCGCGTACGCGACGACCGCCCCGATGCCCGGCCCCACGGCCGTCAGCGAGGTGCTGATGGTCTGCACGTCGCCCACGCCGATGGTGACGACCTCGCCGGCCCCCACCTGCCCGCGCAGCGCGGCACCGAGCCGCGTGGCGTGTCCCACGACCACCTTGACCGTGCGGAAGTTGGCGTCCATCCGCACCAGCGTCATCGTGCGGTGCCGCAGCATGCCCAGCCAGGCGTTGACCGCCCCGACGGCGACGAGCGCGCCCGTCCAGCCCGCCAGCGCGCCCATGTCACCGGGTTCCAGGCCGTGGTCGACGGCCCGCGCCATCAGGTACGGCGTCGCCGCCAGCAGCACCATCCAGGTACTGGCGAGCACCGCACCCGCCAGACAGCGCGGCCACTGCCGCGCGACCAGCCAGGCCAGGTACCGCCAGCCGCCCCGGCGGTCCGGCGTGCCGGGATCCTCGTACGCGTCGATCACCGATGCCTCCCCCCACAGGCCCCGGGCCCGCCCGTCCTCACGCGAGGCTGTCCCGCCATGCCCGGTGCAGATCCGCGAACCGGCCCGTGCCGGCGATCAGTTCGTCCGGGGGGCCGTCCTCCACGATCCGGCCGTGCTCCATGACCAGCACCCGGTCCGCGATCTCCACGGTCGACAGCCGGTGCGCGATCACCACCGCCGTACGGCCCTTCAGCACCGTCGTCATCGCCCGCTGCACCGCACGCTCGCCGGGCACGTCCAGCGAGCTGGTCGCCTCGTCCAGGATCAGCACCGCCGGATCCGCGAGCAACGCCCGGGCGAACGACACCAGTTGCCGCTGACCGGCGGAGATGCGGCCACCACGCTTGCGGACGTCGGTGTCGTAGCCGTCCGGCAGCGCGGCGATGAAGTCGTGGGCGCCGATCGCCTTCGCGGCCCGCTCGATCTCCTCCCGCGTCGCCTCCGGCCGGCCGATCGCGATGTTGTCGGCGACCGTGCCGGAGAACAGGAACGCCTCCTGCGTCACCATCACCACCCCGCGCCGCAGCTCGGGCACCGCCAGGTCGCGCAGGTCGACGCCGTCGAGCAGGACCCGCCCGTGGGAGGGGTCGTAGAACCGGGCGAGCAGCTTGGCCAGCGTCGACTTGCCCGCGCCGGTCGACCCCACGACGGCGACCGTCTGCCCGGCCGGGAGCGTCAGGTCGAAGCGGGGCAGCACCTCGCCGCCGGTGCGGTAGCCGAAGCTCACCGCGTCGAAGACCACCTCGCGGCCGGGGTGTTCGGAGACCGCCGGGGGCAGCTCCTTCGGCGCGGCCGGTTCGGGCACCGAGGGTGTCTGGGCCAGCAGCCCGGCGATCTTCTCCAGGGAGGCCGCCGCCGACTGGTACGAGTTCAGGAACATGCCGAGCCGGTCGATCGGGTCGTACAGCCGCCGCAGGTACAGCACCGACGCCGCCAGCACACCGAGCGCCAGGGTGCCGCCCGCGACCCGGTAGGCGCCCCACAGCACGATGCCCGCGACGGTCGTGTTGGCGACCAGCCGGGACCCGACGACGTAACGGGCCATCTCCAGGAGGGCGTCGCCGTTGGTCCGCTCGTGGCGCCGGTTCAGGACCGCGAAGTCGGCGTCGTTGGCGGCCTCCCGGCGGAAGGCGCGCACCGGACGGATGCCGTTCATCGTCTCCACGAACTTCACGATCACCGCCGCGATCGCCGTGGACCGGTGCCGGTACACCCGCTCGGCGCGCCGCCGGTACAGCCGCACCAGCGCGTACAGCGGCACGAACGAGGCCACCGCGACCGCGCCCAGGCCGAAGTCCAGCCAGAGCAGCAGGGCCGCGATGTAGACGAAGGAGAGGATGACCGTCACCAGCTCCTGGAGCCCCTCGTCGAGCAGTTCGCGCAGGGACTCCACGTCCGTGGTGGAACGCGAGATGAGCCGGCCCGAGGTGTAGCGCTCGTGGAAGTCGACGCTCAGCGCCTGCGCGTGCCGGAAGATCCGCCCGCGCAGGTCGAGGAGGACGTCCTGGCTGACCCGGGCGGCCGCCGCGATGAACGCGTACTGGAGGCCGCCCGCCGCCAGCGAGCACAGCAGGAAGCCGGCGCCCACCGCGACCAGCGGTCCGTGGTCGTCGTCCCGCAGCGCCGGCACCGCGTGGTCGATGGCGTACGCCACCAGCAGCGGGCCCGCCTGCACCGCCGCCTGCTGGAGCAGCAGGAGGACGGTGGTCAGGGCGACGCGAGCCTTCAGGGGCGCCAGCAGGGAGCGCAGCAGGCCGCCGGTCGCGCCGGGCGGGCTGGGCAGGACGTCCTGGTCGAACAGGTCGCCGTCCGCGTGTGCCCCGCTCCCGGCCGGGTCCACGCCGTCCGGCTGCTCCCGGTCCGGCGCGGTGGCGGTGGGCGCGGTCATCGGGCGTCCTCCTTCTGGAGTCCCCCGGGCGCGTCGGGCACCTCGTGCCCGTCGAGCCCGGACATCAGGTGGGCGTACTCGGCGTTGCCGCGCAGCAGTTCGTGATGGGTGCCGACGGCCGCGATACGGCCCCCGGAGAGCAGGGCGACGCGGTCGGCGAGCATGACGGTGGAGGGGCGGTGGGCCACGATCAGGGCGGTGGTGTCCGCGAGGACGTCGCGCAGCGCGGCCTCCACGGCGGCCTCGGTGTGCACGTCGAGCGCGGACAGCGGGTCGTCCAGGACGAGGAACCTCGGTCTGCCGACCACGGCCCGGGCGAGCGCGAGGCGCTGGCGCTGGCCGCCGGAGAGGCTGAGGCCCTGCTCGCCGACCTGGGTGCCGGTGCCCCGGGGGAGGGCGTGCGCGAAGTCGGCCTGCGCGACCGACAGCGCCCGGCCCAGCTCCTCGTCGCCGGCGTCGTCGCCCGCGCCCATCAGCACGTTCTCGCCGACGGTGGCCGAGAAGAGGGTGGGCTCCTCGAAGGCCACGGCGACCATCGAGCGCAGCTCCTCGCGGGACAGCGCGGTGATGTCCTCGCCGTCCAGCGTGATCCGTCCGGAGGTCACCTCGTGCAGGCGCGGGACGAGCGCGGTCAGCGTCGTCTTGCCGCTGCCGGTGGCGCCGACCAGGGCCATGGACTCACCGGGGCGGATGTGCAGGTCGACGTCCGTCAGGAGGGGCGGGGAGTCGGGGGCCGCGTCGGGATACCGGAACCGGACGTTCTCGAACCGCAGACCGTCGGCCCGCTCGGCCGCGGGCAGTCGTGCCGCGGTGGGGGCGGCGTCGCCCTGCGTTTCGACGTCGGCGTCCATCACCTCGAAGTACCGGTCCGTGGCCGTCGCCGCCTCCTGGCTCATCGCCAGCAGGAAGCCGATGGACTCCACCGGCCACCGCAGGGCCAGCGCGGTGGACAGGAACGCCACCAGCGTCCCCGCCGACAGCGACCCGTCCGCCACCTGCACCGACCCGACCACCAGCGCCGCCCCGATCGCGACCTCCGGCAGGACGACGATGACCGCCCAGATGGACGCCAGCAGCCGCGCCTTGCGCAGCTCCGTCCCGCGCAGCGTGTGGGACAGCTCGTGGAAGGCCCGCGCCTGGCTGCGGTGCCGGCCGAACCCCTTGACGATCCGGATGCCGAGCACGCTCTCCTCGACCACGGTCGTCAGATCCCCGACCTGGTCCTGCGCCTTCCGCGCCACGTCGGAGTACTTCTTCTCGAAGATCACGCAGGTGACGATCACGGGGATGGCGGGCCCGAGGACGACCAGGCCGAGCGTCCAGTCCTGAACCAGCATGATGCCCACGCCGACCAGGATCGTCACCCCGTTGACCAGCAGGAACGTCAACGGGAACGCGAGGAACATGCGCAGCAGCATCAGGTCGGTCGTCCCGCGCGACAGCAACTGCCCCGACGCCCAACGGTCGTGAAAGGCCACCGGCAGCCGTTGCAGACGCCCGTACAGGTCCGCGCGCATCGCCGCCTCCACGCCGGCCAGCGGACGGGCCACCATCCACCGCCGCAACCCGAACAGCAGCGCCTCCGCCAGCCCGAGCAGCAGCAGGTACAGCGCCCCGAGCCACACGCCGGCCGGATCGCGGTCGGCGACCGGCCCGTCCACCATCCACTTCAGGACGAGGGGGATCACCAGCCCCACACAGGAGGCGAGGATCGCGACACACGCCGCGGTCGCCAACCGCACGCGCACGGGGCGTACGTACGGCCACAACCGCGACAGCGAGCGCACGGTGGAACGGTTGCCGGAGGAGTCCGGGGCGGGAACGGGTGTAGTGGGCATCAGCAGCGAGCCTACGGTTCACCACTGACACTTCCCACCGAGTTTTCGCGCGCACGGGGGTCGTACGGGGGCATCCTCCACCGGGCCGTCCGCCGTCCGCGCTACCCCGCCCGCAGCAGCAGGACCGTCCGTCCCGGCACCCTGACCGGCGCTCCCGCCGGATACGCGGTGCTCGGTGCCTCGCCCTGCTCCTCCTGCCCGGTATCGACGACCACCTCGTACCGCTCCGCCCACGGGGCGCCCGGCAGGACGAAGTCGGCCGGCGTCTCACCCGCGTGGAGCACGGCCAGGAAGCTGTCGTCGGAGATCGCCTCGCCCCGCTCGTCGCGGCCCGGGATGTCCCGCCCGGACAGGTACATGCCGAGCGTGGCGGCCGGGGCGTACCAGTCCCGTTCCGTCATCTCCGTGCCCCGGGCGGTGAACCAGGCCAGGTCGCGCAGGCCGTCCGCGGAGTGCGCGCGGCCGGAGAAGAAGGCCCGGCGGCGCAGCACGGGATGCCGGTGGCGCAGGGCGATCAGGCGGGAGGCCAGCTCGAACAGGGGGCGCCACTCCGGGTCCTCCAGCAGACTCCAGTCCACCCAGCTGATCTCGTTGTCCTGGCAGTAGGCGTTGTTGCCGCCGCGCTGGGTGCGGCCCATCTCGTCGCCCGCGACCAGCATCGGCACCCCGGTCGACAGCAGCAGCGTGGTCAGCAGGTTGCGCAGCTGACGCCGCCGCAGCGCCCGTACGTCCGCGTCCTCCGTCTCCCCCTCCGTACCGCAGTTCCAGGACCGGTTGTCGTCCGTGCCGTCCCGGTTGCCCTCGCCGTTCGCCTCGTTGTGCTTGCGCTCGTAACTCACCAGGTCCCGCAGCGTGAAGCCGTCGTGCGCGGTGACGAAGTTGACCGACGCGTACGGCCTTCGCCCGCCCCACGCGTACAGGTCGCTGGAGCCCGACAGGCGGTAGCCCATCTCCCGCACGTCCGGCAGCGCGTGCCGCCAGAAGTCCCGCACCGCGTTGCGGTAGCGGTCGTTCCACTCCGTCCACAGCGGCGGGAAGGCGCCCACCTGGTAGCCGCCCGAGCCGACGTCCCACGGCTCGGCGATCAGCTTCACCCGGCGCAGCACCGGGTCCTGCGCGATCACCGCGAGGAACGGGGAGAGCATGTCGACGTCGTGCATCGAGCGGGCCAGCGCCGCCGCCAGGTCGAAGCGGAAGCCGTCCACGCCCATCTCCGTCACCCAGTACCGCAGCGAGTCGGTGATCAGGCGCAGTACGTGCGGCTGGACGACGTGCAGCGTGTTGCCGCAGCCCGTGTAGTCGGCGTACCGGCGGGCGTCGGTCTGGAGGCGGTAGTAGCCGCGGTTGTCGATGCCCTTCAGGGAGAGCGTCGGGCCCAGCTCGCCGGCCTCCGCCGTGTGGTTGTAGACCACGTCGAGGATCACCTCGATGCCCGCCGCGTGCAGCGCCCGCACCATCCGCCTGAACTCGCCGACCTGCTCACCGGTGGTGCCGGAGGCGGCGTAGGCGGCGTGCGGGGCGAAGTAGCCGATCGAGTTGTAGCCCCAGTAGTTCTTCAGCCCGCGGTCGAGCAGATGGCTCTCGTGCGCGAACTGGTGCACCGGCAGCAGCTCCACCGCCGTCACGCCCAGCCGTGTCAGATGCTCGATCGCCGCCGGGTGCGCGAGGCCCGCGTACGTGCCGCGCAGCTCCTCGGGGATGCCCGGGTGCAGCTTGGTGAAGCCGCGCACGTGCAGCTCGTAGATGACCGAGTCCGCCCACGGCGTCTTCGGCCGCCGGTCGTACGTCCACTCGTCGTCGGGACCGCCGTCGTCGACCACGACACCCTTCGGGACGTACGGCGCCGAGTCCCGCTCGTCGCGCACGGTGTCCGCCACCCGCTGCTCCGGCCAGTCCCGCACGTGCCCGTACACCTGCGGCGGCAGCCCGAAGTCGCCGTCCACGGCGCGCGCGTACGGGTCGAGCAGCAGCTTCGCCGGATTCCAGCGGGCTCCGGTCCACGGGTCCCAGCGGCCGTGCACCCGAAAGCCGTAACGCTGCCCCGGCAGGACGCCCGGCACGAAACCGTGCCAGATCTCGTGGGTCAGCTCGGTCAGCCGCACCCGGCGCTCCCCGCCCCCGGGCCCCGGCCCGTCGAACAGGCACAGCTCCACCGCCTCCGCACCCCCCGCCCACAGCGCGAAGTTCGTCCCCGCCACCTGATCGGGGCCGGTCCGGAAGCGTGCGCCCAGCGGCACCGGGGTGCCCGGCCGGGCCGGCACGGTGGGCGGCGGTGCGGCGCGCCGGGCGCCGTTGACCACGACGGAGGGGCGCGCGTCGTCGGCGGCCCGATTCCCGGCCACCGCCTCCTGCTCGGCTGCGCTGGACACCTGTCAGCCTCCCACGGCTCATGGAACGACGTCCGGCAAGAGGGCGTGCGGCGTCCCGGCCGCTGCTCCCCGTCGCGTCGTCCTCCCCACAGTTCTGCCCACCGGTTGGCTCGCACTCACGTTTCCCCAGGGCGGGCCGGTCGTTACGGGTGGATGTGAGGCACGTACATGGGCGCGCACGGCGCGCGGGGGCCGCTCTGGCCGCCGTACTGACATGGGCAGGACTGCTGGCCGGGGCCGCCGGATGCACCTCGGACGGCGGCGGCATCGGCGGGGTGTTCGGCAAGCCACCCGCCGCCGAGGACGTCATCCGCGTCACCCCGGACGACGGGAGCAAGGCCGTCAGGCCGGAGAAGAAGCTGTCGGTGCGGGTGGCCGACGGACGGCTGGAGTCGGTGAAGGTCGTCAGGTCGCAGGACGCGCAGGAGACACCGGTACCCGGCCGGATCTCCGACGACGGACTCAGCTGGCGCCCCCACGACGACCGGCTCGCCCTCGCCGCGAAGTACACGGTCGACGCCGTCGCCCTGGACGGCGGTGGGCACCGCTCGGCCCGGCACACCACCTTCACCACCTACGTCCCCGAAGAGCGCTTCATCGCGTACGTCGCTCCCGAGAACCGCTCGGTCGTCGGCACCGGAATGATCGTCTCGCTGGAGTTCAACCGGGAGATCACCGACCGGGCCGCCGTCGAACGGGCCATCTCGGTGACCGCGAAGCCCGCCGTCGAGGTCCGGCCCCACTGGTTCGGCAAGGAACGCCTCGACTTCCGCCCCGAGAAGTACTGGAAGCCCGGCACCGAGGTCACCGTCGACCTCGACCTCCGCGACGTCGAGGGCGCGCCCGGCACCTACGGCCTCCAGCACAAGAAGGTCTCCTTCACCGTCGGCCGCAGCCAGGTCTCGCGGGTCGACGCGGTCCTGCGGACCATGGAGGTGCGCCGCGACGGGTCGCTGCTGGCCACCGTGCCGATCACCGCGGGGGCGCCCTCCACCCCCACGTACAACGGCAGGATGGTGATCACCGAGATGCTCGACGTCACCCGCATGAACAGCCGCACGGTCGGCTTCGGCGGCGAGTACGACATCCCGGACGTCCCGCACGCCATCCGCCTGACCAGCTCCGGCACCTTCCTGCACGGCAACTACTGGGCGCCGGAGGACACGTTCGGCCGGGCCAACGTCAGCCACGGCTGCATCGGGCTGCGCGACGACAAGGGCGGCGGCTCCGACACCCCCGGGGGCTGGTTCTTCGACCGCAGCCTCGTCGGCGACGTCGTCGAGGTGGTCAACAGCAAGGACAAGACGGTCGCCCCGGACAACGGACTTGGCGGCTGGAACATGGGCTGGAAGAAGTGGACGGCCGGCAGCGCCGTGAGGTGACCCCGTCGCCCCGGCGTCAACTCGGTACGGAACGGTGACATTTCACCAGTCCCCTGAGCCCCTGGCCTGCGGTTACGATGCGCCGGTGCGCGCGGGCGCACCGGGGTGCGGGCCGGACCGGGCCCGGCGAGGGGAGACAAGTTGAACGTGCGTCCGATATCGGGGGCGGTGCTCGCCGTGCTGATGCTGGCGGTCACCGCGTGCGGCGGGGGCGGATCGGGCTCGGGGGGCGGTTCCGGGAACGGCAAGAACGCCAAGGACGGGGACTCCACCGCGGCACAGAGCAAGCAGTCGGAGGCCGTCGTCACCATCGCGCCGAAGAACGGGGCCAAGGCCGTCGACACCAGCGGCGCGCTCAAGGTCGCGGCCGCCGAGGGCAAGCTCACCGAGGTCGTGGTCAAGGACAACGAGGGCGCGAAGGTCGACGGGAAGATATCCGGGGACGGCGCCACCTGGACGCCGTCCACCCACCTGGCCGCCTCCACCACGTACACCGTGCACGCGGTCGCCAAGGACGCCGAGGGGCGTTCGGCGGCCGAGGACTCCCGCTTCACCACGCTGACGCCCGAGAACACCTTCATCGGCACCTTCACGCCGGAGGACGGTTCGAAGGTCGGCGTGGGCATGCCGTTCTCGATCCGCTTCACCCGGGGCATCACCAACCCCGAGGAGGTCGAGAAGGCCATCCGCATCAAGACCGAGCCGGCCGTGGAGGTCGCGGGCCACTGGTTCGGCAACGACCGCCTCGACTTCCGGCCCGAGAAGTACTGGAAGCCCGGCACCAAGGTCACCGTCGACCTCAACCTCGACGGCGTCGAGGGCCGCGAGGACGTCTACGGCAAGCAGGCCAAGACGGTCTCCTTCACCGTCGGCCGCAGCCAGGTCTCCGTCGTCGACGCCAAGAAGCACACGATGAAGGTCGTCCGGGACGGCAAGACGCTCAGGACCGTCCCGGTCACCACCGGTTCGCCCGGCTACGAGACCTGGAACGGCCAGATGGTCATCACCGAGCGGCTCGCGGTGACCCGGATGAACGGCGAGACGGTCGGCTACGGCGGCGAGTACGACATCAAGGACGTCCCGCACGCCATGCGCCTGTCCACCTCCGGCACCTTCATCCACGGCAACTACTGGGGCGGCGACGCCTTCGGCAACCGCAACGCCAGCCACGGCTGCATCGGGCTGCGGGACGTGCGCGGCGGCTGGGACGAGAAGGCTCCGGCCGCGTGGTTCTTCGAGAACTCGCTGATCGGCGACGTGGTCGTGGTGAAGAACTCCGAGGACGCGACCATCGCCCCGGACAACGGCCTCAACGGCTGGAACATGTCCTGGGAGAAGTGGAAGGCCTGAGCCTGCCGGCAGCAGAGCGCGTACGGCCCCGGTGTCCGCCTCCGTGTGAGGTACGGCACCGGGGCCCACGTCGTTGGTCCCCGTGCTGTGCCTGCCTGGGGGGCAACCCCCGGACCCCCGGCCGAGTGTGAGCGACCGCACCGACCACGTTGCCGTTAGTCCCCGTTAACCTGCTGGGCATGACCGTGAATCTGGAAGTCGCCGACGGCGTCGGCACGCTGCGTCTCGACCGCCCGCCCATGAACGCCCTGGACGTCGCCACGCAGGACCGGCTCAAGGAACTCGCCGAGGAGGCCACCCGCCGCGACGACGTGCGCGCCGTGGTGATCTACGGCGGCGAGAAGGTGTTCGCGGCGGGCGCGGACATCAAGGAGATGCAGGCGATGGACCACGCGGCGATGATCGCGCGCGCCCGTGCCCTGCAGGACTCCTTCACCGCGGTGGCCCGCATCCCCAAGCCGGTGGTCGCGGCCGTGACCGGCTACGCGCTGGGCGGCGGCTGCGAACTCGCGCTCTGCGCCGACTTCCGCATCGCCGGGGAGAACGCCAAGCTGGGCCAGCCCGAGATCCTGCTCGGCCTGATCCCCGGCGCCGGCGGCACCCAGCGGCTCTCCCGGCTGGTCGGCCCCTCCCGGGCCAAGGACCTCATCTTCACCGGCCGGCAGGTGAAGGCCGATGAGGCGCTGACGCTCGGCCTGGTCGACCGCGTGGTCCCGGCCGGTGAGGTCTACGCGCAGGCGCACGCCTGGGCCGCGCGGCTGGCCAAGGGGCCGGCCATCGCGCTGCGCGCGGCGAAGGAGGCCGTCGACACGGGCCTGGAGACGGACATCGAGACCGGCCTCGCCGTCGAACGCAACTGGTTCGCCGGTCTGTTCGCCACCGAGGACCGCGAACGCGGCATGCGCAGCTTCGTGGAGGAGGGCCCCGGGAAGGCGAAGTTCGGCTGACCGTCCGGGCGGACGTTCGCCCGAAGTGGGCCCGTAGCACTCGCAATTGACGCGATGTCTGATCCGGGTCCCTCGATGGGACGGTTTATGGCAGCCTTAACGCACCATTAAGCGTGTCATGTCGAGGGAGGCCGCCGCTTGTCTCCGGCCGAGTCGTCCGCCCAGGTCACCGGGGCCTTTCCCGGTGCTGAGCTGCCTCCGGCATATGCCGGTCGACCCCCGTCGGGCCACTCCCGCGCGGGGGTGTATTCCCCGGGAACGGCCCCGGAGCCCCCCAGGGGCGGCCATGATGGGGGCATGGCGGGGCTGGAGGGTACGGAACAGCCGCGGGGAGCCGGACGTGCGACCGCGGCGCGCTGGTCGCCGGCGGTGGAGGACGAACGCGCGCACCAGGCGCTGGAGCTGTTCGGCAACCCCACGGAGCACGAGGTTCCGTTACCGTCCCGCCCCGAGTCCGCCGCCACCGCCCGCCGGCTTGCCCAGGTGGTGGCGCTGCGTCAGTGGCAGCTCGGCCCCAAGGTCACCGAGGACGCCGTCCTGCTCGTCTCCGAGCTGGTCGGCAACGCCGTCCGTCACACCGGCGCCCGGGTGTTCGGCCTCCACATGCGCCGCCGCCCCGGCTGGATCCGCGTCGAGGTCCGCGACCCCTCCCGGGGGCTGCCCTGTCTGATGCCGGTGCAGGAGACGGACATCAGCGGGCGAGGCCTCTTCCTCGTGGACAAGCTGTCCGACCGCTGGGGCGTCGACCTGCTGCCGCGCGGCAAGACCACGTGGTTCGAGATGAGGGTCGTGGACCGGTGAGTGACCGTCCGGGGCCGGGAGCAACACGGTTCACCGGACACGCCACCTACGGGTGAGAATCCGGAACGCGCCGCTCCGCGAACGGGATCGTGGTCCGCATGATCACTCCTCGTCTGCGCCGCAGGGCCGCCGCCGCCGTCCTGTCGCTCGCCGCCGTCTTCGCCACGTCGGCCGCCACCGTCCCGGGCTCGGCCGCCACCGCGACGGCGCCCGCCAAGGCCGCACCGGCCTGCCCCGAGTTCGACGACAAGACCAAGGCCGCCGCCGACCGCGGCGTCGACGTCGACCGCATCACCCCCGAGCCGGTCTGGCGCACCACCTGCGGCACCCTCTACCGCAGCGACAGCCGGGGCCCGCAGGTCGTCTTCGAGGAGGGCTTCCACGCCAAGGACGTGTACAACGGCCAGTACGACGTCGAGAAGTACGTCCTGGTCAACCAGCCCTCGCCGTACGTCTCGACGAGCTACGACCACGACCTGTACAAGACCTGGTACAAGTCCGGCTTCAACTACTACATCGACGCCCCCGGCGGCATCGACGTCAACAAGACCATCGGTGACAAGCACAGGTGGGCCGACCAGGTCGAGGTGGCCTTCCCCGGAGGCATCCAGCGGCAGTACATCGTCGGGGTGTGTCCGGTCGACCGGCAGACCAAGACCGAGATCATGAGCGACTGCGAGAGCAACCCGCACTACCGGCCCTGGCACTGACGCCGCAGCGCGGGCAGATATTCTGACTCGCGTCAGATTCGTCCACGGGGCGAGCAGAGCAGCACAGCCGAGCAGGAATGAGGGGCGGACCGGTGGCGGACATCGAGGAAGCACGCAGGCAGTTCGACCGCATCGACACGGACGGTGACGGATACATCACCGCCGCCGAGTTCAAGAAGGCCCTCGCCCAGGGCGGCGACTGGAACGTCACCGAGTCGGTGGCCGAGGCGATCATCGCCAACCGCGACCTCGACGGCGACAAGCTGATGTCGTTCGAGGAGTTCTGGGCCCCCCTGAACAAGTCCTGAACCCGCTCCACCCGCACGACGGGGGCGCCTACCGGCCGGGCCGGAGGCGCCCCCGTTCGCATGCCTGAGCCAAGACGTTACGTGTGTTCGCCCGCTTCGTTGTCCACGCGAAGGGCCCGCGCCACGCGGGCCCGCCAGAGGGGGGAACATGAAGACATGCCGTGCGACCGGCGCCGGGTGGGCCTGTGACCGCTCTTCGGACCGCTACTCGTTCACGCGAGGCCTGTGCAGGACGCACTACGCGCAAGAGCGCAGGCGCGGTGCGCTGGCACCCATCGACCCGGGCAAGGCCTCGGCGGAAGGCCGCGAGTGCGGCTTCGACGGCTGCGGGAGGGCGGTGTCCGCCAGCGGGCTCTGTAGGGGCCACTATCAGCAGCATCGGAGCGGGAGGCCGCTCGCGCCACTGCGGGCGAAGAGGGAGAACGGCGCCGTCCGCCAGATGGTTCAGCTCGGAGTGGTCGAGTGCCTCCACTGCCGCGAGCACAAACCGGTGTCCGAGTATTCGCGCCTCAACGCGTCGGGGGCTCCGCGACCGTACTGCAAACCGTGCAACGCGGAGCGCGTTCGCCTTGGGCATTACAACCTGACGAAGGAGTCCGTCGGTCTGCTGCTCCTGCTGCAGGAGGGGAAGTGCGCGATCTGTGGGGCGCCGAGCCCGGATGAGGGGGCCATGCACATCGACCACGACCACGCGTGTTGCCCGGGCAAGCGGAGCTGCGGAGCCTGTGTGCGGGGCTTGCTGTGCAACCGCTGCAATTTCGGGGGCCTGGGCTGGTACGAAGGCCTGCCTCCGGAGCTTCGGACCTTCGAGCTGCTCAACAGTTACTTGTCGGATCCCCCGGCGAAGCGGCTGCGGGCGGAGCGAAGCCGTCCCTCAGCCGCATAGCCCGATCAGGCGCCGTCGGCCCATTTCTTGAGCGCAGCCTTGCTCTCGAACGCGGCGACGTTCGTGTCGAGGGGATTGTCGGTGTACTGATGGAAGCGCCACGCGGCCTGGATCCTCGGCTTGCCCGCCGTCACGTAGTCGGCGATCCAGAGTCCGTCACCGGCGTACGAGGTCGTGTCCACGGACAACCAGAAATGCCTGTTGGCGTAGAGGATTACCCGGTTGTCCGGCCGCAGGGCTCTGACCTTCCGGATGAAGCTGTCCTTCTCCGCGTTGCTCGCGTGGGTGCCCTCGCCCGTCGTCTCCCAGTCGACGGCGAGGATGTCACCCTTGCGGTCGGGGGCCTTGGAGACGAAGTACGAGGCCTGGGCGTCGAGGTTGCCCGGCCACAGGAAGTGGTAGAAGCCGACGACGAGCCCGGCGTCGCGGCCGCGCTCCGTCTGTGCCGCGAGCTTCGGGTTGACGTAGGTGCGGCCTTCCGTCGCCTTGACGAAGACGAAGGAGAGGCCGTCCGTGCCGTAACTGGACGACTGGTACGCGCTGACGTCGATGCCGCGCAGCATGGGCCCTCCCTGAGGAGCTGTGGGGGAACGGGAGTTGGTTATTCCCCACCATGGCACGGGTGATCCCCGCCCGAAGCGGAAACGTCGACTTCGCTTGCCCTGGGCGCTGTTGACGCGCGTAGCCCCGTATCGCACGCTGGTCCGGTCCGTGTTCGGCTCGACGGTCGGGAGGCCGGGATGTTCAGACGCGCGTCACGCTTGCTTCTCTCATTTGTCATGCTCATGGCTGGAGCGGCGGCGGGTGTGGGGGTCACCGCCACCGCCGCGCACGCCGACTCCTGCTACACCTGGAACCGCACCCTCTCCCAGGGATCCTCCGGCGGCGACGTCACCCAGCTCCAGATCAGGGTCGCCGGCTGGGTCACCTCGGGGGAGCGGCTCTCCTACGACGGGCAGTACGGCGCCCGCACCGCCGCCGCCGTGAAGAAGTTCCAGGCCGCGTACGGGCTGGGCGCGGACGGCGTCGCCGGACCGGCCACCTTCAGCAAGATCTACGCCCTCCAGGACGCGGACTGCACGCCCGTCCACTTCAGCTACGCGGAACTCAACAAGTGCAACTCCGACTGGTCCGGCGGCGCGGTATCCGCCGCCACCGCCAAGGCGAACGCGCTGAGGACCATGTGGAAACTGGAGGCGATGCGGCACGCCCTCGGGGACGTGCCGATCACCATCTCCAGCGGCTTCCGCTCCCGAGCCTGCAACAACGCCGTCGGCGGCTCGGCCACCAGCCGGCACCTCTACGGCGACGCGGCCGACCTCACCGGATCACCCAGCTTCTGCCGCCTGGCACAGCAGTCCAGGACCCACGGCTTCTCGGAGATCCTCGGCCCGGGCTACCCCGGCCACAACGACCACACCCACGTGGCCTTCGACCCCTCGCCGTACTGGTCGGCGCCGAACTGCGGCATCTGACGTGCCGGGGCCCGGCGCCCGCCCGATACGCTCTCGGGGTGACGCAGCAACGCACGCGCGACGAACGGCGGCCCGCGAACGACGGGCGCAAGGCTGCCGCCCGCAACCGGGCCGCGCTGATCGCCGCTGCCCGGGAGATCTACGCCGACTCCGGGCTGAACGCCCCGCTGTCCGCGATCGCGCGTCGGGCCGGCGTCGGCCAGGGTGTGCTGTACCGGCACTTCCCCGACCGGGCCGCCGTGGCGACGGCGGTCCTGGACGAGAACGTGCGGCAGATCGAGGAGGCCGCGGCGGAGCCGGGAGCGGACATCGCCGGAGTTCTGGGTGTCCTGACGTGGCACCAGACGCAGTCCGCGGCCTTCATCAGCCTGCTGCACGCGGACAGGGCGGGCGAGATGTCCGCGGTCCCGAAGTACGCCTCCGCCCTGTCCGAGCGGGTCGAGCGGGCCCTGCGTGAACACCTGCCGGCAGGGCATCGGCTGGGCGGAGAGCGGGAGGACCTCATGGTCGCCGTCGCGATGGTCTCCGGTGCCGTCACCGGCCCCACCCGTGAGCACAGGGAACGCCGGGCGCTGGCGGCCTGGCGGCTGCTCGGTGTCGAGGTGGGCGCGGTGCGGCCCTACGAGAAGTGACCGGCTGCGCGTTCAGCCGCCGTTGGACTGCCGTACGCCCCGCCCCAGGGCCTCGAAGCCGTACAGATAGCCGCCGGCGGGACCGCTGACGGTGAGGTAGGCCTTGGTGCCTCCGGGCGTGATCGCCACATTGGTCGCGGACTGGAGGCCGGCGGCGGCGCGGGCGGGGACCTCGACGGTCGCCAGACGTTCACCGTGCGGGCTGTAGACGGCCATCGCGGGGCGGCCGTGCAGGGCCTGGTAGAGGTTGCCGTCCGCGTCCACGGCGATCGAGTCGGTCTGGGCGACGCCCCCGTCGACCCGGATGGCGGTGTGCCGTGAGGCGACACCGCCATCGTCGTCCAGGAGAAGGTAGGAGACGCGGTTCTCCGTCAGCTCGCTGAACCACAGTCCGCGGTACCGCGCGTCGAACGAGATCCCGTTCGGCGCCGCCAGCCCGGCCGCCAGCACCGTGGCGTTCTTCCCGGTCCGGTCGATGCGCACCACGCGGCCCTTCGGCTCCCCCTCGGACATGCCGCGGGAGTCGCTGACGTACAGGTTGCCGTCCCGGTCGAAGGCGAGGTCGTCGGGGTTCATGGGGGCGCCGCCGACCTCGCCGGAGAAGAAGGTCCGCGGGTCGCCGCCGTCCGGGGCCAGGCTGACGATGTCGCCGTGGGAGAAGTCCGTCAGGTAGACGCGTCCGTCGTACGGGCTGAACTGCGCTGACGTGTAGGTGCCGCGGTCGTCGGTGTGGACGGCGCGCGACGTCTTGCGGTGGACGTCGACGCGCAGCACCTTGGGCTCACCGGCGGGGGCGGTGACGTCGACGACGAGCAGGTCGCCGTTCTCGTCGAAGGTGGGGCCCTCCAGCAGGGTCATGCCGGTCTCCTCGTGGGGCTGCGTCAGCCGCATGACCTTCTCCGCCCGGACGGTCCTGCCCTCGCCGGTCGCGGCCGGCGTGTCCGCGGCCGGGCCCGTGGTGGTGGCGGTGCCGCACCCGGTGAGGGCCAGCAGGCCGGTCGTGGCGAGCGCGGTCAGAGATCGGATCGGGAGTCGTCGCATGGGGGTCACTCTTCCTGTCCGAGGGATGCGGAAGCTGTCTCGATCGCAACCGGACAACGCTGTCCGGTACTTGCTACGGTAGTGCATGCCTGCTCAAGTCCGGTGCCCCTGCGGCTACTTCACGGACGGAGCGGGCGTCTGGCAGTGAACCGGAAGGATCGAGGCCCCCCACATGACGCACAGCGAAGCGCTGTCCCCCGAGGCGCTGGCCGAGCTGAGGCGGCGCTACCGCCTCGAACGGGAGCGCCGGGTACGGCCCGACGGCGCCCGGCAGTACCTCGCCGCGGAGGCCCGTTTCGGCTACTACGCCGAAGACCCCTACGCGGGCGCGGCGACCGGGCGGGAGCCGCTGCGGGACACCGTGGACGTCGTGGTCGTCGGCGGCGGGTTCGGCGGCATCCTCGCGGGCGCGCGGCTGCGCCAGCAGGGCGTCCGCCGCATCCGGGTCGTCGAGAAGGGCGGTGACTTCGGAGGCACCTGGTACTGGAACCGGTATCCGGGCATCCACTGCGACGTCGAGTCGCACGTGTACCTGCCGATGCTCGACGAGACCGGGTACGTGCCGGAGTGGAAGTACGCGCCCGGCGAGGAGATCCGCCGGCACGCGGTGCGGACGGCCGAGAAGTTCGGCCTCCGCGCGGACGCGTTGTTCTCCACGGCGGTGACGTCCCTGACCTGGGACGACACCTGTGGTGCGTGGACCGTCACGACCGACCGGGGTGACGAGTTCCGCGCGACGTACGTCGTCACGGCCACCGGCACCCTGACCGAGCTCAAGCTGCCCGGCATACCCGGAATCGAGGAGTTCGAGGGCCACACCTTCCACACGTCGCGCTGGGACTACGCGTACACGGGAGGGACCCCGCAGGGCGGTCTGACCCGTCTCGCGGGCAAGCGGGTGGGGGTCGTGGGCACCGGCGCCACCGGTATCCAGGTCGTCCCCGCGCTGGCCGAGGACGCCGGACACCTCTACGTCTTCCAGCGCACGCCGTCCACGGTGGACGTCCGCGGCAACCGGCGCACCACCGCTCGGGACGTCGGCGCCGACCGTGACGGCTGGGCGCGGGAACGCCGCGACAACTTCCTGGGCATCGTCTCCGGCGAGCACGTCGACGACGACCTCGTGGCGGACCGGTGGACCTCGTCGGCCGGCCTCCTGGAGAAGCTCCTGCCGAGTTTCCGGCGGCAGGGGGACCCGGTGGCCTTCGAGGCGGCCTACGAGGCCGCGGACGCCGCGAAGATGAACGAGATCCGGGCCCGGGTCGAGCGGGTCGTCACCGACCCGGACACGGCCGAGCTGCTCAAGCCCTGGTACCGGTACGCCTGCAAGCGTCCCACGTTCTCCGACCTCTACCTCCAGGCCTTCAACCGGAACAACGTCACCCTGGTCGACACCGCCGACACGCAGGGCATCGAGCGGATGACCGCACGCGGTGTGGTGGTCGGCGACACCGAGTACGCCCTCGACTGCCTGATCTTCGCGACCGGATTCTCCGTCGGGAACTCCGGCGTCCACTCCGGCCGACTGCCCGTGTACGGCAGGGATGGGGTCGCGCTGCGGGACGCCTGGCGGGAGCGGGGGCCGCGCACACTGCACGGGTTCACGAGCAACGGCTTCCCGAACCTGATCCAGCTGGGGGGCGTCCAGGGTGCCGCCAGCGTCAACTTCACCCACGTGCTCGACGAACACGCCGTGCACGCCGCGGCGTTGGTCGCCGCCGCCGAGGACCGGGGTGCGGTGATCGAGCCGTCCCGCGAGGCCGAGGACGCCTGGCTCGCGGTGCTGGCCGAGCACGCCCCGGACCACGAGTGGTTCCACGCCGAGTGCACCCCCGGCTACTACAACGGCGAGGGGCGCGGCCGGCCCAACGGCCCGAACGCCTACCCGCACGGCGCGTTCGCCTTCCACCAGCTCCTGGCGGCGTGGCGCGAGACGTCCGTGGGCGAGGTCCTCACGCCCCGCGGGCGGGCGCGGACCTGAGCGTCCGTGGCGACCGGGGACGCCGGAGGCCCGTCAACGGGCCTCCGGCGGAGTCCCTTGACGGGAGCCTGGCCCGAAGCCCGTCAGACGGCGGACCAGCCGTCGTCGACCGGCAGGATCGCGCCGTTGATGTTGCTCGCCGCGTCCGAGGCGAGGAAAAGGATCGCGGCCGCCTGCTCCTCCGGCTGCGACACCCGGCCGAGGTTGACGAAGTGCGGGCCGATCGCCGACGGGCCGTGTGCCGTCGCGTCGGCCCGCACTCCGATCGCGGTCGCCGTGCCGCCCGGGCAGATCGCGTTGGACCGGATGCCGTGGTTGCGGTACATCACCGCCAGCGACTTCGTCAGCCCCACCACGCCGTGCTTGGACGCCGTGTACGCGGCACCCGCCGCGCTGCCGCGCAGGGCGGCCTCGGACGCGGTGTTCACTATGGCGCCCCGGCCCGCGGCCAGCATGTGCGGCAGTACGGCGCGGGTGAGAAGGAAGGGAGCGGTGAGGTTGACCCGGATGAGCCGTTCCCATTCGGCGTCGCTCACGTCGGCCAGGGCCGACATGCTGTCCATGATCCCCGCGTTGTTCACCAGGACGTCCACGCCGCCGAACCGCTCGACGGCCGTCGCCGTGACGCGGTCCACCACGCTCTGCTCACTGAGGTCGCCCGTGACGGCCACCGCGGTGCCGCCCGACCGCTCGATCTCCTCGACGGCCGCCGCGGCCCCGCCGCTGTTGAGGTCGGCCACCACGACTCGGTCGCCCTGGGCGGCGAAGGCGAGGGCGGCCGCGCGGCCGATGCCTGATCCGGCTCCGGTGACGATCACGCCGCGTCCGTTCGGATGGCCGGTGTCGGCGGTGTCGGCGGTGTCGCCGGTCATGACGTGCTCCGTCCGCTGAGGTGCCTGTCGGTGCGGTGAGGCGCCGCGCCACCGCACCGGCATCCTAGCCCCTTCATGTCTCTGAGTGACAGAAAGTTGTGGCGACCGGAACGGGAGGGAGAATGGACGCGGCATCGACGACCACAGGGGCCGGAGGACAGATGACCGCAGCCAGCGGACGGACCGGACGGCCGCCGTTGACCGAGGAGCGGAAGACCGCCATCCGGCTGGAGATCGCCAGGGCGGCGGTCGACCTGTTCGTCGCCCAAGGTGTGGCCGCGACCACCGGAGAGCAGATCGGACGGGCGGTCGGTGTCTCGGCCCGCACCGTCTGGCGCTACTTCCCCACCAAGGAGAGCTGCGTACGGCCGCTGCTGGCGACCGGCGTCGACACGATCGCCGAGGCCCTGCGGCACTGGGAACGCGGACGCCCCCTGCCGGACGCCTTCGGCCAGTTGTGGGCCGACGACGACGCCGCCCTGCCCGGCCCCGACGTCGGCGCCCTGCTCCGCCTGGCCCGGACCGAGGCGGGGTTGCGCGCCGTCTGGCTGCAGACCCACGACGAGGCCGAACCCGTCTTCGCACGGGCCCTCGCCGAGCGGGCCGGACTCCCCGCCGACGACGTACGGCCGGCCGTCTGGGCCGCCATGCTCAACGCCGCCCTGCGCGCGGCGGTCGAGCACCACGCCTTTCGCCCAGCCGGTCAGGGCGCCGACGCCGCGTCCGCGCGGGCGGATCTGGCGACGACCCTGCGGACCGCGCTCGCCGTCGCGGCGGCCGGAATCGTCTGACACGGCGGGCAGCATTTTCAACGGAGCCCTGCTGCTGCGGAGAGGCTCCACCCAGAAGGTCTCGGGTCTGCCGCCTGCCTCGATCGGCTGCTTCTCGGCACCCCATGATTCGCGAAGTGGCACACTGATGTGAGGAAGAGCACACGGGGGGCCGCCTGTCCGCGGGCCCGATGAGAAAAGGCGTGCGGTGGAGAGGCGGTTTGCCATGCGATCCCTGCTGGCGGTGGACGGCTCCGAAGGTCCCGACTCCCTTGCGGACCTCAGAGATTGGCTCAGCGACGAGGCACTGTTGCGTGGACGCGTGCACGTTCCGCCGTCCGCACCCGGTGCGGGCGAACTGGGCGCCTGGAGCGACACCCTCATCGTGGCGGTCGGCGCCGGAGGCGCACTGACGGCACTGGCCAGGGCGGTTGCGGTGTACGTGCGCCAGCCGCGCCGCAGCACAGTACGGGTCAAAGTGGTCGCCCCCGACGGAGCGCGTACGGAACTGACGGTTCAACACGCGAAGAACCTCGACGAGGTCGAGAACCTGCTGCGCACGGCCCTGCATGCGGACCCGGATGCAGGCAGGGAGGCTGTCTCTGGTGGAGCCGCCCCCGCTCTCGGTGGGGCGTCCGAAGCGGAGAGCTGACCATGATGCGCCCACCCGACCCGGCTCGTTCACGCGCTGTTCTGGTCGGCACAGCGGAGTACACCGAGGATGCCCTGCTGCCCGTCGTCTCGGCCGTACGCAACAACGTCCGCGATCTTCAGCGACTGCTCACCGCAGGCCGGCCAGGGGCCTTCTCCACGGAATCCACCCGGATGGTTCTGGACCCGGCCACGCCGAGAGATCTCGGACTGCCGCTGCTGGAGGCCGCGCGCCAGGCCGAAGACGTCTTTCTCGTCTACTACGCGGGGCACGGACTGATCGGCCACGAGCGGCGGGAGTTGTATCTCGGACTGTCCAAGTCCGTCAGCGAGGCACCGTCGTTCACGGCCTTCCCGTTCCAGGGAATCCGCGAGGCGTTTCTGGCCACTCCGGCGCGCAACCGGGTGCTCATCCTCGACTGCTGTTTCTCCGGACGCGCCATCACAGGTGGGCTGTCCGGAAGGTACGAGCCGCTCATCGACCAGATGGAGATCACTGGCACCTATACGCTGACGTCGGCAGCCGCCAACGAACCGGCCCGCTTCGAAGACGGCGAACGGCATACCGCGTTCACTGGTGAACTGTTGCTCACACTGCGGGACGGCATTCCCACCACGTCCTCGACCGACGTCACACTGGGTGCTTTGTTCCGGCACCTCAAGCGGGTGCTGCCGGCCAAGGGTTTACCGGAGCCCCAGCAATGCGGCACGGACACCGCAGAGTTCCTGATTCTGACCCGGCCCCGCCCGGGTCCCAGACGGGGACCGGTCACCGAGGCCGAGGTCGGTGGGCCTCCCGGCAACCGGGAAGGGCTGCTGGCCCGCTGGGACCTCGGCCGCCGCCGTGGCGAGGCAGGCCAGACCGGCGAGGCCATGCGTCTGCTGAACGAAGTGCTGCCAGATCTCACCAGGACGCTGGGGCCGGACGATCCGGTCACCCTCGTCGGGCGGATCAACCTCGCCTACTGGACCGGGCGAGAGGGCGACACCGACGAGGCGCTCAGGCTGTCCACCGCCGCCGTCGGCGACATGACGCGCGTGCTCGGTCCGCACCACCGCGCCACACTTGTGGGCCAGAGTCAACTCGCGCATTGGATAGGTGAGTCGGGGAGACACAAGGAGGCGTTGAGGCGCACCACCTCAGTCCTGACCGACCTTGTGCGTGTCCTGGGCCCCGACGACCGCGAGACCCTCATCGGGCGTGCCCGGCTGGCTCGTTGGACCGGGGAGTCCAGTGACCCGTCCGCGGCGGCGCGGCTGACCGATGAACTCGTACCGGATCTGTCCCGCGTCCTGGGCGCGGAGGACCGGGAGACCTTCACCGGGCGTCTGAACCTGGCCCAGTGGACGGGCCGGGCCGGTGAGAGCAAGCGTGCCATACGCCTGCTCACGGAGCTGGTGCCCGACGTGTCCTGGGCCCTGGGACCCGATGATCGGCACGCCCTTCTCAGCCGCTCGCGACTGGCCCACTGGTCGGGCGCCGCGGGACGGCGGCGCCGGGCACGGCGGCTGTTCGCCGCCGCCGTACCGGATCTCGAGCGGGTACTGGGGCCCGACGACCGCGAGACCCTCCTCGCACGCAGCCAGCTCGCCCACTGGACCGGGGAGACGGGGGAAGCCGCGGAAGCGGTGCGCATATTCGTCCTGCTGGTGAGCGACATCGCCTGGGTCCTCGGTTCCGATGACAGGGCCACGCTGGTCAGCAGGGCGCGGCTGGCCCACTGGACTGCGGTACAGGGTGAGGTGGGTGACGCCATTCGCCAATTTCACGCGGTTCTGCCGGATCTCAACCGCATACTGGGCCCGGACGCTCCCGAGACGGTCGAGAATCGCGCGCTGCTGGCCTTCTGGCGCAAGAAGGCGGACCGGCGGCTCAAGGAGCAGATCTTCTACGGCACCGGGCCCCGTGGAGGCTCGCCGTGAATCGATGGGAAATGGACGGCGTACGGGAGGGGCGGGGGGCCGGCCCTGGAGTCGGATCCGCTCTGGAGAGTTCGGATCCTGCGTGGATCGGCCCCTACCGACTGATCGGCCGACTGGGGTCCGGAGGCATGGGCAAGGTCTATCTCGGCCGCTCCCGCACGGGGCACCTGGCTGCGGTCAAGGTGTTGCACGACGCGTTCGCGCAGGACCGGGAGTTCCGTACCCGCTTCGAGCGCGAAATGGCCGCGGTGTCGCGGGTCAGCGGTCATTTCACCGCTGCCGTCCTGACGTCGTCCGACATGGGCGAAGAGCGTCTGTGGATGGCGACCCAGTACGTTCCAGGGCCCTCCCTGAACCAGGCGGTTTCCGCGTTCGGGCCGTTGGCCCCGCCGACACTGCTGGCCCTGTGGCTGGGGTTGCTCGGCGCGTTGGAGTCGATCCATGCGGTGGGCATCGTGCACCGCGACCTCAAACCGTCGAACGTACTGCTCGCAGACGACGGCCCTAGACTGATCGACTTCGGAGTCTCCGCCATCACCGACGAGACCAGACTCACCCGTACGGGAATGGTCGTCGGAACCCCTGGATACATAGCGCCGGAACAGTTGCAGGGCGGCGAGTCGGGACCCCCGAGCGATGTGTTCCTCTTGGCGTGCACGCTGATGTACGCCGCGACGGGTGCCGCCCCGTTCGAGGGGGCGGACCCGCTGGGGGTGATGTATCGGGTCGTCCATGACGAACCCGACCTCAGCCGTGTGCCGGACCAGATCGCCTCACTGATCCGCCCCTGCCTCCACAAGGATCCACTGTCCCGGCCCTCGATCACCGAGCTGATCAACATGCTGCCCGCAGCGGAGACGGACGAGGTGTCCCGGCTGCTGGCCCATGGCAGGTGGCTGCCCGAGGTCATCCGGCGCCAGACGGAGGAACACGCGGGAAAGGTCTTCGAACGGGACGATATGCGCCCGTCCGCCCTGCCCGCGGCGGACCCGGGTCATCACGAGGACGGCGAGCGCGACTCTCACACCGGGACGTTCTCCCAGCAACCACGGTCGCAGCCGGACCCGAGATCGCAACAGGACCACACCATCATCCTGGGCGGTGACGCCCCTGTGCGCGAGCCGGTCCCGGAGCCTCCGACCGTGCCTGCCAACAGTGTGGCCGGACCTCGGAACGGCAGTCCGCCAGGCTCCCCAGTCCCTTATGAGGCCGACGGTCCAGAGCTCGATCCGGCGAACGACATGTCCTTGCGGACCCACACGGTCCCCCTGCCCGCGGACCTGCCACCGCTGCCGCGGATCCCGCGCCGCTCCTGGCGCCGCTGGCTGCCGGGCCGACACGGTACGCGTTGACCGTAGCGGAATTCCCGAAGTCAGGGGCGTGAACGCGCTGGTCAGGGCCCTCTGCTCAGCACTCGATGATGTTCACCGCCAGCCCGCCCCGGGCCGTCTCCTTGTACTTGACGGACATGTCGGCGCCGGTGTCCTTCATGGTCTTGATGACCTTGTCGAGGGAGACCTTGTGGGAGCCGTCGCCGCGCATCGCCATCCGGGCCGCCGTGACCGCCTTCACCGCGGCCATGCCGTTGCGCTCGATGCACGGGATCTGGACGAGGCCGCCGACCGGGTCGCAGGTCAGGCCGAGGTTGTGCTCCATGCCGATCTCGGCGGCGTTCTCCACCTGCTCGGGGGAGCCGCCCAGCACCTCGGCGAGGGCGCCCGCCGCCATCGAGCAGGCGGAGCCGACCTCGCCCTGGCAGCCGACCTCGGCGCCGGAGATGGAGGCGTTCTCCTTGAAGAGCATGCCGATCGCGCCGGCCGCGAGCAGGAAGCGGACCACGCCGTCCTCGTCGGCGCCGGGCACGAAGTTGACGTAGTAGTGCAGGACGGCCGGGATGATGCCCGCCGCGCCGTTCGTCGGGGCGGTGACGACACGGCCGCCGGCCGCGTTCTCCTCGTTCACGGCCATCGCGTAGAGGGTGATCCACTCCATGGCCAGGGCCTGCGGGTCGCCCTCGGAGCGCAGCTTGCGCGCGGTGTTGGCGGCGCGGCGGCGGACCTTCAGGCCGCCGGGGAGTATGCCCTCGCGGGTCATGCCGCGGTCCACGCACGCCCGCATCACCCGCCAGATCTCCAGCAGGCCTTCGCGGATCTCGTCCTCGTCGCGCCAGGCCCGCTCGTTCTCCAGCATCAGGGCGGAGATGGACAGGCCCGTCTCCCGGGCCAGGCGGAGCAGCTCGTCGCCGGTGCGGAAGGGGTACTTGAGCACCGTGTCGTCGAGCACGATGCGGTCCGCGCCCACCGCGTCCTCGTCGACGACGAAGCCGCCGCCGACCGAGTAGTAGGTCTTGGTCAGCACCTCGGCGCCCTCGGCGTCGTACGCCCACAGGGTCATGCCGTTGGCGTGGTAGGGCAGGGTCTCGCGGCGGTGCAGGACCATGTCGTCGTCGTAGGCGAAGGCGATCTCGTGCTCGCCGAGGAGGCGGATGCGGCCCGAGGTCCTGATCGTCTCGACACGGTCGTCGGCCGTCTCCACGTCCACCGTGCGCGGCGAGTCGCCCTCCAGGCCGAGCAGCACCGCCTTGGGGGTGCCGTGGCCGTGTCCGGTGGCGCCGAGCGAGCCGTACAGCTCGGCCCGGACGGAGGCGACGGAGTCCAGCAGCTCCTCGTTGCGCAGGCGGCGGGCGAACATGCGGGCCGCGCGCATCGGGCCGACCGTGTGCGAGCTCGACGGGCCGATGCCGATCGAGAACAGGTCGAAGACCGAGATGGCCACGGGGGTCTCCTCAGAACGGGGGTGGTGCAGAGGGTGGTGCTTCGGGGCGGGGCGCCGGACTCGCTTGTGGCGGGCGCGGCGCCCCGATCACGCGGTGTCTACTTGTTCAGACCCGGGTACAGCGGGTGCTTGTCGGCCAGGGCCTTCACCCGGGCCGCCAGCGCCTCGGCGTCGGCGGCCCCGAAGGGAGAGGGCGCCTTCAGTGCCTCGGCGATCACGTCCGCGACCTCGGCGAAGTCCTCGGCCGTGAAGCCGCGGGTCGCCAGGGCCGGCGTACCGATGCGCAGCCCGGAGGTCACCATCGGCGGACGCGGGTCGTTCGGGACGGCGTTGCGGTTGACCGTGATGCCGACCTCGTGGAGGCGGTCCTCGGCCTGCTGGCCGTCCAGCTCGGAGTCGCGCAGGTCGACCAGGACCAGGTGGACGTCCGTGCCACCGGTCAGGACCGACACGCCCGCCGCCTTCGCGTCGTCCCGCACCAGGCGCTCGGCAAGGATGCGGGCACCCTCCAGCGTACGGGTCTGGCGCTCCTTGAAGTCCTCGCTCGCGGCGACCTTGAAGGCGACGGCCTTGGCGGCGACCACGTGCTCCAGCGGTCCACCCTGCTGACCGGGGAAGACCGCAGAGTTGATCTTCTTGGCCAGCTCGGCCGTGGAGAGGATCACACCGCCGCGCGGGCCGCCCAGCGTCTTGTGCGTGGTGGTCGTCACGACGTGCGCGTGCGGCACCGGGTTCGGGTGCAGGCCCGCCGCGACCAGACCGGCGAAGTGCGCCATGTCGACCATGAGGTACGCGCCGACCTCGTCCGCGACCTTGCGGAAGGCGGCGAAGTCCAGCTGACGCGGGTAGGCGGACCAGCCGGCGACGATCAGCTTCGGCCTGCTCTCCTTGGCGAGCCGCTCCACCTCGGCCATGTCGACCTGGCCGTCGTCACCGACGTGGTACGGGACGACGTTGTAGAGCTTGCCGGAGAAGTTGATCTTCATGCCGTGGGTCAGGTGCCCGCCGTGGGCGAGGTTCAGACCCATGATCGTGTCGCCGGGCTTGAGCAGCGCGAACATCGCGGCGGCGTTGGCCTGGGCGCCGGAGTGCGGCTGCACGTTGGCGTGCTCGGCGCCGAAGAGCGCCTTGACCCGGTCGATGGCGATCTGCTCGACCACGTCGACGTGCTCGCAGCCGCCGTAGTAGCGGCGGCCGGGGTAGCCCTCGGCGTACTTGTTGGTCAGGACCGAGCCCTGGGCCTCCATGACCGCGACGGGCGCGAAGTTCTCGGAGGCGATCATCTCCAGGGTGGACTGCTGGCGGTCCAGCTCGGCGTCGACGGCGGCGGCGACGTCGGGGTCGAGCTCGTGCAGGGGTGTGTTCAGAAGCGACATGCGTCCGTGACTCCTCAGGCGCCGGCGAATGCGGTGTACTCGTCGGCGGAGAGCAGGTCGCCCGGCTCGTCCGTGACCCGGACCTTGAACAGCCAGCCGCCCTCGAAGGGGGCGCTGTTCACCAGCGACGGGTCGTTGACGACGTCCTCGTTGATCTCGGTGACCTCACCGGAGACGGGGGAGTACAGGTCGGAGACGGACTTGGTCGACTCCAGTTCGCCGCAGGTCTCGCCCGCGGACACCGAGTCGCCGACCTCGGGAAGCTGCACGAAGACGACGTCACCGAGCGCGTTGGCCGCGTGCTCCGTGATGCCGACCGTCGAGGCGCCGTCCTCGGCGGCCGACAGCCACTCGTGCTCCTTGCTGTAGCGCAGCTGCTGGGGGTTGCTCATGGCCTGAATTCTCCTGTACGCGGGTGACTGCTGATGAATGGGGGGACTGCTGACACTGCCGTTGAGCAGCAAGGACACGCGCGGGGGTCGGTGGCCCTCCGCCCTCAGTGTCTACTTCTGGCGCTTGTAGAAGGGCAGTGCCACGACCTCGTACGGCTCGTGGCTGCCCCGGATGTCCACGCCCACACCCTCGGTCCCCGGAGCCGCGTGCGCCGCGTCGACGTACGCGATGGCGATCGGCTTGCCCAGCGTGGGGGAGGGGGCGCCGGAGGTGACCTCGCCGACCACCTCGCCGCCGGCGACGACCTGGTACCCGGCGCGCGGGACCCGGCGGCCCTCGGCGACCAGGCCGACCAGCACGCGGGGCGGGTTCTGCTCGGCCTCGGCGGCGGCCCCGGTCAGCGCGGCGCGACCGACGAAGTCGCCCTCCTTCTCGAACTTCACCACCCGGCCGAGCCCGGCGTCGAAGGGCGTCAGGGAGGTGGTCAGCTCGTGCCCGTACAGCGGCATGCCCGCCTCCAGGCGGAGCGTGTCCCGGCAGGACAGGCCGCAGGGGACGAGACCGACGCCCTCGCCCGCCTCGGTCAGCGCCTGCCACAGCTCGACGGCGTGCTCCGGCTTCACGAACAGCTCGAAGCCGTCCTCGCCGGTGTAGCCGGTGCGCGCGATCAGCGCCGGGACGCCGGCCACCGTGCCGGGCAGACCGGCGTAGTACTTCAGGCCGTCCAGGTCGGCGTCGGTGAGGCTCTTGAGGATGCCCGGGGACTCGGGGCCCTGCACGGCGAGCAGCGCGTAGGCGTCGCGGTCGTCGCGCACCTCGGCGTCGAAGCCGGCCGCCCGCTCGGTCAGCGCGTCGAGCACGGTCTGCGCGTTGGAGGCGTTGGCGACGACCATGTAGTGAGAAGAGCCGGCCTCGGCCTCGTCCAGGCGGTAGACGATCAGGTCGTCCAGGATGCCGCCGTCCTCGCGGCAGATCATGGTGTAGCGGGCGCGGCCCGGCTTCACGCCGCCGATGTTGCCGACCAGCGCGAAGTCCAGCAGCGCGGCGGCCTGCGGCCCGGTGACGGTGATCTCGCCCATGTGCGAGAGGTCGAAGAGACCGGCCCGGGTGCGCACCGCGACGTGCTCGTCACGCTCGGAGGCGTAGCGCAGGGGCATGTCCCAGCCGGCGAAGTCGGTCATCGTCGCGCCCAGCGCGCGATGGGTGGCGTCGAGCGCGGTACGGCGGATATTCGAACTGCTCATCGGTCGGTCGTCTCCCAGGACAGGACGGCACGGGCGAGGTCGGTCCTCCCCATCTGTCATCGGAACCTGAGAGGTTCGCCACGACCACCGGAGTACGGCGATCAGGGCTTGCACCTTGGGTGGGGCAGCCGTCGGACGGCGGCCCGCTTTTCAGATGTGCCTCGCCCGCGCGGTAACGGGGGCCTGAGAGATTCAAGGGAGGGACTTGCTCCTTCGGCGCCCCGGCGTGGCCGGGGACTCTCCCGCGCGGATTCAAACGGCCGGTATGCAGTTGGCGCCGCCATCATTGCACGACCGGCCGATTCGTGGCAGACCGTGATCTGTAACCGGCTTGTGGCAGTAAGCGAACGAAATCGCGAGACCTGCGCATTACCTTCTCTTTACACTCGACGGGGATGGGAACTCGTGAACCGCCCCAGGGGAGACGATCACGGTGAACAGGACCACGGCCTACGCCACGACCTCGGGCCTCGCGCTGCCCGAGCAGCCCTCCGCCCCGGCCCCGCAGTCGTGCGCCGAGCGGCCCGCGGCCGTCGTCCGCGACCTGCGCGAGCGGGACGGGCACAGCCCGCACGCCCTGCTCTTCGGACCCCGGGACCTGGTGGTGATCACCGGCCTGCCCGGCAGTGGCAAGTCCACCCTGATGGCGCGCACCGTGCGCGGCCCGCGCATCGACTCCCAGGACACCCGCGACCGCTGGGAGCGCCGCATGCCGGGCTTCCTGCCGTACGCGCTCTACCGCCCCCTGGTCCGCCTCGCCCACTACGCGGGGCTCCGCAAGGCGCTGCGCTCCGGCGAGGGCGTCGTCGTGCACGACTGCGGCACACAGTCCTGGGTGCGCGGCTGGCTGGCCCGGGAGGCCCGCCGCCGCGACGGCACCCTGCACCTGCTGCTCCTCGACGTCGGCGTCGACCAGGCCCTGGCCGGGCAGCGCGAGCGCGGCCGCGGCGTCTCGCGGTACGCGTTCCTGCGGCACCGCGCGGCCAACTCCCGCCTGCTGCACGCCGTGACCGGGGGCGCCCTGCCGGCCGGCTGCACCTCGGCGATCGTGCTGGACCGGGCGGCCGCTAACGCCCTCCGCCGCATCGCCTTCACCGGATGACGGACCGCGGGGAGCCGGGTCGGACGGGTTAGCCTTTTCAGCCAATACAGCGGTACCAGGCAGGCGGTAGGCAGATGGACTTCCCCGGGTTCCCGGCACAGGCACACCCCCACCCGCACGGCGGTTGGCCCGGCAACGAGCTGGAGGAGGTGCTCTCCGCCTCCCTCGGCGTACCGGGCGCCGGCGGGCGGATCGTGGAGGTGCTCGGCCGCAGTGTCCTCTGGGTCCCCCTGCCGAACGGCGGCGGCCCGCACAGCGGCCCCCTCGACCTGCCCTCCCTGGAGATCGACGGCCAGGCGTACGTGCCGGTGTTCAGCTCCGAGGAGCAGCTCCGCCAGGTCGCCGGGGCGCAGATGGCGTACACCGTCGCCCCCGCCGCGGAGTTCGCCCGCGGTCTGCCCCCGCAGATCGGCATCGCCGTGAACCCCGAGGGCGTGGTCGGCATCCCGCTGCCGCCGCCCGCCGTGGCCGAGCTGTGCCGGGCCGGCCGCACCCCGCTGGACGGGCCCGCGTCCGGCGGCCGGGTCCGCCTCTTCGAGCCGGACTGGCAGGACGACCCGGTGGACTTCCTCGCCGCGGCCTCCGCAGAGTTCGCCGCCACCGGCGTGGTGCGCACCGCCCGCCGCTGCCTGGCCGCCGTCGAGACCGCCGACCCGACCCTGTTCGTCGGCGTCGAACTCACCCACTGGGAGGGCGACGCCCGCGCCCTCCCCCTGGACGCCCTGGGCCGCGCCCTCACCGCCGCCCCGCCGACGTGGCCGGTCAACCTGGTCCTCCTGGAGGCCGCCCAGGACCCGGTCTGCGACTGGATGAGGGAAAGGGTCCGCCCCTTCTACGACCGGGACTTGTAAACGCCGGTCAGGGCAGCCAACCCAGGGGCGCGGGGAACTGCGCGACCAGCCACGACGAACCCGCACCCGCCAACGCACACAGCGCCCCCGGCTCATAGGCGCCCCCCACCCCGCGGAGCCGTAAGCTGTTTCCACGACCGGGAACTTCCAGAAAGGGCCACAGACGTGAGCGCCAGCGGCACCACGACCGGGCAGGTCGAGCACATGCTGCGCCAGGTGACGCCCGGGCGCTACGACGCCTATGAGGCCCTGCTGCGCGCGCTCGCCACCCCCACCTCCGGCCAGGTCTGGATGCTGCTGTGGCAGGGCCAGGCCGGCTCCCCGGACGCCCAGTACGGAAACATGGAGGTCGAGGGCTACGGCTACGCGCCGTGCGTCACCTCCGCCCAGGAGCTGTCGGCCAGCGGCTGGAACAGGTCGTACGAGGTGGTCGACGGCCTGGAGGCGGCCCGCGCCCTCTACCCGGACCACTTCGGCCTCTGGCTCAACCCGCACGCCCCCGGCGGCGGCGTCGGCATCCCCTGGCCGGACCTGCGCCGGATCGCCTCCGGCCTGGACCGCCAGCCCGCCGGACCCCTGCGGCTGTCCGAACCGGCCATCGAGATCCCCCAGTTCTACGCCCTGCTCACGCAGAACGCCCACCGCACCCCGGCGGTCCGCGCGCTGCGCCGCGCCTGGGTGCAGCCCGCGCTCGGGGCGCCGTACCTCGCCATCGGTCTCGAGGTCTACGACGCCTCCCCGCCGGCCGTCGACGCGGTGCGCGCGATGATGCAGCAGTCCGTCGGCGCGGTGCCGGACGGGCTCGCGGTGTCGACGGTGGCGATGACCGACGTCCACGACCCGGTCGCCATGTGGCTGCGCGCCCACGCCCGTCCGTTCTACGACCGCGAGGCCCACGCCCCCGCCCCCGCGCAGGCGCCGGTGGGCGGGTACGGATACCCTCCGGCCGGGGGCCGGTACTGACGGTCGCGGGTCCGGCCCGGCGTGACCGGTGGCGATCTTCGCGCGTAGATGAGGGCGCAAAGCGCCGTCTTGTCCCCTCTGTCCCAACTCGTCCGTGTCCGGCCCCCGTTACCCACTGTCCGGATAACGGAACACCTCGAACAGCATCACGGTTGCGCATCCATTCACCGTCAAGTCTGGCTACAGATCGCCAAAGCGTTGAAGACTCCCGCAACAAGGGGTGGATGCTCGCCCCTTTGTACGACGGACGGATCACGCCGCTACAGCGGCAAGTGCGGGCCGGCTACCGCCGGTTGAGAGGGGTCCCTGCCAGATGACGGCACCATTGCACGAGCCGACCGCGGAAGCGGCCCCGAGTGCGGCCGAGGAAGCGGCGGTTGCCGGCGCCGAAGCCAAGGCGGTACAGGGGCGTTCCCTTGGCAGGATCGCCTGGGAGCGCCTGAAGCGGGACAAGCTCGCCCTGACGGGCGGTGTCGTCGTGCTCCTACTCGTCGTGGTCGCGATCTTCGCGCCCTTGATCACCAACATCGTCGGGCAGGACCCGGACGTCTACCACGAGGACCTGATCGACCCGCTGTTCGGCACGCCCAGGGGGTCACTCGGCGGCATCAGCGGCGACCACTGGTTCGGCGTCGAGCCGGTCAACGGCCGCGACATCTTCGCCCGCATCGTCCACGGCGCCCGGATCTCGCTGCTCGTCGGCTTCCTGTCCGCGATCGTCGCCGTGATCATCGGAACCGTCCTGGGTGTGCTCGCCGGCTTCTTCGGCGGCTGGGTCGACGCCCTGATCAGCCGGGTCATGGACGGCCTGCTGGCCTTCCCGCAGCTGCTCTTCATCATCGCGCTGGTCTCGGTGATGCCGAACGAGATGCTGGGACTCAGCGGCACGGGCGTGCGCCTCTTCGTGATGATCCTCGTCATCGGCTTCTTCGGCTGGCCCTACATCGGGCGCGTGGTGCGTGGCCAGACGCTCTCCATGCGTGAACGGGAGTACGTGGAGGCCGCCCGGTCCCTGGGGGCCGGACGCTTCTACATCCTGTTCAAGGAACTGCTGCCCAACCTGGTGGCCCCGATCATCGTGTACACGACGATGATGATCCCCACCAACATCCTCACCGAGGCGGCACTCAGCTTCCTGGGTGTGGGCGTCAAGCCGCCCACGTCGTCCTGGGGGCAGATGCTCTCGAGCGCGATCGACTACTACCAGTCGGATCCCATGTACATGGTGATCCCCGGTCTGGCGATCTTCATCACCGTTCTTGCCTTCAACCTCTTCGGAGACGGCGTACGCGATGCGCTGGACCCGAAGGGCTCCCGCTGACCTGCCGTACCGGCAAGCGACCCGTGGCACCTGCACGGGGTCTCTCATCTAATCCGGAGGATCCGAGATCGTGACTACCCAACGCACCTCAGGGCGGCGCAAGCAGGCCATGGCCGCTGCCGCAGTGGTCGCCGCGCTGCTGACCACGGCGGCGTGCGGCGGCGGTGACAGCGACGGCGAGGGGTCGAAGAACGGCGCGGCCGGCTTCGACGCCGCGAACAACAAGATCGCCCAGGCCGACCAGGCCAAGAAGGGCGGCGAGCTGAAGTTCGCCAGCGTCCAGGACGCCGACTCGTGGGACACCACCCGCGGCTACTACGGCTTCATGTGGAACTTCTCGCGGTACTACTCCCGCCAGCTCGTGACGAACACGCCGGCGCCGGGTGAGAAGGGCGCGGGCGTCACCCCCGACCTCGCCACCGACGTCGCCAAGGTCTCGGACGACGGCAAGACCTATACGTACACCCTGCGTGACGGCGTCACCTGGGAGGACGGCAAGCCGATCACCTCCAAGGACATCAAGTACGGCATCGAGCGCGTGTGGGCACAGGACGTCCTCTCCGGCGGTCCGACGTACCTCAAGGAGGTGCTCGACCCCGAGGACAAGTACCAGGGCCCCTACAAGGACAAGTCCGCGGACAAGCTGGGTCTGAAGGCGATCGAGACGCCGGACGACAAGACCATCGTCTTCAAGCTCCCGCAGGCCAACTCGGACTTCGAGGAGATGCTCGCGCTGACCTCGGCGTCCCCGGTCCGCCAGGACAAGGACACCAAGTCCAAGTACGGCCTGAAGCCGTTCTCCTCCGGCCCGTACAAGTTCCAGTCCTACAACCCGGGCAAGGACCTCACCCTGGTCCGCAACACCTCGTGGAAGCAGGACTCGGACCCGGTCCGCAAGGCGTACCCGGACAAGATCACGATCAAGTTCTTCACCAACGCCAACGAGCTGGACCAGCGTCTGATCGCCGGCGACTACGACATCGACCTGGCCCAGACCGGCCTGTCGCCCCAGGGCCGCACCACCGCCCTGAAGCAGCACAAGGGCAACGTCGACAACCCGGTCTCCGGCTACATCCGCTACGCGGTCTTCCCGCAGAGCGTGAAGCCGTTCGACAACATCCACTGCCGCAAGGCCGTGCTCTACGGGGCCGACCACGTCTCGCTCCAGACCGCGCGCGGTGGCCCGCAGGCCGGTGGCGACATCGGCACCAACATGCTGCCGCCGGCGGTGCCGGGCTCCGAGGGCCAGAAGTACGACCCGTACGAGATGGCCGGTGCCAACAAGAAGGGCAACGTCGCCAAGGCCAAGGAAGAGCTGAAGGCCTGCGGCAAGCCCAACGGCTTCAAGACCACCATCGCGGTCCGCAACAACAAGCCGGTCGAGGTGGCCACCGCCGAGTCGCTCCAGGCGTCGCTGAAGAAGATCGGCATCACGGTCGACATCGACCAGTACGACGGTTCGCAGACCGCCGGCATCATCGGCAGCCCTTCGAACGTGGTCAAGAAGAACTACGGCATCATCATCATGGGCTGGGGCCCCGACTTCCCGTCGGTCCAGGGCTACGGTCTCCCGCTGTGGAGCAGCGACTACATCCTCGAGAGCGGTAACAACAACTACGCGCTCATCAAGGACAAGGAGATCGACGGCCTGTTCGACAAGTACGTCACCACCCTGGACGACACCGGCAAGGCGGACATCGCCAAGCAGATCAACCACAAGGTGATGGAGGGCGGTTACTACCTGCCCTTCGTCTTCGAGAAGTTCATCAACTGGCGCTCCAGCCGACTGGCGAACGTCTACACGACCGACGGCTACAGCGGTATGTACGACTTCGTCAACCTCGGCCTGAAGTCCTCGAAGTAACCGGTACACCCGCCGTACGGCACGAAAGGCAGGTGAAGGCCGGCGCGGCGTGACCGCGGGCCGCCGGAAGACCTCCGGCGGCCCGCGATCCGCGGCGGGCCGTAAGCTGTGCTCGCTTACCTCATCAGGCGGCTGTTCGCCGCCGTAGTGATGCTCGTGGTCATCATCCTGGTGGTCTTCGGCATCTTCTTCCTCGTCCCCAAGTGGGCGGGCGTCGACATCGCCACGAGCTTCGTGGGCAAGCAGGCCGACCCGGCCTCCGTCGAAGCGGTGCGGCAGAAGCTGGGTCTGGGCGACCCGATCTTCGTCCAGGCCTGGGAGTTCTTCAAGGGCATCTTCGCGGGCCGGACCTACGCGGGCGGCGGCGACGTCACCCAGTGCTCCGCCCCCTGCTTCGGCTACTCCTTCCGCAGCGAACAGGCCGTCTGGCCGGTGCTGACCGAGCGATTCCCGGTGACCCTGGCTCTCGCGCTCGGTGCGGCCGTGCTGTGGCTGATCTTCGGTCTGGCGGCGGGTGTGCTCTCCGCGCTCAAGCGGGGCACCCTGTGGGACCGCGGTGCGATGGTCGTCGCGCTCGCGGGCGTCTCCCTCCCCATCTACTTCACCGGTCTGCTCAGCCTCGCGATCTTCTCCCACAGCCTGGGCTGGATCAACGCGGAGTTCGTCCCGCTGGACGAGAGTCTGTCCGGCTGGTTCGGCGGCATGATCCTGCCCTGGATCACCCTGGCCTTCCTGTACGCCGCGATGTACGCCCGGATCACCCGGGCGACCATGATGGAGATCCTCGGTGAGGACTACATCCGCACGGCGCGGGCCAAGGGCCTCAAGGAGGTGGTCGTCATCCGCAAGCACGCGATGCGGTCCACCCTGACCCCGCTGCTGACCATGCTCGGCATGGACCTCGGCGCCCTCATGGGCGGCGCGATCCTGACCGAGACCACGTTCAGCCTCCCCGGCCTCGGCCAGAAGGTGCTGGACGCGATCCAGAACCAGGACCTGCCCTTTATCCTGGGTGTCGTCCTGATCACTTCTCTCGCGGTGCTGATCGCCAACCTCGTGGTGGACGTCCTGTACGCCGTGATCGACCCCCGAGTGAGGCTCGCATGACCGAACTCAGCAAGAGCGGGGCGGCCGTGGGCGAGCCCACCGCCACCTCGCCCGCTCCGAAGGCATTCCTGGAAGTGCGCGACCTCAAGGTGCACTTCCCCACCGACGACGGTCTGGTCAAGTCGGTCGACGGGCTCAGCTTCCAGCTGGAGAAGGGCAAGACCCTCGGCATCGTCGGCGAGTCCGGCTCCGGCAAGTCGGTGACCTCGCTCGGCATCATGGGCCTGCACACCGCCGGCCAGTACGGCAAGCGCAAGGCCCGGATATCCGGCGAGATCTGGCTGGACGGCACCGAGCTGCTCTCCGCCGACCCGGACCACGTGCGCAAGCTGCGCGGCCGGAACATGGCGATGATCTTCCAGGACCCGCTGTCCGCGCTGCACCCGTACTACACGATCGGGCAGCAGATCGTGGAGGCGTACCGCATCCACCACGACGTGGACAAGAAGACCGCCAAGCGCCGCGCCGTCGAGATGCTCGACCGCGTCGGCATCCCGCAGCCGGACAAGCGGGTGGACAGCTACCCGCACGAGTTCTCCGGCGGTATGCGCCAGCGCGCGATGATCGCCATGTCGCTGGTCAACAACCCCGAGCTGCTCATCGCGGACGAGCCGACCACCGCCCTGGACGTGACCGTCCAGGCGCAGATCCTGGACCTGATCCGGGATCTGCAGAAGGAGTTCGGCTCCGCGGTCATCATCATCACCCACGACCTGGGCGTCGTCGCCGAACTGGCCGACGACCTCCTGGTGATGTACGGCGGCCGGTGCGTCGAGCGGGGTCCGGCGGAGAAGGTGTTCTACGAGCCCCGGCACCCCTACACCTGGGGCCTGCTCGGCTCGATGCCGCGCCTCGACCGCGACCAGCAGGAACGCCTCATCCCGGTCAAGGGCTCCCCGCCCTCCCTCATCAACCTCCCGTCCGGCTGCGCCTTCAACCCGCGCTGCCCGTACGCCGACGTGCCCAAGGACGACGTCACGCGTACGGTCCGCCCGGAGCTGTCCGAGGTCGGCAGCAGGCACTGGGCGGCCTGCCACATGTCGCAGGAGCAGCGGGAGCGTATCTGGACCGAAGAGATTGCGCCGAAGCTGTGAGTGACAAAGCGAAGGCAGAGGACACAGCGGTGACCATCCCCGCACAGAGCAGCGGCGCCACCCTCACCAAGGACGCCGCCCCCGGCGAGACCCTGCTGAAGGTCACCGGGCTGCAGAAGCACTTCCCGATCAAGAAGGGCCTGCTGCAGCGCCAGGTCGGCGCCGTGCGCGCCGTCGACGGCATCGACTTCGAGGTCCGCGCCGGTGAGACCCTCGGCGTCGTGGGCGAGTCGGGCTGCGGCAAGTCGACCATGGGCCGGCTCATCACCCGGCTGCTCGAACCGACCGCGGGCAAGGTCGAGTTCGAGGGCAAGGACATCACCCACCTCGGGGTCGGCGGGATGCGTCCGCTGCGCCGCGACGTGCAGATGATCTTCCAGGACCCGTACTCCTCGCTGAACCCGCGCCACACCATCGGCACGATCGTCAGCGCCCCCTTCAAGCTCCAGGGCGTCGAGCCCGAGGGCGGGGTCAAGAAGGAGGTCCAGCGGCTGCTGTCGGTGGTCGGCCTCAACCCCGAGCACTACAACCGCTACCCGCACGAGTTCTCCGGCGGCCAGCGCCAGCGCATCGGCATCGCCCGCGCGCTCGCGCTCAACCCGAAGATGGTCGTGGCGGACGAGCCGGTGTCCGCCCTGGACGTGTCGATCCAGGCGCAGGTCGTCAACCTGCTCGACGACCTCCAGACCGAGCTGGGTCTGACGTACGTGATCATCGCGCACGACCTGTCCGTCGTCCGGCACGTCTCGGACCGGATCGCGGTGATGTACCTCGGCAAGATCATGGAGCTGGCCGACCGCGACCTGCTCTACAAGTCGCCGATGCACCCGTACACCAAGGCCCTGATGTCGGCGGTGCCGATTCCGGACCCGGCGCGCCGCGGTGCCAAGAGCGAGCGCATCCTGCTCAAGGGCGACGTGCCCTCGCCGATCGCGCCGCCGAGCGGCTGCCGGTTCCACACCCGGTGCTGGAAGGCGACGCAGATTTGCACCACCACCGAGCCGCCGCTCAAGGAGCTGCGTCCCGGCCAGCAGGTGGCCTGCCACCACCCGGAGAACTTCGAGGACCAGGCCCCGCAGGACGTCGTCCTGCTCACGGCCGCCAAGGAGGCGGCGGAGCTGGTGTCGGAGGACGCCCTCGCGGAGTCGGCGGCGACCTCGGCGGCCGTGGCCGCGGAGGTCGAGGCGATCGCCGAGGCCGAAGAGGCGTCCGCCGAGGCTGAAGAGGCGTCCGCCGAGGCTGAAGAGGCGTCCGCCGAGGCCGAAGAGGCGTCCGCCGAGGCCACCAGCACCGAGGCCACCTCCGAGGCCACCGACGAGGAGCCTCCCGCCAAGGAGAAGTGACCCGTCCGTCGACGAGCCCCCGCCCTCACTCGTGAGGCGGGGGCTCGTCGGCGGGTGAGAATGGCCGGGTGTACGAGGAACTCTTCAGCCCCACCGTCCAGCACACACTCGACCTGATCGGCATCTTCGTCTTCGCCATCTCCGGCGCGCTGCTGGCCGTACGCAAGAACTTCGACGTGTTCGGCATCGCCGTCCTCGCCGAGGTCACCGCCCTGGGCGGCGGGCTGTTCCGGGACCTGGTCATCGGGGCGGTGCCGCCCGCCGCGTTCACGGACCTGGGGTACTTCGTCACCCCGCTGCTCGCCACGGTGCTGGTCTTCTTCCTCCACCCCCACGTGGAGCGCCTCCAGAACGGCGTGAACATCTTCGACGCGGCCGGTCTCGGCCTGTTCTGCGTCGCCGGCACCACCAAGGCGTACGACTACGGGCTCGGCCTGACCGCCTCCGCCTGCCTGGGCCTGGCCACCGCGGTCGGCGGCGGCGTCCTGCGCGACGTGCTCGCCAACGAGGTGCCCTCACTCCTGCGCTGGGACCGCGACCTGTACGCCGTCCCGGCCATCGTCGGCTCCGCGATGGTCGCCCTGTGCATCCGCTACGAGGCCCTCACCCCGTTCACCAGCGCACTCGCGGTCGTCACCGCCTTCGTCCTGCGGCTGCTCGCGCTGCGCTTCCACTGGCGGGCCCCCCGCGCCTGGAACCGGCGGTCGACGGTGGTGGAGGGGGAGTGACCGTCAGGGCCTGTCCGGCACGTCCCTGTCCGGCATGTCCTTGATGAAGACGACGCCCTCGATCGTGTCCAGGTGGGCGGGATCGAGCGGGGCGTAGCCGAACCAGGGGGACACCCGGGGCGCGGGCCGCGGGTCGCCGAGGGCGGAGGCCAGCCGTCCGGCGTCCACGACGCAGCGGTCCTCCGGCAGCGCGTACAGGTGGCCTTCGAGGGTGCCGGGCGGGGGAGTGTCCACACCCTGGTGGCGGATCGTGCCGAGGGCCGTGGCCACGAAGGCGTACTCCGCGCCGAGCCGGGCGCTCACCAGCGCACCGGCGCTCCACCACGCCACCGGCCCCTGCCACATGCGCATCGAGCTCCTCTCGCGCTGGAGGTGGGAGTTGTGGGCGTGGACCAGCACCCGGCCGCGCTCCGCGAGCGCGAGGAGGTTGCCGGCCATCATCCGGTCCCGCACGCCGAGCAGCCGGTTCATCCGGGCCGGGGAGGCGTCGGCCATCCAGCGGTGGTAATCCAGCAGTCCGGTCGCGGTACGCCCGTACAGCCGCGCCCGGTCCCAGTCGTCCCGCGAGGCCGTCGCGAGCAGGTGCGGCGTCTGCTCGTCGAGGAGCGCCACCAGGTCGTGGGCGAGGGCCCGCAATTCCCCGGCCTCGGCCGACCGCCCCACCGAACGCGCCGGGTCCGTCATCGCCGCGGGCTCGGTCCACCGGTCGTCGGCGCCGAGCAGGCGGTCGAGCGTCCCGGCGGTGCAGGGGAGCAGGCCGGGGCCGACGTGTGCCGACAGGTGGTCGTGGAGCGCGGTGACGGCCCGCCGGGGGCTCGCGGCGCCGGTGATCTCCAGCGGGCCGTCGAGACCGGCGAAGCGCACCCGCTCGGCCGGGGGCCGGCCTTCGTTGTACGCGCGCATCCAGCGCACGAGGTCACGGTTGGCGTCGGAGGAGCCGAGGCCGTGGCTGAAGCCGTGCTCCATCGCGTCGTCGAGCGTGCCGGCGCCCGAGGTGACGTAGTCGTCCACGACCAGGCCGGCCAGGCAGTCGCTCTCGATCGCGAGGGTCCGGTAGCCCTCCTGCTCGACGAGCTGCCGGAAGAGATCGTTGCGCACGTCGAGGAGGGTGTCCTCGCCGTGGGTGGGCTCGCCCAGGGCGAGCACGCGGGGCCGGGCCGGGAGCATGCCCAGGACGGCAGCGGCGTCCGCGGGAAGCGTGATGTCCTTGATGCCAGTAGCCATGCACTAAACCGTATCGCTGAACTTCCGGTTGAGAGTTGGCCGCGATATCGTCCAGTGCGTGGCGCAAAACCCTCAAAGTCGGGGAAAGCTCAGGCCCGTCGATCTGGCCCGCGGGCACGGTCTGTCCACGCAGGCGGTCAGGAATTACGAGGAGGCCGGCATCCTTCCGGCCGCCGACCGCACGGCCCACGGCTACCGCACCTACACCCCGCTGCACGCGCGGGCGCTGGACGCCTTCCTCGCCCTGCTGCCCGGCCACGGCCACCGGACGGCGACCGCGGTCATGCGGGCGGTGAACGAGGGCGCGACGGCCGAGGCGTTCCGGCTGATCGACGAGAGCCACGCGCAGTTGCTCGACGACCGGCGGACCCTGGAGGCCGTCGAGGGCGCGCTGCGGGACCTCGGGCGGCCGGGGTCCGGTGTCACCGCCACCACCACCGCCGCCACCACCACCACCGCCGCCACCGCCGCCACCGCCGTGACGTCCGCGCCCGCGGGCAGGTTCGTCGGGCCACTCGCCCGGGAGCTGGGCATCCGGCCCGCGACCCTGCGCAAGTGGGAGCGTGCCGGGCTGGTGCGTCCGAGCCGCGACCCGCTGACCGGCTACCGGGTCTACGGAGAGGCCGACGTACGGGACGCCAAGCTGGCGCACCAGCTCAGGCGCGGCGGCTACCCGCTGGCACGGATCGCGCCGGTGATCGAGCAGGTGCGGTCGGCCGGCGGACTGGAGCCCCTGGAGGCCACCCTGCGCGACTGGCACGACCGCCTCTCCGCCCGCGGCAGGGCGCTGCTGGCCGGGGCCGCGGAACTGGAGGCGTACCTGCGGGCACGGGAGGAGCGGGCGTGAAGCCGCAGCCGTGCGGCCGCACGCATGAGGCAGGGAAAAGCTACCGCTTAGTAGTTCCCTGTTGTACCGTGCAGCCATGTCAGAAGCAGCCTCCGCCCCGGCCGTAGCGGCCACCGTCGGCGACAGCGAGTTCGACCGGGACACCCACGTCACCCGGCGCGCCCCCGGCGTCTACGACATCGACCTCTCCGCCGGCTGGACGATCATCAACGCCGTCAACGGCGGCTACCTGCTGGCCGTCCTGGGCCGCGCCCTGGGCGACGCCCTCCCGCATCCGGACCCCTTCACGGTCTCGGCGCACTACCTGACCGCCTCGCACCCGGGCCCCGCGGTCGTGCGCACCGAGACCGTCCGCGCGGGACGCGGCCTCTCCACGGGGCAGGCATCCCTCTTCCAGTACGACGACGAGGGCAACGAGGTCGAGCGCATCCGCGTCCTCGCCTCCTACGGCGACCTCGACACGCTGCCCGACGACGTCCGCACCTCCGTGAAGCCGCCCGCGATCCCGCCGGTCGAGCACTGCTTCGGCCCGGAGGACGGCCCCGCCCCCGTCGACGGCAGCTCCGCCATCGCCGACCGGCTGAAGCTGAAGCTCGACCCCGCCACGCTGGGCTGGGCGCTCGGACAGCCTTCGGGCCGGGGCGAGATGCGCGCCTGGTTCGGGCTGGCCGACGGCCGCGACGCCGACCCGCTCTCGCTGCTCCTCGCGGTGGACGCGCTGCCCCCCACCGCCTTCGAGATGGGGCTGAAGGGCTGGGTGCCCACGGTCGAGCTGACCGTGCACGTGCGGTGCCGCCCGGCGCCGGGCCCACTGCGGGTCTCCATCACCACCCGCAACCTCGCCGGCGGCTTCCTGGAGGAGGACGGCGAGGTCTGGGACAGCGCCGACCGCCTGGTCGCCCAGTCCCGGCAGCTGGCCCGGGTCCGGCTCGCCTGACCCGCGCCGCGTCGGCCGCCCGGCGCTCCGGCCGCGGCGGTTCGGTCAGTCCAGCCAGTGCCGGCGGCCGACGCTGATCAGCCGCAGTTGGCGCGTCGCCGTCTCCGCGGCGCGCCTGCGCTCCTCCTCGGGGGCGTCCAGGGCCTCCAGGAACAGCGAGGCCGTGATCAGCATCTGGTCGACGTAGAGGCCGGCCAGCATCCGCAGGTCCGCTTCGCTCCAGCCCGCGGACTCCGCGTCCTTGGCCAGCTCGGCCTGCACCTCCTCGGCGAACCGGGCCAGTTGCTCCCGTATCGCCTCGCGCACCGGCTGCACGCCGCCGTGCCGCTCACGGGCGACGAACCGGACGTGCGCCGGGTGCGCGGCCACATGCCCGGCGATCAACTCGACCGCGCGGGCGATGCGTTCGTCACTGTCCTCGGCCGGAGACACCGTCGTCCGGATCATCGGATGCAGGCTGCCCAGCGCCTCCTCGACCAGTGCCACCCCCAGGTCCGCCGTGGAGCGGAAGTGCCGGTAGAAGGCGGTCGGGGCGACGCCCACGGCGCGGGTGACCTCGCGCAGACCCAGGCTGCTCAGGCTCTGCTCCTCCAGCAGCCCGAGCGCCGCGTCCAGGAGCGCCTGCCGGGTCTTGCGCTTCTGGGCCTGCCGAACGCCGGGAGTGTGACTCATACCATGCAGTTAACAACTGTTCTCTGGAATTGGAAAGCGGTGTGGAGCGCTAGACTGGGTAGTCAGTGAACAACTGTAACCAGAGATTGGGGGGATCCGCGCACCATGATCTTTCTCGTTGTCGCACTGCTGCTCCTCGGTGTGGTGCTGGGCACCGTCGCCCACGCGCCGCTCACCTTCTCCGTCGCCGTCGGCCTGGTCATCGCCGTCTGGCTCGGCGTCTTCGCGATCCGCGAGCGGCACGGCCGCCGACGGAGCACCTCCGCCCACTGACGCACGGTAGGGAGAACCTCATGCAGCTCACCGCACCGGCCAACCGCTCCACCCGCCCCACCGGCATCCGGGACACCGACGGCATGGCCGTCGCTTCCTTCGTCCTCGGCCTGCTCGGCCTGCTCGTCCTCAACGTCTTCCTGGGCCCGATCGCCATCGCCCTGGCCTCGGTCGCCCTGTGGCGCGGCACCGCCCGCCGCGGCCGGGCCCTCCTCGGTCTCGGCCTGGGCGTCGCCGACCTGCTGGTCCTGGTGGCGTTCATGGCCACGGACAACACGATGTCGTGGAGTATGTGAACCGGCCAACCTTGCCCTGAGGCCGGGCGCGAGGGCCCCGTAGAATCGGCCTCACCATGGCTTACCTCGACCACGCCGCGACCACCCCGATGCTTCCCGAGGCGGTCGAGACACTCACCGCGCACCTGGGCGTCACCGGCAACGCCTCCTCGCTCCACGCGTCCGGCCGCCGTGCGCGGCGCACCGTCGAGGAGGCCCGCGAGACCCTCGCCGAAGCGCTCGGCGCCCGCCCCAGCGAGGTGGTCTTCACCTCCGGCGGGACCGAGGCCGACAATCTCGCCGTCAAGGGCCTGTACTGGGCCCGGCGCGACGCCGACCCGGCCCGCACCCGGGTGCTGGCCAGCCCCGTCGAACACCACGCGGTCCTCGACGCGGTGCACTGGCTGGGCGAGCACGAGGGCGCCCGGGTCGAGTACCTGCCCGTGGACGCCCACGGCCGCGTGCACCCCGACACGCTGCGCGAGGCCGTCGCCCGCAACCCCGACGACGTCGCCCTCGCCACCGTCATGTGGGCCAACAACGAGATCGGCACCATCCTGCCGGTCCGTGAACTCGCCGACGTGGCCGCCGAGTTCGGCGTACCGCTGCACGCCGACGCGGTCCAGGCTGTCGGCCAGCTCCCGGTCGACTTCGCCGCCTCCGGGCTCGCCGCGATGACCGTTTCCGGCCACAAGATCGGCGGCCCCTACGGCATCGGCGCGCTGCTCCTCGGCCGCGAGTACACCCCGGTGCCCGTCCTGCACGGCGGCGGCCAGGAACGCCACGTCCGCTCCGGCACCCTCGACGTCCCCGCCATCGCCTCCTTCGCGGTCGCCGGACGCCTCGCCGCCGAGCAGCGCGAGTGGTTCGCCCGCGAGATCGGCGCCCTGCGCGACGACCTGGTCGACGCCGTCCGCACGGCGGTCCCGGACGCCATCCTCGGCGGCGATCCGGCACCGGAGGGGCGCCTGCCGGCCAACGCCCACTTCACCTTCCCCGGCTGCGAGGGCGACTCCCTGCTGCTCCTGCTCGACGCCCAGGGCATCGAGTGCTCCACCGGCTCCGCCTGCACGGCGGGCGTCGCCCAGCCCAGCCATGTCCTGCTGGCCACCGGCACCGACCCCGACCTGGCCCGCGGCACCCTGCGCTTCTCCCTCGGCCACACCTCCACGGAGGCCGACGTGGAGGCGCTCGGCAAGGCGATCGGACCCGCGGTGGAGCGGGCGCGGGCGGCCGGGCTGACGTAGGCCCGCGAGCCGGGCGGCCTACGCCCCGGACCGGGACGGACTGGGTGACGGGGTGCTCGTGGCCGCCCGGCGCACCAGCTTCATGTACCGCTCCCAGTCCCAGTGCGGGCCCGGGTCGGTGTGGTCGGTGCCCGGCACCTCCACGTGGCCGATGATGTGCTCGCGGTCCAGGGGTATGTCGTACCGCGCGCAGATGCCCGCCGTCAGCCGCGCGGAGGCGGCGTACATCGCGTCGGTGAAGTCCTGCGGGCGGTCCACGAAGCCCTCGTGCTCGATGCCGACACTGCGTTCGTTGTAGTCGCGGTTGCCCGCGTGGTACGCCACGTCCAGCTCGCGGATCATCTGGGTGACGCCCCCGTCCTGGCCCACGATGTAGTGCGTGGCCGCCTGGTGCCCCGGGTCCTGGAACGCCTTCACCGCGCTGTCGAAACTGCCCTGCGTCACATGCACGATCACCATGTCGACGCCGAAGTCGTCCGGCCGGTCGGCCCGCCGCCAGTTCGCGTCCGCCGCCGCCACCCAGCGCGCGCCGGAGTAGTCGACCGCGCCCTCCTCGCGGGGCCGCTCGACGCCCGGCACCCGCCACCACAGCCGGGCCAGCTCGTCGCGGGCCAGCACGGCCGTGCCCACGGCCGCGGCGGCACCGCCGACGATCAGCGCGCGCCGGCCGATCCGCCGGTCCGCGTCGCCGGACCCGCCCGCCGACCCGTCCGCGGACCCACTCGTGGATTCGTGCTTCGCCCCCATGCGATCTTCAACGCATACTCGCGCGCTCCGGTTCCCGCCCTCCCCTTACTCTGGAAGGGTTATGACTGACACCCCGCAGCGCACCCGTCCCCTTCGCGTCCTCGCCGCCATGTCGGGCGGGGTCGACTCCGCCGTCGCCGCCGCCCGCGCGGCCGAGGCGGGGCACGACGTGACCGGCGTCCACCTCGCGCTCTCCGCGAACCCGCAGTCCTTCCGCACCGGCGCCCGGGGCTGTTGCACCATCGAGGACTCACGCGACGCCCGCCGCGCCGCGGACGTCATCGGCATCCCGTTCTACGTGTGGGACCTCGCCGACCGGTTCCGCGAGGACGTGGTCGAGGACTTCGTCGCCGAGTACGAGGCCGGCCGCACCCCGAACCCGTGCCTGCGCTGCAACGAGAAGATCAAGTTCGCCGCGCTGCTCGACAAGGCGCTGGCCCTCGGCTTCGACGCCGTCTGCACCGGCCACTACGCCAAGGTGATCCTGCGCGAGGACGGCGTCCGCGAACTGCACCGCGCCTCCGACATGGCCAAGGACCAGAGCTACGTCCTCGGCGTGCTGGACGACCGGCAGCTCGCCCACGCGATGTTCCCGCTCGGCGACACGCTCACCACCAAGGACGAGATCCGCGCGGAGGCGGAGCGCAGGGGCCTCGCGGTGGCCAAGAAGCCCGACTCGCACGACATCTGCTTCATCGCGGACGGCGACACCCAGGGCTTCCTCGCCGACCGCCTCGGCCGCGCCGAGGGCGACATCGTCGACGAGGCGGGCAACCGGCTCGGCACCCACGAGGGCGCCTACGGCTACACCATCGGCCAGCGCAAGGGGCTCCGGATCGGCACCCCGGCCCCCGACGGCAAGCCGCGCTACGTCCTGGACATCTCGCCCGTGGACAACACCGTCACGGTCGGCCCGGCCGCGGCGCTGGACGTCGACGCCCTCCGCGCGATCAAGCCCCGCTGGTGCGGCGCCGCCCCCGTCGGCCCCGGCACCTACACGGCCCAGCTGCGCGCCCACGGCGGCGAGACCGAGGTGCGGGCCGAGCTGGTCGACGACGCACTGGAGGTGTCCTTCGCGGAGCCGGTGCGCGGCGTCGCCCCCGGCCAGGCGATCGTGCTGTACGACGGCACACGCGTGGTGGGCTCGGCGACGATCGCCTCCACCACGCGCGCGACCGCCGGCGCGGCCTGAACACGGAGCCCGTCGTCCGGACCGAAGCCACCGGAGACAACCGGCGTCGTCCCCTGGGGCCCGCCCGGGCTCACTGACCCAGGAACTCCGTCAGCACCGGCGCCAGTACGCCCGGCTCCACCATGTGGGCCTGTCCCGCCACGGTGCCGTAGGTGCCGCGCGGTGCCGCGTCGGCGACCGCCCGGGCCGCCTCGTGCCACCAGGCGTCGCTCGCGCCGCCCGCGAGGGCCAGCAGGGGAGCGGTGATCGAGGCGATCCCGGCCTCCGGGACCCGGCTGTCGCCCATCACCGCGTCGTCGTACGCCAGACTCGGCGCGACCGACTCCATGCCCGCCCACATCGGCGACTGCCGGGCGCCCCGGATCATGTCCTCGCCCAGGCCGGTCCGGCGCAGGAACAGCTCCACCGCGTCCCCGCGCCGGTCCTTGCCGAGCGCCTCGGCGAGCCCCTCGGTGTACTCCGCGGCGGACCGCGCCGCGGCGTCGTCCATCGCGTACGGCACCTCGTACACGGCGACCCGGCGCACCGGCAGCCCGCTCGCCGCCGCGCGGAGCGCCAGCGCGCCGCCCGACGACATGCCGTAGAGACTCGCCTCGCCGCCCACCGCCTCGATCAGGGCGGCCAGGTCCTCGATCTCGCGCTCGACCGCGTAGGGGGCCGTGTCGCCGCTCCCGCCGCGGCCCCGGCGGTCGTACACGGTGACGTCGAAGCGGTCCGACAGCTCCGCTGCCAGGGGCGCGGTCGTGGCGCCCGTCGACATCGCGCCGCTGACGAGGACCACCGCGGGTCCCCGCCCGCTGCGTTCGTAGGCGATGCGCGTGCCGTCGCGCGAAAGGGTGTTCTTCTCCATGTCTGTGCAGAGTGCCCCAATGCACGCGATTAACCGCTCAGGACACGGACGGCTCAGGAGACCTCGACGTCGTAGAAGCAGAGGTGGTCCTTGATCTCCGCCACCTCCGTCTTCGGGTCCGGGTACGCCCAGACCAGGTCGGCCGCCTCGGGCAGCGACCAGTAGGACGCGTCGCCCTTGAAGGGGCAGTGCGTCCGGGTGCCGGAGGGCGTCAGCAGGTCGAGCCGTACGTCCTCGGCCGGGATGTAGAAGCGGTCCGGACAGCCCGTCTCGTGCAGGACCAGCGCCTTGTCGCTCTCCGCCAGGACCCGGCCGCCGTGCACCGCGCGCACGTGCCGGTCGCTCGGCTCCACGGTGATGATGTGTCCCTTGGTCACGTCGTCCTCCTCGGACAGTGGGTTCGGTCACTTCAGCGCGTCCGGAAGCCGGGTTCTTCCCCGCCGGGCGCCGAACGTACCGTTGCCCCATGAACATCTGCGTCTTCCTCTCCGCCGCGGACCTCGACGCGCGCTACACCGGCCCCGCGAAGGAGTTCGCCGAACTCCTCGGCAAGGGCGGCCACACCCTCGTCTGGGGCGGCTCCGACGTCGGCCTGATGAAGGTGGTCGCCGACGGCGTGCAGGGGGCCGGAGGGCGGCTGCTGGGTGTCTCGGTGGACTTCCTGGCCGCCAAGGCGCGCGAGGGCGCCGACGAGATGGTGATCGCGGGGGACCTCGCCGAGCGCAAGCGGCTGCTGCTGGAGAAGGCCGACGCCGTGGTGATCATGGTCGGCGGCACCGGCACCCTCGACGAGGCGACGGAGATCCTGGAGCTGAAGAAGCACGGGCACACCGACAAGCCGGTCGTCCTGCTCAACACGGCCGGCTTCTACGACGGCCTCAAGGAGCAGTTCCGCCGCATGGAGGACGAGGGCTTCCTGCCCCGCCCCCTGGCCGAGCTGGTCTTCTTCGCCGAGGAGCCGGTCGGCGCGCTGGCCTACCTGGAGGAGAGCCAGGGCATCGAGTAGCCCCCCGGTGGTGCGAGCATGGCGGCATGGCTACACATGTGATCACCGGAGCGGGCTCCGGCATCGGCGCGGCCGTCACCCGCCGCCTGCACGAGCGCGGCGACGAAGTCGTCCTGCATGCGCGCGACGCGGGCCGCGCCAAGGAACTGGCGGCCGCCTACCCCGGTGCGAAGACGCTGGTCGGCGATCTGGCCGACCCGGAGAAGCTCTCCTGGGCCTTCTCGCACCAGACGCTGCCCGAGCGCGTGGACTCGCTGCTGCACATCGCCGGCGTCGTCGACCTCGGACCGGTCGGCGACCTCACCCCGAAGACCTGGCGCCACCAGCTGGCCGTGAACCTCGTCGCCCCCGCCGAGCTGACCCGCCTCTTCCTGCCCCAGCTCCGGGTCGCCCAGGGCCAGGTGCTGTTCGTCAACTCCGGTTCCGGCCTCAACGCCCACGCCGGCTGGTCGGCGTACGGCGCCTCCAAGCACGGCCTCAAGGCGCTCGCCGACGCCCTGCGCCAGGAGGAGCACGCGAACGGCGTCCGCGTCACCTCCGTCTACCCGGGCCGCACCGCCAGCCCGATGCAGGCCAAGGTCCACCAGCAGGAGGGCAAGGAGTACGACGCGTCGCGGTGGATCGACCCCGAGTCGGTCGCCACGACCATCCTGACGGCCCTCGACCTCCCGAGGGACGCCGAGATCAACGACCTCACGGTCCGCCCGGGAAGGTGACGCCGGCGGGGTGTTCCGTAGGCTGCTGCGGTGAGTGAAAACAGCCAGTCCAGCTTCGGTCCCGCCACGGGCGTCGGCTCCCTCCCGGGGGACGACGCCCGCGAGGCCGTCAAGACCGCCACGGGCACCTTCGAGGACTTCCCCTTCCTCCCCGAACTGCCCGCCCGAGGCCCCGGCGCCGACATGATCGGCCGCACCGCCGGGATGCTCGTCGAGCTGTACGCGCGCGTGGAGCCCAGCGGCTGGCGGCTGGGCGACCGGCCCGGACGCGACACCAAACGGGCCCGCGCCTGGCTCGGGGAGGACCTGGACGCCCTGGAGGAGTTCACGCAGGGCTACCAGGGGCCGCTGAAGGTCCAGGCCGTCGGCCCGTGGACGCTCGCCGCGGCCCTCGAACTCCGGGGCGGCGAGGCGGTCCTGTCCGACGCCGGCGCCTGCCGCGACCTCGCCGCCTCGCTCGCCGAGGGCCTGCGCCTGCACCTGGCGGAGGTGCGGCGCCGCGTGCCCGGCGCCCGTGTCGTCCTCCAGCTCGACGAGCCCTCGCTCACCGCCGTCCTGCGCGGCCAGGTACGCACCGCCAGTGGTTACCGCACCCACCGTGCCGTGGACCGCCAGGTCGTCGAGGCCACCCTGCGCGACGTCGCCGGGGCGCACGGCGGCGACCCCGTCGTGGTCCACTCCTGCGCACCGGACGTCCCCTTCGCCCTGCTGCGCCGGGCGGGCGTCGCGGGCATCTCCTTCGACTTCTCGCTCCTCACCGAGCGTGACGACGAGGCGCTCGGCGAGGCGGTCGAGTCGGGCACCCGGCTCTTCGCCGGTGTCGTGCCCGGCACCGACGGCCCGTTGTCAGACCCTGCCGGTAGCGTCATGGGTGTCAGGACGCTGTGGCGCAGGCTGGGGCTGCGGCCGGAGCTGCTCGCGGAGGCGGTCACCGTCACCCCGTCGTGCGGACTCGCGGGCGCTTCCCCCGCGTACGCCCGCCGGGCCCTCGCCCAGTGCGTCCGGGCGGCGAGATCCCTCGCGGACAACCCAGAGTAACGGGAGGACATGCCGGTGGCCGGCGACAAGCAAGCGGAGACGACAAGCGTGCCCGCCGAGGCGCGCGAGAAGCACGCGCAACTCGCTGAGCAGATCGAGGAGCACCGCTTCCGGTACTACGTGAAGGACGCCCCCGTCGTCAGCGACGCGGACTTCGACCGGCTGCTGCGCACCCTGGAGGAGCTGGAGGAGCGCCACCCCGAGCTGCGCACCCCCGAGTCCCCGACCCAGAAGGTCGCCGGCTCCTACGAGACCGAGTTCACGGCCGTCGCGCACCCCACGCGCATGCTCTCCCTCGACAACACGTTCAACGACGAGGAGCTGGCCGCCTGGACCGAGCGCATCGCCAGGGAGCTGGGCGAGCAGGAGTACCACTTCCTGTGCGAGCTGAAGGTCGACGGACTCGCCGTCAACCTCACCTACGAGCGTGGCCGCCTCGTCCGCGCGGCCACCCGCGGCGACGGCCGCACCGGCGAGGACATCACGCCCAACGTGCGCACCATCGCCGAGATCCCCGAGCGCCTCAAGGGCGACAAGGTCCCCGACCGCGTGGAGATCCGCGGCGAGGTCTACTTCCCGATGGAGAAGTTCCAGGAACTCAACGCCCGGTTGAACGAGGCGGGGGACAAGCCCTTCGCCAACCCCCGCAACGCGGCCGCCGGTTCCCTGCGCCAGAAGGACCCGCGCGTCACCGCCACCCGCCCGCTGCACATGGTGGTCCACGGCATCGGCGTCCTGGAGGGCTACTCGGGCATGACCCGCCTCTCCCAGGCGTACGACCTGCTGAAGACCTGGGGCCTGCCCACCTCCCCGCACAACAGGGTGGTCGACGGCCTGGAGGGCGTACGCGAGTTCATCGCCCACTACGGCGAGAACCGGCACTCCGTGGCCCACGAGATCGACGGGGTCGTCGTCAAGCTCGACGAGATCCGCCTCCAGGGGCGGCTCGGCTCCACCGCCCGCGCCCCCCGCTGGGCCATCGCCTACAAGTACGCGCCGGAGGAGGTCAACACCAAGCTCGTCGACATCAAGGTCGGCGTCGGCCGCACCGGCCGGGTCACGCCCTACGCGCAGGTCGAGCCGGTCACCGTGGCCGGCAGCGAGGTCGAGTTCGCCACGCTGCACAACCAGGAGGTCGTCAAGGCCAAGGGCGTGCTCATCGGCGACACCGTGGTGCTCCGCAAGGCCGGCGACGTCATCCCGGAGATCCTCGGACCGGTCGCCGACCTCCGGGACGGCAGCGAGCGGGAGTTCGTGATGCCGGCGGAGTGCCCCGAGTGCGGGACGCCGCTGAAGGCGATGAAGGAGGGCGACATCGACCTGCGGTGCCCCAACGCGCGTGCGTGCCCCGCCCAGTTGCGTGAGCGGGTCGCCTACCTCGCGGGCCGGGAGTGCCTGGACATCGAGCACTTCGGCGGCGTCGTGGCGGCCGCGCTGACCGGGCCGCTGGAGCCCGCCGAGCCGCCGCTGGTGGACGAGGGGGACATCTTCGACCTCACCGTCGAGCAACTGCTGCCCATCAAGGCGTACGTCCTCGACCAGGACAGCGGACTGCCCAAGCGCGATCCGAAGACCGGCGAGGAGAAGATCGTCACGGTCTTCGCCAACAAGCAGGGCGAGCCGAAGAAGAACACCCTCGCACTGCTCCAGCACATCGAGGAGGCCAAGACCACCCGCCCCCTCGCCCGTTTCCTCAACGGGCTCTCCATCCGCCACGTCGGGCCCGTCGCCGCGCAGGCCCTGGCCCGCGAGTTCCGCTCACTCGACCGCATCGAGCAGGCCACCGAGGCGGAGTTGTCGAACACCGACGGCGTCGGCCCGATCATCGCCACCGCCCTCAAGGAGTGGTTCGCCGAGGAGTGGCACCGCGAGATCGTGCGCAAGTGGAAGGCGGCCGGGGTTCCCCTTGAGGACCGGTCGAGCGGCGAGGACGAGGGGCCGCGCCCCCTCGAAGGGCTCACCGTCGTCGTCACCGGCACCCTGGAGAACTTCACCCGCGACGCCGCCAAGGAAGCCCTCCAGGGCAGGGGCGCCAAGGTGACCGGATCGGTGTCCAAGAAGACGTCGTTCGTCGTGGTCGGTGACAACCCCGGGTCGAAGTACGACAAGGCGATGCAGCTGAAGGTGCCGGTTCTGGACGAGGACGGTTTCACCGTCCTGCTCGAACAAGGAGCCGAAGCGGCGGCCGACGTCGCACTTTCGGCTGAGGAATAGCGGTTGAAGGCCACCCGATCGGCGCATATCAGATGCATAAGGGTGGCCGGGTCGCATTCGGGCAACCGTCGACGACCGGTGCCCCTGGAAGCCTTCCGCGGCCTACTGTTGAGGTGTGCACCTGCCGTGCCCAGCCGCGGTCGGGGCACCCCCTGCCGCGAGGGACAGGGACAGGGACAGGGGCAGGGTCTTCCAACGCGGAGCCGTTGATGGTTGTCGGGCGTCCGACCGCGTGGCGTGGGCACCGCAGGCTGTGAGAGGGACGGGAATGGAACCGACCGAGAGCGCCGCCGCGGGCTCACGGCTGCGCCTGCGTCGCATGACGGACGCGTGGCACGCGGGCCGGTGGGTGGGGCTACGCGCGGGTGGTGCCCTCTATCCCGCGGCGAGCGTCCGCGGATCGGTGCCGCCGGTCCCGGGCCACGCCCCCGGCCTGTCCGGCGCCGAGAGCGAACGGCACCCGTCCTGGCCCGCGTTGCCCGCGGCCGTCGTCGCGACCGCCGCCTTCGTGCTGGGCGCCGGGTTCTACCGGGCGTTCACCGGCGGCCACGCCCTCTTCCCGGACGGCACCGCCGGGTGGTCCCTCGCCGTACTGGCCGGCGTCGTCGTCGGCCACCTCGTCATGCTCGGCCGCTCCCGCTGGTGGGGCGGTACCGGCTCCGGCGCCGCCCTCACCCTCGCCGTCCTGCTGCTGTACGGCTGGCTTCCGGCCGGCATGGTCAGCCTCACCGTCGTCGTCCTGGTCGGCATAGCCCGCCGGGGCCGCTGGCGGCAGGGCGTCCTGCACGGCGCGGTGGACCTCCTCGGCGTCGCCGCGGGCGCCCTGCTGCTGGGCGTCTGCGGCTCCGTACCGTCGGTGGAGGAGCCCTGGGACCCCAACACCTGGGGCGTGTACGCGGCGCCCAAGGTGGTGCTCGTCGCCGCCGCCTATCTCGCCGTCACCCGCGGCCTGTTGTGGTACCTCCAGACGCCCCGCCCCGGTCTGAGCACCGTTGCCCGCACCGCCCTGGTCAGGCACGGCCTGGTCGCCGTCGCCCTGCTCGGCATAGCCCCGCTGATCTGCGTCGTCGCCGTCGCCAAGCCGCTGCTGCTGCCGCTGTTCGCCATCCCGCTGATCGCCCTCGACTCCACCCTGTGGATCGCCCGCGCCCGCGCCGAGGAACAGCTCCGCGACCCCCTCACCGGACTGCCCAACCGGCAGTGGCTCCTGGAGCGGACCTGGACCGCGCTGGACGACGCCGAGCGCATCGGCGCCCGCACCGCCCTGATGCTGATCGACCTCGACCGCTTCCGTTCGGTCAACGACACCCTCGGCCACCTCGCCGGCGACCGGCTGCTGCTTCAGACCGCCGACCGGCTGCGGCAGGCCCTTCCGCGCGGGGCGGAGGCCGCGCGGCTCGGCGGCGACGAGTTCGCCGTCTTACTGCCCGTCGCCGACTCCACCACGTCGGCGACCCGGATCGCCCGGGGACTCGTCGCCGCGCTCAGCTCCCCGATGGACCTGGACGGACTCACCCTCGTCCTGGAGGCCAGCGCCGGCGTCGCCGTCTTCCCCGACCACGCGCTGGACGCCGAAGGACTGCTGCGCCGCGCCGACGTGGCGATGTACCAGGCCAAGCGGGACCGTACGGGCGTGGAGGTCTACGAGTCCAAGCGGGACTCCAACACCCCGGACCGCCTCGGCCTGCTGGGCGACCTGCGCCGGGCCCTGGACGCCCACGAGGTCCAGCTCCACTACCAGCCCAAGGTGCGGTTCGACGGACAGGTCGCCGGCCTGGAGGCGCTGGTCCGGTGGGTGCACCCCGAGCGCGGCAAGGTCCCGCCGGACGAGTTCATAGCGATCGCCGAGTCCTCCGGGCTGATGCCCCACCTCACCGAGTACGTGCTGGAGACGGCGCTCGAACAGGTCGCCCAGTGGCGCTCGCAGGGACTCTTCGTGCCGGTCGCGGTCAACGTCTCCCCGCGCGACGTCCACACCCCCGGCTTCGCGGGCTCGGTGGCCGCCCGGCTGGCCCGGCACGGAGTCCCCGCGGGAGCGCTCCAACTGGAGATCACCGAGCACGTCCTCCTCGAGGACCCGCAGCGCGCCGCCGACACCCTCAACGCGCTGACCGGGCACGGCGTGAAGATGTCCCTGGACGACTTCGGCACCGGCTACTCCTCCCTCGTCCATCTGCGCAGGCTCCCGGTCAGCGAGCTGAAGATCGACCGCTCGTTCGTGGCCCGGCTGGCCGTGGATGCCGAGGACGCGGCCATCGTGCGCTGCACCGTCGACCTCGCCCACTCGCTCGGCCTGCTCGTCGTCGCCGAGGGCGTCGAGGACGACGAGACCTGGGAGGGCCTGCGCGACCTGGGCTGCGACGCCGTACAGGGGTGGCTGGTCGCGGCGGCGATGCCGCCGGAGGAGACGACGGCGTGGCTGCGGGCGCGGGGGTCGCGGGGGTGGCAGCGGCCCGCGCCGGCGCTGCCGGCTGCCGCCGGGGACGACCCGGGGCGGGCCGGGTAGGCACGCCGGTGCCATGGTTCGGCCGTCGGTCGGGTGCGGCTTCGTCGTGGCTGGTCGCGCCCGCGCGGCGGAGCCGCTGATCGACACAGCCCCGCGCTCCTTTGCGGCGCTCCCGCGCCGTATCCGGGGCGCTGAGGGAAACCGTTTAACGTGCACGAGGTCCCGCCCCATAGGATTGGGCCAAACCGACTTGCCCGTAGAAACACACTCACCCCAGAGGAACGCTGCATGCCTGGCATCACGCGCGAGGAGGTCGCCCACCTCGCCCGGCTGGCGCGTCTGGAGCTGAAGCCCGAAGAGCTAGAGCACTTCGCGGGACAGCTCGACGACATCATCGGCGCGGTCGCCCGCGTCAGCGAGGTCGCCGACCAAGACGTACCGCCGACCTCGCACCCGCTCCCGCTGACGAACGTCATGCGGCCGGACGAGGTCCGTCCGTCGCTCACGCCCGAGCAGGCGCTCTCCGGCGCCCCGGCCCAGGAGCAGCAGCGTTTCAAGGTGCCGCAGATCCTGGGGGAGGAGTAACCGCCATGAGCGACATCATCAGGCTCACCGCGGCCGAGATCGCCGCGAAGATCGCCGCCGGCGAGCTGACCGCCGTCCAGGTCACCGAGGCCCACCTGGCCCGCATCGAGGCCGTCGACGAGAAGGTGCACGCCTTCCTGCACGTGGACCGCGAGGGCGCGCTGGCCCAGGCCCGCGAGGTCGACGCCAAGCGCGAGCGCGGCGAGAAGCTCGGCCCGCTGGCCGGCGTCCCCCTCGCGCTGAAGGACATCTTCACCACCGAGGGCATCCCGACCACCGTCGGCTCGAAGATCCTCGAAGGCTGGATCCCGCCGTACGACGCGACCGTCACCAAGCGCCTCAAGGCCGCCGACGTCGTCATCCTCGGCAAGACCAACATGGACGAGTTCGCCATGGGGTCCTCCACCGAGAACAGCGCCTACGGCCCCACCGGCAACCCCTGGGACCTCACCAAGATCCCCGGCGGTTCCGGAGGTGGCTCCTCCGCCGCCCTCGCCGCCTTCCAGGCCCCGCTCGCCATCGGCACCGACACCGGCGGTTCCATCCGCCAGCCCGCGGCCGTCACCGGCACGGTCGGCGTCAAGCCGACCTACGGCGGCGTCTCCCGCTACGGCATGGTGGCCTTCTCCTCCTCCCTCGACCAGGGCGGCCCCTGCGCCCGCACGGTCCTGGACGCGGCCCTGCTGCACGAGGTGATCGCCGGGCACGACCCGATGGACTCCACCTCCGTCGACGCCCCGGTCCCCGCGGTCGTCGAGGCCGCCCGCAACGGCAGCGTCGGGGGCATGCGCGTCGGCGTCGTCAAGCAGTTCCGCGGCGAGGGCTACCAGGCCGGCGTCATCCAGCGCTTCGACGAGTCCGTCGAGCTGCTGAAGTCGCTGGGCGCCGAGATCGTCGAGCTGGACTGCCCGTCCTTCGACCTGGCGCTGTCGGCGTACTACCTGATCGCGCCGTCCGAGTGCTCGTCCAACCTCGCCCGCTTCGACGGCCTGCGCTACGGCCTGCGGACCGGCGACGACGGCACGCACTCCGCCGAGGAGGTCACCTCCCTGACCCGCGAGGCCGGCTTCGGCCCCGAGGTCAAGCGCCGCATCATGCTCGGCACGTACGCCCTGTCGAGCGGGTACTACGACGCCTACTACGGCAGCGCGCAGAAGGTCCGCACCCTCATCAAGCAGGAGTTCGAGCGGGCCTTCGAGCAGGTCGACGTGATCGTCTCCCCGACGACCCCGACCACCGCCTTCCCGATCGGCGAGCGCGCCGACGACCCGATGGCGATGTACCTGGCCGACCTGTGCACCATCCCCACCAACCTGGCGGGCAACGCGGCCATGTCGCTGCCCTGCGGCCTCGCCCCCGAGGACAACCTGCCGGTGGGTCTGCAGATCATCGCCCCCGCCATGAAGGACGACCGCCTGTACAAGGTCGGCGCCGCCGTAGAGGCCGCCTTCGTGGAACAGTGGGGCCACCCGCTGATCGAGGAGGCACCGTCGCTGTGAGCGCACTGACCAAGGCAAAGGGCTTCAAGAAGTCCCGGTCCGGCCTGTACGTCTCGATGGCCACGTCGGCGTTCGGCGCCGTCGGGGTCTACAAGCAGATCAAGAAGGCCCGTGGTGACAACGACACGCTGCGGCTGCTCGACGCCGTCGTCACGGGCGCCGCGGTCGTCACCAACCTCGCCATCCTCTACCGCGAGCTGAAGCGGCTCGGCGACGACGACGTCCTGCTGGGCTGAGAGGGAAGTTTCACCGTGACCACCACGACCGACCTGGTGTCGTACGAGGACGCACTCGCGTCGTACGACCCCGTCATGGGCCTCGAGGTCCATGTCGAACTCGGCACCAAGACCAAGATGTTCTGCGGCTGTTCGACCGCGCTCGGCGCCGACCCGAACACCCAGACCTGTCCCGTCTGCCTCGGCATGCCCGGCGCCCTCCCGGTCGTCAACGCGACCGGCGTCGAGTCGGCGATCCGGATCGGTCTCGCGCTGAACTGCGAGATCGCCGAGTGGTGCCGATTCGCCCGGAAGAACTACTTCTATCCGGACATGCCGAAGAACTTCCAGACCTCCCAGTACGACGAGCCGATCGCCTTCGACGGCTACCTCGACGTGCAACTGGAGGACGGCGAAACCTTCCGCGTCCAGATCGAGCGCGCCCACATGGAGGAGGACACCGGCAAGTCGACACACGTCGGTGGCGCGACGGGCCGTATCCACGGCGCCTCGCACTCCCTGCTCGACTACAACCGCGCCGGCATCCCGCTCATCGAGATCGTCACCAAGCCGATCGAGGGAGCGGGCGAGCGCGCCCCCGAGGTCGCCCGGGCCTACGTCCGTGAGCTGCGCGAGCTGATCCGTGCCCTCGGCGTGTCCGAGGCCCGCATGGAGATGGGCCAGATGCGCTGCGACGTCAACCTGTCGCTGCGCCCGCACGGCCGGGAGAAGTTCGGCACCCGCAGCGAGACCAAGAACGTCAACTCGCTGCGTTCCGTGGAGCGCGCGGCCCGCTTCGAGATCCAGCGGCACGCCGCCGTGCTCAACGACGGCGGCACCATCGTCCAGGAGACCCGCCACTTCCACGAGGACACGGGGTCCACCACCTCGGGCCGCGTGAAGGAGGAGGCCGAGGACTACCGGTACTTCCCGGAGCCCGACCTGGTGCCGGTGGCCCCCACCCGGGCGTGGGTCGAGGAGATCCGGTCCACCCTGCCCGAGCTGCCGCTGGTGCGCCGCAACCGGCTCCGCGAGGAGTGGGGCATCTCCGGCAACGACATGCAGTCCATCCTCAACGCCGGAGCACTGGACCCGATCGTCGCCACGATCGACGCCGGAGCCGACGCGACCTCCGCCCGCAAGTGGTGGATGGGCGAGCTGGCCCGCAGCGCCAACGAGTCGGGCAAGGGGCTCGACGAGCTGGCGATCACGCCGGTCCAGGTCGCCCGCGTCGCCGAACTGGTGACGAAGGGCGACCTGAACGACAAGCTGGCCCGCCAGGTCATCCTGGGCGTCCTCGCCGGTGAGGGCACGCCGGACGAGGTCGTCGACAAGCGCGGCCTGAAGGTCGTCTCCGACGAGGGCGCGCTGACCGCCGCCGTCGACGACGCCATCGCCGGCAACCCGGGCGTCGCGGACAAGATCCGCGGCGGCAAGGTGGCCGCGGCCGGCGCCCTGGTCGGCGCGGTCATGAAGGCGACCCGGGGCCAGGCGGACGCGGCCCGCGTCAAGGAGTTGATCCTGGAGAAGCTGGGCGTGGCCGAGGGCTGAGCACCGGTACACCGAGAGCCATGGGGGGACGCGCCGGCCACGGCGCGTCCCCCCATGGCCGTTGTTGTGAATAAGCCCACTAAGTCCGCAAACGATCAATTCTGCCTGCAAGAGTGATTCCGCATTGCTCATGCGTTCTTTGCGGGCCGTTCACACCATGGACGACTGCCCCCGGTCAAAGATCCACAATCAGACACCTGGGAGCACGTTCGTGGCAGCCCTCGCACGCTGGTGTGTTCGACGTCGGCTCATCGCCGTCCTGCTGTGGCTCCTCGCCCTCGGCGGCGTGGCCACGGCCGCCGCCGTCACGGGCTCCGCCTACTCCAACGACTACGCGATCCCCGGCACGGACTCCGACCGCGCCTCCCGGCTGCTCGCCTCCGGCTTCCCCGGCCTCGACGGCGAGAGCGACACGGTCGTCTGGCACACCACGGACGGCACCGTCCGCGCCCCCGACGTCGAACAGGCCATGACCGGCACCCTGGAGCGCATCGCCGAACTGCCCGGGGTGGCCGCGGTGACCAACCCGTACGACGACCCCGACTCGCCCCGGATCAGCGAGAACGCCCGCACCGCGTACGCCACGGTCACCTTCGGGGACGCCTCCCGGGACATCGACGCGGGGGAGGCGCGGGCCGTGGTCGAGACCGCCGAGGCGGCCGAGACCGACGGGCTCCGGGTCGAACTGGGCGGCGGCGCCGTCGCGCTCACCGAGTCGGCCGGCAGCCACCTCGCCGAGGCCGTCGGCGTGGCCGTGGCCGCGGTCGTGCTGTTCCTCGCCTTCGGCTCCGTGGCCGCGGCCCTGCTGCCCATCGCCACCGCGCTGGTCTCCGTCGGCACCGCCTACGCCGGCATCACGCTCCTCGGTCACTTCATGACCGTCGCCGACTTCGCGCCCATGCTGGGCACCCTCATCGGACTCGGCGTGGGGATCGACTACGCCCTGTTCATCGTCACCAGGCACCGGCGCGGACTGAAGCGCGGCCTGTCCGTCACCGAGGCCGCCGCCAGTGCCGTGGCGACCACGGGACGGGCCGTCGTCTTCGCGGGTGCGACCGTTTGCATCGCGCTGCTGGGCATGTTGATCCTCCGGCTCAGCTTCCTCAACGGCGTCGCCGTCGCCGCCTCGCTGACCGTGCTCCTCACCGTCGCGGCCTCCGTGACCCTGCTGCCGGCCCTGCTGTCGTACATCGGCCCGCGGGCGCTGAGCCGGCGTGAGCGGCGCCGCCTCGCGGAGCAGGGGCCCGAACCCGAGGTGACGACCGGCTTCGCCGCACGCTGGTCGGCCCTCGTCGAGCGGCACCCCAAGCTGCTCGGCGCCGTCGCCCTCGTCGTCATCACCGTGCTCGCGCTGCCCACCCTCGATCTGCGCCTCGGCACCTCCGACCAGGGCAACGACCCCCGCTCCTCGACCACCCGCCAGGCCTACGACCTCCTCGCCGACGGCTTCGGCCCCGGCGTCAACGGCCCGCTCACCCTGGTCACCGACGTCCGCGGCGCCGAGGACCGCCTCGCGCTGGACAACCTCGACGCCACCCTGCGCACCACCGAGGGCGTCTCCTCGGTGGCTCCGGTGACGTACAACTCGGCCGGCGACGCCGCGTACCTCACCGTCGTACCCGAGTCCGCCCCGCAGTCCCGGGACACCAGCGACCTCGTCGAGCGGCTGCGCTCCGAAGTGCTGCCGCGTGCCGAGGCCGGCACCGCGCTCGACGTGCACGTGGGCGGCGTGACGGCCGGTTACGACGACTTCGCCGAGGTCATCGTCGGCAAGCTGCCCCTCTTCGTCGGCGTCGTCGTCGGCCTGGGCTGCCTGCTGCTCCTGCTCGCCTTCCGCTCCGTCGGCATCCCCCTCAAGGCGGCCGTCATGAACGTCGCCGCCGTGGCCGCCGCCTTCGGCGTCGTCGTGGCGATCTTCCAGTGGGGCTGGGGGAGCGAACTGCTCGGCCTCGGCAGCGCGGGACCGATCGAACCCTTCCTGCCCGTGATCATGGTCTCGGTGCTCTTCGGGCTCTCCATGGACTACCAGGTGTTCCTGGTCAGCCGGATGTACGAGGAGTGGCTGGAGACCGGCGACAACCGCCGTGCGGTCCGGGTCGGGCTCGCCGAGACCGGCCGTGTGATCAACTCCGCCGCCGTCATCATGATCTCGGTCTTCCTCGCCTTCGTGCTCAGCGGCGACCGGGTGATCGCCATGTTCGGCATCGCGCTCGCCGCCGCCGTGGCCCTGGACGCCTTCGTCCTGCGCACGCTGCTGGTGCCCGCCCTGATGCACCTCCTGGGCCGCGCCAACTGGTGGCTGCCGCGCCGCCTGGACGCCGTACTGCCGCGCATCAGCATCGAGCCGCCCGAGTGCCGGGCCGCCCATGAGAGGCTGGCCGCTGCGACGGACGCCGAGGTGGCGGACGTTCTCGCGGAGGAGGAGCGGCAGCGGGATGTACGCGATATCACTGGGTGACGACGGCGCCGAACTGCGCCCCCTGGAGACCTGGCACGCCGAGGAGTTCCTGGCCCATCTGGACCGTGGCCGGGACTTCATCACCGAGCACATTCCCTTCGGGGCGAAGGCCACCGACGTCGACTCCGCGCGCGAGGTGCTCCAGGCGTACGCCGACCGGCACGCCGCCGACAGCGGCTTCCTGCACGGGCTGTGGCTGGACGGCAAGCTCGTCGGCGGCCTGCTCTACCGCGTCTTCGACGCCGCCACCGGCGTCTGCGAGATCGGCTGCTGGCTGGAGCCCGCCGGAACCGGCCGCGGCCTGGTCACTCGCGGCGCCCGCGTCCTGATCGACTGGGCCTTCGACGAGCGCGGCATGCACCGCGTGGAGTGGCACGCCTCCTCGGCGAACACCCCGAGTGTCAACGCCGCGCGGCGACTCGGCATGATGCGTGAGGGTGTGCTGCGCGAGAGCTTCCCCTACCGGGGTGCCCGCCAGGACATGGAAGTGTGGGCGGTCCTCGCGCCCGAGTGGCGTGAAGCACGCGCGCGTGCCGCTCACAGGGATCATTAAGGGACCTCTCAGACAGCGTCCGTACGGTGCGAGGCATGGGAACGAAGACAGTGGACGAGACCGGCGTGAAGACCGAGGACAAGACGGACGCGGTGGCCGAGGCGCCCGAGGCGCCCGAGAACGCGGAGGTCGAGACCGCCGACGCCGTGAACGACGAGGCAGTGGAGGACGACGCCGTCACCGGTGCCACCGAGAACGAGGGCCCCACCGGCGTCGGCCAGGGCGCGGGCGCCGTCGTCTCCGCCGGACTGGGCATCGTCTCCCTGACCGGCAGCTGGGTCGGCACCGTGGCCTCCGCGCGCGAGTCGCTGATCGGCCAGCTCCAGTCGACGTCGTCCTCCGACGTCGGCGCGCTGATCGAGAAGGGCTACGGCAACGCCTGGCAGGCCACCGCGATGTGGGGCGGCATCTTCGCCCTGGTCGCCCTGATCGTCGGCGTCGTGGTGCTGGCCCGCCCCGCGTTCGGCGCGCCCGGCCGGCCGCAGGCCCCGTGGATCAAGTCGGTCGCCTGGGCGGGCGTCGGCCTCGGCGTCATCGGCCTGCTGCTGGCCGTCCTGAAGTACACGGACATCCTTCTCGGCCTGCCGTCCGCCGGCTGACCCGGCTCTCTGAGGGGTCTTAGGACATGGGCGCGCACCTGGCGCCGTCCCTAAGGCCCCTCACGCACGTCTAAGGCCCCGCCCGGCGCCGAAGATGCGGCACTTGCCCGATGTGGCGGACCCCCCTGGGAGACGAAGGTTGAGGCATCGCGGAGAGCGAAGCCGAAACCGGCCTCACACCAGGGAAAAGGGACACACCATGTTCGAGTACGAGATCCACCGGAACCGTTCCGCCGAACTCATCCGCCGCGCCGACGAGGCCCGGCTGGCCCGCGAGGCCGTCCAGGCCCGTCGGGCCGAGCGCCGCCAGGCCCGGCACGACGCCGCCGAGACGGAGAGCCATACGCCGCGACAGCGCCGGCACCGGTTCGCCCGGGTCGCGTGAACGGGGGGACCGGGGAGGGAGGCCGCACGGCCTCCCTCCCCGCCGTCGTCTCCGTGGCCGTCCCGCCAACCGGTGCTCCGCTGTCGGACCCGCGTGCGATGCTCTGGTCCGTGGAGACCAGGTCCGTGAGTCCCGTGTTCGTCGGTCGCGCCGGCGAACTGGACACCTTGAAGGACGCGCTCGGTCGCGCCGACGCCGCCGAACCGCAGGCCCTGCTGCTCGGCGGCGAGGCGGGCGTCGGCAAGACCCGCCTCGTCGAGGAGTTCGCCGCCGGCGCCGGCCGGCAGGGCGCCGTCGTCGCGCTGGGCGGCTGCGTCGAGATCGGCGCCGACGGGCTGCCCTTCGCGCCCTTCTCCACCGCGCTGCGCGCCCTGCGCCGCCACCTGCCCACGGAGCTGGCCGCCGCGGCCGCCGGACAGGAGGAGGAACTGGCCAGGCTGCTGCCCGAAGTGGGCGAGGCCACCCCGGGCACCGGCGGCCGGCACGACGAGGAGAGCATGGCCCGCCTCTTCGAACTCACCGCCCGCCTGCTGGAGCGCGTCGCCGCCCGGCACACCGTCCTCCTCGTCCTGGAGGACCTGCACTGGGCCGACGCGTCCACCCGCCACCTGATCGCCTACCTCTTCCGCACCCTGCGCACCGGCCGCCTGGTGGTCCTGGCCACCTATCGCTCCGACGACATCCACCGCCGCCACCCACTGCGCCCGCTGCTCGCCGAACTCGACCGGCTGCGCACCGTCCGCCGCCTCGAACTGGGCCGCTTCACCCGCGACGAGGTGGGCCGTCAGATCGCCGGCATCCTCGCCCAGGAACCCGACCCGCTCCAGGTCGACGAGATCTTCGAACGCTCCGACGGCAACGCCTTCTTCGTCGAGGAACTCGCCGTGGCCGCCCACGAGGGCAGCTGCACCGGCCTCACCGACTCCCTGCGCGACCTGCTCCTGGTCCGCGTGGAGGCCCTCCCCGAGAGCGCCCAACGGGTGGCCCGGATCGTCGCCGAGGGCGGCTCCACCGTCGAGTACCGGCTGCTCGCCGCGGTCGCCCGGCTCGCCGAGGACGACCTCATCGAGGCACTGCGGTCCGCGGTGAACGCCAACATCCTGCTCCCCGCGCCCGACGGCGACGGCTACCGCTTCCGCCACTCCCTGGTCCGCGAGGCCGTCGGCGACGACCTGCTGCCCGGCGAGCGCTCCCGCCTCAACCGCCGCTACGCCGAGGCTCTCGACGCCGAGCCCACGCTGGTGCCCGCGACGGAGCGCGTGATGCGCCTGGCGAGCTACTGGTACCACGCCCACGACGCCGCGAAGGCCCTGCCCGCCGTCCTCGACGCCTCCGTCGAGGCCCGCCGCCGCCACGCCTACTCCGAACAGCTCCGGCTGCTGGAGCGGGCCATGGAGCTGTGGGACTCCGCCCCCGACGACGTACGCGACACGCTGCGCCCCGTCGACTACACCGAGGTCTACCCGCCCTGCGGCTGCGACCCGGCCACCACGCCCCTGCGCTACCTGGACCTGATGGCCGAGGCCGCAGTCGCCGGACGGCTGTGCGGGGAGCGCGAACGCGCGATGAAGATCACCAAGCGGGCGCTGCGGCTCCTGGAGGACGAGCCGGACACGGGGGCCGGGCCGGGCGCGAGCGGCCGGGACCCGCAGCGCGCCGCCTGGTTCTGGACGCAGCGCTCCCTCCTGGTCCAGGCCCAGGGCCGCGGCGACGGCTGGCGCGAGCTGGGCATCGCGCAGGAACTGGTCCGCGGCCTGCCGCCCTCCCAGGTGCACGCCGAGGTCCTCGCCATGGCCGCCAACTGGCAGATGCTGCACAGCCCGGGCCCCGGCGCGGTGACCGCCGCCGAGCGGGCCGTGGAGTACGCGCGCATGGTCGGCGCCGACGACATCGAGCTGAACGCCCGGCTCACCCTCGGCGGCCTGATGGTGGACGCCGGGCACATCGAGGCCGGACTCGCGGAGATGTTCCAGGTCAGAGACTTGGTGGTGGCGCAGGGACGCTCCCCCGCGGTGGCCCGCAGCCACGTCAACCTGCCCTCGACACTGGAGAGCCTGGGCCGGTCAGAGGACGCCATCGGCATCCTGCGGGAAGGCATCGACCTCACGCGCCGGATGGGACTGCTGGACTCCGAGGCCTGGGTCTGGGGCAATCTCGCCGAGTCACTGATCTCCCTGGGCCGCTGGGACGAGGCGATGCGGGCCGCGGACATGGCCGCCGCCCCCGGCCGGGGCCCCGCACCGCGCGGCGGCGCCGCCCTCAAGCGGGCCGTCGTCAGCCTCGCCCGCGGCGAGCGCGCCGAGGCCGCCCGGCTGCACGCCGAGGCCCGCGCCGCCTACGGCACCCACGACCCGATGCCGCAGCACCACCTGCCGCTGGCCGCCCTCACCGTCGGCATCGCCGCAGCCGACGGCCGCCTCCCGGACGCCCGCGCCGAGCTCGGCCGCATCCTGGAGGCGGGCTTCCCGCCCGGCACCCAGCGCTACGGCTGGCCGCTGCTGCTGTCCGCCGCCGAGGCGGAGGCCGACGCCCGCACGCTGCCGGCCGCCGACGAGGGCCGGGCCGAGGTCCTCGACCGCATCGCGGCCGCCGCCAAGTCCCTGACCACCGGCGTCCCCGTCTGGGAGGCCCACGAGAAGTGGGTCCGCGCCGAACTGCACCGGGCCCGGGACCAGGACACCCCGCAGACCTGGTCGGAGGCGGTCACCGCCTTCGAGCGCCTGGAGCGGCCCTACGATCTCGCCCGCGTCCGCCACCGGCTGGCGGGCGCGCTCCTGGCCACCGGCGGCGAGGACGAGCGCGCCCGCGCCACGGAGCTGCTCCGCCTCGCCGGCACCGTCGCCGAACACCTCGGCGCCCGCCCGCTGGCCGACGCCGTCGCGCTGCTCGCCCAGCGTGCTCGCCTCACCCTCGGCCACCGCACGGGCCCCGACACCGCCCCCGCCGATCCGGCCGAGGCCCTGGGCCTCACCGGCCGCGAGCGCGACGTGCTGCGCCTGGTCTCCGACGGCCGCACCAACCGCCAGATAGCCGAGGAGCTGTTCATCTCGCCCAAGACGGCCAGCGTGCACGTCTCCAACATCCTGGCGAAGCTCGGCGTCTCCGGCCGTGGCGAGGCGGCGGCACTGGCCCACCGGCTGGCGCTGTTCCCCGCCGAACGGCTCACGTCCGGTTCGACGGAGTGACGCTTACGCTGTAAGGGACGCCGAACGACGGAGGCACGCGTGTTCAACGCATTCGACGAACTGTTCTCCCCCGGCCGCAAGCACACCCGCGACGAGCAGAACCGCCTGGAGCTGACCCGCGAGGACGTCGGTGACGGCGACCCCGGCCGGGGCCCGATAGACCTCGGCTCGGGCCGGGTCGTCGTCCACCCGCCGCACCTCGAGGAGGCCGCGAAGCCCGCGCCTCCCGAGGAGGAGTGACAGCCCCTAGCTCACCTCCAGCTCCAGGATCCGGTCGTCGTCGCCCTTCGCGTCGCCCCGGCCGTCGGTGTTGCTGGTGACCAGCCACAGCTTGTCGCCGCCCGCCGGGGCCACCGTGCGCAGCCGGCCGTACTCGTCCTCCAGGAACGCCTGCGGGTCGGCCGAGGTCTCCGTGCCCTTCAGCGGGATCCGCCACAGCCGCTCGCCGCGCAGCCCCGCCATCCACACCGAGCCCGCCGCGTACGCGATGCCGCTGGGGGAGGCCTCGTCGGTGCTCCACTGGGTCACCGGGTCGTGGAACCCGGAGCCGCCGCCCTCGCCCTCCGCCTCCGGCCAGCCGTAGTTGTCGCCCGGCTTGATCGCGTTCAGCTCGTCCCAGGTGTCCTGGCCGAACTCCGAGGCGAACAGGCGCTGCCTGCCGTCCCAGGCCAGCCCCTGCACGTTCCGGTGGCCGTAGGTGTACACCGGGGAGTCGGGGAAGGGGTTGCCGGGCGCCGGTTCGCCGTCCGGCGTCATGCGGAGGATCTTGCCGCCCAGGGAGTCCTTGTCCTGCGACAGCCCGGTGTCACCGCTCTCGCCGGTGCCCGCGTAGAGCATCTTGTCGGGGCCGAAGGCGATCCGGCCGCCGTTGTGGATCACGCCCTTGGGAATGCCCCGGAAGACCGTGTCGGGCGCCCCCAGCTGCTCACCGGCCGGCTTCTTCTCGTCGTACAGCATGCGCACGATGCGGTTGTCCGAGGCGGAGGTGTAGTACGCGTAGATCATGTGGTCCGAGGCGTAGTCGGGGGAGAGCGCGATGCCCAGGAGGCCGCCCTCGCCCGACGCGGAGACCCCGGGCACCTCGCCCAGCTCCGTCTTGTCGCCGTTCTTCTCGGAGACGCGCGTGATCGTGGCGTCGTCGCGGGAGGAGACCAACAGGTCGCCGCCCGGCATTGGGGCCAGTCCCCAGGGGCTGTCCAGTCCCGTGGTGACCGTACGGAGCACCTTCACGGAGCCCTTCGCCGGCGGCGTCTCCTCGGCGGCCGGTCCGGACGGCGAGGACCGCGCGGTCGTGGTCGCGGAGGAGGCGCCGCCGTCCGTGTCCGACGGGTCCCCGTCGCCGGAGGAGCAGCCGGCCGTCAGCAGGAGGGCGGCGGCGGCCAACACGGCCGACACGGCTCGACGTTGCACGATCATGGTCCCTTCGACGCGGCGGGTTCTTCCCTGTCATACACCGCACGGGCCTTCCAGGTTCCCGATCGCCGCAACCCGAACCCGGGCAGCCCCCGGCGCCGGTCAGTCCCAGGAGCCCCGCGCCGCCGGCAGTCCCCGCACCTCCGCCAGGTCCCGCTCGGTCAGCCGCAGCCCGGCCGCCCCGGCGTTCTCGCCCACCCAGCGCTCCCGCTTGGTGCCCGGCACCGGCACCACGTGCCGTCCCTGGGCCAGCACCCACGCCAGCGCCACCTGCGCCGGGGTGACGTCGTCGCCGTGCCGGGCCGCTATCCGGCGCAGGCCGGCCACGATCGGCTGGTTGGCGGCCATCATCTCGGCGGTGAAGCGGGGATGCCGGGCGCGCAGGTCCTCCGGCTCGAAGCCCTGCCCGGGCGTCAGCGTGCCGGTCAGATAGCCGTTGCCCAGCGGCATCGCGGCGAGGAAGCCCACGCCGCGCGAGACGCACCACGGCAGCAGGGTGCGCAGCGCCTCCGGCGACCACACCGACAGCTCGGCCTGTACCGCGCTCACCGGGAAGACCTGCTGCACCCGCTCCAGCTGCCCGATCGTCGCGTCGTGCAGCCGCGCCCCCGGCCGCCGGGCCGACCGCGCGCCGACCGCGCAGAGCCCGAGCGCCCGCACCTTCCCCGCCCGCACCAGGTCGGCCATCGCGCCCCAGGTCTCCTCGACCGGTATCTCGGGGTCGGCCCGGTGGAGTTGGTAGAGGTCGATGACGTCCGTCTGGAGCCGGCGCAGCGAGGCGTCGCAGGCCCGTCGCACATAGCCGGGGCGGCCGTTGGCCACGATGTGCTGCTCGCCCACGAGGAGTCCGACCTTGGTCGACACGAAGGCGTCGGACCGCCGCTCCCGCAACACCCGCCCCAGCAGCAGCTCGTTGGTGAACGGGCCGTACATGTCCGCCGTGTCCAGCAGGGTGGCGCCCAGGTCGAGGGCCCGGTGCACCGCCCTGACCGACTCGTCACCCCGCTGCCGCGACGTGCTGTACGCCCAGCTCATCGGCATGCATCCCAGTCCGACGGCCCCCACCGCGAGCGCCGTCGCGCCGATCGTCCTGCGCTCCACCTGGTCGTGACCCTCCCTCGTCAGGCCACCCAACCTAACCTCTGCCCCTCCGCCTCCCTGACATAGCCTCCTGACCATGACTGCTGACGTGTGGCTGCCCATCCCGCCGGACGAGATCGAGGGCCTCCCCGAGGGCCCCGTGTACCGCCACTGGAACGGCGAGGAGACCTTCCCCGCCGACCCGGCCGACTGCGCGTACTACGTCGTCCCCTACATGAAGCCCAGCGGGATCGGGACCCGCCCGCTGCCCGGCATGCGCTCCGTCCAGGTCGTCCAGACCCTCTCCGCGGGCATCGACCACGTGGAGCCCGGACTCCGGCACCTGCCCCCGGGCGTCCGGCTGTGCAACGCCCGCGGGGTGCACGAGGCCAGCACCGCGGAGCTGACCCTCGCCCTGATCCTGGCGTCGCTGCGCGGTATCCCGGACTTCGTTCGGGCCCAGGACCGGGGCGAGTGGCTCGGCGGGTTCCGGCCGGCGCTCGCCGACCGGAGGGTGATCGTCGTCGGGTACGGATCGATCGGCGCCGCGATCGAGGACCGGCTCGTGCCTTTCGAGGTCGCGCCGGTCGTGCGCGTCGCGCGCTCCGCACGCACCACGGCGCGCGGTCCGGTGCACCCACTCACCGAACTGCCCGCCCTGCTCCCGGAGGCCGACGTCGTCATCCTCTCCACGCCGCTCACCGAGACCACCCGCGGGCTCGTCGACGCGGAGTTCCTGGCCCGGATGAAGGACGGCGCCCTGCTCGTCAACGTCGCGCGCGGGCCGGTCGTCGACACGAAGGCGTTGCTCGCCGAACTGGAGAGCGGACGCCTCACCGCCGCCCTCGACGTGACCGACCCCGAACCGCTGCCGCCGGGCCACCCGCTGTGGCATGCTCCCGGCATAGTCATCAGCCCGCACGCCGGCGGGCCGACCTCCGCCTTCCTGCCGCGCGCCAAGCGGCTGCTGGTGGACCAGTTGAACCGTTTCGTGAACCAGGAACCACTGCGCAACGTGATCCTGACGACGGGCGCGTAATCCGTTTCGGGCACCCTCCGCAATCCCCCGGATGCGGTGGGTGCGGGCATATCCGCTGGTCGTCACGGAGCGTAGAGAACCTATGTCCCTGAGTGACGATCCTGGTGTATCGTCCGACAGGGGATGCGCCGCGCACCGTTCGGCGCCGGGGATGGACATCTCAGACTGTGAGGGGGGCGACGGGCGATGCACGGCCTATGGACGAACGACCCGACGCGGCGGAGCCGCCGCCGGCGACCCTGGCGCACGACCACGACCGCGCGCAGACGGGGTCGGCACAGCCATCCCGCCCAGTGCGAGCCTCACCGCCGCCGGCCGGGCGGCCGCGGGAGGCCCCGGTGAGCCCGCCGTCCGCGCCCACGCTGGACGGAGCGCTGCGCGCACAGCCGACCCCGGGACCGCTGCTGCCCCGGCCCTCGGCCGCCTCCCGCGGCCCCACCTTCGTCCGCCAGCTCGTGCTGGCCCTGGTCTGCGCGTGCTACGCCGTCGGGTCCGCGCTCGGCTGGGGTTCGGAGTACGCCGCCAAGATCATGGGCGACTTCGGGCTAAGCGCCGCCGCGGGCGCCGCCGCCGTCTCCTGCTTCCTCTACGCCCGCGGACGCCGCGTCCGTTTCCGGCCGGCGTGGCTGCTCTTCGCCCTCTCCTCGGCCATGGCGTCCCTGGGCAACCTGGTCTGGGGGTGGTACGAGGTCGTCCTGCGGGTGCCCGTGCCCAGTCCCAGCTATGCCGATCTGTTCTTCCTGTGCTTCGCGCCGCCCGCCATCGTGGGGCTGCTCGTCCTGGCCAAACGGCCGGTCACCAAGGCCGGCTGGATCTGCCTGGGCCTGGACGCCTGGCTGATCGGCGGCTCGCTGCTGACGCTGGCCTGGAGCCTCGCGCTCGCCCAGGCGGCCAAGGCCGAGGGCGGGTCCAGCGTGGCGCACTCCGCGCTCTCGGTGGCGTATCCGCTGCTCGACATCGCGCTCGTCAGCATGGTGCTGGCGCTGCACTTCAGGCGCTCGCCCGTCTGCCGTTCGGCCGTCAACACCGCCATCGGGGCGCTCGCCCTGACGGTGATGTGCGACGCCCTCTTCACCTCTCCGCTGTTCCACAACAACTACCGCTCCGGCCAGTTGCTCGACGCGGGCTGGTTCGCCGGCTCCCTGCTGCTCGCCTACGCCCCCTGGGCCGCGACCCGGCGCGGACGGGCCCCGGACACGGAGGGCGCCGGCGGGCACACACGCGTGGTGCGCGAGCACGTGCCCGGACAGCGCGGCTCCGGCCACCCGCAGGCACCACCGCCCGCGCCGGCACCGGGTGGTGAGCGGGGGCGCTATCCGACCGCCCGGCCCATCGCCGGATCCCTGGCCGCGCTCACCCCGTACCTCGCCGCCGCGGTCTGCACCCTGGGCATCCTCTACAACGTGCTCAACGGCCGCAGCGTCGACCGCGTGGTGCTGCTGACCGGCGGCACCGTGGTGCTCGCCCTCGTCGTCCGGCAGGGCATCATGCTGCTCGACAACATCGTCCTCACCCAGGAACTGGCCCAGAAGGAGAACCACTTCCGCTCCCTGGTGCAGGGCTCCAGCGACGTCATCATGATCGCCGCGCCCTCCGGCATCCTCCGCTACGTCTCCCCGGCCGCCGCCGGTGTCTACGGCCGCCCCGCGGAGGAACTGGTCGGCAGCGAACTGGCCGGGCTCATCCACCCGGAGGACCTCGGCTGCGTGATGCACGAGGTGCGCCGGTTCCTCGCCGCCAGTCCCGTCGAGGAGCCGACCGCGCGCATCGAGTGCCGCTTCCGCTCCGGGGACGGCGGCTGGCTCAACGTCGAGTCCACCGTCAACCGCCACCACGGCGGCCTCATCTTCAACAGCCGGGACGTCACCGAGCGGGTGCGCCTCCAGGCCCAGCTCCAGCACAACGCCGAACACGACCCGCTCACCGACCTGCCCAACCGCGCCCTGTTCACCCGGCGCGTCCAGCAGGCCCTCTCCGGCCGCCGCGCCCTGGACTGCGGTGCCGCCCTGCGCGGTACGGCGGTGCTCTTCATCGACCTCGACGGCTTCAAGGGCGTCAACGACACCATCGGCCACCAGGCCGGGGACGAACTGCTCGTACAGGCCGCCCGCAGACTCCACGAGGCCGTCCGCAAGGGGGACACCGCCGCCAGACTGGGCGGCGACGAGTTCGCGGCCCTGATCGTCGGGGACGGGGCCCGGGACCGGGCCGCGCGCGAGGGCCACATCCGGGAACTCGCCGACCGTCTGCGGATGACCCTCTCCCAGCCCTACCTCATCGACGGCAACGACGTCCGTGTCAACGCCTCCATCGGCGTCGCCTTCGCCGAACCGGGCCTCGGTGCGGGCGAGTTGCTGCGCAACGCCGACCTCGCGATGTACCGGGCCAAGGCGGGTGGCAAGGGCCGCGTCGAGCTGTACCGGCCGCAGATGCAGCAGGACGTCGTGCGCAAGGCCGAGCTGGCCACCCGGCTGCGGGTCGCGCTGCACGACGGCGAGTTCGCACTGCTGCACCAGCCCGTGGTCTCCCTGACGGACGGCCGGATCACGTCGGTCTGCGCCCAGGCGCGCTGGCGCTCCTCGCAGGGCGTGCTGTTCACCCCCGCCGAGTTCCTGCGGGTCGCCGAGGACGCCGACAAGACCGCCGAACTGGACCGCTGGGTGCTCCAGGAGGCCGTCGAGCAGGCCGCCGAACGCGCGGCGACCGGACTGCCGGTCACCGTGGCCATACGCATCGGGGCCCGCCGCCTGCTGGACCGCTCGATGCCGCTGGGTTCCGTGGAGGCCCAGCTGACCCGGCACGGACTCCCGCCGGGTTCTCTCCTGATCGAGCTGTCGGACATCGACCCACGGGTCGGCCTGGACGAGCTGGACCGCCGGCTGAACGCGCTGCGCAGGGTGGGTGTCCGGATCGCGCTCGACGGCTTCGGCAGCGGCTACGCGGCGATCACCGCGCTGCGGCGCCTGCCCGTGGACGTGCTCAAGCTCGACCGCGGGCTGATCGAGGGCGTCGTGGAGTCGGCGCGGCTGCACAAGATCACCAGCGGTCTGCTGCGCATCGCCACCGACCTCGGGCTGAAGTCCGTGGCCGACGGGGTGGACCTGCCCGAGCAGATCGTCGCCCTGCGGGCGATGGGCTGCACGCACGGACAGGGCATGGCGTTCTCCGGGCCGCTGGACGAGTACCGGCTGCGCAGAGCGCTGGGCACCGGCCACTACCCCGTGCCGCACGGACCGGCCGAACCGGCCTTCGCGGGCGGCGCCAAGGGGGTGTACGGCAAGAGCGTCGGCGCCACCGCCGCCGGCCAGGTCCCCGGCGGGCTTCCGTCGGGACTGCCGGCCGTCCTCGGTGGTGGTACGGCACTGCGCTCACATAATGAGACTCCCGTCCCACCCACTTGACAGTGGGTGCGCGCCGGGGGGAGGGTCAGTGCCATGCGCACCCGAATTCTCGTACTTGGAAAGCGCGTCGGCTGAAGCTGGTGATGTCCGGTCCACCCGGACTCCCGGCGACCCACACCCGACGCGCTCCCCTCGCTTGCCTTATGGCACGAGGGGTTTTTTGTTGCACAGGCACCCGCCGAGCAGCAGCCGCAGACCGCACGAAACCTCGCAAAAACCCTCAGCATCGAGAAGAGAATGCCGATGACCGAGCAGGCCACCGGGGCCCATCACCCGCAGCCGCGGCCCCGTTCCGGAGGACAGCAGTCCGCCCCCGAGTCCGTGACGGGTGCGAAGTCCCTCATCCGCTCGCTTGAGGAGGTCGGGGTCGACACCGTATTCGGCATTCCCGGCGGCACGATCCTTCCCGCCTACGACCCGATGATGGACTCCAGCCGGGTGCGCCACGTGCTCGTCCGTCACGAGCAGGGCGCGGGCCACGCGGCCACCGGCTACGCGCAGGCCACAGGCAAGGTCGGCGTCTGCATGGCGACCTCCGGTCCCGGTGCCACCAACCTGGTGACGCCGATCGCGGACGCCAACATGGACTCGGTGCCGCTGGTCGCGATCACCGGCCAGGTCGTCTCCAAGGCGATCGGCACGGACGCCTTCCAGGAGGCGGACATCGTCGGCATCACGATGCCGATCACCAAGCACAGCTTCCTGGTCACCAAGGCCGAGGACATCCCGAAGACGATCGCCGAGGCGTTCCACATCGCCTCGACCGGCCGTCCGGGGCCGGTCCTCGTCGACATCCCGAAGGACGTGCTGCAGACGCGGACGACCTTCTCCTGGCCGCCGGTCACGGACCTGCCCGGCTACCGCCCGGTCACCAAGCCGCACGCCAAGCAGATCCGCGAGGCCGCCAAGCTCATCTCGGCCGCGAAGCGCCCCGTGCTCTACGTCGGCGGCGGCGTGCTCAAGGCGCAGGCCACCGCCGAGCTGAAGGTCCTCGCCGAACTCACCGGAGCGCCCGTCACCACCACCCTGATGGCGCTCGGCGCGTTCCCCGACAGCCACCCGCTGCACGTGGGAATGCCGGGCATGCACGGTGCGGTCACCGCCGTCACCGCGCTGCAGAAGGCCGACCTGATCGTCGCCCTCGGAGCCCGCTTCGACGACCGCGTCACCGGCAAGCTGGACAGCTTCGCCCCGTACGCCAAGATCGTCCACGCCGACATCGACCCGGCCGAGATCGGCAAGAACCGCGCCGCCGACGTCCCGATCGTCGGCGACGCCCGCGAGGTCATCGCCGACCTCGTGCAGGCCGTCCAGAAGGAGCACGACGAGGGCAACCGGGGCGACTACACCGCCTGGTGGAAGGACCTGACCCGCTGGCGCGAGACCTACCCCCTCGGTTACGACCAGCCCGAGGACGGCTCGCTCTCCCCGCAGCAGGTCATCGAGCGCATCGGGCAGCTGGCGCCCGAGGGCACGATCTTCGCGGCCGGCGTCGGCCAGCACCAGATGTGGGCCGCGCACTTCGTCCAGTACGAGAAGCCCGCCACCTGGCTGAACTCCGGCGGCGCCGGAACCATGGGCTACGCGGTCCCGGCCGCCATGGGCGCCAAGGCCGGCATGCCCGGCAACGCGGTCTGGGCGATCGACGGCGACGGCTGCTTCCAGATGACCAACCAGGAACTGACCACCTGCGCCCTGAACAACATCCCGATCAAGGTCGCGGTCATCAACAACGGCGCCCTCGGGATGGTCCGCCAGTGGCAGACCCTGTTCTACAACCAGCGGTACTCCAACACCGTGCTCCACTCCGGCCCCGAGGACGTCAACCCGGACGCCCGCGGCACCCGCGTCCCCGACTTCGTGAAGCTGTCGGAGGCCATGGGCTGCCACGCCATCCGCTGCGAGGACCCCGCCGACCTCGACAAGGTCATCGAGGAGGCGAACTCCATCAACGACCGGCCCGTCGTCGTGGACTTCATCGTCCACGAGGACGCGATGGTCTGGCCGATGGTCGCCGCCGGCACCTCCAACGACGAGATCATGGCCGCCCGGGACGTCCGCCCGGACTTCGGCGACAACGAAGACGACTGAGAGCCGTCAGGACTTCAAGCAGAGGAAGCAGACCATGTCCAAGCACACGCTCTCCGTCCTGGTGGAGAACACCCCCGGCGTCCTCGCCCGGATCACCGCCCTCTTCTCCCGCCGCGGCTTCAACATCGACTCGCTCGCCGTCGGCGTCACCGAGCACGCCGACATCTCCCGCATCACCATCGTGGTGAGCGTCGAGGACTTCCCGCTGGAGCAGGTGACGAAGCAGCTCAACAAGCTCGTCAACGTGCTCAAGATCGTCGAGCTGGAGCCCGCCCAGGCCGTCCAGCGTGAACTCGTTCTGGTGAAGGTGCGCTCCGACAACGAGACGCGCTCCCAGATCGTCGAGATCGTCCAGCTGTTCCGCGCCAAGACCGTCGACGTCTCCCCGGAGGCCGTCACCATCGAGGCCACCGGCAGCAGCGACAAGCTGTCCGCCATGCTCAGGATGCTGGAACCGTACGGCATCAAGGAACTCGTCCAGTCCGGCACGATCGCCATCGGCCGCGGCGCCCGTTCGATCACGGACCGCTCGCTGCGCGCACTCGACCGGTCCGCATAACGACGGCGACGGGCGGCCGGAGCGACGACCGGCCGCCCGTATGCCGAGACCCCGAAACTTCCCTTCCCCCCACCGGCATACGGTGGGACGCAACACCTGCACACAAGGAGAGAACCCAGTGGCCGAGCTGTTCTACGACGCCGACGCCGACCTGTCCATCATCCAGGGCCGCAAGGTCGCGGTCATCGGGTACGGCAGCCAGGGCCACGCCCACGCCCTGTCGCTGCGCGACTCCGGCGTCGACGTGCGCGTCGGTCTGCACGAGGGCTCGAAGTCCAAGGCCAAGGCCGAGGAGCAGGGCCTGCGCGTGGTGAGCCCGTCCGAGGCCGCCGCCGAGGGCGACGTCATCATGATCCTCGTCCCGGACCCCATCCAGGCCGAGGTCTACGAGAAGCACATCAAGGACAACCTTAAGGACGGCGACGCGCTGTTCTTCGGTCACGGCCTCAACATCCGCTACGGCTTCATCAAGCCCCCGGCCGGCGTGGACGTCTGCATGGTCGCCCCCAAGGGCCCGGGCCACCTGGTGCGCCGTCAGTACGAGGAGGGCCGCGGCGTTCCCTGCATCGCCGCCGTCGAGCAGGACGCCTCCGGCAACGCCTTCGCGCTGGCCCTGTCGTACGCGAAGGGCATCGGCGGCACCCGCGCCGGCGTCATCAAGACGACGTTCACCGAGGAGACCGAGACCGACCTCTTCGGCGAGCAGGCCGTCCTCTGCGGTGGCACGGCCGCGCTGGTCAAGGCGGGCTTCGAGACCCTGACCGAGGCCGGCTACCAGCCGGAGATCGCCTACTTCGAGTGCCTGCACGAGCTGAAGCTGATCGTGGACCTCATGTACGAGGGCGGCCTGGAGAAGATGCGCTGGTCGATCTCCGAGACCGCCGAGTGGGGCGACTACGTCACCGGCCCGCGGATCATCACCGACGCCACCAAGGCCGAGATGAAGAAGGTTCTCGCCGAGATCCAGGACGGCACCTTCGCCCGGCAGTGGATGGACGAGTACCACGGCGGTCTGAAGAAGTACAACGAGTACAAGAAGCAGGACTCCGAGCACCTGCTGGAGACCACCGGCAAGGAGCTGCGCAAGCTCATGAGCTGGGTCGACGAAGAGGCGTAGTCCTCACCGCCGGGGGCCGGAGCGACGCCGCTCCGGCCCCTTCGGCGAACCCGGGGTAACGTCGGGCGCACGGCGTTGTCCATCCCGTCCAGCCACGGACGGGTGATCCTTCCGCAGAGGCGCGGGACGACGTCCGCCACGCCACTAGACTGCTGAACACATACGCGTCAGGCCCACAGCGTCGTGCGTCTTCCACGCGGCTTAGCGACACCGAATGCGGCCGTCGGGACGGCCGTCCGCATTGGACTTGTGAGGACTCACGTGAGCTCGAAACCTGTCGTACTCATCGCCGAAGAGCTGTCGCCCGCGACCGTGGACGCGCTCGGCCCCGACTTCGAGATCCGCCAGTGCAACGGCGCGGACCGGGCCGAACTGCTCCCCGCCATCGCCGACGTGGACGCGATCCTGGTCCGCTCCGCCACCAAGGTCGACGCCGAGGCCATCGCCGCCGCCAAGAAGCTGAAGGTCGTCGCCCGGGCCGGGGTCGGCCTGGACAACGTCGACGTCTCCGCCGCCACCAAGGCCGGCGTGATGGTCGTCAACGCGCCGACGTCCAACATCGTGACCGCCGCCGAGCTGGCCTGCGGCCTGATCGTCGCCACCGCCCGCAACATCCCGCAGGCCAACGCCGCGCTGAAGAACGGCGAGTGGAAGCGCAGCAAGTACACCGGCGTCGAACTGGCCGAGAAGACCCTCGGTGTCGTCGGCCTCGGCCGCATCGGCGCCCTCGTCGCGCAGCGCATGTCGGCCTTCGGCATGAAGGTCGTCGCCTACGACCCCTACGTGCAGCCCGCGCGGGCCGCGCAGATGGGCGTCAAGGTGCTGTCGCTGGACGAGCTGCTCGAGGTCTCCGACTTCATCACCGTCCACCTGCCCAAGACCCCCGAGACCCTCGGCCTGATCGGCGACGAGGCGCTGCGCAGGGTCAAGCCGAGCGTCCGCATCGTCAACGCCGCGCGTGGCGGCATCGTCGACGAGGCGGCGCTGTACTCGGCGCTCAAGGAGGGCCGCGTCGCGGGCGCCGGCCTGGACGTGTACGCCAAGGAGCCGTGCACGGACTCGCCGCTGTTCGAGTTCGACCAGGTCGTCGCCACCCCGCACCTCGGCGCCTCCACCGACGAGGCCCAGGAGAAGGCCGGCATCGCGGTCGCCAAGTCGGTGCGGCTCGCCCTCGCCGGTGAGCTGGTCCCGGACGCGGTCAACGTCCAGGGCGGAGTGATCGCCGAGGACGTCAAGCCGGGTCTGCCGCTCGCCGAGCGCCTCGGCCGGATCTTCACCGCGCTCGCCGGCGAGGTCGCCGTCCGCCTCGACGTCGAGGTCTACGGCGAGATCACCCAGCACGACGTGAAGGTGCTGGAGCTCTCCGCCCTCAAGGGTGTCTTCGAGGACGTCGTCGACGAGACGGTGTCCTACGTCAACGCCCCGCTGTTCGCCCAGGAGCGCGGCGTCGAGGTCCGGCTGACCACCAGTTCGGAGTCCCCGGAGCACCGCAACGTCGTCACGGTGCGCGGCACCCTCGCGGACGGCGAGGAGGTGTCGGTCTCCGGCACGCTGGCCGGCCCGAAGCACCTCCAGAAGATCGTCGCCGTCGGTGAGTACGACGTCGACCTCGCCCTCGCCGACCACATGGTCGTCCTGCGCTACGAGGACCGTCCCGGCGTCGTCGGCACCGTCGGCCGCGTCATCGGCGAGGCCGGCATCAACATCGCCGGCATGCAGGTCGCCCGTGCGACGGTCGGCGGCGAGGCGCTGGCCGTGCTGACCGTCGACGACACGGTGCCCTCCGGGGTGCTGGCGGAGGTCGCGGCGGAGATCGGCGCGACGTCGGCCCGGTCGGTGAACCTGGTCTGAACAACCGCGTTCTCAAGCGCCGGACGGGCTGAGTCGGTCAGCCTGTTCGGCGTTTTCCGTGGGCGCTTCCGGACGCACCCTGATGTGCCGCAGACCCATCGCCGCCAGCCCCGCGGCCGCCAGGAGCACCAGCGCCCCCGCGAGCGCGGCGCCCCGCATGCCGTCGGCGAACGCCTCGCGTGCCGCCGTCGCCAGGACGTCTCCCGCGCGCCCGGGCAGTTCGGCGGCGACGGCCAGCGCGCCGCCGAGGGTCTCCTGGGCCGGAGCGGGTGCGTCCGACGGCATGCCGTGGCGGTAGAGCGCGGTACCGATGGAGCCGAGGGCGGCCATCCCCAGCGCGCCGCCGAACTCCGTGCCGGTCTCCAGCAGTGAGGAGGCCGAGCCCGCCCTCTCGACCGGGGCCGAACTCAGCGCCAGGTCGGTGAGCTGGGACATCACGACGACGATGCCGGCGGCCAGTACCCCGCACGCGGTCAGCACCAGCCACAGCGAGCCGGTACCGGCCAGGGCCATCAGCACGTAACCGACCGCCCCCGTGCCGAAGCCGGCCGTCACGACGTACGCGCGCTCGACACCGCGCTGGACCAGCTGGGCGGCGACCGGTGCGGCGACGCCGATGAGCACCGACGGCAGCAGGCTCCACAGTGCGGCCTCCAGCGCGCTCTTGCCCAGGACCGACTGAAGGTACTGCGTGGAGAAGTACGCGGAGCCCATCATCCCGAAGGCCGACACGGTGTTGAGGACGAGCGCCGGGGTGAAGCCGTGGCCGCGGAAGAGGGCCGGCGAGATCATCGGCGAGGCCGACGTGCGCTGACGGTGCACGAACAGCGCCGCGAACAGCAGACCGACGGTGATCGAGACGACGTAGCGGACGTTCCAGCCCTCGGAGGGCAGTTCCTTCAGGCCGTAGACGACGGGCAGCACGGCCGCCATCGACAGCGGGACGCTCAGCAGGTCGAAGCGGCCGGGGGAGGGGTTGCGGGACTCGGGGAGCAGCAGCGGGCCGAGGATCAGCAGCAGGGCCATCGCCGGCAGGTTGACCAGGAAGACCGACCCCCACCAGAAGTGCTCGACGAGGACGCCGCTCATGACCGAGCCGAGCGCGATCCCGGCCGTCATCACCCCGGACCACAGCCCGATCGCCTTCGCCCGCTGGGAGGGGTCGGTGAACATCGTGCGGACCAGCGCCATCGTCGACGGCATCAGGGTGGCGCCGCCGATGCCGAGGACCGCGCGGGCCGCGATCAGCGTCTCGGCGGTGTGCGCGTAGGCCGCGAGCAGGGAGGCGGCACCGAAGGCAACCGCACCCACGAGGAGCAGCCTGCGCCGGCCGATGCGATCGCCCAGCGCGCCCATGGTCATCAGCAGCCCGGCCAGCACGAAGCCGTAGATGTCGAAGATCCACAGCTGCTGGGTGCCGCTCGGGGCCAGGTCCGCGCTGATCTCGGGGATCGCGAAGTAGAGGACCGAGACGTCCATCGAGACCAGGAGCAGCGGAAGCATCAGCACGGTCAGGGCGGTCCACTCGCGGCGGCCGGCCCGGGTCGGGTTCGGTGTCATGCCGAGGACTGTACGCACGTCTTATACGTGTGTCTAGAACGACTGTGTAAGACACATGTATAGCGCGACGGGTAGGGTGTGGCCATGGGACACCGTGAGGATCTGCTCGAGGGCGCCAAGCGCTGCCTGCTCGACAAGGGCTTCGTGCGCACGACCGCACGCGACATCGTGCGGGAGTCGGGTACCAACCTGGCCTCCATCGGCTACCACTACGGGTCGAAGGACGCGCTGCTCGCGCAGGCCTACGTCGCGCTGGTGGAGGGCATGGGCGACGCCTTCGAGGGGGACGGAACCCTGGACGAGGCACGGCCCGGCTCCCTGGAGCGGTTCGAGCGGGTGTGGTCGAACATCATCGCCACCATGAAGGAGCCCGGCTCGCTGTGGCGGCTCAGCATGGAGATCGTCGCCTTCGGTGACCGGCTCCCCGAGGTCCGCGCCCATCTGGCGGCGGCCCAGCGCGAGGCCGGACGCGGTCTGATCCCGCTGCTGATGGGCGGCCGGGAGGAGGACGTGACCGACGACACGGCGGACACCCTCGGCATGTTCTACGTGACCCTGATGACGGGCCTCATCGCCCAGTGGACGTTCGACCCGGAGTCGGCGCCCGACGGCGCGGCGCTCGCCGCCGGCCTGCGCCGGGTGATGGAGGCCGCTACAGACGCCGCGCCTTGAGCGCCATGTGCAGCAGCAGCCGGTCCTCCCCGTCGTCCAGGTCCAGGCCGGTGAGCTGTTCGACGCGGGAGAGGCGGTAGTACAGGGTCTGGCGGTGGATGCCCAGCTCGGCGGCGGCGCGGCCGGCCTGGCCCGCGCGGTCGAGGTAGGTCTCGGCGGTGCGGACCAGCTCCCGGTGGGCGGGGGAGAGCAGGACCCGTAGGGCGGGGTCGTGCGCGGACCGCGCGGGCAGCGCGGTCAGCAGGCGGAACGCCCCGATGGACGTCCACTCCGCGACCGGACCGAAGCGGGACTCCGCGCGTGCCGCCCGCGCCGCCGCCGACGCCTCCCACCAGGCCGCCCCCAGCTCCGCCAGTCCGGAGCGCGGCGCGGAGACCCCGGCCGCGAGCCCGCCGCCACGGGCCCGTTCGAGGAGCCGGCCCGCCGCCGAGGTCGCCGGGGTCAGCACGTCCGCCGAGCGCAGCCGCACCAGCAGGGCCAGCGACTCGCCCGCGGTGCCCCACGGCACCGTGCACAGCGCCGTCGCCGCCGGCACCGTGCGGACCGAGGGCGCGTCCTCGGGATCGGCCGACGGCCAGGGCGCCACGCAGACCACCGCGTGCAGGGCGTCCGCGCGGGCACCCAGCGCGGTGCGCAGCTCCGCCACCGCCATGTCCCGCTGCCAGTCCCGCTCCGCGGTCAGCACCGCCCGCAGCTCCCGGCTCAGGTCCGCGCCGTGCTGCGCCTCGTCCGCGAGCAGCGCGCCGATCCGGGCGGTCACCGCCATGGCCGCGGTCAGCTGCCGCTCCGTCGGACCGGGGTCGGTGTCCAGGAGCCACACATAGCCGAGGACCACGCCCCGATGGCGTACCGGCAGACAGGTGCGCCCCCGGTACACCCCCGCCTCCGGGGTCGGCGGGATGCGGACCGGGCCGGTGGCGCGGGTGATGCCGAAGCCCTCGAACCAGGCCCGGACGGCCGCGGTGGAACGCCGGGTGAGGATCGAGCGGGTGCGCACCGGGTCCAGGGCGGAGGGGTCGAGGTCGCCCTCGCTGTCGTAGGCACCGAAGGCGATCAGCTCGAAGTCGCGGTTCTCCAGGGTCGCCGGGGCGCCCAGCAGCTCGGAGATCTCGTCGACCAGCTCCTGGTAGTCACCCTTGGAATCCGTCGTCACCCGGGCATTCTGCCGCATTTGCGCGCCGCTTTCATACACATGTCTGAGATCTGCGGCACGGATGCGTGACAGCTGTCGATGGCCGACGATCGGGGGGATCCTTAGATTTCACGGTGGTTCTCCGTGCCGTCCCCCGTCCGTCGGGCTACGGCCTCGTGTTGGTTGGTAAGTGGAGGTGCCCCGTGCTGGGTCCCGTGATTCTCGCCGCGTCGCGCAGCGACCGGATGCGCCGGCTGGTGTCGGCCGCGCCCGTGACCAAGCCGGTCGTCGACCGGTTCATCCCCGGCGAGACGGTCGACGAGATCGTGCCGATCATCCGGGACCTGACCGACCGGGGCCTGGAACTGACGATGGACGTCGTCGGCGAGGACATCACGACCCCCGAGCAGGCCGAGGCCGCCCGCGACGCCTACCTGGAGCTGATCGACCGGCTGAAGCCGCTGGACCTCGGCACCCGCGCCGAGATGTCGGTCAAGCTGTCGATGTTCGGCCAGGCGCTGGACGGCGGCCACGAGCTGGCCCTGAAGAACGTCCGCCCGGTCGTCGAGGCCGCCGCCGAGATCGGCACCACCGTCACCCTCGACGCCGAGGACCACACCACCCTCGACTCGATGTTCGCCATCCACGACGAGCTGCGGAAGGACGTCCCGCAGACGGGCTGCGTCATCCAGGCCTACCTCTTCCGCACCGAGGCCGACGCGCGCCGCCTCGCCGACAGCGGCTCTCGCGTACGGTTGGTGAAGGGCGCCTACAAGGAGCCCGCAGAGGTCGCGTACCAGCAGCGCCACGAGATCGACAAGGCGTACGTCCGCATCCTGCGCACCCTGATGGAGGGCGAGGGCTACCCGATGATCGGGTCGCACGACCCGCGCCTGATCTCCATCGCCCAGGAGCTGGCCCGCACCGCCGGGCGCAAGCTCGACGAGTACGAGTTCCAGATGCTGTACGGCATCCGCGGCGACGAGCACCTGCGGCTGGCCGCCGAGGGCCACCGCATGCGCGTCTACACCGCCTACGGCACCGACTGGTACGGCTACTTCATGCGCCGTCTGGCGGAGAAGCCGGCGAACCTCCGGTTCTTCGCCCGCTCGATGGTCAGCAAGGGCTGAGCCCGCACCCGCTCGCAAGACCGCTCAGTAAGGAGTAACGGAAACCATGGACGCTGTGACCCAGGTCCCCACCCCCGTCAACGAGCCGGTGCACGGCTACGCCCCCGGCTCGCCCGAGCGTGCCCGTCTGGAGGTCAAGCTCAAGGAGCTGGCCGACAATCCGGTCGACCTGCCCTGCACCATCGGCGGCGTCAAGCGGATGGGCGGCGGTGAGCGCTTCGACGTCGTGCAGCCGCACAACCACAAGTCCCGCCTGGGCACCTACGCCAACGCCACCCAGCAGGACGCCCAGGACGCGATCGACGCCGCCCTGGCCGCGGCCCCGGCGTGGCGCGCGATGTCCTTCGACGACCGCGCGGCGATCATCCTGCGCGCCGCCGAGCTGCTGTCCGGCCCGTGGCGCGAGACCATCGCCGCCTCCACGATGCTCGGCCAGTCCAAGACGGCCCAGCAGGCCGAGATCGACAGCCCCTGCGAGCTGATCGACTTCTGGCGCTTCAACGTCCACTACGCCCGCAACATCCTGGCCGAGCAGCCCCCGGCCAACTCCCAGGGCGTGTGGAACCGCATGGACCACCGCCCGCTGGAGGGCTTCGTCTACGCGATCACGCCGTTCAACTTCAGCGCGATCGCGGCCAACCTGCCCACCGCCCCGGCCCTCATGGGCAACGTGGTGGTCTGGAAGCCGTCCCCGACGCAGACCCACGCCGCCGTGCTGCTGATGCAGCTCCTCGAGGAGGCCGGGCTGCCCAAGGGCGTCATCAACCTCGTCACCGGCGACGGCATCGCGGTCTCCGAGGTCGCCCTGGAGCACCGGGACCTCGCGGGCATCCACTTCACCGGTTCGACCAAGACCTTCCAGCACCTGTGGAAGACGGTCGGCAACAACATCGAGAAGTACCGCACCTACCCGCGCCTGGTCGGCGAGACCGGCGGCAAGGACTTCCTCGTCGCCCACCCGAGCGCCGACCGCGCGGTGCTCAAGACCGCGCTGACCCGCGGTGCCTTCGAGTACCAGGGCCAGAAGTGCAGCGCCACCTCCCGCGCGTACATCCCGGCGTCCATCTGGAACTCCGGTTTCAAGGAGGAGTTCGCCGCCGAGGTCGACTACCTCACCATGGGTGACGTCACCGACCTGTCGAACTTCGTCGGCGCCGTCATCGACGCGCGGTCCTTCGCCAAGAACAAGGCGGCCATCGACCGCGCCAAGGCCGACGAGACCTGCACCATCGTCGCGGGCGGCTCCTACGACGACTCGGTCGGCTACTTCGTCCGCCCGACCGTCGTCGAGTGCACCGACCCGGAGAACGAGGTCTTCCGCACCGAGTACTTCGGCCCGTTCCTCGCCGTGCACGTCTACGACGACAGCAAGGCCGACGCGTACGACGAGATGCTCACCCAGATGGAGTCCGTCTCCGACTACGCCCTCACCGGCTCGGTCATCTCCAACGACCGTGCGGCGGCGGCGTACACGATGGAGAAGCTGCGCTACGCGGCCGGCAACTTCTACATCAACGACAAGTCGACCGGCGCCGTGGTCGGCCAGCAGCCCTTCGGCGGCGGTCGTGCCTCCGGCACCAACGACAAGGCCGGCGCCCCGCAGAACCTGATGCGCTGGACGCTGACCCGCGCCATCAAGGAGACGCTGGTCGCGCCGACCGACTACACGTACCCGCACATGGGCTGACGCCCTGTGAGTGACGCCCGGGGGGCCAGGTCGACCGACCTGGCCCCCCGGGCGTTTTCGCAGTTCGGGGGCGTGTGACCGAGGGCACCGTCTCAGATAGTAGGAAGTCCGAGTAATTGTGGAGACAGACGCTCCGCACTCCCTTAGCTTTGTAGGAGCCGAACGTACCGCTCGATCGAGCGGATGGCGGTCGTGAGCCGGGCCCCGCGCAGGCAACCCCTGCGGCACCGCGCTCCCCGCCCCTTCCGGCGTCTCTCCGTACCGCTCGCTCTCCGCGCTCCCTTAGTGCCGAAGGAGTCGATTCCCATGGCCGAGACGACCGTCCGCCGCCGAGTCCGCCACCTCTCCCGCAGCGCCGACTCCGACCGCAAGAACGCCGCGGCCGCCCTCCAGCGCGCCCTCGACCGCCGGGACAACGGCGGCTCCACCGGACACTGAGCCACGGGCGCGAGGCGTCCGCATGCCGGACGCCTCATGTCATCCCGTGGGACGAGGAGTAGGGTGCCGCACATGTCGGCAAGTTCTCGCAGCCTCAATCTCGCAGTGATCCCCGGTGACGGCATCGGCCAGGAGGTCGTGGCCGAAGGCCTGAAGGTGCTCTCCGCCGTCCTTCCGCAGGATGTGAAGCTGGAGACCAAGGAGTTCGACTTCGGTGCCCGGCGCTACCACGCCACCGGTGAGACCCTCACCGACGCCGACCTCGACGCCCTCAAGGGCCACGACGCCATCCTGCTCGGCGCCATCGGCGACCCGACGGTGCCGTCCGGCGTCCTGGAGCGCGGCTTCCTGCTCAAGCTCCGCTTCGCCTTCGACCACCACGTCAACCTGCGCCCGTCCAAGCTGCTGCCGGGTGTCGCCACCCCGCTCGCCGGACAGCCGGAGATCGACTTCGTCGTCGTCCGCGAGGGCACCGAAGGCCCGTACACCGGCAACGGCGGCACCATCCGCAAGGGCACCGAGCACGAGGTCGCCACCGAGGTCTCCGTCAACACGGCCTACGGTGTCGAGCGCGTCGTCCGCGACGCCTTCGCCCGCGCCCAGGCCCGCCCCCGCAAGAAGCTCACGCTGGTCCACAAGAACAACGTGCTGACCTTCGCGGGCCACCTGTGGACCGACATCTTCAACAAGGTGGCCGCGGAGTACCCCGAGGTCACCACCGACTACATCCACGTCGACGCCGCCACGATCTTCCTGGTCACCCAGCCCGAGCGCTTCGACGTCATCGTCACCGACAACCTCTTCGGCGACATCATCACGGACCTCGCCGCGGCCGTCTCCGGCGGCATCGGCGTCGCCGCCAGCGGGAACATCAACCCGTCCGGCGACTTCCCCTCGATGTTCGAGCCGGTGCACGGCTCCGCGCCCGACATCGCCGGCCAGGGCAAGGCCGACCCGACCGCCACGGTCCTGTCCGTCGCCCTGCTCCTGCGCCACCTCGGGTACGAGGGCGAGGCGGCCCGGATCGAGGGGGCCGTCTCCACCGACCTCGGCGAGCGCGGCGACCTGCCGGCGCGCAGCACCTCCGAGATCGGCGACGCGCTCGCCGCCCGAGTAGCCGGCTGATCCGGCGCACTCGAAATCCAACCTTTCGAAGCCGCCGGGTCCGAGAAACAAGGCATCCGGCGGCTTTCTCCTGCGTCCGCCAGGTGCGACCATCAGACCCTGGGCCGCATTCACCCCGTTTCATCCGTCGCCGGCCGCGCGCGATACTCGAACGCGAAGTCGTGACATGAGGGAATGCTCGGACGTCCTAGCACCGGCCACCGGCCGTACGGGCGTGACAGCGGCCCGTCACAATCAAACCGGTGAAGGACATCAACCCATGACGACGCGCACGATCGAGCTCAAGCCCTCCGCCAACCCGCTCTCCGACGCGGAGCGGCAGGCGATTCTGGCCAACCCCGGATTCGGCCGCCACTTCACCGACCACATGGTGACGATCAAGTGGACCGAGGGCCGCGGCTGGCACGACGGCCAGCTCGTCCCGTACGCCCCGCTCTCCCTCGACCCGGCCACCATGGTCCTGCACTACGCGCAGGAGATCTTCGAGGGACTGAAGGCCTACCGCCGACCCGACGGGAGCGTCGCCACCTTCCGGCCGGAGAAGAACGGCCGCCGCTTCCAGGCGTCCTCGCGCCGCCTCGGCATGCCCGAGCTGCCGGTGGAGACGTTCATCGAGGCGTGCGACGCGCTGGTCCGCCAGGACCAGGACTGGGTCCCGGCGCACGGTGGCGAGGAGTCCCTCTACCTGCGCCCCTTCATGATCGCGACCGAGGTCGGCCTGGGCGTCAAGCCGGCCGGCGAGTACCTCTTCCTGGTCATCGCCTCCCCGGCCGGCGCCTACTTCCCGGGCGGCGTCAAGCCGGTCTCCATCTGGGTCTCCGAGGACCGCGTCCGCGCCGTCCCCGGCGGCATGGGCGACGCCAAGACCGGCGGCAACTACGCGGCGTCGCTGCTCGCGCAGGCCGAGGCGGCGGCCAAGGGCTGCGACCAGGTCTGCTACCTCGACGCGGTCGAGCACCAGTGGGTCGAGGAACTGGGCGGCATGAACCTGTACTTCGTGTACGGCGACAAGATCATCACGCCCTCCCTCACCGGTTCCATCCTGGAGGGCGTCACCCGCGACTCCCTGCTCACCGTCGCCCGTGACCTCGGCTACGAGGCGGAGGAGGGCCGCGTCTCGGTCGAGCAGTGGCAGCGCGACTCGGAGAACGGCACCCTCACCGAGGTCTTCGCCTGCGGCACCGCCGCCGTGATCACGCCGGTCGGCACGGTGAAGCGGGCCGGGGTGGAGTGGAAGCAGAGCGGGGGCGAGCCGGGTGAGGTGACGCAGCGGCTGCGTACGGCGCTGCTGGACATCCAGCGGGGCACCGCCGAGGACAAGCACGGCTGGATGCACCGGCTGGCCTGACGTACCGGCGTGGGGGCGGGCCTCGCTGAGGGCTGCGCCCCCGGACCCCCGCTTCGGCCTAAACGGCCTCGTCCTCGAACACCGGCTGGGCCGGGTGGGCCACCGCGGGCTCCGCCGGGAACGAGCCCGGGCTCTGCGCCAGCAGTACGTACACCACCCCGCCCACCAGCCCCGACAGCAGGAAGCTGCAGTCCACCCCGCCGGTCAGGGAGAGCAGGGGGCCCTCGTAGGACGGCAGGGACACGGCCAGGACGCCCACCGTCGCGCCCACCGCCCAGGCGGCCGTCGCGGGGACGTTCCAGCCGGCGCGGTACCAGTAGATCCCGCCCCGCGCGCGGCGGTTGAAGACCTGGAGCGCGTCGGCGTCGTACACCCCGCCGCAGCGGACCGAGCCGATCATCGTGATGACCGCCCACGGCGTGCCGATCGCCGTGAGCAGCAGCACGAACGACGTCATCGCCGACTGCGCGTCCCAGGCGTAGTGCCCGGCGAACACGCAGGCCGTGGCGACGACGGCGACGGCACAGGTGGCGCGGGCGCGGGAGGCGCGCGGCAGGATGGCGTCCAGGTCGAGGCCCATCGAGTAGAGCATCAGCCCGGCGTTGCCCACCGAGCCGGCCGAGGCGGCCAGCAGCAGCGGGACCAGGTACCAGGCGGGGGCGGCGTCGACCAGCGGGCCCGCGTAGTCGAGGGCGGCACGGGCGGCGTACGCCGTGAAGGTGCCGAAGAGCTGCGGCACGAGCAGCCCCAGCATCAGCCCCAGCCAGGTCGCGTGCAGCACCCGGCGCGAGGAGAAGCGGGCCGGTGAGATGTAGCGGGTGTAGTCGCCGAGCAGCGTGATGAAGGCGATCGGCCCGGACAGTCCCGCGGCCACGGCGGCAAGCAGCCACGTCGGCCAGAAGCCGCCCAGCAGGTACCCTCCGGCCTCCGGGAGCGCGGCGGTGGTGAAGTCGGGGGCGTAGGCGATCACGCCCAGGACCAGCAGGGCCGTCATGGCGTAGGCCAGCACCTTGGACATGGCGAGCAGCACCCGGTAGCCGTAGACCGCGCCCGCGACGGTCGCCGCGGCGAGCAGGCCGTAGACGACGGCGTACGCGGCCCCGCCCTGCGGGAGTCCGAAGAGGCGGCCGAGCACGCCCATCATCACGTCCCCGCCGATCCACACGGTCAGCGCCGTGTAGCCGAGGGCCAGCAGCAGCCCGACCACCGAACCCACCAGCCGCCCGCGCACACCGAACTGGGCGCCGGACGACGTGGACAGGTTGGTGCCGGTGCGCAGCGAGACCAGCGCGAGCGGTGCCGTGAACAGCGTGCCGACGACCGTGCCCGCCACCACCGCGCCGACCGACGCCCACCAGCCCAGGCCGAAGGACGGCGGCAGCCAGCCGAAGACGATCACGCCGAGGCAGAGGTTGGAGCCCAGCAGGATCGAGACGAGATCCCTGGGTCCGCTGGTGCGTTCCTCCTCGGGGATGGTGTCGACTCCGCACTGTTCGATCGGCATGGCTGGTCTCCTTCGACGGCCGCCTGTTGGTTTAGAGCGACGTTCAATGTGACGTCTGCTTGTGCCGCCCGTCAATGGTTCCGTTCCAGGGATGCCCTGTTTAGAGTGGTGTTCTAAGGTCGGGATAGCAAGGAGGTGCCGCGTCGTGAGACTGACCCCCACGGAACGTGACCGGCTGCTGCTCTTCGGGGCGGCCGAGCTGGCCCGGGCCCGTCGGAACCGCGGGCTCCGGCTGAACGTGCCGGAGGCGACCGCGCTGATCGCGGACACCGTGTGCGAGGCCGCTCGCGACGGTGCCCGTCTCGCCGAGGCCGTCGAGCGGGCCCGGTCCGTGCTCGGCCCGGACGACGTGCTGCCAGGCGTCGCGGACGTGGTCACCGAGGTCCATGTGGAGGCCGTCTTCGACGACGGCTCCCGGCTCGCGGTCGTCTCCGCCCCGATCGGGGGCGGGGGACTGGGCCCGGCGGGCCCGGGGGCCCTGCTGCCGGGTCCCGACCACGCCGAACCCGAGGCGGCGCTCCGGCTGCCGGTCACCAACAGCGCGACCGTGCCGGTCTCCGTGACCTCCCACTTCCACTTCTTCGAGGCCAACCCGCGCCTGGACTTCGACCGCGAGCGGGCCTACGGCATGCGTCTCGCCGTCCCCGCCGGGTCCTCGGTCCGCTTCGGGCCCGGCGAGAGCGCCGAGGTCGGCCTGGTGCCCATCGGCGGGCGGCGGGTCGCGATCGGGTTCGCCGGACTGGTCGACGGGCCGCTGGACGCGCCGGGCGCCAAGGAGGAGGCCCTGCGGCGGGCGGCGGCCTGCGGATACCTGGGCGTGCCCCCCGTAGCAGACGGATCACCGGAAGGAGGCGTGCGATGAGCCGCTCCAAGGGACGCGAGATCAGCGAGTCGATCCACATCGACCCGTACGCCTACGCCGCCACCCACGGCCCCCGTGCGGGCGACCGGCTGCGCCTCGGCGACTCGGGGCTGGTGATCCGCGTCGAGTCCGACGCCCAGCTCCAGGGCGACGAGTTCCTGGCCGGGTTCGGCAAGACCGCCCGCGACGGGCTGCACCTCAAGGCCGCCGCGGTGCGCGAGACCTGCGACGTCGTCATCAGCAACGTCGTGGTCATCGACGCGGTCCAGGGCATCCGCAAGGTGTCGATCGGCATCCGCGAGGGCCGCATCCACGCCATCGGCCGGGCCGGCAACCCCGACACCCTCGACGGCGTCGACGTGGTCGTCGGCACCGGCACGTCCATCGTCTCCGGCGAGGGCCTGATCGCCACCGCCGGAGCCGTCGACACCCACGTCCACCTGCTCTCCCCGCGCATCATGGAGGCGTCGCTCGCCTCCGGCGTGACGACGGTCATCGGCCAGGAGTTCGGGCCGGTCTGGGGCGTCGGCGTCAACTCGCCCTGGGCGCTGAAGCACGCCTTCGGCGCCTTCGACGCCTGGCCGGTCAACATCGGGTTCCTGGGCCGGGGGTCCTCGTCCCACGAGGCACCGCTGATCGAGGCGCTGGCCGAGGGCGGCGCGTCCGGCTTCAAGGTGCACGAGGACATGGGCGCCCACAGCCGCGCCCTCGACACCGCCCTGCGCGTCGCCGAGGAGCACGACGTCCAGGTCGCCCTGCACAGCGACGGCCTCAACGAGTGCCTGTCGGTCGAGGACACCCTCCGTGTCCTGGAGGGCCGCACCATCCACGCCTTCCACATCGAGGGCTGCGGCGGCGGACACGTCCCCAACGTGCTGAAGATGGCCGGCGTCCCCAACGTCATCGGCTCCTCCACCAACCCCACCCTGCCCTTTGGCCGGGACGCGGTGGCCGAGCACTACGGCATGATCGTCTCCGTCCACGACCTCAAGACCGAACTGCCGGGCGACGCCGCCATGGCCCGCGACCGCATCCGCGAAGGGACCATGGGCGCCGAGGACGTGCTGCACGACCTGGGAGCCATCGGCATCACCTCCTCCGACGCCCAGGGCATGGGCCGGGCCGGCGAGACGGTCCGCCGCACCTTCGCGATGGCCGGCAAGATGAAGGCCGAGTTCGGCGCCCCCGACGACGACAACGACAACGAGCGCGTCCTGCGCTACATGGCGAAGCTGACCGTCAACCCCGCCATCGCCCACGGCCTCGCGCACGAGGTCGGCTCCATCGAGGCCGGCAAGCTCGCCGACATCGTGCTGTGGCGCCCGGAGTACTTCGGCGCCAAGCCGCAGCTCGTCCTCAAGGCGGGCTTCCCGGCGTACGGCGTGGTCGGCGACCCGAACGCGGCGACCGACACCTGCGAACCCCTCGTCCTCGGCCCGCAGTTCGGCGCGCACGGCGCCACCCCCGCCGAGATCTCGGTCGCCTTCGTCGCGCAGGCCGCCGTGGATCAGGGGCACGACACGATGCCCACCCGCCGCCGCCGGGTCGCCGTGCGCGGCACCCGCGGCATCGGACCGGCCGACCTGCGCCTGAACTCCCGCACCGGACAGGTCGACGTCGACCGGCGCACCGGCCTGGTCACCCTGGACGGCGACCCGCTGCGCTCCGAACCCGCCGAGTCCGTATCCCTCAACCGCCTCTACTTCCTGTGAAGGTGCCCGCCATGACCCCTGCCGCCGACGGCTTCCGCATGCCCGCCGAGTGGGCCCCGCACGAACGCACCTGGATGGCGTGGCCGGGCCCCAACCCCACCTTCGAGGACCCCGGGGACCTGGCCGCCGCGCACATCGCCTGGGCCGGTGTCGCCCGCGCCGTGCGCCGCTTCGAACCGGTGACCGTGGTGTGCGGTCCGGGCCGGTCCGCCGAGGCGCGGGCGCTGCTCGGCGACGGCATCGACACCGTTGAACGGGAGCTGGACGACGCGTGGATGCGGGACATCGGCCCCACCTTCCTCACCGGACCGGACGGGCTGGCCGCGGTCGACTGGACCTTCAACGGCTGGGGCGCGCAGGAGTGGGCCCGCTGGGAGCACGACGCGAAGATCGGCGCGCACGTCGCCGACCTCGCGGGCGCCCGGACCTATGCCTCGCCGCTCGTCAACGAGGGCGGCGGCATCCACGTCGACGGCGAGGGCACCGTGCTGCTCACCGAGACCGTGCAGCTCGGGCCCGAACGCAACCCCGGCTGGACGAAGGAGCGGGTCGAGGCGGAGGTGCACGCCCACCTCGGCACCAGCAGGGCGATCTGGCTGCCCCGCGGCCTCACCGGCGACTACCCGCCCAACGGGTTCGGCACCCTCGGCCACGTCGACATCGTCGCCGCCTTCGCCGCGCCGGGCGTCGTCGTCGCCCACCACCAGCCGGACCCGGCCCACCCCGACCACGAGGTGACCAAGGAGGCCATCGGCGTCCTGCGCGCCGCCACCGACGCCCGGGGCCGCCGACTGGAGGTCGTCGAGGTGCCCGCCCCGACCGTCCTGGAGGCCGACGGCCACTGGGCCGACTACTCCTACATCAACCACTACCTGTGCAACGGCGGCGTCGTCCTGTGCGCCTTCGACGACCCGCGCGACGAGATCGCGGCCGGCATCTTCCGCCGCCTGCACCCTCGGCGGACGGTGACCCTGGTGGACGCGCGTACGATCTTCGCGGGTGGCGGGGGCATCCACTGCATCACGCAGCAGCAGCCGAAAGTCTAGGAGCGGGACATGGCCGGTGGTGGGCGCAGACAGGCGCCGCCGCGTGAGGACGTGCTCGCCGCCGCCATGGAGATGATCGCCGAGCGCGGCCTGGAGAAGCTGACCATGGCGGCGCTCGGCCGCGAGGTCGGCATGAGCAGCGGCCACCTCCTGTACTACTTCCACTCCAAGGACGAGCTGCTGCTGCGCACCCTGGAGTGGAGCGAGGGCCGCCTGGGCGTGGAACGCGGCCGGCTGCTCACCCGGCCCGGCACCGCCCGTGAACGGCTCCAGGAGTACGTCGACCTCTACGTCCCCGACGGCCACCGCGACCCGCACTGGACGCTGTGGCTGGAGGTGTGGAACCGCTCGCAGAACGCCGAGGACGACGCCCGCGACCGGCAGGCCGCCATCGAGGGCGCCTGGCACCGCGACCTGGTCGCCCTGCTCGCCGAGGGCGTCTCGCGCGGCGAGTTCCGCCGCGTCGACCCCGACCGGTTCGCGTCCCGGCTGCGGGCGCTCCTCGACGGCCTCGCCATCCACGTGGCGATCGGCCTGCGGGGGACGGACCGGGCGCAGGTGCTCGACCACGTCCGGGAGTTCCTGACGGACGGCCTCTACACGGACGTCTGACCGGCCCTGGCTCGCATCCTGAGACGCCCGGTGAGCGGATGGACGGAATGTGCCAGACTGCCCCCGTGCTCTCGTTCGCCATGATTATTGGCAGCAGGCGCGCCGGTCCGCAGTGACCGCCACGTACGACCAGGTACGGGCGGACACCGTCGTCCTCGACCCGCGCGCAGACCTCTCGCACCCGCGAGGGGTTTTTCGTTTTCCTGGCCCACCCCAAGCCGGGAAGAGAGCGCGAGGGATCATAGACGGACGGTGGAACCGGTCATTCCGGTAGACCGAGATCCCATACAGGAGCCTTCAGATCATGACCGCAACCAGCGAACTCGACGATTCGTTCCACGTCTTCGACACCACCCTGCGCGACGGCGCGCAGCGCGAGGGCATCAACCTCACGGTCGCGGACAAGCTGGCCATCGCACGGCACCTGGACGACTTCGGTGTGGGCTTCATCGAGGGCGGCTGGCCCGGCGCCAACCCGCGCGACACCGAGTTCTTCGCCCGCGCCCAGCAGGAGATCGACTTCCGGCACGCCCAGTTGGTCGCCTTCGGCGCCACCCGCCGTCCGGGCGCGACCGCCGCCGAGGACCACCAGGTCAGGGCGCTCCTGGAGTCCGGCGCCCAGGTGATCACCCTGGTCGCCAAGTCCCACGACCGGCACGTGGAGCTGGCCCTGCGCACCACGCTGGACGAGAACCTGGCGATGGTGGCCGACACGGTCTCCCACCTGAAGGCCCGGGGCCGCCGGGTCTTCGTCGACTGCGAGCACTTCTTCGACGGATACCGCGCCAACCCCGAGTACGCGAAGGCGGTCGTCCGCACCGCCTCCGAGGCCGGCGCCGACGTCGTCATCCTCTGCGACACCAACGGCGGCATGCTCCCGGCGCAGATCCAGGCCGTGGTCGCCACGGTGCTGGCCGACACCGGTGCCCGGCTCGGCATCCACGCCCAGGACGACACCGGCTGCGCCGTCGCCAACACCCTGGCCGCCGTCGACGCCGGCGCGACCCACGTCCAGTGCACGGCCAACGGCTACGGCGAGCGCGTCGGCAACGCCAACCTGTTCCCGGTCGTGGCCGCGCTGGAGCTGAAGTACGGCAAGCAGGTGCTGCCCGAGGGCCGGCTGCGCGAGATGACCCGGATCTCGCACGCCATCGCCGAGGTCGTGAACCTCACCCCCTCCACCCACCAGCCCTACGTCGGGGTCTCCGCCTTCGCGCACAAGGCCGGCCTGCACGCCTCCGCGATCAAGGTCGATCCCGACCTCTACCAGCACATCGACCCCGAGCTGGTCGGCAACACCATGCGGATGCTGGTCTCCGACATGGCCGGCCGCGCCTCCATCGAGCTGAAGGGCAAGGAACTCGGCGTCGACCTCGGCGGCGACCGCGAACTGGTCGGCCGGGTCGTCGAGCGGGTCAAGGAGCGCGAGCTGGCCGGCTACACCTACGAGGCCGCCGACGCCAGCTTCGAGCTGCTGCTGCGCGCCGAGGCCGAGGGCAGGCCGCTCAAGTACTTCGAGGTCGAGTCCTGGCGGGCGATCACCGAGGACCGCCCCGACGGCAGCCACGCCAACGAGGCCACGGTCAAGCTCTGGGCCAAGGGCGAGCGCATCGTCGCCACCGCCGAGGGCAACGGCCCGGTCAACGCCCTGGACCGGTCCCTGCGCGTGGCGCTGGAGAAGCTCTATCCGGAGCTGGCCAAGCTGGACCTGGTCGACTACAAGGTCCGCATCCTGGAGGGCGTGCACGGCACCCAGTCCACGACCAGGGTCCTCATCTCCACCAGCGACGGCACGGGGGAGTGGGCCACGGTGGGTGTCGGGGAGAACGTCATCGCGGCCTCGTGGCAGGCCCTGGAGGACGCGTACACGTACGGGCTGCTGCGCGCGGGAGTGACGCCCGCGGCGTGACCCGGTCTCCCGCGGCGAATCTCCCACCCGCACTTATGTCTGATTGAGGTGTGTTCGGGTACTTTCGAGGTATGAAGGGCGTTCGTGTTCAAGTCCTCCTGCGCCTCCTGATCGCGCCGGTCATCGCCGCCCTGGCGGTGCTGATGGCCGGTGCGCCCGGCGCGCAGGCCGCCGCCGACGTCTCCGAGATCGGGGCGGCCCTGCGCGAGAGTCCCGTGTACGTCGACCCGGCCGCCTCCGGCCTGCTCTCCGACGCGGACGCCGACGCGCTCGCCGACAAGATCGAGGACGCGGGCGAACCGGTCTTCGTGGCGGTCCTCCCGGCCGACTTCCCGACGGACAACCTCTTCCAGAACCTGCGCACCGAGACCGGCATCACCGGCCTGTACGGCGTCCGTCTCGGCGACGAGTTCGACGCCCGCGCCGACAGCAGCGTGCTGAGCCGCCAGGGCGTGAACAACCTGGTCACCGCGGCGCAGGGCGCGGGCGACACCAAGGCCCAGCTCAACGACTTCGTCGACGACGCGCTGCGCAGCGTACGCGGCTCGGCCCCCTCCTCCTGGGACTCCGGCGGCGCCACCGTGCCGACCGGCGCCCTGATCACCGCGGGCGCGGTCGTCGCGGCCGGCGGCGCGGGCGCCTTTGCGATCGCCCGGCGCAACCGGCTGCGCCGCGAGGAGGAGCAGCGACAGTCGCTGGAGCGGCTGCGGGTGGTGGTCGACGAGGACATCACGGCGTTCGGCGAGGAGCTGGACCGCCTGGACTTCCACCCCGGGGAGCCGGGCGCCGACGACGCGATGCGCGCGGACTACGAACACGGCCTCGACGCGTACGAGCAGGCCAAGACGTTCATGGGCAACGCCCGCAAACCGGAGGATGTGCGGGCGGTCACCCAGTCGCTGGAGGACGGCCGCTTCTCGCTCGCGCGGCTCGCCGCCCGCCGTGAGGGACGGCCGCTGCCCGACCGCCGCCCACCCTGCTTCTTCGACCCGCGTCACGGCCCGTCCGTCGCCGACGCCACCTGGACCCCGCCGGGCGGCGCCACCCGCGAGGTGCCGGTCTGCGCGGCCGACCAGGCCCGGTTGTCCGACGGGCTGGACCCGATGGTCCGCGAGGTGGACACCGACCAGGGCCGCCGCCCCTACTGGGACGCGGGTCCGGCGTACGGCCCCTGGGCGGGCGGCTACTTCGGCGCCGGCATCCTGCCGGGCCTGCTGGTCGGCACCCTGCTCGGCAGCATGATGGCCGGCCCGGCCTACGGCGCCGGTTACGGCGACGGCTACGGCGACTTCGGCGGCCACGAGGGCGGCGACGTCTCCGGTGGCGACTTCGACTCCGGTGACTTCGGGGGCGGGTTCGGCGACTTCGGCGGAGGCGGCGGATTCGGCGGTGGGGACTTCGGCGGCGGTTTCTGAGCGGCGGACCGTGGTCATCGGGAGGACACCCGCACGGTTGCGCGGTCCGCGTCCCGATGTGTCCCGTCGGTCTCTTCGACCCGCTCCACCCGCGTCGTCCGTGAGTGCTTCGCCCCCCGCCGCACGACGACCACCGCCGCGAGGCCGACCGCGAGACCCACGGCCGTCTGCGGCCCGAAGTGCTCGCCGAACATCAGGGCGCCCCACACGGCGGTGACCGGTGCCATGAGGAACATCAGGGTGTTCACCTCGGTGACACCGGACCGGCGCATGATCAGCCAGTACAGCCCGTAGCCGCCGAACGTCGGCAGCACCACGAGCCAGGCCGTCGCCAGCCAGAAGGACGAGTCGGCGGGTGGCGCGGCGGCCCCGGCGCCGAAGGCCAGGCCCGAGAAGAGGACGGCGCTGGTCACGCAGTGGATCGTCAGCGCGGCCCGGGGTGCGACCGCGGCCCGCGAACGGCCCTCCAGGAAGGTGGCCGCCACCAGCGACAGCATGCCGAGGAAGGGCACGAAGTACGCCCACCACGGCACGTCCGCACCGGCCGCGGCGGCATCGGCCGTCGTGACCGTGGCGACGCCGGCCAGCCCCAGCCAGAGTCCGAGCCACTGCCGGCGTGAGACGTGCTGCCGCAGCAGGGGACCGGCGAGCGCGCCGGCGACCAGCGGCTGCACGCCGTCGATCAGGGCGGTGGTGCCGCTGGAGACACCGAGCTGGATGGCGTAGTAGACGCTGAGCAGGTAGCCGGTCTGCGACAGGGCGCCGATCGCGACCTGCCGGCCGGTCTCCCGGCGCGTCAGCCCGCGCCACGCCTCGCGTGAGACGGCCGCGACGGCGATCAGGACCAGGGCGAGCGGCACGAAGCGCCACATCAGGAGCGTCGTCGCGTCCGCGGTCCCGGCGCCGAGCTTGGCGCCGATGAAACCGGAGCTCCAGCACAGGACGAAGGCGACCGAGAGCAGGCCGTTCACGAGGACCCCACCTTCCCGACTCGATGAGTAGACAGATCGGTTTACTCGTCTTGGGTGCCCACTATACAGATCTGTATACTTCCCGTCATGGAGCCTGTTCAGAAGCTGCACCGCGTCCGCATGACACCCGGTGCGCGACGTGTCCTGGAGGCGGCCGAGCGGTTGTTCTACGAGCGCGGCATCCACGCCGTGGGCGTGGACCTCGTCGCCGCCGAGGCGGGGGTCACCAAGAAGACGCTCTACGACCGGTTCGGCTCGAAGGAGCAGATCGTCGTGGAGTACCTGGCCGGTCGTGACGAGCGCTGGCGGGAGCTCCTCGCCGGCCGCCTCGAAGCGGTCGCGGGGCAGGGGCCGGACGCACGGGTCCTGGCGGTCTTCGAGGCGTCGCGCGTGTGGGCGGGGGAGTACGGCGCCAAGGGGTGCAGCATGATCAACGCGCACGCCGAGATCAGCGACCCGTCCCATCCGGCGTATCCGGTCATCACCGGGCAGAAGCGGTGGATGCTCGACCTCTTCACCGGACTCGCCCGGGAGATCGACGCGGCCGGGGCGGACCGGCTGGCGCGCACGCTGATGCTGCTCCACGAGGGCGCGCTGGTCGCGCACGGCGTGGGGGTCTTCCCGGACCCGTTCGGCCATGCCCTCGACACGGTGCGGGAGCTGCTGGGAAATGCGGAGGCGGCCTGAGGCCGCGCGTGGCTACGGTGAGCCCATGCCGACCCGCAGCGCACTCCTCGTGATCGACATGCAGAACGCCACGGTCGCCGTGGCGCACCGGGGTGCCGAGACGGTCGCCGCGATCGCGGGGCTGACTGAACGGGCCCGCGCCGCCGGGGTGCCGGTGGTGACGGTCCGGCAGCGGGACGAGGGCATGGTCTTCGGCACCGAGGGCTGGCAGGTCGTGCCCGAGCTGGCGCCGCGGGCGGGGGAGCCGGTCGTCGACAAGACCACGCCGGACAGCTTCCTGGGCACCGGCCTCGACGCACTTCTGAAGGAACTCGGCGTCACCGAGGTGATCGTGACCGGGTTCGCCACCGAGATCTGCGTGGACACCACGGCACGACAGGCCCTGAGCCGGGGATACGACCTGGTCGTCGTCGCCGACGGGCACACCACCTCGGTCCGGGGCCCCGAGGACGACGATCTGATGCCGGCGGACCTTTCCGTCGCCCAGTACAACGCGATCTACCGGACGATCGGCTGGCCCGGCCGGCGTGTCCGCCTCCGGGCCGCCGCGGACGTGGACCTCAGCCCTGCTTGATCGCCGAGATGTCGAAGTTCAGCTTGATCTTGTCGGAGACCAGGACGCCACCCGTCTCCAGGGCCGCGTTCCAGGTGAGCCCCCACTCCGAGCGCTTGATCTCGGCCTTGCCCTCGAAGCCGACGCGCTCGTTGCCGAAGGGGTCCTTGGCCGCGCCGTTGAACTCCAGGTCGATGGCGAGCGGCTTGGTGGTGCCGAGGATCGTGAGGTCGCCGGTGATGCGGTAGTCGTCGCCGCCGAGGGACTCCGCACCGGTGGAGCGGAAGGTCATCATCGGGAACTCGTCCGTCTTGAAGAAGTCCGAGCTCTTCAGGTGGCCGTCGCGGTCAGGGGACCCCGTGTCGATGCTGTCCATCGTGACGTCCAGGGACGCCGTGGAGCGGCTCGGGTCGCCGCCGTCCAGGTGTAGCGTGCCGCTGAAGTCGAGAAACTTGCCCTTGACGTTGGTGACCATCGCGTGGCGCGCGGTGAAGCCGATCGTGGTGTGGGCGGGGTCGATCGTGTACTCGCCGGTCAGGGTGGCGAGGTCGGGGGTGCTGCTCATGATGTCCTCCTGGGGGCCTGGACGCTTGATGTTGAACGTTCAACCAATCCAACGGTCACGACTGTAGACCTATTCCATTGAACATTCAACGGATGGGTGCGGCGTGGCGTGGCGGATTCACCCGGACGGCCGCGAGGGACGTGTTGGCGTCGGCGGCGGGGAAGGGTCATGAGCATGACCCCCACGTGGCCGCACGTCCCCCGGCCCGGCGCCGGACCGACCCGACGCTCCCTCCTCCTGACGGCCGCCGTGGCCGCCGCGCTGCCCCCCGCTCTCGGCGGAACGCCCGTCGCGGCCGCCGCCGACCCCTACGACACCCTCCGCCGACGCTGGCTCGACATCGCCCTCGGCACCGGCTACGACCCGGCCGCCGAGCCGTACGCGTCCCGCCTCGCGGAGACCGGCGAACGCGCCCGCGACCACCGCGCCACCATGGCGCCGACCCCCACCTCCCTGTGGCCCGGCCACCCCTTCGACCCGCCCGCCGGCATCACGTTCGCCTACGGCCGCCTGTGGACGATGACCGAGGCGTACGTGCAGCAGGGGACCGGCTCCACCGGCGACCCCGCGCTCCTCGCCGACGTCCTGCGCGGCCTCGACCACCTGTCGGCCACCGTCTACAACCCCGGCACCACCCGCTACGGCAACTGGTGGGAGTGGCAGATCGGCAGCCCGCGCCTCCTGACGGACATCACGGCCGCCCTGTACGACCACTTGGGCGCCGACCGGGTCGCCGCCGCCTGCGCCGCCGTGGACCACTTCATCCCCGACGCGATGCTCCGCGACTACTCCGGCACCTCCACCGGCGCCAACCGCGTCGACCTCTGCCGCTCCGTCGTCCTGCGTGGCGTCCTGGGCCGCGCACCCGACAAGATCGCCCTGGCCCGCGACGCCCTCTCGCCGGTCTTCCCCTACGTCACCAAGGGAGACGGCCTCTACGCCGACGGCTCGTTCGTGCAGCACACCTGGGTCGCCTACTCGGGTACGTACGGCCAGGTCATGCTGGACGGCCTCGGCCGGCTGTTCACCCTGCTCGCCGGTTCGCAGTGGGAGGTGACCGACCCCGGCAAGCAGATCGTCCTCGACAGCGTCGAGCACGCCTACGCCCCCCTCATCCACGACGGACTGGTGATGGACGCCGTCAACGGCCGTGCCATCAGCCGGGGTTACCTGGCCGGCGACGACCTGCACGTGATGCGCAGCGACCACTTCCACGGCCAGCAGATCATCGCCGCCATGGCTGTCCTCGCGGGCGGCGCGAGCGGGACCGAGCGCGACCGCTGGCATGCGCGGATCAAGGGCTGGATCGAACGGGACACCGTCACGCCCGTCCTCACGGCACCCCAGTTCCCGGTCGCCGACCTGGCCCGGCTGCACGCGATCGCCGCCGCCCCCGTCGAGGCCGCGCCCGAGCCCACCGGGCACCGCCTCTTCGCCGCCATGGACCGGGCCGTCCACCGCCGCCCCGCCTTCACCGCGGGCCTCGCGATGGCGAGCGACCGCATCTCGTACTACGAGTGCGGCAACGGCGAGAACCCGCGCGGCTGGCACACCGGCGCCGGCATGCTCAGCTGGTGGGCGAACGGGGCGGAATCCGGCCGGTCCGATCAGTACACGGACTGGTTCTGGCCCACCGTCGACTGGTACCGGCTGCCCGGCACCACCGTCTCCACCAAGCGCCTGGCCGACCGGGCGGGCGGCGAGTGGGGCGCCCCCAAGCCCGGCGTGCGCTGGGTCGGCGGCGCCACCGACGGCGAGTACGCGGCCGTGGGCCAGCACCTCAAGGGCCTCGGCTCGACCCTGGAGGCCCGCAAGTCCTGGTTCTTCCTCGACGACGAGGTGGTCTGCCTCGGCGCCGGCATCACCTGTACGGACGGGGTCCCGGTCGAGACGGTCGTCGACAACCGGAACCTCGGCGAGGGCGGCACCCAGGCCCTCGTGCGGGGCCGGGACTGGGCCCATCTGGAGGGCCACGGCGGCTGGATCGTGCCCGGGGGCGGCCTCCGGACCCTGCGCGAGGACCGCACCGGCGCCTGGTCCGACATCAACACCACCAGCACCACCGAGCGCCGCACCCGCCGCTGGCAGACCCTCTGGCTGGACCACGGCACCGACCCCTCCGACGCCGACTACGTCTACGTCCTCATGCCCGGCGCCTCCAGGGGCGCGGTCGCCCGCCGCGCCGCCGACCGCCGCCGGGTGCGGGTCCTCGCCAACGACGACCGGCAGCAGGCGGTCGCCGTCCACTCGCTCGGCCTCACCGCGGCGAACTTCTGGCGCCCCGGCACGGTGGGCCCGCTCACCGCGACGGCCGGGGCGAGTGTGCTGGTCCGCCGCAGGGGCCGTACCGCTACCCTCTGCGTGAGTGAACCGCCGCGCTCCGGGGAGCCCCTGGAGATCGTCTGGGACCACCCGGTACGGGCCGCGGTGCGGTCCGACGAGACGGTCGAGATCCTGGCCACCGGCCGCCGTCTGCGCCTCCGCGTCACTCCAGGGGTGGTATGTACCACCCATGAATGTGAGGTGACTCTCAGCTGACGGCTTTGTGCGACCCCTACAAGGGAGAGGCCCTCTGAGCAGTCGAAACGGCTGCATGGCGCAGGGGTTCTGTTCGGTGCTACCAGGAAAACGCGTCGGAGACTGTACGGAGTCGACGGCTCGCATTCGCCGGTCGGCTTCGTAGAGTCGCTACATGACCGTTTTGGATGAGGCGCCGGGTGAGCCGACGGACGCGCGTGGGCGAGTGGCCGAACTGCACGAGATCCGTGCGCAGGCGCTGGCCGGACCGAGCGAGAAGGCTACGGCGGCGCAGCACGCCAAGGGCAAGCTGACGGCCCGTGAGCGCATCGAGCTGCTCCTGGACCCCGGCTCCTTCCGCGAGGTCGAGCAGCTGCGCCGGCACCGGGCGACCGGCTTCGGCCTGGAGGCCAAGAAGCCGTACACCGACGGTGTGGTCACCGGCTGGGGCACGGTGGAGGGCCGCACGGTCTTCGTCTACGCCCACGACTTCCGCATCTTCGGCGGCGCGCTGGGCGAGGCCCACGCCACGAAGATCCACAAGATCATGGACATGGCCATCGCGGCCGGTGCCCCGCTGGTCTCCCTCAACGACGGCGCCGGCGCCCGCATCCAGGAGGGCGTGTCCGCGCTCGCCGGGTACGGCGGCATCTTCCAGCGCAACACCCGGGCCTCCGGCGTCATCCCGCAGATCAGCGTGATGCTCGGCCCGTGCGCGGGCGGCGCGGCCTACAGCCCCGCCCTCACCGACTTCGTGTTCATGGTCCGCGACACCTCGCAGATGTTCATCACCGGCCCGGACGTGGTCAAGGCCGTCACCGGCGAGGAGATCACCCAGAACGGGCTGGGCGGCGCCGACGTGCACGCCGAGACCAGCGGGGTGGCCCACTTCGCCTACGACGACGAGGAGACGTGCCTGGGCGAGGTCCGCTACCTCCTCTCCCTCCTCCCGCAGAACAACCGCGAGAACCCGCCGCGCCACGACTCCTCGGATCCGGTGGACCGCCGCTCGGACGTCCTGCTCGACCTGGTCCCGGCGGACGGCAACCGTCCGTACGACATGACCAAGGTCATCGAGGAGATCGTCGACGACGGCGAGTACCTGGAGGTCCACGAGCGCTGGGCACGCAACATCATCTGCGCCCTGGCCCGCCTCGACGGGCAGGTCGTCGGCATCGTCGCCAACCAGCCGCAGGCCCTGGCCGGCGTCCTGGACATCGAGGCCTCCGAGAAGGCCGCCCGCTTCGTCCAGATGTGCGACGCCTTCAACATCCCGATCGTCACCCTTCTGGACGTACCCGGCTTCCTGCCCGGCGTCGACCAGGAGCACGGCGGCATCATCCGCCACGGCGCCAAGCTGCTCTACGCGTACTGCAACGCGACCGTGCCCCGGATCTCGCTCATCCTGCGCAAGGCGTACGGAGGTGCTTACATCGTCATGGACTCGCAGTCCATCGGCGCCGACCTCACCTACGCCTGGCCGACCAACGAGATCGCCGTCATGGGCGCGGAAGGTGCCGCGGGCGTCATCTTCCGCCGTCAGATCGCCGGTGCCGAGGACCCCGAGGCCATGCGGGCCCGCATGGTCAAGGAGTACAAGGCCGAGCTGATGCACCCTTACTACGCGGCCGAGCGCGGTCTGGTCGACGACGTCATCGACCCCGCCGAGACCCGCGAGGTGCTCGTCCGGTCCCTGGCGATGCTCCACACCAAGCACGCCGACCTGCCCTCCCGCAAGCACGGCAACCCGCCGCAGTGACCCGAGGAGCCACCGACATGTCCACTGCCGACATCCGCGTCGAGAAGGGCCACGCCGAGCCCGAGGAGGTCGCCGCCATCACGGCCCTCCTCCTCGCCCGCGCCGCCGCCCGCCCCGCCGAGATCCCCCCGACCCACGGCGGCGGCCGCGTCCGCGCGGGCTGGCGCCGCCTGGAGCGCGAGCCGGGTTTCCGCGCCCCGCACAGCTGGCGCTGACGCTGATCCGAGATGCGAGCGAGGCCCCTCCGTCAGGAGGGGCCTCGCTCGCTTTCAGGGGCTCGGGGAACTGCGCGACCAGCCACCAACCACCCGCACCCGGTGACGAAACAGCCCCCGGCAGCACGGTGGCCGCAGGGGGCGTGTCGCAACCCGGCGCAACGGGGTGCCGCCTGCGCCCACCCGTGCCGCCCCAGGCGGCACGCATGCCCGCAGGCTCGGCGTGGCTCAGCGAAGACGGGCCATCAGCGCGTGCTCGACGAGCGTGATGAGCGCGGACTTCGCGTCCGCACGGTGCCGCGCGTCGGTCGTGATGATCGGCGTATCGGGCCCGATCTGCAACGCTTCCCGGACCTCGTCCGGGTTGTACGGCTGCTGCCCGTCGAACCCGTTCAGGGCGATGACGAACGGCAGCCCCGAGTTCTCGAAGTAGTCGACGGCGGGGAAGCAGTCGGCGAGCCGCCTCGTGTCGACCAGCACGATCGCACCGATGGCGCCGCGCACCAGGTCGTCCCACATGAACCAGAACCGGTCCTGGCCGGGCGTACCGAAGAGGTACAGGATCAGGTCCTGGTCGAGCGTGATGCGGCCGAAGTCCATGGCGACCGTCGTGGTCGTCTTGTCCCCCGTGTGGGTGAGGTCGTCGATACCCGCCGAAGCGGATGTCATGACGGCCTCGGTGCGCAGCGGGTTGATCTCCGAGACAGCGCCGACGAACGTGGTCTTGCCCACGCCGAAGCCGCCCGCCACCACGATCTTCGCGGAAGTGGTGGAGCGGGAAGGACCGCCGCTAGAGCTTGCGAAGTCCACTGAGCACCCTTTCGAGCAGTGTCACGTCTGGCTGGCCGCCGGCGTTCTCGTCGCCGCCGGGCTGATGGATGGCGACCAGTCCCGCCTCCGCCAAGTCGGCGACGAGGATCCTGGCCACGCCGAGAGGGATCGTCAGGAGGGCCGAGATCTCGGCCACCGACTTGATCTCCCGGCAGAGGTTGCAGATCCGCTGATGCTCGGGCAGCTGGCCCTGCATCTGGTGCGGCTGCGCGGTCGTGTGCACCAGCGCCTCGATGGCGAGCTGGTAGCGCGGCCTGGTGCGGCCGCCCGTCATGGCGTACGGGCGCACCAGGGGGTTGTTCGACGCCCCCGCGGGCGCCGGCTCAGGGGTGCGGCGCTGCGGCTGCACGGGCTGGATGCGCGGAGCGTGCGGCTGGTCGTACGGCGAAGGGCCGGGGCCCTGCGGCGCGTACGGCTGCCGGTGACTCGGCACGGAGGGGTAGCCGTATCCGTTCGCCGAGCCGTCGTTCTGGCCCTGACCAGGACCGTACGACCAGTTGCCCGAAGACGGACCGCCTGGGGGTGTTGCCACTTTTTCCTCCTCCGACTGTGCCTGGCATCCATCGCTGTGGAGCCGCGTCCCGAAACTTTACGGCCACGGGACGCCAAAACGCACCGTCTGTCCTTTAGTTGAGAAGGCTGCCTTGGAGCTCAGCCCGCAGATCGGGCGTCAGAACCGTGCCCGCACGGTCCACCAGAAGGGCCATCTCGTACCCAATGAGGCCGATGTCCGCCTCGGGGTGTGCAAGAACGGCGAGGGACGAGCCGTCGGAAATGGACATGATGAACAGGAATCCCCGCTCCATCTCCACAACCGTCTGGTTCACGCTGCCGCCCTCGAAGATGCGCGAGGCACCGGCGGTCAGCGAGGTCAGACCGGAGGCGACGGCCGCGAGCTGGTCGGCACGGTCGCGCGGGAACCCCTCGGACATCGCCAGAAGGAGTCCGTCGGCGGAGACCACCACCGTGTGGGACACCCCCGGGGTGTTGTCCACGAAGTTGGTGATCAACCAGTTGAGGTTCTGCGCCGCCTGGCTCATCGGGCTCACACTAACGCTCCTGGTTGTAGGTGCTGTCAGGACCACGGTGTTCATTCCTTGTGTCCTGGCCGTTCGTTTCACTGCCTGCGTTGCGGCCTCGCTCGACACCGCGCCGCAGGTTGCTCAGCCTGCCCCGGACGTCCTCCGGAGCGCGGGAGACCTGGGGGCCTCCCTGTGGAGTGGTTTCGGCGGCGCCCTCGACCAGGTTGGCCTTGGGTACCCGCCGCGGCAGGCCCGAGGAGGTCACCCCGCCCGCCTTGGGCTTGCGCAGCGAGGAAGCCTGCTGCCAGCGGTCGTCGTTGGCCGACCGCCAGTTGTCCCGGCCGTTCGCCCCCGGAGCGGCGGCGGCCGGCGTCTCGTGACCCACGGGCCCCGCATCGCCCGCGCCGCTCGCGGTGGATCCGCGGCGGGGAAGACCGGCGTTGGTCATCTCGTGGGCGGCGGAGGGGGCCGGGCCCGGACGGTCGAAGCCTACGCGGTCCGGCTGGTTCACGTCAGCGGCCTGCACGGATTGCGCCTCGGGAGCACCCGTGGGGTACTGCTCGGGATAGCCGCCCCGGTAGTCGTCCTGCTGCGGCCAGTCGTCCTGGGCACGCCGCTGCTCGAAGGGCGCGTACGTGTCCGGGGCGCCGGCCTGCTGCTGCCCGCCGTGGCCCTGCTCGGCGTACGACGACGGGTCGCCGTAGCCGCCGCCCTGCGGGTAGCCCTCGCCCTGCTGCAGGCCGCCGTTGGGCGCGTAGTACCGCTCGTCGTACGACGCCTGCTGCGGTTCCTGGTACGCCTGCTGCTGGTCGGCGAAGGCCTGCTGCTGGTCGTAGGCGCCGCTCTGCTGATCCGCGTAAGCCTCGCGGCCGGCGTCGTAGCCAGGCTGCTGGGCCTGCTGGGACTGCTGGGGCTGCTGACCGGTGAACTGGTCCTGGAACCCGGGCGTCCCGCCGTTTCCGGCGCCCTCGGGGCCCGCCGGGCCGGGCAGCTCGGGGTGCGACTGGGCCTCCAGGGCCGCCCTGCGCTCCTCCCGCATCAGCGAGCGGCCGACGGGGTCCAGCTCCCGTATGTCGTCGGGGACCTCGGAGTACCGGCTGTCGTCGAAGCCCAGCTCGGCGGCGGTGCGCATGGGCTGACCGCCCTGGGAGAAGTTCTCGCCCCGGAAGTCCTGCTCCGGGATGATCTGCGAGACGGTGAACTCGGTGCGCTGCTGGTCGCCACCGCCACCGTGGGTGATGGCGTCCGGGAGCATGACCAGCGAGGTGGTGCCCGCCTGCTCGCCGGAGGGGCGCAGCTGGACCCGGATGCCGTGCCGGTCGGACAGCCGCCCGACCACGAACAGGCCCATGCGCTGCGAGATCGCGGCGTCCACGGTCGGCGGGTTGGCCAGCTTGTGGTTGATGTCCGCGAAGTCCTCGGCGGTCAGGCCGATTCCCTTGTCGTGGATCTCCACCATCACGCGGCCGTCGGGCAGCCGGGTCGCGGTGACGCGGACCTTGGTCTGCGGGGAGGAGAACGTGGTCGCGTTCTCGAGGAGCTCGGCGAGCAGGTGCACGAGGTCGGTCACGGCGCGGCCGTGGATCTCGGCCTCCGGCACGCCGGACAGCTCGATGCGCTCGTACTGCTCCACCTCGGAGGAGGCGGCGCGCAACACGTCGACCAGCGGGACCGGCTGGTCCCAGCGGCGGCCGGGCTCCTCGCCGGCGAGGACCAGGAGGTTCTCGCCGTTGCGCCGCATACGGGTGGCGAGGTGGTCCAGCCGGAAGAGGTTCTCCAGCTGGTCGGGGTCGGCCTCGTTGTTCTCCAGGTCGGTGATCAGGCTCAGCTGGCCCTCGATCAGCGACTGGTTGCGGCGCGACAGGTTGGTGAAGATCGCGTTGATGTTGCCCCGCAGCAGGGCCTGCTCGGAGGCGAGCCGGACCGCCTCGCGGTGCACCTGGTCGAAGGCGCGGGCGACCTCGCCGATCTCGTCGGTCGAGGTGATCGGGATCGGCTGGACCCGGGTGTCGACCCGGCCGGGGTCGGTGCGGGAGAGCTGGTCGACCAGCATCGGCAGGCGCTGCTCGGCGATGCCGAAGGCGGCGTTGCGCAGCCGGCGCATGGAGCGGCTCATCTGGCGCGCCACCATGCCGGCCAGGATGAACGCGGCGAGCAGCGCGATGACGACCGCGGCACCCGTGATGTAGGCGTCCCGCTCGGCGTCGTCGGCGATCGTGGACGCCTCGGAGACCGCCTTGTCGGCCAGGTCCGACTCGATCTTCTGGTACGCGTCGAACTTGAGGGTGTTGACCGCCCACCAGTTTTCCGGCGTGATGCCCTGCTGGGCCAGCTCCGCCCGCGCACCGGTGTCCGTGGAGTCCAGCTGGGCCAGCTCCGAGATCATCGTGGTCGGGTTGGACGGCGGCGGCACGTAGTCCGGGTCCTTGGCCCTGGCCTCCTTGGCCATGGCCGCGCCGTCCGTCTTGAGCTTCGCCTCGGCGTCCTCGAGCTTCTGCGCGTCCGCCTCGGTACCGCCGCCGATGTACTCCTCGATCGCGATGCGCTCCAGGTAGGCGTACGAGGAGAGGGCGACCCGCTGGCTGGCGAGGTGGCTGGGGTCCGGACCGGGCTTGACCAGCATGTGCATGCCGATCGAGCGCTCCAGGGAGAGCGCCGCCTTGGTCAGGGAGATCGCGTAGACGGTACGGCCGTAGGAGGTGATGTTGCCGGTGCCCAGACCGAGTTCGTTGGCGAACTCCATCAGGGGGTGGGCCACACCGGTGTAGCCCTCCTCGGTCTCCACGCCCTTGAGTTTGGTGGTGTATGCGGCCGCCCGCAGCGTCTGGAGCTTGGGCTCCTGCTCGCGGAAGACCTTCAGCCGGCGCTCCAGACCCGGCTTGGCGGGCATGCCGGCCGCGGCCTCGTCGAAGGCGTCGGCGGCGTCGTCGGTCGCCTGACGGGCCTTGGTGACGGTCGCGTCCTTGTCGCCCTTGCCCTGCAGCAGCGGGGCCGCCGTGATGTCGCGCTCGTTGTAGAGGGCGTTGGCATACCCGAGGGAGGCCTGCACCAGACGCGCGGTGCTCTCCGCGTCCTCGGCGTCGCCCCAGGTGTCGATGGAGCTCTTCACCTGGAAGCCGCCCATGACCAGGCCGACCAGCACGGGTATGAGCAGGATCGCGTTCAGCCGGGTGGTCACCCGCCAGTTGCGCGGCGAGAAACGGCCACCGGCGGCGGGTTCGTCCTGGGGTTCCGCAGCAGACGCGGGGGCGGGCGCCGCTGTGCGCGGCGGCGGGGTGAAGTTGCCCCGGGCCGATGGCTCGGGACTGTTCTTGCTTCGCCTCACTCGACCAACAACCTCTCGGCGGTCGGCACCTACGTCGTGCCGCTGTGTCTCAGAGCCCAGTCCGTCGACGAGTACGTGCTACTGCTGAGTACGTCTCGTGCGTGATTGACCCTTGGGCAGTTCTGGCATTCCAGCACGGCGACCAGCGCTCTTCCAAACAGTGGAACGCGGGGGTTACACGTGATGTAAGCCCCGCGTAAAACGGTCATAAAGAGCGAGGCCCGTCAAAAGACGGGGCGTTCGTGCGCGCAGCGAGAGCAGTTGACCGCGTCGCGTGTCGGTACCACCCGATTCCTCTGCCGAAACGTTATGAACAGCCGAGCCGACCGTGTCAAAGGACACAGCCGGCTCGGTCCCGTCTACGACAAGTGCCGTAGGACCCTGCCGACTTGGCTGCGATCACCCGCAGACCCGCGCAGCCCTACCGCAGGCGTGCCATCAGCGCATGTTCCACCAGCGTGATCAGGGCCGACTTGGCGTCGGCGCGGTGCCGGGCGTCCGTCGTGATGATCGGGGTGTCCGGGCCGATCTGGAGCGCCTCGCGCACCTCGTCCGGGGAGTACGGCTGCTGCCCGTCGAAGCCGTTGAGCGCGACGACGAACGGCAGACCGCTGTTCTCGAAGTAGTCGACGGCCGGGAAGCAGTCGGCCAGCCGGCGGGTGTCGCAGAGCACGACCGCGCCGATGGCGCCGCGCACCAGGTCGTCCCACATGAACCAGAACCGGTCCTGGCCGGGCGTACCGAAGAGGTACAGGATCAGGTCCTGGTCGAGCGTGATGCGGCCGAAGTCCATCGCGACCGTGGTGGTCGTCTTGTCACCGGCGTGCGTGAGGTCGTCGATCCCGGCGCTGGCCGAGGTCATCACGGCCTCGGTGCGCAGCGGGTTGATCTCGGAGACGGCGCCCACGAACGTGGTCTTGCCGACGCCGAAGCCGCCGGCGACCACGATCTTCGCGGAGGTGGTCGCCCGGCCTCCGTCAGAGCTTTCGAAGTCCACTGAGCACCCTTTCGAGCAGTGTCACGTCCGGTGCACCGCCGTTGTTCTCGTCCCCGCCGGGCTGGTGGATGGCGACGAGCCCGGCCTCCGCGAGGTCCGCGACCAGGATCCTGGCCACGCCGAGCGGCATCGCCAGCAGGGCCGACACCTCGGCCACCGATTTCACCTCGCGGCACAGGTGGCAGATCCGCTGGTGCTCCGGGAGCAGCCCCATGAGCGCTGCCGGGTCGGCCGTCGTGCTGATCAGCGCCTCGATGGCGAGCTGGTAGCGCGGCCTGGTCCGGCCACCGGTCATCGCGTAAGGACGTACCAGCGGCTGGTCGCCCTCGTCCTCGTACGGCTCCGCGTACGGATCATGAGAGGCGGTGGGCGGGGTCATGAATCCTCCGGGCGGGACAGCAAGTCGGTCAGTCAAGCCGTCTGATGTGGCCGGTGGGGGGATTGTGGCGGCCGGACGGTGATTTGGTAACACGGGTGGTGCCGGGGCGGATCAGTGGAGCAGACTTCCTTGTAGTTCAGCGCGCAAGTCCGGTGTGAGGACCGCACCCGCGCGGTCGACCAGGAGCGCCATCTCGTAGCCGACGAGGCCGATGTCGCACTCCGGGTGGGCGAGGACGGCCAGCGAAGAGCCGTCCGAGACGGACATGAGGAAGAGGAACCCACGTTCCATCTCCACGACCGTCTGCGCCACGTCGCCGCCCTCGAAGATCCGGGACGCCCCGGCCGTCAGCGAGGTCAGACCCGAGGCGACGGCCGCGAGCTGGTCGGCGCGGTCGCGAGGGAATCCTTCCGACATCGCCAGAAGGAGTCCGTCGGCGGACACGACGACGGTGTGGGACACCCCTGGGGTGTTGTCCACGAAATTCGTGATCAACCAGTTGAGGTTCTGTGCCGCCTGGCTCATCGGGCTCAACTAACGCTCCTGCTGGTGAGTGGGCCGCGGGTAGCTGCCGGTCTGGTTGGTACCGGCCTGACGGCCCTGTGCGATTCCCCGACGGAGATTGGTCAGCCGGCCGCGCACTTCGTCCGGCGCGCGCGAGATCTGCGGACCGTTCTGGTGCGACTGCTGCTGAGCCGTCCCCGGGACGAGGTTGGCCCGGGGGACCCGGCGCGGGAGGCCGGAGGTGGTGACCCCGCCCGCCGCCGGCTGCCGTACGCGTTCCGCCTGCCGGACGAGGTCGTCGTTGGGCGAACTGCGCCAGGCAGAGGTGGCGGGCCGCTGCGGGGCCGCCGGGGTCTGGGGCTGGGCGGCCTGCGGCTCCGGCGCGGCGGGCTGCTGGGCCTGCTGCTGCGCCCTCGCCTCGCGGTCGCCGTGGAACCAGTTGGTCTCCAGCGTGTCGTACAGCGGCGTGCGCCCGTCACCGGGGCCGGTGGCCGGGGGCAGGGCCCAGCCGTCCTGGGGCCGCTGCTGCGCGGGGGTCCCGTTGGTGTTGCCGCCCGCGGGCTCCTGGTGGACGGGCTGCTGCGGGGACGGGGCCGGCGGGCGCGGTGCGCCGAAGTCGTTGCCGCCCTGCGCGCCGTTGACCTGCGGGCGCTCGAACGGGCCGGGGGCGGCCGGGTTCGTGCGGCTCGGCTGGCCATGCTGCCCGGTGGAGCCGTTGTCGTACCCCTGGGCGCCCTGGGCGCCGGCGAACCGGTCGGCCTGGGCGGGTCCGTTCGGGCCGGTCTGACGGGGCTGACCGCCGAAGACGTCCGAGCGGACGAAGGCGCCGTTGCCCTGCTGCGGGCCGTTCTGCTCGGGCCGCGCGAACTGGTCGTTGCGCGGGGTGTCCGTGGAGCCGCCCTGGCCGTACTGGTCGCGGCCGTACTGGTTCTGCGGGTACGCGCCCTGGTCGTACTGGTTCTGGTTCTGGTCCGGCCGCGTGAACTGGCCCGTGTTCTGCGGGGCGTCCTGGCGAGGGGCCGGGGCGTCGAAGTCGGGGCGGGCGAACTCGGCCGTGGCGGCCGGGGACTGGGGCTCGCCGAACCGCGGCACGGCCGGCATCTCCGCCGTGGAGCCCGGGCCCTGCCGGTCGTCGAAGTCCGGCGTGCGGCGGGTACGGGAGCTGTCCGGCTCCTCGTGACCGCGCGGGGCGTCCAGCGAGGCGCGCTCCACGGGCGGCTGCGCGTTCTCGTCGCTCCAGCTGGGCGTGCGGGGCTGCGGGTTGCCACCGGGCAGCTCGGCCCGCGGACCACCGCGCGGCGGCAGCTGCGGACGACGGCCCTGTCCGGCGTCGCCGTTGTTCCCGCGCTTGCCGCGCTGCGGGGGCGCGGCGGGACCGCGGCCACCGCCGAAGACGTCCTGGCCCTGCGGGGCGTTGCCCTGCGGCGCGTTCATGCCCGCGGCCTGCAGACCCTGCGGGGCACCCGGCGCCTGACCGGCACCGGCTCCCGCGCCGGCCGGGGCCGGGCGGTTCTGCTGGCCGGGACCGGCCGGGGACTGGGGACCGCGCGGACCGCCGGGCGCGCCCGGGCGACCGTCCGTGTCCCGTCCGGGGAGCGCGGCCCGCGGACCCTGCGCGGCACCGAGCCGGCCGCCCGGAGCACCGCCACCGAGCGCGCCACCGCCGCCGAAGGCACCTCCGGCGAGGGCGCCGCCCTGGCCGCCGCGGCGGGCCGCTGCGACACCCGCGGCGGCCTGCGCGGCCGCCGGACCGCCGTTGCCGGAGGCGGACTGCCCCGGCTTCGGCTGCGGCTTGCGACCGCCCTGGGCGACGTCCACGGGCAGCATGACCAGCGCGGTCGTGCCACCGGAGTCGGACGGCCGCAGCTGGATGCGGATGCCGTGGCGCTGCGAGAGGCGGCCGACCACGAACAGACCCATGCGGCGGGAGACGGAGACGTCCACGGTGGGCGGCGAGGCGAGCCGCTCGTTGATCGCGGCGAGGTCCTCGGGGGAGAGGCCGATACCGGTGTCGTGGATCTCGATCAGCACCCGCCCGTCGGGCAGCGCGTGACCGGTGACCTTGACCTTGGTCTGCGGCGAGGAGAACGAGGTCGCGTTCTCCAGCAGCTCGGCGAGCAGGTGCACGAGGTCGTTGACCACGCGGCCGGCGACCTCGGTGGTCGGCACGGAGGCCAGTTCGATGCGCTCGTACTGCTCCACCTCGGAGGCGGCGGCACGGAGCACGTCGACCAGCGGGACCGGCCGGGTCCAGCGGCGCCCGGGCTCCTCACCGGCGAGGACGAGGAGGTTCTCACCGTTACGGCGCATGCGCGTCGCGAGGTGGTCGAGCTTGAACAGCGAGGACAGCTGGTCCGGGTCGGCCTCGCGGGACTCCAGTTCGGAGATGAGCGAGAGCTGACGCTGGATGAGGCCCTGGGAGCGGCGCGAGAGGTTGGTGAACATCGCGTTGACGTTGCCCCGCAGCAGGGCCTGCTCGGCGGCGAGGCGGACCGCCTCGCGGTGCACGTCGTCGAAGGCCGCGGCCACTCGGCCGATCTCGTCCCGGGAGTGCACACCGACCGACTCCACCGAGGTGTCGACGTCCTGCGGGTCGGTCTCGGAGAGCTGCTTGACCAGCTCGGGCAGGCGGTCCTGGGCGACCTTGGTCGCGGTGTCCTCCAGGCGGCGCAGCGAGCGGATCATGGACCGCGCCACGACGAAGGCGCCGACCAGCGAGACGCCGAGCACGAGCAGGATGAGGACACCGGAGATGATGGCCTCGCGCTCGGACTCGTTGCGCAGCTCGCGGGCCTGCTGCTCCATGTCCTCCAGCAGCTTCAGCTCGATGTTCTTCATCTGCTGGATCTTGGTGGAGCTCTCGTCCAGCCAGTCCTGGTACGACCGGGGCTTGAGGTCGCCCAGCCCGTTGACGCCGCTGAGGGCGCGGCCGGCGTACTGGTCGGACGCCTCGATGACCGGGTTGCCCTCGGAGATCGGCTTGAGGAGTTCCTCGGCGCCGTCGCCGTAGATGCTGGTGAAGCTGCGGATCTCGGACGTCTGGCTCTGCAGCGCCGACTGGGCGTAGAGCCGGTCGTTCTCGGAGAGCTTGCCCTTGCTGGTGTTGTTCGCGGGGAGCGCCGCCGCCAGGACCGCGCGCTGGATGGACGCGTACTCCTTGGCCGAGGAGAAGGCCGACAGGGCGCGCGTGCGCTGAATCATGTCGGGGTTGCTGGTCGCCTCCGCCATGTCCTGCGAGAGGTCGAGCAGGTGGTTGATCAGGCGGTGGTAGGCCTCGACGGTCTGGGTCGAGTTCTGCTTGGCCTGGTACGCCGTGCCGCGGATCTTGTTCAGGTCGTTCAGGTCGCTCGCGAGGCCGACGAGGCTGTCGCGGACACCGACGAGGTTGCCGTCCTTGCTGGCGGCGTCGATCTCCTCGGAGTTGTCGAGGAAGTTCTTGAGGGCCCGGTCCGTCTTCTCGCGGTCGCCCTTGACGGCGATGGCGCTGGACGCCGAGCCGTGCGCCAGGGGGCCGGCGGACTGGTCGCGCTCCTCCTGGAGCGCGGCGGCCAGTTCGGTGGCCTGCTTGGTCATCTCGGTCAGCAGCTTCATGTTGTCGAGCTGCTGGATGTCGTCCATCGACTGGCTGATGCGCATCGCGCCCAGCGAGGTGGCCGCGACCACCGGGAGCGCGAGCAGTGACACCAGACGGGTGGAGATACGCCAGTTGCGCAGGGCTATTCGCGGTCCGGGGCCGCTCGGCGCGCCCTTGGCCGGCTTGGCGGACGGCTGCTGGCCGGGGGCGGCCGAATTGGCCGTCTGACCGGCGCGCTCTCCACTGTCGCCGGACGGGGTCTGGCCCTGGTTCTGGGCGTGCTGGGGCGAGGAGCCGACGGCCTTGGGGCCGGTCCCGCCATGCGGCTCCGGCTCCGCCGAAGCGCTGCCATCCCTCTTGAAACGTCCCTGCACTAGCGTCGCAACCTCTGGACCAGGCGCCCCTCCGCGTGAACGGCGGGACACGGTGTCGGCGTCATGGGGGCGCCCTGAATACGCCCCCGTGGTGGTCGTGAGTGACCGGCGCTGGTTTCCCCTTCTCGCCGCCGCCCGGCGCTGCTTTGCGCCCCCTGCGCGCCGGCTCGATCCTGCGGCGGTCCGTGGAATTCCAGCACAGTGCAGGATCTCCAACAAGGCCCGTGGGGTACGGCGTGAGATACGTGACAGCACGTGAGGGCCGAGTCACCAGACGTAGAAGATGATCACCCGCAAAAGGGACGTATGCCCGCGAGTTGTCGAGGTGCGGAGGGTGTCCCAGTCGCGATGATCAGGAGCGGAATGAGGGCTTCAGCGGTGAAATGTCTCATTGGTCCTGGTGTCACTGGAGTCGCAATTGACCGGTTTGACCCTTGATAAGTGAGCAAACTCACACGCAGATCGCGAGCCCTCCCCGAGTTGCCGGGGAATTGCATGTTTAGCCTGACGCTTTACAGAGAAGGCAAAACCGACAACCCGCGCCCTCGCAGGGGTCATCGCAGCCCCTCGGGCGCCCGGACCAGACAGGGCCTCCCACAACCGTGAAGACGACGATGATGTTCCACCAGATCGCCAACCCGCGGCGCACGACGCTGGCGCACCTCGACGACGCCGACGACCTGCGCACGCAGGAGCAGCCGGAGCACGCCGTCGAGCTCCCCGCCCAGACCGCCAACCCCCGGCGCACCGTCCTCATGGAGGTACCGGTCGGGGCCGCCGTCGCAGAGTAGTACGTCACCCCGGGGCCGCCCGTTCAGGCGGCACCGAGAGCACCAAGCGCCCGTCCGGCGGATCATGCCGGACGGGCGCGCCGCGTTAGCCTGGGGCGTCAGACTCCAGCCAGCTCAGTCAAGGGGCCAAGCAACCCGTGCGCATCGCCAGGTTCTCCATCGACGGGAACGTCGCCTTCGGCGCGGTCGAGGGCGACCAGCCGGACCAGCTCGTCCTCGACATCATCAAGGGCATCCCGTTCGGGGACTACGAGCTCTCCGGCACCAAGGTGCCCCTGAGCAAGGTGCGGCTGCTGCCGCCGGTGCTCCCGAACAAGGTCGTCGCCTTCGGCCGCAACTACGCCGAACACGCCCGCGAACTCGGCAACGAGGTGCCCGACGCCCCGTTCGCCTTCTTCAAGCCGTCCACCTCGGTGATCGGCCCCGGCGACGCCATCCAGTACCCCTCCTTCTCCGAGGAACTGCACCACGAGGCCGAACTCGCCGTCGTCATCGGCCGCATGTGCCGCGAGGTCCCGCGCGACCGCGTGCAGGACGTGATCTTCGGCTACACCTGCGCCAACGACGTCACCGCCCGCGACGTGCAGCGCCGCGAGAAGCAGTGGGCCCGGGCGAAGGGCTTCGACTCCGCCTGCCCGCTGGGGCCCTGGGTGGAGACGGACATCGACCTCGCCGCCGCGGCCGACCTGACCATCCAGCTCACGGTCAACGGCGCCCAGCGGCAGCTCGGCCGCACCAGCGAGATGATCCACTCCATCGAGGACCTGGTCGTCAACATCTCCGAGGCCATGACGCTGCTCCCCGGCGACGTGATCCTCACGGGGACCCCGGCCGGCGTCGGCCCCCTCAACGTCGGCGACGAGGTCGCCGTCACCATCGAAGGCATCGGCACTCTCACCAACAAGGTTGTCAAGCGTGGCTAGCGCACCCGGCTCACCCGTACGCGTACGTTTCTGTCCGTCCCCCACCGGCAACCCCCACGTGGGTCTGGTGCGCACCGCCCTGTTCAACTGGGCGTTCGCCCGGCACCACCAGGGCACGCTGGTCTTCCGCATCGAGGACACCGACGCGGCCCGCGATTCCGAGGAGTCGTACACCCAGCTGCTCGACGCGATGCGCTGGCTGGGCTTCGACTGGGACGAGGGCCCCGAGGTCGGCGGCCCGCACGCGCCGTACCGCCAGTCGCAGCGCATGGACATCTACAAGGACGTCGCCGAGAAGCTGCTCGCCGCCGGCCACGCCTACCGCTGCTACTGCTCCCAGGAGGAGCTGGACAGCCGCCGCGAGGCCGCCCGCGCGGCCGGCCGGCCCTCCGGGTACGACGGCCACTGCCGCGACCTGAGCGACGCCGAGGTCGAGGGGTACGAGGCCGAGGGCCGCGCGCCCATCGTCCGCTTCCGGATGCCCGACGAGGCGATCACCTTCACGGACCTGGTCCGCGGCGAGATCACCTACCTCCCCGAGAACGTCCCGGACTACGGCATCGTCCGCGCCAACGGCGCCCCCCTCTACACGCTGGTCAACCCGGTGGACGACGCCCTGATGGAGATCACCCACGTCCTGCGCGGCGAGGACCTGCTCTCCTCCACCCCGCGCCAGATCGCCCTGTACAAGGCGCTGACCGAGCTGGGCATCGCCAAGGAGATCCCGGCCTTCGGCCACCTCCCGTACGTCATGGGCGAGGGCAACAAGAAGCTCTCCAAGCGCGACCCCCAGTCGAGCCTGAACCTCTACCGCGAGCGCGGCTTCCTCCCCGAGGGCCTGCTCAACTACCTCTCCCTGCTCGGCTGGTCGCTCTCCGCCGACCAGGACATCTTCACGATCGACGAGATGGTGGCGGCCTTCGACGTCTCCGACGTGCAGCCCAACCCGGCTCGCTTCGACCTGAAGAAGTGCGAGGCGATCAACGGCGACCACATCCGGCTGCTGCCGGTGAAGGACTTCACCGAGCGCTGCCGCCCGTGGCTGAAGGCCCCGGCGGCCCCCTGGGCGCCCGAGGACTTCGACGAGACCAAGTGGCAGGCCATCGCGCCGCACGCGCAGACCCGCCTCAAGGTCCTCTCCGAGATCACGGACAACGTCGACTTCCTGTTCCTGCCGGAGCCGGTCCTCGATGAGGCGAGCTGGGCGAAGGCGATGAAGGAGGGCTCGGACGCCCTGCTCGTCACCGCCCGCGAGAAGCTGGACGCGGCCGACTGGACGTCCCCCGAGTCCCTCAAGGAGGCTGTCCTGGCCGCCGGCGAGGCGCACGGCCTCAAGCTCGGCAAGGCCCAGGCCCCGGTCCGCGTCGCCATCACCGGCCGCACCGTCGGCCTGCCCCTCTTCGAGTCCCTGGAGGTCCTGGGCAAGGAGAAGGCACTGGCCAGGATCGACACCGCGCTGGCCCGGCTCACGGCCGCGTAACGCACGAGCACGAGTGCGTAGAGGGCGGCACCCGCACGGGTGCCGCCCTTGCCCCACCCCGGCCGGGCCGGCCGGCTGTCCGAGGTCAGGGCTCTGCCCGGCCTGCGGATGCGAGTCCCCGCGGGTGCTCATCGAGACCGAGGGCCTCGCCGCCCGGCAGCCGGTGGCGAAACGGCCCGGCCCGCCGCTCTCGCTGTCTAGGCTGGGTCCCATGCCGATCAAAGCCGTCGTATGGGACGTCGACGACACCCTCTTCGACTACACCACCGCCGACCGCGAGGGAATGCGGGCCCACCTGGTGGCCGAAGGGCTTCTCGCCGGGTACGGGTCGGCGGAGGAGGCCCTCGTGCGCTGGCGGCAGATCACCGACCGGCAGTGGGCGCGCTTCTCCGCCGGTGAGGTGGACTTCGTCACACAGCGGCGCGACCGCATCCGCGAGTTCCTGGGCCGGCCGGAGCTGACCGAGGCCGAGGCCGACGCGTGGTTCCAGCGCTACGTCACGCACTACGAGGCCGTCTGGTCCCTCTTCCCTGACGTGGTGCCCGTCCTCGACGCCCTCGCCGGCAGCCACCGGCACGCGGTGCTCTCCAACTCCAGCCTCACCGTCCAGGACCGCAAGCTGCGCGTCCTCGGTGTGCACGACCGCTTCGAGACCATCCTGTGCGCCGCCGAGCTGGGCGTCTCCAAGCCCGAGCCCGCCGCCTTCCTTGCGGCCTGCGACGCCCTGGCTCTCCCCCCGGCCGAGGTCGCCTACGTCGGCGACCACCCGGAGATCGACGGACGCGGCGCCGCCGAGGCCGGGCTGCTCTCCGTGTGGATCGACCGGGGCGGCGTCTACGCGACGGTGGAACCGCCGGAGGGGCCGCGCCGTATCGCCTCCCTCTCCGAACTCCCCGCGCTGCTCGGCGCCGATACCCGTTTTGGAGCCCCGTCCACCTTCGGGTAATGTTCTTCCTGCGCCGCCGAGGAGCGGGCCGAAAGGGCCGGGAACCGGAAGCGCGACGCTAGAGCGAAACCCCATCAGGGGCTTGCGTTCCAGTGGCCTATGGTGTAATTGGCAGCACGAGTGATTCTGGTTCACTTAGTCTTGGTTCGAGTCCAGGTAGGCCAGCTCGCAGAGCTATATCTGCAATGCCCCCGTTGTGTAGCGGCCTAGCACGCCGCCCTCTCAAGGCGGTAGCGCCGGTTCGAATCCGGTCGGGGGTACGGTGATCTCTCACGAGACGATCGCTAGGGCCCCCGTTGTGTAGCGGCCTAGCACGCCGCCCTCTCAAGGCGGTAGCGCCGGTTCGAATCCGGTCGGGGGTACGAACTGGTCTAAACCACATTGGTCTATGGTGTAATTGGCAGCACGACTGATTCTGGTTCAGTTAGTCTAGGTTCGAGTCCTGGTAGACCAGCTCGGATCTGCGGCGATAGAGCATGAAACGCCCGCAAGATCCACGCCCCCGTTGTGTAGCGGCCTAGCACGCCGCCCTCTCAAGGCGGTAGCGCCGGTTCGAATCCGGTCGGGGGTACGAGATCAGAAGGCCCTCCGCTTCGGCGGAGGGCCTTCTGGCGTTCCCAAATCCCCGTACATCCGCGTCGGTTCGGCGTCCCGGGCTCGGTCGGGGCCCTGACCGGGGGAGGGCCCGCCGCGGCGTTGAGGCGGGCCCGTCCCCGGTCACGCAGGGGAAGGTGCCGGTCAGCCCGTGCGGCGCAGCGCCTCCGAGAGGCGGCCGGCGGCGTCGATGATCGCCTGGGCGTGCATCCGGCCCGGGTGGCGCGTCAGGCGCTCGATGGGGCCGGAGACGGACACGGCCGCCACCACGCGGTTGGAGGGGCCGCGCACCGGCGCCGAGACGGACGCGACGCCCGGCTCCCGCTCGCCGATCGACTGGGCCCAGCCGCGCCGCCGCACGCCGGACAGCGCCGTCGCCGTGAAACGGGCCCCCTGGAGGCCGCGGTGCAGGCGCTCGGGCTCCTCCCAGGCCATCAGGATCTGCGCCGAGGAGCCGGCCTTCATGGTGAGCGTGGAGCCGACCGGGACCGTGTCCCTCAGGCCCGACAGACGCTCGGCCGCGGCCACGCAGATGCGCATGTCGCCCTGGCGGCGGTAGAGCTGAGCACTCTCGCCCGTGACGTCGCGGAGGTGGGTGAGCACCGGGCCCGCGGTGGCCAGCAGCCGGTCCTCGCCGGCCGCCGCGGCCAGCTCGGCCAGGCGCGGGCCGAGAATGAAACGGCCCTGCATGTCGCGCGCCACCATGCGGTGGTGTTCCAGTGCCACGGCCAGGCGGTGAGCCGTGGGTCGTGCCAGTCCGGTCGCAGCGACCAATCCCGCGAGGGTGGCCGGGCCGGACTCCAGAGCGCTCAGGACGAGGGCCGCCTTGTCCAGAACGCCGACGCCGCTACTGTTGTCCATGAAACGATACTCCCGTCTCACTCTGTGAAACGCAAGTTCAATTTTCCATGGAACGCGCCACCCTGGATGGCACGAAGTCACAACGGCCCGTGACGTAAGGGCCTGGTGGCGGTTGCCCGGAAACACAGGGGTGCGGGCGCCGCTTCCCCAAAGATCTCTAGTTGGGCCGACGCTTCGTCGCCGGCCGGAGGGAAAGCGATGGGTAGGACACTCGCGGAGAAGGTCTGGGACGACCACGTCGTCCGGCGCGCCGAAGGCGAGCCCGACCTCCTCTTCATCGATCTGCACCTGCTGCACGAGGTGACCAGCCCGCAGGCCTTCGACGGCCTCCGCAAGAGCGGCCGCCCGGTGCGGCGGCTCGACCTGACCATCGCCACCGAGGACCACAACACCCCGACACTCGACATCGACAAGCCCATCGCGGACCCGGTCTCCCGGGCCCAGCTGGAGACGCTGCGCAAGAACTGCGCGGAGTTCGGCGTCCGGCTGCACCCGCTGGGCGACGTCGAGCAGGGCGTCGTACACGTGGTCGGCCCGCAGCTGGGCCTGACCCAGCCCGGCACCACCGTGGTCTGCGGCGACTCGCACACCTCGACGCACGGCGCCTTCGGCGCGCTGGCCTTCGGCATCGGCACCTCCCAGGTCGAGCACGTGCTGGCCACCCAGACGCTGCCGCTGGCCCGTCCGAAGACCATGGCCATCACGGTCAACGGCGAACTGCCCGACGGCGTCACCGCCAAGGACCTGATCCTCGCGATCATCGCGAAGATCGGCACCGGCGGCGGCCAGGGCTACGTCCTGGAGTACCGGGGCGAGGCCATCGAGAAGCTCTCGATGGAGGCCCGCATGACCATCTGCAACATGTCGATCGAGGCCGGCGCCCGCGCGGGCATGATCGCCCCCGACGCCACCACCTTCGACTACCTCCGGGGCCGCCCGCACGCCCCCGAGGGCGCGGACTGGGACGCGGCGGTCGCGTACTGGAAGACGCTGCGCACGGACGACGACGCCGAGTTCGACGCCGAGGTCGTCATCGAGGCCGCCGAGCTGTCCCCGTTCGTCACCTGGGGCACCAACCCGGGGCAGGGCGCGCCGCTTTCCGCCGCCGTCCCCGACCCGGCTTCGTACGAAGACGCCTCGGAGCGGTTCGCCGCCGAAAAGGCCCTGGAGTACATGGGGTTGGAGGCCGGTCAGCCGCTGCGCTCCATCAACGTGGACACCGTCTTCGTAGGTTCCTGCACCAACGGCCGCATCGAGGACCTCCGCGCCGCCGCCGAGATCGTCAAGGACCGCAAAGTCGCCGACGGCGTACGGATGCTGGTCGTCCCGGGCTCCGCGCGGGTGGGCCTGCAGGCCGTCTCCGAGGGCCTGGACGTGGTCTTCAAGGAGGCCGGCGCCGAATGGCGGCACGCGGGCTGCTCGATGTGCCTGGGCATGAACCCGGACCAGTTGGCCCCCGGCGAGCGCTCCGCCTCCACCTCCAACCGCAACTTCGAGGGGCGGCAGGGCAAGGGCGGCCGTACCCACCTGGTGTCGCCGCAGGTCGCGGCCGCGACGGCGGTCCTGGGCCACCTGGCCTCCCCGGCCGACCTGTCCGCCGCCGACGTCCCCACGCCCGCTGGAGTCTGAGAGTCATGGAAGCATTCACCACGCACACCGGCCGGGCCGTCCCGCTGCGCCGCAGCAACGTCGACACCGACCAGATCATCCCCGCCCACTGGCTCAAGAAGGTGACCCGGGACGGGTTCGAGGACGGGCTGTTCGAGGCCTGGCGCAAGGACGGGTCCTTCGTCCTCAACCAGCCCGAGCGCCAGGGCGCCACGGTCCTGGTGGCCGGCCCCGACTTCGGCACCGGCTCCTCCCGTGAGCACGCCGTCTGGGCGCTGCAGAACTACGGCTTCAAGGCCGTGATCTCCTCCCGCTTCGCCGACATCTTCCGGGGCAACTCGCTGAAGAACGGCCTGCTCACCGTGGTCCTCGACCAGAAGATCGTGGACGCGCTGTGGGCGCTCACGGAGCAGGACCCGCAGGCGGAGATCACCGTCGACCTGGAGGCCCGCGAGGTCCGGGCGGACGGCATCACGGCCTCCTTCGAGCTGGACGAGAACTCCCGCTGGCGGCTGCTGAACGGGCTGGACGACATCTCGATCACCCTCCAGAACGAGGCGGACATCGCCACGTACGAGGCCAAGCGCCCTTCGTACAAGCCGCAGACCATCCAGGTCTGACCCCGGGCCCGCAGAGGCTCCCGCAAGGTCGAGTTTCGGCCACCCAACACCCCCGCCGTACCCCCGATCAGCCCGATCGGGGGTACGGCCGTTTTTGGTTCGGGCGGCGGGCGCCCGTCAGTGGTGAGGCGCACAACTTCCCACGTTAGAGGCTTGGTTGCCGGGGTACAGAGGTTCTGGAGGCGCGGGTTCCGGGAGAGCCCGGAAGGCCGTTCGGGGCGGCAGTTGCCCCCTGCGCAGGCGACAACTCGCCCCAGATGGCACAATCTGTGCATGGACCACGACGGCCAACTCGAGCTCTATGCGGCGGTCGCGGTCCGGCTCAAGGAAGCGCACACAAGAGTGCGCGCACTGCAAGTCCCGGAGGGCGTACGGATGGCGCTGACCCGGAAGCTGCTGGTCATTACGGCCGCGGCCAAACACGATCTCGCCGGTGCGGCAAGGCGCCTGGATCGGTTCACCGCCGACCTCGACGAGGGTCGATTCCCCGAAGAGGACGGCTGAACAGGCCGGGGCGGCCCGAGTCCGTTGCGGCACAAGGGTGATTAGCCCGTTTCGTGTTTGATTTGCGGTATATATCTGCCTAACGTGCGAAAAAGCTTGAACACATTCGTTCTGGCGATGTCTCCGAAGGGGAAGACGTGAACAAGGCGCAGCTCGTAGAAGCGATTGCCGACAAGGTGGGCGGCAGGCAGCAGGCCGCCGACGCCGTCGACGCGGTCCTGGACGCCCTCGTCCGTGCCGTGGTCTCGGGCGACCGGGTCTCGGTCACCGGCTTCGGTTCCTTCGAGAAGGTCGACCGTCCCGCCCGCTACGCCCGCAATCCCCAGACGGGCGAGCGGGTTCGGGTCAAGAAGACCTCGGTGCCGCGCTTCCGCGCGGGTCAGGGCTTCAAGGACCTGGTGAGCGGCTCGAAGAAGCTCCCGAAGAACGACATCGCGGTCAAGAAGGCCCCCAAGGGCAGCCTGTCCGGTCCGTCGGCCACGATCTCCAAGGCCGCGGGCAAGAAGGCCGCCGCCAAGAAGACCGCGGCGAAGAAGGCCACGGGAGCGGCGAAGAAGACCACCGCGGCGAAGAAGACCGCGGCCAAGAAGGCCACCGGAGCGGCGAAGAAGGCCACGGGCGCGGCGAAGAAGACCACCGCGGCGAAGAAGACCGCGGCCAAGACCACCGCGACGGCGAAGAAGACCGCGGCGAAGAAGGCTCCCGCCAAGAAGGCGACCGCCAAGAAGGCCCCGGCCAAGAAGTCGACCGCCCGCAAGACCACCGCCAAGAAGGCCACCGCCCGCAAGAAGTAGCAGCCGGCGGCAGCGGGCGAACAGGGCTCTCACGCGCCGGGCCGGACTCCCTCTCGGAGTCCGGCCCGCGGCGTTTTCCCAGGTCGTTCAGAGGGTCTGGAGCGTCACCAGCGTGATCCGGCGGTCCTCGCCCGCCCCCTCCGTCTCGATCCGCACCCGCTGACCCGGCCGAAGCAGCCGCAGGCCCCCCGCGTCGAACGCCGCCGCGTCGAAGGGCACGGGCGTGCCGTCGTCGAGCAGTACCTGCCCGCTGCGGCTTTCGGGGTCGTACGTGTACGCGGTCGCCTGCATGGCGGCAGCCTACTGCCCGGCGATCAGCAACCGCGCCGCCACCGCCGCCGTCCGGGGCCCCACCCCCAGTGCCAGGGCGGAGCGCAGATCACCGCCGGTGTCGACGTCCTGCCGTACGGAATCCACCGCGCCGAGGGACAGTTCCACCGCGCCGGACGCCCGGTGGCGGACCCGGGAATCCGGACCGAATGCCGGGGACAATTCGACGCCCGTCACTGCGGTCAGCAAGGTCGTGCCGATTCCGGCCGCGTCCGGGAGAAAAGCGCGCGAGAATTGCCCGGCCGCCGCCAGGACCCGCGCCAATTCCGCCGGCCGCAACGCGGGGAGATCCGCGTTGAGTGCCGCCACCGGAGTTCCGGGACGTGCCGCGCGGACCGTCGCGGCGCCGTGCGCCAGCGCCGCGTTCAGACCGCCCCGGGGCTCGTCCGTGACGAGGGCCGCGCCGAGCGCCGCCAGCTCCCGCCCGGCCCGTGCGTCGTTCGTGACGACTGCCACATCCGCGACCGCCGGGCAGGCCAGCGCGGCTGCCACGGCGTCCTGGGCGAACGCCAGCGCGAGATCCGGCCGGACCCCGTCGTCCGCGGTGTCCGACAGCCTGCTCTTGGCCCGGGCGAGGGGCTTCACGGGTACGACCAAGGTCCACTGCACGAGCGTTCCGTCCTTCTCTCGTCGCCGTCATTGTCACCTGGGAGACCTGGCGGTTCACTCGCCGGGGCGTACGGTGTTCTCGACAGACGGGCGGCCCGGGGCGACACTTGTCCGGCCCCAGGCCCTGGAGGAAAGGTGTCAGCGTGCCCCGCCGCAGAATCGGCTTCTGGTACCGCCTGGCCGCGGTGATCTGCAAACCGCCGCTCATGGTTCTGATCAAGCGGGACTGGCGGGGAATGGAGAACATTCCGGCCGACGGCGGATTTATCACCGCCGTGAACCACAATTCGCACGTGGACCCCTTCGCGTACGCGCACTATCAGTACAACACCGGGCGCGTCCCCCGATTCCTGGCGAAGAGCGGCCTTTTCAAGAAGGGCTTCGTCGGCGCCGCGATGCGGGGCACCGGACAGATCCCCGTCTACCGCGAGAGCACGGACGCCCTCAGCGCCTTCCGGGCCGCGATCGAGGCCGTGGAGCGCGGCGAGTGCGTCGCCTTCTACCCCGAGGGCACCCTCACCCGCGACCCGGACGGCTGGCCGATGACCGCCAAGACCGGTGCCGCGCGCGTCGCCCTGCAGACCAAGTGCCCGGTGATCCCGGTCGCCCAGTGGGGCTGCAACGAACTGCTGCCGCCCTACGCCAAGAAGCCGAACCTCCTACCGCGCAAGACCCATCGCGTGCTGGCGGGGCCGCCGGTCGACCTCTCGCGGTTCTACGACCGGGAGATGACCGCGGAGCTGCTGAAGGAGGCCACCGAGGTCATCATGGCCGCCGTCACCGGCCACCTGGAGGAGATCCGGGGCGAGAGGGCACCCCGGACCCCCTACGACCCGCGCCGCGAGCGGATCGAGCAGCGGCGCCGTACGCAGTCGCAGACACCGTCGCAGTCGCAGAAGGCGCCGGCACGGACGCGGGGAACGCAGGCAGAAGGGCAGAGCACGTGAGCAAGCCGGTCAAGGCGGCCGTCTTCGGCACCGGATCCTGGGGCACCGCCTTCGGCACGGTCCTCGCCGACGCGGGGTGCGACGTCACCCTGTGGGGGCGCCGCGCCGACCTCGCCGACGCAGTCAACTCCACCCGGACCAACCCGGACTACCTGCCCGGCGTGGAACTCCCCGCCGGCCTGCGGGCCACCACCGACGCCGCCGAGGCCGCGCGCGACGCCGACTTCACGGTCCTCGCCGTCCCCTCCCAGACGCTGCGCGCCAACCTCGCCGCCTGGACGCCGCTGCTGGCGCCCGACACGGTCCTGGTGTCGCTGATGAAGGGCGTCGAACTCGGCTCCGCGATGCGGATGAGCGAGGTCATCGAGGACGTCGCCAAGGTCGGCGCCGAGCGCATCGCCGTGGTCACCGGGCCCAACCTGGCCCGCGAGATCGCCGCCCGCATGCCGGCCGCCGCCGTGGTCGCCTGCCCCGACGAATCCGTCGCCCAGCGCCTCCAGACCGCCTGCCACACGCCGTACTTCCGCCCGTACACGAACACCGACGTCGTCGGCTGCGAACTGGGCGGCGCCGTGAAGAACGTGATCGGGCTGGCCGTCGGCATCGCGGACGGCATGGGCCTGGGCGACAACGCCAAGGGGTCCCTGATCACCCGCGGCCTCGCCGAGACCACCCGCCTCGGGGTCGCCCTCGGCGCCGACCCGCTGACCTTCTCCGGACTGGCCGGGCTCGGCGACCTGGTGGCGACCTGCTCGTCCCCGCTGTCCCGCAACCACACCTTCGGCACCAACCTGGGCAAGGGCATGACCCTCCAGGAGACCATCGCGGTCACCAAGCAGACCGCCGAGGGCGTCAAGTCCTGCGAGTCGGTGCTGGATCTGGCGCGCAGGCACGGCGTCGACATGCCGATCACCGAGACCGTGGTCGCCATCGTGCACGAGGGCAAGCCCCCGGTCGTCGCGGTCAAGGAGCTGATGTCGCGCAGCGCGAAGCCCGAACGACGCTGAGCGACACCGGACGGCACCCCGGGCGCCACCCGCGCCACGCGGCCCCGCCGACGCTGTCTCGCGGCCCTACGGGCGGGTACTCTCAACGCGATATGAGCACCGAGAACCTCCCCCAGAGCCCCGAGCAGCCGCCTCGCAAGCCGCGTGTGGCCGTCGTGTTCGGCGGGCGCAGCTCCGAACACGGGATCTCCGTGGTCACCGCCGGCGCCGTCCTCGCGGCCATCGACCGGACCAAGTACGACGTCCTGCCGATCGGCATCACCAGGGACGGCCGCTGGGCCCTCACCGCCGACGAACCGGAACGCATGGCGATCTCCGAGCGCCGTACGCCCGACGTCGAGGAACTGGCCGAGTCGGCCGAGGGCGCCGTGGTGCTGCCCGTCGACCCCGCCAACCGCGAAGTCGTTTACAGCGAACCCGGCGCGGTGCCCAAGGCGCTGGGCGAGGTCGACGTCGTCTTCCCCGTGCTGCACGGCCCGTACGGCGAGGACGGCACCCTCCAGGGACTCCTGGAGCTGTCCGGTGTGCCCTACGTCGGCGCGGGCGTGCTCGCCTCGGCCGTCGGCCAGGACAAGGAGTACATGAAGGCGGTGTTCGCCTCCTACGGGCTGAAGGTCGGCCCGTACGTGGTGATCCGGCCCCGCGAGTGGGAGCAGGACCGTTCCGGCGCCCGCGGGAAGATCGTCGACTTCGCCGGCGAGCACGGCTGGCCGCTGTTCGTGAAGCCCGCACGCGCGGGTTCCTCGATCGGCATCACCAAGGTCGACGACATGGCCGGACTCGACGAGGCGATCGAGGAGGCCCGGCGCCACGACCCGAAGATCCTGGTCGAGGCGACCCTGCGCGGCCGGGAGATCGAGTGCGGGGTGCTGGAGTTCGAGGACGGCCCCCGGGCCTCCGTCCCCGCCGAGATCCCGCCGCCCTCGGAGCACGCGTACTACGACTTCGAGGCCAAGTACATCGACTCCACCCCCGGCATCGTGCCCGCCCCGCTGACGCCCGAGGAGACCGCCGAAGTCCAGCGCCTCGCCGTCGCGGCGTTCGACGCGGCCTCCTGCGAGGGGCTGGTGCGCGCGGACTTCTTCCTCACCGAGGACGGCGAGTTCGTGATCAACGAGATCAACACCATGCCCGGATTCACGCCCATCTCCATGTACCCGCAGATGTGGCAGGCGAGCGGTGTCGGCTACCCGGAGCTGGTGGACCGGCTGGTCCAGGCGGCGCTGCGGCGCCCGACGGGGCTGCGCTGACGTCTGCCGCCCCGCTCACCTACAGAAGGCGACCCCCTCGGGGGTCGCCTTCTCGCAGTATGATCAGCGGGTTTCCCCGGCCCGCAGGCGGCAGCGTGTTGTCCGGGTTCCGCCACAGCTTCGTGACCGGGGCCCGGGCCGGGAACCGCCGCCGACCCGCTGTCGTCTGCTGAGGAGCAGCCGACGGCGGCGATCAACAGTACGAGAGCGAGCGGGCGGAAGGGGGGTCAGAGATGAACCACGGGGCAGGTCAGTGTGCGTGTGATGCCGTCCACCTGCTGGACCTTGGCGACCACCATGCGACCGAGTTCGTCGACGGTGTCGGACTGGGCGCGCACGATGACGTCGTAGGGTCCTGTCACGTCCTCGGCCGTGATCACCCCGGGGATCTTGCTGATCGTCTCGGCGACGGTCGACGCCTTGCCGACCTCCGTCTGGATCAGGATGTACGCCTGTACCACGGAACCTCCAGAGCGGCCACGAGGATCATGTGGGGAAAAGGAACGCCACGGTATCGCGTAGCCGCTCTCCGCGGGGAGACCCGTGGGCCGCGGGCCCCGCGCGCCGGGGTGGCGGAATGACACGAGTTGACGATCACGCCGACCGTGGCGACGGTCATTTCGACCGTAACGAGGACAGAGATGACGCGCGACCGGGCACGGACAGGGACAGAAGGGGAGCCAAGGCGATGAAGGGCACTGTTGGTGAGCTGGGGGAGTTCGGGCTCATCAGGGAGCTCACCTCCCGTCTCACCACCACCCCGGCGGTCCGGGTGGGACCCGGCGACGACGCCGCGGTGGTGGCCGCGCCCGACCGCCGGGTGGTGGCCAGCACCGACATTCTCGTGGAGGGGCGGCACTTCCGCCGGGACTGGTCCACCGCGTACGACGTGGGCCGCAAGGCCGCCGCGCAGAACCTCGCGGACATCGCCGCCATGGGCGCGGTGCCGACCGCGCTCCTGCTCGGCCTGGTCGTCCCCGCCGAACTGCCGGTGACCTGGCCGACCGAGCTGATGGACGGCCTGCGCGACGAGTGCCAGGTGGCCGGCGCCTCCGTGGTCGGCGGCGACGTGGTGCGCGGCGACACCATCACCGTCTCCATCACCGCGCTGGGCGACCTGCGCAACCAGGAGCCCGTCACCCGGGGCGGCGCCCAGCCCGGCGACCTCGTCGCGGTGACCGGCTGGCTGGGCTGGTCCGCCGCCGGGTTCGCCGTGCTGTCCCGCGGCTTCCGCTCGCCGCGCGCCTTCGTCGAGGCCCACCGGCGCCCCGAGCCCCCGTACCACGCGGGTCCGGCCGCGGCCGGGCTCGGCGCCACCGCCATGTGCGACGTGAGCGACGGGCTCATCGCCGACCTGGGGCACATCGCCGAGGCCAGCAAGGTCAGGATCGACGTCCGCTCCGGCCAGATCGACATCCCGTCCCAGATGAACGACATCGGGCAGGCCGTCGGTGTCGACCCCATGCAGTGGGTGCTCACCGGGGGAGAGGACCACGCGATCGTGGCGACCTTCCCGCCGGACGTGAAGCTGCCCGCCCGCTGGAAGGTCATCGGCGAGGTCCTCAACCCCTCCGCGCTGCCCCAGGTGACCGTCGACGGGGCCCCCTGGACCAGCAAGGGCGGCTGGGACCACTTCGGCGGGGAGGTCGAGGCATGAGGCCGCCCCTGGTGCTCACCGTGGCCGGCTCCGACTCCGGCGGCGGCGCCGGCATCCAGGCCGACCTGAAGACCATGCTCGCCCTCGGCACGCACGGCATGAGCGTGCTCACCGCGGTCACCGCGCAGAACTCCCTCGGCGTGCAGGGCGCCTGGGAGCTGCCCGTGGACGCGGTACGGGCCCAGTACCGCAGCGTCGTCGACGACATCGGCGTCCAGGCGGTCAAGACCGGGATGCTCGCCTCCGCGGAACTGGTGGAGACGGTCGCCGAATTGCTCGGCGGCACGGACGCCCCGGCCGTCGTCGACCCGGTCGGCGTCTCCAAGCACGGGGACGCGCTGCTCGCCGCCTCCGCCCTGGACTCGGTCCGCACCAAGCTGCTGCCGGTGGCCACCGTCGCCACCCCGAATCTCGACGAGGTCGCGCAACTGACCGGCGTACGCGTCGAGTCCGAGGGCGACCTGCGCCGGGCGGCCGCCGCCCTGCTGGAGTACGGGCCGCGCTGGGCGCTGATCAAGGGCGGCCACCTGCGCGGCGAGGCCGTGGACCTGCTCACCGACGGCTCCGAGGAGCACTGGCTGCGCGCCCCGCGCCTCGACAACCGGCACACGCACGGCACGGGCTGCACCCTCGCGTCGGCCATCGCGTGCGGCCTGGCGAAGGGGCGGTCGGTGCCGGATGCGGTGACCGGGGCGAAGGCATACGTCACCGGGGCGATCGGGGCCGGGTTCGCGCTCGGCGACGGGATCGGGCCGGTGGATCACGGCTGGGCGCTCGGGCGGGGCACCGCCTGAGCCGCGCGTGACCTACGAGTGTGACCTACGAACGTGGCCTGTGAGCACGGCAAAAAGCCGGTCCACCCGAGGTGGACCGGCTCCCTGCAGCGGACCAGGCAGTGGCCGCGCGCTCAGCTGACGCGTCAGCGCGAGACCTTGCCGGCCTTGATGCACGAGGTGCAAGCGTTCACGCGCTTCGGCGTCCCGCCCTCCACGGTACGCACGCGCTGGATGTTGGGGTTCCAGCGACGGGGCGTACGGCGGTGGGAGTGCGAGATGTTGTTGCCGAAGCCCGGCCCCTTGCCGCAGACGTCGCAGTTGGCAGCCACGGGTCACTCCAAAGACTTCAGATGCACTTACGGTTGATCCCGGCATGCCGGGATCAAGTTCTCGGACTCGACGGTCCGGGATCTGAGTGGCGGTGCCAGGGGGATGGCCCGATCGGGATCGGGCAACCGGAGCAGCATACAACGGCTGCTCCCGTACAACGAAACTACCACGGCAGCTCAGGGGCCCGCCCCGGCCCTCTTCCGCCGGGCACCCGCCCAAGGTCTACGCTGCCAGCCACGGCCGGCAGCTCAGGGAGGCACAGGTGGCGCAGGTGCCGCAGAGGTTCTTCGACGCTCTGGCGGTGCGTACCTGGTGCGGTCTGTCGCTGCGCGCGCTGGGACGGGCGCGCGAGGAGATCGACGCGATCAACGTCTATCCCGTCGCGGACGGGGACACCGGCACGAACCTCTATCTGACCCTCGAATCGGCCGTCGCGGCCGTGGAGGCCGTGTTCGCGGCGCACGAGCTGGACGACGGGGCGCCGGAGGCCGCCGACGGCCCCTCGCTGACGGAGACCGTCGGCGCGATGGCCCACGGAGCGCTGATCGGCGCGCGGGGCAACTCCGGGACGATCCTCGCGCAGCTGCTGCGCGGCATGGCCCAGGTGCTCACCGCGCGGAGTGAGTCCGCGCACACCGAGGGCCCCGGCCTGCGGCTGGCCCTGCGGAACGCGGCCGAGTCCGCCCGCCAGGCCGTGGCCCACCCGGTCGAGGGCACCGTCCTGACCGTCGCCTCCGCCGCCGCCGACGCGGCCGACGACGCGGAGGGCGACTGCGCGGAGGTGGCCCGCGCGGCCTACGAGGGTGCTCGCGCGGCGCTCGCCGCCACCCCGGCCCAGCTGCCGGTCCTGGAGCGCGCCGGAGTGGTCGACGCCGGCGGACACGGGCTCGTGACGGTCCTCGGGGCCCTGGTGGAGACGTTCACCGGGCGGGCGCCCGGCCCGGGAGTGGCCGCCGTCACGCACGCGCGCGTGGAGCCGCACGAGGGCGTCCCGCCGGAAGCGTCCCCGGCGCCGGGCGACGAGGCCCTCGCGGGGGAGTGCGCGGTGACCGAGGCCGACCGCCGCGACGAGCCCGCCTTCGAGGTGATCTACCTCCTGGAGGCCGAGGACGCGGCCGTCACGCGGCTGCGGCAGCGGCTCGACGCGCTCGGGGACTCGCTCGTCGTGGTCGGCGGCGACGGGCTGTGGAACGTCCACGTGCACGTCGACGACGCGGGCGCCGCCGTCGAGGCGGGCGTCGAGGCCGGGCGGCCCCACCGGATCCGTATCACCCACTTCGGGCACGGTGACGTCCACACCGCCGGGACCGGCCGCCCGCCCCGGGAACGGAGCCGCCGCGCCGTGGTGGCCGTGGTACCGGGGGAGGGGCTGGCCGGGCTGTACGCCGAGGCCGGCGCGACCACCCTGCTCGCCCGCCCCGGGGAGCCGCCCGCCAGCGGGGAGCTGGTCCAGGCCGTACGGAGGGCGCACGCGCACGAGGTCGTCCTGCTGCCCAACGACGCCGAGCTGCGCCACACCGCCGCCGCGGCCGCCGAGCAGGCCCGTGCCGAAGGCGTCAGGGTCGCCCTCATCCCCACCCGCTCCGCGGTCCAGGGCATCGCCGCGCTCGCCGTGCACGAACCCGAGCGGCGTTTCGACGAGGACGTGGTGGCGATGACCTCCGCGGCCGGCGCCACCCGCTACGCCGAGGTCACCGTCGCCGAACACCGGTCCTGGACCACGGCGGGCATCTGCCAGGCCGGTGACGTGCTCGGCCTCATCGACGGCGACGTGGCGGTCATCGGCGCGGACGTCACGGAGGTCGCGGCGACCGTCCTGGACCGGATGCTCTCGGCCGGCGGCGAGCTGGTCACCCTGGTCCTCGGCGACGAGGTGCCCGGGACCGTCACCGAACACCTGGAGGCCCGGGTCCGCGAGGCGTACCTCGCGGTCGACACCGTGGTCCACCGGGGCGGCCGGCAGGGGGCGCTGCTGCTGGTCGGCGTGGAGTAGTACGGCGCTTCCCGCGACCGTTGTCAGTGGCGTGGTGTGCAATGGATCTCGTGCCCGCACTGCGAGAACCCCTGAAGAAGGTCCTCGGCCCCGCCACCGCGAAGGTGATGGCCGAGCACCTCGGCCTGCACACCGTCGGCGACCTCCTCCACCACTACCCCCGCAGATACGAGGAGCGCGGCCAGCTCACCCACCTCGCCGACCTGCCCATGGACGAGCACGTCACGGTGGTGGCCCAGGTCGCCGACGCCCGGCTGCACACCTTCGCCTCGTCCAGGGCCCCGCGCGGCAAGGGGCAGCGCCTGGAGGTGACCATCACGGACGGCAGCGGCCGCCTCCAACTGGTCTTCTTCGGCAACGGCGTCCACAAGCCCCACAAGGAACTCCTGCCGGGCACCCGCGCGATGTTCGCGGGCAAGGTCTCCGTCTTCAACCGCCGCCTGCAACTGGCCCATCCTGCGTACGAGTTGCTGCGCGCCGACGATGGCGACGAAGCGAGCGAGAGCGTCGAGTCCTGGGCCGGCGCCCTCATCCCCCTCTACCCGGCCACCGCCAAACTGGAGTCCTGGAAGATCGGCAAGGCGATCCAGACGGTGCTGCCGAGCGCCCAGGAGGCCGTCGACCCGCTCCCCGGCTCCCTGCGCGAGGGCCGGGGCCTGGTCTCCCTGCCCGAGGCCCTCCTCAAGATCCACCGCCCGCACACCAAGGCCGACATCGAGGACGCCCGCGCCCGCCTGAAGTGGGACGAGGCCTTCGTCCTCCAGGTCGCGCTGGCCCGCCGCCGCCACGCCGAGACCCAACTCCCCGCCGTCCCCCGCAAACCCGCCCAGGACGGCCTGCTCACCGCCTTCGACGACCGCCTCCCCTTCACCCTCACCGACGGCCAGCAGAAGGTCTCCCGCGAAATCTTCGACGACCTCGCCACCGACCACCCGATGCACCGGCTGCTCCAGGGGGAGGTGGGCAGCGGGAAGACGATGGTGGCCCTGCGCGCCATGCTCGCCGTCGTCGACGCGGGTGGACAGGCCGTGATGCTCGCGCCCACCGAGGTGCTCGCGCAGCAGCATCACCGGTCGGTCGTCGAGATGATGGGGGAGCTGGCCGAGGGGGGAATGCTGGGCGGTGCCGAGCACGCCACCAAGGTGGTGCTGCTCACCGGGTCCATGGGCGCCGCCGCCCGGCGGCACGCCCTGCTCGACCTGGCCACCGGCGAGGCCGGCATCGTCATCGGCACGCACGCGCTGATCGAGGACAAGGTGCGGTTCCACGACCTCGGCCTGGTCGTCGTCGACGAACAGCACCGCTTCGGCGTCGAGCAGCGCGACGCCCTGCGCGGCAAGGGGAAGCAGCCCCCGCACCTGCTCGTCATGACCGCCACCCCGATCCCGCGCACCGTCGCCATGACCGTCTTCGGCGACCTGGAGACCTCGGTCCTGGACCAGCTCCCGGCCGGCCGGTCCCCGATCGCCAGCCACGTCGTCCCGGCCGCCGACAAGCCCCACTTCCTCTCCCGGGCCTGGGAAAGGGTCCGGGAGGAGGTGTCCAACGGCCACCAGGCGTACGTCGTCTGCCCGCGCATCGGCGACGAGGAGGACGACCCCGGCAAGAAGGGTGCCCCGCGGAAGTCGCCGGAGGACGACGCCGAGAAGCGGCCCCCGCTGGCCGTCATCGACATCGCCGAGCAGCTGGCGAAGGGCGCCCTGCAGGGCCTCAAGGTCGAGATCCTGCACGGCCGTATGCAGCCCGACGACAAGGACGCGGTCATGCGCCGCTTCGCCGCCGGGGAGACCGACGTGCTGGTCGCCACGACCGTCATCGAGGTCGGTGTCAACGTCCCCAACGCCACCGCGATGGTGATCATGGACGCGGACCGCTTCGGCGTCTCCCAGCTGCACCAGCTGCGCGGCCGGGTCGGTCGCGGCTCCGCCGCCGGTCTGTGCCTGCTGGTCACCGAGATGCCCGAAGCGAGCGCGGCCCGCCAGCGGCTGAACGCGGTCGCCGGCACCCTCGACGGCTTCGAGCTCTCCCGCATCGACCTCGAACAGCGCCGGGAGGGCGACGTCCTCGGCCAGGCCCAGTCCGGTGCCCGCACCTCCCTGCGGGTCCTCGCCGTCATCGAGGACGAGGAGATCATCGCGGAGGCACGACAGGAGGCCGCGGCCCTGGTGGCCACCGACCCGGAGCTGACCGGCCTGCCCGGACTGAAGACGGCGCTGGAGGCACTCTTGGACGAGCAGAGGGAGCAGTACCTGGAAAAGGGCTGAGCACCACCCACCCAGGGGCGCGTGGCTGTGCCGATGTGCGGCTCCGCCGCGTGGGCGCGACCAGCCACACTGAACGTAGAGTCGCTCACAACCAAGGACCACAGATGACCCGAGTGATCGCCGGCAAAGCCGGCGGACGCCGCCTCACCGTCCCGCAGGGAACCGGCACCCGCCCCACCTCCGACCGCGCACGCGAGGGACTCTTCTCCACGTGGCAGTCCCTGCTCGGCGGCCCGCTGGACGGGGAGCGCGTCCTCGACCTGTACGCCGGTTCCGGCGCCGTCGGCCTGGAGGCGCTGTCCCGGGGCGCGGGACACGTCCTGCTCGTCGAGGCCGACGCCCGCGCCGTCCGCACCGTCCGGGAGAACGTCAAGGCGCTCGGCCTGCCCGGCGCCGAGGTCCGGGCGGGCAAGGCGGAGCAGACCATCCGCACCCCCGCCCCCGGGGAGCCTTACGACATCGTCTTCCTGGACCCGCCGTACGCCGTCTCGGACGACGATCTTCGGGAGATCCTGCTCACACTCCGTACGGAAGGCTGGCTCGCCGGGGAAGCGCTCGTCACCGTGGAGCGCAGCACCAGAGGCGGGGAATTCGGCTGGCCGGACGGCTTCGAGGCGATCCGTGCCCGCCGCTACGGCGAGGGAACGTTTTGGTACGGTCGCGCCGCCTCTACGTGCGAAGACGCACGATGACCGGACCGGAGAGCGAGGGAATTCAAGTGCGCCGTGCCGTCTGTCCCGGGTCGTTCGACCCGATCACCAACGGACACCTCGACATCATCGCCCGGGCCTCCAGCCTCTACGACGAGGTCTACGTCGCCGTGATGATCAACCAGGCGAAGAAGGGCCTGTTCGAGATCGAGGAGCGGATCGACCTCATCCGCCAGGTCACCGCCGAGTACGGCAACGTGCGTGTGGAGTCCTTCCACGGCCTCCTCGTCGACTTCTGCAAGCAGCGCGACATCCCGGCCATCGTCAAGGGCCTGCGCGCGGTCAGCGACTTCGACTACGAACTGCAGATGGCCCAGATGAACAACGGCCTCTCGGGCGTGGAGACCCTCTTCATCCCCACCAACCCCACCTACAGCTTCCTGTCGTCCTCGCTGGTCAAGGAGGTCGCGACCTGGGGCGGCGACGTGTCCCACCTGGTGCCGCCGCTGGTGCTCGACGTCCTCTCCGAGCGCCTGAAGAAGCGCTGAACCGCCCGCCGTACCGCCTCCGGAGACTGACAATCCGTCACCCGGTGTCCCGGGGACACCCCAGGGTCGTACAGTCGTCCCGTCCGTCTCCAACACAGCTGTAGAGAGTGGCGAGCACACGGTGGACGTCCAGAAGAAGCTCGACGAGATCACTGCGATGGTCTCCGGGGCCCGCGCCATGCCCATGTCGGCCTCGTGCGTGGTCAACCGCGCGGAACTGCTCGCCACGCTGGAGGAGCTGCGCGCCGAGCTGCCCGGCTCGCTCGCCCAGGCCCAGGAACTGCTCGGCGGCCGGGAGCAGATGGTCGCCCAGGCCCGCCAGGAGGCCGACCGGATCATCGAGACCGCGCACGCCGAGCGGGGCTCCCTGATCGCCGACACCGAGGTCGCCCGCCGCTCCCAGGCGGAGGCCGACCGGATCCTCGCCGAGGCCCGCCAGGAGGCCGAGGAGGTCCGCGCCGAGGCCGACGACTACGTCGACTCCAAGCTCGCCAACTTCGAGGTCGTCCTCACCAAGACCCTCGGCTCGGTGGGCCGCGGCCGCGAGAAGCTGCTCGGCACCGGACCCGGCCTCGACGAGAACGGCTACGAGGACGAGGACGCCCCCGAGCGCAGCCACGACCCGGAGACCCTGCGCCGCGACGCCGACACCTACGTCGACACCAAGCTCGGCGCCTTCGAGGCGGTGCTGGCCAAGACCCTGGAGGCGGTCGGCCGGGGCCGCCAGAAGCTGCACGGCCGGATCGCCACCGACGACCTCGGCGCCCTCGCCGACGACTCCACCACCGTCCAGCACTCCAGCGACGCCGACTACCTGGCCGGCCTCGCGGCCCTGTCGGACGCCCCCGCCGAGCGGCCCCGCCAGCCCGAGTACGGCGAGCCGCAGCCGACCGCGGCCCAGATCCCGGCCCAGGCCGTGCCGGACATGCCCGCGCAGGAGCCGGCCTACGGCTACGCGCAGCAGCAGCCCGACCCGTACGCCGCCTACCAGCAGGCCTACGGCGCCGGTCAGGACCCGTACGGCTACCAGCAGCAGGCCGGCGACCCGTATGCCTACCAGGGCTACGACGCCCAGCAGCAGCCCTACGACCCCCAGCACGGCTACGCCCAGCCCCAGCAGCCCCAGCAGCCCCAGCAGGTCCAGCCGCAGGCGCTCGACGAGACCAGCCTCTTCGACACCAGCATGATCAGCGCCGAACAGCTGCGGGCCTACGAGCAGGGCCGCGGAGTCTAGGGCCGTCCCACGGGCCCCGCAGGTCCGGATTGGGCCGTGAGCGAATGGTCCAGTATCCTGGCTCTTCGGTCGCGCGTACGTCCGCGATCGCCGCTGCCCTGGAAACACCGGAGGGCGGCATCCCCGAGCTACGAAGACCGAAAGCAGGAATGGTTCTGAACGCGCGCCTCGACCACCGCGACCCCCTCGTGTTCGACACACACGAGCTGGGACGGCGGCCCGGTGCGCTCCAGCGCCTGACCCGCACGGTCGACGCTCCCAAGGACTTCGGTGTCCAGGGAGTCATCGGAGTGCCGGAAGGCGCGCCGGTGGAACTCGATCTCCGACTCGAGTCGGTCATGGAAGGGGTGCTCGTCACAGGCACCGCCCGTGCCACGGCCGAGGGGGAGTGCGTAAGGTGTCTGGAGCCGCTTGAGCAGCAGCTCGTAGCGGACTTCCAGGAGTTGTTCTCGTACCCTGACGCCGACGACCGGGGCCGCCCTGCGGCGGAACCGGGCGACGACGCCGAGGACGACGAGGACAGGCTCTTCATCGAGGACGGTCTGATCGGCCTCGAACCCGTGCTGCGCGACGCGGTGGTGCTCGCACTGCCGATGCAGCCGGTGTGCCGGGAAGACTGCCCGGGTCTGTGCTCCGAGTGCGGAGCACGCCTGGCGGACGACCCGGACCACCACCACGACGCCGTCGACATCCGTTGGGCGGCTTTGCAGGGACTCGCCGGTTCACTCGAAGACGGCGAGAAGGACGAGATGAGCGGCGACGCGCCAGGATCCGCGGACGCCGCCGAGAAGCAGGAGAAGTAGCCGTGGCTGTTCCGAAGCGGAAGATGTCGCGCAGCAACACGCGCCACCGCCGGTCGCAGTGGAAGGCTGCGGTCCCCACCCTGGTTGCGTGCGAGCGCTGCCACGAGCCCAAGCAGCAGCACATCGCGTGCCCGTCTTGCGGCACTTACAACAAGCGCCAGGTCCTCGAGGTCTGAGCGGCTGGTGAGAGGCACTGTGTCAGTCCCCAAGAAGGCGGAAGACGCCAAGGCGGACCCACCCGCCAAGAAGAAGGCGGACACCCAGGCCTCGTCCCACACGCTTCTGGAAGGGCGGCTCGGCTACCAGCTCGAGTCCGCCCTTCTGGTGCGTGCACTGACCCACCGTTCCTACGCGTACGAGAACGGCGGTCTGCCGACGAACGAGCGGCTGGAGTTCCTCGGTGACTCCGTCCTCGGCCTCGTCGTCACGGACACGCTGTACCGCACCCACCCCGACCTGCCCGAAGGCCAGCTGGCCAAGCTGCGGGCCGCGGTGGTCAACTCGCGTGCGCTGGCGGAGGTGGGCCGCGGGCTCGAACTGGGCTCCTTCATCCGGCTCGGCCGCGGTGAAGAGGGCACGGGCGGCCGGGACAAGGCGTCCATCCTCGCCGACACCCTCGAAGCGGTGATCGGCGCGGTCTATCTCGACCAGGGCCTCGACGCGGCCTCCGAACTGGTGCACCGCCTGTTCGACCCGCTGATCGAGAAGTCCTCCAACCTCGGTGCCGGCCTGGACTGGAAGACCAGCCTCCAGGAACTCACCGCGACCGAAGGGCTCGGTGTCCCCGAGTACCTGGTCACGGAGACCGGCCCCGACCACGAGAAGACCTTCACTGCTGCCGCCCGCGTCGGAGGCGTCTCGTACGGCACCGGCACCGGCCGCAGCAAGAAGGAGGCGGAGCAGCAGGCCGCGGAATCCGCGTGGCGGTCCATCCGGGCCGCGGCGGACGAGCGTGCCAAGGCGACGGCGAACGCCGTCGACGTGGACCCCGACGAGGCGTCCGCCTCCGCCTGACCATCCACCGCACGGCCCGAACGCCCGCCCCACCTCCGGGGCGGGCGTTCGGCTCGTCGTCCGACCACCGGCCCGGTCCGCCGGCCCGCCCGAGGGGATCCCATGCCCGAGTTGCCCGAGGTGGAGGTCGTCCGGCGCGGCCTGGAGCGCTGGGTCGCCCATCGCACCGTCGCCGACGCCGAGGTACTGCACCCGCGCGCCGTACGCCGGCACATCGCCGGCCCCGACGACTTCGCCCACCGGCTGAAGGGGCACCGCTTCGGCACCGCCGCCCGGCGCGGCAAGTACCTGTGGCTGCCGCTGGCGGACACCGGTCAGGCGGTCCTGGCCCACCTCGGCATGAGCGGCCAGTTGCTGGTCCAGCCGCACGAGGCACCGGCCGAGAAGCACCTGCGCATCCGCGTCCGCTTCGCCGACGACCTCTCCACAGAACTCCGCTTCGTCGACCAGCGCACCTTCGGCGGCCTGTCGCTGCACGACACGTCCCCCGACGGCCTGCCCGACGTCATCGCGCACATCGCCCGCGACCCGCTGGACCCACTCTTCGACGACGAGGCCTTCCACCTCGCCCTGCGCCGCAAGCGCACCACGATCAAACGGGCCCTGCTCGACCAGTCCCTGATCAGCGGCGTCGGCAACATCTACGCCGACGAGGCGCTGTGGCGCTCCCGGCTGCACTACGAACGCCCCACGGCCACCTTCACCCGCCCCCGCACCGCGGAACTCCTCGGTCACGTCCGGGACGTGATGAACGCGGCCCTCGCCGTGGGCGGGACCAGCTTCGACAGCCTGTACGTCAACGTCAACGGCGAGTCCGGCTACTTCGACCGCTCGCTCGACGCGTACGGCCGCGAGGGCCTGCCCTGCCGCCGCTGCGCCACACCCATGCGCCGCCGGCCCTGGATGAACCGCTCCAGCTATTTCTGCCCGAAGTGCCAGCGCCCGCCCCGGGTCACGCCGTAGGCATCCGCCGCGTGTCGTAGCGCTCGCGCGACGCCAGCACCTCGTCCATCCGCCCCTCCAGGCACTGGATGAGCGCGATCAGCCGCTGCGCCACCTCGCGGCCCGACGCCGTGAGTTCGTAGTCCACGCGGGGCGGGTTGGTGTGCTGCGCCTCGCGGTGCACCAGACCGTCGCGCTCCAGCGCGTGCAGGGTCTGGGCGAGCATCTTCTCGCTGACGCCGTCGACACGGCGGCGCAGCTCGTTGAACCGGAAAGAACCCTCGTACAGCGCGCCGAGCGTCAGCGCACCCCAGCGCCCGGTGACGTGCTCCAGCGTGCCGCGCGAGGGACAGCCCCGGGCGAACACGTCGTACGCCGGCTCCTGCTCAGCCGCGCACTCCTGCGTGGTCGACATGCACCAAGCGTACGTGAGCACAGCGCTGTCCCGCAGAGTGCGCTGCGTGGGGGAGAGTGGGGGCGGTGGCGGGTCAGTAGCCGAAGTTCTGCGTCCACCACGGTCCGCCGGAGCCGAAGTGGACTCCGACGCCGAGGGTCTGGAAGTCGCAGTTCAGTATGTTGGCGCGGTGGCCGGGGCTGTCCATCCAGGCGTCCATCACGGCCTGGGCGTCGCTCTGGCCGCGGGCTATGTTCTCGCCGCCGAGGTTGCTGATGCCGGCCGCCGCCGCCCGGTCCCACGGGGTCGCGCCGCCCGGGTCGGTGTGGTCGAAGAAGCCCTCCGTGGCCATGGCCTTGCTGAAGTCCTCCGCCAGTTCGCGCAGGGCGCTGTTCGCGGCCACCGGGCTGCAGCCCACCTTGGCCCGCTCGTCGTTGACCAGCTTGAGCACCTGGGCCTCGGCGACGGACTCCTCCGACACGGCGGCCGGCGCGCTGGGCGGCGTGGGCTCCTTGGCGGCCGGGCGCGAGGGCGTGGGCTCCGGCTTGGCGCTCGGGGTCGTCTTCGGCTTCTTCGTCTTCGACGGGGTCTCGGCCGGGGCCGCCGGCTTCGAGGCCGAGGGGGAGGTCGAGGACGGTGCGGGAGACGGGGTGTCCTTGGACGACGCGGACCCGGAGGGCGACGACGGCGACGAGGACCGGTCGGTGCCGCGGCTCGTGGAGGTGTCGCCGCCGCGGCCGGTGTCGGCGCTGCCGGAGGTGCCGCCCTGCTCGCTCGGGCCGTTCGTCGGGGTGTCCTGGGCCTGCACCCGGTCGCCCCCACCGCCGCCGCCGCCGATGCGGTAGTTGTCGAGGCCGGGCACCGCGCCCGTGGCCACCGCCACGGTGCCGATGGCGACCGCGGCGGAGACACCGAGCAGCCCGGTGCGGACCGGGGTGGCGGCCTTCTTCCGGCGCCTGCGGTGGCCTCCCGCGGGCTGCGGGCCGCCCTCGGGGGCGTATCCGTCACTGGGGAAGGCGACCGTGCGGCCCGCCTGCGGGCCCTCGCCGTCGGGGTCGTCCGCGTACAGGTAGGCGTCGCTCCTGGCGCGGACCTCGGCGTACGCCTCGGGGTTCAGGTAGGGCGCGATCCCCATGGTCGGGTGGTCGCCCGCTTCCGGCGTCCGCGCGTCGCGTCCCGCCGTAGCGTCCGGCTGATGGTCCCCCGTGGCGCGGCCCGTGGCGGCGCGGCCGGCGGCGGAGCGTCGGTGGCGTCCCATGTCCTGGCCTTCCTCGTCCTCGCCGTCTCGGGCGACGCGTCCTCACGATCAACACCGAACTCACACCTTCGAGTGAGTTTCAGATGAGATTCATTGGACCGGGACGGTACCGCATGGCGCGAGGGGGTGAAGTGTCCGGCGGGACATTGACTGGTTAGGTTGCAGTCATGAGCGAGGATGTACGACTGGTCGCGTGGGTGCGCGGACAGGTCCAGGGCGTCGGTTTCCGCTGGTTCACGCGGGCCAGGGCGCTGGAACTCGGCGGCATGAGTGGTTTTGCTCTCAATCTGGCCGACGGCCGCGTCCAGGTCGTCGCCGAGGGCCCGCGGGAGCGCTGCGAAGGGCTCCTCGACTGGCTGCACGGCGACGACACGCCCGGACGCGTTGACGGCGTCACCGAGATCTGGGACACACCTCGCGGCGGCTACGACGGCTTCGCCATCCGCTGACACCGCGCCGTCCGAGACCTCCCGGGCGCCCGGTCCGACCCTCCCCGCAGGGGTGGCCGGAGCGAAAACGGGCAGGTGGTTGCCAAGGGACGGCCCGTCGTGGGAGGCTCCGCAACCAGAAAGATCGCCACGCCCCGAGGGGCCCGCAGGAGTCGCAGCGTCGCCGCTTCCCGGCCGCATGCCCCCGGACGCCCGTCGATACGGGGCGTGATCGTGTTGACCGTCAAACTTTTTGGTGAGACGCTGAAAGCCCCGCGCACCTTAGCTGTTTGGCATGGTTGAACGGCAGTAAAAACTCCAAAGTGCCAAGCACCGCGGGTGCGAATCCCTCACGACCCACACCGCTTCGGTCGGTCACTCATTGTGGAGGACCATCCATCATGGCAAAGGCGCTTCTCGGTTACGTCGGCGGCTCCGACCCTCGACTCCTCGCCGAGATGCGACGGCTCCAGCAGCGCGTCCAGGACCTGGAATCCGAGCTCGGACGAATCCAGGCGGAGAACGACGTGCTGGCGGCTGCCGCTTCTCACGAAAGGATCATGGAGAGCATGGAGAGCGTTGACGCACACCAGGCGGAGCCTGCGCTCACCTGATCACTGCATCGCTCCACGCACGGCACGCAGTGGTCGGGCCCGCCCGTACAACCGCTAGGTGTCAGAGTCTGCAAGGGACGCTTCGGCGTCCCTTCTTTCTTTCCTGCCCCCGTCTCAGCGCCCGAGTCCGACCGGACTTCCCTGTCCCGCGCATCCTTTCACCCTCTTCAACGTCTGATGTGCCCTGCACGTTCACCGGTGAAACCGCGGTGGTTCACCGGTTCATGGAGTGAGACACCCCCGAAAGGTAGAGTCCGGCGGCGTGCACCTGAAGGCCCTGACCCTGCGCGGGTTCAAATCGTTCGCCTCGGCGACCACGCTCCGGTTCGAGCCCGGCATCACCTGCGTCGTCGGACCGAACGGCTCGGGCAAGTCCAACGTCGTGGACGCGCTCAGCTGGGTCATGGGCGAACAGGGCGCCAAGTCGCTGCGCGGCGGCAAGATGGAGGACGTCATCTTCGCCGGCACCACCGGCCGCCCGCCGCTCGGCCGGGCCGAGGTGTCGCTGACCATCGACAACTCCGACGGGGCGCTGCCCATCGAGTACGCCGAGGTCACCATCACGCGGATCATGTTCCGCAACGGCGGCAGCGAGTACCAGATCAACGGAGACACCTGCCGCCTCCTGGACATCCAGGAACTCCTGTCCGACTCCGGCATCGGCCGGGAGATGCACGTCATCGTCGGTCAGGGCCAGCTCGACTCCGTGCTGCACGCCGACCCGATGGGCCGCCGCGCCTTCATCGAGGAGGCGGCCGGCGTCCTCAAGCACCGCAAGCGCAAGGAGAAGGCGCTCAGGAAGCTGGACGCGATGCAGGCCAACCTCGCGCGCGTGCAGGACCTCACCGACGAGTTGCGGCGCCAGCTCAAGCCGCTGGGCCGGCAGGCCGCGGTGGCGCGGCGGGCCGCCGTCATCCAGGCCGACCTGCGGGACGCGCGACTCAGGCTCCTCGCCGACGACCTGGTACGGCTGCGCGAGGCGCTCCAGGCCGAGATCGCCGACGAGGCCGCGCTCAAGGAGCGCAAGGAGGCCGCCGAACGGGAACTGGGCAAGGCCCTGCGCCGCGAGGCCGACCTGGAGGACGAGGTCCGCCGGCTGACCCCGCGCCTCCAGCGCGCCCAGCAGAACTGGTACGAGCTGTCCCAGCTCGCCGAGCGGGTGCGCGGCACCGTCTCGCTGGCCGAGGCGCGGGTGAAGAGCGCCACCTCCGCGCCTCCCGAGGAGCGCCGCGGCCGCGACCCGGAGGAGCTGGAGCGCGAGGCCGCCCGCGTCCGCGAGCAGGAGGCGGAACTCGAAGCGGCCCTGGAGGCGGCCGAGCACGCCCTGGAGGACACCGTCGCCCACCGCGCGGACCTCGAACGCGAGCTGGCCCAGGAGGAGCGCCGCCTCAAGGACGCCGCACGGGCGATCGCCGACCGCCGTGAGGGGCTGGCCCGGCTCAGCGGCCAGGTCGGTGCCGCACGTTCGCGCGCCGCCTCGGCGCAGGCCGAGATCGAGCGGCTGGCCGAGGCCAGGGACGAGTCCCGGGAACGGGCCGCCGCCGCGCAGGAGGAGTACGAGACGCTCCAGGCCGAGGTCGACGGCCTCGACGCCGACGACCAGGAACTCGCCGAGCGCCACGATGCCGCCAAGCGCGGGCTGGCCGAGGCGGAGGCCGCGCTCGGCGCCGCCCGGGAGGCGGCCACCGTGGCGGAACGCGAGCGCGCGGCCACGCGGGCCCGCCACGAGGCCCTGGCCCTCGGACTGCGCCGCAAGGACGGCACCGGTGCGGTGCTCGCCGCCAAGGACCGGCTCACCGGGCTGCTGGGCCCGGCCGCCGAGCTGCTCACCGTGACGCCCGGTCACGAGGTCGCCCTGGCCGCCGCCTTCGGCGCCGCCGCCGACGCCCTCGCGGTCACCTCCCCGGCGGCCGCCGCCGACGCCATCCGCCTGCTGCGCAAGCAGGACGCCGGCCGGGCCGCCCTGCTGCTGGCCGGCGGCCCCGACGACGTACCGGACGAACCTCGCGCCGACGGGGCGCCGTACGCCGCCGCCCTCGTCCGGGGCCCGTCGGACCTGATGCCCGCGGTGCGGCGGCTGCTGCGCGGGATCGTCGTCGTCGCCACCCTGGAGGACGCCGAGGACCTCGTCTACGCCCGCCCCGGGCTGACCGCCGTGACCGCCGACGGCGACCTGCTCGGTGCGCACTTCGCGCAGGGCGGGTCCGCCGGGGCGCCCAGCCTCCTGGAGGTGCAGGCGTCCGTGGACCGTGCCGCCGCCGAGCTGGAGGAGCTGGCCGTGCGGTGCGAGGAGCTGGCCGGGGCGCAGGACGCCGCGGTGGCACGGCGCCGGGAGTGCGCCGCGCTCGTCGAGGAGCTGGGGGAGCGGCGCCGGGCCGCCGACCGGGAGAAGTCGTCCGTCGCTCAGCAGCTGGGCCGGCTCGCGGGCCAGGCGCGGGGCGCCGCCGGTGAGGCCGAGCGGTCCGCGGCGGCGGCGGCGCGGGCGCAGGAGGCGCTGGACAAGGCGTTGCTGGACGTCGAGGAGCTGGCCGAGCGGTTGGCGGTGGCCGAGGAGATGCCGGTCGAGGAGGAGCCCGACACCTCCGCGCGCGACCGGCTCGCCGCCGACGGGGCCAACGCCCGCCAGACCGAGATGGAGGCCCGCCTCCAGGTCCGTACCCACGAGGAGCGGGTCAAGGGCCTCGCCGGACGGGCCGACTCCCTGGACCGGGCCGCCCGCGCCGAACGCGAGGCACGCGCGCGTGCCGAACAACGCCGGGCCCGGCTGCGGCACGAGGCGGCCGTCGCCGAGGCGGTCGCCGCCGGCGCCCGGCAACTGCTCGCCCACGTCGAGGTCTCGCTGACCCGCGCGGACGAGGAGCGCACCGTCGCCGAGGCGGCCAAGGCCCGGCGCGAGCAGGAACTGACCGCCGAGCGCACCGCGGGGCGCGACCTCAAGGCGGAGCTGGACAAGTTGACGGATTCGGTTCACCGCGGGGAGGTACTCGGCGCCGAGAAGCGGCTGCGCATCGAGCAGTTGGAGACCAAGGCGCTGGAGGAACTCGGTGTGGAACCGGCGGGGCTGGCGGCCGAGTACGGCCCCCATCAGCAGGTGCCGCCCTCGCCCCCCGCCGAGGGCGAGGAACTCCCGGAGGACCCCGAGCACCCGCGCAACCGTCCGCGCCCCTTCGTCCGTGCCGAGCAGGAGAAGCGCCTGAAGGCCGCCGAGCGCGCCTACCAGCAGCTGGGCAAGGTCAACCCGCTGGCCCTGGAGGAGTTCGCGGCGCTGGAGGAGCGGCACCAGTTCCTCAGCGAGCAGCTGGAGGACCTGAAGAAGACCCGAGCCGACCTGCTCCAGGTCGTCAAGGAGGTCGACGAACGCGTCGAGCAGGTCTTCACGGAGGCGTTCCGGGACACGGCCCGGGAGTTCGAGGGCGTCTTCAGCAGGCTGTTCCCGGGCGGTGACGGGCGGTTGATCCTGACCGACCCCGACAACATGCTGACCACGGGCGTGGACGTCGAGGCTCGGCCGCCGGGGAAGAAGGTCAAGCGGCTCTCGCTGCTCTCCGGCGGGGAGCGTTCGCTGACCGCGGTGGCGATGCTGGTGTCGATCTTCAAGGCGCGGCCCAGCCCGTTCTACGTCATGGACGAGGTCGAGGCGGCGCTCGACGACACCAATCTCCAGCGGCTGATCCGGATCATGCAGGAGTTGCAGGAGGCCTCGCAGCTGATCGTCATCACGCACCAGAAACGGACGATGGAGGTCGCCGACGCGCTGTACGGCGTGTCTATGCAAGGCGACGGTGTGTCGAAGGTCATCAGTCAGCGCCTGCGTCAGTCCTGACCTCAATTGCTTCAACTCTTGAACACGTAGCTCACTGAGGCATCTACAAACTCACAGCACTCGCCCTATTGACTTCGATACTTGAAGGCATAGTCTCTGCAACGTTGCTTTTACCTTCAGGTTCCTTTCAGGGGGTCCGAAGGCGATCCACCCCGGCAGCGTTGCCGGTAGCCCGAGGAGTACACGTGTCCCGCACACCGCAGGCAGCCAGTTCAGGAGCCAGGACGGCTCATCCCGAGCATCTCGGGCACGTCATCTTCATCGCGGCGGCGGCCGCGATGGGCGGTTTCCTCTTCGGCTACGACAGTTCCGTGATCAACGGTGCCGTCGAGGCCATCCGCGACCGCTACGACGTCGGCTCCGCGGTACTGGCCCAGGTCATCGCCGTCGCGCTGATCGGCTGTGCCATCGGCGCCGCCACCGCCGGCCGGATCGCGGACCGGATCGGCCGTATCCGCTGCATGCAGATCGCGGCGGTCCTCTTCACCGTCAGCGCCGTCGGCTCCGCGCTGCCCTTCGCGCTGTGGGACCTCGCCATGTGGCGGGTCATCGGCGGCTTCGCCATCGGCATGGCCTCCGTGATCGGCCCCGCCTACATCGCCGAGGTCTCCCCGCCCGCCTACCGGGGCCGGCTCGCCTCCTTCCAGCAGGCCGCGATCGTCTTCGGCATCGCGGTCTCGCAGCTGGTCAACTGGGGTCTGCTGAACGCCGCCGGCGGCGACCAGCGCGGTGAGCTGATGGGCCTGGAGGCCTGGCAGGTCATGCTCGGCATCATGGTCGTCCCGGCGATCGTCTACGGCCTGCTCTCCTTCGCCATCCCGGAGTCCCCGCGGTTCCTGGTCTCCGTCGGCAAGCACGAGCGCGCCAAGGAGATCCTCGAAGAGGTCGAGGGCAAGGACGTGGACTTCGACGCCCGCGTCGCCGAGATCGAGCACGCGATGCACCGCGAGGAGAAGTCCTCCTTCAAGGACCTGCTCGGCGGCAGCTTCTTCTTCAAGCCGATCGTCTGGATCGGTATCGGCCTGTCGGTCTTCCAGCAGTTCGTCGGCATCAACGTCGCGTTCTACTACTCGTCGACGCTGTGGCAGTCGGTCGGTGTCGACCCGACGCAGTCGTTCTTCTACTCGTTCACGACCTCGATCATCAACATCGTCGGCACCGTGATCGCGATGATCTTCGTGGACCGCGTCGGCCGCAAGCCGCTCGCCCTCATCGGCTCCGTCGGCATGGTGATCGGTCTGGCGCTGGAGGCCTGGGCCTTCTCCTTCGACCTGGTCGACGGCAAGCTCCCGGCCACCCAGGGCTGGGTCGCCCTGATCGCCGCCCACGTGTTCGTGCTCTTCTTCGCCCTGTCCTGGGGTGTCGTCGTCTGGGTCTTCCTCGGCGAGATGTTCCCGAACCGCATCCGCGCCGCCGCGCTGGGCGTGGCCGCCTCCGCGCAGTGGATCGCGAACTGGGCCATCACGGCGAGCTTCCCGTCGCTGGCCGACTGGAACCTGTCCGGCACGTACGTGATCTACACGATCTTCGCCGCGCTCTCCATCCCGTTCGTCCTGAAGTTCGTGAAGGAGACGAAGGGCAAGGCCCTGGAGGAGATGGGCTGACCGCCCGCCCCGAACCCGGGGAGAAGGGCCAAGTCCCCGCTGCCCCTCTCCCCGTACTGTCCGCCGCCCCCGGCCCGCGCATCCGCCCGGACCGGGGGCGGCGGTCTGTCGTGCCCCGATGGCCGTCGGGAACGAGCGGGCTCCCGGGGCGGGTACGGGGCCGTCGGTGTCGGCGCGTCCACGCCGTACGGCCGGGCGGAGGGACCGGCCACGGGCTCCTCGGGTGTGGCGGCCGTCGGCAGCGCCGGGGGAGACGACGGCGGCCCCTACGCCATGCGAGCCCGGCCGTGGTCGAGAACCGGCTCCCTGAGCATGGCGTCGGTGGGCATGGGCGCGGAAACGCCGGCGCCCCCCGCACCGCACGGTGCAGGGGGCGCGCGGATTCGTCCGCGGGTGGCGTCAGACGGTCACCGACACCGCCTGCTCGGCGGCGCGGTCGGCGGCCGTCGCCGGGACGACCACCGCAGGCTTCGGCAGTACGACGTACAGCAGGCCGGAGATGACGACCGTGGCGACCCAGCCCAGGCCGTACTCGCCGATGACGTTGTTCGCGGCGAGGGGGCCGGTGAACCAGTCGGAGGTGGTGAACATCAGGCCGGCGGCCAGGCCCACCGCCCACGCGGCGACGGCCGCGGGGGAGAAGCCGCCCCGGTACCAGTAGGCGCTGGTCCGGCCGGTGTCGGCCAGGGCCTCGCCGTCGTACTCCTTGCGGCGCAGCATGTCCGCGCCGAAGACGCCGACCCACGCGGAGAAGGCGACCGCGAGCAGCGACAGGAAGGCGATGAAGGAGCCCATGAAGCTGGTCGCCACCAGCATCAGCACACCGCCGAAGACCAGCGAGATCACCGCGTTGACCGAGACCGCCCAGTGGCGCGGGACGGTGAAGCCAAGGGTCTGGGCCGTGAAGCCGGCCGAGTACATGGACATCGAGTTGATCAGCAGCATGCCGATCAGCGCGATGATCAGGTACGGCACCGCGATCCAGGTCGGCAGGATCTCGCCGAGGAAGGAGACCGGGTCGGCGGCCGAGGCCAGGTCCGGCGTGGAGACGGCCATGATCATGCCCATCAGCACCATGGGCAGGACGACGATGCCGGCCCCGCCGACGGTCACGCCCACGATCCCCTTCGAGGACGCCGTCCGCGGCAGGTAGCGCGTGAAGTCCGGGGCGGACGGGATCCAGCTGACGCCGCCGGCCGCGATCAGACCGACGCCGGTGATCATCGCGGCCACCGAACCGGCGGACCGGTCGAAGACCGCGGACCAGTCGGTGTCGACGACCAGGTAGCCGAGGACCAGCACAGAGAAGGCACCGAAGAGGTACGTCGCGTACTTGTTGCACTTCTGGACCGCGTTGATCCCCAGCCCCGAGATCGCGAACGTCGCCACGACGAAGGCGAGCAGCGTCACCATGTCCAGCACGCTGTTGGCCTGTACGCCGAACACGATGTCCAGCACGGTGAGCACCGCGTACGCCCCGGTCACCGCGTTGATCGTCTCCCAGCCCCAGCGGGCGACCCAGATCAGCGAACCCGGCAGCAGGTTGCCCCGCTGGCCGAACACGGCCCGCGACAGCGCCATGCCCGGAGCCCCGCCGCGCTTCCCTGCGATGCCGATCAGCCCGACCAGGCCGTACGACACGACCGGCGCCGCGGCCGCGACGACCAGCGCCTGCCAGAAGTTGAGCCGGTACGCAACGACGAGGCTCGCGCCCATCGTGAGCAGCAGCACGCTGATGTTGGCGCCGACCCAGGTCGGGAACAGCTCACGGATCCGGGCGGTGCGCTCGTGGTCGGGCACCTGCTCGATGCCACGGGTTTCCAGGGCGCCTTCGTTCTCGGCGGTCTTGCTCATGTGGGGGGTCCGTGCCTCGATCGTGGGAGAAGAGGGGGCGGTCGGGACTCTACGCGCGTTGACGCAGCCTCCTCCATCGTACTTTGATCCGACTCCTGCCCTCCAGGGGCCTTTGTCCTTTGGAGGAAGTGACGAGGGGGGTGTCCTCGGAGTCCATGGCTGATACTGGACGCGTTATGGAAATCGTCATCCTTGCTGTAGTCATCGCCGTGGTCGTGATCGGCGCGCTCGGCGGGCTGCTCGTGGGCTCGCGTCGCAAGAAGCAGCTGCCTCCGCCGCCGCCCGCCACGCCCGACATCACCGCCCCTCCGGCCGAGCCGCACGTCGGCGACGAGGCCGAGACGCCGCGCGACGAAACGCGCCGGACGATAGAGGAGGTCGACCTCCCGGACGGCGGCACCGCCACCGTCGAGGAGCCGCCCGTCGCCGAAGAGCTCGAGATCCCGCAGATCGAGGTTCCCGAGCCCACCGCCGGCCGACTGGTCCGGCTCCGTGCCCGCCTCTCCCGCTCGCAGAACGCCCTCGGCAAGGGCCTGCTCACCCTGCTCTCGCGGGAGCACCTCGACGACGACACCTGGGAGGAGATCGAGGACACCCTGCTCACCGCCGACGTGGGCGTGCAGCCCACCCAGGAGCTGGTCGAGCGGCTGCGCGAGCGGGTGAAGGTGCTCGGCACCCGCACCCACGACGAGCTGCGCGCCCTGCTGCGCGAGGAGCTGATCAACCTCGTCGGCCCCGACATGGACCGCGAGGTCAAGACCGAGCCGCCGAACAGCAAGCCCGGCATCGTGATGGTCGTCGGCGTCAACGGCACCGGCAAGACCACCACCACCGGCAAGCTCGCCCGCGTCCTGGTCGCCGACGGCCGCAGCGTCGTCCTCGGCGCCGCCGACACCTTCCGGGCCGCCGCCGCGGACCAGCTCCAGACCTGGGGCGAGCGGGTCGGCGCGCACACCGTGCGTGGCCCGGAGGCCGGTGACCCGGCCTCCGTCGCCTTCGACGCGGTCAAGGAGGGCAAGGAGATGGGCTCGGACGTCGTGCTCATCGACACCGCCGGCCGCCTGCACACCAAGACCGGCCTCATGGACGAGCTGGGCAAGGTCAAGCGCGTTGTGGAGAAGCACGCCCCGCTGGACGAGGTGCTGCTCGTACTCGACGCCACCACCGGCCAGAACGGTCTGATCCAGGCCCGGGTCTTCGCCGAGGTCGTCGACATCACCGGCATCGTGCTCACCAAGCTGGACGGCACGGCCAAGGGCGGCATCGTGGTGGCCGTGCAGCGCGAGCTGGGCGTGCCGGTCAAGCTGATCGGGCTCGGCGAGGGTGCGGACGACCTGGCGCCGTTCGATCCCGCCGCCTTCGTGGACGCCCTCATCGGGGAGTGACCTCCCGCGCGACGCGACGAACCAGAGCGGACTCGGACGCACGTGAGCGCCCGCTCCCCGGGATCATCCCGGGGAGGTGGGCGCTTCGTCGTATCGGGCGTGGGCTGGTCGCCGCAGGGCGCGCGCTCGCGCGGTCGTAGACGGGCCGGGCACGCAGTGTCGGGCAGGCCGGTCGCATCGCCGTACGGGCCTTCGTGCCGCGTCGCCTACCGGCCTACGTGCAGAGCCGCCTCGCGGGCCTCTGTGAAGAACCGCCTCACGGGCCTTCGCGCAGGGTCGCCGTACGGGCCTTCACGCAAGGTCGCCGCACGGCCTCCGCGCCGGAGCGGCGGGCCGCCTATGCCCGCGAGCGGTGGGCCACGTACGCCAGCGTCCCCAGCAGCAGACGGGCCGCCGGCGGTTTGGTGGCCGAGTCGAGGTCCGGGTGGCGCAGCCAGCGCACCGGGCCCCGGCCGCCGCGGTCGGAGGGCGGGGCCGTGATGTACGTACCGGAACCGAGGCCGCGCAGGTCGAGGGCGGACGGGTCGTCCCAGCCCAGCCGGTAGAGCAGCCGGGGCAGTTCGGCGGCGGCGCCCGGGGCGACGAAGAAGTGGGCGTGGCCCTCGGGGGTCGCCGCGACCGGACCGAGCGGGAGGCCCATGCGCTCCAGCCGGGTCAGCGCCCGCAGTCCGGCGGCCTCGGCGACCTCGATCACGTCGAAGCTCCGCCCGACCGGCAGCATCACCGCGGCACCCGGGAACTGGGCCCAGGCCTCGCTCGCTCCGTCCAGGGTCGCCCCGGCCGGCACCCGGGGGGCGAAGTCCAGCGGATGCGCGCCCGGTGCCGGGCAGTCGGACCGCCCGCACGAGCAGGCCCCCGCCGCGGCCCGGGCGCCGGGCACCACGTCCCAGCCCCAGAGTCCGGTGAACTCGGCCACGACGGTGCACTCGACGGCGCGGCCCCGTCGGCGCGCGCCGGACCGGGTCTCGCGCATGCCCCGACTGCTGCCGATGCCGATCGTGAAGCCCATGCCCCCTCCAACGGGTCCGACGCAGCGGCGGTTACGCAGCGGACGTGAAACGTGACTCTCTGCTTCCAACTCCCCAGTGCGGCGCGGTTCAGACAGCGTCCGGAAGCACTCCGGGGTGGTGTGCCCGACGGCGCACGCCCCGGTGTGCACCCTTGCACCTACTCACGGTTGGCCTATGTCAAGTGAATCGCGTACCGGCCGGGGGGAGTTCATTCGAAGGGGTGGCGAATGGTGGCGATTCCGCAATCGCCATGGCTGGAAGAGTGATCGCGGGACTACTTTGTGTGCATGGAGCCGTGGGGCACATGCACTCGTGGGTATGCCGGAGGCAACTCGGCTTTCCGTTCGAAGGGTGGCAACCGCCGGACGGAGGGCCCCAACCACCGGCATTCTGATAGGGCTTGGCGCACTCGGCGACAGGTGGTCTCAGGGATGGGGGCGTTCCAGTGAGCGGCAACGGCGGAAGCGGTACGAGCGCGGGAAGCGCGTCGCACGCTGACAAGCGCCCGAACGAGCTGCTCACTTCGTGGTTCGCCCGCAGCGGCTGGTCCAAGGGCGAACTGGCCCGCCAGGTCAACCGCCGGGCCCGACAGCTGGGCGCCGGCCACATCTCCACCGACACCTCCCGGGTGCGCCGTTGGCTGGACGGGGAGAATCCGCGCGAGCCGATCCCGCGCATCCTGTCCGAGCTGTTCTCCGAGCGCTTCGGTGTCGTCGTCTCCGTCGAGGACCTGGGCCTGCGCTCCACCCGCCCCACGCCCTCCGCGACCGGGGTCGACCTGCCCTGGACGGGCCCGCAGACCGTGGCCCTGCTCAGCGAGTTCTCGCGCAGCGACCTCATGCTGGCGCGGCGCGGCTTCCTCGGCAGCTCGCTGGCCCTCTCCGCGGGCCCGTCCCTCATCGAGCCCATGCAGCGCTGGCTCGTCCCCTCGCCCCCGCCCGCCGGCCGCGAGCCCGCTCCCGCCTCCCGCTCGCGCGGGAGGCTCTCCCGCCCGGAGCTGGAGCTGCTGGAGTCCACCGCCGTGATGTTCCGCCGCTGGGACGCCCGGTGCGGCGGCGGCCTGCGCCGCAAGGCGGTGGTCGGCCAGCTGCACGAGGTGACCGACCTGCTCCAGGAACCGCAGACCGAGACCACCCGCGCCAAGCTGTTCAAGGTCGCCGCCGAGCTGGCCGAGCTGGCCGGCTGGATGTCGTACGACGTGGGCTTACAGCCCACCGCGCAGAAGTACTTCGTGCTCGCCCTGCACGCCGCCAAGGAGGCGGGGGACCGGCCGCTCGGCTCGTACATCCTGTCCAGCATGAGCCGCCAGATGATCCACCTCGGCCGGCCCGACGACGCCCTGGAACTGGTCCACCTCGCGCAGTACGGCAGCCGGGACTGCGCCAGCCCCCGCACCCAGTCGATGCTGTACGCGATGGAGGCCCGCGCCTACGCCAACATGGGGCAGCCCGGCCGCTGCAAGCGCGCGGTGCGCATGGCCGAGGACACCTTCGCCGAGGCCGCCGAGTGGGACGAGCCGGACCCCGACTGGATCCGCTTCTTCTCCGAGGCCGAGCTCTACGGCGAGAACAGCCACTCCTTCCGCGACCTCGCCTACGTGGCCGGCCGCAGCCCCGCCTACGCCTCCCTGGCCGATCCCCTGATGCGCCGGGCCGTGGAGCTGTTCGCCGAGGACGACGAGCACCAGCGCTCCTACGCGCTGAACCTGATCGGCATGGCCACCGTGCACCTGCTGCGCCGCGAACCAGAGGACAGCGCCGGCGTGGCCGTCGAGGCCATGCGCATCGCCAAGAAGGTCCGCTCCGAACGCGTCAACACCCGCATCCGCAAAACCGTCGACACGGCCGTACGCGATTTCGGCGACCTCGGCGAGATCGTCGACCTCACCGAGCGGCTCGCCGTCGAGCTTCCGGAGACCGCCGAAGCGGTCTGACACTCACCGACCCCGGCCGCGGCCGGCCCTCCCGAACTGCCCGACTCGGCTCCCCCATGCCAGGTCATTCGGAGGCCGCCGCGGCCGGCTCATCCCCCGGTGCGGGACGTTGCGCCACCATAACGATCGCTTGGACCCGCATCCGGCAGTTCACTCACGCGTAACACGCACGGCGCCTTCGTCACGGCCGCGAAACAACGAGGGGCACCGACCGAAACCGCGCTGCGCCAATGTCGTGGCGCATAACCGGCCCGCCCCCTCAGTCCCGCCCAGGCTTCGCCCGCACGGGGCCGTACCAACGACGAGGAGACGCCGATGGCTCCAGCCATCACGCTTGCCGCAGAGACGGAGCTCTCTGCCGCCAACACAGGCTTCATGCTCATCTGCTCCGCCCTGGTGATGCTGATGACGCCGGCCCTGGCCTTCTTCTACGGAGGCATGGTCCGCGTCAAGAGCACCCTGAACATGCTGATGATGAGCTTCATCAGCCTCGGCATCGTCACCGTCCTGTGGGTGCTGTACGGCTTCTCCATGGCGTTCGGCACCGACACCGGCTCCGTCGTCGGCTGGAACTCCGACTGGGTCGGCCTCAGCAACATCGGCCTGACCGAGCTGTGGGACGGCTACACCATCCCCGTCTTCGTCTTCCTGGTCTTCCAGCTGATGTTCGCGGTGCTCACACCCGCCCTGATCAGCGGCGCCCTCGCGGACCGGGTGAAGTTCACCGCCTGGGCGCTGTTCATCGCCCTGTGGGCCACGGTCGTCTACTTCCCGGTCGCGCACTGGGTCTGGGGCGCCGGCGGCTGGGCCTTCGAGCTGGGCGTGATCGACTTCGCCGGCGGTACGGCCGTGCACATCAACGCCGGCGCCGCGGCCCTCGGCGTGATCCTGGTGATCGGCAAGCGGGTCGGGTTCAAGAAGGACCCGATGCGCCCGCACAGCCTGCCGCTGGTCATGCTCGGCGCCGGCCTGCTGTGGTTCGGCTGGTTCGGCTTCAACGCCGGCTCCTGGCTCGGCAACGACGACGGCGTGGGCGCGCTGATGTTCGTCAACACGCAGGTCGCCACCGGTGCCGCGGTCCTTGGCTGGCTCGCCTACGAGAAGATCCGGCACGGTGCCTTCACCACCCTGGGCGCGGCCTCCGGCGCCGTCTCCGGCCTGGTCGCCATCACCCCGGCGGGCGGCGCGGTCTCCCCGCTCGGCGCGATCGCCATCGGCGTCATCGCCGGTGTGCTGTGCGCCATGGCGGTCGGCCTGAAGTACCGGTTCGGCTACGACGACTCGCTCGACGTGGTCGGCGTCCACCTCGTCGGCGGCATCCTCGGCTCCCTCCTCGTCGGCCTCTTCGCCTCCGGCAAGGGCCAGTCCGACGTCGAGGGCCTGTTCTACGGCGGCGGCCTGGACCAGTTCTGGAAGCAGTGCGCCGGCGTCTTCGGGGTGCTCGCCTACTCCCTGGTCGTCTCCGCCATCCTCGCCCTGATCCTGCACAAGACGATCGGCATGCGGGTACCGGAGGACGACGAGGTGACCGGCATCGACCAGGCCGAGCACGCCGAGACCGCATACGACTTCAGCGGTGCCGGCGGCGGTGCCGCCCGGACGACCGCCGCCCCGACGGCCACGCAGACCGCGAGCAAGAAGGTGGACGCATGAAGCTCATCACCGCCGTCGTCAAGCCGCACCGGCTCGACGAGATCAAGGAGGCCCTCCAGGCCTTCGGGGTCCACGGCCTGACCGTCACCGAGGCCAGCGGCTACGGCCGCCAGCGCGGCCACACCGAGGTCTACCGGGGTGCCGAGTACACCGTCGACCTGGTGCCCAAGATCCGCATCGAGGTGCTGGTCGAGGACGGCGACGCCGATCAGCTGATCGAGGTCGTGGTCAAGGCGGCCCGCACCGGCAAGATCGGTGACGGCAAGGTCTGGTCGGTTCCGGTCGACACGGCCGTACGGGTGCGGACCGGCGAACGCGGTCCGGACGCCCTCTGAGGCGGGAAGCCAGAACAGGAGTCGCCGGGTGACGAGTACGGACGTGACGAAAGAAGCAGAGGACTCGGGACCCGGCGGCTACGCGGCGGCCCGGCTGCGCCTCCTCACCGAGGGGGCGCGGTCCGGGCCGCCGCGCCGTTCGGCCCTCGCCGGACTGACGGACGACTGGCTGTCGGGCCTCTTCGACGCGGGCACCGGCGGGTCGGGCAGAGGCGTCTCGCTCGTCGCCGTCGGCGGCTACGGGCGCGGCGAGCTGTCCCCGCGCAGTGACCTGGACCTGCTCCTGCTGCACGACGGGAGCGACGACACGGCGGTCGCCGCCCTCGCCGACCGCCTCTGGTACCCCGTCTGGGACCTCGGCCTCGACCTCGACCACTCCGTGCGCACCCCGGCGCAGGCCCGTAAGACCGCCGGGGAGGATCTGAAAGTCCAACTCGGTCTCCTGGACGCCCGCCACCTCGCCGGAGACCTCGGCCTGACCGCGTCCCTGCGCACCACCGTCCTCGCCGACTGGCGCAACCAGGCCCCCAAGCGCCTCCCCGAACTCCGGGAGCTGTGCGCCGAGCGCGCCGAGCGCCAGGGCGAGCTGCAATTCCTGCTGGAACCCGACCTCAAGGAGGCCCGGGGCGGCCTGCGCGACGCCACCGCCCTGCGCGCCGTCGCCGCCTCCTGGCTGGCCGACGCCCCGCGCGAGGGCCTCGCCGACGCCCGGCGCCGACTGCTCGACGTACGCGACGCGCTCCACCTGACGACCGGGCGGGCGACCGACCGGCTGGCGCTGCAGGAGCAGGACCAGGTGGCCGCCGAGCTGGGCCTGCTGGACGCCGACACGCTGCTGCGGCAGGTCTACGAGACGGCGCGGGTCATCGCGTACGCCGGCGACGTCACCTGGCGCGAGGTGGGGCGCGTGCTGCGTTCGCGTTCGGTGCGGCCGCGGCTGCGGGCCATGTTGGGCGCCGGGAAGCAGGCGCCCGAGCGCTCCCCGCTCGCCGAGGGCGTCGTCGAGCACGACGGTGAGGCGGTGCTCGCCCGCACCGCGCGCCCCGAACGCGATCCCGTGCTCCCGCTGCGTGCCGCGGCCGCCGCCGCGCAGGCCGGGCTCCCGCTCTCCCGGCACGCCGTCCGGCGCCTGGCGGCCACCACCCGGCCGCTGCCCACGCCCTGGCCCGCCGAGGCCCGCGAGCAACTGGTGACCCTGCTGGGCTCGGGCCGGCCCACCGTGCAGGTCTGGGAGGCGCTGGAGGCCGAGGGCCTGGTCACCCGGCTGCTGCCCGACTGGGAGCGGGTGCGCTGCCGCCCGCAGCGCAACGCGGTGCACCTGTGGACCGTCGACCGGCACCTGATCGAGACCGCCGTCCGCGCCGCCGGGTTCACCCGTCGCGTGCACCGCCCCGACCTGCTCCTGGTCGCCGCGCTGCTGCACGACATCGGCAAGGGCTGGCCCGGCGACCACTCCGTGGCCGGCGAGACCATCGCCCGGGACGTGGCCGCCCGCATCGGCTTCGACGACGCGGACACGGCCGTCCTGGCCACCCTCGTACGGCACCACCTGCTGCTCGTCGAGACCGCCACCCGGCGCGACCTCGACGACCCGGCCACCGTGCGCGCGGTCGCCGACGCGGTCGGCTCGGAGCACACCCTGGAGCTGCTGCACGCGCTGACCGAGGCGGACGCCCTGGCCACCGGCCCCGCCGCATGGTCGTCCTGGCGCGGCTCCCTCGTCGCCGACCTGGTGAAACGGGTCTCGGGGGTGCTGGCCGGGGACCCGCTGGAGGAGCCCGAGGCCGCCGCGCCCACCGCCGAGCAGGAGCGGCTCGCCGTCGAGGCGTTCCGCACGCGCGGGCCGGTGCTGGCGCTGCGGGCCCAGACCGAGCCGCCCGCCGGCCCCGCGTCGGCCGGTCCGGCGGCGGTCGCCGGTCCCGAGCCGCTCGGTGTGGAGCTGCTGATCGCCGTGCCGGACCAGGAGGGCGTGCTCCCGGCCGTCGCCGGGGTCCTGGCCATGCACCGGCTGACCGTCCGCACCGCGGAGCTGCGGTCCCTGCCGCTGCCGGACGGCGTCGAGGGCTCCGTGCTGCTCCTGGACTGGCGGGTCGCCGCCGAGTACGGCTCGCTGCCCCAGGCCGCGCGGCTCCGGGCCGACCTGGTCAGGGCCCTGGACGGCACCCTGGACATCGCCGCCCGGCTCGCCGAGCGGGACGCCGCCCATCCGCGGCGCCGGGGTGTGGAGCCGCCGCCGCCCCGGGTGACCGTCGCCCCGGCCGCGTCCCGGCTGGCCACCGTGATCGAGGTCCGTGCCCAGGACGCGCCGGGCCTGCTGTTCCGGCTCGGGCGGGCGCTGGAGGCGGCCGGCGTACGGGTACGCAGCGCGCACGCCTCGACCCTGGGCTCGAACGCGGTGGACGCCTTCTACGTCACGGGCCCGGAGGGCGCGCGGCTCCCGGGGGAGGAGGCGGGGGACGTGGCACGGACCCTGGAGGAGGCGTTGCGGGGTCGTTCCTGACGGGGCGGCCCGCGGAATCCGGCGGGCGGGGACGAATGTCTTGCCAAGGCAGATACCCTGGAAGACGCTCAGACCGCCCCCGACTCCGAGGACCGACGCCACCGTGTTCGATACCCTCTCCGACCGCCTTAGCGCGACTTTCAAAAATCTCCGCGGCAAGGGCAGGTTGTCCGAGGCGGACATCGACGCCACGGCCCGCGAGATCCGCATCGCGCTCCTCGAGGCAGACGTGGCCCTGCCCGTGGTGCGCGCGTTCATCAAGAGCGTCAAGGAACGCTCCCTGGGCGCCGAGGTCTCCAAGGCGCTCAACCCCGCCCAGCAGGTCCTCAAGATCGTCAACGAGGAACTGGTCGGCATCCTCGGCGGTGAGACCCGCCGCCTGCGCTTCGCCAAGCAGCCGCCGACCGTGATCATGCTGGCGGGTCTGCAGGGTGCCGGTAAGACCACCCTCGCGGGCAAGCTGGGCCGCTGGCTCAAGGAGCAGGGCCACTCGCCGCTCCTGGTCGCCTGCGACCTCCAGCGCCCCAACGCCGTCAACCAGCTCAGCGTCGTCGCCGAGCGCGCCGGTGTCGCCGTCTACGCGCCCGAGCCGGGCAACGGGGTCGGCGACCCGGTCAAGGTCGCCAAGGACTCCATCGAGTTCGCCAAGTCCAAGGTCCACGACCTGGTCATCGTCGACACCGCCGGCCGCCTGGGCATCGACCAGGAGCTGATGCAGCAGGCCGCGGACATCCGCGACGCGGTCTCGCCGGACGAGATCCTCTTCATCGTCGACGCGATGATCGGCCAGGACGCCGTCAACACCGCCGAGGCCTTCCGCGACGGCGTCGGCTTCGACGGCGTGGTGCTCTCCAAGCTCGACGGCGACGCCCGTGGTGGTGCGGCCCTGTCGATCGCCTCGGTGACAGGCAAGCCGATCATGTTCGCGTCGAACGGTGAGAAGCTCGAGGACTTCGACGCCTTCCACCCGGACCGGATGGCCTCCCGCATCCTCGACATGGGTGACCTGCTCACCCTGATCGAGCAGGCGGAGAAGACGTTCAGCCAGGAAGAGGCCGAGAAAATGGCCTCCAAGCTGGCGTCCAAGAAGGGCCAGGACTTCACCCTGGACGACTTCCTGGCCCAGATGGAGCAGGTCCGGAAGATGGGCTCCATCTCCAAGCTGCTCGGCATGCTGCCGGGCATGGGCCAGATGAAGGACCAGATCAACAACCTCGACGAGCGCGACGTCGACCGCACGGCCGCCATCATCAAGTCGATGACCCCGGCCGAGCGCCAGGAGCCGACGATCATCAACGGCTCGCGCCGCGCCCGTATCGCCAAGGGCTCCGGCGTCGACGTCAGCGCGGTCAAGGGCCTGGTCGAGCGGTTCTTCGAGGCCCGCAAGATGATGTCCCGGATGGCCCAGGGCGGCGGCATGCCGGGGATGCCGGGCATGCCGGGCATGGGCGGCGGCCCCGGCCGGCAGAAGAAGCAGCAGAAGAAGGCCAAGGGCAAGCAGCGCTCCGGCAACCCCATGAAGCGCAAGCAGCAGGAGCAGGAGGAGGCCGCCCGCCGCGCGGCCGCCGCGCAGAACGGGGGCGCCCTCGGTCTGCCCCAGCAGGGCGGCCAGGACTTCGAGCTGCCCGACGAGTTCAAGAAGTTCATGGGCTGACGGCCCGACCGTGTGTACGGCGCTGGGGCGCCCCCCTTCGAAGGGGGGCGCCCCAGCGCCGTACATGCACATGCCCAGGCGGCTTTACTGTCGTAACGTCCGGATATGACCAACCCGTCCCCGCCGCGCAAGGCGTCCGAGCGGCCCTGGCGCACCGAGGGCACGCCCGACGAGCCTCCCAAGCCGCCGCCCGGTGGCAGGAGGATGCGCGGCGGCTGGTGGAACCTGGTCCTGGCCGCGCTGGTCGTCTACCTGATCGCCAACCTCGTGCTCTCGTTCTTCAACGAGGGCGACGAGCCGACCATCTCCTACACGGAGTTCAGCAAGCAGGTCGACGAGGGCAACGTCAGCAAGATCTACGCCAAGGGCGACGCGATCCAGGGCCAGCTCAAGAAGGACCGCGACAAACCCGACGGCGACGGGACGTACACCAAGTTCACGACCGAGCGGCCCACCTTCGCGGACGACCAGCTCTGGGACGACCTGACGAAGAACGATGTCACCGTCACGGCCGAACCGGTGGTCCAGCACCGCAGCTTCCTGTCCAACCTGCTCATCGCGCTGGCCCCGATGCTGCTCCTGGTGGTGCTGTGGATCTTCATCGCGCGGCGCATGAGGGGCGCCCTGGGCGGCGGCGCGGGCGGCATGCTCGGCCGCAAGGCGCCGCCCAAGCCGGTCGAGCTGGAGGCGGGCGAGCCACGGACCACGTTCGCGGACGTGGCCGGGATCGACGAGGTGGAGGGCGAACTCAGTGACGTCGTCGACTTCCTGAAGAACCCGGACGCCTACCGCCGCATGGGCGCGAAGATGCCCCGGGGCGTCCTCCTGACCGGTCCGCCCGGCACCGGGAAGACGCTCCTCGCGCGTGCGGTCGCCGGCGAGGCGGGGGTGCCGTTCTTCTCCGCGTCCGCGTCCGAGTTCATCGAGATGATCGTCGGCGTGGGCGCCTCCCGGGTGCGGGAGCTGTTCGCCGAGGCCCGCAAGGTCGCGCCGTCGATCATCTTCATCGACGAGATCGACACCATCGGCCGCGCGCGCGGCGGCGGCTCCGGCATGGGCGGCCACGACGAGCGCGAGCAGACGCTGAACCAGATCCTCACCGAGATGGACGGCTTCTCGGGTTCCGAGGGCGTCGTCGTCATCGCCGCCACCAACCGTGCCGACATCCTGGACCCGGCCCTGACCCGCCCCGGCCGCTTCGACCGGGTGGTCAGCGTGTCGCCCCCGGACCGCGGCGGCCGCGAGGCCATCCTGGACATCCACACGCGCGAGATCCCGCTCGCCCCGGACGTCGACCTGGCCCAGGTCGCCCGCACGACCCCGGGCATGACCGGCGCCGAACTGGCGAACCTCGCCAACGAGGCGGCCCTGCTCGCGGTCAAGCGGAAGCAGGACCGGGTGACGCAGGCCAACCTCTCCGAGGCCCTGGAGAAGGTCCAGCTGGGCGCCGAACGGCCCCTGGTGATGCCCGAGGAGGAGCGTCGGCGCACCGCGTACCACGAGAGCGGGCACGCCCTGCTGGGCATGTTGCAGCCGGGCGCCGACCCCGTCCGCAAGATCACCATCGTGCCGCGCGGGAGGGCGCTCGGGGTGACGCTGTCGACGCCGGACGCGGACAAGTACGCGTACACCGAGGAGTACCTGCGCGGCCGGATCATCGGCGCGCTCGGCGGCATGGCGGCCGAGCACGTGGTGTACGGCGTGATCACGACCGGTTCCGAGAGCGACCTCGAACAGGTCACCAACATCGCCCGCGGCATGGTCGCCCGCTGGGGCATGAGCGAGCGGGTCGGCCGGCTCTCCGCCCTCCCCGGCGACGCGCAGCAGGCGTACGGCCTCGCCGCCGCTCCCCAGACGCTGGACGCCATCGACGGGGAGATGCGGCGGGTCGTCGACTCCTGCTACGAGGAGGCCGTCCGCAAGCTGCGCGACCACCGCGAACGGCTCGACGCGCTGGCCGAGGCCCTGCTCGCCAACGAGACGCTGGACGAGGCGGAGGCGTACCGCATCGCCGGGATCACCCGGCTCACGAAGGAGGACCCGGAGGCGTGAGCGCCGGGCGTTCCTACTTCTGCGGGAACTTCCAGACGTAGGGCTCGCCGTCCTCCTCCGACCAGTGCGCCTCCACGCTCTTCGCGCCGGCCGGAATCACGTACGTCTCGCAGAAGACGTGGCTCTCGCCCTGCTTCCAGCTCTCGACGTCGTACGGGTCCTCGCAGCCCGCGGCGTCCTCGGAGGCGCCGACGAGGACGCTGCCGCGCTGCCCGTCGGCGAAGACCGTGGCGCCGTCGTGCACGTCGGAGCCCTCGGTCAGAGCCGGTCCGCTCTTGTGCGTGTACTTGATGTACGCGGTGGCCAGCACCTTGCCCTTGACGTCCGCGGCGTCCGCCACCGCCTTCGCGGCCTCGGCCTCGGTGCCCACGTCGACCTTCTGTGCCACGACGTCGTAGGTGACCTCGCCCGGATCCTCGGCGACCTTCCCGGTCGCGCTCTCGCCCGCCGCCAGGTCGCCGCCCGAGGCCGCCTCGGAGGGCGAGGGCGACGCCTCGGTGGTCGCCGGGCTCTTCGCGTCGGCGTCCGACTCCTCGTCTCCGCCCCCGCACGCGGTGAGGGCAAGGGCGAGGACGGCGACGGGCGCGGCGAGGCGCAGTGCGGTCTTGCGGTGCGGCACTACAGGCTCCTGTATGCAGATGTGTGGTTTCCCCCGAACGGTGGATCAGAGTAGAGGCCCATGATCCACCTGGGGAAACCGTAGGAGCCCGAGACGGACTTCTTCACGCCATTCACACCTGCACCGGAAAAAGTCGGCCGGAGAACGCACACGATCGGTCGGAATCGATCTTTAAGGAACTCGTGCGATCAAGTAGCGAAAGACATTCGGCATCCAGACGGTCCCGTCAGGGCGGCGGTGCGGATGCAGGGCCTCCGCCAGCTCCTTGTCGACCTGTTCCCGGTCGGTGGCCGCGATCGCCGCGTCGAACAGCCCGGTCGACAGCAGTCCCCGCGCCGCGCTCGCGGCGTCCGCGTACCCGAACGGGCACGCCACCCGTCCCGAACCGTCCGGCCTGAGCCCGGCCCGCTGTGCGACCTCCTCCAGGTCGTCGCGCAGGGCGGGGCGCCAGCTGCCCGCGCTGCGCAGTGGGTCCGCGAGTTTGGTGGCCACCCGCAGCACCGAGGTCGTGGCGCACCGCTCCGGCGGGCCCCAGCCCGCCAGCACCACGGCGGCCCCGCGCCCGGCGAGCGGCGTCGCCTCGGCGAGCAGCCCGCCCAGCCCCTCCGAGTCGCCCGCGAGGCACCCGATGGGCTCGAAGGCGGTCACCAGGGTGAACGCCGGCGCCGACGGGTCCGCCGCGGCACCGGGTGGTCCCTCCACGACCCGCGCCGCGTCCGCGCGGGTGGGGGCGGGCCGGACGCCGGGAGGTTCCGGCGCCTCGGGTGCCCCGGGCAGCAGACGCCGCCGTGCCAGTTCCAGGAGTTCCGGAGAACGTGTGTCGACACCGGTCACCGAGGCGCCGCGCGAGGCGCCCATCAGCAGGGCGAGCCCGGAACCGCAGTTCAGGCCCAGCATCCGGGTGCCGCCGCCCACGTCCAGTCGCTCGAAGACGGCCTCGTAGAGCGGTACGAGCATCCTCTCCTGTATCTCGGACCAGTCACGCGCACGTGCACGCAGGTCCACGGGAGACAGCGTCCCCGTGTGAGATGAGTGCTGCCGTACGAGCGTAGGTGTCATAGGAAAGCGCCCCAATCGCCGAGTGTTGCCGCTGTGCCCGATTCCATGGCCCCCGTGCAGTGCGCTCGAACTCCCCCCGTATGCCAGGAAACTCCGGGCTCGCCGCGGCGTCCAGTGGTAGAGAGGGCCGGTTTGCCCGATCCCCGTCCCCATGGCGAGATTTCACTTCCCGGCAATGTGGGCCGGCCGCGCGGTACCCGCGGTAGCACCTCGGCGACACCTTGACCGGATGGCCGGATCGTGCCGGTCGGCGATGACAGCGGGTGGCCGGGGGTGCGGAGAGGGCGGTTCCGGCCAAGGTCGACGGGGTCCGCGGGCGTCGGCGGGGCGCGGGGCGGGGTGCGGGACTGCCGGCGGGCGGGGCGGTGCCGCACCCCGGTGGTCCACCCGGTAACGTCGCCCCCGTCGGCGCGTCCGCCCGGACGCCTCCGCTCCGGCGCGACGGCGGCCGAAACGCCCCTTGCGCACGAGAGCGCCCCACGCCCCCGGAGTGTGGACGACCGCTACGCGCCGGGGCGTACGTCGGGCTACGCACCAGCTTGGTATGAGCTGTGAGGCTTCTCCGCAGATCAGCGCACCCGCCCTCGTCGGGACGCATCAGCGGCAACTGACTGGTACGTGCAAATTATTTGGGATGCCCCGGAATAGGAACACAGCGGCACTCCGGCTCGTTGTCATTACGTGAGCACGACACCACCTGTTCTCGCCGCAGAGCTGGCGCAGGCGTGGGCCGACATTCAGCGGTACCACCCCGAGCTGCCCGATCTTGCCGCGCCCGAGTCCCTGATCGGAGAGTCGTCGTCCGCCTGCGGGCACGAGCTCTCCTTCGAGCGACTGCTCCATGAGGCAGTCCACGGCATCGCCGCCGCGCGCGGAGTACGCGACACCTCCCGCGCGGGGCGCTACCACAACCGCCGATTCCTGGCGATCGCAGAGGAGCTGGGCCTCGACCACCCCGAGGAGCCGCATCCCAGCAGCGGCTTCTCACTGGTCACCCTCACCCCCGAGGCGAAGCGCCGCTACCGCCCGACGACCGAACGCCTCCAGCGCGCGCTGAAGGCCCACACCGCAGCCACCGCGACCGACTCGGCCCGCAGCTTCCGCGGTCCGGCCGCCCGCCACGGCTCCTCCGGGGGAGGGGTGCGCGTGAAAGCCGTCTGCGACTGCGGGCGCAACGTACGGGTCGTCCCGTCCGTGCTGGCCCAGGCCCCGATCATGTGCGGCGGCTGCGGCAAGCCGTTCCGCATCCCGGAGGTGGTCGGCGCGGGCGTGAGCTGACGGTCCGGCTGCTCGTGGCAGCCGGACCCGGGCCAGGTTCCGTCGTCGGACCCGCTCCGCCGGACCGGAGGGCGGCCCCGGTGCCCTCCGGTCCGAGGGGTCTGCCCGCGTGTGGCACAATGGCAAGCTGTACTCGACAGTCGCACAGGACCCCTCTCTCCTCCGGCTGACGCGTCCATCGGGCACTCGGGTACCGCAACCCCACGCGGCTCTCTCGCCGTGCCCAATCACGTCAAAACCAGGAGAATCCACTCCCGTGGCAGTCAAGATCAAGCTGAAGCGTCTGGGCAAGATCCGTTCGCCTCACTACCGCATCGTCGTCGCCGACTCCCGTACCCGCCGTGACGGCCGGGCCATCGAGGAGATCGGCAAGTACCACCCGACGTACAACCCGTCGGTGATGGAGGTCGACGCCGAGCGTGTCGCCTACTGGCTCGGTGTCGGCGCCCAGCCGACCGAGCCCGTGCTCGCCATCCTGAAGAAGACCGGCGACTGGCAGAAGTTCAAGGGCGAGCCCGCCCCGGCCCCGCTGCTCCAGCCGTCCGAGAAGGCGGCCCGCCCGTCCTTCGAGGCGATCGGTGGCGAGGACGAGGGCAAGGGTGAGGCGATCACCCAGAAGAAGAAGGCCGACAAGAAGGACGAGGCCGCCGCCGAGTCCTCCTCGACCGAGTCGACCGAGGCCTGAGCATGCTCGAGGAGGCTCTCGAGCACCTCGTGAAGGGCATCGTCGACAACCCTGACGATGTGCAGGTCGCCTCGCGCAACCTGCGTCGCGGGCGTGTGCTCGAGGTCCGGGTGCACCCCGACGACCTCGGCAAGGTGATCGGCCGCAACGGCCGCACCGCACGCGCCCTGCGCACCGTCGTGGGCGCCATCGGCGGCCGCGGTGTCCGCGTCGACCTCGTCGACGTGGACCACGTCCGCTGACGCCACAACGCAGCACCGGCTCGGGCCGGGGAGGGCCATGGGCCGTCCCCGGCCCGCAGTCGTAGAGCCCCGCACGGGGTCGTGAGCCCCGCCGGGCTCGTCGCAGTTCGACAGGAGATCAAGCACAGTGCAGCTGGTAGTCGCTCGCATCGGCCGCGCCCACGGCATCAAGGGCGAGGTCACCGTCGAGGTCCGCACCGACGAGCCGGAGCTGCGGCTCGGCCCCGGCGCCGTCCTGGCCACCGACCCCGCCACCGCCGGTCCGCTGACCATCGAGACCGGCCGGGTGCACAGCGGCCGCCTCCTGCTGCGCTTCGCGGGCGTCCACGACCGCACCGGCGCCGAGGCCCTGCGCAACACCCTGCTGATCGCCGACGTCGACCCCGACGAGCGTCCCGAGGACGACGACGAGTACTACGACCACCAGCTCATCGACCTCGACGTGGTGACCGCCGACGGCACCGAGGTCGGCCGGATCACCGAGATCTCCCACCTGCCCACCCAGGACCTGTTCGTGGTGGAACGCCCCGACGGCAGCGAGGTCTACGTGCCGTTCGTGTCGGAGATCGTCACGGAGATCGACCTGGAGGAGCAGCGCGCGGTCATCGACCCGCCCCCGGGCCTGATCGACGACCGCGCCGAGATCGCCTCCGCGCGGGACGCCGAGGAGTCCCCGGAGGAAGGCGCGTAATGCGGCTCGACGTCGTCACGATCTTCCCCGAGTACCTGGAACCGCTGAACGTCTCCCTCGTCGGCAAGGCACGCGCGCGTGGACAGCTCGACGTCCGGGTGCACGACCTGCGCGAGTGGACCTACGACCGGCACAACACGGTCGACGACACCCCTTACGGGGGCGGCCCCGGCATGGTCATGAAGCCCGACCCGTGGGGCGACGCGCTGGACTCCGTCCTGGCCGACGGCTACGAGGCCGGCTCCGGCGAGCCCGCCCTGATCGTGCCCACGCCCAGCGGCCGGCCCTTCACCCAGGAACTCGCCGTCCACCTCTCCGAGCGGCCCTGGCTGATCTTCACGCCCGCCCGCTACGAGGGCATCGACCGCCGCGTCGTCGACGAGTACGCGACCAGGATGCCGGTGTACGAGGTCTCCATCGGCGACTACGTCCTCGCCGGCGGCGAGGCGGCCGTACTGGTCGTCACCGAGGCCGTGGCCCGGCTGCTGCCCGGCGTCCTCGGCAACGCCGAGTCCCACCGGGACGACTCCTTCGCGCCCGGCGCCATGGCGAACCTCCTGGAGGGCCCCGTCCACACCAAGCCGCCGCAGTGGCGCGGGCGCGGCATCCCGGACGTGCTGCTCAGCGGCCACCACGGGAAGATCGCCCGCTGGCGCCGGGACGAGGCCCTGCGGCGCACGTCGGCCCACCGGCCCGACCTGATCGAGCGGTGCGATCCCAAGGCCTTCGACAAGAAGGACCGCGAGATGCTCTCCATCCTGGGCTGGGCGCCGGACCCGGACGGGGAGCCGTACGGCCGATTTTGGCGCAGGACACCTGGCATGGAACAATAGGCCGCTGTTGTGCGTCCGTCCGGAGCGCGCCCCTGCCACAGGGGGACACGACGCCCGTCCCGACCCGCACGGCTCTGAATCCGAAACACCTAGTTTCCGTTGATGACCTGTGGCATCAGCGAGGAAAGCAGACGAAATGTCTCACCTGCTCGACTCCGTCGACGCCGCGTCGCTGCGCACCGACGTCCCCGCCTTCCGCCCCGGCGACACCGTCAACGTCCACGTGCGCGTCATCGAGGGCAACCGCTCCCGTGTGCAGCAGTTCAAGGGCGTTGTGATCCGCCGCCAGGGTGCCGGCATTCGCGAGACCTTCACGGTCCGCAAGGTCTCCTTCTCCGTCGGCGTCGAGCGCACCTTCCCGGTGCACACCCCGATCGTGGAGAAGATCGAGCTCGTCACCCGCGGTGACGTCCGCCGCGCCAAGCTGTACTACCTGCGCGAGCTGCGCGGCAAGGCCGCGAAGATCAAGGAGAAGCGCGAGAGCTGAGCGCCTCCGAGGTCCGCGCCGGGGCCGGATAGCATCTGGCCCCGATGGACACCGAAGCACAGCCCACGGAGCGCGACCGCTCCTCCCGCCCTTCCGACTCCGAGCAGCCCTCGGATCCGGAGGGCCCGGAGGAACGGTCGCGTTCCGCGTTCGCGGGGCGGATCACGGACTGGGTGCCGGGCGGCCGGATCACCGTCACCCTGCTGACGCTGCTGCTGTTCCTGCTGCTGCTCAGCACCTTCGTACTGCGGCCGTTCCAGATTCCCAGCGGATCCATGGAGCGTGGATTGAGGATCGGTGACCGGGTTCTCGTAAATAAGTTGGCGTACCGTTTCGGTGGGCGGCCGCAGCGGGGCGACGTCGTGGTCTTCGACGGTACGGGACTCTTCGGGCCCGGCGACTACATCAAACGCGTGGTCGGTGTGGGCGGGGACCATGTGGTGTGCTGCGACAGGGAGGGGAGGGTACAGGTGAACGGCCAGTCGGTCGACGAGTCGGAGTTCCTGTACCCCGGTGACCGCCCGTCGACGGTGCGCTTCGACGTCGTCGTCCCCGACGGCACCCTCTTCGTCCTCGGCGACCACCGGTCCGGCTCCAGCGACTCCCGCGACCACCTGGGCTCGCCGGGCGGCGGCATGATCCCGGTGGACGAGGTGATCGGGCGCGCCGACTGGATCGTCTGGCCCTTCGCCCACGCCACCCACCTCGACCGTCCCGACGCCTACGCGCGCGTGCCGGAGGCCGACGCGGACGGAGGGGCCGGCGACGCGCGTCGGCCCGCGGGCGCCGATGGGTAGCCGCGGGAAACCGCGCGGAGCCCCCAGCAGCCCCGCGGAGAACCTGCTGCCCACCGGCTCCCGGCGCACCGCCGCGCCCTCCGGCGGCCGTTCCCGCACGGAGCGGCGCAAGCTCCAGCGCAAGGTCAAACGGCGCCGCAGGCGCGGCGCCGTCAAGGAGATACCGCTCCTCATCGGCGTCGCCGTGCTCATAGCGCTGGTACTCAAGACCTTCCTCGTCCAGGCCTTCGTGATCCCGTCCGGCTCCATGGAGCAGACCATCCAGATCGGCGACCGGGTCCTGGTGGACAAGCTCACCCCCTGGTTCGGCTCCGAACCGCAGCGCGGGGACGTCGTGGTCTTCCGGGACCCCGGCGGCTGGCTCCAGGGCGAGCAGACCGCGAAGAAGGACGACCCCGTCGTCGTCAAGCAGGTCAAGGAGGGCCTGGCCTTCATCGGCCTGCTGCCGTCCGACGACGAGAAGGACCTCATCAAACGGGTCGTCGGGGTCGGTGGGGACGAGGTCAAGTGCTGCGACACCCAGGGACGTGTCACCGTCAACGGCGTCCCCCTGGACGAGGACTACCTGTACCCGGGTGACACCCCGTCACGGACGCCGTTCGACGTCACCGTCCCCGAGGGACGGCTGTGGGTGATGGGCGACCACCGGTCCAACTCCGCCGACTCCCGCGCCCACCAGGACACCGACTTCGGCACGGTCTCCGAGGAGGAGGTGGTGGGACGCGCCATGGTGATCGCCTGGCCGTTCGGTCACTGGACCACCCTGGACGAGCCGAAAACGTATGCATCAGTCACCGACTCGGCCTCCGGTGCGACCGCCGCTCCCCGGCTGTCGCATAGGGTTGCCCCCGACGATCCGAACGCGATGATGCAACTCCCGACCCCTGCGGAACTCCCGCTCGTTATGGGAGTGGTGGGCCTGCGCCGTATACGGGGCGGGCGGCGGCAGAGAGTAAGGAGTTGGCGTGGGGGATGTGGCGGTTGGCGCACGGTCCGGACACGACGGCGAGGAGAACCGCGGACGCCCCGAGGAGACGGACGGCCCGGCCCCGGACGGCGCCCGCGACTCCGGTCACGGCTCCGGAACCGAGGACGGCAGGGTGACGAACGAACACAACGGGACGCAGGACGAGGGAGTGGGCGGGACGCCGCCCACGCCACACCGCGAGACCAAGAAGCCGCGTTCCTTCTGGAAGGAACTGCCGATCCTGATCGGTATCGCGCTGGTGCTCGCGCTGCTGATCAAGACGTTCCTGGTGCAGGCGTTCTCGATCCCGTCCTCGTCGATGGAGAACACGCTCAAGATCAATGACCGTGTCCTGGTCGACAAGCTCACGCCCTGGTTCGGCTCCGAGCCCGAGCGCGGCGAGGTCGTCGTCTTCCACGACCCGGACAACTGGCTGGCGGGCGAGCCGACCCCCGACCCGAACGCGCTGCAGACGGTGCTCAGCTGGATCGGCCTGATGCCGTCCGCCGAGGAGAAGGACCTGATCAAGCGCGTCATCGGCGTCGGCGGCGACACCGTCGAGTGCAACAAGACCGGCCCGCTCAAGGTCAACGGCATGGCCCTCAACGAGCCGTACGTCTACCCCGGCAACACGCCGTGCACCGACGACGACCAGGGCGGCCGGTTCAAGGTCACGGTGCCCGAGGGCTACATCTGGGTCATGGGCGACCACCGGCAGAACTCCAAGGACTCCCGCTACCAGCAGGCGGACAAGCATGGCGGCATGGTCCCGGTGAAGGAGGTCGTCGGCCGCGCGGTCGTGGTCGCCTGGCCGATGAACCGCTGGGACAACCTGCCGGTCCCCGAGACCTTCGACCAGGACGGCCTGCGGGCCGGGTCGCCTGCCGCGGCCACGCTGTCGGTCGCGCCCCAGGGGCTCGCCGTCGCCGGCGTCCTCCCGGTCGTCTGGTGGCGCCGCCGTCGGAGCGCCGCCGCCGGGGTTCGCTGAGGCGCCCCTGCTCTTACGTCCCCATCGACGCGACAGCCCCCTTCCCGGCCCTCGGGAGGGGGGCTGCCCCGTTGGGGTACCGCCGGGTAAGGTGCGGCTCCATGGGTGGCGAGAGCACGACACGTACGGCCCCTCGCGGGGGGAACAAGGGTCCGGTGGGCAGCCGGACCGGGCAGCGCCTGTCCGGCCTCGCCGTGGCGCTGGGCATGGTGCTGTTCCTCGGCGGCTTCGCCTGGGGTGCCGTGGTCTACCGGCCCTACACCGTGCCGACCAGCTCGATGGCCCCGACCATCGGGGTCGGTGACCGGGTGCTCGCCGAGCGCATCGACGGGAGCGACGTACGGCGTGGCGACGTCGTCGTCTTCAAGGACACGGCCTGGGCCAACGCCCCGATGGTCAAGCGGGTCGTCGCCGTCGGCGGGGACACCGTCTCCTGCTGCCAGGAGGGCAAGCTGAAGGTCAACGGCAAGGTGATCGACGAGCCGTACCTGCCCGCCGGCACACCGGCCGAGATCATGGACTTCCAGACCGTGAACGTCCCGGAGGGCCGCCTGTTCCTGCTCGGCGACGAGCGCGACAACTCCGTGGACTCCACCGCCCACCTCACCGACGCGGCCCGCGGCACCGTCTCCAGCGGTGCCGTGGACGCCCGCGTCGACGCCGTGGTCTGGCCCATGAACGGCATGCTGGAGCGGCCGACCGGCTTCCAGACCCTGGGCGGCCTCTCCTCGCCGGGGCCGCTCACTCCGGTCGTCGTCCTGGTGATCGCCGGGGCCGTGCTGGTCCTGGGCGGTGGGGCGTACGGTCCCGTCGCCAAGCGGGCCGCGGCCTCGCGTGCCGGTCGCGCCGCGGAGCCCGCCGATGGGCGCTGAGACGACCCCGGCCGGGCAGGACACCTACCAGGGCGGACTGCGCAGGGTCGCGCGGGTCGTGCTGCTCGATCCCGACGACCGCGTCCTGCTGCTGCACGGCCACGAACCGGACGACCCGGCAGACGACTGGTGGTTCACGCCCGGCGGCGGTGTGGAGGGCGACGAGACCCGTGAGGAGGCCGCCCGGCGGGAGCTGCTGGAGGAGACCGGCATCGCCGACGTCGAACTCGGCCCGGTGCTGTGGCGGCGCAGGTGTTCCTTCCCCTTCGCGGGCCGCCGCTGGGACCAGGACGAGTGGTACTACCTGGCCCGCACCCGGCAGACCGCCACCGGGGCCGTCGGCGCCGGGCTCACCGAGCTGGAGCGTCGCAGCGTCGCCGGAGCACGCTGGTGGACGTGTGAGGAACTGACCGGGGCACGTGAGACGGTGTATCCGACCAGACTCGCCGGGCTGCTGCGCACGCTGCTCGACGAGGGTCCCCCGGCCGGGCCGGTGACCCTGGACACGGAAATCGTCTAGGGGTGCACGGGACTGGCGCACAATGGGGGGACCCGCACGGCTGAAGGGGAACATGCCATGAGCGCCGAGGACCTCGAAAAGTACGAGACCGAGATGGAGCTCAAGCTCTACCGGGAGTACCGCGACGTCGTCGGTCTGTTCAAATACGTGATCGAGACCGAGCGGCGTTTCTACCTCACCAACGACTACGAGATGCAGGTGCACTCGGTCCAGGGCGAGGTGTTCTTCGAGGTCTCGATGGCGGACGCCTGGGTGTGGGACATGTACCGGCCGGCCCGCTTCGTGAAGCAGGTGCGCGTTTTGACGTTCAAGGACGTGAACATCGAGGAGCTGAACAAGAGTGACCTGGAGCTTCCGGGCGGGTGAGGTCGGGCCGCCCGAGGAAGTTTTTCACTCGTGTGGGTGACGAAGTTGTCCACAGTCGACTGACCGTCCACCAAGATCCAAAAGCTCGCTGAGCTGCCCTCATCGTTGGCGCCGGAGGTGGTGCCGACATGAACGCACGAGGTGCGATGGGCAGGTACGGCGAGACACTCGCCGCCCGCCGGCTGACCGGAGCCGGCATGACGGTCCTGGAGCGCAATTGGCGCTGCGGCAGGACCGGCGAGATCGACATCGTGGCCCGGGACGGGGACGTCCTGGTCGTCTGCGAGGTCAAGACGCGCAGGGGCGGCTCCTTCGAACACCCGATGGCCGCGGTGACCCCCGAGAAGGCGGGCCGGCTGCGGCGGCTCGCCGAGCGCTGGATCCAGACCCATGGCGGAGCCCCACCCGGCGGTGTGCGCATCGACCTGGTGGGCGTCCTCCTCCCGCAGCGCGGCGCCCCCGTGGTCGAGCACGCCCGGGGGGTGGCGTGATGGGGTTCGCGCGTACGTGCTCCGTGGCGCTCGTCGGCGTCGAGGGCGTGGTGGTCGAGGTCCAGGCCGACCTCGAACCGGGCGTGGCGGCGTTCACCCTGGTGGGGCTGCCGGACAAGAGCCTCACCGAGAGCCGGGACCGGGTGCGGGCCGCGGTGGTGAACTCGGGCGCCGAGTGGCCGCAGAAGAAGCTGACGGTGGGACTCAGCCCGGCGTCGGTCCCGAAGAGCGGCAGTGGCTTCGACCTGGCCGTCGCCGCCGCCGTCCTGGGTGCCGCCGAGCGGATCGACCCGCGGGTGCTCGCGGACATCGTCATGGTCGGGGAGCTGGGCCTGGACGGCCGGGTGCGGCCGGTGCGCGGCATCCTGCCCGCGGTGCTGGCCGCGGCGGAGGCGGGCTACGAGCAGGTGGTCGTGCCCGAGTGCGCCGCCGCCGAGGCGTCCCTGGTGCCGGGGGTGTCGGTGCTCGGCGTACGCAGCCTGCGCCAGCTGATCGCCGTCCTCGCCGACGAGCCCGTGCCGGAGGAGGAACAGGACCAGCCGGGCCGCCCCGATCCGCTCCTCGCCGGCCTGCGCATGCCCGGCACGGGCGCCGCCACCGGCATGCACAGCATGGGCGCCGCCCAGTACGACCAGGGGCACGACCTCGCGGACGTGGTGGGCCAGGGGTCGGCGCGTACGGCGGTGGAGGTCGCCGCGGCCGGGGGACATCACCTGTTCCTGGAGGGACCGCCCGGCGCCGGGAAGACCATGCTCGCCGAGCGGCTGCCCGCCATCCTGCCCCGGCTCACCCGGCCGGAGTCCCTGGAGGTCACGGCCGTGCACTCGGTGGCGGGCCTGCTGCCGCCGGGCAAGCCCCTGATCGACGTGGCTCCCTACTGCGCACCGCACCATTCGGCCACGATGCAGGCCCTCGTCGGCGGCGGACCCGGCGTCGCGCGGCCCGGCGCGGTCTCGCTGGCACACCGGGGGGTCCTGTTCCTGGACGAGACCCCCGAGTTCGGCAGCCATGTCCTGGACGCCCTTCGGCAGCCGCTGGAGGCCGGGCACGTCGTCATCGCGCGCAGTGCGGGCGTGGTGCGCTTCCCGGCCCGGTTCCTGATGGTGCTCGCGGCCAATCCGTGCCCGTGCGGCCGGTTCTCGCAGCGGGAGGACCTCTGCGAGTGTCCGCCCTCGGCGATCCGCCGGTACCAGGCCAGGCTGTCCGGTCCGCTGCTCGACCGGGTCGACCTCCGTGTCGAGGTCGACCGGGTCACCCGCGGCCAGCTGACCGGGAACGGAACCCGCGGGGATGCCACCGCGACCGTCGCCGACCGGGTGGCGGCGGCCCGGGCGCGGGCGTCCGCGCGCCTCACGGGCACGCCGTGGCTCTCCAACAGCGAGGTACCGGGCCGCGAGTTGCGCAGCCGCTGGCACGCCGCGCCGGGCGCGCTGGACGAGGCGGAGCGCAGCCTGGAACGCGGGGTACTCACCGCCCGCGGTCTCGACCGCGTCCTGCGCGTCGCCTGGACCGTCGCGGACCTCGTCGGCCACGACCGCCCCGACGCGGGGGACGTCGCCCTCGCACTCCAACTGCGCACCGGGGTGCCACGCGGCGTGCCGATGGCTCTGGGAGCGCTGACGTGAGCGGGCGCGATGCGCTGCCGGGTGTGTGCGGGGGCGCTGCCGAGGGCGCCCTCGCCTCGGGCGGGAGTACCGGGCCCGGGGGAGAGTGGTGGGCTGAGGACGCGACGCCCGGAGGAGAGGACATGACCGCGGGTGGTGCCCCGCCCGACGGGGGCGCTGAGGTCCCGACCGGCTCTGCGGGCGGGGCCGGGGACACGGCGGGCGAGGTGCGCGCGGTCGGCGGGGTCGGCGGGGCTCGGGACGCTCCGGGCAGAGTCTCTCCGGTCTCGCCGGCCTCGCCGGTCTGCCCAGTCTCTCCGGCCTCCCCGGCCGTCGGAGACGGCGTGGATCGAGGCGTAGCCCCGGCTGCGGTGGCAGCGGTAGCCAGCCCGGCCCGGGAGGGCGCCGTGGACTCCGATCTGCTCGGCCGGGTCTTCCTGACCCGGGTCATCGAGCCCGGCGACGAGACCGGCGGGCGGTGGGTGCGGGAGCGCGGCGTCGCGGAGGTGGTGCGGCGACTGCGTGAGGGCGCGCGTGCCCTGCCGGGGGTGAGCGCGAAACGGTGGGCCGGGCTGTGCGCGCGGGCGGGCCGGGCCGACCCCCGAAGGGACCTGGCCGTCGCGCGCGCCGCCGGCGTGCGCTTCGTGGCACCCGGCACCGCCGAGTGGCCGGGGCAGCTCGACGACCTCGGGGACGCCCGGCCGCTCGGACTCTGGGTGCGCGGCACGCCCAGCCTGCGCATGTGGGCGCTGCGCTCCGTGGCCGTGGTCGGCGCCCGTGCCTGCACCGAGTACGGCGCTCACATGGCGGCCACCCTCGCCGCCGGCCTCGCCGAGCGGGGCTGGGTGGTGGTGTCCGGCGGCGCCTACGGGGTCGACGGCGCCGCCCACCGGGGCGCCCTCGGCGCGGGCGGAGCCACCGCCGCCGTGCTGGCCTGCGGAGTCGACCGGCCCTACCCGCCGGGGCACACCGGGCTGATCACCAGGATCGCCGAGCAGGGCCTGGTCGTCGGCGAGCTGCCACCCGGTGATCATCCGACGCCGAGCAGATTCATCCTGCGCAACCGCGTGATCGCCGCGCTCACCCGGGGCACCGTCGTCGTCGAGGCCGCCTACCGCAGCGGTTCGCTGGCCACGGCCCGGGCCGCGCAACGCCTGGGCCGGCACACGATGGGTGTGCCCGGGCCCGCCACCAGCGCGCTGTCCGCGGGCGTGCACGAACTGCTGCGCGGCGACGCCGTGCTCGTCAGCGACGCCGCCGAGGTCGTCGAACTGGTCGGCGACATGGGGGAGCTGTCCCCGGAGCGGCGCGGGCCGGTCCTGCCAACCGACCTCCTGGAACCCCGGACCCGCCACGTACTGGCCGGACTGCCCGCGCGCGGCACGGCGACGGCGGCCGAGGCGGCACGCCGTGCGCAGACCACGCAGGACGACGCGATCGCGAGACTGTACGAGCTTCGAGCGCTTGGTTACGTCGAACGACACGGCGACGGCTGGAAGTTGACACGCCAGGCGATGATCTCGGTCCGCGAGGGTCGGAGCCCCTGCTGACGCACCGTGTTCGGCCGTCCGGGGGAACCCCGACGCCCGTGGGAAATCTGGCAGTTGAGGTATTCGAGTGATCACGCAGAGCGATCATCGTCCCCCCTGTGGAGCGTTCAGCGGAACGTATCTGCGCACGCTCCCCACCCCCTCCTTCGCACAACGCGACGGTACAGTCACGCTACGCTCACGAGGGCCTCACGAACACGACCGACAACAGGCGACCACCAGACAGCAGACCGGCGGCCTCAGGCGCACCACATCACGGCAGAACGGCACAAGGCGACGAATGCCCCAGCACACCTCCGGGTCCGACCGGGCGGCGGTCCCCCCAGCCGCCCGCGACGGCGGCAGCGTGCGACCGTCCGCCCCCTCGACGCTCGACGAGCTGTGGCGGTCGTACAAGGCGACGGGGGACGAGCGGCTGCGGGAACAGCTGATCCTGCACTACTCGCCCCTGGTGAAGTACGTGGCGGGCCGGGTCAGCGTGGGGCTGCCGCCCAACGTCGAACAGGCCGACTTCGTCTCCTCCGGTGTGTTCGGGCTGATCGACGCGATCGAGAAGTTCGACGTCGACCGCGAGATCAAGTTCGAGACGTACGCCATCACCCGGATCCGCGGCGCGATGATCGACGAACTGCGCGCGCTGGACTGGATCCCCCGCTCGGTGCGGCAGAAGGCGCGCAACGTGGAGCGCGCCTACGCGACGCTGGAGGCACGGCTGCGCCGCACCCCCTCGGAGAGCGAGGTGGCCGTGGAGATGGGGATCGCGGTCGACGACCTCCACGCGGTCTTCAGCCAGTTGTCGCTGGCCAACGTGGTGGCCCTGGAGGAGCTGCTGCACGCGGGGAGCGAGGGCGGCGACCGGCTCAGCCTCATGGACACCCTGGAGGACACCGCCGCCGACAATCCCGTGGAGGTCGCCGAGGGCCGTGAGCTGCGCCGGCTGCTGGCGCGGGCGATCAACACGCTGCCGGAGCGCGAGAAGACCGTCGTCACCCTGTACTACTACGAGGGCCTCACGCTGGCCGAGATCGGCAACGTGCTGGGTGTGACCGAGAGCCGGGTCAGCCAGATCCACACCAAGTCGGTGTTGCAGCTGCGCGCCAAGCTGGCCGGGTTCGGCCGTTGAGCTGGGCTTATGGCATCGCGACGCCGGCCGTCGCGCCCCGCTCGACGGCTGTGCGGTCGCGTGACCGTCTCCCGTACGGGGTGACGCGTCCGTAAAGTGGTGGCGTGCCAAGGATTCGAGCGGCCTCCGTGGCCGAGCACCGGTCGATGCAGCGTGCCGCCCTGCTGGACGCGGCACGCTCCCTGCTGTCCGACGGCGGAACGGAGGCGCTGACCTTCCCCGCCCTCGCCGAACGGACGGGCCTCGCCCGGTCGTCGGTCTACGAGTACTTCCGGTCCCGCGCGGCCGTCGTCGAGGAGCTGTGCGCCGTCGACTTCCCGGTCTGGGCTGCCGAGGTCGAGGCGGCGATGGAGCGCGAGGCGACCCCCGAGGCCAAGGTCGAGGCGTATGTGCGCAAGCAGCTCGACCTGGTCGGGGACCGGCGCCACCGCGCGGTCGTGGCCATCTCCGCCAGTGAGCTGGACGCCGGTGCGCGGGAGAAGATCCGGGCGGCGCACGGCGGGCTGATCGCCATGATCGTCGAGGCGCTGGCGGAGATGGGCCACGCCGAGCCCAGGCTCGCGGCGATGCTGCTGCAGGGCGTCGTGGACGCGGCCGTGCGGCGGATCGAACTGGGCGCGGCCGAGGAGCCCGAGGCGATCACCCGGGCGGCGGTCTCCATGGCGCTGCGGGGCGTGCGCGGCTGATCGCCGGCTGCTCTCCGGACCGGTCTTCGGACGGGTCTGCGGACCGCTCTTCGGGCGGGTCTGCTGACCGGTCCCCGGACTGCCCTTCGGACTGTTCATCCGGCAGCGGCACCCCCAGGACCGGCAGCAGTCTCGACGGCCCCGAGTCCAGCAGCCACGGCGGGAGCAGGGACAGCGGGTCGAGGTAGACGTCCCCGCGCAGCAGGCCCCAGTGCAGGCAGGCCGTGCAGTGCGAGCCCGTCGGCTCGACCGCGCCGAGCACCTCGCCCGCCGCCACCTCGTCGCCCTCGCGTACCGAGGCCGCGACCGGCTCGTACGTGGTGCGCAGGGGCGGGTCGCCGGTACCCGTCAGTTCGAGTGAGACGACGCCCCTGCCCGCCACCCGCCCCGCGAAGGACACCCGCCCCGCCGCCACCGCCCGCACCGGGGCGCCGCCCGCCGCGGCGAGGTCCACGCCCCGGTGACCAGGACCGTAGGCGTCCGCCGGGGGCTCCCACCCCCGCAGGACCGCGGGCCGGGTGCCCACCGGCCACCACCGGGCCACGGCCGGCACCGCCGGATCCGGACCCCGCCCCACGTCCGACGACGGCACCACCGACGCCGCCCGCACGGCGCCGAACGGCGCCGGGGCCAGGACGGCCGACAGCAGCACCACCCACATAAACGCACACACGCACGCACTCACGCTTCGCCTCGCTCGCATGCGAGAACCGTCCCGCGCGGAGCGAGCCTCCGTGCGGGCCTGTGGACCACCGCCCGGTTGTGGACAGCCGCGTCACCCGGTACCCCTCCGGTCCCGTACACTTCTGGTGGCGATCCGGGTCACCGGGTCGACTTCGCACGCCCCGACACGACGCCTTCCAAGGCGCGTGTCAGCGCCCCTCGGTCCCTTGCGGCACGGCGCACAGCGGGCGTCAGGCGCGGAAGCCGTCCGGCTTGCGCGGCACAACCGAGAAAACCAAGGAGAACGGCCATGGCCGTCGTCACGATGCGGGAGCTGCTGGAAAGCGGCGTCCACTTCGGTCACCAGACCCGTCGCTGGAACCCGAAGATGAAGCGCTTCATCTTCACCGAGCGCAACGGCATCTACATCATCGACCTGCTCCAGTCGCTGTCGTACATCGACCGCGCCTACGAGTTCGTCAAGGAGACCGTCGCCCACGGCGGCACGGTCATGTTCGTCGGCACGAAGAAGCAGGCGCAGGAGGCCATCGCCGAGCAGGCCACCCGCGTCGGCATGCCCTACGTCAACCAGCGCTGGCTGGGCGGCATGCTCACCAACTTCTCGACCGTCTACAAGCGCCTGCAGCGCCTGAAGGAGCTCGAGCAGATCGACTTCGAGGACGTGGCCGCCTCCGGCCTCACCAAGAAGGAGCTGCTGGTCCTCTCCCGCGAGAAGGCCAAGCTGGAGAAGACCCTCGGCGGTATCCGCGAGATGTCCAAGGTGCCCAGCGCCGTCTGGATCGTGGACACCAAGAAGGAGCACATCGCGGTCGGCGAGGCCCGGAAGCTCAACATCCCGGTCGTCGCCATCCTCGACACCAACTGCGACCCCGACGAGGTCGACTACAAGATCCCGGGCAACGACGACGCGATCCGCTCCGTCACCCTGCTCACCCGCGTGATCGCCGACGCCGTCGCCGAGGGCCTCATCGCCCGCTCCGGTGCCGCCGGTGGTGCCAAGGGTGAGAAGGCCGCCGGCGAGCCGCTCGCCGAGTGGGAGCGCGACCTGCTCGAGGGCGAGAAGAAGGACGAGGCCGTCGAGGCCGCCGCCGAGGCGCCCGCCCCCGACGCCAAGGTCTCCGAGGCTGTCGAGGAGGCCGCCACCGAGGTGGCCGCCGACGAGGCCGAGAAGCCCGCCGAGGCCCCCGCCGCCGAGGCGCCCGCCGCGGACGCCGAGCAGGCCTGACCCCTCACCACCTTCGGGTTCTGGACGGCGGGGGCCCACGAAGCCCCCGCCGTCCGGCCCGTAGATCTTCGGACTTCGAGAGAGATTCCTGAATCATGGCGAACTACACCGCCGCCGACGTCAAGAAGCTTCGTGAGCTCACCGGCGCCGGCATGATGGACTGCAAGAAGGCGCTGGACGAGGCCGAGGGCAACGTCGAGAAGGCCGTCGAGGCGCTCCGTATCAAGGGCCAGAAGGGCGTGGCCAAGCGCGAGGGCCGCTCCGCCGAGAACGGTGCCGTCGTCTCGATCATCGCCGACGACAACACCTCCGGTGTCCTGGTCGAGCTGAAGTGCGAGACGGACTTCGTCGCCAAGGGTGATAAGTTCCAGAACGTGGCCAAGGCCATCGCCGAGCACGTCGCCAAGGCCGCCCCGGCGGACCTGGAGGCCCTGCTCGCCTCCGAGATCGAGGCCGGCAAGACCGTCCAGGCCTACGTGGACGAGGCCAACGCCAACCTCGGCGAGAAGATCGTCCTGGACCGCTTCGCGCAGTTCTCCGGCGGCTTCGTGACCGCGTACATGCACCGCACGATGCCCGACCTGCCCCCGCAGATCGGTGTCCTCGTCGAGCTGGACAAGCAGACCGACGAGGCCGCTGCGATCGCCAAGGGCGTCGCCCAGCACATCGCCGCCTTCGCGCCGAAGTACCTCTCCAAGGAGGACGTCCCGGCCGAGGTCGTCGAGTCCGAGCGCCGCGTCGCCGAGGAGACCACCCGCGCCGAGGGCAAGCCCGAGGCCGCCCTGCCGAAGATCGTCGAGGGTCGCCTCAACGGCTTCTTCAAGGACGCGACCCTGCTGGGTCAGCCCTACGCCCTGGACAACAAGAAGTCCGTCCAGAAGGTGCTGGAAGAGGCCGGTGTCACCCTGAAGCGCTTCTCGCGCATCAAGGTCGGCATCTGAGTCCGTACCGCGACGGACGCTCGACCCCGGTAGGGTCGACAGCAGTCGTCGGCGCCGTTCGCGCAGCCCGTGGCGCACGCGCGCGTGGCGGCGGACGACAGCAGATCTGACGAGGAGGCCATTGCCGCGTATGGGATGCGAAACACGCCCCCACCGGCAGTGGCCTCCTTCGTGTGTGTGACCCACGTAAAAGAGGCGAGATCTCCATGACCACCAAGGCCGAGAAGAGCGACGACGGCAAAGTACGCGGCCGCTTCATGCTGAAGCTGTCCGGAGAGGCCTTCTCCGGCGGTGGCGGCCTGGGCGTCGACCCCGACGTGGTGCACGCCATCGCCCGCGAGATCGCGGCCGTCGTACGCGACGGCGCCGAGATCGCCGTCGTCATCGGCGGCGGCAACTTCTTCCGCGGGGCCGAACTCCAGGTGCGCGGCATGGACCGCGCCCGCTCCGACTACATGGGCATGCTCGGCACCGTGATGAACTGCCTGGCCCTCCAGGACTTCCTGGAGAAGGAGGGCGTCGACTGCCGCGTGCAGACCGCCATCACCATGGGCCAGGTCGCCGAGCCGTACATCCCGCTGCGCGCGGTGCGCCACCTGGAGAAGGGCCGCGTGGTCATCTTCGGCGCCGGAATGGGCATGCCGTACTTCTCCACCGACACCACCGCCGCCCAGCGCGCCCTGGAGATCGACGCCGAGGCGCTGCTCATGGGCAAGAACGGCGTGGACGGGGTCTACGACTCCGACCCCAAGACCAACCCGGACGCCGTGAAGTTCGACGCGCTCGGCTACGGCGAGGTCATCACCCGCGACCTCAAGGTCGCCGACGCCACCGCCGTCACGCTCTGCCGCGACAACAGCCTCCCGATCGTGGTCTTCGAGCTGTTGAAGGAGGGCAATATCGCCCGCGCCGTCAAGGGTGAGAAGATCGGCACGCTCGTGGGTGACCAGGGCACCCGGGACTGACCGGAGAACACCCCCTGTCCGCGGACGCCACCTGTCCGGGGGACGGACGGGACGGGGCCGGGCCGGGGGATGGACAATGTCCCGCCGGTCGGGAACCGTGCAGGAAGAACGCGACGCAGCCGGCCGCGTCCCGCCAGGGGACCGCAGCCGGGCCTACTCAAGACACGCAGGAGCAAGTGGTGATCGAAGAGACCCTCCTCGAGGCCGAGGAGAAGATGGAGAAGGCCGTCGTGGTCGCCAAGGAGGACTTCGCCGCGATCCGCACCGGCCGTGCGCACCCGGCGATGTTCAACAAGATCGTGGCCGACTACTACGGCGCGCTGACGCCGATCAACCAGCTGGCCTCGTTCTCCGTGCCCGAGCCGCGCATGGCCGTGGTGACGCCCTTCGACAAGAGCGCCCTGCGCAACATCGAACAGGCGATCCGCGACTCCGACCTGGGCGTCAACCCGAGCAACGACGGCAACATCATCCGAGTGGTGTTCCCCGAGCTGACCGAGGAGCGCCGCCGCGAGTACATCAAGGTCGCCAAGACCAAGGGCGAGGACGCCAAGGTGTCCATCCGCTCCGTGCGCCGCAAGGCCAAGGACGCCATCGACAAGCTGATCAAGGACGGCGAGGTCGGCGAGGACGAGGGCCGTCGTGCGGAGAGCGAGCTCGAGCAGACCACCTCGAAGTACGTCGCCCAGGTGGACGAGCTCCTGAAGCACAAGGAAGCGGAGCTGCTCGAGGTCTGATGAACGACTCTTCCTGGGGAGCGCCGCCACAAGCCGGGTACTGGGGGCCGTCCGACGGGGGACCTGTCCAGGGCGCTGCCCCGGCGGGTCCCGCATACGATGCGCAGTACGCGCAACAGACTCGCCCCATGCCCATCGTGCCCGACGTACCCGAACACGGCGGTGACCAGGACGACGACCGGGGGGCCGCTCGGGCGAGCGGTCCCCTGTTCCAGAACCCGCCGGCGCAGCCGTACGCGGCGGTGCCGCAGAATCCGGAGCCCATGCCCGACGCCCCGCAGCCGGCGCAGCCACAGCCGCCGCCGAAGAAGACGGCGGGGCGCGACCTGGGCGCGGCGATAGGGGTCGGCGTCGGACTCGGCGCCGTCATCATCGCGTCGCTGTTCGTCGTCAAGGCCGTCTTCGTCGGCGTGGTCGCGGTCGCGGTCGTCGTGGGCCTGTGGGAGCTGACCAAGCGGCTGGAGGAGCGCAAGGGCATCAAGGCGCCGCTCGTGCCGCTGGCGATCGGCGGCGCGGCGATGGTGGTCGCCGGGTACGCGCGAGGAGCCGAGGGCGCGTGGGTCGCCATGGCGCTCACGGCGCTGGCGGTGCTCGTGTGGCGGATGACCGAGCCGCCGGAGGGCTACCTCAAGGACGTCACGGCAGGTCTGTTCGCGGCGTTCTACGTGCCCTTCCTGGCCACGTTCGTCACGATGATGCTGATGGCCGACGACGGTGCGCAGCGCGTGCTGACCTTCCTGTTGCTCACGGTCGTCAGCGACACCGGCGCCTATGCCGTCGGGTGGCGCTTCGGCAGGACCAAGCTCGCCCCGCGCATCAGCCCCGGCAAGACCCGCGAGGGCCTGCTGGGAGCGGTGGCCTTCGCGATGGCGGCGGGCGCGCTGTGCATGCAGTTCATGATCGAGGACGGCGTCTGGTGGCAGGGTCTGCTGCTCGGCCTCGCGGTCGCCGTCAGCGCCACGCTGGGCGACCTCGGCGAGTCCATGATCAAGCGGGACCTCGGCATCAAGGACATGGGCACCCTCCTGCCGGGCCACGGCGGCATCATGGACCGCCTGGACTCCCTCCTGCCGACGGCACCGGTGGTCTGGCTCCTGCTGGTGATCTTCGTCGGCTCCGGCTGATCCGGCCGGCGTGAGCCCGCAGGGCCGGTTTCACCTGCACGTTCTTCGACGAGAGACCCGTTGTCCACAGGGCGGCGGGTCTCTTCTCATATGTCTGCGACACTGGTACAGCCATGCCTAAGCCCGGAGAACTCACATTCGTCGCCCCCCGCGGAGCCAAGAAGCCGCCGCGGCACCTTGCCGACCTCACGCCCGCCGAGCGTAAAGAGGCCGTCGTCGCCGCCGGCGAGAAGGCCTTTCGTGCGAAGCAGCTCTCGCAGCACTACTTCGCGCGGTACGCGCACGACCCCGAGCAGTGGACCGACATCCCCGCCGGTTCGCGCGAGGAGCTCCGGGAGGCGCTGCTGCCCGAGCTGATGACGGTCGTCCGGCATCTGTCGACCGACCAGGGCACCACCCGCAAGACGCTCTGGAAGCTGTTCGACGGGACGCTCGTCGAGTCGGTGCTCATGCGCTACCCGGACCGGGTGACCATGTGCATCAGCTCCCAGGCCGGTTGCGGTATGAACTGCCCGTTCTGCGCCACGGGACAGGCCGGTCTGGACCGGAACCTGTCGACGGCCGAGATCGTGCACCAGATCGTGGACGGGATGCGGGCGCTCAGGGACGGCGAGGTCCCCGGAGGTCCGGCCCGGCTCAGCAACATCGTGTTCATGGGCATGGGCGAGCCCCTGGCCAACTACAACCGGGTCGTCGGCTCCATCCGCCGGCTCACCGACCCGGAGCCGGACGGGCTGGGGCTCTCCCAGCGCGGCATCACCGTCTCCACGGTCGGTCTCGTCCCGGCGATCAACCGCTTCACCGGCGAGGGCTTCAAGTGCCGCCTCGCCATCTCGCTGCACGCCCCCGACGACGAGCTTCGCGATACCCTCGTCCCCGTCAACACGCGCTGGAAGGTGCGTGAGGTGCTGGACGCCGGGTTCGAGTACGCCGCGAAGTCCGGGCGCCGGCTCTCCATCGAGTACGCGCTGATCAGGGACATCAACGACCAGGCGTGGCGGGGCGACCGCCTCGGGCGGCTGCTCAAGGGCCGGCCGGTGCACGTCAACCTCATCCCGCTCAACCCCACGCCCGGCTCGAAGTGGACCGCGTCGCGGCCCGAGGACGAGAAGGCGTTCGTGGAGGCGATCGCGGCGCACGGTGTGCCGGTGACGATCCGGGACACCCGTGGCCAGGAGATCGACGGGGCGTGTGGTCAGCTCGCCGCGAGCGAGCGGTAACCTGACCGGCGTCAGTACATCGTCACAGTAACCACATCTTCATATTCCGACAGGGGAGCGCCACAGCGCTGAGAGTGCGGCACCGGCCGCAGACCCTCCGAACCTGGCCCAGGTCATTCTGGGTAGGGAGATCGGTCACCACTCGAGCTGTTGCGCCCTGCCCGGGACCCTCACCAGGGGTCGCGGGCGGGGCCGCGTCTTCTCCTGGTCACCCAGGAGGAATCAGTGAGCATCACCAAGAAGGTCACCGTCCTGGCCGTCGGTCTTGGCATGGTCGGCGGCCTGGCCGCGTGCGGGTCGTCGTCCGACGAAGGGCAGGGTTCCGGCGACTCCAAGACCGTGACCCTGGTCAGCCACGACTCGTGGGCCGCTTCGAAGGACGTCATCGCGGCCTTCGAGAAGAGCTCCGGCTACAAGGTCAGGGTCCTGGAGGACGGCGACGCCGGGCAGGCCGTCAACAAGGCCGTCCTCACCAAGGACAACCCGCAGGGCGACGTCTTCTTCGGCGTCGACAACACCCTGCTCTCCCGCGCCCTCGACAACGGGCTGTTCCAGCCGTACCGGGCGAAGGGCTCCGACCTGGTCCTGCCCGAGTACCGGGCCGACCAGGACAAGCACCGGGTCACGCCCGTCGACACCGGTGACGTCTGCGTCAACTACGACAAGGCGTACTTCGAGAAGCACGGCCTGACCCCGCCGGACTCCTTCGACGACCTGGTCGAGCCGGAGTACAAGGACCTGCTCGTCACCGAGAACGCGGGCAGTTCCTCGCCCGGCCTCGGCTTCCTGCTCGGCACCGCGGCCAAGTACGGGGACGACGGGTGGGAGGGCTACTGGAAGAAGCTCGAGGCGAACGGCGTCAAGGTCGTCGACAGCTGGGAGCAGGCCTACAACGAGGAGTTCTCCGGCTCGGCCGGGGGCAAGAAGGCCAAGGGCGACCGTCCGCTCGTCGTCTCCTACGCCTCCTCCCCGCCCGCCGAGGTGATCTACGCCGACCCGCAGCCGTCCACCGCGCCCACGGGCGTCGCCGACGGCACCTGCTTCCGCCAGGTCGAGTACGCGGGCCTGCTGAGCAACGCCAAGAACCCCGAGGGCGGCAAGGCACTCCTCGACTTTCTCATCGGCAAGCAGTTCCAGGACGACATGCCGCTGAACATGTTCGTGTACCCGGTGCGGGAGGGCGCGCAGATCCCCGAGGCGTTCGTGAAGTACGGGCCGCAGGCCAAGGACCCGCAGACCATGGACCCGGCGAAGATCGCCGACAATCGCGACCAGTGGGTCAAGTCGTGGACCTCGCTCGTACTGAAGTAGGCAGGGGCCCGGGCCGGACCCGGACCCTGCGCGGGAGCGCGGCGCGGCTCGCCCTGATGGTCGTGCCCGTCGCGTTCTTCGCGGTGTTCTTCGCCTACCCCGTCGCCGCGATCGTCTCGCGTGGTCTGGAGGTCGACGGCGCCTGGCAGTTCGGCCGGATCGGCGACGTGCTCGCCCAGTCCGACGTGCGGCACGTGCTGTGGTTCACGACCTGGCAGGCACTGGCGTCCACCGCGCTCACCCTGCTGATCGCACTGCCCGGCGCCTACGTCTTCGCCCGCTTCGACTTCCCCGGCAAGCAGGCGCTGCGGGCGGTGGTGACCGTGCCGTTCGTGCTGCCGACGGTCGTCGTGGGGACGGCGTTCCTGGCCCTGGTGGGGCGCGGCGGGCTGCTCGACGAGCTGTGGGGCGTACGGCTGGACACCACCGTCTGGGCCATCCTGCTCGCACACGTCTTCTTCAACTACGCCGTCGTCGTGCGCACCGTGGGCGGCCTGTGGGCGCAGCTCGACCCGCGGCAGGAGGAGGCCGCGCGGATGCTCGGCGCCTCCCGCCTGCGGGCCTGGCGGCAGGTCACGCTGCCCGCCCTCGCTCCCGCGGTGGCGGCCGCCGCGCTGATGGTCTTCCTGTTCACCTTCACCTCCTTCGGCGTCGTGCAGATCCTCGGCGGACCCGCCTTCTCCACCCTGGAGGTGGAGATCTACCGGCAGACGTCTCAGATCTTCGACCTGTCCACGGCGGCCGTGCTGACGCTGATCCAGTTCGCGGCGGTCGCCGCGGTCCTCGCCGTGCACGCCTGGACGGTACGGCGGCGGGAGAGCGCCCTGCGGCTGGTGGACGCCGCCACGACCGCGCGCAGGCCCCGGGGCACGGGCCAGTGGGCGCTGCTGGCCGGCGTCCTGGGCACCGTCGCGCTGCTGCTGGTGCTGCCGCTCGCCGTGCTGGTCCAGCGGTCGCTCGGCGCACCCGGCTTCGGCTACTACCGGGCGCTGACCAGTGCCGACGGCGGCACCTTCCTGGTCCCGCCGATCGAGGCCATCGGCAACTCCCTCCAGTACGCCGTCGCCGCCACCGCCATCGCCGTGGTGATCGGCGGTCTCGCCGCCGCCGCGCTCACCCGGCGGGACGCCGGCCGCTTCGTGCGGGGCTTCGACGCGCTGCTGATGCTGCCGCTCGGGGTGTCCGCCGTGACCGTCGGTTTCGGGTTCCTGATCGCGCTGGACGAACCGCCGCTGGACCTGCGCTCCTCCTGGATCCTGGTGCCGCTCGCCCAGGCGCTGGTCGGGGTCCCCTTCGTCGTACGGACCATGCTGCCCGTACTGCGGGCGGTGGACGGACGGCTGCGGGAGGCGGCGGCGGTGCTCGGGGCGTCGCCCTGGCGGGTGTGGCGGGAGGTGGACCTGCCGATGGTGCGGCGGGCGCTGCTGGTCGCGGCCGGGTTCGCCTTCGCCGTTTCCCTCGGGGAGTTCGGCGCGACGGTGTTCATCGCGCGGCCCGACAACCCGACGCTGCCGGTCGCCGTGGCGCGGCTGCTGGGCAGGCCCGGGGACATGAACTACGGCCAGGCCATGGCCCTTTCGACGATTCTGATGCTGGTGTGCGCCGTGGCGCTGGTGGTGCTGGAGCGGCTGCGCACCGACCGGAGCGGGGAGTTCTAGAGATGCGACTGGTTGTGCGGGTGATCCAGGGATGCTGCTGAACCTTGAGGGTGCGACCGTCCGCTTCGGCGGGCGGGCCGTGCTGGACGCCGTCGACCTGGAGGTCGCCGAGCACGAGGTGGTGTGCGTGCTCGGACCCAGTGGCAGCGGCAAGTCGACGCTGCTGCGCGCGGTGGCCGGGCTCCAGCCGCTGGACGCCGGGCGGGTGGCGCTCGACGGGCGGGACCAGTCCGGTGTGCCCGCGCACCGGCGCGAGCTGGGCCTGATGTTCCAGGACCACCAGCTGTTCCCGCAGCGGGACGTGGCCGGAAACATCGCCTTCGGGCCCCGGATGCGGGGCGCGTCCCGCGCCGAACAGCGGGACCGGGTGGAGGAGTTGCTGGAGCTGGTCGGGCTGCCGGGCGCCGGACGCCGGTCGGTCGCCGCGCTCTCGGGCGGCGAGCAGCAGCGGGTGGCCCTCGCCCGGGCGCTCGCGCCCCGGCCCCGGCTGCTGATGCTGGACGAGCCGCTCGGTCAGCTCGACCGCTCGCTGCGGGAGCGCCTCGTGGTCGAACTGCGGGAGCTGTTCGGCCGGTTGGGCACCACGGTGCTCGCCGTGACCCACGACCAGGGCGAGGCGTTCGCGCTCGCGGACCGGGTCGTGGTGATGCGGGACGGGCGGATCGCCCAGTCGGGGACGCCGCTCGGGGTGTGGCAGCGGCCGGCCGACGCCTTCGTGGCCCGTTTCCTCGGCTTCGACAACGTGGTGGAGGCGACCGTCGCCGGGCAGGTCGCGGACACGCCGTGGGGCAAGGTCCCGGTTCCCGAGGACGCCCTCCAGGGGACGCGGACGGTGCTCGTGCGGCCGGCCGGGGTCCGGATCGTCAGCGCCGACGCGGGCCTGCGGTGCACGGTCGCGGCCCGCACCTTCCGGGGCACCCATGTCGCCGTGCGCCTCCAGCCGGAGGACGCGCCGCGCCTGGAGGCGGCGTGCGCGCTGCGGGCGGCACCGGAGGTCGGGGACGCGGTCGGGGTGGAGTTCGACGCGGCGGAGGTCGTCGTGCTCGGCTGAGCGCGGGCCCGCGACGGGCGGCGCTTCCCGGACATGACGGTGGCCCGCCCCCGGACCGGGGACGGGCCACCGCCGCTGACCATCTGTGGGCGGGCGTCAGCGGGTGCTGTTCGCTCCGCGACGGCGCAGGCCGAAGAAGACGGCACCGCCACCGACGACGACCAGGGCCGCCGCGATGCCGGCGATCATGCCGGTGTTGGAGTTGGCGCCGGTCTCGGCGAGGTTGGAGTCACCGGCCGCCGGGGACGGGGCGTTGCTCGGCGCGGCTGCCGGAGCGGTGCTCTGGTCCTCCGTCGGTGCGGGGGCCGAGGTGGACGGCTCGGGGGCCGGGGTCTCCGTCTCGTCGGACGGGGTCGAGGAGCTCTCCGACGGGGTCGGGCTCGGAGTGTCCTCGGTCTTGCAGGGGGTCGACGGGGTCGTGAGGTTGGGCTTGATGTCCTCGTCGACGTAGGGGTCGGCCTTGACGTGGATGCGGTACTCGGCGTTCGGCTTCCAGTCCGCGGCGAAGGTGATGGTGCTGCCCTCGCGCGAGCCCTTGACCGTCTGCTCGCCGATCTTCTCGGCGTCGGCACCGTTGTTCTGCAGGTAGACGGTGACGACGGCGGGCACGCCGGCGGGGTCCACGTCGGTGACGGAGATGACACCCTTGTCGCCTTCGCACTTGGCGGCGGCGGAGAACTCGCCGATGTTGCAGGCGAGGGCGTTGCCGGCGGCGCCGACGGCAAGGGCCGCCGAGGCGGCGACGACGCCGAGGGCGCGGACGCTACGGCGTGATGCCGTGCGGCTGATTATGGACAGGACTGCCACGTTTGTCCTTTACGGGAGCACAGATGGGGGGTGGGCAGGGTGCCGACGCCCGATGACACGGCATCAGCACACCCATGAGCCTCACTGGTTTATAAGCGGTGCATAAGCAGTGTCAACGCATATGCCAGCCAAGCACGTTGACTTTGCCGTCTTATTAACCGACGACACGTTTCAGCGTGTCGGGAGGTGCCTCGGCCCCCTGCCGGCTCAGCCCTCGACCGCCGCCGGGTCCATCCACACGACCTCGAAGGTGTGGCCGTCGACGTCGTCGAAGGCGCGGCCGTACATGAAGCCGTGGTCCTGGGTCTCGCCGCTGACCGAACCGCCGGCCGCGACCGCCTTCTCCACCAGCTCGTCGACCTTCTCGCGGCTCTCGGCGCTCAGCGCGAGGAGCACCTCGCTGGACTTGCCGGAGTCCACGATCTCCTTCTTCGTGAACTGGCGGTACTTCTCCGGCGTGTGCACCATCACGACGATGGTCTCGCTGAGCGGGATCGAGGCCGTGGTGTCGTCGCTGAACTGGGCGTTGATCTCGTAGCCGAGACCGGTGAAGAACTTCTTCGAGGCGGCCAGGTCGTTGGTGGCCAGGTTCACGAAGATCATCTGCTGGTACATGAGGGCCTCTCCCGTAAGTGCGCTGCCGTGGTCGTGCTGTTCGAAGGGTTAGACGTACGGCGGGCGCGGAACTCATCGCCGTTTCGTGGATCTCTTCGAGAATTCTTCTCGCGGGTGCCGCGAGGGCGTCAGCGGGACAGGGGGAGCGCCGCCAGTGCCGCGACGATCAGGGTCAGCGGACCGAACAGGGCGAGCAGCGCGGCGGCGCGTACGGCGGCGGCGGCGCGCAGGGTGGCCGGGGGCGCCCCCAGCCGCAGCAGGGCGTCGGTGGTGTCGGCGCGGTCGTGCTTGGCCTCCACGGCCGCGGTGAGGAGGGTGGCCACCGTGCAGCCGGCCACGAGGAGGGCGCCCAGGGTGCTCAACGCGCCGAAGTCCGGGCCGTCGGCGGCGTACAGCGAGGTGGCCACGTAGGCCGCGGCCGCCACGGCGCAGACGACGCCGAGGGGGCGGCCGATGCGGTGCGCCTCGTCCATGAGGACGCGCCCGGCCAGCAGCCGCAGGGCGCCGGGGCGGGCGGCCTGGAGGAGGCGGCCGCACAGGTGGGTGAGGCCGGGGCCGGCGAGGGCGAGGCCCAGGGCGGTGAGGGCCCAGCCGACGAGGACGCCGGCCGACGGGGTGGTGTCGGGGGTGGGGGCCGGGCGCCCGGTGTAGGTCTCGACGGCGAGGCCCGCGGCGAGTACGGCGATGCCCCAGGGGAGGACGGTGGTGTTCGGCGGGCGGGGTGCCGGGAGGGCGGGGGCGGGGTCCTGCGCGGGCGGAGGACCGTCCGGGTCCGCCGCGGGGTCGCCGTCGCCGGCCCGCGTCAGCAGGGCGGCTCCTCCGGAGGGGGCGTCCGAGGGCTCGGCGGAACCGGCGGCTGCCCGCCGGGCTGCGGGCGCCGGGGCACCGGCCTGAGCCGGGGACGACGTCCAGCGGGCGCCGAAGCGGCCGTAGGCGCCGAAGGTCTCCCGGGCCTTGCCCCAGCCGTACGCCCCGAAGCGGCCGTAGCCGCGGGCGCCGGTGGCCCGGGCGCGGCGTGGTTCGCGGGGGCGCAGGGAGTACGCGACCGCGGCCGAGGCGGCGGCCGGTACCAGGGCCAGCAGCGTCAGGATGGCCGGCGCCGGGAGGGACTGGCCGACGGCCAGCGCGTCGGCCGGGACGCCGTCGAAGGGCGGGCCCGTCAGGTCGCCGCGCAGGTGGAGGAAGGCCAGCAGGGCCGCCACCGAGCCGAGCGCACCCGACAGGGCCGTGGTCGTCGCCGAGACGGCCATCAGCCGGCCCGGCCCGAGGCCGATCGCGGACAGCCCCGAGCGGGGCCGGGTGCCGGGGTCGGTGCGGGCCACGGCGACCGCGAGGTACACCGTGGCGGCGAGCGGCGCCGCGCACCAGGCGAGGCGGAGGGCGGAGGAACCGGGTGCGTCCGGGTGGCTCATCGCGTGTCCGAAGGCGCACAGCAGCAGGAAGCCCGTGCCCGCCGAGGCCACCGCGACCAGCAGACGGCGCAGGTGGACGGCGAGATGGGCGGCGCGGGTCAGGCGGAGAGCGAGCACGCGGCCCGGCCTTCCGTTCCGGAGGCCCCGGCGGCGCCCGTGGCCACCGTGGTCTCGGCGAGCGGGGGCAGATGCACGGTCCGTACCCGTCGTCCGTCCAGCAGCGCCACCGCGCGGTCCGCGAGGCCGGCGGTCTGCGCCTCGTGCGTCGCGAGGACGACGGTGATGCCGTGCGAGCGGGCCGCCGTGGTGAGGGTGCGCAGCACCTGGGCGCGGTCCGCGCGGTGCAGCGGCGCCGTGGGCTCGTCGGCGAAGAGGACCGCGGGGGCGACGGCCAGCGCGCGGGCGATGCAGACACGCTGCCGCTCGGCCTGCTTGAGTTCCCGCGGGCGCCGGCGGGCCTTGTCGCCGACGTCCAGGCGGTCCAGCCACTCCAGGGCGGCGGTCTTGGCCCGGCGCCGGCCCGTGCCGCGCAGCATGAGGGGGAGGGCGGCGTTCTCCCAGGCGTTCAGTTCCGGGACCAGCACGGGGGCGGGGTCGATCCAGCCGAAGCGGTCGCGGCGCAGCCGTTCGCGGCTGAGCGGTCCCATGGTGTGCACCGGCACGCTGTTGAACCACACCTCGCCGTCCTGCGGCCGGACCAGTCCGGACAGGCAGCGCAGCAGTGTGGTCTTGCCGCTTCCGCGCGGGCCGCTCACGGCGAGGATCTCGCCCTCGCGGACGCCGAGCGACACGCCTTGAAGCGCGGGGGAGCCGTCCTGGTGCTGGAAGTGCAGGGCGCGGGCCCAGAGCACGTCGTTGTCCGGCGGGGCCTCCATGGGCGTACACCTCGGTTCTGATCCGTGTTTCCCCGGTCACGTCCCCCGTCCGGGGGAACGAGGAGGGGGCCGATCGGTCACTGGGCACGGTAGGGAGTCGCCGCGGGGGAAGCCGGAAAGCACGCGGCCCCGGGCCGCCGTTCTCACTCGAACGGACGGCGCCGGGGCTCGTGGTGATCTTCTGGAACTACCGGATGATCATCTGGACGGATGATCAGAGTTTCGTCCACGCCTCCGTGAGCGTGGCGCGCAGGATCTGCTCGATCTCGTCGAAGGTCTCCTGGTTGGAGATCAGCGGCGGGGCGAGCTGGATGACCGGGTCGCCGCGGTCGTCGGCACGGCAGTACAGGCCGTTCTCGAAGAGCTTCTTGGAGAGGAAGCCGTACAGGACGCGCTCGGTCTCCTCGTCGGTGAAGGACTCCTTGGTGTTCTTGTCCTTGACCAGCTCGATGCCGTAGAAGAAGCCGTTGCCGCGGACGTCGCCGACGATCGGCAGGTCGTGCAGCTTCTCCAGGGTGGCGCGGAAGGCGCCCTCGTTGTCCAGCACGTGCTGGTTGAGGCCCTCGCGCTCGAAGAGGTCGAGGTTGGCGATGCCGACCGCGGCGGAGACCGGGTGGCCGCCGAAGGTGTAGCCGTGCAGGAAGGTGTTGTCGCCCTTGTAGAACGGCTCGGCCAGGCGGTCCGAGATGATGCAGGCGCCGATCGGGGAGTAGCCCGAGGTCATGCCCTTGGCGCAGGTGATCATGTCCGGGACGTATCCGAACTTGTCGCACGCGAAGGTCGTGCCCAGGCGGCCGAACGCGCAGATGACCTCGTCCGAGACGAGCAGCACGTCGTACTGGTCGCAGATCTCGCGCACCCGCTGGAAGTAGCCGGGCGGGGGCGGGAAGCAGCCACCGGCGTTCTGCACGGGCTCCAGGAAGACGGCCGCGACCGTCTCCGGGCCCTCGAAGAGGATCTGCTGCTCGATCTGGTCGGCGGCCCAGCGGCCGAAGGCCTCGGGGTCGTCGCCGAAGATCGGGGCGCGGTAGATGTTGGTGTTCGGCACCTTGTGCGCGCCCGGGACGAGCGGCTCGAACGGCGCCTTGAGGGCGGGCAGGCCGGTGATGGACAGGGCGCCCTGCGGGGTGCCGTGGTAGGCGACCGCGCGGGAGATGACCTTGTGCTTGGTCGGCTTGCCGGTCAGCTTGAAGTACTGCTTGGCGAGCTTCCAGGCGGTCTCGACCGCCTCGCCGCCGCCGGTGGTGAAGAAGACCTTGTTGAGGTCGCCGGGGGCCTCGTTCGCGAGACGCTCGGCCAGTTCGACGGCCTTCGGGTGGGCGTAGGACCAGATCGGGAAGAAGGCCAGCTCCTGGGCCTGCTTCGAGGCGGTCTCCGCCAGCTCCTGGCGGCCGTGTCCGGCCTGGACCACGAACAGGCCGGCGAGACCGTCGAGGTAGCGCTTGCCCTTGTCGTCGTAGATGTGGGTGCCCTCACCGCGGACGATGGTGGGGACGGGGGCGTTCTCGTACGACGACATGCGGGTGAAGTGCATCCACAGGTTGTCGTACGCGGTCCTGCTGAGGTCCTTGGGGCTGTCGGTGCTCACGATTATCGGGTTCCCCACATATAGGTCTGCTTCTTGAGCTTCATGTAGACGAAGCTCTCGGTGGAGCGCACGCCGGGCACGGCCCGTATGCGTCGGTTGATGACCTCCAGGAGGTGGTCGTCGTCCTCGCAGACGACCTCCACCATCAGGTCGAACGAGCCCGCGGTCATCACCACGTACTCGCATTCGGACATGGCCGTCAGCGCGTCGGCGACGGACCCCACGTCACCTTCCACGTTGACACCGACCATCGCCTGGCGGCGGAAGCCCACGGTGAGCGGGTCCGTCACGGCGACGATCTGCATCACGCCCTGGTCGAGCAGCTTCTGGACGCGCTGGCGCACCGCGGCCTCGGAGAGGCCCACGGCCTTGCCGATGGCGGCGTACGGCCGGCGGCCGTCCTCCTGGAGCTGTTCGATGATGGCGAGGGAGACGGCGTCCAACTGGGGACCGCCGTTCCTGGACTCGCGGGAGTCCTTCGGGTCTGCGCTTCGACTGGCCACGGGTTCACTGTGCACGACGTCTCGATAGTTTCGCAAGGTCGTATCGATGAAATCCGTTGTCTAGGTCGTGTCAGTCTGCGGATTTCGCAATCAAGGGGCGATCGGGGGTGTTGAAAACGTCGGTGCACGGATTAGGGTGGGTGTCTCAGTGATTGGACACCCAACCTTGGAGGGCCGGCAGTGAGCACCGAGCTGCGTCGTCTGCGCAATTACATCGACGGTGAGTTCCGGGACGCCGCCGACGGACGGACCACGGAGGTGGTCAACCCCGCCACGGGAGAGGCCTACGCGACCGCGCCCCTGTCCGGACAGGCTGACGTGGACGCGGCCATGGCGGCCGCCGCCGCGGCCTTCCCGGCCTGGCGCGACCTGGTACCGGCCGAGCGGCAGAAGGCCCTGCTGAAGATCGCCGACGCGTTCGAGGAGCGGGCCGAGGAGCTGATCGCTGCCGAGGTGGAGAACACGGGCAAGCCCATCGGGCTCACCCGCTCCGAGGAGATCCCGCCGATGGTCGACCAGATCCGCTTTTTCGCGGGTGCCGCGCGGATGCTGGAGGGCCGCAGCGCGGGTGAGTACATGGAGGGCCTGACCTCCATGGTCCGCCGCGAGCCGATCGGCGTCTGCGCGCAGGTCGCCCCCTGGAACTACCCGATGATGATGGCCGTGTGGAAGTTCGCCCCGGCGCTCGCCGCGGGCAACACGGTCGTCCTCAAGCCGTCGGACACCACCCCGGCGTCCACGGCCCTGATGGCCGACATCATCGGCTCGATCGTGCCCAAGGGCGTCTTCAACGTCGTCTGCGGCGACCGCGACACCGGCCGCCTGATGGTCGAGCACGAGACCCCGGCGATGGCCTCCATCACCGGCTCCGTGCGGGCCGGCATGTCGGTCGCCGAGTCGGCGTCGAAGGACCTCAAGCGGGTCCACCTGGAGCTGGGCGGCAAGGCCCCGGTCGTCGTCTTCGAGGACACCGACATCCCCAAGGCCGTCGAGGACATCTCGACCGCGGGCTACTTCAACGCCGGCCAGGACTGCACGGCGGCCACCCGCGTGCTCGTCCACGAGTCGATCCACGACGAGTTCGTGAGCGCCCTCGCCAAGGCCGCGTCCGAGACCAAGACCGGCCGGCCGGACGACGAGGACGTGCTGTACGGCCCGCTCAACAACCCGAACCAGCTCAAGCAGGTCACCGGGTTCATCGAGCGCCTGCCCGCGCACGCCAAGGTCGAGGCGGGCGGCCACCGGGTCGGCGACAAGGGCTACTTCTACGCCCCGACCGTCGTCTCCGGTCTCAAGCAGGACGACGAGATCATCCAGAAGGAGGTCTTCGGCCCGGTCATCACCGTCCAGTCCTTCCGCGACGAGGACCAGGCGGTCGAGTGGGCCAACGGCGTCGAGTACGCGCTGGCCTCCTCGGTGTGGACCAAGGACCACGGCCGCGCGATGCGGATGTCCAAGAAGCTGGACTTCGGCTGCGTGTGGATCAACACCCACATCCCGCTGGTCGCCGAGATGCCGCACGGCGGCTTCAAGAAGTCCGGCTACGGCAAGGACCTGTCGTCGTACGGCTTCGACGACTACACGCGGGTCAAGCACGTGATGACGTCGCTGGACGCCTGACACCCCGGTTCGCGCACCGCGGCCCCGGACGGGATTCCCGTCCGGGGCCGCGGTGCGTGCATCGTGAACGCGTCCCGGTCGACAGGGTGTCGGGCCTGGCCGGAGGCGCTCGACGCAGCGTCGATTGTCCCGGTGGGCGCGGGCGCGGGATCCTGCGGCCATGCCCCTGCTCCCGAGGACGCCCTCGATCTCCCGCCGGTCCCTGCTGCGCGGCCTGGGCGGCGGCGCCGCGCTCGGCGCGCTGGCCGGCTGCGGTGTGCCGGCCGCGTACGTCGCGCCGGGCGACCGCGCCGCCGCCGACCGGTCCGCCACCGAGCGCCGGCTGACCTGGGCGAACTGGCCGCTGTACATCGACACCGACGACGAACACCCGAGCCGGCGGCCCACGCTGGAGGCGTTCGAGGACCGGACGGGCGTCTCCGTCGACTACATCGAGGAGATCAACGACAACGACGAGTTCTTCGGCAAGATCAGCCCGTCCCTGATGAACCACCAGCCCACCGACCGCGACCTGATCGTCATCAGCGACTGGATGTGCGGCCGCTTCGTCCGGCTCGGCTGGGTGCAGGAGATGGACCGTTCCCGGCAGCCGAACGTCACCAAGTACCTGGACCCCCTGCTGCGTTCGCCCGCCTTCGACCCCGGCCGCGAGTACACCGTGCCCTGGCAGTCGGGCATCACCGGCATCGCCTACAACCGCCGCCGGCTGGGCCGGGAGATCCGGCACGTGTCCGACCTGTGGGCGGCCGACCTCAAGGGCCGGGTGACCCTGCTGTCCGGCATGGACGAGGCGTTCGCCCTGCTGATGCAGGGCGACGGGGTGGACATCACCGACTGGCGGACGGACGACTTCCACACGATGTGCGACCTGGTGGAGAAGCAGGTCGGCAGGGGCCAGATCCGCCGCTTCACCGGCAACGACTACATCAAGGACCTCTCCAGCGGGGACGTGCTGGCCTGCCAGGCCTACTCCGGTGACGTGATCCAGCTCCAGGCCGACGACCCGGACATCGAGTTCGTCGTCCCGGAGGAGGGCGCCGAGCTGTGGGCGGAGTCCCTGATGATCCCCAACCTGGCCCGCCACAAGGGCAACGCCGAGCGGCTGATCGACTACTACTACCGGCCCGAGGTCGCCGCCGAGCTGGCCGCCTGGGTCAACTACGTCTGCCCGGTCCCCGCCGCCCGGGACGTACTCGCCTCCTCCGACGACCCGGACACGGCTGCCCTCGCCGAGGACCCGCTGATCTTCCCGGACGACAAGATGCGCGAGCGCCTCAGGATCGCCCGGGACATCGGGGCGGGGGAGCGGGCGGAGTTCGCGAAGCGGTGGAACGGGATCGTCGGCGTCTAGCAGACCGACGGGATGGACGATTCATCGAGTGGTGAATCGCGTTCCGGGGAAGTCGGCGGTGCGGTCACGCCCGGGCTGCCGGCGGCCTGGGCCCTGCACGATGGCGAGGAACTGGCGACCAGGCCGGGCTGGTGGCGCCGCAACCTGCCGGCCCGGCACCGGCCGCGTCGCGCCGGTGTGCCGCGGCCCACGCGCCCGCGCGACTTCGCCCGGGGGCTGGGGCTCGCGGGCGCGTCGGCGGTCGCGGCGCACACCGTGGCGCGGCGGCTGACGGGGGTTACTTCAGCGCGGCCGCGGTGATGCCGTCGATGACCGGGTTGCGCTCCGCGCTCTTGGCGTCGGTGGAGTTGACCGAATAGACGAGGGTGCGGCTCAGGTCGCGGGTGCCGGCGATGAGTGCGCTGTAGCCGTAGCGGGAACCCGACTTGCCCCAGAGGATCTGGTCGCCGACCTTCTTGTACTCCAGGCCCGCGCTGCGGGTCGCCTCCGGGAGGCCCGCCGGAGTCGTGAACATCTCCTCCAACTGCGGCTGCGGCACGATCCGTTCCGAGAACAGCTCCGTGAGCAGCCGCTCCAGGTCGGCGGTGGTCGAGATCATGTCGCCGGCCGCCCAGCGGTCCGCCTGGTTCCACTCGGTCACGTCGACCGGCTTCGTCGTCCCGTCGGGCCCATCCACCTTCTGGTAGCCCCGGTTGTGCGGGCCCCGGATGCGGGGGTCGGTGCCGGGGAAGTAGGTGTGGCGCATGCCGGCCGGGCGCAGGACGAGCCTGGTGGCCTCGGCGGCGTACGTGCGTCCCGTCACCTTCTCGATCAACAGGCCGAGGACCGTGTAGTTGATGTTCAGGTAGTGCTGCCGCGTTCCGGGGTCGAACTCGGGTCCTTTCGCGATCGCCGACTCCGCGACCCGCTGCGGGGTGAGGGTGTCGAAGCGGTGCGCGTACGCCTCCGCGAAGTCGTCGCCGAGGCTGTCTCCCGCCTGGATGCCGCTGGTGTGGTTCAGCAACTGGCGCACGCCGATCGGCCGGAACTCCGGCGTGAAGAGGTCGGGCAGGTAGCGCTGTACCGGCGCCTCCAGGTCCACCCTGCCCTCCGCCGCCAGCCGCAGCACGGTGGCGGCGGTGACGACCTTGGTGACCGACCCGGCCCGGAAGCGGGCGTTCGCGCGTGCCGGGCGCTCACTGGCCAGGTCGCGCACACCCCCGCTGCCGCGCCAGGTCTCGCCGGTGGCGCCCACCCGCACGAGGGCGGCGGTGGCGTACTGGTTCGGGACCGCGTCGACGGCGGCGCGCAGCGCGACCTCGTCCAGTACGTCCGTCCCGTGTCCGGGGGTGGAGGTCGCGGAAGCGATGGGGGAGGGCGGTGCGGCGAAGGCCGGCGCCGCCAGTGGGCCGGCGGCGAGGGCGAGTACGAGGGAAGTGGCGAGGACGGTGGAGGTACGGCCACGCATCGACGGCTCCAGTGGGTCCGGGCGGGAAGGTCGATGATCATCCTCGTCCGCCGCGACCCGCCGCGGATCGTCGGCGAGGAGGGCACGGGCCCCGGACCCGGACTCCGGGAAGTCCCCCACGAGCGGGGGGACTTGTGCGGGATCACCCCTACGGGCGCGGACCCGCCCCGTCACGCAGGGCGCACAGCACGTCGACCCGGTTGGTCGTGATCGAGTCGGCGCCCAGGGCGATCAGCCGGCGCATGGTGCGGCGGGTGTCCGGGGTCCACACCGACAGCAGGTAGCCGTCGGCGTGGACGCGGTCGGACAGTGCCCGGTCGACCAGGCCGAAGCGGTAGTTGAGCCACCGCGGCCGGACCGCCGCCAGCAGGGCGGCCCGGGGCGGGGCCGACGTCGTCCACGTGAGGGCGATCTCGGCGGCCGGGTCGGCGGCGCGTACGGCGAGCATGGCGACGGGCCCCGCCGTGTAGTACACGCGGTCCTCGGCCCCGCACTCGCGGACCACGTCCACGATGCGCCGGACCGCCCGCTCGCCGGGCGCCCCCGGCAGGTCGAGCATCAGCCTGCTGCCGTCGGTGGCGGCCAGCGCCTCCGCGAGGGTCGGCACCCTGCCCGCCGTGAGCCCCCGCACCTCCTCGGCCGACAGCGAGCGCAGCGGCCGCTCGTGCTCCCACAGCCTCTTCAGCGTCTCGTCGTGCAGCAGCACGGGCACGCCGTCGCGGGTGAGGCGTACGTCGGTCTCGACCGCGTCCGCGCCGCGGTCCAGGGCGGAGCGCAGCGAGTCGAGCGTGTTCTCGCGGTGCCGGTACGGGTCGCCGCGGTGGGCCACGGCGGTCACTTCGCGCAGGGGAGGATGCATGGGGGCGGCCGCCTCAGGAGGAGAGCCAGGAGGCGGTGTACGTGTCGATCTCGTCCTTGATCGCTGCCTTGCCCGGCGCGTCCAGGAACGACGCCTCGACCCCGTCCTTCGCCAGGCCGGCGAGGCCCCGCTCGTCCAGGCCGAGGAGCCGGGCGGCGACGGCGTACTCGTTGTTGAGGTCGGTGCCGAACATCGGCGGGTCGTCGGAGTTGATCGTCACGAGGACTCCGGCCCGCACGAACTCCTTGATCGGGTGCTCGTCGAGGGTGCGCACCGCACGGGTGGCGATGTTCGAGGTCGGGCACACCTCCAGCGGGATGCGCCGCTCGGCGAGGTGGGCCAGCAGCTTCGGGTCCTGGGCGGAGCTGGTGCCGTGGCCGATGCGCTCGGCGCGCAGCTCGGTCAGGGCGTCCCAGACGGTCTCCGGGCCGGTGGTCTCGCCGGCGTGCGGCACCGAGTGCAGTCCGGCGGCGATCGCCCGGTCGAAGTACGGCTTGAACTGCGGCCGGCCGACCCCGATCTCGGGCCCGCCCAGGCCGAAGGAGACCAGGCCCTCCGGGCGCAGCCGGTCGTCCGTGGCGAGCCGCGCGGTCTCCTCCGCCGACTGGAGCCCCGCCTCGCCGGGGATGTCGAAGCACCAGCGCAGTACGGTCCCGAACTCGGCCTCCGCCGCCTTGCGGGCGTCCTCGATCGCGTCCATGAAGGCGCGCTCGTCGATGCCGCGCCGGGTGGAGGAGAACGGGGTGATGGTCAGCTCGGCGTACCGCACCTGCTGCCGGGCCAGTTCCCGGGCCACCTCGTAGGTCAGCAGCCGGACGTCCTCCGGGGTGCGGATCAGGTCCACGACGGACAGGTACACGTCGATGAAGTGCGCGAAGTCCGTGAAGGTGAAGTAGTCGGCCAGGGCCTCGGGGTCGGTGGGGACCTTGGAGTCGGGGTGGCGTGCGGCCAGCTCCGAGACGATGCGCGGGGAGGCGGAACCGACGTGGTGGACGTGCAGTTCGGCCTTCGGCAGTCCGGCGATGAAGGCGTGCAGGTCACGCGGGACGTCGGGGTCGACGAGGTGCTCGGTCAAGGGTGTTCCTCCCCACGGCGGCGTCCCGGGCCGGCGTGGGCCGGCGGGGCGCGGGTGATCGGCTGATCGGTGACTCGGGATCATCGTAGGCCGGGCCCGTGCCGGCCGGGGACGGGCCGTAGCATGACGGGACGTTCGACTGAGGGGGACCCGCACATGCCCGACGACGCGCAGCCGCCGAGAAACGACCCGCGGCACACGCCTCAGGCTCCGGGGAACGATCCGGCACCAGGCTCGGCCGCGCCCGGAACCCCTGCCGACGGCGGCCCTTCCGTGGGCGCCACCGCACCCACCCCGGGGGTCGGCCTCGACAAGCCGCACACGCCGGAAGTGCCCGGCACGCCGGAAGTGCCGAGGGTCCCCGGTGGTCCGGCCGGCCCCGACCCCTGGGCGCCGCCCGCGGACACCGCCCCTCCGGCCGACGGCGGACCCGGCGCGACCGTCGCCTCGAACGACGGCGCGTCCTGGCCGCCCCCGTCCGTCCACGACCAGCAGACGGTCACGTCCATGCCGGCCGCGGACCCCCCGCGGTGGGCCGCACCGTCCGCCCCCGCCAACCCCTTCGCGGCACCGGACCCGACGGCCGCCGCGAGCACCGGCGCGCCCAACCCCTTCGCACCCCCGGTCACGACGCCGCCGTACGCCCAGGACCGGCAGCCGGTCCCGCCGCCGCCCATCGCGCCGGACGGCCCCGGCCAGGTCCCCTACGGCTACCCGGGCCCGGTCGGCTACGGGCACCCGGGCCCGGCCGGCTACCCCGGTGCGCAGCAGCCGCACGGCTACTACGGCTGGTCGGGCATGGGGCCGATGCCGAGCAACGGCATGGGCACCACCGGCCTCGTCCTCGGCATCATCGCCGCCGTCGGCTTCTGCCTCTGGCCGCTCGCGATCATCGTGGGCATCCTCGGGATCGTCTTCGGCTCCCTCGGCCGCGCGAAGGCGAACCGGGGCGAGGCCACCAACGCGGGCCAGGCGCTGGCCGGGGTCATCTGCGGAATAGTCGGCGTGGTCCTGGGCGTGGGCTTCGGGCTGCTGGTGATCCTCGCGCCCTGAGGGCCCGGCATCGCGCCGCGCCGTATCGCGCTGCCCCGAAGGGGGACGCGTGGCGCGGACGGACGTGCCCCGTCGGTCGTCAGCCCGACGCGCAGGCCCGCAACCGCTCCCGCGCCCCCATCAGCGCGAACCCCAGCAGATTCGCCCCCCGCCACCGCTCCGGGTCCGTCGCCGCCTCGTCGGAGGCGGGCAGGCCGATGCCCCAGACGCGGTCCACCGGGCTGGCCTCGACCAGGACCCTGTCGCCCGTGTTCAGCAGGAAGTCGCGCAGCGCCGGGTCCGAGGCGAACTTGTGGGTGCTGCCCTCGACGACGATCGCGAAGCGTTCCCGCCGCCACACCGCCTCGTCGAAGCCGCGGACCAGTCGGCCCGCCTTCTTGGCCTCGGCGGGATGGCCGGCGGCCAGGACGCGGCGCTCGGCCTCCGGGTCCTCGAAGAGTCTGGCCTTGCCGGCCATCATCCAGTGCTCGGCCGTCGCGTACTCCACCCCGGCGACGGTGAACGGCGACGGCCACCACTGGCTCAGGCAGCCCGGTCCGATACGGCCGTCGGGGAGCGGGCGGTGACCCCAGAAGCAGAGGTACCTGATCCGAGCGCCCGCGCGGACCCGGCCGAGCAGCGCCTCCCTGCTGTCGATGACGCCGGCCTTCGGTGCCGCCCCCGTGATCCTGTCCATGCACGCGAGTCTGGCACGCGCCACTGACACTCCGTCCGTGCTTTTCCGTGGCGACTCGACACCTGGTCGACAGATTCCGTCGCGTAACCAAATGGCAACAACGGAATCACTTGTTGGAGCCCTAGTGCTCTGTCAGGATCGGCACTCACATCGAGCCTGAGCCACGCCGGCCCCCGCCACGGGGAGACCGAGGAGAGCCGACATGCACAACCCGGGCAACGCCACCCCGGACCGATTCCCGGCCCAGGACCGCTTCGCGGACGGGGCCCAGTACATCGCGGGCCGTCTGACGAAGGGCACTTCCGGGCGTACGCACACCGTCGTCGATCCGGCGACCGGCGAGGACGTCCTGACCTACGAGCTGGCCGGTCCCGACGACGTCGACGCGGCCGTCGCCGCCGCGCGGGAGGCGTTCCCGGGGTGGGCGGGCGCAACGCCCGGTGAGCGCTCCGACGCGATGCACCGGTTCGCCGCCGTGCTCGCCGACCGCGCCGAGGACTTCGCCCGCGCGGAGTCCCTCCAGTGCGGGAAGCCGCTGAAGCTGACCCGCGAGTTCGACGTGCCCGGCAGCATCGACAACGCGGCCTTCTTCGCCGGCGCCGCCCGGCACCTCCAGGGCCAGTCGGCGGGGGAGTACTCCGGCGACCACACCTCGTACGTGCGCCGCGAGCCGATCGGCGTGGTCGGGTCCATCGCGCCCTGGAACTACCCCCTCCAGATGGCCGCCTGGAAGATCCTCCCGGCGATCGCCGCGGGCAACACCATCGTGCTGAAGCCCGCCGAGATCACCCCGCTGACCTCCCTGATGTTCGCCGAGGCCGCGACCGCCGCCGGTATCCCCGACGGTGTGATCAACATCGTGAGCGGAACCGGGCGGGAGGCCGGTGAGCACCTGGTCGCCCACCCCGACGTCGCCATGACCTCCTTCACCGGGTCCACCGCGATCGGCAAGCGGGTCGCCGAGGTCGCCACCGCCACCGTCAAGCGCCTGCACCTGGAGCTGGGCGGCAAGGCGCCCTTCCTCGTCTTCGACGACGCCGACCTGGACGCCGCCGTCCACGGCGCGGTCGCCGGCGCGCTGATCAACACCGGCCAGGACTGCACCGCCGCCACGCGCGCGTACGTGCAGCGGCCCCTGTACGAGGCGTTCGTCGAGCAGACCGCCGCCCTCATGGAGACCGTGCGGGTCGGCGACCCCTTCGCGCCGGGCACCGACCTCGGCCCGCTGGTCAGCCACGTCCAGCGGGACCGCGTCGCCGGGTTCGTCGACCGGGCGCGCGCCTACGCGCGCGTGGTGGCCGGCGGCGAGGCACCGCGGGGCGACCTCAAGGACGGCGCCTTCTACCGGCCCACCCTCATCGCCGACGCCGCGCAGGACAGCGAGGTCGTCCAGTCCGAGATCTTCGGTCCCGTCCTGGTCGTGCTGCCCTTCGACAGCGACGACGAGGGCATCCGGCTGGCCAACGACACGCCGTACGGGCTCGCCGCCTCCGCCTGGAGCCGGGACGTGTACCGGGCGAACCGCGCCACCCGCGAGATCAAGGCGGGCTGTGTGTGGATCAACGACCACATTCCGATCATCAGCGAGATGCCGCACGGCGGATACAAGGCGTCCGGCTTCGGCAAGGACATGTCGGCCTACTCCTTCGAGGAGTACACACAGGTCAAGCACGTCATGTTCGACAACACCGCGGTGGCGGCCAAGGACTGGCACCGCACCGTCTTCGGGGACCGATAGTCACGTCGAGAGGCCGCCGACCACGGCCGACCCACCCGAAAGGTCACCACGCGCATGGAGCACTACGAGCCCGACCGCCTGTCACCGGCCCAAGTGGCCGCCATGCGGCGCAGTCTCAGGAGCGGCAGGGCCGCCCTCACCCGTCGCTCACTGCTGCGCGCCTCCGCGGGCGGCGCGCTCGCGGTCGGCGGCCTCGGCATGCTGAGCGGCTGCGGGATCCCGGCGGCCGGCAAGACCGAGGGCGGCGTCTCCGCCGAGGACCGGTCCGAGAAGGAGAAGCGCATCGCCTTCTCCAACTGGACCGAGTACATGGACGTCGACGAGGCCGGCCGGCGCCACCCCACGCTGGAGGCGTTCACCAAGCGCACCGGCATCAAGGTCACCTACACCGAGGACATCAACGACAACAGCGAGTTCTTCGGCAAGATCCAGCCGCAGCTCGCCGCGGGCCAGGAGACCGGCCGCGACATCATCGTCCTCACCGACTGGCTGGCGGCCCGCCTGATCCGTCTCGGCTGGGTCCAGAAACTGGACCCGGCCAACCTGCCGCACGCCTTCGCCAACCTGTCGCCCCAGTTCCGCAACCCGGACTGGGACCCGGGCCGCGCCTACTCGTACCCCTGGCAGGGCATCTCGACCGTCATCGCCTACAACAAGAAGGCGTTGGACGGCATCGAGGTGAAGACGGTCGCCGACCTGCTCGACAACCCGAAGCTCAAGGGCCGGGTCGGCTTCCTCACCGAGATGCGCGACACCGTCGGCATGGTGCTGCTCGACCTGGGCAAGGACCCGGCCCGCTTCTCGGACGACGACTACGACGCGGCGGTCGCCCGGCTCCAGAAGGGCGTCGACCGCGGTCAGATCCGCCGCTTCACCGGCAACGACTACACCTCGGACCTCAGCAAGGGCGACTTCGCGGCCTGCCTGGCCTGGGCCGGGGACGTCGTCCAGCTCAAGGCGGACAACCCGGACATCGACTTCGTGATCCCGGACAGCGGCTACGTCACGTCGAGCGACAACATGCTGGTCCCCAACAAGGCGCGGCACAAGACGAACGCCGAGCGGCTCATCGACTACTACTACGAGCCCCGCCCGGCCGCGGAACTCGCCGCCTACATCAACTTCGTCTGCCCCGTCGACGGCGTGAAGGACGAGCTGGCGAAGATCGACGAGGACGCGGCGAACAACCCGCTGATCATTCCCGACAAGGCCATGCAGGCCAAGTCGCACTCCTTCCGCTCCCTGAGTTCGAAGGAAGAGACGGCATACGAAGAGAAGTTCGCGAAGCTCACTGGGGCGTGACGACGATGACGAATACGACGAAGGCTCAGCCGGGCGGCGGCGACGTCCGCCTCTCCGGCATCAGCAAGACCTACGGCTCCTTCACCGCCGTGCACCCGCTCGACCTGACCGTCCCGCAGGGCTCCTTCTTCGCCCTGCTCGGCGCCTCCGGCTGCGGCAAGACCACCACCCTGCGCATGATCGCCGGGCTGGAGGAGCCCAGCGGCGGCACCGTGCACCTCGGCGACCAGGACGTGACCGCCCTCCCGCCGTACAAGCGGCCGGTCAACACGGTCTTCCAGTCCTACGCCCTCTTCCCGCACCTCGACATCTTCGAGAACGTCGCCTTCGGCCTGCGCCGGCGCGGCATCAAGTCGGTGAAGAAGCAGGTCGAGGAGATGCTGGACCTGGTCCAGCTCGGCGAGCAGGCGCGCAAGAAGCCGCACCAGCTCTCCGGCGGCCAGCAGCAGCGCGTCGCGGTCGCCCGCGCGCTGATCAACCACCCCAAGGTGCTGCTCCTCGACGAACCGCTCGGCGCCCTCGACCTCAAGCTGCGCCGCCAGATGCAGCTGGAGCTGAAGCGCATCCAGACCGAGGTCGGCATCACCTTCGTGCACGTCACGCACGACCAGGAGGAGGCCATGACCATGGCCGACCAGGTCGCCGTGATGAACGGGGGCCGCGTTGAGCAACTGGGCGCCCCCGCCGACCTGTACGAGAACCCGCAGACCACCTTCGTCGCCAACTTCCTGGGCACCTCCAACCTGATCCAGGCCGAGGCCGACACCCGCAGCGGCGACGACATCGTGGTGCGCGCGGCCGGCGACAAGCTGCTCCTGCCCGGCTCCCGCTGTGCCGTGCCCGCGCAGGTGGGCGGCAAGGTGCTGGTCGGCGTACGCCCGGAGAAGGTCGGCCTCACCCACGCGGACGAGGCCGGCTCCATACCCGAGGGCCGCAACCGCATCACCGGCAAGATCAGCAACAGCAGTTTCATCGGCGTCTCCACCCAGTACGTCGTGGACTGCGCGGCCTGCCCCGACTTCGAGGTGTACGCCCAGAACATCGACCGCGACGCCCGCCTCGTGCCCGGCGCCGACGTCGTCCTGCACTGGAACCCGGCGCACACCTTCGGGCTGGACGCCGATCAGGCCATCGACGCCGGCGTCGCCGAGGGCGAGGCCGCCTGATGTCCACCCTCACCGAGGCGCCACCGCCGCTCACCCCGCCCGCGCCCGAGCCGGAGAAGCCCCCGCGCAAGAGGGGCCGCTGGACGCCGTACTGGCTGCTGCTGCCCGGCATCCTGTGGCTGGTCGTCTTCTTCGCGGCGCCGATGATCTACCAGGCCTCCACGTCCGTGCAGACGGGCTCGCTGGAGGAGGGCTACAAGGTCACCTGGCACTTCGTGACCTACTGGGACGCGCTGTCCGAGTACTGGCCGCAGTTCCTGCGCTCGGTCGCCTACGCCGCCTCCGCCACCGTGCTGTGCCTGCTGCTCGGCTACCCGCTCGCGTACCTGATCGCCTTCCGCGCGGGCCGCTGGCGGAACCTGATCATGATCCTGGTGATCGCGCCCTTCTTCACCAGCTTCCTGATCCGCACCCTGGCCTGGAAGACGATCCTCGCGGACGGCGGACCGGTCGTCGGCGCCCTGAACACGCTGCACGTCCTGGACGTCACCGGCTGGCTCGGCTGGACGTCGGGCGACCGCGTGCTGGCCACGCCGCTCGCGGTGGTCTGCGGTCTGACGTACAACTTCCTCCCCTTCATGATCCTGCCGCTGTACACGTCCCTGGAGCGCATCGACGGGCGGCTGCACGAGGCGGCGCGCGACCTGTACGCGAAGCCCTCCACGGTCTTCCGCAAGGTCACCTTCCCGCTGTCGATGCCCGGCGTCGTCTCCGGCACCCTGCTGACCTTCATCCCGGCGACCGGCGACTACGTCAACGCCTCCCTCCTGGGCTCGGCCGACACCGGAATGATCGGCAACGTCATCCAGTCGCAGTTCCTCAGGGTGCTGGACTATCCGACGGCGGCGGCACTCTCCTTCATCCTGATGGCCGCGATTCTCGCCATGGTCACCCTCTATATTCGGAAGTCCGGGACGGAGGATCTGGTTTAAATGGCCTTCGTCAACTGGTTCAAGCGCAATCTGGTCGTCATCGCCGGACTGCTGACGCTCGCATATCTCCTGCTGCCCAACGTCATTGTCACGGTGTTCTCGTTCAACAAACCGAACGGGCGCTTCAACTACGAATGGCAGCAGTTCTCCACGGACGCCTGGAAGGACCCGTGCGGTGTCGCCGGGCTGTGCGGTTCCCTGTCGCTCAGTCTCCAGATCGCCCTCTGGGCGACGCTCGGCGCCACGGCCCTGGGCACCGCGATCGCCTTCGCGCTGGTCCGCTACCGCTTCCGCGCGCGGGGTGCGATCAACTCGCTGATCTTCCTGCCGATGGCGATGCCCGAGGTCGTGATGGCCGCCTCGCTGCTCACCCTGTTCCTCAACATGGGCGCCCAGCTGGGCTTCTGGACGATCCTGATCGCCCACATCATGTTCTGCCTCAGCTTCGTGGTGACGGCCGTCAAAGCGCGCGTGATGTCGATGGACCCGAAGCTGGAGCAGGCGGCGCAGGACCTGTACGCCGGTCCCTTCCAGACCTTCGTCCGGGTCACGCTGCCCATCGCGGCCCCCGGCATCGCGGCCGGCGCGCTGCTCGCCTTCGCGCTCTCCTTCGACGATTTCATCATCACGAATTTCAACGCGGGCTCCACCGTCACCTTCCCCATGTTCGTCTGGGGCTCGGCGCAGCGCGGAACGCCCGTTCAGATCAATGTCGTCGGTACGGCCATGTTCGTCATCGCCGTACTGTTCGTCCTGGCCTCCATGGCCGTCGGCAACCGCCGAAATCGCCGCAAGGCGTAGCGCACTGAGTCATGCATTCGTAGGGAGTTGAAATCATGGCCCCGAGCGCCATGAGCCGCAGCAACGACTGGACGAAATCCCTTTCCGACGCCCAGCCGGTCCCGTACTGGCTGGACGACCCCGGCCGTCCCCGTCCGCAGCCCGCCCTCACCGGCGCCGAGACCTGCGACCTGCTGGTCGTCGGCGGCGGCTACAGCGGGCTGTGGACCGCGCTGATCGCCAAGGAGCGCGACCCGGGCCGGGACGTGGTGCTGCTGGAGGGCCGCGAGGTGGGCTGGGCCGCCTCCGGCCGCAACGGCGGGTTCTGCGCCGCCTCCCTCACCCACGGCCTGTCCAACGGCCTGAGCCGCTGGCCGGGCGAGATCCAACGGCTGGAGGAGCTGGGCGCGCGCAACCTCGACGCGATCGAGACGGCGGTCGCCCGCCACTCCCTGGACTGCGAGTTCGAGCGCACCGGCGAGATCGACGTGGCGACCGAGCCGTACCAGGCCGCCGAGCTGAAGGACTGGTACGAGGGGATCCGCGCGAAGGGGCTCGCGGACGGCGTCGAGTACCTGGACGGCGACGCGGTGCGGGAACAGGTCGACTCCCCGACCTTCCGGGCGGGCCTGTGGGACCGCAGGGGCGTGGCCATGCTCAACCCCGCCAAGCTCGCCTGGAACCTCAAGCGGGCCTGCCTCGACCTCGGGGTGCGCGTCTACGAGAACACCCCGGCGCTCACCCTGAGGCCGTACGGCGCCGGCATGGCCGCCCGCACCCCGTACGGCGGGGTCCGCGCCCGCACGGTCGCGCTCGGCACCAACATCTTCCCGAACCTGGTCAAGCGGGTGCGCCCGTACACCGTCCCGGTCTACGACTACGCCCTGATGACCGAGCCGCTCACCGACGGGCAGCTGGCCTCGATCGGCTGGCGGAACCGGCAGGGGCTCGGGGACAGCGCCAACCAGTTCCACTACTTCCGGCTCTCCGCCGACAACCGGATCCTGTGGGGCGGCTACGACGCGATCTACCCGTACGGCGGCCGGGTGCGCGCCGAGTACGACGACCGCCCGGAGACCTACGCCAAGCTCGCGGGGCACTTCTTCACCTGCTTCCCGCAGCTGGAGGGCGTCCGCTTCACGCATGCCTGGGGCGGCGCGATCGACACCTGCTCCCGCTTCTCGGCGTTCTTCGGCACCGCCCACCAGGGCAAGGTCGCCTACGCCGCCGGGTACACCGGCCTCGGCGTGGGCGCGACCCGGTTCGGTGCCGAGGTGATGCTCGACCTGCTGTCGGGGGAGCGCACCGAGCGCACCGAACTCGAGATGGTCCGCCGCAAGCCGCTGCCCTTCCCGCCCGAGCCCTTCGCCTGGACGGGCATCGCGCTCACCAAGTGGTCGCTGGCCCGCGCGGACGCCCAGGGCGGCCGGCGCAACCTCTGGCTGCGGACGATGGACAAGCTGGGACTGGGCTTCGACAGTTAGCCGAGTCCGTGTGAGCCGCTTCACCCGAACGAGGTGGGGCGACTCGCGTAATGCCCGTCGGTGGCCTCCCTCTCCCTCGTGACGCACCCCGCGTCCAACGAGCGAGAGGGAGGTCTTCACATGCCTGGTGCGAAGTCGGCGGTCGCGTGGCTGGCATCCGTCGCACCGGATCCCGAGTCCTGCCGGCGGGAGTGGGAGCGCGACCCCCTGGGTGTCGCGCTGCTGCCCGCGGGCCGGGCCTGGGACGTGCTCATCCTGCCGAGCAGGCTCGGCTATCCGACCCTCGACGTGCTCTCCCGCGTCCTGGACCGGCCGGGTCCGGTGCTCGTCGACTTCGGCGACGCGCGGACGGGCTTCTTCGTGCCGGCCGGCACGGCGACCCGCTGGGTGGGCACCGGGGTCCGGACGGCCGGGCTCGGCACCTGGATCGTGGTGCCGCACCCGGGAGGAGCGTCCGGCGGGGTCCGCTGGCTGATCCCGCCGGACGGCTCCGGCACCCTCACCGACCCCGCGCTGCTGGAACTGGCGATGCACGAGGCGGCGGCGGCACTCGCGGGGGAGGAGGGAGGGACATGAGCAGCGCGAGGGGTTGACAAGCGAATTGGTCTGGACCAAATTGAGCGCGCTCCACCCTCCCCATCTCCCCCATGTCCGGAGGCACTTGTGGAACGCTCCAGACCGCTCGCCCGTCGCCCCCTCGTCACCCTGCTCACCGCCGCGGCACTCGCCGCGTCCGGACTGACCGCGCTCACGTCGGCCGCCCGTGCGGCCGACGCGGACCTCGCGCGCAACGGCGGCTTCGAGTCCGCCCTGGACGGCTGGACCTGCACGGCGGGCGCGGTCGTCGGCGCGCCCGTGCGCAGCGGCACGGCGGCCCTCAAGGCCACCCCGGCCGGCGCCGACAACGCCCGCTGCGCGCAGACGGTGACCGTGAAACCCGACTCCCAGTACACGCTCTCCGGATACGTCCGCGGCACCTACGTCTACCTCGGCGCGAGCGGCACCGGCACCACCGACGTCTCCACCTGGGCCCAGTCCGCCCCCGACTGGCAGCGCCTGACGACCACCTTCCGCACCGGCCCGTCCACCACCCGCGTCACGGTCTACACCCACGGCTGGTACGGCACCGGCGCCTACCACGCCGACGACATCTCGCTCACCGGCCCGGGCGCCGAGGCGGGGCAGCCCCCGGCGGTCCCCGGCGGCCTGACGACCGGTTCCGTCACGTCGACCGGCGTCGCGCTGACCTGGTCGCCCGTACCCGGCGCGACGGGCTACGCCGTCTACCGCGACGGCACCCGCATCCGCACGGTCACCGGCACCTCCACCACCGTCACCGGCCTGACCCCCTCGACGGCGTACGCCTTCCAGGTCACCGCCGTCAACGACGCCGGTGAGTCGGCGCGTTCGGCGACGGTCACCGCCACCACCGCCGAGCACCCGGACGGCGGCGGGTCCGGCGACCTCCCGGCCCACGCCCTGGTCGGCTACCTCCACGCCAGTTTCGCCAACGGGTCCGGCTACACGCGGATGACCGACGTGCCCGACAGCTGGGACGTGATCGACCTGGCCTTCGGCGAACCCACCTCGGTCACCTCCGGCGACATCCGCTTCGACCGCTGCCCGGATGGGGGCCCCTCCCGCTCGAGCGAAGCCGAGAGTGGGGGAGAGTGCCCGAACGTGGAGAGCGACGCCGAGTTCAAGGCCGCGATCAAGGCCAAGCAGGCGGCGGGCAAGAAGGTTCTGATCTCCATCGGCGGCCAGAACGGCCAGGTGCAGCTCACCACCACCGCCGCCCGCGACAAGTTCGTCTCGTCCGTCTCCGCGATCATCGACACGTACGGCCTCGACGGCCTCGACATCGACTTCGAGGGGCACTCGCTGTCGCTGAACGCCGACGACACGGACTTCAAGAACCCGAAGACCCCCGTCATCGTCAACCTGATCTCGGCCCTGAAGACCCTCAAGGCCAAGTACGGCGACGACTTCGTGCTGACCATGGCCCCCGAGACCTTCTTCGTCCAGCTCGGCTACCAGTACTACGGCACGGGCAAGTGGGGCGGGCAGGACCCGCGGGCCGGCGCCTACCTCCCGGTCATCCACGCCCTGCGCGACGACCTGACCCTGCTGCACGTCCAGGACTACAACTCGGGCCCGATCATGGGCCTCGACAACCAGTACCACTCCATGGGCGGCGCCGACTTCCACATCGCGATGACCGACATGCTCCTCACCGGCTTCCCGGTCGCCGGCGACGCGGCCAACGTCTTCCCGCCGCTGCGCCCCGACCAGGTCGCGATCGGCATGCCGGCCTCCGTCAACGCCGGCAACGGCCATGTCTCCCCGGCCGAGGTCGACAAGGCCCTGAACTGCCTGACCAGGAAGACCGACTGCGGCTCCTACGCGACCCACGGCACCTGGCCGGACCTGCGCGGCCTGATGACGTGGTCGATCAACTGGGACCGGTTGGGGAACTGGGAGTTCATGAAGAACTTCGACGCCTACTTCGGCTGACCGCCCCCGGGGCGTGGCCGGGCCGTCCGCCCCGCCCCGGCCACCCGCCACACCCCGGCCAGCAGCACCGCCCCCAGGCACCAGCTGGCCACCACGTCCAGCGGCCAGTGGTAGCCCCGGCGCACCAGCCCGTAGGAGGCGCCCAGGACGAGGAGCGCGCAGAGCACGACCAGCACCCGGCGTACGGCCGGCGAACGCACCGCGCCGAACAGCAGCAGCGTCGCCGCGCCGTACGCGACGAGCGCCGTGGCGGTGTGGCCGGAGGGGTAGTAGCCGACGGCAGGCGGCACCGCCGGGGTGCCGGCGCGGTCGGTCCACGCCTTCAGCGGGGCCACCAGCGCCGGCACCAGCGCCATCACCAGGGCGCCCGCCAGCGGCGGCAGCCACCAGCGGTCCGCACCCCGCGCCCGCCCGTGCCACGCGACGTACGCCAGCGCGACGGCGAGAACGGGCACGGCTACCTGCACGTTGCCGAGATCGGCCAGCAGCTCGGAGAGGCGGTCCGGACGGACGAGCGCCCGGCTCAGCCGCTCGTCCACGCCGACCAGCGGGCCGTCGGCGACGACCTGCCAGGTGATCAGCGCGAAGAGGAGGACGGGGAGCCCGAGCAGCAGCATGGCGCACAGCTTGGCAAACACACCGAAGGGCCGGCACAAGGGGGGGAGTGTGCCGGCCCTTCGGTGAACCGCCGTCCCGGGTGCCGAGGCGGCCGTCCTGACCGGAACGCCGCGCGCCCCGGGGGGTTTGGGGCGGGCGACCGTCCGATCGGTGAGGAGACCCGGAACCCACGGGTTCCGGCGGTGTGCGCGAGGCACGACCAGGTCGAAGCTGGGGAAGCCGCGGCCTGAGATCCGCCCACAGTCCCCTGTGGGCGGGGTGTATCTCTCATCTGCGTAGAACCTACGGCAGGGGGTGCGCTCAGGACAGGGGCATCGGCGTCCTGCCATCCACCCCGCACACCTTCTTCACACGCTCTGCCGCTCCCCACGCCAGGCGTGCGAAACGCAGCTCAGATGCGCGTTCGGGCGCTCGCGCACCTGCCCGTCCTACAGGCCCGCGAAGCCCTGCTCGATGATGTCGAGGCCCTCGTTCAGCAGGTCGTCGCCGATCACCAGCGGCGGCAGGAAACGCAGCACGTTGCCGTAGGTGCCACAGGTCAGGACCAGCAGGCCCTCGGCGTGGCAGGCCTTGGCGAGCGCGGCGGTCGCCTCCGGGTTCGGCTCCTTGGTGGCGCGGTCCTTGACCAGCTCGACGGCGATCATCGCGCCGCGGCCCCGGACGTCGCCGATGATGTCGAACTTCTCCGCCATGGCGGTGAGGCGGGACTTCATGACCCCCTCGATGTGCTTCGCCCTGGCGTTGAGGTCCAGCTCCTTCATCGTCTCGATGGCGCCGAGCGCGCCGGCGCAGGCCACCGGGTTGCCGCCGTAGGTGCCGCCGAGGCCGCCGGAGTGCGCGGCGTCCATGATCTCGGCGCGGCCGGTGACCGCGGCCAGCGGCAGACCGCCCGCGATGCCCTTCGCGGTCGTGATCAGGTCCGGGACGATGCCCTCGTCCTCGCAGGCGAACCACTGGCCGGTGCGGCAGAAGCCGGACTGGATCTCGTCGGCGACGAAGACGATGCCGTTGTCCTTGGCGAACTGGCTGACGGCGGGCAGGAAGCCCTTGGCCGGCTCGATGAAGCCGCCCTCGCCGAGCACCGGCTCGATGATGATCGCGGCCACGTTCTCCGCGCCCACCTGCTTGCTGATCTGGTCGATCGCCTGGGCGGCGGCCTCCGGGCCGGCGTTCTCCGGACCGGTCGGCCAGCGGTAGCCGTAGGCGACCGGGACGCGGTAGACCTCGGGCGCGAAGGGACCGAAGCCGTGCTTGTACGGCATGTTCTTCGCGGTCAGCGCCATCGTCAGGTTGGTCCGGCCGTGGTAGCCGTGGTCGAAGACGACGACCGCCTGCCGCTTGGTGTACGCACGGGCGATCTTGACGGCGTTCTCGACGGCCTCGGCGCCGCTGTTGAACAGCGCCGACTTCTTGGCGTGGTCGCCCGGCGTCAGCTCGGCCAGCGCCTCGGCGACGGCCACGTAGCCCTCGTAGGGCGTCACCATGAAACAGGTGTGGGTGAAGTCGGCGAGCTGCGCGGACGCCTTGCGTACCACGGCCTCGGCGGAGGCGCCGACCGAGGTCACGGCGATGCCGGAACCGAAGTCGATCAGGCGGTTGCCGTCGACGTCCTCGATGATGCCGCCGCCGGCGCGCGCGGTGAAGACGGGCAGGACGGAGCCCACACCCTGCGCGACCACGGCCGTGCGCCGGGCCTGCAGCTCCTGCGACTTCGGGCCGGGGATGGCGGTGACGACGCGGCGCTCCTGCGGAAGTGCGGTCATGAGGGCTCCTGGGGCTTGCGGGATCTTGCGGACTCTTGCCTTCTTTTCTCGCAGGCTAGGACCGGTGGGGTGGGGTGGGCATGCTCCATGTGGGCGTTGTCCGTGGTGTCGGTTGTCCGTCCTGGACAGGTGTCGGACACCTGACGGGTACGGCGACATCGGGACACGTCGGGGCGGGCCCGGCCGCGTAAGCGGTGAACTCCCCCTGGGAGGGCGTTAGATTGGCTCGCTGATGGTGGACGGAGCGGCTGGTCAGGGGGCAAGGGCGATGGACAGCGACGGGAACCGGGACGCGCGGGGTACGCATGCGAATCCTGTGCCGCGTCCGGCGGGGCCTCCCGAGGTGCCCGGGGCGCCGCCGCGGCCCTCCCGGGCGCCCGGGACGCCGGGCGTGCCGCCCTTGCCCGACGGGTCCGCGTTCCTGTCCTGGCTGCGCACCCCGCGGCCGGAGGCGCTGCCCGGCGTGTGGCGGTTCGGACACCGGCCGCGACCGGCGGAGGAGCCCGAGCGGGTGCCGGGACGGCAGCTGGTGAGCGGGGCGGTGATCGCCTTCCTGGTGGGCTGGCTGATCTGGTCCCTGCTGTGGAACGGCTACCTGGGCGGCTGGTGGCTGCTGCCCCTGTACGCGATGATCCCGGACTCCTGGGCCGAGCCGCACAGCTTCGGCTCGGTCGTGGCCGTCTACGCCTACTACGCCCTGATCGCCGGCATCATCATGGTCGGCGTCGGCCGACTCGGTCGCTGGGACGAGATCTGGCGGCGCTACGGCCCGCCCGCCTGGCGCCCCGCCACCCCCGCCGCCGGACCCCCGCCCGCCCCCGAGGAGGACCCCGCCGCCTGGCCCGCGCTCCGCGCCGCCGGTGCCGTCGAGGCCGCCGAGCGGCTCGCCACCGAAGCGCGCCAGGGGCTGATGCGGGACGTCGACCACGCCCGCATCGCACGGGCCTGGCAGGGCGTGCAGCGCGGCCGGCACAGCCTGGCCACCTTCACCGGAGCCGTGCTCGGCGCGGGCGCCGGCGCCTGCCCGCACCCCTCGGGCGACCGCGACCTGCCCGCCCGGCGGGCCCGGCACGACCTGCTCACCGGACAGGTGCGGATCGGCACCGCCGCCGACGACGCCCGCAACCCCTACGCCTACCGCGGCGCCGGCCTCGCCCTCGGCCCCGACCTGCTCGGCACCTCCCTGCTGGCCGTCGGCCCGGCGGGCTCCGGCAAGACCGACAGCGTGGTCCGGCCGCTCACCGAGTCGCTGTGCCTGCACGCGCTCGCCGGGCGGGCCGCGGTCGTCGTGGTCGGCGCCGCGGGCGCGGACCTCGGCCCCGCCGACGCCTACGACGTCGTCGTACGGATCGGCCACCCGGACTCGGTGTACGACCTCGACCTGTACGGCGGCACCACCGACCCGGACGAAGCCGCGGTCGTGCTCGCCGAAGCCCTGGTCGGCGACCTCGCCGACCCGCATCCGGGCAGCGACACCCGCCGCTCCACCACCGTCCTCGCCCAGCTGCTCGGCCCCTTCCGCGCGGTGCACGGCCGCTTCCCCGGCGTACCGGAGCTGCGGCAACTGCTCGACGGGACACCCGGACCGCTGGCCGAACTGCGGCAGGGCCTGCGGGCGGCCGGGCAGGAGTCCCTGCTGCGCGAGCTGGACGCCCGCGAGCGGCAGATGGGCCACCCCGGGGACGTCGGCGGTGTGCTGGCCGACCGCGTGGCGCTCCTCGACCGGCCGGCCTTCGCACCCTTCTTCGACACCTCGGGGCAGTCCCGGCCCTTCTCCCTCAAGTCCCTCGACCACCCGGTGCGGGTCCGCATCGACCTGCCGCAACGCGGTCACGCCGACGCCTCCCGGATGCTGGCCCGGCTGGTCCTCGCCCAGTTCACGGCGAGCGTCTCGGTACGGGAGGACCGGTCGCTCTTCGCCTGCCTGGTGCTGGACGACGCGAGCGGGGTGGTGACGCCGGAGGCGGTACGGGGCGTGCAGCGGCTGCGCTCGGCGGGCGCCGGGGCCGTGCTGACGCTGCGCACCCTGGACGACGTACCGCGACCGCTGCGCGGGCCGTTGCTCGGGGCCATCGGCTGCCGCATGGCACTGTCCGGGCTCACCCCCTGGGACGGGCAGGACTTCGCCGAGGTGTGGGGCAAGGAGTGGACCGAGGCCCGCGACGTCACCGACCGGCAGATCATCGCCGAGACCCCGGCGGGCAAGGCCGCGCACATGGTGCGCCGGGTGATCACCGGGAAGGCGCCCACCGCGCGGGCGGTCACCGTCCGGCAGGTCGAGCGTGAGCGCTGGTCGGCGTCCGAGCTGGCGCACGCCGTGCCGGCCGGGCACGCGGTGCTGTCGCTGACCACCGTCAAGGGCGAGCACGCGCCGCCGCTGCTGGTGGATCTGCGCGGGTGACCGTCCGGGCCGGGCGCCCGGGACCGTACAGTGAGGCAGAATCGACACAGGTCGTTCATACGCGACGGCCAAAAGATCACAGCCATCTCACACCACTGACACGGATCCGAAGGCCCAGGACCCCATGCGCCCCACGCTCGCCTCGCTCGTCCACCACTCGGCGCTCAAACTGACCGTGCGCGCGGGCGAGGACCGTCTGGACACCCCGGTGCGCTGGGCCCACGTCAGCGAACTCGCCGACCCCGTGCCCTACATGGAGGGCGGGGAGCTGCTGCTGATCACCGCCCTCAAGCTGGACGCCGAGGACCCCGCGGCGATGCACCGGTACGTGAAGCGGCTGGCGGACGCCGGAGTGGTCGGCCTCGGGTTCGCCGTCGGCGTCAACTACGACGAGATCCCCGGGGCACTGGTCGACGCGGCCCGGCAGGAGGGCCTGCCGCTCCTGGAGGTGCCCCGCCGCACGCCCTTCCTCGCCATCAGCAAGGCCGTGTCCGCCGCGATCGCCGCCGACCAGTACCGGGCGGTCACCGCGGGCTTCGCCGCCCAGCGGGAGCTGACCAGGCGGGCGCTGACCGACGGCCCGGAGGGGCTGCTGGCCGCGCTCGCCTCCCAGGTCGACGGGTGGGCGGCGCTGTACGACGCCTCGGGCGCGGTCGTCGCCACGGCTCCGGAGTGGGCCGGGCGCAGGGCCGGCCGGCTCACCGCCGACGTACGGCGGCTGCGCGAGCGGCCCGCGCCCGCCTCCGCCGTGGTCGGCGGGGCCGAGGAACCCGAGCACCCGGAGAACGCCGACCGGGTCGAACTGCACTCCCTCGGCACCTCGCGCAGGCCCCGCTCCGCCCTCGCCGTCGGCACCGCCGCGGCCCTCGGCACCGCCGAGCGGTACGCCGTCCACTCGGCCGTCGCCCTGCTGACGCTCACCACGGAACGCTCGCGCTCCCTGTACGAGGCCGGACTGCGCATAGACGAGGCCGTGCTGCGCATGCTGCTGGCCGGCGAACCGGACCACGCGCGGACGGTCGCCGGGGACCTGTACGGCGGCCTGCTGGACGCGCCCTTCCGGATCATCGTCGCCGAGTCGGTGCCGGCATCCGCCGCGCGGGCGCACGGGCGCGGGTCCGCCGCGGGCACCGGCGGCGACCGGCTGGGCGCGCTCGCCGAGGTCGTGGAGTCAGCGGCGGCCCGTGCCGGGGAGGCGGTGCTGGCCGTCCCCGAGGGTGAGCGGCTGGTGGTGCTCGCCACGGACGGGGGCGCGGCCGTCGCCGCCTGCGTCGAGTACGCGTCCGCGCTGGAGACCGGCCGCCCGGCGCCCGACCCGGCGGGCGCCGACGAGGACGGCCTGACCGTCGGCCTGTCGGCGCCGTCCGGGCCCATCGCCGCGTCCGCCGCCTACAAGCAGGCCGAGCAGGCGTTGTCGGTGGCCCGGCGGCGTGGACGCGTCTGCGTGGAGCACGAACACCTGGCGGCCGGATCGGTGCTGCCGCTGCTCGCGGACGACGCGGTGCGCGCCTTCGCCGACGGCCTGCTCCGGGCGCTGCGCGACCACGACGCGACCGGCCGGGGCGACCTGGTGGCGTCCCTGCGCGCGTGGCTCTCCCGCCACGGCCAGTGGGACGCGGCCGCGGCCGACCTCGGCGTCCACCGCCACACGCTGCGCTACCGGATGCGGCGCGTGGAGGAGATCCTCGGCCGGTCCCTGGACGACCCGGACGTACGGATGGAGCTGTGGCTGGCCCTGAAGGCGACCTCGCCCGACTAGCCCGTCCGGCGCCGGAGGCCCGGCGCAAGCCGCCTCACCTGGCCACCGCGTCGAACAACCCACCCCCACCACTACACCCCGGACAAACGCTCCCCGCCGGACCCCGCCCTACCGTGGACCCGCAGCCCCCGTACATCCCGTACACACCCCCAACGCGGAAGGGCCCGGACGCCACATGACTTCCACCCACGCCTTCTGGCTCGCCGGCCGCCAGGCCACCGGCGAGGCCGCCTTCGACGTCACGTCCCCCTGGGACGGCAGCCGGGTCGGCGCGGTGAGCCTGCCGACCGATGCCCAGGTCGAGGAGGCCGTGGCCGCCGCGTACGCCGTACGGGACGAGTTCGCCGCCACCCCCGCCCACGTCCGCGCCGCCGCGCTGGACCACGTCAGCCGACGGCTGGCCGAGCGCACCGAGGAGATCGCCCGCCTGATCTCCGCCGAGAACGGCAAGCCGGTCAAGTGGGCCCGCGGCGAGGTCGGCCGCGCGGTCTCCGTCTTCCGCTTCGCGGCCGAGGAGGCCCGCCGCTTCAACGGCGGCGAGGCCCAGCGCCTGGACACCGACGCGGGCGGTCAGGGGCGGCTCGCGCTGACCCGCCGCTTCCCGAAGGGTGTCGTCCTGGGCATCGCGCCGTTCAACTTCCCGCTGAACCTGTGCGCCCACAAGATCGCCCCCGCGATCGCCGCGGGCGCGCCGATCATCCTGAAGCCGGCCCCGGCCACCCCTCTCTCCGGCCTGATCCTCGGTGAGCTGCTGGCCGAGACCGAGCTGCCGGCCGGTTCCTGGAGCATCCTCCCGGTGCCCAACGACAAGATGCCCGCCCTCGTCCAGGACGAGCGGCTGCCGGTCATCTCCTTCACCGGCTCCGAGACCGTCGGTTACGCGATCATGGACTCGGTGCCGCGCAAGCACTGCACCCTGGAGCTGGGCGGCAACGGCGCGGCCGTGGTCCTCGGCGACTGGGCGAGCGACGCCGACCTGGACCGGGCCGCGCAGCGCATCGCGACCTTCTCCAACTACCAGGGCGGCCAGTCCTGCATCTCGGTGCAGCGCGTGATCGCCGACGCCGCCGTCTACGACCGCCTGCTGCCGCGCGTCGTCGCCGCCGTCGAGGCCCAGGTGACCGGCGACCCGAACGACGACGCGACGGACGTCGGCCCGCTGGTCAGCGAGGCCGCCGCCGAGCGCGTCGAGGCGTGGGTGCGGGAGGCCGTCGACGCGGGCGCCACGCTGCACACCGGCGGCAAGCGGGACGGCGCCACGTACGCGCCGACCGTGCTCACCGGCCTGCCGGCCGACGTCACCCTCGCCCGCGAGGAGGTCTTCGGCCCGGTGCTCAGCGTGCAGAAGGTCGACGGCGAGGCCGAGGCGTTCGCCGCGGTCAACGACTCCAAGTACGGCCTCCAGGCGGGCGTGTTCACCCACGACCTGCAGACCGCCTTCCGTGCCCACCGCGCCCTGGAGGTCGGCGGCGTCGTCATCGGCGACGTCCCCTCCTACCGGGCCGACCAGATGCCGTACGGCGGCGCCAAGCAGTCCGGCGTGGGCCGCGAGGGCGTCCGGTTCGCGATGGACGACTACACCTACGAGCGCGTGCTGGTCCTGACGGACCTCGCTCTCTGAGGCACCCCGGGAAGACCGGCGGCCCGAACCCACTGTGCGGGGGTTCGGGCCGCCGGTGCGTGTGGGCCCCGTCCTATCCGGCGTCGAGCTGGTGGTCGGCCCACACGTAGGTCTCGGGCAGCAACTCGGCGACGGGGACGGCCCGCAGACGGTCGCCGCCGCCGACGATCACCCGGAGCGCGGGGAAGTAGTCGAGCAGCACCTGGCGGCACCGCCCGCAGGGCGGGACGACGCCCCGCTCCCGGTCGCCCACGGCGACGATCGTGTCCAGCTCGTGGGCGCCCTGGGCGGCGGCCGCGCCGATGACGACCAGCTCGGCGCAGGGGCCGCCGGTGAAGTGGAAGGCGTTGACCGCCGTGACGATCCTGCCGTCCCGGGCGCGGGCGGCGGCCGCCATGGTGTGGTGGTCGCCGCGGCACCGGGTGCGGGCGACGTCGGCCGCGGCCTCGACGAGCTCGTGGTCGACGGGGTGGGTCTGCGTGGTCATCCTTCTCGCCTTCCTCGGTGTCCGCCGACGGTGCCCCGGACCCCGCGCCCGCGCAAGCGGATTCGGCGATGCGCGGCCACCGGGTCGGCGTCATCGCGGCAACGGCCCCGGCCGGGCGGCGGCTTCGACGCCGAGCAGGTCGAGCAGCGTCGTGTGGGCGTGGTCCCAGGTCCATTCGGCCCGCACCCACGCGCGGCCCCCGCCGCCCATCGCGCGGGCCTCGGCGGGGTTGCGCAACAGCCTGATCAGCCGGTCCGCCGTCGCGGCCACCGAACGCCCGTCGACGACATGCCCCGTCCGGCCGTCGCGCACGGCGTCCGGTGCGCCGCCCGAGTCGCCCGCCACGACCGGGAGTCCGGACGCGGCGGCCTCCAGGTACACGATGCCCAGGCCCTCCACCTCCAGGCCGGCCCGGCGGGTCCGGCACGGCATCGCGAACACGTCGGCGGCGGCGTAGAACGGCGGAAGCGCCTGGTGGGGCTGCCCGCCGGCCAGGACGACGGCGTCCATCACGCCCTCGCGCAGGGCCAGCCGGCTCAGCTCCGGCGCGTACGGGCCGTCGCCCACCAGCAGCAGTACGGCGTCCGGGATCGCCCTGCGGACCCAGGGCAGTGCCCTGATCAGCGTGTCCTGCCCCTTGCGCGGGACCATCCTGGCCGTGCACAGGATCACCGGACGGTGCCCCAGGCCGTACCGGGTCCTGACCGGCCCGCCGTCCACCGCGGGGTGGAAGGCGTCGGTGTCCACGCCGGGGGCCAGGCGCGCGGTGCGGGTCCCGGGCGCGAGGGCCGCCTCGACGGGCCCGCGGGTGCTCTCGCCCAGCCAGGTCACCGTGTCCACACGCGTGCCGATGCGGCGCAGCAGGCCCCGGGTGCCGCGAGTGCGGGCCCACCACACCTCGTGGCCGTGGGTGGTGGCGACGGCGGTGCGGATCCCCGCCGTACGCCTGAGCCGGTCCGCCATCAGCCCGAGAGGCGCCGCCGCGCCGAACCACACCCGGTCACAGCCGTGGCGCCGGGCCACGGACGCGGCGTGCGCGGTGGCGCGGGGCGTCGGCAGCAGGGTGCGGGCCGGGTGCCGGATCACCGGGTACGGGAAGGGGCCGCCGTCCCGCGCCGGGTCCGCCGCCGAGGTGAGGACGACCACCTCGTCTGGCGGGAAGCGGTCGGCCAGTTCCCGGACGAAGGTCTCGATGCCGCCCTGCCGGGGCGGGAAGTCGTTGGTGACGATCAGCGTGCGGGGGCGGGTTCCGCCGCGGGCGTCGGGTGTCATGCGGGGGCCTTCTCTCCGGTGGGGGCGGGCTTCCGGACGGCGACGACGGGGATCACGCGCGGCGGTGTGCGCAGCGCCAGCGCCCCGAGGACCAGCGGATAGACCAGGTAGCCGAAGCGCGTCGCCGGCATCAGGGCCGTCGCCAGGCCCAGCCCGAGCGCGAGCCGCGCGGCCGCCGCCCGCACCGTCCCGGGCGGACGCAGCGCGAGCGAGAGACCGATCAGCAGCGCCCCCGCCGCGAGGAGCGCGAGGGCGATCACCGTGCCGCCGGGGACGTACGCCGAGAGCAGGTGTCCGGGCAGCGGGCTCTCGGCGGGGGAGGCGACGGCGGTGAGGCCGAGCGGGAAGGCGACGACGTTGCGGTGGAAGCCGGCGGGATCGGCGAGCGCGAAGGGCAGCACCGCCGCCGTCGCGGTGGCCAGCCCCACGGCAGCGCACCGCAGCGCGGACCGCCCGCCCCGGCTCGCGGCGACGAGCGCGAACGCCACCGGCAGGGCGGGCCAGGCCGTCCACTTGAGCGCGGCGGCGGCCCCGAGCGCCAGACCGGCCCGGCCCGTCCGCCCCCGCCCGGCCAGCGCGACACCGAGGCACATCAGCCCGGCCAGCGGCAGGTCGACACCGCCCACCACGCAGGGCAGCGCCACCAACGGGCAGGCCAGCAGCCGGGCGCGGCCCAGTCCGACGGCGGCGAGGCAGGCGACGAACGCGCCGCCCAGCCACCAGCGGGCGTCCCCGGGCAGCACACCGAAGAGCGCCATCCCCGGCAGATAGGGGTTGAAGTCGCCGACGGCCACGGGGGCGGAGACGTACGGGCTGCCGGTCGTCAGCAGCAGCCGCCCCGACCGTTCGACGACGGCGACCTCCGACTGCGCGAGCCCCGCCGCCACCAGACCGGCGAGCGGCACCAGGACGGCCCCCAGCACGGCCACGGCACGGGCGGCGCGGCGCGGCCGGGGACCGGACGACAGCAGCGCCGCGAGCGCGTACCCGGCCCCGGCCGTCCACCCCCACACCCGGTGCGTTCCCACGTCCGAGGCGAGCGCGAAGCCCGGCGCGACCACCGCGCATCCGGCCCAGACCCCGCGCTCCAGTCGCGCCGGCGAGAACGCCGCCGCCCGCTGTCCAAGACTCTTCCCCATGTCCGTCGACGCTACGAACGCGCAGCTCGCACGGCGTCAACCGAGGCTCCGCACCCGGGACTCAACCCGTGGTACGACATCCGCCGCCGGACTCCACCCGAGCGGTGACGCGCGGTCCCGCCCCGGCCGGGATCATGGGTCGTATGAGTTCGCCGCTGCAGCGGCGGGTCCGCGACTGGATCGCCGCACCCGCCTACCCCTGGGTCACCGGTGGCGTCGTGACGGCCGGAGCGGTCGCCGAGCTGATCGTCATCCCCGCGGGCGTGACGACCACCATCGGGGTGCTCGTCTCGGCCGCCTCGCTGATGTGGCGGCGCTCCTTCCCGCCGATCGCCGTGCTCACCGTCGCCGCGGGACTCCTCGGCTTCGCCGGCGACATCAACCTCTACGTCTCGATCATGGTGAGCGGACTGATCGGCTGCTACTGCCTCGGCCGGCGCCGGGTGCTGCACCCGGCGCTGACCGTCGCGGGGGGCGCGCTCGGCGCCGTCTGCGTGAACCTGGTGCACATCAACACCTGGTCGCGGATGGAGCTGCCGGTCCCGGCGCTGTGGGAGAAGGGCTCGCTCAGCCTGTTCGCCGAGTCGTTCCTGCTGACCGTGGTGGTCTTCGGCGCCGTCATGATGGGTGACGCGGTGCGCTCCCGCGAGGAGACCCGCACCGAACGGCATCTGGCCCAGGCCCGCATGATCGCGATGGAGCGGCAGCAGGCCGCCGAGGCCGAACGGGCCGCCATCGCCCGTGAACTGCACGACATCGTCTCGCACTCGGTGTCGATGATCGCCGTCCAGGCCGAGAGCGCCACCTACACCACCCCCGGACTCACCCCCGAGGCCCGCGACGGCTTCCAGCAGATCGCCGCCACCGCCCGCTCCTCGATGGCCGAACTGCGCCGTCTGCTCGGGGTGTTGCGCACTCCTCAGGGCGAGGTGGCCCTCACCGCTCCGCAGCCGACCCTCGACCACCTCGGCGAACTGGTCGAGCAGCACCGGGCGGTGGGCGGCGTGGCCGAGCTGCGGATCACGGGGGAGCGGGTGCCGCTGCCCGCCGCATGGGAGCTGTCCGCCTACCGGATCACCCAGGAGGCGCTGACCAACGCGCGCAAGCACGCGCCGGGTGCCCGTACCGTGGTGGAGGTCGACTACGGCGCCGGCCGGCTCCTCACCCTCCGCGTCCGCGACGACGGCCCCGGCCGCGGTGCCGGCTCCGGTCCCGGCGCGGGGCACGGCCTGACCGGGATGCGGGAGCGGGCGGCCCTGGTCGGCGGGCGGCTCAGTGCCGGGGCGGGACCGGACGGCGGGTTCCTGGTGGAGGCGGAGCTGCCGTGGGGGAGCGGGTGAATCCGGTGGCGGGAGCGAGGGGTACGGGCGTGATCAGGGCATTGGTCGCCGACGACCAGGCGGTCGTCCGCACCGGCTTCGTGAACCTCCTGGGCACCCAGGACGACATCGAGGTCGTCGGCGAGGCGGCGGACGGGGTGCAGGCGGTCCGGGTGGCCGCCGAGACCCGGCCCGACCTCGCCCTCCTCGACATCCGCATGCCGCACCGCAACGGCATCGAGGCGGCCCGCGAGATCCTGGCCGCCTCCGGCGGCGCGACGAAGGTCCTGATGCTGACGACCTTCGGTCTCGACGAGTACGTGTACGACGCCCTCGCCGCCGGGGCGGGCGGCTTCCTGCTCAAGGACGCCACCTTCCCCGAACTGCTGCACGCGGTCCGGGTGGTGGCGGCCGGCGACGCGCTGCTCTCGCCCGGCATCACCAAGCGGCTGATCGCCGAGTTCGTCCACGCGCGCGGGTCCAGGCTGCCGGTCCACGCGGCCGGCGACCTCACCGTCCGGGAGACGGAGGTGCTGACCCTGATCGCCAGGGGCCTGTCCAACGCGGAGATCGCCGGCCGCCTCACCATCACCGACCACACCGTGAAGACGCACATCAACCGGGTGTTCGCGAAGCTGGAACTGCGGGACCGGGCCCAGGCCGTGATCGTGGCCTACGAACTGGGCCTGGTCCGGGCGGGCGGGGGACCCTCAGCCGGAGAAACCGAGGTGCGCGAGCCGCAGTGAGCCGCGGAGCCTGACGCGGACGTCGTGGACGCCCCCGGCGGTGAAGGCGCCGTCGAGGTCCACGTAGTCGTACGGCCCCGGCGTGGGCGCGTCCGGCGACAGCACCGCCACCGGCGGCCCCCCGTCGAGGGCGATCTCGACCGTGCCCCCGCCTGCCACCGACACCGTCACCCCGGTGACACCGGACCCGAAGCCGCAGTCCCGGTAAAGCAGTTCACCGGTCCGGTCCGCCACCGGCGCCACCGCGTCGCCCGCCACCCTCGTCCGGTCGACGATCTCCGTGCCGCTCTGCTCGTCGAAGTCGGCGGCCGCCAGGCCGCGTTCGCGCACCGGGCGGGGCGCGGCCAGCTCTCCGTCCAGGACGACGGTCGTCTCCAGGCGCACGTCCTCGCTGGAGGCCCCCACCAGCAGCGCGTACGGCCCCGGCTCCAGCCGCCACCGGCCGTGCGCGACGTCCCAGAACGCGAAGGCGGACAGCGGCACGTCGAAGGACACCCGGGCCGTCTCGCCCGGAGCGAGGCCCGACCGGCGGTGCGCCAGCAGCTCCCGGCGCGGACGCGGGACCGACCCGCACCCGGCCCGGACGTAGAGCTGGGCCACCTCGTCGGCGGTGACGTCCCCGGTGTTGGTGACGGTGAAGGACACTGACACCCGCCCGTCGGCGGCTCGCGCGGTCAGGTCGCCGTAGCCGAAGGACGCGTAGGACAGGCCGTGCCCGAACGGGAACAGCGGGGTGCCCTCGAAGTAGAGGTAGGTCTGACGGCCGCCGATCACGTCGTAGTCGAGCGGATCGGGCAGGTCGGCGTCGTCCGCGTACCAGGTCTGCGGGAGCCGGCCGCCCGGTGAGACGTCCCCGGCGAGGACCCGGGCCAGCGCGGTGCCGGCCGCCTGTCCGCCGTGCGCGGTCCACAGCACCGCCCCGAGCCCCTCCGTGTCCACCGCGTACGGATAGGCGGACACCAGCGCCAGCACGGTGGCCGGACCGGCGGCGCGGGCCGCGCGCAGCAGCCGCTCCTGGTGGGCGGGCAGCCGCAGGGTCGTACGGTCCTCGGTCTCCCGGCCGTTGATGTGCGGGTCGTTGCCCGCGACCACCACGACCACGTCCGCCTCGGCCGCCGCCCGCGCCACCGCGTCCTCGCCGCGTTCGGTGACGACCAGGCCGAAGACCTCGGCGGCGTCCTCGTCCGGGGCGGCAACCTTCACGCCGTCGGCGGCGACCCGGACGTGACGACCCGTTCCCAGGTGCCTCAGGAGGTGACCGTTCCCGTGCGGTTCGAGACGGAACGTCTCCTGCACGACCCAGCCGCCGGGCTGGTCGGCGGAGGCACGCAGGCGGCCGTCCCCGGCGACCGACAGGTAGCGGCCGTCGGGGGCGCGCAGGGTGAGGACCCCCTCGCCCCAGTCGGTCAGCGCGAACTCGGTGCCGACGGCGTCGGTGGTGAGCGGCGGCAGGTCGGTGCGGCCGGCCAGCAGGGCCGGGTCGAGGGCGCCCTCGGCGCCGTGCGCCTCGTCGGCGGAGCCGTCGGCCGGGAGCACGTGCAGGTGGGACCCGTCGGCAGTGCGCAGCCGGACCCGGTCCACGCCCTCCGCGAAGCTCACCCGGTCGGCGCCGAACCGCTCGTACAGGCCCTCCAGCGGAGTGGAGCGGTGGATGAGCGTGCCGCTGTACCAGTCGAGCTTGCACTCGTCGGCGAGCAGCCCGACGACGGCGACGCGGGTGTCGGGGGCCAGCGGCAGGACGCCGTCGTTCCGCAGCAGGACCACCGCCTGCTCGGCCGCCTCCAGGGCCAGCGCCCGGTGCTCCGGCGTGTCGACGTCCGTGGCGGTGTCGGCCGTGACGGCGTACGGGTCGTGCTCCGGGTCGAACTCGCCGAGCCGGAAGCGGACCGACAGCTGGCGGCGCACGGCCGCGTCCACGTCGGCCTCGGTCAGCAGGCCCCGGTCGAGGGCGCCGCGGACGCGCGCGAGGGTCGTCGAGGAGTCCGTGCCGTGGTCGGTGAAGCTGTCCACGCCGGCCCGCAGCGCGGCGGCCGTCGCCTCCTCGTGGGTGGCGAAGTAGTGCTCGGAGTCGACCAGGTTGGAGGGCGCGCCCGCGTCCGAGCAGACCAGCAGGTCGTCCTCCGTCCAGGTGCGCAGGTGTCCGGCGAGGTGAGGGGAGACGTGGTTGGGGCGGCCGTTGACGAGGTTGTAGGCCGGCATCACCCCGGCGACCGCGCCTGCCTCGACGGTCGCGCGGAAGGCGCGCAGGTCGTACTCGTGCAGGACGCGCGGGCGCACGGACGACGAGGAGGTGTCCCGGTCCCGCTCGTTGTTGTGCGCGAGCCAGTGCTTGAGGACCGGCGCCGTACGCCAGTACACCGGATGTCCGCCGCGCAGGCCCCGGGTGTAGGCGGTGGCGAGGGCGGAGGTGAGCCTCGGGTCCTCGGAGTAGCCCTCCTCGTTGCGGCCCCACAGGGGGTGGCGGAGCAGGTTCACGGTCGGCGACCAGACGTTGAGGCCGACCCGGTCGTCGCGGGCGCGCATCGCCCGGGCCTCCTTGGACACCGCCTCGCCGACCCGGCGCAGAAGGTCCTCGTTCCAGGTCGCGCCGAGCCCCACGGCCTGGGGGAACACGGTCGCCGGGCCCATCCAGGCCACGCCGTGCAGCGCCTCCTGTCCGGTCCGGAAGGCGGCGATGCCGAGCCGTTCGACGGCGGGCGCGAACTGGTGCAGGAACCGGGTCTTCTCGTCCGGCGTGAGCCGCGACATCAGGTCGTCGACGCGCTTCGCGAACGGCAGACGCGGATCACGGAAGGGTGGCGCGGGCGGCGTGGATGCGGTCACGTGGGGTTCCCCTTGCGATGGGTCGGCCAGGCGCATTCGAAGCGCTTCGATGCTGATTTGCCGCAGGGGTGGGTGTCAAGGCGCTTGAGCGTCCCACCTTCGACTGCTCGTCCCAACCCAGTTGCCACATAAGCAGGTTCGGTCGATCCGGCCCTGCGTCCACCCCGGAGGAATTCTGGGATCGGCTCTTGTGCGCCCCCAGGGGTTCACTTAACCTCGCAGCAACATCGAAGCGCTTCGACTAAGCCTCCCCACATCGCAGCCGACGGCCACCGCCGCGTGTCCCGGTGCGCCACGAAGGGTTGACGCAAATGACGCCGAACGCCGCCTCCGGTCCCAGCCGGAGAAGTTTCCTCGCCTCCACGGCGGTCGCCACCGCAGCGGTGGCCGGAGGGGTGCCGCTTCTCTCCGCCTGCGGGGGATCCGACGGAGGCTCGCGCGACGGCACCACGTCGGGCAAGGACGCCGACAAGCTGCTGCCGGCGTACGTGGCGGCCGGCGTGGTCACCCCCGACATCCCCAGCAAGAACGGCTCCGCGGTCGGCTTCACCGGCAAGCTGGACCTCGCGGAGCTGAAGACCTCGGTGCCCGAGAAGCTCGGCAAGGGCGGCCGGGTCACCGTCATGTCCCCGTTCTGGGGGTCACCGCCCAAGGAGGACAACGCCTACTACCGGGCGATGAACGACCTCGTCGGCGTCGACGTGGCCTGGCAGAACCAGGACGGCAACACCTACGACCAGAAGCTCGGCGCGGTCCTCGCCTCCAGCGAGGTGCCCGACGTGGTGGTCGTGCCCGGCTGGAACATGACCGGCAGGATTCCCAGCGCCATCATCGGCAAGTTCGCCGACCTCGGCCCCCACCTCTCCGGCGACGCGGTCAAGGCGTACCCGAACCTCGCCGCGATCCCGACCGACGCCTGGCGGCGCTCGATCTTCGGCGACAAGCTCCGCGGCCTGCCGATGCCCTCCTCCTACGTGACCGCCATCGTTCCGCTGTACCGGCGGGACGTCTTCGAGAAGGAGGGCTACGAAGTCCCGCGCTCCTGCGACGAGTTCATGGCGCTGGCCAAGGACGCCACCAGTGCGAAGGCCAAGCGCTGGGCCTGCCTGGACATGAAGTGGACCGCCTTCAACGCCTTCGGGGTGCTCTCCGGCAACGAGAAGTCCCTCGGCTGGAACGAGGTCGACGGCAAGCTCGTGTACCGCATCGAGACCGACGAGTACCTCGAAGCGCTGGAGTGGACCCGCAAGCTCTTCGCCGCCGGTGTCGTGCACCCCGACGCCAGGCTGGGCAAGAGCAACGCCGCCGACCCCGGCCCCAAGTTCGCCGCCGGCGAGTTCCTGGTCTACAACCAGGACGCCTCCCAGTGGTGGAGCCGCACTGCCGAACAGGCCACGCAGAACCCGGAGTTCGAGATCTGGGGCATGGACATCTTCGGGCACGACGGCGGCGCCCCCACGCTGTGGGCGCAGAACCCGGCGAGCATCTTCGCCTTCGTCAGCAAGAAGGCCTCCGAGTCCGTGATCCGCGACGTGCTGGCCGTCGCCAACGTCACCGCGGCGCCGTACGGCACCAAGGAGTACATGGCGACCAACTACGGCGTGGAGGGCACCCACTACACCGTGAAGGACGGCGTGCCCACCAAGACCGACCAGGGCAACATCGACGTGCTGAACGCCTTCGTGATGGTGGCGAGTCCCGCCGCGACCATCGCCCACCCCGACTTCCCCGAGGTGGCCCGCGGGCAGGTCGAGTGGCAGCAGCGAATGGGCGCCGTCACGAAGAAGCCCGCGTTCTACGGCATGCAGATCACCGAACCCGCCCGCTACACCAACCTCGCCAACGACTTCGAGCAGCTGGAGGACGACGTCGTCCGCGGCCGCAAGAAGATCGGCGACATGCAGCAGGCCGTCGCCGACTGGAAGAGCAAGGGCGGCGACAAGCTCCGCGACTGGTACCGGAAGATCCTCGACGAGAACGGACCCGCGGCCGGCTGACCAGGTACCGAGGCAAGGAGAACCGCCGTGTCGCACAGCACGGTGCCTCGGACCGACACCGAGGCCGAAGCAGAAGTGAAGGAGAACCCCCCGGCGGCGCACCGCGGTGGCCCCGGGCCCCGGGGGAGACCGCCCGGCGGGAAGCTCGGCCTGCGGCTCAGGCTGCGCCGCGACCGCGTCCTGCTGCTGATGACCCTGCCGGCCGTCCTGCTGGTGCTGCTCTTCAACTACGTACCGATCCTCGGCAACGTCGTCGCCTTCCAGGAGTACGACCCCTACCTCAGCGACAACGGCGTCGTCTCCATCCTGCACAGCCCGTGGGTGGGGCTGGAGAACTTCCAGCGGATCTTCCAGGACTCCGCCTTCTGGAACGCGGTGCGCAACACGCTGGTCCTCTTCGTCCTCCAGCTCGTCCTGTACTTCCCGATCCCCATCCTGCTCGCGCTGCTCATCAACAGCGTGGTCCGGCCCCGGGTGCGCGCGATCTCGCAGGCCATCCTCTATCTGCCGCACTTCTTCTCGTGGGTGCTGGTCGTCGCCGTCTTCCAGCAGCTGCTCGGCGGCGCGGGGCTCCTCTCCCAGCTGCTGCGGGCGCACGGGTACGACGGGCTCGACATCATGACCGACCCGGAGACCTTCAAGTTCCTGATCACCGCGCAGAGCGTGTGGAAGGACGCCGGCTGGGGGATCATCGTCTTCCTCGCCGCCCTGGCGTCGGTCAGTCCCGACCTGTACGAGGCGGCGGCGATGGACGGCGCGGGCCGTTGGCGCCGCATGTGGCACGTCACCCTGCCCGCCCTGCGGCCGGTCATCGCCCTGCTGCTGGTGCTCCGCGTCGGTGACGCCCTGACCGTCGGCTTCGAACAGATCCTCCTGCAGCGCGGCGCCGTGGGGCCGGGCGCCGCCGAGGTCCTGGACACCTTCGTGTGGTGGAACGGCGTACGCAACCAGGACTTCGGCTACGCGGCCGCCGCCGGCCTCGTCAAGGGCGTCATCAGCCTCGGCCTGGTCCTGGCCGCGAACAAGGTGGCCCATGTGATGGGCGAGCAGGGGGTGTACAAGAAGTGACCGCCTTCATCGACAGACCCGCGAAGCCCCCGAGGCCCGCGCGCACGCCCGGCCGGTGGACGGCCCCGCCCCGCCCGGTGTGGGAGGAGCAGCCCAGCCGCGCCGGACTCGCGGGCAAGGGGCTGGTGCTGCTCCTGGCCTGCCTGGGGATCCTGTTCCCGCTCTGGATCGTCGTCGTCACCAGCCTGTCCACCCGCAGGACCATCGACGAGGCCGGCGGCCTGGTGATGATCCCCAAGGACGTCACCTTCGTCGCCTACCAGGAACTGCTCAGCGGCGGCCAGGTCACCCGGGCGGCGATCGTCAGCGTCGGCGTCACGCTCGTCGGCACCCTGTTCTCCATGGCGGTGTCCGTGCTGTGCGCCTACGGACTCTCCCGCAGCGGCTCCCTCGGCCACCGCTGGATCCTCATGCTGCTGCTGGCCACGATGTTCTTCAGCGCCGGCCTCATCCCCACCTACCTGCTGGTGCAGTCCCTCGGCCTGATGGACAGCTACCTCGCCCTGATCCTGCCCAGCGCCATCAGCGTCTTCAACATCCTGGTGCTGCGCGGCTTCTTCATGGGCATCTCCCCGGAACTGATCGACAGCGCCCGCATCGACGGCGCGGGCGACCTGCGCATCCTGTGGCGGATCGTGCTGCCGCTGTCCCGCGCGGTCGTCGCGGTGATCACGCTGTTCTACGCGGTCGGCTACTGGAGCGCCTGGTTCAACGCCTCCCTGTACCTGAACGACCAGGACATGCTGCCCCTCCAGAACGTCATGATCCAGCTGGTCCAGAAGCAGGAGGCGCCGGTCGGCCTCGGCCAGGCCATCAAGACCGGCGAACTCTCCGGCCTCGCCGTGCAGATGGCCGTGATGGTCATGGCCCTGCTGCCGGTCGCCGTCCTGTCCCCGTTCGTCCAGCGCCACTTCAGGAAGGGCATGCTCACGGGGGCGGTGAAGGGCTGATGCCGGACCTCTCGGACGTGACCCGGCACCGCATCCTCTACGGCGGCGACTACAACCCCGAGCAGTGGCCGGAGGAGACCTGGCCCGAGGACGTCCGCCTGATGAGAACCGCCGGCGTCAACACCGTCACCGTCGGCGTCTTCTCCTGGGCGCGGCTCGAACCCCGGCCCGGCGCACACGACTTCGCCTGGCTGGACCGGGTCATGGACCTGCTGCACGCGGGCGGCATCGGCGTCGTCCTCGCCACCCCCACCGCCTCACCCCCGCCGTGGCTCGGCCACCTGCACCCCGACACCCTGCCCCGCGACGCGGACGGCCGCACCGAGTGGTGGGGCGGCCGGCAGCACTTCTCGCACTCCAGCGCCACGTACCGCCGGCGGGCCGCCGCCATCACCGAGGCCCTGGCCGCGCGCTACGCGAGCCATCCCGCCCTCACCATGTGGCACATCAACAACGAGTACTGCACCCATGACCACGGCGACGAGGCCGCCACCCGGTTCCGCCGCTGGCTCCAGGACCGGTACGACACCCTCGACGCCCTCAACACCGCCTGGGGCACGGCCTTCTGGAGCCAGGGTTACGGCGACTGGGCCGAAGTCATGCCGCCCCGCCGCACCCACTACCTGAGGAACCCCGCGCAGGTCCTGGACTTCCGGCGGTTCACCTCCGACATGCTCCTGGAGTGCTTCGTCGCCGAGCGCGACATCGTCCGCCGCCACACCCCGCACCTCCCGGTCACCACCAACTTCATGCCGCTCTGGTCCGGCCAGGACGCCTGGCGCTGGGCCGAGGAGGAGGACGTCGTCTCCGTCGACCTCTACCCCGACCCGCGCGATCCGTACGGCGCGCAGGAGGGCGCCCTCGTCCAGGACCTGACCCGCTCCCAGGCGCGCGGCCCGTGGATGCTCATGGAGCAGGCGGCGGGCCCGGTCAACTGGCGCGGTGTGAACCACCCCAAGCCCCGCGGCCTGAACCGCCTGTGGTCCTTGCAGGCCGTGGCCCGGGGCGCGGACGCCGTCTGCTACTTCCAGTGGCGCCAGTCGAGACAGGGCGCCGAGAAGTTCCACTCCGGGATGGTCTCCCACGCGGGCCCGCGGGGCCGCACGTACGAGGAGGTCGTGCGGTTGGGCGCCGACCTCGCGAAGCTCGGCCCGCACGCCGCCGGCACCCGCGTCACCGCCGACCTCGCCGTCCTGCACGACTGGCACTCCTGGTGGGCCTCCGACCAGGAGGCCCGCCCCTCCGCCCGCGTCGACCACGCCGACGTCCTGCGCGCCTGGCACCGCGCGCTGTGGCGGGCCCACCTCACCGCCGACTTCGCCCACCCCGACCACGACCTGACCCCGTACAAGGTGGTCCTCGTCCCCCAGCTGTACGCGCTCACCGACACCGCGGTCGACAACCTCCTCGCCCACGTCCGCCGCGGCTCCACCCTCGTCTGCGGTTTCCTCACCGGCGTCGCCGACCGGGACGACCGGGTCAGGCCCGGCGGCATGGACGCCCGGCTGCGCGAGCTGTTCGGCATCCGCACCCTGCACGAGTGGTGGCCCCTGGAGGAGGACGAGCGCGCCGACTGCGACGGCTTCGGGGGCGTCCTGTGGTCGGAGGAGATCGAACCGGACGGCACCGCCGACGAGGTGATCCCGTATCGGGGCGGTGAGCTGGACGGACGTCCGGCCGTCCTGCGCAAGGGCGGCGCCTGGTACCTCTCGACCCTCCCCGAACCGGACGCCCTGCGCGACCTGCTCGCCCGGATCGCCGCCGACGCCGGCGTCCGGCCGGCGCTCGACGGACTCCCGGCCGACGTCGAGGCGGTGCGCCGCGGCGGCCTGCTCTTCCTCCTCCACCACGGCCGCGACCCCGTCACCGTCGCCGTCCCCGGCACCCACCGCGACCTGCTGACCGACGCCACCGTCACCGACCGCGTCACCCTCGGCCGCCACGGCGCGGCCGTCCTCACCGAACCCGCTTCATGAGCGCCACCCGTGCACTCCCCCCACCCATGGAAGGAACCCCATGGCACTACGCACCCGCACTCTGAAAGCCCTCCTCGCCCCGGCCCTCGCCCTGGGCGCCACCCTCGGTCTGGCCTCCGCCCCCGCCCAGGCCGCCGTCTGGAACTCGTGCGACCAGTGGGGCAACACCACCCTGGACGGCTACATCCTCTACAACAACATCTGGGGCTCCGGCGCCGGCGCCCAGTGCGTCTGGGCCAACTCCGGCACCAACTGGGGCACCTGGGCCGACCACCCGAACACGGGCGGCATCAAGTCCTACCCGAACGCCAAGAAGGTGATCAACAAGCCGATCACCTCCCTCGGCTCGCTCCGCAGCAGCTACGACGTCACGGTCCCGGCGTCCGGCGCGTACAACACGTCGTACGACATCTGGGACACGGACTACGACTACGAGATCATGCTCTGGGTCAACCACCACGGAGCCGTCGGCCCGCTCGGCAGCCCACAGGGTTCCGTCACGCTCGGCGGCCACTCCTGGAACGTCTACAAGGGCAGCAACGGCGCCAACGAGGTCTTCTCGTTCCTGCGCACCTCGGACTCCAGCTCCGGTACGGTCGACATCCTGCCGATCCTGAAGTGGATCAAGGACACCAAGGGCTGGATGGGCGACGAGACCATCGGTGACGTGCAGTTCGGCTACGAGATCACCTCGTCCGCCGGCGGCCTCGACTTCACCACCAACAACCTGACGGTCAGCGGCGGCTGACCCACCGCACGCACCCCGGCCCGGGGGCCGGCCCCGCGCTCACGACCGCGCGGGCGCCGGTCCCGAGCTGGCCCGGACGGTCAGCTCCGGCGCGAGCAGCACGACCTCGTCGCTCCCGCGTCCGTCGAGCTTGGCGATCAGCTGCTCCACGGCCTGCCGGCCCATCTCCTGCGCGGGCAGGGCGACCGAGGTGAGCCGCACCGAGGCATGGGTGGCGACCTGCTCCGGGCAGACCGCGACCACCGACACGTCCTCGGGGACGGCCCGGCCCTGCTGGCGCAGCAGGGAGAGCAGCGGCTCGACGGCCGACTCGTTCTGGACGACGAAGCCCGTGGTGTCCGGACGCTCGTCGAAGACCCGGGCGAGGGTCGCGGCCATCGCGTCGTACCCGCCCTCGCAGGGCCGGTGCAGCAGCCGCAGGCCCAGCTCCCGGGCCCCGCCGCGCAGCCCGTCGAGGGTGCGTTCGGCGAAGCCGGTGTGCCGTTCGTAGACCGCGGGGGCCTCGCCGATGACGGCGATGTCGCGGTGGCCCAGCCCCGCCAGATGCTCCACGCACAGCGCGCCGGTCGCCCGGAAGTCGAGGTCGACGCAGGTCAGCCCGTCGGTGTCGGCCGGCAGACCGATCAGCACCGACGGCCGGTCGGTGCCCCGCAGCAGCGGCAGCCGTTCGTCGTCCAGCTCGACGTCCATCACGATCATCGCGTCGGCCAGCCCGCTGCCCGTGACGCGGCGCACCGCGTCGGGGCCCTCCTCACCGGTGAGCAGCAGGACGTCGTACCCGTGGGTGCGCGCGGTCGTGGCGACGGCGATGGCGATCTCCATCATCACCGGCACGTACATGTCCCTGCGCAGTGGGATCATGAGCGCGATGATGTTCGACCTGCTGCTGGCCAGGGCGCGGGCGCCGGCATTCGGGTGGTAGCCGAGCGTGCGGATGCTCTCCTCGACCCGCTGCCGGGTGGTGGTGGAGATGGACCGCTTGCCGCTGAGGACGTAGCTCACCGTGCTCGCGGAGACTCCGGCGTGCTGGGCGACCTCGGCGAGGGTGACCATCCAGCTCTCCAAGCGTTGTGAAGCGCTTCGACAGCGCGCGGGGTTGATATGGGGCGGACGAGGGTGGTTCGACAGTAGCTTCGGGGCGGACGGGTGTCCATAGCCTGTCGAAGCGCTTCGACAGCGTACTCCGCCGATTCTCCGCTCCGCACAACCCGCCGCGGCATCGGCCGAACGGCCGCACGAAGGGTGGTGGGGTGGCCCGGTATCGGGTACATACGATCGGGTAGCACCGACTAGTAACGTACGTCCGCAAGTTCGCGCAGGACGAATCGTTGAGGTGAGCCTCATGTCCGCAGCAACCACCCCCTCCTCCCGGCCCACGGTCACCGAGCGTGAGGCCCGCCAGGTCGCCGAGGCGGCCCGCGAACAGGACTGGCGCAAGCCCAGCTTCGCCAAGGAGCTGTTCCTCGGCCGCTTCCGCCTCGACCTCATCCACCCCCACCCGTTGCCGGCCGACGACGACGTCCAGCGCGGCGAGGAGTTCCTCGCCAAGCTGCGCGACTTCTGCGAGACGAAGATCGACGGATCCGTGATCGAGCGCGACGCGCGCATCCCGGACCAGGTGATCACGGGGCTGAAGGAGCTGGGCGCCTTCGGCATGAAGATCGACACCAAGTACGGCGGTCTCGGCCTGACCCAGGTCTACTACAACAAGGCCCTCGCCCTGGTCGGATCCGCGAACCCGGCGATCGGCGCGCTGCTCTCCGCCCACCAGTCGATCGGCGTGCCCCAGCCGCTGAAGATGTTCGGCACCCAGGAGCAGAAGGACGCGTTCCTGCCGCGCTGCGCCCGCACCGACATCTCGGCGTTCCTGCTGACCGAGCCGGACGTCGGCTCCGACCCGGCCCGGCTCGCCACCACCGCCGTTCCGGACGGCGACGAGTACGTCCTCGACGGCGTGAAGCTGTGGACGACCAACGGCGTCGTCGCCGACCTGCTCGTCGTGATGGCCCGCGTCCCGAAGTCCGAGGGCCACAAGGGCGGCATCACCGCCTTCGTCGTGGAGGCCGCCTCCGACGGCGTCACGGTCGAGAACCGCAACGCCTTCATGGGCCTGCGCGGCCTGGAGAACGGCGTCACCCGCTTCCACCAGGTGCGCGTCCCCGCCGCCAACCGCATCGGCCCCGAGGGCGCCGGCCTCAAGATCGCCCTCACCACCCTCAACACCGGCCGCCTCTCGCTGCCCGCCATGTGCGTCGGCGCCGGCAAGTGGTGCCTGAAGATCGCCCGCGAATGGTCGGCGGTGCGTGAGCAGTGGGGCAAGCCGGTCGCGCTGCACGAGGCGGTCGGCTCGAAGATCTCGTTCATCGCGGCCACCACCTTCGCCCTGGAGGCGGTCCTCGACCTCTCCTCCCAGATGGCCGACGAGGACCGCAACGACATCCGCATCGAGGCCGCCCTAGCCAAGCTCTACGGCTCCGAGATGGCCTGTCTGATGGCCGACGAACTGGTCCAGATCCGCGGCGGCCGCGGCTTCGAGACCGCGGCCTCCCTGGAGGCGCGGGGCGAGCGGGCCGTGCCCGCCGAGCAGATCCTGCGCGACCTGCGCATCAACCGCATCTTCGAGGGCTCCACCGAGATCATGCACCTGCTGATCGCGCGGGAGGCCGTCGACGCCCACCTCTCGGTCGCCGGCGACCTGATCGACCCCGACAAGACCCTGGCCGACAAGGCGAAGGCGGGCGCGCAGGCCGGCGCCTTCTACGCCAAGTGGCTGCCCAAGCTCGTCGCGGGGCCGGGCCAACTCCCGCGCTCCTACGCCGACTTCCATCCCTCCGGCCACCCCGACCTCGCCGCCCACCTGCGCTACGTCGAACGCGCCGCCCGCAAACTGGCCCGCTCCACCTTCTACGCCATGTCCCGCTGGCAGGGCCGGATGGAGACCAAGCAGGGCTTCCTGGGACGGATCGTCGACATCGGCGCGGAGCTGTTCGCGATGAGCGCCGCCTGCGTCCGCGCCGAACACCTGCGCGCCACCGACGACCACGGCCGCGAGGCCTACCAGCTCGCCGACGCCTTCTGCCGCCAGGCCCGGATCCGCGTCGAGGAACTCTTCGGCCGCCTCTGGACCAACACCGACGACCTGGACCACAAGGTCGTCAAGGGCGTGCTGGGCGGCGCGTACGAGTGGCTCGAGCAGGGCATCGTCGACCCGTCGGGAGACGGCCCCTGGATCGCGGACGCGACCCCGGGAGCCTCCCAGCGGGAGAACGTCCACCGCCCCATCCCCTGAGCGTGCCAGCCGCGGTCCCGGCCCTGTGGCCGGGGCCGCCGCCCGGCACGCCCTCCCCGCGACACCCGTGCGAGGGACGCGCTGTCCTCGCTGAGGGCCGTTGCGGCCACAATGGGGGGATGAGCGACAGTCCAGCCCCACTCGCCGACCCCCACCTCGTCTACGACCCGGTGGCGGGCGACGGCCCGAAGGACGTGGTGATCCTCGGGTCCACCGGGTCGATCGGGACCCAGGCCATCGACCTCGTGCTGCGCAACCCGGACCGCTTCCGGGTCACGGGCCTGTCCGCCAACGGCGGCCGGGTCGACCTCCTCGCCGAGCAGGCGCACCGGCTGAGGCCGCGGACCGTCGCCGTCGCCCGCGAGGACGTCGTCCCCGCGCTGCGCGAGGCACTGGGTGCTCGGTACGGCGGGCGGGAGCCGCTCCCCGAGATCCTCGCGGGACCGGACGCGGCGACCCGGCTGGCCGCCTCCGACTGCCACACCGTCCTCAACGGCATCACCGGCTCCATCGGACTCGCTCCGACCCTCGCCGCCCTGGAGGCCGGCCACACCCTCGCGCTGGCCAACAAGGAATCGCTCATCGTCGGCGGCCCGCTGGTCAAGGCCCTTGCCAAGCCGGGGCAGATCATCCCGGTCGACTCCGAGCACGCCGCCCTCTTCCAGGCCCTGGCCGCCGGCACCCGCGCCGACGTACGCAAGCTCGTCGTCACCGCGTCCGGCGGCCCCTTCCGCGGCCGGACCAGGGACCAGCTGGCCCGCGTCACCGTCGACGACGCCCTCGCCCACCCCACCTGGGCGATGGGCCCGGTGATCACGATCAACTCCGCCACCCTGGTCAACAAGGGCCTGGAGGTGATCGAGGCGCACCTCCTCTACGACATTCCCTTCGACCGCATTGAGGTGGTCGTGCACCCGCAGTCGTATGTCCACTCGATGGTTGAGTTCACGGACGGATCGACCCTGGCCCAGGCGACGCCCCCCGACATGGGCGGGCCCATCGCCATCGGCCTGGGCTGGCCCGAACGCGTCCCCGACGCCGCCCCCAGCTTCGACTGGAGCAAGGCCTCCACCTGGGAGTTCTTCCCCCTGGACAACGAGGCCTTCCCCTCGGTGAACCTGGCCCGGCACGTCGGACAGCTCGCGGGCACGGCCCCGGCGGTGTTCAATGCCGCCAACGAGGAGTGCGTCGAGGCGTTCCGCTCCGGCGCGCTGCCGTTCCTCGGGATCATGGAGACCGTCACGCGGGTGGTCGAGGAGCACGGCACCCCTCGTACGGGAACCTCGCTCACCGTCGCGGACGTCCTCGAAGCGGAGACCTGGGCACGCGCCCGGGCCCGGCAACTGGCGGCACAGACGGCGGAGGCCCGTGCATGACGACCCTGATGTTCATCCTCGGCATAGTCCTCTTCGCCGTCGGCCTGCTGTTCTCCATCGCCTGGCACGAGCTGGGCCACCTCTCCACGGCCAAGCTCTTCGGCATCCGGGTGCCGCAGTACATGGTCGGCTTCGGACCGACGATCTTCTCGCGGAAGAAGGGCGAGACCGAGTACGGCGTCAAGGCCATCCCGTTCGGCGGCTACATCCGCATGATCGGCATGTTCCCGCCCGGTGCCGACGGCCGCATGGAGGCCCGCTCCACCTCGCCGTGGCGCGGGATGATCGAGGACGCCCGCTCGGCCGCCTTCGAGGAGCTCCAGCCCGGCGACGACAAGCGCCTGTTCTACACGCGCAAGCCGTGGAAACGGGTCATCGTGATGTTCGCGGGCCCGTTCATGAACCTCATCCTGGCGGTGGTGCTGTTCCTCACCGTCCTGATGGGCTTCGGCATCTCGCAGCAGACCACCACCGTCAGCTCCGTCTCCCAGTGCGTCATCTCACAGACGGAGAACCGCGACGACTGCACCAAGTCCGACCCCGCCTCCCCGGCCGCGGCGGCAGGCCTCCGGGCCGGCGACAAGATCCTCTCCTTCGACGGCGTACGGACCGACGACTGGGACAAGCTGTCCAACCTGATCCGCGCCAACCCCGGCGAGCAGGTGCCGGTCGTCGTCGAGCGCAAGGGTGAGGAGATCACCCTGAACGCGACCATCGCCACCAACCAGGTCGCCAAGAAGGACGCGAACGGCCAGATCGTCGAGGGCGAGTACGTCACCGCCGGCTTCCTCGGCTTCAGCGCCGCCACCGGCGTGGTGAAGCAGGACTTCGGCCAGTCCGTGACCTGGATGGGCGACCGGATCGGCGACGCCGTCGACTCCCTCGCGGCCCTGCCCGCCAAGATCCCCGCCCTGTGGGACGCCGCCTTCGGGGACGGACCCCGCGAGGCCGACTCACCGATGGGCGTGGTGGGCGCCGCCCGGGTCGGCGGTGAGATCGCCACCCTGGACATCCCGCCCACCCAGCAGCTGGCCATGTTCGTCATGCTGGTGGCCGGCTTCAACCTCTCCCTGTTCCTCTTCAACATGCTCCCGCTGCTGCCGCTCGACGGCGGCCACATCGCGGGCGCGCTGTGGGAGTCGCTGCGCCGGGCCGCGGCCAAGGTGCTGCGCAGGCCCGACCCGGGCCCCTTCGACGTCGCCAAGCTGATGCCGGTGGCCTACGTGGTGGCGGGCATCTTCGTCTGCTTCACGCTGCTGGTGCTGGTGGCGGACGTCGTCAATCCCGTGCGAATCTCCTGATATCGGCACAATCCGAACGATCCGATGAGAAGCCCGATCCGGAGAGCCTGTCCCTCCGGGTCGGGCTTCACTCCGTTCGTCCGGCAGATGGACGCCAACGGGTGCATCTCCCGCGCACCGTGTCCCCGGCGTTCATGCGCGTGCCGTAATCTCGATTGCCGGAGCCCGCCGCAGAACGGGGCCGGACCTTGATCCACGACTTGGGGTTGCACAGCAGATGACTGCCATTTCTCTCGGCATGCCGGACGTTCCGACCAGGCTCGCGGAGCGCCGCAAGAGCCGGCAGATCCAGGTCGGCGCCGTGGCGGTGGGCGGCGACGCCCCCGTGTCGGTGCAGTCCATGACCACGACCCGTACGTCGGACATCGGCGCGACGCTCCAGCAGATCGCCGAGCTGACCGCGTCCGGCTGCCAGATCGTCCGGGTGGCCTGCCCGACCCAGGACGACGCGGACGCGCTCCCGGTGATCGCGCGGAAGTCGCAGATCCCGGTGATCGCCGACATCCACTTCCAGCCCAAGTACGTGTTCGCGGCGATCGAGGCGGGCTGCGCGGCGGTCCGCGTCAACCCGGGCAACATCAAGCAGTTCGACGACAAGGTCAAGGAGATCGCCAAGGCCGCGAAGGACCACGGCACCCCGATCCGCATCGGCGTGAACGCGGGCTCCCTGGACCGCCGCCTGCTCCAGAAGTACGGCAAGGCCACCCCCGAGGCGCTCGCCGAGTCCGCGCTGTGGGAGGCGTCCCTCTTCGAGGAGCACGACTTCCGCGACATCAAGATCTCCGTCAAGCACAACGACCCGGTCGTGATGGTCGAGGCCTACCGCCAGCTCGCCGCCCAGTGCGACTACCCGCTGCATCTCGGCGTGACCGAGGCCGGCCCAGCCTTCCAGGGCACCATCAAGTCGGCGGTCGCCTTCGGCGCGCTGCTCTCCCAGGGCATCGGCGACACCATCCGCGTCTCCCTCTCCGCCCCGCCGGTCGAGGAGATCAAGGTCGGCATCCAGATCCTGGAGTCGCTCAACCTGCGCCAGCGCGGCCTGGAGATCGTCTCCTGCCCGTCCTGCGGCCGCGCCCAGGTCGACGTCTACAAGCTCGCCGAAGAGGTCACCGCCGGGCTCGACGGCATGGAGGTCCCGCTCCGCGTCGCCGTCATGGGCTGCGTCGTCAACGGCCCCGGCGAGGCCCGCGAGGCCGACCTCGGCGTCGCCTCCGGCAACGGCAAGGGCCAGATCTTCGTCAAGGGCGAGGTCATCAAGACCGTCCCCGAGTCGAAGATCGTGGAGACCCTCATCGAGGAGGCCATGAAGATCGCCGAGCAGATGGAGAAGGACGGCGTGACCTCCGGCGAACCCTCCGTCTCGATCGCGGGCTGACCCTCCCGCTCCGGCCGCGTCGCCCGGAGGGCGGCGCGGCAAATGCGTGGCAGGTACAGTGCGGGGACCAGCAGATCTCAGGGTGAGGCCCCCGCACGTGTTGACGCAGACCACCTCCCGCGTGCTCGAACCGAGCGACCTGGACGCCGCGCTCGCCATCCTCGACAGCGAGCCGGTCGCGAACGCCTTCGTCGCCGCCCGGGTGAACATCGCCGGACTCGACCCGTGGCGCCTCGGCGGGGAGATGTGGGGCTGGTACGAGCACGGCATGCTGACGTCCCTGTGCTACGCGGGCGCCAACCTGGTCCCCATCTGCGCCAACGAACGCGCCGTCCGCGCCTTCGCCGACCGCGCCCGCCGGGCCGGCCGCCGCTGCTCCTCGATCGTCGGCCCCGCCGACCAGACCGCCCAGCTGTGGCGGCTGCTCGAACCCGGCTGGGGCCCCGCCCGCGAGGTCCGCACCCGCCAGCCCCTCATGGTCACCGACCGCATGCCAGGGGACATCGTCCCCGACCCCTACGTCCGCCGCGTACGCAAGGACGAGCTGGACCGGGTCATGCCGGCCTGCGTGGCGATGTTCACCGAGGAGGTCGGCATCTCCCCGCTGGCCGGCGACGGCGGCCTGCTCTACCAGGCCCGGGTCGCCGAACTCGTCGGCTCCGGCCGCTCGTTCGCCCGCTTCGACGCGGACGGCAAGGTCGTCTTCAAGGCCGAGATCGGCGCCGCCACCGACCGCGCCTGCCAGATCCAGGGCGTGTGGGTGGCCCCCGAGTACCGGGGCAAGGGCCTGGCGGCACCGGGCATGGCGGCGGTCCTGCGCTACGCCCTCGCGGACGTGGCCCCGGTGGCGAGCCTGTACGTCAACGACTTCAACACCGCGGCACGACGGACGTACCTCCGGGTGGGCTTCCGAGAGGTCGGCGCCTTCATGAGCGTGCTGTTCTGAGCCCCGCGACAGGGCTGTAGGCTCCCCGCCATGGACCTCGTGATCGGCCCACTGGACCTCTCCTCGCACGTGGACGAGGCCCTGGCCGTGCAAGCCGCGGCGTTCGGACTCGGCCCCGACGAGGTCGCCGTCCGCCGCCAGATCGTCCTGCGCCACATGACCCACCCGGGCGCCCGGGCCCTCGGGGCCACCGTCGGCGGCGACCTCGTCGGGTTCGTCTACGGCATGCCCAACGACCGCACCCACTGGTGGTCCACCGTGGTCGAGCCCTACCTCCGCGCCCAGGGCACGGACGACTGGCTCGACGACTCCTTCGTCATCACCGAACTCCACGTCCACCCGGCCCACCAGAACCGCGGCGCGGGCCGCACCCTGATCACCACGATCACCGACAGCGCCACGGAACCCCGCTCGATCCTCTCCGCCATCGACACCGAGAGCCCCGCCCGCGGCCTCTACCGCTCCCTCGGCTACCAGGACCTGGCCCGCCAGGTCCTCTTCCCGAGCGCCCCCAAGCCGTACGCGGTGATGGGGGCCCCGCTCCCGCTGCACAGGCGATAACCGATTTCCACCGGGCAGGACCACCCGGCTAACCTCCTAGCACCACCCTTACGCAGCAGGAGACACGAGATCCATGGCCAACGCACCGGTCCAGCGCATGTCGAAGTTGATGGCGAAGACGCTGCGCGACGACCCGGCGGACGCCGAGGTCCTCAGCCACAAGCTGCTGGTCCGCGCCGGCTACGTGCGCCGCACCGCCGCCGGCCTCTGGAGCTGGCTGCCGCTCGGCAAGAAGGTCCTCGGCAACATCGAGCGCATCGTCCGCGAGGAGATGGACGCCATCGGCGCCCAGGAGGTCCAGCTCCCCGCCCTGCTGCCGCGCGAGCCGTACGAGGCCACCGGCCGCTGGGAGGAGTACGGCCCCGAGCTGTTCCGCCTCCAGGACCGCAAGGGCGGCGACTACCTCCTCGGCCCGACCCACGAGGAGATCTTCACCCTCCTGGTGAAGGACCAGGCGTCCTCCTACAAGGACCTGCCGGTCATCCTCTACCAGATCCAGAACAAGTACCGCGACGAGGCCCGCCCCCGGGCCGGCATCCTGCGCGGCCGCGAGTTCCTGATGAAGGACTCCTACTCCTTCGACGTCGCCGACGAGGGCCTGGCCGAGTCCTACGCCCTGCACCGCGCCGCCTACCAGCGCATCTTCGAGCGCCTCGGCCTGGACTACCGCATCTGCGCGGCCACCGCGGGCGCGATGGGCGGCTCGAAGTCCGAGGAGTTCCTGGCCCCCGCGCAGGCCGGCGAGGACACCTTCGCCGACTGCCCGAACTGCGACTTCGCCGCCAACACGGAAGCGATCACGTACACCCTCAAGCCGGTGGACGCGGCCTCCGTACCCGCCGCCGAGGACATCCCCACCCCCGACACCCCCACCATCGAGACCCTCGCCGCCTCCCTCGGCGTCGAGGCCTCCGCCACGCTGAAGAACCTCCTGGTCAAGGTGGACGGCGAGATCGTGGCCGTGGGCGTCCCCGGCGACCGCGAGGTCGACATGGACAAGGTGGAGGCGCACTTCGCCCCCGCCGCCGTCGAACTGGTCACCGCGGAGGACTTCGTCGGCCGCCCCGACCTGGTCCGCGGCTACGTGGGCCCGCAGGGCCTGGGCGACAAGGTCAAGTACATCGCCGACCCCCGCGTCGCGCCCGGCACCGCATGGATCACGGGCGCCAACAAGGCCGACACCCACGCCAAGAACGTCGTGGCGGGCCGCGACTTCGAGGTCGACACCTACGTCGACGTCGTGGTCGTCCGGGAGGGCGACCCCTGCCCGAACTGCGGCACCGGCCTCAAGCTGGACCGCGCCATCGAGATCGGCCACATCTTCCAGCTGGGCCGCAAGTACGCCGACGCCCTCAAGCTCGACGTCCTCGGCCAGAACGGCAAGCCGGCCCGCGTCACGATGGGCTCCTACGGCATCGGCGTCTCCCGCGCCGTCGCGGCCCTCGCCGAGCAGCACGCCGACGACAGGGGCCTCGTCTGGTCCAAGGAGGTCGCCCCGGCCGACGTCCACGTCGTCGCGGCCGGCAAGGCCCTCCAGACCGAACTGGCCCTCGAAGTCTCCGACAAGCTGGCCGCGGCCGGCGTACGCGTCCTGGTGGACGACCGGGCGGGCGTCTCCCCGGGCGTCAAGTTCACCGACTCGGAACTCATCGGCGTCCCCCAGATCCTGGTCGCCGGCCGCCGCTCGGCCGACGGCGTCCTGGAACTCAAGGACCGCCGCACGGGCGCACGCGAGGAACTGACGGTCGACGAGGCCATCACCCGCCTCACCAGCTGACCCCTGCCGGGGGTGCGGGCGCGGGGGTGGGTGTCGCGGTCCGGCGCTTGCCGGGTGCCGCCGCGCCCCCGTGCCGCCCCGGCGGCACGGGGGCCCGCAGCTACGCGGGAGAGCCGCGTACGGCGAGAAGTGGTCGTGTCGGGGGGTGTCCGCCCGCAGCGGTTGGCGCGTCAACGAGCGTCGCTTCTGTGGCCGACCGATTCGCGCCGTTCCGAGGACGGACACCTCCCCGGCGCGACCCCGTCCCACAACGCAACGCACCGCGCCACGCGCACCCCCGCCCAACCCGCTCAGGCCGCCGCAGGCACCCGCACGCCCCCCACCTCACAGCCAGCCCGCGAACTCCAACAACAGCTCCGCGTCCTTCTCCCGACCCACCCGCCGAGCCCGCACCCCCGACTCGACCGCGCGGAACAGCGTCCACCCCCGCAGCCGCTCCTGATCGACCTCCAGCGACTCCGCGAGCCGCTTCACACGACGCCGGGTGGTCGAGGCCCCCGAGGGCTGCGCGATCAGGTCCTCGACCCGATCCCGCACCAGCCGTGCCAGGTCGAACGCACTCTCGCCCACCACCGGATCCGGCCCCACCGCCAGCCAGGGCATCCGATCCCCGGCCAGCACCTTGCTCTGCCGAAACGTCCCGTGCAGCAGCCGCGCCGGAGGCGGCCCCGCCAGCAACTCCTCCCGGGACCCGAGCGCCGCGTCGACCAGCGGCGCCACCTCGGGGTCCGCCGCCGCCCCCGCCCGCATGGCCTCCGCCTGCCGCCCGGTCCGCTCGGCCACCGTCTCGAAGGGGTGACCGTCCGGCGGCTCGACCCACAGCCGCCGCAGCGCCCCCGCCGCCTCCAGCAACGCCTTCGCCTCCGGCAACGACCGCACCGACACATCCGGATGCAGCCGCTCCAGCAGCAGCACCCCCTCGCCGCCCTCCCCGACAGCGGCCTCGTCGACAGCGGCCTCCTCGCGCAGCTGAACCGCCCCCAGCCCACCCCAGTGCGCCAGCGCGGCCCGCTCACTCTCCGGACGCGCCCGCCGCGGCGCCAGCTTCAGCACCGCCGGCGTCCCGTCGGCATCCCGCACGAGGACCACGAGGCTGCTCCGCCCACCGGGCACCTGCACCCGCTCGGCGCTCAGCCCGCGCAGCGCCACCGCCCGCTCCGCCGCCTCCGGCAGCCGCGCCAGCCAGTCGTCGCCGCCAGGTGCCGTCTCGCCGAGCGCCCTGACCAGCCGCCGCGGCGCTTCGAAAGCCATGCGCGAGCCGTTCCCTTCCCGTACGTGCAGCCGTACGCGTTACCCAGTCGGTGTGGCCGAAGCCGAGGCATCGGGAGCCGAGGTGCGCGCCGACGACGTGCCGGTCCGCTCCGCGAGCCCAGGGAAGGCTACGCTCCCGCCCCGCCACCGCGCCGCCCGGACCGCGGCCTCCCGCAGAGCCCCGGCGGCAGCGGCCCGCCGGTCGCCCTCGGCCGCCCGCACCAGGTCGGAGTAGACCCCGGCGAGCCGCTCCTCCAGCTCGCCGGCCAGTCGCACCGCGGCGGCCGCGTCCGGCACGGAGAAGGGCAGCGCGTATCCGGCGGACGCGGCCACCGGCCGCCCGCCCAGGCCCCGCACGTCGCGCACCAGCGCGTCCCGCCGTGCCCGGTGCGCGTCATACGCGGTCCGCGCCTCGCCGCGCCGTTCCTCACCGATCCGCCCGCCGACGACCCCGTAGCCGTACACGGCCGCGTGTTCGGCCGAAAGCGCCGCCTGGAGGGCGTCCAGCTCCCGGTCCTCCGCCTCGCTCACCGTCACCCTCCGTCCGTCAGTAGATACACGTGCGCCGCCCCGGCCGCCGCCACCGACGCCAGCAGCCGCGCCAGCTCACCCGGCACCTCCAGCAGCGCCTCCGCCCGCCGGTCGGCCAGCTTCCGCTCGGCACCGGCCAACAGGGCCACCGCGTCCTTCTCGTCCGCCGGCACCCGCCCGACGTCGTCCCCCGGACCGGCAGCCCGCGCGGACACCGAAGGCGAGGCCCCCGACGACGCCGACGCCCCCGGCGAGGCCGCCCGACCCGCACCGAACGCCCCCACGTGCCGCAGGACCTCCTCCCGCAGCGGACGCAACCGCTCCGCCAGCCCCGGATGAGCGGCGATCACCGCCGCGTACCGCGCGGCCAGCGCCTCGCTGTCCCGGCCCGCACGCGCGCGTGCCGCGTCGGCCGCGGACCGTTCGGCGGCCGGTTCCCCGGCCTCCGGGTCGCCGGAGCACCCGACGAGCAGGACGGCCCCGGCGGCCCCGGCGGCCGACACGAGCAGACTCCTTCTGCGCGGCCCCGACGGCGGGCGCGGCGATGCGGAACACGACACGGCAGACGTCCTCGACAAGCTCGTACGGAAGCGGCGGCAAAGCGACGGACAGCGACGGACACAGCGACGGGCAGAGCGACCGGCGACGCGGCGGCGACCCACGGTGCGGCCGGCCCGTGATCACGGTACCCGGGCCCCGGCCGGGCGCCGGTCATCGGCACCGCCGAGCCGGGGTGGACGGCAACACCCCCCGGGACCCGATACCCTTTGACCAGACACGCGCCCCATCCCACAACAGCACACGCGGCCGAGGAGTCACCCGGATGAGCACCACCCAGAGCGAGAGGCTGCGAGAGCTGCTTGAGCCGCTCGTCGCCTCCCAGGGACTGGACCTCGAGGAGATCGCGGTGGACTCGGTCGGCCGCAAGCGTGTGCTGAGAGTGGTCGTCGACTCCGACACCGGTGCCGACCTGGACCGGATCGCCGATGCGAGCCGCGTGCTCTCGGCGAAGCTGGACGAGACCGACGCGATGGGCGACGCGGAGTACACCCTCGAAGTGGGCACCCCGGGCGCGGAGCGCTCCCTGACCGAGCACCGCCACTACGTGCGCGCCACGGACCGCCTGGTCCGCTTCCAGCTGCACGAGGGCGGCGAGCTGGTCGCCCGCATCGTCGCCGTGGACGAGGACGGAATCGACCTCGAGGTGCCCGGCGTCAAGGGCCGCAAGGCCACCACCCGCAGACTCGCCTTCGGTGACATCGACAAGGCACGCGTCCAGGTCGAGTTCAACCGCAAGGACACCCAGAACACCGATCACACCCAGAACAGCGACACGACGGAAGAGGAGGCGTAGCCGTGGACATCGACATGAGCGCCCTGCGGGGCTTGGTACGGGAGAAGGAGATCTCCTTCGACCTGCTGGTCGAAGCGATCGAGTCGGCCCTCCTCATCGCCTATCACCGCACCGAGGGAAGCCGCCGGCACGCGCGCGTGGAACTCAAGCGGGACACCGGACACGTGACCGTGTGGGCGAAGGAGGACCCCGACGACCTCGAAGAGGGCCAGGCGGCCCGCGAGTTCGACGACACCCCGTCCGACTTCGGCCGCATCGCCGCCACCACCGCCAAGCAGGTCATCCTGCAGCGGCTGCGCGACGCCGAGGACGACGCGACGCTCGGCGAGTACGCCGGCCGCGAGGGCGACATCGTCACCGGCGTGGTCCAGCAGGGCCGCGACCCGAAGAACGTGCTGGTCGACATCGGCAAGCTGGAGGCCATCCTGCCGGTGCAGGAGCAGGTGCCCGGCGAGACCTACCCGCACGGCATGCGGCTGCGGTCCTACGTGGTCCGGGTGGCCAAGGGCGTGCGCGGTCCCTCCGTGACGCTGTCCCGCACCCACCCCAACCTGGTGAAGAAGCTCTTCGCCCTGGAGGTGCCGGAGATCGCCGACGGGTCCGTCGAGATCTCCGCGATCGCCCGCGAGGCCGGCCACCGCACCAAGATCGCCGTCCGCTCGACCCGCTCGGGCCTGAACGCCAAGGGCGCCTGCATCGGCCCCATGGGCGGCCGGGTGCGCAACGTCATGGGGGAGCTGAACGGCGAGAAGATCGACATCGTCGACTGGTCGGACGACCCGGCCGACATGGTGGCGAACGCTCTCTCCCCGGCCCGCGTCTCCAAGGTGGAGGTCGTGGACCTGGCCGCCCGCTCCGCGCGGGTGATCGTGCCGGACTACCAGCTGTCGCTGGCCATCGGCAAGGAGGGCCAGAACGCCCGCCTCGCGGCCCGGCTGACCGGCTGGCGCATCGACATCCGCCCGGACACCGAGCAGCCGTCCGGACAGCCCTCCGAGCAGCCCTCGGGCGAGCACGGGGAATAGATCCAAGCCGTACGGCGCTGAGATCACGTCAGCTTTGCGTGCGGCACGTGTTCGATTCTTGCCCCGAAGGGGTGAGGTCGGCCGGGGGAGGTAGACTTAGGAGTGTCTGGCCGGACACGTACCCGAGCATGCCCTGAGCGCACCTGCGTGGGGTGCCGGGAGCGAGCGGTCAAGAGCGAGCTGCTGCGCACCGTGGCGGTCGAGGGTCATTGCACCCCTGATCCACGCGGTACGCTGCCCGGCCGGGGTGCGTACGTACACCCCGTACCGGTCTGTGTCGACCAGGCAGTGCGCCGCAAGGCGTTCCCGCGGGCGCTCCGCGTCCCGGGTCCGCTCGACGTAAAGGCGTTGCGCCACTACGTCGAGCAGGCACAAGGTTGCTGAAAGCAGCATGTAAGCAACGTGGTAAGGAAGACGAGCCGTGCGGAACCCACCGCGCGGCCCGGTACCTCGCGAGTCGAAAGCAGGTCGAGATTGCGATGAGCACTCGATGAGTACGCGATGAGTACGCCCATGAACTAGCGACGGTCCGGACGCAACCCGGACCTCAGAGGAGCGAAGTGGCTAAGGTCCGGGTCTACGAACTCGCCAAGGAGTTCGGCGTTGAGAGCAAGGTCGTCATGGCCAAGCTCCAGGAGCTCGGTGAATTCGTCCGTTCGGCGTCTTCGACCATCGAAGCGCCCGTAGTACGCAAGCTGACAGACGCCTTCCAGCAGGGTGGTGGCAACGGCCGGGCAGCCGGTCGCCCCGCCGCCCCGAAGAAGGCCGCCCCCAGGCCCGCCGCGCCGTCTCCGGCGCAGGCGGCTCGTCCGGCCGCGCCGCGTCCGGCGACCCCGAAGCCCGCGGCTGACCAGCAGCCCGAGGCCCCGGCGGCCCCCGCTACGGCGCCGTCCCAGGGTCCGCGTCCGACGCCGGGCCCGAAGCCCGCGCCGCGTCCGGCTCCGGCCGCGCCGGAGTTCACCGCTCCGCCGGCCGCTCCGGCCGCCCCCGCCGCCTCGACGCCCGCTCCGGCCGGCCCGAAGCCCGGCGGTGCGCGTCCCGGTGCCCCCAAGCCCGGCGGACGTCCGTCCGGTCAGGGTCAGGACCGTGGTCAGCAGGGCGGCCAGGGCCGTCCCGGTGGCCAGCGTCCCGGCGCCCCCGCGCAGCGTCCCGGCGGCCGCCCCGGCGGTCCGCGTCCGGGCAACAACCCCTTCACCTCCGGCGGCAACGCCGGCATGGCGCGCCCGCAGGCGCCCCGTCCGCAGGGCGGTCCGCGCCCCGGCGGCCCCGGTGCACCCGGCGCCGGCCCGCGTCCGCAGGCCCCCGGCGGCCAGGGCGGCGGTCCCCGTCCCCAGGCTCCGGGCGGCAACCGTCCGAGCCCCGGCTCGATGCCGCGTCCGCAGGGCGGCGGCCAGGGCGGTCCCCGTCCCGGCGGCGGTCCGCGTCCGAACCCCGGCATGATGCCGCAGCGTCCCGCTGCCGGCCCGCGTCCGGGCCCCGGTGGCGGCGGTCGCGGTCCCGGCGGTGCCGGTCGTCCCGGCGGCGGCGGCGGTCGTCCCGGTGGCGGCGGCGGCTTCGCCGGTCGTCCCGGTGGCGGTGGCGGCGGCGGTCGTCCCGGTGGCGGCGGCGGTTTCGCCGGTCGTCCCGGTGGCGGTGGCTTCGGTGGCGGCGGTGGCCGTCCCGGCTTCGGCGGTCGTCCCGGTGGTCCCGGTGGTCGTGGTGGCACGCAGGGCGCCTTCGGCCGTCCCGGCGGTCCCGCGCGTCGCGGTCGCAAGTCGAAGCGGCAGAGGCGCCAGGAGTACGAGGCCATGCAGGCCCCGTCGGTCGGCGGCGTGATGCTGCCTCGCGGTAACGGCGAAGCCATTCGCCTGTCGCGCGGTGCGTCGCTCACCGACTTCGCGGAGAAGATCAACGCCAACCCGGCGTCGCTCGTCGCGGTCATGATGAACCTCGGCGAGATGGTCACCGCGACCCAGTCCGTCTCCGACGAGACGCTCCACCTCCTCGCCGGCGAGATGAACTACACGGTTCAGATCGTCAGCCCGGAGGAGGAGGACCGCGAGCTGCTCGAGTCCTTCGACCTGGAGTTCGGCGAGGACGAGGGCTCCGAGGAGGACCTGGTCGTCCGTCCGCCGGTCGTGACCGTCATGGGTCACGTCGACCACGGTAAGACCCGGCTGCTCGACGCCATCCGCAAGACGAACGTCATCGCGGGCGAGGCCGGCGGCATCACCCAGCACATCGGTGCCTACCAGGTCGCGACCGAGGTCAACGAAGAAGAGCGCAAGATCACCTTCATCGACACCCCGGGTCACGAGGCGTTCACCGCCATGCGTGCCCGTGGTGCCCGGTCGACCGACATCGCGATCCTGGTCGTCGCGGCCAACGACGGCGTCATGCCGCAGACGGTCGAGGCGCTCAACCACGCCAAGGCGGCCGAGGTCCCAATCGTCGTCGCGGTCAACAAGATCGACGTCGAGGGTGCCGACCCGAGCAAGGTGCGCGGTCAGCTGACCGAGTACGGCCTGGTGGCCGAGGAGTACGGCGGCGACACCATGTTCGTCGACATCTCCGCCAAGCAGGGTCTGCACATCGACTCCCTGCTGGAGGCCGTGGTCCTCACCGCGGACGCCTCGCTCGACCTGCGGGCCAACCCGGTCCAGGACGCGCAGGGCATCTCGATCGAGTCCCGCCTCGACCGCGGCCGCGGTGCCGTGGCGACGGTCCTCGTGCAGCGAGGCACCCTGCGGGTCGGCGACACGATGGTGGTGGGCGACGCCTACGGCCGCGTCCGCGCCATGCTCGACGACAACGGCAACAACGTCGCCGAGGCGGGTCCGTCGACCCCGGTCCAGGTGCTGGGTCTGACCAACGTCCCGGGCGCCGGCGACAACTTCATCGTGGTCGAGGAGGACCGTACGGCCCGCCAGATCGCGGAGAAGCGTGCCGCCCGCGAGCGGAACGCCGCGTTCGCCAAGCGCACGCGCCGCGTGTCGCTGGAGGACCTGGACAAGGTGCTCAAGGCCGGCGAGGTCCAGCAGCTGAACCTGATCATCAAGGGCGACGCTTCCGGATCCGTCGAGGCCCTGGAGTCCTCCCTGCTCCAGCTGGACGTCGGCGAAGAGGTCGACATCCGCGTCCTGCACCGCGGCGTCGGTGCGGTCACGGAGTCCGACATCGACCTGGCGATGGGCTCCGACGCCATCGTGATCGGCTTCAACGTGCGCGCCGCCGGGCGTGCCGCGCAGATGGCCGAGCGCGAGGGTGTGGACGTCCGGTACTACTCGGTCATCTACCAGGCGATCGAGGAGATCGAGGCGGCCCTCAAGGGCATGCTCAAGCCGGAGTACGAAGAGGTCGAGCTGGGCACGGCGGAGATCCGCGAGGTCTTCCGCTCGTCCAAGCTGGGCAACATCGCGGGTGTTCTCATCCGCTCCGGCGAGGTCAAGCGCAACACCAAGGCGCGCCTGCTGCGCGATGGCAAGGTCATCGCGGAGAGCCTCAACATCGTGGGCCTGCGTCGCTTCAAGGACGACGTCACCGAGATCCGCGAAGGCTTCGAGGGCGGTATCAACCTCGGAAACTTCAACGACATCAAGGTCGACGACGTCATCGCGACGTACGAGATGCGCGAGAAGCCGCGGGTGTAACACCCCGACTTCCGAGACGGTGCGGCCCGGGGCCGGTCGGCGGAGCACAATATCCGTCGATCGGCCCCGGCCGTTCGTTGTACGGTTCTGATGTCCCCGCCGGTGAACGGCGGGGCCATCGATCCCGAACCGGCGGGTGAACCGGTTGCATACATGTATGTGGGGACGCTGTCCTTCGACCTCCTCCTCGGCGACGTACATTCGCTGAAGGAGAAGCGCTCCGTGGTCCGCCCGATCGTCGCCGAACTCCAGCGGAAGTACGCGGTGAGCGCGGCCGAGGTGGAGCACATGAACCTCCACCGCCGGGCGGTCGTCGGCCTGGCCGTGGTGTCCGGCGACGCGGGCCACCTCAGCGACGTACTCGACCGGTGCGAACGGCTGGTGGCCGGCCGGCCCGAGGTGGAACTGCTGTCGGTGCGACGGCGCCTCCACGGCGACGACGACTGACCAGCAGCACGCCAGACCACGCAAGAACACGAAGAGAAGAAAGAACGGGAGACGGACCAGTGGCCGACAACGCGCGGGCGAAAAGGCTGGCGGACCTCATCCGAGAGGTGGTGGCCCAGAAGCTGCAGCGCGGGATCAAGGACCCGCGGCTCGGCTCGCACGTCACCATCACGGACACCCGGGTCACGGGTGACCTGCGGGAGGCGACCGTCTTCTACACGGTGTACGGGGACGACGAGGAGCGCAATGCCGCCGCGGCGGGCCTGGAGAGCGCCAAGGGCATCCTGCGCTCCGAGGTCGGCAAGGCGGCGGGCGTGAAGTTCACGCCGACCCTGACCTTCGTCATGGACGCCCTCCCGGACACCGCCCGCAACATCGAGGACCTCCTCGACAAGGCGCGCCAGTCCGACGCCAAGGTGCGCGAGGCGTCCGCGGGCGCCGCGTACGCCGGTGAGGCCGACCCGTACCGCAAGCCGGACGAGTCCGAGGACGAGGCCGCCGAGGCCGACGAGACGGACGACACCGCTAAATGACCGAGAAGCACACCACGCCCGACGGCCTTGTCATCGTCGACAAGCCGTCGGGTTTCACTTCGCACGACGTCGTCGCCAAGATGCGGGGCATCGCCCGGACGCGGCGCGTCGGGCACGCCGGCACGCTCGACCCGATGGCGACGGGCGTCCTGGTCCTCGGTGTGGAGCGGGCGACCAAGCTCCTCGGGCACCTCGCCCTCACCGAGAAGGAGTACCTGGGCACCATCCGGCTCGGGCAGACCACCCTGACCGACGACGCCGAGGGCGAGATCACGGGGTGCGCGGACGCCTCGAAGGTCACCCGGGAGGCGATCGACGCCGGGATCGCCGAACTGACCGGCGAGATCATGCAGGTGCCGTCCAAGGTCAGCGCCATCAAGATCAAGGGCGTGCGCTCCTACAAGCGGGCGCGCGAGGGCGAGGAGTTCGAGATCCCCGCCCGTCCCGTCACCGTCTCCTCGTTCTCCGTGTACGACGTCCGCGACGCCGTCGCCGAGGACGGCACCCCGGTGCTGGACCTGGTCGTCTCCGTGGTCTGCTCCTCCGGTACCTACATCCGGGCCCTGGCGCGCGACCTGGGCGGCGGTCTCGGCGTCGGCGGCCACCTCACCGCGCTGCGCCGCACCCGGGTCGGGCCCTACAAGCTGGACACCGCCCGGACGCTGGACCAGCTCCAGCAGGAGCTGACCGTCATGCCCGTCGCGGACGCGGCCGGCGCCGCCTTCCCGCGCTGGGACGTCGACACCAGGCGGGCCAAGCTGCTCCGAAACGGGGTCCGCCTGGACATGCCCGAGGTCTACGCGGGCGCCGGTGCCGTCGCCGTCTACGGTCCCGAGGGCGGACTGCTCGCGCTCGTCGAGGAGCACCAGGGCAAGGCGAAGAGCCTGGCCGTCTTCGGCTGAGCCGACGCGCCGTCGGCGTCCGCCCGTGGAGCGGCGATCACGGGGACCTCACTGTCGCCGCTCCACGGTCCCCCCTCGGTTCCCCCGCCTCCTAGGGTGTATCCAACCGCCCCCTCCTGTTCACCCGTCCGGGCAGGCGCTCGGAGTGAACCGGGGGAGTGGGAGGGGGCGCGTTCGCCAGGGGATCTGTCCCGCTGATCATCACGCGCCTACCGTCGAACACACAGCACGGGTGTACGGCGGGGAGGTCCGGCGATGGCGTCGAGGAACCGGTCCCGGGAGGCGGCGGGCGGCAGGGCGGGACCGGGGCCGCGGGACGGAGCCCGGGACGCGCGCGGCGGGCCTCCGGCCCGGGTGGCCGCTCCGGCCCGGCACGCGCCCGACGGCGCCCTGGTCCAGGTGCACGACCTCGCCGGACGCCCCCGCGGCACGGGATTCGTCGCCGACCACCACGGCACCGTGCTCACCAGCCACGAAGCGGTCGACGGCCTCTCCCGGCTGGTCCTGCGCACCGCCGGGGACCGGCGCCGCGTGGTCGCCGCCGCCGACGTGACCCCGCTGCCCGCCCTCGGCCTGGCCCTGGTCCGCACCGAGGGCCTGGGCGTGCGCCCGCTGCCCGTCACCACGCGGGACCGCATCGAGGCCGGCACCTACGTGCGCATCGCCGCCGGCGGTTGGCGCGAGGCCCGCGTCCTGGGCACCACCGGCGTGACCTACACGGCCACCGACCGCTTCCACCTCCTCGGCGACGCGCTGGAACTGGCCTGCGGCACCTCCGGGCGGGACGCGCTGCGGCTCGGCGGCGGGGCGGCCGGCGGCCCCGTCGTCGACATCGAGACCGGTGCCGTCCTCGGGGTCCTCGGCACCGCGCTCAGCTCCGGGCACAGCGACGTCGGCTTCGCCGTACCGCTGCGCCGCCCGGACACGGGCCCGCTCGCCGCCCTCCTCGCCGAGAACGCCGCGACGGTCCCGGCCTACGGAGCCGATCTCAATCTCGCGGGTGTCCTCGCCCTCACGGCGACGTCGGTCGGGCAGGACGGTCCGCGGGGCGCGTCGGGGGAGTGCGGGGACGTCCGTGCGGTCGAGGGCTCCGGGCCGCAAGGGGGCGCACCCTCGGTGGGGCCGGTGGTGAAGCCGGTCGAACGGCCCGCGGTGACCCGCGCGTTCACCGCCTTCGCCGCCGGCCGCGCCGGCGTACTGGGCCTGGTCGGCGCGCCGGGCAGCGGCCGCACGACCGAGCTGACGGCCCTCGTCGCCCGCCGCTCCCGGGGCCCCGCACCGGCCCCCACGCTGTGGCTGCGCGGCGCCGACCTGTGCGACGAGGACATGTCGCTGGCGGACGCCGTGCGCCGGACGCTGGACCGGGCCGCCCGCATCGTCGCCGCCTCGGACCGCGCATACCCCGACGACCTCGGAGACATCGACCCGGAGCGCCTCGCCCGCCTGGCCCGCACCGCCGGAAGGCCCCTCCTCCTGGTGCTGGACGGCCCCGAGGAGATGCCGCCCGTCCTCGCCCACCGCCTCCCCGAGTGGACCGAGGGCACCGCGGCCTGGCTGGGGGAGACGGGCATCCGGCTGGTCATCGCCTGCCGGGCGGAGTACTGGGAGCACGCGGGGGCCGAGTTCCCCCGGGACCTGCTGTACGGCCCGGCGCCCGAGGAGCGCGCCGCCGCGCCGGTCGCGGCGGACGGCGCCGGGAGGCCGCTGTGGGCGACGCCGGGGGCGTCACGCCGGGGCGGGACCGCCGTACCGGTGCCGTCCCGGGCGGTCGCCGGGGGGCGCCCGTCGGCCGGTGTCGTGTCGTCGGCCGGGGCGGCGGTCGTGCAGGGCGGGGCCGGCGTACCCGTGCCGTCCTGGGCGGTCGCCGGAACACGCCCGTCGGCCGGGGCGGTGGTGGCCGGGACGGCGGTCGGCGTGCCCCGGCCGGGGTTCGACGGCGTGGAGCCGGCGGCTCCCGGGCCGGTGCTGCCGCCCTGCGTTCCGCTCGGTGACCTGGGCGACGAAGAGGCCCGGGAGGCGCGCGCCCGCCACGGCGTCCCGGACGGCGCCCTTCGAGCCCCCGACGACCGGCACCCCCTCACCCTGCGCCTGTTCGGCGAGGTCCGCGAAGGCCTCGACCTGCCCGCGGCGCCCGTCGACCGGGACGAGGTCTTCCAGGCGTACCTGGACCTCGCGTGCCTGCGCGTCGCGACCCGCCTGGCCCGGGAGAACGGCCTCCACGGCACCGCCGTACGACGGCTCGCCGCGAACGTCTCCGGGCAGGTCCACGAGGCCGCCCGGCGCAGTCTCGGCCCCGGACAGGGCGCGCTTGACCGGGAGTCCTTCGAGGCGCTGTTCCCGTGGGGGCCCGCCCCGGCCCGGCTCGGCGGCGGCACCGGCTGGGCGTCGGCCGTGCTCGCCGAGGGCCTCCTCGTCCCCGCGGGCCCCGGCTACCGCTTCGCGCACGAGGAGCTGGCCGACTGGATCCAGGGCGTCCACCTCGACCTGCACGAGGCCCTGCGCGCCCTCGTCCACCGCCGCGGCACCCCGCACGACACGCACACCCTCCCGGTGCCCCACCACCGCATCGGCCCCGTCGTCGAGGCCGTCCTGCTCCTCGCCCGGCAGCACGGCGTCCTCCAACTCGCCCTGACCCTCGAGGAGCTGGTGCACGCCCTCGACGCCGACCCCCACTCCTGGTGGGCCCCACGGCTGCTCACCCGCGTCCTCGCGCGCGTGCCCGACGCGACGCCGTACACGGAGGTGCTGCGGCTCCTCGCCGACGGCCTCGCGGAACGGCGCGGAGAGGGACGGCCGGCGCCGGCGGAGTTCGGGCCCGCCTTCTGGACGGGCCTGCGGCTGCCCGACGCCCTCCGGCTGGACCTGCTGCGCCGCCTGGTCCTCGCCGACGGCCCCCCGAGCGAGCCGGGCCCCCGCCACCTCGACACCGTCGCGGCACTGCTCACCGCCGCTCCCGGGGCCGTACAGGCGCTCCTGGTCCGCTGGTTCGACGACGACCGGCCGCTGCCCGCCACCCCGCACGCCACCGTCGCGACGGCCGCGCAGGCGCTGCTGCACACCCACCGCCACCGCGGCCTGGACGGACTCACCGAGGTCCTCGTCGACAGCACCCACCGACGGGCCGACGAACTGCTCGCCGTCCTGGCCGAGGAGGAACCCTCGGCCCTGTGCCGCGCCGTGGAACGGTGGGCGCGCGACGAGCGCCCCGAGCGGCGGAGCGCCGCCGTCACCCACGGACTGCGCACCGCCCCGAACGCCCGCACCGCCGCCGACCGCACCCTGCTCCGGCACGCCGCCCTCGTCCTGCTCGCCGGGCCCGCCGACAGCCCGCTGCACGGCGGCGCGCTCGCCCTGCTCGTGCACGACCCGGACAGCCGTGAACGCCATCTTCCGAGAGCGCTGGACCACTTCGCGGCCGGCGACCCCCACCTCCCGCCGAGCGCGGTGGCCACCGCCCTGCCCACCCATCCGGAAGCCGTCCTCGAAGCCTTCCGGGCCCGGCTGCGCGGCCCCGACGCGGGGGAGGCGCTCCGCGTGCTCGCCGACGCCACCACCCCCGCGCTGGCCCGCCGGGTGGCCGCCCTCGTGGCGCGAGCCGTCGCGGACCGCCCCGAGACCGCCGGACACCTGGCCGCCTACGTCGACCGGCGCCTGGACCGGGACCCCGCCGACCGCGCCGTACTCCTCCCCTTCGTCACCTCTCTCCTCGACGACGGACCCGAGCCCGCGCGGGCCGCCCTCGCCGGTGTCCTCCCCGCCGACGGCACCGCCGCGGCCGGCCCGCTCCGCCGGGAACTGCGCGAGCGCCTCCTCGCCCACGAGCAGGCCCCCGCCGTCCTGGAAGCGCTGCTGTACGCGGCCGCCCGGTGCGCCGGTGAGGACCGGCGCGCCCTCGTCCACCGCACCGGTCTCCTCCTCGTCCGCACCCCCGACGGAGCCACCCGCTTCGACCGCGGGCTGGTCGACCTGGCCCGACACCTCCCGGGCTTCGCCACCCGGCTGACCGGCTGGCTGGCCGACGCGCCGCCGGACTGGGCCGCGCTGGTCGGCCCCAGCGCCCGCCGCACGATCGAGAACCTCGCGGGAGCCCGGGTCCCCGCCTGACCCCGGCCCGGACGGCATGGCACCCTTAGACCTGCGTAAGGGTCAGCACCGGACCCACCGAGATCACGGAAACCACCAAGGAGCAGACACAGTGCAGCGCTGGCGTGGCTTGGAGGACATCCCCGAGGACTGGGGACGCAGCGTCGTCACCATCGGCTCCTACGACGGCGTCCACCGCGGGCACCAGCTGATCATCAAGCACGCCGTGGACCGCGCCCGCGAGCTGGGCGTCCCCGCCGTCGTCGTCACCTTCGACCCGCACCCCAGCGAGGTCGTCCGCCCCGGCAGTCACCCGCCCCTGCTCGCCGCGCACCACCGCCGTGCCGAACTGATGGCGGACCTGGGTGTGGACGCGGTGCTGATCCTGCCGTTCACGACGGAGTTCTCGAAGCTCTCCGCGGCGGACTTCGTGGTGAAGGTCCTGGTCGACCGGCTGCGCGCCAAGGCGGTCGTCGAGGGCCCCAACTTCCGCTTCGGCCACAAGGCCGCGGGCAACGTGGACTTCCTCACCGAGCAGGGCAAGGTCTACGACTTCGAGGTCGAGGTCGTCGACCTGTACGTGACCGGTGACGCGGGCGGCGGCGAGCCGTTCTCCTCCACCCTGACCCGCCGCCTGGTCGCCGAGGGCGACGTCGAGGGCGCCGCGGAGATCCTGGGCCGCCCGCACCGCGTGGAGGGCGTGGTCGTGCGCGGCGCCCAGCGGGGGCGCGAGATGGGCTTCCCGACGGCCAACGTCGAGACCCTCCCGCACACCGCGATCCCGGCCGACGGCGTCTACGCCGGCTGGCTGCACGCCCAGGGCGAGGCGATGCCGGCCGCGATCTCGGTCGGCACCAACCCGCAGTTCGAGGGCACCGAGCGCACGGTGGAGGCGTACGCCATCGACCGCGTGGACCTCGACCTGTACGGCCTGCACGTCGCCGTCGACTTCCTCGCCTTCGTACGCGGCCAGGCCCGGTTCGAGACCCTGGACGCGCTGCTGGAGCAGATGGGCCAGGACGTCCAGAGGTGCCGCGAGATCATCGCGGCGTCGGACGTCCACCGCCCCTGACGTTCAGCCCGGCCGGACGGTCGCCTCGTCGCCTGCTCCGGCCGTGGGCCGCTCCGCTCGCGACCGGGCCCAGTGGCAGGCGACCTGGGCCTCGTCGCCGCCGGACAGGACCTCCAGCTCCCCGTGCCGGCACGCGTCGGCCACCCCGGCCCGCTCCGCCTCACCGCCGGCCAGCACCTGGCAGCGGACGTGGAAGCGGCAGCCGGAGGGGATGAACGACGGGTCCGGGGGCTCGCCGGTGAGCACGACCGGCGTGCCCGGCGCCTCCGGCAGGACCGACAGCAGCGCCTGCGTGTACGGATGCCGGGGCGCCGTCAGCACCTGTTCCACCGGGCCCGTCTCGACGATCCGGCCGAGGTACATCACCGCCACCCGGTCGGCGATGTTCCAGGCCAGGCCCAGGTCGTGGGTGACGACCAGCGCCGACAGGCCCAGTTCGGTGCGCAGCCGCAGCAGCAGCGCGAGGATCTCGCCGCGTACCGACGCGTCGAGGGAGGCCACCGGTTCGTCCGCGACGAGCAGTTCCGGCTCCAGGACCAGCGCGCCCGCGATGACGACCCGCTGCCGCTGGCCGCCGGACAGCTCGTGCGGGTAGCGCAGGAAGAACCGCTCGGGTGGCCGCAGTCCGGCCCGGGACAGGGCCTCGGCGACCGCCGTCCGCTCGTCCCCCGCGTGACCGTGGATGCGCAGGCCCTCGGCGACGATGTCGTACACCGTGTGCCGCGGGTTGAGCGAGCCGCTCGGGTCCTGGAGGACCAGCTGGGCCCGCTTGCGGTACGCCTTCAGCGCGCGCCCCGAGCGGGCGAGCGGGGCCCCGTCGAAGGTGACGCGGCCCCCGGTCGGCGGGACCAGGCCGAGCAGGGAACGCGCGAGGGTGGTCTTGCCGCAGCCCGACTCGCCGACCAGCGCGACGATCTCGCCCCGCCGGATGTCGAGATCGACCCCGTCCACCGCCCGCGCGTCGGCCGACCCGCGCCGGCCGGGAAACGTGACGTGCAGCCCCTGGACGCTCAGCAACGGGGGTGTGGTGCTCGTCATGGGCTGCTGCTCCTCACTCCGTCGTTCGTCACGGCGCCGCCGGAGGGGCCGGCGGCCGCCTCGGTACTGCCGGGCGCTCCGCCGTCCCCCGCGCCCACGTGGACGCAGGCCGCCCGCCGACGGGCTCCCGCCTCGCGCAGTGCCTGGTCCTGGGTGGCGCAGAGGTCCAGGGCGACCGGGCACCTCGGGTGGAACGCGCAGCCGGAGGGCACCGCCGTCGGGTCGGGCGGGTCGCCGGGCAGGCCGCGGGGCGCGAACCGCGAGGCCGGGTCGCCGATCGTCGGGAAGGCCGCCGACAGCGCGCGGCCGTACGGATGCCGGGCGTCCTCGTAGACCTGCCGGGCCGGTCCCTCCTCGACCACCCGGCCCGCGTACATCACCGCGAGGCGGTCGCAGGTGTCGGCCAGCACCGCGAGGTCGTGGCTGATCATGATCAGGCCGACGTTCTGCTCGCCGACCAGGCCCTCGATCAGCCTCAGGATCTGCGCCTGGATCATCACGTCGAGCGCCGTGGTCGGCTCGTCGGCGACGATCAGACGCGGGTCGCAGGCCAGCGCCATCGCGATCATCACGCGCTGCCGCTGCCCGCCGGACAGCTCGTGCGGGTAGGCACTCGCCCGCGAGGCGGGCAGCCCCACCTGCTCCAGCAGCTCGCCCGTCTTCCTGCGCGCGCCGGCCGCCGTCGCCCCGCGGTGCAGCAGGACGGGCTCGGCGATCTGGTCACCGATGCGGTGCACGGCGTTCAGGGAGTGCATCGCGCCCTGGAAAACGATCGACGCCCCCGCCCAGCGCACCGCCCGCAGCCGCCCCCACTTCATGGTCAGCACGTCCTCGCCGTCCAGCAGGATCTCCCCGCCGGTCCGGGCGCCGGGCGGCAGCAGCCGCAGCAGCGCCAGCGCCAGCGTGGACTTGCCGCAGCCGGACTCGCCCGCGATGCCGAGCTTCTCGCCCGCGTCGAGGCGCAGGTCGACCCCGCGCACGGCGGCCGCGCCACCGGCATACGTCACCTTCAGGTCCCGGACCTCCAGGAGACTCAACGGGACACCCCCAGCCTGGGATTGAGAACGGCCTCCACCGCACGCCCGCACAGCGTGAACGCCAGCGCCACGACCGCGATCCCGACGCCCGGCGGCACCAGGTACCACCAGTCGCCGGAACTCACCGACCCCGCCTCCCGCGCGTCCTGAAGCAGCCCGCCCCAGGACACCACCGTCGGGTCCCCGAGCCCGAGGAAGGCCAGCGTCGCCTCGGCCAGGATCGCGGAGGAGATGATCAGGGTGGTCTGCGCGAGGACCAGCGGCATGACGTTGGGCAGCACGTGCCGGGACATGATGTGCCAGTGCCCGCCCCCCAGCGCCTTCGCGCGCTCGATGTACGGCCGCGACTCCACCGCCAGCGTCTGCGCCCGCACCAGCCGTGCCGTGGTCGGCCACGTGGTCACCCCGATCGCCAGCACGATCGTGGCGAGGGAACGGGACATGACCGTCGCCAGCACGATCGCCAGCACCAGCGTCGGCATCACCAGGAACCAGTCCGTGATCCGCATCATCACCGTGGCGTACCACCCGCGGAAGTGCCCGGCCGTGATCCCGATGACCGCGCCGATCGCCACCGACAGCGCGGCCGCGAGCAGCCCGACGAGCAGGGACACGCGCGAGCCCCAGATCAGCAGGCCGAGCAGGTTCCGCCCGAACTGGTCCGTGCCCAGGGGGAACTGGCCGCTCGGACTCTCCAGCGGCTGCCCCGGCGCGTCGGTCACGCTGTCCACGTCCGACCCGACCGTCAACGGCGCGGTGAGGGCGACCAGCACGAACAGCGACAGCGCGGCCAGCCCGAAGAGGCCCGCCCGGTGCCGGCGGTACTCCTTCCAGAAGCGCGCGACGGAGGCACGGCGCCGCCGCCGGGCGAGCGCACGCGGACTCGGCCCGCCCGCCTTCCCGGAGGGCTCCGCAGGGGTCTCGGTGGTCTCGGCGGTCATCGGCCCACCCTCGGGTCGAGCAGCGGATACAGGAGGTCGGCCAGCGTGTTCATCAGGATCACCGCCGCGGCGAAGACGAAGAACAGCCCCTGCACCAACGGCAGATCGGGCACGCTCAGCGCCTGGTAGAACAGCCCGCCGAGCCCCGGCCAGGAGAAGACGGTCTCGACCAGGATGACACCCGCCACCGTCCGACCCAGGTTGACGAAGACCAGCGTCACGGTCGGCAGCAACGCGTTGGGCACGGCGTGCCGGCGCCGCACGAGGTCGTCCCTGAGCCCCTTGGCCCGCGCGGTCGTCAGGTAGTCGCCGCCCATCTCGTCCAGCAGCGCCGACCGGGTGACCAGCAGCGTCTGCCCGTACTCCACGGCGACCAGCGTCACCACCGGGAGGACGAGATGGTGGGCGACGTCGAGCACGTGGGCGAAGCCCTCCTCGCCGCCCGACTCCATGCCGCCGGTCGGGAACAGGCCCGGGATCGGGTCCACGCCGACCGACAGGACGATGATGAGCAGCAGCCCCAGCCAGAACGACGGGATGGAGTAGAGCGTCAGCGCCAGACCGGTGTTGAGCCGGTCACCCAGCCCGCCGTGCCGCCACGCCGACCGGGTGCCGAGGAAGGCACCCAGCGCGGTGTAGATCACGAAGGCCGTGCCGGTGAGCAGCAGCGTGTTCGGCAGCGCCTCGACGATCTTGTCGACGACCGGCGCGTGGAACTGGTACGACGTGCCGAGGTCCCCGCTCAGCGCCTTGAGGCAGTAGTCCGTGAACTGCTGCCACATCGGCAGGTCGAGCCCGAACTCCTCCCGGTAGACGGCGAGCTGCTCGGCCGAGACCGGACGGCCGCCGGTCATGAACTTCACCGGGTCGCCGGGGATCAGCCTGAAGAGGAAGAAGCTCGTGACCAGGACGGCGAAGAGGGAGACGACCGCTCCGCCCAGCTTCCCCGCCACGTACCGCGGATACCCACTGCTCCCGCGCCGCGACGGCCCGGACGGCCGCTTGCCGAGCGCGGCGCCGGTCGCGGCGAGGGGCGCGGAATCCGTCGCGCTACTCACGGTCGTCCGCCGTCGCCCGGCGGCGGACGGCGAAGAGCACCCCGAGGCCGGCGAGGACGACGACACCCGCGACGATCCCGATCACGGTGCCCGTCGACGACGAACCGCCCGAGGAGTCACCGGAGTCCGCGGGGACGGCCGACCACCAGCTCCAGTACCCGTCCTGGCCGTAGATGTTGCCCGCGTCGGACGGCATGGTGGTGATCGACTCGATCTGGTCCGTGCGGTAGGCCTCGACCGCGTTCGGATACGCCATGACGTTCATGTAGCCGGTGTCGTAGAGCCGGGACTGCATCTGCTTGACGAGGTCCGCGCGCTTGCCGGCGTCGTACTCGCCCAACTGCTGGGCGTACAGGTCGTCGTACTTCTTGTCGCAGATGAAGTTGTCGGTGGCGCCGGTGTCCTTGGGTGTCGCCGGGAGCGCCGCGCAGGTGTGGATGGAGAGCACGAAGTCCGGGTCGGGGTTGACCGACCAGCCGTCGAAGGCGAGGTCGTACTTGCCGGCCAGCCACGGGTCGGTCACGTTGTCGAGGCAGTCGAGGGTGATCGAGATCCCGAGTTCGCCCCACCACTCCTGGAGGTACTTGCCGACCGCCTTGTCGTTCGGGTCGGTGGCATGGCACAGGACGCGGTAGTTCAGCGGCTTGCCGTCCTTGCCGACGCGCTTGCCGTCGGCGTTCTTCTCGTAGCCCGCCTCGTCCAGCAGCCGGGCCGCCTCGGCCGGGTCGTACGCCAGCTCCTGCTCGGCCGTCGGCTCGTAGAAGTACTGCGAGAAGCGCGGCGGGATGTAGCCCGCGCCCTCGACCGCGTGGCCCTGGAAGACCTTGTCGACGATCGCCTTGCGGTCCACCGCCATGAACAGCGCGTTCCGCACCCGCTGGTCGAGGAGCGAGGGATCGCCGTCACCGAACTCCGTGCCGTCCTTCGCCCGGGCGCCCGGGTTGGTGGCGAGGGCGTAGAAGCGGCGGCCGGGGGCGTCGTTGACGCGGATGTTCTCCTCGCCCTTGAGGGAGTCGGCCTGGGCGGGCGTCAGGGACGGCGACCCCGCCACGAACGACACCTCGCCCTTGCGCAGGGCGGCGACGGCGGCGTCCTGGTCCTTGTAGTAGCGGAACACCAGGTTGTCGAACTTGGGGGCGCCCCGCCAGAAGTCCTTGTTGGCCTTGAGCCGCACATAGCTGTCCGGCTTGTAGTCCGTGAGGATGAACGGCCCGTTGCCGACGATCGGGAAGTCCTTGTCGTTGTTGAACTTCGAGAAGTCCCCGACCTTCTCCCAGACGTGCTTGGGCACGATCGGCACGTCCAGCGCGGTCATCGTGGCCTGCGGCTTCTTCAGCCGGATCACCAGCTGGGTCGGGCTGGGCGCGGTCACCTTCTCGAAGTTGCCGACGAAGCTGCCGTTGGCGGTGGCGGCGCCCTGGTCGGTCATCATCTTGTTGAACGTCCACGCCGCGTCCTCGGCGGTGGCCTGCTGCCCGTCCGACCACTTGGAGTCGGAGCGGATCTTGTAGGTCCAGGTCAGCTTGTCGGACGACGCCTTCCACTCGGTCGCCAGACCCGGTATGACGTGGTTGTCCTTGGCGTCGTAGTTGGTCAGGTACTCGTACGTCAGCTTGTGGATGCTCGTGCTGAGCAGGCGTACCGCCAGGAAGGGGCTGAGCGAGTCGACGCTCTGCGCCACGGCGACGGTGAGCGTCTTGTCGCCGCCCCCGTCGCCGTCCTCGGCCGCCGTGGCCGCGGGAGCGACCGCCCCCGACGTGAGGAGCAGCGCGCAGGCGCCCGCCGCGGCGAGGAGCCGGGCTCTGAACCGGCGGGGGGCGGTACGTCCACTGCCGTGCTGATCGTGTGTGCTCATGACTACCTGACCTCGCGTCATCGCACGCGGGAACGCCGGACGTCCCCGCGTGAGGCGGGCTTGAACAGTGGTGAACGCGGAATGAAGTGTGTGTCTACCAGCGGCAGTCTGCGCGCGTCAACGGTCCGTCAAACCCCATGTGGCCTGCGGAAACGGCGAGTTGACCAACCCGTCACTCTCATTGGCACAGACCTCTGGCGCTTCCCTGGTGAGAGCCTGGCGCCCGTGTTTCACCGGTTCTGCCCGCGCACACGCGAAGGCCCGCGCCGTCCGGGACGACGCGGGCCTTCGGGACTCCGGCGGGGTTACTGCTGCGGCGGGGGCGGAGGCGTCTGCCCCTGCTGCGGATACCCGTACCCGGGCTGGGCATGGGGCTGCCCGGGCTGGGGGTAGGCCTGCCCCGGCTGCTGCGGCGGCACCTGCCCCGGCTGCTGCGGGTACGGCTGGCCGGGCTGCTGCGGATAAGGCTGGCCGGGCTGCTGCGGATAGGCCTGGCCCGGCTGGGGGTGACCCGGCATCGGCTGCTGCTGGCCCGGCATCGGCGGGGCGGCGACCGGCGGCGGGTTGCCGTCGGACGTCCACAGGCCGTGCGACTGCTGGTGGCGGACGAAGTCCTCGGCGACCATCGCCGCGAGGTTGAAGTACGCCTCCCGCACCTTCGGCCGCATCATGTCGAGGTCGACCTCCGCACCGGCGGACAGGTGCTCGTCGAAGGGGACCACGACGACGCCCCGGCACCGCGTCTGGAAGTGCCCCACGATGTCGTCGACCTTGATCATCTTGCCGGTCTCGCGGACCCCGGAGATGACCGTGATCGACCGTGACACCAGGTCGGCGTACCCGTGCGCGGACAGCCAGTCCAGCGTCGTACTGGCGCTGCTCGCACCGTCCACGGAGGGCGTCGAGATGATGATCAGCTGGTCGGCGAGGTCCAGCACGCCGCGCATCGCGCTGTAGAGGAGCCCGGTGCCCGAGTCGGTGAGGATGATCGGGTACTGCTTGCCGAGCACGTCGATCGCGCGCCGGTAGTCCTCGTCGTTGAACGTGGTGGACACGGCCGGGTCGACGTCGTTGGCGATGATCTCGAGACCGGACGAGGCCTGCGAGGTGAACCGCCGGATGTCCATGTACGAGTTGAGGTGCGGGATCGCCTGCACGAGGTCACGGATGGTGGCCCCGGTCTCGCGGCGCACGCGGCGGCCGAGCGTGCCGGCGTCCGGGTTGGCGTCGATCGCGAGGATCTTGTCCTGCCGCTCGGTGGCGAGCGTGGAGCCGAGGGCGGTGGTGGTGGTCGTCTTGCCGACACCGCCCTTGAGGCTGATGACGGCGATGCGGTAGCAGGAGAGCACCGGGGTGCGGATCAGATCCAGCTTCCGCTGCCGCTCGGCCTCCTCCTTCTTGCCGCCCAGCTTGAACCGCGAACCGCCGGCCGCCGGACGGCTGCTCTTCGCCTTCTGCCGCTTGTTGTTGAGCAGCCGGTCGGACGACAGCTCCACGGCCGCGGTGTATCCGAGCGGCGCGGCACCCGGGTTGGTGGGCTGACGCTGGTCGTGCTGCATGGGCTGCGGCCAGGCGGCCCCGAGCCGGGGGTCGACGGGCTGCTGCGGATGCTGCGGGGCGTCCGGCTGCTGCGGGTACTGGTGCTGCGGCTCGGGTGCCTGAGGTGCCTGGGGCTGCTGGGGGATATGAGGCTGCTGCGGTGTCTGGGGGTGCTGGTGCTGCGGCTGATGGTCGGGCTGACCGGGCACACCTGCCTGGCCCGGCTGACCGGGCGCGCCGGGCTGCACCGCCTGCACCGCCTGCGGCGTCTGGGGTGTCTGGGGTGGTGACTGCGGTGCCTGGCCCGGCTGCGGCATCGGCTGGGCGGGCGGGACCTGCGGGGCGTAGCCCTGCGGGGTCGCCTGCGGCGCGACCGGCGGAACCTGGGCGGCGTCGGGCTGCGACTGCCCCTGCGGTGCCTGCGGGAACCCGTAGGCACCGGGCTGGGCGGGGGAGTGCGGCTGGGGCGGCTGCGCGGCGGCCTGCGGGAAGCCGTACCCGCCATCGGTCACGGGCGTGGGAGCGCCGCCCGGCTGCTGGACCGGAGGCTGCGGTGCCGGAGGCGTGGCGCCGGGTTGCGGGAAGCCGTACCCGGCCTGCGGAGCGGGCTGCGCGGGCGGCGGGTTCCACGCGGCGGGCGCCGGCTGCGGAGCCTGCGGCTGGAACGGCGGCTGCTGGGCCGGTACGGCGGGCTGCTCCGGGGCGCCGGGTGCCGGCTGCGCGGGCCACTGGTGGGCCGGGGCGGGTGCGGTCGGCGGGTACGACGGAGGCGCGGGCGGCATCATCCCACCCTGGGCCGCGGGCGGCGTGTCCTCGGGAACGGCGTCCCGCGGGGCGTCGTCCTCGGGCGTTGAGTCCTCGGGCTCGTCCACCGCCGGGACGCTGTCCTCGGGCTCGGGCTCGGACACCTCGTCGGCGACCTCGCCGACAGCGGCGTCGTCCGTACCGTCCTCGTCCTCGTCGGCGTCGCCGGTCTCGGAGCGAGAGGCGTCCTCGTCCTCCGGTTCCACGGCGTCGTCGTCGGTGTCCGTGTCGGCGTCCGCCGCGGCACGCTCGGCGATCTCCCGCTGGAGAGCGGCCGCGGAGAAGCGCATGGTCGCGCCGCTCTCAAGATCACCGTTGGCGGGCTCGGGCTCGGGCTCGGGCTCCGGTTCGGGCCGCGGCTCCGGTTCGGGCCGCGGCTCCGGTTCGGGCTGCGGCTCCGGTTCGGGTTCGGGCTGCGGCTCCTGACCCGGAGGGGCGGCGGGCGCCTGGAGCTGGAACCCTCCGGCCGGGAAGGTCGGCACGGCCGTGGGGGAGCTGAAGTCCGCACCGGGGGCGGGCGCGGGCGCGGCCTCCGGTGCCTGCACCTCGGGCTCGGGCTCGGGCGTCGGCTCGGGCTCGGGCTCGGGCGTCGGCTCGGGCCGCGCCGACGGCTGCTGCGGCGGCTGCGGCTCGAACCCGCTCCCGACCGGCAGCCGCGGCACCCCGGTGGGCCCTCCGGCAGGCGGCGCGGGCGGCGTGAAGGGCGCCCCGGGCCCGGGCGGCGGAGGCGGCGTGTACGGGGCACCCGGCGCGGGTGCGGGAGGCGGCGGCGTGAAGGGCGCGCCCGGCGCGGGAGCCGGAACGGCGGAAGGCCCGCCGGCCGGCGCCGCGTGCGGCGGAGGCGTCAGCCCCGGCAACGGCGGAACCGGACCACGGGGAGCAGGCGGAGCGGAGGGCGAGCCCGGAGCGGCAGAATCGGAAGCGCCAGAGGAACCGGACGCCGAACCGGACGCCGAACCGCTCCCCGCCCCCTCGTCATCCTGCCCCGCTTCGCTGGACGCGTTCTGCGTGTACCAGGCGGGCGGCGCGTAGTCGATGGTGAACTCGCCGGTCGTCTCGACTGAGGACTCCGCGTCGGGCTGGTCATCGCCGGGTGTAGCCCAGCCCCCGCGGTTCCCGTCCCGGTCGCTGCTCACAGTTCCTCCTGGTGTGGTCGAGCACCCTCAAGCCGTGCTGGGGCGACCCTTGCTTGTCATTCGAAGTTGTCCAAGGCCGTTCGAGGTCGTCCGATGAACCGGCTCTTCCCCCTGAGACGCCGACGCCCGGTCCACGGGTTCTGGCGTCGCGCCGGTCCCAGCCTAATCACCGCAAGCCCCGCCACGGCAGGCCCGTCCGCCCGCCGACGTGAGCCCTCCGCGTCACAGTCCGGCAGAAAATGACACGGGCGGCACCTGTCAATGAACAAAGCGGGCGATACCGGTGAACAATTCGGACAGAACCCGGCACCACCCGTTCCGAGCCTGCCCGAACCCCGCGCTGCGAATCCCGGTACCGCCCCCTGTCACGCCTCTACTCGGCGGCCTCGACGTCCCGTGCCGCCGGCTCCAGGTCGAACTCGCCGTCCCGGGCGCCGAGCACGAAGGCCCGCCACTCCGCCTCGGTATAACGGAGCACGGTGCTCGGGTCCAGCGACGACCGCATGGCCACGGCACCCTCGGGCAGGTAGGCGATCTCGACCCGCTCCTCGTGCTCCTCGGTGCCGGGCGCGCTGTGCCATTCGACGCCCGAGATGTCGAGGGCATAGAGCTCGTCCCGCTCCCGATCCTTGCGTGCCCTGAGTTCCTGGTCCTCGGCCTCGGCCATCGCGGTCCGGTCCTTCCTGCTGTGCCAACGAGCTGTGCCGTCACCCTACTTGTCCGTGTTACTCCAGGTCAGCGGTTCGCCCATGTACGTCCCCGGCACGGGTGACGGCCTGCGCGGCCCCCCACACGAGGCCCTCCCCGGCGTCCGCCCGGGCCGCGGACAAGGGCGTCCGCCCGGACTGGTACGCTGTGTGACGGCCGTATGTGTACGCGCCCCCGGAGCCTGAGCCCTGGAGGTCGCGCCCAGCGGATCCCCGCCTTCCGAGTTACGGAAGATCCCCCGAGACGTAGACCGGGGGCACTCGGTGGCCACACACAGACTAAGAGGAGTACGCGTGTCGCTCGACGCCGCAGTGAAGAAGCAGATCGTCTCCGAGTTCGGTACCAAGGAGGGCGACACCGGCTCCCCCGAGGTCCAGGTCGCGCTCCTGTCCCGTCGGATCTCCGACCTGACCGAGCACCTCAAGACCCACAAGCACGACCACCACTCCCGTCGTGGTCTGCTGATCCTGGTCGGCCAGCGCCGCCGGCTGCTGCAGTACCTCGCCAAGAAGGACATCCAGCGCTTCCGTGCGCTGGTCGAGCGCCTCGGCATCCGCCGCGGTGCGGCGGGCGCCAAGTAGGACGCCGTGAAGGGAGCGGTTCCCATTCGTTCGGGGGCCGCTCCCTTTGCTGTACGTGCGCGGTGTCGCCGACGCTTTGTAGTGTGGTATCAGACACAGCACGTACGACGTAGGACCCAACGAACGAAACGAGGAGAAGCGCGCTTCGCCGCCGCCGGTCCTCGGTAGTGGCCCCCGGGGGCAGAACCCCGGGTGCTTCGATCGAAGACCGGCCCGCATTGCACGGAGCGCTTCTCCGACCGTCCCCCCGCCACACGGGCGAGGAGGGACGAAAGACGACAAGTAACGGAGAAGACACTAGTGGAGAACGAGACCCACTACGCCGAAGCCGTGATCGACAACGGCGCATTCGGCACCCGCACCATCCGCTTCGAGACGGGCCGGCTGGCCAGGCAGGCCGCCGGTTCCGCCGTGGCGTACCTGGACGACGACACCATGGTGCTATCGGCCACGAGCGCCTCCAAGAACCCCAAGGACCAGCTCGACTTCTTCCCGCTCACGGTGGACGTCGAGGAGCGGATGTACGCCGCCGGCAAGATCCCCGGCAGCTTCTTCCGCCGTGAGGGCCGCCCCTCCGAGGACGCCATCCTCACCTGCCGCCTGATCGACCGCCCGCTGCGTCCGTCCTTCAAGAAGGGCCTGCGCAACGAGATCCAGGTCGTCGCCACGATCATGGCCCTCAACCCCGACCACCTGTACGACGTCGTGGCGATCAACGCCGCCTCCGCGTCCACGCAGCTGGCCGGCCTGCCCTTCTCCGGCCCGATCGGCGGCGTCCGCGTCGCGCTGATCCGCGGTCAGTGGGTGGCCTTCCCGACGCACACCGAGCTCGAGGACGCCGTCTTCGACATGGTCGTCGCGGGCCGCGCCCTGGAGGACGGCGACGTCGCGATCATGATGGTCGAGGCCGAGGCCACCGAGAAGACCGTCAAGCTGGTCGAGGGCGGCGCCGAGGCGCCCACCGAGGAGGTCGTCGCCGCCGGTCTGGAGGCCGCGAAGCCCTTCATCAAGGTGCTGTGCCGCGCCCAGGCCGACCTCGCCGCGAAGGCCGCCAAGCCGACCGGCGAGTTCCCGGTCTTCCTGGACTACCAGGACGACGTCCTGGAGGCCCTCGCCGCCGCCGTCAAGCCCGAGCTCTCCCAGGCGCTCACCATCGCCGGCAAGCAGGAGCGCGAGGCCGAGCTGGACCGCGTCAAGACGCTCGCCGCCGAGAAGCTCCTCCCGGAGTTCGAGGGCCGCGAGAAGGAGATCTCCGCCGCGTACCGCTCGCTGACCAAGTCCCTGGTCCGTGAGCGCGTCATCAAGGAGAAGAAGCGCATCGACGGCCGCGGTGTCACCGACATCCGCACCCTGGCCGCCGAGGTCGAGGCCATCCCGCGCGTGCACGGTTCCGCGCTGTTCGAGCGTGGCGAGACCCAGATCCTGGGCGTCACCACCCTCAACATGCTCCGCATGGAGCAGCAGCTGGACACCCTCTCCCCGGTGACCCGCAAGCGCTACATGCACAACTACAACTTCCCGCCGTACTCCGTCGGCGAGACCGGCCGCGTCGGCTCCCCGAAGCGCCGCGAGATCGGCCACGGCGCCCTCGCCGAGCGCGCGATCGTGCCGGTGCTGCCGACGCGCGAGGAGTTCCCCTACGCGATCCGCCAGGTGTCCGAGGCCCTCGGCTCCAACGGCTCGACGTCGATGGGCTCGGTCTGCGCCTCCACCATGTCGCTGCTGAACGCCGGTGTGCCGCTGAAGGCCCCCGTCGCCGGTATCGCCATGGGCCTGATCTCCCAGGAGATCAACGGCGAGACGCACTACGTCGCCCTCACCGACATCCTCGGTGCGGAGGACGCCTTCGGCGACATGGACTTCAAGGTCGCCGGCACCAAGGAGTTCGTGACCGCCCTCCAGCTCGACACCAAGCTGGACGGCATCCCGGCCTCCGTCCTGGCCGCCGCCCTCAAGCAGGCCCGTGACGCCCGCCTCCACATCCTCGACGTGATGATGGAAGCGATCGACACGCCGGACGAGATGTCCCCGAACGCGCCGCGGATCATCACCGTGAAGATCCCGGTCGACAAGATCGGCGAGGTCATCGGCCCCAAGGGCAAGATGATCAACCAGATCCAGGAGGACACGGGCGCCGACATCACGATCGAGGACGACGGCACCATCTACATCGGTGCCGCCCAGGGCTCGCAGGCCGAGGCCGCCCGCGCCACGATCAACGGCATCGCCAACCCGACCATGCCCGAGGTCGGCGAGCGCTACCTGGGCACGGTCGTGAAGACGACCACCTTCGGCGCGTTCGTCTCCCTGCTGCCCGGCAAGGACGGCCTGCTGCACATCTCGCAGATCCGCAAGCTCGCCGGCGGCAAGCGCGTGGAGAACGTCGAGGACGTGCTCGGCGTGGGAGCCAAGGTCCAGGTCGAGATCGCCGAGATCGACTCCCGCGGCAAGCTCTCCCTGATCCCCGTGGTCGAGGGCGAAGAAGGCAGCGAAGAGAAGAAGGACGACGCCGACCAGTGACGTCTCGTAGCTCGAAGGCGACGGCCCGCACCTCCTCGGAGGCGCGGGCCGTCGCCCGTACCCAAACCCTGATCAAGGGCGAGCACGGCACCGGCACGGTCCGCCGGACCACCCTCCCGGGCGGCCTGCGCATCGTCACCGAGACGCTGCCCTCGGTCCGCTCGGCGACCTTCGGCATCTGGGCCCACGTCGGCTCCCGCGACGAGACCCCGGCCCTGAACGGCGCCACCCACTACCTGGAGCACCTGCTCTTCAAGGGCACCCGCAAGCGCAGCGCCCTGGACATCTCCGCCGCCCTCGACGCCGTCGGCGGCGAGATGAACGCGTTCACGGCGAAGGAGTACACCTGCTACTACGCACGCGTGCTCGACACCGACCTGCCGCTCGCCATCGACGTCGTCTGCGACATGCTGACCGGCTCCCTGATCCAGGAGGAGGACGTCGACGTCGAGCGCGGCGCCATCCTCGAAGAGATCGCGATGACCGAGGACGACCCGGGCGACTGCGTGCACGACCTCTTCGCGCACACCATGTTCGGCGACAGCGCCCTCGGCCGCCCCGTCCTCGGCACCGTCGACACGGTCAACGCCCTCACCGCCGACCGCATCCGCCGCTTCTACAAGAAGCACTACGACCCCACCCACCTGGTGGTCGCCGCGGCCGGCAACGTCGACCACAACAAGGTCGTACGCCAGGTCCGGGCCGCCTTCGAGAAGGCCGGCGCCTTCCGGGAGCCGGTGGCCGCGCCCGTGGCCCCGCGCGACGGACGGCGCACCGTCCGGGCCGCAGGGCGCATGGAGCTGATCGGCCGCAGGACCGAGCAGGCCCACGTCATCCTCGGCATGCCGGGCCTGGCCCGCACCGACGACCGGCGCTGGGCGATGGGCGTGCTCAACACCGCCCTCGGCGGCGGCATGTCCTCGCGTCTGTTCCAGGAGGTCCGCGAGAAGCGCGGCCTCGCCTACAGCGTGTACTCGTACACCTCGGGCTTCGCCGACTGCGGCCTCTTCGGCGTCTACGCGGGCTGCCGGCCCTCGCAGGTGCACGACGTGCTGAAGATCTGCCGCGACGAGCTGGACCACGTCGCCGAGCACGGCCTGACCGACGACGAGATCGGCCGTGCCGTCGGCCAGCTCCAGGGCTCCACGGTCCTCGGCCTGGAGGACACCGGCGCGCTGATGAACCGCATCGGCAAGAGCGAGCTGTGCTGGGGCGAGCAGATGTCCGTCGACGACATGCTGGCCCGGATGGCCTCGGTCACGCCGGACGACGTCCGCGCGGTCGCCCGCGACGTCCTGGGGCAGCGGCCCTCGCTGTCGGTCATCGGCCCGCTGAAGGACAAGCAGGCGTCCCGGCTGCACGACGCCGTCGCCTAACGATCCCCGGTAAGGAAGCAAGAGACATGAGCAAGCTGCGCGTGGCCGTCCTCGGTGCCAAGGGCCGGATCGGCTCCGAGGCGGTACGGGCGGTCGAGGCCGCCGAGGACATGGAGCTGGTCGCCGCCCTCGGCCGGGGCGACAGCCTGGACACGCTGGCCGACACCGGCGCCCAGGTCGTCGTCGAGCTGACCACCCCCGCCTCGGTGATGGACAACCTCGACTACTGCGTGGGCCACGGCATCCACGCCGTCGTCGGCACCACCGGCTGGACCGACGAACGCCTCGCGCGGCTCAACTCCTGGCTCGACGCCTCCCCGGAGACGGGTGTGCTCATCGCGCCCAACTTCTCCATCGGCGCCGTGCTCACCATGAAGTTCGCGCAGCTCGCCGCCCCGTACTTCGAGTCCGTCGAGGTCGTCGAGCTGCACCACCCGAACAAGGTGGACGCCCCCAGCGGCACCGCCACCCGCACCGCCCAGCTGATCGCCGAGGCGCGGCAGAAGGCAGGCTCCGCTCCGGCGCCCGACGCCACTGCCACCGCCCTGGACGGCGCCCGCGGCGCGGACGTCGACGGTGTCCCGGTCCACGCGATCCGCCTGCGCGGCCTCCTCGCCCACCAGGAGGTCCTGCTCGGCGGAGAGGGGGAGACCCTCACCGTCCGGCACGACTCCCTGCACCACAGCAGCTTCATGCCGGGCATCCTGCTGGGCGCCCGCCGGGTGGTCACCACCCCGGGCCTCACCTTCGGCCTGGAACACTTCCTGGACCTGAACTGAGACCCGGCCCGGACCCCGAACAGAGCCCCTGACCCCCATGCGCGCGAAGATCTCCTACCTCGTCACGGCCGCCGTCCTGGTCTTCTACTTCGTCCTGGCCGGCGGCCGCGGCGTGATGCTCATCGAGGCCGGCACACCCCTCACCGTCACGTTCGGCGTCGCGGTGCTGATCCTGCCGGTCATCGGCATCTGGTTCCTGTGGAAGAACACCCAGTTCGTCCGCAGGGCCAACCAGCTCGCCGCGGAACTCGACGCCGAGGGCGGACTGCCCGTGGACGACCTGAAGCGCACCCCCAGCGGCCGCGTCGACCGGGAGTCGGCCGACGAGGTCTTCGCCCTGCGCAAGGCCGAGACGGAGGACGCCCCGGACGACTGGCGCAGCTGGTTCCGCCTGGCCGTCGCCTACCACGACGCCCGGGACACCCCGCGGGCCCGCAAGGCGATGCAGCGGGCGATCGCCCTCCACGACGGCAAGCCCGTCGAGGCGGCCTGACCTCTGCGCGGCTCAGTCCCGCCGGTACTCGGCGGCCCACGCCTCCACGGCGTCGGCCGCCCGGTCGAAGGCGTCCTCGCGGGCGAGGAAGTCGGAGTTGTGCGTGGTGAGCAGGGGCGGCAGCGGGTCCGTGGACCGGCCCTGCCGGACGAGGAGCAGCGCCTGCCCCTGCACCGTGCGCGGCAGCCCGAGCCAGCGCACCGGCTGCTGCACCGTGCGCATGCTGGCGACCTGCTGCCAGGCCACCGTGCGGGTGCTGAGGAAACTCACCTGACGCACTCCGTGCGCGCTCACCCACACGCCCATGCGCAGCATCCGCAGGGCGCAGGCGATGACGACGGCCGCGATGCCGAAGACCACGGCGGCCGAGGACAGCGTGCCCGTAGCGGCGATGATCACCGCCGCGAACAGCACGAACGAGGCGAGCAGCAGCATCACCGCCGCCGCCCCCACCCGCCAGGGCCCCGGCCGGTAGGGCCGGCGCCACAGGTCGCGGTCGTCGTACGGCAGCGCGACGTCGTCGGCCGCGTCGAAGGCGCGGTCGGCCGTCAGGAAGGGCAGGGGCACGGCTGGTCCTCACTCGTTCCATGGCAAGTGCTGTGCCCGGTGAGGCTACCGACCTGTGTCTGCGGTCACCACTCTCGGGGGTCCGGACGGGAGCTGCCCCCGACCGTCCCCCGGCCCGTCTAGCGTCCCTCGGACGCCTGTGACGGCTGTTTGTGCGGCGAGGGCTGGTCGGTCGACAGGGCGGGCATCCCGATCAGCAGGGAGCCCGCGATTCCGGCGACGACGGTGAGACCGAGCAGCCAGCGTCCGGCCTGCTGGCCGAAGGACGCCCGCTCGCGGGGAGGGGGTGTGACATTGCTGCGGAACCTGTCGGCTTCGGCGACGAAGGCGAACGGCACGGGTTCACGCCGGCGGATCATGTAGCTGTGTCTCCTTTCGGGGACTTGATGGTTCGCTGTTACTCATACAGACGAACGAACGCCCCTCCAGGTGCCCTGTTTCGCCGACTTCATTGCGGCACGGCAGTGAAAGCCCGATTCGGCGGGGGCCGTAGAGTGGCCCCCGCCAAGCGACGAGATGGGAAGGCCCTCCACACCGTGACCGACACCCCCGCCGACGATTCCAAGATCGAACTCCGCAGCGACGTCACCGTCGAGCTGGTCAAGAGCAGCGCGACCGACTCCGACGTGCTGTTCGCCGCCCGTGTCTCCACCGTCGGGGAGCAGTCCCTCGCGGAGCTGGACAAGGACCCGGAGCGCTCCAAGGGCCTGATCAACTACCTCATGCGGGACCGGCACGGCAGCCCGTTCGAGCACAACTCGATGACCTTCTTCATCAGCGCCCCGATCTTCGTCTTCCGCGAGTTCATGCGGCACCGCGTCGGCTGGTCGTACAACGAGGAATCGGGCCGCTACCGGGAGCTCCAGCCGGTCTTCTACGTCCCGGACACCTCCCGCAAGCTGGTCCAGCAGGGCCGGCCCGGCAAGTACGTCTTCGTCGAGGGCAGCCCGGAGCAGTACGAGCTGGTGGGCGGCGCGATGGAGGACTCCTACCGCCAGGCGTACGCCACGTACCAGCGGATGCTCGCCGCCGGCGTCGCCCGCGAGGTGGCCCGCGCGGTGCTCCCCGTCGGCCTGTACTCCTCGATGTACGCCACCTGCAACGCCCGCTCGCTGATGCACTTCCTGGGCCTGCGCACCCAGCACGAGCTGGCGAAGGTGCCCTCCTTCCCGCAGCGGGAGATCGAGATGGTCGGCGAGAAGATGGAGGCGGAGTGGGCCCGGCTCATGCCCCTCACCCATGCCGCTTTCAACGCCAACGGCCGCGTCGCGCCGTAGCGCGTCCCGGAGCCGGGCACACATGTGCGCATCAGCCGTGCGAAGTGTCCGTATTGCGGCGTTTGGAGAAGTTCATCTAGCCTGATCAAAGGGACCCGGCACTGCTTGAACCCCCGAGCAGGCAGTGCCGGGCTCCACATACCTCTCGACAGGCCCTAAGGCAGACCCCGCCCTGAGCAACGAGTAGCGTGTAACCCATGGCTCCGACCTCCACTCCGCAGACCCCCTTCGGGCGGGTCCTCACCGCCATGGTCACGCCCTTCACGGCGGACGGCGCACTCGACCTCGACGGCGCCCAGCGGCTCGCCACCCACCTGGTGGACGCAGGCAACGACGGCCTGATCGTCAACGGCACCACCGGCGAGTCCCCCACCACCAGCGACGCGGAGAAAGCGGACCTCGTACGAGCCGTAGTGGAGGCGGTCGGCGACCGGGCCCACGTCGTCGCCGGCGTCGGGACCAACAACACCCAGCACAGCATCGAGCTGGCCCGCGCCGCCGAGCGCGCCGGAGCACACGGCCTCCTGCTGGTCACGCCGTACTACAACAAGCCCCCGCAGGAGGGCCTCTACCTGCACTTCACGGCGATCACCGACGCCGCCGAGCTGCCGGTCATGCTCTACGACATCCCCGGCCGCAGCGGCGTCCCGATCAACACGGAGACCCTGGTCCGCCTCGCGGAGCACCCCCGGATCGTCGCGAACAAGGACGCCAAGGGCGACCTCGGCCGCGCCAGCTGGGCCATCGCACGCTCCGGCCTCGCCTGGTACTCCGGCGACGACATGCTGAACCTGCCGCTGCTCTCCGTGGGCGCGGTCGGCTTCGTCTCCGTCGTCGGCCACGTCGTCACCCCGGAACTGCGCGCCATGGTGGACGCGCACGTCGCCGGTGACGTACAGAAGGCACTGGAGATCCACCAGAAGCTGCTCCCGGTCTTCACCGGCATGTTCCGCACCCAGGGCGTCATGACCGCCAAGGCCGCGCTCGACCTCCAGGGACTGCCCGCCGGACCGCTGCGCGCGCCGATGGTCGGTCTCACGCCCGAGGAGACCGACCAGCTCAAGATCGATCTTGCCGCCGGCGGGGTACAGCTCTGACAACAGACTTCGCACCACCGCACGGCCGCACGGACTTCACAACTGAATAGGCGGGCCACCGGTGCCCGCACCCCACACGACAACTGCTTCTGCACGAACGTCACGCGCGCCACGTGCCCACCGGTACGTGGCGCGTGTGGTGAGGAGAGTCTTTTGAGTCATCCGCACCCTGAACTGGGCCGGCCCCCGGCGCTCGCGAAGGGCGGCCTCCGGGTCACCCCGCTCGGCGGCCTGGGCGAAATCGGCCGCAACATGACGGTCTTCGAGTACGGCGGCCGTCTGCTGATCGTCGACTGCGGAGTGCTCTTCCCCGAGGAGGAGCAGCCCGGAATCGACCTGATCCTGCCGGACTTCTCGTCCATCCGGGACCGCCTCGACGACATCGAGGGCATCGTCCTCACCCACGGGCACGAGGACCACATCGGCGGCGTCCCCTTCCTCCTGCGCGAGAAGCCGGACATCCCGCTGATCGGCTCCAAGCTGACCCTCGCCCTCATCGAGGCCAAGCTCCAGGAACACCGCATCCGCCCGTACACCCTCGAGGTGGCGGAGGGGCACCGCGAACGCGTCGGCCCCTTCGACTGCGAGTTCGTCGCGGTCAACCACTCCATCCCGGACGCGCTGGCCGTCGCCATCCGCACCCCCGCGGGCATGGTCGTCCACACCGGCGACTTCAAGATGGACCAGCTCCCGCTGGACGGCCGCCTCACGGACCTGCACGCGTTCGCGCGCCTCAGCGAGGAGGGCATCGACCTCCTCCTGTCCGACTCGACGAACGCCGAGGTCCCGGGCTTCGTCCCGCCGGAGCGGGACATCTCCAACGTCCTGCGCCAGGTCTTCGCCGGAGCCCGCAAGCGGATCATCGTGGCGAGCTTCGCCAGCCACGTCCACCGCATCCAGCAGATCCTGGACGCGGCGCACGAATACGGCCGCCGGGTCGCCTTCGTGGGCCGCTCCATGGTCCGCAACATGGGCATCGCCCGGGACCTCGGCTACCTCAAGGTGCCGCCGGGCCTCGTCGTGGACGTCAAGACCCTCGACGACCTGCCGGACAGCGAAGTGGTCCTGGTCTGCACGGGCTCCCAGGGCGAGCCGATGGCCGCGCTGTCCCGCATGGCCAACCGGGACCACCAGATCCGCATCGTCAACGGCGACACGGTGATCCTGGCCTCGTCCCTGATCCCGGGCAACGAGAACGCGGTCTACCGCGTGATCAACGGCCTGACCCGCTGGGGGGCCAACGTCGTCCACAAGGGCAACGCCAAGGTCCACGTCTCGGGCCACGCCTCGGCCGGCGAGCTGCTGTACTTCTACAACATCTGCCGCCCGAAGAACCTGATGCCGGTCCACGGCGAATGGCGCCACCTGCGCGCCAACGCCGAACTGGGCGCCCTCACCGGCGTCCCGCACGACCGCATCGTCATCGCCGAGGACGGCGTCGTCGTCGACCTCGTCGAGGGCAAGGCGAAGATCTCCGGCAAGGTCCAGGCGGGATACGTCTACGTCGACGGCCTCTCCGTCGGTGACGTCGGCGAGCCCGCCCTCAAGGACCGCAAGATCCTCGGTGACGAGGGCATCATCTCGGTCTTCGTGGTCATCGACTCGTCCACCGGCAAGATCACCGCGGGTCCGCACGTCCAGGCCCGCGGCTCGGGCATCGAGGACTCAGCGTTCACCGCGGTGCTCCCCAAGGTGACCGAAGCACTGGAGCGCTCGGCCCAGGACGGGGTCGTCGAGCCCCACCAGCTCCAGCAGCTGGTGCGCCGGACGCTCGGCAAGTGGGTCTCGGACACGTACCGGCGCCGGCCGATGATCCTCCCTGTCGTGGTGGAGGTCTGACGGTCCGTCGGATCTCCGGCAGCGTCAACCTGGAGCGGGGCGGCTCGATTTGCATCGAGCCGCCCCGCTCCAGTACGTTTACATCTCCGCTCGGACGGGCACCCGACCACTTCGTGGATCGGAGCCGCCCCGGAGGGCGGGAATTCCGACTCAGAATCTCTGATAAAGTCGGAGCCGCCGGAAAGGGAAACGCGAAAGCGGGAACCTGGAAAGCACCGAGGAAATCGGATCGGAAAGATCTGATAGAGTCGGAAACGCAAGACCGAAGGGAAGCGCCCGGAGGAAAGCCCGAGAGGGTGAGTACAAAGGAAGCGTCCGTTCCTTGAGAACTCAACAGCGTGCCAAAAGTCAACGCCAGATATGTTGATACCTCCGGCCTGATCGGTTCATCCGGTTCAGGTTGAGGTTCCTTTGAAATACACACAGCGAGGACGCTGTGAACGGTCGGATTATTCCTTCGACCGTTCCGCTCTCGTGGTGTCACCCGATTACGGGTAAACATTCACGGAGAGTTTGATCCTGGCTCAGGACGAACGCTGGCGGCGTGCTTAACACATGCAAGTCGAACGATGAACCACTTCGGTGGGGATTAGTGGCGAACGGGTGAGTAACACGTGGGCAATCTGCCCTGCACTCTGGGACAAGCCCTGGAAACGGGGTCTAATACCGGATACTGAACCTCGCAGGCATCTGTGAGGGTCGAAAGCTCCGGCGGTGCAGGATGAGCCCGCGGCCTATCAGCTAGTTGGTGAGGTAATGGCTCACCAAGGCGACGACGGGTAGCCGGCCTGAGAGGGCGACCGGCCACACTGGGACTGAGACACGGCCCAGACTCCTACGGGAGGCAGCAGTGGGGAATATTGCACAATGGGCGAAAGCCTGATGCAGCGACGCCGCGTGAGGGATGACGGCCTTCGGGTTGTAAACCTCTTTCAGCAGGGAAGAAGCGAAAGTGACGGTACCTGCAGAAGAAGCGCCGGCTAACTACGTGCCAGCAGCCGCGGTAATACGTAGGGCGCAAGCGTTGTCCGGAATTATTGGGCGTAAAGAGCTCGTAGGCGGCTTGTCACGTCGGTTGTGAAAGCCCGGGGCTTAACCCCGGGTCTGCAGTCGATACGGGCAGGCTAGAGTTCGGTAGGGGAGATCGGAATTCCTGGTGTAGCGGTGAAATGCGCAGATATCAGGAGGAACACCGGTGGCGAAGGCGGATCTCTGGGCCGATACTGACGCTGAGGAGCGAAAGCGTGGGGAGCGAACAGGATTAGATACCCTGGTAGTCCACGCCGTAAACGGTGGGCACTAGGTGTGGGCAACATTCCACGTTGTCCGTGCCGCAGCTAACGCATTAAGTGCCCCGCCTGGGGAGTACGGCCGCAAGGCTAAAACTCAAAGGAATTGACGGGGGCCCGCACAAGCGGCGGAGCATGTGGCTTAATTCGACGCAACGCGAAGAACCTTACCAAGGCTTGACATACACCGGAAACGGCCAGAGATGGTCGCCCCCTTGTGGTCGGTGTACAGGTGGTGCATGGCTGTCGTCAGCTCGTGTCGTGAGATGTTGGGTTAAGTCCCGCAACGAGCGCAACCCTTGTCCCGTGTTGCCAGCAGGCCCTTGTGGTGCTGGGGACTCACGGGAGACCGCCGGGGTCAACTCGGAGGAAGGTGGGGACGACGTCAAGTCATCATGCCCCTTATGTCTTGGGCCGCACACGTGCTACAATGGCCGGTACAATGAGCTGCGATACCGCAAGGTGGAGCGAATCTCAAAAAGCCGGTCTCAGTTCGGATTGGGGTCTGCAACTCGACCCCATGAAGTCGGAGTCGCTAGTAATCGCAGATCAGCATTGCTGCGGTGAATACGTTCCCGGGCCTTGTACACACCGCCCGTCACGTCACGAAAGTCGGTAACACCCGAAGCCGGTGGCCCAACCCCTTGTGGGAGGGAGCTGTCGAAGGTGGGACTGGCGATTGGGACGAAGTCGTAACAAGGTAGCCGTACCGGAAGGTGCGGCTGGATCACCTCCTTTCTAAGGAGCACTTCTTACCAGCCTCTGGCTGGTCAGAGGCCAGCATGCGAGCGAATGTCTCGCACTGGTTGCTCATGGGTGGAACGTTGACTACTCGGCACGGTCGACTTGAAGGATCACTAGTACTGCTTCGGCGTGGAACGTGACTCTGGAGAGGGAACTGTGTCGGGCACGCTGTTGGGTATCTGAGGGAATGAGTTTCCTTCAGTTGCCGGCCCCAGTGCACTCGGGATTTCTCCCGGGGTGATGGGTGGTTGGTCGTTGTTTGAGAACTGCACAGTGGACGCGAGCATCTGTGGCCAAGTTTTTAAGGGCGCACGGTGGATGCCTTGGCACCAGGAACCGATGAAGGACGTGGGAGGCCACGATAGTCCCCGGGGAGTCGTCAACCAGGCTTTGATCCGGGGGTTTCCGAATGGGGAAACCCGGCAGTCGTCATGGGCTGTCACCCGCTGCTGAACACATAGGCAGTGTGGAGGGAACGCGGGGAAGTGAAACATCTCAGTACCCGCAGGAAGAGAAAACAACCGTGATTCCGGGAGTAGTGGCGAGCGAAACCGGATGAGGCCAAACCGTATACGTGTGAGACCCGGCAGGGGTTGCGTGTGCGGGGTTGTGGGATCTCTCTTCCACGGTCTGCCGGCCGTGGGACGAGTCAGAAACCGTTGATGTAGGCGAAGGACATGCGAAAGGTCCGGCGTAGAGGGTAAGACCCCCGTAGTCGAAACATCAGCGGCTCGTTTGAGAGACACCCAAGTAGCACGGGGCCCGAGAAATCCCGTGTGAATCTGGCGGGACCACCCGCTAAGCCTAAATATTCCCTGGTGACCGATAGCGGATAGTACCGTGAGGGAATGGTGAAAAGTACCGCGGGAGCGGAGTGAAATAGTACCTGAAACCGTGTGCCTACAAGCCGTGGGAGCGTCGGACATCAAGCTTGCTTGGTGTCTCGTGACTGCGTGCCTTTTGAAGAATGAGCCTGCGAGTTTGCGGTGTGTTGCGAGGTTAACCCGAGTGGGGAAGCCGTAGCGAAAGCGAGTCCGAACAGGGCGATTCAGTAGCACGCTCAAGACCCGAAGCGGAGTGATCTAGCCATGGGCAGGTTGAAGCGGAGGTAAGACTTCGTGGAGGACCGAACCCACCAGGGTTGAAAACCTGGGGGATGACCTGTGGTTAGGGGTGAAAGGCCAATCAAACTCCGTGATAGCTGGTTCTCCCCGAAATGCATTTAGGTGCAGCGTCGTGTGTTTCTTGCCGGAGGTAGAGCACTGGATAGGCGATGGGCCCTACCGGGTTACTGACCTTAGCCAAACTCCGAATGCCGGTAAGTGAGAGCGCGGCAGTGAGACTGTGGGGGATAAGCTCCATGGTCGAGAGGGAAACAGCCCAGAGCATCGACTAAGGCCCCTAAGCGTACGCTAAGTGGGAAAGGATGTGGAGTCGCACAGACAACCAGGAGGTTGGCTTAGAAGCAGCCACCCTTGAAAGAGTGCGTAATAGCTCACTGGTCTAGTGATTCCGCGCCGACAATGTAGCGGGGCTCAAGCGTACCGCCGAAGTCGTGTCATTCATACAATAGGGCCAACGCCTGTATGGATGGGTAGGGGAGCGTCGTGTGCCGGGTGAAGCAGCCGCGGAAGCGAGTTGTGGACGGTTCACGAGTGAGAATGCAGGCATGAGTAGCGATACAAACGTGAGAAACGTTTGCGCCGATTGACTAAGGGTTCCTGGGTCAAGCTGATCTGCCCAGGGTAAGTCGGGACCTAAGGCGAGGCCGACAGGCGTAGTCGATGGATAACCGGTTGATATTCCGGTACCCGCTGTGAAGCGTCAAACATCGAGCATCGTGATGCTAAGGCCGTGAAGCCGCCCTGATCTCTTCGGAGTTGAGGGGAGTGGTGGAGCCGCCGAACCAAGCGGTTAGTAGGTGAGTGATGGGGTGACGCAGGAAGGTAGTCCATCCCGGGCGGTGGTTGTCCCGGGGTAAGGGTGTAGGCCGCAAGGTAGGTAAATCCGCCTTGCATACGGCTGAGACCTGATGCCGAGCCGATTGTGGTGAAGTGGATGATCCTATGCTGTCGAGAAAAGCCTCTAGCGAGTTTCATGGCGGCCCGTACCCTAAACCGACTCAGGTGGTCAGGTAGAGAATACCGAGGCGTTCGGGTGAACTATGGTTAAGGAACTCGGCAAAATGCCCCCGTAACTTCGGGAGAAGGGGGCCACATCCGGTGACGAGTCTTGCACTCCGAGCTGGGGGTGGCCGCAGAGACCAGCGAGAAGCGACTGTTTACTAAAAACACAGGTCCGTGCGAAGCCGTAAGGCGATGTATACGGACTGACGCCTGCCCGGTGCTGGAACGTTAAGGGGACCGGTTAGCTCCATTTCGGTGGGGCGAAGCTGAGAACTTAAGCGCCAGTAAACGGCGGTGGTAACTATAACCATCCTAAGGTAGCGAAATTCCTTGTCGGGTAAGTTCCGACCTGCACGAATGGCGTAACGACTTCTCGACTGTCTCAACCATAGGCCCGGTGAAATTGCACTACGAGTAAAGATGCTCGTTTCGCGCAGCAGGACGGAAAGACCCCGGGACCTTTACTACAGTTTGATATTGGTGTTCGGTTCGGCTTGTGTAGGATAGCTGGGAGACTTTGAAGCTCACACGCCAGTGTGGGTGGAGTCGTCGTTGAAATACCAGTCTGGTCGTGCTGGATGTCTAACCTGGGTCCGTGATCCGGATCAGGGACAGTGTCTGATGGGTAGTTTAACTGGGGCGGTTGCCTCCTAAAGAGTAACGGAGGCGCCCAAAGGTTCCCTCAGCCTGGTTGGCAATCAGGTGTTGAGTGTAAGTGCACAAGGGAGCTTGACTGTGAGACCGACGGGTCGAGCAGGGACGAAAGTCGGGACTAGTGATCCGGCGGTGGCTTGTGGAAGCGCCGTCGCTCAACGGATAAAAGGTACCCCGGGGATAACAGGCTGATCTTCCCCAAGAGTCCATATCGACGGGATGGTTTGGCACCTCGATGTCGGCTCGTCGCATCCTGGGGCTGGAGTCGGTCCCAAGGGTTGGGCTGTTCGCCCATTAAAGCGGTACGCGAGCTGGGTTTAGAACGTCGTGAGACAGTTCGGTCCCTATCCGCTGTGCGCGTAGGAGTCTTGAGAAGGGCTGTCCCTAGTACGAGAGGACCGGGACGGACGAACCTCTGGTGTGCCAGTTGTCCTGCCAAGGGCATGGCTGGTTGGCTACGTTCGGGAGGGATAACCGCTGAAAGCATCTAAGCGGGAAGCCTGCTTCGAGATGAGGACTCCCACCCCCTTGAGGGGTTAAGGCTCCCAGTAGACGACTGGGTTGATAGGCCGGATCTGGAAGCACCGCAAGGTGTGGAGGTGACCGGTACTAATAGGCCGAGGGCTTGTCCTCAGTTGCTCGCGTCCACTGTGTTGGTTCTGAAACCACGAACAACCCGCCCCCGGTCACAGGGGCGGCTGGTTGTCTGTTTCATAGTGTTTCGGTGGTCATAGCGTAGGGGAAACGCCCGGTTACATTCCGAACCCGGAAGCTAAGCCTTACAGCGCCGATGGTACTGCAGGGGGGACCCTGTGGGAGAGTAGGACGCCGCCGAACAATCATTTAAAGGGTTGGACCCAGAACTTCGGTTCTGGGTCCAACCCTTTTTTGTTTTGCGTCACTTGAAGTTCACGTTGCGCTACGACGATCGTTCGTATGGGTACCTCAGCAATGCTCAGGGCCGCCAGCGTAGGCGTCGGCGACGAGGTCGTCGTACCTGCCTTCGGGAACGTGGAAGTCGCCGAGGCCGTGGCTCTCGCCGGCGCGCTGCCGGTGTTCGCCGACATAGATCCGGGGACGTACTGCCTCGACGCCGCCGCGGTGGAGGCGTCGTTGACGTCGCGGACCGCGGCCATCGTCGCCGTGCACCGGTTCGGACACCCGGCGGACATGGGTCTGCTGCACGGGGTCGGGCAGCGGCACGGGCTGCTCGTGCTGGAGCAGGGGGAGTCCGAGGCGCCGTACGACGAGATAGCGCGGCGCAGGGAGCGGGCGGCCTACCTCGACGGGAAGCTGAGGGGGGTGCGGACCCCCGACTGGGGCGACGGGCACACCTATCAGCAGTACGTCGTGCGGGTGCCGGGGAACGGACGGCCGGACCGGGACGCGTTCGCGCGTGCCGTGCGGGGACGGGGAGTCGACTGCCGGGTGCCGGTGAAGACCCCCGTGCACCGGTTGCCGGGCTTCCGGCGATGCGTGTCGTTGCCCGAGACCGAGCGGGCCGTCGACGAGACCCTCGCGTTGCCGGTCGAGGCATCGTTGACCAGGCGGGACATGCAGCGGATCGTGTCCGCGTGCAACGCCCTGGGCGGGCTGCTGCAACCCGCGTTCGGATGAAGTCCGTGGTTGGGAGCACCGGCTTGTTCGGGGTATGATCTATTCCGTTGCCGCGGGGAAACCCGAAAGCGACAGGCCCCTATAGCTCAGTCGGTAGAGCGTCTCCATGGTAAGGAGAAGGTCAACGGTTCGATTCCGTTTGGGGGCTCCACCACAAAGGCCCCGCCCAATTGGGCGGGGCCTTTCGCTTGCCCTGGTCAGTCCGCGTGCGGCTCCGGGACGCGCATAGCGAGGATCGCCATGTCGTCGGACGGGGCGTCAGAGGCGAAGCGCTCCACCGCGCGCATGATGCGCGCGGCCACCGCACCCGCCGTCAGGCCCGTGCACGACGTGAGGACGTCGGCGAGGCCGTCGTCGCCCAGCATGCGGGTGCCCTCGCGGCGTTCGGTGACGCCGTCCGTGACACAGAGCAGGACGTCGCCCGGTTCGAGGGTGACCGTCTGTTCGTAGAGCTCCAGGTCCTCGATCACGCCGAGGAGCGGCTGGGGTTCGGCGGCGGGTTCGACCGAGCCGTCCTGGCGCAGCCGGAGCGGGAGCGGATGGCCGGCGCAGACCACCTTCAACTCCGCGCTGCCGTCGTCCTGCGGGCGCATCTCGCCGTACAGCAGCGTGAGGAAGCGGCTGCGGGCGCCCTCGTCGAGGATGGCCGAGTTGAGGCGCTCCAGGACCGCCGGGCCGCTGAGACCCTCGCGGGCCAGCAGGCGCAAGGCGTGCCGGGCCAGGCCCGTGACGGCGGCCGCGTTCGGGCCCGTACCGCAGACGTCGCCGATGGCGAAGCCGTAGGCGCCGTCGCTGATCGGGAAGAGGTCGTAGAAGTCTCCGCCGACCTCGTTGCCCTCGCCGGCCGCGCGGTAGATGACCTCGACCTCGACGCCGTCGATGAGGGGCAGTTCGGGCGGCAGGAGGCTGCGCTGGAGGGACTGGCTGATGGCCGTGCGCTCCGAGTACAGGCGGGCGTTGTCCAGGGCCAGGGCGGCTCGGCGGGACAGGTCCTCGGCGAGTTCGAGGATCTCCTGGCGGAAGTGGTCGTCGGTGGGCTTGCCCAGGGTGAGCATGCCGATGACGCGGTTACGGGCGACCAGTGGCAGGACCACGGTCTCGCCGCCGACCGCGGACGCGGTGGCGAGGGTCGGGCCGATACCGGTGCTCAACTGGTGTGTCGGGCCGCCGCTCAGGCCGAGGTCGCGCATGGAGGTGCGCAGCGCGGCCTGATGGGCCATGTCGGCGGGGGTCGTCCAGACGCGGGCGCCCGGGGCGGGGACCGGGTCGGGCGGCGCGATCTTCGACAGCAGGGACTTGATGCCGTCGATGAGTTCCTCGTCCTCGTGCAGGACGTAGGAGAGATACGGTTCGGAGGCCTGGTCGGCGATGGTGTAGACGGCGCACCAGGTGGCGAGGGTGGGGACCGTCATCTGGGCCATCAGGGCCAGCGTCTGGTCCCGGTCCAGGGTGCCGGCGAGGAGGTCGGAGGCCTCGACGAGGAAGCTGAGCGAGCCGCGGCGCAGCCGCTCCAGCTCGCCCAGGCGGGCCGACTCGACGGCCAGGGCGATGCGGTCGGCGGCGAACTGGAGGCGCAGCGCCTCCTCGTTGGAGTAGCGGCCGGCGGCCTCGGCGGCGACTCCGAGGGAGCCGGTGAGGCGGCCCTCGACCTTGAGGGGGACGGTGACGACCGAGCGCATGCCGGTGCCGTTCAGCAGCGGGACGGCGCCGGGGACGGCCGCGAGGTCGTCGTGGACGGCGGGCATGCGCGCGGAGCCGTAGCGGCCGGGGCCGGCCTCCACGGGGACGCGGGCGAAGCGCTGGCGGGCGGAGGGCAGGCCGGTGGAGGCGCGGACCTCCAGCTCCGTCTCGTCGTCGGTGGCCAGCAGCAGGAAGGCGGCGTCGGCGTCGAGCATGTCGCGGGCGCGTTCGACCGTGCGCTGGAGGAGGCCGTCGAGGTCGTCCGGGGCCGGGGAGCCGATGAACACCTCGAAGGGGTCGGTGCTCTGGCCCTCGGAGGACGAGGAGTCGGCGGCCGGTACGCGCATCGGGGTCTGGAGGACCGCCCGTTCGTGGTCCCGGACGAGGAGGCAGACCGTGGACGGTTCGCCGCCGGCGTCGCGGACGCGCAGGTGGGAGGCGTACACGGGGGTGACGCGGCCGTTGGCGCCCCTTATGCCGTAGCTGCCCTCCCAGCGGGAGAGCTGGAGCGCTTCGGCGATGCCGGTGCTGGTGCCCGGAGTGTGCGGCCAGGCGGCGAAGTCGGTGAGGGGCTTGCCGGTGACCTGCTCGGCCGGGTAGCCGAAGAGCTCCTCGGCGTCCTCGTTCCAGGACGTGACGGAGCCGGTGCGGTCGATCTGGACGACGGCGACGCGGACCCGGCCGTCGGCGAGCGGCAGCAGGTCGGCGGGGAGCGAGGGACCGGCGGCGCGGGTGCCGACCGGGCGCTCGGGCAGGTGGAGGTGGAACCAGACGTTCTTGTGGGTGGGCGTGTACTCGACGCCCCAGCGGTCGGCCAGGGCCGCGCACAGCTGGAGGCCGCGGCCGCCCTCGCGGTCGGGGCTGCCCATGTTGGCGGGGGAGCCCTGGAGCGGGACCTCGCGCTCCGGATAGTGGTCGGCGACCTCGATCCGTACACCGTCGTCGCTGCGCATGCACTCGACGTCTGCGGTGGTGCCGGCGTGCACCACCGCATTGGTCACCAGTTCGCTGGTCAGCACCACGGCGTCGTCGACGATGTCGGCATGGCCCCAGCCCTGAAGTGTGTCGCGGACGAAGGACCGGGCACTCGCCACGGACCGTCCGACGGGCTCGAAGCTGGCGGCCGCGCGCGCGGTGATCACAGAACTCCTCGACCCTCTCTCCCCGTGCACGGCCTCATGGCCGACCCGGTCGTGCCGCTGCTGCGGCAGTCCACCCGTCGGCCCGGGATCCGGGGGCTGCTCCCCCGGGATCAGTCCGGTGGTCATTCCGGCCGCCCCTCTGATGCCCGCTTCGTCTCCGTACCACCGCCCAGACCGGACGCACCGGCTTGGCTGGACAGCCGCATGCAAGGTTACTTACCTTCGCCGCCCATGCGGATGCCGGTCTGCAGTGTTTCCGCCCAGAGGGTGTGCGGACGATGTGCGAAGCTGCCGAACTGTTATGGCCTGGTTCGGCCGGGGTGAAACACTGGGCAGGCTTCTTGTGAGGTCCGGGCAGGTGAATGCGCGCCGAGTGGGGTGGGCAGCAGCCTCTGGAGCGGGTCCGGTGAGCCGGGCCGGATCGCTCGGCATCATGGGAAGTACGCGGCAGTAACCGGTCCGCCGAGCGTGCGCGGCCGGGCACAGCAGTATTGGTCGACCCCTGCGGGAGGGACACAGTGGAGTCTGGCGCAGCGACGCGGGCCACGAAGACGCGCGCGAAAGGCGGACAGTCCCTGAGTAACAAGGGCAAATCGCGGGGCGGCACTACGACGGTGGACACGGCCGCGTTGAATCGTCTGCTCGCGGCGCTCGTCTCCATGCGTGAGGGAAACTTCCGCAAACGGCTGACGGTGTCCGGCGACGGCGTGATGTCCGAGATCGCGGCGGTCTTCAACGAGGTGGCCGACCGCAACCTGCACCTCACGGGTGAGCTGGCGCGGGTGCGGCGCGTGGTCGGACGTGAGGGAAAACTCACCGAGCGGCTGGAGACCGGGGCCTGCGACGGTGCCTGGGCGACCGCGATCGACAACTCGAACGCGCTGGTCGACGATCTCGTGCGGCCCGTCTCCGAGGTCAGCCGGGTGCTGTCGGCGGTGGCGGACGGTGATCTGTCGCCGCGCATGGAGCTGCGGACGCAGGTGGAGGAAGGGGCCGGGCAGCCGCTGCGCGGTGAGTTCCTCAAGGTCGGGCGGACCGTGAACAACCTGGTCGACCAGTTGTCGACCTTCACGGACGAGGTCACGCGGGTGGCCAGCGAGGTCGGTACCGAGGGCAAGCTGGGCGGACAGGCCCGGGTGCGCGGTATGTCCGGTTCGTGGAAGGACCTCACGGACTCCGTCAACACCATGGCGTACCGGCTCACCGCTCAGGTGCGGGACATCGCGCTGGTGACGACGGCGGTGGCCAAGGGCGACCTGTCGCGCAAGGTCACGGTGCACGTGGCCGGCGAGATGCTGGAGCTGAAGAACACCGTCAACACGATGGTGGACCAGCTCTCGGCGTTCTCCTCCGAGGTGACGCGGGTGGCCCGTGAGGTGGGTACCGAGGGTGCCCTGGGCGGGCAGGCCCAGGTGCCGGGCGTGGCCGGGGTGTGGAAGGAGCTGACCGACTCCGTCAACACCATGGCCGGGAACCTGACGGCCCAGGTGCGGGAGATCTCGCACGTGACGACGGCGGTGGCCAACGGCGACCTGTCGAAGAAGGTGACGGTGCCGGCCCGGGGCGAGGTCGCGCAGCTCGCCGAGACGATCAACCAGATGACCGAGACGCTGCGGATCTTCGCGGACGAGGTCACGCGCGTGGCCAACGAGACCGGTGGCGAGGGCCAGCTGGGCGGCCAGGCGAACGTGCCGGGTGCGGCCGGGATCTGGAAGGACCTGACGGACTCCGTCAACACCGTCTTCCGGAACCTGACCACTCAGGTGCGTGACATCGCCGCGGTGACGACGGCGGTGGCCAGTGGTGACCTGTCGCAGAAGGTCACCGTGGACGTCGCCGGCGAGATGCTGGAGCTGAAGAACACCGTCAACACGATGGTGGACCAGCTCTCCAGCTTCGGTGCCGAGGTGACCCGGGTGGCCCGCGAGGTCGGGGTCGAGGGGGAGCTGGGCGGTCAGGCGCAGGTGCCGGGCGCGGCGGGGACGTGGAAGGACCTGACGGACTCCGTCAACACCGCGTTCCGCAACCTCACCGGCCAGGTGCGCAACATCGCCCAGGTGACGACGGCGGTGGCCAACGGCGACCTGTCGCAGAAGGTCACCGTGGACGTCTCCGGCGAGATGCTCCAGTTGAAGAACACCGTCAACACCATGGTCGACCAGCTCTCCAGCTTCGCCGACCAGGTGACCCGGATGGCCCGGGACGTGGGCACGGAGGGCCGTCTCGGCGGTCAGGCCCGGGTCGACGGCGTGTCGGGGACCTGGAAGGAGCTGACGGACTCCGTCAACTCGATGGCGGGGAACCTGACCTCCCAGGTGCGCAACATCGCCCAGGTGACGACGGCGGTGGCGCGCGGTGACCTGTCCCAGAAGATCACCGTGGACGCGCGCGGGGAGATCCTGGAGCTGAAGAACACCATCAACACGATGGTCGACCAGTTGTCGTCCTTCGCGGAGCAGGTCACGCGTGTGGCCCGCGAGGTCGGCACGGAGGGCCGCCTCGGCGGTCAGGCCCAGGTGCCCGGGGTCGCCGGCGTCTGGCGCGACCTGACCGACTCGGTGAACGGCATGGCCGGCAACCTCACCGCGCAGGTGCGCAACATCGCGCAGGTCGCCACGGCGGTGGCGCGCGGTGACCTGTCCCAGAAGATCACCGTGGACGCGCGCGGGGAGATCCTGGAGCTGAAGAACACGCTGAACACGATGGTGGACCAGCTGTCGTCGTTCGCCCAGGAGGTCACGCGCGTCGCGCGCGAGGTGGGCACCGAGGGCATCCTCGGCGGCCAGGCGGAGGTGCAGGGTGTCTCCGGCACCTGGAAGGACCTCACGCAGTCGGTTAACGGCATGGCCAACAACCTGACCATGCAGGTCCGCAACATCGCCGAGGTCACCACGGCCGTGGCCAAGGGCGACCTGTCGAAGAAGATCACCGTCGACGCCAAGGGCGAGATCCTCGAACTCGTCACCACCGTCAACACGATGGTCGACCAGTTGTCGTCCTTCGCGGAGCAGGTCACGCGCGTGGCCCGTGAGGTCGGCACGGAGGGCATTCTCGGCGGCCAGGCGCACGTGCCCGGTGTCGTGGGCATCTGGAAGGACCTCAGCGACAACGTCAACCTGATGGCGAAGAACCTCACCGTCCAGGTGCGGAACATCTCCCAGGTGGCCGCCGCCGTCGCCAACGGCGACCTGACGCGGACGGTGACGATCGAGGCGCGCGGTGAGGTCCACCAGCTGGCCGAGACGTTCAACACCATGGTGAAGACGCTGAGTTCGTTCGCCGAGCAGGTCACCAAGGTGGCCCGTGAGGTGGGCACGGACGGCATCCTCGGCGGGCAGGCGCACGTGCCGGGCGTGTCGGGTACGTGGAAGGACCTCACCGAGTCGGTGAACCAGATGGCGTCCAACCTGACCGGTCAGGTGCGCAACATCGCCATGGTCACCACCGCCATCGCCAAGGGCGACCTGACCAAGAAGATCGACATCGACGCGCGCGGCGAGATCCTGGAGCTGAAGACGACCATCAACACGATGGTCGACCAGCTGTCGTCCTTCGCCGAGGAGGTCACCCGCGTGGCCCGCGAGGTGGGCACGGAGGGGCAGCTGGGCGGTCAGGCGCGCGTGCGGGACGTCGACGGCACCTGGCGGGACCTGACGGAGTCGGTGAACGAGATGGCCGGGAACCTGACCCGGCAGGTGCGCGCCATCGCGAGGGTGGCGACCGCGGTGACGCGCGGCGACCTGAACCTGAAGATCGACGTGGACGCCTCCGGCGAGATCTCCGAGCTTCAGGACTACATCAACAAGATGATCGCCAACCTCCGCGACACCACGATCGCCAACAAGGAGCAGGACTGGCTCAAGGGCAACCTGGCCCGCATCTCGGGACTGATGCAGGGCCGCCGGGACCTCCAGGACGTCGCCTCGCTGATCATGAGCGAGCTGACCCCGGTGGTCTCCGCGCAGCACGGGGCCTTCTTCCTCGCGATGCCCCTGGTCGTCGACGGCCAGGATCAGGCGGGCGCCCAGGAGGACCAGTACGAACTGCGCATGCTGGGGTCGTACGGCTACTCGATGGGGTCGATGCCCACGTCCTTCCGGCCGGGGGAGGCGCTGGTCGGCACGGCCGCCGAGGAGAAGCGCACGATCCTCGTGGAGAACGCGCCGAGCGGCTATCTGAAGATCTCCTCCGGGCTCGGGGAGGCCCCGCCCGCCCAGGTGATCGTCCTGCCGGTGCTGTTCGAGGGGCAGGTGCTCGGCGTGATCGAGCTGGCGTCCTTCACGCCGTTCACGCAGATCCAGAAGGACTTCCTCAACCAGATCGCCGAGATGATCGCGACCAGCGTCAACACCATCTCCGTCAACACCAAGACGGAGGTGCTGCTGAGCCAGTCGCAGGAGCTGACCGAGCAACTGCGGGAGCGGTCCGAGGAGCTGGAGCAGCGGCAGAAGGCGCTGCAGTCGTCCAACGCCGAACTGGAGGAGAAGGCCGAGCTGCTGGCGCAGCAGAACCGCGACATCGAGGTGAAGAACACCGAGATCGAGGAGGCGCGGCAGGTCCTGGAGGAGCGCGCCGAGCAACTGGCGGTCTCGATGCGCTACAAGAGCGAGTTCCTCGCCAACATGTCGCACGAACTGCGTACGCCGCTCAACTCGCTGCTGATCCTGGCCAAGCTGCTCGCCGACAACGCCGACGCGAACCTGTCGCCCAAGCAGGTCGAGTTCGCCGAGACCATCCACGGGGCCGGTTCCGACCTGCTCCAGCTCATCAACGACATCCTCGACCTGTCGAAGGTCGAGGCGGGCAAGATGGACGTCTCCCCGACGCGCATCGCGCTCGTCCAGCTGGTCGACTACGTGGAGGCCACCTTCCGGCCGCTGACCGCGGAGAAGGGCCTGGACCTGTCGGTGCGGGTGTCGCCCGAGCTGCCCGCCACGCTGCACACCGACGAGCAGCGGCTGCTCCAGGTGCTGCGCAACCTGCTGTCCAACGCGGTGAAGTTCACCGACTCGGGGGCGGTCGAGCTGGTCATCAGGCCGGCCCGGGACGACGTTCCGCAGGGCATCCGGGAGCAGTTGCTGGAGGCGGGTTCGATGACCGACCCGGACGCCGAGCTGATCGCGTTCTCCGTGAGCGACACCGGGATCGGGATCGCGGCCAGCAAGATGCGGGTGATCTTCGAGGCGTTCAAGCAGGCCGACGGCACCACCAGCCGCAAGTACGGCGGCACGGGCCTCGGGCTGTCCATCTCGCGGGAGATCGCGCAGTTGCTGGGCGGTGAGATCCACGCGCAGAGCGAGACGGGCCGTGGCTCGACGTTCACGCTCTACCTGCCGCTGCGCCCGAGCGAGCTGCCGTCGCACGGCTACCCGCAGCCCCTGCCGCCCGCCGGGGGAGGCGAGCTGCCGGCGGGCTCCGGGGCGACGGACGAGCGGCCGGAGACGGAGGCCGAGACGCCGGCCGAGGTGCGGTCGTACCAGGACTCGCAGAACGGTGCCGCGGCCCTGTTCCGGCGTCGTCGCCGCTCGGCGGAGACCGAGGAGCTGCCCGCGGTGCGGGAGCGGCAGCCGAGCCCCGAGCAGGAGACGACGCACTCCAGCCGCGGGATCCGGTTCGGCGGGCAGAAGGTGCTGATCGTCGACGACGACATCCGTAACGTGTTCGCGCTGACCAGCGTCCTGGAGCAGCACGGGCTGTCAGTGCTGTACGCGGAGAACGGGCGCGAGGGCATCGAGGTGCTGGAGCAGCACGAGGACGTGGCGGTGGTCCTGATGGACATCATGATGCCCGAGATGGACGGGTACGCGACGACCACGGCGATCCGTCGGATGCCGCAGTTCGCCGGGCTGCCGATCATCGCGTTGACCGCCAAGGCGATGAAGGGAGACCGGGAGAAGGCGATCGAGTCGGGCGCCTCCGACTACGTGACGAAGCCGGTCGACCCCGATCACCTGTTGACGGTGATGCAGCAGTGGATGCGCGAGGAGTAGTACGTTCGGGCACCGTGTCGTTGGTACGGAGGGGCACCTTCCGTGCGCCGCGTCCGGACAGTGTGCGAACGTGGGGTGTGCGTGAACGGCGGGAACCTCCGGGACCCGCGCGGAGTCGCTGACTCAGCGTGCCCGGAGCCGTGTAGAGGTGCGGGATTCGGGGAACCTTCTGGTCTCCCGCTGCGTTTCTGCTATGTGCACAGTGACATCACGGTGACAGGGTGTGGCGACAGGCGGGGTGCGGCTACGATGACCGGCACAAGGACGGGCGACGCAAGGGAGTCGTCCCCCGGGGTGGCACCCGCCGGTGCCGCGCCAAGTCCTGCGGACAGGGGAGGCCCCACGCCGGGGCGAGGAGGGCGGGCCATGGTGCAGAAGGCCAAGATCCTCCTGGTCGATGACCGGCCGGAGAATCTGCTGGCGCTGGAGGCGATCCTCTCGGCGCTCGATCAGACGCTGGTGCGGGCATCGTCCGGGGAGGAAGCGCTCAAAGCACTGCTCACGGACGACTTCGCGGTCATTCTGCTGGACGTCCAGATGCCGGGCATGGACGGTTTCGAGACCGCCGCGCACATCAAGCGACGGGAGCGGACCCGGGACATCCCGATCATCTTCCTCACCGCGATCAACCACGGTCCGCACCACACCTTCCGCGGTTACGCGGCGGGCGCGGTGGACTACATCTCCAAGCCGTTCGACCCGTGGGTGCTGCGCGCGAAGGTCTCGGTCTTCGTCGAGCTGTACATGAAGAACTGCCAGCTGCGTGAGCAGGCGGCCCTGCTGCGGCTCCAGTTGGAGGGCGGCGACAAGGCCGCGGCCGGCGAGGCCAAGGAGCCTGCGGGGCTGCTCGCCGAGCTGTCGGCCCGGCTGGCGGCCGTGGAGGAGCAGGCGGAGGCGCTCTCCAAGCAGTTGGGCGACGAGTCCACGGACGCGGCGGCGGTGGCCACCGCGGCGCACCTGGAACGCAAGCTCACCGGACTGCGGAGGGCCCTGGACGCCCTGGAGCCCGGCACGTCCGGCGGTCAGCCCGCCGTCAACTGAGGCCCGCCGTGGGTCCGCCGCCGGGCGGCTCGCGAGCCCCGTGGTCCGGTCTGTGAGGACTTGTCAGGAGCTGCACCGGAGGCGTCAGTTCCGCAACTCGCTCCGGACGACACGAACGGGTGAAGCGGTAGGCGCACGTGTCGACCGCCGCCTCCCCCGGTAACCTCACACCTATGGCCTCACGTCCCTCCGCAGCCAAGAAGCAGCCCGCGAAGAAGGCGGCCGCTCCCGCGAAGGGGCCGGTCAAGAAGGCCGCTGCCAAGAAGGCACCTCCGAAGAAGGCGCCCGCCAAGAAGGCCGTCGCGAAGAAGCCCGCGCCCAAACCGGCCCCGAGCCCCACCAGCGGTGTCTACCGCTTGGCGCGCGCGCTCTGGCTCGGCCTGGCGCATGGGGTCGGCGCCGTCTTCCGCGGCATAGGGCAGGGCGCCAAGAACCTCGACCCCGCCCACCGCAAGGACGGTTCCGCGCTGCTGCTGCTCGCCGTCGCCCTGATCGTCGCCGCGGGCACCTGGGCCGACCTCAAGGGCCCCGTCGGCGACCTCGTCGAGATCCTGGTGACCGGCGCCTTCGGCCGGCTGGACCTGCTCGTGCCGATCCTGCTCGGCGCCATCGCCGTGCGTCTGATCCGGCACCCCGAGAAGCCCGAGGCCAACGGGCGGATCGTGATCGGCCTGTCCGCGCTCGTCGTCGGCGTGCTCGGCCAGGTGCACATCGCGTGCGGCTCACCGGCCCGCGGCGAGGGCATGCAGGCCATAAGGGACGCCGGCGGGCTCATCGGCTGGGGCGCGGCCACCCCGCTGTCGTACACGATGACCGACGTCCTGGCCGTGCCGCTGCTCGCGCTGCTCACCGTCTTCGGGCTGCTGGTCGTCACCGCCACACCGGTGAACGCCATTCCGCAGCGGCTGCGCCAGCTCGGCGTGCGGCTCGGCGTGGTCGACGACCCCGACGCGGACGCGTTCACCGACGACGACGAGCGCTACGACGACCAGTGGCGCGAGGCGCTGCCCGAGCGGACCCGCAGGCGCGGGGGAGCGCCCGCCGAGCCGTACGACCCGGACGCGGCCGAGCAGGAGGTGCTGAGCAGGCGCCGCGGCAGGCCCCGCCGGTCCGCCGTGCCGCAGCCCGAGATGAACCGGCCGATGGACGCCGTGGACGTCGCCGCGGCCGCCGCCGCCGCGCTCGACGGCGCCGTCATGCACGGAATGCCGCCGTCGCCGCTGGTCGCCGACCTCACCCAGGGCGTCAGCCCCGGGGACCGCGAGTCGACGACGCCGACTCCGACGCCCGTGCCGGCCGCGCGCCCACAGCCGGGCAAGCTCAAGAAGGACCCCGCCAAGTCCGCCGAGCCCGCGACGCCGGGCGCCGTCCCCGACCTCACCAAGACGCCGTTGCCGCAGGAGCGTGACCTGCCGCCGCGCGCCGAGCAGCTCCAGCTCTCCGGCGACATCACCTACTCCCTGCCGGCCCTCGACCTCCTCACGCGCGGTGGCCCCGGCAAGGCGCGCAGCGCCGCCAACGACGCCATAGTGGACTCGCTGACCACCGTCTTCACCGAGTTCAAGGTCGACGCCCGGGTCACCGGCTTCACCCGCGGCCCGACGGTGACCCGCTACGAGGTCGAGCTGGGCCCCGCCGTCAAGGTCGAGCGGATCACCGCGCTGACCAAGAACATCGCGTACGCCGTCGCCAGTCCCGACGTGCGGATCATCAGCCCGATCCCCGGCAAGTCCGCGGTCGGCATCGAGATCCCCAACACCGACCGGGAGATGGTCAACCTCGGCGACGTACTGCGCCTCGCCGAGTCCGCCGAGGACGACGACCCGATGCTGGTCGCCTTCGGCAAGGACGTCGAGGGCGGCTACGTCATGCACTCGCTGGCGAAGATGCCGCACATGCTCGTCGCGGGTGCCACCGGCTCCGGCAAGTCGTCCTGCATCAACTGCCTGATCACCTCGATCATGATGCGGGCGACGCCGGAGGACGTCCGCATGATCCTGGTCGACCCCAAGCGCGTCGAGCTGACCGCGTACGAGGGCATCCCGCACCTGATCACGCCGATCATCACCAACCCGAAGCGCGCCGCCGAGGCCCTCCAGTGGGTCGTGCGCGAGATGGACCTGCGCTACGACGACCTCGCCGCCTACGGCTACCGGCACATCGACGACTTCAACCGCGCGGTGCGCGAGGGCAAGGCCAAGCCGCCCGAGGGCAGCGAGCGCGAACTCCAGCCCTACCCGTACCTGCTGGTGATCGTGGACGAGCTGGCCGACCTGATGATGGTGGCGCCGCGCGACGTCGAGGACGCGATCGTGCGGATCACGCAGCTCGCGCGGGCGGCCGGCATCCACCTGGTGCTCGCCACCCAGCGGCCCTCCGTGGACGTCGTCACCGGCCTGATCAAGGCCAACGTGCCCTCCCGGCTCGCCTTCGCCACCTCCTCGCTCGCCGACTCGCGGGTCATCCTCGACCAGCCCGGCGCCGAGAAGCTGATCGGCAAGGGCGACGGCCTCTTCCTGCCCATGGGCGCGAACAAGCCGACCCGTATGCAGGGCGCGTTCGTGACCGAGGAGGAGGTCGCGGCCGTCGTCCAGCACTGCAAGGACCAGATGGCGCCCGTCTTCAGGGACGACGTCACCGTGGGGACCAAGCAGAAGAAGGAGATCGACGAGGACATCGGCGACGACCTCGACCTGCTGTGCCAGGCGGCCGAGCTGGTCGTCTCCACCCAGTTCGGGTCGACCTCCATGCTCCAGCGCAAGCTGCGCGTCGGCTTCGCCAAGGCGGGGCGGCTGATGGACCTGATGGAGTCGCGGAGCATCGTCGGACCGAGCGAAGGCTCAAAGGCTCGTGACGTTCTTGTGAAGCCTGATGAGCTGGACGGAGTGCTCGCCGTGATCCGGGGGGAGTCTGAAGGGTAGGAAATCGTGGGCCAAGGATTCCGCCGACGGAGGGCCGGGACGGCCGGGTGGCCGATCGTGACTCACCCGTTAGGGATCATTGAGCAACCGTTTCCCCATGACGTACGTCAACTTGAGGGAAGTGACAACAGGTAGTCCACCATCGGGATGCCGGGCCATTCGGATGGCGTAAAGGGTCGTACCGCCCGGTTGCCCGACCCGTTCGCAACCCCCCTAGACTGAAGTCCAGCACAGGCGGCTAAACGCTCGAAAGGCGCCCCCGTGTCCAACGGCAACTCCCCTGAAGACGAGCGTCCGATCGAAGACGTTTCCCCAGACGTTACTGAACACGTCTCCGAGGAAACCCGCCCCTCCGTCGGCCGTGCCCTCCAGCAGGCGCGGATCGCCGCCGGGTTGACCGTCGACGACATCACCACCGCCACCCGCGTCCGGATCGCCATCGTGCACGCCATCGAGGCGGACGACTTCGCGCCCTGCGGCGGCGACGTCTACGCGCGCGGTCACATCCGCACCCTGGCCAAGGCCGTCGGGCTCGACCCGGCCGAGCTGCTCGCGCAGTTCGACGACGCGCACGGCGGCCGCCCGGCGCCGACCCCCGCCGCCCCCCTCTTCGAGGCGGAACGTATCCGTCCGGAGCGCCGCGGACCCAACTGGACCGCCGCCATGGTCGCCGCGATCGTCGCGGTGATCGGCTTCGTCGGGTTCACGTTCGCCAAGGGCGGCGACGACGGCGGCAACGAGGCGAGCGTCGCCGAGGGCGCCCAGCCCTCGACCGGCGGCTCCGCCTCGGCAGGCGCCAAACCTAAGAAGCCGGCCGATCCCAAGCCGGAACCCTCCGACAGCGCCATCGCCGCCGCGCCCCGCGACAAGGTGACCGTCAAGGTCAGCGCCGTCGAGGGACGCAGCTGGATCTCCGCGAAGGACCACAACGGCCGGCTGCTCTTCGACGGGCTCCTCGAACAGGGCGACTCGAAGACCTTCCAGGACAACGAGAAGGTCAACCTCGTCCTCGGCGACGCCGGCGTCATCCAGCTGTACGTCAACGGCAAGAAGATCGAGGACGACTTCCGGCCGGGCTCCGTGGAGCGCCTGACCTACACGAAGGGCGACCCGCAGGTCGGATAGGGGACCCGGGGAACGAGTCGGTACGGGGTTGGCCGGGATCGGCCAACCCCGTCGACATGGGCTGTCGGCGGGACGAAGTAGTCTTGAGCCCATGCCTGAAAGCCGTACCGTCGCACTCGTCACCCTTGGCTGCGCCCGTAACGAGGTGGACTCGGAGGAGCTCGCAGGCCGTCTGGAGGCGGACGGCTGGAAGCTCGTCGAGGACGCCGAGGAAGCGGACGTCGCCGTCGTGAACACCTGCGGCTTCGTCGAGGCCGCCAAGAAGGACTCCGTGGACGCCCTCCTGGAGGCCAACGACCTCAAGGGGCGCGGAAGAACGCAGGCCGTCGTGGCGGTGGGCTGCATGGCCGAGCGGTACGGCAAGGACCTCGCCGAAGCCCTCCCCGAGGCCGACGGCGTGCTGGGCTTCGACGACTACGCCGACATCTCCGACCGGCTCCAGACCATCCTCGGCGGCGGCATCCACGCCGCGCACACCCCGCGCGACCGGCGCAAGCTGCTCCCGATCAGCCCCGCCGAGCGTCAGGAGGCCGGTGCCGCCGTCGCCCTGCCGGGACACGGCCCGACCGATCTCCCCGAGGGCGTCGCCCCCGCCTCCGGACCCCGCGCACCCCTGCGCCGCCGCCTGGACGGCTCCCCGGTCGCCTCGGTGAAGCTCGCCTCCGGCTGCGACCGGCGCTGCTCCTTCTGCGCCATCCCGTCCTTCCGCGGCTCCTTCATCTCCCGCCGCCCGAGCGACGTGCTGAACGAGACGCGGTGGCTGGCCGAGCAGGGCGTCAAGGAGATCATGCTGGTCTCCGAGAACAACACCTCCTACGGCAAGGACCTCGGTGACATCCGCCTGCTGGAGTCCCTGCTGCCCAACCTCGCCGACGTCGACGGCATCGAGCGGGTGCGCGTCAGCTACCTCCAGCCGGCCGAGATGCGCCCCGGCCTCATCGACGTGCTGACCTCCACTCCGAAGGTCGTGCCCTACTTCGACCTCTCCTTCCAGCACTCCGCGCCGAACGTGCTGCGCGCGATGCGCCGCTTCGGCGACACCGACCGCTTCCTGGAACTGCTGGACACCATCCGGAGCAAGGCCCCCGAGGCGGGCGTGCGCTCCAACTTCATCGTGGGCTTCCCCGGCGAGTCCGCCTCCGACCTCGCCGAGCTGGAGCGCTTCCTGAACCACGCGCGGCTCGACGCCATCGGCGTCTTCGGCTACTCCGACGAGGAGGGCACCGAGGCGGCCACCTACGAGCACAAGCTGGACGAGGACGTCGTCGCCGAGCGGTTGGCACGTGTATCCCGCCTGGCCGAGGAACTCGTCTCGCAGCGGGCCGAGGAGCGCGTCGGCGCGACGGTGCGGGTACTCGTCGAGTCCGTGGAGTCGGCCGACGACGGAGACGGTGTCCGTGGCCGCGCGGAGCACCAGGCGCCCGAGACGGACGGCCAGGTGCTGCTCACGAGCGGCGAAGGCCTGAGTGTCGGTCGTATGGTCGACGCGAAGGTGGTCGGTACGGAGGGTGTCGACCTGGTGGCCGAACCGCTGCCGGGCTCGTCCGAATGTAGTGAGGAGGCCGGCAGATGACCGGAGCCCCGGCGTCCGCGGCGGGTGGCCCCTCCGGCGCGCGCAGGACCGGCCCGCGCGCCCCCTCCGGAGCCACGCAGGAACCGGCCGGGCGGACGACCCCGGGAGCCACCCCGGAGCGGGGAGCGACCGAAGGCAGTGCCGCGCTGCGGGGCGGCAAGGTCGTGGCCGCGGCCGTCAACCAGGCGAGTGTCTGGAACGTCGCCAACCTCCTGACGATGCTCCGGCTGCTGCTGGTCCCGGCCTTCGTCGCCCTGATGCTCGGCAACGGCGGGTACGACCCGGCCTGGCGCTCCTTCGCCTGGGCCGCCTTCGCCATCGCCATGATCACCGACCTCTTCGACGGCCATCTGGCACGGGCCTACAACCTCGTCACCGACTTCGGGAAGATCGCCGACCCCATCGCCGACAAGGCGATCATGGGGGCGGCGCTCATCTGCCTGTCCGTGCTCGGCGATCTGCCGTGGTGGGTCACGGCCGTGATCCTCGGCCGGGAACTCGGGATCACCGTGCTGCGTTTCGTGGTCATCCGGTACGGCGTCATCCCGGCCAGCCGCGGCGGCAAGCTCAAGACGCTCACCCAGGGCATCGCCGTGGGGATGTACGTCCTGGCGCTGACGGGGCCCCTGGCCACCCTGAGGTTCTGGGTGATGGCCGCGGCGGTCGTCCTGACCGTCGTGACCGGGCTGGACTATGTGAAGCAGGCCATTGTGCTGCGCCGCCGGGGAATCGCCGAGCGCCGGGCGGCGTTGAAGGGGTCGGAAGCTTGAGTTCCACTGCTGCGGACGTGGTGCGACTACTCACCGTGAGGGGAGAGACCCTCGCGGTCGCCGAGTCCCTGACCGGCGGAATGGTGGCGTCCGAGGTCACGTCGGTGCCCGGGGCGTCCAAGGCCTTCCGGGGATCCGTCACCGCCTACGCGACGGAGCTGAAGCGGGAGATCCTCGGCGTCGACGCCTCACTGCTCGCGTCCCGCGGAGCGGTGGACGCGCAGGTCGCGGCCCAGATGGCGGCGGGAGCCCGGAAAATTCTCGGCGCCGACTGGGGCATCGCCACGACCGGCGTCGCCGGTCCGGACGCGCAGGACGGGCAGGCCGTGGGGACGGTTTTCGTGGCCGTCGACGGGCCTTCGGGAGCCGATGACGGTTCCGCCTGTGGCGGAAAAGTGGAGGCGCTGCGGTTGAACGGCGACCGTGCGGAAATTCGTATGGAGAGTGTACGGAGCGTACTCGCACTCCTTCTGAGGGAGCTTGCGGGCGAACAGACCGGGAATGAGCGGGCACAGGATACGGAACGGAACGGGGGGTTTTGATGTTTGCAGCCCTGAGTGAACACGACATCGCTCCCCGCACGGCCGCGGCGCGAGGCGGTACGGTGGGGCGTGAAGGATGCGGTTACACGGTCCGAGGAGGGAGCCACCGATGATTCTGCTCCGTCGCCTGCTGGGTGACGTGCTGCGTCGGCAGCGCCAACGCCAGGGCCGTACTCTGCGCGAAGTCTCCTCGTCCGCCCGAGTCTCACTCGGCTATCTCTCCGAGGTGGAGCGGGGGCAGAAGGAGGCTTCTTCCGAGCTGCTCTCCGCCATCTGCGACGCGCTGGACGTACGGATGTCCGAGCTCATGCGGGAAGTGAGTGACGAACTCGCCCTCGCCGAGCTGGCCCAGTCCGCTGCGGCGACGCCCAGCGAGACCGTGCCGGCACCGGTGCGCCCGATGCTGGGTTCCGTCTCGGTGACCGGCGTGCCACCGGAACGGGTGACCATCAAGGCACCCGCCGAGGCAGTGGACGTCGTCGCCGCCTGAGCACCCGCGGAACATGTGCGTGTGAGACCCCGGCCGGGGCCTCTCCGGGAGACCGGAGGGGTGCGGCCGGGGTCTTCGCGTGCCCGGGGTGGCCGGCCGCAGGTTGCCGGTCCGTGGTGGTGCGGTCATCGTGGAGGGAGATGGCCGGGGGGCGAACCGCCGGAGGTGTGGATGTACGTCGTGAAGAGTCCGTTGTCCGACGCGGACCTGAAGACCGTCTCCGAGGCGCTGCAGGGCGCCCTCGTCGACCTCGTGGACCTGGCCCTGGTGGCGAAGCAGATCCACTGGAACGTGGTCGGCCCCCGGTTCCGCTCCGTACATCTCCAGCTCGACGAACTCGTCGGCACCGCGCGCACCCACTCGGACACCGTGGCCGAGCGGGCCTCCGCGCTCGGTGTGTCCCCGGACGGGCGGGCCGCGACGGTGGCCGTGGGCAGCGGCATCGACGTGACCCCTGAGGGCTGGGTCGACGACACCACCGCCGTGCAGACCATGGTGGACGCGCTCGGCGCGGTGATCGGGCGGATGCGCGAGCGGATCACGTCGACCGGCGACCCGGATCCCGTGAGCCAGGACATCTTCATCCAGATCACGGCCGATCTCGAGAAACAGCACTGGATGTTCCAGGCCGAAAACGGATGACGCGCGATGGCGCCGGCGCGGGCTGCCCGCCGGGCGGCCGCGCTGGGCCTCGGCGGGCTGTGGTGGTGGGCCGTGCTGCGGCTGGCGCTGGAGCCCGGTGCGGGGGTGCTCGAAGGGGCGGTCGCGGTCGGCGGCTGGGGGCTTAGCGTGCTGCCGGTGCACTGCGCACCGCGACGCCGGGCCGCGGGGGCGCTGGAGGAGGGGCGGTGGCGGCGGGCGCTGCGTACCGCGGTGCGTGGTCCTGGGACGTCCGGGCCGGGCGAGGGGGCGGGGCCGGGCAGGGCGTCCGGGTCGGGCGGGGCGTGAGCAGGTCATGAGCGGGTCACCCCGAACCGACGGAAGGACACGGAGTCGATGAGTGTCACCAGCCTGGACAAGGATCTCGACAACCTGACCCTCACCCTGATCGCCGACTTCGCCGCCCCCGCCGCGCGGGTGTGGCAGCTGTGGGCCGACCCCCGCCAGCTGGAGCGCTGGTGGGGCCCGCCGACGTACCCGGCGACGGTCGAGGAGCACGACCTGACCCCGGGCGGGGACGTCACGTACTTCATGACCGGCCCGGAGGGCGACAAGTACCGCGGCTGGTGGCGGGTGGCCACGGTCGACGCGCCCGCTTCGCTGGAGTTCACCGACGGGTTCGCCGACGCGGACGGGGTGCCCAACGCCGCCATGCCGACGACCACGAACCGGGTCACGCTCACCGAGCGCGACGGCGGCACGCGCATGGAGATGCGTGCGGTCTTCGACACCCGGGAGCAGATGGACCAGCTCATGACCATGGGGATGGAGGAGGGGCTGCGGGAGGCGGTCGGCCAGATGGACGGTCTCCTCGCCGGCTGAGCCGCCGCGGCGCGGGTCCGCTCTGGCAGGCCGGACACCAGTACGTGGGGCGTTCGCTCGAGCTGTCGCCCTGGTCGGCCACCCGGACCGGCGTGCCGCAGCGCAGGCAGGGGCGCGACGCGCGGCCGTACACGAAGAGGTCGTGGCCGCGCAGACCCGTCGTACGGCGCACCGGCCGGTCGCGATTGGCCTCCAGGAGCTTCTGCGCCAGCGCGGGCAGGTACCCGGCCCGGTCGGGGGGCAGCTCGCCGACCGGGAGCCAGGGCGTGACGCCCAGCAGGAAGCAGATCTCGCTCTTGTAGACATTGCCCACGCCCGCGAGATTGCGCTGGTCGAGCAGGGCCTCGCCGAGGGGGCGGGCAGGGTCCGCGCTCAGGTTGGCCATCGCCAGATCGGGGTCCCAGTCGGGGCCCAGCAGGTCCGGGCCGAGATGGCCGACGGCGCGCTGGTCGTCGGCGGTGCGCAGGATGTCCAGCACCGGCAGGCGGTAGCCGACGGCCGTGCGGTCGGCGGTGCCGAGGATGACGCGGATCTGGTGCGCCGGGCCGCCGCTCCAGCGCCGACCGGGCGCGAAGATCTTCCAGGCACCGTCCATCCGCAGGTGCGAGTGGACCGTCAGGCCGCCCTCGACGTGGGTGAGCAGGTGCTTGCCGCGCGCGGTGACATCGAGGACCGCACGGCCGGTGAGGTCGACCAGCGCGTACCGGGGCACGCGGAAGTCGCTGCGGGTCAGCACCTTGCCCGCGAGGGCGTCGTGCAGCCGTCGCGCCGCCTGCCAGACCGTGTCACCTTCGGGCATGGGACAAGGGTGGCAGGCTCACGCTCTGATCCGCAGACCGCGCGGGGTGGCGATGAACCCCGCCTCCTCCAGGAGCGGGCCGAAGGGCGAGGTCAGGGCCGCCTCCCCGTTGACCCGCTCCACCGTGACCGTGCCCAGGGAGCCGGCGCGGGCGGCGCCGGCCAGCGCCTCCGCGGCCGCGTGCAGACGCGCGTCGTCGGTGGGCGGGGCGTCCGGCTCGGAGGGCCAGAGCAGGAGCGTCTTGCCGCCGCGCTCCATGTACAGCGCCGGTTCGCCCTCGACGAGTACCACCAGGGAGCCCGCCTTGCGGCCGGGCTTGTGCGTGGCGCCGGCCGGTGGCTCGGGCCAGGTGAGGGCGGCACCGTACGCGTTCGCCGGATCGGCGGCGGCCAGGACGACGGCCCGCGGTCCGGGGGCGGGGCGATCGCGACGGCCGGGGAAGCGGTCGTACGAGGTGCTGTCGTACGGGCCCGTTCCGTACGGGACGGTGCCGTTCGGGCCGGTGCCGTACTGGCCGCGCGGGCCGCCGGAGCCGCCCTGCGCGCCGCCCCCGCGCGGGCCTCCGGCGCCCGGTTCGGCGTAGTCGCGGGGCGAGATGTAGTCGCCTCGGGAGGGTGAGCGGCCCAGCCGGTCGGGGTCCGCGAAGACGTCGTCGTCGGGGCTGAGGGCGTCGGGCTCGCCCCGACCGTCGGAGGCGCGGTTGCCGGAGGGGGCGAAGTCGGGGATTTCGGGGAAGTCGGCGAAGGGTGGGACGTCGGCGGGAGCGGCCGCCGTCGGCCCGGGTGAGCCGTCGCCGCGCTCGCGGGCGTTCGCCACCGCGCGCAGCCGGTCCACGGCGCCCTCCATGGCGAACTGCGCCGCGCCGAGCCCCTCCACGACGTAGCCGCGCCGGGCTTGGCCGCTCTCCTCGAAGGCGGCCAGAATCCGGTACACCGCCGAGAAGCCGCCTTCGACGCCCTCCGCCGCGACGGCGCCTCGGGTCACCACGCCGTGCCGGTCGAGGAGCGTGCGGGCCAGGGCGTGGGCACGCACGGTGCCGTCCGCCTCGCGGGCGGGCAGCAGGGACCAGCGGCCGGCGACGGTCGGCGGACCGGTGCGGGAGGCCGGGCGGGCGGCGGCGGTCAGCGAGCCGTACCGGCCCCGGGGCACCGCTCGCTTGGCGCGGTGGGCGGTGGAGCCCGCGGTGCGACCGGAGCCGAGCAGCGAGCGCAGGGGGGCGAGGGTGTCGTTCGTCAGCCGTCCGGACCACGCGAGGTCCCACAGGGCGTCGGCGAGCTGCGGATCGGTGACGTCCGGATGGGTGGTCGCGCGGACCTGGTCGCCGATCTGGCGGAAGAACAGGCCGTACCCGCCCGAGAGGGCGCTCAGCACGGACTCGTGCAGGGCGGTCGTCTCCAGCGGATGCGCGGGCGGCAGCAGCAGTGGCGCGGCGTCCGCGAGGTACAGCGAGACCCAGCCGTCCTTGCCGGGGAGCGAACCCGCGCCGGCCCACACCACCTCACCGGCGGCCGTCAGCTCGTCCAGCATCGCGGGGTTGTAGTTCGCCACGCGGGAGGGCAGGACCAGTTTCTCCAGGGCGGACGCGGGCACGGAGGCGCCCTGCAACTGCTCGACCGCGCGCACCAGGCCGTCGATGCCGCGCAGCGCGTGCCCCTTGCCGATGTGCTGCCACTGGGGCAGGAACTGCCCGAGCGCGGCCGGCGGCACCGGCTCCAGCTCGTGCCGGAGCGCGGCCAGGGAACGACGGCGCAGCCTGCGCAGCACGGTCGCGTCGCACCACTCCTGGCCGATGCCGGCCGGATGGAACTCGCCCTGCACGACCCGGCCCGCCCCGGCGAGCCGCTGCAGCGCGCCCTCGGTGACCGCCACGCCCAGTCCGAAGCGGGCCGCCGCGGTGACCGACGTGAAGGGGCCGTGGGTACGCGCGTGCCGCGCGAGGAGGTCGCCCAGGGGGTCCTTGACCGGCTCGGTGAAGGCCTCGGGCACCCCGACGGGCAGCGCCGTGCCCAGCGCGTCGCGCAGCCGTCCCGCGTCCTCGATCGCCGCCCAGTGGTCGGCGCCCGCGATCCGCACACTGATCGCGCGGCGGGCCCCGGCCAGCTCCGGCGCCCACTGCGGCTCGGCGCCCCGCTCGGCCAGCTCGGCGTCGGTGAGCGGCCCGAGCAGCCGCAGCAGGTCCGCGACGCCCTCCGCGTCCTTGACGCGCCGGTCCTCGGTCAGCCACTGCAGCTCGCGCTCCAGCTCGGTGAGCACCTCCGCGTCGAGCAGCTCCCGCAGCTCCGCCTGGCCGAGCAGCTCGGCCAGCAGCCGCGAGTCCAGCGAGAGCGCCGCGGCCCTGCGCTCGGCGAGCGGTGAGTCGCCCTCGTACAGGAACTGGGCGACGTAACCGAAGAGCAGGGACCGGGCGAACGGGGACGCCTCCGGGGTGGTGACCTCGACCAGGCGCACCTTGCGGGCTTCCAGGTCGCCCATCAGCTCGACCAGGCCGGGTACGTCGAAGACGTCCTGGAGGCACTCGCGGACCGCTTCCAGGACGATCGGGAACGAGCCGTACTCGCTCGCCACCTCCAGCAGTTGCGCGGCGCGCTGGCGCTGCTGCCACAGCGGGGTCCGCCTGCCGGGGCTGCGGCGCGGCAGCAGCAGCGCGCGGGCGGCGCACTCGCGGAAGCGGGAGGCGAACAGCGCCGAGCCGCCCACCTGGTCGGTGACGACCCGGTCGACCTCGCCCTTGTCGAAGACGACGTCGGCCGCGCCCACGGGTGCCTGCTCCGCGTCGTACTCCAGGCCCGGCTTCGAAGGCTCCTGGTCGAGGAGGTCCAGGCTCATCAGGTCGGCGTCCGGCAGGCGCAGGACGATGCCGTCGTCGGCGTGCATCACCTGGGCGTCCATGCCGTACCGCTCGGTCAGGCGGGCACCGAGGGCGAGGGCCCAGGGGGCGTGCACCTGGGCGCCGAAGGGGGAGTGCACCACGACCCGCCAGTCGCCCAGCTCGTCGCGGAAACGCTCCACGACGATGGTGCGGTCGTCGGGAACGTGACCGCAGGCCTCGCGCTGTTCGTCGAGGTAGGCGAGGACGTTGTCCGCGGCCCAGGCGTCCAGGCCGGCGGTGACCAGGCGCAGCCGCGCGTCCTCCTTGGAGAGGGAGCCGACCTCGCGCAGGAAGGCACCCAGCGCGCGTCCCAGCTCCAGCGGGCGGCCCAGCTGGTCGCCCTTCCAGAACGGCAGCCTGCCCGGGACGCCCGGGGCGGGTGAGACCAGGACCCGGTCGCGCGTGATGTCCTCGATCCGCCAGGAGCTGGTGCCGAGGGTGAAGACGTCGCCCACGCGGGACTCGTAGACCATCTCCTCGTCCAGCTCGCCGACCCGGCCGCCGCCCTTCTTGGGGTCGGCGCCCGCCAGGAAGACCCCGAAGAGCCCGCGGTCGGGGATCGTGCCCCCGGACGTGACGGCGAGGCGCTGCGCGCCCGGGCGGCCGGTGACCGTGCCGGCGACCCGGTCCCACACCACGCGCGGGCGCAGCTCGGCGAAGGCGTCGGAGGGATAGCGGCCCGCGAGCATGTCCAGGACGGCGGTGAAGGCCGACTCCGGGAGCGAGGCGAACGGGGCGGCCCGGCGGACGGTGGCGAGGAGGTCGTCGACCTGCCAGGTGTCGAGCGCGGTCATCGCGACGAGCTGCTGGGCGAGGACGTCCAGTGGGTTGGCCGGGATCCTGAGGGCCTCGATCTCGCCGCTGCGCATCCGCTCGGTCACCACGGCCGACTGCACGAGGTCGCCGCGGTACTTGGGAAAGACCACGCCGGTGGAGACCGCGCCGACCTGGTGTCCCGCGCGGCCGACGCGCTGGAGTCCGGAGGCGACGGAGGGCGGCGACTCGACCTGGACGACGAGGTCGACCGCGCCCATGTCGATGCCCAGCTCCAGACTGGAGGTGGCGACCACCGCGGGCAGCCGGCCCGCCTTGAGGTCCTCCTCGACGAGAGCGCGCTGCTCCTTGGAGACCGAGCCGTGGTGCGCGCGGGCGATGACGGCCGGGGCGCCCTGGGCTGCTCCCGAGCCGCCCATCAGGTCGGCGGGGGAGTGGTGCTCGTCCAGGGGCTCGCCGGTCGCCCGCTCGTACGCGATCTCGTTGAGCCTGTTGCACAGGCGCTCGGCGAGGCGCCGGGAGTTCGCGAACACGATCGTGGAGCGGTGCGACTGGACCAGGTCGGTGATCCGCTCCTCGACGTGCGGCCAGATCGACGGCCGCTCGGCGCCCTCGTCCTTGTCCGCGACCGGGGAGCCGCCCAGCTCGCCCAGGTCCTCGACCGGGACGACGACGGACAGGTCGAACTCCTTGCCCGAGTCCGGCTGGACGATCTCCACCCGGCCGCGCGGGGCGAGGAACCGGGCGACCTCGTCCACGGGGCGGACCGTCGCCGACAGGCCGATGCGACGGGCCGGTTTCGGGAGCAGCTCGTCCAGCCGCTCCAGGGTGAGCGCCAGATGCGCGCCGCGCTTGGTCCCCGCGACCGCGTGCACCTCGTCCAGGATCACCGTCTCGATGCCGGTCAGCGCCTCGCGCGTGGCCGACGTCAGCATCAGGAACAGGGACTCCGGGGTGGTGATCAGGATGTCGGGCGGCCGGGTGGACAGGGCGCGGCGCTCAGCGGCCGGGGTGTCGCCCGAGCGGATGCCGACCTTGATCTCGGGCTCGGGCAGCCCGAGGCGGACCGACTCCTGGCGGATGCCGGTCAGCGGACTGCGGAGATTGCGCTCGACGTCGACGGCCAGCGCCTTGAGCGGGGAGACGTACAGGACGCGACAGCGCTTCTTGGGGTCGGCGGGCGGGGGCGTCGAGGCGAGCTGGTCCAGGGCGGCGAGGAACGCGGCCAGCGTCTTGCCGGAGCCGGTGGGGGCGACCACCAGGACGTCCGAGCCCGCGGAGATCGCCTGCCACGCCCCCGCCTGTGCGGCGGTGGGCGCGGAGAAGGCACCCGTGAACCAACCGCGGGTCGCGGGGGAGAAGCCGTCCAGGGCTCGGTGCGCGGAGCTGACCATGGATCCATCGTGCACCCCGCCACTGACAATCGGCCCGAGCCGGGCGGAGGGCCGTGTGGACGGGCCGGGACGGCGGGGCGGAGTGGTCGCCGGGACGGCGGGGCAGGTGGCGGCGGCCGTCGGTGGAGGCCGCGGCCCGGTGACGGAGAATGGGGGCATGGCGGGAAAGGGCGAGCGGGCACGGCACTGGCAGTACGAGGAACTCCCCGACGTCGACCTGCTGCGGGCCCAGTACATACGGAAGACCTTCGTACGCCACACGCACGAGCACTTCGTCATCGCGGCCATAGCCGACGGCGTGGAGGTCTTCCACCACGGCGGAGGCGACCAGTACGCCGGGGCGGGGTCACTGGCCCTGGTCAACCCGGACACGCCGCACACGGGACGGGCCGGGGTGCCGGAGGGGTGGCGGTACGGCGCGGTCTACCCGGCGCCGGAGCTGGTGGCCGGGATCGCGGCGGAGACGACGACGCTGCGCGGGACACCCGGGTTCGTCCGGCCGGTCCTCGACGATCCGTACGCCGTCGAGCTGGTGCACCGCGTGCTGCGGGCCGCCGACGAGGGGAACGCGCTCGCCGCCGACACCCTGCTCAGGGCGGCCGTGACGCGGCTGCTGCGGCTGAACGGCGGGCCGCTGCCCCGCCGGGAGGTGCCGACGGCCGGGGGCGGGGTCGCGGCACGCGCGCGTGCCGTGCTGGAGGAGCGGATGGCCGAACCGCCGAGCCTGGAGCGGCTCGCCGGGGAGCTCGGCACCAGCCCGTTCGCACTGCTGCGGGCCTTCCGGGACGCCTATGGCATGCCGCCCCACACCTGGCTGACGGACGCCCGGGTGCGCCGCGCGCGGCGGCTGCTCGACACCGGTACGTCACCGGCCGAGGCCGCCGTCGCCGTGGGGTTCACCGACCAGCCGCACCTGAACCGGCACTTCGCGCGGATCGTGGGCGTGCCGCCCGGCGCCTACCAGCGGGAGCGCAAGAACGTACAAGACGCGCGGCGCCGTCTGCTCCTACCGTCCGAGGCGTGACAGAACAGACAGCCCTTCCCGAGACCGGAGCCGTCGAGGGCAAGCCCGACGCCGCCGTCGTACGGGACGCCCTCGGAGTCGGCGTCGCCGTCGGACTCTCCGGGTTCGCCTTCGGGGTGACCTCGGCCGGCAGCGGACTGACCCTGGCCCAGACCTGCGCGCTCAGCCTTCTCGTGTTCACCGGAGCGTCCCAGTTCGCGCTCGTCGGGGCGCTCGCGGCCGGCGGCAACCCGCTCACGGCGGCGGCGGGCGCCTTCTTCCTGGGCGTGCGCAACGCCTTCTACGGGCTGCGTCTCTCCCAGTTGCTGGCCCTCCCGCGCGCGGTGCGGCCGTTCGCGGCGCAATGGGTCATCGACGAGACGACCGCCGTGGCCCTGGCCCAGCCCACGCGGCGCGGCGTACGGATCGGGTTCACGGTCACCGGACTCACCCTCTACCTGCTGTGGAACCTCACCACGCTGCTCGGCGCGCTGGGCGCGGAGGCCATCGGGGACACCGCCGCCTGGGGGCTCGACGCGGCCGGACCCGCGGTCTTCCTGGCGTTGCTCGCGCCGATGCTGAAGAGCACCACCGAGCGCACCGTCGCGGGCCTGGCCGTACTCCTGGGCCTCGGCCTGCTGCCGGTGCTGCCGGCCGGTGTGCCCGTCCTGGTGGCCGCGCTGGCCGCGCCGCTCGTCCTGTGGGCCCGCGGACGCCGCGCGGGAGGAGCCGTCGAGAACCGCGACGACCGCGAGGCGTCCGCGGGGGAGGGAGAGCGGTGAACGTCTGGATCGCGATCATCGGGACCGCGGTGGGCTGCTACGTCGTCAAGCTCGCCGGACTGCTCGTGCCCGCCGGAGCCCTGGAGCGGCCGCTGGTCCGCAAACTCGCCGCCCTGCTGCCCGTCGCCCTGCTCGCGGCGCTCACCGCCCAGCAGACCTTCGCCGACGGCCAGACGCTCGTCCTGGACGCACGGGCCGCGGGAGTCGCCGCGGCCGCCGTGGCACTGGTGCTGCGTGCGCCGTTCCTCCTCGTGGTCGCGGCCGCCGTGGTGGTCACCGCGGGCGTACGGGCCCTGGGCGGCTGACCGGAGTCAGCCGAGGGCACGGCCGTACGCCCGGAGCGTGCGCAAGGCCTCCAGCGTCACCGCGGGGCGCGCCTCCAGCGCCGGGGCGGGCGCCCGGCGGGGCCGGCGGAGAGGCCAGCCGCCGTCGTCCTCCTGCTCCGCCGCGAGGAAGTCGAGGGAGCGGGTCATCTCGGCGTCCGTGAACCACGCGCGTGCGAGGGAGTGCGGGTGCCTCGCGTAGTCGTGCGGGAAGTGGTGCTCGCGCGGGGCGCGGCCGGGGGAGACCGGGTGCGCGCCGAGATCGTCCGGGTCCAGCACGGCGAGCCGCTGATCGCGTACCAGGCGGCCCAGCCGGCCGGCCGCCGCCTCCGCGCGCGGGCGGTCGGGGACGGTGTCCAGGAAGGTCACGGCGGCCTCGACCTCGTACGGGTGCGGGGTCTGGAGCGACTCGGCCGCCCGCCAGCAGAAGTCCGTGGCGCGGAACAGCCAGGCGTGCCAGACCTCGTTGCGGTGCAGCAGGCCGACCACCGGACCGGTGGCGAGCAGCTCGCCCGGAGGGCGGTCCACGACCGGCCCGGAGGGCGCGGCCGGATACCCGTGCCCTTCGGGCGGGGCCGCGGGCAGGGCGCCGTCCGGCGTGGACGCGGAGGTCAGATAGCGGCACATCCGCTCCACGCGCTGTCCGCCGCAGCGTCCGAGCGCGTCCAGGACGCGCAGCGCACGCGCGGTGTGCGGCGGGCGGCTGACGGGGCCGCGCAGGTCGGGCTCCAGCCCGTGGCCGTACCCGCCGTCCTCGTTGCGGTAGGCGTCCAGCGCGGTCTCCACCGGACCGGCGTCGCCACCCCGGAAGTGGTACGCGAAGAGGCGCTGCTCCAGTACGCGCGCCGTGAGCCAGACGAACTGCTCCGCGCGGGCGAGCGACGAGCGCGACGCGGGCGCCTGCACGGGCGAGCGCGGGGTCGGGGTGAGTGCGGAAGCTCCGGATTCGGCCATGGCACAGACCGTAGGCCGGAAAGCGGTCCCCGTACCCCGTCCCGGCTCAGGGCCCACTCTCAGGGGCGGGATACTGGTGTCATGCGGTTGACGGTCTTCTGGGAGCGGATGGCGGATCACTTCGGTCCGGGGTACGCCGACACCTTCGCGCGCGATCACGTGATGGCGGAGCTGGGCGGGCGCACGGTGAACGGGGCGCTGGACGCGGGCTGGGACGCCAAGGAGGTGTGGCGGGTGGTCTGCACCGTCATGGACGTGCCGCGGGAACAGCGGTGACGGTGCGCGAAGACCGACGCACGGTCATCCGGGGTGCGTGGAGTGGGCGAGACTTGCTCCGTGGCATCCACTGACGAGACCGGGCGGACGCCCCGGCAGCCCGCTCCCCCGCCCGGCCCGACGCCGCCCTCCGGTCCTCCGGCCGACGGCACCGCGGGGCCCGCGGGTCCGGGCTCCCGCATGCCGCGCTGGCTGCCGCGCGCCATGGTGCTGGCCCTCGCGCTCATCGCCGCCTTCCAGCTCGGCAGCTGGGCCTTCCACCAGCTCACCGGCCTGCTGATCAACATCCTCATCGCGTTCTTCCTGGCGCTCGCCATCGAACCCGCGGTGAGCTGGATGGCCGGACGCGGATTGCGCCGGGGTTTCGCCACCTTCCTCGTCTTCCTCGCCGTGCTGGTCGCCGCCGCCGGGTTCGTCACACTGCTCGGGTCCATGCTCGCGGGCCAGATCGTCAAGATGGTCGAGGACTTCCCGGACTACCTCGACTCGGTGATCAGCTGGATCAACGGCCACTTCCACACCGATCTGCGGCGGGTCGACATCCAGGAGGGCCTGCTGCGCTCCGACTGGCTGCGCAACTACGTGCAGAACAGCGCCACGGGTGTCCTGGACGTGTCGACTCAGGTCCTGGGCGGTCTCTTCCAGTTGCTGACGGTCCTGCTCTTCTCGTTCTACTTCGCCGCCGACGGCCCCCGGCTGCGTCGCGGGCTCTGCTCCGTCCTGCCGCCCGCCCGGCAGGCCGAGGTCCTGCGCGCGTGGGAGATCGCCGTGGACAAGACCGGCGGGTACCTGTACTCGCGCGGCCTGATGGCGCTGATCTCCGGTGTGGCGCACTACGTCCTGCTGGAAATCCTGGAGGTGCCCTACGCCCCCGCGCTCGCCGTCTGGGTGGGCCTGGTGTCGCAGTTCATCCCCACCATCGGCACCTACCTCGCGGGTGCGCTGCCCATGCTGATCGCCTTCACGGTCAACCCCTGGTACGCGCTGTGGGTCCTGATCTTCGTGGTGATCTACCAGCAGTTCGAGAACTACGTGCTGCAGCCGAAGCTGACCTCCAAGACCGTGGACATCCACCCGGCGGTCGCGTTCGGCTCGGTCGTCGCGGGCACCGCGCTGCTCGGCGCCGTCGGCGCACTGATCGCCATCCCGGCGATCGCCACGCTCCAGGCGTTCCTCGGCGCGTACGTCAAGCGTTACGACGTCACCGACGACCCCCGCGTCCACGGGCGCCGGAACCGTCCGTCCGGGCCCGGCGGCGCCACGCGCCTGCGCAAGCTGTGGACCCGGCGGCGGGAACTGGGACGCCCCGGACCGGAAGGGACCGGCAGCGGCCCCTCCGCCTGAGCGTCCACCTCGGTGTGCGCGGCCGGTTCGGGCCCCCGCCGGTGCGGCGGACGTACGCTCGGAAGTGCCGCGCGGTGCGCTTGACACGAAAATCGAACATCCATTCTCATGGAGGCTCCGGCGAGGCTCATGACGGGTGATTCGACGGGGTTTGGACGGAGAAGCGCCCGAGTTATCCACAGGCCGGACCCGCGGCGCGGGGCATTGTCAGTGGCAGGCATTAGCGTCTTCGACGTGAAGCGATCGAATCAAGCAAACCGGGTGGAACCCATGGCAGGAACCGACCGCGAGAAGGCCCTGGATGCCGCGCTCGCACAGATTGAACGGCAATTCGGCAAGGGCGCGGTCATGCGCATGGGCGAGCGGCCGAACGAGCCCATCGAGGTCATCCCCACCGGATCGACCGCGCTCGACGTGGCCCTCGGTGTCGGCGGCCTCCCGCGCGGCCGGGTCGTGGAGGTCTACGGCCCCGAGTCCTCGGGCAAGACGACCCTGACCCTGCACGCGGTGGCGAACGCGCAGAAGGCGGGCGGCCAGGTCGCGTTCGTGGACGCGGAGCACGCCCTCGACCCCGAGTACGCGAAGAAGCTCGGCGTCGACATCGACAACCTGATCCTCTCCCAGCCGGACAACGGTGAGCAGGCCCTGGAGATCGTGGACATGCTGGTCCGCTCCGGTGCCCTCGACCTCATCGTCATCGACTCCGTCGCCGCGCTCGTACCGCGCGCGGAGATCGAGGGCGAGATGGGCGACAGCCACGTCGGTCTGCAGGCCCGGCTGATGAGCCAGGCCCTGCGGAAGATCACCAGCGCGCTCAACCAGTCCAAGACCACCGCGATCTTCATCAACCAGCTCCGCGAGAAGATCGGCGTCATGTTCGGCTCCCCGGAGACCACGACCGGTGGCCGGGCGCTGAAGTTCTACGCCTCCGTGCGCATCGACATCCGCCGCATCGAGACGCTGAAGGACGGCACGGACGCGGTCGGCAACCGCACCCGCTGCAAGGTCGTCAAGAACAAGGTCGCGCCGCCCTTCAAGCAGGCCGAGTTCGACATCCTCTACGGCCACGGCATCAGCCGCGAGGGCGGCCTGATCGACATGGGCGTGGAGCACGGCTTCGTCCGCAAGGCCGGCGCCTGGTACACGTACGAGGGCGACCAGCTCGGCCAGGGCAAGGAGAACGCGCGCAACTTCCTCAAGGACAACCCCGACCTGGCCAACGAGATCGAGAAGAAGATCAAGGAGAAGCTGGGCGTCGGCGTGCGTCCCGAGGAGCCTGCCGCCGAGCCGGGTACGGACGCCGCCCCGGCCGACGCCGCACCGGCGGTGCCCGCCCCCGCGACCGCCAAGGCCACCAAGTCCAAGGCCGCGGCAGCCAAGAGCTGACCCGTGACACGACGAACCGACTGGGCCGAGTACGCCAACGGCCCCGCCGGGACGAGCGACGGCGCGTACGGGGCGACCGCGGCCCCGTACGAGACGGAACAGACCGCCGTCGGCCCACCCGACGGCGGCCAGGAGCGCCAAGGTGACGGCGAGGCGCGCCGGAGAGGCGGACGAGCCAGTGCGACGGGCGGCACGCGCCGGCGGCGCGGGCGTGCGGAGCCGTTCACCGAGGACGGAGGTGCCACTTCCTCGTCGAGGGCCGAGAAGGGGGAGCCTCCGCGGGACCCGGTCGAGCAGGCACGGGCGATCTGCCTGCGCCTGCTGACCGGGACCCCGCGCACCCGCAGCCAGCTCGCCGACGCCCTGCGCAAGCGGGAGATCCCCGACGAGGCCGCCGAAGAGGTGCTGTCCAGGTTCGAGGAGGTCGGCCTGATCAACGACAGCGCCTTCGCGGAGGCCTGGGTGGAGTCCCGGCACCACGGCCGCGGCCTGGCCCGGCGCGCCCTCGCCAGGGAACTGCGGACCAAGGGCGTCGACAGCACACTCATCGACGCCGCGGTCTCCCGGCTGGACTCCGAGCAGGAGGAGGAGACCGCACGCGAACTGGTCGCCCGGAAGCTGCGCGCCACCAGAGGGCTCGACCGCGACAAGAGGCTGCGCCGCCTCGCGGGCATGCTGGCCCGCAAGGGCTACCCCGAGGGCATGGCCCTGCGGGTGGTCCGCCAGGCACTGGAGGAAGAGGGCGAGGACACGGAGTTCCTCGGCGAGGACGGTTTCTGACGCGTCACGGTCGCCGCTGCGCGGGGGCGACGAGCGCGCAGGAAAACCTTGCGCTCCCGGCGGGGTGAACACCTTCCGCACGGCGGTACCGTCTGCGCCGTCGCGTGACCGCCCGAGCCGCGGACACCCTCCAGCACGCCCGAAAGGCGGCCCCGCCATGCCCACGTCCGCGCGCCGCCGAAGAGCGACGCACGTTCTGCTCCTCGGCGCCGGCTGCTCCTGAGCGGTTGCGGTCTCCACTCCTCCGGGCCGGTTTCCGCGGACGACGGCCCGCTCACCCTCGGGTTCGTCAACGGCGGCGACGGTACCTTCCACACCTGCCTGCAACGGTCCGTGGAGATCACGGCCAGGAACAACTTCGCGCGGATGGTCACCGCCAACTCCGAACAGGACGCGGCGACCGAGCTGTCCAACATCGCCGGCATGATCGAGCGCGAGGTCGACGCGATCATCCTTCGGACCGTCGACACGGACGCGCTGAAGCGGGATGTCGAGCAGGCCCGGAAGGCGCACGTCCCCGTCCTCCTGACCCCCGTGAGCACCGATCCGGACGACCTCCTGGGAGCGGTCGTCGTCGGCCTGGAGGCCGTCGGCCGGCTGGACGCCCGCTGGGTCGCAGACGACGCGGCCGGGACGTGCAGGTCGGCATCGTCGCGGGCGCCCCCGGCGCCGCCTCCGACCTGCTCGTCCGCGGCTTCACCGACGCCCTGCCGGACAACGCCGAAGTCGTCGCCGAGCAGCCCGGCAGGTTCGACGCCGGGACGGCCGGGGAGGTCGCCGGCAGGAGGGCCCGGGCCCATCCCGGCCTCCACTACGCCTTCGTCGCCAACGAGCAGATGGCCTTCGCCGTCCGCGAGGCCTTCGACGCGGCCGGCGCCGACCGGGTCAGGATCGTGACGGTCAACGGCACCGACGAGGCCCTGGCCGCGCTGAAGGACGGCCGGTTCTCCGCGACGGTCTCCAACTCGGCGGGAAACACCGGCGAACTGGCCGTCCGCAACACCATCGCCCTGCTGCGCGGCAGGGCGGCCGAGAGGCACACGCCGATCCGCCTCGTCACCAAGGGCAACGCGGACACAGCCCTCCTGTACTGCCCCGTCGACTACTGAACCGCGGCGGTCACCGGCAGCCCCGCCGCGCGCCAGGCCTGGAAGCCGCCGACCAGATCGGTGGCCCGGTGCAGTCCGAGCCGGTGCAGCGACTCCGCCGCCAGACTGGAGGCGTAGCCCTCGTTGCACACCACGACGACCCGCACGTCGTGGTCCGTGGCCTCGGGGAGCCGGTGGCTGCCTCGCGGGTCCAGCCGCCACTCCAGCTCGTTCCGCTCGACCACCAGGGCGCCGGGGATCACGCCGTCCCGCTCCCGCAGGGCGGCGTACCGGATGTCCACCAGCAGCGCCGTACCGGCCTCGGCGGCGTCGTACGCCTCGTCCGGAGCGATCCGCCGGTACCCGGCGCGCACCCGCTCCAGCAGCTCGTCCACCCCGGTCGGCTCGCTCACTGCCAGTCCTCCGGGCGCTCGACCTGCTCCAGGCGCAGGGTCTGCCCACCTCGGCTGTAGCGGCGGATCTGCGGCAGGGGAGGGTAGTAGGCGTGCACGGAGACCGCGTGCCGGTCGGGCGACTCATTGAGCACCTCGTGCACGTGGTGCCGGCCGAAGGCACGCCCCCGGCCGGCCGGGAGCCGGCGTTCCCGGTCCACGTCGTCGGCGAGTTCCAGGGTCTTCCAGCCGTCGGTGGGCAGGCGGGCGGCGAGCGCGTTCTCCTTGAGCTCGCCCGCGGCGGTCACGAAGGCACCCACGGACTCGGCGTGGTCGTGCCAGCCGGTGCCCGTGCCGGGCGGCCAGCCGATCAGCCACGCCTCGCTGCCACCGGGCCCTTCCAGCCGCACCCAGGTGCGGCCCTCGGGGTCGAGCGGCAGGGAGGCGATCAGCGCGGCGTCGGCGGCGGTGCGCCGGGCGAAGTCGAGGAGTTCGGCCTGCGTGGGAGCGGCCGGAGCCGCGGCGCGGGAGGCCGCGGCAGGGGAGGAGACAGACACGGATACCGTCCTGGAAGTTCGCGAGGGGGCGCGCGGTGAGCCGTCGGACGCGGCGCGCGCGAAGGAGAGGGAAGCGAATTCAGCAGGACGGCCGACACACGCAGCCCGCATAGCGGACGAGGTCCATATGGACCCTCCGCCACAGGCACACGCAGGTGTCGGTCACGATCCGGAGTAGACCATGATGGTGCGGACCGGTCAACTCACCGTCAACATGCGGACGACGACCGCCCGGTCAGCGGGAACCTGCCGAAGCTCCCGCGCCCCTCTCCTGTTCCGCGGCACCCGCCGTGACCGACGGCCCGCCCAGCGTCGCCTCCGCGGCCGCGTACAGATCGGCCGGGCGCACCCCGGCCAGGGCCGTGACCAGATGACCGTCCGGCCGCACCAGCAGCACCGTGTGCGCGGCGGCACCGGGATAGCTCTCGGCGACCAGCAGCTCGGCCCGGTGGGGCAGCGCCGTCACCGCCGCCGCCAGCCGGGGCATGATCCCGGCCGTCACCCAGTGCTTGCGCTCCCACACTCCCGTGCCCGGCGCGATCAGCACCACCAGGAGCGCCCCGCGCCCGAGCCGGTCGCGCAGTTGTACGAAGGTGCCGTCCTCCGCAGTGACCCGCACATCGGTGACGGGCGACCCGGGCGCCGTGCCGACCTCCGCCGCTCCGGCCAGGTCCGCGGGGGCGAGGGGCGAGCCGGCGTACGTTCCCGGCGCACCCAGCGCGCCGCGCCCCAGGTGACCGTCGGCGAGCAGCGTGTCGTGGCCGCGGGACGATCCGGGGACGTACGCCCGCAGTCCGCCGCCCCCGCGCAGCAGCGGGAGCACCTGGTCGGCGGCGCGCAGCCGCGCGGCGATCGCCGTGCGCCGCTCGGTCTGGTAGCTGTCGAGCAGTGCCTCGCGCGGCCCGTGATGCCAGGCCAGGGCGAGTTTCCAGGCGAGGTTGTCGGCGTCCAGCAACCCCTCCTCCAAACCCTGTGTGCCCAGGGCACCCAGCAGGTGGGCGGCGTCCCCGGCGAGGAGCACGCGGCCCACCCGCCAGCGCCGGGCCAGCCTGTGGTGGACGGTGTGCACGCCGGTGTCGAGCAGCTCGTAGGCCGCGGGCGCGCCGTCGGACCAGCCGGTCAGGGTCTCGCGGACGCGGTTCACCAGCAGCTCGGGCGTGACCAGGTCCTTGCCGGGCGGCAGCAGCCAGTCCAGACGCCAGACGCCGTCCGGCAGGGGGCGGGCCACGACCTCGCCGGCCGACGGGCCGGACGTCCGCCACGGCGGCATCCGGTGCAGCAACGCCTGGTCGGCCCAGGGGAGTTCGGTGCGCAGCGCGGCGACGGCGTATCGTTCCACCGCCGTACGGCCGGGGAAGCGGATGTCCTGGAGCTTGCGGACGGTGGAGCGGGGGCCGTCGCAGCCGACCAGGTAACTGCCGCGCCACCAGGTGCCGGCCGGGCCGCGGGTGTGCGCGGTGACGCCCGACTTCTCCTGCTCGACGCCGTCCAGGCGGCTGTCCACCGCCACCTTGACCAGGGACTCGCGGGCGAGTGCCGTGCGCAGGACCTCGGTCAGCTCGTGCTGGGCGATGTGCAGCGGCGGGGGCTCGTCCTCGCCGAACTCGACGTCGCGGATCACCTGCTTGCGCCGCACGGACCGCCATCCGGCCCAACGGGATCCCAGCCCGGCCAGCGGTGTGCCGGTGAGCCGCTCGACGAGCGCGACGGCTTCCGGGCGCAGCACGACGGTGCGGGCGGGGCGGGGTTCGTCCTTGCCGGGGCCCTCGTCGAGGACGACGCAGGGCACCTCCTGCCGCGCCAGCGCCAGGGCGAGCGTGAGCCCGACGGGCCCCGCTCCGGTGATGATCACCGGGTCCACGGTGCGGCGCCCCCTGCCCGTGGCGGTGTCCCGGGGGACGTAGGTGAACAGGACGTTGGAGCAGGGTGCACGGTCACAGAACGTATGCAACCTATTGCCGCTGCTTGCGTCAAGTGACGGAGGCAGTGGCGATCATGCCACTGCCTCCGTGATGGTCGTACGAAGTGATCAACCGCCTCGCGCGTCAGGTCGTGCGGCCGGTTCCGGTTCCCACGGCCTCCGTGTCGTCCGCCTTGAGCACGGCACCGGTCGACTTCTTGGCCCGCCGCAGTCGGCGTTCCAGCCAGCTCGCGAAGCTCGTGAGGAGGAAGTTGAGCGCGATGTAGATGACCGCGACCACGGTGAAGCTGGCGATCACGTTGGCGCCGTAGTAGCCGCTCATCGTGTTGGCCGAGGCGAGCAGCTCGGGGAAGGTGAGGACCGCGCCGCCGAGGGCGGTGTCCTTCAGGATGACGACGAGCTGGCTGACGATCGCCGGCAGCATCGTGGTGACCGCCTGCGGCAGCAGGATGGTCCGCATCACCTGGCCCTTGCGCAGACCGATCGCCATGGCCGCCTCGGACTGGCCCTTGGGCAGAGCCAGGATGCCCGCCCGGACGATCTCCGCGAGGACGGAGGCGTTGTACAGCACCAGGCCCGTGACCACGGCGTACAGCGGACGGTCGTCCGAGCTGACGTTCGTGTACTCGGCGAACAGGGCGAGGCCGAAGATCATCAGGACCAGCACGGGGATGGACCGGAAGAACTCGACCACTACCGTCGCCGGGACCCGCACCCACACATGGTCCGAGAGCCGGGCGATGCCGAGGACCGCGCCGAGCGGCAGGGCGATGATCACCGCGAGGGCGGCGGCCTTGAGGGTGTTCTCCAGGCCCGGCCAGATGTACGTGGTCCAGGCCTCGGTGCCGGAGAAGAAGGGCTTCCACAGGGCCCACTCCAGCTGGCCCTTCTCGTCGAGGGTGCTGAACACCCACCACAGCAGGGCCGCGAGGGCGACTATGAACACCGCCGTGAAGACGATGTTGCGCCGCTTGGCACGAGGGCCCTGGGCGTCGTAGAGAACGGAACTCATCGCTTCACCGCCACCTTCTTGCCCAGCCAACCGAGGAACAGGCCGGTCGGCAGGGTCAGGACCACGAAACCGAAGGCGATGACCGCGGAGATCAGCAGCAGCTGTGCCTCGTTCTCGATCATCTCCTTCATGAGGAGCGCCGCCTCGGCTACACCGATGGCGGCAGCCACCGTGGTGTTCTTGATGAGAGCGATCAGTACGTTCGCCATGGGGACGACGGAGGAACGGAAGGCCTGGGGCAGCACCACGTGGCGCAGCACCTGTCCGAAGCTGAGCCCGATCGCCCGTGCCGCCTCCGCCTGTCCGACCGGCACCGTGTTGATGCCGGAGCGCAGGGCCTCGCACACGAAGGACGAGGTGTAGAGGATCAGGCCGAGCACAGCGAGCCGGAAGTTGATCGTCTCGACGTCGTTCGCGCCGAGGGAGACACTCAGCGTCTGGTTCAGGCCCAGCGACGTGAACAGGATGATGACGGTCAGCGGGATGTTCCGCACGGTGTTCACGTACGCGGTCCCGAAGCCGCGCATCAGCGGCACCGGCCCGACGCGCATGGCGGCCAGTGCGGTGCCCCAGATCAGGGAGCCGACGGCCGAGAGCACAGCGAGCTGCACCGTCGTCCAGAAGGCTCCCAGTAGGTCGTAATCCTTAACAAAGTCGAACACGATCTCCCGCGCTTCCGCGTGTAGGGATGCCCGCCCCCGGTGCGCCGCCCCTCCTCGGGGCGGCGCACCCCGTCAGGCTCTGGCCTCAGCTCTTGATGTCGCCGATCTTGGGCGCCGGCTCGTTCTTGTAGTTCGCCGGGCCGAAGTTGTCCTCGACGGCCTTGTCCCAGGACTTGTCGGAGACCATCTCCTCAAGGGCCGTGTTGATCTTGTCCTTGAGGTCGCTGCCCTTCTTGACGCCGATGCCGTAGTTCTCGTTCGTCAGCTTGAAGCCGCCGAGCTTGAACTTGCCCTTGAACTGCGACTGGGCGGCGTAACCGGCGAGGATCGAGTCGTCGGTGGTCAGCGCGTCGATGGCGCCGTTCTGCAGGCCGGGCAGGCAGGCCGAGTAGGTCGGGTACGGCTGGAGCTGGGCCTTGGGCGCCAGCTTGTCCTTGACGTTCTGCGCCGAGGTCGAACCCGTGACCGAGCAGAGCTTGGCGTCGTTCAGGTCCTCAGGCGACTTGATCTTGCTGTCGTCGGCGCGAAGGAGCACGTCCTGGTGCGCGAGCAGGTACGGCCCGGCGAAGTCGACCTTCTCCTGGCGCTCCGGGGTGATCGAGTACGTCGCGGCGATGAAGTCGACGTCGCCGCGCTGGAGCATGGTCTCGCGGTCGGCGCTCTTCGACTCCTTCCACTCGATCTGGTCCTCGGTGTAGCCGAGCTTCTTGGCGACGTACGTGGCGACGTCCACGTCGAAGCCGGCGTAGCCGTCCGGGGTCTTCTGGCCGAGGCCGGGCTGGTCGAACTTGATGCCGATGGTGATCTTCTTGCCGTCACCGCCGGAGGAGCCGCTGTCCTTGTCGTCGCCGCCGCACGCGGTGGCGGTCAGGGCGAGGGCGAGCACGGCGGCCGAGGCGGCGGAGACCTTGCGAAGCTTCATGGTGAACATCCTTTGGCTGTGATCAGACGATCTGGCGATCAGGCGCGGGAGACGAGGTCTCAGTGGTGAAGGATCTTCGACAGGAAGTCCTTGGCACGGTCGCTGCGCGGGTTGCTGAAGAACTGGTCCGGCGTCGCCTCTTCGACGATGCGGCCGTCGGCCATGAACACCACGCGGTTGGCCGCCGAGCGGGCGAAGCCCATCTCGTGCGTGACCACGACCATGGTCATGCCGTCACGCGCGAGCTGCTTCATGACCTCCAGGACCTCGTTGATCATCTCGGGGTCGAGAGCCGACGTCGGCTCGTCGAAGAGCATGACCTTCGGGTCCATGGCCAGCGCCCGCGCGATGGCGACGCGCTGCTGCTGACCGCCGGAGAGCTGAGCGGGGTACTTGTCCGCCTGGGCGCCCACGCCGACCCGGTCGAGCAGCGCGCGGGCCTTCTCCTCGGCCTTCTTGGCGTCGACCTTGCGGACCTTGACCTGGCCCAGGGTCACGTTCTCCAGCACCGTCTTGTGCGCGAAGAGGTTGAAGGACTGGAAGACCATGCCGACGTCGGCACGGAGCCTGGCCAGTTCCTTGCCCTCCGCGGGAAGCGGCTTGCCGTCGATCGCGATCGACCCCGAGTCGATGGTCTCCAGACGGTTGATGGTGCGGCACAGGGTGGACTTGCCGGACCCGGAGGGTCCGATGACCACGACAACTTCGCCGCGGGTGATCGTCAGGTCGATGTCCTGGAGCACGTGCAACGCGCCGAAGTGCTTGTTGACACTCTTCAGGACGACCAGTTCGTCGGTCGCGGCCTTGTCTTCCTTGGCCACCGATACTTCGGTCATCGCTCTCGGGCTCCGTCCTCCTCGGTTTCGGAGGACAGTAGTGACCGGGGCCACTGCGCGTCTCTACATCTGAGGGAGATCTGAGCATCACGATCCGATAGCAATCGGACACTGGTCGTAGCACTTGTGAGCAGGGCGCATATCGGCCGGATAACTTCGAGCGGCCGCAACCCGAAGCCCCTTGACGCGGTCCCTCTGTATCAGCGTCACTGCACAGGGCGCGCACGCGCCTGCACGCGTCTTTCGCACTTTCTACGCGACCTGGGCGTACGGCCGATGAACCGAAGGGAGCCCGGATGAGACTGCTGCTCGTCGAGGACGACAACCACGTGGCCGCCGCCCTGTCCGCGATCCTGGCACGGCACGGCTTCGACGTCACCCACGCGCGCAGCGGCGAGGAGGCGCTCCAGGCGCTCGTCCCGGAGGTCGACGGCTTCGGCGTCGTCCTTCTCGACCTCGGCCTGCCCGACCAGGACGGCTACGAGGTCTGCGGCAAGATCCGCAAGCGCACCAGCACCCCGGTCATCATGGTCACCGCCCGCTCCGACGTCCGCTCCCGCATCCACGGCCTCAACCTCGGTGCCGACGACTACGTGGTCAAGCCGTACGACACCGGGGAACTGCTCGCCCGGATCCACGCCGTCAGCCGGCGCACCGTCCAGGAGGACGCCACCGGGAGCACCGAGACCGCGGTGCGCCACGGCGCCCTGCGCATCGAGCTGCCGACCCGCCAGGTGAGCGTCGACGGCACGGCCGTCCAGCTCACCCGCAAGGAGTTCGACCTCCTCGCCCTGCTCGCCCAGCGCCCCGGCGTGGTGTTCCGCCGCGAGCAGATCATCAGCGAGGTCTGGCAGACCAGCTGGGAGGGGACCGGCCGCACCCTGGAGGTGCACGTCGCCTCCCTGCGCGCCAAGCTGCGCATGCCCGCGCTCATCGAGACCGTCCGCGGCGTCGGCTACCGCCTCGTCGCGCCCACCGGATAGCGGGGCCGGGTGAGCACACGCCTGCTCCCGCTGCTCATCGTCCTGATGGCGGCCGTACTGCTCGCGCTCGGCGTTCCGCTCGGCGTGAGCGTCGCACGCGCGGAGCAGCAGAAGGTCGTCATCGACCGCATAGACGACACCGCACGCTTCGCCGCGCTCGCCCAGTTCGTCACCGAGGACGCGCCGGGCGGCTCCCGCCCGACCAGCACGGACGAACGCCTGGAGACCCTCCAGACCGAGCTGACCAGCTACTACGAGGTCTACGGCATCAAGGCGGGCGTCTTCTACCGCAACCACATCCCGATGGCCAACGCGCCGACCACCTGGTTCCTGCCCCAGACCGGCGAGGTACGCGACTCCTTCGACGAGGCGCTGCTGAGCCGTCGCAGCCACGACCCGCGACAGGTGTGGCCCTGGCAGGACGGACAACTGGTGGTGGCCTCGCCCGTCATCCGGGACGGCGACGTGGTCGCGGTCGTCGTGACGGAGTCGCCGACCGACTCGATGCGGTCGAGCACCCTGCGTGGCTGGCTGGTGATCGGCGCCGGTGAGATCGCCGCGATGCTGCTCGCCGTCGGCGCCGCGCTCCGGCTGACCGGCTGGGTGCTCAAGCCGGTGCGGGTCCTCGACGCCACCACCCACGACATCGCCACCGGGCGGCTCAAGTCCCGGGTCGCGCCGGCCGGCGGGCCGCCGGAGCTGAGACGCCTCGCCGGGTCGTTCAACGAGATGGCCGACCACGTGGAGGACGTGCTGGAGCAGCAGCGCGCCTTCGTCGCCGACGCCTCGCACCAGTTGCGCAACCCGCTCGCGGCCCTGCTGCTGCGTATCGAACTGCTCGCCCTGGAACTGCCGGAGGGCAACGAGGAGATCGCCTCCGTCCAGACCGAGGGCAAACGCCTGGCCCGGGTCCTGGACGACCTGCTCGACCTGGCGCTGGCCGAGCACAGCCAGGCCGACCTGAAGGTCACCGACGTCGGCGCGCTGGCCGCCGAGCGGGTGGCGGCCTGGGCGCCGACGGCCGAGGCCAAGGGCGTACGGCTGGTGGGGGAGTGCCCGCCGACCACGGGCTGGGCCGACCCGGTGGCCCTCTCCAGCGCCCTGGACGCGGTCATCGACAACGCGGTGAAGTTCACGCCGCCGGAGGAGACCGTCCGGGTCGAGGTGGCCTCCACCGGGGACGCCGCCTCCGTCGTCGTCACCGACAACGGCCCCGGGCTCACCGACGAGGAGCTCGCGCGCGTGGGCGACCGTTTCTGGCGCAGCGGCCGGCACCAGAACATCAAGGGCTCGGGGCTCGGTCTGTCCATCTGCCGGGCGCTGCTCGCGGCGGGCGACGGTTCGATCTCCTTCGGCCACCACTCGCCGCACGGTCTGGTAGTGACCGTCACGGTGCCGAGGACGGGCACGGTGCTCAAGGAGCCCGAGCGGCCCTACGGCTCCGGTGGCCGGTAGACGGCAGGGCGCCTACGGCTTGACCGACCGGTAGTAGCGCCGGGCGCCCTCGTGCAGCTCCAGCGGGTCGGTGTAGATGGCGGTACGCAGATCCACCAGCTGCGCGGAGTGGACGTGCGCCCCGATGCCGTCGCGGCTGTCCAGCACGGTCCGGGTCAGCCACTCGGTGAGCCGCGGATCGACGTCCGCGCGGGTCACCAGCAGGTTGGACACCGCCATGGTGGGCACCACGGCGCCGTTCTGGACGGTGGGGTAGGCCGACTCCGGCATGTTGGTGGTGCGGTAGTAGCGGGTCGCGCCGCCCGACTCGTGCAGCTCGGTCACGAGGTCGTCGCCGATCGGCACGAACCGGAAGGCGGACGTCTCCGCGATCTGCCTGAGCCCGTCGGTCGGCACGCCGCCCGACCAGAAGAAGGCGTCCAGTTCGTCGCCGAGCCGCCCGGGGCCGGTGTCGATGCCGTCCGCGCGGGGCGTGATGTCCGTCTCCGGATCGATGCCGACGGCCTTCAGGAGCCGCGTGGCGATCAGCCGTACGCCCGAGTTGGGCAGCCCTATCGCGACCCGCTTGCCCCGCAGGTCGGCGACCGACTGGATGTCCGAGTCGGTCGGTACCACGAGCTGCACGTAGTCGTCGTAGAGGCGGGTGACCCCCCGCAGTGCCTCGGCCCCGGGACGGCCGGCCAGCTTGTACGTCTCCACCGCGTCGGCCGCGGCGATCGTGAAGTCGGCCTCCCCGGACGCGACCCGCTCGACGTTCTCCTGCGAGCCCGCGCTGGTCATCAGCCGTACGTCCAGACCCGGCATGTCCTTGCGCAGCTCGGAGCGCAGCAGCTCGCCGTACCTCTGGTAGACGCCCGCGCGGGTGCCCGTGCTGAACGTGATGCTCCCGCCCGGCGGCTTCTCACCCAGCGGCAGCAGCCACCACAGCAGCAGCCCGAGCACGACGGCACCGGCGACCGCGCCCTGGGCGGCCCGGCGCCTGCCGATACGGGAGAGCAGCGTGGACATGGGGCCGATCCTGCCAGCCCGCACCGGCACTGACCAGGGCCGAGCTCACACCGCGGCCCCGAGAGCGCGGGACCGTTGCCGGTGGCGGTCGCCAGAGTCCTCGGCATGAGCGACACCTCGCCCGCCGACCTGGTCCGCGCCTTCCACCTCGCCTTCGGGCTGGACGCCCGCAGCATCCCGACCGAGGTCTCGCCCGGCCTGGCCGCGCACAGAGGTGAGCTGCTCGCCGAGGAGGCCGCCGAGGCCGCGGAGGTGTCGGTGACGGGTCCGCTCGACCGGCTCGCGCACGAACTGGCCGACGTCGTGTACGTCGCCTACGGCACGGCACGGCCCTCGTCCACGGCATCGACCTGGACGAGGTGATCGCCGAGATCCACCGCTCCGACATGACCAAGCTCGGCCCCGACGGCAGCGTCAGCCGTCGCGCCGACGGCAAGGTCCTCAAGGACGACCACTACGAGGCACCGGACGTCTCCGCCGTCCTGCGCCGCCAGGGGTGGGCGCCACGGACGCCGGACGCGGCGGGGACACCGCAGAGACCGCAGACACTGCAGACGCCGGACATGGCCGAGCCCCCGCGCGGCTGACCCCGCCGTCAGTCGCCGACCGTCGCCTCCGCCCCCGTAGTCGCCCGGGACGCCCCGTCGGGGGCGCCGCCACCCGGGTGGTCGGGACGGTCACGGCGGCCGAACAGGCGCATCCCCAGCGGCTCGGTGAAGCGGGCCGTGAGGGGGCCGAGGACGACCAGGATGAGGACGTAGGCCGTGGCCAGCGGGCCCAGGGACGGCTCGATGCCGGCCGAGACCGCGAGACCGGCGATGACGATCGAGAACTCGCCGCGCGCCACCAGCGCCCCGCCCGCACGCCAGCGGCCCTTGACGGAGATCCCGGCGCGCCGTGCCGCCCAGTACCCGGTGGCGATCTTCGTCACCGCCGTGAGCAGGGCCAGCGCGAGGGCCGGCAGCAGGACCGGCGGAATGCTGGCCGGGTCCGTGTGCAGGCCGAAGAAGACGAAGAACACGGCGGCGAACAGGTCCCGCAGCGGGCTCAGCAGCGTGTGCGCGCCCTCCGCGACCTCCCCGGACAGCGCGATCCCCACCAGGAAGGCGCCCACCGCGGCCGACACCTGGAGCTGCTGCGCCACACCCGCGACCAGGATCGTCAGGCCGAGCACCACCAGCAGCAGCTTCTCCGGGTCGTCGCTGGAGACGAACCGCGAGATGAGCCGGCCGTAGCGCAGCGCCACGAAGAGCACCAGCCCCGCCGCGGCCAGCGCGACCGCCAGCGTGATGCTGCCGGTCATCAGCCCGGCACCGGCGACCAGCGCGGTGACGATCGGCAGGTACACCGCCATCGCCAGGTCCTCCAGGACCAGCACGCTGAGGATCACCGGCGTCTCGCGGTTGCCGACCCGGCCCAGATCGCCCAGCACCTTGGCGATGACACCGGACGACGAGATCCACGTGACGCCGGCGAGGACGACGGCCGCCACCGGGCCCCAGCCCAGCAGCAGCGCGGCGACCGCACCCGGCACCGCGTTGAGCGCGCAGTCGACGAGGCCGGCCGGATAGTGGGACTTGAGGTTCGTGACGAGGTCGCTGGCCGTGTACTCCAGGCCCAGCATCAGCAGCAGGAGGATGACACCGATCTCGGCGCCGATGGCGACGAACTCCTCGCTCGCGCCGAGCGGGAGCAGCCCGCCCTCGCCGAAGGCCAGACCGGCCAGCAGGTACAGCGGGATGGGGGAGAGCCGGTAGCGCCCGGCGAACCGGCCGAGCAGCCCCAGCCCCAGGATGATGGAACCGAACTCGATCAGGAGGACCGCGGAGTGCACCGGCTCACTCCTGCCCGAGTATCGCCGCGGCGGCGTCGACGCCCTCACGGGTGCCGATGACGATCAAGGTGTCACCACCCACGAGCCGGAAGTCCGGCGCCGGGGAGGGGATCGCCTCGGCCCGGCGCAGCACGGCCACGATCGACGCGCCGGTCTCGGTCCGCATGGACGTCTCACCCAGCAGCCGCCCGTTCCAGCGGGAGGTGGCGGACACCTCGATCCGCTCGGCGACCAGGCCCAGGTCCGTGGTGTAGAGCAGGTTGGCGCTGTGGTGCGAGGGCTTCAGCGCGTCGATCAGCGCGCCCGCCTCGGGACCGCTCAGCCGCAGCGAGTGGGCGCACGAATCGGGGTCGTCGGCCCGGTAGACGTTCACCGTGCGGGCGCCGTCGCGGTGTGCCACCACCGACAGGTGGCGGTGTTCCCGGGTCACCAGGTCGTACTGGACCCCGATACCCGGCAGCGGCGTCGCCCTCAGACGTGGTGCTGACACGAGCTGTCCCCTCATTCGTCTTGCTTCCTTTGCCGCACTTCCCGCACGTACGTGACGTGCTCACGGCCCCGCCATGCTGTCATCCGCACGTACGGTGGCGATATGGGTGTCGTGACGGATATACGCAGCCGGTCGCGGGCGCGCAGACTGGCCGCGGCGGTGTCGTGCGCGGAAGCCGGGAGGAGCGGAAAGAGGACCGTGTCGCTCTTCTGGCGGATCTTCTCGCTCAACGCCGCGGGCCTGTTCGTCGCCACCGCCCTGCTCCTGGGACCGCTCACCGTCTCGACGCCGGTCCTGCCCGGCGAGGCTCTGATCCTGCTCGTGGGCCTCGCGGCACTGCTCGCCGGGAACGCGGTCGTCCTGCGCATCGGCCTGAACCCCCTGCACCGGCTCGGCCGCGCCATGGCCACCGCCGACCTGCTGGTGCCCGGCGCCCGCCCGGCGGTCGCCGGGCCGGCGGAGGCGGCCCAGCTGATCGCCACGTACAACACGATGCTGGACCGGCTCCAGGCCGAACGGGCGGCCGGCGCCGGCCGCGCGCTCCAGGCCCAGGAGCGAGAACGCCACCGCATCGCCCGCGAACTGCACGACGAGGTCGGCCAGACCCTCACCGCCGTCCTCCTCCAGCTCAAGCGGGTCGCCGACCGGGTCCCCGGCGAGCTGCGCGAAGAGGTGTCGCTGGCGCAGGAGGCCACCCGGTCAGGCCTCGACGAGATCCGCCGCATCGCCCGCCGACTGCGCCCCGGCGTCCTGGAGGAACTCGGCCTGCCCAGCGCGCTGCGCTCCCTCGCCGCCGAGTTCACCCACCACGGGCTCTCCGTCGAGCACCACGTCCCCGGCGACCTGCCCCCGCTTGCCCCGGAGGCGGAACTGGTGCTCTACCGGGTCGCCCAGGAGGGCCTGACCAACACCGCCCGGCACGCCGCCGCCGACCACGCCGCGCTCAGCCTGCGTCCGCTGGCCGGCGGTGTCGAACTGCTCGTCCGCGACAACGGCACCGGTCTCGGCACGGCCGCCGAGGGCGCCGGGATCCGGGGGATGCGTGAGCGGGCCCTGCTGATCGGAGCCGAGATCCACTTCGAACCCGCCCCCGCAGGGGGCACCGACGTACGCCTGCGCGTCCCCGCCCCGCCCGGGGAGCGTTCCGCAGACCGAACCGGAGACAGCCCCTGATGTCCGCACGGCCCCCGATCCGCGTCCTGCTCGCCGACGACCACACCCTCGTCCGGCGCGGGGTACGCCTCATCCTGGACGGCGAACCCGACCTCACGGTGGTCGCCGAGGCCGGTGACGGTGCCGAGGCGGTCGCGGCGGCCCGGGCCACCGAGGTCGACCTGGCCGTCCTGGACGTCGCGATGCCCCGCATGACCGGCCTCCAAGCGGCCCGCGAACTCTCCCGACGGCTTCCCGGGCTGCGCATCCTGATCCTGACCATGTACGACAACGAGCAGTACTTCTTCGAGGCCCTCAAGGCCGGTGCCTGCGGATACGTCCTCAAGTCCGTCGCCGACCGCGACCTGGTCGAGGCGTGCCGGGCCGCCGTGCGCGACGAACCGTTCATCTACCCCGGCGCCGAACGGGCCCTCGTCCGGTCCTACCTGGACCGCATGGACCGGGGCGGCGACCTGCCGGAGCGGCCCATCACGGAACGCGAGGAGGAGATCCTCAAGCTCGTCGCCGAGGGACACACCTCCAAGGAGATCGGCGAACTGCTCTTCATCAGCGCCAAGACCGTCGAACGCCACCGCGCCAACCTCCTGCAGAAGCTGGGCGTACGCGATCGCCTGGAGCTGACCCGGTACGCGATCCGCGCGGGCCTGATCGAGCCCTGACCAGCCCCGATCCGGGTTGTCCACAGGCGGCCCGGGCCATCGCCGCCGACCGCCTACCCTTATTGCCATGAGCAGCATCGACCGGAGCCAGACAGTGGGCGGCACGCGCACCTACGAAGTACGCACCTACGGGTGCCAGATGAACGTCCACGACTCCGAGCGATTGTCCGGCCTGCTGGAGGACGCCGGGTACGTCCGCGCCGCCGAGGGCACCGACGGCGACGCGGACGTCGTCGTCTTCAACACCTGCGCCGTCCGGGAGAACGCCGACAACAAGCTGTACGGCAACCTCGGCCACCTCGCCCCGAAGAAGGCGAGCCGCCCCGGGATGCAGATCGCGGTCGGCGGCTGCCTCGCGCAGAAGGACCGCGACACCATCGTCAAGCGCGCCCCCTGGGTGGACGTCGTCTTCGGCACGCACAACATCGGCAAGCTCCCGGTCCTGCTGGAGCGCGCCCGCGTGCAGGAGGAGGCGCAGGTCGAGATCGCCGAGTCCCTGGAGGCGTTCCCGTCCACGCTGCCGACCCGGCGCGAGAGCGCCTACGCGGCCTGGGTCTCCATCTCCGTCGGCTGCAACAACACCTGTACCTTCTGCATCGTCCCGGCGCTGCGCGGCAAGGAGAAGGACCGCCGTCCCGGCGACATCCTCGCCGAGGTCGAGGCCCTGGTCGCCGAGGGCGTCTCGGAAATCACCCTCCTCGGGCAGAACGTCAACGCCTACGGCTCCGACATCGGCGACCGCGAGGCGTTCAGCAAGCTGCTGCGCGCCTGCGGGAGCATCGACGGCCTGGAGCGCGTCCGCTTCACCTCCCCGCACCCGCGCGACTTCACCGACGACGTGATCGCCGCCATGGCCGAGACGCCGAACGCCATGCCGCAGCTGCACATGCCGCTCCAGTCCGGCTCCGACCCGGTGCTGAAGGCGATGCGCCGCTCGTATCGGCAGGAGCGCTACCTGGGGATCATCGAGAAGGTGCGGGCCGCCATCCCGCACGCGGCGATCACCACCGACATCATCGTGGGCTTCCCCGGCGAGACCGAAGAGGACTTCGAGCAGACCCTGCACGTGGTGCGCGAGGCCCGGTTCGCCCAGGCGTACACCTTCCAGTACTCCAAGCGGCCCGGCACCCCGGCCGCCGAGATGGACGGCCAGATCCCCAAGGCGGTCGTCCAGGAGCGCTACGAGCGCCTCGTCGCCCTCCAGGAGGAGATCTCCTGGGAGGAGAACAAGAAGCAGGTCGGCCGCACCCTGGAGCTGATGGTCGCCGAGGGCGAGGGCCGAAAGGACGGCACCACCCACCGCCTCTCCGGCCGCGCCCCCGACAACCGCCTGGTGCACTTCACCAAGCCCGGCCAGGAGGTCCGGCCGGGCGACGTGGTGACGGTCGAGATCACCTACGCCGCCCCCCACCACCTCCTCGCCGAGGGCGCGGTCCTCGACGTGCGGCGCACCCGCGCGGGCGACGCCTGGGAGAAGCGCAACGCGGCCGACCAGGCCAAGCCCGCGGGCGTGATGCTCGGCCTGCCGAAGATCGGCGTGCCCGAGCCCCAGCCGGCGGTGGCGAGCGGCTGCGGCTGCGACTGATCGCGGGGGAGTGCGACCCCGGGCGGGGCGCGGGGTTACGCTGCCGATCATGCTTGTCGCCGCCGCCGTCTGCCCCTGCCCGCCGCTCCTCGTCCCGGAGGTCGCCGCGGGCGCCGCACCCGAGCTGGACGCCGCCCGCGCGGCGTGCACGGACGCGCTGGGCGTGCTTGCCGCCGCCCGGCCCGACCGGCTCGTGGTGGTCGGACCCGCGGACTCGGCCGGGCCGGAGATCTACCCGCAGGGGACGCCGGGCTCGTTCCGCGGCTTCGGCGTGGACCTGGACGTGCGGCTGGGCCCGGACACCGGGGCGGCCACGCCGGCGGCCGGGAGCGAACTGCCGTACGGCTTCGCCGTCGGGGCCTGGCTGCTCGCGCGTACCGGCTGGTCCCACGCGCCCGTCGAGGGCGTCGGGGTGGGGGAGGACCTTCCCGCCGAGCGGTGCGCCGCCGTCGGCCGGGACCTCGCCGGGCGGGCCGGGCGGATGGCGCTGCTGGTGCTGGGCGACGCCAGTGCGTGCCGCACGCTCAAGGCGCCGGGCTACCTCGACGAGCGGGCGGCGCCCTTCGACGCGGCGGCGGGGCGCGCGCTGGGCACGGCGGACGTGACCGCCCTCGCCGGGCTGGACGTCTCCCTCGCCCGTCGGCTGAAGGTGTCCGGCCGGGCCCCCTGGCAGGTCCTCGCGGGCGCGGCCGGGGGAACGGGACTGTCGGGCACGCTGCTGTACGAGGACGCTCCGTACGGGGTGGGGTACGTCGCGGCCGCGTGGTCGTAGTCGTAGTCGAGGCAGCGCGTCGGCGGACGGCCACGGAGCCGGTCAGCCGAGGCGCTGATCCGCTCCGTGACCGTCCGCCGACGCGGGGGTGACCCCGCCGGTGTGACGGGTCAGGAGGCCGGAGGGGGTCCGGCCGGCGGAGGACCGCCCGGGGTGCTGCCCGGCGTACCGCCGCCTCCGCCCGTTCCCTCGTCCTTGTGAGCGAGACGGTCCACGGCACCCTTGGCCTTGCCCGTGCCGGTCTGGATCCGGTCGCTGTACTTGCCCTTGGTCTTCTCGTCGACGGTCCGCGCCATCTTGTCGAGGCCGCGATCGATCTTGTCCTCGTGCTGCTGCGCGAGGTCGGAGACCTTGCCCTTCGCCGGTCCGAGTCTGGCCTTCAAGTTGTCCAGGAGACCCATGGTTCGCCTTCCCTCACGGGGCGGTCAGGTGTGGGCGCCCTTGTCGGCCTCGTTGTCGACGGCCTCCCCGGCGGACTGCTGCTTGGGGATGCCGACACCGTCCGAGTCGGCGGCCTCCGGGGCCGTGGCGGCCTCGTCGGTCTCCGCGGTGTTCCGAGGGCCGGACCCGGCCGTCTCCGCGGCCTCCGCCGTGGTCTCCTCCGCGGCCCGCTCGGTCTCCGTGCCGTCGGCCCCGGTCTCGGCGGCCGACGCCTCCTCGGTGTTCTTCGACTTCCGGAGAAGCCGTGCAAAAACGCCCATTTCAACTCCATACGTTACTCGTGCGGGCGAAATCCCGCGGCAGCCGGTGCGTCCGACTGCGTGGCCTGGGCCATTGCCCCGGCCGTCCGGGGAGCGGGAACCTCGCAACGGGCAACGACCCCGGCTGCGGACCGTCACGTAACTCGTTCGAGGGCGAGGTGCGGGGTTTGCGAGACTGGTGCGGTGAGCAGCGCACCCTCCGCCCCCCGTGTCATCGCCGTAGTCGGACCCACCGCGGCCGGAAAGTCCGATCTGGGCGTCTTCCTGGCCCAGCGGCTGGGCGGCGAGGTCGTCAACGCCGACTCCATGCAGCTCTACCGTGGGATGGACATCGGCACCGCCAAACTGACGCCCGGGGAACGCGGCGGCGTCCCGCACCACCTCCTGGACATCTGGGACGTGACGGTCGCGGCGTCCGTCGCCGAGTACCAGCGGCTGGCCCGGGAGCGGATCGACGCCCTGCTCGCCGAGGGGCGCTGGCCCGTCCTCGTCGGCGGCTCCGGCCTCTACGTCCGCGGCGCCGTCGACAACCTGGAGTTCCCCGGCACCGACCCCGAGGTCAGGGCCCGGCTGGAGGAGGAACTCGCCGAGCTGGGCTCGGGGGCGCTGCACACCCGGCTCGCCGCCGCCGACCCGGAGGCCGCGCGGGCCATCCTCCCCGGCAACGGCCGCCGGATCGTGCGGGCGCTCGAGGTGATCGAGATCACCGGCCGCCCCTTCACCGCCAACCTCCCCGGTCACGACTCCGTCTACGACACCGTGCAGATCGGCGTCGACGTGGCACGCCCCGAACTGGACGAGCGCATCGCCCGCCGCGTCGACCGGATGTGGGAGGCGGGACTGGTCGAGGAAGTGCGCGCACTCGAGGCGCGGGGGTTGCGCGAGGGGCGTACGGCGTCGCGCGCGCTCGGCTACCAGCAGGTGCTCACGGCGCTCGCCGGTGACTGCACGCTCGACGAGGCGCGCGCGGAGACCGTCCGTGCCACCAAGCGCTTCGCGCGCCGTCAGGATTCATGGTTCAGGCGCGACCCGCGGGTGCACTGGTTGAGTGGGGGTGTGGCGGATCGCACGGAACTTCCGCGGCTCGCCCTGTCGTTGGTCGAACGACCGGTTACAGCCTGATCACGTGATGGCATCGGGACGCCCCGGCCGTCATCCCGGCCTCCGACGGCGTGCCATCATCGAGCTTCGATCGACCGAGTGAGTCCTAGTTGGGAGGGCGCGTGGCGATGGAGGCCGGCCCTCGCGACACCGCACCGAGCACCGAGCACGGCACCGCCGGCCCCGGTGGCCCGGAGCCGGACGGGCCCGCCCTGAGCCCCGACGGCCCCGACGAGACCCCGCAGGGCGTGGCGGCCGACGGCCCCGAGCCCGACGAGATGTACGGGGACGAGGTCGAGGTCGAGCTGCGGCCCCAGCGGCGACTGCGGATCTGGCAGCTCGCGCCCATCGTCTGCCTGGCCGCCCTCGGCTCCCTGATGTTCGCCTTCCCGCTCGCCTTCGACTTCGGCGACAGCGGCGCCGTGATCGCCATGCTGGGGCTGCTGATCTGCTCGTGCGCGGCCGGCTGGGGCATGATGGCCGCCCGCCGCGTCGGCTACACCTGGCCCGGCCTCCCGCAGCGCGGATCCGGACGCCGTGCCGACTGGCGGATGATCATCGTCTACGCCCTGGCGGTCGCCGCGATCGTCGTCCTGGCCGTGTGGCGAGTGGCCCGCCTGCGGGGCTGAGACCCCCGCCCGCACGCGCCCCCCCCCGGCTCCCGCCCCCGGCTCGTCGTACCCAACCCGTACGATCGAGGAATGAGCACGCGGATCGCCTTCCTCAAGGGTCACGGCACCGAGAACGACTTCGTGATCGTCCCGGACCCGCAGAACACCGTCGACCTGCCCCCCGCCGCCGTCGCCGCCCTGTGCGACCGCCGCGCGGGCATCGGCGGTGACGGACTCCTGCACGTGGTGCGGTCCGCGGCGCACCCCGACGCCCGGGGCATGGCGGCCGAGGCGGAGTGGTTCATGGACTACCGCAACGGCGACGGCTCGGTCGCGGAGATGTGCGGCAACGGCGTGCGGGTCTTCGCGCGCTACCTCCAGCGCGCCGGGCACGTCACCGAGGGAGACCTCGCCGTCGCCACGCGCGGGGGCGTGAAGACCGTGCACCTCGCCAAGAACGGTGACGTCACCGTCGGCATGGGCCGCGCGCTGCTCCCCGAGGGCGACGTCGAGGTGAGCGTCGGCGAGCGCCACTGGCCCGCGCGGAACGTGAACATGGGCAACCCGCACGCGGTCGCCTTCGTCGCCGACCTCGACCACGCGGGCGACCTGTACACCGCCCCGCCCGTCGGGCCGGCCGCCGCCTACCCGGACGGGGTCAACGTCGAGTTCGTCGTCGACCGAGGCCCCCGCCACGTCGCGATGCGGGTGCACGAGCGCGGCTCCGGGGAGACCCGCTCCTGCGGCACCGGCGCGTGTGCCGTCGCCGTCGCCACCGCGCGCAGGGACGGCGCCGACCCGGCGGTCACCGGAACCCCGGCGACCTACACCGTCGACCTGCCCGGCGGCACTCTGGTGATCACCGAGCGCCCCGACGGCGAGGTCGAGATGACCGGTCCGGCAGTGATCGTGGCGGAGGGAGAGTTCGACTCCGCATGGCTGGAAGGGGTACTCGCCACCACGACGGCCGGGTGAACCACAGCCCGGTCCGTGACACTCAGTACGAAAACGTAAACCCTCGGCTCATCGCTCGAATGGGTGATCCGTTTCACGCTCGGCGAGAGGCGGTCGGCCGCACGTGGTGGGCTCGATAGCATCAAGCACCGGCCCGGACGGGGGACCGACACCATCCCCTGAGCCGTGTCCGCCCTGGGATACCCCGTCCGCCGGTTTACGCAGCCGGAGGTGCCCATGAACGCGGAGGCCGTGAATCCAGCGAGCCCCGGCCCCGTGACGCCCGCGAGCGTCGGCCCCGTCGCGCCCGCGGCGGCCCGCAGAAAGGCCCGCCCCCGGATCGATCTGCGCCGCCTCGGCCGCGCCGCGCTGCTCGGCTCCACCGCCCGCGGCCGGCTGCCCGACGCCATCGGCCACGTCGTCGAGGCCCACCGCGCCCACCACCCCGACGCCGACCTCGACCCGCTGCGCCGCGCCTACGTGCTGGCCGAGTCCTCGCACCGCGGCCAGATGCGCAAGAGCGGCGAGCCGTACATCACCCACCCGCTCGCCGTGACCCTGATCCTCGCCGAACTCGGCGCGGAGACCACCACCCTGACCGCCTCGCTCCTGCACGACACCGTCGAGGACACCGATGTGACGCTCGATCAGGTAGGCGAGGAGTTCGGCGCCGAGGTCCGCTACCTCGTCGACGGCGTCACCAAGCTGGAGAAGGTCGACTACGGCGCCGCCGCCGAGCCCGAGACCTTCCGCAAGATGCTCCTCGCCACCGGCAACGACGTCCGCGTGATGTCGATCAAACTCGCCGACCGGCTGCACAACATGCGCACCCTCGGCGTGATGCGCCGCGAGAAACAGGAGCGCATCGCCAAGGTGACCCGGGACGTACTCATCCCGCTCGCCGAACGGCTCGGCGTCCAGGCGCTCAAGTCCGAGCTGGAGGACCTCGTCTTCGCGGTCATGCACCCCGAGGAGTACGAGCACACACGCGAGCTGGTCGACGAGAACGCCGCCCGCGCGGACGACCCGCTGGCCGAGGTCTCCGAGGACGTCCGCAAGGTGCTGCGCGAGGCCGACATCAACGCCGAAGTCCTCATCCGGCCCCGCCACTTCGTCTCCCTGCACCGCGTCTCCCGCAAACGCGATCCGCTCCGCGGCGCCGACTTCGGCCGCCTCCTGGTGCTCGTGCAGGAGGACGCCGACTGCTACGCCGTCCTCGGCGAACTGCACACCTGTATGACGCCCGTCGTCTCGGAGTTCAAGGACTTCATCGCCGTCCCGAAGTTCAACCTGTACCAGTCGCTGCACACCGCGGTGGCCCGCCCGTCGGACGGCCAGGTCGTCGAAGTCCTCATCCGCACCCACCAGATGCACAAGGTCGCCGAGGCGGGCGTCGTCGCGCTCGGCAACCCGTACGCCACGCCGCCGGAGGAGCAGTCCGCGGGCGACGGCGAACGCGCCGACCCGACGCGCCCCGGCTGGCTCTCCCGGCTGCTCGACTGGCAGCGCGGCGCACCCGACCCCGACACCTTCTGGTCCACCCTGCGCGAGGACCTCGCCCAGGACCGCGAGATCACCGTCTTCCGCCCCGACGGCCGCACCCTCGGCCTCCCCGAGGGCGCCACCTGCGTCGACGCCGCCTACGCCCAGTACGGCGAGGACGCGCACGCCTGCATGGGCGCCCGGGTGAACGGCCGCCTGGCCACCATGAGCACGGTGCTGCGCGACGGCGACGGCGTGCAGCTCCTGATGGGCCAGGACCCCGCCTCCGAGCCCTCCAGCGACTGGCTGGAGCACGCCCACACGCCCGCCGCGCGGATCGCCATTCAGCGCCGTCTCGCCGCGCGTCCGGCGCCCACGTCCGCCGACCCCGAGACCGAGGCGGCGGCAGGGGGAGAGGCGGCGGCCGGGAACCCGGCCCGCGGCGCCGCCCCGGCAGACGACGCCCCCGCGCCCGCCCCACGCCCGACGGCGGACGTGCCGGAGGTCCGTCCCGGCTCCGGAGCCGGTTCCCCCGACGTACTGGTCGACCTGCCGGGCGCGACCGTCCGCCTGGCCGGCTGTTGCACGCCCGTGCCACCGGACCGGATCACCGGCTTCGCCGTCCGCGGGGGAGTGGTGACCGTGCACCGCGCGGAGTGCCCCGCGGTGGCCCGCATGACGAGCGCCGGGCGCCCCGAGGTCGATGTGCGCTGGGGCGAGAGCACCGAGTGCAGGGTCACGCTGCTCGCCGAATCGTTCGGCCGCCCGCACCTCCTGGCCGACCTCACCGAGGCCATGGCCCTCGAAGGCGCCGAGATCGTCTCGGCGACCGTCGAGCCCCCGGACCGCCAGCGGGTCCGCCACACCTACACCGTGCTGCTCCCGGACGCGGCCCGGCTGCCCGCCCTGATGCGCGCGATGCGCGACGTGGCCGGGGTGTACGACGTCAGCCGGTCCCAGCCGCAGCCCACCGGGGCCTGAGCGGGACGTACCCGTTCGGGTGCACCGGGCGCGCGCCGTCGCCGCGGGGCACACGCGCGCTGATAGCCGTGAGGGATGCCGTACACCCCTTACACCGCTCACGCCCCTCGCGCCTCTCAGTCCCCGCGTCCGCGCCCCCGCGTAGGCTCCCGCCGCAGGCTCGGGGCGGCGGCCCTGCTCGCCTCCGCCGTCTCCGTCTGCCTGGTCGCCGCGAGCGCCCCGCCGGCCCCGCTCGGCGTCGGCGACCGCCTCTACCCGCACCTGGGAAACCCCGGGTACGACGTCACGGCGTACGACCTCTCCTTCACCTACTCGGGCAGCAACACCAAGCCACTGAAGGCCGTCACCACCATCGACGCCCGGACGACGGCCGACCTGGACCGGGTCAACCTCGACTTCGCCCACGGCAAGGTCGACTCCGTCGAGGTCGACGGCGAGCCCGCGGCCTTCGCCACGGCCGGCGAGGACCTGGTCGTCACACCCGCGGACGCCCTGGACGAGGGCGAGTGGACGCGGATCACCGTGCGGCACAGCAGCGATCCCGTGTACGCCGAGGACCGCCAGGGCGGCTGGGTGCGCACCGCCGACGGCCTCGCCATGGCCAACCAGGCCGACGTCGCCCACCTGGTCTTCCCCTGCAACGACCACCCCTCCGACAAGGCGAGCTTCACCTTCCGCGTCACCGCGCCCGACGGCCTCACCGCCGTCGCCAACGGACTGCCGGCGGGCGTCGAGCGCACCGGGGGCTCGACCACCTGGACCTACCGGACCCAGCACCCCATGGCGACCGAGCTGGCCCAGGTGTCCATCGGCCGCTCCACGGTGCTGCACCGCACCGGCCCGCACGGACTGCCGGTACGGGACGTCGTGCCGACCAAGCACCGCGCGGCGCTCGAAACGTGGCTGCGGAAGACGCCGGACCAGATCGCCTGGATGGAGAAGAAGGTCGGGCGCTACCCCTTCGAGACGTACGGCCTGCTCATGGCCGACGCCACCACCGGCTTCGAACTGGAGACCCAGACGCTCTCCCTCTTCGAGCGCGAACTGTTCACGGAGCCCGGCTACCCCGCGTGGTACGTCGAGTCGATCATGGTCCACGAGCTGGCCCACCAGTGGTTCGGCAACAGCGTCAGCCCGGGCACCTGGTCCGACCTGTGGCTCAACGAGGGGCACGCCACCTGGTACGAGGCGCTGTACGCGGAGGAGAAGGCGGAGAAGTCCGTGGCGGCGCGCATGAAGGCCGCCTACGGCGCCTCCGACGGCTGGCGCGCCAAGGGAGGGCCCCCGGCCGCACCCAAGCCGCCCACCTCCGGCAGCAAGACCGGCATCTTCCGCGCCAACGTCTACGACGGTGCCGCGCTCGTGCTCTACGCGCTGCGCCAGGAGATCGGCCGGACCGCCTTCGAGCGCCTGGAGTCCGTCTGGGTCGACCGCCACCGGGACGCCAAGGCCACCACCGCGGACTTCGTCCGGCTCGCCTCCGAGATCTCCGGCCGCGACCTCGGCGCCTTCTTCCAGGGCTGGCTGTATGGGGAGAAGACCCCGCCGATGCCCGGCCACCCGGACTGGAAGCCGACGGCCGCCACCAAGGCGCCCGCGTCCAAGAAGGCTCACGGGTCCAAGAAGGCTCACGGGTCCCAGAAGGCGAACGGCGAATAAGCCGGTGACGAGACGGCCCGTGCCGTGCGACCATCTTCGGGACGGCGCGGTACGGGCCGCGGGAATCTCCCCGGCGGCTCGTGCGTTGTGCAGAGTGTCGCGGCCGAAGTGCAGCGCGACCCCCTTCCCAGCTACGTAAGGATCCAATGACCTCCTCTTCTTCCCCCTCCCAGGACACCAAGCGTCTCGCGCAGACCTATCCCGAGGGCCTCCGGGCCGATGCCCTGATGGAAGAGGACGTCGCCTGGAACCACGAGACCGGCTCGCAGTGGGACGGTGAGCAGTTCGACCGCTCCGACCGCGCGGCACTGCGCCGCGTCGCCGGCCTGTCCACCGAGCTCGAGGACGTCACCGAGGTCGAGTACCGCCAGCTCCGCCTGGAGCGGGTCGTCCTCGTCGGCGTGTGGACATCGGGCACCGTGCAGGACGCGGAGAACTCGCTCGCCGAGCTCGCCGCCCTCGCCGAGACCGCCGGCGCCCTCGTCCTCGACGGCGTGATCCAGCGCCGCGACAAGCCCGACGCCGCGACGTACATCGGCTCCGGCAAGGCCGAGGAACTGCGCGACGTCGTCCTCGACACCGGCGCCGACACCGTCATCTGCGACGGTGAGCTGAGCCCCGGACAGCTGATCCACCTCGAAGACGTCGTCAAGGTCAAGGTCATCGACCGTACGGCCCTGATCCTGGACATCTTCGCCCAGCACGCCAAGTCCCGAGAGGGCAAGGCGCAGGTGGCGCTCGCGCAGATGCAGTACATGCTGCCCAGGCTGCGCGGCTGGGGTCAGTCGCTGTCCCGTCAGATGGGCGGCGGCAAGGGCGGCGGCCTCGCCACCCGTGGCCCCGGTGAGACCAAGATCGAGACGGACCGGCGCCGGATCCGCGAGAAGATGGCGAAGATGCGCCGGGAGATCGCGGAGATGAAGACCGGCCGCGAGATCAAGCGCCAGGAGCGCAAGCGCCACAAGGTGCCCTCCGTCGCCATCGCGGGCTACACCAACGCCGGCAAGTCCTCGCTGCTCAACCGCCTCACGGGCGCGGGCGTGCTGGTGGAGAACGCCCTGTTCGCCACCCTGGACCCGACCGTGCGCCGCGCGGAGACGCCGAGCGGCCGGCTGTACACGCTGGCCGACACCGTCGGCTTCGTCCGGCACCTGCCGCACCACCTGGTCGAGGCGTTCCGTTCCACGATGGAGGAGGTCGGCGACTCCGACCTGATCCTCCACGTGGTCGACGGTTCGCACCCGGTCCCGGAGGAGCAGCTGGCCGCCGTGCGCGAGGTGATCAGGGACGTCGGCGCCACCGACGTACCCGAGATCGTCGTGGTCAACAAGGCCGACATGGCCGACCCGCTGGTGCTCCAGCGGCTGCTGCGGGTCGAGAAGCGGGCCATCGCCGTCTCGGCACGCACCGGCCGGAACATCGACCAGCTGCTCGCGCTGATCGACAACGAGCTGCCGCGCCCCTCGGTCGAGATCGAGGCGCTCGTGCCGTACACCCATGGCAAGCTGGTCGCCCGCGCCCATGACGAGGGCGAGGTGATCTCCGAGGAGCACACCGCGGAGGGCACCCTGCTCAAGGTCCGGGTGCACGAGGAGCTGGCGGCGGAACTGACGCCGTACGTTCCGGCGCCCGCGCTCTGACCCGAGCACCCCAGCGCACGAGCGCCGCAAGCGCGAAGAAGGCCCGCCCCCGCACATCGCGGGGGCGGGCCTTCGGCCTGCCGGGAGCAGGAGCCCCCGGCAGGCCGCGCGGTCACTGGCCGCCGTACGTCTTGCTCATGTTCTGGTACATCGACCGGGCCTCCGGGCCCAGTTGCGGACCCGCCAGCCAGGTGTTCTCCAGCGGGCCGATCGAGGTGTTCGAGACCAGCTTGGTCTCGCCGTCCACCACCCGGAACCAGCCGCCGCCGGACGAACCGCCGGTCATGGTGCAGCCGATGCGGTACATCGTCGGCAGCGACGGGCTCAGCGACAGCCGGCCGGGCCGGTCGACGCACTTGAACATCTCCAGCCCGTTGTACGGCGCCGCGGCCGGGTAGCCCCAGGCACCCATGCTGGGAACCTCGGTCGCGGAGGGGGCGGAGAAGTCCACCTCCAGCGCGGCACCGACCGTCTCCTCCAGGGACTTGCTCCCCTGCTCGGGCTTCACGTGCAGCACGGAGTAGTCGTACGCGGCCCCGTCGCCGCCGTTCTCCGAACCACCCTGGATCCACTGGTTCGAGGTCGACGCCCAGTTCGCCCACCAGGTGCCGTACGGCGCCATCTCGGTGGTGGTCGCGTCGGCCAGCTGCGCCTCGGACTTGCCGAGGTCGTTGTAGGACGGCACGAAGGCGATGTTGCGGAACCAGCCGCCGCTGCCACCGGCATGCACGCAGTGGCCCGCCGTCCACACCAGGTTGGACTTGCCCGGGTGGTTGACGTCCTTGATGACGGTGCCCGAGCAGACCATCGAGCCCTCGGGGGAGTCGAAGAAGACCTTGCCCACCGGGGCGGCGTTGTCGTGGTACGGCGTCTTCTCGGCGACGGCCTCCACCGGGGTCGGCTCGGGGTCGGTGGCGCCCTGGTCGGCGGACGCGTCCTGGGTGGTGACCGTCTTGTCGGCCTCCTTCGCGGACTTCATCCGATCAGGCTTCCACAGGCCCTCGATCACCGGGTTGACGAAGTCCTTGGCCTCGGTGAGCCACTTGTCCCTGTCCCAGTTCTTCCAGCCGCCGTCCTTCCACCGGTCGACGTCGATGCCCTGCTCCTTGAGCCGGTCCGCGACACCTGCGGGCAGACCGCCCTCGCCACCACCGGTGTCACCGGCGTCGGCGGCCTGCGAGGTGTCACCGCCGGGCTTGGCGGCGGCCTCGTCCTGCTCCGAGCCGCCGCAGGCGGTGGCGGTGAGCGTCAGCGCGGTGACGAGACCGGCGGCGGCGAGTGCGGTGCGCCGCGCGCGCCGTGGCGCGGCGGACCTGGGTGTGGAACGCATGCTGGGACGACCCCCGTTGGAACGTGTGTGAGTGAACTTGATTCAGCGCGGTGTACGGGTCGCGCTCACTGGCCGGCGAACTTGCCGCTCACCGCGTCGAGCACGCCCTTGGCGCCCTTGTCCAGCCGCGGACCGGCCAGCCAGCCCGCCGTCACCGGACCGATCGAGGTGTTCGACACCAGCGCCGGCTTGCCGTCGGAGCCGGTCGCGACCCAGCCGCCGCCGGAGGAGCCGCCGGTCATGGTGCAGCCGATGCGGTACATCGTCGGGTCGGCGGCGTTGATGGACAGCCGCCCGGGCTTGTCCTGGCACTGGTACAGCTTCTGACCGTCGTACGGCGGGGCGGCCGGGTAGCCGGTCGCCTCGATGCTCTCGACCTCGGGCACCGCGGGCGCGTCGAAGTCCACCGGCAGCGCGGCGCCGACCGTCTCCTCCAGCGACTTGCCGCCGCTGCCCTTCTCCGGCGTCACATGGATGACGGCGTAGTCGTACGAGGCCCCGTCACCGCCCGTCGCACCGCCCTGCTCGATCCACTGGTCCGAGGTCTGCGCCCAGTCGCCCCACCAGACGCCGTACGGAGCGACCTCCTCCTTGGTGGCGTTCTGCAGTTGCTCGGCCGACTTGCCGGCGTCGTTGTACGACGGCACGAAGGCGATGTTGCGGTACCAGCCGCCCTTCTTGCCGGCGTGCACGCAGTGGCCCGCCGTCCAGACCAGGTTGGACTTTCCGGGGTTGGCCGGGTCCTCCACCACGGTCGCCGAGCAGACCATCGAGCCCTGGGGGGAGTCGAAGAGCACCTTGCCCGCGGTGGCGGCGTTGTCGTGGTACTTGGGCTCGACGGCCCGCGCCTCGACGGGCGCCGGCTCCGGGTCGGTGACGCCCTGGTCACCCGAGAGGTCGTTGTCGTCGACCTCCTTGCCCGGCTCCTCGGCGTCCCGCATGCGGTCCGGGTCCCACAGGCCCGCGATGATCGGGTTGACGTAGTCCTGCGCCTCGCGCAGCCAGTCGTCCTTGCTCCAGTCCCGCCAGGCGCCGTTCTTCCAGTCGTCGACGTCGATCCCGCGTTCCTTGAGCTTGTCCTTGATGTGGTCCGGGATCCGGATCCCGCCGTTTCCGTCCTCCGCGGCCGTCGCGGAGGCGGAGGCGTCGCCGCCCGCCTCCGGGTCCCCGGACTCGCACGCCGTGGCGGTGAGCGCGAGCGCCGAGACGAGCGCCACGGCGGCCGCGGAGGAGCTCCCGCGCCGTCCGCGCCCCTTTCCGCGCATGCTGAACGACGGACGTATGGATCGCATGGTGTTGACTCCCCCTGCTGTGAACGAACGTGGTGCCGCGCCGCTCGCTCCGCTGCCCCGGCCCGGTCTCCCGGACTTCCCGAACTCCCCGGAGCGGCGGCGACCTGGAACGGGACCACACACTATGCGCCGCCTGTGGGGGAGTTCCGACGGAACGGCAACGGTTCGGACACAGCCGCCCGGCCGGCAAGGATCTTCGGGCAACCCGTAACCCCCGGCACGCGCCGCGGTTGCTAGCGGTGGGGGTCCGCCGTCGACGGATCGCATCCGGACAGCGGGAGGTGGGGGAGGCCGTGAGGGGTTCCGCGTACGAGGTGATCGCGGCCGGCGGCGGCAGTGCCGTGCGCTCGTGTGCCCGGCCCGCGGGCGGGAGCGAGGGCGTTCCGAGGCGTCAGCCGGCGCGCGAGACCGCGGCGCGTACCTACGCGCGCGCCCTGCCGGTGGTGCCCGTGCGGGCCCGGGGGCTGACCATCGAGGACGCCGACGGCCGCCGCTACCTCGACTGCGCCTCGGGAGCGGGGTCCCTGGCCCTTGGGCACAACCATCCCGTCGTGCTGGAGGCGATCCGCAGGGTTCTCGACTCGGGCGCCCCCTTGCAGGTCATGGGCCTCACCACCCCGGTCGAGGACGCCTTCGTCACCGAACTGCTGCGCACCCTGCCGCCCGGCCTCGCCGACCACGCGCGCGTGCGCTTCTGCGGACCGGGCGGAACCGACCCGGTCGCCACCGCAGTCGCCCTCGTCCGCGCCGCCACCGGCCGCACCCGCGTCGTCACCCTCACCGGCGCCCACCACGCTGCGGACGTCACGGCGTGCTGCCCGGCCGACGCCGGTGAACCGCCCGCCGGCGTGCTCCTCGAACCGGTACGTTGCGAGGACGGCGTCCTGCCCGTCCCCGACCCCTGGCTGCGCGACCTGCGGCGGATCACGGCCGAAGGGTCCGTCCCGCTCATCGCCGACGAGACCGAGACGGGCGTCGGCCGGACCGGTGCCTTCTGGGCGGTGGAGCACAGCGGAGTCACCCCCGACGTGCTGGTCCTCTCCAAGGCGATCGGTGGCAGCCTGCCGCTGGCCGCGGTGGTCCACCGGGCCGACCTGGACGGCGGACACGCCGCAGGACCCGGGGCCGCCGCCTTCCGCGGCAACCAACTCGCCCTGGCCGCGGGCGCGGCGACCCTCGCCCACGTCCGCGAGCACCGCCTCGCCGCGCACGCCGCCGCCCTGGGTGACCGGATACTGTCCCGACTGCGTTCCCTGGCCGAGGAGTTCGCGTGCGTCGGCGCCGTGCGCGGGCGAGGACTGATGATCGGCATGGAACTGACGGCGCCGGGCGGTGGGTGCGAGGCACCTGGCCGCGACGGGCGCCGCGACACCGCGAGCGAACTCGCCGCCGCCGTCCAACGGGAGTGCCTGCGCCGCGGGTTGATCGTGGATCTGACCGGTCCGGCCAGGAACGTCGTACGACTGCTGCCGCCCCTGATCGTCACCGAGGAGCAGACGTCGGCGGTCCTGGAGCGCCTCGCCGACGCCGTGCAGGCGGTGGAACGGGGCCGCGCCGACCACGGCCCACCCCACCGGCCGCGCGAGGCGCGCTGAGACCGAGACCGTCCGCACCCACTTCCGTACGTCACGAGGACCACGTTGCACACCACCCCCGCACCCGAGCCGACCGGTACCCGCCCGCCCGCCACCCCACCGGCGGCCCTCGCCGCGAGGACGGTCCCCGCTCCGAGACCGGCGACCGCCGCGGTTCCGGCAACGCCCGCTGTTGCGCCAACGCCCGGTGTCCCGGCAACGCCTGGTGCCCCGGCAACGGCAACGCCTGATGTCCCGATGGCAGGCCACCACGCGGCGGCCCAGGCGGCCACCGTCGAGAACCTGCTCCGCTGCTGGGTCCGCGAGGCCGGCCTGGACGTTCCGGACGACGGCGTCCTGCGCCTCCCCCTCCCCGCCTCCCGCTCCGCCCTGGCCGTTCCCGTCCGCTACCGGTCCCCCACCGGACACCACCGCTTCGGCCTCCCGCGGCCGGCCGGCGCCCCGGCCTCGGCGCCGCCCGTGGACGCGGTCATGCTCGCCGCGCTGCTCGCGCGTGAGTCGTCCGGCGACCCCGGTCCCGACGGCACCGATCTCGTCGGCCGCGTGGCCGACTCCGTCCGCCGCACCGCCGTATTCCTCCGCGACCGCGAGGCAAGCCCCGACGGCGGCTCCCCGGCCGAAGCCGGCACCGACCTGTTCCTCGCCGCCGAGCAGGCGCTCCTCCTGGGGCACCCGCTGCATCCCACCCCCAAGAGCCGTGAGGGCCTCACCGGGGCGGAGGCCCGGCGGTACTCACCCGAACTGCGCGGCTCCTTCCCCTTGCACTGGGTGGCCGTCGCCCCGTCCGTCCTCGCCACCGACTCGGCCTGGACCGAGCGCGGCCGCCGGGTCACGGCGCCCGACCTCACGGCCCGCCTGGCGGGAGACGGGCCGGTGCCGCCGGACGGATACGCGCTCCTGCCCCTGCACCCCTGGCAGTTCCGCGCCGTACAACACCGCCCCACGACCGCCGCGCTGCTGGACGCCGGGCTGCTCAGGGACCTCGGTGCCGGGGGCGCCCGCTGGCATCCCACATCCTCGCTGCGGACCGTCCACCGCACCGGCGCGCCCGCCATGCTGAAGCTCTCGCTGGCCCTGCACGTCACCAACTCCCGGCGCGAGAACCTCCGCAAGGAACTCCACCGCGGCGTCGAGGTCCACCGGCTGCTGCGCGGCGGACTGTCCCGCGAGTGGCAGGCCGTCCACCCGGACTTCGACATCGTCCGAGACCCGGCCTGGCTCGCCGTCGACGGACCGGACGGTGGTCCCGAGCGCGGACTCGACGTGGTCGTCCGGCACAACCCCTTCCGGCCCTCGGACGACGTGTCGTGCGTGGCCGGCCTCGTCGCGCCGCGCCCGCACGCGCGGGTGGACGGTTCCGGCGGGCCGGAAGACACCGACGCCGACGCCCCCAGCTCCCGGCTGGCCGGTCTCGTCACCCGACTCGCCCGGCGGACCGGCCGCACGCGCGGGGCCGTCGCCGCCGAGTGGTTCCTGCGCTACCTTCACCACGTCGTACGTCCCGTCCTGTGGCTGGACGCGCACGCGGGGATCGCCCTGGAGGCGCACCAGCAGAACACGCTCCTGCTGCTGGACGCCGACGGCTGGCCCGCCGGCGGCCGCTACCGCGACAACCAGGGTTACTACTTCCGGGAGTCCCACCGCGCGGTACTCGACGCCCGGCTGCCGGGCATCGGCGAGCGGAGCGACACGTTCGTCGCCGACGCCGTCACCGACGAGCGCTTCGCGTACTACCTCGCGGTGAACAACGTGTTCGGGCTCATCGGTGCCTTCGGCTCCCAGGGCCTTGCCGACGAAACACTGCTGCTCGCCGCCTTCCGACGGTTCCTGAGCGGGTCGGCCCCGGGTTCCGCCGCGCCGGGCGGCTCACTTCCGGCGCACCTGCTCGACTCGCCAGTCCTGCGCTGCAAGGCGAACCTGCTGACCCGGCTGCGCGGACTCGACGAACTGGTCGGCCCGGTGGACACCCAGTCCGTCTACGTCACCATCGCCAACCCACTGCGCGCCTGAGCGGGGCGCCGCCCCGACTCCGGCCCATCCAGCCATCCAGCCCCTGTGTCCCCTCCGTCCCCGAAGGAGCGAACCCTTGGTTTCCACCGACGCGAGCGCCGACGACACCCTCGACCTGCACCTTCCCGCGGAGTTCGTCGCCCTCTACGGGAGGACGGGGGACGACCTGCTCGGCCGGGTCTCGGACTGGGGCCCGGCCGACACACCCGCGGGCGTGTTCCACCTGGTGCCGGTCCACGCCGAGCGGGACGTTCCGCTCGTCGCCCGCTGGATGAACGACCCCGCCGTCGCCGCGTACTGGGAACTGACCGGGCCGCCGAGCGTGACGGCGGACCACGTGAGGGCGCAGCTCACCGGCGACGGACGCAGCGTCCCGTGCGTAGGCGTGCTCGACGGTGTGCCGATGAGCTACTGGGAGATCTACCGGGCCGACCTCGACCCGCTGGCCCGGTACTGTCCCGTCCGGCCGCAGGACACCGGCCTCCACCTCCTGATCGGCGACGGCGCCGACCGCGGGCAGGGCCTCGGGACCACGCTCATCCGGGCCGTCACCGACCTCGTCCTCGCCGCACGGCCCGCCTGCACGCGGGTCCTCGCCGAACCCGACGTCCGCAACGCGCCCTCCGTCGCGGCGTTCCTCGGCGCCGGGTACCGGTACTCCGCCGAGGTCGACCTGCCCGCCAAGCGGGCCGCCCTCATGATCCGCGAACGGGCGCCGCGCGTGTCACCGTGAAGCGCGGGCCCGCCCCCCTGGGGCCGCATCCCCCCGTAGGCCAGTCGCCCGTCCCGGAGACACTCTTGCCCCACCCGTCCCCCCAGCCCCCCGCATCGCCTCTCCCGTCCCTCGAACCCGCCTTGCCCGCCCGTTTGTCAGTGCCGGGTCGTAGGGTGGTCGCGCTATGACGAAGCCCTCACTCCCCGAACTCCTGCACGCCGCCGTCACCGCCGTCGGCGGCACGGAGCGTCCCGGCCAGGTGGCCATGGCCGAAGCCGTCGAGGAAGCCATCGACGGCGGCTCCCATCTGCTGGTCCAGGCCGGAACCGGCACCGGAAAGTCCCTGGGCTACCTGGTGCCCGCGCTCGCGCACGGGGAGCGGGTCGTCGTGGCCACCGCGACGCTGGCCCTCCAGCGCCAGCTGGTCGAGCGCGACCTGCCCCGCACGGTCGACGCGCTCCACCCCCAGCTGCGCCGCCGCCCGGAGTTCGCGATGCTCAAGGGCCGGTCGAACTACCTGTGCCTGCACCGGCTGCACGAGGGCGCCCCGCAGGACGAGGAGGAGGGCCTCTTCGACCAGTTCGAGGCCGCCGCCCCCACCAGCAAGCTGGGCCAGGACCTGCTGCGGATGCGCGACTGGGCCGACGAGACCGAGACCGGCGACCGCGACAACCTCACGCCGGGCGTCTCCGACCGGGCCTGGTCGCAGGTGTCGGTCTCCTCCCGGGAGTGTCTGGGCGCCACGAAGTGCGCCTACGGCGCCGAGTGCTTCGCCGAGATGGCCCGCGAGCGCGCCAAGCTCTCCGACGTCGTCGTCACCAACCACGCCCTGCTCGCGATCGACGCCATTGAGGGTGCCCCCGTCCTGCCGCAGCACGAGGTGCTGATCGTCGACGAGGCGCACGAGCTGGTCTCCCGCGTCACCGGCGTCGCCACCGGCGAGCTGACCCCCGGCCAGGTCAACCGCGCCGTGCGCCGCGCCGCGAAGCTGGCCAACGAGAAGGCCGCCGACCAGCTCCAGACGGCCGCCGAGGGCTTCGAGCGGCTGATGGAGCTGGCGCTGCCGGGCCGCCTGGAGGAGATCCCGGAGGACCTCGGCTACGCCCTGATGGCACTGCGCGACGCCAGCCGCACGGTCATCTCGGCCATCGGCGCCACCCGCGACAAGTCCGTGCAGGACGAGGACGCGGTCCGCAAGCAGGCCCTGGCCTCCGTCGAGGCCGTGCACGACGTCGCGGAGCGCATCACGAACGGCTCCGAGTGGGACGTCGTCTGGTACGAGCGGCATGAGCCCCGCGGCGGAGCCGCATATCGGCACAGTGGGGCCTCGCTGCGGGTCGCGCCGATGTCCGTCGCGGGCCTGCTGCGCGAGAAGCTCTTCACCGACCGCTCGGTCGTCCTGACCTCGGCGACCCTGAAGCTGGGCGGGGACTTCAACGGGGTCGGGGCCTCCCTCGGCCTCGCACCCGAGGGCACCGAGGGCGACGACGTGCCCCAGTGGAAGGGCGTCGACGTCGGCTCGCCCTTCGACTACCGCAAGCAGGGCATCCTCTACGTCGCCAAGCACCTGGCCCGCCCCGCGCGCGACGGCGACCGGGGCGACATGCTCGACGAGCTGACGGAGCTGATCCAGGCCGCGGGCGGCCGCACCCTGGGCCTGTTCTCCTCGATGCGCGCCGCTCAGCTGGCCGCCGAGGAGCTGCGCTCCCGCATTCCGGAGTACCCGATCCTCCTCCAGGGCGAGGAGACCCTGGGCGAGCTGATCAAGAACTTCGCGGCCGACCCCGCGACCTGCCTCTTCGGCACCCTGTCGCTGTGGCAGGGCGTCGACGTCCCCGGCCCCAGCTGCCAGCTGGTCGTCATGGACAAGATCCCCTTCCCGCGTCCGGACGACCCGCTGATGAGCGCGCGCCAGAAGGCGGTGGAGGAGGCCGGGGGCAACGGCTTCATGGCGGTCGCCGCCACCCACGCCGCCCTGCTGATGGCGCAGGGCGCGGGCCGGCTCGTGCGGGCGTCGGGCGATCGCGGCGTGGTCGCCGTACTGGACCAGCGGCTGGCGACGGCCCGGTACGGAAGCTACCTGAAGGCGTCCCTGCCCGACTTCTGGTTCACCACCGACCGCAATCAGGTCCGCAGGTCCCTCGCCGCCATTGACGCGAAGGCACGCGAGGCGGAGGACGCTCAGGAGACGGAGGGCGCCTGAGCACCGGCCTCGCGCACCGCGCGGGTCCCGCACAGCGCTGGGCCCCGGAACCGGCGCAGAGGTTCCGGGGCCCGGTCGGGTCGGCGGGGCGCTGTCGTGGCGTGCCCGCCCGCCGTGGCGCTCAGACGCGACGCAGTACGGCCACCACCTTGCCGAGGATGGTCGCGTCGTCACCGGGGATCGGCTCGTAGGCCGAGTTGTGCGGGAGCAGCCAGACGTGGCCGTCCTCGCGCTTGAAGCGCTTGACGGTGGCCTCGCCGTCGAGCATCGCGGCGACGATGTCGCCGTTCTCGGCGACCGGCTGGCGGCGGACCGTGACCCAGTCGCCGTCGCAGATGGCGGCCTCGATCATCGAGTCGCCGACGACCTTGAGGACGAACAGCTCGCCGTCACCGACCAGCTGCCGGGGGAGCGGGAAGACGTCCTCGACGGACTCCTCGGCGAGGATCGGGCCACCGGCGGCGATGCGGCCGACGAGCGGGACGTACGACGCGGCCGGCTTCCCTGCCGTGTCCGTCGGCTGCACGCTGGCGGCCTGGTCGGAGCCGCGCACCTCGTAGGCGCGCGGGCGGTGCGGGTCGCGGCGCAGGAAGCCCTTGCGCTCCAGTGCCATCAGCTGGTGCGCGACGGAGGAGGTGCTGGAGAGGCCGACGGCCTGCCCGATCTCCCGCATCGACGGCGGGTATCCGCGGCGCTGCACGGAGTCGCGGATGACCTCGATCACCCGGCGCTGGCGGTCGGTGAGCCCCGAGCTGTCCGCCCGGATGCCGGGAGGTCGGCCCGGTAGGGAGCGCTTGTGTCCCTCGGGATTCGCGGCGTCGCTCATCGCGTGCGCCGGCTCAGGTCGGCCCTGGGGGCGGTCCTGGCCAGTGATGGTGGCACTGTCGGCGGTGGTGGTCACGTCGGCCCCTCTCGATGGTCTCCCTGCTGCACAACGGTAGTAGCTTTCGAAAGGTTGCGCCAAACACACGTTCGAGTGAAAAAACGTGAATCGCTCGCTCGTACTGCGTGTCTGGGTGTATGGCTACCGCGGTGGCCTACAGGCAAAAACGCAACAAAAGGGCACATTGCTGTACTCTTCACCGCCGTGGTGACAACCTCGGGGATGTCGACCCAGTCTGCCACCCGGCAGCCCGTTCGACGGGGTGGGGCCCGCATCTGTTGCGGTAGTCCCACGTCCCCTCCGCGCCGTGCCCACGCTATCTCCGCATGCCTTCCGGCGATACGCCCGTCCGGGTGTGCGGGGCGCCGGGCGGGCCTGTGCGTACGGAGACGGCATGTGTGCGGGGCGTGTCCGTATGCGCCAATCCCCACATCTAGTGGTTGGATTGCAGCAGCAGCCCATAAGTTGTGGTCCCCCGGGTCTTCGAGGCCGCCGAGATCGCCTATGCTGGGGGCTGCTTCGAGGGGGCTGAAGGGCCTTTCGGGGCTATGGAGTCTGCTGTGAGGAGGGTTCGGAAGCCATGCACTGTCCCTTCTGCAGGCACCCCGACAGCCGTGTCGTCGACAGCCGTACGACCGACGACGGCACGTCGATCCGCAGGCGCCGCCAGTGCCCTGACTGCTCCCGTCGGTTCACGACCGTGGAGACGTGCTCGCTCATGGTGGTGAAGCGGTCCGGGGTCACCGAACCGTTCAGCCGCACCAAGATCATCAACGGTGTGCGCAAGGCCTGTCAGGGCCGGCCCGTCACCGAGGACGCGCTCGCCCAGCTCGGCCAGCGGGTCGAGGAGGCGGTGCGGGCCACCGGAAGCGCCGAGCTGACCACCCACGACGTGGGGCTGGCCATACTCGGCCCGTTGCAGGAACTCGACCTCGTCGCCTATCTGCGATTCGCCTCCGTCTACCGGGCGTTCAACTCGCTCGACGACTTCGAGGCCGCGATCGCGGAGCTCAGGGAGGCGACGGGGCATCCCGGCGACGACGGCGACGGGGCCGTCGAGGGGAGCCGGGAGAACGAGAAGGACCGCGGGTCCACGGGGGCGGCACAGGTCCCCGAGCCCGCCGGTGCCGCCGACTGACCGGCGGGCCGGACCCGGTTTCGGCGCCGGGGCCCGGCCGGGCGGCGGCGCGCCACAAAGACCTGCCGGGGACGCAGTGAGAGATGTCCTCGGCACCAGACAGAAACACCGTGCCACGGGAACAAACGCGGCACTTCAGGGCGTTTTCGCCCGTACAGGGAGGCGGCATGACAGAGACGGCGAGCGGTCCGGCACGGAGCACCCGCGCCAAGGGCACCAAGGCGGGCAAGGGACTCCGCGTCGAGCGCGTCCACACCACTCCCGGAGTCCACCCCTACGACGAAGTGGCCTGGGAGCGTCGTGACGTCGTCATGACCAACTGGCGCGACGGCTCGGTCAACTTCGAGCAGCGTGGCGTCGAGTTCCCCGAGTTCTGGTCGGTGAACGCGGTCAACATCGTCACCAGCAAGTACTTCCGCGGTGCCGTGGGCACCCCGCAGCGTGAGGTGAGCCTGAAGCAGCTCATCGACCGCATCGTGAAGACGTACCGGAAGGCCGGCGAGGACAACAAGTACTTCGCCTCGCCCGCCGACGCCGAGATCTTCGAGCACGAGCTGGCCTACGCCCTCCTGCACCAGATCTTCAGCTTCAACAGCCCCGTCTGGTTCAACGTGGGCACGCCCCAGCCGCAGCAGGTCTCCGCCTGCTTCATCCTGTCCGTCGACGACTCCATGGAGTCGATCCTCGACTGGTACAAGGAAGAGGGCATGATCTTCAAGGGCGGCTCGGGCGCCGGCCTGAACCTCTCCCGGATCCGCTCCTCCAAGGAGCTGCTCTCCTCCGGCGGCAACGCCTCCGGGCCGGTCTCCTTCATGCGCGGCGCCGACGCCTCCGCCGGCACCATCAAGTCCGGCGGTGCCACCCGCCGCGCCGCCAAGATGGTCATCCTCGACGTCGACCACCCCGACATCGAGGACTTCATCCAGACCAAGGTGAAGGAAGAGGAGAAGATCCGCGCCCTGCGCGACGCGGGCTTCGACATGGACCTGGGCGGCGACGACATCACGTCCGTCCAGTACCAGAACGCCAACAACTCGGTCCGCGTGAACGACACGTTCATGAAGGCCGTCCAGGACGGCGCCAAGTTCGGCCTGACGTCCCGGATGACCGGCGAGGTCATCGAGGAGGTCGACGCCAAGTCGCTCTTCCGCAAGATGGCCGAGGCGGCCTGGGCGTGTGCCGACCCCGGCATCCAGTACGACGACACCATCAACGCCTGGCACACCTGCCCGGAGTCCGGCCGCATCAACGGCTCGAACCCGTGCAGCGAGTACATGCACCTGGACAACACGTCCTGCAACCTCGCCTCGCTGAACCTGATGAAGTTCCTCAAGGACGACGGCAAGGGCAACCAGTCCTTCGACGCCGAGCGCTTCGCGAAGGTCGTCGAGCTGGTCATCACCGCGATGGACATCTCCATCTGCTTCGCGGACTTCCCGACCCAGAAGATCGGCGAGAACACCCGCGCCTTCCGCCAGCTCGGCATCGGCTACGCCAACCTCGGCGCCCTGCTGATGGCGACCGGCCACGCGTACGACTCCGACGGCGGCCGGGCCCTGGCCGGCGCCATCACCTCCCTGATGACCGGCACGTCGTACCGGCGCTCCGCCGAGCTGGCCGCGGTCGTCGGCCCGTACGACGGCTACGCCCGCAACGCCGCCCCGCACCTGCGGGTCATGAAGCAGCACTCCGACGAGAACGCCAAGGCCGTCCGCATGGACGACCTGGACACGCCGGTCTGGGCCGCCGCCACCGAGGCCTGGCAGGACGTGCTGCGCCTCGGCGAGAAGAACGGCTTCCGTAACTCCCAGGCGTCCGTCATCGCCCCGACCGGCACCATCGGCCTGGCGATGTCCTGCGACACCACCGGTCTGGAGCCCGACCTCGCGCTGGTCAAGTTCAAGAAGCTGGTCGGCGGCGGCTCGATGCAGATCGTCAACGGCACCGTCCCGCAGGCCCTGCGCCGCCTGGGCTACCAGGAGGAGCAGATCGAGGCGATCGTCGCCCACATCGCCGACAACGGCAACGTGATCGACGCCCCCGGTCTCGCGCACGAGCACTACGAGGTGTTCGACTGCGCCATGGGCGAGCGCTCCATCTCCGCGATGGGCCACGTCCGCATGATGGCCGCCATCCAGCCGTGGATCTCCGGCGCGCTCTCCAAGACGGTGAACCTGCCGGAGTCGGCGACCGTCGAGGACGTCGAGGAGGTCTACTTCGAGGCCTGGAAGATGGGCGTCAAGGCGCTCGCCATCTACCGCGACAACTGCAAGGTCGGTCAGCCCCTCTCCGCCAAGACCAAGGAGAAGGAGAAGACCGAGGCCGACGCCGTCACGGAGACGACCGAGGCGGCCATCCGCGCGACCGTCGAGAAGGTCATCGAGTACCGCCCGGTCCGCAAGCGTCTGCCGAAGGGGCGTCCCGGCATCACCACCTCCTTCACGGTCGGCGGCGCCGAGGGCTACATGACGGCCAACTCCTACCCGGACGACGGCCTCGGCGAGGTCTTCCTGAAGATGTCCAAGCAGGGCTCGACCCTCGCGGGCATGATGGACGCCTTCTCCATCGCGGTGTCGGTCGGCCTGCAGTACGGAGTGCCGCTGGAGACGTACGTCTCGAAGTTCACCAACATGCGCTTCGAGCCGGCCGGCATGACGGACGACCCGGACGTGCGGATGGCGCAGTCGATCGTCGACTACATCTTCCGCCGCCTGGCGCTGGACTTCCTGCCCTTCGAGACGCGCTCCGCGCTCGGCATCCACTCCGCCGAGGAGCGTCAGCGCCACCTGGAGACGGGTTCGTACGAGCCCTCGGACGACGAGGTCGACGTCGAGGGCCTGGCGCAGTCCGCGCCGCGCGCCCAGGAGCTGAAGGCCGTCGCCACGCCGAAGACCGAGGTCGAGGCGGTCAAGCCCGTCCCGCAGCAGGCACACACCAGCGCCGAGCTGGTGGAGATGCAGCTGGGCATCCAGGCGGACGCCCCGCTCTGCTTCTCCTGCGGCACGAAGATGCAGCGGGCCGGTTCCTGCTACATCTGCGAGGGCTGCGGCTCGACCAGCGGTTGCAGCTGATCACTGAAGCCTGATCACCGTTGAGTAAGGGGCGTCCGCCATGGCGGACGCCCCTTACTCGCGCCTGTGGGGTCAGGAACGGCGCGCCGCACCCATGGCGCGGGTGAACGTCGCCGGATCCTCCTCGAAGCCGTGCACCCCGGCCCGGAACTCCCACGCTCCGGTCTCGTCCCGGACGAACTCCGCGACCGTCGCCGCGGTGGCGCCGAGGACGCCGGTGAAGTCGTCCGCGGCCAGGTCCGTGTAGCCCTCCCGGATGCGCAGACCCGGGTTGGTCACGTCGGCGAAGGTCCGGTCCTCGGCGCGCTGCTGTATGGCGACACCCACCACCACGCGCGCGTACCGGGCGTCGAGCCGCTCCAGTTCGATCATCATGACCTCGTCGAAGCCGAAGCCCTTGCCGTCCTTGCTGTCCCGGTTGAGATAGATGGTGCCGTCGGGGGAGCGGCTGTCGAAGTGCACGATGTACGAGGGCTCGCCGTACGGATCGTCCGCCGCATACGTCCCGGCGACGAGGTCCAGGTCGGCGGGTGGCTCTCCCGCCGGACTCGGGTCCCACCGCAGCGCGATCTCGACCTTGCCGGTCCCCTTGCTGAGGCCGTTCACAGACTTCCCCTTCCCAGGTCCCCCGCCCTGCCCGGCGACCTGAACTGCCGAGCGGTGACGGCCGGTTGTCCATCCTGCCACGCACAGCGACGCACGTGGGACGAGCGGTCCGCCGGAAGCGTGACCGGTGCCACGTTCTCTGGCCTTACCATGGCGCGGTGCTGGTCAAGTGGATTCGCTGCACCGTGGTGGACCGCCGCGGTTTCGAGCGGGGGCAGCGGAAGTGGGCGGGGCTTCCGGGGGAGCCGGGATTTCGGGGACAGGGGGGTGGCTGGAGCCGACGGCATCCGGACGTGGCGCACGTCTTCGCGTTCTGGGAGAGCCGTGCCTTCTACGACTCCTTCATGGCCCGTTCCCACGACCGGCTGGCCTCCGCCCAGGTGGGCACCTTCAAGGACGCCCGCGTCAGGCTCTTCGACTACCGCTTCGACGTGAAGACGGGCTTCGAACCGCGCTTCACCGACGCCGACCTGCTGCGGGTGGCGCTCTGCCGGGTCCACGAGGAGCGGGCCGAGCACTACGTCCTCATGCAGGAGAAGGTCTGGAACCCCGCGATGGCCGGCTCGCCCGGCATGGTCCGCGGCCTGTTCGGCGAGGCCCCGGGGCACGAGTACCTCGTGCTGTCGATGTGGCGGTCGGCGGCCGAGCACGGCAAGTACCGCACCGAGCGCGTCGAACGCCTCGCCCTGCGCGCTCAGACGGAGGCCGACATCGCGGCGCTGACCGGGGACGTCGTCCAGATGGAACCCACCTGGACGATTTGAGATCCGGACCCGCCGTCCCGCCGCCGGGGTGTGGAAACTGTGTGACGTACGCCGTACGGCGCCCGTACGAGTGCTTGGTTCCGGCCGACTCGATCTAGGGTGCTGGCATGGCACGACCACGGCGCATCGTTCTTGTCCGGCACGGCGAATCGACCGGAAACGTCGATGACACCGTGTACGAGCGCGAACCCGACCACGCGCTGGCCCTCACCGACCGGGGCCGGGTGCAGGCGGAGGAGACCGGCAAGGAGCTGCGCGACGTCTTCGGCCGCGAGCGGGTCAGCGTGTACGTCTCCCCGTACCGCCGGACCCACGAGACGCTCCGCGCCTTCCACCTGGACCCGGAGCTGATACGGATACGGGAGGAGCCCAGACTGCGCGAGCAGGACTGGGGCAACTGGCAGGACCGCGACGACGTACGCCTGCAGAAGGCCTACCGCGACGCCTACGGCCACTTCTTCTACCGCTTCGCCCAGGGGGAGTCCGGCGCCGACGTGTACGACCGGGTCGGCGGCTTCCTGGAGAGCCTCTTCCGCAGCTTCGAGGACCCCGACCATCCGCCGAACGTGCTGCTGGTGACCCACGGACTGGCCATGCGGCTGTTCTGCATGCGGTGGTTCCACTGGACGGTCGCGGAGTTCGAGTCCCTGTCGAACCCCGGGAACGCCGAGATGCGGATGCTCGTTCTCGGTGAGGACGGCAAGTACACCCTTGACCGGCCCTTCGAACGCTGGCGAGATCCGGAACCGTACGGGATCACCGGATAGAGTGGCAGGGCGATGACCGCTCATTCATCTCCTGACGGGCGCCTGGACCGGGCCCTGTCCAGCCTGCGCGGACTGTCGGTGGGCGACGCGCTGGGCTCCCAGTTCTTCGTGCCCGCGAACTATCCGCTGCTGAAGCGCCGCGAGCTGCCGCCCGGCATCTGGCAGTGGACGGACGACACGGAGATGGCCTGCTCCGTGGTCTCCGTCCTCGCCACCCACCAGCGCGTCGACCAGGACGCACTGGCCCTCTCCTTCGCCCAGCACCACGACTTCGACCGCGGCTACGGCCCCGCGGTCAACCGACTGCTGCGGCTGGTCCGCGAGGGCGGCGACTGGCGCGAGCTGGCCGCCGCCCTGTTCAACGGCCAGGGCTCCTGGGGCAACGGCGCCGCGATGCGCATCGCCCCGCTGGGCGCCTGGTACGCGGACGATCCGGAACAGGCGACCCACCAGGCCGAGATCTCCTCCTACCCCACGCATCAGCACCGCGAAGCCGTGGTCGGCGCCATGGCGGTCGCCGCGGCCGCCGCACTGGCCGCGGACCCGGCCGGACCGCCCAAGGCGCACGCGCTCCTCGACGGGGTGATCGCCCTGGTGCCGAAGAGCGCGGTGGGCGCCGGACTCCGGCGCGCCCGGGACATGCTGGACTACGGTGACGCGGCCACGGTCGCGGCTGTCCTCGGCTGCGGCAGGCGTACGACCGCGCACGACACGGTGCCCTTCGCCCTCTGGTCCGCCGCCCGCGCCCTCGGGGACTACGAAACGGCCTTCTGGACGACCGCCCAGGTCGGCGGGGACGTGGACACGACCTGCGCGATCGTGGGCGGAGTGATCGCGGCCGGCGAGGCGGGCACGCCCCCGGCCGAGTGGGCGGGGCGGGTCGAGGAGCTGCCCGAGTGGATGGCGGCCCGGTCCTAGTCGACTCCTCGCACACGGAGGGAACTCTCCGTGTGCGAGGGGAACTCTCCGTGACGGGTCGCGCGTTGTCGGGACATCCGCTGTGCGCGGTCCGGCCCCCGGACGGGGCCGGGAGATTCACGAGGGGGTGGGACATGGACGTGCTCGCGCTGCCGACCGCCGGACGCCGACGACGGGGCGGACGCCGGGAGGCGGCCCTGACGCCGCCCGATGCCCGCCCCCGCGCGACCATGCGGTCAGCCGACCCCCGGACCCGCCGAGCCGGACAGGGCCTCCAGGTCGCTCTTGCGGACCCGGATCACCAGCCATGCCGTGGCCAGGGCGAGTACGGCCATCGCGGCGGCCGGGATGAAGGCCGCCGATATGCCCTGCGCCAGGACGTCGTGCCCCCACGGCGCCGGCAGCTGCTGCGTCTGGGCGAACTCGGCCTTCTGCTCCGGCGAGCCGTTGGCGAGGAAGTCCGGCACCTGCTTCTCGGCCTCGTCCCTGCTGGCCGTGCCGAAGACCGTGGTCAGGATGGCCAGGCCGATCGATCCGCCCACCTGCTGCATGGCGTTGAGCAGACCGGAGGCGGCGCCCGCTTCGTGCTGGGCGACCCCGGAGACCGCGGTCAGCGTCAGCGTCACGAAGTTCAGGCCCATGCCGAAGCCGAAGATCAGCATCGGCCCCAGCACGCCGCCGACATAGGAGCTGTCGGAGCTGATGAGGGCCTGCCAGCCGAGTCCCACCGCGGCGAGCGTCGAGCCCACGATCATGAACGGCTTGGGTCCGAGGACCGGCAGGAACCGCTGCGAGATGCCCGCGCCGAGCGCGATCACCACCGTGACCGGCAGGAAGGCCAGCCCCGCCTCGATGGGGGTGTAGCCCAGCACGTTCTGGACGAACAGCACGATGTAGAAGAACATGCCGAACATCGCCGCGGCCAGGCTGAGCATGATCACGTACGTGCCCGAGCGGTTGCGGTCGGCGAACATCCGCAGCGGGGTGATCGGCTCCTTGGCCCGCGACTCGATGAACGCGAAGGACAGCAGCAGCACCACGGCCGCCACGAAGGAACCGATGGTCAGGCTGTCCCGCCAGCCGTCGTCCGCGGCGCGGATGAAGCCGTAGACGAGGGAGGCCATACCCGCCGTCGAGGTCACCGCCCCGGTGATGTCGAAGCGGCCGGAGTGCCGCTCGGACTCACTGATGTACATCGGGGTGAGCACCGCGATCAGCACGCCGATCGGCACGTTGACGAAGAGCACCCAACGCCAGTCCAGCCACTCGGTCAGCATGCCGCCGGCCAGCAGACCGATGGCGCCACCACCCGCGGACACGGCCGCGAAGACACCGAAGGCCCGGTTGCGTTCCGGGCCCTCGGGGAACGTGGTGGTTATGAGGGCGAGCGACGTGGGCGAGGCGATAGCGCCTCCCACACCTTGCAGGACGCGCGCCGCCAGCAGTTGCCAGGGTTCCTGGGCGAAGCCGCCGAGCAGCGAGGCGAAGGTGAACAGCAGGATGCCGGTCATGAAGACCCGGCGCCTGCCGAGGATGTCACCGGCTCGGCCACCGAGCAGGAGCAGGCCGCCGAAGGTGAGCGTGTAGGCGCTGACGACCCAGGTGAGGTCGGTTGTGCTGAACTTGAGCGCGTCTTGAATGTGCGGGAGTGCGATGTTCACAATCGTCGCGTCGAGTACCACCATGAGCTGGCAGGCCGCGATGACGGTGAGCGCGATGCCGGGATGCCCCTCCCGGCGGGCCGCTCCCGGCTTCTGGTCACGGATCAGAGATGAGGTTGTCACTGTGTGTCCCCCACGAATCACTTAGTGAACGCCCGCGTTCACTGTTGCGCCAACGTTAGTGACTCGCGGACAGTGAACGCAACCGTTCACTTGTGGCGTCGTCGTGTGTCCCGTCCCCCTTGTGGCCGCGCGGCGCTTCCCCCGCCCCCGAAAACCGCTGCACTCGCTTACTGGAGACCCGCGACATGGTTGCTTCGAACTGGGCGGCCGCCTCTGCCCAGACGTCCTCGCGGCGGCGTGGAGCCGTCCTCGAACGCGCGATCCTCGACGCCGCGCTGGAGCAACTCGGCACCGTCGGCTGGAATGGCCTCACGATGGAGGGTGTCGCCGCCGGCGCCCAGACCGGCAAGGCGGCGGTCTACCGGCGCTGGCCGTCCAAGGAGGACCTCGTCGCCGACGCGCTGCGGTCCGGGCTGCCGCGCTTCGACACGGTGCCCGACCTCGGAAGCGTGCGCGAGGACCTGCTGGCGCTGTGTCGCAGGGCGCGCGACGCGATGTACTCCCGGCCGGGGTTCGCCCTTCGCTCGGTCATTCACGAATGCGACAGCGCACAGGCCGAGCGCTTCCACACGGTGATCTTCAAGGGCGTGGTCGAGCCAACGCTCGAGATGCTCCGCGAGGTAATCAACCGTGGAATAGAGCGGGGAGAGGTCAGGCGCGACGCGGCCAACGGATACGTCTTCGACGCCATCCCGGCGATGATGATGTACCGATCCAAGATTTGTGCAAGTGAATGGCCGGACCTGGAGCTGGAGGAAATGATCGACCAGTTGATGGTCCCGCTGCTGCGGCCCGACGGCGCCTGATCCTCGCCGTGGAGGGCCCCGGGCCCGTTTGGGGAACCGGGGTGTCGCCGGTGGTTCCCAGCGGCGTACGCTAGGTGCGCCATGCCGTACGAACCACCCACTCACACCGTCGAGCGCTCCCTTCGCGCCACGACCGGAGCGAAGATCATTGCCGGTGTCGACGAGGTGGGGCGCGGTGCGTGGGCCGGTCCCGTGACCGTCTGCGCCGCGATCACCGGACTGCGCCGGCCCCCGGCCGGTCTCACCGACTCCAAGCTGCTCACCATCAAGCGACGCACCGAACTCGCCGTCGAGTTGCGGACCTGGGTCACCTCCTACGCCCTGGGGCACGCCTCTCCCGAGGAGATCGACGCCATGGGGATGACCGCCGCGCTGCGACTGGCGGCGGTACGCGCCCTGGAGACCCTGCCGGTCCGCCCCGACGCCGTCATCCTCGACGGCAAGCACGACTATCTCGGGGCGCCTTGGCGGGTCCGTACGGTGATCAAGGGTGACCAGTCCTGTGTGGCCGTTGCCGCGGCTTCGGTCCTGGCCAAGGTCCAGCGCGACAAAATGATGGCCGAACTGGGCATCGACCATGCAGACTTCGCCTTCGCGGACAACGCCGGGTATCCGTCACCCGTGCACCGGGCCGCGCTGGAGGAGCGGGGGCCCACCCCGTACCACCGGTTGTCGTGGGCGTATCTTGATGCGCTGCCCCAGTGGCGGCATCTCAAGAAGGTCCGCAGTTGGGTGGAGGGAAGCGTTCCGGAAATCGAGGGTCAGCTCGGATTCGATTTCTGACGGTTCCGCTCGCAGGCATGTGCCACCCGCCGACGCGAGCCGCACCAACGTTTGATAAATATCAGCTCATGCCTCTCATTCCCGAGGAGCCTCAGATTCACGAGAAGGCCCAGGGTCCCCGCGCCACTCCGGCCAGCGGCCGCACCGCGTCGACCCCTCGCCCCGTACCCGGCCCCCGTCCCGCGGCCCCGCCGCGCCCCGGTCGTCCCGGCCCGGTGCGGCCGACCGCGCCGGCGCAACGCGCGCCACGCGACACGACCACCACCAAGCCCGGACCCCCGGGTCCGGCAGCCCCGGCCGCTCCGGCCGCCCAAGCCGCTCCGGCGGCGAACGCGGCCACCGTCGCGGCCCCGCAGATCCAGCTGATCCCGGCCACCCCCGACGGCGCGCTCGACGCCGCCGAAGAGGCCGTGGACCTGCTGCTGGACTCGGGTCGTACCCCCGGTGACGTGCTGGTGCTCACCACCGGCGAACCGCACCCGTGGGCCGCCCACGAACTGTCCTTCGGCGACGCCGCCTACTGGGCGCAGCACGACGCGGGCGACGACGTCTTCTACGCGGACGCCGCCGTCGCGGAGCGTGCGGCCTCGCGGGCCGTGGTCGTGGTCGCGGTCAACGGCGGCCCCGAAGCGGCTGCCGCCCGTGCCCTCGGCGTGGCCCACTCCCGGGCCGGTGCCCTGATGATCGTCTGCGGGGACCCGCAGCGGATCAACTCGGTGCTGGGCGCGGGCGTCTGAGCCGTTTCCGCCGCGTGCGGCGGACGTGGGTCAGGGGTACTGGCACGGTGGTCGCTGCGGCGTGCGCCTGTGCTTCCGCCCCTGGGCCGACCAGGGTTGCATCGGTGCGGACCGCCGTGGTGTGCCTGCTCGGCGCACCGCGGCGGTAACACCGCGGTGGGACCCCCGCGCCCGCCGAAGCGCCGTGGTGTGTCCGTGGCGCTCAGCGAGCCGCCGCGCGGCGCAGAACCTCCGAGGCGACACCGCCTGTGCGAGGTGGCGGGGGAGGCGTCTCCGACGTGGCGAAGGGCTCCGGCGCCGACGCGGCGTTGGGCCGGCGCCCGCCGCGGCCCTCGCCGAGGACCTGCCACCCGTCCCGGGTCAGCGTGATGTACGCGCCGCAGCGCAGCCCGTGCAATGTACAGGCGTCCCGCAGCCCCCACATCCACGCACCGTCCTCCTCCGTCCAACGCGCGTCGCCGTCACGGCAGTAGAGCAGCACGGCGGTGCGCACCGGTGCGCGGCGCCGCAGATCGTGCGGGATGACGCGGCGCAACTGCGAGAGCAGCGCGTTGCGGAACATCCAGCCGTCCGCCGGTGACCGGCGACTGGTGAACGAGGCACTGGCGCGCAGCCGTTCGTCCGGATCGAGTACGGCCACGATCGCGGTCGCCGGCCTGGGGCGGTGCCGCGAGTGGAGGCCGCTGACGACCTCCCGCGGATTGCGCAGCAGCGGAATTCCGGCGGCGGCCCACTCCGCCGGTTCGAGCAGGCGAGTGGCGGAAGCGGCGGACGAGGAAAACGAGGCGGCGGAGGACGGAGCGAATCCGAAGGTCACGTTCCTCCCTTCGGCTACGCGCCCACACTGCGGGCAGGGGTCGGATTCGGGGAGCGCGCACCGCAGTGAAGCCCTGCCGGATCACGGCCGGGCCGTGCGGGGAGCGGACTTCAATTCTTCCTGTCGAACTTGGATGCGGCAACGAGCAATTGGGACCGACGACCGTTATCTGCTGATGCGCGTCCTATATCCCTACCCGGAGTGCCGCGGGGTGACGCCTGGGACGCGGCAGGCGCGCGGCGCGCGCGATCACCCCTGCACCGCCAGGACGAGCGGCAGCACCCCTTGGGCGCCGGCGCGGCGGAGCAGCCGGGCGGCCACCGCGAGGGTCCAGCCGGTCTCGGTGCAGTCGTCCACGAGGAGAACCGGGCCGTCCAGCCCGCTGAGGGTCGTGGCGAGGGCGGGCGGCACCGTCAGCGCACCGTCCAGCGCCTTGAGCCGCTGCGCGCTGTTGCTGCGGGAGCCGCCGGGCGCCTCCCCCGTGTACTCGACCGAACCGAGCAGCGGCAGCCTGCCGATCTCGGCGATGCGGGTACCGAGGGAGTGGATCAGCTGAGGCCGCGTGCGTGAGGAGACGGTCACCACGCCGCCGGGCCGTGGCTGGGCGTCGGCCGCGCCCGAGGCCCAGCCGCCGGGCCCCTTCGCCCAGTCGGCCAGCACCGTCACGACGGCCTGGGCGACATCGTCCGGCACCGGGCCGTCCGGCGCCTGGGCCGCGAGCATCGGCCGCAGCCGGTTGCCCCAGCCGATGTCGGACAGCCGGCCCAGTGCCCTGCCCGGCGCCGCCTGCTCCGCCGCCGGAATCCGGCCCTTCAGATCGACGCCGATCGCCGGAAGCCCCGTCGGCCACATACGGCGCGGCTCCACCTCGACGCCGGCCCGCCCCAGGTCGACCCGCGCGGCGTCGAGGGAGTCGGAGGAGGTGTCGGCGGTGAAACGCGGGCCCGCGCAGTTGTCGCACTGGCCGCAGGGCTTCGCGCCCTCGTCGTCCAACTGTCGTTGCAGGAACTCCATCCGGCACTCGGTCGTCGCGGCGTAGTCGCGCATCGACTGCTGCTCGGCCTTGCGCTGGCGCGCGACCCAGTCGTAGCGCTCCGCGTCGTACGTCCAGGGCTGTCCGGTCGCGATCCAGCCCCCCTTGACCCGCTTGACCGCTCCGTCCACGTCGAGGACCTTCAGCATGGTCTCCAGGCGGGAACGGCGCAGTTCCACCAGCGGCTCCAACGCGGGCAGCGACAGCGGACGCTCCGCGCGCGCGAGGACGTCGAGCGTGCGGCGCACCAGATCCTCCGACGGGAAGGCCAGCGAGGCGAAGTACTGCCAGATCGCCTCGTCCTCCTTCCCGGGCAGCAGGAGCACCTCGGCGTGCTCGACACCGCGCCCCGCGCGACCGACCTGCTGGTAGTACGCGATGGGGGAGGACGGCGAACCCAGGTGCACCACGAAACCCAGGTCGGGCTTGTCGAAGCCCATGCCGAGCGCCGAGGTGGCCACCAGCGCCTTGACCCGGTTGGCGAGCAGGTCGTCCTCGGCCTGTTGCCGGTCCGCGTTCTCGGTCTTGCCGGTGTAGGAGGCGACGGTGTGGCCGCGCTGCCGCAGGAAGGCGGTGACCTCCTCGGCGGCGGCCACGGTGAGCGTGTAGATGATGCCGGAACCCGGGAGCCGGTCGAGGTGGTCGGCGAGCCAGGCCATCCGGTGCGCGGCGTCGGACAGCCGCAGCACCCCCAGACTGAGGCTCTCCCGGTCCAGCGGACCGCGCAGCACCAGGGCGTCGGACGTGCCACCCGTGCCGAGCTGCTCCGCCACGTCGGCGGTCACCCGCGCGTTGGCCGTGGCCGTGGTCGCCAGGACGGGGACACCGGGCGGGAGGTCGGTGAGCATGGTGCGCAGCCGCCGGTAGTCGGGGCGGAAGTCGTGGCCCCAGTCGGAGATGCAGTGGGCCTCGTCCACCACGAGCAGTCCGGTCGCGGCGGAGAGCTTGGGCAGTACCTGGTCGCGGAAGTCCGGGTTGTTGAGCCGCTCGGGACTCACCAGCAGCACGTCGACCTCGCCCGCCGCGATCTCGTCCTGGACGGTGTCCCACTCCTCGGTGTTGGAGGAGTTGATGGTCCGGGCGCGGATGCCGGCCCGGGCCGCGGCCTCGACCTGGTTGCGCATCAGCGCGAGCAGTGGGGAGACGATCACCGTGGGCCCGGCGCCCCGGTCACGGAGCAGAGCGGTCGCCACGAAGTACACCGCGGACTTGCCCCACCCCGTGCGCTGGACCACCAGGGCCCGGCGTCGCTCGGCGACCAGCGCCTCGATCGCCCGCCACTGGTCCTCCCGCAGCCGGGCGCCGCAGGAGGTGTCCCCGACGAGACGGGCGAGGACCGCGTCGGCCGCTGTCCGCAGATCCGCGTTGTTCGTGTGCTCCATGCGTTCCATACAACAGGACGGGACCGACAAGCGGGCGAGCTGTGGACGGGAGGACGGTGCCGAAGCCGGCTCGACGTCCGAGGATGACGTGTCCCTGATTGAAGTTATCCACAGGGCAAAGCGGAACATCTCGATCCGCGAGATCGTCGGGTCATGACGAACCACAGCGAAACGACCGGACCCTCCGACAGCGGTGACATCCCGCGCCCCGAGCAGCCGAGCCGAAAGGCCCTGACCTCGTACGAGGGTCCCGGTGACGAGCACCAGGTCACTCTGCGCACGCCCGCCGAACTGGCCGACGCCCTGCCCTATCTCCTCGGCTACCGCCCGGAGGACAGCATCGTCCTGGCCGCCCTGCGTGACAGGGAGGGGCGCGGGCGCTTCGGCGGACGGGCGCGGCTCGGTATCCCGGCGAGTCCGGACGACTGGGCGTGTGCGGCCGGACAGTTGGTCCACGGCCTGGTCACCGGCAGCGAGCGCCGAGGCGTCCGTCCCGAGCAGATGGTCGCCTACCTCTGCCAGGAGCCGGCACGGGGCGAGACCGGCCGAGACGTGATGGAGCGACTGCGACCACTCGCCCAGCGCCTGCGCGTCGAGTGCGGCGCGCTCGACGTGCCCGTGGTCGAGGCGCTGTGCATCTCGGCCGGACGCTTCTGGTCGTACTGCTGCGACGACGAGGCATGCTGCCCGGCCGAGGGCCTGCCCATGGGGCTGCCGGGGACCTCGGTGCTGGCCGCGGCGGCCGCCTACGCCGGTATTCAGGTGCGCGGCTCGCTGAGCGACCTGCGCGCCAGGCTGCTGCCGGGGGAGAACGCGATGGCGGACGAGCAGACCGCCGCCCTGGACGCCGCCGCCACGACTCTGGTCGCGCGGATCCTCGACCCCGACGGCCGCTCGGAGGTGGCCCGGGAGACGCTGGAGACGGCGGAGCGGGTCATGCGACGGTTCGCCGGTGCCCCGCCGGTGTCCGGCATGCCGGCCGAGGATCTGCGCGACGACCACCTGCTCGGGCACGACGAGGCGGCGGCCCTGATCCTTGGCCTCCAGGACCGCACGACCCGCGACCGCGCGGCCGGGTGGATGGAGGGCGACGAGGCAGGACCCGCGCTGCGCCTCTGGCGGGCCCTCGCCCGTCGCTGCGTCGGGCCGTACGGGGAACACGCGGCCGCGCCGCTCACCCTCGCGGGCTGGGTCGCCTGGTCCACGGGTGACGAACTGGAGGCACGCGAGGCGCTGGCCATGGCACTCGGCGCCGATTCCGACTACCTCTTCGCCCGGCTCCTGCACCAGGCGTGCAACGAGGGCCTGGACCCCGAGTCGATCCGCCGCTGCCTGCGCGCGGAACGCGAGGACCGTGGCGGCGCGGAAGTCCGCAGCCCCGACGAAGGCGAGCGGGCCGGCGCGACCGGGTCCCGCGGGTCGGGTGCGCCTTCCCCTGCTCCGCGGCCGCCGTCCGGCCGTCGGCGCCGCGAGCGCCCCCTCACCTCGGCGGACGGCACCCGGCGCCGTGCGAAGCCGCAGAACCGCGAACCGCGGCCGGAGAACGGGCGCCCCCGTCCCCCGTCCAGGGCTGAACGCTCTGGAGCCGGACGGACTGGACGGACGTGTTCGCGTACCCCGGGGACAGCGGCCGAAGGAGGCGGTGAGTGATGGCGGAGTGGAGGTCGCAAGTTGAGCCTGACCTGGCATGACATGGCCCCGCCCGGACATCGGGAGGAGACGGTGAGGTACCCGTCGAACTGATGTGGATCAGCGTGCGAAGCGGTCGGGGAAGGGAGTGTTTATCGTCAGGCAGACGACTATGATCGCCGCATGCCCTACGACCCGTCAGCCTTTCCGCCCTTCGCCGTCACTGTGGACCTGGTCGTGCTGACCGTGCGCCGTCACTCCCTGTGCGCGCTGGCGGTGCGCAGGGGGGAGCCGCCGTTCCAGGGCCGTTGGGCCCTGCCCGGAGGCTTCGTACGGGCGGACGAGGATCTGGCGCAGGCGGCGGCGCGCGAGCTCGCCGAGGAGACGGGGCTGTGCGTCCACGACCCGGCCGCGCCCACCCAGGACAACGGTGCCCACCTGGAGCAGCTCGCCACGTACGGCGACCCCGAGCGCGACCCCCGGATGCGCGTGGTCAGTGTCGCCCACCTCGCGCTCGCCCCCGACCTCCCCGCACCGCGCGCGGGCGGTGACGCCAGCAACGCACGCTGGGCGCCGGTCGAGGAACTGCTGGAACAGAGCGGCTACGGCCGCGTGGGCGAGCCTCTGGCGCCGCTTGCCTTCGACCACGCCCAGATCCTGGCGGACGGGGTGGAGCGGGCCCGCTCCAAGATCGAGTACTCCTCGCTGGCGACCGCGTTCTGTCCGCCCGAGTTCACCGTCGGCGAGCTGCGCCGTGTCTACGAGGCGGTGTGGAGCGTGGCCCTCGACCCGCGCAACTTCCACCGCAAGGTGACGGGCACGCCCGGATTCCTCGTCCCCACCGGGGGCACGACCACCCGCCAGGGCGGCCGGCCCGCCCAACTCTTCCGGGCGGGCGGCGCCACGCTCCTCAACCCCCCGATGCTGCGTCCCGAGGTCTGAGGGTTCCTCGCCCCCGATAGGCCCTGCGGTGCCCGAAAAACCGGAATTGGCACGCTATCTTGCTGCGGGTGATCCAGGCCTTCGGACTGACCAGCAGCCCTCGCAAGGAGCTTCCGCCCGCCGTCGACGACGTCTCCTTCGAAGTGCGCGCGGGCCGCGTCACCGCACTGCTCGGAGCGCCGGGCGCCGGCAAGACGACAGCACTCAGACTGATGCTCGAACTGCAACACGGTCGCGGGCTCACCTACTTCAGAGGCCGCCCCCTGCACCGCATCGCCCACCCCTCGCGCGAGGTCGGCGTACTGCTCGGAGACGTCCCGGGACATCCGGCCCGCACCGTGCGTGGGCACCTCCGCATGCTGTGCGCGGCGGCAGGCGTCCCGGTCCAGCGGGCGGACGAAGTCATGGAGTCGGTCGGACTCGTGAGCCTGCGCGACGAACGCCTCGGCACCCTGTCCCGGGGCATGGACCGCCGCCTGGGACTGGCCTGTGCGCTGGTCCCCGATCCGCACACCCTGGTGTTCGACGACCCGGCGGGCGCACTCTCCGCGCGCGAGGCCCGCTGGCTGCACGGCGCCCTGCGCGCGCACGCCGTCCAGGGCGGCACCGTCCTGTTCAGCACCGCGGACCCCAAGGAGGCCGCGCGTACCGCCGACCACGTCGTCACGCTGGAACAGGGCCGGGTGGTCGCCGACCAGGAGGCGGCGGACTTCTCCCGCACCCGGCTGCGCCCACGCGTCGCCGTCCGCAGCCCGCATGCCGCGCGCCTCGGCGCTCTGCTGGCCCAAGAGGCCCGTTCGGCACGCCGTTCGGTCGAGGTCGTACGCGAGGGCGGCAACCGGCTCGCGGTGTACGGCAGCACATGCGCGGACATCGGCGAAACCGCCTTCCGGCACGGGATCCTCGTACATCAACTCGCTGACGAGGTGGGCGACATGGGCCCCGGTGCCGGTGCCGGTGCCGGTGACGCGTGTGGGGCCGGTGACAGCAGCGGTGCCTGTGCGGATGCCGGGGCCGGCGCGGTCGTTCCCCCGGCGCGTCACCGGGCGGCGGACGGCGAACGGGCACCGGCCCCCCGCAGGCCGACCGTCACCCGGCCTTCACCCACGGGCCCACCGCGCCCGACCGCCGCCACCGATCCACCGGAGCCCGAGCCGTCGGTGGTCGATTCTGCGGTGGTCGATTCCTCGGCGATGGATCCTGCGGCGACCGGAGCCGCGGCGGCCGAGCTGCCGGGGGCTGGCCCCGCGGCGACCGATCGACCGGCGACCGAACCACATGCGCCAGAGTCGCCGGCGACCGAGCCGCATGCGCCAGAGTCGCCGGCGACCGAGCCACAAGCGCCAGAGTCACCGGCGGTCGACCCGCCGATGACCGCGCTGCCGCCGACGGCTCCCTCGTCGCCCGCCTCCGACCCTCCCCGTGCCGACGCCCCACAGCCGCCCCCGGGCGAGCACCCCACCGTCACCAGTGGCGACCAGGCATCCTCAAGCAGCGATGACCGGACGTCCCCCGCCGGGGACCGGCGTCCCGAAGTCGCCGAGTCCATCGCCGTCGAAGCTCCCGCGGCTCCAGCAGCCCCCGCGATTCCCGGCCCCACCGACCGCCCCCGGCACACCCAGCGCACGTACGCCGCCCTCACCCCCGGCGCGGCGTCCGTGCTTCCGCCACCCATCTCCGTGCGCTCCGCCCCCAGCCCGCTCCGTCCGCTCCGCTACGAGATCCGGCGTGCGGTCGGCATCAGCACCGGGTTCGTCATCGGCGCCGTCGTGCTCGTCGTGTCCGCCGTCATGGCTGTCGTCCTCGCGCGGGTCGGCCACACCCCCCAGGCGCGGCTCCTGGCGGCGTGGCCGCGGGAACTGCCCCTGCCGCCGGCGGCGCTCGGCGCGGGGCTGCTCGGGGCGCTCGCCTTCGGTGACGAGTTCCGCCACCCCGCCCTGGCGGCGGACCGCGGCACCGTGCCGCGCAGGCTGGGGCTGCTGACCGCGAAACTGGTCGTGTCCGCCGCCGTCGCACTCGTGCTGGCCGCCCTGACGGCCGGCTGCAACGCCGAAGTGCTCCATCTGTTCTACGGGCGAGAACTCGCGCGAATTCCCGCAGACTGGTCCGTGCTGGGCGCCGGTTGGGCCGGGCTCGTCGTCGGGTGCGCCTGGTCCGGTGTGCTCGCCGCGGGTCTCTTCCGTTCCACCACCGCCGGACTCGCCGCGGTGGTCGCCGTTCCGGTCGTCGTCGTGCCGCTCGTACAGAAGGCCTGGGAGGGCCCGGACGTACGGACCGCTGCCGGCCTTCCATTGCGGGTGCGCGAGGTCCTCCTGACGCAGTGGCCGTTCGGGGGGGAGCGCTATGTGGCAGAGGTGCTGCGCGTCGTCGTCCAACCGGTGGGCGGCGCAATGACGTTGTCGCTGACCGCTCTGCTCTGCGCCTTCCTGCTCACGAGCCTGCGCAGCAGGGTCCGGTGACGGTCGTCGCGCTCTTCCGGTCCGACCCTGCGCGCAAGTCCCCGGGGAAAGCCCATTTCTTTCCGATAAGGCGTCAATTGCGACGGGGTGAGCGATCACCCTTTCGTGTGCTTTTCACCAAAGACCTCAAGGGAGTTGGGAACGGCGCCGACAAAGGATGCGTGAGTACCCTTGCGCACACCATGATGACCGCCGCCCGCTCCGCCGACTCCGGCCTCGCGAACCCGGGCGAACTCGACCGCTACCCCTACGCGGAGACGCCCGCCGTCGACCGCGTCGGGACGCCCTCCTGGGAAGGGGTGGAACCCGAGCTGGGGCGCGTGGGCCGACGCACCGCGGGCAACCGTGGCCGCGGGCTGCACGGGCAACTCGTCCAGCAGCTTGGCCAGATGATCGTTTCGGGTGACCTCGGTGCCGACCGCCCGCTGGTGCCCGAGGAGATCGGCCAGCGTTTCGAGGTGTCCCGCACCGTGGTCCGGGAGTCGCTCCGGGTGCTGGAGGCCAAGGGCCTGGTCAGCGCGCGCCCGAACGTGGGCACGCGTGTGCGTCCCGTGAGCGACTGGAACCTGCTCGACCCCGACATCATCGAATGGCGTGCCTTCGGGCCGCAGCGCGACGACCAGCGCCGCGAGCTGAGCGAGCTGCGCTGGACGATCGAGCCGCTCGCCGCGCGCCTGGCCGCCGGGCACGGGCGCGAGGACATCCAGCAGCGCCTGTCGGACATGGTCGGGATCATGGGCCACGCCATGGGGCAGGGTGACGCGCTGACCTTCTCGCGTGCCGACACCGAGTTCCACGCACTGCTCATCCAGATTGCCGGGAACCGCATGCTGGACCACCTCTCGGGCATCGTCTCCGCCGCCCTCCACGTCTCCGGCGGCCCGGTCACGGGCTGCGACCGGCCGAACGACGTGTCGCTGGCCCAGCACGGCAGGATCGTCGACGCCCTCGCCACGGGCGACGGCGCGGCGGCTGAAGCCGCCATGCGCCAGGTTCTGACCGTCCACCCCGAGGTGGAACGCGTGGTGCCCGCCCCGCGCGAGCACTGACCGCGTCCCGCCGGAATGGCGCGGTCCGGGCACGCCAGACCCCTCCTGTGGCAGTGACCGGACGAGCGCCGCCACCGTCGGACCCCGTGGAGTCCTCCGTGACGCCACGGGGTCCGACCGTGTGATGAGAGGCTGAGCCTCCCCGCTCGGTCGAATCGTGTGAGTTGATGACCTTGTTTATCCGTGTATGACTGATTTTGATTGCTTACGGGGTGTGACTCGGGCCACGCGGATTGGGCGTAACGCTCCTGGGAACAACACGATGACCTAAGAGGTGACAGCCGCGGAGGGAATACGGGCGCCGTTCACGGCGCTGTGCATCTCCCCCGGCGGCGCCCGCGCCGTCGGCCCATCCCCAAGCCGGTGGTCGGCTCCAGTCCACCGTGGACGGGGCCGGAAGCCGTTTTCCAACGTTCCGAGAGGTTGTTCGTGTCGGCCAGCACATCCCGTACGCTCCCGCCGGAGATCGCCGAGTCCGTCTCTGTCATGGCGCTCATTGAGCGGGGAAAGGCTGAGGGGCAGATCGCCGGCGACGACGTGCGTCGGGCCTTCGAAGCTGACCAGATTCCGGCCACTCAGTGGAAGAACGTACTGCGCAGCCTCAACCAGATCCTCGAGGAAGAGGGTGTGACGCTGATGGTCAGTGCCGCAGAGCCCAAGCGCACCCGAAAGAGCGTCGCAGCGAAGAGCCCCGCCAAGCGCACCGCCACGAAGGCGGTCGCGGCGAAGGCGGTGCCCGGCAGGAAGGCCGCCGCTCCCGCCACCCCGACGGCGCCCGCCCCCGAGCCCGCCGTCGACGAAGAGGTGGAGGCGCCCGCCAAGAAGGCGGCGGCCAAGAAGACCACCGCCAAGAAGGCGGCGGTCAAGAAGACGACCGCCAAGAAGACCGCGGCCAAGAAGACGACCGCCAAGAAGGAAGACGGCGAGCTTCCCGAGGACGAGGCGATCGAGGAGCCGAAGGCCGCGACGGAGGAGCCCGAGGGCACCGAGAACGCGGGCTTCGTGCTGTCCGACGACGACGAGGACGACGCCCCGGCCCAGCAGGTCGCCGCCGCCGGTGCCACCGCCGACCCGGTCAAGGACTACCTGAAGCAGATCGGCAAGGTCCCCCTGCTCAACGCCGAGCAGGAGGTCGAGCTCGCCAAGCGCATCGAGGCCGGCCTGTTCGCCGAGGACAAGCTCGCGAACTCCGACAAGCTCGCGCCCAAGCTCAAGCGCGAGCTGGAGATCATCGCCGAGGACGGGCGCCGCGCCAAGAACCACCTCCTGGAGGCCAACCTCCGGCTGGTGGTCTCCCTGGCCAAGCGCTACACCGGCCGCGGCATGCTCTTCCTGGACCTCATCCAGGAGGGCAACCTCGGTCTGATCCGCGCGGTGGAGAAGTTCGACTACACCAAGGGCTACAAGTTCTCCACGTACGCCACCTGGTGGATCCGCCAGGCGATCACCCGCGCGATGGCCGACCAGGCCCGCACCATCCGTATCCCGGTGCACATGGTCGAGGTCATCAACAAGCTGGCCCGTGTGCAGCGCCAGATGCTCCAGGACCTGGGCCGCGAGCCCACCCCGGAGGAGCTGGCGAAGGAACTCGACATGACCCCGGAGAAGGTCATCGAGGTCCAGAAATACGGTCGCGAGCCCATCTCGCTGCACACCCCCCTGGGCGAGGACGGCGACAGCGAGTTCGGTGACCTCATCGAGGACTCCGAGGCGGTCGTCCCGGCCGACGCGGTCAGCTTCACCCTCCTGCAGGAGCAGCTGCACTCCGTTCTCGACACCCTGTCCGAGCGCGAGGCAGGCGTCGTCTCCATGCGCTTCGGTCTCACCGACGGTCAGCCGAAGACCCTCGACGAGATCGGCAAGGTGTACGGCGTCACGCGCGAGCGCATCCGCCAGATCGAGTCCAAGACCATGTCGAAGCTGCGTCACCCGTCGCGCTCCCAGGTGCTGCGCGACTACCTCGACTAGGACTCGTCGTACGAGCGACAAGGCCCGGTTCCGGCACAGCGGAACCGGGCCTTCGCGTTGATCAGCGGGTGCATGTCCGGGCGTACTGGATCACTCTGGGTGTCCCACGATCACCTAGGAGTGAGGAGCCTGCATGCGTCGCCTCTTTGCCCGGGCACTGGCCCGGCCGCTGGTCCTGGCGGCCGCGGCGACCGCGATACCGCTGGGATCAGCGGCCCCCGCGTCCGCCGACAGCATCGTCGTCGGGGGCTTTCCGGTCGAAGTCGCCGACAGCCCGTGGACCGTCGCCCTGTCCAGCCGTGACCGGTTCGGAGGTGCGCGGGCGGGACAGTTCTGCGGGGGAGTGGCCGTCGGCCGGACCACCGTACTCACGGCCGCCCACTGCCTGGGGGAGGAAGTGCTCGGTTCGCCGCCGGAGCAGGTGGACGATCTGAAGGTCATCGCCGGCCGGACGGACCTGCAGTCGGACAAGGGCCAGGAGATCCGCGTCCGTGCCGTCTGGGTCAACCCGGGGCACGACGACGCCAGCAACGCCGGCGACTTCGCGGTACTCACCCTCTCCGAAGCCCTGCCCGCGGGCTCGGTCATAGGGATGGCGGCCGAGGGCGACCCGGCCTACACGCCGGACACGGGAGCGCTGGTGTACGGCTGGGGGGACGCTTCGGGGGCCGGGGACTACGCGAACGGCCTGCGGGCGGCACGCGTGCGCGTACTCCCCGACGCGAGCTGTCAACGGGCGTACCCGGGGAGCGACGAGGGGCGCTACCTCGCGAGCGGCATGCTCTGCGCGGGCGAGGACGCCGGCGGGCGGGACGCCTGCCAGGGGGACAGCGGGGGGCCGCTGGTAGGCCAGGGCAGGCTGATTGGCCTGGTGTCCTGGGGGAGCGGCTGCGGGCGCCCGGGCAGTCCCGGTGTGTACACGCGCGTCTCCTCGATGCTGCGGACGCTCGGCTGGGACAGGCCCACCGTGAGCGCCGCCGAGCGACGGCGCGAGGCGCCTGACGGCCGCTGAGGGCCGTTGGGACACGAGCACGGGCGGCCGCCTCCGGATTCCGGAGGCGGCCGCCCGTTCATCGGCCTAGCGCCGATTCGGCTCGTCGTCGGGCGCGTAGTGTCAGCGCTCTTCCTCGGTGGAAGAAGCCGGAACGGCCGTGAGCCGCTCCGTCTCGTCCTGTATCTCAGCGGCGATCTTCTTGAGTTCCGGCTCGAACTTGCGCCCGTGGTGGGCGCAGAAGAGCAGTTCTCCGCCGCTCAGCAGGACGACGCGCAGGTATGCCTGGGCGCCGCAGCGGTCGCAGCGATCGGCGGCCGTCAGCGGGCTTGCGGAAGTCAGAACAGTAGTCACGTCGCCTCTTCTCTAGCTCGACGAGCTGTCGTACCAGGGTCAACATCCAACCAGCCCCAAAACGTTCCCGCTCGTGGCTTTTCCTCGAAAAAACTTTCCGAGGGGCCGGCTGTTGCCGATTGGCGGCGAATGTGCCGTATTGCGTGTCTCTGTGTCGTACGGGTTCGCGCAGTCGGTCAGTGTCGGTCCGGCCGGCTGGGTTGCCGGTTTGTTCATGAGGACGTGCCCGGAGCCTAAATGGTTCATGCCTCGAAGGGAACGTGATGTGTACTTCACCCCATCGAGGGATCGAACAGGCATACGACTCTGGACTAGGGTGGGACAGCGACGAGGGTGGCGTTGCAACGGCTCTACCAGGGCTCGGTACCCTCTGACCGGTGAACCGAGCCGCGCCCTTACCCAGCGGGGCCCCATCTGAAATTCAGCGAGGAGCGAACCGCGTGACCGCCGAGACATCCGTGCCGTCCACTGCGCTGCTGGCAGGAGCAGACCGGGACGGGTCCAACTACACCGCGCGGCACCTGCTCGTCCTCGAGGGGCTCGAGGCCGTACGCAAGCGTCCGGGCATGTACATCGGATCCACCGACAGCCGCGGCCTGATGCACTGCCTGTGGGAGATCATCGACAATTCCGTCGACGAGGCCCTGGGCGACTACTGCGACCACATCGAAGTGATCCTCCACGACGACGGTTCGGTGGAGGTCCGGGACAACGGGCGGGGCATCCCCGTCGACGTCGAGCCCAAGACCGGCCTGTCCGGCGTCGAGGTCGTCATGACCAAGCTGCACGCCGGCGGCAAGTTCGGAGGCGGCTCATACGCCGCCTCCGGCGGTCTGCACGGCGTCGGTGCCTCCGTGGTGAACGCCCTGTCCGCCCGCCTGGACATCGAGGTGGACCGCGACGGGCACACCCACGCCATCAGCTTCCGGCGCGGGGTCCCCGGCGCCTTCGCGGGGGCGGGCGCGGACGCCAAGTTCGAGGCCAAGAACGGGCTGCGCAAGGCCAAGAAGATCCCCAAGACCCGCAGCGGCACGCGTGTGCGCTACTGGGCCGACCGCCAGATCTTCCTCAAGGACGCCAAGCTCTCCCTGGACACGCTGCACCAGCGGGCCCGGCAGACCGCCTTCCTGGTGCCCGGACTGACCATCGTGGTGAGGGACGAGCTCGGCCTCGGTGACGGCGGCAGCAAGGGCGAGGAGTCGTTCCGCTTCGACGGCGGCATCAGCGAGTTCTGCGAGTTCCTGGCCAGCGACCGGCCCGTCTGCGACGTCCTCCGCTTCAGCGGTCAGGGCAGCTTCAAGGAGACGGTCCCGGTGCTCGACGAGCACGGCCAGATGACGCCCACCGAGGTCACCCGCGACCTCGGCGTCGACGTCGCCATGCGCTGGGGCACCGGCTACGACACCACGCTCAGGTCCTTCGTCAACATCATCGCCACCCCGAAGGGCGGCACCCACGTCGCCGGCTTCGAGCAGGCGGTGACGAGGACGATGAACGAGGTGCTGCGGACCAAGAAGATGCTGCGCGTCGCCGAGGACGACGTCGTCAAGGACGACGCCCTGGAAGGGCTCACGGCGGTCGTCACGGTCCGGCTCGCGGAGCCGCAGTTCGAGGGTCAGACCAAGGAGGTCCTCGGCACCTCGGCGGCCCGCCGGATCGTGAACAACGTCATCACCAAGGAACTGAAGGCGTTCCTGACCTCCACCAAGCGGGACGCCGCCCAGCAGGCTCGCGTGGTGATGGAGAAGGCCGTCGCCGCGGCGCGGACCCGGATCGCCGCCCGCCAGCACAAGGACGCACAGCGCCGTAAGACGGCCCTGGAGTCCTCCTCGCTGCCGGCGAAGCTCGCGGACTGCCGCAGCGACGACGTCGACCGCAGCGAGCTTTTCATCGTCGAGGGAGACTCCGCGCTGGGTACGGCGAAGCTCGCCCGGAATTCGGAGTTCCAGGCGCTGCTGCCGATCCGCGGCAAGATCCTCAACGTACAGAAGTCGTCCGTGACCGACATGCTCAAGAACGCCGAGTGCGGCGCGATCATCCAGGTCATAGGAGCGGGGTCCGGCCGCACCTTCGACATCGACGCGGCTCGCTACGGCAAGATCATCATGATGACCGACGCCGATGTCGACGGCTCCCACATCCGCACCCTGCTGCTCACCCTGTTCCACCGCTACATGCGGCCCATGGTGGAGGCCGGCCGGGTCTTCGCCGCCGTGCCGCCGCTGCACCGCATCGAGCTGATCCAGCCGAAGAAGGGCCAGGACAAGTACGTCTACACGTACTCGGACCGCGAGCTGCGGGACAGGCTCATGGAGTTCCAGAGCAAGAACATCCGGTACAAGGACTCCATCCAGCGGTACAAGGGTCTGGGCGAGATGGACGCCGACCAGCTCGCGGAGACGACTATGGACCCCCGGCGCCGCACGCTGCGCCGGATCAACCTGACCGACCTGGAATCCGCCGAGCAGGTCTTCGACCTGCTGATGGGCAATGACGTCGCGCCGCGCAAGGAGTTCATCTCCAACTCGGCGGCGACGCTGGACCGGTCGCGCATCGACGCGTGACCACGCTCAGCCGCTGAAGCCGGGCCCGGGACTCGTGTCCGGGCCCGGTACTGGTTTCTCCACCCATGGGTGGAGTTCCCGGCCGTGCCGGGCTCCACCCATGATCCACCCGGGCTCCGATCCCGTGGCCTCGCCGTTTCCGTAACGTCGAAGGCGCCGGCGGGATCCGCCGCCGGCACATCCTTCTCCCGCTCACGGAGGCATGATGCTCGGGCCGTGCGCCGCCCTCGGAGTCCGCCAGGACAGCTCCGCCCCGCTCCCCGCCTTCGCTCTCGCGGCGGGAGCGACCGGGCCCGCGTACGGTGCCGCCGTCTCCCGGCCCGCCTGGAAGGAGCCCGCGTGACGGAGGACGTCTGGACGAGGTGGCCCTCCAAGGAGGCGCTCCGCCACGAGGGAGTCTCCACACCCCGTCGCCTGCTGGCCTGGTTCGCGCGGCTGGTGGTGTTCGGGGCGCTGCTGTGGGGAGCGTTCACGAGCAGTCATGTGCACGGCTGGGGCGCGGCCGCGGCGGCCGCCGGACTGCTGGTGGCGGTGTTCCTGGCATGGGCCTATTCCAGGACCACGCTCGCGCACCAGCTGTGGCCCTCCCTTGCGCTCCTCACGGCGCTGCTGGGGGTGGCGGTCGCCGCCCAGAGCGGAGGCTTCCGGGTGCCCGCCCTGGTCATCTGGTGCGCCAGCGCCGTCGCGGCCATGGAGAGGATGCCCCTCGTGGCGGCACTGCCCATGACGGCGGTGGCCCTGACCTCCTACGCCATCGCCGCGGACGACCCGTGGCTGACCACCTTGGCGACGACGGCCGGACTGGCCCTCGCCGGGTACGTGCTGCGGCTGGACGCCGAGGGCAGAGGCAGCACGATACGGCTGCTGGCGCAGGAGCGAGCCGCGCGGGCGGCCGAGGCCGAGTCCGCCGCGCTCGCCGAGCGGGCCCGCATCGCCCGGGAGATCCACGACGTACTGGCGCACAGCCTCTCCGCGCAACTGGTGCACCTGGAGGCGGCCCGGTTGCTGATCGAGCGGGGAGCCGACCGGGAGCGGATCCTCGACCGGGTGGTGGCGGCGCGCGGCATGGCCCGCGACGGACTCACCGAGACCCGGCAGGCGCTGTCCGCCCTGCGCGGTGAGCTGACGCCGTTGGAGGACTTCCTGGCCCACCTCGTCCGGGCGACCGAGAGCGACGCCGAGGTGACCATTGCGGGGGACCGCAGACCTCTGCCGGCGGAGGCGTCGCAGGCCGTGCGCAGAGTGGCCCAGGAGGCCCTGACGAACGTCCGCAAGCACGCCCCGGGCGCCGGCGTGCGGGTGCGCCTGGACTACGGCGCCCATGAGGTGACGCTCGACGTGCGGGACTCCGGAGGCTCGCGCGGCGAACTCACCACCACCGGAGGCGGGTACGGTCTGCTGGGCATGCGGGAGCGTGCCGAACTGCTGGGCGGCTCGCTGCGGGCCGGTCCGGGCGAGGAGGGGTTCGTGGTGACGTTGAAGGTGCCGGTATGACGGAGGAGGCCCGGGCGACACCCGCGCGGGTGGTCGTCGCGGACGATCAGACCGTGGTGCGGGAGGGGATCGTGATGCTCCTCGGACTGCTGCCCGGCGTCGAGGTCGTGGGCGCCGCGGGCGACGGCGAGGAGGCGGTGCGCCTGGTCGCCGAACTCGCCCCGGACGTGGTGCTGATGGACCTGCGCATGCCCCGCTGCGACGGCGTCGAGGCGACCCGCAGAATCCGCGCCGAGCACCCCGGGACCCAGGTCGTCGTGCTCACGACGTATGCGGACGACGATTCGCTGTTCCCGGCGTTGACGGCGGGAGCGCGGGGCTATCTCACCAAGGACGCGGGCGGGGAGGAGATCGTCCGGGCGGTGCACAGCGTCCTGTCCGGGGACGCGGGGCTCTCGCCGAGCATCCAGCGGCGACTGCTGGAGCACCTGTCCGAGTCCGGGCCCCGGCCGGCCGGCCCGCAGGAGCCGCCGGACGGACTCACCACCCGGGAGACCGAGGTCCTGGTCCTGATCGCCGAAGGGCTCAACAACCAGCAGATCGCGAGCAGAATGCACGTCTCCACGGCGACCGTGAAGACGCACATCAACAACCTGTTCGCCAAGACGGGGCTCAAGGACCGCGCTCAGGCGGTGCGTTACGCCTACGGGAAGGGGCTGGTCCCACCGCCCAGGGGTTGAGTCACCTGATGGGGTGAAGCGGTAAGGGAAGAAGAGTCGGGGATCTTCCCGTTCTGTCCATCCTTGGGCATGCAGTCAAGCAATGACCGTTCCCGCGGCGCCGGGAGTGGTCCCGAGAGCGCGGTCGACCCCCGCGCCGTACCGGGCCGGGCATACGTCGAGACGTCCCCGGCCCCCCGGTACGACGACATCCGGTACGACGACCCGTGGTACGACGCGCTCGCGTCCGGCTGGGGTGAGTCCGCGGATGCCGCGCCCCCTGAGCCGGCGCTGCCGGGGATGCGCAGGGAACCGGCCGGGGAACCGTCCCGGGGTGCGGCCGAGGTGTACCTGGAGGTGCAGCGCAGCCCCGCCTTCCAGGAGGTGCGCAGCCGGTACCGGAGGTTCGTGGGGCCGGCGGTCGCCGCCTTCCTCGTCTGGTACCTCGCCTACGTGGTGGCCGCCACCACGGCACCCGGGCTGATGGCCCGTCCGGTGGCGGGCGCGGTGAACGTGGCGATGGTCGCGGGGCTCGGGCAGTTCCTCACCACCTTCCTGCTCACCTGGGCCTACGCCCGGCATGCCCGACTGCGCAGGGACCGGGCAGCGCTCGAACTGCGCTGGGACACCCAGGAACTGACCCGCGGCGTACGGGGTGGCGCGTCATGACCGGCGACCACCAGACGCTGGCGCTGTTGCTGTTCAGCACGTTCGTCGCCGTCACACTGGGCATCACCACGTGGGTGAGCCGCCACCGGCAGGGGTCGGCGGAGGAGTTCTACGCGGGCGGCCGTCTCTTCTCACCGATGGAGAATGGTTTTGCCATCGCGGGCGACTACATGTCCGCCGCGTCCTTCCTCGGCATCTCGGGGCTCATCGCGCTCTACGGCTACGACGGCATGCTGTACTCGGTGGGCTTCCTGGTGGCCTGGCTCGTCGTGCTGTTCCTAGTCGCCGAACTGGTGCGCAACTGCGGCAGGTTCACCCTCGCCGACGTCGTGGCCTCCAGGATGCGGGAGCGGCCGGTGCGGATAGCGGCGGGGACCTCCTCGGTCACCGTGTCCGTCCTGTACCTGGTGGCGCAGATGGTCGGCGCGGGCAGTCTGGTCGCCCTGCTGCTCGGCGGCACCACCGAGGCGGCGCGGACCTGGACCGTCATCGGCGTCGGCGCCCTGATGGTGATCTACGTGTCGCTGGGCGGGATGCGCGCCACCACCTGGATTCAGATCGTGAAGGCGGTGCTGCTGCTCGGCGGCACCGCGGCCCTGACCACGCTCGTCCTGGTGCGCTTCCAGGGCGACTTCGACCGACTGTTGCGCACGGCGGCCGAACGCAGTGGCCACGGGGAGGCGTTCCTGGCGCCGGGGCTGGCGTACGGCGGGGACTGGACCTCCCGCTTCGACTTCATCAGCCTGGGGCTGGCCCTGGTGCTGGGCACGGCCGGGCTGCCGCACATCCTGTCCCGCTTCTACACGGTGCCCACGGCCCGCGCGGCGCGGCGGTCCGTCGTCTGGTCGATCGGACTCATCGGCGGCTTCTACCTGATGACGATCGTGCTCGGCTTCGGCGCCGCCGCCCTGGTCGGACCGGACGCCGTGCGCGCGTCCAACGCGGCCGGCAACACGGCGGTCCCGCTGCTCGCCCTCGACCTGGGCGGGGGCGCGGGCTCCACCGGCGGGACGGTGCTGTTCGCGGTCGTCGCCGCCATCGCCTTCGCCACCATCCTGGCGGTGGTCGCCGGCATCACCCTGGCGTCCTCCGCGTCCGTGGCCCACGACCTCTACGCGTCCCTGCGCCGCCGCGAGACGGAGCCGCGCAGCGAGGTCGCCGTGGCGCGGATCGCCGCTGTCGGGATCGGTGCCGTCGCGATCGGACTCGGCCTGCTCGCCCGCGATCTCAACGTCGCGTTCCTGGTGGGCCTCGCCTTCGCCGTCGCCGCCTCGGCAAACCTGCCCGTGCTGCTCTACTCGCTGTTCTGGCGCGGCTTCACCACGCGCGGAGCGGTGTGGGCCGTCTACGGCGGCCTGGTCCCGGCGGTGGTGCTCGTGCTGCTGTCCCCGGTGGTGTCGGGCGGTCCGCAGTCGCTCTTCCCGGACGTCGACTTCCAGTACTTCCCGTTGCAGAACCCGGGTCTGGTCTCGGTCCCCCTCGGCTTCCTCGCCGGCTGGCTGGGCACGGTCACCTCGCCGGAAAGCCCGGACGAGGCCAAGCACGCCGAGACGGAGGTGCGGTCACTGACCGGGGCGGGGGCCGTGTAGTGAGTGGGTGCAGGTGCGACACGCCCGGTTCACGGGCGGGTCGCCCACTCGTAGCGGTGTTCCGGGCGGCCCGCGTCGCCGTACTTGAGCGTCAGCCTGGCTCGTCCCGTGCGCTCCAGTAGCTTCAGATAGCGCTGTGCGGTCTGGCGGCTCACCCCGGTCCGTTCGGCGATCTCCTGGGCTGAGAGCGGTCTCTCGGACTTCATCAGGCACTGGCGCACCGACTCGGCTGTGGTGGGGGAGTGGCCCTTGGGCAGCCCCGGTTCCGACGGCGCCGACAGGGCGCCGAAGATCCGGTCCACCTCCGCCTGCTCCGCCTCACCGCCCCCGTCGAGGGTGCGCCGCAGCTCCGCGTACGCCTCCAGCTTGGCGCGCAGCCCCGCGTAGGCGAAGGGCTTCACCAGATACTGCAGGGCTCCCTGCCGCATCGCCGCCTGGACGGTCGACACGTCCCGGGCGGCCGTCACCATGATCACGTCCGTCTGGTGGCCACGCCGCCGCATCTCCTGGACGACCTCCAGGCCGGTCCGGTCGGGCAGGTAGTGGTCGAGCAGGATCAGGTCGAGGCGCGGCAGCCGTTCCACGCTGCGCAGCGCCTCCACGGCGCTGTGCGCCTCGCCCGCAACGTGGAAGCCCGGCACCTTCTCGACGTAGGCGGCGTTGACCCGCGCGACCCGCGTGTCGTCGTCCACGATCAGGACCTCGATCATCGGGACTCCTCCTCGGCAGCGGTGTTCACGGGGGTGGGGGCCGGTACCGCGCGGGCACTGGGGACGCGTTCCAGGTCCGCCTCCGCCAGTGCCTCGGGCAGGACGACCACGAACTCCGCGCCTCCGCCGTGCGCCGCGTCGACGGTGGCGCTGCCGCCCTGCCGCTCGGCCAGCCTGCGCACCAGCGACAGCCCTATACCGCGCCGGCGGTGGGCCGGCGGCTCCTTGGTCGACCATCCCGCCGTGAACACCAGCTCGCGGTGTTCCGCCGGGATCCCGGGCCCGGTGTCGCGCACCCGGAGCGTGGTGGCGCGCCCCTGTGCGCGCAGTTCGACCTCCACGCGCGCGTGCGGCGTCCCAGCGGTGGCGTCGAGGGCGTTGTCCACCAGGTTGCCGACGATCGTGACGAGCCCCCTGGGGTCGACCAGCCGGTCCGGCAGCCGCGTCCGGTCCGACACCCAGAGGGTCACTCCGCGTTCCGCCGCGACGGTCGCCTTGCCGACCAGCAGGGCGGCCAGCAGCGGGTCCTGGATCCGCTCGGTGATCTGCTCCGCGGTCACCCGGTGATCGCCGACCACCTCCCCGACGAACTCCACGGCGTCGTCGTACATCTCCAGTTCGAGCAGCCCCAGCAAGGTGTGCATGCGGTTGGCGTGCTCGTGGTCCTGAGCGCGCAGGGCGTCGATCAGGCCGCGTGTCGAGTCCAGCTCCCGGCCGAGTTGCTCCAGCTCGGTGCGGTCGCGCAGGGTGGCGACCGCGCCTCCGTCGTCGGTGGGCATCCGGTTGGCCACCAGGACCCGCTGGCCGCGGACCGTCAGCAGATCGGTGCCGGTCGCCCGGCCCGCCAGGACGTCGGCCGTGCGCCCCGCGCCGAGCGCCTCGTCGGGGGAGCGGCCGACGGCCTCGGCGCCGAGGCCGAGCAACCGCTGCGCCTCGTCGTTGAGCAGCCGCATCCTGCCCTCGCGGTCCAGGGCGACCACACCCTCCCGGATGCCGTGCAGCATGGCCTCGCGCTCCGCGAGCAGGCCTGCGATGTCCGAGAAGGCCAGGTCGCGGGTCTGCCGCTGCACCCGGCGCGAGATGAGCCAGGCCGCCAGCGCGCCCACGGCCAGGGCGCCCCCGGCGTACGCGAACAGGCCCGGAATGGCGTGGATCAGCCGTGCCCGCACGCTGTCGTAGGCGATGCCGACCGAGACCGCTCCCACGATGTCGCCGTCGGCGTCGCGCAGGGGCACCTTGCCGCGTGCGGAGCGGCCGAGGGTGCCGTCGTCGATCTCCATCACGTCCCGTCCGGCCAGCGCCTGCCCGGGGTCGGTCGAGACGACCTCGCCGATCCGTGACGGGTCGGTGTGCGACCAGCGCACGCCCTGCCGGTCCATCACGACGACGTACTCGGCCTGTGTGGCCTTCCGGATCCGCTCCGCCTCCGCCTGCACCGGCCCGTCCGTCGTCGGACGGGTGGTCCGCAGTTCCTCGGCGACCTGCGGCTGCTGCGCGGTGGTCTGCGCGATCGCCAGCGCCCGGCGCATCGCCTGGTCGTCCAGCTGGTCGCCGAGGGGTGCCAGGAACAGCCCGGTCGCGAGCACCGCGACTCCCGCGGCGATCGCCAGCTGCATCAGCAGCACCTGCGAGAACACCCGCCGCGGCAGGCCGAGGCGCCTGCGGCGTACGGGGGGAGTGGAGCTCATACCCATGACCGTACGTGGGAGGCGGGGGCATCCCGTAGAGGGATGTGGCGCGGATCTCCCGTACGCGCTCCGGGCGGGCCGGTCCGTCCACGCGTTCCGGCGGGGCGGTGCGGCCCCGCGGGACGGGCGTGCCGGTGCGTATGACGCGTCCGCGCGGGCCGGTGCGTCAGCTCGCGAGAGCCGCCGTCACGGTCAGTGCGCGCACCGCCGTGGCCTCCATGCGCGCCGGTGAGCCGAGGACCGAGGCCCCGCAGCTCTCCGGGCGCGGCGGCGACGACGGGCCCTGGGCGACGGTGACCCGCCAGTGCCGCCCGTCCGCGTGGGCCAGGGTCACCTCCCAGCGGGGCGCGGCACCGTCCGTCCGTACGACGCTCAGCGCCCCGGCCCCGGCCTCGCCCAGGGTCGAGCGCAGGGCCAGCTCGGCGGCCTGGCCGGGACGCTCCCACGCCGAGTTCCCGCGGCAGCCCTCGACGACGATCCGGCCCTCCCGGGCGCCGTGCAGGATCTCCTTGACGTCGTGGGCCTGGACGCGGCCGTAGACGTATCCGTGGGGCAGGACGAGCACGGTCGGCGAGAAGCGGTGGCCTCCCAGGTGCGTGACCTCCCAGACGCCCGTCGCCCCGGAGGCGGCGAGTTCGGCCGCCAGCGGGCGGCCGAGGAGTGCGCAGCAGCGGTCCCGCTTGCCGTTGGTGCAGACGAGAGCCAGAGGATCGCCGAGATGGGGGCCGCCGTCGAGGGCCGAGTCGAAGCCGCGGTGATCGCCCCGGCCGAGCGCCGCGAAATCGAGGTCGAGCAGTCGTCGGGGATCCCTGATCGTGGTGGCGTGCACCCACACGTTCCCCGGCACGGTGTGGGCCGCGTACACCCTGCGTTCGACCGGAGTGCCGCGGTCCGCGTGCCGTCCGGGCCGGCGGATGAGCCCGACGCGCACACCCGTACCCTTCACCGCCTCTTCCAGCGTGCGGCCGAGTGCGGGGTCCAGGTGGCTCGACGTCAGCGCCTTGGCGCCCCACGGGCCGGGCTGTTCGAGAAGCAGCCAGGTCGTCGCGGTGGGCGCGGTGCCCGAAACGGGCTCGTCGAGGTCCCGGGAGACGGTTGAGCACGTACTCACAGAGGTGAGCCTAACCTGACTTCCCGCGCGGTGACTTCCCACCGCGCGGGAACGCTACTCCGGCAGTGGCTGCGGCGGCCGCGGGCCCGTATAGAGCCCACTCGGCCGCATCCGCAGGGGGCGCTCCCCGTACTCCTCCAGCGCGTGCGCGATCCAGCCCGCCGTGCGGGCCACCGCGAAGATCGTCTCGGCCGCGGAGGGCGCCATGCCGGAGGAGGCGGTGAGGACGGCGAGGGCCAGGTCGACGTTGGCGTGCAGCGGGGTGTGGCGGGCGGCGGTGGCCTGGACGTCCCGGGCCGCGGCGAGCGCGGGCCCGGCTCGCGGGATGTCCTCCAGGAGCGCGAACAGGGCACGCGCGCGTGGGTCCTCGCCGGGGTAGAGCCGGTGCCCCAGGCCCGGGATGCGCCGGCCGGCCCGCAGCTCCTCGGCGACCACGGGTGCCGCGTTGCCCTGGTCGAGCACCTCCAGCAGCATCCGGTGCGCGAGCCCGCCCGCTGCGCCGTGCAGCGGCCCCTCGATCACGCCGAGCCCGGCGGACACCGCGGCGTAGGCGTGCGCCCGGGCCGACGCCGCCACGCGCACGGCGAGCGTGGAGGCGGCCAGGTCGTGGTCGACGAGCAGGGAGAGCGCGGTGTCCAGGGCGTGCAGTGTCGGCTCGTCGGCGGGACGCCCGCTGAGCCGGGTCCACAGGCGGTGGGCGAGGGGAGCCCGGTCGTCGCTGTCGCGCGCTACGGGCGGCAGCGCGGCTACGAGGGTGGGGATGAGGATGCGCGCGGTGCCCAGTACCGCGCCCTCGGACAGGTCGAAGCGGAGCGGGTCCGCGACCGCGGCGGCGATCGCCGCGACCCGCAACCGGTCGGTGGGGGCGGCGTGTTCGGGCAGGGCGCCGACGGCCCGGCGGGCGACGGTCACGGAGGACTCGGGTGCGGAGAAGGCGGCACCGGAGCGCAGCTCCCCGGTCCAGAGCCATTCGGCGACCTCTTCGTAGCTGTGGCGCGCGGCGAGTTCGACCGCGTCGACGCCCCGGTAGTAGTACCGGTCGCTCTCGATGAGCGTGATGCGGGTGCGCACGGCCAGTTCCTGGCCGGAGGTCGCGGGGGTGCCGGTGTCGCGCCGGTTGCGCCGGGCGAGGGCCCGTACCTCCTCCGCGTCGAAGGTGCTGCCCCTGCCGTCGTGGGTGCGCCGGCTGCCGAGCCGGCCGCGGCTGACGTACGCGTACACGGTCTCGGGTTTCACGCCGAGGAGTTCGGCCGCCTCCTTGGTGGTCAGGCGCCGTTCGGCGTCGTCCGGGCGGCCGGGGTCTTGATCGCGCATGGGGTCACCGTATCGATCCTGAGGGTCCGGCCCGAGCTGCATATTGATGCAATCAATATTGACAGTGGCTCGGTCAAGTATAGACAGTTGACTCAAGTTCGAGGAGGCAATCATGTCTGTCAACAGAACCGCGGCCGGTCCGTCCCCAGTGGCGTCCCCAGCGGCGTCCGTCGAGGTACCGCGCGGGCTCGCCGGTGTCGTGGTGGCCGAGACCGAGGTCGGCGACGTGCGGGGGCTCGAGGGCTTCTACCACTACCGCCAGTACTCGGCCGTCGAACTCGCGCGCAGCCGCGGCTTCGAGGACGTCTGGCATCTCCTGGTGCACGGGGAGCTCCCGGACGCGCGGCGCGGCGCGGCCTTCGCCGCCGAGACCGCGGCGATGCGGAGCCTCCCCGACGCGGTGCGCGCGGCGCTTCCTGCCATCGCTGCGGCCGGCGGGCACTCCGGCCCACTCGCCGGCATGCGCACGGCCCTGTCGCTGCTGGGCGCGGCCCGGGGCTTCAGACCCGTGTACGACCTGTCGGCAGAGCAGCGCCGCCAGGACACCCTGGTGGCCGCGGCCGCCGTCCCGACGCTGCTGACCGCCCTGCACCGGCTGGCACGCGGACTCGACCCGGTCGAGCCGCGCGAGGACCTGTCCTACGCGGCGAACTACCTCTTCATGTTGACGGGCGAGGAGCCGGACGCCCGGCGCACACGGGCGATCGAGCAGTACTTGATCTCCACCATTGACCACGGCTTCAACGCGTCAACGTTCACCGCGCGGGTCATCGCCTCGACGGGCGCGGACGTCGCGGCGGGCCTCACCGGAGCCGTGGCGGCGCTGTCCGGGCCCTTGCACGGCGGTGCGCCCAGCCGGGCGCTGGACACCCTGGACGCCATCGGCACACCGGAACGCATCGACGGCTGGATCCGCGAGCGGGTGCTCGCCGGTGACCGCATCATGGGCTTCGGCCACGCCGTCTACCGCACCGAGGACCCGCGCTCCAGGATGCTCCGTGAGGTGGCGCAGGGGTTCGGCGGTCCGCGCGTGGAGTTCGCCGTCGAGGTGGAGCGCCGGGTCGAGGCGATCCTCGCGGAGCTGAAACCGGGACGGGAGTTGCACACCAACGTCGAGTTCTACGCGGGCGTGGTCATGGAACTGTGCGGTCTGCCGCGCGAGATGTTCACCCCGACGTTCGCGGCGGCGCGGGTGGTGGGCTGGAGCGCGAACATCCTGGAACAGGCGCGGGACTCGAAGATCATCCGTCCGGCGGCGCGGTATGTGGGGCCGGGGGCGCCGGCCGTGGTGCCGGCGTCCGCGTGAGCACGTAGCCCGGCACGATCAGGTGCCGGGCTCGGCCGGCGGGCCTATGCGGGAGGGTCCTCGGAGGTGTCGTCGCGGCGCTTGCGCAACGAGCGAACAGCCATGACCATCGCCGCGAGGCCGCCCAGGAATCCGCCGATGGCGCCCACCAGGTTGGCTATCTCAGACATCGGGGATGTCCGCCTTGGCCCGGATGAGGGTCTCCCGGCTCACGACGACGATGCGTTCGTAGTCGGCGCGGGCGGCGTCGGCGGGCAGTTCACGCTCCAGCGTCTCGGTGGCCTCGGTGCCGATGACGGCGAAGTTGCCGTCGCTCAGTTCGAAGACGTCCGGGCAGGTGGATCCCGTGGTACTGCCACGAGCGCTGGGAGGCACACCGATGCGGCGCACGATTTTCAAGGGGTACCGGTCCTTAGAGACAGGGGCTGGCGGAGTGACGAGGCCACACCGTACTGGGTGATCGCGGACCACGTCGGCCCGTACGCCGAGAGACACTCCGTCGCTAACTCCGTTGGGTGGCCTCAGTCGTTCGGAGGCGTGCCCACGACCCACCACTCTTCCGTGTCGGCCTCGTCCAGGTCCCTGACGAGAGCGTCGACCACCCGCCCCAGTCGGGCTTCCTCGGAGCGCTCGTCGAGGGAGGCGCGCATGTTCCTCGACGCCTCCCAGTACTCACGGAAGATCGGACTCTGGAAGAACTCCCGCAGGCGCCCCTGGAGCCCTTCCTGATCCAGGAGTCCTGCCTGGTGCACGTGGTAGAGGTTCACGTACCAGGCGTTCGCGTAGAAGAACTGGCGGCGCCGTTCGGCCGGGATGCCCTTGTCGTAGGTGTCGATCACCTCGGCGAGGGACGGGTCGTCGATCGCCCTGGTGAGCAACTCCCAGTGCATACGCTGCTGATGCGCCAGCGACTGCCGCCGACTGGTCAGCTCCTCCAGCTCCAGTATTCGCTCCTGCAAGCGCACCGTCTCCAGCCGCCACTGCCGCGCGGCCAGCGACAGTCCCGCCGTGGCGAGCAGCAGCCCGGTCGCCGCGGAGCCGAACCTCCCCGTGATCTTCTTGCGTGTGGCCATGTCAACCCCCGAATCAGGCGACCGCCCGCCGGTCGTCGAGTGCGGGTCGGCTGACGGGGACCGGCGAGCGATGGGCGGCGCGTGCCACCTCCAGAGTGCCGAGCGGCGCTGATCGGCGGGGAGGCGGAGAGGAGGCGCACGGAGGGAAGCGAGGGTCGCACACTCCGGCGCCTTGCCAGACGCATGCCCCGAGAGTGCTGCTAACAATCGTTCACTCCGCGTCGGCCGCGGCGACTCGTATCCTGAGCAGGCCATTCCGCGCGCGGTGCACGACTTGCCGCGCAACGGCGTACGCGTAGGTGAGAGAGAGGTCGCACGGTGGGGCAGCGCCCGACACGGCAGCAGATCCCGGTCGTCGTACTCGCCGGGTTCCTCGGTTCCGGGAAGACCACACTGCTCAACCACCTCCTCCACCGCAGCGGAGGCAACCGGATCGGCGCCGTCGTCAACGACTTCGGCTCGATCGAGATCGACGCGATGGCCGTCGCCGGCGCCCTCGGCGACTCCACCGTGTCGCTCGGCAACGGCTGCCTGTGCTGTGCCGTCGACGCAGGCGAACTCGACGGGTACCTGGCGCGGCTCGCCCGGCCCGAGGCCGGCATCGACGTCATCGTCATCGAGGCGAGCGGCCTGGCCGAGCCGCAGGAACTCGTGCGCATGGTGCTCGCCGGCGAACAGCCGGAGGTCGTCTACGGCGGACTCGTCGAGGTCGTCGACGCCGCCGAGTTCGACGACACGCGCGCCCGGCACCCCGAGATCGACCGGCACCTGGCCCTCGCCGACCTGGTCGTGGTCAACAAGACCGACCGGGCCGAGGACGCCGAGCGCGTGCTCGCCCTCGTCCGCTCGCTCAGCGACGGCGCCGCCGTCGTGCCCGCGACCTACGGCCGTATCGACCCCGCGTTCCTCTACGAGTGCCGGCCGAGCGAGGAGCGTGTGGGGCAGCTGTCCTTCGACGACCTGCACGACCGCGACGCGGACGGCGCACACACCGAGCACCTGCACGCGGCGTACGACACCCTCTCGTTCGTCTCCGCCGAGCCGCTCGACCCGCGCCGGCTCATGCGGTTCCTCGACAGCCGGCCCGAGGGCCTGTACCGGATCAAGGGGTACGTCGACTTCGGCCCGTACGACCCGCGCAACCGATACGCCGTGCACGCCGTGGGACGCTTCCTGCGCTTCTACCCGGAGCCCTGGCCGCCCGGCGCCGCCCGCCGCACCCAACTCGTCCTCATCGGCTCGGGCATCGACGCGCCCGCCCTCGACAAGGAACTCGACGCCTGCCGCGGCGACACCCCGCACGCCGACGAGCACGGCATGTGGGGCGTCCTGCGCTACGTACCGTCCCCGGACGGCGAAGCCCCGGACGGCGAAGCCCCGGACGGTGAGGAGCCGCCACCCACCGCCTAGGGACCTGGTTCGGAGATGCGTGAGCAGTAGCGACAGATGCGGTCGAGGATCTGGTCGGCGGTCTTGGTCCATTTGAAGGACCGGGCATCGTCGTTCCAGACCTTGAGCCACTCTTCGAGGGCGGTTTTTGGAGGTCGTCCAGGGAGCAGAACACGCCGCGTGCGAGACAGCGCCGTTCCAGCTCGGCGAACCACCGTTCGACCTGCGTCCCTGCGGGCGGCGTCTGCTCCAGGGTGCGGACCACGACCTCTTCCACCTGGGCATCGGTAACGGTCCGCGGCACCCCGGGCCTGGGCTCATCCGCGAGTCCGTCGAGGCGCTGGGCCAGGAACCGTGTGCGCCAGCGGCGCACGGTGTCTCTGCCGCCACCGAGTCGCGCGGCGACGGCGGTGTTGTTCCAGCCGTTCGCGCACGCCAGCACGATGCGTGCGCGAACGGCCAGCCCCTGCGCGGTCGAGCGGCGCTTGGCCCAGTTCTCCAGCGTCAGCCGCTCGGCAGCGGTTTTCGCCTGCGGCAGGTCACACGTTCGCGCTGTGCTGTGGGCATGGGCGATACCCGGCTGGAACCGGTCGTGCTGTCGGAGATCTGAAGCATGGGACGCCTCACGTGGCGACCCACGACCTCAAAACCAGGTCACTGGGCGGGGCCCGCCACCACCGACACCGTCTTCGGCAGCGACACGCCGGAGCCGTCGCGGCGCGGGTCGATGTCCGGGAGCTGGGCCGGTGTGCCGTTCTTCTGGGCGGCCAGCGCCGGGGTCGGGCCCGCCCAGGCGAAGGCCAGGCAGTCCTCGCCCTTCAGGAACCGCTGGCAGCGCACGCCACCCGTGGCCCGCCCCTTGCGGGGGTACTGGTCGAACGGCGTGAGCTTGGCCGTGGTCTGCACGGAGTCGTCCAGGGTGCCGCGTGAACCGGCCACCGTGAAGACCACCCCGTCCACGGCCGGGTCCACCGCCGTGAAGGAGATGACCTTGGCCCCGTCGGTGAGCTTGATGCCCGCCACACCGCCCGCCGGACGGCCCTGGGCGCGCACCTGTGAGGCCTGGTAGCGCAGGAGCTGCGCGTCGTCCGTGATGAAGACCAGGTCCTCGTCACCGGTGCGCAACTCGACGCCGCCGACGATGCGGTCGCCCTCCTTGAGGGAAATGACCTCCAACTCGTCCTTGTTGGACGGGTAGTCGGGCACCACCCGCTTGACCACACCCTGCTCCGTGCCGAGCGCCAGGCCCGGCGAGGACTCGTCCAGGGTGGTCAGGCAGACGACGGTCTCGTCGTCCTCCAGGGACACGAACTCGGCCAGCGGCGCGCCGCCCGCCAGGTTCGGTGCGGGCATGGACTCGGGGAGCTGGGGCAGGTCCACGACGTTCACCCGCAGCAGGCGCCCGGCGGACGTCACCACGCCGACCTCGCCGCGCGCGGTGGCCGCCACCGCCGAGACGATCAGGTCGTGCTTGACGCGCTTGGCACCGGCCTGAGTGACCAGGGGGTCGGCGTTCGCGGTGCGGGCCAGCAGGCCCGTCGAGGAGAGCAGCACCCGGCACGGGGCGTCCGCCACCTGGAGCGGCACGGCGGCGACCGGGACGCCGCCCGACTCCAGCAGCGTCGTACGACGGTCGGTGCCGAACTTCTTGGCGACCGCCGCCAGTTCGGTGGAGACCAGCTTGCGCAGCTCCGCGTCCGAGTCGAGGATCCGGGTCAGCTCCTCGATCTCCGCGTTCAGCCGCTCCTTCTCGGACTCCAGCTCGATGCGGTCGTACTTGGTGAGCCGGCGCAGCGGCGTGTCCAGGATGTACTGCGTCTGCACGTCGCTCAGCGAGAACTGCTCCATCAGGCGCTGCTTGGCCTGCGCGGAGTTCTCGCTGGAGCGGATGAGGCGGATGACCTCGTCGATGTCGACCAGCGCGGTGAGCAGGCCCTCCACCAGGTGCAGGCGGTCGCGCTTCTTGCCCCGGCGGAACTCGCTGCGGCGCCGTACGACGTTGAAGCGGTGGTCGAGATAGACCTCCAGCAGCTCTTTGAGGCCCAGGGTGAGGGGCTGGCCGTCCACCAGGGCGACGTTGTTGATACCGAAGGACTCCTCCATCGGCGTCAGCTTGTACAGCTGCTCCAGGACGGCCTCGGGCACGAAGCCGTTCTTGATCTCGATGACCAGGCGCAGTCCGTGCTCGCGGTCGGTGAGGTCCTTGACGTCCGCGATGCCCTGGAGCTTCTTCGAGCCCACCAGGTCCTTGATCTTCGCGATGACCTTCTCGGGGCCGACCGCGAAGGGCAACTCGGTGACGACGAGGCCCTTGCGCCGGGCCGTCACGGTCTCCACGGACACCGTCGCGCGGATCTTGAAGGTGCCGCGGCCGGTCTCGTACGCGTCCCGGATGCCGGGCAGGCCCACGATCCGGCCGCCGGTGGGCAGGTCGGGGCCCGGCACGTGCTTCATCAGGGCGTCGAGATCGGCGTTCGGGTGCCGGATCAGGTGCCGGGCGGCGGCGATGACCTCGCGCAGATTGTGCGGCGGCATGTTCGTCGCCATGCCGACCGCGATGCCGGAGGCGCCGTTGACCAGCAGGTTCGGGAAGGCGGCGGGCAGGGCCACCGGCTCCCGCTCCTGGCCGTCGTAGTTGGGCCCGAAGTCGACGGTGTCCTCGTCGATGGAGTCCGTCATCAGGCTGGTGGCCTCGGCCATCCGGCACTCGGTGTACCGCATGGCGGCCGGCGGGTCGTCGTTGCCGAGGGAGCCGAAGTTGCCGTGGCCGTCCACCAGGGGCACGCGCATCGAGAAGGGCTGGGCCATGCGCACCAGCGCGTCGTAGATGGACGAGTCACCGTGCGGGTGCAGCTTGCCCATGACCTCGCCGACGACGCGGGCGCACTTCACGTAGCCGCGCTCCGGCCTGAGGCCCATCTCGCTCATCTGGTACACGATCCGGCGGTGCACCGGCTTGAGGCCGTCGCGGGCGTCCGGCAGTGCACGGGAGTAGATGACCGAGTACGCGTACTCGAGGAAGGAGCCCTGCATCTCGTCGACGACGTCGATGTCGAGGATCTTCTCCTCGTACGAGTCGTCGGGCGGCGGGGTCTTCGTGCTACGGCGGGCCATCGCTGCCGGCTCCTTGCTGAAGCGTGAACGGTGATCTGACGCCGTCCATTGTGGACTGCGGCACTGACAGCCACCGACCAGGACCCGTCACGGGCTGCCCGGCCCGGCGCTGCCCGCAGGGTACGCCCTCCTCCCGCGCCCTCGTTCCCGGCGGGCCGCCAACCCCGTTCTCGCTCTCGGCGTAGGAGGCCCGGGAACTCCACCGGCGGCCCGCACGCTTGCATACAGTGGCAGGATCGGCGGAATTCCGCAGTTCCGCCCAATGATCCACCCAGTGATTCCACCAAGGATTCCGCGATCGAAGGGACGTACATGCCCATGGGTCACACGGCCACAGCCCAGGCAGACTCCGGCGGCCTGACAGCGACCGAGCACCGCCTGGCCAACGGCCTGCGCGTGGTGCTCTCCGAGGACCACCTGACCCCGGTCGCTGCGGTGTGCCTCTGGTACGACGTCGGTTCCCGCCACGAGGTCAAGGGACGTACCGGCCTGGCTCACCTTTTCGAGCACCTCATGTTCCAGGGCTCCGCCCAGGTCAAGGGCAACGGTCACTTCGAGCTGGTGCAGGGCGCCGGCGGCTCGCTCAACGGCACCACCAGCTTCGAGCGGACCAACTACTTCGAGACCATGCCCGCCCACCAGCTGGAGCTCGCCCTCTGGCTGGAGGCCGACCGCATGGGCTCCCTGCTGTCCGCCCTCGACGAAGAGTCGATGGAGAACCAGCGGGACGTCGTCAAGAACGAGCGCCGCCAGCGCTACGACAACGTCCCCTACGGCACGGCCTTCGAGAAGCTGACCGCCCTCGCCTACCCGGAGGGTCACCCCTACCACCACACGCCGATCGGTTCCATGGCCGACCTGGACGCGGCCACCCTGGAGGACGCCCGCGCGTTCTTCCGCACGTACTACGCGCCGAACAACGCGGTGCTGTCGGTCGTCGGCGACATCGACCCCGAGCAGACGCTGGCCTGGATCGAGAAGTACTTCGGTTCCATCGCCTCGCACGACGGCAAGCAGGCCCCCCGGGACGGCTCGCTGCCCGACGTCATGGGCGGCCAGCTGCGCGAGGTCGTCGAGGAGGAGGTCCCGGCCCGCGCCCTGATGGCGGCCTACCGCCTCCCGGAGGACGGCACGCGCGCGAGCGACGCGGCCGACCTGGCGCTCACCGTCCTGGGCGGCGGCGAGTCCTCCCGCCTGTACAACCGGCTGGTGCGGCGCGACCGTACGGCCGTCGCCGCCGGGTTCGGCCTGCTGCGGCTCGCCGGGGCGCCCTCCCTGGGGTGGCTCGACGTGAAGACGTCCGGTGACGTCGAGGTGCCGGTCATCGAGGCCGCCATCGACGAGGAGCTGGCCCGGTTCGCCGAGGAGGGCCCCACCGCCGAGGAGATGGAGCGTGCCCAGGCCCAGCTGGAGCGCGAGTGGCTGGACCGGCTGGGCACGGTCGCCGGCCGCGCCGACGAACTGTGCCGGTACGCCGTGCTGTTCGGCGACCCGCAGCTCGCCCTCACCGCCGTGCAGCGGGTGCTCGAGGTGACGGCGGCGGAAGTCCAGGAGGTCGCCAAGGCCCGCCTGCGCCCCGACAACCGCGCGGTGCTCGTCTACGAGCCGACCGCCCCCACCGCCGAGAACGACGCCACCGACGAGAACGAGGAGGCGGCCAAGTGACCGACCTCGCCACCATGGACTTCCACGCCCAGCCGCAGGCCGGCGAGCCCAAGCCGTGGGCGTTCCCCGCTCCCGGCCGCGGCAGCCTGGACAACGGGCTGACGGTACTGCGCTGCCACCGCCCCGGCCAGCAGGTCGTCGCCGTCGAGGTGCTCCTCGACGCGCCCCTGGACGCCGAGCCGGCCGGCCTCGACGGTGTCGCCACGATCATGGCGCGCGCCTTCTCCGAGGGCACCGACAAGCACTCCGCCGAGGAGTTCGCCGCCGAGCTGGAGCGCTGCGGTGCCACCCTCGACGCGCACGCCGACCACCCCGGCGTCCGGCTCAGCCTGGAGGTGCCCGCCTCGCGCCTCGCCAAGGCGCTCGGCCTCGTCGCCGACGCCCTGAGGGCACCCGCCTTCGCGGACAGCGAGGTCGAACGGCTGGTCCGCAACCGCCTCGACGAGATCCCGCACGAGCTGGCCAACCCGGCCCGCCGCGCGGCCAAGGAGCTCTCCAAGGAGCTGTTCCCGGCCGGGAGCCGCATGTCGCGCCCGCGCCAGGGCACCGAGGAGACGGTCGAGGCCATCGACTCCGGCTCCGTACGCGCCTTCTACGAGAAGCACGTCCGCCCCGCCACGGCCACCGCCGTGGTCGTCGGCGACCTCACCGGCCTGGACCTGGACGCGCTGCTGGGCGAGACCCTGGGCGCGTGGACCGGCTCCGCCGCCGAACCCCGTCCCGTGCCGCCGGTGACCGCCGACGACCGGGGCCGCGTCGTCATCGTGGACCGGCCCGGCGCCGTTCAGACGCAGTTGCTGATCGGCCGCACCGGGTCCGACCGGCACGACCGCGTGTGGCCCGCACAGGTGCTCGGCACCTACTGCCTCGGCGGCACCCTCACCTCCCGCCTGGACCGCGTCCTGCGCGAGGAGAAGGGCTACACCTACGGCGTCCGGGCGTTCGGGCAGGTGCTGCGGTCCGCGCCGGACGGCACCGGCGCCGCCATGCTCGCCATCAGCGGCTCCGTCGACACCCCGAACACCGGTCCCGCCCTGGAGGACCTGTGGACGGTGCTGCGCAAGCTCGCCGCGGAAGGGCTCACCGACCCCGAGCGCGACGTGGCCGTGCAGAACCTGGTGGGTGTGGCGCCGCTGAAGTACGAGACGGCCGCGGCCGTGGCGAGCACCCTGGCCGACCAGGTCGAGCAGCACCTGCCCGACGACTACCAGGCGACGCTCTACCGTCAACTGGCCGCCACGGGCACCGTGGAGGCCACGGCGGCGGTCGTGAACGCCTTCCCGGTCGACCGGCTGGTGACCGTCCTCGTCGGTGACGCCGCGCAGATCAAGGAGCCCGTCGAGGCCCTCGGTATCGGTGAAGTCACGGTGGTGGCGGCCGAGTAGCGGTACGCGCGGAGGGCGGCCCCGGTGACCGGAGTGTCACCGGGGCCGCCGTTTGTCCGAATTGAGGGAGAGGCTGCCCGTCTGCCCTGTGGCATGCGCTACAAAAACGCTGTTGCGTTTGAGGATTGAAGACAGCCGCGTTTAGCGTCGTCCGGGCTGTTCGTCAGGCAGTGCGCCGCACCCGCGGCACCGGACAGTCATCGCCGAGTCCCCGTACGGCGCGAGCCAGGGGAGCCGGGGACCCACCGTAGTCCCTGGGGTGAATCGGACGCCCGCGCGCAGCGAGGGGGTCCGTAGGAGACCTTCCACCTCCGAACCCGTCAGCTAACCCGGTAGGCGAGAGGGAAGGAAAGGACCAGCCTCTACATGGCGTTCACGCGCGCCACCGGGAAGCACCGGCGTCCCAGCAGGATGCATCGCAGTACCGCCCGCGCGGCGGGTGTCGCGGCCCTCGCCACCACCGGCGTCGTCGGCACCCTCGCGGCTCCGGCGCTCGCCGCCGAGCCCGAGGTGGAGCGGAGCGGAATCACCCCGGTCATCACCATCGGCGACTCCCTGGCCGAGGAGATCGACGCCCAGGCCCTCGCACAGCGGCAGGCCGCCGCGGACGCCGCCGCCCGTGAGGCGGCCCAGGAGGCCGCGCGCGAGCGGGCCGCCGAGGCGGCCAAGGAGGCACGCGAGGCCAAGGAGCGCGCCGCGCGGGAGGCGGAGCGCAAGCGCCTCAACACCTTCGTCCCGCCGATCACCGCGTCCTACGTCTCCACCGCGTACCAGGCGGGCAGCTCCCTGTGGTCCTCCGGCAGCCACACCGGCATCGACTTCCACGCCTCCAGCGGTACGACCGTGCACGCGGTCGGCGTCGGCACCGTCGTCGAGGCCGGCTGGGGCGGGGCGTACGGCAACCAGGTCGTGATCAAGATGCACGACGGCACCTACACGCAGTACGGGCACCTGTCGTCCATCGGCGTCTCCGTCGGCCAGTCGGTCGACCCCGGCCAGCAGATCGGCCTCTCCGGCGCCACCGGCAACGTCACCGGGCCCCACCTGCACTTCGAGGCCCGTACGAGCCCCGAGTACGGCTCGGACATGGACCCCGTCGCCTACCTCCGCTCGCACGGCGTGAACGTCTGACGGCGGACCCCGCGACACCACCCGAAAGCCCCGGCCGTCCGAGCCGGGGCTTTCGGCTTTCCTCGGCGCGCGGCCGCCCGTAGTAGGCCAAAAAACATCCATGAAATCCGCTCCGCCGTCGGAATATCCTCTTGATTGGCCTAGAGTCGCTGGAAACGTCAATCATCGACGTTTCACGGGGATTAAGGCGGAGGTCGGTCATGCGTATTCCGGCGCATTCGGTGTGCACGGCGATCCGGGACGACATCGTCGCCGGCGTCCACGTGCGCGGGGTCCGGCTCACCGAGGAACTCCTCGCCCGCCGCTACGGCGTCTCCCGCGTCCCCGTCCGCGAGGCCCTGCGCACGCTGGAGGCCGAGGGCTTCGTGGTGACCCGGCGGCACGCGGGCGCTTGCGTCGCGGAACCGACAGAGCAGGAGGCCGCCGATCTGCTGGAGACCCGTACGCTCCTGGAGCCCCTCGGCGCCGCCCGGGCCGCCCGCCGCCGGACCGACGCCCACCTCAAGGTGTTGCGCGGCCTGGTCCGCCTGGGGCAGGAACGCGCCAGGCAGGGCAGCGGCGAGGATCTGCGCTCCCTGGGCGGCTGGTTCCACGAGACGCTCGCGCAGGCCGCCGGCAGCCCCTCCCTGACGGCGCTGCTGACCCAGCTGCGCCACAAGATCGCCTGGATGTACGACGTGGAGGCGCCGGCCGGGCCGGTGGAGTACTGGGCCGAGCACGGCGCGATCCTCGACGCGGTGGCCCGGGGCGACGGCGACCGCGCGCGGGCGCTCATGGCGCTGCACGCCGAGCGGTCGGCGCCGGGGCACCGCCTGCGATTCGCCTCCGGCGGAGGCAGAACGGAGCGTGTGAGGAACTCGCAACGTCCCGTAAACACGGCGAGCCTGCGACATTAACACGGGTCCCGTATACAAAGAGCAGGAAATTCGAGGGGCTTTTTTAGCCTGCCCGTATTTCTGCCGTCGGGCGGAAATACGGGCAGCGGAACGGTGCGACAAAAAGGCACCCGGTCACCCCGGCGGGGTATTCGGGGTGACCGGGTGCCTTCCGCTCGGGCAACGGCGCCGCGAGAACCGAGCGGAGTCAGCGGTCGCCGAAGGCGGGCAGCGTGAGGGCCGAATGGGCCGGGCGGGGCTCCGGTGCGGGCATGGCGCTGAGGCCGCGCAGCCGGTCGTTGCGCTGGTCCAGGGCCCGCGCGGTGGTCGGGAAGAGGGTGGCGCCGCCCTGGCCGACCAGGTTCTGGTTCAGGGTCACGAAGTCACGGGTGCCGCTCTCGTAGGCGGCGAAGCCCGCGGCGTGGTCCCGGTCGGCCAGGGAACCGGCCAGCATGTAGGCGCCGACGAGGGCGAGGCTGGTGCCCTGCCCGGTGAGGAACGAGGGCGCGTAGGCGGCGTCGCCCAGCAGCGCGATCCGGCCGCGGGACCAGCGGGGCATGCGGATCTGGCCCACCGCGTCGAAGAACACGTCGTCCGCGTCGTGGAGGGCGGCAAGGATGCCCGGGACCTCCCAGCCTGCGTCGGCGAAGACCTCGGCGAGCAGGTCCCGTTGGGCGTCCGGGCTGCCGAAGGCGTCGACGGGCGGCTCCGGCCGGGCGAAGTTCAGGAAGGCGTGCACTTCGTCGTCGTCCCCCACGGCGTAGAGGGCGGCGGCCCGGCCCGGCGTGTTCCACATGACCGTCTCGTGGGAGAGGCCGAAGGTGTTGCGCATGGTGAACACGGCGAAGCAGTAGCCGAGGTACCGGTGGAACCGCTCCTCGGGACCGAAGAGCATCTCCCGGGTACGTGAGTGCATGCCGTCCGCGCCGAACACCAGGTCGAAGGTGCGGCTGCCGCCACCGCGGAAGGTGACGTCGACCCCGTGCCCGGTCTGGTCGAGGGTGTCGACGGAGTCGTCGAAGAGGAACTCCACGTCGTCCCGGACCGCCATGTACAGCGCGTCCGTCAGATCCCCGCGGCGTATCTCCAGGTCCCGTCCCGCGACACCGCCGGTGACGGCGTGCGGGTGGAGCGAGGCCACCTCGCCGCCGTCCCCGTCCCGGAAGGTGAGCCGGCGCAGGTCGATGTGCGCGTCCCGCAATCGCGGCAGGATCCCCATCCTCTCCACGACGTCGAGTGCGGTGCCGCGTACGTCGATGGGGTAGCCGCCGCTGCGGAGCGTGCCGGCCTTCTCCACCACGGTGACCTCGAACCCCTGGCGGTTGAGCCAGAAGGCCAGGGCGGGACCGGCGATGCTGGCCCCACAGATCAGGACCTTGGGCCCCGGTGCGGTGCGGGTCATGCCTTGACTCCTTTGCTCATGGTGCGGGTGACGAACAGGGCCAGCGACACGACGACGCCGGCGATGACGAACCCGGTGACGTAGGCCGATTCGGCCGCGACCTTCGTCCCGGAGGGGGTTCCGGCGGTGAGGAGAGCGCCGCCCAGCTGCCCGCCGACGGCGGAGCCGACCACGCGGCTCACCAGGATCAGACTGGTCGCGATGCCGGTGTCGCCCTGGTCGACGGCGGTGGCGGTGCTGGTCATCATCGCCGTGACGCAGAGGCCGTTGGCCAGCGCGATCAGCATCTTGCCGACGACGAGATGCCACACCTCGGTGTGCACGGCCGCCACGGCGAGCAGGCCGACGGTCATCATGACGACGCCGGTGTTGACCACGGCACGCGAGCCGAAACGCCGTTCCCCGATCCCGCCGAGCGGTCCGGCCAGGGTGGCGGCGACGGCGCCGGGCAGCAGGAAGAAGCCGATCTCGGTGGCGCCGGCCCCGAATCCGTACCCGTCGCCGCGCTCGTCGAGCAGTTGCGGAATCAGATAGACCGCCATCGTGGCACCGAGGCAGATGACGAACGTGAGCACGCACGCCTTCCATATCGCGGGCCGCGCCAGCATGCGCAGGTCGATCATCGGCGCCGCCGCGCGCCGTTCGACCCTCACCCATCCGGCGACGAACGCGGCCAGAACCAGCACGAGGGCGACGAACGCGAGCGGCTGCGAGCCGGCTTCGGGCGCCAGCGCGAGGAGGAGCATGAGGGTGACCAGCATCCCGCTCAGCAGCAGCAGGCCGGGCCAGTCGATCCCGGAGCCGTCCGACCGGCCCGGCGGATCGGTCGGCATCAGCCGGTTCACGAGCAGGGTGGCGCCGATGACCGCGAGCGTCGGCAGCGCGAACATCCAGTGCCGGGAGAGCTGTTCCGCCACCGGACCGGCCGACAGCATGCCGACCATCGACCCGCCGACGAAGAGTCCGCTGACCACACCGATGGCCACCTTGGACTCCCCGGCGGGGAGGTGTTCGCGGACCACGATGAACGACAGGGGCAGCGCGCCGATCATCGCGCCCTGCAACACCTGGCCGACCAGCAGCACGGGCAGGTTCGGGGCCAGGGCCGACACCGTGCCGCCGACCGAGACCACCGCCATCAGCCGGATCAGGATCTTCTTCCCGCCGTAGCGGTCGCCGAGCTTGCCCGCCAGCGGGGTGATGAGCGCACCGGTGATGAGGAGGATGATGCTGAGCAGCGCCCCCTCGGACTGGCTCATGTCCAGTTCGCGTTCCAGGAGCGGGATCGTCGGTGCCACCACCGACTCCAGGGCACCGGTGGACAGCGCCAGTATGCCGAGGGCCCCGACAGCGGCCTTCCTGATGGGGACCGGGGGAGCCAGGGTTGTGGTCATGGGCGTCCTTTCCGTCATGGCCGGGTGAGGGCCGTCGAAGGAGCGGTCGAGGAAGTGGTCGCGGAACCAGCCGTTGTCGCTGAACCGCCCGGCGCCGCCCTCCACGCGCGGGCGCCGTAGCCGTCGGCGCCGACGTGGGCTCTCCCACGCCGTCGGCCCGTCGGGGGTACCGCGAGCGACGAGCGGTGGTGTGTACGGCGCGACACAACTGAGTCGGCGGCGCTGATCACTCCGGCGTGGTCCCCGCCTTCGATCGGACACAGCTCGGCGTTCGGCACGCGGGATCCGGCGGGTTCACGGTTGGTCGTGGGAGATCGCCGGGATCCCCGCGCCGAGCCGCGCGTGGAGCGGGGCGAACTGATCACCGCTGGACCTCCCATACGGATACAGAAAAAGGAGCAATTGTCCTATTTGAGAGAGAGCTGTCACTTCACGAGCCGCGTGAAGCCGGGCTCCAACGCGGGTGCGGTGGTGCCGGGCGACGGGGTTCAGAGTGGGTGGACGGCTATGCGCCGGGCGTCATACCCGGGAGCCAAGGTGGGAGTGATACCGCGGTAGGGGGTGCAGGGGAGACGAGTCCGGTCAGCCGGCCCGCACCCACCCGCGCGGCGTCCCGCAGTACGCCTCGGTCAGCCGGGCGACGACCTCGCGGCGGGACGGACCCGTCTCCCGCAGCAGGTCCCGGATCTCCCGCGGATCGAAGATCATGTTGCTGAGGAAGAGGGCGTGCTCGAGCGGCGCGTCCGGCAGGCCGATGTCGCCGAGCAGCCCGCGCACGGGCTCGCGCCAGGCGTCCCGCAGGGCGACGACGATCTCGTCGCCGTCGCGCAGCCGCTCCAGGTAGCCGCGCCGGGACCCGAGCCGCACCAGTGCCGGACCGTGCTCGGCGAGAAGGTCCACCCACGTGTCCACGAGGGCGTCGAACAGCGGGCGCCCCCGCCGTCTCGGAGGCCAGGCCGGTGTCGTGACGGAGGAACCCGTAGAGCGCTCCCTCCGGCCGGCCCAGGTGCAGGCCGAGCACCCCGGACAGCCGTGCGACCGCCGGCTCGCGACGCCTCCGGTACCGGTCGGGCATGGCGTCGACGACGCCGTCCGGCAGGCCGAGGGCGGCGAGGACCGCGTGCTGGACCGCCGTGTTCGACGCGCCGTTCCAGGCTCGGTGCGCCTGCGCCACCGCGTCCACCACCTCGCGCGGCCCGGTCAGGTCTCCCGCCCGCCACCTGTATCGCCGCCGACAGTAGCGGCCGGATGTGTCACCACCGTCCCGACGGCGTCGTGGCCCGGGCGGGCGAGAACCCACCGGCCCGAACGCCATCAAGAGCAGTCGGCCGGCCCGACCACGACGACGGCCCGCACTGCCCCAAGCGGGCAGTGCGGGCCGTCGTCGCGGGGTTGCCGTCCGTCAGACGGTCTCGGGAAGCTCCTCGAGGCCCTCGGCGACCAGCTTCGCCAGCCGGTCCAGGGCGATGTCCGCGCCCTCGGCGTCGGAGGCGAGGACGATCTCCTCGCCGCCCTGCGCGCCGAGGCCGAGGACGGCCAGCATGGAGGCCGCGTTGACGGGGGACCCGTCGGCCTTGGCGATCGTCACCGGGACGCCTGTGGCCGTGGCGGCTCGGACGAAGATGGAGGCGGGGCGGGCGTGGAGACCCTCGGCCCAGCCGACGTTGACGCGGCGCTCAGCCATGTGATGCTGCCCTTCAGGTGTTCAGAGGGTTGAGTTGTCTAGACCAGTGTTGTCTAGACCAGTTTCCCACATCGTGAAGCGTGCCGGGACGGCCCTGTGCCGTCCCGTGTGGCGGTCGGACCGCGGCCTCGGTCCGAGCTCGTGCCGTCCTCGTGTACCCCACAGACTGCCCCGCGCCGTTGTCGTACGCGAGCCGTACTCTGGGGCCCATGCAGACCTCGTCGGACCGGCACGAGTACCCCGCCCACTGGGAAGCCGACGTGGTGCTGCGCGACGGCGGCACCGCGCGCGTCCGCCCCATCACCGTTGATGACGCCGAGCGCCTGGTCAGCTTCTACGAGCAGGTTTCCGACGAGTCGAAGTACTACCGCTTCTTCGCGCCGTACCCTCGCCTGTCCGCCAAGGACGTCCACCGCTTCACCCACCACGACTTTGTGGACCGGGTGGGACTCGCGGCCACCATCGGCGGCGAGTTCATCGCCACCGTACGCTACGACCGGATCGGCCCCACCGGAGCACCTGCTTCCTCCCACCCGTCGCCCACGTCCACCCTTGCCGGAGAGCGCTTCGCGACCACCCCTTCCGTCTCCGAGGAGGCCGAGGTCGCCTTCCTCGTCCAGGACGCCCACCAGGGCCGAGGGGTCGCCTCCGCGCTCCTGGAGCACATCGCCGCCGTCGCCCGCGAGCGCGGGATCCGCCGCTTCGCCGCCGAGGTGCTGCCCGCCAACACCAAGATGATCAAGGTGTTCATGGACGCCGGGTACACCCAGAAGCGCAGCTTCGAGGACGGCGTGGTCCGCCTGGAGTTCGATCTCGAACCCACCGACCGCTCCCTCGCCGTGCAGTACGCGCGCGAGCACCGCGCGGAGGCCCGCTCCGTCCAGCGCCTGCTCCAGCCGGGTTCGGTGGCCGTCATCGGCACCGGCCGGACGCCGGGCGGTGTCGGCCGCAGCGTCCTCGGCAACATCCGCGACGCGGGCTACACCGGCCGGCTCTACGCCGTGAACAGGTCCTTCGCCGACGACCTCACGGATCTCGACGGCGTGCCGGCGCACCGTTCCGTGCGCGCCGTCGACGGCCCCGTCGACCTCGCCGTGGTCACCGTGCCCGCCGAGCAGGTCCCCGAGGTCGTCGACGAGTGCGGCGAGCACGGGGTGCAGGGACTGGTGGTGGTCTCCGCCGGATACGCCGACCGCGGCGCCGAAGGACGCGAACGCCAGCGGGCCCTCGTACGGCAGGCGCGCAGCTACGGCATGCGGATCATCGGTCCCAACGCCTTCGGGATCATCAACACCTCACCGGAGGTCCGGCTCAACGCCTCCCTCGCCCCCGAGATGCCGCGCCCCGGACGGATCGGCCTCTTCGCCCAGTCCGGCGCCATCGGCATCGCCCTCCTGTCCCGGCTGCACCGGCGCGGCGGGGGGGTCACCGGCGTCACGGGCGTGTCGACCTTCGTCTCCTCCGGCAACCGGGCCGACGTCTCCGGCAACGACGTCCTCCAGTACTGGTACGACGACCCGGAGACAGACGTCGCGCTGATGTACCTGGAGTCCATCGGCAACCCGCGCAAGTTCACCCGCCTGGCGCGCCGGACCGCGGCCGTCAAGCCGCTGGTCGTGGTGCAGGGCGCACGACACGGCGGCGTGGCCCCGCAGGGTCACGCCGTACGGGCGACCCGGCTGCCGCACGCCACGGTCTCCGCGCTGCTCCGCCAGGCCGGCGTGATCCGGGTCGACACGATCACCGACCTGGTGGACGCGGGACTGCTCCTCGCCCGCCAGCCGCTGCCCGCCGGACCCAAGGTCGCCATCCTGGGGAACTCCGAATCACTGGGCCTCCTGACCTACGACGCGTGCCTCTCCGAGGGGCTGCGGCCGCACCCTCCGCTGGACCTGACGACGGCGGCCTCGCCGGACGACTTCCACGCGGCGCTCTCCCGGGCGCTCGCCGACGACACCTGCGACGCGGTGGTGGTGACCGCCATCCCGACGGTGGGGGAGGGACCGGCCGGGGACGCCGCGCTGGCGGAGGCCCTGCGGTCGGCGGCGGCAGCGGTGCCCGCCAAGCCGGTCCTGGTGGTCCACGTGGAACTGGGCGGCCTGGCGGAGGCCCTCTCGGCCGCGGCCAGCACCGCGCCGCAGGCGCCGCCACCCGCTGAGCCCCGGCGGCCGACGCCCGCCGAGCCCGGAGCGGCCACGGCCCCGGAGCCTCCCGGACCCCGGGAGGCTCCCGCCCCCGGCGACGACACCCGGCTCATCCCCGCCTACCCCGCCGCCGAACGCGCGGTCCGCGCCCTCGCCGAGGCCGTCGCCTACGCCCAGTGGCGGCGCGACGCCGGGGACCCCGGGAAGGTGCCGGAGTACGACGACATCGACGAGAAGGGCGCCGCCGAGCAGATTGCCGGGTACCTCCCGCGCGGGCAGGGGCTCACCCTCGGCGCGGCGGAGACCTGCGAGCTGCTCGGCAGGTACGGCATCGACGTCCACCGCGCGCTGCCCGCCCCCGACCCCGACGAGGCCGCGTCCGCCGCGCGGACCATCGGCTACCCCGTCGCCCTCAAGGCCACCGCTCCCCACCTGCGCCACCGCGCCGACCTGGGCGGCGTACGCCTGGACCTCGCGGACGAGGAGCAACTGCGCCGGGCGTACGCCGAGTTGACCGAGCTGTTCGGCAAGCCCGCGGAGCTGCGCCCGGTGGTGCAGGGGATGGCGCCGCGCGGCGTCGACACCGTCGTACGGGCCGTCATCGACCCGGCGGCCGGCGCGGTGCTCTCCTTCGGACTCGCCGGCGCCGCCACACAGCTGCTCGGCGACACGGCGCACCGGCTGATTCCGGTCACCGACCGCGACGCCACCTCGCTCATCCGCTCGGTCCGCACCGCCCCCCTCCTCTTCGGCTGGCGCGGCTCGGCGCCGGTCGACGCCCCGGCCCTGGAGGAGCTGCTGCTGCGGGTCTCGCGGCTGGTCGACGACCACCCGGAGGTCGTCGCGGTCACCCTGGAACCGGTGGTGGTGGCCCCGCACGGCCTGAGCGTCCTCGGCGCCTCCGTCCGGCTCGCGCCCCCTCCCGCCAGGGACGACCTCGGCCCCCGGACCCTCCCCGCGTACTGAACGCGCACGGCCGGACCGGGTCCCGCGGGAGCGTGCCGCACAGTCAGTGGGCCCCCTTAGGATGGAGGGCATGGCCAAGACCAGTACGACGACCCAGGGGCTGCGAGCGGCGATCGAGCGCAGCGGCTACTACCCGGCCCTCGTGGCCGAGGCGGTGGAGGCCGCCGTGGGCGGCGAGCCCGTGCGGTCGTACCTGGTCCACCAGGAGACGACGTTCGACCAGAACGAGGTGCGCCGGCACGTGACCGTGCTCGTGCTCACCGGCAACCGCTTCATCGTCAGCCACACCGACGAGCAGGCCGCCGACGACACCTCCCCGACGCCGTACGCCACGACGTCCACGGAGTCCGTCAAGCTCGGCCGGATCTCGTCCATCGTCGTCAGCCGCGTCGTCGCCAACCCGGAGAAGTACAAGCCGGGCACCCTGCCCCGCGAGATCGTGCTCACCATCGGCTGGGGCGCCGTCTCCAGACTCGACCTGGAGCCGGCCGCCTGCGGCGACCCCAACTGCGAGGCCGACCACGGCTACACGGGCAGTTCGACGGCCGACGACCTCAGCCTGCGGGTCAGCGAGGCCGGGGACGGCCCCGAGACGGTGCGCCAGGCGCTCACCTTCGCGCAGGCCCTCTCCGAGGCGACCGCGGAGACCGGCCGCTGATGGCCCACCCGCCTCCCTCCGCCGCCCATGACCGAGGGCGCTTCGCGCCCACCCCTCTCGATTCCGCCCCCTGGGACACCGACCCGGAACCGCTCCCCGTCGACTCCGCCCCCGTACCCGAGTACGGCAAGGGCTCCCTCGCCGACCTGCTGCCCACCCTGGCCGCCGGACTCGGTGTCCCCGGCATGACCGCGGGCATCACCGAACTGACCCCGGCCGATCGGAACTGCGTGTTCCTGATCGACGGCCTCGGCTGGGAGCAGCTGATGGCCCACCCGGACGAAGCCCCCTTCCTGTGCTCGCTCCTCGGCACCTCGCGCGGCGGCACCGGGCGTCCGATCACCGCCGGCTACCCGGCGACCACGGCGACCTCCCTCGCCTCGGTCGGCACCGGCCTGCCGCCGGGCGCCCACGGCCTGCCCGGATACACCGTGCGCGACCCGGCCACCGGCGCGCTGATGAACCAGCTGCGCTGGCAGCCGTGGACCGCGCCGGCCGTCTGGCAGCCGTACCCCACCGTCTTCCAACTCGCCGAGCAGGCGGGCGTGCACGCGGCGCAGGTGTCCTCGCCGACGTTCGTGAACACCCCGCTGACCAAGGTCGCGCTCAGCGGCGGCACGTTCGTGGGCCGGCTGTCCGGCGAGGACCGGATGGACAGCGCCGCCGCGCAGTTGGCCGGAGCCGACCGCGCCCTCGTGTACACGTACTACTCCGAGGTCGACGGCGCCGGCCACCGCTTCGGCGTCGACTCCGACACCTGGCGCGGCCAGCTCGGGCACGTCGACCGGCTCGTCCAGCGCCTCGCCGAGCAGCTGCCACCGCGCAGCGCCCTCTACGTCACCGCCGACCACGGCATGGTCGACGTGCCCTTCGACGAGGAGCACCGCATCGACTTCGACGAGGACTGGGAGCTGAAGGCAGGCGTCGCCCTCCTCGGCGGCGAGGGCCGCGCCCGGCACGTGTACGCCGTCCCGGGTGCCCGCAACGACGTGCTGACCTGCTGGCGCGAGGTGCTGGGCGAGCAGTTCTGGGTGGCGTCCCGGGACGAGGCGATCGAGGCGGGCTGGTTCGGCCCCCGGATCGACGACCGGGTGTACGACCGCATCGGCGACGTGGTCGCCGCCGCGCGGGACGACGTCCTGCTCATCGCCTCCGAGCGCGAGCCGAAGGAGTCGGCGATGGTCGGCAACCACGGTTCGATGACCCCTGCCGAGCAGCTCGTCCCCCTGCTCGAAGTACGCTCCTGACGCCCTGCCGCACACCCGACCCCGTTGCCGAAAGGTGCCCAACCCCTCATGCCCGAGCTGGTGTTCTTCTCCGGAACGATGGACTGCGGGAAGTCGACACTGGCTCTCCAGATCGAGCACAACCGCTCGGCGCGCGGACTCGCCGGGATGATATTCACCCGCGACGACCGCGCGGGCGAGGGCAAGCTCTCCTCGCGCCTCGGTCTGGTCACCGACGCGGCGGAGGTCAAGGACGGACAGGACCTGTACGCCCACGTCGTCGACCACCTCTCGCAGGGCGGACGCGTGGACTACGTGATCGCGGACGAGGCGCAGTTCCTCGCGCCCGACCAGATCGACCAGCTCGCGCGCGTCGTCGACGATCTCGACATCGACGTGTACGCGTTCGGCATCACCACCGACTTCCGCTCCAAGCTCTTCCCCGGCTCCCAGCGCCTGGTCGAACTCGCCGACCGGGTCGAGGTGCTCCAGGTCGAGGCCCTGTGCTGGTGCGGCGCCCGCGCCACGCACAACGCCCGCACCGTGGGCGGCGTCATGGTCGTCGAGGGCGCCCAGGTGGTCGTCGGCGACGTCGCCCAGTCCCCAGACGAGATCGGCTACGAGGTGCTGTGCCGACGCCACCATCGTCGCCGTACGACCGCTGCGACGGCCCGCGCGGCGGCGCTGTCGCCGGACGTGCTGCCGGTGTCACCCGCCTGAGGGACCCGTGGGGGCCGGAGCCCCGCCCTCCAGGTTCTGCAGCAGCGAGAACCGCGCCCCCTCCGGATCCGCGACCATGGCCGTCCGGCCCCGGGGCGAGTCCTGGACCGGCTCGACCACATGCCCGCCGAGGCCGACGAGCCGCTCCAGGGCCGCGTCCGCGTCGGCCACCTCGAAGTACGTCAGCCAGTGCGGCCCCCGTTCCCGGGGGAGCGCGTTGCCCAGACCGTGGATGCCGGCGACCGGGCGGCCGTCGAGGCGCAGGGTCACGTGGTCGAAGCCGGCCGAGACCGACGGCGCCGACTCGAGGCCGAACACCGTCTCGTAGAACTTGGCGACGTTCGCCGTCTCAAACGTGATCAGTTCGTTCCACACAGGTGTGCCGGGCACGCCCGTGACGGCGGTGCCGAGGTGTTCCGCCGCCTGCCAGACGCCGAAGACGGCGCCCGATGGGTCCGAGGCGATGGCCAGCCGGCCGGCCTCGCCCGCGTCCAGCGGGCCGACGCCGACCGTGCCACCGCACAGGCGCACCGTCTCGGCCGTGCGGTTCACGTCGTCGGAGGCGAAGTAGGGCGTCCAGGCGGTGGGGAGCTGGCGGTCCGGCGGCAGTTGGCCGATTCCCGCCACCTCGTACCCGTCGAGCAGGGCCCGCACGTAGGGGCCCAGTTGCTGGGGTCCGGGCCGGAACTCCCAGCCGAACAGGCCCCCGTAGAACTCGTGGGTCGCGGCCGGTCCGTGCACCATCAGACTCACCCAGCAGGGTGCGCCGGGTGTGCGCCGGGCGTTCGTCTCACCGTTCCGGCCGACCGACCCCCGTGCGTCCGTCATCGTCACTCTCTTCTCGGCCCTTGCGCGGGCCGTGCGTCCGCTTTCGCTCCGACGGACCCCGCGCCGATGCCGGCACCGGTCCCGGCGCCGTGCGCCTCGGGTGCGCTCGTGGGGCGGCCCGGCCTGCCCGGGTGGTACAGCATGTGCCCGAACCCGCACGCCTCGTGATCGGTACTGTCCGGCGGGCAGAGTAGCCCGACATCGGCGCCTCGGCCACTCGGTACGCCAGGATGGGGCCATGAACGCCATCATCTCCGCATCCGAACTCATGAAGGAGCTGGCGGGCGCCAACCCGCCCGTCCTGCTCGACGTCCGCTGGCAGTTGAGCACGGCCAGGGCGGCGGGGGCCCCGCCCTTCGACGGCCGGGCCGAGTACGCCGCCGGGCATCTTCCCGGCGCCGTCTACGTCGACCTGGACCGGGACCTCGCCTCCGCGCCCGGCGGACGCGGCCGGCATCCCCTGCCGGACGTGGCCGAGTTCGGCGCGGCGATGCGCCGGGCGGGCGTGTCGTCGGGCCGTCCGGTAGTCGCCTACGACGGCGGGCAGGGGTGGGCGGCGGCCCGCGCGTGGTGGCTCCTGCACTGGACGGGTCACCCGAACGTGCGGGTTCTCGACGGCGGGTTGCCGGCCTGGGAGGCGCCGCTGTCGACGGACGTCCCGGTCCCCGAGGAGGGCGACTTCGCCCCGTCGCCGGGCGTGTCGGGGCTGCTGGAGGCGGACGATGCCGCCGCGCTGGCCCGCTCCGGGGTGCTGTTCGACGCCCGCGCGGGCGAGCGTTACCGGGGCGAGGTCGAGCCCATCGATCCCGTCGGCGGTCACATCCCGGGGGCCGTGTCCGCACCGACGACGGACAACGTGACGGCGGACGGCCGCTTCCTGCCCGCCGGGGAACTCCGGGCGCGTTTCAAGACACTCGGCGCCACGGAGGGCGACGAGGTCGGCGTCTACTGCGGCTCGGGCGTGTCGGGCGCCCACGAGGTGCTCGCCCTGGCGGTGGCGGGCATCCCGGCGGCGTTGTACGTGGGTTCGTGGTCGGAGTGGTCCTCGGACCCGTCCCGGCCGGTCGCGGTGGGACCGGACCCGCAGTAGGGGCGCGGAAGGCGCATACGGGGCGGGCCTGTTCGCGGAGCGGGGTGGACGCAGGGCTCCGGTGGCGCCAGTCGGTGGCGACCGGAGCCAACGGGCCGTGTGCGCGCTCGGCCGGGGAGGCGGACGCGGGCGGGGCGGCCAGGGCGCACCCGACGGGTGACCGGTCGGCCCCGCGACCGAACAGCACGAGGGTCCCGCGCACGGCACCGGGGCCGCACCCGCGTGGGTACGGCCCCGGTCCCGGACGTAAGGGTGCCCGGGCCCTAGTCCTGCTTCTTGCGGCGGGTGCCGAAGACGATCTCGTCCCAGCTCGGCACCGCCGCGCGGCGGCCCGGACGGACGCCGTCGGCCTCCGCCTGGCGGTCGGTGGAGCCGGTGAGCCGGTCGCGGTGACTGGCCACCGAGCGCGGCATCAGCACGTCGGCATAGGCGGAACCGGCCGACGCTGCGGGCGCCGGGGGCTCCTCCACCTCGGGCTCCTCGGCCGGTTCCTCCACCATCGGTTCCGGGGCGCGCTCGGGCACCACCAGGTCGCCGCGGAAGCTCGGTACGGCCTCCAGGAGGCTGGTGAGCGAGTCCCGTTCGCGTTCGGCGGAGGCGGTGGCCGCGCTCTCCTCGGCGGGCTCGGACGGCGGCGGGGGCAGGCTCGGCCGCTCCCGCTGCTCCCGGTCGAGGGAACGGTCCAGCGGCCGGTCGCGCGGCAGCCGTGCGATGCGCGGCACGAACGGGAAGCTGGGCTCGGCCGCGGCGAGGTCGTCGGACTCGCCGATCAGCGCGCGTGCCTCCGAGTCGACGGCCTGGACGAGCCGCCGGGGCGGGTCGTACGTCCAGCTCGCCGAGTGCGGTTCCCCGGCGACCACGTAGACCAGGAGTACTTCCCAGGTGCCGTCGTCGCGGCGCCAGGAGTCCCACTGGACGGTGTCCTTGTCGGCGCCGCGCAGCAACAGCCGCTCCTGGACCGCCTCGCCAAGGGGCGGCCCGGAGTTCTCGCCGGGGCGGCGGACGGGGGTCTTGCGGGCCCGCTCCGCCATGAAGGCGCGCTCGGCCAGCACGGGACCCTCGAAGCGCCGTACGCGGTCGACGGGGATGCCGGCCATCTGGGCGACCTCTTCCGCGGTCGCGCCGGCACGTATACGCGCCTGGATGTCGCGGGGGCGGAGATGACTCTCCACCTCGATCTCGATCTGGCCGAGGCGGGGACGGTCGCCGCGCACGGCGACCCGGAGTCGTTCGTCGATCGGAAGCGTGTACTCCGTGCTGTCCGCAGCCTTCAGCACCAGCCGTGTGCCGTCATTCGAGACGGCCACGACACGCAGTTCGGGCATGGGGACCTCCCGGGTGGTGCCTGCCGACGTCACGTGCGTCGCTGCTTCCGCTCTGTCGAGTGTGGCCTGCCCGGGTGCAGCCTGCCACAACCTTGCCGAGTTGCCCGGCGTGTCGGGCGCGGGCCCTGGATCGCCGTTATGGCACGGTTACTTGTTCGCAACGCTAAGTGACCAACTCCGTCACCCTGTGCAACTAGCTCCCCTCCCGGCGGTCCTTCAAGGCTCCGAACCCCCTGTCGGGAGACCGGACCCAGGGCTCGCAACAGTACTCCATTCGGGCCACGTGCGTGGATTGGCGCGCCGCCCAACTTCTGGCAAGAGGGGGTACTCGGCCGCCCCCGCCGCGAATTGCGCGATCTTGGACGTGGCGTACTTCACGCAATCACCAGAAACGGAACTAATGGTTTCGGTCGCACGTCCCTTTCTCGTGCAGTTGATCGGTCCCGTAGGGGAAAGGCAGGCAAGGTCAGAGGATGCGCGAAAAGTCCGATGGCGCCGGGGAGGCGGACGTGCGTACGGAGGGGGAGGCCAGGCGGATCGACCTGAGCGTGGCCCAGGTCGCGGGCAGCGCGCTGGCCGCGGTGGTGGCCGCCAAGCTCGCCTCCTCGTTCGGCGTCTACGGCACGATCCTGGGTGCCGGTGTGATCAGTGTGGTCGCCACGTGCGGGGGCTCGGTCCTCCAGCACTTCTTCAAGCGCACCGGGGAGCAGTTCCGGGTCAAGCGCACGGCCGCCGTCGCCCAGGGGGCGGGACACGGAGCGGCGCCGCCTCCGGGCGAGTTCTCCAAGGGCACCGTCTACCGCGCGCGCACCACGGGCTGGAAGCGCCCGGTGCTCGCGGCGGCCCTCGTCTTCGGGGTCGCCATGGCCGGGATCACCACGTACGAGGTCGCCTCCGGCGAGAACCTGAGCGGAGGTCACCGCACCACGGTCGGCAACGCCCTCTCCGGACACAACAAGTCCGCTTCGGATTCGGGAAACTCCGATGATTCGGGCGATTCCGGCGATTCCGGGAACTCCGAGAACGGCAAGGGCGACCCGGGCGGCTCCGGGAACTCCGGGGGCGACGGGTCGGGAAGCGACACCCCGGCCGCCACGCCGTCCGGAACCCCGAGCGGAACCGGCGACGACACATCCTCGGGAGGTGACGCCGGGCAGGACGGCGGTACGGCGACCAGCCCGACGCCCACCCCGGGTGCCACCGAGGGCGAGGGTTCCGGCGACTCCGGGAGCCCCGCCCCCGACGACTCGGCTACGGCCCCAGAACCCGGCGCAAGTAGTCGTTCAGGAACAGACGGTCAGGGTCAAGGCGGTCCCGCAGCGCAGTGAACTCGCCGAAGCGCGGGTAGGCCCGGGAGAAGTACTCGGCGTCCCGGGTGTGCACCTTGCCCCAGTGCGGCCGCCCCTCGTGCGCCGTGAAGATGCGCTCGGCGGCGGTGAAGTACGCCTGGTAGGGCGTGCCCCGGAACATGTGCACGGCGACGTACGCGCTGTCGCGGCCTGAGGCGGTGGACAGCGTGATGTCGTCGGCCGGGGCCGTGCGCACCTCGACCGGGAAGCTGATCCTGAGCCGTGACCGGTCGACCATCGCCTTGAGTTCGCGCAGCGTCTCGACGACCGCCTCGCGCGGCACGGCGTACTCCATCTCCATGAACCGCACCCGGCGTGGCGAGGTGAAGACCTTGTGCGGGGTGTCCGTGTACGTCCGCGCGGAGAGCGCCTTGCTGGAGAACCGGGCGATCGCCGGGATGGCGCCGGGGGCGGCGCGGCCGATCCAGTTGGCGGCCTGGAAGGCGCCGTTGGACAGGAACTCGTCCTCGAACCAGCCCTGGAGCCGGCCGACGGGCTGCTCCGGTCCGGCGCTGCGGTTGTTGCGCTTGGTGTTGGTGTTCCCGGTGTGCGGGAACCAGTAGAACTCGAAGTGCTCGTTCTCGGTCCACAGTTCGTCGAAGTCGGCGAGGACCCGCTCGAAGGGCATCGGTTCCTCACGCGCGGTGAGCAGGAAGAGCGGCTCCACGGCGAAGGTGATGGCGGTGACGACGCCCAGCGCGCCCAGGCCGATCCGGGCGGCGGCGAACACCTCGGGGTTCTCCCGCTCGGAACAGGTCAGCACCGAGCCGTCCGCGGTGACCATTTCCAGCCCCCGGATCTGGGCGGCGATCGAGGCCGACTCGCGGCCCGTGCCGTGGGTGCCGGTACTGGTGGCCCCGGAGACGGTCTGCTCCACGATGTCGCCCATGTTGGTCAGCGACAGCCCCTCACGCGCGAGGGCCAGGTTGAGCCGCTTGAGCGGGGTGCCCGCCTCCACCGTGACCGTCATGGCGGCACGGTCGATGTCGCGGATGCCCGTCAACAGTTGAGGGCGGATCAACAGGCCGTCCGTCGCCGCTATGGAGGTGAAGGAGTGCCCGGTGCCGACCGCCTTGACCCGCAGTCCCTCCCCGGCCGCCGCGCGGACCGCGTCGGCCAGCTCCTCGACGGAGGCGGGAGTGACCTCCCGCGCGGGGCGCGCGGAGACGTTGCCGCCCCAGTTACGCCATGTGCCGTTCCGGCCGTTCGCCCTGCCGCTCGCCGTGCGTGTGCTGCTCAACGGTGCCTCCCCGACGCGGATCCGGCCGCTTGAGCCGGCGGTACCCGAGGAAACCGACCGCGACCGCGACAGCCCCGGCCACCGCCGGAACCCAGTACCCCGCACGCGCCCCGGAGGCGTCGATCACCCAGCCGCCCCCCGAGGAGCCGAGCGCGACCCCGACCGCGAGTCCGGTGCTCACCCAGGTCATGCCCTCGGTGAGCTGCGCGCGTGGTACGTGCTCTTCGATGAGGGACATCGTCGTGATCATCGTCGGAGCGATGGACAGACCCGCAACGAACAGCGCCGCGGCCAGAAACAGCAGGTTTCCGACCAGTAGCAGGGGGATCATACTCACGGCCATCGCACACACGCCCAGCAGCCAGCGACGCTCGGGCGGACCGGCGAAGCGCAGCAGCCCGAAGATCATGGCCGCCGTGCACGACCCCGCCGCGTACAGGGCGAGGACGAGGCTGGCGGCGGCCTTGTGCCCCTCCTCCTCGGCGAACGCCACGGTGACGACGTCGATGGCACCGAAGATCGTCCCCGTGGCCGCGAACGTGCAGACCAGGACCTGGAGGCCCCGCGAGCGCAGCGCGGTGCCGCCGCCCTTGTGCTCACGCGGATGCGGTACCGGCTCGGTGGCCCGCTGCGCGGTGAGCCAGAAGACGCCGGTCGCCAGGAAGCAGGCGGCGAGCAGCGGCCCGGCCTCCGGGAACCACGCCGTGGACAGGCCGATGGAGATGATCGGCCCGAAGATGAAGCAGATCTCGTCCACCACGGACTCGAAGGAGTACGCGGTGTGCAGCTGTGGGGTGCCCCGGTACAGGGCCGCCCAGCGGGCCCGGACCATCGCGCCGAGGCTCGGCACGCAGCCGATGCCGACGCAGGCCGCGAACAGCACCCAGTCCGGCCACCCGTAGTGCGCGGCCGGCAGCAGCACCGCCGCCGCGGTCAGCGACACCAGGGTCGCCGGGCGCAGCACCCGCCGCTGCCCGTAGCGGTCCACCAGACGGGAGACCTGCGGTCCGGCCACGGCGGCGGCGAGCGCGATGGTGGCCGACAGCGCCCCGGCCAGTCCGTACCGCCCGGTGAGCTGCGAGATCATGGTCACCACGCCGATGCCCATCATCGACAGCGGCATCCGGCCGAGGAAGCCCGCGGCGGAGAAGCCCTTGCTTCCGGGGGCGGCGAACAGGGCGCGGTAGGGGCTGGCCAACGAGGTCTCCGGAAAAGGCTCGGCAACGCGCTCAGTAAGGTGCGAACACAGTCGATACAGATTACTCGCCGGAACGCCCGGAAACACCCCCGCGGACCTGGTGAAACGCACGGTCGGTACCCCGCCGTTTCCTCGCTGTCAGTGCCTGGTGGCAGGATCGAGACATGCCAGACGTGCTCGATGTCAGTCCGTACGACGCCCTGCTCCTGCTCTCGTTCGGCGGCCCGGAGGGCCCGGACGACGTGGTCCCCTTCCTGGAGAACGTGACGCGAGGGCGGGGCATCCCGAAGGAACGCCTCAAGGAGGTCGGGCAGCACTACTTCCTCTTCGGCGGGGTCAGCCCGATCAACGACCAGAACCGCGCCCTGCTCGAAGCCCTCCGCAAGGACTTCGCCGAGCACGGCCTGGACCTGCCGGTCTACTGGGGCAATCGCAACTGGGCGCCGTACCTGACGGACACCCTGCGCGACATGGTCCGCGACGGCCGCCGCCGGGTCCTGGTCCTCGCGACCAGCGCCTACGCCTCGTACTCGGGCTGCCGCCAGTACCGGGAGAACCTCGCGGACGCGCTGGCCGCCCTGGAGTCCGAGGGGCTGGAGCCGCCCCGGGTCGACAAGCTCCGGCACTACTTCAACCACCCGGGGTTCGTGGAGCCCATGGTCGACGGGGTGGTCCGGTCCCTCGCCGAGCTGCCCGACGAGGTCCGCGACGGCGCGCACATCGCCTTCTCGACCCACTCGATCCCCACCTCGGCCGCGGACACCTCCGGTCCGGTCGAGGCCCACGGCGACGGCGGGGCCTACGTCCGCCAGCACCTCGACGTCGCCCAGGTGATCGCCGACGCCGTCCGCGAGCGCACCGGCGTCGACCACCCCTGGCAGCTCGTCTACCAGTCGCGCTCCGGCGCCCCGCACATCCCGTGGCTGGAGCCCGACATCTGCGACCACCTGGAGGAGCGCCGGGCGGCTGGTGCGCCCGCGGTGGTGATGGCCCCCATCGGGTTCGTCTCCGACCACATGGAGGTCCTGTACGACCTCGACACCGAGGCCACCGCCAAGGCCGGGGAGCTGGGGCTGCCGGTGCGCCGCTCGGCGACCGTCGGTGCCGACCCGCGGTTCGCGGCTGCGGTCCGCGACCTCGTCGTGGAGCGGGCCGCCGACGAACGCGGCGAGGAGGCCGACCCGTGCGCGCTCGGCGCGCTCGGCGCGAGCCACAACCTGTGCCCGGTCGGCTGCTGCCCCGCCCGCGCCCCCCGGCCCGCCGCGGCGGGCGCCGACAGCCCCTACGCGTGAGGAAGCCCGTGACCGACCTGACGACCGACCCGCTCCACGCCGAGCTGCTGACGATCGCCCGGGAGGCCGCCCACCGCGCGGGCGCGCTGCTGCGCGACGGACGGCCGGCCGACCTCGCGGTCGCCGCCACCAAGTCCAGCCCGATCGACGTGGTCACCGAGATGGACATCGCGGCGGAGAAGCTGATCACCGGGCTGATCGCCGATCGCCGCCCCGAGGACGGCTTCCTCGGCGAGGAGGGCGCAGCCGCCGAGGGCACGAGCGGCATCCGCTGGGTCATCGACCCGCTCGACGGGACGGTCAACTACCTGTACGGGCTGCCCACCTGGGCGGTCTCCATCGCCGCCGAGCAGGACGGCGAGCGGGTGGCGGCGGCGGTCGTGGCCCCGATGCGGGGCGAGGCCTACCACGCGGTGCTGGGCGGCGGAGCCTGGGCGACCGGAGCCTGGGAGGGCGAACGCGCGCTCGCCTGCCGGCCCGCGGCCCCGCTGGACCAGGCGCTGGTCTCCACCGGCTTCAACTACGTCGCCGACGTCCGCGCGGAGCAGGCCGAGATCGCGCGGCGGCTCATCCCGCTGGTGCGGGACATCCGGCGCGGAGGCTCGGCCGCGATCGACCTGTGCGACGTGGCCGCGGGACGCCTCGACGGCTACTACGAACGCGGGCTGCACCCCTGGGACCTCGCGGCAGGCGACCTGATCGCACGTGAGGCGGGCGCGGTGACCGGAGGACGCCCGGGTGAGCGCCCCTCCGGCACCCTGACCATCGCGGCCACCCCATCCGTCTTCGAACCCCTCCAGCACCTGCTGACGGACTTCGGGGCGTAGGCCTCCGGCGGTGGATCAGGGGGGGGCGGCCGGACCCCGGGCCCATCGGCGCGGCAGGGCACGACCCGGCCGGTCCCATGGCTCCCGCGCGATGCGCGGGCGGCGCGGCCCGGGGCCACTTGGCAGGGCCGGCCGGGCCACCGCGGGGCCGGCCCCGGGTGCCCGTCGTCACGGGCCTCGGCCCGAGTCCGCGCGCCGGCCCGCCGCCTCCGCGCCCGGCAGCGCACCCGGACGCGACGAAACCCCGGCGCTGGATCGCCGGGGCTTCGTCATTCCTGGGTCGGTCAGGCGTTGGTCGCCCTTACCTCCACGCCGTGCTCGGCGGCGAGGCGGCGCAGGTCGTCGAGCTCTCCCAGTTCCACGTCGACAAGGAACTCGTCGCCCTCGTCTCGGGCCCGGGACAGGTCGGACTCGGTCGTCTGTATGCGCTGCAGAAGTCCTGCGGTGAAAGCGTCCATGCTGCGCCCCCTCGTCCTGGGTCGTGGGTCGTTGGCACGGGGGTGTGCCGTTCGGAAGGGGCGATCACGTCTCCGGTGGAGTGCCCAGCGCTGCCCTGCCGGGCGGCGACGGTGCCGGACACCCACGCCCGCTCTGCGGAAGCGGACCGCGGCGTACCGCGCGGTAACGCGGTACAGGCAGAGCGTGATCGCGGGGTGTAAAGCCGTCCTCCCCCCGCTCCTCTTCGCGGAAACCTCAACCACGCGAGAAAATCCTTCATTCCCGCCCACGGGACTTTCCGCGTCGCCGCCCCGTCTCCCGCCTTACAGCCGACTTATGGCCGAAAAGGGCAGGATGGAGGCAACACACCCACCAGGCCCCTGCCCTCGTGCGCCGACGGCGCTACGCGGGTGGACACAGGAAGGACAAGCGACGTGCGCGTACTCGTCGTCGAGGACGAGCAACTGCTCGCCGATGCGGTGGCCACCGGACTGCGCCGGGAGGCCATGGCCGTCGACGTCGTGTACGACGGTGCGGCCGCCCTGGAGCGCATCGGCGTCAACGACTACGACGTGGTCGTCCTCGACCGCGACCTCCCCCTCGTGCACGGCGACGACGTGTGCCGCAAGATCGTCGAACTGGGCATGCCCACGCGCGTGCTGATGCTCACGGCCTCCGGCGACGTCAGCGACCGCGTCGAGGGCCTGGAGATCGGCGCCGACGACTACCTCCCCAAGCCCTTCGCCTTCAGCGAGCTGATCGCCCGGGTGCGCGCCCTGGGCCGCCGCACCAGCGTGCCCCTGCCGCCCGTCCTGGAGCGCGCCGGGATCAAGCTCGACCCGAACCGCCGCGAGGTCTTCCGCGACGGCACGGAGGTCCAGCTCGCCCCGAAGGAGTTCGCCGTGCTGGAGGTGCTCATGCGCAGCGAGGGCGCCGTGGTCTCCGCGGAGCAGCTTCTGGAGAAGGCCTGGGACGAGAACACCGACCCGTTCACCAACGTCGTACGCGTGACCGTCATGACCCTGCGCCGCAAGCTGGGCGAGCCGCCCGTCATCGTCACCGTCCCCGGCTCCGGCTACCGGATCTGACCGGCCGTGGCGACGACACCCGCGCCCCCCGGGGCGCCCCCCAAGCCCACGTGGGACCCGCGCTCGGCCACCCCCCTGCCGTGGCTGCGCCCCACCATCCGCATAAGGCTCACGCTGCTGTACGGCGGCATGTTCCTGATCGCCGGCATCCTGCTGCTGTCGATCATCTATCTGCTCGCCGCCCAGGCGGTGCGCACCGGCAACGAACCGCTGTACAAGATCGTCGACTTCACCGACCTCAGGGTCTCCAGCAGCGACTGTCCGGTCGTGGACAACGGCAACCTGTCGCTGTCCGCGTTCAACGCCGCGATCAGCGACTGCATAGACCACCAGCGCAAGGTCGCCCTGGACAACCTGCTCAGCCGTTCGCTGCTGGCACTGCTCGGCCTCGCCGTGATCGCCTTCGCGTTCGGCTACGCCATGGCCGGGCGCGTCCTGTCGCCCCTGGGCCGGATCACCCGCACCGCCCGCGCGGTGGCGGGCTCCGACCTCTCCCGCCGGATCGAGCTGGACGGACCGGACGACGAGCTGAAGGAGCTGGCCGACACCTTCGACGACATGCTGGAGCGATTGCAGCGGGCGTTCACCGCCCAGCAGCGCTTCGTCGGCAACGCCTCCCACGAGCTGCGCACGCCCCTGGCGATCAACCGCACCCTCCTGGAAGTGCACTTGTCCGATCCGAACGCCCCGGTGGAGCTCCAGCAGCTCGGCAAGACGCTGCTGGCCACCAACGAACGCAGCGAGCAGCTCGTCGAGGGCCTGCTGCTTCTCGCCCGCAGCGACAACCAGATCGTCGAGCGCAAACCGGTGGACCTCGCCGAGGTGGCCGGTCAGGCCATCGACCAGGTGCACGCCGAGGCGGAGAGCAAGGGCGTGGAGGTCCGCGGCGCCCGCGAGGCCGCGGTGGTCCAGGGCAACGGCGTCCTGCTGGAGCGGATCGCCCTGAACCTCGTCCAGAACGCCGTGCGGTACAACGTGCCGGAAGAGGGCTGGGTCGAGGTCTCCACCGCCGTGCAGAACGGCCAGGCGGTCCTGGTGGTCACCAACACGGGCCCGGTCGTACCGGCGTACGAGGTGGACAACCTCTTCGAGCCGTTCCGGCGGCTGCGCACCGAGCGGACGGGCAGCGACAAGGGTGTGGGGCTCGGCCTCTCCATCGCGCGGTCCGTGGCCCGGGCGCACGGCGGGCACATCTACGCGCAGCCGCGCGAGGGCGGGGGGCTCGTCATGCGCGTCACGCTGCCCGTCTGAGATCATGACCCCGACATCTCACCGAGAACCGAGGATGTTCGCTTTGAGCGGAATTTCCAGGCCAGCGGCCCTGGAGTCGCCTGTGTGATCGATCACAGCAGCGGCTTTCGCGCCATCTACTCTCCGTGATCATGCACCCTGTCGGAAAGCCGGGAAAATCCCGGTTTTCAGGGGTCTTGATCACGGGAAGTACACGGTGAGACGCCTTTGAAGTGCGGTATTGGGACCGTGTACGGTCCCCATCGCCATCCAAGCCGATCACTCATGAGGGGTCCGGTTGGGTGTCGATTGAGTAACAGACCTTGATGTGAGGCAAAATCTCCGCCTCAGGTCGGGCACAAGTCCGGCCTCTCACGCGTTACGTGCGCTGGAGACACCGCAGACACCCAGAGGGGGAGAGCGACCATGGCAACCGATTACGACACTCCACGCAAGACCGACGACGACGTCGACTCGGACAGCCTCGAAGAGCTGAAGGCGAGGCGGAACGACAAGTCCGCCTCGGCCGTCGACGTCGACGAGTTCGAGGCCGCGGAAGGCCTCGAACTTCCCGGCGCCGACCTCTCGAACGAGGAACTGGCGGTCCGTGTACTGCCGAAGCAGCAGGACGAGTTCACCTGCATGAGCTGCTTCCTGGTGCACCACCGCAGCCAGCTGGCCCGGGAGAAGAACGGCCAGCCCATCTGCCGCGACTGCGACTGAGGCGGGGTCGGCCGTGACCGGCTCGACCCCTCCCTGGAAGCGCCGCTTCCCCCAGCGGGGAGCGGACCAAGGACCGTCCGACGGTCCGCACAGCGCGCGTGACGACGAGCGAGGCACGACCGACTCCGGTACGGCCTCGCTCGAAGCAGTGGCCGGCCGGAGTGACCTCCCGGCGACCACGAACACCCCGGCGCCCGCTGCCCGGCGCCGGGCAGCGGCGTTCCGGGAAAAGGCCGGACAGACCGTCCGCGAGGGTGGCACCCGCGCCAGAGCCGCCCTGGGGCACCTCGCCGACCGGATCATCGATCTGGCCCCGCGCGTGCCCGTACGGGACCTGGCGACGCTGCGCAGACAGTTCCCGGGCCTCGGACCCGAAGAGCTCGCCGACCGCCTCGTGGCCGGCGCCGCCAAGGGCACCGCGACCGTGGGAGCGGGGATCGGCGCGGCGGCGATGATGCCCGTACCGCCCGCGATGCCCACCGAACTGGCCGCCGAGGTCACCGGCGTGGCGGCGATCGAGCTCAAGATGATCGCCGAACTCCACGAGGTCTACGGCGTACGTCCGCCCGGTGGCCTCGGGCAGCGCAGCACCGCGTACCTGAACTCCTGGTCGGACGAACGCGGCGTCGACGTGGCCAAACCGTCGACCCTCGGCGCGGCGATGAACAGCCACATGAAGCGCCAGCTGCGCCAGCAGATCATGAAGCGGATGGTGCGCAACCTGCCGAACCTGATGCCCTTCATGGTGGGAGCGGCCGTAGGAGCCGTCATGAACCGCCGTGACACCAGAAAGCTCGCCGAAAAGATCCGGAACGACCTGCGCAAGCGCCAGGTCCCCTGGAGCGCCCTCGGCGACCTCCCGGCCCTGGAACGGCCCAAGGACGCCCTCGAGATGGGCGAGCTGGGCAGAGGACCCGGACCCGTCGGCCGGCCGGACCACTGACCACGCACGCGCCCGCGCGCGTGCGGTCCGGCTACGCGGCCGCCTTCGCCGCCGTGAGGGCCTCGATCAGCCGCTCCGGCTCGCGCGTCGACAGGTACAGGTACGGAGTCGGGTCCTGCGGGTCCGTGACCACCACGCGCACGGCCCTCGGGATGTAGGCGCGCAGCAGCAGGAACGCCCGGGTGTCGGCCTTGTACGTGCGCCAGGCGCGAGCCTCCTCCGGATCGAGGACCTCCGCCTCGCCCAGCGCCGAGACCGGCACCCGCGCCTCGCCCGCGATCAACGAGTCGCCCACGACACGGATACGGACCGCGCCGTACGAGCTGGCCGCCACCGCCGCCACCGCGGTGCCGCCGGCGAGGCCGCCCAGCATCGGCAGCGTCCCGAAGGGCAGCAGGATCAGCGCGAACGCGAGCCCCACCAGGAAGGAGACCAGCCACCAGGAGCGGGGCGCGGTGAGGCGTTCTTCGTACGGGGCGGGGGAGGGCTGCATGCAACAAGCTTGGCACGGTGGCGGTGTTCGGCCGACGCGCGGGTAAGGTCTGCGCCTGTGAGTGGTACTTCCCCAGGTCTTCAGCCTCCCGCCGACGCCGTGAAACCCGTACGGCACCCCGACGCGCCCGCCCCCGGCGAGCTGCTCGGCGCCCACTACGGCCAGTGCTTCGGCTGCGGCGGCGACCAGCCCCACGGCCTGCACCTCCAGGCGCGGGCCGGCGAGGGCGTGTCGATCACCGCCGAGTTCCTGGTCCGGCCCGCCCACCAGGGCGCGCCCGGTCTGGCGCACGGCGGCGTCCTCGCCACCGCCCTGGACGAGACCCTGGGCTCGCTGAACTGGCTGCTGCGGACGATCGCGGTGACCGGACGGCTGGAGACCGACTTCCGGCGGCCGGTGCCCGTGGACACCACGCTGTACCTGGAGGCCGAGGTGACCGCGGTGGCCGGCCGGAAGATCTACTCCACCGCCACCGGCCGGATCGGCGGGCCGGACGGGCCCGTGGCCGTCCGTGCCGACGCCCTGTTCATCGAGGTCAAGGTCGACCACTTCGTGAACCACGGCCGCGAGGAGGAGATCCGCGCGGCCATGGACGACCCCGACCAGATCCGCCGCACCCGTGCCTTCGAGGTGAACCCGTGACCCGCGCCGAGCTCGAGGTGCTGATCCGCCGCGTCGACCCCGACGTACCGCTTCCGACGTACGCGCAGCCCGGTGACGCGGGCGCCGACCTGCGCACCACCGTCGACTGCGCGCTGGCCCCCGGTGAGCGCGCCGTACTGCCCACCGGCGTGTCTGTGTCGCTCCCGGAGGGGTACGCGGGTTTCGTGCACCCACGTTCCGGACTGGCCGCGCGCTGCGGTGTCGCCCTCGTGAATGCCCCGGGGACGATTGATGCCGGGTACCGTGGGGAGATCAAGGTGATCGTGGTGAATCTCGACCCGCGCGAGACGGTGCGGTTCGAGCGCTTCGACCGGATTGCCCAACTGGTCGTCCAGCAGGTCGAGAAGGTCCGCTTCCGGCAGGTCGCGGAGCTTCCCGGCTCGGCGCGGGCCGAGGGGGGCTTCGGGTCCACCGGCGGCCACGCCGGGACGGACCGTGCAAGCGGCACAAGCGGTCAGGCCGCCGAGGGCGGCCCGACGGGTGGGAATCGATACGCTTCGGTCGTATCCGACCGGGAAGGACAGTGACGTGTTCGGACGTCGCAAGAAGAGGGATGCCGCCGAGGACGCGGCCGGCGAGACCGAGCAGGTCGTCGACAGCGTCGACACCGAGGCGGACGGAGAGCGCGAGCGCGTGCGGCTCGACCCCGAGCCGCGGCCCGACGGGCCCTGGGACAGCACCGAGGTCCGCGACCCCGCCGAGGGACGCGTGGACCTGGGCGGCATGTTCATCCCTGGTGTGGAGGGCATGGAACTGCGGGTGGAGGTCGCCGGAGACGCGATCGTCGCCGCGACCGTCGTGCTGCGCGACAGCGCCATCCAGCTCCAGGGATTCGCCGCGCCCAAGCGCGAGGGCATCTGGGGCGAGGTGCGCGAGGAGATCGGCTCCGGCATCACCCAGCAGGGCGGCATCATCGACGAGGTCGAGGGTCCGCTGGGCTGGGAGCTGCGGGCCCAGGTGCCGGTGCAGCTGCCGGACGGCACGGGCGGCTTCCAGGTCGTGCGGTTCGTCGGCGTGGACGGTCCCCGCTGGTTCCTGCGGGGCGTGATCTCGGGTCAGGGCGCGGTGCAGCCGCAGGCCGCGGGTCTGCTGGAGCAGATCTTCCGGGACACGGTCGTGGTCCGTGGCGACGGCCCCATGGCCCCCCGGGACCCGATCGTCCTCAAGCTGCCGGACGACGCGCAGATGGTCCCCGAGGGTGTCCAGCAGGAAGAGGGCTCCCGCTTCTCCGGAGGCATGGGCCAGCTCCAGCGCGGACCGGAGATCACCGAGGTCCGCTAGGCAAAGACTTCGTGCGGTTTCTCCGTACGCGCGCCACCAGGGCCGCTTCCCCAGGGGGATGCGGCCCTTCGTGCTGCCGGCCCGCCCGGCGGGACCGAGGTGCCGGGCCGTTGAATCCGGCGGCCTCCGCTGGCGATACTGGCGCCCGGCCGTCCGGCGGGGGAGGGGCTCATGAGCCAGGTGGTGGTCACCGAGACCATGGTGCGGGTCGAGGACGTACGCAAGTCGTACGCCCAGGGGACCGCCGTCGTGCACGCCCTGCGCGGCGTCTCCTTCGAGGTGCCGCGGGGCGAGCTGGTCGCCCTCAAGGGGCGGTCGGGGTCGGGGAAGACCACGCTGCTCAACGTCGTCGGCGGACTCGACGTACCGGACGCCGGACGGGTCGAGGTCGACGGCCGTGACCTGGCGGACCTGGACGAGGACGGGCTGCTCGCCCTGCGCCGGGACCGCGTCGGCTTCGTCTTCCAGTCCTTCGGGCTCATCCCGATCCTCACGGCCGCCGAGAACGTGGGCGTCCCGATGCGGCTGCGCCGGGCCGCGGCCCGCGAGCGCGAGGAGCGCGTCGCCCTCCTGCTCGCCCTGGTGGGCCTCGCCGACCACGCGGCCCAGCGGCCCGGCGAACTGTCCGGCGGACAGCAGCAGCGGGTCGCCATCGCCCGCGCCCTCGCCAACAACCCCGCCCTGCTGATCGCCGACGAGCCCACCGGCCAGCTGGACGCCGAGACCGGGCACGCCGTGATGGAGCTGCTGCGGGCCGTCGTGCGCAGCGAAGGGGTCACCGCCCTGGTCGCCACCCACGACGCGACCCTCCTCGACCTCGCCGACCGGGTGCTCGAACTGCGGGACGGGGAGATCGTCGAGCAGTGACGCCGGGCGTCAGGGTTCCGTCAAAGACGGCCCGCCACCGCACCCCGCCCCGTTATGTCGCGTTTGTGGGTCGTAGGGTCGACGCTGCGCAATCAGCGGTGACCGGAAGACAATGAGGCCATGGGACGCGGCAAGCTTCGGATCTACCTGGGGGCGGCCCCGGGCGTCGGAAAGACGTACGCGATGCTCGCCGAGGCGCACCGCCGCGTCGAGCGGGGCACGGACTGCGTGGTCGCCTTCGTCGAGCACCACGGCAGGGCCCGCACCGAGGTGATGCTGCGCGGCCTGGAGCAGGTGCCGCGCCGGGAGCTGGAGTACCGCGGCGGGTCCTTCACGGAGCTGGACCTGGACGCCGTACTGGCCCGGAAGCCGCAGGTCGCCCTGGTGGACGAACTGGCGCACACCAATGTCCCAGGTGTGCGCAACGCCAAGCGCTGGCAGGACGTCGAGGAGCTGCTGGCCGCCGGGATCGACGTGGTCTCGACCGTCAACATCCAGCACCTGGAGTCACTCGGCGACGTCGTGGAGTCGATCACCGGCGTACGGCAGCGGGAGACCGTGCCGGACGAGGTGGTGCGGCGCGCGGACCAGACCGAGCTGGTCGACATGTCGCCCCAGGCGCTGCGCAGGCGCATGGCGCACGGCAACATCTACCAGCCCGACAAGGTCGACGCGGCCCTGTCCAACTACTTCCGTCCCGGCAACCTCACCGCCCTGCGGGAGCTGGCCCTGCTCTGGGTGGCCGACCGGGCCGACGAGTACCTCCAGCAGTACCGCAGCGAGCACCGCGTCTCGAAGATCTGGGGTTCGCGCGAGCGCATCGTGGTCGGCCTGACCGGCGGCCCCGAGGGCCGCACGCTGATACGCCGGGCCGCGCGCCTCGCGGAGAAGGGCGCCGGCGGCGAGGTGCTGGCCGTGTACATAGCCCGCAGCGACGGGCTGACCTCGGCGTCCCCGAAGGAGCTGGCACTCCAGCGCACCCTCGTCGAGGACGTCGGCGGCACCTTCCACCACGTCCTGGGCGACGACATACCCGCCGCCCTCCTCGACTTCGCGCGCGGCGTCAACGCCACCCAGGTCGTCCTCGGCTCCTCGCGCCGCAAGACGTGGCAGTACGTCTTCGGCCCCGGCGTCGGCGCCACGGTCGCCCGCGAGTCCGGCCCGGACCTGGACGTCCACATCGTGACCCACGAGGAGGTCGCCAAGGGCCGCGGACTGCCGGTGGCCAGGGGCGCGCGCCTGGGGCGCTCCCGGAGCGTCTGGGGCTGGTTCGTGGGCCTGGTCGGCCCGGTGCTGCTGACCCTGCTGCTCAACGCCGTCAACCTCGGGCTCGCCAACGACGTGCTGCTCTACCTCGCGCTGACGGTGGCCGCCGCGCTGCTCGGCGGGCTGTACCCGGCGCTGGCCTCGGCCGCGGTCGGCTCGGTCCTGCTGAACTGGTTCTTCACACCGCCCGTCAACCGGATCACGATCGCCGACCCCAGGAACATCCTTGCGCTCGCCATATTCGTCGGCGTCGCGCTCTCCGTGGCCTCGGTCGTCGACGTCGCGGCCCGCCGCACCCACCAGGCCGCCCGGCTGCGCGCCGAGTCCGAGATCCTCTCCTTCCTGGCCGGCGACGTCCTGCGCGGCGAGACCAGCCTGGAGACGCTCCTGGAGCGGGTGCGCGAGACCTTCGCCATGGAGTCGGCCGCGCTCCTGGAACGGGAGAACGACGTGGCGCCCTGGACCTGCGCCGGGCGTGCCGGATCGGGGCCCCCGGTGGAGCGCCCCGAGGACGCGGACGTGGACATGCCGGTCGGGGACCACATGGCGCTCGCGCTGACCGGCCGCGTGCTGCCGGCCGAGGACCGCCGCGTGCTGGCCGCCTTCGCCTCCCAGGCCGCCGTCGTCCTGGACCGGCGCCGGCTGCGCGAGGAGGCCGACCGGTCCAGGGCGCTGGCCGAGGGCAACCGCATCCGCACCGCGCTGCTGGCCGCCGTGAGCCACGACCTGCGCACCCCGCTGGCCGGGATCAAGGCCGCGGTCACCAGTCTCAGGTCCGACGACGTCGCCTGGTCCGAGGAGGATCAGGCGGAGCTGCTGGAGGGCATCGAGGCGGGCGCCGACCGCCTCGACCACCTCGTCGGCAACCTGCTCGACATGTCCCGCCTCCAGACCGGCACGGTCACCCCGCTGATCCGCGAGATCGACGTGGACGAGGTCGCGCCGATGGCGCTCGGCGGGGTGCCCGAGGGGAGCGCGGAGCTGGACATCCCGGAGACGCTGCCCATGGTGGCCGTGGACGCCGGGCTCCTGGAGCGGGCGCTGGCCAACCTGGTGGAGAACGCCGTCAAATACAGCCCGGACGACCGGGGCGTCCTGGTCGCCGCCAGCGCCCTCGGGGACCGCGTCGAGGTACGGATAGCCGACCGGGGTCCCGGGGTGCCGGACGAGGCGAAGGAGCGCATCTTCGAGCCCTTCCAGCGCTACGGCGACGCCCCGCGCGGAGCGGGCGTCGGGCTGGGGCTGGCCGTGGCCAGGGGCTTCGCCGAGGCGATGGGCGGCACCCTGAACGCGGAGGACACCCCCGGCGGCGGCCTCACCATGGTTCTCACCCTCCGCGCGGCGGGCGCCCCCGCGGCGCCCCCGCGCCCCACGCCCGCAGAAAGGCAGGCCGCCCGATGACCCGGGTGCTCGTGATCGACGACGAACCGCAGATCGTGCGGGCCCTCGTCATCAACCTCAAGGCGCGCCACTACGAGGTCGACGCCGCCCACGACGGGGCGGGCGCCCTCCAGCTGGCCGCCGCCCGCCACCCCGACGTGGTCGTCCTCGACCTGGGCCTGCCCGACATGGACGGAGTCGAGGTGATCAAGGGCCTGCGCGGCTGGACCCGGGTACCGATCCTGGTGCTGTCCGCCCGGCACTCCTCCGACGAGAAGGTCGAGGCGCTGGACGCGGGCGCCGACGACTACGTCACCAAGCCCTTCGGCATGGACGAGCTGCTGGCCCGGCTGCGGGCGGCCGTACGCCGCGCCGAACCGGTCCCCGGCGACGGGGACGACGTGATCGTGGAGACCGAGAGGTTCAGCGTCGACCTGGCCGCGAAGAAGGTCCACCGGGACGGGAGGGACGTACGCCTGACGCCCACCGAGTGGCACCTGCTGGAGGTGCTGGTGCGCAACACGGGGCGCCTGGTCGGCCAGAAACAGCTGCTCCAGGAGGTGTGGGGGCCGTCGTACGGGACGGAGACCAACTACCTGCGGGTCTACATGGCCCAGCTGCGCCGCAAACTGGAGTCGGACCCCGCGCACCCGCGGCACTTCATCACCGAGCCCGGCATGGGATACCGCTTCGAGAAGTGAGCCTCGCCATCCCTTCCCCGGAGGGTACGTGCCTGTCGGCGGGCCCCGGTACGCTTCACATATGAGTGCTGCTCCGCGTTCCGACAAGCCGGTGGGCCGGTTCCGGCGCATGTTCGACCGGCTCTCCTCCTCGCAGGAGGACCTGGAGTCGGAGGAACTGCGCGAGGACGCCGACACCGCCGGTTGCACCCGCATCGGCGACTGTCAGGACCGGCAGGTCGTGTCGGTTACTGGTACCTTGCGCACGGTCACTCTGCGACCGCGTGCGGGCGTTCCGGCCCTGGAGGCCGAGCTGTTCGACGGTTCCGCGGCCCTGGACGTGGTGTGGCTGGGCAGACGCTCCATCGTGGGCATAGAGCCGGGGCGCAAGCTCATCGCATCGGGCCGGATCTCGATGAGCCGGGGCCGCCGGGTGCTCTTCAACCCGAAATACGAACTGAGACCCCTCGGACGGGAGTAGCCGGTGACGTCGCTCGACAAGCCGACCGAAGAGAAAGAGGCGGACGACTCCCGGGCGGTGACCGAGGCCGCGCTGTTCGAGGCGTTCGGCGGCGTGCGGGGCATGGTCGAGACGGTGCTGCCGGGCCTCCTCTTCGTCACCATCTTCACGCTCAACAACGACCTGCACATGTCCGCGATCGCGGCGCTCGCCGTGTCGCTGATCCTGGTCGTGGTGCGGCTGGTGATGAAGGACACCGTGAAGCACGCCTTCAGCGGTGTCTTCGGTGTCGCCTTCGGTGTGGTCTTCGCGATGATGACCGACAACGCCAAGAACTTCTATCTGCCGGGCATGCTCTACACCCTCGGCCTGGCCATGGCGTACATCGTCACCTCGCTGGCCGGAGTGCCCCTGATCGGCCTGATCCTCGGCCCGGTCTTCAAGGAGAACCTCTCCTGGCGCACCCGCAACCCGGGCCGCAAGAAGGCGTACACCAAGGCCAGCTACGCCTGGGGCCTGATCCTGCTCGCCAAGTCCGCGATCCTCTTCCCGCTGTACTGGTGGGCGGACACCGAGCAGCTCGGCTGGGTCCTGGTCACCCTGAAGATCCCGCCCTTCCTGCTCGCCGTCTGGCTGACCTGGGTCTTCCTGGCCAAGGCGCCGGCCCCGATCGACGTCTTCGCCGAGATGGAGGCCGCCGAGGAGGCGGAGAAGGCCGAGAAGGAGCGGGCGGAGCGCGAGAAGGCCGCCGTGTGGCAGCCCGCGGACGCCGAGAGCGACCCCGCCGACACGCACGGCGGCAGACACCGCAAGAGCTGACGGCCCAGCGCCGTACAGACCTGTGGCGGTACGACGGTGGGGGCGCCCCGAGATCTCGGGGCGCCCCCACCGTCGTACCGCCGTACCCGTCAGCGCGCCGGGTCGCCGCGCCGCGCCGACAGCAGGTCCTCCAACTGCTCCTCGCGGGCCTGCGCCGCGACGAACAGCAGCTCGTCGCCCGCCTCCAGCGAGTCCTCCCGCGACGGGGTCAGCACCCGGGTGCCGCGGATGATGGTCACCAGCGAGGTGTCCTCGGGCCACTCGACGTCACCGACCTGGATCCCGGCCAGGGCCGACTCCTCCGGCAGCGTCAGCTCGACCAGGTTGGCGTCGCCGTGGCTGAAGCGCAGCAGCCGGACCAGGTCGCCGACGCTCACCGCCTCCTCCACCAGGGCCGACATCAGCCGCGGGGTGGAGACGGCGACGTCCACGCCCCAGGACTCGTTGAACAGCCACTCGTTCTTCGGGTTGTTGACCCGGGCGACGACGCGCGGGACGCCGTACTCCGTCTTGGCCAGCAGCGAGACGACGAGGTTGACCTTGTCGTCGCCGGTCGCGGCGATGACGACGTTGCAGCGCTGGAGCGCCGCCTCGTCCAGGGAGGTGATCTCGCACGCGTCGGCGAGCAGCCACTCCGCCATCGGGACGCGCTCGACCGAGATCGCGGTCGGGGCCTTGTCGATGAGCAGGACCTCGTGGCCGTTCTCCAGCAGCTCGCCCGCGATCGAACGGCCGACCGCGCCGGCTCCGGCAATGGCGACCCTCATCAGTGACCGCCCTCCTCTTCGGGACCCTTGGCGAACGCCGCCTCGACCTTGTCGACCTCGTCGGTGCGCATCATCACGTGCACCAGGTCACCCTCCTGCAACACGGTCTGCGAGGAGGGCAGGATCGCCTCCCCGAGCCGGGTGAGGAAGGCCACCCGCACACCCGTCTCCTCCTGGAGCCGGCTGATCTTGTGGCCGACCCAGGACGGGGACGTGTGCACCTCGGCGAGCTGGACCCCGCCGGTGGGGTCGCGCCACAACGGCTCGGCGCCCGAGGGGAGCAGCCGGCGCAGCATCTGGTCGGCCGTCCAGCGGACCGTGGCCACCGTGGGGATGCCCAGGCGCTGGTAGACCTCGGCGCGGCGGGGATCGTAGATGCGGGCGGCGACGTTCTCCACGCCGAACATCTCGCGCGCCACGCGGGCGGCGATGATGTTCGAGTTGTCGCCGCTGGAGACGGCCGCGAAGGCGCCCGCGTCCTCGATGCCCGCCTCGCGCAGGGTGTCCTGGTCGAAGCCGATGCCGGTGACCCGGCGGCCACCGAACGAGGAACCGAGACGTCGGAAGGCGGTGGGGTCCCGGTCGATCACGGCGACCGTGTGCCCCTGCTGTTCCAGGGCCTGGGCGAGGGCGGAGCCCACGCGCCCGCAGCCCATGATGACAATGTGCACGGCTCTACACCACTCTTCTTCCGAGCCCTCTGACGTAGGCGTACGTCCCGCTCATTTTCCTCTTTCGGCTCGACGGGCAACACGTGCGGCCCCTGTCCGGGGGGCGCCGGCCACCATCATGCCGGTCCGGCGGGTCCGGCCCCCGTCCGGGTGGCCCCCGACGCCCCGTCGACGGCCGAGCCTACTGACGCGGAGGGCCGAGCGTCCCGCCTCAGCTCTCCACCGACGACCCCCGGCGCCCGATGCTGCGGATGCTGGCAAACGTGAGGATTCCGAGGCCGGCGAGTGAGAGAAGGCCGCCGATCAGCTCCGCGGACAGGTGCATGAGACCTCCAGGGTGGCAACGGCCGGGCACCGGGCGGTGTTTGCGCGGTGTTCGTCATATAGGCATGCCAGGCCCCGGACCTGCGGAATCCGCAGCCCGACCACCCGTCGAATTCACCCGTAGAGCAGACGGCGGGTGGATCGGGGGTGGCGGGTGGGCGCGCGCCCGTTCGAACGCTTACGATCCTCTGTTGTGTCCAAACTGACCGACGTGCCCAAGCGGATCCTGATCGGGCGTGCACTGCGCAGCGACCGGCTGGGCGAAACGCTCCTGCCGAAGCGGATCGCCCTCCCCGTCTTCGCATCCGACCCGCTCTCCTCGGTGGCGTACGCGCCCGGCGAGGTGCTGCTCGTCCTGTCCATCGCGGGCGTGTCGGCGTACCACTTCAGCCCCTGGATCGCGGTCGCGGTCGTCGTCCTGATGTTCACGGTCGTCGCCTCCTACCGGCAGAACGTGCACGCCTACCCCAGCGGCGGCGGCGACTACGAGGTGGCCAACACCAACCTGGGACCCAAGGCGGGCCTGACCGTCGCCAGCGCCCTGCTGGTCGACTACGTCCTGACCGTCGCCGTCTCGATCTCCTCCGGCATCGAGAACCTGGGCTCCGCGGTCCCCTTCGTGGTCGAGCACAAGGTCCTCTGCGCGGTCGCCGTGATCCTGCTGCTGACCCTGATGAACCTGCGCGGCGTCAAGGAGTCGGGCAAGCTGTTCGCGATCCCGACGTACGTCTTCGTCGGCGGCGTCTTCATCATGATCGCGTGGGGCGCGTTCCGGGCCCTGGTGCTCGGCGACACCATGCGCGCGCCGACGGCGGACTACGAGATCAAGCCGGAACACGGCGGGCTCGCCGGATTCGCCCTGGTCTTCCTCCTCCTGCGCGCCTTCTCCTCCGGCTGTGCCGCGCTCACCGGTGTCGAGGCGATCTCCAACGGCGTCCCGGCCTTCCGCAAGCCCAAGTCGAAGAACGCGGGGAACACCCTCGCGATGATGGGGCTGCTCGCCGTCACCATGTTCTGCGGCATCATCGCACTCGCGTCCGCGACGGACGTGCGCATGTCGGAGAACCCGGCCACCGACCTCATCCACAACGGTGTCGCGGTCGGCGCGGACTACGTCCAGCACCCGGTGATCTCGCAGGTCGCGGAGGCCGTCTTCGGCGAGGGCAGCTTCCTGTTCATCGTGCTGGCCGCGGCCACCGCGCTGGTCCTCTTCCTCGCCGCGAACACCGCCTACAACGGCTTCCCGCTGCTCGGCTCGATCCTCGCCCAGGACCGCTACCTGCCGCGCCAGCTGCACACGCGCGGTGACCGCCTGGCGTTCTCCAACGGCATCGTCCTGCTGGCCGGCGCCGCCATACTCCTCGTCTTCGTCTACGGCGCCGACTCCACGCGCCTGATCCAGCTCTACATCGTCGGCGTCTTCGTCTCCTTCACGCTCAGCCAGATCGGCATGGTCCGGCACTGGAACCGCCACCTGGCCACGGAGAAGGACCAGGCCGCGCGCCGCCGCATGATCCGCTCCCGGGCCATCAACGCCTTCGGCGCCTTCTTCACCGGACTCGTCCTGGTCGTCGTACTGGCCACGAAGTTCACCCACGGCGCCTGGGTCGCCCTGCTCGGGATGTGCATCTTCTTCGCCACGATGACGGCGATCCGCAAGCACTACGACCGTGTCTCCGACGAGATCGCCGCCCCCGAGGACCCGGACGAGGCGCAGACCGACGACATGGTGCGCCCGTCCCGGGTCCACTCGGTGGTGCTCATCTCCAAGATCCACCGCCCCACCCTGCGCGCGCTCGCCTACGCCAAGCTGATGCGCTCCGACTCCCTGGAGGCCCTGAGCGTCAACGTCGACCCGGCCGAGACCAAGGCCCTGCGCGACGAGTGGGAACGCCGCGGCATCGCCGTACCGCTGAAGGTGCTGGATTCGCCCTACCGCGAGATCACGCGGCCGGTCATCGAGTACGTCAAGAGCCTGCGCAAGGAGTCCCCGCGCGACGCGGTCTCGGTCATCATTCCCGAGTACGTGGTCGGCCACTGGTACGAGCACCTGCTGCACAACCAGAGCGCCCTGCGCCTCAAGGGCCGGCTCCTGTTCACGCCCGGCGTCATGGTCACGTCCGTCCCGTACCAGCTCCAGTCGTCGGAGGCAGCGAAGAAGCGGGCCCGCAAGCGGCAGGACTGGAACGCGCCCGGCGCGGTCCGGCGCGGTCCGCTCCACCACGACCGGGCGAAGGACTCCTCGCCGTCGAAGTAGAGTGGACGGCTGCGGTCCCTTCCCGCCGTCCCCACACCCCCGTTCTCTGGAGCCATCCCGCCATGCAGGCAGAACCGAAGAAATCGCAGGCGGAGTCCGGAGCGGTCTCGCTCGTCGGCGAGGAGTACGAGGTCGAGATCGGCCCCGTCGCGCACGGCGGCCACTGCATCGCCCGTACGTCCGAGGGACAGGTGCTGTTCGTCCGGCACACGCTGCCCGGCGAGCGCGTCGTGGCCCGGGTGACGGAGGGCGAGGAGGGCGCCCGCTTCCTGCGTGCCGACGCCGTCGAGATCCTGGACGCCTCCAAGGATCGCGTCGAGGCCCCCTGCCCCTTCGCCGGTCCCGGCCGCTGCGGGGGCTGCGACTGGCAGCACGCCAAGCCGGGCGCCCAGCGCCGCCTGAAGGGCGAGGTCGTCGCCGAGCAGCTGAAGCGGCTGGCGGGCCTCACTCCGGAGGAGGCCGGCTGGGACGGCACGGTGATGCCCGCCGAGGGTGACAAGCTGCCGGCCGGGCAGGTCCCGTCGTGGCGCACGCGCGTGCAGTACGCGGTGGACGCGGAGGGCCGTGCGGGCCTGCGCAGGCACCGCTCGCACGAGGTCGAGCCGATCGACCACTGCATGATCGCCGCGGAGGGTGTCAGCGAGCTGGGCATCGAGGCCCGGGAGTGGCCCGGCATGGCGTCGATCGAGGCGATCGCGGCGACCGGCTCCCAGGACCGCCAGGTCATCCTCACCCCGCGCCCCGGCGCGAGGCTCCCCATCGTGGAACTGGACCGCCCGGTCTCGGTGATGCGGGTCGGCGAGAAGGACGGCGGCGTGCACCGCGTCCACGGCCGCCCCTTCGTCCGCGAACGCGCCGACGGCCGCACCTACCGCGTGGGCAGCGGCGGCTTCTGGCAGGTCCACCCGAAGGCGGCCGACACCCTGGTGACCGCGGTCATGCAGGGTCTCCTCCCGCGCAAGGGCGACATGGCCCTCGACCTGTACTGCGGCGTGGGCCTCTTCGCCGGCGCCCTCGCCGACCGGGTCGGCGACCAGGGCGCGGTCCTCGGCATCGAGTCCGGCAAACGCGCGGTCGAGGACGCCCGGCACAACCTGGCGGCCTTCGACCGAGTGCGGATCGAGCAGGGCAAGGTCGAGGCGGTCCTGCCCCGGACGGGCATCGACGAGGTCGACCTCATCGTCCTGGACCCGCCGCGCGCGGGGGCGGGCAAGAAGACGGTGGAACACCTCGCGTCACTGGGGGCACGGAGGATCGCCTACGTGGCGTGCGATCCGGCCGCGCTGGCCCGGGACCTGGGGTACTTCCGGGATGGGGGGTATCGGGTGCGGATGCTGCGGGTGTTCGACTTGTTTCCGATGACGCACCATGTGGAGTGCGTCGCCATCCTTGAACCGGCTGCGAAGGGCTCCTGACCTGCGGTTTTGTGCGTGCGCATTATGTGCGGTGTGGGCGTTACGGGCGATATCTTGACGCTGAAATGACGCTCGTGACGCTCATTTGACGCTCGTTCTGATGGGGCGTCAGGCGCCTTTTCGGGCAGGTCAGACCCTGTCAAGGTGGCGAGCATCGATGGGGCGCCGAGGACAGGCGACGCTGAGCGTGGACCTACTGAGTCGTGCTGATCAGATGTCCCGGAAGAGGCCAGCCAACGCCATGACCTGCGATGCCTGGGCGTCGCAGGTCGTTGACCTGCATGAATGGCCTTTCCGTTGTTTCCCGCTCGTGGTCCCGCGGGCAGGAAGCACTCTCCGTCAACCGTGCACGGGCTCGTTGAACTTGACCTTCAACCCCGACTCATCTCGCGCTGGAGTTGAAGGTCAAGGTCACAGCAGGTACGAGAAGCGCAGTGCCCCGCCCTCCTCGCGGTAGCGGCCTCGGCCTCGCTTTCCGTAGGGGTTGGGGAGCATCTGGATGGCCATCTTGTGCGGGGTGAGGGCGTGGGTGACCACCAGGAGGCGCCAGCGGTCGTTGCCCGCGTGCTGGCGGGCCGCGCGGACCTCGCTTTCTCCCAGCTCGAAGCGGCCGCCTTCGCCCCCGGTCGCCTTCACCTCGTACAGGTAGGGCCGGCTGCCGGAGCCGACCTGGAAGTCGAAGCCGAGCCCGTCGTCGCCGGACGGGCCTGGGAAGGCTTTGCGGCGGTTGCCCGACACCCAGCAAGTTTCGTCCATGCTGTCCGGGTAGCGAACGCACAGCCACTGGTACGCGTACCACTCGCCCACGTACCCGATGGCCTCCCGCTGGGCTGTGGTCAGCCCGCTGTCCGTGCCGCCCCCGTACCGCCACCCGCGGGTGCGACCAGTGGCCTGGGTGCGCCCTGCTTGGGGGCGGGGGTCCGTGAAGCGGAGCGGTCCGGCGGCGGTGATGCCTGGCGCCGAGCCGCTCTGCAGGACCCGGTCGAGTTCGCGGGTGAGAGCGGTGAAGTCGCCTGAGTGCACGTCGAAGTCGCGGCCGCCGACGGAGATTGACCGCCGTTTGCGCTCCCGTTCGCGGCGCTCGTGTTCCGCTGCGTTGCGCACCCGGTCCAGGTCGGCCTCGGACAGCCCGTGCCGTTCGGGATCCGTCGCCACCGCCATCCCGTCGGGCCACTGGCCAAGGGCCGCCAGCCAGCCGACGACGTCGGCGGGGGACAGAGGTCGGAAGTCCAGCGCGCCCGCAGCCTCAAGCCGCGTGGTGACCTCCCCAGCTGGCTCGCCTCCGGCCAGGGCCGTCGGCAACGGGTGTCCGGCTGCCCTGACCAGGACCGCGAGTTCGGCGGCCAGGCCGGTGATCGTACGGAGGTTCGCGCCGCGTACCTGGTCGGGGGCGGGCAGGCGTTCACCCGACCGGGGCAACGGCACCGGGCGGCTCAGGCGCAGCGCCAGCTGCTCCTCCACGTGCTCCTCCAGGAGCGCCGTGGCGGCCGTGTCCACGGTGTACTCCCATGCCTCCGGCGCGGTGATCCAGTCCAGGGCCCTGACCGAGGGCCAGTCAGGCATCGGACGGCGCGCGTCGAAGTCCTCCAGCGCCGCCCAGCGCAGCCGGTCGACGAGGTCCTTCTTCCGCAGGTCCAGGTAGGTGCGGAGCGCCTCTTCATGCTCGGCGGCGTGGCTGACCGGGTCCAAGGGCGGGCTCATCGCGCGCAGGGTGTCGTTCAGCTCGGCGAATCCGATGCCCAGGTCGCGCCGCAGTTCGTCCGTACCGCGGGCCGCGCGGGCTCTGGCGATGAATTCGGATACGGGGATCGGGAGCTCGGCGGCGTACTTCTCGAGGTGGGCCTGGAACTCCCGGGTGTCACCGGGCGGCGGCAGGATCAGCGAGTTCGCCGTCTCCGTGCCGAGCAGGTGGACGAGGAAGGGCCGGCAGCGTTCCAGGACCGCGCCGATGGCGCCGTCGATCCGGCGGCTCGTCTCCTCGACCTGGCGGACCGTGACTTCCAGGGCGTCGGCGAGATCCTCGTGGCCCGGGTCGAGCAGGTCGGCGTGGCAGGAGGCGAGCTGGTGGGCGGCGAGGCGCAGTCGGTCGCCGAACTCCCGCCGTCCCAGCAGCTCGGCGACGGCCACCACGAGGCGGGCGGTCTCCGGCCAGCCAGGCTCGCCTGCCGGAGCGAGGACCAGCGGATGCTTCGGATCGGGCAGCGGCAGCACTCCGCCGAGGCGGCCCGGCAACGTCACGGGCCGGCCGTCGAGCTCGATGTCCCAGGAGCGGTAGCGGTGCAGACGTACGCCCCGGACCAGGGACGTCAGCTCGCTCAGCTCGGCCTCGCTCGCCCGGGGGCCACGCGCCAGATGGTCGCAGAGAACGCCCACGGCCAGCGTGAGCCAGGGCAACCGCTGGACCAGTGGCTCTCCCATGGCCGCGGCATCCACCTGTGCGCCGTCCACGGTCACCGTGAACTTCAGGTCGTCGGTGCGCCGGACGCCAGCGGGGTGTCCGGCCGCCAGCAGTGCGGCGGCCTCCGGTGCGACACCGGGAAGGATGAGCAGGGGGCGCGCCATCTCCCGTACCAGCAGGGCCGTCAGACTGTCACGTTCACCGCTGACGTAAAGCACGGTCCGGGCATCACCGTCGTCATCACTCTCCCCGCCGTCCAGGGCGGACAGCGGTACGCTGATCAGCCGGTCCCCGGACTCAGCCAGCAGATTGGCGTCCTTGGGCAGTGCGGGACGAGGACGTCGTACGAGGTGCCTCCAGGCGCGTTCGTTGGCGCGCTGCGCGGCGGGCCGGTCCTCGGCCCCCAGCGTGCCCTCCGCCGCAAGGCGTCCCAGCGCGGCGATGAGGCGGGCGCTGTCCCGGGGGTCGTCCCAGGTCGGCAGCCGCATTTCCCGTAGGCGGTCGCCCGCCTTCCCGCGTTCCAGAAGGCGGCGCAGCCGATGGTCGACGGTCGGCGCGTACGAGGGCTCCTCCTCCAGTCCGGGCGGGCAGTGCCAGGCATCGGCCGGCCGGACGAATCGGACGGCCCGGTCGCGGCCCCGCACCGGGAGCCACGGCTGCTCCCTGACGAAGGCGCCGAGCGGGGTCAGGACCCGTTCCCTGTCCGGGGGACTCTGGCTGCCGGCACTGGTCCAGAGGCTGGCGAACTTCGCGTCCTCCCAGCTGGCCAGGCCATGCAGGACAAGCCGTGCGTACGCCAGCCGGGCCTCCTGCCCCAGGCGCCCGACGACGTCCTGGCCGGGGAGCCGCCAGGCGGGGGTTCCCCGGTACGGCGTCCGGGGGTAGTAGACACCGGGCCAGTGGACGTACGGCTCCCATTGTTCCTGTACCTCGGCAGACACCTTCGCCATGCGGACCAGCCGCCGAGCGTTGAGCTTCTGGCCTTGCTCTACCCGGCTCAAGGCGTCGGGGGACCTGACCGGGACCAGCCCATCGGCGACCCCGGCCTCCAGCAGGAACGCCCGCCACTCCTCGGTCTCGCTCCGCTTGGCGAACTCCTCGGGCGCGGCGAGGAGGCGCCCGGCGATCGCCTTGAGGCTCTTCGACACGTCCTGCCCGGCGGCGACCACCGCTGCCAGGTCATCACCGGCGGACGCGCGGCCCCAGCCCCGGCCGAAGACGGCGTCGCTCGCCTTGATCAGCCGGCCGTCCGCCGACGGTACGTACAGTCCGAGCGAGGAGATCTCCATCCCGCCCAGCGAACGCCGTGGCTGCCACAGCCGGAAGACGAACCGCAGGGTCTGGAGCCGCAGCCGGAGATCGGTGCTCGCGCCGAGTGCCTGCCGTACGTGGTCCAGCAAGCCCTTTGTGTCGTACGGCCGGACGAGCCCTTCCTCCTCGAGGAAGGCACGGGCACTGCGCCCGCGCGTGTGCTCGCCGCGGTCCTTCCAGACCAGCCCCGGGTGCAGGTAGAACAACCGCTTGCGGAGCGGGGCGGGAACGGAGGGGGCCTCGGTCTGGTTCGTCTCCGTTTGCACCGGCTGGAAGAACGCCTCGCGACGGGCACCCTGACCGCCCGGCTTGCCCCGTGCCCGTGTGCTCGTGCCCGTACCTGTCTTGCCGGGGGGACGGTTGGTGTGCTGCAGTGTGCGGTCCTCCGCGAGCAGCAACTGCCTGCCGTGCAGGACGTGCCCGTTGTCCGCGAAGAGGGCGGCCAGGTCCTCGTACAGCGCGCTCCACTGCTCGGGGGATTCACCGGGCCCAGGAAGGGGAAGGCCCTGGGCGATCCGTTCCACGTGCTCGGCGAGGATCTCCGGGCCCGGCTCCCAAGGGCACCCGAGGGCCTTGCACAGGCTGGCCAGCCGTTTCAGCCGGTCGCCGCCGGTCTCGGGGTCCGCCACCACGATCCCGGTCTTGTGCGCGTGGTGTGCCGTGAGGACGGTCAGGTCGAGGTCCGGCCACAGGGCCGCGTCCCGGGGCGGAGCCCAAGCCGCCTCGGGCGGGGCGCCGTCCGAGGCGAGGACGGGCACGAGCGGCACGTCGGCGAGTTCGCTCGCGTGCACGCGCAGGGCCGCCGCGCGGAGCCGCCCCGGCGAGCCCTTCTCGCTTTCCCAGCTCACCAGGTCCACGGCTAGCTGCCGCATGGACGGATCGGGCACGTTACGCAGTACCGCGGCGGTCGCCAGACAGGTTTCGGCGACCGCGTCGAGCAGTAGCACGTTGAGGGGGTTGTCGAAGGGGAGCCCGGTGCGGTCGAAGTCGGTGAAGAACGGGGCGTTCATGTGCCCCGGGAACGGCGCGGTCTGGTCCCCGTCCATCGGCAGGAAGGTGTAGATCTGCCCGCGTCGCGGTCGCCGTGGGGCGGGCAGCGGGAGCGCGACCTCAACGACAGCGGACCGCTTCCACTCCTGCCACGTGTCGTCGAGCAGCCTGGCACCGACGGCCTCGGCGAGCGTGCTGTTCAGCCGTTCCTTCTCGACGGTGCCCCGGGCCACGAGAAAGGTGTCGGACGGGCCCAGGCGCACGGTCGCAAAGGAGACTGGAAATTCGTGCCCAGCGCCGTCCTGCGCCACCGCGAAGGGCTCCTCGGAGCGGGAAAGCTCGTGCCGCTCGTGCGCCTCGTGGTCGCCGTCCGGATCGTCCGCCTCGCCACCGGTGGCCCGCCGTTCCAGCGTCAGGCCGGCGAGCCGGTCGAGGAACAGCATTACGGGTACCTTCGCCCCCGCGAGCTCGCGCATCCGCAGCCGGACCTCGGCCCGGGCGGCCTCGCTCAGCAGGGGCAGCCGGACGACGGTCACATACCCCTGGGCGGCGAACTGCCGGCATGTTGCGGGCACATCGACCAGCGGCAGGGGTGCCTGGAGCGGCGGATACGTGGCGGCCACTTCGTGGGCGTTGTCCTCACCGGCGAGGAACTCCTCCACGTCGGCCCTCTGCGCGAAGCGGAAGCAATACCCGTCCAGTTCCGGGCCGAGCGGGCTGTCGGGGTCCGCGCTGTAGATTTCGGGCGCGTCGCTGATCAACAGGATGCTGCGAAACCCGACGCCCTTGTTGCCGATGCCCTCGCCGACCTCCTTCGAGCTCTGCGCGATCTCGCAGATCCGTTCGACGTTCCGCCAGGTGAAGGGTGTGCCGCCGTTGGCGACGTACAACGTTCCCCAATCGCCCTCCGCCTCGTCCAGCAGGACGTGGACCCGTCCGTCACGGCGGTCCCTTGGATGCGCGTCGTAGCCGTTCTGCAGCAACTCGAAGAGCGAGCGGCCCGCGTACTCCCGCGCGCTCGTGTACGACACGGCGTTCACTTGCCGTGCCATGCGCAGGACTTGCTCCGACCGGGCTCCCTCCAGCACGGACCGGCCGTACTCGCGCAGCTGCTCGGCCCGGGCGTTCCTCGCCATGGTTCTCCCCTCGCCTCAGCGTGATGAGGACGGTATCCCGCCGCACTGACATCGGGGGGCGCGAGGGATCACCCTGTGGAGCGCGGCTCGGAGCTGAGCTTGACATTTTGGTCCACCGTCGAACGGGCATCATTGATGCTTATCTCTCCATCTGCCAGTTCGGTCGCCCGTTGGTGAGTCCGATCTGCGGATCACCGGTTTCCCGTCCAGACGATTCGACGTGTGAAACCGCCTCTCTCCCGCTTCTTTGCCTGGCGCAGTTCTTCTAGCGCTACCGAGTCGATGCCGAGGCTCATAGCGAGGGCATGGACGACTTCCAAGACGTCGGCAAGCTCGCCTAAGGCAACAGCATCGTCCGCGGAGAGAAATTCGGCGACTTCTTCGGTCAGCTTTTCCCGGAGCCTTCTGTGGTATTCGCCGGGTGAGGCAACGTATGTGATCGGCTCGCGCCCATCGGCTGCGATGATTTCAGGGATACGGTCCCTTACCAACTTTCCGTAACTGCCCATTTGCTGCCTCTCTGGGGCTAGGAGGACGTGCCCGCGTAGAGTGCGGTGAAGTCGTAGCCGGCAGGTCCGTTGTATCGAGGGATATCGATGGCACAACAGCTCTGGGGAAGTCAGCGACATCACACGGCCATCGGTCGAGCCAGACTCTCGCTTCCCGCTCGCCGTGCCCTCGGCGATCTCCAGTTGCGGCCTGGGATGGCAGTCCTGGACTACGGGTGCGGGCGCGGTGGCGATGTGCGCGCACTTCAGCACCTTGGCCTTGACGTCACGGGCTGGGACCCGGTGCATTTCCCGGAGGGGCAGCGTCGGCCGGCTGACGTCGTACTTCTCACGTATGTGCTTAACGTCATCGAGGACCCCGCGGACAGGCGTCGGACGATCCTGCGAGCCTGGGAGCTGGCTAGCTCCGTGCTGGTGGTGTCTGCGCGGTTGCGCTGGGAGCGCAACCAGATCAAGGGGATCGAGTACGGTGACGGCATCCTCACCCAGCGCCGGACATTTCAGCACCTTTACGCTGCCGGAGAGCTCCGGGACTATGTCGAGGAAGCCACGGGCGTGCGGTGCTTGTCAGCGGCGCCCGGCATCGTGTACGCCTTCAAGGGCGACTCGGCACGCCTCAGCTACCTCGCCCGACAGATCGCGCCTGATGACGAGTGGTTGGCGTCCGAGGACACCGCGTCGGCGATCAGTGCGGTCGTCGCACACTTGGAACAACGCGGCCGGATGCCGCAGCTGGAGGAAATGCCGCAGCCGATCATTAGCCTCCTCGGCCACCTCCGTCCCGCCGAGCTGAAGCGCCTTGCCGAGCAGGAGGCGGACCCTGTGAAGGTAGAACGGGGTGCAGAACGGGCTGCTCTCGACACGCTGCTCTTCCTCGCCGTCGAGCTATTCCATGGCCGAGGCCCGGCAAGCAGTCTGCCACTTCCCGTCCAGCTCGACATCCGCGCCTTCTTTCCGTCGTACATGGAGGCATGCAAGCGGGCAGACCGCCTGCTGTTCAAGCTGCGCGATGACGCCTACGTCCGCCGGGCCATGAATGGGGCGATCGCCGGAAAGTTCACTGCCACTGCTCTGTACGTCCACCGGCGCGCTCTCCACCGCATCCCGACCGTGCTGCGCCTGTACGAGCAGTGCGCCAGCATCGCCGCCGGCCGGCCTGGCGAGTGGTCGGTCGTGAAACTCCGCCACCAAGGCCGAGGCGTCAGCTGGCTCGACTACCCGGAGTTCGACACGGACCCGCACCCCCGACTGGCCGCTTCCTACGCCGTCGACTTGAGGACCCTTAAATCCTCCTTCACTTCCTACGCAGACTCAGTCAACCGACCACTTCTGCATCGCAAGCACGAGTTTCTGGCCGAAGACGACCCGGACGCACAGAAGTACCGGCGTCTGACAGAAGCCGAGGTCCGTGCCGGCCTGTACGAGAGTCCCCACCTAATCGGAACGGAGGAGGGCTGGGAACGCGAACTGGCCAGATGCGGTAGGGCTTTGAGGGGACAACGGTTGGTGCGGCGTCCCGACTACACCTGAAGCCGTCACATCGGCCACAGAGGCGTTCAGCTCGGTCACCGTTGTCAGTGGGACATGAGACGCTCCCTCCATGACCACCACTCACACGGAGGGCGCCTGCCTGCCCTCGTACCGCACCGCGCCCACACTCGCGCTTGCTGCGCCGGAGGATCACGTCCGTGAACTCACCGACTGGGTGGAGCATGCCTCGGGCGGTGGGGCAGCCGAGCAAGCCAGTTGGGAGAACGCTTACAGGTGGCTCCGCCTTGCCCAGGGGCTGCGTACGGTTACCCTCGATATGTCGTACGACGACGGGGGCATGTGCGCGGCAGGCAGCGACTTCGACGTCGTCTGGTCGGAGATGATGGAGGAGTGGCAGCTCCACCTCGTGCGGCTCGGCTACGTTCGGGCGGCGCTCGAAGGATTCGTCAGAGTGCTGTACCCGGACTGCTCGCAGCCCGTTGCCGCCATCGAGAGGGCGGAGCGCCAGTTGTCTCACCGCACCCACGTCTGGCCAATGCACTCACGCGCGGTCGCTGAGCACCTCACAGCTCACGTGCGGAATCAGCCCAGCGACACCGCTGTATCCGTCGCCTCCGGTGTCGCCGCAGCTATGGCTTTGCACCGTCAGACGGTGAACGGGCTCGCAGGAGTTCCGGCGCCGATCGACGATGTGGATGCGAAGATCCACGCAACTGGTCACGAGGAAATCTGTGCTGCCAGGGAAGCGACCACGGCCGTCATGCTGGGCACACAGGTTCTGCTCGCTGCGGCCCTGGACGAGGGGGGTGTTGTGCTTCTCGATGAGGACAAGTACCTCTTCGACGGCAGGTTGATCCCAGATGGAGCTGACGGCAGTCGGTGGGTGGATGAAGAGATGCCCTACAGCGAATACCTGACGGTCCTCCACCTTGAGCCGGGCGAGCCGCCGGAGCTCTGACCCAGGGATCCGACCCGACCGGCGGTTCGTTCGTTGGTGCGAAGGGAAGGCCGGGGACGGAAGGATCAGCTTCCGTCCCCGGCCGTATGCCTTGACTCAGGTCATGCACCAGCCGGAGTCGCACGAACCGTCCCCGTCGTCGGCGTCACAGCTCGCCAAGCCCTCTTCAGGGATTGCCTGCGCAAGCGGGCGGCCGTACCGCGTGAGGTAAACGGCATCGCGTCCGAGTGCAGCCCGGCGTTCGTTGATCGTCTCTTCCAGCTCCACCGAGAGGGCGAACAGCTCGGGTTCGTGCCTGCGCTGGTGCCGCCAAGCGTCGACAGTGCGGAAGGGGCAGAAGAAGCAGGAGCTTTTCGGCGGCACTGGCAGGCCCGCCTCCGTGATGAGGCGCTCACAGTCGGTCCTGCGGAGTCCGAGATCGAGAAGCGGATACTCGATGATCTCGTGAGGCTCTCGCCGACGCCGATTGGCGCGGTGGATCTCGTCGAGGGATATACCGATACCCACCGCAGCCGGATGCTCTGCGGTGGCTCCGTGCTCTCGAAGCCACCGTCCAATCACCTTGATCTTGAAGTCCGCCGTGCAGTTGCGTCGGCCCGGAGCGCCGTTGGCCATGCGGACCGGGATGGGGATCGACCGCGTGTCTGGCCGGTTCAGCCGCTGCATCAGCGTTTCGGTGGTTCCGTCCCGACGGCGGCGCTTGAGCTCATTTACCTCAATCCCGGCGCGGGCGGCGTACGGGATGGCGATCTCGCGAACGTAGGCCAGCGTCGCAGGATGCTCGCTGTCGTCGCCGACGTTGGCGAAGAGGAAGGTGCGGAAGTCGATCTCTTTGCGAGCGGCCAGTACGAGCAGGGCCGTGCTCTGGACGCCACCGCCGTAGGAGATGACCTTCATGGGGTGCCGGTTGAGCCCGCTGGAACTGGCTCGCGGAGTGGGGTCGGTTGGCTCGGCGTGATGGGCTCCCGGGGTCTGCTGCAAGATCGACATGTGAGAGATAGTATGGATGTGATCTGCGCAAATCAAGTGTTCCTCTCACAGCTGTCGGCGAACAGGGTGTGCTGGCGTGGGGCGCTTGCACGCCGGAGGTTGTGCCCGGAGAGGTGAACTAGCGCTGAGGCGTGATGGTGACGGAGTAGCCGCCGGCCAGGACCGATGTGAGGAACTCGGCTGCGGCGGCCTGGTCGGCAGCAGTGAATGTCTGTGCGCCGGGCAGAGGCTTCTGCGGCGGGGATACGGCAGGGGGTCTGGTTCTGCGCCCGCGAGGTTTCTGGGAGCCGCGCTGCCCTGCACGGAGCTTGGCGACCTCGGCCTGGTCGATGGTCCGCTGCCGTTGTGGTGCGTCGGCCAGGATGGTCTCCAGGAGCCAGAGCGGGGAACCGGAGAGGACTAGGTCGGCCTCGGCGATCCTCCGCCGGTTACGCCAACGGGAGACTGCCTGTGCGTCCCGACCGAGGACGCGGCCTGCTTCCTGGATGCCGAGGATGACGGGCAGTTGCTCCTTGTCCTGCACGTCATAGCCGTGAGGGATGCTGGCCCTGTAATCCGTCAGTTGTTGCTGATCGACCTGACGGTCGCCGTCACCGTGGATGTGAAGCACCGTCGCCAGCAGCCAGTACGGGTTGCCGGACGCGAGCAGGTCGGGCGCTGGGAGCGTGCCTTCCGTACGCCATTTCTGTGACGTCTGGCGCTCGACGCTGAAGAGGGAGGCGATCTCGGCGTGCCCGAGCAGGTACGGGACCCGCGCTTGAGACATGCATACCTTCCCCACACCGACGTTCCTGCCGAGTGACCGCCAGATGGGCGCTCCTCACCAGGCTGTCCGCAGAGATCCTAGGCGTGCCGGCAGGCACCCCAGTGCATCAGGCCGGAGGCCGTGGACGGCGCCGCCCCGCAAGCACGTTGCCCGGGCGGGAGGCCGGCCTCGGTTCAAGGCCGGCGCGATCGCCACGGGGGGTTAGGACAACTCCTGTCCGTGGCGGATTTCCCATGTCCCGACGTCGGTGTAGAAGCGGCCGAAGTACCGAAGCCACGCCGCGATGGTCTCGGTGGTCCTTCTGGCCTGTTCGTCCGTCATGCCTGTCTGCTCCTGCAGCGCATGCTGCAACTCCACGTTGCTCAGGCGGTCTCCAGCCACGAGCGCCTGAAGAGCAGGGATTTCCCGCAGGCGGCCTTCGATCACGTCCGAGAACTCCGTCTCGGACAAGCCTGCGGGCATGCCGAGAAGCGCGAGGTCCCGGAGGATGGCCGTTTCGACAGACCGCCCGAACTGTGCTCTCCCGCAGTAGTACGGGTAGATAGCCTCCGGGCGCCGTGTCACCGGGTACCAGCCCTGCAGGGCTTCCTCTCGGGGCTGGTCGGAGGCGGTCGGACGGTGTTCCTTCAGTAGGTCGGCCTGCCTTCTCACCAGGTCGGCCATGTGGGGCGTCGCTTCGACCGCGCGGGCCTCGATCTCGGTGAGCACCCGGACGACTTCCGGATGGGCCGCGGGCGCCTCCACCAGGATCTCGATGTTGGCGTTGGGGACGCGCCCGGTGGCTTTCCCTGTCAGGTTGGCGGACCCGATCAGGCAGCGCTCGCCGGTGAGGTAGAGCTTGGCGTGCAAGCTCGGGCACAGTGTGATGCGCAGCCGCTTGTCCTCCTCGGCGAGCTCGATGATCTCGGGATCGGACACCCCTGCCGCCACCTCCTCAGGGACCCAGCGTGTGATGCACTCGATGTCCTCAGCGGTGGCTGGGAGGGCGGACAAGGTGGCCGCCAGAACCTCTCGCTTGATGAAGGGCGCCACGAGGGTCACCTGCCCGTGGGCGCCCGCCATCAGTTCTTCGATCTGCCGCCAGATGTGGCCGGGCTCGGTCACGCGCTGCCGGCCTTTCCGTCCACGAAGTCGCGGGCGTACCGGCCCCATTCGCGGCGCGCGTCCGCGATCCGCTCGCGGAGGTTGTCGGGGTAGGTCTCGTCCTCCATCCTGGCCCAGGAGAAGAGCAGCAGCTTGAAGGTCTCCGCGGCACGGTTGAGTCGGTTGCGCAGGTCGTTCGCGTCGGCGTCCTCGGGGATGTCTTCGAGGACTGCGATGAGCTGGGCGTGCAGCGGGTGTTTCTCGTTGAAGATCACCTGCAGCATGCCGGCCATGAGGTCGATGCTGAAGAAGGCGGAGGTGTCCTGGAAGCTAGAGATCCACCGCGCACGCAGATCCTTCTCCAGGGCCTCATCGACCATGGACTGGGCGGTGTCCTCGTCGAGGTGATGCCGCTGGGTGAGGGCCGCGACCTGTTCCTGCCGCTTGGCCTCGGTGGTCGTGCCCTCTTCCAGCTCGTCGGTCTTGCCGGTGTAGCCCTCCTCGCTGCGGCGCTTGACGGCATCCGTGGCCCTGGAGGCGGCGTCCTCGTCGTGCCGCTTCTTGCTCTTGCGGGTCCCGATCGTCTGCTGCTTCAGCTGGCGCCGGATGGCCGGCAGGAGCTTCTCTTCCAGGTAGAGCACGAGGTCGATGAGGGGAAGGCGCGGGTCGCCGAGGTCGGAAAGGCGCTCCTTGAACCCCTTGAAGGATTCGCCAGCCTCCGCGTGGGCCTTCCAGTCGAAGTGGGCCAGGGACGAGAAGACCGTGGCGCTCTGCTTGTTGTTCGTCACGCCGAAGATGGGGTCGAGGTCCGGCGGGAATTCCACCTCGATGCCCCACCACCGCTCCGTCGGGTCGTATCCGATTGCCCAGGACGCGTCGAGATCCAGCTCCCTGCGCTGCCGTACGAGCGAGATGCCGACGTTGCGCCTGGCGTGCTTGCCCCACGGAAGGATGCCGGAGTCCGTCGTACGGCTGATTCCATCCGGCCACGGGTGGCCTTCGACGTCGGCGCGGCGGGCCTCCGGGCGGGCGATGGAGGCCCGGACGGTGATGTTGTGCTTCTTGCCTTCATGGATTACGGGGAACTGCGTCACGCCGGGCTCGGATTCACTGCCCATGGAGAAAGGCATGAACATCGGCTTGTCCGAGAACGGCTTGTCGGTGGAGGTCGGCGCCATCAGGTACAGAGGGTCGTTGGGTACGGCGTGGTACTCGCCGTCAACGACCTTGCCCTCCCGGACGGGGGCCATCCGGATGTCGACACGTCCGGCCTGGAGGTAGTGTCGGTAGACCCGGCCGATCAGGTCGGCGGTGTTCTTCAGCGTGGCTGCGGCCCCGTACCAGTTGACCTTGTCCAGGTTGGTCCAGACGACGAGCGTGCCGGTGTCCCCGAGGCCCTCGCTCAGGTCGCGCCAGTAGTCCGGCAGCGGGGAGTGTTCAGGCTCGGGGACGTCGTCGATCTCTCCCTTCTCGATCTCTTCGAGGCTGAGGTAGGTGTGCATGGCGTTTCCCGCGCCGTTGGTCCAGGACCAGACGTCGAGCCGGGTGCACTGGGACATGCTGGAGTTGGGCAGGCCCATGCCGAAGCGGCCGATGCGATCCGGGTCTGCCCCATCCCCGTCGCCGTACTTCAGGGCACGCCGCAGTTGCGGTACTTCCATGCCGTGGCCGTTGTCGAGGACCGCGATGGTCTCCACGCGGTGGCTGGTTCGGGAGCCGACCTGCACGGGGTTCTCGCAGGCGAAAACCTCCACGAGGGTGGCCTTGGCGTCGATGCTGTTGTCGATCAGTTCGGCGAGGGCGTAGGCGGTGTTCTTGTAGCCGCTGTCCCGCATGGCCTTGACGGTCAGCTTAGGACTGACGATCCGGTAGTTGCTGCCGTCGTTGGTCACGCTGTCTCCCATACGTCTTCCCAGTTGGTGAATGCTTCTGCCACGTCGCCGAACCCGGGAAGCTCCGGGTTCACGACGGTGATGATTTCGCAGGTGTCAGTGCCGCCGGCCTTCGGGCCGCGGATGACGCGGCCGACCATCTGGCTGTACAGCACGAGGGACTTGGTCGGACGGGCGATCACTGCCGCGCTGGCCGCCGGTGCGTCGAAGCCTGTCGTCAGGACGCCGAAGTTGCACAGCACCATGGGGCGCCGGCCGGACCCCTTGAACCGCGAGATGACCTGGCTGCGATGCCGAGGGGAGGACTCGCCCGTCACGAACTCGGCATCGAAGCCGGCAGCGGACAGCACGGCCGCGATGAGCCTGCAGTGGTCCACGGAAGCGGCGAACACCAGGATGCGCCGGTGCTGCTGCTGAAGCAGCTCCGTGATCGTCTGGACGATCTTGAGGTTCCACTGCTCGTCGCCCGCGAGCTCGGCCATCATGCTGGCCGGGATGTCGAACGACCGCGCAAGGAGCTGCTGGTCCTGGGCAGACAGTTGCATGCCCGCCTCGGAGGCCACCGTCCGCATCAGCGGCTTGGCCAGGTAGCCCTGCTCGATCAGGGCCGTCACCGGGTTGGTGTAGCCCTCGATCTCCAGCATGACCTTCTGCCGGGAGAAGTAATCGGAAAGTTCCTCGTCCTTGGAGATGTCCGCCCACGTGCGTCCCGGAGTGGCGGTCAGCCCGAGCAGGCTCGCATCGTGACGGATCGTCAGTTCGTCGACGACCCTCTGGAAGGTGGGGGCGATGATCTGGTGAGCCTCGTCGAAAACCGTCAGCGTGCTGCGTGCCGCGAGGGTGGCCAGAAACTGCGGGTCCGACTTGGCTGCCGAGACGGCCTTTTCCAGCCCGAGAACGACCAGCCCGTCGGTCATCTCCGCAAGGTCTGCGGGAGTGTTGCCCCATACCCGCAGCACGGGGAGCGGGCGGTCGCCGACCTTCGTCCAGGCGCGCTCGAACTCGGCGGCGGCCTGCTCCAGCAGCTCCTGCCCGTGGGCCAGCCACACCACCACGGTGGGCTCGTGCTGCCGCAGGTGATCGCAGATCAGGCTCATGCCCGTGCGTGTCTTGCCCACGCCTGTCGGAAGATGCAGCACCGTCCGCCGCGGCCCGTCATACAGCAGTTCCTTGACCCGGGCCGCCGCGTGACGCTGATGCGGGAACAAGCCGTACTCGGGAGCCGACTCCTGCTTGAACGCCGGAGGAAGGGACGGTACCCGGTCGATCGTGAAGCCGAAAAATTCCAGCAGTTCGCGCCGCTCGTCCGCCGTCCACTTCAGGCTCTGCAAGTAGTCCAGCGGCGGCTGCTCGTCGCCCACGGAGCCCAGGCGCTGCGCCAGCTCCGCCCGCTTGGGCCCCGGAACCAGGGCGATCAGAGCGGAGCGCTCAGCCTCGTCGGCGACCAGACGCTCGGCGTCGATGGCGATCGGGGCAACGGCCCGAAGACGGTCGTCTCCCGCTGCACCTCCCTCGATCAGATCGAGCAGAGCGCACAGCCGCTCGCCGACATGCCCCCGGATGTACGCCATCGGCGCATCCGCGAGGAGCGCCTTGAAAGACATCCCCGGTGACCACGTCGTCACTGCCTCACCTGCCCCGCAGGCTCCAGCCCGCGCGCGTCCGTGGCCGGAACAGCTGTCGTCATCAACTTCCACCCCCAGTTCGAGCACGCCAAGCACCGCCCCAACGTGCGTCGTTACAACGCTGCAGCGTGCGGACCACCCTAAACGGGGCCACTGACAACAGGTGCACCATCAGACGAAAAGCCCAGCCAGGAAGGGCATTTGCCCCCCGCTAGGCGACTCGTCGGGCCAGGATGAGGATCTTGCACGACTTGCGCGCAAAGCACCCTGAATAGAACAGTCGTTCGGTAAGCGGTGCACGACACCACGCGTTCGAGTGATTCGAGGAGTGGATCTCGGCTCGCGGCTAGGATCACGGCGTGCTCCTGGTGGAACCCCGGATGCAGGGGATGGTTTCCACCAGCAGTACATTGGTGTGCGACACGAGCGAGGCGGGGTGGCTGATGATGAACGGGCTAAATGGGCCGGATATGTCCTACCTTGATTACAATGCCACCGCTCCGATCCGGCCTGAGGCTCTTGCAGCCGTCCTTGAGGCCATGAAGTCGGTTGGAAACGCCTCAAGCATGCATCAACCGGGGCGGCAGGCGGCTCATCGGGTCGATGTCGCCCGTCGGCAGCTAGCCGACCTCCTTGGCTGCTCGCCCGGCGAGATCATCTTCACATCCGGGGCGACCGAGGCGAACAACCTGGCCCTCCGCGCCGCGTTCACCGCCGGAAATCCCCTGGTCACCAGCCCTGTTGAGCACCCGGCTGTCCTAGAGACAGCCCGCGCGGTCACCGCCGAGAGTCCCGAGGATCTTGTGCTGCTCCCGGTCGGCGCCGACGGCCTGGTGGATCTCGGCGCCCTGGATCAGGTTTTCCCGGCACGCCGTGGGGGTGTGGTCTCCCTGATGGCGGCGAACAACGAGACCGGGGTCCTCACTGATCTCCGCGTCGCGGCCAAGGCGGCCCATGAAGCCGGTGCACTCGTACATACGGACGCCACGCAGATCATCGGCCGCCTCCCCATGGACGTTGCTGAACTCGACGTCGACCTCTTGTCGCTGTCGGCCCACAAGTTTGGCGGCCCGCAGGGAGCCGGCGCCCTGTATGTACGGCGCGGGTCTCCACTCCCGCACCGACCACTCCTCGTGGGCGGCGGACAGGAGCGGGGCTGGCGGGCAGGCACGTTGAACGTGGCAGGGATTATCGGCATGGGAGCAGCGGCCGACGCCGCGCGCCGCGGTGTCGGTGAGGAGGCCGAGCGGATCGCGGCCCTGCGCGACCGCCTCGAAAGCCTCGTGACCGGTGCCCTGCCGGGCTGCCGTATTAACGGCCGACGCGATCAGCGCCTGCCGGGCGTGACGAGCATCACCTTCCCGGGCCTGCCGGCGGATGCGGTCCTGGCGGCCATGCCCGAGGTCGCTGCCTCGGAGGGCAGCGCGTGCGCCTCCGGTGCTCCGACGCCGAGCCACGTGCTCCTGGCGATGGGCCTATCCCGGGACGACGCCGACAGCACGATCCGCTTCTCGCTGGGCTACGCCACCACGAATGCCGAGATCGAGAACGCCGCACATGCCGTCAAACGCGCCGCGACGCAGGTTCGTGCCGCGCTGGCCGAAGCCCACGGTCCTAGCTGACCGTTATCCCGTTTACCACTTCGTTAGAGCAATCGCATTGGACACAGAGAGGTCCCGAATGTCAGACAGCCGGCTTGGGGAAGCCGCCCATTTTGCCTTCGCGCGACACGAAACGTTCGCGCCCCGCTTCGGCTGGCTGCACAAGGCGTACATGCAGGTCAAACGCGACCAGGGTGCGTTTCTCGCGGACGACGCGCCGGTGTTGTTCGGCGTGGGCAAGAACATGGTCAACGCCATGCGCTACTGGTCGCGTGCGTTCAAGCTGACCCGCGAGCACTCGCCCGCGCAGCGCACACAGGCCAAGTTCTCCTATCCCACCTGGGAGGCCCGCTGGCTCCTCGACGAGGACGGAGCGGACCCGTATCTGGAGGAGAATGGCAGTCTGTGGCTGCTGCACTGGTGGCTGGTCTCTTCCCGCCCCGGGGCCAAGAGCCACGCGCCGGCCTGGTATACGGCCTTCCACCTGGCGCCGTTCTCCCGGTTTACGACCGCGGACATGACGCAGGTGGTCACCCGGCATGTGAACTTCTCCTACGACAAGAGCCCGGAAGAGGCGTCGATCGTCCGGGACATCGACTGCATCACCAAGATGTATGCGCGCAGCGCCCCGGAGAAGGCCGGCTCGCCGGGCAGCTACGAGGACCTGCTCGCCTGCCCCTTCCGTGACCTTGACCTGCTCACCTTCGTCGGGACGCGCGGCAAGCCCGAGTGGCAGTTCACCAGCGGGCACCGCACCTCGCTGCCCGCCCGGGTCCTGGCCTACGCCTGCCTGGACTACGCTGCCAAGTTCTCCCGCCAGGCCAACTCGATCTCCGTGGCCCGCCTCGCCAACGAGCCGGGCTCCCCTGGGCGCGCTTTCCGTGTTCGGGAGAACGAGATCGTCGTGGCGCTGCAGAAGATCGCCGCGGACCACCCGCAGCTCAACCTGACCGAGGCCGTGGGACAGCGCAGCCTCGCCTTCACGGCCGACCCTTTCGAGCTGGCCTGGGAAGTGCTGGACGAGCAGTACGACTTCGTCACCCGCCGTCCAGGCTTCCCCACCCGCGGGGAGTGGGCTGCCAAGTTTCCCGAGCTCGCCAAGGCCGAGCAGAAGGAACTCGCCACGAAGGCCACGGACGCCACCGAGGCGGCCGACACCACCGAGATGCTCTTTGCTGAGGAGACCGCGTGACCACCGCAACCCCCACGCGGACCCCGAGCAGCCCGGCGAGCTCCGCCCCGCAGTTCCCCGCCGGCATCGAACTTGTCGGCTCCCAGATGCGCTCGACCAACCTTGAGCGCGATGTCGAGGACGCCCTGCACGACCCCTACGTCGGCGCCCGGGCCGTCGATGTTCTGGAGCGCATCGCGAGCGCCCTGGCCGACCAACGCCGTACCCGCGCGTGGTCGTTCACCGGCCCCTACGGCTCCGGCAAGTCCACTCTGTCCAACATCATCGACGCTCTGCTGGGCCGGGATGCCAAGCGGCGCAGCGAGGCCGAGCGCATCCTCGAAGAGGCCAGCCCCGCGCTCGCCCAACGCCTTGCCGCCGCACGCGACGCCATCGCACCCGAGGGATTTCTCGGCGGCGTGGCCACCGCGCGCCGCGAACCCGTCGTCGCCACGCTCTCCCGCGCCCTGCACACCGCGGCGGCGCGACGCTGGGGTAAGCGTGTCCCGAGGGCCATCGCCGCCGCCCTGCAGGCGTGCGCCGACCCGGACCGCGCCGGGGCCAAGGAGATTCTCGGCGCCGTCACGGCTCTGACCGCAGACGGTCAGCAGCCTCTGCTCCTCGTCATCGACGAGTTCGGCAAGACGCTGGAACACCTCGCCGGTCACAACGAGTTCGCTGACGCCCAGCACGACCTGTTCCTGCTGCAGGAACTCGCGGAGAAGGCGGCTGGCCCCAACGGGCTGCCCGTCTACCTGATGACCTTGCAGCACCTGTCGTTCATGGACTACGCCTCACGGTCCAGCGAACTCAAGACCCGGGAATGGGCCAAGATCCAGGGGCGTTTCGAAGACATCACCTTCGTCCCCCACCACGGCGACTCCCTGCACCTGCTGCGCCGCCGCCTCGACCGCTCGGCTGTCAACTCGGCGGGGCAGGCCCTGATCGCCGCGTCGGCCGAGGCGTCCGCGGACATCTGGACACAGCACGGGCTCGGTGTTCTGGCCGAACTCGGCCCCGCCCACTTCGCGGACCTCTACCCGCTGCACCCGATCACGGCCCTGGCCGCGCCGATCCTTGCCGCTCAGATCGGCCAGCACGACCGCAGCCTGTCGGGCTTCCTCAACAGCGGCGAGCCCAACACCGTCCACCACTCGCTGGCAAGGCACAGCAACCGGGAGGCGGAGCACGCCAGCACGGTGCGACTGCCGCAGCTGTGGGATTACTTCCTCAACTCCGGGCGCACCACCCTGCTCGCCTCCGCCAACGCGAGCCGGTGGATCGAGGTCGACTCGCGTATCCGGGACGCCAACGGCCTCGCGGATGCCGACCAGGACGTGCTGAAGACTATCGGCGTCCTCAACCTGATCGACTCCGACGGGGCGCTCAGCGCCACCGCGCCGATGATTCACTTCGCGCTCCACGACCCCACCGACGTGGCCGACCCCGACGCTTTCACGGCGCTCGAAGAGCGGCTCGCCGACCTCGTCAGCCGGGGCTTTGTGGTCCACCGCGAGTTCAGCGGTGAATACCGAGTCTGGCAGGGCACGGACGTCGACATCGACGGCCGGCTCAAGGAAATCATCAGCCGTTTCGATGATGCCTCGGTCATCAACCGGCTCGGCAGCCTCGTCCCGCAGGCATTCGTGGCCGGCCGCCACAGCCAGGTCACCGGCATGATGCGTGTGTTCTACACCGCGGTCAGCGGCCCGGAGACCAAGTCCGTCGCCGCTCCGGACGAGCTGAAGGAGCCTGCCGACGGCCTCGTCGTCTTCCACCTCGGCACCGACGCTGACCGGCCCACTGTCCACTCGCCCCTGCCGGTACTCGTCGGCACCACCCCCAACCCCGACGTGGTACTCAGCACGGCCACCTACCTCGTCGCGCTGAAGGAACTCAGCACCGAGCAGGACATCGACCACGTCGCCCGGCGGGAAGTCATCGAGCGGCTCGTGCAGGCCGAGGCCGAGCTGCTGGAACTCCTGCAGGACGCCTTCTACCCACCGTCCTCCGAAGCGTCCTGGAGCCTGTGGCACACCGGAATCGCCCCCGGCGAAGAACCCGCTGCATCCGGCCTGACGGCCCGCAGCCTGAGCGGCTTGGTGTCCCTCGCCTGCGAGTCGGTGTACCCGCACACCCCGCACATCCGCAACGAGATGCTCGGCCGCCACGTCCTGACTAGCCAGGCCGCCCAGGCCCGCGGCGTACTGCTGACGGCCATGCTCTCCGCCTCGGGCGAGGAGAACCTCGGCCTCATCGGGTACAAGGCCGAACGGGCCATCTACAGCGGTGTCCTGGCCTACCTCGGCCTGCACCGCGAAAACGGGGTAGCCCAGGCCGAGAGCCAGCAAGAGAGCCTGCTCCCGTACGGCTTCTCCCCGCCCGGCGAGGGACACGAGCACGCCCAGCCCGCCTGGAACGCCCTCAACGAAGTACTGACCAGTGCCACCGAGCGGGTCAGCGTCGAAGAGATCATCCGTGTCCTGATGAGCCCACCGTTCGGACTCAAGGCCGGCGTGATCCCGGTCTTCCTGATCCCCGCCCTGGTCATCCGCCGCCACGACATCGCCCTGTTCGAAGAAGGCACCTACCTTCCCCGGCTGACCATCGACGTGGTCGAGCGACTCGTCAAGGGCCCGGCACGCTTCTCGGTGAAGTACACGCCAGCCGGAGGCGGCCAGCGCGGCAGCATCATCAAGAGGCTGATGGTCTCGCTCGGCGTCGAGGCACCGCGCTCCAAGGCCCTGCGCAACCCCGACCTCCTCTCCGTAGCCAGCGCCCTGATCGTGCGTGTGGCCGACCTGCACAAGTACGCCCGCACCACCAAGAACATCTCCGCCGACGCCCGCACCGTGCGCACTACGATCGCCAGTGCCCTGGATCCCGACGATCTGATCTTCCATGCGCTGCCGAAGGCGCTCGGTCTGCCCGAGATCCCGGCCCGCACCCGCGCCGACACGGAAGCGGCGAACACCTACGTCGAACGACTCACCGCGGCGGCCGACGAACTCGTGGCCATCGACAGCAAGCTGCGGGCCGAAGTAGTCAGTGTCCTCGCCCAGGAGTTCCGCCTGCCGGCCGAACTGCCGGAGCTGCGCGCACAACTCGCTGCCCGGCTTCGCGGCTTCGCCGGCGCGGTACTGACTCCGGAACTGCGCGGCTTTGTCGACTTCGTCCTCAGCGACAGCCTTGAGGACGACGACTGGCTCGAGCCCATCGTCGTGCGCCTGACCAACTCGGCCCTCGGTGACTGGGACGACCACGAGGCCAAGGTCTTCCCGCAGAAGGCCCGGTCGATGGCTGCGGCCCTCGACCGGGTCGGGCACCTGCACCACGCCGGGAACGACGTCCGAGGGCGGGAAGAGAAACTCGACGCGCAGTTGTTGACCTTGACTGACAGCGCCGGCGTGGAACAACGCACCCTGATCTACGTGCCGGAACAGGCCCGCACCGAGGCCAACAGCCTCGCGGCCGACGTCCTGAAGCAGGCCGAAAAGGCTCTCGGACCGGACGGAGCGAGGATCCTGCTCGCGGCCCTTGCCCAGCGCGTGACCGATGCCGCGACAGCGGCGAGTGAAAGGAAGGCACAGGGATGACCGACGGAGCCGACACCCAGAAGGTCCGGCACGTTCTCGGAATCTCCGGCGGAAAGGACTCCTCAGCGCTCGCCGTCTACATGCGCAACCGAGTCCCGGAGATGGAGTACTTCTTCTGCGACACCGGCGCCGAACTCCCGGAAACCTACGAGTACCTCAACCGGCTTGAGGCCGCCCTCGGCAAGTCCATCGTGCGACTGAACGCCGACCGCGACTTCGACCACTGGATGGAGGTCTACCAGGGCACCCTGCCCAGCCCCCAGATGCGCTGGTGCACCAAGAACCTCAAGATCAAGCCCCTGGAAGACTGGGTCGGCGACGACAAGGTCATCTCCTACGTCGCCATCCGGGCCGACGAGAACCGCATCGGCTACGTCAGCACCAAGCCGAACATCGATGCCGTCTTTCCCTTCCGAGAGGAAGGCATCGACAAGGAAGGCGTCATGCGCATCCTCGACGAGGCAGGCATCGGCCTGCCCGGCTACTACGAGTGGCGCACTCGCTCGGGATGCTACTTCTGCTTCTTCCAGCGCAAGCACGAGTGGGTCGGCCTCAAGGAACGCCACCCCGACCTGTACGCCAAGGCCGTGGAGTACGAGGACAAGGTCCGGTACCGACACACCGCCATGAAGGGCCGCAACTACACCTGGTCGCAAGGCGAGTCGCTCCCGGAGCTCATAGAGCGCAAGGACGAGATCGAGGCCAAGCACCAGGCGGCCCTTGAGCGCGCGGCCAAGCGCATCAAGCCCAACCGCCCCCTGCTGGAAGTTCTCTCCGACGCTCTCGACTCCGACGATGACGAGGCCGGCTGCTCCGTCTGCCACCTCTGACGCGAAACCACACACACAGCGGCCCCAGCAGCACGAGCTGGGGCCGCTGTTGCTTTCCTGACTTCCGATCGAGCTCGTCTCGCTTGCGGTTGTGGCCTTGCCCAGACTCTGTCTCAGACCTCGTGAAGGAGCGCAGCGCACTTGCCCACGACAAGTCGAGGTACTTCGCGATGGCGTGACGCAACGTCACATGTGGGGCATGATGGGCGCATGCCGCTCCTGCTACCTCTGTCGACCACTCATATGCCACCATGAGGACGGCTCACCCACAGGCGTGGAACGGTGACGGAGAGAAACCGAGCATATGGAAACTCGCGGGTCTTTGATGCGGCACGGATGTCAGCTTCTCGGTTCCTCAGTGAGTCCAGTCAGGGGGCTCCATATTTCTTTGTATCAGTGCCCAGGCAGCTGGAGCTGCCCGAGATCAGGTGACTTCTCAGTTGCGTCGCGCACGTCCTTGATCAGCGTGCCGAGTTCGAGGGCTCAATCTGTTTTCTCTGTACTGTCATCGCGCTTCGCGAATCAATTACATGATCGTTGAGTCGAAATGCAGGTTGGCAGGTACCTCCCCAGGTGATGCCGCATCTGATCTGAACGAACCTGCTGAACAAAGAGGGGCTACGCATGCCAACGCAGGCCAAGGAAATATTCGAGGCGCAGAGCAAGAGTGTTCGCGAGCTGCTTTCTGACAACGGCCTGGGCCTTTACCTGCCGCCCTACCAGCGTCCGTACGGCTGGGGCAAGGACAAGGTCGAGAAATTGCTCGACGACACACTGCATGGCCTCAAGAATCTCAGTAAGGCGCCGGACAGCTTCACCTTCTTGGGGACCGTCATCACCATCCATGATGTCAACCATGTCACTGTGAAGCCCATCGTCAAGTCCGAGGTCCCGGCCAAGGTTCTTACCGTGATCGATGGGCAACAGCGTTTGTCGAGCCTTCTAATCCTGCTGGTCGGCCTGCACAACCTCATTCGTCAGCGTGCATGGAAGGTCTTCAAGGGCAAGACGCCGGATCCGACCGACAGTGCTCGGACTCACCTTTACTCGGAAACGAGCGACATGCTGCAGATGCTCGCGGCAGCGTTCTACGAGCGAAAAAACTACGGAATCAAGCCGCCGATCTACCCGCGCCTCATCCGAGCCTTCGTGGATCAGTGGGCCAGGGACGAGAAGCTCAAGAAGTATGAGTCGCCGATCGCCAACCTTATCTACCAGTACTCATTGCTAGCCGATAGTGAGCCGGCAACTTCTAGGCCGACCGACTTCAGGCCGACGGCGCGACAGAACGCGGGTGAAGGCGAAGGCGATCTCATCAAGAGGTACAACGAGATCCGTATGGGGTTGACCAAGCTGTCGCAGCGAAAATCCATCGAGGAGCTGGAGGATCTGCCGCCTCTAGCAACCCTTGCTACCAACATCGAGTTCCAGCGTGCGCTCTTCAACCACGAACTCGACCCCGAGCTCTGCGCCTGGCTGGGGGAGTTGCAAGACGAGCCCGCAGCTGAGCTGATGCGACTCGTCATGTTTGCCGCCTATGGCTTGAACCGTATTGCTCTGACGGTCGTGCAAGGCAAGGACGAGGACTACGCCTTCACGATCTTCGAGTCGTTGAATACCACGGGCGAGCCTCTGACTGCCTTCGAGACCTTCCTCCCTCGGGTGGTGATGGCAGAGAAGATTCAGGACTACCAGGACTCGGACGCACACGCGTACATGAAGGCGGTTCAGGGCTACCTGGACCGCTTCGACGTCGGAGACAAGCTTCAGAACGCAACTCGAGACCTGCTGGTCGCTTTCGCGTTGGCAGAGACTGGGGAGAAGCTCTCCAAGCGCCTCCCGGATCAGCGGGTCTACATGCGCGATACCTTTGAGCGCCACAAGGACTCGGCCGGTGATCGAAGCGCGTACTTGCGCCACCTATGCGACACTGCGGCCTTTGTCGGGAATGCCTGGGAGCCCGCGAATAACTCTTCTCGCGCGCTACCCGGGCTAGAAGCGACCGCCATGACGGACACCGTGAAGTTGTGTCTATCCTTTCTCAATTCGCTCAACCACACCATTGCCATCGCGCCGCTCGTGCGCTTTTACTCCGAGGCTGTCCACGCGGACGAAGGGGAAGCGAGGGAAAAGCGCATCGCCGAGTTCGAGAAGGCGATCAAGGCAATCACTGCCTTCACGGTCTTCTGGCGAGCAACCCGCCGCGGCACGGGCAACATCGACAGCCAGTACCGTGCGGTCATGGCTGGGGTGGACTCGCTCACGGGCATGGGACCGCTCGCTCGCCAGTGGGCAGTGCCCAGTGCATCGAAGGCTGATCCGATCGTCGACGCCGAGGCGCTGAAGAAGGAACTTGCGGCGCGCTTGTCGCACTCTAAGCACGGCGCCATCCCAAACTTGCCCTCGTTCCTGGCAGATGCTTCCGCGCTGCCGCTCTACAAAATTGCCCGTCCGCTGACGCGTTTCCTTCTTCTGGCTGCGTATCACGACACAATTGAAGATCCGGAGAATCCGGGGCTGATCATCCAAGGCAAGGCGGGGGTCGCGTCATGCTTCACCGCAGACGGTTGGGATGACGAGAAGCACCTCACGATCGAACACATCGCACCACAGCAGGCCACGAGTGGGTGGGATGAGGAGTTCTACAGCGAGAAGGAGACCGTCCACAAGCTGGGCAATCTGGTCCTGGCACCGGGCGCTGCCAACACGTCCCTCAGCTCGCGGCCTTGGACCGAGAAGAAGGTCCTGTACGCGGCACTCGGTGCCTCGACGGCCGACGATGCCAAGACCATCCTCAACAGTTCTGGCTTCACGTTCGCGCAGACGACTGAAGATCTAGCGTCCCTGTCGCGCTACCTCCCGCACCTGCGGGCACTGGGTCAGCGTGAGGACGAGTGGAATCCGACGTTCATGGATCAGCGTGCTGACGTCCTCCTGCGTCTGGCCTACACGCGACTCAAGGGCTGGCTCGGTCTGGAGCTGTCTGACTCCAGCAGTGATCAGGTGGTCCAGGTCGAGGATGTGGAGATCGAGAGCGATGAGCTCGACGAGAGTGAGGATGCCGCGGGAGCGGTTGGAACGGCGTAACGCCACGGGCCGGTTGGAACGGCGTTGCGGCCCGGATGCGCTCGAGCATCCACCGGTAGATATCCAGGCCAGCACCGTGCAGGGGTCTGCGTCGAGCGATGGCTGGAACGATGCCTCGGGCACGAACCTGGTCGCGGTAGACGTCGTGGTTGTAGCCGCTGTCGGCGAACAGCGATTCGTCTGCGACGGGGACGTCCAACCTGTCCGTGGGCCGGCGGGACGCCCTGACGCCGTAGCTCGGGTTCGAGCAGTAGAGGTCTCCGCCGCGTATATAGCTGCGGCGTAAGCCATGGTCCGCAGTTCAGCGTGTGTTTGAGCTGCGGACCAGAGTCGTCATACCGTCTACCCAAGTTGCTTGCTGGCGTCAGCTCGCCTCAGCCTTCCACCTGCGGGGTGTGCCATCCGTTGACGTACCACTTGTCGGCGGCAAGGCCCCGATACAGAGCGCTTCCCATGGTGTTGGAATCGCCCGCCCTCTGTTTTGTTGTAGAGCCAGTGGGATACGTCCCTAACGGGAGTGGTCTTGAGGTCGTGGTTCGTGGCCGCGATGTGTGTGGCGTCCAACTGGCAATAGCGGTAGTCGAGATCGAAAACCCTCAAATGGGTGCGCAGCCGTCCGGTGAGAGTCGCGCTCCAGCCGGGGTGAGGTTCGACGAAGAACTCCACGGACATCGGCTGTCTTCCTTGGGTTCTCGGACTCTGGCGCGCAGCCAAGGGGGGAGCTGTCGGAGGCGCGCGCTGGACCTCAGCTCGGAGCCTGGCATGCCGATTCCCTCGACGGTGAGGCGTTTGACTGCTGAGGCAGGGCGAGGTCCCGCTCAGAGTGATAGAGCAGGCGCTTAGAAGGCACTTGCTCTATCCGCTGAGCTACGGGGGCTGACCTGCGTAAACGCAGCCTCCGGGAGCTGTCCCCCAAGTCGCGGGGGACACATGGGGGAATCGCAGATTGCCGGTGACCGGGGGACGCGAGCGCTCCCCGATCGGGCAGTACGTAGGGTCTCACATTATCTTCACGCCCCCGAAGTCTCTCGCGGAAACAATCCCGCACCCCGTCGGCGTTGGTGATCTCCGAGCCGAGGAGGGGAAGGTGTCGGGCCTGAAGCTGTTCCGCAGGGACACAACGAATAGCGGCATGACGGAGGTCATGCCGCGTCTTGCTGAGGTCGAGGCCGATGTGCAGAGTCTCGTCGAGGCGCACATGGAGATGCTGCTGGGCGTCCGGTTCCTGGCGAGCGAGAGTACAGCACTGGGCCCGCCCACGGGGGTCGGATCGACTCGCTCGGGCTGGACGAGAACGGATCGCCGGTCATCGTGGAGTACAAGCGCGGCACGGACGCTGGCGTCATCAACCAGGGCCTGTTCTATCTCTCGTGGCTGATGGACCACCGGGCGGAGTTCGAGCACCTGGTCCGCGTCCGGCTCGGGGTGACGGCCGTGTCCCAGGTCTCGTGGAGTAGCCCGCGCCTGATCTGCATCGCCGGCGACTTCACCCGCTACGACGTACATGCCGTGCGCGAGCACCGGAGGTCGATCGACCTGGTCCGCTACCGACTCTTCGGCAGGGACCTGCTCGGGCTTGAGACCGTGGCCTCCGTGAGCGGCGGCACGCAGGTGTCCCGCCGGGCACGGCGCGGGGCGGTCGCCCGGGCGGCGGCTGATGTCCAGGGTGCGGCGATGCGCGAGTTGGCGGGTGCGGTCGACGAGGCCCTGCTCGGGCTCGGGGACGGCGTGAACCGGGTGGAGCGCAAGACCTACCGGGCGTATCAGCGGTTGCAGAACTTCGCCTGCCTGTGCCCGCCGCAGCGCAGCAAGCTGCTGGTCTACCTGAAGGTCGACCCGAAGGACGTTGACCTCGTTCCGGGCTACACCCGGGACGTGTCCGGTCTCGGTCACCACGGGACGGGTGACCTGGAGGTGCAGCTCCGTACGCTCAGGGACGTGGAGCGGGCACAGGATCTGTTCCGCGCAAGCTACGCGGCGGCCTGATCGCTTGCAGAGGCCGGCCTCGTGACGGGTTGCGGCACGTGTGGTGTCTGCGGTCGTGGCAGGAGCCTCTCTACGTACGGGCAGGGCGTGGCGGTGGTCCATCTATGGTGCGCGGGATCGCCGGTTTGGCCAACCGGCGATCCCGCGCTATGTTGCCCCGCTCGTGCGGGCCGGTGATCAGCGTGAACGCCTGGCGGGTTGGCCGGACGTGACCGCCGGAGCCGCTGACACGCCGGCGGCGAGGCGGAGCCTGTGCTCGCGGCCCGGCTGCGCCTGGCGTGTGCCCGTCTCGTGGGCGAGAGTTTCGGAGAGGTCGGCCAGCAGCGAACTCGGGGTGTGTGGGGACGCGGTGATGGTCCAGGTGGGCCGGTCCGGGTCGGGACCGGCCCAGATGGTCCAGGTGGCAGAGTTCTGGGGGGCCTGCGCGGTCAGTGGGTCAAACCGAATGCTTGCCTGCCCGTCGGGGGACGTCCACCGGATCCCGTGCCCTGTCAGTGTGTGCTTCCACCCCGCCTCAGTGAGCGGCTGCGTTGCTGTGGTGACCGTCCTCTCGTCCACCGGGACGCCGATGACCGTGTCCCAGCCCTCTCCGTCGGCGAGGTGGGTTAGCAGAGCCTGCAGCGCCGGGGCGGGGGTGGCGCCGGTCGCGGTGAGGTGCCACATGCGGTCGGAGACGGGTGTCTCGTAGGCGGCCACGGTCCAGGCGATCTCGCGGCCTTGGGTTTCGTGAACGCGTTCGATGCGCAGGGTCTGCGATTCGTGGATGGCGTGGGTCGTTTCATCGGACCAGGTGCGCCACCAGCCGAACTCGCCGTGCTCGTCGAGGAAGCTGTCGAGGAGCGCGTCGTGGTCACCGGCATCGGCCAGGTAGACGGGGACGGTATCCGGCTGGGGGCGGGACGGTTCGGACTTGTCTGCGGTGACGTCGAAGACGGAACGCGCTGCGATGGCGGCGCGTTCGGTGTCGGTCAGGGGCGCAGGGCCGGGCCGCATCTCGGCCGCGTGGACCTTCTCGAAGGCCACCAGTGCCTCCGCGGGTGAGTCGAAGGTGTCGGCGACCTGACGCAGATGATCCTCGCCGTGCAAGTAGACGGACTTGCCGCCCCGGTGGAGGTACGTGCCAACCGCGACGGTGGTGTGGCCGTCGTGCGCGTGGGCGTGAATCAGGAGGTGGCCGTTGCGGATGTCGTCGTGGATCTTCTGCGCCTCGCTGGAGACCTCGCGGATTTCGCTGCGGGTGCACCAGGGCATCGGGTAGTTCACCCAGGTCCATTCCTCGTCGATGGCCTCCTGGAGGCGCGGGGTGATCTCGACGGTGATGCCTTCGGCGGTCAGGCGTTTGGCTGCGTCGGCGGCCCAGTAGGGCTCCTCGTGATCGATGCGGGCCAGGACCAGGACGCCTGTGGCGGCGACACTCCAGCCGGCAGCCTCCAGAGCCATGGAGGCGACGCGGGCCTGGGTGCCGGCTAGGTGGGCCTGCACGGCGCTCGGGTGAGTGGGGTGGGTGTCGAGGCGGACATGGGCGTCGATGGAGGCAGTCACGTGGGGGTCTCAGCTGTTCTGCCGGTGGCCGGGCCTTCGGGTCCGGCCACCGGCGTACTCGGGGTTATCGGGTTGCTCGTGTGGGTCGGGCGGAGTGTGCGGCCGTGGTGGTCGGAGGGCCGGCGCGGATGGCAGGCGCCGGTCGCCGCTGCTGTGGCGGGGTGGTTCCGGTGGCGTGCTGCCAGCGGGTGCGGACGGCGGCGATGTCGGCGAGGGCGCGGCGGGCGCCGACGACGAGCTGGAAGGGGGTGTTCGCCGGGTCGCCGGCGTACGCCTCGATGCGGCGTCCGGTGTGCTTGGCCGTGGCCAGGAGGGAGCGCTGCAGGGCGCGTTCGGCCCAGTGCCCGACGGATCCGGCCGGTTCGGCCAGCATGCGCAGGACTTCGCCTGGTTCACTGCCGTCGTCCAGCAGGCCGCGCTGCTGGGCTTCCCACAGGACGGTGACGGGATCGATGGGCTCGCCTCGGCGGGCGAGGGTGGTCAGGCACTGCCACAGGCCGGCGTGCAGCGGCACGGCGAGGTCGTCAGGGACCAGCCACCGCACGGCGTCGATGTCGTCAGGGCGGGCGGTGGCGGTGGCGAGCAGCAGTTGCTCCTCCTCGACCGCCTCGGCGTAGTCCGGGGCGAGATCGGGGGGCGGTGCCGGGGTACGGGGGAGGACGCCGGAGCGCGGGGGGAAGCGGTTCGCGATGTCGTCCACGACCGCGGCGAGCGCGTCGGCCTCGGCGAGCACCGTCTGGACGGGGAGCGGGATGCCGGCGTCGTGGACGGTGTGGACGAGGTGTTCGGCGGCCGTCAGCAGGCGGCGGCGGGCGTGCTCGGCCTCGACCATGCGGGCGTAGGCGGGGGCGTGGCGGGGCCAGGGGCAGACCTGGATGAGGGTGTGCAGGTAGGTGGCGGTCAGGCCGCGTGCCTCCTCCAGGGCGGTGGTGAGCACGTGGTCGAGCCACTTGGTGTTCTTCGCGTGTTCGGCGGGGTCGGGTCGCGGCAGGGTGTTGATCGCTGCGTACAGGGCGGCGTGCGCGGCGGTGGAGAAGGAGTCGGCGGTGATGCCGCTCACGTCGTCCTGGCGGTGCGGGTCGAGGAGGAGGGCCCCCAGGAGGGCCTGCTCGACGTGGAACACCGGCTGGGGCGGTGGGACGGCGTCGAGACCGTCTTCGTCGGGTTCGGGGGTGTGGGGCATCAGGCGGCGAGGGTGAAGTCGTCGGGGTCGAGGGGGAGGCCGAGGTGCGGGGCGAGGAGGTGGCCGGCGAGCAGCGGAGGCACGGCGTTGCCGATCTGGGAGAACTGCTGGCCCTTGTTCCCGGCCCAGGGGTAGTCGGCGGGGAAGGTCTGCAGGAGGCCGGCCTCGCGGGCGGTGATCCGGATCGGCTCGGGAACAGCCGGCGCATCGGCACCTTCGGCTGGCGGTGTGGCGGGCTCGGCCACCCAGGTGCACTCGTTGGCGCGGTGCCCGAAGAACAGCGTGCCGGCCGGCTCGGACAGCAGACGGACGGTGGCGTTGGCCTGGTTGTTGCTGCGCAGGGACCAGGACCAGCGGTGGGCCTCGGTGGCGAACGTGGGCGCCGGAGCGTCGGCGGCACGGTTTTCTCGGATGCCGTGCCGGGCCGCCCATCCGGCGCCTTCGCGGCGGGACTGCAGAACCGCCCCGTCCGGCCTAGGTATCCAAGTGCCGCGCTCCCGGGCATCGGACAGCGTCTTGCGGGAGCCCGAAGGGAACGGCTCGGGTCCGCCTCCGGGCCCACCGCCTGCGCAGACGGTGGGGACGGGCCGGTCAGTCGCGCCCCACCCCAAGGCTTCGGCCATGCTGACCCAGCGGGCACGGCCCGGACCGAACAGCGATTCCGGCTCAGCGAGCGGGGCGTGCGTGGGCGTGGGCGGCTGGGCCGTACGGACGCGGGAGGCCAGCAGGATCGCTCGCTTCCTGGTCTGCGGGACGCCGAAATCGGCGGCATTGAGGATCCCGCACCAGACGGAAAACCCCCACCCGCGCAGGACGGCCGCGTACTGCTTCCACAAGGGCAGCACGTCCGGTACTTCCTCCATGGCGACCCAGTCGGGCTCGCCGACGTGTTCAGCGCGTACAGATAGCGCATCGGCTCGGCAGCGAGCAGGGAGCGCTCGTCACGACAGGCGGCGAGGAGGCGCTCGCGGGTATCGCGACCGGCGGCCAGATCCTCGACCGCCGCGTGCACCAGCGGCTGGTCGACCAGGCCCAGGCGCTTGCCGGCCATGCTCCACGCCTGACACGGCGGCGAAGCGATCACACCGCGGGTGCGGCCGACGAACGGCCAGGTCGGATACCTCGCCACGTCGCACCGGATGGTCAACTGCCCTGCCGCAGCGCGCGTCTTGCACGCCCACTGATCCCACTCCAGCCCCACGTCGCGCACGCCCAGGACGTGCAGTGCCCTGCTCCAGCCGCCCGGCCCCGCGAAGAGGTCGAGTATCACGTGGCCAGCCCGAAGTCGTCCTGCGTCAGCGCGTCGGCGTCGCCCCGGCACGCCCAGGGTGAGCAGCCGTCCTCGACACCGTTCTCCAGGACGTCGGCCTCGTCCGCGCTGATCCGCAGGGCGGCCCGCTCGGCAGCCGTGACGTGATCGATGGGGGCTTCGCTGAGCGGGACGCGGGAGCGGTGCAGGAACGCCTCGCCGAGCAGTCTGTTGCCGGTGGCGTTGGCGCGGGCATTGCCCTGCCGGATGGCCGCGTCGAATTCGACGACGTCCGCCCACTCGGACGGAGAGGTGTCCCTGATATGCCGCCACTGCGCATTTCCATGGAACGGGCATCCCAGGCAACTCGACTTCGGGGTATCGGCGAGACCGAGGGAAGTCAGGTAGCGCGCGCAGTCGGCCCTGCTCCAGGACATGTCCAGAAGGGGATGCCGGTTACGCATGTACTTGACGTCCGCGTCCTTCGCGCGGTGGAATTCATCCGTGGAGATTCCTACCCGCTGCTCGACGAAAACGCCCTTCGGGATGCGTGCCGGATAGGGGTAGCCGAGCAGTTCGCGGACCTTCTGCTTGATTGGCTTAACTTTATATTCGCCGGTGCACTGCCGCCGGGTCATCCCAGGTCGCCCGTCCTGATTGAGGATGTGGAGCGGCATGGAGGCGAACCGGTGATCCGGGTTCAGGGCGTCGTCTCGGATATTTCCGACCGACACGCGCAGTACGGGTATTCCGGCGAGGGCTGCTATCTCTTCTTCCAGGCGGTCAAGGTGTGCATAGACCGCTGCGGGTTCCCATCCGGTGTCGGCGAAAATCGCGTAGTCGACCTTGGGGAGAATGCCCTCGGCTGACAGGGCGAGGAGCGTGCTGGATTGAACTCCCGCGCCGAGGGAGAGTGCGCGGAATCGGGGCTGATCTGAAATGGTCTGTCCTGGGTGTAGGAAAAAGGGGGGGGCGCTCGCATCGCGGCTGTCGCGTCACTGGCAGGGGGATTCCGGCCACTCGCGGGCGTCGCAGAGGGCGGGGATGCGGTCGAGGAGGTCGGCGGCCGACTCGATGAACTGCTGCGGTGTCGGCCCGATCAGGACGACCCGCCGTGATGTGGCGGCGGCCTGGCGGCGCTGGTTCTCCACGGCTCGGGCAAGAGCAGCCGTCAGTTCGGCAGCGGCGTCCTGGGCGGCCTTGGCGATCTGCGCGACGTGGTGAAGAAGCAGCAGGTCCGTAGGGGAGGGCCCCGACGTCTGGCGGCTGCGGGTGAGAAACAGCCGCAAAGCGATGCCGGCGAGGTCCTGGGCGTCAGTGATGCGCGCGGCCAGTGCGGATGCGTCCCGTTCGGTGGGCAGGGCACGCAGGGCCTGGTGCAGACAGGACGCGTCGGAGGCGATGCGGGACAGGACCGGGACCGGGTCGGTGGAGTCAGGCACGGGTCTCCGTGGTGGCGTACGGGTACAGGGCGTGGGCGAACGCGGTGGTGAGCGCCGGGGCCTGCTCGGGGGAGGCCATCAGGGCGCGGACGACGGGGGTGCCGATGACGACGGCGTCCACCAGTGGCGCCACGCGTTCCGCGAGGGCCGGGGTGGAGATCCCCACGCCCGACACGACGGGCAGGGGGCTCGCGGCACGAAGGCGTGTCGTGAAGTCGGCGAGCGCGGGCACGTCGAGCGGGCCGCGGTAGCCGGTGGGGCCGGTGCTGGCGGGTGCGTAGAGCCATCCCGACGCACCGGCGGCCACGGTGGCGAGACCGGTGTCGGCGAGGTGGCGCGGGACGAGGCGTGGGGTGGCGAGGTTCGCGTCCTTCGCTGCGGCCTGCCAGCGCTCCGCCTGGTCGTCGGGCAGGTCGACGACCATCGCCCCGGCGGCACCCGCGTCAGCGAGCAGTCGGGCCAGGTGTTCGGGGCCGTGCCGGTGGACTGGATCCCAGTAGGTCATGACGACGGTCGGCCGAAGGCCAGCGGCGTGCTCGACCGCGCGCAGGGCGCGGGCGAGGACGTTTCCGCGGCTCAGGGCGCGGCGGTAGGCGGCTTGGATGACGGGCCCGTCAAGGCCGGCGTCATGGTGGGCGAGGCCGATCTCGAACAGATCGGCGCCGGCCCAAGCGATCTGGTCGAGCTGACGGCGCTCGGCGCGGGCCGGATGCAGTCCGGCGGGAACGAACACGCCGAGCGCGCACCGGGGTTGGGCAAGGAGGGCGTGGAGGGAGTCGGTGGCCAGGAGATGCCTTTCTCGGAGGGCGGGCTGTCGCGGCAGGTCAGCGGTGGCGTGGTGCCAGCGTGGGCGGGGAGGCCACGGGGGTGGTGGCACTGACGTGGGCGGCCTGGGCACGGGGCGTGGTGGGCTGGTGGCTGAAGGCGGGGGCCACGCGGTCGAGGGCCTGGGCGATCTGCCGGGCCTGGTCGTGAGCAGTAGCGAGCTGCTCGGCGACATCGGTGGGGAAGCGGTCCCACTGGGCTCGGTACTGGTATCGCTGGATGATCTCGGCGGCGTTGCGCAGCTGCTCGGCGACCTGCCGCAGGACGGCGGTCTTCCGTTCCGGGGCGGTCGCGGTGTGCGTGGCTTGCAGAAGCGAGTCCAGCGCGGTGGGCAGCGACTCCTCGTGCGTGGGAAGGCCGTAGAGGGCGGCGTGCAGTGCCTGGGCGTAGACCGTCACGGGTCCGCCCCGACCGCGGCTGCGGTACTCGATGGGGGCTTGCCGGCGGGCGCCGAAGCTGACGGTCACGTCCCGGGGAGCGGCACCGGGGTGAAGCTGGTCGGCGAGGGCACGGGCGAGATCATGCACGGTGGGGGTGTCGGAGGACGTGGAAGCTCCTCGGATGGCGGTGCCGGATGCGGCGGGGTGGTCAGCGGGCGCGGCGAGGGGCCGACAGTGTGGTTCGCGGACCGGTGGCGGGAGCTGAGCGGCGGCGGGCGCTGGCGGGGATGTCGGCTGGTGTGGGGATGCCCAGGTGGACACGCGCGCTGAGACCGTGGGCGTACGCGTGTGCCTCGGCAGCGGTGACGGCGCTGAGCAGCTGGCGCTCGTCCAGCCCGTCCCGAATGCGGTAGGACGCGCCGTCTGCTGTGGGGACGAAGCCGTGTTGCTCCAGCAACAACCGGGCGGGAGGAATGGCAGTGCGCTCGCGGCAACGGACGGGTACGTGCAGCCGAGTCAGGGCGTCGTTGTGCCGGGTGAAGTAGCCGGCGAGGAGCAGGAGGTGCTCGGCCGGCCCAGTCGGCTCGTTCAGCTGGGGATGAGGGGTTTCGGTGAGGCCGGTGTCAGCGGCGGTGTACGACGCGGCCGAGCTGGGCGCCGGCGTGGTGGACGTGTGGGTTCACGGCGACTCGGTGCACGGGGGTGATGAGCGTGTCGTCCAGGTTCTGCACGAGGTAGGGGACGTCACGGAAGGTGCGCTCGACCGGGGTGGTCGTCGCGAGGTGGGTGAAGAACTGGGCGACGAGCCGCTCGGGGGTGTCCTGGGTGAAGGAGGCGTCCCAGTGGGTGTCGAAGCCGTCGTACACGTGGTGCCGGAAGTGCCACGGGGTGTCTTCCGCCGGAGTGTGCTGCAGGTGGCAGTGGCCGTCGGGCGAGGTGAACGTGCCGTTATCGCGGTGCCAGTGGTTCAGTTCGGCGATCTGTGCGAGGGGGGTGGTGGTGAGCGGGATCCGGTCGATGTGCCGGTCGTCGCCGAGCAGCTGGGGCAGAGCCTGGGTGACGGCGGCGATGGCCTCGATCGGGGTCTGCCGGGTGAAGTGGGCTTCCCAGTACGGCTCGTGGTGCGCGAGGGACCACCAGTGGCCGTGGGTATGCCGGGAGTTGAAGTTGACGAGCAGGCTGCCGTCGGGGCTGTGGATGCTGATGCTTCCGCTTGCGCGATCGTGCTCGCTCGGCCAGCCGAAGAGGTGGATCAGCGGGCCGATCGCATCGGCGAGCCGGTCGATGCCCGCTCCCGCCAGATAGCGCGGGGAGACCAGGACCCGGTCCTGGGGCGCGAAGGGCCTCACCGCCGGGCCTTGTACCGCAGGCGGCATTGGGCCAGGACTGATCGGGTGCAGCGCGTCGGTGCCGGTGTGCAGGAGACGTCTGGGACGCGTGCGGGCGGGGCCTCGTATCCGTCCATCCGGGCGCGGGGTGGATCCGGGTGTTGGGCGCGGTTGTGCGAGGTCATGGGCTGCTGTGGGCTCCGATGGGTCAGTTAACGGCTGTGGGCGGCCGTCTTCGCAGCGGTGGGTGCGGGCGCGGGCGTCGTGCCGGGCGCCCTGCGAGTGGGCGGGCTGCTGATGGCTGTGGCCAGCGCGGTGGTGCCGGCGGGAGTGAGGCGGACTCGGTCCTGGAGCGGGCCGCCCACATAGGCGGCAGGCGCGGACTGCGGAACGCGCTCCGCGAGCCCCTTTGCCTCCAACGCCCGCAGTGTGCCCATGAGCACGCGCTCGTCGCGGTAGTGGACGTTTTGCCGTCCCAGGGAGCTGGTGACCACCACGTTCCCGCAGGCGATCTCCGTAAGTTGTTGGGTGGCCCGGGAGGGCTGGGTGTGGCACAGGCGTTCTTGTCTGCAGTGGCTCTGTGGGAGTGGCCGCCCGGCCCTCCGGGGCGCCCTGGCTGCTGATTGAGATGTGCGCTTCGGTCGCTGATTACGGAGATGACAGCGGGGTGTTCCTCGGGCCGACGGCATGCCGTGTGGAACGAGGAGGGGCAAGTGAGCAAGCGACGAGCCTGCGTCTGGGCCGGCATCGACGCGGGTAAGGGCCACCACTGGGCTGCGGCGGTCGACGAGACCGGGGCGACCTTGTGGTCGAAGAAGATCGACAATGACGAGTCGGCGATCCTGAGCGCGCTCGGCGAGATCCTGGACCTGGCGGATGAGGTCCGCTGGGCGGTTGACATCTCCGGCACGGCCTCCGCGCTACTTCTGGCCCTGCTCGCGGCGCACGGCCAGCAGGCCGTCTACGTTCCCGGCCGCACGGTCAACCGGATGGCCGGGGCCTACCGGGGCGAGGCGAAAACCGATGCCCGTGACGCCTACATCATCGCCGAGACCGCCCGGCACCGCCGGGACTTTGCGACCATCGATGTGCCCGCCCAACTGGCGGCCGAACTAGCCCTGTTGACCGCCCATCGCTCTGACCTGGTTGCAGACAGGGTGAGGATGATCAACCGTCTCCGCGATGTCCTGACCGGCGTCTTTCCCGCTCTGGAACGGTCTTTCGACTACTCGGCTCACAAAGGTGCCCTGGTGCTGTTGACCGGCTACCAGACCCCCGCCGCGATCCGCCGCCGCGGCCGAGCCCGGCTCACGGCCTGGCTGGCCAACCGGGGCGTGCGCAGCGCTGACGCCGTCGCGGTCACTGCTCTGGAGGCTGCCCGGACCCAGCAGACCGCGCTGCCCGGCGAGGAGGTCGCCGCCCAAATCGTCGCTGACCTAGCCGAACAGATCCTGGCCCTGGATGAGCGGCTCAAGCGCATCGAGAAGCGTATCCGCGAGACCTTCCGCAGCCATCCACAAGCGGAGATCATCGAGTCGCTGCCCGGCATGGGGCCCATGCTCGGGGCCGAGTTCGTCGTGGCGGCAGGCGACCTGACCGCCTACGCGGACGCTGGTCACCTGGCGTCAGCGGCCGGACTTGTACCTGTGCCACGCGACTCCGGCCGGCGGACTGGGAACCTGCACCGGCCCAAGCGTTACAGCCGCCGTCTGCGAAGGGTGTTCTACCTGTCCGCGCAGACCAGCATCATCCGCGAGGGCCCTAATCGGGACTTCTACCTCAAGAAGCGTGGCGAGGGGTGCAAGCACGTCCAAGCCATCATCGCCCTGGCTCGCCGACGAGCGAGCGTGTTGTGGGCATTACTTCGTGACGGACGAATGTTCACGACCGCCCCGCCAGTCACGCAGACGGCTTGACTTCGTCATTGAGACTCCCACAGGGCGGTGTGGTGAGCGGCGGTCAGGGTGTGCTCCGGACCGTCGCCTGCTGCCGTCCCCTGGCGGCGTCGGATTTCGTAGGCGAGGGTGTTGGCGCAGCCCATCGCGGCTTCGGGTGCCAAGGCGGTCAGAGTGCGTGCCATCGGGAGCTGCTGGTCCGCGGAGGCACTGCTCAGGAAGGCGAGCTGCTCAAGGCGGACCACTGCGTCCGACAGGTCGGGACTGCGGAAGAGGCGTCCGTCGGTGACCGCTTTGAGGGCGGTGCGGGTCGCAGAAGCGAGTCGCTGGGCGGAGGCGGCGTGGGCGTTGGGCTCGGATGGCGGATGGGCCACCCGCAGGAGACGGTCGAGCATGTCGTTGTGCTGCACGTACTGGTCTGCGAGCAGCAGCAGGCGCTCAACCGGCGTCGGCGGGGCGGCCACGTCGAACAGGAAGCCCTCGGGCGGCGTCGTCATCCGCGGCGCCGGGCAGCGGGCGCGGGCGGCGTGGAGGGCGCCTTCTGCGAGCTGGGCCTTTGGGCCTCGGCGATGAGTTGCCGGTCTTCAGCGCGCGCCGAGAATGAGGCGAGGCGTCGAGAGAGCCGTCGCGCTACGGCGCGATAAGTGGTGGCCGCTTGCTGCAGCTCGTCTCCGGCACGGCGGAGTTGATCGCGGCTGGTTGCGGGGGTGGGGTTGGCGTCCTCGTACAGCAGGATCTCGGTGCGGTGATGGATGGCGAGGTTGCACAGGGTTGCGGCCAGGGAGATCTGGGAGCAGGCGCCGGCGAGGAACGCCAGGTTGTCGGCCCCGTCCTTCATTGCGGGGTACTGGCTGACCGACAGGTCGTGCACCTGCCGCGTGCACTTCATCGCCAGCTCGTGCACTCGCAGGCTCAGGGGTGCGATCTCTCGGACGGGCTTGGTGATCTCGCCCTCCCGGATGCGTGCCGCCTCCGCGGACAGTTCCTTCAGGGCGGGGGCCACCTCGCCGAGAAGGCGGGTGTGGTCGGTCAGGTCGGCGGTGTGCAGGACAACTCCGGGAGGACGAGGGCGGTACGGGGCAAGGTGAGGATGGTGGGTCCGTTGCTGTGTAGGGACGGGCTCGGTCAGAGGGCTTCCCACAGCAGGCGGCTGACGTGGTCGTTGCCGTGGCCGGTTCGTGGGCGGGACGGGGTGTGCCATCCGGCGCGGGGCGGCCTGCTGGCGATGACGCGCCACCCGGCGCCGCGCAGTGATGCGCCGCTCTCGCCGTCCTGCGTGTAGGTGATCAGCCGTCGGTAGCCGAGGGCCTTCGCCGCCCGCCACGCGGCGCCGTAGAGCAGTGAGTTGGCGTTGCGGGCGCCGTCGGTGGCGGTCCGGGTGACTTCGAGGGTGGCGCCGTCGTCCAGGTGACGGGCCACCGGTCGGCCGACGATGGCCACGGCGCGCAGCGTGCCCCTCTCGTCGGCGGCGCCGACCGCGAAGATCTGTCCTGCGGGCGGCGGGTGGTGACGGTGCCAGGTGCGTACGAAGTCCTTCGCTTCACGGGAGCGGACCGGCACCAGGTGCAGCGGGGCGTCGCTCACGCGGCCGTCCCGAAGTCGGACTGTGTCGGCGCGTGCTTCGCGACGGCGCGAGCCGTGATTGCCTTCGACGCGCGGGCGGACGCCGCGGACAACTCCTGTGCTCCTGGCTCTCGGTACCACGGCCGCAGGTCGAGCATGGCGGCGCGCATGCCGGTGGCGAAGCACAGGGCGGTGCCCTTGGGCAGGGCTCGGATCGCGTCGGCGGGCAGGATCCGTTCCTGCCGCATCGACACCGACGTGCTCTTGCCGGACTCCGAGTGCGAGGTCGATGTGGTCTCCACGTCGTGGTCGCCGATCAGGCGGGAGAGCTTGTCGGCGAAGTCGGGGTCGTCGATGCCGGAGCCGATGACCTTGACGGTCGAGGCGGACCACATGGCGTCCATGCCCGCGTCTCCCCAGACCTTCTGGCCCTGTCGGTAGGACTGGAGGATGGTGATCGGGATGATTCCGCGGGAGCCGAGGTGGGAGTACAGGTCCGGCAGGTCGCTGATCTTGCACACGTTGGCGGCCTCGTCGAGGATCGCCAGCATGGGCGGGTCCAGGCGTCCGCCGGCGCGTTCGGCCTGGGCGGTGGCCGCGCGCATGACGGAGTCCGCGCACGCGGCGATCAGTGCCGAGGCCCCGCCTCCGCCGTCCTTGCTCAGCAGGAACAGCGTGTCGGTGGAGGTGACGAACTCCGACGGGCGGAACTCGGGAACGTCCTTCTGGGGGGTGACCCAGGCGGCGATCTCGTTGTTCAGCAGGGCGGCGGCGTACTGGCGGGCGGTCTCGTAGATGCCGTCGCGGGTCTCCGGGGGGCCCTCGACGGTGCCCTTGAGCTGGGCGGCTACGGCGGCGAAGTTGTGGTCGCGGAGGATGTCGAGCGGGGTGCGGTCGGCGGGGAAGGCGAGCCACTGCATGATGTCGGTGATGGGCCGATCGTCGAGCGCTGCGGCTAGCAGCAGTTGGGAGAGGATGTTGCTGCTGGCCTTGGACCAGAAGTCGCCCTGCTGGGAGGCGTCTACCGAGGCGGCGAGGAAGTGTCCGGCGAGCCGGTTCGCTCCGTCCAGGGTTGTCGCGCTGGCGAGGGGGTTCCACCACATCTCGCGTGCGGCGTGCGCGATCTGTTGTGGGTCCATGGTCCACACCTGCCCGACGCGGGAGCGGGCCTCGTATGTGGCGGTGAATGCGTCTCCTGCGGCCTTGTTCGAGGTCAGGAGGACGGGGCCGGGCGCTGCGAGCATGGAGGGGATGGCGAGCGAGGTGGTCTTGCCCGAGCGGGGCGCCATGATGGCGACGGCCACATCTTCGTAGCCCATGCGCACCTCGTGCCGGGTGTTCTGCAGGTTGCCCAGGAGGATGCCGGTGTCGCGGGCTTCGATGTGCTTGGCGTCCTTGAGGCTGGGGCGCAGTGAGCGGGCCTTGTCGGTGATCGCTTTGGCCATCAAGGGTTCGATGTCCCGGGCCTTGGCCATGCCGGTGATCTTCTTCCGGCTGCCGCTGCGGTTCTTGTGCCGGATCCACAGGGCGAGCGCCGTCATCCCGAGAGCCAGGAGGAGCAGAACGGGAACGATGCGTGCCCCGATGAGCAGGGCATTCTCCCCGGCCTCGGGCCAGACCTGCTCGGGGCGGAGCAAGGCGTTGGTCGGCTGGTAGGGGGCCCAGCTGCCTCCGGCGAGGTAGGCGGTGAGGTTGCCGGACAGCCAGGCCAGGTGGGACAGGGGGACGACGACGGCGAGCACGCCGAGCAGGAGGCGCAGGACGAGGTCGTATCCGTCGGTGTTGCTGCTGGAGGAGGAGGGGGGCAAGGGCTAGGTGCTTCCAGGCGGGGACGGAGGGATCAGCGCAGGCGGTGGCGCTCGGTCTGCGGCCGTTGCGGAGGATGCGTGCTCGTCGCCGGCGGGCCGGATCGGCGTGCGGCGAGGGAGCGGACGCGTTCTTCCAGGGCGCCGGCGACCTGCTGGGCGGGTACTTCCCGGTGCGAGAGGGTGATGACGTCCGGGTTGCGAGTCGGGAGGCTGGAGGGGCCTGCGGTGCGCGGCACCGGTCGGGGGTCGGTGAGCGCGGTGGTGAACGCGGTGATCAGGTGCGGTGGGGTGTGCTCGCTGAAGTGGGCTTGCCACAGCAGAGTCCGGAAGTCGCGGAGGGCGGTGTCGACCCACCAGGCCCGAGTTGTCTCGTCGGCCTCGACGCGGACGGTGCCGTCGGGCGAGGCGAGCCGGTGGTGGTTGTAGGCCGGAATCCAGCCTGATGTGAGAAGCGGCTCTTGCGGATCCCAGTTGTCTGCTGGATCGGCAGTGGGATCGGTCAGCGCATCGGTGAACGTCGCGATCATTTCGACGGGGGTGCGGGCATCGAAGCTGGCGAACCAGGCGGGCCGGTCCGGCGCGGGGGCGTGCTGCAGAGTCCACCACCGTCCGTCGGGGTCGGGCTCCAGCCGCAGGAGGGCCTTCTGGTCGGGGCTGGAAAGCAGGACGCGGGGCATCAGGGGGTCGTGACCGTAGCTCCAGCCGCAGGCACGGTGGAGGGGGACGGTGATCCAGGCGGGGTCACCGCCGCCGGCCAGGTGGCGCGGGGCGACGTAGTCGATGTCGACGTTGACGGGGACCTCGGGCATGGTCACCGCCCCCTCGCGCCGTGTCCGCTGCGCCGGGACGTCAGGGCGGGGAGCTGCGGGCGCTTCGGCCGGGACGGTGCGCGGCGTGCGGCGGCCTGGATGTCGAGGATGACGCGGCCGTGGCAGGTCCAGTCGTCCAGATAGCTCCAGCACTCTGCGTGGTGCGCGTCGAGCGCGTCGACGTACGCGTCGCTGCCCGGACCGGCACCCTCGGGGAGCTGGGCCCGGGTCTGGCGCCACTGCGCGTCCAGGGCGTCGAGGTGGCTCAGTGCCTCCTCCAGGATGGTCAGCTGCCCGGGCCAGCTGTCCCGCGTGAGGTGTGCGGGCAGGTGCTGGAGCTGGAGCCGGGCGGTGGCCAGCAATTGGCGGGCGCCAGGACGGATGCCGTCGAACGCTGCGGCGGTGTCTGCGTCACGGACGGCGGCCGGGCGGCCGTAGGCGTCCTGGTCGAAGGGCCAGCCGTCCAGGTCCGTGTTGAACGCGGTGAAGGCGTCCCAGGACGCCAGGATCCGTTCACTGTGGCGCAGGTAGCGGTTGAGGCGCCGCAGCGAGGTGCGGCGGCCGTGGTTCGTGGTGCGGGAGATGAGAGCATCCTTTGAGGTCAGCGGCGGGCGGCCGGCTGGACGGCGGTCGTGGGCGCCGGGGGTGTCGCGGGGGTGGTCTGCTGACGGCGCACGGCGCGGGCCTGTGCGCGGAGCGTCTTCACCCGGGCGGTGTGCGCGTCGACTACCTGCTGCGGGCGCAGCGGGCTCGGCTCTTTTACGGCGCTGTAGTGGGCGGTGCGGTCGAACATGCCGCGCTGCAGCGGGCTCTGGTCGGTCAGCGCGCCCAGGAAGGCACCGGCGAGCCGATCGGGAACGTGCTCGTCGAGGAAGGCGTGCCAGATCCGCGGGCCCGGGAATGATTCGTCGCTGCTTGTCCTGACCTCGATGTGCCAGGACGGGCGTTCATGGAACTCACTCATGGGGCGGTGCTCGATCCGGCACAGTGAGTCCGGAGAGAGCGCTCTTCCGGCATCCTCGTACTGCCAGCCTGCGCTGGTCACGGGCTGCCAGGGGTCCGGTTGCGATGAGGGCGGTGTGATGAGGGCATCGGTGAGGCCGGCGAGGACCTCGGCCGGCACGAGTTCACCGAACTCGGCGTACCAGCCATGGTCGTTGTCGCCGGGGGCGGCCCGCAGCCGCCACCAGGCGGAGGTGGCGGACTGCGGGTCGAACTGCAGGCGGTAGCGGTGATCGGGGCTGGCCATCACGATCTCGGCGCTGAGCGGGTCGGAGACCGTGGCCCATCCGGCCGCGGCCAGGCCGTGGGTGACGTGGCGGGCGTCGCCCGGGCCGGCGAGGTGGCGGGGGCTGGTGTCGAAGGGGATCTGCCCGGCGTGCTTGTCGGCGAAGGCGTCGAGCTGGCGCTTGCTCAACGGCACCGGCTGCACCCCTGCTCGCTCTCGGCGTCGTCGTGCAGCGCACGCAGCTCGTCCAGGACGTAGTGGAGGGTGTGCTGGTCGGTCTGTTCCCAGGCGGCTGAACGCAGCTCGGCGATCAGGACGTTGACGTGCGCGGTACGTGGGATGGCCTGGTGTTCCTGGATGGTGCGGGCGAGGGCACGCAGGGTGTCGGCGAGCTGGACGGGCAGGCCCGTGTACTCGTCGAGGAGCGGCTCGACGAGGGCGAGGGCTTCGGCGGGGTCGGGATTCTCGCGCAGGTACTCGGTGACGTCCGACAGCGTTTCGGTCAGGGTGCGCAGGGTTTCCGGGGTGGGGGCGGGCATCGGGCTCCTTGAGACGGGGATTCAGGTCAGCGGCGGGTCCGGGCACCGCCGGACGGGGCGTAGGGACGGGCGGTGGTGTGTGGCCGGGTGCTTCGGGCGCTGTTGCGGGCCCAGGTGGCGGCGTGGGCAGCTGTGATCCGGGTCTGCTGCCAGGCGCTGAGCTGGGAGGGCTTGACGGAGACCGACCAGGTCCGGATCTGGGCGCTGTGCGGGACACGTCCGCGGGGGCGCATCACCGGGTCCGGGCCGGCAAGTTCGGTGGAGAAGGCTTGGACCAGGTGCATCGGCGTGTTCGGCGTGAAGGTGGCCGTCCAGCCGTTGCCCTGCTTGTCCTGCGCTCCGGTCCACCACATCGCCGAGCCATCGACGCCCTGGCGGTACTGCATCCACGCGGTGCCGTCGGGGCTGCTCGCCGAATAGTCTTGGCCCTCGAACCGCGTGTGCCAGTTCTGCTCCTGCAGAGGTGCCCAGACGTTGGGGGCGTGTGCGGAGCGGGGGCGGGTGAGGGCGTCGGTAAGACCGGCGACGATCTCCACCGGAGTCTGCCGGCCCAGGTGCGCAGACCATTCACCGGTCGCGCCGCCTGCCCGGCCGTGGATGGTCCATCCGCCCGGCAGGATGTAGGGGTCGTAGGCGACGCGGACGGTGCGGTCCGGGCTCTCCATGAGCAGCGGGCCGCCCTTCTTGGACTTCTCCCGCCAGCCCGAGGCGCGCAGGAACTCCGAGACGTGCCGGACGTCACCGCCGCCGGCCAGGGCACGGGGCTGGACCAGGTAGTGCTGCTCGGCCTGCTCGCCCGGCCCCCAGCCCTGCCACTGCTTCTTCTTCACCGGCGCCGCCGTACGACGAGCGGGGCAGGAGCCGGAGGCTTCGCCGCGCTGGTGGCCGGTCTGGTGCCGAGGTGCTGGAGGAGGTCCTGGTGCTCGTCCAGGTCCAGGCTGATGTCGTGCAGTTCGTTGGCGGCACGGCCCAAGGCGAGCCATACCTCCGCTGGCAGGGCGCCTCGTTCTGCCTCACTCTTGGCGAAGTGGCTGCCGGTGATGACGAGGTGAGTGACGCCGCCAAGGACTCCGTTGTCCGGGTCGAGGACGCGGGCGATGACCTGCGCTGCCTGGGGCGGGGGAAGCTGAGAGAGGTGGTCGGAGAGCTGGCCGAGCTGGCGGGTGATCTCGTCGGCCAGTCTCACCGGGTAGGGGGCGGGGTGGGACATGCTCCTCCGGGTGCGTGGACGGTCAGTGGTGGTGGCGCTGCCCGATGCGTTGCGCCTCGGTGGGGACGGCGTCCGGGCGGGCGCCGGCCAGTGGGGAGGCGCGGTCGGGGCCGGCCGTGATGCAGGCGCGTAGATAGCGGCGGAACAGGGCGGTTGCGAGCCGGGGTTTGAGCCGATGGCTGATCGGTGCGGGTGTGCGTTCTGCTACGGGTTTCTCCGGGGAATCGGGCGGCGGGGCGGTGGGCGGCCCCGGCGTGGTGCCGGGGCCGCCCGGGCTCACGGGGCGCGGCGGGCCGGTGCGGAGTACGAGGGGGGACTGGCGGGCGCCGGTTGCTGCGGGGCGGGTCGGGCCGCGCGCGCCTGGAGGCGGTGCACGGCCTGCTGGTAGAGGGCCTCGTCGAAGACCTCGGGGTCGCAGTTGACCGTGTATCCGGCCAGGAGCAGGGCGGGGATGGCGCGGTTCGCCAGGCGTTTCTGCTCCTCGGCACCGAGGTGATCGGGCACGGTGTGCCAGACGTAGAGCGGCTCGCCTGTGGGGTATGCGTGGCGTTCGAGGCCGAGCTGTTCCAGCAGGTCGTGGAGGCCGGCGGGGGCGCCGGTGGGAGTGTCGGCGTGGATGGTGGTCGTCAGGGCCTTGATGTAGATCTCGACGTCTGTGCCGTACTCGTCGGCCAGATTGGCCATACGCTTCTTCCCCGAGGTCAGCGGCGGCGGGAAACCGGGGACTGTGCACGGCCCGCTGCCGGTGTCGGGGCCGGTGCGGTCGCTGGCGGCTGCGCCGGGCGGGCGGCGTGGTTGCGGGCGCGCAGGATGACGCGGGCGGCATCGCTCAGGGAGTTGGCCGTGCTGCCGAGCCGTGCGATCGGCTCGGGTTCCTCGCCGGGCGCGGCGCCGTGGAGATCACTGGCGGCGATCCAGGCGCGGACGATCACTTCTCTGGTCAGGGGCAGCAGCCCGTGCACGGGCCCAGCGACCTCGGTCAGGACCTCGGCCACCTCGCTACTGGTCTCGGCGGCCGAGACCCGCTCGGCGAGTTGGGTCAGGTAGCGCACGGCTGCGTCACGGTCGCCGTCGGGTGTGGCCAGCATGTTCAGGGCGGGATCGAGGTGGACGCTGTGGCCGGCGGCGAGCAGGGCGTGCGAGGCGGTGGTCGCCTTCAGGCGCTGCTGCTCGATGGGCAGGCCGTGCGGAAGACGGTGGTAGTCCCCGCGGGGTCCGGGAGAGGTGAGGAAGCCGCCGGTCCGCTGAAGGATGTCCGCTGCCTGCTCGGTGCCGCCGATGGCCACCACCAGACCGGTACGGGGGTCCTTGGTGATGGTGACGTACTCCAGGACCCAGAAGTCGGGCTCCGTCTGGTTCATCGCGTCCTGGCGGTGGGTGTGCGGGCGCCGGCGGGGGCCGGCGGCATGGAGGCCGGGGCGGAGGTGGGCGCGTGACGTCCGGCGGGGTGCTGGAGGGCGGTGCCGATGCCGAGCGCGTCGAGCTGCGGGCCGATCTCGCGCAGCGCGCGGGCCTGGGCCTGGGTGTCGTCGCCACTCAGGCGGTAGATGCCGCTGTGCGGGTCCTGGATGAAGCCGTGGGCGGCGAGGATGGTGCCGGCCCGGTCGTCGGCGGGGGCGGTGGCGACGCTGCCGTCCGGCTGCCAGGTCAGGACGACCCGGTCCGGCTGGGAGGGCTGGATGCCGTCCAGGGCGTTGTGCCGGACCTGGGCGAGCGCACGGTCGTAGCGGACGAGGAGATCGCCGGCGACCTGCTCGGCGCCGAGGAACGGGTCGTCCGTCAGGGCTATGCCGTTGGGCTCGGGGACGCCGCGGTACGCCTCGTCCGGCAGGGCGTGCGGGGCGACGGCGGCGAGGAGGAAGCCGTCGCGTTCGTCGTGCCGGTCGATCAGGACGAGCTGCGCGCCGTCGGGGCGGCTGAGGACGGCGGCCTGCTGCAGGGGATGTTCGGCCAGCAAGGCGGCGACCAGGTCCAGGTCCCAGATGCGGTCGGTGAGTTCGGCGAGGTCGTCCTTCGCGTCGGCCGCCAGGTGCGTGCTGGTCCAGGTGTCGGGAAGTTCGCCGGCGAGGACGTCGGCGTAGGAGGCAAGGCGCTCGGAGGCGCTGTGGTCGTGCATGGTGTCCTTGGGCAGTTGCAGGGGCTCAGCGGCGCAGTCGGGTGGCACCGACGGGTGGCGGTGCCGGGGCCGGCAGGGCACGCGGCGGGGGCGGGCAGGCGCACACCGCGGAGCGTTCGGTCTCATGGTCGGGAACCTGCTCGGTGCAGGCGCGGCGGCCGGGGTGAGGGGCGTGCCGGTCGGCCAGCCGTCCGCGGGTGTGCGCGAGGTCGGAGCGGATGACGCGGACGTATTCGTCGGCGAGGTAGCGCAGGCGCCCGGCGGTGTACGGATCGCTCGCGTCACCGAGGCCGTCGAAGAACTGGGCCAGGGCGCCGAGGGTTTCCTCGAACCCGGCGAGGACGCCGTCGTGGGGCGCGGTGAGTTCGGTGAGGACGTCGGCTGCCTCGGCGGTGTCGGTGGCCTCGCGCAGGCGTTCGGCGAGGTGGGCGACCGAGGCGCCGAGTGTGGGATAGCTGGCGGGGCGGGCGTCGGTGTCGAAGCGCTCGTCGCAGTCGACGTGGTACCCGACGGCCCGCAGGCGCCCTACGGCATCGGTGGCGAGACGGGACTCCTCGTCCTCGGTCAGGCCGGCGGGGGCGCGGTGGTAGCTCTCGTGGAGGCGGACGACCGCGACGAATCCCGCGCGCTGGAGGATGCTGTGTGCCTCAACGTCGCCGCCGCGGGCGAGGAGTTCGTCGGAGTGCGGGTCACGGCGGATGTCCAGCAAGCGGCCGGTGGTGCGGGGCAAAGAGACGTTTCTCCTACAAAGATCGGTGGATGGTGCGCCGGGCCGCGGCCGGTGCGGCGGCGGCCCGGGGCTGGGCCAGATGGGCCGCAGTGGCGTCCAGGTCCTGCTGAATCGCGTGGAGGCGGCGGGCGATCAGCTCCAGACGGTGCGCCGTGTCCGTGCCGGCAGCCCCCGGTTGGCGGGCGATCCGGTAAGCGGTGTGCTCGACCAGTCCGCGGACCGTGGCCAGCGGGCCGGCCTGTTCGTCGGCGAGCTGCGTGAGGACGCCGGCGAGCTGCGCCGTTGCGGTCGGGACCGTACGGGCAGCGGACCGCGTCGTGGGGCCGGTGCGGACGGGGATCAGGTGCAGGTCCTGCTCGATGCGGCGTGCTTCGTCCGCAAGCCGTCGCAGGATGTCGGCGGGCGGGGTGCGCCAGGTGCCGTCGAGGTGGATCAGGTTGGCGATCAGATCCAGACGTCCGGGCTGGCCCTGGACAGCGATCCACCGCCACCCGTGCTCTGCGGCGCCGGGCACCTCGATACCAGCGGCCCGCGCGAACCGGTGGGCGGTTTCGGACCACTCGGGGCCGGTCAGCTCCCGGTCGTCCGGGTGGAGCCGGACGTCGAGATGGAGGATCGCGTGCCGGTCGTCGTCCGGGCTGGCAGCGAACGGGTGCTCCAGGTACGGATCTTCGAGGTGCTCGGCCCACTCAACGGACGTCCAGGTCCTCTGCTCGTCGTCCGGGGTGTAGTAGTCCAGGCCCGGCCAGTGGGCGACCACGGTGTACTCCGTCAGGCCCTCGTTCGGGGAAAGGGGCCGCCCGAGCGCCTCGGCCAGCGGCTCGCGCGGCGAGTGGGCCCTCGGGTGCAGGCGGGGGATTATGACGGCACCCCGCTCGACGTGCGGGTGGGCGACCGGTGCTGATGAAGGTCGCGGGCTGCACAGAGCAGCGAGCGCTCGCGCACCAGGTCGGCGTGGACCGAGATGTCTCCCGGCGGAAGACAGTCGATCGCCCTGTCGATGGCGCTCAGCCCCTCGTCGTACCGGCCCAGCCGGCGCAGGGCACCCGCCGTGCGGAAGAGGACGATCGGGTCGGTGCCGGTGGCGAGGGCGGGCCGGGAGCTGAGGGCCAACAGACGCTCCGCACCCTCGTTCAGGTCCTGGCCGAGCCACAGCCCGTGCAGCAGGACGTGCAGGGTCTTGGGGTGCTCCTCGGCCGTGGCGAGGACCTCGTCCATGACCGTCAGGCCCTCGGGGCGGGACTGGCCAAGCAGCGCGAAGGCGTACAGGGCGCGGGTGTAGCAGTCCAGCGGCTGACGTGCGGTCTGCGCGAGCTGTTCGACGACGTGCTGGAGGGTGGGGCAGCGGAAGTCGAACCGCAGGGCGCTCAGGTACAGATGCGCCAACGTGCGGGTGGTGATCGGATCACGGTGCGTCGCGAGGACATCCTCCGGGGACAGCAGGCCCAGGACGCTGAGGCCGGCTGACCGTGCCGCCCAGGCGGCATCCGCGCACACCTCGGCTGAGGTTTTCCAGTCGGCCCGGATGCCGTGGAGGTCTTCGGCCAGGCGCAGCGGCCAGGAAGCATCGTCCGTAGTTGCGGTGGCTCGGGCCCTGGCCTTGCGGAGCGCAGCGGCACGGTCGGGGCGGTTCGTGGGGGAAGTCACCGGCCGCCCCTGCTGTCTGCGGTGTGCACGAGCTGGCCCAGAGCGGTGGTGGTGTACCAGCCGCAGTCGATCAGCTCGTCGCGGCCGGCGAACCGCGTAAGGAGGGCGTCTTCCATGGCCCGCAGGTAGATCAGGCAGTCCGGGCAGCGGCGCGAGAGGTGCACGAGGTAGCGGGGGTGAGCGGTGACGTAGGACTGGGCACCACCGGTGGGATCACGCAGTCGCCATCCGTCCTCGTCGGTGGGGGTGTGCCAGGAGGGGGCGACGATGCGCATGGAGTCTCCCCACAGCTCTCCGCCGGCCACCCCCTTGAGGACGACGACGGTGTCCCCGGTCTGAAAATGGGCGTGGGTGATATCTCGGGTGGGAGTGAGCGGGTCGGGGGTGAGGGCGGTGACGGGGGCGGGTTGATGGTCCCAGGACGGAGGGAGCACGCGGTTCCTTCCACGCGATGGCTGTCGGGGTGGGAGCATCAATAGTCCGGAGGAACGCCGGTTTGGCTAACCGGCGTTTCCCGGCTATGTTGCCCCGCCGTCAGCGGAACGGATTCTCCGTCCCGCGGTCCGCCTCGGTGGCTGCGTCGAGGAGTTCGAGCAGGTCAGTGCCTTCGGCGTCACGCTGGTCGATCCACCAACCGGCACGGGTTATGGAGCGGGCCTTCTCCTCCAGCTCCGCCCAGTCCGCCTCGTCCCAACTGCCCTCGACGACCAGGGCGGTGTGCGCGGCCATCATCAGCTGATGACGGGAGCGCTCACCCCAGTCCAGGGCCTTGGCCGGGCCCTCCAGCTGCGGCATGTCGAACTGCTTGGCCCAGGTGGCGGCTGCCTCTAGCTCCTCGGCGCGCTTCTCCGCGAGCCACTTCTCCTTGGACGCGGAGTCGGCGTCGCGCGCCGCCTTCCAGCAGTCGGTGCAGTCCTTCGACGCGAGCCAACGGGCGAAGCCGGCCCGCTTGTCGGCGGGGCGGTTGGACAGGTCGTGATCTACCCGGTGGGAGCAGGCGTGCTCCACGGTCCAGTGCGTACTCACCCCCGGGGAACTCCGTTTGATGGGCGTTACGTTCGAGGTCGGGCTGCTGGTCTGGGACTTCAAATCGAGGGCCTTTCGTTGACGGTTGGGGTTGCACGAGTCATGCGACGGACGGGGGTGGTCTGGAGTGCTTGGCGGTGGTCTCGGGGACGCTTCCGCCTTCTGCGTCGTCTCAGCGGGTCCTGCGGATGGCGTCTGTGGCCGCCTTGGCGATGGCGGCGGGAGCGCTGGAGGGCTGGGGCAGGTGCAGCAAGGTGGTCCCCGGCAAGTGGCGGGATTCCGCGGTGAGGGTGAGCTGGAGTACGGCGCAGCCGGCGGTCGTGAGCTGCTTGACGCGGGTGACGGCTTGAGCGGTTTCGTCGCTGCCGTAGTGGGCGTCGGTAACGATCACGAGGAGGCGGCCGGCGCCGGGGCGGCTGAGTTCGAGGCCGTGGTCGAGTGCGTCGATGGCGTGGGCGAGGTTGTGGTGGCCGCCGGTGGCATCGAACGTCGTCACGCGCTCGGGTGCTCGGTGGGTGGGCCGGGTCAGTGCGGTCAAGTGCCTGTCGTAGGCGATGGTGGCGGTACGGGAGTCGGGGTCGGTCAGGGCTGCTGCGCGTGCCACGATCCAGGCAGCGGAGGCGACGGGCTTGCAGGCGGCACGCATGGAGCCGGAGACGTCGACGGCGATCCCCACACGCAGCGGTGGGGTGGGAGAGTTCCGGCGGCGGGTGTGGGTGAACGGTTCCGCGGTGGGGACCGACCCGGCCGCGCGCTGAGCGTCGCGGGCGAGGGCCGCGCGCATGTTGAGGCGGCCGGGCGGGGTGGGGCTGGTGGTCCGCTCCTCGGTCCGCTCGCGGTAGGCGGCGGCACGCAGGGCGCGGCTCAGGCGCGCGGCGGCACTCTGCTCGGCGGCGGTGGGCCTGCGGGTGCCGGTGACCGGGTTGCCGGAGGGTGCCGGTGTGCCGTCGGGGTGGACGGTGGTGCTACGGGCGTTGAAGACCGACTTGGCGGTGGCGGCGGCTTTGCGTCGCTGGCGGGCCCGCTGGGCGCGGTCCTGAGCCTGCGCCTTGGACCGTGACGCCATGGCGTTGGCCGCTGCGTCCTGTGCCGCGAGGTCGGCCGCGTCGGTGGCTGCCGCGTGGTCCATGACGACCTTCACGGCGCCGGTCAGCAGATCGGAGAGGCCCTCCGGCACGGGCAGGGCGGGGGCCGCGGCATCCAGAGCGTCGCACCATTCTTGACCGTGAGCGAGCATGGTCGTGGCGTCGTGGTCGGCGCACTCGTGAGCTGCTGTCCAGATGCTGGTGAGGGTGGTCAGCAGGTCTTGGCCCAGCACCTTTTCGCACAGTTCGGCGACGGCCCGGGTCTCGTCGGCGTCCAGGATGCCGACGTCACGGCGGCCGAGGATCAGGGCCGCCGCGGCGGCGGCCTGCTCGATGCCCTCGAGGGTGGGGTGGGCGATGTCGGGCATGACCAGGGTTCGGGCGCTGGTGCGCAGGTACGAGCGGTCCGTGGGCCACGTGATCAGGTGCGCGCCTTCGACGCGGCTCTCCTCCAGCAGGAGCGCGGCCTCGACGACGCGGGGGTCCGCTCCGGCAGGCTGTGTCCAGACGGAGTGGGCGGCGTGCGCGGCCTCGTGGACGAACACTCCCCAAGCGGCGGGATACCGCTCCTCGTCGCCCACGATCCGCGGATGGATCTCGTGGGGCTTCAGGGGGGCGAACAGGCCGGCGTCGAACTCGACCTCGCCCAGCGTGGGGAAGAACGCGGCCGGTGCGCCGCTGCGCGTGCCGGGGCGGCAGGTGACGAGGAGGTCCTGGCGGCCGGAGAGGGCGACCAGCCGGTCGCCGAGTTCGGCTCCCACGCGCAGCCACGCGGCCGGGGAGGAGCGGGGTTGCGCGGGCGGCGCGCCGTCGTCGTCCCAGCGCGCGAGGTCGGCGTCGTCGTCCGGCATGGACTGGATGTGGTGGTGGGCACTCATCGCGGGCGGCCCCGGTGTGCGGAGCCGGTGCTGCCCGGAGGCTGCCGGGCGGCTGAGGCGGGGAGCTGCTTGCCGAGGGTGAGAGGTGCGATCTTCTTGATGCCGACAGCCTTCGTGACGGCGTCGGCGACGGCGTCACGATCCTCCACAGGAGCGATGCCGACGAGGTTCGCGAGCGCGGCTTTGGTGCCGAGAACGGCCTCGGTCTTCTGGTAGCTGAGCAGTTCCCGCAGTTGGGGGGCCCAGCCCAGCTCGCCGAGTTCGACCTGCTGGGCGAGGTGTCGGGCGACCCGGACCACCCGGGCATCGATCCTCAAGGCCAGGGCGAGGTCGTAGTCCGTGCCGATCTGGATCTGCACGCTGAACCGGCTCGCGAGCGCCTCCGTCAACACCGCGCCGTGGACGCCGGGATTGTGGCCCGCCACCACGTAGAAGCCCGGCTCGGCCTTGATGGTCTCGCCCTTGTGGGCCTTGACCTGGATCTGCCGGCGCCCGTCCATCGCGGGATACAGCGCCGCCAGGACCTTCGGTGAGATCAAGGTGGCATCGTCGATCAGCAGGGCGCGGCCCTCGGTCATCGCGGTGACCAGCGGACCGTACTGGAAGACGTAGGCTCCCGCGTCGTCCTGTGTGTACTCGCCGATCAAGTCGCCGACCGTGGTGTCGCCGTCACCGGCGACGGTGAGCAGGTCCGGGAACGCCGCCTCGACCAAACTCGTCTTGCCGGTGCCCGGAGGGCCGTACAGCAGCACGGGCACGTCGGCGTCGCGCAAGCGGTTCAACGCCTCGACGTCGGGCAGATCGGCCAGCTCCCGGGGGTGGTAGAGCTGGCCCCCCGCGCGGCGGATCGGGCCGGTCTGCTTGGGCGCGGCTGCTGCGGTGTAGGTCGTACGGGTCGTGGCCGCCTGGGCGCGGGGAGAGTGGGTGCCCGGTGGGCTGATCACAGCCCTCTGCGCGGCTGCGGCAGTTTTCGCGTTCGCGCGGAACTGCGGTTGTCCGGTCCCGCTTTGGTCGGCCTCGCCGCGTCGCACCAGGGTGAGGGCGGCGTTGCGGACGGCGCCGTGGGAGTGGCCCAGCTGCCTGGCCATGTCCCCGATGGTGAGCTTGTCCGCCGGCCGGTCGGCCAGCAGTCGGGCCACCTTGGCCCGTAGTTCGCCGCCCTTGGTGCGCGCTGATCTGGTAGGCCCGGATGTGGTCAAAACGAGAACCCTTCAACAGGTGTGGGTGGGGGCGGGGTGGGCGATGCGCTAAAGAGGCCGGCCGCTCTCGGAGGGGATCACGGGCTGTGCCGACATCGGCGAGCGGGCCAACCGGGGCGTACCGTCGGCGCTCACCGGCCGGCCGAGGGCTCGGTCCAGGGGCACGGGACGGCCGGCGACGAGCAGCTAGCCGGTTGCCGGGCAGCCCCGTGCGCCTGCTCCGTACCGAGTTCCGTCACTCGGCAGGCGCAGCCGGGCGTCTCTTCGAAGCCGTCCTGGAGCAGGATCCGCCGGGCGGCGGCGTTGTAGCCGGTGGTGGTGATCTCGCCGGTGATGGTGTGCCGGATCGGCATGAACGGCTCTGCTGCTGCTTCGAGCAAAGCGGATCTCCTAACGGTGGCGGGCGGTCATGCTGGCGCGGGGCGGCGGCGCCGGCGGTGTGGTGTCCACGGCCGGGCGCGGGCGGGCGCGCAGCACGGGGGTGCGGTGCGGAGGCAGGACGGCGACGGTCGCACCGAGGTCCTCGCCTGCCTCTTCGACTTCGCGGGTGAGGAACTCGATCTGCCGGCCCAGCGCGGAGAGGCGGGCGGCGATCTGGCGGCCCTGCACGGTCTCCAGGGCGCTGGCGAACTGGCTGGTCGTCTCCAGAAGTTCTTGCAGGCGGACCATCGGGCCGGCGGCGTAGCCGCGCTGGACAGCTCCCAGGAGAGCGTTCGAGGCGTCACCGGCACTGTGGCCTTCGACGACGTCGCGGATGAGGTCCTGCAGGGACAGCTCCGGGGCCGGTGCCGGGCGGTTGAACCGGGAGATGTCCGAGCGCAGCACGCCGGGCGGGACCGGAGCGGGCAGGGCCTTGCCCGCCTCGTACTCGTGGGCGAAGTGCCCGATCACCTGCCAGCCCGGTACGCCCGGGTCGCCGCGCAGCGCGACCACGGTGGAGTCGTCGTCCTCGACCAGGTAAGCGAGGGTGATCGGCTGTCCGTCGGCGGCATACCACGACTCGGTCAGCTCCAGCGCACCACGTATCTGTGCGGCCCGGGCCCTGTCGGTCCACAGCTGCTGTTCCTCGTCGGTCAGCGGAGCCTGGTGGTGCTGGCCCTCGCGCTGGTCGGCGAGGTTGCTGGCGATCGGGCTGTGGTCCGCCCAGGCGGTGAGATGCGGCCACAGAGCCGCGTGCTGAGCACGTTCGGCTGGAGAGCCGGGCGCGGCCGGCCGGTCGAGGGCCCGGCGGATCTCGGCGGCGGAGGATTCCAGGCCGTCCAGGACGGCCCGCCACCCGGTCAGGTGCTGGGCGGGGACGCAACTCGTCGAGCGCGAGTCGGGCGGCATCGAGGAGAGCCTCGGCGTGCGGGGCGAGGTGGGTGGCGTACGCCTCCAGCGCCGCCTTGTCACGGTGGGCTCGTGCGGCTGCGGCGGCGTCTGCGTGGACGGTGCGGCCGTGGCGGTCGCGTGTCCTGTCGAGGGCGGCATCGGTCTCGCAGTCGATGACGGCCATCCGCAGCCGGAAGTCGCGTGCCTTGCTGGCCAGTGCGGACGCTGTCGGCAACGGGCTGTCGGGGGCCGGGCTGCTGCTGCGGGTCATCGGGACCGCCCGCTGGCTGCGGCCGTCAGGTGGACGGTGGGAGCGAAGGTGGGCTTCGGCGGGATCGGCCGGGCCGACGGTGGGGAGGTGGAGGGCGTGGTGGAGCGCTGCGTCGTTCGGCTGGCGGCGGCCTGGGCTAGCCGGCTGCGGCGCTCCTGGAGTCCGTGGGGCCGGACGGGGCGCGGCGGGCCGGTGGAGAGGGCCGGGTTGAGGCGGATGTCGGCCTGCACGGTGTAGCCGTGGCGGCGCAGGTCGTGGACGGCCTGGCGGGTGCGACGGACTCCGTCGCGCTCGGGCTCGCTGAGGCGGTACAGCCCGGGTTCACCGGGAACGGGCTCGAACTGCTCGCGCTCCAGGAACCAGTGGGCGAGGTGGCTGGGGAGGGCGGAGGTGAAGGAGGCGACGAAGCCGTGTTCCTTGTGGTCGCCGAAGGAGAAGTGGGTGCCGGGTTGCAAGGGGGCGGAAGTCTCCAGACGTTGTCGGGGTGGCACGGTCAGTGGCTGCGGTACGCGGGCCGGGCCGCAGGGAGGGGGCGGGCTGGGGCTGTGACGGGGAGGGCCGGGCGGCGGTGGGGTGCGCTCAGGCGGGCCTGGCGCAAGAACGCGTGGCCGTCGGTGAGCCAGGTCTCGATGGCCGGCCACGCGCGTGCTCGGCGCTCCTGCTCTGCCACAGCACAACCGTGGACGAGGTCGTCGAGCAGGGCTTCGGCATCGCTCACGGCGTCGGCCAGACGGGAGAGGGCTGTAGCGTCGTCGGGCCACGGGCTGTTCGCGGGCCGGCACCGGTCGAGCAGCGTCGGGGCGTGGTCGACGACGGTCAGGAAACGGCGCCAGGCGTGGTCGAGGAACAGCTCCGTCGAGGCGCCGAGGGCGGCGGTGCTCAGCGGGGTGGCGTCGCTGTAGCGGCCGGAGGCGTTCATGGCCTGCCACGTGTCGTACTCGGAGCGGATGTCTGCGAGCACGCTGGCGATGGCCGCCGTCTGGCGGGCATGGACGGCCTGCTCGTAGGTGGGAAGGTACCGGTCGGTGAGGGCCTGAGCAGCCCGCCCGGGAAACGGCGGCAGGACGATGCTGCGCGGAGCGTGGGGATCGCCGTAGCCCCCTTCGAGCCCTTCCGGCGAGAAGGCGCCCACCAGGTAGCCGAGATGACGGCCGGGCCGCTCGACGAACAACAGCGTGGTGCCCTGCGCCGCGTCGGTGAGGACCGCGGCGTAAGGGATCCGCTCGCTCCGGACGACGCGGCCGAGTTCGCCGCTGTCCCAGATCCACGGGGCCAGGTCCTCCTGCCAGGCCGGGCGCGCATAGACCTCGACCGAGGCATGCCACTGGCCGGGCAGCAGGCGCGCGAGGTCACGGGCGGCGTCGCCGATGTACCGCCGGCTGCTCGTGTGCACGCTGGCGCGGTGCCGCTTCGCGCACGTGACCAGATCGACCACAGTGGTCTGGGCGCCGCCCGCGGGCAGGTGCCACACGCCGTCGTCGGCCCGCTGGAAGCCACTCTCCGCGAGGGCGGTGTGCGCCCACGGATACTGCTCGCCCGAGGCGATGGCGACGATCCCCGACTCCCGGCTGTGCGACAGGATGATCTGCGCCTCAGCCACGGACCAGGTCCTCGCCACCCTGCAGGACGGCACGCAGGCTGCGCCCGTACGCCCAGGCGTGCTCCCGGGCCGCCGCCTCCAGCTGGTCGTATCCGTCCTGGGCTGTCATCTGCCCGGGGTGCTTGCGGTACCGGTACACCGGCACCGGAAGCAGGATCCCGGGCGCCAGCGAGGTCACGCCGAGGGCCGCGCAGTAGTCCTCGCCCTGGACGAGGCCGCCCATGGGGGCGGCGCGCACGAGGTCGGTGCGAGCGAGGATCGTGGTCGGCCCGATGGGGATGGTGTCCGCAGGCGACTTCCAGTACGTCCACACCTCCCCGGCCTGGTGCCGGCCGGGAGGCGTGGGGCAGCACCAGAGGGTGGTCGAGCCGTCGGGATGCTGGTCCTGGCTCCAGCCGGCGCACCAGCCGACGCCGGTCGACTCCAGGATGTCTAGCCGCACGGACATCGCGTCGTCCGCGAACTCGTCATCGTCATCCGCCCAGTTGACGTAGCGGGTACGGACGTGGGTGAGGGCGAGGTTGCGGGCGCAGGCGGCGCCGACCGGCCGGGGCAGGGCCAGCGTGAGGACCCGGGGATCCTGCGCGAGCGGGGCCGGTAGGCGGTCCGGGGAGGCGCCGTCGAGCGCGATCACGGCCTCCCACGGTACGGACTGCCGGGTGAGGCTGGCGTGCATGGCGGTTAGGTAGTCGAGGCGGTCGTCGCGCAGGCGGGTGGCGATGACGACCGTAATCAGGGGAGCGGGCAGGGAAGTCTCCGGCAGTGAGAGGCGGTGAGGGTCAGCGGCGGGCAGCCGTGCGGGGTCCGGTCGGCGCTGCACCGGCAGCGGGCCGCGGTGGGCGCGCGGTGCGCGAGGTGTTGGGCGTCCGGCGTGTGGTGATGGCGGGCCAGTGCGCCGGGTGGTCGCTGAAGGGGGTGCTGGGGTCGGTGTCCCAGGCCACGAGGGGGCCCGCGCCTGTGTGAGCCATGCTGATCACTTCGATGCCCTGCGGATGCAGGATGTAGCCCCACTGCATGCCCAGTTCGCCGGCGGTGGTGTCGGTGACCGTCATGCGCACCGGGGGTGAGCCGTCCGGAGTGATCAGGTGATCGAGGGTCCGGCTGGGCCAGTGTTCGCCGCCGGTCAGCGCGGCCACGAGCGTGGGCGGGGCGCCGTCGAGGAGATCGGTGCCGAGTTCGTCCCAGCCGACGGCGATGTCGTCGATGAGGTGCTGGGCCATGGCCTCGATGTCGCGTCCGAACTTGTACTGGTAGGCGGCCAGGAGGAGCGGGAGGTGGTTGCTGGGCACGCCGTCGAGCTGGACGTGGATGCCGCTGTACCCCGTGCCGGCGGTGGGGCGGGCGATGAAGGAGTGTGTGGACAGGGAGTTCTCCGGAGCGAGCAGGGGGCGGGGGATGTCCTCGGTGGCCGTCGAAGTGGCGGGCGGGTGCGGCTACGCGCGGTGTGACCAGGAGGGGACCGGGGGGCCGGAGGCGTCGGTGCGGGCGCAGGTGTAGCCGATCAGGCGGGAGGGCTCGGCCTTCGCGGGGACGGTGGCGGCGTCGTTGCACACGAACGTGTACTGGATGGACATGCGGGGCACGTCGTGGAGCCAGGCCCGGTCTTCCTTGCCGGGGTTGATCTGCAGGCCGGAGTGCGCGACGGCGTCGGTCTGGGTGTGCGTGTGGGAGAAGAGGACCAGCGCGCCGCCGTCTGCCGTCTTGAGGGCGTAGGCGTCCGTGAAGCGGTTGTCGGCTCCGTCGAAGACGCTGGTGCCCTTGTCGCCGAAGCGTGTTGCGGCATCGCTGTTGACCTTGACCTGCCGCTTGCTGGCCTTGGTCGGCGCGAACACCTTGCTTCCGGTGTTCGTGCCTCCGGTGGTGAAGTTGTCCAGCACGGCAGTACGCAGCAGGTCGGCGTCGGCGGCCAGCTGCTTGTTGTCGTTGGCGGCGACGGCCGTCGCGTATCCCTCGCGGTCGAGGGCGACGTCGGGCAGCTTGTGGTTGTCCAGGTCGACGACGGAGACCATCTCCCAGCGCTTGTGCTGGGGCTGTTCGGCGAACACGGCCAGGCGGGAGGGGGCCTTGCCCTTCTCGCTGGAGAGGGCTGCAGCGAACCAGCGGTCCTGCCCGGAATCCAGGCGGGGGATGTACAGCATGGCGCTGGCGAGGTCGTAGGACCACGCCTCGTACGGCTCGCGGTCCGCCGCGGGGAGTCCTTCGGTCTCGGTGTAGTCCGAGACGGACATCGCGTACAGCGGTCCGTCCTCGACGGTGTCGAGGAGGCGCCGGTCGCGGTCGGCGTTGGCCTCGTTGTTGATCTTGGAATAGCGGGTGATGACGTCGCGGGCCTGGGCGGCGGTGAGAGCGGGCGCGGGCTTCGGGGCGGTGCTGGCGGTGGGCGTCTGCCGGGCCTGGGCGGGGCCGTCTTCGCCGGAGCACCCGGTGAGGGCCAGGGTGAGGCAGGCGGCGCCGGTGATCAGCGGCAGGGTACGGCGGGCGGTGCGGATGGAGGCTCCAAGGGTTCGCGGAATCAGGCAGTGCGCCTGGCCGGTGGGGCGGCTTGCGGCGATGCCGGCGGGAGGGCCCGGGCTGGGGGCACGTGTGAGTTTTCGTGGGGCAAGACGGGGTGCGGTAGCAGCCCGAGCTGGGCGAGGCGGTGGTCGATCGCCTCGATCAGAGGTTGGGCGCTGCCGCCGTGGCGGGCTTCGGGCCGCTGGGGAGCACTGGGGTCGTTGGAGGGCGCCGAGTCGTAGATGACCTCGAACAGCGTCTGGTCGTCGGGGTGCGCGCGAGTGGCGATCCAGCCCTCCGGGTCTCCGGGCGGTCGCTCGGAGGGCGGGTCGTGCGGCGGACTGATGACCAGGTAGCTGTCGTCGGGGAGCGAGACGCGCACGTTGTAGGTGCTGAGGCCGAATTCGATGTCGCACTGCAGTCCGCGTGCCCGAAGCGGCGTGATGACGTGTGCGTGGCGACGCCACAGCTCCTGCCACCACGGCGTGTGCACGTTGCGGTGGTCGGGCAGCGGCGCGAGCGGTACCGGCCGGGGTTCCGGGGTTCTCGTTTCGTCAGCGGCCATGGCTTCTCCTGCGGCTGCCGCCGTTTGCGGCCCGGAGGTAGGTGTGCGGGTCGTCGGGGCGTGGAGGAGAGGTCAAAGGGTGTGCTCCTTCCTGCCGGCGGGCAGAGCGGTGACGGCTGTGGCGTCGGGGTGATCCGGAGTGCAGTGGGTCAGGGCGCGCACGGGCACGGCCGGTGGAGAAGAGCTAACGGCGAGGCGCGGGGCCGGTGGAGGGGGGAGTGGGCGGCAGGCTCGCGGTAGCTCCACGCGAGGCGTTGGTCGGCGCGGTGGGGGCGGGGGCCGGGTCGTAGGCGGCGCGCAGCCTGTTGAGACCGGCTTCGTCGGCGAGAGCGAGGGCGGACAGCGCCCGGCTGGCCGCTGTCATCAGCAGGTGCGAAGGCGACCCCGTGGCCGCGTCGCGGTTCTCCTGCTTCCACCGGGCGGCGGCGACGAGGTAGGTACTCAGGGCTCGCAGTGCGGGTTCGGCGGCGTCCAGGACGTGGTCGGTGACCGCGTCGATCTCCGCCGGAGTCTGGGCCGCGGTGAGGGCGTCCAGGTACGGGCCGAGGTGGGGTGCGGCCCAGGGCTGGTCGGGCAGCGGGTGTGCGTCACGGAAGGCCCGTGCGTCGCGTCGTGCCCACCGCTTCAGGTCGTTGTCGGTGGCGAGGTTGTACCGGGCGGCTTGGATCTGGTCGGCGTCGCGGCCGACGTTGTCGTAGAGCTCGAAGTCTGGGTCGCGGGGGGATGATGCAGGAGTCCTTCGGGGCTGGTGCGGGCTGCGGGTCGTTGCGGGTGGACTGCACCGGGGTGGCGATCTGTTGCACGAGCAGTTCACGGCTCTGGTGCGGTCAGCGGTGGAGACCGCCAGGCCGGGACGGCGGTGGTTCCGGCGGTCCCTCCCGGCGGGTCAGAGGTGCAAGGAAGCGCTGGACGCCGAGGTGGTCGTTGAGTTCCTTGGCTGCGTCGCGGAGGGCTTCCGAGGCCCGCCGCAGAAAGGCTCGCGCTAAGGCGTGGTCGATGACCATGCGATTCGTGAGGTAGTGCCGGTCGGTGGGGTTGGTGGTCCGGGGCAGGGTCAGGGCGGCCTCTGCGGTCTCGGTGAAGTGCGGGGCTGCGTGGCTGGAGATGGTTGCGGCCGTGGCGAGGTGCTTCAGGACGGTCCGGCCGGTCCGGGTGGTGTGGTGAGGGCTCCGGGCGAAGGCGTCGGCCAGGTGGAGGACCTCGCGTGAGAGGTCCTGAGCGTCGGTGGCGTGCTGGAGCAGCGCGGTGTAGGACGGCGCGGCCGGAACGTGCCCGTTCTCGTCGAGTAGCTCCCACCGCTGGGCGGCGTCGTGCAGTTTGTCCTTCATGGCGTTGAGTGCGCCGATAAGGTGGAGCGCGTCGTCGCGCGGTATCAGGTCGCGTTGAAAATCGGGCTTCACGGGCCTTTTGCTCCTCAGTGCATACGGGCGTCGGTGTCGAAGAGCGCTAGTTCGTGGCTGTGCAGGAGGTGCTGCACGATGAAGGATCGGCCGGCGACCTTCCACAGGCCGCGCCCTCGGTTGAGGTGGGCGATGGCGTCCATTTCGACGGAGGTCAGGCCGAGCAGGGAGGCTGCGGCGTGGAGCTGGTCGGTCTCCTGGCGGTAGATGATCCGGGTGGAGCAGTCGGCGAGGAGACCCTCGGCCAGGGCGCGGCCCTGTGATCCGGCGTCGCCGGCGGTGAGCAGGTCGGACAGCCGATGGATCACCATGAGGTTGGCGATGCCGAGTCCGCGGGAGAGTTTCCACTGGGCCTGCATGCGCTGGAGGAGGCCGACGTGCCGCATCAGGCGCCATGCCTCGTCGTACACGATCCAGCGCCGGCCGCCGTTCGGGTCGGAGAGGGCGGATTCCATCCAGGCGGACGCGCAGGTCATCGCGAGGACGAGGGCGGTGTCGTCCCCGGAACCGCCGAGGCGGGAGAGGTCGATGGTGAGCATCGGCGCGCTCGGGTCGAAGCTCACGGTGGAGGGAGCGTCGAACATGCCGGCCAGGTCGCCGTGGACCAGGCGCCGCATGGCGTGGGCCAGGTCGCGGGCTGCGTCGCCGAGTTGGCCCGACATCATCCCGGCGGCCTCGTCGAGCGCGGTCGGGTTGTTGAGGGTGGCGGCGATGTCGCCGAGGAGCGGGGTGCGGTGTGTGTCGGCGGCGCGGGTGACGACGGCGTCGAGGGCGACGTCCAGGGCGGTGTGCTCCATGGGCATCAGGTCCCGGCCCAGTACGGTCCGGGCCAGGGAGCCGAGCAGGAGCAGGCGCCGCTTGCGGATCTCGCCGACCCAGTCGGCCTCGGCCACGCTGTCCGGGCGCGGGGCTGCGTCCAGGGGGTTCAGGCGTCCGGGCAGTCCGGGCCCGAGGGCGACGGACCGGCCGCCGAGGGCTTCGGCCACCGGCGTCCACTCGCCCTTCGGGTCGCACGGGACGTAGACGCGGTGCCCGAAGGCGACCGACCGCAGCGCGAAGGACTTGGCCAGCGCGCTCTTGCCCTGGCCGATCACACCGGCGAGGAGCAGGTTCGGGTTGGTGAACCCCTCGACCTTGCCGTACAGAGCGAACGGGTCGAAGACGAAGGACGCCTCGGCGTGGACGTCGCGGCCGATGTAGATGCCCTCGGCGCCGAGTCCGCCTTCGGCGAGGAAGGGATAGGCGCCGGCCGCGACGGCGGTGGTCATGCGGTGGGCGGGGAGCTTTAGCCGGTTCCCGCGAGCGGAGGCAGGCCCGGGGCGTCCGCTCGGTGGGTAGAGCGCGGCGGGCATCTGCTGCTCAGGGCGGGTGCTTTCGCTCGGGTGGGCGCTGACTTCGGCGCGGGCTTTTGCGGCGGCCTCGGCGAGCTGACGGCGGGCGGCCTTGCGGCTGGCGCGGTCGGTGCCGTGGGGGGTGAACAGCGGGCTGGCGGACGCGCGGCGGGCGCGACGGGCGGGCCGGTG